>NZ_CP083721.1:1317500-6117500 GCF_011516665.3 Bradyrhizobium sp. 41S5 | reverse complement strand
GTAGCCACAGATCACGGAACAACACATCGGTGGTGTATTGCACGACCCCCGGAAACGTCGCGCCGAACTGTTCCTCGACGAAAGTGGCGCGTTGTGCCTCGGCCGCTTCGTTGATCGGCAGCAACGTCACGGCGACAGCGGGCAGCTCTTCGGCGCCGAAATTGCGGGCAGCGAAGACGTCTTTTGCAACAGCGACCGCCGACATCGCATTGGCCCAGCCGGCATAGAAGGCGAGATGGGTGATGATCTCCGAAATCTCGCGCGGCTTGACGCCGTTATCGAGCGCCAAATTTAAATGATACGCTAGCTCGATGGTCTGGTTGCGCGCAATCAACGCTGCCAGCGTGACGATGCTGCGATCGCGCGGCGCGAGCCCGGGGCGCTTCCAGACATCGCCGAGAAGACGGTTATGGGTGTAGGCGTCGAGCGCGGGAGCGACCTTGCGCAATTCGTCAGAGGTCAGCATCGGCTTCGATCCGGTCATCGCGGTCTCCGTTGTGGTTGCGGGCGCCATCGACGCCAGCGACAGCAATGCGAAAGCGGCGATGTAAGGCTTCACGGGAATCTCCTGTGACGGACATCCCGAGTATCGGTCCGCTCGGGCTCACCTGCGACAAACCAAGTTCCCGCTGTCGCGAGAGGATTTGTCCTGCCGACCGATCGAGGCGATCACTGTCTGTCAGCACTGTTATATTGAGTGGCCCGTCATGCGATTAGATGGGTGAATTCGTATGGACTTATGAAAGCGGCTTATGAATTGTCGCGCCATGCCCATGCTGCAGCGGTGTCTGGCCGCACGCCAATCACTGAGTTGCCCGACGACGCAAGTCACCGTCGCGAAAATATTTCGCTTTATCCGAACTGCAACTCGGTGTATGGTTCGCCCGTCTCACCCGACACGAGGGGCGCTTCGCGGTCGTCACGAACGTGGGTTGAGATGCGGTGGACGCTGATTGCGCAACTGACGAGTGCGCACGAGGCGGACGGTGAAGTCGTGTGGTCCTGACGCCCTAGCGGCCGGTGTCTCCCCGCAAGACGCGCAAGCGTTTTTGCGGAGGCGGTGACAAGCAAGCCCAGTCTCGCCGGGGAGAGCACGAAGTAAGCCGTAACCCATCGCGCAGGGAAAGCCGGAATGCTCCGGTTACACCTGTGGTCCTACCCCCCGAGCTTTCTACCCATTGCTCGGGGCCCATGGGTGCGATCGGCACCCGGCTTTCCCTGCGCCCTCTTCGAGGAGAGGACGAAACGAAATGCAAAACTCGGACAGATTATGTCGCGAGAATGTGGATGTTTGACTGAAATGTGGATGTTTGACTGAAATGTGGATGTTTGACTGACAAGCCGCGCCACACGCTCGCTGTCGTCCCGGCGAAGGAAGCTCCCAACCAACGCCCTCACACAGGCAACGCCGTCGAATACTTCACCTGGCTCAGCGCGAAACTCGACTCGATCGAGGCGATGCCGTCGAGCCGGGTCAGCTTGTTCTTCAGGAACGCCTCATAGGAGGAGAGGTCGGCGGCGACGACGCGCAAGAGATAGTCGCGGTTGCCGGTCATCAAATAGCACTCGAGCACCTCGTCCCATTTCGAGATCGCGCGCGCGAAGCGGTTGAGGTCTTCCTCCTTCTGCCGCGCCAGCTTGATCGAGATGAAGACCGAGACATGCAGCCCGAGCGATTTCTGGTCGACGGTTGCGATGTAGCGAGAGATCACGCCGCGCTCCTCGAGCAACTTGACCCGGCGGTGGCAGGGCGACACCGACAGCCCGACCTTGTCGGCGAGTTCCTGCATGGTCATGCGGCTGTCGGTCTGGAGCAGACTCAGGATCTTGCGGTCGATGGCGTCGAGGGCAGGCATTGGGATGAACTCGTTAGTTGAGGCGGGATCGTGGGAATTTATCCCAATTTTTCCTGTGCTGTCGCGCGGAATTGAGATTTTCGGCGGCCGCCGCGGCAGTAACATCGGGCATATCCGCCCGGAGCATCGCCATGGGAATCGCGCCTGAACGCCTCGACATGCTGTCCGCCCTGGCCCGCAAGGTGCTGTGGCTGTCGTCGTGGACCATCCATCACGCCAACCATGTGCGGCCCTCGACCGACGGACTGAAAGTCGGCGGCCATCAGGCCTCGTCGGCCTCGCTCGCCAACATCATGTCGGCGCTTTATTTCTCGGTGCTGCGACCGCAGGACCGCGTCGCGGTGAAGCCGCATGCGAGTCCGGTGTTCCATGCGATCCAGTATCTGTTCGGCCACCAGACCCGCGACAAGCTGGAGAATTTCCGCGGCTACAAGGGCGCGCAGTCCTATCCGTCGCGCACCAAGGACACCGACGACGTCGACTTCTCCACTGGCTCAGTCGGTCTCGGCGTGGCGCAGACGCTGTTCGCCTCGCTGGTGCAGGACTACGTCAAGGCGCATGGCTGGATGAAGGACCGGCCCGAGGGCCGCATGATCGCGCTGGTCGGCGACGCCGAGATGGACGAGGGCAACATCTTTGAGGCGCTGCTCGAGGGCTGGAAGCACGGCCTGCGCAACACCTGGTGGGTGGTCGACTACAACAGGCAGTCGCTCGACGCCGTGGTACGCGAGGGGCTGTGGGCCAAGTTCGAGACCATGTTCCGTAATTTTGGCTGGGACGTGGTGATCGTGAAGTACGGCAAGCTGATGCTCGAGGCGTTTGCCGAGCCGGGCGGCGAGGCGCTGCGGCGCTGGATCGACAATTGCCCGAACCAGATGTACGCGGCGCTCTGCTTCCAGGGCGGCGCGGCGTTCCGCAAGCATCTGCGTGACGATATCGGCGACCAGGGCGAGGTGTCGGCCCTGATCGATCGCCGCAACGACGAGGAGCTGCTGGCGCTGATGTCGAACCTCGGCGGCCACGACATGGCGAGTATGATCGAGGCCTTCGAGGCGATCGACCATGATCGTCCGGTGTGCTTCATCGCCTACACCATCAAGGGCGTCGGTCTGCCGATGCAGGGCCACAAGGACAACCACGCCGGCCTGATGACGGTGGCGCAGATGGAGAAGTGGCGCGCCGCGCAGAACATCCGCACCGGCCACGAGTGGGACAAGTTCGAGGGCCTGTCTCAGGAGCCCGCGAAGCTCGAGGCGTTCCTGGCGGAGGCGCCGTTCAACCGCGAGGGACGCCGCCGTCTCTCGGCGCCTGAAATCGACGTGCCGGAGCGGCTGGCCTTCAAGGCCTCCGCGCAGATGTCGACGCAGCAGGGATTTGGCCTCGTGCTGCATGAGCTGGCACGCGGCGACAGCGAGCTTGCGTCGCGCATCGTCACCGTTTCGCCCGACGTTACGGTGTCGACCAACCTCGGCGCCTGGGTCAACCGCCGCGGCCTGTTCGCAAAGGCGGAGAACCACGACCTGTTCCGGCAGGAGAAGATCCCGTCCGCCTACACCTGGGAATATTCGCCGAAGGGCCAGCATCTCGAGCTCGGCATCGCCGAGATGAACCTGTTCATCATGCTCTCGGCGCTCGGCCTGTCGCACCAGATCAACGGCGCGCGGCTGCTGCCGGTCGGCACGCTGTACGATCCCTTCATCGAGCGCGGGCTCGATGCGCTGAACTACGCCTGCTACCAGGACGCCCGCTTCATGGTGGCGGCGACGCCGTCGGGCATCTCGCTGGCGCCGGAAGGCGGCGCGCATCAGTCGATCAAGACGCCGCTGATCGGGATCGGGCAGGACGGGCTAGCCTCGTTCGATCCGGCCTTCGTCGATGAACTTGCCGTGATCATGGGCTGGGGGTTTGGCCACATGCAGCGCGAGGGCGCCGAGGGCGGTTCGGTTTACTTGCGACTCTCGACCCGGACGCTGGAGCAACCGCAGCGGATCATGACACCGGACCTGCAGCGCGCCATCACCGATGGCGCCTACTGGATGCGCAAGCCGGGCCCGAACTGCGACATCGTCGTTGCCTATACCGGCACCGTCGCGCCGGAAGCGATCGAGGCGGTCGGCCTGATCGGCGAGAGCCACCGCGATGTCGGTCTCCTGGCGGTAACCTCTGCCGACCGGCTCTATGCGGGTTGGTCCGCCGCGCGGAATTTCCGCCGCGACCGCCGAGGCACGCAGCATTTGAGTCATATCGAGCGCATGCTGGCGCCGCTCGACCGCGACTGCGGCATCGTGACCGTGATCGACGGCCATCCGGCCTCGCTCGGCTGGCTCGGCAGCGTGCGCGGCCACCGGGTCGAGGCGCTCGGTGTCGAGCATTTCGGCCAGACCGGGACGATCGGCGACCTCTACCGCCACTATGGCATCGACGCCAACGCCATCATCGATGCGGCGGAAAGCCTCTCGGTCGGCGCCCCGGTGCGGCATCGCAAGATGGCGGTGTAGTTTCACCTTCCCCTGGAGGGGGAGGGTCGTTGCGCATGAAGCGTAGCGGAATGCGCAGCGGGGTGGGGTGATCTCTCTCCACTCGGGTACTGTCGGATGTGGAGAGACCGTCATCCCACCCCGCCGCTCATTTCATTCGCGTCGACCCTCCCCCTCCAGGGGAGGGTGAAGTAGTCTTGTCACTCGCTTGCCTGCGACATTATATGCCGTGGGCGTGCACGAGCCGCGCCCCGCATATGGCGGGTTCAATTCGCCCTGCTTTCGTGCAAGGATGCCTGCCGAACGCTTTCCGTTCCCCTTATCCATACGCCCCCTACAAGAGGTTTCCGATGGTCAATCGTATGCAATTCTACATCGATGGCGCCTGGGTCGATCCGGTCGTCAAAGGCAAGTCCACCCCCGTCGTCAATCCGGCGACCGAAGAAGCGATGTATGAGGTTGCACTCGGCTCCAAGGCCGATGTCGACAAGGCAGTCGCCGCCGCCAAGCGCGCGTTCGAGACCTATTCCCGGACCAGCCGCGAGGAGCGCATCGCGCTGCTCACCAAGATCGTCGAGGTCTACAAGGGCCGCATGAAGGAGATCGGCGCCGCCGTCTCCGACGAGATGGGTGCTCCGCTGCCGATGGCCGAAAAGCTCCAGGCCGGTGCCGGCCTCGGCCATCTCATGAACACCCTCGAAGTGCTCAAGAAGTACGAGTTCGAGGAGACCATGGGCACCGCCGTGATCGTGCGCGAGCCGGTCGGCGTCGTCGGCATGATCACGCCCTGGAACTGGCCGCTCAACCAGATCGCCTGCAAGGTCGCGCCCGCGCTCGCCGCCGGCTGCACCATGATCCTGAAGCCCTCCGAGTTCACCCCGACCTCGGCGCTGATCTTCGCGGAAATCCTCCATGAAGCCGGCGTGCCGAAGGGCGTGTTCAACCTCCTCAACGGCCTCGGCCCGGAGGTGGGCGCCGCGATGAGCGAGCACCCGGACATCGACATGATCTCGTTCACCGGCTCGACCCGCGCCGGCGTCGATGTCGCCAAGCGTGCGGCGCCGACCGTGAAACGCGTCAGCCAGGAACTCGGCGGCAAGTCGCCGAACGTGATCCTCGAGGGTGCTGACCTCGTCAAGGCGGTGACCGGCGGCGTGATGCACATGTTCAACAACTCGGGCCAGTCCTGCAACGCGCCGTCGCGCATGATCGTGCCACTCTCCAAGATGAAGGAAGTGGCCGCGATCGCGAAGGGCGTCGCCGACAAGACCAAGGCCGGCGATCCGCGCGCCGACGGCATCACGATCGGTCCGGTCGTCAACCGCGGCCAGTGGGACAAGATCCAGGCGCTGATCCAGAAGGGCATCGACGAGGGCGCAACGCTCGTCGCCGGTGGCCCGGGCCTGCCCGAGGGCGTCAACAAGGGCTTCTATGTCCGTCCGACCATCTTCGCCGACGTCACCAACGACATGACTATCGCCCGCGAGGAAATCTTCGGACCGGTGCTGACCATCCTCGGCGCCAAGGACGAGGCTGAGGCGGTGAAGATCGCCAACGACACGCCCTATGGCCTCGCCGGTTACGTCTCGGCCGACACCGTGGAAACCGCGCGCCGCGTCGGCCGCCAGATCCGCGCCGGCAACGTCAACCTGCAGGGCGTGCCGAACGAACGCAGCGCGCCGTTCGGCGGCTACAAGCAGTCCGGCAACGGCCGCGAGTGGGGCCGCTACGGTCTGGAAGAATATCTCGAGGCCAAGGCGGTCGCTGGCTACAACGCCGCGTAAGCCGAGCTAAGAGAGACACGATTTTGACGCCGGGGCGGATCACCGCTCCGGCGTCAGACGTTTTGGAAGGTAGAAGTTCTTATCGTCGCCCCGGCGAAAGCCGGGACCGATTACCACAGGGCCTCGTTTTGCGAACAATGCGGCCCCAGCGTGCCAAGCCAAGATCCATCGGTGGTTATGGGTCCCGGCCCCAAGTGCGCAATTGCGCACTAAGGCCGGGACGACAAACTAACCGCCGAGCACGCCTTGGGTGTTGACGTAGAGCGCATAGATCGACTGGCTGGCCGCCATGAACAGGCGGTTGCGCTTCAGTCCGCCGAAGCAGAGGTTGGCGCAGCGCTCCGGCAGTGCGATGCGGCCGATCATGGCGCCGTCGGGCGCGAACACGACGACGCCGTCGAGCTCGGGATCGCCCATGCCCCAGCCGCACCACAGATTGCCGTCGATATCGCAGCGCATGCCGTCGGGCGTGCCGGGGCCGGCATCGATGAACACGCGCTTGTTCGAGATTGTCTTACCGTCGGCGGAAACGTCATAGGCCAGGATCTTGCGGTTCGGCTCGCCGCGGGATTCCACGACGTAGAGGATTTTCTCATCCGGCGAGAAGCACAACCCGTTCGGGCCGAGCACGCCCTCGGCGACGATGCTGGCCTTGCCGGTTTCGGGGTCGAGCCGGTAGACGTTGGGCTCGATCTCCGGATCGGCCTTGTAGCCTTCGTAATTGCCGAGCAGGCCGAAGATTGGATCGGTGAACCAGATCGCGCCGTCGGATTTCACCACGACGTCGTTCGGCGAGTTCAGCCGCTTGCCGCCGAAGCAATCGATCAGCACCGTGATCGATCCGTCATATTCGGTGCGCACCACGCGGCGGCCGCCATGCTCGCAGGTGATCAGCCGGCCCCGGCGGTCGCGGGTGTTGCCGTTGGCGAAGTTCGACGGCTTGCGGAAGATGCTGAGCGCGCCGGTCTCTTCTTCCCATTTGAGGATGCGCTGGTTCGGGATGTCGCTGCACAACAGATACCGGCCGTCGCCGAACCACACCGGGCCTTCGGCCCAGCGCAGGCCGGTGGCGATGCGCTCCACGGCGGAGAGCTTCAGCCAGTATTTTTCGAAGCGCGGGTCGAGCGCGTGGATCGCGGGATCGGGATAGCAGGTCGCGGGACGCCAGCCGGCGGAATGAACATCGGACATTTGCTGTTCTCGTTGTTGTGTTTCGATGGTGTTTCCTTGAGCGCATGGTTTGCTATCATCGTCGGCCTGCGACCGCAATTCGGTCCAATGATCCCCTTGAGCAAACAGGAAAGACGAGGGACGGCATGCCACGCATATTGATGACCGGCGCATCGGGTGGAATCGGCACGAGCCTGCGCAAGCTGCTGCCGCCGATCTATCCGGATCTCCTGCTGAGCGACATCAAGAAGCCCTCCGATCTCGGCAGCAACGAAAAGTTCAAGGCGGCCGATCTCGCCGACCTCGCAGAGGTCGAGGCGATCTGCGAGGGCGTCGACGGCATCCTGCATTTCGGTGGCTATTCGGTCGAAGGTTCCTGGGATGCGATCCTGCAGGCCAACATCATCGGCGGCTACAATCTGTTCGAGGCGGCGCGCAAGCAGGGCGTCAAGCGCGTGATCTTCGCCTCATCCAATCATGCGGTCGGCTTCTACCCGCGCCATCACCGCATCGGCACCGACGTCACCGCGCGGCCGGACAGCCGTTATGGGGTGAGCAAGGTGTTCGGCGAAGGTGTTGGCGCGCTCTATGCCGACAAGCACGGCATCAAGGTGACCTGTATCCGGATCGGCAATTTCGGCGAGGCGCCGCTCGATCACCGCAGGCTGTCGATCTGGCTCAAGCCCGAGGATCTGGTTCAGCTCTGCCGGATCGGGCTCGAACATCCCGACATTCATTTCGAGATGCTGTATGGCGCGTCCTACAACGAGCGCTCGTGGTGGGACAATCACCGCGCCTACGATCTCGGTTATCGTCCGAGCGGCCGTGGCGAAGACTTCCGCGAGCATGCGATGGCCGAGCAGGCCAAGTTGCCGCCGGATCCCGTCGGCGACTTCTACCAGGGCGGCACGTTCTGCAGCATGGAGTTCGACGGCGACAGGACGAGGGTGATCGACTGGAAGAAATGATCAGTCGTCGCACTGCGGCAGTTGCTTCACAGTCTCGGTGTGCTGGCGCTGCGGCTCATTCGAGCTTTGTCCCGATGCCTTGGGCGCGCTGCCGGGCCCGTCATAGGTCTGCGAAAAGTGCGCGAGCGGGAAGTTGAGGCTGATCTTCTGCCCGGTCAGGTTCTTCGCTTCCAGCACGATCGCTTGCGCGTGTTTCAGCCGCTCGATCAGCTCGCCATTGGCTTCCAGCGTTCCGCCGCAACCGAGCGTGTAGCAGTGCGTCCTGGCGATCTGCATCGGTTCGTCCTGATCGATGCGGAGGCTGATCGTGCCTTCCAGCATGGTCCGCGTTCCGACATTGGCGGTGAGCAGCGCGCGCGTGCTGGTCTGTGGCGAGATGCTGATGGTGCCGCCAGACGGCGCACACTGGCCGCGCGCGGCGGCGGCGACGAAGCAACTCGCCTCGGTCAGGCAGGTCTTGGTCCAGGGCTCATAGGTGAGCTCGGTTGCACGCGGGTCGGCCGCGTCGGCGATTCCGCCCAGCGCAAGCTGCACGGCGATCGATCCCATCAACAAGGCCACGTAGCGCATCGCCGTCTCCTTCATGAGGAGGCCGCGTATCGCGCTATTGCGGCTTTTTGTCGTTGGAGATGCGGACGAGATAGTCCGCCTTGCTGTACTGCATGTGATCGACGCAGAGCTGCGCCAGCGCCCAGCTGTCGCGGCCCCTCAAGAGCTCGATCATCAGTTCGTGCTGGCGGCGCGACAATGCGAGGCCTTCGCTGTCGGCGAGGTTCTTGGCGCGCATCGGCAACGTCAGGTTCATGTAGTCCTGCAGCGAGCGGACCAGATAGGGATTGCCGCAGGCGGAGAACAGCGCGAGGTGGAATGCATCGTTGGTTTCGTGAATGCCGCGCATGTCCTGCGCGTCGGCCTTGAGGCAGTAGTGCCGTTGCAGCTCGCTCAATTGCTCGATCAGGCTGTCAGGCGCGGGCAGCGCAATCATCAGCGCGGCCTGGCGCGTCAGCATCTCGCGCACCTCGTAGATCTGCCGCACTTCCTCGGCCGAATAGAACCGCACCGTGGCGCCGACATTCTTCTCGCGCAGCACGATGCCCTGGCGTTCGAGCTGGAACAGCGCCTGGCGGACGAAATGCCGGCTCGCGCCGTAGCGCTGCATCAGGGTATCCTCGACCAGCCGCAGGCCGGGCGCGAAGCGGCCGAAGATGATGTCCTCCTCCAGCCGGCGGATCACTTCCGCCTGTTCCTCCTCCCGCGAGGGGGCCTGGATATCGGGCAAGGTGGGCTCGGCTTTCATGCGCTCTCGGCTTCGGGGCGGTACCTGAAGTCAGCATGACGCCATGGCTATTGTCAATAATGGGGGCGATTTTGCCGCAGACCAGCTGCGCTGCTCCGCCAGATTATCTCATATTGACAATAATTCCTGCCGCTCCTTAAGTGCGGCCGAACAACCACGGGAAGAGAAGAAAATGGCCGACGGACTTCGCAAGGGACTGACCAGCTATGGTGACGCCGGCTTCTCGCTGTTCCTGCGCAAGGCTTTCATCAAGGCGATGGGTTATTCGGACGATGCGCTCAATCGCCCGATCGTCGGCATCACCAACACCTACAGCGACTACAATCCCTGCCACGGCAACGTGCCGCAGATCATCGAAGCGGTGAAGCGCGGCGTGATGCTGTCGGGTGCGATGCCGTTCGTGTTCCCGACCATCTCGATCGCCGAGAGTTTTGCGCATCCGACCTCGATGTACCTGCGCAATCTGATGGCGATGGATACCGAGGAGATGATCCGCGCCCAGCCGATGGACGCGGTGATCGTGATCGGCGGCTGCGACAAGACCCTGCCGGCGCAGCTCATGGCCGCCATCAGCGCCGATCTGCCCACGGTCGTGATTCCGGTCGGCCCGATGGTGGTCGGTCATCACAAGGGCGAGGTGCTGGGAGCCTGCACCGACTGCCGCCGGCTGTGGGGCAAGTATCGCGCCGGCGAGATCGACGATGTCGAGATCGAGGCGGTGAACGGCCGCCTCGCGCCGTCGGTCGGCACCTGCATGGTGATGGGCACCGCCTCCACGATGGCCTGCATCACCGAGGCGCTCGGCCTGTCGCTGCCGATGAGCGCGACGATCCCGGCGCCGCATGCCGAACGCTTCCGCTCTGCGGAGGCCAGCGGACGCGTCGCCGCCGAAATGGCGAAGGCCAAGGGGCCGAAGCCGAGCGAGATCCTGACGCCGTCGTCGTTCCGCAACGCCCAGGTCGTCATGCAGGCGATCGGCGGCTCGACCAACGGGCTCATCCATCTCACGGCGATTGCCAACCGCTCGCCGCACAAGATCGACCTCGAGGCGTTCGACAAGCTCGGTCGCGAGGTGCCCGTGCTGGTCGACCTCAAGCCGTCGGGTGAACACTACATGGAGCACTTCCATCATGCCGGCGGCGTGCCGAAGCTGATGGCGCAACTCGGCGACCTCATCGATCTCGATGCCAGGACGATCACCGGCCAGACCCTGCGCGAGGTCGTCGCCAACGCGGAGGACGTGCCGGGGCAGGATGCAATCCGCTCCAAGGCGAATCCGATCAAATCCGAGGGCGCGATGGCGATCTTGCACGGCAATCTCGCGCCGCGCGGTGCTGTCATCAAGCAGTCGGCGGCGAGCCCAAAGCTCCTGCAGCACACCGGCCGTGCCGTGGTGTTCGAGTCGGTCGAGGACATGACGCTGCGGGTCGACGACCCCGAGCTCGACGTGACCGCCGACGACGTGCTGGTGCTGCGCAACGCCGGGCCGAAGGGCGCGCCGGGCATGCCGGAGGCGGGCTACCTGCCGATCCCGAAGAAGCTTGCGCGCACCGGCGTGAAGGACATGGTCCGCATCTCCGATGCGCGGATGAGCGGCACGGCGTTCGGCACCATCGTGCTGCACATCACGCCGGAGTGCGCCGTCGGCGGTCCGCTCGGGCTGGTGCGCAACGGCGACATGATCCAGCTCGATGTTGCCAAGCGCAGCATCGACCTCCTGGTCGACGAAGCCGAACTGCAGAAGCGCCGCGCCGCGCTCGCCCCTGCCGGCACGCCGGATTGGGCCAAGCGCGGTTACGCGCATCTCTTCAATGAAACGATCCTGCAGGCCGACGAGGGCTGCGATTTCGACTTCATGCGCGCCAAGGGGAAGTAACTGGCAAGTAGCGCGCGTCGTTCGGCGAAGTTGTCGAATTATCGATAATTCCAGCGACGCAATGCGCGATAGCGCCCGCAGTCGTCCAACTGCCTCTGTTTTATTGACAATCCTGCCGGACTGGTGGGATGATCGCGCCAATCAAAAACAGGGGGAACGTCGCGATGGGCTATTCAGCCAGGATCGTCGGGATCGCCATGGCCGCGGCAGCGCTGCTGCTGTCCGCGCGCGCCGGCGCGCAGGAGGTCAAGCACTTCCGCTTCGCCTACGACCAGCCGCGCAACACCGGCTATTCGGTGGCCGGCGATCTCTTCGCCGAGAAGCTCAAGGAATTGAGCAAGGGGACGATGATCGTCGACCAATATCCCGGCGCGCAGCTCGGCCAGGAGCCGCAGCTGCTGCAGCTCGTGAAATCGGGCGATATCGAGTTCGCGATTGTCTCCTCCGCCAACACGGCGACGATCTCTCCGCAGGCCGGCGTGATGTCGCTGCACTTCCTGTTCCGCAACGACGCCCATGTGATCAAGGCGCTGGCGGACCCACAGGTGTTCGACGCCATCAGGACGATGATCGACGAGACCGCACAGGGCCTGCATGTGATCGGCACCGGTTCGCAGGGCGTGCGTCACATCTACAGCAAGAGGGAAATCCACAACGTCGGCGACCTCAAGGGCGTGAAGGTCCGGGTGCAGGCGACCGCGACCGAGGACACCATGTTCCCGGCCTATGGCGCGCAGACGGTGCACATGCCGTTCGGCAGCGTCTACACCTCGCTGCAGACCGGCGTGGTCGACGCCGCCGAGAACAGCATCAACGTCTATCTCGTCAACAAGCACTATGAGGTCGCGCCCGTGTTGTCGATCACCGAGCACGAGGCCAACAATGCCCTGCTGTTCGTCTCCGACAAGCTGTGGCAGAGCCTCTCCGCCGAGCAGAAGCAATGGGTGCAGGCCGCCGCCAACGAGGTCAGCGCCAAGGAGCCGCAGAAGGCCTTCGAGCTGGAGCGGAATGCGCTGACCAAGCTGAAGTCGTTCGGCGTCAAGGTGGTCGATGACGTGGACAAGAAGAGCTTCACCGCGATCGCCGATCCCTATCTCGACAAGCTCGCCAAGGAGCTCGGCCCGCACGCGGAGAAGATCAAGAACCTGATCCGCGCGATCAATTAGACCTGCGTCGTCTCGGCCGAGTGCGCGATTGCGCACGGGGGCCGGGACCCATACGCCGCGGCGTTTCAGTTGAGCGATTAGGTCGCCGACTTTCTGCAAACAACTTGAGCCGGGGGTTATAGGTCCCGGCTTTCGCCGGGACGACGAGGAATTTCGAGCCATGGCCATCGCCGACAGACTGGTGCTGCAACGGCAGCGGCATCTGAAATGGCGGGCGCTGGATCGGCTCGAGCTGATCTTGATGATGCTGTGCGGCCTGTTGTGCTTCGGCTTCTCGCTCTCGGTGACCGCCGACATCGTCACCCGCACCATCGGTCATCCCTGGCTGTGGCTGCAGGAGGTGACTTCGACGCTGTTCATTTACGCAATCTTCATCGGCGCCGCGGTCGCGACCAGGCGCAACGATCATCTCTATCTTACCGCGCTTTCGGAGGCGATGCATGGCAGGTCGCGGCTGGTCGTCGAGATCGTCATCAGGCTGGTGGTGCTGGGCGTCGCCTTTTGCCTGGTCTGGTACGGCTATCAAAATTACCTTCGCGGCTTCGGCAGTTTCCGGCTGCCGTCCGGCACGCCGATCGCGTCGCTCTATGCGGTGATCCCGCTGTCCGGCATCCTGATCGGCCTGTTCACGGTCGAGCAGCTCGTCAACGGCATCCGCAACGGATTTGAGCATCCGGAGCCGCCGGACGAGGATTTTGCGATTCCCGCGATCAACACCAGCACCACCACGGGAGTGAAGCCGTGAGCGCACCGGTCGTGCTGGTGTTGATGTCGTCCTGCTTCCTGTTCTTCGGTTATCTCGGCGTGCCGGTGCCGTTCTCCCTGATGGCGGGCGTGTTCGTCGGCGCGATGCTGTCCGATGTGTCGCTCGCCGCGATCATCCAGAAGATCTTTGACGGCGTCGATTCCGAGGCGCTGCTTGCGATCCCGTTCTTCCTGCTGGTCGGCGAGCTCATGAGCTCGGCGAATGTCGTGGTCCGCATTGCCAACCTGTCGGTCTCGCTGGTCGGTCACATCAGGGGCGGGCTGTCGCAGGTCGTCGTCGTGTTCAGCATGTTCTTCTCGGAGATGTCGGGCTCGACCACCGCCGATGTCGCTGTCATGAGCCGCGCGCTCGGCGGGCCGATGCGGCGGGAGGGCTATGAGCCGGCCTTCATCGCCGCGATCATCGCCTCGGCCTCGACAATCGCGGCGCTGGTGCCGCCCAGCATCACGGCCGTGGTCTATGGCGCGGTCGGCAATGTCTCGATCGCCGGCCTGTTCATGGCGGGCGTGGTGCCGGGGCTGATGATCGGCTTCGGGCTGATGATCTATTGCTATTTCTTCGGGCCGTCAGGCCTGCGCAAGCCGCGGGCGCCGCTGCGCCAGATCGCGTTCGCCGCCGGCGACGCTGCGCTGCCGCTGATGATCCCGGTGATCCTGCTCGGCGGCATCCTGACCGGCTGGTTCACGCCGACCGAGGCCGGCGTGGTGGCGGTCGCCTACATCATCCTCGTCGTGATCCCGGCGCTCAACCGCGGGCACCTGAAGAAGATCCCGTATGACTTCTGCCTGGCCGGCCTGATCTTCTCGCTGCCGCTGATCACGATCGGCGCGGCGAACGCATTTGGCTGGATGCTGGCCTATCTGCGCGGCGCCATCTACATCGCCGACTGGATCACCTCGATTGCGGGCAACGATCCGCATCTCATCATGCTGCTGATGGTGCTGCTGTTCACCGTGGTCGGCGACTTCATCGAGCCGGTGCCGACCATCATCATCTTCATGCCGCTGGTCAACGCGCTGACCCAGGCGGGGGACATCAACGGCGTGCATATGGGCGTCGTACTGATCGCGACACTCGCTTTCGGCCTGATCACGCCGCCCTACGGGCTCGTGTTGCTGATGGCCTCGAAATTCGTCGGCGTCAGCTTTGCAAAAGCGCTGCGGGCGGCGCTGCCGATCTACGTCGTGTTCCTGGTCACGATCTGCTTCACGATCTATTTTCCGAAGGTCGTGCTGTGGCTGCCCAAGCAGGTGATCCCGGAATCGGTCGGCTGCTTCAAGGCACCCGGCGGCAGCGGATACATCTGCCCGAACTAGCCCAACCTCTATTTCGACTTGCTGGTGAACTTCTTCACGGCGACGCGGAAATCCTCGGTGTGCATCGATGTGATGATCTTGTGTTCCTCGGCATCGAGCTGCTGCTTGATCGGCGTGGTGGCCGCCTGATAGACCAGCAACTTGGTCCCCGCGATCGCGGCGGGCGGATTTTTCGCCAGGCGCTCGGCGAGCTGCCGGGTGGCGGCCTTCAATTCGGTCGCGGGGACGGTCTTGACGACCAGCCCCCATTCGTAGGCCTGCTGCGCGGTGAAGCCGTCCTCGGCAAGGAAAATCTGCAGCGCACGACGGGTTCCGACCGTACCGACGATGCCGACCGTGCTGCCGCCGTCGGGCGATACGCCAATCTTGGCATAGGCGGGCGTGAAGCGGGCATCCTCCGCGGCGATGCACAGGTCGGTCACGAAGGCGAGGCCCATGCCGGCGCCGGCCGCCGACCCGTGCACGCTGGACAGGACGATCTTCGGCATCCGCCGAACCGTCTCGATGAAGGCGTGATAGTGGTGCAGCATCTCGCCGACCACGGGCGCGACGTTGTTGGCTTCGGTCGCAGCACCGATGGTTTGCAGGTCGCCGCCGGCGCAGAAGGCGCGGCCTTCGCCCTCGATGACCAGCACGCGGATGTCCTTGTTGGCTTCGACCTCGGCGCCGAGCTGCTCGAGCTTTTTGGCGATCGTCATGTCGATCGCGTTGAACGCGGCCGGCCGGTTCAGCGTGATGGTCGCGATGGCGCCGTCGATGCGGAGCAAAGCGGGGTCGTTGGGGGAGGTGGGATCGGGCATTTTGAGGACCTTGGGCTTGTTATTTCCGGACATTTAAGGCCTTGGCGGGAGCTGTGGCAATCCGGCAGGGGCTCGGAGGCGGCTTTCGGGTGTCCAGATTTGCCGGAGACCCCCTTGCATCAGCGCGAGCCATGGGGCCAAATGGCGTGCGCCTTCGGTACGCAGACACGAGCGCTGTGGTGACGGGGCACGCAAGCTAACATCGACAAGAGGAAACGGCATGGGTCACTCCTGCTCGCGCGTATTTGGGTTGTTCCGATGACAGGCTCGGTCATCATCGTCGGCGCCGGACATGCCGGCTTCCAGCTCGCGGCGTCGCTGCGCCAGGCCGGCTTCGCCGAGCGCATCGCGCTGATCAATGACGAAGGCCATTTGCCGTACCAGCGGCCGCCTTTGTCGAAGGCCTATCTGAAGGGGACCGGCGGGCCCGAGACCCTGATGTTTCGGCCCGACAAGTTCTACCAGGACAACAAGATCGAGCTGATCACCGACCGTGCCCATGCGGTCGACCGCAATGCGCGGAAAGTGGCACTCGCCTCCGGCGCGTCGCTCGACTACGGCCACCTGGTGTTCGCGACCGGCGCGCGGAACCGGCTGCTCGATATTCCCAACGCAAAGCTCGACGCCGTCCGCTACCTGCGTAACCTCGACGAGAGCCAGGCGCTGCGGGACTTGATCGCACCCGGCATGCGCGTCGTCGTGATCGGCGCGGGCTTCATCGGGCTCGAATTCGCGGCCACCGCGCGGGCCAAGGGCCTCGAGGTCGACGTGGTCGAACTCGCCTCGCGCGTGATGGCGCGCGCGGTGACTGCGGAGATCTCCGAGTTCTCGCAGTCGCGCCACAGCGCGGCCGGCATCCGGATTCATCTCGGCGTCCAGGTCACGGCGATCGAGGCCGATGGCGCCAAGGTCACCGGCGTCAGCCTGAGCAACGGGACGCACATCCCTGCCGATCTCGTCGTGGTCGGCGTCGGCGTGCTGCCGAACGTCGAGCTCGCCGCGGAGGCAGGCCTGCCGGTCGCATCGGGCATCATCGTCGACGAGCATCTTTCGACCGCCGATCCGCATATCTCCGCGATCGGCGATTGCGCGCTCTACACCAGCAAGCGCTTCGGCGGATCGCTGCGGCTGGAGTCGGTGCAGAACGCGACCGACCATGCGCGCTGCGTGGCGTCGCGGCTGACCGGCAAGACCGAGATCTATGACGGCCTGCCGTGGTTCTGGAGCGACCAGGGCCCCGACAAGCTGCAGATGGCGGGTCTCACCACCGGCTACGACCGCGTCGTGGTGCGCGGCGACCGCGCGCAGGGGGCGTTCTCTGCGTTCTGCTACCGGGGCGACAGGCTACTCGGCATCGAGTCCGTCAATCGCGCCGGCGATCACATGTTCGGCCGCCGGCTGCTCGGCGCGGGCGGCTCGATCACACCGGAGCAGGCGGCGGATGCGAGCTTTGATTTGAAGAGTGCGCTTTCCTAACAGCCTCGTCGTCCCGGCCGGGACGACTCGGGGAGAGAATAGCGGCCACCTCCTGCGCCGTCGGCATCGACGGCGCGGCCCCCATCCGTTGCACGCAGATCGAGGCGGCAATGTTGGCGTAAGCCAGCGCGTCGCCAAGCTGCTTGCCGATGGCGAGCTGCGAGGCGAGGGCGCCGACGAAGCAATCGCCGGCGCCTGTGGTGTCGACGGCCCTGACCTCGCGTCCGGGCACGAGCAGCGGTTGATCCTCGACCAGCGCCAGCACGCCGCGCCTGCCGAGCGTGACGCAGACGGTCTTGCCACGCCCCAAGGTTCGTGCCGCCTCGGCGATGCTGGCGGGGTCGTCGCTGTCGCGCAGCTCCGCTCCCGTGAGCAGGCCAAGCTCGGTCTCGTTGAGGATCAGGACGTCGACGAGATCGAGCAGCGCCTTGTCAATCTTTTTCGCCGGTGCCGGATTGAGGATCGTGGTGGCGCCGGCGGCCCGGGCGCGGCCGAAGAATGCGGCGATCGTCGGCAACGGGATCTCGAACTGGCTGACCGCGACGTCACCCTCCGCAAGCACGGGGGCTGCGACATCATCGGCATCGACCAGCCCGTTGGCGCCCGGCACGACGACGATCGTGTTGTCGGCATTGGCAAGCGTGATGATCGCCGTGCCCGAATGCGTGCCGCTGGTGTCCTTGAGGAAGCTGAGATCGACGCCTTGCGCGGCGAGGAAGGTTCTCAACTCCTTGCCGAACGCATCGGTGCCGAGCCGGCCGATCAGCGTGGTCGGCACGCCCTGCTTGGCCGATGCCACCGCCTGGTTTGCGCCCTTGCCGCCCGGAAAATACAGCACGGCCTCGCCGGCGACGGTCTCGCCTACCTTCGGATGGCGCTCGGCGGTCGCCACCACGTCCATATTGATGCTGCCGGCGACGAAGACGCGCCCCATGCCCAACCCCACTCCGTCCTGTCAGACTGCGGCGCCGAACTCCTGCTTGACCGCGGCGATGTCGGCGAGCGTCGGCAGGCCGGCCTCGTTGCCGAGCTTCTGGATCTTGTAGGTCGACGCAGCGCGCGCGAACTCAAAGTGGTCATGCCAGGCTTTGCCGGGATTGGCGAGGTAGGAATAGATGTAGGCGCCATGGAAGACGTCGCCGGCGCCGTTGGTGTCGATCACGCGCTTGCGCGGAATCGGCAGTGCCGGCAGCGTCTGCACCGTGCCCGCCTCGTCGTACCAGAGCAGGCCGCGCTCACCCATCGTGATGCCGCCGACCCGGCAGCCGCGGCTCTTGAGATAGTCGAGCATCTGCTCCGGCGTCTTGTCCATCTGCTCGCACAGTCGTTCGGCGACGATCGCGACGTCGATGAATGCGAGCAGCTCGTGGGTGTTGGTGCGCAGGCCACCGCCGTCGAGCGAGGTCAGGATACCGTCCTCACGGCAGAGCTTTGCGTAATGGATCGCGGCGTCCGGCTGGTGGCCGTCGATGTGCAGCGCGCGGCAGCCTTTGATGTTCAGCAGCGGAAAGGGATGGATGTGCTGGTCGTCACGGCAGCGGACGATCGCGCGCTTGCCGTCGTTGGGCATGATGAAGGACAGCGAGGACGAGTTCACCTTGCGGGGATGGAACGAGATGCCGTACCTGTCGGCCATGTCCCAGAACATCCGGCCCAGCCAGTCATTGGCCATGGTGGCGATCAGGTCCGGCTCGATGCCGAGCTTGGCGCAGCAGAACGCCGCGGTCACCGCGTTGCCGCCGAACGACACCGCATAGGCGTCCGCAACGTGCTTCTCGTCGCCGACAGGCATGTGATCCGTGATGAAGGTGACGTCGATATAGGTCTGTCCGATGAAGAGAGCCTGCATTCGCTTCCCGTGATCGCTTGGTGTGGTCCCGGCCGAAGATGAGACTAGCACCGCTGATCGGCCGATATCGCTGAAATTATTCGCAACCCTGCTTGGTTTACAGGTAGAGATGATGGATGTGCCGGGACGTTCTGGTATGCGGCATAACGGCCGGTGGCAGGCCGCGGTTCCGAGATTCGCAAGGAGAAGCACAATGACGGCAGATTCGGGGAGGCCAAAGCCATGATTACCGGTCTCGATCATGTCGTCGTCCTCACCGGCGACATTGCTGCCGCCAGTGCCGCCTACGAGACGCTGTTCGCGCGGGCGCCGGCCTGGCGCAACAGCGGCGACGGCGCCGACCGCGTGCTGTTCACGCTCGACAACACGACGCTGGAATTGATGGCGCCGCGCGGCGATGACGATGCCGCCCAGCGCGTCCGCAGCGCGCTCGTCACGCAGGGCGAGGGGCTTGCGAGCCTCTGCTTCCGCACCAGCGATATCGCCAGGACACACCGCAGGCTCGATCGGTTGACCCTGAAGCCCGAGCCCGTCGCCGAGGTCGAGAGCCGCGACGAGACCAGCGGCGCCACGCTGTCGTGGAAGCGGACGCGCGCGGCCACCGATGCGACGCGGGGTGTGCGCATGTTCTTCCTGGAGCGGGCGCAGGAGCGGCCGCTATCGGTGCGCACCACGCCGGCCTCGATCACCGCGATGGATCATGTGGTGGTCTCGACTGCCGACCCGGAGCGCGCCGCAGCGCTCTACGGCGCGCGGCTCGGGCTCGACATGGCGCTCGACCGGTCGCATCCCGAGTGGGGCCGGTTGATGTTCTTCCGCTGCGGTGACCTCGTGGTCGAGGTCACGCATCGGCCGAGCAAGGAAAACAAGGCGGACACGGACGCGCCGGACCGGTTGCGCGGCATCTGCTGGCGCGTCGCCGATATCGAGGCCACCCGCGCGCGGCTGGTTGCCGCCGGCGCCGATGTCTCGGAGATTCGCACCGGCCGCAAGCCCGGCACGCGCGTGATGACGGTGCGCAACGGCACGTGCGGCGTGCCGACGCTTCTGGTGCAGCCCTCACAGGGAAAGCCAGACTAGGCCGCGTTTCATGCGCGCGTCGTCCCGGCAACGTGCGTGCGACGGGCAAATGAGTAGCTATTTCCTTCGTCATTCCGGGGCGTGCGCAGCACGAGCCCGGAATCCATCAAGCCACATGTTCTGCGGATAAATGGATTCCGGGCTCGCACCCAGGGGCGCGCCCCGGAATGACGAAAGGGCCGTCGCGCTTGCGATGAATATTCCCGCATGGCCGTCACGACAACATTCGTTCTCAAACGCCGCGCGTCATGCTACATTCATCAGCCCAGCATCACGGGCAATCGATTTGGCGAAGGCAAAGCGGATACAGAGATGGCAGCGTGACCCCCAGGGGATGCGGCTGCGGATTCTCGAGGCGGCCAAGCAGGAATTCGCCGCCCATGGCCTCGCCGGCGCGCGGGTCGATCGCATCGCGGCCAATGCCGACGCCAACAAGCGCATGCTGTATTACCACGTCGGCAATAAGGAGGATCTCTATCTCGAGGTGCTTGAGGGCGCCTATGAGAAGATCCGCGCCGAGGAGCGCACGCTCGATCTCGAGCATCTCGACCCGCCCGAGGCGATCGCGCGCCTGATCCACTTCACATGGAACTATTTTCTGCGCAATCCCGAGTTCCTGGCGCTGCTGAACACGGAAAACCTCGCCAAGGCAAAGCACCTGAAGCGCTCGAGCAAGGTCAAGTCGATGCACTCGCCCTTTGTCGAGATGATCCGCACCGTGGTGACGCGCGGGGTCGAAAGCGGCGATTTCCGCGTCGCGGTCGATCCGGTGCAACTCTATATCTCGATCGCCGGGATGGCGTTCTTTTATCTCTCCAACAGCGCCACGCTGAGCGTGATCTTCGGCCGCGACCTGCTCAAGAAGGACGCCCGCGACGAGCGGCTCGAGCACATGACCGCGCTGGTGCTGGCGGCGCTGACCGGCAAGTCCACCGCAGCGTTTGGCAGCGCGATGCCGCCGCTGCGCGCAGCGGAACACCGGGTAGTTTAAGTTGCCGAGTTGACCACGACCTTCATTGCGAGGAGCAGAGCCACGAAGCGATCCATGCCGCAACACGCGGAGGAAATGGATTGCTTCGTTCCCCTCGCAATGACGCCGTAGCCCGGACGGAGCCATCGGGCGCGCGTTCGCGCGACCCGTTGGCTTCATCCGGGCTACCGACCATCAAAAATCTCGCCTGACGAAAGTAGCGTGCTTCGGCGCGATTTTGCCGCGTGCCGGGGGCTGGACAGTATTTATCCAACGGGTTAATTTCTACTCGAACGAGAGAGACTGGAAGGGAGCGTGAGGTGGCGGAGGCAAAGAGCCCTTCGGGCGTGTCGAAGGTGCTGAATGCGGCGTGGGTGCGTCCGTTCCTGTTCCTGGTGGTCATCGTGGTGGCCTGGGACCTCGCGATCCGCCTGTTCCATATCCCGGCCTATCAGATCCCGTCGCCCGGCGACGTCGTCGCGGTGCTGTGGAGCGACTGGCCGGAGTTGCTGCGGCAGTCCTGGCCGACCACCTATGCGACGATCTGCGGTTTCCTGCTCTCGGCACTGTTCGGCATTCCCACAGCGATGCTGATCGCGGGCTCGAAGACGGTCGAGAGCTACGTCTATCCGCTCCTGGTGTTCTCCCAATCGGTGCCGAAGATCGCGATCGCGCCGTTGTTCGTGGTGTGGTTCGGCTTCGGCATCATCCCCAAAGTGATTTCCGCGTTCCTGCTCGGCTTCTTCCCCGTCGTGGTCTCGGCGGTGCAGGGCTTCAAGTCGGTCGATCCCGACATGGTCGATCTGGCGCGCGCGATGCAGGGCAGCCGATTCAAGGTGTTCTGCGCGGTCAACCTGCCGCATGCGATGCCCGCGATCTTCTCCGGCCTGAAGGTCTCGGTGACGCTCGCCGTGGTCGGCGCGGTGGTCGGCGAGTTCGTCGGCTCCAATTCGGGCATCGGCTACGTGATGCAGCGCTCGATCGGCACCTTCGACCTGCCGACGATGTTCGCGGCGCTGGTGATCCTGGCGCTGCTCGGCGTCATCCTGTTCTGGATCGTCGACCGCATCGAGAGGCTGGTGATCCCCTGGCACGTCAGTCAACGCGACGACATCATCTTCGCGTCCTAGCGCAGCAACCGGACAAGCGGCCCAGACAAGGGCCGCGGTACAATAAGAGGGAGAACAACCATGAAGCGTTTGATTGCGGTCGCCGGCGCCGCACTGGCCTGGACTGCGCTTGCGGTGGCGCCCGTGTCCGCGGCCGACAAGGTCGTGCTGATGCTGAACTGGTACGTCTATGGCGAGCACGCGCCGTTCTATTACGGCAAGGCCAAGGGCATCTATGCCGCCGAAGGCATCGACCTCGAGATCCAGGAAGGCCGCGGCTCGGCCGCGACCACGCAGGCGGTGGCGGCCAAGACCGCCGATTTCGGCTATGTCGACGTGCCCACCATGATGCGCGCGGCGGTGAAGGGCGCGCCGGTCATCGCCACCGGCGTGCTGCTGCAGACCAGCCCGATGTCGGCGATGGGCTTTGTCGACAAGAACATCAGGAAGCCCGAAGACATCAAGGGCAAGACGGTCGCGATCACGCCGGCGGATTCGATGACGCAGATCTGGCCGCTGTTCCTGAAGAAGACCGGGCTGAAGGAAAGCGACTTCCAGACCGTCGCCGGCGACGGCCAGACCAAACTCAACGCCGTGATCAACGGCCAGGCCGATCTGCTGCTCGGCTACGTCATGGACCAGTCGATGAAGATCAAGGACGCCACCGGCAAGGACGTCTATCCGATCAAGTTCGCCGACTACGGCATCAACATGGTGTCGTCGGGCATCATCGCGAACTCCGACTATGTCAAGGCCAATGCCGACCTGGTCCGCCGCTTCATGTCGGCGACCACCAAGGCGGTGGAAGCCGCGGAGAAAGAGCCGAAGGCGGCCGCGCAGTCGATCCTCGACGCCAACCCGAAGGGCGGCAAGATCGACACGCTGACGCAGGGTTTCGAGCTGACGATCCCGCTCTATCGCACGGCGGAGACCAAGGCCAAGCGGCCGTTCCAGGTCACCGACCAGAACATGACCGAGTCGGTCAACCTGATGGTCGAATATGGCGGCCTCGACGCCAAGGCCAAGGCCAATCCGAAGGCGTTCTACACTAACGACTATCTGCCGAAGGGTAATTCGTGAGCCACAAATATCCCCGGTCGTCCCTGCGCAAGCAGGGACCCATAACCACCAGCTTCAATTGTTGCGGAAGGTCTCGACCCGCGTGCCCGAAGGCGAGGGCACGGCGTATGGGTCCCTGCTTGCGCAGGGACGACGCGTCGAGAGGCCTGCGATGAACCCGGCGATCAAGCCAATCCATATCGACCAGCCCGCCGCGCATCTGCGCCTGGTGTCGGACCGCGCGGCCGGCGCCACGCCGGGCATCAAGCTGTCGGGCGTGTCGAAGACCTACCGGTCGCGCGACGGCGACGTGCCGTCGCTGCGGCCGCTCGACTTCACCATCAATGACGGCGAGTTCTTTGTCGTGGTCGGGCCTTCCGGCTGCGGCAAGTCCACGCTGCTGAAGATGATCTCGGGCCTGTTGCCGCCAACGACCGGCGAGGTGCTGGTCGACGGCGAGCCGGTGACCAGGCCGCACGGCAATGTCGGCATCGTGTTCCAGAACGCGCTGCTGCTGCCGTGGCGCAACATCCTCTCCAACGTGATGCTGCCGATCGACATGAAGCAGCTGCCGCGGGACAAATATCTTGCCCGCGCCAAGGCGCTGCTGAAGCTGGTCGGGCTCGAGGGTTTCGAGAAGAAGCTGCCCTGGCAACTGTCCGGCGGCATGCAGCAGCGCGCCTCGATCTGCCGCGCGCTGGTGCACGATCCCAAGATCATGCTGATGGACGAGCCGTTCGGCGCGCTCGACGCCATGACGCGTGAGCGGATGAATGTGGAGCTGATGCGGATCCAGCGCGAGACCGGCAAGACCGTGCTCCTGATCACGCACTCGATTCCGGAAGCCGTGTTCCTCGCCGACCGCGTTCTCGTGATGACCGAGCGGCCCGGCGCGATCGCCGCGATCTACGACGTGCCGATGCCGCGGCCGCGCTCGCTGGAGACGATGTCCGATCCGGTCTTCACCGAGCTGGTGCAGCGGATCCGCAAGCATTTCTTCACGCAGGGGTCGCTGGACTAACACCCGAGTCTCCAATGCCGCTTCGTCTCAAAGTCAATGATATCGCCTTCTTTGAACGGCCGCTGGTGTTCGCCCGGCCGTTCCGCTTCGGCGCCGTGACGATCACGGCGTCGACGCAGCTGTTCGTGCGGGTCGAGATCGAGGTGGAGGGCAAGGGCCGCGCCACCGGCGCGAGCGCCGAAATGCTGGCACCGAAATGGTTCGACAAGCGGCCGCATATGACGGAGGCGCAGTCGCTCGACGGCCTGCGCCGTTCGCTTGCGATTGCCCGCGAGTTCTATCTGGCGAACCGGAGTTTTGAGACCGCGTTCGGGCTGCACGCCAGCTGTATCGGCCCGCAGGTTGCGGCCTGCGCAGCGGAGGACATTCCACCGCTCGCCGCCGGCTTTGGCCCGGCCGAGATCGACAAGGCGATCCTGGATGCGCTGTTGCGCGCGGCCGGCGCGAACTTGTTCGACGGCATGACCGGGAATATCGCCGATATCGACGCGCGGCTGACGCCGGATCTCGACGACGCGGCTATCGCGCGGTTCCTAGCGACCCGCAAGCGGCTCGATCGTGTCGCCGTCCGGCATACGGTCGGGATGGACGACAAGGTTGAAGGCGAGGGCGGCGTCGCCGACGCAGGCGAGAATGCTGGTGCGCGCTATTTCAAGCTCAAGCTGAACGGCGATCCCGCCCATGACGCGGCGCGGCTGGCGCGGATCGGCAGCGAGCTCGCAAGGCTGCCTTACGCCACTAAAGTCACGCTCGATGCCAACGAGCAGTATGCCGACCTTGCCGCACTGGGCGCGCTGGTCGACCGGCTCGACCACGATGCGGCGCTTGAATCGATCGCGGCAAGCTTGCTCTACATCGAGCAGCCGATGCCGCGCGATATCACGAAAGCCTCGCCGCTCGGGGGATTGGCCGCGCGGAACTTCATCATCGACGAGGCCGACGATTCCTACGATGCATTCCCGCAGGCGCGGGCGCTCGGCTATCGCGGCATCTCCTCGAAATCGTGCAAGGGCATTTACAAGTCTATCATCAATGCGACGCGTGCGGCGGCGTGGAGTGCCGATGGCCGGCATTTCATCAGCGGTGAGGACCTGACCTGCCAGGCCGGGCTCGGCGTGCAGCAGGATCTCGCGCTCGGCGCGCTGATCGGCGTCACCCATGCCGAACGTAATGGACATCATTACGTCGACGGCTTTGCCGACACCCCGGCCGATGAGGCCGACGCCTTTCTCGCCGCGCATCCCGATCTCTACACGCGCGCCGGCGGCAAGGTCCGCCTCGCGATCCATGACGGCGATCTGCTGACGGGGTCGATCGCCGCCGTACCGGGCTTTGCCAGTTCGGTCCATCCGGACTGGTCCACCATGCAGCCGCTCAAGCGGCCCACACCACGCGTTTCGCAGGAGCAGACAGTATGACGACCAAACGCCTCGGCCTGATCATGAACGGCATTACGGGCCGGATGGGGCTCAACCAGCATCTGATCCGCTCGATCGTTGCGATCCGCGAGCAGGGCGGCGTGCTACTCGCGAATGGCGACCGCATCATGCCCGATCCGATTCTGGTCGGCCGCGATGCCGAGAAGGTCGCCGGCCTGGCCAAGCGCTTCAACATCGAGCGCCACACCACCGATCTCGATCGCGCGCTGGCCGACAACGGCGATACCGTGTTCTTCGACGCGGCCACGACGCAGGCGCGGCCTTCGTTGCTGACCAAGGCGATCAACGCTGGCAAGCACGTCTATTGCGAGAAGCCGATCGCGACCAATCTCGAGGAAGCCGTTGCGGTGGTGAAACTCGCCAATGCCAGGGGGCTCAAGCACGGCACGGTGCAGGACAAGCTGTTCCTGCCGGGCCTGAAGAAGCTCGCCTTCCTGCGCGACTCCGGCTTCTTCGGCCGCATGCTCTCGGTGCGCGGCGAATTCGGCTATTGGGTGTTCGAGGGCGGCTGGCAGGAGGCACAACGGCCGTCGTGGAACTACCGCGCCGAGGACGGCGGCGGCATCATTCTGGATATGGTCTGCCACTGGCGTTACGTGCTCGACAATCTGTTCGGCGAAGTCGAGAGCGTGGTCTGCATCGGCACGACCGACATCCCCGAGCGCTATGACGAGAAGGGCAAGAAGTACCAGGCGACGGCTGATGATTCCGCCTACGCCACCTTCAAGCTGAAGGGCGGCGTGATCGCGCATATCAACATGAGCTGGGTGACGCGCGTCTACCGCGACGATCTCGTCACCTTCCAGGTCGACGGCACCCATGGCTCGGCGGTGGCGGGCCTGACCGACTGCATGATCCAGGCGCGCCAGGCGACGCCGCGGCCGGTGTGGAATCCGGACGAGAAGCGCATGCACGATTTCTATGCCGACTGGCAGAAGCTCCCCGAGAACTTCGTCTACGACAACGGCTTCAAGGAACAGTGGGAGGTGTTCATCCGCCATGTCTGCGAGGATGCGCCCTACAAATACACCCTGCTCGAAGGTGCCAAGGGCGTGCAGCTCGCCGAATGTGCGCTGCAGAGCTGGAAGGAGCGGCGCTGGGTCGACGTCGCGCCGATCGTGGTCTGAGAAAGGACGTTGTCATGAACAAGCCGGTCCTGCCGATATCGCCGCTATCGCTGAAGCTGCCGACCGCCGATGGCGGCCTAGGGGCCTATCGCCTGGCGGCGTCGCGGACCTTTCCGGCGAAGCTCGCGGGCACGTTGAACCGCGTTGCTTTCTCGGCCGCCCATGTGGTCGCGGATTCGCGCGCCGACGTCGATCCCTGGCTGACGGCCGCGATCGACTGGGACAAGACGATCGCGTTCCGCGAACACGTCTGGGACCTCGGCCTCGGCGTTGCCGAGGCGATGGACACCGCGCAGCGTGGCATGGGGCTGGACTGGGCGACGTCGCTCGAATTGATCCAGCGCTCGGTGAAAGCGGCGAAAGCAAGAGGCAATGCGCTGGTTTTTTCCGGTGCCGGCACCGATCACCTCGCGGTGGAGGACGCCAAGTCAATCGACGACGTGATCCGTGCCTATGAGGAGCAGATCGCGGCGGTCGAGAAGGCGGGCGGGCGCATCATCCTGATGGCCTCTCGCGCGCTGGCAAAGCTCGGCAGGAATGCGGAGGATTACGCGAAGGTCTACGACCGCGTGCTGTCGCAGGTCCGCGAGCCCGTGATCATCCACTGGCTTGGCGACATGTTCGATCCGGCGCTGTCGGACTACTGGGGCACGGCCGATCTCGACGAGGCGATGGACATTGCGGTTGCGATCATCAACGCCAATGCCGCCAAGGTCGATGGCGTCAAGGTCTCGCTGCTCGACAAGCAGCGCGAGATCGACATGCGGCGGCGGCTCGATCCGCGCGTCAAGATGTACACCGGCGACGATTTCAACTATGCGGAGCTGATCGCCGGCGACGACAAGGGCTTCTCGCACGCGCTGCTTGGCATCTTCGACGCCATCGCGCCCGCCGCATCGTATGCGCTGTCGCGGCTGGCCGATGGCGACGAGGCCGGCTTCCACGACGTGCTGGGACCGACGGTGCCGCTGTCGCGCCACATCTTTAAGGCGCCGACCCGCTTCTACAAGACCGGCATCGTGTTCATGGCCTACCTCAATGGTCACCAGGACCACTTCACGATGGTCGGCGGGCAGGAGAGCGCGCGCTCGACATTGCATCTCGCCGAGCTGTTCCGGCTCGCCGACCAGGCGGGGCTGCTTGCCAATCCGGAGCTCGCGACGCGTCGAATGGCGGCGATCATGGCCACGCGGGGCGTTGACGCTTGATGCGTGATTTTTCCGACGACCATCGCTGGCTGTCGCTGAACACGGCGACCGTCCGCAAGCAGGGCGACCTCATCGCCATCATCGAGGCCTGCGCACGCCACGGCATCCGCGCCATCGATCCCTGGCGCGACCAGGTCGCTAGCGTCGGCATCGATCGCGCGGTGCGCGCGGTGAAGGACGCCGGTCTCGATCTCTCAGGCTATTGCCGCGGCGGCATGTTCACGGCGGACAGCGCGCATCGCAGCGAGACGCGCGACGACAACCGACGGGCGGTCGACGAGGCGGCCGCGCTCGGCGCGTCCTGTATCGTGCTTGTGGTCGGCGGCCTGCCGCAATATTCGCGGCCGGGCAGCGCGGCCTCGAAGGACATCACGGCAGCGCGCAACCAGGTGCATGACGGCATCGCCGAGATGCTGGACTATGCAAGACAGGCAAAACTGCCGCTCGCGATCGAGCCGCTGCACCCGGCCTATGCCGCCGACCGCGCCTGCGTGAACACCACGAAACATGCGCTTGACATCTGCGATGCGCTCGATCCCGGCCGCACCGGCGCGATCGGCGTTGCGCTCGACGTCTATCACATCTGGTGGGATCCCGAACTCAAGAGCCAGATCGCGCGCGCCGGCAAGGATCGCCTGCTCGCGTTCCACGTCTGCGACTGGCTGGTGCCGACCAAGGATATCCTCAACGATCGCGGCATGATGGGCGACGGCGTCATCGACATCAAATCCGTCCGCGCGATGGTCGAAGCGCAGGGCTTTGCCGGTTATTCGGAGATCGAGATATTCTCGAATGACTGGTGGACGAAGCCGATGGATGCGGTCCTGACGACCTGCATAGAGCGGCACCGCTCGGTGGTCTGACCCAACCACCGGTTCGGTGGACAAGGCGAAGCGGGCCCGTTATTCCGGAGCTGTCGGTGTGAACGGCACTGGAGGCCGTTGAACTCCGCGGTCCGGACCTTCGGAGCACGACATGCGCGTGAGCGATTGCCACAATTTCCATGACTTCCGCGAACTGGCAAGGCGCCGGCTTCCGGGGCCGATCTTCGACTATATCGACGGCGGGGCAGACGATGAGGCGACGCTTCGGCAGAACACCGCGAGCTTCGAGCGCTGCGACCTGGTGCCCAACGTCCTGCGCGGCGTGGAGAACGTGGACCTCTCGGTCACCGTGATGGGCCAGAAGCTGGCAACGCCATTCTATTGTTCGCCAACCGCGCTGCAGCGCCTGTTCCATCATCAGGGCGAACGGGCCGTCGCTGCCGCCGCGGCGAAATACGGAACGATGTTTGGCGTGTCCTCGCTCGGTACCGTGAGCCTGGAGGAATTGCGCAAGGCCTACGATACGCCGCAGGTCTATCAGTTCTATTTCCACCGGGACCGGGGCCTGAATTTCGCCATGATGCAGCGCGCCAAGCAGGCCGGCGTCAACGTGATGATGTTGACCGTCGACAGCATCACCGGTGGCAACCGCGAGCGCGACCTGCGGACCGGGTTTTCGATTCCCTTCAGGCTCACGCTCGGCGGCATGCTGCAGTTCGCCATCAAGCCTGCGTGGGCCATCAACTACGTCACGCATGAGAGCTTCAAGCTGCCGCAGCTCGACGAGCATGTCGATATGAGCGGCGGCGCGATGTCGATCGGGCGTTATTTCACGGAAATGCTCGATCCGGCCATGACATGGGACGACGTCGCGCAAATGGTCCGGCAGTGGAACGGCCAGTTTTGTCTGAAGGGCATCATGTCGGTTGAGGATGCCAAGCGTGCGGCCGAGATCGGCTGCACCGGAGTCATCCTGTCCAACCATGGCGGCCGGCAGCTCGACGGCTCGCGGGCGGCGTTCGATCAGCTGGCCGAGATCGTCGATGCCGTGGGCGATCGGATCGATGTGATGATGGACGGCGGCATCAAGCGGGGCAGCCATGTGCTGAAAGCACTGTCGCTCGGCGCCAAGGCCGTCGGCCTAGGACGCCTCTATCTCTATCCGCTGGCGTCGGCCGGCCAGGCCGGAGTGGAGCGGGCGCTTGGCCTGCTGCAGGCGGAGCTGGTGCGGGACATGCGGCTGATGGGGTGTTCTTCGATCAGCCAGCTCTCTCGCGCAAACCTGCGGTTCAGATAGCCGCCCCGGCCGGCGAGCTTAACTATCCCGCCGTCACGAAAGGTCCTGCGTCAGCGCAGCGCCGATCTGCTCCAGCGCCCAATCGACCTGCTCGCGCGTAATCACCAGCGGCGGGGCGATCCGGATGGTGTGGTCATGGGTGTCCTTGGCGAGGATGCCTTTCTCGCGCAGCACTTCGCAATAGCGGCGCGCAGGCCCGGCCTCGGGGTGAAGCTCGACCGCCAGCATCAGCCCGCGTCCGCGGACTTCGCGAACCGTGTTGGCGCGGATGCTGCGCAAGCCGTCGAGGAAGTGCGCGCCTTCGACGGCGGCGTTCTCGATCATGCCTTCGTCGACCAGCGCGCGCAGCGCCGCGCGTGCGACCGCGCAGGCGAGCGGATTGCCGCCGAAGGTCGAGCCGTGCTGGCCGGGCTTCAGCGTGCCGAGGACCTCGTTGTTGGAAAGCACCGCCGAAACCGGATAGAAGCCGCCGGACAATGCCTTGCCGAGCAGCGTCACGTCGGCCTCGATGCCTTCGTGCTGCTCCCCCAGCAGTTTGCCGGTGCGGCCGAGGCCGGTCTGGATCTCGTCGAGGACCAGCATGATGTTATTGCGGGTACAGAGCTCGCGGACCTCTGCAAAATAACCCGCAGGCGGAATCATGACCCCGGCCTCGCCCTGGATCGGCTCGACCAGGAAGGCAACGGTATTGGGCGTGATCGCGTCCACCAGCGCCCTGGCGTCGCCGAACGGGATGATCTTGAAGCCCGGCGCGAACGGCCCGAAATGCGCGCGGGTGTCCGGGTCAGTGCTGAAGCCGACGATCGCAAGCGTGCGCCCGTGAAAATTGTCGGCGCATACGATGATTTCGGCCTCACCGTCAGGCACGCCCTTGACCTCGTAACCCCATTTGCGCACCGACTTGATCGCGCTCTCCACCGCTTCCGCGCCGCTGTTCATCGGCAGCACCTTGTGCGATCCGGTCAACTCGGCGAGTTCCTCGTAGAATGGGGCGAGCTGGTCGTTGTGGAAGGCTCGCGAGGTCAGCGTCAACCGGCCAGCCTGCGCCACCATGGCGGCGAGGATTTTTGGATGGCAGTGGCCCTGGTTGACCGCCGAATAGGCGGACAGGCAATCGAGGTAGCGTTTGCCGTCGGTATCCCAAACCCAGACGCCTTGGCCGCGCGACAGCACGACGCCGAGCGGCGCGTAGTTTTGGGCGCCGAACCGCGCTTCCCTTGCGATGAAATCGGTGACTGGCGGACGCATGTCTCGTCACTCCAGCTGTGCCGGCACCAAGGGTGCCATCCTGCACATTATCACTGATTTGGGTATCGGCTCGCGCGGCTTAAAGGATTGCGGTGGACCAAATTCGGTCCATTCTGGTGGCGCTGCGCTACGAATCCTGATCGCGGTGCGCGATCTCGAGCGTGACGAGCCGGGCGAGCAGTGTCGCCGGATAGAGCTGGCCGAAGATTGCCTCGACATTGCACAGGCTGCGCGCAATCGGATGCAGCGGCGCGACGTCGCCATAACCTGTCGTCGTGAGCGTGGCGAAGGAGAAATAGATCAGTTGGCTTGCGAGCGAGGGGCGGTCCTCGACCTTCATGCCGGCGAACGCATTCGGCACCAGCGTTCCGATGAAGGTGTAGAGTGCCGAGAAGATCACCGCCACCGTGAGGTAGAGCAGGACCGCGCCGATCACCCGGTGATAGGTGACGCGTCCCGGCGCGAAGGTCGCGCGCGCGACCGTCACCGCCATCGTGAGGCCGACCAAGAGCCAGGAGCCGGCGAACAAATTGAGGTCGAGGATCGAGGGGGAGCGCAGCCGCAGGATGGCGCCGGTCACGATCATCGCGAGCGCGACCAGCATGGTGACGACGGCGATCGCGCTGCCCGACATCACGAACACGCCGCCGACCAGGAAGATGGCGAGCAACAGCTCGAACACCTGAAATTCGAACAGGCCAAGCGCCTGCAACGGCGCCACCACGAACATCATGACCAGGAGCACCACGGTCAGCACCGTCAGCAGCGAATCGCCCCAGCGCTCGCGCAGTTGCTCTGTCGTCATCGGATCACGCGCCGCGCCGGCACGGCACGCTGAGGAAGCCGCGGAAGCGCACCCGGCCACCGCGCACCGGCTCGCCGTCGAGCGCATAGTTCGGGAAGCGCGCCAGGAAGCGCGAAATCGCGATGGCGCCTTCGAGGCGCGCCAGCGCCATGCCGGCGCATTGATGCGCGCCGGTCCCGAAGGCGAGGTGGCGGTTCGGCGTGCGCGCGACGTCGAAGCCTTCAGGGTTGGGGAATTGCGCAGGGTCGCGGTTGGCGGCGCCGATGCACAGCGTGACCAGTGTGCCGGGGGGCATCGTGATGCCGCCGAGCTCGGTCTCCTCCACGATCATCCGGTTGCCGAGCTGGTTCGAACTCTCGTAGCGCAGCATCTCCTCGACAGCGGTCTTGATCAGGTCGGGCTGCGCGATCAGCCGCTGCTTCTCTTCGGGATGTTGGGTGAGCGTCACCAGCCCGTTGCCGATCAGGTTGGTCGTGGTCTCGTGGCCGGCGTTGAGCAGGAAGATGCAATTGTGCAGCAATTCCTTCGCGGTCAGCCGCTCGCCATTGTCCTCACCCTGGATCAATCGGGTGAGCACGTCGCGTTCGGGATTGCCCGGCCTGGCGCGGCGCCTTTCGACCAGGGTTTCGAGATAGGCGAGGAAATCCTTCACCGCATCGTTGCCGCGGTCGAACGCGTCCTTGCCGATCACCGGCTCCAGCGCGCCCAGGATCGCCAGCGACCAGTCGCGCAGCGGCTCGCGCTCGTCGTGCGGCACGTCAAGCAGATTGCCGATCACCTCGACCGGGATTGCGGAGGCGAAGTCGCCGATCAGCTCGAAGCGGTCTTTCGCGGCGATCCGGTCGAGCAGGCCGTCGACCAGCGCGATCAGGTCCGGCTCCATGCCGGCGATCGCCCGCGGCGACAAGGCGCCCATGATCAACCGCCGCACGCGGGTATGCGCCGGCGGGTCGTTGAACACGAGGCTGGTCGTGTGATGCTCGTAGAGCAGCGAGTTGCCGTATTTCGGCAAGAACTCCTTCTTCTTGTCGGAGGAGAAGGTCTTGGTGTTCTTGTAGGCGACGATGAGGTCGTCGTAGCGGGTGAGAAAATAGCAGCCGTTCGGCAGCCGCTTGACCGGCGCGTGCTCGCGCAGCGCGCGGTAGGTCGGGTAGGGGTCCGCGTAGAAGTCGGCCGTCAGCTTTTCCAGGTCGAAGCCGTCAGCCAGCTCTCGCGCGTGCCCGTCCATGGCGGATATCCAACCCACATTAGTTTCATTTGCAACTATCGTAGGCCGCGGGCGGCGGCTGCGCAACAGAATTTGCGTACCGGGAATGGCGCGGCGCACGCCGCGCGATGCGAGTAAATCGCAGAGCCATATGCGGTTTTGCGCTTTGATGAAGTGCGCGCGCGCCTCTACAGTCGCGGCCAAATAATAGAGACCGGAAACGCCGATGCATGCCCGAGCCGACACCGCGGCCTCCTGGCCCGAGGAGATTTTTTCGATTCTGCAGCGCTTCGAGGTGCGTCAGGTGCCCTACGTGCCAGACGCCGGGCATTCTGAGCTGATCGAGCGCGTGCTGGGATCGTCCTCGATGCGCGGCATTGCGCTGACCACCGAGGAGGAAGGCGTGGCGCTGCTCGCAGGCGCCTGGGCCGGCGGCCAGCGCGGCGTGCTGCTGATGCAGTCGAGCGGGGTCGGCAATTGCATCAACATGCTGTCGCTGGTGCAGATCTTCCGCTTGCCGTTCCTGACGTTGGTGACGATGCGCGGCGAATGGGGCGAGTTCAATCCCTGGCAGGTGCCGATGGGCTCGAACACCCAGGGCATTCTCGAACTGGCGGGGATCAAGGTGCTCCGCGCCTCGCGTCCGGACGAGGTGCGCGAAGTCGTCGAAGCCGGCGCGGCGCAAGCCTACAACGCCTGCACGCCAACCGCCGTGCTGCTGTCGCAGCGCCTGATCGGGGCAAAGGTCTTCACAAAATGAGCAAAGCCAATCTTCTCGACCGCCGCGCCGTGGTTTCCGAACTGCTGAGGGATCGCAAGGGCGCCTTCGCCATCGGCGGCCTCGGCGCCTCGACCTATGACATCGCCGCGGCCGGCGACCACGACCGCAATTTCTATCTCTGGGGCGGCATGGGCGGCGCTGTCATGATCGGGCTCGGTCTCGCGCTGGCCCAGCCGACGCTGCCGGTCGTCGTGATCACCGGCGACGGCGAGATGCTGATGGGGATGGGGAGCCTCGCGACCGTCGCGCTGCAGCAGCCGAAAAACCTCTCGATCATCGTGCTCGACAACGAGGCCTATGGCGAGACCGGCGGCCAGGCCAGCCATACCGGCGGGCCCGCCGACCTCGTGGGTGTTGCCAATGCCTGCGGAATCGGAGATAGCCGGGCTATCTCCGCGATGGCTGAGGTCGAGGCTTTTGCTTCGTCGTTGCAAGACGTTACGGCAGGGCCGCGGTTCGCCAGTGTGAAGATCGACGGGCCAATCTGGAACGCGTGCTGTCCAGCCGCGACGGCACCTTCATCGTCAACCGCATCAGAGGGTCGATCGGACACACTCCGATATAAAGTGACTTTCGCGGTGCAATAGAACCTTGACTTTTGGTAAAGTGAGTGATTACTCACGACCCAAATGTCTACCTTACGCATGACGAGTGACTTGCGGCGTCAGTTGATCCTGAGCGCCGCCAAGCGGTGTTTCGCCCGCAACGGCTTTGCCGGCACCACGACAAAGAGCGTGGCGGCCGCGGCTGCCATTTCGGAAGGGCTGCTGTTCAAGCACTTCCCGTCGAAGGCGGCGCTCTACGCCGAAATCCTTGCCGAAGAGTGCGAGGCGGATCCCGATCTCGCGCATTTGCTCGGCCAGGAGCCCTCCACCGCGACGCTGATCGAACTGGTGCAAGGCATGGTCGGCCATTTCATGCAGCTGCGCGACGCGCCCGACCAGGAAGAGGCGCAGCGGATGCGGCTGATGGTGACGAGCCATCTCGACGACGGCGAGTTTGCGCGCTTGCTCTACGACAAGGTGGGCAAGCTGATCGGTCCGACTTTCGCCGCTTCACTCGAGCGCGCGATCGCCGCCGGCGAAGCGACGCGGATCGGTGACGAGCCGCTCAACCTGTTCTGGTTTGCGCACCATACCGTGCTTATGGGCGCGCTGACGCAGCTGCCTGCGACACCTTGTCTCCCCTATGGGGATGCCGCCGCGGCCGAACGGCAGCTTTGTCAGTTCATTCTTCGCGGTATCGGACTTACCGAAGCCGCAATTTCAACTCATTTGGGCCGCCAGCCGTCGCCGAGCGCAGGACCGTCGGTAACTGCAGAAAGTGCATGATATGAATATCCAGACCGAAAGCCACATCTCGGGGCAACCGCTCAAGGAAAAGCAAGCCAAGCGCCCCGTCCGCCTGGTGCGTTGGTTCATCATCGTAGGCCTGTTGCTGGCCCTGCTGGTCGGCGCGCTGGTCGGCTTCAACGCCTTCCGCAGCCACATGATCGCGCAATTCTTCGCCAACAATAAGCCGCCGCCGTCGAACGTCTCGGTCGCCGAGGCGAAGACCGAAGTGATTCCGAATCTCCTGACCGCCGTCGGCGATCTCGTCGCCGTGCACCAGGTCAATGTCACGACTGACGTACCGGGCCGCATCACCCAGATCATGTTCACCGCCGGTAGCCATGTGAAGGCGGGCACGCCGCTGGTGCAGTTGTTCGACGCACCGGAGCAGGGCGATCTCGCCAGCTTCAAGGCGCAGGCGACCGTGGGCGAGCAGCAGCTCGACCGCGCCAAGCAGCTTGCGTCGCGCCAGTTCGGGCCGCAGTCGACCGTCGACACGGCACAGGCGGCCTACGACCAGGCCAAGGCGGGCATTGCCAAGACCGAAGCGCTGATCTCGCAGAAGCTGGTGCGCGCGCCGTTCGAAGGCGATCTCGGCGTTCGCCAGGTCGAAGTCGGCCAGTATCTGACGGCCGGCACGCAGATCGTGTCGCTGACGGATCTGTCGGTGCTGTACGCCAACCTGACCGTGACCGAGAAGCAGAGCTCGCAGATCAAGGTCGGCCAGGCCGTGCGGGTCGCGGTCGACGCCTATCCGGGCCGCACCTTCGAGGGCAAGATCACCACCATCGAGCCGCAGATCGCGACCGAGACCCGCAACATACGGGTGCAGGCCACGATCCAGAATCCCGACAGCATCCTCAAGCCCGGCATGTTCGCGACCACCACGATCGTGCTGCCCGAGAAGCCGCCGGTCGTGACCATTCCCGAAACCGCGGTCGACTACACGCTGTACGGCGACTCGGTGTTCCTGATCACCGAGAAGAAGGGTGAGGACGGCAAGACCAGCCTGGCCGCGGACCGCACCTTCGTGAAGACGGGCAATCGTGTCCAAGGCCGCGTTGAAATCCTCAAGGGCCTGAAGGCCGGGGACAGGGTCGTGGCCGTCGGCCAGATCAAGCTGCAATCGGGCATGGCTGTTGCGATCTCGAACGATCCGCAGCCGCCGGTTCCGGCCGAGCCGCCGCGCTACTGAAGCGTATTCGAGCGAAGTGGACGCCGCTTCGCGCGAAGAAAACGCGTCGAGATAAGAAGCTAGAGCTTCGGCAATTCAAGCCGAAGCTCTGATCCCGATCATGAAACCCGGAGGGCCGGTTGGCCCTCCGCCACATGTTGCCGCAACCGGCAGACAACACGAATCGAGTTGGCGATGGCCTTCACTGATATTTTCATCAAGCGCCCGGTGCTGTCGGTCGTCGTCAGCCTGCTGATCCTCTTGATCGGCTTGCGCGCGGCGATGGTGCTGCCGATCCGGCAATATCCGAACCTGTCGAATACCGTCGTGACGATCACGACGTCATATCCCGGCGCGTCGCCCGAGCTGATCAACGGCTTCATCACCACCCCGATCGAGCAGGCCGTCGCTTCGGCCGAAGGCGTCGATTACATGACGTCGAACTCGGTGCTCGGCACCTCGACGATCCAGGTCTACGTCAAGCTCAATCACGATCCGAACCAGGCGCTGACCGAAGTGCTCGCCAAGGTCAATTCGGTCAAATATTTGATCCCGAAGGAAGCCTTCGATCCGGTCGTGAGCAAGGCGACCGGCGACACCATCGCCGTGATGTATCTCGGCTTCTCCAGCGAAGAGCTGACCGGATCGGCGATCTCGGACTATCTGACCCGCGTCGTGCAGCCGGTGCTCTCGACGGTCGACGGCGTCGCTTCGGCCGACATTTTGGGTGGCCAGACCTTTGCGATGCGCGTCTGGCTCGATCCGAACCGGATGGCCGGACGCGGCGTGTCGCCGAACGACGTTGCGGCTGCGATCGCCGCCAACAACTTCCAGGCGGCCGCCGGCCAGACCAAGGGCTTCTTCATCGTCTCGAACGTCTCGGCCAATACCGACCTTCAGAACATCGATCAGTTCAAGCGAATGATCGTGAAGGCGAAGGATGGCGGCTTCGTGCGCATCGAGGACATCGCGACGGTGGAGCTCGCGGCGCAGTCGACCGACGCCAGCGTCGCGTTCAACGGCGAGCATGCGATCTTCATCGGCATCAAGGCGACGCCGCAAGGCAACCCGCTGACCCTGGTGAAGGGCGTGCGCGCGCTGTTCCCCGATCTCGAGCGCAACCTGCCGCCGTCGATGAAGATGAAGGTGGCCTACGACTCCACCAAGTTCATCCAATCGTCGATCGACGAGGTCCAGAAGACGCTGACCGAAGCGGTCCTGATTGTCGTCGTCGTCATCTTCCTGTTCCTGGCGTCGCTCCGCTCGGTGATCATCCCCGTCGTCACCATTCCGCTGTCGCTGATCGGCGTCTGCATCCTGATGCTGGCCGCAGGCTTCAGCTTCAACCTGCTGACGCTGCTGGCGATGGTCCTGGCGATCGGCCTCGTGGTCGACGACGCCATCGTCGTGGTGGAGAACATCCATCGACATCTCGAGGAGGGCCTGCCACCGGTGCAGGCATCATTGAAAGGTGCGCGCGAGATCGTGGGCCCGGTCGTCTCGATGACGATCACGCTGGCGGCGGTGTACGCGCCGATCGGCTTCCTCGGCGGCGTCACCGGCACGCTGTTCCGCGAATTCGCCTTCACGCTGGCGGGCTCGGTGATCGTGTCGGGCGTGATCGCGTTGACGCTGTCGCCGATGATGTGCTCGGTGTTCCTCAAGAGCGCGGAAGAGGGGCGTTTCGCCAAACTGGTCAATCGCGTGTTCGGCGCGGTGACCCGCGCCTATGGCCGCCAGCTCGACCGTTCGCTCGACTACCGCCCGATCACGGCCCTGTTCGCCGTGACCATCCTGGGCCTGGTCGGCTTCCTCTATATGCACATCCAGAAGGAGCTGGCGCCGCAGGAGGACCAGGGCATCGTATTCGCGGTGACCAAGGCGCCGAAATACGCCAACATCGACTACATCGATTTCTACGGCGACAAGATGGACAAGGAGTTCCAGAAGTTTCCCGAGACCGACCTGCGGTTCATCCTGAACGGCATCACCGGTCCGCAGGGTGGCTTCGCCGGCATGCTGCTCAAGCCGTGGGACGAGCGCAAGCGCAGCGCACAGGCGCTGCAGCCGCTGGTGCAGGCCGAGCTGTCGAAGATCGAGGGCATCAGCGCGTTCGCGTTCAGCCTGCCGCCGTTGCCCGGCGGTCCCGGCGGTCTGCCGGTGCAGATGGTGATCTCATCGACGGCCGGATTCCAGCAGGTGTTCGACCAGATGAACAAGCTGAAGGATGCAGCGCGCAAGAGCGGCCTGTTCATCGTCACCGACAGCGACCTCGACTTCAACCAGCCGGTGGTCCGAGTGAAGGTCGATCGCTCCAAGGCGAGCGACCTCGGCATCACCATGCAGTCGATCGGCGGCGCGCTGGCGACGCTGCTTGGCGGCAACTATGTCAACCGCTTCAACCTCGAAGGACGCTCCTATCAGGTGATCCCGCAGGTGCCGCGCGCCAGCCGGCTCGCGCCGGAATCGTTCGACAACTACTACGTCCCGACCACGACCGGGCAGCTGGTGCGGCTGTCGACCGTGGTTACGGTCGAGACCGGCGTCGATCCGAATGCGCTGACCCACTACAACCAGCTCAACTCGTCGACCTTCCAGGCCGTGCCGATGCCCGGCGTCTCGATGGGGCAGGCGGTCGAGTTCCTGCAGGGTGAAGCCAAGAAGCTGCCGTCCGGTTTCAGCTACGACTTCCTGGCCGACTCCCGGCAGTACGTCCATGAAGGCAACCAGCTGCTGGTCACCTTTGCGTTCGCCATCATCATCATCTTCCTGGTGCTGGCGGCGCAGTTCGAGAGCCTGCGCGATCCGTTCGTGATCATGATCAGCGTGCCGATGGCGATCGTCGGTGCCCTGATCCCACTGTTCTTCGGCGTCGCCACGATGAACATCTACACCCAGGTGGGCCTGCTGACGCTGGTCGGACTGATCACCAAGCACGGCATCCTGATGGTGGAGTTCGCCAATGAGCTGCAGCTCAAGGAGGGACTGGACCGCCGTTCGGCGATCGAGATGTCGGCCCGGATTCGTCTGCGGCCGATCCTGATGACGACGGCGGCCATGGTCACTGGCCTGCTGCCGCTGCTCACCGCCTCGGGCGCCGGTGCCGCCAGCCGCTTCTCGATCGGGCTTGTCGTCGTCACCGGCATGACGATCGGCACGCTGTTCACGCTGTTCGTGCTGCCGATGGTCTACACGGTGATTGCGACCGACCACCAGGCCGCGGCACGGTCCGAGCGTGCCAAGCAGATCGCCGACTACGAACTCGAAGGCCGCGGCGGCGCACTGAAACCGACCTGAGCCCTCCAAGCTCATGCTCGCAGGAAGGGCGGCACTGGCGACAGCCACTGCCGCCTTTTCTTTGTCCCGCGAACGCCTTGCCGATGGGCGTGCCGAACACTGCTTGGCTTGACGCGTTTTCTTGACCCGAACCGGGAGACCAATTCGCTCGAAAGCGCTATGCTCCTCACAAGATCTGGAGGAAACAGGCATGGCGAGCGAATTTGCGGCGGGCAATTACCGGTTCATTCCGGCCGTGTTCCAATATTCAAGCGGTGCGCAGGCGAACGCCGGCTATGAGATCGAGCGGGTGCGCTTCGATCGTCTGGTGCCGCTTGCGGAAGGTTTTGCGCGCATTGCGGCCTACATCAAGGAGGCCGGCCGGCCGCTGACCTCGTTCTGCGCCTGCGAACTGCGTTCGCCGGCCGCCTTTACCGAGGACGGCTTCCGCGCCTTCAACCAGCACTATGTCAAGACGCTCGCAGAATGGGGCGTGTTCGACGGCACCATCAATCCGGTGGCGCGCAGCAATGTCTGTCCCGAGATCGATCCGCCGGCCGAGCCGTCGTTTTACGCGTTCTCGTTCACGCGGCCGAGCACGAGCAGGTCGCCGTCCTTCGTGATCGCGGGCGGCGCCGAAGCCCGCGGTGGCACCGCCAGCTATCCCGACCGTATCGTTTGCTACCGCGATCTCAGCCCCGGCGCGTGGCGGGAGAAGGTCCGCTTCACCACCGGCGAGATGGAGCGCCGTCTTGCGGAGTTCAGCTTCGGCTGGGCGGAGACGACAGCGGTGCAAGCCTACACCGTGCACGACATCCATCCCGTGCTCGTCGACGAGCTGGTCCGCCGCGGTGCCACGCGCTCCGGCCTGACCTGGCACTTCTGCCGCCCGCCGGTGGTCGATCTCGAATACGAGATGGATTGCCGGCGCGTGCTGCGCGAGGTGGTGATTTAGGCGGATGCACGCTCGCCTAAGTTCAATCGCGAACGAACAGCTTCTGCTTCGTCGCATCAATTGTCTTGCCTGCGAGCGCCGAGGGGGCTTCGGCGCTGAACACGATTTCGACGTCTCGAACAGTGTCGATGACGTCAGGTGGAATCTGTGTTCTCTCGTACGCGCCCAGCGTCCAGCCGGAACCTTGACTGGACCATGCCACGTCGCCGGGGCCCTTTGACTGCCGATCACGTGCCCAGAAGATGACCACGACCTGATCGTGTCTCGACGAGCGATGAACCTCCCGCATGAACGATTGTATCAGCGCCAACGCAGAATCGCTCAGCTTGACCGAGCCGATGGGGGGAGCCCCCTTGCGAAAGCCAGCGTCGGACTCGGCCGTACGGGGTTGAGCCGGAACATCATCGAACGACTTTGCGAACAGGTCGGGGTATGCGTCGAATGCGATATGGCCGGCGAACGCGAGTTCGGCCGTGGCATCGAGGAATACCTCAAGCGCTGCCTTGGCCGTGCGCTCATCTGCGGATTGCCCCACCGCATCCTGGCTGATCTTGGATATGCCTTGTCGTAAGCGCTTGAACTCGTTGTCCAGGCGTTGCGCGGTTGTTCGTCCCATATCATGCGGCGTCGCATGCAATACCTTTGGCGTGGGTGGCTTCAACGAAGCGACTGCGACATCCGGGTGAACGCGATAGATCGGGCGGACAATGCTGTCGTAGAGATCGGCGCGAATTGAGTCCGATCGCGAGCGATCTGCGTCTGCGCCCGCGAGGATTCGGCAAGCCTTGTTAACATGACGAATGATGTAGAGTGCGCTACGACGGCTGATCCGGATGGGTGCTGCAGGCTTGGTGGGCCCAGCGCTGGTCGCCTGCACCCGGCACGGCCCGTCTCGCTCGACCTGGTCGCTCTTCGGAAGGTCGAGCGAGGCCCCGCGCGCCAGCGGGACCGATCCACAGATCAAGAGCAATGCAAAGAACAACCGCATGGACGCCTCGAACGGAATTGCCGGTCGGCGCATCGAAGGTCGGCGCATCGCGTAAACAAACCGTGCATCCCAGAGTTGAGATTTAGCCGATATGTCACCGCGCCTTCGGATCGAGCGCGTCGCGCAGGCCGTCGCCGACCAGGTTGAACGACAGCACGACCAGGAAGATCGCAAGCCCCGGCCAGATCGCCATCCATGGCGCGCTGGTCAGGAAGCGTTGCGCGGCGTTGAGCATGCTGCCCCAGGACGGCGCCGGCGGCTGCTGGCCGAGGCCGAGGAAGGACAGCGCGGCCTCGGCGATGATCGCAGCCGCGATCGACAGCGTTGCCTGCACCAAGAGAGCCGGCATGATGTTGGGCAGGATGTGGACCAGCGCGATGCGCCAGCGTGGATTGCCCATGGCGCGCGCGGCCTCGACATAGTCCTCGACCTTGACGCTCATCACCTGGCCACGGGTCAGGCGGATGAAGATCGGGGTCGCCGAGACGCCGATCGCGATCATCGCATTGCCGAGGCTCGGCCCGAGAAAGGCGGCGAGCGCGATCGCCAGGATCAGGAACGGGCAGGCCAGCATCGCATCGGTGATGCGGCTGATCAGCGCGTCGATGAATCCGCCGCGATATCCGGAGAGCAGCCCGAGCGGCACGCCGATCGCAAGCGCGATGCTGACCGAGATGACGCCGGCAAGCAGCGAAGCGCGGGCGCCGAACACGACGCGCGCGAGCACGTCGCGGCCGAGCTCGTCGGTGCCGAACCAGTGCTGCAGCGACGGCGCCTTGCGGACCAGCGACCAGCTGGTCGCGATCGGATCGTAGGGCACGATCAGCGGCGCGAACACGGCAAGCAGGATGAAGAGCACGATCACGGCGAGCCCGAGCACGGCACCCTTGCGCCGGATCAGCCGTCGCCCGGCGCGCCGTGCCGGGCTCTCCAGCGTTTCGTCGGCGGCAAGCGGAGCGAGGGGGCTGAGTGCAGCGTCGGTCATCCGGTCAGCCCCTCAGCCGCGGGTTGACCAGGATGTAGGCGATGTCGGCGATCAGGTTGAGCGTGATGTAGATCGTCGCCGTTGTCAGCACCACGCCCTGTACGACCGCGTAGTCGCGGTTGAACACGGCATCGACGATCAGCTTGCCGAAGCCCGGGATCGAGAAGATCTGCTCGGTGAGGACCGCACCCGACAGCAGCGTGCCGAGCTCGAGCGCGCCGAGTGTGATGATCGGCGTCAGCGCGTTGCGCATCGCATGCTTGAGGATCACCGTGCGCTCGGACAGGCCCTTGGCGCGCGCGGTGCGGACATAGTCGCTATCGAGCACCTGCAGCATCGCGCTTCGGGTGTGCCGCATCAGGATCGCGGCGATCGCATTGCCGAGCACGAAGGCCGGCATGACGGATGCGGCGAGGCTCGCGCGCCAGTTTTCGCTGAGCGGCACGTAGCCGGAGGCCGGCAGCCAGCCAAGTTCGACGGAGAACAGGAAGATCAGCATGATGCCGAGCCAGAAATTCGGCGTCGAGATGCCCCACAGCGCGAACAGATTGGCGCCGTAATCCCAGGCGGTGCCTTTCTTCACCGCCGAGATGATGCCGGCGGGAATGCCGATCAGGAAGGCGACCACGATCGCCATGCCGGCGATCTGCATCGTAACCGGCAGCTTCTGCGCGATCAGGCTCGACACCGGCATCTTGTTGCGCAGGGATTCGCCGAGGTCGCCCATGAGCACGCCCTTGACCCAATAGGCGTATTGCACCGGGATCGGTTGATCCAGGTGGTATTGCTGCCGGATCTGTTCGATCACGGCCGGATCGCGCTCCTCGCCGGCCATCACGAGTGCCGGATCGCCGGGCAGCAAATGTTGCAGCGAGAAGATCAGGAGCGAGACGAAGAACAGCGTCGGGACCAGTTGAACCAGCCGCTTGGCGAGGAAGTTCAGCATGGTCGGCCCCGCATGCCCAGCGCTGTCGCGATCATTTCAATTTCAGCCCGACCACGCGCACCAATCCATCCGGCATCTGCCGATAACCCTCGACCTTGGCGGTGTGCGCGATCAAAAGCGTGCGGTGATAGATGTAGATGATGGGCTCGTCATTGAGCACGATCCTGGTCATCTTCTCGTAGATCGCCTTGCGCTGGGCGGGATCGTTGATCAGCCGCGCATCTTCCATCAACTTGTCGGCTTCCGCGTTGGAATAGCCGCCGTCGTTCTGCGGCGCCTTGGTGTGCAGGAAGACATAGGAATTGCCGTCGGGATCGATCCGGCCGCTCCAGTTGATCTGAAACACCTGAAATTCGCCGGCCTGGGCCTGCTTGAAAGTCGTCGCAAATTCGACCACGCGGATCTTGATGTCGAAGCCCGCTTCGGCCGCCATCGACTGCACGACCTGGGCCACGGCTTCGTTCTCGGCCCCTTTGGGGACCATGTAGTCGATGGCGACAGGCAACGTGACACCGGCCTCCTTCAGCAGCGCCTTGGCCTTGGCAACGTCGCGTCCCCGAACCGGAAAAGCTTTCTGATAGTAGGGATGCGTCGGGCTGACCCATTGATTGCCGGGCGTGAACTCTCCGTTGAAGACGACCTGATTCAGCGCCTCGCGGTCAATCGACAGGTCGAGCGCCTGGCGCACCTTTTCCGACTGGCTGAGTGGCCCCTTGCTCTTGTCGTTGCCGATGTTGATGGTGAGGCCGAGATAGCCGAGTTCGGGCGCGGTCGACAGCACAAGCCGCTTGTCGGCGCGGACGTCCTTGATGTCGGTGGCGAGCACGCGCTCGATCAGATCGAGCCCGCCGGATTTCAGATTGGCGAGCCGCACCGTGGCGTCGACGATAGGAAGGAACACGATGCGATCGATGAAGACGTTGTCCTTGTTCCAGTAATCGGCAAATTTCTCGAACACCATGCGGTCCTGCTGCACGCGTTCGACGAACTTGTAGGGACCGGCGCAGACGGGATGCAGCCCGAATTTGTCGCCCGCCTCCTTGACCGCCTTCGGCGAGACCATCATGCCGGCGCGGTCGGTCAACTGGGCGATCAGCGGCGAGTAGGGCGTCTTGAGTACCAGTTTGATGGTCAGGGGATCGACGACGTCGACATGGTCGAGCGCGGCCAGTTCGGGTTTGCGAAACGAGGTCGGCAGCGTGAGATGGCGCTCCAGCGAGAATTTGGCGGCTTCGGCGTCGAACGGCGCACCGTCGTGGAACTTGACGCCCGGACGGAGCTTGATCGTCATCTCCTTGCCGTCAGCCGAGTTCTCGTAGGACAGCGCGAGTTGCGGAACGATATTCAGCTTCTCGTCAATGTCGAACAGCTTGTCGCAGAAGGCCGAAAAGACGATGCGGCCGACATAGGTGCGTCCGATTGAAGGATCGAGGATGTCGGGATCCTCGGCGAGCCCGATGCGAAGTGTGGTCTCGGCACGCGCGCTCGTTCCGCACCAGGTCACGAGGGCCGCCATCAGGATCGCCAAGCGCCAAAATCTCATCGCCTACCCCTTAATTCCCTACGCATTTGTTCCCTACGAAATAACCCGGGCCGCCCCGAGGCTTCCGTCGCATTGAACGCAGCCACCAGCTTTTCCAGTGTCGGCGAGAACCCGCCATCGGACGGCACGATCGCCTCCGCGCCGGGCAGCTCGCCCGTCCGGTGACAGGCCGTTGCATATCCGGTGCCATCTTCGCGCAACTGCGGCACTTCGCTGCGGCAGCGCGCGATCACGTAGGGACAGCGGGTATGGAAGCGACAGCCGGAGGGCGGATTGAGCGCGCTCGGCAGCTCACCCTCCAGCACGATGCGGCTGCGCCTGGCGCGCGGCTTCGGCACCGGGATCGCCGACAACAGCGCGCGGCTGTAGGGATGGCGCGGCGCGGCGAACAGCGCCTGCGCCTCGGCCGTCTCGACGATGGTGCCGAGATTCATCACGGCGACGCGGTCGGCGATGTGCTTCACCACGGCGAGATCGTGCGAGACGAAGATGTAGGCGAGCTTCAGCCGGTCCTGCAGGTCGCGCAGCAGATTCAGGATCTGCGAGCGGATCGAGACGTCGAGCGCCGACACCGGCTCGTCGCAGATGATCAGCTTCGGCTCGACCGCAAGGGCGCGCGCAATCGCGATGCGCTGGCGCTGGCCGCCGGAGAATTCATGCGGATAGCGGCGCGCGAAGCGCGGCTCGAGCCCGACCAGGCGCAACAGCTCCTCGACCCGCTCACGGCGGCGCGCCGCCGGCACGAGATTGTGCAGCGCCAGCGGCTCGGTCAGGATCTGGCTCACCGTCATGCGCGGGTTGAGCGAGGCGTAGGGGTCCTGGAAGATCAGCTGCGCGTCGCGGCGGAACGCGCGCAATTGCTCGGAATTGAGCGCGCCGAGGTCGCGGCCTTCGAAGTGGATACGTCCGGCGTCCGGCTCGATCAGCCGCAGCACCAGGCGGCTGACGGTGGATTTGCCGCAGCCGGATTCGCCGACCAGCGCCAGCGTCTTGCCGGCGTCGACCGTGAAGCTGACGCCGTCGACCGCCTTCACATGAGCCGTCGGCCGGCCGAACACCGAGCGCTCGGCGACGAAATGCTTCACCAGCCCTTCGACCTCGAGCAGCGCAGTCATGATACCAGCCGCTCCAAGGGCGCGCGGATGCAGCGCGAGGCGTGGGTCGCGCTCAGCAGCGCGAGCGGCGGCGGCGACCGGTTGCAGGCATCTTCCACGAACGGACAGCGCGCGGCAAAGCGGCAGCCCACCGGCGGGTTCGCCATGTTCGGGACCATGCCTTCGATGGTGGCGAGATGGCTGGTGCGGCGGTCGAGCCGCGGGATCGAGCCGAGCAGGCCGACCGTGTAGGGATGCTGCGGATTGGCAAACAGCTCGTCGACCGGCGCGCGCTCGACGATCTCGCCCGCATACATCACCGCGACCTCGTCGCAGACCTCGGCGACGACGCCGAGATCGTGGGTGATCAGGATGATCGCCGCCCCGCTCGCGGCCTTCAGCTCGCGCATCAAATCGAGGATCTGGGCCTGCAACGTGACGTCGAGCGCGGTGGTCGGTTCGTCGGCGATCAGCAGCTGGGGATCGCAGGCCAGCGCCATCGCGATCATCACGCGCTGGCGCATGCCGCCGGAGAGCTTGTGCGGAAACTCGTCGATGCGCTTCTCGGGCGAGGAGATATGCACGCGGCGCAGCAGCTCGATGGTGCGCTCGCGCGCCGCGCGCCGTGAACCGCCACGGTGACGCAAAATGGTTTCGGCGATCTGGTCGCCGATGGTGAAGCTCGGGTTGAGCGAGGTCATCGGCTCCTGGAAGATCATCGCGAGGCGATTGCCGCGCAGGTCGCGCAGGGTCGCGTCCGGCACGTCGAGCAGGTCGAAGCCGTCGAAGCGGATCGCGCCGGAGACCGCGGCCGACTGCTTCGGCAACAGCCCCATGATCGCAAGTGAGGTCACGCTCTTGCCGCAGCCGGACTCGCCAACCAGGCCGAGCGTGGCGCCGTTGGCGACGGAAAGGTCCACGCTGTCCACGGCATGCGTCACGCGGCCGTCGTCGCCGTGGAAGGTGACGCGCAGGCCCTCGATTTCGATCAGCGGACCGGCGGTCATTTGCGGCTGTTCGATGCCGCTGCGATGCCGGCGTCGATCTTGGCGCGGTCGCTGATTCCGGCCGGGTTGTCGCGGGTCGGCATGAAGCTCCGGAACGGCACCCAGTGTTCGCCGCTGACCGCTTCCAGCCGTTCCAGCTCGCGCAAGGGATCGGCGTTGTCGTCGACCCGCAGGTCGAGCAACGGCCATTGCTCGGTTCCGTGGATCAGAAGGGCCGCCGATTGCTTGCCGCGCTTGTCGCCGCCGGCCGCTTCGCCGGCGAACATCGCCTTGATCAGCCGCTCCGCGAACGGCAGCTTCTCGTTCGCGGCATAGACGCGCGCGGTCTCGTCGAGTACGGCGGGCCCGGCCAGCATATTGCCGGCGATCGAGAAGCCGTCGCCGGCGATATGACCGAACCAGTCGATGCAATCCTTGCCCGAATGGGCGGCGATCCGGCCCTTGCTGTCCATGACATGCACCTGCCGGCTCTCGCGGCCGCCGTCGGGCGCGAGCAGCGCCGTGATCGCCTCGTGCGGGCTCTTGCCGTCGCGCAGCAGCGTGAGGCCGTCGATGCCGTAATAGGGATTGACTAGCGCCTGCGTCGCAATGGCGCCGATCCCCGGTGCAATGTGCGGCACGAGGGCGCCGACCGCGAAGAACCGCGTTGCGACGGCGATGCCGAGCTGGCCGGTGGCGCTGTCGCGGGCGATGATCGACCAGGTCATCCCAAACCTCTAACGGCCCGCGGCGTAACCCTGCATGCCGCGCGGGTTGGCGGCGGCGCGGCGGCGCGGGCCGACCTTTGAGGCCGCGGTGAGGCGGCCTTCCGACCAATCGGGGCCAATCTCCACCACATGGCCGCGGCGCTTCAACTCGTCGATAGTCGACTTCGGCACGCGATTCTCCAGCACCAGCACGCCGGGGCGCGAGGTGCGCGGCCAGAACGAGATCGGGAAATGCTCGGAGTGCCAGGCCGGCGCGTCGATCGCCTCCTGCAAATTGAGCTTGGCGTGGACATGGCGCAGGAAGAACTGCGTGATCCACTGATCCTGCTGGTCGCCGCCCGGCGAGCCCCAGGAGAGATACGGCTCGCCGTCGCGCAGCGCCATGGTCGGCGACAGCGTGGTGCGCGGCCGCTTGCCTGGTGCCAGCGAGGCAGGGTGGTTCTCCTCCAGCCAGAACATCTGGGCGCGGCTGCCGAGGCAGAAGCCGATCTCGGGAATCACCGGCGAGGATTGCAGCCAGCCGCCGGACGGCGTCGCCGAGATCATGTTGCCGGCCTTGTCGATGATGTCGAAATGCACGGTGTCACCGCGCACCTCGCCGAACCGGCCGACCGTCGGTTCGCCCGCGCCCATGGCGCCGACCGCCTCGCGATGCCCTTCGGCGTGGCGCAGCTTCACGACGCCGCCGAAGCCTGTGACCGAGCCGGGGCGGAAATCGAGCGACGCCTTGTCTTTCGAGATCAGCTTGCGCCGTTCGTCGTTGTAGGCATCGGACAGCAGCGTTTCGATCGGGATGTCGGCGAACTTGGGATCGCCGTAGAACGTCTCGCGATCGGCATAGGCAAGCTTGGCGGCTTCGATCTGCAGATGGATGAAGTCGGGGCCCGCGGGATCGAGCCCGTCGAGCTCAAAACCCTTCAGCAGCGCGAGCTGCTGCAACATCACCGGACCCTGACTCCAGACGCCGCACTTCTGCACGGTGTAGCGGCCGTAATCGTAGGTCAGCGGCGCCTCGATGGTCGGCTGCCAGCGCGCCATATCGTCGGCCGACAGCACGCCGCGATGCGGCGAGCCGGAGACGTCCATCACCTCCTGGGTGCCGCAAAATCTGTCGATCGCTTCGGCGACGAAGCCCTTCGACCAGGCCTGCCGCGCGCGCTCGATCTGCGCGACGCGGTCGCCGCCTGCGCTCTCCGCCTCGGTCAGGATGCGTGCGTAGGTCTCCGCGAGCTTCTTGTTGGTGAAGATGGTGCCGGGTTTCGGCACCTCGCCATCAGGCAGGTAGACCTCGGCCGACGTGGGCCAGTATTTCCGGAACAGCTGCTCGACGGTCTTGATGGTGGCCGAGGCGCGCTCGACCAGCGGATGGCCGTCGCGGGCATAGGCGATCGCCGGCTCCAGCACGTCGCGCAGCTTCATCGTGCCGTAGTCGCGCAGCAGCAGCATCCAGGTTTCGAACGTGCCGGGCACACAGGCCGCGAGCAGGCCGGTGCCGGGCACCATTTCGAGGCCTTCGCTGCGATAATGCGCGATCGTCGCCTTCGCCGGCGCCGGTCCCTGTCCGCAGATCACTTCGGTTTTGCCGCGCTTGACGTCGTGCACGATGAGCGGGACGTCGCCGCCGGGGCCGTTCAGATGCGGCTCGACCACCTGCAACGTGAACGCCGCCGCAACGCCGGCGTCAAAGGCGTTGCCGCCTTTCTCCAGCGCTGCCATGCCGACCGCGGTCGCGATCCAGTGGGTCGAGGTGACGACGCCGAAGGTGCCTTCGATCTCGGGCCTTGTGGTGAATGGATCGGGGTTGACGTTGCTCATGGGGCTGCGCTTCCGGCTAGGTCTTGTGGCGCGCGCACTTGATCACAGGCGGGCTGGCATGCCAACCGCTTGGTGGACATGGCCGCTCCCATCCGCGTGATCATGCCGGAACGGCGGCGGCAGGGCTGTTGACGGCGTGGCAGGCGACGCCGTCGATCAGTTCCGGCGCCTTCTCGCGGCAGAGATCGAAGGCAAGGGGACAGCGCGGGTTGAACGAGCAGCCCCGCGGCGGATCGATCGGGTTGGGGATCTCGCCCTTGACCGGGATGCGCTGGCGGCCGGACATCGCAAGGTCCGGAACCGCGCCGAGCAGCATCTTGGTGTAGGGCATCCGCGGGTTCTCGAACAATTTCCGGCCCTCGGCGATCTCGACGATGCGGCCGAGATACATCACGCCGATCCTGGTCGCCATGTGGCGGACGACCGCCAGATTGTGGCTGATGAAGAGATAGGTCAGGCCGAACTTGTCCTGCAGGTCGCGCATCAGATTGAGGATCTGCGCCTGCACCGAGACGTCGAGCGCCGAGGTCGGCTCGTCGCAGACGATGAACTCGGCTTCCGACGCCAGTGCGCGGGCGATCGCGATGCGCTGGCGTTGGCCGCCGGAAAATTCGTGCGGGAATTTCTGGCCGTCGTCGGGGTGCAGGCCGACCAGCGAAAGCAGTTCGCCGACCCGGGCCTTGATGTCGCGTTCGCCCGCGATCAGGTCGAAGGCGCGGATCGGCTCGGCCACGATGGCGGCGACCCGGTAGCGCGGATTGAGGCTGGCATAGGGGTCCTGGAAAACCATCTGGATGCGCCGGCGCAAGCGGCGGCGTGCCTGGCCCTGCCGCGGATCGGTCATCGAGACGCCGTCAATGACGACTTCGCCCGAGCTCGGCGGCAACAGGCCGACGACCATGCGTGCAACCGTGGTCTTGCCGGAGCCGGATTCGCCGACCAGCGCAAACGTCTCGCCGCGCTTGATGTCGAAGCTGACGCCGTCGACGGCCTTCAGGAATTCGAGATGACCGCCCTCGATCACGCGGTTGAGCCACGGCTTCGAGACGTCGAAGACGCGGCGCAGGTTCTTGACCTCGATCAAAGTCCCGCTCATGCCGCCGTCTCCTTCGCCGGCTCGAACAGATGGCAGGCGACGGATTGGGTGCCTTGCTGGATCGGCTCGGGGCGTTCGACGCGGCAGCGATCGAACACAAACGCGCAGCGCGGATTGAACGGGCAGCCGGGCGGAATTGCCGACAGCCGCGGCATCGAGCCCGGGATCTGAACCAGGCGCTTGTCCTCCCCTGCGAGCGTCGGGATCGCGCCCATCAAGCCCCTGGCGTAAGGATGCAGCGGGTTGCGCACCACCTCCTGCACCGGGCCGATCTCCGCGATGCGGCCGGAATACATCACCGCGACGCGGTCGCAGGTCTCGGCGATCACGCCCATGTCGTGGGTCACCAGCATCACGGCGGTGCCGTGGTCGCGGCCGAGCCGCTTGATCAGCGCGATGATCTGCGCCTGCACCGAGACGTCGAGCGCGGTGGTCGGCTCGTCGGCGATGATCAGCTCGGGCTCGGCGCAGATCGCAAGCGCGATCACGACGCGCTGGCGCATGCCGCCGGAGAATTCGTGCGGGTAGCCGTCGATGCGCTTCTCCGGCGCGGGGATGCCGACCTCGGCGAGCAGATCGATGGCGCGCCGGCGCGCGGCGCTTTCGCTCAGATTGGTGTGGGTGCGAATGGTCTCGATGATCTGGTCGCCGATCCGGTAGAGCGGATTGAGGCTGGTCAGCGGATCCTGGAAGATCATGCCGATCCGCTTGCCCCTGACGCGGCGGATCTCTTCGGGCGGAAGATGGTCGATCCGCGTGCCCGACAGCTCGATCTGGCCGCCGGAGATGCGGCCGGGCGGATCGATCAGCCCGATCACCGCAAGGCCGGTGACCGATTTGCCGGCGCCGGACTCGCCGACCACACCGAGCACCTCGCCCTTGGCGATGTCGAACGACACGCCGTTGATGGCGCGCAGCGTCGCACGGCGGGTGACGAATTCCACCTCGAGATTACGCACGGAGAGAACAGGCTGGGTCATCGGAGCCTTGGGTTCAATGCGTCGCGCAGCCAGTCGCCGAGCAGGTTGATGGAGAGGATCAGGCCCGCCAGCGCAATGCCCGGGAAGGCGACGATCCACCATTCGCCAGCGAACAGATAGTTGTTGCCGATCCGGATCAGAGTGCCGAGCGAGGGCATGGTGTCGGGCATGCCGGCGCCGAGGAACGACAGCGTCGCCTCGGTGATGATCGCGAGTGCGAGGTTGATGGTGGCGATGACCAGGATCGGGCCCATCGTGTTCGGCAGCACGTGCCGCAGCATGATCGTCGGCGCCGGCAGGCCGATCAGCTGCGCCGCCGCCACATAATCCTTGTTCTTCTCGACCATGACCGAGCCGCGCACGGTGCGGGCATATTGCACCCAGAAACTGAGGCCGATCGCGACGATCAGCACGCCGAACGTGCTCATCTCGTCGAGCCGGTTGCCGAGCAGCGATTTGGCGACGCCGTTGACCAGGAGCGCGATCAGGATCGCCGGGAAGGTGAGCTGGACGTCGGCGATCCGCATGATCACGCTGTCGACCACGCCGCCGAAATATCCGGCGACCAGCCCGAGGGCGATGCCGAGCGCGCCGGCGAACACCACGCCGGCAACGCCGACCGCGAGCGAGATGCGCAGGCCGTAGAGGATCGCCGAGAGCACGTCGCGGCCCTGCTCGTCGGTGCCGAGCAGGAACGGACTCTGGCCGTCGGCGGTCCACAGCGGCGCGATCCGCGAGTTGATCAGCTGCAGCTGCGCCGGATCGAACGGGTTCTGCACCGCAAGCCATGACGCAAAGATCGCCAGCAGGAAGAACAATAGCGTGACCACGGCGGCGACCATCGTCAGCCTGGAACGGCGGAACGAATAGAGGATGTCACTGTCGAGCGTGCACCCGAACCAGCCGGCGGGTGCCTGCGGGTGATCTTCGGAGCGATGGGGGACGACGGCGTTGGACATCGGTTGCCCCCTCACGCCGCGCGGCCGATGGTCGAGCGCAAGCGCGGATCGACCACGGTGTAGAGGATGTCGACCACGAGATTGATGGTGACGAAGATCAGCGAGACCATCAACAGATACGCGGCCATGATCGGGATATCGACGTTTTGCACGGCCTGCACGAACAGAAGTCCCATGCCCGGCCATTGGAACACGGTTTCGGTGATGATCGAGAAAGCAATAACCGAACCAAACTGCAGGCCGGCGACCGTGATCACCGGAACCAGGGTGTTCTTCAGCGCATGGCCGAAATGGATCGCGCGCGTGGTCAGTCCGCGGGCGCGGGCGAAGCGGATATAGTCGGTCCGCAGCACTTCCAGCATTTCGGCGCGCACCAGCCGCATGATCAGGGTCATCTGGAACAATCCGAGCGTGATCGCCGGCATGATCAGCGCCTTCAGGCCGGAGATGGTGAGCAGCCCGGTCGACCACCAGCCGAGCCTCACCACCTCGCCGCGGCCGAAGGAGGGCAGCCAGCCCAGCGTCACCGCGAACAGATAGATCAGGAGGATGCCGATCAGGAAGGTCGGCAGCGAAATGCCGATCAGCGATACCGCCTGGAATAATTTGGCGAGCACGGTGTCGCGGCGCAGCGCCGAGTAGACCCCCATCAGGATGCCGGCGACCATGGCGAACACCGTGGCGCAGATCGCAAGCTCCAGCGTCGCCGGCAGCCGTTCGGCCAGCAGCGATGAGACCGGCAGGCGGAATTGGTAGGACACGCCGAATTTGAATTGCAGCGCATTGATGAAGTAGCGGCCGAACTGCACCAGCACGGGATCGTCAAGGCCGAGTGAGCGCCGGATTTCAGCGCGCTGCGCGGCCGAGGTATCGATCGAGACGATCTGACTCACCGGATCGCCGGCGAAGCGGAACATCGCGAACGCAATGACGCCTACGGCGAGCATCACGCCGATCGCCTGCAGCACGCGGCGAAGAGTGAAAGCGAGCATCTCTACCTTTGACTGCTTTTGACGTTTGGCGCGCGCGGCTTTGCGCGGCCGGAAAACGAGAGGTCCCGGAAGCCTGCGCTTCCGGGACCCAATTCGCTGCAACCACTATTCACCTTGCTTGGTCGCCCAGTAGAGCAACACCTGATTGTCCGCGCGCTGGGTCAATTTGACCTTTTTCGACACGCCCCACACCAGCGGTTGCTGATGCAGCGGAATGTAGCCGTAATCCTTGATGACGATCTCGTAGGCTTGCTTGATCAACTGGTCGCGCTTCGCAGTGTCAGTCTCGACCAGGACCTTGTCGGCGAGCGCGTCGACTTCCTTGTTGCAGTAGCCGCCGAGATTGGCTTCACCCCGGGTGGAGTCCTTCGGATCGTCACGGCAACCGAGGATATCGTGCAGCACGTTGTGGGAATCCGAGGTCGCAGGCGTCCAGCCCAGCATGAACAACGAGGTCTGGTAGCCGCCGGGCTTCAGCACCTTGGCGAAATACTGTGCCTTCGGCTGCGCCAGCAGGTTCACCTTGACGCCGATGCGGGCCAGCATGCCAACCACCGCCTGGCAGATTGCGGCGTCGTTGACGTAGCGGTCGTTCGGGCAATCCATCGTGACCTCGAAGCCGTTCGGATAGCCCGCCTCGGCCAGGAGCTTCTTGGCGCCATCGGGATCGAGCTTCGGCCGGGTGAACTCCTTCGACAGCGGATAGAGTTCGGGCGCGATCATCAGCGTCGAGGGCGTCGACATGCCGCGCATGACGCGGGTCTTGATCAGGTCGACGTCGATCGTCTTGTAGAAAGCTTCGCGGACCTTGATGTCCTTGAACGGATTCTTGCCCTTGACGTTGGAGTACAGCAGCTCATCGCGCGCCATGTCCATGCCGATGAAGATGGTGCGGATCTCCGGCGCGGTCATGACGGTGGCGACGCCGCTGGAATTGACGCGCTGGATGTCCTGCAGCGGAACCGGTTCGATGACATCGACTTCGCCCGACAGCAGCGCCGCAACGCGGGTGGCGTCGGAGCCGATCGGGGTGAAGATGATCTCCTTGAGATTATGCTCGGGCTTGCGCCAATAGCCTGGAAACGCCTTGAACACGGTCTTCACGCCGGGCTGGTGGCTCTCGATCGTGAAGGGACCGGTGCCGTTCTCGTGCAGCGCCGCGTAGCTCGGCGTGGTCGCGGAGGCCGGCGTCGGTGCGACGGCGTTGTTCTCCTCGCACCACTTCTTGTCCATGATGTACCAGCTATCCCACTGCGAGGTCAGGATGGGATTGGGCGAGTCCAGCGTCACGTCGACGGTGTAGTCGTCGACCTTGGTGAACTTGGCGTCGGCCGGGACGTTGCTGAGGAAATTGGAGCCCTTGGCGCGGACGCGGTCGGCGGAGAACAGCACGTCGTCGGCGGTGAAAGGATCGCCATTGTGGAATTTCACGCCCTTGCGCAGATGGAAGCGCCATTTGGTCGGGTTCAGCGTCTCCCAGCTTTCCGCCAGCGCCGGGATGATCTTGAGGTCCTTGTCGCGCGCGGTGAGGCCTTCGTAGACGTGGGCGTGGTGCGCGATCGTCGTGGTTTCCTTTAGCGTGTACGGATCCAGCGACTTCAGCTCGCCCTGGTTGGCATATTTCAGTGTTTGCGCCGATGCCGGCAAGGCAAGGGCGACCAGCGCGACGGCAGTCGCCGCAAACAAACTCCAACGTACCGACATGTGATCCAGCGTCCCCGTTTTTGTCCGCCGGCTGCTTTGTCCGGCTGGTATTATTGATGCATGTTGCCAGAGTTTACCGGCCGCGCAAGCGCGATTTGCCAAAGGGTTAATCGGTTCGCGCGGGTGCAGCGCAATGAACGCGATAGGAGAGTAGGCGGTTGGTGCGGGCGCGTGACATTCGACTTTCGGAGTGCTGCTTGCCGATCACCGGAATGATCGCCGGCGAGCCGGCTGATATCGGTCCCGCCAAGTGGTTTGGAGCGGTCGCTCCAAACAGTTTGGAGCCGTCGTTCCAAGCGGTTTGGTTGACCATAACGGATGATTGAGGCCGACCATACATCGGGGCAGGTACGGCTCGCTTGCGTGACCGACCCCGTCCCGGCGATACTGAGGCGGGCCAGGCGCATTTGAGGAGGCGGATATGAAGGTCAACGTCGAGATAGATTGTACGCCCCTTGAAGCGCGGCAGTTCTTCGGCCTGCCGGACGTAGCACCGATGCAGAACGCGGTGATGGACAGGCTGCAACAGCAGATGCTGTCGAACATCGAGAAGGTTTCGCCGGAAGCGTTGCTGCAAAGCTGGTTCACCTTCGATCCCAAGCTCGCCGAGCGCTTCCAGGACATGTTCGTGGCGATGGCCGGCTTCGGCGGCGGCGCGGGCAAGAAGGACAAGAAATAGTGGCGGCCGCGAAAGGGAGCGTCGATGGGGCCGAACGCCGGTTGCGTCCGCCCAGCCTGTTCCTGATGCTGGCGGAAGCGCGCGGCGTGCTCGAGCTGAATTCGAGCCTGCTGCTGTCGCCCCTGCTGATGCAGGCGCCGAAGGGCGACGGTCATCCGGTGCTGGCGCTGCCCGGCTTCCTCGCCAGCGACCTTTCGATGGCGCCGATGCGGCGCTATCTGAAGGAGCTCGGCTATGACGCCTACGCCTGGAACATGGGCCGCAATTTCGGCGGGATCTCCAGCAGGCGGAGTGCGCTGCGCGACCTGCTGAAGCGGGTCCATGAGGCGTCGGGGCGCAAGGTCTCGATCATCGGCTGGAGCCTGGGCGGCGTCTATGCGCGCGACCTCGCGTCGCAGATGCCTGAGCTGGTGCGCTCCATCGTCACGCTGGGCAGCCCGTTCGCCGACGATATTCGCGCCACCAACGCGACCCGGCTGTACGAGCTGCTGTCCGGCGAGGGGGTGGACGATATTCCCGAGATTCGCGTGGCGATCGCCGGCGACATGCCGGTGCCGGCAACCTCGATCTATTCCCGCACCGACGGCATCGTGAACTGGCGGACCTCACGGGTGCGGCCGTCGGCGAGCGCGGAGAACATCGAGGTGCATCTCGCCAGCCATCTCGGCCTCGGCGTCAACCCCGCGGCGCTGTGGGCGATCGCGGACCGGCTGGCACAGCCGGAAGGGGAGTTCCGGCATTTTGACCGCTCGGGCCCCTTTGCCATTGCCTATGGGCCGGCAGAACAGGCACTATCCTAACCAGACGACGAGAAGCGCCGCCAAGGCGCCCGCGTAAGTTGGCTCTCGGGAGGAGACCATGAGCGACGCCAAAAAGCTGTCCTCGCTGGACGCATCGTTTCTGTATCTGGAAACGCCGGAAATGCCGATGCATGTCGGCAGCATGGCGATCTTCCGGCTGCCCGACGGCTACAAGGGCGACTTCTTCGAGGAGTTCAAGGCGATGATCGCCTCGCGGCTGCACATCGCGCCGATCCTCAAGGCGCGCCTGCAGAAGGCGCCGCTCGACATCGATCACCCGTCCTGGGTCGAGGACGACCAGTTCGACATCGACCGCCACATCTTTCGCGCCAGCCTGCCTGCGCCGCACGACCGCGCGACGCTGGAACGCATCGTCGGCTGGATGCACGCCAAGCTGTTGAACCGCGCCCGCCCGCTCTGGGAGTTCTACGTCTTCGAGGGCATGAAGGACAACGAGATCGGGCTCTATTCCAAGATGCACCACGCCTGCATCGACGGCGGCGCCGGCGCGGCGCTCACCAGCATGATCTACGACCTCACGCCGGTGCCGCGGCAGATCGATCCGCCGAGCGCGAAAAAGGTCGCGCAGGAGCCGCGCGACATCGCGGCCAATTTGATCGACGCCTATCAGCAGCTCTGGACCCAGCCGTTCGAGGCGGCCGCCACCGCGCAAAAGAGCCTGGAACTGCCGCGCTCCGGCAAGAGCGACCTCGGCTCGATCCTGTTCGACAATGCCATGTTCCAGATCGAGAGCGCGGTGAAGTTCGCGGGCTCCATGCCGACCGTGCTCAAGAGCCTGTCCGACGTCGTCGCCAAGATCGCCGATCCCAGGTCGCGCGAGAGTCTGCAGGCGATGTCCTCGCCGCCGACCATCCTCAACAAGGCGATCTCGTCGGAGCGCAGCTTTGCCGGCACCTCGATCTCGCTGTCGCGCGCCAAGGCGCTGGCGAAAGCCTCGGGCGGCAAGCTCAACGACGTCGTGCTGGCGCTCGCCTCCGGCGTGGTGCGGCGCTATCTGATCAGCCAGGGCGCGCTGCCGAACAAGTCGCTGACGGCAGGCGTGCCGATCTCGCTGCGCGAGGAAGGCAACGCCGAATCCAACAACCAGGTGTTCGGCATGATTTGCTCGATCGCGACCGACGTCGAGGACCCGAAGAAGCGGCTGGAGACCATCATCGCGCAGTCCACCAAGTCCAAGGAGATGTCGCATCCGCTGCGCGCCCTGGTGCCGCAGGTTTCCAATATCTCGCTGCTCGGCGCGCCGATCCTGGTGCAGGTCATGGCGCTGCTCTACAGCCGATCCGACCTGTCCAATGTGCTGCCGCCGGCCACCAACATCACGGTGTCGAACGTGCCGGGTCCGCGGCAGACGCTGTACGCGGCTGGCGCGGAACTGCTGCACATCTTCCCGGTCTCGATCTCGACCCACGGGATCGCACTCAACATCACCGTGCAGAGCTACCGCGATCAGCTCGATTTCGGTTTCATCGTCGGTGCCAACATCATCCCCCATGTGCAGGTGATGTGCGACATGCTGCCGCTCGAATTCGATGCACTTGAGGCGGCGTTCGCGCCGCCGCCTGCCGACATCAAGGGCGCGGCCGAATAGGAATCCTGTCAATGATCGATATGCCATCGCTGCAGTTCGCCGAGACAAACGGCATCCGCATGGGGTTTTACGAAGCTGGCCCCAGGACCGACGCGCCGCCCGTGGTGCTGTGCCACGGCTGGCCTGAACTGGCATTCTCCTGGCGCCATCAGATCAAGGCGCTGGGCGAGGCCGGCATCCGGGTGATCGCCCCGGATCAGCGCGGCTATGGCGCGACCGACCGGCCGGAGCCGGTTGAGGCCTACGACATGGAGCACCTGACGGGCGACCTGGTCGGCCTGCTCGACCATCTCAAGATCGACAAGGCGATCTTCGTCGGTCACGACTGGGGTGGCTTTGTCGTCTGGCAGATGCCGCTCAGGCATCCGTCGCGGGTCGCCGGCGTCGTTGGCGTCAACACGCCGCATTGGGACCGCGCGCCGATGGACCCGATCGCGCTGTTCCGCCAGCGTTTCGGCGACCAGATGTACATCGTCCAGTTCCAGGATCCGGCGCGCGAGCCCGACCGGATCTTCGGCAGCCGCGTGGAGCAGACCTTCGACGCTTTCATGCGCAAGCCGGCGGCGCGCCCGCCGGGCACGCCGGAGGAGCAGCCGATCGCCGGCGTCGGCGCCTCGGCGCGGCTCAACCTGGCGTTCCCGCAGATGATCGCGAACTACGACGCCAAGCACGATCCGCGGACGCCGATCCTGTCGGCGGAGGAGAAGAAGGTGTTCGTCGACACCTTCAGCAAGACCGGGTTCACCGGCGGTATCAACTGGTATCGCAACTTCACCCGCAACTGGGAACGCTCGGCGGGGCTCGACCATCACGTGCGCGTGCCGTCGCTGATGATCATGGCCGAGAACGATGCGGTGCTGCCGCCCTCGGCCGCCGACGGCATGGAGAAGCTGGTACCGGACCTCGAAAAGTATCTGGTCCGAGACAGCGGCCATTGGACGCAGCAGGAAAAGCCGGACGAGGTCAGCGCCAAGCTGATTGAGTGGCGTAGGCGAAGATTCGGCTAGGCGTCATCCTGAGGTGCGCGCCGGCTTCGGCGCGCCTCGAAGGATGAGAGGGACTGGAGCAAGCGGCCATCCTCCGAGACGCGCGCGGTGCGCGCTCCTCAGGATGACGACGTAGTGAGGGGGCACTTCGAAGATGGCGTCCGGGAACAGACTGAGTCCGATTCCGCATCCGCCGACGAAGCCGGTGGTCGGCAACATGCTGTCGCTGGATTCGACCGCGCCGGTGCAGCATCTGGTGAAGCTCTCCAAGGAGCTCGGGCCGATCTTCTGGCTCGACATGATGGGTGCGCCGATCGTGATCGTCTCCGGTCACGATCTGGTCGACGAGCTCTCCGACGAAAAGCGCTTCGACAAGGCGGTGCGCGGCTCGCTGCGTCGGGTGCGTGCGGTCGGCGGCGACGGGCTGTTCACCGCCGACACCAAGGAGCCGAACTGGAGCAAGGCGCACAACATCCTGATGCAGCCGTTCGGCAACCGCGCCATGCAGTCGTATCACCCGAGCATGGTCGATATCGCCGAGCAGTTGGTCAAGAAATGGGAGCGCCTCAACGCCGACGAGGAGATCGAGGTCGTCCACGACATGACGGCGCTGACCCTCGACACCATCGGGCTGTGCGGCTTCGACTACCGCTTCAATTCGTTCTACCGTCGCGATTACCACCCCTTCGTGGAATCGCTGGTGCGCTCGCTCGAGACCATCATGATGACCCGCGGCCTGCCGCTCGAGGGTCTTTGGATGCAGAAGCGGCGGAAGACGCTGGCCGACGACGTCGCCTTCATGAACAAGATGGTCGACGAGATCATCGCCGAACGTCGCGGCAATACCGACGTGACCAGCGACAAGAAGGACATGCTGGCCGCGATGATGACCGGCGTCGATCGCGCCACCGGCGAGCAGCTCGACGACGTCAACATCCGCTACCAGATCAACACGTTCCTGATTGCCGGCCACGAGACCACCTCTGGCCTGCTGTCGTGCACGATCTATGCGCTGTTGAAGCATCCCGAGGTGCTGAAGAAGGCCTATGAGGAGGTCGATCGCGTCCTTGGTCCCGACGTCAACGCGAGACCGACCTATCAGCAGGTGACGCAGCTCACCTATATCACCCAATGCCTGAAGGAAGCGCTGCGGCTGTGGCCGCCGGCGCCGGCCTATGGCATCGCGCCGCTCAACGACGAGACGATCGGCGGCAAGTACAAGCTCAAGAAGAACACCTTCATCACCATCTTGGTGATGGCGCTGCATCGCGATCCCTCCGTCTGGGGCCCGAACCCCGACGTGTTCGATCCCGAGAATTTCAGCCGCGAGGCGGAGGCCAAGCGCCCGATCAACGCCTGGAAGCCGTTCGGCAACGGCCAGCGCGCCTGCATCGGCCGCGGCTTTGCCATGCACGAGGCGGCGCTCGCGATCGGCATGATCCTGCAACGCTTCAGGCTGCTCGACGTGCATCGCTACCAGATGCACCTAAAGGAGACGCTGACCGTCAAGCCCGACGGCTTCAGGATCAAGGTGCGGCCGCGCGACGACAGGGATCGCGGCGCGTTCGCCGGCAGCACCGGCGCCGTTGCGGCCGCGCCGAAGGCACCGCGCGCGCCGACCACGCGCCCCGGCCACAACACGCCGATGCTGGTGCTCTACGGCTCCAACCTCGGCTCGGCCGAGGAGCTGGCGACCCGCATGGCCGATCTGTCCGAGATCAATGGTTTTGCCACCCGGCTTGGCCCGCTGGACGACTATGTCGGCAAGCTGCCGGAGGAGGGCGGCGTCCTGATCATCTGCGCCTCCTACAATGGCGCGGCGCCCGACAATGCGACGCAATTCGTCAAATGGCTCGAAAGCGACCTGCCGAAGGACGCCTTCGCCAAGGTGCGCTATGCTGTGTTCGGCTGCGGCAACAGCGATTGGGCGGCGACCTATCAGTCGGTGCCGCGCTTCATCGACGAGCAGCTGACCAAGCACGGCGCCCGCGCGGTCTATCCGCGCGGCGAGGGCGATGCGCGCAGCGATCTCGACGGCCAGTTCCAGAAATGGTTCCCGGAGGCCGCGAAGGTCGCGACCAAGGAATTCGGCATCGACTGGAATTTCACCCGCACCGCCGAGGACGAGCCGCTCTACGCGATCGAGCCGGTGGCGCAGGGCGCGGTCAACACCATCGTGACGCAGGGCGGCGCGGTGCCGATGAAGGTGCTTGCCAACAACGAGCTGCAGACCAGGGAAGGCGCCCATCCGTCGGAGCGCTCGACCCGCCATATCGAGGTCGAGCTGCCGGCCAGTCTCGGATATCGCGTCGGCGATCATCTCAGCGTGGTGCCGCGCAACGATCCTACATTGGTCGATTCCGTTGCGCGCCGGTTCGGCTTCCTGCCGGCCGACCAGATCCGCCTGCAGGTCTCGGAAGGCCGCCGCGCGCAGCTGCCGGTCGGCAACGCCGTGTCGGTCGGCCGGCTGCTCACCGAGTTCGTCGAGCTGCAGCAGGTTGCAACCCGCAAGCAGATCCAGATCATGGCCGAGCACACCCGCTGCCCGGTGACCAAGCCGAAGCTTATGGCCTATGTCGGCGACGACGATGCTGCGGCCGAGCGCTATCGCACCGACGTGCTGGCCAGGCGCAAATCGGTGTTCGATCTGCTCGAGGAATATCCGGCCTGCGAGCTGCCGTTCCACCTCTACCTTGAAATGCTGTCGCTGCTGGCGCCGCGCTATTACTCGATCTCGTCGTCTCCTGCAGGCGATGCGCTGCGCTGCAGCGTCACCGTCGGCGTGGTGGAAGCGCCTGCAAGCTCGGGCCGCGGCACATACAAGGGCGTCTGCTCGAACTATCTGGCGCGCCGCCGGGCGGGCGACACCATCCATGCCACGATCAAGGAGACCAAGGCCGGTTTCCGCCTGCCCGACGACAACGCCGTGCCGATTATCATGATCGGGCCGGGAACCGGGCTCGCACCGTTCCGCGGCTTTCTGCAGGAGCGCGCCGCGCGCAAGGCAAAAGGCGCGACGCTGGGCCCCGCGATGCTGTTCTTCGGCTGCCGGCATCCGGAGCAGGATTTCATCTATGCGGATGAGCTGAAGGCGTTCGCAGCCGGTGGCATCAGTGAACTCTACACCGCCTTCTCGCGCGCCGACGGGCCCAAGACCTACGTGCAGCATCTCGTCGCCGCGCAGAAGGATCGGGTCTGGGAACTGATCGAGCAGGGCGCGATCGTCTATGTCTGCGGCGATGGCGGCAAGATGGAGCCCGACGTCAAGGCGACGTTGATGTCGATCTATCGCGACCGCACCGGTGCCGACACTGGCGCCACCGCGCGCTGGATCGAGGACATGGGAACCAGGAACCGCTACGTGCTCGACGTCTGGGCCGGCGGCTAGCCTGCCTTCGGCAAAGGTGCCGGCCATGTTACAAGCCATCCCATGATTCCATGGGAGAAGATCGAGACCGCGCGCATTCCCGGCACTGAGGGTGAACTGCGTCTGATGCGGCGAGGCCGCGAATTCTCGATCATGCTCGGCACCAATGAGCTGATGAACAGCCGCCTGTCGGGCTCGGAAGCCGCGCTGGCGACACTCGCGGCGAAGAAGATCGATAAGGTCGAACGGCCGCGTTTTCTGATCGGCGGCCTCGGCATGGGCTTCACGCTGCGGGCGGCGCTCACCGTGCTTGGACCCGAGGCGCAGATCGTGGTGGCCGAGTTGGTGCCGGCCGTGGTCGCCTGGGCGAGGGGCCCGATGGCCGAGATCTTCGGCGACAGCCTGAACGATCCGCGCGTCAGCATCCAGGAGATGGATGTCGCCGATGTGATCGAGCGCAATCCGCGCACCTACGATGCCATTCTCCTCGATGTCGATAACGGCCCGGAAGGCCTGACCCGCAAGGCCAATGACGCACTGTATGACATCTCTGGACTCAAGATCGCCCACACGGCGCTGCGGCGCGGCGGCGTGCTCGCCGTCTGGTCGTCCGGTCCGAACGCCAAGTTCCCGAAATCGCTGTCCCACGCCGGATTCGCGGTCAACGAAGTCGCCATCCGTGCCACGGGCCGTGGCCGCGGCGTGCGCCACGTGATCTGGATCGCGGTCAAGGAGTAGCAGGCATCTCGGCGAGCTCGCGAACCTGACTGTGTGCCATGTCCGGCGCAAGGCCGGGGCATGTGGGTACTTTCAGAACATCGTGTTGTTATTCGCCGGATTCTCCGGAACCGGCTGCACCACGTCCCAATGCTCGACGATCTTGCCGTCCTCGAGCTTGAAGATGTCGATGATCGCATTGCCGCGGGTGCCGGGCTCGCGCACCGCGTGGACGTGCAGGATCACGTAGTCGCCGTCGACGAACGAACGCTTGATCTCGCTGTGCGAGTTCGGAAACTTCTCGCGCAGGAAGCCGATGAACTTGCGGAAGCCTTCGGGACCGTCGGCCGCGCCGGGATTGTGCTGCACATAGCGGTTGCCGACATAGGCGAGCGCCGCGTCGGCGTCCTTCTGGTTCAGCCCCTTCTCGTAGAAGGCCAGCACCGCCTTGCGGTTGGCTTCCTGCTGCGCGTCGCTGGTGGCGGCCATCGCGGCGGAAGATGCGAGCGCGAGGAAGAGAGCGGCGACGGCTGTCCGCGGCCGGAGGATGGTCTTCATCTGGTGACTCCCGGAGGCTAATGGCGCGCGATCTGCGCGGTGCATTGCGCTCTCTACAGCCTCCATGCCGTGCCCGGAAGAACGCACTCCCGGCTCACATGGTTACCGGGAGATACCAGAGCTCCGTTCCGATTGAACCGGAACGGGGCTCTGGATTCTTGTTTTGACGCGTCTTCTTGACGCGAACCGGTATCCACTTCGCTTGAAAACGCTCTAGCCTCACGCCGCCTTCACCGCCGCCCCATGCGCGTGCTTGTCGATGGCGTCGATGATCTGCGGCCACATCGGGATCGGCAGCGCATGGCCCATGCCCTCGATCATCAGGAGCTTTGCGCCCGGAATCGAGACCGCAGTGTCCTTGCCGCCTTCGGGATGCACCAGCGGATCGACGGTGCCGTGGATCACCAGCGTCGGCGCCTTGACGCTGCCCAGACGCTCCTTGCGGCTGCCGGAGGCGAGGATGGCGCGGAGCTGGCGGCCGACGCCTTCCGGATTGAGGCCGCGCTCAAAGCTGCGCCGCGCACGTTCCGGGTCCAGTGCCTCATCCTCAGGGAACGAGCCGTTGCGCAGCACCTTCCAGGTCTGGCCGAAACGCACGAAGTACTCCTCCTTGCTCTTCGGCGGCGGCGCCATCAGCACCGCGGTCGCCGCGCGGGTCGGTCCCGGCACCTTTGGATTGCCCGTGGTCGACATGATCGAGGTCAGCGAGCGCACGCGCTCGGGAAAGGTGATCGCAACCTCCTGCGCGATCATGCCGCCCATCGACGCGCCGACCAGATGCGCGGTGCGGATGCCGAGCGTGTCCATCAGACCGATCGTGTCCCGCGCCATGTCGGCCAGCCGGTAGGGCGCTGCGACCGGAATCTTCAGGAAGCGCAGCTTCAGCAGCTCCAGCGCGGTCAGCCGGTTGCCGCCGCTCATCCGGGAGGATTTGCCGATATCCCTGTTGTCGAACCGGATCACGCGAAACCCGCGCGCAGCAAGCCGGCAGCAGAATTCGTCGTCCCAATGGATCATCTGGGCGCCGAGGCCCATGATCAGAAGCAGCGGCTTCGCATTCGCATCGCCAAAAATCTCGTAGCAGATGTCGATGCCGTTGGCGCGGGCGAGCTGCGGCGGCTGATGGGCGGTCGTGGTCACGGGCATCCTCTCCTGGATTCGCGGTCAGGAACCTCCACGCTGCCATAGATTGACGCAGCGCAGAAGAGCGTCAACGTCGCCGGACGCCGCACTGTTGACCGATCAGCGGCAACAGTGTCGTATGGCACAAACAAACGGAAGCGCGACAAGCGCTCGGAATTGACGTGGAGGAGGGCCGCATGGCCGACAAGGGCAACGACCCTGCCGTGATCTGGCAGACGATGATTGGCGAGATGGAGAAGGGGTTCAACTCCTTCGGCAACCAGTTGATGACCTCGCCTGAATTCTCCAAGGTGATGAATCAGGCCGGCAGCGCCGCGGCGGGCGCGCAGAAGCAGCTCGGCGAGCTGATGGAGAAATATCTGCTGGCGATGAACCTGCCGAGCCGGGCCCAGCTCGTCGGCATGGCCGAGCGCCTGCAGTCGATGGAGACCCAGCTCAACGAGATCAAGACGCTGCTGCAGCAGGTGCACCACAATTCGCTGGCGCCGAACGACGGCTACGGCGCAACGCCACGGCCGCCGCGCACCAGGCGCCCGCCATCGGAGGGAGACAGCAAATGAATGCTCCCACCGGGTTTGATTTCGCCTCGATCTCCGAGCGAGTCCAGTCCGAGGTGCAGCGCGCGATCCAGCGCAGCATCAAGGGCGTCGAGTATTTCTCGAGCTCCGGCCCCGAGCTCGGCTCGACGCCAAAGGACGTGCTGTATTCGCGCGGCACCATGAACCTCTATCACTACCGGCCGCAGACCAGTGAGGTCTATCGCGTGCCGGTCCTGATCGTGATGGCGACCACCAACCGCGGCTACATCCTCGACCTCGTACCCGGGCAGAGCTTCATCGAGTTCCTGCTCAAGCGCGGCTTCGACGTCTACATGCTGGACTGGACCGCGCCGAAGCCCGAGGAGAAATCGCTGCGGATGGAGGACTACGTCCTCGACTTCATTCCGGAATCGGTCCGCCGCGTGCAGCAGGACTCCGGTGAGAAGGACCTCTCCGTGATCGGCTATTGCTTCGGCGGCGTATTGTCGCTGCTTTATGGGTCGATCTTCAACGACGGGCCGATGAAGAATTTGATCTGCTTCACCACGCCGATCGATTTTCGCGAGATGAAGCTGTTCTCGAATTTCGCCGACCGCCGCTATTTCGACGTCGACCGTCTGATCGACAGCACCGGCAACATGCCGCCCGAACTGATCCTGCAATCGTTCGACATGTTGCGGCCGGCCGCGCGCGTCGTCGGCCAGATCCAGCTCTGGGACAACATCTGGAACGACGAGTTCGTCAAGTCGTACCGGATGTTCGACCGCTGGGCGACCGACACGCTGCCGCTGGCGGGCGAATATTTCCGTGCCATCACCAAGGACCTGATGTGGGACAACAAGCTCTACAACGACACTATGACGGTCGGCGGCCGCGCGGCCAAGCTCGCCGACATCAAGGTGCCGATCCTGCACGCGGTCGCCGAGCACGACCACATCGTGCCGTATGACGCGGCAAAGCACCTGATCACCAAGATCGGCTCCGAGGACAAGGAGGAGGTGATGCTGAAGGGCGGTCACGTCTCGCTGGTCGCCGGCGCCAATGCAATCAAGCGGCTGTGGCCGAAACTGGACTCCTGGTTGAGCAAGAGATCGACATGACCGAACAACGTTCCTATCCGCGCCACGTCAAGACCGAGGCGGGCGACATCGAGTTTCGCCTGATGAAGCGGGCCGACGAGGCCGCGGTGCTGGCCTTTGCGCAGCAGCTGCCGACGCACGATCTGCTGTTCCTGCCGCGCAACATCAGCCAGCCGAAGGTGCTGTCGGCCTGGATCAACGAGATCGAGCGCGGCGATATCACGAGCCTGCTCGCGATCAAGGACGGCAAGGTGGTCGGCTGCGGCACCCTGGTGCGCGATCCGCACTCCTGGTCGCCGCATGTCGGCGAGATCCGGATGGTGGTGTCGCTCGACGTGCGCGGGCAGGGCGTCGGCCGGGCGCTGTCGCAGGAGACTTTCGCCATCGCGCTCGGCGCCGGGCTGGAGAAGTTCTCGGTGCAGATGACAGTCGACCAGCGGGCGGCGATCGCGCTGTTCGAAAGCCTCGGCTTCAAGGCGGAGGCCCTGCTGCGCGACCATGTCCGCGACGTCGAGGGCAAGACCCACGACATCGTCGTGCTCGGGCACAACGTGGCGCAAGTCCGGGCGCAGATGGAGGCATACGGGGTGTCCGAGGCAGTTGGCGGTAATTAGCAACCGTAAATCGCTGGTTCCTTAGGCAATCGGCCGGATATTCATCTTCTTCACAGGCTCGTGATATCGCGCTGCAACATTGATGTTGCGGCGCACCATGAATTGTGACACAACAGCCTCGCCCCGGGCCAATCCGGACGGGGTGAGCCCATAGCTCAAACGTGAGGATGGAGAGACCCCAATGACCACCGAAACCAATTCCGTGCTGAACAACGTCAAGGATGCTTTCGCGCCCGTCACCGAGGCGTTCACCAAGCTCCAGAACATGGAAGTTCCGGAAGCCGCCCGTGAGTTCGTGAAGAAGCAGGCCGAGGCCGCCAAGACCCGCGCCGCCGACGCGTATGCCGGCTCCGAGAAGGTGACCAACGTGATCGAGACCGCCGTTGCCGGTTCGGTGACCGAAGCCGCCAAGATCAGCCGCAACATCCAGCAGGCGCTCTACCAGGACGCCGAGGCGTTCTTCGCCGGTATCGACAAGCTCGCTTCCGCCAAGTCGCTGAGCGAAGCCGCCCAGATCCAGTCGGACCTGGTCCGTGCGCGTGGCGAACTGTTCGTCTCGCGGGCGAAGGCCACCACCGAGTATCTCGGCAAGCTCGTCACCGACGGTGCGAAGACCGCGCAGGACAACTTCGCCAAGGTCTACAGCAAGACCGCCTGATCGCGCTTGCGCTGACCACTGCCCTTTTCGAAGGCCCGCCATTTTGCGGGCCTTCTTTTTTGCGGTGCTTCTCATACATCGTTGACGTCGCGCCTGCCGTCAGTGCGAGGAGCGAAACGAAGCAATCCACCTCTGCGCGAGCGGCGAAATGGATTGCTTCGCTTCGCTCGCGATGACGGCTAGTGTGCGGCCAGTGCGAAAGCTTGCTCTATCCCCATGACCCTTCCCGCCGCCCTCATTGCAACGCCCGTCGATGCCGAACGCGCGGCCGAGCTGCGGCGCGTGAAGTGGCTGGCGACCGGCGTGCTGGCGGCAACCCTCATCATCTTCATCGCAGCGAAGGCGCTGCTGCCGGTGCATCCCGCCTTCGGCTTCATTGCGGCATTTGCCGAGGCCGCGACCATCGGTGGGCTGGCCGATTGGTATGCCGTCGTCGCCCTGTTCAAGCGGCCGCTGGGGCTGCCGATTCCGCACACCGCGATCATCCAGAGCAATCAGGAACGCATCGCCGAGAAGCTCGGCGAATTCATCGAGAACAATTTCCTGGAATCCGGGCCGGTCGAGGCCAAGCTGCGCGAGATCGATTTCGGCAGCTTCATCGCCGACTGGCTGCGCGACCGCAAACGTTCCGAGGATCTCGCCCGCTTCGTGCTGCGGATGCTGCCCGAAGCGTTTGCGGCGACCGAGAGCTCGGGCCTGATGCAGTTCATCAGCCGCCGCGTCACGACGCAGGTGCTTTCGATCGATCTTGCGCCGATTGCGGCCGGCGCGCTGCGCGGCTTCGTGCAGGAGGGCAAGCATGGCGGCCTGCTCGACGACATCCTGCGCGTGCTGCACCAGACGCTGACGCAGCAGGAGACCATGGCCGTGATCCGCGACAAGGTCCGCGCGGAGATGCCGACGCTGTTGAGGCTCTATCGCGCCGACAAGTTCGTGGTGAACCGGATCATCGCCTCGGCCACGAAATTCTTCGAGGAAGTGCGCAACGACCCGCAACATCCGTTCCGCGGCGAGTTCGACCGGATGCTGCTGTCGTTCGTCGACCGGCTCGGCAGCGACAAGGCGTTCGCCGATCGCATCGACGGTCTCAAGCGCGATCTGATGGCGCGGCCGGAGCTCGCCAATCTCGGGCGCACGATCTGGGCCAACGTCAAGGATTTCATCGAGCGCAGCGCCTCGGGCGAGTCGCAGGTACTGCAGCATCAGCTGGCGCGAATGCTCGTCGAGGCCGGCGACGCGCTGGACGGCGACGCCGAGCTGCGCGGCGAAATCAACCAGGGCCTGGTCGCGGTTCTGCGCACGGTCGTTGCCGAGCAGAAGAGCGGCGTCTCGACCTTCATCGCCGACCAGATGAAGAGCTGGGACATGGAGCAACTGATCTCGTTGATCGAGGTCAATGTCGGCAAGGACCTGCAATACATCCGCTTCAACGGCTCGCTGATCGGCGGGCTTGCCGGGCTCGCGCTTTACACGCTCGAATATGTGCTGCGGCTGCTGTGACCGATTGGGCACGGAGATCAGTTTAGTTGTTGCAAGTGTGACGTGGACCGCTTGCGCGAAAGTGATCGGTTCCCTAACTTTTCAAGATTGATTGTTGCGTTGCGGAACGATTCCGCCGGGTTTGCGTCAACTCTACTGACCCATCCTGTTGATCCGTTGCCGGCCGCCGAGACGTCAAAGGCCGTGCCGAAGAGGAGTTGAAATGTCCATTGCTGCGCAGACGCTAAGCCCGCCGTCCAGGACATTGATGTTTCTGGAAGGCCGCGCCATTCACGAGCTCGGTGCCTTTCTTGGCGCGTTGCCGCTGCTGAGCCTCGCGCCGCGCGGCGATGGGCATCCGGTGCTGGTGCTGCCCGGGCTGATTGCCTCCGACATGTCCACGCGCCCGCTGCGCGACTTCCTCAAGAGCAAGGGCTATGGCGTCAGCGGCTGGCGCCAGGGCCGCAACCTCGGGCTTCGCGCCGGCGTGCAGGACGGGATGGTCGATCTGCTGCAGGAGATGAATGAGACCAGCGGAAGCAAGGTCTCGGTGATCGGCTGGAGCCTCGGTGGTCTCTATGCGCGCCAGCTCGCCAAGATGATGCCGGAGCGCGTGCGCCAGGTGATCACCCTCGGCAGCCCGTTTGCCGCCGGCCCGAAGTCGACCAATGCCTGGCGCGTCTACGAGATGGCCAGCGGGCGCCGTGCCGACGAAGAGGACCAGCGTTTCGGCGGCTCGCTCGCCAGCGCACCGCCGGTGCCGACCACCGCGATCTTCAGCCGCACCGACGGCGTCTGCGCCTGGCAGGGTTGCCGTGAGCAGGCCTCGTCAATGACCGACAGCATCGAGGTCGAGAGCAGCCATTGCGGCATGGGCCATCATCCGGCCGTGGTCTATGCGGTCGCCGATCGCCTCGCGCAGAAGGACAGCGAGTGGGCGCCGTTCGATCGCAGCGGCTGGCGCAGCTTGGTCTATCCGGATCCCAATCGATAGGCGTTGCGAAGATCTCTGTTCACCTCGCCCCGCTTGCGGGGAGAGGCAGAAGCGAGAGCGCCCGCATTGTCGTGAATCGATAAAACGCGCTATGCGTTGCGCATGCCACAGCCGCTTGCCCGCATCGTCGATCAGCTGAAGCGCGAGCCGTCACGCACGGGCTCGATCATCATCACCGTGTTCGGCGATTCCATCGTGCCGCGCGGCGGCTCGGTTTGGCTCGGCACGCTGCTCGAATTCTTCAAGTCGCTCGACATCGACGGCAATGTGGTGCGCACCGCGATGTCGCGGCTCGCCGCCGATGGCTGGCTCGAGCGCAGCAAGGTCGGCCGCAACAGTTTTTATCGCTTGAATGCGAAGGGGCGGCAGACCTTCGACACCGCGACCAGGCACATCTACGATCCGCCGCCGTCGGACTGGACCGGCCGCTTCGAGCTGCTGTTGATCGGCAATGCCGAGGATCGCGATGCCGCGCGCGAGGCGTTGAAGAATGCCGGCTTTGGCAGCCCGCTGCCCGGCGTATGGGTTGCGCCGTCGGGCGTGCCTATCCCCGGCGAGGCATCGCGCGCGATCCGTCTGGAAGTCTCCGCGGAGGATGACAGCGGGCGCAGGTTGCTCAGCGAGAGCTGGCCGCTCGATCGGACCGCGGACGCCTATCTGAAGTTCATGAAGACGTTCGAGCCGCTGCACGGCTGGATCGTCAGAGGCGAGAAGCTGAGCGACGCCGACGCCTTCACCGCACGCATTCTGCTGATCCATCACTACCGCCGGGTCGTGCTGCGCGATCCGCTGTTGCCGTATCAGTTGTTGCCGAAGGATTGGCCGGGCCGGGCAGCCCGGAAACTCTGCGGTGAGATCTATCGCGGGTTGCTTTCGCCGTCGGAACAATGGCTTGACGACCGTGCAACCAACGAGGACGGGCCGCTGCCGAAGCCCAACGGGGCCGTGGCGCGTCGCTTCGAGGGCGTCTGAACATATTACAGAAATATATTGCATTTAGAAATTTGTGTTATATATTCCTTCCCAACAACACACTGGGAGGTTGGCCATGTATACGCAGGCGCTAAACTCATCCGACGGCGACGATCGCGCCGTCGAGGATGTCGCCCGTGCCAATCAGTTCCAGGCCCGTATCGATGCCGACGAGCGCATCGAGCCGAACGACTGGATGCCGGCGGCTTACCGCAAGACGCTGACCCGGCAGATTTCCCAGCACGCCCATTCCGAAATCGTCGGCATGCTCCCCGAGGGCAACTGGATCACCCGTGCGCCGTCGCTGCGCCGCAAGGCCGCGCTGCTCGCCAAGGTGCAGGACGAATGCGGTCACGGGCTCTATCTCTACGCCGCCGCCGAGACGCTCGGCACCTCGCGCGAGGAGCTCGTCGACGCGATGCTCTCGGGCAAGGCGAAATATTCCTCGATCTTCAATTATCCGACCCTGACCTGGGCCGACATCGGCACCATCGGCTGGCTGGTCGACGGCGCCGCGATCATGAACCAGATCCCGTTGTGCCGCTGCTCCTACGGCCCCTATGCGCGCGCCATGATCCGCGTCTGCAAGGAAGAGTCGTTCCACCAGCGCCAGGGTTTCGAGATCATGGTGACGCTGTGCCGCGGCACCGCGGAACAGAAGGCGATGGCGCAGAACGCGCTCGATCGCTGGTGGTGGCCGGTGCTGATGATGTTCGGCCCGGCGGACCAGGTCAGTCAGCACAGCGACACCTCGACCAAGTGGAAGATCAAGCGCTTCTCCAACGACGAGCTGCGCCAGAAATTCATCGACGCCACCGTGCCGCAGGCCGAGTTTCTCGGGCTCACGATTCCTGATCCCGGCATGAAGCAGAACGAGAACGGCAATTGGGTGCACAGCCCGATCGACTGGGACGAGTTCAAGCAGGTGCTCGCCGGCAACGGCCCCTGCAACCGCGATCGCCTCGCCGCGCGCCGCAAGGCGCATGAGGAAGGCGCCTGGGTACGCGAGGCCGCGATGGCCTATGCCGAGAAGCGCAAGAGCCGCCAGCTCGCGCAAGCCGCAGAATAGAGGGAGCGCTAGAGATGGCCACGCCGAACGTTCCGCTCTGGGAAGTCTTCATCCGCAGCCGCAATGGCCTTGCGCACAAGCATGTCGGCTCGCTGCATGCGGCGGACTCGACGCTGGCGCTGCAGGCCGCGCGCGACATCTACACCCGCCGCGGCGAGGGCTTGTCGATCTGGGTGGTGCCCTCGAACGCGATCACCGCGTCCGACCCGTCCGAGAAGGGCATGATGTTCGAGCCGGCGGAATCCAAGATCTACCGTCACCCAACCTTCTACGACGTCCCCGACGAAGTCGGGCATATGTGACTTTCACCCGTCATGGCTGGACGACGTTTCGCATCGCCAGGAGAACCATGACGCCCCGATCGTAACCGCGGCCATCCTTCGAGACGCCTGCTGTGCAGGCTCCTCAGGATGACGTCGAGCAAGTGGATGCAGGTGGAATAGAGAACATGGCAACCGCCAATATCGCAGTCTCAGAAACGCCGCTGGTGCTCTATGCGCTGCGCCGCGCCGACGACGCGCTGATCCTCGGTCATCGGCTGTCCGAATGGTGCGGCCATGCGCCCGCGCTGGAAGAGGACATGGCGCTCGCCAATATGGGTCTCGACCTGCTCGGCCAGGCCCGCGAGCTCTACACCTACGCGGCCAAGGTCGAAGGCAAGGATAACGACGAAGACAAGTTCGCCTATCTGCGCGACGTCAGGCAGTACCGCAATCTGCTGCTGGTCGAGCAGCCGAACGGCGACTTTGCCCGCACCATGGTGCGGCAGTTCTTCTACGCGGCATTCGCCGATCTCTACTGGCGCGCGATGATGGCCTCCTCCGATCCGACGCTCGCTGCGATCGCGGCGAAGTCGGAGAAGGAGAGCGCCTATCATTTGCGGCATTCGTCGGAATGGATCGTCCGCCTCGGCGACGGCACCGAGGAGAGCCACCACCGCGCGCAGGATGCGATCGACGATCTCTGGGCCTATACCGGCGAGATGTTCGCGGTCGACGACAGCGAGCGCAGCTTGATCGATGCCGGCATCGCGATCGATCCAGCGGCGCTCAAGTCGCGCTGGCTGAAGACGGTCACCGGCATCGTCAACGAGGCGACGCTGGCGCTGCCATCGGGCAACTGGATGCAGCAGGGCGGCCGCAGCGGCAGCCACAGCGAGCATCTCGGCCATCTCCTCAGCGAGCTGCAGTCGATGCAGCGGACCTTCCCGGGGGCAACATGGTGACGGCTGCGCTCAGCGATGCCGATCTGCGCCGGCGCGCCTGGAGCGCGGCTGCGCAGGTGGTCGATCCCGAAATCCCGGTGCTGACGATCGCTGATCTCGGCGTGCTGCGCGATGTCGCGGTCCACGACGGCCATGTCGAGGTCGCGATCACGCCGACCTATTCCGGCTGTCCCGCGATGAACATGATCGCGCTCGAGATCGAGCTTGCGCTGGAACGCGAGGGCATTCATCAGCCGAAGGTCCGCACCGTGCTGTCGCCGGCCTGGACCACCGACTGGATGAGCGAGGACGGCCGCCGCAAGCTGAAGGAGTATGGCATCGCGCCGCCGCTGCCGGGCTCCTCCCGCCGCGCGCTGTTCGGCGAGCAGCGGGTGGCGTGCCCGCAATGCGGATCAGGCGATACCGAACTGCTGTCAGAATTCGGCTCGACCTCCTGCAAGGCGCTGTGGCGTTGCAAGTGCTGCCGTGAACCCTTCGACTACTTCAAGTGTCATTGACCATGTCGACCCCGCGATTCCACCGTCTGTCCGTCAGCGATCTGCGCCGCGAGGCGTCGGATGCCATCTCGATGACCTTTGCGATCCCTGACGATCTGCAAGACGACTACCGCTTCACGCCGGGCCAGTATCTGACGCTGCGCACCACGATGGACGGCGAGGAAGTCCGCCGTTCCTACTCGATCTGCTCCGGCCCCGACGACGGCGAATTGCGCATCGCGGTGAAGAAGGTCGATGGCGGCGCCTTCTCGAACTGGGCCGCCGACGAGCTGAAGGCCGGCGACGAGCTCGACGTGATGACGCCGACCGGCCGTTTCGGCGTCGCGCATGCGCCCGGCGAGGCGCGGACCTATGTCGGCTTCGCCGCCGGCAGCGGCATCACGCCGATCCTCTCGATCATCAAGGGCGTGCTGGCGCGCGAGCCGGACAGCCGCTTCTTCCTGTTCTACGGCAACCGCTCCACCGAGGGCATGTTGTTCCGGGAGGCGCTGGAGGAGCTGAAGGACCGCTTCATGCAGCGGCTGTCGGTGTTCCACGTCATCTCGGGCGAGGAGCAGGACATCCCGATCCTGCACGGCCGGCTCGACGGCGAGAAGGTGCGGGTGCTGCTGCGCTCGCTGGTGCCGGCCGCGACGGTCGATCATGTCTTCGTCTGCGGCCCGGCCGCGATGAGCGAGACGATCGAGGCGACCTGCCGCGAGATCGGCATCGCCGCCGACCGCATTCATGTCGAGCGCTTCGTGTCGGAATTCGGCGGCAAGCCGCGAGCGAAAGTGGTCGTGCCGGCCGGCGCGCCGCCGAAGGCGATCGCCGGACTGATCATCGACGGCAAGCGCCGCGAGGTCCCGGTGGCCGACGGCGAGTCGATCCTCGATGCCGCGCTGCGCGCCGGCATGGATTTGCCGTTCGCCTGCAAGGGCGGCATGTGCTCGACTTGCCGCGCCAAGCTCGTCGAAGGCGAGGCACCGATGGATCTGAACTATTCGCTGGAGCCGTGGGAGCTGAAGGCGGGGTTCATCCTCACCTGCCAGGCCAAGCCGTGCTCCGGTAAGGTCGTGGTCGACTACGACCACGTCTAGTTCTATTCGCGCGTTGACACCTCCGGTGTCGCGCCCAACACTGACGTGACAGCAAGAAGCCCGTCGCAACGGGCCCGCGCAGAGGGAGTTCGAGGTGAATGTGAAGGCCACGCTATCGCCCCAGGATGTCGCCCGCGCCTGCGCGGATGCGATGTGGAAGGAAGACGACGCCAGCAAGGGTCTCGGCATGGAGCTGGTCGAGATCAAGCCGGGGCAGGCGGTGATGGCGATGACGGTGCAGCCGCACATGGTCAATGGCCAGCGCATCTGCCATGGCGGCTACATCTTCACGCTCGCTGACTCAGCCTTCGCCTTTGCCTGCAACAGCCGCAACGATCGCGCGGTGGCGGCGCAGGGCAACGTCACCTTCATCCGGCCCGGCAAGCTCGGCGACCGTCTGGTGGCGACCGCGCGCGAGATCTCGCGCAGCGGCCGCTCGGGAATTTACGACGTGCGCGTCACCGCCGGCGACAGCGTGATCGCCGAGTTTCGTGGGCATTCGCGCGTGATACAAGGCAGCTGGCTGCCGGACACGGACATCAAGGCATAAGGCTTCAGGGGAAACGTCGATGGCAACGGCAAAGCTCAAGGTCAAGGACGGCGGTTATCACGCCGAGCTCGATGCGGCCGAACGCGCCTCGCGCGACGAGATCATGGCGCTGCAGACCAGGCGGCTGGCCTGGTCGCTCAAGCACGCCTATGACAATGTCGCGCACTACAGGAAGGCGTTCGACTCCGCTGGCGTGCATCCTTCCGACTTCAGGCAGCTTTCCGATCTCGCAAGATTTCCCTTCACGGTGAAGACGGATCTGCGCGACAATTATCCCTTCAACATGTTCGCGGTGCCGCGCGAGCAGCTGGTGCGCGTCCATGCCTCCTCCGGCACGACCGGCAAGCCGATCGTGGTCGGCTACACCAGGGCCGACATCGATACCTGGGCGGACGTGATGGCGCGCTCGATCCGCGCCGCCGGCGGCCGCAAGGGCATGTTAATGCATAACGCCTATGGCTATGGCCTGTTCACCGGCGGCCTCGGCGCGCATTACGGCGCCGAGCGGCTCGGCTGCACGGTGATCCCGATCTCCGGCGGCATGACCGAGCGGCAGGTGCAGCTCATCAACGACTTCCGGCCCGACATCATCACGGTGACGCCGAGCTACATGCTGGCGATCCTCGACGAGTTCAAGCGGCAAGGGCTCGACCCGCGCAAGTCGTCGCTGAAGTTCGGCATCTTCGGCGCCGAGCCGTGGACCAACGCGATGCGCGTCGAGATCGAGCAGGCCTTCGACATGGATGCGACGGATATCTACGGCCTGTCGGAGGTGATCGGCCCCGGTGTCGCGCAGGAATGCGTGGAGACCAAGGACGGCCTGCACATCTGGGAGGATCACTTCTATCCTGAAGTGATCGATCCGCTGACCGGCAAGGTGCTGCCCGACGGCGAGAGGGGCGAACTGGTGTTCACCTCGCTGACCAAGGAAGCCTTCCCGATCATCCGCTACCGCACCCGCGACCTGACGCGGCTGCTGCCCGGCACGGCGCGGCCCGGCATGCGGCGGATGGAGAAGGTGACCGGCCGCTCCGACGACATGATCATCCTGCGCGGCGTCAACGTGTTCCCGACCCAGATCGAGGAAGCGCTGCTTGCGACCGACTGGTGCGGCGGCCACTTTGTTATAGAACTCACCCGCGAGGGCCGCATGGACGAGATGACGGTGCTCGCCGAAGCCCGGCCCGAGAGCTGGGACGGCGAGGGGCTCACCGCGCACGCCGAGAAAGTCTCCGCCTTCATCAAGAACACGATCGGCATTTCGACCCGCGTCCGCGTCGTCGCGCCCGAGACATTGGAACGTTCGCTCGGCAAGGCGAAACGTGTTTACGACAAGCGGCCGAAAGAATAGCCTCTCGCCCGCAATCCAAAAGGGCGCGGGGTTTCCATGGCCGATACCAACGAAGCAACCGCTGCGAAAATCGTGGCTGATATCCGCGACGGCAGGGTGACGGCGGTCAGCGTCGTCGAGGCGGCGCTCGATCGCGCGGAGCGGCTCAAGCACCTCAACGCCTTCATTTTGCTGAACCGCGACGGCGCGCTGGCTGCGGCGCGCCAGGTCGATGCCGGCACGCGCACGGGCGTGCTGGCCGGGCTTCCGATCGTCGTGAAGGACAACATCAACACATCAGACCTGCCGACATCGGGCGGCACCCCGGCGCTGCAACACGCGCGGCCTGCGCGCAATGCGCCGTCGCTGCAGAAGCTGCTCGATGCCGGTGCCGTCGTCATCGGTAAGACCAATCTGCACGAGCTCGCCTTCGGCATCACCAGCACCAACCTCGCGCCGTTCGCGGGACCGGTGCGCAATCCCTACGACACCAACAGGATCCCGGGCGGGTCGTCCGGCGGAACGTCGGCGGCGATCGCTGCGCGTATCGCCAGCTGCGGCCTCGGGTCGGACACCGGCGGCTCGACCCGCGTGCCGGCCGCGCTGACCGGGACCGTGGGCCTCAGGCCTTCGGTCGGCAATGGCGGTGCCGAGCGGCGCTATCACGACGACAACCAGGTGGTTCCGATCAGCCATACCCGCGACACGGTCGGCCCGATGGGACGCACGGTCGCCGATGTCGCGCTGCTCGATGCCGTGATCACAGGCACGCCGCTGGCGTCAGCCATTCCGCTACACGGCGTGCGTCTCGGCATTCCCGGCTGTTTCTGGAGCGGCCTCGATCGCGATGTCGAAGCTGTTGCCCGCACCGCCTGCGCGCGGCTCATTGCGGCCGGCGCGGTGCTGGTGGATGTCGATATGCCTGAGCTGTTCGAGCAGAACGGCAAGGTGTCGTTCGTGGTCGCGCTGCATGAACCGATCGCCGATATCCCGGCCTGGCTCAAGGCCTCCGGGATCGAGGGGATCACGCTGTCCGATATCGCGGCCCGCGTCGCCAGTCCCGACGTCGTCGGCGCTTTCGGCGCCATCACGGCGGACGCCTTCGGTGCCGCCTATGACGATGCGATCAAGGTGCAGCGGCCGGCGCTGCAGGCGATCTATGCGGCGTATCTCAGGGACAACAAACTGGACGCCATCCTGTTTCCGACCACGATCGCGCCTGCGCCTGTCATCGACGAGAAGACCGGGTCCGGCGAGATGTCGGTCAATGGCGGCGAGCCGGTGCTGACCTTCGGCACCATGATCCGCAACACCGATCCCGGCAGCAATGCCGGCCTTCCCGGGCTGTCGCTCTATGCCGGCATGACGCCCGATGGCCTGCCGGTCGGGCTCGAGCTCGACGGTCCGGTCGGCAGCGATGCCAGATTGCTCGGGCTTGGCCTGTCGATCGAAGCGCTTCTGGGTACGGCCCCGCCGCCGCAGCTCTGAGTAGAGCGTTTTCAAGCGAAGTGGCTACCGGTTCGCGTGAAGAAAACGCGTCGAAACAAGAATCCAGAGCCCCGTTCCGATTCGATCGGAACGGGGCTCTAGGCCTCCCGCAACAAGCCCCTTGAATTGATCGGCCAGTCGACTAGTCATGGCCTGAGGCCACTTGGCCGCCACGATCCGCGGGCCTTGCGGCGCGCTTTTCGCTTCGCTCGCAATGACGAAGGCAATTGAAGGATTGTCATGGACCCCGCCACGATCGTCATCCTCGCCGCCCTGGTCATCGGCCTGATCTATGGCTCGGTCGGGCTGGTCAGCGGCTTCTGCATGATGAGCGGCCTGCGCGGCTGGTGGGCGGACGGCGATGGCCGGCTGGTGCGCACCTACGCGCTGGCGATGGGGGTTGCGATCGCGGCATCGCAGGTCCTGGCAGCGGCCGGTCTCGTCGATCTCGGCAAGTCGATCTATCTGCAACCGTCGTTCTCGGCGCCGGTGATGTTCCTCGGCGGGCTGTTGTTCGGCTACGGCATGGTGCTGTCGAATGGCTGCGGCTCGCGGGCGCTGGTGCTGCTCGGGCGCGGCAATCTGCGTTCCTTCGTGGTCGTGATCGTGCTCGGCATCTTTGCCGAGATGACACTGAAGGGCCTGATCGCGCCCATGCGGATCGCGATGGTGCAGGCATCGCAGGCCACGGTATCAGCCAATTCGGCGCCGGCGCTATTGGCAAGCATCGGCCTCGGCCCTGTGCCGGCGCGGATGGTGGCGGCCTCGGTGCTATCAGCCGTCCTGATCATCTTCGCCTTTGCTCATGCGCCGTTCCGCAAGTCGCCCGGCCAGATCGCGGCCGGCCTGATTGTCGGCGTGCTGGTGGCGGGCGGCTGGTACTCGACCGGCTATCTCGGTGCCGATGATTTCAATCCGGTGCCGGTGACGTCGCTCACCTTCATCGCGCCGATCGCCGACGCGTTGCAATATGTGATGCTGTCGACCGGCTCGACGCTCAATTTCGGCATCGTCACCGTGTTCGGCGTGTTTGCCGGCAGCGCGGTCACGGCGCTCGCCACCGGGCGCTTCCAGCTCGAAGGCTACCGGTCGCCGCAGCACATGCTGCGCTCGGCAGGCGGCGCCGCGCTGATGGGCGCGGGCGGCGTGATGGCGTTCGGCTGCTCGGTCGGGCAGGGGCTCACCGGACTGTCGACACTGTCGCTGTCATCCTTCATCGCGATCGCCGGCATCATGCTCGGCACCGGCGCCGGCCTGCGCGGCGCGCTGCGGGTCAGGCCGCTTGCGACGGCCTGAAGCTCTTGTTTGAGCATGATCTCCGCGCAAAGCCATTCCGCGTTTGTCGCGACGGAAAGTCGCTTCACGCTTTTCCGAATCATGGTCTAAAGCGTGATGAGATTAGGCCGTGTGCCTATAAACCCGGCGGCGTCATGTGACTGGTGACTACGTCCGCTTTGCTCCTATGGCGACCAGGTTCGTGCGGCAGCGCAGTATGTCGCGATGGGCCATTAAGGGACATCGCTGCACGCTCTTTCCAACATCAATCAACCCGTTCAAAATCTCCCGGCTTCCAAGTTTTATCGAACCAAGGCTCCAGCGGCGCGTATAGGCGCAAGAGAGTGTTCCAACCTTTTCCTGGCATGGTCTGAACCCAATTAGTTTCATGTCCGGCTGGTGGCTTTGGAGCAAACCACACCGTCACGGAGCCATCGGAATTTTTCTTTATGTCCTTCTGGGTACTATCGAGGCCGGCGAGCTTTTGGTCGGTTTCCAGCATCGAACGGGTTTGTCCGTCGTAGACAGTAAACGACCAGAACTGCGCCGCAGGTATTGGAGCGGGCAGCGTGACCTTGTAGGTCTTTCCACCGTCCAGATACTCGCCCTTCGCGTCCCGACCAGCAAACGCATACGCTGACCCGGTTCCCGGCTTTGCGAATGCCATCGCGGGTGTGATGCCCGTCGCATAGTAATGGAATCGCGTCCGAACATCGAGCATGCGCTCTCCATTGTTCAAGAACTCGTAGCTGCCGCCCACGAACCCGTTGCCCCATTCCCGATCTGAATAGAATTTTACTTCCTGATCTCGTGGAGCGAACAATATTGCGCGTGCGGTCGCATTACCAATTGCGACAGCATCAACAAGAATGCTCTTCAACCGAGCATCTGGCGCGAACGGTTTATCTTTCTTGATGCCAATCGCCGCGAACAAGCCAACTATCTCCGGGTCAAAAGCATCTGCCGGTTCGTGTTGGATCACTTCGTTTAGTTCTTCGTAGAAATGGAAGTCGTTGGCGTGGATCGTATTGAATTGCATTCCCGACAGATCGACGAACTTTTGCTGCGGTGGATTGCCGGCAGCGCTTAGCGGATAGATTTTGGCCCTTGCCTTGACGCCGTTTGAGGCGGCGGCCATATCCCCGCCCTCGACGAAGGCGCGGGATAGCAACCAATTGCTGTAGGTAGGGGACTTGATAACAAAATATCCTTGGGATGGCAGATTGCCGCTGTAGCCCGGCGGAACGAATAGATATTTGCCACCCTGTCCCTTGTCGGGGCCGGTCAATCCAACGTCCGTGACCCAGCGGAAATAGGCGTCGTCAACTGGACCCAGAACGCCCGGCGGTACTTCCAGGACCATTGGCCCATCCTTGAGGTCCATGCACGCGCTGACGTAGATCGTGGTGGTGTTCGCGGTCAGAAAGAGCGAACGAGCGTCCATCAGGTCTGCGAAGATACCAATTACCTCGTTGCGCTTCACGCCGATTTGACTGAGACCTTCGCACATCGCGTAAATCGAGGCGGCCGGCATACCAGATAGAAACGCCTCCATTCCGCGAGCGCGGTCCAGGTTGTCGTAGACTTTCTGCGCAGTCTCGGCATCAGGCAGGCCGTCGAAGAATTTGAGAGTGCCGATGCTGGTCTCAACCTTGTCGGGCGTCGTTATGTAGGGCGGGACTTTGGCGGAGTACTTCGGATCCGATTGGCTTTGTGCGTAGGCGGGTATCAAGGTTGCGGCAGTCAGCAACGAAAGGGCCCCAAACAGCAACTTACGCATGTCGTATCCTCATGACTGATGAAGTTCGGATAGCTAGGTCACCATTTTCGAGTATAGTTGTGAGGCTGCCACCTTGAGAAGAATAAAAAGGAACGAGGAAAATGAAAGTCAAATCCGTCGTTCGCGCTGTGATCTTATCGTTCGCTATCAGCATAGGTCATGCACAATCTGCTGAGCAGTCGTCGATGGGCGAGATGCCGGTCACGGTCGATAACTTCATCCGCGCCGAGACTGACTTATATATGGGCAATATCGTCAAAGATGGAGGCTTTGGAAAGCTCATTCACCGCCGCGAACCCGCGTCGATAGATAGCCAGACTGTAGTTCGTCTCAATCGAGACACGCTGTATTCGTCGGGCGTTTTCGATCTAGACGGCGGTCCCGTGACCATTACGCTTCCCGATGCAGGCAAGCGTTTCATGTCGTTGCTGGTCATCAATGAAGATCATTATGCACCGCCAGTGTTCTACGGAGGAGGCTCCCATACCGTCACAAAGGAAAAAATCGGTACACGGTATGTCGTGTTCGCCATTCGCACCCTGGTGAATCCTGCTGACCCAAAAGATGTTAAGCAGGTTCACGCTTTGCAGGACGCGATCAAGGTAAGCCAAAAGAGCATCGGCAAATTTGAGACACCGAAGTGGGATGCCGCAAGCCAGAAGAAGGTTCGCGACGCGCTTCTGGTGCTCGGTTCGACGATACCAGACTTTAAGAGAGCTTTCGGAACGAAGGAGCAGGTTGATCCAGTGCGACACTTGGTCGCGACGGCCGCGGCTTGGGGCGGCAATCCCGACAAGGACGCGACGTATCTCAATATCACACCCGCCCGGAACGATGGAACGACAGTCTACAAGCTCAACGTCAAAGATGTGCCGGTTGACGCGTTCTGGTCGGTCAGCGTGTACAACGAGGCGGGGTACTTCGAAAAGAACTCGTATGATGCCTACACGCTTAACAATCTGACAGCCGAGAAGAGCGGCGACGGTGCCATCGCCATCCAGTTTGGCGGTTGCGATGGCAAAGTGCCGAATTGTTTGCCTGTCACAAAAGGCTGGAATTACACCGTACGGCTCTATCGTCCGCGCCCCGAAATCCTGAATGGCAAGTGGAAATTTCCCGAACCGCAGCCGGTGAGTTAAGGGGACGGCGATGAACGGCCTCGATATCTTCGCCTGGATCGTCCTGATCGTTCTGGCCGCCAGCGCGATCGCCATGTTCTGCATCGCCGGCTGGTTTCCCGGCCATATCGCCAGGACGCGTGGACATCCCTGGGCCGACGCGGTGAGAGCGGCAGGCTGGATCACTTTGATCTGCGGCTTTGCGCTGTGGCCGGTTGCGCTGATCTGGGCCTATGTCGATGTGCCCGCCCCGCGGCAACGGGAGACCGCGCGATGATCGTGGTCCTGCTCAACGTCTATCTCGTCATTCTTTTCCTGCTGGTGAAGCTGAACGTCGTCCGCTTCAATCTGTTCTGGAAGAGTTCGCCGGTCATCGTGCTCCTGCTTTTGCTGGTCGGGTTGTTCATTCCGATGGGATGGGGCGCGCCGCAGGGATCCGCCGTGGTGGTGCGCAACTCCGTGGCGATCGTCCCCGATGTCGCCGGCGAGGTGATCGATGTACCCGTCACGGCCAACGCGCCGCTCAAGGCCGGCGCCATCCTGTTCCGTATCGATCCCGTCCCTTATGACGCGCAGGTCAAGGCGATCCAGGCGCAGTTGAAGCTTTCGGCGACGCGCCTGGCGCAGATGACGCAATTATTCGAACGCGATTCGGGCCGCGGCTTTGACGTCGAGCAGCGACAATCCGAAGTCGATCAGCTCAAGGCGCAGCTTGAAGGCGCGCAGTGGAATCTGGACAAGACCACAATACGTGCGCCGGCCGATGGCTACGTCACCAACCTCGCGCTGCGCAAGGGCGCGCGCGTCGCTAATCTGCCGCTGGCACCGGTGATGGCGTTCATTGATACGTCGAACACCCTGATTGGCGTCGAACTCGCCCAGATCGATGCCCGCTATGTCGCGCCGGGGCAGGATGTTGAGGTCACCTTCAAATATCTTCCCGGCCAGGTATTTACCGGCAGGGTGGAGACCGTGCTGCAGGCGATCGCGACCGGCCAGGTGCAGACCTCCGGTCTGGCCGTTCAGTCGAAGGGCATTGAGGCCGCGCCGTTTGTCGCGCGCGTCAGGCTCGACGATGCCGCGCTTGCGGATCGCCTGCCGGCCGGCAGCACCGGAACGGCTGCAATATTCACGGATCACGTGAAGGCCGCGCATGTGATCCGAAAGGTATTATTGCGCCAGATCGCGATCACGAATTACGTCAATCCGTTTTGACCGCGGTGTGATGCTGACTCGCGTACCATTTCCTAGCCGCGCGTCGTAACCACCAATAATTTCGAGCTGTTACCGATGTGACACGGACTTGCTGCACTGGCTATGGCCTGCTGACCGAAGGTCACGCGATGACCCGTAAATCATAAATCATACGTCGGGCTGGAATACCTGGTTGACGTTCTCAATTTCATCGGCTCCGGCCGACAGCACCGTGACACCGACCAAGCATCTGGTCACGAAATAGCGTTTCTGTCGTTCGGCGCATCGCCAAGTATGGGCGTGCCGCGCCGATAGCGAATGGCAGAAGGTCCGAGATGGGTCATTTTCGACGGTCTTAGCGGAGATTGTCGGCTGGCTGACGTCCGCTTCCACCCTGTAAGCGTCTAATCGGGGCCTGCCCGGAACGGCGTCGAAGGTTCACCTCTCCCCGATGGGAAGAGGTGAAACGAAACCGCCGCAAGCCGATTCAACCAAAAACTCATTCCGCTTCAGGCGCGCGACGGCGCGTCGGCGAGCGAGCTCAGCGCAATCCCGCCGACGATCAGCGCCGCGGCAATCGCCAGCGAAAGATCGATCGGTTCGCCGAGCAGCAGCGCCGCGGTCACGATGCCGACGATCGGCGTCGCGGTGGTGCCGAGCGAGGTCGTCAGCGCCGGCAGGCTCTTGTTGACCATCGACATCGCCCAATAGGCCAGCGCCGTGCCGATGAAGCCGGAATAGAGGAACAGCAGCACGAGGTGCGGCGACCAGGTCACCGTGGGCACGCCCTCGGTGACCAGCGCCGTCGTGGTCAGCACCAGCGTCGCGACCAGCACCTGCCACAGCAACAGCTGCAGCGGCGTCGCGATCCAGCGGTGCGAGCGGATATAGATGATGTTAGCGGCCCAGCAGATCGCGGCGATGATGATCATGCCGGCGCCGGCGATGACATGCAGATTGCTCCAGTCGAGCGATGCCGGGTTGAGGATCACGCAGAGCCCGGCGAGTCCCAACGCGACGCCGACGAGCTTGAGCGCGCCGAGCCGTTCGGTTCGCGCCGCGCCCGCGGCCAGCGCGACCCAGAGCGGCGTGGTGTAGCCGAGCACGACGCCCTTGCTGGCCGGCAGATAGCGCAGGCCGGCGGCGACCAGTGTCGAGAAGAACGTCATGTGCAAGAGCGCGACGCTGAGTACCACCGGGACGTCGGCGATCCGCGGAATGATCAAATTGCCGCTGGCGCGCAGGATCACCAGCAGGGCGATCAGGGCGACCCCGCTGCGGATCGATGCGGTCCACAGCGGCGGTACCGCCTCGACCAGCGATTTCGTCACCGACCAGTTGATGCCCCAGGCCAGCACCACGACGATGAACAAGGCGGCGGCTTTGGCAGGGGAGAGCGATGAGTTCACGGGCGGCATCCTTGCAGGCGATACCGGTTGTGAATAGGATCGCGCTGGCTCTATAGAAAGAGCCAGATTTGTCAGACCGAGAGAGCCAGATTGATCCTCGCCGAATTGCTCGCGCTGAAGCATGCCGATGATGCCGGGCTGACCGCGCAGCTGACGCAGCAGCTGCGTGGGCTGATGGCGGGCGGCCGGATCAGGAGCGGGGCCGTACTGCCGTCGAGCCGCACGCTTGCGGCCGAGCTCGACGTGTCGCGCAACACGGTCACGCACGCCTATGAGCAGCTCGCGGCCGAGGGGTATCTGCGCGTCGCCGCGCGGCGGCGGCCGGTGGTCACCGACGATATCGAGGCGCGCTTCGCAAGGGCCGTGCCGGCCCCGCGGCGCGATGCCGCCCGCAAGCCGCAGCTGTCGCCTTGGGCCTTGCAGCTCTCCGACACGGATTGGCCGCTGTCCTACCAGGCCGATTTCCGGCCGCTTCGTCCCGGGCTTGCGGATGCGCGCGAGTTTCCGCACGAGATCTGGGCGCGCTGCTTGCGCCGCAGCGCGTTGCGCCGTCGCTTCAACGACCAGACTGTCATCAACCGGTCAAGCCTGCGCGAGGCCTTGCGCGACTACCTCGAAATCAGCCGCGGCGTGCGCGCCGAGGCCGATCAGATCCTGATCCTGCCGACGGCGCAGGCGGCGCTGACGCTGATCGCCGCGACCACCATCGTGACTGGTGATGCGGTGTGGACCGAGGATCCCGGCTATCCCGGCGCCGCGGCGGCGTTTCGCGCCGCCGGCGCCGACGTCGTCGGCGTCAGGCTCGATCAATGGGGCATGATGCGGACGCGCGAAGCGCGCGCGCCGAAGCTCATCTTCACGACGCCCTCGCATCAGCATCCGACCGGGCGGGTGATGCCGGTTGCGCGCCGCACCGAGCTGCTCGCGGCGGCCGAGCCCGGCAAGACCTGGATCGTCGAGGACGATTACGACGGCGAGTTTCACTATGACAGTCGCCCGATGCCGGCGCTGCAAGGGCTCGATCGCGAGGGACGCGTGCTCTATCTCGGCACCTTCGCCAAGGCGATGACCGCCGATATCCGCATCGGTTATCTGGTGGTGCCGCCGTCATTGGCTCGGACGATGGAGATCGCGCAGCGCCATCTCGGTCTGGTCGCCTCCGTGCACGTCCAGGACGCGCTGGCCGGCTTCATGGCCGACGGGCATTTCCTGGCGCATGTCAGGCGGATGCGGCGGATCTATCGCGCGCGCCGCGACCACCTCGCGGCGGCGCTGGCAAGGCAGCTCGAGCCGGTGCTCACGGCCGAAGTCCCGCCGGGCGGCATGCAGCTGATCGCGCGTTTCAGGAATGGCGCCGCGGACCAGAGCGCCGTGACGCGGCTGGTCGCGGCCGGGGTGGAGGTGCGCGCGCTGTCGAGCCTCGCACTGGAGCGGCCGCACGACCACGGCCTGTTGCTCGGCTTCGCGGCCTGGCGCGAGAACGAGATCGGCGCCGCGGTCCGCATCATGGCGAACTGTCTGACGGGGCAGCGGCCGGCGCGTGGCTAAGGGGCGCGCTCACGATTTCGGAATATTGGAAGAATATCCCTGAGTTGCCCGACGTGTCAAGCTGCCATGGTGCAGGCACGCGCGGCCGGCACCTTTGCATGGGGTTGTTTTCGATATTTTTCAGCGCGCCCCTGCGACGGCCCGCAAGCGGGAGGCGGATGCAGCCGACATGCGGCTACGGTTCGGCCTGTCTCGCCGCGTCGAGGGCTCAATCCGCTGCCTTGGTGACGATCCGCACCTCCGACGTCAGCGTCTTGTGCACCGGGCACTTGTCGGCGATCTCCATCAGCCGCTTGCGCTGATCGGCGTCGAGGTCGCCCTCGATACTGATCACGCGGTCGATCTGGTCGAGCATGCCGTCGCGCGTCTCGCACTCCTCGCAATCCTTCGCATAAATCTTGTTGTGCTGGAGCGTTACGGTGATGCGATCGACCGGCAGCGACTTGCGGTCGGCATACATTCGCATCGTCATCGAAGTGCAGGCGCCGAGACCCGTGAGCAGGAAATCGTAAGGCCCGGGGCCGGAATCCTGGCCGCCGACGGCAACCGGCTCGTCGGCCAGCATCCGATGCGGACCCGTCGTGACGGTCTGCTGGAATTTGCTGGCACGGGTCTCCTGCACCACGACGTTGCGCGGCGCGCTGCCAGTGTCGGCCACCGGCTGCGGCGCGAGGTCGACGTAGCGCTCGGCCCAGGCGCCGATCACGTCGGCGACATAGGCGGCATCCTGCTTGCCGCTCAGGAGATGATCCGCGCCCGCAAGCGAGACGAAGCTTTTGGGATGCTTGGCCGAGGTGAAGATGTGCGTGGCGTTGTCGATGCCGACGGTGTCGTCGGTCGGCGAGTGCATGACCAGTAGCGCCTTGTGCAGCTGCTTTACCTGCGCCATCAGGTTTTGCTCGGCGACGTCGTCGAGGAATTCGCGCTTGATGCGGAAGGGGCGGCCGGCGAGCGACACTTCGCCTTCACCCTGCGCGCGGATGTCCTCGATGCGGTCCCTGAAAAAGTGCGTGACATGGACGGGATCGGACGGCGCCGCGATGGTAACGACCGCCTTCGCCTCGGGTATCCGGCCAGCTGCCGCGAGGATCGCGGCGCCGCCGAGGCTGTGGCCGATCAGGATCGCGGGCGCCTTGCGCGTCTCGCGCAGATGGTCGGCGGCGCGGACGAGATCGGCGACATTCGACGTGAACGTCGAATTGGCGAAATCGCCCTCGCTGGAGCCGAGGCCGGTGAAGTCGAACCGGAGCGTAGCGATGCCCTTGGCGGCGAGCGCAACCGCGATACGCTTGGCCGCCAGCACGTCCTTGCCGCAGGTGAAGCAGTGCGCGAACAGCGCATAGGCCTTGATCGGGCCGTCCGGCGTATCAAGCGCGGCGGCAAGCTGATGGCCGCCCACACCGGTGAATTGAAAGCGTTCGTGCGGCACGGGCAGGCTCCTTGTGTTGATCTGTCAGTCGCCAGAATAGCGCTGTTCGGCCCAAGGATCACCGCGATTGTGATAGCCGCGCACCTCCCAGAAGCCGGGCGCATCCGCAGGTAAAAATTCGATGCGCTGCAGCCACTTCGCGCTTTTCCAGAAATAGAGATGCGGCACGACCAGCCGCACCGGGCCGCCATGCTCCTGCTCCAGCGGCTTGCCCGACCAGCTATGGGCGAGCAGCGCGTCCTCGGCGGCAAAATCCTCGAGCGCCAGGTTTGTCGTATAGCCGTCATACGAATGCAGCGCGACGAACCGCGCGTCCTCGCGCGGCTGGCAGGCGGCGAGCAGGTCGCGGGTCGAGAGCCCCTCCCACTGATTGTCGTAGCGCGACCAGGTGGTGACGCAGTGGATGTCGGAGACGAATTGGGTCTGCGGCTGCGCCATGAATTGCGTGAAGGTCCAGTAGATCGTCTGCTCGACCGCGCCGTGGACGTCGAGCCGCCAGCGCTCCCGCGTCACGTTCGGCATCAGCCCGAGATCGAGCACCGGCCAGTCCGCCGTCAGATGCTGGCCCGGCGGCAGGCGCTGCGCCTCAGGGCGGGTGATCTTGCCGGTGAGGAATTTGCCCTCGCGCGCCCAGCGCTGCTTGCTGCGCGTCAACTTGCTCTCGGGTGACTCGGCGTCGTCGGTCATCGGCGTTGTGCCATCATTCGTGGCGGTGCATTGCGGAGTCGTGCTTGGTGTCGCGCATGGTCGAATAGATCAGGAGCGACAGGAAGATCATGCCACTGAGATAATAGTAGAACCAGTCCTCGTGCCCGATGCTCTTGAAATAGAGCGCGACCGCAGGCGCCGTGCCGCCGAAGATCGACACCGTGATGGCGTAGGGCAGGCCGACGCCGAGCGCACGGACATTGGTCGGGAACAGCTCGGCTTTCACGATCGCATTGATCGAGGTGTAGCCGGCGACGAAGATCCAGGCGCCGCAGATCAGGAGGAAAGCGATGAAGGGCGACTTGGTCTCCTTCAGGGCGGTCAGGATCGGGATCGTCGCCAGCGTGCCGACGACGCCGAAGAAGATCAAGAGCGGCTTGCGGCCGATACGGTCGGACAGCGCGCCATAGATCGGCTGCAGGAAGGTCGCGAAGATCAGCGAGCCGAAGATCACGAAGGTGGTCTGGTCCTCGGTGAGGCCGACCGACAGCTTCACGAAGGTCTGCATGTAGGTGGTGAAGGTGTAGAACGCCGCGGTGCCGCCGGCGGTGAGGCCGACCACCAGCAGCAGTTCGCGCGGATAGTTCAGGAGACCGACGATCGAGCCGGTCGGCTTGGAGACCTTCTTGGCCTCCTCGAACGCCTCGGTCTCGTGCAGGCCGCGCCGCATCACCGCCGCGAAGATCGCGAGCATGGCGCCGATCACGAACGGAATCCGCCAGCCCCAGGCCTTCAGTTCGTCCGGCGTCAGGAACACCTTCTGCAGCAACAGCAGCACGATGATTGCGGTGAGCTGGCCGCCGATCAGCGTGACGTACTGGAAGCTCGAATAGAAGCCGCGATGCTTGGGATCGGCGACCTCGCTGAGATAGGTGGCGCTGGCGCCGTATTCGCCGCCGAGGCTGAGGCCCTCGATGACGCGGGCGAGCGCCAGGATCGCGGGTGCGGCAATGCCGATGGTGGCATAGGTCGGCGTCACCGCGATGATCAGCGAGCCGAAGCACATGCAGACGACGGACAGCGTCAGCGACAGCCGTCGGCCATAGCGGTCGGCGATGTAGCCGAACAGCCAGCCGCCGAGCGGGCGCATCAGGAAGGTCGCGGCAAACAGCACGGCCGCATTGAGCTGCTGCACCACCGGATCGCTGTTCGGGAAGAACGCCGGCGCGAAATACAGCGCGAACGCGGTGTAGGCGTAGAAATCGTACCACTCGACGAGATTGCCGACCGAGCCGATGAAGATCGCCTTGACCCGCCGCTCGACGTCATGGATGTCGAGACGGTCGCTCGCGGATCGAGCAGTTTGTTCGGACATTGGCAAGCCTCCCCGGATTCTCTGGCGCGATTCCGGGGCAACCTATCTCATTTGCGTGGTGCGGTGTAACTGCTGTCCTGTTGCTTCAGGCGTTCTTGCCGAACAGAACGGGCAGTTGACGCGGGCCGCGCACCGTGCCTTCCGACCAGGTGACCTTGCCGGCCGGGTCGAGGCGGAAATCCGGAATGCGCTTCAGCCATTCCTCGATCGCCACCTGCATCTCCATCCGCGCCAGGTTGGAACCGACGCAGCGGTGGATGCCGAGGCCGAAGGCGGCGTGACGGTTCTCCTTGCGGTCGATCACGACCTTGTCCGCGTCGGGGAACATCGCGGGGTCGCGGTTGGCCGCGGGGAAGGACAGCAGCACCATGTTGCCCGCCTTGACCGGGCAGCCGGAGATCGTGGTCTCCTTCATCACCTCGCGCGCCATCGTCACCGGCGAATAGGCGCGCAGGAATTCCTCGATCGCGGTCGGGATCAGCGTCGGCTCCGCGACCAGGCGTTCACGATCGGCAGGCGTCTTGGCGAGGTGCCAGAGCGAGGAGCCGAGCGCGCTCCAGGTGGTGTCGATGCCGGCGATCAGGAGCAGCCGCAGCGAGCCGAGCACGTGCTCGTCGGTCAGCGGCTGGCCGCCGGGGCCCTTGGCCCGCAGCAACTGCGAGATCAGATCGTCGCCCGGCTCAAGCTTGCGCTGCTCGAGATGGGCCATGAAGTAGCCGGTCATCTCGCGCACGCCGTTCATCAGCTCGTCTTCGTTCCTGATGCCGAGCTCGAGGATCTGGTGGATCCACTTGATGAAGAGGTCGCCGTCCTTCTCGGGAATTCCCAGCATGTGGGCGATGGCGCGCACCGGGATGTGCTTGGTGTAGCGCGCCGCGGCGTCGCAACGGCCGTCGGCGATGAATTCGTCGATCAGCTCGTTGCAGATCGCGCGCACCCGCGGCTCCAGCCGCTTCATCGCGTCCGGCGTGAACGGCGGCAGCAGCACCTGCTTGGCGGGCTTGTGCTCCGGCGGATCGGAGGTGATCGGTGGCGCGCGGGCCGAGATCTCCGGGCGGACGTCGCGCACGATGACGCGGCGCGAGGAGAAGTGCTCGGTGTCGTAGGCGATCTCCTTCACCGCCTGATAGGTGGTCGGCATGTAGCAGCCGAGGAAGCGCTCGGTATGGACGACCGGCGAGGCCGCGCGCAGCGTCTCCCAGATCGGGAACGGGTCGTCGGTCCAGACCGGATCGGTATGGTCGAAATCATGGACCCAGTCGGTGACCGGGGGATGTGCGGGCAGATAGCTTGCGGACGGGGAATCGGACATCGGCTCGTTTCCTTCTCGTTCGATCAAACGCAGTTCGGCACAGCGGGCGGCGCGCGGCCGTCCCTTGGCCGGCGCTATTCCTCGGTGACTTCGATCGCGATTTCCGGGCAGTTGGTTTGCGCGAGCCAGGCCTTGTCCTCAAGCCCGGCCGGAACGGTCCCGTCGCCAACTTCATGGGCGTTGCCGTATTCGTCGAGCTCGAAAAGTTCAGGGGCGAGCGATTTGCAGCGGGCGTGACCCTGGCACTTGTCCTGGTCGACGCGGATTCTGAGCTTGGACATGCAAGCACTCTCCCTCGGCTCTGGCGCACAGGTGGGCGCGCCGGGTTTCCTCATTTTAGTTTATGCAAGTTCCAGCTTGCTTAGGCGGCCGGCCTCTTAACCGGATCGCCAAGTTATAGCATATTACATTATCGTCGTGCTTGCGCGTCAAGCGAAAATTCAGCGATCATTGCCGCAATGGGACAAATCGTTCGTAAGCCGTTGAAAACCTACCACCATGGCGACCTCCGCGAAGCCCTGATTCAGGCGGCGTTGCGCGAGGTCGAGCTCGGTGGCCCCGAAGCGATCAGCATCAAGGCGCTGGCCAGGCAGCTCGGCGTCTCGCAGCCGGCGCCGTACCGGCATTTCGCCGACCGCGAGGCGTTACTGGAGGCGGTGACCGCGGAAGCATTCCGGCAGTTCAATGTGATCATGCGCGAGGCGATCGAGCAGCCCGGCAAGGGCTCGAAACTGTCGCGCTTCGCGCAGGCTGCGCTGGCCTTCGGGCTCGAGCGCCACGGCATCTACCGGTTGATGTTCGCGTCCAGAACCATGGCCTGCGCGCCCGTCGGCAGCGAGTTGCACGTCGCGGCGATGGAAACGCTGGCGCTGCTGATCGAGTCGTTCGAGGCGCCGGCCGTCGGGCTGTTGCGCGAACGGCAGGCGCTGAAGATCTGGGCCGGGCTGCACGGCATCGTGATGCTCGCCGAACAGGGCCTGCTCACCGGCGAGGTCGGCCAGATCAGCCGCGAGGAACTGATGGACGAGATCGTCGAGCAGACCAAGCTCGCACTCACCGTCGCGCTGCATGCGACGGAAGAGAAGGCGTAGGACGCCTTTACCTCGGCGACCGCGGGTCGATCGGGGTGGTACCGCGCACGCCGAGAATGTCCTCCAGCACTTTCGCACCGGCCAGAAGCTGCGCCTCGGCGCGGGGTTTGGCCACCATCTGCAGGCCGACCGGCAGGCCCGACGCGGTGAAGCCGCAGGGCAGCGACAACGCCGGGCAGCAGGCCAGCGTGATTGCATAGACGATGCCGAGCCATTCGACGTAATTGTCGAACTTCTTGCCGTCGCATTCGGCGACATAGCGATTTTCGACCGGGAATGGCGGCACGATGGTCGCGGGCGCCAGCAGCAAATCGTATCTCTCGAAGAATTCGAGCGCGCGCGCGGTCATCGCGACGCGCTGCGCCTCGGCGCGCTCGAGCTTCTCGACGGTGAGCTTCAGCCCTTCCTCGATGTTCCAGATCACTTCGGGCTTGAGCAGGTCGCGCTTGGTGCGCAGCAATTCGGCCTTGCTGATCGCGAAATCGAATGCGCGCAGCACGTGGAAGCATTCATGGGCCTCGCGGAAGTCGGGATGCGCCTCCTCGACGATCGCGCCGGCCTCCGCGAAACGCTCCGCCGCCTTGCGGGTCACGGCCTTGACCTCGGGATCAACAGGCGTGATGCCGAGATCGGGCGAGTAGGCGATGCGCTTCGGCTTCTGGTTCGAGCGCGCCGCGGACAGGAACGATGTCGGCAGCACCGGAAGCGACAGCGGATCGGCAGCATGCTCGCCGCTCATCGCGTCGAGCAGCAGCGCGAGGTCCTCGACATTGCGCGCCATCGGTCCCTGCTGGCCGAGTGTGCGGTCGACACTGAATTTCGGCGTCTGCGCGACGCGGCCGATCGACGGCCGGAGGCCTACGACGCCGCAGAAGCTCGCCGGGTTGCGCAAGCTGCCGCCCATGTCGGAGCCGTGGGCGAGCCACGCGGTGCCGCTGGCGAGTGCCGCCGCGGCGCCGCCGGAGGAGCCGGCAGCCGAGCGCGATGTGTCCCAGGGATTGCGCGTCGGGCCGAACACCTCGTTGAAGGTGTTGGCGCCGGCGCCGAATTCCGGCGTGTTCGACTTGGCGTAGATCACGCCGCCGTTCTGTTCGAGGCGCTCGACCAGGATGTCCGACTTCGCCGGGACATTGTCCTTGAAGATCGGCGAGCCCAGCGTGGTCAGCACGCCGGAGACGGCCGTGAGGTCCTTGATCGGGACCGGAAGGCCCGCAAGCAAGCCGCGTTCGCTGGCCGGCTTCTGCATCAGGGCCTTGGCGTGGGTGCGGGCGCGGTCGAAGCAGAGTGTCGGCAGCGCGTTGACCTTGCCGTCAACCTCGGCGATGCGCCTTTCCAGCACATCGAGCAGGTCGAGCGGCGTGACGTCTCCGGCTTTCAGTTTCTCGACGACGGCACACGCCGTTTCCTTCACCAAGCCCTGATCAGCCATGCGCCGTTGCTCCTATGTCTTCCGTTTGCTTGTGCTGTAGAACATTTCCTGCCGTCGTGGCAATGCGACGAGAACCGAAGAGGCAGTGATGGCAGCGTTGTTTTCCGCGCTGGACTGGCGCGCGATGAGCCAGCATGAGCGGGACCTCGGCTTGAACAATGGCGTTGCCGTCAAGGGCAGCGCCGAGATCGCCGCCGGCTGGGAGCAGCGCTCCGCGGCGATGCGGCAGAAGCATCCCGAGCATCTCGACCTCCGATACGGCCCGCGTGAACGCAACCGGATCGATTTCCTGAAGGCGCGCGACGGCGCGCCGACGCTTTTGTTCGTCCACGGCGGCTATTGGCAGACCCGCGCCAAGGAGGTGTTCACGATCTTTGCCGAGGGACCGATGGCGCACGGCTTCAATGTGGCGCTGATCGGCTACACGCTGGCGCCGGATGCGACGCTCGACGACATCGTCGCCGAGATTCACGCAGGCATCGATTTTCTGGCCGGGCAGTTGCCCGCGCTCGGCGCCGCTGTCGAAGGCATCGTCGTATCGGGCTGGTCGGCCGGCGGCCATTTGACATCGATGGCGTTGTCGAACGCCCATGTGCGGGCCGGCATGGCGATCTCGGGCATCTATGACCTCGAGCCGATCAGGCACTCCTATCTCGACGAGAAGCTCAAGCTCGACGAAACCGCCTCACGGCGCAATTCGCCCATGATGCAGCAAGGCGGCACGGCAAAACCGCTGTCGCTGGTGGTCGGCAGCGCCGAACTGCCGCTGCTGCGCAAGCAGACCGCCGATTTCGCCGGCCATCGTGCCCGCTACGGCTTGCCAGTGACCTATGAGGAGATCGCCGGCGCCGACCACTTCTCGATCATGAACCAGATGCTGGCGCCGCAGGGGCGCATCACCACGCTGATCCGGCAGTTGTTTGAGCGGACGGCGGCGTAACTCGTCATTGCGAGGAGCGAAGCGACGAAGCAAAATCCATGCGCTCCGCATATGCCGATGCATGGATTGCTTCGCGGAGCCTGTCATCCGGCGGCGCTTCGCGCCGACCGGGTGGCTCGCAATGACGGGGAGCGAGCGTACCTAACCCCATCCCGACGTCAGCCCGCCATCCACCGTGTAGATCACGCCCGACGTATAGCCTGCACGATCGGAGGCCAGGAACGCCATCAGGTCGCCGATCTCGCGCGCATGCGCGGGGCGGCCGAGCGGCAGGCCCTTCTGGAATTCCGTGTAGCGGCTCTCGTCGCCGAATTGGTTCTTGGCGCGGGTCTTGAGCAGAGTGACGTGGCGGTCGGTGCCGACCGGGCCGGGGTTGATGCCGACGACCCGGATGTTGTCGGCGAGGCTCTTGCCGCCGAGCGCGCGGGTGAACGACATCAGCGCCGCATTGCCGGCGCTGCCGCAGATGTAATTGGCGTCGAACTTCTCGCCGGCCGCGCCGATGTCGTTGACGATCACACCACCGCCGCGAGCCTTCATCTGGGCATAGACCGCGCGCGTCAAATTGACATAGCCGAACACCTTGAGCTCCCAGGCATGCCGCCAGGTGGCTTCGTCGATCTTGTCGATCGAGCCGCCCGGGATGTCGCCGGCATTGTTGACCAGGATGTCGATGTCGGCCGCCTCTTTTGCCAACCGCGCCAGATCTTCGGATTTGCGCAGGTCGACGACGCTGATCGCGGCATCGATCTGGTGCGCGGAGCGGAGACGTTCGGCCAGCGCCTTCAATTGCTCGCCGTTGCGGGCGGCGAGCAGCAGATTGGCGCCTTCCTCGGCAAAGGCTTCGGCGGCGGCCGCGCCAATACCCTTGGAGGCGCCGGTGATCAGGACACGCTTGCCGCGCAGATGGAGATCCATGGGATGTCTCGCTTTGGTATGAGGAGTGGGATGTCCGAGAAATTGGTGGGGCAGGGTCGCGCCGCGGTCAACACTGCACTGCAGCGTTGCGCTCGCGCGAAGTTTGGTTCATTGCAGGACCATCAGGATAGGCGGCATTGCGGGCCGGGCAAATCACAAGGGTGTTCTCGATGAGCAGCAAAAAGCAGTATCGGATTGCGGTCATTCCCGGCGACGGCATCGGCAAGGAAGTGATGCCGGAGGGCCTGCGCGTCATCGAGGCGGCGGCGAAGAAGCACGGCGTCGACGTGAAGTTCGATCATTTCGACTTCGCCTCCTACGACTATTATGAGAAGCACGGCGAGATGATGCCGGCCGACTGGAAGGACAAGATCGGCAAGCATGACGCGACCTACTTTGGTGCGGTCGGCTGGCCGGCCAAGATCCCGGATCACATCTCGTTGTGGGGTTCGCTCATCAAATTCCGCCGCGAGTTCGACCAGTACGTCAATCTGCGCCCGGTGCGGCTGATGCCCGGGGTGCCGTCGCCGCTGGCAGGCCGCAAGCCCGGCGATATCGATTTCTGGGTGGTGCGCGAGAACACCGAAGGTGAATACTCCTCGGTCGGCGGCCGTATGTTCCCGGACACCGACCGCGAATTCGTCACGCAGCAGACGGTGATGACCCGCATTGGCGTCGACCGCATCCTGAAATTCGCATTCGATCTCGCGCAGTCGCGGCCGAAGAAGCATCTGACCTCGGCGACCAAGTCGAACGGCATCTCCATCACCATGCCCTACTGGGACGAGCGCGTGGAGGCGATGGCCAAGAAGTATCCCGGCGTGAAGTGGGACAAGTACCACATCGACATTCTCACCGCGAACTTCGTGCTGCATCCGGACTGGTTCGACGTCGTGGTCGGCTCCAATCTGTTCGGGGATATCCTCTCCGACCTTGGTCCGGCCTGCACCGGCACCATCGGCATCGCGCCGTCGGGCAACATCAATCCGGAAGGCGATTTCCCCTCGGTGTTCGAGCCGGTACATGGCTCGGCGCCTGACATCGCCGGGCAGGGCATCGCCAATCCGATCGGCATGATCTGGTCGGGCGCGATGATGCTGGAGCACCTCGGCGAGAAGCAGGCAGCCAGCGCCATCGTTGGTGCGATCGAGCGCACGCTCGGCGAACGCACGCTGCGCACCCGCGACCTCGGCGGCAATGCCGACACGACGGCCTGCGGCAAGGCGGTGGCGGAGATGGTGGATTAGGCTGCGCTGTCACCCTCTTCCCTTGTGGGAGAGGGTGGCTCGTCGCCTAACCCCGTGCTGTCGTCCCTGCGGAAGCAGGGACCCCTAACCACAGGGTCTTGTTGTTGGGGCTCGCTGTGCCCCCAGCCTTCGTGACAATGTGGAGCGGTGATTATGGGGCCCGGCTCGCGCGGAGCCTGTCATCGGGCGGCGCTTTGCGCCGACCCGTTGGCTTGGCCGGGACGACGGTGAGATTACCCCTTCACGATCCGCCGGCAATGCTCCCATGCCGCGTGGATCAGGTTCTCGCTTGCCTCGGGCGTGCGGAAGGCGGAGTGCGCCGACAGCGTCACGTTCGGGATCCTGGTCAGCGGATGGTCCTTCGGCAGCGGCTCGATGTTGTAGACGTCGAGGCCGGCGTGGCGGATGTGGCCGGAGTTGAGCGCATCGATCATCGCCTGCTCGTCGACGATCGCGCCGCGCGCGGTGTTGATCAGCACCACGCCCTTTTTCATCTTGGCCATCTTGTCACGCGTGATCAGGCCGCGGGTCTCGTCGTTCAATAGCAGATGGATCGAGACCACGTCGCTGTTCGCCAGCACGGTGTCGAGTTCGGTGAATTCGACGCCCGGATGGCTCTTCGGCGACCGGTTCCAGGCGATCACCTTCATGCCGCTGCCGAGCGCGATGCGGGCGACCTCGGCGGCGATTCCGCCGAAGCCGACCAGGCCAAGCGTCTTGCCGGTGAGCTGCATGCCGTCTTCGCGCAGCCAGTTGCCGGCGCGCATCTCGCGGTCCATCTGCGCGATCACCCGCGCCGACGACCACATCAGCGCGATCGCGGACTCCGCGACCGCGGTGTCGCCATAGCCCTTGATCAGATGCACGGAGATGCCGAGCTCGGCGAGCTCTTCCGGATTCATGTAGCTGCGCGCGCCGGTGCCGAGGAACACGACATGCTTCAGGCCGGCGCATTTCCTTGCGACGTCGGTCGGCAACGCGGTGTGATCGACGACCGCGATCTCGGCGCCGTCGAGCACCGCCGGATAGTCCTCGGACTTGATGTCGGGGTTGCGGTTGATCCGCATCTTGGGATCGCCTGACTTCTCCAATCGCTCCGTGATGACAGCGAGCGATTCATTGGCGTCGACAAACACTGCGCGCACGAGAGCCTCCATCGAAGGATGATGTGATGATCAGGATGCAACGCCGGCGAGCGCCAGCACCGTATGCATCAGGACGTTGGCGCCGGCGGCGCAATCGGTCTGCGTGGCGTCTTCCAGCTCGTTATGGCTGATGCCGTCCTTGCAGGGCACGAACACCATCGCGGCCGGCATCACCGTGTTGAGGTTGCAGGCGTCGTGGCCGGCGCCGGAGGTGATGCGGCGATGCGAATAGCCGAGCTGTTGAGCCGCCTTCTCGACCGCGTCGACGAGCTTCGGGTCGAAATGCGTTGGCGCCTTGCGCCAGACCAGGTCGAGCTGGACCTCGACCTTGCGCCGCGCGGCGATCTCGGTGACGGCTGCACGCAGGTCGCGATCCAGCGCGTCCATGATCGCGGCGTCGGCGCTGCGGCAATCCACCGTGAAGGCGATCTCGCCAGGGATGACGTTGCGCGAGGGCGCAGCGATCACGGCCTCGCCGATGGTGCCGACCGCCTTCGGGCCGCGTTTCTTCGCAATGCTTTCCATCGCCAGCACGATCTCCGACAACGTTGCCAGCGCATCGCGGCGCAGCGGCATCGGAGTGGATCCCGCGTGACTCTCGAAGCCCGTGATCTTGCCGTCGTACCACAACACGCCCTGGCCGGAATCGACCACACCGATGGTCTTGCCCTCGGCCTCCAGGATCGGGCCCTGCTCGATATGCAGCTCGACGAAGCTGGTGAACTTCTGGCGACCGACCGGGGCATCGCCGCGATAGCCGATCGAGTCCAGCGCCTGCGCTACCGTGACGCCCTCGGCATCCTTGCGGGACAGAATGTCGTCGGTGGTGAAGTCGCCGACATAAGCGGCCGAGGCCATCATCGCCGGCGCGAAGCGCGAGCCTTCTTCGTTGGTCCAGTTGCAGATGCAGATCGGCAACTCGGTCTCGATGCCGGCATCGTTGAGCGTGCGCACCATTTCGAGGGCGGCCAGTGTGCCGAGGATGCCATCATATTTGCCGCCGGTCGGCTGGGTGTCGAGATGCGAGCCGACGCCGATCGGCGGCTTCGACATGTCCCGTCCTTTCCGCAAGCCGAACATCGAGCCGAGCGCATCGACCTGCACCTCGAGGCCGGCGCTCTCGCACGCCTTGCGGAACCAGTCGCGCACCTGCTTGTCCTCGGCGCTGAGGGTCAGCCGCCGCACGCCGCCCTTTGGCGTTGCACCGAACTGCGCGGTTTCGTGGATGGTGCCCCAGAGGCGGGCGGAATCGATCTGCAGGTTGGTGGCGGCTCGGCTCATTGCGGCTCTTCCCTTTACGCGACCGTTTTTTCATGACGCGCCGCTTCCATCGCGTCAACTGCCACGCTCGCCTGCGCGATCTGCCTGGCGAGATGGGCGACGCGCTCGATGGCGACCGCATCGGGGGAGGCGAGCCAGCTCGCGGTGAAGGTGAGGGGCGGCAGCTTCAGGTCGGTGTCGAGCAGTTGCAAGCGGCCGTCGGCGAGCTCGTTCTCGACGATCGCCGACGGAATCACCGCAATGCCAAGGCCCTCATTGGCCATGTGGATCACGGTCGCGAGCGAGGTCGAGGCGTGCAGCCGGATCGGCGGCAGGTCGGGGGCGTTGAACAGCGCGCGCACGGTCTCATAGGGCTGGGTCTTGCGCGGAAATGTGATGATCGGAAACCGCGCCAGATCCCGCCGCGCCACCGGGCCGGAGGCGAGGCCGAGCGACGGACTCGCCAGGAAGCCGATCGGGTAATCGCACAGCACATGATTGTGCGCGCCGGACGCCGAGACCGGTCCGAGCACGAAGGCGAGCTCGATCTCCTGCGCCAGCAGTCGCGGGGTCAGGTTCGGCGTGATGTCGACCTCGATCTCCAGCGACAGGTTCGGGTAGATCTCGTTGACGCTCTTGACCAGCCGCGGCAGCCAGGTGTGCACGATGGTCTCCGCGACACCGAGCCGCAGCGCGCCGCGCATCGCCGAACGGTCGCCGACCTCCGCCATCATCTCCGAGCGCAGGCCGATCAGCTTCTCGGCGTAGGTCATCATCAGCCGCCCGCTCGGCGTCGGTGAGGCCACCCGGTGATCGCGGTTCAACAGTTTGACGCCCATCTCGCGCTCGAGCTGGGCAATGCGCTGCGAGATCGCCGGCTGGGTGGTGTTGAGCCGCTGGGCGGCGCCGCGGAAGCTGCCGAGCTTGACGACCCAGAGGAACGTTTCGATCGAGCGGAAGTCCGTCATTGGAAGCATATCCTCGATCGATAAATCATATTTATCGATTTTGATTAGAAAGGACGATTAGACATTATATCACGCTTGGTGTTGGTTTGTCCTTGTCGAGATTATGGGCAGGAGAACCCCATGACTGTTTTTACGGCAGTGCAGCGATCTCAGGGGGAACCCGTGCTGGCGAGCGTCGAAGCGCGGCGCGCCTGCCGCAACGGCATGGCCTCGGCCACCACGGCCGGGCTCGCCAATGGTTTCGTCCAGGGCAACCTCGCGATCCTGCCGGAGAAGCTCGCCGGCGCCTTCCACCGGTTCTGCCAGCTCAATCCCAAGCCGTGCCCGATCATCGGCATGTCCGACGTCGGCGATGTCAGGATCCCCGCGCTCGGCCTCGACCTCGACATCCGCACCGACGTGCCGCGCTACCGGGTCTGGCGCGACGGCGAGGTGGCCGACGAGCCGACCGACATCACCAAATACTGGCGCGACGATCTCGTCACCTTCGTGCTCGGCTGCTCCTATTCGTTCGAGGAGGCGCTGCTGGAGGACGGACTGCCGATCCGTCACATCGAACGCAACCTGCGTGTGCCAATGTACCGGACCAACATCGCCTGCCAGCCGTCGGGGCCGTTCGCCGGACCGATGGTGGTGTCGATGCGCCCATTCAAGCCGGCGGATGCGATCCGCGCGGTGCAGATCACATCGCGTTTCCCGTCGGTGCATGGCGCACCGGTTCATCTCGGTCATCCGCATGCGATCGGCATCAAGGATATCGCCAAGCCCGACTATGGCGATCCGGTGCCGGTGGCCGATGACGAGATCCCGGTGTTCTGGGCCTGTGGCGTCACGCCGCAATCGGTGATCGCAAGTGCGAAGCTGCCGTTCGCGATCACGCATTCGCCGGGCCTGATGCTGGTGACCGATCTCAGGAACAAGCAGCTCGCTGTGCTCTGAATAGGCAATTCGTGCAATTCATTGAGGCTTTACTGCGCGCTACAAGCATCACATCGATAATAACAAGCTGACCTAAGGGGAATTTCGATGACGATCTCTCGCCGTAACGTGTTGCTGGGTGCCACTGCCGCCGCTGCGCTCGGTCCGATGGCCGCGCGCGCGCAGACAAGCGAAGTTGCAATCGGCGTGATCTATCCGCTGTCCGGCTCCAGCGCCGCGATCGGCGTCGACGCGCAGCATGCCTTCAATACCGCGGCCGAGATCATCAACAAGAATTATGATTTCGCGCTGCCGCTCGCCAAGGGCGAGGGCTTGTCCGGCCTCGGCGGCGCCAAGGTTCGCCTCGTGTTCGCCGACCACCAGGCCGATCCGCAGAAGGGCCGCGCCGAGACCGAGCGCCTGATCACGCAGGAGAAGGTCTGTGCCGTCGTCGGCACCTATCAGAGCGCGGTCGCCGTCACGGTCAGCCAGACCTGCGAGCGGTACGGCGTCCCGTTCATCTCGGCCGACAACTCCTCGCCGAGCCTGCATCGCCGCGGTTTGAAATACTATTTCCGCGCCTCGCCGCACGACGAGATGTTCTCGGCCGCGATGTTCGACTTCTTCGATGCGATGAAGAAGAAGGGCCAGAAGATCGAGACGCTGGCGCTGTTCCACGAGGACACCATCTTCGGCACCGATTCGGCGAACGCGCAGACCAAGCTCGCCGGCGAGCGCGGCTACAAGATCGTGGCCGACATCAAGTACCGAGCCAACTCGCCGTCGCTGACCGCCGAGGTGCAGCAGCTCAAGGCCGCGAATGCCGACGTCCTGATGCCGTCGAGCTACACCACCGACTCGATCCTGCTGGTCAAGACCATGGCCGAGCTCGGCTACAAGCCGAAGAACATCATGGCGCAGGATGCCGGCTTCTCGGAGAAGGCGACCTATGACGCGGTCGGCGACAAGCTCGAGGGCGTGATCTCGCGCGGCAGCTTCTCGCTCGACCTGGCCAAGAAGCGGCCTATGGTCGGTCTCATCAACGAGATGTACCGCGCCAAGTCGGGCAAGGACTTCAACGACTACACCTCGCGCCAGTTCATGGGCCTGATCGTGATGGCCGACGCCATCAACCGCGCCAAGTCGACCGACGGCGAGAAGATCCGCGAGGCGCTGGTCGCCACCGACATGCCGGGCGACGTGACCATCATGCCGTGGCGGCGCGTCAAGTTCGACGAGATGGGGCAGAACAACTTCGCCGATCCGGTGCTGCTGCAATATACCGCGAAGAACTTCGTGACGATCTTCCCGGAACAGGCCGCCGTCTCCGAGGCGATCTGGCCGATGAACAGCTGATCGGTCGGGCGCTTTCTCTCCGTCGTCCCGGGCAAGCGAAGCGCAACCCGGGACCCATTAGCACAGGCAGGCGTTTTGCGATGATTGGGGCGCAGCGGTGACAGCCGAGACCATTATCCAGAGTTTGGCGAGCGGCCTCCTGATGGGGCTGCTCTACGGACTGATCGCCGCCGGCCTCGCATTGATCTTCGGATTGATGGACGTCGTGAATTTCGCGCACGGCGAGTTCCTGATGATCGCGATGTACGCGACCTTCTTCCTGTTCGCGTTCTTCGCGATCGACCCCTTGCTTGCGGCGCCGTTGGTCGCCGCGGCATTGTTCGTGTTCGGCGCGGTGGTCTACCTCTTGGTGGTCCGCTTCGCGATGCGCGCCAAGGCCAATGCCGGCATGGTGCAGATCTTCTCCACCTTCGGCCTTGCGATCGTGATGCGGGGCCTCGCCCAGTTCTTCTTCACGCCCGACTACCGCAGCGTCACCAACTCCTGGGTCGGCGGCAAGACGATCTCGATCGCCGGCATCTATCTGCCGGAGCCGCAGCTGATCGGCGCGATGCTGTCGATCGCGGCCTTCGTCGCGCTCTACTTCTTCATCAATCGCACCGATTTCGGCCGCGCGCTCGAGGCGACGCGCGAGGACGCCGGCGCGGTCGCACTGGTCGGCATCGACAAGAACCGGGTGTTCGCGCTCGGCTGGGGCCTTGGTGCCGCGCTGGTCGGACTTGCCGGCGCTATCATGGCGATCTTCTTCTACGTCTATCCCGACGTCGGCGCGTCGTTTGCGCTGATCGCCTACGTCACCGTGGCGCTCGGCGGCTTCGGCAGCGTGTTCGGCGCCTTTGCCGGCGGCATCATCGTCGGCCTGGTCGAGGCGACCACCGCGCTGATCCTGCCGCCGTCGCTGAAATCGGTCGGCATCTACGCCGTCTATCTCCTGGTCGTCTTCATCCGCCCGCGTGGCCTGTTCGGATCGATGTGATGGACACCCACTTCGCCCAACGCCGCAGGCGTGACCTGATCGTGGCGGCCTGCCTTGCGGTGATCGCCGCGCTGGTGCCGCTGTTCGTCAAGGACGTCTACGTCCAGAACATCATGGTCCTGACCCTGATGTATGCCGCGCTGTCGCAGAGCTGGAACATCCTGTCCGGCTATTGCGGACAGATCTCGCTCGGCCATGCGCTGTATTTCGGGCTCGGCGCCTACACCACCGCGCTGCTGTTCACCAAGTTCGGCGTGCTGCCGTGGTTCGGCATGCTGGCGGGCGGGGCGATCTCCGCCGTGATCGCGATGGCGCTCGGCTATCCCTGCTTCCGCCTGCGCGGGCATTATTTCGTGATCGCCACCATCGTGATCGCCGAGATCGCGCTGCTCCTGATCCAGAACTGGGATTGGGCGGGCGCAGCCCTCGGCATCGATATCCCGGTACGCGGCGACAGCTGGCTGAAGTTCCAGTTCACCCGCTCCAAGCTGCCGTACTTTTATTTCGCGCTGGCGCTGGCCTGCGTCGCCTGGCTCGTCACCTGGTGGCTTGAGGATTCCAAATGGGGCTATTGGTGGCGCGCGGTGAAGGACAATCCGGATGCTGCCGAAAGCCTCGGCGTCGTCGTGTTCAATTCCAAGATGGGCGCGGCGGCGGTCTCGGCCTTCCTCGTTGCCGTCGGCGGCAGCTTCTACGCCCAGTTCGTCTCCTACATCGACCCCGAGAGCGTGATGGGCTTCCAGTTCTCGCTGTTGATGGCGCTGCCCGCGGTGCTAGGGGGCATCGGCACGTTGTGGGGGCCGGTGCTCGGTGCCGTGATCCTGATCCCGCTGACCGAGCTGACGCGGTCCTTTGTCGGCGGCTCCGGCCGCGGCGTCGACCTGATCGTCTATGGCGCGCTGATCGTCGCGATCTCGCTGGCACTGCCGAAGGGGCTCGTCAGCGTATTCAGCATACTCTCCGGGCGCAAGGAGGCCACGCGATGACGGCACTCCTGGAGACCCCACTCCTGGAAACCCGTGGCGTCTGGCAGCGCTTCGGCGGCCTCGTCGCCAACAGCGACGTCTCGATCTCGGTCGGGCGCGGCGAGATCGTCGGCCTGATCGGCCCGAACGGCGCTGGCAAATCGACGCTGTTCAATTTGATCGCGGGCGTGCTGCCGCCCACGCAAGGCTCGATCATGTTCGACGGCGAGGACGTGACAAAGCTGCCGGCGGCGGAGCGCTGCCAGCGCGGCGTCGGGCGCACCTTCCAGGTGGTCAAGAGCTTCGAGACCATGACGGTGATCGACAACGTCATCGTCGGCGCGCTGATCCGCAACACGAAGATGCGTGTCGCGCGGCAGAAGGCCTATGAGGTCCTGGAGTTCTGCGGACTTGCCGCGCGCGCCGACAAGCTTGCCGCCGATCTCGTCCCGTCCGAGAAGCGCCGGCTCGAAGTCGCCCGTGCGCTGGCCACCGAACCGAAGCTGTTGCTGCTCGACGAAGTCCTCACCGGGCTGACGCCGGTCGAGGCGCAGACTGGCGTCGAGCTGGTGCGCAAGGTGCGGGCGACCGGCGTCACCGTGCTGATGGTCGAGCACGTGATGGAGATCGTGATGCCGCTGGTCGACCGCGCTATCGTGCTCAATCTTGGTAAGGTGCTGGTCGAGGGCGAGCCGACCGAGGTCGTCCGCAATCCAGAAGTCATTTCTGCCTATCTCGGGGATCGTCATGCTGTCGGTGCGTGAAGTCACCACCGCCTATCAGGGCCTGGTTGCGATCTCCTCGGTGTCGATCGACGTCACCAAGGGCGAGATCGTCTGCGTCGCCGGCGCCAACGGCGCGGGCAAGTCGACGCTGCTGAAATCGATCGCGGGTGCCGAGCGGCCGCGCGCAGGCACCGTCACCTTCGACGGCAAGCGGATCGACGGCCAGCCGCAGCACGTCATCACGGCGGGCGGTATTGCTTTCGTGCCGGAGAACCGCCGGCTGTTCCCACGGCTCTCGGTGCGCGACAATCTGCGGCTCGGCAGCTATCTCTATCGCAGCCAATCCGACCGCGACGCGCCGCTCGATCTGGTGTTCAATCTGTTCCCGCGGCTCGGCGAGCGGTTGGAGCAGCGCGCGGAGACCTTGTCCGGCGGCGAGCAGCAGATGCTCGCGATCGGCCGCGCGCTGATGACGCGGCCGCGGCTTCTGATGCTCGACGAGCCGTCGCAGGGCATCATGCCGAAGCTGGTCGACGAGATCTTCCAGGCCGTGAAGCGCATCCGCGACGCCGGCATGACGGTCCTGATCGTCGAGCAGCGCATGGCCGAGTGCCTCGAGATCGCCGACCGCGCCTACATCCTGCAGACCGGTCGCGTGCTGATGCAGGGCACCGCCGCCGAAATCACCGGCAATCCCGACGTGCGCAAGGCGTATCTGGGGCTGTAGCGGCAAGATGTCTCCACGCACGCATCCGCACGTCCGGATAACGTCGGCGCGTGCGGCGAGCGCATCCGGCTTATAGCCCGGATGAGAGAAGCGATGACCGGGAACCGGCAAGTCCCGCATATCGCTTCGCTCATGCGGGCTACAATCGAGTCAGCCCGTGCAGTCCTGCCGCCTACTTGATGACCTCGACCTTTGCAGCAAGGTCCGGTACGCGGGTGACGCGGTAAGTCGCGTTGCTGCATGTCAGCGTCCAGGCCTCGTTGTCGGGCTTCGAGAGCTTGTCGTCCCGTTCGGCCTTGAGCGGCTTGTCGCAGGCGTAGCCCTGCGCGCGCAGCTGCACCGCCAGCAGGTCGGGCAAGGTCTGGTCGGCCTGTGCAGTCGATCCCGCCAAGCCGCTGACGAGTAGTGCAGTGAATGCCAATCCGGTGAACTTCATCATGACCGTCCTCCGCATATCTCACCTTTGCTCCATCTAGTGAGGGTGATCCGGCAGCACGAGCCCGAACGTCCTGGTCAAATCCGCCACCTGTTCGGGTGAGAGATAGCGCGGATTCAGCCCGCGCAGCAGCAGATAGAGTTTGGCGGTTTCCTCCAGCTCCTCGGTTGCGAACACCGCCGCTTCCAGCGTGTTGCCGGAGACCACCGGTCCGTGATTGGCGAGCAGCACCGATGAATATTTCCCGGCCAGCCCCCGGATCGCATCGGTCACCGCGGGGTCGCCGGGGCGATAATAGGGGACCAGCGCGGTCTGGCCGCATTTCATGACGTAGTAGGCCGTCATCGGCGGCAGCACGGCCCGCGGGTCGATCCCGGGCAGCATCGAGAGCGCGACCGAATGGGTCGAGTGCAGATGCACCACAGCGCCGGCGTTGGTCCGCGTCTGGTAGAGCGCGGTGTGCAGCGGCACTTCCTTGGTCGGGGCATCGCCGGAGATCAGGCGGCCGTCGGCGTCGAGCCGCGACATTTTCGCCGGATCGAGGAAACCGAGCGAGGCGTTGGTCGGCGTCACCAGCCAGCCGCCGTCGTCGAGCCGGACGCTGATATTGCCCGAGGAGCCCGGCGTCAGCCCACGCTCGAACAGTGAGCGGCCGAAGCGGCAGATATCCTCACGAAGCCTTGTTTCGCTCATCCGCTCTTGCCCACCCGGTTCGTCCGTCTGTTTGGCGCTATCCGTTTTCCGCTTTGTCTCATGCTTTGGCAGCACGGCCAAGCCGTGATAGGCAAGCAGCAACGCGCGTGATCCGGAAGAGTGGAAACCGTTTCATGTGCAATCAAGTAAGAATTTGAGGATCGCCGCATGTCCAGTTCCGCAACACCGCAGGTCGCCGTCATCGGACTGGGCTCGATGGGTTACGGCATGGCGACCTCGCTCAAGCGCGCCGGCCTTGTGGTGACCGGCTGCGACGTCTCGGCCGATGCCGTCGCGCGCTTCGTGGCCGACGGCGGCAAGGGTGCCGCCTCGCCGGCCGAAGCGGCCAGGGATGCCGACATCGTCGTCAGCGTCGTCGTCAATGCGGCGCAGACCGAAGCCATCCTGTTCGGCAAGGACGGCGCAGCCGAGACCCTGGCGAAGGGCGCGGTCTTCATCTCCTCGGCGACCATGGACCCCGATATCGCGCGGCGCCTTGCGAAACAGCTCGAGGCGACCGGCCGGCATTATCTCGATGCTCCGATCTCCGGCGGCGCGCAGCGCGCGGCGCAGGGTGAATTGACGATCCTCGCCTCGGGCACCCCGGCGGCGTTCGCGAAGGCGCGGCCGGCGCTGGATGCGATGGCGGCAAAGCTCTACGAGCTCGGCGACGCCGCAGGGCAGGGCGCCGCGTTCAAGATGATCAATCAGCTACTGGCCGGCGTGCATATCGCGGCCGCCTCGGAGGCGATCGCCTTTGCCGCCAAGCAGGGCCTCGACATCAGGAAGGTCTATGAGGTGATCACGGCCTCCGCCGGCAATTCCTGGATGTTCGAGAACCGCATCCCGCATGTGCTCGACGGCGACTACGCGCCGCGCAGCGCGGTCGAGATTTTCGTCAAGGACCTCGGCATCATCCAGGACATGGCGCGCAATGCGCGCTTCCCGGTGCCGGTCTCGGCCGCGGCGCTGCAGATGTTCCTGATGACATCGGCCGCCGGCATGGGCCGCGACGACGATGCGTCGGTGGCGCGGATGTATGCGCAGGTCACCGGCACCAAGCTTCCCGGAGCGAAATAAGAGGATATTGCAATGCCCCGCTTTGCCGCCAACCTCACCATGATGTTCAACGAGGTCCCGTTCCTCGACCGCTTCGAGGCGGCGGCGAAAGCGGGCTTCACCGCGGTCGAGTTCCTGTTTCCGTACGACCATCCGGCCGAGGAGGTCGGCAAGCGGCTGAAGGCTGCCGGGCTGACACAGGCGCTGTTCAACCTGCCGCCGGGCGACTGGAACGCCGGCGAGAAGGGCTTTGCCGCGCTGCCGGATCGCTTCGCCGATTTGCAGCAGAGCCTGAAGACCGCGCTGCCTTATGCGCAAGCGACCGGCGTCAAGCGCGTGCATCTGATGGCCGGGATCGCCGATCGCAGTGATCGACGCGCAGTGGAAGCCTTCTACAAATCCGTCGCGAACGCCGCGGAGTTCTTCGCGCCGCACGACCTCGACGTCGTGATCGAGCCGATCAATCCGCGCAACGTGCCCGGCTACTTCCTCAATGATTTCAACTTCGCGTACGACCTGATCAGCGAGCTGAAGATCCCGAACCTGAAATTGCAGTTCGACATCTATCACTGCCAGATCATCCATGGCGACGTCACGATGCGGCTGCGCGAGATGATGCCGATCATTGGCCACATCCAGATCGCCTCGATCCCCTCGCGCAACGAGCCCGACGGCGAGGAGCTGAATTATCCGTTCCTGTTCGATGAGCTCGACCGGCTCGGTTACGGCGGCTTTGTCGGCTGCGAATATAATCCGCGCGGCAAGACCACCGACGGTCTCGCCTGGTTCAAGCCCTATGCCGGAGTGAAGCCGTGACACTCGCACTCGGTTGCATCGCCGACGACTATACCGGAGCCTCCGACCTCGCCAACACGCTGACCCGTGCCGGCCTGCGCACGGTGCAGACCATCGGCGTGCCCGCCGACGATCTCGCGCTGCCGGAGGTCGATGCCGTCGTGGTGTCGCTGAAGAGCCGTTCGATCGAGGCCGGCCTTGCGGTGACGCGTTCGCGCGCCGCGGAGACCTGGCTGCGCGACCGCGGCGCTCAGCATATCCTGTTCAAGATCTGCTCGACCTTCGATTCCACCGATGCCGGCAATATCGGCCCGGTGATGGACGCGCTGCGTGCCGATTCCGGGGACAGCATCGTGCTGGTAACGCCGGCCTTCCCGGAAACCGGCCGCACCGTCTACCAGGGCAATCTGTTCGTCGGCTCGGTGCCGCTGAACGAGAGCCCGTTGAAGGACCATCCGCTCAACCCGATGCATGATTCCAATCTGGTCCGCGTGCTGGCGCGCCAGAGCACCACCAAGGTCGGCCTGGTCGATCTGGCGACGCTGAGCCGCGGCACCGAGGCCGTTCGGGCAAAGCTCGCCGAGCTTGCGCGCAGCGGCATCGGTGCTGCGATCGTCGACGCGGTGTTCGACCGCGACCTCGAAACCATCGGGCAGGTCGCGCTGGATCACGGTCTCTCGGTCGGCGCCTCCGGCATCGGGCTTGGACTGGCGCGGACGCTGGTCGCCGCAGGCAAGGCCAAATCGGCTGCCGTGAATGCCGTGACCAGCGCTGCGATCGGCGGGCCGGCCGCCTGCCTCGCCGGCAGTTGCTCGCAGGCGACCCTGCGCCAGATCGCCTGCGCCGAGAAGGTGATGCCGGTCCTGCACCTCGACCCCGAGCAGGCGATCGCCGGCAGGGACGCGGCGCAGCGCGCGCTCGCCTGGGCCAAACAGCGGCTCGGCACGGGGCCGATCCTGATCGCCAGCAGCTCTACCCCGGAGGAGGTGGCTGCTCTGCAATCCCGTCATGGCCGTGATGCAGCCGGACATGCGATCGAGCAGGCGATGGCCGACCTCGCGGAGGGGCTGGTGCGGTCGGGTGTGCACAGGCTGGTGGTCGCCGGTGGTGAAACTTCAGGCGCCGTGGTCGATCGCCTGGGTATCCCGGGATTCCTGGTCGGGGCGGAAATCGCTGCGGGCGTGCCGGTTCTGCGCGCGGTCGGCGCTGGAAAGGGCGAGATGGTGCTTGCCCTGAAATCAGGCAATTTCGGCGGGCCGGAGTTCTTCTCGGACGCGCTGGCATTGATGCCTTGATGCGCCTCTCGCGCACCATGTCAGTCTGATGACTGATATCTCCGTAGTTCAACGGTGAACCAAATTAACCCTACTTAAGGAGGGGGGCTGGCTTTGATGTCTACGGCGTTCCGCCGCGCCCCCAGCCATTCGATCGGGCCTCGCGAGCCCGATATCCAAGAGACCTCAAGATGTTCGCCAAATTCTCGATCCGCGCCAAGATCATTGCCGTGGTGTCCTTCCTGCTTGTCGCAATGGCGGGCATGGGCCTGCTGTCGGTCACGAGCATGCGGTCGATCAATGCCAACACGGTGGATATCACGAAGAACTGGCTGCCGAGCGTGCGTGCGCTTGGGGATCTGCGCGCCGGCGTCATCACCTACCGCAACGTGATCCGCGAGCACATGCTGGTCGAGACGCTGGAGGAGAAGCTCGCGCAGGAGAAGACCCTGGCGTCGGTGGTCGAAGCCAACACCAAGGTCCGCGCGATCTACGAGCCGATGATCACCTCGCCGGAAGAGCGGACGCTCTACAATCAATGGGTCGACACCTGGACCCGCTACAAGAAGGGCACCGAGGAGGTGATGGCGCTGTCGCGCAAGGAGGTCGGCAAGGTCCCGCACGAAGCGCATGAGCTGAACGCCAAGACCGTGAACAAGATCGGCCTCGAGGCGGACGAGATCCTGCGCAAGGATATCGACCTCAACAACGCCGGTGCCGACAAGGCGGCGCAGGACGCTGCGAACAGCTACGCATCAGCATTCATGCTGCTTGCGATCATGCTCGGCGCCGTCATCATCGTGGGCGCCGGTATTGGCTTCCTGATGATCCGCGACGTGACTTCCGGCATCGCCTCGATCGTGAGCCCGATGCAGGCGCTCGGCCGCGGTGACCTCACCGCAATCGTGCCGCACCAGGGCGAGAAGACCGAGATCGGCGCGATGGCCGACACGCTGCAGGTGTTCAAGGAAGCCCTGGTCGCCAAGAAGGCCGCCGATGAGGCCGCGGCCGCCGATGCTGAGGCCAAGATCGAGCGCGGCCGCCGGGTCGATACCATCACCCGCAATTTCGAACAGATGATCGGTGAGATCGTGCAGACCGTGTCGTCGGCCTCGACTCAGCTCGAAGCCTCGGCCAGCACGCTGTCATCGACCGCACGGCGGTCGCAGGAACTGACCACCTCGGTTGCCGCAGCGTCCGAGGAGGCATCGACCAACGTGCAGTCGGTGGCGTCGGCGACCGAAGAGCTGTCGTCGTCGGTGACCGAGATCAGCCGCCAGGTCCAGGAGTCGGCGCGGATGGCGGGCGACGCCGTCGGCCAGGCGCGCACCACCAACGATCGCGTCAGCGAGTTGTCGAAGGCCGCCGCGCGCATCGGCGACGTCGTCGAACTGATCAACACGATTGCCGGCCAGACCAATCTGCTGGCGCTGAACGCCACCATCGAGGCGGCGCGCGCCGGTGAAGCCGGCCGCGGCTTCGCGGTCGTGGCGTCCGAGGTGAAGGCGCTGGCGGAGCAGACCGCGAAGGCGACCGGCGAGATCGGCCAGCAGATCGCCGGCATCCAGACCGCGACCCAGGAATCGGTCGGCGCGATCAAGGAAATCTCGTCAACCATCGAGCGGCTGTCGGAGATCTCCTCCACCATCGCCGCTGCAGTCGAAGAGCAGGGCGCGGCGACGCAGGAGATTTCCCGCAACGTGCAGCAGGCGGCGCAGGGTACCCAGCAGGTCTCGGCCAACATCACCGACGTGCAGCACGGCGCCAACGAAACCGGCTCGGCTTCGACCCAGGTGCTGTCGGCGGCGCAGTCGCTCTCGGGTGACAGCAACCGCCTCAAGCTCGAGGTCGGCAAATTCCTCGACGCCGTCCGCGCGGCCTGATCCGGCGGCGCCCGGACGGCCTGCATCGGGCAGCGAAACACAAACGTGGTGGGCCGACCGGCTCACCACGTTTTGCATTTTTGCAGAGCAGCGTTGCGTTAGCCTTCCATCGGCGGAAATGGCGTCCTCGGCCGGCTCGGTTTCGGAGTTGGGCTGTCTCTTTTTGATGAAGACGCGACGTTGATCGGCCACGCTGCGCCCGGCGCGGCCGGCCTGAGCACGCAGCCTCACGAACTATGCCAAGGAAGTGAAGTCTGCCGTGGCTCCGCAGGTTGGCGTTTTGCCCGGCATCGGGTAAATCCGCCGCTACCGGAACGGCTTTTGCAATGTCGATTCCTCTGCCTGGGCGGGCTTTATTTCGGGAATGCTGCTTTTATGATCGCACTGGTCCGTATCGCGCTGAGCCGGCCATATACTTTCGTCGTGCTCGCGATCCTGCTCTTGATTATCGGACCGCTGGCCGCACTGCGCACGCCGACCGACATCTTTCCCGACATCCGTATCCCCGTGATCGGCGTGGTCTGGCAGTACACCGGCCTGCCGCCCGACCAGATGGCCGGCCGCATCACTTCGCCGTTCCAGCGCGCGCTGACCACGACGGTCAACGACATCGAGCACATCACGGCCAACTCGTATAACGGGTTCGGCATCATCAAGATATTCTTCCAGCCCAATGTCGACATCCGCACCGCCAACGCGCAGGTCACCGCGATCTCGCAGACCCTGCTCAAGCAGATGCCGCCGGGCGCGACGCCGCCGCTGATCCTGAACTACAGCGCCTCGACAGTTCCGATCATCCAGGTCGCATTGTCGGGCGACGGCCTGACCGAGCAGAACCTCGCCGACATCGGCATCAATCAGCTGCGCACGCCGCTGGTCACGGTGCCTGGCGCTGCGATCCCGTATCCGTTCGGCGGCAAGCAGCGCCAGGTCCAGATCGATCTCAATTCGACCGCGCTGCAGGCGCGTGGCCTGTCCGGCCAGGACGTCGCCAACACGCTCGCGGCACAAAACCTGATCACGCCGGTCGGCACGCAGAAGATCGGCAATTTCGAATACACCGTAAACCTGAACAACTCGCCGCTCCGGATGGAGGAACTCGGCGACCTGCCGATCAAGCAGGTCAACGGCGCAATGGTCTATGTGCGTGACGTCGCCACCGTCCGCGACGGCAATCCACCGCAGACCAACATCGTCCATGTCGACGGCAACCGCTCGGTGCTGATGATGGTGCTGAAAGCCGGCGCCACCTCGACGCTCGATATCATCTCCGGCATCAAGCAGAAGGTGATCGACGTCAAGGACCAGATGCCGGACGCGCTGAAGATCGGCTTCATCGGCGACCAGTCGGTGTTCGTCCGCGGTGCGATCACCGGCGTCGCCTTCGAGGGCGTGATCGCCGCGCTGCTAACCAGTGTGATGATCCTGCTGTTTCTCGGCAGCTGGCGCTCGACCGTCATCATCGCGGTGTCGATCCCGCTGTCGGTGCTCGGGGCCATCATCATGCTGTCCCTGATCGGCGAGACGCTGAACATCATGACGCTCGGCGGCCTTGCGCTCGCGGTCGGCATCCTGGTCGACGACGCCACGGTGACGATCGAGAACATCAACTACCATCTCGAGCAGGGCAAACCGGTCGAGCAATCGATCCTGGACGGCGCCAACCAGATCGTGACGCCGGCCTTCGTCTCGCTGCTCTGTATCTGCATCGTGTTCGTGCCGATGTTCTTCCTGACCGGCGTCGCGCGCTTCCTGTTCGTGCCGATGGCCGAAGCGGTCATGTTCGCGATGATCTGGTCGTTCATCCTGTCGCGTACTTTGGTGCCGACCATGGCGAACTATTTGCTGCAGGCGCATGTCCATCACGAGGGCGCGCCGCCGAAGTCGCGCAATCCGCTGGTCTGGTTCCAGCGCGGCTTCGAGGCGCGGTTCGAGCGCATCCGCGGCGGCTATCGCGGCCTGCTCGAGATGGCGCTCGGCCACCGCAAGGTGTTCGTCGGCGGGTTCCTCGCAGTAGTTGCCGCGTCGTTCGTGCTGGTGCCGTTTCTGGGACGCAACTTCTTCCCGTCGGTCGATGCCGGCAACATCCTGATGCATGTCCGCACCCAGGTCGGTACCCGTGTCGAGGAGACCGCCAACCAACTCGCCGACATCCAGAAGGCCATCCGCAAGCTGGTCCCCGGCGAGATCGAGACCATGACCGACAACATCGGCATGCCGATCTCCGGCATCAACATGACCTACAACAACACCGGCGTGATCGGTCCGCAGGACGGCGACATCCAGATCCGCCTCAAGGAAGGCCACAAGCCGACCGAGCAGCATGTCCGCACGCTGCGTGAGCAGTTGCCGCGGCTGTTTCCGGGCACCAGCTTCGCGTTCCTGCCGGCCGACATCGTCAGCCAGATCCTGAACTTCGGCGCGCCGGCGCCGATCGATTTGCAGATCCGTGGCGCCAACCTCGATGCCAATTTCGCCTACGCCAACAAGCTATTGGCGAAGATCAAGCGCATCCCCGGCATTGCCGACGCGCGGATCCAGCAGTCGCCGAACAATCCGACCTTCAACATCGATGTCGATCGCACCCGCGCGCAATTTGTCGGCCTGACCGAGCGCGACGTCACCAACTCGCTCGTCGTCAACCTTGCCGGCTCCTCGCAGGTCGCGCCGACCTACTATCTCAATCCCGACAACGGCGTGTCCTACTCGATCGTGATGCAGACGCCGCAATATCAGATCGACTCGCTGAGCGCGCTGCAGACGCTGCCGATCACCGCGACCGGGAACACCCAAGCGCCGATCCTCGGCGGCATCGCAGACATCAAGCGCGCGACCTCGAGCGCGGTGGTGTCGCAATACGACATCCAGTCGCTGGTGCAGATCTACGCCACGACGCAAGGCCGCGATCTCGGCGGCGTCGCGACCGACGTGCGCCAGCTCATTGCCGACACCGCAAAGGAAGTGCCGAAGGGCTCTTCGGTGGTGCTGCTCGGCCAGGTGCAGACGATGAACTCGGCCTTCACCGGCCTGCTGTTCGGCCTGCTCGGCGCGGTCGTGCTGATCTACTTCCTGATCGTGGTGAACTTCCAGTCCTGGTCGGACCCGTTCGTGATCATCACGGCGCTGCCCGCAGCGCTCGCCGGCATCGTCTGGATGCTGTTCACGACCCAGACCACGCTGTCGGTTCCGGCGCTCACCGGCGCCATCATGTGCATGGGCGTTGCGACCGCCAACAGCGTGCTCGTGATCAGCTTTGCCCGCGAGCGCTATGAGGAACTTGGCGATCCCGTCGCGGCCGCGCTGGAGGCCGGATTTGTCCGCTTCCGCCCGGTGCTGATGACCGCGCTCGCCATGATCATCGGCATGGCGCCGATGGCGCTGGGGCTCGGCGAGGGCGGCGAGCAGAACGCTCCGCTGGGCCGCGCCGTGATCGGCGGCCTGATCTTTGCAACCTTCGCGACGCTGATGTTTGTTCCCGTGGTATTCAGTATGGTACACAAGAAACAAGGCGGCAAAGCCGCCGCCTCATCGGAGATTCCGCATGCAGCCCACTGAACAGCGCCCACCGGTGTCCAGCCGGAGATTGGGCATATTCGGCGTGGTTGCACTGGTCGGCGCGGGGCTGATCGTCGGCACCGGCATCCGCGCCCGCGAGGAGCAGGGCACAAGGCTGAAGGAATGGACCGACGACCAGGCCATTCCGACGGTCGCCGTGGCGCTGCCGAATGCCAAGGCGCTGAGCCCCACGATCGACCTGCCGGGCCGGCTCGAGGCCTATTCCCGTGCGCCGATCTTCGCCCGGGTGTCCGGCTATCTCAAGAACTGGGACGCCGACATCGGTGCCCGCGTCAAGGCCGGCGAGGTGATTGCCGAGATCGAGGCGCCCGACCTTGACCAGCAATTGCTGCAGGCGCGCGCCGATCTCGCCAGCGCCCAGGCCTCAGCCAAGCTCTCCGAGGCGACGCTGACCCGGCGCAAGACGCTGGTCGCCTCGAACTTCGTCTCCGCCCAGGAGATCGACGAGCGCACCGCCGACCTCTCCAACAAGAACGGTGCGGTCAGGTCGGGCCAGGCCAATGTCGAGCGGCTGGAAGCGCTCGCCGGTTACAAGAAGATCACGGCGCCGTTCGACGGCGTGGTGACCTCGCGCGACACCGACGTCGGCGCGCTGATCAATGCCGGCGGCAACTCGGGTCCCGCGATGTTCACGATCTCGGACATCACCAAGCTGCGCGTCTACGTCAACGTGCCGCAGAACTACGTTCCGGCGATCAAGATCGGCGCCAAGGCCTCCTTGGTGATGCCGGATTACCCGAACCGCACGTTCCAGGCGACGGTGGAAGCCTCCTCGCAGGCGGTCGATGTCGCCTCCGGCACCACGCGGATGCAACTCGGGCTCGACAACTCCTCCGGCGAGCTGATGCCGGGCAGCTATGCCAGCGTGAAGCTCAATTTGCAGCGCGAGGCCGCGCCGCTCAGCATTCCCGCCAGCGCGCTGATCTTCAACAGCAACGGCCTGCGGGTCGCAACCGTCAGCCCCGATGACAAGGTGTTGTTCAAGACCGTGAAGATCGGCCGCGACCTCGGCAAGGAGATCGAGATCGCCTCGGGCCTCGCCCCCGACGACCGCATCATCACCGCCCCGCCGGACGGCCTCGCCGACGGCGATCAAGTCCGCGTCACCGGTGCGGGTGCCAAGAGCAAGCCGACAACGGCCTCCGAAAAGCAGGATGTGAAGGGGTAGGCCGTAGCCCCGCTCATCACGCCATGCCCGGGCTTGTCCCGGGCATCCACGACTTCCTCTTGTTGCGCAAAGACGTGGATGGCCGGGTCAAGCCCGGCCATGACGGTGTTGGTGGTTCAAGCTACCCGCCATTCCCGCACGCCGTCACTGGCCGTGACGATGTCGCCCGTGGTGCCGACCGGCGTGCGGTCGAGGTTCTGCAGATACGTCAGCGTTGCCGTGTCGCTCGCCGGGATGCGGCCGAGCGTGCGGCGGCCGTCCTCGGTGCGCAGCATGGTGACGCCGTGCTCGACCTCGCCGTTGGCGCGATAGATCACGGTGAAGGCCTCGAGCTTGCCTTTCCCCGTCGCCTCCGCGGTGAAATCAGGCACGTTGCGGCGGTTGCGGTCGGCCTCCGCCTGCACGCTGGTGTCCTGATCGAGCGCGGCCGTCGGCGCGGCGCGCGACAGCACGAGGCCATGATGCTTGGTGACGAAGCCGCCCTGGCCGTAGAGCAGGCCGAGCGTGCCGCCGCCGCGCAGCTTGCGCACCATCGCGCAGGCCGAATGCGTCATGTAGGTGTTGAGCGGCGCGCCGAAGAACGTCAGCCCACCCGTCACGGTCGGCTGCACGTCGGCACCCAAGCCGAGCGTCCGGCGCGCCATCTTCGGCACGCAGGGGAAGCAGCTATAGAGCTCGATCGCGTCGAACTTCCGGCCGTCACCGCCGACGAGATCCATCACCGCCCTCAGCACCGCATTCTGCGCGTGGCTCTCGACGAACTGGTCGCGGATGAGGTAGTCGCGCGGCTCTTCGGCCGAGGCGCCGCCGAGCGGATAGATCAGCCTATCTTCCGGCACGCCGGCCGCGCGCGCTTTCGCCAGGCTGGTCAGGATCAGCGCGCCGCCCATGTTCACCGTCGGGTTCGCCACCATCAGCTTGGTGTATGGCCAGGCGATCATCCGGTTGTCGGGCGTCGCAGTCGTGATCTCGTCGCCGGTGAAGCGCTTCTTCAGCCAGGAGTTCGGATTGTCGGCGGCGACGCGCGCATAGGTCGACCACAGCTCGCCGGATTCCTTCAGCGCCTCGCGCGGCGTCTGGCCCCAATGCGCCGAGGTTGCGGACTCGTAGAGCGGATAGACCGTGATCGGCCGGAACACGCCGAGCGCAACGGCAAGCGGCTTCTGGAATGCGGCGCCGCGCTTCGGCTCCTCCACGTCGTGCGCGAACGGCGTCCACGGCAATTCGACGCCGGCGCGCTGCGCCTTGGTCGCCGTTGACTGCGCCTCCGCGCCGCAGACCGCGGCGACGCTGCATTCGCCGCGCGCGATGCGCTGCGCCGCCTCGTGCAGATAGCGGATCGGGCTCTCGCCGCCGACCGGGCCGTAGTAGAGGTGCGCGGGCGCGATGCCGAGCCGCTGCGCCAGCTGCTTCTCGGGATCGCGGTAACGCCAGCTCAGGAAGTTGACGACGTCGAGCGATTGCACGTCGGAGAGCAGCTTGGCGCCGCTATCCGCCTCGGCGCGCTTCAGCGCCTCTTCCAGCAGGGTAAGCGGCTCGAGGCCGGCGGCGATGTCCTTTGGACGATCGACGATCTCGCCGACGCCGACGATGACGGGAATGCGGTCTTCGGGGACGCTGTTTGACATTCTTGTTGTGCACTCTCTGCAGTATTGGGCTCGATGGTTGTTCTAGGCGTCATTGCGAGGAACGAAGTGACGAAGCAATCCATCCCTCCGCCGGGGCGAGATGGATTGCTTCGCTTCGCTCGCAATGACGGCGGGAAGGGCTATCACTCCGCCACCAGCGCGTTCATGTGCTCGACGGCCTCGACAAAGTCTTCCTTGAATTCCTGCACCACGGCGCCCGCCGACTTCACGCTATCGACCAGGCCGACGCCCTGGCCGACGAAATAGCTGACCAGATCGCGGGCCTTCTCGTTACCGGCCGCAGCCGCGCGGTCGATCGCGTTGAAGGCGTCGCGGCTGATGATGCTTTGCAGCGGCATCGGCAGCGCGCCGGGGCTGTCCGGCGAGCGGTCCCAGGCGTCGGTCCAGACCGAGCGGAGCTGCCGCGCCGGCTTGCCGGTGCGCCCCTTCGAGCGGATCGCGTCGCGCGAGGATGCCGCGATCATCTTCTCGCGGAAGATCTCCGAGGTCTCCGATTCCACCGTGGCAAGCCACACCGAGCCGGTCCACGCGCCGGCCGCACCCATCGCCATGCAGGCCGCCATCTGGCTTCCGGTCATGATGCCGCCGGCGGCGAGCACCGGCACGTCGCGGACCTTCCTGATCGCCTTGATCACCTCGGGCACCAGCACCATGGTCGAGACCTCGCCGCAATGGCCGCCGGCCTCGGTGCCCTGCGCAACCAGAATGTCGACGCCGGCCGCGACCTGGCGCAGCGCATGCTCCTTGGAGCCGACCAGCGCCGCGACCGGCACGCCGTGCCTTCGGCCCATTTCGATCATCGTCTTCGGCGGCACGCCGAGCGCGTTGGCGATCAGCCGGATCGGATGGCGGAACGAGACTTCGAGCAATTGCAGCGCAGTCTCGGCGTCGAATGGCTGCGGCTGGTTGTCGGCGACGTTTCGGCTGGTCAACTCGATGTCGTACTTCTTCAGCAGATTGCGGGTGAAGTCGCGATGCTCCTGCGAGACGCGCGCCTCGAGGCTCTTCCAGGTAACGTTCTTCTCGCCCGCGGTCGAGATGTTTTCCGGGATTAGTACGTCGATGCCGTAGGGCTTGCCGTCGACATGCGCGTCGATCCATTTCAGCTCCTGCTCCAGCGTCTCCGGCGAATGCGCGGTCGCGCCAAGCACGCCGAAGCCGCCGGCGCGGCTGACCGCCGCCACCACGTCGCGGCAATGGCTGAAGGCGAGCAGGGGGAAGTCGATTCCCAGCATGTCGCAGATCGGTGATTTCATGGGTTGGTTTTCTCCCGGCGGCTGCTTCTTGTGCTTGTTGGCATCAGCCCCTGCGACGCTAGCGCATGACAGTCAGCGAAGCCAAGCGGGTTTCGGCGATAGCGATCTTGCGTGCAGGCGCTGCTCAGCCGTTGCCCCTGCTGTGCATTCCGCAGGGTAGAAAAAGCAACGGCAAGGCTGGGCAAAGCGGAGCGCGCCCACCATCTAGTGCGAGCATGCGGGTGGGCACGACGGTCGCCGGCCCAGCCTTTGGAAAAACGTAAACCGGGAGCCAACGACGTGACTGACACCTCTGCCTACGAGCCGCCGAAAGTGTGGACCTGGAACAAGGAGAGCGGCGGACGCTTCGCCAGCATCAACCGGCCGATCGCCGGTCCGACCCATGACAAGGAATTGCCGGTCGGCCGTCATCCGCTGCAGCTCTACTCGTTGGCGACGCCGAACGGCGTCAAGGTCACCGTGATGCTGGAAGAGCTGCTCGCGGCCGGCCACAAGGACGCGGAATACGACGCCTGGCTGATCAAGATCGACGGCAACCAGTTCGGCAGCGGCTTCGTTGCGGTCAATCCGAATTCGAAGATCCCGGCCCTGATGGACCGCAGCGGGCCGGAGCCGATCCGGGTGTTCGAGTCGGGCTCGATCCTGGTCTACCTCGCGGAAAAGTTCGGCGTGTTCCTGCCGACCGATGTGAAGACCCGCGCGGAAACCTTCTCGTGGTTGTTCTGGCAGATGGGCTCGGCGCCTTATCTCGGCGGCGGCTTCGGGCACTTCTATGCCTATGCGCCGACCAAGATCGAATACGCCATCGATCGCTTTGCGATGGAGGTGAAGCGCCAGCTCGACGTGCTCGACCGCAGGCTCGCCGACAACGAGTATCTCGCGGGCAACGTTTACACCATCGCCGACATGGCGGTGTGGCCGTGGTACGGCAGCCTTGCCAAGGGCCTGCTCTACGGCGGCGGCGAATTCCTCTCGGTGCAGGATTACAAGAACGTGCAACGCTGGACCGACGCGATCGCGGCACGGCCCGCGGTGAAGCGCGGCCGCATGGTCAACCGCACCTGGGGCGAGCCGTCGAGCCAGCTCCACGAGCGCCATGACGCCGGCGATTTCGACACCAGGACGCAGGACAAGATCGGCGAACTGGCGGCGTCGTAGCTCCGCAGCTTGTAGGGCGGATTACCGAAGCGTAATCCGCCCTCATGCCCGGCAGATCGGCGGGTTACGCTGCGCAAACCCGCTCTGCGCATTGCCGCTTCACCTCAACAAATCGTCGTACTCCGGATGCTTCTTCATGAAGCCCTGGATGAACTCGCATTTCACGACGAGCTTGATGCCCTGCGCGCGGACGGCGTCGAGTGCCGCACGGGCGAGCTCGGAGCCGATGCCGCGGCCGCCGAGCTCCGGCGGCACCTCGGTATGAACCAGCGTGATCGTATCCGGCGTCTTGCGGTAGACCACGAAGGCGATTGCGCCATCGACGGTGAGTTCGAACCGGCTCTGTGCCGGGTTGTCGCGGAATGCGTCGGTCATTGTCTTGTCCTATTTCTTCTTTGCGCCCTCAGCTGCGGGAAACACCACGCGGTCGTCGGTGCGGCAGTAGCGATCGGCGAACATGCGGCCGATCGGGTGGTAGCGCTCCATGTGGACGCGCATCGCGTCACGATCCCACAAATCGTCGCGGATATGGAAGTGGATGCCTTCGCCCATGATCAGCTGGCGGTCGCCATTGACGTCGATCAGCTTCCAGGTCTTGCACTCCATCGCGAACGGCGCGTCGGCCAGCCAGGGCACCGCGATCTTGCTGGCGGGCGCGAGCTTGAGGCCGAGATATTCGGGTTCGCCGATTTCCGGCGGGAAGTCGCCCGAAGTCTCGTGCATCGCGCGCGCCAAGGCCTCGTCGGTCAGGTTGACCACGAACTCGCCCAGGCGCTGGATATTGACCAGCGTGTCCTTCTCGCGGCCGTCGGGCCTGCGGTTGACCGCGAACATGCAGAGCGGCGGATCCTCGCAGAACACGTTGAAGAACGAGAACGGCGCTGCGTTGACCACGCCGTCGGCGCTGAGGCTCGTCACCCAGGCGATCGGCCGCGGCAGCACGAAGGAGGTCAGCACCTTGTAGCGTTCGCGCTGGCTGAGGTCGCTTGGGGAATATTCCATGGGATGTCCGAAAACGTAGGGCGGGTTAGCGAAGCGTAACCCGCCGCGAGCGGACAAGAAAGCAAAAGGCGGGTTACGCTTGCGCTAACCCGCCTTACGATTTTGTTCGTCTCCCTGCACGCGGGCAGGAGACGACAAGCTTACGTCATGCTCAGCTCGTGGCGGCCGACCACCATCCAGTGGACCTCGTCCGGACCGTCGGCGAAGCGAAGATGGCGGACGTCCTGGTACATTTCGCCGAGCGGGGACCATTGCGAGATGCCGGTGGCGCCGTGCATCTGGATCGCCTGGTCGATCACCTTGCAGGCGCGCTCGGGGACCATGGCCTTGACCATCGAAACCCAGACGCGGGCTTCCTTGTTGCCGAGCACGTCCATCGCCTTGGCGGCCTTCAACACCATCAGCCGCATCGCCTCGATCTCGCAGCGCGCCTGGGCGATGATCTGCATGTTGCCGCCGAGATGGGCGATCTTCTTGCCGAACGCTTCGCGGGTGAGGCCGCGCTGCACCATCATGTCGAGCGCCTTCTCGGCCTTGCCGATGGTGCGCATGCAATGATGGATGCGGCCCGGGCCGAGGCGGACCTGCGAGATCTCGAAGCCGCGGCCTTCGCCGAGCAGCATGTTCTCCTTCGGCACCTTCACATTGTTGAAGCGCAGATGCATGTGGCCGCGCGGCGCGTGGTCATGGCCGAACACATGCATCGGGCCCAGGATTTCGACGCCGGGGGTGTCGATCGGCACCAGGATCTGCGACTGCTGCTTGCTCGGCGCCGCGTCGGGATTGGTCTTCACCATCACGATCATGATCTTGCAGCGCGGATCGCCGGCGCCGGAGATGTAATATTTCTCGCCGTTGATCACCCACTCGTCGCCGACCAGCTTTGCGGTGGTCGAGATGTTCTTGGCGTCGGAGGAGGCGACGTTCGGCTCGGTCATCGCATAGGCCGAGCGGATCTCGCCGTTGAGCAGCGGCTTCAGCCACTTCTCCTTCTGCGCCTTGGTGCCGACGCGCTCCAGCACTTCCATGTTGCCGGTGTCGGGCGCCGAGCAGTTCATCGTCTCGGAGGCCAGCGGGCTCTTGCCGAGTTCGGCGGCGATATAGGCGTAGTCGAGGTTGTTGAGGCCTTCGCCAGTTTCGGCATCGGGCAGGAAGAAGTTCCAGAGGCCGACTTCCTTCGCCTTGTTCTTGGCCTTCTGCAGAATCGCGAGCTGCTCGTCCGTGAAGCTCCAGCGGTTGGTCTTCTTCTCGCCGGCGCGATAGAACTCGACCGACATCGGGTCAACCGTGTCGCGGATGAACTGCTTCACATGGTCGTAGAGCGGGCGGACCTTTTCCGACATCCGGAGGTCGTTGAGCTCGTCGCCCGGATTGAGCGTGTAGTTCGTGGTGCGCGGCACATAGGCATGCTTCATTGTCGTTTCTCCCGTCGCGTAGGCGTGTTTCGCGGCGGACAATAAACGCGTGCGACGCGAAGCGCGAGCACCGATTTTCCGATCATCCCTACCGCATCGCGGAATATCGCGACGGCGTTTCAAACGTTGTTTGAACGCCGCCGCGCACAGCGTGAAAAGATTCTGGCGGACGCCGTTTAGGTCATCCGATGCATTGCGCAGATCTTGTTGCCGTCGAGGTCGCGCAAATAGGCGAGGTAGAGCTTGATGCCATTGCCTTCGCGCACGCCCGGCGGGTCCTCGCAGCTCTTGCCGCCATTGGCGACGCCGGCCGCGTGCCAGGCCTCGACCTGCTCCGGCGAAGAGCAGGCGAAGCCGATCGTGCCCCCATTGGCGTGCGTCGCCGGTTCGCCGTTGATCGGCTTGGAAACCATGAAAATGCCGGCCTTGGTGAGGTACATGATGCGGTGACCGTCGACGCGAGCCGGCCGGACATCGAGCGTGCCAAGCAGCGCGTCATAGAACGACTTGGCCTTGTCCAGATCGTTGGTGCCGACCATCACGTGTGAAAACATCTGAAATATCCTCCCTGTTGTTGACGAAAGCCGCCTTGTCGCGTGCTTGTCGCTCGAACGCTTAGCAGCAGTCTTGCCGCGACGGAAGCGATGCTGCGTCGCGCCGGGACGACGGCAGAATTTGAGACGTGCAGGGGTGCATCAAAACTTGCACCACACACTCGCCGTCGTCCCGGGCAAGCGCAGCGCGACCCGGGACCCATAACCACCGTTGCTCATTGCGTTGCGACGCTGTGGCCCCAGCTTGCTTCAACAACGGCGTCCTGTGGTTATGGGTCCCGGCCTTCGCCGGGACGACGGCGGTGAATGTGGCGGCCGCAGAAACTCAAAACGCCGTGTACCCGCCGTCGATTACAAAGCAGTCCGCCGTATGATAGGACGACGCCTTGCTCATGAGGTAGACGGCGATGCCGCCGAAATCGCTCGGCTCGCCGAAGCGGCGTACCGGGATGCGCGGCATCACATTGGCGACGAACTTGTCGTTGGCCATGATGCCGGCGGTCATGTCGCTCTTGATCCAGCCGGGCAGGATCGCATTCGCGGTGACGCCGTGGCGGGCGAGCTCGACGGCGAGCGCGCGGCACAGCGCGTTCAGCGCGGCCTTGGTGCCGGCATAGTGCTCGTTGCGCGCGGTGCCGAACAGCGAGGCGAGGCTCGAGGTCGCGACCAGCCGGCCGAACTTGTCACCGGCCTCGGAACGCTCGGTCATGTGACGTGCGGCAGCCTGGAATACGTGAAACACGCCATCGAGATTGGTCGCGAACATCCTGCGCCATTCCTCCTCGGTGCGGTCGATGAAGGAGCGGCGTCCGCCGCCGCCGATGCCGGCATTGGCGAAGCAGCCGTCGACGCGGCCGAAGGTGTCGAGCGTCGCCTTCATCGCGGTCTTGACCGAGCCGGGATCGGTGACGTCGCAGAATTGGGTTGCGACCTTGCCGGGTCCGGCCTTCATCGAGGCCGCGGCGTTGGCGTTTTTTTCCGCGTTGCGGCCCCAGATCGCGACGTTGCAGCCGGCGGCGTTCAGCGCCTGCGCGATGCCGAGGCCGATGCCGCCATTGCCGCCGGTGATGACAGCGACGCGGCCGGTGAGATCGAAGATGCCACTCATTGGGGTTTCCATTTGGTTTGGTGCGCGCTAATCACGCGTTCACGGATGGGCTTGCTGCCGACCATGGACAAGCCCGGCACAAAAATCAAATATGGGTCCAAATATAGGTCGGCCCATCGACCTACTGCGGTACCAACCGCCGCAGCAACGTAAAGAGGAAACCATGCAGTTCAAGCACGTCACGCTCGACTTCGACGGATCGGTCGCGATCCTCAAGCTCGACCATCAGGAAGTCATGAACGCGGTCTCGATCGACATGCTGGGCGGCCTTGCCGAGGCGCTCGATGCGATCGACGACAAGCGCGACGAGGTGCGCTGCCTGGTGATCACCGGTGCGGGCCGCGCCTTCTGTACCGGCGCCAATCTGCAGGGCCGCAACCAGCAGCAGAAGCCCGGCAAGAGCAACGCCGGCGCAGCACTGGAGACCGCGTTCCACCCGTTCCTGCGCCGATTGCGTAAGCTGCACTGTCCGATCGTGACGGCGGTGAACGGTCCGGCCGCCGGCGCCGGCATGAGCTTCGCGCTGATGGGCGACCTCATCCTGTGCGCGCGCTCGTCCTATTTCCTGCAGGCGTTCCGCCGCATCGGCCTGGTGCCGGATTGCGGCTCGACCTGGCTGCTGCCGCGGCTGATCGGCAAGGCGCGCTCGGTCGAGCTGTCGCTGCTCGGCGAGCGGCTGCCGGCCGAGAAGGCGCTGGAATGGGGCCTCGTCAACCGCGTCTATGACGACGGCGCGCTGATGGAGGAGACCATGAAGCTGGCGCACGATCTCGCCAACGGCCCGACCGTCGCGCTGTCGCTGATCCGCAAGCTCTATTGGGACAGTCCGGAAAACACCCTCGAGGATCAGCTCAATCTTGAATTCGAGTCACAGCGGATCGCTGGCCGCGCCGAGGACTTCAAGGAAGGTGTCACCGCGTTCCTCGAGAAGCGGCCGGCGAAGTTCAAGGGCAAATGATCGAGACCGAGCTCACCCGCTGCGTCGCCTCGTTTCTGCCAGGCGCGACCGGCGTCGCCGGTGCCGCAAAGCTCTCTGGCGGTGCCAGCCAGGAGACCTGGACGTTCGACATCGTGCACCCGAACGGCACTATCGGCGCGATCCTGCGCCGCGCGCCGCCGGGCTACGGTGCCGCGCCGGGCCGCGCCGCCGGCCTCGATGCGGAGGCGACGCTGATGCGGCTCGCGCATGACGCGGGCCTGCCGTCGCCGAAGGTGATGCATGTGCTGAGGCCGGAGGACGGCCTTGGCCGCGGCTTCATCATGGCGCGGGTCGAGGGCGAGACCATCGCGCGCAAAATTTTGCGCGATGAGGAATTTGCCAGGGCGCGGCCGATCCTGGCGCGCCAGCTCGGCCGCGTCATCGCCGGCATCCATGGCCTGCCCCAGGCCAAACTGCCACAGCTACGCAGCCTGACCGCGACCAAGGAGATCGAGGATCTCGCCCGTGAATATCACAGCTTCAACTGGCCGCGGCCGGTGTTCGAACTGGCGCTGCGCTGGTTGCGCGATCACGATCCCGGTCCGTCGTCCGAGGTGACGCTGGTGCATGGCGATTTCCGCCACGGCAATCTGATCATCGGCCCCGACGGGGTGCGCGCGGTGCTCGACTGGGAGCTCGCGCATACCGGCGATCCCATGGAAGACCTCGGCTGGATTTGCGTCAACTCCTGGCGCTTCGGCGAGATCGACAAGCCGGTCGGCGGCTTCGGCTCCCGCGAGGACCTGTTCGTGGGTTATGCGGAAGCCGGCCGCAAGGTCGATCCCGACCGCGTGAAGTTCTGGGAAGTGATGGGCACGCTGCGCTGGGGTGTGATGTGCTGCGGCATGATGCAGCGCTTCCGCCTGGGCCCCGATCACTCGATGGAGCGCGCGATGATCGGGCGCCGCGCGTCGGAGACCGAGATCGATCTGCTTAGGTTACTCGTACCGAGAGGTCGTTGAGATGCAGGACGAACCGACACCCACCGAACTGATCAAGGCCGTCGCTGATTTCCTGCGCAACGAGATCGCGCCTGCGATCAAGGGGCACAATAGCTTCAAGCTGCGGGTCGGCATCAACGCACTCGATCTGGTGACGCGGCAGCTCGCGCTTGCCGAGGCCGGCGATGCCACCGAGGCCGCGCGGCTGAAGGCGCTTGTCGGCGCGGACGGCACGCTGATGGAGCTGAACCGCGTGCTGTCGGAGAAAATCGCACGCGGCGACGTCGATTTGAAGACGCCGGGGTTATCGGAGCATCTCTGGCAGACGACGATGGACAAGCTCGCCGTCGATCAGCCGAACTACGCGTCCTACAAGAGGGAGTTGGGAAATAAGTAGGATGGGTAGAGCGAAGCGAAACCCATCATGGCACGCGGCAGACGTCGATGGGTTTCGCTGCGCTCTACCCATCTTACGAAGTGCGCGTCATTGCGAGGAGCGAAGCGACGAAGCAATCCACATCTCTGCGCTTGGCGAGATGGATTGCGTCGCTTCGCTCGCAATGACGCGGGAGAGAGCTGTTACCGCCCCAGCCACTTCGGCGGGCGCTTCTCCGAAAACGCCTTCGGGCCCTCGATATAATCCTGCGAGGCGGCCATCGCCTTCACCGCCGGATAGTCGCGCTGCTCGGCCAGCGCCTGCTCGAGCGAGACTTCGAGTCCCTTCTGGATCGCCTGCTTGGAGGCGCGGATCGACATCGGCGAGTTCTTGGCGATGGTCTCGGCCCAGCGCTCGGCGGCGGCCAGCGCCTCGCCTTGCGGCACCACCTCGTTGACGAAGCCGAGCTCGAGACCTTCCTTGGCACTGACATGGCGAGCGGTCAGGATCATGCCCATGGCGCGCTTCAGCCCGATCTGGCGCGGCAACCGCTGCAGGCCGCCGGCAAGCGCCGCGAGGCCGACGCGCGGCTCGGGCAGGGCGAAGGTCGCATTCTCCGATGCGATGATCAGGTCGCAGGCCAGCGCGACCTCGAAGCCGCCGCCCATCGCGACGCCGTTGACGGCGGCGATGATCGGCTTGTCGCAGTCGAAGCGGGTGGTGAGGCCGGCGAAGCCGCCCTTGTCCCAGCCGCGCTTGCCGCCCGCGGCCTGCCATTTCAGGTCGTTGCCGGCGCAGAACGCCTTGTCGCCGGCGCCGGTGACGATCGCGACCCACTGCTCGGGATCGGCGGAGAAGTCGTCGAACACCTTGTTGAGCTCGAAATGCGCGTCGATATGCAGCGCGTTATAAACCTCGGGCCGCGACAGCGTCACGATGGTGATGGGACCCTTGCGCGTCACCTTGGAGAATTTCAGATCCATGTTTGCTCCCGTCGATTTTCTGCGGCGAAGAATATGGCTGATATCCTACCGCCTGCGCGTCGTTCCGTGCCATCCAATTACGCAACGCGACCGCGCGCGCAAGCCTCATCGGCCTGCTTGACTTGGCCACGCGCTTCTCACCTTAATCGATCCGAACGCGCCTGCGCGATAGCGCCTAAACGCAAAACCAGAATCAACAATATTTTCGGGAGTGACCGCCTTGGATTTCAACCTGCCGGCTGACCTGACTGCCTATCTCGCCGAGCTCGATCGCTTCATCGAACGCGAGATCAAGCCGCTGGAAGCGGCTGACGACAACATCCGCTTCTTCGATCACCGCCGCGAATGGGCGCGCACCGATTTCGACAAGGGCGGCCTGCCGCGCCATGAATGGGAGCTCTTGCTGCGCAAGGTCAAGAACCTGGCCGATGCCGCGGGCCATCTGCGCTTCGCGATCCCGAAGCGCTACGGCGGCAAGGACGGCTCCAATCTCTGGATGGCTGTCATCCGCGAGCATTTTGCCTCGAAAGGTCTCGGCCTGCACAACGATCTGCAGAACGAGCACTCGATCGTCGGCAATCTGCCGATCGTGACCATGCTCGACCGCTATGGAACCGACGAGCAGAAGGCGATGATCGACGGCTCGATCACCGGCAAGTACCGCATCACGTTCGGTCTGACCGAGCCCGAGCATGGCTCCGACGCCACGCATATGGAAACCAGGGCGGTGCCGGCGACGCGCGACAACGTCAAGGGCTGGATCATCAATGGCGAGAAGATGTGGACCACCGGCATGCATGTCGCGACGCACTGCGCGCTGTTTGCCCGCACCTCCGGCAATGACGGCGACGCGCGCGGCATCTCCTGCTTCCTGGTGCCGGCGAAATCGGCGGGCGTGAAGGTTGAGGAATATATGTGGACCTTCAATATGCCGACCGATCATCCGCGGGTCAGCTTCACCGACGTGTTCGTGCCTGAGGATGCGCAGTTCGGCGAGGTCGGCCGCGGCTTGTCGCTGGCGCAATGCTTCGTGCACGAGAACCGGATTCGCCAGGCGGCGAGCTCGCTCGGCGCTGCGGTCTATTGCATCAACGAGAGCGTGAAATATGCCCGCGAGCGCAAGCCGTTCGGCAAGGCGCTGGCCGAGAACCAGGCGATCCAGTGGCCGCTGGTCGAGCTTGCGACCCAGGCCGAGATGCTGCGGCTGTTGATCCGCAAGACCGCCTGGGAGATGGACCAGCTGACCCAGGCGCAGGTCGAGCACACGCTGTCGGACAGGGTCTCGATGTGCAATTTCTGGGCAAACCGCCTGTGCTGCGAGGCCGCCGACCGCGCGATGCAGGTGCATGGCGGCATGGGCTATTCGCGCCACAAGCCGTTCGAGCACATCTATCGCCATCACCGCCGCTATCGTATCACCGAGGGCAGCGAGGAAATCCAGAAGCGCAAGGTGGCAGGCTTCCTGTTCGGCTACATGGGCGCCGGCAAGCATTGAGGCGTTAACCGGGGAGGCGGCACGAGATGGAAGGTGGGTGCACCTGCAGGAACGTCCGCTACCGCCTCATCGGCAGGCCGCTGATCGTGCATGCCTGCCATTGCACATGGTGCCAGCGGGAGACCGGCACCGTGCACGCGCTCAACGCGATGTACGAGGCCGAGCGGGTCGAGCACATTGCGGCCGAGCCCGAGATCGTGGACACGCCGTCGGCGAGCGGCAAGGGACAGAAGATCGCGCGCTGCCCGCGCTGCAAGGTCGCGGTCTGGAGCAATTATCCGGGCTCGGGAGCGGCGGTGCGCTTCGTCCGCGTCGGCACGCTCGATGATCCCAGCCAGTGCCCGCCTGATGTCCACATCTTCACGTCGTCCAAGCAGCCCTGGGTCACATTCCCGCCGAGCGCCAAGGTGTTCGCCGAATATTACGATCGGAGAGACATCTGGCCGGAGGAAGCGCAGGAGCGCTGGCGCGTCCTGCGGGAGAGAATGAAGAAGACGTGATGCGCGGCTCTCTCTCCATCGTCGTCCCGGCTCGCGCTTCGCTTGGCCGGGACGACAGGGGAGCTAATTCACCTGCCGGTCCTTGCCCGCCCAATACGGTTCACGCAGGCTCCGCCGCAGGATCTTGCCTGACGGGTTGCGCGGCAGCGCCGGGATGAAGTCGACCGATTTCGGCGTCTTGTAGCCGGCGATCCGCTCGCGGGTGAAGTTGATGATGTCGGTGGCCGTCGCGCTCTTGCCCGGCTTCATCACCACCACCGCCTTCACCGCCTCGCCCCACTTTTCGTCGGGAATGCCGATCACGGCGGCTTCCGCGACGTCCGGGTGATCGCACAGCGCGCTCTCGACTTCGGCCGGGTAGATGTTCTCGCCGCCGGAGATGATCATGTCCTTGATGCGGTCGTGGATGTAGAGATAACCGTCACTGTCCATGTAGCCGGCATCGCCGGTGCGCAGCCAGCCGTCGCTATCGATCGTGCGCGCGGTGGCCTCGGGCAGATTCCAGTAGCCGGCCATGTTGGAGCCGGAGCGGGTGGCGATCTCGCCGACTTCGCCCGGCGGCAGCGGCTTGCCATCCGGATCGAGGATCGCAAGCTCGATGCCGGGCAGCGCCTTGCCGGCGGAGCGCATGCGGTCGAGCCCCTCGACGTGATCCTCCGGCGGGAGCGCGACGATGGTCCCGGTGGTCTCGGTCATGCCGTACATCTGCACGAAGCCGCATTTGAAGACCTCGATGCACTCCTTCAGCAGCGCCGCCGGGATCGGGGAGGCGCCGTAGAGCATGTATTTCAGGCGCGAGAAGTCGACCTGCTGCGCGCGCGGCTGCCGCACCACGAACTGCATCGCGGCCGGCACCATGAACAGCTTGGTGATGCCGGACTGCTCGAAGAAGTCGAGCACCTTGGTTGGGTCGAACTCGCGCGCGATCACGCCGCGGGCGCCATGATAGAGCCCCATCACGCCCCAGCCGGAGCCGCCGATGTGGAAGATCGGCATCGCGACCAGCGAGACGTCGTCGGTGGTCCACCGGTTCCATTCCGGCTTTTCGGCCTCGTTGCCGCTCTGCACCAGATTGAGGAAGTTGGCGTGCGACAGCATCGCGCCCTTCGGCTTGCCCGTGGTGCCCGAGGTGTAGAGCTGGATCGCGATGTCCTTGGGCTCGATCGCGACGCGCGGGTCGTCGCCGCTCTGCGCGTCGCGCCAGGCGAGATAGTCGGGCCATTCCGGCGCACCGCCCTCGGTCGTGATGACGGTGCGGACGCTGGGCAGCTTGTCCCTGATGTTGCGCGCCTGCGTGATGAATTCGGGGCCAACGAACAGGACGGGAGCCTTGCAGTCGTCGACGATGAAGGCGACCTCGGGGCCTGCGAGGCGCCAGTTCACCGGTGCCATCACCACGCCGGCTTTCATCGCACCCATCAGCAATTCGAAATAGAAGTCGCTGTTCTTGCCGAGATAGGCGATCCGCTCGCCCTTCTTGATGCCCATCGCGAGCAGCGCGTTGGCGACGCGGTTGGTGTTGGTGTCGAATTCGGCGAAGGAGGTCTGCCGGCCCTCGAACTCATAGGCCAGCGCATCGCCGCGGCTTGCAGCGCGGTCGCGCACCATGTCGGCGAGGTTGCTCAGTTTCGGCGCGTCGGACATGTTTCCCCCGTGACATCTTGCTTTGGTTGCGCGGAGTGTGGCGGCATCGCGCGGGAAAAACAATACGGGGACTGGTGCACGATCCATCCACACAGTCGTCCCGGGCAAGCGAAGCGCGACCCGGGACCCATAACCACGAATGTGGATTGTGGCGCGACGCTGGGGCCCCAGCGAGCTCAGCGATGAGGAGCGGTGGTTATGGGTCCCGGCCTTCGCCGGGACGACAGTGGTGGTTGAGGCGGGCGTCAGCCCCGCGCAGCGCGATCCTTCTCGTTCTGCGCCTTGATCGAATCGCGCGCCTTGGTCCAGTCGTCGTCGCTCCAGTCGCGCAGCTGATAGAAATTGCCGCCCATCGCGAGCGCCTGAGCGCCGTCCATGGCGATGGTTTCGCCGTTGATCCAGTCGCAGCCGCCGGAGATCAGGAACACGGCGAGGTTCTGCAACTCCTCGATGGTGCCGACGCGGCCCATCGGGTTCATCGCCTTGGTGCGCGCGCCGGCCTCGTCGCCGGGCTTGATGCGCTTGCTCATGCCCTCGGTCGGAATCTCGCCGGGCGCGATGGTGTTGAGGCGGATGCCGTGACGGCCCCATTCGACCGCGAGCGACATGGTCATGGCGTGGATCGCCGACTTGCTCATCGCCGACGGCACCACATAGGGCGAGCCGTTGCGCACCCAGGTCACGGTGATCGACACCACGTTGCCGCGATGTCCGCCGGCGATCCAGCGCCGGCCTACCGCATGCGTCACGTAGAAGGTGCCGTGCATCACGATGTTGGCCACTGCGTCGAACCCTCGCGCGGAGAGCTCTTCCGAGCGCGAGATGAAATTGCCGGCGGCGTTGTTGATGAGATCCGTAAGGGGGCCGCTGGTGGTCCAGATCGCCTCAATCATCTCGTCGACCGCCATCGCATTGCGGATGTCGACGCCGTGGCTGACCACGCGTCCGCCATGCTCGGCCATCAGCTCGGTGGCGGTCTCGTCGCAAACGCTCTTGCGGCGGCCGCAGATATGCACCTCGGCCCCGAGTTGCAGGAACCGCGAAGCCATGGCCTTGCCAAGGCCGGTGCCACCACCGGTTACCAGTATGCGCCGCCCGGCAAGAAGCTGATCAGAGAACATCGTTTCCTCCACGGGGGTTGTCAGTTAATTGGTCGATTGACTAAAAGCGGACAACGGCCTTTGTGTAAAGCGCCAACTCAAGGAACAAAGCGGAGGGAATGATGGAAGATCGCGTTTCGATATCGATTTCAGACGGTATCGCCGATGTCCGCTTGGTGCGGGCGGACAAGATGAACGCGCTCGATGCCGCGATGTTCGAGGCATTGGTCGCCGCAACCGACCGGCTTTCCACGGAAAAAGGCGTCCGGGTCGTCGTGCTCTCCGGCGAGGGACGGGCCTTCTGCGCCGGCCTGGACATGGGCCGGTTCGCTGCCATGAAGGACGGCGGTAACGGAGTGCCGGGCGGCGAGAGCCGCGACCTCACGATCCGCACCCATGGCAAAGCCAATTTCGCGCAGCAAGCGGTCTGGGGCTGGCGCCAGCTTCCGGTGCCCGTGATCGCCGCGGTCCACGGCGTCGCGTTCGGCGGTGGCTTCCAGCTCGCGCTCGGCGCCGACATGCGCTTCCTGTCACCAGATGCGCGGATGTCGATCATGGAGATCAAGTGGGGCCTCGTCCCCGACATGGCCGGCACGCCAATCCTCGCGAGCCTCGTGCGCGACGATATCCTGCGCGAGCTCACCTATACCGGCCGGATCTTCTCGGCGCAGGAAGCCCAGAGCTACGGCCTCGCCACCCGCATCTGTGACGATCCGCGCGCGGCCGCGCTCGAAGTCGCGCGCGAGATCGCCGGCAAGAGCCCGGATGCGATCCGTGCGGCCAAGCGGATGCTGAACAATCTGTCGGTCGATCCGGCCGCCGCGCTGCTTGCGGAATCCGTCGAGCAGCAGAAGCTGCTCGGCAGCCCGAACCAGACCGAATCCGTGCGCGCCAATCTGGAGAAGCGGGCGCCGAGGTTTGCGGATGCGGGGTAACTGTCACGCCGTCATTCCGGGATGGTGCGTTAGCACCAGACCCGGAGTCTCGAAATTCCGGGTTCGCGCTCTGCGCCCCCCGGAATGACGACCTAACTTCCAACCCGACGACAGATCGGACAGCGACAAATGGAAACGTCCCAACCCTTCCTTGGCATCATCAGCGGCGGCCGCCGGCGCGATCACGCTGCGGTGGCCGAGCGTACCGACCGCATTGCCAGCGGCCTGAACAAGCTCGGCGTCAAGCCGGGCGACAGCGTCTGCATGCTGATGCGCAACGACATCGCCTTCATCGAGGCTGCCTATGCGGCGATGCGGCTCGGCGCCTATGGGGTGCCGATCAACTGGCACTTCAAGCCGGAGGAGATCAACTACGTGCTGACGGATTCCGGCACGCGCGTCCTGATCGGCCATGCCGATATGCTGCAGCCGCTGCGCGGCGCGATCCCGCCCGATGTCACCGTGCTCAGCGTGCCGACGCCCCCGGAAATCCTCGTCAACTACAAGATCAATCCCGATCATCTCGCGACACCGGATTTCGCGATCGATTTCGAATCCTGGCTGGCGCAGTTCCCGCGCTATGACGGCCCTGTGGTGCCGCAACCGCAGAACATGATCTACACCTCGGGCACGACAGGCCATCCGAAGGGCGTGCGTCGCTTCGCGCCGACGCCGGAGCAGACCGCCAATGCGGAGGCGATGCGCGGGATGATCTACGGCCTGCGGCCGGGGGCACGCGCGATCCTGCCGGGGCCGCTCTACCATTCGGCGCCGAATTCCTTCGGGCTGCGTTCGGGCAAGCTCGGCGGCGTGCTGGTGCTGATGCCGCGTTTCGATGCGGAGGAATTTCTGCAGCTGATCGAGCGCGAAAAGATCGACACCATCTTCATGGTGCCGACGATGTTCATCCGCCTGATGAAGCTGCCGGAGGAGGTACGCCAGAAGTACGACATGTCGTCGCTCCGCCACATCATCCATGCCGCCGCGCCCTGTCCGCCCGACGTCAAGCGCGCCATGATCGAATGGTGGGGACCGGTGATCTACGAATTCTACGGATCGACCGAGTCGGGTGCGGTGACGTTCGCCAATTCCGAGGACGCGCTGAAGAAGCCCGGCACGGTCGGAAAGATCTCGCCCGGCGCCGAGCTTCGCTTCATCGGCGACGACGGCAAGGAGGTACCGCAGGGCCAGATCGGCGAGATCTATTCGCGGATCGCCGGCAATCCCGATTTCACCTATCACAACAAGTCGGAGAAGCGCGCCGAGATCGACCGCCAGGGATTCATCACCTCGGGCGACGTCGGCTATATCGACGCGGACGGCTACGTCTTCATCTGCGACCGCAAGCGCGACATGGTGATCTCGGGCGGCGTCAACATCTATCCGGCTGAGATCGAGGCCGTGCTGCATGCGGTGCCCGGTGTGCACGACTGCGCGGTATTCGGCATTCCCGACGCCGAGTTCGGCGAGGCTCTGATGGCGGTGGTCGAGCCGCAGCCGGGCGTCACGCTCGACATCGCCTCCGTCCGCGCCCAGCTCAGGACTGCGCTCGCCGACTACAAGGTGCCCAAGCACATCGAGATCCAGACCAATTTGCCGCGGGAGGACTCCGGAAAAATCTTCAAGCGCCGGCTGCGCGACCCGTATTGGGAGCGGGCGGGGCGGAGGATTTAGGCCACAATCCCGCCGTCGTCCCGGGCAAGCCAACGGGTCGGCGCAAAGCGCCGCCCAATGACAGGCTCCGCGCGACCCGCTACCCATAACCACGGATTTCCCCCTTGCGCGAGCTGTGGCCCCGTCTGATGCCAACCTCGGATATCGGTGGTTACGGTTCCCTGCTTTCGCAGGGACGACGGCCGAGTGTGCACCGCTTCCAAGTTCATCTTGCGCTGCGGCAAAAAAAGCGCACACTCCGGAGGAACCCGGCAGCCTCTAGAGTAGCCCGCCATGTCACCCCAGACCATGCCTTCCGACACCGACCTCGGTGCCAGGAGTGCCGCAGAAGCCAGTCTCCTTGAGAAGGCGGCACAAGAGGAGGATGCACGGCTCCGGAACGACATCCGGCTCTTGGGGCGCGTGCTGGGCGACACCGTGCGCGACCAGGAAGGAGCCGACGTGTTCGACCTGGTCGAGCGCATCCGCCAGACCTCGGTCCGGTTCCATCGCGACGAGGACAAGCTGGCGCGGCGCGAACTGGAAGGCATCCTCGACGGCATGTCGATTGCCGAGACGTTGCAGATCGTCCGCGCCTTCAGCTATTTCTCCCACCTCGCCAACATTGCCGAGGACCAGAACAACATCCGCCAGATGCGCAGCCGCGGCCCCGGCGGGGCGCCGCGGCTGAGCACGCTGGAGCAGACGCTGGTCCATGCCCGCCAGGCCGGCATCAGCCCGGCCGACCTGCGCAGCTTCTTCAAGAACGCGCTGGTCAGCCCGGTATTGACCGCGCATCCGACCGAGGTGCGCCGCAAGAGCACGATGGACCGCGAGATGGAGATCGCCCACCTGCTCGACCGCCGCGAGCGGCTGCAGATGACGCCGGAGGAGAGCGAAGCCAGCGATGAACAGCTGCGCCGCGCGGTCGTGACGTTGTGGCAGACCAACCTGCTGCGCCGGACCAAGCTCACCGTGCTCGACGAGGTCGCCAACGGCCTGTCGTTCTACGATTACACCTTCCTGCAGGAAGTCCCGCGCGTGCACTGCGCGCTGGAGGACCGCCTCAACAACGAGGGCGGCGAGGCGGCCGAACTCGCCTCGTTCCTCCGGATGGGAAGCTGGATCGGCGGCGACCGCGACGGCAATCCCTTCGTCACCGCCGAGGTGATGCGCGGCACGCTGCGGCTGCAGTCGAGCCGGGTGCTCAGCTTCTATCTCGAACAGCTGCATACGCTCGGCGCCGAGCTGTCGCTTGCGGCACATCTCGCCGACATCTCGGACGAATTGCGGATCCTCGCCGAGCGTTCGCCGGACACCTCGCCGCATCGGAGCGGCGAGCCGTATCGTCTGGCGGTATCGGGTATCTATGCGCGGCTCGCAGCGACCGCCATGCGGCTCGAGGTCGAGACCACGCGGCCACCGGTCGGCAAGGCCGAACCCTATGCGAGCGTGAATGAGTTCCAGGCCGATCTCGACGTGCTCGATCGCTCGCTGATCGCGAACAATTCCGGCGTGATCGCGCGCGGCCGGCTGCGGCAATTGCGGCGGGCGGTGGATTGCTTCGGCTTCCATTTGGCGCGGCTCGACATCCGCCAGAACTCGGCGGTGCATGAGCGCACCATCGCCGAGCTGCTCGACACCGCAAATCCCGGCATGTCCTATCTGGCCCTCGGCGAGGACGCGCGCGTCAGCCTGCTGCTGGGCGAATTGCGCAACGCGCGGCCGCTGGCTTCGCCCTTCGTCAAATATTCCGAGGAGACCCAGGGCGAACTCGCCGTGTTCCGCGCCGCGGCTGAAGCCCACGCCAAGTTCGGCCCCGAGGTGATCGCCCAGTGCATCATCTCGATGTGCAAGGGCATGTCCGACATGCTTGAGGTCGCGGTGCTGCTGAAGGAGGTCGGGCTGGTCAATCCGTCCGGTCGCAGCGCCATCAATATCGTGCCGCTGTTCGAGACCATCGAGGATCTGCAGGCCTCGAGCGGCATCATGGACCGCATGCTGGTGCTGCACGACTATCGCAAGCTCGTCGACAGCCTCGGCAGCGTGCAGGAGGTGATGCTCGGCTATTCCGACAGCAATAAGGATGGCGGTTTCGTCACCTCGGGCTGGGAGCTCTACAAGGCCGAGATCGGCCTCGTCGAGGTGTTCGAGCGCCACGGCGTACGGCTGCGCCTGTTCCACGGCCGCGGCGGCTCGGTCGGCCGCGGCGGCGGCCCGAGCTATGATGCGATCATCGCGCAGCCCGGCGGCGCGGTGAACGGCCAGATCCGCATCACCGAGCAGGGCGAGATCATCTCCTCGAAATATTCCAATGCCGAGGTCGGCCGCAACAATCTGGAGATCCTCGCTGCGGCAACTTTGGAAACCAGCCTGCTGCAGCCACGGCAGAGCGCGCCGCGCCGCGAATATCTCAAGGCGATGGAGGAAATTTCCGCGCTCGCGTTCAAGGCCTATCGCGGTCTCGTCTATGAGACCGCAGGCTTCGCCGACTATTTCTGGGGCTCGACCGTCATCAACGAGATCGCGACCTTGAACATCGGCAGCCGTCCGGCTTCGCGCAAGAAGACCCGCGAGATCGAGGACCTGCGTGCCATTCCGTGGGTGTTCTCCTGGGCGCAATGCCGGCTGATGCTGCCGGGCTGGTATGGCTTCGGCAGCGCGGTCGAGACCTGGATTGCCGAGCATCCGGAGCAGGGCATGCCGTTCCTGCAGGAGCTCTACAGGGAATGGCCGTTCTTCCGCACGCTGCTCTCAAATATGGACATGGTGCTGGCGAAGAGCTCGATCGCGATCGCCTCGCGCTATGCGGAGCTGGTGCCCGACGTCGCGCTGCGCGAGAAGATCTTCGGCCAGATCCGCCGCGAGTGGCATCTTGCGATCGAGACGCTGCTCGACATCATGGGTCACGACCGGCTGCTGCAGGGCAACCCGCTGCTGGAGCGCGGCATCCGCAACCGCTTCCCCTATCTCGACCCGCTCAACCACGTGCAGGTGGAGCTGTTGAAGGAGCACCGCGCGCAGAACCCGGACGAGCAGGTGCTGCGCGGGATTCAGATCACGATCAACGGGATCTCGGCGGGCTTGAGGAATAGCGGCTAGCCACGGTGTCGTCCCGGCCTGCGCCGGGACGACGGCTATCTCAACAGTTGTGCGCGCCTCTTGTCTCCACATAGACCGCATACAATGACTGGCTTGCGGTCATGAACAGGCGGTTGCGCTTCTTGCCGCCGAAGGTGAGGTTGGCGCAGGTCTCCGGCAGCAGGATCTGGCCGATGCGCTGGCCGTCGGGTGCGAACACCTGCACGCCGTCATAGCCCGGTCCGACCCAGCCGGCGCCGACCCAGATGTTGCCGTCGATATCGACGCGCATGCCGTCGGGGAAGCCTGACTTGCCGTCCAGCGTCATGTCGATCAACGTGCGCGGGTTGGAGAGCTTGTCGCCGTTGAGGTCGTACTGCCAGACGATGTTCTTCGCGTTCGGATAATGCGTGATGCCGGTGTCGCAGACATAGACTTTCTTGTAATCGTGGCTGAAGGCAATGCCGTTCGGCTTGAACGGTTCGTCGGCAACCTTGGTGATCTGGCCGGTCGCAGCGTCGATGCGGTAGACGGCCTCCTTCTGGTAGGGCTGGTTCGAGCCGGTGTTGGCGCGCTGGCCCTCGTAGATCGAGACCGCGCCATAGCCGGGGTCGGTGAACCAGATCGACTTGTCGTTGGGATGCACGACCATGTCGTTCGGCCCGTTGAGCTGCTTGCCGTTGGCCTGCTCCGCCAACGAGGTGACGGTTCCATCGTGCTCGTAGCGCACCAGGCGGGTGCGTTCGGCGGTGATCTGGCGGCCCTCGAAATCGAAGGTCGAGCCGTTGGCCTCGTTCGACGGCTTGTGGAACTGCTCGGAGATGTGGCCGTCATCGTCGAGATAGCGCAACTGCCGGTTGGCCGGGATATCGCTCCACACCAGATACTGGCCCTGCGCGTTCCAGGCCGGGCCTTCTGCCCAGAGGCAGCCGGTGTACAGCCGCTTGATCGCGGTGTTGCCGACCTTGGCCTTGAAGCGCTTGTCGTCGATCACGACGATGTCGGGGTCGGGATAACGCTGCGGTTCCGCGTTGCGGCCGAAGTCGCGTGCCGCGGCATCGGATGCAGCCATCGCAGTTGCAGCAAGCGCGGTTGCGCCGCGCAAAATTGTTCGACGGTCGAACGCCTTCGTGCCGTCGCGCCCGTGTTGCTCTGTGTTGCTTGGATTTGTCACGAAAGTCCTCCCAGGCTTTTTGTTATCGGGAGGACGATCATGCGCCGGCAATTCGGGCACAATGCGGGCGCGCCATGAAGAAACAACCAAAGAGTGTGCCGCCTCGGCCTCGTGCGCGATTGCGCACGGCGTTCGCCGAGGCGACTTTTCATAAAACTGTCAGATCGGATCCCAAATTCAGATCGGATCCCAGGTGAAGACGTCGGCTGAGCGGTCGAGCTTGGCGAACGATCCCTTCAGCGCCGGCATGCCGTGTTCGGCAATGGTCTCGGGCGTCCAGCCTTCGCCGCGATGAACCGAGCGCACCGGACGATGCTGGCTGAACAGGAAGATCTCGTTCATGCGCACGCCGAAGATCTGCCCTGTGACGTCCTTGGCGGCGTCCGAGAGCAGATAGGCGCAGACCGGCGCGATCTTCTCCGGGCCCATCTGCTTGATCTTCTCGACGCGCGCCTTCTCGGCGTCGGTCTCGGTCGGGATGGTGCCGATCATGCGGGTCCAGGCGAACGGCGACACGCAGTTCGAGCGGACGTTGAAACGGCCCATGTCGAGGGCGATCGATTTCGACAGGCCGACGATGCCGAGCTTGGCGGCGGCGTAATTGGCCTGGCCGTAATTGCCGATCAGGCCGGAGGTCGAGGTGAAGTGCACGAACGAGCCTGACTCCTGCTCGCGGTAGATGCGCGCTGCGGCGTGGCTGACATAGAACGAGCCCATCAGATGCACCTTGATGACGGCCTCGAAGGCTTCCACGCTCATCTTGTGGAAGATCATGTCGCGCAGGATGCCGGCATTGTTGACGACGCCGTCGAGCCGGCCGAAATGATCGGTCGCGGTCTTCACGATCTTGCTGGCGGGGATCGCTTCCGCCACCGATTCGAAATTGGCGACCGCGGTGCCGCCGCGCTTCTTGATCTCCTCGACCACTTCCTCGGCGGGCGCTGCGCTCGAGCCCCCACCGTCGGCGGCGCCGCCGGGATCGTTGACCACGACCTTGGCGCCTTCCGCGGCGCAGAGCAGCGCAATCTCGCGGCCGATGCCGCGGCCCGCGCCGGTGACGATGATGACCTTATCCTGCAGTGATTTTGCCATGTGGGTTCTCCTTGGTTCTGTGTGTCCGCAGGCCGATGCAGAGCCCACTCGTCATGCGCGGGCTTGACCCGCGCATCCATCCTTCCTCGGAAGGAGATGGATTGCCGGGTCAAGCCCGGCAATGACAGATTGGGCGCTGCGCTCGCGCCGGCCATTGCTAGCGTTCGTTCGTAAAGATGATCGTGCCACTCGCGGCGAACATGCCGCCGACGCCGTGGCAGACCGAGATCTTCGCGTTCGGCACCTGCGCCGGCGCGATGCCGCGCATCTGCCGCACGCTCTCCTGCAACGCGTACATGCCGTACATGCCGGAGTGCATGTAGCTCAGCCCGCCGCCATTGGTGTTGAGCGGCAGCTTGCCGCCGGGGCGGGTGTTGCCGTCGGCGATGAACTTGCCGGTTTCCTCATGCGGCATGAAGCCGAGGTCGCCGAGGCCGTAGAGCGGCAGGTGCGCGAAGGCGTCGTAGATCATCAGATGATCGACGTCCTTGTGGGCGATGCCGGCCTCCTTGAAGGCGAGCGGGCCCGCCACCTTGAAGGCGCGCGATGAGTCAAATGTCTTCATCTGGCTGACCATCGGCGTTTCGACGCTTTCGCCGGTGCCGAGGATGTAGACCGGCTTTTGCGGGAAATCCCTGGCGCGATCGGCGGAGGTGAGGATCAGCGCGCCGCCGCCGTCAGTGACGAGGCAGCATTGCAGCAGCCGGAACGGATAGGCGATCATCCGCGAGTTCAGCACGTCGGCGACCGTGATCGGGTCCTTCATGGTCGCGCGTGGATTCTTCGCCGCCCATTCGCGCTGCACGACCGCGACCATCGCGAGTTGCTCATGCGTGATGCCGTGCGTCTTCATGTAGCGCAGCACCGGAATCGGGAACATGCTCGGGGGACCGTACACGCCGAACGGCGATTCGCACTGGCCGTTCAGGCTGTCGGGCGCGGTAAAGCGCGGCTGCTTGCCGATCATCGACTTGCCGCTCTCGGCATGCGTGATCAGCACGGTCTTGCAAAGGCCGGCCTCGATCGCGGCAGCCGCGTGGCGAACATGCAGCATGAAGGAACAGCCGCCGACCGAGGTGCCGTCGACCCAGGTCGGCGTGATGCCGAGATAGTGCGCCATCTGCTGCGGGGTCTCGACCGCGGTGGCGAAGCCGTCAATGTCGGACAGCTTCAGGCCGGCGTCCGCGATCGCATTCAGCGCGGCGTCCGCGTGCAGCTGGATCTGCGACATGTTCGGGATGACGCCGAGTTCGGTGGTTTCGGCCGCACCGACGACGGCAACCTGGTTCCTGCGCATCACATTACCCCTTTGCCGGGCGGAAGAGGGGGAGGGTGATCCTGTCGTCGAGTGCCTCGAAGGCGACCTCGAGCGGCATATCGAGCTCGAGCGCTTCCGGCGTCTGCGGACAATCGATGATGTTGCTCATCATGCGCGGGCCCTCGTCGAGCTCGACGATGGCGATCGCATAGGGCGGCGTGAAGCCGGGGGCGGCGGGACGATGGTTGATGACGTAGCTGTACAGCTTGCCCTTGCCGGTAGCCTTGAAGACGGAGACCTTGCGCGAGGCGCAGGAGGGGCAGAACGGCCGCGGCGGAAAGTAGACATTGGCGCAGGCGTCACAGCGCTGCAGGCGCAGCTCGCCGGCCTTGGTGCCATCCCAGAAATGCTGGGTCTCAGGCGTCGGTTTTGGTTTCGCGCGCGCGGGCTCGGCCATGTCTGATGTCTCCTCCCGAAATCGTTACGGTCTTGATGCGCCATCGGACCAACGGCCGTCAACGGTCCATCCACGCCCCGCCCAGCGGCCTGTGTTTCGCGCATGCCGCATATTCCGCCCCTCGCACAATTGCTAAGGCCGCGATGCTTGTGTCGCTCCGGTCCGGCGCGTAGAAGGGCCGCGGTCCAAGATACGTCGAAGACCGGTCCACGATACGTCCAAGATACCCGGGAGGAATAATATCATGCTGAGGATCATCGGCGCGGCACTCGCTGCCAGCCTCGCATTTGCCACGCAGGCGATGGCCGCCGACGCACCGTCGGAGATCAAGATCGGCACACTCTACGCGTCCTCGGGGCGCTACGCCTCGATCTCGATGCCGGTCTACAGCTCGCTCAAATTGTGGGTCGAGCAGAAGAACGCCGAGGGTGGCGTCTTCGTGAAGGCGTTCGACAAGAAGATCCCGATCAAGCTCGTCTCCTATGACGACCAGAGCAACACCGCGACCGCCTCGACGCTTTATAATCAGCTCGTCACCCAGGATAAGGTTGATCTGCTGGTCGCCGATTCCGGATCGGTGCTGACGGCGCCCGCGGTCGCGATCGCGCGCGACCACAAGATGTTCCTGTTCGACCAGACCGGCACCGGCGCGAGCTTCTTCTCCAAGGACAATCCCTACATCGCGCTGATGGCCGATCCGGTGTCGACGGTCTGGCCGAAGCCGGTGGCGGATTTCATCAGCCATGACGGCCCTGGCCTCGGCATCAAGAAGATCGCCATCCTCTACGCGACCAACGAGTTCACGGGCACCCAAGCCAACGCGTTCCGCAAGTTCGTCAAGGAGTCCGGCGCGCCGATCGAGATCGTCTACGACCAGGGCGTCCCGACCGAGACCACCAATTACAACGTCATCATCAACAACATCAGCAACACCAATCCCGACGCGGTGATCCATTTCGGCTACGCGCCGAATGACATCGCCTTCCTGCGCAACGTCCAGGACGTCGGCACCAAGTTCAAGATGCTGTTCGCGATCTATGCCGGCCTCGAGACCGAGCTGCTCGAGAAGAATGTCGGCGCCAAGGGCCTCGAGCACGTCTGGACCTATGTGCCGCCGTCCGAGCTGGATTATCCCGTCAATTTCGGGATGAACATGAAGGATTTCCGCGCCGCCTGGCTGAAGAAGTACAACGACGGCAAGATGGAGTTCGGCTTCAACGCGGTGGCCGGCTACACCACCGCGCTGGTGATCGAGAAGACGCTGTCGGTTGCGACCAGCCTCGAGCAGATGGAGCTGCGCCGCGCGGTGTTCTCGCTCAGCGGCCAGCTCAAGACGCTGGACGGCACCTTCGCGCTGGATGAGACCGGCGGCCAGATCGGCGAGTTGACGCCGCTCGGCCAGCTCACGGTCGACGAGCACGATCACATCAAGTTCGTCTCGATCTACCCGCACGAGACCGCGACCGGCAAGCCGATCTATCCGGCACCGTGATGCAGGTGAGGGCGGCAGGCGTAATCTTCGGCGGCGAGCGATAGCATGACCTATGCGCTCGTTGCCGGCGTGCTGTTCGGGCTGTATTTCAGCTTGGTCGGCATCGGTCTCAATCTCGTGTTCGGGGTCATGCGCATCGTCAACCTTGCGCATGGCGACATCCTGATGCTGGGCGCCTTCATCGCGCTCGGCGTGGTCGGCATCGCCGGCATCGACCCGCTGTTCGCGGTGCCGCTGGCCTTTGTGGTGTTCGTGCTGGCGGGCGTGCTGCTGTACTGGGTGCTGGTGCCACGGCTGCAGGGCTCGGCCAACCCGGAAATGCTGTCGATCATCCTGTTCTTTGGCCTGTCGCAGGTGATTGAAGCCGTCACCACGATCTTCGCCGGCACCAGCGAGCGATCGATCCAGAGCCGGCTGCTCGGCACCGTGTTCACGACCATCAAGGTCAAGTGGTTCGGCGGCAAGGCCGGCGGGGCAGGGCCAATCCAGATCTTCGGTCAGGGATTTCCCGCGCCCTGGGTGATCGCGGCCTGCACCAGCCTCGTTGCGGTCGCGCTGGTGTACCTCTATCTCTACCACACAAGGCTCGGCACCTTGACCCGTGCGGTGATGTCACGGCGCGACGAGGCCTTGGCGACCGGCATCGATGTCGACCGCGTCTCGGCTGCGGCATTCGGCATCGGGCTCGGCATCGCGGCGGTTGCCGGCGTGTTCGCGCCCTTCATGTTCGGCTCGGTGACGCCGGCCTTCGGCGCCGATGCGACGGTGACGTCGTTTGCGATCGTCGTGCTCGGCTCGCTCGGCAATCCCTTAGGGACTGCGCTCGGCGGCGTCGTCTATGGCCTCTGCTACATGCTGGTGCAAACCTATCTCAGTTCCTGGGCCGACCTCTTGCCCTATGTGTTGCTGATCGTGATCCTGTTGTTGCGCCCGAGCGGTCTGCTCGGAAGGCGGGTGCGCGTTGCATAACGCCTCGAAACACCTGCTGTTCATCCTGGCGCCGCTGGTGGTGGTGTTCGCCCTGCTGCCCGGCGTCTATCAAAACCATCTGCTGCTATTCAACTTCGTGATCTTCCTGATCCTCGCGCAAGGCGTGAACATCATCTATGGCTTCACCGGCTATCTGCCGTTCGGCTACGTCGGCTTCTTCGGGGCCGGCGCCTATGGCTTTGCCATCATGGTGATGCATCTGCAGACGCCGGCGCCGCTGGCCGTGCTGGTCGGCGGCGCCGTCGCGGTTGCGCTTGGCCTGTTGCTGACGCCGCTGCTGCGGCTGTCGGGTGCGTATTTTGCGATCGCCAATCTCGCGGCCTCGCTCGCGGTGCTGCACTTCGTCGCCAACCCGGCGCTGGAGGGGATCACCAAGGGCCCCTACGGCGTGTCGCTGACCGGTACGTTCAACCCGACCCACGCCTATTATGCGGCCGTCGTCGTGATGGCGCTGACGGTCGGCGCGGTGGTCTATCTCAAGAACTCGTCGTTCGGCCTGGCACTGCAGGCCGTGCGCGAGGATGCCGTGTCGGCCTCGATGGCCGGCGTTAACATCATCAAGATGCGGGTGATTGCCTGGCTCGCCTCGGCGCTGGTCGCAGGCCTCGCCGGCGGTATCTACGCCTGGTACGTCTCGGTGTTCTATCCGGACAACGTGTTCTCCGGCGAGTTCAGCATCTTTGCGATCGTGTTCGCGCTGTTCGGCGGGGTTGCCACCATCACCGGACCGATCGTCGGCGTGCTGATCCTCTATGGCATCTACAATCTGATCGGCTTCACCACGCCGCAATATTTCCAGTTGATCTATGGTCTCCTGATCATGGGACTGGTGCTGTTCCTGCCCGCAGGGCTGGTGTCGCTGGCAACGCGCAGGGGGTGGCATGTCCCCTGAGCAAAACTCCATCCTCAAGGTCTCGAAGCTGGTCAAGCGCTTCGGCGGCTTCCACGCGCTCGATGGCCTGAGCTTCCATGTCGTGCCGGGCGAGATTCTTGGCCTCGTTGGTCCGAACGGCTCTGGCAAGACCACGGCGATCAACGTGATCTCCGGCCTGTATGCGCCTGACGGCGGTGAGGTCGTGTTCGACGGCGCGTCCTCCGGCGGCATCGCGTCGCACAAGCTGGTTCACCGCGGCATCAACCGTACCTTCCAGGTGCCGAAGCCGTTCCTGTCGCTCACGGTGCGCGAGAACATCCAGGTGGCGCTGGCCTATGGCGGCGCGACCGGCACGCCGCCGTCGATCGCCGAATTGCTTGAGGAATACCGGCTGAAGGAGGTCGCCGACCGCCCCGCCGCCGATCTCAACAGCGCGCAGCAGAAGATGCTCGATTTGACCCGCGCGCTCGCCACGCGGCCGCGGCTTCTGCTACTCGACGAACTCGCGGCCGGTCTCAACCCGGCGGAGCTCGACTGGATCGCCGGCCGCATCAAGGCGCTGGCCGCGACCGGCATGGCGATCATCGTGGTCGAGCATCTGATGGGCTTCATCGAGCAGATCACCGACCGCGTCATCGTGCTCAATGCGGGCAAGGAAATCTTCGAGGGCACGCTCGCCACCGCGGTGCGCGAGCCACAGGTGATCGAGGTGTTTTTGGGAGGCGAGCATGCCCACTGATGCAGCGTCGCTTCTGGACGCCAAGGGCGTCGATGCGGGCTACGGCACCATGCAGGTGTTGTGGGGCGTCGATCTCGACGTCCGCCCCGGCGAGACCGTGCTGCTGCTCGGCGCCAATGGCGCGGGCAAGACCACCTTCCTGAAATCGCTGGTCGGCCTGATCGAAGCCCGCAGCGGTCACATCAAGCTCGGCGGCGAGGACATCACGAAAATGCGATCTTCGGATCGCATGAAGCGCGGCATGACCTATATGTCGGAGCTCGCGGTATTCCCCGATCTGTCGATCGAGGAGAATATCCGCGTCGGTGCGCAGGCGCTCGGCCATGCCAATCCAGGCGCGCGGGTCGACGAATTGTACGGCCTGTTTCCGGTGCTGCGCGACAAGCGCCGCGATCCGGCCTCCAGCCTGTCCGGCGGCCAGCGCAAGATGCTCGGCATCGCCAAGGCGCTGTCCGCCGAGCCGAAGCTGCTGGTCATGGACGAGCCTTCGGCCGGGCTGTCGCCGCTGTTCGTCAAGGAGGTGCTTCGCGCCTTGTCGAGCCTGCAGGGCCGCGGACTGGCGCTCTTGATCGCCGAGCAAAATATCGGTTTCCTTGAGATTGCCACCCGCGTATTCGTGCTGGAAGGCGGGCGCATCCGGTTCTCCGGCACGGTTGCCGAGATGAGCGGCAATGAAGAGCTGCACCGGGCCTATTTCGGGCTGAAGTGATGCCGGCGCACCGGTCTGGAAATCGGCGCCGGTTCGCGCGACAATCAGCTGGAAGGCTTTTTGATTGCCAGCCAGCAAGCCGTGAAGTGCAAGCCGTAAAGTGAAAGCCATGTCCAAAAATCCGACACTCGCCTCCCTTGCCGCCGATCTCGCCAGCGACGCGACCTCTGCCCGCAAGCTCGTCGAGCAATGCATCGCCAGGATCGCCGATCCGTCAGGCGAGGGCCAGCGCACCTTCATCCATGTCGACCGCGACGCCGCGCTCGAAGCCGCCGACGCGATGGACCGGCTGCGCAAGGCCAATGCGGCGCCGTCGCCCTTTGCTGGCATTCCGGTCTCGATCAAGGACCTGTTCGACATCAAGGGGCAGGTGACGCGCGCAGGCTCCCGGGCGCTGGATGATTCCGCGCCGGCGGATGCCGATGCGCCTGCGGTGGCGCGGCTCAAGCGCGCCGGCTTCATCGTGATCGGCCGCACCAACATGACCGAGTTCGCCTATTCCGGCATCGGCATCAATCCGCATTACGGCACGCCGAAGAGCGCCTGGAACCGGAGCGTTGGTCATGTGCCCGGCGGCTCGTCCTCGGGGGCGGCGGTCTCGATCGCCGACGGCATGGCGTTCGGCGCGCTCGGCACCGACACCGGCGGCTCCTGCCGGATTCCGGCGGCCTTCAACGGCATCGTCGGCTACAAGCCGACGCAGCGCCGGATTCCGCTCGATGGCGGCGTGCCGCTGTCGTTCACCCTCGACAGCTACGGCCCGCTGGCCAATTCAGTTGCCTGCTGCGCCGCGCTCGACGCCGTGCTGGCCGACGAGCCGGTGACGCCGGTCACCCCGCGCCCGGTCAAGGGCATGCGGCTCGCGGTGCCGACCACGGTCGTGCTCGACGACCTCGACGATGCCGTCGCAAAGACCTTCGAGCGCGCGCTGGCGACGTTGTCGCGCGCCGGCGCCTTGATCGAGCGGATCGAGGTGCCGGAATTGCTCGATGTCGGCGTGATGAACACCAAGGGCGGGTTTTCCGCGGCCGAGAGCTATGCCTGGCACCGCTTCCTGCTGGCCAGCAAGGGCGACATCTACGATCCGCGCGTTGCGGTGCGGATCCAGCGCGGCGAGGGCTTTCTGGCGGCCGACTATATCGACATCATCAATGCGCGCCGCTCGTTCATCGCCCGGACCGAGGCGCGCATCGCGCCTTACGACGCGATGGTGCTGCCGACCACGGCGAACCTGCCGCCGACCATTGCCAGCCTCGCCGATGACAAGGCATTCGCCACGGAGAACCTGCGCGCGCTGCGCAATCCCTCGCTGATCAACGTGCTCGACGGCTGTGCCATCTCGCTGCCCGCGCATCGCGAGGGCGAGGCACCGGTCGGCCTGATGCTCGCTGCCGCGGGCGGTTCGGATCGCCGCATCTTCGAGCTTGCGGCCGGAATGGAGACCGTCATCCGTGTTTGATCTCACCTTCAATGTCGACGACAAGGGCGTCGCGACGCCGCTGACGCTCGAAATCAAGCAGGCCGTGATCGCCGGCTGGACCGGCCGCGATCCGGTGGCGCGCGACAAGCATATCGCCGAGCTCGAAGCGCTCGGCATCGCACGGCCCGCGACGACGCCGATCTATTACCGCTGCTCGGCGCGCCGGCTCACCTTCGCCGATACTATCGAGGTCTGCGGCGAGGATTCGAGCGGCGAGGTCGAGTTCGTGCTGATCGGCTGGCAGGGCCGCATCTTCGTCGGCTGCGGCTCCGACCATACCGACCGCAAGGTCGAGAGCTACAGCGTCACGGTGTCGAAGCAGATGTGCGACAAGCCGATGGCGGCTGAACTCTGGGAACTCGAGGACGTCATCGATCATTGGGACCAGCTCATCCTGCGCTCATGGGCCGTGATCGGCGGTCAGCGCATGCTCTACCAGGAAGGCACGCTCGATCACATGCTGCCGGTGAAGGACCTGATCGCGCGCGGCTTCGACAAGAGCGCGCTGCCCGACGGCTGCGCCATGTTTGGCGGCACTTTCGCCGCCAAGGGCGGCATCCGCCCGGCCAGCCGCTTCGAGTTCGAGCTGGAAGACCCGGTGCTGAAGCGGACGATCAGCCACGGTTACGACGTGGTGACGCTACCGGTCAGGGGCTGATTTCCTTCCGCGCGTGATCCTGTTGAGATCTGGGTGGTACTTTCCCCGCGCGTCGTCCCTGCGAAAAGCAGGGACCATACGCCGCGGCTTTCGCAAAGGGCACGCGGCCAGACGGCCTTCTCACAACCAGCACCTGTGGCTATGGATCCCTGCAGGAACGACGCCGTGATTGTGGCGGCGTTCTCGGCATATTTGGATCGGAAATCGGGTGGCGCCAGCCGCGCTCATGGGCCAGATTCCGCCTCATGACAGCAACAGCCAAAACCATCACTCGCCCGACCACCAGCATTCCCGCCCGCGTTGATGAGCTTGACTGGGATCAGATCACCACCGATCTCGACGAGCAGGGCTGCGCTGTCCTTGGCGGCCTGCTGAAGCCAGAGGAATGCGACGCCATCGCCGCGCTCTATCCCGACGACAGCCGGTTCCGCAGCCGGGTCGTGATGGGCCGCCATGGCTTCGGCCGCGGCGAGTACAAGTACTTCTCCTATCCGCTGCCGGACCTGATCGCGGGACTGCGGCCGGCGCTGTATGCGCGGCTGACCGCGACAGCCAATCGCTGGAACGAGACGATGGGTATCGAGATCAGCTACCCCGCGTCGCACGCGGCGTTCCTGAAGCGCTGCCATGATGCCGGGCAGACCCGGCCGACGCCGCTGCTGCTGCAGTATGGCGAGGGCGACTACAATTGCCTGCATCAGGATCTCTATGGCGAGCACGTGTTCCCGATCCAGGTCGCGATCCTGCTGTCGCAGCCGGGGCGTGATTTCACCGGCGGCGAGTTCGTGCTGACCGAGCAGCGGCCGCGGATGCAGTCGCGGCCCGAGGTGGTGCCGCTGACGAAGGGCGATGCGGTGGCCTTTGCCGTACACCATCGTCCGGTGCAGGGGACGCGCGGGCCTTATCGTGTCAATCTGCGCCATGGCGTCAGCCGGATCAGGTCCGGCCATCGCCACACCGTTGGTGTGATCTTCCACGACGCAAAGTGAGTGCGAAAGAAGCGTGGCTGCTGATCTGTTCGAGACCGTTGGCGATGCCCGGCCGCCGCGCGAGACCATCGCGGACGGCGCGGTGCTGTTGCGCGGCTTTGTCCGGCCGTTCGAGGCCGAGCTGATCCCGGCCTTGCGCGTGATCGTCAAGCAGGCGCCGTTCCGGCATCTGATCACGCCGGGTGGCCACCGGATGTCGGTCGCGATGACCAATTGCGGCAGCGTCGGCTGGGTCTCCGATCCCAGTGGCTATCGTTATGACCCGATCGATCCTGACTCGGGACAACCCTGGCCGGCGATGCCGGAGGTGTTGCGCGGACTCGCCGCCGAGGCTGCGGCCGCCGCCGGCTTCAACGGCTTCGCGCCGCAGGCCTGTCTGATCAACCGCTATGTCCCCGGTGCAAAACTGTCGCTGCACCAGGACAAGGATGAGCTCGATTACGGCGCGCCGATCGTCTCGATCTCGCTCGGGCTGCCGGCGATCTTTCTGTTCGGCGGGCTGAAGCGCAGCGATACGCCGCGCCGCTATCGGCTCGAACATGGCGACGTTGCGGTGTGGGGTGGGCCGTCACGGCTATTCTATCACGGCGTCGCGGCGCTCGCTGATGGCGAGCACAGCGTGCTCGGCCGGCAGCGCATCAATTTGACCTTCCGCAAGGTGCGTTGACGCCCCCTCCCGCAAATGGGTGAGGTGGTCTAAACTCGTATCATGACCACCAAGGCCGATCGCGCGGTCAACCGCACCGGCGTCTATCTCGCCGTGCTGCAGCTCGTGTTCACGCTGGGCTGGACCACCTACCTGATCTATCTGCCCAAGCTGTGCGCCGATGTCGGCATCGCGCCGTCGACCGTCATCCTGATCCTGATGATGGACCAGGGCATCTTCACCGTCACCGACACGGCGATGGGCATGGTCGCCGACAGGATTGCGAGCCTGGTCGGCCGTCTCGGCCTGTTCGTCGGCGTTCTCGCTGCGATCTCCTGCGCCGCCTTCGTCGCGCTGCCCTATGTGGCCGGCACCGGCCCGGGCGCGAAATTCTGGCTGATCGTGCTGATCGTGATCTGGGCTGTCACATCGTCGGCGTTGCGCGCGCCGCCACTGACGCTGCTCGGCAAGTATCGCGCGCAACCCTCCGTCGCGTTCCTCGCCGCGCTGGCGATGCTGGGCTACGGCATCGCGGGCGCGGTCTCGCCCTATCTGGGGGTCGTGCTGCGCGATCATGATGCGCGGCTACCGTTCGTGCTGTCCGGTGCCGTGCTGCTGCTGACCGCGCTCGCGTTCTCGGGGATCGAGCGCCGCATCGCCGAGGAGGTACAGCCCGAGCGGCTTGCGCTACCGGCCAAGCGGCTCGGGGCGGTGCCGATGTTCCTGATCGGATCGATGGTGCTGCTCTCGCTCGGCTATCAGCTGCACTTCAACATCAACAGCGCGCCGTTCTATTTGCGCTTTGTCAAATCAGGCGAGCTGCAATGGCTGATGCCGGTGTTCTGGATCGGATTCAACATCGCGATGTTTCCGGCGAGCATTGTCGTCAAGCATCGCGGCGGCCTGATCGTGATGGGCGCGGCGGGATTGCTCGGCGCATTCGCCATCGTTGCCGCGGAGATGGCCGGAAGCCTCAACGTCCTGATCGTCGCGCAGTTCATGGCGGGAGCGGCCTGGGGCTGCATGCTGATGAGCGCGGTGTCCGCAGCGCTTGCGATCGGCGAGACCGGCGCCGAAGGCAAGGTTACGGGCCTCGTGTTCTCGGCGCTGGCGCTCGCGACCTTTGCGCGGATGGCAGCGGTCGCCGGTGGCCTGCAGAAGATACCGGACTATGCGCCGCTGGTGCACTGGGCGCCGGTCGCCTGCTGGTCGGTTGCCAGCGCCGGCCTGCTCGTGATCGCCGCGTCGCGTCTGCAACGCGGCGTGAAAAGCGCCTAATTGTTCCTCGCCGGATGGATGAACGCCCAGGGGGTGACTTCCGAATCCGTCGGCACTTCCACCGAGATCACGTAGGGGCCGCCATCGGCCAGCGCCTTCTCCAGCACGGGGCGGAAATGATCGGGCGAGGTGACGCGCGCGGCACCGACGCCGAAGGACTCCGCAAGCTTGACGAAATCGGGGTTGACCAGATCGGAGGCGACGACGCGGCCGTCGAAGCGCTCGCGCTGGTCGCGGCGGACATTGCCATAGGCGTTGTTGTTGAACACCAGCGTCACCACGCCGATCCTGAACTGCACGGCAGTGGCGAGCTCCTGCACGCCGAACATGAAACCGCCGTCGCCGGTGATCGCGACCACCGGCTTGTTGGGGTTGGCGACCTTGGCGCCGAGCGCGGTCGGGAAGCCCGAGCCGAGCGTGCCCTGATAGCCCGAGGTGACGAAGGTGCGCGGCTCGTAGATCGGAAAGCCGTACCAGGAGGCGAAGCCGACCTGTGACAGCTCGTCGGTGACGATGGCGTTTGCCGGCAACACCTCGCGCAGGATCTTCAGGTAGGCCATCTGCGGCTGGATGCGCTGGATCTCCTGCTCGGCGGCAGCGGTCGCCTCGCGGATGGCGGCGCGGCGGCCCGAGGACTTGCTGTAGCCGGCTTTGCGCACGGCCGCGATGAGGTCGGCGGTGCCAGCCCTGGCGTCCGCGATCACGGCGGCATCGGCCGGCCAGCGGCGCTGCTCGACCGGGTCGATGTCGATCCGCACGCATTTCAGGCCGGCCGGCTGATAAGGCCAGCGCGACATCGTCGGCAGCTCCATGCGGGTGCCGATGCCGATCATCAGGTCGGTCTTTGGCCATAGCTTGTAGGCCGCGGCCATGGTGAGCCCGAGTTCGTGCGCGTTGGAGACGATGCCCCGGCCGCTGCGGAATGCGACCACCGGCGCGTCGATCATCTCGGCCAGTTCGAGGATCTCCTCGCGGGCCTCAATGGCGCCACTGCCGACGAAGATCATCGGCGCCTTGCTGCCGGCGATCAGATCGGCGGCCGCCTTGATGCGGTCCGGATCGGGCTGCGGTGCCGGCAATGGATCGAACGGCTTGACCGGGGCAACCTGGGTGCGCTGGGTGAACACATCCCACGGCATCTCCAGCGACGCGGGACCGCGCCGGCCCGACAGCATCTCCTGGAATGCACGCGACACCATCGCGGGCGCGTTGTCGGGATACTCGATCCGGTCGGCCCATTTTACGAAGGTGCGCAGCGTCGCAAGCTGGTCCGGCATCTCGTGCAGATGGCCGCGGCCCTTGCCGAGAAATTGCGTCGGCACCTGGCCGGTCAGGCACAGCACCGGCTCGTTGCAGCCGAAGGCAGTGAGCAGCGCCGCCGAGGCGTTGAGGACGCCGGGGCCGGGCACCACGCTGAACACGCCGGGTCTGCCCGAGGAGCGGGCGTAGCCGAACGCCATGTAGCCGCAGGCCTGTTCATGCCGGGCGCCGATCACCTTGAGCTGCGCCTGGTGGAAGGCATCGAACAGGCCGTAGATCTGCGCGCCGGGCAGGCCGAACACGGTGTCGATGCCGTGGGCGACGAGGCCGTTGACGATCGCTTCGCCGCCGGATGTTGAGGTCATGGCACTGTCCACTTGCTTGCGAGGTTAGCTGGCTTCGTCGACGACGCCGTTGCGCAGGATACCGACGCCTTCGGCCTCGACCTCGACGACATCGCCAAGCTTCAGATAGCGCGGCGGATCGAACCGCGCACCTGCGCCGGTAGGCGTCCCAGTGACGATGATGTCGCCGGGAACCAGCGTCGTGAAGGTCGAGATGTAGTTGATGAGGTAGCGGAAGCCGAAGATCAAGCGCGAGGTGCGATCGTCCTGCCTGACTTCGCCATTGACCCGCGTGGTCAGCCGGATATCGGCGATCTGCGCCTCACCGGTGTAAGGTACGATCCACGGGCCGAGACTGCCGGTGGAATCGAAGTTCTTGCCTTGGGTGACGTTGAATTTGGCGTGGCGTACCCAGTCGCGGATGGTGCCCTCGTTGCAGAGCGTGATGGCGGCGATGTGATCGAGCGCGGCGCTCTCGGCGATGTGCCGGCCGGCCTTGCCGATCACCAGCACCAGCTCGCCCTCATAGTCGAGCTGCGGCGAGACGCGCGGCCGCACGACGGGCGTGTTGTGGCCGACGAAGGAACGCGGCACGCGGAGGAACATGCTGGGATATTTCGGCGCGTCCGAGCCGTCCTTGTACTCGGCATTGCGGTCCGGATAGTTGACGCCGATGCAGATGATTTTGTCCGGCGCCGGGATCGGCGGCTGCCAGGCAACCGCGTCGAGCGCGTGGTCGGGCGATCGCTTGGCCGTGTCCTCCACGAGCCTGGTCAGTGCGCCGGCGGCGATCGCCTCGCGCAAGGTCGGATAGTCTTTGGCGAAGCGCGACGAGAGGTCGACGATGCCGGTGTCGGTAACGGCGCCATATTGCGTGGCGCCGTTGACGGTATAGGTGGCGAGGCGAGGGGCTGACATTAGCAATCCAATTCTTGATGTCGTCCCGGCTAAGCGAAGCGCGAGCCGGCACCCATAACCACGGGCCTCACACTATGGCACGCGGGGCGTCGATCTTGGCAGCAACGCGGTCCTGTGGTTATGGGTCCCGGCTCCGTGCGCAATCGCGCACTCGGCCGGGACGACGTGTGGAGGGAGGCGGGCACTAGTCTGCAACCAGCACGTCGGCGACGAAGCGGGGCTCGCGCACGGCCTGGCCGGCGAAGGTCGAGCCTTCCTCGAACCAGGAGCGCGGCGCCGGCGCGCCCCACAATGTCTGGCGGCGCGGATCGCGCAGCGACCAGCGCAGCGGCTCGTGGTCGTGATCGCCGGTGAAATAGTCGCTGGTGTAGAGCTCGATGCGGTGGCCGTCGGGATCGCGGATGTAGAGGAAGAAGGCATTGGAGATGCCGTGCCGGCCCGGGCCGCGCTCGATGTTCTTGAGGAAGCCGGAGGAGGCCATCACGTCGCAGAGATGCACGATGTTCATCGCGGTCGGCACCCAATAGGCGATGTGATGCAGGCGCGGGCCACGGCCGTTGGTGATGGCGAAGTCGTGGACATTGCCCTTGCGGTGCATCCAAGCGGCGGCGATGCGGCCGTTGTCGCCATCCTCCTCGGCGTATTCGGTGAGGCGGAAGCCGAGTCGCGCGTAGAAATCGACGGTGTCCTGCACTTCAGCGGCAAACACGTTGAAATGGTCGAGCCGCTGCGGATGGCAGCCCTTGTAGAGATCGTAGCGCCGCAACAGATGCGGACGCTTCTCCATCGTGGCGTAGAGCTCGATCTGGAAGCCGAACGGATCGGTGAATTGCAGCGTGCGGCCCTGGAACGGCTGGTCGACGAAGGCGTGGGCGATGCCGTTCTCGGAGAAGAAGGCGGCGGCCTTGTCGAGGTCGCCGTCATTGCCGACCTTGAAGCCGAGGCGGTTGCAGGCGGCCTTTGCCGCCTTGCGCAGCACCACCGAGTGATGCTGGTGCTCTTCGCTGGCGCGCAGATACACCGACTTGTCGTCGCGGTCCTCGATGTGGAGGCCGACCGTCTTTTCGTAGAAGGTGGCGCTCTTCTCCAGATCCGTGACGTCGAGCACGGCATGGCTGCAGCGGATGATGTTGAACGGCGGATCAAAGACGTGTGTCGGAACGGGCATGGACGTTTCCCCTCAATTTTATCGGTCATTCCGGGTTCGATGCTGCGCCCCGGAACGACGTGCAATCAAATTCCCAGTTTCTGAATCTTGTGCGTCCCGCGCGCGAGCGAGACGTGCTTGGTTTCCATGTAGAAGTCGAACGAGTAGTCGCCGCCGTCGCGGCCGATGCCGGAGGCTTTCATGCCGCCGAACGGGGTCGGCAGGTGGCGGACGTTTTCCGAGTTGAGCCAGATCATGCCGGCTTCCAGCGCGTCGGCGACGCGCAGCGCGCGGCCCACGTCGCCGGTCCAGACATAGCCGGCAAGGCCGTACTGCACGCCGTTGGCGATCTCGATGGCGTCGGCCTCGTCGCGGAACGGGATCACGGTCAGGAACGGACCGAACACCTCCTGCTGGGCCACGCGCATTGTCGCGTCGGCGCCGGTGACGAGGGTTGGCTGCACATAGTGCCCGCCGCCCGGACCGTCATGCGGCTTGCCGCCGACCGCAATCGTTGCGCCGTCCTGCGTGGCGACGTCGAAATAGCTGCAGACCTTGGCGAAGTGCCGTTCGTGGATCAGCGGCCCGATCTCGGTCGCCGGATCGAGGGGGTGACCGACCTTGAGTGCCTTCACGCGCGCGGCGAGCTTTGCGATGAAGCGGTCGGCGATGCTCTCCTGGACCAGGAGGCGGCTCGACGAGGTGCAGCGCTCGCCGTTGAGCGAGTAGATCATGAACACGACGGCATCGAGCGCGCGGTCGAGATCGGCATCGTCGAATACGATCACCGGGTTCTTGCCGCCGAGCTCGAAATGCACCCGCTTCAGGGTCGGCGCGCCCTGCGCCATGATTGCCGAGCCCGTCGTGCTCTCGCCGACGAAGCCGATCGCCTTGATCGCGGGGTGCTCGGTTAGCGCCTTGCCGGCGTCCTCGCCGAAGCCGTGCACGGTGTTGAACACGCCGTCCGGCAGGCCGGCCTGCTTGGCCAGCTTGACCAGGAGGTCGGCGGTCACCGGCGACCATTCCGCCGGCTTGTGTACCACGGTGCAGCCGGCAGCGAGCGCAGGCGCGATCTTCCAGGTCGAGAGCATGAACGGCGTGTTCCACGGCGTGATCACGCCGACAGGGCCGATCGGCACGCGGGTCGAGATGTTCCAGTGCTCGTCCGAGGGTGTGTTGAGGCCGTCGCGGGCCTCGCCGCATTTGTCGGCGAAGAAGCGGAAATTCTCCGCGGCGCGGATCGCGGCCTTGGCCATGAAGCGGTGTGCCTGGCCGGTGTCGATGCATTCGAGCACGGCGATGTCGTCGGCGCGCTCCTCGATCGCGTCCGCAACGCGATGCAGCAGCTTGCGGCGCTGCGCCGCCGGCATGTCGCGCCAGGCCTTGAAGGCCTTGGACGCGGCGGTTGCCGCGCGGTCGATATCTTCGGCGCTACCGCGCGAAACAGTCGCCAGCACCGTGCCGTCGATCGGCGATGTCGTCTCGAAGGTCTGGCCGGAGGCCGCCGGCACGACCCTGCCGTCGATCACATGGCCGATGCCTTCGGCTTTTAGTTTCGCAAGCAACGGACCGGCGCGATCGCGGTTGGCCTGGAACAATTCGGCTGTGGATTTCGGAGTGGCTTTATCCATTGACCGTCTCCACCTTCAGTGCGTCGTGGATGTTGTTGCGTTTCCAGCTCGTTTCTTTGTCGTTGATCTGCATGTCGAACGACAAGGCGAACTTGTTCTTGGCGAATACCGGATCGAGATGGGCCGACAGGGCCTTGAAGATGTGCTCGCCGGCCTTCTTGCGCGCGGCGAGGTCGCGGCCTTCGCCCAGCCGCAGCACCATGTCGAGGAAGCCGTAATTCTTGCGGCCGTCGGCGCTCGCGTAGTGCTCGCATCTGATGGCGCGCACGCGGATGCCGCCGAGCGGGAAGATACCGGTCTCGACCGCGGCTTTGCGGACCAGTTCGACCGTCGCGCCCATGTCGACGAGGCCGTCGAGATTGGCTGAGTATTCAATCGTGAAATGTGGCATGCAGCTCTCCTGCTGAGTGCGTCAGGCGAAGTAGCAGCTCACGGAACCGTACGGTCCGTAGTCGGCCTGGATGGTGTCGCCCTTGCGGGTCTCGATCGGGCGGATGAACGAGCCTGCGAGGACGATTTGTCCGGCCTCCAGCGCCAGCCCGTTCGGGGCAATCTTGTTGGCGAGCCATGCCACCGCGGTCGCCGGATGATTCAACACGCCGGCGGCCAGACCGGTTTCCTCGAGCTGGCCGTTCCGGAAGCAGAGCGCGCCGATCCAGCGCAGATCGGCTTCGAGCGGACGGATCGGACGGCCGCCGAGCACAATACCGGCATTGGCGGCGTTGTCGGCGATAGTGTCGAAGATCTTGCGCGTCGCCTTGGTCTCGGGGTCGACATGCTCGACCCTAGTATCCAGGATTTCCAGCGCTGGCACCACGAAGTCGGTGGCGTTGAGCACGTCGAACAGCGTGCAGTTCGGCCCCGCGAGGCGATGCTTCATCACGAAGGCGAGTTCGGCCTCGACGCGGGTCGCGATGAAGCGGTCGGTCGGCACCAGGCCGCCATCGGCAAAGAACATATCGTCGAGTAGGATGCCAGAATCCGGCTCGTCGATATTGAGCGCGCTCTGCATCGCCTTCGAGGTCAGGCCGATCTTGTGGCCCTTGACGACGCGCCCCTGCGCCACCTTCATCTCGACCCAGGCCTTCTGAATCGCGTAGGCGTCTTCGAGGGTAATGCGGGGGTATCCCAGCGAGAGCTGGCGGATTTGCTTGCGGGTCTTTTCCGCTCTGTCGAGCCGTTCGGCGGCAGCGCGGATATCGTCCTTGGAGAGGGCCATGCGTGATACACAAAAGTGGATGTCGAGAGATGATTAACATGTTAAGTGAATTTCCGCAAACTGAATCAGGGCGTGTTGCAACGCAAAATTTTGTTGCTGTAGATTGAGCTGAGTAATGGCACGCAAGAAATCGTTCGATGAGACCCGGCCGGGGCAGGGCGACGACGCGTCGCCGCGACGGACCCCGATGCGCGAATTCTCACGCTCGCTGCCGATGTCGCTGCTCCGTGCGCGCGAGGCGGTGATGCGGCAGTTCCGTCCGTCGCTGCGCAATCACGGGCTGACCGAACAGCAGTGGCGGATTTTGCGTGCGCTCACCGCGGTTGAAGAGATCGAGGTCACCGAGCTCGCCCGCGTGGCGTTTCTGCTCGGCCCGAGCCTGTCGCGAATCCTGCGTGATCTCGAGGCCCGCGCGTTGATCGAGCGCAAGGCGGCGGAGAACGACGGGCGGCGCGCGGTAGTCTCGATCTCCGCCAAGGGGTTGAAGCTGATCGAGGCGGTGGCGCCGACGTCGGAGGCGATCTACGCCGAAATCACACGACGATATGGCGCGCGCAGGCTTGCCGAGTTGCACGAAATGCTGGGCGCGCTGGAGGCAAGCCTCGCCGGAATGGGCTTGGCCGATGACGCCGAAGTCGAGGCCGACGAGTAATCGCGGCGATGCGCGGCAATGCCGCTCACGCCATGTAGGGCACGCGCGAGATCACGTTGATGGCGCGGAATTCGGTAATCCAGCCGGCGACCTTGGAGTGCGACCACTCGATATGGCGGCGCAAGGTCGCGGCGGCCGTATCGCCATCGCGGGCGCGCAAGGCTTCGATGATCACCAGATGCTCGTCCATGAAGGAATCGATCTGCGGCGCGGTCAGGGCGACCTGAATGTGCTTGCCGATCACGAAAGCGCAATGGGTGCGCTTGAGCGCTTCGATCATCTCGCGATTTATGCCGTAACCCAGGCAGCGGATATGGAGGTCGCTCTCGATCTCATCGAGCTCGCCGACGCCGACGCGGCTGCGGAATTGGATCCCTTCGCGCAGCCGCTCCGCCATCCGGTCAAGCAGTGCGGTCGGAATCCTCGCCGCAGCGGATTTGAGGAGCAGCGGCTCGAGGGTTGCGCGCACCTCGAAGATGTCGCGAAGGCGATCCTCGTCGAGCGGCACGACATACCAATGAGCCTTGGCGCCCTTCTCCAGGATTCCGATCGCCTGCGCACGTAGCAGCAAATTGCGCGCAACCGTGCGCCCGACCCGGAAGTGCCGCGCCAATGCGAGCTCGCTGACGCGGAAGCGTCCGAACAGCGACCGGTAGATGATCTCGCGTTCGAGCTTGTAATAGAGCGTGTCCCAGGCGTCGCTGCGCACCGCCTCGAGGGGGCCGTCGGTCAGCCCAAACATCTCCGGCGTGATCGGGACGCGCCGCGGGTCGACCTTGCGCTTGCCGGCGATCACCCCGCGGCCGTCGAAGCGGCGCACCAGGCCGATGTGCTCGAGCTGTTCGAATGCCTGCCGTACCGGCGAGCGGCTGGAGCCGAACAAGGTCGCGATCGCCGATTCGGAGAGAACCGTGCCGGGTGGCACGTCGCCGGTCCGGATGTGCTTCGCCAATGCGCTCTTGATCAGCGCGTAGGCCGGCTGTTTTCGTCTGGTCTGCGATTTCGCTCTTGGAATCGACATCGATGACTGCCCGCCGGTCACACTATCATGTGATCCCGTCATGGTCGCTGGTAGCAGGCATTTACACACCGTTGCTAGCGACGTTTGACTATTGCGTGCAATGTGCAATCATGTTTAGCTATGTCAAACGCCAGATCGATGGTCGCCGTTGCGCGTCTTGTGCGCTGCAGCGGCGCTTACGTTTGTTCGTCGCGCCGATTGACGGCTGCGGATAGGCAACCGATCGACGCGTCAGCTCGTTTCAACGCAGCCGACATGCAAGTTCGGCGTTTACAGGGAGGATTGAATGAAACTGACGAGGCGTGAGTTTTCCGCCGGCTTGGCGGCAGGTCTCGCTGCTCCTGCGCTGCTGCGCAGCGCTTGGGCGCAGGGAGCGACAATCAAGATCGGCATGTGCGCGCCCGTCACCGGCCCCGCCGCCGAGTCCGGCGGTTATGCCATCAAGGGCGCCAAGCTCGCGCTCGAGGCCGTCAACAAGGCTGGCGGCATCCTCGGCAGGCAGGGCGAACTGATCGTCGAGGACGACCAGACCACCAATCCCGGCATCGTGCTGGCCTTCTCCAAGCTTGCCGCCCAGTCCGACATTGTCGGCTTCCTCGGCTCGATCCGTTCGACCCAGGTCCACGCGATGGCGCCGGATGTGATCAAGCTCGGTAAGCCCGTCATGATCGGCGGCACCGATCCGAACCTCACCCATATGGGCAACAAGTGGCTTTTCCGCTTTCGCCCCAATGACAGCTATTCCGGCCGCGTCATCGCCGAATACGGCGTCAGCACGCTCGGCAAGAAGAAATGGGCCGTGCTGCATTCGACCGACGCGTTCGGCACCGCCGGCGGCAAGGCGCTGAGCGAAGCGCTGACCAAGCTCGGCGCACCGCCGGTGCTTGACCAGGGCTACGCCAACCAGAGCCAGGACTTCACGCCGGTCGTGCTTGCGATCAAGCAGTCCGGCGCCGACATCCTCGGCTCCTACTTCACCTTCGAGAACGACCTCGGCATCTTCGCCCGCCAGTTGCGCCAGCTTGGCGTCAATATTCCATGGGTCGGCTCGCCCTCGATCGTCAACATCACCGCACTCAAGCTCGCCGGTCCCGCGCTCTACAACACCTACGGAGTAGCTGATTACGCGGAAGATTCCAGCGAGGGTTCGAAGGCGTTCGGCAAGATCTATCGTGACGCGGTCAAGGTTGCGCCCGACAACCAAAGCTCCTGGACTTACGACGCGGTCACCGTGCTGTCGGCGGCGATCAACAAGGCTGGCTCGACCGACCCCGACAAGGTCCGCGATGCGATCCTGGCGATCAAGAAGTTCCCGGGTGCCGAGGGCGAATACAATTTCGACCAGAACGGCGACGGGCTTCACGGCTATAACATCGTGAAGAACGACAAGGGCAAGATCGTCTTCGACAAGCATATCGAGTTCAACGATTGATATCGGCACACGGCCTCTCCGGCGTCCGCCGGGGAGGCTAGCGCCGATCGATGTTGAACCGCGCATCCCTTCAACCGAATGCTGGTCATGGATCTGTTCCTTCAACTGCTGTTCACGGGAGTCGGCATCGGCGCGGTCTATGCGCTGGTCGCGCTTGGCTTCGTGCTGATCTTCCGTGCCACCAATGTGGTCAATTTCGCGCAGGGCGAATTCTCGATGGTCGCTGCCTATCTGATGGTGGTGTTCGCCGTCGATCTCGGCTGGCCCTATTGGCTGTCGTTCCTGATCGCGCTTGCGGGCATGGCGCTTCTTGGCGTCATCTTCAATCTCGGCGTCTATTATCCGCTGCGCCACCGCAGCTATCTGCCTGTGATCATCGCCACCATCGGCGCCTCGATCCTGCTGTCGAACTCCGTGCTCGCGATCTACGGTCCGCAGCCGCAGGTGCTGCAGGGCTGGTTCGAGACTCCCGGCATCCAGCTCGGCCCGGTCTATCTGGACAGCCAGTATCTCCTGATCATCGGCGTCACGATCCTGCTGGTGATCTTCAATTTCTGGTTCTTCGAGAAGACGCTGCTCGGCAAGAAGCTGCAGGCGACCTCGCAGGACAAGGAGATGGCCTCGCTGCTCGGCATTTCCGTCTCCACCATGATCATGATCACCTTCATCTATTCTGCGGTGCTCGGCGGCCTAGCCGGCATCCTGGTGGCGCCCGTGCTGTTCGTCTCGATCCAGATGGGCTCGACAATCGCGCTGAAGGCGTTTGCCGCCACCATCATCGGTGGCTTCGGCGATGTCGCCGGCGCCATCATCGGTGGCCTTGCGCTTGGCGTGATCGAGACGTTCGGCGCCGCCTACATCTCGGTGCCGTATAAGGACGGCTTTGCCTTCCTGGTGCTGATTGCCTTCCTGATCTTCCGGCCGCAAGGAATTTTCGGCGAACGCGTCGCGGAGAAAGCATGAGCGCCAGCGACAACATGATTCCGGCGCCTGCCGTGCGCTCGAAGCCGCTGTTGCTTCGGCATCTGCCGTATTTCGTCGGCGCGGCCATCGTGGTGGCGCTTGCCGCGAAAATGCAGTTCGACGGCTATATCCTCAACATCCTGATGCAGGCGACGACATTCTCGATCGCGGTGTTCGGGCTCTCGGTCGTGCTTGGCCTTTGCGGCCAGATCAATCTCGCACAGGCCGCGTTCTTCGGCTTTGGCGCCTACACGGTCGGCATCGGAACCACCGATTTGCACCTGAGCTTCTGGCTATGTCTCGTCGCGGGCTGCGTGATTGCGCTGCTGGCCGGCGCATTTCTCGGTGCTTCGACGCTGCGGCTCGGTGGCCACTACCTTGCGATGGTCACGATCTCGTTCCAGCAGATCGTGACGCTGGTCATGATCAACGCGATCTGGCTGACGCATGGGCCGGACGGTGTTTCGAACATTGGTCGTCCCGCGCTATTCCAGACCTCGCAGAGCTATCTCGCCTTCTGCGTCGCGATGCTTGCGATCGTCGGCTATCTGGTCTGGCATTTACCCGACACCAAGCTTGGCCGCGCCATGCGCGCGGTGCGCGACAACGAGCTCGCGGCCGGCGTCAACGGCATCGACGTGTTCCGCACCAAGATCTACGCCTTCGCGGTGTGCGCGGTGCTCGGGGGCCTCGCGGGTGGCCTGTTTGCCGGCGGCTTTGCCTATGTCAGCCCGGACCAGTTCTCGTTCGCGGAATCGATCGTGTTCCTAACCATGTCGCTGCTCGGCGGCGTGGCCTCGCCGATCGGCTCTGCGATCGGCACCGGGCTGTTGATCCTGATCCCGGAATGGCTGCGCTTCCTGAAGAGCGTGCCCGGTCTCTACCTCGCGATCTACGGCCTGTCGGTGATCCTGATCATCCGCTTCATGCCGGACGGCATCTGGGGCTTCGTGTCCGACGCGTTCACGCGCTGGCGCGCGCACAGCACGGCGCCGCCTGTTGCCGGGGCGCTCCAGCTCAAGCCTGCGACGACCGGCGGCGACATCGTGCTCGAAGTCACCGGGCTCTCGAAGCATTTCGGCGGCCTCAAGGCGGTCGATGGCGTCGACATCGCGGTGAAGCGCGGCGGCGTACATGCGCTGATCGGACCCAACGGCTCCGGCAAGACCACGACGCTGAACGTCTTGTCCGGCCTCTACAAGGCGACCGCGGGTAAGATCGTGCTCGATGGCACCGACATCACCAGCATGGCGCCGCATCAGCGCACGGCGGCAGGGCTCGGACGCACCTTCCAGAACATCCGCCTGTTCCGCTCGATGACCGCGCTGGAGAATGTCGAGATCGGCGCTGAGCGTCCGGGCAACACCATGATCGGGAAGGGCGACGACGCGCTGACCGAGCGCGCGATGGAGGCGCTGACCTTCGTCGGCCTCGGCAACCGCGCCAACGAGCTGATCTCGAGCTTCTCCTACGGCCATCAGCGCCTGATCGAGATCGCGCGGGCGCTGGCCTCGAACCCGACGCTGCTGCTGCTCGACGAGCCGGCTGCCGGCCTCAACTCGACCGAGAAGCTCGAGCTGCACGAGTTGCTGAAGCGCATCGCGGCGCAAGGCCTCACCATCCTGATCATCGATCACGACATGACGCTGGTCTCGGAAGCAGCCCAGCACATCACCGTGCTGAACTTCGGACGCCGTATCGCCGACGGCGAGTCCATGGCGGTGCTGCGTCATCCCGACGTCGTCTCCGCCTATCTCGGGAGCGAATGATGCCGCTGCTCGAAATCCGCAATCTCGTGGTCCGCTACGGCGAGATCGAGGCGCTGCGCGGCGTCACCATCGCCGTGGAGCAGGGGCAGGTGGTTACGCTGCTGGGCGCCAATGGCGCCGGCAAGTCGACCACGCTGCGCGCAATCTCCGGCCTCGCCAAGCCCGCCTCCGGCGACATCCTGTTCGACGGTCATTCGATCGCAGGCCTCGGGCCGGAAGCGATCGTGCGGCTCGGCATTTCGCATGTGCCGGAAGGCCGGCGCGTATTCCCGGGTCTCACCGTGAAAGAGAACATCATGCTCGGCGCGTCGAACCGGAAGGTCGGGGCGTCGCAGATCTCGCGCGAAGCCGACGCGATGTTCGACCTGTTCCCGGACATCCGCGCCTTCTCCAACGCACTCGGCTGGACGCTGTCCGGCGGCCAGCTGCAGATGGTCGCGGTGGCGCGCGGCCTGATGGCCAAGCCGCGGCTGTTGCTGCTCGATGAGCCCTCGCTCGGGCTCGCGCCTGTCATCGTGCAGGCGGTGTTCCGCATCATTTCGCAGATCAGGAAGGACACCACGGTCTTGCTCGTCGAGCAAAATGCGCGCATGGGACTTTCAGTCGCCGATCACGGCTTCGTCCTGGAAACCGGGCGGATCGTGCTGGGCGGCAAGCCCGACGAATTGTGGGGCAATGAAGCCATCGCCGCGGCCTATCTCGGCGGCCACGCCAAAACCCACGCCTGACAACGTCCCGTGCTTTATCGAGCGAGCTAGTTTTTCATGGTCACCATCAAGGTCGATAATCTCATCAACTTCGTGTCCGAGGTGTTTTCCCATTCGGAGTCCTCTCCGGAAGAGGCGAAGCGCATCGCGACCTATCTGACGACCGCGAATCTGACGGGCCATGACAGCCACGGCGTGATCCGCGTGCCGGTCTATGTCAGGTGGAAGAAGATGGGCTCGATCGTGCCGAACCAGACCCCGGAGGTCGTGGTCGACACGGCCTCGCTCGCCGTGGTCGACGGCAAGTTCGGCTATGGCCAGACCGTCACGCCCATTGCAGTGCGGCTCGGCATCGAGAAGTGCAAGAAGGCGGGGCTTGCCGCCGTCGCACTGCGCAACTCCGGCCATCTCGGCCGCGTCGGCGACTGGGCCGAAATGGCCGCCGCCGAAGGGCTCGTCTCGATTCATTTCGTGACCGCGGCGGGCTCGCTCTTGGTCGCGCCTTATGGCGGCGTCGAGAAGCGCCTGTCGACCGCGCCGTATTGCGTCGGCATTCCGCGCCAGGGCCAGGATCCGATCGTGCTCGATTTCGCGACCTCCGTCGTCGCCGAGGGCAAGTGCCTTGTGGCTAGCCGTGGCGGCAAGAAGCTGCCGCCGGGCGCGCTGGTCGATGCCGACGGGACGCTGAGCGAGGATCCGCATGTGCTGTATGGCCCGTACACGCCGGACGGACCGCGCGACCATACCAAGGGAACCGGCGCGATCCGTGCTTTCGGCGACCACAAGGGCTCGGGCCTCGCCTTCATTTGCGAGCTGCTCGGCGGCGCGCTGACCGGCACCGGCGCGACGTCGTCGGACCGGCGCTTCGCCAACGGCATGATGGCGTTCTACATCGATCCCAAGGTGATCGACACCAGCAATTTCTTCGACGACGAAATCACCCGCTACACCGATTTCATCCGCGCCACCAAGCCGATCGCGGGTACGGAGTCCGTGCTGGTTCCGGGCGATCCCGAGCGGAAAATCCGTGCCGATCGCACCAGGAATGGCATCCCCTTGCCTGACGACACCTGGGCGGCGATAGTAAATAGCGCGCGCGAAGTCGGCGTCAGCGAAGTTTCGATCCAGCGGGCGACCAGCTGAGGCTCGTCCCCCAATAAACCGCAAAGGGAAACGCGATCAATGGCAAACAAGGTCAAGCAAGTCTGGGCATCGGGCAAGGCGGTGGTGAACGCGTGGCTCGCGATCCCCTCCGGGTTCTCGGCCGAAGTGATCGCGCAATGCGGCTTCGACAGCGTCACCGTCGACATGCAGCATGGCGTGCAGGATTATCAGTCGATGGTGCAGTGCTTCCAGTCGATGCATGCCCATCCGGTCACGCCGATGGTCCGCGTGCCCTGGAATGAGCCGGGCATCATCGGCAAGGTGCTGGACGGCGGCGCCTATGGCGTGATCTGCCCAATGGTCAACACGCCGCAGGAAGCCAAGAACCTGGTTTCGTATGCCAAGTATCCGCCGAAGGGCGTGCGCTCCAACGGCCCGATCCGCGCCGGCATGTACGGTTCGGCCGGCACCTATCAGCAGACTGCCAACGACGAGATCGTGCTGCTGCCGATGATGGAGACCAAGACCGCGGTCGAGAACATGGAAGCGATCCTCGATGTCGAAGGCATCGACGGCGTCTATATCGGTCCGTCCGATCTCGGCTTCTCCTACGGCCTGGTGCCGAAGCTCGATCGCGACGAGCCGGAGATTCTCAAGATCTACGAGAAGATCATCAAGGAGTGCGGCAAGCGCGGCCTCAACCCCGGCATCCACTGCTCGGGCGCGGAGGGCGCCGTGCGCGCGATCAACATGGGCTTCAAGCTCGTGACGCTGTCGAACGAAGTTGGCCTGATGCAGGTCTACGCCAAGATGCAGGTCAACCAGACCCGCGAGAAGTCCGGCGGCAAGGCGTAAGCTCTGTCCGCAACATTAGCTCTGCTCCCTCAACCCGCTCTTGCTGGGAGAGGGTTGGGGTGAGGAGCTTCTATCCGGCAAGCACTTTGTTCGCGATTGCGCGTGTGCCTTGCCCCTCAGCCGAATTCTCGCTGCGCGAGGATTCGGCCTCTCCCCGTAAAGGACGGGGAGAGGCGAATATAAAGACGAAGGAGACACCCCATGGCCTCGGCACAAGTAATCCGCCTGCACGCCGACGACAGCGTCCTGATCGCGCGCGCGAGCCTGCCGCCGGGGCTTGAAGTGACCGACGGCGTCACCACGCTCGATCGCATTCCGGCCGGCCACAAGGTCGCGATCAAGCCGATCGCGCAGGGCGAGCCGATCCGGCGCTACGGCCAGATCATCGGCTTTGCGACCCAGCCGATTGCGCCCGGCCAGCACGTGCACACCCAGAACTGCGGCATGGGCGATTTTGCCAAGGACTATGCCTATGGCGTCGACGTCAAGCCGGTGCCGAATTTCGATCTGCCGGCGACCTTCGAGGGCATCCGCCGCGCCGACGGCCGCGTCGCGACGCGCAACTATATCGGCATCCTCACCTCGGTGAATTGCAGCGCCCATGTTGCGGGCATCGTCGCCGACATGTTCAAGAAGAATCCGTTCACCGGCGACAACCCGCTGGCCGATTTCCCGAATGTCGACGGCGTCGTCGCGCTGACCCACAAGACCGGCTGCGGCATGACCCAGGACGAGCCCTTGGCGCTGCTTCGCCGCACGCTCGGCGGCTACGCGCGCCACGTCAATTTCTCCAACGTCATCGTGCTCGGCCTCGGCTGCGAGGTGAACCAGATTGGCGGCCTGATGGCCGAGCAGAAGCTCGCCGGCCGTTTGCGCGCGATGGACATCCAGGAAGTGGGCGGCACGCGCAAGACCGTGGAAGCCGGTGTTGCCTTCGTGAAGGAGGCGCTCACCGACGCCAACAAGGTCAAGCGCGAGGCGGTGCCGGCAAGCGAGCTCACCGTAGCGCTGCAATGCGGCGGCTCTGATGGCTACTCAGGCGTGTCGGCCAATCCGGCGCTCGGCGCGGCGAGCGACCTGCTGGTCCGTCACGGCGGCACGGTGATCCTCTCGGAGACGCCGGAGACCTACGGCGCCGAGCATCTCTTGACCCGCCGCGCCGTGAGCCGCGAGGTCGGCGAGAAGCTGGTCGGCCTGATGCGCTGGTGGGAGGAATACACCCAGCGCGAAGGCGCCGAGATGAATGCCAATCCGAGCCCCGGCAACAAGGCCGGCGGTCTCACCACGATCCTGGAGAAGTCGCTCGGCGCGATGGCCAAGGCCGGCAGCACCAATCTCGTTGACGTCCTGCACTACGCCGAGCCCGTCACCAAGAAGGGTTTTGTGTTCATGGACACGCCCGGCTACGACCCGGTCGCCGCCACCGGGCAGGTCGCCGGGGGTGCCAACCTCGTCTGCTTCACCACCGGCCGCGGCAGCGTGTTCGGCTGCAAGCCCGCACCCTCGATCAAGCTCGCCACCAACACGCCAATGTACAAGCGGATGGAAGACGACATGGACGTCAATTGCGGCACCATCCTCGACGGCGAGGAGAGCGTGCAGGAATGCGGCCAGCGCATCTTCGACCTTATCCTCAAGACCGCCTCGGGCCAGCCGACCAAGAGCGAGAGCTTTGATTTCGGCGGTGCGGAGTTCGCGCCGTGGGTCTTGGGCGCGACGATGTAGTTTAGGGCTACGATCTAGCCTCACACTCCGCTGTCGTCCCTGCTTTCGCAGGGACGACGAGTTCTATTGACGTGGTCTCCCGGATTGCGCTTCGCTCCGTCCGGGCTACAGGCTGGCGTTTCGATCTGAACGGAGGAAAGATGCGCGCGGGTCGATTGGGAATCATTGGATGCCTCGCATTCCTGGCCGCCTTGAGTCTTGGCGTCGGTTCAGCCGACGCCGCAACCATCGTGGCGCTTGGCGCGAGCAATACCTACGGCAAGGGCGTGGCGCGCAACCAGGCCTATCCCGCGCAGCTCGAAGCGATCTTGCGGGCGAAGGGATTGAACGTCCGTGTCGTGAACGCCGGCATCAATGGCGACACCACGGAAGGGATGCTGCAACGCCTGGACCGTGCCGTCCCGAACGGGACCCGTGCGGTGATTCTACAGCCGGGCGGCAATGATCGGCGCAAGGGCAGCCCCGACCGGACAGCGGATATCCAAAGTCGACTAAGCGCCCGTGGCATCGCGGTGATCATGCTCGCCAACGGGATGCTGCACGGCCTCCCGCATCAGCCCGATGGCCAGCATTTGACCCCCGAGGGCTATCACACGCTCGCCGAGCAGCTCGCTTCGCAGGTATCCGGCGCGATCGGCCGCTAGCGGCGAGGGTAACCAGCCACGCCAGTTGCTGAGGTCGGGACAACGCGGCGGATAATTCCTGGGCAGTCGCTGCCCGTTGTTAGTGCTTGATGTCGACCGGAACCAGTGTTCTGCTCAAAAAAGCTGCTGGAGTCCTTGGTCCGTGTCGATCTTCGTCGCACTGCATCACGTCACGCACTACAAATACGATCGGCCGATCGATCTCGGGCCTCAGACCATTCGGCTCCGGCCCGCGCCGCATACCCGCACGCCGATCCTGAGCTATTCGCTCAAGGTCATGCCATCAAATCATTTCGTGAATTGGCAGCAGGACCCGCAGGGCAACTGGCTGGCGCGCTACGTGTTTCCGGAGAAGGCGACCGAGCTCAAGGTCGAGGTCGACTTCACTGCACAGATGACAGTGGTCAATCCGTTCGACTTCTTCGTCGAGCCCTATGCCGGCAGCTTTCCATTCGAATACCCCGGCGATCTCAAGACCGAGCTCGCGCCTTATCTTGAGACCGAGGTGCCGGGGCCGTTGCTCGCGGCTTATTTGAAGGACATTCCGCACAAGGCCGACTCTACCGTCAATTTCCTGGTCGAGCTGAACGCGCAGCTGCAGAAGAAGATCGGCTACGTGATCCGCATGGAGGCCGGCATCCAGACGCCGGAGGAGACGCTGGCCGCGGGCTCCGGCTCCTGCCGCGACTCGGCGTGGCTCTTGATCCAGGCGCTGCGCCATCTCGGGCTCGCCGCGCGCTTCGTCTCCGGATATCTCATTCAGCTGCGACCCGACATCGATCCGCTCGAGGGGCCGCGCGAGGTCGAGAGCGATTTCACCGACCTGCACGCCTGGGCCGAGGTCTATCTGCCAGGTGCGGGTTGGATCGGGTTCGACGTCACCTCCGGCATGCTGACGGGCGAGGGACATATCCCGGTCTGCGCCACGCCACACTACCGCTCGGCCGCGCCGGTGACCGGCACCGCGGGCTTCGCCAATGTCGAGTTCGGCTTCGAGATGAGCGTCAAGCGGATCCGCGAGGCGCCGCGGATCACCAAGCCGTTTTCGGATGAATCCTGGGCGCGGCTCGACCGGCTCGGCGAGCAGGTCGATGCCGATCTAAAGAAGGACGATGTGCGGCTGACCATGGGCGGCGAGCCGACCTTCGTTTCGGTCGACGATCTGGAATCGCCGGAGTGGAATGTCGCCGCGGTCGGTCCGACCAAACGCGGGCTGGCCGACGAACTGATCCGCAAGCTGCGCACGCGGTTCGCGCCCGGCGGCCTGCTGCACTACGGCCAGGGCAAATGGTATCCCGGCGAGAGCCTGCCGCGCTGGGCGTTCGGCCTCTACTGGCGCAAGGACGGCAAGCCGATCTGGAAGAATGCCGGCCTGATCGCCTCAGTCGAAAATCCGGGCAAAGCTGGGATCGCCGATGCGGAGCGCATCGCAATCGGCATCGCCACGCGGCTTGGCCTGAAGGCTGACTACGTCATGCCGGCCTTTGAGGACACTGCGTTCTGGCTCGAGCGCGAGGCCGGCTTGCCGGCCAATGTCAGCCCGGCGAATTCCAAACTGACCGATCCGGAAGAGCGCGCACGGCTGGCGCGGGTGTTCGACGAGGGGCTGACCACGCCGAAAGGCTATGTGCTGCCAATCCAGCGCTGGAGCCCGCTGGGCGATCGCGTGCCAGCGCGCTGGCGCAGCGAGCGCTGGAAGATCCGGCGCAGCCATCTGTTCCTGTTTCCGGGCGATTCCCCGCTGGGCTTGCGGCTTCCGATCTCTTCGCTCGAACACGTCCCGCCCGAGGATTTTCCCTATGTTATCGAGCAGGATCCGATGGCGCCGCGCGATGCGCTGGGGGAGATCGATCCGGAGCTGAAGCAGGCGCTCAAGGACATTGAAGGGCCGCTGCCGGTGCGTACCGCGATGTCGATCGAGGTGCGCGACGGCGTGCTGTGCGCCTTTATGCCGCCGGTCGAGAAGGTCGAGGACTATCTCGAGCTGATTGCCGCGATCGAAGCCGCCACGGAAGAGCTGCAGCTGCAAGTCCACGTCGAAGGTTACGCGCCGCCGTTCGATCCGCGGATCGAGGTGATCAAGGTGACGCCGGATCCCGGCGTGATCGAGATCAACGTGCAGCCGGCACAAAGCTGGCGCGAGGCCGTCGACATCACCCTCGGTCTCTATGAGGACTCCGCGAAGACGCGGCTCGGGGCCAACCGTTTCCTGATCGATGGCCGCCACACCGGTACCGGCGGCGGCAACCACATCGTGGTCGGCGGCAGCAAGCCGGAGGATTCACCGTTCCTGCGCCGGCCGGATCTGCTGAAGAGCCTCGTGCTGTATTGGCAGCGGCATCCGTCGCTGTCCTATCTGTTCTCCGGCATGTTCATCGGACCGACCAGCCAGGCGCCGCGCATCGACGAGGCGCGGCATGACGGGCTCTATGAACTCGAGATCGCGCTATCGCATGTGCCGCCGCCGGGGATGGATGCGCCGCTGTGGCTGGTCGATCGTCTGTTCCGGCACATCCTGGTCGACATCACCGGCAATACCCATCGCGCCGAAATCTGTATCGACAAGCTGTATTCGCCCGACGGCCCGACCGGCCGGCTCGGCCTGGTCGAATTCCGCGCGCTCGAAATGCCGCCCGACCCGCGGATGTCGCTGGCGCAACAGCTCTTGATCCGCGCGCTGATCGCAAAGCTGTGGCGCGAGCCGCAGCAGGGCAAGTTCGTGCGCTGGGGCACCGCGCTGCATGACCGCTTCATGCTGCCGCATTTCCTCTGGGAGGATTTCCTGGGCGTGCTCGCCGAGCTCAAGCAATCCGGCTACGACGTCGAGCCGGAGTGGTATCAGGCCCAGCTCGAATTCCGCTTCCCCGCGTTCGGCCGCATCCACCACGGTGGCGTCGGCCTCGAACTGCGGCAGGCGCTCGAGCCGTGGCATGTGCTCGGCGAGGAGGGCACCGCTGGGGGGACCGTGCGCTACGTCGATTCCTCGGTCGAGCGGCTCCAGGTGAAGGCGACCGGTTTCGTAGAGGGCCGCCACGCCATCACCTGCAACGGCCGGCGGATGCCGATGACCGAGACCGGCCGCGCCGGCGAGGCGGTCGCCGGCGTGCGCTTCAAGGCCTGGCAGCCGGCCTCCGGCCTGCATCCGACCATTCCCGTGCACGCGCCGCTGACGTTCGACCTGATCGATACCTGGAACGGCCGCTCGCTCGGCGGCTGCGTCTATCATGTCGCCCATCCCGGCGGCCGCAACTACGAGACCAAGCCGGTCAATTCCTACGAGGCCGAGGCGCGGCGGCTGGCGCGCTTCCAGGAGCACGGACATACCCCCGGCAGGATCGAACCATCGCCGGAGGAACGCACAATTGAGTTTCCCTTGACCCTCGACTTGCGGACGCCGCTCCTGCAGTAATTGGGTGCAGGGGAAGTGCAATGACCGCATCGGGTGGCCAGGGAAGCAGTCAAGGAAGCAGTCAGGAGAGCAGGGCCCGTCCCGGTCAGCGCCGGATGGCGCAGTGGACCCGCGACTATGTCCGGCTGCCCGGCATTCCCGATGAATACATTGCCGAGAACGGCGCGCCGCGGCTGGTCTGGGCCCGCTTCTTCGACGCCTTTGCCGGGCTGTCGCCGGCCGATATCGAGCGCCGCTTTGCCTCCGCGGATCGCCATCTGCGCGAGGCCGGCGTCACCTATCGCGCGCCCGGCGACACGTCCGACCGGATCTGGCCGCTCAGCCATCTGCCGCTGATCATCGATGCGGCCGATTGGCGGCAACTCGCCGCCGGTGTCGCGCAGCGCGCGCAGCTTTTGGAAATGGTGCTGGCCGATCTCTACGGCGAGGGCCGTCTCGTTGCCGACGGTGCCATCCCCGCTGCAGCGATCGCCGGCAGCAGCGAGTATCTGCGCGCGGTCAGCGGCATCAAGCCGCCCGGCGGCCGCTATCTGCATCTCTATGCCGCCGACATCGGCCGCGGGCCCGACGGCCGCTGGTGGGTGCTCGGCGATCGCACGCAGGCACCGTCGGGCGCCGGCTATGCGCTGGAAAACCGCCTGGTGCTGTCGCGTGCCTTTTCCAATCTCTACAAGTCGATGAATGTCGAGCGCGTCGCGCCGTTCTTCGAAGCGTTCCGCGATTCGCTGCGTGCCAGCGCCGACCGCGACGAGCCGCGGATCGGCCTACTGACACCCGGCGCGTTCAGCGAGACCTATTTCGAGCATGCCACGCTGGCGCGCTATCTCGGCTTCCTGCTGGTCGAGGGCGACGACCTCGCTGTCTCAGGCGATCGCATCCACATCCGCACCGTCGCCGGATTGAAGCGGCTCGACGTGCTGCTGCGCCGGGTCGATTCCAACATGCTCGATCCGCTCGAGCTCGACGCCTCCTCCTATCTCGGCGTGCCCGGGCTCGTCGAGGTGCTGCGCAAGAGCGGCGTCGTGGTCGCCAACATGCCGGGCTCGGGCGTGATGGAGGCAAGGGCGCTGCTCGGCTTCCTGCCCAGTCTGTGCCGACGTCTGCTCTCTGAAGACCTGATGATGCCGCATATCGCGACCTGGTGGTGCGGCCAGAAGTCCGCCCGCGAGCAGGTGCTGTCGCGGTTCGACGAATTCGCGATCGAAGGCGCCTATGGCCGCGGCGTTGCGGATTTTCCAGGCCACGGGCCGGTGCTCCCGGGCGAACTGTCGGCCACGGACCGCGACCGCCTGAAGGATGCGATCAGCCATCGCGGCATCGACTATGTCGGGCAGGAGCTGGTGCGGCTGTCGACCACCCCGGTATGGGAGAACGGCCGCATCGCGCCGCGTCCGTTCGTGCTGCGGGTGTTCGCGGCGGCGACGCCGAACGGCTGGACCGTGCTGCCCGGCGGCTTCTGCCGGATTGCCGATCGGGCGGATGCGCGCGCGGTGTCGATGGGCGATGGCGCGGTGTCCGCCGACGTCTGGGTGGTCTCCGACAAGGCAGTCGCGACCTCGACCCTGCTGCCGGCGGTCGACACCGTCCGCATCCGCCGCATCGCCGGCGTGCTGCCGAGCCGCGCCGCCGACAATCTGTTCTGGCTCGGCCGCTATCTCGAGCGCGCCGAGGCGACCATCCGGCTGATCCGGGCGCTGTGCACGCCGCTGCGCGATCCTGCACGGGCGAATTCGACCGGCTCGACGCCGGCGATGCATTCGGCCGAGCGCATCCAGCGCATGCTGGTCGCCTGGGGCGCGGCCTCGCAGACGGCGCGCGCCAATCCCGCCAAGGTCGCGCTCGAAGCGTTGCAGAACGAGGAGAAGTTCGGCTCGGCGCTGTCGCTGGTGCGATCGGCGCAGCGCACGGCCACCTCGCTGCGCGAGCGGCTGTCGCCGGACGCCTGGCAGGTCATCACCGAGATGGCGGATCGGCTCGCGATCGAGGTTCACGACGATGACGGCGTCGTCAGCGCCGCCGAGCTGACCTTGCAGGAGCTCGCAAGCTTCGCAGGCCTCGCGCAGGAGAACATGAACCGCGCGGCGGGCTGGCGCTTCCTCGAGATGGGCCGCCGTGCCGAGCGCGCTATCAACACCACGCGCTTTGCCCGCCAGTTCGCCTATGACGAGGCCGGTGACGAGGATCTCGACGTCCTGCTGACTCTGGTCGACTGCCAGATCACCTATCGCTCGCGCTATCTGGTGCAGCCGCTGCTGACGCCGGTGCGCGATCTCGCCGTGCTCGATCCTTACAATCCGCGCTCGGTCGTATTCCAGGTCGCGGCGCTGAACGAGCATATCGCCGCGCTGCCGAGCCTGAAGGAGCACGGCCTGATCGAGCGGCCGCAGCGGCTTGCGGTTACGGTCGAGGCGATGTTGACGACGGCCGAAGCCGGCAGCCTCGACGTCAAGACGCTGTTTGCGCTGGAGCAGGATCTGCTCAACCTCGCCGACTCGGTCGGGCTGCATTATTTCCCGCACGGACCGAACGCCAGCCGGCCGGAGAAGCTCACGGGGCTGGCGTGATCTACGACATCCGTCACGTCACGACCTACAGTTACGAGACCCAGGTCAGCTTCGCGCGGTGCTCGCTGCGGCTGGAGCCGATCACCGGCGACGGGCAGGAGCTGGTTTCCCATTCGGTCGAAATTCGTCCGAAGCCCGCGGAGCGCACCGCGCGGCGCGACTTCTTCGGCACGCTGACCGAAAGCGTCCTGATCGAGACCGCGCATCGCAGCCTTCGGATCGATTCCCGCTCGCGGGTCTCGGTGGCGCGGCAGCCGCCGGCGCGTGACGCGGCGAGCCCGCCCTGGGAGTGCGTGCGCGACAGCGCATTCGAGGCCTTGAGCCTCGATGCGGCCTCGCCGGTCGGCTACGTCTTCGCCAGCGCGCTGGTGCCGGTGTTGCGGCCGGTGACGGCCTACGCTTCCGCGAGTTTTTCGCCCGGCGGCGGCATCCTTGCCGGTGCGGCCGACCTGATGCGTCGTATCCGCGGCGACTTCAAATACGATCCGAAGGCGACCGTGATCTCGACGCCGCTTCGCGACGTGTTCGAGAAACGCCACGGCGTCTGCCAGGATTTTGCCCATGTGATGATCGCGGGGCTGCGCGGGCTCGGCCTGCCGGCGGCCTATGTCAGCGGCTATCTGCGCACCATTCCGCCGCCGGGCCAGCCGCGGCTGCAAGGCGCGGACGCAACCCACGCCTGGGTGTCGGTCTGGTGCGGCGGCGAGCTCGGCTGGGTCGGGTTCGATCCGACCAACGATCTCATGGTCGCCAACGACCACATCATTCTCGCGATCGGCCGCGACTTCGCCGATGTCTCGCCGGTCGACGGCGTCATCGTCGGCGCGCGCAAGCAGAAGCTCGGCGTCGCCGTCGACGTGTTGCCGGTGGAGTGAACCGAGGGGACAGGCGCGCCTTCGCCCGCGCGGCCGCGATCTCGATCAGGCGACCTGCCGCTTGCCCGATTTGTCCCACCCGATCGGGCTGATGATGACGCGGTCGCGGCCTTCATGCTTGGCTTGATAGAGCGCGAGGTCCGCGGCCTTGAGCAGATCGCGCGATGTGCGCTCGTGATCCGGGACGAGGCAGGACAGTCCGATGCTGATGGTCGGCAACTCATGCTCGGATTCGCGCGCCGCAGTCAGCTTCGCGCGAATCTGCTCGGCAACTTCCAATGCGCCCGCCTTGCCGATGCCAGGCAGCAACACCGAAAACTCCTCGCCGCCGTAGCGCGCGCCGAGATCGGTTGCGCGCTTGGTGCTGGTGGCGATGCACCGTCCCACAGTGGCGAGCACAGCATCGCCGGCCTGATGGCCGTACGTGTCATTGAAGGTCTTGAAATGATCGACGTCGATCATCAGAAGCGATACCGGCGACTTTGCGCGCATGCCACGCCGCCATTCGACGTCAAGCGTATCGTCGAGGCGGCGGCGGTTGGCGAGGCCTGTCAGCGCATCGGTGTTCGCGAGGTGCGCGAGCCGGCCTTCAGCGGCGGCTCGGCGTTTGAGAGCGGCCAGCAGGTAGAACATCAGGACGATCGAGAAGCCACAGAGGGCCGCCACCACGCTTCCGATCAGCCAGAGCTGTTGCCACCAGTCGGCATAGATGCCGTCGAGCGCGAGGCCCTCGGCGATCAGCAGGGGATGGTGTCCGACCGCCTGAAAGACATAGAGCCGGCTGACGTGATCGACGAGCGATTTCGTCATGTAGGAGCCGGATTGCCGTGCCGGGAACTGCTTGAAGACCTGTGAGTCCCTGATGCTTTGCCCGATCTTGCCGATGTCGAACGGTGCTCGCATCAGCATGACGCCGTCGGTGTTGAACAACGCCATGCTATCGCCGAGGCCGAAGCGCAGCTTGCGAAACAGATTGTGGAAATAGCTGAGCCGCATGCTGCCCGCGACCACGCCGGCAAAGGACCCGTCGGCATTGCTGATGCGGCGGCTCAGGCTGATCAGATATTCGCCGTCTGAAGTCACCCAGGGAGCGCTGATGAACAGTCCGCTGTCGGCTCGCGTCTGATGCACCCGGAAGAAGTCCCGATCGGCGAAATTTGCGGTCCGCGGCGTCAATGTCCGGGAATCGAGCGTGACCTCTCCCGCCGTATTCAGCACGAGGATCGAGCCGAGATCCTTGGTGGCGGCGCGGTCGAAAAGCACGACCCGGCGAAGCTCCCGGCTGATCTTGCCGAGCTCCGGCAGCTTGACGCCGTCGGCGACGGCCTGCAGCGAGAGGTCATAGAGCTCGATGTTGCGGTCGATCTCGCTGGCGATGGAGGCGACGAGGTTGGTCGCGCCTTCCTTCGCATGCTGATAGTCCTTGCCGGCCATCTCCCAGAGAATGGACGCGCAGATCGCCGAAAAGCACAAGACGAGACCGATCCCGAGCGCAAGCAGCCGTTTGGTCGGCACGGCCCTCGGCTTTGGCAACAGCCCGTTCATTGCTCGCTTCCACTTCCCCGCGCCCCCGCGCACTTTGACTTTCTATAGGGGCATCAAATTGAGAAAGGCGACCGCAAGCACCGGCAATTTGCGCCCGCGCGTTGCGATAGTCTTAACCATTCCAGGTTGGTCGGAATCTGACGCCGGGCCCGGACGGATCGCCTGATCCGTTCAGGTTCCGGTCCGTCGCAGGTCCTCGGCGGCATCGCTGCGCAAGTTGCGGAAGAACTGCTCGACCTCGCGCGACAGCGTCTCGGCAGTTGCGGTCAGATCGTTCGATGCCTCAAGCACCGATTCCGCTGCCTTGCTGGTCTGGTCCATGTCGTCGCGGAGCGAGCTGACATTCGTCACCAGGGTTTCGTTGCCCTGGGCGGCCATCTGTGCGTTGGCGGAGATTTCGCGCGTGGCTGCATCCTGCTGGCCGATCGCGCTTGCGATGTTGGCGGTGACGTTGCTGATCTCGCGCACCGCCTGGCCGATCTCGCGCACGGCGGCCACCGAGTTGCGGGTCGAGGCCTGGATCAGGCTGACATTCTCACTGATCTCGGCGGTTGCCTTGGCGGTCTGCCCGGCCAGCGCCTTGACCTCGTGCGCGACGACTGCGAAGCCGCGGCCGGCATCGCCGGCGCGGGCGGCTTCGATGGTGGCGTTGAGCGCGAGCAGGTTGGTCTGCTCGGCGATCGCCTGGATCAGGTTCAGCACACCGTCGATGCGCTGCGTGGTGGCGGCAAGGCTCTCGATCTCGGTGATCGACCGGTCGGTGCGCGCACCTGCCTGATCGACCGCTCCCGACGACTGCTTGACCTGGCGGCCGATCTCCTGGACCGAGGCGGAGAGCTCTTCGGCTGCACTGGCCACCGCAGACACGTTGCTCGAGGCCTGTTCGGTCGCGCCTGCCGCCGCAACCGTCCGGCCGCTGGCGTCCGCCGCGACGGTCGCGATGGTCTGCGCGGTTTGCCGCATCGTCGCAGCGTTGTCGTGCACCGCGCGGAGCACCTCACCGATGGTGCCGCGGAACGTCTCGACGAAGCTCTCGATATGCCGGCCGCGGGCGTCGCGAGCCTCGGAGTCCTGTACGACTTGCGCGTTCAGGCTGCGATTGCGGTCCATCGCCTCCTGGAAGACCTTGATGGCGCGTGCCAGTGCGCCGATTTCATCGCTGCGCCCGACGTGCGGCACGTCGACATGGTCGGCGCCCTCGGCGACGTGCTTGATGGTCGTGGTGATCTGCGACAGTGGCCGCGCCACCGAGCGGGCGATGATCAGCACGCCGAGCACCACCACGATCAGGGCCGCCGCGCCGAGCCCGGTCAGCAGCAGCGCCAGCTCGCGGTTGGTGTCGGTCTGCTGTGCCAGCTTCTTGCTGCGCTCTGCGTAGACCTTGGACAGCGCCTCGAGGTCCTTGTTCAGTGCGGTGCGTACGTCGCGGTTGGCGTCGTTGTCGCCCCACTCACGTCCGGCAGCGGCGCCGATTTCGATGCCGCGGCGGACCAGCTCCTTCCGGAACTCGATGAATTGCTCGATGCGCTTCTTGAACACCGCGAACTGCGCGGCGTCGTCGGCCTGTACCAGGGTCTCCCAGTTCCTCACCACGCCGAGGATTCGGTCGTTGAACGCCAGCAGCCCGTCGCCGTATTTCTTCACCGCCGGAGGTTCGGTCGACATGTAGATGCCGCGGGATTCCATCACCACCGCGTAAACCAGCGAGTTGACCCGCTCGACATTGAGCGCGGCGCGGCTTGCGAGGTCGACGGCCGCGGTCAGTTCGGCATTGCGCCGCGCGTTGTAGTCGGACAGGACGGTGATGGCTGCGGTCAGCGCCGCAATCAGCGCAAACGTCGAGTACAGCCTGGCAGCAAGCGAGAATCGGGATGCCATTGGAGGCCGGGATGTGGAGATGGGGGATGTGACGGGGGACGGCATTGCGGGCACTCCAAGAGGCCGGGGAGTACCTTCGGCCAATTAAAGCTTATGCAAAATCTTCATGGACAATCTCTTAACGCGTGCGTTTCGTACCGGTCGCAACCGCTAAAATCTCTAAATAATACCAATGCCTTATGAGGCGCGCCGAGGCGGTCGGGTTCCGTCGGTCTGCCGCCGTGTTGAATGACGGACCGCCATCATCATCATTCATCAACATCCTCCGGCGCACAGGGCGAAGCTGATGGCATGACTTTCGTAAAGAGGTGCTAGATTACGCCGTCCCCAGCCTCGACGCGAATTCCCATGCTCTATCGTCACACTATCGACGCCACCAATTATGCATTCGACGATCTGCGCATGCTGCTTGCCAAGGCCTCGCCGCCGCGGTCCGGCGACCGTTTGGCCGGCGTCGCGGCCGACAGCGCTGCGGAGATGATCGCCGCGCGGCTCGCGCTTGCCAACGTTCCGCTCAAGCAATTCCTCGATGAGCCGGTCATCCCCTATGAGGACGACGAAGTCACCCGCCTGATCCTCGACAGCCACGACGTTGCCGGCTTCCTGCCGGTGTCGTCGCTCACCGTCGGCGGCTTCCGCGACTGGCTGCTGTCGGATGCCGCCACTGGAGATGCGATCAACAGGATCTCGCGCGGCGTCACGCCGGAGATGGTGGCGGCAGTGTCGAAGCTGATGCGCAACCAGGATCTGATCCTGGTCGCGAAGAAATGCGAGGTGACGACCCGCTTCCGCAACACCATCGGCTTGCGCGGGCGAATGAGCACGCGGCTGCAGCCGAACCATCCGTTCGACGATGCCAAGGGCATCACCGCATCGATCCTCGACGGGCTGCTGCTCGGATCCGGCGACGCCTGCATCGGCATCAATCCGGCGAGCGACGATCCGAACGTCATCGGCACCCTGCTGCGGCTGCTGGACGACGTCATCACCCGGCTCGGGATTCCGACGCAGGGCTGCGTGCTGACCCATGTCACGACCACGCTCGGCCTGATCGGGCAGGGGCTGCCGGTCGATCTCGTGTTCCAGTCGATCGCTGGCACCGAGGCGGCCAACCGCAGTTTCGGCGTCGACCTCTCGCTGCTCCGGGAGGCACGGGAAGCCGGGCTGTCGCTCCGCCGCGGCACGGTCGGCGACAATGTCATGTATTTCGAGACCGGGCAGGGCTCGGCCCTGTCGGCCAACGCCCATCACCAGGTCGACCAGCAGACCTGCGAGGCGCGGGCCTACGCGGTGGCGCGGGCGTTCGATCCGCTGCTCGTCAACAGCGTGGTCGGCTTCATCGGTCCCGAATACCTCTATGACGGCAAGGAAATCATCCGCGCCGGGCTCGAAGATCATTTCTGCGGCAAGCTGCTCGGCCTGCCGCTCGGGATCGACGTCTGCTACACCAACCACGCCGAGGCCGATCAGGACGACATGGACAATCTCCTGACGCTGCTTGCGGCCGCCGGCGTGAACTTCATCATGGGCGTGCCGGGCGCCGATGACGTGATGCTGAATTATCAGTCGACATCGTTTCACGATGCGCTCTACGTCCGCGACCTGTTCGGCCTGAAGCGGGCGCCCGAATTCGACGACTGGCTGGCACGCGTCGGCCTTGCCGGGCAGGACTTCCGCCTCGTTGCCGATGCGGGGCAGCTGCCCGACCTCGCCGCCCGGCTGTTGACCTGACGGGATAGCTAAATTCTGCAGGGCAACTATCTCACCGTTGTGACGTTGGTAAGCGCCACAATGTTGAAGAATTTCTGGCCCAGCGTTCCGCGCCGTGGTTAGATTTGCGGGTGCTTCGGGGTCGATTGATGAGAGCAGAGGGCATAAAGACAGCACGACGTATTCTCTGCGTCTTTCCGCGCTATACGTCGTCCTTTGGGACCTTCGAGCACGCCTACCCCCTGACCGACGGCGTCAAGGCGTTCATGCCGCCGCAGGGCCTGCTGCTGATTGCCGCATACCTCCCCGAGAACTGGCCGGTCCGGTTCGTCGACGAGAATCTGCGTCCGGCCACAGTGGAGGATTTCGAGTGGGCGGACGCTGTGTTCGTCAGCGGTATGCACATCCAGCGCCAGCAGATGAATGACATCTGCCACCGCGCGCATGGCCATGATCTGGCGGTCGCGATCGGCGGCCCGTCGGTCAGTGCCTGTCCGGACTACTACCCCTCATTCGACTACCTTCATGTCGGCGAGCTCGGCGATGCGACCAATGAGCTGATCAAGCGTCTGGAGCAAGACACCAGGCGTCCGGACGAGCAGGTGGTGCTCAAGACCGTCGACCGCCTGCCGATGACGGATTTTCCGCTGCCGGCCTATGAGCTCGCCGAAACCAAGAAGTACTTCCTCGGCAGCATCCAGTTTTCCTCGGGCTGCCCCTATCAGTGCGAGTTCTGCGACATCCCCGGGCTCTATGGCCGCAATCCGCGGCTGAAGTCGCCGCAGCAGATCATCGCCGAGCTCGACAAGCTGCGCGCCTGCGGCGCGACCGACACCGTCTATTTCGTCGACGACAATTTCATCGGTAACCGCAAGGCCGCGAGCGAGCTGCTGCCGCATTTGATCGAGTGGCAGAAGCGGACCGGCTATGTCACGCGCCTCGCCTGCGAGGCGACGCTCAACATCGCCAAGCGCCCCGAGATACTGGAGAAGATGCGCGAGGCCTTCTTTGTGACGATCTTCGTCGGCATCGAGACGCCAGATCCCGACGCGCTGAAGGCGATGCACAAGGATCAGAACATGATGGTTCCGATCCTGGAGGGCGTGCGCACCATCAACTCGTTCGGCATGGAGGTCGTCTCCGGCATCATCATGGGGCTCGATACCGACAAGCCCCAGACCGCTGACGCGCTGCTCTCCTTCGTCGAGGAGTCGCGGATCCCGCTCCTCACCATCAACCTGCTGCAGGCGCTGCCGAAGACGCCGCTGTGGGATCGGCTCGAAAAGGCAGGAAGGCTGGTCCATGACGACGGCCGCGACTCCAATGTCGAGTTCCTGCTGCCCTATGAGGACGTGGTCAGTTCCTGGCGCAAATGCATGGAGATCGCCTATCAGCCCGAGAAGCTGTTCGAGCGCTACTTGCATCAATGCGACTACACCTATGCCAACCGCATCAAGGTGCCGGTCAGCCCGGAGATGAAGAGCTGGGCCAACATCCGGCGCGGCCTGATCATGCTGCGCAACATCTTCTGGAAGGTCGGCGTGCTCGGCGACTACAAGCGCGTGTTCTGGAAGTTTGCGCTCGGCCGGCTCAAGCGCGGCGACATCGAGGGGCTGATCTCGGCGACGCTGGTTGCACATCATCTGATCACGTTTGCGCGCGCAGCCTCCAGCGGCCGGCAGAACGCCTCGAACTACTCGATCCGGCTGCGCGAGGCTTCCGTCCCCGCCGAATGACAGCATGACGACACCGGCGCCATCGTCCCCGTCGCTTCCCGATTTGCGCGACCTCACGCCGGCGCGTATCGGTCTCGGCCGGTCCGGAGCCAGCCTGCCGACCGATGCGCTGCTCTCGTTCACGCTCGACCACGCCCGCGCCCGCGACGCCGTTCACGCGGCCTTCGATGTCAGCGGCACTACGGCCGGTCTTGCCGGCCTCGGCATCACGTCGCACAAGGTGTCGAGCCAGGCGCCCGGCCGGCGCGACTATCTGCGCCGGCCCGATCTCGGACGCATGCTGGACTCAGCATCGCGACGGTCGCTGGAAGGGTGCGGCATCACCGCATGCTCCTGCGCCATTGTGATCGGGGACGGCCTGTCGCCGACCGCGGTCAATGTGCACGCCGTCGAATTGATCCGGCACCTCTTGCCGCGGCTTGCGGCCGACGGGATCGACGCTGGTGCGGTGATCGTCGCGTCAGGCGCGCGCGTCGCGCTCGGTGACGAGATCGGCGCCATCATCGGCGCGCGCATGCTGGTGATGCTGATCGGTGAACGGCCCGGCCTGTCCGTGCCCGACAGCCTTGGTGCCTATCTCACCTTCGCGCCGCGGATCGGCCTCACCGATGCCGACCGCAACTGCATCTCCAACATCCATCGTGCCGGCCTGAGCTACCCGGAAGGCGCATCCAGGATCTCGTGGCTTGTGCGCGAGGGACTGGCACGCCAGATCACCGGGGTCGCGTTGAAAGATGAAAGCGGCGGTGAATCGTCACAGAATGCGCTTCCAGGGTGTGACAAATCAGATACTTAATAGTGGGGATCAGCGGTTCCCCGCGCATTTGGTTCTGCCCTCGCGCTTGCGAGCAAAGGGGCAGACAGGTAAAACACGCGCCGGTCAATATTCGCGTGTTTTCAAGGACTAGCGCCGATAAGCCGCGCTCACCCGCCTCATTCGCGCCCCTCGACCCAAGCTAGACAGATTAAGCCGTTTTCAGAACTGGACAGGGCATGCTCGAAAAGAACTCCGAAAGTCAGGTCCACGTCGAGAAGGTCGAAGAGCCGCGGTCGGGCCCGAGCATCGCGTTCGGGATCGAGCGTCTCGGCCTGATCCCGATGCGGGCGCCGATCCTGTCCTGCATCGTGCTTGTCCTGTTGTTGATCGGCGCGGTGTTCGGCGTGCATCGGATCAAGATCGACGACTCGCTGTCGCAGCTGTTCCGTTCCGAATCGAAGGACTACAAGCAATATGAGGCGGTGACCAAGCGCTTCCCGGCAACCGAGTTCGACGTCCTCGTCGTGGTCGAAGGCAAGACGCTGCTCGAACGCGACAATCTCGGCAAGCTCCGTGACATGGTCACAGACCTGCAGCTCGTCGAGGGCGTGCGCGGCCTGGTGTCGCTGTTCTCCGCCCGCCAGGCGCCGGAGCCCGGCAAGCTGCCGGCGGCGCTGTTCCCCAATGAACTCCCCGAGGGCGTGGCCTACGACAAGTTCGTCGAGACCGTCAAAAGCAACGAGATCATCCGCGGCAAACTGCTGTCGGAGGACGGCACGCTCGCGCTGGTCGTGCTGTCGCTCGAGCCGGAGGTGGTCGGCAGCAACAAGCTCAGCAAGGTGGTCGGCGACATCAGGAAGATCATGGCCGACGATCTCAGCGGCAGCGGGCTCAATGCCCAGCTGTCCGGCGTGCCGGTCATGCAGCTCGAGATCCGCAATGCGGTCGAGCGCGACGGCCTAACCTACAACATCCTCGGCATCCTTGCCGGCTGCGTCATCGCCATCATCTTCTTCCGCAAGATATCCTTCATGGTGGCGGCGGCGTTCCCGCCGATGATCGCGATCCTGCTCGCGCTCGGCGGCCTCGGCTGGGCCAATTTCAATCTCAACATGTTCCTCAACGTGATGACGCCGCTCATCATGGTGATCAGCTTCTCCGACTCGATGCAGCTGACATTCGCGGCGCGCGACCGGCTGATCGCGGGCCAGGACAAGTTCACCGCGTTCAAGAACGCGGTGCTGGTGGTCGGCCCGGCCTGCGTGCTGACGCACGGCACGGCGGGCATTTCCTTCATCGCGCTGCAGTTCTCGGATTCCGACCTGATCCGCAAGTTCGGCGAGGCCGGGCTTGCGGCGACCATCATCGCGCTGGTCGCGGTGCTCTCGCTGGTGCCGGTGTTCGGCATCCTGCTGGTGCGCAACGAGAAGGTCTTCGCGGTCAAGTTCCAGAGCGCGGACGCGGGCGTGCAGGCGCTGCGCAATTTCTGCTACTGGATCGCGGTGCGGATGGTCGGCCGTCCCGGGCTGTTCAGCCTGCTCGCGCTGATCGTCGTCGGCGGCCTCGGCATTATCTATGCCAATCTCGAGCCGCGTTACCGGCTCGCCGACCAGGTGCCGGACAAGCGGCAGGCGGTGGAGGCGTCGAGCCGGCTCGACGCCAAGCTCACCGGCGCCAATCCGGTCGATGTGCTGATCGAATTTCCCAAGGGCCAATCGCTCTACTCGCCGGAGACGCTGAAGACGATCGCCGACGTTCACGCGATGGTCGAGGACAGCGCCGGCGTCGGCAACGTCTGGTCACTGGAGACCCTGCGGCGCTGGCTCGCCGAGAAGGCCGGCAGCAACGATGTCGCGACGCTGAAGGAATATGTCAGCGTGATTCCCGAGCATCTGGTGCGCCGCTTCATCTCGAAGGATCAGGATGCGGTCGTGGTGTCGGGCCGCGTCCCGGATCTCGATTCGAGCCAGCTGCTTCCGGTGGTCAACAAGCTTGATCATTCGCTGGACAAGGTGCGCGCCGAGCATCCCGGCTACGAGATCGCCGTCACCGGCCTGTCGGTGATTGCCGCGCGCAACAGCGCCAATATGATCGAGAAGCTCAACCGCGGCCTCACCGTGGAGTTTGCGCTGGTCGCGATCTTCATCGGGCTCGCGTTCCGCTCGGTCGTAGTGATGTTCTCCTGCATCCTGCCCGGCATCTTCCCGGTGGTGCTGTCAGGCACGGTGCTGTGGCTGCTCGGGGAGGGGCTGCAATTCGCCAGCGTCGTGGCGTTGACCGTGTCGTTCGGCCTCGGCCTCAGCGCCACTATCCACTTCCTCAATCGGTTGCGGCTCGAGACCAAGCCCGGTGTCACGCCGGAGCTTGCGGTGGAGCGCGCCACGGTGCTGGTCGGCCCGGCGCTGATCTTGACCACGGTGGTGCTGGCCTGCGGCCTCGTCGTCACCGTGTTCTCCGACCTGCCGTCGCTGCGGCTGTTCGGCTGGCTCAGCGCGTTCTCGATGGTCGCGGCCCTGGTCGCGGACCTCTTCATCCTGCGGCCGACCTCGATGTTCCTGATCAACCTGTCGCAAAGGCTCCGCGGCAAGGGCGGGCAACCGGCGCCGATCGAGAAGACTTGATTGATCGAAAACAAAAGGCCCGGTTCCGAAGCGTTCGGAACCGGGCCTTCTTGTTGGCGGGCGAAATCGGTCGGGAATGTCAGGTCTTCGTCATCGTGATCGTGACGCCGCGGATCTCGCCCTTGGAGTCGATCTGCACCACCTGCTTGGAGCCGTTGGTCTGCAGGTTCAGGTTTGCGGCAAAACCGGACGCCTCGACAAACACGTCGATCCGGCCGCCGCCCGCGGTGCCCTGCAAATTGCCGAAGATGTTGCGGCTGGCCTCGCTCCAGTTGCCGGAGATCCGGTCGCCCTGGCTGGTGACGTCGCTGGAGAGGTCGAACTTGTAGCTATCGCTCGCGCAATGCAGCGACTGCTTCAGGTTCATGCCCGATGGCGCGACCTTGTAATCCGCCTTGCAACGAATCCGTTCGGTCGTGCCGTTGGACAACGCTACCGTGCCCGATCCGGTCCACGAGCCGGCAAAACCGGCAAACGGACCGCTGGCCTGGGCATGGACTCCGGAGGCAGACAGCATCAGTGCGGCGCCGACGCCCACGGCTCTGAGGGCCTGACCATAAAGGCTGGAACCAAACAGTTTCATTGTGAATTTTCCCATCAAAATCAACGCCTCTTTCGCAAGAAAGCGTCTCGCCGCATCGAAGGTTTAGTGTCACCCAAGAATGTTAGGTTCAAACGACAGTAGCAGCGCGCGCGAGCCCTGTTGTCATCGCACAGAATCAGAAACCATCGGCCTCATGATGGCATGTAGCTTTGCGCGAGTGCGATCCGCAATACCCAAACGCGACAAAGTGATGGCATGAATCGTTGTGTTAAATCAATGGCTTATGCGGGGGTTTACAGCGTCGCAAATTTAGCCGCATTTAGCAGTGCTTGTCGTCAATCCGTTGCCGCGTTACGTGGCGTCTGCAATCCCCAAAATCCGTCCCGGCCATGCCGAAACGCGTTTCGGGAACAGATTTTCTGCTGTCGGAAATGAAGGAATACGATGCGTAAATTTCTCCTGGCTGTTGCCCTGTTGTCGATCCCGCTCTCGTCCAGCGCCTTCGCCCAGCAGCAAGGGCGCGGCGGTACGCCCGATGAGCAGAAGGCCTGCACGCGCGACGTGCAGCGTCACTGCCGCTCCGTCATCGATCAGGGCGATTTCACCATTCTCGCCTGCCTGCAGCAGAACCGCAGCAAGATCAGCGCCGCCTGCGACCAGGTGCTGAAGACCCACGGCCAATAAGACCGAATTCAGGTCTCAAGGGACCGCTATCGACACTGCGGCTGGCAGCCATGCCGGCCGCGGCTACGTATGCTGGCGGTCACAGATAGCATTGGTTTTGGTGGCGTATTCCCCTATATGGGGCTCGCAAATCCCCCGCATGCGCCTGACCGTCCGCGCCTGCGTCGTGCCATGACCAGTGTAGCCCAAATTTCCCATGACCACCGCGAGCGACCTGCGATCCGGAAAGACCCACCGCGACGAGAATTTTCCGGTCGCGTCGTGGATCATTCATCCGCGGCATCGTGCCCTGATCCTGGCCTTCTATAATTTCGTCCGCACCGCCGACGATATCGCCGATCACGCCACGCTGCCGGCCGAGGAGAAGCTGCGCTATCTCGACCTCATGGAGGCCGAGCTGCTCGGCAATGGCGATAGCCAGAAGGAAGCGGTCAGCCTGCGCCGCGCCTTCGCCGAGCGCGGCATGCCGCCGCGGCATGCGCTCGACGTGCTGGTGGCGTTCCGCCTCGACGTCACCAAGCTGCGCTACGAAAACTGGGACGACGTGATCGATTATTGCCGTTACTCGGCAATGCCGGTCGGGCGCTTCATGCTCGACGTGCATGGCGAGGATATTTCGACCTGGGCGGCGTCGGATGCGCTCTGCGCCGCATTGCAGATCAACAACCATCTGCAGGACTGCGGCAAGGACTACCGGAATCTGAACCGCGTCTATCTGCCGCGCAATGCGCTGGCCGCTACGGGTGCGTCCGTCGAGATGCTCGGCGAGGCGAAGTCGCAGCCGGCCCTGCTCCAATGCCTGCAGGCGCTCGCGGTGCGCACCGAAGCGCTGCTCGACCAGAGCAAGTCGCTCGCCGCCGAAGTGAAGGATTTCCGGCTCGGGCTCGAGATCTCGGTGATCCAGGCGTTCGCCGACAAGATCGTCAACATGCTGAAGGTGCGTGACCCGCTCAGCGAGCGCGTGCATCTGGGCCCGGTCGAATTGCTGCTGCAGAGCCTTGGCGGCGTCGCCGGCGAGACGGCGCGGCGGGCGATCGGACGACGTGCGGTCTCCAAGACGGCGGCAGGGGCATGAGTGCTGAGGCGGCGGCCAACGCGAATTACGGAACCACCGCGTCAGGCAGCTCGTTCTATGCCGCGATGCGCATCCTGCCGCACGCGCAGCGCGAGGCGATGTTCCAGATCTACAGCTTCTGCCGGCAGGTCGACGACATCGCCGATTCCGATGGTCCGCGGCCGGAGCGCCTGGCCGCCTTGCAGCAGTGGCGCGACGATATCGATGCGCTGTATGCGGGACATCCGCCGGCGCGACTGAAGGACTATGTCGCGTCGGTGAAGGCCTTCGGCCTGAAGCGCGAGGATTTCGTCGCGATCGTCGACGGCATGGAGATGGACGTGCCGCAGGACATCCGCGCGCCCGATCTTGCGACGCTCGATCTGTATTGCGATCGCGTCGCGAGCGCGGTCGGCCGGCTGTCGGTGCGCGTGTTTGGGCTGCCCGAGGAAGACGGCATCCAGCTCGCCTACCATCTCGGCCGCGCGCTGCAGCTCACCAACATCCTGCGCGACATCGACGAGGATGCCGGTCTCGGCCGGCTCTATCTGCCGCGCGAATGGCTCTGGCATGCCGGCATCACCAACAACGACCCGGCCCGCGTCACCGCCGATCGCGCGCTGCCGAAAGTGTGCGCGCCGCTTGCCGAGCGCGCCAAGATGCACTTCCAGAAGTCCGACGAGATCATGAAGCGCAATTCGCGCCGCGCCGTGCGCGCGCCGCGGATCATGTCGAAATACTACCGCGCGATCCTCGATCTCCTGATCGCGCGCGGCTTCGCCGCTCCGCGTGAGCCGGTGCGTGTGTCCAAGGCCGCCAAGATTGGCATTCTTCTTCGTTACGCGATCATCTGATGCAAAAGACCGTTCATATCATCGGTGCCGGTATTTCCGGCCTCTCGGCGGCCGTGCGGCTCGCCAATGGCGGCTACAAGGTTGCCGTCCACGAGGCGACGCAGCAAGCTGGCGGCCGCTGCCGCTCTTATTTCGACGCCGCCACCAATCTCACCATCGACAACGGCAACCATCTGCTGCTGTCGGGCAATCGCCATGCGCTGAGCTACGCGCGTTCGATCGGCACCGAGGCGGGCCTCGTGGGACCTGCGCGCGCGCAGTTTCCGTTCGTCGATCTGGCCTCCGGCCAGCGCTGGCAGCTCGACCTCGGCGATTCCCGCCTGCCGCTGTGGGTGTTCGACGAGGCGCGCCGTGTCCCGGACACCGGCCTGCGCGACTATCTCGCGTTGGCGCCGCTGGCCTGGGCCGGCACCGAGGCGCTGGTCGGCAACACCATTCCCTGCAAGGGCACGCTGTATGACCGCCTGGTGCAGCCGCTGCTGCTCGCCGCATTGAACGTCGATCCGCCGGAGGGCTCGGCCGGGCTTGCCGGCGCCATCGTGCGCGAGACGCTGCTCGCCGGCGGGCAGGCCTGCCGTCCGCTGATCGCGCGCGACGGCCTGAGCTCGGTGCTGATCGAGCCGGCCGTGAAGCTGCTGCAGGAGCGGGGCCACAGCGTCCAGTTCAGTCACGAATTGCGTACACTTGGCATGTCGGGTGATCGCATCAGCGAGCTCGACTTCGGCGGTGGCGACAAGATCACGCTGGCGGCCGACGATGCCGTCGTGCTCGCGGTGCCGCCGCGCGCCGCGGCAACGCTGCTGCCCGGCCTGAAAACCCCGACCAAATTCCGCGCCATTGTGAATGCGCATTTCCGCGTCGATCCGCCGCGCGACGCCGCGCCCATTCTCGGCGTGGTCGGCGGCCTCGTGGAGTGGCTGTTCGCGTTCCCGCAGCGGCTGTCGGTGACGATCAGCAACGGCGACCGCCTGGTCGACATGCCGCGCGAGGAGCTCGCGCAGGCGATCTGGCGGGACATCTGCAAGGCATCCGGCGTTTCCGGCGACTTGCCGCCGTGGCAGATCGTGCGCGAGCGCCGCGCCACATTTGAGGCGACGCCGGAGCAGAACGCCCTGCGTCCGGGGCCCACGACGGCGCAGAAAAACCTGTTCCTTGCCGGCGACTGGACTGCTACCGGGTTGCCGGCAACCATCGAGGGGTCGGTGCGGTCGGGTGATCGCGCCGCAGATCTGGTTCTGGCCAGGCGTTAGATTTGACCTGTTAAGCGGCCGCGGCTTTCGATCAGCCGGTCCGCAATGAAGAGGATATCGAGCGAAATGCTTTCGAGAGATCACGGCGTCGCAGTCGATCCGGTCGCGCTGGAGAAGAGCATCTCCAAGGCAACCGAAGCGCTGCTCGGCTATCGCCAGTCCGACGGGCACTGGATATTCGAGCTCGAGGCCGACAGCACCATTCCGGCCGAGTACATCCTGCTGCGTCACTACCTGGCCGAGCCCGTCGATGCCGCGCTCGAGGCCAAGCTAGGCAACTATCTGCGCCGCGTCCAGGGCGCGCATGGCGGCTGGCCGCTGGTGCATGACGGCCCGTTCGACATGAGCGCCAGCGTGAAGTCGTACTTCGCGCTGAAGATGATCGGCGATTCCGTCGACGCGCCGCACATGGTTCGGGCGCGCGAGGCGATCCGTTCGCGCGGCGGGGCTTCGGGCAGCAACGTGTTCACGCGCTTCCTGCTTGCGCTCTATGGCGTCGTGACCTGGCGCGCGACGCCGGTGCTGCCGATCGAGATCATGCTGCTGCCGATGTGGTCGCCGTTCCACATCAACAAGATCTCCTACTGGGCGCGCACCACCATGGTGCCGCTGATGGTGCTCGTTGCGCTGAAGCCGCGTGCCAAGAATCCGAAGGGCGTCGGCATCGACGAACTGTTCCTGGAGGATCCGAAATCGGTTCGCATGGCGCCGAAGGCGCCGCATCAGAGCGCGAGCTGGTTCTATCTGTTCCGCTCGCTCGACGCCGTGCTGCGCGTGATCGAGCCGATGTTTCCGAAGCGCCTGCGCCAGCGCGCCATCGATGCCGCGCTCGCCTTCACCGAAGAGCGGTTGAACGGCGAAGACGGCATGGGCGCGATCTATCCGCCGATGGCCAACATCGTCATGATGTATGAGGCGCTCGGCAAGGACGAGAATTTCCCGCCGCGCGCCGTCACCCGCCGCGGCATCGACAAGTTGCTGGTGATCGGCGACGACGAGGCCTATTGCCAGCCCTGCGTCTCGCCGGTGTGGGACACCGCGCTGACCTGTCATGCGCTGCAGGAAGCGGGCAGCGACGATACGCTCGCCAAGGCCAAGCAGGGGCTCGACTGGCTAAAGCCGCGCCAGGTGCTGGAGCTGAAGGGCGACTGGGCGGTCAAGGCGCCGAATGTCCGTCCCGGCGGCTGGGCGTTCCAGTATAACAACGATCACTATCCCGATCTCGACGACACTGCGGTAGTCGTGATGGCGATGGATCGCGCGCGGCGTCATACCGGAACCCGGGAGTACGACGAGGCGATCGCGCGCGGCCGCGAGTGGATCGAGGGGCTGCAGAGCCGCGACGGCGGCTGGGCGGCGTTCGACGCCAACAATCTCGAATATTACCTCAACAACATCCCGTTCTCCGATCACGGCGCCTTGCTCGATCCGCCGACCGAGGATGTTACGGCACGCTGTATCTCGATGCTGGGCCAGCTCGGCGAGACCGCCGAGAGCAGCAAGGCGATGGCCGACGGCATCGCCTATCTGCGCCGCACCCAGCTGGCCGAGGGCTCCTGGTACGGCCGCTGGGGCCTGAATTACGTCTACGGCACCTGGTCGGTGCTCTGTGCGCTAAATGTCGCAGGGGTCGATCGCAACGACCCGATGATTCGGAAAGCGGTCGATTGGCTGGCGTCAGTCCAGAATCAGGACGGCGGCTGGGGCGAGGACGCCGTCAGTTACCGGCTGGATTACAAGGGTTATGAAGTCGCGCCGTCGACCTCCTCGCAAACGGCATGGGCCTTGCTTGGATTGATGGCGGCCGGAGAGGTCGAAAATCCCGCCGTTGCGCGGGGGGTGGAGTACCTAAAGGCAACACAGACGGAAAAAGGGCTGTGGGACGAGCAGCGATACACAGCTACGGGGTTTCCGCGGGTATTTTACTTGCGATATCATGGCTACTCGAAGTTCTTTCCGCTCTGGGCGCTGGCGCGGTATCGGAATTTGAGAAGCACCAATAGCAGGGTGGTAGGGGTCGGGATGTGATTGTTGAGGCGGGGGCCGCCGAGACCGTGGGCAGTAGAATTGATCCTCGGCCGGTATTGATTGTGACTGGATTGGTGCAGGAGGCCCGCATCGCAGCCGGTCCCGGCATGATCGTGATCTGCAGCTCGAGCGATCCGCAGCAGCTGCGTGAATTGCTGGCGACGCTGGATCCGACGAGCTTCCGTGGCGTGATTTCGTTCGGCGTGGCCGGCGGGCTGGACCCGTCGCTAAAGTCGGGCGACGTCGTCGTCGCGACCGAAGTGATGTCCGGCGATACCCGTTTCCTGGCCGCATCCGCACTGAACGAAGAGATGATCGCCAGCGCCGCGCTGAAGCGCCGCAGGATCGTTCGCGGCGGGCTTGCCGGCGTGGAAGAGGTGATCGCGGCGAAGGCCTGCAAGGCCGCCCTGCGCTCGATGACGGGCGCAGCCGCAGTCGACATGGAAAGCCATATCGCGGCAGCCTATGCGGCCAAGGCAGGCGTTCCGTTCGCCGCGCTGCGCGTGATCAGCGATCCCGCGCACCGGGCGCTGCCCGAGCTTGCGAAATCCGCGGTGAAGCCGAACGGCGACATCGACCTGCGCAAGGTGCTGCGCGGCATCGTGCGCAATCCGCGGACGCTGCGGGCGCTGGTGTCGACCGGAATCGATTTCAATCGCGCGCTGCGCTCGCTGCGCAGCTGCCGCGGCTTCCTGCTCGGCAACGACGTGCTGATGCCGGTGGAAGACGTGCTGGTGGCGAAGGCGGCCTGATCCAGCTGTCCCGAGCCGGGATGGCGTTGCGCGCCGCACCAAGCTCAAACAATCAAGCTTAAAGATAGAGGCCCGATCGCATCGCGATTGGGCCTCTTGCTTTGGTGCCTGATGGTTTGGCTCGATGCCGCGCCGGACCGGATTCCGGGGCATTCAGCGGACGATTTGCCGGGCGTGCATTTGCCGGCTTGCGGGCGGGTGACCCTCGAGGCCTGTTCCTGCCTGCGCATGGCACGGCAAGTCTCCGATGATCATTGGTCCTGCAGGTGCAGCGTCCGCAGGCGGTGCGCGCTGTCCTGCGACCTCGGACCGCCCGTGGATGCTGGACAGATACCGCTATTCGATCGACTATGAACTATGATCCTGCATTCATAAGGTTCAGCTGGCGCTGCGCAATGTCCCGCTCGGGATCGAACGTGGCACGCTCAGCGCGCCGCGCGCGTCCGGGATAGAGAAGCTGCTGCAATCCGCTCGCAGCCGCGTTCCGGCAGGATGACGACAAAAGGCCCGGTCGCGTCGCGATCGGGCCTTTGTCCTTGATGTCCGGGCGGCGCGGCTTAGGCGGCGGTCGACGCCTTCCGGGCTGCCGCGGCCTTCTTCTGCTCGGCGGCCTCAGCCTCGTCGCGGCGGATATCCGAAAGCTTCTTCTGGACCTGCTCGGCGAAGATGTACTGCGCCGGACGCTGCTTCGACATGTCGATCTCCGGCGCCATCGGGCCAGTGGTCTTGATGCCGCGCAGCGCGACCCACATCGCCTTCAGCGGATTGTTGATCGCAGCGGTCGCCGCGGTCGGCTCGTAACCGCAATGGGCCATACAGTCGGCGCACTTCTCGTACTTGCCGGTGCCGTAGGTCTCCCAATCGGTGGTGTCCATCAGCTCCTTGAAGGTCTTGGCGTAGCCTTCACCGAGCAGATAGCAGGGCTTCTGCCAGCCGAAGATATTGCGCGCCGGCATGCCCCAGGGCGTGCACTCGTATTCCTGGTTGCCGGCGAGGAAGTCGAGGAACAGGCCGGAATGCATGAAATTCCACTTCTTGCCCTTGCCGAGCGCAAAGACGTCGCGGAACAGCTTCTTGGTCTTGGTGCGGTTGAGGAAGTGCTCCTGGTCGGGCGCACGCTCATAGGCGTAACCTGGCGACATCGAGACGCCGACGCCGAGCTCGGTGGTGAAGTCGAGGAATTTGGCGATCTCCTCGGCCGGATGGCCGTCGAAGATCGTGGCGTTGACGTTGACCGTGAAGCCGCGCGCCTTCGCCGCCTTGATCGCGGAGACAGCGCGATCGAACACGCCCTTCTGCGACACCGCCTTGTCGTGATGGTCCTTCAGGCCGTCGAGATGCACCGAGAAGAACAGATAGGGCGACGGCTCGAACAGATCGAGCTTCTTCTCGAGCAGCAGCGCATTGGTGCACAGCGAGACGAACTTCTTGCGCGCCACGAGGCCGCGCACGATCTCGCCGATCTCCTTGTGGATCAGCGGCTCGCCGCCCGGGATCGCCACCATCGGTGCGCCGCATTCGTCGGCCGCGTCCCAGCATTCCTGCGCGGTCATGCGGCGATTGAGGATCGCATCGGGATAATCGATCTTGCCGCAGCCAACGCAGGCCAGGTTGCAACGGAACAGCGGTTCCAGCATCAGCACGAGCGGATAGCGTTTGCGGCCAAGCAGTTTCTGCTTGATCAGATAACCGCCGATACGCATTTCCTTGAAGAACGGTATAGCCATTAGACGATTTTCTTTCTGCACTTATCAAAGGGAAAGTGGGTTCAGATCAGCCCGCAGTCAGTTCGGCCGGCAGCCGGAATTCGATATTCTCTTCTCGGCCCGGAACGACCGAGACCGACACCGGTCCGATGCGCCGCAGGGCCTCGATGACATCGTCGACCAAAACTTCAGGTGCCGATGCACCCGCCGTAATGCCGACGGCCTTCGCATCCTTCAGCCAATCCGGGTTGAGCTCGCTCCCATCGGCAATGAGATAACTCGCGACACCAACCTCGGTGCCGATCTCACGAAGCCTGTTCGAGTTGGAACTATTGGTGGCCCCCACCACCAAAATGACGTCCACCAGCTTGCTTAGGTCCCTTACCGCAGATTGGCGGTTCTGTGTCGCATAGCAGATATCCCTGATGTCCGGGCCTTGAATATCTGTAAATTTTGCCTGAAGGGCCGCGATGATGTCCCTGGTGTCGTCCACCGACAGGGTGGTCTGGGTGATGTAGGCGACCGGGGCATCGGTCGGCAGCCGCAATTCCGCCACATCCTGAACGCTCTGGACCAGCAGGACCGGCCCCGGAACCTGCCCCATGGTTCCCTCGACCTCGGGATGGCCGGCATGCCCGATCAGGATCAGGGCGCGGCCTCTCGAGATATAGCGCTTGCCCTGGTTATGGACCTTGGTGACGAGCGGGCAGGTGGCATTGAGCACGGGCAGGTCGCGGGCCTCCGCCTCCTCCTCGACGCTCCTGGCGACGCCATGGGCACTGAAGACGGTCACCGCCTTGGGCGGCACTTCCGACAGGTCTTCGACGAAGATCGCGCCCTTCTTCTTCAAGCTTTCGACCACGTATTTGTTGTGCACGATCTCGTGTCGGACATAGACCGGCGGGCCATACTTCTGCAGCGCGCGTTCGACGATTTCGATCGCGCGCACAACGCCCGCGCAAAAGCCGCGCGGCTGGGCAAGAAACACTTCCATAGGTCGTCCGTTACGCAAATTGCACCAATCTCATTTCATGCCCTGCGGCCATTTCGGCAAAGCACTCCGCCCGGTCGGACGCCGCAACTTCAGTTGCAATGTCCGCACCATCTCAGGTCCTGCACGTGATCCGCGCCCTCAAGGGCATGGAAATACAGGGATTTGTGGCAAAAAGGTAGCGCTTCGAGCGGATGGGTAGCCAGGGAGGTCGGAAGATTGAGGTAATATAGTGTGGATTTCGGGCCGTGCGACCGTCTGTCCCCTCACTTGTTCGTCACTTTATCGCCCACTCCTGCGGTCTATACCGGCAACTCGTGGCCGTTCCTGTGCTTTGGAACCTCCTTGCCATCTCGTCGAGGAAGGTAACCAAAACAACATTAGGTCGGTCCCCGGAACTCCGCTACAGAGCGGGCGTTTTCGGCCTTGCTTCCCAGAGATTAGAAAGAAACGAAGTGCTGACAAATATTGTCGTCTCCGTTGTTAGAACCTGTACGCGTTTTGCCCTTCCGGTTGTCATTCTCTCGGTGCTGCTGTCGATCGGCGCCGGCTTCTATACGGCCCGCAACTTCTCGATCAACACCGACATCAACAAGCTGATCTCGCCGGATCTGGATTGGCGCAAGCGCGACAACCAGTTCGAGGAAGCCTTTGATCGCGAGCGGCTGATCCTGGCTGTCGTCGAGGCCGCGACGCCCGAGTTGACCAGCTCGGCCGCGAAGGCGCTTACCGCGAAGCTGCAAGCCGACAAGAAGAACTTCGAGGCGATCACCGCGCTCGGCTCCGGCGAATTCTTCGAGAAGAACGGCTTGCTGTTCCTGCCGACCGAAGAGGTCGGCAAGGTCACGGGCCAGCTCGAATCGGCCGCGCCGCTGATCGAGATCATGGCCGGCGACCCTTCGATTCGCGGACTGACCGGTGCGCTCGAGACCGGCCTTGCCGGCGTCAAGCGCGGACAGGTCAAGCTCGACAATGCGGCTCCGCCCTTCAACCTGATCTCCGAGACCGTCGAGACCGTCCTCGCCAAGGGCAACGCGACCTTCTCCTGGCGCGAGCTCACGAGCGACAAGCCGCTGACCGATTCGGACAAGCGCGCCTTCATCGAGATCAAGCCGATCATCGACTATTCGGCGCTGGAGCCGGGCAAGGACGCAACCGACGCGATCCGCCAGGCGGCGGCCGACCTGAAATTCCCGACCGAGTATCACGCGCGCGTCCGCCTGACCGGACCCGTGCCGATCGCCAACGAAGAATACGCCACCGTGCAGGACGGCGCGATCCGCAACGGCATCGGCACCGTGGTGATCGTGCTGATCATCCTCTGGCTGGCACTGCATTCCGGCAAGATCATCTTCGCGGTGTTCGTGAACCTGTTCATCGGCCTTGCCATCACCACGGCGGTCGGCCTGATGATGGTCGGGTCGCTGAACCTGCTCTCGATCGCCTTCGCGGTGCTGTTCGTTGGCCTCGGTGTCGACTTCGGCATCCAGTTCAGCGTCCGCTACCGCTCCGAGCGCTACAAGAACGACAACCTGACGCTGGCGCTGGAAAACGCCGCGCGCCGCTCGGCGGTGCCGCTGTCGCTCGCGGCGATGGCGACCGCGGCCGGCTTCCTGTGCTTCCTGCCGACCGACTACAAGGGCATCTCCGAACTCGGCAAGATCGCAGGCGCCGGCATGCTGGTGGCCTTCATCACCAGCATCACGGTGCTGCCGGCGCTGCTCGACCTGCTCAATCCGCCTGGAGAGAAGGAGCCGGTCGGCTACGCCTTCCTGGCGCCGCTCGATCACTTCCTCGAAAAGCATCGCGTCCCGATCATCGTCGGCACGATCCTGGTCACGGTCGCGGGCCTGCCGCTGCTGCACTACATGAAGTTCGACTTCAACCCGATCAATCTGCGCAACAAGCAGGCGGAATCGATCGCGACCTTCCTCGACCTGAGAAACGATCCGAACACCGGCGCCAACGCCATCAACGTGATGACGCGCTCGGAGGCCGACGCCAAGAAGATCGAGGCCAAGCTCGAGAAGCTGCCGGAAGTGTCGCGCGTGATGTCGCTCGACAGCTTCGTGCCTGATGATCAGCCGGCCAAGCTGAAGCTGATCGCGCAGGCGGCCAAGACGCTCGGCCCCGCGCTCAACCCTGACTCGGTTGATCCGGCGCCGTCGGATCAGGAGAACGTCGAGTCGCTGAAGAGCTCGGTCGACAGCCTGCGCAGGACCGCGGGCGACGGCAAGGGGGCGGGCGCGGTTGCCGCACGCCGGCTCGCCGACGCCCTGCAGAAGCTGGCCGATTCGAATCAGGCCATCCGCGACAAGGCGCAGGACGTCTTCGTCGCGCCAATGAAGATCGTGTTCGATCAGCTCCGCAATACGCTGCAGGCCCAGACCGTCACGCTGCAGAACCTGCCGCCGGAACTGGTCGAGAGCTGGAAGACCAAGGACGGCCTGATGCGTGTCGAGGTCGAGCCGAAGGGCGATCCCAACGACAACGACAATCTGCGCCGTTTTGCCGACGCCGTGCTCGCCGCCGAGCCGACCGCGATCGGCGGGCCGGTCTCGATCCTGAAGTCGGGCGATGTCATCGTGAATGCGTTCATCCACGCCGGCATCCTGGCGCTGGTCACGATCGGCCTGCTGCTGTGGCTGACGCTGCGCCGCGTCGTCGACGTGCTGATGACGCTGGTGCCGCTCCTGGTGGCCGGCATCGTCACGCTGGAGATCTGCGTGCTGATCGGACTGCCGCTCAACTTCGCCAACATCGTCGCGCTGCCGCTGCTGCTCGGCGTCGGCGTCGCGTTCAAGATCTACTATGTCACGGCGTGGCGACAGGGCAGGACAAACCTGCTGCAGTCGAGCCTGACGCGTGCGATCTTTTTCAGCGCGCTGACCACGGCGACCGCGTTCGGCAGCCTGTGGCTGTCCAGTCATCCCGGCACCGCGAGCATGGGCAAGCTGCTTGCGCTCTCGCTCGTCACCACACTCGCGGCAGTGTTGCTGTTCCAGCCGGCGCTGATGGGCAAGCCGCGCGAAGCCCTCAAGGAGGAGGATATCGCCAACGACGTGACCTGACGCGCAGGCGATCGGGCTTGGCGGCAGTGTGCCGCCGAGCCCTAAATTCAGGCACGCATCAACGTCCCGAAGCAGCCAGCGTGCTCGCGCGCGACTGCGTGCGGCGTCGCAAGCTGGCCTCTGCTAGAGCATTTTCGGTTCTGATAGAATCAGAACCGAATCTCTAGTTTGTTGTTCGCCGCGTTTTCTTCGCGCGAACCGGTGCGTCCACTTCGCTCGAAAACGCTCTAATGCGTCGGCCGTGCGATGTCCGGGAGCAGGCAAATATCGCCCACGACGTCAGCAGACGCATTGGCGCTGCCTGGGGCATGGGCTGCCTGCTTTTGCCCCGGCTTGGTGGCAGGTGCCACGGCGCCGGTGGTCCTCTGCGGCGCTGCCGATTTGGGCAGGGCGCCCTTTGCTGCCGGGCTGCCCGCGGCAGGCGGGTTGCCGGCAGCGCTGACGGGGATCGGCGGACCGACGCGGGTCCAGGTCTCGCCGCCACACAGGAAGCCGAGCACGCAGCCCTGGATCTCGAGCTGATCGGTGCCGACGGGCTTGATGGTCGAGCTGTAGAGCTGGCCGTCCTTCGCGTTGTAGACTTGGCCTTCCCACGCATCGGCGCCGGCCTTCTTCTTCATGTCGATCAGGATCGGCATGCCGAGCGTCGGCCTGCTTTGCTTCGCCGGATCAGGATTGTTCTTATCCTTGCCGCCGGGGGTTTTTTCCCAGGACACCGCACCCCACATGTTGCCATTGCACTGGGCGACACGGATGGTGGCGACACCGTCTGCGACCTTCCAGTCGCCGGTCGGGTCCGCTGCAAGCGCCGGTGATAATATGGTGGCCAAAAATAAACCTGAAAAGGCTATTGTACGCGCGAAAGTTCTTGGGCAGTGCAACATGGTCCAAACCTGTGCTTAACTAGACGATCCGAGCGGGGGTCAAAACGCCGCTAGCGAGCGTTTTAAGTTGACGAGATGGCCATCAACCGACGTATGTAACGAATGGTAAGTTCCAATTTAGACGTTTCCGAGATTTTTGTGGAGCGCGAGGGGCAGCGCGGTGCCATGCACACGCGTCACCTCAACGAGCAGCTCGTTCGCGTCCTCAAGACCATTGGCTATGACGTCGGCTTCCAGAAGGGGCAAGGCCAGTACCTCTTCGATCGTCAGGGGGCTCGTTACCTCGATCTATTGAGCGGATTTGGCGTTTTTGCGATTGGCCGCAATCATCCGGACCTGCGCAAGGCGCTGAAGAGCGTGCTCGACGCCGATCTGCCGAATCTGGTGCAGCTCGACGTCTCCACGCTCGCCGGCGTGCTCGCGGAACGGCTTCTGGAATATGTTCCATATCTGGACAAGGTGTTTTTCGCCAATTCCGGTGCCGAAACCGTCGAAGCGGCGATCAAGTTCGCGCGTGGCGCCACCGGCCGCCCCGGCATCGTCTATTGCGGGCATTCGTTCCACGGCCTGTCCTACGGCGCCCTGTCGCTGACCGATGATTCGAATTTCCGCAGCGGCTTCGAGCCCCTGCTGCCGGGCTGCACCCCGATCCCCTACAACGATCTTGAGGCGCTCGAAAAAGCGCTGTCGTCGCGCCAGGTTGCCGCGTTCATCGTCGAGCCGATCCAGGGCAAGGGCGTCAACATGCCCACCGACGAGTTCCTGCCCGGCGCGCTGGCGCTGTGCCGCAAATACGGCACGCTGTTCATCGCCGACGAGATCCAGACCGGCATCGGCCGCACCGGCAAGTTCCTCGCGATCGAGCACTGGGGCATCGAGCCCGACATGGTGCTGCTGGCGAAGGCGCTGTCCGGCGGCCACGTGCCGATCGGCGCGCTGCTGACGCGCAAGAATATCTTCGACAAGATCTTCAACCAGATGGATCGGGCCGTCGTGCACGGCTCGACCTTCGCCAAGAACGATCTGGCGATGGCTGCCGGCATCGCCACGCTCGATGTCATCAAGGCAGAGAAGCTCGTCGAGAACGCCGCCAAACGCGGCGCCGAGCTCCGCCTTGCGCTGACCCGCATGGTGCCCGGCTACGAGTTGATGAAGGAAGTCCGCGGCAAGGGCCTGATGATCGGCGTCGAGTTCGGTCCGCCGAAATCGCTGCGGCTGAAGGCGTCGTGGAACCTGCTGGAGACCGCCAACAAGGGTCTGTTCTGCCAGCTGATCACGGTGCCACTGTTCAAGGATCACAAGATCCTGACCCAGGTCGCCGGCCACGGCCTCTACACCATCAAGCTGCTGCCGCCGCTCATGATCACCGAAGAGGACTGCAGCTGGATCGAGAAGTCGTTCGACGAGGTGATCGCCGGCAGCCACAAGGTTCCCGGCGCGATCTGGTCGCTCGGCAAGACGCTGGTCGACAACGCGGTGCGCAAGTCGGCGTAAAGTTCGAACCCGTCGCATCCGGGCTACGAAGCAGCCTCATCCGTCATTGCGAGCGAAGCGAGGCAATCCATCGCGACAGACGGAGATATGGATTGCTTCGTCGCTGTCGCTCCTCGCAATGAAGGTCAACCAAGGGAAGCATCTCACCCCTCCTTGTTCGCGTGCATCGCGCTTTCGAACTTGTCGCCGAACTCCGTCAGCTCATCGGCGCCGAGGTCGCTGACCGCCCAGTAATTCAGGCCGCGGTCGCTCCAGCGCCGGATGTTGAAGCCCTGCAGTGTCGAGATCTTCGCGGACTTCCGTTCAGTGTTCGCCGTCTGCGCCACGAACAGGTTGATGACGTGCTGGCGGCGCTTGTAGACCACGGCGCCGATCTCGCGGGCGTTGACGTAGTCGAGCCGGCCGCCGATCAGGGTAAAGCCCTGCGCGGTGAGATCGATCACCGGCGGCGAGACGTCGAGCTTGCCGTTGAACCAGGGCTTGACCGTATGCTGATCGGTCGAGACCACGTCGATCAGGTGGCCGGCCTGCAGCGAGCGCAGATGCGCCGACACCACCTCGTTCTCGATGCGCTGCTCGTCGTCGTTGCGCAGCACGATCGCGACGAGGCCGGTCGCGGCCATCGCCGACACGGCGGAGCCCATCGCGAAGCCGCGCAGCACCGAGCGCCGGGTCGGCGCCGCCTGCGGTTGCGGCAATGCCTTCTCAATCTTGCGGCGCAGCTCGAGCGGTGCCTTGTAGCGCACGTCGCTCTCGGCGATCGCCTGACGGATCTCCTGATATTCCTTCATCAGGGCGGCGCAATGCGCGCAACCCTCGATATGGGCTTCCACTTCGCGCGCATGGCCGGCATCGAGTTCGCCGTCGATCAGCGCGTGGACCAGCACTTCGGCTTCCTCGCAGTTCATTTCACTTGCTCCTGTTCCGCGAGCCAGGCCGATCGCAGCATGGCGCGGGCGCGTGCGAGGCGGGACATCACGGTGCCGACAGGCACGGCGGCGACATCGGCGATCTCGCGGTAAGAAAGATTCTGGATTTCCCTGAGCACAAAGGTCTCGCGGAACGGCTCGGCGAGCGCCGCGACGAGCTTGCGCACGGTGTCGCCGTCGAAGCGACGCAGCAGCTGCTTTTCCGGGGTCTCCGGCGCCTCGTTCCACAGCGGGGTCTGATCGCCACCCTCGGGCAGCTCCTCGACCGCGGTGGGGGCGGTCTTGCGGCGGGCATATTCGGCGCGGCAGACATTGCGCAGGATCGCAAACAGCCACGGCTTCATCGCAGGTCCACGGTAGCTGTCGAAATGCTTGTAGGCGCGCAGATAGCATTCCTGCACCGCATCCTCGGCGTCGGCGGCATCGCGCAACAAATAGCGTGCCAGGGTATAGGCGTCGTCAAGGTACGGCAGCGCGGCTTCGCGGAAGCGCCGCGCCTTTTCGGGATCGTCTTGCGACGCTTTGACAACCATCGTGTCCTGCCCGGCATGTGGAGAGACGGCTTGTGCCCGGCCGGGGGCGGAGAGCCACCGGCCGGGTATCGCTGTGATTGTATGGGTGGTCACGTTACCCAACCTTGATACTGCCTGTCATGTGCGGATGCAGCGAGCAGAAATACTTGTACTCGCCGGGCTCCGTGAAGGTGAACGAGAAGGTGCCGTCGGTATCCATGGTCTTGGAGCGGAATTTTCCCGCACACACCACGGTGTGCGGGATGTCGTCGCGGTTGGTCCAGGTCACGGTGGTGCCGACCTTCACGTCGAGCGGGTTCGGCGCGAACGAGAAGTTGTCGATGTGGACCGCGACGTCTTCGGCGCGGGCCGCCGTGACAGGAAGCAGCATGGTCGCGACCACGGCTATACCGAAATCGCGTCGATTGATCGAACTCATCGGTCTCGTCCCTCAGCCCTGCAACGGCGTGTCGATGATCGCCAGCGGCTGGCTGTTCTGCTTGAAGTTGATGCTGGCGACGCCGAGCATGCTGCGCAGCTTGGCATCCTCGACCTTCATCGGGCCGGGCGAGGGGGCGGCACCCGGCGCCGGCTGCGGGAAGGCCGTCGAACGCGCGGTGTGGAAGGTGACGTTGCCCTCGACCTTCTGCATCACCTGGTGGATGTGGCCGTTCAGCACGGTGACCGAGCCGAAGCCCTTGACGTACTCCAGTGCGCGGGCGCCGTCCTCGGTACCCCAACCCCATTGCGGATAGACCGTCCACAGCGGGATGTGGGCGAACAGCACGATCGGGGTCGACTTCGAGCGGCCCTTGAGGTCGTTCTCGAGCCATTCCAGCTGCTCGTTGCCGAGATTGCCGAGGCCGCCGCCCTTGAGGTCGACGACGTTGACGAGGCCGACGAAATGCACGCCGCCGGCGTCGAAGGAGTAGTAGCCCGGACCCTTGGTGCCCTTGCCGTAGCGTTCCTTGTAGAGCTTGACCTCCTCGTCGATGAAGTCGTGCTCGCCCGGCACGTAATGCACGTCGAGCTTGGCCTGCGAGATGATGCGATCGGCGTCATCGAATTCGGACGCCTTCGACAGATGCGTGATGTCGCCGGTGTGGATCATGAACGACGGCTTGACCTGCATCGCCCGGACCTTGTTGATGGCCTCCTCAAGTGTGCCGATGGCGTTCGGGTTGGCCGGCTTGTCGAACCCGACATGGCTGTCGCTGATCTGCATGAAGGTCATGCCGGTGGTCGCTTCGGCTGCGGCTGCCGAGTCGACGATGCCGAGCGAATGCGGCACGCCGCCGGTAACCGTCCAGAGCACGCCGGTGCCGGCCCAGGTCATGCATTCCAGCACCTTGCGTCGGCTGACGCCTTTCTCTTCATCGTGGTGGTCGTGATCGTGTCCGCTCATAGCAAGTCTCCCGTTGGGCCCAGGGATTGGGTTTCCGGGAAGGTGATCGGCGGGCCTGAGGGTTTATTCCCGGGGCTTTGGAGGGGGGTGAGGGCCGGCATGACGATTTCGTGAGAGCGGGAAAGCCCGCCGCGACATGAGCAGACATACCGCCGGCGCGACAGGGGGACGCAAGGGCAAGATGCGCCATTGAAAGTTTGGGGCCTGCAACGCTATCGACCCGGCAAACCACTGATCGGTCGGAGGAACACATGGCTGAGGTCACCGGCGGCTGTCACTGCGGAGAGATACGTTACGAGGTGACCGGGGAACCGGTCGTCCATGCGCTGTGTCACTGCACCGATTGCCGGCGCCATGCCGGCGCGCCGATGGTCGGCTGGGTGATGGTCGCAGAAGGCATGGTCAAGGTGACCAAGGGGCAGCCCAGCATCTACCGGTCCTCCGAGCATGGCCGGCGGCAATTCTGCGCGAGCTGCGGCACCGGGCTTTTCTACACCAATGGCAACATGTTGCCCGGGTTCATCGACATTCAGAGCGGCACCTATGACGATCCCGATGCGGTTCCGGCAACCATGCATATCCAGGTCGCGGAGCGGCTGCGTTGGATGGAAGCGGCGCATGAGCTACCGACCGTCGAGCGCTTTCCGCCGCCGGAATGACGGGTGGCCGACCGGTGCAGTGGCGCTGATGCGCGCCGCAACATGGCGACGTCCCGCAACATAGATGAACGCCGCAACAAAGCTGTCTTGCAGCCGTCAGCATAACGTCAGCGCTCCTGCATAAGAATGGCGGACTTCACTCGCCACACCGGGAGATTCTTCATGAGCGACCACGCAGGCGTTGAGCATCACCACAAGGCAGCTGAGCACCACGAGCACGCGGCGCGTCATCACCGCGAAGCCGCCAAGCACCACGAAGCCGGCGACCACCACAAGGCGGCGCATCACGCGCACAGCGCCCACGGTCACGCCAGCCACGCCCAGCATCACCACACCGAGGCGAGCCGGCATCACGCCGAGCACCACGGCAATCACTAAGAACCGTTCCAGTACTGCGTGAGTGGCTTCCGCCGTCCGCCGCAAGGGGACGGCGATTTCTTTCGGTCGGGGAAAGATCGCAATCGCCGCGGCCGGTGCATCATCATCTAGAGCTCTGTCCGGCTGCCAATCTCGACCAGCGAACCGTTTGGAATCCTGAATCGGTCGATGGCGTGTGCGGAGTTCCGGGCCATGAATGCGAACAGCGCGATCTGGAACCGCGCCAACGGATTGCGGCGTCTGGAACTGACGGGGTCGTGACGCTCGATGTAGTAGGTCGTGTCCTTCTGCATTGGTACCCCGATCTGCTTTGCATTCGCCAGCACAGCTGGCAGATCGGGTATCTCGACAAAGCCGAAATGAACGGTGATGTGCCAGACGCCTTCGCAAAGCTGCTCGCAGCGGATGCGATCGGAGGGGCGGATTCGAGGTACGCTTTCAAAGCTTGCCGTCAATGCGATCGCCGTCTGATGCAACGAATGGGCTTGCTTGACGTAGTTGACGATGATCGGCGGAATGCGGTGGTTTAGCCGCGTGAGGAAAATCGCGGTCCCCGGCACCCGCGCGATGTGCCGGTCGCGCAGGCCAGCAAAGAACGCATCGACATGGTCCGACTGGGCCATGCTTCGTCGATGCAGCGCGTCGAGGCCGAAATGCCACGTGACCATGACGCCGAACAGCAGCGCGCCGAACAGCAGGGGAATCCAGCCGCCTTCCGCGATCTTGAAGAGATTGGCAAGAAAGAACGCAAGATCGACCGTGAGCAGCACTCCAGCGATCGAGGTCGCCCGCGCCGCGCTCCAGCCCCATCTTCGCCGCATCACCTGGTAGAGCAGGGCGGTGGTCAGGACCATGGTGGTGGAAACGGCCGCGCCATAGGCGCCGGCCAGGCGGTCAGAACTGCCGAAGCCGATAGTCAGCGCGACCGTCAGGCACATCATAGTCCAGTTCACGAAGGGCACGTAGATCTGGCCATATTCTTCGGCCGAGGTCTGGTTGATCCGTACGCCCGGAAACCATCCTAGCTGCATAGCTTGACGTGTCATCGAGAAAGTGCCGGTGATGATGGCCTGGCTCGCGATGATCGTCGCCAGGGTCGCAAGCAGCACCAGCGGATAGATCGCCCAGACCGATGCGAGTTTGAAAAACGGATTGGCGGACGGATCGGGCGATGCGATGAAATTGCCGACCTGGCCCGCGTAGTTGAGTACCAGCGCAGGCAGCACGATGCCGTACCAAGCGAGGCGGATCGGCTTGCGGCCGACATGCCCCATGTCGGCATAGAGCGCCTCGCCGCCGGTGAGGGCAAGGAAGACGCCGCCGAGCAGGGTGAAGCCGAGCAGGCCATGCGTGGTGAGCAGCAGGATACCGTGCATGGGGTTGAGCGCGCGCAGCACGGTGGGGTGCTGTACCAGCGAGGCGATGCCGAGCAGCGCCATCGTCAGGAACCAGAGCAACATCACCGGACCGAATGCCTTGCCGACCCTTGCGGTCCCTTGCCGCTGCAACGCGAACAATCCAATCAGGATCGCAACCGCGATCGGCATCGTGTACGGCTTGAATGTATCAGTTGCGACGTTCAGACCCTCGACCGCGCTCAGCACCGAGATCGCGGGGGTGATGATGCCGTCCCCATAGATCAAGGCGGCGCCAAACAGCCCCATTGTCACCAGCCAGCGCCCCTGTCCGGACCAGCGTGCTCCGGTCAGGGCCATGAGCGCAAGGATGCCGCCCTCGCCATGATTGTCGGCGCGCATGACAAAGATGCAATATTTGACCGAGATCGTGATGATCAGCGCCCAGACGATCAGCGAGAGCGAGCCGAGGGCTGCTTCGGGCGTGAAACGATCGCCCATCAGGTGGACGATCGTCTGCAAAGTGTAGAGCGGGCTGGTGCCGAGGTCGCCGTAGACGATACCGAGCGCGAGGAGGATCCTGGTGAGACTTGGCGCCTGCTCAAACCGGCCATGTGTTTCGCCGACGAACCCGCTTGTATCGTTCAAGGCGGAAACTGTCGAAGGCGGCATCCATTCTCACCCTTGTCGTCGAGCCCCGCGGAGGTCGTCCCGCCTGGACGACAGGGCGCTGGGTTACAACGGTGATGTCGCCTGATTGTTGCGCCGATTCTCATCAATTCGCGCGGCGAATGCCTTGAGCGCCGCAACCATGAGCTCCGGCGCTTCCTGCGCGACGCAGTGCCCGACGTTCTCGAACGTCCAGCGGCTGGCGTGCGGGATCAGGGCGGCGGCGCGATCGGCCATCTCCTTGTAGACCGGCCATGACTGCTCAGCCGTGGCGATGCAGACCGGGCAGGCGATGTCGGAGAACCACGGGAACGGATTGCCGCGCGCATCGCCGGTGTAGATCTGCTCCATGGCCTGGAAGATCGGCCTAAGCAGCGCCGACTCGATTTCCGGCGTGCAGCGTAGCTGCATGCGGCCGTCGCCGAGCCGTGCAAAACCGTGATGGATATAGGCCCACAGCGACGGCTCGGTCCACGGCGCGAACGCCGGCGCGGCGCGCAATCGCCGGAACAGATCGTCGGCATTATCGAATTCGGCCCGTCGGCGCAGCACGCCCTGCACCGACGCGCGTGCGATGTCGCTCAGGCCGGCTGTGCGCGGCACGCGCGGATCCATCGCGGTCGGCTCCGTCACGAACAGCCGCGCGAAGCGGTCTGGCATCAGCTTCGTGGCGAGCATCAGGTCGGTCGCGCCGGCGCTGTGACCGATGCCGTAAATGTTCCGAAGGTCGAGGCGTTCGACCACCATGCAGACATCGTCGGCGAAATCCTGGAACTGGTAGCGGTCGGCCGGCGGCTTGTGGCTCAGGCCATGGCCGCGGCGGTCGAGCGCATAGACGGTGTAGTCGGCGGCCAGCGCTTCCGCGACCTCGGTCCACACTTCGGCGACAAAGCCGGTGCCGTGCAGCAGCAGCGCCGGCGGCTTGCCGGAAGCCGGCTCGCCCCATCGTGCCAGCGCGATCTGCGCGCCGGCATCGCCAACGAGAATGCGCTTCCGGGAGTTCATCGTCGCTCTATCGTGCATCCTGCAGGATCATCGCTGCAGCCTTCTCGGCGATCATCGCGGTCGGCGTGTTGGTGTTGCCGGAGGTGATGGTCGGCATCACGGAGGCATCCGCGATGCGCAAGCCGTTGAGGCCGTAGAAGCGCAGGCGCTCGTCGACCACGGCCATCGGATCGTTGGCCGTTCCCATCTTTGCGGTGCCGACGGGGTGGAAGATCGTGGTGCCGATGTCGCCGGCGGCCTTGGCGAGTGAGGCGTCGTCGTCGCCGACCGAGGGGCCGGGCAGGAACTCCTCGGGACGATATTTCTCCAGCGCCTTCTGCTTCATCAGTTTGCGCGTGGTGCGGATCGCGTCGGCCGCGACTTGGCGGTCGTCCTCGGTCGACAGGTAATTCGGCGCGATCGACGGCTTGTCGTCGGGCGCGGTCGAGCGGATGCGGACGGTGCCGCGCGAGGTCGGCTGCAGATTGCAGGCGCTCACCGTGATTGCGGGGAAGCGATGCAGCGGGTCGCCGAACTTGTCGAGCGACAGCGGCTGCACGTGGAACTGAATGTTGGCGCGCGAGCGCGTCGCATCCGAGCGCGTGAAGATGCCGAGCTGCGACGGCGCCATGGTCAGCGGCCCGCGGCGACGGAACGCGTAATCGAGGCCCATCAGGCCGCGGCGCACGAGGTTGTAGTAGGTCTCGTTCAGCGTGCGCACGCCCGACACCTTGTAGATCGCGCGCTGCTGCAGATGGTCCTGCAGATTGTGGCCGATGCCCTGCACGTCAGCCACGATGTCAATGCCAAGCGGCGACAGCCATTCGGCCGGACCGATGCCGGACCGATGCAGCACCTGCGTGGTGCCGATCGAGCCGGCGCAGAGGATAACCTCGCCTTTAGCGCGCACCTCCACCGCCTCATTGCCCTGACGGAACAGCACGCCGGCGGCGCGGCCGCTCTCGATGATCAGACGGTCGACCAGCACGTCGGTCTCGAGCCGCAGATTGCTGCGGTTCAGCACCGGCTTGAGGAAGCCGCGCGCCGACGACCAGCGCCGCCCGCGCTTCTGGTTGACGTGGAAATAGCTGGTGCCTTCGTTGTCGCCGGTGTTGAAGTCGGGGATGCGCTTGATGCCCATCTCCTCGGCGGCATCGCCGACCGCATCGAGGACCTGCCATGACAGCCGTGGCGCTTCGATGCGCCAGCCGCCGCCGGTGCCATGATGCTCGCTTTCACCAAGGAAGTGATCTTCCAGCCGCTTGAATGCCGGCAGCACGTCGCTGTAGCTCCACCCGGTGAGGCCGAGCTGGCGCCAGTGATCGTAATCCGCGGCCTGGCCGCGCATCGAGATCATGGCGTTGATCGCCGACGAGCCCCCGATCACCTTGCCGCGCGGATAGGCGAGCGCGCGGCCGTTCAGGCCGGGCTCAGCCTCGGTCTTGAACATCCAGTCCGAACGCGGATTACCGATCGCGAAGAGATAGCCGACCGGGATGTGAAACCAGATCCAGTTGTCCTTGCCGCCGGCTTCCAGCAGCAGCACGCGCTTCTTCGGATCGGCCGACAGGCGGTTAGCCATGATGCAGCCCGCCGTGCCCGCGCCGACGATAATGTAGTCGAAATCACCCTCGAGCCTTCGCGGCATGTCCTCGTTCCCGGCAAGCGTCTTTTGTTGACGTCCTTCTATAGCGTTTTCGAGCGAAGTGGAGCCCGGTTCGCGTGAAGAAAACGCGTCAATACAAGAAAATAGAACTCGGTTCTGACAGAGTCAGAGCCGAGTTCTATCCAGACGCAGCCGGCGGAGACAAGCCCGGCCGACGGCGCCGGGCGTCTGCGAATGATCAGAGACGGCCGGGTTCGGCGAGTGTGACCTCGGGCTCGGGCCGCGGCACACAGACGATCAGCGCCAGCATGCCGATGCCGAGCACGGCGCCGACGAGAGCGAGCGGTGCGTAGATGCTCCCGGTTGCGACATTCATCCAGCCGATTAGGGCGGGGCAGACCGCGCCGCCGAACGAGCCGATCGCGCTGATCAGCGCGATGCCGCCCGCTGCGGCTCTGCCTTCCAGCATCGCGTTCGGAATGGTCCAGAACAGGGAGAGAATCGCGAAGATGCCGATCGAGGCGATGGCAAGCAGCGTCACGGTTAGCAGGATGCTGCCTTGCGCGGCCTGCAAGGCGACGAAGCACGCCGCTGCGACGAGGCCGCAGCAGACCACGTGCCAGCGCCGTTCCCTGGTGCGATCGGAGCTGTAGCCGATCGCGACCATGCCGATCGCCGACGCCACCGAGATCGCGCCGCTCAGCCAGCCGATCTCGGTGGTGGTCGCCACGCCGACGCGCTTGAGCAGCGTCGGTGTCCACAACAGGATGGTGTTGAGCGAACAGAAGAACGCGAAATAGATGAACGCGAGCAGGTAGACGCGCGGCTCGCGCAGCGCCGCCGCAAAGCTGCTTGTCGTATCAGGAGCGGCGGCGCGATCACGGGCGAGATCGCTTGAGACCTGCCGTCGCTCGTCGGTGCTGAGCCAGTTCGCGGCCTGCGGCCCGTCGGCGAGATAAAGATACGCGGCGACGCCGAGCAGCACGGCTGGAACGCCTTCGAGGATGAACAGCCACTGCCAGCCATGCAGGCCATGGACGCCCTGCATGTGATCCATGATCAGGCCCGACAACGGCCCGGCGATGACGCCGCCGAGCGGCACCGCCATCACGAACAGGCTGGTCATGCGGCCGCGCACTCGATCCGGAAACCACAGCGTCAGGTAATACAGGATGCCGGGGAAGAAGCCGCCCTCGGCGGCGCCGAGCAGGAAGCGCAAAAGATAGAGATGATACTGGTTCTGCACCAGCGCGAGCAGCACGGTGACGATGCCCCACAGCAGCATGATCCGCAGCAGCGTCTTGCGGACGCCGATCCTGACCAGCAGCAGATTGCTCGGCACTTCGAGCGCGACATAGCCGACCGAGAAGATGCCGGCGGCAAGCCCGAACACCGCGTCATCGATGTTGAGGTCGTGTAGGAATTGCAGCTTGGCAAAGCCGATGTTGAAGCGATCGATGATCGCAACCGTGTAGCACGCCAGCAGGAACGGGATCAGGCGCCAGGCGATCCGTCCATAAAGCCGCGATTGGGCCGCATCCTGCATCGAAACCTCCAAATGATTCTTTTGATTGTTGTTGAGTTGGCTAGCCGCGAACGAGCCGTGCTCCCTCGCCCGTTCTTACGGGGGCGAGACGAGCGAAGCTCGCTCTGAGCGGTTGGGTGAGGGGCTGCCTCCGCACAACGCGGCGATAGCTGAGCCCGCGGAGGCTCCCCCCACCCGGAACGCATCTGGCGATGCGTTCCGACCTCTCCGCGCGCGCGGGGCGGAGGCTAAGGTCCGTTAGCCCGCCTTCGCGGCGGGAAACTCCAGCATCGCCTCGCCGGCCGCGACCGTTTCGCCGCGCTGGTTCTGCACGGCGACGTCGACCAGCACCCAGCGCGACTTCGCGGTCGTCTGCTTGGCCTTGATGGTGCCGGCGGGGCGGATCGTGTCGCCGGGCTTCACCGGCTTCAGCCAGCGCGTCTCGAGCCTGCGGTGGATCGCGCCGGCGGGAAGAGCCCAGTCGGTCAGCATGCGCGAGATCAGGCCGAAATTGTTCATGCCATGCATGATGATGCCGCCGAAATTGGTCTTGCCGAAATCGCCCTTCATGTAGTTGTCGTCGAGATGCAGCGGGTTGTAGTCGAGCGACGCATCGCAGAACAGGCGGATCGATTCGCGCGTGACCGCGAAAGCGGGGCCGTCGATGGTGTCGCCGGCGTTGAGAGCATCGAAATTCGCTGAGGTCATCGTGATCCTCCTTACATCGGACGGATGGTCTGGCCGCGACCCGAGCAGATCACGTCGCCATGCTGGTTGAAGAAGACGTTGTCGTGCACCACGAACAGCCGCTCGCGCTTGATGAACTTGTCGAGCGCGCGGGCCTGCAGGGTGATGGTGTCGCCGGCACGGGCAGGGATGGTGTAGCTCCACGACTGCCCGGCATTGACGGTGCCCGGCGAGCGCATCCAGTCGTCGGCCGGCGTGCAGGCGAACATCAAGAGAATATGAATCGCGGGCGGCGCGATCAGGCCGCCGTAGGGCCCGGCCTTCGCGACTGCTTCGTCGAGATAGAGCGGATTGGTCTCGCCGACCGCGCGGCAGTACAGCGCGATCGCTTCCTGCGTGAGCGTGTAGGGCAGCGTCTTGCGCGGCTCGCCGGGGACGATGTCGTCCCACACCTTGCGCAGCTTCGCGTCCTTCCAGAAATCGGTTTCGAACGGGGTGGCCGCAGAACTTTCTGCTTGCGCCATCGAGGATCCTCCTGCTATTTAGTTCGCCAGGCGAACATTTCATTCGCTGTGTGAATTGACGCTAGCGCGGTCGGGAGCCCCTGACAAGCGGGCAGCGCCGCGTCATGTGCAGGCAGCCATGCGGGCTGCGATGTGATGAGCAAATACGACGGCCCCAGCAGAACGGCGTCATGAGCAAAGAGAGTGACGGCTTCGTGCGTGCGATCGCGCGCGGTTTTTCGATCATCGAGGCGCTCGGCAAGCCGCCGGGCCGGCATACGCTGGCGGAGGCCGCCGACACCGCCGGTCTCAACCGCGCCACCGCACGCCGCATCCTCGCGACCCTGGTCGCGCTGAAATACTGCGCCTCCGATGGACGCTATTTCAGCCTGCGGCCGCGCGCGCTCGGGCTCGGCCTGTCCTACCTCAATGCATTGCCCTATTGGGCGCATGCGCAGCGCGCGCTGGAGAATCTGCGCAACGAGATCGGGGAGTCCTGCGCGATGGCGGTGCTCGATGAGGACGAGATCGTCTATGCGCTGCGTCTGCCGGCGCGCCGGATTCTGTCGGCCAATCTCGGCGTCGGCAGCCGGCTGCCGGCGCATCTGGTGTCGCTCGGCCGCGTCATGCTCGCGGCGCTGCCGCCTGGCACCCGCGAGGCTCATCTTGCGAGCGGTGGCTTCAAGCAGGTCACGCCGCGCACCGTGACCGATCCGGAGCGTCTCGGCGAATTGCTCGCGCGGGTCGAGAGCGACGGCTATGCCTGGGTCGATGGCGAGCTCGATCCCGCGATCTGCGGCATCGCCGTGCCGCTGCGCGATCCGGCCGGTGCGGTGGTCGCGGCGCTCAGCGTCAACACGATTTCGGGCACGGTCAGCGAGGCCGGCGCGCGCAAGAAATTTCTGCTGCCGCTGCGCCGCACCGCACAGGAGATCCGCAGCCAGATGCTCACCTCGGGGTAGGCGAGCACACGCTCTGGATCAGTCATTGTTTCCAATCGACTTGCCTGCTTAAATCGCGCAGCCGAGCCCGGCCTGGCGTTGCAAGGGTTGCTCGGAATGCAGTATGCGGGGTTCGGTTGGAGCGATTGCCATGAACAAGATTGTTCTCACTCTGCTTGCGTCCGCCGCGCTCTGCGCTTCATTGCCGCTGCGAGCCAATGCCGAACTCGATGTCGCCGCGCTGAAGGGCGCAATCGAGAAGTCGGTCGAGGCGGACTACCCGAAACTCGACGCGCTCTACAAGGACCTTCACGCCCATCCCGAGATCGCGTTTCAGGAGGAGAAGACCGCGGCCAAACTGGCTGCCGAAATGCGGGCGTTGGGCTTTGAGGTGACGGAGCACGTCGGCAAGACCGGGCTGGTCGCGATCTACAGGAACGGCGAGGGCCCCACCATCATGGTGCGCACCGAGCTCGACGCGCTGCCGATGGAAGAGAAGACCGGCCTTCCCTATGCCAGCCACGACAAGACCACATGGCAGGGACGGGAAACCTTCGTGGCCCACAGCTGCGGCCACGACATCCACATGGCGAGCTGGGCGGGCGCGGCCAAGACGCTGGTCGGCTTGAAAGACCAATGGCACGGCACGCTGATGTTCATCGCCCAGCCGGCTGAAGAGATCGTGGCGGGCGCCAAGGCGATGCTGGCGGATGGCCTGTTCACGAAATTTCCAAAGCCGAATTTCGGCTTCGCCTTGCACGATGGCCCGTTCGCCTACGGAACAGTGCGCTATCGCGTCGGGATCGGCTCGTCCGCCGCCGATGGCCTCTACATCAAATTCCGTGGCCGCGGTGGGCACGGTGCGGTACCGCAGGCGACGATCGATCCCGTGATGATGGCCGCGCGCTTTGTCGTCGATGTTCAGAGCGTGATCAGCCGCGAAAAGGACCCGACCGAATTCGGCGTGGTCAGCATCGGCGCAATTCACGGCGGCACCGCGTCGAACATCATTCCTGACGATGTGGTGCTGCTCGGCACCATTCGCACCTTCAAGCCCGAAGTGCGCGCCAAAATGCTTGGAGGCATCGAGCGGACGGCGAAGGCGGTCGCCGCCATGTCGAATGCGCCGGAGCCTGAGATCAACCTCGCCGAAGGGACCAAGGCCGTGATCAATGATCCCGACGTGGTCGGCACGGCGGAAAAGGTGCTGAAGGCGGCGTTTGGCGACAAGTTCGCACCGTCACCGCCCGGCACGCCCAGCGAGGATTATTCGGAATTCGTCACCGCCGGCGTGCCGTCGATGTTCTTCAATATCGGTGTCTACCAGCCGGAGCGCGTTGCCGCGGCCCGGGCGGGCAACGGCCCGCCATTGCCGAGCAATCATTCGCCGCTGTTCGCGCCGGTGCCGGAGCCCACCATCAAGACAGGTATCGAGGCCATGACGCTTGCCGTATTGAGCGCGTTCGACCGGCAGGCGCGGGGGAACTAGCCGTCTGAGGCCGGGCGCGCCCAAGAGATTCTGCTGCCGTTGCACCGCATATTCTGGCCGTGCCAAAACTTGCAGACCGGTTGCTCAACTTGCTGGAGGAGTCCTGTGGCAGATCCCGTTCGCGCCCCTTTTTACCACGACGGAATGCGTGAGTTGCAGGACCGCTTCGACGGTCGTCGCGTCGCCGACGGCCTCGAGAAGCATCGCCTCCACTTCGAATTCTGGGAACAGGAGCGCAAGCTCATCGAGGAGACGCGACTCTTTTTCATTGCGACGAGCTATCAGGACAATGTCGATTGTTCGATGCGTTGTGGCGATCCCGGCTTCGTGAAGATCACCGGGCCCGACACGCTTGAATACCCCGAGTATGACGGCAACAACATGTACCGCACACTTGGCAATATTCACCGCAACCCGAACGTCGGGTTGCTCTTTGTACGCCTCGACGGCAAGACGTTTCGCGCGCGCATCCGAGGCAAGGCAACGATCCACGACGGCGCGGAAACGCTTGCCCGGCATCATGGGGCGAAGCTTGTCGTCAGCGTCAAATGCGAAATCTTCCCGAATTGCCCGCGCTACATTCCGGACATGATGAGCGCGTCAGCGGATGTGGCGGCGAATCCGTTCGTTCCTCGACCCGGCTACGAGCCGCCCGCACCGGAATGGAAGAGCCGGGATTACCTCAAAGACGTCCTTTCGAAATACGATCCACATCGGAAACGCGACGCATAGCGAGCAGGCTCCTCGTGGCGAGAACGAATCCTGCCCTGCGCCGCGCTTCGAGGGCAACGCGGACGCTGCTTCCAATCTTACGCGCCCCAAGCGGATATGGGATCGGCGGAGCAAGACCCGATCAAGGCAGCGGCGCCATGTAGGGAATGCTGCCGACCAGAACGAAGACCTGAACCGCATTGCACAGCATGCCGCCCCAATGCAGCCGGCGGAGCCGCCGCACCGCGGTGGAATCGCCCAGGTCTCTTGCGTCCGCCTCGGCATCGAGCCGGCGCAGAAACCATCGGCGTGCCAGCACCGCAAACGCCGCGATCAGGGCGATGCCAAGCGCGACGGCCGGCCGGCCCGCGGCGGCGAACGCGAGCGTCCCGATCACACCCGAGACGGTCAGCACCAGGAAGTAGGCATTGAACATGCCGCGCAGCAGACGCGTGACGGGCGGGACGTCGAGCTTCACGAGCAGGAACGCGGGGGCCGCGAGCAGGAAGTATCCCATCGGCACCAGCAGGATGATGGTGGAGAACAAGACCGCTTGATCCGGCGTCATGCAGCCGCGCCCTTCTTTGAAGGCCGGAGGATTTCGGTGCGGAAACCTGAAGTAGTATCCGCATGAGATATCCCCGGCACCATTAGGCTTTGGTCGGATGCGATTCCGTCGGGCCAGACATTGGCGAACGGACGCAAGGTCGCCCGGCCCCCACGTCCGGGGAACATTCGGCATCCCATTTGCGAATGCGGGCCCAGGCCGGAGGCATGCCACATCTGTTGGGTGGACCGCCTCTTGCATGCTAGACAGGACTTACGTCCAACCTCTGAGGCCAGAATTCTCATGCCCATCGTCAACCGCGTCGCCGATCTGCAACCCGATATCCAGGCCTGGCGCCGCAACATCCATGAAAACCCCGAGCTCCTGTATGACGTGCACCGCACTGCATCATTCGTGGCCGACCGGCTACGGGAATTCGGCTGCGACGAGGTCGTGACCGGGCTCGGCAAGACCGGCGTGGTCGGGGTCATCAAGGGCAAGAAGGGTCCGGCCAAAGGCGACGTCAAGGTGATCGGCCTGCGCGCCGACATGGACGCGCTGCCGATCCACGAGGAAACCAACCTGCCTTACGCCTCGAAGACGCCGGGCAAGATGCACGCCTGCGGCCACGACGGCCACACCGCGATGCTGCTCGGCGCGGCACGCTATCTCGCCGAGACGCGCAATTTCGCCGGCGATGCGGTCGTGATCTTCCAGCCGGCCGAGGAGGGCGGGGCCGGTGCGGCCGCCATGATCAAGGACGGCTTGATGGACCGCTTCGGCGTCCAGCAGGTTTACGGCATGCACAACGGTCCGGGGATTCCGATCGGCTCGTTCGCGATCCGCTCCGGCCCGATCATGGCGTCCACCGACGAGGTCAATATCAACATTGAGGGGCTCGGCGGCCACGCCGCGCGGCCGCACAAATGCATCGATTCGGTGATGGTCGGCGCGCAACTGATCACCGCGCTGCAGTCGATCGTGTCGCGCAGCGTCGATCCGCTCGATTCCGCCGTGATCTCGATCTGCGAATTCCACGCCGGCAATGCCCGCAACGTGATTCCGCAGACCGCGGTCTTGCGCGGCACAGTCCGCACCCTGACCCCGGAGGTCCGGCAATTGATCGAGAAGCGCATCGGTGAAGTGGTCAAGGGCGTGGCGCAACTGACCGGCGCCCGGATCGATCTCGACTACAAGCGCGGCTATCCCGTCACCGTCAACCACGCATCGCAGACCGAATTCGCGACCCGGATCGCCAAGGAGGTGGCCGGTGACGGCAACGTGCATCCGATGCCGCCGCTGATGGGCGGCGAGGATTTTTCGTACATGCTGGAAGCGCGGCCCGGCGCCTTCATCTTCTGCGGCAACGGTGACAGCGCCGGCCTGCATCACCCCGCCTACAATTTCAACGACGAGGCGATCGTCTACGGCACCTCGTATTTCGTGAAGATCGTGGAGGACGCGCTGGCGGCGTGAGCCGCGATCGCAGCGAGCGCGAGTCACACGAGACGACAATGAAACTCGGCCTTGTTCTGGCGGTCGGTGTTCTCGTGGTCGGCCACTCATGTCCGGCTCCGGCGCTCGATTGCGCACGGGCTTCGCTGCCGGTGGACAAGCTGATCTGTGCGACGCCGGACTTGAAGAAGGCCGACGCGGAGATGAGCGCCGCCTATTTCAAGCTTCTGCGCGAAACCACGGATCAGCAATTCCATGAGGCGTTGGTCAAGAGCCAACGCCGATGGCTTGAGGTGCGTTCGCACGGCCCGGATAGATATGGGCAAGCGGAAGATGATAAGACCGATGATCGTGAGGTTCTGCTGCAAATCACTCGCAACCGGCTCGACTTTCTGCAAAAGGCCGGACCGGTGCACGCGATGGAACGAGAGCGGCGCGTCGCATCCGGAGACAGCGGCGGACCGTTCGCCGGCTACAAGACGTCCTGCGTTCTTCTGCCTCCGCCCTATGGAAGCTGGACTTATGGCTGCTGGGGCGAGGCGCATCGCCAGAATGGCGACAGGATCTGTAGCGTCGGGATGCAGTGGGCGAGCGGTCACATATCCGAAAACCGACTCGTCAGTGTCCTGAAAGACGGTGCGCCGCAGCCTGTGGCGACATGTTCGAGAAGCCCTGACTCAACGGACGCGCCATGCCCGGAGCCCGGCGACAGTGCCACGATCCGGGGCGATGTGCGCTGGAATATGAATCCGGTCTCATCCAGTGACCTGCCAACGCCGCATGCGGACGACCTCTGGAAATACGATCGAGATCGATCAGTCGTGGGTGCACGATTGCCTGTTCGCATCGACCTATCCACCTACGGATAGGGGGAGAGCTGGCGCTGCTGCCAAGAAGTGATCCGACAACGCGATGTGCATCGGTCACGCATCCCATCGCACCTGCAGCGTCACCGGTCCGCGGAACACCCAGCCGCGGACGACAGGCGGCGCCTCCGCGCGGAGGCGCAAATTGCGCAAGCGCGCGAACAGCATCGGCACCACGATCTTGCCGACCGTGAGCCGCGACACCCAGGTGCCGGCGCAGAAATGCGGTCCGGCGCCGAACGCCAGATGCGATTGCTTCGGCCGAGTCACGTCAAAACGATCGGGCTCGGCGAAGCGATTGCCGTCGCGGTTCGCCGCGCCGACGCAGAGCCCGATCTGAAGGCCCTCGGGCAGCGCGGTGCCGGAAAGGTCGACATCGCGCGTGACGCGGCGCGGATACATGCCGATCGGCGAGATCCAGCGCACCGCTTCCTCGAGCGCAGCGGGCCATAGTTCCGGCTTCGCCAGCACGCTGTCCTTCTGCGCCGGGTTTTGCAGGAGACCGAGCACGAGGGTCAGGATCGCATCGCGCGGCTCGTTCAGTCCGCCGCCGATGATCACCTTGATGTTGGCGCGGATGCCCTCGATCGGCATCGGCGGATCGGCGTTGACCATCGAGGACAGGATCGAGGGATTGGGGTGGCCGCGGTGATCGTCGAGCACCGCGTCGATCGCGGCGTCGACATCGGCGCTCGCCTGCATCGCCTTGCGCTCGATCCCGGCATCGGCAGTGTAGTTGCCCGCGCCGTCGATCAGCGCCTGCGACCAGTCGGCCAGGGTCTGCCACGGCATCGCGCGAAAGCCGATCATCGCCATCAGGCTGCGCGAGGCCATCGGCGCGGCCAGCGCTGAGAACAGATCGGCCTGATCGGCAGCGGACAGCTCATCGATCAGCTCTTGCGCGATCGCGGTGAATTTCGGTGCCCAATACTCCTTGATCGTGGCCGGGCGGAACGAGGGCTCGATCGCCTTGCGGCCGATCGCGTGCTCGGCGCCGTCCTTGCGCATGAAGGTCGGCCCCATCACCTTGTTGACCAGCGAGGTCGGATTATCGGCCGAGTAGGTCGCGGGATCGCGCTCGATGCGCACGATGTCGTCGAAGCGCGTCACCAGCGTCAGCCTGGCCGGCTCGACGAAGACCGCCGGCGCCAGCTCGCGCAGGCGGCGGAAGATCGGATAGGGGTCGTCGAGCAGATCCTGATACGCGATGTCGGTCACGACAGGCACGGTGTGGGTCATTGGTCCTCCCGGAGCGCTTTTTCGCGAAGCCTAGCGCCAGTGCCAGCAATCGTTCAATTAGATGGGATTGATATAGACCATCGAAATATTCCATGACCTTGTGCTAGGCTGGGCTGCCGGCAAGGCAGGAGGTGCAGCGTGGTGGCCAATTCCTCGATCGATCCGATCGACATCGGGACCTTGCGGACGCTTGTGCTGGTCTACGACCTGCAGTCGTTCTCGGCGGCGGCCAGGCGGCTCGAGGTCAACCAGTCCACCATCAGCTACGCGGTCGAGCGGCTGCGCGGCGCGCTCGGTGATCCCTTGTTCGTTCGCAACGGCAATGGCGTGACCGCCACCGAACGCTGCGCGGCGCTGGTCAGCTGGGCGCGGGACATGATCGGCGAGATCGACGGGCTTGCCTCACCGGCGGAATTCGATCCGGCGACGGCGCAGGGCGGCGTGACGATCTCCTGCAACTATCACGAACGCCAGACCCTGATGCCGCAGTTCAGTGAACGGCTGCGTGCCGGCGCACCACGGGTCCGTCTCGTCCTGCTCGATGCCGCGGGCCATGGCGACATCCATCTCAAGCAGAACCAGTGCGACATCGTGCTCGGTCCGGTCGGGGTCGTCGGCGAAAGCTTCTTTCGGCGCCATATTCTCACCGATCACTATGTCTGCGTGATGGATCCGGCCAATCCGCTGGCGCGCGGCCGGATCGCACTGTCGGCCTACGCCAAGGCGGAACACGTCTTCATCACCCATAGCGGCGAGTGGCAGCCGCTTTATCTCGAGGCGCTCAAGGCGAGGGAGATCGAGATTGAACCCGCGGTCAGCCTTCCGAACCACGACAGTCTGGAGCGCATCGTCGCCGGCACACGGCTCGTTGCGACGATCCCGCATCACCTGGCGCGGGCGATGCGCGGCGGCCTGCACGTCGCGTCGTTGCCGTTCCGCGTGCCGATCTCGATCGACATGTATTGGAGCGCCCGGACGGCCAAATCAGGCCTGCACAAATGGGCGCGCAGACTGCTGGCCGAGATCGCGAAAGTGTACGCCGCCTGAGCGCGCCGCGACCGTCAAGAAGCAAAGGGCCCGCACCAATGGTGCGGGCCTTGCGTCCGGCGCGATGCCGCGCGGAAAGGGTGTCGGCATCAGAACACGTGGTAAAATACATAGTACAGACAGCCCGAGATGATCATCGCGGCCGGCAGGGTCAGCACCCAGGCCATCGCGATGTTGCGGATCGTCGCCCATTGCAGGCCGGAGCCGTTGGCGGCCATGGTGCCCGCGATCCCTGACGACAGCACGTGCGTGGTCGAGACCGGCAGGCCGTAGCCGTCGGCTGCCGCGATCGTCGCGGCTGCCGTGATCTCGGCGCAGGCACCCTGCGCGTAGGTCAGGTGGGTCTTGCCGATCTTCTCGCCGACCGTAACGACGATGCGCTTCCAGCCGACCATGGTGCCGAGGCCGAGCGCGATGGCGACGGCGAACTTCACCCAGCTCGGGATGAACTTGGTCGCGGCATCGAGCGAGCCCTTGTACTCGTTCAGCGTGGCGACGTCGGCCGCGGTCAGTTCGGCTTCCTTGTCCTTCATCAGGAAGCGGATCGCCTCGGACGCCAGGTACATGTCGTTACGGGTGTTGCCGACCGCATCAGCCGGGAACTTGGCAAGCGAGCCATACTGGGCAACCTGCTGGCCGATGTCGCGCACCAGCACCGCGAGCGACGGATAGGTGCCTTCGTTGATCTGGTGCTGCGCGACATAGTTGGTCACGGCCGGGCGCGGATTGCCGATCACATTGTAACCGGCGGCCTTGCCTTCGATGACCTTGCTGGCCGAGGTGGAGTGCGCGGCGAACTGCTCGATCTGGCTCGCGGGCAGCGCGCGGTTCAGCGCGTAGGCGGTCGGCACGGTGCCGATCAGGATCAGCATGATCAGGCCCATGCCCTTCTGACCGTCGTTCGAGCCGTGGAAGAAGCTGACCAGCGTGCAGGTCAGGATCAGGATGCCCCGGATCCACCATGGCGGCGGCTGGTTGCCGACCGGCTCGCCGAACAGCGCCGGCGTCGCGCGCGCCAGCACGATCTTGAGGATGTAGAGCAGGCCGGCGGCGAGCGCGAAGCCGAACAGCGGTGACAGCAGCAGCGCCTTGGCGATGTTGGTCGCCTGCGACCAGTCAACACCGGAGGTGCCGTCGCGGCCGCGCAGCAGCGCGTTGGTGATGCCGACGCCCATAATCGAACCGATCAGGGTGTGGGAGCTCGATGCCGGCAGGCCGAGCCACCAGGTGCCGAGATTCCAGATGATGGCGGCGATCAGCAGCGCGAACACCATCGCAAAGCCGGCGCTGGAGCCGACCTGCAGGATCAGCTCGACCGGTAGCAGCGACACGATGCCGAACGCGACGGCGCCGCTCGAGAGCAGCACGCCGAACAGGTTGAACATGCCCGACCAGACCACGGCGATATGCGCCGGCAGCGAGCGGGTGTAGATCACGGTGGCGACCGCGTTAGCGGTGTCGTGGAAGCCGTTGACGAATTCGAAGCCGAGCGCGATCAGCAGCGCAACGAACAGCATGATGTAGGGCAGGAACGACGTGACGCGCGTGCCGGTGGCGTCGACGTCGGCATAGATGCTGTAGGCAACGAACAGCAGCGCGGCCGCAACCACGCCCATATAGATCACCCCGGTCATGGGGTGGAAGCCCTTGTCGAGGTCCGGACCCTTTTTCAGGGCGGGCTCGATCGAGCCGGGTAACGCCATATCGCTCATGGTAAACTCCTGTCCCAATGCCTCCGATTTTGATCGATGCATATGACAGGCAATTGAAATCCGCCCCGTGAAGTGAACCGGCCACCCAAAACGGTGGACATCCCGCCGAATTGTTGTGCAACGCATTGAAGGTCCACGGGCCTTCGCGGCCTCGTGGCAATCTTCAGCAACAGACGATCACCGATCGCGCAATGATCGTGACTGAAGTCACCTTCCGGGTTTCGCGGAGCGAGACATGCCGGAAGGCGAGGACGCCGGCGGCGAGGCGTCGGGCCGGCGAAGCCGCGCCACCGGAAATCGAGGTCACCGGAAAATCCTGGCTACCAGGAATTCAAATAACCAGAAATCCAGCGGGTGCGCGGACGCGTGAGGAGGGGAGCATTGCGAGATGAGGTGGCGCGCCGCACGATTGGGGCTAGCAAACCGCGCAGCGCGCCCACCTCAGGTACGTCATGGCGTGAACATGACGCCCGATACCTGTGGAACACGTCACAGTACCACGGATCAATTAAAGGTTGTAGGTATTTGTCAGCACCAGAAACAATTTCACGTTGAAGTGTGGTCCCCGGTTCCGCCGGGTTGGCGCAACTCAGGCCGCGCGGGCCGGATTGCGCAACTGATCTGCGGCAATTTTCAGGTCGTCGATAAAGCGCTGATATTCCAGCGCTTTGGCTTTCTCGTCGGGCAGCCGCAACAGGTAGGACGGGTGGACCGTGACGAGCACCTTGGTTCCGTCGTGATCGATCAGGCGGCCGCGGTTCTTGTTGATCGGGGTGATCTTGCCGAGCACGCTCTGCGCTGCGGTGGCACCGAGCGCCACCACGAGTTCCGGCTTGATGGCGTCAAGCTCGCGCGCGTACCATTGACGGCAGGCGCGGATCTCCGGCGTGCCCGGCTTCTGATGCAGCCGGATCTTGCCGCGCGGCACGAATTTGAAGTGCTTCACCGCGTTGGTGATGTAGACCTTGGCGCGCGCGATGCCGGCGTCCTGCAGCGCGCGATCGAGCATCTGCCCGGCCGGTCCGACAAAGGGATGGCCTGCGAGATCTTCCTTGTCGCCGGGCTGCTCGCCGACCAGCATCAGCGACGCGTCTTGCGGCCCTTCGCCGAACACGGTCTGGGTTGCGTCCTTCCACAGCGGGCAGGCGCGGCAATCGGCTGCCTCTTCGCGCAAGGCAGCGATCGTGTCGCGAACTTGCATCTCTTGAATCTGCTTGTCTTTGACTTGCTTGTCTCGGGCTTGCTTGCGGGCCATCGGCTCATCCTGCGGCTTCAGCGGCGCGGCCGCCTTGCGTGCAATGAAGGGGCCGCTGGTCATGCGCATGGCGTCTTCGATCAGCGGCTTAATGATTGAGTCCTCGGGCAGGTTCCTCCAATAGGCCTGCGGCATCTCCATCACTTTCAGCCGCGCGGGATTGAAGAGGCCGTTGTCATGACGCCGCCAGGCCTCCTCGAGCCGATCCTCGCTCGGCACCTCGGATTTGGCGATGCCCGGCGAGATCGAGATCGCGTGCCCGTCCCAATGCGCGCAGACGTCGGGGGTCAGGATCGACCACGGCATGTCGGCGAAGCGGCCGGCGAAGAAAGGTGCGGCGAACTCGACGATGCGATGCTCCGGCTCGAACCAGGCGACGTAATGCGCCGTCCGCTCGCGGCCGATCTCGCGGAAGCGAAGCTGTGCGTGCATCCTGTCGATGTCGCCATAGACCGCGCGCGCCATTGCGTGGACCTCGGCGACGTCAGGATCATCAGTCGCGCTGAGCAGATCGTGATGGCTGCGCAGCCGCCACAGCAGGCGATAGAGCAGGGCGAAGCGCTCGTCATTGCGATGCAGGATCGTGGCCTTTGCAAGCTCGACGAATATGGCTGTCACGTTGAATCGCGCCTGTGGCGCATCGGGCAAGTCATTCACGCAGGAGGCTGACGACAGTTCGTCGTCCTTGCGTACGGTCCACGTGGCCTCCGCAGGCTTCACGTCATTCAGCGCCAATCGCCGCGCGGCCTTGCGCCAGCCCTCGAAATCGGTGTCGTTGTCGAGCACGATGATGCGCATGCGATTGCTCCGTTTCCGTCACGCCGCCATTTTGGGGCCTGCGCGCCTGACTTGCGGAAGAGCAGGGCCCATCCGGTTCGGCGGCTGCTGAATCCCATTGATTCCATTCATGAATCGATGGGCTCACCAATCCGATTGACTCCGTGGGCCCTGTTAGCTTTATATTAGAACATATCATGAACAAATGGGCCAGTCCCTGGTTCTCTGTTCTGGTCAGTGACGGCCTCAAATTTTCAGGTGGAAGGAGCGGCGCAATGAATGGCGCACGCACGGGTACGCTTGCGTCTCTGCGCGGCAGCATCGCACGCATCGAGGCGCCATCGGAGGCAGCGATGCCGAACCGCATCGCGCTTGGACATGCCAGCGCGGACGCGATGCTGCGCGGCGGGCTTGCACCGGCCGCGCTGCACGAGGTGTTCGCAGCCGGCCATCAAGGCGGCGCGGCGACCGGCTTCATCGCCGGGCTCGCCGGACGGGTGTCAGCGCGCAAGCCGCTGGTCTGGGTGCGGCAGGATTTTTCCGATCGCGAAAACGGCGCGCTGTCGATGCGCGGGCTGGCCGAGCTCGGCCTCGATCCGCGCCTCCTGGTCACCGTGCGTGCCGCCGATGTCGACAGCGGCCTGCGCACCGCGGCCGATGCGCTCGCCTGCGATGCGCTCGGCGCGGTCGTGCTCGAGATCTGGGGCCATGCGCGCCAGCTCGATCTCGTCGCCAGCCGCAAATTGACCTTGGCCGCGCAAGCCTCCGGCGTCACCGCGCTGGTGCTGCGGATCGCGGCGACAGCGATCCCCTCGACCGCGGAGACGCGCTGGATCGTGCGGGCGGCGCATTCGCCGCCAGGCAATGCCGCAAGCGCCTGGGGCGCGCCGCGCTTCGAGGCCGAACTCGTACGCAATCGTCATGGCCCGGTTGGGCGATGGATCATGGAATGGAAATGTGATGAGTGCCAATTCAGTGAACCGTCGGCGTATCCTCAGCCTGTGGCTGCCACGCCTGCCCATCGACCGCATCAAGCGCAAGCTCGCGCAGGACATCGCCTCGCAAGCTGACGCGTATGAGGTGGATAAACCTTCAGGTGAGGCGAGCACATTGGCAGGGCTCTCTCCCCCCTTGCGGGGGAGAGTTGGAGAGAGGGGTACCACGGACACCGGCGTATGTGGCTTACCCCTCTCCCTGACCCTCCCCCGCAAGGGGGGAGGGAACCCGTCCGCTCATGCGTCCCTCACGAATGGGGCAAGTAGCGACCTCCCCAGCGTCGTGGTCGCAAAGGACCACAACGCGATCCTGCTGCACGCGATCGACGAGGCGGCGGTGCGCGCCGGGCTGTCGATCGGGCTGCCGCTCGCCAATGCCCGGGCGATCTGCCCGGAGCTTACGGTCTACGACGCAGACCCCGCCGCCGATCTGAAGACGCTGAACGACATCGCCGACTGGTGCGACCGCTTCACGCCGCTGGTCGCGCTCGATCCGCCTTACGGCCTGTTTCTCGACATCACCGGCTGCGCGCATCTGTTCGGCGGCGAGCGCGCGCTGCTGCAGATCGTCACCAATGCGCTGAGCCGACGCGGCTTTGCCGTCAGTGCGGCGATTGCCGGCACCTCGATCGCGGCGCGCACGCTGACGCGCTACGCCTCGGGGCAGATCGTAGCCAGCGGCGCGGAGGCAGAGGCGGTCGGTCCGCTGCCGGTGTCGGCGCTCGGCGCCGATGCCACGGTCACCACCGGCCTGCGCCGCGCCGGCCTGAAGACCATCGGCGATGTCGCCTCGCGCGCGCCGCATGAGATCTCGGCGCGGTTCGGCTCGGCCTTCACCACCCTGCTCGGTCACGCGCTCGGGCAGGGCGATGCCCCGATCAGCCCGCGCAAGCCGCTGCCCGATTACATCGTCGAGAAGCGTTTTCCCGAACCCATCGCAACCGACACCGTGATCGCGCTGACGCTCTCAAGCCTCGCCAAGACGCTGGTTGCGGCGATGGAGAAGCAGGGCAAGGGCGCGCGGCAGCTGGAAGCGAGCTTCTTCCGCACCGACGGAGCGGTGCGCACGATCATGGTCGAGACCGGACGGCCGGTGACGCGGCCGGAGATGATCGACCGCCTGTTCCGCGAGCGGCTCGATGCGCTCAACGATCCGCTCGATCCCGGCTTCGGCTTCGATCTCATCCGCCTCGCCGCGGGGCGTACCGAGATCGTGGTGCAGCAGCAGCGCGACCTTGACGCCACTGTGCACGACAATGACGAGATCTCGGCGCTGATCGACCGCATCGCCGCCCGCATCGGGGGCAAACGCGTCGTCGTGCATCTGCCGCTCGAGAGCCACATCCCCGAACGCGCTGCGCTCGCGCTGCCGGCGCAGCATCATCTGGCCGCGGCGAGCGCCGCCGCGTGGCCGGAGCGCGTCGCCGGCGAGCCGCCGTTGCGACCGCTCAGGCTGTTCGAGCGGCCCGAGCCCATCAAAGTGCCGTTTGCGAGTGTGCCGGACGGCCCGCCGCACCAGTTCACCTGGCGGCGCGCCTTGCATGCGGTGGTGCGGGTCGAAGGCCCCGAGCGCATCGCGATGGAATGGTGGAAGCAGGACGGCGCGGCGCTGACGCGCGATTACTTCCGCGTCGAGGATGCCGAGGGCCAGCGCTTCTGGATCTTTCGCGACGGCCTCTACGAGAGCGAGCTGCGCGACGAGCAGGGCAGGCCGGTCCCGGCCAACTGGTATGTGCACGGGCTGTTCGCATGAATATGCAGAGCGTTTTCGAGCGAAGTGGGAGCCGGTTCGCGTGAAGAAAACGCGTCAAAACAAGGATCTGATGCCCGACTATGCCGAGATCGGCATCACCAGCAATTTCTCCTTCCTGCGCGGCGGCTCCGATCCGCGCGCCTATGTGCATCAGGCGAGCGAACTCGGGATCCCCGTGATCGGGCTCGCCGATCACAATACGCTGGCCGGCGTGGTGCGCGCCTGGAAGGAGCGCGACAGCGACAAGGTCGCCCATCCGCCCAAGCTTTTGATCGGCGCCCGCATCGTCTTCATCGACGGCACGCCCGACATTCTGGTCTATCCGCGCGACCGCGCCGCCTACGGCCGGCTGTGCCAATTGCTTACCCGCGGCAAGCGCGGCGGCGGCATCGAGCGCATCGAGAAGGGCGACTGCCGGCTCACTCTGTCCGATCTCGTCGACTTCGCCGAAGGCCAGCTCTTGGTGCTGGCGCTGCCGCATCGTTTCGAAGAGGAGAAAGCGCTTGATCTGCTCGCGCAGCTCAAGGCCAGCGCGGCCGATGGCGTCTGGCTCGCCGCAAGCCTGCTCTATCGCGGCGACGACAGGCGCCGTCTCGCGCGGCTGCAAGGTCTCGCCGCCGATGCCGGCGTGCCGCTGCTCGCCACCAATGAGGTGCTCTATCACCATCCCGCCCGCCGCCCGTTGCAGGACGTGCTGACCTGCATCCGCGAAAAGACCACGATCGAGGCGGTCGGCCGCAGGCTCGAGGCCAATGCCGAGCGGCATCTCAAGCCGGCGCATGAGATGGCGAGGCTGTTCCGCGATCTGCCGGACGCGATCGCGGAGACCATGCGCTTTGCCAAGCGCATCTCGTTCTCGCTCGACCAGCTCAAATACCAGTATCCCGACGAGCCGGTGCCGCCGGGCAAGACCGCGCAGCAGCATCTGGAGGATTTGACTTGGGCCGGCGTCGACAAATATTTCGGCGGCGAGATCGACGAAAAACTTCGCGCCACCCTGAACAAGGAGCTCGCGCTGATCGCCGAGCTGAAATACGCGCATTATTTCCTCACCGTGCACGACATCGTGCACTATGCGCGCAGCCAGAACATCCTGTGCCAGGGGAGGGGCTCGGCGGCCAATTCGGCGGTGTGCTACGTACTCGGCGTCACCTCGGTCGATCCGACCAAGGTAGATCTGCTGTTCGAGCGCTTCATCTCCAAGGAGCGGCTGGAGCCGCCCGACATCGACGTCGATTTCGAGCATTCGCGGCGCGAGGAGGTGATGCAGTATGTCTATCGCCGCTACGGCCGCCACCGCGCCGCCATCATCGCCACCATCATCCATTATCGACCGCGCAGCGCGATCCGCGACGTCGGCAAGGCGCTCGGGCTGACGGAAGACGTCACCGCGGCGCTCGCCGACACCGTGTGGGGCAGCTGGGGCAAGGGCCTCAACGACATGCAGGTGCGGCAGGCCGGGCTGGACCCGAAGAACGCGATGATCAACCTCGCGGTCGAGCTCGCCACCGAGCTGATCGAGTTTCCGCGCCATCTCTCGCAGCATGTCGGCGGCTATGTGCTGACCCAGGACCGGCTCGACACCTATGTGCCGATCGGCAACGCCGCGATGGACGACCGCACCTTCATCGAATGGGACAAGGATGACGTCGACGCGCTTCACATGATGAAGGTCGACGTGCTGGCGCTGGGCATGCTGACCTGCATCCGCAAATGCTTCGACCTGATCGATGACCACAAGGGCGAGCGCTGGGAGCTCGCCTCGGTCCCGCAGGACGAAAAGGAAGTCTACGACATGCTGTGCCGCGGCGAGTCGCTCGGCGTGTTCCAGGTCGAGAGCCGCGCCCAGATGAACATGCTGCCGCGCTTGAGGCCGCGCACCTTCTACGATCTCGTCATCGAGGTTGCGATCGTGCGTCCCGGTCCGATCCAGGGCGACATGGTGCATCCTTATCTCAGGCGGCGGAACGGCCAGGAAAAGGTCAGCTATCCATCGCCGGCGCCAGATCAGGGCGACAAGGACGAACTCTACAACGTGCTGCACAAGACGCTCGGCGTGCCGCTGTTCCAGGAGCAGGCGATGCGGATTGCGATCGAGGCGGCCCATTTCACCTCGGAAGAAGCGAATGGTCTGCGCCGCTCGATGGCGACCTTCCGTAACCTCGGCACCATCGGCAGCTATGAGGAGAAGCTGGTCGGCAACATGGTGGCGCGCGGCTACGATCCGGATTTCGCCCGCAGCTGCTTCGACCAGATCAAGGGCTTTGGCAGTTACGGTTTCCCGGAAAGCCATGCCGCGAGCTTCGCGCAGCTCGTCTACATCTCCTCATGGCTGAAGCACCATCATCCCGATGCGTTCTGCTGCGGCCTGCTCAACTCGCAGCCGATGGGCTTCTATGCCCCGGCGCAGATCGTCGGCGACGCCCGCAACAACGGCGTCACGGTGCGCGAGATCGATGTCTCCTTCAGCTTTGCGCAGAACACGCTGGAAGAACGTGACGGAAAATACTGCCCGGTGCGGCTCGGCTTCCGCCAGATCGACGGGTTTCACTGGCTGGATGAGGACGAGGAGCGGTTGAAGCAGTTACAATCGTCATTCCGGGATGCGCCTGTGCTCCCTCCCCCGCAAGCGGGAGAGGCGAAGCAAGAGCTCGACTGGGCCGACCGCATCGTAGCCGCGCGCAACCGCCGGCCTTTCACCTCGCTGGAAGATTTCGCCCGCGATACCGGCCTCCCGAAACACGCGCTGATCCTGCTCGCCGACGCCGATGCGTTCCGCTCGCTCGGGCTCGATCGCCGCGAGGCGCTGTGGGCGGTGCGGCGGCTGCCCGACGATGTGCCGCTGCCGCTGTTCGAGGCCGCCACCGCGCGCGAGCAGCCGGATGAGGGCGCAAAACCGCTGCCGGAGATGCCGCGTCCCGAGCAGGTGGTCGCCGACTATCAGACCATTCGCCTGTCGCTGAAGGGCCATCCGATGGAATTCTTGCGCGAGATGTTCACCAGAGAGCGCGTCGTCGCCTGCCACACCATCAACCGCAGCAACGACCGCCGCCGCGTCAGTTGCGCCGGCGTCGTGCTGGTGCGGCAGCGGCCGGGCAGCGCCAAGGGTGTCGTGTTCATGACGCTGGAGGACGAGACCGGAATCGCCAACATCGTGGTATGGCCGAAAGTGATGGAGCAGTACCGCAAGGAAGTGATGGGTGCGCGCCTGATCCTGGTCGAGGGCTATATCCAGAGCAGCCCCGAGGGCGTGACGCATCTGGTGGCGCAGCGCATGACCGACCGTTCCCACGATCTGATCGGCCTCGCCAACGAATCCCTCAGTCGCAAGCATCCGGTGCCGCCGGGACCGGCGCTGATCGAGCCGCTCAACGACGACCGCCGCGATCACGGCGACAACTCGCCGCAAAAAATCCGCCACCCGCGCAACGTCCGCATCCTGCCGTCGTCACGGGATTTTCATTGACGCCGGCGCGGGCCTCGATTTGACGCAGATCAAAGGCACTGCGGAGCTCCCGTAAGACAAAGGAAAAAAGGAGACCGGGATGTCCGCAGCCGAGATTGCGAAGCTTCATTTCTCAGCAGCACTTGCCGAAGCGGAGGCCGCTGGGGTGGGGCACGACAGCCTCTGCCGCTCGCTGCTCGGCCTTGTCGTCTCGAAATACCTCGAAGACAGGAGCGTCTCCGACGTCCAGTCGGAGCTTCGCTTCATCGCCGACAATTGCGACCCTGACACGGACTTCGCTTTCATGCGCCCCTAACGCACGGAGCGCAGGGCGGATCGTAGCCTTCATCGCAGCGATAGTGTGCACCGCAACCAACCGATCTCGCCTTGTGTGCCACACATCAAAATCGTGCTGCTTGACCGAGCAGGTCTCGCACAAATCGACGCATGAATCTAAAGGCGTCTGGGCCAGGCCCACGACAATGTTCGGGGGCGCACCGGGGTCACCAACATGCCACTGGCGGCATATTTTTGGAAGGTCGGAGCAGTGTTGCTCGCACTGCTCTTTGTTGCGAATTATTGGCTGCCGAAGGCCCCGACCGTCGATCAGGCGGCTGCGGACCGGCCGGCCATGTATCCATTCAGATCGCAAATGGCCCGGGCGTGTTGTCTTCGATACCCGATCGCCGGTGATCGTCGCGGCTGTGCCCGTGACGGAGGCGGCGACCGAGGTCGCAACTTCGTCGGATGTAGCCAAACAGCCCGTTACCGTCGCACACAGCCCGGTGATGGCGAATTCTTTCGCGATGCTGCCCAAACCGGATACACGCCCGGCTACGACCGTCGATCGCAAGCGACAACACAAGATGTCGCGTCTTGCGGCTCGACCGAGGCAAAGCGCCCAGTCGCAGATGCTTCTGGCAGCACGACAAGGGCAGTTCGGCTGGTTCGGCTTCAGAACCTGGTGAGGTCGCGGGACGTGTCTTTGTGCGACATCTTATTCTTCGGCGTCGATCCGCTTGCAGTGGTCGCAACGGTACACCGTGACCTTCGGACGTAGACCAATCCCTCTCATCGTGGCAACAAAAGTCAAGGTGCGTGCGCACATCTCGCACAGAGGCTCGGCCACTGGTGTCACCTTTAGGGGCGAAATGGCGGACGCATTGGAACTCGCTGCCACGCTCATCCGTAAACACCTTGAAGCCGCTAGGAAGGCTGTCGGTTCTATTCTTGAATGAACTGGAGCCGTCGAATGCGGCGTTCGACGGCCCCTGTGTTGGCCAGTATGGATGATGGGGAAGTTTGCTCCATACTGACGAATATAATTAGGTAATTGAAATTCGATTTATCCTGAGCATCGCTACTCGCCTGATAGGCTCGGGCAGTGTTTTGGCTTCGTCAGCAAGCAACTGAAGCAACATTCTGCGGCGATCCGGATGCGTTTCCTTTTGCAATAGCAACTGGTACCGCGTCATGTTTTGATCCGCGATGAATCTTTCCATCGCATCAGCCATAGATCGCCCCCTCTCCATCAGCGGCCGGAAGTCAAGAACGCAGCGAACGCGCGCACCTAGAGCTACGTTTCAAAAAGTCAATACTGCAAACGGCGCGAGGCCTGAAGAGTTTTCTTGCACCAAAACTTGCAAACTTTGCTCAATTCAGAACGTCACGATCTGGATATTCTTGGCAAGATTTGAGCAATTGATCCGAAGCAGTTGATCTAGATCAGTCCCGGAGGCATTTTTGTAAGATTGACTATTTCCATTAGATTTGCCCCGGTAGCGCAAGGTCCTTTCCACCATGTTGGATGACCGTGAAAGCCTGTTGAGTCGGTCTCCCGTCATTCGGACAGGTGATCCGGAAGAAATGCGACATGCGCTGTTTACGGTCTATGGCGCGAGCGGATTTGAAGTCCCCGATCCCGACGACTTCGAAGGTGTGGCAAACTACCTTCGACTCTCAAATGTCGGCCTTGGCTTTTGCGGGTATGGCGCGAAGACAGTCGTCGAATTTCCTGAGGCCGATTTCGCAAGATTACAAATCGGCCTCAAGGGTGAGGCGGGCGTCATTCTGGACAAAAAGACGACGATGCCGGTCAATCGGCAGCACGTGGTCATTACGCCACCTGGGCAGCCTACAACCATAATATTTGAGCCCGAGTTCGAGCAGCTGATCCTTCGCATCAAGGCTGCAGCGCTGGAGAACGCCTTAACAACCCTGCTGGGCGCAAAACCTCGGACGACGCTGGTGTTTGACCCGACAGCTGCTCCTAAGCAGCCAAGCGCTCAGCTGTTACGCGAGCTGACCTTGTTCCTGGCCAGCCAGTTAAATTCGACGGCTGCGCACTTGCCTAAACCGATGCTCCTTGAGCTTGAGCAAGCGCTAATCGTCACGCTCCTCTCGGCTCACCGGCATAACTTCACCGATGTTTTGGAGAGCCCTGCCAAGGAGCCATCTCCGCTCGTGGTCCGCATGGCGGAAGAATACATAGAAGCAAATTGGACACGCGCTATTACGATTGAGGATCTGGCATCGCAAACGCGCACCAGCATCCGCAGTCTCTATGCGGCTTTCAGAAGAAGCCGTGGATACACTCCGCTGGCATTTGCCAAAATGGTGCGTTTGCAACGCGCGAAAAAGATGCTCCAGGAAGCAAATCAACGGACTTCCGTCTCTGAAATCGCTTTTAAATGCGGTTTCGGAAATCTCGGCCATTTCGCGAGCGACTTCCGCAAATTGTTCGGCGAGCTTCCGTCTGAAGTGCTGGCGCGAACTCGGCGGCGCCTTTAGCTCTCTCTTTCCGCTAGTGGCTAAGGCGTGTGCATTGATGATGTCTGCGGTAGGTCAGCTTTACCCTCAAGAAGCCGCCATCCCTCCTCTGCGGGCAGCGCGAGTTGACGGAAATGCTCGATTTTGTTGTCTACGCTACCCTGAGCGGCAATGATGTTCGCTGCGTTGGCCTGGGCGCTAGTCTTGCATGACGGTCATGATCCGTCGGGTCGATGTCGCGCTGGGCCGGATTCGGCGCTAGAGTGGGTGGTCTTGCATAAGTCCATGCAGGATCGCCAACTGCTGGTCGGAAACTGCCCACATTTCGCTTGCAATCATCTCCAAATCGGCAATCTGGCTGATATCGAGTTTATCGAGTTCGTCCACATTCGTTGGCAACATTGCGCGTAGCCGACAATAACGATGGTGTAAGTCCGCCAACTTGCGCGATCAGCCATTCATCCGCGACTTGCGTACGAATGCTTACACGAAGCTTACAATCCGCATCAGCTCGGTCCTGCGTTTGCAGGCGGATGAATTCCTCGGCAGCTGCATGTTATTCCACCGCGGCCCCCACCGGCGGTCCGCCCGGCGGGCGGTGCAGGAAGGTGATCGACGCATAGGCGCCGACCCACGAACCGGCCGCGGCGAAGGCGACGTAGAGCCAGTTCTCGGTGTAGCTGATCACCGCATAGGAGGAGAGCACGTACCAGACGCTGCTCCAGGTGGCGGCGGGCACGCGCTTGCGCGCGACGACCGCCGAGGTGAACATGACATAGACAGCGTCGGTCGCCGCGGTCGCGAGGAAGACGCCGCCGGCGGTAAGGGGATCGATGGCAGCCATTGCAACTCCTGTTCGGGTCGGGCAGAGCTAAGGCATGGTCCGGGAAAGTGTGAAACGGTTTTCCGAAAAGATCATGCCCAAACAAGGCATGGTCCGGGAACGTGTGATCTTGCCCAAGGTATGACGGTTGGGGATCGGGCATTGCCATTTTGTCATCATGCTCAGGCATAGAATAATCGCAAACAGGAATGCGCATGCAGGACATCCGTGAAATCCTTTCCGATGTCTGGACCGGCACCGGTGGCGCGCCGTCCGCGCTCGATGCGGTCGCCTTGACCGGCAGCGAGCCGCAATTGCCGTCGTCGTTTCGGGTCGCAGCGGCGGCTCAGGTACCGATTGCCGCGGCGGGCCTTGCGGCGGCCGAGATCTGGAAAGCCCGCAGCGGCGAGCAGCAGGATGTCGCGGTCGACACGCGCCATGCCGTCGTCGAATGCCGCAGCGAGCGATATCTGCGGGTCGACGACAAGCCGCCGCCGCCGGCCTGGGACAAGATCGCCGGCGTCTACCGTGTCCGCGACAACCGCTTCGTTCGCCTGCACACCAATTTTCCGCATCACCGCGACGCCGTCTGCAAGGTGCTCGGCTGCAACGCCGAGCGCAACGATGTCCAGGCCGCGCTGCTGCAATGGGACGGCGAGGCATTCGAGACCGCGGCCTACGCGGCCGGCGGCGTCGTCGCGTTGATGCGCTCATATGACGAGTGGTCGGCGACGCCGCATGCAGCAGAACTTGCAAGACTGCCGCTGATCTCGATCGAGAAGATCGGCGAGGCCGTGCCAAAGCCGTGGCCCGCGGGGAAGCGGCCGCTGGCCGGCATCCGGGTGCTCGATCTGTCGCGCGTGATCGCTGGTCCCGTCGCCGGCCGCACGCTCGCCGCGCATGGTGCCGACGTGCTGTTGATCTCCGGTCCCGATCTGCCTGATATTCCCTGGCTCACCATCGACACCGGCCGCGGCAAGCTGACGAGCTTTCTCGAACTGCGCAGCGAGGAGGGGCGGGCCGTGATGCGCGGTCTCGTCGCGCAGGCCGATATTCTCTCCCAGGGCTATCGTCCGCAGGCGATTGCGCGGCTCGGCTTCTCGCCGGAGGAAGCGGCCCGCATCAATCCCGGGATCGTCTATGTGACGCTCTCGGCCTATGGCCATGCCGGTCCGTGGGCGGAGCGCCGCGGCTTCGACTCGCTGGTGCAGACCACGACCGGCTTCAATCATGCCGAGGGGCAGGCCGCCGGCGTCGATGGACCGAAGGAATTGCCGGCCCAGATGCTGGACCACGCCACCGGATACTTCATGGCGTTCGGCGCCATGATGGCCAGGGCACGCCAGGCGCGCGAGGGCGGCAGCTGGCACGTCCGGGTGTCGCTGGCACAGACCGGGCGCTGGCTTTGGAATCTCGGCCGGCTCGAAGGGGGCCTTGCCACCGAGGACCTGAAGGCGGATGCGGTGCAGCCCTTCATCGAGCGGCTTCCGTCCGGCTTTGGCACGCTGAGTTCGGTCCGGCACGCTGCCATCCTGTCGCGCACGCCGGCCCATTGGTCCCGCCCGGCGATGCCGCTCGGCAGCAATCCCCCGGAGTTTCCCGGATGAGGCGTTCAGCCCCCGTTCAGGCTATCCGAACTTTAACGACGCGCACCGCCGAAGTGCGATTTTTAGGTTGTTTGAAACGCCAAATCGGCACTATTAGCGCACCGCTGGGGCTGTCCCGCCGGGAGCTGCATCGATCGACCCCGCGGACCGCATGCTGAAAGAGTTTACCAAGCGAATGCAGAGCTTTAGCCGCCCGCGCCTGCTCGTGGCCGCGGCGGTGCTGGTGGTCGCCTGCGCGGGCGCCTATGGCTACACGCGTTTCGGCTCGGACAAGCAGGCATTGTCTGAAGTCTCCAGCCAGTCCCGCAAGGGGGGCACGCGCTATGCGCCGTCGCCGGCCGAGTGGGCCAGCCTGACCTTCCAGACCGTGGCCGAGCACACCTTCCGCTCCGAACTGGTGACCGAGGGCAAGATCGGGATCGACGAGGACCGCTCCACTCCGGTCTACTCGCCCTACACCGGGCGGGTGACCCGCTTGCTGGTCCGGCCGGGCGATACCGTGGTGAAGGGGCAGCCGCTGTTCGTGATCGAAGCGGCCGACACCGTGCAGGCGCAGAACGACTACGTCGCCGCGATGACCGGCCTCAACAAGGCCCAGTCGGCGCTCGACCTGGCGCAGATCCAGGAGAAGCGCGCCAAGGACCTGTCCGAGGGCAAGGCAATCCCGCTGAAGGATTATCAGACTGCGCAGGCGGCGCTGGTGCAAGCGCAGAACGATGCGCGCTCGGCGCAGACGCTGCTGGAAGCCGCGCAGAACAAGCTGCACATCCTCGGCTTCGGCGACGAAGCCATCACGACCTTGCAGCAGAAGGGCCGCCTCAATCCGGAGACGACGGTGTTCGCGCCGATCGGCGGCACCGTGGTCCAGCGCAAGGCCGGCCCCGGCCAGTATGTCTCGACCGGCGCCAGCGACCCGGTTTATGTGATCGGCGATCTCTCGACGGTCTGGCTGATCGCCTTTGTCCGCGAATCCGACGCCGACAATGTCGCGGTCGGGCAGGACCTCAGCTTCAGCGTGATGGCGCTGCCCGGTAAGGTGCTGAACGCCCGGGTCAACTATGTCGCCGCCGCGATCGACGCGACCTCGCGACGGCTCCTGGTCCGCGCCACCATCGACAACGCCGACAATCGGCTGAAGCCCGAGATGTTCGCTAATGTGACGCTGTATTCGAAGGGCGACCACCCGGCGGTCGGCGTGCCGAAACAGGCGCTGATCTACGAGGGCGACCAGGTTCGCGTCTGGGTCGCGAAGGCCGACGACAAGACCATCGAGCTGCGCCAGATCAAACCCGGCCTCATCAATGGCGACCTCGTCGAGGTCGCCGGCAATCTCAAGCCGGGCGAGCAGATCGTGACGAAGGGAAGCCTCTTCATCGACCGCGCCGCATCTGGCATCTAGGGCATGATCCGGAAAAGGGGAAACCGGCTTTCCGGATCGACCATGCTCACCAAGAAAAATCCTCACCGTTGAAAGTGCCGATCTGAATGGATCGCCTCGTCGCCCTTGCCGTCAATCGCCGCTACTTGATGGTGGCCATGTTCGTCGTCGTCATCATCGGCGGCCTGCTTGCGTTCAAGCAGCTCAACATCGAGGCCTATCCCGATCCGACCCCGCCGATGGTCGACATCGTGACGCAGAGCCCGGGCCTCTCGGCCGAGGAGATCGAGCGCTACATCACGATCCCGATCGAGACCCAGGTCGCCGGCATCAAGAACCTCAAGACTATCCGTACCATCTCGCTGTACGGCCTCTCCGACGTCAAGCTGCAGTTCTCCTTCGACTACACCTATGACGAGGCGCTGCAGCAGGTGCTGAACCGGCTGTCGCAGCTCGCGCCGCTACCCGGCAACGTGCAGCCCGGCATCTCCCCGACCAGCCCGATCGGCGAAATCTTCCGCTACCGGCTGAAGGGACCGCCGAACTACAGCGTGCTCGACCTCAAGACGTTGCAGGACTGGGTGCTGCAACGCCGCTTCCGCGCGGTGCCCGGCGTGATCGACGTCACCGGCTGGGGCGGCAAGACCAAGACCTACGAGATCCAGGTCGACTTCAACAAGCTGGTCGCCAACGGCCTGACGTTGCCGCAGGTGCTGCAGGCGGTTTCCAATGCCAACATCAATGTCGGCGGCAACACCGTGAACATCGGCTCGCAATCGGCCGTGGTGCGCGGCGTCGGCCTGATCCGCTCGATCGACGATCTCGCCAACACCATGATCTCGCAATCAGGCGGCAATCCGGTGCTGGTCAGGGACATCGGCGCCGTCACGATCGGCGAGAAGCCGCGGCTCGGCATCGCCGGCATCGACAATGACGACGACATCGTGCAGGGCATCGTGCTGATGCGCCGCGGCGAGCAGAGCTCGCCGACCATTGCCCGCGTCGAGCAACTGGTCAACCAGATCAACAATTCCTCGATCCTGCCGCCGGGCGTCAAGATCGAACGCATCTACGACCGCAAGGATCTGATCGAGCTCACCACCCACACCGTGCTGCACAACATGGTGGTCGGCATCCTCCTGATCGTGCTATTGCAGTGGATCTTCCTCGGCGATCTGCGCAGCGCGCTGATCGTCGGCGCGACGATTCCGTTCGCGTTGTTCTTCGCCGTGATCATCCTGGTGCTGCGCGGCGAATCCGCCAATTTGCTCTCGGTCGGCGCGATCGATTTCGGCCTGATCGTCGACGCCACCGTGATCATGGTGGAGGCGATCTTCCGCCGGCTGTCGCAGACCACCGCGCTGTCGGAAGACGAGCGAAGCCACATCTCCGAGGATACGGTGATGGGGATGAAGAGCCACGCGATCCTGTCGGCGGCGGCCGACGTATCGCGCTCGATCTTCTTCGCCGCGACCATCATCGTCGCCGCTTTCCTGCCGCTGTTCACGCTGGGTGGCGTCGAGGGCAACATCTTCGGGCCGATGGCGCGAACCTATGCCTATGCGTTGGCGGGCGGATTGCTGGCGACGTTCACGATCACGCCGGCGCTGAGCGCGCTCATCCTGCCGGCGCATATCCACGAGACCGAAACCTGGATCGTCAAGAAGCTCGATGCGATCTACCTGCCGGCGCTGAACTGGGCGATCGCCAACCGCAAGATCGTGATGGCCGGTGCGGCCGGCCTTGTGGTCATGACCATCATCTCCGTGCGGTTCCTCGGCCTCGAATTCCTGCCCAAGCTGGAAGAGGGCAATCTTTGGATCCGCGCCACGCTGCCGCCGACGATCTCGCTGCAGGAAGGCAACGCCTATGTCAACGAGATGCGGAAGCTGATCAGTAGCCGTCCCGAGGTGGTGTCGGTAGTGTCGCAGCACGGCCGCCCCGACGACGGCACCGACGCCGCCGGATTCTTCAATGCCGAATTCTTCGCGCCGCTGAAGCCGGCCGGCGATTGGCCGGGCACGCATGACAAGGACGTCCTCACCGCGCAATTGCTCGCGCAGTTACAGGACAAGTTCCCCGGCGTGGAATTCAACTTCTCGCAATACCTGCAGGACAACGTGTCGGAGGCGGTGTCCGGCGTGAAGGGCGAGAACTCGATCAAGCTCTATGGCAACGATTTGCAGGCGCTGACCGACACTGCCAACAAGATCAAGTCCGTGTTGTCGACCGTGCAGGGCGTCACCGACCTCGCAGTGTTCACCTCGCTCGGCCAGCCGACCGTCCAGATCGACGTCGACCGGGCGCGGGCGGCGCGCTACGGCCTGTCCCCGGGCGACATCAACGCCACGATCAAGGTCGCCGTCGGCGGCGACACCGCGGGCGATCTCTATGAACCCGGCAGCGACCGGCACTTCCCGATCATCGTCCGACTTGCGCCGGAATACCGCAAGAGCGCGGAGGCGATCCAGAACCTGCGGATCGGGGCAACGAATCCGAATGGCGGGGTCACCCAGATCCCCCTGAGCGAGGTCGCCTCGATCAAGCTGATTTCGGGCGCGGCCTACATCTATCGCGAGCAGCAGGAGCGCTATCTGCCGATCAAGTTCTCGGTGCGTGATCGCGACCTCGGCAGCGCGATCCTGGAAGCGCAGCAGAAGGTCAACGAGCAGGTCCAGTTGCCGCCCGGTTCGCGTATCGAATGGGTGGGCGAGTTCGGCAATTTGCAGGACGCGATCAAGCGGCTGTCGATCGTGGTGCCGATCAGCCTCGTGCTGATCGCAGTGCTGCTGTTCTTCAATTTCGGTTCGATGGTCGACACCATGCTCGCGATGAGCGTGATCCCTATGGCGATCTTCGGCGGTGTGCTTGGGCTGCTGATCTCGGGCATTCCGTTCAGCGTGTCGGCGGCGATCGGCTTCATCGCGCTGTTCGGCATCGCCGTGATGGACGGCATCATCATCCTGTCGCAGTTCAACCAGCTGATCGACGAGGGCTATGAGCGGATGCGCGCGGTGATCCGCACCGGCGAATTGCAGCTTCGTCCGGTGTTGATGACTTGCGTCGTCGCCGGCATTGGCCTGTTGCCGGCGGCGGTGTCGGAGGGCATCGGCTCGCAGGTGCAGAAGCCGCTGGCCATCGTCGTCGTCACCGGCATGATGCTGGCGCCGCTGGTGATCCTGATCACACTGCCGGTCCTGATCTCCTACTTCTCGCGCCGGCCAAAGGACACCGTCAGGTAAAGCCGTAGAGCCGCGCCGGATTGTCGACCAGGATCGCCTTGCGCACCGCGGCGTCCGGCGCCCAGACCGGAAGCTGGTTGAGGAGGCGGCCGTCGTCGATCTGGTACAGCGGCGTGACGTCGGTGACCTTCTTGCCTTCGGGGGTCACCGAATCCGGGTGTGGCCAGTCGGTGCCCCAGACGATGCGCTCGGCATTGGCCGCGATCAGCGCCTGGGCCAGCGGCGCGGCGTCGGCATAGTCGGGCGCGAGCCTGGAGGCGCGGTAGGCGCCGGAGATCTTGACATACGCCTTGCCGGATTCGACCAGCGCGAGCAGGTCGTCAAATCCCGGCTGGCCCGTGCCGAGCGCGGCCTCGGCGCCGCCGAAATGGTCGAACACCACGGGCACCGGCGCTGCCGCGACCAGGTCCTTGATCGCGGAGATCATGGTGAGGCTGGTGAACAGCTGCACGTGCCAGCCGCGCGCCTTCATCCGCTCGATCGCAGCCGAGAAGCGCTGCCGGCCGACATCGGGATCATTGACGCCGCCGGTCGCGAGGTTGAGACGGATGCCGCGGAAGCCGGCCTTCTGCATGGCGTCGAGATCGCCCTCGCTGGTCTTGTCGTCGATCACGGCGACACCACGCGCCGTGGGACCGCGCGCCGTCATACCGAACAGCGTCGACGAATTGTCGGGACCGTAGACGCTCGGCGTCACGATCACCACGCGCTCGACATGCAGCGCCTTGTGCAGCGCGCTCATCTCCTCCGGCGAGGCCGGCGCCGGCGTGTAGACGCGGCCGGCGAAGAACGGGAATTTCGCGGGGTCGCCATGGATGTGGGTGTGGCAGTCGCAGGCACCGGCAGGCACGTCGAAGTTTACTGGAGTTGATGGTTGCGATGCCTTGGAAAATGCGTTGCTGCCGGTCATGGTCACTCCCGTTGCGATGGAAGCCAGCATCATACTGCGTCGCGTCAGCATTGGACGTCTCCCTGCGTGCTCGGCTGTTATGCGCGCGATCCGCGCACCGGCATTGTTGATGGCCGGCGGGGGGGGGGCGGAGGCTATCGGCGGAGAGAGAGCGGGCGGAAAGGTCCGGTTCGCGGTGCGAACGGTTCCACAAAGCCTATTGTCCCGACGGCGTGCGCAGGCCGTGCCAGGCGTCGCGGACCTGATGGTAGTGCACCTCGGGCAGATAGTCGGGCGTCTTAAGATTAAGCGACTTGACGTCGAGGCGTCCGACCGCGCTGAGCAGCGTGTAGAAGGCGATCACGCGGTCGCGCTGCGCGCCGATCAGCCGGGCCCGCGCCGTGATCAGATCCTGCTGGGCGTTGAGCACGTCGACCGTGGTGCGCTGGCCGCCGGCGGCTTCCTTCTGCACGCCGGCGAGCGCAACCTCCGCGGCCTTCACCTCGGACTCGGAGGCCGACACCGCGATCTTGGCGCCCTCATTGGCGACCCAGGCGCTGACCACGGCAGTCTTGGCCTGATTACGGACCTGGTCCAGCACGAGGCGGCTCTGCGCCGCCACTTCCTTGGCCTGCCTGGTCTGCGAGGCCGCAGTGCCGCCGTCATAGATCGGCTGCGTGACCTGGCCGATCACCGAGGCCTGGTCGGTCCCGAAAGTGCCGAGCGTGGGGTCGCTGTCGCGGCTGCGGCTGACGCTGCCTTGAAGGGTGACGTTCGGCATCAGGCTGCTCTCGGCGACGCGGATCGAGGTCGAGGCGACGTCGACGTCGTAGCCTGCGGCCATCACGGCGGGATGCTCGCGCACCGCAAGCGCGATCGAATCCTCGCGGCTGCGCGGCAGCAGCCGGTCGATGGTCTCGGCCGGACGCAATTGCGACGGCGCGCTGCCGACCACCTGCGCATAGGTCGCCTGGCTGATCGCGAAGTTGACCTCGGCGGCGTTGAGATCGGACAGGCCGCGGCTGAGCCGGGCCTCGGCCTGCGCGGTGTCAGTCGGCGTGACGTCGCCGGCATTGAGGCGGCGCTGGGTGATCGCCTGGGTCTCCTTCAGGAAGGCGACATTGGCGCGCTGCGCCTCGACCAGGGTCTGGTTGGCCAGCACATTGGTATAGGCGGTGACGGCGTCGAGCAGCACGCCCTGGCCCACATTGCGCAGGGCCTCGCGGCCGGACTGCACCTGCAACTCGGCGACGCGGACGCTGTTGGCGGTCTTGAAGCCGTTGAACAGGGTCTGGGTCACGGTGACCCCGATCTGCCAGGGCTTCAGCGTCGCGCCCTGGATCACGTTGCCGGGTAACTGGTCTCGCACGGCCTGGAGGCCGAGCGAGAGGCCGGCGACGATCTGGGGGCGGTAACCGGCCAGCGCCTGCGGCACGTTCTCGTCGGTCGCGCGCTGGCGCGCCCGTTCGGCATTGAGCTGCGGATTGGTCTGATACGCCTTGACCAGGGCTTCCGGCAGGCTCTCGGCGCGCGCCGCGGTGTCCGTCAGCAGCGCGCAGGCCAGCGCGCCAAGGCCGATGCCCGACAAAAGCACGCGCCTCGCTACATCGCCAATCCTCGCGGCGCGCCCAACCATGTGATCCCGCAAACCAAAACCCCGGCAATCCGCTCTCGCCGATGCCGTCGACACATCTACCTGTTTACGGGGCGCCGCCGCCACAGGCAAACCGCCGCGCAACATCTGCACATCATTTCGGTTGTTGTCTGTTGCCGGTTCGTCACAGGCGAACGCACCTGTCATATGAAGTATAAGTTTGAACCGCCGGCCGCCGATTCAGCGATGCCGGTCATCCCCTGCCTGCCCCGGGTTCATCGCAGATGCCGAAATTCTTCTCTGATCCCGAGGCGATCGCGGAGCACATCGTTCGTGACGTCGGAACCGAACTTGTGGTGGGGCTGCCGCTCGGCCTTGGCAAGGCCAACCACATCATCAACGCGCTTTACGCGCGGGCGGTCGCCGACCGCTCGATCAATCTGACGCTGTTCTCGGCGCTGACGCTGGAAAAACCGAAGCCGAAGAGCCTGCTCGAACAGCGCTTCATCGGTCCGGTGATCGATCGCCTGTTCGGCCTCTATCCGGATCTCGCCTATGCGGAGGCGCTGCATCGCGGCGCGCTTCCGCCCAACATCAAGGTGATCGAGTTCTTCTTCCTCGCCGGGCAATGGCTGCATCAGCCATTCGCCCAGCAGCACTACATCTCCGCCAACTACACTCACGCGGCGTCATACCTGCTGTCGCGCGGACTGAATGTCGTTCCCCAGCTGGTCGCCAAGCGCGTGGTCGACGGTGTGCCGCGCTACAGCCTGAGCTGCAACACCGACACGACGCTCGACGTGCTGCGCGCGCGCGCGCAGGGGCGGGCGTCATTCAAGCTGATCGGCCAGGTCAATTCCGAGCTGCCGTTCATGCCTGGGCCCGGCGATCTGCCAGCGGATGAATTCGCCGCGGTGCTCGACAGTCCCGACACCGACTTCCCGCTGTTCGCGCCGCCATCGGAGCCGATCAGCGACACCAAATATGCGATCGGATTGCATGCCGCGGGTCTGGTCCGCGACGGCGGCACGCTGCAGATCGGGATCGGGCAGGTCGGCGATGCGCTGGCGCAGGGGCTCGTGGTGCGTCACCGCGACAACGCCCAATTCCACGGCATCTTGCAGCGCCTTGCGCCCGGTACCGCGCAGCTCGCGGCGGCCGAGACCGGGCCGTTCGAGAAGGGGCTCTATGGCGTCAGCGAGATGCTGTTCGAAGCGTTTCTCGGGCTGATCGACGCCGGCATTCTCAAACGCGACGTTGGCGGCGTGATCCTGCACGGCGCATTCTTTCTGGGTCCGCAATCCTTCTATCGGGCGCTGCGCGAGATGACGCCCGAGCAGCTGGCGCGAATCCAGATGATGCCGGTGTCCTTCACCAACGAGATCTTCGGCGACGAGGACGGCAAGCGCCGCGCCCGCGTCGATGCGCGCTTTGTCAACAGCGCGATGATGGCGACGCTGCTGGGGGCTGCGATCTCCGACGGGCTCGAGAACGGCCAGGTCGTGAGCGGCGTCGGAGGCCAATACAATTTCGTGGCGCAGGCATTCGCGCTCGAGGGCGCGCGCTCGGTGGTGGCGCTGGAGGCAACCCATCAGACCGGCAAGCAGACGCAGTCGAATATCCGCTGGTCCTATGGTCACGAGACCATTCCGCGCCACCTGCGCGATGTCTTCGTTACCGAATACGGCGTCGCCGACGTCAGGGGGAAATCCGATGCGGACGTGATCGCCGCGATGTTGCAGGTGTCGGACTCGCGCTTCCAGGGCGACTTGATGCGGCAGGCCAAGGATGCCGGCAAGCTGCCGCGCAGCCATGAAATCCCGGCCGCTCACCGCGAAAATTATCCCGAGCGCATCAGCACTGCGCTGAAGCCCGCACGTGACGCAGGTCTGTTGCCGTCATTCCCGTTCGGCAGTGACTTCACCGACGTCGAGCAACGGCTGATTCCAGCCCTGCAGATATTGCAGCAGGCACAGCAGACCCCGCTGCAACTCGCCGGCCTGCTGTGGCAGGGGATGCGGCATCCGCCTGACGCCGCCGACCGCGAATGCCTGGTGCGGCTCGGCCTCGACAAGCCGACGCATATCGCCGAGCGCGCCTATCGCGCGCTCGTCACCGCGGCATTGCAACGAAGTCGCGTGAATTAGCGGTTCTTGTTGACCGGCTTGCGCTTCTCGATGAAGGCCGCCATGCCCTCTGAGCGATCCTCGAGCGCGAAGGTCGAGTGGAACAGGTTGCGCTCGACATTCATGCCTTCCGAAAGCGGCGTCTCGAACGCGCGGTTGATGGCTTCCTTGGCCATCGCGGCGGTCGGACGCGACATCGAGGCGATCTTCTCGGCTGCGGCAAGCGCCTCTTCCAGCAGCTTGTCGGCCGGAACGATCCGCGACACGAGGCCGGAGCGCTCGGCTTCCGCCGCATCCATCATCCGTCCGGTGAGGCAGAGATCCATCGCCTTCGACTTGCCGATCGCGCGGGTCAGGCGCTGCGTGCCGCCGATGCCCGGGATGGTGCCGAGGGTGATTTCCGGCTGGCCGAACTTGGCGGTGTCGGCGGCGATGATGATGTCGCACATCATCGCGAGCTCGCAGCCGCCGCCGAGCGCATAGCCCCCGACCGCGGCAATGGTCGGCTTGCGGCAACGGGCAACGCGGTCGCCGCCGATGGCGGTGAAGTCGCTGTTGAACATGTCGATGAAGCCCTTTGGCTGCATCTCCTTGATGTCGGCGCCGGCCGCGAAGGCCTTCTCGCTGCCGGTGATCAGGATGCAGCCGATCTTGTCGTCGGCCTCGAGATCGTCCACCGCCGCGGCGATCTCGCGGAACACGCCGAACGACAGCGCATTCAGCATTTTGGGCCGGTTCAGCGTGATGACGCCGACCGGTCCCTTGCTTTCGACGATGATGAATTCAAACGTAGCCATGACGCAAACCCCGTGCCTGATTTGCCGGGCAATGTGCCCGCTGGCGGGATGCGCTTCAAGTGGCTGAAACGAGGCTTTGGGCCGCGGTGCGGCGCTACCCCGCGCCGCAAGCCGCAAGCGCCGCGGCTAGGCCATGAACATGCGCGCCGCGGAGGCCACCGTGAGCAGGGCGCCGAAGCCGATGAAGATCTTCCCGATCAGCGAGGTCTGGTCCAAGCTCGCGCTGTCGCTGCTCGCCAGAACCGGGGCCGGCTTGGGTGCCGCTACGGCGACAGGCGGCGGCTGCGTCGAGGGCGCCTCCTGCTGGGCGGTCTGCGGTTGAACCGGCTGCGGTTGTTCCGCCGGATGCTCCTGCTGCAGGGCCCGGTCGAGGTCGTTGAGCTGGTCTGATGCGACCACGCTGCCGTCGGGTTGCGCGTCGCCGGGCTTGTCGGAGGCGGCCATCACCGGATTGACGCCGGCGGGCGCGGTGCTCGCATTGCCGTCGCCGGACGTCAGCTCCGCATTGGCATTGGCGACCGTGGCGGGCATGCCCGCCGACGTCACGCTGCCGGCAGCGCTCGCGGCCTTCTTGCCCTCGGATTTGTCGGCCGTCTTGTCAGCCGTCTTGGAAGACTGGTGGCGCGCATGGCGCCGGCCATGCCGCGAACTCTGCTGCGCGGACTTGTCGGTCGAAGCATTGTCGGATTTCGCCGCGGCGGGATCCGAACCGGCCGCATGCGCCGGCAACGGTCCGGCGAGACACACACAAAACCCTGTCAGCCCTGTCGCAACCATCAAGGCCAAGCGCCTGCTGGCTTTGATCTTCATTCTGATGATCTCCCCATTTCGCCCGTCCCGAACGCGAAATGAGACCCCGCCGCGTGTCTACACCGGGGCAAAAAAAGGGAATCTTCGGGCATTAGAGGGCAAAAGCTGGGCAATTTCGTCCCGGAGGATCATCGGCAACAGCTGCACCGATGCGTGTCGGACCGATCGGTGTTATGAGCCCTTCCGTCTGCAAACCCGCCGGAGCGATTCTTTGAGGCTGATCCTCGGCGCGGCGTTGCCTGAGGATGATTATCACGAATTCGTGATGTCCTTGGTGTGCCGCGTAACAAACTGAAAGATCGGCCGAATTGCAGTTCAGGAGCCTGCGTGCGCGAACGGGAGGATGAATGGACCGACCTGATGCGGTCGGCCATTTCAGGCGATGACGCGGCGTATCATCGCCTGCTCAAGGCCATTACGCCGGTACTCCGTGCCGCGGCGCGGCGTGGCTTGGCGCGCGCGGGACAACCGGTCGATCAGTCCGAGGACATCGTGCAGGACATCTTGTTGGCGGTGCATTTGAAGCGGCAGACCTGGGACACGAGCGCGCCGTTCGCGCCGTGGCTGTTCGCGATCGCACGCAACAAGCTGATCGACGCGCTGCGCCGCCGCGGCAAGCGCATCTTCGTCAATATCGATGACTTCGCCGAGACGCTGCCGGGGGAAACACCGGAGCCGACGGCATCGCCCGGCGAGGTGACCGCCCAGTTGCAGGCGTTGCCCGCGCGGCAGCGCGACGTGCTGCAATCGATCGCGGTCGACAGCACCTCGATCAAGGACACCGCCGCGAAATTCGCGATGACCGAGGGCGCGGTGCGGGTCGCACTGCATCGTGGGCTTGCGAGCCTGACAGCGAAATTACGGGACCGATGAGCATGGACACGGATCAACTCATTCGAACCCTGACCGCCGACAATGCCTATCGGCCTCGTCCGATCAGTCTTGCGCTGATGATGGCGCTGCTGGCGGCGGCGCCGGTCTCGCTGCTGATCTTCTTCGCCGAGCTCGGCGTGCGGCCCGACGTGATGACCGCGATGCATAATCCGTTCTTCGACCTGAAATTCGCGGTGACGCTGGCGCTCGCCGCCTCGGCGATTGCGGTCAGCCTGCATCTGTCGCGGCCGGAAGCCTCGCTGCGCAGCTTCGGCTGGTGGCTGCTGATTCCCGCCGGCATCCTCGTTGCCGCGATCAGCGGCGAGATGATGATGCCGCAGCGCACGCCGATGATGACGCGCCTGATCGGCAAGAACTCGGTGGCGTGCATGACCGCGATCCCCGCGATGTCGCTGCCGCTCTTGGTCGGCGCGCTGTACGGGCTGCGGCAGGGCGCGCCGGCGCGGCCTGCGATCGCGGGCGCAGTCGCAGGCCTGCTCTCGGCAGGGCTCGCGGCCACCGTCTATGCGTCGCACTGCACCGATGACTCGCCGCTGTTCGTTGCCACCTGGTACACGCTGGCGACCGCGATCGTCGCAAGTGTCGGCGCGCTGATGGGGAAGCGGGCGTTGCGATACTAGGCCGCGGGCGCGGACTGCTGCATGCGATGGAAGCGGAGCACCTGCTGCGCGGTCGATGGCCGCAGCCGCTCATAGGTGTCCTTGCAGGCCTGCAAATCGGTCGGCTCACCGCCCGAGATGTCGTCGCGCAGATTGATGATCGACCGCACCGTCGACCATGACAGGCCCGAGACCTTGGCCAGGATCATCACGCCCTCGGCGCGGGTTTCGATCATCATGTTCTCGGCGATGCTGACCGAGACATTGGCGAGCGCGGCAAGCGAGGCATTGGTCTCGTCGAACTTGCCGGCCTCGGCGAAGGCTGCGAGCTGGAATTCGTCGAGCCGGCCGTCCTGGTAGAGCGACTTGACCAGCGCATGCGCGATCGTGGTGTCCGGCGTTACGGCGGCGGGCGCCGAGCGCGCGCGTCGCGTCGCTTCCTTCACCGCGATCGGAATTTCCTTGGCCTGCTGCGGATTAGCAGCCTCGAGCCGCTGCCTGACCGTGTCCGAGGCCTTGGCGACCAGCTTGAGATAGAGATGCCGCGGGATGTTCGGGCGCAGGCCGACGCAAGTCGACAGATTGTCGTCGCCCTCGGCGCGGCTGACCAGCCGGGTGAAGCCGCGCTCGGTGAATTCCGCGCCGGGATTGTTGACCGCGCTCTGGATCACCTCGTCGTTGCCGCGCAGCACCAGCACGTCGGTGACGGCGCCGCTCAGCGTCTTGCGGTTGGAGATCGCGAGCAGATGCGCCTGGCTCTTGCTGCGCGCGGTCTCGATCAGGGTGTCATCGTCGAGCCGCGGCGACAGCGTCAGCACAGGGCCTGCGACCTCGATCAGGTCGTCGAATGCAAGGGTACGGATGGTCTGCGGCGGCGCGGTCTCGATCGGGGCGAGGCGGTTGGCGAGCAGCGCCTTGGCCGAGTTTTCGATGTGCTCGAGCAGGCATTGGAAAACGTCGTCGAACAGCACGATCTGCTGGTCCGAATAGTTGACCGAGCCGTTGATGAAGAGGTCGGTCACGCGGCGCAGCGTCTCGACACGGCGTGCGACGGTGCCGTGCGCGAGCGTCGTCTGCAGCTCGTCGAGCAGACTTTCGGGGGCGGTCTCGGGCTTCGAACTCATGACTCTGTCCTGGAGCGGTGGCGACGGATTCTCCGGCGCCGAATAGGGAAATGAAAGGATGTTAGGCACTGGCGATGCGGTTGCGTCCCCTCGCCTTGGCTGCGTAAAGCGCGCCATCGGCGCGGGCGAGTAATGTGTCGGAGTTTTCGTGCGGCTTGAGCGTCGTGACGCCTGCGGAAATCGTCACCTGCATGCCGGGCGAGAATGCGCTCCAGTCGAGACCGGCGATGATCGCGCGCAGGCGCTCGAGCGCGCGCATCGCCTGGTCCTGCGACAGGTCGGGCAGCACCAGCAGGAATTCCTCGCCGCCGTAACGGCCGAAGCGATCGATGCTGCGGAGATTGGCGAACATGCCGATGGCAAAGGTGCGCAACGCTTCGTCGCCGATCGGATGGCCGTAGACGTCGTTGATGCGCTTGAAATGGTCGAGGTCGATCAGCGCCACCGCGCAGGAGCTGCCGTTGCGGGCGCACCGCGCGATCTCCTCCTCGAGCGTGCGCATGATGCTGCGGCGGTTGGAGGTGCCGGTCAGCTCGTCGAGCTCGGCGAGCTCCTCGATGCGCCCGTAGGCCTCCTTCAGCTTCACGCCGCTCTGATACAGCGATTGCTGCATCGAGCTCGAGAAGATGCCGAGACACATGCAGCGCCCGATCGTCAGCGCGAACACCAGCATGGTGGCGAGGCGGTCGATCCTGGTGCCGGTCGGCATCCCGATCGCCTTGTCGGTGCTGAGGAACAGCGCGGCGAGGCCCAGCACCATGATGGTCCAGACAATCGCGGTCTGGCGCGCCGAGGTACGCAGCGCACCGAAGCCGAACACCACGAACAGGTTGCAGAGGAACAGCACGCCGACTTCCGGCGCGATGTAGGTGAACACGAGCAGGTTCACCATGTTGACGGCCGATTGCGGCGCGACCAGGTAGTGGTCGCTGAAGCGCTCGTGAAAGCCGCGCTCCGAAAGCAGCACATCGATGACGACGAGAGAGAGGCCGGTCAGGGCATAGCCCGCCGCCACCAGGACCGACGTGGTGCCGGCATGCGCGTAGATCAGCAGCACGACGGCATCGAGCACGAAGCAGGCGGCGATCATCGACTGGATCTGGCGGCGCTGCCTGGCCCGGCGCGTCAGGCGCTCGCGCGTCAGTCTGGGACGGCCGCTTTCCGTTGTACCCGCGATCGGGCTGGGAAGTGACGACGCAGCGCTGCCCATGGTCTCGCCATTGCTGAAATCCGGCGAAAATCTAAGTGGGAAAGCCTTTAGGTTTGGTATCTTTTGGAACCGAATCTGCTCCGGTGAAACCCGGTCATCATCCTTGTTTCGTAAGGGGAATCCGTTCACGGAGGCGGGTCGGGAGCGATCGGGGCGGGGGCTTGCGGCGCCCCCCGCTTCGCGACAGCGCTGGCTTGCCGGCAAAGCCTTGGTATGGTCGCGCCGGATGGTGCGAGTCCGCGAGAGTTTCACTATTATGGTACCGTTTATCGAGTCTCCGGCGATTTTTCCTCATTGGGATCGTCGACTGTGTCATAGATCACACATGCGGTCAGGGCATTGCCGTATTGTGAAGAATCTTGCCTCTCGCGTCGAACCACGCACCACGCCCCTCAGACCAACTTTGCGAGACGGCCATTGAGTGCGGCACAGGCGGCTTCAGACGAGGTTCTGATCGCTCGGATCGCTCAAGGCGACCGGCTCGCCATGCAGGTGCTGTACGGACGGCATCATGTCAGGGTGTACCGCTTCGGGCTTCGGCTCGTGCGGGACGAACAGGTGGCGGAGGACCTCATTAGCGAGGTCTTTCTGGACGTGTGGCGTCAGGCGGGCAAATTCGAGGGACGATCCGCCGTTTCGACCTGGCTTCTGGCGATTACCCGGTTCAAGGCGTTATCTTCGCTGCGGCGAAGGAAGGACGCTGAACTGGACGATGAGGCCGCGAACGCGATCGAGGACACGTCCGACGATCCGGAAACGGTGGTGCAGAAGAAGGACACGGGTGACGCGCTGCGTAAGTGCCTGACGGGACTATCGGCGGAACACCGGGAAATTGTCGATCTTGTCTACTATCACGAGAAATCCGTCGAAGACGTCGCAGAGATCGTCGGGATTCCTGAGAATACCGTGAAGACGCGCCTGTTCTATGCGCGCAAGAAACTTGCCGAGTTGCTGAAGGCAGCCGGCGTCGAGCGAGGTTGGCCATGATGGCTGCGAGCAACAAGAAGGTGCAGGGTCAAGATCCTGACGATGTCGAGATGCTGCTGCCCTGGCATGCGGCCGGCACGCTGAACGCGCGTGACGCGCGCCGCGTCGAGGACGCACTCGCTTCCGATCCGGACCTGGCCAGGCAGTATGAGGTCATCCGCGAGGAATATGCCGAGACCATCGGCCTCAACGAGAGCCTCGGTGCGCCCTCGGCGCGTGCCATGCAGACGCTGTTTGCAGCGATCGATGCCGAGCCGGAGCGCAAGCCGTCGGCGGGCGCGCGCGTGTCGGCCTCCGTCACGGAGTTCTTTTCGAAATTGTCGCCGCGGACGCTGGCCTGGTCGTCCAGCCTCGGTGCGCTTGTGGTCCTGTTGCAGGCAGGCGTGATCGGTGCGGTGCTGATGCGCAGCGAGCCGGCCTCGTTCCAGACCGCCTCGCTTGATGCCGCCGAACAACTCAGCGCGCCGAGCGCGGCCGTCGCACCCAGTGCGCCGATCACCCGCGACCTCGGCGCCAGCGTGGCGGCGGCGCCGACGCGGCTGTTGGTGCGCTTCACGCCGGATGCCAGGATCGCCGACATCACGTCGCTGCTCGACAATTACCAGGGCGCGATCATCGACAGTAAGGGCGGGATGTTCCGATTGCAGTTCCGCGCGATGGACAAGGATGGCGTCGCATCGCTGATTGCCCGTTTGCAGAAAGAGAAGATCGTCAGCCTCGCGGTCGAGACCCCGTAAGCGGCGGCTGACGGTCCTGCGCCGAGTTGAGGTCACCATGACCGCCAACGGCCGGACCAGATCGACGAACAGAGCGGCCATTGCGGCCGCCGTGTTGTTGCTGGTGTCTGTTGCCGGCTCGGCCTACGCCCAGAATTTCATGCGATCAACGATCGGCGGCAGGCCGCAGCTTTCCATCGGACCGCGGGTTGATCCCGGCATCGGCAACGCCGGCGGCGGGCTGGCTGGCCGCGCGCCGCTCCACGGCCCGGCGACGTCGTGGACCGGCGATGGACCGCGATCGAGCATGCCGGCGCCCCGTGCCCGTGACGCCCCCGTTTCTCTGCCGATTGCGATGATGACGGCACGCGCCAGTGCTCCGGCCGGCTGGTATCCGTCAACGGTGGCGGCAAGGGCGCAGCGAGGAAGGGCAGGGCCGGCGGTGGCGGCAGCATCCGCGCGCAGGACGTGGCGGCCACGCGAACCGCGCCGAACGAGTTCGTGGCGGAGATCGACGGCGCATTGACCGAGACCCAGACCGACGCGCTGGCGCGTCGCCATGGCCTGAGGCGGATCGCCTCGCAGAACATCCCGCTGCTCGGCGCGACGATAGGCCTGTTCCACACGGCCGGCCATCGCTCCGCCGACGCGGTGGCCCGCGACCTCGCAAGCGACAGCAGCGTCCGCTCCGTGCAGCCGAACTACCGTTACGCGCTGCAGGACCAGAAGCCGGCGGTGGGCGGCAGTGATCCGGCGCAATATGCCCAGACGCAGCTGCATCTGCCCGAGGCGCACAGGCTGGCGCGGGGGATGAACGTCACCATCGCCGTTATCAACTCCGGCATTGATGCTGCGCATCCGGAACTGGCCAACACAGTCGCGGATACGTTCGATGCGCTCGGCAGCAAGGATGGCCCGCATGCCCACGGCACCGCCGTCGCCGGTATGATCGCGGCCCGCGTCCGGCTGACGGGGAGTGCGCCGGAAGTACGCATCCTGGCCATCCGCGCCTTCGGTGCGGCCGCCGGCGGCGCCGAGAGCACCTCCTATGTAATCCTCAGGAGCCTCGATTACGCGGTGGCGCACGGCGCGCAGATCGTGAACATGAGCTTTGCCGGACCGAACGACGCACTTGTCGCGCGCGCCGTGGCCGCCGCCGCGGCGCGGGACGTCGTGCTCGTTGCGGCGGCCGGCAATGCCGGCCCGAAATCGCCGCCGCTCTATCCCGCCGCCAATCCCGATGTGATCGCGGTCGGCGGCATCGATGCCGGCGAGCGGCTGATGGCCGCCTCGAACCGCGGCAGCTACATCGCGTTGGCGGCGCCGGGCGCCGATCTCCTCGTGCCGGTGCCGGACGGCAAGTACCAGCTGATGTCTGGCACCTCCTTTTCGGCCGCGTTCGTCAGCGGCATCGCGGCACTGGTGCTGGAGCGCAGTCCGGCATTGAAGCCCGCCGAGGTACGGAAGGTCCTGACCGGCACGGCCCGCGATCTCGGGACACCTGGACGTGACGATCTGTTCGGGGCCGGGGAGGCGGATGCGCTTGCCGCGGTGATGGCGGCGACCAGCGCGCCCGTCGCGGACAAGCCGTCGCAGCCCGCGACTGCAGCGGACCGCAATAACACTTCCGTGAGCCGCGCATTGAATGAACCCGCGCCGTCCATCGCAGCGGACGATTCAGCCGCAAAACACCGTGCTGCGCAGTGATTTTCGGTGCTGAAAGCCTGCAACGGTGCGATGGAACCGGGCGGCGAAAAGGTTAAAAAAATCGCCGGCGATTTGAACGTCCGCCGTCCTCTCACGACTTATGTGTGTGGGAGCGGTTTATCCCTCCCCGGCTGTATCAGGCGCGAGCGCCCATCCACCCCAAGCGCCCATATGGCTTTGACCCGTCCGGTTGTCCCCCCGGACGGGTCTTTCATTTTGGGGGCTACCTCGCATGACGGACTGGCCGGACGCGATCGCGCTGCGTGATCGCGGCAGGATGCGCGCGACGGCCGCGGCTGTTTGCTGTGGATCGTTCGGCTGCGCAGCGATCGGGAGCGGCGCGCATCGCCACCATGCAAGTCGATGACTTGACGATGGTTAGGGCAGGAACTCCTTAGTCGAGCGGACTTCCTTCATCGCCTGTCCGCGATTAAGAATTTAGTTAGACTTTATTTACCTTTTCCACAGAATATCAGTGTCACGTCCAGTTGATTCGGTTCGGTTGCGTCTGCGTCCGTTTCTTTCCCTGCGGGCAAGTTGAATGACACATCGGACCGACGTGGCCAGAGGCCAGGAGATCGTTGCACGCTGGTGCAACCTTGCCGAGCAAAGGCTGGAGCACCTCAACGAGCTGTTCGAAACCGGACGCTGGCGCCGCTATCACAGCGAGCAGGCCTTTCTCGAGAACATCAGGGAAGCACGGGCCGCGGTCGATATCTGGCGGGAATTGCTGACCCGAGAAGCCTCGCTCGACAATTCGCCGATCGATCTGTCCTGGCTCGGACGCGGCAAGTCGAAACTACCGCCGCTGCGCGATCTTTCGTCGGCGCAGCAGCGCCGCTCGGAGACGGCGACATTGGCCGAGGCCGCGATGACTGCGGTCGCGGCCGCGATGGAAACAGCGGCCGAGGTCCTGGAGCAGCCGCCCGTTGTGGCCGACGCACCGCCGCTGGAGATGCCCCCTCCGGTCATGCCGCCGCCGGTGCTCGATCTCGACACCATCCAGCGGCGCTATCCGCTGCTACGCAACGCGCTGTAGGCCGAAGGTTAGCGCCGCACCGCGTTCGCGCCGACCACCAGCTGCGCATATTGCTGGGCGCCGCCCACTGACAGGTCGGTCGTGATCGGGCGAGCGTGATCGAGCCCGACCACCGCGCCGCGCGGGGTTTCCGAGATCATGTTGTTGTTGATCAGCGCGGTGCCGGCGCCCGGCACCACCGAGACGCCGATGCCGACGAACGCCTTGCGCACGACATTGCCTGAGATCGCGACGTCGCGCAGATACTTACCCCAGCCGGCGACGATGCCGAAGGTCGGTGCGTTCTCGATCACATTGCCGGTGACGGCGCTGTCCGCCTCGACATAGATGCCGATGCCGGCGCTGTCGTTCGGGTCGGTGCCGATCGGGCGCTTCGGCAGCAGGTTGCGGATGATATTGCCCTGGACCACCGCGATGCGGCCGCCTTCGTTGAAATTGCACACGGAGACGCCGATCGCGGCGCCGTCGACGGTGTTGTTGGCGATGACCGCGGCCTCAAACGCGAACTCCGAATAGAGCGCGACCTCGCGGACATTGCTGACGCTGTTGTCGGTGATGTGGATGTTGGAGGCCGAATTGCCGCGCACCGCCGAGAAGTCGCAATTGCTGATGCGGTTGCCGCGCACGATCACGTTGCCGGCGCGGAAGGCGTTGATGGCGTTGCCGTACTGCCCGGAGCCGCCGGGACCGGCCTTGATGTCCTCGATGCGGTTGTCGGCGACGATCGAGCCGTCGTCGCCGATCGCGGTGCGCAGGATCTCGATGCCGTTATCGTTGGTGCCCTTGATGGTGTTGCGCGAGACGATGAGGCCCAGTGCGTCGAACGACACCAGCGCCGTCGACGCGATGCTGGTGAAGATGTTGTTGCTGACGTCGCCCGACATCTGCTCGAACCAGATGCCGCAGCCGCCGCTGCCGGTGAACTGGCAATCGGTGATGCGGATGTCGTGGCAGGACAGGCAATGCACGAGGCCGCGCCGCGCCGGCAGCGGAACGTTGCCGCCGTCGAAGCTAAGGCCCATCAGGACGATGCCGCCGGCGCCTTCGCCCTCCAGCAGCGAGGCGCCGCCGTTGAACACGAGCCGGCTGGCGCCGCGGACGCCGATCAGCTGGCTCCCGGGCGCAAGCCGCAACAGGCCGGTGCGATAGACACCGGGCGGGAAGGCCAGCGGCACCTGCGCGCGCGCGGCATCATCGATCGCGCGCTGCAAATTGCGGGTCTGGTCGTCGGGGCTGCCGGGACGGACGCCATATTGCGTGACGTCGCGGCCGAGCGAGCCGGCAGATTGCGCGGCGCGCGCCGCATCCGGCGACATCGCAAGCGCACCGGCGACGCCGGCGGCGGAGGCTCCGATCAGATGGCGGCGGTTGACGTCCATGGGCACAGCCCTCGCAAACATTCGCGAGCGGTGACGTTCGCGCCCGAGTGGTAGCGCGAAATTCGGCGCGGCATGGTGAACACGCCGACGCAGCCGGGCGATTGTTGGCAGTAGGGTTAACCCCCGGTGCAGCCGATTCGCGTTGTCAAACAGCTCAGTGTCGGGCGACGACGGCTGAGGATGGGGGTACAGTTCCGAATTCTCGCGACTTGTTTTGTCCGAGCTTTGCGCTTCGTTGCGCCCTCTCCTTCAAGAGGGCGCAGGGAAAGCCGGCCATCCCGCCGCACGTTCGTGTTTCTCCCCTCTTGCCGGGGCGAGACAGCGGATTCATCGGCTTGATTTGGGGCGGGTGTCAAAGTAATTTCGGATAATCAGAAATGACGAGGCGCATCGAAAGAATCAGGCGTGGACCATAGGACGCATATGTTGGCTGTTAGGGGCTGCGCAGCAGAGTATTGCCGGTTCTGAGCTCGAATCCGAAGCCGCATTATTTCACAAATTCAAGTTGCTGTCGGGGAACCCTATCTCCCTCGGGCTGTTGTTGACGTGGTCCCTTCGCATGGGATTGCGACAACAAGTCAGCAGCCCCAAATGGTCAAAACTCTTTCAGCTCTTGCAGTACTCGCACTCCTTGGAGCTTCGGTGGTATCGTTACCTGGTTTTGCTCCCAGCGTGGAAGCAAGCGAAATTACGGTGCTAGGCAAGAGCGACCGTCTTGAAGTCCGGACGCGTGGCCCCAATTGTTCAATCCAGATTTGGCCGGATTTCGCCTCCGTGTGCTTGCGAATGTCAGGTTCAACCGCCAAGATTTCAGAAGCTCGCGTTGTGACCGCGCGCCGCTAGTTGGCCTGTTGCGCAGCCTTTCGGCGATACGAAGAACTCGATATCGCCCAGAAGGTCGCAGCAACGGCTTCCGTCTTCCAGCGGTCGGTGAGGTTCGTTTTCGCCTTTGGCAAATTTAGACAACTTCGCGAGGGGCCGATCGGTTGATCGGTTGCTTGGCGAGCGAGGCCCATCGTGTCGACAGATTTAACGCCGGTACCGAACGTCTTGGTCGTCGAAGACGAGATGATACTGCGCATGCGCGCGGTCGACATCGTGGAGGACGCGGGGTTCAACTCCATCGAAGCGGTCAATGCTGATCAGGCAATTTCGATTCTTGAATCTCGGTCGGACATTTCCCTGCTTTTTACCGACATTCAAATGCCGGGCAGCATCGACGGCTTGATGCTCGCCCATGCGGTCCACGACCGCTGGCCCTCCATCAAGATCATCTTGGTCTCCGGACAAGTGAAGCCGTCTGATGCGGAAAGGCCGACTAACAGTCAGTTCTTCGGCAAACCGCTGGCCGTCGACCAAATCATCACGGAGTTGCAGGCCATGGTGGGCGCGGGTGCGCTGACGATCGTTCCGGGGACAGGCGCGTTGCCCGTAGGGTCGGTTACGCCGTCGTCACGCACCGACCAGGAACTCGCTTTGCTGGCAGAGAACGATAGCCTCCGGCTATTGCTTGAGCAAGCCGGCGTCGATGCTGCGACGTTTCTTGCCCAGGCCGGGATCGACGCCAAGGAGCGCGAAGCCGCGGAAAGGTTGCAGCAGCTTATTCTTGGAGAACTTCATCATCGGATCAAGAACACGCTTGCGACCGTAAGCGCGATCGCGTCTCAGAGCTTCCGTACAGCGCCGAGTATTGAGGCCGGGCAGAAGGCCATGGAGGGCCGGCTGGTCGCATTGGGACGGGCGCACGACCTGCTGATGCAGGTCAGTTGGGCCAGCGCCAGTCTTACCCACACGTTTAGCAACGCAACCGAGCCATATGACAGCCAAGGGTCCAGGCGCTTTCACTTCAATGGGCCCGATCTCAGAATTACCTCAGGAGCGGTCATTGCACTTGCAATGACTTTCAATGAACTCTGCACGAATACGACCAAGTTTGGCGCGCTTTCGGTCCCTGCCGGTCGCGTGGAAATCGCGTGGACGATAGATAAACCCAAACAACGACTTAACCTTGCCTGGACTGAAAGTGGTGGTCCGGCCGTCGAGTTGCCGACCCGGCAAAGCTTCGGCACTCGCATGATGAAATCTCTCGGCCAGCAATTGAACGGCCAAGTGAAACTTGCCTACGAAACGTCGGGATTCACATACTCGCTGGACGTGCCGCTCAGCTCCGTCGCGGCAGCCGCGTGACGATTCTCATGATCGCGCGGACGTGCCTCCTTTGCGAGGCGCAAGCCGGGCGATCTGCAAGTCGCAAGAGATCGAGTGCATCAGGCGCCGTCCGCCTCCGAGTTTCAAAGCACGACCGGATGGTTGTCGCGTCTACGTGTACGTCCAAGACAATCTATAGGAACCGATTGCCGGTCTGGCACTTGTTCCCGCACCAATCCCCACCGTAGGAGTTGTCATGATCTGCCGTTCTGTCGGAGCTGCCGCTATCGCTGTCGCACTCCTAATTCCCGTTGCGGCCCAGGCCCAGGGTGTCCCTGGAGGCGTCGAGCGCGGAGCGCGGGATGGTGATCGAGCGGCGGGCCCGGTCGGTGCAGTCGTCGGCGGCGTCGTTGGTGGCGTAGAGGGAGTCCTTGGTGTTGATCAGCGTCCTCGCTTTCATTCTTACGTTGTCGAACAGAGGCGTCCATCATACCAGTATCGCGAAGATGTAAGAGTTGGAGCGGTTCTTCCCGAAGAGGGCGTTACCTACTATGATGTACCGCCCGAGTATGGCGCCCGTGATTATCGCTATACGGTGGTGAATGGTCGCACCGTGTTAGTCGAACCGCGAACACGCCGGATCGTCGAGATTGTCGAATAACAACCATGGGCCGTCTTTCGAGACGGCCTTTTCGTTTGTCGACCAATAAGGCTACCGGGCACGTTGCTCATGTACTTTAGGCAATACGAATGCCGCGCTCGAACGCCCATTCGTCAAATCATTCCGTAACAACCGAAGCTGGGCCAGCAGATGATGCCTGTGACCAGGCAGCCGTTCAAAGCACGTACGACTGAAGAGCTTGTGGCCTTGTTCGGCACGGTGGCTGTTGCGATCCTGGCTGTCATAATTGTTGCGATGCTCTATTTCGGGCGCGAAATCTTCGTGCCAATCGCATTGGCAATTCTTCTCAGCTTTGTCTTGGCACCGGTGGTCTTGATACTGCAGCGCATCCATGTACCGCGCGGATTGGCGGTCGTGAGTGTAGCTCTGCTCGCCTTCGCACTCATTTTTGCGATGGGAAGCCTTCTCGCTACGCAATTGGCGCAGCTCGCCGGAGATCTACCGCGCTATCAATCGACGATCAGCGAAAAGATCCAGTCGTTTCGGGATACCAGGGCCGGCAGAGGGACGCTTGAACGCGCCTCCGACATGTTGAAAGATCTCAGTAAGGAGATCGATAGGCCGAAAGAGCCTGCGTCGGCGCGGGGGCTAAGCTCCTCAATTGTCAATCCTGGTGCCTCGCAAGCCCCCGTTCCGGTGGAAGTACGCCAGCCCGATCCCGGTGCACTGGAGAACCTGCGGACCTTGATCTCTCCGCTTATTCATCCTCTCGCAACAACCGGCATCATCATCATCTTCGTGATCTTTATACTTCTTCAACGCGAGGATCTCCGTAATCGCCTCATTCGGCTGGCTGGCTCCTATGACCTGCAACGAACCACGGCGGCGCTGGACGATGCGGCGATACGCCTTAGCCGGCTGTTCCTGACCCAGCTCATTCTAAACAGCGCATTCGGCGTGGTGATTGGGTTGGGCTTGTGGCTCATAGGGACACCCAGCGCGATCCTTTGGGGCATTCTGGCGGCAGTCCTTCGTTTCGTGCCTTATATCGGCGCCGTCATCGCGGCCGCGTTCCCGCTTGCCCTGGCAGTAGCTGTCGATCCTGGCTGGTCCATGCTGCTATGGACGCTCGCGCTCTTTTTTACTGTCGAGCCAGTCGTCGGCCATGTCATCGAGCCGATGGTCTATGGCCACAGTACAGGGCTCTCTCCCGTTGCCGTGGTTGCGGCGGCGACGTTCTGGACCGCACTTTGGGGACCCATTGGGCTCGTCCTCGCGACGCCTTTGACGGTATGCCTTGTCGTGCTTGGGCGCCATGTAGAGCGTTTGGAATTTCTTGACGTCATGTTCGGGGACCGCCCGGCCCTTTCGCCGCCTGAAATCTTCTATCAGCGCATGCTGGCCGGTGACCCGGCGGAGGCCGCCGAAAAGGCCGAACAATTCCTGAAAGAACGTTCTCTGGCCTCATACTATGACGAGGTCGCCTTGAAGGGTTTGCAACTGGCGCAAATCGATGCCGCGCGCGGAGCGCTGGACCCGGAGCGTCTCGAGAAGCTCCGAGATGCCGTCACGGAGTTTGCGGGCGACGTAGCCGATCAGGATGAGAGAGCGCTGACAACGGTTCATTTAACCACCGATGCGGAAGCCTCGTCCGCAGTCGAAAGCGTCGCGGAAAATGCGGTGCACGAAAACCTACCCATTGTTAGTAAGGAAAGCCTGCCGCCCGATTGGCTCGGCGAGCACCCCGTTCTTTGCCTGGCTGGGCGCAGTCTCATCGATGAAGCGGGTGCGATCATGCTCGCTCAGCTTTCGACCGCACACGGTCTCTCAGCGCGGGTTGAAGGCGCGGACGCGCTGTCGAGCGCAAACGTCTTCCGACTTGATGGTACCGGTGTTGTGATCGCTTGCCTGGTCTATCTCGATTCGAGCGGACCAGCGCATATGCGGTATTCGGTTCGGCGCTTACGGCGAAAGCTGCCCAAGGCAATCATAATCCTGGGCTGTTGGGCCAAGGACGTCGATCCAGCCGCGCTGGAAGTGTTGCGGGGCAACGCGAAAGCCGATCTGGTAGCAGCGGGCCCGGGGGAGACTGTCAAGCTTTGCATAGAGGCTGCGGGCGGGGCATACCCGTCTATCGCAGTTTCCATGCAGGACAGATCCGGTAATGCCGCCGCTTGAGATTTTAATGGCCCGAGAATGAGAAAGCTCAAGCGACGCCCAGATGCGCAGGGTCCCGGTTCGTGACGACATTGTCCAATCCGGGTCGCTCACGCGCGCGCGGCCTGCCGGGCCAGTTTTACCAGCTCCAGCAGCATGGCTTCGCCGGCATCGACCAGCGCTTCCAGCGTGATGGATGATTTGCCAGACGCGGCCGTGCCGTCACGGGCGAGCGGCGGAACGTGGACGAATTGCGCGAGGGGCAGACCGTTGTTGCCGTTGACGACCTCGATCGCGTGCCAGCTCAGATAATTGCAGAGATAGCTGCCGGCATCGCGCGACGTTCGTGCATCGATGCCGGTGGCCAGCGCGGCGCGCCGCAGCTTTTCGCTGTGCGGCCCGAACACCTTCGCATCGGCGCCGCTCTCGATCGATCCCTGGCGCGCATGCTGGCGGCCGGCATCGGGAAAGCGCGTCGTCACCGCATTGCGGGCGCGGCTTTCGATCCGCAGATGTGCGCTGCGGCGGGCGAGGCCGAACATCAACAGCGCCTGCGGGCGATGTCGTGCGATCAGCTCGGGCAATTCGCGATCGATGGCCGCGTAGGTGACGTCGAAGATGTGGCTCGTCAGCGCGACGTTGTCGAAAGCCGGCCGGCGCAACCCGGTGAGGCGCTTGACGAGCGGCATGGTCGGGTTGAACGGCGCACCCGGGAACGGCCCGAAGCCGGTGACGAGGATGCGCAGTTTGCCGCTCAATGCAGTATCTCCGCGATCTGCTCGGCGGCGACCGCGGGCGAGATGCGGCCGCCGGCGACCTCGGCCTCCATCTTCTTGACCTTGGCGCGGATCGCAGCGTCCGAGCGCAACCGCGCCATCATCCGGCTTTCCAGCATCGACCACATCCACTTCACCTGCTGCTCGCGGCGGCGGGCTTCGAATTCGCCCGAGGCGTTCATCGCGGTGCGGTGATCGAGGATCTTCTGCCACAGCCGGTCGAGCCCGGCGCCGGTCAGTGCGGAATAAGTCTCGACCGGGGGATGCCAGTGCTCGGAGCGCGGCGCCAGGATGTGCAGCGCGCTGCGATAGTCGGCGGCGGCGAGGTTGGCGCGCTTGAGGTTGTCGCCGTCGGCCTTGTTGATCGCGATCATGTCGGCGAGCTCGACGAGGCCCTTCTTGATGCCTTGCAGCTCGTCGCCGGCGCCCGGCAGCATCAGCGCCAGGAAAAAGTCGGTCATGTCGCAAACAGCGGTCTCGGACTGGCCGATGCCGACGGTCTCGACCAGCACCACGTCGAAGCCGGCGGCCTCGCACAACAGCATCGCCTCGCGGGTCTTCGCCGCGACGCCGCCGAGCGTGCCCGAGGACGGCGAAGGGCGGATGAAGGCCTGGTCGGAGACGGCGAGCCGTGCCATCCGGGTCTTGTCGCCGAGGATCGAGCCGCCGGTGCGCGCCGAGGAGGGATCGACCGCCAGCACCGCGACCTTGTGGCCGCGCTCGATCAGGAACATGCCGAGCGCATCGATGGTGGTCGACTTGCCGACGCCGGGCGAGCCGGTGATGCCGACCCGCAGCGCCTTGCCGGTGTCGGGCAGCAGCGCTTGCACCAGCTCGCGCGCCGCCGCCTGATGATCGCCGCGCCGGCTCTCGACCAGCGTGATCGCCCGCGCCAGCGCGGCGCGGTGGCCGGCGCGGAGCTGCTTGGCGAGGGCGTGGATGTCGGGAGAGGCGGGCTTCGGCGAGGTCATGGCCTTGGTTTACAACGGCTGCCGGTTGCAGGCGAGGGCGGAGTCCGCACTCGTCCCCGGTCAATCGCGAGATCGGAAATCGGGTGGGCGCGCCCGCCGCCATGCGGTTGATCAGGACCCGTTCCGCATCATTGCGGACCAACATCCGGAGCCTGCCATGACCCGAGCCTATTACAGCACCGTCCTCGAGCATCCGCTCGATACCGTGTGGTCGCTGATCCGCGACTTCAACAATTACCCGGCCTATATCGAGGGCGTCAGCGAAAGCGTGATCGAGGACGACAAGCGCGGCGACCAGATCGGTGCTGTCAGGCGCTTCTGCTATCTTGGGCTCTGGGTCAGGCAACGCCTTGCCGGCCACTCGGACACGCAGCATTCGCTGACCTATGCCAGCATCGAGCCGTTGCCGTTCCTGGCGGATGCCGGTTCGGAAACGCCGCAGCCGACCCATTACGAGGGCACGATGCACCTGCTGCCGGTCGTCGAAGGCAACCGCACCTTCATCGAATGGTCGGTCAAGCTCGACACCGTGCCCGGCGATGCCGATCGCTGGCACAGCCAGTTCCAGGCCTGGATTCCGGACTGGACCGGCTCCCTGATCAGAGCGCTGGCGCGTCAGCCAGGCTGAGGCCCGCTGAAGCAGCTATTGCGGCTGATCGTCCGCGTCGCTCTTCGGCCGCGTGCCGCCGAAGATCTTCGCGCCTTCCGCCGTCAGATACGGCTTCAGCGTCTCCCAGGGCACGAAGACGACATACTGGCCTTCGGCATAGGGGCCGACGGCGTAGGGCGGGTAGTGAAAGGTGAGGCCGGAGCTCTTGTCGGCTTCGGTCGACGGCGCCAGCGTGACCGCGCCGATCTTGAGCAGGGTCGGCTTCAGCTCCTTGTACCACTCGGCGGTTGTGGTCTCGCCGGCGCCGCGCCGCTTCTTCTCGGCATTCAATGCGCTGATGACGGCCTTGCGCATCGCCGTCAAGGTTGGGCCGTTGTCGGCTGTCTCGGTGAAGAAGGGACGGATGCTGATGCGCTTCTTCGCCGTCGCATCCCACAGGATGGTGTTGACGTCGGAGTTCGGATGCGCGCCGAGCGTGTCCATGTAGTCGTCGCGCAGCACGCTCACATAGCGGCCGTCGACGACGGAGCGCACGGAATATTTGCGCTCGAATGAATAGCCGCCACGGTCTTTGAAAAGCTCAGGCTCGTCCTTGCGCGCGGAAGCCGCCTCCGCGGCGTTCTTGTCGATCCACTTCCGGCCCTCGGCGAGGCAGTCGGTCGCCAGCGCCGGATCAGCCTTGATCTTGTCGTCGAGATAGACATCGGCCTCGATGCTCGCGTTCTTGATGGTGGCGTCGGGCTTTTGATCGGCGGCGCGTGCCGGAAGGCAGAGGCAAGCCAGCAGGCCGGCAAGGCCCATGATGCGGACAGGCGTCATCGAGCGAGCGGCGCGCATGGAGAACTCCTGACGGGGAAGGGATACGGTCGCGCTACTCCGCCGCCGCCGCGCTATGGCCGAGCCGGGCGTTGAGCTTGTGGATCAGCTCCTCGGCGGCGTCGGAGATCACGGTGCCCGGCGGGAAGATCGCCTCGGCGCCCGCGGCATAGAGCGCATCGTAATCCTGCGGCGGCACCACGCCGCCGATGATGATCATGATGTCCTCGCGGCCGTGCTTCTTCAGCGCGGCCTTCAATTCCGGCACCGCGGTGAGATGCGCTGCGGCGAGCGAGGAGACGCCGAGAATGTGAACGTCGTTCTCGACCGCCTGCCGCGCGGCTTCGTCGGCGGTTGCGAACAGCGGCCCGATATCGACGTCGAAGCCGACATCGGCGAAGGCCGATGCGATCACCTTCTGGCCGCGGTCATGGCCGTCCTGGCCGATTTTTGCCACCAGGATGCGCGGGCGGCGACCTTCGGCCTCTTCGAAGGCGTCGATCAGCGCCTGCACCTTTTCGACCTTGTTGGACATGGCCGCTGCCTCTCGCTTGTAGACGCCGGTGATGGACTTGATCTCGGCGCGGTGGCGGCCGAACACGTTTTCCAGGGCGTCTGAAATTTCGCCGACGGTGGCCTTGGCGCGCGCGGCGTCGATCGCGAGCGCCAGAAGATTGCCGTTGCCTTCACCCGCCGAGCGGGTCAGTGCGGCCAGCGCCGCATCGACGTCCTTCTGGTTGCGCTCCTTCCTGAGCCGCGCCAGCTTGTCGATCTGCAGCCGCCGCACGGTGGAGTTCTCCACCTTCAGCACGTCGATCGGCCTCTCGTTCTCCGGCTTGAACTTGTTGACGCCGATCACCGCCTGGCGGCCGGCATCGATCCGCGCCTGGGTTTTGGCAGAGGCTTCCTCGATCCGCAGCTTCGGCACGCCGGCCTCGATCGCCTTGGCCATGCCGCCGAGTTCCTCCACCTCCTGGATGTGACCCCAGGCCTTGGCCGCCAGATCCCGGGTCAGCCGCTCGACATAATAGGAGCCGCCCCAGGGATCGATGATGCGGTTGGTGCCGCTCTCCTGCTGCAGGAACAGCTGCGTGTTGCGGGCAATGCGCGCCGAGAAATCGGTCGGCAGGGCTAGCGCCTCGTCGAGCGCGTTGGTGTGCAGCGACTGGGTGTGGCCTTGCGTCGCCGCCATCGCCTCGATCGTGGTGCGCATCACGTTGTTGAATACGTCCTGCGCGGTCAGCGACCAGCCCGAGGTCTGGCAATGCGTGCGCAAGCTGAGCGAGCGCGGGTCCTTCGGGTTGAATTGCTTCAGCAGCTTGGCCCACAACAGCCGCGCGGCGCGCATCTTGGCGACTTCCATGAAGAAGTTCATGCCGATCGCCCAGAAGAACGACAGCCGCGGCGCGAAGCGGTCGACGTCGAGGCCCGCGGCAAGCCCGGCGCGCAGGTATTCGACGCCATCGGCCAGCGTATAGGCGAGCTCGAGATCCTGCGTCGCGCCGGCCTCCTGCATGTGATAGCCGGAAATAGAAATGGAATTGTATTTCGGCATCCGCTGCGAGGTGTAGGCGAAGATGTCGGAGATGATCCGCATCGAGGGCGCGGGCGGATAGATATAGGTGTTGCGCACCATGAACTCTTTCAGAATGTCGTTCTGAATGGTGCCCGACAGCTTCTCCGGCGGCACGCCCTGTTCCTCGGCGGCGGCGACGAACAGCGCAAGGATCGGCAGCACCGCGCCGTTCATGGTCATCGACACGCTCATCTGGTCGAGCGGGATGCCGGCGAACAGCGTGCGCATGTCGTAAATGGAATCGATCGCGACGCCGGCCATGCCGACGTCGCCGGAGACGCGCGGATGATCCGAGTCATAGCCGCGGTGGGTGGCGAGGTCGAACGCGACCGACAGGCCTTTCTGTCCGGCTGCGAGGTTGCGGCGATAGAAGGCGTTGGAATCCTCCGCCGTGGAGAAGCCGGCATATTGCCGGATGGTCCAGGGCTGATTGACATACATGGTCGGATAGGGGCCGCGCAGATAGGGCGCGATGCCGGGCCAGGTCTCGAGGAAATCGATGCCTTCGAGATCGGCCTCGCCGTAGACGGACTTCACCGGGATGCCCTCGGGCGTCAGCCACGGCTCGGCGCTCGCGGCCGGCATCGCCGTGACAACGGGCTGGAAGGCGACATCGGCGAAATTGGGAATGCGGGTCATTCCTTGGCTTCCTTAGTCATGGTCCGGATGCTGATGGCTGACGATGGTCGCCATCTTCTCCGGTCCGTAATTCTGCATCGTGGTCTGGCTCGGCAGATTGGCGATGCCGACCACCCAGCCTTGGCGGGACTCGGTTCCGAATTGCTGCGTTGGGATCACCCGGTCGGGCCGGTCGAAGGCACCGGTCATGATCTCGATACGGGGACCGTCGATCCGCCGGAAGCTGAGCGGCGTGCCGCAGGCGGCACAGAAGTCGCGCTCGGCGATCGAGGAGGATTTGAACGCCGCCGGCTTGCCCCGGGTCCAGGCGAAATCCTCTTTGTTGATGTCGGCGAATGAGGCAAACGGCGCACCGGAGGCCTTTTGGCACATCCGGCAGTGACAGATGCTGACGCGGTTCGGTGCCGCGGACACCGCAAAGCGCACGGCGCCGCACTGGCAACCGCCGGTCAGAACGGGTTTCGCTGGTGTCTCTGCCGTCATGCCTGCTCCATCCGCCGATAGGCGTCGCGCAATGTCGCCAGCGCATCACCGCCGGCGAAGACGAACTCACCGATGCCGGCCGCCCGCAGCGCCGCTTCCTGGTCGCCGGGCCGCCCTGCCAGATAGATATGCCTTGCTCCGGCGCCGTGAAGGGCCTTGGCGGCCTCAACCGCCCTGACGGCATAGACTTTATCCGAGGAACAAATGCACGCCATCGCGGCGCCCGAGGCCTCGAAGGCCGCGGCAAGCGCTGCCGCGTCGGCAAAGCCCTCGCTGTCGATGGCTTCGATTCCGCCGGTCTCGAAGAAGCTTTTTGCAAATGTGGCGCGGGCCGTGAAATCCGCCGGCGTGCCCAGATTTGCGAGGAAGATTTTTGGCCGCGCGCCACGGGCCTTCAGCGCGGCGTCGGACTTGTCGCGCAGCGCCTCGAACGGTTCGGCGAGCCGCATCGGCGCAAGGGCATCGAAGCTGACCTTGGCACCGGCGGTGGACACCGGCGCGGCCGGCTTCACATCCAGGACTGCAAGGTTGGCCTCGTGCAGGTTCGGAAATTCGCTGGCGCCGGTCAGCACGTCGCGCCGCTTCGCCACGTTGGCTTCGCGCTGCGCCCGCGTCGCGGCGACCTTGTTTTGCAGCAGCCCCTGCTCGAGCGCGGTGAAGACGCCGCCGGCCTTCTCGATCTCCTGGAACAGCGTCCACGCCGCCTCGCAAAGCTGCGAGGTCAACGTCTCGATGCCGCCGGCACCTGCCGCGGGATCGGAGACCTTGGCAAGGTTGGACTCCTCGAGCAGCACGAGCTGCGTGTTGCGCGCGACGCGGCGGGCGAAATCGTCCGGCAGCCCGAGCGCCAGCGTATGCGGCAGCACGGTGATCGCATTGGCGCCGCCGAGCCCGGCGGCAAAGGTCGCGATCGTCGCGCGCAGCATGTTCACGTTGGGGTCGCGCTGGGTCAGCATCCGCCAGGCGGTCTGCGCATTGACGAAGATCGGCTTCGGCATAAGGCCGCAGGCCTCTTCGATCCTTGCCCACAGGCGGCGCAGCGCGCGGAATTTCGCCATCGTCAGGAACTGGTCGGCATCGGCGCTGAGCCGGAATGAGACGGCTGCGCGCGCCGCATCGAGATCGAGCCCTGCGGCTTCCAGCATGCGCAGATAGGCGAGCGCGGTCGCAAGCGTGAAGGCGAGTTCCTGCACCTCTGATCCGCCGGCATCGTGCACCGGCCGGCCATCGGCCAGCACGAACGGCCCCTTGAAGCCGCGCTTGATCAGGCCGTTGACGACCTGGCCGAACGGCTTTGCGTAGTCGGTCCAGCTGGCTGCCGCCGCACCGCGCACGGCAATCGTGCCGAGCGCCTGATAATTGAAATGCAGGTCGAGCTTGGCCGGATCGAGCTTGCGGGCCTCGACCATCTCGGCAAACGTCTCGCCGGCGTTCTCGCGTCCGATCACCGGGTTGAGCGCGATCATGATGCCGGCATCGAGATGGACGCCGCCGCAGGCCCGCGCCAGCGTCTTCTTGCTGGCGTCGGCGAGGCCGAATCCGCGCGCGCCGGGACCGCCGGGGAACTCGAATTCGAGGCCGGTTGCTCCGTTCTCGAGATCCTCCAGCGCCTGCGCATTGGCCGCTGCGGCGTCGGGATGATCGACCCGTTGCAGGATCTGCCAGGGGGTTGCGGCGGCGCGGCCGGGAAGCGGGCTTGAGTTGGTCGCGCGGCGATAGATCGGATCGATCCTCAGGCCATCATAGGTCTTGCCGACCAGCTTGTCGAACGGCGCGCCCTTCAGCACGCCGTCGACCAGCTTGCGCCAGTCGTCATAGGTCGCAGGTGCAAAATCCGAAGCCAGAGTCAAATCGTCAGTCGAGGTCGTCATCCGCCCAAATCGCCCTTCATCGGCCCCGCGACGGGGTCCCTTGATTTGGCCGGAAATTGCCACGGGCGGGCGGCCAAGCCAAACGGTTGTTTGAGGTCGTGCGGCTTTTAATCGAGGTCCGCTAGACGGAAAATACCGTCCGTCGAGACCCCAGCCAGCGCATCCGCGACGCGGCGCCCGGCGATGACGCGGTCGGGAACGATCTCGGCCAGCGGCACCAGCACGAAGGCGCGCTCGAACAAACGCGGGTGCGGCAGCGTCAGTTCCGGCTTGTCGAGTGTGACGTCGTCATAGGCGATCAGGTCGAGGTCGAGGGTGCGCGGTCCCCAGCGCTGCTCGTTCTTGCGGTCGCGGCCGAATTTGCTCTCGATCTTGTGCAGCGTGAACAGCAGCGCGTGCGGATCGAGGCTGGTGTCGATCTCGATACAGGCATTGATGAAGCTGTCTTGCTGCGCGTCACCCCAGGGCGGCGTTGAATAGTCCGACGAGCGCGCCACGAGCGCGGCCTGCGTCATGCCGCAGATATTGGCGATCGCCTTGCGAAACGTCGTGCGGACGTCGCCGACATTGCCGCCGAGTGCGATCAGGACGTCAGCCATCAGCGTTCAACCTTGGGCGCTCAACTCTGGGACGCCGGATGCCGCGAGCGCGTGAGCACCACGCCGACATCGTCGAAGATCGCGGCGATCGGCGCATGCGGCTTGTGCACGGTGACCTTGACCGCCCTGACGCGCGGGAAGGTGGTCAGGATGTCATCGGCCACCGCGCCGGCGGCGCGCTCCAGCAGCTTGTAGTTGGTGTTCTTGAATGCCGATGTCGCGGTCGCCACCACGTTGGAATAGGACACCGTGTCGGAGAGGCGGTCGGTACGCGAGGATTCCGAGAGGTCGGTATAGAGCTCGAGGTCGATGACGAAGCGCTGCCCGACTTCGGTCTCATGTTCCATCACGCCATGACGGGCATGGATGACGATCCCGGTGATGAAGATCGTGTCGGTCATTGCTGTCCCTCGATTGCCGCGGCCACCCGCAGCGCCTGAACGGTTTCCGCGACGTCGTGCGCTCGGATGATGCGGGCGCCATTCCGCGCGGCAATCAGATGCGCCGCGATCGAGCCGCCGATCCGTTGTTGCGGCTCCGAGGCCGCGACCGTGCTGATGAAGCGCTTGCGCGAGGCGCCGACCAGCACCGGCAGGCGGAACGAGCTGAGCTCGGAAAGCCGCGCCAGCGCGATCATGCTCTGCTCCGGCGTCTTGCCGAAGCCGATGCCGGGATCGAGCACGATCCGGTCGGGCGCAATGCCGGCGCGTGCCGCGATCTCGAGCGAGCGCTCAAAGAAGGCCGTGATGTCCTGCATGATGTCGATCGCCGGATCGGCCTGCTCGCGATTGTGCATGATGATCACGGGCACGCCGCGTGCGGCGACGAGCGGCGCCATGCCGGCATCGCGCTGCAGGCCCCAGACGTCATTGGCGATTCCGGCACCCTGGTCGAGCGCCCAGGCCACGACCTCCGACTTCATGCTGTCGATCGAGACCGGCACGCCGAGCGCGACCACCTCGGCCAGCACCGGCTTCAGCCGCGCCATTTCGGCCTCGGCGGTGACCGGTTGCGAGCCGTAGGGACGGGTCGATTCCGCGCCGATGTCGATGATGTCGGCGCCCTCGGCGATCAGCCTGCGGGCCTGAGCCAGCGCCTGTTCGGGCGCGATGAACTGGCCGCCGTCGGAGAACGAGTCCGGCGTCACGTTCAGGATACCCATCACCGCCGGATAGGGCCTCGACAGCAGCGCCGGCAGCACCGCTGATACGGCCGGGCCGGTCACCGCCGATGCTATGGGCCTGATTGCCATCATGCGCAGGCTTTGCGCTGACCGCAGCGGCAAGTCAAGGTGCCGCAGCGATGCGTGGCGCCGGCGACCGCGGGTGCGGTTAAGCGAGGCTAATAGTGATGCTAATAGGTGATCTTGAGCGGCAGCTTGCGTGCCTGCTCAATCAGCAGCTCGACTGACTTTTCTGAGGGCATCACGCGGACGAGCTTACGCCGGACATTGGCGTCCTTCATGCTCTGCGCCAGCCGCGACGGGTTGCGCTGCGCGAGCTCCCGCACGGTGGTGACGCCGGCGGCGCGGACCAGTCCGACCTTCGCCTTGCCCATACCGGGAATCCGCATGTAGTCGGAGATGTTGGCCCATTCGAGCAATTGTTGTTCGCTGATCCCGGTCTTGGCGGCGAGCGCCTTGCGTCCCTTGACGGTGCGGGCGGCTTCAAGCAGTGCGTCGGTCGTGCGGATACCCTGCGATTTCAGTTTGGTGGCGCAATAGGCGGACAGGCCTTCGATCTCGGAGAGGGGATATGTCATGATACTCGTATGCAGGTAACTGGTAGAAGGGAGCGCGCGCAGGAGAGTTGGGAAAGTGCTTCAGGCAAACTGGCTGAGGCCCGGCGTCCCCGAGATGATCTCGCCCATTTGATCCGCTCCGATTTTGTCGCGGCCGAACCTGAAAAGTTCACGCGCGACGTTCTGAATTTCACCCATGCTCAGGCCAAGCGCCATCAGCCGGGTGCCGACAGCCATCAGGCCGCCGCCCATCAACCGCGATAGGCCACCGCTGTTGTTGGAGGCGGCGATTGCCGCTTCGGCGCCGGGGATTTGGTCGATCAGAGCCTGAACTTTGTCGGAAGGTCCCTCGTTACGGAGGAAACCCAGAACGATGCCGATGGTTTTTTCAGCGACAGCGCCATCGATGCCGGCCTTCGCGGCCAGCTGTCCAACTAATTCGTCCATCTTGCCCCGCCTCAACCGGACTTTGCCGGGTCGTTCTTGAAGATTTATCTTGAGCGCCTGTGTCACGAAATACAAGCGATCCGCGCATTTCAGTTCGTTTTCTTTTTCGATCGCGTTGTGACTGTGGCCTCGCTGCAAGAGTGAGCGGCGGATTCACACCATCTTGTCGCAATGCGCAATGCCTTTCGTTACTTCGCCGGGAATAAAATATGAGGAACCAGTGGCGCGACAATATACGTCAGCTTGCGCTGACGGTTTCAATCGACCGGCAAGTTGCAATATGATGGCGCTGGTTCGGTATCGAACCGGGTGCGATGATCGAAACGATCTAAATCTGCGTGAAGAGGCGAAGCGATGGCGACCTCCGACAATAAGTTGGCCGATACCGACGAGAAGATTTTTATCGGCAAGGGTGAGGAGACAGCCTGGCTGACGCTGGCGCTGGCCAACCGGCATGGCCTTGTCACCGGTGCAACCGGAACCGGCAAGACCGTCTCGCTTCAAGTGATGGCTGAAGGATTTGCGCGCGCCGGCGTTCCGGTTTTCGCCGCCGACATCAAGGGCGATCTCTCCGGTATCTCCGAGGTCGGCGAGGCCAAGGACTTTATTGTGAAGCGCGCCCAAGAGATGGGCTTGACCTTCCAGCCCGATCAATTCTCGACCGTGTTCTGGGACGTGTTCGGCGAGCAGGGCCATCCGGTGCGCGCCACCGTCACCGAGATGGGTCCGCTGTTGCTGTCGCGGATGCTCGATCTGAACGACGTGCAGGAGGGCGTGCTCAACGTTGCCTTCCGCGTCGCCGACGAGAATGGCCTCGCGCTGATCGACATGAAGGATCTGCGCGCCCTGCTGGATGCGATCGCGCCCGACAGCAGCAAGAAGGGCGCCGGCGACGGCGAAGATCCGCTGGCGTCGATCCGCAAGGCTGCGCAGAGCTACGGCAACGTGTCCAAGGCGACGGTCGGGACGATCCAGCGTCAGCTGCTGGTGCTCGAGAACCAAGGCGGCGCGAAGTTCTTCGGTGAGCCCGCGCTGACGCTGAAGGATTTCATGCGGACCGACCGCGACGGCCGCGGCATGGTTAATATCCTCGTCGCCGACAAGCTGATGCAGAGCCCGCGGCTTTACGCCACGTTCCTGCTCTGGATGCTCTCGGAATTGTTCGAGGAATTGCCGGAGGCCGGCGATCTGCCGAAGCCGAAGCTGGTGTTCTTCTTCGACGAGGCGCATCTGCTGTTCAACGACGCGCCGAAGGCGCTCATGGACAAGATCGAGCAGGTGGTGCGGCTGATCCGCTCCAAGGGCGTCGGTGTTTATTTCGTCACGCAGAATCCGATCGACGTGCCGGACAAGGTGCTGGCGCAGCTCGGCAACCGCGTGCAGCACGCGCTGCGCGCCTTCACGCCGCGCGACCAGAAAGCGGTTGCGGCGGCCGCGCAGACCTTCCGGCCCAATCCGAAGCTCGATACCGCGCGGGTGATCATGGAGCTCGCCAAGGGCGAGGCGCTGGTCTCGTTCCTCGAGGGCGGCGGCACGCCGTCGATGGTCGAGCGCATCATTGTGCGCCCGCCGTCGGCGCGGATCGGGCCGATCACGCCGGAAGAGCGCAAGGCGATCATGGATGCGAGCCCGGTGAAGGGCAAATACGACACCGCGATCGACGCCGAATCCGCCTACGAGATCATCCAGAAGCGTCTCGCCGGCACGGCGACGCCGGCGGGTGGTGCGCCTGCCGAAGGCGGCGGTATCCTCGGCCAGATCGGGGCCATTGCCGCCACGATCTTTGGCACCAATGTCAAGCGCGGCCGACTCTCGACCGGACAGGTGATCGCGCGCAACGTCACGCGCTCGGTGACCGACAAGGTGGTCGGCGGCGTGGTCGCGGATCTCGGCAAGTCGGTCGGTGGTTCGGTCGGCGGCTCGATCGGTCGCGCATTGGTGCGCGGTGCGCTCGGCGGAATCCTGCGCAGGTAGCACCGCGATCATCCGGCCGGAGGAATGGGCAGCCGGCTTTGCCTGCGGCGGCCGGCGCGCTACAACGTCGGCAATGTCCAAACAAAAAGGATATCCGCGATGTCCAACGCCAAGCTGCAGACGGTCCTCGACCGTATCGACGCCGATTTCGACAACAGTCTCGAGCGGCTGTTCACGCTGCTGCGGATCAAATCGATCTCGGCCGATCCGGCCTTTGCCAATGACTGCAAGGCGGCTGCCGATCACCTCGCCAAGGATATCGCAACCCTCGGTTTCAAAACCGAGGTGCGGCCGACCGCCGGCCATCCGGCCGTGGTCGGCAAGCTGAACGGCACGACCGACGGGCGTCCGCATGTGCTGTTCTACGGCCACTATGACGTGCAGCCGGTCGATCCCCTGAATCTCTGGCACCGTCCGCCGTTCGAGCCCGTGGTGACCGACCATGCCGACGGGCGCAAGATCATCGTCGCGCGCGGAGCCGAGGACGACAAGGGGCAGTTGATGACCTTCGTCGAGGCATGCCGGGCCTGGAAGGCGGTGACGGGATCGCTGCCGATCGACATCACCATCGTCATCGAGGGTGAGGAGGAGGTCGGCTCGAAGAATTTCGTGCCATTCCTGGAAGCGAACAAGGCCGAGTTCAAGGCGGACTTCGCGCTGGTCTGCGATACCGGCATGTGGGATCCGAACACGCCCGCGATCACGACCTCGCTGCGCGGCCTGGTCTATGACGAGGTCAAGATCAAGGCCGCCAATCGCGACCTGCATTCCGGCGTGTTCGGCGGCGGCGCGCAGAATCCGATCCGCGTGCTGACGCGGATCCTCGGCGGCCTGCATGACGAGAACGGCCACATCACCATCCCCGGGTTCTATGACGGCGTGAAGGACCTGCCGCTGGACATCCTGGCGCAATGGAAGCAGCTCAATCTGACGGCGGACAGCTTCCTCAAGCCGATCGGCCTGTCGGTGCCGGCCGGCGAGAAGGATAGGCTCCTGATCGAGCAGGTCTCCTCGCGTCCGACCTGCGACATCAACGGCATCGTCGGCGGCTATACCGGCGAAGGCTCCAAGACGGTGATCCCGGCGGAGGCGTCGGCGAAGGTGTCGTTCCGGCTGGTCGAAGGACAGGACCCAGAGAAGATCCGCAAGGCGTTCCGCGACTATGTGACCGCGCGCGTGCCGGCGGATTGCAAGGCCGAGTTCATCGATCATTCCTCTGCGCCGGCGATTGCGCTCGACTGGAACATGAAGCCGCTGGCGGCTGCCCGCCGCGCGCTGACCGACGAATGGGGTAAGGAGGCGCTGCTGGTCGGGTCCGGCGCCTCGATCCCGATCGTCGCCGACTTCAAGCGCACGCTCGGCCTCGACAGCGTGCTGGTCGGCTTCGGGCTCGACGACGACAACATCCATTCGCCGAACGAGAAGTACGACCTCAAGAGCTACCACAAGGGCATCCGCTCCTGGGCGCGGATCCTGGCGGCGTTCGCCGACACCAAGTAGCGCGACAGGCCGCACGCAAAAACGCCGCCCGGAATTGGGCGGCGTTTTGATTCAGGCCGTGTAGAGGGTGTTGGCGGCTAGCTTACCCGAAGATTGTGAAATTTCAATCACGGTAGCCGGGATTGACCCGGTCGAGCTTGCGCAGCAGCGGCGGCCAGACGAGCTGGGTCGAGCGCAGCTCGGCGCGATCGGGGTTCGACAGCAGCTCGGTGTTCTTGTCGATGGCGTGCTGGTCGACCGGATAGGCGCTTCCGCCGAGCGCGCGGGTCGCCACCTGCATCGAGCAGGCGCGCTCCAGATGATACATCCGCTCGAAGGCGGACGCGACCGAGCGGCCGACCGTCAGCGTGCCGTGATTGCGCAGCAGCATGTGGTTCTTGGTGCCGAGATCGCGCTGCAGGCGCGGGCGCTCGTCATGATCGAGCGCGATGCCTTCATAGTCGTGATAGGCGAGGTCATGGGTGACGAGCTGCGCGGTCTGGTTCAGCGGCAGCAACCCATCGGGGCCGCTCGACACCGCGGTGCCGTCGACCGTGTGCAGATGGAGCACGCAGCCGGCGTCCTCGCGCACCTCGTGGATCGCCGAATGGATTGTGAAGCCGGCCGGGTTGATGCTGTAGTCGCTCTTCGAGAGCTGATTGCCGTCGAGGTCGACCTTGACCAGACTCGATGCGGTGATCTCGTCGAACATCAGCCCGTAGGGGTTGATCAGGAAGTGATGCTCGGGTCCGGGCACGCGCGCTGAGATGTGGGTGTCGACCAGATCGTCCCAGCCGTAGAGCGCGACCAGCCGGTAGCAGGCGGCGAGATTGATCCGCTGCTCCCATTCCGCCGCGCTGATATCCGACGGGACTTCCTTCAGGCGCGCTTCCGCTGGCGACATGGCCGATGCTCCATTGATGGCTGTTGCTTGCACCGAGCCTAGCCCTGCCGCCGGATCGCAGCAAGGCAGCATAGCGGCGTGACAGTCATGCCGGCATGCGGCCCACGATCCGAACGGCAACGGTCGGTGGGCAGCCGCAGGATCGATCTTCCAAGGCCGCGATGGGCGAGAGCATATTCGGTTTTGATTGACACGAACCGGCGTCGACTTCGTTCGAAAACGCCTTACGGCGCCGGGATCGCCAGCAGGCTCGAGATGCTGCGGCCGCGGATGTCGTAGACCCGGGCGAACACGACGTCATCGCGCTTGATCTCGACCATCACGGGGGCGGCCAGGCCCTTGCAGTAGAATTCGCCGAGCGTCATCGCGAAGTCGGCGGCATGGCTGTCCCAGCCGATCGTGAAGTCCGGCCCGAGCGCGACCTGCGCGGGGCGCTGCGGTCCGCACACCGCGACCTTCCACTTGCGGTGCTGCGGCGGCACTTCCTGCCGCTCCGCCAGCTGCTCGCGCAGCCCGTCGGATGCCTGCTTCAGCGCCAGGCCCCAATAGTCGAGCATGAAGAAATTGTCGGCGGTCCGCACCGTGCCGGCGATGTGGTTGAAGTGCGTGTATTGATACGGATGCAGGCGGATCATTTCGCTGAGCGGCAGCAGCAGGCCGAACGCGAACACCGCGAGCGCCGCAGGTTGCCAGGCGCGGCGGTTCTCGCCGAGCCAGTCCATGCCGCGGGCGAAGGCGACACCGCCAAGCACCGCCATCGGCGGGATCACGAAGATGAAGTGGCGGATGCCGTTGTAGAGCGCCGGCCGCTTCACCATTGCAATCACCAGCGGCAGCGTCGCCGCCAGCGTCAGCATCAGCATGATCGACTTGCGCTTCGCTGCCACATCGGTGCGCGACAGCGTCATGAAGGTGGTGATGACGGCCGCGGTCAGCAGCACCAGCAGCACTTCGGGAAGCTGCAGCGCGAACAGCGTCGGCAAATAGGACCACGGCATGTCCGGCACCGAGACCAGCGCGCCGTCGAACATCTCCTTCCAGGGCTTCTCGAAGAAGTGCGAGAAATAGGTCACCGCTTCCAGCGGATGCCCGGGCTCCATGATCGACCACGGCCAGATCAGGCCCATCACGAGATAGCCCAGCACGAGCCCCGGCAGCAGCACATAGATGACATGGGCAAAGCGATGGGTCGCCTCGCGCGGGCCCTGCTTGCGGAATTCCTCGATCCAGAGCGGGATGAAGCCGACCACGGCGTAGATCAGGGCGAGGCCACCAAGAACGCGGCAGCCGATCGACAGGCCGGCCCCTAAGCCCACGATCAGGATCGTGCGCGGCGAGGGCGCCGGATATTCCTCGATCAGGCGGACGAGGCCCATGATCAGGACCACCATCGCGACGGCGAACGGCGCATCCTTCGGATTCATGAACATGTGGCCGTAGAAGGTCGGGCACAGCGCGAGCAGCAGCAGGGCCGCCAGTCCCGCCAGCGGGCCACCGACGCGGCGCGCCAGGCGCCAGGTTACGGCAAGCCCGATGACGCCGACGATCGCGCCGAGCAGGCGGCGCGTCTCGAACAATTCGAGCGGGATGACCTTGTGCAACAGGGCCGCGGCCATATCGAAGCCGCCGCCGTACATATAGAGATTGGCGAAGGAGAGCGCGCCGGTGTCCCTGAACCCGGACCCGTACATGCGCAGCAGGAGGTCGGCGTATTCAGCGTGGGTGTAATCGTCCCAGCCCAGACCGTAGTCGCGGAATGTGAGGCCGGCGACCACGGCGACCACGCCGAGGACGAAGAATGCGAGATCGTCGCAGGTCTTCTCCACCGAGCGCCGTGCAGGCGCCTCGAGGGCAGACGTCGTAATCGATGACATAGCTAGTGATACCGGCGTGCCTGTGGCCCAGTTTGGCGCTTTAGGGCCTCATTCCCCGGCATCCATAGCGCAGCTCGGTTTCCAAGTAATTGGTAATTGTGGCGTAATTTCCCAGATGCGTTGCAATAAATTGGCAGCAATTCGTAGCCAGTAGATCTACGGGAGGTGGTTTCCTGAACGTGGCTGCAGCCGCGATCAAGAAGCGCATCAGGCCCGGTTAAGCTGGATTTTAGGGAACTCCGTCTACAATTGGCGGTTGGCGGTGTGGTCAATATGACGGTATCGTGGCGTTGGCGGCTCGCGCCGATTTTCGGTCGGGTCTCCCGGGGGTTAGTTCGATGATGGTTGGTCTGTTGGTCGTCGGCGTGGGCCTGGTTGTGGCGGGCTTGGCGGCGATCGGCTTGGGAATCCCCTACAAGGAATTCAGCGTCGGCGGCGCGTTGATCACGACCGGCGTAACCGGCGTATGCACCGGTGCGATCGTGCTGGCGCTCGCTGCCGTCCTTCGGGAACTCCAGGTCATCGCCAGGCGGCTCGAGCCTGTTGCTACGGGTGCCCGGGCCGAGGCTCCGCTACCGTCTGCAACTTCCCCGCGCAATGCCCCCGAGGATCCTGTTTTCCCGCCGCCGCGCGAGCCCAAGGTCGCCGCGCCTCCGCCGCCGGTCCCGCCATCCGCGTCCACGGCCCCGCCGCCCTGGCACGACGAAATCCCCCCGCGCGGCGCGCCGGGCGAGGCGGCGCCGCCCGTGCCGGGTGGAGCGCCCCCGGAGGGCGAAGCCACGCCCAAGCGGCGCAACCTGTTGTTTTCGTCCTCGCGGAAGGAACGCGAGCGAGCCCAGAGCCGTACGGCTGAGCCGCTGACGCCGGATCTGCTGTCGCCGGAGCTGCGTCCTGGTTCGGCCGCGGCGGACGAGCCCGCACCGGCAGCGTTCGACGATGCCTGGCCGAAGGCCGAGCGGCTGCGGTCGGTCGATGTCGCCCCACGGCGCGCGCCCCGGCCGTCGACCTTCGGCGAGACCCAGTCAGCCGGCGCGGCGCCGTCATCGGGCCATCCACCGCCGCCCCAGGAGCAGCCGCCGGTGACCGTGCTCAAATCGGGCGTCGTCGACGGCATGGCCTATTCGCTCTATTCGGACGGATCGATCGAGGCGCAGATGCCGGAGGGCATGATGCGGTTTGCCTCGATCGATGAGCTCAGGTCGCATCTGGAGCAGCGGCCTTAAGGTCCGTAGCAATACTTGCGGGCGGCGGGTTCGGGGCCGGAAAAATACGGCCGTTCTTGTCAGATTTGCTGTAATCCGCTCATATCCGCGAAGTAGTACGCGATTCCATTGATGTATTGCTGCACGTGGATACTGTCCGGTGGGCGCCGGACCGTCGATAGCACGGGAAGGTTGAGCCATGTCCGATACGTCAGGCAAAACGCCGGTCGAGCTGACCGCAAACATCGTTTCAGCCTATCTCAGCAACAATCCGACGCCGGCCTCGGATATTCCGAGCCTGATCAGCCAGGTCCACGCGGCGTTGCTGCGGGTGTCGAGCGGCCGCGCCGACACGCCGAGCGAGCCGGCCAAGCCGGCGGTGTCGATGAAGAAGTCGATCACGCCGGAATATCTGGTGTGTCTCGAAGACGGCAAGCGCTTCAAGTCGCTCAAGCGCCATCTGCGCACGCAGTACAACATGACACCGGAGCAATATCGCGACAAATGGGGCTTGCCGGCCGACTATCCGATGGTGGCGCCGAACTATGCGGTGGCGCGATCGCAGCTCGCCAAGAAGATGGGACTTGGCCAGCAGGCGCGGAAGCGGAAGTAAGGATTTTACGCGGCGGACGCCAGCGCTTCGCGCGCATCGTTGCGGATGCGATCGACCATCGAGCGGAGGCCGTTGGAGCGCTGCGGCGTCAGATGGTCGCGGAAGCCGAACTCGTCGAACAGCGCGAGCGCGTCGGTGGCGAGGATTTCCTTCGGCGTGTGCCCGGAAAACAGCGTCAGGACGATCGCGACCAGGCCGCGCACGATGTGGGCGTCGCTGTCGCCGATATAGTTCAGGCGCGGTTCGCCATTGGCATCGCGATCGATCCGCTTCGACAGCCAGACCTGGCTGACGCAACCCTGCACCTTGTTCTCGGCCGAGTGCTCCGCCTCCGACAACGGCTCCAGCGTGCGGCCAAGCTCGATGACATAGCGGTAACGGTCGTCCCACTCGTCCAGCAGCGCAAAATTGTCCCTGATTTCGTCGATCGTCGTCATCGTGGCCCGCGTCCTATTCTCAACGGCTTATATAGGAAGGCGGGCCGCGAAAGCGACGAAAATGGAACCGGTTCCCGGTTGTTTTGGCGCGTTTTCTTCACGCGAAGCGGCACCCGTCTCACGCGCAAGCGCTCGATTGGCGCTTACGGCATCGGCGGCAGGCGAAATTCAATCATCTGATCGTCCGCCGTCAGCGTGTCGCGGGATGCGCCCGGGTCGGTATCATCCTTGCCGATCGAGCCGGTGTGGTCGGGCGGCTTCTTGTCGGTGATGATCTGGTAGAGCTTGCGCGCGCCATCGGTCGCGCGCTGGCCGATCGCGGTCGCGGCCTGGCCGCCGACTTCGCAGGCGGAAGGCTGACGCTTGCAGAACTGACCCATGTCGTTGATCGTCGCCGTCGCGGCCGACACCGCGTCCGATGCGCTGATCTGCGGCGTCTTGTCCGCTTCAGGTGTTTTGTCTCTCGGCAGCAGCACGAGCACAAGCCCGAGCCAGAATGCCAAACGCAGCAGGAAGAACATGGCGCGATCCCGGTCGTCTATCTTGTCTTTTGCTTCTTGCGCGGTCGATGCCGCTATTGCCCTCACGGTTAGCATCGGTCGATAAATCGGAAGTATCTGCATTGAAGTAAATCCGCCGAAAAATCGCGGAAAATTCGCCTGAATCGATTCGCCGTAAATTTTCGATTGATGGCTGCTGGCGGGTGCCAAATCGGCGCTACTGCGCGGCGTCCACCATTTCGAAACCATAGTTTGTCGCACCCGGAAACCAGCCGTTCACCATCCCCGACAAATGACCGGTGAATGACAGCGTCGAAGCCTCGCCAATGCACGGTGTTTGGCAGCAGGCCGGCCCGCCTTAGCGTTCGCTTAAGTTCGCTCTGACACGTTGGCCTGCAATCACAAAGGAGGCGTTCCGGCGCGTCTGTCTGACGATTAAGCCGAAGCGCGAGTGCTGTGAGTAGTTTGAGTCTGATCCGCGATTGCCTGGATGCGCTGCTGCATCCGTCGGCGCAATATGATGCGCTGACGCGTGCGCGCCACCGTGCCTTCATGGCACCGCGGCTGCTCGGCAGTCTGGCGGCGCTGGCCTCGTTTCCTGCCTTTCTGGCGATGCGCGGTGCGCCGACGGCGATCGAGGTCGCGGCCTTCGCCTGGCTGATCGCACCGATCCTGCTGTCCTGGTTCCTGTCGCGCACCGGCCGCTACGAAGGCGCGCATGTGCTGTCGTCGCTGGCGCTCGCCGGTCTCGTGATGATGATCGCGGCCTCGACCGGCGGCATCGCGTCGTTCGCGGCGGTGTGGCTCGTCGTGATTCCGATCGAGGCGGCACTGTCGGCGTCGCGGCGCGTGGTGGCGTTTGCGTTCGCGCTGGCGATGATCTGTGCCGCGCTGCTCAGCATGCTTGGCCATTACCACGTGCTGCCGGTGGTCGATCCGGCGGTTGCGTCGAACAGCACGCTGGTCGGCTTCGGCGTCGTATCGGCGATCTTCTATGCGGCCGGGCTGGCCTTCGGCGCGGAGTCTCTGGCGCGAACCAGTGTGGCGCTGCTTTACGTCGAGGAAGAGCGCTACCGCCTGCTCGCCCATAACATGAGCGACGTGCTGTCGCGGCACAGCCGCAACGGCGCGGTGCGCTTCATTTCACCCGCGGTCGAGATCATGCTCGGCGTGGCGGCATCGCGGCTGTCGGGCCACGGCCTGTTCGACCGCGTTCATGTCGCCGATCGTCCGGCCTATCTCACCGCGCTGTCGGACGCCGCGCGCGGCGAGTCCCGCAGCGTCGAGTTCCGCGTGCGCCGCGACGGTGCGCGAGGCGAGGCTGCCGCCGAATTCATCTGGGTCGAGATGCGCTGCCGTGCGCTCGAGCAGGCTTCCGCCGATGCCGAGGTGGTCGCCGTGATCCGCGACGTGACCGATCGCAAGGTGCAGGAGCAGGCGCTCGAACAAGCGCGCCATGCGGCCGAACAGGCCGATGCGTCGAAGACGCGCTTCCTGGCCACCATGAGCCACGAGTTGCGGACCCCGCTCAACGCCATCATCGGCTTCTCCGAGATGATCGCGCAGGAAGATGTGCTCGGCCTCGATGCGGCCCGCCGCAAGGAATACGCGCAGCTTATCAACGATTCCGGCCAGCATCTGCTGTCCGTCGTCAACGGCATCCTCGACATGTCGAAGATGGAATCCGGCAATTTCGAGATTTCGCCGGAGCCGTTTGCGCCGCGGCCGGCGCTGCTCAATTGCTGCAACCTGGTGGCGTTGAAAGCGCGCGAGAGCGGTGTCGACCTCGTCACCCGCGTGCCAGACGACCTGCCGATCGTGAACGGCGATTCGCGCGCGTTCAAGCAGATCGTCCTCAATCTGGTTTCCAACGCGATCAAGTTCACCGAGCGCGGCGGCAAGGTGACCGTGTCGGCCGGCGTCGAGGGAGCGCGGCTCTTGCTGCGGGTCTCCGACACCGGTGTGGGCATCGCCGCCGACGACCTCAAGCGGATCGGCGATCCGTTCTTCCAGGCCGGCAAGACCTATCAACGGCGCCACGAAGGCACCGGCCTCGGCCTTTCCATCGTCAAGGGGCTGGTTGGCCTGCACCATGGCGAGATGAATGTGGAGAGCAAGGTGGGCGAGGGCACCATCGTGTCGGTGGCGCTGCCGCTGTCGTTCACCCCGCCGGCCGCGGTCGAGCCCTCCAGCAATGTCTCGACGCTGAAGCCCGCGTTGCGGTCCGGACTGCAAGAGCAAACCCAACAGGTGAAGAAGAGTGCCTAGACAGACTTTGGATGACGAGGAAACGCCCCGCCGTCGCCGCGGCGCCAAGGCAGTGGCCATCGCGGCCGAGGAGGAACGTGGCCTCGTCCTGCGCCTGCTGCTGCATAGTCCGAAGGATCTCGTCGCGAGCGTGCTGGCCCTGTCTGCCATTGTTGCGATCCTGATCAACGCACTGTTCCTGCAGGCTGGCCGTCATCCGTCGCCGATGTTCGGCGGCTCGGTGGTGATGCTGCCGCCGCCGGCCCCGGTTGCCGCGGCCGCCAGCCCGCTGCCGCGCCCGCGTCCGGCCGAGGCCGCCGCCCGATCGGTCGAGCCCGCCGCCATGGAGTCGACCAAGCCGGTCGACGTGAAGCCCGTGGAGACCAAGCCTGTCGAGACCAGGTCCGTTGAAGCCAAGCCGGCGGAGCCAAGATCTGTTGAAGCGAAGCCGGTCGATCCGATGGCCAGCCTGGTGCTGAAGTCGACGGCCACGCCGCCGGCCGCCGCACCGTCCCCGGCCGCCGCGCCGTCCAGCGTCATTCGTCCGCCGGCGCCGATCCCGACACAGCATCTGAGCCCGGCCGGCAAGCGCATCGCCGCGGTCCAGCGGACGCTGACCGAATATGGCTACGGCCAGCTCAAGCCGACCGGCACGATCGGCGCCGATACCCAGCACGCGATCGCGAAGTTCGAGCGCGCGCGCAAGCTGCCGGTGACCGGGCAGATGTCCGATCGCCTCGTGCACGAACTCAGCACGATGATCGGGCACTCGATCGACTAGGCGTCCTTGTTATGGCCGGGTTTTGCCCGGCCATGCGTGTCCTTTCCTGGTGCGTTGATGTGTCGTCAGGCAGCTTCGCCCAGCAGAACGTCCCTGACCTCGTCGGAGAACGGCTTCTTGTCGCCGGCCACCTGCACCGATTCCGGATCGTCGCGATCCGGAATACCGCGCGGCATGCCGTGATCGAGCAGGGCTTGCGCGCAGCCGGCCCAATCGCCGCCACTGACCGGTTCATTGCAGGACGCCCACGACAAGGTTCCGGACGCATTGTCGCCGAAGCCGTGCTGCTCGGTCCACTCCGCGCCGTGCTCGAGAAGGAAGCGCGTCAGCCCGGCATTGCCGCGGAACACCGCATGATTGAGCGCCGATGCGTCCCAATCGCCGCCACGCACCGCGATGGGCCAGCCTAGCTTGACCATCAGCCGCACCGCATCGTCGCCGCCTGCCGTGGCGAGCTCGGGAAGCAGCCGCAACTGCTTTGGTGAAAGCGATCCCGGAAGATCTGGCCGGGCGGCCTGGATCCGCCGTGCTTCGTCCTCGTCGCCGCTGCTGCACGCCGCGACGAACCGCTCATCATCGGCCAGCGTCTCGTCGCCGGTGCGCTGCCGCAGCAGCTCGGCGACCTCGGTCAGTCCGAACTGCAAAGCGTAGCGGTAAGCGCTGAGACCGTCCGCTGTCGTAATGCGTGGGTCTGCGCCGGCGTCGAGCAAGGTCGCAATGCATGTCCGCGACCGCCGCCGCCGGATCGCCCACATCAGCGGCGAACGGCAATCCGTCAACGGTGCATTGCGGGCGGACTCGTTCGGATTGCCACCGTGTCGCAGCAGCAATTTGAGCGCGGCCACGTTCTCGTCGTCGAGCACCTTGTACATCGCGTTGGTGCCCGCGATCCGCGCGCCGTGCTCGAGCAGCACGCCTGTCGTCACGGAGCCTTCGAGCGAGTGGTACAGCGATTCATTGTCGTTCGGATTGGCGCCGGCTTCGAGCAATAGCCGGGTCAGCGCGAGATCGTGATTGCGCCCGGCGGCGCCATACAGGGCCGACAGCGGATTGCTGTCATCGGGGGCGTCGAGCGATCCGGGCGGCCAACGGCTGCTGATGTGCTGGTCGGGATCGGCGCCGGCCTCAAGCAGCAGGCGCGCGCAGCGATGCAGCCGCACCTGAAATTCCGGAATCTGCAGCAGGCTGGAATGCGCTACCGCGACCAGCGGCGGCAGTTTCAACGGACCGCCGGGGCGGTTGACCCATGCGGGATCATCGGCTGCGGTGCGCCGTATCGTCTCCTCTTCGCCGACGGCGCAGGCGAGATAGGGATCGTCGGCCACAAGATAGGGATCCTCGGTGAGCATCCGCACCGCGACGCGCGGATTGGCGCGATCGGTCATGCCGGCGACGTCTGCGGCATAGACCAGCTGCAGCCATCGCCGCATCCGGTCGTCCCGGCTCTTGCCTGGCGGCAATTGGGCTTCAACATAGCGCCGCAGGTCCGGCCATGAGGCGAAGCCGAGATCGCGCGCGACGCAGGACTGTGCGTCGTGGAGCCGCAGATCAAGCGCGGCGATTTGCGCGTCGCTGCGCCCGGCTGCTGCCGGAAGCGCCTGGCGGAAACGGGCGTAGGCCTGCGGGGCCTGTCGCCGGTAAAGGCGAATGAGCTCCTTGGCCTGCTTCTTCAGATGTTCGAGATTCAATCGCGCGGGCGATCGGTCCATGGAAACCTCCGTGCATCATCGCCGATGGTCCACAAAACCGGCTGCACAAAGGCTTGGTTGGCCGCATATCAGGTGCAAGTGGGTTCAACCCTTCCCGTGGACCCGGGCGCGGCTTGCACCGCTGATGCAAGGATATGAGCGACGATTGTGTCGGTCAACCCGCTGGTGCGTGATGTCATCTGTGACAATTGGACGTGGCCGCGCCGCTGGCCTATAGGTCGGCGCATGCGATTGAAAACCAGCATATGGGTCGCGGCGTATCTGCGCCGCTGCCAGACCGAGGGCGTGTTCGGCGCGATCCGCAAGAAGGGCGCAGAAGAGGCAGGCGCCGTGTTCGTCAAGGTGGCGCTGATGGACGGCAACGCGATGCTGTATGCGCCGGCGCCGCAGACGGTCTATGACGACAGTCGTCCGGCCGAGCGGCTGTTCGTGCCGACCGCACAGCAGCCGGTGTCCGAGCCTTCGGTCGATGAGCGATTGATCAAGGAGCTCCGCTTCGATCCCGATGCCTGGATCGTCGAGACCGAAGATCGCGCCGGGCGGCACTTTCTCGATCTGGCGAAGGCCTAGCTTCCAGACTTCTGGTTGCGAATGCCGGGCGCGCTGCCCGGTTGAATCGCCGGTCGCGTCGGCGAAGATGCCGCGCGGACGTGATGGCGCTCGTCATCATAGAGCGACGAGCGATACTTGGCGCGCGCCACCGCCATGGTCGAGCCGCGCCATGCCGCCAGCATCACCAGCGCAGAGCGCTCGGTCAGGCGATCGTAGAGCCGCGACAGTCGATAGACATAGTTGACCGACGAGCCGGCTTCCGGATTGAGGAACATCAGGATCCGCTGGAATGCGGCGCTCGAGACGTCAAGCGCCCGCATCGCGCAGGCGAGCGGCTCGCCGCCGGGATCATTGACGACCTCCGCCGCGATCCGCGACGGCAGGATCAGTGCCTCGCCGAGTTCGAGCGCGAAGTTATCGAGGTCCTCGGCAAATGCCGCCATCTCCAGGATATGGATCGCGCGCGCGGCGCGGGCCGCTGGAATCCGCGCCGCGGCCTTCAGTGGCGTCTCCTGCAGATTGTGCAGGATCTGCGCGCGTTCTTTCGCGCTGGCGGCAAAGAACATGTCCGAGATTTCGGCGGCATCGTTTGGCCGCATCGCAAGGCTCGCGGCCATCCGCAGCTCTGCCTCGGTCGGGATCTTGGCGGGCAGCGCGGACAGTGCCGGAGCGGGAATTGGCGCGGCGGCCGGCATCGGCTGCTCCGGACCGGTGCGGCGCAGCCCGAGCTTGTCCATGATCCTGGCGGGCGTTGCCGGATAGATCGCAAGTCGCGCACGGACGGCGGCGCGGGTCGCGTCGTCGACCTCGTCGATCAGGCGCGACGTCAGCTCGACGAACTGGCGCTCTTCATCGGCGGAGTGCGCGCTCGCCTGCACATACAGGTCGGTCAGGACGCGCAGCAAAGTGGGCCGGATGTCGACTCCCTCGCGGCGGGAGAGCGTCATCAGCCCATCGAAACCAGGAAATAGCGGAGCTGCGCTCATCTCGGGCGTACGCGACTTGCCAATAAGACTCGGTCTGAAAACCTTGTGGCAGCGAGCCTACGCAGGCTGTTTTAAGACGCAGTTAAGGAAAACAAGCCGTGAAGGCGAACACTCGAATTTGCCCGTGTCTATTTGGGCACAGCGCCGCATCCGTAACCGTCCGTATCGGCGGCTTAAGATGTCGTTAACCATGCGCGTTCTTAACTCGGCGAGCGCGGGGCAAATCATGTCCGTGCGGGGCCAGAGAGAGCGGAACATGGGCACCATCGTTGAGTTTCCGGCGGATGCGGCTGCACGGCGGCCGAGCGCTGTCGGTGCTGCCGGCGAAGGCATGGGGACCGTGCTGATCCTTCCCGTCGTGCGGATCGAGCGAACGACGGAAGAGACCGGCGGAGGGCGCGGACCGGAGCAGGGCACTGCGCAGGGCCGTCGTCGCCGACGCCGCTCCTGATCCAATGCCGGAACTTGCGCAGCGGAACGCCGCTCGGCGGTCACTCCCGGTGCTGATCCTGCTGGTGGCGGGCTCGGCGCTCGCGGGCTGCAGCGGCGGCGATTTCGGCCGCACCCGCGCCGATTTCCGCAACGACGACATGCATCGCTGGATCGGCGCCGAGGCGACCGGAAGCGTCGGCAAGAACGCCTCGCAATTCCAGCTCACCGAACACGAACGTCAGTTGCGCGATCTCGCCTATCAATTCATCGAGCCGCCGCTGTCGCGACCGGCGTGGAAGAGCGTGTACGGCGACTACCAGCCGCTGCCTTCGCCGTGGCGGCAGAGGGTCGTGTTCGATCGCACGGCGTATGGTCGCAATCTGATCGACGAGCCACATCGCTCGTTCGCCTCGCGCTATTCGCTGCTGATCGACCAGGTCCGCGATGACATCACGCGCTTCGAGCCGTTCTTCGCCACCGCGATCCAGGTGATCGAGCTGGATCGCAAGCGCAGTGCCAGCCTCAACATGATCGCCGACGTGTCGCCGCGCGAGAGGGCCGACGCGGTGGCGCGGATGGAAGAGAACACGCTGATCGTGCAATGGGTCCAGCAGAGCCTGGAGCGGCGGATCTCGTCCTATCGTTGGGCGTTGGAGCGGCTGGTGATCCAGGCGCCCGACGGCATGGCCGCCGACGCCGAACGCCAGATCAACGAGCTCGCCCGGCTCACCGCCAATGCACCGCTGGTCTCAGGACCGGTCACGGGCCACGCCGTGGTGACGAAGGGCTAGGCTCGCTTCATCTTCCTTGTTGTGGGTCTGACGCGGCGACTGCTCGCCTGCCGCGGCAGGCGAGCAATGAACTCCTTCAGCGCATTTGATGGCGGGTTGGCCGAGGGATAGGCGAGGCCGACCTCGCGCGTGACGTCGACATCAATCGGGCGCACCGCCACATCCGGATTGCCGCGCGCCACGCCTTCGGGAACGATCGCAACGCCGACCCCGGCCGCGACCAGGGCCATCGCCCATTCCTCCGATTCCGCGATCGCCACCGGCTTGCGCGGCGGCGACGTGCGCTTGAAGAATTCCTGCTGCTCGCAGTGGCAGCGATCGATCATCGGAACGCCCGCGAAGTCGGTGGTCCGCAGCGTCTCCTTGAGGGTGAGTGGATGCGACGGCGGCAATGCCGCGACGTAGCGTTCGCTCCAGAGCGGGATGAAGCGCTCGCCGGCGTTGATCATCGACTTGGCGACGATCCGCGCATCGGCTTTCTCATTGGCGCCGACCAGCCGAAGCGCGAGATCGGCATTGGCCGTCAGCGGCTTCAGCAGCGCGATCGTCCGCGCCTGATCGAGCGTCCGCAGCAGGCCGAGCGTCAGCGGCTGTTTTGTCGCAGGCTTGCGAAACAGGTTTCGCGCCGCATCGGCCTCGTCGATGATCCTGCGGGCGATGCCGTGAAACTGGGCGGCGGACTCCGTCGGAGCCATGCCCTTCTTGTGCCGGATGAACAGCGTGGTGCCGAGCTCGGCCTCGAGATTGGTGATCGCCGCCGAGATCGACGGCTGCGAGATGAAGCAGCGCTTCGCCGCGGCGGTCAGGTTGCGCTCCCGATAGACCGCGGCGAAATAGCGGAGTTCGCGGATATCCATAGGCATATCCTATCGTAGTGATAGAAAGACAATATTTTACCTATGGAAACGCGACTGGCAAGTCTGCACCGGCTTCAGCGGAGGATTTGTTATGCGCATCCATCATCTCAACACCGGCACCATGTGCCCTATCGGAAAGCGGCTCGTGAACGGCAGCGGCAGCATCTTCCGGCGGGCGCGGATGGTCTGTCACTGCCTGCTCGTCGAGAGCAATGACGGCCTCGTGCTGGTCGATACGGGCATCGGGCTCGACGACATCGGCGACCCGCCGCGGCTCGGCCGCAAATGGGTGCGGCAGACGGCGCCGCGGCTCGATCCGGCCGAGACGGCCGTCCGCCAGGTGAAGGCGCTCGGCTTCTCGCCCGATGACGTGCGGCATCTGCTGCTGACGCATCTCGATCGCGACCATGCCGGCGGCGTGCCGGACCTTCCGAAGGCCAAGGTGCATGTCCATCGCAAGGAGTACGACATGGCGGTGACGCATCAGGTCGCGCCGCCGGAAGGCCGCTACATCACGGCGCAGTGGAAGCACGGGCCGGATTGGGCATTCTACGGCGCCGGCGGCGAGGACTGGTTCGGCTTCAAGGGCGTGCGCGCGCTCGGCGATCGCGAGCCGGACATTCTGATGATTCCGCTGCCGGGCCACACGCTCGGCCATTGCGGGATCGCGGTGCGCGACAAGGACAGATGGCTGTTGCACGCAGGCGATGCCTATTTCCACCACGCGCAGCTCGATGCCAGGCCGCGGATCCCGCTGGTGCTCGGCATGTTCCAGCGCCGGGCGGACATGGATCGCGCGACGCGCATCCAGAACCAGGAACGGCTGCGCCAGCTGAAAGCGGCGCATGGCGCCAGCGTCACGATCGTCAACAGCCACGATCCCGTCGATTACGAGAGCTGCCGTTGCGGCCGGCACGCGCTCGCCGCGAGCTAGCGCTTGCGTGTTGCAGGTGGTGGAGCCGGGGCGGGCAGAGGCGGCGGTGCTTCCTGCTTGGCCGCGACGGGCTCGGCCTGCACCTTGCAGGACGAGGCCGCAAGCGAGGCCTGCGCCTGCGGCATCAGGCCGGGCTCCGGCGCCAGCGCCTTCAGCAGGATCAGGCCGGTCGAGGTAGGCGAGTCGATGATCAGCCGGTCGGCGGCGGTGACTTCCTCGTCCTCCGGCAGCTCGTTGTGCTGCGCTTCCGTCATCAGATCGAGCTCGATCACCTTCTTGCCGGCGGAGCGGTCGTTGATCGCGTAATAGGCGACTTCGTTGCGGGTGTAGAACGATACCGAGGTATAGGCCTGGCTCACGGGCACGGTGAGCTTGAGCGGCCCGGTTGAGAGATCGTAGCGGCAGATCGCCACCGCGAAGGCCGGATCCATCAGCGGCATCGGCGAGTTGCTCGGGTCGGCCAGCGGCAGCTGCGTCACCTCGTTGAGCCTGGTCATCGGCGTGAGCCGCGAATAGGCGTCCTGCGAGGCGATGCGCGGCAGCGCCAGCACGCTGACGAGATGCACCACGCCGCCGAGCAGCACGCCTGCGAGTATGGTGAACAGCACGCGGATCATGGGCAGCCCGTCGTTGCAATCGAGGGCATCGGCGCGTCGCGCTGGGTGCGGGTCGCGACCCCGACCGGCGTGTCGTAGAGGCGCAGCATCAGCGCGTAGCGCTCGATGCCGCCGGTCGGCAGCCAGTTGCCGGCGCGCGAGCGGGAGGCGATGTGGATCTCGAACGTGCCGTCGGAGGCGCGCATGATCTCCTGGCTGGTGAAGCCGTAACGCTGCAGCGAATTGGCGACGAGATGGCCCTTGCGGTCGAACAGCGTCAGCGTCCAGAACCGCGCCGCCGGCGTCACGCCGCTGACCACGATGTCGCAGCGGCCGTCGAGCGGCTTGTTCTTGTCGTCGGTGGTTGCCGAAAACGCGATGCCGTCGCCGGTGCCGATCGGCAGCTCGCCGCTGCGCGCGATGGTGGCGCGCGAATAGGGGTCGACGTCGGAGGTGCCGTTCTTTGGCCGCGCCGTCCAGGCGCCGATCTTCAGCGTGCCGAGATCGGTGCCGCGCGTCGCCGTCGCGTAGGTCAGGCCGAGGCCAACGGCCGTGGCGATGACGAGTGCCAGCAAGGTGGTGAGGAGGAGCCGCACGTCAGTTCTTGCGTGGCGCAGGTGCTGTCGTGCCGTCCGGCCCGGCCGCGGCAACGTAGTTTTCGGGGAACGCCAGCGCGCTCGAGGACTCCGCCTTGCCGGCCTTCGAGGGCTCGTTCAGCGTAGTCTTGTTGGCCGTCCTGGCGGCGTCGTCGAGCAGCTTCTCGACCCGCACCAGGATATCGGCGCCACGCCTGGTCAAAACCGGGGGCGGACCCGGCTTGGTCTCCAGCACGCGCGGGGCCGCGTTGGCCTGGGCATTGGCCTGCGCCGGCTGCGGCGGCAGCTTCTGCCCCATGCCGACGCCGACGAGTTCCTTCACTTCCACGCCCTGATGCGCGGCGACCATGATGTCGTGCCAGGTCTGCGCCGGCAGCGAGCCGCCGGTCATGCGGTTGGTCGGCGAATAATCGTCATTGCCGTACCAGACCGCGCAGGTGAAGTTGCCGGTGTAGCCGACGAACCAGGCGTCGCGATAGGCGTTGGTGGTGCCGGTCTTGCCCGCGGTCGGAATGCCGTCGAGCGCGGCGCGGCGCGCGGTGCCTTCACTGACCACGTGGCTCATCATGCCGGCCATGTCGGCAGCGATGTTCGGCGGAATGGCCTGGCGCGGCTTGGGGCCGTCACGGTCCCAGCGCCAGACCAGGTCGCCGGCGCCGGTGCGCACTTCGAGCACCGAATGCGGCGTCACCGCCTTGCCGCGGTTCGGGAACGTCGCATACGCCACCGCATGCTCGATCACCGTGACTTCGTCGGAGCCGATCGGCAGCGACGGCGTATCGGGCAGCGGTGCCTTGAGGCCGAAGCGGCGCGCGACCTCGACGATCTTGGCGCGGCCGGCCTTCGGGCCTTCCTTGCCGCCGAGCGCGATCGAGAGCTTGACCGGCACCACGTTGATCGAGCGGGTGATCGCCTGCGTCAGCGTGACTTGACCCGAATAGGAATGGCCATAGTTCTGCGGGCACCAGTTGCCGATGCAGACCGGGCCGTCGACGATCTTCGAGTTCGGCGTGAAGCCGTTGAGCAGCGCCGTGGTGTAGACGTAGGGCTTGAACGATGAGCCCGGCTGCCGGTAGGCGTCGGTGGCGCGATTGAACTGGCTCGCACCGTAGTCGCGGCCGCCGACCATGGCGCGGATTCCGCCGTCGAGATCGGACACCACGGTCGCGGCCTGCGTCGCGTGATAATCACGCCCGAACTGCCGGAGCTGGTTCTCGATCGCTTCCTCGGCCGCCTTCTGCACGTTCATGTCGATCGCGGTGCGGACCACGAAGACGCGCTCGGTGTAGGATTTCGGGAACGTGTCGACCAGCTTGCGCATCTCGTCGAAGGCGTAGTCGAGATAATAGTTCGGCGAGTTCTCGTCGCGCCGGTCGACCGCGACCGCCGGATTGCGGCGGGCACCGAACACCTGGCCCTCGGTCATGAAGCCGGCATCGACGAGGTTGTCGAGCACGACATTGGCGCGGGCGCGCGCCGCGGGCAGGTTGATATGCGGGGCGTATTTGGTCGGCGCCTTGAACAGGCCGGCGAGCATCGCGGCTTCGGCGAGGTTCACGTCGCGCACCGACTTGTTGAAATAGAAATGCGCCGCGCCGTCGACGCCGAAGGTGCCGCCGCCCATATAGGCGCGGTCGAGATAAAGTTTTAAGATCTCGTTCTTGGTGAGCCGCGTTTCCAGCCAGATCGCAAGGAAGGCTTCCTTCACCTTGCGCTCGATGGTGCGCTCGTTGTTCAGGAACAGGTTCTTGGCGAGCTGCTGGGTGATCGACGAACCGCCCTGGCGGACGCCGCCGGCCTGCGCGTTGGTGACGAGGGCGCGGGCGAGGCCCGGAACGTCGATGCCGAAATGGTCGTAGAAACGGCGGTCTTCGGTCGCGAGCGTTGCCTTGATCAGATTGTCCGGAAAGTCTTCCAGCGGGATCGAGTCATTATGCTTGATGCCGCGGCTGCCGATCGGGTTGCCGTAACGGTCGAGGAAGGTCACCGCGAGGTCGGACTTCTTCAGCCAGTCCTCGTCGGCGGTCTCGCGGAACGCGGGGATCGCGAGCGTCAGCATCAGGATCATGCCGCCGAGCCCGATGGTCGCGGCCTCGGACAGCGGCTCGATGAACACCCAGCGCTTCCAGCGGCCGACATAGAAGCGGTCCATGAAGGTGGAATAGCGCTCGTAGAGTTCGCGCAGGCCCTTGCCCGACGAGAACAGCGTCGAGTCGATACGCGCATCGAGGTCCAGGAAGAAATTCCGGACCTTCTGTTTCCAATGCGACGGCATGATCTGAAGGACCGGACCCTTGATCAGTTCGACAGCGCTGCGGGCGCCCGAAACGGGCACAGGCCAGCGTCTTGCTTCGATGTTGCGGCAATCCCAAGGCGCTTTTGCGTCGTTGGGGACTCGTTCGTTGTTCTATCCGAGCGGCTGCCATAAACCAATGGCGCGGCTTGTGAATTTAATGAAAGCCCTAACGCTGCCCACCGGCTTTTTCGCCCCCGCAATATCACCCCCCTTGCGGAGGGAGCGCCGGCGTCCCAAGAAGGGCTTTACCGCCATGTCAGGGATATCATGACCGCACCGCCCAAGCGCCCGTCGGGCCAGGAGGGATTCTTCTGGAAAACCAAGACGTTGGAAGAGATGTCCAACGCCGAATGGGAAAGCCTGTGTGACGGCTGCGCACGTTGCTGCCTGGAGAAGCTCGAGGACGAGGACACCGGCAAGATCTATTTCACCCATATCTCCTGCAAGCTGCTCGATTCCGGCCTGTGCACCTGCAAGGACTACCCGAACCGCTCCGACCAAGTTCCGGATTGCGTCCGCCTGACGCCCGAGAACGTCAGGACGCTGAATTGGCTGCCGCCGAGCTGCGGCTACCGGCTCGTGGCCGAGGGGCGGGACCTCTACTGGTGGCATCCCCTGATCTCCGGCGATCCCAACACGGTTCATGAAGCCGGGGTCTCGGTACGCGGGCGGGTGGAAGGCACCGAACTCGACGTCAACGACGCCGATCTCGAGGATCACATCGTGCGCTGGCCGGCCCTGCTGCCGAAACGGGCCCAATTGAAGAAGCGGCCCAAGGTCTCCAAGTAGATTTTCAGAACGCAACAAATAGGTTTTCAAAACGCAACGCTGACGGCGTGAGGGCCGGCGCCGGCTGTTCTGTGATCACGTCGTCGCGAGAACACTGCTGTGGGATGCACCCATGCGCTGAGGTGCCTGCCTCAGCAGCGAATTGCTGCATAAACTGCGGATCAGAGAATGATTCCATCGCGGGATCGGCCCGCGCAGCAGCATTACGCCCCAAATGAACAAGTATGAACGGCAGAGCCGTTTTCCTGCCGGCCAGCAGACATTGCCTGACGACATTGCCGAACAGCTGTCCCACCTCCCGAGCGAGGTGATCGAACTCAGCGACGCGCCGCCGCTGGCGCCGCCGGCATCGCTCAATCCGGACGAAGTCCGCACCATCGTGATCAGCCTGATGCTGACGATGTTCCTGGCCGCGCTCGACCAGACCATCGTCGCGACCGCGCTGCCGACGATCGGGCGCCAGTTTCACGACGTCACCAATCTGTCCTGGGTGATCACGGCCTATCTGCTCGCCTCCACCGCGGTGGCGCCGGTGTTCGGCACGCTGAGCGACATCTATGGCCGCCGCGTCATGATCATCACCTCGCTCAGCTTGTTCGTGGTCGGCTCGGTGCTGTGCGCGATCGCGCCCAGCATGACCATGCTGATCATTGCCCGCGGTCTGCAGGGGCTCGGCGGCGGCGGTATCATGCCTGTGGTTCAGACCGTGATCTCCGACGTGGTCACCCCGCGCGAGCGCGGCCGCTATCAGGCCTATTTCTCCAGCGTCTGGATGGCCGGCGGCATTCTTGGCCCGGTGGTCGGCGGCGTATTCGCCGAGCATCTGCACTGGTCGATGATCTTCTGGATCAACCTGCCGCTCGCGGCGGCAGCGCTGGCGCTGCTGCTGCCGAAGATGAGCAAGATCCCGGTGTTCCACCGCAAGCGCAAGGTCGACTGGCTCGGCGGCGTGCTGCTGATGGCCTCGGCCGTCGTGCTGATGCTGGTGCTGACCTGGGGCGGCACGCGTCTGTCCTGGCTGTCGCCGACCATTACCGCGATGATCGGCGCCTCGATCGCGCTCGCCGGTGCCTTCGTCTGGCACGCGCGCCGGGCCGACGAGCCGTTCCTGCCGCTGTCGCTGCTCGGCGGCTCGGTGGTGCCGTTCGCGATGGGCGCGGGCGGCTGTGCGCTCGGCGCCATGGTCGGGCTAACCGTGCACCTGCCGCTCTACTACGAGGTGGTCTATCACCTCACCGCCAGCGAGGCCGGCCTTGCGCTGATCCCGCTCGCGGCGATCTCGACCTTCGGTGCGGCGATCGCCGGACGGACCATGGCGAAGGCCAAGCACTACAAGCGTGTCGCGATCGTCGGCACCTCGGTGGCTGCGATCTGCGCCGTCGGCATGGCCGTGACGACGCTGCCGCTGTGGGGATTGCTGCTGTTGATGAGCGTGTTCGCGCTCGGGCTCGGCACCACATTCCCGATCAGCGTGGTGTCGCTGCAGAATGCGGTGGCGCGGCCGCAGGTCGGCACCGTGACCGGTGCGATGAATTTCTTCCGCGCGATGATGGCCTCCTTCACGGTCGCTGCCTTCACGACGATCCTGCTGATGACGCTCGGGACCGACATCTCGCTCGCCGGCGAGCATCATGCCGCGTCCGCCGGCACCGTCGGCGCGATCCCGATGGCCGACATGATCACCGCGTTCCGCTACGTGTTCGGCGCCGCCGCCGCGCTGCTGACCACCGCCTCGATCTGCATGATCACGATGGAAGAGCGCCCGCTCGCCGGTCCCGCGACGCGGCCGGCGGTCGAGATGGCGGAGTAGGGCGCTAGCCAAGCCTACCGCTGTCGTCCCGGTCTAGTGCGCAATTGCGCACGGGGGCCGGGACGACGGTGAGTGTGTGGCGTGGCTTGTGAGGCATACACCCGCATTCTCGCGACATGATTTGCCCGAGCTTTGCTTTACGTTTCACCTCACCTCAGACCGCGTTCGTGACGATCGCGAAACGGCCCTCAATCGGATGAGACGGACAAACCATACACTGAACACTGAGTTGTTCATTTCTGATAAAGCAAAATATCTTTGACGCGGGGGGCTTGCGTTATCGGGCAATCAGCGATTGGCACCCCACGCTGTTATTCCCCGTTGCCTCAAATTTATTCAGCCGGTGAGTGGCGACCCACTACTTTAGTTGTCGTCCACGCATGGCGATCTGCGCGCAGTTTCACTTGCTGCGCGTTTTGTCGCAGCTATAGTCCGGCCCCAAGAGCTCGAAGGAGCCGAACAAAAAGAGGAGAGAAACAGGGTGAAAAGAACATCGCGACTGCCTGTTCGTGCGATGCAGCAACTTGCCGGAGCGGCCGTGTTGGGCCTTTTGGCAGCCAGCCCCGGCGGCGCGCTGGCGGCTGACACCCTCAAGATCGGCGTGATCGCTGAAGCGCAGGCGATTGCCGGGGCGTCGATCCCGCAGGCGGCGCAACTCGCCGCCGACGAGATCAACGCCAAGGGCGGCATCGACGGCCGCAAGATCGAAATCGTCTCGTACGACAATCACTCGTCCTCGGCGGACTCGGTGCGCGCATTCCAGCGTGCGGTCAACGAAGACAAGGTCAACGTCGTCATCGCGAGCTACATCAGCGAAGTGGTGCTGGCGCTCGAGCCCTGGGCTTCGCGCCTGAAGACCCCGTTCGTCACGCCTGGCGCCGCCTCCAACGAGATCAGCAAGAGCGTCCACGCCGACTATGAGAAGAACAAGTACACCTTCCACGGCTATCTGACCTCGGCGGCGCTGGCTCTGTCGGTCTGCGACGCCGCCAAGGAGCTGCTGGTCGATCAGAAGCACATGAAGACTGCGGTCATCATGAGCGAAGACGCGGCGTGGACCAAGCCGCTCGACGTCGGCTACGAGGAGTGTCTGCCGAAGATCGGGCTCAAGGTCGTCGACCATATCCGCTTCTCGCCTGACACCACCGATTTCACGCCGATCTTCAACAAGGTCGAAGCCGCCAAGCCCGACGTGATCATTACCGGCATCTCGCATGTCGGCGTCCAGCCGACTGTGCAGTGGAAGAACCAGCAGGTGCCGATCCCGATGTTCGGCATTTCCTCGCAGGCGACCAACGAGACCTTCGGCAAGGACACCAACGATGCGGCGGAAGGAGTGCTGTATCAGGGCGTGTCGGGTCCGAACGTCGCGGTGACGCCGAAGTCGGTGCCGTTCGCGGAAGGCTTCAAGAAGCGCTACGGCAATTATCCGTCCTATGCGGGCTACACCGCCTATGACGAGGTCTATTACATCGCGGATGCGGTGAAGCGCGCCGGCTCGGTCGAGGCCGACAAGATGGTCGATGCGCTGGAGAAGACCGATTGGGAAGGCACCATCGGACGCGTCCAGTTCTACGGCAAGGACGATCCGTTCACCCATTCGATCAAATACGGCAAGGGCCTGATCACCGGACTGATGCTGCAGTGGCAGGGCGGCAAGCAGGTCGCGGTCTGGCCGAAGGAGATCGCCAAGAGTGATCTCAAGTTCCCGAGCTTCATCAAGCTCACCACCAACTGATCGATGATCATGCTCCCGGGCCGGTCCCGGGAGCATCCGCATTCAGTTCCGCGTCCTCCACAACAGGCAGCTTTGCTGCCGCGGCCGATTTGAGATGCTTGCCTTACAAATCCTGATCGATGGCTTCGCCATCAGTGCGCTTTATGCGCTCGGCGCCACCGGCTTCACCCTGATCTTCGGTGTCTCCGGCGTTCTCAACCTCTCCCACGGTGCCATCATGGTGGCTGCAGCGGTCGCGGCCTGGGCCGCAGCCAGCCTGCTGCACCTCGACATCTACTCCGGCGCGCTGTTCGGTGTCGGCGTGGCGCTGATCATGGCGTTCGCAACCTATTTCGCGGTCGTGAAGCCGATCCAGAACTCGAGGCGGATCCCCAACGAGGAGAAGGAAATCTTCGTCCTCACCGGCACGTTGCTGTGGGGCATCATGATCCAGGAGCTGATTGCCTATTTCTTCACCAATAATGCCAAGACGGTGCTGCCGATCGTCGAGGGCGTCGTCGATATCTTCGGCAACCGCACGCCGCGCAACAATATCTTCACCGCGCTGGCGTGCTGCCTCGTGATCGGCCTGCTGTGGCTCTTGGTGAACCGCACGCGGACCGGCAAGGCCGTGCTGGCGGCTTCGATGAACCCGCGCGGCGTCACCTTGCTCGGGCTCGAGCTCACCCAGATCTACATCGTGGTGTGGGGCATCTACGGCATCCTGGCCGGCATCGCCGGCGTGCTGCTCGGCATGTTCCTCGGCGTCAGCTCCTACAGCGTCGGGCCGCTGACCGCGAGCGCGTTCTCGATCGTGGTGCTCGGCGGCCTCGGCAGCGTCTCCGGCTCGCTGATCGCGGCCTTCGTCGTCGGCTATCTCGAGACCATCACGGCCTACATGATCTCGCCGGCCTACCGCACCATCCCGGCGCTGCTGCTGCTGGTGTTCGTGATGTATATCCGGCCTCAAGGCCTGCTCGGGAGGCGCTGAGATGGCCAACTTCTTCTCCTCGCGCCTGTTCTTCATTTCGCTGGTCTGCGTGGTGGTTGCCGCGACGCTGCCGCTCTATGTCTCCGGCTACATCCTCGGGCTGCTCACCGTCGCGTTCTATTTCGGCGTGTTCGCGATGGCCTGGGACCTCTTGTTCGGCTTCGCCGGCGAGGTCAATTTCGGGCCGACCTTCCTGATCGGCACCGGCGCCTACACCGCCGGCATCCTCAACAACCAGTTCGGCTGGTCGGTCTATGTCTGCATCCTGCTCGGTGCGCTGGCGTCGGTGGTTGCGGGCTTCGTGCTGGCGCTGCCGGCGCTGCGGGTGAGGGGACCGTATTTCGGCCTCACCACGCTGGTCGCGGTCTTGATGCTACAGAATTTCATCGTGGTGTTTGCCGACCTGACCGGCGGCGAAATCGGGCTCACCATCCCTGATGTCATCACCATCAATGCCGGCGCCAATTACTGGATCGCGCTCGGCTTCATGACCATCAGCGCGGCCATTCTGTATGGCTTGTCGCAATCGCCCGTCGGCCTCGTGCTGCAGGCGAGCGGGCAGGACCCGGTGCAGGCCGGCGCGCTCGGCTTCAACATCGTCAAGCACAAGCTCGCGGCCTTCATCGTCAGCGCGTTCTTCTCGGGACTGTCGGGCGCGCTGCTGGTGTTCTACTTCGGCACCGCCTCGGTCGGCACCGTGGTCGACGTCGCGGTCGGCGTGAACGTGATCGTCTCCGCCGTGCTCGGCGGCCGGCGCACCGTGCTGGGCGCGGCGTTAGGTGCGATCTTCCTGATTGTCGCTGGCGAATTCCTGCGTCCGACTGGCGAGCTTGCGACCTTCATCGTCTCGGCGGTGGCGTTGCTCGTCGTGCTATTCTTCCCCGGCGGTTTCCTCGGGGCAGCCCTGTCACGCGAGGCGCGCTCCTAAATGGATCAGACTGTGACCACTACTCCGACACTCGCGGTTCGCGGCCTGACCAAGCGGTTCGGCGGCCTGACCGCGGTGAAAAATCTGAGCTTCGAGCTGCACCCCGGCGAGATCCTCGGCCTGATCGGGCCGAACGGCTCGGGCAAGTCGACCGCGATGAAGAGCGTGATGGGCATCGAGCGCCCGTCCGCGGGCGAGGTGCTGTTCGACGGCGAGAACGTGGCCGGGCTGCCTGCGCACAAGATCGCGCGCAAGGGCTTTGGCATGGTGTTTCAGCACTCGCGGCCGCTGAACCGGCAGACCGTGCTCGAGAACATCATGGTCGCGCTATTGCCCGACAGCCTGTTCATGCTGTTTCCCGACAAGGCGCTGACCGAGCGCGCCAGGTGGATCGCCGAACGTGTCGGCCTGGGGGCGGTGATGGATCGCCGCCCGCCGACATTGCCGTTCGCCGATCTGCGCCGACTTGAGCTGGCGAAGGCGATCGCGCGCGACCCGAAGGTGGTGCTGGTCGACGAGCCGTTTGCTGGCCTCACCAGCACGGAGGTCGGGGTGTTCTCGCAATTGATCCGCAGCTTCCGCGATGAGGGACGCGCGGTGATGCTGGTCGACCACAACGTCAAGAGCGTTGCCGCGCTGGTCGATCGCGTGCTCGCGATGTATCTCGGCGAGGAGATCACGACTGGCCGCGCCGAGGACGTGATGAAGAACGAGACCGTGCGGCGAGTCTATCTCGGCGGCGCGATCGAGACCCATGCGCGGCCCGAGACCTCGTTCAAGGATAAGGTGCCGCTGCTGCAGGTCGAGAATGTCAGCGTGCATTATGGCAAGGCGCAGGCACTGGAGAACGTCTCGATCCACGTCCATGAGGGCGAGTTCGTCTCGATCGTCGGCCTGAACGGCGCCGGCAAGACCACGCTGTTCAACACCCTCTCGGGCTTCCTGCCCTATACCGGCGAGATCCTGCGCGGCGGGCAGAAGCTGCGCGGCACGGGACCTGCCAAGATCGCCCGCTCGGGCCTCGTGCAGTGCCCGGAATCGCGCGAATTGTTCGGCGAGATGACGGTGCGGGAAAACCTTGATCTCGGCGGCCAGCACCTCGACGACGCGGCGCGGGCGAAGCAGCTGGCCTGGCTGTTCGAGCTGTTCCCGATCCTGAAGGAGCGTCAGGGCCAGATGGCGCAGACGCTGTCCGGCGGCGAGCAGCAGATGCTGGCGATCGGCCGCGCGCTGATGATGCAGCCGCAGATCCTGATCCTCGACGAGCCGACGCTTGGCCTCGCGCCGGTGATCCTCGAACTGTTGTCGAAGGCGCTGGAGAAGCTGCGCCAGACCACCAAGATCACGGTGCTACTCGGCGAGCAGAACGTGACCTTCGCGCTCCCGCATGCCGACCGCGTCTATGTGCTGGAGCACGCGCGGATCGTCTGGGAAGGCGATCCGGGCCGGTTCGCCGCGGAGGCCGGCAAGGACTTTCTCTGACGCTCAAAGTTTGAAGAATAACAAAGCAAAGCAAGGGAGATCATGATGCCAGCATATTCAACCACCACCCGCGTGAGCCTGTTGGCCTCGGCGCTCGCGCTGTGCCTCGCGGCGCCGGCCTATGCGCAGTCCAAGGACCCGATCAAGATCGGCGTCATCGCCGAGGTGCAGTCGATCGCGGGCGCGGCAACTCCGGGCGGCGCGCAGATCGCGGCCGACGAGATCAACGCCAAGGGCGGTGTGATGGGCCGCAAGATCGAGATCGTCACCTACGACAACAAGAGCTCGTCGGCGGATTCGGTGCGCGCGTTCCAGCGCGCGGTGAGCGAGGACAAGGTTTCGGCCGTGATCGCGAGCTACATCAGCGAAGTCGTGCTGGCGCTCGAGCCATGGGCGTCGCGGCTGAAGATGCCGCTGATCACGCCCGGTGCGGCCTCGAACGAGATCACCAAGGCGATCCACAACGACTATGAGAAGAACAAGTACACCTTCCACGGTTACCTGACCTCGGCCGCGCAGGCGCAGCTCGTCTGCGACGCGGCCAAGGAGCTCTTGGTCGATCAGCTCAAATTCAAGTCGGTGGCGATCATGAGCGAGGACGCGGCGTGGACCAAGCCGCTCGACATCGGCTACGAGGCCTGCCTGCCCAAGGCCGGCCTGAAGGTCGTCGAGCACATCCGCTTCTCGCCCGACACCACCGACTTCACGCCGATCTTCAACAAGATGGAAGCCGCCAAGCCCGACGTGATCGTCACCGGCATCTCCCATGTCGGCGTGCAGCCGACGGTGCAGTGGAAGAACCAGCAGGTGCCGATCCCGATGTTCGGCATCAGCGCGCAGGCGCTGAGCCCGACCTTCTGGGGCGACACCAACGGCGCGGCCGAAGGCGTGCCCTCGCTCGCCGTGGCGACGCCCGACGTCGCGGTGACGCCGAAGACAAAGCCGTTCGCGGCCGCCTTCAAGGCCAAGTTCGGCACGCCGCCGGCCTATACCGGCTACACCGCCTATGACGAGGTCTACATCATTGCGGAAGCGATCCAGCGCGCCGGCTCGACCGATCCGGACAAGATGGTCACCGAGCTCGAGAAGACCGACTTCGATGGCACGATCGGCAAGATCCAGTTCTACGGCAAGAACGACGAGTTCACCCACGGCATCAAGTCCGGCCCGGGAGCCGTCACCGGCCTCGTGTTCCAGTGGCAGGGCGGCAAGCAGATCACGGTCTGGCCGAAGGCGATCGCGGAAGGGAAGCTGAAGTTTCCGGATTTTGTGAAGCTGTCGCAGTAACGGTAGAGCTCAAAGCTCGTCATTGCGAGGAGCGAAGCGACCATCTATCGGCGCGAGTGGAGCGATGGATTGCTTCGCTGCGCTCGCAATGACGGCGGAGTTGTCATTCTCAGTTCCCCCGCGCGAGGCAGCCGCCGCAACCCAGACTACTTGCGCGTCGGCGGTGCCGTCTGGATCGTCGGCGCCGCGGCCGCAAGCAGTGCGGCGCGATCGCCGTTGCGCGGCGGGTAGATGCGCTGCTGGTTGATGGTCTGTTTGGTGAGCTTGGCGGCGGCGCCGGCCGTGTGCACCTCGCGGTCCCAGCCGGTGGTGTAGAGCGCGCCCCAGGCGCCGAGATCGAGCACCGTCACATACCAGTCGATATTGAGCGGCAGAAGTTTTTCGCCGAACAGATCCGCGACCACATTGTGGCCGGCAAACCGGCCCATCGGCCGCGCGAACTGGCACGACATCACGGTCGGATGCTCGCCATCGATCAGGCAGGCCGCGACGTCGCCGGCAGCGAATACGCCATTGAGGCCATGGACGCGCATGCAACGGTCGACCGGGAGGCGGCCGAGCGCGTCGCGCTTCACCGGCAGCATCGCGGCGAGGGGGCTCGCGCGCATGCCGGCGCACCACACCACGGTTGCGGCCGGAATGATCTCGCCGCTGTCAAGCGTGATGCTGTCGGCGCCGACGGCGCTGACCCTGACGTTCAGCCGCGTCTCGACGCCGAGCGCGGCCAGCGCCTCGTTGATGATGGGACGGCCATGCGCGCCGAACGTCGCGCCGACCACCGGATTGGGATCGATCAGGATGATGCGGTGATCGCCAGCGATGCCGGCGTGCGCGAGCTTGGCCGGCATCTCGGCCGCGACCTCGATCCCGGTGAAGCCCGCGCCGACCACCGCCACCGTCGCGCGGGCCGGCGAGGGCGGCTGCCTGCCGAGCGCGGCAAGATGCGTGTTGAGGCGTGTGGCTGCTTCGAAGGTGTCGACATCGAAGCCGTGTGCGGCAAGGCCTGATATGGCGGGGCGGACCAGCTCGCTGCCGGTCGTCAGCACCAGCCGGTCGTAGGTCAGCGTGTCCGCGCCGGAGCCTGTCTTGGCGATGACCTCGCGCTTGGCCGGATCGATCGCCGTGACGTCAGCCACCCTATGCGTGACGCCGACCGGATCGAGCAGATCTTGCAGCGGCAGCGCGACGTCGCCGAGATCGACCTCGTAATTGCGCACCCGGATGTTGTGATAGGCGTTGCGATCGACCACGAGAATCTCGGTGTCCTTAGCCCGCGCGCCGATCTCGTCGCGCTTGCGGGCGGCACCGAGCGCGGCCCACAGACCGGCAAAGCCGGCCCCCAGCACCAGGATGCGCGCCATCTCTCCCTCCGACCTCGGATCGGAGGGAGCTTGCCCGCGCAGGCGAGGTCAAATCAAGTGGGTGAGGGCGTGTGAGGTGCCCTCAGGTCCCCGGCCGCGACACCTCGGTCTCCTTGCTGGTGATGAATTCCAGCAGCACCGGCACGCCTTCTTTGGTCTTCTGGATGCCGCGCTTGATCGCGGGGATGATGTCTTCGGGCTTGATCACCCGCTCGCCATAGCCGCCGAAGGCCCGCGCCATCGCGGCGTAGTCGCCGGAGATATCGGTCGAGCGGTACTTCTCGGTCGAGATCGGCATCACCTTCAGTTCGATCGCCATCGAGAAATTGTTGAGCAGGATCGACATGATCGGAATCCGCTCGCGCACCGCGGTCTCGAAATCCATGCCCGTGAAGCCGATCGCGGCGTCGCCCCAGACATTGATGCAGAGCTTGTCCGGCTTTGCCAGCTTGGCTCCCATCGCGAGACCAAGCCCGTAGCCGAGCTGCGTGGTCTTGCCCCAGCCGATATAGGACAGCGGCTCGACCGACTTCCAGAACGGCGACAGCTGGTCGCGCGGGCTGCCGGCGTCATGGGTGATGATGGTGTTGTGGATGTCGACGGTGTGTTGCAGATCCCACAGCACGCGGTAGGGATTGAGCGGCGCATCGTTATGCGTGAGCTTTGGCATCCACTTGGCGAGCCATTCCTTGTGGGAGGCGGCGATCTCCTCCGCAACCGCGCTGGCTTTGCGGTCCGAGGTCACGGTCTTGCCGATCTCCTCGAGCAGCGCGTCGAGCACGAGGCCGGCGTCGCCGACGAGCCCGATTGTGGCCTCGACATCCTTGTTGATGTGGTTCGGATCGAGCGTCGAATGGATGATGGTCTTGCCCTTCGGCATTGCGATCCCGAACGACGTCTCGGTGAAGGAGCAGCCGATGCCGAAGATCACGTCGGCCTCAGCGAGGAATGTCGGCACCGCGCGCGGCACCGCCAGGCCGCCGGAGCCGAGCGACAGCGGATGCGTCTCCGGGAATGACGACTTGCCGCCGAGGCTCGTGGTGACCGGGATCGCAAGCCGCTCGGCGAGGCGCTTCAGCTGCGGCCAGGCTTTCGCATAGTGGACACCCTGGCCGGCATAGATCACCGGACGCTTGGCGTTGACGAGGAGCGCAGCCGCTTCCTTCACATGAACGGGGTCGGCCCCATAGCGCGTGCGCAGCACCGGCGTGTAGTTCAGGGGCTCCGGCACCTCCTCGTTCCACATGTCGGCCGGGATCTCGACGATCACGGGCCCGCCGCGGCCGTTCTTCAGCCTGGTGAAGGCGCGGCGGAAGATGTTGCAGACTTCAGCGGCGATGTTGATCGGCTCTGCGGATTTCGCGAACGCCTTCATGGCCTGGCTGGAATTGAAGTTCGGATCGATGTTGGCAAGCCGGCGCGCATAACCCATCGGCAGCACCAGAACGGGGACGGATTCGCCGTAGCACTGCGCGACACCGCCCATCGCGTTCTCGGCGCCCGGTCCGTGCTGCATGCAGAACGCGCCGATCTTCTCGCCCGAGGTGACGCGGGAGATCGCGTCCGCCATGTGCACGCCGATGCGCTCCTGGCGCACCATCACGGGGCGGATGTCCGCGCTGGCGGCGTATTCGATCAGATGGTTGACCGGGTAGCCCGTGAGGATCTCGATCCCCTCGCGCTTCATGATTTCCGCGATCGCGGTGCCGAGCTTCATGACGGTCACTCCCTTTGGATCCGGCCGGTTCGTTCCGGCCTCGTTGTCGTCCTGTCCGATAAAGGAACAGGATTTCGCCGCGAGGGTAAAGCGCCGCCGGGGCCGGATCAGGTAGTCCTGATATGCGTTTACGCCAAATCGCGGCTTGCCGCCTCGCGGGGCGGGGTCAGGATGCAGGCAGAACTAGCAGGGAGTTTCTCTGCAACCTTTAAGCGATCGTTCATCCTGTCCATCAATGGGCCGTCAACCAATGTGGCCTAGTTTTGCTGGAATATTGCTACGGCGCGGGAGAAAAAGCCGCGGGCGTCGGACAGGAGCTTTTCATGCGCGCGTTGCTTGCAAGATTTCTGCGTGATGACGTCGGGGCTACGGCGATCGAATACGCCATCATTGCCGGCGGCATCAGCATCGTGATCGTCGCCGGCGTCAGAGGCATCGGCACCAGTGTGAGCGGCCAGTTCACTGCCGTCAGTTCGGCATTCAAGTAATCGCCGCCGGGCATGCTTCACACTTTCTGGTTCAGTCGCCTCCGCCGTCTCCATTCGGCGCGCGAGCATCGCGATGCGCGCAAGCATCAACCGGCCGCCGTCGGTTTCTCCCGCGTCGATCAGATGCACACAACCGCGATCTGCCAGCGCGCCTCCTGCTTGGCGCCGATAGCCTTATGATGTAGTCGGTGGCCTGCGGCAGCGCCGCGACCTCAACCCGCCTTCTTCCGCGCCGCGGTGCCTTGCGCACGCGCGGGCTTCTCGGCCTTCTTCGGCTCGGGCTTGACGGCCTCCTTGGGCTCGCGCTTGCCGCTGCCCGAGATCGGCAGCAGCATCTCGCGCTGGCCCTCGATGCGCTTCTTCGGCTTCTTGCCTTTCGCCGCCTTTGCCTCCGCCTTGGCGGGAGCGGCCTGCTTCTCGTTGGCGAGGCTCTTCTTCAGCGCGTCCATCAGGTTGATAACGTTGCCGCCGGCCTTCGCCGCGGGCTTGGCGATCTTGATGCCGTTGCGCTTCTGGTTGATCAGATCGATCAGCGCCTGCTCGTAGCGATCCTCGAAATCCTCCGGATCGAACTCGGCGGACTTCTGCTCGACGATGTGCTTGGCGAGGTCGAGCATGTCCTTGGTGATCTTCACATCCTGAATGTCGTCGAAATATTCCTTCTCGCTGCGCACCTCATAGGGGTAGCGCAACAGCGTGCCCATCAGCCCGTTGTCGAGCGGCTCGAGCGCGATGATGTGCTCGCGGTTGGTCAGCACCACGCGGCCGATCGCGACCTTGTCCATGCTGCGGATGGTCTCGCGGATCACCGCGAAGGCGTCGTGGCCGACCTTGCCGTCGGGAACGAGATAATAGGGGCGGATCAGATAGCGGCTGTCGATCTCGCCGCGCGGCACGAATTCGTCGATCTCGATGGTGCGGGTCGAATCCAGCGCGATGTCGTCGAGCTCTTCCTTGGTGACCTCGATATAGGTGTCGGTGTCGACCTTGTAGCCCTTCATGATGTCGTCGGCGGAGACTTCCTCGCCGGTCTCCGCGTCGACCTTGGCGTATTTGATCCGGTGGCCGGTCTTGCGGTTGATCTGGTTGAAGGAGACCTTCTCGGTATCCGACGTCGCCGGGTACAGGGCAACCGGGCAAGTCACGAGCGAAAGGCGCAAAAAGCCCTTCCAGTTGGCGCGGGGGGCCATAGGCAAACTCCGATTACGCAACCGACGGAACGATCAAGGATAACACCGGGAACCCCGGTTTGAAACAACGCGGCCCGGTGAATCTGGCAACGGCGTTAACCGTGGCCCGAGCCTGCGCCCGTTTGACGCGGTGGCGGCGACAACGGTTGGACAACAGTCAAACGGCTCCGGAACATCGCTCCGGATCACGCGTTGGCCCTCCGAAGGGGAGCGGCAATCGCCGGAATTTCAGGCACTTAAGCAACGAGGTCGCCATGGCAACGGAACGACACGGTCAGATCACAGAAACCCCGACCGAGGCGCGCCAGGCCGAGCCCGGACCATCGGTTCTCGCGCTGCTCACGGCCTCCACGGGGCTCGCAGTCTTGATCCTCGGAATTATCTGGTTCGCCTTTTTCCGGGTGTGACGCTGCGATCGCGGTCTCCCGCATGCGAGGTCTTGATTGTTAAACTGAGATACGAGCAGGGCGGCCACCATGCGCTTGCGCGGTGTGCGGTCGATCGCGCCTGCAGCTCGCCACGGCCGTCGCGCGTACGGTCGCATGGCATTCTCTGGCTCGACGATCGGTTTGACGCGCGACGCGCATTCGCGGCGCAGAGCGCAATATCACACAACCGAAAAATTCCGGCGCGCGGACTGCTGAGGCCGCGGGAGCCGATCACTGACCATGTTACGCGGAATTTTCTTGAGCCAGGACTTTGTCAGCCAGGACGGGAGCCATGAACCGTCTTCGACGGCTTTCGCCTTCACGAGATTTGCAGCCGAGATCTGTGACGTGCGAAGCGAATTGCCGCCGTGACGCGTCATGAGATCATCGAAATTGGCTGCTAGCTGATTTGAATCAGATGCGTCTTGAGCTTGAGATGTTCTACCCGCAAGAAGAAAAAAACTCGCTGTTGGCGCGCCTCAAGGAGAAAAGCGTTTCAGGTGCCTTCGTCGGACTGACGCTGCTGGCGATGGCGGGGTGGATTTATCTGCTCAGCTCGATGTTCCTGAAGTTCATGCTGTGGTGGTTCTCCTGAGGCGTCTCGCGTCCGAGCACAACCGATGTGGCCGCCTGGTCATTGTTGCGCCGTTCGATTGCACAAAAAATTCCAGCGGCTGAACATTCTTTCGGCGCGCGCAATCATGATGTCGTCACAACTCCGAATGTTAATAACATCTGGTTTAACGTGGACGAATGTGATGCTTTCTCCTGTCCTCATCCTGGCGGCGGCGTTCGTCGCCGGCTTCTTCTCCGGTTTCGCCACGCGCTCGTGGCGATCGCGCAAGCGCCGCGCGCAATATCGGATCTATGCGCCGTATGTGGCGCCGCCAGCCGCCAAATCGGCGAGGCGGGAGCAGCCGGTCACCGCATTCGGCCACATGCGCCGCGCGTTCTAGCGGGCTAGCCCGGCAGAGGTAGCGCGACAGTGGCGTGAGTTGGGGTTGGCGGGCGACATGCAATCGGTCATCTTGTCTTCGTTGCGGCAGCCGGGCTGGGTTCCCGTGCCGGCGGGTCGTTGCCGTTGGCCCGCGCATCGTGAGGGAACTTGCACGTATGAGTGATCTCAGGGGGCATTCGCCAAGGCGGTATGTGGTCGATGTCAGCGGACGGCGCGTGCTGGTCGGTCTCACGCTTGAAGAGACGTCGGAATTCGAAGGATTGGACGCCTCCCTGCCGATGCTGGGCGGGGAAGCCCACGGTGCGGAGCTGATGCCGTCAGCCGTCGAGGGACGATGGGTCGAGCTCTATGACAAGCACGACAAGGCCTGGATCAAGTGGAAGGCCGACCTGAGGGAAGGGCAACAGGATAATTCACCCTTTTTTAACTAAGACCGGGCGATTTTGAGCGATACTGCCTGAGTGGGCCCGAACCGGATACTGACAGATGTTTCAGCTGTTTTTGCGGGCTCGCGCGCATGACCTGATCAGGTCGCGGCGGAGCGAGGAAGGTTTCAAGGCACGCTCGGCCGAGCGCGATGCCGAGACCGATCGCGCCCGAATCGGATCGATCATGGCAGCGATCGAGGCCGCGTTGCAGGCGGCCGAAAGCGAGCAATCCGGCCTCGGACGCCGTGTCGACGACGTTCTGGCCCGCGCGGCGGTGACGCTGGGCAACGGCACCGACGAGTATCTGGAACGCGAGGCGCTTGACAACTATCATCAAGACCTGTTTGACGCCGAGATCTCCAACGGCCAGCGTCGGCTGAAGGAACTGGCGACCGAGATTGCGCACTTCAAGTTCATGAAGGCCGCGGTACTGAGCCGCTTTCCTGACTACAAACCTCCGGCCGCCAGCAACTGACGCGCCCCGCGGCCGCAACGCCAAGCCGGAAGCTGCGGCGCGCGCCTGACGGCGTGCGGCCCCTGGTCCGGCGCAAGGCGAAAGGCACAGGCGAAACGTGGTGATCGCAGGCAATCTACTCGTCACGGGCTGCGCCGGCTTTATCGGCTTCCATATGGCGGAGCATTTGCTGCGGGCAGGGCAGCCTGTCATCGGCATCGACAATCTGAACCAGTATTATGATCCGGCGCTCAAGCACGCGCGGCTCGATCTGCTCAAGCAGCACCGTGGCTTCACCTTCCTGGAACTCGACCTCGCCGACCGCGCCGGGATCAAAGCGCTGTTCGAGCGCTATCGCTTCGAGGTCGTGGTGCATCTCGCTGCCCAGGCCGGCGTGCGCTACTCCCTGCAGAACCCGCATGCCTACATGGATTCCAATCTGGAGGGCTTCCTCAACGTCCTCGAGGGCTGCCGGCATACGGCATGCCGGCATCTGCTGTTTGCGTCGTCATCGTCGGTTTATGGCGCCAACACCAAGCTGCCGTTCTCGGTCCATGACAATGTCGATCATCCGGTCAGCCTGTACGCGGCTACCAAGAAGGCCAACGAGCTGCTCGCCCATTCCTACAGCCACCTCTATCGCATCCCGACGACGGGGCTGCGGTTCTTCACCGTGTATGGGACGTGGTATCGGCCGGACATGGCGCTCTATGCGTTCGCGGATGCGATCACCAAGGGGAAGCCGATCCAGTTATTCAACAACGGCAACATGCGACGCGACTTCACCTATGTCGATGACGTGGTCGAGGCGATGGTGCGGCTGATCGACCGCGCGCCCGAGGGCGACGTCAACTGGTCGGGAGCGCATCCCGATCCGGGTTCGAGCAAGGCGCCGTGGCGCGTCTACAATATCGGCAACTCCAGGCCGGAAGAACTGATGCATGTGGTGGCGCTGCTCGAGCACGGCTTCGGCCGGCAGGCCGAAAAGCAGTTGTTGCCAATGCAACCTGGGGATGTCCTGGAGACGGCAGCCGATGTCTCCGACCTGGAGCGTGAAATCGGCTTTCGGCCGCAGACGCGGATCGAGGACGGCATTGCCAGATTTGTCGCCTGGTATCGCTCTTATCACAACGTCGATCGGGCGTAGTGCGCTCGTTAGCGAATTCCGGCTCGAGAAAAACCTGGCTCGGCGTGGAACAGAGTGCGGCACTGAGAGTTAACAGCGGTTTTGCATTCGCATCAGCCGGGATCGTCATGTCCAGCGCAATCGTTCCGGTGCACGCGATCGACGCCCAGGTCGCACGCGCCTGCGATGCCTTGGTCGCGAGGGCGTTTCCGCCGCGAGAGCCCGGCAATCCTGCTTCCGGCAGACGCGAGGGGCGGGGCGAAGGATCAGCGCGACTATTTCAACACATGCGTCGCCAATGGCGGCAAGATGGGCGACGACGCGCCTCCCAAATCGAAATAGCGCACGATCGCGCCGCGCGTTGCGAATTAGCGATGCTTATGGCGATTGATCGAATCCGCTGCTGTCCGCCATGGCAATCGTGCAAGCGCACGCGAGATGAGAACGTGAAGGCATTTCGCTGCCTCTGCTGAAGCCGAAATGCCTCATTACTGCTCATTTTCAATTAGAATAGCATTGTCGCATTCGGCCAGGTCGAGGTGAATATCTTGCATGATCGAACGAGTGGCGTTGATTCCCTCCGCCGCATCGTCAGGGCGAATCCGAACGCTCAGATCCGCGACCTCGAGATTCCGAAACGAATCGAAATATTCTGCGATCAATGCAGAGGACGCGGTGCCGGTTCGCTGCATCCATGCTGCTCGGTTCGACCTGTCATGCGCGGCAAAAAAGCTGATTGATCGAGAGCAGCAGATTTAGTGTGTGCACGTCGTGGTTGGTGGAATATCTGGTTCGAGGCTGGACACCTCATCACGTCTCGAGCGATTGACGCGGCGATATTGTGATAGCCGGCAGGCGTGTCGCCGGTTTTGAGGGCGATCGCTGCGGTCAACGATCGTCAAATGATTTCATGCCCTTGCTCGCGCCTCATGGTCAGTGCCAGTTGCGCTCTTTGGCGGCGCGCCGCGTTGCCGCCGCTGACCTCCCATCGCAACGACACATATAAGGCCATCGATCGAACGTTTCGCGATCAGGTTGTGGAACCTGGTTGAGAAAATTTATCGCGGAGCCACGTTCGTCGCAAACCTGCCCCATTAACCGCATTCCATATGTGTGATCTAACTCTGTCATCGAAACTTCAATCACATCGCTCATACCCTTAACCGCAGAGCGAGGGCGCGCCATGAAGCAGCACAAAGTTCAACATTCGCATCAGCCAATCGAAGAGGCGTTGCTCGCGACCAATCAATCGCTGCGCAACGAAGTCGTTGCACTGATGCTTGATATCGCCGCGTTGCGTGAAATCCACGAGCGCCCAGGCGCGTCTCGTTCGTTCGGCATGTCGCGTGAGCAGAACGCCCCGCGCGTCGCATTGCGTCGGGTTCACCACAGCTAAAGTCCATCAGCCCATTTCTCACTGAGCAGAATTTGCGGCCACATCCAAGCCTGTCTGGCGCGGATGTGGGCGCTTTGCTGCTATGGATAATTCAATTTTAAATTGAATACTGTTCGCTCGTTCCTGATTTTGGGCGAGCTGGATCGATCTAGAGCATGATCTCGAAAAGTGCGAAGCGGTTTTCGGAAAAGATCATGCTAAAACAAGAAGCTAAAGCGCGATGACGATTCACCCAATCTCATCGCGTTTATGCTTGCCGCGGACAATTTGTGGTCGTGAGGACAGGCGGTCAGTGCTCTTGCCGCACCGGCTTTTGCGCCATGACGTAGGACAGGCGCTCGCGCAGGATCCACGTCTGCAACACCAGCTCGACGGCGGTATGCCGGAGCTCGGAATTCTCCGCGACGAGGCGCTCCAAGGTGTCGGTCGCCTCGCTGGACGCGGATTGCTTCCCCTCGAAGACCTTGAGACGCGCCATAGTGTCGATCCTCCTAAAATGTGTTGGTCAGAGACTGGCTCTGACAAGCGTCAGCACAGAATGGTTCGCGGATGATCGGGCGGTCGTGGTTCCGCCTGAGGGCCTCGGGTAGGAAAGCGCCTAATTGATAATTCGCGGATCGAGCTATGAGTGTTAGGTGTCCTGAAAATGATCCTCAAATATGTTGAAGCTCTCATGACATCTAACATCTTAATAACTACCGCTGCGCGTGCGTGCCCGCAAGCCGCCGGACGCGAAGGTCGCGGGATTAGATTGTTGGAATGTTGTGAAACTCTCGCTCGACCGGCGGCGTAGATATCACGGAGAGGCATGGCGCACTCACAATCTGTCGCAGGACCGATTGGATGTTCTCATTTCCTTCTCATTCGGAATGCAAACGGTGCGCCAGTTATTCAGATCAAATTGTCATGCGCAGAAAGTCGTATAACTTTTTCTGTGAGGTCGTCTTACGGCGGGAATATTGCTCATATATTCCGGTAAATACCTTGCAGCTTCGGTGTTTCTTCGCACAATGCGGCGCTGCCGACGGCAAGTTCGAGGCTCCCGAAGGCCCCCGGGAAATCCTCAATTTGAATTTCCTGTTGCATTTACATAGCTTATAGGCCATGCGATGATTGCTAATCTAGGGGGCAATGAGATGACCAATGAGGCGTCATTCGACTGACGAGATCAGTTCCAAGGTCAAACAAGCCGAGGAACTCATGGCGCGGGGGCAGTCACAAGCCCAAGCGTGCAAGGTGCTGGGCGTTAGCGTGATGACATTTCACCGCTGGCGCAAGCAGGAGGCTGCACGCGGCCATCACCCGAATGGTACTGTGACCGAGCTTGCCGCTCGTTCCGATGATCGAGATGGTATTCCCCACGTTCACAACCGTATTGACGAATTGCGGCTGGAAAATGAACGGCTGCGTCGGATTGTGACCGACCTGCTGCTCGAGAAAATGAAGATCGAGGAGAAGCTTGCGCTCAGATCCAGCGGCGGGAACGGTTTGCCCCGCCGTGGTGAAGTCCAGAGCTGACGAAAGCTGATCCGCTAAAGCATGATCCGGAAAAGTGCGAAGCGGTTTTCCGAAAAGATCATGCTCAAACAAAGAGCTAATGCGCGATGACGATTCGACCTAATCTCATCGCGCTTTAGTGGATACGCGAGGGCCTGGGAGCCAGCAGCAGCTGGTCGCTCAGATGCGCTTTCTCGGATCTTGCGCGCAGCTCCTCGAGGATCGGACGCAGCCTCGCCTGGGCGAGATCCAGGCCTTTGACAATGTCCTGATTCGGCATTTCGGCCGGAAAGCGGGCCGATCGCAGCTTTGTTTCGACCGCCTTGACCAGCACCTCGACGTCGTCGCGGTGCTGGCCGGCGACGAGCTCGGCGCCCATCAGGCGGATGAGATGGAGGAGGGCCAGCAGCGCGGCCTCGGTTTCGCCAGCCGATGAACTCATAGACGCTCTCTGCCTGATATTGTCGGCAGGTCTTGCGAGCTCACGACCTGCCTGATATTAAACATGTGAATTGTTAACGCGAATGTTAATTCCCGATGACGGACCTTTCGGACGCTCGAATAGCGAAGGTACCGGTTAGCTTCGGCGCCTTCTCGTTCGCTTTTGCCTCGCTCGAAGCGTTTGCTGTCGTCTTCGAGATGATCATCGTCGTGCTGTCCAGCATCATTGGCGGCGCGGCCTATCACCTATTTTACTACCACACGGTTTATAGCAACAGCTTCGAGGGTTTTCTAGGGATCGGGGTCCTCGCCGCCATCCTTCACATGTTCGTGGCGAAGTTGCAGGGCCTCTACAATGCGCAGGTGCTGGCCGGTCTCGACCGGCGCTGGAGCAGCCTGCTCGGCGGGTGGCTGCTGGTGGTCCTGCTGATGACCCTGATCATCTTCCTTCTGAAGGTTGGCTCCGGCGTCTCGCGCGGGTCGGTGATGTCGTTTGGCCTGATCGGCGGCCTTGGGCTGGTGGCCGGACGGATGCTGCTGCAGGCGCCGCTGCAACGTGCGATCGACCGCGGCATGCTGGCGACGCGCCGTGCGGTGGTGGTCGGGATGGCGGACGAATTGTCCCGGGTGCGGCAATCGAGCCTGCTGCGCGATTTCGGCCTCAGCGAGGTGCGACGGATCCAGTTGTCCGGCCTGTCCGACGAGGCGGGCGACCGCGCCGCCGTCGTGTCAGCCATTCGCGCGGCACGGGAGTGCGGCGCCGACGAGATCATCCTGGCGATGCCCTGGCAGCAGGAACCGCGCATCCAGTTCGTGTGCGATCAGCTACGGGCGTCACCGCTGCCGGTGCGGCTGCTGCCGGATCGGACGGCGGAGCGGTTCCTGGCGCTGCGGATGGTGGCGTCTGGCCCGATACCGACGCTGGAAATGCAGCGCTCGCCGCTGACCTCGGTCGAGCGGGCCGGCAAGCGGCTGTTCGACATCGTGGCATCGAGCGGCCTTCTGGTGCTGTTCGCGCCGCTTCTGATCGGGACTGCGATTGCGATCAAGCTCGACTCCAGGGGGCCGGTCCTGTTCCGCCAGCGCCGCAACGGGTTCGACGGCAGGCAATTCACCATCCTCAAATTCCGCTCCATGCATGTGCTCGAGGACGGCGATGTCATCACGCAGGCTCGCGCGAACGATCCGCGGCTGACCGGGATCGGCGCCACGCTGCGCCGCCGCAGCATCGACGAGCTGCCGCAGCTGGTGAACGTGCTGCGCGGCGACATGTCGCTGGTCGGGCCGCGCCCGCATGCGCTGGCGCATGACGACAAATATTCGAAGCTGATCGCAAGCTATGCGCAGCGCCAGCACGTCAAGCCGGGCATCACCGGTCTCGCACAAGTGCAGGGACTGCGCGGCGCGACGCCCGCGATCGAGGACATGCAGCTGCGCGTCGCGCACGACCTCATCTACATCAAGAGCTGGAGCTTCGTGCTCGACCTGCGCATCCTGCTGCGCACCGTGGGCGCGGTGCTGCGGCACAAGGGAATCTAGCGGGTCGGGCATCCGACGGCTGCCCGCGTGCCGGCGCGCGCTACTCCGGAATGCTCTGGCTGGCGTCCTTGAATTCCGCCTCGATGATGAGCCGGTTGGCATCGGTCGCCACGCGATAGGCCTGGCCGAGCGCCGGCTTCAGCTCAGGCGCGCGGGTGAGGATCAGGCGGACCTGCCGCTGCAGCAGATCGACCAGTTCCACATCGCGCGTGGTATCGACCTGCGCCAGCAGGATCAGGCGCGGCGCGATCAGGTCGCTGCGGTTGAAGCCGGTGTAGTAGGACATCTTCAGCGCCTTCGATGCGGTCGGGTTCAGCCAGTCGAACCGCCCGGTCGCCGAGGCGAGGCCGAACCAGCCGCCGGCGTCCATCGGCGAGAGCCGCAGCGTGCGGGTGAAGGCGGCTTCGGCCGCCTCGGGCGAGGTCTGCAACTCGCTCCAGCCGTCGGCAAGCCACAGCTCGCTCCTGACCACGCCGAGGGCGGCCGCTAGCGAAGGCTTGCCGCGCAATGCATCGGCGGCGAGCCACCAGATCGACAACGCCAGCGTCGCGGCGCCGATCAGGATTGCGGCCGGCACGAAGGCCGGCGACAGCTGCCGTGCGTGATGCCGGGGCGCATCAGTCTTCGCGTCAGCCATGGCGCGCTGCCCGGTTGCCGGTCATCAGCAGGGTTCGCCGCGCGCCCTCCAGCTTGACGCAGGTCAGGCGGCCCGTCGCATAGGCGCCGGTGTCGACATTGATGCGGTTGCGCAGCAGTTCGGCCTCGTGCACCGGCGTATGTCCGTGGACCACGACCTTGCCGAAATCATCTTCCGACACCAGGAAGTCGTCGCGGATCCAGAGCAGATCCTCCTTGCGCTGTTGCTTCAGTGCGAGCCCGGGCCTGACGCCGGCATGCACGAAGAAATAGCGGCCGCAGGAATAGGTGATCGGCAGCGAGCGCAGGAAGGCGAGATGGGCCGGCGGCATCTGGCGGACCAACTGCCCGGCGAGCGCCCTGCGTTCCGCGGCGTCGGGATTGAGCGAGGGCGTCAGTCCATAGGACATCAGCGTCTGCAGGCCGCCGAATTGCCGCCATTGCGCGAGCATGTCGGGATTGACGAGAAACTCCAGCAGGCAGGCCTCGTGATTGCCGAGCAGGCAGACCACGCTGTGGGTCCGGCGGCGTTGTTCGAGCATCGCGATCACATCGCGCGAATCCGGTCCGCGATCGATGTAGTCGCCAAGGAAGACCTGGATCGGCCGCGCAGGCCGGACCTTGCGGATATCGGCATCGATCCGTGCGCAGATCTCGTGCAGCAGGTCGGCGTGTCCATGGATATCGCCGACGGCATAGATGCAGGTCTCGTCGCCCTCGTCATGTTCGAGGTCGCCGGTCTGGCCGACCATACGCCGGAGGAGGCTGAGCATCTGTGGTCTAGCCCGCCTGCAACGGTGAACGGCTGATCCGCTGTGCCAGTCCTGTTCCGATCACGGCTCCCAACACGATCACTCCGGGCAGCGCCGGCAATTCCGGCAAGGTAAAGGCGGCGAGCGCCAGCGTCAGCAACACGGCTGCCGCCGCCGCGGGATAGGACCAGTCACGGCCGCGATTGCGTGCGCCGGCCGTGAACGCGGCGATGCCCACGATCGTAACCGCGAGTGAAGTCCAGAACATGGCGGAACCGAACTGCGCGATCAAGGCTGCGGCACTGGTCGCCACCGCGGGCCGCGTGGTCGCCCCTTGCCAGTCCATGTAGGTCGATGCCAGCGTCGCCGTGGTGCCGGCGCCGCCGCCGAGCGCGGGCAGGTCGGCGAGCAGATTGTGGGTCGACTGCACGAGCTCGTCCGGCGCATGGGCGAAGGCTATGGCAAGCGCCACGTCGGGATGACGGTTGGCGACCGCCGTTACCAGCGCGATCAGCGCGCCCGCAGCCGCAGCGGCAGCGCTGCTCCAGCGAGGCAGATGAAGTTTTCGCGCGGCGAAGGTCATCAGGACGAGCGCGATGCCCGCTGCGATTGCGATGGCGGCGCCGCGCCGGCCGTACCAGCAGGCGCTGGCGGCGCTAAACAGCGCGCTGGCGGCGAGCAGCCGGCGCAATCGGGCCGACTGGGCCGCCGTGCGGCCGCCAATATGTCCGCCGACATCGAGCGCGCGCGCAAGGCTGAGCGGGACGCCAATCAGGACGACGACGAGGAATCCGTTGGCCGTCCCGTCGCGCGCAGCGTCGGCGGCGCCAAGCCAGGCTTTGATCGGATCGCCATACAACAGCAGGATCACCGCCGCGACGGCCGCCGTCGCTGCAATGCTGCGGGCCACGATGTCGGCGCGGCGGGCATCGATCGCGATCGCCGCGGCGGTGATCATGACCGAGAGCAGCGACAGCCAGAGCAGCAGCGCGCCAAGGCTTGCGCCGGTATCGATCGTGATGCTGCCGCTGAGCGGTGTCTCCAATGTTTCGCCGGCGAACTTCCACACCGGATGCGCCCAGAACGTCAGCGGAAGCATCTGCAGGATGATCCAGAGCATCGGCACGAGCGCTGCCGCAACGGCGGGCCCGGCGACCCGCTTCAGGAACGACAGTTCACCTGGCCGGATCGCCGTCAAGCCTGCCAGCAGCCCGAGCGACGTTGCGGCGCCGACCAGGCCAATGGCGAGCGACGCGTCGATCAGACCCACCGGAATCGACGCTCCGATCAAGATGCAGATGAAAGCCGTGACGTTCGACACGGGAGGGGCAAATCCTTCGGAAACAGGTCCTGCGGAAGATGAGAACGCAAGGCAGCGGGATGCCCCGGGGTCGCCGCGAGGTCAATGGAAATCGGGCGCGCCAGATCGCGCGACCCCGTAGCGCGCTACTGCGGACGGCGCGCGGCGATGAGCGGCGTCGAGGTGCGGGACCGGAGCAACGGCGTGAAGGCGCTCGCGAGATATCCGCCCTGCAGCGATACCATGGCGGTGATCATGAGCAGCGCAGTCTCGGACCACGAGAGCCGAGCTACGCCGATGGCGGCCAGCAGCATCAGTTCGGCAAGCATCACCGGCACCAGCACCAGACAGTGCTGGCGCAGCCCGAGCACGGCGCCGCCGATCAAATTGCCAAGCAAAACAAATAACATAACCAAACCCTGCGCCCGCATATTATCGGCCGGGTCCTAAGCCGGGGTTAACCCGGTCGTCGCAAATCGTCGGAGTGATGCACGGCGCATGGGGGAGGGAAAACGCCCAATTCCGCGGCAAAAACGCCAGAGCTGCCAAGAGGGCCGTCAAGAGGGCCGTCAAGCAAGGCGACGGTCCCCAATGCTGGCGTCCGACGGCGGAATGTTAATGGCCGGGGCAGTCGTGATCGCGCCGCTCGCAGCCTTCGGCGTGCTCGCGCATGGCGTGCGGACCCGCCGCCGCGATGTGATCGTGCCGCTCGCGGCGCTCTGCGCGTCGGCTGCCGGCGCACTCCATTCGATGATCGATTTCTCGCTCCAAATCACCGGCTACGCGGTTGTTATCGCGGCTTTGCTCGGGGCGGGCCTGTCACAATCGTTCCGCTCCGGCAAGGGGGCCGGCAGCGGTCGCACCGAGAGTGATGCCTGTATCGCGGCCGGTTCGCCAGTTAACGTTGAATTCGCGGGTCGGTCCGGGGGCGGCCGGGCAGGGGTTTTAATTGGCGCGATAACTCTGACTATGCTAACGAACTGTTAGTATTCGTTAGGAGGATATCAGTGTTCACATTTGAGCGATCCGGCGGTCTTTCCGCTCCGCGCCTGGCGGTATTAAGGATGTTGGCACGCGCGGCGCCCAGCGGCACCACCCTTCCTTCAACAGTTACTCCCTGAGCGGGCTTCCGATCGCCAATGGAGAATTCTCTGCAGCAACGCGCTTCGGTGTCAGCGGCGGGACGCTTCCCGGGATCATTGGAGGGCGCGAGGGCAGGATGCATCCTGCCGGCGCGGCGATAGGACGGAGATGCTTCAGCGCAACCAGATCTCGCCGTCCGTCGATCTGAGAAGTCGTCCGGCCGAACTGCCGTCGCTGGCGGAAACCTTCGACGCCTTCGTCACCTATCTGCTGCGGCAGTATTGGGTCATCCTCGGGACTGCCGGGCTCTGCCTGTTCGGCGGCATCTGCTACCTGATGACGGCCGCGCCGAGCTATACCGCGCTCGCCACGATGATCATCGACACGCGCAAACTCCAGGGCGCCCAGCAGCAATCGCCGGCGAATGACGTCCCGGTCGATTCATCCGCGGTCGAGAGCCAGGTCGAGATACTGAAGTCGGAGAACGTGGCGCTCGCGGTGATCCGCGACCTCAAGCTCAACGAGGATCCGGAATTCATCGGCTCCAGGGCCGGCGCGGCGGGAGCGGTGCTGGATTTCGTGTCCGGCCTGTTTGCCGGCCGCGCGCCGTCCAACGAGTTCTACCGGACCCGGCGCGCGGTCCGCACCTTCGAGAAGCAGCTCGACGTCCGCCGCCGCGGCATGACCTATGTGATCGAGGTCTCTTTCCGATCGCTCGATCCCGAGCGCGCCGCGCAGATCGCCAACGCCGTTGCCGACGCCTATATCGTCGAACAGCTCGATTCCAAGTATCAGGCGACCCGCCGCGCCAGTGTCTGGCTGCAAGACCGCATCCAGGAGCTGCGCAGCCAGGCATCCAATGCCGAGCGCGCCGTGCTCGACTACAAGAAGACCAACAACATCGTCACGTCCAGCGGCAAGCTGCTCAACGAGCAGCAGCTCGGCGAGCTCAACACCCAGCTGGTCCAAGTGAAGTCGCAGGTCACCGACGCCAAGGCCAGGCTCGACCGCATCGAGGCGGTGGTGAAGGGCGGCGTCCCCGATGCGACGGTTGCCGATACCCTGAACAACCAGGTCATCACCAAGCTGCGTTCGCAATATCTCGAACTTGCCAACCGCGAGGCCGACTGGTCGTCGCGCTACGGCTACAATCATCTGGCCGCCGTCAATCTGCGCAACCAGATGCGCGAGATCCAGTCGTCGATCATCGACGAATTGAAGCGGCTCGCCGAGAGCTACAAGAGCGACTATGCGATCGCCCTGCAGCGCCAGACCGAGATCGAGCGCGCGGTGAACGATTCGGTTTCGCAGTCGCAGTCCACCAACCAGGCGCAGGTCACGCTGCGCGAGCTCGAGAGCTCGGCCCAGACCTATCGCTCGCTCTATGACAATTTCCTGCAGCGCTACATGGAAAATGTGCAGCAGCAGTCGTTTCCGGTCAGCGAGGCGCGGGTGATCACCCGTGCCTCGCGTCCGCTCAGCAAGAGCCACCCGCAGACCCTCGTCGTGCTCGCGCTCTCGGCGATCGGCGGCCTGATTGCCGGGCTCGCGCTCGGTGTGTTGCGCGATCTCTATGACCGGGTGTTCCGCACTGCTGACATGGTCGAGACCATCCTCGATGCCGATTGCGTTGCGATCGTTCCTCGCCTCTCGCCGAGCCAGCTCAAGGCGCCGGTGGCCGGTCGTCCGAACCTGCCGGTCGCCGCGCGCATGATCCAGCGCGGCGACGAGCCGGTGCTGTGGGCTGCGATCGATTCACCATTCTCGCGGTTCTCGGAAGCGATCCGCTCGATCAAGGTCAATGCAGACCTCAACGTCACCAAGCCGTCGAAGATCCTTGGCCTGACCTCGGCGCTGCCCAACGAGGGCAAGTCGACGCTGGCCTTCGTGTTTGCGCAGCTGGTCGCCCAGAGCGGGGCCCGCGTGCTCCTGATCGATTGCGACCTGCGCAATCCCTCGCTCAGCCGCAAGGTCGCCGCGAACGCCGAGCGCGGCATTCTCGATGTATTGTCGAAAAATGCGACATTGCAAGACACGCTGTGGCGCGATCCCGAGACCGGTCTTGCCTTCCTGCCGGGCGCCACACGGTCGCGCATCGCGCATTCGCATGAGGTGCTGGCCTCCGACCAGATGAAGGATTTAATCGATGCCGTTCGCAGCCAATATGATTACGTGATCGTCGACTTCCCGCCGCTGACGCCGGTGGTCGATGTCCGCATCACCGCGCACTTCGTCGATTCCTTCGTCTTCATCGTGGAATGGGGCAAGACCCAGGTGCAGGTGGTCGAGCGGGCGCTGCGCAGCGCGCGTGCGGTCAACGAGAACCTGCTCGGCGTCGTGCTCAACAAGGCCGATATCGCCGCGATGAGCCGCTATAGCGGCTATGGCGGCAAGAACTACTATTACAACTCGCACTATGGGCGATATGGCTACACTGAGTGAGACGCACGGCGGGATGCCCCGGCGTGCCGCCATCTGGCTTGCGCGCGGCTTCCGGGCCGCGATCGCGTGCTCGTCGGTCGCCTGGGACGCGATGCAGATCGAACGACCGCCTCGACGAGCTTGCCCGAATGCCGCCCGCAGCGATGGCTAGACCATGACGATGGAATTCAGCATCGGTCAGCACAACGCGCATTATGAGGGCGTCTATTCGGCGCAGGAGCGCGACTGGCGCCGCGTCTGCGCGGTCGACAAGGCCGATCATATTGCCGGCTTGCTCGGTGCTTCCGCCGCCGGTGTCGGCAATGTGCTCGAGGTCGGCTGCGGCACCGGCGCCGTGCTGGCGCGGCTGTCCGCGATCGGCATCGGCCGTGACTTCACCGGCATCGACGTCATCGATCCCGCAACCAACCTGGAGACCGACGGCGCCGCTTCGGCCCCGTTCCGCTGGTCGAGCTATGACGGTGCAACGATCCCGTTCGCCGACGGATCGTTCGACCTCGTCTGTGCCAGCCACGTGCTCGAACACGTGCCCGAGCCGCGCGCGTTCCTGCACGAGCTTGCCCGGGTGGCGCGGAATTTCATCTATCTCGAAGTGCCGTGCGAGCTGCATGCGCGGACCAATCGCCGGGCGCTGCAATCGACGCTCGACATCGGCCACATCAATTTCTACACGCCGGACACGTTCCGCCTGGTGCTGGAGACCGCGCGGCTCGATGTTGTCGGCTTCGGTACCTATGATCACAGCCTGCCGGTGCACGCCTTTCATTCATCGCGGGTCAAGGGGCTTGCCAAGAGCCTTGTGCGGAAGTCGCTGTTGTCGGTCAGCCCCGAGCTTGCGACCCGGCTTGCGACCTATCATTGCGGGGCGCTCTGCCGGCGCGCCGAGGCGGCGCCGCCGCCGCGGGACCGATAAGCCATGGCGCCGCGCGTGGTGGTCTTCAACAACATGATCACACCCTACACCAACCGGCTCTACAACCAGCTGGTTGACCGTGGGCTCAATCTCGCCGTGCTGTCCTGTACGGCGCAGGAGGCCGATCGCTCCTGGGCGGGATCGTTCACACCGCGCTACACGACGCGCACGGTGCCCGGTGTCTCGATCCCGCTGTCGCGGTCGCGTTACACCCATCTCAATATCGGGATCGGGCGCGCCTTGAACGCGCTCGCGCCCGACCTGCTGTTCGTCAATGGTCTTTATCCCTCGATGCTGGCCGGCGCAGCATGGGCGCGCGCCAACGGCAGGGCGCTTGCACTGACGATCGACGGCTGGCGCGAGACGATGCCCAACACGGCGTATCACCGCCTGGCGCGGCCTTGGCTGCTGCGCCAGTGCGACGCGGTCGTGTGCTGCAGCGACAAGGGCAGGGCGTATTTTCGTGGCGAGGGTGTCGGCGACGACGATCTGTTCGTGGTGCCGCTGGTGCCGGCATGGGATCCGCCGGACACCGCCCCGGGTTTCCACGACCGTCCATTTCACCTGCTGTGGTGCGCCCGCATCAACGACGACGCCAAGAACGCGATCTTCTTCGAGAACGCCGCCATCGTGCTCGGCCGGGTCTTGCCCGGCTTAAGGGTTCGCGTGGTCGGGTCCGGCGCTGCCGAGCAGCGCATGCTGGCGCGGCTCGGAGGCGCCGGCATCGATGTCAGCCACGACAGCTATGTGCCGTGGCAGGCGGTATCGGAGGTCTATCTGCAATCGCGGCTGTTGCTGCTGCCCTCGTTGCTGGAACCGTGGGGTCTGGTGTGCAACGAGGCCTTGCAGTGCGGAGTTCCCTGCCTGGTGTCGCCCCATGTGGGGGCGGGCGGCGAGTTGGTGCGCGACCAGGTTAATGGCCATGTTTGCGTGCTCGATGAGCAGATCTGGGTCGACGCGGCGCGCGGCTTGCTCGAACATCCCGCGCGCTGGGAGGCGATGTCGCAGCAGGCCCGGCAGAGCGTGCGAAAGGATGCACTTGCCGACGCCGCGGCGCGCTTTGCGGCCGCGGTCGATCATCTCTTGAGGGCGCCGGCCCGGCAGGAAGCCGTTCAATGATCGGCAGATGGTGGTTTCGAACCGAGGTCTTTCTGCACGCCTATCTGGTGATGGTGCTCGGCTGCATCTATTTCCTGTTCAATTTCATCGAGGGCATCTCGTTCGCGGAACGGGCCGGGGAGTCCACGCTGTTCCGCGGCGCGTGGCTGCTGCTTTACATCCTGCTGATGCTGCACATTGCGGTCGATCGGAAGCGCTTCGGCCTGCTGATGCTGCAATCGCATCTCTATCTGACATTCATTGCTTTCGCGCTGGTGTCGCTGGCGCTGAGCGCGGACCCCGCGGGCGCGTCGATCAAGTTCGCGATGTATCTCCTGACCACGCTGTTCTCGGCCTGGGTCGTGATCAGCTGTCCCGTCGATCGGCTCGTCGACACCCTGTTCCGGATCGGAATCGCGGTGCTGATCGTTCACGTCCTGCTGTTTCCGGTGATCGGCTCGCAATGGGACTACGACCCGCTGCATCGGCCGACCGTGCTCGGGACCCAGGCTTATGCCGGTGTGTTCGGCCACAAGAATCTCGCGGGCGCCTTCTTCGGTCTCATGGTGCTGATCTGTTTCGTGCGCATGCTGGCGGGGCCGCGGCGGCAGTTCGGCTGGTCGCTGTTGCTGATGGGGTGTCATCTTTTTGCGCTCGCCGCGGCCGGCGCGGCAGGACCGCTGATCAGCATGTTGACGGCACTCGCCGTGACTTTCGGGCTGCTGCTGGTGGTGCTTGGGCGCAGGGGAGCCGCCTCGATCTACTGGCTCGGCCTCGCCTTTGTTGCGCTGGTCATGTTCGCCGTGCCGAGCGACGAGTTGTACGGGCTGGTCGGCCGCAGCGGAAACCTGACCGGCCGCTCGTTCCTCTGGGCGGTCTGGCCGCATTTCTTCTGGCAACACCCCTGGCTGGGCTACGGCTTCTCCGGGTTCTTCAACGAACTGCCGAACTCGCCCGTGAACGAGCTGACGAGCATGGCGCCATGGAACACCGAGTTCGGCTCGTTCGAGAATTCCTATCTCGATGCCTTCCTCCAGTTCGGCCTGCTCGGCGGCGCGTTCTATATGCTGCTGCTGGCGCGGGCGTTGTGGAACACCATCGTCTTCACGTTCGAGCGGCGCGGAATGTACTGGCTGGCGCCGTTCGCGATGCTGCTGTTCGTCGTGATCGCGTCAGCCAACGATTCGAGTCAGTTGCTGCATAATTACTTCGGCTGCGTGCTGGTGTTCTGGTGCTATTTCGGGCCGGAAGCCAGGCTGCAAATGGCGCCGCGGCGGGCGTTTGCCAGACTGCGTGTGAGTGAGGCGTGAGTGTGTTGACTGAAAGGCTGGATCGTATGGCGGCCCAGAGCCGGGTCGCCGGTGCTGCGCGCGGAGCGCTCGGCCGGCTGCGGCGCGCCGGGGGCAATGTCGCGCTCGGCCTGATCGATCAGGCGCTGCTCAGCGGCTCGGCCTTCGTGCTGACGATCGTGCTCGCCAATGTGCTCGATATCAATTCATTCGGCCAATTCAGCATCGCCTGGTCGTTCTCGATCCTGATCGAGGCGGTGTTTCTGCGCGGCTTGTTCGACGACGGGCTGCCGGCGACTGCGCATCGCATCCCGAAATCGTTGTGGTCGCAACTGCGGCTCGGCCTTTATCTGTCGTCGCTGCTCGTCTCGGCGGTGCTTGGCCTGCTGCTGGTAATTGCCGGCCTCGTGATCGGTGCGGTCGGCAGTGTCGCCGGCGGGCTCGTGATCGCAACCGGGCTCGCGATCCCTGCGGTTCGGCTGCAAAGCATGTTCCGCCGCATCTGCTATCTCGATGGGCGGCTGCCGCGCGCGGTGGTGTCGTCGCTGACCTATTGCGCGGTGCTCGTCGTCTCGGCCGGGCTGATGATCGCGTTCAAGCTGACCGGCGCTGCCGCCGCGATGGCGTGCATCGCGATCTCGGCGGCGCTCGCCGGCAGCCTGCTGCTCGCTCACACCAGCGACCTGGCCTGGCCGCAGACCCGCATATTCCGCGGCTCGCTGCGGCGGCTGTTTCGGAACGGCCGCTGGTTCGTCGCGACTTCGTTCACCTATTGGATCGGCAGCATCGGGCTGATCCCAGTTTGCGGCTTCCTGATCGGGCTGGACGCGAGCGCGTCGCTGCGGATCCTGCTCTTGGCGTTTGCACCGCTCAGCCAGTTCTGCGCGACGATGTTCTCGGTCCGCCTGCCGGAAATCGCAGCCGAGCTGCGCGCCGGCCGGCGCAGTGCGGTCGCCGCTGCTGCGCGCGAAAATGCCGTGCTGCTCGGCTCGATCGCGCTCGCCTATGGCGCGACGGTCGTGCTGCTCGGTCAGCGCATGCTCGCGCTTGTCATCCACGGCCAGAGTTACGAGGTCGGCACCGGCAGCATCGCCTTGATGGGGACCGCGATGGCGCTCGACGCGGTGTGGCTCGGCCTCGCACTGCCGCTGTTTGCGACCGGCAGGCCGCAGCGGTTCATGCTGAGCCGGATCGCTGGCCTCGTCGCGCTGTGCTGCGTTCTGCCGCTTGCGGCGGAAGCCTGGCAGGTGATGGGAGCGGTAGTGGCGATGGTGGCCTCCAGCGCTGCGTCGGTGATCGTGGTTGTGCTGACCAATTCGGTGCGGGAGAAGACATGACTGACGACGCACCCGGCCGCGCGCTGCAGCGGCTGCATATCGGCGCCTTCAATTGCGGCATCGCGGGCTGGATCAACACCGACATCACGATGCATCTGTGGATCGCGCGGGTGCCGCTCGCAGCGAAAGCGTTGCATCTCGCCGGCCTGCTGAGCGACGCCCGCTATGCCGAGCACCGCCAGGGGAAGTTTGCCGGCCTCCGCTACATGGACCTGACCAAGCCATTGCCGTTCGCGGATAGCAGCGTTTCGGCGGTGTTCAGCGCGCATGTCTTCGAGCACCTGTTTCCCGACGAGGTCGAGCGGCTGGCGCGTGAGATCGCGCGGGTGCTGGCGCCGGGTGGGGTATGCCGCATCGTCGTCCCCGATATGGAAAAGATCGTCGCCCTCTACGATCCGGCGGCACCGCAGGGCTTCCTCAAGGGCGTGTTCGAGATCGAGCGCCGCAAGGAGGCCGCCTTCGCGCATCACTGGGGCTTTACGCGCGCCTCCCTCGCGGCGCTGTTCCGCGACGCGGGCTGTTCCGAGACTCACACCCGGACCTACCGTGAAGGCATCTGCCCCGACATCGACCGGCTCGACAACCGGCCGGACGAGTCGATCTTCTTTGAGGCGATCAAGTGAGCGGAAGCAGAGAGCCGATATGCCGTTGCGTGAACAATTGCGCGTGTCGTGCTAGAGCATGATCCGGAAAAGTGCGAAGCGGTTTTCCGAAAAGATCATGCTCAAACAAAGAGCCAATGCGCGATGACGATTCAACCTAATCTCATCGCGCTTTAGACCGACGCAACCGGTAGCAGGAGACTGACATTGCTGGGCGCAATTCAAGCCCGAGTTTCCGGTGCAGCGCGCAAGCGGCGCGGCGAGTTCCTCGTCCGCACCGTGAATCTGCCGCTCGACGCAAAGATCCTCGATCTCGGCGGAGGCACCGGCCGGCACATTCGCGCGATTCTGCCGCGCCATACCGACATCACCGTCTGCGACATTTCTGGCGACGATTTGAAGGCCGCGCGCGAGCGCTTCGGGTTCAAGACCGTTCTGCTGCAGGAGACCGAGCGCCTGCCGTTCAACGATCAGGCATTCGACTTCTGCTTCTGCTCGTCGGTGATCGAACATGTTACCGGGCCCAAGCAGGACGTCGTGACGATCGAGAACGACACGGCATTCCGGACTATGGCGCGCGAGCACCAGAATCGCTTTGCCGGCGAGATCTCGCGGGTCGCGAAGTCGTTTTACGTGCAGACGCCGCACCGGTACTTTCCGATCGAGAGCCATACCTGGCTGCCCGGAATCATCGTCCTGTTGCCGAGGCGACAGCAAATCGCACTGATCGAAAGGTTCAACCGCTTCTGGTTCAAGCGGACCGCGCCCGACTGGCACCTGTTCGACTGGCGCGAGATGACGGAGACATTCCCGGACGCGAAGATCTATCGCGAGCGATATCTCGGCATGACCAAGTCGCTGATGGCGATCAAGGCGTGAGGCAGGCATCTGCCCGCCGCATCAATCGTGGCGGCGGGCGAGGATATTGATCAGCGTACCGACCGCGGGCCGGCGATCGAGTGCCGGCGGGAGCGGCGAGCCGCCAAAGCTGACGCCGAGCATTGTGAGACCATGTTGTCGCAGCAGGCCCTGCATGACGGCCGGCGTGGTGTCGAGTCTGGAAAAGGCAAGGTAGCGGAACAGCGGCCGCGCCAACACGCGCGACGAAGCCACGTGCGCGAGCTTGTAGCCCTGGCGCAGCAGCGATCCGCGGTTGGGGATCGAGACCAGGAGCAGTCCGCCGGGCCTGAGCACGCGATGGATCTGGGCGAGGCACTGCGCCACGTCGGGGACATATTCCAGCACGCTCGCGCAAAGCACGCCGTCGAAGGATCGATCCGCAAACGGCAGGTTTGCGATCGTCGGAATCTGCCGGAATGTGAGCCGGTCGGCGGGGCGCTCGCGTGCAGCCGCAATCATCTCCGATGAGGCGTCGACGCCGGTGACGTCGCAGCCGCGCGCGGCGAGCAGGCGGGAGAGCGTTCCGGTGCCGCAACCTGCATCCAGCCAGCGTTGGCCATTGAGGTCCGCGTTCCCGAGCAGATCGAACATCGCGGCGGTGCGCGCCTTGAAGGTGCGGCTCTGATGAAGCCTCTCCCACTCCGACGAGATCTCGTCGTGAAAGCGGATTTCAGGTCGGTCGCGGGTCTGGGCCATGGTAGCCATGGTGTTCCCTACCAGTGGAAGCCGCTCACTTTGGCGCGCACCTCTCGAGGCAGTCCAATGTCCGACAGTTCCAGCACGACGTGGTCGGGCCGGGTTGCCTTCAGCGCTGCAACGAAGCACGGATCGGCCGTCGTCAGCACGATGATGTCGGCCCATTCGATTGTCGCCGTCACATCGTCATGCAGCAAACCGACCAGCTCCGGGTTGCGCATCAAAAATTCCCGGTTGGCGCCGATCAGTTGCGACAGCTGCACGTTTGGGTCGTAGATCCGGATGTCGCGCTGCTCACCGCGCAAGCTTTTGACCAGCTCGACGAAGGGGCTGTCGCGGACATCGTCGGTGCCGGCCTTGAAGCTGATGCCGAGGAACGCGATGCGGCGGCCGTCATGCGACAGGATCCAGTCGGCGCCGCGCGACATGATCATGTCGTTGCTCGGCAGGATGCTTTCGAGCACCGGCGTCGACAGTCCACGGCTGTGCGCGAGGTGCTTCAGCGCCTTGACGTCCTTCGGCAGGCAGGAGCCGCCGAAGGCAAAACCCGGCCGCAGATAGGCCGGCGAGATGTTGAGCCGGGTGTCTTGCAGGAAGATGTTCATGACGTCGCGGCCGTCGATGCCGAGCGTCTTTGCGATGGTGCCGATCTCGTTGGCAAAGCTGACCTTCAGCGCATGCCAGCTGTTGTCGACATATTTGACCAGTTCGGCGGTCTCGACCGGCGGGGTGATCTTGGCGCCCGGCAGATCCTTGTAGAGCGCCATGACGCGGTCGGCGGTTTCCTGATTGAAGGCGCCGACCACGGTCTTGGACGGCGCGTTGAAGTCGGCGATCGCGCTTCCTTCGCGCAGGAACTCCGGATTGAAGGCGAGGTCGAAATCGCGTCCGATCTTGTTGCCGGAGGCTTCCTCGATCAGCGGCCCGACGGTGTCGCGGGTGGTGCCGGGCAGCACGGTGGAGCGGATCGTCACGGTATGCGGCGCGTTCTTCGCGCGCAACCCGCGGCCGATCTCGATGGCGACCTGTCGGATCGCGGTCAGGTCGAGGTTGCCGTTGGCGGACGACGGCGTGCCGACGCAGACCATCGATATGTCGCTGTTGACGATCGCTTCGGTGGCGTCGGTGGTTGCGGTCAACTGACCCGTTGCAACCGCGTGCGCCACCTTGTCCGAGATGCCGGGCTCGATGACCGGCGATCGGCCCTCGCGGATCAGGTCGACCTTCGCGATGCTCTTGTCGACCCCGATGATCTGGTGGCCGAGTTCGGTGAAACAGGCCGCGCAGACCGTTCCGACATAGCCGAGGCCGAAAATGCTGACGTTCATGCTTCGACCTTCGACAATCCGGGGACCTGCGCGTGGCCGCGTTGCGTTTCGCGTGAGTGGGGCGGCGGGGCGTTCAACGCGATGCCCGCCCGGCAGCTGCATTGGCGTTGACGCTCGACGCCTGCGAGGTCGACCGCTCTGCGGTGGCGATCGGGCGTGGGGCGCGGCTCTGCCAGGGAAGCTTCCTGGCGAACAACGCCTCATAGGCGGCGAGCAGCTTCGGCTCCTCATGCGTCCAGGACAATTCGCGCTCGATGCGGCTGCGGCCGAATGCTCCCATTGTCCGCCGCAGCGCCGCATTATCGATCAGCGTGATGATCTTGCCGGCGAAGTCGTGCGGGTCGTTCTTCGCCGCATAGAGCGAGGCGTCGAGCGCGGAGCGGCGGCCTTCGCGAACCTCGAACTGAACGATCGGCCGTCCGAGCGCCATGTACTCCATGATCTTGTTCATGGTGGAAATGTCGTTCATCGGCGTGACGCGATCCGGATTGACGCAGACGTCCGCGGTCGAGAGCATCGTGAACAGCGCCTCGTCGGCGATAGCGCCGGTGAAATTCACGTAATCGGAGAGCTGCATCTCTTCGCAGAGTTTGACCACCGCATTCCACTCCGGCCCGGTGCCGGCGATGTTGAACTGGATGTCGGTACGGCCGAGATCGTGCACGATGTGGCCGATCGACTGCAGCAGCAGATCGATGCCTTCCGACTGGCCGATCACGCCGACATAGCCGACACTGTAGCGCCGGCCGCGGCGCCAGGCCGGATCGGCGGGGCGGGAGCGTACCCGGTCGAGATTGGGGCCGGAGCGCACCACGAAAATCCGGTTGGCCGGCATCCGGCCGCGGGTGATCGCGATCTCGCGATAGGATTCGTTGGTCGCGATCGAGATGCTTGCGGTCTTGAAGGTGAGATATTCGACCAGCCGCAGCAGATGCCAGAAGAAATCCCTGCGGCCGAATTTTGCTTCGTAGAGCTCGGGATTGACGTCGTGATGATCGAACACGAAGCGCTTGCCGCCGAGCTTGAACAGCAGGCCGATCAAGAAGATCAGGTCGGGCGGATTGCAGCCATGGATCACGTCGAAGCCGTGCTTCCACGCCACCTTGATCGCAAGCCACGTCTCCCAGAACAGCGCGACCGGATATTCGATGAGATAGGCGGCGATCCCGCGCGCTTCCAGCGGCATCGGATGACGGTAAATGTGAATGCCGTCGAGGCACTCGTAGGATTCGTTATGGCCGCGGCCCTTCGGGCAGATCACCGAAACTTCATAGCTTGCCTTGCGCAGCGACGTTGCCTCGCACCACACCCTGCGATCGAAAGGAACCGGAAGGTTCTCGACGATGATCAGGATCCGCCGCGGTGATGGTTCAGCTCTCGACATCCGCGATGATCTATACCATTGACCTAACAACATCACAATCCGACTAACATCGGCATTAACATACGCAGCTTGCATTTTGCAATCCCGCCGCGGATGTGACGGCGACGAGACACGGACATGGCAGGTAAAGTGAGGGATTGGGCACAAAGGGCGTTGATCGCGCTGGTTTTGAGTGCGCTGGCGCCGCTGGCTCACAAATGGCCGCTGCAGTGGGCCGGTGCAGCGGCAAACGATGTGCTCTATGTGAGCCATGTGAACGTGGTGATCCCGCCGACGCTTTTCGGCATGACGATCAATGCGATCGGGCAGTCACAGCCATGGCCGGCGCTCAAATTTGACGGCGTCCGCCTGTGGGGCGCGATCTACTGGGCGCAAATCAACCCGGCGCCCGGCATCTACAATTGGGCGCGCTTCGACGCCATTCTTGCGGCGGCGGAGCGCGAGCACGTCGAGATCGTCCTCAATCTCGCCTTCACGCCGCGTTGGGCCGCGTCGGTGAAGGATGCGCCGCCGGCATTCACGCCGGGCGCGAGCTCGCCGCCTGCCGATCTCACATCATGGGACGAATGGGTGCGTGCGGCCGTTACGCGCGCCGCCGGCCGCATCAAATACTGGGAAATCTGGAACGAGCCCGAGGATCCCAAATATTACTCGGGCGATATCGCGACCATGGTCCAGATGCAGAAACGGGCCTACGAGATCATCAAGGCCAGCGATCCCGCCCTAACTGTGCTGACGCCGCCGTCGAACGGCACGCCGGACGGTTATCGCTGGCAACAGGCCTTCATGGCGCAAGGCGGCGGACAATATGCCGATGTCTTCGCCTTCCACGGCTATGCGAGCGAACCCGAAGCGGTGATCGGAATCATCGCTCGCTTCAAGCAGATCCTCGCCGCGCACGATCTCTCCACAAGGCCGATCTGGGATACCGAGGCCGGCTGGTCGTCCCACGAGGACAATCCGGATGGCTGTCTGGCGCGCGCCTATATCCTGAAATGGATCAGCGGTGTCGACCGGTTCTATTGGTACGAGTACGCCGGCGGGGGCGGTGACTTCGGCAAATTGTGGGACCGGGCGCGCGGGCTGCTTCCGAGCGGAATTGCCTATCGCACGGTCCAATCATGGCTGGTCGGCGCCAGCGTCGTGGCGGCAGACCGGACGTCGCCGTCGACCTGGCGCGTCGAACTCCGCATGCCGGATGGCCGCAACAGCTTGATCCTCTGGACCACCAGGGGGCGATCCGTACATCGGGTCGACCCGCGTTTTAGCCGTTACCAGGGCCTGGACGGCGGCGAAGGAGCTGTCGCCAACGGTGAGGTCGAGATCTCGCCCAAACCGGTCCTGTTATTAGAATGATAACGATGTTAAATCCTCTGCGATGAGATAACTATGACGATGTTCCGGGCTTCGTTGCGGGCGGCGGCGCGATACAACGGGTGCTGTTAACTTGAGGCGATTGAACCGACCGTGAAGCAGATCGCGCAGAACTATAAGAGCGGCGAGCTCAAGCTGATCGACTTGCCGGCGCCGCGCTGCCGCCCCGGCGGGGTTTTGGTGCGCACGGCATTTTCGGCGGTGTCGACCGGCACCGAGATGATGAAATTCACCGAAGGGCGCCTTTCGCTGCTCGGCAAGGCGCGCGCGCGCCCCGACCAGGTTGCCAAGGTGGTGCGCTCGGTCCGCCAGCAGGGATTGCTTGCGACCTATCAGAAGGTGATGAACCGCCTCGATTCCTACACGCCGCTCGGTTATTCGCTGTCGGGCACCGTCGTGGAAGTCGGCGAGGGCGTCGGCGGCTTCTCCGTCGGACAGCGGGTCTGCTGCGGCGGCAATCAATATGCAACCCATGCTGAATATAATTGGGTGCCGATGAACCTTTGCGTGCCGCTGCCGGACGGTGCAGCGCTCGACCAGGCCGCGTTCACGACGATCGCCTCGATCGCGCTGCAGGCGATGCGCCAGTCGGAAGTCGGTTTCGGTGCGACCGCCTGCGTGATCGGCCTCGGCCTGATCGGGCAGATCATGGTGCGCCTGCTGCGCAGCGCCGGTGTCGTGGTCGCTGGGCTCGACAGGCTGGAGCCGCGCTGCCGTCAGGCGGAGGCGGCGGGCGCCGCAATCTGCGCGGTCGCATCGGATGATGCTGCGGCCGGGTTTCGCGCCCGGATCGACCAGCTGACCGCAGGCAACGGTGTCGATTGCGTGTTCATCACCGCTGGCAGCGACGATCCATATCTCGCGTCGCGTTCGGCCGCGTTGCTGCGCGACCGCGGCCGCATCGTCGACATCGGCAAATGCACGCTTAACCTGCCGTGGAACGAATTCTACGACAAGGAGCTCGACGTTCGATTCTCGCGCTCCTATGGCCCCGGCCGCTACGATCCGCTCTACGAGGAGGGCGGCATCGACTATCCGATCGGCCATGTGCGCTGGACCGAAAAACGCAACATGGAGGCGATCGTCGCGCTGCTCGCCGACGGGCGGCTCGATTTTTCTGGGCTGATTTCCGAAGTGGTGCCGCTGGAGCAGGCGACGTCGGCGTTCGAGCGCATGAGCCGGGGCGAGGTGGGGCTCGGCATGGTGTTCGCCTATCCGGACGCCGCTCCTCGCGCGATGCAGATGGTCTATCGTCCGGCCGTTGCGCTGCGCAGCGGCCGGGTCCGGCTCGGCGTCATCGGCGCGGGCAATTATGCCTCCAGCATGCTGTTGCCGCAGCTTGCAAGTCACCCGCGCGTCGATCTCGTCGAGGTCGCCACCAATACGGGCCTGAGCGGCGCCACCGCGGTGCGCAAGTTCGGCTTCGCGCGTGCCTCGACGGATGCGGCCTCGGTGCTCGAGGCCGACGACATCGATGCTGTGCTGATCGCGACGCGCCATGCCTCCCACGCCGATCTCGCGGCGCAGGCGCTGCTTGCCGGCAAGGCGGTGTTTGTCGAAAAGCCGCTGGCGATCGATGCAGACGCGCTCGATCAATTGGAGCAGGTGATCCGCGATACCGGCAATAGCCGGCTGATGGTGGGCTTCAACCGCCGCTTCTCGCCGCTGCTGCAGCGCATGCGCGCGGCGTTCGCGGCGGCCGGGCCGCAGACCCTGCAATATCGCGTCATCGCCGGCCCGCTGGAGAAATCATCCTGGTATCTGCAGGCCGAGAGCGAGGGCAGCCGCTTCGTCGGCGAAGGCGGCCATTTCATCGACGTATTGTCATGGTGGCTCGGCGCCGAGCCGGTGCGCATCTCCGCGCGTGTGTCGGGCAAGGATGTCGACAATCTCATCGCCACGTTCGACTTTGCCGACGGCTCGGTTGCGAGCCTCAGCTATCTCACCGGCGGCGATCCGCGTGTGCCGAAGGAGGCGCTCGAAATATCGGCAAGCACCGGCTTTGCCGCCTTCGACAATTTCGCGAGCTTCGAGGTCTGGCACGCGGGACAGCGAACGGCGAAGAAAGCGCGGCTCGACAAGGGGCAGCGGCTGATGCTGGATGCCTTCATCGCCGCGGTCGCATCGGGAGCCGCGATGCCGATCGGGCTCAAATCGCTGCTTGCGACCACCCGCGCAACGCTCGCGGTGCAGGAGAGCGCAGCCGCCGGGATGCCGGTCGATCTGACCATCGGCGCAGCAGAGCGGGGCGTCGCACGCGCCTTGACCGGCGTGAGATGAATCCGGCCTGGTATCTGCGCAGGCTGCAGCGCATGGAGCCGTCCGAGCTTGCGGGACGGGCGAACGATCAGCTGCTGCGCCTGCTCTGGCGCATCACTCCGCCCGACATCGCACGACACGCCAGCGCCAGGCTTGCCCCGGGCCCGCGCCAGGCGCGGCTGAAGCCGCTGCCTTTGCCGGAGCACGCTCCACAGCAGGCCACCGGGCGACTGATCCGTGCTGCGGACCGGATTCTCGCCGGACATTGGCGGGTATTCGCCAGAGATCATAGTGCTTTGGGCGAACGGCCGGATTGGTTCGTCGATGTTCGCAGCGGCAAGCGGGCGCCTGCTGACATGTACGCGTTTGTGGTTCCCTATCGCAACGAAGCCGCGGTCGGGAACATCAAATACATCTGGGAGCCGTCGCGTCACCACCATCTCACGGTGCTCGCGTCGGCGTATTACCTGACCTCGGACGAACGCTACGCCAGGCGCGTGGCCGCGCATCTCACAAGCTGGTGGCGCGAGAATCCATTCCCGCGCGGCCCGCACTGGATCAGCGGCATCGAGCTTGGCGTGCGGTTGATCTCGTGGGCCTGGGTGCGCCAGCTGCTGCAGAACTGGCCCGGCGCGCCTGCGCTGTTCGAGGACAACGACCAGTTCCTGGCGCAGCTCTACGCGCATCAATACTGGCTGTCGCAGTTCCCGAGCCGAGGCTCCTCCGCCAACAACCACCTCATCGCGGAGACTGCCGGGCAGTTCGTGGCGGCCTGTGTGTTTCCCTTTTTCCGCGACAGCGCGCTGTGGCGCCAGAATGCCGCCAGGACGCTGGCAGACGAAGCTGTTGCGCAAACCTTCGCCTGCGGCAGCAATCGTGAGCTCGCGACCGATTATCACGGCTTTGTCCTCGAACTGCTGCTGGCCGCGGCGGTGCAGGGCGAAGCGTCCGGGCACCAGCTGGGCGACATGGTCTGGGCCACGATGTGCCGCATGAGCGACGTCATTGCCGCGATGCTCGACGATCGCGCCCATCCACCCCGTCAGGGTGATGGCGACGAGGGCATTGGCCTGCTGCTCGACGATCCGGCCTGCAATCGCTGGCTCGGCCTGCTCGCCACCGGCGCGCGCCTGTTCGGCGATCTGCCGTGGTGGCCCAAACAGCCGGAGCCCGACCTGCGGACGTTTTTTCTGACCGACGGCATCAAGGCGCGTGCGATCGCCGCGCGACCCGCGCGCCGCCCGCATTTGCTGGATGAGGCGGGACAGACCTTTCTCGTCGATGCCGACCGAGCGGTGTGGTGCCGCTGCGATCACGGCCCGCATGGCTTCGGCCGCATTGCGGGGCATGCCCATGCGGATGCGCTGTCGCTCGAATGCAGGATCGGCGGGGTCGATATCCTCGCCGACCCCGGCACCTATTGCTATCACGGCGATCCGCGATGGCGTGCCTATTTCCGTTCCACGCTGGCGCACAACACGCTCTGCCTGTTCGGGCGCAACCAGTCGGTGTCGGGCGGGCCGTTTCTCTGGACGCGGCATGCGCAGAGCCGGCTGATCGCTTCGAGCGGCCTGGACGATCGTGATGCGGACGCAAGCTGGGTCGCGGAGCATTCGGGATATCAGGACACAGCAGATCGTCTCGTGCATCGCCGTTCGGTGCAATTGCAGCGTCTGGCGGCGCGGCTTGTCGTCACCGATATTGTGCTAGCCGATGAAGGGCTTGCGGTGCCGGCGAGCCTTAGCTGGCATCTCGGTCCCGACGTCCAATGCAAGCTCGAAGGGCGTAACGCGCGCCTGTCATGGCCCGGCGGGCGCGGCGAGCTCGAACTGCCGGCAGCGCTCAGCTGGACAGTGTATCGCGGCGACGAAACCGTGCCGGCCGGCTGGTATTCGCCGTCGTTCGACCTCAAGGTGCCGGCGACGACGCTGATCGGCTCCGGAACGCTGGCCGCCGGCCAAAGCCTGGTGACGGAGCTGCGCTGGTCTTCAGACCCGGCACGCCGATCATGAAGATCCTGGTCGCTCACAACAGGTATCAGGGACGCGGCGGCGAAGACGTCGTGTTCGAAGCGGAAGTCGACCTGTTGCGCGACGCTGGACACAGTGTCGAGACGCTCACGGTCAGCAACGAGGCGATCAATTCGCTTGCCGCGCGGATCGCGACGACGCTGTCGATCGCCGATAATGCGGAGGGAAGACGGGCCATGGCGGAGGCAATCGGCCGCTTTCGCCCCGACATCGTCCACGTCCACAATTTCTTCCCGCTGCTCTCGCCCGCCGTGTTCGATGTCTGCCGGCAACAGCGCGTACCTGCGGTGGTGACGCTGCACAATTATCGCAGCATCTGCACCGGCGGCATGCTGCTGCGCGACGGCCGCATCTGCCACAAATGCCTGGACCGCGGGCATCTCTGGGGCGTTGCCCATCGCTGCTACCGCGGGTCGCTGCCGGGCTCGCTGGCCTCGGCCTACATGATCGCGCGGCACCAGCGCCGCGGCACCTGGACCCATCCCGGTGTGCGCTTGATCGCGCTGACGCAGTTTGCCCGAACGCTGTTCGCGCAGGCAGGCTTCGATGCCGGCCGGATCGACGTGAAGCCGAACTTCATGACCGATCCGGGTGCACCCGATCCGGCCATGCCGCGCACAGGGCTGCTCTATGTCGGACGGCTGAGCCGCGAGAAGGGCGTTAGCGTGTTGCTCGACGCTGTTGCTGGGACCGGCATGCCCTTGCGGATCGTCGGTGAAGGACCGGAGCGCGCTGCGCTCGAAGCTCGGGCGTCCGCCAATGTCAGGTTCCTCGGCGCACTCTCGCGCGCAGAAGCGCTTCGGGAAATGGCGAGTGCCCGGGCGTTGGTCGTGCCGTCGTTATGGTACGAGGGATTTCCGATGGTCGTGGTCGAGGCCTTCGCACAGGGTACGCCGGTGATCGCATCCGACATCGGCGGACTTGCCGAGGTGGTGAGTGCCGGCAAGACCGGCGCATTGGTGCCGCCGGGCGATGCGGCAGGGCTCAGACGGCGGATTGTTGAGCTTCTGGGCGCGCCCGATCTCGCAACGGCGTGGGGGCTGGCTGCACGGACCGCCTATCTCGAGCGCTACGCGCCGGGCGAGAATCTGCGGCTGCTCGAGGCCATCTACGCGCGCGCCGCCGCTGGATGATCGCCGGAGACGGTTGCTTCGGCCGTGATCGGGCTCCGTCTCGCTGTTTCCACGTTCTTGCCCCTAACGGGTTGCAGCGAATCTAATGTTAATTCGTTATATCTGGCGCTTGATCGGGCTCCGCTCCAGCTTTGGCCGAGCGGCCGAATTGCCCCGATTCTACGATCGATTCCTCGGTTTTCGTCCGCCTGGCGCTCATAGCCTACAACCGGAACCCGGCATAACGCCGTTCCGCTTGCCCGTCGGTTGTGAGGTTTGACGCTTTTTTGGAAAAGCTCTCACGCAGCGCAGAAATATTTTTTCAGATCAGAAAATCGCGTCGAAGCGCTCGCAAAGGCTGCGAAATTCCGTGCCATGGCGCCATCTTGGGACCGGATGAAACCCTGTATAATCACTACCCTTTTTTGCGCCGCGGCTAACATTTGTGAGTGGCCTGCGTTGAATGTTAGCTTGCGCCAAAAATTGCGCTAAGTCTCACATAAGTCTCATGGAACCAGACGTTAATGGCGTATTGCTGATTGACACTCACGTATTGCGGACTTAACAATGGACTTAACAAGTTCGTAACGTGTGTCCACATTTGAGCTGCGTCGCAACAAACCGGTTGTGAATCAACAGCTTAAGTGCGGGCGAGCGGCTTGAATCCTCGTATCCCAAGCAGGGGCTACATCGATGGCGACTTACAATCTCGACCAGACCGACCTCAAACACGCGATCAACTCCTCGATCGATCACGCGACCCAGCAACAGATTCTTGACTATCTGATCAACGCGGGCATCGGATACACCAGTCCGGATGACGGCACCGCGATCCCGGTGCAGGTGGGCGCCGGCATCAGCAATCCCGACCCGGAAGCCAATGTTCTCATCGAGACCAACCCGAATAACACTGTTAACACTGACGCCAATCTGAAGGCGATCATCGAAGACACCAGCAAGGACGTGACGCTGACGGTGAACGGCAGCACCCCGGTGCTGGTCGCGACCGGCAACGGCAACGATCAGATCTTCCTCAACACGACCGGCGATACGACGGTTCTCGCCGGCAACGGCAACGACACGGTGTTCGGTGGTGCCGGCCACGACTCAATCGACGGCGGCAACGGCAACGACGTGCTGATCGACAACGTCTCCGGTCACAGCACGCTCGATGGCGGGAAGGGCAACGATCTGCTGTTCGGCACCGGTGCCGACACCCTGAACGGTGGCTCCGGCAACGACACGCTCTACGGCGGCAGCTCGTCCGAGCTGAATGGCGGTACCGGCAACGACGTGCTGGTGTCCGGCAGCACCGCTGGCAGTTCCAGCACGTTGGATGGCGGCAAGGGCAACGATGCGTTGTACGGCGGTGCCGGCAATGATCGCCTGTTCGGTGGCGACGGCAACGACACGTTGACCGGCGGTTCGGGCAACCAGGTTCTCGACGGCGGCAAGGGCAATGATGTCCTGATCGGCGGCTCGGGCAACAATCAGCTCTATGGCGGTGCAGGCAACGACGCGCTCTACTCGAACTCGGATGCGTCGCACGGCTCGATCCTGGATGGCGGTGCCGGCAACGACTCGCTGTATGGCGGTGCGGGTGCCGACACGCTGTATGGCGGTGCCGGCAACGACCTGCTGGTCGGCGGCACCGGCACCGTTGCCGAGTACGGCGGCGCCGGCAAGGACGTGCTCTACTCGGGCAGCGATGCGTCGCACGCGACTTCGCTCTACGCTGGTGACGGCAACGACTCGCTCTACGGTGGTGCCGGCAACGACACGCTGTATGGCGGCTCCGGCAGCGACACGCTGGTCGCCGGCTCGGGCAACCAGACGCTGCTCGGCGGCGGCGGCAACGACTCGTTCGTCGGTTCCGCCTCCGGTACGGCCTCGATGGTCGGCGGCTCTGGTCAGGACTACTTCTACCTGTCGAACCTCCACAGCAGCGACACCATTGACGGCGGTGCCGGCAACAAGGACTCGCTGACCTTCCTGGATCACGCCTCGAGCGATGTGACCGGTATCACTGCGGGCAAGGATGGTTCTCTGGACGTCAACTTCAGCAATGGCCAGGTGACGCAGATCAGCAACATCGAATACCTGATCTTCAACGATGGTCACTCGACCAAGCTGTAAGATCCTAGGTCTCCACTAAACAAAGGCGCCGTCTCAACCATGGTTGAGGCGGCGCTTTTCTGCTGGCAGGTGGCGTTCTGATATGTCGTCTGACAATCTAAGGTAGTGTGACGGACTGCTCTCATGTGAGTCATCGAATGACGACGCGCAATCTGGACCAGGCACATCTCAAAGCAGCGATCGACGCCACGATCGATCACGCGACCCGGCAACAGATTCTCGACTATCTGATCAATGCGGGGACCGGGTGCACCAGCCCGGACGACGGCGCCACGATCCCGGTCGAGGTGGGCGCCGGGATCAGCAAGCCCGATCCGGACGCCAATGTTCTGATCGAAACCAGCGCTATCAACAGCGACGTGACGCTGACGGTGAACGGCAGCCCCCCCGTGCTGGTCGCGAGCGGCGCCGGCAACGACTATGTCTCCTTCAACAACAACGGCGATTCGACGGTTCTCACCGGCGCCGGCAACGACCTGCTTCGAGCCGGCAACTGTATGGCGGTAGCGGCGACGACAGGCTCTATTCTGTCAGCGCGAGCGGCACTTCCAGCACGCTGGACGGCGGTGCCTGTCCAACCTCCACAGCAAAGACACCATTGACGGTGGCCCCGGCAACAAGGAATCGCTGACCTTCCTGGATCACGCCTCGACCGACGTGACCAAAATCAGTGCGGGCAAGGACGGCTCTCTGGACATCAACTTCAGCAATGGCCAGGTGGCCCAGATCAGCAACATCGAATACCTGATCTTCAACGATGGTCATTCGACCACGTTGCAATACCCCTGGTCTTCACGAAGTGAGGGGCCGCCTCGACCTCGGTTGGGCGGCGCTTTCGTTGGTATGCGAACACGGCGATCGGAACTTGCCGATCCTTTGGCGTCGGATCGGCAGAGCTCCGTCTCAAGTTCCGTTCCAGTCATTCCGTCAACGGACGTTAGAATGTTATTCCGTCACATTCGGACCACGTAGCTTTTGTAAAGGCGTGTAGCTCGCTTGATCGAACGGTGCTGTGGCCGATGGTTTTCCAGCGGTGCCGGCAACTTTGGTCAAGTCGAGCGATCGCTGCAGAAATCAGCCGCTTAATGCGCGAACCGCGGAGCTCTCCAATTGGCCAAGAAGAAAATGCTGAACGCCGGCGCTGGATCGACCGTTGCCAAACGGATCCAGCCGCTCCTGACGTCGCATGATTGGGAGGAGGTTCGCCTCGATGTCGACGGCAGCGTGAATCCGGATATCGTCGGCTCGATTACCGATCTCGCCAAACTGTGCCGGCCGGCATCGTTTGACGCGATCTGGTGCTCCCATCTGATGGAGCATCTCTATGCCCATGAGATACATCCCACATTCGTCCAGTTCCGCGAGGTTCTCAAGCCGGACGGATTCGCGCTGATCATGTCGCCCGACCTGGAGGCGGTGGCTCAGCACATGCTGACCCAGGGCCTCGGTGCGGTCGCCTATGTCTCGCCGGCCGGTCCGATACGGCCACTTGATATGATCTACGGGCACTCCGGCGCGATCGAGCAGGGACGCCACCACATGGCGCACAAGACCGGGTTTTCGTGCGATCGGATGGGAAACCTGCTGCTGAGCGCCGGGTTTCCGACGGTGTCCGTTCGCAGTGGGAATTTCGAGGTCTGCGCGTTGGCGCTCATGCCGGAGGCCGAGGAGAGGCGGATCCGGCCGCAGCTCGAGGCCTGCGGCTTCGACTTCCGGGAGACGGCGACCGCCGCCCCGTGATTGTCGATGTTAAATCATGTTATAAAGTTCCGTGGTTAAACCAACCCTCGCAAGGGCCGGAACTGGCGTCTGTGCTTGTTGTGACACATATCTTTTCGGAACGATGCGCTGAAAATGCTGCGTTAGCGAACTAACAGTGATAAGTTATATCTCGCTAGGGACCTGATCTTGCGCAGTCGCGAAACCTCGAGGCTTCTATGACCAAACACCTCTCGCTCGTCGGCGCACCTTCGGTGGAGGCGCTGCCGCCCTCGGGTCTCGCCTGTCTCGTCATCGTGGCAAGACAGCATGGTTTGCATCTGACCCCGTCCCAGCTCATCCATGACAATCTGCTGGGCGACCAGGAAGTCACGCTTGCCGAGCTTTTGAAGTGCGCGAATTCCTCGGGCATGACGGCAAAGGCCGTCACGCTGGACTGGAAGGGGCTGAGCCATCTCAAGCGGGCGCTGCCGGCAATCGTTCGCCTGCGCGATGGCAGCCACATGGTATTGCTGCGCCTCGAAGGCGATGAAAACAGCACCCGGGTGGTCTTGCAGGATCCGAACGCGAGCGAGGATGCGCTGCTCGTCATCGATCAACCGCGCTTTGAGGACATCTGGTCGGGCGACGTCGTCATGGCCAAGCGCGATTACGAGATCTCCGACGAGACCCAGCCGTTCAGCTTCGGCTTTGTCACCGCATTGCTGTTCCGCGAGCGGCGGATCCTGCGCGACGTCGCGATCGCGGCGCTGATCCTGGGCTTCATGGGCCTGGCACCGATCATGTTCTGGCGGCTGCTCTCGGACAAGGTCATTTTCTACAAGGCCTACAACACGTTCTACGTGCTGTGTATCGCCATGTTCGTGGTCATCATGTTCGAGGCGGCGTTCACATTCCTGCGGCAGTATCTGGTGCAGCGTTTGACAGCCCGCCTCGACGTCAAGTTGTCGACCTACGTGTTCGAGAAAGTGCTCAATTTGCCGATCGATTACTTCGAACAGAACGCTGTCGGCCTGATTTCGCGGGACATCCGCGAGGTGTTTCGTATTCGCGGCTTCCTCACCGGGCAGTTGTTCGGAACCATTCTCGATTCGACGACGCTGTTCTTCTTCCTGCCCGTCATGTTCTTCTTCAGCCCGATCATGACGCTGATGGTTCTCGGCTTTGCAGGGGTGATCGTAACCTGGCTTGTCCTGATGCTGCCGACCTACCGGAAGAAGTCCTCGGCAACCCTGGCGGCCGAAGGCGCCCAGGGCGCGTTCCTGATCCAGAGCCTGAACGGCATGCGGACCATCAAATCGCTGGCGCTCGACACGCGGCAGCGCCACATGTGGGATGTGCTTGTGGCGCGCGTCGCCAAGGCGCGTCTTGCCGAAGGCTTGACCGGAACCGCTATCCAGACGGTGGTGCGTCCGTTGGAACGACTGGCGGTGAGTGCGCCCTATGCGTTCGGCGTTTACCTCGCAGTGTCGAGCGGCGATCCGGTCTATGTAGGCGCGCTGTTTGCCTTTCTGATGCTGTCGCAACGTGTTGCCGGCCCGCTGATGCAGATGGCTCAGCTCATCAACCAGTATGACGAGGCGCGCACGGCGGTCACCATCGTCGGCAGGCTGGTGAATCAGCCGCCCGAGGAGGGACGTTCCGGCCATGGCGTGCGGGTCCCGCTCAAGGGGCTGGTCGAATTCTCCGGCGTCACGTTCAAGTACAAGGGGGCGGTGTCGCCGGCGCTGAACAACATCTCGTTCGAGATTCCGCTCGGCACCACACTGGGCGTGATGGGCAAGAGCGGCTCGGGCAAGACCACGATCACGCGGCTGTTGCAGCGGCTGCACTCCGACTACGGCGGTCTGATCAAGGTCGACGGCATCGATGTCCGCGAATACGATGTCGACCATCTCCGGCGCAACGTGGGCGTCGTGTTGCAGGAGAACTTCCTGTTCAGCGGCACGATCCGCGAGAACATTTCAGCTGCAAAGCCCGATGCGACCTTCGACGACATTGTCAGGGCGGCGCGTTTGGCCGGCGCCGAGGAGTTCATCGATAAACTGCCGCGCGGCTATGAGACCTATATCTACGAGGGATCCACCAATCTCTCCGGCGGCCAGCGTCAGCGCCTCGCGATAGCGCGAGCGCTGATCGTCAATCCGCCGATCTTGATCCTCGACGAAGCGACCAGCGCGCTCGATGCCGAGAGCGAGACGATCGTGAACGCGAACATTTCGCGGATCGCCCAGGGGCGCACGCTGATCATCATCTCGCACCGGCTGTCGTCGCTCACGAAGGCCGATGCGATCCTCGTGCTCAATCGTGGCGTGGTCAACGATATCGGCCGCCACGAGGAGCTTCTGGAACGAAACGACATCTATAGCTCGCTCTGGTACCAGCAGAATACGCATCTCGTGCCGGCGGGCCGCAACGAGAAGAACTTCAGGAGTCCGACCCTTGTCTCCTAATCAGGCTTCGCTCGCGACCGTTCGCCAGTTTCAGTCCGAAACCGATGCCATCCGCGAGGCGGCCGAGCCGTTGCTGGCTCGCGCGACACTGTTCGTGCTGTCGGCATTCCTGGTCTCCGTCGTGGCGATCATGTGCTTCACGCGCGTCGATCGGGTCATCACAAGCGTGGGCGGCAGGATCGTTCCGGTCGATCAGATCAACGTGCTGCAGGCCCTGGACGCATCGATCATCAAGACGATCGATGTTCGGGAAGGTGAGCAGGTTGAGACGGGTCAGCTGCTCGCGACCCTCGACTCGACCTTCACCGTGGCCGATGTCACGCAGTACAAGCTGCAGATTGCGAGCCTGGATGCACAGGTTGCCCGCGACGAGGCCGAATTGTCCGGAAAGCCGTTGTCCTTCGCCGAAAGCAGCGATCCGGATGTCACCAGGTACAACGCCCTGCAGAAGGCGCTCTACGACCAGCGCGTCGCCCAGTACAACGCGCAGGTGAACAGCTACGACTCCAAGATCAGCCAGACCGAAGCGACGATCCAGAAGTCGAAGAAGGACGACGAGCGCTACAGTCAACGTGCCGAGATCGCCGGCAAGATCGAGGACATGCGCTCGACGCTTGCCGAAAGCGGCAGCGGGTCCAAGCTGAACCTGTATCTGTCTCAGGATAATCGCCTGGAGTTGTTGCGTCAGATCGACAACACGCACAACACTCTGCTGGAAGCGCAACACCAGCTGGAATCGTTGAAAGCCGATCGCAAGGCCTTCACCGAGCAATGGAATGCGCAGCTGAGCCAGGATCTGGTCACGACGCGCAACAGCCTAGACACCGCCCGCTCGAACTATGACAAGGCGATCAAGCATCAGGACCTGGTGCGGTGGACGGCGGCCGAGCCGTCGGTCGTCCTGACCCTCGCCAAGCTCTCGGTCGGATCGGTGCTGAAGCCGGGCGATCCCTTCATTACGCTGATGCCGCTCAAGACCCGGCTCGAGGCGGAGATCCAGATCCTGTCGCGCGATGTCGGCTTCGTCCGGCCGAACGACCCCTGCACGATGAAGGTCGATGCCTTCAACGCGGCGGAGCACGGCACGGCGCAGGGCAAGATTCGCTGGATCAGCGAAGGTGCGTTCACGACCGATGATGACGGAAAGCCGGTCGATGCCTACTACAAGGCGCGATGCTCGGTCGACGAGACCAACTTCAAGGATGTTCCGAAGAACTTCCGCCTCATCCCCGGCATGACCCTGCAGGGCGATGTCAATGTCGGCACCCGTTCGGTGGCGATGTATCTGCTCGGCGGCATGCTGCGCAGTGCAAAAGAAGCAATGCGCGAGCCATGATGGTATCGACGCGATCCCTTCTCGACTTGCTCCGACCCGGTTCGTCCCGTTCAGACTCATCGCAGTTTGAACGGGGACTGGAGGCTTACGAGAACCGGCAATATCTCGAGGCGTTGCGCTTGTGGCGGCTTGCGTCGCGGGCAGGCAACCCGGAGGCGGATTACCGGATCGGGCTGCTCTATGCGAGGAATGAGGGCGTTATCGGCAACATTCCGGACGCGGTGGCGTGGTATGAGCGCGCCGCCCTGAACGGACACACCGACGCGCAATTCCAGCTCGGCCTGATCTACTTCCACGGGTTTCAGGCCGCGCTCGGACCGAACAGGCCCGAGATGTGGCGGCAATCCACCGCAGCGCGGCTGGGTGACAAGGCGACCAACCTCCACGATCTGGTGTTCCCGAACGGAATCGGCGTGCCCAGGGATCTCGACGCCGCCTTCCTCTGGATGTCGGTGGCGGCGGAGGCCGGCAAGGCGGACGCACAGGCGCTCCTGGGCGACATGTACGCCAACGGGCAAGGCTGCACCAAGGATCACGCGGCTGCCCTGCGCTGGTATGAGGCCGCGGCCGAACAGAAGGCGGCAGCCGGCGAATTCGCGCTCGGCGACGTGCATTATCAGGGGCGCGGCGTTCCCGTCGATTTTGCGCAGGCCGCGATCTGGTATCAAAAAGCCGCGGAGCGGGGGCATGTCCGCGCGCAGGTGGCGCTCGCTTTCATGTGCCTCAAGGGCACCGGGCTTCCCGAAAATGTCGAAGAAGCCGCGCGGCTGTTCCAGAGCGCCGCTGCCCATGACGATGCCATAGCGCTCTACAACATCGCGCTGTTGCGGCTGAGCGGCAAAGGGGTGGCCAAGGACCTCGACAAGGCCGAGACCGCGCTGCGCAAGGCGGCGCGGAAGGATTACCTGCCGGCGATCCAGGCGCTGGCCGAGTTCTATGCGCTCGGCACCGCCGCCGAGCCGGATCTGCGCGAGGCGGCGTACTGGTACGAGAAGGCGGCCGAGCGCGGCGACGCGCAGGCGCAGTTCTTTACGGGGCGCTTCTATGCCACCGGCACCGGCGTTCCGCCCAGCATCCGCCAGGCTGCGAAATGGTTCGAACGCGCCGCCGAGAGCGGCCATGCCACCGCAGCCCACAACATCGCGGTGTTCTATCTCAACGGCAACGGCGTGACGCGCGATGTCGCGGCCGCGATCAAGTGGTTCGAGCGCGCGTGCGAGGGAGGCATCAGCGCCGCAGGCGTGCAACTCGGCCGGCTCTACTCGGCGGGCAACGGCGTGCCGCGCGATCAGGTGCGCGCTGCCGAATGGCTCAGCAAGGCGGCCAAGGGCGGCGACGCCGATGCAAAGACGGCCTATGCGGTGTTTCTCATCCAGCAGGAGCCATCCGAAGCGGATCTTGCGCAAGCACGCACGCTGCTCACCGATGCCGCCGAGGTCGGTCATTCCGCCGCGGCATTCCAGTTGGGCGGGCTTCACATGGGAAGGTCCGGTGGCGCCGTCGATCTACCGGCCGCGGCCCAATGGTTCAAGCGCGCGGCGAGTGCCGGCCATGTCGAGGCCCAGCACACATTGGCGTTGCTGTATTCCGATCCCAAGAGCGCCCTCAAGGATCCGCAGGCGGCCGCCGGCTGGATCGTCAAGGCTGCCGAGGGCGGCAGCGCGGCAGCGCAGTTCAAGCTTGCGGTGATGTATTGCACCGGGCAGGGCATCGAGCAGCATCTTGCCCAGGGCGTGAAATGGTACGAGGCCGCGGCGCGTCAGGGCCATACGACCGCGCAATACAACCTTGCCGTGATGCTCGGGCGAGGTCAGGGCCGCGACGCCGATCCGGCAAAGGCGGCCGAGTGGTTCGCGGCAGCTGCGGAGCAGGGCATGGCCGAAGCACAACTCGCCATTGGCGATGCACTGCGTGCCGGCAACGGCGTCGCGCAGGATCGCGATCAGGCGCTGCGCTGGTATCGACAGGCGGCGCAGCAGAACAACGAAGGTGCACTGCGTCGTCTGCAGGCGTTGGGCGAGAGCGTCGGCTGAAATTGTTGGAGGCGGACATCACGTCGCGCGCAAGCAGTGGCAGAGGCGGTGACACAGCTTTGTTTTTGGGCGCGAAGGCGGAAGCGTGCATGTCCGCGTGACAATCTAGGCAGAACTAACAATGGCCTTCATATCGACGATAGAGAGATTGCGTTAATGTGGGTTCACGGAATAAATGCTCATTGCACCTCTGGTTGTGTGAAGATGATCGATAAGAACCGAGAGGTCACGATCCGGAGCGTGTCAGGCAATGTGATCCCGGGATCGAACGTCCGCGTGACCGGGAGAAAAACTGGAGCCGGCGTTAAACGTTGGCAGGAGATCGAGTGGCAATGAACAAGATGGTCGAACGGAGCGTCAGGGATACGAAGGATATGTTGCCCGTTGCCAGTCCGGTTCAGCAGGAAGACCATCCGCAGAGCCTGTTCCTGGATCCCGATATCAGCGATCTCCAGTCAGGATCGCGGTTGCGTGGTGCGATCCTCGAATATTCGGGGCGGGGAATCTCGGGTTGGATTGTCGATGCCCAGTCGCCTGCTTCAACGGTTTCGATAGCGCTCTTTGTCGCTTCCCACTGTGTCGAAGAGGGACGCACCGGCCGATCCATGCCGGCCCGCATCGGTCCGCGGAGCGTGATCGGACGCCCCGGATTCCGTATCGATCTATCCACGCCGGGGGTGCGCCGTCGCTTGGCGCGCGCCCTCCGAAACACGCTCGTGGAGCCGAAGCATGCGCAGATCTATCTGCGCATCAGCCTGAACGATGGCGAATACTACGAGATACCGCTGTTTGAGAACTTTACGCCGAGCGAAGTGGTCGTAGCGCTGGGCTTCTCGATCGACGACTACGATGATCTGCTGTTTCCGAACACCGACAACAGGACAATTGCCGGACCGGCGGACGCTGCGACCAAAGAGGTGCGCTACATTTGCTTCTACCTGCCGCAGTTCCATTCATTTGAAGAAAATGACAGGTGGTGGGGACCGGGGTTCTCCGAGTGGACCAACGTCGCGCGCATGCGTGCCCAGTTTCCGGCTCACGAATCGCCGTGGTTGCCGGCCGATCTTGGATTCTATGACGTCCGTCTGCCCGAAACGCGTCGGCAGCAGGGCGATCTCGCGCGCAAGTACGGCATCGATGGATTTTGCTATTACGTCTACTGGTTTCAGGGGCGACGGCTGCTGGAAAAGCCGCTTCAGCTCCTGCTCGAGGACGGCGAGCCGAACCTGCCATTCTGCATCTGCTGGGCAAACGAGAACTGGTCCCGCCGGTGGGACGGCTCGGATGCCGAGCTCCTGCTGGGACAAAATCACTCGCTCGACGACGATGTCCGCTTCATCGACGACATGGCCGACCTGCTGCTCGATGAGCGCTACATCACCGTCGACGGTCGAAAGATCATCGTCGTCTACAGGCCGTCATTGTTGCCGGACAAGCAGCGTCTGTTCGAGATTTGGCGCGAGCGGGCCAGAGAGCTTGGAATCGGCGAGCTGCTGATCTGCAATGCGATGACCTTCGGAGAGTTCGATCCGCGTGACGTCAATTGTGATGCTGCGATCGAGTTTCCGCCGCACACGGTCTCGACGCGGGAGGTGCCGCCGGCCGACGTCGATGCTCCGCCGACCTTCGCCGGAAAGGTGTACGACTATGTCGATGCGATGCGATCGTCGATCGGCAAGACCTACGATTTCCCGTTCTTTCCTGCCGTGATGCCGCGTTGGGACAATACGCCTCGCAAGGGGGCGCGCGGTCACGTCTTCACCAGGTCCAGTCCGGAGGCGTTCGAGGTCTGGCTTCGCGACGCGACGCTGCGCGCTAGGGGCAACAGCTTCTCCGAGTCGTTGGTGTTCATCAATTCCTGGAACGAGTGGGCGGAGGGTGCTCATCTCGAGCCGGATTCGCGCCACGGACGAGCGTTTCTCGACGTCGTGCGAAGGGTGGCTTCGGCTGAGCCGATTTCGGCGCAGATCCGGAATAGCCCGGATCTGCTCGATTGCCTGAGCAGGCAGGAGCTCGAGTGGGCGGTGAAGGAGGCCTCGACGCATGTCGAAGTGCTGGCAAACCTGCACCGGTCGGGTCTCACTCATTCGGGCGTACAGCGTGTCAGGAACGGCACGCCGGTCGAGGCAGAAGGCGCATCCGATAATCCGGCAGGTTCACTGCTGGTCATCGAGAACATCAATTCTCAGACGGGCGAGCGGGTGATCGTCGATCCGCGCTTCGAGATACTGGTGCGGGGATGGATCTGCGCGGGCATTACGTTCGAAGCAAGCCGGCAACGAACGGGATTCCTGGTGCTGTCGGCGCTTGCGCCGGATAGCGCGATCAACAGCGGGTACTGCCTGATCGTCGATTGGCATGAGCGCGTGGACGTGAAGGAATACATGAAGGCCGAAAGCAAGGACTGCTATTTCGGATTCCAGCTGTCCTTCTCGATTCGAGATCTGCCGGACGGTGAATATCAGCTCGCTGTCCTGGAGGTCGGCGACGGCGCGAGCGCGCTGGTGCGGTCCCGCCATTCGATCATCGTGAGACGTTAAGGTCGCCGCCGATGCTCGCAAGTGTCGTCATCGCGTGCTACAAGCACGAGCAGTATCTCGAGGAATGCCTCGAGACTGTCTATCAGCAGACTTTTGCCGACATCGAGCTCGTCATCGTCGACGACCATTCGCCGGACAAGAGTTTTGAAGTCGCGCAGCGGGTGATCAAGAAGGGGTCATTTGGAAAGCGCTTTGTCTCCTGCAAATTGCTGAAGAACCCGCAAAACCTCGGCGCCCACTACACCTGGAACAGGGCATTGTCGCTGACGAGCGGCGACATGATCTTCCTTTTGAACTCGGACGATGCCTTCTCGAAGGAGCGGGTTCGGCTGTTCGCGGATCAATATGCCAATGAGCGGCTGTTCTTCGGCTTCTCGGCCGTCGAGCCGATCGACGAACACGGCAGGTCGATCAGCAACTACCAGTTTCCCACGCGCCTGCGCTATGCAATCGACCGGGCCCAGATCGCAGGTACGCCGCTGTCATGGACATTCCTGGATTCCCAGATTGCCGTGTCGACCGGAAACTTCGTCTTCAGCCGTGAACTGCTGCGGCAGGTGGGCTGGCTCGCCGACCTCAAATACTGTCACGACTGGGACTTCGCCCTGCGCGCCGTCACCAAGGTCGAGCCGACCTATCTCGAGTCCGACCGCTATCTGTATCGACTTCACTCGACCAACAGCTTCCGAAGTCTGAGCAAGGTGGCGGAGAGCGAGACGAAGGCCTGCATGGAGTCGTATTGCCTGAATGCAATCTCGTCGCGGCCGCAAAACAAGACCTGCCTCAGCCCGTCGAATTTCGGCGATTCGTTCTATGACTTCGTGAAGCTGCACCCGAACTTCAATTATTGGGTCAAGCAGATCTACGCGCCCTATCACCCGGAACATCGGACGGTGGAGTCGAACGATCGGACCAGGCCGCTTCGTTGGCGCTGATCAGGGACGGAAAGCCGGCCTCGTCCGTTCCGATGCAATCGGAACGGAGCCCTGATTGAGCGTGCGGCGCGGCTTCACGCAAGCCGCGACACACGTCTCTAAAACCGACCTAGCAAAGGTTTTTCGACGCCGTCTTTGCGGTCGCCTTGAGAACTTCGCGCAGCGCTTCCAGGCGATCGGTTTGGCAGGGCACGGTGGGGACCAGCCAGCCGCCTTCGTCATTTTCGTTCCAGGCATAGATCAGCACCGCGGGGGCCCGGCGGTCGGGCGCACGGCTGTTCACCCAGCTGATCGATTGCGCCAGATGGCCGGCCAATTCCTTCTTCGTCGGCGCGGCATAGAAATTGGTGACGCCATCGCCCGGACGTTGCGACTTTTCCCAAGGCACGGGACGTTCGATGCGCGGGCGCCTGTCCCATCCGGTCATCACCGTGGGTACGACCGGGACTTGGCTCGCGGCCAGATCGTTCCAGCCCTTCTCCGCATACTTCGCAAGATCTGCAAAGCTTCCTCGGCCGTTGCCGGTTGTGATCGCATATGACCCGACCGCGTCGGCGCCCAGATTGGCGGCCTCCTGGCTCAGGAATTTCGTGTCTCCCGCCAGCACGATGTAAGGATCGGCAAGCCCGGCTCCGTTGGCGTCGGATTTGAACTTGCCGAGCTGGGTGCGGAGACCTTGCACGCCTCCCCAGCTTCTCTGCACGTCCACACCCTTGATGAAGCCCAGGAAGTACAGCGGCCGATCATTCTCCACCCTCAGATAGTTCTTGTCCGCCATGAGGCCGATGTGCTCCTGGGGCAGCGAGGATAGCTTGGCTGCCGATCCCCATCGCCCGAGCTCGGTGAACATGCAGTATCTCAGTTCGGCTGCCTTTGGCCGGGCTCTGAATGCGTACAGGGCTTTCGACATCGGGTGGTTTGCGCCGTAGGCGGCAAACGCCCAATAGTGCAGTCCTGCAAAGATGGCCTGGTCGATCTCCTTGTCCATCTCGGCCTCGATCGAAGCCGAAAAATCGAGCGCGTTGGGATCGCGGTTCATTTGCGTTCCGAAGAAGGGCGTTCGCCAACGATATTTTTCGGGACCGAGCGATTGCTTCATGGCTTCCGTCGGCTGCGAGCCCGGCGAATACCAGGCGTCCCATCGGATCGCTCCGACCAGCGGCCGGGAGGGTGCCGCGGCCGCAGCAGGATGGCTGGAACCGACGCTGAGCGAGCCGGGCAGGAGGCTTGCGGATAACGATGTCAAAAACATCCGTCTCGTAAGCGCGAACGGCTTACGGACTGCTGCATTCTCATTGTTCATTGGCGATCTCCGATCGTTCCCGTCCGGTGCGACGGTTTCGTGCAAATGACAGCGAGCCCTCTGCTTCTATTGTATTGATTTCCCTCGAAATAACCTTACAACAGTTAAATGTGAGTGCTACGTGTTATAGCCTTATTCTTGTAGGATAAGTGCGCTAATAGGGAAAGCGTGGTGCGAACCAATGGCAATTGCTTGTTGATCTCGTGGGGAGCGGCTCAGGTTGGACATGGAAATTCCTGCATTGTCTAGTTTCAGCTCAGGCGTGAATCTCGATACGCTTCCAGCAAGTGAGATCGAGACAAGGCTTCGAGATTTCTTCTCCGGGCGGATCGCAAATCCGAAGCCCGACGACCTTATCCAATCGGTCGAGCAGTTGGAGCAGCAATACGGCCACTACAAGGAATTCCAGTTTGCAAAGGCGGCGGCGCTTGTGCAGGCATGTGATTTCGCCGGAGCCCGTGCAATCCTTCTCGACCTCGTCAGGCAGCTGCCGTCCGACTCGCGGGTGTTGCATCGCCTTGCGATCGCGGATCTCAACATGGGATCAGCGCAGGAAGCGCAGGACGTTTATCTCTCCGCGCTCGCCGCGGCCCCGAAAAGCGAAAATCTGCGGCGCGAGTTTGCCGGCCTGCTGCGCGTGATGGAGGCGAAGAAGCTCTATGTCGGGGTCGATCGGAAGAAGCATGGCCTGGCCGTCGTGTGCGCCATCAAGAACGAGGGCGACGACCTGCTGGAATGGCTACACTTTCACAGACTGGTCGGAGTGGATCACTTCTATCTTTACGACAACGGCAGTACCGACAACACGCGCGCCGTGATCGAATCCTTCCCGTGGCCTGAAATGATCACCTATCATTTCGTGGAGGGGGAATTTGGCCAGATGCGCGCGTTCTCTCATGCGATCGACAGCTATCGCAATTGCTCGGAATGGTGCGCCTTCATCGATGCGGATGAGTACCTGTTTCCGACCCAGGCCGGCAACATCAAGGACGTCCTGGCGGAGGTTGGATCAGCGCCGGCGGTGGCGGTGCATTGGTTGAACTTCGGATCGAACGGTCACGACGCGAAGCCGGCCGGCTTGTGCATCGAATCGTTCACGCGTCGCGCTCCGGACGACTTCCCGGATCATTTCATCATGAAGTCGATCATTCGGCCGGACACCATCGTGTCGTACCTGCATCCCCATCAATCGCTTGTTCTGGGCTGCTACGTCCAGGAGGACGGCACGCCCGTTTTCCCGATCGGCGGTCGCTGTACGGCTCCCAAGCGGGACAAGCTCGTCATCAATCACTACTACACGAAGTCACGGCAGCAATTGCTGAAGAAGCGTGAGCGCGGCAGGCCGTTGGCCGACGGGGATCCTGAGAAGATCCGCGCGATGGAGTTCTTCACGTTGCGGGATCGCAACGATATCGAAGACGCGACGATCCAGCGGTTTGTTCCGGAGCTGAAGAAACTGGTTCAGGCCTGAATCCGGGAACGGCGATATCCTCGCCGAAGGAGGGCGCGCCAGGGCCGCGTGCCCGAACAGTGCGCTTGAAGCAATCTTCGACCGCAGCGGTCGGCTACAGAGGTTCCAGCCGGTATTTCGCGAGCAGCTGCTGTGCGGCGTCGCGGTCGATCTCCGCCGGCCTTTGGAAGATCGACATGTTGTTGGCACGCGCGATTTCCCGCGCGACCGTCCGCACGGAATGGTAGTGGGGACGGTTCTCGAAGTCGTGAATAGCGATGAAGGCTCCCGGCGCGGCGTGAAGCACGCACTGCACGAAGCAAGCCACGCGAAACCGGCCGTCGACGAAGTACAAGTCCGCCGTCTTGCTTTCCGGACGCTCCCAGATGCGTTCGTGATAGTCCGGCCAGGAGCTCTCCCTGTCCTTGTCCACCGGATAGCCCCACTCGCGCAGCTTGCCGATATCGACGTGCAGCAGCTGCGGCCTGGTGCTCGCACCGCTCGTGGCTTCGCCAACCTTTGAGAGCCATTCCGAGGAGGAATCGATGGAAATGACCCACTCCTTCCTGGTTTGACAGGCGAGCCAGGTGCTTCCGCCCGACCCGAACTCCAGATAGCGCGTCGAGAGATCCACGAAGCTTTTGAACAATGTCTGTTCCTGACCGTCCATTGCGATGTTCATGGCGGGATCCCTTGGTTTCTCGATTTGTTGTCTGGCGGGCGGTCGCCAATCCACCGTCGGAAGGCGGTCGCGGCTCGTCAAGCCGCGATGATATCCGGTTGAATCGTCATCGGGCTTCTCGGCTTCCGGTTGGCTATCCACGCCGACGGCTTGGAGAGAGCGGCGATTACTGGTTCAGCCCGACGCGCTCCACCTTGTAGCCGCGCTCCAGGATCGCGCGCCACCAGGGTTGCTCGTCGACATACCAGCGCACCGTCTTGGCGATGCCGGTCTCGAAATTCTCCTCGGCACGCCAGCCGAGCTCGGTTTCGAGCTTGGTGGCGTCGATGGCGTAGCGGCGGTCGTGGCCGGGCCGGTCGGCGACGAAATTGATCAGCTGGCGCCGCGGGCCCGCCGCAGCCGGCATGACGTCGTCGAGCAGGTCGCAGATGCTTTCCACGACGTGCAGGTTGGTGCGCTCGTTGCGGCCGCCGACATTGTAGGTCTCGCCGACCTCGCCGCGCTCCAGCACCAGGGTCAGCGCCTTGGCGTGATCCTCGACGAACAGCCAGTCGCGAATGTTCTGGCCGTCGCCATAGACCGGCAGCGGCTCGCCGGCGAGCCCCTTGATGATCATGTGCGGGATCAGCTTCTCCGGGAAGTGATAGGGACCGTAATTGTTGGAGCAGTTGGTCACCAGGGTCGGCAGCTCATAGGTCTCGCGCCAGGCGCGTACCAGATGATCTGATGATGCCTTGCTGGCCGAATAGGGCGAGTTCGGCGCATAGGCCGTGGTCTCGGTGAACAGGCCTTCGTCGCCGAGTGACCCGAACACCTCGTCGGTCGAGATATGCAGGAACCGGAACTGGTCGCGCTTCTCGGGCGAGAGCGTGCGCCAGTGGCGCAGCGCCTCCTGCAGGATCGTGAAGGTGCCGACGATGTTGGTCTGGATGAATTCGCCGGGGCCATCGATCGAGCGGTCGACATGGCTTTCTGCGGCGAGATTCATCACGGCATCGGGCTGATACTTCTCGAACAGCCGGCGCAGCACCTGTGCCTCGCAGATGCAGGCCTTTTCGAAGGTGTAGTTCAGGCTCTCGGTCGAGCCGGGCAGGGAGGCCAGGTTTGCCGCATAGGTCAGCTTGTCGATGTTGACGACGCGGGCGTGGGTGTCTCGCAGCAGGTGCCGGACCACGGCGGAGCCGATGAAGCCGGCGCCGCCGGTGACGAAGATCGTCGATCCCTTAAACCGCATGTCTGAATACCTCGGCTGTGCGGGGCTGGCCCTGGAACGAGCGGTAGACCGACAGCAGATACTCGCCGTAGCTGCTCTTGGCGGTCTTCTGTGCCACCCTCGCGAAGGCTTCCAGCGAGATGTAACCCTGGCGCAGCGCGATCTCCTCGGGGCAGGCGATGCGCAGCCCCTGCCGCTGCTCGAGGATCTGGACGAAATGGCTGGCCTCGACCAGCGAGGAATGGGTGCCGGTGTCGAGCCAGGCGAAGCCGCGGCCGAGCACCTCGACATAGAGGTCGCCGCGCTCGAGATAGGCCTTGTTGACGTCGGTGATCTCGATCTCGCCGCGCGGCGACGGCTTGATGCCGGCGGCGATATCGACCACGTCGTTGTCGTAGAAGTAGAGACCGGTGACCGCGACGTTGGACTTCGGCCGTTTCGGCTTCTCCTCGATCGACAGCGCCCGTCCGGTGCCGTCCAGCTCGATCACGCCGTACTGTTCCGGCGCGTTGACGACGTAGCCGAACACGGTGGCGCCCTTCTTGCGGACCGAGGCGGCCGACAGCATGCTCGGCAGGCCGTGGCCGTAGAAAATGTTATCACCTAACACAAGCGCGACCGAGTCATCGCCGATGAAGTCGCGTCCGACGATGAAGGCGTCGGCGAGGCCCCGCGGGGTCTCCTGGGTGGCATAGGCGAACCGGACGCCCATCTCGCTGCCGTCGCCGAGCAGGCGCTGGAACAGCGGCTTGTCCTGCGGTGTGGAGATGATCAGGATATCGCGGATTCCACCCAGCATCAGCGTCGACAGCGGATAGTAGATCATCGGCTTGTCGAACACGGGCAGCAGCTGCTTGGAGACGACGGTCGTCACGGGGTAGAGACGCGAGCCGGTGCCACCGGCAAGGATAATGCCTTTCATGGTCCCTCACAGTTTGATTATCAAAACATAACATATAGCGTGCGCCGCACAAGTTTGTTATGAGGTGAGAATTAACATTTTGGGCGCGTCAAACTGGAACAAATGTTAAATGAACGTCATCAAGACCGAGCTTCCTGAAGTTCTGATCGTCGAGCCGAAGCTGTTCGGCGACCAGCGCGGCTTCTTCCTCGAGACCTACCAGTCGCCCCGTTATGTCGAGCACGGCATCACGCGCCCCTTCGTGCAGGACAACATGTCCCGCTCGGCCTATGGGGTGCTGCGCGGGCTGCACCTGCAGAACCCGGTCACCCAGGGCAAGCTCGTCTCCGTGCTGCGCGGCAAGGTGCTGGACGTCGCCGTCGACGTGCGTGTCGGCAGCCCGAACTTCGGCAGGCATGTCGCGGTCGAACTGAGCGAGGACAACCGCCGTCAGCTATGGGTGCCGCGCGGCTTTGCCCACGGCTTCGTGGTGCTCTCGGAAACCGCCGACTTCTTCTACAAATGCGATGACTTCTACAGCCCCAAGGACGAGCTCTCGATCCGGTGGAACGATCCGGCGATCGGGATCAAATGGGGCGTCGATAAGCCGCAACTGTCGGCCAAGGATGCGGATGCGCCGCTCCTCGCCGACGCCAGCAATCTCCCGACCTATGGAAAAATCTGATGCGTATTCTCTTGACGGGAACGCGTGGCCAGGTTGGCAGTGCGCTCAAGCCCGTGCTGGAAGGCCACGGCACCCTCATCGCGCCGCCGACCGCGGAGTTCGATCTGTCGAAGCCGGAGATGTTGACGGGCGAGCTTGAGAGACTGAAGCCCGATCTCATCATCAATCCGGCCGCCTATACGGCCGTCGATCGCGCCGAGGACGAGCGCGAGCTGGCTTTCCTGGTCAACGCCAGGGGACCCGAAGCGCTGGCAAAATGGGCGGCAGCGAACCGCGTGCCGCTGGTGCATTTCTCCACGGACTACGTTTTCAATGGTTCAGGCGACCGGTCGTGGCGCGAGGACAGCCCGACCGAACCGTTGTCGGCTTACGGCGCGAGCAAGCTTGCCGGTGATCTCGCGATCCAGGCGGCCGGCGGGGCGCATCTGATCGCGCGCACCTCCTGGGTCTATGCCGCAAAGGGCACGAATTTCCTGCGGACCATCGCGCGGCTTGCCGGCGAGCGTAAGGAGCTGCGGATCGTGGCCGATCAAATCGGCGCGCCAACGACGGCACAGGCGATTGCGAGCGCGGTCGCCGGGATCGTCCTGCCGAACATCGCCACGCTGCACGATCAGCTCGCGCGCCGGGGCGGTGTCGTCAATCTCGTTTGCGCCGGCGAAACCAGCTGGCATGGCTTTGCAACCGCCATTGTCGGCGGGCTGAGGTCGCGTGGCGTCACGCTGGCGGTCGACAACATCGTGCCGATTGCCACGGCCGATTTCCCGACCAAGGCGGTGCGTCCGGGCAATTCGCGGCTGGACTTGACGCGGCTGAAGGCACAGTTCGGGGTCACGATGCCGACGTGGCAGGAAGCGCTCGCACGCGAGCTGGACGCATACGTCCAGCTCGTCGCGCCCGCCCACGCCTGAAGCGGGATGAGTTTTGGTTGAATCGGCTTGGCGCGGTCTCGGTTCACCTCTCCCCATTGGGGAGAGGTCGGATTGCTCTCGGCGATGCGAAGCATCGTCCGGGACAATCCGGGTGAGGGCTCTTGCTCTCTCGGTAGACCGTAACCCCTCACCTGATTTGCTACGCAAATCGACCTCTCCCAAGGGAGAGGTGAGCTTTCGACGCCGTTCCAGCTCAACTCAATCTCATTATGCTCTGGAGCTCAGAATGTAATGCGGCGTCCCCGCGCCAAACACGCGGCGTTTGCGCTGGGCCGATGCTGAGACAACAAGCAAAAAGCGCGATGAGGATTCAACCTCATCGCGCTTTGGAATTACACGGCGCCGGCACGGCGCTTAGCGCGGCCGGCCGATGCTATCGTAGGTGAAGCCGTGCGCGGCCATCTCGTCCGGCCGGTAGATGTTGCGCAGGTCGACGACGACAGGATGCTTCATTTCCTGCTTGATGCGCTTCAGATCGAGCGCGCGAAACTGGCGCCACTCGGTCACGATCACCAGCGCATCCGCCTGGCGGGCGCATTCATAGGCGTCCTTGCAGTACTCGATCTCGGGCAATTCCTTGCGCGCCTGCTCCATGCCGACCGGATCGTAGGCGCGAACCTTGGCGCCGAAATCGATCAGGCCGTTGATCAGCGGGATCGACGGTGCCTCGCGCATATCGTCGGTATCGGGTTTGAAGGTCAGGCCGAGCACGCCGATCGTCTTGCCGCGCAGCTCTCCGCCGAGCACGTTGGCGACCTTGCGTGCCATCGCACGCTTGCGGTTGTCGTTCGCGGTCAGCGTGGCCTCGACGATCTTCAGCTGGACGTCGTGATCGAGCGCCGTCTTGAACAAGGCGCGGGTATCCTTCGGGAAACATGAGCCGCCATAGCCTGCGCCGGCATGCAGGAACTTGGTTCCGATCCGGTTGTCGAGCCCGATGCCGCGCGCGACCTCCTGTACGTTCGCCCCGACCTTTTCGGAGAGATCGGCGATCTCGTTGATGAAGGTGATCTTGGTGGCGAGGAAGGCATTCGCGGCGTATTTGATCAACTCCGCCGTGCGTCGTGCGGTATAGAGGATCGGCGCCTGGTTCAGGTAGAGCGGGCGATAGACTTCGCCCATCACCCTCTTGGCCCGATCGTCCTCGGTGCCGACGACGATCCGGTCGGGATGGCGAAAATCCTGGATCGCGGCGCCTTCGCGCAGGAATTCGGGGTTCGAAGCAACCGCGAAATCCGCGTCGGGACGGGTCTCGCGGATCAGGCGTTCCACCTCGTCGCCGGTGCCGACGGGCACCGTCGACTTTGTCACCACCACGGTGAACTTCTTGAGCGCTGCGCCGATCTCGCGGGCGGCAGCATAGACGTAGCTCAGGTCCGCATGGCCGTCGCCGCGCCGCGAGGGTGTTCCCACCGCGATGAAGACGGCATCGGCGTCGCCGACGGCGCCGGCCAGCTCCGTCGTGAAGGTCAGCCGTCCGGCGGCGGTATTGGTCTCGACGAGCTTGTCGAGGTCGGTTTCATAGATCGGGATCTTGCCCCGCTTCAGGGCTTCGATCTTGCCGGCGTCCTTGTCGACACACACGACCTGATGGCCGAAATCGGCAAAACACGCTCCGGACACGAGACCAACATATCCCGTTCCAACCATTGCAATCTTCATGAATCCGCTCGTCGATCAGTGTGGAGAGGAGGAGTTAGCACTAGCACAATTGGCGCCGATAACGCCAAGTTTTATAACGTATCAATTGTGTTGGAGCTCGGCGGCTTTTTGTGCAAGCGGTGATCGCCTCAGTGCAGGTGAGTGCCTGCTAATCACCTTGGGCGCGCCATGGACACATTCTCAACTTGAAATCGACCGACAATCGAGCCGCCGTTTTGAGGGGTGGACATGAGCACGAAGACGATTGGCAAGCAGAGGCCCTCAGGAGCTGAATACGCGTCGCTGCAAACGCAATTCTCCAGATACGATCGCACCACGTTTTCTGGATTTGTTTATGACCGCGCCGATCCTACCCGACGCTACGCCGTCGAACTGCTGGTCGACGGCGAGCCATACATGTCATCATTGTGTGACGAGTTTGTAACAGAGCTTGCTGACGCCGGAATCGGCGACGGTCGGTTTGGCTTTACGTTCAACGTGCAGGATGAGGTCAGCTCGAACGCTGCGATCATCGAGGCAAGACTGGCGAATATCGGAAGTCCGGTCGGTGCCCCAATTCGCTGCGACGTCGCCGCACCGGAAGCGCAGTGGCACCGAATCGGCGATATTGAATGGGCCGGAGGCTTGCGCTTCGAGGGCTGGCTCTCGCACGACGTCGACGAAGACATCGAGATCCTGATCGCGCAACGGCCGGTGATGACCGTGAAGCCGACCGGGTGGACCAACGTTGCGCGTGGCAGCGAATTCGGCATCGGCCGCCGGATCGACTTTCATCTGCCCGAGCATTTTGCCGACGGTCGCGTGCGCAGGCTGTCGGCGCGGACAGTTTCGGGACGGAGCCTGATCTCGGAGCCGGTTGCATTCGTCGCTTTCGAGCGCGGCCTGGAGCAAACCATCGCGGAGCTCGGACGCTGGGATAGCGAGCGGCTGCGCGGACAATTGTTCGATCAGCTTTTGCCTGCCTCGGTGCCGTTTCACAGCTATCGCAGCTGGAAAGAGCGCTTCTCGCCGACAGCACCGTCTGATGTTCCGTCCGAGGCCGCGGTCGTCCTGATCGGGGATGCAAGGGTGGACGAAAGCATCGAGAGCCTCGAAGCCCAGCGGCACCCGGCCTGGTCGGCGGTGTCTCTGCCGGCCCGCGGGTTCAGTCAGTTCGATCTGAAAGCTGCGCGCGAGTTCGTCGACGGCGATGCCGCCAACAGCGCGTTCTTCGTCTTCTGTCTGAGCGGGACGATCCTGGCGGAAGATGCCTTGCAGCGCTTCGCCGATGTGTTCGCGTCCGAGCCCGGTTGCGAGCTCGTCTATGGCGACGTCGAGGTCGCGGCCGGCGCCGGCGCGGTCTGGCCGCTGGCGTTTTCGGCATTCGATCGCGAACGTGCGCTCGAGCAGGGCTATGGATCGTATTGCTTTGCGGTGCGCCGGGAACGTGCCGAGGAGGCGCTTCGATCGGCGACGTCGCTCTACGACATCTTCATTGGGTGCGTGGATGCTGAGCGAACCTATCATCTGCCGGGATCTGTTGCGGCGTTGCCGCGAATTGATGCGTCCGTCGCAACCGCCGAACTTGTCGCTGCAAGCAAGGCGTATTTTGCCAGGACTGGCGTCGAGGCGAATGTCGAGCCGCGGAAAGCGGGGCTTCTTCCAGCTGTGCGGGTCAAGCGCGCCGTCGATTGGAACGAGCGCACCACCATCATCATCCCGACCAGAAACCGCGCCGAACTCCTCAAGCGCTGTATCGAGACGGTCCTGCCGGCCGCACATGAGACCAATGCCCGGATTCTCGTCGTCGACAACAGCTCGAGCGAGCCGGAAGCGCTGGCCTATCTCGAGGGTCTTTCAGCGGACGAAATCGACGTCATTTCGGTCGAAGGGCCCTTCAACTTCGCATCCATCAACAACGCCGCCGTCGATTGCGTCGACACGGAGAACATCTGCTTCCTCAACAACGACGTCCAGGCGCTCGACGACGGCTGGCTGGCGGAGATGCTGTGGCGGCTCTCCGCTCCCGATGTCGGAGCCGTCGGCGCAAAGCTGCTCTGGCCGAGCAGCGTCGTGCAGCATGGCGGGGTGGTGCTGGGGGCGAATTTCTCCGCTGCGCATGCCTTCAACGACCGGATGGATGGTGATCCCGGCTACGGCGATCTGCTCCAGGTGGCGCACGAATGTTCGGCGGTGACGGCCGCGTGCCTCTTGATGCGCAAGCGCGATTTCGTGGCCGTAGGCGGCATGGATGAGGTCCGCTTTCCGATCAGTTTCAACGATATCGATCTGTGCCTGAAGCTGCGCCAGCTCGGAAAGCGGATCGTATTCACGCCGGACGCGAAACTCGTTCACCTGGAGTCGGCAAGCCGGGGCCGCGATTCCGCGCCGGACCGCAAAGCACGCTTCGGGCGCGAGCTGGCGATGCTGCGCGCGAAGTGGGGCGAGGTGCTGCTCGACGATCCCTATTACAGCCCGCTGCTCGGGCTGGACTCGACGCCGTTTTCTTCGCTTGCATGGCCGCCGCGGTCATGGAAGCCGCGCGCCAACCTCCCGCCTGTGCCGACTGCTCCTCCGATCGGGATGTAACTGCGCATCTTCGACCACCCAATCGAGGACGGCGGCAACCGTTTCATCCGCGTCAAAGCCGGGCTGCAGCTTCAGGTCGGTCTTTCGGCTACGTCCCGGCGGTGTCGGAAGCCATTCCGTCGCGGCGGCCGGCAATCCGGTCGCCAGCAGCGCATCCACCAGCGGATGCCCGAATGCCGGTTCGCCGATGTCGAGAACCAGTTTCGTGATGCCGTGACCTTCGATGAGTGTCGCGACGTCGTCGACGACGATTTCGCCGGTGACCATGACATTCGTCCGCTGCATCAGCTTGAGATCGTCGACGGTGGTGCCGAGCACGATGATCTCGGCGTCTGCATGGGCGTTGGCGATTTGATCGCTGAGGGCTCTCACGAAGCGAAATTCCGCCGCGCTGCCGCGCAGGGCAAGCAGGCCGAGACGCGCCGGGCCGCTCGCGGCAGGATGCCGCGCCGGCCGCACCAGCGGGTCGCTCGGCCTGACCACTTGCAGGCCGAGAACCGAGACCGAAAAGGCTGCTCCCTCTTCGCCGATCGCAATCACGCCTCGGGCCCCTTCGACGAGACCGGTCCAGTCCGGATGGAGGCCGGATCCAATCGCTGCGCACTCGGCAAGTCTAGTGTCGGTGATCAGGAGCTCGTAGGCGAAATGTTGCGTGAGCTGCGCGAGACATGCGCCGGGGATGCGGTTCGGTTCCGAAATCTCGAGCGAGCGGAGTCGGAGATCGGTGAGAAACCTCAGAAGGGCCTCGCGGCCCTCAGTTGTCGCAACGTCGAGTGCGATCGACTGCGGGGCTCCGCCATCCGGAGCGAAGATCGCAGCCAGCTGGCGTCGTCCCTCGGCGCGGAAGTGAACGATCAGACCGCGCTTGTCTTCCGCCGCAAGCTGCCTGCACCGCCTGATGGCAATCTCGCGGCCAACGGCGGAGCCGCAGAGGATGACGTGCGGGCTGGCGGCGCGCTGTTGGTTGGACAGCAGCTTGAGCTCTAACGCCGCGCGGCAATCGCGCAGCGGATCGGCAAGCAGGAACGCCGCGCACTCCGTCGCATAGCGCCGGTAACGGTGTTCGAGCACGCGAAGATTGCGCAGCACCAGAGAACGCTTCTCGCCGAGAAACGAGCGCGAACCTTCGTGTCCGACAAAGACCGACGGGATGCACACATTGCGGAAGCCGGCCTCCGCGGCGCGCAGGCAGAAGTCGACGTCTTCAAGATAGCCGCGATAGAAGTCGTCGGAGAGCTCATGCACGGCGTCGAGGCATTCGCGGGTGATGTAGAGGCAGAACCCGATGCCGTTGGGAATGTCGATGGCGATCCCGGAATTCGCCGTGCCGGCAAGTTCGTCCAGCAGTTCCAGCTCGTGGGGCGAGGGCAGGGGATTCGACCGGTTCGGAACTGGAAAGCTGGTATATTCGCCGTTGTTCGACAGCGGGGTCGCCGTGCCCACGCGCGGCGTCGATTGCACGGCGCTTCGCAAGCGTTGCAGCGCGTGTTTCGGCACCGTCGTATCCGAGTTCAGCAGCACGACGTCGCCGGTATCGGTCTCGGCAAGCGCCCGGTTGACCGCGCCGACAAAGCCCAGATTGTGCGCGTTGGTCAGGAGCCGGATGCGCTGCTCGGAAGCCAGTTCGCCGAGCAGGCGCTTGATGTCGGGCTCGGGCGACGCGTCATCGACGGCAACGATGGTCGCGCCCAGCGTACAGGCCACGGCCGTCAATGCGCTCTCGATGCAGGCACGCGTCGCGGCCAGATCCCGGTACACCGGGATGATGATGGTCAGCGGCGGAGTTTCGGCGCTCTCTGCGCGAAGCGGCCGTTGTGGCGCGTCGCGGCGATCCGGCGCGCGGTTGGCCGGGAGCTGAACGCTCGCGATGACGCGGCCAGCTTGAGCTATCTGGAGGCGTTGCGAGGCGGCGGACGCCGGCCGCATCAGGCGGAAGCTCGCAGCACGTCGCCCATTGAGCGCAAACCTGTGACGGGGATCGGCGGGAAGCTGGACGGTGCTGGATTGATCCGCCTGCGCCAGTGAAAGGTGCGGGTCGTCAGCGCCTCGCCACGTCACCCATCCCTTCACTTCCTCATCCAGGAAATCGATACGGGCGCAGCTGTCCTGACCGCTCTGCTCGAGCAGCAGGAGAGCGCTCCTGACTGAATCCGGATCGTCATCGCGCCGCGCGACGCTTCGTGCGGCTTCGATCTGCGCAAGGCCGTCGCCCCAAGCCATCATTCGCCGCGCGGCGGCAAGATCGTCCGGTTCGAGTTCGAGCGCCTTGGCTACGCTGGCGACAGCCGCTTCCTTCAGATCGAGGCGAAACAGCGCTTCTGCGCGCAGCAGGTGGGCGCGGGCGCCCGGATGCGGCAGGATTCGGCAGCGGCGGTCGGCGAGCGCGAATGCACGACGGAAATCACGTGCCTCGAGCGCTGCAACTGCGGCTCGCTCGAGATCGACGTGGTGGAGCGCTCTGGACGTAAAGGCGATCCTGCGCGCGCCGGCGGTCAAATGTCGCTCTTGTCTGCCCGCATGATCAGCCCGCCGTCTTGACGGCGTTCTGCCGGCTCCGGAATACGCGTACCCGTCCCTCGAGGCGCGGTGCCTCCTGGCGCGGCATCGGGGGGGCGGGTTCGGTGTGCCTCGGCTGCCGGGGCGCGAGGGGCGCAGCCTGCGCCCGGTGCTCTTCGAGACTGAGCTTGAGGCCCACCAGGGGTTCCCGGCCTGAAGGGCCCGATACCACAATCCGGTTTCCGGTCACGCGCAGGGCGGGAGCCCCCAGGAAGATGGTTTCGGCGGCGATGGCGTAGCGATCCGCGCCGGGGCCCGTGGCTTCCAGCGAGAACCCCGTGATGGCCAGCGCGCGTCCCCGGGTTCCGGCAAAGGTTCCGAGCGGAACGAACTGGTTGTCGCCGCGCTGCGGCCTGGCGAACTTGACCGCATATTGCAGGTTGAGATCGTAGGGCTTGTTCGGCCATTCGAGGGAAATTCCCTCGATTCGGGCCGGCGCGGCCGGTCCGGCAATCCACGTATTCGGGCCGACCGTCACGTCACCCAAACCCGCGACATGCGCGAGCAGCTTGAGGGCGCTCAGTTCGTCAGGGCCGGCCTCGGGCTCGTAGGTGTCGAATGGCCGGCTGGCGGGCTGACCGATCGGCTGCACGGCCGGTTGTCCCTGGCTCAGCGGTTCGATCTTGATATTGGCGGCGGTCGAGCCGCCGGCGCGCCCTGCCGTGACCTCGACGATCAGGCGGCTTGGCCGGGCCACCGACACGACCAGCGCGGTCTCGGGCGCAAACAGGGTTCCATTGGCCGCGTCGGGGCCGGTAATGATGTTACAATTGTTAAGGCTCGCGCGATCCGCATAGACGCGCACCACCGGAGGTGATGTCTTGTCTTCCGCGCCATTGTACCGAACCAGGAAAAGACCCCGTGCCAGGTCAATGGTTTTCTGCTGAATCTGTTCGTTCATGGTCGCCTGCGAGCCTAACGGAATGGGTCGATATTTCTCTCACACAGTGTGCCCCAAAAATTGGTGTGATAGAAGGGGGCTTAATGTTAATCCGGTGAGATAGTTCGCACGTGCATATCGAAGACACCCTGCCGGTCATGATATCGACCTTGACCCCAATCGAAGACCGCGCGGCCGGGGGGCGCGCCCGCCCGCCAATGAACGTCCTCTTCGTCCACAACAACTTTCCAGCCCAGTACCGCCACATCGCGCGTGCGCTCGCGGAACAGCCCGGAAACAAGGTCGTTGCGGTCGGTTCATCGACCGCGAGCACGACGCGGGATATCCGGCTGCTGAAATATTCGACGACCAAGTCGGACTCCGCGATGGTCCATCCCTTTGCCCGCCGCTTCGATGTCGAGGCGCGGCGTGCCGAAGAGGTCCTGTATGCGCTGTCGTCGCTGTCGGGGCAGGGCTTCGTGCCCGACCTGATCTTCGCGCATCCCGGTTGGGGTGAGACGCTGCCGCTGCGCACGATGTTTCCGAAAGCGCGGATCATCCTCTATTGCGAATTCTACTACGGCGCCGAGGGCCGGGACGTCGGCTTCGATCCCGAGTTTCCGATGACGGGCCTCGACGGCAATGTCGCGCTGCATCTGAAGAACGCGACGACGCTGCTGGCGCTCACGGAATGCGATTCCGGCGTTTCGCCGACGCCATGGCAGAGGTCGACCTTTCCCCGCGAGTTTCAGAGCAAGATCGAGGTCATCCACGAGGGCGTCGACACCGACGAGGTGAAGCCCAATCCCGTCGCCAGGTTTCAGCTTCCGAACGGCGCGTCAGTGTCGGCGGACGACGAGGTGATCACCTACGTCTCGCGCAATTTGGAGCCGGTGCGCGGATTCCATGTCTTCATGCGATCGCTGCCGAGGATATTGGCTGCGCGGCCGAATGCGCAGGTGGTGATCGTCGGCGGGAGCGGGACATCCTACGGCGCGAATCCGCCGAAGGGCTCGAGCTGGAAGTCGATGTTCCTGGACGAAATCAGATCGGACATCGACCTGCGCCGCGTGCATTTCCTCGGCCGGATTCCCCGGGAGCAGTATCTCGCGCTGCTGCAGATCTCCTCGGTGCACGTCTATCTGACCTATCCCTTCGTGCTGTCATGGTCGCTGCTGGAGGCCATGAGTGCGGGATGTGCGGTGGTGGCATCCGACACGGCTCCGCTTCGCGATATCATCTCGGACGGCAACGGTCTGCTCGCGCCGTTTTTTGATACTGATGCGTTGTCGGATCAGGTAGTCTCGGTGCTGTCACGGCCGAAAGCCTTCAAGAAGATGCGGATGAAGGCGAGGAGCTTTGTGCGAGACAATTACGACGCAAAGCGGGTCTGTCTGCCCCGGATGCTGACGCTCGTCGATGAAGGTGTCCTCCCGCGTACGCACGGGTGATAACGCCAGGAGCTAGCGATGCCGCTTGTCATCTCGGTTGCACAGCGCAAGGGCGGGGTCGGAAAGACGACCCTCGCGGTTTTGCTGGCTGCAGAACTGGATCGGCGTACGGGCTTGGTGGGACTGGTCGACGCCGACTCCCAGGCGTCCGCCTGCCACTGGGCCGAGCCCGGCAACCTGTCGTTCCCCGTCTACCAGCTTGATCCGGAAACCCGGCCGGTTGCCGAATGGGCCAGGTTGATGCGCCAGATTCCGCATCAGATCATCGTCGTGGATTCCGCGCCCAACGACCGGGTGCTGGGCGCCGTGCTCGCGGTGGCCAATATCGTTCTGATGCCCTGTACGCCGTCCGGCCTCGACATCGAGGCCACCGCAAGGACGCTCGACATCGTGCGTGAGGTGCGCGCGACGCGGCGAACCGCGCTCCGTGCCATGATCGTGCCGAACCGTGTCGACCAGCGCACGCTCGAGGGCCAGCAGCTGATCGAGGAGCTGGATACGCTCGACGAAGAGATCGGGCCGATGATCGGAAGCCGCTCGGCCTATGTTCGCGCCGTCGCGCTGGGACAATCGGTTGCCGATTTCGCCGGCGGTACGCCCGCTGATATCGAGATCAAGACGCTCGCCGATCTCGTCATGAGCTGGTGCGGGATCGCACCCCGGCAGCGCGTGACGGTCTAGATTTCCGGCTGCCTCACATCAGGCTAACCATGCCTGCATGGCAACAACAAATCCTGCACCGCAGCTGCCGCTTCATCTGACGGCGGCATCCTCCGAAACCGCAGGAAAAATGGCCGGGAAGCGCGATGGAGTCGCGATTCGTTGGCCGGCACGTGCGTCATCATTCGGCAACCGAAAGGCTCGCCGACGCGGGGACCTTGCTTGGTTAACGTATTGCTCGCGCGCATCTGAGCATTTGAGGAAAATGCCGCCGCGCGCTTGAGCCTAAGCTCAAGACATTTCCCGTACATGCTTCCCGTCACGGTGGGGAGGGAAGAATGTACAACGTCAAGAGAGTGATGGCCTTGCTTCTGGCCATCGTCGCGCTCGGGACCAGCGCGCAGCACACCCAGGCTGCAATGATCGGCTCGCCGCTGCCGCTGCGCGGCATGGTCGAGAAGATCCGCTTCAGCGAGCCGACGCTGGCGCCGATGGCCTACGTCATGTTCTGCATGCGCTATGCCGACGAATGCAAGCAGAAGCCGCGCGTCCGCATGGTGTTCCGCGGCGGCGCCACACGTCTCACCAAGCAGCGCATGGCCGACCTGATCGAGGTCAATGCCTCGGTCAATCGCAGCATCGCGCCACAGCGCAACGAGCGCGGCCTCGCCGGCGAGGAATGGCTGATCAATCCGGCGCGCGGCGACTGCAACGACTACGCGGTCAGCAAGCGCCATGAGCTGCTGGCGCGCGGCTGGCCGATGCGCAACCTGCTGCTGAGCGAGGTGGTGACCTCCTGGGGCGAGCATCATCTCGTGCTGGTGGTCCGCGCCCAGGGCGGCGATGTCGTGCTCGACAATCTGAACGCGCAGATCCGCAACTGGTCGCAGGCGCGCTATCGCTGGGTCAGGATGCAGACCCCGGCGAGCCCCGATCGCTGGGCCGCCCTCGCACAAGCCGGCGTCTAACATCCGAGTTAGCCGACGCGCCGCTGGGGGCGCGTTGACCGTCGTTGCGGCGCTAAACCCGTTCGGTCTTAACGCTATTCCCATCGTCATTTTGCTGCGCCGGACGGAATGTCGTACCCATGCGATCATTGCGTTGGTTGAGGCGCGGGATCGGTCCGCGCAGGGACGGCATCTTCAATGGCGAGCAGAGGTTCGATCCTCATCACGGGCGGCGCGGGATACATCGGATCCCATTGCGCCAAGGCGGTCGCCGAGGCCGGGTTTCTCCCCGTCGTCTACGACAACCTCTCCACCGGCCATCGCAATTTCGTGCAATGGGGACCGCTCGTGATCGGCGATATCGCCAATCACGACAAGATCACCGACACCATCCGCGAACACAATGCGCTCGCCGTGATGCACTTCGCCGCGTTCAGCGCGGTCGGCGAGTCCGTCGCGGATCCGCAGAAATACTTTGGCAACAACGTTGCCGGCACGCTCGGCCTGCTGCGCGGCATGCGTGAGGCAGGCTGCGATCGCCTGGTGTTTTCCAGCACCGGCGCCGTCTATGGCAATGCCGGCCGCGATCCCATTCCCGAGAGCGCCGCGGGGCCGACCGTCAATCCCTACGGCCGCTCCAAGTTCATGATCGAGCAGATGCTCGATGATTATCGCGCCGCCTATCAGTTCAAATCGGTCTGCCTGCGCTACTTCAATGCCTGCGGCGCCGATGCATCCGGCACCATCGGCGAGCTCCGCGATCCCGAGACGCATTTGATTCCGCGCGCGCTGATGGCGCTGCTCGGACACGTGCCGGACTTTGCGATCTTCGGCGAAGATTATGAGACGCCTGACGGCACCGCGGTGCGCGACTACATCCATGTCGACGATCTCGCCGCCGCCCACATCGCAGCGCTCGAGCTGCTGTTGAAAGGGAGCGCCGGCGGGGTGTTCAACCTCGGCACCGGCACCGGCTATTCGGTGCGCGAGGTGCTCGACGCGATCCGCGCCGAGACCGGTGAAGCGGTGCCGAGCGTGGTGCGCGAACGCAGGGCCGGCGATCCGCCGATCCTGGTCGCCGATCCCTCCAGGTCGCAAAGCGGACTCGGTTTCAAGGCGAGCCGATCGGATATCGGCCACATCATTCGCTCGGCCTGGGCCTGGCACCAGAAGGCGCATCCGCGCCGGCGATAGGGCATGATCCGGAAAAGTGCGAAGCGGTTTTCCGTCGCGACAAACGCGGAACGCGTTTGCCCGGAGATCATGTTCAGAATGGCGGAAGACTAGGCTGTGTCCGCGCGCGAACTCAACCGGCCGAACTGGCTGCGCAGCACCAGCAAGATGAGATGACCCGCGCCGATGCCGGCAAGACCTCCCGACACCTTGACGATCGCGTCAAGCAGGCGGCCGTGACGGTCCGGTGTCAGCAGTTGCATCGCTTCGAGTGTGAACGAGCTGAAGACCACAAAGAGCACGATCAGCGCGGTACGCCGCGGGTAACCCAACACAAAGGCCATCGCCATCACTGCATATGCGGCGAAGCGCTCGGTCTGAGGGGGGAAGAACGACGGACGGTCCTGAATCGGCGACAGCGTCACGAAGGCGATAAAGGCAAGCGCGAGCCAGCCCGCAATCACGCCGAACTTCCGTATCTGTGAAATTTCCAACAAAGTATTCCCGGTCCTGTACCGCAGACGACCCCCGGGGCTGATTAGCGCATCACTCGCGCCGGTGACATGGAAATGGTCGCCGAAGGTTAACTTACCCGCCGACTGTGGCAGCCACGACGCGTCGTCTTGTTGCCAAAAAAAGGTATTTAAATACCTTGAATTGAAACTCAATCCCATTTGGCGCGCATCTCTCAGCGGGAACCTGTCGCGCTTGCGCGGGTTCCCGGGATGGTGCACCTGACGAAAAAATAAGGTTTCGCCTGCGGCTCCATTCATAGGCCGTTCACGGCCGGGAGCCTCATTTGATGCCGGAATATCGCAATGCTCACTCTCGGAGGCTAAAGTGCGTCTGCTCGTCGTTGAGGATGACCCGGATCTGAACCGCCAGCTCACCACCGCGCTGACGGACGCCGGCTATGTGGTCGATCGGGCGTTCGACGGCGAGGAGGGGCATTTCCTTGGCGACAGCGAGCCCTACGACGCGGTCGTGCTCGATATCGGCCTGCCGAAAATGGACGGTATCTCGGTGCTCGAGGCCTGGCGGCGGAACAAGCGGGTGATGCCGGTGCTGATTCTCACCGCGCGCGACCGCTGGAGCGACAAGGTTCAGGGGTTCGACGCCGGCGCCGACGACTATGTCGCAAAGCCCTTCCATCTGGAGGAGGTGCTGGCGCGGATCCGCGCGCTGCTGCGCCGCGCGACCGGGCATGCCCAGGTCGAGCTGGTCTGCGGGCCGGTGGCGCTCAACACCCGCACCAAGCGGGTCACCGTCAACGGCAACCCGATCAAGCTGACCTCGCACGAGTACAATCTGCTCGACTATCTGATGCACCACACCGGGCGGGTGGTCTCGCGCACCGAGCTGGTCGAGCATCTCTACGACCAGGACTTCGACCGCGACTCCAACACGATCGAGGTGTTCGTCGGCCGCATCCGCAAGAAGCTGGAAGTCGATATTATCCAGACTGTTCGGGGCCTCGGCTACATGCTGTCGCCGCCGACCTGATGCGTGATCCGGAAAAGTGCGAAGCGGTTTTCCGAAAAGATAATGCTCTTAAAGCGTTTTCGAGCGAAGTGGATACCGGTTCGCTCACGTGAAGAAAGCGCGACCAAACAAAAGGATGGGAGCATATCCTATTCAATCGGATCATGCTCTTAGAGCGCTTGATCGGCGTACACGGGCATTGGCATGATCCGCGCCGGGAGTACTGGATTCGCCAATGTTTGAATCCCTGATGTCTGTTGCCGCTGACACGATGTTCGAGCCTGTGTCCTGATGGGCGGCAGCTCGCTTGCGACCCGCCTGTTCGTCTCGGCGACCGCCTGGGTGGTGGTGATCCTGGCGATAACAGGCGTCATCCTGTCGTCGGTCTATCGCGACGCCACCGAGCGCGCCTTCGATCGGCGGCTCAATCTCTATTTGCGCACCCTGATCGCCGAGGTGGCGACGCCGGACGAGCCGGCGGACCGCCAGTTCCAGTCGCTCGGCGAGCCGCTGTTCGACCTGCCGCTGTCGGGCTGGTACTGGCAGATCACCCGCACCGATACCGAAAAGGGCGAGACCCGCGCCTCGCGGTCGCTGTGGGACAAGAAGCTGCCGAAGCTCGAGGAGCACGGCGCCGAGCTGACCGCCGCCGGCGTCCGCCTCGGCTATGTCGACGGACCCGAAGGCCAGAGCCTGCGCGTGGTCGAGCGTCCGGTCGATCTCGGCGCCGACGGCAAGTTCCTGGTCAGCGTCGCCGGCGACGCCACCGAGATCTTCGATGAGACGCGCAGCTTCGACTATTATCTCGGCGGTACTTTCGCAGCCCTCGGCATCGTGCTGCTGCTGACCACGATCTTCCAGGTTCGCTACGGACTTGCGCCGCTCAAGCGCATATCGGATGCGATCGCCGATATCCGCTCCGGCCGCGCCGAGCGGCTGGAGGGCCAGTTTCCGGTCGAGATCGCGCCGCTCGCGCGCGAAACCAACGCGCTGATCGACGCCAACCGGGAGATCGTCGAGCGCTCGCGCACCCATGTCGGCAACCTCGCCCATGCGATCAAGACGCCGCTGTCGGTGATCGTGAACGAAGCCGGCGCGCATGCCGGCGATCCCTTTGCCAGCAAGGTGCTGGAGCAAGCCGATCTGATGCGTGACCAGGTCGCGCATCACCTCGAGCGTGCGCGGATCGCCGCCCGGGCCACCATCGTCAGCACCATCACCGACGTCGCCCCTGTCATCGAGGCGCTGCGGCGGACCATGGAGAAGATCCATCGCGATCGCGACCTCGCGATCGAGGCGAAGGCCGACCCGGCGGCGCGGTTTCGCGGCGAGCGGCAGGACCTCGAGGAGATGGTCGGCAATCTCGTCGACAACGCCTGCAAATGGGCGGCTTCTCAGGTGTTCATCGAGGTCAGCGTGGTCCCGCCGGAGGCGTCGGGCGCGGGTCCCAGGCTGCGCATTGTGGTCGACGACGACGGCCGCGGCCTGTCGGAGGCCGAGCGCGCCCAGGTGGCGCGGCGCGGCCAGCGGCTCGACGAATCGAAACCCGGCTCAGGGCTCGGCCTGTCGATCGTGACCGATCTCGCCGGTCTCTACGGCGGCAAGCTCGACCTGAATGACGCGCCGATCGGCGGCCTGCGGGCCGAGCTCACGCTGCCGGCGGTGTAGGGAATGATGAGATTAGGTTGAATGGCGCTCACGAAGGCGGTGCGCTCCCGCTCCGCTCGCAGGTGCTGTCCGTATTTCAGCCCTCGTGCGGTACGCCATCTGTTCTTGCCCATGATCTAGATCAAAGGGTTTAGATCCAATCCCGGGTTCTCCGTGGGTGAACGGAGTTCCAGAAGTCGTGTTACGCGGCTTGTTCCCCGTGCAATCATCCCCCGATCTCGGGAGACGGACCATGAAGGACATGCAGGCGCACTTAGAGAAGCTTCGTCTGGAGGCGGAAGAGTGCGAGCTAATCAGCAAGCTGGCGACCAATAAGACCAAGAAAGAACTGTTCGCCAAGTTGGCCGCACATCACCGGACGCTGGCCGATGAAGTGGAGCGGACCATGAAGGTAGCCCGATAGGAACTTTGCGTTCCCCTGTGGATTTACAGCTCCGTTCCGGCAAGGAACTGAGCGAGGAAAAAAGGTCACATGGGCCAAATTCGACGTCGGGTCAGACACACCAATTCACTTGAAGCGCGCCTTGTTGAGAGAGCTAGAGAGCTACGCGAAGAGGCCGCAGCGCTCGCCCCAGGTATCGAGAGAGAAGCGCTCCTGAAGCTGGCCCGGCAAGCTGAGGCTGGCGCTAGCATGACCGAATGGCTGCGCGTCGGGGGGCTTCAATCATCCACGACCTAAAAGCTCTTTGCCGGCGTCACCATCAATCGCGTCGTACGCAAACAACATAATATAATTGCCCCAACGGAGCAGGCGGGATCGCGCTGAATAGTGGACGCGAGCAGAAGCGCTTTGCCCGCCTCACCAGCGGTTTTTCAAAGAAGCTGGATCATCACGCCGCTGCTGTGGTCCTGTACGTGGCTCACTACAATCTCTGCCGCGTGCATTAGGCCCTGCGGACTACGCCAGCTGTCGCGCTTGGTATCGCGGAGCGGGTTTGGACTATCGGTGATTTGCTCGATGCCGTGCTGCCGCTGGAGCCGAACCGGCCTGTGCGCGTGACGCGCACGTTCACTGTAATTGATGGTGGAAAGCCTGGATGGTGCCAATTGCAAGTCAGCTTGAACTACGAGGCCCGGCGAAGGCCGAACCTTTCTTCTTCACCCCAAAGAAACGGCCCCAGCGCCGGGGGAACGCTGAGGCCGTGTCCAAGTGCTGTCCGTCTTGAGCACCGGAACCACGTGACAACGGAATGTCACCGGGGCTGTTCCTAACCGTGAAAAAGAAGCGGCCCCAGCGCCTTTTGGGCGGCGCTGCGGTCATTATTCCTAAACGGCTTCTTAACACGCCCACCTCTATCATCGCGGGCGGACGGGCTGCGGCGTTTGCCGGGCACCTAGCTTTCACGACCGGGCATGAGCCAGAAATCGACCGAGCGGCTGAGGGATTATCTCGCGCAGCTTCCGCCGCAATCGCAGGCGCTGCTGATGCGGGAGCTGGAGCGCGCGGTCGAACGCGGCGATGATGTCGCGATCGCCAATCTGGTCCTGGAGCAGCTGCGCAAGATCGTGCGCGGGGTCGAGCAGGACGAGCAGATCCAGCCGCGCAGCGACGATCCGGCGCGGCTCCTGTTCCGGCCGCTCGAGCCGTTCCTTGCCGAGACCAATTTCCCGACCCGCCCGGGTCAGCTCCGGCGTGCCTCGCTGCTGCCGATCTGGCAGTGGCTGGCCCGCGAGGGCGCGCCCGAGGCCGCCCGCGAATTCGAGACGGCGCTGGCGGCGGCCTCGGAGAGCGGTCCGATGGAGATCGCCGCGCGCAAGTTCCAGCTGGCGGCTGCGGAAGCCATCATCAAGGTCGCGGGGCCGACCCAGGACGACCGTCAGCGCGCGCTGTCCCGTGTGGGCCCGCCGAGCGTTGTCGAGGACCTGCTGCCGATCGGCCTCGTCTTGCAGGCCCGCGAGGCGCTGGAAACCCTGGGCAGCCGGTTGCCGAGCCAGATCCGGGTGTTCTCCGATTCCCAGATCGCCTCGGCGATGGAGGCGCTCAAGCTGCCGTCGCTACAGACGCCGCAACTGCTGCCGTTCGCACTGTCATTGATCGCTCAGCGGCTCGCCGCGCCGTGGCAGATCATCCGCCTCGCGATCAAGATGGCGGCCTCCGACGACGAGCTGCGGGTCGCGGCAACGCCGTACGGCATCGCCGTCACCATCGCGCTGCATGACCTGTCGTTCGTCGCAGCCTGTCTGCGCACCGATATCAAGCGCGGGCATTTCGATTATGTCGGCGAGCAGCTCAAGACCCTGCATGACGGTGTCCGCGGCCTGCGCACCGAGCTTGACCTGCGCAACGATTCCACCTGGGGCCGCCAGCTCACCTCGGTGCGTGCCGATACCTCCAACGCGCTGCAATCGGAGATCGACAGCGTGCCGGGCCGGGTCCGCCGCATCCTGCGCCAGCGTGCCGACAAGGACATCGCGGCCGGCGCCAAGATCGATGCGTCCGAGGTCGAGGACGCCGCCGCCCTGATTGATTTCGTCGCGGTGTGTCGCACCTATGCCAGCGAGCTCGCCATCAACGAGGTGACGCTGCGGACCTTCTCGGACCTGCAACATTATGTCGAGCAGTCGACCGAGGGGCTGGTACAGTCGCTGCGCGGTGGCGACGCGCGGGTCCGCGCGTTCCGGCAACAGCAGGTCAAGGCCGCGATCCGCTTCTGTGAAGTGCTGTTCGGCCACGACTACGCCTCCCTGATGAACAGGGCGGCCGAAAACGCCGTGACCGGCGAGCGCAAGTCGTCCCGCGCGGGGTAGCGAGATTCGCGGGCATTCTCGACGGCAAACCGACGAGGCCGCCAGGTCGGGACGACAAGCATTTGCGCAATTTCGGAATAATGGAAGTGTGGCGCTGATTTGCCCGACATGTCAAGTCGTCAAGCGAGCGTCGGCGGAAGCCTGCACCTTTGCATGGGGTTGTTTTCGATATTTTGGTATTGCGCGCCTTCGCCCGGTAACGCCGTTGCAATACCGCCGGAATGGCACCGGAAACCAGCTGATTTCGACCTTCGGTCGATCCAGTAATTGTCAATTGCCGCGCTTGGCGCCGTTAGTGTAAAGCGCTTCCAAGGCGGCTTGCCGGAAGCCGCCGCTCCATCCGGGAACCGCTTGATGACGCTGTGGTTTGTGTTCGCGCTGATGACGGTCGCGGCGATCTTTGCCGTACTGTGGCCGCTCAGCCGCCGCGGACGGGCGGATACCGGCGGCAGTGAGGCCGTTGTCTACCAGGACCAGCTCGCCGAAATCGACCGCGACATGGCCGCCGGGATCATCGGCGCCGCCGAGGCCGATGCTGCGCGGATCGAGATCAGCCGCCGGCTATTGGCCGCCGCCGACCAGAGCGAGCGCGAAGCCCCGGTGCAGGGCAGTCTCAGTCTGCGGCGCACAGCTGCGATCGTGGCCCTGGTCGGGCTGCCGGTCATCTCCTCGGGCTTCTATCTCGCGCTCGGCTCGCCGCGCCTTGGCGACTTTCCGCTCGCCGAGCGCAGCCGGGTGGCCGATGCCAACCAGCCGCTCACCAATCTGGTCGCGCAGGTCGAGGCCCATCTGGAGAAGAACCCGACCGACGGCCGCGGCTGGACGGTGCTGGCGCCGGTGCTGTCGCGCCTTGGGCGCTACGATGACGCGGTGCGTGCCTATCGCAATGCCATCACCTATGCTGGCGACAGCGCCGATCGCCGCGCCGATCTCGGCGAGGCGCTGATGGGGAGCGCCGGCGGCGTGGTCACTGCGGACGCCAAGGCGGAGTTCGAGCGCTCGGTCGCGCTGAATGGCGACGATGCCAAGGCCAACTATTTCCTCGGCCTCGCCGCCGAGCAGGACGGCCGCAAGGCCGACGCCGCCGCGATCTGGCAGAAGATGATGGCGAAGGCGCCGTCCGACGCGCCATGGCGGCCGCTGGTGCAGGCCGCGCTGGTTCGCGTCGGTGGCGCCAGCGCACCCGGTGGCGTCAGCGCACCCGCGCTGCCTGACGGCGCGGTGGCGGCGGCCAAGGACATGAGCGAGGCCGATCGCGGCGCCATGATCCAGGGTATGGTCGATCGGCTGGCGACGCGGCTGAAGACCAACGGCGACGATGTCGAGGGCTGGCTGCGGCTGGTTCGCGCCTATCTCGTGATGGGACAGCGCGACAAGGCGATGAGCGCGCTTGCGGATGCCCGCCAGGCGGTGGCCAATGATGCGGATCGGTTGCGCCAGCTCAATGAGGGGCTGAAGAGTCTCGGGTTGGATGGATAACGCATGATGCCGAAACATGTGCTGCGGTTTTCGGCGAATGTCATGCGCAAGGATGAACCATGACCAGGAAGCAACGGCGTTTGACACTGATCGGCTGCGCGCTCGTCGTGCTCGCGGTCGCCGCGGGCCTGGTGCTGAACGCGCTGCGCGATTCCATCGTGTTCTTCTCGACGCCATCGATGGTCGCCGAAAAGCATCTCGGTCCGGGCAAGCGGTTCCGCCTCGGCGGGCTGGTGGAGCAAGGCTCGCTCAAGCGCGGCGACAATCTTGCCGTGACCTTTACCGTCGGCGACGGCGGCGCGACGCTGCCGGTCGCCTACAAGGGCATCCTGCCGGATCTGTTCCGCGAGGGGCAGGGCGTGGTTGCCGAGGGCGCGCTCGATGCGAGCGGCGTGTTCCGGGCCGACACCGTGCTCGCCAAGCATGACGAGACCTACATGCCGAAGGACGTCGCCGACGCCCTGAAGAAGCAGGGCCATTGGAAGGACGACTACGGCGCCAAACCAAACAGCATGCCGAGCGCCTCCGCGGCGCCGACCCAGGGAGCCATGCGGTGATCGCAGAAAGCGGACATTATGCCCTGGTGCTCGCGCTCGCCCTCGCGCTGATCCAGTCGATCGTGCCGATCGTCGGCGCGCGCTGGCGCGATGCGGCGCTGATGAACGTCGCGCGCTCGACCGCGCTAGCTCAATTGCTGTTCGTCGCGGCGTCGTTCGCGGCGCTGGTGACGCTCCACGTCACCTCGGATTTCTCGGTCGCCAATGTCTACGAGAATTCGCATTCGCTGAAGCCACTGCTCTACAAGATCACCGGCGTGTGGGGAAACCATGAAGGATCGATGCTGCTCTGGGTGTCGATCCTGGCGCTGTTCGGCGGCCTCGTCGCGGCCTTCGGCAACAATCTGCCGCTGTCGCTGCGCGCGCATGTGCTGGCCGTGCAGGCCTGGGTCGCGAGCGCCTTCTACCTGTTCATCCTGATCACCTCGAACCCGTTCCTGCGCATCGCTAATCCGCCGATCGAGGGACGCGACCTCAATCCGGTGCTGCAGGACATCGGCCTCGCGGTGCATCCGCCGATGCTCTATCTCGGCTATGTCGGCTTCTCGATCTCGTTCTCGTTCGCGGTGGCGGCGCTGCTGGAGGGCCGGATCGACGCCGCCTGGGCGCGCTGGGTGCGGCCGTGGACGCTGATGGCATGGATATTCCTGACGCTCGGCATCGCGATGGGCTCCTACTGGGCCTATTACGAGCTCGGCTGGGGCGGCTGGTGGTTCTGGGACCCGGTCGAAAACGCCTCGCTGATGCCCTGGCTTGCCGGCACCGCGCTGTTGCATTCGGCGCTGGTGATGGAGAAGCGCAACGCACTGAAGGTCTGGACCGTCCTGCTGTCGATCCTGACCTTCTCGCTCTCGCTGCTCGGTACCTTCCTGGTGCGCTCCGGCGTGCTCACATCGGTCCACGCCTTCGCCACCGATCCAACGCGCGGCGTCTTCATCCTGCTGATCCTGTTCGTCTTCATCGGCGGCAGCCTGTCGCTCTATGCCTGGCGCGCGCCGGCGCTGAAGCAGGGCGGGCTGTTCGCGCCGATCTCGCGCGAAGGCGCGCTGGTGCTCAACAATTTGCTGCTCACCACCGCCTGCGCGACGGTGTTCATCGGCACGCTGTATCCGCTGGCGCTCGAGGTCCTGACCGGCGAGAAGATCTCGGTCGGCGCGCCGTTCTTCAACTTCACCTTCGCGCCGCTGTTCGTGCCACTGCTGCTCGCGGTGCCGTTCGGGCCGCTGTTGGCCTGGAAGCGCGGCGACCTGCTCGGCGCCGCGCAGCGGCTGATGGTCGCCGGCATCGCCGCGCTGGTTGCGATCGCGCTGGTGTTTGCGTGGACCTATGGCGGCGCGACGCTGGCGCCGCTCGCGATCGGGCTTGCGGCCTTCGTGATCATGGGCGCGCTGTGCGATCTCGCCGAACGCATCGCGCTGTTCCGGATTCCGCTGTCGCTCTCGCTGCGCCGCGCACGCGGCCTGCCGCGCGCGACCTGGGGCACCGCCTTCGCGCATGCCGGTCTCGGCGTCGCGCTGATCGGGATCGTCTGCGAGACCACCTGGAACAGCGAATATATCGGCTCCATGAAGCCCGACGACGTCGCCCGCGTCGCCGGCTACGAGCTGCGGCTTGATGGCCTGAATCCACGGCAAGGGCCGAACTTCCGCGAGATGGTCGCGCAATTCACCGTGACGCGTGACGGCGAGATGGCCAGCGTGATGACCCCATCGAAGCGCAACTTCACGACCCGCGGCGCCTCGACGACCGAGGCCGCGCTGCTGACGCGCGGCGCGAGCCAGCTCTACATCTCGCTCGGCGATACCTCGGCCGACGGCGCGATCGCGGTGCGGATCTATCACAAGCCGCTGGTGCTGATGATCTGGTGGGGCCCGATGCTGATGGCGTTCGGCGGCATGCTGTCGCTGTCCGACCGCCGCTTGCGGGTCGGCGCGCCGAAACCGGCGGCGAAAGCGGCGCGCGCATTGCAGGCGGCCGAGTGATGCGGTCGCGCGCTCTTGCAGCCGCCGCGCTTGCGGCGACCCTGGTGCTCGGCGCGATGCCCGCCCGGGCCGTGCTGCCCGACGAGATCATGGCGGACCCGGCCAAGGAGGCGAGGGCGCGCGAGCTCTCGAAAGAACTGCGCTGCATGGTCTGCCAGAACCAGTCGATCGACGATTCGGAGGCGCCGCTGGCGCGCGACCTCCGCCTGCTGGTGCGCGAACGCATCTCGGCCGGCGACAGCGATAGCCAAGTGATCGATTTCCTGGTGGCCCGCTATGGCGAATTCGTGCTGCTGAAGCCGCGCCTCAACGAGCATACGCTGGTGCTGTGGCTGACCCCGCCGCTGGCGCTCTTGCTGGGCGGTTTCGCGCTCTGGCGCCTCGGCCGGCGCAAGGCAAATCCGGCCGCCGGTGGGGGCGATTCCACCCCCGAATTGACGTCCGACGAAGAGGCCCGCCTGCAACGGCTGCTGGCGGCCGAATCTGCGCCGGACAAGCCGCTTTAGTTCCTTTCTAAGCCCTTAATTTGCATGCGCTATTCTGCCGCAGCACAGGCCGGCTCAATTACCAAAGTTTAATTCCGCAGCCAGCGCCCCGTAAGGCTGATGACCCCATGTTCAGGCGCATCAGGTGCTCGCCCCCGCACCGACTGATTCTGGCCCTGGAGATATCAAGATATGACCGACCGTCCCGACCTCTCGACCCTTCCGTCCTACAAGGCGCCAAAGCGCTCGCTGTTCTCTGCCCGCAAACTCGCGCTGATGGCGTCGGTCGTGGCCGGCCTCGGTGCCGCCACCTACGGCTTCAGCCCCACCCACAATCCGGCCGACCTGTTCACGACGCCCGCGCACGCGCAGGTCAATAACGAGGTCAAGAAGGTTCAGCAGCCGGTCGGCTTTGCCGATATCGTCGAGCGCGTGAAGCCGTCGGTGATCTCGGTCAAGGTCAACATTCGCGAGAAGGTCGCGAAGGACGACAGCAACAATGACGATTCGCCGTTCCAGCCGGGTTCGCCGATGGAGCGCTTCTTCCGCCGCTTCGGCGGTCCGGATGGCTTGCCCCCGGGCCTGCGCGGTGGACCGCGTGGCGGTGGCGTGGTGACGGGCCAGGGCTCCGGCTTCTTTATCTCGGCTGACGGCTATGCCGTGACCAACAATCACGTCGTCGACGGCGCCGACAAGGTCGAAGTCACGACCGACGACGGCAAGACCTATTCCGCCAAGGTTATCGGCACCGATCCGCGCACCGATCTCGCGCTGATCAAGGTCGAGGGCGGCTCCAACTTCCAGTTCGCCAAGCTCTCCGACACCAAGCCGCGCATCGGCGACTGGGTGCTGGCGGTCGGCAATCCCTTCGGTCTCGGCGGCACCGTGACGGCGGGCATCGTCTCCGCCTCCGGCCGCGACATCGGCAACGGTCCGTACGACGATTTCATCCAGATCGATGCGCCCGTGAACAAGGGCAATTCGGGTGGCCCGGCGTTCGACGTGTCCGGTGAGGTGATGGGTGTCAACACCGCGATCTACTCGCCGTCCGGCGGCAGCGTCGGCATCGCGTTCTCGATCCCGGCCCAGACCGTCAAGAGCGTCGTTGCCCAGCTGAAGGACAAGGGCTCGGTCAGCCGCGGCTGGATCGGCGTCCAGATCCAGCCGGTGACCTCCGACATCGCCGACAGCCTCGGCATGAAGAAGGCCGAAGGCGCGCTGGTTGCCGAACCGCAGGCCAACGGCCCCGCGGCCAAGGCCGGCATCGAGTCCGGTGACGTCATCACCGCCGTCAATGGCGAGCCGGTGAAGGATGCGCGCGAACTCGCCCGCACCATCGGCGGCCTCGCGCCCGGCAATGCCGTGAAGCTGAACGTGCTGCACAAGGGTCAGGACAAGACCGTCAACCTCACGCTCGGCCAGTTGCCGAACAACCTGGAAGCCAAGGCTGACACCGACAACAGCGACAAGGGCAACTCGTCCCGCGGCACCGACGTGCCGAAACTGGGCCTCACTGTGGCACCGGCCAACAGCGTGGCCGGCGCTGGCAAGGATGGCGTGGTCGTGACTGAAGTCGATCCCAAGAGTGCTGCCGCCGAGCGGGGCTTCAAGGAAGGCGACGTGATCCTCGAGGTCGCCGGCAAGTCCGTCGGCTCCGCCGGTGAGGTGCGTGACGCGATCACCGCGGCGCGCAATGACAACAAGAACAGCGTTCTCATGCGCGTGAAGAGCGGCGGTTCGTCGCGCTTTGTGGCAGTGCCGCTGGCCAAGGGATAACTATCTATGAGTTGGAACGCGTCGCCGGCATTCGTCGCCCCCGCCGACGGCGCGTTCCGGAGGGCGGGCCCCTTGCTCGCTCCCTATGTTGCCTTTCGATGGAATATGCCCCCCTCTGTCGGAAGGTCTCAGGGCGGTGAGGTCCCCCAGCTTCACCGCCCACTTTTTTCAGACAATCCGGAATATTCGCGGTCGTCTTGCATGTGCAGGCCGGCCGCGCCATGCTGACAGAGGGCCCATTCCCGTGACCGCAACCGCTCCGCAAATGCGCATCCTGATCATCGAAGACGACCGCGAATCAGCCGACTATCTGGTCAAGGCGTTCCGTGAAGTCGGCTATATCGCCGATCTCGCCTCCGACGGCGAGGAAGGCCTGTCGATGGCGGAGACCGGCGACTACGACGTTCTGGTTGTGGATCGCATGCTGCCGAAGCGTGACGGCCTGTCGCTGATCGGCCTCCTGCGCGACAAGGGCAACCGGACGCCGGTCCTGATTCTCTCGGCGCTTGGCCAGGTCGACGACCGGATCAAGGGCCTGCGCGCCGGCGGCGACGACTATCTGCCGAAACCCTATTCCTTCGCCGAGCTGCTCGCGCGCGTCGAGGTGCTGTCCCGGCGCAATGTCGGGCCGGCCGAGGAGACGACTTATCGGGTCGGCGACCTCGAGCTCGATCGGCTGTCGCATCGCGTCGCCCGCGGCAAGGACGAGCTGACGTTGCAGCCGCGCGAGTTCCGCCTGCTCGAATATCTGATGAAGCATGCAGGCCAGGTGGTGACGCGGACCATGCTGCTCGAGAACGTTTGGGATTATCATTTCGATCCGCAGACCAACGTCATCGACGTGCACATCTCGCGGCTGCGCTCCAAGATCGACAAGGGCTTCGAGAGGCCGCTGCTGCATACCATCCGCGGCGCGGGGTATATGATCCGTGACGGCATTCGGTAAACTGATCCGGACCACGGCGTTTCGGCTGACGTTGGTCTACCTGTTTCTGTTCGCGCTGTTTGCCGCGTCGCTGCTGGCTTATTTTGCCTGGAACACGCGGCGGCTGATCACCGAGCAGATCACGACCACCGTCAACGTCGAGATCGGCGAGATCACCGCCATCTATAACCGTCGGGGCCTGCACGGCCTGCTGACCACCATGGGCAATCGTGCGCTGCGGCCGGGCGCCAACCTCTATCTCCTAACGGCGCCGAACGGGCAGGCGCTGGCCGGCAATGTCGGCTCGCTGGCGCCTGGCGTGATGAGCGTGCAGGGCTGGAGCGAGACCGCCTATCGCCGGTTCGACGACCAGGACAAGACCGATCACCGCGCGCTGGTGCGGGTCACCGAGATGGATAACGGTTTCCGCCTCCTGGTCGGGCGCGACCTCGAGGAGCGGCGGCGGCTTTTCGGCATCGTCGCCAAGGCCGCGCAATGGTCGATCCTCGTCGTCGTCGTGCTCGGCATCGGTGGCGGTATCTTCGTCGCGCGCCGCGTGCTGCGCCGGATCGACGCCATGACCGGCACCACCAAGCGCATCATGGCGGGCGATTTGTCCGGCCGGCTGCCGGTCGGCCGCAGCGGCGACGAGCTCGACCGTCTCGCGGAAAATCTCAATGTCATGCTGGAGCGCATCGAGGCGCTGATGACGGGGCTGAAAGAGGTCTCCGACAACATCGCCCACGACCTCAAGACTCCGCTGACGCGGCTGCGCAACCGCGCCGAGGAGGCGCTGGCGCGGTCGGGCTGCGAGGCCGATTATCGCGCGGCGCTGGAGCGGACGATCGAGGAGTCCGACGGCTTGATCCGCACCTTCAACGCGCTGTTGATGATCGCGCGTGCCGAGTCCGGCCAGGCGCGCGGCAACATGGACGATTTCGACGGTGCCGACGTCGCCAACGGCATCCACGAACTGTACGAGCCGCTCGCCGAGGACGACGGCATGACGCTGCAGGTGAAGACCGCGCCGGCGCCGATTCACGGCAACCGTGAATTGATCAGTCAGGCGGTCGCCAACCTGGTCGAGAACGCCATCAAATATGGCAAGCCCGAAGCGGGCGTGGAGCCGATGAAGGCCGATGCGCGGGAGATCCTGATCGAGGCCCGGCGCGACGGCGATCAGGTCCTGCTCAGCGTCACCGACCACGGTCCGGGCATCCCGGAAGGTGACCGCAAGCACGCGGTGGAGCGCTTCGTCCGGCTCGAGGCGAGCCGCACCTTACCCGGGTCCGGTCTCGGCCTCAGCCTGGCCTCGGCGGTTGCCACGCTCCACGGCGGCGAGCTGCGGCTCGGCGATGCCCATCCGGGGCTGGTGGCCACCCTGGTGCTGCCGGCGCGGGCGGGCGGCAGTGACAGGCTTGCGGCTCAAACGCAGGATGTGCCACAGAAGGCGGCATGAATGCCGCCGCGCCGGGAAACGCGGATCGACACCATCTGGCCGCGCGGTTCGCGGACGGACCGCGTGTCGCCGCGCCCCAATCCGCCGATCAGCGCCTGACCGACTGGCTCGCCGAGCTCGAGCCGGCGCAATCGGCTGCGCTCGCGGCGTTGCTGGAGCACCCGTTCGCACGGGACATCCTGCGCGGCATTGCCGAGTTCTCGCCCTATCTGTTCGAGCTCGCGCGGGCTGATGCCGCGCGGCTGATCCGGATCCTGTCATGCGACCCGGAGTCGCATCTTGCGAACCTGATCGAGACGACCTCAGGCGACGTGCTCGCCGCCGGCAGCGAGGCCGACGTGATGGTTCTGCTTCGCCGCATGAAGGCGGAGGCCGCGCTGATGATCGCGCTGTGCGACATCGGCGGCGTCTGGCCGGTGATGCGGGTGACGGCAGCGCTGACCGACATCGCGGTGAATTCGGTGCAGTCGGCGCTGCGATACTTGTTCCTGCAGGAGGTCGCCCGCGGCCGCATGACTGCCGTCGATCCCGAGCGTCCGGAAGCGGGTTCGGGCCTGATCGTGCTTGCGATGGGCAAGATGGGCGCGGGCGAGCTGAACTATTCCAGCGACATCGACCTGATCGTGTTCTTCGATCGCACGGCCACCTCGCTCGCCGAGGATATCGAGCCGCAGCCGTTCTTCGTGCGCGTCACCCAGGCGATGGCGCGGATGCTGCAGCAGCGCTCGGGCGAGGGCTATGTGTTCCGGGTCGATCTCAGGCTGCGTCCGGACCCGGCCTCGACCCAGGTCGCGATCTCGACCGACGCCGCCTTGCATTATTACGAGCGTGAGGGACGCACTTGGGAACGCGCCGCGATGATCAAGGCGCGGCCCTGTGCCGGCGATCCCAAGGCCGGCGAGGCGTTGATCGCCGAGCTCGCGCCATTCGTCTGGCGCAAGCATCTGGATTTTGCCGCGCTGGCCGACGTCCACGACATGAAGCGGCAGATGCAGACCTATCGCGGCCAAAGCGAGATCTCGGTCGAGGGCCACAACGTCAAGGTCGGCCGCGGCGGCATCCGTGAGATCGAGTTCTTCGCCCAGACCCAGCAACTGATCGCCGGTGGCCGCCATCCGGAGTTGCGGGTGCGGCCGACGCTGGAGGCGCTCAATGTGCTCGCCGAGAGCAACTGGATCACCTTTGAGGCGCGCGACGAGCTGACCACGGCCTACGAATTCCTGCGCCGGGTCGAGCACCGGCTGCAGATGATCGCCGACGAGCAGACCCACTCGCTGCCCGAAGCGCCCGAGGACGTCGAGCGCTTCGCGCATTTCTTCGGCTACGCGGATCGCGAGGCCTTCGCGAGGGATTTGCTCGGCCAGCTCGAGATCGTGCAGAACCATTACGGCAAGCTGTTCGAGGGCGACGATCCGACCGGGAGCGCGAAGCTGCCGGATGTCGACTATGGGGCGGGCCCCGAAGACGGTCGCCTGATCGAGCATCTCGCCAGTCTCGGCTTCAAGAAGCCGGTCATGGTCGCGGGCACCGTGCAGCAATGGATCGAGGGTGATTATCGCGCGCTGCGCGTGGAGGCGACCCGGGCGGCATTCCTGGAGTTCATTCCCGGCCTGATCGATGGCCTCGCGGATGCCGAGGAGCCTGACGATGCGGTCGCGGCATTCGACCGTTTCCTGGGCGCGTTGCAGCGGGGCGGGCGGCTGATCTCGCTGCTGAGCCAGAATCGCGATTTCGTCGCGCTGGTGGCGCTGATCCTCGGTGCGGCACCGCGGCTCGGCGACATGCTGGCGCGGCAGCCGCAGATCATGGACGGCCTGGTCGATCCGCGTTTCTTCGGCGCGATGCCGGACAAGAAGGAGCTGTCGGAGCGACTTGCCGCCACGCTGCAGGATGCCTCGTCCTATGAGGACTTCCTCGATCGTCTGAGGCTGTTCGGCCAGGAGAGCCTGTTCCTGATCGGCACGCGGATCCTGTCCGGCACGGTGTCGGCGCAGCACGCCAGCACGGCCTTTGCCGACGTCGCGGAAGGCATTGTGCACACCGTGCACGGCCTCGTCACCGACCAGTTCGCCGCGCAATATGGCCGGATCAAGGGGCAGGAGACCGCGATCGTCGCGATGGGCCGGCTTGGCAGCCGCGAGATGACGGCGTCCTCCGACCTCGATTTGATCCTGCTCTACGATTTCGACAGCGAGGCGCCGGACTCCGACGGCGAGCGTTCGCTGCACGGCGCGCAGTATTTTGCCCGCTTCACCCAGCGCCTGATCAGCGCCTTCACGACCCGGACCAATTACGGCGTGCTCTATGAGGTCGACATGCGGCTGCGGCCGTCGGGGCGGGCCGGCCCGGTCGCCTCGCGGATCGACTCATTTTCCGACTACCAGGAGCGCGAGGCGTGGACCTGGGAGCACATGGCCCTGACGCGCGCGCGCGTGATCTCGTCGTCGCCGGAATTCCGCGAGAGGATCGAGGCGATCATCCGCAGCGTGCTGACCCGGCCGCGCGATGCAGTGTCGACCGCAGCCGACGTTGCCGACATGCGGCGCGCGATCGCGCTGGAGAAGGGCGAGGACGACGTCTGGGACCTCAAGCTTGCCGCCGGCGGACTCGTCGACATCGATTTCATCGCGCAATATCTCCAGCTCGCGCACGCCTCAGCGAAGCCGGAGATCCTCAGCGTCTCGACGCTGCAGGTGCTCGAGTATGCCGCCAAGCTCGGCCTGCTCGGCCAGTCCGAGGCCGAGATCCTGCGCTCGGCAGCGCGGCTCTATCATGATCTCACGCAGATCCTGCGGCTGTGCGTCACCGGCAAGTTCAATCCGGAGACGGCGGGCGAGGATTTGCGGCGCGTGATGGCGCGGGCCGGCGACGCGCCGGATTTCTCCGCGCTTGAAGCCCGCCTGCGCGAGACGCAAAGCGAGGTGCGTCGCGTCTTCAACGCGATCGTGGGCGGGGGGTAGGGAGAAGGAGCTCGACCCGTCATCCTGAGGAGCGCGTAGCGCGTCTCGAAGGATGCACGGCCACCAGCCGGGCCGTCGCCCTTCGAGACGGCCGCTTCGCGGCCTCCTTAGGGTGACGGTGATAGAGCAGGGCGGCTGGCTACGCCTGCTGCTTCAGCTTCTGCAAGGCATCGCGGACGTCGGGGTCAAGGCCGGCGCCGCCGGTGTCGAGATGGGCAAAGATCTGCTTGCGCATCCGCGGGTCCCAGAACTTCCAGATGTGCTCGGAAATGCCCTGCACCGCACGGTCGTGCCCCTGGCTGTGGAAGAACTTCCCGATCTGGTTCGCCATATAGACCAGTTTGTCAGGCGACGACGACATAAGCGGACTCCTTGCCGGGCACCGCGCCTGTGACGCGTTCCGGATGCGTAAAGACTTCAAATCCATCCGCGCGGGCGATCGCGGCAAGCGTGATGCCGGCGGCATCCGCCATCCGTACCGCAAGCGCGGTCGGGGCCGACACGGCAGCAATCAGCGGCGCGCCGATCGCGGCGGTCTTCTGCACCATTTCGACCGAGACGCGGCTGGTCAATAGCACCACGCCATCACTTGTAACGACCTTGTCTCGGGCCAGCGCGCCGGCGAGCTTGTCGAGCGCATTGTGGCGGCCGACATCCTCGCGCAGCGCGACGATGCCGCGCGTGGCCGTCCAGAACGCGGCGGCGTGCACGGCACGGGTCTGGTGGTTGATCTCCTGCAGCGGCGCGACCGCCGCCACCGCGGTCATGATCTCGCGCGGCGCGAAGACGCGGCCTGCGGGCACCACCGCGGCCGGCCGGACCGCCTCGCTGATCGAATCGAGCCCGCACAGGCCGCAGCCGGTCGGGCCGGCGATGTTGCGCCGCCGCTCGACGATCCGTTCGGCCTTGTCGGGCTTGAGCCACATCCGAAGTTCGATGCCGTCGTCGAGCTCGACAATGCCGAGGGTCTCGATCTCATCGGCCGATTGCACGATGCCTTCGCTCAGGCTGAAGCCAACCGCGAAGTCGCCGAGGTCCTCGGGCGAGCCCATCATCACGGCGTAGGTGCCGCCATTATAAGTCAGCGCCAGCGGCGTCTCCTCCGGGATCAGGCGCACGCCCTCGCTGAAGACGCCGTCGCGCCAGACCTTCCGCTTCGCCTGGTAGACGGGTTCGCGCATCGCTACTCCGCGGCTTCCACCACCGGCGCGATGCGGCGGGAGTGGCGGGCCTGCTCGTCATAGGCCTTCTGCCAGTCGGACGGTCCGTTCGACGGCGAGATCTGAACGGCGGTGACCTTATACTCAGGACAGTTGGTCGCCCAGTCCGAGAAGTCGGTCGTAATCACGTTGGCCTGGGTGTCGGGGTGATGGAACGTGGTGTAGACCACGCCCGGCGCCACGCGATCAGTGATCAGCGCGCGCAGCGTGGTCTCGCCGGCACGGCTCGCCAGCCGTACCCAGTCGCCGTCGCGCACGCCGCGCTGCTCGGCGTCGTGCGGATGGATCTCGAGTCGGTCCTCGGCATGCCACACCACGTTCTCGGTGCGGCGGGTCTGCGCGCCGACATTGTACTGGCTGAGGATGCGGCCCGTGGTGAGCAGCAGCGGGTAGCGCGGGCCGGTGCGCTCGTCGGTCGCGATATATTCGGTGATGATGAACTTGCCCTTGCCGCGCACGAAGCCGCCGATATGCATCACCGGCGTGCCTTCCGGCGCCTTCTCGTTGCAAGGCCACTGCACCGAGCCGAGTTCGTCGAGCTTGGCGTAGGAGACGCCGGTGAAGGTCGGCGTCAGCGCCGCGATCTCGTCCATGATTTCCGACGGATGGTTGTAGTGCATCTCGAAGCCCATCGCCTTGGCGAGCAGGATTGTCACTTCCCAGTCGGCATAGCCGTTGCGCGGTGTCATCACCTTGCGGACGCGCTGGATGCGGCGCTCGGCGTTGGTGAAGGTACCGTCCTTTTCCAGGAAGGTCGAGCCGGGCAGGAACACGTGGGCGTAGTTCGCGGTCTCGTTCAGGAACAGGTCGTGGACGATCACGCATTCCATCGCCGACAGCGCCGCCACCACATGCTTGGTGTTGGGGTCGGATTGCAGGATATCCTCGCCCTGAACGTAGAGCCCCATGAAGGTGCCCTCGATCGCGGCATCGAACATGTTGGGGATGCGCAGGCCGGGCTCGTTGTTGAGCTTGACGTTCCACATCGCCTCGAACTGCTCGCGCACCGCGTCGCCGGAGATATGGCGATAGCCCGGCAACTCGTGCGGGAACGAGCCCATGTCGCAGGAGCCCTGCACGTTGTTCTGGCCGCGGAGCGGGTTCACGCCGACGCCGGGCCGGCCGATATTGCCGGTCACCATCGCGAGGTTGGCGATCGCGATCACGGTGGTCGAGCCCTGGCTGTGCTCGGTGACGCCGAGCCCGTAATAGATCGCGCCGTTGCCGCCGTTGGCATAGACCCGCGCCGCCTCGCGCAGAGCGTTCGGATCGACGCCGGTGATGATCGCGGTGGCTTCAGGGCTGTGCTTCGGCTCCGCGACGAAGGCGGCCCAATCCTCGAACTCGCTCCAGTCGCAGCGCTCGCGCACGAAGGCCTCGTCGACCAGCCCTTCGGTGACGATGACATGGGCGAGCGCGGTGAGCACGGCGACGTTGGTGCCGGGCAACAGCGGCAGATGCAGCGCATTCACATGCGGCGATTCAACCATCTCGGTGCGGCGCGGATCGATCACGATCAGCTTGGCGCCCTGGCGCAGCCGCTTCTTGAGGCGCGAAGCGAAAACTGGGTGAGCCGAGGCAGGGTTGGCGCCGATGATCAGCACGACGTCGGTATCCTCCACCGAATCGAAATCCTGGGTGCCGGCCGAGGTGCCGAAGGTTTGCGACAGGCCGTAGCCGGTCGGCGAATGACAGACGCGGGCGCAGGTGTCGACATTGTTGTTGCCGAAGCCGGCGCGGATCAGCTTCTGCACCAGATAGGTCTCTTCGTTGGTGCAGCGCGACGAGGTGATGCCGCCGACCGCGTCACGGCCGTATTTCTGCTGGATGCCCTTGAATTTCGCGGCGGCGAAATTCAGCGCCTCGTCCCACGACACTTCCTGCCAGGGATCCTCGATCCGCTCGCGAATCATCGGCTTCAGGATGCGCTCCTTGTGGGTCGTGTAGCCCCAGGCGAAGCGGCCCTTGACGCAGGAATGGCCGCGATTGGCCTTGCCGTCCTTCCACGGCACCATGCGCACCACTTCCTCGCCACGCATCTCGGCCTTGAAGGCGCAGCCGACGCCGCAATAGGCGCAGGTCGTGACGACCGAATGCTCGGGCTGGCCGATCTCGATCACGGATTTTTCGGTCAGCGTCGCGGTCGGGCAGGCCTGCACGCAGGCGCCGCAGGACACGCATTCGGAGCCGAGGAAGCTCTCGCTCATGCCGGGCGAGACGCGGCTGTCGAAGCCGCGGCCGGAGATCGTCAGCGCGAAAGTGCCTTGCACTTCCTCGCAGGCGCGGACGCAGCGCGAGCAGACGATGCACTTCGAGGGATCGTAGGTGAAGTAAGGATTGGATTCGTCCTTCGGCATCCAGTTGTCGTTTTCGCAGCCGTGCGATTTGGCGAAGACGTGGTTCTCGCCTTCATAACCGTAGCGCACGTCGCGCAGGCCGACCGCGCCCGCCATGTCCTGCAATTCGCAGTCGCCGTTCGCGGCGCAGGTCAGGCAGTCCAGCGGATGGTCGGAGATGTAGAGCTCCATCACGCCCTTGCGCAGCTTCTTCAGCCGCTCGCTCTGGGTGTGCACGACGAGGCCGTTCATCACCGGCGTGGTGCAGGAGGCGGGCGTGCCGGCGCGGCCCTCGATCTCGACCAGGCAGAGCCGGCAGGAGCCGAAAGCGTCTACCATGTCGGTCGCGCAGAGCTTTGGAATCTGGGTCCCGGCCTCCATCGCCGCGCGCATGATCGAGGTGCCCTCGGGCACCGTGATCTGATTGCCGTCGATGGTCAGCGTGACCATCGCCTCGGATTTGGATTTTGGCGTGCCGAAATCGATTTCCTGGATCAGCGACATCGTGATCTCCTTGCTATTCCGCGGCCTGCAGCCGGGCCGGTGCGGGACCTAAATCTCCGCCAAAATCTTCCCGGAAGTGTTTCAGTGCGCTCATCACGGGGTAGGGCGTGAAGCCGCCGAGTGCGCACAGCGAGCCGAATTTCATGGTGTTGCAGAGGTCTTCGATCACGGCGAGGTTTTCCACCACGCGCTCGCCGTTGATGATCTTGTTGATGGTCTCGACGCCGCGGGTCGAGCCGATCCGGCACGGCGTGCATTTGCCGCAGGATTCGATCGCGCAGAACTCCATCGCGAAGCGCGCCTGCTTGACCATGTCGACGGTATCGTCGAACACCACGATGCCGCCATGGCCGATCAGGCCGTCGCGCGCGGCGAATGCCTCGTAGTCGAACGGCGTGTCGAACAGCGCGCGGGGGAAGTAGGCGCCGAGCGGACCGCCGACCTGCACCGCGCGCACCTCGCGTCCGGTGAAGGTGCCGCCGCCGATCTCGTCGACGAGCTCGCCGAGCGTGACGCCGAACGCGGTCTCGAACAGCCCGCCATATCTGATGTTGCCGGCGAGCTGGATCGGCATCGTGCCGCGCGAACGGCCCATGCCGAAATCGGCGTAGGCCTTGGTGCCATTGTCGAGGATGAAGGGGATCGCCGCGAACGACAGCACGTTGTTGATCACGCTCGGGCGGCCGAACAGGCCCTTATGCGCGGGCAGCGGCGGCTTGGCCCGCACGATGCCGCGGCGGCCCTCAAGGCTCTCCAGCAGCGAGGTCTCTTCGCCGCAGACATAGGCGCCGGCGCCGACGCGGACCTCGAGATCGAACTCGTGCGCGGAGCCGCCGATCCGCTTGCCGAGGAAGCCGGCGCGGCGGGCGGCCACGATCGCCGCGTTCATCGCCTCGACCGCATGCGGATATTCCGAGCGGATGTAGATGTAGCCCTTGGTGGCGCCCACCGTGATACCCGCGATCGTCATGCCCTCGATCACGACGAAGGGGTCGCCTTCCATGATCATGCGGTCGGCGAAGGTGCCGCTGTCGCCTTCGTCGGCATTGCAGACGATGTATTTGCGGTCGGCGCTGGCCTGCGCCACCGTCTTCCACTTGATGCCGGTCGGGAAACCGGCGCCGCCGCGGCCGCGCAGGCCAGACGTGGTGACGTCGGCAAGGATCTGGTCGGAGCTCAGCGTCAGCGCCCGTTCCAGGCCTTTGTAGCCACCATGAGTGCGGTAGTCGTCGACCGAGCGCGGATCGACCACGCCGCAGCGGACGAAGGTCAGTCTCGTCTGGCGTTTCAGCCAGGGGATCTCATCCGTGACACCAAGCCGCAGGGTATGCTGGCCGTTTTCGGCCATCGCATCGAGCAGCGATGGAACGTCCTTAGGCGTCACCGGGCCGAACGCGATGCGGCCTTGGGCGGTCGAGAGCTCAACCATCGGCTCCAGCCAGCACAGCCCGCGCGAGCCGTTCCTGACAATCTCGATCGCTGCGCCGCGCGCTGCTGCGGCCTGCGCGAAGGCGAGAGCGACATCGTCGGCGCCGACAGCGACCGCCGCGGCGTCGCGGGGGATGTAAATTCGCATCGTCATCGCTGTGCCTCCGCGACCAGCGCGTCGATGCGCGCTTCATCGAGCCGGCCGACCAGCCGGCCATCCAGCATCGCCGAGGGAGCGGTGGCGCAGAGCCCGAGGCAGTAGATCGGCTCCAACGTCACGCGCTCGTCAGCCGTGGTATTCCCCAGGGAAACGCCGAGCTTGGCCTCGGCGCGCGCCGCAAGCCGGTCGCCGCCGGCAGCCTGGCAGGCCTCGGCGCGGCAGAGCTTGAGGACGTGGCGTCCGGCCGGTTGTTTGCGGAAGTCGTGGTAGAAGGTGAACACGCCGTGCACCTCGGCGCGGGACAGATTGAGCGCCTCCGCAACCATCGGGATCGCAGGCTCCGGCACATAGCCGAAGGCTTCCTGCAGCGCGTGCAGGATCACCAGCGTGGCGCCTTCAAGCCCGGCATGCTCGGCGATGATCTCAGCGCCGCGCGCCTTCTCCCAATGTTCGTATCCCACCGTCATCAGCGCTTCCCACGATCCAGTTTTTTGCTTTGCACATGAGAATTGGAATCCTTCGAAACATCAATAAAGCTGTCTCATGCGGCGATTGCGAAACGCGATTAATAGCGTTGCCGAATGGGTCGATCCGGGATCGCAATAATGTTCTGGAATCACGGACTTCCGGGACGCTTTGGATTTCGGGATCGCACCCCGATCGTGCTACCTATGGGCATATCGGGCCGCCATTGGGGGCGCCGTTTTCCGAAGGAGTTTGAACCTTGATCGACAAGCTGGAACTTCTGCTGGCGCTGGCCAAGGAACGGCATTTCGGCCGGGCTGCGGAGGCCTGCGGGGTCACCCAGCCGACCATGTCGACCAGTCTCAAGCAGCTCGAGGAGATCCTCGGCGTCATGCTGGTGCAGCGCGGATCGCGGTTTCAGGGTTTCACGCCGGAGGGCGAACGCACGCTGGACTGGGCGCGGCGCATTGTCGGCGACACGCGGGCGATGAAGCAGGAGATCAACAGCCTCAAGGACAAGCTGTCGGGCGAGATCCGGATCGCGGCGATTCCGACTGCGCTCGGCATGGTGGCCTCGCTCACCACGCCGTACCGGGCGCGCCATCCCGATGTGCGGTTTCGCATCCAGTCCTGCACGTCCGCCGACGTGCTCGGCCTGCTCGAGAATCTCGAGGTCGACGCCGGGCTGACCTACATCGAGAACGAGCCGATCGGCAAGGTCCGCACCATCCCGCTCTACAACGAGAGCTATCGTCTGCTGACGGCGCCGGATGCGATGTTCGGCGATCGCAAGCAGGTGACGTGGAAGGAAGTCGGCACCGTGCCGCTATGCCTGCTCACGCCCGACATGCAGAACCGCCGCATCATCGATCGCGCGCTGACCTCGGTCGGCGCGGAGGCGACGCCGACGCTGACGTCGAATTCACTGCTCGTGCTCTACACCCATGTGAAGACCGGACGCTGGGCCAGCGTGATGCCGGCCAAGCTCGCCGAGACGCTCGGCCTTGCCGATGCCGTGCGCAGCATTCCGATCGTCGATCCGGTCGTGGACTACAGCATCGGCCTGGTGATCCCGCAGCGGGATCCGATGACACCGCTGATCGCCGCCCTGGTGCAGGTCGCACGCGAGGTCGCGCCGAAGCTGGAGAGCGCGTAGCGCGCGGCCAGCGGCCGAGACGCTCCCATCGCAGTTCCCACTTGAGCCATTCGCGGCGCACAGCCCGTCGCGAAGCGATTCCTGTTTCGTCTCGTTTTCGTGGAGCAGCCGCGCGTTCCCGCGCGCGGCAACATGGAACTCAGCGACCGCTTGGCGGTTTCATTGCGGCGTCCCGGTCAACGAGCAGGAGCCGCCTTGAATCGTCGCCAGTTACTCCACGGATCGGCCGTGTTGCCGACACTACTGCTCCTGCCGCAGCGGGAGGCCGCGGCCGCAGGGAACACGTCGGACGCACCTTTCAACCCGTCGATGGTGAGGGAGCTTGCCCGCAACCTCGCCAGCAAGTCGTTCGAGGCGCCGGACGAGAAGTTGCCGAATGGCCTGACGGACCTGAACTACGATCAGTACCGCTCGATCCGCTTCGTGCCGGAGCGCGCGTTGTGGCGGGGCGCGAAGCTGCCGTTCGAGGCGCAGTTCTTTCATCGTGGCTTCTTCTACAAGAACAAGGTCAATATTTTCGAGGTCGCGGACGGCAAGGTCAGCGAGGTCAAATACAGCAAGGACATGTTTTCGTTCGGTGAGACCGTTCCTGCGTTCACCGAGACCGACCTCGGCTTTGCCGGATTTCGCATCCACGCGCCGATCAACAAGCCGGACTATTACGACGAAGTCTGCGTCTTCCTCGGCGCAAGCTACTTCCGCGCGGTCGCGAAGGGTGAGACATACGGTCTGTCGGCGCGCGGCCTGTCGATCGATACCGGCGAGGCGAAGGGCGAGGAGTTTCCGTTCTTCAAGGCGTTCTGGCTCGAGCGCCCCGTGCCCAATGCGACCTCGCTGGTCGTTCATGCGTTGCTCGACAGCAAGAGCTGTGCGGCGAGCTACCGTTTCACGATCAGACCCGGGAAGACCACGGTCTTCGATGTCGAGGCATCGCTCTATCCGCGTGCGGATCTCGAGCACGCCGGCCTTGCGCCGATGACCAGCATGTTCTTCTTCGGGCCCAATGATCGCAACGAGGTCGATGACTTCCGGCCGTCGGTGCATGATTCCGACGGGCTTGCGATCTACAACGGCAAGGGCGAGAGCCTGTGGCGTCCGCTGAGCAATCCGCGCGACCTCCAGATCAGCACGTTCCAGGACATCAATCCGCACGGCTTCGGGCTGATGCAGCGGGAGAAGAATTTCTTCGCCTATCAGGACATCGAATCGAGCTTCGAGAAGCGTCCGAGCCTGTGGGTCGAGCCGATCGGCGACTGGGGCGAGGGCGCGGTCATCCTGTTCGAGATTCCGACCAAGGAAGAGATCCACGACAACATCGCCGCGTTCTGGCGGCCGAAGGCGCCGCTCAAGGCCAAGAGCGAGACCAACCTGACCTATCGCCTGCATTGGGGACCTGACGCGCCGAAGCCGCATTCGCTGGCGCGCTTCACGCGCACCGGCATCGGTGCACATGGCGAGAACAGCAAGCTGTTTGTGCTCGACCTGTTCGGCGACAATCTGAAGGGGATCGATCCGGCCAGCATCAAGGGCGTCGTGACGGCCGACAAGGCCGAAATCACGAACATTGTCACGCAGCCGAACCCGAATACCGGCGGATGGCGGCTCAGCTTCCAATGTGCGGTCAAGAAGGAGCCGGTCGAGTTGCGCGCCCATCTGGCGCAGGATGACAAGCCGCTCTCGGAGATCTGGGTCTATCGATGGGCGCCATAGTCACGTCGCCTCGTTCCGACGTCGCGGCAACGGCCGGTGGCTTCCTGCCGCACGAGAGCCCGCTTGCGATGTCGGCGGCCGATCTCGGCCAGCCGCCGCGCGCGGTGAGCGAGCCGGTGTCGGCCGGTGCGGGCATGTTGATGCGCCGCGCCTTCATCCTGGTGCTGACGGCGGCGCTGACCGGCGCGGGCGCCTACGAGATGTACATGGTGGTCCAGGTCGGCGGCGTGACGATCATGGAATGGATGGTGCTGGCGCTGTTCGTCGCACTGCTCGCCTGGATCGCGTTCTCGTTCGCCTCGGCGCTGGCCGGCTTCTTTGTGCTGCTCGGGCGCAAAGGCAACGCGCTGCCGATCCGCGATGATGGTCCGTTGCCGCGGCTCGCGAGCCGGACCGCGGTGCTGCTCCCGACCTACAACGAGAATCCGCATCAATTGATGGCGCGCCTCCGCGCGATATACGAATCCATCGAAGCGACCGGGCAGGGCGGAAGCTTCGACTGGTTCGTGCTCAGCGACACGCGCGATCCCGATATCTGGATCGCCGAGGAACAGGCGTTCCTCGCGCTCGGCGATGCCTGCGGCGGGAGGCTCTACTACCGGCATCGCGCCGATAATACGGCGCGGAAGGCAGGCAATCTCGGCGAGTGGATCACGCGGTTTGGCGCCGCCTACCGGTTCATGGTCGTGCTCGACGCCGACAGCTTGATGTCGGGCGATACGATGGTGCGGATGGTTCACGCCATGGAGACCAATCCGCAGGCGGCGCTGCTGCAGACGCTGCCTGTGATCGTCAATGCGCGCAGCCTGTTCAGTCGCCTGCAGCAATTTGCCGGCCGTCTGTACGGACCGATGGTCGCCGCCGGTGTCGCGTGGTGGCACGGCTCCGAGGGCAATTACTGGGGACACAATGCCATCATCCGGATCCAGGCCTTTGCCGAGCAGGCGGGCCTGCCCGAACTGTCCGGACGCAAGCCGTTCGGCGGACATATCCTGAGCCACGATTTTGTCGAGGCGGCGCTGATGCGGCGCGCCGGCTGGGGCATCTACATGGCGCCGATGCTCGGCGGCAGCTACGAGGAGGTGCCGCCGTCGCTGTTGGATTTTGCCGCCCGCGACCGCCGCTGGTGCCAGGGCAATCTGCAGCATCTCGCGGTGCTGACGACGCGCCGGCTGCACTGGATTTCGCGGCTGCATTTCATGGCGGGGATCGGCTCCTACATCACCGCGCCGATGTGGCTTGCGTTCCTGCTGCTCGGAATCCTGATCTCGTTGCAGGCGCGCTTCATTCGCCCCGAATATTTTCCGAAGGGCTTCTCGCTGTTCCCGAACTGGCCGGCGCAGGACCCGGTGCTCGCCGCCTGGGTCTTCGGCCTCACGATGGCGCTGCTGATCGTGCCGAAGCTGCTCGGCTTCATCCTGTTGCTGGCGCGCTCGGATGCCCGTCGGCAATTCGGCGGCGGCTTTCGGACGTTTACCGGTGTCATCGCCGAGGTGCTGATCTCGGCAATGATCGCACCGGTCATGATGGTATTCCAGTCGATCGCCGTCATCGAGATTCTGCTCGGGCGGGATGCGGGCTGGCAGACGCAGCGGCGCGACGACGGCGAGGTCGAGCGACGCGAACTGTATCGGAAATATGGGGTCCCGACCGCCTGCGGTGTGGCGATGGCGGCGAGCGCCTATGCGGTGTCGTTGCCGCTGCTGCTGTGGATGTCGCCGGTGATCGTTGGCCTGCTGTTTGCGATCCCGATCGGGGCCTGGACGGCGAAGCCTGCGATGCGCGCGCTGTTCGTGACGCCGGAGGAGAGCGGACCGCCGGGCGTGCTGGTCCGCGCCAATGAACTGGCGTCGCAGCCTGCCCAGGCATCGGCCCCAGCGCTGGCGACGCTGCGGCAGGATTCCGGCCTGCTGCGTCGTCATCTGTCGTCGCTTCCACCGGCGCGACGCGCCGGTCCGGGCGAGATCGACCGTCATCTTGCGATGGCGCGCGCGCGGATCGAGGCCAGCGACAGTTTCGATGAGGCGGTGGCGCATCTCACGCCGCGCGAGACGCTGGCCGTCCTCGGCGATCCCGCGCTGCTGGAAGAGGTGCTCGCGAAGTCCCGCGGGGGCTAGAGCGTTTCACATTTTGACTGAAGCATAACCGGCGTTTGCGAAGTAGTTTGCGCATTCGCGAGGCTGGATGTCCTGAACGAGGTGACCGATGTGGCGCCAAGTGTCTTCGACGGTGCGCCTCTGAGCCTGCCGCATCCAGTGTTTGATCTTGGAGAAGGCCTGTTCGATCGGGTTGAGGTCGGGCGAGTATGGCGGCAGGTACCAGAGCCTGGCGCCAGCAGCCTGGATCATTTGCCTGACAGCTTTCGACTTGTGGCTTCCGAGGTTGTCGAGAATGACGATGTCGCCTTCGCGCAGGGTTGGCAGGAGAAGGTGCTTCACATAAGCGCAGAAGCATTCGCCGTTGATCGGGCCGTCGAAGACGCAGGGTGCCGTGAGTTGGTCATGGCGGAGCGCACCGAGGAATGTGAGGGTACGCCAGTGACCGTGCGGGGCGAAGCCGCGCAGGCGTGCGCCCTTGGGGCCCCAGCCCCGCAAAGGGGCCATGTTGGTCTTGATCCAAGTCTCATCGATGAAGACGAGCCGGCCCGGATCAAGTCCGGCCTGCCAGGATCGCCAACGCTGGCGCCTACGAGAGACGTCGGCGCGCGCTTGTTCGAGGGCGAACAGTGTTTTTTTTGAACCGCAGCCCTTCCCGGCGCAGGAACAGCCAGACCGCGTTGTGTGAGACCTTGACCCCACGAGCTGCCAGTTCCGCCTTCAGACCATGCAGCGTCAGGTGCGGCGTCTGAATGATCCGCTCGACAATGAAGGCACGATGCGGATCAAGCAAGGGCTTGCGGTGACCGCCCATCTTGCCGGGCGCAACCGAGCCGGTCGCCCGCTGCCGCTGTGACCACTTCACAACCGACGAGACCGCAACACCAAACCGTTCCGCCACAGATCGGCAGCTCTCGCCCGCCAAAACCGACGCCACCACACGCTCGCGAAGATCCAGGGAAAGAGGTCGGGTCATGCGATGCTGGCCTCCAATCCAGTCAGCATCTTGAATCACAAACCGCCAAAAACCGGAATCCCCTCCGATTCAGTTAAGCAATGAAATGCTCTAGTCTAGGCCGCTTCGGGCAGTCTGGTTTGCAGGGAGCGCGGATCGCGGGGGAGGGTGACGCGGACGACGGTGCCGACGCCGAGCTTGGAGCGCAGCTTCATCGAGCCGCCATGCAGGTTGGTGAGCGAGCGCGCGATCGCAAGTCCGAGGCCCGAGCCCTGGTAGCTCTTGGTGAGCTGGCTCTCGACCTGCTCGAACGGCTTGCCGAGCCGCCGCAGCGATTCCGGTGCGATGCCGATGCCGCTGTCGGCAATCAGGAGCACGATCGAGTCATCCAGCATCTGGCCGCGCACCAGCACGCGGCCGTTGTCGGGCGTGAACTTCACGGCGTTGGAGAGCAGGTTGACGATGATCTGCTTGACCGCGCGGCGGTCGGCGACGACCGAGATCGTGCTTTCGATATCCGATTCCAGCGACAGGCCCTTGTGCTCGGCGCGGCCGGAGACCACCCGCAGCGACTCGGCGAGGATGCCGGAGAGGTCGAGCGGCTCCATGTCGAACTTCATGCGGCCGGCCTCGATCTTCGACATGTCGAGGATGTCGTTGATGACCTCGAGCAGGTATTTCCCCGATGTCAGGATGTCGTGGCAGTATTCCGCGTACTTGTCCGAGCCGAGCGTTCCGAACAGGCCGCTACCCATGATCTCGGAGAAGCCGATGATGGCGTTGAGCGGCGTACGCAGCTCATGGCTCATATTGGCGAGGAATTTCGACTTCGCGGCGTTGGCGTCCTCGGCGCGGGTCTTTTCCTGCGAATATTTTTCGGCGAGGTCGGCGAGCTCGACGGCCTGCCGCTCCAGCTCGGATTGCGAGCGCTGCAGGTCGATCACGGTGGCGCGCAGGCGCAGGTCGTTGTCGACCAGCTTCTGCTCGTGCGCCTTGATGCGGGTGATGTCGGTGCCGACCGAGACGTAGCCGCCGTCCTTGGTGCGGCGTTCGCTGATATGCAGCCAGCTGCCGTCGTCGAGCTGCGCCTCGAAGGTGCGGGCGCCGGGTGCCGGCACGCCGCTCTCGTGCAGGCGGGTGCGCACCTCGGGCATGCTGCCGACTTCGATCACGGTCTCATAGGAGGTGCCGGGGCTCACCGCGATATCCGGCAGCTTGTGCAGCCGCTGGAAGTGCGAGTTGCAGAGCACGAGGCGGTCCTCGGCGTCCCAGAGCACGAAGGCCTCCGGAATGGTCTCGATGGCATCGCGCAGCCGGAGGTCGGCTTCCACCGACTTCTCGGCGAGGCTCTTCTGTTCGGTGATGTCGACGGCAATGCCGATCAAATGCAGGCCGCTGTCGGCCGCGGCGTGGCTGAGCTCGCAGCGGACGCGCAGCCAGATCCAGTGGCCGCCGACATGGCGCATACGGAAGCTCTGGTCGATGTGATCGATCTTGCTCGAGATCAGCTGCTCGGCGATGTCGAACAGGTTGATGTCGTCGGAGTTCACCAGCGCGTTGACCTCGCCGAAGGTGAGGAGGTCGTTGCGGGTATCGAGGCCGAGCAGGGTGAACATCGACTGCGACCAGAAGATTCTGCCGCGCGACAGGTCCCAGTCCCACAATCCGCAGCGGCCGCGATTGAGCGCGGTGTCGATCCTGCCGCGCACGGCGTCGTTGATCAGGTCGCCCTCGCGGGCGCGGGTCGATTGCCAGTGGAAGGCGAAGCCGAGGATCAGCACCACGAAGCTCGTGGTCGCCGACAGCGTCACCGAGAGCGCGGCGTCCGATCCCCAGATCGGCTCGTTCATCTCCTGGATGACGACGACCTGGCCGGGTAGCGACTTGACGAGCTGCGAGATCGCCAGCGCGCCGGTGCCGCCCGGCAACGTCATGTCACTGACGGCGCCCTGCTGGCCCGGTGCGACCAGGAGCTGCGCGGTGGAGACGATGTCGAGGACGCGGTCGTTCTCGCCGGCGCCGTCGATCGGCACGCGGGCCAGCACGCGGTGCTCGGCGCCGGTGATGATGACATGGCGGCCATCGGCGATGCCCCAGGACGGGATCAGGTCGGGCAGCAGCTCCTGCATCTGCTCGATATTGGCGAGCCGGTCGCGCCGCACCGAGGTCAGGCGGTCGAGACGCTCGGCGAGGATGTCGGAGAGCGCGGCCAGGTCGCGCTTCATCGCGCCGCGCTTCTGCCGGTTCTGGTCGATCACCTGGACGAAGGCGCCGAGGCAGATCGTGATGAGGAAGGCGATGATCAGCGTAGGGACAGCGCGGCGCAGTGCAGGCTCGGCCGTCAAGAGCCTGTGATAGGCCGGTTTCGCGATCGACTGCGCCAATCCCTTGATCGAATCGGATTGGACACAAGCGTTCGCTGCATGCGCGCGCGCCATGCCTTAGACCCCCATCTAAGCTGATTTTTTACCCGGATCGGATGCTCCCCACGTCGCATCCGAATCATGATGATTTGAATCCAGATTTCCCGGGCTGTCGAGAGTCAACGATTCGTTAATGCGAAAAAAATCTTGTCCAAGAGAGAATCACCGGGCGCAAAGTGAGTCCGAAACAGGAACGGCTCCGTAGAATTACGCGCGCGTCGGTTCTGCGTGACTGATCACACGCTTCACGGTGGGGAATGCGCGGCGCAGCTTGCGTTCGATCTCGTCGACGCTTTCGTGCACCTTGATCACGCTCATCGAGGGCTCAGCGCGGCAATGGAAGTTGACGACCTCGCCGGCGTCGCTGTTGCGGACCCGCACATTGTGGATGTCATGGATCACGCCGCCATCGGCAAAGCCGGTCAGCGCGGTCTTGATGGCCTCGACGCGGTCGGGCGCGGCGTCGGTTCCCCAGGGCAGTTCCGGCTCGAGCGGCTCGATATGGGTGTCGACCTCGACGTCCTCGCCAAAGTCCTCGCGGATCGCGCGCTCGAGCTCGTGGGCGATGTCGTGTGCCGCGTCCAGCGCCATGGCGCTGTCGACCTCGAGGTCGATGCCGACGATCAGCTTGCCGCCGATGTCGTGGACGGTGACGTGGTGGATGGCGAGACCGGAATTGCGCGCGATCACCATGATGCGCTCGCGCACGCTCTCATTGTCGCGCGCCACCGGAACCGCAGTGAAGGTGAGGTCGGCGTCCCCCAACGCCTTGGTCACCGCCTGCTGCGCCCTGCGCTTGATGTCCTCGACGCGGTCGATCGGGTAGGTGCGCGGCACGGTGACAAAGGCATCGATGAAATGCGTGGCGCCGACCATGCGGACCCGCAGCCGCTCGACGTCGACCACCCCCGGCACGGCTTCAATGGCGGCGGTGATCTTTTCCAGCGCGCCTTCGGGCGCGCGGTCGAGCAGGGTCTCGACGGTCTCGCGGGCCATGCGCAGGCCGAGCAGGGCGATCATCACGGCGACCGCGATGGCGGCTGCGGCATCGCCCCACCAGAAGCCGAGGCCGGCCAGCACGAGGCCGACGATGACGGCCGCGGATCCCATCACGTCGGAGGCGAAATGCAGCGCGTCGGCGGCCAGCGCCTGGCTCTTGGTGTCGCGCGCGGCACGGTGCAGCGCGCGGGCCCGCCACAGATTGACCCCGATATCGAGGACGAGGACGATGAAGGGGATGGCTGAGATCGACGGCGGCGGCGCTCCCTCGCGCAGATGGCTGTAGGCCTGGACCAGGATGCCGCCGGCCAGCACATAGAGCAGGGCGATGATACCGAGCGCCGAGACGCTCTCGAACTTGCCGTGGCCGTAATGATGCTCGGCGTCGGCCGGCTGGTCCGACACCCGCACCACCGCCCAGGTAATGATGGTGGCGACCAGGTCGATCGACGAATGCAGCGCCTCTGAGATCAGCGCCAGCGATCCGATCGCGATGCCGACGACGAATTTTGCGACCGCCATGCTGCCGCTGGCGAGGATCGAGATCGCGGCGACGGATGTCTTGGTCGAGGATGTGTTCATGGGCGGCGGTGTAGCAGGGAGTTGGTGAACATCAAGTGTCAGTCGTCGTTCGCCATGCGCAATCGCAACTCACTTGCAAGAGCGCGTCTCGGTAGTGGAGTTGTTGCGAACTGTTCCGAATCTCAAGACGTGCACTGTGCGAAGCTCATCGATCGCCTGTGTTTGCGCCAGTCAAGCCGTCGTCCTGGCGAGAGCCAAGACCCATAACCACAGGGTTGTGTTGTTGAGCTGTAGCAGCTGCATCGCGTCATGACCCGTATTCGGGGTTGATGGTGTGGACGGCCCCCTACGGCATCAGTGTGCCAGAATGAGGTTGTTGCAAATCTCAGACATGGAGACCGTCCGTGAGCCAGATTATCCGCATTGGGATGGATACGTCGAAGTATATTTTTGTGTTGCATGGGGTTGATGCGACGGAGCAGGTGGTACTGCGCAAGAAGCTGTCGCGCAGACAGGTGCTGGAGTTCTTCGCCAAATTGCCGCCGACCGTGATCGGGATGGAGGCCTGCGGGGCGTCGCAATATTGGGCGCGAGAGCTTTCCAGGCTGGGCCATGAGGTGAAGCTGATGGCGCCGCAATTGGTTAAACCCTACGTGATGCGGAACAAGAATGACGGGCGGGATGCAGAAGGCCTGTGTGAGGCGATGAGCCGGCCGAGCATGCGCTTCGTACCGGTGAAGACGGCCGAGCAGCAGGCTGCGCTGATGCTGATGGGGGTCCGCGACGGATTGATCGCCCGGCGCGCCCAATTGACCAATACGATACGCGGCCATGCGGCGGAGTACGGCCTGATCGCGCCCAAGGGACTGGACGCGATCGAACCACTGCTGGCGCGGATCGCGCAGGACGAGACGCTTCCCGCTCTGGCGCGCGAACTGTTTGTGGTGCTGGGCCGGGAGCGCGTCAGGCTCGAGGGTGAGTTGGAGGCGGTTGAGGCCAAGCTGATGGCCTGGCACCGCGGCGATGCCACGGGCCGGCGCCTGGCTCAGATCCCCTCGGTCGGTCCGATCGTTGCAACCGCGCTGGTGATGAAGACACCTGATCCGGGCGCGTTCCGCTCCGGTCGTCACTTTGCGGCCTGGCTGGGATTGACACCCAAGGACCACTCCACCGCTGGCAAGACCAGGCTTGGCAAGATCACGCGGGCGGGCGATGAGGACCTGCGCCGTTTGCTGGTCGTCGGGGCCACGGCGGTGATCCAGCAGGCCAGGCGCGGACGCGGTCATCACTCGCGCTGGCTGCTGGCGCTGATCAAGCGCAAGCCGCCGAAGCTTGCGGCCGTAGCGCTCGCCAACAAGGTGGCGCGCATCGCCTGGAAGCTGATGGTGACGGGCGAGAGTTATGACGCCGCACGGCTGAATGCCGCTACGACGGGTACCGCTTAACAGATTGGCCGGCCGGCGGGCTCGCTCGTCAGCCGACCCGGAGCTGCAAGAGCAGATGGAGCGATCGATCGAGCAACGATGCGAGACAATCCGCAGGACCCATCGGCCGCCAACAGGTCGCGTGGTTGTTTGGAACTCGCATCGCGCAAACCATCTTGGCCAGCGATCCATTCGATCGCACTCAACAGGCCGGACATATGGATGCAAGCGATCCGATCAATCCCAGAAAGCTCTTGTGCCACGGGGGCCGTCCACATATGGGTCCTGGCTTTCGCCAGGACGACACGGGAAGCGTTGCGCGACCTGTGAAACATGCATCCGGGTTCTCGCGGCGCGTTTCGCCCGAGCTTTGATCGAGAGGGTTGCCGCGTTTTGCTGAGTTGCCCGTCGTGTCCAACGGGCAACAGTCGTCGTCACCACAAGAAGGCGATCCTGCTTATCACGAGACGTCAAGCGCGCTATCATACCATTGCTGGGACAAGGCTGAACGGGAGGCTGAGGGCTGGTCGACCCTGATGGATAACCAAGACGGCAGTCTTGGATGACATTGGACGGAAGAGGGACACGCCAATGAACTCCACACCTACTCCGAATGCAGCCGAACCTGGTGAGGGCCCGGCCGCGAGCGCCGATGAACGGCTCGCGGAAGCTCACAAGCAGATCGTCCGCGCTGATGAAGAGCTGACGCGCTTGAGTGAGCGGCTTGCAAAGATGGAGCGCGACGCTGCGCCCCCACCGCCTCCTCCGTCGGCTCAACCTGACCCACCCTCGGTCGGACTTGCTGCTTCGTCCGAACCTGCTGCTTCGTCCGGACCCGGTTCGCAATCATCTTCCGGAAGGCCAGCTTTCCGAGCCCTCGCCGCCTTGTCGCTGGCGGCGTGTGTCGTTGTCGCCGTGCTGGCTTCGCAGTCGTCCTATGGTGCGAGAGCCAAGCTGGTCGTCGCCCGCTGGGTGCCGCAGTTCGCGTTAGCGCCATCATTGCCGCCGGATGATCCGCCGCTTACCGCGCAGCGCGCTCCATCTGCCGTTCAGATTGCCGCGGCGGAGCCCACACCACCGCAACCGACGCCCGCGCCGGCGCCTTCGACCGCAATGCAGGACGCCGCACCGAAAACAACGCAGGACACTCCGCCGCCAACTCCTGCGGCTTCTCCGGATCGCACCGATCTGCTGCAAACCATTGCCCGCGATCTCGCGAACGTGCAGCGAAACATCGAACAGCTCAAGGCGGACCAGCAGCAAACGGCCCGCGAGAACTCCAAAGCCATTGAGGAGCTCAAGGCAAGCCAGGAGGAATTGAAACGGGCGCTCGCGAAGGTTTCCGCGCAGAAGACCACATCAGCGCCTCCGACGCAGCCGGCTCCGACCCCGCGCAAGCCCCAGCGGACATATGAGCCGCCCTACGCGAGAGCGCCGCCTCGAATGCCGCCAAGGGAGTGGCTCTACGACGACTGGTAACCGTCGATGCGGTGATCATCGAGTCTTGCCGCAGCACCCGTGACGATCGCGAAGCGCCCCTCGATCGGGTGGTGCGACCAGGAAAATCATGAGCGTTGCGACGGCGATGCCGGGTCCGGTGCTCGGAACGCGGCATCGGGCGGCGTTCCCTGCGTTGATGGATGTGCGGCGGTTGTTCACGCGCCGTCGAAGACGTTCTGTTCAGTCATGTTGCTGACGCATTCTCTGTCTTAGTCGGGCGAGAACTAAAAACACTGTGTGGGACCGCCGCGGTTCCCGCAATGGTTCCGTCGCCGGAAATGGCACGAATCCGCAAAGAACTGGCTCCGAGTTAACGCCTCCACGTTACCCGACCATGTTTTGCGGAATCGGGAACCGAACGATCGAGAAAAATCAGTCAAGGAGTTATGATGCTGTTCGGCTCGAGCGCCGCAGTTTGCGGCGCCGTAGTTGCGTTCGCCATTTTTGGCCGCGCTGCTGGAAGTGAAATCGGTGCGGTTCATTCAAGCGACGTCGTCAATGCCGCGTGTGGGGATGCAATCGTTGGCGCGGCATCCATGTACAATCCGTTCAAGCCCGGCAAGGAGGAGGGCGGTCCGAGCACAGCCTCCGGCGAGCGTTATGATCGCTCGGTCTGGGCGGCCGCCATCAAAACGAGCTTGCGTCGGAAGTTTGGTGGGGTCCAATTTGGCGGGAGGCCGAAATATGCCCTCGTCGAGGCTGTAGGCAAGAAGGTCATCGTGAAGATAAATGACGTGGGGCCACTACGGCCTGGCCGCATCATTGACCTCAATGAGCGGACGATGCGCTATTTCGATCCAAGCCTGGAGCTCGGAGTCATTGGTGGCGTAAAGGTCAGCCCGCTTGCGGGGGATTATTGGATTCCCGGACCGGTCGGCTGAACATCGAACGCGAAAGAGCCGGGGCATAGCTTCCTGGAAGTGGAAATGCTCGGCGAACTCTGATGATCGAGCCATCGAAACTAACCAACAAGTTCCGGCATTGGCCGGCTCTTGCCCCAAAGCGATCACTTGCAATATATAGACCGATCGGTCTATATTCCGAGGATGAACCGCCAAGCCCCCGTGCAGTCGCCCCGTGGCCGTCCCCGAGGCTTTGACGTCGAAGCCGCCGTCGAACGCGCGATGGATGTGTTCTGGTCGCGCGGCTATCACGCCACGGCGCTTCCGGACCTGCTTCGTGCGACGAAGCTCTCGCGTGGCAGCCTTTACGCCGCCTTCGGCGACAAGCATTCGCTGTTCCTGCGGGCGCTCGATCGCTACATTGCCGATGCGCTGACTCGGATGGATGTCGAACTCGACCCCCGCAAGGAACCGGTCGCCGGCCTGCGGGCCTACCTTGCCGGTTACATCGAGCGCGCCAGCGGCGCCAATGGTCGGCGCGGATGCCTGCTGGTGGCGACAGCCATGGAACTGGCCGGCCAGGATGCCGAGGTTGGGCGTCGCGTCGCAAACTTTTTCAAAACCATGGAAGCCAGGGTGGCAGACGCACTGTCCCGCGCGGAGGCAGCGGGCAGACTGGCCGATGGCGTCGAGCCTGCAAGTGCCGCCCGAATTCTCGTCTGTTTCGTTTGGGGGTTACGGGTGGTCGCCAAAACGGCACAGACACGGATCACATGGCAAGCCACCGCTGACGCGCTTCTCGATCGCTTCTTCAGATAAACAATAGCGCATGGACGCCTTCGTTATTGGCGCGTCCATATCTAGACTGATCGGTCTTGAAAGGAATGATGCCATGTCTGCCATCCAGATCTTGTGCGCAGTGGCCGTTCCCTTGCTCTGGGGTCTGCAGTTCGTGGCCATCAAGGTGGGCGTCGCGGAGTTTCCGCCGCTGTTCTTCCTCGCACTGCGCTTCCTGGCGATCGCGCTGCTGCTTGTTCCGTTCGTCAAGAAGCCCACGCGTCAACAGTTCGGCCCTATCGCAGCTATTTCGATCTTCCTTGGTGGACTGAACTTCGGGCTGTTCTATGTTGGTCTTGGGCTCGGCTCGGGAAGCATATCGGCTGTCGCATATCAACTCGCGCCGCCTTTCACCGTCCTGCTGGCCTGGCCGCTGCTCGCGGAGAGGCCGTCTCTCGTCACGTCCGCCGGAGTGGTGCTTGCGTTCGCCGGCGTGGTGGTGTTGGCAGCGGGGCCGGGACTGTCGACAAACGCGCTTCCGCTGCTGCTTGTGGTCGGGGCGGCGTTCGCGTTCGCGGTGTCCAACGTCCTAACGAAACGCTACGGACCGTTTGATCCCCTGATGTTGATGGGATGGTCGTCGCTGCTCACGGTGCCGCAGGTGATGTTGATGTCGTTGCTGCTTGAATATGGACAAGCGGCGAGCCTTGTCACGGCGGATGAACGCGGCTGGCTGGCGCTCGCCTACACGATTTTCATCGGAGGCATTGTCGGATTTGGCCTCTGGTTCTGGCTCATCGCGCGTTGCTCCATGGGCCGCGTGGCGCCCTTCGGTTTGCTGCTTCCGGTGTTCGCGTTGATCTCAAGCGTGATGTTCCTTGGCGAGCGGGTGACGCCGAAGCTGGTTGTCGGCGGGCTGCTCGCGATCTCCGGCGTCGCCATCACACAGGCAAGACCGAGATTAGGGTCGTAGGATGGTGGAGCGCAGCGAAACCCATCATCTCACCGCGCGCACCCTTGATGGGTTTCGCTTCGCTCTACCCATCCTACGGAGTGGCGTGCACGGCTACAGCGTCACCACGATCTTGCCGAGGTGCTTGTTGGCTTCCATGTGTTCGAATGCCTTACCGATGTCGGCGAACTTGTAGACCTGGTCGATCGGCAGCTGCAGCTTGCGCGCCTCGACCGCGGGCCAGATGTCCTTGCGCACCTCGTCGAAGATATCTCTGATCTCCTCGATCGAGCGGGTGCGGAAGGTGACGCCGATGTAGTGGATGCGGCGCGCCGCGTGCAGGTCGAAGTTGAAATCGCCGTGGGTGCCGCCGAGCCGGCCGACATTGACGATGCGGCCCTTGACCTTGGTCGCCTTGAGATTCTGGTTCGCGACCGGTCCCGAGATCTGATCGACGATCAGATCGACGCCTCCGCCATTGGTTGCCTGCAACACCTGATCGACCCAGCCGGGATCCTTGGAATCCACCGCGAGATCGGCGCCGAATTCCTTTAAGCGCCCGCGGCGCATCGCATCGGTCGAGGACCCCACCACGAGCTTCGCGCCCTTCAGCTTGGCGATCTGCATCGCCATCAGGCCGACGCCGGAGCTCGCGCCCTGGATCAGCACGGTCTGGCCCGCCTGCAGTGCGCCATTGGTAACGACGGCGTTGTGCATGGTGGCGAGCGCGACGGGCAGGGTGGCGGCCTCGTCGAAATTCATGTTCGATGGCGCGCGGAACAGCCTGCCGTGGTCGGCGAGCGTGTACTCGGCAAACGCCGCGCCGCCGGAGCCCATGATCTTGTCGCCGACCTTGACGCCCTTTGCTTCGGGGCCGAGCTCGGCGACCTCGCCGGCCCACTCCATGCCGAGCACGGTGCCGACGCCGCCGGCCGCGCCGTGGGCGTGGCCCTTGGTCATGCCGAGATCGGCGCGGTTCAGCCCGCAGGCGTGAACCTTGACCAGCACTTGGGTGCCCTTCGGCACAGGCTTGGCGACGTCGGTGATTTCAGGGCCGTTGGCTCCGTACACATAGGCTTTCATGGGCTTCTTCTCGTTGTGTCGTCGAATTCGAGATGACTCTGAGTTCCGTCATCCTGAGGAGCGCGCAGCGCGTCTCGAAGGATGAACGGCCCGGCCGGTGGCCGTCGACCCTTCGAGGGCCGCTGAAGAAGCGGCCACCTCAGGGTGGCGGATCGCTACTCGATGCTTACTCCGCGGCTTGGCGCTTGCCCACCGATGTCATGCGGTCCAGACGTTCGCGGATGATCGCTTCCGCCTCGCTCACGATGCGCGAGATCAGTTCGGCGCAGGACGGAATGTCGTGGATCAGGCCCTGCACCTGGCCGGCCGACCAGATGCCTTCGTCGGCATCGCCGGTGGCGTAGACCATCTTGCCGCGGGCGCCGGCGACCAGCTCGCGGACGTCCTCGAACTTGGCGCCTTCCTTCTCCATCTGCACGACCTTGGTCGAGATCGCATTCTTGGCGACGCGCGAGGTGTTGCGCATGGTGCGGAAGATCAGCTCGGTCTCGCGCTCGTCATTGGCGACGATGCGTTCCTTCACGAGCTGATGGATCGGGCTTTCCTTGGTGCACATGAAGCGCGTGCCCATGTTGATGCCTTCGGCGCCGAGCGCCAGCGCTGCGACGAGGCCGCGGGCATCGCCGAAGCCGCCCGAGGCGATCATCGGGATCTTCACCTTGTCCGCCGCGGCCGGAATCAGAATCAGGCCGGGGGTGTCGTCCTCGCCGGGATGGCCGGCGCATTCAAAGCCGTCGATCGAGATCGCGTCGGCGCCCATCCGCTCGGCGGACAGCGCGTGGCGGACGCTGGTGCATTTGTGCAGCACCTTGATGCCGTGCCTCTTGAATTCGTCGACATGTTCTTGCGGCTTGTTGCCGGCGGTCTCGACGATCTTGATGCCGCTCTCGATGATGACCTGGCGGTATTCGGCATAAGGCGGCGGCTTGATCGCGGGCAGGATGGTCAGGTTCACGCCGAACGGCTTGTCGGTCAGCTCGCGGCAGCGCGCGATTTCCTTGCGCAGATCGTCCGGCGTCGGCTGCGTCAGCGCCGTGATCATGCCGAGCGCGCCGGCATTGGCGACGGCGGCAACCAGCTCCGCGCGCCCGACCCATTGCATGCCGCCCTGCACGATCGGGTGGTCGACGCCGAACATTTCGGTGAAGCGTGTCTTGATCATTCTGCCCTCGTTTCCATCAGAATTTTCCGCGACGCGGACGGCCGCGCACGGTGTTGTTTTTGGATGTCGAGGGAAGGATGCAGTCCTGTCCGGCAAATGTCTACCGGCGACCTGCGGCGCGCCCATGCGGAAATGACGGGGCGCGGCGGTCCGGCGAGGGCGGAGTCTTTGGTTATTGCGGCAGGCGCTGATGATCGGCACGCAGCGCCTGCCGAGAGCAACGACAGCGGAGAGGCTTGCTACGCCGGCACCGCGTCCTTCTTCGACGCCGAAGTTTCCTCGTCGAACGCGGCCGCGATGTCGCGCATGCTGATGACGCCGATCAGGCTGTAATTGTCGATCACGGGCACGTGGCGAATGTGGTGCTTGGTCATGAGATGACGGATGTGCTCGAGCGTGTCGCTCGAGGTGCACGACACCAGCTGCTGCACCGAGACGAATTGCGAAACCTTCATGCTGGCGCCGGCCGCGCCGTGCTCGGCAATCGCACGCACCACGTCGCGCTCGGTGAACATGCCGACGGCGGTGTTGCCTTCGGTGCGAACGACATCCTTGACCACCAGCGCGCTGATATTGCTGGCGCGCATCAGTTGCGCGGCGATCGCCACCGTCTCGTTCATGCGAACCGTGGCAACGCGAGGGGTCTTCTTGCGCAGGATATCTCCGACTTGCATGGCAACCTCCTTGGCTATCGTTAATGGAATTTTGGTATACAAAATGCCAATTGTCAATGCGGCCGGTACGGAAATCTATCACCAGGAAACTGCCGAAATAGGCAGAGTTGCTGACGTTTCAGAGGATTGTGACCTGATGTGAGCGCGCTGGTCATTTGCCGCGCTCGGCGTATCTGGTATCTGGAATACCTGTTCGCTCCAAACGAAAGAGGCGCACCGAAGTGCGCCTCCATCAGTTCCGCGGGAAGTCCCGAACTCGGACCGTCAAATCAGGCCCACATTTCCAGCCGTCATCTCAGGCTGTCTTCGCGCTCGTCGCGGTCTCCGCTGCGGCCGCGGCAGCCTCGTTGCCGTTGATGAAGGCACGGCGCATCGGCTTGATCACGAACAGCGCCATCAGCGCCGCCGTGGCGTTGAGCGCGACTGCGATCACGAACACCGCCTGCCAGCCATAGCTGGCGGCAACGATGCTGGCGGCCGGCACCAAGAGCGCGGCGGTGCCCTTCGCGGTGTAGAGCATGCCGTTGTTGGTGGTCGCGAACTTCGAACCGAAGGTGTCGCCGGAGGTCGCCGGGAACAGCGAGTAGATCTCGCCGAACACGCCGAAATAGACCGCGGTCGCCAGCACGAACACCAGCGGGTTGTGGCCCCAGGTGGACAGCGTCAGCAGCATCAGTGCGCCGGTGCCGAACGCGATGAACATGGTGTGCTCGCGGCCGATATTGTCGGAGACCCAGCCGAAGAACGGCCGTCCGAAACCGTCGAAGATGCGGTCGAGCGAGATCGCAAAGGTCAGCGCGGCCATCTGGAAGCCGGCGAGCGAGACCGGCGTGGTGGCGATCTTGTAGTCGTGCGCGATCGGCGCGATCTGGGCTGCCGCCATCAGGCCGCCTGAGGCGACCATCACGAACACCAGATACATCACCCAGAAGATCGGGCTGCGCAGCACCTGCGGCGGCGTGAAGTCGATCTTGGTCTGCGGCAGATTGAGCTGCTTCTTCTTCGGCGGGATCGTGACCGCAGGCTTCTGGATGAAGAAGGCGAGCAGGAACACGATCAGGCCTTGCCCGATGCCGAAATCGAAGAACGCGGTCTGATAGCCGCTCGAGGCGATCATGTTGGCGATCGGCACCACGGTCAGCGCCGCGCCAGCGCCGAAGCCCGCGGCGGTAGCGCCGGCGGCGAGGCCGCGGCGATCGGGAAACCATTTCAGCGCATTGCCGACGCAGGTGCCGTACACCGAGCCGGCGCCGATGCCGCCGATCACAGCCGCGGCGTAGAGCAGCGTGAGTGAATCCGCGTAGGAGTTCAGCACCCAGGACAGCGTGATCATGACGCCGCCGAACATGATGACGATCCGCGGGCCGTATTTGTCGACGAACCATGCCTCGACCGGCACCAGCCAGGTCTCCGTCACCACGAAGATCGTGAAGGCGAACTGGATCGCCGCGCGGCCCCAGTGATGCGCGCCATCGATCGGATCGACGAACAGCGTCCAGCCATATTGCAGGTTCGCGATCATCGCCATGCAGACGATGCCCATGACGAGCTGCAGCCAGCGGAAGCCACTGGACGAAGGTTGTGCTTGTGTTGCGGCAGCATTGCTGGAAACCATCAAATCCTCCCGAGCGCGCCTGGCCTTGTTGTGGCCCAGTGTCGCAATTCTTGTGGCGTATCGTCGCAAGTGCTCGACCGAAATTGGTATACTATATTCCAGAAAGCAAGCCCATCTTTCTGCTGCGTCGCAGCAAAACTGGCATACGACACGCCGGTTCAGCCTCGGATTCGAGCCCATAACGGACGCCGAAAAATGAAGACGCCCGGCGTTGGCCGGGCGCTTTCGTCAGCAGAAGCGTGGTGGGTTGCTTAAGCCATCGCCGCCGATTTCGCGACCACGATTTTCCGCCACGGCTTGAGCACGGCGATCGCGAGCAGCGAGGCAAGGATATTGGCGCCGGCTGCGATGATGAACACGTTGTCCCAATGGCCCGACGACTGCTGCATGTAGTTGGCGATCGGCACCAACAGCGCGGCGGTGCCTTTCGCGGTGTAGAGCAGGCCCGCATTCGTCGTCGCGAACTTGGCGCCGAACGTGTCGGTGCAGGTCGAGGGGAAGAGCGAATAGATCTCGCCCCAGGCGAAGAACACGAAGCCCGAGAGCAGCACGAACCAGACCGGGTCGTGGCCCCAGAGGTAGAGCATCCAGATGCCGAAGCCTTCCATGCCGAAGGCGATGAACATCGTGTTCTCGCGGCCGATCATGTCGGAGATCCAGCCGAAGAACGGACGCGTCAGACCGTTGAGGACGCGGTCGATGGTGGCCGCGAAGGTCACGGCCGTCATCGTCACTGCCATCAGGGTGACCGGCACGCTGTCGACCTTCCAGTCGACCGCGATCGGCTTCAGGTTCGCCGTCACCATCAGGCCGCCGGCGCCGACGATCACGAACATGAAGTACATCAGCCAGAAGATCGGCTGCCGCAGCACTTCGGTCGGCTGATAGTTGCGCCGGGTCTGGATGATGTTGGCGTTCGCCACGACGGCCGGCACCTGTCCTGCCTTCGGCGCGAGGAGGAAGAAGGCGAGCAGCACGATGATGATGCCCTGGCCGAGACCGAAATAGAGGAAGGTGGTCTGGAAGCCGGAGTCCTTGATCATCGCCTGGATCGGCGCCACCGTGAGTGCGGAGCCCGCGCCGAAGCCGGCTGCGGTGATGCCCGCCGCAAGCCCGCGCTTGTCGGGAAACCATTTCAGCGCGTTGCCGACGCAGGTGCCGTAGACACCGCCGGCGCCGATGCCGGCGATGATCATGCCGAGATAGTAGCCGTTCAGCGAGGTCGCCTGCGCGTTGATCGCCCACCCGATCGCGCAGAGAATGCCGCCGATCAGCACGACGAGGCGCGGACCGTATTTATCGACGAACCAGCCCTCGACCGGCACCAGCCAGGTCTCGAACAGCACAAAGAGCGTGAAGGCCCACTGGATCGATGCACGATCCCATCCGAACTTCTTCTGGATGTCGGGGACGAAGAACGTCCACCCGTATTGATAGTTTGCGATCATCACCATCGCGGCGACGCCGATCGCAAGTTGCGTCCAGCGATAGGTATCGCTGACCCGCGCGGCCGCGGGGGCCGCAGTTGCCTGAACCATCTCCGACATTGATCCTCCCAGTGCGCGCTTTGTCATTCTGCTTGTGGCGCGGCTCGGCCATATTGGTATTTGATATGCCAAGGTTCAAGCTGTCGCAGATGTTGCGTGCGCATATGCCGCAGAGGACTGAAGGCGGTCACCGCAGCGAGAGTAATTCAGCGCGCAATAAAATGGCCCCGAAAATCGGGGCCATTGGTCGAAGGTTCAATGTCAGATCGCAACTTGCGACGAAACGGTCTCGGTGCAGCGCGCGCCGAATCCTTCTGCCTCAGAGGCCGAAGTGCGGCAGGTCGCCATTGCGGTTGGAGATCTCCGCGCTCTTCATCAGCAGGCGGTCGATCGAGGCCATCAGGCGGCCGAACAGGGTGGAGGAGGGCGCGAGCGTGAGGGCAGTGGTCTTGGACATTGGTGTCCCCTTTGGCTGGAGGGCCAGCAACGGGCCCGCTCATCATCTGCATTCAAACTATGTATACCAGATGCCAGAGGCAATGGGCTTGTTTGCATAGCAGCATGGTCAATTGTGCAATGCAACAAGATGGGCTGGTTGGCATCCCAGATTGAAGGGGAGCGCATTGAAGCCACGGCCAAGGCCAGGCAAGCGCGGGCCTTCACCACGCCCGGGAATCGGGCCGCTCGCGCGCGGTGCATTTCAATGCGGCCGGACCGACCTCGTCGCCGCCGACATAAAGAAGGCCGCCTGACGGGGCGGCCTTGAGTGACTGGGTTTGCTTTTCTTCTTGGCCGATGAAGGGTCGGGGCCAGATCCCTTCACCGCGTCCAGTCTTCGCCCGCGCACAGCGTTCCCATGCAGCCGCGAACGTTCAGCGTGCCCGACGACACCAGCGTCACCGAGCTCTCATAGGTCTTGCCGTCATCGGCGTTGTAGATCCTGCCGGCCCACTTGTTCGGGCCTGCGGGCTGCATGATGAAGAGCGAGATGCCTATGACCGGCCGGGTCCGCTGCGCGGGATCGGCATTCTTGTCGTCGCGCTGCGGCTTGCCGGTGGCCTTGTCGGTCGGCTCCTTCAGCCAGACGACGCGGCCGCACAGCGCGCTGCCGCAGCGCTGGACCTTGATCCTGGCGTCGCCGGACTGGGTCAGCCAGACGCCGGCCGGATCGTTGGCCTTGTCGGCGGCTTTGGCGGCATCGGCGGCGCTGCCGAGCAGCGGAATGTGGAATGCCGCCACGATCAGGCGGCGCATGAGGTGAGCGTGGATCAGCTGTTTCAGGGCGCTGCGGAGGCCGTCAATATCCGGGGGCAACGTCATCATCTACCTTCTTCATGAAAAATTTCATGATAAACATGAAATAAATCACGTTTAAGGTTGAGTCAACAACATTACCGCAGCATGATGCGGGCCGGCCCTAGCGGCCTGTACGGGCAAAAAATTATCGGATGGATGCGATGAGGAAATCGGTTCGCGAGCAGCGCCAGCTTTGGTTTCGCCGGCTCGATCGGGCGTTCTGGGTGATCTGGGCCGCGCTGCCGGTGGTGCTGTGGCTGGCCTATCACCGCACCACGACGGCTCCGGTCACGATTGCGGAAAGCCTGAGCGGCGAGCAGGCGAAGTGCGCCAGCATCGTCGCCAACCCGCTCACCATGTCGGCCATGGGCCAGCTGCTGTTCTGGTCGCTGTTTGCGCTTGGGGTATCGTTTTACGCCGTACTGATCGGCATGCTTCATCGCATGGTGAACCGATTCGCGAACGGCCGGATTTTTGTGTCCGAGAAACTGCAGGGCGTCTGGTGGATGGGGTCTTTCTGGTGGGCTGGCCGTTCGTCGATACGATCACGACCAACGCGGTGATCTATGTCCTGTATCGGATCGGCGACATCAAGTTCCTGCTGCTGAACTACAACCTCGATGTCGGCACCATCGCCGGCGGTGTGTTCCTGATGGCGCTGAAGTTCGTGCTCGAGCATGCCATCCTGTTGCAGTCCGAAAACGATCTGACGATCTGAAGGTGATGCTCGTGCCCATCGTGGTGAACCTCGATGTCATGCTCGCAAAGCGCAAGCGCCGCCTCGGAGACCTCGCGGACGCGATAGGCATCTCGATCCAGAACCTGTCGATCCTGAAAACCGGCAAGGCCAAGGCGATGCGCTTCTCGACGCTGTCGGCGATCTGCCGCGAGCTCGACTGCCGGCCGGGGGACATTCTGGAATATGTGCCGGGCGATGAGGGGGATGCCGATGGCGGGGAGGGCGGCTGATCCGGAACTGGCCGCGGTCGAAGATGATACACAGTACGCGCGAGAGAAGAACGACGCTGCACGCGAATGGCAGAACCAGAAAGTACACCGACTTCATTGGGCGCAATCTCCAAGCCTGGACGGCGACATTCTCGACCTCGACAGCAACGACAAGCTTTCGAAACGCCGCGGGAGGAACCGCGGTCGCAAGTTCCGCTTTCGCGGCGCTGTGTCCGAAGGCTGCCACGCATTAGAGGAGGGGGGAGCACGCCTCTCCGGGACACTCTCAGCTTTGGCCCGAAGTGGTCATCGGAGCGACAGCGAGAGTTCTTGCGCCGACAGGGAAAATGATTGCTGATGATGTCGCCGACACGCGGCAGGATCGGACCGATTCATATTCCGGATGCCGCCGCACCTAGTGTACCATCGTTGTTAGGTCAATGGTGCTGCCCGATGGCCGCTCGTTCCGAAGTTGCCGAGCGCCTCTCTACTCACGATCGTGCGGCCATGTTTTGGTCAAAACTGCATTCGCATCCTTGAGATGCCCACTGCAAAGGCTTGCGATGGAAAGGGCAACGGTCGACAAGGCCAGGACTTTCGCTTTTGGCGACGCTCGGAGCGTTGCGACCTACGCGGTCGAAATCCTGATAGTTGCCGCAATTTATGCTGGTCTTGCCGAATCTGCGCGACTGCTTCCCGCAATCAATCCAGCCGCGACACCGCTATGGCCACCAACCGGGCTTGCGCTCGCGCTGGTCCTGCTGCGCGGCTACCGGATCTGGCCCGCGATCCTGGTGGGGGCTCTCTCACCTTACCTCATGGCCGACCGATCGCTCCTGGAGATCGGCGCCGCCGGGATCGGCAGCCTCCTTGCCGCATGTGCCGGAACATGGCTGATTGGCCGCTGGTCGAACGGTCGCCAGACGCTTGCCACACCATCCGGTGTCGCAAAGTTTGCAATCATTTGCTTTGCGCCGACCACGATCATCAGTTCAGCCATCGCCTTGGCCGGCTTCACGCTCATCAACGAAGCAAGCTTTTCCGATTCCGTCGTCACCGGGTTGACCTGGTGGCTTGCGGACGCTGCTGAGGCCCTGGTGATTGCTCCGGTCATCGTGCTCTGGGCGACGATGCCCTTACGCATTGCTTCCAAATGGGCTCTGTTGGAATCGATCACGGTCGCTGCTCTCGCTGGTATCATCGGGCTCGCTGCTTACAGCCCGCTGATCGGTAGCGATCTCGTCAGCAACGGGCTCGACGTGTCGCTGCCACATCGGAGCCTTCTGGGCTTTCTGGTTCTGCTGCCCTTGATCTGGGCCGGCCTGCGCGGCGATCGATGCACCGTGGCGACGGCCGCGTTGATTTTCATCGGAACTGCCGTATGGGGTTTCTCGGTGGGGAATGATCCATTTCCGAAAATCGATCCGAACGGAGCGCTGTTATCCTTGTTCGTGCTTTCGATCATCGTGTCGGCGCCTCCTCTTGCGCTCGCCGCGGCAAGTGCGACGCGGCAGGCCAGGGAAGCCCATTTGCTTTCCGTGCAGGACCAGCTGAACAGTCAACTTGAACGGAAAGCCCTGGCGCTCGACAGCATCAGACGGCACTTCCAGACCCTCATCGAAGGCGTTGTCGACTATGCAATTTTTGCGCTTGATCGAGAAGGACACGTCACGAGCTGGAATAGCACCGCTCAAAAGATCATCGGCTACACCTCGGAAGAAATCATAGGCAAGCACTTCGGGATATTCTATCGGCCGGATGAACGCCGCGCGGGTTCACCGACACACGCGCTGGAGTCGGCAATCGAAGGCGGCAAGTACGACGTAGAGGGTTGGCGTATCAGAAAGAATGGTACGCCGTTTTTCATCACGGGCTCAGTCTCTTCGAGCCGTGATGACGCAGGAAATCTGATCGGCTTCATCAGTATCCTGCGCGACGCGACGGAGCGGCGCGACGCGGAGGAGAAGCTGGTCCAGGCGCGCGAACAGCTCGCGATGTCTCAGAAGATGGAGGCAATCGGCAAGCTGACCGGCGGGATCGCACACGACTTCAACAATCTATTGATGATCATCGGAGGAAGTGCCCAGATATTTCAACGCCTGCTTGATCCAAAACTGCCAAAGGCCATCGAAGCCATACAAACCGCGGCCAAACGCGGCGAGAGTCTCACGCGACAATTGTTGACGTTCTCTCGTCACCAGCATCTCAGCCCGACGGTCGTCGATCTGAATGCGTCCATCAAGAACATGCGGACCATGATCGAGAGCTCGCTGCGCGGGAACATCGTGTACAACGAGAACGTTGGCGACGGTGTTGCGCCGGTCAAGGTTGACCTCGCCGAACTTGAACTTGCGATCGTCAACATCGCCGTCAATGCGCGAGATGCAATGACAAGCGGCGGCACATTCACGTTGTCCGTCCACGCGGTCACCGCCAATCAGGAAACCGGCGGCGATCGCCGTGGGAAGGCCTTCTTTGCGATCACACTTGGCGATACGGGCACCGGTATTCCGCCAAATCTGCTGTCCAAGATGTTCGATCCGTTTTTCACGACCAAGGAGGTCGGCAAGGGGACCGGGCTCGGTTTGTCCCAAGTTTATGGTTTTGCGCACCAGGCGGGCGGAACCGTGACGGCAGACAGCAAGGTCGGACAGGGAACAACGATTACAATCTATCTGCCGTCCTGTGCGGACGAGCAGATCACCAGCAAAGAGCTCGCCGCTGCCCGGGCAAGGCCAAGGCAGCCGCCGCGACAGACGGTTCTCGTTGTCGACGACAGCCCCGAAGTGGCGGATGTGACATCATCGCTGTTCGAGCATCTGGGTTATGAAACCATCTATCGAGATTCGGCCGAAGCGGCATTGAAACTGCTCGATACCGGTACGAAGATCGATCTCGTCTTCAGCGATATCGTCATGCCAGGGACCATCGATGGCGTCGGGCTCGCGAGGGAAGTTCGGTCGCGGTACCCCGGTTTGCCCATAGCCCTCACAACCGGTTACAGCGATGCTGCAAAAGCAGCTCCGCCAAGCCTGAGAATACTCCGCAAGCCGTTCGATACCGAGGCGCTAAGAGATTTTATCCAGGATCTTGCGCCGCCGAGATCGACGCGATCATCCGGCATACCCTTGGCGTCAAGCACCGCCGACGCGGTGCGCAGAAGTTGACCGGTCGCACCCTCGCGGGCGTTGCTCGGCGGTACCGGCGCAGTGATCGAACAGGCTATTGTCGCAAAAGCTGAATGGGTTATCCGCACTTCGCCCTGGACAGACATATGGCATCGAGCTCATGAATGTCCGGTGCAGACGATCAGCCGGAACAAAAATGGCCGCGGTTCCCCGCGGCCATTTGTCGTTTTGATTGAGCGCAGCCGTTATTCGGCCGCCTGCTTGCGCGGCGGATCGAGCGCGCCGGAGTCGTGGATCTCGGCGACCTGGTGATCGCTGAAGCCGAGCACCTCGCGCAGGATCTCGTCGGTGTGCTCGCCGAGCAGCGGCGAGCGGGCGACTTCGCTCGGCGAATCCGACAGCTTGATCGGGTTGCCGACCGAGATGTACTTGCCGCGGGTCGGGTGATCGACCTCGACCACGGTGCCGGTCGCGCGCAGCGACTGGTCTTCGGCGATCTCCTTCATCGACAGGATCGGGCCGCAGGGGATGTCGTCCTTGTTGAGGATCTCCATCGCCTCGAATTTTGTCTTCGTCATCGTCCACTGTTCGATGCGGGCAAAAATTTCGTTGAGGCGCGGCAGGCGGGCCGCCGGCTTGGCGTAGTTCGGATCGGTCTTCCAGCTCGGCTCGCCGATCACGTCGCAGATCTTCTCCCAGACCGGGGCCTGGGTGATGAAGTAGATGTAGGCGTTCGGGTCGGTCTCCCAGCCCTTGCACTTCAGGATGCGGCCGGGCTGGCCGCCGCCGGAATCGTTGCCGGCGCGGGGCACGGCATCGCCGAACGGAATGCCTTCGCCGAACTGGCTGTATTCCTTGAGCGGACCGTGGGCGAGGCGCTGCTGGTCGCGCAGCTTGACGCGGGCGAGGTTGAGCACGCCGTCCTGCATCGCCGCGGTGACGCGCTGGCCCTTGCCGGAGTGGGTGCGGTGATAGAGCGCGGTGACGATGCCGAGCGCGAGGTGCAACCCGGTACCGCTGTCGCCGATCTGCGCGCCGGTGACGAGCGGCAAGCCGTCGCGGAAGCCGGTGGTCGAGGCGGCGCCGCCGGTGCACTGCGCGACGTTCTCGTAGACCTTGCAATCCTCATACGGGCCGGGGCCGAAACCCTTGATCGAGGCGACGATCATCTTCGGGTTGATGCTCTGGATCTTCTCCCAGGGGAAGCCCATGCGATCGAGCACGCCGGGACCGAAATTCTCGACCAGCACGTCGCACTGCTTGATCAGCGCGGTCAGCACTTCCTTGCCCTTCGGGTTCTTGGTGTCGAGCGTGATCGAGCGCTTGTTGTGGTTCAGCATGGTGAAATACAGGCTGTCCACGTTCGGGATGTCCTGCAGCTGGCCGCGCGTAATGTCGCCGACGCCGGGACGCTCGACCTTGATCACGTCGGCGCCGAACCAGGCCAGCAATTGCGTGCAGGTCGGACCCGACTGAACGTGGGTGAAATCGAGAATGCGAACGCCCTTGAGCGCCTTGGTCATATCTATTGCTCCGTACTCTGTCTGCCCCTGCACCCGCAGGGAGTGATTGGGGTTAGGGGGTTACTTCTTCTTGTTCAGCACGCTTTGCGGATTGAGATTGCCGATGCGGCCGCTCTCCGAGCCCGCCGCCGGGTCGATCACCGCGTTGATCAAGGTCGGCTTGCCGGAATCCAGCGCCGCATTGACCGCGCGCTTCAGCTCGTCCGGCGAGGTGGCGTTGACGCCGACGCCGCCGAAAGCTTCCATCATCTTGTCGTAGCGCGAGCCCTTGACGAACACGGTGGTCGCCGGATCCTCGCCCGCGCTGTTGACGTCGGTGCCGCGATAGATGCCGTCATTGTTGAAGATCACGACGCAGATCGGCAGCTTGTAGCGGCAGATGGTCTCGACCTCCATGCCGGAGAAGCCGAACGCGCTGTCGCCTTCGACCGCGAGCACGGGCAGGCCGGTCTCGACCGCAGCCGCGATCGAATAGCCCATGCCGATGCCCATCACGCCCCAGGTGCCGACGTCGAGCCGCTTGCGCGGCTTGTGCATGTCGACGACGCCGCGGGCGAGGTCGAGCGTGTTGGCGCCTTCGTTGACGAAGATGGTGTCCGGACGTTCCGCGATGATCGTGCGCAGCGCGCCGAGCGCACCGTGATAATCCATCGGCGAGGCGTTGCTCATCAGCTTCGGCGCCATCTTGGCGACGTTGTCGTCGCGCTTCTTCGCCACGGTGGCGAGCCAGTCGCTCGGCGCGGCCGACCAGTTGGCGCCTATGGCGTCGAGGAACGCGGACACGCAGGAGCCGATGTCGCCGACCACGGGGGCGACGATCTCGACATTGGAATCCATTTCCTTCGGCTCGATGTCGACCTGGATGAACTTCTTCGGAGCTTCACCCCAGGTCTTGCCCTTGCCGTGCGAGAGCAGCCAGTTGAGGCGGGCGCCGATCAGCATCACGACGTCGGCTTCCTTCAGCACGGTCGAGCGCGCCGCACCCGCGCATTGCGGATGCAGATCGGGCAAGAGGCCCTTGGCCATGCTCATCGGCAGGAACGGCACGCCGCTCTTCTCGACGAAATTCTTGATCGCCTCGTCGGCCTGCGCATAGGCTGCGCCCTTGCCGAGGATGATCAGCGGACGCTTCGCGTTCTTCAGCACGTCGAGCGCGCGCTTGACCGCCGACGAGGCAGGGAGCTGCGCCGGCGCAGCATCGATCACCTTGACCAGCGACTTCTCACCGGCCGCCGCGTCCATGACCTGGCCGAACAGCTTTGCGGGCAGGTCGAGATAGACGCCGCCCGGTCGGCCCGACACCGCGGCGCGGATCGCGCGCGCAAGGCCGATGCCGATGTCCTGTGCGTGCAACACGCGGAACGCTGCCTTGCATAGCGGCTTGGCGATCGCGAGCTGGTCCATTTCCTCATAGTCGCCCTGCTGCAGGTCGACAATCTCGCGCTCGGACGAGCCCGAGATCAGGATCATCGGGAAGCAGTTGGTGGTAGCGTGGGCGAGGGCCGTGAGGCCGTTGAGGAAGCCGGGCGCCGACACCGTGAGGCAGACGCCGGGACGCTTGGTCAGGAAGCCGGCGATAGAGGCCGCATAGCCGGCATTCTGCTCGTGGCGGAACGAGAGCACGCGAATGCCCGCCGCCTGGGCCATGCGGCCCAGGTCCGTGATCGGGATACCCGGCACGCCATAGACGGTGTCGATGCCGTTGAGCTTGAGCGCATCGATGACGAGGTGGAAGCCATCGGTTAGTTCCTGCTCGGTGCCCGGTGCCTCGGACTTCGTAGCGGTATTCAGCATCGGCATCGTCTCCCTGATCGTTCTTTGTTCGGACGATCTGATCGTCGTCTGAAGCGGGTGTGGACTCTCAAACTTACGTGATCGGTTCTACGTGAATAACTCCTGGCCGTGCGCCTCGACATAGGCGGCAAGGCCGAGCGTGTGATCGCGGGCGCGCTTTTCGGCGAGCTCGGTGTCGCGCGCTTCCAGTGCCTCGATGATCCCGAGATGCTCGGGCAGCGAGGTCGCGGTGCGATCCTTGCGGCCGATCGTGAGCTGGCGATAGCCGCGCACATGCAGCAGCAGGTCATTGGTGAGGTCGACCAGCACAGGCGATTCCGACAGCGAGATCAGCGCCTGGTGGAAGGCGATGTTGGCCTTGGAATATTCCTCGACGTGATCCTGCGGCAGGCGATCGTCGCTGAAGTCCTTGAAGAAGTCGCGCAGCGCCGAGATGTCCTTCTTGCGCGCGGTGGTCGTGATCAGGCGCGCCGCCATGCTTTCCAGCGCTGCCCAGGCGCGGATCATATCGACGATCTCCGCCTTGGTGCGGCGGACCACAACGATGCCGCGCCGCGGCACGGTCTTCACGAATCCGTCCTGCTCGAGCATCGCGATCGCTTCGCGGATCGGCGTGCGGCTGACGCCGAGACGCTCCGACAATGCGCGCTCGTCGAGCATCACCGGCTCCGGCGTCGCGTAGATGTCCATCTTCAGGATCGCTTCTTTCAAGGCCTCATAGGCCTTGTTCTTGAAGCTCGTCTCCGGCGCGATCCGGACGATGGCGATATCTGTGTCAGCCATGGTGGGTGACGCCTTGGTCTGTTTCGGTTCTGGCACGACTCGTCTCCTCCTCTTGGAGACGTCTTCTTAGCAGAAGAAAGTACCTTAGATTTTTGGCATGCCAAATACCAGAATGTCAAGCTGCCCATATTTTTCGGTATTTTTGCACGTCGACCGACCTTGACAATTACGTTTTTGGCATACCAAATGCCACGAAATCTGTCCCAGGAGGAAGCCAATGTCAAATTCGAAGGATGCGGTCCGCAAAATTCTCGATGCGGTCAGGGCCGACAAGCGCACGAGCCTCACCGCGCCCGAAGGCAAGGTGGTCTGCGACGCCTACGGCATTCCGGTGCCTAAGGAGGGCGTCGCCAAGTCGGCCGCCGAGGCTGCCCGGATCGCCTCCGACATGGGCTTCCCGGTGGTGATGAAGATCGTCTCGCCCGACATCCTCCACAAGACCGAGGCAGGCGGCGTCGTGGTCGGCGTCAAGAGCGCCGCGGACGCCGAGAAGAGTTACGAGACGATTCTGGCCAACGCCAAGAAGTACAAGGCCGATGCCAAGATCGAGGGCATCCAGGTCCAGCAGATGCTGGGCGGCGGCACCGAGGTGATCGTCGGCTCGATCACCGACGGCTCGTTCGGCAAGCTGGTCGCCTTCGGCCTCGGCGGCGTGCTGGTCGAAATCCTCAAGGACATCACCTTCCGCCTCGCGCCCGCGACCAAGGGCGATGCGCTGTCGATGCTCGACGGCATCCAGGCGCATGAGATGCTGAAGGGCGTGCGCGGCGGCGAGCCGGTCAATCGCGAGGCGCTCGCCGAAATCATCGTCAAGGTGTCGCAGCTGGTCAGCGATTTCCCCGAGATCGTCGAGCTCGATCTCAATCCGGTGTTTGCCACCAGCAAGAACGCGATCGCCGCCGACGTCCGCATCGTCGTCGATTTCGACTACAAGCCGCGCCCGGCGCCGCGTCCGACCGAAGAGATCGTCGCCGCGATGAGTCGCATCATGCAGCCGAAGGGCGTTGCGGTGATCGGCGCCTCCGCCGAGGACGGCAAGATCGGCAACTCCGTGATGAAGAACCTCATCAACGGCGGCTACAAGGGCGAGATCTATCCGATCCACCCGAAGGCCGAGGAGATCCTCGGCTACAAGGCCTACAAGAGCGTCAAGGACGTGCCCGGCGTGATCGACACGGCGGTGTTTGCGATCCCGGCGAAATTCGTCGCCGGCGCGCTCGTCGAGTGCGGCGAGAAGAAAATCCCCGGTGCGGTGCTGATTCCCTCGGGCTTTGCCGAAGCCGGCGCGCCCGAATTGCAGGCCGAGATCGTCGAGGTCGGCAAGAAGTACAACATCCGCCTGATGGGGCCGAACATCTACGGCTTCTACTATACCCCGGCCAACCTCTGCGCCACGTTCTGCACTGCCTATGACGTCAAGGGCCACGCGGCGCTGTCGTCGCAGTCGGGCGGCATCGGCATGGCGATCATCGGCTTCTCGCGCTCGGCCAAGATGGGCGTGTCGGCGATCGTCGGCCTCGGCAACAAGTCCGACATCGACGAGGACGATCTGCTCGCCTTCTTCGAGCAGGATCCGAACACCAATTTGATCGCGCAGCACTGCGAAGACCTGAAGGACGGCCGTGCCTTCGCGGAGGCCGCGAAACGCGTCTCTAAGAAGAAGCCGGTGGTCGTGCTGAAGGCCGGCCGCACGTCTGCGGGTGCGAAGGCGGCGTCGTCGCACACTGGCGCGCTCGCCGGCAACGACAAGATCTATGAGGACGTGTTCAAGCAGTCCGGCGTGATCCGCGCTCGCTCGCTCCGGCAGCTGCTCGAGTTCGCCCGCGGCGTTCCGGTGCTGCCGACGCCGAAGGGCGAGAACGTCCTGATCATCACTGGTGCCGGTGGCTCCGGCGTGCTGCTCTCGGACTCTGTCGTCGACAACGGCCTGTCGCTGATGCAGATGCCGCCGGATCTCGATGCGGCGTTCCGCAAGTTCATCCCGCCGTTCGGCGCGGCTGGAAATCCTGTGGATATCACCGGTGGCGAGCCGCCGATCACCTACGTCAACACGGTGAAGCTCGGTCTCTCCGATGAGCGCATCCACGCGCTGATCCTCGGCTATTGGCACACCATCGTGACGCCGCCGATGGTGTTCGCGCGCAACATGGTCGAGGTGAAGAAGGAGATGGAGGCCAAGGGCTTCGTGAAGCCGATCGTCGCCTCGCTCGCCGGCGACGTCGAGGTCGAGGAAGCGGCCGAATATCTCTACCAGAACGGCATTCCGGCCTACGCCTATTCGACCGAGCTGCCGGTCGAGGTGCTCGGCGCCAAGTACAAGTGGGCCCGCGGCGCGGGACTGCTCTGATCGTCTGATCTGCCGAAGACCAGAGGCCGCCTCGGACATTGTCCGGGGCGGCCTTTTGTTGGGGCGCTCCCATTCGAGCCTTTGCCGGCGATGGAGGGGGAAGGGCGACATCAGCCCGATCGTTCGAAATCAGCCCGGGCTTTCCTGCTCCGCTTTGCGCGGGTTCCGCGCGTCGTTCCCTTTTTCCGATCGCGTTCGGCTCCCCAAGGCAGCTTGCCTTTCGCATCTGATGTGCTACTGATATGTCAGATAAGAATGATGGAGGGTGCCGCGATGGAGTTGGCTGCAACAGGGATGACCGACCGCCAGCGCAAGTATCGCGCGACCTACCGCGAGCGCGTGGTGGGCTGGTACAATGGCTGGCTGCACGTCGTGCTGATCTACACGATCGGCTTCACGGCGCTGTACGTCTATTTGGCCAATGTGCACGACGTGAGGTGGTGGGAATACCTCACCATTCCGGTGGTGTTCCTGATTGCGAACTTCTTCGAATGGGCGGTGCATCGCTTCGTCATGCACCGGCCCTCGAACGTGCCCTTGCTGCGCGCGATCTACAGCCGCCACACCCTGATGCACCATCAGTTCTTCACTGAGGAGGAAATGCGCTTCGCCGACCATCACGACTGGCGCGTCACCTTCTTCCCGCCCTATGCGCTGGTGGTGTTTACCCTGATGTCGATCCCGCCGGCGATCGTCGCCGGCCTCGTGATCTCGGCCAATACCGGCTGGCTGCTGATCACCACGACGACGTCGATGTACCTGATCTACGAATTCATGCACTTCTGCTGCCACGTCGAGGAAAATGCCTTCGTGCGCAACATGCCGTTCGTCAACACCATCCGCCGGCATCATACCGCCCATCACAACCAGTCGATCATGATGGAGCGGAACATGAACCTGACCTTCCCGGTGATGGACTATGTGTTCGGCACCTCCGATCTCAACCGCGGCCTGCTTGGCCACATCTTCAACGGCTACAGCACGCGCTACGTGAAGACCGACATGCGGCGCACGGCGCGGACGCCGCGGGTCGTGGTGAAGGAGCAATCGGTGCCGCATGCCGCAGCTTGAACCCAATCTAGCCGGCCTCGCCTGGTTCGGCCTGCTGTGGAGCGTATGCTGCATCGGCTTCCTGCAGCTGGCGGGGATGTATCCGCTGCGTGGACGCGCCGTTCTGCCGGTGACGATGACGACCGCATTGTGGCTGATGTTGCTCGCCGGCACGCTGGCGTTCGCCTTGGTCGAGCTGCGCTGGACCACCGTCGTTGTGGTGGGTGGTGTGCTGTTCCTGTTCCTGCCCGGGCTGTTTCAGGCGCTGCCGGAATGGTGGCGCGACGGACGCGCGGGATTGCGGCTGTCCTGCTGCGCCATGATCGCGGCGCTTGCGCTGCTCGTCGGCGTGGCTGCACCGTAGTTTCACATCTGGATGACCTGAAGGGAGGTCTCGATGCCAAGCCACATCAAGCTCATGCTCTCGCTGGCGTGCCTTGCCACGGCGGCCTGCGGATACTTTTTCATGGTCTATCTCGGACAGCAGGGACCGAGCTACGCGGTCGCCTTCCTTGGCGTATTCGCCACCGTCGCAATGTGGATCTTCCCCGAGGTCGTCAAGAAGGACCTCAAGATGCGTCCGCCGGGATCCTGATATGATGCTGCAGCACAGGGAGGCACCGATGGCGAGCTATGCCGGGGACCGCACCATCGACGGCATTTCCGTACTGGTCGACGGCGAGCCGCTGTCACCGCATTACGACCAGCTTCGGCTCACCGAACACGGATTTGAATGGAGCTACGAGGGACCCGAGCCGGCACAGCTGGCCTTCGCGCTGCTCTACGATCATCTGCACGACGCGACCGCGGCGAAGGCGCTGCACGAGAGCTTCATGCGGCGCATCGTCGCCAATTTCGGCAATGAATGGGAGCTCTCCTCGGCCGACCTCGACGAGGCGATCGCGGCACTGCGATCCGAACAAGCTGCCTGACCCGACGCGGATTTCTCCGCCGGAGAATTCTTCGAGATGACCCTGACCTGTCGCGCGGCGGTGCTGCATCAAAGCGGAATGCCGCTCTCCATCGAGCGCGTTTCGCTTGCTGCACCGATGCCGACCGACGTCGTGGTGAAAGTGCGTGCCGCGGGGCTCTGCCACACCGATCTGGAGGTGATCGACGGGTCGCTGCGCTATCCCTTGCCAATGATCCTCGGGCACGAGGCGGCCGGTGTGGTCGAGGAGGTCGGCAGCGCGGTGCATGACGTGCGCGCCGGTGATCACGTGATCCTTTCCTGGAATCCGCATTGCGGGCACTGCTTTCACTGCGACCGCGCGCAGCCGATTCTGTGCGAGACTTATCTCGCCAGGGGCGCGGAAGGCATGCATTTCGACGGCGCGTCGAAGGCGCAGCTCGCGGGCGGCGGCAGCCTGGCCCATCTGATGTTCCTCGGCGCGTTCTCGGAATACCTCGTGCTGCCGGCGCAGCAGGCGATCGTCGTGCCCAAGGACATCCCGTTCGATCGTGCGTGCCTGATCGGCTGCGGCGTCATGACCGGAGTAGGCGCTGCGCTGAACGTCGCGGACATCGGATATGGCGATACCGTGATGGTTACCGGCTGCGGTGCGGTCGGGCTGGCTGCGGTGCAGGGCGCCCGGCTCGCCGGCGCCGGTGCGATCATCGCGGTCGACCTCGATGATGCAAAGCTTGCACTGGCGCGGCAACTCGGCGCGACGCACACCGTCAACGCGGCGCGCGAGGACCCGGTCCAGTTCGCCAAGGAGGCGACGCGCGGGCGGGGTGCCGACGTCATCCTCGAGGCGGCGGGCCATCCACTGGCGTTTCGGCAGACCGCGGAGGCGGTGCGGCCGGGCGGCGAGGTGATCTGGCTCGGCAAGATCGACGTCACGCAAGACGTGAGTTTCCGCTGGGGCGCGCTGATGGGCGAGAAGCGATTTCGCCGCTCGAGCTACGGCGGCGCGCGGCCACGGCGCGACTTTCCGTTGCTGGCGCAGGCCTATCTCGACGGCCGGCTCAAGCTAGACGAGCTGATCACCGGCCGCTGCAGCCTCGACGGCATCAATGACGGCTTCGAGGCGTTGCGGCGCGGCCGCTCGATCCGCACGATCGTTGAGCTCTGAAAGTCCTTACAGCGTCGAACGCGCAAAGCTTTCGATGTAGTCGATCAGGCTGTCAGAGGCCGCGCCCGCGGCGTCGACGCGGCGCTCCGCGACGGCTTCGGCGACGTCGGCATGCAGCCGCGCTGCGAGCGGCAGGTCGGCCGCCTCCTTGTAATGCTGGTACCAGAATCGGCGCGACAGGCCGTGCATCAGGCCCATGGCGCGGGAGGCGAACTCGTTGCGCGACGCCGCCGAGATCAGTGTGTTGAACTGGTGATCCAGGCGCATGAACAGCAGATCGTCGGACTTTTCCGCCGCACGCCGCATGCCGGCGGCTATCTCGGAGAACTGCGCGCGCTGCTCGCTGGTGGCGCGCTCGGCGGCGCCGCGCGCCATCAGCCGTTCCAGCTCGCGGCGCACCTCGAGCAGGCGTAGCTGGGCCCGCAGGTCGATCTCGGACACCAGCACGCCGCGACGGGCCAGGATGTTGACGAGTCCATCCCGCGACAGCCGCTGCAACGCCTCGCGGATCGGGGTGCGGCCGATGTCGAGCCGCTTGGCGAGCACGAGCTCGGACAGCGCGGTGCCGGGTGGCAGTTGCAGCGTCACGATCAGCTCTTCCAGCTCGGCATAGGCGCGATCGGTGAGGGTGACGTCGCCTTGCGGGAGCAGGGCCTGCGCGGCAGCGCGCGGCTTGCCGGCGGCGGCCGGCGATTGCCGCGCCGGCCGGCGGCTTCCTGCTGCGCGGGCGCGCACCGTGCTGGATCGCTTGTTCGAATCTGCCATCGGGATCTTGGGTGCTGCTGTACAGCAGATATCTCACACGCCCCGCTGGCACTGACAAGGCCGCTCGATCGGCGCTGCACCGAATCCGGTCGCGTGCAGCGAACAGCGGCGCATCATCAGTGCGAAATGCTCTCCAGCGTCCGGCCGCGGGTTTCCTCGCCGAGCAACAGCACCGCCAGCGCCGCCACCACGAACGCGCCGGCGCCGAGCGCGAACACGCCGCTCTGTCCCGCCGCGGGCAGGATCACGCCGATCACATAGGGGCCGATCAGCGAACCGATTCGGCCGACCGCGGAGGCAAAACCGGTTCCGGTGGCGCGGACATGGGTCGGATATAGTTCAGGCGTATAGGCGTAGAGCGCCGACCACATGCCGAACAGGAAGAACTGCATGCAGAGGCCGGCCATGATGAGCTGGGTCTGGTCCGCCGCCGAGCCGTAGAAGTGGCAGGCGATCGCACCGCAGAGCAGGTTCATCACCAGTGTCGCCTTGCGGCCCCAGGATTCGACGAGCCACGCCGAGACCAGAAAGCCGGGGATGCCCGCGAGCGAGATCAGGATAGTGTAGAACACCGATTTGGTGATCGGGAATCCCTTGGCCTGCAGCAGCGCGCCGAGCCAGGTGGTCAGACCGTAGAAGCCGAGCAGGGCGAAAAACCACAAGGTCCACAACATCGTGGTCCGCTTGGCGTAGATGCCCGAAAACAGCGTCCTCAGGCCGGTCACTTCGGACGTGGGAGCGGCGGCCTGGCGTACGACCGGCGGCAGATCCTTGCTGCCGAGACGATTCCGGACCCTGCTCTCGATGTCGCGCACGGTCGCTTCGGCCCGCTCGGAATAGCCGTGGGAAGCGAGCCAGCGCGGCGATTCCGGAACGTAGCGTCGCACCACGAGCACGAACACGGCCGGGATCGCCTGCAGGATGAAGACCCAGCGCCAGTCGGCGGCCTGCAGCACGAAGTAGGTCAGCAGGCCCGAAGCGATGAAGCCGAGCGGCCAAAACCCTTCGAGGAACGCGATGTAGCGGCCGCGGTTGCGGGCCGGCATGATCTCCGAGACCATCGACTGCGCGACCGGAAACTCCATGCCCATGCCGAAGCCGAGCAGCAGGCGGGAAGCGCCGAGCGCGGTCGCCGTCGTCGAGAGACCGCAGCACAGGCTGCCCAAGCCCCAGAAGATCATGCTGACCTGGAAGACGCGGGCGCGGCCGAAACGGTCGGCCAGCAGGCCGGCGGACGCGGCGCCGACGAACATGCCGAGGAAGCTCATGCTGGACAGCAGCCCGGTTTCCGCCGTCGACAGGCCGAAGGTCTGGCGGATCGAGCCGAGCACGAAGGTCAGCGCGGCCAGGTCCATGCTGTCGAAGAACCATGCGGTTGCGATGATCCCGAAGATCCATCGTTGATAGGAGGTCAGCGGCAGGCGCTCGAGCCGTGCCGCGATGTCGGCGACCTGCTGCGCCTGCGCGGTGCGCGCGACGGCGGCCGGAGCCCGGCTTCCGGCCGCTGCGGTGACGTCGGAAATGGTCATTGCTGTCCTCCCCAGATGGACGTTGCCGGGCTCTTGTCGGCCCTGTTCCATAAAATGTCACACGGATAGCAGTGATATGTCAATTGGTGATCACGCGCGAATTGGCGGGAGCGAGTTGGCCTGCGCGCCGGACAGGGCCGGGGACAAATCGGCGCGCGGCGCTGGCCTGCTGTGATCCGATCGACGTTCGATGCCGCTTCGGACATCTTCCGAAGCGGCATCAAAGCCCGGTTAACGGCATCCGAGAAATCGGGGCCTGTCCGATAATCCGGTTTTAATGGGGGCCGACTAAAGGTCTCGTGGTTGCGACGTGCCGGATGCCTGGAGGTATCCGATATTGGGTCCGGAGGAGGCGTTTTCCCCATCATGTCAGTTCAGGTCGATTTGGATTTTGCGAGCGACGATCGCGCACGGGCGCAGATCGGCGCGGCGGTGAGCTATCTGCTCAGGGACGCGACCGGCGCCGCGCGTGAGCATGCCGTCGAGATGATTGTCGAGATGGTGCGCGATGTCGCAAGCCGGCCGGCCGGTCTCGAAGCCGCGTCCCTTCAGCCGCTCATGAGCGGCGTCACCTATCGGGATTTCGTGATCGATGCCTACCGGCGCGATGTCGATCGCTGGCGCGCGACGATCCGCCGGTCGAACGGCAAGAAGATCCGGATCGCGTCTCCGCCGTCGGTGCGCGACGAGGCGACGACGACAGCGGATGCGATCACCGCGGAGAAGGCCATCGAGTTCGCCAGGCGCGCGATCGATATGGGCGAGGTGCTCTGACCACACCGCCCGAGGGTGCTTTCGCCGCGATAGTCCCGGCGATGCCACCGCCCCTATGCTTGGGACGCGCGATGTGCTCCGATGCGACGGCTGCGTCGGTTCCGGAGCCGTCAGCGGAATCTTGATCCATCCCATCCCAGCAGAGAGAAGCCATGCCTTCCGAACTCCGTTCGCCCCGTCTGGCGGTCCTGATCGACGCCGACAATGCATCTGCAAGGATCGCCGATGGGCTGTTCGAGGAGATCGCCAAGATCGGCGAGGCCAGCGTGCGCCGCATCTATGGTGACTTCTCCAATCCGAGGTCCAAGGGCTGGGCCGACATTCTGTCCAAGCACGCCATCATCCCGCAGCAGCAATTCGCCTATACGACCGGCAAGAATGCATCCGACATCACCCTGGTGATCGACGCGATGGACCTGCTGCACAGCGGTCGGTTCGATGGCTTTTGCCTGGTGTCGTCGGACAGCGATTTCACCCGGCTCGCCGCCCGCATCCGCGAGCACGGCATCGACGTGTTCGGGTTCGGCGAGCAGAAGACGCCGGAGAGCTTCCGGCAGGCCTGCCGCAGGTTCGTCTACACCGAGAATTTGCGCGGCGGCGTGACGAGCAATCAGGATGCGGCCGTGCGTCCCCAGCCGTTGCAGCCGCCGGACGCCGCCACGCCCATCCTCAAGAAGGTGATCGGCCAGATGGCCAGCGAAGACGGCTGGGTTACGCTTGGTGAGGTCGGACGGCAGCTTGCCAATCTGGCGTCGGATTTCGATCAAAGGACTTACGGCTTCCGCACCCTGAGCGAGTTGGTGCGCAGGACAAACGCCTTCGAGATCGAACAGCCCAAGGGCGGGACGACGCGAATCCGCATCAAGCAGGCGGCCGCACCGCCGCCAAGACGGCGAACGCCAAGACGACGAGCCGATCAAAAGCCGCCGGAATGAACGGCGCGCAACGCGCTCCTGCTCTGAACCATCTCTGAATCTGAACCAATGATGAATGCCGCTTCGGGCACGATCCGGAGCGGCATTTTCATTTGAACCGGAACCGAAGCGAGTTGCTGCGGAACTGGAATTTGCGCGCAAGTTGTCACGTTGGAACTGGAACGTCTCGTTCCCTGCGATGTTGAAGGGGCGTCTCATAGCTCGGAGGAGGAGAATCATGAACAAGCGTTTTGCCGTTTCCCTTGTTGCCGCCGCGTCGATGCTCGTGTCCGGTTCGGCCTTCGCACAGTCCACAACTGCGGCGGGCGCCGCGAACGGTGCGCGGACCGGTGGCGAGATCGCGGGCCCGGTTGGCGAGATCGTCGGCGGCACCGTTGGTGCTGCGGTCGGCGCCGGCCTCGAGATTCCGAATGCGGTGATCACATCGATCCCGCGCGACGAACCGTCGGTTGTGGTGCGCGAGCGCGTCGTGGTCGGCGAGCCGCTGCCTGACACCGTCGTGCTTCGTCCGGTGCCGCGCTACACCGAATACCGCTACGCCGTTGTCAATGATCGCCGCGTGATTGTGGAGCCGCGCACCCGCCGGGTCGTCAAGATCATCGACTGATCGCGCCGATATTTCCAACTGCAAAGATCCTCGCGGGCTCATGGCTCGCGGGGATTTTCGCATGGCACGGGCCCGCTTTTTTCATAAGGGGCCCGGTTGGCCTGACGGCTCGATCCTCTAGACTGGCCCGCAACAAGCGGACGCAGCTAGCGTCCGCCGCAATCAAGAGCAGGGTGGAAACATGGGTCGGAAGATCGCGATCGTCGGCGCGGGTGCGGTCGGCGGCTATGCCGGAGCGCATATGGTGCAGGCGGGTGAGGACGTCACCTTCATCGATCCCTGGCCCGAGCATGTCGAGCACATGCGCAAGCACGGATTGCGCGTCACGCACGCGATGGACGTTGCCGAATTCTCGGTGCCGGTGCGCGCGCTTGATGTCACCGACGCGCAGCAATTGGCAAAGGAAAAGCCGGTCGACATCGCCTTCGTCTGCATGAAGTCCTACGACACGGCCTGGGCCACCATGCTGATCCGGCAATATCTCGCCGCTGATGGTTACGTCGTGTCGTTGCAGAACTGCATGAATGAGGAGGCGATTGCTAATATCGTCGGCTGGGGCAAGACGCTCGGCTGCATCGCGAGCAGCATCACCGTCAACCTGCCCGAGCCCGGCCACATCCACCGCGGAGCCGGCAAGGGTGGCGCCGCTCACACAGTGTTTCGCGCCGGCGAGGTGCATGGCCGCATCACCGCGCGGGCAGAGGAGGTGTGCCGGCTGGTCGGCTTCTCCGACAGCGCCAAGGTGACCTCGAGGTGCTGCAAAGCGAACCGCTGCGCCGCTTCTCGACGCGGCTCGGCAGCGAGGCGATCCGCGTCGGCCAGGCGCACGGCTATCAGCTGGAAGAGATCCTGCATCTGCCGCCCGAGACCATTGCCCGCGCCGGCGAGGGCGACGAGGCCGCGACGCGCGCCTGCGACGAGCAGCGCTTCGAGGATGCCAAGCGCACTTCATCGGCGCAGCGCCCCTCGATGGGCCAGGACATGCAAAAGGGCCGCCGCACCGAGATCGAATTCCTCAACGGCTTCGTGGTGCGCGAGGGCGAGAAGCTCGGCCTCGCCTGCAATGCCAACGCCGCGCTGACCGACATCGTCAAGCGCGTCGAGCGCGGCGAACTCGCGCCGGATCCCCGGCACGTCACCGAGTTGCGGCTGAATTGAGGTAGCGAGGAATAGTGACCGTCGTCATTGCGAGGAGTGAAGCGACGAAGCAATCCATGCCTCCACATACGCGGCGAGATGGATTGCTGCGCTTCGCTCGCAATGACGGCAGTTCGCTTACAGCAGCTGCCTTACTCCCATCCCGTGCATGAAGCGCTCGCGGATCTGCACGGGGTCGCGGCGGGTGGTGCCGGTGCCGGGCTTGTCGTCGATGCGGACACCGATCAGGGTCGGGCCGGCTGCCGATTTGGACTGCTCGATCAGCCGCTCGAAATCGTCCTCGTCGGCGGCCCAGGAGCTGCTCGCAATCCCGCTGGCGAGCGCGACCGCGACGATGTCGGTATGGCCTGCCGCCGGCGTCGGCTGGCTGCCTGTGATCTGGTAGATGCCATTGTCCATCACCACCATGGTCAGGTTCTTTGGCGCCAGCGTCGCGATGGTCGAGAGGCAGCCGAGCTGCATCAAGAGCGAGCCGTCGCCTTCGAGCGCGAACACGCGGCGCTTCGGCTGCGCCAGCGCGACGCCGAGCGCGATCGGGAACGCCAGCCCCATGCTGCCCAGCATGTAGAAATTCTGTGGCCGGTGGCCGGCGGCCCAGAGATCGAAATTGGTGTTGCCGATGCCGCCGATCACGGCCTCGTCCTTCAGCCCGGCGACGAGGCGCTGGGTGAGGTCGAAGCGGTTCATCACCTTGGTGTTGCGCGCGTGTGTGTCGGTCATGGCTGATCTCACTTGTCGAAGGTCTTGCCGCCGGTCAGCAGCGGCGAGAGGATCAGCGCCACCGGCGCCTGGGTGGTGACGGCCTGCTTGATCGAGCGGTCGGCGATGAATTCGAGCTCGTCGAGCCGGGTGATGGTGTGATGTTCCATTGCCAGCGAATCCAGCACCGGGCGCATGGTGCGGCAGACCAGTGCCTGGCCGTAATTGAACTCGCCGAGCGTGCCGCGCTCGGAGACGAACATGATCAGCGGGATCTGGTAGGGCACCGCGAGCGAGGCCAGCACGTTGGCGAGCGTGGCAAAGCCCGAGGTCTGCATCAGCACCGCGCCGCGCGTGCCGGCCATCCAGGCGCCGGAGACGATGCCGACGGCCTCTTCCTCGCGCGCGGTCGGAAACGTCGTGAAATACGAATCGGCGTGCAGGTCCTTGATCAGCGTGGTCAGCACCCGGTCGGGCACATAGGGCACCAGCTTGATCTCGTTCCGCTTCAGCGTCTGCAGCACGATGCCGTGCCAGGTGGTCGCTGACTGGGCTTTATCCTTGGACGAGGCTTGTTCCGCGGCCGCCATCCTGTTCTCCCTCTCGCGCGACGCTGATGGCCGCTTGGTGCTCGAAACTTGACGCTGACTATACGATTGTCAACATGTCGCGGTCGCAACGCGATCTGCGCAATTCGGCCATCGCAGCGCCTGACCGGCGTGCGATACAGGCGGTAACGACAAAGCGACGGAACGATCAAGGGACGGGAGGCGTCGATGGCCGGATGGGTCTGGCGGACCGCCATTGCGGCAGCGGCCATTTTTGTGGCCGGTCTTGCGTCCGCGCAGCCATACCCGGCAAAGGCCGTTCATATTCTCGTCCCATATCCGCCCGGCGGCGGCGTCGACGTGCTGACGCGGACGCTGGCCGAAGCCGTGTCGAAAACCTGGACGCAGTCGATCGTGGTGGAGAACCGGCCGGGCGCCGGCGGGGTGATCGCCTCGCAGGCGATCGCAAGCTCCGCGCCCGATGGCTACAACCTGATCATGGTGGCGAGCGGCCACGCCACCAATCCATTCCTCTATCCAAAACTGCCCTACGACACGTTCAAGGATTTTTCGCCGATCTCGCTGCTGGCGTCATCGCCCAACGTGCTGCTGGTGCGTGCGGACTCACCGTACAAGTCGGTCAGCGATGTCATCGCCGCGGCGAAGGCGAAGCCCGGCAGCCTGTCGTTCGCCCATGCCGGCAACGGCACCTCGACCCATCTGGCCGGCGAACTGCTCAACAGCCTTGCGAAGATCGATCTCAATCCGATCCCCTACAAGGGCGGCGCGCCCGCGATCAACGATCTGCTCGGCGGACAGATTCCGATGTCGTTCAACAACGGGCCGGAATCGGTCGGGCAGCTGCAGGCCGGCACGGTGCGCGCGCTGGCGGTGACGACGGGCTCGCGTGCGCCGTTCCTGCCCGACGTGCCCAGCATGTCGGAGGCCGTGCCGGGCTACGACACCGAGGTGTGGTGGGGCCTGCTCGGACCCGGCAACATGCCCGCCGATCTCGTCGCAAAGATCTCGCACGATTTCGTGGCGGCCGTGAACACCGATGCCGTGAAGGAGCGTCTCGGCAAGCTCGGCGCGATTTCGATCGGCTCGACGCCGGAACAATTCGTCGCCAAGATCAAGGCCGACTACGACAAATGGGGCCCGATCATCAAGGCCGCCGGCATGAAGGCGGAGTAGGAAGATGGCTGCATCAGAGATTCCCGCCTGCCTGCCGCCGCGTCCGGTGACGCCGCCCAGAGAGAAGTTGCCGCCAAAGGCCTGCGATACCCACGCGCATGTGTTCGGCCCGGCGGACCGCTTTCCCTATGCCGGCGATCGCAGCTACACACCGCCGGACGCGCCGCTCGCGACCTATCTCGGCATGCTCGACGCACTGGGTTTCACCCGCGGCGTGCTGGTGCAGGGCAGCGCGCATGGCCACGACAATTCGGCGATGCTGGATGCGTTGCAGCGCGAGCCGGCGCGGCTGCGCGGCGTCGCGGTGGCCGATGCCGATGTCGCGGCGGGCACGCTGCGGCAATGGCATGTGCTCGGCGTCCGCGGCTTGCGCTTCAACCATTTCTTCCGCGGCGGACAGTTGCACTATCGCGGCGGCATTCCGCTCGGCGTCGCCGAGACGCACGCGCCTGTAATGGCCGAACTCGGCTGGCATCTGCAGCTCTGGATCGACGTGAAGGATTTGCCTGACACGCTCCCGACACTGAAGGCGCTGGGCCTGCCGATCGTGGTCGACCACATGGGCCGCACCGATGCCGCCGCCGGGATCAACACCGCGGGCTTTCAGAGCCTGCTGCGCGCGGTCGGCGAGGGCTGGTGCTGGGCCAAGCTCTCGGGCGCGCATCGCCTGAGCCGGCGGGCGCCCGATTATCCGGACGCGCGGCCGTTCCACGAGGCGCTGGTCGCTGCCAATTCCGAACAGCTCGTATGGGGCGGCGACTGGCCGCATCCGCGCGTCGAGGGTGAGATGCCCGACGCCGGCCATCTGCTGACGCTGTTCCAGGTGTGGACGTCGGACGCCGCGACACGACACCGCATCCTCGTCGACAATCCCGCACGACTCTATGGCTTCCCAAACTGAAAGCTGCCCGAACACATGACCGTCAACAACAAGCGCGTGTTCTACGTCAAATACCTCGCCCACGAGATCTACGTCGACATCCTGAAGAAGCGGCCGGATGTCCGGCTCGACCGTCTGGAGAACGAGACGCCGGAGGCGCAATTCGCCCCCGTTCTGGCGGACGCGCATGCCTATCAGATCGGCGCCGCCCGCGATGAGCTGGCGCCGCATTTCCATGCCCATGCCGAGCTGTTGAAGCGCGCGCCGAACCTGTTGATCGTCTCGTCGAACGGCGCCGGGTTCGATCCCGTCGACGTCGATGCCTGCACGGTGGCGGGCGTGCTCGTGGTCAACCAGTCCGGCGGCAACGCCAACTCGGTCGCCGAGCACGCGCTCGGCATGATGCTGACGCTGTCGAAGCGGATCATCCAGTCCGACCGCAGGCTGCGGCGCGAGGCCAACGTCAACCGCAACGACCTGATCGGCAATGAGCTGAACGGGAAGACCGTCGGCATCGTCGGCCTCGGCAATGTCGGCCGCCGCATCGCCGAGCTGTGCAAGGGGCTGCTGCACATGAAGGCGATCGCCTACGATCCATATCTCACGGCGGAGGAGATGGCGAAGCGGGGCGGGGAGAAGGTCGAGCTCGACGATCTCCTGCGTCGCGCGGACTTCGTCTCGATCTCCTGTCCGCTGGACGGCAAGAGCCGAGGCATGATCGGCGCGCGCGAATTCGCGCTGATGCAGCCGCACGCCTATTTCGTCACCACCGCGCGCGGCTTCATTCATGACGAGAAGGCACTGGAAGAGGCATTGCGCGAAAAGCGCATCGCCGGCGCCGGCCTCGACGTCTGGGCCAAGGAGCCGCCGCCGCCGGATCATCCGCTCTTGCGGTTCGACAACGTGCTGGCGAGCCCGCACACCGCCGGCGTCACCCGCGAGGCGCGCATCAACATGGGCCGCATCGCAGCCGAGCAGATCCTCGATGCACTCGACGGCAAGCGCCCGCCGCGCATCATCAATCCCGAGGTCTGGCCGGTTTACGTGAAGCGGTTCGAGAAGGCGTTCGGGTTTATGCCGGGGTAGGTCGACGATCATTGCTGTCAACGATGAAGTCAGCCAGGTGAGGTGAGCACGCTGGTCAGGCCTCCCCATTGCGAGGCCGCGGCTGCGCGCGGCCAAATATCGAAAACAACCCCATGCAAAGGAGCTGGCGGCTGCCGGCAGTTCGACCAGGCAACTTGACGCGTCGGGCAACTCAAGGGTACATTTCCAATATTCAGAAATCGTGCAAGCGCCCGGCCTTGCGGAGAGAGATACCGCAAGGGCGGAACTGCTTCGGTAGTGCGTCCCTCACGCAAATGGCCAGCCTGCGAGTGTTGTTGCTCGCGCGAAAACACCGGAGAAAATCTCCTTCGTCGTAGCCTCGATCGAGGCAATAAACCCACTGCCAAAGCACCACCTCACAACGCGTCCGTTGCTATTTTCCCCGAGATATCGACGGCTTAGCCCGATATCGCCATTTTCCCTTTGTGCCCGGCCGTTCCGGGCACGGAAGGAAGAAATGTCATGCGACAGGTCCAGTCACTGCTCCGCAACGCGCCCGCCAGGATCGGCCGCCGCATTGCGCAGATCGTCGCGATCGCCGCTGCCAGCCTGCCGCAGGCCGGCGCGTAGTTTTCCACCGCTGCGAAGCGTCGCATCCGCGCGCGCTGAATTAACTCAACACCATTTCGCGTTAGTGCTAACGTGGTACCCCCGGGCTCTGCCGGCGCAGCAGGGAGGGTTTCCATGTCACGCTTCGTCGTTCAGTTCATGAAGGACGTGCTCGGCGGCAACGGCCGCCAGCGCGAGGTTTGCCAGGGCGAACTCGAGGTCGACGCCTTGAGCGAAGGCCAGGCCACCGAGATGGCCAAGCTCATATTCTGTCAGGAACAGGCGCTCTGCGACTGGTCATTGCATGCCGACCGCATCCGGATCGAAGCGGCCGATTTGCAAGTGACCTGACGCATCCAGAGCCCCGTTCCGATTGAATCGGAACGGGGCTCTGGATTTTTGTTTTGAGGCGTTTTCTTCACGCGAACCGGTATCCGCTTCGCACTCGGCAGCGGTTGGCCGATTACTCCGGCAGGATGCGCACGGCACCCTTTGCCGCGCTGCTTGCGAACGCCGCATAGGCCTTGAGCGCGGTCGAGACGGCGCGCTTGCGCGGCGCGGCCGGCTTCCACGCCGCGTTGCCCTTGGCCTCCATCGCCGTGCGGCGGCGCTTCAGCTCGGCATCGTCGACCTTGAGGTTGACCTTGCGGTTCGGGATGTCGAATTCGATCATGTCGCCTTCCTCGACGAGGCCGATCAGGCCGCCTTCGGCGGCTTCCGGCGAGACGTGGCCGATCGACAGGCCCGACGATCCGCCGGAGAAGCGACCGTCGGTGATCAGCGCGCAGGCCTTTCCGAGGCCCTTCGACTTCAGATAGCTGGTCGGATAGAGCATCTCCTGCATGCCCGGGCCGCCACGCGGACCTTCATAGCGGATCAGCACGACATCGCCGGCCTTCACCTTGTTGGTCAGGATGGCGTCGACCGAGGCGTCCTGGCTCTCGAAGATGCGAGCCGGGCCCGAGAATTTCAGGATGCTCTGATCGACGCCGGCGGTCTTCACGATGCAGCCGTCTTCAGCCAAATTGCCGAACAGCACCGCGAGGCCGCCGTCCTTGGAATAGGCGTGCTCGGCGTTGCGAATGACGCCCTCGGCGCGATCGACATCGACGTCGTCGAAACGGCGGTCCTGGCTGAAGGCTTCCTGGGTCGGGACGCCGCCCGGCGCGGCGCGGTAGAAATTACGCACCTTGTCGCTCGTGGTCCGCACCACGTCCCAGCGGTTCAGCGCGTCGTCCAGCGTCGCGGCGTGCACGGTCGGTCCGTCGGTCGTGAGCAGCCTGGCGCGGTCGAGCTCGCCGAGGATCGCCATGATGCCGCCGGCGTGATGCACGTCCTCCATGTGGACGTCCTGCACCGAGGGCGCGACCTTGCACAGTACCGGCACCTTGCGCGACAGCCGGTCGATGTCGGCCATCGTGAACGGCACTTCGCCCTCGCGCGCGGCGGCGAGCAGATGCAGCACGGTGTTGGTCGAACCGCCCATCGCGATGTCGAGCGTCATCGCGTTCTCGAACGACTTGAAATTCGCGATGTTGCGCGGCAGCACCTTGGCGTCGTCCTGCTCGTAATAGCGGCGGGCGAGATCGACGATCAGATGGCCGGCCTCGACGAACAGGCTCTTGCGGTCGGCGTGCGTCGCCAGCACCGAGCCGTTGCCGGGCAGCGCGAGGCCGAGCGCCTCGGTCAGGCAGTTCATCGAATTCGCGGTGAACATGCCGGAGCAGGAGCCGCAGGTCGGGCAGGCCGAGCGCTCGATCACCTCGACCTCTTCGTCCGACACGTTGGAGTCGGCCGCGGCAACCATCGCGTCGATCAGGTCGACCGCGCGCTTCTTGCCCTTGAGCAGGATCTTGCCGGATTCCATCGGACCGCCCGAGACGAACACGGTCGGGATGTTGAGGCGCAGCGTCGCCATCAGCATGCCGGGGGTGATCTTGTCGCAGTTGGAGATGCAGACCATCGCGTCGGCGCAGTGCGCGTTGACCATGTATTCGACGCTGTCAGCGATCAGCTCGCGCGAGGGCAGGCTGTAAAGCATGCCGTCATGGCCCATCGCGATGCCGTCATCGACCGCAATGGTGTTGAATTCCTTGGCGACGCCGCCGGCCTTCTCGATCTCGCGTGCGACGAGCTGGCCGAGATTCTGCAGATGGACGTGGCCGGGCACGAACTGGGTGAAGGAGTTGACCACCGCGATGATCGGCTTGCCGAAATCCTCGTTCTTCATGCCGGTGGCGCGCCACAGGCCGCGTGCACCCGCCATGTTGCGGCCGTGGGTGGTGGTGCGGGAGCGATAGGCGGGCATCGTAAATCCTTGGGCTAAGGTCATTTTTTAGGGGAGATGGCAGTCCTTATGCCCGCCCGCAGCAGCCGATTCAAGCGCGGAACCGCATGGCTGAACCCCACTATTCGGGCAATCCGGCCCGGTCGGCTTGATATCGGTTAGCCCAGTGCATTAGGTGGACGCACGAACGGCAAGAACAACGAACAAGGGAGAGACGCGTGGCAAGGCTGCCTCTGATTGATCCGGATACCACGAGCGGCGACATCCGCGCGGCGTTCGACCGCATGCCGGTCAAGCTCAACATCTTCCGCATGATGGCCCATGCGGAGGCCAATGCGATGCCCCTGATGCGGCTCGGCAATTCGATCCTGCACAAGCAGAAGCTGTCGGCGGTCAACCGCGAGCTCCTGATCCTGCAGGCCGCGCAGCTCGAGGGCGGCGCCTATGAGTGGCGGCAGCATGTGCCGATCGCGCTCGGCGTCGGCGTTACGCAAGCGCAGATCGATGCCGTCGAGCGCGGCAGATACGACGATGCCGCGCTCAATGCGGCCGAGCGTGCGCTACTCGGCTTCGGCCGCGAGGTGGTCGAGAAGGTCCGCGTCGGCGATGCAGCCTTTGCCGCTATGCGCGAGCATTTCAGCGATCAGGAGATCGTCGAGGCGATCGTCACGCTCGGCTTCTACATGATGATGGCGCGGCTGACGGAGGCGACCGAGACCGATCTCGATCCGGCCGCCGGCATGGCCGTCTATGAGGGCGGCAAGAAGCGGGGTTGATGGGATGTCGGAGACTTCGCAAGCGGCCAAGCAAGACACGAAGCCGGAGCGCTATGTCCGTCCGCTGAGCGCGGAGTCCTCGGGCATGGCGCCGGGCAGGGGACGCCTCAACGGCCGCCGCATCCTGGTGGTCGGCGGCGGTCAGCGCGTGTTCGATGCCGCGACCGACCCGATCGGCAACGGCCGCGCCATGAGCCTGCTGTTCGCGCGCGAGGGCGCGCATGTCGCGGTCGCCGACCTCAACCGTGGCTCCGCCGAGGATACGGTCGCGCGCATCGCGGCTGACGGCGGTCGCGCTTTCGCGATCGCTGCCGACGTCACCAGGGAGGCTGATGTCGTCAGGATGATCGCCGAGGCGCATCACGCCATGGGCGGGCTCGACGGCATGGTGCTCAACATCGGCACCTTCGGCAAGACCGGGCTCGACAATGTCAGCGCGGAGGAATGGAACAGGATCTACGACGTCAATGTCCGCGGCCCGATGCTGTGCTGCCGCGCCGCCTTGCCGAAGTTCGCCGATGGCGGCTCGATCGTCTTCATCTCCTCGATCGCGGCGCTGAAGGCGGGATCGCAGATGGCGGTCTATGATTCTTCCAAAGCGGCGCTCGGCGGCCTGATGCGCAACATCGCGCATACCGGCGCGCAGCGCGGCATCCGCGCCAACCTGGTCTATCCCGGCTTGGTCGACACCCCGAACGGCCGCGAGGCCGGCGCGGGACGGCCGTCGCGCGGCAAGGGGCAGGTTCCGTTCGGCCGCCAGGCGACGGCGTGGGAGATCGCCTATGCGGTGCTGTTCTTCATGTCGGATGAGAGCGTCTACGTCACGGCGCAGACGCTCGCGGTGGATAGCGGCCTGAGCGGACTGTGAGCGAAGCGCCGCTCCGGCGGCTGTCGCAAGCCAGACCGCGGCCCTGGGCGTGGCCGGAATGATCCGGTCAACTCTCCGGCAGCTTGGACAGGACGCTTTTTGAAGCCGGGCAAGTCAGCGTGGCTTCAAGCGTGTCGAGAATATTCTCGATCGTGAAGGGCTGGCCCCATAGCCGGCTGCTTTTGGTGTTGCGCAACTCGAGTGCAGCTTCGTGGGCGGACAGGATCGCGTTGGCGTAGATGGCGAGGATCGAGAGCCGCTGTTCGACGATCGGCGCCGGGAGTTGCAGCATCTGCTTCAGCTGATTGAAGCATTCGATATAGCTGGCATTCCAGCGGCCGTTCAGCGCCTCACGCAACGCCTTGGGATCGGAGGCCTGCAGGTTCGAGGTGAAGCGGATATATCCGCGCCATCGCTCGTCGTCACCGAGTTCGATCACGGGCATGACCAGCACCACGATCAGCTCGCGAATGGTTTTCGGTCCGCCGCGCGCCTCGATCTCGCCAAGCATGTCACGCCGCCGCTCTTCGAGCACAGTCGCGCCGTCGACGACCATCTGCCGGATCAGCTCTTCCTTGGACCGGAAATGATAGTGCAGCGCGGCGTTGTTGCGCTGTCCGGCTGCGTCGACGATCTGCTGCACGGTCACGGCGTCGACCCCATGGCGGGCAAACAGCATTTGCGCGGCCGCCTTGATCTGGTTCCGCGTCTCTTCCGACGTCGCGCGCGTGCCCTTCCGCCTGCTTGACATGCGAACTGATCCTGGATTAATTAAGTGAAATCGCTTAATTCGGACTCGGAGAGGAAGCAGGTCATGCGTGTACTCATCGTGGGCGGCGGCATCGGTGGACTGACTACAGCGATTGCGCTGCGTCATCAAGGCATTGACGTTCTCGTGCTCGAGCAGGCCAGGGCATTGAGCGAAATCGGCGCCGGCATCCAGATTGCCGCCAATGCGGCGATCGTGTTGCGCGAGCTTGGATTGGAGGCCGCCATTCGCAGCGTTGGCGTCAAGCCGCAATCCTATGACTACCGCGACCTGCGCACCGGCAAGATGCTCTACCAGGCTCCGCTGGGCGATGAGGCCGCCAGGCGCTATGGCGCGCCGATGTACAATATCCATCGCGCCGATCTGGTTCAGATCCTTTCCGACGCGGTGCCGCCGGAAGCCAGACGGCTTGATGCCCGCTGCGTGGCGGTCTCACAGGACGCCGACGGCGTCGAGGTAAAGCTCGCAAATGGCGAGACCGTGCGCGGTGACGTGCTGATCGGATGCGACGGCATCCATTCGGTGGTACGGCAGCATCTGCGCGGCCGGGAGGAGAAGCACTTTGCCAACATTCTGATGTGGCGCTCGCTGATTCCGGCCGAGCGGATCGAAGGCCTCGACCTGGAGGAGCGTGGCAATTACTGGTTCGGCCCCGGCCGGACGCTGATCACCTATTGGGTGCGGCCGAAAAATCTCTACAGCATCCTCGCCTCGGTGCCTGCGCACGAGGTGACACGGGAATCCTGGGACGAGACCGGCGACATTTCCGAGCTGCTGGGCTCCTTCAATGACGCCGAGCCGCGTGCGCGAAAAATGCTCGAGCAATGCCAGAGCGCATTCATCACCGGCATGTATTATCGCGATCCGATCGATTGCTGGAGCTCCGGACGCATCACGCTGCTCGGCGACGCGGCTCACCCGATGGTGCCGTTTCTTGCCGCCGGTGCCGGCCAGAGCATCGAGGATGGCTGGACGCTTGCGCGCGTGCTCTCGCGACGGCAGAGCGATGTCCCGGGCGCGCTGAAGGAGTATGAGCAGCGGCGGCTGCCGCGCACGACGCAGATCCAGGCCGGTGCGCGTGCGGTGGTCAAGCTGATGCACGAGACCGATGCCGATCGCCTGCGCCACCGCAACCACCGCTGGAAGGGCATGGCGCGCATCGATCCGCTGGCGGAGACCAGCTGGGGCCTCGCGTGGGACTATGATGTGGTCAAGGCCACCGAAGGGCCGCCCGGTGAAGTGCTCAATGTCACCGGCCTGCGCGAAGGCAAGCGCTTGCAGCGTCCGGAAGCGCAGCGCGCGTTCGACCTTTGGAAGTATGCGTTCCAGCCTGAAGATGTCGCACGTGGTCATGACGGGTTGCGCGAGGCCTATGACCGTTTCCTCGTGACCAACTTTCCGCTGCCCGAAGGCGCGGCCGCGGTGGAGGACGAGCTTGGCGACGTCAAGGCTTGGCGCGTCGCGGCTCCGGACGCGCAGGGTGGCAAAGTCGTGCTGCACTTTCACGGCGGCGGCTATCTGATCGGGTCCGCCAGGGGTTCGTTGGAATACGCAAGCCGGCTTGCGGCTGCGGTAGAGGGAATCTGCTACACCGTCGATTACCGGCTCGCACCGGAGCATCCCTATCCGGCCGCGCTCGACGACGCGGTGGCCACCTATCGCGCATTGCTGGCGCGCGGCATTCCTGCGGGCTCGATCATGGTCTCCGGCGAATCCGCGGGCGGCGGCCTTGCCGTTGCAATGGTGCTGGCGCTCCGCAATGCCGGCGATCCGCTGCCGGCGGCGATCCTGGCCGCGGCGCCGTTCGCCGATTTGACATTGTCGGGCCCCACGATCCGCCAGTTCAATGGCGACGATCCTGCCGCCAACCGCGATCTGCTCACGTTCATGGGGGCGTCCTACTTCCAGGGGCACGAGCCGACCGATCCGCTGGTGTCGCCGCTGTTCGGCGATCTTACCGGCCTGCCGCCGCTGTTCCTGACCGCGAGCCGGGGCGAGGTGCTGCTCAGCGATACCACACGGCTGGCCGAGCGCGCGGAGCAGGCCGGGGTCGAGGTGACGCTGCGGGTGGTTGAGGACTCAGTCCATGTCTACCCGATCTTTCCGTTCCTGCCCGAGACGCGGGCGACAATAGAGGAGGTGGCCGCCTGGGCGCGGCGCCATCTCCGTCGCGAGGATACGCGGCCGCAGGCTGCCGCATGATTGCTTGTTGCGGCGCTCGAGGCGCTCTCATTCCGCGGCGAGGCTGGTCGGCGCCGGGATGCCCACCTTGGGGCGCGCCTTGGCCGCGCGGCGGTTCTTCTTGCTGAAACGGCTGCCGGCGAGCAACGCGGCGGCGGCGCGCAGCTGCTCGCGCAGCCATTGATTGGTGGTGTCGCCCTCCGCGGTGGCATGCCAATAGAGATAATTGACGTGCGGGCTGATTGGGAACGGGCAGGGGAAGCACTGCAACAGCCCGGGATTCTCCAGCACGGAGGCGGCGCTCTCCGACGCCGTCAGCAGCATGTTGCTGCGGCTCACGACATGGCAGGCGGTCGCGAAGTTCTGGCAGGTCAGGCGAACGGTGCGCGTCAGGCCGAGCCGCTGGAACTGGAAGTCCTCGAACGACAGGCCGCTGCGCCGCGATGTCACGCAGACGTGTTCCAGGCGCAGGTACGCCTTCTTGTCGAGCCGCGTGCCGAGCTCGGGATGGCCGCGCCGGGCGAACACGGCGATATGCTCGGTCAGGATCTGCTCGCGCCGCACCTCGGTGGAGAGCGGCAGCAGCGTGTCGATCGCGACATCCAGCGTGCCGGCGGCAAGCTCCCGCTCCAGATTGTTGCGCTCGCTGCGCACGGTCGCGATCTCGACCAGCGGCGCGACGGCGCTGATGCGGTTGACCAGCGCACTCAGCATCGGCGCCTCGAGATTGTTGCGCAGGCCGATCACGAAGCGCTTCGGCGTCCTGGCCGGATCGAAGCGGTCGGTGTGGGTCAGGGTCGTCTCCAGGCCGTTGAGCGCCTGGCGCACGGTGGTGATGATCTGGCGCGCCAGCGGGGTCGGCGTCATCACGTGATGGCGGCGCACGAACAGCGGATCGTTGAACATCGCGCGCAGCCGGCTCAGCGCATGGCTCACCGCGGGCTGGGTCAAATTGAGGCGGAAGCAGGCGCGGCTGACGCCGCCCTCGGTGTAAATCGCGTCGAACACGACGAACAGGTTCAGATCGATATCGCGCACATGCATGTAAATAATCAATTCGTATCCGCCGAATGCATTTGACGAATATGAGTTGGCGCTCTTAAAGTCTCAAGCAAAATAATACCTGGAGGAAACGATGAGCGTGCAATCGCCATCGCGCGGCGTTGCTGTCCCTGCGGCATCATCTCGATCGGGCACAATGTTCGCAAAACCGAGCCAGGAGCAGATCGTGCTCCTGATCACGATCGCGCTTCTGGTCGTGTTCGGCCTGACCCTGAACGGTTTTGCCAGCGTTTCCAATCTCCTGAATCTGTTGCGCAGTATTTCCATCCTTGGCGTGCTCGGCCTCGGCATGGGGCTGATCGTGATCAGCCGCGGCATCGACCTCTCCGAGGTCGCGATCATGGCGGGTTCCTGGGCGATCGCCCTGATCTACATGCAGAACGGCATGCCTGTTTTCACGGCAGTGCTGCTGGCGCTGGCCATTGCGGTGCTGATCGGCGTCGTCAACGGCGTCATGGTCGCCTTCGTGGAGGCGCCGGCGCTGTTCGTGACGCTGGCCGCCGGCTTCGTGATCTATGGTCTCGCCTTCTGGATCGCGCCGGCCTGGGTGGTCTACGCGCCGAAGGATGCGCCGGGCCTGATGTATCTCGGCGCCGGGCGGCTGTTCGGCATCCCGGTTCCGATCCTGGTGTTCGCGGTCTGCGCGATCGCGATGCACCTGTTCCTGTCGCGCACCTCGATCGGCCGATTCATCTATTCGCAGGGCGACAATCCGGAGGCCGCGCGGCTGACCGGCATTCCGCTGCGTCCACTGATCGTGCTGGAGCACGTCTTGGTTGCGCTGCTCGCCTGGATTGCGGGCCTGGTCTGGGTCGGCACCACGGGCAGCATGCAGATGGCGATCACGCAAGGGACAATGATCTTCGACGTCGTGCTGGTCGTCGTGATCGGCGGCATCAGCCTGATCGGCGGCCGCGGCAGCGTGTTCAGCGTCGTGGTCGGCTGCGTCCTGATCGGCACGCTGCTCAACGCCTTCACCATCATGGACGTCAACAGCGAGGTGCAGAACATCATCAAGGGCGTGGTGCTGCTGGCCGCGATCGTGCTCGACAACTGGCTGCATCCCCGCGACGAGGAGACCGCGCGGCAAGGAGACTGAAACAAGGCGACTGAGCGCGCCGCGCCAATCAAAAAGAAATCCAATCAATCAAAAGAATTTTGTGTGGAGGAGACGATGAAGACGACCAAGTTCTGGACGATCCTGCTCGCCGGAGTGACGCTCGCCGGGATGCCGTTCGCGGCATCGGCACAGGAGGAAGGTACCAAGGCCGGGCGCGAGCTGCGCACCGCCTACGACAAGTCGCTGCAGGGCAAGACCATCGCCTATCTGCCGATCGCGCTCGGCGTGCCGCTGTCCGACGAATGGGGCCGCGTGGTGCAGGAAGAGGCCGAGTGGCGCGGCATGAAATACATCGTGCGCGATCCCAACAACAATCCATCCGCCATGCAGCAGGCGCTGACCGCGCTGGTCGACCAGAAGCCCGACGTCCTGATCGTGCAGAATCCGAGCGTGACGCTCTTGATGAAGGACCTGAAGCGCGCCGAAAGCCAGGGCACGCATGTGATCCAGGTCAATATGGCCTCGAACTACAAGTCCGGTGCCTTTGTCGGCGTCGACTGGCGCGAGATCGGCAGGATGCTCGCGAACGAAGCCGTCAAGGCCTGCGGCACCGGCTCCGGCAAATCCGGCAAGGTGCAGATCGTGCAGGGCGAATTGACCGCAGCCGCCAGCGTCGACCAGGTCGGTGCCATCATGGAGGTCCTGAACAAGGATCCCAACATCAAGGTGGTGTCGAACCAGGCGGCGAACTGGGATGCCAACACTGCGCTCAACATCACCGCCACCGTGATCCAGCAGCATCCCGATCTCTGCGCCTCGATCGGCTTCTGGGGCATCATGGAGTCGGGCGCCGCGCAGGCGATCCGCAATGCCGGCAAGATCGACGACGTGAAGGTGTTCGCCTCGGGCGAGGGCTCGCAGCTCGATTGCGACCAGGTCACTTCCGGGAACTTCAGCAAGTTCCTCAGCTACAAGGCGACCGAGCAGGGCCACGACCTGATGTTCGCAGCCGAGACGCTGCTGATGTCCGGCGACAAGCCCGGCACGAAAAACCTGTCCTATTACACGCGGCCGATCTGGATCGATAAGTCGAACGCCTCGCTCGGCGGCACCTGCTTCGCGCTACCCAAGAAAAACTAACAAGGCGCGAGACAGCCGGCGCGGGGGGCATTCCCGCGCCGGCTGTATCACGGGTCAGAATCCGGAAACGTTGAAACCGGATCAGGGAGTGCTTTGGCGATGTCGATGGCAGTTGATTCCTTTGCCGCATCGGTGCGGCGGTTTTCACCCCGGCTCCTGCTGTCGGAGCTGTTGCTGAAACAGTGGTTCGAGCCGGTTGTTCCCTTCACCGTGATGATCGGGCTGTGGGCGTATTTCGCGCTCACCATTCCCGACTACGCCTCGGTGCAGAACTCGGTCTCGCTGCTGCGGCTGTTCGCCGAATTCGGCTTCGTTGCGCTCGCGATGGGCTTCTGCCTCGTCACCGGTGGCATCGACCTTTCGGTCGGCGCGATCTTCGCGCTGTGCAATTTCGCGGCGCTGTACTTCCTGCTGGTGCGCGAATGGCCGGTCGGCCTTGCGGTGCCGGCGACGCTCCTCGTCGGCGCGCTGCTCGGGAGCATCAACGGCTTTTTGATCGGCTTCCTGAAGACGCGGCCGTTCCTGACCACGCTGGTGACGCTGATCATCCTGCGTGCCTCGGTCAATCTGCTCAACACCAGCTATGCGCAGGTGTTCGCGACCAACTCGGTCGAGAGCGACGCCTGGGATTTCATCGGCGGCGGCAGCGTGCTCGGCATCCCCGTCAATGCCGCGACGCTGTTCGTGGTGCTTTTGATCTGCCACATCTTCCTGTCGCGTTCGCGCTATGGCTGGCATCTCACCGCGATCGGCGCCAGCCGCAAGGCGGCGCGTCATGCCGGCATCCGCGTCCGGTTGATGCTGTTCATGACCTACGTGCTGTCGGGCACGCTGTGCGCGGCGAGCGGTATCTTCTATGCGGCACGGCAGGCCTCGACGGATTCCACCACCGGCGTGGGGTGGGAATTCCAGGCGCTGACCGCCGTGGTGCTCGGCGGCGTGTCGCTGGCCGGCGGCAAGGGCACAGTGTGGCGGGCGATGATCGGCGCGTTGATCATCTTCCTTTTGATCAACGGCCTCGTGCGCATGGGTATCCCGGGCTACGTCACCTCGGCGGTGACCGGCATGATCCTGCTCGCCGCCGTCGGCATCGACGTCAAATGGTCGAAGAACCGCGGCAAGGCGATCCAGAAGATCTATGTCAATCCGGCCTTCGTGCCGCTCGCGTCCGCGCCCGCGGTGCAGCCCGGCGCGTCCTCGCCCTATGCGCAGAACGACCGGCTGATCAACGCGCAGGCGATCGGCGTCGACCAGGTCGAGGGGCCCGAGGACGTCATCCTCGATCGCCAGGGCCGGCTGTACGGCTCGACCCGCGACGGCAATGTGATCCGCTTCTCCGGGCCGGACTTCAAGACCCGCGAGGTGTTCGCCCATATCGGCGGCCGGCCGCTCGGCATGCAGTTCGATCGCGACGAGAACCTGATCGTCGCGGTCGCCGGCATGGGCGTCTACGGCGTCGCGCCCGACGGCCGCATTTTCAAGGTCACCGACGAGACCAACCGCACCTGGTACAAGCTGAACGACGACAGCCGCCTGCGCATGGCCGACGATCTCGACATCGCGCCCGACGGCAAGATCTATTTCAGCGACTGCACCACGCGCTACGAGATGACCACCAACACCCTCGACATCCTCGAGGGCCGGCCGAACGGCCGCGTGGTCTGCTACGATCCGGCGACCAAGACCACGCGCACGGTGATCAACCACTTCTATTTCCCGAACGGGATCTGCGTCTCCCATGACGGCAAGTCGATCCTGATCGCGTCGACCTCGCTGTGCAAGGTGTTTCGCCACTGGATCGAGGGGCCGAACAAGGGCAAGACCGAAGTGCTGATGGACGAGTTGCCGGGCAACCCCGACAACATCAACCGCGCCTCCGACGGTACCTACTGGCTGGCGCTGGTCGGGATCCGCACGCCGACCTTCGACCTTGCTGCGCGAAAGCCCGGTTTCCGCCTGCGCATGGTCAAGCAGGTGCCGACCGACGAGTGGCTGGCGCCCGCGCTCAACCATGGCTGCGTGCTGAAGTTCAACGAGCAGGGCGAGGCACTGGAATCGTGGTGGGATCCGACCGGCATCTCGCACTCGACGCTGACCTCGATGCGCGAGCATCAGGGCTATCTCTATCTCGGCGGGCTCGAGAACAACCGGATCGGCCGCATCAGGCTCGACGGCGTCGACGACAACTGGACCGGTTACGATGCCTATTGGGGCGCCAAAAGCAGGGTGACGACGTAATGGGATTTTTCGATCATCTGCTGCGCGACATCCGCAGCGTCATCGACCGCGACGGCGGCCAGAACGCGATCCCCCCGCTCGACGGTGCGATGAGCCCGAACGACCGGCTCGACACCGCCGTGCCGATCGGCGAGCCGCTGCCGGGCGTCGACGACGTCATCGCCGCCGGTGACGGTGCGGTCTATGTCTCTGCCGGCCGCCAGGTCTTGAAGCTCAACGGAGCGGATTTCTCGGCCCGCACGGTTGTCGCCGAGTTCGATGATGATGCCGGCGGGCTTGCGTTGCATCCGGACGGCCGCCTGCTGGTCTGCGTCGCGGGCAGGGGGCTTGCCGCGATCGATCCTGCGAAGCCCGTGCCGCGCTGGCTGGATGCCGTCGGCGGGAGCGCGCTCACGGGGCTGTTGTCGGTGACGGCGGCGCCCGATGGCCGCATCTATGCGGTCGAAGGCAGCATCGGCCGCCGCCCGAGCGAGTGGCGGCACGATCTGATGGAGAAGCGCGCCAATGGCCGCCTGATCGGTTGCGGCACCGGCCTCGACAATCCGCAGGTTCTGCTGCGCGACCTGCCATATCCTTATGGCGTGATGGTCTCCGCCGACGGCAGCAACCTGTGGCTCACCGAGAGCTGGGCGCACCGCCTCAGCCGGTTCGCGCTCGCTGCGGGCGGACTTGGCCCGCGCGAGACCGTCGCCACCAACATGCCGGGCTATCCGGCGCGGCTGCGTCCGGATGGTCATGGCGGGCTGCTGCTCGGCGTGTTCGCGCGCCGCACGCATCTGATCGAGTTCGTGCTCAAGGAAGACGACTTCCGCGAGGAGATGATGGCGTCGATGCCGCCTGATTACTGGGTGGCGCCGGCACTGGTCGGCGGCAGCGATTGCCTGGAGCCGATGCAGATCGGCAGCGTCAAGGCGCTCGGCATCCAGAAGCCATGGGCGCCGCCGCGCTCCTACGGCCTGCTCGTGCATCTCGATGCCGAAGGCGAGGCCAGCGACAGCCTGCACAGCCGCGCCGGCGGCCGCTTCCACGGCATCACCGCGGCCTGCGCGACGCCCTCCGGCATCGTGATCGCGGCGCGCGGCGCCGGACGGCTGCTACGCTACACGGGAGAGCTGCGATGAATGACGGTGTGACGCAGTCCGTGACCCCGACCCAGTCCGCAACCCGCGAGCCGGTGCTGCAGATCAGCAACGGCTCCAAGATCTATGGCGGTGTCCACGCCATCGAGGACGTCAATTTCGATCTCTATCCCGGCGAGGTGCATGCGCTGGTCGGCGAGAACGGCGCCGGCAAGTCGACGCTGTGCAAGGCGATCGCCGGCGCGATCAATCTCACCTCCGGCGACTATCTGCTCGACGGCAAGCCCGCCAATTTCGAGCAGCCGCGCGACGCGCTCGATGCCGGTATCTGCATGGTCTATCAGGAGACCAGCCTGGTGCCGACCATGACCGCCGCGCAGAACATCGAGCTCGGCAATGAAAAGCTGCTGACGCGCTTCCGCACCCTGAACATCCAGGCCCAGCAGCTGTTGCAGTCGCTCAATTTCCACGTCGATCCGGCAACGCCGGTGGCGCTGCTCGGCACCGCCAAGAAGCAGATGGTGGAGATCGCGCGCGCGATCTACAACAAGGCCCGTATCATCATCTTCGACGAGCCGACCGCATCGCTGACGCCGGAAGAGATCGTCCACTTCTTCCACCTGGTGCGCGACCTGCGTGCCCGCGGCGTCTCGATCATCTACATCTCGCATGCGCTGGAGGAATCGCTGCAGATCGCCGACCGCATCACGGTGCTGCGCGACGGCAAGCTCGTGATCACGGCGCCCGCCAAGCAGCTCACCCGCGATGCGCTGGTGCAGCACATGGTCGGGCGCGAGGTGGCGCAGGCGGTCTATGGCGGCAAAGCGAAGACCCATCAGCGCCGCGAGAAGGTGCTGACGGTCGAGAACGTCACCATGGGCATGGCGGTCAAGAACATGTCGTTCTCGGTCTATGCCGGCGAGGTGGTCGGCATCGCCGGCCTGATCGGCTCCGGCCGCACCGAGATTGCCAAGATCGTCTACGGCGCGTTGAAGCGCAACCTGGTCAATGGCGGCACCATCCGGCTGCGCGGCAAGCCGATCCGCTATCGCGTGCCACGGCAGGCGATCAATGACGGCATCGCCTACATCACCGAGGACCGCAAGGCCAACGGCTTCTTCGAGACCATGGTGGTCGACGACAACGTCTATATCGGCAGCCTCGCCACAAGGAAGGGCTGGAGCTTCCTGCTGTCGCGCGCCAGGCGCAGCAAGCTCGCCAATTATTGGGTCGAGCGACTCAAGATCAGCGCGCTGCAGCGAAAGGCCAGGATCATCGAGCTGTCCGGCGGCAACCAGCAGAAGGTGGTGCTGGCCAAGACCCTGGTGCAGGAGCCGTCGATCATCTTCTTCGACGAGCCGACGCGCGGCGTCGACGTCGGCACCATCCCGCACATCCACGGCGAAATCCGCCGTCTCGCCGACGAGGGCAAGGCGGTGGTGGTGATCTCGTCCTATCTGCCGGAGATCCTCGCCGTCTCCGACCGCATCCTGGTCGCCCGCACCGGCCGCATCGTCGCCGAGTTCGACGCGGCCGACGCGACGCAGGACAAGATCCTGTACGCCGCGGTGCATTAAGGGCGCGCGGCGCGCCACAAACTCAGTGTCGTCCCTGCGGAAGCAGGGACCCATAGCCACCAATTGCTGTTGGTTACGGCGCTGGGGCCGCAGCCCATTTCAACAACGCGATCCTGTGGTTATGAGTCCCTGCTTTCGCAGGGACGACAGCTATGGGTCGGTCCACGCCGCCCTTGACAATTATTTTAAGTATAAAATATTATCCCTCATCGCCTCCCTGGGGAAAACGACCCCGGCCGAGGCCAACGGGAGAACGCCATGCGCATCGTTTGCATTGGAGGCGGGCCGGCCGGGCTCTACTTCGGCATCCTGATGAAGATGCTGGATCCCGCGCACCGGATCTCCGTGGTCGAGCGCAACCGGCCCTACGACACGTTCGGCTTCGGCGTGGTGTTCTCCGATGCGACCATGGACAACATGCGCAAATGGGACCCGGTCACCGCTGATACGATCGAGCAGGCCTTCAACCATTGGGACGACATCGAGGTCCTGATCAAGGGCCGCCGGATGCGCACCACCGGCCACGGCTTCGTCGGCATCGGCCGCAAGCGGCTGCTCAACATCCTGCAGGCGCGGGCCGAGGAACTCGGCGTCGAATTGATCTTCGAGCGCGAGGTCAATTCCGATATCGAGTTCCCCGACGCCGATCTGATCGTGGCGTGCGACGGCGTCAACTCGAAGGTTCGTGCAAAGTATGCCGAAACCTTCCAGCCCGACATGCTGATGCGGCCGAACCGCTATATCTGGCTTGGCACCAACCGGCCGTTCGATGCCTTCACCTTCGATTTCCGCAAGACCGAGCATGGCTGGTTCCAGTCGCACATCTACAAGTTCGAGGAGGGCGCGGCGACCTTCATCGTCGAGACCACCGAGGAGGCGTATCTCGCCCACGGCCTCGACAAGATGGATCAGGGAGAATCCATTGCGTTCTGCGAGAACGTGTTCGCGGAAATCCTCGAGGGGCATCATCTGGTCTCCAACGCGCGGCATCTGCGCGGCTCGGCCTGGCTGTCGTTTCCGCGGCTGATCTGCGGCAAGTGGACCGCGTTCAACGGCAACAGTCATGTCGTGCTGATGGGCGATGCGGCCCACACCGCGCATTTCGCAATCGGCTCGGGCACCAAGCTCGCGCTGGAAGATGCGATCGAGCTCACCAACCAGTTCAAGATCCACGGCGCAACCAAGGACAGCATTCCCGCCGTGCTGAAGGCTTACGAGGAGCTGCGCCGGGTCGACGTGGCGCGGATCCAGAATGCCGCACGCAACGCGATGGAATGGTTCGAGGTGGTCGGCTCGCGTTATGCCGATACGCTTGAGCCGGAGCAGTTCATGTATTCGCTGTTGACCCGCTCGCAGCGCATCAGCCACGAGAATTTGCGGCTGCGCGACAAGACATGGCTCGAGGGCTATGAGCGCTGGTTCGCCGAGCGCAGCGGCGTGCCGGCGACCAACGAGCGCGTCACGCCGCCGATGCTGACGCCGTTCCAGATCCGCGGCCTGTCGCTGCACAACAGGATCATCGTCTCGCCGATGGCGATGTATTCGGCGGAGGAGGGCGTGCCCAACGACTTCCACCTGGTGCATATCGGCTCCCGCGCGCTCGGCGGCGCCGGCCTGCTGTTCACCGAAATGACCTGCGTCTCGCCGGAAGCGCGGATCACGCCCGGCTGCTGCGGCCTGTGGAACGACGCGCAGGCGGTGGCCTACAAGCGGATCGTCGAGTTCGTGCACCGCAATTCGCAAGCCCGGATCGGCATCCAGCTCGGCCATGCCGGACGCAAGGGCTCGACGCGGGTTGCCTGGGAAGGCATGGACGAGCCGCTGCCGGACCACAACTGGCCGCTGGTGTCGGCCTCACCGGTGCCTTATCTGCCCGACGGCCAGATCCCGGAGCCGATGAGCCGCGCCGAGATGGATGAGGTGTGCGACCAGTTCGTTGCCGCCGCCAGGCGCGCCGCCGCCGCGGGCTTCGATATTCTGGAGCTGCACTGCGCCCACGGCTATCTGCTATCGAGCTTCCTCTCGCCGCTGACCAATCGCCGCAGCGACGCCTATGGCGGATCGATCGAGAACCGCGCGCGTTATCCGCTGGAGGTGTTCCGCGCCATCCGCGCGGTGTGGCCGGATGACAAGCCGATGTCGGTCCGCCTGTCCTGTCACGACTGGGCCGAGGGCGGCAACACGCCTGAGGATGCGCTGGCCTTCGCAAAGCTGTTCAAGGCGGCCGGTGCCGACCTGATCGATTGCTCCTCGGGCCAGGTCTGGGCCGACGATCAGCCGATCTATGGCCGGCTCTACCAGACGCCGTTCGCCGACAAGATCCGCAACGAAGTCGGCATCGCCACCATCGCGGTCGGGGCGATCTCGGAGGCCGATCACGCCAACTCGATCATCGCCGCCGGCCGCGCCGATCTCTGCGCCATCGCGCGGCCGCATCTCGCCGATCCCGCATGGACGCTGCATGAGGCCGCGAAGATCGGCGTCAAACAGATCGCCTGGCCGAAGCAGTATCTGTCGGGCAAGTCGCAATACGAGGCGAATCTCGAACGGTTAACCGCGGGAGTGAAGGCATGACACGGTTCTGGCCCAACGCCCATGCGGTGGTCACGGGTGCCGGTTCCGGCATCGGGGCCGCGACGGCAATCGCGCTCGCAAGAGCCGGCGTGCGCGTCAGCATCGCCGGACGTCGGATCGATGCGCTGAAGGCGACGGCGGCGATGCTCGATAAGCACGCGGGCGCTGTTGTCGCGATGGATGTGACCGATGAAGCTGCCGTGACCAAGGGGGTCGCGCAGATCGAGGCCGAGGCGGGGCCGATCGATATCCTCGTCAACAATGCCGGCAAGGCCGCCAGCGCGCCGTTCGACAAGACGAGCTCGGGGCTATGGGCGGACATGCTGGCGAGCAACCTCTCCAGCGTGTTCCTGGTGACGCATGCGGTACTGCCTGCCATGGCGCACCGCGGTCGCGGGCGGGTGATCAACGTTGCCTCGACCGCCGGTCTCACCGGATACGCTTACGTCTCGGCCTATGTCGCCGCCAAGCACGGTGTCATCGGCCTGACGCGCTCGCTGGCGCTGGAATACGCGCGGCGCGGCATCACTGTGAATGCGGTCTGCCCGGGCTACACCGATACGCCGCTGGTGGCGGATGCGGCCGCCAACATCGTCGCCAAGACCGGCCGCAGCGAGCAGGAGGCGCGGGCTGCGCTCGCCAAGGTCAATCCGATGCAGCGGCTGGTCACGCCGGAGGAGGTCGCCGACACCATCCTCTGGCTCGCTTCCGAAGGCGCATCGTCAATCAACGGACAAGCCGTCGCAGTCGCCGGCGGCGAAGTCTTTACCGGGTGAAGGAAGAAACCATGTCCGAGATGAAAGCAAAGCTCCGGCCGTTCAAGGATTATCCCGCAAAGCACTTCCGCTGGTCGACGGATGCGAGCGGCCGTGTCGCGACCATCACCCTGAACCGGCCGGACAAGAAGAACCCGCTGACCTTCGAGTCCTATGAGGAGCTGCGCGATCTCTTCACCAATCTCAAATACGCTTCCGATGTCCGCGCCATCGTGCTGACCGGCGCCGACGGCAATTTCTGCTCCGGCGGCGACGTGTTCGAGATCATCGAGCCGCTGACGCGGATGGCGATGCCGGACCTGCTCGCCTTCACCCGGATGACCGGTGAGGTGGTGCGGGCGATGCGCAAATGTCCGCAGATCATCGTCGCTGCGATCGACGGCATCTGCGCCGGGGCCGGCGCGATGCTGGCGCTGGCCTCCGACCTGCGGCTGGCGACGCGGCAAGCCAAGACGGCGTTCCTGTTCACCCGCGTTGGCCTCGCCGGCGCCGACATGGGCGCATGCGGGCTGCTGCCGCGCGTGATCGGGCAGGGCCATGCCGCCGATCTGCTCTACACCGGACGCGCGATGAGTGCCGACGAAGGTTTTGCGTGGGGCTTTCACAACCGCCTGGTGGCGCCGGCGGAGCTCACCGCCGCCGCGCAGGAGCTCGCGCGCTCGCTTGCGGATGGGCCGTGGTTCGCGCATGGCGTGACCAAGACGATGTTCAACCAGGAATGGGCGATGGGTGTCGACGAGATGATCGAGTCCGAAGCGCAGGCGCAGGCGATCTGCATGGTGACGGGCGATTTCCGCCGCGCCTTCGAGGCCTTCGCCGCCAAGCAGAAACCAGCCTTCGAGGGCAATTGAGATGATCGAGATCCTACAACCGGAAGGATGGGCGAAGCCGATCGGTTACGCCAACGGCATGGCCGCGCGCGGCAAACAGATCTTCATCGCGGGCCAGATCGGCTGGAACGGGCAATGCGTGTTCGAGAGCGACGATCTCGTGGCGCAGATCGGCCAGACCCTGCGCAACATCGTCGCGATCGCCGCCGCCGGCGGGGCCGGTCCCGAGCACATCGTGTCGATGACCTGGTTCCTGCTCGACCGCAAGGAATATTCCGCGCGGCTGAAGGAGATCGGCGGGGTCTATCGCGACGTGATCGGCCGGCGGTTTCCGCCGATGACCGCGATTCAGGTTGCGGGCCTGATCGAGGACCGTGCCAAGGTGGAAATCCAGGCGATCGCGATGGTGCCGGATTAATGGAGGCGCGCGCCTATCAGTCCCGTCACCCTGAGGTGCTCGCGGAGCGAGCCTCGAAGGGTGAACGGTCCGGTTGGTGCCCGTCGACCCTTCGAGACGCGCGTTCCGCGCTCCTCAGGGTGACGGTGATGGATAGAAATGCGCTGTGAGAGTGTTAATCCTAAGCCCAATCGTCGCAGGTCGGTCCAGGCCCCGGCCGACAAACCCGCTTGCGGCCGGACAAGGTGGCGTGCGACCTTAGGCGAAAGCGTAAAAGCGTCCTGTTGTGAGTGGAGTAAGGGACGATGAAGGCGATTATCGTCGGAGGCGGAATCGGAGGCCTCACCACTGCGCTGATGCTGCGTTCGCGCGGCATCAGTTGCGAGCTGTACGAGCAGTCCGAGACGATCCGCGAGCTCGGCGTCGGCATCAACACATTGCCGCATGCGATCCGCGAGCTGGCGGGGCTTGGCCTGCTCGACAGGCTCGACGAGGTCGCGATCCGCACTTATGAGCTGTTCTATCTGACGCGGCACGGCCAGCAGGTCTGGCACGAGAAGCGCGGGCTCGATGCCGGCCACGACGTGCCGCAATTCTCTGTTCATCGCGGCCGCCTGCAGGGCGTGATCCATCAGGCAGTGATCGATCGGCTTGGCGCGGATGCGATCCGCACCGGTTGCCGGCTCGGCTCCTTCACGCAGGACGAAGGCGGCGTCTCGGCCTATTTCTTCGATCGCAGCGGCAGCCATGTCCGCACCGCGCGTGGCGACATCCTAATCGGCGCCGACGGCATCCACTCCAAGGTGCGCGAGATGTTGTTTCCGGATGAGGGCGGTCCCTGCTGGAACGGGCTGATGCTGTGGCGCGGCGCCACCGATTGGCCGGCCTTCCTGACCGGCCGCTCGATGATCATCGCCGGCGGGTTGAACGCCAAGGCCGTGATCTATCCGATCGCGCCGGGCTCGAGCCCGGCGAGCCGCCTCACCAATTGGGCGGTGCTGGTCCGGATCGGCGACGGCTCCTCGACGCCGCCGCGCCGCGAGGGCTGGTCCAATCTCGGCCGGCGCGACGAGATGATGCCCTATGTCACTGGTTTCACGATTCCGCAGGTCGACTTCGCCGGCCTGATCAATGCGACGCCGGAGTTCTGGGAGTATCCGTGCTGCGACCGCGATCCGCTGCCTTATTGGTCGTGCGGCCGCGTCACGCTGCTCGGCGACGCCGCGCACCCGATGTATCCGGTCGGCTCGAACGGCGCGTCGCAGGCCATCCTCGATGCGCGCTGCCTCGCCGACATGCTGGCGCGAGCAGAGCATCCGCGCCAGGCGTTGGCCGGCTACGAGCGGCAACGGCTGCCGATGACCGCCGACATCGTCGCCTCCAATCGCCGCGGAGGGCCCGAGGGCGTGATCGACGCGGTCGAGCAACTCGCGCCACAGGGTTTTACCGACGTCGACACCATCCTCAACTATGAGGCGCGCGAGGCGATCGTGCGTGGCTATGCCGCCAGGGCCGGCTTCGCCGCCCGCGTGGTGGCGCGGCAGTAGGAGGCAACGTCCCGATCCGTCGATCCGCCACCCCCGCGCAACGGCTTCGCCGTTGTCGCTGGAGGAGGCCGCAGCGTGGCCGTCTCGAAGGGTCGACGGCCACGAGCCGGGCCGTGCATCCTTCGGGACGCGCTACGCGCTCCTCAGGTGACGGAGAGAAGCCGGCGCGTATGTCACGCCGGAGGCGGCGGCAGGAAGTGGATGTTGTGCTCGGCGGCGAGCCGCACCACGTCGTCCGGGTTCTGCTCTTTCATGTTGTGGATCGCCCAGAACAGGTCGTACAGCCTGCGCGTCGGCGACACCCAGAACAGCGTCTTGGCCGACTGCTGCGACTTGTTGAAGATGCCGTGCGGCTTGCCCGCCGGCAAGCGCACCAGATCGCCTGGCGTGGCTGATTCATCGGCGCCGTCGAGCATGAAGTCGAGCTTGCCCTCGAGGATGTAGAGATACTCGTCCTGGTCGGGGTGGATGTGCGGCGGAACGAAGGTGCCCGGCGGGAAGGTGGCGTGCCAGGAGAACGAATGCTCGGTACGGCTCTTCGGCACGTAGGTCTGGCCGAGGATGCTCCAGGAAATGCCCTGGATGCCCTCATTGGCCCGGGTGATGCCGGCGATCTCGTCTTTCATCGTCATGTTTGCTCCATGTCTCCATTTGACGCGTCTTCTTCACTTCGCTTGAAAACGCTTTGGGCGATCTACTTGGCCGCGCAGTCCTTGGCGTAGCGATCGCCATAATTCGAAAAGACCTTTTCGACGATCTCGGTCTGGAATTTACCGTCCGGCCGCTTCGCGACCTTCGTGAGGTAGAAATCCTGGATCGGATAGCCGTTGTTGTTGAACTTGAAGTTACCGCGTAGCGAGGTGAAGTCGGCCTTTCTCAGCGCCGCGGCGACCGCGTCCTTGTTGGAGAGGTCGCCCTTCACCGCCTTGACCGCGCTGTCGATCAACAGCGCTGCGTCATAGGCCTGCATGGCGTAAGTGCCGGGCACGCCCTTGTAGGCCGCCTCATAGGCTGCGACGAACTTCTTGCTCTGGGGATTGTCAAGGTTCGGCGCCCAGTTCGCACCGCCGAACATGCCGACGGCGGCGTCCTGCTGCGCGGGCAGGGTGGATTCGTCGACGGTGAAGGCGGAGAGCACCGGCACGGTTGCGCCGGCCTGCTTGTACTGCTTCACGAGGTTCACGCCCATGCCGCCCGGCATGAAGGTGAACAGCGCGTCCGGCTTCAGCGAGGCGATCTTGGAGAGCTCGGGTTGGAAATCCAGCGTGTTCAGCGGTGTGTAGGACTCCTCGACGATCTCGCCCTTGTAGTCGAGCTTGAAGCCGGCGACGGAGTCGCGGCCGGCCTGATAGTTCGGCACCAGCAAATAGACGCGCTTGTAGCCGCGGTCCTGTGCCACCTTGCCGAGGACCTCGTGCACCTGGTCGTTCTGGTACGACGTCACGTAGAAGAACGGGTTGCACTCCTTGCCGGCGTAGCTGGAGGGACCTGCATTCGGGCTGATCAGGAAGGTCTTGCTCTCGGTGACCGGGCGGTGGATCGCCTGCAGGATGTTGGAGAAGATCGGACCGACCACGAAATCGACCTTGTCGCGCTCGAGCAGGCCGCGCACCTTGACCACCGCACCGTCGGGCTTCAGCTCGTCATCGGCATTGACGATCTCGACCTCGCGGCCGGCCATCTTGCCGCCGAGGTCCTTGACCGCGAGCGCAAAGCCGTCGCGGACCTGCTGGCCAAGCGCCGCGGCCGGGCCGGAGGTCGTCACCAGCACGCCGATCTTGATCTTCTCCTGCGCGGTCGCCGGGGTCACCGCGATACCGAGTAGCGCCGCCAGTCCCACGAGCTTCGTCAATTGCTTCATATCTCTCCCCCAACCACCGGCTTGCTGCCGTTGTCTCAGCCTCAATTGGCCTCAATTTGTTTGACCTCAGCTTAGTCTGACGCGCGCGACCGCTGCAAGCGATGTGGCATTGCGTCAGGGCGATCGCCGCGCACCTTCCAGGTGTTGCACATGCAAGCGCCGCGCCAATTGCTTGAAGTTTAAAGAAATAGCAGGATGGGCCGGACGTGTCGGGCAGGATTCGCAATTGTCCTTGCGGGGCGGCGCGAATTGCTTGAAGCTCAAAGCAGTTGGTCCGACCGAAACCCGCCGCGGAGGCACGATCGCCGCATGATCCTCGATTCCGAAACCAAAGCCGTCGAACTGCCCGACGATCATGGCACCGAGCTCAGGCTGTGGCTGCGTCTCTTGACCTGCACCACGCTGATCGAAGGCGAGGTGCGCAGCCGGCTGCGTGAGAAGTTCGACGTCACGCTGCCGCGCTTCGACCTGATGGCCCAGCTCGACAAGGTGGCCGACGGCATGACGCTGTCGGACCTGTCGAAGCGAATGATGGTCTCCAACGGCAACGTCACCGGGCTGGTCGAGCGCCTGGTCGATTCCGGCCATCTCGATCGCCGCACCTCGGAGACGGACCGCCGCGTGCAGTTCATCCGGCTGACCAAGCTCGGCCGCGCCGAGTTCCGCAAGATGGCGGCCGAGCACGAGAAATGGATCGCCGATATCTTCGGCGACCTGTCGCCGAAGGATATCCGCGAACTGATGCGGCTGCTCGCCAAGGCCAAGGGCTCGGCCCAGCGCTCGGCGAGGGCGAGGACCGCGTAGCGCCGTGGCCGACATCGATTACGAGGTCGAATACAACAACCGGGCGCGGGTGCCGGAAAATCCGGCGCTGATGGCCGGCTGGGCGAGGGACTCGGCGGCCTATCGTGAGCAGCACCCGCCACGGCGACTGACCTATGGACCTGGAAGCCGCAACGTCATCGATCTCTTTGAGGGCGATCGCGACGGGCCGCTCGTGGTCTTCATCCACGGCGGCTACTGGCAGGCGCTCGATGGCTCGTCATCGAGCCACTGCGCGCGGGGCCTCAATGGCCACGGCATCAGCGTCGCGGTGCCGAGTTACGACCTCTGCCCCAACGTCACAGTCGCCGACATCATCGGCGAGATGCGCGCGGCGTCACGCGAACTGGCGAAGCTCGGCCGGTCGCTGGTCATGTCGGGACACTCCGCAGGCGGGCATCTTGCCGCCTGCATGCTTGCGACCGATTGGCCGGCCTACGATGCGTCGCTGCCGGCTAGTCTGGTCAGGGCTGCTTACGCGATCTCCGGCCTGTTCGAGCTCGAACCGCTGGTCGGCACCTCCATCAACAAGGCGCTTGGTCTTGACCGCGACGCAGCAAGGGCAGTGAGCCCGCTGCTCTGGAAAGCGCCCGCAGGCGCGACGCTCGATGCGGTAGTCGGTGGCGACGAGAGCGCCGAATATCACCGGCAGAGCCGGACCATCGCCGATGTCTGGGGCAAAGCGGGCGTAGCAACGCGGTTCGGCACTGTGCCCAATGCCAATCATTTCACCGCGATCGCACCGCTCGCCGACCCGGGCTCGGCGATGGTCGCGCGGCTGAAGCAGCTTACGCAGATCTGAGGTTTGCAGGACCGCGCCATTTCCGCGCGATATCCACTCTTGCGCCAAATTATTTTAAGTATAAAATGATTGGCGATCGGGACGCTGCCGGGCGTCCTCGATGTTAGTCTTCGATATTTGGTCTTGGCCTTTCTGGATGGAAAGCGAGGGGCAATCGAATGTCAGGTGAATTTCCCGGGCTCGGCCCATCCGGGCATGTCGACGATTTCGCGCGGCGCAACCTGCCGCGATCAGAGCAATGGCCGCAGCTGCTGCTCGATCGGCCCGAATTCAGCTATCCCGATTATCTCAACGCCGCGGTCGAACTGACCGACCGCCTCGTCGAGCAGGGCATGGGCGATCGCATCGCGCTGATCGGCAACGGCCGCCAGCGCACTTACAAGGAATTGACCGACTGGTCGAACCGCCTGGCGCATGCGCTGGTGGAGAATTACGGCGTCAAGCCCGGCAATCGCGTCCTGATCCGCTCGGGCAACAACCCGGCGCTGGTCGCGGCCTGGCTCGCGGCGACCAAGGCCGGTGCTGTCGTCGTCAACACGATGCCGATGCTGCGCGCCGGCGAACTGGCCAAGATCGTCGACAAGGCCGAGATCTCGCTGGCGCTGACCGACAGCCGCATCGCGGACGAGCTGGTGGCCTGCGCCAAGACCAGCAAATTCCTCGAGCAGGTCGTCAATTTCGACGGCACGCAAAATCACGATGCCGAGCTCGACCGGATCGCGCTGAACAAGCCGGTCAAGTTCGATGCGGTGAAGACCGGCCGCGACGACGTCGCGCTGCTCGGCTTCACGTCGGGCACCACGGGCGAACCGAAGGCGACGATGCATTTCCACCGCGATCTTCTGATCGTGGCGGACGGCTATGCCAGGGAAGTGCTAAAGGTGACGCCGGACGATGTGTTCGTCGGCTCGCCGCCGCTCGCATTTACGTTTGGCCTTGGCGGGCTCGCGATCTTCCCGCTGCGCTTCGGCGCCACCGCGACACTGCTGGAGAACGCGGCCCCGAGCGAGATGATCCGGATCATCGAGACCTACAAGGCGACGATCTGCTTCACGGCGCCGACCGCCTATCGGGCGATGATGGCGGCGATGGACAAGGGCGCCGACCTGTCGTCGCTGCGACTCGCGGTCTCGGCCGGCGAGACGCTGCCGGCGCCGGTGTTCGAGAGCTGGACGAAGAAGACCGGCAAGCCGATCCTCGACGGCATCGGCAGCACGGAGCTGTTGCACATCTTCATCACCAACCGCGCCGGGAGCGCCGTCGCTGGCACGACGGGCACCCCTGTTACCGGCTACCAGGCCAGGATCGTCGACGACGACATGAACGAGCTGCCGCCGGGCCAGGTCGGCAAGCTGGCGGTTCGCGGCCCGACCGGCTGCCGCTATCTCGCCGACTCCAGGCAGACCAAATATGTCCGCGATGGCTGGAACATCACCGGCGATGCCTTCGTCAGCGACGAAAACGGCCGGCTGTCATTCGTGGCGCGGGCCGATGACATGATCATCTCGGCGGGCTACAACATCGCTGGTCCCGAGGTCGAGGCGGCGCTGCTCGGGCATCCCGACGTCGCGGAATGTGCCGTGATCGGTGCGCCCGACGAGGAGCGGGGACAGATCGTCTCGGCTTTCATCGTCCTGAAACAGGGCGCGCGCAGCGACGATGTCGAGGTCAAGGTGTTGCAGGATCACGTCAAGGCGACGATCGCGCCGTACAAATATCCCCGCGCGATCGCCTTTGTCGAAGCGTTGCCGAAGACCCAGACCGGAAAGATCCAGCGCTTCAAGCTGCGCGAGGCGAGCTGAGAGGGGACGACGGCCGCTGGCCGTCGCCCCGGGGATCAACGAGCGGTCAATGCGCCGCGCCACCGCCGGCGGCGTTCTTCGGCTTGCCGGTCAACACGATCGCGATCCCGGCAAGCACCAGCACCACGCCGATCACCGCGAAGGCGTCACTGAAGCCGAGCACCAGCGCCTGGCGCTTCACGATATTGCCGATCGCCACGATAGCCTGGCTGTGTGCGGTTGCGGGGTCCGAGATGCCGTGGCTGAGGAAGTAGTTGGTGACCTCGGCGATCCGGGCACGTACCTCCTCGCGGCCCAGATGCACGGACTGGCCGATGATGTTGGAGTGGAATTGCTCGCGCTTGGTGACGATGGTGGCGAGCAATGCCGTGCCGATCGCGCCGCCGAGGTTACGCATCATGTTGGAGATGCCGGAGGCCGCCGGCGCATCCTGCGGCGCAACGCTGCCGAGGCTGACGGCCGACAGCGGTGCCAGCATGATCGCCTGGCCGACCGCACGGACGATATTCGGGACGAAGAACTGGTCGCCGGAGTAATCGAGCGACATCTGTATGTTCATGAAGGATGACACCGCGAACAGGATCATGCCGGTGAAGGCGATGAAGCGCGCGTCGAAGCGCTGCATCAGCTTCGGCACCAGCGGGATCAGGATCAGCTGCGGCAGGCCGGTCCAGGCCAGCACCTGGCCGATCTGCTCGGCATTGTAGCGCTGCACCTGGCCGAGATAGGCGGGCAGCAGGTAAACGGAGCCGAACAGCGCGAACCCGACGAACACCGCCGAGATGGTGCCAAAGCCGAAGCTGCGCTGAGTCAAGAGCCGCAGCCGGAGCAGCGGCTTCTCGACCACGAGCTCGATCCAGACGAACAGGGTCAGGCTGACGGCTGCGATCACCGCGAGCTTGACGATGAAGGGCGAGCCGAACCAGTCGTCCTTGTTGCCTTCCTCGAGCACCGCCTGCAGCGAGGCGAGGCCGATCGCCATCGTGGCGATGCCGAGCCAGTCGCCCTCGCGCAGCAGGTGCAGCTGCAACGGCTGGCGTTCCAGCGTGAATGAAAGCGTGATGACCATCACCGCAGTCGGAATCACGTTGACGAAGAAGATGGTCTGCCAGCCGTAATTCTCGGTCAGGTAGCCGCCGATGGTCGGGCCGATCGCCGGGGCAAACGTCACGGCGAGCGCGAACATCGCGAGGCCGATCGGCTGCTGCACCTTCGGCAGCTTGGTGAAAACCAGCGTGAAGGCCATCGGGATCAACACGCCGCCGAAGAAGCCTTGCAGCCCACGCATCGCGATCATCGAGGGCAAATCGTGGGTGAAGGCACAGGCGACCGAGAAGATCGCAAACAGGGTGGCGAAGCCAATGATGATCTTGCGGAACGAGAACACCCGGCTGAGAAAGTCGGTCAGCGGAATGACCACGATCTCGCCGATCAGATAGGACGTCGAGATCCAGGAGCCGTTGTCGACCCCGGTTCCGATGCCGCCCTCGATGTTGAGCAGAGAGGCGTTGGTGATCTGGATGTTGAGGATCGCCATGAAGGCGCCGATCATCGCGGCGACGATGGAAATCCAGACGGCCATGCTGGCGTGGTTGGGATCGACCGCTGCCGCGCGGGGCGCAGCAGCCGGGGAGGAGAGCGCGAGGTCGGACATGACATCACCTATTTGAAAGAGGCGACAGCGAGCTTGGGCGAGGCGCTGGAGCGCGGCGTTTCCTCGGCAGGATGCGACAGCGTCGCGATGGAGGGGATCACCGACATGCCCGGCCGCAGGTCGACATTGGTTGCGTCGAGCACGATCTTCACCGGGATGCGCTGCACCACCTTGGTGAAGTTGCCGGTGGCGTTGTCCGGCGGCAGCAGCGCGAACTCCTGACCGCTCGCCGGCGCAAGGCTGTCGACATGACCGCGTACGACCTGACCGGGAAACATGTCGACCTCGATCTCGACCGGCTGGCCCTTGCGGACATTGGTGAGCTGAGTCTCCTTGTAGTTCGCGATCACGTAGGCGCCGGTGGCCGGCACCAGCGACATCAGCTGCGTGCCGGCCTGGACGTACTGGCCGGTACGCAGCGTGCGGTTGCCCACGACGCCGTCGATCGGGGCGATGATGGTGGTGTAGCCCAGGTTCAACTCGGCCTGATTCTGGAGCGCGGTCGCCCGTCCCGACGCGGCAACCGCCTGGGCGATCTCGGCCTTGAGCAGTTCCACCTGGCGCTCTGCGGAGGCGAGGTTTGCGGTGTCGCGGGCGATGGCGGCCTGCGCGCTGGCATAGCGCGACTGCGCCTGCTGCGCGTTCTGCACACTGCCGTAGCCGGTGCCCGCGAGGTCGGTGTAGCGCTTGTTCTCCTGCTCGGCGAATGTCTGCGTCGCGGTGTCCACCGCAAGCGTCGCGCGCGCCGCCTCGATCACCGAGTGCTGCACGTCGAGCTGGGCGCGTTTGCTGGTGATCGCGGCTTCGGCGGCAGCGACGTCAGCCTTCGACTGATCAAGCGCGACCTTGAAATCGCGCTCGTCGATCCGCGCCAGGATCTGGCCGGCGTGCACACGCTCGTTGTCGCCCACCAGCACCGCGCTGAGATAGCCGGACACCTTCGGTGCGATCGTGGTGTTGTCGGCCTTCACATAAGCGTCGTCGGTCGAGACCTGAAAGCGGCCGACCGTCCAGTAATCCCAGCCATACCAGGCGCCACCCGCAAGCAGGGCGAGTGCTGCGCCGGTCATGAGCAGGCGGCGAAGCTTGCCCTTCGCGGCGGGCTTGGCCGCCTCCGGATTTGCGATCAACTGCTTGGCGGTCTCGGCCGGAACCTGGCTCTCGGCCTTGAATGACGTCTCGTGCTGGCTCATGGCAGGCGCTCCTGATCGTTCTATCCCGCTGGGAAACCGTAGGAATCTTGATTTCGACGGCCCAGGATAATTAGGAAACTTGATGTTTTCCAAAATAGAGCCCATATTGGGACTGTCAATAGAATGACAGTCATCATCTAAAAGCATGGCTCGCGGATGAACCGGAATGACAAAGACCAGACAGAGCAGACCGCGTCGGCGCCGGAACGGCGCGGCCGTGGGCGGCCACAGCTTCGTTCCGACGACGAGACGCGCGCGCTGATCTATGAGGCCGCGCGGCGCGAATTCTCGGAGCGCGGCTTCGCCGCGGCCAGCATCGCCGACGTCGCCTGCCGCGCCGGCGTCTCCACCAAGACGCTCTATCGTTTGATCCCGACCAAGCTGGCGCTGTTCGAAGGCATGGTGACCGATCGGGTGGAGCGGTTCGTGTCCATCGTGAATCTCGGCGCCTGCGATGGCCGCAATGTTGCGGCGGCCCTGGAGGCCGCGCTGCTGACCTGTGCCGAACTTATTCTCGATGCCGAGGTCATCGCGCTGCAGCGGATCATCCTGGCCGAGAGCGACAAATTCCCTGACATAGCCGAGACGTTCTACGAAAAGGCCATGCAGCGCTCGATCGCCGCGCTGGCGAATTGGCTGGGCGTCCAGCAGCGGCGAGGGCGGATCGTGCTCGACGACACCGAAGCCGCAGCAGGCATGCTGCTCGGCATGCTGGTGTTCAAGCCGCAGCGCGACGTCATGTTCGGGCACAAGCCAGTGCCGACGCGCAGCGAGATCGAAGCGCGCGCCAAGGCTTGCGCCGCGCTGTTCCTGTCCGGATGCGCCGTGCCGGCCGACCGGGCCAACAAGCAGAGCGGAGGCGTGTAATGGCCGGGCCGGCCGCGACCTATACTGTCGACGCGCAGATCTCGCGCGATGACCAGGCCAGATGCGAGGATGTGCTGATGCGCTGGATGGCCGCGCTCAATCGCCATGACGCGTCCGCCATGGATGCGTTGATGCACTTCCCGCACGTGCGGATCGCCGGTGGCACGGTTACCGTCTATCAGCAGAGCGGCAACAATCCGATGGATCTGTTCGAGCGGCTGCGCAAGCAGGACGGCTGGCATCACAGCGCCTGGAACGAGACCAAGCTCGTGCAGTCCTCGCCGGCCAAGGCGCACTACGCCGTCCGCTATACGCGCTACCGCGAGGACGGATCGGTCATCGGGGTCTACGATTCCCTCTATGTGCTGAGCCTGCTCGGCGGCGCCTGGAAAATGCAGAGCCGGTCGAGCTTTGGTCCCTGATGTCGCCGCGCTATTTGGCCGCCACCGCCGATGCGGGAGGCTGGGCCAGCACCTGCCGGATCATCCGGGCGAGGTCGGATTTGCGGTAGGGCTTGGGCAGCAGCGTGACGTCGGGGTCGAGACGGCCGTGATGAATGATCGCGTCCTCGGTATAGCCCGAGGTGAACAGCACGCGCACCGAGGGCAGCCTGGCTATCACGGCATCGGCCACTTGCCGGCCGTTCATGCCGCCGGACATGATGACATCGGTGAACAGCACGTCGCAGACGAATCCGTTGTCGACGGCGGCCAGCGCTTCCGGGCCGTTGGCGGTGACCATGGTGCGGTAGCCAAGCTGCTCGAGCTGGGCGGCGACGTAATTGCGGACCAGCGGATCATCCTCGACGACCAGGATGGATTCGTGACCGCCGCGCGTGTCGACCGGAGGAGGCGGCTCGACGTCGACGACGTCACCCATGCTGCGCGGCAGATAGAGCTTGATCGACGTGCCGTGGCCTTCTTCGGAATAGATCTTGAGATGCCCGTCGGACTGCTTGATGAAACCGTACACCATGCTGAGCCCGAGGCCGGTGCCCTTGCCGGTGTCCTTGGTGGTGAAGAACGGCTCGAACACCTTTTCGCGGATCCCCTCCGGGATTCCGCCGCCGGTGTCGCTGACCGCGACCATCACATATTCACCTGCCCGCACATCCAGGTTGGTGGCGGCATAGGTCTCGTCGAGGATGACGTTGCTGGTCTCCAGCATCAGCTTGCCGCCATCCGGCATCGCATCGCGGGCATTGAGGGCGAGATTGAGCAGCGCGGTCGACATGTGGTTGGGGTCGATGAACGCCGGCCAGGCGTCGGGTTCGAGCGCGGTTTCGATTTCGATCTGCTCGCCGAGCGACGGGCGCAGCAGTCGCGCGGTGTCCTGCACCAGCGTGTTGAGATTGGCTTCTCGCGGTTGCAGCGGCTGCTGCCGCGAGAAGGCCAGCAGGTGCTTGGTCACCTCGGCACCGCGAAACGCGGCGTCGCTGATCATCTTGGTGACGGATGACAGCGCGGCATCGTGTTCGACGGCCTCGGCAAGGATGTCGATCAGGCCGGTGATGACGGTCAGGATATTGTTGAAGTCGTGCGCGATGCCGCCGGTGAGGTGCCCGACGGCTTCCATCTTCTGCACCTGGCGCAGCTTCTGCTCGGCTTCGAGCTGCTCCCGCGCGGCCTCGACCTCGCGGGCACGCGTGAAGATTTCCGCTTCCATCTGCTCGGTGCGCTCGCGCAGCCGGTCCGCCAGCTGGTCTTGCTCGGCCCCGCGCTGCTTCAGCTGAACGAAGCCGGTGACGTCTTCGACCCGATGCATGATGTAGGTGAACTGACCATTCAGTCCGAACACCGGCGTGTTGCGCGGGCTCCAGTAGCGCTCTTCGAATCCGCCGCCCTCCGACTCGGGCTTGCGGATATCGTATTTCTGCACCGGCATGGTATCGGGGCGGCGGAACTGGACCACGCGTTCCAGCGAGGCGCGCAGGTTGCGCACGCCGTCGGCGGCCGGATCTTCCGGATTATCGGGAAATACGTCGAACAGCCCGCGCCCAAGGATCGCGGCGCGCTCGGTCTTGGTGGCGCGCAGATAGGCGTCACTTACTGCCACGATGCGGAAGTCAGGCTGCGTCAGTACCAGATAGAGGCCGGGCGCCGCCTCGAATAACGCCTTGAAGTCAGGCATCGGCGGGGACTGGTTCTGCAGTTCATCCTCCCTCGCAGGGATACGGTCCGCGCGCGACCGCAATTAACGTTTGGCACGCGTTCGCGGGAACTTCAATGCTTAACATACGGCGTTAACTCGATTTTTTCGATCGAACGGGTGTTGCAACGTCGCGGCGCTAGCGGGAATTCGGCAGATAGCGCCAGCCCTCCTTGCCCAGGAAGTCCAGCATCGCCTGCGCGGGCGGCAGCAGGATCTTGTCGGTGCGCCTGATTGCGTGCCACTGCCGGACGATCGGCAGGCCCTTCACCTTGAGCACCACCAGCCGGCCATCCTCCAGTTCATGGAACACGGTGTGCTGGGAAATGAAGGCGATGCCGAGTCCGGCCATGACCGCCTGCTTGATGGTCTCATTGCTGTCCATCGCCATGCCGAGCTTCGGCTCCAGTCCGACCCGCTCGAAGTATTGCTGCATCAGCATCCGCGTGCCCGATCCCTGCTCGCGGGTGATGAAGGTTTCATTGGCGAGCTCCGATGTCGCGACGTGCCGCCGTCGCGCCAGCCGATGATCGGGTGCGGCGATGATGAAGTGCGGATGCCGGCCGAGCGGCTTCATCTCGACCTCGACATCGGCCGGCGGCCGGCCCATCACCGCGATGTCGAGATCGTAGCCGCGCAGCGCGTCGCGGATTTCCTCGCGGTTGCCGATCCTGAGCGTCACCTCGATCTTGGGAAAGCGCCGCGAGAATGCCGCGATCGCGAACGGCACGAAGTATTTCGCGGTCGAGACCGCGCCCATCGCGACGCGGCCGCCGCTGCGGCCTGCGATCATGTCGAGCGACTGCTCGCAGTCCTTCAGCGCCGCCTCGATCCGCTCGATGAGCGCCAGCACATGCGCGCCGGCATCCGTCAGCGCCATGCCGTCGCCGGTGCGCTGGATCAGCGGCAATCCCGCGAGTGCCTGCAGGTTGCGGAGCTGCAGCGTCACCGCCGGCTGCGTCAGGTTCAGCTGGTTGGCTGCCGACGTGATCGAGCCGGCTCCGTGCACCGCCGACAGCGCGCGCAGCTGGCGGATGGTGAGGTCCCGCGAGAAGTTTCCGGCCATCACAAGCTCCATAAGAAAAACTTTGCCCAGACCAAAGATAATGAAATTTCCCTAATTGGGCAATTCGCGCGTTGATACGGCCAAGGCGACTCCCCTGAGGTCGCCTCTCGACACCTCGGGACAGAGGGCGCGATCAAGGGAGAGGCCGGTGGAGATTCGTCCTGTATTGCATGCCCATCTGGAGTGGCCGACGCAGCACGATCCGCTGCGCGCCGCGACCGTTGCGGTGATCGAAGCCCTTGCCGGCGCCGCGATCGAGCTCTCGCGCATCATCGCCGCCGGACCGCTCGCCGGCATCGGCGGCGAGAGCGGCGGCATCAATCCCGACGGCGATCGCCAGAAGACCATCGACATCGTCGCCGACGGCCTGATGCGCGACGCGTTGCGCGCCGCGCCGGTCGCCGCTGTGCTGTCGGAGGAGGTCGAGCTGCCGGAGACGCTCGATCCCGATGCGCCGCTCTGTGTCGCGATCGATCCGCTCGACGGATCGGGCAATCTCGAGAACAACATCTCGATCGGCACGATCTTCTCGATCCGGCCGAAGGGCAACGACATCCTCTCGACCTTCTTCGAGCCCGGCACGGCGCAATGTGCCGCAGGCTGCTTCATCTACGGTCCGCAGACCGTGCTGGTACTGGCGCTCGACAAGTGCGTCGACTGTTTCACGCTGGACCCGCGAGCCGGCGAGTTCGTCCTGACTGCGCGTGAGCTGCGGGTGCCGCAGGACGCGTCGGAGTTCGCCATCAATGCCTCGAACCGGCGGCACTGGAGCGGCCCGGTGCGCAACTACATCGACGAGTGCCTTGCCGGCGTGAACGGCGAGCGCGGCCAGGACTTCAACATGCGCTGGATCGGCTCGCTGGTGGCCGAGGCCTACCGCATCCTGATGCGCGGCGGCGTGTTCCTGTATCCTGCGGATGCGCGCCAGGGCTACCGCGAAGGCCGGCTGCGCCTGCTGTATGAGGCGCATCCCATCGCGCTGATCATGGAATGGGCAGGCGGCGCCGCGTCCAGTGGCCGGTCGCGCATTCTCGAACTCTCGGCACGCACGCCGCATCAGCGCGTGCCGCTGATCATGGGATCGGCGCGCGCCGTGCGCGACGTCGATGCGATCCACCTGACCGTCGAGCCATTGTTCGAGAGCAGCGATGCCCCGCTGTTCGCGCGGCGCGGCCTGTTCCGCTGAGGGGGAGTGTATGTCTCGTCGACATCCCATCATCTCGATTACCGGTTCGTCCGGCGCCGGCACCACCTCGGTGAAGAAAACGTTCGAGAACATCTTCCGCCGCGAGAATGTGGTCGCGGCCTATATCGAGGGCGACGCCTTCCACCGCTACGACCGCGCCGAGATGCGCAGCCAGATGCTGGAGAAGGCCGAGCGCGGCGACAAGCATTTCAGCCATTTCAGCCCCGAGACCAATTTGTTCGAGGAGCTGGAGAAGCTGTTCAGCGACTATGCCGAGACCGGCACCGGCACGACGCGGCACTATGTGCACGACGAAGACGAATCGCGGCTCTACGGCGCCAAGCCCGGCACCTTCACCGCGTGGGAAGCGCTGCCGGAGAATTCCGACCTCTTGTTCTACGAGGGGCTGCATGGCGCCGTGGTGACCGACAAGGTGAACGTCGCGCAGCACGCCGATCTGAAGATCGGGGTCGTGCCGGTGATCAACCTCGAATGGATCCAGAAGCTGCATCGCGATCGCAGCCATCGCGGCTACTCCACCGAGGCGGTGACCGACACCATCCTGCGCCGCATGCCGGACTACGTGAACTACATCTGCCCGCAATTCAGCGAGACCGACATCAACTTCCAGCGCGTGCCGACGGTCGATACGTCGAACCCGTTCATCGCGCGCTGGATCCCGACGCCGGATGAATCGATGGTCGTGATCCGGTTGAAGAACCCGCGCGGCATCGATTTTCCCTATCTGCTCTCGATGATCCCGAACAGCTTCATGTCGCGCGCCAATTCGATCGTGATTCACGGCGCCAAGCTCGATCTCGCGATGCAGCTCATCCTGACCCCGCTGATCCTGCAATTGATCGAACGAAAGAGGCGAACGATATGACCGCACTAGCGTCCGTTGCCAGCCGGCCCGAAATCAGCCACGACGAGATGGCCAACGCCATCCGCTTCCTCGCCATCGACGCGGTGGAGCAGGCGAAATCCGGCCATCCCGGCATGCCGATGGGCATGGCCGATGTCGCGACCGTGCTGTTCACCGACTTCCTGAAGTTCGACCCGGCCGATCCGGCCTGGCCCGACCGCGACCGTTTCGTGCTGTCGGCCGGGCACGGTTCAATGCTGCTCTACGCGCTACTTTATCTGACCGGCTACGAGCGCATGACGCTCGATCAGCTCAAGGCGTTCCGGCAATGGGGATCGCAAACTCCGGGACATCCCGAATACGGGCATACGCCTGGTGTCGAGACCACGACCGGGCCGCTCGGGCAGGGGATCGCGACCGCGGTCGGCATGGCGCTCGCCGAGCGCTTGATGAACGCCCGCTTCGGCGACGATCTCGTCGATCACTACACCTATGTGATCGCCGGCGATGGCTGCCTGATGGAAGGCGTCAGCCATGAGGCGATCTCGCTCGCCGGCCATTTGCGGCTGAACCGGCTGATCGTGCTGTTCGACGACAACCACATCTCGATCGACGGCGCCACCTCGCTGTCCTGCTCGGACGACCAGACGACGCGGCTTGCGGCCAGCGGCTGGAACGTCTGCCGCATTGACGGCCACGATCCGCAGGCGATCTCTGCCGCGATCAGGCAGGCACGAGCGAGCGATCGTCCATCGCTCATCGCCTGCCGCACGGTGATCGGGTTCGGTGCTCCGAACCGGCAGGGCAGCGAGAAGGTGCACGGCGCGCCGCTCGGTGCCGATGAGGTGGCGAAGACCCGCAGCGCGCTGCACTGGCCATATCCGGCTTTCGAAATCCCCGATGCGGTGCTGGCCGAGTGGCGCGAACTCGGTGGTCGCGGCCGCGACGCACGGCGGGCCTGGATCGAGCGCTCGCGCAGCGCCTGCAAGGCGGATAGGGGCGAGCGGTCTCCGTTCCACGACGCGCTGAACCGGAAACTGCCCTGCGCCTATGCCGAGGCGATGACCAAACTTGTCGGGCGGTTCGCGACCGAGCGGCCGAAGCTCGCCACGCGGCAGGCCTCGCAGCAGGTCATCGACGTGATCGCCGAAGCGTTGCCCAATCTCCTGGGGGGATCGGCCGACCTCACGCACTCCAACCTCACGCTGGCGAAGTCGCAGGTCTCGGTGCGGCCGGAAACACTCGACGGCAGCTACATCCACTACGGCATCCGCGAGCATGGCATGGCGGCCGCGATGAACGGCATCGCCTTGCATGGCGGGTTCATTCCCTATGGCGGCACCTTCCTCAGCTTCGCCGATTACAGCCGGCCGGCGATCCGCCTCGCGGCGCTGATGGGCATCCGCGTCATCCATGTGATGACCCATGACTCGATCGGGCTCGGTGAGGACGGGCCGACGCATCAGCCGGTCGAGCATCTGGCGGCGCTGCGCGCGATTCCGAACCTGCTGGTGTTCCGTCCGGCCGACGCGGTCGAGACGGCGGAAGCCTGGGACTGTGCGCTGAAGGCAGAGACCTCGCCGTCGATCCTCTGCCTGTCGCGGCAAGCGCTGCCGACGGTCCGCGACGGCAGCAAGGACAACCAGGTCGCGCTCGGCGCCTACGTTCTCGTCGAGCCGGCCTTCGGGCGTGACGTCACCCTGATTGCAACGGGTTCGGAGGTGTCGATCGCGCTCGAAGCCGCAAAGCTGCTGGCGGAAGCAGGGGTGAAGGCCGCGGTCGTCTCGGCCCCATGCTTCGACCTGTTCCGCCAGCAGCCGCGCGACTATCGGACGAAGGTGCTGGGTAGCGCCCCGCGTGTCGGTGTCGAAGCCGCGGTCGAGGGCGACTGGGCCCGCTGGCTCGGCGACGACGGCGTATTCGTCGGCATGAGCGGCTTCGGCGCGTCCGCGCCGGCCGACGTGCTCTACCGCGAATTCGGCATCACGCCTGCGGCGGTTGCCGCGGCAGCAAAGCAGCTCATGCAACGAGCGAATTGAAAGGAGGACCCCACCATGGCGCGGATTACCCTGAGGCAGTTGCTGGATCACGCCGCCGAACGCGGCTATGGCGTGCCGGCCTTCAACATCAACAACATGGAGCAGGGCCTCGCCATCATGGAGGCGGCGGCGGCCTGCGATGCGCCTGTCATCATACAGGCCTCGCGCGGCGCGCGGTCCTATGCCAACGACATCATGCTGGCGAAGATGATCGACGCGCTGGAGGAGATGTATCCGCAGATCCCGCTCTGCCTGCATCTCGATCACGGCAACGAAGAGGCGACCTGCGCCACCGCGATCCGCTACGGCTTCACCTCCGTCATGATGGACGGCTCGCTCAAGGCCGACGCCAAGACCGCGGCCGACTATGACTACAACGTCGATATCACCCGCCGCGTCGTCGAGATGGCGCACTGGGTCGGCGCGTCGGTCGAAGGCGAGCTCGGCGTGCTCGGCTCGCTTGAGCATGGCGGCGGCGAACAGGAAGATGGTCACGGCGTCGAAGGCACGCTGAGCCATGACCAACTGCTCACCGACCCGGACCAGGCGGTCGATTTCGTCCGCGCCACCAAGGTCGATGCCCTCGCGATCGCGATGGGCACTTCGCACGGCGCATACAAGTTCACGCGCCGCCCTGACGGCGAGATACTGGCGATGCGCGTGGTCGAGGAGATCCACACGCGCCTGCCCAACACGCATCTGGTGATGCACGGCTCGTCCTCGGTGCCGCAGCCGCTGCAGGACATGTTCAACCAGTTCGGCGGCGAGATGCCGCAGACCTGGGGCGTGCCGGTCGAGGAGATCGTCCGCGGCATCAAGCACGGCGTGCGCAAGGTCAATATCGATACCGATTGCCGCCTGGCGATGGCGGCGGCCTTCCGCAAGGTCGCCGCGCAGTCGAAGAGCGAGTTCGATCCGCGCAAGTTCCTCAAGCCTGCGATGGACGCGCTGCGCGAACTCTGCCGTGACCGGTTCGAGCAGTTCGGCACCGCCGGCAATGCCGCCCGGATCAAGGTGGTTGCACTGCCGGAGATGGCCCGTCGCTATCGCGCCGGTGCGCTCGATCCGCAGATTGGAAAGATAACCCAGGCCGCCTGAGCAAATGGCGGCGAAGGACAGGAGATTTTGATGAATATTCAGCAGTCGATCACGGTGCGCGGCAAGGATCGCTACAAGTCCGGCGTGATGGAATACAAGCGGATGGGCTATTGGGAGCCGAACTACGAGCCCAAGGACACCGACGTCATCGCCTTGTTCCGCGTCACGCCGCAGGATGGCGTCGATCCGACCGAAGCCTGCGCGGCGGTGGCGGGCGAATCCTCGACCGCGACCTGGACCGTGGTCTGGACCGATCGGTTGACCGCCGCGGAGAAATATCGGGCGAAGTGCTATCGCGTCGATCCGGTGCCGAACTCGCCGGGCAGCTACTTCGCCTATATCGCCTATGATCTCGACCTGTTCGAGCCGGGGTCGATCTCGAACCTGACGGCGTCGATCATCGGCAATGTGTTCGGCTTCAAGCCGCTGAAGGCATTGCGCCTCGAGGACATGCGGCTGCCGATCGCCTATGTGAAGACGTTCCAGGGCCCGGCGACCGGCATCGTGGTGGAGCGTGAGCGGCTCGACAAGTTCGGCCGTCCCTTGCTCGGCGCCACCGTGAAGCCGAAGCTCGGCCTGTCCGGCCGCAACTATGGTCGCGTCGTCTACGAGGCGTTGAAAGGCGGGCTCGACTTCACCAAGGACGACGAGAACATCAACTCGCAGCCCTTCATGCATTGGCGCGAGCGCTTCCTGTACTGCATGGAGGCGGTCAACCGCGCGCAGGCCGCGACCGGCGAGATCAAGGGCACCTATCTCAACGTCACCGCGGCGACCATGGAGGACATGTACGAGCGCGCCGAGTTCGCCCATGAGCTCGGTTCCAACATCGTCATGATCGACCTCGTGATCGGCTACACCGCGATCCAGTCGATGGCGAAGTGGGCGCGCAGGAACAACATGATCCTGCATCTGCATCGCGCCGGCCACTCGACCTACACCAGGCAGCGCAGCCACGGCGTCTCGTTCCGCGTGATCGCGAAATGGATGCGGCTCGCAGGTGTCGACCACATCCATGCCGGAACGGTGGTCGGCAAGCTCGAGGGCGATCCGAACACCACGCGCGGCTACTACGACATCTGCCGAGAGGACTTCAACCCGATGCAGCTCGAGCACGGCGTGTTCTTCGACCAGAACTGGGCGAGCCTCAACAAGCTGATGCCGGTGGCCTCCGGCGGCATTCATGCCGGCCAGATGCACCAGCTGCTCGACCTGCTCGGCGAGGACGTCGTGCTGCAGTTCGGCGGCGGCACGATCGGCCATCCCCGCGGCATCCAGGCCGGCGCGACCGCCAACCGTGTCGCGCTGGAAGCGATGATCCTCGCCCGCAACGAGGGACGCGACTACGTCCATGAAGGGCCGGAGATTCTGGCCAAGGCGGCGCAGACCTGCACGCCGCTGCGCGAGGCGCTCGACGTCTGGAAGGACGTCACCTTCAACTATGAGTCGACCGACGCCCCCGATTTCGTTCCCACGCCGAGCATGGCGGTCTGACAGGAGTTTCTCATGCGCGTGACCCAAGGCTGCTTCTCTTTCCTGCCCGATCTCACCGATGAGCAGATCGCCGCGCAGGTGCAATACTGCCTCGACAAGGGCTGGGCGGTGAACATCGAGTTCACCGACGATCCGCACCCCCGCAACACCTATTGGGACATGTGGGGCCTGCCGATGTTCGACCTGCGCGATGCGGCCGGCATCATGAAGGAACTCGCCGACTGCCGGCGGGTCTATGGCGACCGCTACATCCGGATCTCCGGCTTCGATTCCAGTCACGGCTGGGAGTCGGTTCGCATCTCCTTCATCGTCAATCGGCCGCGCGAGGAACCCGGCTTCCGGCTCGACCGCCAGGAGGCTGCCGGACGCAACCTGCACTATGCGACGCATTCCTTTGCAGCGAGCCGCCCCGAGGGCGAACGCTACACCGATCGTTGACCGCGTCCGGCTTGCAAGCCAGGCGGATTGCTCCCTCGACCGTCCTGGTCGGATGCACTTCTCCGTCGTCGCCGCCGCGGCGACGGAGCTTTTCTCGAAGCGAGAGGATAATGACGCAACCGCAAGAACAGATCCGCGAGACGCCGCTCGAGACCATCGACCTCCGGCATGAATTCGCCGACCTCGGCATTGGCGACGTGCTGGACCAGCTCGATTCCGAATTGATCGGTCTCAAGCCCGTGAAGACCCGCATCCGAGAGATCGCCTCGCTGCTGCTGGTCGAACGCATCAGGCGGAAGATGGCGCTGGCGACGACGTTCCCGACCCTGCACATGTCGTTCACCGGCAATCCCGGCACCGGCAAGACCACGGTCGCGCTGCGGATGGCTGGCATCCTGCACAAGCTCGGCTTCGTGCGCCGCGGCCACGTCATCAGCGTCACCCGCGATGACCTTGTCGGGCAATATATTGGCCACACCGCGCCGAAGACGAAAGAAATATTGAAGAAGGCGATGGGCGGCGTGCTGTTCATCGACGAGGCCTATTACCTGTACCGTCCCGAAAACGAGCGCGACTACGGCCAGGAGGCGATCGAGATTCTGCTGCAGATCATGGAAGAGCAGCGCGAGGATCTGGTGGTGATCCTGGCCGGCTATGGCGACCGCATGGAGAAGTTCTTTCAGAGCAATCCGGGGTTCCGCTCCCGCATCGCGCATCACATCGACTTCCCCGACTATTCCGACGGCGAGTTGCTCTGGATCGCCGAACTGATGTTGCAACAGCAGAATTATCGTTTCTCCCCGGAAGCACGCGAGGCCTTTACCCGGTACATCGGCATCCGCAAGGAACAGCCGCTGTTCTCCAATGCGCGCTCGATCCGCAACGCGCTCGACCGCATCCGGCTGCGCCAGGCAAACCGGATCGTGGCAAAGCTCGACCGCACGCTCACGACCGACGACGTGATGTCGATCGAGGCCGGCGACGTGCTTGCCAGCCGCGTGTTCGCAAAAGGGGCGGGCGAGGCACGATGAACCAGGCGCTCGCCGGCATCAGGAACGCCGGGATGCGCCACATCATTGCGGGTGCCCGCGCCTTGATCTTCGATGTCGACGGCACGCTCGCCGAAACCGAGGAGGTGCACCGCCGCGCCTTCAATGAGGCGTTCGCCGAGGCCGGCCTCGATTGGTTCTGGGACCAGGTCACCTACGCGCGGCTGCTTCGGGTCGCCGGAGGCAAGGAGCGCATCCGCGCCTTCGACCAGCGCAACGCGGTTCCGTCGCTGACGTTTTCCGACATCGCCGACCTTCATGGAATCAAGACCAAGCGCTACGCCGCGCTGATCGCGGCGGGTGACTGCCCGTTGCGGCCGGGCGTGAGGGCCTGGCTCGCCGGCGCGCGCAGCCGCGGCCAGCGTCTGGCGATCGCCACGACGACCTCGCATGGCAATATCGATGCGCTGCTGTCGGTTGCGCTGGGGCCGGCCTGGGCCGATCTGTTCGAGGCGATCGTCGCCGGCGACGACGTGCCGCGGAAGAAGCCGGCACCCGATGTCTATGTCGAGGTGCTGGCGCGGCTCGCGCTTGGCCCGGCGGATTGCATTGCCGTCGAGGATTCCAGCAACGGCCTCATCGCGGCTGCGCGGGCGGGCATCCCCGTTGTCATCACCCGCAGCACCTATTTCAGCGACGACGATTTCGCCGGAGCGTTGCTTGTTGTTGACGATCTGTCTGGCATCGACGCCTGAAGGCCGCTGCCGCCGGCCGGCAGTTCTGATTAATTAATTCTGGAAGTTAAATAAATGATGCTTGCCTCCATTACATAGTAGGGGCACAATCTCACCAAAGGTTGTCAGAAACAGCGCCGCACCTAGCGGATGGTGAGGCTTGCTCAACTATTTCGGGAGATAACGCCTCATGCCCCTCCATGTCGCCGGTCAATTTATTTGGATATCTAAATAAATGGCCAGTCGGTGCGCGCATTCATATAGTAGGGGTGACATCTGCCAAAGGTTGCTCGAGACAGTGACGACCACCAGAAATTCTGGCGGGTGGTAGCGCTTGCCAACAGTTCCGGGAGACCGGCGCCTCATGATCCTCCACGTCATTCCGACACCTCGTTCATCCCACGACATGACTCGCGGGTGAACTTGGTATTGCAGGATCGAGATGGCTGACTGTGCGGAGTGAGCATTGGGGCTGTTGACGGGTTCAATCGACATTCCGCAATTTCGGGTCGTGACGGTCCTGGCGCCGATCCGGCATCGCCGTAGATCTGCGGCCGGCCCACGAATGATAGCCGTCGATTGACGCGGTCCACGGCAACGGTACCCTCAACTCAAAAAACCAAGGGAGCGGAGCATGTTCAAACTGAAGGTCTCGTTGATCGCACTGGCGTTGGCAGCTCTTACTGCGACCGCACCGGACGCACGCGCCCAGAGCAAGCCGACCATCGGCATCGCGATGCCGACCAAGTCCTCGGCGCGCTGGATCGACGACGGCAACAACATGGTCAAGGTGCTGAAGGAACGGGGCTACGGCACCGACCTGCAATATGCCGACGACGACATCCCGAACCAGCTCGCCCAGGTCGAGAACATGGTGACCAAGGGCGCGAAGGTCCTGGTCATCGCGGCAATCGACGGCACCACGCTGTCCGATGTGCTGAAGCAGGCCAAGGCCCAGGGCATCACGGTGATCGCCTATGACCGCCTGATCCGGGACACGCCGAACGTCGACTATTACGCGACCTTCGACAATTTCCAGGTCGGCGTGCTGCAGGCAGGGTCGATCGTGAATGCGCTCGGGCTGAAGGACGGCAAGGGGCCCTTCAACATCGAGCTGTTCGGCGGCTCGCCCGACGACAACAACGCCTATTTCTTCTACGATGGCGCAATGTCGGTGCTGAAGCCGTATATCGACAGCGGCAAGCTTGTCGTCGCGAGCGGCCAGACGGGCATGGGTAAAGTCGCGACCTTGCGCTGGGACGGCGCGACCGCGCAGGCACGGATGGACAATCTGCTCAGCGCCTTCTACGGCAAGAAGCGCGTCGATGCGGTGCTGTCGCCCTATGACGGCCTGTCGATCGGCATCATCTCCTCCCTGAAGGGCGTCGGTTACGGCAGCAAGGATCAGCCGATGCCGTTCGTCAGCGGCCAGGATGCCGAGGTGCCCTCGATCAAGGCCATGCTGCGCGGCGAGCAATATTCGACCATCTTCAAGGACACCCGCGATCTCGCCAAGGTCACGGCCGACATGGTCGATGCCGTGCTGAGCAAGAAGGAGGTCAGTGTCAATGACACCAAGACCTACAACAACGGCGTCAAGGTGGTTCCGTCCTATCTGCTGAAGCCGGTCGTGGTGGATAAGACCAATTGGGAGAAAGTCCTGATTGACAGCGGCTACTACAAGCGTTCGCAATTCGACTAAGGCGGGCGAGCGGGGCTGATAGCGCCGAGGCCTAGTGACGTTGCGGGATGTGATCCGATGACGGCGATGCTTGAGATGCGTAACGTCGGCAAGAGCTTTGCCGGCGTGCAGGCACTGCGCGACGTCAATTTCACCGTGCAAGCCGCGCAGATCCATGCGCTGGTCGGCGAGAACGGCGCGGGCAAGTCGACCCTGATGAAGGTGCTGAGCGGGGTCTATCCCGCCGGCAGCTATGAAGGGTCGATCCTGTTCGATGGCGAGGAGCGCCGGTTCCGCGACATTAACGACTCCGAGGCGCTGGGGATCATCATCATCCACCAGGAACTGGCGCTGATCCCGCTGATGTCGATCGCCGAGAACATCTTTCTGTCGCGAGCACCGTCGCGGTTCGGGGTGGTGGACCGCGACGCTGTGTACGGGCGGACGGCAGAGCTGCTGGCGCAGGTCGGCCTGCGGGAATCGCCGGACACGCTCGTCACCGATCTCGGCGTCGGCAAGCAGCAGTTGGTCGAGATCGCCAAGGCGCTGTCGAAGAAAGTGCGCCTGCTGATCCTGGACGAGCCGACCGCGAGCCTCAACGAGGCCGACAGCGCCGCGCTGCTGGACCGGCTGCTGGCCTTCCGCGAGCAGGGCATCGCCTCGATCCTGATCTCGCACAAGCTGAACGAGGTCGCGCGGGTCGCCGACCGGATCACGGTGCTGCGCGACGGCCGCACCGTCGATAGCCTCGATTGCAGGACAGAGCAGGTCGACGAGGACCGCATCATTCGCAGCATGGTCAACCGCGATCTCGCGCATCGTTTCCCGGAGCGAAACGTTGCGATCGGCAATCCCGTGATGACGGTCGAGAACTGGTCAGTGTATCACCCGCTGCATACTGCCCGGCAGGTGATCAAGAACGTCGATTTCACGGTCCGCCGTGGCGAGGTGGTCGGCATCGCCGGCCTGATGGGCGCCGGCCGCACCGAGTTCGCCATGAGCCTGTTCGGCAGGGCCTGGGGCTACAATATCTCCGGCAGGATCAGCCTTGACGGACGCGAGGCCAATCTTGCAAGCGTGCCGGCCGCGATCCATGCCGGCCTCGCCTATGTCACCGAGGATCGCAAGCAGCTCGGCTTGATCCTCGCCGACGACGTCCGCAAGAACGTGACGCTGGCGAGCCTGCGCCAGGTGTCGGACCGCGGCGTGATCGACGATGTCGCCGAGCTGAAGGCCGCGAGCGATTACCGCAACCGGATGCGGATCCGCTGTTCCGACGTCTATCAGGAGGCCGGACAGCTCTCGGGCGGCAACCAGCAGAAGGTGGTGCTGTCGAAATGGCTGATGACCGATCCGCAAGTGCTGCTGCTGGACGAGCCCACCCGCGGCATCGACGTCGGGGCGAAATACGAGATCTATTGTATCATCAACGAGCTCGCGGAGGCCGGCAAGGGCGTCGTGGTGATCTCGTCGGAAATGCCGGAATTGCTCGGCATCTGCGACCGGATCTGCGTGATGAACGACGGCGCCTTCGTCGGCGAGTTCGCGAAGGGCGACGCGACGCAGGAGAAGATCATGCGTGCCATCATGCGCAATGTCAGGATGTCCTGGAATGGCGCCCACGACAGCGGGGTAGGGGCGGGAGGCGGAGCACAATGACCGAGAAGACGGTGTCACTTCCCGAGACCCGCAAGCATTCCGGCTTCATCAAGAACAATCTGCGCAACTACGGCATGCTGCTGTCGCTGCTCGCGATCATGCTGTTTTTCGAGATCGTGACCGACGGCACGCTGTTGCAGCCGGTCAATCTCACCAATCTCGTGCTGCAGAACAGCTACATCGTGATCATGGCGCTCGGCATGCTGCTGGTGATCGTCACCGGGCATATCGACCTTTCGGTCGGCTCGGTCGCGGGATTCGTCGGCGCGGTCGCGGCGGTGCTGATGGTGAGCTACCATGTCGACTACCCGACTGCCTTCATCGTCTGTCTGCTGATCGGTGCCGCGATCGGCGCGGCGCAGGGCTACTGGGTCGCCTATTTCAAGATTCCGTCCTTCATCGTGACCTTGGCGGGCATGCTGGTGTTCAAGGGCCTTGCGCTCGCTGTGCTGCAGGGCCGGTCGGTCGGGCCGTTTCCGCCGACCTTCCAGAAGCTGTCGTCGGGCTTCATACCCGAGCTGTTTCCGAGCGCCGGCACGCTCTATCCGACCTCGATTCTGATCGGCGTCGTGCTGGCGTTCGCGTTGGTGCTCGCGAGCGCCAAGAGCCGGGCGCGCGAGCAGTCGCATGGCATCGAGGTCGAGCCCTATGCGTTCTTCATCGCCAAGAGCATCGCGCTGGCGGGCGCGGTGCTCTATTTCACCTATCTGATCGCCTCGCATCGCGGCCTGCCGAATGTGCTCGTCATCATGACGGTGCTGATCGCGCTGTACGGTTTTGTCACGCGGCGGACCGTGATCGGCCGCCAGATCTATGCGGTCGGCGGCAACGCCAAGGCCGCGAAACTCTCTGGCGTCAAGACCGAACGGCTGACCTTCTTCACCTTCGTCAACATGGGCGTGCTGGCGGCGCTCGCCGGGCTGGTGTTTGCTGCCCGCCTCAACACCGCGACGCCCAAGGCGGGCCTCGGCTTTGAGCTCGACGTGATCGCCGCCTGCTTCATCGGCGGCGCCTCGGCCTATGGCGGCGTCGGCCGGGTCGGCGGCGCGGTGGTCGGCGCCATGATCATGGGCGTGATGAACAACGGCATGTCGATTCTCGGCATCGGCATCGATTACCAGCAGGTGATCAAGGGCCTCGTCCTGCTGGGCGCCGTCTGCATCGATGTCTACAACCAGCGCCGGTGATTGCCGCGCAGTCATGATCCTGCGATAGGATGCCGGCGCAACGCAGGAGAATGCCGCGTGAAACTGTCCCATGCCGATGCGCAAAATATCGGAAACATCCTCGCCGAGGTCGGCCGCACCGAGATCATGCCGCGGTTCCGCCGCGTGCGGGAGATCGAGGTCCGCACCAAGACATCGGCATTCGACGTGGTGACCGAGGCCGATGAACTTGCCGAGCAGGCGATCTCGGCGGCGCTGCTCCGGGCGTTTCCGAATGCGGTCGTGATCGGCGAGGAGGGCACGGCACGCGATCCGGCCGCGCTCGATCAGGTCGGAACCGCTGAGCTTGCCTTCATCATCGATCCGATCGACGGCACGAGGAACTTCACCTCGAGCCTGCCGCTGTTCGGTTCCATGGTGGCCGGCACGATGCGCGGCGAGATCGTGTTCGGCGCGATCCATGATCCGGTCAGTAACGACACCGCGTTCGCGCTGCGCGGCGAGGGCGCGTGGCTCGAGATGACGGACGGCAGGCGGCATGATTTGAAGGTGGCCCCGGCCGTGCCGGTCGAGCAAATGGACGCGGTGGTCGGCGTCAACTTTCTGCCGGAGCCGTTGCGCGCAACTGTCGCCGGCAATCTGTCCAGGCTTGGTGCCAGCGCCTGGCTTCGATGCGCCGCGCATGAGTATCGCATGGCGGCGTCGGGCCATTGCCATCTCTTGTTCTACAACAAGCTGATGCCGTGGGATCATGCCGCGGGCTGGCTGTTGCATCGCGAGGCCGGAGGCTACAGCGCACATTTCGACGGATCGCCCTACAAGCCGGTCAATCTGACCGGCGGCCTGCTCTGCGCGCCCGACAAAGCGAGCTGGCATGCCGCACAGCAGGCGATCCTGACGCCGGCCGGATAGGGTGGGGTGATGTTCGTTCGGAATAGAGTTTCGAGCTCAACTGTCAAGCAACACACTCGGTGTCGTCCCTGCTTTCGCAGGGACGACGTCGAACATGCTGCACGCCCGTGAGTCAAACACCCGCATCCTCGCGACGCGAATTGCTTCAGCTTTGCGTCTCGTCCCACCCTCTCAATTGAACAGAGCGCGCAGGCGCACTATTCGCTGCCGACCTCGCCGGTGATGATGTTGCCGAACAGCTTCCAGCTTTCGCCCTCGAACCGCATCAGCTGCGACTGTTCGATCGGACGGAAGTCAGTCGCACTGGTGTTGATCCTGATCCCGGGCAGGATCATCTTCGGCGCAAAGTTCTTCAGGCCGGCCGCCTGCTTCATCACGTTTTCGCGCGTGAGATCGTCGCCGCACTGCTTGAGCACCTGCGCGAGCGTTTGCGCGGCGGCGTAGCCATAGACGTGATTGCCGTTGGTCTTGTCGCCGTCGGGCATGTACTTGTCCATGAACGCCCGCCATTCCCTGGTTTCGGCATCGTCATTCCAGATCGTGTCGGTCGGATCCTTGAGGTAGGTAACCGAGATGATGCCCTGCGAATGCTCGATGCCGGCGGCGCGCATCACCGAGGCGACCGAGGTCGCGGTCGAGGTCAGGAAGAAGGTCGGCTTCCAGCCGAGTTCGGCGACCTTCTTGATGGTCTGCGCCGCGCCCTTCGGCGCCGCCCAGGTGAACAGGATGTCGGCGCCGGAGGCGCGCAGCGCCACGATCTGCGAATCCAGCGTCGGATCGGTCAGCTCGTAGGACTTGTCGGCGACGATCATGCTGCTGGCCTTGTCACCAAGGCCGTCGCGCAACCCCTTGAGCGCATCCTTGCCGGCATCGTCGTTCTGCCAGAGTACCGCGATCTTGCCGTTCGGGAATTTGTCGAGGATGTATTTGGCGTAGATCCGCCCTTCGCTCTGGTAGTTCGGCTGCCAGCCCATCGTCCAGGGAAAGCCTTGGGGATCACCGAAGCGTGTCGCGCCCGATGCGATGAAGAGGTGAGGGACCTTCTTGCCGTTGAGATATTTCTGGATCGCGACATTGGGCGCGGTGCCGAGCGGCTGGAACACCAGCAGCACCTCATCGCCCTCGACCAGCTTGCGCGCCTGCTCGACCGATTTCGGCGGCGAGAAGCCGTCGTCGTAGCTGACGAAGTTGATCTTGCGTCCGTTGATGCCGCCCTGGTCGTTGATCATCTTGAAATAGGCAGCCTCGGTCCGGCCGATCGCGCCGTAGGCCGAAGCGGGGCCGCTATAGGGCATGATGTTGCCGATCCTGATCTCGGTATCCGAGACCCCCGGGCCGTAGTTCTTCTGCGCGAGCGCCGGCGACAGCGCGCCGATCGTTACCGCGGCCGCCAGGCACGCACGAAGACAAAATCCGTCCAACATCCCTCAATCACTCCCTGATTGTCCGCTGATCGCCTTGTGACGTGCGCGCGGTTCCCCTTGTCGAGGGCCGGTGCGTTGACGCCCCGCGACAATTATCGTATGCGCTTCCGATCTGGAAACGTTTCCAGACTAGCGCGCGTTCCCACCGATGGCAATATTCCTGCGGCCGGAGAGATGTGACAAATGAGCAGACTGGAGCAGACGAGCCCGGACCATGGCGCGAGGCCGCCGCTGGTCGCCGAATGCGATGCGGTCGTGGTCGGCGCCGGCTTCGGCGGGCTCTATGCGATCTATCGGTTGCGCGAGCTCGGGCTGAAGGTGATCGGCATCGAGGCGGCGTCCGACGTCGGCGGCACGTGGTACTGGAATCGCTATCCCGGCGCGCGCTGCGACATACCGAGCCTGTTCTATTCCTACAGCTGGTCGGAGGAGTTGCGGCAGGAATGGCGCTGGAGCGAGAAATACGCCGCCCAGCCGGAGATCCTGCGCTACGCGCAGCGCGTCGCCGACCGGTTCGATCTGCGCTCCCTGATCCGCTTCGACACCCGCGTGACGGGCGCCGACTGGGACGAGGCCGGCGAGAGCTGGACGTTGCGCACCGATCGCGGCGATTGCATCGTCGCATCGACTTGCGTGATGGCGACCGGCAATCTCTCGGTGCCCAACAAGCCGAAGCTCCCGGGCCTCGCGCGTTTTCGTGGGCCGGTCTATCACACCGGGCAGTGGCCGCATCAGGAGATCGATTTTTCCGGCTTGCGCGTTGCCGTGATCGGCACCGGCTCGTCGGGTGTGCAGACGATCCCGATGGTCGCCAAGGCGGCGAGCCGTCTGACCGTATTCCAGCGCACGCCGAACTACTCGGTGCCTGCACGGAATGCGCCGCTGTCCGAAGCCGACATCGCTGCCGCCGAGCCCGTGATCGCGAAATATCGCGAAAGCCTCGAGACGCCGGAGTTCGGGCGGGTGCCCGCGAATGCCTTCGACGCGCCGGTGCCCGGGCGGGATGTGCAGTGGGCGCGCTATGAGCAGCTGTGGGAGCAGGGCGGCGGCGGCATCCTGACCGCGTTCCCGAACATCCTGACCGACGAGGGCGTCAACGACGTCGCCTGCGACTTCGTACGCGACAAGATCCGCGGCATCGTGCACGACAGGGCGACGGCGGAGGCACTGTCACCGAAGGATTATCCGCTCGGCGTCAAGCGCATCTGCATCGATACCGGCTATTTCGCGACCTACAATCTGCCGCATGTCGAGCTGGTCGATCTGCGCGCGGAGCCGCTGGAGACCGTCACCGAGACCGGCGTCGAGACCGGGACGCGGTCCTTTACGCTCGATGCGCTGGTGCTGGCGACGGGCTATGACGCGATGACCGGGGCGCTCGCCGCGATGCAGATCCGCGGGCGGGACGGCGCGACCCTGAAGGAGGCCTGGGCCGACGGGCCCAGCGCCTATCTCGGCCTGATGGTGTCGGGCTTTCCGAACCTGTTTGTCGTGACCGGGCCGGGCAGCCCGTCGGTGATCGGAAACGTGATCCATGCCTGCGAGAACCATGTCGAGTGGATCACGGCCTGTCTCGACAACATGCGCGCCAAGGGATTGACTCGGATCGAGCCGGAACGCGACGCCGAGCGGGCCTGGATGGCGCATGTCGCCGACGCCGCCAGCCGCACGCTCTATCCGAAGGCGAGTTCCTGGTACCAGGGCGCCAACATCGCGGGCAAGCCGCGCGTGTTCATGCCCTATGTCGGCCAGGGTTATCGGCACCGCATCGCGCAGATCGCGCAGCGCGGTTATGAGGGTTTTGTGCTGCGCTGAGAGTAGTGCGGCCGCGTCTCGCTCCGTCATTGAGAGGGGCGATAGCCGGCAATGACGAAATGCTGGAACCGTTTCCAGCTCGGATAGATGAGAGGATTGCGAATGAATATCAAGCGCGCAGGATCGATCGCAAGCCGGCGCGGCAGTGCCGATTGGTTCAGCGGCACGGTATGGGCTGACGGGATCGTCAATGCACCCGCTCCCGCGCGGGTGCAGGCCGCGCGCGTCACCTTCGAGCCGGGTGCGCGTACGGCGTGGCACACCCATCCGCTCGGCCAGACGCTCTACGTCACGGCCGGCGCCGGGTATGTGCAGAGCTGGGACGGCCCGATCCGCGTGATCCGTCCGGGTGACGTGGTATGGATTCCGCCGAGCGATAAACACTGGCACGGCGCGGCGCCAACCACGGGCATGAGCCATATCGCGATCCACGAAGCGCTCGACGGCGACTACGCGACCTGGATGGAGCACGTCTCCGACGCGCAATACGCGGCGGCCCCGCAGGCCGATTGATCGGCGCGGCGTTACTTCCGTCCGCGCGTCGGCGGTGCGGCGCAGGAATGGCGCAGGATGAGGCGCGTCGGCAGGAACACCGGGGCGCTGCTGCCGGCCTTGTCGTTGTCGCGGATGCGCTCCAGCAGCAGCCGCGCGGCGGTGCGGCCGACCTCGTTCATGTCCCAGCTCAAGGCCGAGATCGCGGGCGTCGCATGGCGGGCGAGATCGGTGTCGCCGCTGCACACGATCGATACGTCCTGCGGATAGCGCAGGCCGTTGCTGGTGATCGCCTCCAGCACTTCGGCCAGCATGCTGGTGCCGAGCGAGATGATCGCGGTCGGCGGTTTTGTCATTTGCAGCAGCTGGCACACCGAGCTGAAGGCGGTGTTGGCGCCCTGCATGTGCGGACGGATCAGAGCTGGATCGACCTCGATCCTCGCCTCCTGATGCGCCTGCCGGTAGCCCGCGAGCCGCTCCGAGCTCGGCAGAACCGCAGCGCTTCCGGTCAGCAACGCGATCCGGCGATGACCGAGGCCGATCAAATAGCGCGTCGCCTCCAGCGCACCACCGCGGTGATCGACCCGAACCATGACGCTATCGGGTACCTCGCGGTCGACGGTCACGCAGGGCAGGTCAAGCGTCGCCAGCCCCTTCATGAAATCCTTGTGGGAATTGTCGCCGGCGAACAGCAACAGGCCGTCCATCTGGCGCCGCCGCACCGCCGACAGGAACGCCGCCTCGCGTGCCTCCTCATGCTTGGTCGCCGCCAGCATCAGGAGGAAGCCGGCGCGCTGGAATTCCTCCTCCGCCGCGCTCACCATGCCGGTGTAGTGCGGATTGGAGAAATCGGCCACCATGCAGCCGATCGTGTTGGAGGCGCGCGAGCGCAGCGCCTGCGCCGCCTGGTCGGGCTCGAAGCCCAGGCGCTTCACCGCGCGCATGATGCGCGCATGCAGCTCGGCGCTGGTATAGATGCCGCCGTTGAGCGTGCGGCTGACGCTTGAGACGGAGACGCCGGCCTCGGCCGCGACGTCACGAATCGTCGGTCGTGTCCGTCGCGCCTTGACCATCGGTGGTTGGATCCTGTCGGTTCGGCGTTGCCGCCGTCAGGCCAGCGGCAGACGGCATCGCCGAACCTAATCAGGCTCCGCGGCGAATCTCAAATGATTCCTGCGCGAGCGAAAAGCGCAAAGCCGATCGCGGTCGGGATATTCGCCGTCGCCGGCCGAGTTCGGTCAGCGTCGGATGGTGAACTCACCGGGACTTCGCCGCGATTCCCATTTGGCCTGTTCGAGCTCCGGACGGTCGAATTCCGCCTGGGGGTAGCCGATGCAGAGATAGCCGATGAATTTCCACGTATCGGGTATCTCGAGGATCTCGTGAACGCGGCCTGGATTGAAGATCGAGACCCAGCCGAGCCCGATGCCTTCCGCGCGCGCGGCAAGCCACATCGAGCAGATCGCGGCGACCACCGAATATTCTGTCGTCTCCGGCATCGTCGCACGCCCGAGACCGGAGCCGATCTGGTCGGTCTTTTCCGCAAACACGGCCAGATGGCCGGGCGCCTCTTCGAGGCCCGATAGTTTCAATGCGGCATATTTTGCTGCACGCTCACCGGAATAGGATCGCAGCGCGTCGGTGTTGCAGCTCTTGAAGTCCTCGATCACCGCGCGGCGCCGTGCCGCATCGTCGACAATTACGAACCGCCAGGGCTGGCTCAACCCGACCGAAGGCGAAAGGCATGCGATCTCGATCAGCCGCTCCATCGTGCCATCAGGCAGGGGCTCGGGCCGGAAGCGGCGCACGTCGCGCCGCCAAACAAAAAGCTCGTGCAGTTGCCGGCGAAACGCATCGTCGAACGAGACCATGGCGGGGCCTTTGGCGGGATCGATCGCGTTGCTCATTTCAGCTTCATCGGCAGGCCTGCAACGACCAGCTCGACCTCGTCCGCCGCGCCGGCAATGCTCTGGTTCATGAGACCTGCGGCGTCGCGGAAGGTCCGCGCCAGTGCGTTGTCAGGCACGATGCCGAGGCCAACCTCGTTGGTGACCATGATGACCGGGCTGCGCTGGCGCGGCAGCACGTCCGCCAGCCGCGTCACTTCCTGCGACCAGTCGCGCTCCGCATGCAGCAGGTTGGACAGCCAAAGCGTCAGGCAATCGACCAGCCTTGCGCCGCCGCCGTCGGTCTCGGCCAGTGCCTCCACGAGGTCGAGCGGCACCTCGCGTTCGATCCAGTCACTGCCGCGGCGCGCGCGATGCTTGGCGATGCGCTCATCCATTTCCGCGTCGAGCGCCTCGGCGGTCGCAACATAGACCGGCTGACCTGGAAAGCTGCGCGCGCGAAGTTCGGCGCGCCGGCTTTTTCCGGACCGGGCTCCGCCGGTGATCAGAATGACGGCCATATGGTCTCCTGTCGCGAACCGGTATCCGCTTCGCCTCGAAAACGCTCTAACCACCAATCGCGGTAAAAGACAAAGCCGAAATCCGCCATGGAGGGCTTGCACTCGGCCGGCGTCTTGCGCATCAGGGGGATCGCGGTGAGGAGAGGTGCGTGGGTTTTGCGGGAGCGATGGCGGTGGCGATGGCTGTGGACGCCTTGATCGGCTGGCCGGCTTGGCTGTTTGCTCGCATCGGCCATCCCGTGACCTGGCTCGGCCGGTTGATCCATCTCGTCGATACCGCCTGGAACCGGGCCTCCGATCCGCCGGCGTTTCGTCACGTCGCCGGTGTCGCGGCTGCCATCCTGGTGATCGCGCTGGCGACGGCGCTGGGTTGGACCGTGCAATCTTTGCTCCCGTCCGGATGGGTTCACGTCGTCCTGGTCGGTGTGCTGGCGTGGCCGCTGGTGGCGCTGCGCTCTCTGCATGACCATGTCGCCGCGGTGGCACATCCGCTTGCGTCCGGCGACATCGCGGCCGCGCGTTTGGCGGTCGCGCAGATTGTCGGTCGTGATCCGGCAACGCTCGACGACGCCGGCATCGCGCGCGCGACCATCGAGAGCCTTGCCGAGAATGCATCCGACGGCATCGTGGCGCCGGTGTTCTGGGGGGCGCTGTTCGGCCTGCCGGGAATCCTTGGCTACAAGGCCATCAACACACTGGATTCCATGATCGGTCATCGCACCGAGCGGCATCAAGCCTTCGGCTGGGCCGCTGCCCGGATCGACGATCTCGCCAATCTCGTTCCGGCACGGCTGACTGGACTGCTGTTCGTGCTGCTTGCGCCGCGCTTCTCGCAGGCTTGGTCCTGCATGCTGCGCGACGCGCGCCGCCATCGCTCGCCGAATGCCGGCTGGCCGGAGGCTGCGATGGCCGGCGCGCTCGGTGTGCGGCTCAGCGGGCCTCGCATCTATCACGGCAGCATCGCGGATGAGCCCTGGCTGAACGAGGGCGCGCGCGATCCGGCCGCCGCTGATGTCCTCGCCGGGCTGAAACTCTATCGTTACGCCATGATGCTGTTGGCCGCGGCGTTCGTGGCCCTGGCGCTGGCGTGAAGGAGCGGCGCATGCGTGAGCACGGCGGAAATCTCGATGTCGCCCAGCAGCGGTTCGGCGGGGCTGCGGAAGACTGGATCGATCTGTCGACGGGGATCAATCGGGTGCCTTATCCTGGCGTCGATGTCGAGCTGCGGCAATGGAATGCGCTGCCGTCGCGATCCGATATCGAGTCGCTGCACAACGCCGCGCGGCGGGCCTATGGCACCGAAGCGCCGATCGTGGCGATGGGCGGAGCGCAGGCCGCGATTCAGTTGCTGCCGCATCTGGCGCCGCGCGGGAGGGCGCGCATTCTTGCGCCGACCTACAATGAGTATGCCGGGATGTTGTCGGCCGCCGGTTGGGACGTGACCGAGGTGTCCGATCTCGCAGCGCTTGCGCGAGCGGACATTGGCATCGTCGTCAATCCGAACAATCCGGATGGCAGGTGCCATGATCGGCGCGAACTGCTCGCGCTGCTGCCGCGCGTTGGCCGGCTCGTGATTGACGAGAGTTTTGCGGACGCTGTGCCCGACCTGTCACTTGCAGGAGAGGCCGGACAACCCGGGCTCCTGATCCTGCGCTCATTCGGCAAGTTTTACGGACTTGCGGGCTTGCGGCTCGGCTTCGCTGTTGGCAGCGAGCCGGATATCGCTGCGCTTGCGGCGATGGTGGGCCCATGGCCGGTTTCGGGCGCCGCAATCGCGATCGGGCGGCGCGCCTTGCTCGATCGCGACTGGGCAACGGCGACGATTGCGCGGCTCGCAGACGATTGTGCCAGGCTCGATGCGGAGGCGCGATCGCAGGGCTGGACGCTGCTCGGCGGTACGCCGCTGTTTCGTCTCTACGAGACCGGCGACGCTCTGGCCGTGCAGGACAAGCTTGCCCGCGGCCAGATCTGGTCGCGCGCCTTTCAGCAAGAGCCGGGATGGTTGCGCCTCGGTCTGCCGGGCAGCGAGGCCGAATGGTCCCGCCTTTCTGCCGCGTTGTCGTGTTGATGGTTTAGCGCGCCAGCGCGAGCAGGCCCTCGACATCGAGATGGGCCTCGATGTGCTCGGCAAGTGCGTCGAGCGCGCTCTCGACCCTGGCGCCATATGGCTGATCCGCCGCCGGGATATCGAGCCGCGCAAGAAACGCCTTGCGAAATCCGTCCGAGGCGAACAGGCCGTGCAGATAGCTGCCGTGAACGCGCCCGCCACGCGACATGGCACCTTCCGGCGAGCCGTCAAGCCTTGAAAAGGGCCGCGCGCGATCCGGGCCATCAGTGCGTCCGATGTGAATTTCGTAGGCGCTGATCGGCTGACCCGTCGCAACATGCACGGCGCTGACACGCGTCAGCGTCTTCTGTTCGGTCATGGTGGTGGTGACATCGAGCAGCCCGAGGCCGCGCGTTTCGCCGGCGAGTCCCTCGATCCCATCAGGGTCGGCGACGCTCTGCCCAAGCATCTGGTATCCGCCGCACAGCCCAAGGATATGGCCGCCGCGGCGATGATGCGCCAGCAGGTCGATATCCCAGCCTTGCGCGCGCAGGAAGGCGAGGTCGCCGCGGGTCGATTTCGAGCCGGGCAGGATGACGAGCCGCGCGTCGCCCGGAATGGCTTGGCCCGGCCGCACCATCACGAGATCGACGCCGGGTTCGAGCTTGAGCGGATCGAGGTCGTCGAAATTGGCGATCCGCGACAGCGCAAGGAAGGCGATCTTGCACTGGCCGGGCTTGCGCGCCTCGCCGAGCCCGAGCGCGTCTTCGGCCGGAAGCTCGCCGGCGCGAACGAACCAGGGCAGCACGCCGAAGCCGCGCCAGGCGGTGCGGGCTTCGATCAGGCGGTAGCCGTCGTCGAACAGCGTCGGATCGCCGCGGAATTTGTTGATGACAAAACCCTGGATCATCGCGGCATCATCAGGATCGATCACCGCCTGGATGCCGACGAGTTGCGCGATGACGCCGCCGCGGTCGATATCGCCGACCAGCACCACGGGCACGTCGGCTCTGCGCGCAAAGCCCATATTGGCGATATCGGACTTGCGCAGGTTGACTTCGGCGGGGCTGCCGGCGCCTTCGACCAGAACGAGGTCGGCGCGCTGCTTCAGGCGCCCAAAGCTCTCCAGCACCGCGCCCATCAGCGACGGCTTCATGGTGGCATATTCGCGCGCGCGTGCGGTCGCGATCCGTTTGCCGTGCACGATGACCTGGGCGCCGACATCGGTTTCCGGCTTCAGCAGCACCGGGTTCATGTCGGTGTGCGGCTCGACGCCGGCAGCGAGCGCCTGCAACGCCTGCGCACGCCCGATCTCGCCGCCGTCGACGGTCACGGCGGCGTTGTTGGACATATTCTGCGGCTTGAAGGGCAGCACGCGCAGGCCGCGCCGTCTCGCGGCACGCGCGAGGCCGGCGACGACGAGCGACTTGCCCACGTCCGAGCCGGCTCCCTGGATCATCAATGCGCGCGCCATGGTGCTGACAGTCAGAACTCGACGCCCGGCTGGGCCTTGATGCCGGAGCGGAACGGATGCTTCACCAATGTCATCTCGGTGACGAGGTCGGCGATCTCGATCAGCTCCTCCTTGGCGTTGCGCCCGGTGAGCACGACATGCGTCATCGGCGGCTTCGACGTCGTCAGGAACTCGACGACATCGGCTATCGCCAGATAATCGTAACGGAGCGCGATGTTGATCTCGTCGAGCACGACCATGCGCAGGCTCGGATCCGCGATCAGCTGCTTGGCCTTTTCCCAGCCGGCCTGCGCTGCCGCGATGTCGCGGGCGCGATCCTGCGTCTCCCAGGTAAAACCTTCACCCATCGCATGGAATTGACAGAGATCGCCGAAATGCCCGGTGAGCAGGCGGCGCTCGCCGGTATCCCAGGCGCCCTTGATGAATTGCACCACGGCGCAGGGAAAGCCGTGCGCTACGCAGCGCACGATCATGCCGAAGGCGGAGGAGGATTTTCCTTTGCCGGCGCCGGTGTGAACGATGATCAGACCCTTTTCGCCGCTCTTGGTCGCCATGATCTTGTCGCGGGCGACCTTCTTTTTCGCCATTTTGGCCGCATGGCGCGCATCCAGCGAAGGGTCGGTGCCGACGTCGCCGTCGTCAGCGTCGTTTCCATCAGAAATCATCACGTTCCTTCGGCTTGACAAGTGCGAGGCCAGGACGAATGGTGACCCCGCGTTGGTTCCTGTCCTACGACAGGCGAAGAGGGAATGCGATAGGGCTCGGACCGCAAGGTTTGCCCAAAGCGCAGCCGCCCCCGCGACCGTGACCGGAGAGATGCCCAAGCCACTGATTCCCTGATGGAGTCGGGAAGGTGGGCATCACGGGAGAAATCCTACTCCGCAAGCCGGGAGACCTGCCGACGCAGTGTGTTTGAGACCGGCGGACGGGGTGTTCCGCGACGGGGAACGAACCTGTTCACGTCAGGTTCGTGTGCCTCATCGCTTCCCGCAGTCAATCCAGGAAGGGCGATGAGCGTTACACTTCATGTCTGTATCACCTGTCGCGCCGGCCAGACGGCGGCCGAAGGCGAGATCGCGCCCGGTGCGCGCCTGCATGCCGCGCTTGTTGAGGCCGGCGTGCCCGATGACGTCAATCTGGTTCCGGTCGAATGCCTGTCGGCTTGCAGCCAGGGTTGCTCGGTCGCACTCAGCGCGCCGGGGCGATGGTCCTATGTCTACGGCCGCCTGTCCGCTGACAATGCCAGGGATGTGATCGCCGGCGCCTCCGCCTATGCCGCGGCGCCTGACGGCATCGTGCCGTGGCGCAGCCGCCCGGAAATCTTTCGCAAGCAATCGCTTGCCCGCATTCCACCCATCGCCGTCGTGCCGGAGGCCGCAGAATGATGACGCTCGCCAAGGTTCCGGTCACCGTCGTGACCGGCTTTCTCGGGTCCGGCAAGACGACGCTGATCCAGCATCTGATCCGGAATGCCAACGGCAAGAAGCTCGCGGTGCTGGTGAACGAATTCGGCAGCGAAGGCGTCGACGGCGAGATCCTGAAGTCCTGCGCCGACGCCAATTGCCCGACCGAGAATATCGTCGAGCTCGCCAATGGCTGCATCTGCTGTACCGTCGCCGACGATTTCATCCCGGCGATGGAGCAATTGCTGGCGCGCCCCGTGAGGCCCGATCATATCGTGATCGAGACGTCGGGTCTCGCGTTGCCGAAGCCGTTGCTGAAGGCGTTCGACTGGCCGGAAATCCGCTCGCGGATCACGGTCGACGGCGTGATCGCGCTGGCCGATGCGGAGGCCGTTGCTGCCGGCCGCTTTGCGCCGGACCCGGCCGCCGTGGATGCGCAGCGCGCGGCAGATGAGAATCTCGACCACGAAACGCCGTTGTCCGAAGTGTTCGAGGATCAGATCGCCTGTGCCGATATCGTGCTGCTGACCAAGGCCGATCTCGCGGGTGCCGAGGGGATCAAAGCGGCCAAGGCGCTGATCGCAGCCGAGATGCCGCGCGAGGTGCCGATGTTGCCCATCGTCGATGGCGCGATCGACGCCCGCGTGATCCTCGGTCTTGAAGCGGCGGCGGAAGATGACCTCGCGTCGCGGCCGTCTCACCACGACGGTGAGGACGAACATGAGCACAACGACTTCAATTCCGTGGTGATCGACCTTCCGGAGATTTCGGACGTCGACGCGCTCATCGCGTCGATCAAGGGGCTGTCGCGCGAGCAGAACGTGCTGCGGGCCAAGGGATATATCGCGGTCGCAGGCAAGCCGATGCGGTTGCTCGTGCAATCGGTCGGCGAGCGGGTGAGGCATCAGTTCGACATGCCCTGGGGCGCGCGGGCGCGGCAGTCGAAGCTCGTCGTGATCGGCGAACACAGCGATATCGATGAAGCCGCGATCCGGGCGCGACTAGGTGTCTGATGCACGTCGTCTTCCGCGAGAGCCGCGGCCTTGAGGAGACCGCGACGCCAAGGGACCTCGGCCAGGATCCGGCCGATCTCGTGGTGCTGTCGTTTTCCGACAGCGACCTTGCCGCGTTTGCAGCCGGCTGGCGGCGGGGCCGTGCCGCGCTGCCGTCGCTGCGGCTCGCCAATCTCGCGGAGCTGCGCCATCCGCTGTCGGTCGATACCTATATCGAGCGGACCCTGTCGCATGCGCGCGGCATCCTGGTGCGGCTGATCGGCGGCGAACCCTATTGGTCATATGGCCTGGCAGTGGTGCATCGCCTGGCGAAGGAACGCGGCATCGCCCTGGTGGTGCTGCCGGCGGATGGCCGCGACGATTTGCGGCTGGATGAATTCTCGACCTTGCCGGTCTCGACGCTGCGCCGCCTGAAGGTGCTGTGCGACAAGGGCGGCCCCGTTGCCGCGCAGGCCGTGATCGCGCAACTGGCGCTGGCGTCCGGCCTTTATGCCGGGCCGGTTGTCGGTGAGATCGATCTTCCCGAGATCGGCGTCTACGACTCGCAGCGCGGTGCCGTCGCGGCGCTGCCGGCACCGGATGGCCGGCCGCTTGTGCTGGTGACTTTTTATCGCTCCTATCTGGCGGCCGGCGACACGGCGCCGGTCGATGCGCTGATCGAGGCTTTGCGCGAAAAGGGATTCGATGCCCACGGCGTGTTCGTCACCTCGTTGAAGGCGGCGGGCGTGGCCGATTGGCTGCGCGCTCAGTTCGCGCAATGCAGCCCGGCCGCCATCGTCAATGTGACCGCGTTCTCCGCGGCGGGTGACGACGGTACGACGCCGTTCGATGCCGCATCGTGCCCGGTGTTCCAGGTCGCTCTGTCGACGGCGCAGCGTGAGGATTGGGCCTTGTCGCTGCGCGGCCTGTCGCCCGGCGATCTCGCGATGCACGTGGTGCTGCCGGAGGTCGACGGCCGCCTGTTCACGGGCGTCGTGAGCTTCAAATCGCCCGGCGAGCGCGATCCCGATCTGCAATTCGCGCGTCTTGCGCATCGGCCGGATGCCGAGCGCGTCGCAGCGGTCGCCGCGCGCGTGGCAGCCTGGCACGGTCTTGCCGACAAGCCGGTGCAGGAGAAGCAGCTTGCGCTCGTGCTCTCGAACTATCCCGGCCGCCCGCACCAGATCGCGCATGCCGTCGGCCTCGATGCACTTGCCTCGATCGAGGCGTTGCTGGCCGATCTCGCGGCTGCGGGCTTTGACCTTGAGCCGGTGGGGCCGCTGGGTGACGCGCTTTTGCACCGGAAGCTGACATGGGACGTGGCCGAATATCGCGCAGCGATCTCAAGCCTTCCGCGGCAGCTCCAGGACGATCTTTCGCGCGCATGGAGCGCACCGGAGGATGATCCCGATTGCCGCGATGGCGCGTTTCATTTCGCGGCGATCCCGAGCGGCAAGTCGATCATCGCGGTTCAGCCGGAGCGCGGTGAGGTCGGTCAGCGCGATGCCGACTATCACGATCTCTCGCGCACGCCGCGCCATGCCTATGTCGCGTTCTATCTGTGGCTCAGGCAGCAGGGCATCGATGCCGTCGTTCACATGGGCGCGCATGGAACGCTGGAATGGCTGCCCGGCAAGTCGGTTGCGCTGTCATCCGCATGCTGGCCGGAAGCGCTGATCGGCGATCTGCCCGTCATCTATCCCTTCATCGTCAACGATCCCGGCGAGGCCGCGCAGGCCAAGCGCCGGGTCGGCGCCGTGACGATCGGCCACCTGCCGCCGCCGCTCGCGCCGGCCGCGGTGCCGGATGGGTTGCGCAGGCTCGAGCGTTTGCTCGATGAATATTCGACTGCGGACGGTCTCGATCCGGCGCGGCGGCAGCGGCTGATTGCCGCGATACGCGAGGAAGCACGCATCGCCGGGCTGGAGAACGATCTCGGTCTCGCGGCGTCAGCCTCCGCGGCCGAGGCCATTCCCCAGATCGATCGTTTCGTCTGCGATCTCAAGGAAAGCCAGTTCGGCGACGGCCTGCATGTGTTCGGGCAGGGCGCTTGCGGAGAGGCGGAGAGGGCAGCGCTGCGCGATGCGCTCGCCGGCCGGCGGGTTGCGCCGGGGCCGTCGGGCTCGCCCTATCGCGGGCGGAGGGACGTGCTGCCGACCGGACGCAATCTGTTTGCGGTCGATCCGCGCGCGGTGCCGACGCCGTCGGCGCATGCGCAAGGCGTCAAGCTCGCCGAGGAGCTGCTGCGCCGCCATTTGCAGGATCATGGCGACTGGCCGAAAGGCCTCGTCGTCGATCTCTGGGGATCGTCGACGATGCGCACCGCCGGCGAGGACTTTGCGATGGCGCTGCATCTCGCCGGGATCGCGCCGCGCTGGGATCATGGGTCGGGCCGGGTGTCGGGCTACGACATCATCGCGCCGGCGGAGCTCGGCCGTCCGCGCATCGACGTGACGCTGCGCGTGTCGGGGCTGTTCCGCGACGTCTTCTCGGGGCTTGCGCAGTTGTTCGAAGCTGCGACCGAGGCGCTGTCCGAACGCAGCGAGGAGAGCGACGAGAATCCTTACCGGCAGCGCGTCTCGCGCGTGTTCGGGCCTCGTCCCGGACACTATGGCGCCGGCATCGCGTCCGTCCCGGACGTCTTCACGGAGGAGGCGCGCGACGCGGCTGGTGAAGCCTGGCTGTCGGCATCGTCCTGGGCCGTTGCATCTGATGGCGAGATCAGGCCTGACCGCGCCGGCATCGAGGCACGGCTCGCCTCTGCCGACAGCTTCGTCCACACCCAGGACTTGCCGGAGACCGATTTGCTGCTGGCGGCGGACTATGCCGCGCATGAGGCCGGCATCGCCGCCGCGGCGCGGCGGCTCGGCGCAAAGGTCCCGTCGCTCTATCACCTCGATGCGACGCGGCCGGATCAGCCGCATGCGCGGTCGTTGACCGAGGAGATCTCGCGGGTGGTGCGGGCGCGCGCCGCCAATCCCGCGTGGATCGCTGGCATGATGCGCCACGGTTTTCGTGGCGCTGCCGAAATATCGGCGACCCTGGAGCACATGGCGGCGTTCGCGCATCTCGCCGGCGTAGTGCCGCCGCACCTCTTCGACCTCTACTACGACGCGACGCTCGGCAATGACGACGTTCGCGCCTTCATGGTGCGCGAGAATCCGGCGGCGCTGGCTGCGATTGAAACCTGCTTCACTCGGCTGCACGAGGCGTCGCTCTGGCAGACGCGGCGCAATTCGATCGCGGCGGCGCTGCAGGTGGCCTCATGAGCGCGGTCGCGATCAAGGGCTGGTGTCCGGGCGCGCTGCGGCCGATGCTATCAGGCGATGGCCTCGTGGTGCGCATCCGTCCGCGCGGCGGGCGGCTCGATGCAGTGCAGGCGACGGCGATAGCCGATCTGGCTGCACAATACGGCAACGGCCTGATCGATCTGACCAGCCGCGCCAATCTCCAGATCCGCGGCGTCAGCGATGAGGGTTATCCCGCCTTGATCGATGGGCTCGCCGAGCTCGGGTTGCTGGACACAGATTCGGATACCGAGGCGCAGCGCAACGTTCTGGTGACGCCGTTCTGGACCGCCGATGACGACACGCCTTCGCTCGCGGCCGAGCTTGAGCGGGCGCTCGCCAGCGCGTCGCTCGGTCTTCCGACCAAGTTCGGCTTCGCAATCGATGACGGCAGCGAGCGGGTGCTGGCCGGCGCGTCTGCGGATATCAGGATCGAGCGCGATCGCAATGGCGGACTGCTGGTGCGTGCCGATGGCGCACGGTACGGTCGCTCTGTCTCGCGCGGAGAGGCGGTGGATATCGGGCTCGCGATAGCCGAATGGTTTGTCGCCTCCGGCGGAGCCAAGGGTGAAAAGCGGCGGATGGCGGCCCATCTGGCGCACGGCGCGGGCCTTCCCGAATCGCTTCGCGGCGACGCCAAACCCCTGACCCTATCGGCGGACCCGGCGCCCGGCCGCTATCCGACTGGTGCGATGGTCGGCCTGGCCTTCGGGCAAATGCCGCACCAGATGCTCAGCCATCTCGCCGGGTGCGCGCGGGCTCTCCGCATGACGCCGTGGCGGATGGTGCTGGCAGAGGGCGTGCATGAGATGCCCCGCGGCGCGGGCCTCATCACTGATCCCGATGATCCGGCGCTCCGCGTAATCGCTTGCAGTGGCGCACCGCGCTGTCGTGAGGCGCATGCCGACACGCGTGCATTGGCATCGGCGCTTGCATCCTTTGTCCCGGCGGATGCCCGGCTTCACGTGTCCGGCTGCGCGAAGGGCTGTGCCCAGTCCGGCCCTGCCGACGTCACCCTGGTTGCGTCAAGCGAGGGCTTTGACCTTATCCGTCGCGGCACGACGCGGGACGTGCCGGTCCTGCGAGGGCTGGCCCGTTCGGACCTCCTCGCAAATCCCTCCGTGCTCATGGGAGGCCATTGATGCCGCACGTCTATGAGACTGATGGTGCGGCGATCTATCGGCAGTCCTTTGCGACGATCCGGTCGGAGGCCGACCTTGCCCGTTTCACGCCCGACGAGGAACCGGTGGTCGTGCGCATGATCCATGCCGCGGGTATGGTGGGCCTGGAAGCGCATGTCCGCTTCACGCCCGGCATGGCGGCGAGCGCACGAGCAGCCTTGCAGAACGGCGCGCCGATTCTCTGCGATGCGCGGATGGTGTCGGAGGGCATCACGCGCGCACGGCTGCCGGCCGGCAACGCCGTGATCTGCACGCTCGGTGATCCCCAGACTGCGGCACTCGCACAGTCAATGGGCAACACGCGCTCCGCGGCGGCGCTCGAACTGTGGCGGCCGCATCTGGCCGGCGCCATCGTCGCGATCGGCAACGCGCCGACGGCGCTGTTCCACCTTCTCAACATGCTGGAGGATGCCGACTGTCCACGGCCGGCGGCGATCATCGGCTGTCCGGTCGGCTTCGTCGGCGCCGCCGAGTCCAAGGCAGCATTGATGGCCGCGCCGCCGGTGCCGGCGCTGACGGTCGAGGGACGTCTCGGTGGTTCGGCGATCACGGTCGCCGCCGTCAATGCGCTGGCGAGCCGGAGCGAGTAGCGATGGGACGCATCATTTGCTGCGGGCTTGGCCCAGGCGATCCGGACCTGATGAGCGTGCGCGCCGACCGCATGGTGCGAGCGGCGCAACATGTCGCCTATTTTCGCAAGAAGGGGCAGCTCGGGCAGGCGCGGCGCATCGTCGGAGGCCTGCTCGCCGCCGGCGTCAGCGAGTATCCGATGGAATACCCGGTCACCACGGAGATCGCTTTCGACAGTCCGGACTATGCGCGGCTGCTCGCGGGCTTCTATGACGAATGGGCCGAGCGCCTGGCGCGGCTTGCGCGCGCGATCGACGTCGTCGTGCTCTGCGAGGGTGATCCCTATTTCTACGGCTCGTTCATGCACCTGCATGCGCGCCTGCAAGGGCGGGTCGAGATCGAGGTGATTGCCGGCATTCCAGGCATGGTCGGTTGCTGGAATGCGGTCGGCCAGCCGATCGCGCTTGCAGACGATGTGACCACCGTGCTGATGGGCACGCTGCCGGAGGCTGAGCTCGCGCAGCGGATGCGCAGCTTCGACGCGCTCATCGTCATGAAGACCGGCCGCAATCTTCCGAAGATCCGCCGCGCGCTCGTGTCCGCGGGTCGTCTCGACGATGCCTGGCTCGTCGAGCGCGGCACCATGCCGGATCAGCGGGTCGCGCGGCTCGCCGATCTCGGCGAGGCGGACTGTCCGTATTTTGCGATCGTGCTGGTGCACGGGCAGGGCCGGCGCAGGGAGGCCGCGCAATGACCGGCACGCTGACCATCGCGGGCCTGGGGCCGGGCGACGAGGCGCTGATCACGCCGGAGGTCTCCGCTGCGCTCGCAATTGCGACCGACATCGTCGGCTATGCGCCGTACGTGACGCGCGTGCCGCCGCGCGAAGGGCTCACGCTGCATCCATCCGACAACCGCGTTGAGTTGCAGCGCGCCGCCGAGGCCCTGCGGCTTGCGTCGGTAGGGCGCCATGTCGTCGTAGTCTCCTCAGGCGATCCCGGCGTATTTGCGATGGCATCCGCCGTGTTCGAAGCGCTCGAGGGCGCGCCGCAATGGCACGACCTGCCGATCCGCGTTCTGCCTGGCGTGACGGCGATGCTGGCGGCCGCCGCCAGTGCCGGCGCGCCGCTCGGTCATGATTTTTGCGCGATCAACCTCTCCGACAATCTCAAGCCCTGGCCGCTGATTGAGCAGCGCCTGCGGCTCGCGGCCGAAGCCGATTTTGCGATCGCGATGTACAATCCGCGCTCGGCGAGCCGCCCTGATGGCTTTGCGCGGACGCTCGAGATTTTGAAAGAGGCGGGCTGCGGCGAGCGCATTGTGATTCTTGCGCGCGCCGTCAGCACACCCGAGCAGCGCATTGAGATGGTCGAATTGCGCGACGCGAGGCCCGAGATGGCCGACATGCGGACGCTTGTGATCGTCTGCAATTCGACAACGCGGCGGGTCGGCCGCTGGGTCTATGCGCCGAGGCAGGTCCGATGACCGAGCCATTCCATCACCTCGCTCACGCTTTCGCCCCGCGGCCTCTCGGGCAGCAGCGGCCGCGTGATCATAATGACGGGCAGGCCAAGCGTGCGGGCGGCGTCGATCTTGGCGCGCGCGCCACCTCCGCCGGAATTGCGGGCGACGATCCACGCGATGGAGCGCGCACGCATCAGCGCGAGCTCGCTCTCGAGCGTGAATGGGCCGCGCGAGACGATGACGTCGGCGCCGGGCAGCGGCGGCGTCTCCTCGGGCGGATCGACGAAACGCAACGTATAGGCATGCTGCGGTCGGCTGCCGAACGGCGCGATGTGCTGGCGGCCGATCGCGAGGAACACGTTGGCGCGGCTGTCCGGCAACGCCGCGACCGCCGAGACGACGTCAGCGACCTCGATCCAGCGGTCGCCGGATGTCTTCTTCCACGGCGCGCGTTCGAGCGCGAGCAGCGGCGTTGCGGTTTGCGCGCAGGCGGCGATCGCGTTGCGGCTCATCTCGGCCGCGAAGGGATGCGTCGCATCGATCACATGCGTGATGCCTTCGCGACGCAGATAGTCGGCAAGACCGCTGACGCCGCCGAAGCCGCCGATGCGGGTCGGCAGAGGTTGTTCCGCTGGAGCGGCGGTGCGCCCGCCATAGGAATAGACCGCGTCGATCCCCGCGCGGGCCATCGCGGCGGCAAGCAAATTGGCGTCGGCCGTTCCGCCCAGGATCAGGGCGCGCATCATGGGTAATCCCTGGTTGACCATCATCGGCATCGGCGAGGATGGCCTTGCCGGCCTCTCCGACGCAAGCCGAAAGGCGCTTGGCGAAGCCGAAACGGTGTTCGGTGGTGAAAGGCATCTGGCGCTGGCCGGAATCACCGGGCGCGGCCGCGTTTGGCCGGTGCCGTTCGATGCGAAGATCGTGCTCGAATGTCGGGGGCGACCAACTGTTGTGCTCGCCTCGGGCGATCCGTTCTGGCATGGCGTCGGCGGAAGCCTTGTCGGGAAGTTGCAGGTCGGCGAGTGGGTCGCGCATTCCGCGCCGTCGACGTTCTCGCTGGCGGCGGCACGTTTGGGCTGGCGGCTCGAGAATGTCGTCTGTGTCGGTCTTCATGCCGCACCCTTCGAACGGCTGTTGCCGCATCTGGCGCGTGGTGCACGGATCATCTGCCTGGTGCGCGATGGCAGAGCGGCTTCCGATCTCGCGCAATGGCTCACGGATCGCGGCTGGGGCCCTTCGGCGATGTGGACGCTTTCGGCGCTTGGCGGACCGCGTGAGTCCGTCGCGCAGCATCGCGCTGACAGCTATGCTGGCGATTCGAGCGACAGCCTGGTCGCCGTTGCACTGGAGGCCGCGGGAGCGCAGGGGATCGCGCGCAGCTCGGGTCTTCCCGACGCACTCTTCGTGCATGACGGGCAACTGACCAAGCGGCCGGTCCGCGCGCTTGCGCTGTCGGCGCTTGCGCCGCGGCCTGGTGAGCGGCTGTGGGATGTCGGCGCGGGCTCGGGGTCGATCTCGATCGAATGGGCGCTTTGCGGCGGGACGGCGATCGCCGTCGAGGCCCGCGGTGAACGCGCCGCCAACATCCGCAGCAATGCGGCGAGCTTCGGCTTGACCCACCGGGTCACCGTCATCGAGGGTGGGGCGCCCGGCATTTTGTCAGACCTTGAGGCGCCCGATGCCGTATTCGTCGGTGGTGGCCTCGATGCTGATATGTTCGATGCGATCTGGTCGCGCATTCCATCGGGAACGCGACTGGTTGCGCATGCGGTGACCCTGGAAACCGAGGCGCTGCTTTCCGATCTGCATCAGCGCCTTGGCGGCGAACTGGTGCGGATCGAGATCGCGCAGGCTGAGCCGTTAGGCCGCTATCGCTCATGGAAAGCCGCGCGGCCGATCGTGCAATGGAGCGCGGTCCGATGAAGGTCGCGGGCTTGGGGTTCAGGAGCAATGCCAGCGTCGCGTCGTTGCGCGAAGCGCTCGACGCGGCCGGCGGTCCAGAAGGCCTTGCGGCGGTTGCGACGGTGAGTGACAAGGCCGGTGCGATGGCATTGCGAGCACTGGCACAGGAACTGGGGTTGCCGATCCGGGGCATTCCCGCCGAAATACTGGCTGAGATGCAAACCGCGACACAATCCGAATTCATCGGGGCCAGGTTCGGGACGGGTTCGGTGGCCGAAGCAGCCGCGGTCGCAGCCGCTGGGCGCGGCGCGCGCCTGATTTCGGTCAGGGCCGTGTCCCAGGATCGGATGGCCACTGCGGCGATCGCAGAAGGAGACGGCGAATGACGGTGCATTTCATCGGCGCAGGGCCAGGCGCCGCCGATCTCTTGACCCTGCGGGGCCGCGATCTCATCGCCTCTTGCCCGGTCTGTCTTTACGCCGGATCGTTGGTCCCCGAGGGCGTATTGGCGCATTGCCCGAAGGATGCGCGCATCGTCAACACGGCGCCGCTCGCGCTCGACGAGATCATCGCCGAGATCGCCGCGGCGCATGCCGAGGGCAAGGACGTCGCGCGGCTGCATTCGGGCGATCTCTCGATCTGGTCGGCGATGGGGGAACAACTGCGCCGGTTGCGCGCGTTGCAGATTCCCTATTCGGTCACGCCCGGCGTGCCGGCGTTCTCGGCGGCCGCGGCGGCACTGGAGGCCGAACTGACGCTGCCCGGCCTTGCCCAGTCGGTGGTGCTGACGCGCACGCCGGGCAGGGCGAGCGCGATGCCTGACGGTGAGACGCTGGCAGCCTTTGCCGCGACCGGTGCGGTGCTCGCGATCCATCTCTCGATTCATCTGTTGGACAAGGTCGTCGCCGAGCTCACGCCGCATTATGGCGCCGACTGTCCGGTGGCGATCGTCTGGCGCGCGAGCTGGCCGGAGCAGCGCATCGTGCGCGCCACGCTTGCGACGCTCGATGCCGCGGTTGGCCCCGAGCTCGAACGCACCGCGCTCATCCTGGTCGGCAAGACGCTCGGCGCGGGCGAATTCGCCGAAAGCCGTCTCTATGCGGCCGACTATGACCGCCGCTACCGGCCGGTGGGGCCAGAGCCGCGCTTTCCGGAATCATCGCGATGACCGCGGGGCTCGTGATCTCGGCACCGGCATCCGGCGTCGGCAAGACGACGCTGACCCTGGCGCTGGCGCGCGCCTATCGCAATCGCGGGCTAAAGGTGCAATGCCTCAAGAGCGGGCCGGACTATATCGATCCCGCCTTTCATGCGGTCGCGACGGGACGCGCATCCGTCAACATCGACAGCTGGGCGATGTCGCGCGATGCGATCGCGCATCTGGCAAGCCGCGGCGCGGACGCGAATCTCGTGCTGGCCGAAGGCTCGATGGGATTGTTTGACGGCGTCGCGACGCGCGGCGTGTCGGGTACCGGCACAACCGCCGATATTGCCGAGATGATGGGATGGCCGGTGTTGCTGGTGATCGATCCCTCCGGCCAGGCACAGACGGCGGCGGCGGTCGCGGCGGGATTGCGCGATTTTCGGTCCGGCGTGCGGCTTGCGGGCGTCGTGCTCAACCGTGTCGCCAGTGCGCGGCACGAAGCGCTGGTGCGCAGCGCCGTGGCGGGCGCGGGCATTCCGGTGTTGGGCGCGCTGCCCCGACACGCCGAGATCGCCTTGCCGAAGCGGCATCTCGGCCTGGTGCAGGCCGAAGAGCAGGCCGAGATCGACGGTCTGATCGACGAGGCCGCACGCTTCGTCGTCGAGCATGTCGATCTCGACGCTGTATTGCAATCGGCGCGCGCCTGGTCGCCGCAATCGACCGTGCGGAGCCTCGACATCACGCCGCCGGCCCAGCGCATTGCGCTCGCGCGCGACGCCGCATTCTCCTTTGTCTATCCGCATATGCTGGAGGCCTGGCGCTCGGCCGGTGCCGAGATCGTGACGTTCTCGCCGCTTGCCGACGAAGGCCCCGACGCGGACGCCGATGTGTGCTGGCTGCCCGGCGGCTATCCCGAACTGCATGCCGCCCGGCTTGCTTCCAACACACGATTTCTTGGGCAGTTGCGCGCCTTTGCGGAGACGAAGCCGGTGCACGGCGAGTGCGGGGGCTACATGGTGCTGGGCGCCGCGTTGACCGATGCCGAAGGCGTGCGCCATGAGATGGCCGGATTGCTCGGCCTTGAGACCAGCTATGCCAAGCGTCGCATGCATCTGGGCTACCGGCTCGCCGAGCTGGCCACTGCGATGCCCGGGTACGGTCCCGGCGCACGCCTGCGCGGCCACGAATTTCACTACTCGACGATCATCGCGCAGCCGGACACACCGCTCGCGGTGGTGCGCGACGCGACCGGCGCGATCGTGGCGGAGATGGGGTCGCGGCGCGGCAACGCAACGGGTACATTTTTCCATCTGATTGCGGAGGACCGGTGAGCGGATTCGTTTCCTTCGTCTCGGCCGGCCCCGGGGATCCCGAGCTCCTGACCATGAAGGGAGCCGCGCGGCTGGGCGAGGCCGACGTGGTGCTCTATGATGACCTCGCCTCGGGCGCGATCCTCGATCTCGCGCGCTCCGGCGCCAATCTCGTCGCGGTCGGCAAGCGCGCCGGCCGCCTCTCGGCGAAGCAGCATCATGTCAGCCGGCTGCTGGTCGACTACGCGGCGGCGGGCGTGCGCGTGGTGCGGCTGAAATCCGGTGACGCCGGCATCTTTGGACGGCTCGAGGAGGAGATCGAGGCGTTGCGCGCGGCCGGCATCGGCTACGAGATCATTCCCGGCGTGACCTCGGCCTCGGTTGCCGCGGCGCGGGCCGGCATTCCGCTGACGCGACGACTGACCTCGCGCAGGGTTCAGTTCGTGACCGGCGCCGATGTCACGGGCGAGTTGCCCACGGATTTGAATTGGGCGGCGCTCGCCGATCCGGAAGCCACCACCGTCGTCTATATGGGCCGGCGCACCTTTCCGGCCTTGGCGGCAAGGCTGATCGCGTATGGCCTCGCTCCCGAGACGCCCGCACTGTTGGCGGAGTCGCTCGGCCATGCCGACGAGCGGCTTGTTCGCACCACGATCGCAGAGCTTGCCGAACGGCTCACGCATGCAGGCGCTGCCACCGCGGCTGCCGTTATCCTGTTCGGCGCGTTGGCGCCGGAGCAAGGTTGATGCGACCATGTTGACGCTTTCCCTGATCGGCGTCGGTTGTGGCGATCCGCAGCAGCTCACGCTTGCTGCGATCGCCGCGATCAATGCCGCCGACATGGTCCTGATCCCACGCAAGGGGACCGCGAAGTCGGACCTCGCCGACTTGCGCCGAACGATCTGCGCAGAGGCGCTGAACAACGACCGCACGCGGATTGCCGAGTTCGACCTGCCGGTGCGTGACGCCGGCGAGGCGGACTATCGCAAGGGCGTCGACGATTGGCACGATGCGGTCGCGGCGACCTGGTCGCAGGAAATCGCGCGCCATCTCGGCGGCGAGGGGCGCGTCGCCCTGCTGATCTGGGGCGATCCTTCGCTCTACGATTCGAGCCTGCGGATTGCGCGACGGCTCGATCCGTTGCCATCGATCGAGGTGATCCCGGGCATCACGTCGATCCAGGCGCTGTGCGCGGCGCATGCGCTGCCGCTCAACGAGATCGGCGAGCCGTTCCTGGTCACGACAGGCAGGCGGTTGCGCGAGACCGGTTGGCCGCCGGGCGTCGACACCATCGTCGTGATGCTCGACGGCGGCGCGGCATTCCAGACGCTGGATCCGGAGGGCTTAGAGATCTGGTGGGGCGCCTATCTCGGCATGCCCGATCAGATCCTCATGGCGGGCGAGCTGGTCGAGGCAGGCCCTCGCATCGTCGCAACGCGCCGCGATGCGCGTGAGCGGCACGGCTGGATCATGGACAGCTACGTCCTCAAGCGGCGATCGTGATCGAGGGATTGCGTCGGCATTCCACGCAGCAGGGTGGTTATCCGGTCTTCAGCCCGCGAATCGAGGGTTGGATCGTCAGGCGGTAGGCCACGAGCGTGTCGCCATCGAACTGCTCGAGGGTTGTCTCGCAGACCGGGCAGCGATACTCGCCCTTGCTTCCTGATCCGGATGCCAGCTCAAGGCGCCGGAATCCAGCCCCGCAGCGCGGACATGTGACGTCGCCCTTCTTCATCAACTCACCCCAGAACAACACCGGCGGTATCTTGTAACCCGGAGCGCACGGCAGAGCTATGTTCATGGTCGGGAGAGCGACCGATCATTCCTGCATGGCAACGTCGATGCGATCTAGATCGAACATCCGGACCGCCAGTCCGATCCCGCACAGGAACGGACCGGCAACTGCAACGCGTTCCGCAAACTCAGCAACAGCTCATGGCGTGACGTCGAAGCACGATCTGAGCTTGCCCGCACCGCAACAATGGCTGCGATGTCGCGACACCCGCGCCTTCCCCGACCCCCGATCAACGCGCGATCGCCGGCGAACCTGAGGTTCACCGGCGATCCATCGCCATCAGCGGACGCCACCTATTGCCGCGTCAGGCGAACCACGTCCTGCCTCAGAAGGTAGAGCGACACGGCGAGCATAACGACGTCCTTCATCAGGAAGGGCACGTTGCCGGTCATTGCAGGGAAGCCTCCCGCGGCAACGTCCCAGCCATCAGGCATGAACGGGATGATGGTGACGGTCGCGATGAAAGTGCCGGTCGAGCTGAGGGCGCCGAGAACGCCGAGGCACTTGTCCCAGAAACCCGCCAGCAGCAGCGAGCCGAACGTCCACTCCGCGGCGCCGAGGAAGTAGCTGGCGCCGGCATGGCCGAAGGCTGGATAGAGCCACCAGATCAGCGGCCCGTTGCTGATGAACGGGACCAGCCGTTCGAATTCGTACGGAAACCACTTCTGGTAACCGAAGAACAGGAACATGATCACCATCGCGGCGCGGACGACGTGGTAGTCGATATCTTCAGTGAGCAGGCCGGACCCGTACAGCGTGCGGACAAGTGGATTTTCCGTGGTGTTGGAAAGCATGGTCGTGATCCCTTCGTGTGACATCGCACGGTCGCTCTAGGCGACCGCGGGGAAGTCGATGTCGGTGTCGTTGATGCGGTTGAAGACGTTGGTGAAGACGATGGTCGCGAACGCCAGGCTTATCTCGACCAGTTGCGCGTCGCTGTAGCCGGCGGCCTTGATCGCGGCGAAATCCGCGTCGCTGACGGTGCCGCTCGACTGTGCGAGCTTGCGGACGAAATGCACCAGCGCATCGCGCTTGGCGTCACCCGTCGGCGCGCCGTCGCGGATCTGCTTGAGGACGTCCGCGTTCACGCCTGCCAGCCTGGCGAGATGGGAATGCGCGGCGACACAGTAGTCGCAGCCGCCGGCGGCGCTGATAACGAGCTTGATGATCTCCCGATCGCGCTTGGAAAGGCTTCCGCTGGCGAGCACCGCATCGGCGGCGAGCATCGACTTGAGCGCGGCCGGGCCGTGGGCGGCGATCGCCGCATAGGCGTTCGGGACGCTGCCGGCCGCCTTCTTGATCTGGGCGTAGATCTGGCCCGAGGGGCCGGTATCGGTTTCGAGATTGGGGACTGAGAGACGCGACATGGTGGCACTCCTTGTTGGGGTTGGTGAACGATTGCGGAGTGACAATAGGAGCGAGATGTGAGACACTAAATGTCAATCTAGCTCATATATATGCTCGATCGTCTCAATCCGGTCGCTTTGGGGGACTGCCATGGATTGGCTCAGCCGGCTGTTCGCGATGATGCCGGTGCGCGGGCGGCTCGACCTGCGTTGCAGCTACAGCGTGCCCTGGCGCATCGACCAAGGGCCGGGCGCGTCCAACGAGATCCCCTATCATGCGGTGCTTGCCGGCTCGGCGATCCTGGACGATCGCGCAGGCGGTCGGCCGTTGCTGCTGAAGACCGGTGACATTCTCCTGCTGCCCGGCAACCCGCGACACGTGATGCATGACGGCAGCGGCGCGACGCCGCTGCCGTCGCGCAACCGGGCGGCGCAGAACTTCACGATCAGCGAAAACCTGGGTTCGGACGAGCGGCTTGACCTGCTGTGCGGACACTTCGCGATTGCACCTCCGCACGACCGCCTGATGCGCACCTATCTTCCGCCGCGTCTTTTCGTGCATGCCGGCCCGCGGACGGGAAAGGGAACCGCCGCACAGCTCGCCGGACTCGTGTCCCTGATGCGCAGCGAAACGGCCGACGATCATCTGGGCGGCCGCGCCATGCTGGACGCGCTGTCCACGGCGATGTTTGCGCTTGTGCTGCGGCTTGCGAGCGAGACCGATGACAGGTCACACGGTCTGCTTGCACTGGTCGGTGATCCCCGTCTTGCGCCGGCGGTGGCGGCCATGTTCAACCAGCCTGCGCGCGCATGGTCGCTGCCGGAGCTTGCGCGTCTCTGCAACATGTCGCGCGCCACGCTTGCACGGCAGTTCCAGGAGAAGCTTGGGCGATCGGCCAGCGATCTGCTTACCGATATCAGGATGACGCTTGCGGCGAACGAGTTGAGGAGATCGTCGCTGTCGACCGGTGCCGTTGCGGAGACCGTCGGCTACCAGTCCGAGGCCGCATTTCAGCGCGCCTTCAAGAGCCATATGGGCGTGACGCCGGCGCAGTGGCGAAAGGGGCAGCCGTCCGAACCCGATGCCGTGACGGATGTCGCCGCACCGGGTGATCCGCCAGGCGCCGTACAAGTTTGACCCACGACAGGCAAGCGGCCGATGGGCGACCGCCACCGGCCGCACTGCGCGCTGTCATGCCTTCACGGCCGCCGCCTGCTGGAGAACTGCGATCATGTCCTCGGGCTCCGGGCGGCGGGTATAGTCGGGGTTCACCTCCGAGTAGAGGATCACGCCATCCTGTCCGATGACGTAGCGGGCGGGCATCGGCAACGTCCAGCTCGGATCGTCGTTGAAGGTCGGCAGATCGTTCTTCAGCTGCTTGTAAAGTTCGACCAGATAGTCGGGCAGATGGAAGCGCAGTCCGAAGGCGTCGCCGATCTGACCCTTCACGTCGGACAGGATCGGGAACGAGAGCTTGTTCTGACGCACTGACTTCCGGCTGTTCGGCGCGGTCTGCGGCGAGATCGCGACCAGCGAAGCGCCGCATTTGTCGAATTCCGGCTTGGCGGCTTCCAGCGCCTGCAGCTCCATGTTGCAATACGGGCACCAGACGCCGCGGTAGAAGCTGAGCACCAGCGGGCCGCGCTTCAGCAGGTCGGCCGAGTTGACGATATTGCCGTCTGGATCCCGGAGCGAGAAGGCGGGGGCGACATCGCCCGCCTTCTTGGCGCGCTGGGCCGCACCGGACGCGACGAGCTCTGCGGTGGCACGGTGCATCGTCTCGATGAAGGCGCGCGGAACGCTGTAGGGCGGCTTTCCGGCTTCGAAGTCGGCTTTGAAAGCGTCGAGCTTGGCTTGAAGCGACATGGCGATCTCCTTGGGCTTCCGGATGAAGGACGGCGGCGCCGTCTGTTCGGTTGAACTCACACGCAGGAAGCTAAAGGAGATAGCCGCGCGGGGTAGCGCCGCTGCCGGACTAGCGCTTATTCCTGTCCGGAATAAGCGTGAATCGCTTCAACCGGCGGATGACGCGTCATGCATTGAAGCAGCGCTCGAAGAAGTTCACGAATGCGCGGGCCTTGGCAGTCGCTGCGCGCCCGGTCGGAAGCACGGCCCAGAGATCGAGCGCGGGGAGGCTCCATTCCGGCAGGACCGCACGCACCGTGCCCGCTTTCAGTTCGGGGCTGAACATCCATTCCGAGGCGATCGCGAGCCCGGCATCGGCAAGTACTGCCGCCCGGACGCCTTCGGCCGCGGTGACCCGCAACCGGCTTCGCACCGTGACGGCCAGTTCGGTGCTCTCGCGCTGAAAGGACCACACGCTGCCCTCGCGGAGATAAACGACGGCCTGGTGCCGGCTCAATTCGCTCGGCGTGGCAGGCGTGCCGGCGCGGTCGAAATAGGCCGGCGTGCCCAGCACGAGGCGCCTGCATCTCGCGACGCGGCGTGCAGTCAGCGTCGAATCCGTCATCTTGCCCATCCGCAGGGCGACGTCGATGCCTTCCTGCACGAGATCGATCTGGCGATCGTCGAGCACGACCTCCAGCTCCAGCTCCGGGTGCTGTGCGAGAAACTTCGGCAGCATTGGAATGAGATGGATCCGGGCGAAGGTGACGGCGGCGCAGATCCGCAATCGACCCTTGAGGCCGGCACCGGCGCCGCGCGCCGCGATCTCGGCCTCGGCCGCCTCTTCAAGCGAGCGCCTGGCACGCTCGAGATAGCCGAGCCCCGCTTCAGTCGGGGTGAGGCCATGGGTCGAGCGCGTGAGCAGCTTGACCCCGAGAAATTCCTCGAGCTGTGCGACTGATTTCGAGATCGCCGGCTGGCCGACCCGTAGCTGTCGCGCCGCTGCGGAGAACGAGCCGGTCTCGACCACCCGCACGAACGTCTCCATCGCCGCCAGACGATCCATGGCTATTCTCCGCAGGAATGAGCGATCATGCCCATCCTGTCACGGTCCGAGGCGATTGGCCATCTTCAGACGCGCGCCGGCAGCGGAGGCGGCAGGCTACGACTTGCGGTGCCTGGCGTTGACCGCGATCGCGGCGGCGGCGGTGCGATTCTCGACGCCGAGCTTGGCGTAGATCTGCTCGAGGTGCTTGTCGACGGTGCGCGGGCTTAAGCCCAGGATCTGCGCGATGTCGCGGTTGGTCTTGCCCTTGGAGAGCCAGGACAGCACCTCGCCCTCGCGGGTGGTCAGGCCGAGCTCGCTGGAGAACTCGGCCGGCATGTCGCCGCTGGTGTCCTTGGCCAGCCGCAGCAGGAACTCGTTAGGACCGAGCTTGCCCATGAATTGCAGGCGAAGCTGCTCGCTGCCGGGGAATGACGCCACGGTTGCGGTCTTCGCTCCGGCTTTCCCCTTCTGCGCCTGCTCAAGCCATTGCGGCATCGGCTCCGGCAGCACGAAATTGTCGGCGGCATCGGCGAGCGTATCCGACAGCAGTCGCTGTGCCTGCGGCGTCGCCCATAGCAGCGCGCCTGAGCTGTTGACCGCGAGCAGATAGCGGCCGGAGACGTCTAGCGCGGCGCGGGCGCTCTGGGTCATCCGTGCGTTGGCGAGATGCACCCGGATGCGCGCCAGCATTTCTTCGACCACGATCGGCTTGGTGACATAATCGACGCCGCCGGCCTCCAGCCCACGTACGATGTGCTCGGTTTCGGCCAGCCCCGTCATGAAGATGATCGGCACGCCGTCGAGCCCGGCGTCGCGCTTCAGCCGCCGGCAGGTCTCGAAGCCGTCCATGCCGGGCATCACGGCATCGAGCAGCACGATATCGGGCGTGATCTGGTCGACGATGCGCATCGCGGAGGCGCCGTCGAGCGCGACCATCACGGTCATGCCGGCGCCATCGAGCGCGTCGGTCAGCAGGCGTAATGTCTCGGGCGAGTCGTCGACGACGAGGGCAACGTCGCGCTTTCGCTGTTCAATGGTCATAGCTGTGCAATGTTTTCAACGTCGCCATATATTGATCGAGATCGAACCGGTCGATTAGCGTGCGCATCTGGCCGACGAAATCGGCATGTTCGGGACATTCGTTGCCGATCTCGTCGAGCTTGAGCTGGATCGCCCTTATATAGCCGAGCTGGCCGAGGCTGATCAGCTCTTCGACATATTTCACCGGCGGGCGCGAACCAGTGTCGGGCTTCCATTGCGGGGGCGGAATCTGCTCGGCCTCATACTGCCACTCGATCTTGAGGAGCTGGCGGATGCTCTCGAGCAGCCGCGGGATGTCGATCGGCTTCATCAAATAGCCGTCGTGGAACGGTTGCGCCAGCGGTGCGCCATGGGCCTCCAGCGCGCTTGCCGAGATCATCAGGATTCGGGCCTGATGATGGCCTTCGGAGCGCAAGGTCTCGGCAACCGTCCAGCCGTCCATGCCCGCCATCGAGATATCGAGCAGAAACATGTCCGGCCGGCAATGCTGCGCGAGGGCAAGGCAGCCCGGCCCGTCCGGCGCGCTGAGCAGGATGAAGCCAAGCGGCGCCAGGATCTCGCGCAGGAGGTCGCGGTGGGTCGGGTCATCGTCGGTGATCAGGATCGTCTTGCGCGGGCCGTGATAGCCGTACACCGGAGCGTCGACCGGCGCATCGCGGCGTGGATTGGTGACTTCGGAGAGCAGCAGCTTGACGCGGAAGGTGCTGCCGGTGCCGACCGTGCTCAAGACCTTGATGTCGCCGCCCATCACACCCGCGAGCAGGCGGCTGATGGTGAGGCCGAGCCCGGTGCCGGTCTGCGGCTGGGTGACGCCGAGCGCGCCGCGCTCGAACGGCGCGAAGATCCGTTCGAGATCGTCGGGCTGGATGCCCGGCCCGGTATCGATCACCTCGAACTCGGCGACCGGGCTGCGATAATGCACCACGAATTGCACCTTGCCGGTCTGCGTGAACTTGATCGCATTCGAGAGCAGATTGATCAGGATTTGCCGCAGCCGCTTCTCGTCGGCATAGACCACGACCGGCAGCACGGCCGGCCGCCTGAACACGAAGTCGATGCCCTTGGCCGCAGCCTGCAGGCGGAACATGCCGACCAGCTGCTCGAGGAAATCGTTCAGCCGCACCTCGTCGCGCGATAAATAGAGGCGGCCGGCCTCGATCTTGGAGATATCAAGAATGCCGTCGATCAGCCCCGACAGATGATCGGCGCTGCGGCGGACCACCCGCACTTGCCCGCGGGGCCGCACCGGGAGGCTGTCGTCCTGCTCCAGCAGCTGCGCATAGCCGGAGATCGCATTGAGCGGCGAGCGAAGTTCGTGACTGAGACCCACGACGTATCGGCTCTTGGCGAGATTGGCGGCCTCGGCGACTTCCTTGGCGCGCTGCAACTCGGCGTCGGTGCGCTTGTGGGCGTCGATCTCCTGGATCAGCAGCGTGGTCTGCCGGCGGGTTTCGTCTTCCGCGGCGCGCCGGCTCTGTTGCGCCAGCACGAACAGCCAGGCGACGACGCCGATGATGAGGGTCAGTGCAAAGAACACCTTCCACAGCACGTCAGCCAATAGCTCGTTGGCATGCACGGCAGCGGTGGTCTGGAGGTAGATCAGGCCGAGCACCAGCGCCACCAGGCCGGCCGAGACCGCGAACACGCCGAGGTAATGGCCGAGCTGCGAATTGATGCGGGCGTAGATCGGCTGCGGCATCACCTTGCCCAGGGCGTCCGAGACTTGTGCGCCGATCCGTCCATGCGGCTTGCAGAGGTCGTGGCAGCGCGCGTCGAGCGAGCAGCACAAGGAACAGATCGGGCCGGCATAGGCTGGGCAGGCGGCCATGTCCTCGGGCTCGAACGCATGCTCGCAGATACAGCATTGGATCGATTCAATATTCTGCCAGCTCCGCTTCGGCTTGCGGGCGATGTAGTACTTGCCGCCGGTCGCCCAGGCAATGAGGGGGGCCGTGATGAAGGCGACTGCAAGCGCGACGAAGGCCGACAGCGCCTTCGCCGTCGGGCCGAACAGGCCGTAGAACGCGCTGATCGAGACCACGGTCGCGATCGTCATGGCGCCGACGCCGACCGGATTGATGTCGCAGAGATGGGCGCGCTTGAACTCGATATGCTGCGGCCGCAAGCCGAGCGGCTTGTTGATGACGAGATCGGCCACCAGCGCGCCGACCCAGGCGATCGCGACGTTGGAGTAGAGCGCCAGCGTCTGCTCCAGCGCCTTGTAGACGCCGATCTCCATCAACAGCAGCGCGACGACGACGTTGAACACCAGCCACACCACACGGCCGGGATGCGAATGGGTGAGGCGGGAAAAGAAGTTCGACCAGGCGATCGAGCCGGCATAGGCGTTGGTGACGTTGATCTTCACCTGCGACAGGATCACGAACGTCCCGGTCAGCGCCATTGCGAGATCCGGCTGTGACAGCACATAGCGGAAGGCTTCAAGATACATGTTGGCGGGCTCGGCCGCGTGCTCCGCCGACACGCCGTGGCTCAGCGCGAAGAAGGCCAGGAACGAGCCGGCCAGCAGCTTGAGCGCGCCTAGCACGATCCAGCCGGGACCGGCGCTGAGCAATGCGATCCACCAGGCCTTTCGCGAGGTGCGGCGGTCGCGCGGCAGGAAGCGCAGGAAGTCGACCTGCTCGCCGATCTGCGCCACCAGCGCAAACACGACGGAGGCCGCCGTGCCGAACAGCAGGAGATCGAGGTTGCCCGCAGGATCGCCGTGCTCGCCGGCGAACTTGCGCCACTCGGTGAACGAATGCGGGTTGGCCCAGGCGATCGCCGCGAACGGCATGATGTGGAGAATCACCCACAGCGGCTGGGTCCAGAGCTGAAAGCGGCTGATCAGCGTGATGCCGTAGACGACCAGCGGAATGATCACGACCGCGCTGATCAGGTAGCCGATCGGCCGCGGGATACCGAAACACATGTCCAGCGCGCTGGCCAGGATCACGGCCTCGATCGCGAAGAAGATGAAGGTGAAGGAGGCGTAGATCAGCGAGGTGATGGTCGAGCCGATATAGCCGAAGCCGGCGCCGCGGGTCAGCAGGTCGATGTCGATGCCGCTTTTCGCGGCATGATAGGCGATCGGCAGCCCGCAGAGGAAGATGATGACGCTGACGACCAGGATCGCGGCAGTCGCATTCATCGCGCCATAGTTCAGCGTGATGGTACCGCCGATCGCCTCCAGCGCGAGGAAGGAGATTGCGCCGAGCGCGGTGTTGGCGACGCGGGCGGCGGACCAGCGCCGCGCGCTCTTGGCGGTGAAGCGCAGCGCGTAGTCTTCCAGCGTCTGGTTGGCGACCCATTGATTGTATTGGCGCCTGACGCGGTCAATCCGCTGCCGCCCTGCCACTCGCTCTACTCCTGGTCCACGATGCTCTGATCGCGGGCAAATCCCGTACCAAAAACCTACGTCGCTATTTTGCGGTGCAGTATACGCGATCTCACGTATCAGTGCGCTGCACAAAAGTGAGCAATCCTCGCCTGATCAATAAGCGTTCTCGAACCAATGGGGTGCTCATGTCAGACGAAACCAAACCAGGCCTGAAGTCTCCGCTCCGCCGCAGGCTCTTGATGGGAATGGCTGCTTTGCCGGCCGTTTCGATGCTGGGGCGTCCCGCCTTTGCCGACGTTCCTGCAACCTCCGCGGTCAACACCACGGGTCTTGCAGTCACCGATAGCGAAGTCACGGTCGGTATCCTGCATTCGGTGACCGGCACCATGGCGATCTCGGAGACCGGGTCGGTCGAGGCCGAGAAGCTCGCGATCGAGCAGATCAACGCGGCCGGCGGCGTGCTCGGCCGCAAGATCAAGTTCATCCAGGAAGACGGCGCGAGCGACTGGCCGACCTTCGCGGAAAAGGCGAAGAAGCTCCTGGTCAACGACAAATGCGCGGCCGTGATGGGCTGCTGGACCTCGGCCTCGCGCAAGGCGGTGCTGCCGGTATTCGAGCAGTACAACGGCATGCTGTACTACCCGACCTTCTATGAAGGCCTCGAGCAGTCCAAGAACGTGATCTACACCGGGCAAGAGGCGACGCAGCAGATCATCGCGGGCCTCGACTGGGTCAACAAGACCAAGGGCGCCAAGAGCTTCTATCTGCTTGGCTCGGACTACATCTGGCCGCGCACCTCGAACAAGATCGCGCGCAAGCACATCGAGAACCATCTGCAGGGCTGCAAGGTGGTCGGCGAAGAGTACTTCCCGCTCGGCTCGACCCAGTTCAACTCGGTCATCAACAAGATCAAGCTGACCAAGCCGGACGTGATCTACGCGATCATCGTCGGCGGCTCCAACGTCGCGTTCTACAAGCAGCTCAAGGCGGCCGGCATCGACCTGTCGAAGCAGACGTTGCTCACGATCTCGGTCACCGAGGACGAGATCGACGGCATCGGCGGTGAGAATATCGCCGGCGCCTATGCCTGCATGAAGTACTTCCAGTCGCTCGACAATCCGAACAACAAGGCCTTCGTGCCCGCGTTCAAGAAGATGTGGGGCGAGAAGACCGTGATCGGAGACGTGACGCAGGCGGCCTATCTCGGCCCGTGGCTGTGGAAGTTGACGGTGGAGAAGGCGGGCTCCTTCGACATCGACAAGATCGCGGCGGCTTCTCCCGGCGTCGAGTTCAAGGGCGCGCCGGAAGGCTATGTCCGGATCCACGAGAACCATCATCTGTGGTCGAAGACCCGCGTCGGACGCGCCAAGGCTGATGGCCAGTATGAGCTGATCTACGAGACCGCCGATCTCGTCGAGCCGAATCCGTTCCCGAAGGGCTACCAGTGAGTTCTGGCGCGTAAAGCGCAACCTCACTTCAGCACGTCGCGGCGTGGACGCCACTGCCCACACCGCCGATCGGGCGCCGCTTTGTCGCGGCGCTGGCCTCTGGACTGGAGAACGATAGATGTTCGGCGACTATTCGATCAGCGATCTCGGCGCCATCCTTGCGATGCAGGGATTTGCCGGGCTCATCCTGTTCTCCGTCTATGTGCTGATGGCGCTGGGGCTTGCCATCATCTTCGGCCAGATGGGCGTCATCAACATGGCCCATGGCGAGTTCATGATCCTGGGGGCCTACGTCACCTGGATGACGTCGAACGCGGTGCAGAGCTTCGCGCCCTGGCTGTTTCCCGGCTACTTTTTCATCGCCATGATCCTGGCGTTCATCGCCTCCGGTGCGCTCGGCATGCTGGTCGAGTGGGCGCTGATACGCCATCTCTACAAGCGTCCGCTCGATACGCTGCTGGCAACCTGGGGCCTCAGCCTGATCCTGCAACAGGCCTATCGCTCGATCTTCGGCGCGCGCGAGGTCGGCGTCGAGCTGCCGGAATGGATGATGGGCTCCTGGCAGGCGACCGACTCGATCCAGATCCCGATCAACGGCATGTTCGTGATGGCGCTGACCATGCTGATCACGATCGCGGTCGCCTACGTGCTGTTCTGGTCCAGCTGGGGCAAGCAGGTGCGGGCCGTGGTGCAGAACCGCGTGATGGCTGGCGCCGTCGGCATCAATACCGAGAAGGTCGACCGTTACACCTTTGGTCTGGGCTGCGGCATCGCCGGCATTGCAGGCTCGGCCTTCACCATGATCGGCTCGACCGGGCCGACCGCCGGCCAGCTCTACATCGTCGACACCTTCCTGGTCGTCGTGTTCGGCGGCGCGGCCTCGCTGTTCGGCACCATCGCCTCGGCCTTCTCGATCTCGCAGACCCAGTCGACGCTGGAGTTCTTCCTGTCGGGATCGATGGCCAAGGTGATCACGCTCTTGACCATCGTCGCGATCCTGATGGTGCGTCCGCAGGGGCTCTTCGCGCTCAAGGTCCGCAAATAAGAACAAGCAGGCAGGTCATGGTCATCAACTCGCGCTTTTTCAATCGCTCCGAACTGCTCGGCTTCCTTGCGCTCGCGGTGCTGCTGCTACTCATCCTGCCGTTGTCGCTGGATATCTTCCGCCTCAACCTGGTCGCCAAATACCTGACCTACGCCTTCGTCGGCATCGGCCTCGTGCTGTGCTGGGGCTATGGCGGCATCCTGAGCCTGGGGCAGGGCGTGTTCTTCGGCCTCGGCGGCTACTGCATGGCGATGTACCTCAAGCTCGAGGCGTCCTCGGTCGCGAACACCAAGATCCAGTCGACGCCCGGTATTCCCGACTTCATGGACTGGAACCAGATCACGCAGCTTCCGCTGTTCTGGAAGCCGTTCCACAGCTTTCCGGTCACGGTACTGGCGATCTTGCTGGTGCCCGCCCTGTTCGCGCTGATCATCGGTGCCGCGATGTTCAAGCGCCGGGTCGGCGGCGTGTACTTTGCGATCATCACGCAGGCGATCGCCGCGATCCTCACCATCCTGATCGTGGGGCAGCAGGGTTACACCGGCGGCATCAACGGCATCACGGATCTGCGCACACTGCACGGCTGGGACATCCGCACCGATCACGCCAAGTTCATTCTGTATTTTGTCGAGGTTGTGTTGCTGTTCGGATGCATCGTTGCCGCGCAATTCATCCGGCTGACAAAACTCGGGCGCATCCTGGTGGCGATGAGGGAGCAGGAGGATCGCGTGCGCTTCTCCGGTTACAGCGTCGCCAATTTCAAGATCTTCGCGTTCTGCGCCGCGGCGGTGTTCGCTGCGATCGGCGGCGCCATGTTCACGCTCGAGGTCGGCTTCATGTCGCCATCCTTCGTCGGCATCGTGCCGTCGATCGAGATGGTGATCTACACCGCGGTCGGCGGCCGGATGTCGATCTTCGGTGCGGTCTGGGGCGCACTGTTGGTCAATTTCGCCAAGACCAGCCTTTCCGAATCCTTTCCGCAGCTCTGGCTGTTCGGCCTCGGCGCGCTGTTCATCGCAGTCGTGCTGGCCTTCCCGAACGGGCTCTCCGGGATCTGGGCGGACCATATCCAGCCCCACATCGATCGCCTGTTCGCATCACGCAAACCGAAATCGGCGGCCGGCCTGGTCGCCGACGGCGCACCGGCCGAGTGAGGAGGGTCCATCATGCTTGTCGGCCATCAGCCAAAGGATTTCCTGCTCGCGGTCTCCGGACTCACAGTGTCCTTTGACGGCTTCAAAGCGGTGAACGATCTCTCCTTCTATGTCGAGGAGAACGAGATCCGCGTCATCATCGGCCCGAACGGTGCCGGCAAGACTACCGTGCTCGATCTGATCTGCGGCAAGACCCGGGCCACGTCAGGCTCGATCCAGTTCCGCGGCCAGGAGCTGACCCGGTTGCGCGAGAACGAGATCGTGCAGGCCGGTGTCGGCCGCAAGTTTCAAACGCCGTCGGTGTTCGAGGACCTCACCGTGTTCGAGAACCTCGAAATCTCCTACCCGCGCGGCCGCACCGTGTTCGGCTCACTGACTTTCCAGCGCGATGACGCTGTCAAGCAACGGGTCGAGGAGGTCGCCGAGATGATCTTCCTGAAGGATCGCCTCAACACCTACGCCGACCAGCTCAGCCACGGCCAGAAGCAGTGGCTCGAGATCGGCATGCTGCTGATCCAGGACCCGGACCTCTTGATGCTGGACGAGCCGGTCGCCGGCATGAGCGTCTCGGAGCGCGCCAAGACCGCCGAGCTGCTCAACCGCATCATCAAGGATCGCTCGGTGCTGGTGATCGAGCACGACATGAAATTCGTCGAGGACATCGCGCACAAGGTCACGGTGCTGCATCAGGGCCAGATCCTGTCCGAGGGGACGATGGAGCACGTCAAGAACGATCCGAAGGTGATCGAAGTTTACCTTGGCCATTGAGGAGCACCACATGCTGGCAATCAATGATCTTCACGTCGCCTACGGCCAGAGCGAGGTGCTGCACGGCCTCAACGTCTCCGTCGCGCCCAACGAGATCGTCGCGATCATGGGCCGCAACGGCATGGGCAAGACCACGCTGATGAAGTCGCTGATGGGCATCCTGCCGGCCAAGAGCGGCAAGGTGATCATGGACGGTACCGAGCTTGGTGCGATGAAGAGCTACGAGCGGGTGGCGAAGGGGCTCGCTTACGTGCCGCAGGGCCGGATGATCTTCTCCACCATGACGGTGAAGGAGAACATCGAGACCGGGCTCGTGGTGTCAGGCGGCTCGGAGGTGCCCGGCGATATCTACGAGCTGTTTCCGGTGCTGCTCGAGATGAAGGGCCGCCGCGGTGGCAATCTCTCGGGCGGACAACAGCAGCAGCTTGCGATCGCCCGCGCGCTGGCGACCAAGCCGAAGGTGTTGCTGCTGGACGAGCCGACTGAAGGCATCCAGCCGTCGATCATCAAGGACATGGCGCGCACCCTGAAGCGGATCCGCGATGAACGGGGGCTGTCGATCGTTGTCTCCGAGCAGGTTCTGAGCTTTGCGCTCGACATCGCCGATCGCGTGCTCGTCATCGAGAACGGCGAGATCGTCCGCGACGATCCGCGCGTCAGCGTCGATGCCGCGCAGATTTCCAAGTACCTGTCCGTCTAACTATCAGTAACCCAAGGGGAGCATCGCGATGCCAGATACACTGATCAAGGTCGACCTCAGCAAATCGGCCTATGAAAACGACAAGATTCACAACCGCTGGCATCCGGAGGTTCCGATTGTCGAGTGGGTCAGCCCGGGCGACGACTTCATCATCGAGACGGTCGACTGGACCGGCGGCTTCATCAAGAACAACGATTCCGCCGATGACGTGCGCGACATCGATCTGTCGATCGTGCACTTCCTGTCGGGTCCGATCGGCGTCAAGGGCGCCGAGCCCGGCGATCTCCTCGTCGTCGATCTGCTCGACGTCGGTCCGTTGAAGGAGAGCCTGTGGGGCTTCAACGGCTTCTTCTCCAAGCAGAATGGCGGCGGCTTCCTCACCGACCATTTCCCGCTGGCGCAGAAGTCGATCTGGGACATCAAGGGTCTCTACACCTCGTCGCGTCACATCCCGGGCGTCAACTTCGCCGGCCTGATCCATCCCGGTCTGATCGGCTGTCTGCCCGATGCCAAGATGCTGGCGGCCTGGAACAAGCGCGAAGCCGAGTTGATCGCGACCAACCCGACCCGCGTGCCGGGCCTCGCCAATCCGCCGTTCGCGCCGACCGCGCATGCGGGCCAGGCCAAGGGCGACGTCAAGGCCAAGATCGGTCTCGAGGGCGCCCGCACCGTGCCGCCGCGCGAGCATGGCGGCAATTGCGACATCAAGGACCTCTCGCGCGGCTCGAAGATCTACTTCCCGGTCTACGTGCCGGGCGGCGGGCTCTCGATGGGCGACCTGCATTTCAGCCAGGGCGACGGCGAGATCACCTTCTGCGGCGCCATCGAGATGGCCGGATGGCTGCACATCAAGGTCGACATCATCAAGGACGGCGTCTCGAAGTACGGCATCAAGAACCCCGTGTTCAAGCCGTCGCCGATCACGCCGAACTACAAGGACTATCTGATCTTCGAGGGCATCTCGGTCGACGAGGCCGGCAAGCAGCACTATCTCGACGTCCACATCGCCTATCGCCAGGCCTGCCTGAATGCGATCGAATATCTGAAGAAGTTCGGCTACTCCGGCGCCCAGGCCTATTCGATCCTCGGCACAGCGCCGTGCCAGGGCCATATCTCCGGCGTGGTCGACGTGCCCAACGCCTGCGCCACGCTGTGGCTGCCGACGGAGATCTTCGACTTCGACGTCATGCCGTCGTCGGCGGGACCGATCAAGCACATCAAGGGTGACGTGCAGATGCCGATCTCGCCGGACAAGTGATCCTTTAGGTGATCCCTGCGCGAAGGGTGCGGGACGGCTGCGTATTGGCCGCCCCGCATCCATCGCCGGACTTCACACGACTGCGCAAGGACTAGGGAAATGCCGATCTACGAATATCTCTGCAACGATTGCGGCCCGTTTACCGACATGCGGCCGATGGCGGAATGCGATCTGCCGCAGGATTGCCCGCAATGCGAGACGACGTCGCCGCGTGTGATCCTCACTGCGCCGGCGTTCTTCTGCATGCCCTCGGACAAGCGCAAGGCGCATGCCACCAACGAGCAGAGCCGTCACGCGCCGAAAACGCTCGATCAATACAAGGCCGCGCACGGCCCGGGTTGCGGCTGTTGCTCCACGGGAAAGAAGAAGCCGGCGCGGCTGATGACAAAGACCAAGAGCGGCGCCAAGGGCTTTCCGACTGCGCGTCCCTGGATGATCAGCCACTGATGGGGTGGCCGATCGTCAGGCATGTTCAGCGACCTTCAGGGCCTCGGTGCGGATCTCCTCGACCAGCCGTTCCTTCAGGGCGACGAATTCGGGCGTGGTCTTGATCTTGTAGGAGCGGGGATGCGGCAGGTCGACAGTGATCTCGGCCTTGATGCGGCCGGGACGGGCGCTCATCACGATGACGCGGCTGCCGAGGAAGATCGCTTCCTCGATGTCGTGGGTGACGAACAGCACCGTCTTCTGGTCGCGCTCCCAGATCCCGAGCAGCATCTCCTGCATCAGCGCCCGCGTCTGGTTGTCGAGCGCGCCGAACGGTTCGTCGAGCAGCAGGATCTTCGGGTCATTGGCCAGCGCGCGGGCGATCGCGGTGCGCTGCTGCATGCCGCCCGACAGCTGCTTGGGCCAGTGATTTTCGAAGCCAGACAGCCCGACCCGGCGAATGAAGGCGTCGGCGATGTCATGACGCCCTTGTTGCGGAACGCCGCGCTCACGCAGACCGAAGGCGATGTTCTCCCGCACGGTCAGCCACGGAAACAGGGTGTAGGACTGAAACACCATGCCGCGATCGGCGCCGGGGCCGGTGACCTCGCGCCCGTCGAGCGTGACGCGCCCGCTGGTCGGCCGGTCGAGCCCGGCGATGATCCGGAGCAGGGTGGATTTTCCGCAGCCGGAGGGGCCGAGGATGGTGACGAAGTCGTTGTCGCCGACGTCGAGCGTGGTCGGCTCGAGCGCCCTTGTCGGCGCGTTGCCTGCGCGGGCGGGGAAGGTTCGCGAGACCTGATCGATCCTGAGCAAGGTCATGCGAGTTTCCACGGGAACAGCCAGGCGTTGAACGCCTTGAACAGGAAATCGGAAACCAGGCCGATCAGCCCGATGACGATGATGCCGAAGATAATCTGGCCGGTGTTGAGCAGCGCCTGGCTGTCGGTGATCATGTGCCCGATGCCGGACGATGAGCCGATCAGTTCGGCCACGATGACGTAAGTCCAGGCCCAGCCCAGCACCAGCCTCAGGATCTCTGCGATCTCGGGCGCCGCGGAGGGCAGCAGCACGCGGCGGATAACGCCGCTGTCGCCGGCGCCGAGCGTGTAGGCGGCTTCGACCAGGTCGCGCCGCGTGGCGCCGACGGTCACGGCCACCATCAGGATGATCTGAAACACCGCGCCGATGAAGATCACGAGCAGCTTTTGCAGTTCGCCGATGCCCGCCCACAGGATCAACAGCGGGATGAAGGCCGATGCCGGCAGATAGCGCGCAAAGGACACGAAGGGTTCGAGAAAGGCCTCGACCGGCTTGTAGGCCCCCATCAGCACGCCGAGCGGCACTGCGATGACGGCGGCAAGGGCGAAGCCGCCGATGACGCGCCAGATCGTCATTCCGATGTCGAACAGGAAGCCTTGCTTGGCGAGCAGCTCATAGCCTTCCTGAACCATGATGAGCGGGTTGGCGAGGAATGTCTTCGACACATGGCCGCCGAACGTCGCCCAGGACCAGAGGGCGACGAACAGCACGAAGAAGGCGAGGCCGTAGGCCACGCGCTGCGTCGATGTTGTGGGTTCGAGGGGACGCATCAAATTTGTCCAGGCGTATCTCATGCGCCAGTCCCGCCTGGCTTGTCGCGGGGCGGGACCGGCCGAAATGATGGCTGCGTTACTTGATGAAGCTCGCGTCGTAGATGTCCTCGACCTTCGGCGCGGCCTTGATGATGCCGACCTCGAGGAGGAGCTCGGCGGCGTCCTTGTTGAAGCTGAGGAAGTCGCCGGCGAAGAATTTCTGGTTGGCGGCCTTGTCCTGCCAGCGCAGGTACTTTGCCGAGTTGCCGAACTGCTCGCCGCTCTGCTTCACATCCGCGCCCATGATCTCGTAAGCCTTGGCCTGGTCCTTGGCGATCATGTCGAGCGCCTCGAAATAGCTGTTGGCCAGCGCCTGCGCCGCTTTCGGATTGTCGGTCAGGAATTTCGGCGTGCAGCCGAACGTATCCATCACGATCGGATAGTCGAGCGTGGTCGCGATGATCTTGCCCTTGTCGGGGGCGGCACGTACCGTCGACAGGTAAGGCTCGTAGGTCATCGCGGCATCGTTCTGGCCGGAGACGAAAGCCTGCGCCGCGGCGGCGGGCTCCAGATTGACTACGGTCACGTCCTTCACCGAGAGGCCGTTCTTCTTCAGCATCCAGGCCAGCGCGAAGTAGGGCGAGGTGCCCGGCGCCGATGCCGCGACGGTCTTTCCCTTGAGGTCCTTGATCGCGGCGACGTCATTGCGTACGGCCATGCCGTCGGCGCCATAGCTCTTGTCGAGCTGGAAGATCTGCTTGGTCGCGACGCCGTTGGCGTTCCAGGAAATCCACGTCTCCACCGTCGTCGCTGCGCACTGGATGTCGCCCGAGGCGATCGCGAGATGTCGGTCCTTCTGCGGAATCTTCTTCAAGGTCACGTCGAGGCCGTTCTTCTTGAAGATGCCGGCCTCCCTGGCGAGCGTCAGCGGCGCGAAGCCGGTCCACCCGGAAATGCCGACGCCGACCTTGACGTCATCCGCGAACGCGGCGGTGGACGCGAGCAAGGCTGCGATTGCGGGCAATAGCTTGAAGGAACGCATGATTGTCGACCTCTTGGACGATGGATTGAACCTTGTTGGTGTCGTCACGTCAGTGATGTCTTCACGCCAGTCGCAGCGGATTGCCGCATGAGCATGTCGGTGGATGGTAGTCCATGATGCATTGCATGAAATATGCCGCGCAAGCCGTCCTCAGCCTCCCTTGAAGCGGGCTACCAGCCGGTGCGTCTCGCCTGGATAGTGCAACCGCACTGCCGTTACCGTGCGCGCGCTGCGCCAGGTGTAGCGGTCGATCACGAGGCAGGGCGCGCCGACTGCGATGTCGAGCGCCTTCGCGGTGCGATCGTCCGCAATGACCGCGCTGATCGTATGTTCAGCCTCGGTCCACGGCACATGATGCAGCAGCCATGATCCCGGAGGTTCGCGCGCAAAGTCCGCCGTCGCGGCCTCTGGAACGGTGGAGAGATCGATCAGCCGGTCTTCGACCGCAAACGGCACATTGTCGGCGCTGTGCCGGCAGGCAATCGCGATCACCTTGCCGGCCGTGCTCACGCCGAGCCGGGCGCGATCGGCTGCGGTCGCGGTGCGACGCCGGCAATCGATCAGCTGATAGCCGTAGCTGCGGCCGAGCGCGGTGATCTCGGCGCGCATGTCGGCAATCTTGAGCACCGCCGACAGATGCTGTGGACGACGCACGAATGAGCCGGCACGCCGCCGCCGCTCGATCAGGTCAGCCTGCGCCAGTTCCGACAACGCCTTGTTCACCGTCATGCGCGAGCAGCGATAGCGCGCCATGAGTTGGTGTTCGAAGGGGATGCGGTGGCCCGGTGGCCATTCGCCAGTCAGGATCCGTGTCTCGATATCGAGCCGGATCCGCTTGTAGAGCGTCGGCTTTTCGGCTGCGCGCGGTTTGGCTCGATCGGAAGCGAGGCTCATGCGACGAGCCTCCGGACGCTGGCATTGAACCGCTCGCGCGCGTTGTCGCGCGAGCGGTGCCGGCCGCCTGTGACCACCTTGTCGCCGCCGGCCCAGACGCAGTCGATCGCGTCGCTTCCGGACGCAAACAGCCAGCCGTCGAGAACGGCATCGCCCGACCGTCCAGCCAGGGATGGGTGCGCGGTATCGAGGCTCACGATATCGGCGCGCGCGCCGGGTACGAGGCCAGCGTTGGGCTGCGCCAGAGCTTGCGCGCCGCCCGCGAGCGCGTGATCGAACAGAGCGCGGCCGGTGGATGCACCGGGTTGTCCGGAGAGCACGTTGCGCTCGCGATGCTTGAGCCGCTGACCGTATTCGAGTTGGCGAAGCTCGTCGGCGACGCCGACCAGCACGTTGGAATCGGTCCCGATGCCGAATCGGCCGCCTGCGGCAAGGAATTCGCGCGCTGAAAAGATGCCGTCGCCGAGGCTTGCTTCGGTGACTGGGCAGAGGCCGGCAACCGCGCCGCTGCTGGCGAGCGCAGCGACTTCCCGTTCCGTCATATGGGTCGCGTGAATCAGGCACCAGCGCTGATCGATCGGCGCGTTTTCCAGCAGCCACTGCACCGGCCGCTGCCCCGACCAGGCCATGCAATCCTCCACCTCGCGCACCTGTTCGGCGGCGTGAATGTGGATCGGGTCGGTGCCGGCAAGCGGAATGATCGCCGCGAGCTCATCGGGCGCCACTGCGCGCAGGCTGTGCGGGGCGATGCCGATGTTCGCGCCAGGCAGTTTTCGGATTGCCTCGCGCGAGGCAGCCATCAGCGTGGCGAACTGATCGACCGAGCAGATGAAGCGACGCTGCCCGGCATGCGGTGCTGCGCCGCCGAACGTGCCGTGTGCATAAAAGCACGGCAGCAGCGTGAGCCCGATGCCGGAGGCCTCAGTCGCCTCCGCGATGCGCACGGCCATCTCGGCCGGATTGGCGTAAGGTGAGCCGTCCCGATCATGATGGAGATAGTGAAACTCCCCGACGCGGGTAAAGCCGCGCTCGAGCATCTCGACATAGAGCAGGGTCGCAACGGCCGCGACGTCGTCCGGCGTCATCGTCAGCGCGAAGCGGTACATCGTCTCGCGCCAGGTCCAGAACGTGTCGGTCGTATCGCCGCGCAGTTCGGCAAGGCCGGCCATGCCGCGCTGAAACGCGTGGCTGTGCAGGCTCGCCAATCCCGGAACCGCCAATTGGTGACGTTCGTCGCCCGCGGCGGGGGGCACGCCTGCCGTCACCGAGGCGATCGCGCCGTCGGTGACCACGATTTGCGCATCATTGGCCCAGCCCGAGGGCAGCAGCGCGAATGCGAAATGCAGTCGTGTCATTTTTCCACGCCGGCTGGACAGAACTCCGACACGATTATATGTCTAGACATATAAGTCAAGCATCCCACCTCGGGGGACGATCGCATGGCAGAGCGTTTCGACCGCATCTGGCACAACGCCCGGCTCGCCACGATGCGCGGCGATCGCGCCGATCTCGGCGAGATCGAGCGCGGCCTGGTCGCGGCGCGCGACGGCCGCATCGTCTACGCAGGCACGCAGTACGACTTTCCTGCGGATGCGGACGCGGTTGAGCGGATCGATTGCGCGGGCCGCTGGATCACGCCCGGGTTGGTCGATTGTCACACCCATCTGGTCTTTGGCGGCAATCGCGCGCACGAATTCGAGCTTCGCCTGAAAGGCGCGAGCTATGAAGAGATCGCGCGCGCGGGCGGCGGCATCGTCTCGACCGTTGCCGCCACGCGCAGCGCGACCGAGGCCGAGCTCGTCGCCGGCGCGCTGCCACGGCTGGACGCGCTGATCGGCGAGGGCGCGACCACCGTCGAGATCAAGTCCGGCTATGGCCTCAATGCGGAGACCGAGATGCGGCAGCTAGCAGCGGCACGCAGCCTCGGCCGCTTGCGGCAGGTCGCGATCCGCACATCTTTTTTAGGTGCTCACGCATTGCCGCCTGAAGCCAACGGCGACAAGGACCGCTACATCGATCGGGTCTGCAACGAGATGCTGCCGGCGGTGGCCAAGGCTGGCCTTGCCGACGCGGTCGACGGCTTCATGGAGGGCATCGCATTTTCCGGAGAGCAGACGGCCCGGGTCTTCGCGGCGGCGCGTGCGCTGGGGCTGCCTGTCAAGCTGCATGCGGACCAGCTGTCAAATCTCGGCGGTGCGGCGCTCGCCGCAAAATTCTCCGCGCTATCGGCCGATCATCTGGAGCACACCGATGAAGCCGGTGCTGTCGCGATGGCGAAGAGCGGGACGGTCGCGGTGCTGCTGCCCGGTGCGTTCTATTTCATTCGCGAAACCCAGAAGCCGCCGGTCGAGCTGTTCCGCAGCCATGGCGTCAACATGGCGCTGGCGACCGACTGCAATCCCGGCAGCTCGCCGCTGACCTCGCTTCTGCTTGCGATGAACATGGGCGCAACGTTGTTCCGGATGACCGTTGCCGAGTGCCTCGCCGGGGTGACGCGGGAAGGGGCGCGTGCGCTCGGCCTGCTCGCCGAGACCGGGACGTTAGAGGCCGGCAAATGGTGCGATCTGGCGATCTGGGACATCGAACGCCCCGCCGAGCTGGTCTACCGCATCGGCTTCAATCCGTTGCACCGACGGGTGTGGAGGGGGCAATGAACGATCCGGATGTCCCCATTGTCGTGAAGCCCGGAGCGGTCAGTCTCGACGTTCTGGCGCGCGTGCTCGCCGGCGCGTCAATCGTGCTCGATCCATTGTTCTGGCCGCGCGTCGAGGCGGCAGCGGGGATCGTGGCGAAAGCGGCGCAAATTGCTGTTCCCGTGTACGGCATCAATACCGGTTTCGGAAAGCTGGCCTCGACGCGTATCGCGCCAGATCAAACCGCACTGCTTCAGCGTAATCTCATCCTGTCGCATTGTTGTGGAGTAGGCCCCGCCACTCCGGAACCGATCGTGCGCCTGATGATGGCGTTGAAGGTGATCTCGCTCGGGCGCGGCGCATCCGGCGTGCGGCGTGATGTGATCGAGCAGTTGCAGGGCATGCTGGCGCGCGGCGTCTCACCGCTGGTGCCGCAGCAGGGCTCGGTCGGCGCCTCCGGCGATCTGGCGCCGCTCGCCCATATGACCGCCGTCATGATCGGGGAGGGGCACGCATTCCTTGGTGGCAAGATCGTGCCGGGTCATGAAGCGCTTGCCGCTGCCGGGCTCGCGCCGTTGACGCTCGGCCCCAAGGAGGGGCTCGCGCTGATCAACGGCACGCAATTTTCGACGGCCTATGCGATTTCCGGCCTGCTGCGCGCGCATCGTCTGGCGTGTGCCGCGCTGGTGACCGGTGCGCTGTCGGTCGATGCGGCGATGGCTTCCACGGTGCCGTTTCGTCCTGAAATCCAGGCGTTGCGCGGCCATGACGGGCAGATCGCCGCGGCTGCAGCGTTGACCGCCCTGCTCGACGGCAGCGACATCAGGCAATCGCATCTCGAAGGCGACGAGCGTGTGCAGGACCCATACTGCCTGCGCTGCCAGCCACAGGTCGCGGGCGCCGTGCTCGACCTGCTCGTGCAAGCCGCGCGTGGACTGACGATTGAGGCCAATGCCGTGACGGATAACCCGCTGGTCCTGGTCGAGACCGGCGAGATCGTCTCAGGCGGCAATTTCCACGCTGAGCCGGTGGCGTTCGCCGCCGACCAGATCGCGCTTGCGCTCTCGGAGATCGGCGCCACCAGCGAGCGCCGGATCGCGACCCTCGTCGATCCCGCGCTGAACTTCGGCTTGCCGCCGTTCCTGACACCCGAGCCCGGCATCAACTCCGGATTCATGATCGCCGAGGTGACGGCGGCGGCGCTCTATGCCGAGAACAAGCAGCGCGCGATGCCGTGCTCGATCGACTCCACACCGACCAGCGCCAATCAGGAGGATCACGTCTCGATGGCCGCGCACGCCGCGCGCCGGCTGTCCGATATGGCCGACAACCTCGCGGCTATCCTCGGCATCGAGCTTCTGGTTGCCGCGCAAGGCATCACGCTGCGCGCCCCGCATGGGACCAGCGCACCGCTCGCTGCGGTGATTGCCGCGTTGCGTGCGCATGTTCCGGCGCTCGCCGCCGACCGTTACATGGCCGACGATCTCGCGCGGGCCGCGTCGCTGATCGAAACCGACGCGTTGCCCGCGGCTGTGCTCGCGGCCCTTCCGACCGATCCGTTTCCAAAACTTGCTTAGCCGACAGGGACATCCGTCATGAACCGCCGACTGGATAACGAACGCATCATCCGCGCGCCCCGCGGCACCGAGATCAGCGCAAAGAGCTGGCTGACGGAAGCGCCGCTGCGCATGCTGATGAACAATCTCGATCCTGATGTCGCCGAGCGGCCGAGCGAGCTTGTGGTCTATGGCGGCATCGGCCGCGCGGCGCGCGACTGGGAGAGCTTTGACCGGATTGCCGCCTCCTTGCGTAAGCTCGAAGGCGACCAGACGCTGCTGGTCCAATCCGGCAAGCCGGTCGGGATTTTCCGCACCCATGCGGATGCGCCGCGGGTCCTGATCGCGAACTCGAACCTTGTGCCGCATTGGGCGACGCTCGACCATTTCAACGAACTCGATCGCCAGGGCCTGATGATGTTCGGCCAGATGACGGCAGGCTCGTGGATTTACATCGGCAGCCAGGGCATCGTGCAGGGGACCTACGAGACGTTTGTCGAGGTCGGCCGCCGGCACTATGGCGGGAGCCTCGCCGGCAAATGGATCCTCACGGCCGGCCTCGGCGGCATGGGCGGCGCCCAGCCGCTAGCCGCGACCATGGCCGGCGCCTCGATGCTCGCCGTCGAGTGCCAGCCGAGCCGCATCGAGATGCGGCTGCGCACGGGGTACCTCGACCGGCAGGCGACGACGCTCGATGAAGCGCTGGCGATCATTGCCGACGCGGCCAAGACCCATAAGCCGGTGTCGGTCGGCCTGCTCGGCAATGCGGCCGAGATCTTTCCCGAACTGGTGCGCCGCGATGTCCGGCCGGACATCGTGACCGACCAGACCAGCGCGCACGATCCGATCAACGGCTATCTGCCCAAGGGATGGACGCTCGCCGAATGGGAGGCCCGGCGCGCCGCCGATCCGAAGGCGGTCGAGACGGCGGCCAAGAGCTCGATGGTCGATCACGTCCAGGCCATGCTGGATTTCCACGCGCAGGGAATCCCGACGCTCGACTACGGCAACAACATCCGCCAGATGGCCAAGGACATGGGCCTGAAGCAGGCGTTCGACTTTCCGGGTTTCGTTCCGGCCTATATCCGTCCGCTGTTCTGCCGCGGCGTGGGGCCGTTCCGCTGGGCGGCGTTGTCCGGCGATCCCGAGGACATCTTCAAGACCGATGCCAAGGTCAAGGAGCTGATGCCCAACGATGGCCATTTGCACAACTGGCTCGACATGGCGAAGGCGCGCATCAAGTTTCAGGGGCTGCCGGCGCGGATTTGCTGGGTCGGGCTCGGCGACCGCGATCGGCTTGGCCTTGCCTTCAACGAAATGGTCGCGCGCGGCGAACTCAAGGCACCGATCGTGATCGGCCGCGATCACCTCGACAGCGGCTCGGTGGCGAGCCCGAACCGCGAGACCGAGGCGATGCGCGACGGCTCAGATGCGGTGTCCGATTGGCCGTTGCTCAACGCGCTACTCAACTGTGCGAGCGGCGCCACCTGGGTGTCGCTGCACCACGGCGGCGGCGTCGGCATCGGCTATTCGCAGCACGCCGGCATGGTCATCGTGGCGGATGGAACGCCGGAGGCGGCGCGCCGGCTCGAGCGGGTGCTGTGGAACGACCCGGCGACGGGGGTCATGCGCCACGCCGACGCCGGCTATGAAACGGCGATCGAATGCGCCCAGGCCAATGGCCTCGATCTGCCGAGCCGGCGCGCGTGAGTTGACCTTGGCGAGAAGCCGCCGATGACGGTTCTCGCCAATCCGGCTCAGTCGGCCGACAGCGGCTCGCCGGTCAGCGACCAGCTCTCGCCATCGAACGTCGCGATCCGCAAGGTCCTGAACGGCGTGTAGTCGCCGGGCCGGGTGCTGATCGAGACGCCCGGCAGCATCATCGGCAGCCGCTCGCCGTGCAGCGACGTCGCCTGCTTGATCAGGTTTTCGCGGGTCAGGTCGTCGCCGCATTTGCGCAAGGCCAGCTCCACGGCGTGCACGTTCATATAGGCAACCAGCACGGAATAGTCGTCCGGGTTTGCCGAAGCTGCGTACGTCTTCAGGAAATCCTTGTAGGCCTTGACCTCGTCGTCATTGGCCCACGCCGGGTCGCCGGGCTGCTTGAGGAATTGGGTGGTGACCAGCCCCTTCGATGCCTCGAGGCCCGCGGGCTTCAGGATGGTTTCGACCGATGCCGTGGAGCCGCCGATCACGTGCAGCGGTTTCCAGCCGAGCTCGTAGACCTTGCGGATCGATTGCGCGGCGGCCTTCGACGACGACTGCTCGATCAGCGTATCGACGCCGGCGGCCTTCAGCTGGACGATCTGCGAGTCGATCGTCGGGTCGGCAAGTTCGTAGGAGGCCTGGGCCACGATCAGCTCGGCCTTCGGACCGAGACCGGCGCGCAGGCCCTTGAGATAGTCCTTGCCGTAGTCGTCATTCTGGTAGAGCACGCCGATCCTGGCGTCGGGCTTTGTGCTCAGGATGTACTTGGCGATAACGCGGCCTTCGGTTTCGAAGTCCGGATAGAGCGGGATCGTCCATGGGAACGTCTTGGGATCGTTGAAGCGGCGTCCGCCGGCCGTGATGAAGAGCTGCGGCACCTGCTTGCCGTTCAGGTATTTCTGGATCGCGACGTTGGGCGCGGTGCCGATCGTGCCGACCTCGGCCAAGATGCCGACATCCTCGATCAGCTTGCGGGATTGCTCGACCGCCTTCGGCGCGCTGTAGGCGTTGTCGAGCTGGGTGAAGTTGATCTTGCGGCCATTGATGCCGCCCTTCGCATTCAGCATCTCGAAATAGCCGACCACGGCGCGCCCGGCGCCGGCGCCGAAGGCGGAGGCGGGGCCGCTCAGCGGCGTCGATTGGCCGAGTTTGATCTCGGTATCGCTGGCGCCGGGTCCATAGGCTTTTTGCGCGTAGGCAGGCGCCGCCAGCAGGGCCGACAGCGCGACGGCCGCCAACGCCCGGTCGATGATGTGGTTCAAGGTCGTTCTCCCTGTAATTCGTTTCTTGTTGCAATCGATCTGCGCTAGCGCAGCAGCTCGCGGGCGATCACCACGCGCTGGATCTGGTTGGTGCCTTCGAAGATCTGGGTCAGCTTGGCGTCGCGCATCATGCGTTCGACCGGGTAGTCCATGGTGTAGCCGTAGCCGCCGAAGATCTGTACCGCGTCGGTCGTCACCTTCATGGCCATGTCGCTGCCGACGCATTTGGCCATGCTGGCAAGCACGTTGAGGCGCTTCCAGTCGCCGGCATCGCCAGCACGGGCGCATTCGTAGACCAGCGCACGGGCCGCCTCGATCTGCATCGCCATGTCGGCGAGCATGAACTGCACGCCCTGGAATTCGGCGATCGGCTTCTTGAACTGCTTGCGTTCCTTGGCGTAGGCGATGCACGCATCGAGCGCGCCCTGGGCGAGGCCAACCGACTGTGCGCCGATGGTCGGGCGGTTGAGGTCGAGCGCGCGCATCGACGCGCGAAAACCCTTGCCTTCCTCGCCGACGAGGTTTTCGGCCGGCACCCGGACATTGTCGAAGAAGATCGGGGTATTGGGGGCGCCGCGAAAGCCCATCTTGCGCTCATGGCGGCCGAACGTAGTGCCGGGCATCTTCTTCGGCTCGACGATGAAGGCGCTGATTCCGTCCGCGCCGGCGCCGTCACTGGTCCGCGCCATCACCACGATGTAGTCGGCGACGACGCCGTAGCTGCACCATTGCTTGCGGCCGTTGAGGACATAGCTGTCGCCGTCCTTCCGGGCGCGGGTGTTGAGCGCGGCGACGTCGGAGCCGGCCTGCGGCTCCGAGATCGCGATCGCCGTGACCACACCGCCCTGGGCGATGATCGGCAAATATTTCTGGCGCTGCTCCTCCGAGCCGAAATGCAGCAGCGGCATGATGAACATGGTGTTGAGCGCCGCGATCGATGCGCAGGCAGGCGAGACCTTCGAGATTTCCTCGCGCGCGATGCAGGCCATGGTGAGGTTGCCGTTCGGGCCGCCGTAGCGCTCCGGCACCCAGAGCTGCATCAATCCCATCTCGCCGAACAGCTTGACCAGTTCGAGCGGGAAGCGGTCGGTCTCGTCGATTTCGGCGGCAATCGGCGCCACATGCCTTGCGACCATCCTGCGCACGTTGTCGCGGAAGGCGACCTGCTCCTCGGAAAAACTCATACGGGCTCCCCGTCTGTTTTCTTTGCCGGAAGCCAAAAAGGGGCTTCCATTGAATGGGTGATCCATTTAATAATTCACCGCATGAGCACCAAGTCAAGCCCTCGCGCGCCGCAGCGCCCCCGCACCGCCTCGCCGAACCGGCGCGAGCGGGCCACCGATCTCCGTGCGGCCGGCTCCGCGGCCGCGCCGACATTCAAGCCGATTCACACCAGGCGGACGTTCGAGGAGATCTGCGAGCGCATTCGCGAGCAGCTGGCGCTCGGCGTGCTGAAGCCCGGCGACAAGCTGCCGGCCGAGCGCGAGCTGGCCCAACAGCTTGGGGTCAGCCGCAACGTGCTGCGGGAGGCGCTGCGCAGCCTGGAGATGGCCGGCGTGTTGCGGCTGCAGAAGGGCGTCAAGGGCGGCGCCTTCATCCAGCAAGGCGACACCCGCCGCATGAACGAGGTCATGCGCGACATGCTGAGCCTCGGGACGATCTCGGTGCGGGAATTGTCGGAAGCGCGGGTCCACGTCCTCGACCTCGTGGTGCAGCTGGCGTGCGCAAATGCACGGCGGGCCGACCTCGATGCGCTGGAAGCCAATATCGAGCGAACGGAGCTCGCCACGAAGGAAGGCCGGCTGCTCGATCGGGTCGAATGCTCGCGCGAGTTCTACAAGTTGCTCGCGGCCTCGACCGGCAACAAGGTGATCGCGATGATCGTGGACTCGGTCACCGAGATCCACATGCGCTTTGTCTACGCCAAGGTCGCTTCCAGCGGGGTCGCGATGGCGCGGCTCGCCGAGAAGCGGCGCCAGTTCCTGGCGGCGCTGAGCGAGCGAGACGTGGCGCTGGCGAGCCGGCTGCTGCGGACGCACCTGGAATCCGTGCAGCGCATGCTGGAGCAGGATCCGGGAGCGATGTCGCTTCATGTCGCATTGGCCGACGTGCAACCCGGACTGCGCCGGTAGCGCGCAGCGCCGGCGAATAGATCAACACTCAAACAGCAACAACAATGGAGGCAAACGTGTCCAATTACGCCAAGTATGAATGCCTGACGGTCGAGGTCGCGGACAAGGTCGCGACCGTGACCTTGAATCGCCCGCAGGCGCGCAATGCCATCAATCAGAAGCTGATCCGCGAGCTGCGGACGATCTGGGACGACCTCGCCGACGATCACGCCGTCAATGCCGTGGTCCTGACCGGCGCCGGCGACTTCTTCAGCGTCGGCGGTGACGTGAAGGCGATGTCTGAGCGGCCGGGCGGCGACGTGCTCGAGGAGGGCGAGGTGCACGATCCCATGATCAGCCGCCGCGGCGTCACCCGCCAGCTCGAGCTCGACAAGCCGATCATCGCGGCGATCAACGGCGACGCCATCGGCCTTGCAGCGACCCATGCGCTGCTTTGCGACATCACCGTGATGGCGGAAGATGCGCGGATCGGCGACACCCACGTCTCGCGCGTCGGTCTGGTCGCGGGCGACGGCGGCACGGTGATCTGGCCGCTGCTGGTCGGCATCAACAAGGCCAAGGAATTCCTGATCCGCGGCACGCTGCTGAAGGGCAAGGAGGCAGAGCGGATCGGGCTGGTCAATCATGTCGCGCCGCGCGCGGAGGTGTTGGCCAAGGCCCGCGAGATCGCGGTCGAACTCGCCAACGGTCCGACCTGGGCCATTCGCTGGACCAAGCTGTCGATCAACCAGATCGTCAAGGAGCGCGTGAACATGCTGCTGGAGGCCTCGATGGCGCTGGAGCAGGTGACGTTCGAGACCGCGGACCACAAGGAGGCGACGATGTCGTTCAAGGAGAAGCGCAAGCCCAGGTTCGGCCAGGCTTAGCGCGGGTTGCAATGATGGCGCCCGAAGCGTCGAATGACGATGTCGCGGGGATGCTGCGCGACTCCTTGCGCGGCTTCCTGGATGAGCATTGGCGTCCGCGCTGCGCAACGGCGTCGTCCTCGCCGGACGAGGTGTCGGCGATCTGGCGCAAGCTGGTCGGGCAGGGCGTCGCCGCGCTCGGTGCGGAGGGCGGCGAAGGCGGGCTCGCCGAGATTCTTGTCGTCATGGCGGAGCTCGGCCGCGCCGAGTGTCCGGCGCCGATGTGGTCTGCGGCGCTCGCCAATCTTGCGATCGCTGGATCGCAGGTTGGCGTCGTGGTGGATCTCCTGGAGCGGCTGCATTCCGGGAAGGCGATCTTCGCCTTCTCGTTCGGGGCGCTGGATCGCGATCCGGGGGCGGGTTCGATCGAGGTCACGGACCTCAAGGCAACGGGCGTGCTCCGCTTCGTCGAGGCTGCGGAAACCGCCACGCATCTTCTGGTCGCGCTCGATCAAGCCCATCTTGCGCTGATCGATTTTGCCGGATCCGGTGTCGAATGCGTCGCGACCCGCGCGATGGGGGCGTGGGGACTCTCCGAGGTCAGGCTGAACGCAACGCCGCTCACGTGCATTCCCGTCGGGATGGTCGATCTGGAAGATCTCCGCATCAAGGGCAAGGCGGCGTTGACCGCGCGCGCTTACGGCGCGGCGCGGCGCGCGTTTGAGCTGGCCGTGGACTACGCCAAGGAACGGCAGCAGTTCGGACAACCGATCGGCAAGTTCCAGGCGATCCAGCACAAGCTGGCCAACTGCCTGATCGCCCTCGAAGGCGTCAGGCTGATCCTCGAGCATGCCGCCAGACTGCACGATGGCGGCGACGACGACTGGCGCTACTTCGCCGATTGCGCATCGGCGTTCTCCGGCAATGCGCTGCGGCAGGTCTCGCTGGAGACCCAGCATACATTCGGTGCGATCGGCTATGCCGAGGAGCACGAGGTGCCGATCCATTTCAAGCGCGTGCACCTCGATACGATCGCGCTCGGCGGCGCCTCGGATGCGAAGTGCAGACTTGCCGCGCGACTGTTGGATGCGGGTGGCGCCGGGTTGCCGCAATACGACCTCGGGTCCGCCGGAAATGCGTTTCGCGAGCAGATCCGGCTCTGGCTCACGCAGAACTGGACCGGAGACACAAAGCAGGCGTTCGACCAGAGGCCGTTCGCCAAGCGCGAGTTCGATGCGAGCTTCGCCCGAAATATCGGCGAGACCGGATGGATTGGCCTCGGATGGCCGGAGCAGTTCGGCGGCCAGGCGCGCTCTCCACTGGAGCAGATCGCCTTCATGGAGACGATGGAGCGAGGCGAGGCACCGCGGATCGGTGCGGCGATCCAGGCCAACGCGTTGATGATGTTCGGCACGGCAGAGCAGCAGCAAAAGTATCTTCCGGAGATCCTGCGCGGCGAAGCCATGCACGGCATGGGCTACAGCGAACCGCAGGCGGGCTCGGACCTCGCGGCGCTGCGCACCAGTGCGATCAGGGATGGCGATCACTGGGTGATCAACGGCCAGAAGATCTGGACCACCACCTGGTGGGGCAAATACATGTTCCTCGCTGCCCGGACCGACAGGGACGCGAGGCCGCCGCATGCCGGCATCAGCATGTTCATCGTGCCGATGGATGCACCGGGCATCTCGATACGTCCGTCGGCAACGATGTATGATGGCACGTTTGCCAACATCTTCTACGACAACGTCCGCATTCCCGCCAAGAATTTGGTTGGCGAGGTCAATGGCGGCTGGAAGGTGCTGACCGGCGCGCTCGCCTTCGAGCGAGGGCTGGTTGGTGGCGGGATCGTCCTGAAGGTCGCGCACGTCTTCGAACAGCTGCGTTTGCATGTGATGGCGAGACAAGGTGAGCGGTCTCTGGCCGATGATCCCATCGTTCGCGACAGGATGGCGACCCTGGCATCCGAGATCGAGATCGGCCGTCTATTGATGATGCATTGTGCCGAGCTTGCCGCCGACGGCATGACGCCGCCGGAATATGGCGCGATCAGCAAGGTGTTTTCCGGAGAGCTGATGGAGCGCTTCGGCGAGGCCGCGCTCGACATTCTCGGCATGCGCGCCGCGCTGTCCGAACAGATGCCGGGCGCGATCGACAATGGCCGCTTCGAGCAGAACCTGCGGCATTCGCTGATGTGGGTCATCAGCATCGGGACCAATGAGATTCAGCGCAGCTTGATCGCACAACGTGCGCTCGGGCTGCCGAGATAGGAGAGATCGGATGCAGAAGGATGGCGACAGGGCACCGCTCGCCGGGGTGCGGGTGCTGGACTTTTCCATCATGGTGGCGGGGCCCTATTGCGCGCGGCTGCTCGCCGACGTCGGTGCCGAGGTGATCAAGATCGAGCCGCCGGAAGGCGACGACATGCGGCTGCGGACGCCGCTGCGCGACGGCCACAGCACCTATTTCGGCCAGCTCAATGCCGGCAAGCGCAGCCTGGCGCTGGACCTGAAGAACGCCGATTCCATCAAGCTCGTGCATCGCATGGTCGCGGAGGCGGACATTCTCGTCGAGAATTTCCGCCCGGGCGTCATGGACCGCCTCGGCCTTGGCTACGAGGCGCTTCGCGAAATCAACCCGCGCCTGATCTATTGCTCGATCTCGGGCTATGGCCAGTCGGGTCCCGCCGCCGAGCGGGCCGCTTACGCGATGATCGTGCACGCCGAGAGCGGATTCGATACCTCGCTGATGCGCTATGCCGGCGACCGGGAGCGTCCCGCGGCGGGAGCCATTTTTGTCGCCGACATCCTCGGCGGCATCTTCGGCTATTCCGCGATCCAGACCGCGATGGTCCAGCGCGAACGCACCGGGAAGGGGCAGCGCGTCGATGTGGCGTTGATGGATTGCATGCTCAACCTGCTGGTCTACGAGCTTCAGGAAGCGCAATTCCCGATCCGCTCGCCGCGTCCGACCTATGGGCCGGTCCGCACGCGCGATGGTGATATCCTGATCGCCCCGGTCACGCCGCGCAATTTTGCGGCGCTATGTGAGGTGACGGGGCAGGACGAACTGGCAAACGATCCGCGCTTTGCGACCATTCCGGCGCGTGGTGCCAACTGGACCGCCATGATGCAGGTGATCGAGCAATGGACCGAGCGCCACACCGTCGCTGAATGCATCGCGGCGCTGGATCGTGCCGGCGTTCCCTGCGCCGAGTACCGGACGCCGGGCGCGGCGCTGACCGATGCCCATCTGCGTCAACGGGGCGTATTTGGGACGGTCTCGGATGGCGCCGGCGAATTCGTCGGCGTCAATGCGCCATGGCAGATGTCCGGGGCCGATACGTCGATCGGAAGCCAAGTTCCCGGGATTGGCGCGCAGCGCGACGATGTGCTGTCGCGGATCTTGGGATTGTCGCCGGACGCAATCGCGGCGCTCGCGGCTGCAGGCACGTTTGGCAGGGCGCAGGCTTAGGCAGCCGGACGCCGGCGGTCTCAGGTATCGGACGGAGCGTCCGGCGGCGGAGCCTTCGCGATCGCCAGCAGGCATTTCAGGAAATGCGCGCGGTCTTCCTTGCGCAGGGGAGCCAGCATGATGTTTTGCAGCTCGGCCGCCGCGGGGATGACGGCAAGAAGCGCTTCCTCTCCCTTGGCAGTGATCTGCACCTGGAGCGAGCGGCGGTCGTCCGGATTGTTCTTCTTTGAAACCAGCCGGCGTGCAACCATCCGCTTCAGCATCTCGCTGAGTGTATTGCGGTCGCAACTGATCCGTTCCGCCAGCACCGAGGGGGTGAGAGGACCCAATTGGTACAGCGCCATCAGCACGCCGAACTGCCGCGGCGTGATGTCGCTCTGGCGCGTCATGCTTTGATAGAGCCCGTCGTAGCGAGCCTCCAGCAGCCGCAGCAGAAATCCGACGCCGCCTTCGAGTTGCCAGTCGCGCGCGACGTCTGCGGCCGAGCTGGTCTTCTTTGCCTTGTCGGCTGCCATGCCGTCGTTGGACTCCGATTTCACGAATTCGCGTTAGCCCGTAGCAGCTTGGCCTGACGTGCTCAACCCTGCGGTGAACCGCGGCCAGGCTGTTCCGGCACGATGCAATCCTCTTGGGCTCTTGTCAGGCATTTGACAATATAGTACGTATACGTATCACATGCGACGCGAAGACGTCGTTCAGGGAGGTTGCTGTTGGACCTGCGCGAGCTGCTGTCGATTCCCTATCTGCTTGAGGCCGAGGCGGTCGAAACCGAGCCGGGACATTGGCGGGTTCGTCTCGCCTATCCGGAGCTGCCGGGATGCACGGCTGAGGCGGCCGTCGTCGAGGACGCGCTCAGGGCGCTCGAGCGGCGGCGCATCGAGCTGATCGTCGGCCTGGTGGAGGAAGGCAAGCAACCTCCCATTCCACGCGATCCGCTCGCCGCATCCGATCCGCTTTGGACCGCACAGGACCTCGGGCTTTCCGACCGCGTCGCCGCGCTGTTGGGCAACGCGACCGGTCCGACCACCCGCAGTTGAAGGAGGCAACGCATGCTGTCGCGCGAAGACAATGAACGCCTGGTGAGGGTCGGCAAGGGCACGCCGCTCGGCGATCTCTTTCGGCTGTACTGGATTCCCTTCCTGCCGTCGGCGGATCTCGCCAAGGACGGACAGCCGAAGCGCATCCGGCTGCTCGGCGAGGATCTGGTTGCCTTTCGGGATTCAGAAGGCCGCATCGGGTTGGTCGACCAGGCCTGTCCGCATCGCGGCGCGCCGCTGATCTTCGCGCGAAACGAGGATTGCGGGCTGCGCTGCGTCTACCACGGCTGGAAATTCGACGTCACCGGCGCGGTGACGGACATGCCGGCCGAGCCGGTGCGCAGCCGCCTCAAGGAGCGGGTGCGGATCAAGGCCTATCCCTGCAAGGAGCGCAACGGGATGATCTGGACCCATATGGGTCCCGACCAGACCGAGCTTCCGCCGCTGCCGAACCTCGAATGGAATCTGGTGCCGGCCGAGCAGGTGCACATCTCGGTTCGCGTCCAGGAGTGCAACTGGCTGCAGGCGGTCGAGGGCGAGATCGACTCGGCGCACGCCCCGCTACTGCACGGTCGGCTGGACGCCCAGGGCACGACGAGCGCCTGGATCCAGAAACGCGACCTGCGGCCGACCTTCGAATGCATCAAGCAGGACTTCGGCATGAGCATCGCCGCGCGGCGCAATTACGATGCCAACACGCTGTACTGGCGCGTCAACCAGTTCCTGCTGCCGTTCTATACGCTGGTGCCGCCGCTGTCTCCGTTCCCGGATCTGAGCGGACACGCCTGGGTGCCGATCGATGACGAGAACACGCTCTGCATCATGTTCTCCTATCATCCGTCGAAGCCGCTGCTGGAGAAGACGCGGCAGGTCTTCGCCGAAGGACACAAGGGCCGCGAGAGTGGCCATGCCAGCCGCCACGCGCTGCTCCAGCACCCGGTGACGGTTCCGTATGCAGGCTACTGGACCAAATACAATCCGCAGAACGGCTTTCAATTCGACTACGAGGCGCAGCGCACCACCTGGTTCTCAGGCCTGCCGGGGCTCTGGGTGCAGGACGGCGCCTGTCAGAGCGGCGTCTCGCCGATCTTCGATCGCACCAGGGAGACGCTCTGCTCCAGCGATACCGGCATCGCGATGACGCGGCGCTTCATTCTGGAAGCGCTCGGCGCCTATCGCGATCACGCCATCAAGCCCAAGGGTGTCCTGGACCCCGACGTGTTCATGGTGCGGGCGGTGTCGCTGCGGCTGCCGCCGGAGGATTCATGGGTCGATGTCGGCGCGCCGTTCATGCGGGCGAAGCTCGGCGCCGATTTCGGCTACGAGCTGTGAGCGCATCCCGCCATGGCTGACGTGACGCAGGACGTGCTGGTCAAGCGCATCGGCTACGAGACCGAGCGGATCAATTCCTATGAGCTGATCGCGCGTAGAGGCGGAGAGCTGACGCCGTTCACGGCCGGCAGCCATATCGACCTGCATCTGCCCAACGGCATGATCCGCAGCTACTCGCTGGTCAACGACCAGCGCGAGCGGCACCGGTATGTGATCGCGGTCAACAAGGATGCTGAGAGCCGGGGCGGCTCCAGCTTCGTCCACGACGCCGTGAAGGTCGGGGACATCATGACGATCTCCCGGCCGCGCAACAATTTCGCGCTTCACGAAGAGGCGGAGCATTCGGTCCTGATCGCCGGCGGCATCGGCATCACGCCATTGCTGTCGATGATCCGGCGTCTGGAGGCGCTCGGACGTCGCTGGGAGCTGTTCTACGCCGCGAGAACGCGGGCCGCCGCCGCATTCCTCGACGAGCTCGACGCATTCCGATCCGATCTTCGCTCAAGGATGCATGTCGATTTCGACGATGAGCGGTCGGGGCGTCTGTTCGATCTGCCGGCGATTGTCGGAAACGCGCCGGCGCGGGCGCATCTCTATTGCTGCGGTCCGGTGCCCATGCTCGCGGCATTCGAGGCGGCGACGGCCGATCGGCCGTCCGATCACGTGCATGTTGAGTATTTCAAGGCGCGGGAAGCGCCGGCCACCGAGGGCGGCTTCGAGGTCAGGCTCGCGCGGAGCAGCCGCACGATTGCGGTCGAGCCTGGCAAGACGATCCTAGATGCGCTGCTGGATGCCGGGATCGCCGCGAACTACGCCTGCACCGAGGGAGTCTGCGGCACCTGCGAGACGCGCGTGCTCGAAGGCATACCGGATCATCGCGATCAGTTCCTGAGCGAGGAAGAGCAGGCGACGAACCGCAGCGTGATGATCTGCTGCTCGGGCGCCAAATCCGGCATGCTCGTGCTCGATCTCTGAAAACAACTACACAAGATGGGTGGAAACAAGTGAACTATCTCTCTCGCATTCTCGCGCTGTCGCTGCTGGCCGTTTGCGCTACCTCGCCGGCGTCGGCGGACGCCGCGCGCTCCCTGAAGATCGGCGTGCTCAACGACGCGTCCGGCCCATATTCGGACAATGCCGGCGAGGGGTCGGTGACGGCGGCCAAGATGGCGGCCGAGGACTTCATGCGGCTGCATCCCGACTTCAAGGTCGAGATCGTCTCGGCCGACCACCAGAACAAGGCGGATGTCGGCGCCGCAATCGCGCGCCGCTGGATCGACCAGGAGAAGGTCGATGCGGTCGCCGACGTGCCGAACTCGGCCGTCGGGCTCGCTGTCAACGAGGTCTTGCGCGGCACCAGGGCGGCGCTGATTGCATCGAGCGCTGCGTCCTCGGACCTGACCGGAAAATACTGCTCGCCCAACACCATCCAGTGGACCTTCGACACCTGGGCGGCCTCGCACACCATCGGTGCCTATCTCGTGCGTCACGGCGGCAAGAAATGGTACTTCATCGCGACCGACAATGCGCTCGGCAAGTCGATGGTGCGCGACGGGACGGCCGTGATCGGCGCCGGCGGCGGCACCGTTCTCGGGTCGGTCAATGTGCCGATCAACAATGCGGACTATGCGTCGTTCATCCTGCAGGCCGAGAGCTCCGGCGCCGACGTGATCGCGTTCGCGACCGCCGGCGGCGACACGGTCAGCCTGATCAAGCAATCCGCCGAGTTCGGGCTGAAGCAGAGCGGACGCACCTTCGCGGCGCTGTTGACCACCATCAACGATGTCGAGTCCAGCGGCCTTGCGGTCGGCGAGGGGCTGATCATCACCCAGCCGTTCTATTGGGACCTGAACGATGCCAGCCGTGCCTGGTCGGCCAGCTTCAGCGCGCGTCAGCACGGGCAATCGCCGACCGCCTTCCACGCCGGCGTCTACTCCTCCGTGTTGGCCTATCTGAACGCAGCACTGGCGGCGGGAACCAATGACGCGCCGGCCGTGATCCAGAAGCTGAAGGAAAAGCCGATCGATGACGCCTTGTTCGGGCCGGTCGTGGTGCGCGCGGACGGCCGTGCCATTCACAACATGTACATCTTCAAAGTGAAGAACCCGAATGCGTCGAAGAGCAAGTGGGACCTGCTGGAGCAGGTCGGCGTGCTCACAGGGCCGGAGGCGTTTCGGCCGCTCGACCAGGGCGGATGCTCGCTCGTCGAGCCGCCGAAGAGCAATTGACGACGACCGCCGCGCCCCTCGGACCAACCCTTCTCAAACTGACGGACCTCCCGATGCTGGATCAGCTTGAAGCCGACTTCCCCGAGCACACGCCGCGCCCCGTCGATGCGCCAAGGGCGCTCGAGGGGGTCCGGGTGATCGATTTCTCGCATTTCATCGCGGGACCGTTTGCGACCATGATCCTCGCCGACATGGGCGCCGAGGTGATCAAGATCGAAGCGCCGGGCCGCGGTGACGATTTGCGCCGCTATCCCCCGGTGCATCCCGATCTCGGGCACGGCGCGCCGTTTCTCTGGACCAACCGCAACAAGCGTAGCGTCGCCCTCGATCTCAAGTCCCCCGAGGGCCTGAAGGTCGCGCGCGAGCTGATCGCGAAGGCCGACGTCGTGGTCGAGAATTTTTCGGCTGATGTGATGACTCGGCTGGGGCTCGACTACGAGAGCTGCCGCAAGATCAAGCCCGAGATCGTCTATTGCTCGGTGTCGGCGTATGGCCGAGAGGGGGCATTTTCGGACCGGCTTGGCTTCGATCCGATCGCGCAGGTCGAGAGCGGCTTCGTCTCGATGAACGGCTATGCCGACCGCGAGGGCGTGCGGGCATTGTCGCCGGTGATGGATATCAGCACCGCGATGATGGCAAGCAATGCAATCCTCGGCGCACTGTTCGCGCGGGAACGCAGCGGGCAGGGCCAGGCTATCGAGGTGTCGTTGTTCGAGAATGCCGTCCTGATGACCGGCTACGCGACCATGCAGTCGTTGTTCAGCGGCGCCGATCCGAAGCGAAGCGGCAATACCAGTCCGGATACGTGTCCGTCGGGTGTGTTCCTGGCCAGCGATTGTGCCTTCTATATCAACTGCGGCAACGACAAGATCTTCCAGCGTTTGATGGCGCAGGTTCTCGATCGCGAAGATCTCGCGGCGGCCGAGATCTATGCAACCGGCCCCGATCGGATCCGCCGGCGCGAGGAGTTGTTTGCGATTCTTGGCGACGCCTTTGCCCGGCAGCCCTGGTCGCACTGGCAGTCGCGGATGCGGGCGGCCGGGGTGCCCTGCGGTCAGGTGCGCACCGTCGGCGAGGCGATCCGTTCCCCGGAGGCAAGGGAGCGCGGGATCGTCACTCGGATCCCGCACGAGACGCTGGGTTGGGTGCCGAACGTGAACCTGCCGATCCGCTATTCGCGGACGCCGATCGTTGATCCCGTTGCGGCACCAGCCGTTGGGCAGCACACCGAGAATGTCCTGCGTGAGTTGCTCGACTACGACGAGGCGGAGATTGCGCGCCTCGCCGCAGGCGGGGCTTTCGGCAGCCGGCCCGCGCGACAGGATGACAAGTCGTGACGGCGCGCGCGCGAGACGAGCGGACGCTGCGGGCCCGTGTGGCTGTCATCGGGATCGGTGAAACGGATTATTATCGCCACGGCGCTTCTCCCGATCCGGAATTCAAGCTCGCGCTGAAAGCCATTCTGGCGGCTTGCGAGGACGCCGGGCTTGATCCGCGCGAGATCGACGGCTTCTCATCCTACAGCGACGATCGCAGCGAGGCCTCGCGGCTGGCCGCGGCGCTGGGGACGCATCGATTGCGCTCCGCGACCATGCAATGGGGGGGCGGCGGCGGCGGTTGCTGTGCTGCGGTTGCCAATGCGGCGGCCTCGATCGTCGCGGGCCTCGCCGATTGTGTCGTGGTGTTCCGCTCGTTGGCGCAGGGCCAATATGGCCGGTTTGGACAGGCGGGCGGGATCCACACGGTTTCGGGCGAGCGGTCCTATCTGATGCCTTATGGCGTGCTGGCGCCGCCGCAGCGTTTTGCCATGCGGGTGCAGCGCTACATGCACGAGCATGGCGTTCGGCAGGAGGCGTTGCGCGCGATTGCGCTCGCCTCCTATCACCATGCCCAGGCCAACCCGCGTGCCGTGATGCACGGCAAGCCGCTGGATATCGAGAAATACGATGCCTCGCGCTGGATCGTGGAGCCCTTCCATCTCTACGATTGCTGCATGGAAAATGACGGCGCGGCGGTATTGTTGCTGGTATCGGCAGAGCGCGCCGCAGAATTCCGCCACAAGCCGGCCTATCTGCTTGGCGCGGCCTCCGGGTCCGGACATCGCGCGGCGGCGACGGCGCACAATGCGCCGCTCTACGCCACGGCGAGCTTCGACACCGTCGCGCCCGACCTTTACCGGATGGCCGGAGTAGGGCCGTCCGATGTCGGCGTGGTCCAGGCGTATGAGAATTTCACCGGCGGTGTCGTGATGGCGCTGGCGGAGCACGGCTTCTTCAAGCCGGAGGAGGCCAACGACTTCCTGACCTTCGAGAACCTGATCGCGCCGTCCGGGCGGCTGCCGCTCAACACCAGCGGCGGTAACCTCGCCGAATGCTACATGCACGGTTTTGAGCTCGTGCTGGAAGCGGTTCGCCAGGTGCGCGGCACCTCGGCGAACCAGGCTCGACGCGGCGACGTCGCAATGGTCATCGGAGGTCCGATGGTCTCTCCCGCGAGCAACCTCATCTTGGGTTCGGAGGCCACCTTATGAGCAACCCGAGCGCGCGCTATCTCCCGGCAGGTCTGCCGATCCCGGTCGCAGAACCTGACGGCCTGTCTGCGCCTTATTGGGAAGGATTGCGTCAGGGCAAGCTGCTGGTGCAACGCTGCGGCCGCTGCGCCACGTGGCAGTTCGGACCCGAATGGCTCTGCCACCGCTGTCACGCTTTCGACCCGGCATGGACCGAGGTCGCGCCGCGCGGCCGCATCTTCAGCTGGGAACGCGCCTGGCATCCGTCGCATGCGGCGCTGAAAGGGCATGGACCTTACATCGCGGTGCTGGTCGAACTGCCGCAGGCCGGCGGCATTCGCATGGTCGGCAATCTGCTCGGCGATCCCGAACAGGCGGTTGCAATCGGAACCGATGTCGAAGGGATCTTCGAGCATCACCCGGAGTCGGATCCACCCTACTCCTTGCTGCAATGGCGCCGAGCGTAGGTTTCCCCGGAGTTACTATCGATCCCTGCGCTCGATACGGGCAATCGATCGCGCGTCTACCGGAGATAGATGGCCCGTGGATCGCTGCACCTGTGCTCCGTCGCGGGTGACATCCGGTTTGCCTGGTTTCGCGTCAGCTCGCCGACAGGATGAGCTTCGAGGGTCCTTGTCTCGCGGCAGATGACATGCAATCTTCCGCCCCCGGCAATGCTGTTCGAGAGCAACAAGAACAATAATCCCTCTCGTCCCTCCAATTCTGTCGAGGGCCTGATCATGTCGAACCCTACCCAAGCGACCTCCGCTCCATGGCGGATAGGAGTGCTGTTCTCGCGAACCGGCTTCATGTCGGTGATCGAGGAGACCCAGTATCAGGGCACGCAGCTTGCGATCGAGGAGGTGAACGAGGGAGGCGGGGTCTGCGGCCGCGAACTGGTTCCCGTCGCCTACGACCCCGGCTCGGACTCGGCCGCCTATGGCCACTACGCCAAACGGTTGATGGTGGAGGATCAGGTCAGCACTATATTCGGCTGCTACACCTCGTCGAGCCGCAAGGCGGTGCTGCCGGTGGTCGAACGGCTGAACGGCCTGCTGTGGTACCCGACGCTCTATGAGGGTTTCGAGGCGTCGCCGAACGTCATCTACACCGGCGCCTCGCCGAATCAGAACAGCCTCGCGCTGTGCCGCTATCTGATGGATACGTTCGGAACACGATTCTATTTCGTGGGGTCGGACTACATCTATCCGCGCGAGTCGAACCGGGTGATGCGGGAACTGCTGAAGAGCAATGGCGGCTCGGTCGTGGGCGAGCGCTACGTCAATGTCTACGCGCGCTGGCAGGACTTTGTCCCGATCATCCAGGACATCAAGCGGGTCCGGCCCGACGTGATCTTCTCGACCGTCGTGGGGGAAGGCACGGTCTTCCTGTATCAGGCCTACGCGAATGTCGGGCTCGATCCAAAGCAAGTGCCGATCGCCAGCCTGACCACGACGGAAGCCGAAATCGCTGCCATGGGCTTCGACGTCGGCGAAGGACACGTCACCGCGGCATCCTACTTCCAGGGCGTCGAGGGCAGCGCCAACAACGCGTTTGTGCAGCGCTTCAAGAAGCGGTTCGGCGCCGACATCTCGACCAACATGTGCGCCGAGTCATCCTATTTCCAGCTGCATCTGTTTGCGAAAGCGCTCGAGCAGGTCAATTCGCTCGACACCGAAGTGCTGCGCTCGATGGTGTTCGGCACCAGCTTTGATGCACCGCAAGGTGCCGTCACCGTCAACCCGATGTCGGGTCATACCGATCTGTGGACACGCATCGGACGCGCCAACCGCCAGGGGCAGTTCGACGTGGTCAGCCAGTCGAAGGAGCCGGTGCATGCGGATCCGTTCCTGATCGGGTATGGTCGTGCAACGCAAACAGGAAGCGTCCAATGAGCGAGCAGTCGCGTAAGCCGCAGCTGAGCCGAGACGTCGGCGGACGCAAGACCATGGTTCAGGAACTTGCCGATCTGTCGGCTGTCGTGGTCGCGCCGGTCGACGATCAGGTCGGCATGTTGCTGCGCGAATTGCAGCGATTCAGGATGCGGGTGCGCCAGGTCTGGCCGATGCCGGAGAGCGTGCCGGCCGATGCCGACGTGGTGTACTGCGAATATTCGCCGGATCTGGCACGGCGCTTGCCGTGGATTCCAGGCGATGCGCGTTCCGCGCTGGTCGTGATCCTGCCGGCGACGGAAACGGTTCATGCCGATGCGTTGTGTCATGCGACGCCAAACGCCGTTCTGCCGCGGCCGTTCACGCAGAATGCAGTGTTGTCCAGCCTCGTGCTGGCGCGCAGCCAGTTCAGCTACGAACGGCGGCTTCGCAGCAAGATCGAGAAGCTCGACGACAATCTGCGCTCGATGCGCACGGTGGAACGCGCCAAGGCCATCCTGATGGCGACGCGGCAGATGCCGGAAACCGAAGCCTATGGCTTCATCAGACGACAGGCGATGGATCGTCGCGTGTCGGCAAGCGCAGTCGCCGCGGCGATTGTTGACTCGTTCGAACTGCTTGGCTACGATCATCAACAGTAAGCCCCAATAGCGGGGCCGGCGGCGACAGCGCCGCCTTCGACACAACCGGCAACAAAGCCCTCCCAATGCTCGCGTAAGCGCGCATCGGGAGGGCTTTTTGTTTTTTCAGTCCTGAAGGGAGCTAGGGATGAGCATTTCACGGCGGACTTTGCTGAGGAATACCGCGGCGCTTGGCGCATTTGCCGGAGCCGGACTGCCGCATATCTGGATCAAGAACGCCGACCTCGCGTACGCCGCGGGCGGCGAGATCAAGGTCGGCGTGCTGTTCTCGCTGACGGGAACGACCGCGATCATCGAGGAATCGCTCAACAAGGCGACGCTGCTTGCGATCGAGGAGATCAATGCCGCCGGCGGCATCAAGGGTAGCAAGATCGTGCCGATCGTCGAGGATCCCGCGTCGGATCCGGCGACGTTCTCGGAGAAGGCCCGCAAGCTCGTCGTCGGCGACAAATGCGTCAGCGTGTTCGGCTCCTATACGTCGGCGAGCCGCAAGGCGGTACTCCCGGTCTTCGAGCGGCAGAACAACCTCTATTGGTATCCGACGCTCTATGAAGGCCGCGAGTGCTCGAAGAACGTGATCTACACCGGCGCGGTGCCGAACCAGCAGCAGGACGAGTTCGTGCCCTGGCTGGTCAAGAAGTTCGGCAAGAAGTTCTATCTGATCGGCTCCAACTACATCTATCCGAAGGAAGAGAACAACTACTGCAAGAAGCTACTCGAGAAGCTCGGCGGCGAGGTCGTGGCGGAAGAATATGTGCCACTCGGCCATTCCGAATTCTCTTCCGTCATCAACAAGATCCGCTCGACGCAGCCGAACGTGATCTTCTCCACCGTGGTCGGCGATTCCGTGGTCGCACTGCATCGTCAGTACAAGGCTGCCGGCCTCGATCCCGAGAAGATGCCGATGGCGAGCCTGACGACCTCCGAGAACGAGGTCGCGGCGATGGGCGGAGAAGCCGCCGCCGGTCACTTCACCTCGGCGCCGTACTTCATGGTGCACAAGTCGCCCGAGAACGAGAAATTCGTCGAGGCCTACAAGAAGCGCTGGGGCGCCGACAAAGTGACGCATTTCGTCTCTGAGGCCTGCTACTTCCAGACCTATCTGTTCAAGCAGGCGGTCGAGAAGCTTGCGACCAGCGACCTCACGCCGCCGAACATCCGCGACGCGGTCAAGGGCCAGGAAGTGATCGCGCCGCAGGGCAAGGTCCGGATCGAGCCGGAGAACCTGCACACCTGGCTGTGGCCCAAGATCGCGCAGGCGAAGTCGAACGGCCAGTTCGAGATTCTCGTCGAGGCCAAGGATTGGCTGAAGCCGGTGCCTTACGCGGCCTATCCCGGGCAGTCCTGCACCGAGAAGGGCCTGGTCGAGAAGAGCTGACGGGGGCTGACGAAGGCCGTCGGCGTGCGGCGCCGGCGGCCGGCTTCCCGCAACGAAGCCGCCTCTCGCACACATGCGAGGGGCGCGCAGGGCGCCCAAACGAACATCGAAAGCGGATTCCGACGTGGACCAACTCATCGAACAAATTGTCACAGGCCTCAGCATCGGGTCGATTCTGCTGCTGGTCGCGCTGGGACTGTCGATCATCTACGGCTCGATGGGCATCATCAATCTCGCCCATGGCGAGTTCGTGATGCTCGGCGCATACGCGGCCTGGGTGTTCCACACCTATCTCGGTCTCAGTCTGCTCGCGAGCCTCGTTCCGATCTTCCTGGTGGTTGCCGCGTTCGGCTGGGTCATCGAGCGTTACGTGCTGAGCCTGCTCAACAACCGGCCGCTCGACACGATCCTCGCCACCTGGGGCGTCGGCATCATGCTGCAGCAGGCGGTGCGGCTGATGGTCGGCAGCGAACTCCGCTATGTGCAACTGCCGCCGGCGCTGGCCGACAGCATGGACGTGTTCGGCATCCCGATCTCGTCGTATCGCGTGTTCCTGTTCGTCGTGTCGATCGCGCTGTTCGGGGCGACCTGGTTGCTCATGAACCGCACCACGGTCGGAATGAAGCTGCGGGCCATCATCCAGGATCGCTCGGTCGCCGCCTCGTTCGGCATCAACGCCAAGCGGGTCTACGCGCTGACCTTTGCTTACGGCGCGGGGCTTGCCGGGCTCGCCGGCGCGCTGGTGTCGCCGCTCAAGAGCGTGTCGCCCGATATGGGCACCGGCTACGTGGTCGACGCCTTCATGGTGGTCGTGCTCGGCGGCGTGCAGAGCCTCGCCGGCACCGTGGCGAGTGCCTTCATCCTCGGCGAGCTCTCCGGCGGCATCGCCTTCCTGCAGAACGACACGGTGGCCAAGACGATCGTGCTGCTCGCCATCGTCGTCCTCATCCGTTTCCGCCCCGAGGGGCTTTTCACCGCACGCGTGCGGGCCTGAGACAGATCGCTCATCTATGCCGTCGAATATTTCCAACTCCAGCGGATTGCAGCGCCTGATCGCGCAACTTGCCCCGTTGCTCATCGTTTCCGCGCTGGTGTTCGCGCTCCCGGTGCTGCTCAACAATGACTTCCTGCTCAACAAGGTCGCGCGATATCTCGTGCTGGGGATCCTTACGATATCGCTCGGGCTGTCCTGGGGCTTCGGCGGCATCCTGAATCTCGGCCAGGCGATGAGCTTCGGGCTCGGCTCCTACGCCATGGCGATGGCGCTGAAGCTCAAGACCGTGCCGGTGCATACGGGGGCGAGCGGACTGCCGGACTTCATGGTCTGGAACAATGTCCAGTATCTGCCCTGGTTCTGGGAGCCGTTCCGGTCGCTCAGCTTCGCCATCGCCGCAGGCCTGCTCGTGCCGGCGCTGGTTGCGGCGGGACTCGGCTGGTTCATGTTCCGGGGGCGGGTCACCGGCGTCTACGTCTCGATCATCACGCTCGCCACCATGGTGGTGATCAATCTCGTGATCATCGACCAGCAGAGCTACACCGGCGGCTTCAACGGCATCACCGATCTCGCCCAGCTCGAGCTGTTCGGCGTCGCGTTCGATGCCTATGGCCGTGCGACCTACTATCTCGTTGCCGGGTGCGTGCTGCTCAGCCTGCTGGTTGCCTTTGCCTTTACCAAGTCCAGGGCCGGCTTGATCGTGCAGGCGATCCGCGACCACGAGAGCAGGGTGCGCTACTTCGGCTACGACGTCGCGCTCTACCAGATCTTCGTGTTCGCGCTGTCGGCTGCGATCGCGGGCCTCGCCGGCATGCTCTACACGGTCGTGATGGAGTTTGCCTCGCCGACCTTCCTCGGCGTGCAGCTCTCGCTCTCGGTGGTGGTGTGGTGCGCCGTCGGCGGCAGGCAAAGCCTGGTCGGCGCGTTCCTCGGCGCGGTGCTGGTAGCGGGCATGCAGGGCGCGCTGTCGGAATCCGCGGCATTCCTGGAAACCTGGACGCTGGTGATGGGCGCGCTGTTCGTGCTCGTGGTGCTGTTCCTGCCGAAGGGGCTCGCCGGCCTCGCGCAGGCCACCTGGCGCTGGGTTGCCCAGCGCAGACAGGCCGCCAGCGGCGCAGTTGCACGGGGTGTCAGCCAGACGGAGGGCAGCACATGAGCTCCCATCTCGATCTCCGCGACGTCTCGGTCAGCTTCAACGGTTTCAAGGCGCTCAATTCGCTCAACATGAGCGTCGGCAAGGGCGAGCTGCGCTGCCTGATCGGGCCGAATGGCGCCGGCAAGACCACGGCGCTGGACATCATCTGCGGCAAGGTCAAGCCGAGCGCCGGCACCGTCAGCTTTGACGGCACCGCGCTGCAGGATCTCGAGGAATACGAGATCGCCCGCGCCGGCGTCGGCCGCAAGTTTCAGGTGCCGAGCGTGTTCCGCGAGCTCTCGGTCAGCGACAATCTCGAAGTGGCGCGGGCGCGCCGCACCTCCGTTTTCGGCAATCTGCGCTGGAACATCGGCAATGCCCGGCGCGACGACATCGAACGTCTTGCCGAACTGGTCGGGCTCACCGAACAGCTCGACCGGCCGGCCGCCTATCTGTCGCACGGCCAGACCCAATGGCTGGAGATCGGCATGCTGGTCGCCCAGGACGCCGAGCTGATCCTGATGGACGAGCCCACCGCGGGCATGACGGCGCAGGAAACCCGCAAGACCGCCGAACTGTTCGCGCGACTGAAGGGCAAGCACACGCTGATCGTGGTCGAGCACGACATGGGCTTCGTCAAGGCGATCGGCGACATCATCTCGGTGATGCATATGGGCCAGATGCTGGCCGAGGGCACCGCGGCGGAAGTGGAGGCGCATCCCGAAGTTCGGCGCGCCTATCTCGGATCGGGGGGCATCAGCCATGCTTGAGCTGACCGACGTCGACGCCTTCTATGGCAACAGCCGCGCCCTGCAGGGCATCAACCTGATGGTGGGCAACGGCGAATTCCTATCGGTGCTCGGCCGCAACGGCGTCGGCAAGACCACGCTGATGCGCAGCATCCTCGGCCTGATGGACCGGTGCACCGGACGCCTGTCGCTCGATGGCGCCGACATCTCGCCATTGCGCACCCATCAGCGCGCCAAGGCCGGCATTGCCTATGTGCCGCAGGGCCGTGGGATCCTGCCGCGCTTCACCGTGCGGGAGAATTTGACGCTCGGAACCTTCGCGGCGAAATCGGCCAACGGCATCGAGGAATGGGTGCTCGAGCTGTTTCCGGTGCTCAAGGATTTTCTCAGTCGCTACGGCGGCAATCTCTCCGGCGGTCAGCAGCAGCAGCTGGCAATCGCACGCGCGCTGCTTGCCCAGCCCAAGGTCATCCTGCTGGACGAGCCGACCGAGGGCATCCAGCCGAACATCGTCGAGCAGATCGAGGACGTGATCGTCAAACTCAATCGCGAGCGCGGAATCACGGTGGTGCTGGTCGAACAGAATGTCGCGTTCGCGCGGCGCGCGTCCCACCGCTTCGCGTTGCTCGAAAAGGGACGCGTCGTCGCCAAGGGCGCGATCGGTGAGCTCACCGATGATCTCATCCAGCTGCACATGGCCGTGTAGCGGGAATTATCGTTCAGAAAGGGAGTCGAGACATGTTGCATGGAGATATATCGAGCAGCAAGGACACGGTCGGCGTCGCCGTGGTCAATTACAAGATGCCGCGTCTGCACACCAAGGCCGAGGTGCTGGATAACGCGCGCAACATCGCCAAGATGGTCGAGGGCATGAAGCTCGGTCTGCCGGGCATGGACCTCGTGATCTTCCCGGAATACTCGACCCACGGCATCATGTACGACTCCAAGGAGATGTACGAGACGGCTTCGTCAGTGCCGGGCGAGGAAACCCGCATCTTCGCCGATGCCTGCCGCAAGGCGAAGGTCTGGGGCGTTTTCTCGCTGACCGGCGAACGCCATGAAGAGCATCCCAACAAGGCGCCGTACAACACGCTGATCCTGATGAACGACAAGGGTGAGATCGTCCAGAAGTATCGCAAGATCATGCCGTGGGTGCCGATCGAAGGCTGGTATCCCGGCGACTGCACCTACGTCTCGGAAGGGCCGAAGGGCCTGAAGATCAGCCTGATCATCTGCGACGACGGCAACTATCCGGAGATCTGGCGGGACTGCGCGATGCGCGGCGCCGAGCTGATCGTGCGCTGCCAAGGCTACATGTATCCGGCCAAAGAGCAGCAGATCCAGATCTCGAAATCGATGGCCTGGGCCAACAACTGCTACGTTGCGGTCGCCAACGCCTCCGGCTTCGACGGCGTCTATTCCTACTTCGGCCATTCCGCGCTCATCGGCTTCGACGGCCGGACGCTCGGCGAGTGCGGCACCGAGGAGAACGGCATCCAGTACGCCCAGCTCTCGGTGTCGCTGATCCGCGACGCCCGCCGCAACATGCAGTCGCAGAACCATCTCTTCAAGCTGATGCACCGCGGCTATACCGGCCTGATCAATTCCGGAGAGGGCGATCGCGGCCACGCGGTCTGCCCGTACACCTTCTACAAGAACTGGATCACGGACCCCGAAGGTACGCGCGAGATGGTTGAAGCCATGACGCGTCCGACCGTCGGGACCGACGAGTGTCCGATCGAGGGCATTCCGAACCAGAAAGTCGCACATCGTTGATCGAAAAAGCCGAGCCGCGCCGGCGCGATCATTCGCGCCGGCGCGGTTCTGAAACTGTTGCAACGGGAAACGGGGGTTACCATGAGCAGCGAAGCAAATAGCGGACTGGTGCATCAGTCCGAGGGGCAGATCGACGACCTTCTCGGCCATGAATTCGAGCATGAGCCGGTGCCGATCAGCGCCCGGCGCAGCGCCTTCTCGGTCACCATGGTGTGGCTGGGCTTTCCGATGATCATCACCGGCGCAATGACGGGATCGGTGCTGGTGCTGGGGATGGGCTTCAAGAATGCACTGGTGGCGATGATCATCGGCAATGTGGTCATGTTCGCCTATGTGGGCGCGCTCGGCCTGATCGGCACCAGGCGCGGCATGAACTTCGCGCTGATCGCGAGCATCGTGTTCGGAAAGAAGGGCTATGTGCTGGCGTCGGGCCTGCTTTCGACCCTGCTGCTCGGCTGGTATGCGGTGCAGACCGGCATCACCGGCGCATTGATCTCCTCGACCTACGGCCTCAACTATGTGGCGATGACCATCGTCGCAGGCGTGCTCTATATCGGGATCACCTTCGTCGGCGTGAAGGGGTTGCACTATATCGGCCTGGCGTCGGTGCCGTTGTTTGTCGTCCTTGGACTTTGGGTCGCGGCCGATGCTGCCTCGACCACGACGGCAGCGGCGATCTTAAGTTATGCCGGCAATAATGGCGTAGCCAGCATGTCAATGGGCGTCGGCCTCACGGTGGTGCTTGCGCTGTTCATCGACGCCGGCACGGTGACCGCGGACTTCAGCCGCTGGGCGCCGAGTCCGCGGGCATCCCTGTTTTCCACGTTCAGCGCGTTTCCGTTCGCAAATCTGGTGGCCATGCTAGTCGGCGGCGTGATGACGGCTGCGCTTGCGGTGCCGAACGCCAACCCGTTCGGTGTCGACAACATGTTCGGCTACATGAACGGCAAGCAGCTCACCTGGCTCAGCATCCTCGCCTTCATCTTCCTCTACGCCAATCTCGGCTCGGTCTGCTCGCACTGCCTTTACAATGCGGCCACCGGCTGGTCGCGTATCCTCGGGACCAACATGCGGCTGATGGCTGTGATACTCGGCGCCATCGGCATCGTGGTTGCCGCCGGGAATGTCTGGGCGTTCTTCATCCAGTGGCTGTCGCTGCTCGGCATCCTCGTGCCGCCGATCGGTGCGATCATCCTGGTCGATCAGTACCTGTTGCGAACCGAGGCGCGCGCGGATCTGGACTGGCGCGCGAAGCCTTTCATCGCCTGGGGCATCGGGTCGCTGTGCGCATTTGCGGTTGAAAATCTGATGCCGGGGCTGTCCACTGCGATATCAGCCGCGCTGGTCGCCGGCATCGTGTACGGGGCGATCGCGCGGGTGGAATCTTCCACCGAAAAGGTGGCACGTCCCGCGTAAGCGACAAGCTCGATCAAGCAAGAAGGGTACATCAATGAGCGTCGACTATCAGATCCATGATCTCGGCAATCTGGCCTTGCAGCGCGGCGCGACCCTCCGCGACTGCAAGCTCGCCTACAAGACGTTTGGCCAGCTCAACGCGGCCAAGGACAACGTGATCGTCTATCCGACCTGGTACTCCGGCCAGCACTACGACAATGAATGGCTGATCGGGCCGGGCATGGCGCTCGATCCGGCGAAGTACTTCATCATCATTCCCAATATGCTGGGCAACGGCCTGTCGTCATCGCCGAGCAACACGCCGGAGCCGTATAACGGGCCGCGTTTTCCGCGGGTGACGGCCTATGACAATGTCCGCGCCCAGCACCGGCTGGTGACCGAGAAATTCGGCATCAAGCACATCCGTCTCGTCGTCGGCTGGTCGATGGGCGCGTTGCAAACATTCCATTGGGGGGCGCTCTATCCGGATATGATGGATCTGCTAGCACCGTTCTGCGGCTCGGCCAAATGCTCGCGCCATAACTACGTGTTCCTCGAAGGCGTGAAGGCCGCGCTCACCGCGGATGCGGCGTGGAAGGAGGGCTGGTACACCGACAAGCCGGCCCGCGGCCTGCGCGCCGCCGCGCGGGTCTATGCCGGCTGGGGCTTCTCGCAGGCCTTCTATCGCGAGCAGCTCGACATCAAGACGATGGGCTATTCGTCGCTGGAGGATTTCCTGGTGGCATTCTGGGAGGGCTTCTTCCTGCCGAAGGATCCCAACAACCTGCTCACCATGCTGTGGACCTGGCAGAATGGCGACATCAGCGCCAACGAGATCTACAACGGCGACTTCAAGGCTGCGCTGAAGGCGATCAAGGCCAAGGCCTACGTCATGCCGGGGCAGACCGATCTCTACTTCCCGCCTGAAGACAGCGAGAACGAGGTCGCGAACATGCCGAACGCCAGGTTCGTGCCGGTGCCGTCGATCTGGGGACACTTCGCGGGCGGGCCGGGGACCAATCCGGTCGATGTCGCCTTCATCGATACCAAGCTCAAGGAATTGCTCGCATCGTGAGTTCAATCGGCTACGAACGGCTGCTGCCTGCGCAATCATGGGAGGCGTGAGCTTGTCCAATCCCGCTTTGCTGCTCGACCAGTACCGCGTCCGCCAGGAGCCGTATTACCGGCCGCTCAAGGATGAGGTCGAACTGTTCGGCGCAGCCTATGCGAACCGCATGCCGGTGATGCTGAAGGGCCCCACCGGCTGCGGCAAGACCCGCTTCATCGAATATATGGCCTGGCGGCTCGGCCGACCGCTCATCACGGTCGCCTGTCACGAGGACATGACGGCGGCGGATCTGGTGGGACGCTGGCTGCTCGATGCGGAGGGTACGGTGTGGAGCGACGGGCCGCTCACGACGGCCGTGCGTCTTGGCGCGATCTGCTACCTCGACGAGATCGTCGAGGCGCGCCAGGACACGACGGTCGTGATCCATCCCCTGACCGACGATCGGCGTGTGCTGCCGCTGGAAAAACGTGGCGAGCTGATCCACGCCCATTCCGATTTCCAGCTCGTGATCTCCTACAATCCGGGCTACCAGAGCGCCATCAAGGACCTCAAGGAGTCCACCAAGCAGCGTTTCGCGGCGCTGGATTTCGGTTACCCCGACCGGTCGGCGGAAACCGAGGTGGTGTCGCGCGAGGCCGGCATCGAGCCCAATCTCGCCGATCTCCTGGTGAAGATCGCCCAGCACAGCCGCAATCTGAAGGGCCAGGGGCTCGACGAAGGCGCCTCGACCCGGATGCTGGTCAATGCCGGCCGCTTGATCGGATGCGGCATCAGCCTCGAAAAGGCCTGCGAGACCATGATCGTCGTTCCCTTGACCGATGATGCGGACACCAGGAACACGTTGCGTGACGTGATTTCGGCCTCTGCGTGAATGGAAGCCCGGAGGTGGCGGTCGCGCAAATCAGTTCGCTCGATGGCTTCCGGTCCGGGCGCCGGCTCGCGGCGCTCTTGCGCGGCCACGATGAGATCGCCGTGGCGGTGCAGGCGGCACGCGCCGCCTTGCACCGGATCGGGGCGTTCGATCGTCTGGCGGCCTGGGACGAGGCGGTGCACGACCTGTTCGAGGCCAATCTCGGCCAGGCCGTGGTTCTGGGCTTTCTAAAGCTATCGGAGCAATGGCCAGCACTGCGATCGACCGATGATCTGATCGCGATCGGACGCGCCGCAGGGGATATCGGCCGCGGTGCCGGAAGCCGCACTGCCCATGGGTTGTTGACCGAATTGTCCAAAGTACTGCCGCGGCTTGCGGGTGCTGGAGAACTCACTGCGGTTCTTGCAGCGCTTAGCCAACTCGCAAATGCAGGCCCGGAATCGGTGGGCCTTGCGATCGGCCGGCTGGAGCCGCTGCTCGCGCACGCCGGGGCCGACGATTTTTCCGCCTGGGTTTCGGCCGGCTTGCGCGCAAGCGGCGGCCGCGCGTCGCGCCGGCGCGCCTATTTCGCGCTCGACGATCCGCTCTCGGTGCGGCTGTTCGCGGTCGGCCGGACCGGCGATGATTTTGCGCGACTGGAAAGGCGCCTCGCCGCAACCACGCTCGCCCTCTGGAACAGGAAGCCGCGTTTCCGCAAGCTTGCCGTGGCGCCGACGCCGGTGCCGCGGCGTACCTCGCTCGCCGCCGGCCTCATCGGCCTTCCGGAGACCTTTCCCGGCTTCGCGGACGAGGCGGCGGACACCATCTATCTCGCCGCCGTCGCGCATGCCGGAGCGCATCTGGTGCACTCCACCGTCCGCTTTCCCGTGGGGCGACTGAAGGCGCTGCAGATCGCGCTGGTTTCGCTGATCGAGGATGCCAGGGTTGAAGCGCTGGCGCTTCGCGAGATGCCCGGGCTGCGCCGGCTTTGGTTGCCGTTTCACAGCGCGACGCCAACCGGCCAGGCAACTGCCGCCGGACTGATGGTGCGGTTGACGCGGGCGCTGATCGATCCGGACTATCAGGATCCCGACGCGTGGGTGACCAAGGGGCGGACGCTGTTTGCCGAAGCCGCCGACCGCTGGATTGATCCTGCCATCAGCCGCGAGATCGGCGGGCTGCTCGGCAACGACATCGGGCAGATGCGGCTGCAGTTCAACGCCAAGAGCTACGTCGTCGAGCCGGCCTATCGCGATGACAATCTGGCGCTGTGGGATTTTGGCGATCAGCCGGACAGCCCGGCCGAGACGATCGAACTTGCAGTCGATCCGGTGCGGATCGAGCGCCGCGACGACGCGGATGGAAAGTCGGCCGACAACGACGCAAGGCCCGACGAAACGCTGCGCGCGAAGGCCGCAGCGGTGACCCTGCTGGACGGATTTCCGGTCGCAACCTACCCGGAATGGGACTATGCGACGCGCACCGAGCGCGCGGACTGGACCACGATCCTGGAGGCTGACGCAGTGGTTTCCGCACAGCCGTTCGACCCTTCCACGGATGCGGAGGCGTTGCGCTGGATCACCGAGTTGACCCGCGACGCCTCGATCGGCCGCCGTATCAGACATAAAGGTCAGCGCGACGGCGACGCGCTCGACATCGATGCGGCGATCGCGCTGACGATCGAGCGCCGTGCCGGCAGTATCAGCGAGCCCAGGGTCTATCAACGCGATGCGCCGGGACCGCGCGATCTTGCGGTCCTGCTGCTGCTCGACCTGTCGCAATCGACCGCGGACCGTGATCGTCGCGGCCGGACGGTTCTCGACGTCGAGCGCAAGGCCGCCGCGATCATGGCGACGGCGGTCGAGGCCGCCAATGACGCGATCGCGGTGCACGGCTTCAGCTCCGACGGCCGCGAGCGCGTGCGCTATCTCCGCATCAAGAGCTTCGAGGAGCCGATGGACGCCGTGGTGCGTTCGCGTGTCGCGGGCCTTGGCAGCAGCCATTCCACCCGGCTCGGTGCCGCGTTGCGCCACGCCGGGGGCTACCTCGCGGGACGACGCGCATTCCGCAAAGTGTTGCTGGTTCTGACCGATGGCGAGCCGTCCGACGTCGATGTGCCGGATCCGCAATATCTGGTGGAGGACGCGCGCCGTGCCGCTCAGCAGTTGCGGCGGCGCGGCATCGACATTTTTGCTTTCGGCATCGGTGAGGACCGGTTTCCTCAGCTCGATCGCATTTTTGGCGAGCGCCATGCGCTCCGGGTGCCCCGCATCGAGGTATTGCCGCAACGGGTGATGCAGCTTTATGCGGAACTGAAGAAATAGGGCTGCCATCGCGGGTGGGCTCGGATCCATGAGCCTACGCATCGCCGTTCAGATGATCGACACCTCCATTGTCCTTGGATGGTGCTTTGCGTTGAACTGCAACGGTACGCCCACCAATCGATTATGTCCCTTCCTGGCCGGTAGCTGACCTCCGCGTCGGGCACCGCAATGACCCGCCTAGCGGGCAGAAGCCTCGTCCGACAAAGCACTGTCAAATAAGATTGATGGGCCAAATCGCTTGCAGCCAAGTCGATTGCTAGACGATCGGTCTAATTTATGTCACCTCGGAAAAGCGCGGTGAAATCAGCTTTGGTTGGGGCTTGGTCGCTACCGAGCGCTGACCCGGTGGATGAGGGAATCTTCAACAAACAACGTCCGCCCATACTTTCACGGTTGGGTGGATTCCAGCATGAGAGGTCACGCATGTTTCGCAATATCGCGCTTGGAATGACGATCACTCTCGCGATGGCTCTAACGGCGCCGGTGGCCATTGCGCAGCAAAAGCACCACGTCAGCTATGATACGCCGGCAACCAAGACGGTATACACCCAACAACACGTCATCGACGTTGGCGACATTCCGGGACATCAAGCCCGGCTGTTCGAAATTCGGCGGACCTATGGTGACGATGCTCCCCTCATCAACGGATCGAGGTTGAAGGAGCAGTGGACGCGCGGCATGTCGGACTACATCGACAACAACGGTCCGGCTCTCATCTACAACGTTTGGATACTGGAGAACGGGGAGAAGTTTTTTGTCAGGACATCTCTGGTCGCTCAAAGCAATGGAGATGGGAAGCTTACGAACATGACATCGGGCGTCATTACCGGTGGCACGGGTAGCCTCGCCAGAATGCGTGGCATCATCAGCAGTCATGGCCCGTCCGAGCCGAAGGCCGGCATCAATGCCAATCAGACGGACATCGACTATTGGATGGAGTGAGAAGGCCTTCGCGATAGGCGATGGACCGGTGAAAAGTTGCCGGTCCATCATGTCCGTTCTGATACGGCGTGTCGTCATCGAAAAATGCTCGAAACCAGCCGCTATTTCCCATGGAGAATTCGCATGCCGCATCGTCGAAACGAGCGAATTGTGATGTTCTTGTTTTGCTTGTTCAGCCTGATCTCGACGGCGCGGTCGGTGAGCGCAGAAGTTACCCGGATCGAGTTCACGTCGAAGCAGCCTTACGGCACATTTCGCGCCGGCGACTATGTGATCTGGCAGGGCAAGATCCGCGGCGACCTATCGCCGCAAGAGGCCATCCCTGGGATCGACCAGGCGTCGCGCAATGAACGCGGTCGCGTCGACTACGCGGCGAAGATCATTCTCATAATGCCGGCGGCTCCACGCGCGGAAAGCGGCGCGCTGCTGGTGGACGTACCCAACCGCGGGCAAGTCTGGGCCGAGGCGATCTACAACTCGCCACGCGACGTGCGGTTTCTCCCGGGCACGCTGGAGCAGGGCACCGGCTTTCTTCAGGACCATGGTTTCGCGGTTGCGGAGGTTTTTTGGGAGCTTGGACAGGGCGCGGACCTGCCTTCGTTCGCTGACGCCGACGGCAAGACACGCTTCGTCGAGGGAGTGGGCTTTGCGATCGTCCGCGATGCCGCGGATTTCCTCGCGCATGCAGCTTCTGGCAAGGATGGAACGCCCAACCCGCTCAAGGGAGCGATCAACCGCGTGCTCGCGAGCGGCAGATCCCAGGATGGACGATTCCTGAAGACCTTTCTCCTGGACGGATTCAACATGATGGGCAACCGGCGCGTCTTCGACGGAATGCATGTGTTCGTCTCGGCCGCCGGCCTTCTTCCGATCCTGCAGACGGGCCTTGGACCCATGTCGAGCGCCGAGGGGGCTCCCACATTCGACAACCCGGATTTCCCCGGCGTGAATGACGGACCGCTCACGATCGGGGAGATCACGGCCAAAGTCGAGGCGCGCGGCGAGGTGCCTCCGAGGATGATACTCGTGAACTCCACCACGGACTACTATTCGCTGCGCGCTTCGCTTGGCCGCACGGGCGCGTCCGGAACCGCGGATCAGCCACTGCCCGCCAATGTGCGGATGTACGATATCGCGGGAGGCCCGCATGTACCCGCCCCCAAGACGCCGGCCTGCACACTGACGCCAGGCCGCCTCGATTGGTCGCCGCTGTCGCGGGCCCTCCTGCTGGACCTTGATGCCTGGGTAAGCCGCGGCACCGAGCCGCCCGCCAGCGAACTGATGTCGCTTGAAGCCGCGAGCGGCGAGCCACCTGCGCTGCGCGCCCCGACCAGGCATTCCGCCGCAGTGATACAAGTGCCGAAGCGCGATCAGGACGGCAATGCACTCGGCGGCGTGCGGCTGCCGGATGTCGCGGTGCCGACCGGCACCAATGGCGCCCAGAACCAGCCGCAGACATTCACCTGCATGCTGATCGGGTCCTTCTCGCCATTCGCAGCGACGAAAGCGGAACGGGAGCGTACCGGTGACGCCCGCCCGTCGATCGAAGAGCGCTATCACGGCCGCGACGATTACGTGAACCGGATCCGGATCGCCGCCCTGGATCTGATGGCGCGTGGGTTTCTGCTGCCGGACGACGCAGCAGTGATCGTTCAGGAAGCCGCGTCGACCAACCTGTTCGCGCCCGCGCCAACGAATTCCGAGCCACGTTGAGTGAGCCAAGCCGGAGCCCAGGCCAGCCACTGAACTAGTTGACGGAGTGAGAGGGTCTCCGCCACTTGCGGAATGCTGCATCACGGCCAGTTTGCTACGCCTAGACGATCGGTCTATTACGATCTGCATGAGCAAGACGCTGCTTCGCCGCCGTCGCGGGCGACCCCCCAAGGAACTTGCCGGCACCAGCGCGACCCGTGACGCGCTGGTCCGTGCAGGTGTCGTCATGCTGACGGAGAAGGGCTATTCCGCGACGGGGATCGAGGAAGTCTTGCAGAGCGTCGACGTGCCAAAGGGGTCGTTCTACCACTACTTTCCGAGCAAAGAGGCATTTGGAGCGGAGCTGATCGACAGCTACGCTGGCTACTTTTCGCGGAAGCTCGACGGCTTCTTCCTGAACGAGCAGCATCCCCCGCTCGAAAGGCTCAGAGGCTTTACCGACGATGCTACGTCCGCCATGAAGCGCTTCCGTTATGCGCGAGGCTGTTTGGTGGGCAATCTTGGGCAGGAGATGAGCGTACTTCCACAATCATTTCGCCAGCAGCTGTTCGATGTGTTCATCGACTGGCAGCAACGCACTGCCAAGTGCTTGAGAGCCACCCAGGCTGCTGGTGCAATCTCTTCCAACCAAGATTGCGACTGGCTTGCCGAGTTCTTCTGGATCGGTTGGGAGGGCGCGGTTCTTCGCGCCAAACTCGAACGCCGTTCCGACCCGCTTCATTCCTTCTCGAAGGGCTTTTTCAAGCTCGTCGGTGAATGAGGCGTTTTTCGTGCAGATTGCCGAAGGTACAATCCACCACGCTATCTCCGCGCCATCATCTCAACCGGCTTGATCAGCCGCTCGCGCTCGGCCGCGAGAGCCTGCCGATCTAGAACATCCCGTTGAGCTGATTGCGGGCGAGAGGCGCTTGCGCGATTTCTGAATATTGGAAATATGCCCCTGAGTTGCCCGACGTGTCAAGTGGCCCGGTCGAGCGCCCGCAGCCGCCAGCTCCTTTGCATGGGGTTGTTTTCGATATTTTGGCGGCGCGCACCTGCGGCGGCAGGGCAATCGTGCTCGATCGCTTCACGGACTCGTCGTGCCCGATCTTGAGCCGGGTAGCGGCGATACCGGCTAACCGCCGGCCGCTCGGGGCAGGGAGCCTTTCGCGGTGATCTCGGCCGAGAGCTCCTCGATGGTCTTGCGCTGCTCCATGGCGGCGCGCCGGATCAGCGCAAAGGCGGCCGGCTCGGCGAGTGCATGGGTGTGCATAACCTGAAGGACGGCGGCGAGCACGACGCGGCGGGATCGAAGGCGCTGTTCGAGCTTGAGCACCTGCTGCTTCAGCTCGTTGGTGCGCTCGCTTCGCTCGAAGGCCAGGACGAGGGCGGCATAGATGCCGGCCGAGCGCAGCGGCTTGACCAGGAACGAGGCCGGATCGAGGTCGAGCACCAGCTTCAGGCGGCTCGGCGTCTCGGTGCCGAGCAGGGCGATGACCGGGCTTCGTCCCAGCGACGCGCGCTGCGCCGGCGAGGTGAGCGGCAGGAACTCGTCGTCGATCAGCGTCACGTCCGGCCGGCAGTCGATATCGGCGCCGCCATCCCAGCTCGGCTCCCATGTCACGATGTCGATCCCGAGACGCTCGAACTGGCGCCTGACGATGGTGGCGTCGCGCTCGTCCTTGATGGCGACGAGCGCCTTGCGCCCGCGCAGAGAAAATGACGACGGCTTGCTCATTTCACAACCCGCAAATGCGGCGCATTCGGCAACGTTCCATCCCTTGCGGGGCCGGCGGCGATGTCGAGCTGCGCCAGATAAGGATCCGGCTTAACCGGAGCTTCAGCTTCCCAGAAGATGTCAAACTGTCCGTCGGCATTGGAGACGGCGAGCCGCGGCGTCAGGACGCAGTGGTTGTTGCTGCCGTCGATCCAGACCGGACCCTGCGGCGAATTGTAGCGATGGCCGGCCGCGGCGCGCCGTACCTCGCCGATATCGGACGTGCCGGCGCGTTGCAGCGCGCGGGCCAGCAGATAGACCGCGACATAGGCGGATTGCCCGTCCACCGACGGACTGCTGTGCTCGCCGTGACGCGCCTTCCAGCGCGCGACGAAGGCCTGGTTCTCGGGCAGGCGAATGCTTTCGAAATAGGCCGACGACGTGATGCAGCCGGCCGATGCGGGACCTGCGATCTTGAGCTCGGGCTCACACAGACTGCAGCTCAGCAGCGGGATGTCGAGACCCGCAGCAAGGGTTGCGGCATGAAACGCACGGATGAAATCATAGCTCGAACTGCCGACCAGCGTGTTGAAGACAACCGGCGGCCGGCGCCGCACGATTTCGTCGACGATATGCGTGACCGCGCTTTCACCGAGCTCGAGCAGCCGTTCCGCGAGAATCTTTCCGCGTGCCGCCGTCACCAGTTCGCGGGTGACGCGATTGGTTTCCCAGGTCCAGACATAGTTGGAGCCGACGCAGAAAATCTCGCGCGACAGATTGTCGAGCACATAGCGCACCAGCGGCAGCACGTTGTGATTGGGCGAGGCGCCGACATAGATGACGTTGTCGGAGCATTCGAACCCCTCGTAGCGCGCCGGATACCAGAGCAGGCGGTCGGTGCGCTCGACGATCGGGAGCACCTGCTTGCGCGAGGCCGAGGTGTAGCAGCCGATGATGTGCTCGACCCCGACATTGCGAATGAGATCGTCGCAGACCGTATGATATTCCGAAACGATGCCGCGGGGATCGCGGACATGCGCCGATATCGCGAAGTCGAACTCGTCCTGCTCGTTGATTTCGTCGACCGCCATCATGGCGCTCTTGAGGATCTCGCGCCCCATGGCCTGATAGGGCCCGTGCTGCGAGCAGATAATGCCAACGGGAATGGACGGCTTTGTCATCGACGACTTTCAGTGCAACTCATGCAGGAAACCATCTTCGCAGAGACCGGTGCAAGAGGTCATGCCGATTTGCTGCGCAGCACCTCGCGAAATTTGTGCAGCCGGCCTCGTTGACAACGCGCTGCACACCTCCTTAGAATTTTCTCCCACAGGGCTTCCTGTCGAACCTTGCGCGCGTCGATTTGGCCGATGACGTCCCGATCGCCGCGCAGAGTGCTCCGTTCGATCCCGGACCCACGCGATAGTTCATAGCCGCGGCATTTGGGCCATTCGTCACCTTCGTTTGGAGGGGCGGGTGGCTTTTTGCTTTTGCCGCCAAACAAATTGGCGACACATCCGTGTCGCCAAGCCGGAGGCGCATGCGCGGTGATGGGCAGTGCCTGCGCTTGCGTCGTGCCAAGTGCAGGCCAAGTGCGGGGATGAGAAACGATGCCGACGACGGATATTCACTATCTCGGGCTCATTGAGGTCGGGCAGCAAATCCAGGCCAAAAAGCTCTCGCCGGTCGAAGTGACGAGAGCGATGCTCGGGCGGATCGAGCAGCTCGACGGCAAGCTGAAGAGCTACGCTTATGTGATGGGCGACGCAGCGCTCGCCCAAGCCGCGGCAGCCGAAAAGGAGATCGCCTCCGGCAAGATCAAGGGGCCGCTGCACGGCGTGCCGATCGCCGTCAAGGATTTGTGCTGGGTCAAGGGCGCGCCGGCCGCGCACGGCATGACCATTCATCGCGACTTCCGTCCGAGTGAGGATGCCACCGTGGTCGCGCGGCTGAAGGACGCCGGCGCTGTTATCCTCGGCAAGCTGCAGCAGACCGAGGGCGCCTATGCCGATCATCACCCGAAGATCGATCCGCCGAAGAATCCGTGGAATGCCGATCTGTGGTCCGGCGCATCGTCGAGCGGTTCCGGCGTCGCCACCGCGGCGGGGCTTTGCTTCGGTTCGCTGGGAACCGACACGGGCGGGTCGATCCGCTTTCCCTCAGCCGCCAACGGCATCACCGGGTTGAAGCCGACCTGGGGACGCGTCAGCCGTTACGGCGCTTTCGAGCTCGCCGCAACGCTGGATCACATCGGTCCGATGGCGCGCAGCGCGGCCGATTGCGGCGCGATCTTGGCCGTGATCGCGGGCCAGGATCCCAAGGACACCACGTCCGTGCCGCTGGCCGTGCCGGACTATCTCGCTGGTTTGTCCGGAGACTTGCGCGGCGTGACGATCGGGGTCGATCGGCGCTGGACCAGCGAGGGCACCGACGAGGCTGCCGGCAAGGTGCTCGGCGAAGGTCTGCGTATTGCTGCCGATCTGGGCGCGAAGATCAAGGAGATTACCTTCCCCGATCCGAAGGCGGTCATCGAGGACTGGTTCCCGCTGTGCGGCATCGAAGTGGCCGTCGCGCATGAGGAGACTTATCCGGCACGCAAGGACGAATATGGTCCGGCGCTCGCCGGCCTGCTCGATCTCGGCCGCGCGCAATCCGGCATGGACTATCAGAAGATCGTGCTGCGGCGCGAGGCGTTTCGCGGCGCCGTGCGACTGCTGTTCGAGACGGTCGATCTCATCGCGGTCCCGGCCCAGGCGTTCGCTGCGCCGACATTGGCCAAGATGGCGGCACTCGGTGAGGACCCGTCGCTGATTACCGGGCTGCTGCGCTTCACCTGTCCATTCGACATGACCGGCAGCCCGACCGTGACGCTTCCCGGCGGCTTCGCGCCGAACGGCGGTCCGGTCGCGTTCCAGTTTGTCGGCCGTCATTTCGACGAGGCAAGTCTCGTCCGTGCCGGTGATGCCTTCCAGCGCGCCACCGACTGGCACAAGCGCCATCCCGCGATCTGAGTTGAGGAGCCGTTCGCATGACCGAAGACTGGTTGAAGAGTTCCATCATGGCCAAGCGGGCCGTCGCCAAGGGCGCGACGGGCACGACCCATAGTTTGACGATCGAGCAACAGGGTAGCTTCCATTACGTCTATGGACCTTATGCCAAGCCGACCCTGTCGATCGATCCGGGCGGGGTGGTCGTCGTCGAGACTGAGGATGCCTTCGGCGGCGTGCTCACCAGCGAAAGCGACAGCCCGACGGCGAAGCTGAACTTCCCTTATCTCAACCCGCAATGCGGGCCGATCGCGGTGAAGGGCGCCAGGAAGGGCGATTGCCTCGCCGTCTATATCCGCGACGTCGAGACCCGCGGCGCGCAGCCGGCAGGCACCACCTGCATCATCCCGGAGTTCGGCGGCCTGGTCGGGACCGCATCCACGGCGCTGCTCAATCCGCCGCTGCCGGAGCGCGTCAAGAAGCTGCACGTCGACCGCAACGGCGTGCGCTGGAGCGACAAGATCACGCTGCCCTATGAGCCGTTCATCGGAACGATCGGCGTGTCGCCCGAAATCGAGGCGATCTCCTCGCTGCAGCCCGACTATCACGGCGGCAACATGGATCTGCCTGACGTCGCGCCTGGCTCGATCATCTATTTTCCGGTGCATACCGAAGGCGGGCTGCTCTATGTCGGCGACTGCCACGCCACGCAGGGCGACGGCGAACTTTCTGGCGTCGCGCTCGAGCAGCGCGCCACCGTGACGCTGCAGATCGATCTGATCAAGAACTGGAGCTTCGCCTGGCCGCGGCTCGAGACGCGCGACTTCATCATGACGATCGGCAGCGCGCGGCCGCTCGAGGACGCGGCGCGGATCGCCTATCGCGAGCTCGTGCGGTGGATGAGCGCGGATTACGGCTTCGACGAGATCGACGCCTACATGCTGCTCAGCCAGGCCGGCCGCATGCGGCTCGGCAACATGGTCGACCCCAAATACACGATGGGGGCGTCGATCCTGAAGAATTACCTCAAGGCGTGACTTCCAACACCTTTCAACGACAGGAAACATCGCGATGAATTCGGGGCGTATAGTCGGAATGGCTTTGCTTGGTGCCGTACTCGGGACGGCTGTCATTGGTGCTGCTCAGGCGGCCGACCCGCCATTGAAGGTCGGCCTGCTGGAGGACGTCTCCGGCGACCTCGCCTTCATGGGCATGCCGAAGCTGCACGGCTCGCAGCTCGCGGTCGAGGAGATCAACAAGAGCGGCGGCATTCTCGGACGCCAGATCGAGCTGATTCACCTTGATCCCCAAGGTGACAATGCCCGCTATCAGGAGTTCGGCCGAAGGCTGCTCAACCGCGACAAGGTCGATGTGCTGATCGGCGGCATCACGTCGGCTTCGCGCGAGGCATTGCGCCCGATCGTCGATCGCACCACCACGCCGTACTTCTACACGAACCAGTATGAGGGCGGCGTCTGCGATGCCTCCATGGTCAGCATGGGCGCGGTGCCGGAGCAGCAATTCTCGACCCTGATCCCATGGATGGTCCAGAAGTTCGGCAAGAAAGTCTACGTCATCGCCGCAGACTATAATTTCGGCCAGATCTCGGCGGAGTGGAACCGCAAGATCATGAAGGACCTCGGCGGCGAGGTGGTGGGCGAGGAGTTCATCCCGCTCGGCGTATCGCAATTCGCGCAGACGATCCAGAACATCCAGAAGGCGAAGCCGGACTGGCTGCTGACGATCAATGTCGGCGCCGCGCAGGACTCGTTCTTCGAGCAGGCGGCCGCCGCCAACCTCAATTTGCCGATGGGGTCCTCGATCAAGATCATGCTCGGATTCGAGCATAAGCGGTTCAAGCCGCCGGCGCTCAACAACATGCATGCGACCGCGAACTGGTTCGAGGAGATCGACACCCCCGAAGCCAACGACTTCAAGAAGCGCTGGCACGCCAAGTTCCCTGACGAGCTCTACATCAACGACATGGGCTACAATGCCTATAACGCGCTCTACATGTACAAGACTCTGGTCGAGAAGGCGAAGTCGACCAAGCTCGAGGACATGCGCAAGGTGATCGCGACCGGTGATGCCTGCATCGACGCACCCGAGGGCAAGGTCTGCATCGATCCGAAGAGCCAGCATACGTCGCACCGCATGCGCCTGATCTCGGTCGGACCCAAGCATGAGGTGACCGTTGAGAAGGACTACGGGACGATCCAGCCATACTGGCTCGGCGAGATCGGCTGCGACCTCACCAAGAAGAACGACAAGGATCAGTACACGCCGAGTCATCTTCCCAGCAAATCGTGATGCAAGCGGGCACGTATCTTGCTCGTGCTTTGCATCATGGCTTTGAAGCGAACCGGCGCCGCAATGATGCGGCGCCGTGATCACGGAGAGTGGAATGTCGGCTGAATTCTTCTCGGTGTTCTATCAGTTCGCCGACGTCTTCGCGTTCCTGATCCTGTCGGCGGCGGGACTTGCCATCGTGTTCGGCATGATGGGCGTCATCAACATGGCGCATGGCGAGTTCATCATGTGCGGGGCCTATGTGACGGTCGGGCTCGTGAATTCGGTGTGCCGCTCCCGATCGCGCAGATCCTGGCCGCGCTGACCGCGGGGATCATCGGCATGATCGTCGAGTACCTCGTCGTGCGGCGCTTCTACAAGCGTCCGCTCGACTCGCTGCTCGCCACCTGGGGCCTCAGCCTGATCGTGACGCAGTCGATGCTGCTGATCGTAGGCTCGGCCGTGCGGGGCATCGGCACGCCGGAAGGAAGCTTCGCGATCGGAGGCTACACGTTCTCGACCTATCGCCTCGTGCTGTTCGGCTGTGCGGTTGCCGTGCTGGCCGGGCTCTACATCGTCTTCATGAAGACGCGCTTTGGCGTGATCGCGCGCGCAACGATGCAGAACGCGGCAATGGCGAAGGCGCTCGGCGCGCGTACGGGACGCATCTATTCCATCAGCTTCGGGATCGGCACGGCGCTCGCGGGACTCTGCGGTGCGCTCTACGCGCCGACCATGACGCTGATCCCGACCATGGGCGCGACCTTCGTGGTCGAGAGCTTTGTCACCGTCGTGATCGGCGGCGCCAATGTCCTGCTCGGGACCGCGCCGGCTGCGGTGTTCCTGGCGATGATCAGGATGGCGCTCAATGCGAGCTACGGGCAGATCATCGGGCAGATCGGCATGCTGTTTGCTGTGATCCTGATCATACGGGTGCTGCCTGAAGGGCTATCCAGCGTGCTGGTTCGTCGTGGGCGCTAGACGGGAATTTCTGATGTTGAAGCTGCTCGACGGTCCGCAGACGCTCGGACGCGGAAAGATCTTCTGGTCCTGCTTTGTTGCCGTGCTGGCGGGCACGCTGATCTATCCGCTGTTCGCCGACTCCTATGATGTCGGCAACTTTGCCTACTTCCTGATCTGGATCTTCATGGCGCTCGGGCTCTGCCTGATGTGGGGCTACGGCGGCATGCTGTCGTTCGGCCAGACCTTCTTCTTCGGCATCGCCGGCTACGGCTATGGCGTGCTCGCCATCAACATGGGCGGGGGAACGGCCACGATCGCCGCGCTCGTGCTCTCGGTTGTTATCGCGATGATGGCGGCGGGGGTCCTCGGCTATTTCATGATCTGGGGTGGGATCAGCGGGATTTTCTTCGGCATCGTGACGCTGTCGGCGACGCTGGTGCTGGCCTTCTTCCTCGGGCAGACCGCCGGGCCGGAATGGCATATCGGTCCGGCGCGGCTGAACGGCTTCAACGGCATGAAGGGGATGGACCCGCTCACCGTGGGCAATTTCGACATCGAAGGATCGGCGCTCTACTACCTCATGGTCGCGCTGATCGTGATCGTCTACGTGGCGCTCCGCATGCTGGTGAACTCGAGCATCGGCAACGTGATCGTGGCGACGCGCGAGAATCCGCAGCGCGCCGAGATGCTCGGCTACGACGTCCGCAAGTACCAACTCCTGACCTTCGTGATCGGCAGCGGCCTCGCGGGCCTCAGCGGCGCGCTGTACACGTCCTGGGGGCAGTTCATCACGCCGTCCAGCATCGGCCTGCCGGCGGCGGCGATGCCGATCGTGTGGGTGGCGTTCTCCGGACGCAATGATCTCACCGCGACCCTGGTCGGATCGTTCCTGCTGCTGTTCGGCTTCCAGACCATCACGGTCTATAGCCAGCAAGCGGCACTGGTGTTGATGGGCGTGCTTCTGCTCGCCACCGTGATGCTGGCGCCGCAGGGCTTTGTCCTCGGCATCGGCAAGCTCGTTGTCGATTGGTGGACCAGGCGCCGGCGGCGCGACGAGGCCCCTGCGCTGGCGGGCGCCAGCCGTCTGCAATCGGATGAGACCTGATCCATGGCGCTGGTCGATGTAAAAGGTGTCTCCAAACGCTTCGGTGGATTGACCGCCGTCTCCGAGGTCGACCTGACGGTCAATGCCGGCGAAGTCCACTGTCTGATCGGGCCCAACGGAGCCGGGAAGAGCACGCTGTTCAAGCTGATCGTCGGCCTCTATCCGCCGACCACCGGCAGCATCTTCTTCGACTCCGTCGATATCACCGCGGAGCGACCTTACGCGCGTGTGCAGCGCGGCATGAGCATCAAGATGCAGGCGCCGAGCGTGTTCAAGGAATTGCCGGTGCGCCAGAACATCCAGATCGCGCTGCAGGAGCGGCTTTCGGGCGCGGAATGCCGGGTTGAGGAGGAACGGCTGCTGGCGCTGCTCAATCTGGCTGATGATAGCGGCAAGCTTGCCGGTGCGCTGTCGCACGGCCAGCAGCAATGGCTGGAGATCGGGATGGCGTTGGCATTGCAACCGCAGCTCTTGCTGCTGGACGAGCCGACCGCCGGCATGTCGCCGGAAGAGACCTACAAGACCGGCGAACTGATCAAGTCGTTCAATGCCGAGGGCATGACGGTTCTTGTCGTCGAGCACGACATGGCGTTCGTGCGTCAGGTCGCCCAGCGCGTCACCGTTCTGCATCTTGGCAAGATCTTCGCGCGCGGCAGCTTAGAGGCGATCCTGGAAGACGAGAAGGTCGCGGAAATCTATTTGGGTAAGACCCATGCCCATTGATCGCATCCTGGACGTATCGGGACTTTGGGCGGGCTACGGCGCGACGCCGATCCTGCAGGGCGTCAGCATGTCGGTCTCGCGCGGCGAGATCGTCGGCGTGATCGGCCGCAATGGCGTCGGCAAGTCGACCCTGATGCGGTGCCTGATCGGGCTGCTGCAATCCTGGCGCGGCACCATCACCTTCATGGATCAGGATGTCACGGAGCTCGAGGCCGATGCGCGAGCGCGTGCCGGCTTCGGCTACATCCCGCAGGGCCGCGATGTCTTCCCGCAGATGAGCGTCGAGGAGAACCTGCAGGTCGGTGAACTGATCGGCGGAACCGATGGAAAGAAGCTGCCGGAACTCGTGTATGAATATTTCCCGCGCCTGAAGGAGCGCCGGCGGCAGATCGCCGGCACCATGTCGGGCGGCGAGCAGCAGCAGCTTGCGATCGGCCGCGCGCTGATCGGCAATCCGTCGTTGATGATCCTCGACGAGCCGTCCGAGGGCATCCAGCCCTCGATCGTGCAGCACATCTGCGAGGCGCTGCAATCGTTCCAAGCCGAGCTCGGGACCACGATCATCTTCGTGGAGCAGAACCTTGACACCATCCTGGCGATCGCCCAGCGCTGCTACATCATGGAGAAGGGCAAGATCACGCGATCGCTGGCCGGTGAGGAGGTTAACGCGGACAATGTTCGCGCGCAGCTGCTGCTTTGATCGGCCACGCCATGTGGTGAGGAAGTAGCGTTCCATAATCGATAACAACGGAGGGAATGGATATGGATCTGGGACTCAAGGGAGCAAAGGTTCTCGTGACTGGCAGCACCAGGGGGATCGGGCGCGCGATCGCCGATACGTTCGCGGCCGAGGGTGCTAATGTCGGCATCTGCGCGCGCAATCAGGCGGATGTCGACACTGCGATTACCGCGATCAAGGCCAAGGGCGTTGCGGCGTTCGGCGGTGCCGTCGACGTCTCGAACGGACCGGCGCTGAAGGCCTGGGTCGCCGACATGGCTGGAAAGCTCGGCGGCATCGATGTCGTGGTCGCCAATGTCAGCGCGCTGTCGATCGGGCAGGACGAGGAGAGCTGGGAGAAGGAATTCTCCACCGACATGATGGGGACGGTGCGCCTCGTCAACGCGGCGATGCCCTATCTCGAGAAAAGCGCGGCGGCGGCGATCGTCACGATCTCCAGCGTGTCGGGGCGCGAGGTCGATTTTGCCAGCGGTCCCTACGGGACGTTCAAGGCCGCGATCATCCACTACACGCAGGGCCTCGCCTACCAGCTCGCGGCCAAGGGCATCCGGGCCAATTCGGTGTCGCCGGGCAACACCTATTTCGAGGGCGGCGTCTGGAACATGATCAAGGACGGCAATCCCGAACTCTACAAGACCGCGCTGGCGCTCAACCCGACCGGCCGGATGGGCACGCCGCAGGAGATGGCGAATGCCGTCGTGTTCCTTGCGAGCAAGGCGGCGAGCTTCATCACCGGGACCAACCTCGTCGTGGACGGCGCCCTGACGCGCGGTGTCCAGTTCTAGCCGGGGCCACAACGACATGTCAGCGGATCCATTGCACTACAAGTCCATCACCGAGATCTCCGGGCTCATCCGCCGTGGCGAGGCGAAGGCCTCGGAGATCGCGGAGGCACTCCTCGGCCGGATCGCGAAGCTCGATGGGCAGTTTCATGGCTACGCGCTCGTCCTGGCGGAGCGCGCCATGGCGCAGGCGAAGCAGCGCGACGCGGAGATTGCCAAGGGCATCTGGCGCGGCCCGCTGCATGGCGTTCCGATCGGGCTGAAGGACCTCTGCTACACGACGTTTGCACCGACCGCCGGCGGCACGACAATCCATGCGAAGTTCGTGCCGTCCTTCAATGCCACGATCGTGGATCGGCTCGAAGTCGCCGGCGCGGTCACGCTCGGCAAGCTCAAGATGACGGAGGGCGCTTATACCAGCCATCATCCGGCGGACCAGGCCCCGCTCAATCCGTGGAATGTGAACTACTGGGTCGGCTCGTCGTCGACCGGGTCGGGCGTCGCGACCTCGGCGGGGCTCTGCTACGGCTCGATCGGCAGCGACACCGGCGGCTCGATCAGGTTTCCGTCGGCGACCTGCGGCCTGACCGGCATCAAGCCGACCTGGGGCCGTGTCAGCCGCCACGGCATCTTCCCGCTGGCGGACTCGCTCGATCACGTCGGACCGATGTGCCGCAGCGCTGCCGACGCCGGAGCAATGCTCGGCATCATCGCCGGCGCGGATGCCAACGATCCGACCGCCTTGCGCGCGCCGGTGCCGAACTATCTGGCCGGCGTCGGCGAGAGCATCCGCGGCTTGAGGATCGGCGTCGATCGCAGGTACACCCAGGAGGGAATCGATCGGCAGGTCGTCGCCGCCCTGGTGCAGGCCGAGCGCACGCTGGTCGATCTCGGCGCCGACATCCGCGAGGTGCATTTCCCGCCCTATCAGAAGCTCGTCAGCCAGTGGATTGCGATGTGCTCGGTGGAGACGGCGGAGGCGCATCTGGACACCTATCCGTCGCGGAAGTCGGAATATGGTCCGGACCTCGCCCAGCTGATCGAGCAGGGCAGGGCGACGAGCGGTGTCGACATCGCGGCGATCCATCACGAGCGCCTGAAGTTCGTAGGTAGCCTCGCTGTGATGTTCGAGGATATCGATCTCTTGCTGATCCCGACAATGCCGGTGCCGATCCCGACGCTCACCAAGATGAGCGAATACGGCGCCGATCCCAGCGTCCTCCTGAACATTCTGCGCTTCACGGCGGTGTTCGACTTCTCGGGCAGCCCGACCATCACGCTGCCGATGGGCATGGCGTCGGACCAGATGCCGCTCAGCATGCAACTGGTCGGCCCTCATCTCGCCGAGGACGTGCTGGTCCGCGCCGGAGCCGCATTCCAATCGGTGACGGACTGGCATACGCGGCGGCCGCCGATCGATTAGCGCGTCGTCGTTGACTCCCCCGGTCGCGCTTTATCAGGCCTTGCCGGTAAGCTTGGCTGCGATCGCACGGTAGCCGCGCATCCACATGTGATCGAGATCGAGATCCATCGGCAGCGGCTGCGAGGAGACGCGCGCGATCACGGTCTCGTTGGCCGGATCGATGTAGATCCACTGGCCATGGATGCCGACCGCGGCGAACGGGGTTTCGTTGCGATCGATCGTGTACCACTTGTTGCGGTAGTTGCCGTTCGGAAACACCTTGGTCAGGTCGCCGCACGACCAGGCCTCGGCATTGCCGTTTTGCCTGATGTCGTCGACCCACCAGCCGGGCACCACCTGCCGTCCGTTGCTGATGCCGTGGTTGCGCATCATCTCGCCGAAGCGGGCGAGATCGCGCAGTGTCGCGCAGATGCCGCCGGCGACGCGGGCCGCGCCGCGCGAGTCGACGGCGATGTAGGCGTCGTGCTCGGCGCCCATCGGCTGCCACAGATACTGCGCGAGGATCTTCGCGTAGGACATGCCGCAGGCGCGCTCATAGACCCAGCCGAGCACGTCGGTGTTGGTCGAGACGTAGTGGAAGGTTTGCCCATGCGGTGTACCGTTCGGCCGCAGGGTGCGCAGATAGTCGCGTAGGTTGGTCGGCGGCACGGTCGGGTCCGGCGGCTCCCAGCCGGTCGAGCGCCGGTAGTTCATGACGTCACCGTCGCGCGCCATGTAGTCCTCATCGAAGCGGATGCCGACGCTCATGTCGAGCAGATGGCGTACCGTACAGCTGCCGCCATAGACCGATCCCTCCATCTCCGGGATGTAGCGCGTCACCGGCGCGTCGGGATCGAGCTTGCCGTGATCGGCCAGGATGCCGCCAAGCGTTCCGGCCACCGACTTGCTGACCGAAAAAATCAGATGCGGGGTGTCCGGCGCCAGGCCGTGGGCATACCATTCGAAAGCGACCTGTCCGCGGTGCGACACGACGATGCCGTCGGTGTGGCTGGCGCGCAGGGCCTGGCCGACGCCGAGCGTCTCGCCGCGCGGGTTAGCGAAGCTGACGTCGTCGAGATAGCGCGGCGCAAAGGACAGTGGGGCCGGCGTCGAGGCGCGGGCGATGTTGGCGGTGGGCAGCAGTTCGCGGACATTGCGGAATGCCCACTCGCTGAAGGGATGCTGGCGCCAGTTGGCGAGCGTGACTTGTTCGTCGGCCGCCGACGGGAAGGCGGCCATGATGCGACGCGAATTCATTGTTGATCCAATAATGATACCGGGACGTGCAAAAGTTCCGTATAGGTCGCGCCGCTCGCAATCAACCAGATGGTGGAGGTCATGGCCGGGTTACTCCGGCGTAACCGTTTCCGGGATGTGCGCTTGGCCCGCAAATTGCTTGACTACGCCCTGCGTCTGCCCCAGCGTGACGACCATGCGACGCGCAGACGCTCGCCATCGGGAAACATCGGGAGGTAGGTCATGATCGCGCTTCTGGGCCGACCGGATCCGGCAACCACACGGGCCATCCAGTTCGCGCGCGGGATTCTCGAAGGCTCGGCGACTGCGTTCTACGAGGTCGACGGCGATCTGACCCTCAACCGCTTCGTGCTCAGCAGCAACGTTCCGCCGAGCTTCCACGACCAGTATCTTGCCGGCATGAACCGGCTCGATCCGTTGCATCCGCGCTCCGCGAGCAACCGGCCGATCGCCCGGCTGAGCGTCGCCCTCGACCAATGCGCGTCCCAGGAGGCGGCGACCTACCGCGCCTTCGCCGGCCAATGCGGCGTCGCCGACATGATCGAGTTCTTCTTCCGCCGCAACGACCGGATCGTGGCCGGAATGAGCGTGCTCTGGGCGCCGGGCTGCAAGATTCCGGACGGCAGCATGCACATTGCCGAGAAGATCCACGATTACCTCGAGTTCAACCTGACCAGCCGGCTATCCCCGAATCCCGACGAGCCGGCGCGCTACGGACTGACCTCGCGCGAGATGGAAGTGGTCGAGCTGTTGTGCTGCGGCCGCACCAACCGCGAGATCGGCGAGTGCCTGAGCATCGGTCTCGCAACGGTGAAGACGCATTTGATCCATATCTTCGAGAAACTCGGCGTCGAGACCCGCTCCGCCGTCGTCGCGCTGATGTCCCGGCCGCATTGAGGCGCTGGCTCTTTCCTCCCGTCGTCCCGGCGCAGGCCGGGGCCCATACTCCGCGGCGGATGTAGTTGACGGGACTCGTCGTTCCAGCGGTGCATAACAATCGGCATTTGTGGTTAAGGGTCCCGGCCTGCGCCGGGACGACACCGAAGATGTGACGCATTCTGTGAGTCAAGGGTCCGCGCTCTCGCGACATGATTTGTCCGAGCTCTGCATTTCATTTCGTCGCTCTGAGAAGAGAGGGCGCAGGGAAAGCCGGGTGCCGATCGCACCCATGGGCCCCGAGCAAAAGAGCTAAGCTCGGGGGCAGGACCACAGGTGCTAGAGGACACCTGCCACCAGGGCGTCAGGACCACACGACTTCACCGCCTGTCTCATGCGCAATCGTCAGTTGCGCAAATCAACGTCCACCGCATCTCACCGCAACACCGAGACGATGCGCAGCGCCCCTCGATCGGGTGAGGTGCGTCAACCATACACCGAATTGCAATTCCGATAAACCGAATAATTTTGATGGCGAGGGGTTGACACGTGTTTGCTGAGTTGCCCGTCGGTTAGTTTGTCGCATCCCAAATGGGGCGGGACCGTCGCTCCGTGGGCCGAAGCGGCGATCCCTGATCGCGCGATGTGCATGGTCGGGGTGTGGGGTTGACGTCGGCCAATCCGCACGACTGGGGACATAGTAGAATCGACAGTTGCGCGCGACAATTGCCATTCTGAACTAGCTCTGAGTAACAGATCTCGCGGTGAGCAGACTCAGCAGCGCAAAGGTAGTAGCGCGGCGCAGCAACTGCGGTTCCTGGTGGATGAGATTCAGGGGAGAGGCGTAACGTCATGGCTGGAGGCTGGCCGCTACAGTCTCCGAAGCCGCCGTGAGCCCCAGCTCACCCCCTGGGCTGGGGCTCGCCGGAGCGCACCTTCGAAGCGCAGCGACGCGTGCGCCGATCACAGGCGCGAGCTGATTTTCGTTGTCGCAGGCTTCGTCGCTGCCTTTGACTTTGCTCGCGTTTTCACGCCATGGCTGGAAGATGCTGCAATTCGGGTGTGTCGCTTGCCGATCAGCCTGGCGTGGCTTGATGCTGAACGATGAGCTGCGTATTCCTGACCATCGATCGGTGCGAGATGCGCTGGGTCTCCATTCAAATATGGACGTCCGACTCCGAACTGCTTTTCGTGTTCGTCGATCCATTTCCATAATCGCTTGGTCTCGATTACGCGCTCGTCCTTGCTCCCGCCGTTCATGCTGGTGACGTCTGCGGCGAGCCCGTGACCATAGCCTCCTCGCGAACTGCCACCGTGATAGGACTTGTCATTCGCGGCCTTCAGCCCGCTTGCGATCGATTGGCGATAGTCATCCCGGAATCCGCTTGTAATCCCAGGTGCCAGTCCGGCCTGTTCTGCTGCATGGAGCAAATGGAACAGCTTTCCCTTGAAGGCTCCATCCATCCCTCCGATCACGTAATCCATCAGAGCCATGCCGACTTTGTCTGCTGCTTTGGGGTCCTTCCATCCGAAGTCGTTTTCGACCCGCTTGGGGATGCTGCGAGTGACGGTGATCTGTTTTCCCTTCCGCTTGATCGTTACGTCCTTTTTCTCGTACACGACGATCCAGTCGGTCTTCGGTGCTCGCGTGTAAAGTGCTCCAAGGAACCGGTCGATGCATGCCTCGGCAACAAAGCACTCGTCAAGGACCAAGACTGAATCAATATTGTCTGGGGTGACCGTGAGCGGGTCGGCAACGTTGGCCGTCCGAGATGCTTGCTCGGATTGTTCCTCGGTTTCCGTCGTTGGCAGAGCCTCGGGGCTCGCTCGGTCCGCACTTGGCGGCGCGCTCCGAGCATCGGCTTGAGCCGACGATTCGGATGCCATCACCTGTGGGCCCGACCCTTCCGTAGGCGACGCCGCGTGCACATCGAAAACGACGACACTGCATGACAGTGTGATCAGAGGCGCGGCAATGCGTAACCAACCAGCCCCGCAACCGAACTGATTTCGCCTGGTGCCATGAACCTCTTTGCGAGATGACATCCGCATTGGAAATCAAACATGAGCCAAATTGCGTGCCATCGTGCTCTGAGCTTGGCAACCAGTTAACCACCGCAAAATTGGCCGGCGACCCCACAACTACTCAGATAGGTCAAAGCACTCCTCACGCACAGGTTTGACACAGTTTTGCTGCGTTGCCGTCGGATTAATTCGCCGCATTCCGAAAGCGTCGATGCGAGCGACTATGCCGGGCGCATCAGCGGCTGGAACATGCGAATGGACCAGGTGTCGTCGGGAAGGTTTGCCGGACGACTGGTGATGATCCGCCTCCGCGGTCTGGAGATCGTCCGGGAGACGACGACGCAGGCCCTGCTAAAGCAAGGCTCTGCCTCGCCGGATGCGCTCGTCTTCATGCCGCTCGCTGTATCCAACCCCGGATATTACAATGGCCGTCCGCTGGTGTTTCCGCCCAGACGTCCGATGTTCACCAGGTAGCGCACGCGCCGGCGTAGCGCGCGAGACGGCGAGAAAGGGGAGCTGCGTCGATCGCGCGGCCTCCCGACGGCTGCCCGTTTCCGTCTCCTGAATCCGTCAGGCCGTAGCATCCACCGGATGGTGGATTGTTCCGGACGCTGACATGCCGAACCTTTGCCATCATGCCGGCGCCGTACACGGTTCCGACCTGTGCACCGCACAGCGAAGGCTGATCGCTCCGGACTTTTCCAATCGAGAAGTTGATCCGTATGAACAGGACATTCGCCGACACGGTCTTCCGCAACGGCCGGATCTACACGTCGAACCGGGCGCAGCCTTGGGCGGCGTGCGCAGCCGTGAAGGCCGGCCGCTTCATCGCCGTGGGCGAGGAACGCGACGTCGCGGCGCTGGTCGGCGAGGGGACCAAGACCGTCGATCTTGGTGGACGAATGGCGATGCCGGGCATCATCGACATCCACAATCACATCATGATGGGCGGGCAGGCCGATCTCTACGAGCTGCGCTTCTCCAACGCCGACAGCGTGCCAAGGATCGCCGAGACCTTGCACAAGGCTGCCTCGGTGGCTGCGCCCGGCGCCTGGATCGTCGGCGGGCAGTTCGGCAACAATCTCCTGAACGAGATGAACACCGCGGAGTCCTGCGCGCTGCTGGATGCGGCGTGCCTCGGACATCCCGTCGTGCTGCGCGACGACACCTATCACAATCGCTGGGCGAGCTCTGCGGCGCTGCGGCTGGCCGGCGTGCAGGCCGAGACCCCCGATCCGACCGACGGCGAGATCGGCCGCGACCTCAAGACCGGGACGCTGACCGGCATCATGATCGAGGCCGCCTCCGGCCTGGTCGAGCGGGCGCTCGCGGCCTCCGGTCACTACACGGCCGAGATGGACCGCGCGGCGGTGGCGCGTTCGATTTCGGTGCTGAATGCCTATGGCGTCACCGCCTTCATCGACGCCGCCAGCATGCAGCCGATCATGGCGGCGCTGAAGGGGCTCGACGATCGCGGCGAGCTGACCGCCTGGGCGGTCTGCGCGATGCCGGTGGTCGAGCCGGGCTTCATGTTCGGCAAGGCCGGCGAGGAGTTGTTTGCGCTGCGCGAGCAGTATCGCGGCGCGCATGTGAAGCCGGACTATGTGAAGGTGTTCCTCGACGGCGTGCCCGGCGCCAAGACCGCGGCGTTCCACGAGCCTTATGTGGCCGATCCGGTGCGCGGCTGCTGCTTCCGCGGATCGACCATGCTGACCGTACCGGACCTGATCCGCTGGCTCGGGCGCTGCGAGAAGCTCGGCCTGGCCGCGAAGATCCATTGCGCGGGCGATGCCGCGGTGACGCAGGCGCTCGACGCGATCGATGTCGTGCGCAGCTTCAACGGCCCGACCCATCTGGTCCACCAGATCGCGCATGCGAGCTACATCGCGCCCGATGACATCAAGCGCTTCGCCGAGCTCGGCGTCGCGGCCGATCTGTCGCCGATCATCTGGTATCCGACCATCTTCCTCGAGGCGCACAAGGCCGCGATGGGCGAGGAGCGGGCGCAGCGCTTCTGGCCGAACAAGGACTTGAAAGAAGCCGGCGCACTGATGGCCGGCGGCTCGGACTGGCCGGTAATCCCGATTCCCGATCCCTGGCAGGGCATCGAGGGCATGGTGACCCGACAAAATCCCACCGGCGATTTTCCCGGCAAGTCGTTATGGGCCGAGCAGGCGCTCGATCTCGCCACCGTGATCGACATCTACACCATCGACGCCGCGCGGGCGGCCGGCCTCGGCCAATCGATCGGCTCGATCGAGGTCGGCAAGTCGGCCGATCTGATCGTGCTCGACCAGATGATCTTCGACATCCCGCCGGACCAGCTCGCCGACACGCGGGTCGAGATGACCTTCTTCGAAGGCCGCAAGGTCTACCAGCGGGGCGCGTGATGGGCACGGCGAATCAGATTCCGGTCACGGTGCTCACCGGCTTCCTCGGCAGCGGCAAGACCACGGTGCTGAACCATCTGCTGCGCCAGCCGGAGCTCAATGGCGTCGTCGCCATCATCAACGAGTTCGGCGAGGTGGCGCTGGATCATCTGCTGGTCGAGAGCAGCGAGGACCGCCTGGCGCTGCTCGACAATGGCTGCATCTGCTGCTCGGTGCGCGAGGATCTGATCGAGACGCTGACCGATCTCGCCGCCCGCCGCGCCACTGGGGCGATCCCGCCGTTCCACCGCGTGCTGGTCGAGACCACGGGTCTCGCCGATCCCGTGCCGGTGCTGCACACGCTGATGACGGCGCCCGATGTCCTCAGTCGCTACCGGATCGACGGCGTGGTCGCGACCGTCGATGCCGTCAACGGCGCGCGCACCCTCGATACGCACAGCGAAGCCGTCAGGCAGATCGCGGTTGCCGACCGGCTGCTGGTGACCAAGACCGATCTGGCCAGCGAAGATGAATTGTCCCGGCTCGATGCACGGCTCGCGGCGATCAATCCGGTCGCGACGCGCGCGCACGTGCGGAACGGGACGGTCGATCCGGCGAAGGTTCTCGATGCTGGCCTGTTCGATCCGGCGGCGCGCTCTGCCGGTGTCGTGCGCTGGTTCGATCTGGCATCGCAGGCGGCGAATGCGCCGCATCATCACGCCGAGCACGATTGCGATGGCGCAGAGTGCGGCCATCACAGCCACCATGCGCACGACACTGATGTCTCGTCCTACAGCCTGATCATCGACGAGCCGATCCAGCGCGACGCGTTCGCGCGCTGGCTCGATTATGTCGCGGCGCTCAAGGGCGAGGACCTGCTGCGCTTCAAGGCGATCGTGCATGTCGCCGAACAGCCCGATGCGCCGGTCGTAGTGCATGGCGTGCAGCATGTGTTCCATCCGCCGATCACGCTGCAGGGCTGGCCGTCGGCGGACCGGCGTTCGCGGCTGGTCTTCATCGTGCGCGGCATTCCGCGCCAGATCATCGAGAACACCTTGTGCAAGTTCGCAGCAGTGAGCCGTGCGGCGATCCGGCGATCGGCGGCCTAGGCAGGATTCACTTCAGACAATTGTTTCAGGGGAGAGGGACATGACGGAGAATTCGAAGACCAACTCGTCCATCGGCCGGCTCAACCGGCGCACGCTGCTGAAGGCGGCCGGTGCGACCGGCCTCGCATCGGCGATGAATGTGCCATTGGTCAACGTCGCGCGGGCCGCCGGCAACACCATCAAGATCGGTTGGGTCGGTTGCCTCTCCGGCGTCCGGGCGCCGTTTGCCGAACCCGACACCTGGATTCATGAACGCATCAAGGCGCGCCTCAAGGATGGCCTCAAGATCGGCGGCAAGACCTGGCAGGTCGAGTTTGTCTTCAAGGACAATCAGTCCGATCCGAACCGCTCGTCGGTGGTTGCGAGCGAGCTGGTGCTGCGCGAGAAGTGCGACCTGATCCTGATCGAGGACGGCGACGCGCAGGCACCGGTGCAGGAGCTCGCCGATGCCCGCGGCATTCCCTCGATCTCGACCATGGTGCCGTGGCAGGGCTGGATGTTTCCGCGCAAGTCGACGCCCGATAAGGGCTTCCCCTACAGCTATCACTTCTTCTGGGGCGCCGATGATGTCGTGAAGAACTTCCTCGGCATGTGGCAGTCGGTCGAGACCAACAAGAAGGTCGGCACGCTCTACATCGACAATCCCGCCGGCCAGGCGTTCTCCGACCCGAAGGTCGGCTTGCCCGGCGGCATTACGCAGGCGGGCTATCAGGAATTCTCCGCCGGAAAATTCCAGATTGCGACCGACGACTTCACCAATCAGGTGTCGTCGTTCAAGAACAACGGCGTCGACATCGTCTCCGGATTCACTTACGGCAATCACTGGGTGACGCTGTGGAATCAGGCGGCCCAGGCCGGCTTCAAGCCGCAGATCTGCACGGTGGCGGCGGCGTTCCTGTTTCCAAGTGCGGTGAATGCGCTCGGCGATCGTGGTGACGGCATGTCCACCGAAGTTTGGTGGACACCGGCCTATCCGTTCAAGTCGTCGCTGACCGGACAGACCGCCGCCGAACTCGCCGCGGAATGGGAGAAGACGACGGGCAAGCAATGGACCCAGCCGATCGGCTACGCCCATGCCTTGTGGGAGGTTGCGCTCGCCGCATTGCAAAACAGCGATCCGAAGGACAAGAACTCGCTGCGCGATGCCATCGCGGGTCTCGACATGGAGACGGTGGTCGGACCGGTGAGGTTCAAGGGAACGCCGATCAAGAACGTCGCAGTGACGTCGCTGTCGGGCGGGCAATGGCGCAAGACCAAGGGCGGCAACGCGAAATACGAGCTCTTGATCGTGCACAACGGGACGGCGCCGTTCATCCCGAAGCAGGCCGATCTCCAGCTGCTCTCGAAGCTTGCCTGAGATGTCACCTCTTCTGCGCGTCAGCGAGCTGTCGAAGCGTTTCGGCGAGATCGTGGTCGCCGACAATGTCGGCTTCGAGCTGGCGCGCGGCGAGTGCCTCGGCGTGATCGGCCCGAATGGCGCCGGCAAGAGCTCGCTGTTGAACCTGATCGTCGGCCTGCTCACGGCCGACGGCGGTTCGATCATGCTCGACGACAGGGAGATCTCAGGCCTGCCGCCGCATCGCCGGGCGCGGCTGGGGCTCGGGCGCGCGTTCCAGATCCCGCAACCGTTTCCGCATCTGTCGGTTTACGAGAACGCGCTGGTGGCGGCGTCCTACGGCGCGGGCCTGTATGGCGAGGCGGCGTCGAACTGGACGATGGAGGTGCTGCAGCGCACCGGGCTCGACGCCAAGGCGGACAAGCTCGCCGGCGCCTTGCCGCTGATCGATCGCAAGCGACTGGAATTCGCCAAGGCGCTGGCCTCGAAACCCAAGCTGATTCTGCTCGACGAGATCGCCGCCGGGTTGACCGAGCCCGAGGTTGAGCGCCTCGTTGCCATCATCAAGTCGGTGAAGGCAGATCACGCCATGATCTGGATCGAGCACATTCCGCACGCCTTGCGCGCGGCGTCGGATCGCATCCTGGTGCTCGATTTCGGCCGCAAGGTACTGGAGGGGCCGCCGGCCGAGGTGATGGACAGCGCCGTGGTGCGCGAGATCTACATGGGATTGAAGGCCGATGGCGTTGCTTGATGTGAACGGCCTGCAGATCTTCTATGGCGATCTCCAGGCCGTGTTCGACATGAATTTCACCGTCGCCGACGGCGAGGCGGTGGCGCTGGTCGGCGCCAACGGCGCCGGCAAGTCGACGTTCCTGAAGGCGCTGGTCGGGCTGAACGAGGAGCGGCGAGGGGCGGTGCATTTCGACGGTATCGATATCTCGCAGATGCCAGCCGAGCAGGTGTCGCGGCTCGGGCTCATCATGGTGCCCGAAGGTCGGCTGCTGTTCGATTCGCTGACCATCGAGGAGAACCTGCTGATGGGCAGCGTCAACCGGCGCAAGGGCAGCTGGACGCTGCGGCGGGTGTTCGACCTGTTCCCGATCCTCGAAGAGCGGCGGCGGATGTTTCCGGGCCAGCTCTCCGGCGGCCAGCAGCAGATGGCGGCGATCGGCCGCGCGCTGATGTCGAACCCGCGGCTGCTGCTGTGCGACGAGATCTCGCTCGGGCTCGCGCCTGTCGTGGTCGAGCAGATTTATCGCTCCTTTGCCGACATTCGCCGCGAGGGCACCGCGGTGGTTCTGGTCGAGCAGGACGTCAAGCGCGCGCTCGCGACGTCGGAGCGGATCTACTGCCTGTTGAAGGGGCGGGTGTCGCTGACGGGCCCGGCGCAAGGGTTGCAGCCGGAACAGCTGACGCACGCCTATTTCGGTAACTAGCCAGGATTGGCACGATATGATCTGGGTTGAGACATTGATCAACGGAGCTCTGCTGGGCGGGCTCTACGGCCTGCTCGGCATCGGGCTCGCCCTGGTGTTCGGCGTGATGCGCGTCGTCAACATCGCGCACGGCGAGTTCATGGTGCTGAGCGCGTTCTGCGCCGTGCTGCTTGCCAATTTGTTTCCGCAGGTCTCGCCGCTGCTGATGCTGATCCCGGTGATCGCGCTGTCTTTTGCGGTCGGCTGGCTCTATCAGGCGGCCATCGTCAACCGGGTCGTGACGTCGCCCGATCCGCTGTCGCCGTTGCTGCTGACCTTCGGCGTCTCGGTGATCCTGCGCAACGTCATGGTCGAAATCTTCGGCGCCGACGTGCGCAGCCTGCAGGTCGGCGAGCTGTCGCGCGCCAGCCTCGAGATCGCCGGCCTCAACATCGGCATCATGCCGCTGCTCACGCTGGTGCTCGCCGCGCTGCTGTTCATGGCGCTGCAGCTCGTGCTGCGCCATACCGAGTTCGGGCGGATCGTGCGCGCCACCGCCGACCGCCGCGACATCGTCCGGCTGTCCGGCGTCAAGCCGGATCGGGTCTACAACTATGTCATGGGCCTGTCGCTCGCGCTCGGCGCGATCGGCGGCGTGCTGCTCGCGGTGCGGTCGAGCTTCACGCCGTTCTCGGGCGCCGAGCGGCTGCTGATCGCCTTCGAGGTGGTGGTGCTCGGCGGGCTCGGCTCGTTCTGGGGCGCATTGCTCGGCGGCATCGCGCTCGGCATGGCGCAGTTGATCGGGCTGAAGATCGATCCGAATGCCGGGCTGCTCTACGCGCATCTGTTGTTCTTCATCATGCTGTTGATCCGCCCGTCGGGTCTCGTGTCGAGCAGGGTATGACGCAGATGCCGACACGGACAATTTTCCTCGCCTGCGCCATCGTGCTGGTCGCGATCATCGCCGGCGCGCCCTTCGTGCTGAACGAGGGCATCCTGCGGCTCGCGACCGAATGCCTGCTGCTGCTCACGATGGCGCAGATGTGGAACCTGCTGGCGGGTTATGCCGGGCTGGTGTCGCTCGGCCATCAGGTCTTCATCGCCTTCGGCGCCTATGCGCTGTTCCTGACCTCCGGCTGGCTCGAGGTGACCCCGATCTGGGTGCTGCCGGTGGCGCCGCTGGTGGCCGCGGCTGTCGCGGCGATCATCGCCTTTCCGCTGTTTCGCTTGCGCGACGCCTATTTCTCGATCGCGATGTGGGTGTTCGCTGAGATCATCGGCGCCTTCACGATGAAGTCGCAGGCCGTTGGCGGCACCTCGGGCGTGCCGCTCGCCACCAGCAAGCTGATCGATTTCGACTGGTTCGAGCCGACCATGTTCTGGCTCGCGGGCGGGCTGACGCTCGTCACCATCGCCGCGCTGTACAAGATGATGACCTCGAGCTTCGGGCTCGGGCTGATGAGCGTGCGCGACAATGACCTCGCCGCGACGAGCGTCGGCGTCGACGTCCGGCATAACCGCTTCATCGCCTTCGTGCTCTCGGCGGCGGGATGCGGGCTTGCGGGTGCGTTGAGCTTCATGGGCAATCTGTTCATCGCGCCGCTCGCGGCCTTCGACGTCAACTGGTCCGTCTACATGATGTTCATCGTGATCATCGGCGGTATTGGGACGCTGGAAGGCCCGATCCTCGGCGTCATCGTCTTCTTCGGCCTGCGCGAATTGATGACCGGGCCGCTCGGCCTGTCCGGCGGCTGGTATCTGGTCGGCCTCGGTATCATTGCCGTCGCCGTGATGATCGTGGCGCCGCGCGGCATCTGGCCGGCCTTGCGCGATCGCCTCGGTGTACGGCTGCTCGATGTCCACCGTGCCGCGCCACGGCCGGCCGCGGCCACCATCCTGCCGGGTGCATCGGAACGGGTTGCCGGATGAGGCAGGCCTTCACGCCGTCACCATTGCTTGTATTCTGACGGTTCTGGCTTTTGCGTGGAGGGTGTGATGGCTCGGATATTCCGGGGATGCGGATCGGCATTGGCCGGCCTGGTTGCGATGACGATGGCGGCGCCGCTGCCGGCGCAGGCGGAGCGCAGGATGTGGCCGCAGGCGGCCGCCACGCACCCGATGGACGGGCTGACAACGGACGAAATCCGTTCGGTCACCGAGATTCTCCGCGGCGCCGGCAAGCTCGACGATGCGGCGCGGGTCGTCTCCATGACGATCGACGAGGACCCCAAGGACGAGGTGCGGGCGTGGAAGCCCGGACACCCCTTCGCGCGGCGGGCGAGCGCGACGCTGCTGAGCGGCGGGCACCTCTACGAAGCGCATATCGATCTCGCCGCACGCAGCCTGCTCGGCTGGGATGAGATCAGGGATCATGAGGCCGCGCTGACCATCGACGAGCTGGTGTCGGCCGGGGATCTGCCGAAGCAGGACCCGCGCTGGATCGCCGCGATGGCCAAGCGCGGCATCACCGACTTCCGCAATGTGCTGTGCCTGCCGTTAACGGTCGGCCCGGTGAGCGACCCCGCCCTGAAAGGCCGCCGCCTGCTCAACGTTCCCTGTGTCGACACCACCGGCGCCGCCAACAATCTCTGGGGCAAGCCGATCGAGAACCTGATCGCCCAGGTCGATCTCAAGAGCAAGACGGTGCTGTCGGTGACCGATCTCGGGGTGCTGCCGCCGCCGGCGCAGACGCCCTCGCATGCCTACGCCGACTCCGGAAAATACCGCAAGCCGCCGAAGCCGATCGAGATCACCGCGCCCGAGGGCAGCAATGTGAAGGTGGAGGGCGGCCAGGTCCGCTGGGACAACTGGTCGTTCCATGTCCGTCTCGAGCCGCGCGTCGGCGCGGTACTGTCGTTGATCCGCTACGACGACCACGGTACGTTCCGTGACATTGCCTACCAGATCTCGGCGAGCGAGATGTTTGTGCCCTATATGGACCCGGCGCCGACCTGGTCGTTCCGCGCCTATATGGATATCGGCGAATACGGCTTTGGCGTGCTCTCCAGCGAATTGCAGCGCGGCATCGATTGCCCCGAAGGCGCGCATTTGCTCGATCTGACGATCTCGGACACCAAGGGCATGCCGGTCGTCTCCAAGGGCGCGGTCTGCATCTTCGAGCGCCCGACCGGCGATCCGATCTGGCGCCACAGCGAGCTGCTCAACAATACCGCCGAGGTGCGGCCGAGCAATGAGCTGGTGGTGCGGATGGCTCCGGTGGTCGGCAATTACGACTATCTGGTGGACTACGTGTTCGACCGTGCCGGCAATATCGACGTGCGGCTCGGCGCCTACGGCATCGATGCAACCAAGGGCGTCGCAAGCCGAACCTTGAGCGATCCGACGGCGAAGCAGGACACGGCCTACGGGACGCTGGTCGACGAGCGGCTGCTGGCCGTCAATCACGATCACTACATGACGTTCCGGATCGACATGGACGTCGACGGCACCTCGAACCGGCTGGTCGAGGACCGCTTCAGCGTCCGCCGGCTGGATGAGGGCCAGCGCAAGAGCCTCTGGCAGGTCGACACCAGGCCGGTCGCGACCGAAGGACCGATCACGACGCCGCTGAGCGCGGCGCAGTTCAGGATCGAAAGTACGGGCAAGACCAACAAGCAGGGCTATCGCACCAGCTATCAGCTGGTGCCAGGACATTCCGACGTTTCGCTGCTCGCCAAGGATGATCCGATCCAGTTGCGCGCCGGCTTCAGCGCCTACACGCTATGGACCTCGGCCTACGCCAGGGACGAGCGATATGCCGCAGGCATGTACCCGAACGAGAATCCTGAGGTCGATGGCTTGCCGAAATGGACTGCCGCGAAGCGGCCGATCGAGGATCGCGACCTTGTGCTGTGGTACACGGTCGGCTTCCGCCACGTGCCGCGCGCCGAGGATTGGCCTGTGATGCCCGGCCTTTGGCATGGCTTCCGGCTCCGTCCATTCAACTTCTTCGATCGCAATCCCGCGCTCGATGTGCCGCCCATGGTGAATGCCAGGGACACCAAATGAGTGACCGCGTGCATCACAGGGGAGCGGTTGCCGGCGCGCTGCTGGCGCTGTTGGCGGCGCAGCCTGTCGCGTGGGGCGCGGCGGCCGAAAGCGGCGCTGACGATGCGTCCTTGCTCTATTTGAGCAGCGGCGACTGGGAGCGCCAATCCGCGCCGCGCAAGGTCGCGCTCGCGGCCGACTTCATGCGGATATTCTGCACCGACCAGAGAATGTCGGCGGTATCACTCGCCGATTGCCTCGATAGTGACAAGGCGGACGGCGCGCCGTTCGAGCGCGCCATGGCGTGTGTCAGTGCGCTGTCAGCCGGCCGCTGAGAGGCCAGCCTCGATCCCTTCGGCGATCGCCTTCACATCCAATGAGGTGAGGATCAGGGGCGGGGACAGGATCAGGTTGTTGCCGGAGACGCGCAGCATCACGCCGGCCTCGTAGGCGGCATCGGCAACCTTCGCCATGGTCTTCTTGTCGGCGGGCTTCTTGCTGTCGAGATCGGCGACGAGCTCGAGCGCGGCCATCAGGCCCTTGCCCCTGACGTCGCCGACCAGCGGATGCTTGGCCTTGAGCGCGGCCAGCGCTTGCGCGAGGTCCTTGCCGCGTGCGGCGGCATTCTCGTCAAGTTTGAGGCGGCGGGTCTCGGCGAGCGCAGCAAGGCCCGCGGCGCAGCCGACCGGATGGCCCGAATACGTGTAGCCATGGCCGATCGAGCCGAACGTGGTCGTGTCAGTCTCGAAGGTCTCCGCGACCTGCTCGCCAATCAGCGTCGCGCCGAGCGGGAAATAGCCCGAGGTGATCGCCTTGGCCATCGTCATCATGTCGGGCTTCACGCCCCACAGAAGCGAGCCCGACCACGCGCCGGTGCGGCCGAACCCGGTGACGACCTCGTCCGCGATCATCAGGATGCCGTGCCGGTCGCAGATCTCGCGCGCCACCTTCATGAAGCTGTCCGGTGGCACGATCACGCCGCCGGCCCCGAGCACCGGCTCCATGATGAAGGCCGCAATGGTATCGGCGCCCTGGAACGCGATCTCCTCCTCCATCGCCGCCGCGCAAAGCTGCGCGAGCCTCGCAGGATCGGCTTCGTTGAAGGGATTGCGATAGGTCGACGGCGCCGGGATGTGGAATACGCCGGGCAGCATCGGCTCATAGTTGCGGCGGAAATTGGCGTTGCCGTTGACGGAGGCGCCGCCGAAATGGGTGCCGTGATAGCCCTTTTTCAGCGCCAGGAACTTGGTGCGGTCGGCCTGGCCCTTGATCTTCCAGTATTGCCGCGCAAGCCGCAGCGCGGTCTCGACCGAGTCCGATCCGCCTGACGTGAAGAAGGCGCGAACCATGCCTTCCGGCTTGAACCATTCGGTGAGCTCGTAGGCGAGCTCGATCGAGGGACCGCTCGAGGAGCCGCGGAAGCCTGAATAATACGGCAGCGCGCTGAGCTGGTCGGCGATCGCTCGCTTGATCGGATCGCAGCTGTAGCCGAGGTTGACGTTCCACAGGCCGCCGACCGCGTCGATCACGGTCTTGCCGTCGATGTCGGTGACGTGGACGCCTTCGCCCTTCATCACGATCCGCGGCGGCTGCGCCCGCATCTCGGCGGGGTGGGCCATCGGATGCCAGATCGGCTTGGCGTTGTTCTCAACCAGAAAGTTTCTGTCGCGCATGATCGCTCTCTGTCCGGCTGGAGCCTTTTCCGTTCCGATGGAATCGGAACGAGGCTCCAGATTCTAGTTTTGACGCATTTTCTTCACGCGAACCGGTACCCACTTCGCTCGAAAACGCTTTAGTCGAATTGCAGCCCGAAGTGCCGCAGCGCCTCGCTGTAGGACGCGGCAGGATTGCGCACGTCAAACAGCACCGTACGCATGTTGCACGCCGCGGCGCCGGCGATGTTGCGACGCTGGTCGTCGACGAAGACGCAATCTTCTGCCTCCAGCGCTAGTTCGTCCAGCACGCTTTGATAGGCGCGCCGATCGGGCTTCAGGATTCCGGTATGGGTCGCGTCGACGATGATATCGAAGTGCTTGAGGATGGAGAGGCGGGTGCGGAACTCCGCGCCATAGAACAGGTCGAGCTCGTTCGAGAGGATGGCGAGCCGGAACCCGGCGTCGGCGGCGAGGGTGATCGCGCGCGCCGCCTCGGGACGGATCACGGTGTCGGGATCGGCGCCGCGCGCACGCTTCACGAAGGTCTCCATGTCGCGCCAGTCCTCGCCGACCATGCGCCCGACCTCGCGGCTGCGAGTCAGCCAGTAATCGCGTTCGGAGATCTCGCCACGCTGCATCGCAGCCCAGAGCGGATCGCTGTCGGGGGCAAATGGCCCGAGCCACCGCAGCGTGCACGGTGCGAGCCCGACCGCGCACTCGGTCAGGTCATGGGTCTCGAACAGGGTCTTTGAGATGACGCCGCCGAAGTCGAGCACCAGCGCCTTGGCGAACGGCCTCGTCATGCGGCAACCGTTGCGCTGCCGGGGCGAACGATGCCGGCCGCGACCCATCGGTCGAAGATACCGAGCACCGTTTCGTTGAACGCCGAGCTGTTGATATGGTCCTTGATCTCGTGCAGTTCGACCGGCGGCCGGACCGCCGACCGCATCGCGTCGACAAAGGCGGCGAGGGCGTCGGGGTCGTGCAGGGCTTCGCCTTCGCGGTCCCATTGCTGGATGCCGCCGGCGGGGAGCACAAAGGCGACGGGTGCGCTGGCGCCGGCGAGCTTCTCCGCAATCGCGTGGGCGATCCGGCGGCGATCGGCGGCTCCCGAAGTCGCCGACGCGAGCAGCCGGTTGTGAGCGTGGAACGGCCGATCCGAGAGCTCGTTCGGAACCCCAAGCCAGGCCGGGAAGTCGACCATGTCGACCGCCCCGGGGGCGACGATTTGCGGAATGCCGGCTCTGCCCGCATTCTCCAGCCGGTCGGCGCCTGAATTGACCACCGAGCCGGTGAGCTGATTGGCGACCTCCTGCAGGCTGAGGTCCAGCACCGCGGCAAAGCCGCCCTGGGCGGCGATCGACTCCATCGCACGTCCACCCATGCCTGTGGTGTGGAAGACGACCACTTCATAGCCGCGCTGCTCAAGCTGCGGCTTGAGCTCCACCATGTAGCGCAGGCAGCTCTTGCCGAGCGAGGTGATGGCAACGACCGGCCGGTCCCGGCTCGGCTTGATTGCGCTTTTCGCCGCGCCGACGATCGCGCCGCAGGCTTGCGACAGCACGGCGGTGCAGGTGCCGTTGAGGCCATAGAGGCCGCCGGCCCACAGGATCATCATCAGATCGGCGGCGACGCGCTCGGGCGGGATCAGATGCGAGAATGCGACGGTCGAGACGATCAGCTTCGGCAGGCCGAGCGGCAGCGCCTGCGCGACGTCGAGCGCAAGGTCGGTTCCCATCGTGCCGCCGATCGCGATCACGCCGTCGATGGCATCCTGCGCCGCGAGCTTGCGCGCCAGATTTGCGGCGCCAATCGCCATCAGGGACATCGCTGAGTTTTCGTCGCCGCTGGATGCGATCGCCGCGATCGTGGTCTGCGCAGCGGATGCCACCGCGTGCTTGTCATGTGCGGGTTGGTACGGCGGATCGCCGAGCACGCTGATGTCCATCATGATCGTGCTACCGCCGGCGCGCGCGATGCACGCGCTCATGAACAACAGTTCGTCGGCCTTGGTGTCTCCAGTGCCGATCAGAAGAATGCGGGGCTGCGTGATCTCGGGCATGACCTTTGGCTCGCCGGCGGCGTGAGGGATGTGGACGAGTTGGTTTGCACCCAGCGGGCAGGGCGTTCGGCCATCGTGCGATCACGCTATGAGTGCGCTGGCCGCGGCGACATCCACCTATCGGTTGATTGCTGCCAAAGCCTTGATTTGGCGAGGATTGCGCCATGCCAGCGGTCCTCGGTCGGGAGCCGCTTTTGTCACCGTCACGATGATCGCGCATGCAGCAAGCCCAGATTGATCTGTTACGCTCGGCCGCAATTCCGGCCCAGCAGCTCTTCATCGGCGGCCGGCCGGTGCAGGCGGTCGGCGAGGCACGGCTCGATGTGGTGTCGCCGATCGACGGCAAGGTGCTGACGACGATTGCAGACGGCGATGCGACCGATGTCGACCTTGCGGTGAAGCGGGCACGACAGGCCTTCGAGCAGGGAAGCTGGTCGCGCGCGGCACCGGCGCAGCGCAAGAAAGTGCTGTTGCGGTTCGCCGATCTGATCGAGCAGCACGCGCTCGAGATCGCGGTGCTCGGTGTGCGCGACAACGGCACCGAGATCGGTATGGCATACAAGGCCGAGCCGCTGTCGGCGGCCGGCACCGTCAGGTACTACGCCGAGGCGATCGACAAGGTGTATGGCGAGATCGCGCCGACCTCGGGTGATGTGCTCGGGCTCGTGCATCGCGAGCCGCTCGGTGTCGTCGGCGTCATCGTGCCGTGGAATTTCCCGCTGATGATCGGGGCCTGGAAGATCGGTCCCGCACTCGCCGCCGGAAACTCGGTCGTGGTCAAGCCGTCGGAGCTGGCATCGCTGACCCTGCTGCGCCTTGCCGAGCTTGCGACCGAGGCTGGCCTGCCGGACGGCGTGCTCAACATCGTCACCGGCCGCGGTGCATCGGCCGGCGAGGCGCTCGCACTGCATATGGACGTCGATGTGCTGGCCTTCACCGGCTCGGGTGCGGTCGGCCGGCGGCTGCTGGAATGCTCGGCGCGGTCGAACCTGAAGCGGGTCCATCTCGAGCTTGGCGGCAAGTCGCCCAACATCGTCCTCGCCGATGTGCCCGACATCAAGCATGCGGCCAAGGTCTCGGCCAACGGCATCTTCCGCAATTCGGGTCAAGTCTGCGTGGCCGGCTCGCGGCTGCTGGTGCAGTCCGCGATCTATGACCGCTTCATGGATGCGCTGCTCGACGCCACCGGAAAGCTCAGGGTCGGCGATCCCCTCGATCTGACGTCGGATATCGGCGCCATTTCGAGCCAGGTGCAGTTGCGCAAGAACCTGGATGCGGTTGCCCGCGCGGAAGCGCAGGGCGCGAGGCGGCTGGTCGGCGGCGAGCAGATCCGCGTCGAGAGCGGCGGCAACTTCATGGCGCCTGCGATCCTCACCGAGGTGACGCCATCGATGGAGGTCTGGCGCGAGGAGGTGTTTGGTCCGGTGCTGGCGGTCACGCGGTTCGACGGCGAGGAAGACGCGACAGCGCTCGCCAATGCCACGCCCTATGGACTTGCATCGGCGGTGTGGACCGGAAGTCTGTCGACGGCGCATCGAATGGTGCGCGCCATCAAGGCCGGCGTCGTGCACGTCAACGCCTATGGCGGCGCCGATATCACGGTGCCGCTCGGCGGCTTCAAGCAATCCGGCTTTGGACGCGACAAGTCGCTCCACGCCCTCGACGCCTATACCGACCTCAAGACCGCCTGGATCGCGCTATGACATCAGCATCTGCCGAACGCGCCGGCGTTCTGAACCGATTGCTCGATGCCGAGCAGGATCGCTTCCGGGCACTTCATCCGCGCTCGGCGGCGGCTTGGCAGCAAGGGAGGCAGCACTACCTTTATGGCGGTCCGTCGCACTGGATGCGGCGCTGGGCCGGCGGCTTCCCGGTCTATGTCGAGGAGGCGCACGGCGCGCATATCAGGGACATCGACGGCCGCGACTATATCGATTTCTGCCTCGGCGACACCGGCGGCATGTGCGGCCACGCGCCCGAGGCAGTGACGGAAGCCGTGCTGTATCAGCTCAAGCGTGGCGCGACCATGATGCTGCCGACGGAGGACAGCCTCTGGGTCGGTGCCGAGCTGTCGCGCCGCTTCGGTCCGAAATACTGGACCTTGACGACGTCGGCGACCGACGCCAACCGCGCCGCGATTCGTATCTCGCGCATGATCACCGGCCGCCGCAAGGTGCTGGTGTTCTCCGGCTGCTATCATGGCGGCGTCGAGGAGGCGCATGTCGAGATCCGCGACGGCCGCGTCGGCTTGCGCAACATGATCCATCCCAACGGCATCGATCATGACGCCGTGAGCCGGGTGGTCGAATTCAATGATGTCGTGGGGCTGGAGGCGGCGCTGGCGCAGGGCGATATCGCATGCGCGCTGACCGAGCCGCTGATGACGAATTTCGGCATGATCCCGGTCGACCCTGGTTTTCACCAGGCGTTGCGCGAGCTGACCCGCCGCGCCGGTACCTTGCTCATCATCGACGAGACGCACACGTTGTCGTGCGGGCCGGGCGGCTACACGGAGAGCCACGGGCTCGAGCCCGACATCTTCGTCGCCGGCAAGGCGATCGCGGGCGGCATCCCCGCCGGCGTGTTCGGTCTGAGCGAGGAGATTGCCGAGCGGCTCTGGAAACTCGTTCCCCACGTCAATCCGCGCGAGCGGCAGTCGGCGCATCTCGGGTTCGGCGGCACGCTTGCCGGCAACGCGCTGACGGTCGCGACCATGCGCGCGGTGCTGGAGAAGGTTCTGACATCAGCGAATTACGAACGGATGATCGGAACCGCGACTTGGCTCGCGCAGGAGGCGCGTCGGCTGATCGAGGCGGCCGGGCTGCCCTGGCACGTTACCCAGATCGGCGCGCGTGCCGAGATCATGTTCATGCCACGACCGCCGCGTAGCGGCGCCGACGTCACTGCCGGCCGGCAACCCGATCTCGAGACCTTGCTGCATGCGTTCTACATGAACGAGGGCATTCTTGTGACCCCGTTCCACACCATGCTGCTGATGTGCCCGGCGACCTCGGGGCAGGACGTCGACAGGCACACCGCGGTGTTCGCGCAGTTCATCGATCTGCTGCGCGGGGCGGGAGCAATCTGATGCAGACGCTTCCGTTCAATCTCGACGGCCGGGTCGCCATCGTCACGGGCGGCGGCCGGGGCATCGGCGCCGCTATAGTGACGCGGCTCGCGCAGGCCGGCGCGACCGTGGTGATCGCCAATCGGACGCTCGACGTGGCCGAGGCGCTGGCGCGCGAGCTGGCGGCCGATGGACGGGCGGCGCATTGCGTTCCGTTTGACCGGCTCGATCGCGGCAGCCTGGGTAAGATGATTGACGATGTAGCTGCCAAATGCGGCCGGCTCGATATCGTCGTGCACAATGCCGGCGGTTGTCCGTGGGCCTCGCTTGACGAGCTCGACGAAGCCAAGCTTGACGATACGCTGGCGCTCAATCTGAACGCCAGCATCTGGCTCGCGCAGGCCGCAGTTCCGCACATGCGCGCCGCCAGCTTCGGACGCATTCTGGTGACATCCTCGGTGTCGGCGCGCGTCGCGATGGGCGGCGGCGCGCATTACTCGGCGGCGAAGGCCGGCGTCAACGCGTTCATCCGCGGCGCCGCCTTCGAGCTCGCGCGCGACGGCATCACGGTCAACGGCGTCGAAGCTGGCTTCATCGAGAAGCCCGGCCGGGGCACCATGAGCGCGCCGGAGAACAAGGCGAAGCTCGAACGCTTCATTCCGATGGGGCATATGGGGAGCGCGGACGACATCGCCTGCGCGATGCTCTATCTCGCGTCCACTGAAGCAAAATATGTCACCGGGCAGACCATCGTCGTCGACGGCGGTTCGACGCTGCCGGAGACCGGATTTGCCGTCGAACGGCAGTGGGGGCTCTAGATGAGCATGATCTTTTCGGAAAACCGGTTTCCACTTTTCCGGATCATGCTCTGATGCCGCGGCTGGACGGAAAGACCGCGCTGGTGACGGGCGCAGCCACCGGGATCGGCCGGGCCACGGCTTCACTGCTGGGATTGAGCGGCGCGCGCGTCGTGATGTTCGGCCTCGGTGACGCCGAGCTTCAGGCCGCCGCGGCGGAGTGCGGCGGGCAGGCGGTCCATGGCGACGTCACGCGTCCGGACGACATTGCCAAAGCCGTCGCCGCCTGCGGCGCATGGCTCGACATCGTCGTCAACGCCGCCGGCTTGATCGTGCCGGATCAGCCCGCGAGCGTCTCCGACGAGGTCTGGGCCAGGACGCTCGATGTCAACCTCACGGGGACCATGCGGGTCTGCCGGGCATCCCTGCCACTGCTCCGGCAGCGCGGCGGTGCGATCGTGAACATCGCCTCGGTTGCGGCGTTCAACGCCAGCCCGGACAGCGCAAGCTACGCCGCCAGCAAGGCGGCCGTCGTCGCCTATACGCGTTCGCTGGCCTACGCCCACGGCGCCGACGGCATCCGCGCCAATGCCGTGGCGCCCGGCTGGGTGCGGACGCCGATGAGCGCCTATGAAATGCAGCTGCTCGCGGACCAGAATGGCACCACCGCCGAGACCGAGTTTCGCGGCGTCGAACGGCGGATCGCTTTGGGCCGGATGGCCGAGCCCGCGGAGATCGCGGCATGCTGCCTGTTCCTGGCCTCCGACGAGGCGTCCTTCGTGACCGGAGCGGTGCTGGTCGCCGATGGCGGCGGCCGCTCGCCGACGCAAAACCGCGCCGTGTAGCGCCTCGTTTCGAAGCAGTCGCAACGTGGCTCGGAAGGCGCCCGCAACGTCACTCCGGCGCTATCGGATGGGCAGGACGCTCGATCGATGGCTTGAGGCCCTCGAGTTCGACGAAGGCATCGGCGTGTCTGCGAAGCTCATCGGCGACCATCGGAGGCTTCGTTCGAATGCTGGAAACGACGGTGACACGCACGCCCTTCCGCCTGACGGCTTCGACAACGGCTCGCAAGTCACCATCGCCGGAGAACACGAACGCATGGTCGATGCGGTGCGCAATCTCCATTGCGTCGACCGCGAGCTCGATGCCGATGCTGCGCTTCATTCGCCTCCGTCCATCGCCGTCGTCGTGCTGCTTGGCAGCCTTTCTCCTCACCGCATATCCGTTGTAATCGAGCCAATCTACCAGCGGCCGAAGGCTGCTGAACTCGTCGTCGTCCCTCACGACCGTATAGAAATAGGCGCGGACGATTTGCCCATGCTTGCCGAACTCCGAGAGCAATCGCCGGAAGTCGACTTCAAAGCCGAGGTTCTTGACCGTCGTGTGCAGATTCGCACCGTCGATGAAAAGTGCAATACGATCGGTCATCTCAAGTCCCCATGAGGCCCGGATCAGTTGCAGTAAATATTGGTCCTGGAAATTTCGCGAGCGCATGCCGGGCGCTCAATTGAAATATCTGTCTGATCCTAGAGCAAGGACTCGGCGGGGATGAAGCGTAATTTTCGACTGCGGCGGGTGCCATGGTGTTCGTGCGCCCATTGATAACGCAATGGTCCAAGCGTACGGCCGGCCCCTCGCATGGAAATGAAGCGGTCGCCGTTGAGAAGAATGTTGCCGTTTATGTCCGCGACTCACGCTGGTGCATTCAGCGCCGAAGAATTCCCTCGCCATGGCATTTCGACCTCATCGGGCGAGCGCCGCTCTGCGGGCGCCGGGCAATGGTGCATCGCGGCGGCGCCGACGAGCTGCCGCGCCGGAGGCGACTATGCGTCACCAACAAAACTATATCCAAAATCAATCGGGTGTATCGGCGCCATTTTGTGCCAATGCGATATTTCGAGATACCACTTTTTTGCAGACGCAGGTTTTCGCCGAGACCGGTTTCGCCGGAGGCGGGGACGGCCTTGCGTCCCCGGATTGAGCAGACTTTCTGTTATTGCCGGCGGGCGTGGCTGCGTGGCGGCGTGTCTGTTGCGTCGCCTCAGCAACTCTCTCGCCCTCATCGATAACGAACGGTCGCGATCGACCCGCTGCTCGATGTGATGTTCGTATCGGCAGGAGGCAATATCGGCCGCGCCGGCCCAGGCGAGCAAGCCGCCGGCGACGGTCGCCGAGTGGCGACATCCAACCCGGAGGCCTGCGGCCGGCTCGGTGGGGATTCCGGGACCTGTTACTCAAGCGAGGCCGTCATTGCGGACGTCGTTCTTGCGACAACTTGGCCATGGGGGCGCTCTTGGGGCTGTCACCGTATTCACACGGGGGCGCCACACTGAAATGTCGCGAAACGCCAAAACACCTATAATCTAAGGGGTATTCGTTCGTTGTCTTCGGTGCGGCATGCCCAGAAGGGGACGCCGGCCGCCACATCGGTAGGGTTAACAAAGGATTACCGAGTGACAGATTTCTTCCGGCTGACTATAAGCAAAACTTAGTTGGCGGATTTTGCCCCAACGAGTTGCGTAAATTAATTGTAAATGCATTCATCCTAAAAGGGATTTTTTCCTATGCTGAAGCTCTATATCCAGACCACCGAATCCGTCAAGCGTCTCGCCTCGGACAAGGACGGCGTCGTGTCGTTCGAATACGTGATCGTCGCCGCTTGCGTCGTCGCCGCGGTCGCGGCTGCGTTCGGTACCAGCACTTCGTCCGGCATCGGCAAGGCGCTGAGCACCGCGATCACCAGCATCAGCACCGCTCTCACCACCGCTGTCTCGGCCTAAAATCCGATCATTGACGGCGTTGGCAGAATTATTTCTGCCAACGGTCGCCAACAGGATTGAGATGTCGGCAAGGTAGAAGGAGGCTCGCTCCATGTTGCATCATTGCATCAAGGCTAGAGACGTGTTGCTGCGTCTGCGCGCGGACAAGGACGGCGTCGTGTCGTTCGAGTACGTGATCGTGGCCGCCTGTGTCGTGGCCGCGGTCGCTGCCGCGTTCGGCACAAGTACTTCCAGCGGTATCGGGCAAGCGTTGAGCACTGCGATCACCGCGATCTCTACTGCAGTTACGACCGCGGTCTCTGCCTAGACACGGAAGACCGCGCTTCGGAGGGGGGCATCATTCTATGCCCCCCGCCATTTCTGAGGCACATATTTCATGAGTTGGATTGCGTCCACGACCTCGTGTCTGGAAATCGCATTGTTGTTCTATGTCGCAACGATCGATATCGCGACACGGTTGATCCGAAACGAAATTTGCCTGGCGCTCGCGCTCCTTGGGATCGTCGGCCAATTGGCCAGCCCGATGCAGGTTGGCCATTCGCTGATGGTCGCCGCAGTCCTGTTCCTGGCGCTGTTCGTGATCTACCAGCGCGGCCTGATCGGCGGCGGCGATGTCAAGTTGCTGGTTGCCCTGGCGATCGGACTACCATTGGCCGGTGTGATTGAGCTGCTGACGGTAACCGCATTGGCCGGTGGCGTTCTGGCCGCGGTGCATCTGATGATGCGCCGCCTGCCGCATCCGAAGCTGGCACCCGCCGGATCGTCGCTGATGCGCCGGGTCTACGCGGTCGAGCGCTGGCGTCATGTGCGACATGCGCCTCTGCCCTACGGCGTCGCCATCGCATGCGGCGGCATCTGGACCATTTTGAGCAAAGGATTTTGACATGTCGTCCGCTCTGCGCGTCTCGATCATCATGGTGCTGTTGCTTGCGGCTACGGCCCTTGGGCTCATTGCCTATAGCGTGAACCAGCCGAAGGCCACGGTTGTTGCGGAGGCGGTCGCCGAAAAGCAGCCGGCCGTGCCAACGACAGTCGGTTATTTTGTTACGACACGAGCGCTTTCGAAAGGAACATTGGCGCGGGACGAGGATTTCGCAGTCCGCCAGGCGGCGCCGAACCGTGTTCCCGCAGGAGCCATCCTCGAAACGCCTGATTCCAAGGCCGGACTTCCGGGTTCTCTGGTTCGCAAGTTCGTCGAAGCCGGCAGCGCCATTACCTTGGAGGACATCCTGCGTCCGAAGGATCGTGGCTTCCTCGCCAGTGTTCTGGCGCCGGATAGCCGCGCGATCAGCATCAAGGTCGATGAGGAGACGGGCGTCTCGGGTCTGATCAGGCCGGGCGACAATGTGGACGTGGTGCTGACCCAGGTGTTCGAGAAGGCGAACGTGGCGCGGCGGGCCGTGAGCGAAACCGTTCTGTCCAATGTGCGCGTGATCGCGATCGATCAGGAGATTGCGCAGGGCGGCCGACCCGTTACCAATGCGGTCGTGGGCAAGACGGCGCAAACCGTATCGCTGGAGCTCAAGCCGGATCAGGTCAAGAAGGTGTCCGTTGCAAAGCAACTCGGAACACTCTCTCTCGTCATCCGGGCTGCGGCCGAGCAATGGGACAAGACCGATACGGGAGCGACATCCAGCTGCGACGTGTCGCCCGAGCTGGCGCGCCAGAGCGCGCTTGCCGGCCAGAGCACCATGGTCGCGATATATACCGGAAACGAAGTCAAGCAGTACTCGGTCAGGAAGCAGGATCTCGACGACGACGCCCTTGCGAACTGCGACGGCGCGACGGAGACCGATCGTCAGGCGACAGCGGTGGTGGGGGATGCGGGCAAGGGGCCGGAGAAACGTTGATGAGTATGGCCGTAATGGAATCACCGGAAGAGACGACGTCCATTGTCGCGCGTAACCGCATCGTCTGCTTCGTCAACGACGAGCTGAGCGCCGCAGCCCTGCGCAAGGGGCTCGACGGCAGCAACCTCGTGATCCGGCGTGGCACGATCCGTCATGCGACGCGCATGCTCGAGACCGACACCGATCTGTCCGCGCTGGTGACCGATATCAGCGGGATCGATGATCCCTTCACGGAGCTGGAGCGTCTAGCCAGCGTCTGTCCGCCCGATGTCAAAGTGTGCCTGATCGGCGAGAACAGGGAGATCACCTTCTACCGCGAGCTGATGGAGATCGGCCTTACCGAGTATCTCCCGACGCCGATCACAAGGGATATGGTGCTGGACCAACTCCGGCCGAAGCTGGTTGGCGACGTCGCGCCCGCTCACAATGACCGTGGCGGGCATGTGGTGTCGATCTGCGGTGCGCAGGGCGGTGCGGGAGCGACCAGCATCGCCATCAACCTCGCGCTGCAATTGGCCGAAACCACCAAAGCCAAGGTGGCACTGCTCGACCTGCATCTGCAGGGCGGCGAGACCGCGGTGATGCTGGGTGTTCGCCCGGGACCCGGCCTCCGCATCGCCCTTGAAAACCCGATGCGGGCCGACACGCTGTTCCTGGAGCGGGCGGCGATCGAGGTGAATGACCGGGTTGTCCTGATTTCCGGCGACGAAGATCTCGATGCCAAGCTCGATATCACCGAAGCGGGTGTGCGCCACGTGCTGGGTCTGCTCCGCCAGCGGTTCAACTACGTCGTCGTCGACGTGCCGGTGCCGTTCCCGGCATCCATCTATCCGGTACTTCAGATGTCGCGTCACGTGCTGGTGCTGCTCGAAGCCGAGGTGACCGGCCTGCGCAACGCGCACGCGCTCCGTAACGCCGTCACCAACATCGCCGGCAAGGATCGGGTCTTTACCTTGCTCAATCGTGCCGATCGTCCCGGCGGTCTGCCCAGGGCCACCATCGTCAAGGCGCTGGGCGCTGAGCCGGACATGATCATCCCGGACCTCGGCAAGGGAATGACCCAGGCCGTCAACCTCGGCGTTCCCGCTCTCAAGCATGTCTCCGCGCTGCGGCGGCACCTCGCTCCGATCGTACGGGAGATCACCGGCGTCGGCTCCAGGAAGAAGGCAGGGTGGAAGAGGTGGCTCGGGCTATGAAGAAGTTTGGCAGGCGCGCAGACGAAATGCCAGTGCGGATGCCCGGGGCGATGCCAAGCCCGCCGGCAGAGGCGCCAGGCGTTTGGCCAGTACCGCCGGCGTTGCCGCCGACGGAGACGGGCGTGGCGCCCTCGGCGTCCAGCCTGTTTGTATCGGAGCCGAGGCAGGAAGAGCCTGTGACGCATCATCCGGTGATGCCGTCGTCGCTGCGCGAACGCGTGATCGAGCAGATCGAGCCGGCGGTGGCTGCGACCGTGTCCCGCGACGTCCTTCGGCGGCAGATCGAGGAAATCATCCACGGCATCGCCAACCAGGAGCGGCTGGAGCTCTCGGGCCGCGAGCAGCTCTTCCTGGCGGAGGAGATCGCGGACGACATGACCGGCTACGGGCCGCTCCGTCCGCTTTTGCTCGACGAGACGATCAACGACATCATGATCAACGGGCCGAGCAACGTCTATGTCGAGCGGGGCGGCAGGCTCGAGCGGGTCGCCGTCCGGTTTCGCGACAACGACCACATCGCCCAGGTCGCACAGAAGATAGCCGCGCAGGTCGGCCGGCGCGTCGACGAATCCAGTCCGATGGTCGACTGCCGTCTGCCGGACGGCAGCCGCGTCAACATCATCCTCCCCCCGCTCTCGGTCCACAGCCCCTGCATCTCGATCCGAAAATTCCCGAGCAGGCGCCTGAATATCGTCGGCATGATCGAGAACGGCTCGATGACGCCGGCGATCGGGCAACTCCTGGAGATCGCCTCCCGCTGCCGGCTCAATGTGCTGGTCTCCGGCGGCACCGGCTCCGGCAAGACGACGCTGCTCAACGCGATGAGCCAGTTCATCGATCACAGCGAACGCGTGGTCACGATCGAGGATGCCGCGGAGTTGCAGCTGCAGCAGCCGCACGTGATCAGCCTGGAGACGCGGCCGCCGAGCCTCGAGGGCACGGGACAGGTGACGCAGCGCGACCTGCTGTGGAATGCGCTGCGCATGCGGCCGGACCGCATCGTCGTGGGCGAGGTGCGCGGCGCCGAGGCATTCGACATGCTGCAGGCGATGAACACCGGTCATGACGGATCGATCTCCACCGTGCACGCCAACAGCGCGCGCGATGCCCTGACCCGCATCGAGAACATGGTTCAGATGGGTCAGGTCAACCTGCCGTCGCGCGCGATCCGCGCGCAGATCGTCGCCGCGCTGGATCTCATAGTGCAGGTCGAGCGCATGCGCGACGGGCAGCGCCGCATCGTGCAGGTCAGCGAGGTGATCGGCCTCGAGGGCGAAGTGATCACCACCAATGACATTGCGCTCTTCGAGTACAAGGACGAGGACGTTCACGGGCGGATCTCGGGCAGCTACAGGTCCACGAACGCGGTCCCGAAATTCAAGAGCCGCCTCGTCTACTTCGGGCTCGAGCGAGCCTGGGCCGAAGCGATGAGGCAGATCTGATGTCGACACCCCTGGTCATCGTTCTGGTGCTTCTGCTGTGTGCTGCGGTCAATACCCTGTGGCTCGACGGGCGACAGAGGCGTTTGGACCGCCGGCTCGAGATCGCTCTGCCGACGGCTCAAGCCGAAATCTTGGTGTCCATCCGTCGCGCGGCCAAGGCGTCTCGTTGGAATATGCTCAATCGCTTCATCAATTATCGCCCCGAGATGGTGTACGTCGTGCGCCCGGTCTATGTGCTGCTTGCAGGGGCAATGGCCGCGGCGGGAGTCCTCTACCTCAATGAGGTGCTGAAGTTTCCTGGCTATCGAGCGGCTATTGCGGCTGCGGTCGTCGCGCTCCTGGTCGTGCGTGGCCTTTTCGGGTGGCAGCAACGGACCTTCGCCAATCGACTCTTCCAGCAGCTTCCCGACGCGGTCCAACTCGTGACGAGTACCGTCCGGTCGGGGCTGCCTGTCAACGAAGCATTCCGCACCATCGCCCGCGAGATGCCGCAACCGACATCCGGGCAGTTTGCCATCGTCTGTAGCGAACTGAACATGGGCAGGTCGCCTGAGGAAGCCGTGGAAGAGATCTATCAGCGAACGCAAGTGCCGGAATATGCGATGTTTGCGGTCACGCTTGCGGTGCAATTGAAGACCGGCGGCAGTCTGGCGGAAACGCTGCAGACGCTGGGCGAGACGGTGAGCCAGCGGGTTGCGCTGGCGGCCCGTGCGAAGGCGCTGGCGGGCGAGGTCATCTTCTCCTCGCGCGCCCTTACGTTCGCGCCGCTGGTTGTCGGCGGGCTGCTCTACTGGATCAATCCACAGTCGATCGATCTGCTGTTGTTCGATCCAGAAGGAAACGTGCTGCTCGCTTATGCGGCGTGTTCGGTGCTGATAGGACATTTCGTGATCCGCTGGATGGTCAGAAGGGAAACGGCGCTATGACGGCTGTTCTCGCCTTTGCATCCCTTGCCGTCGTGACCGCGGCTGCAACCTTCCTGTTGATCATCCGCGAGGTGCACCTCCGCGCCTTGAACACGCGTGTGTCGAACGCGGTGCTGGGGATTCCCGACCAATCGGCCTCGTCAAGGGACTTGATTGGCTGGCTTTCGTCGCTCGGCACGCGCTACAGGCGCTTCTACGGTCAGGAAAACCTCGACCAGTTGCGGGTGGTTCTCCAGTCCGCCGGATTCAATCACTATCGCACGCTGCCGATCTGGATCGGATTCAAGACGGTCAGCATGTTCCTGTCTCCGATCGCAGCTTTCTCTGTCGCGCAGATTCTCGGAAGCCCGTTCAACGACACGATGATCTATACGCTGCTTGGCCTGGCGATCGGAATCGTGGGACCACGCCTGATCCTGTCGGTGCTGAAGCGCCGCTTCGATGCGGCGATCCGGCTTGGCACGCCCGACACGATCGACTTGCTTGTCGTCTGCAGTGAAGCAGGCATGGGCCTGGAGGGCGCGCTGGAGCGCGTGGCGGACGAGATGCGGGAGACCAATCCAGCCATCGCCCATGTGTTGCACGGTCTTCTTGATGATCTCCGGATATTGCCGAACCGTGCCGATGCATTCGAGAAGCTTGCCTCCACGTCGGAGGGGCTGCGTCGTTTTGGCACCATGGTCAGCCAAAGCCTGCAATACGGCACGCCATTGAGTCAGGCGCTGCGCAGCATCGCCACCGACTTGCGCCGGGAGCGCATCACCAAGCTGGAGGAGCGGGCGCACAAACTGGGCGCCAAGCTCACCGTTCCGATGGTGCTGTTCATGCTGCCGGCGATGTTCGTCATTCTGGGCGCGAGCCCGTTCCTTCACCTCATGCGTACATTCTCCAACATCGGTCACTAGGCCATGAGCGCAAGTACAATGACACTGCCGGCAAGCCTGGCTTACGATCGGATAACCCGGGTGCTGGGCAGCGCCTGGTTCCTTCTTCTGGGACTGACCGTAACATTCAAGCTCGGGGCATCGGCTGGCGAGCCGTGGCCATCGCTCGTGTCGAGCCTTTGCCTCGGCGTGTTTTACCTGATGCTGGCAGTGCTGGTTCTGACCCGGGCGCCGGCCAAGGCGCACGCCGAAGGCCTGCTGCCGAGGGTAGCCGCATTCGTCGGCACCTATTGGCCGTGGACGATCACGTTCTTCGCCAAGACTGAAGGGGCGGTGCCGAACCTTGCGTCGACACTTTGCGTGCTGACCGGCATGATCATGATCCTCGTCACCATCCGGCATCTGGGACGGTCGTTCAGCCTGGTGCCGCAGGCACGTTCGGTGGTGCAGACCGGTCCGTACCGCTGGATCAAGCACCCGCTCTATCTGTCGGAAGAGATCGTGTTCCTGGGTGTCGTGCTGCAGCACCTGAGCCTCGTGACCGTGGCCTTGCTGATCCTGCACGTCGGAATCCAGGTTTGCCGAATTCTCTACGAGGAGGACGTGCTTCGGCGCAACCTTCCCGAATATTCCAGCTACGAGGCGTCGCGCTGGAGATTAATCCCCTATGTCTGGTGAGTGGCCATGTCCTGCAGGGAAAGTCGAATGAGCCTCAAGCGTACTCTGATCGCGGATCAGCGCGGCGCGGTCGCGCTCGAGATGCCGATCGTCTACCTTTTCCTGCTCATGATCGTTTTTCTGCCGCTCGCTGATCTCGCGGCCGCCGGCTACCAATATGCATCGGCGTGGGACGCGCTGCGCGCGTTCGGGCAGTCCATCCAGTACTCGCCGCCGCCCGACGTGACGAACTCGTCGAGCTGGGCGACCACCGCGCTCGCCAAGGCCGATTCGCGTTACCCGATTACGAGCATTCAGCTCATCTGTGGCGACAGCAATGCCGTGTGCTCGGGCGCCAACCCTCCGTCGCCAAAGTACTATTCATACAGCACGACGGTTACCCTGAAGCCGTTGGTGCTGAAGTCGATGCTGTGTACCAGCGGCAATGCCAATTCCTGCTCGTTCACGTTGCCCTATACCGAACGGTTTCAATAGGAGTGTGCCATGCGTAACGTGCTCCGTTGCCGCCGAGGATCGGTCGCATTCGCAACCACGGTTGCGATGATACCGTTGATCGGCGTGCTCGCGCTCGGCGGCGAGGCGGGATCCTGGTACGTCACCCAGCAGCGCGCGCAGAATGCTGCCGATGCCGCCGCCTATTCGGGCGGCCTGCAAAAGGCCTGCGGAACTTCTTGCGTCGCGTCGGGGACGTTCGACTATCGCGGCAAGCAGTTTGCAGCGCAGAACACGTTCTGCAATTCGGGCGATACGTCTTATCCCGGTTCGAAATGCGCGACGAGTCTTCCGAACGGAATGTCGCAAAGCGTCCAGATCGCCTCGCTCTCGTCATGGGGCGGAACGGCCGGAAGCTACGTTCAGGCCACTGTCAGTCAGACGCAGCCGACGTATCTGGCGAAGATGCTCGGGCTTTCCACCGTGACCATCGGCGCGACAGCGGTTGCCAAGATCAATCAGGTGGCGCCAAATCCACCATGCGTCCTGACCTTGTCAGGCTCTCTGAGTTTCCAAGGGAGCCCTAACATCAATGCGCAGAATTGCAGCCTGTTTTCGGACAGTCAGGCCAACAACGCAATTGACTTCACTGGCGGCGGCATGACGCTCACCGGCTCATTGTCTGCTGCAGGCGGTTGCGCGGGGAATACAACATTCTGCAATAAGGCTTTCCTTTATTCGCAGCCGGTTCAGAACCCCTACACCGCCCTGGATGGCGCCCTCACCACGTTGTGTGGAGCGAATCCGACGCTCCCCACCAAATGCGGCCTCCCAGTATGCACAGGATCGGGGCTCGTCGCTTACACGGCCGCCACTCCATGCACTAATGATAACCTCCATATCACATCCAATGGGGCCATATCTCTGAACGGAGCGGCCTCGACTTGCACCCCGTCGACATCGTTCTGCGTATACTTCATCTCAGGTACTCTGAAAATCACAGGAACCCCCACGATCTCGGGTACCGCGACCTTCATTCTGCTGCCAGGTGCGACAATCGATAACAAGGGGAATGCGGTCATCACCATTGCGGGGCCGTCGACTGCCCCATCGTCGCTTCCGACGGCGCTTCAGTCTTCTGCCAGCTTGTTCCAGGACATGTCCATGTACGACGCTTCAGCAGCGGCTGTGCAGTTTGGCGGAAATAGCAACATCAACCTCACAGGAACAATTTACGCGCCAAGCGCGGCCGTGACATTTCAGGGTAATCCGACGATCAACATGGGCAATGGAACAACCTGCGGCCAGTTGATCGCCGCGTCGGTCGCGTTCAATGGCAATGCTACGCTCGACAGCTCTGGTTGCCCGACCCAAGTGCAGGTGAAGAGTCCGCCGCAATACGTACAATTGGTGCAGTGATGAGGAGGCTCGATCAGCGCGGCGTGGCGGCGATGCAGTTCTGCCTCGTGGCCGTGCCGCTTTTCACTTTGATCTTCGCGATCTTCGATCTCGGACGCTACGCGATCACGCTGCAGTCGCTGCGTTCACTCGCCAACGCCGGCGCCCGGGCGGTGATGATCAATTGCTACACCAACGCGGTCATTCTGAAGAATCAACCGACCGGCTGCACCGGTGACCCGCTGCCGACGACCGCGGCCAAGCAGGCCGTTGCTCCATTCCTGTTCAACGGTGGCCTCACGCCGACGCTGAACGTCCCGTCGACATCAAGCAGTCCGCTCGTCGTGACGGCATCTTCGCCCAGCTTCAAGATGCTGATGCCGGTCTGGGGCACGACACTCAACGCGCCGAGCGTGACGACCAAGATTCCGTTCTGAGGAGTGCCAAATCGCAGCGGCTGATTGGGGTGGGTTGTTCGGGATCGACAGCCGGCAGGTCAGCCTCTGCTGCGAGGCAGGCTCGCGATCGTCCATGCCGATGTTGGAAGTGGTGCGCGCTGGCAACATCCGGGAGTTTTCTCAGGGGTTGCCATCGTTCGAATGGGCTCTTTCCTTGCAATCAAGGCTCGTAGCGGAGGATGATCTTCAAGCCGTCATTAGCGGCCTGGCGTCTGGGGCGAGTTGCGTTTTTGGTTCGGATCAGCGCGCCGGGGAGTGGGAATTCGCAAGTAACTATTTGTAGTCGGACAGACTGTAAGCTCTACGGCGTGGATGCGCTAACGGGAGTGATCGGGACGTCGAAGCCGTAGATTTACGGGGATCGTCGTGGAGACGCGGCGAGGGGGATTGGCATGATGGGAAGTCGCGTTTCGGATGATGCGGGACTTAGGCTCTTGGCCTTGAGCGCCATGGCGCTTGGCGCTGCGGTTGCCCTGTTTCATTGCGCTGATCCAGCTGCAGCTGCTGACCGGCGGGCTCCGTCGTCGAGCGGCGTCTTCGTCAGCGAGATGAGCGACGTCCAGCGCGTCAGGGTAACGCTCAACAAGTCGCGCACCTTCCGGGTCGAGACGGCCTTCTCGTCGATCGTCGCCGGCTCGCCCGATATCGCCGACGTGAAGTCGCTGAGCGACCACCTGATCTACGTCCAGGGCAAGAAGACCGGCACCACCAACGTCATCCTGTTCGACAGCTCGATGAAGCAGATCGGCATTCTCGATGTCGACGTGACGCTCGATATCGGAAATCTGCAACAGAATATCCAGACCGGCACGGGTGCGCGCGGCATTCGCGTGTCCGCGTCGGAAGGCCAGGTTGTACTGAGCGGAATGGCTCCCGATGCGGTCACCGCGGAGCGTGCGATGACGATTGCCCAGGGCAGCGTTCCGAAGGACGGCATCGTCGTCAACGCGATGAGCGTTGCGGCGCCGCAGCAGGTGATGCTCGAGGTGCGCTTCCTCGAGGTCTCCCGGCAGGCGGGGCGCGATCTCGGCGTGAACCTTATGGCGGCGAACGCCAATGGGACAAATGTTGGCATTTCGGGGCAGGGCGGAGTCGGGGCCGCGGGCCGGACTCCCATTGGTGGTATCAATACCAGCAATGGCCCCTTGGGCGCCGGTGGAAGTGCTGTTGGTTCTCCGCCCACAGGCAGCCTTCCCGTGCTTGCTACGGCAGGCACGCTCATTGGTTCCGCCGGCGGCGTAGCTCCGCCCCCGTTCGGAAGCCTGCTGACGAGCATCTTGCGGACCGGCAACGGAAGTTCGGTCGACCTCCTGATTACGGCACTGGAAACAAAGGGACTGGCACGCCGGCTGGCGGAGCCGAACCTGACCACGCTTTCCGGCGACGCCGCGCGCTTCCTGGCCGGCGGCGAATTTCCGGTGCCGATCCCGACGCAGTCGGCGGCCGGCTTTCCGACCGTGTCGATCGACTACAAGAAGTTCGGTGTCGAACTGGCCTTTGTGCCCACTGTGCTGTCGCGCGGCGTGATCAACCTCCGGGTCGAGCCCTCGGTCAGCGAGCTCGATTTCGCCAATGCGGTGACGATCCAAGGCACCACCGTTCCGTCGCTGACCCGACGCGACGCGCGCACCACGGTTGAGCTGCGCGACGGCCAGAGCTTTGCCATCGCCGGCCTGTTGCAGACCCGCAACCGGCAGGACGTGTCGCAATTGCCATGGATCGGCTCGGTGCCCGTGATTGGAAGCTTGTTCAGCAGCAAATCCTATCAGCAGGAAGAAACCGATCTCGTGATCATCGTGACGCCGCGCCTTGTGGCGCCGGCGGCGCCAGGCCAGCAACTGGCATCACCGCTCGATTCCCGCCTGCCGGCCAACGACGTCGATTTCTTCCTCAATGGCCAGATGGAAGTTCGCAAGCGTTACGACGACTACGTCAATTCCGGCGGCGAGGTGAAGGGGCCGTACGGCCACATCATCGCGCCCAGCGCGGTCGCTCCCGTTCCGCTACCGGCCGCCGCTGCCAACCAGCCGGTCGTGAAAACCCTGAACTAGAGGAGGCGAGAGATGACTATCAGATATCTGGCTCTGCTCGCCCCCGTGCTGCTCGGCGGCTGCTACGGTGTCTACGGGCATGACGAGATGGACCGCTATGTCCAGCGTTCCGACACCATCACGATGAGTGCCGGCAACGCCAAGGAGGTCAACGCCGTCACCCACACGATCCACCCATGGCCGGCAAATGTCGGCGATCGCAGGATCGCGTACGACGCGCGGCGGACGAGCGGTGCGATCACGCGCTATGGAAATCAACAACGCCCGCTGGATCAGCTTCCCGACATGGGCGATCCCACGAGGGCGATGGGCCAGGCGCCGCCCGTCACCACCATTCAGAACGTCAACACAACCGGATTGGGGGCAGGCACCGGAGGATCGGTGGCCGTCGGGGTAGGAGGAGGCGGCAGATAACGAGCTGAAGATTGGGTTGTGGCCCTGACAGTGTCGGATCGCGCCGTCTGTTTTTTGTTAGGTAGTTTCACGATGGATTTTCGAATGACGCAGGGAAGTCGCTGGAGCTGGAACATGGGACGAGCATTGCGGCGTCTCATTCCGGCGCTCGCCTGCTGCTGGCTTGCTGCGGGCCTCGCGGCCTGCGACTACACGACGCGAGAGGCCGCGATCGTCGCGCCGGTGGATCCGCCGGGCGGGGACCCTGTGCAGGAGCCGACCGACGTCAAATACTATCCCTCCGATGAGCCGGTGCGGATGGGCCTCGAGCAATACAACCGCGGCAACTACGGAATCTCCCAGCGCTATTTCAGGGACGCGGTCGAGAAGGCGCCGAAGGACGTGACGGCCTGGGTCGGGCTCGCGGCGAGCTATGACAAGCTGCGCCGCTTCGATCTTGCCGATCAGGCCTATGCCCAGGCGATCCGGATTGGCGGCGAGACCGTCCAGATCCTCAACGATCAGGGCTACTCCCTGATGCTGCGCGGCAATCTGGGCGGCGCGCGGCGCAAGTTCGAGAAGGCGTATTCGCTCGATCCGGGCAATCCGGTCATCGCCAACAATCTCGAGCTTCTCAACGGCAGCCGGAAGTTCATCGAGCGGCCGCCGAACAATCAGCCGTAGGCTGATGATCCTTGTCCCGGCGGCAATCGATGCCGCCGTGCCGATCTAATTCGGCGTCAGCACGGCATCGACGCGGCGGCTGTTTCGCGTGCTGATGATGATCGCGCCGTTTCGGATCGCAAATTTCGCACCGATCAGTCGCGGCGCCTTCTCGGTCAGCGACGACGGCAACGGAATCATTCCGCCTGTGATGGGATCGCCGACGTTGATCGGCGGCCCGCCGGCAGCGGTCGAAGGGGCCGCCTTGATGTACTCCTTGATCAACTGAATCTCTTCTCGCGAGAGATTGAGCGCGGCCTGTTCGCTCCCGGCGTCAGCGGCCTTCTTGTCCGCTTCGGCCTTGTCTTGCGCCTCCTGCTGGGCGGCTTCGCGTTTCGCGGCGTCCTGCTCGAGCCGAGCGAGACGGTCCCGCAGCGGGACCAGCTCCCGCCGCAGCGCGGCGTTGTCCGACTTCAGCGACGAGATCTGGCCGAGTGCAATCGCTGCCGCAACGCACGCAACGACCGAGATCAGGCTGAGGCACGCAACGGCCAGCCCCGGCATTCCAACGCCCTTGGCCGTTTTCCGATCCGGCACGCCGCCCTCGGAACGCCGCCGCCGCGCCCGGGCAAATCGCGGCATGCCGGTGCCGAGGAGTTTCACAAGGTGCGAGAGCCGGGAAGCGTTTCGGTCCGTCTCGTGAAGGGAACCAAATGCCGGCCCGGGCATGATCGAAGCGCGCGGGATTTGCGCATAAATAGCGTCGCTCGGTTCGACAACAGCATCGCTGATCGCATCGTGCGGGTCGGCAGCAACGGTCTCCACACACTCCGCTTGCCGGTCGCCGAACTCTTGCTCGCCGAACTCCTGCTCGCTGATTTCCTGTTCGACGCGGGACGCTTCAAGCGAGTGCCATAGCGCGAGGCCGGAGTCCGTGACCTGCAGCCCGGCCTCGTTGATCGAAGCCCATCCGGATTGGAAGACGTCGGCATCGCCAAGTTCTGACGATTGCTTCAACTTCGCAGCTGCATCGCCCGCGGCGATCATGCGCTTGACTTCGCGGCTGACCTCGTCAAGCGGGATCCGTTGCTCGGGTCTTGCGGCCAGCACGCTCAAGATCGCCAGATTGAACCTCATGTGGCGCCTCTCGATGCCCCGGCAACCGCCGGCGCGGACGCCCGTCAGTCGGCGAACCAGGCAAGTGTAGCGGCTCCCTCAGAGGCAAACAATGCGCCTTCCAGCGCACGACCGATGGATAAGTCCGCCTGCGAACGAGACGCGTCAGGATCACGTCCGCTGGAGCGCCTCAGAGAAACTCGCGAAGCCTGGAGAGCTCGATCACGTGCTCGGGCGACAGCACCTCCGGCACCAGGGGCGGCTGCGACGTGGTCCGGATCTCGTAGAGATGCCGGGTCTTCTCGGGCTTACCCATGAAGTCCCGGATGCATTGGTCGAGTGTTCCGTTGACGATCATATAGGGCGCGCGATCCTCTCGCCTGGAATTGCCGAGAGAAGGCCACTTGTAAAGGGAGGCCGCGGCCTGGAAGTCCACCTGATGAGAGTGGTCGGTCATTTCTTGATCTCTACCCGAAAAAGCCTGCTCGTCAAACAACGCCGGCTCATGAGCGAGCTGGCGCAGCGGGACGCGAGGGCTGCGCGTTGTCACGCTCGTCCTCGGCAGAGAATGCCCGTGGACGTCGAGCGACCTGCCAACCGCCTTGCGGTGATTCCTTCGAAGGCGACCCGCAGCCCGCATCGATGCCCGGTACGACAGCGCGTGCCCAACGTTCATCGGGAGACCGCCGGCGCCCGCGGTCATTCCTGGTCGACTGGAATGGATTTTGTTCTTGTTTTGTTCTATTGGCTATTGTAGCGTCCAAGGACGCGCAGTTTTGGTCAGGTCAGGGATGAACGGGTTGAGATGGCAGCCGCAGCCACCATCCTTCACGCCGACCTGGATGCGTTTTACGCATCGGTCGAGCAGTTGCTCGATCCGTCGCTGCAAGGCAAGCCGATCGCCGTCGGAGGCGGGGTTGTGCTTGCCGCGTCCTATGCGGCCAAGGCCTTCGGGGTGCATGGCGGCATGTCGGGACAGGAAGCTCGCCGGCTCTGCCCGCAACTGATTTTCGTTGGCGGCCACTTCAGCGATTATCAACGGCTGGGTGACGCAGCCATCAAGGTGATCGGCGACTTCACCCCGCTCGTCGAGCGCATTTCGATCGACGAGGCGTTTGCCGACGTGGCCGGCTGCACGCATCTGTTCGGAACGCCCGCCGAAATAGCCGCGGCGATCCGGCGGCGCGTGCGCACGGAGCTCGGCCTTGCGATCTCGGTGGGCGTCGCGCGCACCAAGCATCTGGCAAAGATCGCCTCGCAGGTCGCAAAGCCCGACGGGCTTGTCGTCGTTGATCCAGACGCCGAGCTCGAATTCCTGCACAAACTGCCGGTTGAGTTGATGTGGGGAGTAGGGCCGGTCACCAAGACACGGCTGGACGCGATCGGCGTCTCGACGATCGGTCAATTCGCCAAATTGTCGGAGCGGTCGCTGACGCGGCTGCTCGGTCCGGCGGCGGGCGAGAAACTCGCCGCGCTGGCCTGGAATCGCGATCCGCGACAGCTCACGCCGCATCGGCGCGCGCGATCGGCAGGAGCACAATCGGCGCTTGGCCGAAAGCCCGCGATCGAGGAGGTCATTCGGCCGACGCTGCTCCATCTCGCCGACCGCGTCGCCACGCGGCTTCGGGCGAAATCCCGGCTTGGACGAACCGTGACGGTGCGCGTTCGCTTCGCTGACCTGAAATCGGTGACGCGCTCGATGACGCTCGATGCACCCGTGTGCACGACGGTGATTCTCGCCCGGCTCGCCGAGAATCTGGTGCGCGCCACTCTTGCTGACCATCCAAGCGAGAAAATCATCTCGCTGCTGGCAATCTCGGTGTCGCATCTCGAGGAGCATTGGGATCTTGCGCTCGAGCTCCCGCTCGGACTGGCCGATCAGGCGCTTCGCCCTGGAAGTCCGGCAGGGATGGCGCGCTGGGCGGCGGACTGTGCCATCGACAAGGTCCGCGATCGTTTCGGCTGGGATGCGATCGGATACGGTTCGGCAGCGCTGGAGGTCGTTCATTCGGTGCCCGACGATTTCCGCAAGCTGGCCGAGAAGGACCTCTAAAGCGCGATGAGATCAGGTTGAATCGTCATCGCGCTTTAGCTTCTTGTTTGCGCATGATCTTTTCGGAAAACCGCTTCGCACTTTCCCGGATCATGCTTTAGCTCTTCGCCGATTCACCGGCTTGTCATTGCATTAAGAAAAGGCAATCCGGAATCGCGGGCTTGTGAGTGGTGGCCTGGCGCGACCGGTCTATCCTGAGCATGCGGAGGATAGCCATGAAATTCAGCTCCGAACTGATCCAGACGATGCGCGATGCGCTGGACACGGTGATGGCAAGCGTGCCGGCCGATCAATCCGTGTTCGGTCTCAAGGCGGCCGTCGCAGAATGCATCTTGCGGGCGGCGGCGCACGGCCAGACGTCGTTCGACGGGCTCGTGGCGTCGGCATCCGATCAGCTGCAATCGATCATCTCGATGCTGACGTAAGGCGTGATCCGGAAAAATCGCGAAGCGGTTTTCCCTCGCGGCCAACGCAAGGCGTTTGCGCGGAGATCATGCTTTAACAATGAACTAAACGCGATGACGATCTCAACCCAATCTCATCGCGCTTTAGCAGACCAGATCGCGCCCAAGCCTCATTGACGGCTCCCGCGCAGCTTCATCGGACGCCTACGATGAACCGATGCCTTGTTTGGCGATCCTGGTCAGGGCTTCGTATCCGGATGGCGTCAGGTGCAGGAGATCGCTCTTGTAATTGGCGCACGGCGTTGTTCGTCCGCATGCGATGTCGGAGGCGTCGATCGTCCTGATTCCGAGTTCCCTGCTTCGTCTGCTGAGTTCGGCATTGACAGATGCAATATTCTCGGTTGCACCTTTCATCTGCTCGCCTCGCGGAAGAATCTGGATGGAGAAAATCCTGCCGTTCGGCCAAAGCGACCTGATCTCCTCAAACAGCTTTTGATAGGATTCCATCAATCCGCACGGCTTATCGAGATAGATGTTGTTGGTCCCGACCAGCACGATGATGGACTTTGGCCTGATTTTTCGCAGCCGCTCGCGTTCGTGTTCGATGAACCAGAGCGTGTTCTGAATCCTGTCGCGTCCGACGCCGAGGTTGGCCACCGGGCCGGCGCCGAGCGAGGCAGATAGTTCCCTCGGCCACGCCTCAACCAGCGAGTCGCCAAGCAACACTGTCGAGACATCGCCGGACAGGCTCGACACATTTCTCTCATATTTGCGCAGGGCATCGGCATTGTCCGGCATCGCGGCTGTTACCGCGAATTGCGTATCGGTCTTGTCGCATGCAGCTCTCGAACTTTGCGCGCGTCCCTCGGATGGTAGACAGAGCGCTGCGACAATTGATAACGTCGCCGCGACATGGACGATTGACGCGGTGTTGCGGGGTTCTCCATCGTGCGTTTTCGATGTCATTGCGCGGTTCCATCTGAGGGCAGTCAATCTGATGTCGCTGAGCATTTCGATCCTGGGACAGTCAAACAGCATCCTGAAGGCAGGCTTTTTCCAGAAATTTCTGGACGCCGATGACACAATTGAAATGACATCGGCAGGAAGGATCGGTGCATCTCCGTCCTTGCTCGGTCCGTATTTTGCCCAGGGTGATTTCTTCAAAGGCTCGGAGTTTTGCATTGTCGATACATGCGTGATCGATTTTTCGCTGCTTTCCGCCAACGCGATCGATTACTACGATGTTGTGAGATGGGTCGAGTGGATCGGGCATTCCGCCAAACGCGCCAATTGCGAGCCGGTTTTTGTTTGCATACCGGTGAGCGACATCAACGCATCAAGAACGATCATCTCCGCTTGTATTTCCGTCTGCCAGAAGCAGGACTGGTACTATCTTGATGTCAGGGATGTCATTGCCGCGGTCGTCAAGTCCAGGAACGTAGAAGCGAAGGAACTCTATGCAGACGGCAGTCATCCGGCCGAGTTCTTGTCGGGCGTGATAGCGACGCACCTTGGCAATTTCTTGACTAAGATAAGGACGGCCAAGACTGCAAAGTGCAAACGCACGTTTGCATTCACGGCTTACGACCGCGTGCCGCTCAAAGATCAAATTGCGGGCACACCGGTGGAGTATTCGTCGAGGCTGATCACGTTTTCAGGTGTCCGGCTGGAACGCGGCGAGACGTACCCGATCCACATCGGGTCGGATTCATCCATCCGCGGCCTCATGGTGAACTCGGCAGCCTGCAAGAGCGTGCTGTCGATCGAGGGAGACAGAACCTTCCACAAGAACCTGCGTCTCAAGCCCTATCACCCGACAAATTTCGAGGCGCGGCTCGTTCCGATCTGCAGGCCAATTCGAGACCATCAGGGAATGGTCAGGCTATCGCTGACGAACCAGGATGTCTCCATCAGCGATGTGACGCTGCACAGCTCGAAGGAGGGGAATGACGAGGGCTTCATCGAAGTTGCCGATCTCGTCGTCGAGCGAGGATACGACCTGGTGACCTACACCACCACGCGGCCCGCCGATCCGGCTTCCATCAAGTGGGCACCTGATTGATCGGGCGGTTTGATGAGTCGGTCGACCGAGTGACGGTGGCTAAGAGCGTCTCGGCTCCCCAATTGGCGTGCACCATGCGTCCGCCGAGAGGCTCGTTGGCGTAGCAACCGGCTCGATCCGAGACGAGCTTTCTTGCTGCTCCGCCATCCACATTCGTAGGCCGACCAGGGCGTGCATACTCTCGGCATATTCCGCGCTTCAGCCGATTGATGACTTGCCGCTCTGTTGGCCGCCCGCCTTGAAAGTCGATGGATAAGTCGGCCCGCGCTTTGGCTGACGATCTCCCTCCGCTGTAAAATCACCCCGATTCGAGGGGTGATTCATATGACATTCCAAGCCGTCCACCTTGGCGATGACGTTAGGTTGATGGCCTACACGTTCGAAGCCGTGAGGACCGGTCGTCGGCGCGTCTGGTGGCGACAATGACGTCAGGCTATTGGGAATTCCGCTCCAAGGGCGGCACGTTTCGCATCGTGCCGCTGAACGGGCGATTTCACTTCTTCTTCGAAGAGGAGGATTTTGGGTCCTATCACTCGGCAGTGGCCGCGCTCGATCTCCTCGGAGGCTATTCCCATTATCCGTCGGCCCGCGGCCTGCCGTTTGAAGTCCCCGAATGGACGTTCATTAGGGTCGGTTGAAGATGGTTATGGCCATGCGTCTCTCAGCTATTTGCTTGCGCAGTGTGTTTGACGGGCAACGATCCCGCTAGGAAACGACCACGAAAGTCGCCGGCGGAGCTTGGCACCAGCGCGGCGGAAATCGCCGGCATGGGACGATCGGGCAGCCATTTTGTCCGAATTGGTTCGCGAACGCCTTGCCGTAGAACTACGGCACCGGGCCCACGTCTTTCCATTGAGTTACCAATGCGCGATGAGATAAGGTTGAATCGTCATCGCGCATTGGCTCTTTGTTTGGGCACGATCTTGCGGAAACCGCTCCGCACTTTTCCGGATCATGCTTTAAGGGCACGAGCGTTAGTTTGTCGGGGACCGAGGAGTTTCCGTTTGGGGCCAAGCGCGTCGTGCCGCTTCCCTGCTCGCCTAGGCTGCGGTACGCTACCCGCTTTCCCAATTGCGCACTTGAATGGACCGTTCAGTCGGCCATTGGTTCTGCTGTCGGTCGTATCGTATTTTGCTTGTTGCGGAGCACCAAATGGACTCCACGCCGGATAACAAGGCTGCGGAAGAGCGGCTCTCGAGCTTGGAGGAGCAGCTTTCGAGCTTCGCGCGTGAAGCGGGAGTCAGTCCGTTGAGTCCAACGACCAGCACGAAAGTGCCTCGAGCGTTGCGAGCAATGATTCATCGATTGGAAGATTGGCGCTATCCGGCCTCCATCGGTTTTGTTGTGCTGGCATCCATTGTTGGGGGTATTTGGTGGTGGTCCTCCGTTGGTCCGGCGGTCGTATCCCCCTCAAACCCCACACCTTTGACACAAGCCCGGCCGAAAGACATTGCGTCGACTGCCGTCGTACCGTCCCCGGATATTGCACAACAGCTCCAACCGATGGCGCGCGATCTCGCCTCCCTAAGGCAAGCGGTCGAACAACTGCAACTGAGGCAAGAACAGCTGGCCCGCGACAATGAAGGGGTGGCAAGCCAACTCAAGGCGAGTCAGGCGGAAATAGCACGCAACAACGATGTCATCGACCAGATCAAGGCTGTCCAGATTCAGATGGCGCAGGAAAGCAAGACGATGACCGAGCGGCTCAACGCAAGCCAGGAACAGCTGGCCGGTCTGATCGCTAACGCTTCGGCGCCAAAGGCAGAGCCTGAAGAGCCTAAGCAGCCGTCAGAACAACCGAAGGTAACCCCCGACATACCAGTGCCGCGTCCGCGGCGACCGACCAATGTCACCCAGACGCAGAAGCGGGCGCCGAACGCGGCGCGCCCGCAAGCCAACAAGCCGCAACCGTCGACATGGCCGTGGTCAGTGCGCTAATCTGCGAAGCCACCTTCATGACAGGCAGCAACGGATAGGCCGCCGGCGCTGGGACGGCGGCCCCTTCAACCTGATCTCAAGGAGTGACTTGGATCGGCGGTCAGTGAGCGGCACCTCGCCCAGCGCGCGAAGTGGTGCGGGACGATGTGGCGTGCTTCCAGAACGGCGCCGCGCAATCGGGTGGCTCGGCTAACCCGCGGCCTCATTCTGATCACGTCGCGCGCATGGCGCATCGCGAGCGCTCTTCGTTGGCATCGACGGTTCCCTTCGTAAAGTCGAAGAGACGGCTCCATACGAGCGAAGTGGGCTTCGTCACCCGGGCGATACCTCGGACGAGCGAGTGACATCAAGCGGAACCCGCAGAGTAGAAGGCCGAGCTGCGAGAACTGTGTGGCTCTGCGTCATGCAAAGCTCAGCGTCGGAGATCTGCTGCCTCAAGGTCGTTGCCATACCACACGCCGCCGCATGGTGCCGCGGAAACGGGGTGAATCGGCATGGGCCTTGCTGTCTAGTCGATGCTGGGAATTTCAGTGTCCCGGTTCAGGAATAAACCGTCCCCGGCTGTGTACTTTTGAGACCGGCGGACTGACCGATTGGGAGGCATCGTTGAACTTCACCGCACGTGTACAGGCTAGATTCCTCGTTCGGAAGGGAAGCACCGACTGGATGGTTTATGATCGAGAACTCAAGGGGCCGGCGCAGCTCGAACGGGGTGGCCGCTTTGCCGAGAAGCTGACGAAGGAACAGGCCGAACACATAAGGCAGGCGTTGACCGACGCTCTCCCGGCACCTGCGGGCAATGCTCGGGTTTGATCGTGATCGACTGCCTCGCGAAGTGTCGACGAAACAGACCGCGAACAAATGACGCCTGTGTTACTCAGTAAGGTATATGAACAGAATGAGACCTCTGGGAACGAGGCGGGGCAAAATGGCGACATCATCGTGGAACAAGTTCGGGCCTTGCGGAATTCGACTGTGATTGCTGAGCGTTAAGGACCGTGATTGCTTTGTGAGCCTTTAGAACAAGCCGGGAACTTCGCGAGAGCCTGTTCTGCATTCACATGCTCCCGCCCGGCGCTGCGGTCAAAAGTCAGCACGATGCGATGGTTTTACGGAGCGAATAACCCGTTCACATTTTCTCCGACGTGCGATGTACGAAGCCATTCGCCCGTAGCCTCTGGATCGCCAACTGTTCTTCGGTGAGGCGCCTTTCAACGAATTCCCTCTCCTGTTCGGTTAGGTTGCCCTTGAGCAATCGGCGATAGCGCTGGACATTGTTCCCGTAGACTTTCAGGCGCATCAACTGCTCGTCGGTCATCTTCGTCTCCATGCGAGACCGGCAATAGGCAGACAGCCCCCGGCCATTCCCAACAAGATTGCAGAGAGCCGGGAAAGATCACGCCACTGTCTCTGCGCCGCTTCAATGATTTCGGTTGTGACTTTGCGTAACCTTTCCTGGCAGTATGGAAGGCGACGATGCGCACCGAATGGCTTCCCTGCACGACCGGAGCAGCGTCTCGCGATGTGTACTCGCATCATAACCGGTATCGCGCGAGGCGCGACCTATCCAGGACCATAAGGCCTCCCGCAATTACAAGATCGAGGCCTTGTTCCGCATCTTGCTAATATCGAAGGCGCGCAACGCACGATTTGCTCCCGCTGTAATCAAGCGAGTGTAGATTAGTTATCCTTCCTTGCAGAGCGTTGGCTGGAAATTCCGAGGTATTCCTTCAAACTGTCGCGGAGCCATCCGGAGTCACGATCAATTTGTGCAACTACGATGCCACTCGCTAGGGGGATTATTCGCCGGTCCATCGATGCCTCAAGTCCGGCAGTGTCCGTGGTCAAGGACCAGTTGAGCAAAGGCTGCCGCGATCGACAGTGCAGACGACTGCCAAGACACCGGCACGGCGAATCCGTACCTCTGTAAATATTCCGGTGCGCAGTTGATCGGTGTTTCGAACTCCTGCCATCCCAGTGGTCGAGCGGTGTTCCTGGTGCGCGGTGATGCACCGGTCAATCGATTCCTCGTTGCAGCGTCAGGTCAGGGTGGGGAGAGCGCCTAATCCGGAAGGGTTAGGCGGGCTCCTCCAAGGGGAAATAGCGTGTGAGGGCGAACTGCACGAAACTACGATGAAAATTCGGATCGGCGAAGGCAGGGCCCCATGGGAAAACAAATGCAGCAGTGCCACGAACCGCAAACGGCGGATTGCCGTGCTCGTGCGCGCGGTGCTGGTGCTCACGAACAATCCGCTCCTTAACAATGCGACCAACGTCGCGCAATGTTACAGCGATCTCGGTGAGAAGGGGAGCGGTGCGTCAATCCGGATCATGGGCTTCGCGCCGAGGGTAGGGCACTTAACGCCGCACCTCGATAGATCGTGTCGCCAAACGAAAGGGTGATTGCGGATGGACCGCACGGTTCTCCTCGACAATGAAGTAGGCACCGCCTCCGACATCGCAGGCGCACCGCCGCGACGCCTGCTCAGTATTGCACAGCCTGTACTCCTGTGGTCGACGGCCGTCGCCATGCTCGCAATCGCATGGGCACCAGAAGCAACACGGGCGTCGCCCGATCCTGTGCGTCTCGCGGCAGATGCGCAGCAAACGATGGCGCTGCGCATTGCCAATTCGGCTGCCGCAGCGGAGGACGGCAATTCCGAGGCTACGCCGCGGGACGAAGGCGGTACCAAGCGGCCGGCGCTGATCGCACAGGGAGGGCGCGACCAGAGCGGGCCTCCTCCCTCGGACCAGGAGCCCGATTTGGGTGGCAGCCTGTCCTGCGAACTCACCACTGCAAGGCTTGACATTGGCTTGTTGCAGCGCATCGAGCACGAGCGTGAGAGGGCAGAGACGTTGGAGCAGGGTCTCGCCGCGGCTCGGCGCGACCTCGAAGTCCAGACTGCCCTGGCCAACAAGGCCGTCGAAGACGCTGCCAGGGTGAAACAAGCCGTGCAGGGTGGCGCGGGGGTGCAGGATGCGCTGCAACAAGCGCTGGAGAGGGCAGGAAGGCTGGAACAGGATCTCGTGGCGGCGCGACATGATGTCGAGACCCAGACCGCGCTGGCAGCACAAGCAGGCGAGGAAGTTTTACGGCTGAAGCGGGCGGGGGAGATCGGCACGGCCGAGACAAGGCAACCTGCAAGGGTTGGAGTGTTGGCAGGCGGCTTTTCTTTGACCCGGAGCGCAATCCAGGCCTACGAAGCTCAAGCCGGTGCGGTTGGAGGAGAACTGGCCGAACTCGGACAAGATGCTGCGAGCGATACCGGGTCGCTTCGCTACCCGGAAAAGTTCGCGCGTCTCGAGCAGGATCTCGTAGTCGCGCGAGGGGAGCTGGAGACGCAGACGACAATTGCGACGAAAGCGAGCGAGGAGGCGTTCCGCCTCAGGCAGTCGGGGGAGAGAGACGCAGCCGACTTGCAGCAGGAACGCGAGCAATCTGCTCGGCTGGAGCGGGATCTTGCGGCGGCGCGGCGTGATCTGGAGACTCAGACTGCGCTTGCGGTGCAGGCAGGCGAAGAAGCCTCCCGGCTGAAAGCCGCGGGGGAGAGCGGAACGCCGGACCTGAAAAGGGAAGAAGAGCGGTCCGCGCAGCTGGAGCAGGATCTTGCGGCGACACGGCGTGATCTGGCGGCCCAAACTGCGCTGGCGGCAAAGGCGGGCGAGGAAGTCTCGCGTCAGAAGCTGTCGGCGGAAGCGGTGGTTGTCGATCTGAAGCAATCGCGCGCGAAGGCCGACGCGCTTGCGCAGGAGCTCTCCCAGGCACGCAGCTCGATCTACGCATATGAGGCACAGGCCCTGAAGGCGGGAGAAGAGGTGGCGGAGCTCAGGCGGGCGGCTGAAGGCGGCACGGCTTCAGCGCAGAAAGCCTCACCCGCCGAACTCGGACAATTGGCCCGGCTGGAGCAGGATCTTGCGGCGGCTCGCAGTGAAGTCGAGGCCCAGGCCGCACTGGCGGCGAAAGCAAGCGATGAAACAGCTCGATTGAAGCGGGAGAGGGAGAACGGCGCGGCAGAGTCGCAGAACCTGCTGCAGGCGGCACGTCAGCGGGCTGACAGGCTGGAGCAGGATCTGGTGGCGGCGCGGCGTGATGCCGAGAGCAAGACTGCGCTGGTGACGAAAGCAGGCGACGAAACCACGCGGCTGCAAGTAGTGGTCAAGAGCGCCGCCGTGGACCTGCAAAAGGAACGCGAGCGATCCGCGAGGCTGGAGCAGGATCTGGCGGCGGTGCGACGTGATGTCGAGAGTAGGACCGCGCTGGTGACGCAGGCAAGCGAGCAAACATCCCGATTGCAAGCAGCGAGCAAGAGCGCCGCCGCGGACCTGCAAAAGGAGCGTGAGCGGTCCGCACGGCTGGAACAGGACCTGGCAGCAGCGCGTCGCGATAGTGAGGTGCAGACGGCGAGGGCCGCAAAGGCTAACGAGGACGTCTTGCTGCAGAAGAAGGTAACAGAAGCCGAGGCTGCCGAGTTGAAGCAACTGCGTGCCGAAAGCGCAGGCGTGAGGGCGCAGAACGTCTTCCTGTCGCGGAGCGCGATCCATGCCTATGAGGCCCAGGCTCACAAAGGGCTTGCCGCTGTGTCAGACGCCTTGACGACCGGTTCGACCGGCTCTGATAAGTCCGGCTCCATCGGCGTGGCTGCCAATCCGATCCTCGAGCAGGCACCCTTGGCACCTGCTCGCGCTGTTGTTCAGCCCGCTTCCGAGCATGTTGCGGAAGCTGCGGGGTTGGTCGCGCGTGCGAGTTCCCTGCTTCGGCAGGGCGATGTAGGTGCGGCGCGGCTTGTGCTTGAGCGCGCCGTCGAGATGGGCAGTGCCCAGGCGAGCTTTGCGCTGGCAGAAACCTACGATCCGTTGGTTCTGGCAAAATGGGGAACTTACGGCACGCGCAGCGATGCGAGCAAAGCAAAGGCGCTGTATGCCAAGGCCGATGCAGCAGGAATCAAGGAGGCGAAAGCTCGGCTGGACGCGCTGCATCGCTGACATTTGCGGACACGCGCGGTCCCAGGCCCATCAGCTCGCAACCGTGAGCGATCGGGCCGACCTCTTCATCTGATACCGACTGAAGGCGCATCAGCTTCCGTCACAGCAGTTCGGCCCGTCGCCGGTGAGGGGCCTAAACCGCTCAGCTTTCGGGGAGGTACGTCCGGAAGGTCCTGGTATCGCAAGGATACCTCGACCGTGTCGCCTGGTTGCAATTCGGTATCTTCGTTTGCGGCAATCTGTTCCGGCCCGTTCTTGCCCTTCCTGACGATGGTAATGTCGGGCTTGCTTCCGCTTCCTCGCACGAGCTGTGATCGAACCATAGCGGTGTACTGAATCTTCTCACCCACCGCCTGCAATCTCTCCCGAACCTGGTTAAGCCTCAAGCTCGTGTCCTGCAGCTCGCGCAGCAGGTCAAGTCGCCGCTGGTCATCGAGCTTTGTCAGCCTTCTGGAAAGGTCATCCTGCTGCTTCTTGACCTGCAGCAGCTGCGCAGAGGTCTGCAGCTTCCTGGTTGACGACAGTAAAACCGCTCGACGCGCATCTGTAACGCGCGGGCTGGTCAGGGTACCTCTGGCGAACATATCTTGCGCCTTTTGCAGCTCTTCTTGGTCCGACTGAAATCCCTCTTCCTCCCGCTTTTGCTGCTCGGACAGCACGCGCACTTCCTCGTCTCCCTGCCGAACACCGCGCTGGAGGAAATCCTTCTCCTGCTGATAGTCACTCTGCTTCGCCTTCAAATACTCCGTTTCAGCTTTGAAGATTTCTGAAATCGCCGATCGAGCTATCGGTGCCTCCTTCGCCGCGTCTGGAGCGATCTGGGTCGCTTCTCCAAGTTCCGTCTTGATACGCCACAAGCGCGCCTGCTCTTTGGCGAATTCCGTCCAAAGCGATCCGTACTCGGCTCTCAGGTCCGCCAGATCGAGATACGGATTGTTCATTCTCACATGCATGATGTCGTAACCGCTCGCCAACGCTATGAGTTGACGTGTGGTGATCGACGGAAGGTAGGGATACTGACCCGGCTTCGAGACATCTCCATTGATATATATTGGCCGGTAGTCTGCCACGGTTGCAGTAATTTCATCTGCATCTATCACGATGACGCTTTCACGCCCTTCCGGACTTCTCTGTCGAAATACCTTATTCGCTAGTGCAGCGCCGACCTTGGCTCGGATCTGCGGCAAGCTCAGGCCCGCTACCTGAAGCACTCCGACGAGCGGCAACGATATGTTCCCGTCCGTCTGGACGGCTGCACGAGATCGCAACTCCGGCACGCCCGCGGCCGCGACCTCCAGCACATCTCCGGCATTGACGAGATAGTCGGCTTTCGCTTGTGCCACTGAACTCGTTAAGGCGAGGGCGGCCAAGCCCCATTTGACGTAACCACCGATGTCGTTGCCAAGAATACTGAATTTGAAACGCTTGCGCGGTATGAGGTTCGGCATGACGGCAACTTTCTCTGCGACGTGGTCACCAGGATGAAACCCGCGGAATCTGTCGGCGTGTCGACACGTCAACACCGCTGACACTCCGGTAGCCAACGAGACGGACGATCGGCAAAACCGAGGTTCGTTCCCACATCTGTCGGGGGGCAGGACGTGCCGCCCACATTCTCGATTGATCGGCCTTGTTGATCGTCAATTCGAAGTTGCATCAGACCCATGGAGATGTGCGAGCGAGCGGATCGCCACTCGAATTTAGTCCGGTCGGGCCCCGGCTCAATGGACCATCGTAATTACCCATTTATTGCCTTTCCCAACCTGTGACCCGGAATGTACTGATTCAGCTGGAAATGAGCCGTTGGGCCGTAGAGTGCCATGAACGATGTGTTCTTCACCAGCATGCCGGCCTCCGCCGACCTTCCGGCGCATCCGCTCCATAGCAGCAGGGTGAATTCAGCGGGTGCCGTCGGGCCGGTTGATGGCTTCACTGGCTATGGCCGCCGCCGAATTCCTCGCCAGCGTGATTTCGGCTCGTTTCGCGGCCGTCGTCTATCACAGGTTGATGCGGTGACCACTCGCCGGTTTCGGCCAGCTACCCTCGTCTCGAAAGGCGCATGAATGCCTATTGATGTGACTCAGCCGGCCGCACCGTCCGCTAGCCTTGCTTCCTTGAGTGAGCCCACTTGCGCTGTTTGACCTAGCTGCCGCAACGGAGCTCCAATTATCAACGCTGGAATGAAAATGTTACAGAATACAACGGACAGTTGGATGAATCGGGACGATCCGCCGCCGCCGGAGTTTCATCCCACGTCGGTCATTTCCCCGCGAGCGGTGATTGCCTTCATAAGGCGACGCCTGTTGACCATTTCACTGGCGTGTTGCGCAGCGCTTGGCGTTGCCATGCTCTACCTCATCATGGCGGTTCCAACGTTTGTTTCCAAGGCTCAACTTATCGTGGATTCGAAAGCGACCCCCAGCGACGTTGCGGCAGTCGCAACGATTGTCGAGAGTCAGATCGGCATCATTAGGTCCGAGAGCATCGCCAGTGCCGTGATCGAGAAGCTCGGTCTTGCGCATGATCCGGAATTTGCGGGCGGTCAGGGTAGTAGCGTGCTGTCGGTATCGCGTCTGCTCGGCTGGACCAGACCGGAAGGCAAGGGTAGCGCCATGCGCTACGCCGTCGAATCCTTCGGACAAAGGCTTACCGCCAAGCGTGTCGGTCCCACTTACCTTGTCGAACTCACCTTCAGTTCCAAAGATCCTGATCGAGCAGCGCAGATTCTGAACGCCGTCGCGGAAAAGTATATTACTCACCAAATGGACCAGGGCGGCTCGTTGCAAGATGAGACGTGGGTCCGGGAGCGACTGAATGGCTTGAGCACTCAAGCGTCAGCTGCGCAGAAGGCACTCGAGGACTTCAACAGAAACAAAAAGGATGCACCGGATTCCGCTGCCGATATGGATAAGTTGGTAGCCGCTGCGGAATCATCCAAAACTGCCTATGATAATTTTCGTCACATGCTGCGCAGGCTGGAGGCTACGCGACAACAGTCCTCGCCGGTGTTTGCCGCGAGCCTGATTACTCAGGCGTTGCCTCCCCTGAGGGCCGCTTCGCCAAAGCCCAAGAATGTGCTTGCAATAGCGCTCTTTGGCGGGCTGCTTCTTGGCCTCGCCGGCGCTGTCCTGCAGGATCTGATGGATGGCCGCATCCACTTCGGTGCGTGGGACATCTTGCGCGGCGACGATGATAGAGCCGAGTGGCCTGTCCCGGACCCAGTTCGACCGGATCATCAATCTGAGACATCGACAAAGACCAGACCAGTACGCCTTACGGGTTCGGGGTGAGGGCGGAGTTGCCATTTTTGCCAACGCTCGGGGTGCATTATGATGGACGGCGGGCGGGCAGGCGCCATCGGACGATCAGTATCAGGCACGATGGCGCCTTGGCCCGGCGAGCGGGGCGCAGAGATCGTGGCGTGAGCCGCATCCCAGGCGCAACGTTTGGGATGACGGTGGCCGGGGGCCATCTGGAAGGCCGATGGAATTTGCGTTCGCAAGCCGTCCAGCTTGTGGCTGGGATGAAGACAGGGTGCGGATTCGACGCGGTGTGGCCATGTCGATAGAACCGCTCAAGCGCGCTCGAGGTGAGCTTCAGGGGCTTGCGAGCCGGCGCGCACCGAGAAGCCGTGCGTTCGAGTTCGGTCGCGCTGGAAGGCAAGGAGCCGGCCCGTCATGACCGTTGCGTTAAGATATGGTGGCGGAACTCCCTATCATCGCGCGTCTGCGTACTCGCTCGGCCAAAGTGCAAAATGGCTCTTTCTGGCGGTCGTTTTCATATTGCCCTTTCAGCGAGTGCCGTTTGTTAATTCGAACCTACTCGGCATACAGGGCTGCAAGCCCTTCAACCTGCTGTCAGCGGGAGTCCTGGTCTATTTGTTATTCCGAGTTTCGCTCTTATCAGCGACCGATAAAATCGAACGGACATCCATTCGCATTCTCTTGCTGTATTTCGTAACGTTCATCATTGCTTTCGCTAGGTCGATCCCGAATGCTCCTCTGCTTCATGAGCGCCTCCCGGATGTATTTCCAGAGTCCTATCTGGATTACATCATGTCATACGGCATGGTTCCGGCGTTCTACATACTGCCGTTTCTGTTCATTCTGAAGCGATGTCGTTCATTTTCGGAGATTGAGACAGTCGTCGACGCAATCTGCGTCTCGATTCTGCTCTTGTCGGCCAGCTTCATCTTCGTCGCCCTCATGAATCCATCGGCCGCGCTTTCAGGGCGGGCCGCCGTTAACGATTTGTGTGAAGCCTACTTCGGCATCCACTACAACACGATGGGCACGATATACATCTGCACGGCGCCTTTGCTGCTGTACAAGGCACTTACGCGTAGCTCACTCTGGATAGTGCCCGTCGCCTTGTCGCTTTTGGGGCTCCTTCTACTCTCATCGCGTAGCGCGCTTCTAACCGTTGCGGGCTCCTACGTTCTGATTCTGATTTACAAGCGCAAATTTGCTGTCCTGGCTGTCGGCGCCGCGATGGTGGCCATCGCATCCGTTCTCTGGATCGCGCCAACTGTGTACGCCATCCTTTCCATTGGTTTCGACGGGACTTCGTCGGAAGTGTCGGCTGATGAATTGCTTACCGGCCGCGTAGATTTCATTTGGATCCCGCTGCTCAATGAATGGACGAGTGATCTCGGCCTGTTTCTGTTCGGTGCGGGTCGGTCCGGAATTATAACTAGCGAAGCCTGGTACACGGGAACGCTCATACAAGCGACCCATGCACACAACGCAATCATCGATTTCTTTCTCGACTGTGGAGCGATCGCGACCTGCATTCTTCTCGTTCTTATGTGCGTCGGGGTATCAACTGCGTGGCGCGTCGGCCGGCGGTTGCATAGCGACCTGTATTGGGCCTTGTTTGCGTGCATCGTCGGCTATGGAATAAGTATGTTTACAGAGCGAGAGGTATTCCCATCGTTCGAGAACATGTACCTGTTCCTTCTCATCGCGATGATGGTGAACCTGGCCCGCCTGTCTTCGCGCGCGCCAAACCTCAGCATGGGCCGCGCACCGCTTGATGCGGGTGACACGGGCGCCGCAACCGCAACGACAAGCCAGTGGAGGTAACTCCAGTTCTCCGTCTCTGAACAAGGTGGCCGTCTTGCAACGGAGCAATCGAGCCCGCTTAATGGCGACATTTCACTTCGCATCGTTCCAACTGTGGTACATTTCGGCATGACGCTGTTCGGGCAGGAGATAGTGGTTCACAACAGCCCGATCGAAATCTGGGGCCAGCGTGCCAATGACGATGAGATCATGCGGAGCCGCTTCTTCGCTCACTCCAGATTGATGCCAAATGCGATTCGCTGTGTGACGGCCGGAGACCAAGTTCAGTCTACATATACGGTCCAGTGGTGCGAAATATGCTCCACGCCGGCCGGAACGATTTGTCGTTGTGCTCCGCAGAGACCGCTCCAATGATAGGCCCGCTCAAGCGTCTCACGCAGCGCCTGCTCATCGGCGCTCTCGGATTTGACAACTATCTCTTCTTCGTTGCTCAAGCGCGCATCGCTACGATAAAGACATTCCGTTATGAAGCCGACTTTTTGTACTTTCTTAACATGGTGCCGAACGACGGCGTGATCCTCGACATCGGCGCAAATATCGGAGTGACGGCCTATTTTCTGGCGGCCACGAAGCCCGGCTCCCGAGTCCATGCGTTCGAGCCGGGGCCCGAGAACTTCAGGAGCCTGACGCGCGTGGTCGCGCAGCATACGCTCGCCAACGTGACCGTTCACGAATGCGGCTTGGGCCGCCAGGCTGCAGCGCTTCCGATGATCATGCCCGTGATAGGCGGAATCAAACGACACGCACTGTGCCAAGTCGACGACGGGCACTGCGAATACAAGGAAGGCATCCGCTTCCAAATCAAGATAGAGACGCTCGACGACGTTCCGGAGCTGAAGACACGCACAGACGTGCACGCGATCAAGATCGATGTCGAGGAGTTCGAGGCCGAGGTGCTCAAAGGAGGCATGGAACTGATAAGGCGCTGCCGTCCGCTGATCTTCTGCGAGATATGGAAGCCGGAGAACCGCAACGAGATTCGTGCAATGTTCGAACGCGAGCGCTACCGTATGTACGGCTATGAGCATGGCGTGCTCGAGCCCGCCGGATCTGGCGTCAAGAACTTCACGGGAAATTTCTTCATTATTCCGGATGAATGTCCGCTGCCCCAGTAGAGGCCGCACCGGTGTCCCGACCCCGCCGCGGGCAACGACACAGCGTGTGCGGGAGGGGACCCAGGCACCCATCGCAGCTCTTCGGTGCCAAAGTACTACTCACGAAGAGCAACCCAGCGACACGCTGCGCTCCAATGGGACCGCCACCTCCCGTTGCGCCGGAGAGCCAAATGAGTTCAAATCCATTTGGGAAGCTTGGCTCCACTCGATAGATGAACGGCCGGGCCCAAGGGTCTAGTCGCATCAAGCTGTGCCTGGTGCCGCTCTACCGCAGTCCAAGATCAACGAATTGTCGTGACGCGCATCCTGGTCGTAACGCATAAGCCGCTCGCAAGCCTGACCAACGGGCATGACCTCCGCGTGTGGCACTTGTGCCGCGAATTGGCGAAGCGGCATGAACTGTACCTTTTGACGGTCAACCTGGGTTCAACAGATCAATCTGGCGACGGCTTGGCTGGCTTGTCCGATGTCTTCAAAAAGATTGCGGAAACGCCCAAGTTTCCGGCTCACAGGCCCTCACTGAAGAGGCACTTCCGTCGAAATGAGTCGGACTACTTCTCGCTCTCTTATCCAGATCACTTTTCAACGGTTACCAAAGCGATAGCGGACTTCTGCGAAGAGAACAGTATCGATCACATGATTGTCTTCTGCCTCGTGCTTGCAGAATTCGTCCGACCGTTTTCGAGCGATAAGAAGATACTCTTTGATCTCATCGACAGTGAGGTTTTGACGCTGACCAGACAAATACAGTTCCTTCCGCCGTGGCCCGCGCAGCTGAGAACGCGTCTCGACGCGCGCCTGATGCTCGCGCGCCGCGCAAGGGCGGAGGCGTGTTTGCCCGTTTGGTTCGACCACGTCACTACCGTCAATGATGCCGATTCTGATACGGTTTCCAGGCTGTCTGGCAGAACTGCGAACGTTAGCACGGTACCGAACGGAGTCTCGCCCGACCTGGCGGACACATTCGACTCAAATGCGCGTGTCGCCAAGCGGAGGGGAGTTGCATTTTGGGGCAACCTTGCCTTCAAACCAAACTGTGATGCGGTTCGGTTCTTTTACGAGTACGTTTATCGACCGTACTTGGCTCCGGCCGGGATCGAATGGTGCGTGGTGGGCAAGGATGCGGAAAGTTGGCTTCTGCAGGAAGCAAGGCGAGACGACGGCATTCGCCTCACTGGATTCGTCGACGACATCCGCTCGGTGCTCGCTGAGTATCCGATAATGGTAAACCCGATGCGAATCGGCAGCGGATTAAAGAACAAGGTGCTTGAGGCGTTTGCCATGGGGTTGGCCGTGGTTTCAACGGGAATAGGCATCGAAGCGCTTGGCATGGCGCGAGACCGCGTCGATTACATGCGAGCTGATGAGCCGGAGGAAGTCGCTGCTGCGATCAAGTTGCTCATCGAAGACGAAAGCCTCCGGCACTCCATGATCCAGAGCGCGCGGAAAGTCATGCTGGAGCACTACACCTGGAACAAGGTCGCTCGTGACATGGATGCACTCCTGGCCTCGGTGTGAGTGCCGCGAGAGTTCAGGTCATGGCTGCTTTCGGTTTAATGCCCGTGGTCCGACAGGATGATGCAGCGATTGGTCTTACAAGATTGACGAGGAGTGGCTCGAGAGAGGTGAGGCGAGAGTGATCCAGTGTCCATGAAATGGTTGTTCGCCTCGTGCGATTATCGTCCTGTCCTATGTTTCTGGAGTCCATCAGTGATTTCTGATCGTGTTCTTGGAAAGTACGCAGACTGCGGTTTGGGCTTTCGGCCGTCGACGCCGTCGGTAGGTCGCTGACCCATGGCATCCATATTGCGGCAAGGAATTGCGCTCTCGGCTGCACAATACACCGAGCAAGTCATCATGCTATTGACGCCGATCGTTCTGGTGCGAACGATTGGCCCAACGGCGTTTGGTGAATATCGGCTGTTCTGGCTACTCGTAACCACGGTGGCCCTGTTGTTCTCCTTCAACATGCCCCGGAGTTTGCTTTTCTTCTTCGTCCGGCTGGATGCAGAGGGACGGCGGGTCTACGTCGGGCAGACGGTCTTGTTCCTGCTCGCCGCAACGACGGTTGCGGTGCTTCTGGTTTTTGCCTTTCGTCCTGTCCTGCCATCGGGCATGAAAGATCTGCTGCACGCCCACGGGTTGTTGCTGGCGATGTTTCTCTTTGTCTGGAATCTGGGCTTATTGCTGGACGTGTTGCCCAACGCCGTGGGGCAGATCCGTTGGCAAGCGCAAGCGATCTTGGCTTCGTCCGTGCTGAGAGCCGCGCTCATAATTTCCGCGGCAGTCGTTTTTCATCGATTTGAAGAGGTGCTGATTGCGGCTTTGATTGCAGCTAGCGTGCGCGTAGTACTTCTTGCCGTCTTCATTGCGCGTTATTGCGGCATTCGACTTTTTCCAATTGAGCAGGAGCAGTTCCGCACGCAGCTTCGCTACGCCCTTCCGTTCGGCGTGGCCGGCCTGCTGTGGAGTGTCCGGAAACAGGCAGAACTGTGGATTGTCGCGACGATGTTCTCGTCGGGGATGTTCGGCATCTTTTCAATCGCAACCATGCTTCTTATGCCGTTCGAAGTCTTGAGAGGCGGGCTGGGGAATTTGCTCTTGCCGAAGATGAGTCATTTCCATTCTGTGGGCCGCCACGAAGAGCTGTTGCGGCTGAACAATCAGGGCAACGTTATCATCAGTGCGGTCATGTTCCCCGCCATCGCGGCATTGTTCGTCTTTGCGGAAGAAGTCATTCAGTTTCTGTTTACGAAGGAGTACGTGAGTGGCGCTCCAGTGCTGCGCATTTATCTGATTCAAACATTGATCTCGACCGAGATTACGACTCTGCTCAATGTATTTGGACAGGGCTCGGCCAACATGCGTTATGAGGCCGCGATCCTTCCGTTTGCCATTCTAACAAGCCTGGCCGGCGTCTGGTACTACGGTTTGCCGGGTGCGGCGATCGGGTCGGTAATCACGACTTTCGTTGTGTATATCTTGTTTCTCAGAAGACTTTCAAAGGTGATGAGCATCCCGATCGCAAGGTTGCAGGATTGGAAGAACCTTGGTCTAATTCTGGTCGCATCGGTGTTGGCGGCAGTGCTGGTACGGTTTTCGTTTGATCTGCTGCAGGCGCCGGCTCCGGTAGCCGCGCTGGTTGGTCCGGCTGCGGTTCTGGTGTGTTATGTGGCGATGTTGTTTGTGACCGGATACTATCGGACACTGGCTGAGGTCCGGAGAGAATGGGGAGTTCTCGGGGCGTGATGGAAGGTGATCTGCATTCTGGGGTCGCCTGAATACCAGCGCGAGGACGCGACGGCCGTCGAGAGAGGCTCAGCCATTATCCGGATCCTGGTGGATGCTCCTCCCAGGCGCGATCGACGAAGACCGGGTGTGATCAGGTGAGGAGCCACGGCGGGACGTTCACTCGTCAGTGGGCCTTCGGCTGGCCATCTGGCCAACCGTATTCGGTTGCGATACCGCGCATGATTTCGTTGGCCAACTCGCTGCCTTGATCCCCGTTCGTCATGATGACAGCGCCGTCTCCATTTTCGAACATCGTCATCACGCTGACGAAGCCATCGTTGACGCCTGGGTGTAGAATTCGTCGATGCGGAGCGACCCCTAGTACAATCGGACCAAGTCCGTAGTTGCCAAGGCCCGGTGTGAGCATTTGGAGAGCCGTAGCCTGCGACAGCACGGATGCATCTCGACCGGTCCAGGCGCGGACCACACCTAGCGCAAAATGCGCAACGTCAGTAGGTGTCGTCCACAATCCAGCGGCAGCCAGCTCGGGATAGATATGCGGACCGCCCGGCACCGGCTCTCCGTTCGCCCGGTAGGGTGTTGCGGCCATTGGAGTGTCATTCTCTGGCAGCGGCTGTAGGAAACTGCTGTGGGTCATTCCGAACGGCTTGAGGACAACTTCTTCAAGCAATTCTGGGAACGGTTTGCGGGTCACGTCGATGAGCAGTTGCTGCACAATGGTATAGCCGCCGCTGGAGTACTCGAACCGTGTGCCAGGCTCATGATCGACAACGACAGGCGCGGTATTTGCAGAACCGCATAGTGCAAACCAATCGTGCGCTGACGGCTCGAACCGGGTTAGATAACGACATGGCGGCGACGCGCCATTGAGAACATCGCCGAGTGACGGAATGGGTGCGCCTGCGGGATACCCCGGAAAATAGGGAACGGTTATGCCAGCCGAATGGTTCAGCAGTCTTCGAAGCGTCACCTTCGATCGATCGGTGAACGAGTTAACAGGGAGCTTCCAGGTCTTAAGGTATAGATTGACGTCGCCATCGAGGTCGAGCTTTGCGGCCTGAACCAACGCGAGCGCCGCCACAGCAGTAACCGGTTTGCTGATCGATGCCGCCTGGAATAGAGTGTCAGGCGTTACAGGCGGACCACCAATGGTGGCAACCCCGAAGCCACGGGCCTCGACTACGCCGTCATGAACCACCGCGATGCTGACGCCAGGAACGTGCAGTTCGTTCATTCGTTTAGCAAGCTTCATCGGAGGTGCGGCTGCGGTGTCAGCCCGCAATCCATTCACGATACGCTGCATGCGCAGTTCGAAGTCGCCAGTGCCGCCTGGGGGCGCGCCGTCCTGCGCAAGCGAAGCCTGGACGGCTGCGATGCTTCCCATGACGACGAGCAAGGCGATACGGCCGACGTTGAAGATCATCGACGTGGAGCTCCGCGGGCGGCCAGTGGACTGGACCATGGGAGGATTTCTAGCAAGACGACGGCACTTCCGGTAGGGAAGTCGTCAACCGTTGAAAACGGCCGCCGCTGTCGGTGCAATCCGCCGCCGCACGCCGCGTCTGCAGCGAGAAGAACGCCTTCCAGACGGCCGAACGGCTCTCCTGGTCGGCGCACTATCGGAGCCGGCTGGCGCGGCTTTCGCTGTGATCGAGAATGGGTAATCCGAAAGAGTCGAGCCGCGTATCGATCCAAAAGATTATGCTTGTGAGAGAAGCGGGGCGCACCCGGAGCAGTGTGCCTTCAATCGATAGAGTTCGACCGATTCTGAGAGAAACGAGCCGAGCAGAGGGTGCAGTATATGACGGTCCTGATGCGCTTCTCCGGCGGTTTTGGGGGCGGCGTGGTTCTGAATGCAAGGAAGTTCTTGACGGAAGGTGACGCGTTTACGCAAACACAGGAAGCGGCGTTCTTTGCCTCGATCCGCCTGCGGAACGGCACCTACAAGACCACCGACCATCATCGCCTCGACGATCTCAACAAGCTGGTTATCGATGAGTGGAAGAAGCTTGGCAGCAAGCCGAGCCAGATCATGGACGTCGGCGTATCATCGGGGATTTCCTCCGTCGAATGGGCGGATGCCCTGACGCGCGCTGGCATCGAGGCGAAGATTCTGGCGACAGATCTGTGCATGCGCGGGAGCCTCGTGCGCCTGTTGCCAGGATATGAGGTCCTTCTCGATCGGGATGGCAAAGTGCTTCAGCACATCGTAGCCAACCGTCCGGTGCGCTGGTACCTGAATGGTCCCCGAGATTTTCTCAACGGCACCGGATTCGTGGTCGCCGGGCTGAACACACTTGCAGGCGTGCTGCTGCCCCTGACGAACATGCGGGAAGAGGGAAAGGAAGTCCTTCTGGTGAACCCGCATGCCCGCGACGACGCTCGGCTGAGCTTTGCCGAGGATGACATTCTGGCGCCTAACCCTGCCCAACTGCGCGGCCGGTTCAACGCAATCCGCGTGTCGAACCTGCTCAATCATGGCTATTTCAACGAAGCGCAGTTGCGCGGCGCGGTCGGCAACCTGAGGGATCGCCTGGTCGGTTCCGGTTCGTTCCTCATTGTGAATCGAACGCTTGCGAACGGCACCAATCACGGCACGCTCTTCCGGCTTAACGGCGCAAACAGATTTGAGACGGTAGCCAAGATACGAGAGGGAAGTGAGATTGAGACTATCGTATTGTCGGCTTGACCCGGGACGATCGAACTTCTCGATGCAGGCAAGGCTGGCTCTTTCGCTACACGAACTGAGAAGCCGTTCACCCCGAGTTCACGGGCAAAGCGTCGCAGAACGTCTTTTCATGGTGCGTTCCCGTTGGGCACGAGGTGTACAGTGCGTATTCTCTCGATGGACTTTTCCATCCCTTATCTGATGAAAGATGAGAACTACCCGATTGGCGGGTGGGCGATCGAACTCGCAGTGTGGCTGCGTGCGCTTGAGAACGCCGGTCACGAAACCGCTGTTCTCACCTGGAAGGGCGCGCTGGAGCATGTCGGTTCGGGACAGCAGATCAAACTGATAGAGACCTACGATCCCGCGCGTGGTATTCGGGTCGCGAAGTATTTCTATTCGTATGTTCCGAAAGTATTGGCGGCTGCCCGCGATTATCGCCCGGATATTTTGATCCAGGGAGTATGTGGAATACACACCGCGATCATGGCGTTCGTCGCCGATCAGCTGAAGATCCCATTCGTCTATCGCGTTGTGAGCGACATAGATGTCGATGAGCGATGCAAGGCGCTTCTGCCATCCTATGAATGGATATCCTATTCGTGGGCCCGGCATCGCACCGCCGGGTTTCTCTGTCAGAATGAGTATCAGCGCGGAAAGTTGGCAGCGCTCTTTCCGGACAAGCCAATCCACGTCCTGCATAATCCGTTTGCCATAGCAGAAGACGCGGCCGCTCCGTTGCCGCGCGCAAAACGCGGATACGTTGCCTGGCTCGGTGTCTTCCGCTATCCGAAGAATCTGCCCTCGCTGTTTCGGATTGCCCAGGCATTGCCGGCCGTCCAGTTTCGCGTGGCGGGGATGACGTCGCCCAACACCGATCAATCGACGCTGGACGCCTTGAATGGCTTGCGTCAGCTGCCGAACGTGGAATTGGTCGGCTATGTGCGGCGGGCGGACGTTCAGAAATTTCTGTCGGAAGCGACAATGCTCCTCTGTACCTCGGATTTCGAGGGTTTCTCGAATGCATTTCTGGAGGCGCTGGCCGTCGGCGCACCGATCGTGACGCGCCGGCATGTGGATCCGGACGCGATCGTCGAGCGTCATGTTCTCGGCGCTTCAGTTGAAGACGAGTTGGCGCTTTCAAGATCTGTGAGTGAGATCTGGAACATGGACCAGGGCGAATACAACGCGCTCAGTCGGCGATGCCAGATCTATGTCAAGGCAAATCATTCCCCGATGGTGAAGACTCACGAGCTGATGGCGGCCTTGACACCCCTTGTGGAAAGGTCGAGGCACTTGGGTGCGGCTGTTATGCACTGAGCTGCTCGGTCGTTGTCCATGCAGATTGGCGACGAGCAACGCGGGGCGCGCGTGGTGAGCGCTCAATCGTATCCGCCCGTTGGATCTTTTGCGTCAACAAGCGAGACATGGGTCCTATCGGCATGGCCGCCGTGGACGCTCTGGTAGCGTGAACCGCCAGCGAGGCAGACACGCTGACTGCAAGGCTCCGAGTCGCGATGCAATTGATCATGCATTCCTTTGGGGCTGACGCCTGGCGGTAGTCCTTATTTTCCCTCGATTGAGCCCCCCGATAAATTGCATCGATATTTGAATGGGTTACCTTTGGCATGACTGCGCATTTTGCGACGGTCGCGGGACCGAACAGGGATGGCAATGAGAATAGTTTTACCCCTCATCTTCGCGCTGGCTGGGAGTGTGACGGAAATCCCTAATGGATCGACATCGAGCATTGCTAATGCAGGTGGTCAGAGAAGGCTGTTGGCTGAGGGCCCATCCGCCGAGACCAACAATGCTGCTGGCACCGATGGGAATGCAGGAACTAGCAGAACGGCTGCGTCGTCGGTCACGGCATTCTCCGGTAAGCCTCGAACCCGCTTTCGGATCGGCGACGTTAGTTACGGCGTTCACGTTGCAGACCAGGGCTATAGTCTAACCAATCCCGACCCCCAAACCCTGCGCTTCGAGGTCCGCAAGGGCGACCATGCGTGGTACGACAGCTCGTCCGTGGATCGTTCCGAGATCAATTCCACCGTGACCTATCCGGCCGCCACGCCCATCACGCTCAGCTACCAGCTCATGGTGGAGGCAAACGGTAGCAACGGCGCGCTCGTCAACAGCGCGACCGGTTGGTTCATCGTCGGACAGTGGCACAACGACGATGACTCCTCGGGCGTCGGAACCTCGCCGCCGGTCGCGCTGAACATGCAGGGCGATCACCTGCAGGTGCTTGTGCGCTACTGCCCGCCGGGCAAGAACCCGAGCAACGGCGCAGGTTTCGTCGTCACCAAGACACTCTGGACCGACCCCAACCCGATCGTGACCGGCAAGTATCACGACGTGAAAATGCAGACCCAATTCTCGAACGACACGACCGGCTACCTGAAAGTCTGGATCGATGGGGCACCGGTCGTGAGCTACAGCGGGCCGCTGGGCTTTGGGGTCGGCACCAATTGGGAATTCGGAATCTATCGGTCGTCGGCGCCCGAGACCGTTGCCGTCAATTACCGAAACTTGATGATAACGACCGGATCGTTAACGCCAGTATCGTCGGAGCGACCGTGACCCGCGGTGCGCAACGTCGCCGGCGGCACCGGTTTCCTGGTCCGATGGATGCGGCCGCGGTGAAGCAAAACGATCCGCCGCTGGGCTCTTGTTCAGTGTGCGATTGTCCGCCTGGCGCTCTCGATTGGCGGATTGGGCGTGCAAGGTTGAGCCGCTCGAGATCTGCCATGAACAGGCAGCGCATGGCATTCGGTCGATGGCCCGGTCTGCCGCCGTCTGGTGGACTGCGCTGATGGCGTTCTGCAACGGGAGCCAAGCGTCTGAAGAAGAGGTTCCCGTCCTCATTTCGCCCTTAGCTTGAAGACTTTTTCATAGGCCGCCAAAAGCTTCGTCGATGCATGATGCCAGGCGAGTTCGCCATTGATTCTCTTCTGGCCGAATGCGCCCATAGCTTCACGCGCCGCCGGATCGTCCAAAAGCTTCAGTATTTTATCGCCGAACTCGGCGGTGTCGGCATTCTGCACATACAACGATGCATCTCCCGCCGAAAAGCGGCCTTCTGTGAGGTCAAATTGGACGATGGGCTTACCCAACGTCATGTACTCCATGATCTTGTGCATCGTCGACATATCGTTCATCGAACTGGGGCGGTCTGGATTTACACAGACGTCCGCCGTCGACAGAATGGTAAATAGCGTAGCATCATCGACACGGCCGGTGAACGTGACCACGTCGTCCACTTCAAGCGCTCTTGCAAGCGTCTTGAGCTCCTCCAATTCCCGTCCGCCCCCGACGATCACGAACTGGATATCATCGCGGTTGCGTGTGCTGCGGATGTGCTTGATCGAATCCAGCAACAGGTCGAGCCCCTCCTGCCGCGCGATAACGCCCACATATCCGACAAGATACCGTCGTCCCTTCTTCCAGGCGGGGTCCGGTGGAAGCGAGCGAACGCGGGACACATTCGGAGCGGAGCGCACAACGAACACACGATCCGGGCTCATTCGGCCCCGTTCAATCGCAACAGTGCGATACGATTGGTTGGTCGCGATCGCGACGTCCGACAACGCGAATGTGATGCGCTCGAGCAGAACCATGACGCGCCAAAGAAGGCCGCGACGTCCGAATTTCGCCTCGTAGAGCTCCGGATTGACGTCGTGCTGATCGAAGACAAAAGACTTCCCGAACAAGAATTTATGAAACGCACCGATTAGGAAAATGAGATCGGGCGGATTGCAGGCATGGATCACGTCAAATCCGCGCGTTGCCAGAATTTTCACGCTCAACACGAATTCCCAGAACAACGCCACGCTGTACTCTATGACGTAACCCAGAACCCCGCGGCCTTCCGCGGGCATCCAATGGCGATAGACTGCTATTCCCTCGAGCATCTCAAATGAGGCCGTTGCGCCCGGTCCCTTGGGACAGATCACAGACACCTCGTAGCCATGTCGCGCCAGCGTGGTCGCTTCCGACCACACCCGGCCGTCGAACGGGACCGGAAGATTTTCGACGATGATCAGGACCCGGCCACGAACCGAGCCAACGCCCGCTTGTTCGGATTTGCGCGCAACGGTGTCGTCATGAGAGAGTGTTGACATCAATTACCCGTTTTGCGTTTAGCGCCATTTGCTTCGCCCACCCTCGGGTATCAATGACAAGGTCGAACAGCTCCGATTCGGCGGCGGACTTTGCGATCAGCAACTTGCGAAGGGCGGGCAAATTGGCGAACGCATAGCCAAGGTTCTGCCCCAGCAGTTTCGACGGCTCGACGTGTGGATCGTAGATCGACAGGCCGATGTGCAAGCGGAGGAACTTGCGAGCCAGGTCGATGTTGGGACTTTCGCGAAGATCGTCGCTGTTCTCCTTGAACGAAAGTCCCAACATAAGTACGCGTCCACCAGGCGGCACTGCTTTCAAGCAGTTCTCAAACAGGAAGTTCTTGTGCTCGTCGTTCGATCTGAGCACCGAATCCACGAGCCAGGTATGCGCCCCGACATCGCTGGCGATGTATTGGAGCGCACGAACGTCCTTGGGCAGGCAGGAACCGCCGAATGCGCCGCCCGGCCTCAAATAGTAGGGTGAAATGTTGAGCTTGGTGTCAGAAACGAAAATCTTGTGTACGGCTGTCGCGCTAATGCCGAGCTTGTCGCAAACGCGGCCGACTTCGTTGGCAAAGGCAATCTTTACTGCGTGGAACGAGTTGTCGACGAACTTGGTCATCTCCGCCGTACGATAGGTGGTGTAGAAGACGGGCACCGCGATGTTCGCGTTCAGTTCGTCAAGGACCGGGCATCGTTCCCCGTCTTTTGTTCCGACCACGATCTTCGGCGGATTGAAGAAGTCTTCGATCGCTACGGACTCGCGCAAGAACTCGGGATTATAGACGACGTCGACGAGGTCCATCCTGCCGTTCAATGCGCTTTCGAAAATCGGGAGAACCAGATCCTCGATGGTACCGGGCCGCATCGTGGAACGAAACACGACAGTTAGCGCCGTCGTTCGAGTGGGGCCGATGAGGTCGGCGATCTGATGGGAAACTTCAGCGACGAAGCTCATATTGTGAGATCCGTCCGGCGCGCTGGGCGTTCCCACACACACGATTGCCAAGGTGCAGCCGTCGAGATGCCCGCTCGCGTCCTTCGTTGCGCTCAGCAAGCGCTTTCGGACAGCGGATTCGACAAGCTGATCGAGGCCGGGTTCCGTTATTGGAGATTTCCCCGCATTGACGATCGCGACTTTCTCATCGCTGATGTCGATGCCGATGACCTCGTGCCCTTGCCTTGCGAGGCAAGCCGCCGCCGTCATGCCTACGTAACCGAGTCCGAACACCGCTATTTTCATCTTGATCCATCACGCGCATCAGGTTGCGTCGGCAACACCGGCGGCTGTTTAGGGGTTGTCTGCAAGGTCGATGGCTTCATTCAGAGATAGTCTTCGGGCAGGTATTCTGAGAGCGCGTTACGCGTCCGCGGCGCCTTCCAAAGTGCAGCTCGATTGTATTCGTTCAGGCTTGCGGAGCCTGAACTTTTTCGGGCTACCTATTCCGGTTTCGGCAATAGTAAGCGGGTTTGAACGGCGCTAGCCGATCCGCATCCCGATCGTGGGCGGAGGTTGATCGAACTTGAGAGCCGCTGGGCCATTCGATGATGGATCGGCCCCGAAACTCCTGGTTCAGCCGGCGCCGCAGCGGCAAGGGATACGGGCCGGGCGAGGCAGATGGCAGACCGTGTTGTTGGGGACAAGAAGCAAGAGATCGAATGCTCGAGACCCGTGTCCACTTCAACTGCCTTTGGACACGCGTGGTAGCCGCTGGCGAGAGGCTGACAAGTCGGAGGGGCGAGCGGTCGGGACCGCCCATGCTCGAAGCTTCATGATGGAGGCAATGTGTCCGGGCCGAAGCGGCTTGATCACGTCGCTTTGGTTCGTCTCCGGCTACGCGCGAGAACGAAGTAGGTGACCGTAATTGTCACGAAGTTCAGATAGATATCGCCGAACGGCCACCCCGAACCGGTATCGGATCGATTCTGAGGCGGGCGGACCGTGCAGCTGCTCGCGATAAATGCACCGTATATCCGCCGCGCCGCCCGGCGGGACGTCGACCGTTACTCGAACATATCCGTCGATGTATTCGTACGGGATGAGGCCTTGGTTGAGTTCAACACCCTTTAAGGCAGCGACCTGCGGTTCGCGCTTCATGACGCAAATCCGTCGCGTCGTGGCCCCGCCGTTCTCGAAGAGAAGCCGCTCGGCGAGCATTTTTACTCGGATTGTTTCGCCATCGGATCGAATGCTGTAGCTGCGGCGAACCGCGTCTTCGAGAGGTCGCCAGCAGAGTTTCCACTGCAAGGATGCGAGAAGCCGGAGGAATGTCGCCAGTTCGCTACCCCGGCCGCGGAGAAGATCGTGATGCCCGGCAATGAAGCACGGCTTGCCCAGGAGGCCGTCAAACGCAAAGTTTTCGATGCCGTGGTCGATGTATCGTCGGGTAAAGATTGGGAAGCTCCCATACCGGACGATGGCGACACTCCAGAGATCAGCGAGTGTGGTTTCGTTCAGCGCATCATTGGCTGGTGCGACCTCGGTGTTCACGGCCGCGGTGAAGCCATTTCGCTTGAGCGCCGAGGCTGCCTCAGGCGAGAATGCCCCTTGCGGGAAAACCATCACGTTTTCGTGGTCAAGCGCGGTGGATTTGCGAAGGGCCTGCATCCGAAGCCTGGCGGTTTTCAGCTTTCTGTCGAGCAGCTCAGGCGAGCGGGCTGCAAACTCACCTCGTGTATGATCGCAGCCGTGCACGCAGACGGACAGTTTCCCGCTGCTTTCTCGGAAGGCAGCAACAGTGTCGCGGTTTGTTCGTCTCCAGTTCCATGGAATGAAGGCAATGGTCGTGGCGAATGTCAGCTTGTCAGCCAGCTGCAGTAGGTCGTCAAAATCCAGGAGACCGTACCGAGGCCACAAAGGCGGATCGTCGATGATCAGGCAGGCGCTTGTTTCAACGCTCGTCAAGCAAACGTCGCGGAACGCCCACTTCAGATACATCACGACTGGCACCGCGCCGGCGAAACACTTCTTCACATCAAAGTAGCTCGCCGCGCGCTGGCGGATGTCCACGATCGTCGGTGACGAGTCAGCAAAAATGCGGACACCGGAATAAGTGAACTCGGCGAACAGATGTCCCTCGCGCACTTCGACGATGCTCCGAAGGTTGCTGTTGCGGACGACGAGCGTGGTATCGGCGGCCCGCTCCAGTTGGATTTGCAGTCCCGACATCGGGCCGCATATTTCCGGAAAGGAATCGGTGACTGATACGGTCGTTGGGCACTGACCGGAGCCGTGGATTTCCGCCTCGGGGTCTCCGGTGATCTGGCGCAACAGAGACCTGCAGGGATCCGCAGCTTGAAATCCATAGACGAAAATTGAAGTGGCTGCCGCCAACCACGTCGGAAGCACCTCAGTCTTGTTGCACTGTAGGACTTCGGCGAGACAGGCCGCGGAAGTCAGGACGGAGAATTGCTGATGACCTGCTGTTAGCGCGGCTACATTGTTCCCGCGCGCCTCGTCGGCTGTCAGCGCAATCCAGGGAATTTCAAAGAGATCAAGAATTGCGGTCAGGTTGCGATCATTGGTCGATGGAGCGTTGCCGCGGAGCAGGAGTGCGATCGAAGTGCCGTTGGCCATAGCGTCGTTGTTTCATCCGTGGGTTGTGCCTCATCTGTTGGTAAGGCCGCCAGGCCTCCTGCAGATTGTTCGTGACCTCGCGCTTGTGCGCCTCTTTTGAGGAAGCCTATACGAACGACGTCGAATTTTCCACCGTAGGCCGGATGCGCAATGGTGGTCCCGGCCTAACTAATCTGCGGTATGCGCTACGGCCGGCTTATCGAGATCAGGTTGGGCCTCTCGCAGTCAGGGATTTGTGAATCCCGCGGCCGGCTTAAGCTCTAGATTGGCGGCACTAACATTCGGCGAGAGCGCTGCGTCGGGCACCATGCGACGCGTCGGGTCGCCGCAAACGAATTGCCGACACGAGGCATTCGCAGGGGCGTGATGCTGAGACGACCGCGTCCGTCCGAGCGTGCCGACCGGGACTGCAAGTAAAAAAAGTGATTGATTCCAACATGGTGCCCAGCTCTTGGACGCACCAAGTCCGGCTATTGCGCTGCGTGCGATTCCCACGCAGGGGCGGGGGTACCCCCGATGGGCGTGAGTCATAATCCGTGTTCTACAGCGGCGTGCGCGCCCAACCGGCTATCCTAATTCGACGCACGCTAAGGCCTTCAATTAGGGAGCCAACATGGCGAGATAACCGTGCTCGTGAGGATACTGATATTTCACCATTGCTTTCCTCTGGCGTGATTGTGGCAAACATGTCGAAACAATTATATTCCAAATTCGTTCCTGGCTTACTTGATACTCAGAACAAGACCGGCGGCGCGGAAATTGAGACCGCAAAAGCCGGTCCCTCGCTCGCCGTCATCGGTTGCGGGTACTGGGGCGCAAAACACATCCGCGTTGGCCACGATATCGGCGCAAGGGTGTCGATGGCCGCCGACATGCGGTCTGACAGACTGGAGTATGTCAAATCACAGTATCCCTCCGTCGTCGTTTCGCGTGATTTCGATGCGGTCCTGAATAGCTCGTCCGTCGACGGGGTGATAATCGCCACCCCCGCCGTGACGCACTTTGAGCTGGCGCGGGCAGCGCTCCAGGCCGGAAAGCACGTGCTCGTCGAGAAGCCGTTGTCCATGACGAGCGCGCATTGCCGCGAACTGATTGCGATAGCCGAAGAACGGAAGCGCGTGCTGATGGTCGGGCACACGTTCGAGTACCATCCGGCGGTGGGTGTCATGCGCCAGATGATCCGAAGCGGCGCTCTGGGCGAACTCTACTACATCGATTCGCGGCGCCTGAATCTCGGTCTCTACCGGCCCGATGCCAATGTCCTGTGGGATTTGGCGCCGCATGACCTCTCGATCATCTTCTTCCTGCTCGAGGAGGTCGCGCACAACATCGGCGCCTGGGGCTGCGCGCACGTGCTGCCGGATGTCGAGGATGTCGTTTACGCCAAGTTGGGCTTCAAGAGCGGGCCGACCGCCCACGTGCATGTTTCATGGTTGGACCCCGTCAAGGTGCGCCAGATCACGGTCGTCGGCAGCGATGCGATGCTGGTGTTCGACGACGTGGAGCCGTCCGAGAAGGTTCGCGTTTACCAGAAGCGCTTCAGGCCACGGATCAACGGCGATTCATACGCCGACTTCCAGTCGGCCTATCATCATGGCGATGTTCATATCCCCGCGATATCCAGCAGCGAGCCGCTGAAGCTTGAGTTGCTCGACTTCGTCAACGCAATCAAGACCGGGACGCAGCCCGTTGCGAACGGAGCGCATGGCCTGCGCGTCGTCGAAGCGCTCGAAGCTGCATCGGAGTGTCTACGGCTCAACCAGGAGCACCGTGGCAACGGAACACATCAACCGGCGTTTCTGCGGCGGAACGCGTCGGCCGGGGCTGCCGAAATTGTCGTTAGATGAAGCCTTGCGATGGAAGGCGAGCCCGCGGGAATTCGTTAAGCGGGTGCTTGACATTGCTGTGAGCGTCACCGCGATCCTCTTACTGGCTCCGTTCCTTGTAGCGGTGTGGGTCGCGATCCGCCTGGACAGTCCCGGGCCGGCGATCTTTTGCCAGCGCCGGGTCGGACGAGACGAGAAGCCATTCAATTGCTTCAAGTTCCGGACGCTTCGTCACAAGGCCGACGAAAACGTCCATCGCGACGCTATTCGCAGGGTTTGGGCGAAGGAGGTTCTCTCGAACGACCCTGATGCCCCATACAAGCTGACAGATGATCCTCGCGTGACGCGCGTGGGGCGGGTGCTGCGGAGAACCAGTGTCGACGAACTGCCGCAACTCTTCAACGTATTGCGCGGCGAAATGAGCATCGTCGGTCCGCGGCCCGCGATACCTTATGAACTCGAGTACTTTCGCGACTGGCATCATCAACGTCATATCGTGAAGCCCGGCATAACCGGACTTTGTCAGGTTCGCGGCCGTGGTCGCCTGGGTCCGGACGCGATGCTCGAGATGGACGTCGAGTATGCGATGAACTGGACCTTGTGGACCGACCTGAAGCTGATTGCCCTAACGGTTCCCGCGGTGCTGCGGGGCCACGGTGCTCGATGAGGTTCTCGGGCAATGGATATGGAATCTGGTGAGGTTTGAAAAAATGAAAATTCCGTTCGTAGATCTCAAGGCACAATATGCGACGCTAAAAGATGAGGTGGCCGAGGCAATTCGAGGCGTTCTCGAATCCACGCAATTCATCGGCGGCGAGGCAGTTGCTTCGTTCGAAAGAGATTTTGCCGCCTATTGCCAGGTGCCCTATGCGCGCGGTGTGGCGAGCGGCACGGACGCGATTCATCTGGCGCTGCGGGCGTTGGGTGTTGGCCCTGGCGACGAGGTGATTACAACCGCCCATACTTTCATCGCCACGGCCGCCGCGATCGTGGCGGCAGGAGCGCAGCCGGTATTCGTCGATATCGATCCCGATACCCACACGATCGATCCGAGGATGGTCGAGCGGGCCCTGACAAGCCGCACCAAGGCGATCGTTGCGGTCCACCTCTTTGGCCAGCCGGCTGACATGGGCCCAATCAAGGACATCGCACGACGGCGCGGCCTCTTCGTGATTGAAGACGCGGCCCAGGCGCATGGAGCGGAGTATCAGGGGATCCGAACCGGGGCGCTCGGCGATGTCGCCTGCTTTTCTTTTTATCCGGGGAAGAACCTGGGTGCATATGGCGATGGAGGAGCGGTCACCACCAGCAGTGCAGCGATCGCCGAGCGGATCGAACGGTTGCGCGACCACGGTCGAACCACCCATTACAACCACGCCGAGGTCGGGTTCAACAGCCGGCTCGATGCTCTCCAGGCCGCAGTCCTCCAAGTCAAACTCCGACGCCTGGATGAGTGGAACGACCATCGGCGGCGTGCCGCGGAGTGGTACACTGCGGAGTTGAGACACTCGGGCATCAAGACGCCTTTCGTCCGAACGGGATCCACGCATGTCTACCATTTGTACGTGATCACCACGAACGAGCGGGACGCAATGCGCAAGAGGCTCGACGAGGTCGGCGTGGCGAGCGGAATCCACTATCCGGTGCCGTTGCATCTCCAGCCAGCGTTCGCCTATCTCGGCTACAAGCAGGGCGATTTGCCGTGCTGCGAAGCGATGGCCGCTCGATCATTGTCACTTCCCATGTTCCCGGAGCTCACGCGCGACCAGGTGCGCGGTGTCGCCGCGATTGTGCGTGCTGTTGCGGAGCGCGAAAGCCACCAGGAACTGCCGCGGAAGCCCGTCGCAATGCACGCCGACGGCGGGAAGGTGTGACGATGAACCGAATTAGTGCACGGGCGGTGGTCGAGACCGAGGCGATCGGTGCGGACGTGACGATCGCTGAGTTCGCCGTGGTGCGGTCAGGTGTCACGATCGGCAACAGCGTGGTCATTCACCCGCATGTCGTGATCGAGAGTGGCGCGAGAATAGGGGACAACGTCGAGATCTTCCCGGGAGCCTATATCGGGAAGGTGCCCAAGGGGGCCGGCGCGCTGTCGCGGGCTCCGCATTTTGAGGCATGGATCGATATCGGTGCCGATTGTTCAATCGGACCGCATGCGGTCATTTTCTACGACGTCTCGCTTGGCGCGGGTACCTTGATCGGTGATGGCGCCTCGATCCGTGAACAATCGCGGATCGGCTCGAAGACGGTTGTCGGACGTTACGTTACGGTCAATTACAATACGCGTATTGGCGATCGTGTTCGTGTGCAGGATCATACCTGGCTGGCCGGCAATATGACGATCGAGGACGACGTGTTCATATCGGGCTGCGTCGGCACTTCGAACGACAACGCGATCGGCCGGAACGGCTACGATGGCTCGCCGATGCTCGGGCCCACTATCGCGCGCGGCGCGGCGATCGGCGTCGGAGCCAACCTCCTGCCAGGTGTCAGAATCGGTATTGGCGCTATCGTCGGCGCCGGCGCGGTGGTGACGAGGGACGTGCCTGACAACACGCTCGTGACGGGCGTCCCTGCGGAAATTCGACGGAAGCTCAACGGCGCCGGCGGCACTGCCGAAGCCTCAAGGGAATAACCGTGAGGATCCTTTGCGTCACCAATATGTATCCGAGCCCGGAGCGACCCGGGTCCGGAGCCTTCGTGTACCAGCAGGTAGAGCAGCTGCGTCGGTTCGGCCATACGGTCGACGTGATCAATATTGTCGGGTCCCAGTCGAAGCTGAACTATCTGAAGGGCAGCTTTGATGTCATGCGAATGACCGGCGTGACGAAATACGACGTCGTTCATGCGCACTACGGATATTCGGCCTATCCCGCAATGTTTCGGTTGCAGGCGCCACTCGTCATCACACTGCACGGGACCGACGTACTTGGGAATGTCCTTGAAAGGCTGTCGACGCGGCTCGTCTCGCATTTCGCCGATGCCGTTATCGTCGTGTCAGAGGAGATGCGGAAGCGGATTCCCGCGACCGTGATTCCCTGCGGGGTCAACCTCGACGTATTCAAGCCGTACGACCGCAACGAAGCGCGAGCGCGGCTGCAATGGCCCAACGATAAATTCGTCGTTCTGTTTCCGTTCGATCCGACACGCCCTGAGAAGCGATATGATCTGGCAAGAGCGTCAGTCGACCGGTTGGTGCAGGAGGGCGTCGACGCGCAGTTGATGACGGTCACCAATGTGCCGAACGAGGATATGCCCTGGTATTACAGCGCGGCAAACGCCCTGCTTCTCAGCTCGGATTATGAGGGGTCACCGACCTCCATCAAGGAAGCTCTCGCGTGCAATCTTCCGGTGGTGTCGACCAATGTCGGCGACGTCCGTGAACAGCTAAATGGCATCGCGGGGACGTGGATATGTCCGCCGGACGCCAGCACGATTGCGCGCAGCCTTCGAGAGGCCTTTGATTGGTCGCTGAACGGCGAATTTCAGGGGCGGGCGGCAGTGGCGAGATACGACCAGGAGCTCACCGTGGAAAGAATTGTCGGAGTATATGCCGACGTCCTGTCGAACTTCAGGGCAAGAACGGTTGGCAGGCGCTTGCTACGGAGTGGATGACGACAATGCGCTTCGCGGAAAAACGTCGTCGCCGGGATCATCGCGTCGGGCCCACGAAGGCGTGCGGTCATGGTTCTTACGGGGAGCTAGAGTGAAGCAGCTCCTCACGAACGGCGTAATCGAAATTGCCCGTTGGTCTGGCCTGATGCCGGCCATCCGCAAGATCCTTGCTGGCCGGGCGGCTATCCTGATGTTCCATGAGATCCAGCAGGATGGCCCCTCGGAATTGATGACCGGGACTTCAGTCGCCCTCTTTGAATATTCGCTCAATTGGCTGCGGCAAGAAGGCTGGGAGATTGTGAGTCTGGCGACATCTCTCGAGCGATTGGCGTCGGATTCCGGGAGGGGCGGCCGCTATGCGGCGCTTACCTTTGACGACGGCTACCGGGACAATGTCGCGACCGCGCTTCCAATCCTCGAGCGATACAACGCTCCCTTCACGATCTACGTTCCCACCGGTGCTCCAAAGCGGACATTGCAGGCGTGGTGGCTCGGCTTGCGTGAAATGTTTCGCTCTGGAGACACGGTAACGATCGATGCGATGGACAGGCGATTTCATTGCCCCCGGCTGCGCGAAAAGATGGCCGGCTTGAACGAGGTAACTGAGTGGATTCATCAAGATTATCGCCGGATCGCAATGCTTGATCCAACGTTCAGAAAGGCAGATCTTTCATTATCGGCCTTGAATGAGGCATACTTCCTGGATGAGCGGGAGGTTCAAGACCTGGGGCGGCATCCTCTCGCGTCAATCGGCGGGCACACCGATTCCCATGCTGCCTTATCGTGCCTCGATACTGAGTCCGCACGGGCCGAAATGGCAGATAACCGCCGCTATCTGGAGCAGTTGCTGCAGCGTCCCGTTCAGCACTTCGCTTACCCCTACGGTGACTCCAAGGCATGCGGCCCCAGGGAAGCGGGCCTTGCAAAGGAGATCGGCTTTTCAACGGCAGTGACCACCCGGCATGGGCAACTGTCTGATCTCAAGCCGGATCATTTTGCGCTTCCTCGTATCGGCGTTGGGGGACCATTCGATACGACAGCCAGATTCGAGGCGCGCATCAGTGGCATTCAGTCGGCGGCCCACATGCTACTGGGGTCGCAACGTTGAATGTAGCGCTGAACCACTCACTGCGAGGTAGACCGCATCAGTTCACTCGGGAAGGCCGCTGAGATGCACATCTTGCACCTTATTGAACGTCTTGGCCCGGGAGGGAAAGAGCGACAAATCGTCGAATTGCTGAAGGGACTCGCCGCTCACAGTGACGTAAGGTCATTCGTCGCTGTTATGGACAAGGACGAGGTTCGCCTCGAGATTGACCGCGAACACGCGCAAGTCATTCAGCTCAATCGCAAAGGCAGAAAGGATTGGCGCCTTTTCAAGAGCCTGTACGAACTGGTCACCGACCTGAAGATAGACATCATCCACTCGTGGGGCTCGATGTGCTCCATCTATGCAGCGCCGGTTGCGAAAGTGTGCGGTACGGCTTTCGTAAATGGGTTCGTGCGGGATGCGCCCGCGCATATGACGCTGTGGACAGAGGGGTACTTGAGAGGCAAGCTGACGATCCCGTTTTCGGACGTTGTCGTTGCCAACTCGCATGCGGGCCTGGCTGCCTACGGTATTCCCGAGCGCAAAGGTCTCTGCATCTACAACGGGTTCAGTCCTGAAAGGGTCTCCAACCTGAAGGATAAGACCGAGCTTCGAAGCAATCTGGGGATTGTGACGCCCCACACTATCGGGATGATCGCTAACTTTACGCCGAGAAAGGACTATGAAACCTTCGTCGAGATGGCATGCCGCATCTGCCGTCTAAGGGACGACGTCACTTTTCTGGCTATCGGTAGCGGTGATACGCTGGAGCAGGTGCGCGACAGCATCCCGACGGAACATTCGCATCGCGTAAAGCTTCTAGGGCGGCGGAACGACATAGAGAGCATTGTCAATCTCTTCACTGTCGGCGTTCTCACCACCAATAGCCGTTTGCACGGGGAAGGCATTTCGAACGCAATAACCGAATGCATGGCATTGGGTAAGCCGGTTGTGGCAACCGACGACGGAGGCACGTCTGAGTTGGTTCTGGAGGGGCAGACCGGATTTCTTGTGCCGAGCCATGACGCCGGCGCTTTGACCGATCGCGTGCTTAAGCTCCTCGACAATGCTGAACTCGCTGACCGTTTTGGTGCCGCAGGACGCCGGCGCGTTGAGACGGCATTCTCACTGGATGCGATGCGCGATGCATATCTCGCCCTCTATCGGAAAGTGGCGCACAAGAGAGCGCGCGCGACATGGCAAGGCGCGGCCACGAGCGATATGGTCGATTGATCGTTCGATCTCATTTCTGGCAACGTGACGTGCGATTGGAGTTTGCTGAAAGGGAAGGGGGTTGGTTGCGGCAGGGCGTTCAGATCGGTTCCGGAACGGAATGCTTCGCTAGAGAGTCCAGACTTGACGGCTTGAAGGCTCGCAAGAACAGTTCCAGGTTGGCCAGAGACCAAAGCACCTTTTCGTGGTTCTGACGGCGGGCGAGATGCTCGTTGACCAACTGCTTCAAGACATCCCTGTCGCAGAAGGATGCCACACGCGCACCGTCGCAAACGAGCAAATCGGAGATAAATTCGCGATGCGGACCGCGAAACCACTCCTCGATTGGCACGCGGAATCCGATCTTCTTGCGCGTCAGAGTCCCCGGTGGAAGCGTGTGCTGCATCGCTGCTCGCAATACTGACTTGCCGCCGCTCCGACCGACCAGGAAATTGTCCGGAAACCGCGCCACAAGCTTGGCGAGACTGGTGTCCATGAATGGCATCCTGCCCTCAATTGAGCCTGCCATCATCATCCGGTCGGCGCGTTCAAGGAGGTTGTCGGGTAGCCACGACGTCTGATCGAAGAACAGCGTTCGCCGGACATTCGACCCGACGGCCATCGAGAACGGATGGGAATCCGGCGGCGTTACAGGCAGGGGGCGTCCGATGATACGATCCCGCTCGTTGAGGGAAACGCCGCCAAACCAGAGTTGCATCCGGCTCGGCCAATCCCGCTCGCCCGCTGCATTGGACAGGACCTTGGCGCGACGCATATCGTACGGGAGTGCACGCATTGCGGGTGATATGATGCGATCATGAATGGCCTGCGGAACCAGTCGTTGGTAAAGCTCGATCCACAACTCGGCTCGATGCTTGGGATAGCCGCCCAAAAGTTCGTCCGCTCCTTCTCCTGTAAGGACCATTTTCACCTTGCTCGCCGCCATATGCGACAGCATCATGACCGGAATATCGGCCGGTTCGGCCGCTGGGGCGCCGCGACGCAGCACAGCGGTCGGCCAGCTGTTCAAGAAGTCGTGCGGCTCCAGCACGATCTCCTCGTGGTTGGTGTCGAATTGGCGAGCTATGGCGCGGGCGTGATCGAGCTCGGAGTAGCCGGCTTCACGAAAGCCAACCGAGAACGTGCGCACGCGCTCAGGGCTATGGCGGACCATAGCGGCTACAACCGCGGACGAATCGATGCCGCCAGACAAGTAGGCGCCAAACGCGACGTCACTCCGCATGCGAATCCGTACGGCATCATCGAATGTCGCCTTGAACATCCGGACTGCTTCGCCAAAGTCCGTGATGTCAGGCTCTGCCGATGCTAACGGTGGGACGAAATACCGGGTGAGGTTTGTGCGTCCCTCGCGCCACACCAGGTGGCAGCCCGGGGGAAGCTTACGCACGGCTTGAAAGAATGTCCTGGGGCCGGGGACATATCGATTGAGGAGATAGTGCCCGACGGCATGGGGGTCGATCCGGGTATCCATGCCCGGGAACTTGAGCAGGGGCTCGATTTCCGACGCAAACAAAAGACCTGAGTTCTCGGCTATGAAGAGCGGCTTCTTGCCGAACGGGTCGCGCGCGAGAACGAGCTGTTGGGTCCTCGCATCCCATAGTCCGAATGCGAACATGCCACGGAACCGCCTGATCGAGTCCAGTCCCCAAGCCCGGTAGGCTTCGATCAGCACTTCCGTATCGGAGGACGTGCGAAAAGCATGTCCGCGGGAGATGAGTTCCTCGCGCAACTCAACGTAGTTATAGATCTCTCCGTTGAAAACGATCCCGATCGCGCCATCAGCGCTCCACATCGGCTGGGCTCCGCCCTCGATATCGATGATCGAGAGGCGCCTATGCCCCAGGCTGACCTGATGGTGCCCGCCGGCAGTGTCGCCTTGCCAGTAGCCTGCGCCGTCGGGGCCTCTGTGCTTCATGAGGTTGGTGAGGCGGACAAGGGTCTCGTAATCTTGCCGGTGCTTTCCCCGAAGTGCCCAGCCCAAAATCCCGCACATGGCCCCTGCCAGCTTCTGTTTCCGAACAATGCTGTGGCCACGGGAGACCCTCAATGGGGCAAGCGGGTTAATCCTTGGAGATTGCGTCATCATGTCCTCTCGACTTACTCGCGAGGAAGGTGCGCATCACGCGCCGTCGCGACGTGTGGTGTTCAACCAGCAGAATCCGGTCGCGTCGCATGTGCAGCGTGATAGTCGCGGATGTTCGCTACGAACTGACGGCCGGGCGTCGCGAGTGGGACCGCTCGTTGCGATCATTCTGATCGCAAGCAGCGGCAGCCAGCGCTATTCCGAGATCTGAAAGGCTTTTTTGCCGATCGGATCGCGGTGGACGACGCGCTGCAAGCATGTTTCGCGTGAGCGTCACAGGCAATGTGAGCGACCTGCGACCCCAGGCTCAGGAGATGCCGTTTCGCATCGGCGACGTTGATCCTCGCATCACCACGTTCAACTGCGTAGCCGGGGATATCGGCGAGATGAGGAGCCGGAAACGAGCGTCTTCTGAATATCCGGCGCCGGCGACGACGGCGTCTCGGCCTTCACCAGCTTCGGAATTGACAGCTTACTCATCCGACGAGAATCCCAAGCTGCGCAGGACGCCAAACACTTTGCATCGGCAGGCTTGGTTACTTGCGGCCATGTGCAAGAAGGGCTGCATTCAGCCGGATCTGGGAGCGCTCACGATGGCGAGCGCCTCATTGGCAATTTCAGTGGAGAACTTTTTTTGCTCCCCGTGCGGCGACCAGGCTGAATTCAGGCGCGACGGCAAGCACATGCCGCAGGCGCCGCCGGTTGGCCGCTTCAAACTATCGCCATGCTGAGTAACTCTTTTTTGCCATACTCCCTAATTAACCAACCGACCCAGCAGTTGGGGATGGGCGATTCGCACTGCATCGGAATGTGCTCGCAGTTGATCCTGCGATGCATCGGAATCCGCTCGTAGCGCAAGGCGTTGCGAGCGCGTGGTATGTCGCGCGCCTTCGCGATGCGCGGCCGTAAATTCCCTTGTAAGCGTCAAAGAGAAGCATCTCTGCGACCCACGGAGGCCTGAATTGGATACGACCGGGACAATCACATCATTTTCTTCCACGCCGATGACGAGGTTTTCGATCGGTGGCGACGTCTACGGAGTGCAGGATGCGAGCACGAGCTACAGCCTGACCAATCCTGACCCACAAACTCTGCGCTTCGAAGTCAAGCAGGGTGATCATGCCTGGTACGACAGCTCATCTGTCGACCGCTCCGAGGTTTCAGCCGCGGTCAACATCCCCGGCGGCACTCCGCTCAACTTGAATTATCAGTTCATGGTGGAGGCAAATGGCCCCAACGGGTCATTTGTGAATACCGCAGATGGCTGGTTCATCGTCGGACAAATGCACAATGATGATAACGCGAGCGGAGTGGGCACCTCGCCGCCGTTTGCGATCCAGCTTGTCGGCGATCATCTGCAGGTTGTCGCCAGATATGTTCAGCCGGGCCAGGATCCGAGCAACGGGGCCGGCAATGTGCAGATGCTCACGCTCTGGACCGACCCCAATCCAATCCAGACCGGTGTGTATAACAACATTCAAATACAGGCCGATGTTTCGAACACCGGTGGCGGGTATTTGAAGGTCTCGATCAACGGGACACAGGTCGTGAACTACAGCGGCCCCTTGGGTTATGGGCAGGGCACCAATTGGGAGTACGGAGTCTATCGGTCGACGGCGCCCGAGACCGTTGCCGTCGATTACCGAAACATGACGCTGTTGACGGGGACGGCGGCGACGTCGACGCAGCCGACGACACCGACGCAGCCGACCACGCCCACCACCCCGAACGTCGCGCCGACGGTCACGCAGGTCGCCGCTTCGCCGGGGACCGGAACCGAGCATGTCGGCGATGTCGTCACGTTGACCCTCACCTTGAGCGAGGCCGTGACCGTCACAGGTAAGCCGACGCTGTCGCTCAATGATGGTGACAGCGCCACCTATGTTGGTGGCTCCGGGACAAATACGCTCACCTTCCAGACGACGGTCGCGTCGACCAATACGAACACCTCGGCGCTCGCCATCACCGGGGTCAATCTCGCGAGCGGCGTGAGCATCACGGATTCCGGGGGGCTTGCCGCCAATCTCTCGGGCGCGGTGAAGACGTTCTCCGGTCTTCAGATCTCGAACACGCCCATCATGCCGACGCAGCCAACCACACCGACGACGCCGACAACTCCGTCGACGCCGACGGTGACCACGCCGGTGCTCTCCGTCGCGGACAACTCGCTATGGGTCGCCGGCAGAGGCGGTCATGTCGACCTGGGGACAACGCTGTCCACGACCGATCCCAACGATAAAGTCAGCCTCAACATCAAAGGCCTGCCGAAATATGAGACGATCACGACCGGCGATGGCACGACGTTCAGGGGAGGCGACATCACGCTGAGCTCTGCGCAGGTCGCCAGCGGATTGACGCTGACATCGTACTACCGGGGCAATGCCCATCCGGTCGCGACCCTTACCCTGACCGCGAGCGCGACCGACCCGGTGACGGGGGCTGTGACGTCGGCGACGCCACAGACCATCACCGTCACGGATCCTCGGCCGTCCGCAACCTCAGGGAGCACGACAAACCAGGACCATGGGCTGCACCATCACCTTGGCTCGGGCAGCAGCACGCTGGCAGCTACCGCGCCGCAGACCACGTCTTTGGCGAATTACGATACGGCCAAAGGGTCGCAAGCAAGCCATAGCTTCGCACTCCTGAACCAGTATCTGGCGGGTAGCTCTGGGCGGGTCGACGGGGGCCAGATCGCGGCAGCCAATTCGAATGGCGCCGCTTGGGTGCAGAATGCGTTCCTGACGAAGCCGCACCACTAACGTACTGCCGCACCCGGGCACCTTGCGCCCGGGTGCGGCACCGTTAGCCCTTTTTGGATGCCGGGCGGCAAAAGTGGTCGGTCAGCGGCCCGCGAGGGGGAGGTTGAAAAACCAATCCGTAACAGAGGATTGCCGGCTGCCGCCGTTTGACGGACAATCGCCGTAAGGACTCCGATTCGATGCTTCGTTGTGAGCGTAACGCCTGAGTTTAGGTCAGTTTTCGGGCACAACTTGCGTGTGCATAAATCCACAATTCGAAAGTTTTTTCGCCATTTTTGCTCGTTAACCAACCTGCTCAGCCTGTCGGGGGGGCAATTTCAAATATCCCGTCGTGCTGAAATCTCCTCGCGGTTCGAGGCCTTAACACTCTGATGATTGCTTGCGCCGTTTTGGCTGCGAGCACGCGTATGTCGCCTATCCTCGGATAGGCGTCATTGGAATTCCACGTGCATGCAAAGGACCACAAACGCAGGCGGTAGCCGCGAAGGGTAGAGTAACGAAATGGCGATCCAGAACGGAAATGCCCACGCAACTCCAGATCTAGGGTTTCGAGCGCTGGCTCTGTTCCTGCGCCTTCATGGCGTGAACACCGAACCCGATCAGCTTCGCGATCGCTGCGGAGATGATGGGATAGGCATCCGCGGAATGCTTCGTTGCGCGCGCGAATTCGGGGTCAAAGTGCGCGCGACGACAATGGATTGGCCGCGGCTGGCGGGCATCCAGCTGCCCGGAATCGCGTCGCTGCGTGACGGCGGATTCTTGCTTCTGGGAAAAATCGAGGACCAGGTGGCGCTTGTGCTGCACCCGACCTCGTCACATCCGCGGCGGATGACGCGCGCCGAATTTGAAGCGATCTGGGATGGCGGCTTGATCTCGCCCGGCTCACAGAGCCTTGCACATCGCGGACTTCATGCGGTTGCCGACATCCGGGCTCGAGGAGTTGATCTGGGCGCCGGCCTGATGCGCCACGCCGGTGGTCTCCTGATGTTTATCCGCGACGGCTTGGCAAAAGCCCGCGACACCTTGTTAACGAAGGCGCCCGACATCCTGAGGCAGCGGCGTTTTTCCGCTTCCGATGATGTTACGGACGAGGCTGCGGATATCGGGTCCCCGGCTGCGAGCGCCGCTCCCGACGACGTCGACGAATCCGGGCTCATTGCGCTTGCGATCTTGCTGCGTTGCCATGGAATTGCTGCCGACCCCGCCCAAATCCACCACCGGGTGGGCGCGGCGCGCCTCGGCGTTACTGAAATCCTGCGCTGTGCAAAGGAATTCGGGCTCAAGGCAAGGGTGCAGAGGACCAGCTGGGACAGGCTTGCAGTCACGCCATTGCCGGGAATTGCACTGCTGCGCGACGGCAGCTTCCTGATTCTCGGCAAGCTCATCGACGGCAAGCTTCTCGTTCAGCGCCCGCTGTCTCCGCGCCCCGAAACACTTACCCAGGCCCAGCTTGAGGCCATCTGGGATGGTGGCCTCATTCTAATGGCCCGGCGCGCCAGCCTGACCGATCTCGCGCGACGCTTCGATATCGCCTGGTTCGTCGGCGCCATGCAAAAGTATCGCCGCCTGCTGAGCGAGGTGCTGGCGGCCTCGTTCTTTCTCCAGATCTTCGCCGTCGTCTCACCGTTGTTCTTCCAGGTGGTCATCGACAAGGTGCTCGTGCATCGAAGCATGAGCACACTCGACGTTCTGGTCATCGGCCTTGTCGTGCTGACTGTGTTCGAAGCCATTCTCGAGACGCTGCGCGTCTATCTGTTCGCGCATACGACAAACCGTATCGATGTCGAGCTCGGTGCCAGGCTGTTTCGCCATCTCATGGCTCTGCCGATCGCCTATTTCCAGACACGCCGCGTCGGGGATTCGGTGGCACGCGTCCGGGAGCTGGAGAACATCCGCCAGTTCCTGACGAGTTCGGCGCTCACCCTGGTCATCGACCTTCTTTTCACGGTCGTCTTCCTTGTGGTGATGTTCTACTACTCGACGACGTTGACCTGGATCGTGCTCGCGTCCTTCCCATTCTACATCGGCATATCGGCGGGAGCCGCGCCGCTATTCCGCGCGCGCCTCGATGAGAAGTTCAATCGCGGCTCCGAGAATCAAGCCTTCCTGGTCGAGAGCGTCACCGGCGTCGAGACCTTGAAGGCCATGGCGGTCGAGCCGCAGATGCAGCGCCGCTGGGAGGAACAGCTCGCTGGCTATGTCGCCGCCAGCTTCCGCGTGCTCAGCCTGAACAACACGGCGAGCCAGGCAGTACAGATGATCAACAAGCTGGTCATCGCCGCGACCCTTTACTTCGGCGCGCGGCTGGTCATTGGTGGGGAGCTGACCGTCGGCGAACTCGTCGCGTTCAACATGCTGGCGGCGCGCGTCAGCACGCCGGTGCTGCGGCTTGCACAGGTCTGGCAGGACTTCCACCAGGCCCGTCTGTCGATCGACCGTCTCGGCGACATCCTGAACACCATTCCGGAGCCGAGCTTCACTCCGTCCCGCGCGGCTTTGCCGCCCATCCGCGGCCAGGTGAGGTTCGAACACGCGACTTTCCGCTATCGCATCGACGGCCCTGAGGTGCTGCACGACGTGTCGTTCAGCATCGAGCCGGGCCAGGTCATCGGCATCGTCGGCTCGTCGGGGTCGGGCAAGAGCACTGTCACCAAGCTGATCCAGCGTCTCTATGTTCCGGAGAGCGGACGCGTGCTGGTCGATGGCGTCGACCTCGCAATGGTCGACCTGAGCTGGCTACGGCGCCAGATCGGCGTCGTGTTGCAGGAAAACGTGCTGTTCAACTGCACGATCCGGGACAACATCGCACTGACCGATCCGACCATGTCGATGGAACGTGTCATCGAAGCGGCAATGCTGGCCGGCGCGCACGACTTCATCCTGGAACTGCCCGAAGGTTACGACACCATCGTGGGCGAACGCGGCAGCAGCCTGTCTGGCGGACAACGCCAGCGTATCGCAATCGCGCGCGCGCTGATCACCGACCCGCGCATCCTGATTTTCGACGAGGCGACCAGCGCGCTGGACTACGAAAGTGAGCGCGCGATCCAGCAGAACATGAGGCGGATTTCCGCCGGTCGGACCGTGATCGTTATCGCTCACCGGTTATCGACCGTACGTAATGCCGACCGGATCATCACGCTCGAGCATGGCCGCATCGTCGAGGACGGCAGCCATGATGAGCTGATCCAGACCAACGGCCGTTACGCCAATCTTCATTACCTGCAGGCCGGTATCCATGACGTCCGCTAGCCGCAACATCGTCCCGTTTCCGAAACGCGAACTCCGGCGCCGGGAGCACGAGCTTGCATTTCTGCCGGCGGCGCTCGAAATCGCCGAATCGCCGCCGTCACCGATCGGGCGTGCGATCGGAGCGAGCATCATCGCGATGTTCTGCATCGCGCTGCTGTGGGCGACGCTCGGCAGCGTCGATATCGTCGCCACCGCGACCGGCAAGATCGTGCCCGGCGGCCGTACCAAGCTGATCCAGCCGTTCGAGACGGGTGTCGTCCGTGCCATCCGGGTCCGTGACGGCCAGAGCGTGAAGGCCGGGGACGTTTTGATCGAGCTCGACCCGACGATGACAGATGCCGATCAGGAGCGCCAGAAGAGCGATCTGCTTGCGGCCGAACTCGACGCAGCGAGATTACGGGCGGCACTCGCAGCCGATCCGCTCGCCGCGTTCCGTGCTCCGCCGAACGCAAGCGCCGCCGAGATCGAGATGCATCGCCAGTTCCTGATTAGCGAGCGCGCCGAGCAAAATGCCAAGCTTTCCGAAATCGAGCGGCAGCAGGGGCAGAAGGAGGCGGAACGAGAGACGACATCGGCGAGCGTCGCCAAGCTGGAAGCGACCATTCCCGTGCTGCAGGAGAGGGTCGATATCCGCAAGGGCCTCGTCGAAAAGGCTCTGGCTTCCAAGGTCGTTTATCTAACCGAGTATCAGGAGCTGGTCGCCATGCAGCAGGATCTTGTGCTGCAGAAGAGCCGACTGCGCGAAGCCGATGCGGCGATCGCGTTACTCAAGGAAACAAAGGAAAAGGCTTCCGCTGAGTATCGCCGTGCGACCTATGACGCTCTTGCGAAGGCCGAGCAGAAGGCTGCGAGCGCGGCGCAGGAGGTGATCAAGGCGGATCGGCGCACGAAGCTCCAGCGCCTGACGGCGCCAGTCGACGGGGTCGTGCAGCAACTCGCCGTCCATACGGTGGGCGGCGTGGTGACCCCGGCTCAGGCGCTCGCAGTGGTGGTTCCGAGCGAGAGCCAACTTGAGATCGAGGCCATGCTCTCCAACCGCGATATCGGATTTGTCCATCCGGGGCAGGCGGCGGAGATTAAGGTCGATACCTTCAACTTCACGCGCTACGGACTGCTTCACGGCGACGTGCTCAGCGTATCGACGGATGCCATTACGCGCGACCGGACGCAGGGGTCGAATGACCATCCGTCGGGCGCCACGTCGAGCAGCAGCGAGCCGAAGGGTCAGGAGCTGGAATATGCCGCGCGCGTGTCGCTCGACCGGACGCACATGCAAGTGGAGGACAAGCTCGTCAAGCTCGGCCCGGGCATGGCAGTGACGGTCGAGATCAAGACGGGTACGCGCAGGATCATCAGCTACCTGCTTTCGCCGCTGGCGAGATATAGGCACGAAGCGTTGCGGGAACGGTAGGAAGCCGCCTTTCTCGGGCGGGTCCTTGTGCCGCCGGACTGTACCGGGCGCCACGCAGGCCCAATGCGGATGGTCGGAAAGGCCCGGATCGCCAGTGATGCGATCCGGGGCGGCGCATCGCCGCACAGCGGCCCAGCGACCAGGCATGCTCGTCTGCGGGCAATCGAGGCGGGGCCTCAGCCACCATCCCGTAGGTCACTGGATCTGTTCGGATACCCCTGACACATGGACACGGCGTAGGTATCCGCCGCTAACAATCTCTGCGCTACGCCGGGGCCACTCGCTCCACCGGGACGTTCGTCGGCATCGTCCGCCGTATGCCCGATCTCGCCGCTCTGAGGGGCGCAACACGACGCCTGCCTCCAGGCTGCCTCTCAACGCATTTTGGTTACTTCGGATGGTGCGCTGTTCGGCCAGCGAATTCAATGCCACTCTTGGGCATTTCAGTTCAAGGCTAGCGCTGATTGTAGTGAGATAGATCAGCCGGCATGCGGAAGGGTTGATCACCTTGTGCGGCTTCGTTGGCATATTCGAGTTTACAGAGTCGTTTGAATCGGCGCGCAGCCGGGCACTGGAGATGGCAAAGACGGTTAGGCACCGTGGCCCGGACTGGAGTGGCATTTATTCCAGCGAACGCGCGATGCTCGCGCACGAACGCCTTTCCATTGTCGACGTAGAGCACGGCGCCCAGCCCCTTCTCGACCTCACCGCGGGTCGGGCGCTGGCTGTGAACGGAGAGATCTACAATCATGTCGCCTTGCGCGACGCACTGAAGCTGCCGCACGCCTGGAAAACGAAATCGGACTGCGAGATCATCCTGTATCTCTACGACGAGTACGGACCGGATTTGTGCAAAATGCTGAGTGGCATTTTTGCGTTTGCCCTCTTCGACGAACGTACCGGTGATTTCCTCGTCGCCCGAGACCACATCGGCATCGTGCCGCTTTATATTGGATGGAGCGGCGACGGCGTAACTTATGTCGCCAGCGAAATGAAAGCTCTCGACGGGGTGTGCGAGACGATTCAGGAGTTTCCGCCGGGACACTACTATAGCGGCAAAACCCACGAATTTGTCCGGTGGTATGATCCAGAGTGGGCGCATGCATTTCCAACGAAAAAGGTGTCGTTGCACGAACTCCGGACTTCACTCGAAGCCGCTGTCAAACAGCAAATGATGTGCGACGTACCTTACGGGGTACTTATTTCTGGTGGGCTGGACTCTTCCCTCATCGCGGCCCTCGCGGCACGGCACCGCTTCAAGCGGATCGAGTCTGGAGAGACCGAGGAGGCCTGGTGGCCAAGACTACACTCCTTCTCCGTGGGTTTGGAAAACTCACCCGACATGAAGTATGCGCGAAAGGTGGCGGCTCACATCGGCACGGTCCATCATGAAGTTGTTTTCACGGTGCAGGAGGGGTTGGACGCGTTGCCCGATGTCATCCGGCACTTGGAAACCTTCGATGTCACCACCATCCGTGCTGGCACGCCGATGTATCTCATGGCGCGTAAGATCAAGGCAATGGGCATCAAGATGGTGCTGTCTGGAGAAGGCGCTGACGAGGTCTTCGGTGGCTATCTCTACTTCCATATGGCTCCATCGGCAGAAGAATTCCATGAGGAGACTGTTCGAAAGCTCTTTGCGCTGAGCAGGTACGATTGCTGTCGCGCGAACAAGGCGACAGCTGCCTGGGGCGTCGAAGCCCGTGTGCCCTTCCTGGATAAGGAGTTCCTGGATTACGCGATGTCGATAGACCCGGCCGAAAAAATGTGCCCCGGCGCGAAGATCGAAAAGGGCATATTGCGGGAAGCTTTTACCGACCTGTTGCCGCAGGAGATCTTGTGGCGTCAGAAAGAACAGTTTTCGGACGGAGTGGGGTACGGCTGGATTGAGTGCTTGAGGAATCATGCCGAGGGTAAAGTCTCGGATCAGATGTTCGCTGAGGCGGGTAAGCGCTTTCCGAAGCAAACGCCGACTTCGAAAGAAGGCTACTTCTATAGAACCATCTTTGACGGCATTTTCAAGAATCCGACGGCCTGCCTAACTGTTCCCGTCGGTCCCTCGATCGCGTGTTCCACCCCGACCGCGTTTCTCTGGTCCCAGCAATTTGCGAGTATGGATGATCCGTCCGGAAGGGCAGTGAAGGGCGTACACATCCAGGCCATTGACAACATGTGAGCAGTCGGCATCTCCGGTCGCGAAGACGCCGCCCGGACCATCAGGCTGCTGCGGACCAGGTTGAGGGATCGCGGCCTCCACGACAGCGTGGGTCCGAACTCGGCGGCCAGTGCGCCTGCACGAGCCTCTATGGCCGGATCTGGATGCCTGAACCGCGAGCAGACTGCGATTTTTCCATGCGCCTGGCGGTTCGGAAGGCTGCCGCGGCCAATATCTCAATTTGCATTCGCCGCTCCGAAGAGCCGCAGCTTCTTCTTTGGAAAGTTCGTAGCGATCGTTCGCAGCGTCCGTTTCGCATCACGGAGCTTGGCCTCGATGTGGCGTTCGGGACCATCTCTGCCAATTGCGATCCACTTCATCGCATACTCGCTATTTGCAAGATGGGCCTTGTGCCCAGCGCCACCAGCCAGGAAGTCGTAGCCGCTTTCCCCGCGTGAGATGCTGTCCTCAATAGCCAACACGTGGCTCACGAGCCCGGGCTTGATGCGGCCATCGCTCTCGTAAAGAAAGCCGCTTTGGTAGTTCAGGACACGGCCGTCATGCACGAAATTGTACACGACCCCAACCGTCTGATCGCCAACCAGCGTCCGTGAGATGCGGACCGCTCCTGTGGGAACTCCGCGCGCGATCAAGTCCTCGTGGAACGGACGGAAGCCCGGATTGGCGAAAGCGCCTTTGCGCCCCCATCGCGACCGATGAAAGTCGCTCAGCAGATCGAACGCAGCCAGGGCCTCTGCCGTCGTTTCCATGATCCGGAATTCAAGGGGGCCTCGTTCGGCGTACAACCTCATGGCGCGGCTCACGGCCTGGCGGGTACTGCGGCCCAGTGTGGCGCGGTAGTCCTTCTTTTGCTGACGGGTCTTGGCGAAATCAACCCACAAGGCCGTATCAGCCTGTTTCACCTCGCTAACGAGCCCAGCCTTGCCCGCAGCGCGGCAAGCGGCCAACTCGAGGTCCGCATCAATTCCGGAGAGCACCAGCTGATCCGCGCGGCGCAAGCGGGACGTCAAAGCGTCGAGGCCTGCCGGAATAATGGTCTCCGGTTGCTCTGCAAGAATGCTATTGCACTCGATGAACAACCGGTCAAAGAGGGTATTTCCGGATTCATTGAGCAGCCAACGTGCCCGCGCATGCGGCCCAAGTGTCCAGGCTCTCCGCCGGCAGATGATCGCCAACCCGACGATCTTGCCTGACGACCGAGCTACGAGGACGTGCGGTTGCGTGCCATCCGGAATATGCCGTAGCCAAGTGCCGATCCAGAGCCAAGACAAGAAGAACGAGTGATTGGCCCGAGCTTCGAGCTCCTTCCAAGCGGTTTCAAGCCAGGCAATGCTCTCCAAAGCTTCCAGGCTGACATCGGTGACGGCATCGGGCATGCTCATTCTTGTTCAACGCCAGAGGACCGCAAGCGCGCTTTGATGAGAGAACAAGGATCCTGCTGCAATGATCGCGCATAATCCCATGATCGGGCGGCCCTGCTCACACACGAATCCTTCTGGCGGCCACGCCATTGGGCGTCTGTGACCGTCGCCTCGGCCGGCGGATGGCGGTACTATATCTGGAATTCGACCTATGTGCGGACCCTTTCTGGTTACCCACTCCTGCGACTTGTGCCTTCGGCGCGACTGTGCCGAGGGGGCTGTGACCGGCCAGCTTTCGGCTGGCGCCGGCGCTCCGGCCGGGCGTCTGACGGCTTTGACTGTGCCCTCTCATCGTGACCTGCCATAGCGCCGCGCCAGTTTGGCCGGGCCGCGATTGAGCTACGGAGTGCGAACGTTCGGCTTGAACAACAGTCTTGTCCGCCCGTTACGTGCTGCAAGCGGCGGCGCGGCCGGCGCGATACGCTCTGGCAGCTATCGCGCTTCGATCGCGCTATTTCCGCAATTGTGAGATAGAACGACTACGATGGTCGGGATAGAGCTTCGACCGAGGCCAGGAACGCTCCGAGTTGCTCGACCAAATCTGCGGCGATCGACTTGTCGACCATCAGAATTGTGGTGCCCGGTGTTTTGTCGGATGACCAGGCGCCCTGAGCGGAGATCGCAGCATGGTCGGAGCGGACCTTCACAAGCACGCGAACTCTCTCGACGTTGAGACGCTCGCCGACGAGATTGGTCCCTTCCACAGAGCCGCCGGCGGTTTGTCTGCCGACTGCGACAGGCGATATCTCTAGTATCGCTTGGGCCAACCAGATCGCATGCTTGTAGGGAATCGTCCAAATTGCCGAGCCATGATCGGCGTCAACATCAACTATAAATGCCAGTCCGTCATCGGAAGTCTCAATCCCGCAAAAACCCGTGATGGTTTGTCGGTCAAGCGTGCCGTCTCGATTGGTCAACGCGGGCCTCAATTTTGCTTTCGCGATAGTGAGCGTTGCTATTCCGAATTCAACCTGTTTCGAGTGAGCTGATCGCTCCGCAATTGGGCGGGACCGTCGCTCCCTAGGCTGGAGCGGCGGTCCCTTATCGCACGATATGTTTGGCCGGGGTGTCGCTGTCCGCCAATCCGCACGACTGCGGACAAGGTAAATCGGCAAATGCCTGCGGCAAATTGCCATTCTGAACTAGTCCTAACTAACGGATCCAAAAGCACGTCGCCTCTTGGCGCAAAGGTATTAGCGCGCTGCAACAATCGCAGAATCCTGGTGACGAAATTCAAGAGACAGACCTGGCGCCACTGGTCGAGGTTCACCGCTACAACCTCCGAAGCCCTAGGTCGTGTGGACACTTACCGCATCCAAAGGACGATGGCTGCGAGAGTGACGACGGCGCGATAATTTCGGGCGGTCTTTTCGAAGCGGGTTGCGACGCGGCGGAACTGCTTGAGCTTTGAGAAGCAGCATTCGACGAGGTGACGCTGGGCATAGAGGTGCTTGTCCAGCGGGTATTTGAGTGCGCGTGACGGGTTGTTGGGGATGACGGCGAGCGCGCCCTTGGCGGCGATGGCTTGGCGCAAATGATCGGCGTCATAGGCCGTATCGGCCATGACGACCTCGGCAGGTAGTCCCTCGATCAATGCGGCAGCTTGCGGTGCATCGCCCTGCTGGCCTGCGGTCAGCGCGAACCGTACGGGACATCCCAAGCCACGAACGGCCATATGTATCTTGGTGCTCAGCCCCCCGCGCGAGCGGCCGATCGCCTGATCTTCAGACCCCCTTTTTTGGCGCCGGCGGCGTGCTGATGCGCCCGGACGATGGTGGAATCGACGATCAGATATTCGAAGTCCGGATCATCGGACATCGCCTCGAAGATCCGCCACCAGACGCCCTTGATGCTCCATCGACTGAAGCGCCGGAACACGCTGTTCCAATCCCCGAACGCCTCCGGGAGATCACGCCAGGGAGAGCCCGTGCGAACAATCCAAAGTACACCTTCCACGAACATCCGATTGTCGCGCCCAGTGGAGCCCTTCTGGTCGGGGCGACCTATGATCAGCGGCGCCATCCGCTCCCAAGCCGCGTCGCTCAATACCAAACGGTCCATCACACCCAAGACTGCCTCCCCAAAAGCAGTCTTGAATCTGATTTGCGCCTAAAAGGGAATCCTTAGAGTCCACACCACCTAGCCCAGCTCCCCCTGAGCTAGGGCTCGCCGCGTGACGGACGTCGCTGCCTGCTCCACCGTAGGCGCTTTTGACCTTGGCGACGCCCGCGAGGATCCAGTCGTCGCCTGGCCGCGACAATGAAGAGGCCGCCAAGTGAGGCGACCTTACATCCCCGCGCAAATGCAGCTTTCAACCACTCGAGTACGGCGGCTGAAATACGGACCGCGCCCCGGTCGGTGCTGTCCAAGTTAGGCCACTCGCGGGAGCGGATTAGGCCATTGGCGCACCATCATTGGAACAACAATACCCCGTGTAACTCCGACGGGGTGAGTTCAGGCCGCAAGCCTTGCACCCCGGTAACGGCCCCGGTCTATCGCCCAGATCGGGGCTGTTTCTTTTCGGCGGAGCAGCGGCTGGCAGCCCGCCCATCAGAAGCGCAACAGTTTTCTGGCCTTGAAGGGCTAGGTGTTCGGTCTCGAGGTCGACTGGAGGGCATCGATTTTGAATCGGGCCAGTTCTAAGGGTGCGCCACCGGGCGGCGGCTAGTTCGAATTCGTGGCATGTGCACGCTATGGGCGTCGAATTCTCTCCATCGCGGGCAAGAGGTGGCATCTGCAGAAAGAGAGAGCAGGGGCGGGGGGCTGGTCGGCTGCGGCTCCAATTGGCTCACAGCGCAAAGCTGCGTCGCCGGCTTCGAATTGGTCGCGGCGCCTCGATCGTTAGTAGAAGCGCAATCTTTCTCCCGCAGCATCGTTCAAATTTACATTGGTTATTGATCGGCTCGGAAATGATTGCTTTTCCCGACAGGCGAAAGTCTGTGCGTAATCCATCGCTGGATAATGCCTTGATCAGGCTTGGTGACTTGGCGCTGTGCTGTATCGTTGGTGACATCACGGAGAACGGTGCGGCGCTGAAGGTGGATGATCCGCCATCACCTCTTCCCGACCACTTCACGCTTATCGTTCCACCTAGCAAGACTTACTCGTGCAACGTCGTCTGGCGAAGAGGTGTATGGGTTGGCGTCGTGTTCTTTACAGAATGAAACGAGCCAACCACGAGTGCCTGTATTGAAGTCGTGCGGTTTAGCCTGCTTGACACGCAGAAATCCTGAGCAATTCGCGGAGAGCTGACAGCGCCGCTCGCCTCGGCAAAGCAGTCATGCCAAGCCAGAGGCTGAGGTAGGCGCGACCAACGTAGGTTATGAAGCTTCGCCGTAGAGTACCGAGAAACTAAATGAATAAGGCCGCCTAATAAGGCGGCCTTATTCTGTAGTCCTGGGATTATTTTCCGCCACTCAATTGGGCATTAGTCCCGGCGAGGGCAGCCTCCCGTTCAAGTGTGCACTTGTCTCTGCGTATCGGGCGAGCTTTATCAGCGCTTCCTTGGCGGCACAGGGGGCCAGAGCCGCGGCCTCGTTCCGTAGCTCTCTGGCTCGCTCTGCGAGCCGTGCTTCGAGAGTATCCCTCTGAACCACGCGGTGGCGTAATCGTCCCATGCGCTTTCCCTCGACAGATCCTCACCCGGAACTTACGATTCCAAGCTTTAACAGCGCGTAAAAGTTCTCGGGAGGAAGGTGTTCTGAGACGCCAAGACGGCGCCAAGAGGGCGCCAAATGGGACAAATTGCGAATTGCCCTGGCAAAGGGCAGATTTTGCAGAAAGGCCCAGGGGACGAGCGCTGCGCGTCTCCGGACCTTTGACACCAGCTTGGGCAGTGATGTCGGTGCTGGCGCCTTTTCATGCGAGAAGACCGGTCTGGCTCTGCTCTTGCGATGTTCGAGCCATCGCGACCTCGGCGTGTTGTAAGCCGTCCCAGTGTTCGGCCAGCATGTCCTTGTTCTGATGCAGCATAAGCCGGTCGAGATTCTCTCCCCGACGGGCTCCGGTGCTCGAGCGTGCTCTACTACCCGGCGATCCATTCGAGGGGCGGGCGTTGTCGTTTTCATGCCGACTTGAGCGTCACTACCCGGCCGAAGGAGTTCGTTACAAATGGTGTGTCGATCTCGCAACGCCTCAATAGTTTCGTTGGGTATCGGACGTGCTTGGGCTTCACGTCATTGCTAATTCGTCGTCTAATAATGACGGACCTTCGGCGGCGATTTTATTTCCAAGACGTTCATTTGAGATCGGGTCCAGGAGGTCGCTGTCCAGCGCCAGCGGCCTCTTCGTTTTGCTTCATTGAATTGCAAAGGACCGTCCAATGCCGATACAGGTGTGGGCCGTTGCCGCTTCGATCGGCTGGACAGCCGTTGTGGGCACGATGCTGCTGTATATGATTTTCGGCCCCGGCTAGTTCGACGACGCTGCGATGCGTCGCGTTGCTGGTGTACGACCGTCGGCAGGGGGACACTACCGCGACACGATATGTCGCGGCCGACAGATTGTTATTCCAAGGTGATCACAGCGCCGACTTCATTGACGTTATCTACGCAACTACCGCGACATGGCAGTGTGTGGATCCCGCTCTTGAGCTTGCTTCAGCGCTGGCACCGGCCACCGCGGGAAATGCTCGGGCCTCTCGGTTATCCGCGGAATTTTAGCCTAACGGCAGGCATGAGCCGCGCTTCTCATTGTCGCCATGCTAGCTCACTTTTTTTGCCATACTCCCTAATTAACTACCAACTCAGCAGTTGGGGATGGGCGATTCGCACTGCATTGGAATGTGCACGCAGTTGATCCTGTGATGCATTGAAATCCGCTCGTGGCGCAAGGCGTTGCGAGCGCGTGGTATGTCGCGCGCCTTCGCGATGCGCGGCCGTAAATTCCCTTGTAAGCGTCAAAAGAGAAGCATCTCTGCGACCCACGGAGGCCTGAATTGGATACGACCGGGACAATTGCATCGTTTTCTTCCACACCGATGACGAGGTTTTCGATCGGTGGCGACGTCTACGGAGTGCAGGATGCGAGCACGAGCTACAGCCTGACCAATCCTGACCCACAAACTCTGCGCTTCCAAGTCCAGCAGGGTGATCATGCCTGGTACGATAGCTCATCTGTCGACCGCTCCGAGGTTTCAGCCGCGGTCAACATTCCCGGCGGCACGCCGCTCAACTTGAACTATCAGTTCATGCTGGAGGCAAATGGCCCCAATGGGTCATTCACGAATACGGCAGATGGCTGGTTCATCGTCGGACAGATGCACAATGATGATAACGCGAGCGGAGTGGGCACCTCGCCGCCGTTTGCGATCCAGCTTGTCGGCGATCATCTGCAGGTCGTCGCCAGATATGTCCAGCCGGGCCAGGATCCGAGCAACGGGGCCGGCAATGTGCAGATGCTCACACTCTGGACTGACCCCAATCCGATCCAGACGGGTGTGTACAACAACATTCAAATACAGGCCGACGTTTCGAACACCGGTGGCGGGTATTTGAAGGTCTCGATCAACGGGACACAGGTCGTGAATTACAGCGGTCCCTTAGGCTACGGGGTCGGCACCAATTGGGAATACGGGATCTATCGGTCGACGGCGCCCGAGACTGTTGCGGTCGATTACCGAAACATGACGCTGTTGACGGGATCGTCGGCGACTGTCACGTCGCCATCAACTCCGACACAGCCAACCACACCGACCACGACCACCACGCCAACTACGGTCACCAGCCCGACCACCATTGTCGCGCCGGCTGTAGCGCAGGACACCGCTTCGCCTGCGGCCGCGATAGCCGCCCCGGCGGCAGCTGCTGCAACGGCCGACCCGGGTGTCCTGGCCGCCATGGGAATGGCGCCGACATCCGGTTGGTCGACGCCAGCGGCCGGCGCAACCACTGCAAGCGTGCCAAGCCCGGATTTTTCGCGTTTCGGATTTGACACCGGTACGCTGGCAACCGGCGCGCCGCAGACGACCGGTTGGTGGGGAGATCAAGGCACAGCCGCCAGTGGTTGGGGAGATCAAGGCGCGGCCGCCACGTCTCAGGCAAGCAGCAGCTTTGCGCTGCTGAACCAGTATCTGGCGGGTGGCTCCGGTGGGGCCAATGGCGGTATGATCGCTGTAGCCATGAGCGGCACTGCTTGGACACAGAACTCGTTTCTGACCAAGCCTCAGAGCTGAGAGACTACCGGCCCGCTCGCGGTTCGTCTGCGCCGGGCCGGTTCTCCTACGTGGCACCTCAGGCAAACCGGTCGCTCTTCGCCTAGCGGGTTCGCATGTGAGACCCGTTCTCGCGGTATTCGAGCCGCCCGTGTGGTTTCCGCTCTTCTCCTTGCTTTCGCTCTACGAGCCACCAAGTCGATCGCGGATATTCTGTTCACTCGCAATGCCACAAAGGTAGCTGCGCCTGAACCGGTGGTCGTGCCGGCACGAGCAGTCCCTGAAGCGTTCTTCAGTTCTTCGCGAGGCGAAACAGCAAGGCCCTGAGGCGATACTGAAGCAAAACATTTGCCGGCGATCCGCAGCAAGTGAAGCGCGTTTCCCAGCCGTCAGCCTCGTTGTTTGGTGTCCTTCATATTCGATTACCAAAATGAGTACCGCATATTAGGTCAGCAAAACTTCCTGAAAGCAGTCAAACCTCGCTTTGACCTGGAGCATCCCTGGAGAGGACTGTGGATCGGCTGACTATAATCTCGCTTGCGATCGTAATCGCGGGGCTTCTGAGCGGCGGCGTCTATTCTGTGTCGAGTTCAGGCCTCAGCACTGCAATAGTCATCAATCGCTTCACCGGCGCAGCGTGGTCGTGCAGCGTCACTTGCGAACTCATCGAAACCCGCCGGAATTCAAAATGACGCGTTTTGGCCTCGACGCGCGCATGATCGGCCGCGCTAGGCACGCCGGACTGATTTCACTTATGCGGAGAGCTTGCACGTCATCGTAGGTCGAGGCGCGGATCAGGGCTGGGCCCAGCGTCTCGACAGATCTGGCCTAAATCACGAGGCGGGTTATGGCTCAACCTGAGAGCGGCATAGCCGCGTCTACGGCGGTCACTGGCTCATACAGCGAGCCATTGCCGTCGAGCGCCAGTGACCACACCGCGGTGGTCGGCGTCGAGGGACAGGACGGACGATGACGGCCATGGCAGGTTGATCGGCGGTCTCTGAAGCACCCGACGACCTCGCGGAATCCGGCGTGGTGATGACCATTCGGGTCCGAGAGGCTCCCGCCATCTAGCTGCCGCGATAGCCATTCGGGTTCTGCATCTGCCAGCGCCAATGATCTGTACACATCTGTGTCAGTGATCGTCTTGAGGTCCAGCCCAGCAGATCTTTAGCGAGCGTCGGATCCGCGTAACAGATGGCGACATCACCGCCCCTGCGTTGGTCAATCACATACGGAACTGGCCGGCCACTCACGCTCTCGAACGTCTTGATCACCTCCAGGACGCTGCTGCCGCTTCCCGTTCCGAGATTGACGGTCAGAATGCCGGGGTGTCTCAGCTCGCTCAAGGCGCTCAGATGTCCGGATGCAAGATCGACGACATGAATGAAGTCGCGGATGCCGGTGCCATCCGGAGTATCGTAGTCATCTCCCCAAACCTGCAGCTTCTCACGTCGCCCGATGGCTACTTGCGCCACAAGTGGCAACAAATTGTTTGGCACGCCGAGAGGGTCTTCTCCGATAAGCCCGCTTTCGTGTGCGCCAACGGGATTGAAGTACCGCAGGATGGCGATCCGCCAATCGCTGTCGGACCCATGGAGATCCTTTAGAATCTCTTCGACAAAATACTTTGTGCGGCCGTACGGATTTATTGGGCCTACGGGATGCCTCTCGTCTAGCGGCAGGTATGCGGGCGTGCCGTAAACCGTTGCGGACGAACTAAAGACCAGCGTTTTCACGTCGGCACGCGCCATCGCCGACACGAGCCGCATCGTCCCCACGACGTTGTTTTGGTAATACGTCATGGGCTGCGTGCTGGACTCGCCGACCGCCTTGAGCCCGGCGAGGTGAATTACCGCGGTCACGCCGTGAGTGCGAAGGATCTCGTAAACCGCCTCCTCATCGCAGATATCGATCTGCCGGAATACGAGCGATCGCCCGCAGATGGCCTGTACCCGTTCGAGCGATGCGCGATTGCTGTTGCAGAGATTGTCGATCGCAACGACATCTAGCCCGGAGTCGAGCAGGGCGACCGCGATATGTGACCCGATATAGCCGGCGCCTCCGGTCAACAGGATCATTCTGATTCCATTTCCATTCCGCGTCTGCCCGCGAAATCTGGGATCGCGACTACGACTCCAGCCCGCGGTGATAGACCGAAATCAAGACGACACGCGCTCGATCACCAGATATTTGTAGTTGTCCTGCCAACGCCCGCGTCGAGCGTTTGCGCTGACACCAAAGCGGCCGGCACCAATGGTGCCGATCGCCACATCGATGGGTGCCGCATCCATCGATGTGGCGCGGACTCCAGCTCGAGCTATCCGGCCGAGAGCTTCCCGGTGGGTGGCCGAACCAATTTCGGCTATTTCCGCAGTCGGATCGCCCCGTCGGCTTTCGAACCGATATCCTTGCGGGGGTGGCCGTTTGTAAGTGGCACTTCGAAGTAGTTCACCGCATGGTCAATTGAACCGAGCGGCGCGGGCCGCCCTGTCCTCGCGATTTTGGGAAGTTCTCTTTTGGGTGGGAGGAGACGCTCGGTTGCGTCAGCGGCCGGGTACGTCGTCGCGCTTGATGGCCGAGCTGCCGGTCGATGGTTCAGCCCCCAGATCGCCGCCTGTGTTCTGTTCTGAACACGGATTTTGCGAAGGATCGCCTTGATGTGAACCTTCACCGTGGCTTCCGCGATATCGATCTTGCGTGCGATGCACTTGTTGGAATCGCCTTCGATCAGACACTGGAGAATAGAGATTTCTCGCGGCGAAAGCTGCTGTGCGAGCCTGCTATCCCCGTTCGCCATGGCATGACCATCATCGAGGCGTGGAGGGACACCGTCCGCGTCACGCTTTTCCATATCAAGAGCGGAGGTCAAGAAGTCGGTCGGAAATACCGTTCCGCCCATCATGACGAGCTCGATGGACTTGATGAACGTATCGCAGTTCATCACGTCGATGAAATAGCCGGTGGCGCCGGCTCGGATCGCAGCAGTCAACTCGCTCTGTCGGTAGTGGTCTGCAACGACAGCAATGCGTCCATCCGCGTGACGGCGCTTGAAACACTCGATCTGCTCGAGTGTAGGACCGAAATCGTCGCCGCTATGAACGATCAGGAAGAGTGCCGGACAAACTGAAGCACCTTCCACATTGGCTTTGCCAGGCAAACCGTCGGCATCGGAAATTGAAGCAAAGACTTGGAAATTTTCGGAATTTAGAATTCTGGCGAGACCTTCTTTGCGAAGACTGTTTTCACCACCAAGCACAATAGAAAAAGAATATTGTCGTCTCATGGAACTCTCCTGGACGCTACAAAATATGAAACAGGCTCATCGGTTTAACCCGACTCGTTTCTTGGGTGGCTTGCCAAGCCAAAACACTGACGCATTGAAAACTGCTTCTTCAAATTCCGGTCGCTTGGACAGAAACTTGGGGCGAAAAAAGCCCTGAGCATGCGTCAAAAGATTTACTAATATTAGATGCTAATCCCCAATATCCCTATATACCGTTGGTTATAGACGTTGTCTGGGATGTCGCCCGTAATATTCAGGCCGGTGTTCTATGGGCGTGATTTCCGGGACTTGCGGAGCAACGCTCGCTCTGGGCTATCTCAGTCCTCTGATGCTATTTAAGATTGTAAATCGCGGAACTCTGGCCGCGATGACAAAATTTCACTCGAATGCCCCAAATTGAAGTAGCTTGGAGCGATATTGGGGTGCCGATTTGAACTGGGGGGACTGAGGATTGGCCGGAAATGCATTTCAGTCGTGTGGTCATTGCTAGTAGATATCCCGTTGTTTTATTGGGTCTGAACTGTCTGCTGGAAGCAGAACGTGACTTCAGGGTTGCTGCTCGATGCAACGATAGTGCGAGTTGCTTAAAAGCAATCCGGGCTCTCGTGCCCGATATCGCCATTTTGGACATATCGATGCCTGACATTTTTGGGCAGGCATTGCTCGATATCGCAACTTCCCGGAGTCCCACGGTTCGGCTCGTGTTCCTTGCAAACTCCGTTGAGGATCGCGACCTTACCATGTTGGCAGAAGTGGGCGCCTTTGGCGTCATCCTGAATGACGAGGAGCCCGAAACTCTTCTGCAGACATTGCGGCAAGTCGCGGACGGCCACAGGATGCTGCCTGCGCCTTCGAGCGAGGTCGCTATCTCTTCTGGGCAGTCCGCGATTTTGGAGAAGCATCTTGCCGTACTGACGGACCGGGAGCGTCAGATCATGCGTCTGGTATCGGAGGGATTGTCAAACAAGGAGATTGGCCGTCGTTTGAAAGTAACTGACGGCACCATCAAGGTTCATCTCCACCACATCTTTCGCAAGCTCGAGATCGGCAACAGGACGGCTCTTGCTACGCTCGCGGTCTCATACGCAGGGCAAAACGGCTTGCCTTCCGATTAGCACGCAAGCCTTTGACTTAGGACGATATCGGCCGACCTGGCGCGCGGGTACGCAGGGTGTCGGATGAGCGGTGATGGGAAGCACCGTTTCGCCCATTGGTTCGCGCTTGACTGTCGATGGCGCCATTCCACGTCCGTCGCATCATATCGGCTCCCTCGCGGGCACGCTTTGTCCCAGGGCATGCCCCAAATGGGGCATTTCGGGATCGATTGAGTCGTTCCACAGTGACTAGCCAAGACAGGCGCGATCTCCGTCAGCGCGACAATTAGGCAGGAAGCCAAAGCGCGCACGCACGTCAGGGGCCTATGCCTTTCGATGTAGCCCATCCATACTTCTAAATATCCATCAGGGCTCCTTGTGTTCGCGCTTACGTGATTGTTCAATCGAAGAAATCCGCGTGAATGGGAGCTGCCGCTCCAGAAAGAATGCTCCGGTGCGCACGAGCGCTCCTGCGATCGGAATCCACGTATGACGCTTGACCGGCCTGAGCTCGACCTTACCCGACTTTCCGGCGCGGGCGGGGCCGATGGTCTTGGCGCGTTGGCTTTGAGCCAGAATTTTCGTGTTGCCTTGGCCCGCTCGGAGCCCCGATTGTTGCAGCCCGCCGAACCCAACGTCAGTCGGACTTTTATCGAGCCGCCAGCGTCCTTTTCGAGCCTCCTTGATAAGGGAGTTGAGCTGAGGGCCGGGATCATAGCGCCGGTTCTCAAGGGTGATTGCTTGGAGGTTCTCGCATGCATGCTCGATGTGAGGGAGGATGTCGTTCGCGGGATGGGCGTCTTCCTCAACGAGGTGGAACGCAGGCGCGCTGATGGGTTGAAGTCGGAGCGGGATCGCCGCCGCTTTATTGTTTCCCGTGGACAGCTGCGCCAGATCCTCGCTTCCAGACTCGGAGTCTCGCCGTCCGATGTCGAGCTGGAATACGGGCAGCTTGGTAAACCCCAGCTCTCACACCGCATGCCTTCTCGCGATTTGCACTTCAGCGTCTCTCGATCCGCAAGTGTGGCAGTCGTTGCCCTCTCGACCGGGCGAGAGGTCGGAGTGGACATCGAGGCGGTTCTCCCCGTGCCCGAAGCGGACGAGATCGCCGCGCTGTGCTTTTCCGCCTCCGACTACAAGTCTTATGCTGCCCTCGGTCCGGACGACCAGCTGGAAGGCTTCTTTCGGCGTTGGACCCGGCTGGAGGCTATTTCCAAGGGGCTGGGATGCGGCTTGGGATACCCTAGCACTTCGGATGAAAAGGATTGGGTTGTCCGAAGTTTCGTACCTAAAACGGGGTATCTCGGGAGCGTGGTTGTTCGGAAATGAATGGTCGTCCGGACTGGAGCTTCCGCGATGTAATCATTCACTGAGTATAGCGGGGAGCCCAGCCCACCTGTTGGAAGGCACGCAAGTTCATTCCAAGCCGCGCTTGTTCTAGATACCTCGCGGTCGCAGTCGAGAACACGGGAATAGCCTATGCAAGCGCAGGTGACGCAGTTTTCGGAACTGCTCGCAGACCTCGCGGTCAAGGACATCAAGGTCTGGGTCGAGGGCGATCGGCTCCGGTGCAGCGCACCGGCTGGAGCGATGACGGCGGAGCTTCGCGATCAATTGCAGGGGCGAAAGGGCGAGATCATCGCCTTTCTGAACATGGCCACCGCCGCGGCCACACAGCAGCCTGCAATCATTCCACTGCAGTCGCGCGGAACGCGCACGCCCATTTACGCTGTACCGGGGCATGTCGGAGCACCGTTCTCATTCTCGGACCTGTCGAAGCACCTGGGTGGCGATCAACCGTTCTACGCGCTTCAACCGCCTGGCTTCGATGGACAGAGCGAGCCGATGGACCGCGTCGAGGATATCGCCGAGTACTTCGCTCGCCAGATCGTTCAGTTTCAGCCGGTTGGTCCGTACATCATCGCTGGATACTGCTCCGGAGGTCCGACAGCCTTCGAATTGGCCAAAATCCTCACAAAACGCGGAGCGGAAGTTCCGTGCGTCGCTCTCTTTGGTCCTCTTCACCCCGCCACCCATCGGGAATTGCTGCGTCTGCTGTACTTCACGGCCTGGGGGACGATCCGATCGGTCCGGAGATCGATGGCGAAGTTGCCGACATTGGGCGCTCGTCTCCGATATTTCGGCAGTCGCCTGCGCGAGCGCGCCTTCATGCCCCTCGTTCGCAAGGAGCCTGTCACGGCCGATCCGGTGCTAGCCAGCAGAGCTCTGCTCAAATCCACGGCGATGGCGGCATTTCGGCGGTACACTCCGACTCCGTACTCAGGCCGCGTGTGCATATTCCTTCCGAACAAGGCCTGGCTGCGATCGGGCGCAGCACCTCATCGATGGCGGCTCGTGGCGCCCGATGCCGAATTCTATTTCGGCCCCGACGACTGCGACGAAGTCTCCATGCTGGAAGAGCCTGACGCACCTGCCGTCGCAGCGCTTTATCGCCAGGCAACCCAGAAGCTCGGAGATTGACGTGATCCGATTGCTAAACTTGCCGGATGGGAGCGCATTTCATGAATGAGGTCCTACCTATCGTGGCGGAGAGCGTGGCGCTTCCTCCGCTGCAAGATGCCGATCATCGGGCGCTCGTCGTCGATTACAACGCCACGTCGGCGCGTTACCCATCGGACAGGACAATCATCGATCTCTTTCATGATCAAGTGACGCTGAGTCCTGATGCTGAAGCGATCCGCTTTGGCGATGCAATGCTGACATACCGGCAGCTCGACGAACGCTCCAACCAGATGGCCGCGCATCTGGGCTCACAGGGCGTAGGGCCGGGTCGGATCATCGTTGTCTTCATGGAGCACTCCATCGAAGTCGTTGTCGCGATCCTGGGCGTCCTCAAAGCCGGCGCAACCTACGTCCCGCTTGATGCGGCGACGCCGAAAGGGCGCATTGCTACGATCCTGAAGGACATTTCCAACGGGACTGCTGGGCAAACGCCGGTGGCGATCACGCAGGCGCGTCTGCAATCCGCCATCCCCCCGGAGCTTGCCGACATTTTCGTGCTCGATGCCGATTTCGGCTCGATTCTGAGTCAGCCAGCCTCGGCCTGGCCGTCCGCCGCCAAATCGAATGGCGTCGCCTACATCATCTTCACTTCAGGCTCGACTGGCACTCCCAAGGGCGTCGAGATCGAGCACCGCAGCCTGGTGAACTACATATGGTGGGCCGCGCGGATGTACAGTTCCGGCCAGCCTCTCGCATGGCCACTTTTCTCATCTCTTGCCTTCGACCTGACCGTCACAACGCTCTTCGCGCCACTCATCACGGGCGGCCGGATCGTGGTCTATCTTGGCGATCCGGGGGTGAAGAACATGGTCGTGCTCAAGGTGGTCGACGACAATGCCGTCGATATCATCAAGCTGACGCCGGCGCATCTTGCGATGATCCGCGACCGCAATCTTGAGGCCACGAGATTGCGCAAGTTCATTGTAGGCGGGGAGGACTTCAAGACCGAGTTGGCTCGCGACATCACGAAAGCCATCCCTCATCCTGTCGAGATCTACAACGAGTACGGACCAACCGAAGCCACAGTAGGCTGCATGATTCATCGGTTTGACGTGGACCAGGATCGCTCTGCATCGGTGCCGATTGGCGTTCCGGCCGCCAATGCGGGAATTTACGTCCTCAGCAAGGAATATCAGCCGACCGGCCCCAACGTCATCGGCGAGATGTTCATCGCAGGCGATGGTCTTGCGAGAGGTTATTTCAATCGCCCCGACCTGACCGAGGAGCGGTTCCGCACGGCTACGGATCCCCGAGATGGCTTTTCGAGGCTGCGGCTGTACAAGACCGGCGATCTTGCCCGCTGGAACTCGGAAGGGCGCCTGGAATTTCTCGGCCGCGCGGACCATCAGGTGAAGGTAGGTGGCACGCGTATCGAGCTGGGTGAGATCGAAGCGCGACTTCTCAAGCAGCCCCACGTTCAGGAATGCGCGGTCGTTGCCATTCCCACTCCAGTGGGAAATGCTGAGGAAGGCGCAATCACGCGACTTGTAGCCTACTATGTCTCCTCGAAACCTCTGACCGTGGCGGAGCTACGCGCCCACCTTGCCGAAGAACTCCTGGAGTCCATGATTCCGGCGCACTATGTCTGCCTCGATCGGATGCCGCTCACGTCCAACGGCAAGATCGACCGCTCCTCGCTTCCCGAGCCGACGGCGGACAGCATTCAGCCGGCGCACGAGTTCGCTGCCCCGTCAACAGAGACCGAGAAGACTTTGGCTGCCCTGTGGTGCAATCTCCTCAAGGTCAAGTCGATCGGACGGCACGACAACTTCTTCGACCTGGGCGGGGAGTCGCTCCTGGTCGTGAGAGCGGTGGCGCGCATGCGAAAGATCTTCGGCGTCGACGTGCAGCTCCGCAATCTGTTCGAGCGCCCCACCGTGGCCGAACTGGCGGAAGTGATCGACGGGATGCGCTGGGTGGTCGATTCCAGAGCTGCTTCACTCTCGGGCGGACCGCGAGAGGAAATCGAACTCTAGTCCACCGGAAGGGCCGTAAATGGTCTCAAGGGCGCCGATACGGTCTGGACCTCGAGCGTTGGACTCATAGCAGAGCGGATAACGATGATGGACAAAGCTTGGGTACCGGTACAAGGACCGGAGCTGCCTTGGGCGGCGGCGGAATATGAGCTCTTACGGGACCAGGTCCGCCGCTTTGTCGAGGAGGAAATCAAGCCCTGTGCGGATCGCTGGGAAGAGGAGGGCGGCGTTCCGCGTCCGGTCCTGCTTCGCATGGGCGAACTTGGCTTCTTCGGCATCCGCTATCCGGCCGAGTACGGTGGTGCCGAGATGGACGCGGTCGCGTCGACGGTATTCGCAGAGGAGCTTGGGCGCTCGACTTATGGCGGCGCCGCGGATGCAATGCTGGTTCATGCCGAGATGGCTTCCAGTTATGTCTTTCACGACGGGACCAAATCCCAACGGGCGCGCTGGATGCCGCGCATTGTGAGCGGCGAGGTGATCACCGCGATCGCCATCACCGAGCCAGATGCGGGCTCGGACGTGAAGGCCATCCGCACGCGTGCGCGCCGAGACGGCGATTCCTACGTGCTCGATGGTACGAAACTGTACATCACTAACGGCGTCTGCGCGGACCTCTACTGTGTTGCGGCCAAGACTGATCTCGCGGCAGGGAGCAACGGGATCACGATGTTCCTGGTCGAGAAGGGCACACCAGGCTTCAGCGTCGCCCGCGAGTTGGACAAGCTCGGCTGGCGCTCCTCCGATACGGCCGAGCTCGTCTTCGACGGTTGCCGCATTCCTGCCGAGAACGTGCTCGGCGCGGAGGGACAAGGCTTCTACTCCATCATGCGCAACTTGCAGAACGAGCGCCTGGTCCTCGCCGCGATGGCGATAGGAACGGCCGAGGCAGCGATCGATATGACCCTCACATACGTGAAAACTCGCCGCGCATTCGGAGGCGTCCTTTGGGACATGCAGGCGATCCGTCAGCGTCTTGCGATGCATTCTGCGAAGGTTGAGGCAAGCCGCGCGTTTCTCTATGCCACCGCTTGGCGCATGGCGGCGGACGATGACTGCATGCGCGAGATCTCGATGTTGAAAGCCATCTGCGGCGAACTCGTCAACGAGGTGGTGTATGCCTGCGTGCAGTTCCACGGCGCCATGGGCGTCATGCGGGAGAGCCCGATTGAGCGCGTATCGCGCGACGCCCGCGTCCTCTCCATTGCCGGCGGCGCGACGGAGGTGATGCTGGATGTGGTTGCGTCAATGTCGTGAGCCTGATGCGGAAGAGCGACATATCTGGACGTTCTTGATGCTGAAGCGATAAATCCTCGGCAACATTCGCACTGACCGCAATACGGCGGTCGTCAACCCGAGGGACGCCACGGGACTTGTTCGGCAGCATAGGCTTGATGGCGATCCATTTATGATCGGCGAATTCGTAGCGCATGATTCGAGCCCCCAGTTTGGAAGCTTGAATCACAGGGAGGCTGGCCAGAAGCAACGCTTACGCCACGCCCCGGTTGGACGTTTGCCGGGCAGAAGCGGACATCAGCCAGCGGACAATCTCCGCTGATACCGCCGAAAATGACCCAAGGCGGAAATCGAAGCTCTACATGGAACAACGGTAGAAACTCATTTCCATTCCCTCGAGATCCGGATCCTGGAAAACACGGGACAAGCTGTTGTCATCGAGGATTTTTATTCGGAGATGAATGCTCGACGCCATGATTTCCGAAGCGCACGCGGCATGAAGATCGATAGTGTCACCCGTCTCTTTCCGCGACTTGACCGCGCATCGGGCGGCCTTCGTTTTGATTTCGCTTCCGGCCGCGACAAAGCCGCCACCGAACTCTTCGGAGTACTGAGCAAAATTGATTTGATCACCTTTTTTGACGAAAACCTTGCCGCACTGGTCGGCGCTCGTCGCCCAAGCGCCGTTCAAATCGAAGGCCTGCGCGTGCGAAGGCAGGAGGAGCCCGCCGCAAGCCAGAAAGGCGCACAACGCAGTCGATCGGCTCAGGTTGAACATATGCAGCTCCTTCAATGGAGGCCATGGCCGCATCGGCCTCCGGCATGCCAAAGTGCCAGGCGGTCGAATGACGATATATACTTTCCAGGAGACTGATCTTGTCTCGATACGAGAGCCGGATGGTGACAACTACGACCGGCATTCGCCTGGCCCGATTGACGTACCGTCAGAGCATTATCGCATTGCGCAACCACGAAGATAATCGCGCTTGCCCCCCGTATCATATCGGGTGCAGTATTCCTAGCAGACAATCGTTCGAGCCGCTGATGTCTTTCGGACGATAATCTTAAATCGCTCAGAATCTATTCGACGCTCAATTGGCTGCCGGCTCTCTCGAGGGCGCCGGTATGGAATTTAATCGACAGCAAAACTTCGTGGTGCTCCGGCCAGGGAGAGAAAAATGCTGCGCGATCTGAACACGATCGAACGCCTCATGAGTCTCGCCGAAACGAGGTCTTTGTCGGTTGCTGACCTGCAGCGCGGCACCTTGCTGCTGATTCCCGGCGGCACGTTCCGCATGGGATCGGACGGGCATTATCCGGAAGATGCGCCGGTTCATCGCGTCTCTGTCGACGGCTTTTGGATCGATCGTACGCCGGTGACCAACCGGCAGTTTCGCGAGTTTGTCGAGGCGACCGGTTACGTCACCTTTGCCGAGATTGCACCTGATCCGAAAGATTATCCGGGAGCGCTGCCGCACATGCTCAAGGCGAGTTCACTCGTCTTCAGCCCGCCTGATCGACGCGTTTGCCCCGAACGGTTTTGGCCCTTTCGACATCATCGGCAATGTCTGGGATTGGACGGCCGACTGGTATTCAACCGGGCACCCCGGCGACGCACCGAAAGCGTGCTGCATTCCGGAAAACCCGCGCGACGGGCCGGAGGCTGGCAGCTACGACCCCTGCCACCCGCAAATCCCCGCAAAGTCATCAAGGGCGGCTCGCATTTGTGCGCGCCGAACTGCTGCCGCCACTATCGGCCGGCCGCGCGTCATGCACAGCCGGTCGACACGTCGACGATCTACGTCGGGTTCAGATGCATCGTCAGAGATGCCAGCGGATCGTGAGCATCGGACAGCCATTTCTGGAAGGGTAGGATACAACGATGATCAAGAGCAGATGTCTCGCAACAGCGATGATGGCGCTTCCGCTTGCGTTCGGCGCGACCGCAGCATCGCAGACGCCAGCAAGAAAAAGCCCAACACCGTCATGATCATGGCAGACGATGTCGGCATCTGGAATATCAGCGCCTTTCATCGCGGCATGATGGGCGGCAATCGCTCCGCGTCCTGGGGGGTACGGGCATGGTTTCGCTGAAATTGCCGCTGTGGCTTCGTTTTGTCCTGCTGCTTGGTGTCGCAGCTCTCGCATCCGGCGCAAGCCTGCTTGCCTACCGGTACTATACGCGTCCGGCAACGCTGAGCGTGGCGGTAGGCTCGATTGACGGCGAGGCTGCAAAGGCAATGTCAGCCATCGCCGGTCAGCTTGTTTCGACAAACGCGCCGGTGCGGTTGAAGGTCATCGACACCGGGACGGCGCTTGAAGCGGCCAACGCATTCTCAGCGGGCAAGGCGGATCTCGCGGTGGTTCGCGGCGATGTCGGCGATCTGTCTCAGGCCCAAGCCGTTGTGGTCGTCAGCCATGTGGCCCTGCTTATCGTCGCGCCGCCGGGGTCGAGCATCGACAGCATGGATAAGTTGAAGGGCCGCCGCGTTGGCGTCGTCGGCGGAGACGCCAACAAGAAAATTGTCGACGTACTGAGCACGCAATACGGGTTTGATCGTGAGAAAGTGTTCAAGGATATCGCTTTGCCGGATGTCCGGCGCGCCATTCAAGCCAAGGAAGTCAATGCGCTCCTTATTGTGATGCCTTTGGCAGGGAAATACCTTTCCCTGCTGCGCGGATTCTTTCCGCAAAGTCCGAAATCATCGCTCGTGCTGATCCCAATTGAGTCGGCCGCGGCAATCGCCGAAGCTCAACGGGCTTACGAAAGCTACGATGTGCCCAAAGGCACGTTGCGCGGAGCGCCGCCGATTCCCGAGGACGACCTGACGACGTTGAGGGCTTCCCTGTACCTGGTGGCGCATAAAAAGCTCAGCTCAGATCTGATTGCATCGCTCACGCAAACGATCATGAAGGTGCGTCGGGACCTCATGATCGAGGATCCGATCTTCGCGCAGATCACCGCGCCCAGCACTGACCAGGATGCCTACCTTCCGCTGCATCCTGGGGCGTCGGCTGTCTACAACAGCACCCAGCAGAGTTTCATGGATGAATACGGCAACTGGATTTATCTCACGCCAATGATTCTGGGAGGCGCGGCGACCGTGCTTGCCGCCGCCTGGAAATTTCTCGGGCTCGGCGGCCTGAAAAGTGAAGGCCCGCTGGACTCTCTTTATGCGCTGGGTCGCCGAATTCGCAAGGCAGCGACCGAAGCCGAACTGTCGGATATCGAAGAAGAAATCGACGGCATTCTCGGAACTCAACGAGCCAAAGCGGCTCGCGGCGACGAGAACGCGGTAGACGATGCGACCCTGAATGTCGCAGCTCACCGGCTTGAGAGCTTGATTCACGATCGACGAACGATGCTTGCGAATAAACCTTCCGTCGCCTCGGCGGCTTGAGCGAGGGGAATACCATGAAGCGCGTCAGGTCGAACAGGAAATCAGCGCCGATAGCGGCCAGGCACCGATACTCGGCGAGTTCGAGTCGCGCATTCTCGGTGTCGGGCCGCAGATCGGATTCATCTTTCCGGTCGAGGTCATGCAGGGATATCTGAACCTGAAGGGCTACAAGGAGTTCGCGGCGGAGAACCGGCCGGAGGGATGGAATGCCTGGATTACGTTCTCGATCTCGCCGGCCGCGGCTCCGCCACCAAGCGAAGAGAGCTCGATATGAAGGACCTATTGATTTCGCTCCTTGCGCTCGCCTTGATATCAGGCGGTGCTCTGGGTGGGATAGCTGTCCGGCCTCTTTTGTCAGAACATCATCTACACGCCGATACTAGAGACGTGGTGAAGCTGACTGCTGGCCTGATTGGCACACTGACAGCGCTCGTGCTCGGTCTGTTGATTGCTTCCGCGAAGAATACGTTCGATCAGAAGACCAATCAGGTCAGGCAAATGACCGCCAACATACTCATTCTGGACGATCTGCTCGCGCAATATGGTGGGGAAGCGGTATCGCTCCGCAAGCTTCTACGGCAGGGCATTCCGCCCCTGGCCGACCGCGTCTGGCATGAGCAGGTCAATCCGGTGGGCGAACCAGCCCGTTTTGTGTCCACCGCGGAGGGGTTGGCATTCGATAGCGAGCTGCAACGCCTGACGCCCCAAAACGACACGGAGCACTCCTTGCAATCGCGCGCCATTGAGGCGTTCACCGAAGTAGCTCGGATACGGCTGCAATTGTTTACGCAAGGAGGCAGTTCAATTCCAACGCCGTTCCTGATCATCATGGTGTTTTGACTTAGCGCGATCTTCGTGAGCATCACCCTGTTCGCGCGGGTCAATCTGGTCGTCGCGGTCTCTCTGCTCACCGGCGCGCTGTCGTTTGCCGGTGCAATCTTTCTGGTCCTGGAGTTGGATGACCCCTTCACTGGATTGATGGGGATTTCGAGCGCGACGCTGCGAAGCGCGCTCTTGCCGCTAGGCTCCTGAAAAGCGTCGCGCGCAGGGCGGCGGATCACATCTCCGACAACGTTATTGGAGCCCATCGTGGACATGCGGACAATGATGCTTCGTCGATGTCTGCGGTCTCCACGTTAAATTTGCGGTTCCGCGCTTTGGTTTGATCCAAGGCGGGGTTTGCTAGAGTCCGAAGCGGACATCGACGAAATTCTTGAGTGCGCGCCCTAAGTGTCGCCGAGCCACTGGGCGATTTCTCTGGATCCGACGACGCGTTTTGGCTGGTGCGGGTTGATCGTTCCGGCCGAAAGGCTCTTGATTCTCCGGTCCTGCGCCAGCGTCCTGGTGAACTGCTTTGCTTCCTGCTCGGATTTGAAGGTCGTAGTCCTTCGCGCATGCCTTTCGGGTGGAGCGTCGCGTTCATCGACGAAGGAGACGTACCAGACGTGATTTTGCGTCATGTGGCGACCTCCGAGATTGGGTCCAGGTGCGAAAACAAGGCCCTGCCAACCTAAGCGAGCCGTGCCGGGGTTCACGGACAGGGGAGGAAAATACGGCTTCCGTTCAAAGTGTCCCTAGGATCTTTCTAAGTAATTCTTCTGAGCAGGGGGGCAGGCCGTCCGGTGTAAGGCGACATGAGGCATGATTGACTTCGCCCTTCACGCTGATGGCTTTCTTTTCGTACTGCCGCGCGGATGGTCCGAGCGCTGCCTCGGTTCTGGCTGAAGGGCCCGGACTGTTGGCCCGCTAAGGCAATGAATTTTAGCGGAACCGCCGTGCGCGCCCACGTCCTCGCATAGCTGCGCTTGAGTCCAAGACGTACTTGGCCCGGTAGGTCTAACTGACAGCAACGAGAGATCTTCGGGTAGCAGTTTGTTGTCCGGCTCGACGACAACGCAGGCGGCATCGGGGGCGAGGCGAACACATGAGATTTGGCGGACGAACTGCCTTGGTAACGGGTGGTGGCACCGGAATAGGAGCGGCCGTCGCACGGCGGCTTGCGTCGGAGGGCGCCAACGTTACCGTCATGGGCCGGCGGCGGGAGCCGCTGCAAGCGTTGGCTGACGAGACCGGTTGTTTCGTCGTGCAGGCGGAGGCGGCCGACAGCGTCGCGGTGCGGGCGGCCTTGAAGGAGATCCACGGCAAGTTCGGCAGGGCGGACATCCTGATCGCCAATGCCGGCGGCCATGGCGTCGGTCCGACAATCTCGATGACCGATGAGACATGGTCGCTGGCGACCCGGCTCAATCTTGACGCCGCCTTTGTCTGCGCGCGCTAAAGTCTTCCCGATCTGATCGCGCAAAAAGGCGCCGTCGTGGTGTTCTGTTCGCGGGCCCCGATGCGGCCGGCTATGTGACGATGAAGCACGCCTGCATCGGCTTCGGCAAATCGCTGGCGCGCGACTAGGGCCGCAAGGGCGCGCGAACCAATATCGTGTCCCGGCTGGGTCGAGATAGCGATGGCCGACGAGCAGATGCAAGTCATCGTCGAGAAGCACGGGCTGCATTCGATCGAGGAGGCCTACCGGCTGGTCACCAAGGACGTGCCGCTCGGTCGGCCGGCAACCGCTTCCGGGGCAGCATGATTGGACTTCCTCCGGGCGACGCACCGCTTTGTGTGCGCTACGCGTGCACTGGCAGGCGCATTGCCTCATCGAAAATGTTACCGAACAATCCCGCTGATGACTGGGGCGGCGTTACCGAATCAGGTCGGTGGCGCCAATGGCGAGCGGGATCAGCATGGGCGCAAGGCGCGAGGTGTTGGCCGTGGTGGCGAGGCGCTACCGTGCGGCTGGACGAGTTGAGAAGGGACGGATCCTTGACGAGTTGACAGCGACGACGGGTTGGCACCGCAAGCACGCGGTGCGAGCACTGTCGGTTGCCGGAAGGGACAGGCCCAGACCACCACTGGACGAAGGGGCAACGAGCCCAACCGAACCAGCGACAAGTCGGCGACGCAAATACGCCAGCGTGCGCGACGCGCTGATCGCGCTGTGGGAAGCCTCCGATCGCGTCTGCGGTAAGCGCCTCGTATCGATGATCCCAGTGCTGTTGCCCGCACTCGAGCGGCATGGCCGGCCGAAGCCAACGAGCGCAGAGCGTGCGCTGCTGACAACTCTGAGCGCGGCGACGATCGATCGGATGTTGATCGACGTTAAAATTGCGGCTGCTGGGGGGCGCCGGCGGCGAGTCGGATTCTACTCGGCGTTTCGACGCGAGGTGCCGATCCGCACTTTCAATGACTGGGCAAACCCGCGCCAGGCTTTTGCGAGATCGACATGGTCGCGCACGGTGGGACCAGCGTCGCCTGCTCGTTTATCCAGACTTTGACCATGGTGGACATCGCAACAGGATGGACGGAATACCTGCCCCTGGTGACACGCGATGGCAGCCTCGTCGTGGAAGCGATGACGCGAGCACAGGGCCTGTTCCCGTGGGTGATCTGTGGCGCCGACTTCGATAACGACAGCGCGTTCATGAACGACGTCGTCGTTCCATGGTGCCGAGCACAGAAGATCGAGGTAACGCGGTCACGTGCCTACAAAAAGAACGATCAGGCTTTCGTGGAGCAGAAGAACGGTGCGGTGGTCCGGCGGCTCGTCGGATACGGGCGCTTCGACGGGGTCGAGACGGCCCGCGTAATGGCACGTCTCTACGCGGCGGCGCACCTGCTGGTGAACTTCTTCCAGCCGTCATTCAAGCTCAAAGAGAAGCGCCGCGAGGGTGCCAAGATAACGCTATCATCCGCCTGCCACACCATACGAACGTGCACTGGGGCACCCGAAACTCCCATCAGCGGTCAAGCGCCGTCTGCGCCACACGTATCGGACTCTCGATCCCATACAATTGCTTGCCACGATCCGCACGGCGCAGGAAGAGCTCGGCGAACGGATCGGCAAGCGCGGTCTTGCGAAGGTTCCCACCGTATCGCCGGCTGATCCGCTCTCGTTTGCCCGATCGCTCGGCACGGCGGCAAAAACCGCCGAAGTGCGGGCCACGCACCGCCGGCCGAAACGGCGATACAAAAAGCGTATTCGCATGCCCTCGAAGCTCGACCCGCATATTGCTGCGATCGAAGGTTGGCTCGCAGAGCAGCCGCAGCTGACGGCGCTCGCAATTGTCGGCCGGCTGAGCGAGAAATACCCCGAGGAGTTCGGGAAGAGACAGCATTCGATTGTGCAGCGTCTGCTGAGGGCGCTCAGACGGAGGGCTGCCGAACAGTTGGTCGCCCAGGGTCCGTTCGGCGACGCCACGACCGCTGCCCCATTGCCCGGGGTTGTGGACGGCTCGGGCTATTTAGGGCCCGACCCGCCCACAGCCCCTCTCGTCGAGCAAGCCGGGAAAGTCACCTGGCGCGGCCGATCAATCGACATCGGATCGTCATCGGCAATGGCGCCATCAGGGTAACGTTCGCAGATGCGGCAATACGGGGGGGCAATATTGCAGGCCGAATGACAGCCAGTGGCGCCGAAGAAACCTCCGGGCATATCAGTCAGGTCGATAGCGGTGCCGCGGACACGGGAGTTGCCTCGGAGCAGGTATTGAATCTCGCGCAGATGCTCGCGGCCGAAAGTTGCCGTCTTCAGCAGGAGCTCGATGTCTTCATGGACAATGTCCGGGCGGCCTGAGCGATAACAGGGACGAGTCGTATTTCGGAACGGTTATTCGGCGAGTTCCTCAACGATGAAGTCGAGGAACGCCCGAACTTTCGCCGGCACGTAACGGCGGGATGGATATACGGCGTAAACCGAGTAATGCGTCGACGTCCAGTCGTTGAGTACGGTCTCGAGGGTGCCATCCGCGAGATCGTCCTTGATGTAGACACTGGGCAGCAGACTTAATCCGCAACCGGCTCGCATCGCATCGCGAACCGCAAGGCTCGACGTCGCGCGGTAGCGGCCGGTGACAGAGACACGCTCCCGCTCTGCACCCTTGCTGAACTCCCATTCGTCGACGTGGCCGGACAGTGTGAATCTGAGACAATTATGGTTTTGCAGGTCGCGAGGATGTGTCGGTCGGCCGTGAACCTCAAGGTAGGCCGGTGAACCACAGACGACTTGCTGCATTGTCGTCAGCTTTCTTGCAACGAGGCTGGAATCCACCAGTGCCTCGGTTGCCCGGATTGCGATGTCAAATCCGTCCTCGACCAGATTGATCTGACGACTGTCGGTATGCATATCGACGGAAAGATCGGGATATTGAGCAAGAAAGCGGGGCATCGCCGAGGACAGCCGCATGAAGGTGAGCGTGGTCGGGACCGCGACGCGAAGCAAACCACTTGGGCGGCGCTGAAGTGGCCCGAGAGCCGCGGCTGCCTCGTCAAGCTCGTCCAGGGCGCGAACGACGGAATCGTAATACTGGATCCCGGCTTCGGTGCGGCTGAGAGTTCGGGTGGTTCGGTTGAGTAGTCGGACGCCAAGGTGGGCTTCGAGCTCACCTATATTCTTGCTTATCGCAGCCGGTGACAGACCGAGCTGCCGTCCGGCGGCAGCAAAGCTGCTCAGCTCCACAACCCTTCTGAAGACCGTCAATGCAGTAAAACGATCCATATTCGCCACCGAAGGTAAATAGTAGGCTCACTGGTACTGGTATTAATTTCCAGGAGGAAACGCAATAGGTCTGTCGATCCACCTCAGGCAAAGGATCTTCAGATGACGACTCGGTTGACTACGACCCCGGAGCAAGGCGCGACGGCTCTTTCTGACATGAGCGACCCTGCCGAGGCAGAGCGTGTCGGACGCTTGATCGAGAGTGCGAAGAGGGAAGGTTCCCTTTCGTGGATCGGTGTCCAGTTTTCTCCGGATCGTGCCGAGCCGATCATCGAGGACTTCAAGCGTTACTACGGGCTTGAGAGTCTGGAGGTCGAGTACAGCTACACGCCGACTGGCGAGATAATCAAGCGCGTCGAGGAAGGGCTTCGGAATCAGAGCAACGTGATCGACGTCGTCTGGACCTCGTCACCGGCCTGGTACCGTGACTTGCTCCGTCGCGGCGAGATCATGCGCTATGAATCCCCTTTCTATCGCGACTATTCGCTATCGGACCGAAACGGGATGTCAGAACCCGGCTACTGGGTATCTGACGCCTATACGTTCATCCCGCTCTATAATCCGTCGTCGGTCGAACGCCACGGCATCAGAGACTTCAAGCCGGAGAGCTGGTCGGATTTTGCGGATCCTCGATTGCTGTGCGCCATTTCGATGATCGATGTTGCAGTATCCACGACCGCAGCGCCCGTTCTTGCCGGCATCACCAAGGCGATGGGAGATGAATGGCTGGAGAAATTGGGCAGGAACAAACTCACACTCCACGCGAGGGGAGGAGACGGGCGCGAGGGGGTAGGCTCCGGTGAACATGCGATCACCATGTTCGGTACTCCCGCCGACACGCTTGCGCTGCTGGAACGTGGCATCAAGGTGCAGCAGATCTTTCCGAAAGAAGGCGTAGTGCTTATCCCGTTTACGCCGATCATTCTGAATCGTGCCCCGCATTCCAGCGCTGCCCGGCTGTTTATCGACTTTGTTCGCTCGCCGCACGGAACACAGATGGCGATGGCGACTAAGGGGGAGGCCCTGATCTTCTTTGGACGCCCGGGTGTGACGTCGACATATCCTCATCTGTTGCCGGCCAGCGAAGATGTGGTTGCCATCCCCTTTGACTGGGATGCGGAAGCGACGAACGAGGCTATCGAAACATTCCGTGAGAAGGCGCGGAGAGCCGGAATTGTCCGAAACCAGACAGTGTGATTGCAGCTGATCTCCGCGGTTAAAATCGCGGGGATCATTGCCTTGCTGAATGTGATCCGACGCACAATCCGTCGGGTCCGGAAATCGAAGCCGATGCACGACGCAACGACGGCTCCGACCCAGAGACGGTGGGGCACGTAGCCATTTTTCGAAGCATGTGATCGTCGTTCATCACTGACGTTCACGACTGCATCCACCGGCGGCCGCGTTGTGGCTTCGGCGAGCTCATTCAAGTCTTCAGAAATCGTCAGGACGACCGGCAAACGAGTCGTCACGCGGTTCATGAGGGCGAAAGATCTTGAAGAGCATATTTGTTGCTACGTTGATGCTTGTCGCGGGCGCGGGTCGACTTGCTGCAGCCGATTTGCCCGGCAAGGCAAAGCCAGTCGCGGCAGCCGATCCGGCGCCGCTCTTCTTTGTTAACGACAATCGTCTGACCTATGCGTATCAGTTCGCGGGCACGCAGCCTGGAACTCCCGGGACGACCGCCAAGCAGGTCTACGCGTTTACGCACTTCGACGCCTGGGCCTACGGCACGAACTTCATCAATTTGCTGCTGGAGCAATCTGATCATCACGCGCCCGCTAATCCGTGCCCCGTTATTGGCACTAACTGCGCTGGATATTCAGAGTTTTACGGACTGATCCGCAGCACATTTGGCTTCAATCAGATCTTCAACACGAAGGTGTTTTCGGTGGGCCCCCTGCAAAACATCTCACTCGAGGTCGGCGTTGACGGCCAGACAGCCAACAGCTTTCCAGCATTTGCTACGCGCAAGGCTGTTGCTGGTCTCCAGTTTGCGTTCAATCTGCCCTACAACGGCTACTTCAACATTGCGCCGTTGTATCACAAGCAATGGGATCACAATGCCTACTATACCCCCGCGTTCGCCGGGCCGTTTCCTGACGTACCTGACGGAAGTGTAGAGTATCGAGGGAGCTGGGCTGTCGAGATGAATTAAGACATGAATCTGGGCTTCCTGCCGGAGAACATGCGGTTCTTCTCGATCTGCGGCCGGGCCGGCTTCTACGGTCCCAAGGGTACGGGCGCTCCTGCTGGCGCTGTGTCTCCAACCCTGACGACCCGGACCGAAATCAACAGCGAGCCGATCCGTTTAACGTTCGACGCAGGCAAGGCGTTTGTTGGTCCGAACTATTCCCATTTCGTGGACGTCTGGATCGCCTACCGGTACTGGAAAAACAAGTTTGGTCTCGATGACAGCAATCCGGCCAATACGGTCTGTTATACCGGCGGTACCAATAATCACAGTTGTACCGAGTCGTCGCTGTATACCGGCGTCTCGGTGAAATTCTGAAGACAACGCAAGCCCGCTGTTTCGCCAAATCCGCTCCGCGAGTGGCAACGATCAGCGATGGCTCTGTCCTTGATAGTGACCTCCCAGACTTGGCCGGGCTTCTGCGGCCGAGCGCCCCGCTACCGAAAGGTGGCGGGACCCTTTTTTTCGAACTCACGATGATCGTCGCTGACGCCTGCATTCTTCACCAGGAACGAAGAATGTCTTGCGTGGATCGTCGGTTACCGTCCGGTGGGAAACGCCATATGGACATGACTTCATTATTGTTATGAGGAATGAGCCAAAGATGTCGAACCCCGTCCAGGACCTGATCTCAAAGCGCGTGTCCGCGGGCCTGTTTAGTCCGGGATTGCAACTGGAGCGTCCGGCCATTGAGCGCCTGATCGGTCTCGCGATGCGGGCACCCAGCGCCTACCATCTTCAGAACTGGCGTTTTATCGTTGCTGATACCGACGCAGCCAAGCAGCGTTTGCGCGCGGTCTCCTATAATCAGAGCAAGGTGACGGAAGCCGCTGCGGTTGTAATCATGGTAGGCACGAAACCAGATGCCGACAGGCTGCAGGCCGATCTTGCGCGGGCGGTTGCTGCGAGCGTTCTTCCGCGGGGTATCGATGCCGAATGGGCGGCCGCTGTGCGCGCAAAGTATGACGGTAATCCCGAGGCTGTGCGCGACGAGGCAATCCGGAGCGTCAGTCTGGCCGCAGCCACGTTGATGATTGCCGCAGATTCAGAGGGCCTCGCGACGTGCCCCATGAACGGGTTCGATCCCGCAGGTGTTGCGCGCGAATTCCACCTCGCAGCAGACGAGATACCCGTCATGCTTGTCGCGATCGGCCAGATCGCCCCTGAAGCCTGGTCGCAGAAGCCGCGTCTGCCGGTAGCTGAGTTGCTGAGCTACGCATGACCGGGCGCGAGAGGAGGGCCGCAGACTATGTTCTTGCCGCGGCTGCTCCTGTGACCTGGGGCACCACTTACTTTGTCACAACGAATTTCCTGCCTCCCGGTTATCCGCTTATGGCGGCGCTGTCACGGGCGCTGCCGGCTGGGCTTCTGCTCCTTGCGATTGCAAGGCGCCTTCCTTCCGGGGTCTGGTGGTACCGCATTCTCGTACTGGGCATCCTCAATTTCTCATTGTTCTTCCCGATGCTCTATGCTGCGGCCTATCGCTTGCCAGGAGGCGTCGCGGCGACCGTGGTCTCGACGCAACCATTGCTGGTCGTCCTTCTATCTCGCTGGCTGCTCGGTGGGGCGATAAGTACTCGTGCAGTTGCAACGGCTCTTGCCGGACTCGGAGGCGTCGCGATGACAGTGCTTACTCCGGCCGCCTACCTGGATGCGATTGGAGTTGTTGCTGGACTGGTCGCAGCCGCATCCATGGCGACCGGCGTTGTGCTCTCGCGGCGATGGAGCCCCGAGGTGCCACTGCTGACGTTTACGGCCTTGCAGTTGACCGCCGGAGGACTGGTATTGTTACCCGTGGCTGTTCTTTTTGAATGGCCAATGCCGGCGCTGAACGGCGCGAACCTTGCCGGTTTTGCTTACCTTTCGCTCGTTGGCTGCGCGCTTACCTACATTCTCTGGTTCCAGGGCATTTCAAAACTTGAGACGACGTCGGTTTCGCGGCTTGCGCTGTTGAGCCCGGTGACTGCGACCGTCATCGGCGTTCTTCTGGCAGGCGAGAGCCTCGGCAGTCTCCAGATGGCAGGCGTCGCCATCGTCCTTGTCAGCATGATCGTGAGCGGTGGCGGCCGGTCGCCGACGCGGCCCGACGCCACTGTCACAGCTGCCGGGCCGGTCAGGGGCGAGGAGCTCAGGACGGGCTGAAGAAGGCCGCGAACGTAGCGCCTCTTTCGAAGATCGCTACCCCGACATCCCTCTGCAGGACTGCGCAGCGAACGTCCGAGTTACGGACGGTAAAGTGAAGGAAAACTCAATGTGCGATGAACTAAGCCACGACGATAACGAACGCTATCGAGCCACCAGGCGCCATATCTCTTCCGGCAAGCACGGTGGGCTCGAGCAGTCCTCGCGGGGGCGTTACAGTCCCGTGTTTGGTATGCGCTCAGCCATCGAAACGCCGGATGGCATCGCAGATTCGTTTTTTGTGGCTCCGACAAAAGGAAAGTATCCGGGCATCCTGGTGTGGCCAGACGTGATGGGCCTGCGGCCAGCCTTTGAAGAGATGGCGAAGCGAGTAGCCCAAGAGGGCTACGCCGTGCTGGTGGTCAATCAATTCTACCGCAATACAGAGGCGCCGTTTCTCAAGCCAGGGGAGGATTGGAGGCAACCCGATATCAACGCAAAAATCACGTCGTGGGGTAAGGCACTGACGCAATCCGCGACGGCGAGCGATGCGAAGATCTTTATCGACTGGCTCGACAAGCAAAAATCAGTCGATACAAGTCGTGGGATCGGTTGCGCCGGCTACTGCCTCGGCGGGCCAATGATGATGATCACGGCAGCCGCAATTCCGGATCGCATCAGGGCTGGCGCATCGTTTCATGGGGTAGCCTTGGCAACGGACAAGCTCGACAGTCCGCACCTCCTTGTTCCTCTCATGAAAGCCGAGTGTCTCTTCGCGATCGCCGAGAACGACGACGAACGAAATCCGCGTGAGAAGGAAAGGTTGCGTGGGGCGTTTTCCGCATTCAGTCTGGCTGCGGAAATCGAGGTCTATGATGGGGCCATGCACGGCTGGTGCGCGATTGACAGTCGCGTGTTCCATCGGGCCCAGGCAGAGAGGGCTTGGGCAAGACAGCTCGCTCTCTTTGACCGGGCGCTCTGACGTCACGCGCTGCGCTGTTCCGTTCAAGCGCAGTCCGATCGATTTACCCGAATTCAATATGCACGACGGCCATCCGCCTGATAGGGCGATGGTCGTCGGCATTTTACGAGCTACCGAAAACGCGGTCGAGTCGGCGATGAATTGTATTCGTCATTGCCGGTCATGGGTCTCTCTGCGAGTGGCCGTATTGCGAGTCTTGCGGTCCAAAATGACACTCCTGCGAAACAAAGGGGGAGACCGTCATGTTGATGATCAAACGAACTACCGGACGTGCATCGCGAGGTAGCCGCTCGGGTTGGATGCTTGTTGTCGGGCTGGCTGGCACGTTGTCGGCGCTTCCTTGTACAGGTGCCAGAGCCGACGCGGTTGCCGACGGCATCGCGAAAGCAAAGGAAGTTCTTGTACCGTTCCAGATGAAGGCGCCATTCAGCGCTCCCGGACCGGACTTCGACGCGAGGAAATGCGCCCAAGGCAAGAAGATACTTGCCATGCCGAATACCAGCGCGAACCCCTTTCTCAAGGGAATCATTGATCGGGAAATCGCCGCTGGTGCTGTTGTCGGCCTGCGCGTGAGGGAGTGGCAGAACCTGGGCTTGCCCAGCCAATGGGTGCAGGGCTTCGAACAGGCAATACGGGACAAGTACGATATCGTCGACCTCGTCTCGAGCATTGATCCCCAGACGCTGCGGCCGCAAGTGAAGGCTGCCTCCGAAGCGGGTGTCAAGGTGATGACAACCCATTTCTATGATCCGACAATGAAGCAGGATCCGCTCGTATCCAGTTCATTGACACTCGACTATGGCGAGGTCGGAAAGATCCTCGCAAACTGGACCGCCGCCAATCTGGATGGTGCAGCCAATGTTGTGCTGGTCACCATGAACGAAGTACCGACCGCTCTGCCTCTGGTCGCTGCGATCAAGGCCGGGCTCGCGGCGAATTGCCCGAACTGCAAGGTCGCCCAGGAAATCAATGTCGGCGTTACTGAGTGGGCCACAAAAATCCAGCCCGCTGTATAATCAGTTGTCCAGGCGCACCCCGAGGTCAATGCCATCATTCCGATCTTCGACTCGATGGCGCAATTCGTGGTGCCGGCTCTGCGTCTCACTGGCAAAGCCGGTAAGGTAAAGATCGCGACCTTTAATGGCACGCCCTTTGTGCTGGACTACATCCAGCAGGGGTTGGTGGATATAGACATCGGGGAAAGTCTCGACTGGATCGCCTACGCGACCATCGATGGCCACCTTCGTGATCTGTGCGGTCTCAAGAGCCCGGCTGCGCTCAATGTCCCGCTCTACATCTTCGACAAGACCAATGCGAAGGACGCCGGGACGCCCGCGAGCTTCGATACCGGTTATGGAGACTCATACAAGAGCGGGTTTCGCAAGCTGTGGGGGCTGGAATGAGCCTCGCCGACTTCATTGGGATGCCAGACGGCGCCGGACCCGTTTCCCCTGGCATTCATCGACCACCCGTTTTGCGACTGCAGAACATTACCAAGACGTTTGGTGGCGCAAAGGCCTTGTGCGGGGTGTCCCTGACCGTAAAGGCCGGAAGTGTTCATGGATTGCTCGGCCGAAATGGCTCAGGCAAGTCGACGCTCGTGAAAATCCTCGCCGGCTTTCACGAGCCGGACGAAGGTGGGGGAACTCCACTTCAACGGTGAGCGGGTCAGACTTCCAGTCCAGCCCGGGGACTTCCGTCGAATCGGTATGAGCTTCGTGCACCAGCGCCTGGGGCTCGTGCCATCGCCTACGGTTCTTAAGAACTTGCGATTTGCGAGCCTTTCTTCATCCCGAACGTAGAAAATCGACTGGCGACAAGAAGAAAAGCGCGCAGCTCGGGCTCTCGAGCGCTTCCATCTTCCGCTTCGGCTAGGGCAAAGAGTGGATAGTCTCACGCCTGTGGAGCGCGCATTGCTGGCGATCGTACGGGCATTCGAGGAGATACAAGCAGACGACGATCCAGAAGGACGCCCCGGACTGCTGGCGCTCGATGAGCCAACGCCATTCCTGCCGAAAGAAGGCGTAGGGCAACTATTCGGCCTCGTTCGATCCATCACGATTCGCGGTTCGAGCGTTGTGTTCATCTCCCACAGTATCGATGAAATTATGCAGATCACCGACCAGATCACGGTATTGCGGGATGGTGTAGTTGCGGGAGAGGCGACAACGGGTGATGCGACGCATGACCAGGTCGTGGAGATGATTGTAGGTCGCGTCATGGCGCGCGCGCCGCGAGTGAAGAAGACAACGTGCGATACGCCATCCGTATTCGCTCGTCTGTCGAACTTGGCCGGAAAAATGCTCAAGCCGACCTCAATTGATCTCCGGAAAGGCGAGATCCTGGGGAACGGTATCCCGATTGCGCGTGTCCAGATCGGTGCGCTGTTGACTTCCGGAGTTCTGGCGGCGACCGCTGGCATTGTCTATGCCGGCGTGCTCGGCTCGGCTGATCCGTATTCTGGAATGAACTATCTATTACCGGCATTTGCCGCCGCCTTCCTTGGAGCGACGATGATACTGCCTGGCCGATTCAACGCATGGGGCTCGATGATCGCGGTCTACTTTCTGGGCACCGGCATTACGGGCTTGTCGATGCTTGGTGTTCCGCTTTGGGTGACAAACGTGTTCAACGGTGCGGCGCTCATTCTCGCCGTGACCATTTCGCAAATAACTCGTGGACGGGAAGCGTCTGACATCGGTTGATATGCCTCCGATCAAGCGAGCGGCCCTGCCGTCGTCATCGGCTCATCCCCCTTCGGTCATTGTTTCCTTTGCGTTGTGAGTGCCGTCACGGGCCTGCGTGTTCACTCGCGTGTCTCCGGGCTGTAGAGCGCCTGTGAGCCAACAGAAATAGCCGTTCGGGCGAATGGCATTTGTCAGGCAAACAGGGGAATGTGCCGTGAATGAAGGATGGGTGCTTGTTTCAAAGTCGGTCCTGATCGGGGCGGGAGGGACCGCCGTGATGGATCTGTGGATGCTGTTCATGAAGCTCGGCTTCGGAATTGCGCCGATCGACTATGCTCGCATAGGTCGCTGGATAGGCACTTTCCCGGCCGGTCGATTTGTACATGCAAACATTGACGACGCTGACCGGGTCGTTGGCGAACGACCTTTGGGCTGGACGGTGCATTATCTGTTCGGCATCGCCATGGCTGCTATCCTTATCGGATATTGCGGAACTGCCTGGACCCGTAGTCCGACCCTTGCTCCACCCCTGATCATCGGTCTTGTTACTATTCTGATCCCATTTTACGTAGTGCAGCCGGCCTTCGGCATGGGTTTCACGGCGTCAAAGGTGCCGAACGCACAGTTCGCCCGCATGAGAAGCCTGATGACGCACGTCGCGTTCGGCCTCGGGCTTTATCTGACTACATGGCTCTGCGCGGCCTGGTGATTGCGCCTGGTCAGGGCTTCACTTCCACGCCCTGGCGTACGGGAACGTGCTGCAATGCGCCAGCAGGCCAGTATCGCCTCGTTCCCGCTCCTGACGCTCGCCGCCTCGACATTATTCACTGCCGGTAGGCAGTCTCATAGCGAATGAGCTGCTTGATAGCGGTTCATTCCGAAAACAATGTCGTGTCGTCAAAAGACATCGAACAAATGCACAAGGTAATGGAATGAGCCAGGAACTCGTCGTTGATGACCTCACAATTCATCGCATCATCGATCAGCAGACGCCGTTCATGGCGTTTCGGGACATGTTGCCGGACCTTTCCGCTGAGGTTCTCGCCGAGAACATGGGTTGGCTGAAGGAGGGAGATGCCGTCGGCGGCGACGATGAAGCAATCTTCTGCTTTCAGTCTTACGTCGTACGAACGCCGCACCACGTGATTCTGATCGACAGCGGGATTGGTAATGACAAGCCCCGTCATCGGCCGCTCTGGAATATGCAGAGGGGCGACGGTTACATGCGGGCGTTGAATGCCGCCGGCTTTTCTGTTGGCGATGTCGACTACGTCATGTGCACCCATTTGCATCCGGACCATGTTGGCTGGAACACACGGCTTGAGAATGGCCGTTGGGTCCCCACGTTTCCGAACGCCAGGTACATCTTTGGCAAGTCCGAGTTCGAGAGCTGGGAAAGGAAGAATGCCGAGACGCCGGTTGCGCCAATTGTCGACAGCGTTCTTCCCATCGTTGAGGCCGGAAGGGCAGAGCTGGCGGAGTCCTGCTTTACGATCGGGGATCATGTCCGCGTGATGGCTACACCCGGACACACTGCGGGTCATAACGCCTACGTATTCGGTCGTGGAAAAGATGCGGTCGTGTTTTCCGGAGACCTGATGCATTCTCCGTTGCAGGTCCGCTATCCCGAGTTCTCGCCAAGGTTTGATGGCGATCGAGAGGCCTCGGCTGTGACGAGGCGAACCTTTCTCGAAAAATACTGCGAAACCGATACGTTGATCTGTCCTGCCCACTTTCCGTGGCCCCGAAGGATCCGGGGCGGGCGCAATGGCTTTGCTTTCGAAGCCCAATAACCGGACGTGGCCAGGGGAACGTCGCCCGGGCCAATTCGAGCCAGGAATGCCGGACGGATCACCGTCCGGCCGTAGTGCCTTTGATCTCTTGCGAGGGACCCGGGTGACCGATAGCGAGCTCATAGAGAGTCCGTTGACCATCATAGCGGATCTGTTCCGGTCGAAGAGCCTTTCGCCGGTCGAGTATCTGAAGGCGTACCTGTCTCGCATCGACCGCTACGATCCGTTGATCAACGCGTTCATCGACGTTGATTGGGAGGGAGCAACCGCCGCCGCTCGCGCCGCTGAGCGGGAGATTGTGAGCGGGCGGCACCGCGGCTTCCTGCATGGCGTCCCCGTCGCGATCAAGGATATCTTTGACATCGAGGGTCAAAGAACCTCGGGTCACTCGAAGATCCGGCTGGATCACATCGCTGAGCGCGACAGCTTCGCTGTCCGGCGGCTTCGCGAGGCCGGGGCCGTCGTTGTTGGTAAGACCGCGTTGCATGAATTCGCGACCGGCGGACCTTCCTTCGATCTGCCATGGCCGCCGGCGAGAAATCCCTGGGACATCAAACGCCATCCTGGCGGCTCGTCCAGTGGATCCGGCGCCGCCGTGGCAGCCCGGCTGGTTCCGGTTGCCCTTGGCACCGACACCGGAGGATCGGTTCGAAACCCGGCCACCACTTGCGGCGTCACCGGGATAAAGCCGACGTTCGGCGCGGTAAGTCGTACCGGCGTATTTCCGCTCTCGCCCTCGCTTGATCATGTCGGTGTGATCACTGTTGGCGTGGAAGACAACGCAATCGCGCTCGAGCCATTGCTCGCAAAGGACCCGGAAGAACCCGAGAGCGTGACGCACCCGTCGCGGGATCTGCACAATGGCATGAATGACGGCATACGCGGGCTCCGTCTTGGCATCCTTGAGCAATTCGGAGTGCAGGCGGATCCGCAAATCAGGGGAGCGTTATCAGATGCCATTGAAGTATTTAAGGGACTGCGCGCGGACCTTGTCCCCGTGAAGCTGTCACCACTTGAGCGGTACGTCGACTGCGGTCGGCTGATCCTTCAGGCGGAGAGCTTTGCCATCCACGAAACCTGGCTGGACACTCGCCCGGATGATTATGGCAAGCGGGGTCGAACGCGGCTCGGCGCGGGCAGGGCGCTTTCGGCAGCAAATTACAACAAGGCCCTGGATACGCGTACGGAATTGCGACGCGAGTTTGCGGATGCGACGGCAACGCTTGACGCGGTCCTGTGCGTGTCGAGCCTCGAACTGCCGTGTGCAATCGAGGACGAAGCCGAGATCAATCGCAGCTACGATCGCCAGGCGCGCACGCCCTTCAATCTCCTCGGATTGCCGGCGCTCTCAATTCCGATCGGCTTCTCTAAAGAAGGACTGCCAATCGGTCTGCAGATCGCAGGCGCCGCGTTCTCCGAAGCAACAATCTACCGGATTGCGCGCAGCTACGAAGCTGCCACTGGGTGGCATCGTCGATATCCGGATCTCGACGCATTGCTCGTCGCAGATAGCCGCGAAGGGAAAATCTAACAGGACAATGGAACATAAGTATGCACCCGCGACAGCGCCTTGACTTTGGCTCGCCCTTCCGTCGATCGCCGCTCAAGTCGACCGACGGTACACGTCTGATCATCTGGCCGGTCGTGAATATCGAGGAATGGGAGATCGAACGGCCGATGCCGCGCCAGGCATCGCCGCCGCCGGGAGGCGCGGCGGGCGCCGTTCCGGATATGCCAAACTGGACGTGGCACGAATACGGGATGCGTGTCGGGTTCTGGCGGCTCTTCGAGGCGTTCGAAAAGCGCAAGATCAGACCGACAATCTCGATCAATGCGAAGGTCTGCGATACCTGCCCGGAAGTACCCACAGCTGCGCGCGACGCTGGCTGGGAGTTTATGGCGCATTGCTATGTGCAGATGCCTATTCACAGGGTGGACGACGAGGCGGCCATGATCCGGCAATCGACCGAACGACTGAGTCAATTTCTCGGGCGTAATGCCAGCGGCTGGCTGGGACCGGGAAGGACCCAGACGTTTGAAACCCTGGACCACGTGGCGGCTGCCGGGATCAGGTGGTTCGGCGACTGGATTCTGGATGACCAGCCGGTTTGGGTGAAGACGAAACACCGGTCGCTGGTCTCAATCCCTTACACCGTGGAAATCAACGACATCACGGTCATGGTGAGCGGTCAGCACGAATCAGATGCTCTTCTGAAGCGGGCAAAGGACGCGTTCGCGCGCCTCTACGCGGAGAGTGAACAGTCTGTCCGCATCATGGCGTTTGGCGTCCACCCCTACGTCTCGGGAGCAGCTCACCGCATCCGCTATTTCGAGGAGATGCTGGACTTCTTCGGACAGCATCAAGGCGTTTCGTTCTGGACTGGTGACCAGATTTACGAGTGGTTCCTGACCCAGAGCTGTCCTCCCGGGGGCAGGTTCTGAAAAGGGGGGCGAGCCGGGGTCAGAAGCCGCAGAATGAAAAAGCAAGACCGCGACAACGATACAACAGGGAAGAGACAAATGACGATATCAACGCTGCGAGACGAGGCGGTCACAACCGACAGCACAACCACAAGCCGGACATCGAGCGCGATCGGCATGTTCGCAATACTCTTGCTTCTTTATGGAGTGAACGCGATGGACAGAAACCTGTTCTTCGTGCTCACGACTGACATTCGTCAGGCGTTGAATCTTTCGCTTCCGGAAATCGGACTGGCCTCGACCATATTTACCCTTGGCATGGGCATCGCCGGCGTTCCCGCCGGCTTCCTGCTAGCAAAGCTTCCTCGCAAGGGCGTCGCGATCCTGGGCACCGTAATTTTCTCAGGCGCAACATTGTGTACGGCTTACGTTAGCGGACTGCACGATCTGCTGTTATGCCGGTTTATTACGGGACTGGGCGAGGCAATGCAGTTGACGGCGATCCTGGCCATCGGGACAACCTACTTTGCCAGAAATCGCGCCATGGCCGCCAGCGCAATGAATTTTGTCTTCGGAATTGGTGCGACTGTCGGCCCCAATCTCGGTGCGGCAATTCTGCATTTCAGTGACTGGCAGATGCCGTTCATTGTATTCGGGCTGGTCGGGATTCCGTTTCTTCTCGCTACGGTGCTTATGGTGCGTCCATGGTTCAGCGAGGCCGGAGCGAGCGAAGAAGCGTCAGTCGCAGCTATGCGAGAGGGTGTATCGGATACCGTGTTTTCGCCCCGTCCGCTGCTGCTCGCGGCCGCAACCGTATTCGCGGGCCTGGCTCTCTTTGGTTACCTCGGCCTGTACTCCAGCTTTCTTCGTGAACAGGTAGGTTTCACCGCGAGGCAAGCCGCTCTTGCCATAGGATGTTATGGCTCAGGCGCGCTGATTGCACTGGTTGGCGGGTGGCTGGGAGATCGCTACGATTACCACAAACTGTTGCGATATGCGTTTCTTGCTGCTGCTGTGATCGGCGGTGGTCTGTTTACCGAGTGTCATTCGGCCTGCAATATTGACCCCCTAAGCCGGGGGATCGGCGTCCAAAATTGACCCCCTACAGATTGGTCTGTTGCGCTGCCTGCTTTGGAACGAAGCAGGTGGTGGGGGATGCTGATCGTGGAGACGATTGCCCGGATCCGCCGCGAGCACTTCATCAAGGGCAAGACGATCAAGGAGATCGCCCGTGACCTGAAGGTGTCGCGGAACACGGTTCGGAAGGTGCTGAGGTCGGGAGAGACCTCCTTCGAGTACGAACGGCAGGTGCAGCCGCGGCCAAAGCTGGGACGATGGGCAGTAGAGCTTGACGGATTGCTGGCGGCGAACGCGGCTAAATCGGCTCGTGAACAACTGACGTTGATCCGGATCTTCGAAGAGCTGCGCGGCCGCGGCTATGACGGCGGTTACGATTCGGTGCGGCGTTACGCCAGGCGGTGGAGCAAAGAACGCGGGCAATCGACCGCGGCGGCTTATGTCCCGCTGAGCTTTGCCCCAGGCGAAGCCTATCAGTTCGACTGGAGCCACGAGGTGGTCTTGCTGAGCGGCACCACGGTGATGGTGAAGGCTGCCCATGTCCGGCTCTGTCACAGCCGCATGCTGTTCGTGCGGGCCTATCCGCGGGAGACGCAGGAGATGGTGTTCGACGCCCACGACCGGGCGTTCGCCCTGTTCAAAGGTACCTGCACCCGCGGCATCTACGACAACATGAAGACCGCCGTAGAGACGATCTTCGTCGGTAAAGGGCGTCTCTACAATCGCCGCTTCCTGCAGATGTGCAGCCACTATCTCGTCGATCCGGTCGCCTGTACGCCAGCGTCGGGCTGGGAGAAGGGGCAGGTCGAGAACCAGGTCGGGCTGGTCCGGGAACGCTTCTTCACGCCGCGGCTGCGGTTCAAAAACCTCGACGAGTTAAACGCCTGGCTGCTCGACAAATGCATCGCCTACGCCAAGGCTCATCGCCATCCGGAGCTGGTCGATCAGACAATCTGGGCAGTGTTCGAAGCCGAACGCCCCAAACTCGTTCCCTATGCCGGCCGCTTCGACGGCTTCCATGCGGTGACGGCATCGGTCTCGAAGACCTGCCTGGTGCGCTTCGACAACAACAAGTACTCGGTCGCAGCCAGCGCAGTCGGACGACCGGTCGAGGTTCAAGCCTATGCCGATCGCATCGTGATCCGTCAGGATGGACGCATCGTTGCCGAGCACCCGCGATCCTTTGGCCGCGGCGATACCGTCTACGACCCCTGGCATTATGTGCCGGTGCTCGCCCGCAAACCCGGCGCCTTGCGCAACGGTGCTCCCTTCAAAGACTGGGTGCTGCCGGCCGCGATCGAGCGGATCCGGCGCAAGCTTGCCAGCACCGACGATGGCAATCGGCAGATGGTCGACATCCTCAACGCGGTGCTGACTGACGGTCTGCCCGCGGTGGAAGTGGCCTGTGCCGAAGCGCTCAGTCACAGCGTCCATTCCGCCGATGTCGTGCTCAATATCTTGGCCCGTCAACGTGAACCCGCCCCACCGGCCAACATCATGACGCCGGCCGCACTGACGCTCCGTCATGCACCGATCGCCGATTGTGCCCGCTACGACAACCTCCGGAGGACCATCTGATGGAACGAGCCCTAATCTTCGACCTCATGGGTGAACTCAAGCTCTACGGCATGAAGGCTGCCTTCGACGAGATCATGGCAACTGCCGTCAAGCGCCAGCACGAACCTCAGCGCATTGTCGGCGACCTGCTCAACGCCGAGATCAACGAGAAGCAAGCCAGGTCGATCAAATACCAGCTCACCATTGCCAAGCTGCCGCTTGCCAAGGACATCGCCGACTTCCAGTTCGACGGCACGCCGATCAATCAGACTCTCGTCAATGATCTCGCAGGCGGCGGCTTCATCGCCCAACAACGCAACGTCGTGCTGGTTGGCGGTACCGGCACAGGCAAAACCCACCTGGCCATTGCCATCGCCAGAAGCTGCATCCGATCCGGTGCCCGCGGCCGCTTCTTCAACGTAGTCGACCTCGTCAATCGCCTCGAGACCGAGACCCGCAACGGACGGCAAGGACGGCTCGCCGAGCATCTGACCCGGATGGACTTCATCGTGCTGGATGAACTCGGCTATTTGCCCTTCGCCCAGTCCGGTGGCCAGCTTCTCTTCCACCTCGTCAGCCGGCTCTATGAGCGCGCCTCCGTCATCGTGACCACCAATCTCGCCTTCGGCGAATGGCCAAGCGTGTTCGGCGACGCCAAAATGACCACGGCGCTGCTCGACCGATTGACCCATCACTGCGACATTGTCGAGACCGGCAACGATAGCTGGCGATTCAAGAGCAGAGACGACGATCACGCCACTCGCGCTCGTCTCGCCTCCGCTATCCCGGCCAGCTCCGACGAGACGAGCGCTACCAGCAAAGCTCGTCGCGCAAAGGGGTCAAAATTGGACGCCGATGAGGGGTCAAATTTGCAAGCCGATTGACATACCGAGCTTGGCCACTCCCTTGTCGCACATCTGGCGTTGTCTGTGCTGTTCGGCGTAATGATGACCAGCATGCTGTACGTCAATCTCTCGAGCGCCATGATAAAGTCGGTGACACGTAACAGGGCAGCGCAAGCATCGGGTCTGTTCGTTGCTGCTCTGTATACTCCTGGCGCGTTCGCAGGGTACTTGCTGGGGCTGTTGAAGACAGAGCTGGGGTGGACAACGGCGGGACTCGTACAGGTCTCCGGCTGCGCCATCATCGGTGCCGCACTCTGTCTGGCTGCCAGCCGGGTGCGTGCGCGACCGGTCGCACACGCTGTCAACATCGACTGATTATTCCATTCGGAAACGTCGCGGGAGGCGCTAATGAAAATTCACAATCTCTACACCGACGAAAATGGAGAATCGCATTTTCGGGACATCGAGGTCGAATGGACGCAGGAGCGGAGAGGGAGCAAGTTGTCAGCTCTCTATCCCGTCAAAGGACTGATATTCCGGCAGACACCGGCCGAATACAAGCTCGACTGGCACCCGGCGCCTTGGAAGCAGTACATCGTCAATCTTGACGCCAGCGTGAAACTGACAGCGAGCGACGGTGAGAGTCGCGTGATCAAGGCCGGGGAGATCGTCCTGGTCGAGGACATAACGGGCAAGGGACATCTGTCGGAACATGTCGAGCAGAGGATGCGGCACTCGATTTTTATACCAATCGAATAATTGCGAGTGAAAGGGTCGCGTGACGCGGAGGGTTGCATGAGAGTTCGAGCGGTGGCGAGAGGCGTAGCCACGACAGCGCTGTTTGTCCCGAATTTGATGGCGTCTCAGTGTCATTCGGCCTGCAATATTGACCCCCCGTATTGCCGCATCTGCGAACGTTACCCTGATGGCGCCATTGCCGATGACGATCCGATGTCGATTGATCGGCCGCGCCAGGTGACTTTCCCGGCTTGCTCGACGAGCGGGGCTGTGGGCGGGTCGGGCCCTAAATAGCCCGAGCCGTCCACAACCCCGGGCAATGGGGCAGCGGTCGTAGCGTCGCCGAACGGACCCTGGGCGACCAACTGTTCGGCAGCCCTCCGTCTGAGCGCCCTCAGCAGACGCTGCACAATCGAATGCTGTCTCTTCCCGAACTCCTCGGGGTATTTCTCGCTCAGCCGGCCGACAATTGCGAGCGCCGTCAGCTGCGGCTGCTCTGCGAGCCAACCTTCGATCGCAGCAATATGCGGGTCGAGCTTGGACGGCATGCGAACTCTGGTCTTATAGGGCCGACGAGTTCGCCGGTGCGTGGCACGCGGCTCGCCGACCGTCACCGTCTTGCCGAGCGTCTTCGCGAACGTCGCCGCGGTCGCTGGCAGGGTGCTAGTGTGAGCGGGTTGCAGGCCGCGCGCCTGTCCGGCACGACGATCGACGCGATTGCCGAGTTCCTCTTGGGTTACGCGAATCTCCGCCAACAGCGCGACCGGATCGAGCGAGCGATACTGATCGCGTAGCCGTTTCTTCACGGCCGCGGTCACCTTGGGATGCGCCAATGCACGCTCATAGGGCGTCGACGGGGGATGATAGCGCTTGATCACTTTAGCCCCTTCGCGACGCTTCTCCTTCAGCTTGAACGACGGCTGGAAGAAGTTGACGTAGAGCCGTGCCGCCGCATAGAGGCGGCCCATCACACGCACCGTCTCGACGCCATCGAAGCGGCCATAGCCCATGAGGCGGCGGACGACGGCACCATTCTTCTGTTCGACGAACGCCTGATCGTTCTTCTTGTAGGCGCGCGAGCGAGTGACTTCGAGCTTCTGTTCGCGACACCATGGCACGACGACATCGTTCATGAAGGCGCTGTCGTTGTCGAAGTCCACGCCGCGCAACAGCCAGGGGAACAGGCTCTGTGCGCTGTTGATCGCCTCGACGACCAGCGAACCTTCCCGCGTCAGCAACGGCAGGCACTCCGTCCAGCCGGTGGCGACATCGACCATCGTCAGGGTTTGGATGAACGAGCCAGCCACCGACGTGCCGCCATGGGCGACCATGTCGACCTCGCAGAAGCCGGGCACCGGGCTGTTCCAGTCATTGAACGTGCGGATCGGGACCTCGCGCCGGATTACCGAATAGAAGCCGGCACGGCGCCGCCTGCCGCCGCTCGCCACGAGCTTCACATCGACGAGCAGGCGGTCAATGGTAGCGGCACTGATCGCCAGAACACGATCACGGTCCGCCTGCCCAAGCTGCAATCGGCCATGTTGCTCGAGAGCTGGCAGCAAGGTCGGGATCATCACCTTGAGCCGCTTGCCGCACACCCGATCCGACGCCTCCCACAGCGCCGTCATCGCGTCCTTGACCGTCGCGCCATATCTACGCTTGCGCTCTCGCGGCGCCTCGACCTTGCGCGGCCCAACCGTCGCGCGTGGCCGAAGTGCACGCACCGCATGCTTGCGATGCCAGCCTGTCGTCGCGCATAGCGCGTCGAGGATGCGTCCCTTCTCCGCCCGTCCGGCCGATCGGTAACGCTCCATCACCGCCGACACCACTTCGCGCCGCGCGCCCATGCTGATCTTTCCCGCCATAGAGGCCACCGAACCGATTCGGTGGCGCCGACCCAGTCATCGGCGAGAAGTTGTCCAGTAACATTCTGGATGAGGCAATGCGCCCCCTACAGATTGGTCTGTTGCGCTGCCTGCTTTGGAACGAAGCAGGTGGTGGGGGATGCTGATCGTGGAGACGATTGCCCGGCCTAGGGGTCAATATTGCAGGCCGAATGACATCCGGGCGCTGGGCTGCCGGCGGGAGCTAGGCTCGCTTCTTCGGCGAGGCGGTTCGCGCAAAGCTCTCGCAATCGCGCGCAACGTTGACTCTTGATGATTATACTATGTCCGCGAGAATAGTAGAACTCGCGGTGGAGGACTCCGCCTTGAGGACCGCTGGTTGCCCGGGTGGACATCGCCGGGAACGCTGGACGGTCCAAGGGATGCGCTCGCCGCAATCAACAGCATTCAAGCGGCAAGCGAATAGCTTGTACTTCGGCCTCCGCCCTCGTCCTTGGCGAGAATGCCCTGATCAACGAGGTCCTGAATGTCGCGCAAGGCAGTGTCGGGCGAGCACTTTTCGATTCTGGCCCATTTGCTCGATGTCAGCTTACCCTCGAACCCGTCCAGCAGGCGGTTCAACATGTCGCGCTGCCGCTCATTGGTCCGGGCTGTCGCATGCCGTTTCCAGAAGTCGGCTTTTTCAAGCACAGCTGCGAGAATGGTCTCAGCTCCAGTGAACGCGCGGTCGAGGCAGCGCAGGAACCATTCGAGCCACGGCGTGACGTTGAGGTCGCCCTTCTGGGTGCTCTCCAGCATGTCATAGTAGGTCGTCCGCTCGCTGCGTATCTGGGCCGACATGCTGTAGAAGCGCTGCGGAATTCCTTCAGAGCGGGCAAGGGACATGTCGGCGATGGCGCGCGCGATTCGTCCATTGCCATCCTCGAAGGGATGGATCGTCACGAACCACAGATGCGCGATCGCGGCCTTGATGACGGGATCAATCTTCTCCTCGGTGTTGTACCACTCCAGGAAAGCGGTCATTTCAGCATCGAGCTTTTCGGCGGTCGGCGCCTCGTAATGGACGTGCTCACGACCATAATCGCCCGAGACAACCTGCATCGGTCCCGCCGACACATCTCGCCAGGCTCCCACCGTGATCTTCTTCAGGTTGCTGCGGCCCGTTGGGAAGAGTGAGGCTTGCCAGCCGAAGAGCCTCTCCTTAGTGAGCTCGGCTTTGAATTTCTGAGTGGCGTCGAGCATCATCTCGACAACACCTTCGACGTTGCGGTCTGCCGACGGCAAGGCGCCCGCGTCCATGCCAAGGCGACGCGCCAGTGAAGAGCGCACCGTATCCTTGTCGAGTTTCTCTCCCTCGATTTCGCTGGACTTGAGGACTTCCTCCGTCAGGGTGGTCAGGACAGCTTCTTCCTGCTGTGCAAAACCTAGGGTCTGCATCCGGCCTATCAGCTGGCCCTGTCGAAGGCGGACAGCCGCGAGCGGCTTCGCCAAGGCATCGGTATCCCAGGAAAATTGAGGCCAATCAGGTAGTTGGTGGATGTATTTTGGCATTCCCCGCACTCCCTGCGGAGAATATGGCGATTATTCTCCGCATCCGCAAGGGAGTTCCCCGCAATTTATGCGGAGAATAGAGGGGCTATTCTCCGCATCGAGTGGGACCCTGGGCATGGTTGCTGTTTCCTGACGACCCCGCTCCCGACGCTTCCCCGGTCAAAAATCCGCCGACGCGCGAATGTCGTTGCGACGATCGCCTGGCCATGGCGCCCGGATGTGACGGTCTCGCGGGACGATCCCGAGGGACCGTTCTCTCGCGAAAAAATTATACTCGTTTCGCGGAATGATAACCGGTCCCGACTTCGGATTTTCAGCTGGTGCCGAAGATTCAAGAACGAACGCCCAAACGCGGTCGTTCGATTCGTCCGCTTCTTTGCTTACAACGTCGGTGAGCTGAGCAATCAGCTGAGCCAGACGATTGATCCAGTTTGGTCAGGCCCGTTCACCTTCTATTGAGGCGCTTCCTCAACCACGCTGAAACTGGCCCATCATCGATCTCTCACTGATGAGTTTGATCGACACGGATCTCGTTGCCGACCACGATCTTTATTCCGGTTGAATGCTCAACGGACTCCCGCTTTTCATCTTGCCGCGCTCGCTAACGCGCGTGATGACCATCACCCCGCCGCTGCCTTCGCAAGATCAGGATGCAGCGCGTGCGCTGGGCCGCGAGCGGTTCGAAATGTTTGTCGCCCAGGTCGGCAAACGCGTCGAAGGCAATGCGGACGTGGCAATTGTCGAGAATCGCGTTGTTCTCGCCGTAGGCGAAGAACATCTCGTTCGATGTTCAGAAAACCCAGCAGGATTTTGAACGCCTGTATCCCCGCCAATATGCAGCAGCTGTTTCGTCCGACAAGATGGTTCTGGATGCGACATCACGTTGGGACAATAGCTACGATGGGCTGAAGCAGTCGCTCACAATTCAGTCTGCCATCGTCAGCTCGCTGGACCAGGACGGGCAGACGCTTCGAATGCTGATGGCCAATTCTTCCGCTGCGGTCGGCTCGCTGCAGGCCCAACAGTCCGGCAACGAATTGCTCGGCCTTCAGATCAAGCAGTCGTTGCAGACCCAAGCACTTCTGGCCACCCAGGCGCGCGCAGACACGTTGCGTGCGGCCGAACAACAGGCATCGTCAGCCGCTGCCAAGGAGCGGTTTACGCGCTTCATCGGCGATGGCCATGCCTACACCGGCGGCAGGTAGGTGAGGGCGCCATGGCAGATCTCTCCGTGATCGACCGCTTTACCGAGACCTTCTCGCGTTACATCGACTCCGGCTTCGGCCTCCTGTCAGGCGATGTCTCATTCCTGAGCTCAACGTTGATCGGCATCGACCTCACGCTTGCTGGCCTTGCCTGGAGCATGCGCGCCGACGACCACATCATGGTCACGCTCGCCAAGAAGGTGCTCTACGTCGGCGCCTTCGCGTTCATCATCGGTAACTTCAAGGGTCTCGCCGATATTGATTTTGCGTCATTCTCCAGCATCGGTCTAAAGGCATCCGGCGGAAGCTTAAGTGCCGCCGACCTGGCGCGGCCAGGCTTTGTCGCCTCCGCCGGGTTTACGGCCGCTCATCCCCTTCTGGAGGAGACCGCTCAATTCTCAGGCTTGGATGTCCTGACCAACCTGCCGACGATCCTGATCCTGCTGTTCTGCTGGATTCTGATCGTGCTCGCCTTCTTCGTCCTCTCGGTGCAGCTGTTCGTCACGCTGATCGAATTCAAGCTGACGACGCTCGCAAGCTTCATTCTCGTGCCGTTTGCCCTGTGGGGAAAGACCGCATTCCTTGCGGAAAAGTCGCTCGGCAACGTGGTCGCTTCAGGGGTGAAGGTGATGGTTCTCGCGATCATTATCGGCATCGGCTCGACCATTTTCGGTCAGCTCGCGAGCACCTTGACGCGGCCGGTCGACATCGTGTCGGCCATGAGCCTGTTGCTTGCGGCCCTTTCGCTGTTTGGCCTTGGCATTTTCGGCCCAGGAATAGCGGCGGGACTGGTCTCAGGTGCACCCCAGCTAGGCGCCGGTGCAGCCGGAGGAACGGTGGCGGGTGCGGCGGCTATCGCGATCGGCGGCGGAGCGGCGGCCGCTGGGGGCTTGCGCCTTGCTGCAGGCGGCTCAATGGCTGCTGTTCGCTCTGCGGCGTCGCTCACCGGGGCGGCTGCGGGCGCGCCAGCCCGGGTCGCCACCGTGGATCAGCTCTCAAGCGCGAGCACTGCCGGCACGACGAGCGGAGCGGCTGCTTCAGGCGCGGGACGTGCGGCGGCCTCGTCAGGACGGGGACACGCAAGGGAAGCGGTGCAAGTCGCCGCTCACACCCTGAAGGAAGGTGACAAGGGCGGGCATTCTTCAGGTCCGAAGCTCGGGGAGGAGTAGGATATGGCAGGTCACCCCTTTCAGCGCGTGTCCGTTCGCTATGGCGAGACGCCGGAGCCGGTCACCGCTTATCAGAAGGCAGCCCAGGTCTGGGATGAGCGGTTGGGATCAGCCCGCGTGCAAGCGAGCAATTGGCGGTTGGCGGCGCTGGCGGCCATTGGCTTGTCGGGCGTGCTCGGACTGACGATCTTCACCCAGATCGCTCGCTCAGGTGTCACTCCCTACGTGGTCGAGGTCGACCGGCTCGGTGAAGTCCGAGCAGTCGGGCCGGCGCTCGAAGCCTACCAGCCGTCAGACGCGCAGATTGCGCATTTTCTCGCGCGCTTCATCGAGAATGTCCGCTCGCTGTCGATCGATCCGGTCATCGTCCGGGCGAACTGGCTGCGTGCCTACGACTTTGTCACAGACCGCGGCGCGCAGGCGTTAAACGACTACGCGCGGGAAGCCGATCCGTTCACAAAGATCGGCTCCAAGACGGTGACCGCCGAGGTCACGTCGGTGGTACGCGCGTCCGGCGACAGCTTCGAGATCCGCTGGAAAGAGAACACCTACGAGAACGGTTCGATCGCAAAGACAGAGCGCTTCACCGGTCTCGTCACCACGGTCCTCAAGCCGCCCGCAGATGCCGAAACCCTGCGGAAGAACCCTCTCGGCCTCTACGTCCATTCACTCAATTGGTCGCGCGACCTGATTGGAGACGCCAAATGAATTCCAAAGCCCTCACCAAGCTCGCGTCGGCCAGCGTCCTTGCCTTGTCGCTTGCGCTCGCCGGCTGCGCCACCAAGCTCAATCTTGAAGCGCCCTATGATGAGATGACCTTTGAGAAGGCAATTCCAGACGCCGATCCGCCGGCGCCGGTGCAAGTCGTCGAAACGCCAAAGGTCCTTCCGTTACCGGGCCAGTTGAAGCCCTATCCGACAAAGGGCGGCAAGGAGGAAAAGCTGCCACCGGAGCAGGCAATCGCCAAGGCGAACAAGGCGGCACGGATGGAGCCGACGCGCGCCGGATATATCAATGCCATCCAAGTGTATCCCTGGACGGAAGGCGCACTCTACCGGCTCTATGCAAGCCCAGAAAAGGTCTCAACCATCGCGCTTCAGCCGGGCGAGGAACTGATCGACGTCTCCACAGGTGATACGGTTCGCTGGGTGGTCGGTGATACCCTGAGCGGGCAGGGCAACTCCCGGCGTGTGCATATCCTGGTCAAGCCGACGTTGCCGGATATCCAGACCAACCTCGTGGTCCTGACCGACCGGCGGGCCTATCACCTCGAGCTCGTCTCCACCAAGCAGACCTACATGGCGTCGATCTCATGGACCTATCCGACCGATACGCTCGTTGCTCTCCATAAGCAAAACGTCGCCGCTCAAGAAGGTGAGGAGCGGATCGCCGATCGCGGCGTGCGGCTCGACAGCCTGAATTTCCGCTATCGGATTGAAGGAGACAATCCCCCGTGGCGTCCGGTGCGCGCCTTCGACGACGGCCGCAAGGTCTATATCCAGATGCCGTCCGGCCTGTCGCAGGGGGAGGCGCCGCCCTTGTTTGTTGCCGGAGCCGATGGCCGGCCCAACCTCGTCAATTACCGGGTCCGCGGTTCCTACTACATCGTCGATCGGATGTTCGGCGCCGCCGAGCTTCGCCTTGGCGAAGATCCACAGCGCATCGTCCGGATCATCCGAATCGATGCGCGACCGGTGTCGCAAGTCTTCAGCACCGGGAGCGCATCATGACGACAGGATTGGATCAGGATCCGGAGCCGCTGGAACTGCGAGCACGTCCGCGGCCCGTTCGGCGCTTCAACAGGCGCGCCCTCATGATCGGCTGCAGCGTCGCAGCGCTGTTTGTTGGCGGAGCGATCCTCATTGCGCTCCGACCGCACTCCTTCAGGCCGTCGGGACAGACAGAGCTTTATAACACCGACCGCAAGCAGACTGCCGAGGAGCTCAGCAAGCTGCCAAAGTCCTATGAGGAGTTGCCGCCGTCGACGCCGCGGCTCGGACCGCCGTCGCCTGGGGACATCGGTCGGGCCTTTGCGGAGAACGAAAAGAAGGCCGGCGTCGCATCGGACGCGGGCTTCCGGACCAACCCGGAGGAGGATGCCGAGCGAGCCGAACGGATCCGTCAGACGCGGATTGCGCAACAGGCAAAGGAGTCGGGACTGTTCTTCCGCCTGTCGGAGAAACAGGAGAAGCACAAGCAGAAAGTACGATGGAAACGCCGGCTGCTGCCCCATCCGCATTCCGGCCTTCAGCGCCGGATACAGGGCCGTCCGCTGCCGACCTTGCAAAGGCGGCGCAAGCGATGGTCGATCGATCCAGCGAGATCGTTCCTTCGTCCCAAGCGCGAAAACTCGCCTTCGTGGGAGCGAAAGCAGACACGGAAACCACCAATCCTCATGCGCTCAAGCCGGCACCATCCACCCATGCGGTGATGGTGGGATCGATCATCCCCGCAAGCCTTGTCACGGGGCTAAATTCGGACCTGCCTGGAACCACCATCGGCCAGGTCACCGAGAACGTTTACGACACGGTAACCGGCGAGCATCTCTTGATCCCGCAGGGGACAAGGATCGTGGGCAAGTACGATAGCGTCGTCGCCTTTGGTCAGAAGAGGGCGCTGGTCGTCTGGACGAGGCTCATCCTGCCGAACGGCAATTCGATCGTAATCGAGAACCCTCCGGCCACAGACGTCGCAGGCTATGCCGGGCTCGAGGACGAGGTGGATTTCCATACCTGGCAGCTACTGAAAGGCGTCGCTCTGGCGACCCTCATCGGGGTAGGGACCCAGCTATCGATCGGAAACGACGAGAGCGATCTCGTGAAGGCGTTACGGGAAAGCACGCAGCAAACGACCAATCGTGCGGGGCAGCGCCTGGTGGAGCGCGAGCTCGACGTGCAGCCGACGATCACGGTGCGGCCGGGTTGGCCGCTACGGGTGATTGTTTCGAAGGATCTGGTGCTGAAGCCATACCAGGACGTTCAGACGGTAGCGAAGGGCCGGTGAGGGATGAAGCTCGCGAAACTACCCGATCGGACACCGGTGAAGATGAACGTGGTGCTTACGCCAGGCCTGGCGCAGCGGCTCCGCGAGTATGCTGCTTTCTATGCCGAGACCTACGGCAACAAGGAAGAAGTAGCCGAGCTGATACCGTTCATGCTCGAGGCATTTCTGGACAGTGATGTAGATTTTCGAAAAGCTAAGAGGACAACGAGCGTAGGAGGCGCCTCGACCTAACATCCCGCCAGGTCGAGGCGAGGGGGAATGCCGGCAATCGCGCACTGCACGGCTTGTATCGATTTTTGAAGCTTTTCGAGCAGTATTTTTAGCTCGCTCTCCCGCGTTTCCTCCTCCATGTGGAGGTTTTGCTATCAAGGAGCCTATCAACCAGCTCATCACGAGAAATAGTCCTGTTTGCAGAGCAGAGGTTGGACGCAACACCGCTTGCTGTGGACGAAATCTCTCCCGTTCCAGATAACTTACGTCAATCGTGATGTGCAAAAGAGCTGTGCTTCGATCAGCTCACCGGAGTCTCTCAAGGTGGTGGCGTTGGGAGCGGCTTGGAGCGGATACAACGAGGACTGGATGTCAGGAGAACGCAACGGCACGATCGCCAATTTGAACACCCCAAATGAGAATGAAATCTTCTTCTTTAACTTGGAAGACTACGTCCGGTCGCTGCAAGCTGCAGACGCCGAGGTATTCTTGATCTTGGGCCATCCCGTCGACAAGCGCTTCGATCCAGATCAGATGGTCAGGTTTCATTCTCGCCGGATATCGATTTTCGATAGCAGAGCTGAAGTCGAGCCAAATTCGGTCAAATGCTAGGCCGTGTACTCATAAACGCAGCGGCGTGATGCAATGAACGCAATGTCCGCTTCACCCATAGCGGCTGAGTTCGTGCGGCGGCGCAATATGTCGCGATGGGCCAAAAACCGACACGTCAAACTGAAAGAGGCCGCCAACTGAGGCGGCCCTACTCTGCCGCGCTAGGTTTTGGGTTCTTAGCGTCCCACTCGGCTAGCTCGGCGCGTTCCTCCGCCATCAGCTTGTGGATCATAGCTATCTTTCCGACATCGGTTTCTGTCGTCAGAAGTTTTTTGTAGTGGGCGATGTTCGCCTCGAAGATGAAGTCCGCCATGGCTCCGTCCTTTCGGTTGAGCCAAGTTCCCAAGCAAAAGGTGCGCCCAAGAGCCGCGAATAGCGAGTTAAATCGTTATCCACCTACGGAGAACCGCATAGGTAATACGGACAATACCAGGCGGCCTTATTTCTCAGGCCGTCGCACCGGCCCGGCCAGAAACTTGTAGGTTGGCACCCCGGCTGAGTTCCAGGTTTCCAGCGTTGCCCCGCACAGTAGGCATTCAAAGCTGCCGAATTCACGAGACGGAGCGACGGACTCGGCGCGGCTGTAAACAGCTCCGCACCGGCAGTTTCAATGACGCGATTCCATCGCCTGCTTATGACCCCGAATGCCAAAACAGACCACCTAGCAAATCAAACTACGCCACTGCGGTCGGAAACAGGCCAGTACCCACTTCGAATGAGACGAACCCAGAATCGTGAACGCCTCACGAACTGCCGCTAAGTCCGGATTGGGTCATTTTCGATGGTTTTTACAGGGATTGTCGGCGGGCTGATGTCCGCTTCTGCCCGTAAACGTCCAACCGGCGCCTGCCTCGAGGCGTTGCGTCGGACCAGATCGCTGTGATTCAAGCTTCCAAACTGGGGCTCGAATCATGCGTTACGCACTCGCCGATCATGAATGGATTGCCATCAAGCCTATGCTGCCGAACAAGCCGCGTGGCGTTCCTCGGGTGAACGACCGTCGTGTCCTCAATGGCATCTTCTGGGTCTTGCGCTCTGGAGCTTTTTGGCGTGATCTGCCCGACATGTTTGGTCCGTACACCACCTGCTACAACCGCTTCGTTCGTTGGCGGCGGGCTAGCGATTGGGGCCTCATCATCGACGCGCTTGCCGCTGCCCATGACGCTGCTGTTCAGATGATAGACACCTCCATGGTCCGCGTGCATCAGCATGGGCCTGCATCACAAGGAACCAGCGCCAATCGATGGGAAGGTCACACGGTGGCCTAACGAGCAAAATTCATGCGGTAGTCGATAGAAATGGTCTGCCCGTGCGGCTGGCGCTGAGCGCCGGTGAGGCCCACGACGTCCGACTTGCCGGAAAACTGCTGTCTCGTCTGAAATTCGGTCAATGCTGCTTGGCGACCGTGGTTATGATGCCGACTGGATCAGAGATCTTGCCATGAAAAAGGGCGCATCGGCTAACATCCCGCCAAAAGCAATCGCAGCGATCCGATGTGCTTCAGCCCCTATCTCTACCGCGCTCGCAACCAGATCGAGCGGTTCTTCAACAGGATCAACAATGTCGTCGGGTGGCGAGGCGCTACGACAGGCTTGCCGCCAACTATATCGCCTTCGTTCTACTCGCGTCGATCAGGCTATGGCTGCGCCTTAAATGAGTCCGCGTCCTAGAGTTTGGCTCCCTCCATCGATTTTCTCAGCTCATCGGCCGATTGTTTGGCGAGAGCGCCACCTTGCACGCTGACCCACGTCTCTGGCCACGCCTTCTTAATTCTTGAGATCGTGTGCCCGCCCAGTTTCGGCGGTGGGACCGTGCCGCTGCTATCGATGACCAGTGTCCCTATGAAAACGTCATCGCTACTATGTGCGCAATTCGAGAGTCCAATGCAATGGACGAGTTCATGCACAAGGATATGGAGCCGCATTGCCGGGCCAGCGTCAGCGCGGCCGACTTTCGGAGTTGCAGGTACTCGCAGCTTCACTGAATTCATCGAGGGGCCACTACGCGAGTCGACGACGGTCTGTACGGCGCTGCCATGGAGGCCTGAACCCGGATACGTTTCGGCCACGATCGGGCTGCCAGCCGCACGGTCAGCTTTTCTGAACGCAAGATAGACGCCGTTCTGCTTGAGAAGCTCGTTGATCGTCGTGATCGCTGTGTCGAGATCATTCACCCAAACGCTTGGGGTGAAGCTCGGCCCAGGGAATATCTTTAGCTCACCCGTGCGCCGGACTCGTTCGGGCCAAGGCGTAATCTCCGGTTCCGTACACGCCACGATGCGGTCCCCGTAGAAGGTCGATACAACGTCCTTAAGATCTATGTCTCGCCCTTGTTCAAATTGGTTCAACCCGGCGTGGAAACGCATCGCTGCCTATCACGGTCGTGTGTTCGTCAGCGGACGAACCGTTGGTATCTGCTTTGCGACTATTCAGCGTAGTTCTCGGCGGACCATCGCTTGGTCGAACGCATAATATGGAGAGTCGCCATGGCCGACGATGTTGATCTTACGGAGCTGGATTATGATTTCTTAGGTTTTACCTTCCAGCAGAACGAGCAGTATAAGAAGTTCAACAACTATATCGAGAAGCACACATCGCCTCTCGATGCTTCCGTGTTGCAATGGGATCTAGGTGACACCGTGGTTGATGAAGGACTGCCGAACAGCATTCTCATAGCCTTCCGAAGCATGGGATCGTGGATGGTGGTGAACCATGAGGGTGCTGACACCCATGCCGGCGGATTCGATTCGCTGAAGCAGAAACTTGGCGGCCAAGAACAGCTACAGGCGCCAGATTGTCGGGCTCCTGAAACAAATACAGAGCCACCCGACTGGCCGGGCCTTGCTTGACGAATTCAGCACTAGCAAACCATCGTTCGCGAGAATTCGCCCATATAACCTGAGTGACGCCAACGCACTGACGGTGGCAGACGACCTTGATCAACAGCAACATATTATTGCCCGTGGTGCGCGCCTAAGTTCCGATCCAAAGAAAAAGGAGCTGTTCAAAGTCGTCGGGAAAGGCGGAGGCGCAAATTGTGATGTCTTGTTTTCGCCCGAGAAAGCAGAGCTACTTCGAAAGAAATTCAAGAAGGCTCACCATGGCCATGCTCCCGCGATGGCAACCGACGAGGTGCTGTACCACGAACTCGTTCATGCCTCACGAATGATAGGCGGCGTGATGAACTTTGCCCCAGCAGACCATTGGTACCAGGATTCTGAAGAGTATCTCGCAGTCATTTTGACGAACATATATGTATCCGATAAAGGCGGGCCCCCGCTTTTCAGAGCGTTTTATGGGCCGACCGAAGGCCCCTATAAAGGCAAAGATCCTGCGCCCGATGATGCGTTATGGGAAGCGGCCGTCTTCCTTGACAATCCGCAGAACACATCTCCATCGCCCGTGCAGATAATCGAGCGGTTCAGGCTCAGCCAGCCGGACCTGTACTGGAGACTCGCCCATCTGCCACCCACGGGAGGGTCGGTAAGGAAGTACAATTGGATTTACTGGTACGACCAAATCCGGATCAAAGGACGGACGTGGCCGCGCAGGCCGATGGTTGGTCGACCGTGATAAATCTCCTAACGAAGCCGCAATGTCACCGCTCTCTAGGCGACCACGTTGACGGCGAGTTCATGGCCGAGTGATCCCGGCAAGACTGATTCCGACATGAACGGCCATTGGCTCGTCACGGGGGCCGGAAGCTGTCGACCAAGCCTGCCGATCCGCAGCCCTGACGCCGCGCTACGCGGCGAATCCGATGTCACGTGTAAAGGTTGGGACGATTGAGGGAATCATCTCGGTAAATGACGAATACCAGCGAGTCCCGCTTACGCCTTGGCAGCAACGTAGCCGTAATAATTCATCAGAAAATCCGCAAGGGACAGGGGCTTCAGAGCGCCGCCTTTGCTGGGATGCGGGATCGCGTAGTCTCCCTTGCCCCAGGTGAAGATCGTTGTTGTCACGTTTCCGTTCGACACTTGAATCTTATCGCGCAAGACGACCCAGTGCCGAGTGAGCACGGAGCCTTCGTCAGACTGGTCGTCATATTCGATCATGTTGGCGCTTATGAAAAGGCACACGCGGTATCCGCCGGCGAGCAGGGCGTTGGCTTCCATGACGTTGTCGATGCCCTTGCTGAATTTCAGATTGGTCTCCTCACGCACGTCCTGGTATCCAGCCTTGCGGAACCATTGCTCCATTTCGCTCGGCACGGTGATTCCAGCGACATCGCTTATTCTGCCGGTGTCGTCAAAATCGAGGAACCAATTTTCGGAGTCGCGGATGGAGGCGCATGTCAGCCAATCGACGTGGTCCAGCGAGTAGGGCGGCGTGTAGTTCTTCACGTCCTTTCCCGGCTTGATCAGCAGGCGGCCGAGGCTCGCTTGCCCTTTTTGATACAGGTCGATGGCGAATCGCGCATACTGCCCCGGCTTATCGGATGCGTAGCTGAACATCAGCGCGGAAGGTCCGCACAGGCTTGCCTGATCCTGATCGATGAGGCTCGGCTTCGCAATGCGCCTGAGAATGCCTATCCCGACGCGGTGCGGGTCGAGCTTCGGAAAGAACGTAGTCCTCGTGTTTTTAAGGAAATCGCAGACCATCTCCGCGGCGAGTTTCTTTTGATCCGAATTGAGGTTGTACGGTCCCACCCCGAGCCACTTCTTCTTTTCGTCACCGACTAAGAGCGTGATGAGCTTTTTTGAAGTCGGCGACAGCGTTCTGGAGGTGCTCGCAATGGTCATCAGGTCGTCCAGCTCGAATGCAGTAACCGTGCCGTCCGCAACGGTCGCCCTGACGATGTCAACCACTTCCGCGTAATCTAGCTTTGAATCGTCGATCAGCCCCTTGCGAAGCGCGGCATCGACGGATGGGGTCGTGATTCCATCCCATTGGCCTTTTGGGGAGGGAGGCTTTGCAGCGGCCTTCGTCGAAAGGTCAACGAGCCTGCTGAAAGTTGGCCCGCCAGGTCGAATGTAGCCGTCAGGCGCGCCCGGGAAGTTCTTTTGCTGAAAATACAGAATGGAGGTGTAGAGGCTGTCGCTGGCATGACCTGTCACGACCACTTGCGGCTTGAGCGTGTTCTCCGCACCCCCGTCGGAAATGGCGATCTTGTTGAGCAGCGAGATGACCAACTCCTGGTCTTGCTTCCAGTTCTGGCAGCTGCGACCTGTTGTCGCAAACCGACCGACCTTGTCTTTCAACTGTGGCATATCGCCTCCCAGATACGGACCGCAGAACTACGGTCCGCGTCAGCGCGAGCCTCTCGGCTTGGAGCCGAGCAAATCGTGCGTCCCACTGACGCTCAACGTTCCCGAGCACTCGAAGCCCCCGAAAATTCCGCAGGACCCGGTGACGGTGACGCGCAGATCCCTGCGCTGATACAGGTCGACCGATATGCCAAATCGCGAAAAGTCATTGGCACTGTTCGGCAGAATCAGGTCGATGTGATCGATCGCCCAGCGCGGCAAGTGGGGGTTGCTCTTCCAGAACAGCTCATTGACGGCGTGATGGCCGAAATTCGGTCCGACCGTGAGGGCGCCGTCCGCTCCCTCGAAAACGAAGCCCGTCTCGTCGATGTGAACGTTGACGCGGTCGGGCGCTACCGCGAAATGTAGCGACGTGATGTCTTGCGGCTGCGGGTCCTTGCCGAACTGCGCACTGTAGTCGTCGCTCCATTGCCCTCGGCCGCGTCCAAGGCCGAACCCGTGCCGGCCCGGAAGGTCTCGCGTCGAGAGTGGCCGGTCGGATAGCTTTGGGCGCCAGATCTCCCGAAATCCCTTGCCGATCGTCGCTGCCATCGACAGATCGAGCGCCCAGTGCGAGGGTTTCTCCGGGCTTTTCCCTTCGGCGAAGGCGTCAAATCCATCCGACGTCTTGGCAATCCGCAGCACCTTGATCAGGTCTTCCCAATCCTTCGGCAGGAACGTGACGCCGTCGAGCGTGTTCGTCGCGGCCGCTACGCCGTACTTCTCCAATTGACGTCGGATATAGGCCTTTTCGTCGTAGAGGCGGACATCGGGATTCGGCCCCGCGAAATATTTCGACAGATCGATTTGTGGTCGAAGCATGGTTAGCCGCGCGGCGATCTTCCGGTAGGTGTCGGTCGTGGTCGGGTTGGTGGTCGTCACGGGGCGCCCTCCGGAAAGTCTGCCTCCGATTGGTCTGATCCGGGCAGGGCCGGGTTCAATGAACCTCCCAACTGGAAACGCCGACCACCATTCGTGGAGCAGTGTCAACAGCAAGGACGACCCGATGTCGCTTCGGAGCAGGGTGCTAGACGTACTTAACGGCGCGGCGGTCGCGCGCATGCGCTTCCGGTTTCCGATCCGTGGCAGCCACGTGACGATTGCACCGCAAACATTCCATCACGTCGCGCGCGCGATCCGGTTGGGACAGGTCAGCGTCAGGGTTCCGACGGACCTCGCGGCAGGTGTTGCGGCACAATATAACGATGTAGCGCGAACACGAGCGGACGGTACCGTCGTCGCGGCGAATACGCTGGAGGTGGTGTCGGCAACGGGCCGGATGGACGAAGCCTATATCGTCCATGAGGCCTTGCATGCGGCTTACGATCTGCTGCGCACCGGCCTTGATGCCAATGCGGAGGAGGCGTCTGCCTATGTCTGCACTGCACTTTATTGCCGCATGACAGGTCTACCGCGACCCCGCTGGGCGAACGGCCCGATCTACGCCAACGCCGCCGAAGTTGCCCGAACGCTGCTATCACAATATCAGAAGGGTGATCCCGGCATTCCCTGGGTCGGCGAACATGAATGGCGGATGCTGCGCGCCGGTGTGGGCCTTAATTCGGTCTATGCCAGCGGGCCTGGCGGCATTCTCACCGGATGGCTCCTCGGCCAACAATACACCCACGACGGCTGATAGGACGGGACCGCGTCCGCTCCACAAACCGGCGGCCCTGCTCGCTGCCGCCAGTTCCTTACCGAAGTAGACGTCGTCGAGCGTCAGGCCACCAGCAAGCCCAGCTTTCCAACCGTCGCCAGCGAACGGTCAACGCTGTCGCGGGTCGAGAGCAGCAACGGCTCGGTGGCCTGCCCGGCCTCATCCACTTGTTTGACCTGGATGGTTGGTCCGAAGACTTCAGTCATTTCAGCCGTAATTTGTTCGATCGTCCGAGAGCCGTCGAGTAACTGCAGGAAGTGCCGCGTCCTGTCGTCCTCCAATTGCACCGTCTGGTGGAGCAGATTGGTGACCAGCGGGCCGGTCTGCGCCTGTTTGCGGGCGAGCAGGCTCGCGTGGGGCCGATCAGTGACTTCTGTCACGAGAAAGGGCGGTGATTTCAGAAAGGAGACCTCTCCGCTGCGAGCCAGGATATAAAGCGCTTCCGTCAATTTCCGTTGGTCATCCCCTGTTTGCCGGCCGACCAGCAGCGCCCGGGCGCGATTTAGCAACTCGGTGAACGAGAGTGCGCGCGGCCAGGCCCGGCCAAGACAAAGATGTGCAGCCTTCAGGAGCGGATCGGTCACCGTGATTCGGCTCCCGTCCTGATTTTCAAACTCCATCTCAGAATCGTCGGTCAAGCAGGCGTCGGGTCGACGTGGGCTGGAGGTGCTTAGCAGATAGAACCTGGTGACGAAGTCGAGATCGACCCGGCGGTCAAGAGAGATGTCCCCGTGGCAGAGCAACGTACGCCGAAAGCCGTTGCCGTCAATGAAGTCCTGATACTGATCGCGCGCCATGAACTCGCTTTCGGGAAAGCGCTGCAGCGTGGCGCGGACCTCTTCGGTGTAACCGGCAAGATTGCGTCGCGAGAAATCGGCGTCGCTCAGATATTGTAGGCCGTGTCGGCCGGCATCTTCGACGACTTCGTGCAAGAGGAAGGCTGTCGCGCCCTGATCGAGATCGTCGTGAAAAAGCAATTCGTCCGGAGCATTGAGGACGCGGTTGCACTGATCGCGCATGACCGCACCGTGCACTGAGCTGGACTTCGATCCTTCGCTGAGAAACTTCACAATGGCGCGAGCTTGTCCAACTTTCTCTTTCATCCCGGTGATGCTCCGGGTGTGGTAGCGCATCATGTCGCGGACCATGTCGCGAAGATGCGAGAACGGGTGCGCGTTATAGCTGACGTAGCAGAGCCCCTGTGGTGCCAAATTCTGCTTGAAGATAGCCATCATCTTCTCACGCACGATCGGCGGTACCCATGAATACACGCCATGGGCGATGATGTAGTCGAACTGTCCGAAGGCAGCGTCGACATCCATGATGTCGCAATGCAGAAGCTCGATGTTGCTCAGGCCCAATGCGGCGATGTTTCGCCGCCCACGCTCGATCGTCACACCGCTCAGGTCAATCCCGATGAATTCGCTGTCCGGATATTGGAATGCCATCGGCAACAGATTGCCGCCAACGCCGCAGCCGAGCTCCAGGACCCGGCAGTGCTCGACTGGAGCCGGCCGCATGCCGTAGACGGTCGCAATCGTTGCCAGATGGTTCGGGTGAGTGAGCCCGTAGACGTGCCCGGGATAATACACCTCATCGTATGGTGTGGCACCGGTGGCCGGCTGGCGGTGCTCGGTCTGGATGTTCATCGCAGTCAGTTCCACGAGTAGGCAAACTTGTCGTTCACGATCGAGACGCGCGTCTGCTTGACTTCTTCCTTGGCGAGAGACTTCCTGAGGAATTCACGCGACAGTTCGGGCAACAACGTGTTGGTGATGATGTTATCGATCATCCGCCCTCCGGAGTCCGGATCGTTGCAACGGGATACGATGTGATCGACGACCGCATCGTCATAGCCGAAGGCGGCCTTGTGATTGTCGCGGAGGCGCTGTCCGATCCGGTCGAGCTGCAATCTGACGATTCCAGCAAGCATCTCGTCTGAAAGCGGAAAATAGGGAATCGAGACAATGCGCCCAAGCAACGCAGCAGGGAATACCTTCAGCAATTCGGGCCGCAGCAGCCTAGCGAGTTCTTCCGGCTCGTTGCGGTACTTTGGATCGCGCGCCAGTCCCATGATCAAATCGGTGCCGACGTTCGTGGTCAGAATGATCAGTGTGTTCCTGAAGTCGATTCGCCGGCCGTTGCCGTCCTCCATGACCCCCTTGTCGAACACCTGGAAGAATATCTCATGGACGTCGGGATGGGCCTTCTCCACCTCGTCGAGCAGGATCACGCTGTAGGGCTTGCGGCGGACGGCTTCGGTGAGCCGACCGCCTTCACCATAACCGACATAGCCCGGAGGCGCGCCTTTCAACGTCGAGACCGTGTGCGCCTCCTGGAACTCCGACATGTTGATCGTGATCATGTTCTGCTCGCCGCCATAAAGGGTTTCGGCAAGCGCGAGGGCCGTTTCTGTCTTACCCACGCCGGACGGTCCGGCCAGCATGAAAACGCCAATCGGCTTGGACGGGTTATCCAATTTGGCGCGGCTAGTCTCGATTCTTTTCGCAATCATCGTCAGCCCGTGGGATTGGCCGACCACGCGGCGATTGAGAATTTCTGGTAGCTTCAGGACCGTCTCGATTTCGTCACGCATCATTCTGCCGGTCGGAATGCCGGTCCAGTCAGACACCACAGAGGCGACCGACTGCTGGTCGACATGAGCATAGATCATCCGCTTTTCCGGATTGATGCCCTCCAGTGTCTCGAACTTGCCGCGCAACTCCAGGCGTTTCGCTGCTCGATCTTCGTCTCCGTTCTCGGAGAGGATCTCGCGAATGCTGCGAATGTCCTTGACGAGCTCCTGTTCCCTGGCCCAGTCGGCCTCAAGGCCGGTCAGCTTGTCCTTCAGCGCAGCTATGTCGCCGTCGACCTCGGCAATACGCTCGCTGTTCTCGTCCCCGAGGTCACCATCGCTGACCAGCACTGATCGTTCGGCCTCGCGAGCCGCGATAGCGACGCGAGCGTCCTCGATCAGGGCCGGCGTCGCGCTCTGGCTGATGGCTACCCTCGCCGAGGCTGTGTCCAGCAGGCTGACCGCCTTGTCCGGCAGCTGTCGAGATGGAATGTAGCGATGCGACAGGTTGACCGCGGTCACGATCGCGGCGTCCGAAATGCGAACGCCATGGTGCTTCTCCATCGGGCCGAGGAGGCCGCGCAGCATGATGCAGCAGGTCTCGACTTCCGGTTCATCGACCTGGATCGGCTGGAAGCGTCGTGTGAGTGCGGGGTCCTTCTCGATGTACTGGCGATACTCTGCCCAGGTGGTGGCGGCGATCGTACGCAGCGTGCCGCGGGCGAGGGGAGGTTTAAGCAGATTGGCCGCGTCACCGGTGCCGGCCGCGCCACCAGCGCCGATCAGCGTGTGAGCTTCGTCGATGAACAGAATGATGGGTGTAGGGGAATTCTGTACCTCGTCGATCACCGAGCGCAGGCGCTGCTCGAACTCGCCCTTCATCGAGGCGCCGGCCTGCATCAGGCCGATGTCGAGCGCGCAGAGCCTGACGTTGCGCAGTGGCGGCGGCACTTCGCCAGCGGCAATGCGCTGCGCAAATCCCTCGACCACGGCGGTCTTGCCGACGCCAGCTTCGCCGGTGAGAATTGGATTGTTTTGCCGCCGGCGCATCAACACGTCGATCAATTGGCGGATCTCGTCGTCTCGACCGAGGATGGGGTCCATCTGGCCCGACTTGGCCTTGGCGGTGAGATCTTGGGCGAACCGGTCGAGCGGTGTTGTTCCCTTGGGACTTGCCCGGTCCGCGCCGTCAGTGCCGGCACCGGCCAATCCGGAGCCGTCCATCGGACGCATGGTCTCTTCCTCAGAGCCTGCCCATACGGCGCGGTGCTCCGCGGCCAATGCGTCTACGTTTATCTTGACGAATTCCGGCGAGATGTTGTTGAGCGCACGACGGATCTCATTCGATTTCAGTCCGGCGACCAGGAGATGGCCGGTGCGGATCTGTGTCTCGCCGAAGAACAGCGTGGCGTAGTGCCAGCCACGGTCGAGAATATCGATGACCGAATTGGCGACCCCCGGCATGTCGGTTTCGTTCTTGCGGAAGCCGTTTATGACGCCTGCGAGGTCCGACAGCAGCCGCGCGCGGTCGAGCTTGTAGTGATCCACCGATAGGCTGAGGTCGGTCCGCTCCTGTTGCAGGATGTGAAACAACCAGTGTGCAAGCTCGATGTTGCGGTTGCTGGCGCTTTTGGCGTGGCGCAGGGCCTGTATGAAGGCATCGTAGCCAGCGCGATTCAGCTTTCCAGTCACGGCCTCGAGGCTGATGTCGGTCACGGTGGGGCCTCCTGCTCAGTTCCCCCGGGCGATGTCCCGCCATCGTGGAAACTGGCGCGAATTCCATGATGTTAGGACAATTGGACCGGTGCATTGGTTCAAATCGGCGGGGCATCTGTCGCGGCGCTTCGCCGGGCTCTCAGACGCTCGGCAAGGTGAAAGCGAGCATCGCGGCGATATTCCTCGGTCGAGGCCCAGTTCGGCGAAACCCAGCTGGTCCACCCAAGGCGTCCGCTCTGTCCAAGCTTCATCGGGACGACTGCTCCCGCCGGAATGGCGAGTTCCACCTCCCACTCGAGTTCGTCGCCGATATAGAAGTACACGGCGTCAGCCAGGGGCTCGGACAGGTTAGGCACTTCAGTGGGCAGGAACTGCTCGTATTGAGCGAAATCCTTCACGAAAACGCGAACCCTGATCTTGTCTTCGACACTGAACACCCGCGAGCCCAGAAGCGCGTCGTGGCCGAGCCTGGCGTGCGCCACGCCGAGGCGGCTGCAATGGCTCGCCTCGAACGGGAGCCAGGTGCCGACAAATTCGTCGATCTCGACCCTGACGTCGAACAGCCCCTGCAGTAGCCGGGCCAGTCGTGACGCGGATTTCGCCCTTGGTGAGACCAGTCCAGCGAAGCTGAGCTTCGCCATGTCTGGTATCGTGTCTCGATTAGCAAAGATATCAGAGCCAAGGCCGGCAAAGGAGCCGACATAGGCGATGAAGCGGTCATCCGATGGCCTGTCATGCTGCGCGATTGGCCGTGCGTCCGCCCAGGCGCGAAAGAACAATTGCAGAAAGCGTCCATTGAGAAGGTCGAGAAAGCGCGGAAAGGCGTCGTCTCGCATCAACTGCCAGCCGACGCTCTCGTCTGTGGTGGCCAGAGGCAGTGCGCCTTGCGGTCCGAGCAGACCGAGGAATTTGACCAGGATTCTGAGCCTGCCATCGCGGTCGTCGACTGAGCTCAGATTGGACGCGGGAAATTCCAGATACGGAGATTGACCAAGGTCAACAAATTCCTCGCGCCGCGCGGCACTGTCGCCGATCCGCGGCCGATCCGGGTTGGATCGCTCTAGCCGGCGGAGCGTCTGGAAGAAATCAAACCGCCAGGGCTCGGCCTTCATCTGGTCGATCAGCATTACAGCGGCCTCCTTGTGCCCATGCGGGCCGGCCAACGCATGATCTCGCCGCGTTCCGAAGTCGATATGACCGTTTGGGTGAAGGTGTTGAAGCCCGAATAGTCGGCGAAGAAGCGTTCCAGCACAGCCCCGAGCAGGAACACGCCACTGCCTTCAAATGCCTTCTCGTCGAGTGTGACGGTGATCTCCAGGCCGCGCGCTGCGCCACTGCCGGTACGCTCACGCACCCGCCGCACCACGGGCCTGCTCTCGACGCTGCGCACGCCGCGAATCTTTCGTTCCGTAGCGTCGTCGAACTGGTCGGCGAACAATGACAGCATCTCCCGCAGTGCTCCCGCGTTCTTGCCGCCGCTGCGTTCTACGAGGCCGAGATAGTTCAAACTCAGCATGTTGATCAGGCGCCAACTGACAACACCGCTATTGGCGATTTCGCTGCGACTGCGCAACTGCGCCACCACCGGCTCGCGTGGCCGCGTGGGCCCGGCTATGCACATCAGCTCGAGCGAGGTGTCATCCAGCAGGCGAAAGTCGGCTCCGCCTTGGCCGACCGGCAGATGTTCCGTGAGATGCCGGTTGGAGCACAACGCCCGGACGCTCAGTTCGGCCGCGGATCCGTCGCCGCTCAGGTCGCGGGGCTCGAGCAGCGAAAGGAACATGTCCGTCCCGGTGTAGTCGGAGGCCGTGCCAAATGTCTTTTCCTCGACGGTGCGGCGCCGTGGTAGCCGACGAACTGTAAAATAAAGTCCCTCGACCGATGCGGCCGTGCGATCGACTGCGGCGGAGTACAGGGGACGCACGTGCCGCTTGTCTTTTTCTGCGGGAAAGTGCGCGTAAACCTCCAGCACCTGGTGCGGCTCGTATTCGAGATAGCGGCTTCGGTCGGGCACCACGTGGTATTCGTGCGTATTCGATTTGACCGGGATGCGATCGGTGGTCTTCTCGAACAGGTTGATTGCCGGGGCAGTGTAGAGACTGAAAGTCTCTGCTCGGACGGAGGCCGCAAGCCGTGAGTTGTGCTCATCGAACGCGAAGACGATATCGATTGACTTGCCGCGCAACCGCGGCATCACAGCGCGAAGTCCCGTCAGATTGATGCCAAGGAACTTGCGCGGAAACACGAAATATTCCCGCAACAACTCCGAGCCGCGAAAGACCCGGTTATCGTTAGGAAACAGGGATTCGTTCTCGCCGAAGCCGACTTGTTGCACACAGTCGTTCGGGGCCCGGATGACGACCGGATCGCCGAAATCGTCGAGATAGCGAAAGTAGACATTGATGCAGTTCGAAGTCAGCTGTTCGTAGAGCGCGATAGCGTCGGATTCGGCGCCGGTCAGATAGATGGGCAATTCGCTGGTGCGGCAGCCCGCGAACCAGGTTTCCGGCTTGTTGCGAGCCTCCGCGTCTGCCGGCTCTTCGTCGAGCCGCGCTGCGGTCCGGTGGGTCAGGGAAAGCCTGAGCCCCGCAATGACCTCTCCGCCGACCGGAATCCCGAGGGCCTGCAATGCGCCCGCAGTGGCAAAATATTCGGCGCCGGTGACGTCGAAGGGCCAAAGCACTATATCGCGGCACAACCGGAATCGGCAGGCGAGGCTCCGTTCCCTCTCGCGATAGCTCGCATCGAAGTAGGCGCCCCGGGCGATTTTCCTGCCGTCGCGCAATGCCGGATCGGCATATGTTGGCTGTGCCTTGACCAGCATGGCAGACGGAGTTGGCGCGAGATAGTTCGGAACAAGCTGTTCGAGCAAGTTTGCCGTGAACTCCGGAAATTCGTGCTTGAGCTTAAGCTGAACGCGAGCAGCAAGGAATGCGGCGCCTTCGAGCAGGCCCGAAATCATCGGATCTGAGCGATCGCGGATCAGCCCCCCGAGGCGCTCGGCGATACCAGGATATTCCTTGGCAAAGTCTTCCGCATGCTCGTACAGCAGAGACAGTTCACGGTTGTAAAAATCGAGGAACTCGCGGTTCATGCTATAGTCGATTGATCTGGATGTCGCCGCTGTCGAGGTCGACGTCCGCGACGAATTCCACGGGCACGTTGAGCGGCTCGCACTTCAGGTCGGACTGCACGACAAAGCGCAGCTTGAGCTGTTCGGGGCCTACGGAGGTGTCGCGCCGCACCCGGATGGACTTGCGATCGAGGCGCGGCTCATACGTCGTAAGCGACATGCGCAGGGCGTCGCTGAGCTCTTCGTCCGTGACCTCGTCGACCGAACGGTTTGCGATGTCGGGGAAACCATAGTTCAAAATCGAGGTGCGGACGCAGCCGCGGCCGGTCAGGTCAAGCGTCGATTCGAGGGCAATGGTATTGAGCAGCGTTTCGACGTCATGCGAAACCTCCCGCCTTAGCAGCGTCTCCGAGATCGGGAAACGACCAGTGCTGCGCCGTCCCGCTATGACCCGCTCACCGAACTGATCGCGCAGTTCGAGTGGCTTGCGCGCATCACGCGCGTCATAAGCCGCACGAAAGGCCAGCATCAATGGCGGAGAGAGCCGGTCCTTCTTTGGCGTAACAGTCATTGATGATCTCCGTACCGCCGACGCCGATTGCCATTCTCGGCAGCCGGCGCCAGACGGGAAGCTACGATCAGGCCCATTCCTTGTTGGCCGGAACGTCCCAGCCGAAGGTCGGCGATGCGCCGGCGCCGCCCTTTTCCGTCTGGGTCTTGTAGGTCATCTTCACCTTCGCGAAGTTCAAGCTCACATTTTCGGTGAGACGATCTTCGCCATGCGATCCGCCGGTCGATACACTGGAGACCAGGACGTGCTTCATCTCGATCTTGAGATACTCCAGCGGATTTTCACCGGCCTTGCGGACAGTCAGGATCGCGGTGTCGATGTGCTTGCCGTTGGCGCAGACCTTGAAGAGTTCAGGCGTCGCCTTGTCGACGAAGTGCGTGAAGTGCAGATCCTGAACGTTGACCTTGCCGGCGCCACCGCCTGACCCGCTGTGGAAGGTGCCGCTTTGGCTCTCGCCAAACGACCAGCTCAAAATGTCGATCTCGTCCTTGTGTTTGTCGTCAAGCGACTCGCCCTTGATCGGATCGAGTTTCAAAAAGATATCGACAGCCATACTATAGCCCTTTCAAAAAACCTGGATGAGTGACGGTTGCGATAACGCGGCGTCAGGAGCTCGGGCCTGGCAGGCGCGAAACAAGGCTGAGGCCGACGTCCATCGCTTCCAATTGGAAGTGTGGACGGAGAAAGAAGCGCGCGTTGTAGTATCCCGGGTTCTCCTCGTTTGCTATGACCTCGACTTTCGCAGCGGCCAGCGGCTTGCGCGCTTTCTGCGCCTCTGACGATAAGGCCGGATTGGCATCAACGTACTCGTTGATCCAGGTCTGCAGCCAGACCGTCAGCTCATCCTTTTCCTTCATGGACCCGATCTTGTCGCGAACCATGCATTTCAGGTAGTGCGCAAAGCGGGACACTGCGAACATGTAAGGCAGACGTGACGACAGGTTGTCGGATGCGGTTGCGTCCACACCCTTCTCGCCGAAGTATTTCTTCGGCTTGTAGAGCGACTGGGCACCGATGAAGGCGGCCTTGTCGGTGTTCTTGCGATGGATCAGCGGGATAAGGCCCGCCTTTGCAAGCTCATGCTCGCGGCGATCGCTGATGGCAATCTCGGTGGGGCATTTCAGGTCGACGCCACCGTCGTCGGTCGGGAATGTGTGCGTCGGCAGGTTGATGACCTCGCCGCCCGACTGCACACCGCGGATGCGCGTGCACCAGCCGAACTCCTTGAAGGCGCGGTTGATGTTGACTGCCATCGCATAGGCGGCGTTAATCCAGCCGTATTTGTCACCGGTGTGTCCGTCCGTCTCCTCTTCGAAGGCGAATTCTTCCACGGGCTCCGATTTGGCGCCGTAGGGGAGGCGGCCCAGCGCACGCGGCATGCAAAGGCCGAGATAGCGCGAGTCGTCCTGGTCGCGCAGTCCCTTCCATGCGGCATATTCCGGCGTGTCGAACACCTTGCCGATGTCACGAGGGTTGGACAGTTCGGTCCACGAGTCCATTCCCATCAGCGTAGGCTCGGCCCCGCTGAAGAAGGGGGCATGGGCGGCGCCCGCAATCTTGCTGAGATCACGGAGCAACTGTACGTCGGTGGGCAGGTGGCTGAAGTAATAGTCGCCGATCAGGCAGCCGAATGGCTCGCCGCCCAGCTGGCCAAATTCGTACTCGTAGATCTGCTTAAACAGCGGGCTCTGATCCCAGCGGGCATCGGGATAAAGCCGCAGGTTCCGGTACAGCTCGGTCTTGGAGACGTTCATCACTCGGATCTTGAGGTTCGCGTCGGTCTCGGAATTGAAGACGAGGTAGTGCAGGCCGCGCCAGGCGCTCTCGATCGCCTGGAATTCGGGTGCGTGCAGGATCTCGTTCATCTGCGCGGTCAGCTTCTGATCGATCCGCGCGATCATTTCCTCGATGGTGTCGAGCACGTCCGACTTGATGACGCTGGTGTCCTTGAGCGCCTCTTGAACGAGCGTGGACACCGCGTTTTCGACTTCGGTTGCCGCACGTTCGGTGCGCGGCTTGAAGCTTTGCTTCAGCAGGGCAGCAAACTCGTCAGCCTCGACGGTCCCGAGCTGGGTGGTGGTCTCTTTATGGGTAGCTTCTTTTACCATGGTCCCCATTCCTTCCCTTAGCTATTGGTGTCGGATTCGGACGACTGGCTGGTCGCGCGCTCGCGCAGCGCGGCCATCAGTTGAGGATCAGCAAGGAGTTTCTTCAGCTGGTCCTCGGCGCCCACCTTGCCATCCATGTAGCGCAGCAGGTTGGCGAGCTGTTCGCGCGCTTCGAGCAGCTTGGCTGTCGCCGACACTTGACGGGCGACCGCGACCGGCGTGAAGTCCGACATTTTATTGAAGCGCAGGTTGACGGAGATCTTTTCGTCAGACCCATCGTTGAGACGATTGGCGACACGTGTCGTCACGCCGGGCTGGATCGCCGCCATGCGGTTGTCGAAATTGTCCATGTCGAACTCGAGGAACTTGCGCTCCTCGACCTTCGCCTTCTCGACGCCGGGGTTGTTGCCCGAAAGATCGGACAGGACGCCCATGACAAACGGCAGTTCGATCAGGCGCTCGGCGTCGTACGGATCTTCGTAAGTGATGTGCACGCGCGGTGCGCGGTTTCGGCGAATGAATTTTTGACCGCTGTCGGTTGCCATTGGGTTGCCCTCTTCACAAAATCTGTGCGGAAGCCGACTTGCGCGACGCGGGCTGGGGAAGTGCCTCGGTCCTTCGTCAGCGGAGCTTCCTTCTGCTCTCTTAGTCCCGTCGAATCGAAGGCGGGTTCAATTCGATTTGTCGATCGCCTTCAGAGCGCCCTCAGGCAGGACGTCACTTAGCAGGCTGAGGAAATCTCGTTGTGCGAGTTCGCGCGCGCGATCGACCAGGAACGGGATCGGGCTGGATGGCTCCGCGGCGCGGAAGAAAGCCGCAACCTTGGTCAGTAAATCCAACGCCTGCGCTCTGTTTTCTGCTGAAATAACAGCATCTTGAGCGCTACTTTCGGCCGTAGATGGGAGCGATGTGGCGAATTCCGCCATGCGCTCGATCGGCAAGTCGAAAACTTTGTCGCGACCAATATTGATGGCGGCACTTTCGATGTGGGCGGGCATCAGCATCCGCATCACCTCGATAAACGATTTGCCGACCATGTCCTGCGCCTGCCGCACCAGCAAGAGCGCCGGGCTCGACGGTTCCTTTCGCGCGAAATAGGCGGCAGCCGCCGCCAGCGCAGCGGATGCCTGTCCCGGTGAGGTCACGGCGCCGGCCGTTTCAATGGGAAGCTGCTGGTCGTTTTGAGCAGTTTCGTCCCGGGATGGGGCAAGTGCCGCCGGATCGCGAGCGGTCACGAGAGCCGCGAGCCAGTTGGCCATGCCGTTCGCGACACCCGCAAGCCTGTCGAGGCTGATGGGTTGCCCTGAGTTCAACTTTTCGCGCCAAACCGATTTGATGTCGGCAATCTCGGCCGCGACCGCGGAACAGCGAGCGCTCACCGCTTTGAGGGTGTCGAGATCGGTCTCGCCGACAATGCGCTCGATGGTTCCGAGATCGGGCATGTCGACGTCGGCGTCAGCGGCGGGAATTTCGCCCTTGGCAATCTGATAGGCACGGTAGTTGAGGCTGCCGTGCCTGCGATTTTCGATCAGGGGAAGGAATTGGAGCGGGTTGATCACCGTCGGAAACACGTCAATCGCCTCGACGGTGACGGCGCGAAAAGCATAGTCGTCGTCCTCGCCCCTCGGGTGAACCGCTTCCCATTGTTCACGAAGCAGTAGGGTGGTCGCCTTCAGGCAGCTGAGAAAGCCGTCGAGATCGCGGTTCAGGATAGAGAACTTGGCGAGCAGCGTGGTCAGGCGCAGATCGCGGGTGCGTGCCAAGAGCGGCTGCGCTGCGGCGAACTGGCTGGCAATGTCGATGGCCTTTGGGTCGAAGCGTCCGCGCTCTCCGTTGGCGTTGACGACCTCGAAATACGACATCGGAAGCAGCGATTCCGCACCTGCGAAGAAGTTCAGGTACTGGACATCCCCGGCCGCGTCTAGGTCAGGCCCGCAGGGATCGTCCGGGGCTATGGGTTGGGTCAGGGATGTGACATCGAGCATGCAAAGATGGTCCGTCTGCGGAGCCCTGGCCCCCTTTTGCCAAGTCCGTCACAAGTGGCGGACCAGGCGAGGACCATGATCCGATTGTCTGTTAGGTCAGATCAACGATGACCTTGGTTCATTCCCGGCGGCCACGACCGTTTCGCGTGAACCAACAAGCTCTTGGAGCCGACTACATGAGTGCCAGGATGGTTCCATCGGGCGCGTACTTTGGCGCGTCAAGAGAGGACGACACCGGGCGGATTTGTCGGTCATCCTACCGATGGCTGGCTCGGATTTCAGTTGTTTCGTGCTTGACGACCTGATGCGCCGGTTGCGCGGACCGTGCGATCAACGAAGGAGTTTAACGCCCACATGGGCCAGCTTACCCAGGATACCCGGCTTTGCGAGCTCAAGACCCCCCTTGGCAAGGACGTTCTGGTTTTTGTCAGGTTCGAGGCCTCTGAAGGTCTGAGTGAACTGTTCGACTATCGTATCGAGTGCCTCAGCGAGGACGCCGATCTCGACTTCGATCGCGCGATCGGCCAGCAGTGCACGCTCACCATCAAATTGCACGGGAAGGAGCGCGAGTTCAGCGGCATTCTCACGGAAGCGCAGTGGCTCGGGGTCAAGAACGACTATTTCAGCTACCGGATTGTGCTGAGACCCTGGTTATGGCTGCTGTCGCGCACCACCGATTGCAGGATTTTTCAGGACAAGAAGGCGCCCGACATCATCAAGGAGGTCTTCAACGAGCGCGGCTTCACCGATTATGAGTCCAAGCTTACCGAAGAGGGCTCATGTCCAAAGCTCGAGTACTGCGTTCAGTATCGCGAGACCGATCTGGATTTCGTATGCCGGTTGATGGAGCAGCACGGCATCTACTACTTCTTCAAGCATGAGGGTGGCAAGCATACGCTGGTGCTGGCTGACTCCAAGTCCTCGCACAGCCCAATCAACGGTCTCGCAAAGATCCCCTATATCCCGCTGACCGGATCCGACCGCCGCGAGGAGCAGCACATTTATGAATGGGTTTCCGAGCGTCGGTTTCGCACCGGCAAGTTCGAGCTCAACGACTACAACTACCAGAAACCCAACGCGCAGATGATCAGCGACGCCAAGGGCTCCGAGCACTACACGCGATCCGAGATGGAGTTCTACGACTATCCCGGCAAGTTCAAGGAGAAATCCGACGGCGAGCGATACGCCAAGATCCAGCTCCAGGCCGAGCAGGCGATGGATCGGCGCCGTCGCGGCAACGGCGACGCCGTCAACCTGTTCCCCGGCGGACTAACCAAGCTCGAGAAGCACTCGAAAGACTCGCAGAACGTTGAATATCTCGTCGTACAAGCAGCTCACTCGTTTTCCATCGAATCCTACCGCACTGGGGGGCCCGGCGACGGCGGACAGCACGTCTACTTCGGCAGCTATGAATTTCTGCCAAGCGATCGGCCGTTTCGATCTCCCATGATGACGCCGAAGCCGAGGATCAATGGTATCCAGACGGCCAAGGTCGTCACCAAGGACGACAATTCGAGCGAGGAGATCGACGTCGAGCCGTTGGGCGAAATCTACGTTCGCTTTTTCTGGGATCGAAAGAAGAAGCGATCGTGCCGGTTGCGCGTGGCCCAAGTCTGGTCGGGCAAGCGCTGGGGCGGTCAGATCATCCCGCGCGTCGGGCAGGAAGTCGTCGTGGAATTCCTGGAAGGAGACCCCGACCGGCCCTTGGTGATCGGCACGGTTTATAACGATGAATACAAGCTGCCCTACGATCTGCCGTCCAAGAAGACGATTGCGGGATTGAAGTCCGACTCGACCAAGGGAGGGGGCGGTTATAACGAATGGAACTTCGAGGACAAGAAAGGGTCCGAGAAGATCACCCTGCACGCCGAAAAGGACCACGACGTAACGGTCCGCGACACCGAGACCAGGACCATCGGTGAAGCAGCGTTCGGCGGCGATACTCGCAAGACCACGCTCAAGAACGGCAATGACAAGCTTGATATCGAATTGGGTGGTCAGCACATCAAGCTGGCGATGGATCAGTCCGTCAATGCGGGGCTGAGCATCACCCTCACGGCCAATGTCAACATCACCCTCCAAGTTGGTCCCAGCCAGATCATCCTGTCCCCCGCCGGAATCGTCATCAACGCACCGACCATCACCATGACCGCCCAGGCCGCCATGGCGCTCGCGGCCGGCGGCCCGTTGGTTGCCCACGGCACACCAACCATTGTCGGCTGACGCCATGAGTCAAGTTCGGTTCAGCACAGTCCGCGATCTGTTTGAAGCCTATCCGCTGGCGCGCTACGACGTCGGCAACGCCGCCCCGGACAAGTTGTCGTTGGATTTCCTGCAGGAAGCCGCTGATGCAGGCAACTGGCATCAGGCTGTATCTTTCTGCGCGTATCTGCTCCCCAGGCGCGTGGCCGTCGCCTGGGGATGTCGCTCGTTGCGACAGATGTTCGATAATTTCGACGGCAACGAAGGCAGGTCACTCAACTTTGTCGAGACCTGGGTCCGGCAGCCAGACGAGCAATCGCGTAACAAGGCGTTGGCGGTCGGCAATGCCAACGATCCCGAGCAGCCGGCGACTTGGCTGGCGCTGGCGGCGGGCTGGTCTGGCGGGAGCGTCGTCCCTGCGGAATTTGCCCCGGTCGAAGCCAAGCCAGATCAGACGGCGCGGGCGGTTCGCGCGGCTCTTTTGATCGGGCTTTGCCGGCTTACGCGTGAGTCCAGGGACCGGATAATGACGGCCTGCCTGGAGGATGGTATTCAATTGGCACGCGGCGAACCGCGCCCTCTGCGCTGACGAGACGATGTGATGGTGCTTCGCTTCAACATCGAGAACGAGCCCAACCTCCCCGATGGCGGACCTGTGTCATTTACGGTCACCGGCCGGCGCTCGGTCGATATAGGCCGCGATCGTCATCTCGATTGGACATTGCCCGATCCCTCTCGGATGATTTCGGGGAAGCATTGCGAGGTCCATTATCGCGACGGTGGCTACTGGTTGCACGACGTCTCGACCAACGGCACCTTTCTCAACGGTGCCGACCAGCGCATGCGGGGAGCGCATCGGCTACGCAATGGCGATCGGCTCGTCATCGGCCATTATGTCATTGGCGTTTCGCTGGACCTGGACGAGCGTGCCGAGGGCACCCCGAGCCACGGCGCGCAGCAGCAAGCTCCTCTCGCGCAGCAGCACGCCGATTATCAGGAACTCTGGGTTCCCGATCGCGACGTGCCGCCGCCAATCGACCCCCAGCAGTTGAGAAGGCCGCGCGAAGCAGCGCGGCCCGTCAATGCGGAATTCCTTGATTGGGCGGCGAGCGTTCCGCCGGCGGGCGTCGACCCCGTCCGGCCGCAGATGCCTCAACGGGAGACGCCTCTGCACGACGACATGAGCTGGGCAGCCGGTCCAGTCGCCACGCCAAACCCGCCGGTCGACGTGCTGCACGCGATGCCGACGCCGCGCCGACCATCGGTCTGGGCCGACGATGAAGCGGCTGTCCCGCCGGCGCCGCCACCGGCAGAGCATGCGGGAGCGCCGCGGCCGCGGGTGGCCGAGCCGGGACCGGCTGCGGCCGCGCCGATCGGCAATCCCGAATTTGCGCGCTTGGTGGCGCGTGCTGCCGGACTGCCGGAAAATTTCTTTGCCGACAAGACCGAGGCCGAACTCGCGGAGCAGCTGGGCGTCATACTGCGCATGACCGTGGAAAACCTAATGGCTCTGCTGCAGGCGCGGACCCAGGCCAAGCAGCTGACGCGCAGCACCAGTCAAACCACCATCCAGGCCATCGAGAACAATCCGCTCAAATTCTCGCCGACCGCGGAAGACGCGATGCGTATCCTGTTCGGGCCGCCGACGCGCAGTTATCTCGATGCGCCGCATGCCTTCGCGCAGGGCTTCAAGGATCTCAAATCCCATCAATTGAAGACTTATGCGGCAATGCAGCATGCCGTCAGGGGGCTGATCGCCAGTATCGATCCGACGCTGATGGCGCGTGAGCTCGAGCTTCAGCGCGGCGCAAGATCCTTTTTCGGCTCGAATAAGAGTAAGTTGTGGGATGAATTCTTGACGCGCTGGAAGGCGCATCTCGGTCGCGACGAAAGCGCGCCGATCGATACCTTCATGCTGCATTTCTCTGAATATTACGACCGCGCCGACAAGTCGGGGTCAAAGTGAACTGTTGGTGACGATGCCGTCGCCGATCATTGCCAAGTGGATGCAGGAATGTCCTGGTACAGCAAAGTATTCTGGTCGGAAGGTCTGTTTCTGCGGCCGCATCATCTGCAGCAGAACGATCGCTATCTCGAGCATCTGCTGGAAAAGCGTGTTCGTTACACAACACCGTACCCATGGGGCTTTGCCCAGCTCGAGATCGATAACGATCTTACTCAACAGAGCAAATTCGCCGTACGCAGTGCGACCGGCGTCATGCCCGATGGAACGCCGTTCGATATCCCTGCTGACAGTCCGATCCCGGAAGCCATCGAAGTGCCAGATTCGGCCGCAGGCCAGATCGTCTGGCTGATGATGCCGGTCGCGGCGCCCAATACGCGGGAGGTGGATGAGGATCGCACTGACAGCGCAAGTCGTTACGTCCGGACTTCCGAAACGTTTATCGATTCAACCTCGGCGCTGCGCATCGAAGAAGAGATCGATATCGTCTATCCGCGGCTGTCGTTCGAGCTACGCAAGACCAGCAAGCCGGGATACATGGGCCTCGGCATCGCCCGCATCCTCGAAGTACGCGACAAGAACATCCTGTTCGACGACAAGTTTGTGCCGCCGATGCTGGTTTGCGCCGCACATCCGGTCGTCGATGGTTGGCTCAATCGAATTATTGGCTGGGTTGAGACCAAACTCGACGAGCTTGCACGCTACGCGGTCGATCCTTCGTCAGGTGGCGGTTTGCAGAGCGTCGATTACCTGGTGCTGCAGGTTCTGAACCGGACTATTCCAGTTCTGATTCATTTCAAGCGGTCCGGCAGCGTACATCCCGAGCGGCTGTACGAAGAACTGCTGAGGTTTGCCGGTGAGCTTGCGACTTTCGCGACGGCCGAACGACGCGCGCGGGACTACCCGGTATACGATCACGACAATCTCGAATACGTCTTCACGCCCCTGGTGCGCGACATACAGGATTTCCTGAGCGCCCGGCTGGGCAGGCGGGCGATCCGTCTGGAGATCATCGAACGAGCCCAGAACGCATTTGTATCGCCGATCCGCGATCGCGCGTTGTTCCGAAATGCTACCTTGGTGCTGGAGGTTGCCGCGCGGCGGCCTCTCGTCGAGATCCAGAATGAATTCCCGCACCTGTTCAAGGTCGGACCCAACACGAAGATGACTGAGATCGTGCACGCAAACCTGCCGGGTTTGACCTTGGTGCATTTGCCGACGCCGCCACCGCACATCCGGGCCATTACAGACCACGTTTATTTCTACCTCGATCGCAAGTCGCCGCTGTGGCCCGAGTTCAGTACTGCGGCCTCGATCGGGATGCACTTTTCCGGCGACTGGCCGGAGCTTGAGTTGTACCTTTGGGCCATCCTGGAAGAGCGGCCATGACCGACAGGGACAAGCCGGTTAATCCTTTCGGTCGGGGTGAGCGGACCATCATCCGTCCGAATCCCGGCGGGAAGATGCCGCCGGTTCCGGCTCCGGCTCCTCAATCTCCAGCGGGCGAGGGGCCTGCAGCGTACTCGCCGTCGCCCGTGGCTGCGCCTGGTGCTCCTTCGTCGCCGTCATTTTCTCCCGTACCGCAGGGCGCAAGCTACGCCGCCCCGCCGACCAGCCAGCCGTCGGAGGAATGGATTTCGACACCGCCGCAGGCTCCGGCGCAGCAACCGATCTTGCCGCCGGGACCGCCCTTGCGCGTCGACGATCTGGTCGCGCCAAACGCCAATCCGGTGATGCGCGCCGGCGGCCCCTTACTGCAGTTGCTTGGCCGGCTGCGAGTAGCGCTGATGAGGGCGTCATTCGCGAGCCTGATGGAGCAGGTCGCCGACGCCATCAAGTTCTTCGAGAAGGATATCCGCTCGGCCGGCATTTCCGAGCACCAGGCCAATACCGCGAAGTACATCCTGTGTGCTACCGCCGATGATATTGTGCAACACATTCCGACCGACGATCGACACGTCTGGGCGCAGTACTCGATGCTCAGCCGGTTCTTCGGCGAACGTGTGGGCGGCGTACGCTTTTTCGAGATTCTCGACCATTTGAAGACTGATCCGCTGGTCAACTATCCGGTGCTCGAACTGCAGCACGCTTGTCTTGCACTCGGGTTCCAGGGCATTCACCGGACGTCGCCGGGCGGGCTTGCGAACCTCCAGGTGATCCAGCGCAACCTCTATGAGACGTTGCGCCGGGTTCGACCCAAGCCGACCAACGATTTGTCGCCGCACTGGCGCGGACAGGCCTTGGCCGGTCGGCGGAAGCACCTGCGTATTCCGGTTTGGCTGGTGGCGGCCGTGGTCGCCGCGCTGCTGACGGGATCCTATTTTGTACTGCGGACATTGCTGGCTGGCCGTGCAGAGAACGCCGCGGAAGCAGCGCTGGCATTGCATCCCGGCGATCCAATCGAGCTCAAGCGCCGCGTCGTTGCGCCGCCGCCACCTCCACCTCCGCCGCCACCCCCAGATCGTATTACCCAGCTGCAGCGCATTCGCAACGCGCTCGCGCAGGAGAAGACGGCCTGCGCCATGACGGCGGATCAGACGGCGAGCTTCATCGTGATCAGGGTCTGCGATCTCGCATTGTTTGCCTCGGGCGAGGCAACCATCCTGGATGGCTTCAAGCCGATCGCGGCCCGCGTTGCGGCGACGCTCGACAAGGAGCCCGGCCGCATCCGAGTGGTTGGCCACACCGACAGCTCGCCGATCCGCACCGTGCGTTTTCCCTCGAATTTCGAATTGTCGGTCGAGCGCGCCAGGGCGGTTGCCGCCGCGCTGAAACCCGGCCTCGCGGATGGTTCGCGCATCGACGTCGACGGCAAGGGATCGGATTCACCGATTGCCAGCAATGCGACACCGGAGGGACGGGCCAAAAATCGTCGGGTCGAAATCTTCATCGAACGTAGCGAATAGGCGGACGCCACAAGTTCACGCGTAAGCGACAGGTACCGGTAAATATGCTCGCCAAGGACATTCTACGCATCGTTCTCTATGGAGTCGGGCTCAGCTCGCTTGGGGCGGTGATCTACCTTGCCGGTCCCTTCATTGCTTTCGGTGACTGGCATCCATTGGAAAATCACATCATTCGCCAGATCGCGATCCTGCTGCTCGGCGCCGCAGCGGCAGGTGTCACCGGTCTTCATTTCTTCAGGCGACGCAAGAACGCGAAGGAAATAGCTGACGGCGTCAGCGGTGCGGATCAGGCCGTCAGCGACGAGCCGGTGCTCAAGGAGCGCATGAAGGACGCGCTCGCAACGCTCAAGACCGCGAGCGGCAACAAGTCCGGTTATCTCTACGATCTGCCCTGGTACGTCATCATCGGTCCGCCCGGTGCGGGAAAAACCACGGCGTTGGTGAATTCGGGACTCAAGTTTCCGCTCGCGCGAGGGGCAACGCCGGAGGCGATCGCCGGGGTCGGCGGCACTCGCTACTGTGACTGGTGGTTCACCGAGGAAGCGGTGCTGATCGATACCGCCGGTCGCTACACGACCCAGGATTCAAACAGCAAGGCCGACAAGGAAAGCTGGCTGTCTTTTCTGGACATCCTGAAAAAAAATCGGCCGCACCAGCCGATCAACGGTGTTCTCGTCGCAATCAGCCTGGAGGACGTGCTGACGCTGCCGAAGCAGGAACTCGCGCTTCATGCCGATGCCATCAGGATGCGACTGCTCGAACTGCATCAACGGCTGAAGGTGAGCTTCCCGGTCTACGCGCTGTTCACCAAGGCCGATCTCGTTGCCGGTTTCACCGAATATTTCGCCTATCTCGGCGAGGCCGGCCGGCGCCAGGTCTGGGGCGCCACCTTCCAGACCGCCGACAAGACCCAGAATCTGGTGGGGCAGGTCCCGGGCGAATTCGATCGCCTGCTGGAGCGCCTGAGCGAGGAAACTCTCGACCGTCTCCAGGACGAGCCCACGCCGCAGCACCGGGTGCAGCTGTTCGGCTTCCCGGCGCAGATGGCGCGGCTCAAGCCGCAAATCCACGATTTCCTCAATCAGATTTTTGAGCCGACGCGGTATCACGTGAACGCCAACCTGCGTGGGTTCTATTTCACCTCCGGCACTCAGCAGGGTACGCCGATCGATCAATTGATCGGATCGCTGGCGCGTACGTTCGGCGCGGAGGAAGTCGGTGCCGGATCGTACTCTGGAACCGGCAAGAGCTATTTCCTTGCCGATTTGATTTCGAAGGTCATCATCGGTGAGGCCGACTGGGTTTCGACCGACCGTGCTGCGGTGCGCCGTGCCCTGATCCTCAAGACCGCGGCGCTGTCGGTGATAGGTTTGGTGGCGATCGGATTGATCGGTGCTTGGCTGACAAGCTACAAGCGCAACTCCGACCTGATCGAGCAGAGCTTGCAGGCGGACAGGGAGTATGCGGCCGCCGGGGCGCCGCTCATCAAGCAAACGCTGATCGCCGATCACGATCTCGACAAGGTGCTGCCGCTGCTCTATCGACTGCGGAACGCGCCCGCCGGCTACGCATCACGGAATGAGCCGGTAGCGCTCTCGGCGCGCTACGGGCTCAGTCAGCACGCGCGCCTGCTGTCGCCCGCGAAGGCAGCCTATCACACTGCGCTCGAGCGCATGTTCAGGCCTCGCTTGCTGTACCGTTTGGAAGAGCAGCTTAATGCGCGTATCAATGAGCCTGCCTTCGTCTATGAGGCGCTGAAGGTCTACTTGATGCTTGGCGGCCTGCAATCCCCGGACCGGGAGTTGATCCGCTCGTGGATGCAGCGCGACTGGGCGGACAACCTTTATCCCGGCGCGACCAATGCGGAAGGACGGCGTCTGCTCGATGAAAATCTTGTTGCAATGTTCGACCTCGAAACCGAGCAGCTACCGCTGGTTGGGCTTGACGGCCGGCTGATCAAGCAGGCCCAGAATTCCTTGGCGCGCCTTAGCGTGTCGCAACGTACCTACGAGTTCCTGAAGTCGGAGGCTCGCGGATCGACCGCGGGCGACTGGGTCGTCGGCCGCCGAGGCGGTCCGGATGTAGCAGTTGTCTTTGAAACCACGACCGGGCAGCCCTTGGACAATGTGCGGGTGCCCGAGTTCTTCACTTACAACGGATTCCAGCAGAAGTTCATCGCTCGACTGCCCGGTTTGTCGGAGCGCATGAAGCGGGAGCGATGGGTGTTGGGTGACGCTGGCCAGCAGTCGGCCATTGACCAGCAGTATGACAATCTGGCTGGCGATCTGCTCAGCATCTACTCCAATGATTTTGTAACGGCATGGCGTGCTGCGCTTGGCAGTCTGCGTCTGAAGAAATTGCTTGCGGACAAGCCGAAATACGAGGTGCTCAGGGCGCTTTCGGCGCCGACCTCGCCGATGCGGCAAATCCTGGAATCGGTGCGTGATGAGACGATGCTGACCAAGGAACGCCCGAAGCCGGCAAGTGCCGGCACGCCAGCGGTGACCACGCCTGCGCTGTTCAACAATGCCCAGGATGGCACGCCGGGTGCGGCGATCGAGTCGCAGTTCAAGCCCTACCATGCGGTGCTCGAAGGGGAGAGCACCCGCCGGCCAATCGACTCGACGATCGCAAATCTCAACGACATCGCGCAGAATCTGACGTTGATGGTCGAGAATCCGCAACTGACGGCGCAGGCAACTGCGGGGCTTCAGACCCAGGTTGCAGCGCTGCGCAACAACGCCTCGCGCATGCCGCCACCATTTTCCGATATGCTGCGTGCGGCGGCCGCGGAGTTCGAAGGCAGTATCGCCGCCTCCACGGCCGGTCAGATCCTGCAGTCGTTGCGCGATCAAGTCACGCCGGTCTGTCAGCAGACGGTGACCAACCGTTACCCCTTTGTCCGGAGCAGTGGTCAGGAAGTCCCGCTCGCTGACTTCGCCAAGCTGTTCAGCCCGAACGGCATCATGGACAAGTTCTTCACTCAATTCCTGGCGCCTTACGCCGATACTTCGCGCTCGGACTGGGTTTGGCGGAAGGAGAGCCCTGTCGGCCGATCATTCTCGCCCGACACATTGAAGCAGTTCCAGAATGCGGCCTATATCCGCGATGCCTTTTTCCAGACTGGCGGCAGTGTGCCGGCGGTGTCCTTTGCGATCCGGCCGCCGCCCGCGGCCGGACCGGGCATCACGGTCAAGACTGAGATCGGCGGCACGACGATCACCAGCCCCACTACGCCAGGACCAGCCGCAGCTCCCTCTATGTTTGGCGCGCCGCAACCCGCCGCTCCGTCGCCGCCGCAGAGCAATTCACCTACGACTGTGCTCTGGCCGGGCCCATCGCCGCGGACGGCAATTTCAGTCAGCAACGAGAACGGCTCGCCATCGGTGCTTGAGCGCATCGGCCCCTGGTCATTGTTCCGCATGCTGGAGGCTGGCTCGCTGGTCGCCAAGGCGGAAACCGCCAGCGCCACGTTCATTGTTGCCGGACGTGAGCTCAACTATCAGATTTCGACCGGATCGTTACGCAATCCGCTAAACCTGTCAGTGCTTCGCGAATTTCGATGCCCGACCGGAATATGACCATGCGATGCGGCTTATTCGGCAAGATCGGCGCCAAGCGTGATTTCATCGCGATCGCGACGCCGCGCAGCTTCCTGGAAGTCTGGGAGCCGTGGGTGCAGGCTGCCATCTCCGCGAGCCGCCATCAGCTCGGCGCTGCCTGGCAGGGAGCATTTCTGACCGCGCCGGTTTGGCGATTCTGGCTTGGAGCCGCAATCTGCGGCACCACCGTCGCGGGAGCGATCATGCCGTCGCTTGACGGGGTGGGGCGATACTATCCGTTGACGTTGCATGCGGTGTTGGATGATGTCGCCGCGCTATCGCCGCCGAGCATCGATCCACAGGACGAGTGGTTTGGGCAAGTGGAGACATTCCTGCTGTCGACCCTGGATCGGGCTGCGACGTTCGAACAGATCTCTAATGCGCTGGATCGTCTCGCGCTTCCGCGTCTGCGGATGTCGGGGACTGCTGGACCGTCAATCGTGTCGCTGACCGACGCGACGTTGGGACCGGTCGATGGGTTTGCCGAGTCGTTCGGCATGCTCTGCGGCGCGAACCCTCAAATCTATGCCGCGGCTAGTTTCTGGTGGACTGCCGGAGGCGAAGGGTTCCCGCCGATCGCACTCTGTTGCCGCGGATTGCCGGATCCGTTTCACTACTCCACGCTGCTGACCGGTGACGTTGGCCGCGCGGTAGCCGGGACGGGATGACGAGCGATGGTACACGTCCCATCCCTGTTCGATGTCGGTAGCGTCACTCATGCCGGACGGGTGCGGGCGCGGAACGAGGATTCTTGCCTGGTAAGAACCGACATCGGCCTATGGGCCGTCGCTGACGGCATGGGCGGTCATGAGGCGGGCGATCTTGCCAGCCTCATCGTGGTACAGTCGCTTGATGCGATCGCCGCGCCTGCCTCCGCGGCGGACCTGTTGGCGCAGTGCGAGGCGCGTCTGTTTAGCGCCAATCAGCAGATTTTGGCACTCAGCCAGGCAAGGCAGGGTGCCACTGTCGGGACCACAACGGCGGTCTTGCTGGTACGCGACGGCCATTATGCCTGCATTTGGGCGGGAGACAGCCGGGTGTACCTGATCAATCATCGCGGCATTACACAGGTGTCGCATGATCATAGCGAGTTGGAGGAACTGATCGCCGGCGGTGCTCTATCGCGCGAAGAGATCCAGGATTGGCCGAACAATGCCATCACCCGGGCTGTCGGCGTTGTCGCCGACCCTGAGTTCGAGGTGGTGACCGGTCAGGCCGAACCGGAAGACGTCTTCGTGATTTGCAGCGACGGCTTGACCCGACACGTGCAGGATGTCGAGATTCAGCAGCACGCGGCCACTCGCCTTGCGCAGACAGCCTGCGACGATATGCTTGCGCTTGCGCTAGATCGCGGTGGGCTCGACAACGTGACGATCGTGATCGTGCGGCTGCTCGCGCCACGATCCTCAGAGCCCACGAGGACGCCGTTCGATCGGGAGCCGCGATCATGACCGCGAACGATCTGTTTCGATCGTCCTACCGCGGTGTGCCGGCCGGCACCCGGCTCAACGGCATTTACGAGATCGAAGCGATGATCGGGGCAGGCGGCATGGGGGAAGTCTACCGATGCCGCGAGATCCAGACCGGATCGCCAGTTGCCGTCAAGATGTTGTTGCCCGACATGGTCGACAACGAGGCGGCACTTGCGCTGTTCCGCCGAGAGGCGGCAGCACTTCACAACCTTCCGCATGAAGCGATCGTTCGCTACTTCCTTTTCACGGTCGAACCCGTGCTGCAGCGCCCGTATCTCGCGATGGAATTCGTGAATGGGCGGTCGCTGTCGAACATGCTCGACGATGGGCCGCTGACCTTCGAAGCGCTGATCAAGTTGATGCAGCGTGTCGCATCGGGCCTGCAGGCCGCTCACGAACACGGCATTGTCCATCGCGACGTCTCACCAGACAACATTATCGTGCCGCTCGACGATGTCAGGCGAGCGAAGATCATCGACTTTGGTATCGCTCGGTCCACCCAGATGGGTGACAAGACCATTATTGGCTCCGGCTTCGCCGGCAAGGATAATTACGCCTCGCCGGAACAGGTCGGCTTGTACGGCAATGATGTCACCGCGAAGTCCGATGTCTACAGCTTTGGTCTCGTGCTGTTCCATGCCTTGACCGGACAGAAGCTCGATATGGGTGGAAGCCAGTTTCAACTGGTCGAGAAACGTCGGCGTGCGCCCGATCTCGGCGCAGTGGATCTGCGTATCAGGCCCCTGCTCGAGAGGATGCTGCAGCCAGACCCGGCCTTGCGGCCTACCATGGCGGAGGTCGCCAACTGGGCGCCGGCGGGTTCGGTTCAGCCGTCCGCCGCGCCACTCTACGGCTTCGATCCATTGGGGAAGCCGGAAGCCGGGACGTCTCCGCAGCAGGAGCGGGCGCCATCGACCCCGCGGAACTCTCGCGGCGTCTGGCTCGGCGCCAGCGTCGCGGCCCTGCTGCTTCTTCTGGGGGGCGGTGGGTACAGCTTCTATAAATTTGTCTGGTCGACATCGGGCGTAGCGGCCTTGCCGCCACCTCCGAAACTCGCCGCGACGCCCGCGCCGCCGAGGATCGAGCCTGCTCTGCCACAGCCAGCACGTCAGGATCCGGTGAAGCTGCCGTCTCAGCCGACGGTGACGACGTCTTCGTCGCCCGATGGGCCGGGTCGAGCCGAGCGCATCCGCAGATATGTCGCCCAATATGCCGGCGGCGACTGCTTCTTCATCCTGCCTGTTGCAGTGAGCTCAAGCGCGGCCGTCATTGAAGGCTTTGGCGCCTCGACCGCTCCGTTCGATACTTTCGACAAGGCGTTTCGAAAGGAGCAGGGATTTGAGGCTTCGGTCGGCGTCAGGCAGGTGAATCCGGCACAATGTCCGGCTGTCAAATTCTTGAGTCAGGTTGGAAGCGATCAAGCGCATGCGCCGCGCATCAACCTGTCAGCGACGGAACTGAAGGCCGGCGAAACCCTCAACGGGACCGTGGAGAATTTTGCGAACCGCGTGGTGGAACTGCTCATGGTCTCGGATCGCGGCGACGTGCAAAGCCTGTCCTATCTCCTGAAGCCAGGCATCGACTCTCTTTCTTTTAGCCTGCCGATGGCGCGCACAACCGGCCCGCAGCTCCTGTTGGTCGTTGCGGCTCCGCGTGTTCTCGACTCGCTGCGCCAGCCGCGACCGATGGCGGCCGACACCTTCTTCCTGCAAGCGATGAGCGAAGCTCAGCGCGGCAATCTGACCGTCACTGCGGCCGCACGCTATGTGATGCTCACGAATTGAGCGGCTTTTCAGAACTTGCCGATGATAAGGATCTTCAGGTCGGCATCCGGCTTAAAGTCGCTTGCCGTGAATTGACGCGAGTTGTTGGCAGATGACGGCATAAGCCGCCCCGGACAAAAACTGACCAGACGGTCGTCGCCGCCCGGATCGATCGTCAACGTGAAGGACCGGATTGGACCCGCCCAGTTCGCACCCGTCTTGAGCACGTAGGAAATGCGCCGCTCCTGCAGCTTTGCCGCATTGTCCTGGCTGTTGCCCGCGCGCTTGTCTAATTCGGCAAGGAACGCATCCGTGACGCAATACTCCTTCCTGTACCGCTCGACTTCCGGACCTAGCGCTGCGCTGCGACGCAGACCCGAGCGCAGGACCGTGTCAGGGCTGGAACCGACGCTCGGGCGGTACTGATGTTCGACGATGACGGTACGCGCCGCAGGAAACACTTGCTCGCGAACGGCCGAAGTCTTGGTTATCCAGCCAGGCATGTATTGCTGGCGACCGTTGTCGTTCATGCCGGCAGGCATAAGAAGGCCGCCATCGATCAGCTTGGTTCGGGTTGCCACGGGCAGGTCCGCGATCCGGATATCACGATCGCCGAGCGGCAGCAAAGGCAGCTTAAATTGACGGAGGAGGGCGGTCACATCCTTGCTGCCGACCATGGCGCGCTGGTCGATGGTCAGCGGCACCGCGTTGCCGTCGATCTTGGTCTCGAACTCGACGAAGTTGACCGGGTTGCTCGATGGAAAAGCGATGTTCTCGGCTTCGGACAAATCGATGTCGGGCAGCGGAAAGGCGACGGTGAGTGCAACCGGCTTGCTCGTCTGGTTGACGAATTGGTAGCGAACGCTGACCCTGTCCAACCCGATACGAAGCTCCTCGCTCGCCATGGCCACATCCTTCGTGCGAACGAATTGCAGCCCGCCGATGGACAATTCCGCCGCGGAGTCGTTCGCCTGCGCGGGCCAACCGGTTGCGGCCAACAGGGCGATGATCAGGGCTTGCGATCTCAATGACGGCCCGCTTAACGCTCCATTTGCCATGCCGGCCTCCATGTGGCGCCGCAGCGTGGGATCAATCGATCGCCTGGTAAAGATCTCCCCATTCCGGCTTCCAGACGCCATCCGGGTCGCAAACCACGATCGCGAGCTTCATGTCATTGGCGAGACGGATCGCGCCGCGAAAGGCATCCTGGGCAGGTAGTTGGGAGCTGACCTGGTCGCCGCTCAAGCGTCCCCCGCTTGCGGCGGCTGGCAACACAATTGACCCGGAGGCGCCCCCGTCGTCGCGTCTCAAGACTAGAGTGATCGCGTCGGGCTGGATTTCGTTGACTTGCTCAAATCTGTTTCTGGCCATGATTTTGCACTGCAAAGTGAAAGAGTTCGGACTATCACCGTCCAGTGAAGAGTTGAACGGGACCGCCGTTGCTCGCCACTAATTGATGCTGCATTCGCGCAGCCTTGGATTAGTCGGACTGACGCTGCATTCGGTTCGGTTACATTGAGGCGGATATGGTTCGTCGATCTAGCTGGATCTGGCTTTCTATCGTCGGCGCGATCATCGTTACTAGCGGGGCAAGGGCCGACGATGCCGTCGTGCGAAGCTTTGCCAGTGGTTCGGCTGCATCCATGGTCGGGATCGTCCCGGCCGTCCAGGACGTTGAACTCGCAGGCCCGCAAGCGCTCACCGCGGACGGACAGGGAAACCTGTTTGTGCTTGATCAGATCAACGGCCGCATTCTGCAGTTCGACCCTAAACAGCCGAACGCGGCTCCTGACATCCTGAAGATGCCAAGCGATGTCCAGCCCACCGACCTCGTCGTTCGTAATGACGACATCATGGTTTGGGACGGAGGCGTGAGGATGCTGAAGTCAGCACCAGGACCGTCCACCCGCGGGCTGGGCGGAGACGTGATTCAGCTGGAGGAAGTCTCATCCCGCGGAACGGACGACCAGGTCGCCATTTCGGCCTTCGCACAGATGGGCTCGCAGGCGTTGAGCAGCCCGACCGACTTGCTCGATCAGAATACGCGTGCGGCTATCGTGAGGACGACGCGGCAGCCCGACCGGCAGTATATCGCCTCGCGCAGCAAGGGATCGGTGATCGCCGATATCATTCCCGACAAGGGGAATAACAGCGTGCGGGTGGAAATCCAGACCATGGTCTCCAACGAGACCATAGGTCAGCTCGGCCTGCGCGTCCGCAACCAGCTCGGCACCGTGGAGTTTCTCGAGATCGACAACAGTGACCGCTTCTATGTGCTGGCCGAGGACATTCCTCCATCGGGCAAGAATGCCTCCACATTCGTGGCACGCTATGCCGCGAACGGACGCCTTGAGGGCATCTACGAGTTACCGCTGGAGAACACGCCTGTGACCCGCCGGTTCGTCACCATCTCGGGCGACGGCGATGTCTATTTTCTGCGTACCAAGCCGGAAGGTGTTGAGGTAGTTGGTGTCGGCTTCCGGCCACTGGGGAAAGTGTCGGTCATTGACGTCAGGCCGTCGCGCACGGCGGCCGCGCCGGCGGCACAGCCGGATTTCAAGTTCAATGCGACCGCCGCCGTGCGGCCGTCCAACCGCCAGCAGGCGATCGAGACGGCCTTCGCCTTTGAGGGCATTCAGTGGAAGCTGACACCGGCGAACTACGGCAGCGATCCCGACAGCCAATGCACCGGCTTCAGCCGGATTCGCCGGCCGTGGTATCTGCAGGGCAAGGTAAACCAGGAAGTACGGGGCGTGCCCTATTGCTGGGGTTGCCATGGTTCGCTCGCGAATTTCCGGCAGCGAATCGAAAGCGGGACGCTTGCTGGCAATGTCTGCACCCGCAACGAGCCACGACCGGATGTGGCTGGCGTCGACTGCTCAGCGTTCGTCAGCGCCACATGGGGACTTTCCGTCCACTACACGACCGCCGCCATCCCCGCGATCGCCGCACCCGTGACCAACCCCTGGGACCTCAAGCCCGGTGACGCCCTGAACAAGCCGGGTTCCCACGTGATGTTGTTCCTGCGGTTCACGCCGGATCGCAAGGCGGAGGTCATGGAATCCTCGACGGGCGGCTGCAACGGCAGGGTCTGCCGCAACGTCTATCCGCTCGCAAGCCTGCTCGCACGCGGTTACGTTCCGGTCCGCTTTCGCGCGTTCGCAGATGATCAGACCACTGTTTCCGCGAACGCCTATCAGGAGACCGAGGCGCCGACGGCCCGCAAAACGGCGAACAAGCGCCGCTGAACCTGTGGTCTCCCTGAGGCTACAGATGAACATGAAGTCACCGCCTGTGTGCTAGTTTTGGAGATCAGGACGGCATCCTGCCGCTCTACCATGCCGGTGCGGTTCCAGGGCGGACCTGCTTGATATCGAGGTGGATCACAATGCGAAGGCTCAAGGGCTTTGATCAAAGGGCCGGTTGGCTGTGTGCAGTCATCCTGCTTGCTGCGTTGATCGGCCTGCCACGCCAGCGCGCGCATGCGGCGGGTGAACTGTCGATAAGCAATCCCGACGGCGCGGCTCTCCGGGCGCTCGTCATCGGCATCGACGACTACCAGCATGTCCGCAAATTGAAGGGCGCGGTCGCCGACGCCAATGACATCGTGTCCAGCCTGAGGACCATGGGCGTCAGCGATGTGGTCGAGCTGGCCAATGCGCAGGCGGATCGGGCAAGCGTGCTGCGTGAGATCAGCTCACTGGTGGAGCGGACAAAAAGCAACGATCTCATCTTCCTCTCAATCGCAGGTCACGGCTCGCAGGAGCCGGAGCGCGTCAAGGGCTCTGAACCGGACGGAATGGAGAACGTGTTCCTGCTGCCCGAATTCGCCACGACGCCGCCCGGATCGGTCGAGCGCATTCTCGGAAGCGAATTCAACCATTTCATCCGCCAGTTCGAATTGCGTGGCGCGAAAGTGATCTTCGTTGCGGATACCTGCCACGGCGGTGGAATGGTGCGCGATATCGATCCGCGTGCGGCAGAGATGAGCTTTCGACAGGTGCCGCGCTACACGCTGCTGGTTGATGAACTGAAGCCGGTGTCGAGCAGCGACGACCCAAAGTCCGAACTCGATCTCGACCACACTGCATTCATTGCCGCCGTCGATCGAAACACCAAGGCCCCGGAAGTGCGGATCCCCGGGATCGATGGCCTGCGCGGCGCACTGAGTTATGCTGTCGCGCGAGCAGTCGAGGGCAACGCGGACATCAATCACGATGGTAAAGTGACTCTGAAGGAGCTTTTCAGCAATGTTCGGCAGGTGGTCTATCAACTGTCCGATCAACGCCAGAACATCGTGACGGTATCATCGCCGACACAGCGGCCGGAAACCGACGTCGCCTTCGAACTGACGCGCGGCGTGGTGCTGATCCAGGGGACGGCCGCGAGAGCTGCCTCGGGTCAGGCTGCTGCCGTCGCGCCCGTCGAGAAACAACCCCCGGCGCCGCCGGCCGCTACGGCCACGTCACAAACCGCTCCAACCAGCGTCGCCGCGGCAGGCGCGGCCGCGCCGAGTGCCGCACTGCCGCCCTTCCGCCTCACCACGCCGATCCGTTTGGCGGCGCTTGACGGCAAGGTGAACTATTTCGCCAGCGTCAAGGCGCAGGATGCCAGTGTGGAGGCCGTTCAACCGACCGATAATCCCGACTTGATTTGGGACCCTGTGTCGCATGACGTCATCGCCTGGGGCGATGTGGTCGCCTATGGTGTTGACGTTGCCGGCTTGGCGACAGTGGTCAACCGAACTGCAGCCATTCGGGAGCTAAAGCGCATGGCGACACAGTCGCCGCAGGTGATGCGCATTTGGCCGGATGATCGACAGCAGCGCAACGGCCAGACCGTAGAGGTCGAATTGTCCGACGTCGATTCACGAGCGGTGCTGCTATTCAACGTGTCCGGTGACGGAACTATCCAAATGCTCTATCCGGTGGGTTCTGATGCCGCGCTGGCGCGATCGGCAAATCTGCGGCTGCCTCTGCGGGTGGGCGAGCCGTTCGGTGCCGAGCAGATCGTTGCGGTGACTTCGCAGCAGCGGATGGTCGATCTGGAGAGGGTCCTGATGCAGCTCAACCGGCGCCGCGCCTCGGGGCAGATGATCAAAAGTCTGGAGCGCTATCTGCCGGCGGACGCGCGGATCGCGTCAATCGGCTTTTTCAGCGCCCCTTGACGAAGCCGTGACAGTGGGCCATGTCGCCAGCGAAACTCGTTTTTCGGAAGCAATCCTGGCCCGCGCTCGTATTGTTGCTGGGGGGAAGCGGGGTCGCGTGCGCCGCGCCGCCGCCATCGGCACTTCCATCTGCGGCGACAAACATTCCCTTGCTCCGGCACGTGCAGGCCGCGCGCGGCCCAGCAAATGCTGCCAGCGTGTCGCTTGAAATCCTGCCGGGTTCAACTGTGAATATTGGCGGCAAGGTGTCATTCCGCGTAACCGCCAGGAAGCCCGGCTATCTGATGCTGGTGGATGTTGATGCGCAAGGCCGGATGTCACAGATCTTTCCGACCGCCGAGCTATTGGCGCAGTCGGTCGAACGCGACATGAATCTTGTGAAGCCTGGTGTCCAATTTATCATTCCGACCCCGGCGGCAGAACAACATGGATTTGAATATGTTGTCGCTCCGCCGGCCGGATCAGCTGTGATCGTTGCGATCCTCAGCGAGCGACGTGTGCAATTGCTCGATTTGCCAGACATTCGGCGGCAGCTTGAAGGGCCGGCCGATACGTTGAGATATCTGTCAGATTGGACCAGTCAGCTGCGGATACCGGACAGCGGCGACGGAAGACTGTTGCCGAACAATTGGTCGTTCGACATCAAATCATACTCCATCAAGTAAGGTAGGCGATCGCGTTGCTACGGTTTACTCAGACCGAGCCGCATTCTTTTGGCCGAGGCTGCCGCTGGGATTTATGCCTGGCCCTGCGGCTTTACCGAGCGGCCCGCACACGATCTCGAACGCGCCACCATGCATGCCGTCCTAGCTAGTTGCAGACCTCAACATTACCGGTACCGCCGCCGGGACCTCCGCCGCCGCGGTAATCGAGATGGCACCCGCGTCGGACCGGGCGGCATAGATAAGCATCACACACGATCTGGCCGCTGCCACCTGCGGGCCTGGCAGTCGCCTGCTTTCTTTGGGGGACATCGGCTTGCGGCTCGGCGATATCGCGTACCGGACGATCCGCGCGCGAGGGACGCTCATCCATGTTGCGCTTCGCCACCGGCTTTTTTCCGCGGCGCTTCTCGCATTCGCTGTCTTCATTGAGGAACGAGCCTTCGGCGCAGGTGATCTTGCGGCATTGATCGCCGTCCGCCCTGTAACCGTGCTCGCAGGTCAGGGGGCAAACCCGGGCCGGCTTGATCTTGATCGCATCGAGCGCATCGAGGCTCGCAACCTTGACGTCAAGTTTGGTACCGGCGTGGCGGTTGAACAGGGCTAGGGAACGACGCGAGGCTGCGTTCCACTCACCGTCGATGGACCCTGTGAAACAGCCGACCCGGCTCAATTCGCTCTGGACTGATTTGGCAAGATCCTCCTGTGGCGGTGCCGTGTTCAAGGCGGCAACCTTCGCTCCCTCGCTATTCTGGGATGGGGCGGCGATCGCAAGATTGTCCGCCTTGGCGCCGTCGATTACGGGTCCATTCGGCGAAAGCATGGCGACCGTTGAGGATTGCGATGCAGTCCGCTTCCGTTCGGCCTCGGTCGCTTGTTCCTGCGCAATCTGCTTTGACCTTTCCGCCGCGATACGGGCATCCTCCGCGGCCTTGAAATCTGCGGTCGCTTTTTCCTGTTCGGCTCGCTGGGCACCTTCGGACGCAAGCCGAGCTTTCTGCTGCTCCGCTTCCTGCGCTTTCTTGGTCGCGATAACGCGCGCGTCTTCGGCGTCGATTTGATTGAGCTGAAGCTTGGCCAGATTTGCGTAATATCCGTCGGGATGCTGGGCGAGGAACGCGCTCATAGCGGCCTTGTTGCCGAGTTGAAGGGCCAATTCGTAGTCACGACGAATCTCCGACGAGGCGTTGGCCGGCGGCGGCAGCACCGGCTCCTCTGCCTTTGGCACGAGCGCGACGTCTTCGCCGCCCAGCGAGCCATAAACGTATGGCTCCTGCCGATTGCCGGTAGCCTGCAAAACATCATCGCGAACGAAGCCAAAAGCCCGACGCAAGTCGAGTCCCGGCTTTGCGATATACTTGACCAACGCTGTCGCGTATGGACTGTTCTTGCTGTTGCCGTCGAGCGCGGTCAGTCCGGCTTTGGCCGCAAATGCGATCAGCGTATTGGATACCGCGGGTTCTACCCGCGCGAGGCCGCGGCTGATCGCGCGCGAAGCGACGGTTCGTTTCATCGTGTCGGCGAATGGATTGTTGCGACAGGCGTCAACGATCACGACGCGCAGCTGCTTCGCGGGTTCAATTGCTAGTAGGACGCGATCGAGCGAGAAGGCCTCGTCATAGATATCAGTGTCGCGTTCAAGCCTGGCATCGGTCGGAATCAGATAATTCGTCCCGTCGATCTCGATTCCGTGACCTGCATAGTAGACGATGGCGATGTCTGCATCGCGAGCTTGATCGGCGAAATCCCTCAGTGCCCGCCGCATATCGCTTGAGGTCAGGTTCAGACGAGACTCCACCAAATCGAACCCGGCGTTCTTCAGGGTCGCGGCGATAGCGGTGGCATCATTGGCAGGATTCGGAAGTAATGGCGCATTTTGATAGTTCGAATTTCCGACTACCAAAGCCACTCGCTTCGTTGCCCACGCAGGCTGCGAAGCGAGAAGGGCTGAAGCCGCAAGAAGAACAAAAACTCTGAAGTGTGTGTACAAGCTCATGGCCACCGTCCAGAATCTGCCCGAAACAATGGTAGCTCTTTCGAAGTTGGCCCCAAGTACCAATCTTAGGTCCAATCCATTCTCAATGTTGTCGTTCAGGGTGGCCAGGACGTTCAACGGCACACGGAAGAGTGTAAAGCTAACGGCTAGCCGGCCCGATGCCGGGATGAAAAGAAGATACTGAAATAGCTATGGTTTCTGCTTTTGGCTGGGTGGCTGACCGTGCTGGCGCCTGATCCGGCCCGCCAAGCAAAGTTCCCTCCCGTTGATAGCGCACCAATATAAGGCGCATCAACTCATAGACCAAAGCCAACCAACGCCGATCCCGTCATCTATCCATGCGCTCTCGTCCGGCATAGACGGCCGCTCAGTTTGAGAGGGTGGCGCTGCTCATCGGTGTAGTGATGAGACGGTTCGTTTGGTTTGCCTCAACCGTTTTGTCGCCAGCGGACGTCTCTGTTCCTGCTCGGCCGAGCCCGCAAATGATCAGCGCGTGCTGGATGTCCTCGGGCGCCGGCATGTTCTTGACAACTCGCTCCATATCTATCGCGGCAATCGGTTGTCAATCTCTGGACCGGCGGAAGCTGATGTCTTCAAAGAATCCTGAGCCAGAAAGCTTTGCCTAGTAATGGGTGATGATTTCGCCAAAGGACGCGCCAGCGCTCATCAAGGATTGGCTCTGGAGCAGCTGGGGAATTGTATGTTTCTTTTGAATTATTCGATCTTGAGAACGATACACCGGACAGACAAGGGCGGTACGCACATTTCTTAGAGGTCGGGTCTCCGTCCCGGCGGATTTGAATGGCTCCGCCATCCGTGTCACCTTTGGTCCGTTCTGGAGGTTACGATGCGCTGGACTATGTCAATCGGAGCTATGCTCGTCGTAGGAGTCATCTCGGCGGGCGCGGCCGGACCGAGAGACCTCGGCTCTCAACGAAGCGACGGCAGGGAAGCTTCCGTATCGGTGGATCTTGAGCTTGTTATCGCTGTTGACGTTTCTTACTCGATGGATTTAGACGAATTGGCCGTTCAGCGCGAAGGGTATGCCGAGGCGATCTCCTCAAAGGAATTTCTTCAGGCCCTCAAGCAAGGATCGACTAGCAAGATAGCTGTCACATACTTCGAGTGGTCGGCGTCGAGCGACCAGAAAGTCATTATTCCTTGGCGTGTGATTGATGGGCCGGAATCCGCTGGAGCGGTGGCGGATGAAATCATGAAAGCCCCATTGCACAGAGGTTCACGTACATCAATCTCTGGCGCGATCAATTTCGCCGTTCCGCTGTTCGACGAGAATCGGTTTTTGGGATCGCGACGCGTGATCGACATTTCTGGTGACGGTCCCAATAACAATGGCATCCCTGTAACCATTGCACGTGATGCCGCAATTGAGAAAGGCATTGCCATCAATGGCCTCCCGATCATGATCAAGGAACCGTCGACTAACGCCATGGATATCAATAATCTCGATTGGTACTACGAGGACTGCGTGATTGGAGGGCCGGGTTCGTTTGTGGTCTCCATCAAGTTGCGCGACGAGATGAAAGAGGCAATTCGAACCAAGTTAGTCTTTGAGGTAGCGGGTCGCGCGCCCGAGCGGTTGGTCGTTCCAGTTATAGAGAATGAGCCGCGCGTACCCTGCTGGATTGGAGAGAAGATTTGGCAAGACCGTTGGGGGCGCTAGATCTCTATGAATTTCTTAGTCCGTTCCGCATTCGCGAGCGGGTCTGAGCGGGGGCGCGTGAGAATGATGGCAACCCACCGCCCCTAGGATGGCCGTTCAACGAAGGCGACGGCTTTGTTGCTATAAGTCCATATCGCACCGTCGCGTTTGCTAATCCCGAGAAACGCGGTCTTTGTACCGGCATATTTCATGTCCATGTTGCCGCCGTCGATGCCATAGGCCCAAGGGTCGAGGCAGAGAAACTCTGTGACCTTGTTGTCGGCTCCTGCGGTGCGGTGGCCGACGATGCCGACATAGTGGGCACCGCCGAGTGAGGCTCGTACCGGCACCTTGTTTTCGAGGTTCTTGATTGTCCAATCCACCGCTTTGCCGGGATCGCGACCCGCGCTCACCTGGTCGCGCGCCGTCGGTTCGACCATTTTCCAGCCCATGTAGCGGACGAATACGATCTTGAGGATCGAACCGCACCAATATTCATTGCTCACTGCCTTCAGGAAGCCGCCATTGTTCTGGTTCCATGGCAGCTTGCTCTTCTTGTAGTTTTCCATCGACTCGTCCGCGGTCGCCAGCAGAATGGGACGGGTGTTAACCGGCTCGTCCACCAACATTTCATAAACGCGATGGCGGTTGTCCAATTCGTCGCCGGGATCTTGGTTGCTGTAGAACTTGCGATAAGCAGCGGGCGCCTTTGCCGCGGTCGTGACGCTGTGGAAATAGTGCCAGATCAGGTCGGTTTTCCACGAGGGGTCGCGAGTATGGGCGTCGGACATGGAGACCCTCCATTTACTGCTCCAGCGGCTTTGCGACCTCTTGCAGCGGCAGTCAGACGAGGCGCGCTGAAAGATTCGTCGATGCTGGATTGACAACGGTTGGCCTTGTAGCAGTGTGTCAGATTGCCGCAGGCATGAACATGCTGAGCCGTTTTGGCGGGGATGAAGTCCCGGGTCTCGGCAGCATCATCGGGCGCCTGAGCTCGAATTGGAGCTGATACGATCGCCGAGAAATGGCCGCTCATCTAGTCGGAGGTCAATGCAGTTTCCTGCGGGCATGACCAATGAGACCGGCGTGCCGGTGGACTCCGGAACTTCATCCCGACTGCTGCCAAAATGCGGGTTTAGGCGGCCAATCTGAGTCCAGTATTTTTGCGCGCGGCCAAGATCGGGCCACCATGGCGCCGATTGTGCGCGGAGGAAATAGCTTATCGTTACTTGGGGGTCGCCGCGGAGGCGGCGGCCTTACACTCCGAAGGAATGTCTCATCTGACTCGCGATGCGCTGAACGGCATCCATATATTGCCCATGATTGAAATGCTGATCGGTAACGAAAAGAACAAAAATGATGCCGGCAGCTAGCAACAAGCCCTTCATGAAACCCACGCTCCCTCAAGGCCTTGGCGGCTCCAAATGTCGTGACGATTCTGGCATTCTATTAGGGACTTCCGTCCGCGTTGGTTCTGGCAATCGGCTCGCTTCCGACGTTCTGTTGTCGCGCACCATCCAGCCAGCAAGTCGAGCGTAACCGCGCCTCAGCGCCGGTATGAACCATTCCCCTGGTTCGTCTCGATCCATGGGCTCAACGATAACGAGGCCGGATTTAGGGAACCTTAACCCGTTATCACCGGAGAACTCCGGATGCCCCTATAAGGATTGATTAGGGTGTCGAATTTACCTTTTCGGTCGGTGTCGACCTTGCCCAGGTTCCTGACCTTAATTGTGATGCCTTGGAGTGCGGCCCCGTCACCTTCTCAGCGTGCGGGGGTCTTTCCGTTGCTCCGACTACATGAACAACAAGACAAAGATGAGCACGGAAAAGCTTCCGGTTTCGGCTGTCAGAATCTCGTCGGCATATTGCAGGTCGAAACGTGACCGTGTCAGATGCAAAAATGGCCCCAGCGAGGAGGCCACTGTGGCCGAGTTGCGCGCGGAGCAAGCCCGACGAACGATCCTACGCGTGGCTTACTTCTTCATGTGCTCCTTGGACATCGCGCCGTCCTTGGACATGGTGCCGCCGCTATTGCCCGTCGTGCCTTCCCTCTCTTTCGGATCATTCTGCGTCGCGCCTGGATTTGCCGCGCTCGGACTGCTGGACGCGCCCTGACCCGAGGTCGCGGCCGGGGAGTCTCCGCCACCGCCGCCGCCTCCGCCACCGCCGCCTTGTGCGGATGCCGTCGCAATTGAGCTAACTATGAATGCGGTCGCCAACGCGATCTTTGCGATTCTCATGTGGTCGTTTTCTTCCTGTTTTAATAGAACAGACTAGAAAGCTGGGGCTATTTGCGATCGTTCCTAAAACGATCGCAATGATGCTTCGGAGGCGAACTTGCGCTCGGCGCCTGCCGGAATTCTCGAGAGGCTTTCTGGAAATTAGCGTTCGCGATTCAGCGGCGCCTATTGCGCTTGTCGAACATGTTGCGGAACCCGCGCGGCAGCTTTGGCACTTCTCCATCAGCCGGCTTTTTGCAGGCCGAGCACGCTGCGCCGGCGCCGCCGCAGGTGCAGGCGTGATTGCCGGTCCAAGGTTGATCCGGGTGGCTCTCGCAGACCCACAGGGTGTCATCGCAAAGGATGCAGCGGCTCTGGCTCATAAGTCCTCCCGCACGCCGCGAAAGAACGGATGCCGCACCTTACCCTCGGCGGATTTGGCGCGGTACTCGATCTCGGCCACCACCTTGGGCTCCACCCAGAGCGCCTTGTGGGCGATGCGCTTCGTACAGGGCTGCGTCTTCCGGACTAGCGGCGTGAGGCGCTTCCGGAGATCGGCGGCCGAGGTCTTATCGAAGCCATGGTCGACCTTGCCGGCGTAGATCAGCTCGTCGCCTTTGCGGCGGCCGACATAGATGCCGTCCCATTTGTTGCCGTCGAGCGCGAAGCCGGCGATCGTCAAGGTCTCGCGCTGGGCGCAGGTTTTCTTGACCCAGTCGCGGCTGCGCGCGCCGGTCGGATACACGCTGTCCCTGACCTTCGACACGACGCCTTCGAGGCCCAACTTGCAGGCGTGGGCGAACATCTCAGGGCCATCGACATCGAAGCTTTCGCTCAACTGGATGTCCGTGCCCGCGACCAGCGTTTTCAAGACGGCCTTTCGCTCGATCAGCGGCAGCTTTCGCAGGTCGCGCCCATTGAGAAACAGAAGATCGAAGGCGACCAACACGATCTTGGTCGAGCTGCTGCGAAGCTCGTTCTGTAAGACCGAGAAGTCGGTACCGCCGCTTGCTGAAGGCACCACAACCTCGCCATCGATGATCGCTGACGCTGCTGAGACGTGCCAGGCATCGCGGGCGATTTTCTTGAATCGTTTCGTCCAATCAGGACCGCGGCGGGTATAGATCTTCACCTCTTCATTGGCGAGGTGAACCTGGACGCGATAGCCATCGAATTGATCTCATGCACCCAGCGTTCGCCGCTGGGCACCCTGTCGATGGACGTAGCCAATGCGGGCGCAATGAAGCCGGGAAACAGCGCCTTGATGCCGATCGCCGCCGGCCTTTTGCGCTGGAGCGGTATGCCTAGACCAGACGGAGCGTGAGCTGGCGCCGATCTCCACCGGTATGGCGATCGACGAAGGCCTGCAGGTGCGACGGAACGTCCGTCAGCTGGAGATCGCATCGGCGTTGGATCTCCGTTGCGATGTCCTCCGAGACGTCCTCTGACCAGCGCTCCGACGTATTGAAGGCGGCCACCCGGATGGGATTTGAGTACTCGCCGGCGAGCATCTCCTGGATGACGGTCTCAAGGTCTGCGGTCTCAAGGTCGGTTTCTCGCCAGGCGCGGCCGATGCGACCAAAGTCGTCGGCGACGAGGTAAACGGTCTGATCATCGCTTGGGAGGATCGACGGTGTCCAACTAGACCGACGCATAAATGACTCCACGCAACAGAACCGGGATTCAAGTGGGCGGCGGCTGATTCGTTCCGCGGCGGCTAGCGCCACGAAGGAACCGCGAGTAGCGACCCCGCGTTCAGCCTACGTTACGACGTGGTCCGTCTCTACGACGATCATTCGAGATCATCCTTCATCTCGAAGATTGAACAAGACGTGGTAGCCTGCGAACGCGCGTGCCCTTTAGCTTGCCGCCAGCGTTGCAAGGAACTGCTCCATTGAGGGCTGCGCGGCTTTCTGCATCTTGTGCAGATCCTCGGGCTTGAGATTTGTATAGCGACGCAACATTCGCCAATCCTTATGGCCCGTCACCATAGCGACCTGCTGTATTGAGAAACCCGCTTCGAAGAGTCTGCTTGTCCCTTCGTGGCGCAAATCGTGAAAGCATAGATCATCAATCTCGATGGCATTGCAGGACCTGCGAAACGCAGCTCCTACGGACTTCGAGTGGTAAGGAAAGACTCGTCCGAGGCCGCGCGTGAGGATCCGTTGCTCCAGCATAATCTGCCAGGCATCATAGCCGGTTGAATTGAGGAGAGGGACTACTTGATGGTTTCCGTCCTTCCGCCGCGGATCCTTGCGGTCGCGAATGTTGACTATTCGCTTCGACATGTCTACGTCAGACCACTCGATCCGACAGATCTCTGCTTGCCGCATGGCCGTTGCCACAGCGAAGCGAACAATTCTACCCAAAGGCAGAAACTGCTGCGGGTTAGATTCGGCATATCCGATCAGCCGATCAAGTTCGTCCTGAGTGGGGCGCCGATCTCGTTCGTTTGACTTTCCGATCAGATCCAGGTGCTTGAGGGCAGCTCTAGCCAGTTGGACGTTCTCGACGGAAACGTTGATCCCATGGACGGCGGCAGCGTGAAGCAGGATCGTTCGGATGAATGCGAAATCTATCGCAAGGGTGGCCGGTCCAGCGCCTTCGGCAGCTCGCTTTCGTCCGAACTCAATCAGTCTCTCCCGGGTCATGTCTTTGAGGTTTGTCCGTCCAAGCGAGGTTTTGAGTGCCTTGAGCACCATGGACTTGGATCGTCGGACGGGTTTGCCGACCTCGGCAAGATCGTCGAGATGCAGCGCGATCAAATCGGAAAAGATGCGACGCTGCTCAAAAGGTCGGGAACGACGGATTGGGGTGCCGCGATCGATAGAGCGCTCCACATTAAGTGCCCACTCTTCAGCATCGCGCCGCCGAACGAATGTGTTTGCGACATACTCGTTTTTTCTCCTGACCTGAACGCGCCAGCTTCCCGATTTGAGTTTTGTAAAGGTCGGCATTGCGTGTGCACTCCACCCCGATTTCGTGTGCGCTACGTGTGCACCGCGAGATCAAATGCGGTACAAGCGTGTGCAATTTTGGCTAGTTTGGAGTGCACACAGAGCGCACACGTTCCTGATCTAGTCCGTTGAAATGATAGGGTAAGTATTTGGAATATCAAGATTATCGCTTTTCCGTGGCGCCCATGATGGACTGGACGGACCGGCATTGCCGGGTCTTCCATCGTCTGATGTCGCGGCGGGCGCGGCTCTATACGGAGATGCTGACCACGGGCGCTGTGATCCACGGCGACCGGGCGCGGCTGCTCGGCTTCGACGCCAGCGAGCATCCGGTGGCGCTGCAGCTCGGCGGTTCCGATCCGCGCGATCTCGCGACTGCCGCGCGGATCGGCGAGGATTTCGGCTATGACGAGATCAATCTCAATGTCGGCTGTCCGTCCGATCGGGTGAAGGACGGCCGTTTCGGCGCCTGCCTGATGGCGGAGCCCGCGCTGGTCGCCGTGGGCGTTGCGGCGATGAAGCGCGCAGTGAAGGTTCCTGTCACGGTGAAGTGCCGGATCGGCATCGACGACCAGGATCCGGAAGTTGCGCTCGATACGCTGGCACGCGGCGTGATTGCCGCGGGCGCGGACGCGCTCGTCGTGCATGCGCGCAAGGCCTGGCTCAACGGATTGTCGCCAAAGGAGAACCGCGACATCCCACCGCTCGACTACGATCGCGTCTATCGCCTCAAGGCGGTGCTGCCGAACGTGCCCATCATCATCAACGGCGGCATCACGAGCCTCGCCGAAGCGAAGCAGCATCTGGCGCGAGTCGATGGCGTGATGCTGGGGCGGGCGGCCTATCAGGAGCCGTGGCGGCTGCTGACAGTCGATTCTGAGCTGTTCGGTGAAACGCCGCCGCACGCCACGATGAAGGACGTGTTCGCGGCGATGCTGCCGTATATCGAGCGGCAACTCGCCGAGGGCACGCGGCTGCATTCGATCACGCGCCACTTCGTCGGTGCTTTCCACGGCGTGCCCGGCGCGCGCGCGTTCCGCAGGCATCTCGCGGAGAACGGCGTTCGGCCGGGTGCCGGGATCGACGTGCTGCGCGAGGCGATCGCACGCGTCGACGATCGCGCCCTGGCGGCGGTCGCGGCCTGACGGCGCAGGCTATTGTCTGCGCTGACGCCGCGTGACGTCGTGTGCGACCTTCAGGAAGTTGAAGAGGTGCGGCATCCGGTTGTCGCGCCGGTAGTTCAGCGACAGCGCGGTGCCGGGATTGTGTCCCTCATAGGCGCGATAGGCGACGCCGGGGCGTTCCGCCTGCGAGACGGATTGCGGCACCAGCGCGATGCCGACGCCAACCGACACCAGGCTGATCGCGGTCTGATAATCCTGCGCCAGCACCTGCGACTTCGGAATGAAGCCCTCTTCGAGGCAGATGTTGAGGATGTGGTCGGCGAAGCTCGGGCGCGGCTTGCGCGGATAAAGGACGAACGTCTCGGCCTTGAGCGCCGACAGACGCGTGACCTGCTGCTCGAGCAGCGGCGAGGTGTCGGACAGTGCGAGGATCAGCGGTTCCTGCAGCAGCGGCTCCGACTTCAATTCCTCGTCGTCGAGCGAGGGGCGGGCGACCGCGATATCGATCTCGCGCTGGATCACGGCGCGTTTCTGTTCGGCATTGTTCATCGCCGAGAGCGCCAGCTCGACGTCGGGATAGGCCGAGCGAAACGCCTTGATCACGTTGGGCAGCACGCCATAGGTCGCCGATCCGACGAAGGCGACGCGCAGGTGACCCGAAAAGCCTTCTCCGATCCGCTTGATTTCGCGGTGCGTCCGGTCGAGCCGCTCCAGCACATCGCGTGCACGCTCCAGCAGAACGCTGCCGGCCTGGGTCAGCCGGATCTGGCTTCGGCTCCGGTCAATGAGCGTGACGCCGAGATCGCTCTCCAGCTGCGCAATCTGCCGGCTGAGCGGCGGCTGGGCGATCGCGAGCCGTGATGCGGCGCGTCCGAAATGCAGTTCCTCGGCGACGGCGACGAAATAGACCAGTCGCCTGAGATCCATGACGTCGTCGCGATCGGTCACGGTCAGTCGAATATTTGCCCGCGCGCTTCGGCGGAAGCTGCGGGAAAGGCCTGCCGGGTTTGATATCGCGTGGTCATCGGCACATGATCGAGACGGTTGTTCCGGCGGGAAGACTGGGCGGACATCCATGGATTGTCAATTGTCCGCCGGGACGATGCCATCTGTCTAATCCTTCCGGGCGAAGGCACGGATCTTGTCCTCGTCGACCTCGACGCCGAGGCCCGGGCCATCGGGCACGCAGATCTCGAACGCGTCGAATCTGATCGGGGTGACGACGAGATCTTCCATGAGGATCCGCGGGCCGAAATGCTCGCTGCCCCATTCGAGCCTGGGCAGGGTGGCGAATGCGGCAAGATGCGCGGCCGCGCCGATGCTGCTCTCCAGCAGACAGCCGCCGTAGAGCTCGAGGCCGTGTGCGGCCGCGACCGCCGCGGCGCGCTTCATCTCGAACAAGCCGCCGCTCTTCACGAGCTTCAGCGAATAGACGCTGCCGCACCCCATCGTGGCGACGCGGGCGATCTCCTCCTTGGTGAAGGCCGCTTCGTCGACAAGCAACGGGATGGAGGTGCGCGCCGCGACACGCGCCATGGCTTCCAGCTGCAGCGCCGAGACCGGCTGTTCGACCAGAGCGACGTCCAGTTCCTCAAGCGCCGGCATGAAGCGGATGCATTCGGCTTCGGTCCAGCCCTGGTTGACATCGACGATCAGGCGGACCTCGTCGCCGAGACCGGCGCGCAGCGTCTGCAAGCGCTTCAGATCCGCCGGTGGGCGGTTGAAGCCGAACTTGATCTTGAACTGGCGGTGTTCGCGGCGCCGCAGCTTCTCCTTCGCCTCCTCCAGCTCCTGGCCGCTGTCGCCCGAAGCCAGCGCCCAGCTCACCTCCATGCGCTGGCGAACCGCACCACCGAGCAGCGCGCTGGCGGGGAGGCCGAGCGTCTTGCCGGCGGCGTCGAGCAGGGCGGATTCGATCGCGCCCTTGGCCGCGAAATTGCGGGTCGCGGCCTTGCTCATGCGCAAGCCATTGGCTTCGAAGGCGAGGGCAGGCTGCCCGAGCAGCACCGGCGCCAGGTAATTCGTCACCGCAGCCTTGATCGATTCCACGCTCTCCTCGGCCCAGCGCGGCCCGCCGAGCGTCGAGGCTTCGCCGATACCCGTCACGCCATTGTCGAGCAGCACGCGCACCAGAACGTAGCCCTGATGCGTGACTTCCGTGTTCGAAAGCTTGTGCCGCCGGCGGGTCGGCGCTTCCACGATGGTGGCGCGGATACCGCGGATCGCAGTGTCCCTTGCGAAGTTCCGCACTGGCTCCACGGGCTCGGCGATTTCGATTACGGCACGACTCATGGGTCCTCGCAGGTTAGTTCAAGGTGAACCCTGCCAGGCTTTCCAGGCCTGGCAGGGCGTGGTGGGTATCACTCGGCCGCGACGAGGCGCTCGACCGCCGCCTTCTTGAGCTTGAAATCGAAATCGAGAACGAGATCGGTGTCGGCGCCGGCCGGAGCCTTCGCGAACTTGCCGATCAGGCTCTGCTTCACGGCGAACACCGAGTCGTTGTCGAGATACTTGGTCTCGGAATCGTAGATCTGCGAGATCAGCGATTGATAGCCGTCCTTGGAGAGCATGAAGTGGATGTGGCCCGGACGCCAGGGATGGTGACCCATGTATTTCAGGAGCTCGCCGCCCGCGCCGTCATAGGGGATCGGATAGGGCTCGGGACGGAGCGCCACGAAGGCGTATTCGCCGTTGGCGTCGGTGGTGAACCGTCCGCGCAGATTATAGGCCGGCTGTTCGGGGTCTTGCAGGTCGTAGAGCCCGTTCGGCGCGTCTTCCCAGACGTCGATGGTGACGCCCTCGATCGGCCGGCCCGCGGTGTCGCTGATGCGTCCGCTGACCTTGACGGTCTGTGCGTTGTCGAACGTCTTCTTGATGATGGAAGCGCCCTTGGCAGCACCGGCGGGTTCTCCCGGTAGAACGGCCCGAGCACGGTGGACTCGCTCTCACCATCGGTGACCCGGTGGTCGAGCATGTCGACCAGCACCTCGATGCCGAGAATGTCAGCGATCAGGATGAACTCGTTGCGCTTCTCGTCCGAGATGTCGCCGGCGCGCCGCAGGAATTCGCAGGCCGCGAACCACTCGGCGAAGGTCAGGTCGACCTCCTTGCAGAAGGCGTGCATGTGGCGGATCAGGCTCGTCATGATCTGACGGTTGCGATCCGGAATGTCCTTCGAGAGCGCGGCGATCACATGGTCGGTGATGGTGTCCTTGTTGACGTTCAGCATGGTCGTTTCCTCCTTTTCTTGCAGTTTGCTCAAACTTGCATCCCCGTTTTCGGGAATATCGGCTGGCGGTTTCACCAGATAAATTCGTAGCCGGCATTCTCCAGCATCGCGGGTGCGGGGTGAGGGTCGACAAGGCCGCCGAACCGGCCGCGGAAGAACAGCAGCGGCTTCTTGCTGGGCTCCAGGGACATCTCGCGCACCTTGCCGAGGAAGATGGTGTGATCTCCCGCGATGATCTCATCAGCAAGATCGGTCACGAAACATGCCGCTGCATGGGCGATGACCGGCAGGTCATCGCGGCGTTCGAAGACGTCGCGGAGGTCGAGCTTGGGCCTGCCGGCGAAATGCCAGGCGAGGTCCTCCATTCCCTCGGCGAGGACGCTGACTGCAAAGCGGCCGGTCTTCTGGATGTTGCGGAGCATCTTGGCGCTCTTCGCGACCGAGATCGCGACCAGCGGCGGTTCGAGCGAGACCGACATGAAGGCGTTGGCCGTCATGCCGTGGTCGCGGCCCTCACAATGCGTCGTGATGATGGTGACGCCAGTGCCGAACTGGCCGCAGGCGTTGCGCAGTTCTCGCGGATCGATGGCGGTCATTGGTTGGCGACCTCCAGTTGGGCCAAGCCGGAGCGATTGGCTGGTGGCGCGGTCACGATATCTCTCCAGTTTTCCAGCGCCGCCGCGGCGGCCGCAAGGCCGGATCGCCGCAAGCTCCGGATCCGGCTGCTCGAGACGATCTCGCCGTTGCCGCAGCGCACCGGCGACAGGATGCGCGTGTCGAAATGTTGCCGCAGCAGCTGCGCGGTGCCGCCCTTGCAGGACCCGAAGCGGAAGTCCTCGCCGACGATCACTTCACGCGGTCGCAGACGCCGCAACTCGGCGAGGAAATCGGCTGCGCTGCGGCGGACGTAGATCTCATTGAAATCGGCGACGACGATGTGGTCCGGTGCGAATGTTGCGATGCGCTCGAGCTTTTCGCGCAGCGAGATCAGCGCCTCGGCCTGGCCGAAATACACCTTTGGCGGTGGATCGAAGGTGTAGACCACCGCAGGAACGAGGCGGCGCTGCGCTGCCGCAATGGTCTGCCGGAGCAATTCCTGATGCCCGCGATGAACGCCATCGAACGCGCCGATGGTCACGACGCTTGCCGTGAGGGCCAATTCGCCATCGCGATGGAAAGCGACAGCAGCGCTGTCAAAACCCTTGCCCATGGTTCGCTCCGGTTTTCGCTCCCTTGCCGTGCTGCGCGATTGCTGCGTCAGCTGCGGCGTTGCGTCGGCCGGACGATCATTGCCGTTCGGTCCGTGCCACCTGAGTCATAGCCCGAGCCGCGGCGGTTCGCGCGGTATGGTGTGATACCTTTCGCCCGCTCCGGGTGAGCGCGTAGCTTTTCCGCCGATGTCACGCCGATCAAGAGCGTGACGGCATGGTCCGGGCCGGTGTGGCAAGGCCCGCCGGTCCGACGACACAAGCGGAGGAGAAACCCATGACTACAGCAGCTGCCCTGCGGGCCGACGCGCCTGCGTCAACCACCAGCGTCTATACCGGCGCGGAATTCCTGGACAGCATCCAGGATGGCCGGGAAATCTACATCTACATCTACGGCGAGCGCGTCAAGAACGTCACCCAACATCCCGCCTTCCGCAACTCGGCGCGGATGGTGGCACGCTGGTACGACCGCTTTCACGAGAAGAAGGATCAGATCGGTGTCCTGACCGACACCGGCTCGGGACAGCTGACCCACCCGTTCTTCCTCGGCTCGAAAACGGCCGACGACCTGATCAGGGGCCGCGACGCGATTGCCGAATTGCAGAAGGTTGCGTACGGCTGGATGGGCCGCTCGCCGGACTACAAGGCGGCGTTCCTCGGGACCTTGGGCGCGAATTCGGGCTTCTATGGCGAATACGCCGGCAACGCGAAGAAGTGGTATGCCCGGACCCAGGAACGGCTCGACTTCTGGAATCACGCCATCGTCAATCCGCCGATCGATCGCGATCGCGCCATCGAGGACGTGCGCGACGTCTTCATGCATGTCGAGAAGGAGACCGACGCCGGCCTGATCGTCTCGGGTGCGAAGGTGGTTGCGACCGGCTCGGCGCTGACGCACTACAATTTCATCGCGCACTACGGCATCCCGATCAAGGACAAGTCGTTCGCGCTGATCTTCACGGCGCCGATGGATGCCAAGGGCGTCAAGCTGATCGCCCGCTCATCCTACGAGTTCACGGCGGCCGCGACCGGCTCGCCGTTCGACTATCCGCTGTCCAGCCGCTTCGACGAGAACGACTCGATCCTTGTGTTCGACAAGGTGCTGGTGCCCTGGGAGAACGTCTTCATCTATGGCGACGTCGACAAGATAAACCAGTTCTTCCCGGCGTCGGGCTTCATCCCGCGCTTCACACTGCATGGCGTGACGCGGCTTGCCGTCAAGCTCGACTTCATTGCCGGCCTGTTCTCGATGGCGGTGGAGGCGACCGGGTCGAAGGATTTCCGCGGCGTGCAGACGGCGGTGGGCGAGGTGATCGCCTGGCGCAACCTGTTCCACGGCATTTCGGATGCGATGGTGAAATCGCCGATCGCCTGGCAGGGGACCGAGGGCTACAATCTGCCCAACCTGAACTACGGGCTGGCCTATCGCGTCTTCGCCCCGATGGCCTATCCGCGGATCAAGGAGCTGATCGAGCGCCATGTCGCGAGTGGCCTGATCTATCTGCCGTCAAGCTCGGCCGACCTCGAGAGCGAGGCGATTAGGCCCTATCTCGATCGCTTCGTGCGCGGCTCCAACGGTTACGCCGCGATCGACCGGATCAAGCTGCTCAAGCTGCTTTGGGACGCGGTCGGCTCCGAATTCGGCGGCCGCCACGAGCTCTACGAGCGCAACTACGCGGGCAATTACGAGAACCTGCGTGTCGAGACGCTGATGGCCGCGAGCGCCACCGGCGACCTCGGCGCCATGCAGGATTTCGTGCGCAATTGCATGAGCGACTACGACGTCTCCGGGTGGACGGCGAAGGATCTCGTCAATCCCGATGACATCAACCTGGTCAGCCGCGGTCTGGTGCAGGGCTGACGGCGAAGCTGACGATCTGGTAGACAGAGCGATGGAGCCGCCGCGGTCGCGTGGCGGCTCCAGTTCCGTTTTCGCGCTACCGCCTCATCGCTTGCAGAGAGAGTTGATCATCATGTTGTTTCACGTCGAAATGGACGTGCGGATTCCGTACGATCTGGCGGCCGAGAACGTCGATGCGCTGAAGCAGGCCGAGCGTGCCCGTGCCATGGAGCTGCAGCGCACGGGAGCCTGGCGTCATCTGTGGCGGGTGGCCGGACGCTACGCCAATGTCAGCATCTTCGACGTGTCGGGCGCGCAGGAATTGCACGACATCCTGTCCAGCCTGCCGCTGTTTCCGTTCATGGATATCCGCGTCACGCCGCTATGCCGGCATCCGTCGTCGATCCACGACGACGACCGCTAGGGCTAGTCGACAACCGTGCGCGGGCGCCGGTGACGGGCCGTGGTGTTGATGCTGCCGGTGACGTCAGGATATCCGGTGAGGCTCAGCGTATCGGAACGGACACCCCAGCTTTCGAGCCGGTCGAGGAAGCTCATGCCGAGCAGGTTAGTCTTCATCTGTCCGCGTTGCACCACCAGCGCAGGCACCGATTTCTCGACCAGCTTGCCGACCGCGAGACGATCGAGCGTCAGCCGCGCCGCCTTGGTGTGACCGCCGGCGGTCTCCAGGTCGACATTGTATTCGAGCATGTCGGTCGGCAGCCCGATCGCCTTGGCGGTTTCCCAGGTCAGCACGACCGAGGTCGCGCCGGTGTCGATCACCATCGGCGCGCTGACGCCGTTGATCTTGGCGCGGAACGCGAACTCGCCGCCCTGGCTGCGCGCAATCTGCACCGCGGGGGCAGGGGCGGAGGCCGGCGCGGCGATGCTGCGGCCGAAGATCTGGGTCAGATTCTGTCTGGCGCGCGCGATCTGATCGGGATCGCCGTAGGTGACAACGGCGCCCGCGGTTGCCATCAAGAGCAGGATGACAAGGAGGATGCGGGTCACGGTACGGCTCCGGTCGCTCCGGTGGTCACGCGCGCTTCGGACGCGGCTCCATGTGCTCGAGCCCGGCCTCGGCCATCCGCGCCGGCAAATTCGCCATGACCGACAGCCGCTCCGCGCGGTCCATCTTGTGCCAGCGTGCGATCTCCGGAAGCGTGCGACCACAGCCGAAGCAGAGCTTCGTCCTGGGGTCGATCATGCAGACTGCGATACACGGCGTTTCTGAGCTCATTCTTCAACTGTTGAACCGTTTCAGCCGCCGGTGCAAGTCGGTCGAATCGGGATGCGCCATCACGCCCCGGCTTTTTGTCGCGAGCATGGTCCTGGTGCGAACGCCTTGCGTCTATGGGCAACGAAAACCGCGTCACGATCTTTCGCGACATGCTCTACAATCCGGTGCCGGCAGTCATGATCGACTTGCGGCGCAGACGTTTCCGGTCGGCGCCCATCGAGGGTTCGGCGGGCTCCGGCTGCATCGGCGGCGCCTCTTCCGTCATCGGCGCCAGCGCGCTCATCACCCGCTCCGGCGGCAAGGTCACGATCACCTCGGTGCCGATGCGCAGCTTCGATTTCAGCGTGAAGGTGCCGCCATGCATGTCGATCAGGCTCTTGGCGATCGGCAGTCCAAGGCCCGCACCTTGTTCCGCCGACTTGATCGAGTTGGAGCCCTGGCCGAACGAGGCCAGCACGACCGGGATCTCGTCCTCGGCGATGCCGCTTCCGGTGTCCTTGACGCTCAGATATTGCCCGCCCGACGCGGTCCAGCCGACCTTCAGCCAGATCTCGCCGCCCTGCGGGGTGAACTTGATCGAGTTGGAGAGCAGGTTGAGCACGACCTGGCGGATGGCGCGCTCGTCGCCCCAGATCCGGGGCATGCCATGCTCGAACACCTCGTGGATGGTGATGCCGCGGCTGGAGGCGCGCAGCTTCAGCAGATGGTGGCAGTCGGCGACGACATGCACCAGCGCCACGGCCTCTTCGTTCAGCTCGTAACGGCCGGCCTCGATGCGCGACAGATCGAGGATCTCGTTGATGAGATTGAGCAGGTGCACGCCGGAATTATGGATGTCGGCGGAATATTCCTTGTAGACCGGCACCGCATGCGCGCCAAAGATCTCGCTCTTCATCACCTCGGAGAAGCCGAGGATGGCGTTGAGCGGCGTGCGCAGCTCGTGGCTCATCTGGGCCAGGAAGCGCGACTTGGCGACGTTGGCGGATTCGGCGCGGTGCCGCGCCTCGTCGGAGATCGCCTTGGCCTGTTCCAGTTCGCCGATCAGCGCGTCCTTTTCGGCGCGGGCTTCCAGCGTCGCCAGCGTGGTCGAATGCAGCCGATGCGCCAGCAGCGCGAAATAACCTTCCGCGGCAAGCGCGAGCAGCGCCAGCACGTAATTGTCGAATGCGCCGTTGAGCACGAGGTCGAGCGCGATCCCGACCGTCACCGGAACGGTCGCCGCGAGTGCTGCGATCGGCAGGCTCGCCGCCAGCATGCTGGAGACCGCGATCACCAGCAGCATCAGGAACATCATCAGCGTGTTGGAGGAGAGATCGCGCCCGGCGGGGTGGATCAGGATCGCGGTCCAGCACAGGCCGTAGAGCAGATCGAGCAGCACGAAGCGGGTGCGCCATTTGCGGGTCACCGCGACCGAGGTCGGCTCGGCGAGGAAGCGGGCGCAACTGCGGATGATGGCGAGATGGACGCCGAGGATGCCGACCGTCCAGGCGCCGGCCACGATCGGCTTCATCCAGAGGCCAAACAGGACGCCGGTTGCCACCACGAGCAGCATCACGACGTAGGAAGCCGACATCCGGGTCTGGGCATATTGCCGGAGCAGTTCGGCGTCGAACGCCGGGCGGGTTCCACTGGTTGACGTTAACCGATCCCGCGCCTCGCGCACCCGCTGCGCTGCGACGCGCCGGCTGTTGACCGGCACCGTCACCTGGGGTCCTGCCGGAAGCTGTACAACTTCAGGCTTTTCTGCGGGATTACTCATCAACAACACAAATCCTGCGCGCGAACCGCGCGCGCCTTTTGCATTGTCTATCTGTGACGCCAATTCATTAAGCGTTGCCTTAAAGAGCTAAAGAAATGCGTTAACCGGAGGTTAAATTAACCAAGGAGAATTCGGATGGCGCTCGAGGCAGGGGGCTTCAACTAGCCGTCGGTCGAACCGAGCGCATCGGTAAGATAGGTCGAACCGGGCCGTGAGAAGCGCTCATCGATGCCCATGCCCAAGTGGTGCCGTTACGTTTCCGTCAGCGAACGCCCCAGTTGCGCGATAACGCATTGCAAAATTCGTCAGCATCGCTTGGCGTCACCACGATTCTCCGAAAGAAGCCTCGGGTACGGTGAAGGAGAACGTACGTTCCGAACGGCCGATTCACCAGGTTGAAGCCCCAGCTGAAGGCAGCCCGCCAAAAAGAAACCCTATCGAACCTTGTGATCTCGGCTATGGGGATAGCGAAAGTGACAAATCGCTTGAAAATAACGATTTCAACGGCTGCCGCTCCTACTCTCACATCGAAGAGACAATGGCAAAAGAGCTGCTGGCACCCAAATACAATCGTTGCCAGAGGGAGAAGAGCAAGAAAAAGAAGGTGCGGCGTAGACATTGGGTTATTGGCATCAAGGGGAAGGAGGAGAAGGACTTGGCCCGCTAGGAGGAGTCGGATCGTTCGTGGTTTTCGTATTGGTTTGCATCTGGGAAGCCGATACACCGGGATTACGGTGACAGTGCACTAAACCGCTAGAAGTTGAGTGCACTGTCGCCGTAATTGAGGGCGTCCACACAATTTCGGAATAATGGAAGTGTGTCCCTGATTTGCCCGACGTGTCAAGTTGCCATATCGAATGCCGGCGGCCGGCCAGCTACTTTGCATGGGGTTGTTTTCGATATTTTGGCAGCGCGACCTTCAAAGGGGAATTCTCCTTCGCGAGACGGCGCCGCATCGCAGGTGACCCGCCCGCGCGGGTCACCTGGCCGTATGCGAAGAGGCGTTAGCGCTGCAGCCGCGCCAGCAGGCTCGACGTATCCCAGCGCTTGCCGCCCATCTTCTCGACCTCGGCATAGAACTGGTCGACCAGCGCGGTCGCCGGCAGGGTGGCGCCGTTGCGGCGGGCTTCCGCCAGTGCAATCGAGAGGTCCTTGCGCATCCACTCGACCGCGAAGCCGAAATCGTACTTGCCCTCGTTCATGGTCTTGTAGCGGTTTTCCATCTGCCAGGACTGCGCCGCGCCCTTGGAGATGGTTTCGATCACGGCGGCGACGTCGAGACCACTCTTCTTGGCGAAGTGGATGCCCTCGGAGAGGCCCTGCACGAGGCCTGCGATGCAGATCTGGTTGACCATCTTGGTCAGCTGGCCGGCGCCCGCCGGTCCGAGCAACTTGCACATCCGCGCATAGGCGCCGGTGATGATCGGCTCGGCGCCAGCATAGGCGTCTTCGCTGCCGCCGCACATCACCGTCAGCACGCCGTTCTCGGCGCCGGCCTGGCCGCCGGACACCGGCGCGTCGACGAACTTGAAGCCGGCCTTGGTGGCGGCGGCATCGAGCTCGCGGGCGACCTCGGCGGAGGCGGTGGTGTGATCGACGAAGGTCGCGCCCTTCTTCATGCCGGCGAAGGCGCCGTCGGCGCCGATCGTGACCGCGCGCAGGTCGTTGTCGTTGCCGACGCAGCACATCACGAAATCCTGGCCTTCGGCGGCGGCCTTCGGGGTCGGCGCCGTCTTGCCGCCGAACTTGTCGGCCCATTCCTTCGCCTTCGCCGCGGTCCGGTTGTAAACGGTGACCTCATGGCCGCCCTTTTTCACGAGGTGTCCCGCCATCGGGAAACCCATTACGCCGAGACCGAGGAAAGCGACTTTAGCCATGTTTGTTACCTTGTGATTTGCCGTGGTGATCGCCCTCGAGACCGCCGGAAAACGTCGCGGCGGGCAGGGCATTCCGTCCATGGAAGGAGCCGCACCATACCCCCTGCGTAGCGGAGGGCAACGGCTTCGTTGGATGGCAGACCCCGGTTTTGTGCTAGGATCGGCCCACCAAAGAACCTCACAAAAAAGGGAGTGTCTCGCATGGGCATGAGCGTCGGTGTGCTCGATCATTTCAATATCCGGACCCGGAATCTCGCCGCCACGGTGCGGTTCTATGAGGACATTCTGGGCCTGGAAAAGGGGGCGCGGCCGAACTTCGCGTTCCCGGGTGCGTGGATGTACAGCGAGGGCAAGGCCGTCGTGCATCTGGTCGATATTTCCGCGACCGACGAGGCGCAAAAGCCTGACTCGGGCGTCGTCCATCACGTCGCCTTTGCCAGTCAGGGCTTTGACGGGATGCGGCAACGGCTGCAGTCCAAGGGCATGGAATTCGACTCGCGCCAGGTTCCCGGCGGCGATCTCTGGCAGATCTTCGTCAACGACCCCAACGGGGTCATGATCGAGCTAAACTACGAGGCCGCCAAGGAGGGCGGCTCCGCTGCGCCGGCCGAGCGGCGAGACGACGTCGGAGCGAGGTAGCCTTTTGCGCTGCAACGCTCTATGGGAGGTCTCTTGAACTTTCCGGGAGATGCGCGGTGAGCGTGACGCAGCAACAGGTTCTCGATTGTCTTGCCAAGGTGATGTCGCCGCGCGGCACGGCCTTGACCAACGCCAATGTGCTGTCGGCGATCACGGTCACCGACGGCAAGGTGTTCTTCTCGATCAATGTCGATGCGGCGGAAGCCCGCGCCTGGGAGAGCGTGCGTGCGCAGGCCGAGAACGCCGTGCGCGCCATTCCCGGCGTCAGCGTCGCGATGATCGCGCTGACCGCGGAGCGCAAGGCGGGTGGTGCGGCGCCTGCGCCGCGGCCGGCCGGCGGTGTCCAGCCTGCGTCCGCGCACCGTCATCCGCACCCGCCTGGTGCGCAATCGCCGATGGCGCGCCAGGCCGAGATCCCCGGCATCGCAGCCGTCATCGCGGTTGCCTCGGGCAAGGGCGGGGTCGGCAAGTCGACCACGGCGCTCAACCTTGCGCTCGGTCTGCGCGACATCGGCCTGCGCGTCGGGCTGCTCGACGCCGACATCTACGGCCCATCGGTGCCGCGGCTGACCGGCATCCGCGAGAAGCCGCAGCTCAACGACGACAAGAAGATGATCCCGCTGCAGCGCTTCGGCCTGTCGATCATGTCGATCGGCTTCCTGGTCGAAGAGGACACCGCGATGATCTGGCGCGGGCCGATGGTGATGTCGGCGATCACCCAGATGCTGCGCGACGTCGCCTGGGGCACGCTCGATGTGCTGGTCGTCGACATGCCGCCAGGCACCGGCGACGCCCAGCTCACGCTGGCGCAGAACGTCCCGCTCAAGGGCGCCGTCATTATCTCGACGCCGCAGGACCTCTCGCTGATCGACGCGCGGCGGGGACTGGCGATGTTCAAGAAGGTCAATGTGCCGGTGCTCGGCATTGTCGAGAACATGAGCTATTTCCAGTGCCCGCATTGCGGCACGCGCTCGGACATCTTTGGCCATGGCGGCGCCCGCCACGAGGCCGAGAAGCTCGGGGTGCCGTTCCTCGGCGAGATCCCGCTGCATATCGCCATCCGCGCCGCCTCCGATTCCGGCAACCCGGTGGTCGAGAGCGAACCGGACGGTCCGCACGCGGCGATCTACCGCGCGATCGGCAGCAAGGTCCGTGAGCAGCTGCAAGGCGTCATCGCCGCCGCCTGAGCCCGCGCTGCTGTCCCGGTCAGAAGGTGGGCCCCAAAGGCCGGGATCCCGGCGGCCTTTCTTCACAGGCCTGTCGCCGTTGGATGATTGCTGAATCGCGTCCGGCCTGTATGTTTGTCCGGCACTGGCCGAATCGTACCACCGTTCCGTCAATTGAAGGCGGCCACGGGCAGCCGACATACGGGGAGGGGGCGTGAGGCGACCAGCGACATGGCAGCATCACGCGAAGCAAACAAACAACGCCGTAAGCACCTGACGCGGGAGAAGCGCGAAGAGGCCTCCCGCATGGCGTTCAACCTTGCGAAGAAATCCCACTCGATCGGCGAGGCCGCCATGGCGATCGCCAAGACCTTTGGCGTCAGCAAGACGACGGCGCAAAGCTGGATCCGACGTGGGCGGCATCTGGCCGATAAAGCCAAGAAGGCGCGAGAGGCGACGCGGCGCTGATTGCCTCGGGAGCCCGGTGGCTGAGTGCCTGCCGGGCGGCCCGTACGCGGCGATTTACCGCGTGACGGCGACAAGGTCCGCGAGCCGCGGCAAGCCGTCGTCGCCGCAGCCTGAGCCCGCATTTTCCGGCAGATTTCCCGCATCATCAGACTTTCGTTTAATTGGTGCAGTCATGCCATTGTCGCGTTTCCGTGAGGCCGCCTTCCGTGGTAAAGGGCCGACCCAGAGCGCCCCGGCAGACCTTCAAGCGTCCTGCCGGAGAATTGCTTGCGGACACCGGGAAACGCCCCCTCAAGGAGAAGCCTTACGATGAAGCGTCGTGATTTTTTGAAAGTTTCTGCGGCCGGTGCTGCCGCGACGGCGGTTGCCGCGCCGGCGATTGCGCAGTCCTCGCCTGAAATCAAGTGGCGCCTGACCTCGAGCTTCCCGAAGTCGCTGGACACCATCTATGGCGGTGCCGACCAGGTGGCGAAGTACGTCGCCGAAATGACCGACAACAAGTTCCAGATCCAGGTGTTCGCGGCGGGTGAGATCGTCCCCGGCCTGCAGGCGCTGGACGCGACCTCCAACGGCACGGTCGAGATGTGCCACACCGTGTCCTACTACTATGTGGGCAAGGACCCGACCTTTGCGATCTACGCGTCGGTGCCGTTCGGCCTCAACGCCCGCATGCAGAACTCCTGGTGGTACCAGGGCGGCGGCGAGGCGCTCGGCAACGAGTTCTTCAAGAAGTTCGGCGTGATCGGCTTCCCCTGCGGCAACACCGGCACCCAGATGGGCGGCTGGTTCCGCAAGGAGATCAAGACGGTCGCCGATCTCTCGGGTCTCAAATTCCGCATCGGCGGCATCGCCGGCCAGGTGCTGCAGAAGGTCGGCGTGGTGCCGCAGCAGCTCGCCGGCGGCGACATCTATCCGGCGCTGGAAAAGGGCACCATCGACGCCGCCGAGTGGGTCGGCCCCTATGACGACGAGAAGCTCGGCTTCCAGAAGGTCGCCAAGTACTACTACTATCCGGGCTTCTGGGAAGGCGGCCCGACCGTGCACGCCTACTGCAACCTCGAAAAGTGGAATGCGCTGCCGAAGAGCTACCAGGCGATCCTGACCAACGCGACCGCCAACGCCAACACCTGGATGGCTGCGCGCTACGACATGCAGAACCCCTCGGCGCTGAAGCGGCTGGTTGCCGGCGGCACGCAGCTGCGTCCGTTCACCAACGAAGTGCTCGAGGCCTGCCTCAAGGCGACCAACGAGCTGTGGGGTGAAATCTCGGCCAAGAATGCCGACTTCAAGAAGTCGATCGACGCCATGCAGGCGTACCGTTCCGACCAGTATCTGTGGTGGCAGGTCGCCGAATACACCTTCGACAGCTTCATGATCCGCTCGCGCACCCGCGGCTGATCAAGATAGCGCTTCGAGCGTACGCGAGAAGAGAACGCACCCAAAGCTTCGACTTAAGTAGCCCGGCCCCCGCAAGGAGGCCGGGTTTTTTGCGTCTGGCATTCGCCGAGGGGATGTTCCATGCTCGCGCCCGAAGCCTCGGCACGAAGGCGGGCGCATGTCCGGTCACCGGTCATGACGGCAAAGAAACGCAGCGCGACGATCGCAAGCAGTCGACGCTCGGACAACACAATCATACAGGGCAGGATTCAAATGAAGCGCAGAGATTTCATCAAGGTTACGGGTTTGGGCGTCGCAGGCGCGGCAACGGTCGCAGCTCCCGCGATCGCGCAGTCGATGCCGGAGCTCAAATGGCGCCTGACGACGAGCTGGCCGAAGTCGCTCGACACGCTGCACGGCGGCGCCGAGCTGATGGCCAAGGCGGTGGGTGAGGCCACCGACAACAAGTTCCAGATCCAGACCTTTGCCGCCGGCGAGATCGTGCCGGGCCTGCAGGTGCTCGACGCCGTGCAGAACGGCACGGTCGAGATGGGACACACCGCGTCGTATTACTATTTCGGCAAGGACCCGACCTTCACCTTCGGCTCCTCGGTGCCGTTCGGGCCCAACATGCGGCTCAACCAGGCCTGGTTCATGCTGGGCGGCGGCAAGGAGCTGCTCAACGAGTTCTACAAGAGCTACAATGTCACCTCGCTGCTCGCCGGCAACACCGGCTGCCAGATGGGTGGTTGGTTCCGCAGGGAGATCAACAGCGTCGACGATCTCAAGGGCCTCAAATTCCGCATCGGCGGCTTTGCCGGAAGGGTGATGCAAAAGCTCGGCGCGGTGCCGCAGCAGCTCGCCGGGGGCGACATTTATCCGGCGCTGGAGAAAGGCACCATCGATGCGGCCGAGTGGGTCGGTCCCTACGACGACGAGAAGCTCGGCTTCTACAAGGTCGCGCCGAACTATTACTTCCCCGGCTGGTGGGAAGGCGGCCCGATGCTGGTGGCGATAATCAACCTCGACAAGTGGAACGCGCTGCCGAAGCACTATCAGTTCGTGCTCGAGCAGGCCGGCCATCTCGCCAACAACTGGATGATGGCGCGCTACGACCAGGCCAACCCGCTCGCACTGAAGAAGCTGCTCGCGGCCGGCACCAAGCTGCGCCCGTTCCCGTCTGCGGTGATGGAAGCGTCCTTCAAGGCCGCCAAGGAGCTGCATGCCGAGGTTTCGGCGACCAACGCCAACTTCAAGAAGGTCTATGACTCGCTGACATCGTTCTCCAACAACGGCTATCAGTGGTTCCAGGTCGCCGAAGTCGGCTACGACAATTTCATGGCACGCCACTCTCAGGCCTGACGCCACTGACCTTCACCGCAAGCAGAACCCCGGGCAAAACTCCGGGGTTTTTTGCCTGGAGCCGGCGGGGGCCAGCCAAATGCATGCTTTTGGGCGAGACTCGTGCTAACATTACTCAGGAGCGTGAATCAGGGCGCCATATGCGTTTCCTCGGTCTTATCCTGCGGACGCTGTTTCTGACCCTTGTGGTGGTCATCACTGCTCGCGTCGCAACTCCGCAAAACGAAACCATCTGGTCGGCCTACGACACGCCATCGGATTTGTTTCGCATCATCCTCGGCGCCGCGGTCTGCCTCTTCGTCGCCGCCCAGATCTTCAGGTATTCCAGGGATCCCGCTGATATGCGCAGGTGGGTCGTCATCGGCGGCGCCGCGGTGCCGTTGGCGCTGATATGCGCGGCCATCATCTGGTAGGCGCGGTCGCTGATCGCGTCGGCCCGGCAATCATCGTGCAAGCCCGTCGATCAAAATGGAAACGGCAATGACCGCACCGGAACACGGCTTTCGAAGCCCAGCCCGGTGCGGTAATGGCCGTTATAATGGCCCCCGCCTGGGCAGTAATTCGGATCCCGTCGCTCCTGATCGTCGATCTTCCGGCGATAGCTTCGCTGCTGATAGCGCGTCTGCCAGCAATGGCAGTTCTGGTCACAAGCGAGGCGCACCCGAACGATGCTTGCGGGATGTTGCGGCGACAGCCGCGTGACCTGAACAGGCGCAGCGCAGGCTTCCGATACAACGATGGCACCGGCCGCAGCGATGAGAAGCAGACGCATTGTATTTTTCATATGGGTCTCATCGAGCCGATCAGCGTGAATCCCGGAAGCCAACTCAGTTGCGGGAGCGTGCCGCTATTTCCTTGGCGATCGCTTTGGCGGCGACGCAGGAGGCGTTGATACGGCACCTTGCGTCGTGCGAACCACCGGGTTCTTCTGCTCGGTGGGACCGCCGAGATTGCTTGGCTTTTTGGGACCGCCGACCGCGCTTTGTGCGGCCGCGGATCCCGTAGAGACCGCCAGGAGAATTGCCGCCAAGGTGAGCATGTTCTTCATTCGTCGGTTCCTCCAGTCAGTGGTCTCGTACGGCGCTTGTCAGCGGGCAGGCGGCCGGTTTTCGCTGACCTGCTGCGGGGCGGTGGCGGGCAGATCGTCCAGGGCACATTTGCGCCAGTCGTCGGATGCGCAGTTTGTCGGCCAGCCGCCACCAAGCGCCATGAAGAGAGCGGCGCTGTCCGAGAGGCGCGTCGCCTGCGCCTGCACGCGGACCACTGCCGCCGTCAGGTAGACCTGCTGGGCATTGAGCACGACCACCTGATTGACCTGCCCGAGAGCAAGCTGCTTCTGAATGATGTCGAGGCTGGCCTTGGCGGCGAGCTCGGCCTTGACCGCAGCCTGCAGGGCGCGCGCGTCGGCCTGCAGGCTGCGCAAGGCGTCGGCGACGTTCTGCATCGCCGTGACGACGGCCTGGCGATAGAGCGCATCCGCCTGGTCCACCGCGGCCTCCGCGGCCTTCTGCTTGTGGTAGAGCGTCAGGCCGTCGAACAGCGGCTGGGTCGCACTCGCCGCGATGACGTAGAAGCTGGTTCCCGGCGTAAACAATTCGGCCAGACTGAAGCCGGCGGCGCCGGCATTGCCTGATATCGTGATGTTGGGCAGCCGCGCCGCGATCGACACGCCGACCTGGGCGTTCGCCGAGTGCAGCAGCGCTTCCGCGGCCCTGACATCCGGACGCTGGGCGATCATCTTGCTCGGCAGGCTCACCGGCAGGTGTGCGGGAAGCGCCAGGCGGTCGAGCGTGAACTTCTGCAGGATTTCGTCAGCCGAGAATTGCCCGGCCAGCGAGGTCAGCAGGTCGCGCTGAACGGCGAGCTGCTTTTCGAGCGGCGGCAGCAGTTGCTCGGACTGGGCCAGCGCGGCCTCCTGCGCCAGCACGTCGACCTGGGCGGCGCCGCCGGCGTTGAACTGGTTCTTCACGATCTCCAGAATGCCGCGTTCGATCTTCACGACGCGCTGGATCGCGGCAATCTGGCCGCGAAGCGATGCTTCCTGGATCGCCGCGGTGACGACGTTGGCCGTCAGCGTGAGGTAGGCTGCTTCCAGCTGGAACAGTTGCTGCTCGGAGATCGCGTCGAGACTCTCGACGGCGCGAACATTCTGGCCCCAGATGTCCGGCACGAAGCTGACGTTCAATTGCGCGGTATGAAGCGAAAATACCGAAGGCGACTGGCCGCCCGGGCCCGAACCCGATGCGCCGGAAATCTGCTGCTGGGAAGGTGTGTAGTTTGCGCCGAGCTGCGGGAAGAACAGCCCGCGCTGCGCCAGCGCGTTGTATTGCGCAATCCTGATCGATGCTTCGGCCGCCTGCAGGGACGGGTTGTGCTCGACCGACATCTTGATCAAATCGTCGAGCGGCTTCGAGCGAAATGCCGTCCACCACCGCAGCGACACGTCCTCTCCGCTGACGAAGTGCTGCTTGGGCACGCTGGGGCCCCCGGCACTCGAGCTCGGAGAGGCCAGCTTCTCCGGTGTATAGCGATCGACATCCGGAGCGGCCGGCGGAACGAAATTCGGGCCGACGGCGCAGCTTGCCAGCAACAGCGCGGCGGCGCCAACGCCAAGCGTCGGACGCAGCGCGCGCCTTCCGCACCGCGCGGGCGCGGCAACAATCCTTGCAACGGTTGTGGACATCAGGCGCCCCCTTCATGCGCCGCTTCGGGCGGTGCCGTGGCCGCCGCCTGGTCGGGCGAGGCGACAGGCTCGCGCGACAGGAAGATCTTGCGCAGCGCAGGCGCCACGATCAGCAGCAGCAGGGGGCCGATGAACATGCCGCCGACCACCACGGTCGCGAGCGGCCGCTGCACCTGGCTGCCGATGCCGTGCGACAGCGCGGCGGGGAACAGGCCGACGCCCGCGGACAGCGCGGTCATCAGCATCGGCCGCATGCGCTGCTCGGCGCCGTTGAACACCGCCTCCGCAATGCTCATGCCCGAGACCCGCAATTCGCGGAAATAGGTGATGTTGAGGATGCCGTCCATGACGGCGACGCCGAACAGCGAGATGAAGCCGATCGCGGCCGAGATCGAGAAATCGAGGCCGGCGAGGTACAGCGCGATCAGGCCGCCGCCGACCGCGAAGGGTATGCCGGCGAGCGCCAGCAGGCTGTCGCGCAGCGAATTGAACAGGCTGTAGAGCAGCACGAAGATCAGCAGCAGCGTCACCGGCACCACGATCATCAGGCGCGCCTTGGCGGCTTCGAGATTGTCGAATTCGCCGGACCAGATCATCCGGTAACCGGTCGGAAGCTGCACCGCCTCGGCGACGCGCGTCTGTGCCTCGGCCACCGTGCTGCCGAGATCGCGGCCGCGCACGCTGAACTTGATCGGGATGTAGCGCTGGCTGCGCTCGCGATAGATGAACGACGCGCCGGTATCGAGCGAGATGTCGGCGAGCTCGCTCAGCGGAATATAGGCGTTGGTGCCGGACGGCGTCTGGTAGGCCACCTTGATCTCGCGCACCTCGTCGATGCTCTGGCGGAACTTCGGATCGAGCCGCACCACCACGCCGAACTGCCGATCGCCCTCCAGCACCGTCGTCGCGCTGGTGCCGCCGAGCGCGGCCTGGACGACGGTCGTCACGTCGCCGGTATTGAGACCGTAGCGCGCGGCCTTCTCGCGGTTCACCTTGATATTGAGGTTGGGCTGTCCGACCAGATGGAAGATGCCGAGATCGGCGACGCCGCGGATCTTGGCCATCTCCTGCGAAACCTTGGTCGCGAGCTGTTCGAGCACGGCGAGGTTGGGACCGATGATCTTGACCGAGTTCGCGCCCTTGACGCCCGACAGCGCCTCCTCGACGTTGTCCTGGATGTATTGCGAGAAATTGAAGGTGACGCCGGGCAGTTCCTCGTCGAGCTCCCTTTGCAGTTCCTCAGTCAGCTTCTCCTTGGTCAGGCCGGGTGGCCACTGGTCGAACGGCTTGATCGGCGCGAACAGCTCGACATTGGAGAATGGGGAGGCGTCGCTGCCATTGTCGGGACGCCCGTGCTGTGACACCACCGTGACGATTTCAGGGTGGCGCAACAGGATCTCGCGCATCTTGCGGGTCGGTTCGGTGCCTGCGTCGAGCGACATGGTCGGCGGCATCGAGGCGCGGATCCAGAAATTGCCTTCCTCGAGCGCGGGCAGGAATTCGCTGCCGAGCTGGCTCGCGGCTAGGCCGCTCAGTCCGAGGAAGATGATGCCGGCTGCGACCGCGACCCTCAGATGCGTCAGCGACCAGCGCAGCACCGGCGTGTAGGCCTTGCGCAGCGAGCGCACGATGATGGTTTCGGTTTCCTCGATATGCCGCGGCAGCAGCAGCGATGCCAGCACCGGCGTCACGGTGAATGTCGCGAGTAGCGCGCCGGCGAGCGCGTAGCCGTAGGTTCGCGCCATCGGTCCGAAGATCTGGCCTTCGACGCCCTGCATGGTGAACAGCGGCACAAACGCGGTCACCGTGATGGCCGCGGTGAAGAACACCGCCTTGTCGACCTGCAACGCGCTGACGAAGATCATGCGCAGCCGCTCGGTCCAGCCCGGCGCGGGCTGGCCGTTTCTCGTCGTGGGATCGCCACCCCAGTATCCCTCGGCGAGGTTTTGCAGCACCCTGAGCCGGTTCTCCGGACTGGACTGGAAGTTGCGGAAGATGTTCTCCATCATGATGACGGCGGAATCGACGATGATCCCGAAGTCGACGGCGCCGAGCGACAGCAGATTGGCGTCCTCGCCCTGCAGCACCAGGATGATGATCGCGAAGAACAGCGCGAAAGGGATGTTGGCGCTGACGATCAGCGCGCTGCGCAGGTCGCCGAGGAAGACCCACTGGATCACGAACACCAGCAGGCAGCCGAACATCAGATTGTGCAGTACGGTGTGGGTCGTGACGCTGACCAGCGAGGTGCGATCGTAATAGGGGACCACCTTGACGCCGGCCGGCAGGGTTCCGTCGCTGTTGATCTTGGCGACCTCCTCCTCGACCTTCGGCACGATGTCGTTGGTGTGCTGGGTGCGTCCCATCACGACGATGGCCGCGGCGACGTCGTCGTTCCTGTCCTTTCCGGCGATGCCGAGCCGCGGCACATAGCCGACCGAGACCTTGGCGACGTCCTTGATCTGGATCGGCAGCCCGTTGGATTGGGTCAGGACGACGTTCTCGATGTCCCGGACCCGGTAGCCCTTGGTGATATCGTCATCGCCGCCTGAATTGATCAGGCCGATGCCGCGGATGTTGACGGATTGCTGGCCGATCGCGATTTCGCGGCCACCGACATTGATGTTCGCGTTGCCGAGCGCGCTGATCAGCTGTGGCACGGTGATGTTGTAGGCTTCGAGCTTGGCGAGATCGGCGTCGACGTTGAACTGCTTGGTGGTGCCGCCCCAGGCATTGATCTGCACCACGCCTGGAAGCGTCATCAGCCGGCGGGCGACGACGTAATCCTGCAACGTCCTGAGGTTGGTCAGGCCGAAATTCGGCGGACCGACGAGCTGGTAGCGGTAGATCTCGCCAACCAGGCTGGACTGCTGGATCTGCGGGATCTGGTTGCCGGGAAGCTGAACGTTCTGCGTGAGGTTGTTGGTGGCCTGCGACAGCGCGAAGTAATAGTCGACGCCGTATTTGAAGGTGACCCGCACGAACGACAGGCCGTAGAACGAGGTCGAGCGGATGTTGACCACGCCCGGCGTCGAGTACAGCCCGACCTCCATCGGGATCGTGTAGTACTTCTCCATCTCCTCGGCGGAGAGGCCGGCGGCCTGGGCCGTGATCTCGAGGATGACGGGCGCCGGGTTCGGATAGGCCTCGATGTTCAGCTTGGTGAACGCGGCGAATCCGGCGGCGCAGAACACGGCGAGGCCGAGCACGATGACGGCGCTTCGGGTCAGACCGAATTGAAGGAGGCTCTTGATCAAGGTGCTGCACTTACTCTTGAGCGGACGAAGGCGCGGTTAGCACGGGCTAGCCGGTGGCCGCGTTGGCGAACTTGTTGCTGAGGAAGATCGCGCCGGTGGAGGCGACCTTCTCGCCGGCTGCGAGGCCGTTCAGGATCTGCCGCCAGCCGTCCTGCTCCATTCCGATTGTCACCGTGCGGCGGTCGAACTTGCGGCCGTCGCTCGTGACCCACACCGTCATCGTTCCGTCGCCCTCGCGCACGATGGCGTCCAGCGGAACGCTCACCGACAGCTTTGGCGGTTCGGTTTCGATGGTGAAGCTCGCCAGCATGCCGGCGCGCAGCTTGTGCTGGGGATCGTCGATCACCGAACGCACCAGCTGGCGGTGCGAGTTCGGATCGATGTTGAGGCCGAGCGTCGTCACGCGGCCGCGAAACGCCTCATTCGGATAGGCCGGCACCCGTACCTCGACCGGTTGGCCGATCCGGTAGGCGGGGGCATCGGTCTCGATCACATTGGCGACCATCCACATCGTCGAGATGTCGGCCAGCGAATAGGGCGCCGGTGCATTGCCGGGCTGCACAAAGAGTCCCGGCGCGGCATTGCGCGCAATGATCCGGCCGGAGATCGGGCTCGGCACCACCAGAATGGAATCGACCTTGCGGTCGGCGACGATGCGGTCGATTTCGGCCTCGGTCTTGCCGAAGATGCGCACCGCGTCGCGCCCGGCCTTGTAGTTGCCCTCGGCGGTCTGCTGATCCGACGTCGCCTGGTCGACGTCCTTTTGCGAGCCGCCGCCGGTCTTCAGCAACTGCCTGACCCGGGCCAGCGTCCTGGTCTGCAGTTCGAGCACGCCGGCCGCGGCGAGCAGCGACGACTCGGCCTGCAGCAGATCGGGGCTGTCGATCGTGAACAGCCTGTCGCCCTTCGCAACCTCGTCACCGACATTGAGCGGCGTGTCGACGATCCTGCCGGGATGTGAGGTAAACGCCTGCACCAGCATGTTCTGATTGAAGTCGATCGAGCCGACTGCGTTCTTCAGGGTCCGGAACGAACGCTGCTCCGCGGCCATCACCTTCAGGGAGGCCGTCTGCTTGTCGCTCAGCGCGACGTATTGCTGCTCGACGTTGACGTCCTGCGGCGCGGTCTCCTGCGCGGCCTTGGCATTCACGACACCATCGGCGCGCGTCGTGAGCCATGCGCCGGCGAGAAGCGCAGCCAGCACCGGCATCGCCGCAAAGCCCATATACTTCATTCGAAATGACATCGCCCGCCGCCAATACTGCATGAAATTCTCGCGCGAGAGACGAGGTCTTGCCGTATAGCGGGCCGTCGTCGATCTCCCGGTGAGAGCAGATGAACGATTATCAGGGCTAGCTGACGCCAGCCTTACATTTGCCCTTCTCAAGAGCGCGCCCGGCGCGCGAATTTGATTGCGACGGAGGCCTGTTTATCTATTTTGCGTGGGGAAAGGAGCGGTCGCGCATAGCCAAAATATAGCGCGGTTAGCGGCAATCCGGGCGTCGTGCTCAAATGCGTATCGTTTGCACATCGGGATTGCTCAACGCGCGAGCTGTTGCGGAATTGTCGCTTGGCTGGCGCATCGCAACAAGGTGTGCAATCGGAAGACTGATCGAAATGAAAACAGGACTGCTGCGATGCGCCTTCTGATCGTCGAGGACAATCTCGAGCTCTCGCGGCTGCTCGCGAGCGGGCTGCTGGCGGCGGGATATGAGTCCGATATCGTCCACAGCGTTGCCGAGGCGCGTGATGCGCTGCGCAGCGTCACCTATGCTGCCATGATCCTCGATCTCGGTCTGCCCGACGGTGATGGCCTGTCGGTGCTGTCGGAGCTGCGCCGCAAGACCGACCCGTTGCCGGTCCTGGTGTTGACCGCGCGCAACGGCCTGCAGGATCGGGTCAACGGCCTGCGCAGCGGCGCGGACGATTATCTGGCGAAGCCGTTCGCGCTGGAAGAGCTGGTGGCGCGGCTCGAAGCCATCCTGCGCCGGCCCGGCCAGCTGCTCGGCTCGTCGCTGAAGCTCGCCAATCTGGTCTATGACACCGAGAGCAAGCAGGTGTTCGTCGACGGTGCTCCGCACGTCTTCTCCGCGCGTGAAACGTCGGTGCTCGAGATCCTGCTGCGGCGACAGGGGCGGGTGGTGCCGAAGAAGAATGTCGAGGACCACATCTTCGGTCTGTCGGGCGAGGTCGCCTCGAATGCGGTCGAGGTCTACGTGTCGCGGCTGCGCAAGCTGCTCGCCGAGCACCACGCCAAGATCATCATCCACACCATTCGCGGCGTCGGCTATCTGCTGGCGGAGGAGAAATAGGGGTGTTCCGCTTCACATCGCTGACCTCGCGGATCGTGTTCCTGCACATCGTGGCGGTCGCGGTCGCCGCGATCTTCCTGCCGCTGCTGCTGCTGTGGTTGCTGAACTCGGAGATCAACCAGCTGCATCGCGAAGCGATGCGCGATCAGGCCGCCGATCTCGGCCAAAACCTCGTGGTCGATTCCGCCGGCAAGGTGCAGCTCAACCTGCCGGACAGCCTGAAGGGGCTCTATTCCGACGCCTATGGCCGCTATCGCTACGACATCTACGATGCGGACGACCATCTGCTGTTTTCGTCGCATCGCGGTGCGCCGCGACTGCCGGCCCTGGCCGACCGGATTTCCGGCGCCAGCGCCACCAAGCTCGTCGGCGGCCAGACGCTGCGCATCCAAGTCGCCGAGGACCTGTCGCATCGCGACGTCATCATCGATGACATCGTTTCCAACTTCTTCCGCCGGGTCGGCTGGATCACCATTCCGATCCTCCTGATCCTGCTGGCCACCGACATCCTGATCTTCCGCCGCGCCGTGATTCCGCTGCTACGGGCTTCGGAGGAGGCCAGGAGCATCGGACCGGCCAGGACCGACATCCGTCTGCCGACGGAGGGGATTCCGAGCGAAATCCTGCCGCTGGTGACCGCCGTCAACCAGGCCTTCGACCGTCTGGAGGACGGGTTTCACGTGCAGCGCCAGTTTACCGCCGATGCGGCGCATCAGCTGCGCACCCCGCTCGCGATCCTGAGGACCCGGATCGAGACGCTGGATGTAGCTAGGGGGACCAAGGAGCTGCATGCCGACATCGAGAGAATGAGCCGTATCGTCAGCCAGCTGCTCGAGATCGCCGAGCTCGATACGCTGGTGCTGGACCCCGGCGAAACCGCGGATCTGCGCGCGGTGTGCGCCGAGGTGGTCGGCTCGATCGCGCCCTATGCGCTGGCGCAGCAGAAGGACATCGCGCTGCGCGGCACCGACGGTCCGGTGCGGGTCAAGGGCAATGCCGAGATGCTGCAGCGCGCGATTTTCAATCTGGCGGAAAACGCTATCAAGTACACGGCAGACGCGACCTCGGTCGACGTCGAGGTGCACGAGGACGGTTCGGTGCAGGTGCGCGACTGCGGGCCGGGGATTGCGCCAGCCGAGCAGGGCCTGGTGTTCCAGCGTTTCTGGCGCGGCGATCGCCAGCGCCAGCGCACGGACGGGGCGGGGCTCGGGCTCTCGATCGTCCGCGGCGTCGTCGACGATCACGACGCGACAATCAGGGTCGAAAACCTGCCGTCCGGCGGTGCCCAGTTCACGCTGAGCTTCCGGCTCGCCGAGGCGGAGCCGGCGACCGTCTGAGGGGCCCGGCCTGCGGCACCTGTGGTGCCGCGGGCCTGCCTGTCCTGTCTATTTCACCTTGCCGTCGGACAGGTCCATGATCATGCGCGTGGTCAAATACAGGCGCGGCACGATGCTGTTGATCTGCACATACTCGGCATCGTTGGAGTGGGCGCCGAAGCCCGAGAGGCCCATGCCTTCGACCACGGCCCCCTTGGTCTTGAGGGCGGCAAACGCAGCGTCGGTGCCGCCGCCCGTGGCCCGCTCGGCCACGTTCAGCGGCATGCCGAGTTCCTGATAGATCGACTTGCCCTGGCCGGCCACGCGGCGCGAGGCGTCGCTGGCTTCGAGCGGCGGGCGGCGCACCTCGAACTTCACGTCCACCTTGGAGTCGGGCAGCAGGCGGTTCTTGATCTTGTCCTGCAGCGCCTTCTCGAGCTCGTCGAAATCGGACACCTTCAGCGCGCGCGCATCGGCCTGGGCGGTGGCTTCGGCGGGGATCACGTTGCGGTTGGTGCCGGACTTCGAAACGGTCCAGTTCAGCTTCAGGCCCTGCTCGGGCTTCGACAGGTCCTTCATCTGCAGCACCTGGTGTGACAGCTCATAGAGCGCATTCACGCCGCCTTCAGGCCTGGCACCCGCATGCGACGACTTGCCGTGCACCGTGAGGTAGGCCGAGCCGATGCCGCTGGTGGCGAGGCGGAGCGTGCCGCTGGCGTCGCTGCCTTCGAACGAGAACACGGCATCCTGCTCAGCGGCGACGCGGGCGATGGTGCTGCGCCAGCCGGGCGAAGAGATCTCCTCGTCGCCATTGATGAGCACCGTGAGCGTGCCGTAATCCTTGAAGTTCAGCTTCTGCAGCAGCGCCACGCTGTGGATGATGGTGGCGATGCCCTGCTTGTCGTCGGCGATGCCGAGGCCGTAAGCCTTGTCGCCATCGACGCGGAAGGGTTGGTCCTTCAGCATGCCCTTGAGATACACCGTGTCCATATGCGCGATCAGCATGATCTTCGCGCTGCCCGTGCCCTTGAAGACGGCCTGCACAGCGGGGCCGATCTTCTCCGGCGTATCGTCCAGCCGATAGATGTCGGTGGTCTGCAGGATGTCCACCGTGCCGCCGAGTTCTTTGAGCTGGCTAGCGATGCGCGTGGCGATCAGGTTCAGGCCTTCGATGTCCTTGCTGCCGGATTCGATCTGCACGAGGTCGCGCAGGGTGTCGAGCAGCGGCTGCTGCTCCTGTTGCGCCAGTGCGCGAATGTCGGCCGCCGGCGCCGCATGCGCAACGGCAGCGGCAAATGCGAGGCTGAGGGAAACGATGAGCGGGCGAACGAACGAACGGGCGGGATGCGATTGGGGCATGGCGGCGGTCTGTGAGTTGGAGGGCGATCCGTATCCCCGCGTCTTCACAGGACTCGACGCCGCCGTCAACGGTTCCAGCGCGCCCCGCTTCCGCCGGGGCACGCTGAAGAAGCTGGCGCCGGCTACTGCTTCGGTTGCCCGAAATCGAGCGGCGGCAGCTCGATCTGCGGCACCTCGATCTTGACCTTGCTGAGGTCGACATCGAGCGGCTTGTCGAGCAGTCCCGTGACGACAACCGGGAACGCGATCACCAGCGCCACCATGATCGCCTGCAACCCGATCCAGGGCATTGCGCCCCAATAGATGTCGGAGCTCTTCACTTCCTTCGGCGCCACGCCGCGCAGATAGAACAGCGCGAAGCCGAACGGCGGATGCAGGAACGAGGTCTGCATGTTGACGCAGAGCATGACGCCGAACCAGATCAGCGCGGCGTCGGGGCCGACCACCGGCGCCAGCACCTTCTGCGCGATCGGTGCGATCATCGGCAGGATGATGAAGGCGATCTCGAAGAAGTCGAGGAAGAACGCCAGGAAGAAGATGAACAGGTTGATGAAGATCAGGAAGCCCCAGACGCCGCCGGGCAGCGAGGTCAGATGGTGCTCGAGCCAGTTGCCGCCGGACACGCCGAGGAACACCACCGAGAAGCAGGTCGAACCGATCAGGATGAAGGTGACCATGCAGGTGATGCGCATGGTGGTCTCGTAGCCCTGCTTGATCAGGTCGCGCAGGTCCGGGATCTTGACGGCCTCGAGGCAGATCCAGACCACCGCGAGGTAGGTGATGGCGAACGCGAGCTTGAACAGCAGGTTCTCGGTGTAGAGCATAGCGATAATGGTGCCGACGCCGCCGGCGATCACGCCGACGATGAGCACCTTGCGGCCGGTCGCGCTGAAATCCTTGTGGTGGATCGCGGCGAGCACGATGGCGCCGACCGCGCCCATGGCGCCGGCTTCCGTCGGGGTCGCAAGGCCCATCATCATGGTGCCGAGCACGACGAAGATCAGCACCGCGGAGGGGATGATGCCGAGCAGGCACTTCTTCCACAGCGCCCAGCCGGTCAGCGTGCGCGCTGTGATCGGCACCGCCGGCACATGGCTCGGCTTGAAGATGCCGAGCAGGAAGGTGTAGCCGGCGAACAGCAGGATCTGGAACACCGACGGCCCCCAGGCGCCGAGATACATGTCGCCGACCGACTTGCCGAGCTGGTCGGCGAGCACGATCAGGACGAGAGAGGGAGGGACAAGTTGCGTGATGGTGCCGGAGGCCGCGAGCACGCCCGTGATGTAGCGGATGTTGTAGCCGTAGCGGATCATCACCGGCATCGAGATCAGCGCCATGGCGATCACCTGCGCCGCCACCGTGCCGGTGATGGCGCCGAGGATGAAGCCGACGATGATCACGGAATAGCCAAGGCCGCCGCGGATCGGGCCGAACAGCTGGCCCATCGAATCCAGCATGTCCTCGGCGAGCCCGCATCTCTCCAATATCGCGCCCATGAAGGTGAAGAACGGGATCGCGAGCAGGAGCTCGTTGGACAGCACGCTGCCGAAGATGCGGCCCGGGATCGCCTGCAGGAAGTTGAGGTCGAAGAAGCCGAGATAGATCGAGAGAAACCCGAACGACAGGCCGACCGCGGCGAGCGTGAACGCCACCGGATAGCCGATCAGCATTGCAATGATCAGGCCGCCGAACATCAGTGGCGGCATCATCTCCAGCGTAATCGTCATTGCGTCGGCCTCTCGTACTTCGCGTCGATCGTCACATAGCCTTGCAGCGCGGCGATCCGCTTGATCACCTCGGAGACGCCCTGTAACGCAAGCATCACGAAGCCGGACGGGATAACGAACTTGATCGGCCAGCGCAGCAGGCCGCCGGCATTGCCGCTCATCTCGCCGACCGCATAGGCCTGGTGGAAGAACGGCCAGGACAGATAGGCGAGCAGCAGGCAGGCCGGGATCAGGAAGAACAGCGTGCCGATCATGTCGAGCCAGAGCTGGCCACGTTCGGACAGCATCAGATAGAGGATCTCGACGCGGACATGCTCGTTGCGCTTGAAGGTGTAGGAGGCCCCGAACATCACGAGGATCGCGAACATGTACCACTGCGCCTCGAGCCAGCCGTTCGACGAGTAGCTGAACGCGTAGCGGATCATGGCATTGCCGGCGCTGACCAGGCAGGCGATCAGCACGAGCAGATTGCAGATGGTGCCGATCTTCTCGTTGAGTCGGTCGATGGCCTGACTCAGTGCCAACAATGGGCGCATCACGATCTCCGCGGTCGCGCGATCTGCGCGCCGAATATTTTCTCAAGCGTCATCTGGCCGCCGCGCGCATGCGCACGGAGCCACGGCTCACCTTCAGGAGCAGTTGCAAAACGGTCGTCCTCCCCCGAAATGCGCTTCCGCCGTTGTTGGCTGCTCTTGGCTGCCGGATCGTCGGCAGCAGCCGACAGGGGGCAGCGGCCTATCTGGCCGGGCTAGCGTGAAAGCCGGGGCACCAAATCAGCGCCGTGGAACGCCGTCAATCGGAAAATGGGCAAATTGACGGCGCGGCAAATCGTTGTCCCGCCTTGGTAATCGGGGGCCGGCGCAGGCGTCGGCAGCAGGCTTTGAACTAGCCGCCGGTTACGCTCATGTGGCGGCTGACGCTCGGGCGGTTGTGGCGGCGGTCGATGATGAAATCGTGCCCCTTCGGCTTCAGCCCGATCGCCCGGTCGATGGCCGCCGACAGAAGATCGTTGTCGTCGGAGGCGCGCAGCGGCCGGCGCAGGTCGGAGGCGTCCTCGTGGCCGAGGCACGTGTGCAGCGTGCCGGTGCAGGTGATCCGCACCCGGTTGCAGGATTCGCAGAAATTGTGGGTCATCGGCGTGATGAAGCCGAGCTTGCCGCCGGTCTCGGCGACCCGGACATAGCGGGCAGGGCCGCCGGTGTCGTCGGCGAGATCGGTCAGCGTGTAATGCTTCTCGAGCCGCGCGCGCAGCAGCGACAGCGGAACGTACTGATCGATGCGGCCCTCGCCGATGTCGCCCATCGGCATCACCTCGATCAAGGTCAGGCCCATTGCCTTGCCATGCGCCCATTCCATCAGCGCGGGAATCTCGTCCTCGTTCATGTTCTTCAGCGCGACCGCGTTGATCTTGACCGCAAGCCCGGCCGATCGCGCCGCCTCGATGCCCGACAGCACCTTGTCGATGTCGCCCCAGCGGGTGATGGCCCGGAATTTTACGGGGTCGAGCGTGTCGAGCGAGACGTTGACGCGGCGCACGCCGCAATCGGCCAACTCCTGCGCGAAGCGTGCGAGCTGCGATCCGTTGGTGGTCAGCGTCAATTCGTCGAGCGCGCCGGTCGAAAGATGGCGCGACAGCGAACGCACCAGGCCCATCACATTGCGGCGGACCAGCGGCTCGCCGCCGGTGAGGCGGATCTTGCGCACGCCCTTGGCAACGAAGGCCGAGCACAGGCGGTCGAGCTCTTCCAGCGTCAGCAGATCGGCCTTCGGCAGGAAGGTCATGTCTTCCGACATGCAATAGAAGCAGCGCAGGTCGCAGCGATCGGTGACGGAGACCCGCAGGTAACGGATCGTCCGGCCGAACGGATCGATCATCGGACGAAACAGCGTGTCGGAATGCGCCTGCGTGGATCCGTTCATTCAACCCGAGCCTTCAAGGCGAGACCTTAACCCAAGACCTCAACTCAAGTCTTGAAATGTGTCCCTGCGTGCGGAGCCGAACTCGGCTCCAAGCCCACAATCTATGCATGTTGGCGCGCCGTCACAATGCGTTCCTGAGGATGATCCGCAACATGCAAAGCGGATCGCGCGCGATAGGTGAGACAGATCGCGCGATACATGATCGCAATCGCCGATGTGTCTCCACGAAATACAAAAACCCGGCTCTTGGGCCGGGCTCTTGTGCAGTGCAATCTCGATCAGACGCGCGCAGCGTTGTGTATCAGCGCGTGGGCGCGGCGGCCGGCGGCGGTGCCGCGCTCGGAGCAGGGAACGCCGCGTCCGGAGCTGCGGCAGGAGCCGCAGCGGCAGCCGGCTTCGGCTTCTTCTTCTTCGGCCGCATCGCCTTGTGCCCGCGCGGCGGCGGGCCGGCAGGTTGCAGCTCGGCGAACACCGGGCTCGGATCGAGGGTGGTCGTGGCCGGGCTCGTGAAGTCGCCCGGCGAGCGGGTCACCGTTACCGGCACGGTCGCCGGCTGGAACTTCGGCATATTGAATGTGACGGTGAAGTTGGCCTCCGGCGCCGGGATCGACACCGAGCAGGGCGTCTTGCAACCCGGCCCGATCGAGGTCACGGCGTCCGCGCCTTGCGGGGCCGAATCCAGCTGCACCTGCATTGGTGGCGGTGCCGGCTTGAACGAATCCAATGAGAAGGAGGAGCAGCCGGCCAGGCTCAGCCCGGCGGCCGCAATCACGATGATACGACGCATGATCCACACTCTACTGCGGCAATCAGCCACAATCCCCGGGCCGACCATAGGAGCGTCGGAACAGAGGTGCAACAGGGGGAGGTCTGTTCGTTAAAGGATGGTTAATGGAAAATTCGCATGGCAAAATATTTCCAAGTAATATCAATGTGTTGCGGGAATCTTATGCTGCGCCGAGGCTGGCGACGGCGTCCGGCAGATCGCGCATATGGCTGATCAGCCGGTCCGGCTTCAGCTCGGTCATCGGGACGTCGGTGTAGCCGAAATCGACGCCGATCACCGGGACGCTGGCGCGCCGGGCGACCCCGACATCGGGACCGGCATCGCCGACCATGATGGCGCCGGGCAGCCTTCCTCCGGCGCGGGCAACCGTCTCGCGCAGGAACGCCGGATCGGGCTTGGCGACGCCGAATGTGTCCTGGCCGCAGATCGCGGCAAAGCGCGCCGTCAAACCAAGCCGGTCGAGCAGCAGCTTCGACAGCCATTCCAGCTTGTTGGTGCAGACCGCAAAGCGATGGCCCTTGGCCTCCAGCCGATCGAGTGCGGCTTCGAGCCCATCGAACGGGCGCGAGCCGTCGACGATGTGTTCAGCGTAATAGTCGATGAAATCCTTGGTCAGGCGATTGAGGTCCGCGAGGCTGACCGCGCGTCCGTCCACCTCGAGCCCGCGCTCGAGCAGCTTCCGCGCGCCGGCGCCGATCATGTTGCGGGCGGCCGACAGCGGCACCGGCCGCAGACCTTCGCGGTCGAGCACATAATTCAGCGCGCTGATCAGGTCAGGCGCAGTGTCGACCAGCGTGCCGTCGAGATCGAACACGATGATGGAGGGAGAGAAGGCGGACATCACGCTTTTCGCTATCGGGCTGCGCGCCGCGATGCAAGAGTAAGATGTCGGCGCGTCATGAAATTGGGGAGGCCGGGATGCGGGAACTCGCCGGAAAAGCGGCTTTTGTCACCGGTGCGGCCAGCGGAATTGGCCTCGCCATGGCAACCGCGTTCGCCCGCGAGGGCATGAAGGTGATGCTCGCCGACATCGAAACCGGCGCGCTCGACAAGGCCGTCGATGCGTTGCGGGCCGGCGGCGCCGACGTCCATGGCGTGGTCTGCGACGTCGCCGATCCCTCAAGCGTCGATCGCGCGGCAGAGGCATCGTTCCGCGCCGTCGGCAACGTCCATGTCGTCTGCAACAATGCCGGCGTCGCAGGTGGCGGCGGCATCGACCAGATCTCGGTCGATGATTGGCGCTGGGTGATCGACGTCAACCTGATGGGCGTCGTGCACGGCATCAGGACTTTCCTGCCGCACATCCGCGCGCACGGCCAGGGCGGCCATATCGTCAACACCGCCTCGATGGCCGGGATGAATGCCGGGCTCGGTGTGAGCCCGTATTCGGCGACCAAATTCGCCGTCGTCAGCCTGTCCGAAGGGCTTTCGGCGCAACTCGCGCCGCTCGGGATCGGCGTCAGTGTGCTCTGTCCGAGCTATGTGCGGACCCGGATCGGGGAGAGCGGGCGCAATCGCCCGGAGCACTACGGACCGCCCCGCCAGTACGATCCGGCAAGCCCGGCCGCCGCCATGATCGCCGAGATCGGGCGTCGCCTCGAGGCCGGTCTCGATCCGGCCGTGGTTGCGGCCCGGGTGGTGCGTGCGATTCACGACGACCAGTTCTATGTTTTCAGCCATCCCGGGATGCGGGCCGAGGTCGAGGACCGCTTTGCGGCGATTTTGGCCGCGATGGATGCCGTTTCGGCCTAAAGACGTGCCCGGATGGCGCTATTCCTGCCCGTGAATCGAGGCTAGATATGCGCCCGCCGGGCCGCCCGATGGCGTGCCCGTAACGGACAATCGAGGGGCTATCGGCCGTGGACATGGACGCATTGAAACGCCAGGCGGCGGCGCGCGCGCTCGAAGAGGTGCGCGACGGCATGAAGCTCGGGCTCGGCACCGGGTCGACCGCCAAGCATTTCGTCGAGCTGCTCGGCGAGAAGGTCCGCGCCGGCATGAAGGTGATCGGCGTGCCGACCTCGGAGGCGACCCGCGCGGACGCGATCCGCTGCGGCGTCCCGCTGACCACGCTGGACGAGGTCGATCATCTCGACCTCACCGTCGACGGCGCCGACGAGATCGACCACGCGCTCAATCTGATCAAGGGCGGCGGCGGCGCGCTGCTGCGCGAGAAGATCGTGGCGGCCGCCAGTGATCGCATGATCGTGATCGCCGACGACAGCAAATGGGTCGAGGTGCTCGGCCGCTTTCCGCTGCCGGTCGAGGTGATCCCGTTCGGGCTCGCCGCGACCCAGGCCGCGATGGCGCGGGCGTTCGCAGAGGCCGGCGTATCCGGCCAGATGATCGTCCGTAAGGGCAAGGACGGTCACGTTTTTGTCACCGATGGCGGCCACTGGATCGTCGATGCCCATCTCGGCCGGATCGGCGACCCGCCGCGTCTTGCCGGTTTGCTCAGCGTGATCCCGGGCGTGGTTGAACATGGTCTGTTCATCGGGCTTGGCAGCGTCGCTGTCCTGGCCGGCGCACAGGGAATTCGGGTTGTTGAACGGCGCTAACGCCGCAAGCAAGGAGACTTGGAATGAAGCGTTTTTCGGGACTTTTGTCGGCAGTGGCCCTGGCGGCTGGACTGGCGCTCGCGGCTGCGCCGGCCATGGCGCAGCAGCAGCTGCCCCCCATGCCCAAGGTCAAGCAGTCGACCCCCGCGGCGATTGGGTACGCCAAGGAAATCCTAACGATGAAGAACGTGGCGGTGATGTATTCCGGCGCCGTTCCGGGAATCATCGAGAAGACCAAGACCGGTCTGCTGCAGCAGTTTCTGAACTACCAGAAGGATCTCGACGAGGTGGCGTTGGTCGTCGCCAAGCAGTTCGCCGGCAGCGAGAAGGAGATCGGCGACGGCATGGCGCAGATCTACGCCTCGGAGTTCACCGAGCAGGAGCTGAAGGACCTCGTGACGTTCTACAAGACGCCGCTCGGTCAGAAACTTTTGACCGCCGAGCCCACGGCAATCAACGGATCGCTGCAATATATGCAGCAGTGGGCGCAGCAGTTCGGCGTGATCGTCAACGGCCAGTTCAAGACCGAGATGAAGAAGCGCGGCAAGGACATCTAAGCGGGCTGATCACCTCGCCCCGCGTGCGGGGAGAGGTCGGCGCGGAGCGCCGGGTGAGGGGGACTCTCCGCGAGTCGGATTTGTGGAGGCGGCCCCTCACCCCAACCCTCCAAGAGCGAGCTTTGCTCGTCTTGACCCCGCAAGAACGGGGCGAGGGAGAAGGAAGTGAGAGGTTGCCATGGCCGAGTTTGACGTCGACCTGTTTGTCATCGGTGGTGGTTCGGGCGGCGTTCGGGCCGCCCGCATCGCCGCTAACTATGGCGCGAAGGTCATGGTCGCCGAAGAGTACCGGATGGGCGGCACCTGCGTGATCCGCGGCTGTGTGCCGAAGAAGCTGTTCGTGATCGGCAGCCACGTTCACCAGGAGATCGAGGACGCGGCCGGTTTCGGCTGGAGCATCGGCCAGGTCTCGTTCGATTGGGCGACGCTCGTCGCCAACAAGGACAAGGAGATCGCCCGGCTCGAGGCCGCCTACACCAGCAATGTCGAGAAGTCGGGCGCCAGGATCGTCAAGACCCGCGCGGTGCTGGAGGATGCCCACACCGTTCGCCTGGCCACCGGCGAGAAGGTGACGGCGAAATACATCCTGATCGCGACCGGCGGCGCGCCCAATCACGGGCCGGCCGTTCCCGGCATCGAGCACGTGATCTCCTCCAACGAGGCGTTTCACCTGAAGGAGCTGCCGAAGCGGATCGTGATCCAGGGCGGCGGCTACATCGCGCTGGAATTCGCCGGCATCTTCGCCGGCTTCGGCTCCGACGTCACGGTGGTCTATCGCGGCGACAACGTCCTGCGCGGCTTCGACGAGGACGTCCGCAAGCATGTCCGCACCGAGATGGAGAAGCGCGGCATCACCATCATCACCGGCTGCACGGTGGCGAAGGTCGACAAGCACGGCCGCGATTTCACCACGCATCTGTCGAGCGGCTCGAGCATCGCCTCCGACCAGGTGATGTTCGCGATCGGCCGGCATCCCAACGTCGCCAATCTCGGGCTGGAGACCGCCGGCATCGCCATCAATCCCGCCAATGGCGGCATCCAGGTCGATGGCTGGTCGAAGACCTCGGTCGACAACATCTACGCGGTCGGCGACGTTACCCATCGCACCAATCTCACCCCGGTCGCAATCCGCGAGGGCCATGCCTTCGCAGACACCGTGTTCGGCAAGCGCCCCGTGCAGGTCGACCACGCGACGATCCCGACCGCGGTGTTCTCGCAGCCGGAGGTCGGCACCGTCGGCCTCACCGAAGAAGAGGCGCGGGCGCAGTACAGCCACGTCGACATCTACAAGACCGATTTCCGCCCGATCAAGGCGACGATGTCCGGCCGCGACACCCGCGTGCTGATGAAGCTCGTGGTCGACGGGTCGAGCGACCGCGTGCTCGGCTGTCACATCGTCGGCGATGCCGCCGCCGAGATCACGCAAGCCGTTGCGATCGCCGTCAAGATGAAGGCGACCAAGGCGGACTTCGATGCCACCGTCGCGCTGCATCCGACCGCTTCCGAAGAGCTGGTGACGATGCGCACCCCAACCGCGCGCCACGTGCGCCAGGCGGCGGAGTAGGGCGCACGCGGCGCGCCGGAATGATGCAGCGCGCCGCGGCGAAATATCCGGACATACTCGGTCGGTCCGCGGATCCGCGGAGCGACGCCGTCGCGTTCCCGCACGGGGGGCAAGCCCTGCCTGACAGCCCAACGCCGCCCGCTTAAAATACATGCGAGCGGCGTTGTCTCTAGCCCCAGGAAGGTCACGGCAAAATCCTGATAATCTTAAGTCTGCAGAAGCGCGCAAAGGTTTCATACCTCGGAAGGGGTAGGTTGCCTCCGCAAGACCGGCGCGCTGCCGGCGCCCGCGCTTGATGCCGGGGAATTGGGCACCCTTGTTGACGTGCATATGCACTGGGGTCGTTTCCTCGGGGCCGCTCTTCGCGCGCTCAAATCAAATGCGGTTTCCGGCAAATGGCCTGCGCGACGGCGCTTGTGCGCAGATGGTGCGAGGGGCAGCGCGGCGATCTCGCGCGCCTTGGAACCTTGCGCTATGCTGGCAGTTCCACTCCAAACAGTTTGATGTCTCAAATTGAGGGAGCCGCCCATGACAGGCCCGACCGAGCAGGAGATTCGGACCCGCGCCTACGAATTGTGGAAGGATGCCGGCGAACCGCCGGGCATGATGGATCAGCTTTGGTACAAGGCCGAACGGGAACTGCTGGCGCGCAAGGCCGCCAACGGCGAAACGCCCTGCGGAATGAATGGGCACGACGGGCAGACACCATATCCGGAAAAGCTGAGGGGCGTGCATTGAGCGTCTCGCACGACTGAGCTAACGAGCCCGGGCAGGCTGGCCCGGACCCGGAGGCATCATGAGCGACGCGATCGATCTTTCGGAGAAACTGGCGACATTCTCCGATCACTGGTCGCCGCGCACGGTGGTTCAATTCAACGCTTGCGACGTCATGGTGGTGAAGGTGCAGGGCGAGTTCGTCTGGCACAAGCATGACGACACCGACGACTTCTTCCTCGTCCTGAAAGGCGTGCTCGACATCGAGCTGCGCGACCGCACCGTGACGTTGAAGCCGGGCCAGATGTTCATCGTGCCGAAGAGCGTCGAGCATCGTCCCGTCGCGCGGGAAGAGGTGCAGTGCATCTGTTGCTGATCGAGCCGACGGGGACGCCGAACACGGGCGATGCGGCGACGGCTGCGGCGCGTAAGGTGGTGTGAGATCGGCGCACGCCGCTAGACTAGCGGGTTTCCCGTGCGCGGAAGCGCAAAACTCCCTAGCCAAATCAATGCGATCACCCTTGTCCAGTTCCCGCGCGGAAAATATTCCGCTTGGCGTTTGACCCAACTCAGATGTTCAATTGGCCCGTCTCACCCGATCGAGGGGCGCTGCGCATCGTCAGGAGTGTTACGGTGAGATGCGGTGGACGCTTCGCATGCGCGAGACGACATGCGTGCGAGGCGGACGGCGAAATCGTGTGGTCCTGACGCCCTAGCGGCAGGTGTCTGTGTCCACCGGCCACGCAACATACTCGGTGTCGTCCCTGCGAAAGCAGGGACCCATAACCACCAACGCTGATTGGCGCGCGATGCTGGAACGACGAGCCCCTTTCACAACATCCACCGCGGCGTATGGGTCCCTGCTTTCGCAGGGACGACAGCGGAGAATCTGGCCCTTACCCCTCCACCTCGAGCCACTCCGCGGCGCCGCGCCACAGGGCGTCGCGGTGTTCGCTGCGGAAGAAGCCGAAATGGCCGATCGCTTTCGCGCCGGCATCCGCGGGGCGGATCGAGATGATCTCCGGCGTGATGGACGTGAACGCGGAGCACAACAGCTCGACCGCCGGCCGCGTCGCCCAGGTGTCGTCGGTGATCGCGAGCGCGCGAAGCTTGCCCTTGAACTTCGCAAAATTTTCGCGCGCCTCGAGCGTGGCATCATCGAGCAGATAGCGCTCGCGCATCACCCAGCCTCGCCATTGCTCGAACACGCCCCGCGGCAGGTCCATGCCGAGACCGGCCCAGCCAGGCACATAGCCGAGCGTGCGCGCCAGCGGCAGGCCGATGCCGTTCATGAAGGCGACGACGCGGTAGCGTTCGGGCGAGGCCATCAGCTTCCAGGTGGCGGCCTGCGAGGCGACCAGCAGCGCGCGCGGGATCTCGTCATTATTGGGCAAGAGGCCAAGCGCCTGGCCGCCGAAGGAGTGGCCGACATAGGCGAAGGGGAGGTCGCGGTAGCGATAGCGCATCCAGCTCACGGCCGCGGTGGTGTCGAGCGCGGCCCAGTCCGCCATCGTGGCCTTGAAGCCGGCCAGCGACTTCGGCTTGTTGAGGCCGGTCGTCGCCGCCATCGGCCTCGAGTCGCCGGTGCCGCGGTAGTCGTAGGTCAGCACCGCCGCGCCGCGGCGGGCGAGGTAGCCGGCAAAGCCGCGATAGACCTTGCGGGGCACGGTGGTCGCCGATCAGCACGGCGTGGCGCTTCCTGCCGCGCGGCAGGAACAGCGTCGCGGCGAGCGGATAGCCGTCCGCAGCCGGCACGACGATGTCGTCGCTAAAAACGTCGTCCAGCGCGGCGGAGGCTGCGGCAATTTCCCTGGCATTCATGGTATGGTCCAGCAAATGCGAGTTCGTATTTTCCTGCAAGAGTTTGACGGGATTGCAGGAATCCTTCTAGCGGGGGAGTGGGCGGCTGTGTATAAGCCCACCTTTCCCGTCGATTAAGTCGCGGTTTTTGCTCAGGAGTTGACCTCATGTCCGAGCGGTGGACACCCGATAGCTGGCGCGCCAAGAAGGTGCTGCAGGTGCCCGATTATCCCGATGCCAAGGCATTGGCCGATGTCGAGGCCCAGCTTGCAACCTTTCCGCCGCTGGTGTTCGCGGGCGAGGCGCGCAACCTGAAGAAAGCGCTGGGGCGGGTCTGCGCCGGCGAAGCCTTCCTGCTGCAGGGCGGCGACTGCGCCGAGAGCTTTGCCGAGCACGGCGCCAACAACATCCGCGACTTCTTCCGCGTGCTGCTGCAGATGGCCGTGGTCATGACCTATGCCGGCGCGCTGCCGGTGGTGAAGGTCGGCCGCATCGCAGGCCAATTTGCAAAACCGCGCTCGTCGCCGACCGAGAAGCAGGGCGATGTCGAGCTGCCGAGCTATCGCGGCGACATCGTCAACGACATCGCCTTCACGCCGGAAGCGCGGATTCCCGATCCGCAGCGCCAGCTGATGGCCTATCGCCAATCCGCTGCGACGCTGAACCTGCTGCGCGCATTCGCCACCGGCGGCTTTGCCAATCTCGGCAGCGTGCATCAATGGATGCTGGGCTTCCTGAAGGATTCGCCGCAGTCCCGCCGCTACAAGGAGCTGGCCGACCGCATCTCGGATGCGCTGAACTTCATGCGTGCCTGCGGCCTCGATCTCGAGAGCCATCCGGAGCTCCGCGCCACCGATTTCTATACCAGCCACGAGGCGCTCTTGCTCGGCTACGAGCAGGCGATGACGCGGGTCGATTCCACGACCGGCGACTGGTACGCGACCTCCGGCCACATGATCTGGATCGGCGACCGCACCCGCCAGCTCGATCACGGCCATGTCGAATATTTCCGCGGCATCAAGAACCCGATCGGCCTGAAGTGCGGTCCGTCGTTGAAGCCGGACGAGCTGCTGAAGCTGATCGACGTGCTCAGCCCCGACAACGAGCCGGGACGGCTGACGCTGATCAACCGCTTCGGCGCTGACAAGGTCGGTGACCATCTGCCGGGCCTGATCCGCGCCGTGCAGCGGGAAGGCCGCAAGGTGGTGTGGTCGTGCGATCCGATGCACGGCAACACCATCACCTCGACCTCGGGCTACAAGACGCGGCCGTTCGACCGCGTGCTGTCCGAGGTGAAGGCGTTCTTCCAGATCCATGCCGCCGAGGGCACCCATGCCGGCGGCGTGCATCTGGAGATGACCGGTCAGGACGTCACCGAGTGCATCGGCGGCGCCCGCGCCATCACCGATGAGGATCTCAACGACCGCTACCACACGGTCTGCGATCCCCGCCTCAACGCCGAACAGTCGATCGACATGGCCTTCCTGATCGCCGAGCTGCTGAAGCAGGAGCGCGCCGGCAAGGTCAAACCGATGCCGGCCGCCGCTGGGTTGTGATTTGGGGGCCGTGACTTGAGGGCAGTGACTTGCTGAGGTTCTGGCGAGCCACCATCAACTCGCGCAACGGGCTGGCCTTCGCCATTCGCTCGGAGCAGGCGATTCGCGAGGAGGTGGTGGCACTGGTGCTGTCGGTGCCGCTGGCCTGGCTGGTCGGCGCCACCGTGATGCGCCGGGTCGAGCTGGTCGCAACCGTGGTGCTGGTGCTCGTCATCGAGCTGCTCAACACCGCGATCGAGAAGCTCGCCGACCGCCTGACCATGGATCACGATCCGCAGATCGGGCGGGTCAAGGACATGGGCTCCGCGGCCGTCGGCGTCGCGCTGGTGATGGCAGGACTGTTCTGGCTGTTTGCCCTCGCTGAGCGCATGGGCGTGTTCTGATCCGAGCATGATCCGGAAAGGTGGAGACCGGTTTTCCGATCAGATCATGCTCAAAAGAAGAGAACGACGGTCATGGTGCGATTTCTGCAATCGCACCATGACCGGAGGACCATTGAAGTTTGCTCTTGTGCGGGACAACATAAAGTTATGAGCGAACAACAGATCAAGATCACCCTGGCGCAACTCAATCCGACGGTCGGTGACGTGGCCGGCAACGCCGTGAAGGCACGCGCCGCGCGCGACAAAGCGAAGGCCGACGGCGCCGACCTCGTGGTGCTGTCGGAGCTGTTCATCGCCGGCTATCCGCCGGAGGATCTGGTGCTCAAGCCGGCGTTCCAGTCGGCCTGCCGCGCCGCGATCGAGGAATTGGCGCGCGAGACCAAGGATGGCGGCCCGGCGATGCTGATCGGCACGCCCTGGGTCGAGGACGGCAAGCTCTACAATGCCTGCGCGCTGCTCGACGGCGGCCGCATCGCGGCGCTGCGCTTCAAGGCCAACCTGCCGAACTACGGCGTTTTCGACGAGAAGCGGCTGTTCGCGCGCGGCCCGGCATCGGGCCCGGTGACGGTGCGCGGCGTGCGCATTGGCGTACCGATCTGCGAGGACATCTGGCTTGAGGAATCCGAGGACTACGAGAACGTCGTCGAGTGCCTGGCCGAGACCGGTGCCGAGATCCTGATCGTGCCGAACGGCTCGCCTTATGCCCGCGACAAGGCCGATCTGCGCCTGTCGATCGTGGTGGCGCGCGTCACCGAGAGCGGGCTGCCGCTGATCTATCTCAATGAGATGGGCGGCCAGGACGAGCTGATCTTCGACGGCGCCTCGTTTGCGCTGAACGCCGATCTCTCCGTGGCGGCGCAGCTTCCGGCGTTCGAGGAGAACATCACGACGTTGACCTGGCGCAAGACCGCGGATGGCTGGCGCTGCAACGGGCCGATCACGGCGCAGCTCGAGGGCGACAAGGCCGATTACGCGGCCTGCGTGCTCGGCCTGCGCGACTATGTCCGCAAGAATGGTTTTCCCGGCGTGCTGCTCGGCGTCTCCGGCGGCATCGACTCGGCGCTGTGTGCCGCGATCGCGGTCGATGCGCTCGGCGCCGACAAGGTGCGCGGCGTCATGCTGCCGTTCCGCTACACCGCGCAGGTGTCGCTCGACGATGCCGCCAAGCTCGCCGCCGCGCTCGGCATCCGCTACGAGATTCTGCCGATCGCCGATGCCGTCAACGGGTTCGAGACGATATTGGCGCCGGTGTTCAAAGGGCTGGAGCGCGACATCACCGAGGAGAATTTGCAGGCGCGCGCGCGCGGCACGCTGTTGATGGCGATCTCCAACAAGACCGGCGCCATGGTGGTGACGACCGGCAACAAGTCGGAAATGTCGGTCGGCTACGCCACGCTCTACGGCGACATGAATGGCGGCTTCAACCCGATCAAGGACATCTACAAGACCGAGGTGTTCCGCCTGTCGAGCCTGCGCAATGCCTGGAAGCCGGACGGCGCGCTTGGGCCGTCGGGCGAGGTGATCCCGGTCAACATCATCATCCGGCCGCCGACCGCGGAGTTGCGCGAGAACCAGACCGACCAGGATTCGCTGCCGCCCTATGAGGTGCTTGATGCGATCCTCGAGCGGCTGGTGGAGCGCGAGGAGCCGCTTGCGACCATCATCGAGGCCGGCTTCGGCCGCGATGTGGTGACTCGCGTCGATCGCCTGCTCAACATTGCCGAATACAAGCGGCGGCAGGCGGCGCCGGGGGTGAAGGTGACGCGCAAGAACTTCGGCCGCGACCGCCGCTATCCCATCACCAACCGCTTCCGCGATTTCGGCAAGGCGCTGCCGGAGCCCGACGAGAAGCTGGTGACGCGCGGCTCGCGCGCGTCGGCGGAAGCGTTCGAGGGGTGAGCCTTACTGCTTTTTCGGGATGAAGGTCGGGCCGACCGTGCGGATCTGGCCGTCGCTCACGGGCGCGGCCGGCGCTGTGGCGTCAGCGGCGGCAGGCTGCTGCGGTTGAGCCGCCGCGGCTGCGGGCGCGCCCTTTTTGCCGGCGGCACCCTTGGTCTGCGCGCGCTGCTGCATCTTCCGCGCGCTCTCCTCGGTGACGATGATGTCGCCCTGCTGCGCGGCGGACGCCTGGTCGTCGACCGCCTTCAGCGCCTCCGCCCAGCTCTGGCCGGCCGCCCTGCAGGAGCAGGACGGATTGAACTCGGTGCGGTATTTGAAGGCGTTCGGCAGCGACGAGTAGGACTGGCCGCTGATCGAGACCGCCTGGTTAATGTCCTCGCCGGGATTGCGGTAGGCGAACAGGCTGGCCTCCGCGGCCGGGCACTGCGCCTTGCAGATTTGCTCGTCGGCGGCAAAGCGCGCCTGCGAGGTCGCGAACGAGATCGGGAAGTAGGCGCCGTCGCAGGTGCGGACGCAGACGGTGCGGAAGGTGCCGGACTGTCCGCCATATTGCGCGTCAGGCGGGGGCAGCGGATTATTGGGATTGCCACCGCCGCCACCGCCGAAAAGGTTCTCGATGAAATTGCCGGGGCCGCGCGCAGCCGCCGCGTATTGCGGGCCGCAATTGTTCTGCGCCAGCGCGGTCAACACCGAGCGGCGCTGGTTCTCGCGATCGGCGCCGCCGAGCCCCCCGGTGCGCAGCCGCTCGAGATTTGCGGTCATCTGGTCGAGGTTGGCACGCATCTGCTGGATCTGGTTGTTGACCGGTCCGCACTGCGCCGAGTTATTGTTGAACAGAGAAAAGAACCCGGAACTGTCGCAGCCCATGCGCCGGGCCTGCGCGGTCACGCGATCCAGCTCGCCCTGCTGCCGGGTTGCCGCATCCTGATAGCGGCGGATCTGCTCGTCCTTGGCCGGATCGCCGCCGCCGCGATCGATCGCCGCCAGCTGGCCCTCCAGCCGCGCGCACACCGGATTGGCCTGCGCGCCCTGGGGCGCCGGGCCGGGCGGGCCCGGAGGCACCTGCGCGAGGGCATGCCTGGCGGGCAGGGCGATGCCGGCCAACACGGCGCAAGTCAAGAACCAGCGGGAGAAGCGAGAACGGGAGCTATGGGGCATATCCGGCCATTAAAACGACGCCGCGCGGCGATCAACGCCAAAGCGCGCGGCCAGGACCACGTGCCAAGACCACCTGCAAAGGCCGCCTGCAATAGCCGTTTCTCGGGGCAGCGTCACGTCGTTTCCGGGGCGCCGGTGTGGCAATAACCCCGTTTGACCAGCGGCTTGCCTCAGCGCTGGCAGGTGATGGCGACGTATTCGCCGCAGCTATTGCCGGTGCATTTCTCGTTCGCGGCGTGCGGAACCGCGCCGGTGATCTCGTCGGGATCGACGCGGCGGTAGTTGGTGGCTTGCGCAAAATCGCGTGACCGGCAGTAGGCGCGCGCGGCGGACGCGCCGCAGCGGTCGCCGCGGGCGAGGCACTGATCGATGCCGTATCCGTCGGCCTGGTTGGCGACGATGAAAACGCGGCTGTCGGCCAAGGCGGCCGAGGAGACAAGGACGAACGTGCAGGCAATCAATGCTGAAATGGGCCGCATGGTGCACCAGTGAAAATGGCGGGGAATCCGCAGGCCTTCCCGTACGCCCAATTCCTTAATAATGATTAACCATGAGGGCGTTGGCGTGATTTCGGTGCGGTGCGGGCTGCATAACGCCCCGAAACAGCCCCTTGACGCGATAAGGGGGCCGTGAGACACGATGGAACCATGAACGGCCACCTCGCCATCAGCAGCATTTGCCGCGAGATTATGAGCTAGCGATTCGCTGGCTGAGGCCGTCTTTTCTCAATCACCCTGAGATCACTGGACGCCCGGCCGCAAGGGATGGGTACCCATGGATTTGCGCCTCTACGATACGCTGACCCGGGAGAAGCGGCCCTTCGTGCCGCTCGATGCCAACAATGTCCGCATGTATGCCTGCGGACCGACGGTCTACGACTTCGCCCATATCGGCAACGGCCGCGCCGCTGTTGTCTTCGACGTGCTGTTCCGCGCGCTGCGCCATCGCTACGGCGCCGATCACGTCACCTATGTCCGCAACATCACCGACGTCGACGACAAGATCAACGTTCGCGCCGCGCGGGACTATCCCGGCGTGCCGCTGAACGAGGCGATCCGCAAGGTCACCGAGCAGACCTATCAGCAGTACCAGGACGACGTCACGGCGCTCGGCTGCTTGCCGCCGACCGTGCAGCCGCGCGCGACAGAGCATATCCCGGAGATGCGCGCGATCATCGAGAAGCTGGTCGCCGGCGGCTTTGCCTATGTCGCCGAGGATCACGTGCTGTTCTCGCCGCAGGCGATGAACGCGGCCAACTCCACGCTGCCGCGTTACGGCGCGCTGTCCAAGCGCTCGCTCGACGAGATGATCGCGGGCGCCCGTGTCGATGTTGCGCCCTACAAGCGCGACAACACCGACTTCGTGCTGTGGAAGCCGTCGAAGCCGGGCGAGCCGTGCTGGGCGTCGCCGGCCGGCATTGCGGTCGAGGGCCGGCCCGGCTGGCACATCGAGTGCTCGGCGATGGCCTGGAAGCATCTCGGCGAAAAGTTCGACATCCATGGCGGCGGCATCGACCTGGTGTTCCCGCACCATGAGAACGAGCTCGCGCAGACCTGCTGCGCGTTCCATACCGATCGCATGGCCAATGTCTGGATGCATAACGGCTTCCTGCAGATCGAAAGCGAGAAAATGTCGAAGTCGCTCGGCAACTTCTTCACGATCCGCGATCTGCTGGCGGATTGGCCGGGCGAGGTGCTGCGGCTCAGCATGCTGAGGACGCACTACCGTTCGCCGCTCGACTGGACGCTGAGGAGCGCGGAAGAAGCCGCAAGGACGCTCGACGACTGGTATGCGGTCGCCGCCGACGCCGAGCCCGGTGCGCCGTCGGCCGCGATGGTCGAGGCGCTCTACGACGACCTCAACACGGCGCAGGCCATGGCCGTGCTGCACAGCCTGCGGAATGCCGCCGCGAGCAATGGAGCGAGCCGCAAGGAATTTGCCGGTTCGCTGCGGCTGCTCGGCTTCCTCTCCGAGAGCGCGGCGTCGTGGAAGGGCCGCAAGGAGCAGGCCAGCGGCGTCGATGCCGCCGCGGTCGAGGCACTGATCGCCGAGCGCACCGCGGCGCGTGCGAGGAAGGACTTCAAGGAGTCTGACCGGATCCGCGATCAGCTCGCCGCGATGGGCGTGGCGATCAAGGACGGCAAGGATGCCGAAGGAAAGCCGATCACGACCTGGGAGGTTGCGCGATGACCCGATCCGCACCCGCATTGCGCCCGTATCTGCCTGACGATGCGCCGCTGCTGGCGGCGATCTTCGCGGCGTCGATCATGGACCTGACCGGCGACGATTACAGCGAGGCCCAGCAGGAAGCCTGGGCGATGGCCGCCGACGATGAGGAGGCCTTCGGCAAGAAGCTCGCCGGGCAGCTCACGCTGATCGCGACACTGCAGGGCGCGCCGGTCGGCTTCGCCTCGCTGAAGGGGGCCGATCACATCGACATGCTCTATGTGCATCCGAGCGCGGTCGGGCAGGGTGCGGGCAGCGCGCTGTGCGACGCGCTGGAGAAGATCGCGAGTGCCCGCGGCACCAAGGCTCTCAAGGTCGATGCCAGCGACACCGCGCTCGAATTCTTCCGCAAGCGCGGCTACGTCGCGCAGCAGCGCAATACGGTGACCATCAACGACGAGTGGTTCGCCAACACCACGATGCAGAAGACGCTCAACGGCGTTGCCGTGACCGGAGGCCACGCATGAGCCGCGAGCGCCTCTATCTGTTCGACACCACGCTGCGCGACGGCGCGCAGACCAACGGCGTCGACTTCACGCTGCAGGACAAGCGGGTGATCGCCGGCATGCTCGACGCGCTCGGCATCGACTATGTCGAGGGCGGTTATCCCGGCGCCAATCCGACCGACACCGAGTTCTTCAACAAGAAGCCTGCGTTCGACCACGCGCGCTTCACCGCGTTCGGAATGACGCGGCGGCCGGGCCGTTCGGCCTCCAACGATCCGGGGCTCGCCGGTATCCTCGAGGCCAAGGCCGACGCGATCTGCTTCGTCGCAAAATCCTCGGCCTACCAGGTCCGGGTCGCGCTCGAGACCACCAACGAGGAGAACCTCGCCTCGATCCGCGACAGCGTCGCGGCCGCGAAGGCATTGGGCCGCGAGGTGATGGTCGACTGCGAGCATTTCTTCGACGGCTACAAGGAGAACCGTGACTATGCGCTCGCCTGCGCGACGGCGGCCTATGAGGCCGGGGCGCGCTGGGTGGTGCTGTGCGACACCAATGGCGGCACCATGCCGAACGAGATCGAGACCATCGTCGGCGATGTCGTCAAGCAGGTGCCCGGCGCCCATGTGGGTATCCACGCTCATAACGACACCGAGCAGGCGGTGGCCAATTCGCTCGCCGCGGTGCGCGCCGGCGCACGTCAGATCCAGGGCACGCTCAACGGCCTCGGCGAGCGCTGCGGCAACGCCAATCTCTGCTCGCTGATCCCGACCTTGAAGCTGAAGCAGGAGTTTGCCGACAAGTTCGAGATCGGCGTCACCACGGAGAAGATGGCGACGCTGATGAAGGTGTCGCGCACGCTCGACGACATGCTCAACCGCGCGCCCAACCGCCATGCCGCTTACGTCGGCGAGAGCGCCTTCGTCACCAAGACCGGCATCCATGCTTCCGCGGTCATGAAGGATCCGCAGACCTATGAGCACGTGCTGCCGGATTCTGTCGGCAACCACCGTAAGGTGCTGGTATCGGACCAGGCCGGCCGCTCCAACGTGATGGCCGAGCTCGACCGCGCCGGCATCGTCTATGACAAGGGCGATCCGCGGCTGACGCGCTTGGTCGAGGAGCTGAAGGAGCGCGAGGCCGCGGGATTTGCCTATGAATCGGCGAACGCCTCGTTCGACCTGTTGGCGCGCCGCACGCTCGGCAAGGTACCGGAATATTTCAAGGTCGAGCAGTTCGACGTCAATGTCGAGCAGCGCTATAACGCCAACGGCCAGCGAGTCACGGTGGCGCTCGCGGTGGTGAAGGTCGACGTCGACGGCGAGCGGCTGATCTCGGCCGCCGAAGGCAACGGCCCGGTCAACGCGCTCGACGTGGCGCTGCGCAAGGACCTCGGCAAGTACCAGAAATACATCGATGGCCTGAAGCTGATCGACTATCGCGTGCGTATCCTCAATGGCGGCACCGAGGCGGTCACGCGCGTGCTGATCGAAAGCGAGGACGAGACCGGCGAGAGCTGGACCACGGTCGGCGTCTCGCCCAACATCATCGACGCCTCGTTCCAGGCGCTGATGGATTCGGTGTTCTACAAGCTGGTGAAGTCGGGCGCGCAGGCTTGAGGCGGCTGCGAAGGAAACAGGCGCCGTCATTGCGAGCGAAGCGAAGCAATCCACCTTTCCGCTCGCAAGGATGCATGGGTTGCTTCGTCGCTTCGCTCCTCGCAATGACGAGCAAGGAGGACGCCACATGATCGACCACGTCTCCGTCGGCGTCCGCGATCTCGACCGCGCCGCGCGGTTCTATGAGCCGACGCTGGCCGCGCTCGGCCTGAGCCGCCTCGTCACGCGGCCGGCGACGATCGGCTTCGGCAAGGCCTATCCCGAACTCTGGATCAATCTGCGCGCCACGATGGCGCAGGTCGCGCATGAGAGCGGCACCCATATCTGCCTGCGGGCGAAAACCACCGCCGAGGTCGATGCCTTCCATGCCGCCGCGCTGGCCTCAGGCGGCCTCTCCGATGGTCCCCCGGGCCTGCGCCCGCACGATCGCGTGCGTTACTACGCCGCCTTCGTCCTCGATCCCGACGGTAACCGCATCGAGGCCGTGACGTTTCCAAGCGAGTGATTTGGGCTAGGACGAGCATTCATTTCAAACCGTTATCCCCGCGCAAAGGCTCCGCCTTTGTCGCTGGAGGTGCGAGCCTTGCGGCGCAATTGCGCCGCTGGGCCGGCCTCGTAGGATGGACGGCCACCAGCCGGACCGTGCATGCTTCGAGACGCGCGTTCCGCGCTCGTCGGCATGACGGGACCAGGTTCACGCTATCGAGATATCAGAGCCGCCGCGCCACTTCGGGCGCGAGCTCCTTCGCGGCGGCCGGCTTGCCCGCCACAGCCGAACGCAGCCGCGGCAAAATCTCGTCGACGCGGTCGGCCATCAGCACGTTGATCGGAAGCGTCGCGCGGATGAACTCGGTCGTGCGCATGTGGCTCAGCAGCGAGAGCAGGGGTTCCCAGAAACCATCAATATTGGCGAGCAGGATCGGCTTGGAGTGACGGCCGAGCTGCTGCCAGGTCAATTGCTCGACCAGCTCCTCCAGCGTGCCGATGCCGCCGGGCAGCGCGACGAACGCGTCCGAACGCTCGAACATCAGCCGCTTGCGCTCATGCATGTCGGGGGTGACGATCATCTCCTGAACCGAGGTCAGCGCATTCTCGCGCGCCCGCAGGAATTCCGGAATAATGCCGGTGACGGAGCCGCCGTGATCGAGGGTGGATTTCGCGACCGCGCCCATCAGGCCGATCGAGCCGCCGCCGTAGACCAGGCGCACCTTGTTTTCGGCAAAGGCCTTGCCGAGCGCGATGGCAGCTTCAACGAAGCGGGGATTGTTGCCGGGGCCGGAGCCGCAATAAACACAGACAGTCTTGATTTGGTTCATACGATCCTTGTGGCACTGCAGCGCAAACAGGGTCAAGACTCGCATATGGGCATTGAGGGCCAAAAAATCCCGTAAATTCCCGCGAATCGCGAACAATTTTCGTCATAAGCCTGTACGCCACGTTGAAACGATCTATATGACGGGCACAATGGCAAATCGTGGAAAAGATGTGGCCGCGGACCGCCGCGCCATGACGGCGAGGGCGGCCTCCTGATGGTGCCGCCGCAACAGACTTTGACCGCGGCCGACCAGCCCACGGCCACGACGCCGGCCGCCGAGAAGGGGACGCTGCTCGGCACCCTCATTCATCTCTGGCCCTACATCTGGCCCGGCGAGCGCGCCGATTTGAAGATGCGCGTCATCTGGTCGGTGGTGCTGCTGCTGTTCGCCAAGCTTGCGACGCTGTCGGTGCCGTTCACCTTCAAATGGGCGATCGATGCGCTGAACGGCACGGGATCGGCGCCGGTCGCGGCCTCGAGCTGGATGGTCTGGCTGATCGCCTCGCCGGTGCTGATGACGATCAGCTACGGGGCGGTGCGCATCATCATGGCGGTGCTGACGCAGTGGCGCGACGGCATTTTCGCCCGCGTCGCGATGCATGCGGTGCGCCGGCTGGCCTACATCACCTTCGTGCACATGCACGAGCTGTCGCTGCGTTTCCATCTCGAGCGCAAGACCGGCGGCTTGACCCGCGTGCTGGAGCGCGGCCGCTCCGGCATCGAGACCATCGTGCGCATGGTGATCCTGCAACTGATCCCGACTATCGTCGAGGTCACGCTGCTGGCGGGCGTGCTGCTCTGGCAGTTCGACTGGCGCTACGTGCTGGCGGTGCTGCTCACCGTCGTCGTGTTCATGTACTACACCTACATCGCGACCGAGTGGCGGATCGAGATTCGCCGCAAGATGAACGATTCCGACACCGAGGCGAATACCAAGGCGATCGACTCGCTGCTCAACTACGAGACGGTGAAATATTTCGGCGCCGAGGAGCGCGAGGCGAGGCGCTACGACCGCTCGATGGAGCGCTACGAGCAAGCCAGCGTGAAGACCTATACTTCGCTCGCCGTGCTCAACACCGGGCAGGCGATCATCTTCACCGCTGGCCTGACCGCGACCATGCTGATGTGCGCGTTCGGCATCCGCAACGGCACCCACACCGTCGGCGATTTCGTGCTGATCAACTCGATGATGATCCAGCTGTACCAGCCGCTGAATTTCATGGGCATGGTGTATCGCGAGATCAAGCAAGCGATCATCGACATCGAGAAGATGTTCGACGTGCTGGCACGCGATCCCGAGGTGAAGGACGTGCCGGGCGCTAAGCCGCTCGTGGTGTCCACAGGCAGCGTGCGCTTCGAGGATGTCCGCTTCGCCTATGAGCCCGACCGCCAGATCCTGAAAGGTCTGAGCTTCGAGGTGCCGGCCGGCAAGACGGTCGCGATCGTCGGCCCGTCCGGCGCCGGCAAGTCGACGATCTCGCGGCTGCTGTTTCGGCTCTACGATGTGTCGAGCGGCCGCATCCTGATCGACGGCCAGGACATCAAGAATGTGACGCAGACCTCGCTGCGGTCGGCGATCGGCATGGTGCCGCAGGACACCGTGCTGTTCAACGACACCATCCGCTACAACATCCGCTATGGCCGCTGGGATGCCGGCGACGACGAGGTCGAGGAGGCGGCGCGGCTGGCGCAGATCGACGGCTTCATCCGGATGTCGCCGCAGGGCTATGAGACGCAGGTCGGCGAGCGCGGCCTGAAACTCTCCGGCGGCGAGAAGCAGCGCGTCGCGATCGCGCGCACGGTACTGAAGGCCCCGCCGATCCTGGTGCTCGACGAGGCGACCTCGGCGCTCGACAGTCACACCGAGGCCGAGATCCAGGGTGCGCTGGAGCGGGTCTCGCGCAACCGCACCTCGCTGGTGATCGCGCACCGGCTGTCGACCATCGTCGGCGCCGACGAGATCATCGTGCTGGACCAGGGCCGGATCGCCGAGCGCGGCACCCATGCGCGGCTTTTGGCCTCGGGCGGCCTCTACGCCAGCATGTGGAACCGGCAGCGCGAGGCCGAGGAGGCCCGCGAACGGCTCGCCCAGGTCGATGACGACGGCACCGCGCCGAATCGCCTGCCGCCCGTGGTCACCGATTCGTCGGATGAATCCACCCCTGACGCGGGTGAGAAACCCTTGCCGACCGCCGCGGAATAGTCGATTTAGGGCCTCTCCCGCCAAACGGGGCGGGGAAACGCAAGCGAGCTCTGATGTCGATCGCCAATTCCATCCGCGCACAGATCCCGCCGATCCACCCCGAGGGCTATCCGTTCATCGGTGGCTTCGCCCTGGCGAGCCTGATCCTGTTCTGGATCTGGACCCCGCTGGGCTGGATCGGGACGCTGCTCACGGTCTGGTGTGCACTGTTCTTCCGCGATCCCGTGCGCGTGACGCCGCTGCGCGACGGCATCGTGGTATCGCCGGCCGATGGCCGCGTCTCCATGGTGGTGCAGGCGCTGCCGCCGGCCGAGCTCGGCCTCGGCGACAAGCCGCTGCCCCGGGTCTCGGTGTTCATGAGCGTGTTCAACTGCCATGTGAACCGCAGCCCGGTGGCCGGGCGCATCGACCGCATCGCCTACCGGCCCGGCGCCTTCATCAATGCCGAGCTCGACAAGGCGAGCGAGGACAATGAGCGCAACTCGCTGGTGATCTCGGGCGCCAATGGACGCATCGGCGTGGTCCAGATCGCCGGCCTCGTGGCGCGCCGCATCGTCTGCTTCGTCAAGGAAGGCCAGTCGATCGGCGCCGGCGAGCGCTTCGGCCTGATCCGTTTCGGCTCGCGGCTCGACGTCTACCTCCCCGAGGGCACCAAGGCGCTGGTCTCCGAGGGGCAGACCGCGGTTGCCGGCGAGACCATTCTGGCGGATTTCCGCAACGCCGACCCGGGCCGCACCTACCGCGCCGATTAACTCTGTTTCGCCAGCCTGGAGCTCCGATTCCGCCCGGAATCGGAACGGAAGCTCTTGTTTTCTATCTTGACGCGTTTTCTTAACGCGAACCGGTATCCGCTCCGCTGGAAAGTGCTTTGACCCGCCGGTTCCCGCCGCGATGGCGGAGCCCGGCCATGCTTGCTATATTGCAAGACCATGATGCCCTTTGATCCCAACTCCACCGAGTTTCGCCGCCGCCGGTTCCGCCCGATCCCGGTGCGGATGCTGGTGCCGAACATGATCACGCTGCTGGCGATCTGCGCCGGCCTGACCGCGATCCGGCTGTCGACGGAAGGGCGGATGGAGCTGGCGGTCGCCGCCATCGTGTTCGCCGCGATCCTCGACGGCATCGACGGCCGCGTCGCCCGCATGATCAAGGGCCAGTCAAAATTCGGCGCCGAGCTCGACAGCCTCGCCGACTTCGTCAATTTCGGCGTTGCGCCGGGCCTGATCCTGTATTTCTGGCAACTGCACGAATTGAACAATGGCGGCTGGATCGCCGCGATGGTGTTCGCGATCTCCGGCGGCCTGCGCCTGGCGCGCTTCAATGCCTCTATCGACGACCCGAACAAGCCGGCATTCGCCGCCAATTACTTCACGGGCGTGCCGGCGCCGGCCGGCGCGATCACCGTGCTGCTGCCGATCTATCTCGCCTTCCTCGGCGTGCCGATGCCGCCGGCGACGCTGACGGCGTTCTACACGCTCTTGATCGCCTTCCTGATGGTGTCGCGGCTGCCGGTGTTCTCCGGCAAGACCGTGAAGATGCGTGTCCCGCCGGAGATGGTGCTGCCGGTGTTCGTGTCGGTGGTGTTCTTCGTCGCGCTGCTGATCGGCTATCCCTGGCACATCCTGTCGGCGGGCTCGGTCGCCTATTTGATCAGCCTGCCCTGGGGCTGGAAATCGTATCGCGACCAGGAGCGCCAGCTTGCGGCGCAGACGCAAGGCGCAAGCGCGCCGGCGCCGGCATCACCGTCGCCTTACACGCCACAGGGCACCGATCCGGACCACGACGATCGTCCCGCGCATCTACATTGAGAGGCGCGCACGGGTCCTCTCCACGTCATTGCGAGCGAAGCGAAGCAATCCATGCTGCGGCATATGCGGAGAGATGGATTGCTTCGTCGCTTCAGCGCAAAATTGCTCTGCAATTTTGTCGCGAGTTCCTCGCAATGACGGAGAGGGGTGGGGCAGTCCGTCTTCCCAAATATCAGCCATGAGCGTGCCTCGGTTGGGTTCGCCTGCGATCTCGGCTATAGGCTGAGACGGCCCAGCGAACGCCAAAAATCAGGAGAGAAACGCCGTGACGACATCCGCTTCCGCACCGCTGCCTGCTTCCGTCCTCGAGGCGTTGGCGCGCTATGACACGCCGACGATCTGCAACGCGATGGAGATCGTCGCGCCGGAGCGTCGTCTGATCGGCTACACCGTGAAGCCGCTGGTCTGCCCGTTCCCGACCTTACCGCCGATCGTCGGCTACGCGCGCACGGTCGCGATCCGCTCGGTGCTGAAATCCGGCCTCTCGGCCGAGGAGCAGTCGAAGCGCCGCATCGAATATTACGAATATGTCGGGACCGGCTTCGGTCCGCGCATCTCTGTGATCCAGGACATCGACGGTCCCGACGTCGGCTACGGCGCGTTCTGGGGCGAGGTGCAGAGCGCCGTGCACAAGGCGCTCGGCTGCCTCGGCGTCATCACCGACGGCTCGATCCGCGACATTCCGCAATGGGCGCCCGGCTTCCAGGCGCTGGCCGGATCGATCGGCCCGTCGCACGCCTGGGTGCATGCCGAAAGCTTTGGCGGCGAGGTCCGTGTCGCCGGCATGACGGTGCGCTCCGACGACCTGATCCACGCCGACAGCCACGGCGCGATCGTGATCCCCTACGACATCGCGGCGAAGCTGCCGGAAGCCGCCGAACTCTGCGGCCGCCGCGAGACCCCGATCCTCGACATCGCGCGCAGTAAGGATTTCACGCTCGAGAAGTTGAAGGAAGCGCTGAAGCGTTCGGCGGAAATCCACTGACGCTGGATGAGATCGATCGGCCGCCGCGACAGAACTGCGCTCCCTCTCCCGCTTGCGGGGGAGGGCTGGGGTGGGGGCTCTCTCCACGAGTCATATCGTGGAGAGAGCCCCACCCGGAACGCATCTGACGATGCGTTCCGACCTCCCCCGCAAGCGGGAGAGGTGCAACGAGCCCGCCGTCAAGCCGGCGCGACCTTCGCGATCTCGGATGCGCCGCGGATGGTCATGTCGGCCGCGACGTAGAGGATCACGGCGAGGCCGACATAGGCGATCCAGCGGTGGTTCTGCAGCAGTTTTGCGATGAAGGTGGCGGCCGCGCCCATCATCGCGATCGAGAGCGCGAGGCCGAACACCAGCACGATCGGCTGCTCGCGCGCCGCGCCCGCAACCGCCAGCACATTGTCGAGCGACATCGAGACGTCGGCGATGATGATCTGCGTCGTGGCCTGCCACAGCGTCTTGCGCTGGCCTTCCGCGCCATCGGCGGCATGCTCGGCCGTCGTCTCCTGTGCGGTGGCGCGTAGCTCGCGCCACATCTTCCAGCACACCCATAGCAGCAGGATGCCGCCGGCGAGCAGCAGGCCGACGATCTGCATCAGTTGCGTGGTGAGCAGGGCGAACAGGATGCGCAGCAATGTTGCAGCAGCGATGCCGATCAGAATCGCCTTGCCGCGTTGCTTCGCCGGCAGGCCTGCCGCGGCAAGGCCGATCACGACGGCGTTGTCGCCGGCCAGCACGAGGTCGATGACGACGACTTGCAGCAAGGCGCTGAGGGCGTCGAGTGAAAACAGTTCGGACATGAGCAACGCTCCCCTTGAGGTCGGGGAGTGGACCGTTCGACGACGCAGGATGTTGCCGTCGTGTAGACGGCAAATCCGCCGCGGCGCGTGTGCGCGTCGCGGGTCGAAGCAGGGCCACTCCAACTGAGTTCCAGTCCGACATCGCAGCTTGTGGCTGCCAGAGGGGCCCGGCCTGGGATTTACGGTCAAAGCGCGATGAAATCAGATTGGATTCATCGTGCTTTGTTCTTATTTGAGCATGATCTTTTTGGAAAACCGCTTCGCACTTTTCCGGATCATGCTCTACACCGGACGCAGCGCGGTCTGCTCCTCGAAGAACAGCGCCGCCTGATCCGGCTCGCCGAGGATCGCCGCCGCGCACCCCATGAAGGTGAATGCGCCGGCAAAATCCCACAGCGTGAGGTTCGCCACGTTTGCACGCATGTGGATCACGCGCGCAGCAAACGCGGCAATGGCTGCCTCCGCGAACAACACCAGGCTGAGCGCGGGCAGCACGAGTGCGGGCTCAACCAGACGAACGGTCAGGATGATCGGCAGCGCGGTCAGCACCGCGAATAGCAGGAGCATGCCGAACGGCTCCAGCGAGGGAGCCTTCCGCGAGAACCTGTCTGGAATGGTCGAGGACATTCCGATTCTTGCCGGCTCTTGCCGATCCTGGCCTTGTTGTTCATCCCGACGATATCAGAACGTATTCACGTTGAGGCGCGGCGCGGCGCCGCGCGACCGCAGGCCGCGCGACAGACTGTACACCTGGGACCACGGACGAGGGCCATAGGCGGGCGATTTCGGCACCGTTTTTGGGTGATCGCGCCGCGGCCTGCCATGGCAAAGTCCAAGCGGCGCATTTATCTTTGCTGGCAGCGCTGGGAGAACGACCGAAGGGCGATTTCCATGAATATGTCAGGCAAGACGGTGCTGATCACCGGTTCCACCGATGGCGTCGGCCGCTACGTTGCGATGAAGCTGGCATCTGCCGGCGCCCGGGTCCTGATCCATGGCCGCGATACCAAGCGGGCGCAGACCCTCGCCGACGAGATCAAGCGGGTCTCCGGCCGCGAGCCGATGTTCTATCAGGCCGATCTGTCCTCGCTCGCCGAGGTCCGCGAGTTCGCCCAGCTGGTGCTCGACGACCAGGAGCGCCTCGATGTTCTGGTCAGCAATGCCGGCATCGGCTCGCAGAACGACGGGCCGGCACGGCAGACCAGCAAGGACGGCCACGAGCTGCGCTTCGCGGTGAACTATCTCGCCGGCTTCCTGCTCGCACATCTGCTGCTGCCGCGCTTGAAGGAGAGTGCGCCGGCGCGCATCGTCAATGTCGCCTCGCTCGGCCAGCACCCGATCGACTTCGCCGACGTGATGATCACCAAGAACTACAGCGGCGGCCGCGCCTATGCGCAGAGCAAGCTGTCGCAGATCATGTTCACCATCGATCTCGCCGCCGAGCTCGAGGGCACCGGCGTGACCGTCAATTCGCTGCACCCGGCGACCTACATGAACACCACGATGGTGCGCGCCAGCGGCGCGACGCCGATCTCGACCGTCGAGCAAGGCGGCGACGCCATCCTGCGTCTGGTTCAGGATGACGACGTCGCCGGCAGAAGCGGGCTGTTCTTCGACGGCAAGCGCGAGGCCCGTGCCCATGCGCAAGCCTATGACGCCGAGGCGCGCAAGCGGCTAAAGGCGTTGAGCCTTGCGCTCACCGGGCTGCGGATTTCCTGACGCGGCGCGCGGCCGGCGCCCGCTGGGCGAAGGCCGTCGGCGGGTCCGGAGACCGTCTAGACTAGCTCTGACGTTGCGCGAGATAGAATCCGGCCAATACCGTGACCAATCCGGCTGCCTGCAGAGTGGTCGGCGGCTCGCCGATCAGCAGCCATCCCAGCAGCAAGGTGAGCACCGGCACGGTCGCAGGAAATACAGCCGCGCGGGCAACGCCGAGCCGCTGGATCGACAGCGCGAACAAATACATGGCTGCGGGCCCGGCCAGGATGCCCTGGCGACGGCTTGCAGCGCATTCTCGTTCAAGCCGATGGCCGCATCGCGCGCCAGCCCGCCCGAGGCGGCATACAGCGGAAACAGCGAGAGCGACAGCACGCTGATGACGGTCGCCACCGAAAACGCAGACACCCGCCAGTAGCGTACCAGCGTGGCGAAGCCTGCAAACATCAATCCGGTCGTCACGAAGATCAAATCGCCCATCACGGCGCTCAATCCCATATGACCGATCGACTCGCTGCCGATCACGGCAAGCCCGATCACGATGACGACGGCGCCGGCGACCCGGGAGGGTGAGATCTGTTCCTTCAGCAGGACGACGGCGAGAAACAGTCCGCCCAGCGTCGCGCAGGAAGGTTGGATCACGCTGCCATGCCCAAGAGGCACCAACACGAAGCCGGCATAGCTGATGAGCGACATCACCGGGCCGCCCAGCATCATCAGCGCCATGCCGCGGCCCCATCCGATGCCGCAGAGGTCCTTCAGGCCGGCGCGCACAACGAGCGGGATGAACACGATGCCCGACCACAGGAAGCGATGCATCAAGAGGTCCACAGGCGTGAACCCGACTTTCAGGCCATGCCGGGTCGCCACGAAGCCAAGAGCCCAGCAAAGCGCCGCGCCGAGGCCGCATGCGACCCCGAGCAGAATGGCTTTCTTATCAGGGAGGGCTGCCGTCTTGGGGCCGGCCGCATGTTTGTTCATGCCGGACGAACTACGTTAGCGCGCAGGACGGATCAACCCATAGCGATGCAGGGCTGATTGGCGCAGCAGCCAATTGCGAAGTTCCTCTTCGGTGACCTGCAGGCTTGCCGCGGTCCGCCGGTGCTATTGGTCTCGTGCCGCTGCGTGCCACGCACGCGCCTTGGCTGTGGTCTCCTCGACGAAAGCATCTTTGCCGGTTCGATAGGCTTCGATGTCGTCTTGTGAGGAGGCGGCGAGGGCTCGCTTGATCTCGGCGTAGGCGCGGGCCGCCTCGCCATGCGCGCGCAGATAGTCGCGAAAAACCAGGCGTGCCTCCCAACGCGGATGGGACGGCTCCATCATATGCAGATGGTGGGTCCACGGACCCGGCGGCCCCTTGCGGAAGAACAGCTCGCCGGGGATCCAGGACGCATATTCCGGCATGTAGACATAGCCGAGCGCTTCAAGAGGCTCGATGCATCGTTGCGCGGCCTCTTCCAGGCTGGGTACGCCGACCAGCAGGTCGATGATGGGCTTCGATGGAAGACCTGGAACGGCTGTGCTGCCGACATGCTCGATGGTCAATGCGAACGCGCCGAGAGCCTGCTCGATCCGCGTGCGCTCCTGCGCGAACAATGCGGGCCAGTTGGGGTCATAGTCGGAGACGACAATCGACCCGGCGCCGTACTTCTCCACGTTGACCCCCGATCGTCCTTTTGCAGAGTATCACGCGGGCGGCACTCGTAGGGTGGCTTAGCCGAAGGCGTAACCCGCCGTCCTTTGGCTTAGTTGGTGGGTTACGCTTCGCTAACCCACCCTACGAACTCTGCTTCACCTCGACAGGTTTTTTCGCGAACTGCGGAAAAGTCTCGGCCACGACGGGACCATCCAGCCGCCAGGAATAGCAGCCGCCGACGAAGAACGGTGGCTCGGTGGCGCCCTGCTGGTGATCGAGCGCGCCGCGGCCCTGCGGATCCTTGCCGGAGGTCGCGGTCTGGAACAGGGTCGTCACCGCCGGGCCCAGCAGCTCGGCGAGATGGGTGCACGTCTCCAGTCTGCCGATCTTGCGGCGGACCAGCTCGCGCCAGCCCTTGCCGATGCGTTCGCCGACCAGGCGCTGCAGAATGCCTTCGACGTCGAGGCAGGACGGGTAGGGCGTCGAGGCCATCGTGGTCCCGGTCTCGCGGATCGTAAAACTGTCGTCGACCGCGAGCCGCAGCCTGATGTCGTGCACGGGATCGTCGGGCTGCTGCAGGCCGCGATGCCTGTCCTGCCGCGCATAAGGCTTGGTGTCGACCAGCCGCGCCTCGACTTCCCACAGCCCGTCGTCACGGAGATAACCGAGACATTCGACGGAGCGGCGGTGCATCAGGCGGCGGGGCTTGCCGTCGGCATTGGTATCAGGTGCGGACATCGGAACTCGCTGGATTGAATCTAAGCCGATCCAATCGACCGCATGCCGCGGTGTCAACGGTTGCGGCTGAATGGCGTCATGAGCCTCCGTCATTCCGGGGCGATGCGTCAGCATCGAACTATGGTGCGCAATTCGCGCCTGAGAATCTCGAGATTCCCCGATGCGCCATTGCGCATCTGAGGTTCATGCTTCGCATGCCCCGGAATGACTGGATCGAGAGATCGCGCCTCGCGCCTTAGCTCACGCGCCGCTCCCGGTTCTCCCAATACGGCTTGCGCAGCTCGCGCTTCAGGATCTTGCCGGCGCCGGAGAGCGGTAGCGGAGTTGCCGTGATGTCGACGCTGCGCGGGCATTTGTAGCCGGCGATCAGCGCCTTGCAGTGCTCCATCAGCTCTTCCGGCGTGGCGCTGGCGCCGCTCTTCATCACCACGACGGCGTGGACCCGCTCGCCCCAGCGCTCGCTCGGGATGCCGATCACGGCGCATTGCGCCACCGCCGGGTGCTGGGCCAGTGCGTTCTCGACCTCGGCCGAATAGACGTTCTCGCCGCCGGAGATGATCATGTCCTTGACGCGGTCGACGACGTAGACGAAGCCGTCCTCGTCCATGTAGCCGCCGTCGCCGGTATGCATCCAGCCGTCGATCACGGCGCGCGCGGTCTCCTCGGGCCGCTCCCAATAGCCCATCATCACCATATCGCCGCGCACGGCGATCTCGCCGACGGTGCCCGTCGGCACGACCTTGTCTTCCGCATCGACGATCTTCACTTCGGCGCCGAGCGTGGCGCGGCCGGCGCCGCGGTGCCGGCCCTTGGCGCGGCCGTCGCCGATATGCTCCTTCCAGTGCAGCAGCGTCGCGATCGGCGACAGTTCGGTCATGCCGTAGGCCTGGGTGAACTCGACATGCGGCAGCGCCTTCATGGCGCGCATCAGCACGGCGTCGCTGATCACGGAGGCGCCGTAGGCGATTCGCTTCAAGGACGACAGGTCGTAGGTGCCGAGCGTCGGGTGATCGACGAACATCTGGATCATGGTCGGCACCAGAAGCACGTCGGTGATGCGCTCCTTCTGCACGGCGGCCGCGACGCCGTCGGGCGTGAAGCCCTGGATCACGACGTTGGAGCCGCCGGACAGCAGCACCGAATACATCGCCGCGCCATTGGCGAGGTGGAACATCGGCGCCGCGTGCAGGTAGATCGTGCTGCTCGGCCACAGGCCTTCGCCGAGCGCGTTCAGCGCATTGGCCATCAGATTGCCGTGGCTCAGCATCACGCCCTTGGAGCGGCCGGTGGTGCCGCCGGTGTAGAAAATGCCGGCGAGGTCGTCGCGCGTGCGCATCGCGTCCGGAACGGGTTCGCTGCGCGCGATCAGCGTCTCGTAATTCTCCATGCCGGCGGGCGTCTCGCCTTCGTCGGCATAGATCAGCTTGAGGCCGGGGATGGCGTTCGCCAGCGTCGTGCCGACCGGCGCGAACGCCTTATCGACGAACAGGATCGTTGCGCGGCAGTCGCGCAGCGCATCTTCGTTCTCAATCGGAGACCAGCGGATGTTGAGCGGCACGATCACGGTGCCGGCCCAGCCGACCGCCAGATACAGTTCGAGATAGCGGTCGGAGTTCAGCGACAGGATCGCGACGCGGTCGCCGTTGCCGGCGCCAAGCGAGCGGATCGCTGAGGCGAGGCGGGCGACGCGGGTGCCGACCTCGCGCCAGTTGCGCTGCCGTTCACCGCAGACGACCGCGAGCCCGTTTCGATTGACCTGCAGCGCCCGCCGCAGCCCGTGTGTGATGTTCACTCCTGTCCTCCCTTGATGCGTTTCCCACGTTTCCCTTGCGAGGCGGTTTGTCCGCCTTCTCTGCAGCCGGAACGGCTGCTTTGCGCGTTGTTGTTTCGCGCGTTGATGTCATTTGCGTTGTTGTTTCGGCAATGCCTTCGGTGAGGCGGATCGCGAATTCCTCGGCGACGGCGTGTCCGGTCAGCTCACCGCCGGGCTGGAACCAGTGTCCGATCCAGTTCAGCGAGCCGGCGACGGCGAACGCCGCGAGCTTCGGATCGCAGGGTTTCACCGAACCGTCCGCAATGCCGGCAGCGATATAGTCGCGGAAGGCACGGTCGATCCGCCGCTTCGCGGTCTGCACGATCTTGCGGTTATGCTCGCTGAGATCGCGGAGATCGAAGCGGACCAGGCTCTTGCCGTAGTCCGTTGTCATCAGCTCGGCGTAGCGGGTGGTGAGCTTGCGCAGCTTGTCGAGGCCGCTGCCGCTGCCGGCCGAGGTCTCGGCAATGCAGTCGTCGACCAGCTCATGGCCGATCGACCAGCACTCGAACAGGATCTCGTCCTTGCCACGGAAGTAATTGTAGAGCGCGGGCTTGGTGATGTTCAGCCGCTTGGCGACATCGTTCAGTGTGGCGCGGTGATAGCCCTGTTCGAGGAACAGCTGCACGGCGGCGCGCAGCACGGCTTCGCGCTTCTCGTCGCGGGCGCGGCGCCGGCTCTCGAACGGCAGCCAGGGCGACTCGGTGTTGGAAGGGGGGAAGCGGGCGTCCATCGCGTGGCTGTTGTCGCATTGACTCCGGAAGGTGGCCCCTATATTACCCATGGGTAACAAATAGTCCAGTGGGTAATTTCCGGGAGGACACGCGATGACGTCACACACCTATGTTGCCGGGGTCGGCATGATCCCGTTCGTCAAGCCCGGCGCCAATGCGCCGTATCACGTGATGGGCGCCGAGGCTGCGAAGCTCGCGCTCGCCGACGCTGGGCTCGATTACGGCCGTGTGCAGCAGGCCTATGTCGGCTATGTCTATGGCGACTCCACTTGCGGCCAGCGCGCGCTCTATCCAGTCGGCATGACCGGCATCCCGATCGTCAACGTCAACAACAACTGCTCGACCGGTTCGACCGCGCTGTTCCTGGCGCGGCAGGCGATCGAGTCAGGCGCCGCCGATTGCGTGATGGCGCTCGGCTTCGAGCAGATGAAGCCCGGCGCGCTCGGGGCCGTGTTCACCGATCGCCCCAGCGCGTTCGACGATTTCGACGCCGCCGCCGACAAGCTGGTCGATGCGCCCGGCGTGCCGCTGGCGCTGCGCTATTTCGGCGGCGCCGGCCTCAGCCACATGAAGAAATACGGCACGCCGCTGTCGGCGTTCGCCAAAGTGCGGGCCAAGGCGAGCCGCCACGCCAAGAACAATCCGCTGGCGCTGTTCCGCAAGGAAGTCACCGCCGACGACGTGATGAACGACCAGGTGATCTGGCCCGGTGTGATGACGCGGCTGATGGCGTGCCCGCCGACCTGCGGCGGCGCTGCCGCGATCCTGGTCTCGGAGAAGTTCGCCGACCAGCACGGCCTCAACAAGAGCGTTCGCATTGCGGCGCAGGCGATGACGACCGACACGCCTTCGACCTTCGGTGCATCGGACATGATGCAGGTGGTCGGCTACGACATGGCGCGCGATGCCGCGAGCAAGGTCTATGAGGCGGCCAGCATCGGGCCTGATGATCTCGACGTCGTCGAACTGCACGACTGCTTCGCCCATAACGAGCTGATCACCTATGAAGGGCTCGGCTTGTGCGGAGAGGGCGAGGCCGCGAAATTCATCGATGACGGCGACAACTCTTATGGCGGCAGGATCGTCACCAATCCGTCCGGCGGGTTGCTGTCGAAGGGCCATCCGCTCGGCGCCACCGGTCTCGCGCAGTGCTACGAGCTGACGCGGCAGCTGCGCGGCACGGCTGCTGCGACGCAAGTGCAGGGCGCGCGGCTCGGGCTGCAGCACAATCTCGGCCTCGGCGGCGCCTGCGTCGTGACGCTCTACGAACGCGCCTGAGGCAGCCCATGGTCGATCAATCCGCCGTCGGGCGTACGTTTACGCCCGTGACCGCGCGCGTCGAGCCGGGGCGCCTGCGCTTCTTCCTCGACACGCTCGGCGAGAGCAATCCGGTCTACCGCAACGAGACGGCGGCGCCGGTGCCGCTGACCTATCTGTTTTGTCTGGAGATGATGGACGCAGCCGAGCCGTTCGAGTTCCTGACCGCGCTCGGCATCGATCTCGCCCGCGTGCTGCATGGCGAGCAGCGCTTCGACTATCACGCCCCCGTGGTGATCGGGGACACTCTGACATTCCGGCCGCGCGTCACCAGCGTGACCGAGAAGAAGGGCGGGGCGATGACGCTGATCGTGGTCGAGACCGTGGTCACCAACCAGGCCGGCATCCACGTCGCCGATACCTCGCGTACCATCGTTGTGCGCAATGCGAGGCCGTCATGAGCAGCAGCGTTCCCGCGGTCGGCGACCGCATCGTCCACAAGGAATTCCCGCCAATCACCCGCCATCGCCTCGCGCTTTACTGCGGCGCCTCGGGCGACCATAACCCTATCCATGTGGATATCGACTTTGCGACAGCGGCCGGTTTTCCCGACGTGTTCGCGCACGGTATGCTGGTCATGGGCTATCTCGGCCAGGCGCTGACGGACGCAGTCAACCCGTCGTGCATCCGCTCGTTCTCGACCCGCTTTGCCGCGATCACCCAGCTCGGCGCCGCGTTGACCTGCGAAGGCACGGTGACCGAGCTGATCGAGCAGGGCGGTGAGAGACGAGCAAGACTCGCGCTGACGACAAAGGATCAGAACGGCGAGGTCAAGCTCGCCGGCGAAGCCATTATCGCGCTTTAGGAGAGATCATGTCGAAACTGCAAGGCAAAGTCGCGCTCGTCTCCGGCTCGGGCCGCGGCATCGGGCGCGCGATTGCGCTGAAGCTCGCGAGCGAGGGCGCGAAGGTCGTGGTCAACGACCTCGATGCCGAGCCGGGCAATGCCGTCGTCGCCGAGATCAAGGCCACGGGTGGCGAGGCGATCGCGGTCAATGGCAGCGTGACCGAATCCGGCTTTGCCGATCGTTTCGTCGGCAGCGCCATCGAAACATTCGGCGGCCTCGACATCATCGTCAACAACGCCGGCTACACCTGGGACTCGACGATCCAGAAGATGTCGGACGAGCAGTTCCAGGCTATGCTCGACGTCCATCTCGTCGCCCCGTTCCGGATTCTGCGCGCGGCATCCGAGCCGATCCGGGTGATGGCGAAGAAGGAGGCCGAGGCGGGTCGCGAGGTGTTCCGCAAGGTCGTCAACATCTCCTCGATCGCTGGCCTCTATGGCAACGCCGGGCAGGCGAGCTATTCCTCGGCCAAGGCATCGCTGATCGGGCTGACGCGCACGATGTGCAAGGAGTGGGGCCGCTACAAGGTCAACGTCAATTGCGTGGCGTTCGGCCTGATCAACACCCGCCTGACCCAGCCGATCGAGAGCCAGCAGAAGACCATCGACGTCGCCGGCCGCGACATCAAGGTCGGCGTGCAGCCGCAGATGCTGGAGGCGATGGGCCGCATGATCCCACTCGGCCGTGGCGGCACGCCGGAAGAGGCGGCGGATGCGGTCTATCTGTTCTGCGCACCGGAATCGAACTACATCAGTGGTCAGGTGATCGTCGCCGGCGGCGGTCTCTTGATTTGATCAGAGCGTTTTCAAGCGAAGTGGGCACCGGTTCGCGTCAAGAAAACGCGTCAAAAAAGAATGCGGAGCGAGGGCAGAATGCACTACCGATCGTCCTGGATGACCGAGGAGCTGGACACCTTCCGTGACCAGTTCCGCAAATTCCTCGCCAAGGATCTTTTGCCACACGCCGAGAAATGGCGCGAGCAGAAGCTGGTCGACCGCTTCGCTTGGCGCGCGCTGGGCGAGATGGGCGCGCTGCTGCCGAGCGTGCCGGAGGCCTATGGCGGCTTAGGGGCCAGCTTCGCCTACGACGCCGCTGTGCTCGATGACCTCGAGAGCTCGGTGCCGGAGCTGACCACCGGCGTCTCCGTGCACAGCGCGATCGTCGCGCACTACATCGTCAACTACGGCTCGGAGGAGCAGAAAAAGCGCTGGTTGCCGAAGATGGCGTCGGGCGAGATGGTCGGCGCCATCGCGATGACCGAGCCCGGCACCGGCTCCGACCTGCAGGCCGTCAAGACCACCGCGAAGAAGCAGGGCAATTCCTACGTCATCAATGGCCAGAAGACATTTATTACCAACGGCCAGGCCGCCGATCTCGTCATCGTGGTGGCGCGCACCGGAGCGCCGGGCGCCAAGGGAATCTCATTGATCGTCGTTGAAACCGCCGGAGCCGAGGGCTACCGCCGCGGCCGCAACCTTGACAAGATCGGCCTGCACGCCTCAGACACCTCGGAGCTGTTCTTCGACAATGTCACGGTGCCGCCGGAAAACCTGCTCGGCAATGAGGAGGGCAACGGCTTTGTCCAACTGATGCAGCAATTGCCGCAGGAGCGGCTGTCGCTCGCGATCGGCGCGGTCGCCTCGATGGAGCGCGCGGTCGAGATCACCGCCGAATACACCAAGGCGCGCACCGCGTTCGGCAAGCCGCTGATCGAATTCCAGAACACCGCGTTCACGCTTGCCGAGCGCAAGACCGAGGCGATGATCGCCCGCGTGTTCGTCGATTGGTGCGTCGAACGTCTGGTCGCCGGCGACCTCGACACCGTGACAGCCTCGATGGCGAAATGGTGGTGTTCGCAGAAGCAGGTCGAGACTGCCGACGAATGTCTGCAATTGCATGGCGGCTATGGCTACATGCAGGAATACCCGATCTCGCGCATGTTCATCGATTCCCGCATCCAGAAGATCTATGGCGGCACCAACGAGATCATGAAGGTTTTGATCGCGCGCTCGCTGTAGGGCAAGGGCGCGACCTCCGCGGCGTTACATCGCCCGCACGTTCTTGAGGAACTTGTCGACCTGCACTTCCAGCTCGGACGCGTTGCTGGCGACCTCTCCGGAGGCCGCCAGAACGTTCTCGGCGGCCTTGCTGGCATCGTCGATCGCCTTGGTGGTTCCGTTGATGTTGGCGGTGACCTCCTTGGTGGCCGCGGCCTGTTCCTCGACGGCGCTGGCGATCACGGTCGAGATCTCGCTGATCTGGACGATGACCTGCGAGATCGACTTCAGGGCCGTGGCAGTGTTGCCGGTCGCGGTCTGCATCTCGTTGATCTGCGCCGAGATGTCTTCCGTGGCCTTGGCGGTCTGGTTGGCCAGCGCCTTCACCTCGGATGCGACGACGGCAAAGCCCCGGCCGGCTTCGCCGGCCCGCGCGGACTCGATCGTGGCGTTGAGCGCGAGCAGGTTGGTCTGGCCGGCGATCTGGCTGATCAGCGCGACGACGTCGCCGATCTTCTGCGCCATGGTCACGAGGCCCGCGACCAGCTTGTCGGACTTCTCGGCTTCCTCGACCGCCATGCGGGCGATGCGGCTCGCTTCGGACACCTGGCGGCTGATCTCGTTGACCGAGGACGACAGCTCTTCGGAGGCGGACGCCGCACTCGCCGAGCGCTGATTGACGAATTCGGCGGTCGTCGTCAGCGATCGCGCGGTACCCTGCATTTGCGTCGAGGCCGATGCCAGCATCCCGGCAAGGCCCTTCACGTCCTTCTCGAAATCGTCGGCGAGCTTCACATTGCCCGTGACAACCGACCAGCTCAGCATCGCGCCGGTATAGTTGCCGCGCTTGTCGGTCAGCCCGGAAACCCTGAGGTCGAGCGTTTCCGGGCCGAGCTTGATCTTGGCCGCGTGCGGCAGGTTCTTGGGATCGCCGACGATGCGACGCTGATGCGCCGGGTTCTTGTGGAAGATGTCGAACGAGTTGCCGAGGATCTTGTCCGGCGCCACCGGAAGCAGGTGCTTCACGGTGTCGAGCGTCTTGAGGCTGGTCTGGTTGATGTAGGTGATGTTGAAATCGGTATCGCACATCATGATGTTGATCGGCATGTTGTCAAGCATCTGCAGCAGCCGCTCGGTCTGGATTTCAAGCCGCGCCTTCTCGGTCGCGAGCTCCCAGGTCAGCATCGGTCCGCTGTAGCGGCCGCGCGAATTGGTCATCGCCGTCACGGTGAGATCGAGCGTCTCGCCGCCGATGGTGATGCGCGCCTTGTGCGGCAGGTTCTTCGGATCGGACAAGAGCCGGCGCTGATGCTGCGGGTTCTTGTGAAAGATGTCGATCGATCGTCCGATCAGTGCATCGACTTTCACCGGCAGAACATGCTCGATCTTTTTCAGATTCTGCCGCGTCGACTCGTTGATGTAGGTGATCCTGAAATTGTCCAGCTCGCAGAGCATGACACTGATCGGCATATCGTCGAACAGCCGGTATGAACTATCGGAGCCGACCACGCTTGCGACGCTCTTCATCCCCAACATGCATTGCCTCCAGCATTGATATTAACTGGTGAACTGACAAGGATGCACCTGCTCGGCAGCAGAACACTTTCCGCCGCGGGACGGCGGGCAGGTGCGATACACGATTTACAATTTGTGACTGCACGAAACCGTAGGCGATTCGAGTTTCATCAAGAAGTGCATGCAGTGTGCCGCGCGCGATCGCGCAGGACCGAACGGGCGATGCGTGCAATGAGTGCAGCCGAAATCGACGCGCTAGACTGCGATTTTCCGCGAAATTCGCGCGATCCTGCATCGAACGGTGCGGAGCGATCGATCGCTGCACCGTAGTCTTACGGAAGCACACGCGCGCGCTTCTAATGATTGTTATCGTGCATATGACACGATGGTGCATGCAGTTTGTGCCACACTGTTTTCACGCGCGCCGCAGCGCGCTGGCTTTCGCGCGTCCTGTGCGGCGGCCGCGCGCCGTCGATCTTTGCGATGCCCGCGGATCGTCTCTCCCGCATGCGCGCTGCTGCGGCGGTTGGTGCCGCGTGAGGCTGGCGCATCGCCGATGGGATTGCTGTGGAAAGAAACACGCACAGGTTGATTCGTGTGCCGCGATCCCGGCTCGAACTTGCCGACAGGCGACGGAACATGTCGTCGGCACGCTTACGGCGAGGGCGCTTCGAAATCGGCGAAGGGTTACCTGCCTGCTCTCCGGCCGGGCCGCGACGATCCCGCCGGCGATCGTCCGCTCTGCGGAAATCGAGGACGAAAGGGCCATGCCCATTGCCTATCGCATGGCTTGCCCCCGCTTCGCCCGCGAGAAGCGGCTTCGGCCTTGCACCATATTCACGTCTATCATACCCCCGTCGGACCACGTTCCGCGCGAGCCGCAATCGCGCGCCAATGCCGCAGGGAGCCCTCATGACCAAAAGCAATGCCCGCACCGGAGGCCAGATCCTGATTGACCAGCTGGTCGCGCAGGGGGTGGAGCGCGTAACCTGCGTGCCGGGCGAGAGCTACCTGGCGGCGCTCGATGCCCTGCATGACAGCCCGATCGACGTCGTGATCTGCCGCGCCGAGGGCGGTGCGGCGATGATGGCGGAGGCCTATGGCAAGCTCACCGGGCGCCCCGGCGTTTGCTTCGTCACCCGCGGTCCCGGATCGACCAACGCCGCGCACGGCGTGCACATCGCGATGCAGGATTCCACTCCGATGATCCTGTTCGTCGGCCAGGTCGACACCGGCATGCGCGAGCGCGAGGCGTTCCAGGAGCTCGACTACAAGGCGGTGTTCGGCACGATGGCGAAATGGGCGGTCGAAATCGATCGTCCGGACCGCATTCCGGAGCTGGTCGCGCGCGCCTTCCGCGTCGCGCTGCAGGGCCGCCCCGGTCCGGTCGTGATCTCGCTGCCGGAGAATATGCTGACTGAAACCGCAGCGGTCGCCAACGCGCCGAAGGTCGAGCCTGCGGTCACCTGGCCGGCGCCATCGGATCTCGAGCGCCTCGGCAGCATGCTCGCCGGCGCCAGGGCGCCGATCATGGTGCTCGGCGGCTCGGCCTGGACCGCAGAGGCCGCCAAGGGCATTACGCGCTTTGCCGAGCGCTTCGACCTGCCGGTCGCGACCTCGTTCCGCCGCGCCTCGCTGTTCGACGCCGACCATTCGCACTATGCCGGCGATCTCGGCATCGGCCCGAGCCCGAAGCTCAGGGATCGCTTCACCGGCGCCGACGTCATTCTTCTGATCGGCGGCCGCATGTCGGAGATGCCGTCCTCGTCCTACACGCTGCTCGACATTCCGGTGCCGAGCCAGAAGCTCATTCACGTGCATCCGGGCTCCGAAGAGCTCGGTCGCGTCTACCAGCCGGTGCTGGCGATCCAGGCGACGCCTGCGGCCTTCGCTGCCGCGGTCGAGAGCATGAAGCCCGCAGCTGCGCCCGCCTGGAAGGGCGAGGCGGCCAAGGCGCACGCGGACTATCTTGCCTGGACCGACAAGCCGCGCGAACTTCCGGGTCATTTCCAGTACGGCGAGGTCGTGACCTGGCTGCGCGATCGCCTGCCGAAGGATGCGATCGTCTGCAACGGCGCCGGCAATTACGCCGGCTGGATTCATCGCCACCATCGCTTCCACACCTTCGCCGCGCAGCTCGCGCCGACCTCGGGTTCGATGGGCTACGGCGTGCCGGCGGCCGTGATGGCGAAGCGACAGCATCCGGATCGCGTCGTCGTCGCCTTCGCCGGCGACGGCTGCTTCCTGATGAACGGGCAGGAGTTCGCCACCGCCGTGCAGTATGACGCGCCGCTGATTGTCGTCGTCATCGACAATGCGCAATACGGCACCATCCGGATGCATCAGGAGCGCGATTATCCCGGCCGCGTCGTCGGCACCCAGCTGAAGAACCCGGACTTCGCACTCTATGCCAAGGCGTTCGGCGGCCATGGCGAGCGGGTCGAGCGCACCGAAGACTTTGCGCCGGCGTTCGAGCGGGCGCTGGCGTCCGGCAAGCCGGCAATCCTGCACTGCCTGGTCGATCAGCGCGCGCTGTCGGTCGGCAAGGATTTTGTGCCGCAAGCATGATCCGGAAAGTGCGAAGCGGTTTTCCCTCGCGACAAACGCGTAGCGTTTGCGCGGAGATCATGCTTAAGCAAGAGGCCATACGCTGATGCCCGAGACTGCCGGCCGTCACGTTGCGATCATCGGCGCCGGCGCGGTCGGCGTGATCAGCGCCATCGAGGCGCTGCGCGCGGGCCATCGTGTCACGCTGATCGATCCGGGCGAGCCCGGCGGCACCCAGGCGGCGAGCTATGGCAATGCCGGCTGGCTGTCGTCGCATTCGGTGATCCCGCCGGCCGAGCCTGGCACCTGGAAGAAGGTGCCGGGCTATCTGATGGACCCGCTCGGGCCGCTTGCGATCCGCTGGTCGTATCTGCCAAAGGCCTTGCCGTGGCTGATCAAGTATCTGCTGTCGAGCCGGACCGAGGCGCAGGTCGAGGCCACCGCGCGGGCGATGCGCGATCTCTTGAAGGATGCGCCGCTGCTGCACCGGCAGCTCGCCGAGGAGGCCGGCGTGCCCCAACTGATCGAGCGGCGCGGGGTGATGCACGTATTTCCCTCGCGTGCGACGTTCGACCGCGACCTCGGCTGGCGTATCCGCAAGCGCGTCGGCATTGAATGGCTGGAGCTCGATGAAAACGAGATGCGCCAGCGCGAGCCCGATCTGCATCCGCGCTACAAGTTCGGCGTCGTGGTGGAGGAGGCAGGCCGCTGCCGCGATCCCGGCGCCTACGTCGCAGCGCTCGCCGCGCACGCGATCGCGGACGGCGCCGAGCGCGTCGCCGCCAAGGCAACAGGCCTCAAGCTTGCAGGCGACCGGCTCGTAGCCGTGGTCACCGAGACCGGCGAGATCGCCTGCGATGCCGCGGTCGTCGCCGCCGGTGCACGCTCGAAGCAACTGACCGCATCGATCGGCGACCCGCTGCCGCTCGAGACCGAGCGCGGCTATCACGTCATGATCGAGAATCCGGAATCCGGACCGCGCAATTCGATGATGGCTTCGGACGCCAAGATGGTCGTCAACTGGACCGACAAGGGCCTGCGCGCCGCCGGCACGGTAGAGATCGCGGGGCTCGACGCCGAGCCGAACTGGAAGCGCGCCGAGATCCTGCGCGAGCATCTGCTCAGTATGTTCCCGAAGCTGCCGAGGGACATTCCACCCTCGCGGATCAAGACCTGGTTCGGCCATCGCCCGAGCATGCCCGACGGGCGGCCCTGCATCGGCCATAGCCGCGCCTCGCCCGACGTGGTCTATGCGTTCGGCCACGGCCATGTCGGCCTGGTCGGCTCGGCCCGCACCGGCCGGCTGGTCGCGCAATTGCTCAGCGGCAAGGCGCCGGAGATTCCGCTGCAGCCGTTCGCGCCGTCACGCTTTTTGTAAGAAGTAGGCCTCAGCTCTCGCCGGCCCAGGCCGCGATCGCGGCCGGCGCGATCACGCGTCTCGGCGTGTGCGGATTGATCGTTCCGGCGCTGACGTCTTGAGTCTGCACGAGCAGGGTGCGTGCAAAATCCTTGGCATCCTGCTCGGTCGTGAAGGTGCGGGTCTGGCGCGCAAAGCGATGATGTCCGGCGTCAGGGGTTCTGATGGCGAACGAGACGTACCAGATGGCTTTGTCCATCTTCATCGCGCGTCTCTGGTGGCGGTGCTCCGCCTGCGCGATCGGGACGTCGTGCTCGACGCTCGATATGCAAAAAGTGCCAAGGTGAATGATCCTGAAATTCAACAGATGACGGCTAAATTCCGCCCGTGGACGGGCAATGTGCCGGTATCGGCTCCTATGCCGTTACTGGCGGGATATTACTGTTCAACCAAGGGGTGCATCAATAATGCGCTGCTGCGGCGTTGGTTCCTGCGATCCGAATGCAGCATCTTTTCATCGCCTTGGAGCACGTCTCGGGCGGCGCAAGCAGGCCGCAATGGCCCAACCAGCTGGACCCAATTGCCGTTCGAGCACGGCTTTGACACGGCGACGGAGACTGGTGCGGCGGCTGCCAAGAATTGACGCGTCCGGTGGTTCCTGCAAACTTGCTGGGACTGCCGTCGGCCTGTGTACCGGCTGGAAGGGACGAGGAAGCCGGATTGCCGATTGGGGTGCTTGTCACCGGCTTGCGTCTCGGCGGCATGGCCCCAGAAGAGCACAATCCGGCCGGTGGGAGGGCTGCGCGCTTATCGTTTCGGGTTGCGCCCACGAATGTTGTCAAAGCCTTGCTTGATTGCGGCGAAGCGCGCTTCGACCATTGGCTCGAATTCGAGGTCGGTGAAGATATAGGGCCAGTCGTTTTCGACGCCTTCGCGGACGAGTTCACCGACATACATGGGATCGATGCCCTGAGAGACGCGTTGCCGGATCAGATTGATCTGCTCGGCAAGTGGGCCCGAAGTCGGCAAGGCACGGACCGCTCCCTCGAAGCGCTTGGGGAGGTTGCGCCCTGAGTTCAGGATTTGAGTGCGGATGAACCCGGGACACAGCACCGATACGCCGATCCCTCGGGGCGCGAGTTCAAGCCGCAGGCCCTCGGACAGCGCGACCACGCCATACTTTGAGACGTTGTATGCGGTGCTCCCCCCTGAAACAAGGCCAGCGAGCGAGGCTGTGGAGACGATGTGTCCACCCTCGCCATGCTGCTCTATCAATGGCCCGAAAATCTCGATCCCCCAAATGGTCGCCATCAGGTTGACGCCCAGGGTCCAATTCCACGACGCGTCGGTCCAGGTACCATAGGGCCCACCGCCGCCGACGCCCGCGTTGTTGACGAGGATATGCACCTTGCCGTAGCGGGCAGTCGTGGCTTCTGCGGCCGCCACGAGTTCGGCCTTGAGTGAGACGTCCGCTTGCACGCAGTCGACATCGACGTTGGTGAGCCTCAGTTGCTCGAGCGCCGCGGACAGAGCCGCTTCTTCAATATCGCAAAGCATGACTTTCGCCCCCGCCTGGGCGAGAGCGGTCGCGATCCCCAATCCAATGCCTGACGCCGCACCGGTGACGAACGCGGTCTTTCCAGCGAGTTCCTTCACGCGCATTCTCCCCCGTGCAAGCGGACACCCTCGCACCAAAACGCCAAGTGTCACCAGACGCCATTTGACCGCACTTTCAAGCGATTGGGAAGTGTGCGGGATGTCCGCTCCTGGGCCCTTTTCGGACCTCATCGCGCGGCCTATGCCGCGGTTCTTTGTCGATGAACTCCTGGACGAGATCGGCTACGATCATTGCGCCTCAACTGTTCAGATGATCGCCGTCGGTGTGAAAGTGCCATCCATTCATTTGGGCAATCTCGTCCGGGTTCTGGTGGCAGATCAGGGGCGGTCATTGCTTCACTTTATTCTCTGCATCACGGCTTGCTTGGCAAGCCAAGGGCTATTTCGTTTAGTGCAAAATTCAGCAGATGTGTCTTAATGGCCCAAACAAAAGTGATCGCATTCCCAACGCGGCGATTTTCGAAGTGTCGGCAGGATATGCAACGACACACGTCAGCTTCACGCGCATTCCAGCGGGCGCGCGAGAGGTCGATTGTCACACCGTTCCAGGGTGCTCAGGGTGAGGCTTGATGGATCGGCCGAATACCAGACCGGTGAACGGTGACCGAAGGCACGTCCCGGCCGGTAGCTTCATCTTGTTTGAAGGCACTCATGGCAAGGGACAAACGACGGAACATTCTCCCGAAGAGCCGACGGTCATCTGGATCAACCTTGACGATGAATGGTTCGGCCACTGGCCGTTCTCGGACCGCGTGCAGGGTCGGCTTCTCCGCCGCTCATTGAGGATGAGCAGACATCCCGGATTTGGCGAAGGCGCCCTGGTTGGAGAGGCTGGCTTCCTTGAGGGCATCGCTGAGCGGTGCCGGCTGATCGCAAGTGCTAGTCAGCCGGGATGAAGCGGAGGGTGCCTGCTCGACGCGTTGGCCTGCCGGTGTCGTTGGTATGGTTGACGCCATCCATGACGGGCACCTCGGAGAAATCGAACGGGCTTACGCCGTCCAGGCAAGCCACGTTCACGGCATACAGGTTCTGGTCGGATCGTCGTTGATGATGCGTGTATATTCCGCAGCGAGAACAGAAGAAGTGCTGCGCCGATCCGGTATGGAAGCGGTAGCTCGTCAGCGTATCCTCGCCTTGCAGCAGCTTGATCCCACCCATCTCCGCCATGACAACGACGGCGCCTCGCATCCGGCAGTAGGAGCAGGTGCAGCGGCGGATCGAACTGAAGCCGTCGCTGAGCGTTGCCTCGAAACGCACCGCGCCACAATGGCATCGGCAAGCCCGGACGTTCGTGTCGCTCGCCATGTTTGTCCCTCCTGTCGAGATCATCTCTGAAAAGGATGAGCCGGACAATTCAGAAAAATTCGTAGATGACGTGAGAAAATCTCGAGCGAACCGGATGCAAGATTCAACGGCGCTGTGTGTGAACCAGGTGGCGTCATCCGTCTCTGTGGCACGAATTGAGACTCGCTCCCTTGGGGTCGGAAGCAAGCTGGTTGAGTTTACACCCTAGTTGGCTTCGCCCTTCCTTCCGGTTGTGGCAATGGCCTTCTCGACCTCCGCAGCGAGGGTCGCGAGATGCTCGGCAAGCTTGGCGAAAAGTTCGCGCTTATGGATGTCCGTGGCCAGGTCGCGGATCAGAGCGCACTCCGCCGCGTCAGTGCGAAGCTTCTCCAGATGCGTCAGCATGTCCTGCATCTTTTCACCCCACCGCCGTTTTCGGCAAACGGTAGGAGGCGCGGAACCCCGCGACAATAACGTGTGATAATTTGTCGCGGGGGCCTCGGGCCGGACAGGGCGCCCGCATGCTGGCCGCACCGCAGTTCGTTCGGGTTTACAGAATTTAACTTGACGCCGGACCCAACTCAGATGTTCAATACGCCCGTCTCGCCCGACACGAGGGGCGCTTCGCGGTCGTCACGAACGCGGGTCGAGATGCGGTGGACGCTGATTGCGCAACTGACGAGTGCGCGTGACGCGGACGGTGAAGTCGTGTGGTCCTGACGCCCTGGTGGCAGGTGTCCTCTGGCACCTGTGGTCCTGCCCCCGAGCTTAGCTCTTTTGCTCGGGGCCCATGGGTGCGATCGGCACCCGGCTTTCCCTGCGCCCTCTCTTCTCAGAGCGACGAAATGAAATGCAAAGCTCGGACGAATCATGCCGCGAGAACGCGAACGTATGGCTCACCGGCGCGCCGTGCCCTCGGCGTCGTCCCGGCGAAGGCCGGGACCCATTGCTCCAAATGGTCGCTATTGGAGCGCGCTGGGGCCACAGCAGCCTTCTTCGACAACTAGCCCCCGTGGTTGATGGTGCTGTGTGTGTGGCAGGACATCATTTCCGACTCCATGCGCAATTGCGCGCGATGGTGGAACGGCAGCGAGCGGCCGACGCGACAGCGACGATGAGGCGATAGCGGTGCCTCTCTCACTGTCCGATCCGCACCACCATCTTGCCCAGCGCCGCGCGGGTCTGCATCGTCGTGAACGCCGCGCGGAAATCTTCAAGCTCGAACACCTTGCCGACAACAGGCGTCAGTCGACCGTCGTTCAGCCATGCCGACAATTGCGTCATCACGCGCGCCTGCGCCTCGGGCTCGCGGCGCGCGATCTGGGCGGCGTCGACGCCGATCAGGAGGCCGCCCTTCAACAGCGGCAGATTGAACGGCAGAGCGGGGATCTGGCCTGCCGCAAAGCCGACCACGACATGGCGACCGTTCCAGGCGATCGAGCGGAACGCTTGCAGCGAGACCTCGCCGCCGACCGGATCGAAGATTACGTCGGGACCATTGCCGCCGGTTGCGTCCTTCAGCGCATCGCGCCAATCGGGCTTCGTGTAGTCGACGACAGCATCGGCGCCGAAGCTTGCGGCGAAGCTGCGCTTCTCGTCGCTCGAGGCGGCGGCAACGACGCGCGCGCCGAGCAGCTTGCCGACCTGGATCGCGGCGATGCCGGTGCCGCCGGCGGCACCGAGCACCAGCAGCTGCTCGCCGGCCTTGAGCGAGCCGCGCTCGGCGAGAGCATACAGCGCGGTGAGGTAATTGGTGCGAAAGGCTGCGGCCGCCTCCATCGACAGGCCGTCGGGCATGACCTCGACGGCGGCAGGCGGCACCACGATGTACTCGGCCAGCGCGCCCGAGCGCGCCGCGCCTATCACCCGAATGCCCGGCGTGATGCCGGCGACGTCGCCCGCGACCTCGTCGACCACGCCAGCAAATTCCGCACCCGGCGTAAAGGGCAGGGCATCCTTGGTCTGGTAGCGGCCCTCGACCTTCAACCCATCGACGAAGCCGATGCTCGCGGCGTGGACCCGGACGCGGATCTGTCCGGGGCCGGGTTCGGGCGTGGTGATCTGCTTCAGCTCGATCTGATCAATAGGCGCATATTGCTCAACGACGACCGCCTTCATCCTGTCCTGCTCATTGGTTCGTTTCCTCTGGAGCCTCTTCCGTTCCGATTGAATCGGAATGGGGCTCCAGATTCTTGTGTTGACGCGTTTTCTTCACGCGAACCGGTACCCACTTCGCTCGAAAACGCTCCTGGCAAACCTATCTCATCTCCGTTGTTCTACGGGGAGGCCTTTTGCGCATGCAGCGACGGCGTCCCATGCGGAAAGCCAGTATCTTCAACGACATCGCGAAAAGGCCGGCGTTTACCCGTTGTTATCCCTACCAAATTCGGTAACGCGTCCTTAATGGCGTTAACGTTAGGGTTTTCCACGCGGCCCGCCTTGGGCTGCGCGCCGTCCAGGACGGGCAGGTTGCGTACGCGTTGGAGTCTCCTATGGATATCATGACTGGCGCCGGGCTGTTGGCTGGCATCATCGTCATCGCGGTGATGATGTTCATGGGCGGCGACCTGCACATGTTCATCTCCGAACACGCCATGATCATCATCTTCGGCGGCTCGATCGCGGCGACGATGATCCGCTTTCCGCTCGGCGTGATGCTGCACGGGCTGCCGCTCGGCGCCAAGTTTGCCTTCACGATGAGCCGGCTGTCGGCCCGCGACCTCGTCGACGAGCTCGCCCGCATCGCCGAGATCGCCCGCAAGCAGGGCCCGGTCGGCCTGGAGAAGGTCGAGACCGACGAGCCGTTCCTCGCCAAGGGCATCCGCTACGTCGCCGACGGTTACGACCTCGAGTTCATCCGCGACAACATGGAGCGCGACCGCGACAATTTCCTGATGCACCTCGACGAGGGCAGCAAGATCTATCGCGCGATCGGCGACTGCGCGCCGGCCTTCGGCATGATCGGCACGCTGATCGGCATGGTGCAGATGTTCGCCAACATGACCGACCCGTCCAAGCTCGGCCCGTTCATGGCGACCGCGCTGCTCGCGACGCTGTACGGCGCGCTGGTGGCCAACCTGTTCTGTCTTCCGATCGCCGACAAGCTGCACGGCAAGCTGCTCGACGAGGAGACCAACCGCACGCTGATCATCGACGGCATCCTGATGATCCGCGATTCCAAGAGCCCGGCGCTGGTGCGCGAGATGCTGCTGGCCTATCTGCCGGAAAAGCATCGCAACGAGGAAGGCGAGCCGGTGCCGGCCTGACCGGCCGGCGCTTTCGGGAAACGCAGCGATGGCCAAGAAAAAGCGCGGCGACGCCCACGGTGGAGGTCACGGCTGGTTCGTGACCTTCGCCGACCTGATGGGACTGATGATGAGCTTCTTCGTGATGCTCGTCGCGTTCTCCACCATGGACAACAACAAGCTGAAGATCGTCGCCGGCTCGATGCGCGACGCCTTCGGTGTGCAGACCGATGTACGCTATTCCGGCATCGTCGAGTCCGACGGTCTGCCGACCCGGCCGAAGCTCAAGAATGTCGAGCACATCTCGCCGGAAGAGTCCTCGGCCAATCCGACGCCGGACGAAAAGGAGCGCAGCCAGATCAACGGCGCGCGGCTGAAGATCGACCGCGAATTCGCGCTCGCCTCCGCCTCGCTGCGCCAGGCGCTGCAGGACATGCCGGAGCTGACCGAGATTTCCAAGAACATCATGTTCGAGGAGACCAAGGAGGGGCTCAACCTCGAGATCGTCGATCAGGACGGCCGCTCGATGTTCGCCGACGGCTCCAGGGAGCCGTATGAACGCACTCGCCGGCTGATCCAGAAGCTCGCCGCGCCGCTGAAGGCGACGCCGCTGCGGATCGCGATCGTGGGGCATACAGCCGCAGGCTTCGTGCCGGCGCGCAGCGATTACGACGCCTTCGACCTGTCCGCGGACCGCGCTAACGCGGTGCGGCAGATCCTGGAGCGGGAAGGGCTGCCGCCGTCCCACATCTTCGCGGTTTCCGGCAAGGCGGACGGCCAGCCGCTGTTTCCCGACGATCCGACGCTGCCGGCAAACCGTCGCGTGACCATCACGTTGATGCGGGAAAATCCGCCATTGCCGCCTGATCTGAAGCCGTAGCTCCGGGTTACCCTGCTACCGCCTTTGGCCGTGTTGCTCGGTTGACAGGCGAGGCGGAAGCGTCGATAGCCGCGCGGATCAAAATCAACCGATCGAGCGTTCCAACCTCGCCATGGCTGTCAGCGTCTCATCCACCGAAGCCCAGGAGACCCAAGGCACAGGGCAAGGCAAGAGCCAAGGCACCTCCGGCTTCTGGGCCCTGACACTGGGCAGCATCGGAGTGGTGTTCGGCGATATCGGAACTTCGCCGCTCTACGCATTCCGCGAGGCGGTCGGTGGCGCCGCGCATGGCCAGCCGGTGACCCGCATCATGGTGCTCGGCGTGCTCAGCCTGATCCTGTGGGCGCTGTTCACCGTCGTCACCGCCAAATATGTCCTGCTGCTGCTGCGCGCCGACAATAACGGCGAGGGCGGCACGCTGTCGCTGATGGCGCTCGGCCAGCGCGCGATCGGCCGGCGCAGCTGGCCGCTGCTCGCGCTCGGCGTGGTCGGCGCCTCGATGTTCATCGGCGATTCCATGATCACGCCGGCGATCTCGGTGCTGTCGGCGGTCGAAGGCCTCAAGCTCGCCACGCCGCATCTCGAGCACTATGTGGTGCCGCTCACGATCCTGATCCTCGTACTGCTGTTCTCGGTGCAGCGCACCGGCACCGCGCGCGTCGCCTCCGCCTTCGGCCCGGTGATGGTGGTGTGGTTCGCCTCGCTCGCGGTGATGGGGCTGGTCCACATCATGGACGATCCGTCGGTGCTGGCGGCGATCAATCCCTATTACGCAATCCAGTTCCTGCTGACCCACGGCACCGTCGGTCTGGTGACCTTGGGCGCGGTGTTCCTCGCGGTGACCGGCGGCGAGGCGCTCTACGCCGACCTCGGGCATTTCGGCCGCAAGCCGATCCAGTCCGGCTGGCTGTTCTTCGTGCTGCCATCGCTTCTGCTGAATTATTTCGGGCAGGGCGCGTTGGTGCTGTCCGACCCCGCCGCGATCGAGAACTCGTTCTATCGCATGGTGCCGGAGGTGCTGCTGCCGCCGCTGATCGGGCTCGCCACCGCCGCGACCGTGATCGCGAGCCAGGCGGTGATCACCGGCGCCTATTCGCTGATCAGCCAGGCCGTGCAGCTCGGGCTCTTGCCGCGCTTCGAGGTTCGCTACACTTCGGAGACGCATGCCGGCCAGATCTATCTGCCGCGGGTCAACCGGCTGCTGCTGATCGGCGTGCTGCTGCTGGTGCTGCTGTTCCGCACCTCGAGCGGGCTCGCCTCGACCTACGGCATCGCCGTCTCCACCACCATGGTCGCCGACGGGATCATGGGCTTCATCGTGATCTGGAAGCTGTGGAACTGGCGCGTGGCGTCGGCCGCCGCCTTGATCCTGCCGTTCGTGATCGTCGACATGACCTTCTTCAGCGCCAATCTCTTGAAGCTGTTCGAGGGCGCATGGGTGCCGCTGCTGTTCGGCGTCGTGATGGCGACGATGATCTGGACCTGGCGTCGCGGCGCTGCGATCCTGATCGCCAAGACCCGTCGCATCGAGGTGCCGCTGCGCGACCTGATCCACAGCCTGGAGAAGCGGCCGCCGCATATCGTCAAGGGCACCGCGGTGTTCCTGACCAGCGATCCCAGCTTCGTGCCGACCGCGCTCTTGCACAATCTCAAGCACAACAAGGTGCTGCACGAGCACAATGTGATCCTGACCATCGAGACCGCACCGACACCGCGCGTCGACGTGTCGGAGCGCGTCACCATGGAGAAGGTCAGCGACAAGTTCACTGCGGTGCGGCTGCGCTTCGGCTACATGGAATCGCCGAACGTGCCGAAGGCGCTCGCGGTCGCGCGCAAGCTCGGCTGGCAGTTCGACATCATGTCGACCTCGTTCTTCGTGTCGCGCCGGTCGCTGAAGCCATCCGCCCAGTCCGGGATGCCGCAGTGGCAGGACCACCTGTTCATCGCGATGAGCCGGTCCGCCAACGATGCCACCGACTATTTCCAGATTCCGACCGGGCGGGTCGTTGAAGTGGGTACTCAGGTAACTATTTGATGCGGCAACGGATTCGACAGTTGAAAAGCCGTGATCTATGCGTGATATGCATGGCGGAGGCCTGAATCCGGGCTAACCTATGCATTCCTGCCGGGAGTATAGGCCTGCAACCCGGCATTGTGCAGTGCGGCAGAAGACAGAGGCGCAGCTTCCCATGTCATCCGAGAGTGCGATCACCGCGGCGGAAACGCCCGCGGTAAACGGCCATGGCGAGGCGCATTCAACCGCCACCTTCAAGGCGCTGATGCTCGGCAGCATCGGTGTCGTCTATGGCGACATCGGCACCAGCCCGCTGTATGCGCTGCGCGAAGCCGTCGTCGCGGCTGCCGGCGGCGAGGGCGCCGTGACGACGCATGCGGTGCTGGGTGTGCTGTCGCTCATCCTGTGGGCGCTGATCATTGTCGTGACGCTGAAATATGTCGTGATCCTGCTGCGTGCCGACAACAACGGCGAGGGCGGGACGCTGGCGCTGATGGCGCTGGCGCAGCGCGCAGTCACCAAGGGCGGAGCCGCGATCGTGCTGCTCGGCATCATCAGCGGCGCGCTGTTCTACGGCGACGCCGTGATCACGCCGGCGCTGTCGGTGCTGTCGGCGATCGAAGGCATCAAGCTCGTCACCTCGACATTCGATCCCTATGTCGTCCCGCTCACGGTGGTGATCCTGGTCGTCCTGTTCGCGGTGCAGTCGCGCGGCACCGCGCGCGTCGCGGCGTTCTTCGGCCCGGTGATGTGCGTGTGGTTCGCCGTGATCGCGATCGCGGCGCTGCCGCAGATCGTGCGGCACCCCGAGGTGCTGTACGCGTTCAACCCGATCCTTGCGGTGTCGTTCATGCTGCATCACGGCGTGATCGGCTTCATCACGCTCGGTGCCGTCTTCCTCGCCGTGACCGGCGCGGAGGCGCTCTATGCGGACCTCGGTCACTTCGGCAAACGCCCGATCCAGACCGCGTGGCTGTTCATCGTGCTGCCGTCGCTGGCGCTGAACTATCTCGGGCAGGGCGCGCTTCTGATCGGCGATCCCAAAGGTATCGAGAACCCGTTCTTCCTGATGTTCCCGGACTGGGCGCTGATCCCCATGGTCGCGCTTGCGACCATGGCTACGGTGATCGCGAGCCAGGCTGTCATCACCGGCGCCTATTCGCTAACGCGGCAGGCGATCCAGCTCGGCCTGTTGCCGCGGTTCGAGATCCGCCACACCTCGGAAGCGCATTCCGGGCAGATCTACATGCCGCGCATCAACCGGTTCCTGTTCATCGCGGTCATCGTGCTGGTGCTGATGTTCCGCTCGTCGAGCGCGCTGGCGTCGGCCTACGGCATCTCCGTGACCGGCACCATGGTGGTGACGGCGATGATGGGCTTCGTGGTGATCTGGAAGGTCTGGCGCTGGTCGCCGATCGCCGCCGCCGCGCTGGTTGCGCCGTTCCTGTTCCTGGACATCACATTCCTGGCCGCCAATCTGCTCAAGGTGTTCGAGGGCGGCTGGGTGCCGCTTGCGCTTGGCGGAGCCATGATCGTGGTGATGTACACCTGGCGGCGCGGCAGCCGGCTGTTGTTCGAGAAATCGCGCAAGCTGGAATTTCCGCTCGCCGATCTCGTCGCGATGCTGGAGAAGCGGCCGCCGCAGCGCGTCTCCGGGACGGCTGTGTTCCTGACCAGCGATCCCGTCAGCGCGCCGACCGCGCTGATGCACAGCCTCAAGCACTACAAGGTGCTGCACGAGAAGAACGTCATCCTGACCATCGAGACCGCGCCGACGCCGCGCATCGATCCGTCGGAGCGGGTGCGGATGGAGCAGCTGACCGAGACTTTCTCCAAGGTGACGCTGAAGTTCGGTTTCATGGAGCAGCCGAACGTGCCGAAGACGCTGGCGATCGCCCGCAAGCTCGGCTGGCAGTTCGACATCATGTCGACCTCGTTCTTCCTGTCCCGCCGTGCGCTGAAACCGGCGGCGCATTCGGGCATGCCGAGTTGGCAGGACCATCTGTTCATCGCGCTGAGCCGCTCCTCGAACGATGCCACCGACTATTTCCAGATCCCGACCGGGCGGGTGGTCGAGGTCGGTACGCAAGTCACGATCTAGGGTCCACGATCCAGCGTTTCGGCGCGGCATCTAACCCGTTTCGGGCGCTTGATTTTCTCCGCGCGAGAGGCGACTTTGCGGCCCGGACCGGTGAGCCGCGCGACGCTCGCCCAAGCTGATGTCGGGAGGATATTTCCGTGGCGGACCACAAGGTGGAAGATTTGTTTCCGGACGAGGTGTCGAAGGGCATAGCGGAAGGCCGCTATCTCCTGGTCGACGTCCGCGAGCCCAATGAGGTCGCCGTCGAGGCGTATCCCGATGGCGTCGTGGTGCCGCTGTCGACGTTCGATCCATCAGCGATTCCCGATCCGCAGGGCAAGCAGGTGGTGTTCGCCTGCCGCTCCGGCAAGCGTTCGGTGACGGCCTCGCTGGCGGCCCAGGCCGCGGGCCTGCCCCATGACAAGCATTTGGCGGGCGGTATCATCGGCTGGAAGGCGGCAGGACTGCCCACCAAGACCGGCGGCTGATCCCCGACATGACCTCCATGAACAAGGTCTTCGCGGACCTTCCCGTCACCATCTTCGAGGCGATGTCGCAGGCTGCGCGCGACAACAACGCCATCAATCTCGGCCAAGGCTTTCCCGACGATCCCGGACCGGAGGACATCCGCCGCGCCGCCGCGGACGCGTCCATCAACGGCTACAACCAGTATCCGTCGATGATGGGCATTCCGGAACTCCGTCAGGCGATCGCATCGCATTACGGCCACTGGCACGGGCTCAAGCTCGATCCGATGACCGAGGTGATGGTCACCTCTGGCGGCACCGAGGCGCTGACGTCCTCGATCCTCGCCGTGGTCGAGCCGGGCGACGAGGTGGTCTGCTTCCAGCCGGTTTATGATTCCTATCTGCCGATCATCCGCCAGGCCGGCGGCATTCCGCGGCTGTTGCGGCTCGAACCGCCGGAGTGGCGGCTGAACGAGGAGATGCTGCGCAGCGTCTTCAACCACAAGACCAAGGCGGTGCTGTTCAACAATCCGCTCAACCCGGCCGCGGTGGTCTATCCACGCGAGGACCTCGAACTGCTGGCGCGGTACTGCCAGGAGTTCGACGTGGTTGCGATCTGCGACGAGGTCTGGGAGCACGTCGTGTTCGACGGCCGCGAGCACATCCCGCTGATCACGATCCCGGGCATGCGCGACCGCACCATCAAGGTCGGCAGCGCGGGCAAGATCTTCTCGCTGACGGGATGGAAGATCGGCTTCGTCTGCGCCGCGCCGCCGCTGCTGCGCGTCGCTGCGAAGGTGCACCAGTTCCTCACCTTCACGACGGCGCCCAATCTTCAGGCGGCCGTCGCGTACGGCCTCAGCAAGCCGGACGATTATTTCTTCGACATGCGCAAGGACATGGCGCGCAGCCGCGACCGCCTCACAAAGGGGCTCGAGAGCATCGGCTTTCCGGTGCTGAAGTCGCAGGGGACCTACTTCCTCACCGTCGATCTGTCACCGCTTGGTCTGAATGAGACCGACGCGGAGTTCTGCTGGCGAATTGTGCAGGATTACAAAGTTGCGGCTATTCCAGTGTCGGCGTTTTACGAGCAGGATGCGGTGACGTCGGTCGTGCGTTTCTGTTTCGCCAAGAAGGACTCGACGCTCGACACCGCGCTGGAGCGGCTGTCCGACGCAGTTCATCGTCGCAAGAGGTAGACCAGAATGCAGAAGCAGAGCCGTCGTTTCGTCAGCCTCGTCGGTGCGATCGCCACGGTTCTGTTGTTTGCTGCCTCCGCACGTGCGGAGGAGCGCACGGTCAATTTCTACAACTGGTCGAACTACATGGCGCCGGGAGTCCTCGAGGACTTCACCAAGGAAACCGGTATCAAGGTCGTCTATGATACGTTTGACGCCAACGAGACGCTGGAGACGCGGCTGCTCGCGGGCAAGTCGGGCTACGACGTCGTGGTCCCGACCGGCTATTTCCTGCAGCGCCAGATCACCGCGAAGGTGTTCCTCAAGCTCGACAAGTCGAAGCTGCCGAACCTCGCCAATGCGTGGCCGGTGGTGACCGGTCAGCTCGCGACCTATGATCCCGGCAACAATTACGGCGCCAACTACATGTGGGGCACCACCGGCATCGGCTACAACGTCAAGATGGCGGAGAAGATTCTCGGGCCCGATGCCAGGATCGACAGCTGGGACATGGTGTTCAAGCCGGAGAATCTCGCCAAGTTCGAGGATTGCGGAATTCACATGCTGGATTCCGCCGACGACATCCTGCCGGCGGCGCTAAGCTATCTCGGCCTGGACCCGAACTCGACCAAGCAGGCTGACCTCGAGAAGGCCGCCGATCTCGTCATCAAGATCCGGCCCTATGTGCGCAAATTCCATTCATCCGAATATCTCAGCGCGCTGGCCTCGGGTGAGATCTGCTTCGTGGTCGGATGGTCGGGTGACATCATGCAGGCGCGCAGCCGGGCGGCGGAGGCCAAGACCGGCGTCGAGATCGGTTACACGATCCCGAAGGAAGGCGCGCAGATGTTCTTCGACAATCTCGCGATTCCGGCGGACGCGAAGAACGTCGCCGAGGCCTACGAGCTGATCAACTACCTCTACCGTCCCGACGTCGCGGCCAAGAATTCGAACTTCCTGTCCTACGCCAACGGTAATCTGGCGAGCCAGAAGCTGATCGATCCGAAGATATTCAACGACAAGAACATCTATCCCGACGAAGCGATGCAGAAGAAGCTGTTCGTGATCACGGCGCGCGATCCGGCGACGCAGCGGATCATCAATCGGCTGTGGACTCGCGTGAAGACCGGGAAGTGACATTCTCGTCGCAGTAGCCTGCCGTCATTGCGAGGAGCGTCAGCGACGAAGCAATCCGTGGTTCCGCAAGTGGCGATGCTTCGCTTCGCTCGCAATGACGAATGACAGTCTCCGCCTACCGCCAGCGCCGGTGCAGCCAGAGCCATTGATCCGGATATTCGCGGACCCAGCCCTCGACGATGTCGGTGATCGCCTGCATCGTGCCCTGGATGTCGATCTGGCCGGATGCGTCGAACACCGGCTTCACTTCCTCGGTGACCTCGCCGCGGAAACGGCCGTCGGGCAGGCGGATGATCCGGGTGCCGTGGATCGGACAATCGATCTGCCGGCGCAAACGCGCCAGCAGCGGATTCGCGGTGGTCTTGCGGCCGAAGAAGGTCACGGGAACGCCGTTGGTCAAATACTGGTCGACCAGCATCGCGACGTGCTGGCCACGCTGAAGCGCCTGCGCCAGCTTGAGCGGCGCGTCGCGGCCAGCCGGGACCAGCGTGCCCAGGTTGACTGCGCGGATGCGTTCGATGGCACGGTCGGCAGCTTCGATGTTCGGCCGCCGGAACAGAATCGTGGCATCGAGCCCATGTGCCGCCGCGGCAATCGGAGAGAGCTCCCAATTGCCGAGATGTGCGGCAAAGAATAAGGCCGGCTTGCCGTCGTCACGCAACTGGTCGAACAGCTGCTTGCTGCGCGCCGAGAATTCGACGCGACCCGGCTTGTCGGGATTCTGGGGATCGTGGTCCCAGATGCGGTCGATGTGCGCGAATTCAGCGCCGATGCGTCCGAGGTTGTGCCAGACGCCCGTCAGGATCGTCTCGATCTCCTCCGGTGACTTCTCGGGGAAGGCGGCTGTGAGGTTCTCGCGGCCGATGCGGTCCTCGCGCAGCCGGCGGCCGATGAAATGCGCGGCGCGGCCGAAGAACCGTGCGGTCTTCTCCGGATCGAAATAGCGCGTGGTGCGCAGCAGGCCGATCGTCAGCCCGCCGATCGCCGCATCGGTCACAGGCTTTGCGGCATCACGCAGATGCGCGCGGGCGCGAAGGAGCAGGCGTTTCATCTGATGAGGGGAGGGCGCTAGGCCGGCTCGCGCGTCAGGATCAGCGAAGCGTTCTGCCCGCCGAACCCGAACGAGTTCGACATCACGGCGGTCACCTTGGCCTCGCGCGCCTTGTTGCCGACCACGTCGAACGGGATCGCGGGATCGGGCACCTCGTAATTGATGGTCGGCGGAATCCGCTGATGCTCGAGCGTGAGCAGCGAGAAGATCGCCTCGACCGCACCGGCTGCCGAAATAGTGTGACCGACCATCGACTTGTTCGACGACACCGGAATGTCTTTGGTGTGTTCGCCGAACACAGCCGCGGTCGCAAGATACTCCATCTTGTCGTTTTCCGGGGTCGAGGTGCCGTGTGCGTTGATGTGATCGATTTGCTCGGGCTCCATGCCCGCGTCAGCAAGCGTCTTGCGCACGCAGCCGATCGCCGGCTTGCCGTCGGGGGCGGAGCGGGTGCGATGGAAGGAGTCGGTGAGCTCGCCGCAGCCGGCGACGACGCCCAGGATGCGCGCGCCGCGCGCCATCGCGGCGTCGTAGCTCTCCAGCACCAGCGCGCCGGCGCCTTCGGCCATCACGAAACCGTCGCGGTTCTTCGAGAACGGCTTCGAGGCGCCCTGGGGCGGATCGTTCTGGGTGGAGAGAGCCGAGAGCAGCGAGAAGCGCACCATGGCTTCCGGATTGACCGAGCCGTCGGTCGCGACGCACAGCGTTGCATCGGTTTCGCCGCGGCGGATCGCCTCGACGCCGAGCTGGATCGCAGTCGCACCGGACGCGCAAGCCGTCGAGAGCGAAATCGGCGACCCCTTGGTGCCGAAGGTCTCGGCGAGGTTGAGCGCGACCGAACCGAAAGTGAAACGCCGGTGGAAGTGGGCGAACTTGCCGCCGCTGCAGGTCGCCAGATAGTCGATGATGCCAAAGTCCTTGGTCGGAACCTCGCGCGCGACCTCGAGCCGCTGCGGCCACTCGGTTTCGATCGGCGCGACCGCCAGAAACAGCGGCCCGGGGAAGTTGCCCTTGCTGCCGATGCCGGACTGCTCCAGCGCCTCTTCGGTCGCGATCTCCGCCAGTCGCTGCGACAGGCTGGTCGAGGAAAACGGGTCGACGGTGACGAAATCGACGGCGCCGGCCATCGTCGTCTTCAGACTGTCGAGCGGGAAGCGCGTCACGGTCTTGATGCCAGACTCACCCGCGGTCAGGCGCTTCCAATTGTCAGTCTTGCCGCCGCCGAGCGACGTCACGATTCCCATGCCGGTCACGACAACGATCGGTCGGCCGAATTTATCGCGTGGTGCTGTCATGGTGTCCCCGTCAGTGCTTGCGCCGGATTACTTGACGGCCTCGACCAGTGCCATGCCTTCGCCCTGCCAGTGGCCGACCCCCAATACGACAATCTGGGTTGGCGCTTCGGTCTTTTCAACCTCCAGCCCGGTCGGGTCGTTGGCCGGATAGAGCGCGCCGCGCGAGATCGATAACGCGGCCAGCGCCAGCCCGAGCGGGAACTGCGCCTCCATGGTGTGCCCAAAGGTCGTTCCGGTGGCGCGCACGGCAAGGCCGGGATGCCGAGCGAGGAATTCGCGCTCCTCGGCGGTCGCAGGCTCGGCGCCGGTCGCGCCCGTGATCAGCATCGCGTTGTCGTTGCTGACCCCGAGCTGCGGCCACATCGCCTGCAGCGACTTCGTCACGGCGCCAGGCTGCTTGCGCTTGGCAAGATCGGCGACCACCTTGGTCAGCCTGGCGTACGGCTTGGCGCCGCGCGCCTCGGCGTGCTCGCGCGACTCCATCACCAGGAAGGCGCCGGCGGAGCCGATGGCGAAGCCCGGGTTGTTCCGGCGGGCCCAGACCGACGCGTATTGATCCTTGAGGGCGAAGTCGCCGAACGAATAGAGCATCAAGAGGTCGCCGCGATCGCCGTTGTGGGCCGCGCCGACCAGCGCGATGTCGCTCTGTCCGGCTCCGATGCGCGCGACGGCGATCCGCGCAGCGTCGATGCTCGCGGCTTCCTCGCCCATGAAGGTGCGCGACGTCCCGCACACGCCGTGAACGATCGCGATGTTGCCGGCGAGCAGGTTGGAGAGCTGCGCCAGGAACAGCGTCGGGCGCAACTCGTTCATCAGCTTCTCGTTGAGGACGGCAGGCGGCAACTTGCCCTGCGCATCGGCGTTCATGATCGCCAGGTCGACATTGAGGTCACGCTCGCCGCCGCCGGCTGCGATGATCATGTCCATCCGCGACAGGATTTCCTGATTGCCTTTGACGCCGGCGGAATCAAGCGCCAGCCCGGCGGCGTAGGTGCCGATCCGCTGCCATGTCTCCATCTGACGCTGATCGCCTTTCTTCGGGATCTGGGCGTCGAAGCTGACGGGGGCGATCGGATGGATCACGTACGGCGCGAGGCGTTTCTCGTCGGCATTGACGCGCTTGGCGCCGAGCGCCTCCCAATGCGCATCCAGTCCCTCGCCGAGCGAGGAGAGCAGGCCGACGCCGGTGATCCAGACTTCCTTCTCAGCCATTACTCATTGCCTGCAGCGGAAACCCGATCTTGTTGGCGAGCGCATCCATGTGCACACGCAAGTCCGGGCTGGGGAAGGGGATATGGCGGAAGGTCAGCTCGGCGTTGCACTTGAGCTCCTTGCCGACGCGGACTTTCGCCGAGGTCACGGTGAAGCCTGAACCTTCGTGTTCAATCTTGGCTTCGATCGTCAGTACCGAGCCGGGGCTGACGAAGCCACGCATCTTGGCTTCCTTGACCATGGCGAGGAAGGGCATGCGCTCGAACTTGGTCAGACCGAGGATCAGCCAGCCCGAGCTCTGGGCCATTGCTTCGGTGAGCAACACGCCGGGCATGATCGGGTAGCCCGGGAAGTGCCCCGCGAACACAGAGTGGCTGTCCGGCGGGACATCCGCCTCGACGACAATGGTCTTTGCGTCGAGGTTGAGGTCGACGATCCGATCGATCAGCTGAAAAGTTTCAAGCTGCATGATGGCGATTACGAGGCCGAGCCCGTGCCTGCGTTCTTGGCCGCAACCAACTCGTCGATGCGGTCGGCGAGATTCTGCAACACGAAGTACTGCTCCGTCGTGGCCTTGCCGTCGTTGACCTCCTGGGTCCACTTCTCAAGCGGCATCTTGATCCCGAAGGCCTTGTCGATGGCAAAGGCGATGTCGAGGAAGTCGAGGCTGTCGATCCCCAGATCGTCGATCGCGTGGCTCTCCGGCTTGATCGTATCGCGCGGGATGTCGCAGGTCTCCGCGATAATGTTGGCGATCTGCTCGAATGTGGAGGACATCATTAAGCCTTTGATATATTGAAGGTAATTCCGGGTCGGCTCGGAGGAGGCGGGCGCGGTGCCCCGGATTGCCTGATTGCTGCTGCCGGAGTCGTGTGCCCGTATATCGGAGCAGGGCCGTTAGTTCAATGGAGCTTGGTCGGCCGGGCGAGGACGGTTTTTGGGTGCGGTTCCGGCCTGCCTAGCTACGTGGCATCACCGTAATCTTCGCGCAATCCCGGCGTCCCATCAGCACGCAATCCTGGGTCTTGCGCAAATCGGCGATGCTCATGGCAAGCCAGATACCGATCGCGGTGAGCGCCACGGTGAAGGCGAAGGCGGCGATGTTGGCAAGCATGCGCTGGCGGAAATCGTCCGGCTCCTCGCGCGGCTTCTCATAGCGGGAGAGGTCGTTGGCGACGGAAACAGGAGCGACGGAAGCCGGGCGGGTCGATCGGACCGCCTCCTCGCGCTTGCCGGACGGCTGCGCCGAGGTACGCGGCCGGAATTTCAGCACCACGTGCTCGTCATCCGAGGAAATTGGCCGCTGCATCTTCACTGTTGTCAGTCCGGTCGCGTCGCCGCTTATGTTTAGCATGTTCGCTGCGCTTCACACCTAAAATCTTGATGCGCGCAGAGGTGGTATTTATCCTTCGATGGTCTCGTGGAACCGACTGTAGTCGATGCGCAGACGGCCGTCGTCGGTCGTATGCAGGATCTCGGCATAGCGATGGCCGAAGCGTACGTCAGAATTTTCGTACGATTTTCGCGCATGCACAGTTTGCGCTGCAACGTCGTCATAGCCCGACACGAAGAGGCCGAGCCCGGCATTGACGGCTTCCAGTTCCGCGGCGTCGAGGCCGTGGAGCGGGCTGTCCTGGTCGATCACATGAAACAGGGTCCAGCTCAGCGCCAGCGCCGGGCTCTCGCTGCGCAGGAGCGGCAGTTCGTAGAACCGGCGGTATGGCATGCCTTCCTTGCTGACGCCGTTCTTGAACAGCCACAGCCGCGCGTTGGCATTGGCGATGATGTTGTGCCGCTCGTTGGCCAGGCGGATCATCAACGTGAGCTGGCCCTCATGGTCCGAGATCACAGGATTGTCGGCGAACAGCAGCCGCGCGCTCGGCCGCGAGAAGCGGGCGAAGATCAGCTCGGTCATCAGCGACATCGAGAAGATGCCGGTGAAGAGTTCGATGGTGGCGATGAAGTGCCCGTAATGCGTCTGCGGGTGCATGTCGCCATAGCCCGCGGTCGACAGTGTCTCGATGCTGAAATAGAGGTAGTCGACGTACTGGCCGTCAGGCACGTTGGCGATCGGCTGATCGCCAAGCCAATAGAACAAGGCGAAGACGGCGTTGAAGGTGATGAACACCAATGCTGCACCGCCAATAAAGGCGGGCCAGGACGCCGTCATGCAGCGATGGCTGATGTCTGCCCAGAAGCTGAGCTCCAACCCCTCGGTCACGACCTCGCGGTTGCCGAGCCGGATCGTGCGGGCTTTCACGCGTTCGCTTGCTCTCAAAGCCATTCGGCCGAACCGGCTCTTTCGCCTGTCTGCGTCATCATGACATAATGGAACTCATTCCGGAGTGCCGGTCAAACGGGAGCATCAATCATGGCCCATACGCGCGAGCCTTACGTCAAACCGGTCCCGATCCTGTCGCTGCGGCCGACCCAGATGACGGTCGGCATGCACGAGGTGAAGGAGAAGCGGAAGCGCTGGCGCGAGCACAAGTCGGACAAGAAGCGCGCCGAACTTTTAGGCAAGCACATGATCCCGGTCGTCCATGGTCCCGACGATCGCTACTACGTGGTCGATCACCATCATATGGCGCGGGCGCTGCACGAGGAGGGCGTCAAGGACATCCTGGTCACGGTGATCGGCGATCTCACGATGGTCGAGCGTGACGTGTTCTGGGGCGTGATGGACAACAAGCGCTGGGTCTATCCCTACGATTCCAAGGGCGAGCGCCGGCACTTCAGGGACATTCCGAAGTCGATCAAGGATCTCAAGGACGATCCTTTCCGGAGCCTCGCCGGCGAAATGCGCCGGGCCGGCGGTTTTGCCAAGGACACGACGCCATTCAGCGAATTCCTGTGGGCCGATTTCCTGCGCCGCCATATCCCGCGCAGGACGGTGGAGAACAATTTCTCCAAGGCGCTGGAGAAGGGGCTGGCGCTGGGCCGCGGCAATGGCGCGATCTATTTGCCCGGCTGGTGCGGGCCGGCATCTGACGACTGACCGGGCACGGCCTCCGGTCCGTGTTGGTCCTCGTTGCCGCCGAGCGCGTGGTGCAGCCACCGCTCGGTGCGCTTGCCTAAGGTCAGCAGCAGGAATGCCAGCAAGAGCGCGGTGATGACGATCGGCCAGCGTCCGGCGCCGCAGACAATGCCGACGCAGGCGGCGAAGAGCGCGCATGCGGCGCTGGTGAGGCCGTGGACGTGATAGCGGTCGCCCCGTCGGACGATCACACCGGCACCAAGAAAACCGATGCCGGTCAGCACACCCTGGATTACGCGGCTGACCGCATCGGTGAATTTCCCGGGATCGACCGCCTGCAAGGCCAGCAGCACGACCGTGGCCGTCGAGAGGCTGACGAGACCCAGTGTCTTCAGCCCGATCGGCTTGCCGCGCAGGTCGCGGTCGAGCCCGATCGCGCTGCCGGCAAGAGTGGCTGCGCCGAGACGCAGGATGATCTCGCTCCAGTCTACCAAGGCGTCCTCTATTTCGGCTGCCGGCCGAGCATGTAGAACTCGGCGTTCGGCCGCATGCCGGTGACGTTCGCTAGCCGGTTCGAAAGCGCGAAGAAGGCTGCGACCGCGGCGATGTCCCAGACGTCGTCGTCGCTGAAGCCGTGGGCGGCGAGCGCGGCAAAGTCCGCCTCCGAGACCTCCTCGGCCGCCCGGCTGACCTTCATCGCGAAATCAAGCATCGCGCGCTGCCGCGGCGTGATGTCGGCCTTGCGGTAGTTGATCGCGATCTGGTCGGCGATCTCAGGGTTCTTGGCGCGGATGCGCAGGATCGCGCCATGGGCGATCACGCAATACTGGCACTGGTTCGCGGCGCTGGTCGCCACCACGATCATCTCGCGTTCGGCCTTGGAGAGGCCGGAGTCCTTTTCCATCAGCGCGTCGTGATAGGCAAAGAACGCGCGAAACTCGTCGGGGCGGTAGGCCAGAGTGAGGAAGACGTTCGGCACGAAGCCGGACTTCTCCTGCACCGCCAGGATGCGGGTGCGGATATCCTCGGGGAGCTTGTCGAGAGCAGGCGTCGGGAAGCGTTTTGCGGTCGGCTGCGTCATGAGATGGTTCCGGCGTGCCGCGGGGACGCGGCGTCACGCGAAACCATAGTGGATGACGGCTTGGGCGCAAGGCGCATCGGCGTCCTGCCATAATGACGTCAGCGCAGTGGCTTCTTCAGGAGCGAGAAGCGGTCCGGATCGAGGCCCAGTGACGGCTGCAGCATCGGCGCCTCGGCAGGCGCCACGGTGCGCGGCGGTGCGGGAGCGTTGAAGTTGGCGTCGCTCTGCGTGTCGCGATGCGAGGTGGCGCCGCGCCAGCGCTCCAGCACGGCGCTGACGAAATGCATGTCATGGCCGGCGGTGACCGACGGCACCGTTGCGATGGTGGCTTCGCCGCGCGGCAACTGGTGCGGCGGCACCTCCTTGAAGCGCAGCCGGGTCGGCAGGGCCACGCCTTCGCCGAACGCCAGCACTTCGCGGGTGCCGAGCGAAGGCACGAACGACAGCAGGTTGGCGGCGGCATCCGACACCGCGGAGCGCAGCAGCGCCTGGTCGCGGTCGTTGGCGAGGCGCATCGTGAACAGCGTGTTGCACTGGGAGATGATGGTCGCGTCGAGCTCGGCCGGACGCTGCGTGATCAAACCGAGATAGACGCCGTATTTGCGGCCTTCCTTGGCGATGCGCGACACCGCCTTGCGGGTCGGCCCGAAGCCGATGTTGCGGTCCGCGGACGCGTAGCGGTGCGCTTCCTCGCAGACGAACAGCATCGGCGAGACGCCGTCGCTCCACAGCCCGAAATCGAACGCCATCCGACACAGCACCGACACCACGGAATCGACGACTTCGGCCGGGAAGCCCGCGAGTTGCATGATGGTCATCGGCTTGCCGTTGGCGGGCAGGCGGAACAGATGGCTGATCACCTCGGCCATGGTGTCGCCGCCGACATTGGCGTTGTCGAACATGAAGGCGTAGCGCGGATCGTTGCGCACCGCGTCGATGCGCGAGATCAGCTTGTGATAGATGATGCGCGAGGAGCGGTTCTCGAGCTTGCCCATGCGCTCGTCGATCAGCGAGATCAGGTCGACGAGGCGATAGGGCACCGGCGTATCGACGGTGTAGCCGACCTGCTTGGGGTCGACCCGCTTGAGCCCGAGACCGACCCGGTCGGAGTTCTGGTACTGGGTGTAGATGCCCTTCGCCATCGGTATCACTTCGGCGAGGATGTCGAGTTCTTCGGGCACGCCAGGCCGGCCGCCGAACAGCACGTCGACGATCTCTTCGAAGTTGAACAGCCAGAACGGCAGCTTCAGGTTTCGCGGGTTGAGCACCTGCGCGCGCTCGCCGAAGCAGCGGCCGTATTCGTTGTGCACGTCGAGCAGGAAGATGCGCAGGTTCGGCCGCGACTTCAGGATCTCGTTGAGCAGCAGCGACACGCCGGTGGATTTGCCGACGCCGGTCGAACCGAGCACCGCGAAGTGCTTGGACAGCATCTCCTCGACGTCGACATAGGCGATAACCGAACGATCCTGCTGCAGCGTGCCGACATTGATCTGGTCCGAGCCGCTCGGCGCATAGACCGTGCGCAGCTCCTGGTTCGTGATCAGATCGGTGCTGTCGCCGATGGTCGGATAGTGGGTGACACCGCGCTGGAATTTCGGGCGGTCGCCGCCGAGGATTTCGCCGAGCAGGTCGACCGAGGCGGTCGCCATGTATTCGTCGGACGCCGGCAGGTTCTCGCACGACACTTCGGTAATCATGGCAACGATGACCGAACTCGCGCAGCGGATACTGACGAACCGGCCGACGGTCGCGCGCATTTCCGAAAACTGCATCTGGCCGCCGGCCAATAGCCCAACCCGGGCCTGCGAGCCGCGCACAGAGATCACACGTCCAAAGGATGTCACAGTTCCAGCCTGGCTCGTTCTCAAAATCTAAATGTTCGGACCAATATGCGCGCCCGGGTTTGGAAAAACCGTTAAATCGCCGAAGTTGCGTATCAGCTAAATCTACGCCTTCCCGGTGACGATTTGTTTCTATCGTGCAGCGAGATTGCGCTCGGTCGCGCCCATCGGCGGCGAAATCGTCGCTTTCCGGCACAGCCGGGTTTGTTTCGCGGTTTTTCCGTTAAGGCGGGATTCACCATCTCCGAGGAGTGCATCGGCAGCTCCGCAGGTTTACGGAGATTTCGGCGCGATTCCTTACTCTCTGTCTCTAGGTATCGCGTAACCGATTGCTAACTGCGAGTTGTAACGACCTTTCCATCAGTGGTGCGTAACGATGCGCGCCCGGGAGAGATCAGCGTGCGCATCGAACACCGCAATTCATCGTCAGGAAATGCCGACGCCGGCTCGACCAAGGGGCTGGCGTTCTGTGCCGGCCTGCTGGTCGGAAGCCTGTTCGGAAGCGTGACCGCGCAGTGGAGCGAGCGCGAAGGCCTGTTGATGGCGGCCTTCGCGATCATGGCCGTGATCGTCTTCCTGTTGCTGAAGCGGCATGAAATCTCCGACGCGCGGGTCGCCGGCGAACGTCGCAATCTCATGACCGCCGTGGACAACATTCCGCAGGGGCTCGTGCTCTACGATGCGTCGGCGCGCATCATCATCTGCAACCGTCCCTACATCGAGATGTTCGGGCTCTCGCCCGATGTGGCGAAGCCCGGCTGCACCATGCAGCGGCTGATCGCGCACCGGCAGGAGACCGGCTCGTTCGATGGCGACGTCGACGAATTCTGCGATGCCATCATCCGCAATGTGAAGCTCGGCAAGGCGACGCGTCAGCTGACCGAGGCGCCGGGCGGGCGCGCGATCGAGATCGTCAACAAGCCGCTGCCGGAGGGCGGATGGGTGGCGACCATCGAGGACATCACCGAGCGGACGCGCACCGAGAACAAGATCGCGCATATGGCGCACTATGATGCGCTCACCGATCTGCCCAACCGCCTACTGTTTCGTCAGCGCCTCGAGCAGGCGCTGAAGGCGATCGGACCTGACGAACAGATCGCGGTCATGTATATCGACATCGACGAGTTCAAGAGCGTCAACGACGCGCTCGGCCATCAGATCGGCGACGAACTGCTGAGGGCCATCGCCGAACGCCTGCGCTCCTGCGTCGGGGGGATAGATGTGGCGGCGCGGCTCGGCGGCGACGAGTTTGCCGTGATCCAGACTGCGGTCCGCGATCAGACCGAGACCATGCAGCTGCTGGCCGCGATCTATCAGACCATCCGCCAGCCGATCGATTGCAGCGGGCACCTGATCACGACCGACGCCAGCATCGGCATCGCGGTCGCGCCCGCCGACGGCCTCGACCTCGATCAATTGCTGCGCAACGCGGACCTCGCGCTCTATGGCGCGAAGAGCGATGGCCGCCGCACCTACCGGTTCTTCGAAGCCGGCATGGATGCGCGCGCCAAGGCGCGGCGCAGCCTCGAACTGGAATTGCGCCAGGCCATCGCCGACGGCAGCTTCGAGCTGCACTATCAGCCGCTGCTCCATCTCGAGGACGGCCGGGTCAGCTGCTGCGAGGCACTGGTGCGCTGGCGGCATCCCGAACGCGGCACCATCTCGCCGGCAGACTTCATCCCGGTCGCCGAGGATACCGGCCTGATCAACGATCTCGGGCACTGGGTGCTCAACACCGCGTGCCGGGAAGCCGTGAACTGGCCGGATCACATCAACCTCGCGGTCAACGTGTCTCCGATTCAGTTCAAGAGCCAGACGCTGGCGCTGAACGTCGCCGCCGCGCTCGCGGCGTCGGGGCTCGCGCCCTCGCGGCTCGAGCTGGAGATTACCGAAGCCGTGCTGATCCGTGACGACGAGGCCGCGCTCGATATCCTGCATCAGCTGCGTGAGCTCGGCGTCCGGATCGCGCTCGACGATTTCGGCACCGGCTATTCGTCGCTGAGCTATCTGCAGCGCTTCCCCTTCGACAAGATCAAGATCGATCGCGCCTTCATCAAGGATCTCGCGGGGACCGGCGCGTCGTCCACGATTGTCCAGGCCGTCGTGAACATTGCCGCCGCGAGCGACATGACCACGACCGCGGAGGGCGTCGAGACCGAGCAGCAGCGCAACCTGCTCCGCATCCTCGGCTGCACCGAGATGCAGGGCTATCTGTTCAGCCGGCCGGTGCCGGATATCGAAATCCGCAAGCTCTTGTCGTCGCATCACGAGAGGGCCGTCTCGGTCGCCTGACCGCCGGCCTCGGCCGCTTTCAATATGTGATTTCAGCCACAGAATGCCGCGCGAGCGCCGGCCATCTTGTTGATACCCAACAGGAGGGCTCCGCCATGTACATTCTCGTGAATGCGCTTCTCGTTCTCGCGATCGCGTTCTTCTTCTTCCGATGACCGATCGCCGTACCGCGCGGATGAAGCTCTGCATGGTGTGCGCGCTCGCCGTTGCGATGACCGTATCGGCGACCCTATCCCGGCCGCACGGTCCGGCACCGGTGATGGCGTCGAAGGGCTGGGCACCGACGCTGGCCTCAACGGCTGCCGCAATTTCCGGGATCAACATTTTGTTGACGGGACCTAATCCTTTGTACACTGGTACAAATCGACGCACCGAAGCTCGCGCGCCAGGGCGGCAAGCCGTCGATCGGACGTCGTCGCGGAAGGAGACCGCCCCATGCAGCCGGAACCGATCTTCGATCTCGCTCATCTCGGGCACATGGAGCTGCTGACGCCGAAGCCGGACGAGAGCCTGAAGTTCTTCGTCGATATCATGGGCATGACGGTCAGCGGCCGGAAGGGCGAGTCGGTCTATCTGCGCGGCTGGGACGACTATGAGCGCTACTCCCTGAAGCTCACCGCGTCGAAGACCTCCGGCATGGAGCACATGGCACTGCGGGCCCGCAGCCCGCAGGCGCTCGAACGCCGCGTCGCCGCGCTGAAGGGCTCGGGCTTCGACATCGGCTGGATCGATGGCGACATGGGGCAGGGACCGGCATTCCGCTGCCGCGATCCCGACGGCCACGTCATCGAGCTCTATTACGAGACCGAATGGTACGAGGCGCCGGCCGAGCTGAAGCCGGCGTTGAAGAACCAGGCGCAACGTTTTCCGGCGCGCGGCGTCAATGTCCGCCGGCTCGACCATCTCAACTGCCTCGCGGTCGACATCAAGGCCAATCGCCTGTTTTTCGAGACCTACCTGGGATGCCGCACCACCGAGCAGATCGTGCTCAACGACGGCACGGAAGCCGCGATGTGGATGACGATGTCGAACAAGAGCTACGACTTCGCCTATACCCGCGATCATTACGGCAAGATGGGCCGCTTCCATCACGTGACCTACGCGCTCGACAGCCGCGAGGAGATCTTGCGGGCCGCGGATATTTTTCTCGAGAACGGCGTGCATATCGAAACCGGACCGCACAAGCATGCGATCCAGCAGACTTTCTTTCTCTATGTCTATGAACCCGGCGGCAACCGCGTCGAGGTCGCCAATGCCGGAGCCCGCCTGATCCTCGCGCCGGACTGGAAGCCGATCGTGTGGACCGAGGAGGAGCGCAAGAAGGGCCAGGCCTGGGGGTTGAAGACGATCGAGTCGTTCCACACCCATGGCACCCCGCCGGTGAAAGAATAGAGCGCGCGTTCACTGCGCCGTCGTGCAATCCACGCGTTCGGTATCATGCATCTCATTGCGGAATGCTGCACTGCGCGCAGCAGCATTGCCTCGCCTCGGGCGTTTGGTGTTAGGCTGCACCTCGTAACGTCAGAGGAAAACGTCGATGAGCGAACACACGACGGACAAGCGCGTGCGAGAGGCGTCTCGCAGGCGATTCCTTCAGGCGGGCGCAGCACTGGCCGGTGGCTCCGCGATCGCGGGAGTTGCCGGTTCTACCGCGCTTGCCGAACAGGGGAATAATCTTCCGCCCAACGTGCCGGAATGGATGAAAGCGCCTGGCGATCCGATGGGAAGCCAGCCCTATGGCGCGCCATCGGTCTACGAGAAGGGCGTGGTCAAGAACATCTCGAAGACGCTGCCGCAATATATCTCCGCGTCGGGCCGCACGCCGTTGCAGGAGCTCGACGGCATCATCACCCCGAACGGGCTGTTTTACGAACGTCACCATGGCGGCGTGCCGACCATCGATCCGGCCGAGCACCGGCTGATGTTGCACGGCATGGTCGATCGTCCGCTGGTGTTCACGATGGAGGACATCCGCCGCTTTCCGTCGCAGTCGCGCATCCACTTCCTCGAGTGCTCCGGCAATCCGGTCTACACCAAGCCCTACGGCAAGACGGCTTCCGACCTCGTCGGCCTGCTGAGCTGCGCGGAATGGACCGGCGTGCCGCTGAAGACCGTGCTGGACGAAGCAGGCCTGCAGGCGGGCGCCAAATGGATCGTCGCCGAAGGCGCCGACGCCGCCGCGTTGACGCGCTCGATCCCGATCGAGAAATGTCTCGACGACGCCATGCTGGTCTACAGCCAGAACGGCGAGCGGCTGCGGCCGCAGCAGGGCTATCCGCTGCGCCTGTTGCTGCCGGGCTTCGAGGGCAACATGAACGTGAAATGGCTGCGCCGGCTCAAGGTGGTCGCCGAGCCGGCCTATTCGCGCGAGGAGACCTCGAAATACACCGACCCGATGCCCGACGGCTCGTCGCGCGAATTCACCTTCTACATGGAGGCCAAGTCGATCATCACGCGGCCGTCCGGCGGTCAGAAGCTGACCACGCACGGCTTTCACGAGATCTCCGGGATTGCGTGGAGCGGGCACGGCAAGATCAAGAGCGTCGAGATCTCGCTCGACGAAGGCAAGAGCTGGCAGCAGGCCGAACTGCAGGAGCCGGTACTGACGCGCGCGCTCACGCGCTTCCGCTTGCCCTGGCACTGGGACGGCACCCCCGCAGTGATCCAGAGCCGCGCCATTGACGAGACCGGCTATGTGCAGCCGACGCTGGCGGAATTGGTGGCGGTGCGCGGTCTCAACTCGTTCTACCATAACAACGCGATCTGGCCCTGGCGCATCGATGCTAATGGCGAGGTGACCAATGGCCAGGCGTAATCTGACGACCGCCGCGCTGGTGAGTGCGATCGCGATGCTCGGCGTCGCTGTTCATGCCGACGAGCGCTACGGCATCGGCCGCGAGGCGACGCCGGCGGAGATCGCCGGCTGGAACATCGATATCGGGCGTGACGGCGCGGCGTTGCCGCCGGGCAGCGGCAGCGTCGAGCGCGGCCGCGTCGTGTTCAGCGAGCAGTGCGCGGCGTGCCACGGCGACAGCGGGCAGGGCGGCGTCGGTGACCGCCTGGTCGGCGGGCAGGGCACGCTGGCGAGCCCAAAACCGATCCGCACCGTCGGCAGCTACTGGCCCTATGCCTCAACCTTGTTCGACTATATCCGCCGCGCGATGCCGCAGAACGCGCCGCAGTCGCTGAGCAATGAAGACGTCTACGCGGTGTCCGCCTACATCCTCAGCCTCAACGGCATCGTCCCCGCCAATGCGGTGCTCGATGCGAAGTCGCTCGCCGCCGTCAAAATGCCGAACCGCGACGGGTTCGTCTCCGACCCGCGGCCTGACGTGCATAATCGGTGAAGCGCGGACCAGGCGGCCGTCGCGCGTCGCGGCCGTCGTGCGGCGGCGACAGCTGCCTCGCGGCATTGTGACCTGGTGGTCCCCTGCATCGGGACCTTGGCCGTCACCACATCAGTTGCACAAGGGACGGCGATGCCGTCCCTGTGCAGTTTCTGGGGCGAATTTCAATTGATGCATCGGAGAGGTCCTATGGCCGGACTCAAGGCCGTTGCAGCCGCTGTGCTGCTCGTGGGAATGACATTCACGCCAGTCTCGGCCCAGATCTCGGAGCCGGCGCTTTTCGACGCGCAGAATCCGGGGCGTAGCGCGATCAACGGCGGCGCCCTGACGCCGTGGGGTGAGGCCCAGCAGGCGGCGCAACGTAGCGGCAACCCGGCGAATGCCTATGGGGCCATGCCGGCGGCGCCGTCCTCGTCTTGCGCACGCTACCATTCGTTCGATCCTGCGTCCGGCACCTTCCTTGGCCGCGACGGCCGCCGCCATCCCTGCCAATAAGGCCCTGCACCACGCTTGGCTGTCGTTCTTGGCGGTGGATAAGCGCGTCGGCCGTCGCGCCGCGCCCGAACGCCCGGACGTCGGCCGCGTTATAGTCCGCAGATCGTGTCGGGCCCCGCCGGGCCCGAGCGGCGGAGGGCAGCTGGCGTGACAGACACCCTGGCCGGTTTCTGGGACCGAAAGTCGACCTCGGATCTGCTGCAGGAAGCGGCGCGTGCCGATGGCGACGCGGAGACGCCGGTCTTCAAGCGCTCGCTCTCAGCGTTGCAACTGGTGACGCTCGGTATCGGCGGCATCATCGGCGCCGGCATCTTCGTGCTGACGGGCCATGCGGCGGCCGCGAATGCCGGACCCGCCGTCACGCTTTCCTTCATGCTTGGTGCCGTCGCTTGCGCCTTTGCCGGCCTGTGCTACGCGGAGATGGCGTCGACGGTGCCGATCTGCGGCAGCGCCTACACCTACGCTTATGCCACGCTCGGTGAACTGATCGCTTGGATCATCGGCTGGGATCTGATCCTCGAATATGCGGTCGGCGCGATCGCGGTCTCGATCGGATGGTCCGGCTATTTCGTCAGCTTGATGCGCGATTTCGGCATCAACCTGCCGCAGCAATTCACCTCGGCGCCGCTCGCCTACGACGCCAACACCGGTGTTTGGTCGTCGACCGGTGCGGTCATCAACATCCCGGCGATGGCGATCATCACTTTCGTCACCGCGCTGCTCGTGGTCGGCATCCGCGAGTCCGCGCGCTTCACCAGCTTCGTCGTCGTGGTGAAGCTCGTCGTCATCGCATTGTTTCTCGCGACCGCAGCCTCCTCGGTCTCGCTGGCGAACTGGGTGACGGCGGGCAATCCAGAGGGCGCGCTGATCCCGCCGAACGCCGGTCCCGGCGTATTCGGCTGGTCCGGCGTGGTCCGCGGCGCGGCGGTGGTGTTCTTCGCCTATATCGGCTTCGACGCGATCTCGACCGCGGCGCAGGAGGCGAAGACGCCGGAGCGCGACATGCCGATCGGCATTCTCGGCTCGCTCGTCATCTGCGCCGCGCTCTATGTCGCGGTCGGCTTCGTGCTGACCGGCATCGTACCGTACGACAAGCTCAGCGTGCCCGATCCGATCGCCGTCGGCATCGATGCTGTTGGCATCGGCTGGCTCGGTCCCTTCATCAAGCTCGGCATTCTGTTCGGGCTGACATCGGTGATCCTCATCATGCTGCTGGCGCAGCCGCGGATCTTCCGCGCCATGGCGCATGACGGGCTGCTGCCGGGTATCGCCGCAAGGATCCATCCGCGGTTCCAGACCCCCTATGTCTCGACCATCTTCGCGGGCAGCGTCGCTGCAATTCTCGGCGGGCTGTTGCCGATCGGGCTGGTCGGAGAACTCGTCTCGATCGGCACGCTGTTCGCATTCACCGTGGTCTCGATCGGAACGCTCGTGCTGCGCGTCCGCGATCCGGACTTGCCGCGCCCGTTCAAGGCGCCGGCGATCTGGCTGGTGGCTCCGGCTGCCGCGGGAACCTCGCTGTTCCTGATGTTCGGCCTGCCGCTCGACACCTGGATCAGGCTCGCGGTGTGGCTCGTGATCGGGCTCATGATCTATGCCGGCTATGGCAGACGCCACAGCCGGCTGCGGGCGAGGGGTGGGGTGTAGTAAATCAAGCGCGGCGTCTCCGCGAAGAAGCTGTCGTCCCTGCGAAAGCAGGGACCCATACGCCGCGGCGGGTGTTGTGGATGGGATTCGTTGTTCCAACGCAGCAAACCAATCAACATTCGTGGTTATGGGTCCCTGCTTTCGCAGGGACGACACCGAATTTGTTGCGGCATTGAAAGTCAAACGTCCGCAGCCAAAGGTTCACTCGATCGCGTGCAACGCGCGGCGGATCGCTGCGAAGTTCGCCTCGATCTGGTCCTCGGTGATGACCAGGGGCGGTGAGATCATCAATGTATCGGCGGCGGCGCGGATCAGGATGCTATCGTCGTCGTAGCATCGCCGGGCGCATTCGGGACCGCGCATGCCGATCGCGCCGTTGTGCGGCTTCAGATCGATCGCGGCCGGGCAAGCCGCGGCGCGCGCGTCGGGCTGATGGAAAGTCAAGGCTGATGCGGCGCGCGACGAGCCTATAGTGCGCGGGCGCGCGGCCTGCTACACTTGCTCGCTCCGATAGAAGGAACATACGCCGCACCCAAACGGCGCAATCGGGGGAACTCCAATGCGAAATCCACAAACGGGCGCGCGATGGATGGTCGCGGCCATTGTCGCGATCGGCATCACGACGTCAGCTCCTGGCCACGCCGCGTCGGTTGCGCCGGTCGCCGCCGAGAACGGCATGGTGGTATCCGCGCAGCATCTCGCGACGCAGGTCGGCATCGAGGTGTTGAAGCGAGGCGGCAACGCGGTCGACGCCGCCGTCGCGGTCGGTTACGCGCTGGCGGTGGCCTATCCCGCCGCCGGCAATCTCGGTGGCGGCGGCTTCATGACCATCCAGCTTGCCGACGGCCGCAAGACCTTCCTGGATTTCCGCGAGACGGCGCCGAGGGGCGCCACAGCCAACATGTATCTCGACAAGGACGGCAACGTCATCAATGGCCTGTCGACCAAGGGGCATCTCGCCGTCGGCGTGCCCGGCTCGGTGGCCGGCATGGAATATGCGCGCGAGAAATACGGCACGATGAAGCGCGCGGACGTCATCGCGCCGGCGCTGCAACTCGCCGAGGACGGCTTCGTGCTGGACCAGGGCGACGTCAGCATGCTGCAGACGTCGACCAAGGATTTTCAGGACGATCCGGCCTCGGCCACGATCTTCCTCAACAACGGCAAGCCGTTCCAGGTCGGCGAGCGGCTGACGCAGCACGAGCTCGCCGAGACGCTGCGCGAGATCAGCAAGCGCGGCACCGACGGCTTCTACAAGGGCTGGGTGGGGGCGGCGATCGTCGCCTCGAGCCAGGCCGGCAAGGGCCTGCTCACGCAGGAGGATCTCGACAACTACAAGGTTCGCGAACTCGCGCCGGTCGAATGCGACTATCGTGGCTACCACGTGGTCTCGGCACCGCCGCCAAGCTCGGGTGGTGTGGTGATCTGCGAGATCCTGAACATCCTCGAGGGCTACCTGCTGAAGGAGCTCGGCTACCATTCCGCGCAGGCGGTGCACTATCAGATCGAGGCGATGCGCCACGCCTACGTCGATCGCAACAGCTATCTCGGCGACCCCGACTTCGTGAAGAATCCGCTCGAGCGTTTGCTCGACAAGAATTACGCCGCGAAGATCCGCGTCGTGATCGACCCGGCCAAGGCCGGCGTGTCCAAGGACATCAAGCCAGGCGTTCCGCCGCACGAGGGCAGCAACACCACGCACTATTCGATCGCCGACAAGGACGGCAACGCGGTGTCGGTGACCTACACGCTCAACGACTGGTTCGGCGCCAAGGTGACCGCGGCCAAGACCGGCGTGCTCCTGAACGACGAGATGGACGACTTCACCGCCAAGGTCGGCGTGCCGAACCTTTACGGCCTGGTGCAGGGGGAGGCCAATTCCATCGTCCCCGGCAAGCGCCCGCTGTCCTCGATGAGCCCGACCATCGTCACCAGGGACGGCAAGCCGGTCATGGTGGTCGGGACTCCGGGCGGCAGCCGCATCATCACCGCCGTGCTGCTGACGATGATCAACGCCATCGACTACGGCATGGACGCGCAGGAAGCCGTGGACATGCCGCGCTTCCACCAGCAATGGCTTCCGGAGGCGACCAACCTCGAGGACTTCACGTTATCGCCGGACACCCGGAAGATTTTGGAAGGCATGGGCCATAAGTTCGGGCCACCACAGCCTGCCAATCACCTCGCGGTCATCATCATCGGGGCGCCGTCGCTGGACGGCAAGCCGGTCGGCAGCAACCGCTTCTATGGGGCGAACGATCCGCGCCGCAATTCGGGGCTTGCCGCCGGCTACTGATTGCCGTCGCGCGCTCGCATGGGGACCGCCGGGCAGGGAGCACCGTTTGCAAAACCGGTGGTGCGTCAGGCGACGGCCGTCGATCTGCCGTCGTCGTGCCCGCTCGTGAGCAGCAGGCGCCGGCGGATCGCATCCTCGACCAAGGCCAGCGATTGCCTGGCTTCACGCGCCTCGGCTTCGGCGGCCTGGGCCCGGAACTCGGCGGCGTCGAGCTGCTCCTGCTGGGACTCGATACGCCGTCGGGCCTCCTCGAGCGCCCGGGCTGCGTCCCTCAGCTTGCGCTCGGTGGCGGCGATGATTTCGAGCTGCGCCTGTTCGGCGGCCTCGGCGCGCGCCTCGCCGGCGCGGGCCCGGTCCTCGATGCTGCGGAACAGATCCGCCGCCTGATAGACCAAGTCCAAGGCTTCGGTGCCCATCGCCGATGTGGGAGGTCTCGGAAATCCGAGGACGTTCGGGTCGGCCGTAAAGGGTCGTCTAAATCCGCGCAGTGCCATGCGAACCAGCCCCCGCGAGTCGCGTGTATGGCAACAACTTGCGGTAGTCATGGTTACCAAACCATGAATCCTGTCGGCCGGCAGGCATTGTCCACCGGTTTCTGACGACACAGCGCCTCGAACGGCAGCCGGGTACTGCAAGCGCTCGGTCCGGCCTGCGGTTTTCTCTCGCAAGCGGCTCACCGCGCAAGCGCAGCGCTTGGGGACCGGCGTGCCGTCCGCCGAGCGCTCGGCGAATCGAGGGATGGAAGGCTGGGGGGCGATGTAGTCCAGCAGAGCGGCCGAGGAGCGGTGAGGGGCTGATTTGGCTGCGCGCGCGAGCCGGGCTCTATGGCATAAGTTTGACGCCTGGGCCGCTTTAATTCTCCTGTGTTGAATTGCAGGTCCATGGTGCGACCGATATACCGGGCGGCCTAAGTGGCACGCAGCGCACTCAGAACGAGCGACGTATTCGCCACGGAAAATCTGGTCGATGAAATTTCTGTTGCGGTTCTTCGGTTTCCTGTTCACCGCAGGAACCATCCTGTTCCTGGCTGGTCTCGCCGCGGTCGCAGGGCTGTTCTGGCATTTTTCCAAGGACCTGCCCGACTATTCGCAGCTCCAGAACTACGAGCCGCCGGTGATGACCCGCGTGCACGCGGCTGACGGATCGCTGCTGGGCGAATTCGCCAAGGAGCGCAGGCTCTATCTGCCGATCCAGGCCGTGCCGAAGCTCGTGATCAACGCGTTCCTCGCGGCCGAGGACAAGAATTTCTACGAGCACGGCGGCATCGACTATACCGGCATGGCGCGCGCGGGCGTCTCCTACATCCAGAACTTCGGTTCCAACCGCCGTCCGCAGGGTGCTTCCACGATCACCCAGCAGGTCGCCAAGAACTTCCTGTTGACCAACGAGGTGTCGTTCACCCGCAAGATCAAGGAAGCCCTGCTGGCGATGCGAATCGAGCGGGCCTATTCCAAGGACAAGATCCTCGAGCTGTATCTCAACGAAATCTACCTTGGCCTGGGTGCCTACGGCATCGCGGCGGCCTCGCTGGTCTATTTCGACAAGTCCGTCAATGAACTGACGATCTCGGAAGCGGCCTATCTGGCGGCGTTGCCGAAAATGCCGGCCAGCCTGCATCCGGTGCGTAACCGTGCGCGCGCCATCGAGCGGCGCAACTACGTGATCGATCGCCTGCAGGAGAACGGCTGGATCACCGCTGCCGACGCCGACAAGGCGCGCAAGGACCCGCTGACCGTCACCAACCGAAGCAACGGCGCGCACACCTTCGCCGGCGAATATTTCTCCGAAGAAGTCCGCCGCGACATCTTCGAGCGCTATGGCGAGAAGAAGCTCTATGAGGGCGGCCTTTCGGTGCGCACCACGCTCGACCCCAAGGTCCAGGTGATGGCGCGCAAGGCCATGGTGGCGGGGCTCGTGAACTATGACGAGCAGCAGGGCTATCGCGGCGCGATCCAGAAGCTCGACCTCAGCAGTGACTGGGGCGTTCCGCTCGCCGAGATCAAGTCGCTCTCGGACATCTCGCCGTGGCGGATGGCGGTGGTGCTGGAGAGCAACGACCAGTCGGCGCGGATCGGCTTTCAGCCCGGCCGCGAGCTCGGCGGCGCCATCAGCAAGCAGCGCGAGACCGGCATCGTCACGCTGGAAGGCGTGCGATGGGCGAGGGCATTGTCCGGCCCGTACAAGGGCAAGACGCCGACATCGGTGGCGCAGGTGCTGCAGCCCGGCGACGTGATCTACGCCGATCCGCTGTTCAAGGACGGCAAGGCCGTCGAAGGCCAGTACCGGCTGCGCCAGATCCCCGAACTGTCGGGCGCGATGGTGGCGATGGATCCGCACACCGGGCGCGTGCTCGCGATGGTCGGCGGCTTCTCGTTCGACCAGAGCCAGTTCAACCGGGCGACGCAGGCCTATCGGCAGCCCGGTTCGACCTTCAAGCCGATCGTCTATTCGACGGCGCTCGACAATGGCTACACCGGATCGACCGTGATGATCGACGGGCCGATCGAAATCGACCAGGGGCAGGGCAACATTTGGCGGCCGGAAAACTTCTCCACCGGCAAGTATCTGGGCCAGGTCACGCTGCGCAACGCGCTCCGCCTGTCGCTCAACACCGTGACCGTGCGGCTGGCGCAGGAAATCGGCATGCCTGTGATCGGCGAGTATGCCAAGCGTTTCGGCGTCTATGACGAGTTGCCGAACTATCTCGCCTATGCGCTCGGCGCCGGCGAGACCACGGTGATGCGGATGGCCACGGCCTATTCGATGATCGCCAATGGCGGCGTCCGCGTGAAGCCGACCCTGATCGACCGCATCCAGGACCGCTATGGCCACACCATCTTCAGGCACGACCAGCGCGAATGTCGCGGCTGCGACGCGCCGGAGGGCTGGAAGAACCAGCCCGAGCCGCAGCTCGTCGATCGCCGCGAGCGGGTGCTCGACGCGATGACCGCCTACCAGATCACCTCGCTGATGGAAGGCGTGATTCAGGCCGGTACCGGCACCGCGCTCAAGGACGTCGGCAAGCCGCTCGCCGGCAAGACCGGCACCTCGAACGAGGCCAAGGACCTCTGGTTCGTCGGCTTCTCGCCGGACCTCGTGGTCGGTCTCTATGTCGGCTACGACAAGCCGCGCTCGCTCGGCCGCAACGCGCAGGCCGGCCACACCGCGGCGCCGATCGCGCGCGACTTCCTGAAGCTCGCGCTGGCCGACAAGCCCGCCACCCCGTTCAAGCAGCCGGTCGGCATCCGGCTGGTGCTGGTCGATGCCAAGACCGGCCTGCGCGCCACGCCTGGTCAGAACCGGGGCGTGGTGCTCGAAGCCTTCAAGCCGGGCCAGGCGCCGCCGTTCTATGATCCGACGTTGGTCGCCGGCACTGATGTGATCGACGGGACCCAGCAGCCGGGAGTCTCACCGGACGCGGATCGCGCCGTCATGCGGTCAGGGACGGGCGGGCTGTACTGAGGCCCAGCCGCAGGGGATCCGCCAACTCTCTTCCGTTCAGTTTCTTGCACCGCCGTGGCAACGCGGCGGTGCGGCGCTTTGTCAGGGCCTGTGGCGGTTGAACGTGCCGCTTGCGAGATCAACCTATTGATCAGGGCCCAAGACGGGCCTTTCGCCGGTGGATCACGAATGATCAAGGTGCTGAAGGCCGCCGCTCAGATCGTTTGGGCCGTTTCCATGATTTCGCTCGGAACGCTGATCGGCGCTAGCTTTGGATGGGTGCATCACGGCTGGATTGGCGTGATCGCGGTCGGCACTATCGGGTTCAGCGTCGGGGCATTCCTCGCCGCCGATCCCTTGCTGGTTCTTCATTTCCTTCATGATGGTCTTTGACACCGCGCCCGGCGGAGGCTGTCGCCTGCGGAGGGCTGCACCCAGATATGTCGCCGGTCGGCTGCGATTTTCACATCCATTCCACGCCATCAATGCTTGCCAAGCGTGGGACCAAGCAGGTAGAAGGTCGCTCTCGCGCGGGCGCTGATTTGGCAGGCGAACCCGCTGTACCGAGATGTCCAGTCATCCAGCTAAGCTGTTGATACCACGGACAATTCTTGGGGAATGGTGTAACGGTAGCACAACAGACTCTGACTCTGTTTGTCTTGGTTCGAATCCAGGTTCCCCAGCCAATCTGCCTCGGTGGCGTGATCACCCTCCAAATCCTGACGACTTGCCGGGCGCACCTGCGCCTGAAGCGGGACCGCTCGTAGCGCGATGTGTGCCGTTACGTCATGAGGGTGGACTAGCCCGGCGTGATCCACCATGGTCTCACGCCCGTGTAGTGCGGTCATTTGCGACAGAGGTTTGAGGTGATCGACGAAATTCTCTATGCCCGCGAAGCGTCGATCGGCGTCGACGAGTTCATCGAGGTTCTGCGCCAGTCGGGCCTCGGCGAGCGGCGGCCGCTGGCGGATACCGACCGCATCGCGCGCATGATCGCCAATGCGAACCTGATCGTGACGGCGCGAAAGGCGACCAGGCTCGTCGGCGTCTCGCGCGCGCTGACCGATTTCGCCTATTGCTGCTATTTGTCGGACCTTGCGGTCGATCGGGAGCTCCAGGGGCATGGCATCGGCAAGCGCCTGATCGCGGAAACCCGGCGCCACGCCGGACCTGAATCGATGTGCCTGTTGTTGTCGGCGCCCGACTCGATCGGGTTCTACAAGACCATCGGCATGCCGCAGCCGGACAACGCGTTTCTCTACAAGCGCGAGCGATAGCGTCCGGCCCAGCCCCGCCGCGCGCTATCTAATCTCCGCCTTCAGCAGCAGCGCGAGGCAATCGGCCAGCCGTTGCTCGATCTCCCTGTCGCGGAGCGAGAGCGGGCCGGGATCGTTGAGGATCGCGTTGACGAGCGTGCCCAGCACGACCTGGAAGCCAAAGGCGATGGCGCGGGTCTTCGCCGCCTTGCGACCTTTGCCCATCGCAGGCAGCAGGAGCGGGGTAGCGTGTTCGGTGGCCGCGCGCGCGAGACTCTTGAATGCAGTCCACTTGTCCGGCCTGGTGTCGTCGTGCTGGAGCGCGGCGCGCAGCACGCCTTCATGGGCGCGGATCCAGCCGATGACGCCCGACACGACAAGGCGGCAGAGGTCGGCGAGCGCGACATCGCCGGCGGGACTGTCCATCCGGGCGAGATGCCGCGCGCCGTCCTGAGCCGCCAGCGCGATCAGTGCGTTGAAGTAGGCTTCCTTGCTCTCGAAGCGGCTGTAGAAGGCGCCGACCGTGGCGCCGACCTTGCCGCATAAGGCTTCGATCGACAACTCCGCAAGGCTCCGCGTCCGCAACAGCTCGGCGCCTGCCTCGAGCAGCGCCAGCGTAGTCTCGCGGCTGCGTTTCTGGCGCGACGGGGTGACGCCGGGAAGATCGAACTGGTCCGAAAGCCGCGGCATTTGCGCTTGCGCCTCCTGATATTCATAATCATAATTCGGATTATCATTTGAAGCAATCCGGCCGCACCGTGCCGGAACGGGCAGCGGGTCAGCCGCGGCGAGGACAGGGAGAGCGCCATGAGCGAGCATCGGAAGCCGCCGTTTGGCGGCAGCATCGGCAAGACGGTTGCGACCTCGAAGCCGTGGTGGCCCGACGCGCGTCAGCCGCCGGCCGGCGCGCCGAACATCCTGGTCGTGCTGTTCGACGATGTCGGCTTCTCCGACTTCGGCTGCTACGGCTCACCGATCCGGACGCCGACCATCGACCGGCTCGCCGCCGAGGGCCTGCGCTATAGCGGCTTCCACACCACCGCGATGTGCTCGACCACGCGTGCGGCGCTGCTCACCGGGCGCAATCATCATTCGGTCGGCGTCGGCTGCCTCGCCAATTTCGATTCCGGCTATCCCGGCTATCGCGGCAAGATCGCGCGCGAGGCGGGGACGCTTGCCGAGATGCTGCGCCAGCACGGCTATCGCAATTACATGGTCGGCAAGTGGCACGTCACGCCGCTGACCGAGAGCGGCGCCACCGGTCCGTTCGACGGCTGGCCGCTCGGCCGCGGCTTCGATCGCTTCTACGGCTTCCTCGACGCCGAAACCGATCAATATGCGCCGGAGCTGGTGTCCGACAACACGCAGATCGATCCTCCGCGCACACACGAGAGCGGCTATCATCTGACGTCCGATCTGGTCGACCAGTCGATCCGCTTCATCGCCGACCACACGGCCGATCGTCCCGATCTGCCGTGGCTGACCTGGCTTGCGCTTGGCGCCTGCCACGCGCCGCATCAGGCGCCCGCCGATATCATCAAGAGCTATGACGCAACCTTTGCCCATGGCTGGGACGTCGAGCGCGCGCAGCGGATGGCGCGGCAGAAGGCGATGGGGCTGGTGCCGGAAGCCACCAGGATGCCGGCGCGGAACGACGGCGTGAAGGCGTGGGACGCGCATTCCGCCGACGAGCAGCGCGTGTTCACGCGGTTGCAGGCGGCCTATGCCGGCATGCTCGACCACGCCGACAGGCATCTGGCGCGGCTGATCGCTTTCCTCGACAAGGCCGGCATTCGCGACAACACGCTGGTCATCGTGATGTCCGACAATGGCGCGAGCCAGGAGGGCGGCCCGCTCGGCTTCGTCAACGCGATGGGACCGTACAACTTCCGGCCCGAGCCGCTGCCGGCGAAGTTGCAGCGGATCAACGACATCGGCGGGCCGGACACGCACTCCAACTTTCCCCATGGCTGGGCGATGGCCTCGAACACGCCGCTGCGGCGCTACAAGCAGAACACCCATGGCGGCGGTATCCGCGATCCCTTCGTGATGAGCTGGCCGAAGCGCATCAAGGCCAAAGGCGAACTGCGTCATCAATTCGTTCACGCCTGCGACCTGACGCCGACGCTGCTCGATCTGATCGGAGTCGCCGCGCCGGCGGAGATCGCCGGCTGTCCGCAGATGCCGCTCGAAGGCGAGAGTTTTGCGCGGTCGATCGACGACGCATCGGCACCGTCGAAGTCATCCGCGCAGTATTTCGAGATGTTCGGCCATCGCGGTCTCTGGAAGGACGGATGGAAGGCGGTGTCGTTTCATCCCTCCGGCACGCCGTTCGAGAACGACACATGGGAGCTGTATCATCTCGATCTGGACTTCTCCGAGGTTGATGACCTCGCAGCTAAGGAACCCGAGCGTCTGGAGCAGATGACGAAACTGTGGTGGCGCGAGGCCGAGGCGCACAACGTGCTGCCGCTCGACGACCGTTTCGGGCCGCGCTTTGCCGAGAACGCGGCGCGCTTTCACGGCGCGCGGACGAAGTTCACCTTTCATGCCGGCATGGGGCACGTGCCGACCGATGTCGCGCCTGATGTCCGCAGCCGCAGCTATACCATCGAGGCGCATGTCGAGATCGCCGAGGGCGCGAGCGGCGTGCTGATCGCGCATGGCGACGCCACCTCGGGCTACAGCCTCTACATCAAGGATGGCTTTCTGGTGCACGATTTGAATGTCGGCGGCGGCCATGAACTCGTCACCTCCAGCCGCAAGGTGCCTGCGGGCGCGCAGCGGCTCGGCGTGCATGTCGAGCGCCTGCTGCGCAAGGAGCCGCCGGCCAAGGGCGCGCGGACCGGCGTCACCGAATACACGCTGACGATCGACGGCGAGCCGGTGGGATCGATGCAGACCCAGCTCGGCTTCCACAATTTCATCTCATGGTCCGGGCTCGACATCGGCCGCGATCGCGGCAGTCCGGTCTCGCACTACGCGGCGCCGTTCGAATTCACCGGCAAGCTGTTGCAGGTGACGGTCGTCATGCATGACGACCAGAAGCTCGATGGCGACGGTGTCGGGAACGCGCAGATGGCGCGGCAGTAGACGATAGTTCACCGATGATGGCGCACGTCATTGCGAGGAGCGAAGCGACGAAGCAATCCATGTCTCTGTTATACGGCGCGATGGATTGCTTCGTTCCGCTCGCAATGACGGGGGAGTTCCGCGCTGCTACTTGATCTTGTCGTACACCGTCGCGAAATCTGCGAGCGGCATCGGGATGCTGATGGTTTCCTTGCCGAGATTCTGGAACGACACCTTGAGCTGCTTGCCCGACTTCAGCTGGGCCAGGACGTCGGCCGCGATCGGCGCATTGATGTAGCAGCCGCGCGCCTCACAGGTCTGGATCGGCACGTCGACGGCCTTGCCGTCGTCGACCTGCAGCTTGGCGCCGACGGGCAGGTTCAGCCCGAGCGGAAGCTGGATAAGCGCAACCGGGGTGCGGGTGTCGCCGGGAACGCGGATGTTGACCAGCACGATGAGCTGGCCGGTCTTGGTGAGAACAGCGGTCTGCTCCATCGCGCATTCGAGCGGCGCGTCGCGGCTCGCGCTGGTACAGCGCGCGACCCAGCCGGTATTGTTGGGAGATGCGGCGTCACCTTGAGGAGCGGCGGGAGAAGCTGCGGGAACCGGCGCGGGCGCATTCTTGCCCTTGGGGGCCTGGGCGTGGCCAAGGCCGGCCATGCCGAACAGAGTGAACAGGGCGAAAAGTGACTTTGCGACAATCTTCACGATATCGGCTCCGAAATGAACGTCTTTCGGGTGTGCCGGTATGCGGTCAAAAGTCAAGTCACTCGGCGGCCTGCTTGACCGATCCATCCTCGCCATCGTCGGCGTCGTGGTCGGCGCGCGGCGAGCGGCCCCAGTTCGCAAACGCGTTGGAGAGTCGGTCGAGATAGAGATAAACGACGGGCGTCGTGAACAACGTCAGCGCCTGGCTGACGATCAGTCCGCCGACCATCGCGTAGCCGAGCGGCTGGCGGATTTCGGAGCCGGTGCCGGTTCCGAGCATCAGCGGTACGCCGCCGAGCATTGCGGCCATCGTCGTCATCATGATCGGACGGAAGCGGAGCAGGGCGGCCTGGCGGATCGCCGCCACCGGCTCCATGTGCTGATCGCGCTCGGCGGCGATCGCGAAGTCGACCATCATGATGCCGTTCTTCTTCACGATGCCGATCAGGAGGATGATGCCGATCAGCGCGATCAGCGAGAAGTCGAAGCCGGCCGCCATCAGGATTGCCAGTGCGCCGACGCCGGCCGAGGGCAGCGTCGACAGAATGGTGATCGGATGGATGTAGCTCTCGTAGAGAATGCCGAGGATCAGGTAGACCACCACGAGCGCCGCCAGGATCAGCAGCGGCACGGTGGATAGCGATTGCTGGAACGCCTGCGCGGTGCCCTGGAAGCTCGAGCTCAGGGTCGGCGGCGCGCCGAGCTCGACCATCGCCTTCTGCACCGCGTCCGTCGCCTGGCCCAGCGCGACACCCTGCGCCAGGTTGAACGAGATGGTGATCGCCGGGAACTGACCCTGGTGGCTGATCGACAGCGGCCGCACCGGAACGGTGGTCCATTTCGAAAAGGTCGACAGCGGCACCTGTTCGCCGGTCAGCGGCGACTTGATGTAGATGTTGTTCAGCGTGTCGACCGAGCCCTGCAGCTCCGGCAGCACCTCGAGGATGACATGGTAGCTGTTGAGCTGGGTGAAATACTGCGTCACCTGGCGCTGGCCGAACGCGTCATAGAGCGTGTCGTCGATCAGTTGCGGCTGGATGCCGTAGCGCGAGGCGGTGTCGCGGTTGATCTTCAGCTCGACCGTGGTGCCGTTGGTCTGCTGGTCGGTGGCGACGTCGCGCAGTTGCGGCAGTGTCTGCATCTTCGAGAGGATTTTCGGCGCCCACTGGTTCAGTTCGGAAAGGTCGGCATCCTGCAGCGTGAACTCGAACTGGGTGCGGGTCGGGCGGCCGCCGAGGCGGACGTCCTGCGCGGCCTGCATGAACAGCCGGGCACCGAGCACCTTCTCCAGCTTCGGCCGCAGGCGGGCGATGATCTGCTGCGCGTTGGCATCGCGTTCGTTCAGCGGCTTGAGCGTGATGAACATGTTGCCGTTGTTGCCGGCCCGGCCGCTGCCGCCGATCGCCATCGCCACCGTCGCCACGCCGGGATCCTGCATGACGATCTTGCTGAGCTCTTCCTGCTTCCCCTTCATCTCAGCGAACGAGATGTCCTGGCTGGCCTCCGAGGTCGCGGTGATCAGGCCGACGTCTTGCTGTGGGAAGAAGCCCTTCGGGATGATGACGAACATGTAGATCGACAGCGCCAGTGTCGCGAAGAAGATCATCAGGGTGGTGAACTTCCAACGCAGGGCAAGGTCGAGCCCGCTCTGATAGCCACGCAGCATCGCGTCGAAGCCGCGCTCGCTGAGCTTGTAGAGACGACCGTGCCGTTCCTCATTGTGCGCGCGCAGGAAGCGAGAGGCCATCATCGGCGTCAGCGTCAGCGACACGAACATCGAGACGAAGATGGTCATCGCCAGCACGACCGCGAATTCGCGGAACAGGCGGCCGATGATGCCGCCCATCAGCAGCAGCGGGATCAGCACCGCGACCAGCGAGATGCTGATCGAGACGATGGTGAAGCCGATTTCCTTGGAACCCTTGAAGGCGGCGGCCATCGGCTTCTCGCCTTCCTCGATGTACCGGCTGATGTTCTCCAGCATCACGATGGCGTCGTCGACCACGAAGCCGACCGCGATCGTCAGTGCCATCAGCGACAGGTTGTCGAGCGTGTAGCCGAAGATCCACATCAGCGCGCAGGCACCCAGCAAAGCCAGTGGCACGGTCACGGCGGGGATGACGGTGGCCCAGAAGCTGCGCAGGAAGGCAAAGATCACCATCACGACCAGGAAGATGGTCAGCAGCAGGGTAAACTGGACGTCCTCCACCGCGGCGCGGATCGTGGTGGTGCGGTCGCTGATGACCTCGATCTTGACCGCCGGCGGAATGGCCGCGACCAGCCGGGGCAGCGCCGCCTTGATCTTGTCGACGGTGTCGATGACGTTGGCGCCGGGCTGCTTGAAGACGACGAGGAATACGCCGCGCTTGCCGTTGGCCCAGGCCGCCTGCTTGGCGTCCTCGGGTCCGGTCACCGCCTGGCCGATGTCGCGGATGCGCAGCGGCCCGCCATTGCGGTAGGCGATGATGACGTCGTTCCACGGGTCCGCCGTGAGCAACTGGTCGTTGGCATAGATGGTGTAGGCGCGGGTGGCGCCGTCGATATTGCCCTTCGGGCTGTCGACGGTTGCGATGTTGATCGCAGCGCGGACATCCTCCAGCGACAGGCCTTTCGCGACCAGCTTGGCCGGGTCGATCTGGACGCGAACCGACGGCTTCTGCTGGCCGCCGATGATGACCTGCGCGACGCCGGAAATCTGGCTGATCTGCTGGGCAAGCTGGGCGTCGACGGAATCGCTGACCGTGGTCAGCGGCAGCGTGTCCGATGTCGCCGACAGCAGCATGATCGGGGCGTCCGCCGGATTGACCTTGCGATAGGTCGGCGGCGAGGGGAGGTTCTTCGGCAACTGGCCGCTGGCGGCGTTGATGGCGGCCTGCACGTCGTTGGCGGCGCCGTCGATTGAGCGGTTGAGGTCGAACTGGATCGTGACCGACGCCGTGCCCAGATAGCTCGTCGAGGTCATTTGCGCGATGCCGGGGATCTGCGCGAACTGGCGCTCCAGCGGCTGGGCGACCGAACTCGCCATGGTCTCCGGGCTGCCGCCCGGCAGCGTCGCGGTGATCTGGATGGTCGGGAAGTCGACCTGCGGCAGCGGCGCGACGGGCAGCAATGGATAGGCGACGAGGCCGACGAACAGGATGCCGGCCATCAGCAGCGAGGTGCCGATGGGAAAGCGAATGAATGGTGCGGAAATTCCGTCGCTCATTCCTGCGTAACCTTCGACTGGGACTGGTCCGTGCTCGCCACCGCCGTCGTCACCAGGGTTCCCGGCGAGACCTTGTACTGGCCCGCCGTGATCACCTGCTGTCCCGGCGACAGGCCATCCTCGATCACCGACTTGCCGTCGATCGACTGGCTGACCTTGAGCTTGCGAAGCTCGGCCTTGTTCTCCTGATTGACTGAATACGCGTACAGGCCTTCGGTGCCATGCTGCACTGCGTCATCCGGGACGACCGTGGCATCCTTCAAGGTTCTGACCAGAAGCCGGGTCGATACCGACTGGCCCGGCCACAGCGCATGGTCCTTGTTATCAAACACCGCCTTCAGCCGGACAGTCCCGCTCGTGGTGTCGACCTGATTGTTGATCAGCGCCAAGGTTCCGGTGGACAGCACCCGCTTGCCGTCGGTGGTCAGGGCTATGGTCTTGGGCGGCGCAACGGCCAGTGCCGCCTTGATATCGGGCAGCTGGTCTTCCGGCGCGGTGAAGATCACCGTGATCGGCTCGATCTGGGTGATCGTCACGATGCCGGTCGCCGCCGAGGCATTGACGATGTTGCCGATATCGACCAGTCGCAGGCCGACGATGCCGTCGATCGGCGACTTCACGGTGGCGTAGTCGACCTGGGTCTGGGCATTGAAGATGGCGGCGTCGTCGGCCGCGAGCTGGGCCGTGAGCTGGGCCACGGTGGAGCGCTGGGTGTCGAGCTGCTGGCGCGTCGCGAACTCGCCGAGCTTGGTGTAGCGCTGCAGGTCGAGATTGGCGTTGGCGATATTGGCCTCGTCCTGGGCCTTTTTGGCCTTGGCCTGGTCGAGGGTCGCCTGATAAGGCCGCGGATCGATCTCGACCAGCGTGTCGCCCGCCTTGACGAACTGGCCTTCCTTGAACGCGATCCTGGTGATCTGGCCGTCGACCCGGGTGCGGACCTGGACGGTGTTGAATGCCTGCACCGTGCCGAGGCCGGTCAGATAGACCGGGAAATCGGCCTTCTCGACCGGCGCGATCTTGACCGGCACAGCCGGACGCTGGGCGGAACGCTTCTGCGCGGCTTCTGCCGCCAGCTGATTGTCCGTGTGCTTCTGCCAGCCGAAATAACCGGCCCCGCCGACCGCAGCGATCACTAAAACCCAACCGATGGTGCGTGACTTTGACATGCGGACTCTTGGGTTCGACGTAACAATAAAGGGGGATCGAAACGGTTCACAGAGCTTGCGGATATAATATGCGTGCACTTAATGTGTAAACACACCAAGGCTTGAGAATCCTAAACATTCGGAAAGGTTTAGGCCAGAAACGAGCAGAAATATTCCGTCCGGGAAACCCACCGAGGACCCTATGTCGCTCGATCTCAAACGCCAGTTCATTGCGCAGCTCGTCGAGAGTTCCCGGCTGCTGCGCAACTATATCGATCATCGCGCCAAGGCGCGAGGCACCACGCGGGCCCAATGGATCGTGCTGTTCCGCCTGCGCGAGCAGGAAGGACTGTCCCAGGTCGACCTTGCCGACGTGCTCGAGTTGCAGCCGATCTCGCTGGTGCGGCTGCTTGACCGCCTCGTCGAACATGGCCTGCTCGAACGCCGTCCCGATCCCCGGGATCGCCGCGCCAATCGGCTGTTTCTGACGAAGAGAGGGCGCCGTCTCGTCGACGATCTCGACAGTCTGCGCGATGCAATTGCCGGCGACGTGCTCCGTGACGTATCGGACAAACATGTCGAGAGCGGACTGGCCACGCTGCGCGAGGTCAAGGATCGCATCAAGGCGCTCGGCGAGGATGCCGCGCACATCGCCGCGAAATAGCGCGAGCCTCGCCGCGACCTGCTCTCCATCCGTTCACCTGATGCAATTTGCGCGACGCGGTTGAAACGCCGCGGGATGTCGTTCATATCGCGCAGCGACGATGCGACAGGATGAGGGCAGCGATGGATGAGTTGAACGGACGCATGATGGCATGCCAGATCCTGGTCACCGGGTTGATCGCGCGTGTCGCCAGCGAGCAGCGTGACCCGCTGCGCTTTCTCACCGACTTCCGCGACGAGATCAAAGCCGTCGTCAACGGCGTCAACATCGCCGGCCTCGAGAACAGCGACCGCGTGCGGCAGGTCGCGCAGCGGACCATCGACGAGCTGTTCTCGCTGATGAAGCCACCAAGCGCCGAATGATTGGCGAGGCATCTCGGCACCAATTTAGAACCATTATTAGAACGCTTAAAAACTCAAGTTTAGAACGGTTTCAAACCACAGATTAGAATCGCTTTGAATTGGGGCGATTCAAGCAGACTGTGGCGCTGATCGCATTGATAAACAAAGGCGCGCTCGATAACCGAAAGAGACAGTTCGTCGCACGGTGAATTCGCGAACGGACTCGCTTTTTGGGGCGTGCATGAAATGAGCAATGTGAAGGCGCCGAGATCGCTGCGCTTCGATGCGGCGATCGGTTCGGCTGATGATACCAGTTATTCCGCCACGAAAGTCTCCGCTGTCGCGAGCCTGATCGCGGTGGCGTCGTTTTCGGGAGCTGAGGCGCAACAGCAATCCAGCCTGCCGCCGGTGAATGTGGATGCTCCGGTCGCGCGCCCGCGGCATGTCGCGTCAAAGCCCACGTCGGACCAGGTCCGCGCCCGCAACGCACTGCGCCGCGCCGCGCGCCGCAGCAATCAGCAGGCCCAGCAGGCGCCGGTGCCGTTTCCCAACGCCGGCGGTCTTCCCGCTGACCGCGACCGCTACGCCGATCCGGCCGCGCCGTACAAGGGCGACCGTTTGCAGGCATCGGGAAAGTATCCCGAGCCGATCCTGAACACGCCGAAGTCGGTCACGGTGCTGACCAAGGACGTGCTCGAAGACAAGAACGCCACCTCGCTGAAATCGGCGATCCTGTCGACGGCCGGCGTCACGCTCGGCACGGGCGAGGGCGGCAACGCGTTCGGCGACCGCTTCTTCATCCGCGGCTTCGACGCGCGCAACGACATCTTCATCGACGGAGTCCGCGATGCCGGCGTCAGCGTCCGCGAGAACTTCTTCACCGAGCAGGTCGAGATCCTGCGCGGCCCGGGCTCGTCCTTCGCAGGCCGCGGCACCACCGGCGGCGCGATCAACATCGTCACCAAGCAGGCGACGACGGAGAACAGCTTCTACAACATGGACACCTCGTTCGGCACCGATCGCACCAAGCGGGTGACGCTCGACGTCAACCAAGTGATCAGCCCGACCCTGGCGATCCGCGCCGGCGGCCTGTTCCAGGATGCCGGCGTCGCCGGACGCGACAACACCACCGATGATCGTAGCGGGGCCTTCGTCGCAGCAAAGTGGACGCCGATCGACGCGGTAAAGATCACTGGCGATTACGTGCACACCGATCTCCATGGCATACCGGATTTCGGCGTTCCCTACTACCGGCCGGGTTCGCCGGCTCCGGGAAATATCTTCACCAGTACTGCCGGTGGCCCTTTCCCGCAATTCGGCTCTCCCGCCAATAATTTCTACGGTCTGGTCAATCGCGACTTCTTCAAGGTTCAGCAGGATATCGGAACGGTCAGCACCGAAGTCCACGTCACGCCGGACCTCGTACTCACCGACAAGTTCCGCGCCTCGCGCGCGATGAACAACTACATCGGGACAATTGCCGAGTCGCCGGTCATTGCGACGCCGCTCTCGGCTTCGACGATCACGATGAATCCGCAGAGCCGCTATCAGATCACTGACGTGGTCGCGAACCAGAGCGAGGCGACCTACAAGTTCGACACCGGCGGCTTCAAGCACACGGCGGTCGGCGGCGTCGAGATCTCGCGGGAGACCTCGTATATCGACAAATACACCGGCCTGAGCTCGGAGCTGACGACCGGCACGCCGTTCAACGGCGCCGGCTCGATTTCCGGCGTCAACGTGTTTGCGCCGCAATACACCTACACGCCGTTCACGTCGACGCCAACGTTGAGCGGCCTGCCGACGAACCTCGCTATCGACACTGCGAGCGTCTATCTGCTCGACAGCGTCAACTACAACGACCTCGTCATTCTCAATGGTGGCATCCGCTACGACGACTACTCGATCAAGACCAGCGGATACGGCACCGTGGCCGGCGCAACGGTCTTCGGTGCACAGAACGCCGAGTTCGGCATGCCCAACTTCAACCTCGGCCTGACGCTGAAGCCCGCACCGAACGGCAGCGTCTACGCCGCATACGCGACGTCGTCGAACCCGGTCGGTGCCGAATTCGATGGCACCAGCACAGCATATGGCGGTCTGTCGCCTGTCCTCAACGGCAATTCGAACCAGATCTTCGGGCCGGAAAAGAACCAGGCGATCGAAGTCGGCACCAAGTGGGAGCTGTTTGACCGGCATCTGCTGGTGACGGCGGCGCTGTTCCAGACCAACAAGGAAAACGCGCGCGAGTCGCAGAACATCACGCCGACAACCGGCACCGCGACCTGTCCCTATCCAATCACCAGCCCGCAGATCACTAGCTCCGTCTCGTGCATCACCGCTGGTGCTGCCTATTGGGTTCGCGGCATCGATCTTGGCGTTGGTGGCAAGATCACCGACAAGTGGAGCGTGTTCGGCGGCCTGGTGCTGATGCAGTCGCAGGTGACGAAGTCGAATGCGCCTTCGCCGCAGCCTCTGCTCTACCCGACCAATGTCGGGCTGCCGCTCGCCAACATCGCGCATCAGTCGTTCAGCATGCTGACGAAGTACCAGCTCACCGACATGTGGGAGCTTGGCGGGCAGGCGGTCTACCGCTCGAAGATCTATGGCGGCACCTTGCTCGCGGCCAACCAGGGGACGTCGCTTCCGAGCTATTGGCGCTTCGACGCCTTTGCCGAAGCGAAGGTCGACAAGCATTGGACCGTGAAGCTGTTCGTCAACAACATCTTCGACAAACGCTACTACGATGCGCTCTACCAGAGTGCGACGCCGTTCGTGCTCGAAGCGCCCGGACGCGCTGCGTATCTGGTTGTGTCTGCGCGTTACTGACGGAGGCTTCGCGGCACAAGATGCTGGTCTGTGTTCCCAACGTATTGAGCAAGGCTGATGTGGCGGACTTCCGCCGCATCATGGACGCCAGCGAATGGGAAGACGGCCGCTCGACCGCGGGGGCTGCTTCGGCGATGGTCAAGCGCAACGAGCAGCTGCCGCCCGACAGCGAGGTCGCGCGGCAGCTCGGCAACCGGATCCTGTCGGCGTTGTCGGCAAGCCCGCGCTTCATCTCGGCGGCGATCCCGCTTCAAATCTTTCCACCCTTGTTCAACCGCTACGCCGCAAGCGACGGGCACCATTTCGGCCTGCATGTCGATAATGCGGTGCGGGGCGACAAAAGGACAGGCTTGCGGATCCGCACCGACCTCTCGGTCACGCTGTTTTTATCGGAGCCGGAGGAGTACGATGGCGGCGAGCTCGTCATCGAAGACCTCTATGGATCGCATGAAATCAAGCTGCCGGCAGGCGATCTCGTACTTTATCCTGCGTCCAGCTTGCATCTGGTCACGCCGGTCACGCGGGGGACCCGGGTAGCGTCTTTTTTCTGGCTGCAGAGCATGGTACGGGATGCCCACGCGCGCAGCCTGATCTTTGATCTCGATACTGCGATCCAGGCTCTGGTGGAGCGGCTGGGCCGCGATGACCCTGAAACGGTCAAATTGACCGGGATTTATCACAACCTGATCCGCCACTGGGCTGAAGTGTAACTGATGATGACATTCAAGTTCCCCGCTGCGTCCGCCCTGATCGCCTCGCTGGCGATGCTGATGCTGGCTGCGCCGTCTTCGGCGCAGCAGCAAACCGCGCCTGCCGCGCAGCCCGCGCCCGTAACCCGGGCCCAGTCCGCACCTGCGGCACAGCCGCCGGCCGCCACTCCTGCTGCGACTGTCCAGACCGCGCCGGTGGCCCAGCCGTCGCCAGCAGCGGCGCAGGCCCAGGCCGCGCCGGCACCTGTCGCGCCGGCTCCGGCACTGACGGCGCTCAATGCGTCGCCGGCCGCGCCCGCGAACGGCGACGGCAAGGCGCTGAAGTCGACCAGCACTGGCCTGCACGAATTGTCGCCGTGGAACATGTTCCTGAACGCCGACATCATCGTGAAGGCGGTGATGCTCGGTCTCGCCTTCGCCTCGCTGGTGACCTGGACCGTGTTCATCGCCAAGATGGTCGAGCTGACCGTGGCGCAGAGCAAGCTGCGCGGCGCGCTCGCCAAGATCGCTGAATCGCGGTCGCTGGCGGAAGCGCAATTCGCACTCGGCGCCAAGGGCAGCGTGCTGTCGTCGTTCGTTGCGGCTGCGATGCGCGAGGGACGACTGTCGGCGGGCATCTCCAGCGATGCCGGCATCAAGGAGCGCGCCGCGTCCAGCTTTGCCGAGATCGTGCGCGCCGAAGCCCGCAAGATCCGCGTCGGCATGGGCCTGCTCGCGACCATCGGCGCGACGTCACCCTTCGTCGGCCTGTTCGGCACCGTCTGGGGCATCATGAACAGCTTCATCGGCATTTCGAAGTCGCAGACGACGAACCTTGCCGTGGTGGCGCCGGGCATCGCGGAAGCGCTGCTCGCAACCGCGATCGGCCTCGTCGCGGCGATCCCCGCCGTCATCATCTACAACCATTTCTCGCGCGTCACGAAGGTCTATCTCGAGCTCGTCAACCGCGCCTCGGGCGCTGCGGGACGGCTCCTGTCGCGCGATCTCGATCGCACCCATGGCGACGTTCCGCGCACCGCGCATCCGCGCGCCGCGGCGGCGGAGTAGGCGATGGCAGTCTCGATCTCCGAGAACGATGGCGACGACGATTTCGCGGAATCCCACGAGATCAACGTCACGCCGTTCATCGACGTGATGCTGGTGCTGCTGATCATCTTCATGGTGGCGGCGCCGCTCTCGACCGTCGATTTGCCGATCGATCTGCCGACCTCCAGCGCGACGCCGCAGAAGAAGCCGGACAAGCCGACCTATCTCAGTATCAAGCCCGACCTGACGCTGGCGATCGGCGAGAACGCGGTGAAGCGGGCCGACCTGGTCAATTCGCTCGATGCGGTGCCTGACATGAGCAGGGACAAATACGTGTTCCTGCGGGCCGATCGCATGGTGCCCTATGGCGAACTGATGGGCGTGATGGAACTGTTGCGCTCCGGCGGCTACACGCATGTCAAGCTGGTTGCGCTCGAGGGCTTGCCTGGAACGCCGGCGGCGGCGCAGGGCGAGCCGGCCAAACCTTGACGGCGAACAGCGATGTCCACCAACCCCGATCTTGATCTGCGGGCGTCGAAGCGGCTCTGGGTGATCGCCGCGGTGACGGCCGTCGGGCTGCATCTGGGCGGCGCGGCGCTGGCGCTGACGAATTTGCGCGGCGACGACGGTGACGAGGGGCTCGGTGCCGCCGGCGCGGAGTACGCGGTCGAGCTCGCCTCTGCCAGCGAGGAGGATGACCCGGCGCCGCCTGGTCCGCCGGACCAGGCGCAGGAAGCTACGCCGGAGATGACGCAGCAGAAGGCCGAAGTGAAGGAAACGGACCTTCCTCAGGCCAAGCCGACTGAAATCGAGGAGGCCGATCGCCTCGTCACGGAAGACAACAGCAAGAAGCCGAAGGAGGAGGAGGCTCAGGTCGCCAAGGTTCAAACCGAGACGCAGGAGCCCTCCGAGCAACACGAAGACCGTTCGCCGACCAAGCTCGAGGACGCGCGTCAGTCGGAGACGACGAAGGCGCCCAATCCCGGCATCGGCAAGGACAAGCTCGCGCTGACCGCCAAATGGGGCAAGAAGATCAGCGCCTATCTCGACCTGCACAAGAAATTCCCGGAGAACGGCAAGGCCAAGGAGGGCAAGGTGAAGCTCGCCCTTGTGCTCAATCGTCTAGGCAAGGTCTTGTCGGTTGCCGTGATGGAAACGTCGGGAGACGCCGCGTTCGACGACGCCGCGGTCTCGATGGTTCACCGTTCCGATCCGGTGCCCGCGCCGCCGGCCGGGCTGACCGAAGACCAGTTCTCCTTCACGCTTCCCGTTACGTTCAACAAGCCGAAGAAGTAGCAACGAGGGTCAAGCGACGGGCAAGCAGAAGTCGCCGTCATTCCCCGATGCGCAATTGCGCATCTGAGGGCGCGACGAAGTCGCCGAGCCCGGAATCCATTTCACCATTGACGTGCGTCGCCCAATGGATTCCGGGCTCGCGACTTCGCGAGCCCCGGAATGACGGGTCCTCAGCTCTTCTTCACCAGCGGACAGACGCTCTTTTCGAGTGGCAACCAGGCTTCATCCGCAGGGATGGTGGCCACCAGCTTGTAATAGTCCCACGGATATTTCGACTCCGACGTCTTCTTCACCTCGAACAGATAGGCCGGATGGATCTTGCGGCCGTCGATCCGGATCGAGCCCTTGCCGAACAGCGGATCGTCGGTCGGCATTTCCTTCATCTTGGCGACCACGGCGCGGCCGTCATGCGGATTGCCGCCGAGCGCTTCCAGCGCCTTGAAATAATGGATCAGCGACGAATAGACGCCGGCCTGCACCATGGTCGGCGGGTTCTTCTTGAACCGCTCCATGAAGCGCTTGGTGAAGGCGCGGGTCTGATCGTTCATGTCCCAGTAGAATGTCTCGGTGAAGTTCAGGCCCTGCGCGACGTTGAGGCCGAGCGCGTTGATGTCGGTAATGAACAGCAGCATGCCCGCGAGCCGCTGGCCGCCCGAGACGATGCCGAATTCGGCAGCCTGCTTGATCGCGTTGGTGGTGTCGCCGCCGGCATTGGCGAGACCGACGATCTTGGCCTTCGAGCTTTGCGCCTGCAGCAAGAAGGACGAGAAGTCGGCGTTGTTGAGCGGGTGCTTGACGCTGCCAAGCACCTTGCCGCCATTCGCTGTGACCACGTTCGAGGTGTCGCGCTCGAGCGCCTGGCCGAACGCATAGTCGGCGGTGAGGAAGAACCAGGTGTCGCCGCCGGATTTCACCAGCGCCTTGCCGGTGCCGTTGGCTAGCATGTAGGTGTCGTAGACCCAGTGCACCGTGTTCGGCGAGCACTGCGCGCCGGTGAGGTCGGACGAGGCGGAGCCCGAGTTCAAGTTGACGACGTTCTTCTCCTTGGCGAGGTTGGCGATCGCGAGCCCGACATTGGAGGCCGCGAGATCGACGAACACGTCGACCTTCTCGACATCGATCCACTGCTTGCCGATGTTGACCGCGACGTCGGGCTTGTTCTGGTGATCGGCCGAGATCAGGTCGATCTTCCAGCCCTTGGCCAGCAGCCCGGAATCCTCGATCGCCATCTGCGCCGCCACCGTCGAGCCGGGACCGCCGATGTCCTGATAGAGACCGGACTGGTCGCCGAGCGCGCCGACCTTGGCGACCTTGTCCATCGTCTGCGCCGACGCGCTGCCGGCGAACGCGAGGCTCGCGGTCATGACCAGGGCTGTCCTGACCGAGGCTGCAATGGAACGCTTCATCTTTCCTCCAGTATGATTTCTTGTTTTGAGCCTCGCATTATGCCCGGCGTCGATGGCGTCGCCTAGAGCGAGCGACGCGGTGGGGCGCGTCAATATTCCATCTTGCGGCGAATTAACTAGGCCAACGGCGATCAGTCACTATGCTTGCGCATGCGAGGGGCGCCTGCATGAATGCGATCGGATCAATCTCCACGACGAGCGCGCGGGCATCTCGGTTCGATTCGCTCCGGGCTGAGGTCAGGCGCCAGCCCGTGGTGTGGGTCACCGCGCTGCTGGTTGCGATCGTGCACGTCGCCACCGCAGGCCGTTACGATGCGCAACGCAACGAGCTCTATTTCCTCGCCTGCGGCTGGCATCCGGATTTCGGCTATGTCGATCAGCCGCCGCTGGTGCCGCTGATCGCCGCGGCGACGCAGGTGCTGGGGATCAGCACCTGGATGTTGCGCCTGCCGGCGACGATCGTGGCGGTTGGACTGGTGTTTCTCGCCGCCTCTTTCGTCCGACTGCTCGGGGGCGGGACGCGGGCGGCGGCGTTCGCGGCCGTGGCCGCCGGCATCGCGCCGGGGATTGCCGGGCTCACCTCGCATCTGACGACGTCGACTTTCGAGCCGATCGCCTGGACCGGCGCAGCATTCCTGATGGCGCGCGCGATTTTGCAAGAGCGACGCTCCGACCTGATCTGGATCGGCGTGCTGGCCGGTCTTGCGATGCAGGCCAAATGGGGAATTGCGATCTGGCTGGTTGCGGTTGGCGCCGGCGTGATCGCGACGTCGGCGCGTCGGGTTTTGTTATGGTGGCAGCTCTGGCTCGGGGCCGCGATCGCAGCCGCGCTGTTTGCGCCGAACCTGATCTGGCAATGGTGGCAACACTGGCCGTTCTTCGCGGTGATCCTGCCGCATCTGGAGAGCCAGAAGAATTATACCGGTCCGTTCTGGCTGTTCGAATGGCGTCAGGCGCTTTCGATGAACGTCGCGCTGGCGCCGCTGGTTGCCGCGGGAGTGATCGGGCCTTTCATCGATCGGCGGCTCGCCAGTGCACGCTTTCTGTCGATCGGATTCGTGCTGACGACCGCGTTCTATTTCCTGCAGCGTGGCACCAACTACTATCTGTTCCCGGTTTATCCGAGCATGTTCGTGGTCGGCGCTGTGTTCTGCGAACGCCTCCATGCCTGGATCACGCGTTGCTGGATCGCCGTGGCAGTCGCGGTGAGCGGGGTGTTCGCCCCGATCGCGCTGCCGGTCCTCGCACCCGAAACGCTGCAACGCTACATGCAAGCAACCGGGATCAAGCAGGCGCCGATCGAGGCGGCCGGTGTCGGCGCGCCGCTGACCCAGGGCCTGTCGGACGAATTCGGCTGGCGCGAACTCGAGCAGAAGGTCGCCAAGGCCTACAAGTCGCTCACGGCAGACGAGCGCACGCGCGTCGCCATTGTGGCCGCCAATTACGGACAGGCCTCGGCGATCGACGTCTACGGCAAGGCCGACGGCTTGCCGCCCGCGATCAGCGGCCACAACCAATATTGGTTGTGGGGGCCGCGCGGTTACAGCGGGTCGCTCGCGATCCATGTCGGCGGCGATCCAGAGCGTTGGCAGCGTGCCTGCCAGTCGCTCGAGATTGTCGACAGGACCGACAACGCGTTTGCGATGCCCTATGAAAACAACCGGCCGATCTTCATCTGCCGTGGTTTGCGCGTGCCGCTCACCCAGATATGGGACAAATTGAAGCGGTATCGCTAGCGCCAGTAGTAGCGGATCGCGACGTAGACCACGACGAGGCAGGCGAAGATCAGCGCCACCGGCATCGGACGCTTGGCGTTCGGGGCCGAGGTGGCCGCCTTCTTGGCGGGCAGGCGGCGGAAGGCGGTGACGTTGCCGGTATCGGCGGCTGGTTCGCGCGAGCGCGCCGGAACCTCGGGTGCCTTGCCGGCGCCGCCCATCTCCGCATAGTAGGTGCGATACATCTCCTGGATCGTCGCCTCGCTGGCCTCGGCGTCGCTCATCTGGTCCGTGAGCTTCTTGTAGATGGCCAGGAAATTCTGCGCTTCCGGCGGCAGGGCGGAGGCGCCGTTCAGCTTCGCCATCATCTTCCAGGTTGCAAAGTCAGCCCGCGCGCGGGTGTCGGCGCGTCGTGCAATCAGCATATCGGCAGCTTTGATCACCATGGCTTCGAAGCGTCCCTGTCCCTTTGCATGATCCGGAAAGTGGCATCGATTTCCGGTCGGATTATGCGCCAGATCAAAAGCTATGTGTTTCCGGTAATGAGGAGAAGGGCGTTGATTACATAGCCGGTCAGAGTTCGCAGTATCGTTGAAATAACATCAAGATTTAGGCCGATTTGCCGGCCGATCACGGGCAGCAGGATCAACAGCCCGATCAGGATCAGCATGCCGTAGGGCTCCAGCCGGGCGAGCGGGATCGCCAGCGGCCGCGGCAGCAGCCCGACCGCGACCCGGCCGCCATCCAGCGGCGGGATCGGCATCATGTTGAAGATCGCAAGCACGATGTTGATCTGGAAGGCGTTTCTCAGATTGTCCGCGGTCCATTTTGCCGCATCTGCGGGAACCAATGGCAGCACGTGGAATGCCAGCGCCGCCGCGGTCGCCAGGATGATGTTGGTGACCGGTCCGGCCAGCGCCACCCACACCATGTCGAGCTTGGGATGGTTGAGCTTGCGGAAGTTCACCGGCACCGGCTTGGCGTAGCCGAACAGGAACGGCGAATGCGCGAACAGCAGCACCGCGGGCAGGATCAGCGTGCCGAACGGATCGATGTGCTTCAGCGGATTAAAACTAACGCGGCCGAGCTTCCAGGCGGTGTCGTCGCCGAGCCGGTGCGCGACGAAGCCGTGCGCCGCCTCGTGGAACGTGATGGCGATCACCAGCGGCAGCACCCAGACGGAGACGTCGTAGAGGGAAATGTTCAATGGAGGGCCGCCTCGGGTTCGCTTGGACCGGACCCTCAGGCTAGCACGGATTCGCTGGCGGCTTTGCGGGTGCGTGGCCGCAGGTCAGTGCGTGTCCGGCGCGACCGCGCGTCCCTGTTGCGGCTGGGTGGTCGCGATCCAGATTCCGGCGAACACCGTGACGATGCCGGCCATCAGATTCCAGCTCAGCGGCTCGCCGAGCAGGGCCGCGCCGATCAGCGAGGCTGCGATCGGATTGACGGTGACCGAGATCGCCACCCGGGTCGGCGTCGTCCGCTCCAGCGCGAAGGCCCAGAGATAGAAGGTGAGCGCTGCGCCGAACGCGCCGAGATAGGTCGCGCCGAACCATTGCGTTGCGCCAAGATCCGCGACCGGCGCGAAACTGCCGCGCAGCAGCGAGGCGGTGATGAGAACTGCGGCTCCGGCGGCCATGGCGAGGGTGGTGAAGGGAATCGGGCCGGAGCGGCCGATATAAGGCTTCGACCAGATGCTGTAGAGCGCCATGCACAGCGCGGCCGCGACCATCAGCAGATCGCCCCGCCAGGCGCCTGGCGGGGCCTTGGCGAGGCCGGAGAGCAGCGCCATCGAGACGCCCAGGATCGTCACCAGCACGCCGGTGGTTTTTCGCGCGGTGAGCGGCTCGGCACCAAGCGCCGCGCCGACCAGCATGGTCAGCAGCGGCAGCGTCGAGAGCGCTAGCGCACCGCGGGCGGCGGTGGTGAAGATCAGCGAGGCGTTGAACAGGACCGGAAACGCCGCAAAGAACAAGAGGCCGAGGCCGGTGACACCAGGCCAGTCGCGCCGCGGCGGCCAGCTTCCACGTTGCAACAGCGCCAGCGGCAGCAGCAGCAGGACGCCGATGCCGAAGCGGAACGCGCCGATCGCCAGTGGGTCTATGGCGCCGACCAGGAACCGGGTCGCCCCGATCGAGGTTCCGCCGAGCGCGCTCGACGCGACCGCGGCCAACACCCCCCAGATCTCGCCCATCCCGCTTCGCCGCCCCTCTGTTTTGCTTGCGCAATCTAGGGAAGCGCCGATAATCAGTGAATGGAATAAATTTGATCAACTAAATCACGGATTGTGATGAGTATCCCCGTCCTGGACCCGGATCTCCTTCAGGCCTTTGTCGCGGTGGCGGATCATCGCTCATTCACCCGCGCCGCCGCGGAGCTGAACCGGACCCAATCGGCCGTCAGCATGCAGGTGAAGCGGCTGGAGGAGCGGCTGCAGGCCGAGCTGTTTCACCGCAGCACGTCCAGTGTCGATCTGAGTGCGGCCGGCGAGGGGCTGCTCGGTTACGCCCGCCGCATTCTGAGCCTCAATGCGGAGGCGGTGGGCCGGGTGCGCGCGCATGGCACCGGTGGGCGGGTGCGCCTTGGCGTGATGGACGATTACGGGACGCTGATCGTCCCGCCGCTGCTCAGGGAGTTCATCGCCAACTATCCGCTGATCCATGTCGAGATGGAGACCGGGCTGACATCGTCGATGACGGACCGGCTCGGCGAAGCCTTTGACCTCGTGATCGCGATGCACCCCGAGGGGCGCGGCGAGGGTGAGTTGCTGCGCACCGAGCAGGCAGTGTGGGCCGCCAGCGCCACGCATCGTGTCGAGGAGCTCGACCCGCTGCCGGTCGCGCTCTATCCGCAGGGCTGTCTGTTTAGGAGCTGGGCGATGCAGGCGCTGGACGAAGCGAGCCGGCCGTGGCGGCTCGCCTTCGTCAGCCACAGCCTGTCCGCGGTCGAGGCGATCGCGGCGCAGGGTCTTGCCGTGACGGTCGTGAAGTCAGGGACCTTTCCGCCGACGTTGCGGCGCCTGACCGCGCGCGACGGCATGCCGCGGCTGCCGCGCGCAGAGATCCGTCTGCATCGCGCGCCCAACCTCGCGCGCGCGGCGTCATTGCTCGCCGATCATCTTGTCACGGCGCTTCGGCAGCCAGCGAGGCGAGCGAGTTAGTACGTCGCCCGGCCGCCGGAGATGTCGAACACCGCGCCGGTGGAGAACGCGCAATCTTCTGACGCCAGCCACGCCACCATGGCGGCGAGCTCCTCGACCTGCACGAAGCGGGCTTTCGGAATCTTCGACAGCATGAAGTCGATGTGCGCTTGCGTCATCTGGTCGAAGATCGCGGTCTTTGCCGCGGCCGGCGTCACCGCGTTGACCAGGATGTCGTGCTGCGCGAGCTCCTTGCCGAGCGATTTGGTCAGCGCGATCAGGCCGGCTTTCGACGACGAATAATGCGCGGCGTTCGGATTGCCTTCCTTGCCGGCGACCGAGGCGATGTTGACGATGCGGCCGTATTTCTGGCCGATCATGGTCGGCACGATCGCCTTGCAGCAGATGAAGGGACCCTCGAGATTGATGCGCATCACCCTGCGCCAATCGTCGAGATCGGTCTCCCATACCGGCTTGTTGGCTCCGGTGATGCCGGCGTTGTTGACGAGAATGTCGATCTTGCCGAACGCCCGCAGCGTCTGATCGCGCGCGGCGTCGACCGCGGCGGGATCGGTGACGTCAGTCTTGATTGCGATCACGTTCTCGCCGATCGCCCTGGCGGTCTTCTCTGCCAGCGGCTGGTCGAAATCCCAGATCGCGACCCTGGCGCCGGATGCGACAAAGCGCTCGGTGATGGCGCGGCCGAACCCTTGCGCGCCGCCGGTGACGACCGCGCAGCGGCCGTTGAGATCGATCTTGTTCATGCTGAATGCCTTTGATCGCGTTGTGTCAGAGCATGAAGCCGCCGTCGACGACCATGTCGACACCGGTGGTGAATGCAGCTTCGTCGCTTGCCAGATAGACGGCCATCGCCGCGATCTCCTCGGCGGTGCCAAGCCGGCCCATCTTCTGGCGCGCGACGAACTTCTCGCGTCCGTCCGGGCCCGCGGCAGCTGCGCGCTCCAGCATCGACGGCGTCTCAACGGTGCCGGGGCAGATCGCGTTGCAGCGGATGCCCTGGGTGATGAAGTCCAGCGCGACCGCGCGCGTCAGCAGCGAGACCGCCGCCTTCGACGCGCTGTAGACATAGCGGTTGGCCGGCGGCCGCAACGCCGCGCAGGACGAAATGTTGACGATGCTGCCGCCGCCGCCTTCCAGCATCGCCGGCAGAAACGCCTTGATGGTCCGGTGCATGGACTTGACGTTGAGATCGAACGAGAAGTCGAAGTCTTCGTCCGAGCACTCCAGGATGGTGCCATGGTGCACGAAGCCCGCCGCATTGAGCAGGATGTCGATCTTTCCGACGCGCTTGGCGAAGCCGTTGACCTCGGCAGTGTTGCGAACGTCGAGCCGTGCGGTCTCGGCGACGCCTTCCTTGCCCAGGTCGGCGATGCCGCTCTCATTGATGTCGGTGGCGATCACGGTCGCGCCTTCACGCGCGAATGCGATCGCGCATGCGCGCCCGATGCCCGCCGCCGCGGCGGTGACAACGGCGCGCTTTCCCTTCAGTCGATTGGACATTCATATCTCCCAGAGTTCGTTTTGATTCTTGTTTCGTCATTGCGAGCGAAGCGAAGCAATCCATTCCTCCGCTGAGGGGCTATGGATTGCTTTGTCGCTGCGCTCCTCGCAATGACGTCGAAGCTTTAGTGATTGTCCCGCGCCACGCCGACCTTGCCGGCGATGTCGTGGTAGCGCGTCGCGAGCTCGAGGCAGGCGCCGGTCGCGTGCTGACCGACGGTTTGCCGGTAGAGCTCCTGCCATGGCGTCTGGTTGGCCGGGTGCGGGAAGCCGCCCTTGGCCTTCAGCTCGGCGCGGCGGGTGCGCAGTTCATCCTCCGAGATCATGATGTTGGCGCTGCCCTTGTTGAGGTCGATGCGCACCTTGTCGCCGGTCTTCAGGATCGCAAGCCCGCCATCGGCGGCGGCCTCCGGCGAGGCGTTGAGGATCGACGGCGAGCCCGAGGTACCGGACTGCCGGCCGTCGCCGATGCAGGGCAAGGACAGGATGCCGCGTTTGATCAGCGCCGCCGGCGGCTGCATGTTCACGACCTCGGCGCCGCCGGGATAGCCGATCGGGCCGGTGCCGCGGACGAACAGCACGCAGTGCTCGTCGATGTTGAGCGCGGGATCCTCGATCCGCGCGTGATAATCCTCCGGGCCTTCGAACACGATGGCGCGGCCCTCGAAGGCGTTGAGGTCCTTCGGGTTGGACAGATAGCGGTCGCGGAATTCCTTCGAGATCACGCTGGTCTTCATGATCGCGGAATCAAAGAGATTGCCGCGCAAGACCAGGAAGCCGGCGTCCTTCACCAGCGGCTTGTCGTAGCCCCAGATCACGTCGCCGTCGGGCGTCGGCGCTTCCTTGCAGTTCTCGCCCATGGTGCGGCCGTTGACGGTCAGGGCGCCTTCATGGATGCGCTTGTGCTTGATCAGCTCGCGCACCACCGAGGGCACGCCACCGGCGCGGTGGTATTCCTCGCCGAGATAGAAGCCGGCCGGCTGCATGTTCACCAGCAGCGGCACGTCATGGCCGTATTTCTGCCAGTCGTCGATCGACAGTTCGACGCCGACATGGCGCGCCAGCGCATTGATGTGGATCGGCGCATTGGTCGAGCCGCCGATCGCGGAGTTGACGACGATGCAGTTCTCGAACGCCTCGCGGGTCAGGAAGTCCGACGGCTTCAAATCTTCCCAGACCATGTCGACGATGCGTTTTCCGGTCTCGTAGGCGATCTGGCCGCGCTCGCGATAGGGCGCCGGGATCGCCGCGCAGCCCGGCAGCGAGAAGCCGAGCGCCTCCGCGAGCGAGTTCATCGTCGAGGCGGTGCCCATGGTGTTGCAATGGCCGACCGACGGCGCCGAAGAGGCGACGATCTCTATGAACTGCTCATAGTCGATCTCGCCCGCGGCGAGGCGCTCGCGCGCCTTCCACACCACCGTGCCGGAGCCGGTGCGCTGGCCTTCGTGCCAGCCGTTCAGCATCGGGCCGCCCGACAGCACGATCGCCGGCAGGTTGACGGTCGCAGCCGCCATCATGCAAGCCGGGGTGGTCTTGTCGCAGCCGGTGGTCAGCACCACGCCATCAAGCGGATAGCCGAACAGAATCTCTACCAGACCGAGATAGGCGAGGTTGCGGTCGAGCGCCGCGGTCGGGCGCTTGCCGGTCTCCTGGATCGGATGGGTCGGAAACTCCATGGCGATGCCGCCGGCGGCGCGGATGCCCTCGCGGACACGGTGCGCAAGCTCGAGGTGATGCCGGTTGCAGGGCGACAGGTCGTTGCCAGTCTGGGCGATGCCGATGATCGGCTTGCCCGACTGCAATTCCTCGCGGGTCAGGCCGTAGTTCAGGTAGCGCTCGAGATAGAGCGCGGTCATGCCCGGATTGTGTGGGTTGTCGAACCATTCCTGGGAGCGGAGCCTGCGGCTCTTGCCCGTCTTGGTCTCGCCTGCGGCGCTATGCCCGTTGGTGTGGGGTTTTGTCATTGGTTTCTCCCGCAATGCAAACTCTTGATGGGCCCATTCAAGGGCTCTGGTTCAACGTTGTTCTACCTTGCGCAAATCGTCGCGCATTACAAACCTCGACGATCGCGCACAGATGTTTCACTGGATGGATTGGACCTTAGTTCAAGGCACTTGGTTGCGCTATCATTTTGTCATCTTTTGCGTCCCTTGTGACGGGCTGGTGTCGGGCGGATGTCAGCTGCGCCGCGCCGAGCTCTGCCGTTCCATGACACTGAAGCCGAGATCGACGATGGGCTCGGCGGGTCGGCGTCCTTCGAGCGTCTCGATCACCATCATCGCAGCGTTTCTGCCCATTTCGTAGCGATTGGTGCGCACGCTGCTCAGCGTCGGCTCGCTCGACGCCATGAATTCGAGGTCGTTGAAGCCGACGATCGCCATCTGCTCCGGCACCGCCATGTGACGGCGCCTGCATTCGAACAGCGCGCCGAGCGCGAGGTCGTCATTGACGCAGAACACCGCGTCGATGTCAGGCGTCTTGGCGAGCAGGTCGGCAAACAGCGTCCCACCCAATGTCACCGAGGTTGGAATCGCCGTCGTGACAATGAGCTGCGGATCGAACCGCCCGGCCTCGATCATCGCGGCGCGATAGCCGTCGAGCCGCCGCTGCACCCGCGGATCCATTCGCGCGCCCAGGAAGCCGATCCGCCGGTTGCCCTGCGCGAGCAGGTGCGCAATCGCGGCTTTTGCCGCGTCAAAATGCGAGAAACCGATCATCATGTCGATCGGGGAGGGCCCGACCTCCATGATTTGCACGATCGGGCAATCGACCGTCTCCATGATGCGGCGGGAATCGGCGGTCTGGTTGATGCCGGTGATGATCAGCCCGGCCGGCTTCTGTGCCAGAAAAAGACGCAGCAGGCGCTCTTCCTGCAGGATGCTGTAGCGGGTGTTGGCGAGCTGAATGCTGTAGCGGCTGCCGTCGAGCGCGTCATAGATGCCGCGCAGCACGTCGGAGAACACATTGTTGGTCAGCGACGGGATCAGGACACCGATCACCTCGGTGCGCTGCGACGCAAGCGCGCGTGCCGCGAGATTGGGCACGTAACCGAGTTCTTTTGCCGCACTCTCGACCCGTGCGCGTTTGCCGGCCGAGAGCGCTTCCGGATTCCTGAAGAAACGTGAGGCCGTAATCGGGCTGACACCGGCGCGCTTCGCGACCTCCGCGAGCCGGATCTTGCCTGGCGTGATGCGTTTTCGGGCCATTTGCGGCTCATATCACGACCTTCGTCGCAGACAAACCGATATTGACAGCGCTACCAAGCGATTGCTAATCGAGCGATTGCCAAAACCGGATAAACTGCGGACAATAACGTGGGTCCGATAGTGCCGCGCGCCCAGCGCGGCCGGAACAAAACAGAGCGGTGGCGGCACTCGTCGTACGTCGTCGGGAACTTGAGGGAGGGAAGTGGATGTCGTCGGTCCAGATTCGCGACGTGCGGAAGTCGTTCGGCAATTTTGAGGTCCTGCACGGCGTGTCGATCCCGATCGAGGACGGCGAATTCGTCGTTCTGGTCGGTCCCTCCGGCTGCGGCAAGTCGACCCTGCTGCGCATGCTGGCGGGACTTGAGAACATCACCTCCGGAACGATCTCGATCGGCGACCGCGTCGTCAACAATGTCCAGCCCAAAGAGCGCGACATTGCGATGGTGTTCCAGAACTACGCGCTCTACCCGCACATGACGGTCGCCGACAATATGGGCTTCTCGCTCAAGCTGCGCGGCGCCAAGCCCGAGGAGATATCGAGCGGCGTCAAGCGCGCCGCGGAAATCCTCGCGCTGACGCCGCTGCTCGATCGCTATCCCCGCCAGCTCTCGGGCGGCCAGCGCCAGCGCGTCGCAATGGGCCGCGCGATCGTACGCGATCCGCAGGTGTTCCTGTTCGACGAGCCGCTCTCGAACCTCGACGCCAAGCTGCGCGTTGCGATGCGCACCGAGATCAAGGAGCTGCACCAGCGGCTGCGCACCACCACGGTCTACGTCACCCACGACCAGATCGAAGCCATGACCATGGCCGACAAGATCGTCGTGATGCATGACGGCATCGTCGAGCAGATGGGCTCGCCGCTCGAACTCTACGACACGCCGGCGAACCAGTTCGTGGCCGGTTTCATCGGTTCGCCCGCGATGAATTTCCTCAAGGGCAATGTGAAGGTGAACGGTGCCGCCTATTTCGAGGGACCGAACGGCGTCAAGCTGCCGCTGAAATCGGCGCCGGCCAATTCCGACGGCAAGCCCGCGGTATACGGAGTGCGGCCCGAGCATTTCACCATCGCCGATGACGGCGCCGAAGCCGAGATCGTGGTGGTCGAGCCAACCGGCTCGGAGACCCAGGTGTTTGCCAAGCTCGGTGGCGAGCAGGTCGTTGCGGTGTTCCGCGAACGCCATCAGTTCAACCCCGGCGACAAGGTTCGGCTCAAGCCGGATCCGGCACTGGTCCATCTGTTCGACGATGCGACGGGGAAGCGACTGGATAGCTGACCGCCGCGGCCCGCACGCTCGTCAGTGCAGGATTTCGGCCGTAGCGTTCCAGGCGGCAGGGATCATTTCTTAACAACAACCAAAAATCGGGAGAGAATTGCTAATGTCCATCTTCAACACTGACCGCCGTTCGCTGCTCAAGGGCGGCGCCACGATGCTGGCCGCCGCGGCAACGATGTCGAGCGATCAGCTGCTTGGCTATGCCAAGGCCTGGGCCCAGACGTCGCAATGGAAGCCGGAGCCGGGCGCCAAGATCAACCTGCTGCGCTGGAAGCGCTTCGTGGAGGCCGAAGACGTGGCCTTCATGAAGATCGTCGATGCGTTCCAGAAGGCCAACAACGTTACGATCAACGTCTCCAACGAGTCCTACGACGATATCCAGCCGAAAGCGTCGGTCGCGGCCAATACCGGGCAGGGCCTCGACATGGTGTGGGGCCTCTACTCGCTGCCCTTCCTGTTCCCGAGCAAGTGCGTCGATGTGACCGACGTGGCCGATTATCTCGGCAAGAGGTGCGGCGGCTGGGCCGATTCTGGCAAGGCGTATGGCATGCTGAACGGCAAGTGGATCGGAATTCCGGTCGCGGCCACCGGCGGGCTGGTCAATTATCGCGTCGCGGCCATGGAAAAGGCCGGCCACAAGGAGTTCCCGAAGGATCTCGCCGGCTTCGCCGATCTCGTAAAGGGCATGAACAAGAACGGCACCCCGGCCGGCATGGCGCTCGGCCATGCCTCGGGCGATGCCAACGGCTGGCTGCATTGGGCGCTGTGGGCGCATGGCGGCGAGCTGATCGACAAGGACAACAAGGTCGTCGTCAACTCGCCGGAGACCGCGAAGTCGCTCGAGTACGTCAAGGGCCTGTATGACAATTTCGTGCCGGGCACCGCGTCGTGGAACGACAGTTCCAACAACAAGGCGTTCCTTGCGGGGCAGCTTCATCTCACCGTGAACGGCATTTCGATCTACGTCACGGCGAAGAAGGAAAATCCGCAGATCGCCGAAGACATGAATCATGCCCACCTGCCGGCCGGTCTCGATGGCAAGACGCGGGAGCTGCATCTCGGGTTCCCGATCCTGATCTTCAGCTTCTCGAAGTATCCGCAGGCTTGCAAGGCGTTCACGGCCTTCATGCTGGAGCCGGATCAGTTCAATCCGTGGATCGAAGCGGCGCAGGGCTACCTGTCGCACTTCCTGCTCGACTACGACAAGAACCCGGTCTGGACGGCCGACCCGAAGACGACGCCCTATCGGAGCGTGGCTCAGACGGCGTCGACCCCGGCTGGCGAGGCGCAGATGAGTGAAAACGCGGCGGCCGCGATTGCCGACTTCGTCGTGGTAGACATGTTTGCCAACTTCTGCACCGGGCGGGAAGATGTGAAGACCGCGATGGCTTCGGCCGAGCGCGCGGCCAAGCGCATTTTCCGCTGAGCGCTGCTACTGCGCCGGTAATTGCGATTGAAGCAATCGGAGGCGACGCCTGACCCGCATTGGTCAGGTGTCGCCGTCCGGTTTGGAGTTGAGAGCGAATGAGCACTGTCCAGACATCCATGCCGGCGCGAGCTGCCGCGGCGGGCGAGCCGTCGGCCTGGTCGCGGCTCAAGGCAAACCGCAATTGGGCGGCGTTCTGGTTCATGCTGCCGACGGCGGCGTTCCTGATCCTGTTCCTGGCCTATCCGCTCGGCCTCGGCGTCTGGATGAGCTTCACCGACGAGCGCATCGGGCGCGCCGGAGCCTTTATCGGTGTCGAGAACTACCAGTGGCTGTGGGATGACTCGATCTTCTGGCTGTCGGTGTTCAACACCTTGTTCTACACGCTGATCGCAAGCGCCATCAAATTCGCGATCGGGCTCTATCTCGCACTACTTTTGAACAGGCACATGCCGTTCAAGGCGGTGATCCGGTCGATCGTATTGATCCCGTTCATCGTGCCGACCGTGCTGTCGGCCATCGCATTCTGGTGGATCTACGATTCGCAATTTTCGATTATCTCCTGGTCGCTGATCAAACTCGGTTTGATTCACAGCAACATCAACTTTCTCGGCGACACGGATTGGGCGCGGGCGAGCGTGATCTTCGCCAATGTCTGGCGCGGCGTTCCGTTCGTGGCGATCACGCTGTTGGCCGGCCTTCAAACGGTCTCTCCGTCGCTCTATGAAGCCGCCACGCTCGACGGTGCCACCAGCTGGCAGCGCTTTCGCTTCATCACCTATCCGTTGTTGACCCCGATCATCGCCGTCGTGATGACCTTCTCGGTGTTGTTCACTTTTACCGATTTCCAGTTGATCTGGGCGCTGACCCGCGGCGGCCCGGTCAACGCGACCCATCTGATGGCGACGTTGAGCTATCAGCGCGGCATCATCAGCGGGCGGCTGGGCGAGGGCGCCGCAATCGCCACCGCGATGATTCCCTTCCTGGTGGCTGCCATCGCCATCTCCTGGTTCGGAATGCAGCGCCGCAAATGGCAGCAAGGATCGAGCAATGACTGATTCAACCTTGCAGTCGAAGGCCGCGACCACCGGCACCGGTGATGACACGGAGGGCATGAGCTATCTGGAGTCGCTGCCGCGGCGTCTGGTTACCCTTTATTTGCCGCTGTTCATCATTCTCGTGGTGCTGCTGTTCCCGTTCTATTGGATGGTGCTGACGTCCATCAAACCGGACGAACAGCTCATCGACATGGACAAGTTCAACCCGTTCTGGGTGGTTCATCCGACCTTCAAGCACATCAGCAAGCTGCTGTTCGAGACCCAGTATCCGCGCTGGCTCTGGAACACGATGTATGTCGCGGTCGGCGCGACGTTCCTTTCCATCGTCGCCAGCGTGCTGTCGGCCTATGCGATCACGCGGCTGCGCTTCAAGGGCGCGGAGGCCGTCGGCGTTCTGATCTTCTTCGCCTATCTGGTGCCGCCATCGATCCTGTTCATCCCGCTGGCGTCGGTGATCCAGGCCTATGGGTTGTTCGATTCGCCTTTGTCGCTGATCCTGGTCTATCCGACGCTGCTCATCCCGTTCTCGACGTGGCTTCTGATGGGCTATTTCAAGACCATCCCTTATGAGCTCGAGGAGTGCGCGCTGATCGACGGCGCGTCGCGCTGGCAGATCCTGGTCAAGATCATCGTGCCGCTGGCCATCCCCGGCCTGATCTCCGCCTTTATTTTCTCGTTCACTCTGTGCTGGAACGAGTTCATCTATGCGCTGACATTCCTGCAATCGACACCGAACAAGACGGTGCCGGTTGCCATCGTCAACGAATTCGTCGACGGCGATATCTACAAATGGGGATCGCTGATGGCGGGAGCGTTGGTCGGCTCATTGCCGCTGGTCATACTTTACGCCTTCTTCGTTGAGCATTATGTCTCGGCGATGACGGGTGCCGTGAAGGAATAAGCGCGCAAGACCCGCAGCTGAATTCGAAGAAGAAAAGGAGCAGGGTCGTGCACATTCTGATTCTGGGCGCCGCCGGCATGGTCGGCCGCAAGCTGACCGAGCGTCTGCTGCGCGAGGGCCGCCTCGGCAAGCAGGACATCAGCAGGATGACCTTGCAGGACGTGGTCGCGCCGGCCAAGCCCGCCAACGCCTCGATTCCGGTCAATGTTGTCGCTTCCGATTTCGCCGATGCCGGCGCCGCCGTGCCCCTGATCGCTGAGCGCCCGGACGTGATCTTCCATGTCGCCGCGATCGTCTCGGGCGAGGCGGAGGCCGAGTTCGACAAGGGCTACCGGATCAATCTCGACGGCACCCGCTATTTGATCGACGCGATCCGCGCCGTCGGCGGCGGCTACAAGCCGCGGCTGGTGTTCACCTCCTCGATCGCGGTGTTCGGCGCGCCGTTCCCGGAGAAGATCGGCGACGAGTTCTTCCATACGCCGCTGACCAGCTACGGCACGCAGAAGTCTATCTGCGAGCTCCTGATCAACGACTACACCCGCAAGGGGCTACTTGACGGGATCTCGATCCGCCTGCCGACGATCTGTGTGCGTCCGGGCAAGCCGAACAAGGCGGCGTCCGGCTTCTTCTCCAACATCATCCGCGAGCCGCTGGCGGGTGAGGAGGCGATCCTGCCGGTGTCCGAGGACGTGCGGCACTGGCACGCCTCGCCGAAATCGGCGGTCGGCTTCCTGGTCCATGCCGGTACCATGGATCTCAATGCGATCGGGCCGCGGCGCAATCTCAGCATGCCCGGGATGTCCGTCACCGTCGGCGAGCAGATTGAGGCGCTGGAACGGGTCGCCGGCAAGAACGTCACCGCGCGGATCAAGCGGGTGCCCGATCCGACCATCATCGGCATCGTCTCGGGCTGGCCGCGCGATTTCGTCACCGACCGCGCGCTGAAGCTCGGCTTCACCACGGCCGAGAAGACGTTCGACGACATCATCCGCATCCACATCGAGGACGAACTGGGCGGCAAGTTCGCCGCCTAGCTCCGCTCAGGCACGCGGGTCTTGGCATGACAAGGGTCGCCAGCATCGGCGAATGCATGATCGAGCTGCGCCAGGCTCCGGGCGGCCAGCCCGGAGGTCTGTATTCGCGCGCCTTTGGCGGCGACACGCTCAACACCGCCGTCTATCTGTCCCGGCTCGGCGTCCACATCGATTATATCACCGCGCTCGGCGATGATGTGCTGAGCGATGAGATGATCGCGAGTTGGGCGAGCGAAGGCATCGGCACCAAGCATGTCGCGCGCTTGGCAGGCAAGCTGCCCGGGCTCTATCTGATCCAGACCGACGACAAGGGTGAACGGCGTTTCTTCCATTGGCGCGACAGCGCCGCCGCGCGTGAGCTGATGGACCTGCCCGAGACGGCCGACCTCCTGAACTCGCTCGCGACCTACGACATCGTCTATCTCTCGGCGATCACGCTCTCGATCCTGCGCGAGGATGGGAGGGACCGCCTCATGGCCGCGCTGAAGCGCGCGCGGCTGCTGGGCACGCGCTTCGCGTTCGACACCAATTTCCGCGCCCGCGGCTGGCCGGACCTGAATGTCGCGCGAACAGTCTTCAGCAGCGCATTCGAGACCGCCGATATCGTGCTGGCCTCGACCGAGGATCTGGCGCCGCTCTATCCCGGCGAGGGCAACACCGCACTGCTCGCCGGCATCCCGAGCCCCGAGGTCGTGCTGAAGCTGGCCGAGCCCGCCTGCATCGTGCGCTCTGCCGGCGGAACGCGCGAGGTGAGGGCCGAGCCGCTGATCCAGCCGGTGGTCGATACCACGGCGGCCGGCGACAGTTTTGCCGCAGCCTATCTCGCCGCGCGGCTCGGCGGCGCCGAGCCCGAGGAGGCGGCGCGCGCCGGCCATCGTCTGGCCAGCGTCGTGGTGTGCTATCCCGGTGCGATCATCCCCCGATACGCCATGCCGCCGAAGAAAGCGCCTCGTCCCCCACCATCCCGCAAGGCCTCGCAATGACAACGACATCGAAGCAGGAGCAGATCGCCGAGCTGATCCGTCAGGCCACCGTGATCCCGGTGCTGACCATCGAGCGGCTTGCCGATGCGGTTCCGCTCGCCAATGCGCTGGTCGCGGGCGGCGTCCGGACGCTTGAGGTGACGCTGCGGACGGCGGTCGCGGTCGATGCGGCCAAGGCCATCATCGCCGAGGTGCCCGATGCCGTGGTCGGGATCGGCACCATCCTCAATGGCGACGATCTGGCGCGCGCCGAGGCGCTCGGCGCCAAATTCGGCATCAGCCCGGGCGCGACGCCCGAGCTGTTGAAGGCGGTCGCCACCAGCCGGCTGCCTTTCGCGCCGGGGATCGCGACCGCCTCCGAGCTGATGCAGGCACTGGCGCACGGCTTTGACGTCGTCAAATTCTTCCCAGCCGAGCAGGCCGGCGGTATCAAGGCACTGCGGGCCTTGGCCGGTCCATTCCCAAATGTCAGGGTCTGCCCGACCGGTGGCATTGGCGAGGCCAACGCGGCGACCTGGCTTGCCGAGCCCAATGTGCTCGCGGTTGGCGGTTCCTGGCTGTGCCCGGCGGCCGATATCCGCGCCGGCAACTGGGCGGGCATAACCGCCATGTGCGCGAAGGCGATGAAAACGCTGAAAGCCGCCTGAAGATACGCTACATAACTCCCGAACACGAACAGGGAGATACGGCCATGACAGCCAGCATCGTGGGTTGGGCGCACACGCCATTCGGAAAGTTTGACGCGGAGACCGTCGAGAGCCTCGTCGTCAAGGTCGCCAACGAGGCGCTCGCTGATGCCGGCATCGCCGCTTCCGACGTCGACGAGATCATGCTCGGCCACTTCAACGCCGGCTTCTCGCCGCAGGACTTTACGGCGTCACTGGTGCTGCAGGCCAATCCGGCGCTGCGCTTCAAGCCCGCCACGCGTGTCGAAAACGCCTGCGCGACCGGATCGGCCGCCGTGCACCAGGGCATCCGCGCCATCGAAGCCGGAGCTGCGAAGATCGTGCTGGTCGTCGGCGTCGAGCAGATGACGCGGACGCCGGGTCCGGAGATCGGCAAGAACCTCTTGAAGGCGTCCTATCTGCCTGAGGACGGCGACACGGTCGGCGGCTTCGCGGGCGTATTCGGCAAGATCGCGCAGGCCTATTTCCAGAAATACGGCGACCAGTCGGATGCGCTGGCGATGATCGCCGCCAAGAACCACAAGAACGGCGTCGCCAACCCCTACGCTCAGATGCGCAAGGATTTCGGCTTCGAGTTCTGCCGCGCCGAGAGCGACAAGAACCCGTTCGTCGCCGGTCCCTTGAAGCGCACCGATTGCTCGCTGGTGTCCGACGGCGCCGCCGCGCTGGTGCTGACCGACGCCGAGACCGCCAAGAGCATGGGCAAGGCGGTCAACATCCGCGCTACCGCGCATGCGCAGGACTTCCTGCCAATGTCGAAGCGCGACATCCTGCAGTTCGAGGGCTGCACCACCGCCTGGCAGCGCGCGCTGCAAAAGGCCGGCCTGCAGCTCTCCGATCTTTCCTTCGTCGAGACCCACGACTGCTTCACCGTCGCCGAGTTGATCGAATATGAAGCGATGGGCCTGACGCCGAAGGGCCAGGGCGCGCGCGCGATCATGGAAGGCTGGACCCAGAAGGACGGCAAGCTGCCGGTCAATCCGTCCGGCGGCCTCAAGGCCAAGGGGCATCCGATCGGCGCCACCGGCGTCTCCATGCACGTGATGAGCGCGATGCAGCTCGCAGGGCAAGCGCCCGAGGGCATGCAGCTCAAGAACCCGCAGATCGGTGGCATCTTCAACATGGGCGGCGCTGCGGTCGCCAACTACGTCTCGATCCTCGAGCCGGCGAAGTAGCTTGAACATTGCCGAATGGCTGGCGGCGACGGCGCGGGCGCGTCCCGACGCGCCGGCGCTGCTGACCGGCTTCGACCTCGACGCTGATTATGCGACCTTTGCCCGCCGCGCCGCCTCGATCGGGGCGGCGCTGGCACGCGATCACGGCATTGCCGCCGGTGACCGCATCGCGCTGTTTGCGACGAACTGCACACAATATCTCGAATGCCTCTATGGCATCTGGTGGATCGGCGCCGCGGCGATCCCGATCAACGCCAAGCTGCACGGCCGCGAGGCGGCATGGATCTGCGGCAATGGCGGCGCCAAACTGGCTTTCGTGTCCGACGACACGATCGGGGCGCTGACCGAAGCGAAGGACGATTGCCCCGCCGGCATGACCATGCTGTCGGTTGACAGCGATGCCTACAAGGCGATGCGAAACCGTGACGGCGCGCCCACGCCATTGCCGCGCCAAAGCAACGACCTCGCCTGGCTGTTCTACACCTCGGGCACCACCGGCCGTCCCAAGGGCGTGATGCTCAGCCACGGCAATCTGGTTGCGATGTCGTTGTGCTATCTTGCCGACGTCGATCCTGCGACGCCGAACGATGCCTCGCTCTATGCGGCGCCGATCTCACATGGCGCAGGTCTCTACAATTTCCCGCATGTCCGGATGGGCGGCCGCCACGTCGTTCCGGAGTCCGGCGGCTTCGATCCGGACGAGGTGCTCAACCTCGGCCGGCAACTCGACAATGTCGTGATGTTCGCGGCACCCACCATGGTGCGCCGTTTGGTCGATGCCGCGAAGAAGCGCGGCGAGAACGGCGAGGGACTGCGCACCATCATCTATGGTGGCGGGCCGATGTACACGGCCGACATCACCGATGCGATCGCGACCATGGGCCAGCGTTTCGTGCAGATCTATGGCCAGGGCGAGTCGCCGATGACGATCACGGCGCTGTCGCGCGACTGGCACCGCGCGAGTGATCATCCGCGCTATCTCGAACGGCTGGCTTCGGTCGGCACCGCGCAGAGCGTCGTCACCGTGCGCATCACCGGCAAGGATGGCAAGCCGCTGCCCGCAGGCGAGACCGGCGAGATCGAGGTCAAGGGCTTAACCGTGATGCTGGGCTACTGGAACAATCCAAAGGCCAATGCCGAGACGCTGAAGGACGGCTGGCTGCGCACCGGCGATGTCGGCCGGCTCGATGCCGACGGCTTCCTGACGCTGTCGGACCGCTCCAAGGACGTGATCATCTCCGGCGGCACCAACATCTATCCGCGCGAGGTCGAGGAAGCGCTGCTGACCCATCCTGACGTCCGCGAGGTCTCGGCGATCGGCGTGCCGGATCCGGAATGGGGCGAGATCGTCGTCGCCTGCGTCGTGCTGGAGGGCGGGGCCACCGCCGATGACGGCAGGCTCGACGCGCATTGCCTTGCCTCGATCGCCCGCTTCAAGCGGCCGAAGCGCTATGTCTATCTCGATGCGCTGCCGAAGAACAATTATGGCAAGGTGCTGAAGACCGCGCTGCGGGAGATGATCGCCAATGGCATGGGCTAAGGCGCGATCAGGCCGGGCCAAATCGAAAACATCGAAAACAACCCCATGCACAGCAGGGATTAGGGTAAGCCGTTAAGGGATAGGCCGCCGCCTCCCGTCGCGCTAAGCTGCCTGCGCCTTGTCACCGGGAGAACGGACCATGGGTATCGAGACGTCTCTGTCGCTGTCGGAAGTGAACGATCGCATCGCAATCCTCCGGGACAATATCCGGCAGCTGATCGAGCAGGCCGCAGGTGCTGCGGGCGCCGAAGTCGAGGAGCGCATCGCCGAGCGGCTCGAGCAGCAGAACGCGGAACTGGAAAAGCTCTTGAAGGCGCGCGAGGCGATGACCGGGCAGTAACCGGCATCGGGCCGGCGGTGGGCTGCGTCTTGCCCGCCCTGCGTTCCGCCGCGCGGAAACGATCCGGCCGCTGTCGCGCATACGCCCATACGCCCGGCGCAGCTTGATCTCGGCGAAGAGCTCCCGTTACTAGCTGCGTAACCAGGACATCCGGGAGCAAACAGGACGATGGGACCACTGCAGGGTATCAAGGTCGTCGACATGACGACCGTGCTGATGGGACCCTATGCCACCCAGATGCTCGGCGACTACGGCGCCGATGTCATCAAGGTGGAATCGCCTGATGGCGACGTGACGCGGCAGATCGGTCCGACACGGCATCCCGGCATGGGACCGGTGTTCCTCAACACCAACCGCAGCAAGCGTTCGGTCTGCCTCGACTTGAAGAAACCGGCGGGGCGCGAGGCCGTGCTGCGGCTGATCGCGCAGGCGGATGTGCTGGTCTACAATGTGCGGCCCCAGGCGATGGCGCGGCTGCAACTCGGTTACGACGTCGTCGCCAAGGTCAATCCAAGGCTGATCTATGCCGGCGTGTTCGGCTTCGGCCAGGAGGGACCATACGCAGCCAAGCCCGCCTATGACGACCTGATCCAGGGCGCCACCGCGCTGCCGGCGCTGATGGCGCAGACCTCGGACGGCGTGCCGCGCTATGTGCCGAATGCGCTGGTCGATCGTATCGTCGGCCTCACCGCGGTCGGCGCGATCTGCGCGAGCCTCGTGCATCGCGATCGCACCGGGCAGGGCCAGCGCGTCGACATTCCGATGTTCGAGACCATGGCCGGTTTCGTGATGGGCGACCATATGGGCGGGTTGACCTACGATCCGCCGCTCGACAAGGGCGGCTATGCGCGGCATCTGTCGCCGGACCGGCGGCCCTACAAGACCCTGGACGGCTACATCTGCGTGATCGTCTACAACGACAAGCAGTGGGAGAATTTCTTCAAGGCGACCGGCCGCGACGATCTGCGCAGCGATCCGAAATTCGCGACCTTCGCCGGCCGCGCCACCAACATTGATGTCGTGTACGCCGAGCTCGCGCGCATCCTGCAGACCAAGACCACGGCCGAGTGGAACGAGATCCTCGAGAAGGCCGACGTGCCCGTGATGCCGATGCACGATCTCGAGAGCCTGCTGCAGGACCCGCATATGGTCGCGACCGGCGTCTTCCCCGTGGTCGATCACCCGACCGAGGGCCGCATCCGCAGCATGACGCCGTCGGCGCGCTGGTCGGAGACCAAGGTCGAGCCGAGCCGGCTGGCGCCGCGGCTCGGCGAGCACAGCGCGGAGATTTTGCGGGAGGCGGGTTTCTCCACCGACGAGATCGCGGCGATGGTGCGCGACGGCGCGGCCAAAGTGGTGAAGGCATAGGAGACGACAGATGGATTTCGCACTCTCCGCCAACCAGGAATCGATCCGTGACGCGGTGGCAAAAATCTGCACGCGCTTTGACGAGGCCTACTGGCTGAAGAAGGACAAGGAAGGCGGCTATCCGGCCGACTTTCATCGCGCGCTGGCCGATGCCGGCTGGCTCGGCATCTGCATCCCCGAGGAATATGGCGGCTCCGGCCTCGGCGTCACCGATGCCGCGATCATGATGCGCACGATTTCCGAATCCGGTGCCGGCATGTCCGGCGCGTCGGCCGTGCATATGAACGTGTTCGGGCTCAATCCTGTCGTCGTGTTCGGCACCAAGGAACAGTGTCAGCGCATGCTGCCGCCGATCATCGACGGCCGCGACAAATCCTGTTTCGCGGTGACCGAGCCCAACACCGGCCTCAACACCACGCAGCTCAAGACCCGCGCCGTGCGCCAGGGCGACAAATACATCGTCAACGGCCAGAAGGTGTGGATCTCGACCGCGCAGGTCGCCAACAAGATCCTGCTGCTCGCGCGCACCACGCCGCTGGAGGAGGTGCGCAGCCCGACCCACGGCCTCAGCCTGTTCTATACCGATTTCGATCGCAAGCGTGTCACCGTGCACGAGATCGAGAAGATGGGCCGCAAGCCGGTCGACTCCAACGAGCTGTTCTTCGAGAATTTCGAGATTCCGGTCGAGGACCGCATCGGCGAGGAAGGGCGCGGGTTCGAATACATCCTGCACGGCATGAACCCCGAGCGCATCCTGATCGCGGCCGAAGCCGTTGGCCTCGGCCAGATCGGGCTGAAGCGGGCGTCGGAATACGCCAAGGGTCGCATCGTGTTCAACCGTCCGATCGGCATGAACCAGGGGATCCAGCATCCGCTCGCGAAGTGCTGGATGGAGCTCGAGGCTGCCTGGCTGATGGTGCTGCGCGCCGGCTGGCAATACGACCAGAACCTGCCCTGCGGCCCCGCCGCGAACGCGGCAAAATATCTCGCGGCGGAAGCCGGCTTTCACGCCTGCGAGCAGGCGGTAATGACCCATGGCGGCTTCGGCTATGCCAAGGAGTATCACGTCGAGCGCTATTTCCGGGAGTCGCTGATCCCGCGCATCGCGCCGATCAGCCCGCAGCTCATCCTCAGCTTCATTGGCGAGAAGGTGCTCGGCCTTCCGAAGTCGTATTGATGAGGTCGGCTTGGCGCAGACAACGCTTTCTATTCCCTCCTCCTGAAAGGGGGAGGGCAGGGTGGGGGTCAGCCACAGGCGAGAGCGATGGTGCGGAGACAGATCCCCACCCGGCTTGCTCGCGCGCGCCGACCTCCCCCTTGCAAGGGGAGGTCAAGGGATGAGCTTCGTCACCGGCGTCGGCCTCACGTCCTACGGCAAGCATGAGGGCCTGTCCTCGCTCGACCTGATGAGCAAGGCGGCCGAGCTTGCGATATCGGATGCCGGGCTGACGCGCTCCGACATCGACGGCATCCTCTGCGGCTATTCCACCGTTTCGCCGCACATCATGCTGGCCACGGTATTTGCCGAGCATTTCGGTATTCGTCCGTCCTATGCCCACGCCGTGCAGGTCGGCGGCGCCACGGGCCTCGCGATGACCATGCTGGCGCATCATCTCGTCGACGCGGGTGTTGCAAAACACGTGCTGGTGGTCGGTGGCGAGAACCGGCTGACCGGCCAGAGCCGCGACGCCTCGATCCAGGCATTGGCCCAGGTTGGCCATCCCGATTACGAGGTGACACTGGGGCCGACGATCCCGGCCTATTACGGCCTGGTCGCGACGCGCTACATGCATGAGTACGGCCTCACGCAGGAAGACCTCGCCGAGTTCGCGGTGCTGATGCGCAAGCACGCCCTGACGCACCCCGGCGCGCAATTCCACGAACCGATCACGGTTGCCGAGGTGATGGCCTCGAAGCCGGTGGCAATGCCGCTCAAGCTGTTGGACTGCTGTCCGGTGTCCGACGGCGGCGCCGCCTGCGTGATCAGCCGCGAACCGACCGGCGAGCGGCGGGTTCGCGTCCGCGGCTGCGCCCAGGCGCATACCCATCAGCACATCGCGGCCGCGCCCGCATTGAGCGAACTCGGTGCGGAGATTTCGATCGCGAAGGCGAAAGCAGCATCGGGTATCGCGATATCAGATGTGCGTTACGCTGCGGTCTACGACAGCTTCACGATCACGCTGGCGATACTGCTGGAAGATCTTGGCCTCGCCAAGCGCGGCGAGGCGGCCGCGCGGGTGCGCGCCGGCTATTTCAATCAGGATGGCGAGATGCCGCTCAACACTCATGGCGGCCTGCTCAGCTACGGCCATTGCGGTGTCGGTGGCGCGATGGCGCATCTGGTCGAGACCCATCTGCAGATGACCGGCCGCGCCGACCACCGTCAGGTCCGCGACGCCTCGGTTGCGCTGCTGCATGGCGACGGCGGCGTGCTGTCCTCGCATGTCAGCATGTTCCTGGAGCGTGTGCGATGAGCGGACCGATCGCTGACTGGACCAAGGGCGCGGAAGCCATCATCTACCAGACCTGCAACGCCTGCGGCGTGCGGCAATACTTCCGCCGCAGCTTCTGCGCGGCCTGCGGCTCGCCTGATCTCGCCGAGCGTCGCGCGAGCGGAGCAGGGACGGTGTATGCGACGTCGCTGGTATGTCGTGCCGCAACGCCGGAGACGCGGGCGCACGTGCCCTACAACATCGTGCTGGTGGATGCCGACGAGGGCTTTCGCATGATGGCTCACGGCGACAACGACCTCGCCATCGGCGACAAGGTCTTGGCGCGCTTCACGCAATTCGCGGGACGGCTGGTTCCGTATTTCGCAAAGGCAAAATGAGGGGCTGAACGATCCAGTCAGAACGCGAGACCAGGCTGAATTGGTTCGCTCTTGCCCCTCATAGTTTACGGATACTATCGCCAGTAAAAGACAAAGCTGGCGATGACGAGCAACGCCGTCACCGCCAGCATTTGCGCAAGCGCTTCCGAGGCCGCCCTCTTGGTGGCTTCCTTCATGCGTTTCCCCTAGACTTGGGCGTGACTCATCGTTGCGCAAATTGCGCGCACGACGGCCAGATTTTGTACTCGGAACACCCCGCGTCGAGCATTCGCTTTTGACGAGTCCCCACTCAGCGAATATCGACTGTGTCAGGGTTGTCTGGGAATGCGGCGGCAATTTGACTCGCGCGTGTTGCTCCTGCGACGGCCGGCAGATACTGTTTCGAAATCCGACAGAAACGACAGCAAGATCAAGGTTAGGAAATGGCCCGTATCGACTACTCCGATCCCGCGAAGGCAAGCCCGCGCACCCGCGAGATCCTCGACAAGAACCGCAACGCCAACATCTTTCGCATGATGGCGCATTCGCCGAGCTACTTTGAGCAATATTGCCGGCTCGGCGGCGCGATCCGCCACAAGGGCGAGCTCGATCCGATCGTGCGCGAACTCGCGATCACGCGCACCGGGATTCTCTGCGAGGCGCCTTACGAGATCGTCGCGCACAAGCGCATCGGAAAGAACGTCGGCGTCACCGACGAGCAGAACGCCGCGCTGGAGAACTGGCAGTCGGCGAACTGCTTCGACGAGGTGCAGCGCGCGGCGCTGACCTTCACCGACGAGATCGTCAAGCTGAAGAAGCCGACGGATGCGACCTTCAAGGCGATCGCAGCACTGTTGACGCCAGCCGCGTTGATCGAGCTGCAGCTCTCGGTCGGCTTCTACATCATGACGTCGAAATTTCTCGAGACGTTCGAGATCGACATGCAGCCGGTGACGGATGTAGTGAGCTGAACGGCTCGCGCCGCGGAGTTCTTCGCCTCGCCCGCTTGCGGGGAGAGGCCGGAGCGCATGAAGCGAAGCGGAATGCGGTCCGGGTGAGGGGGAGTCTCCGCGAGTCCCGCTCGAAGTTATTTTGCTGAAGCAGCCCCTCACCCCAGCCCTCTCCCCGTAAGAACGGGGAGAGGGGGAAGCAAGACCTACCCCGACGTCAGGAGATCGACCTTCGCATTCGCCACGATCAGCCGCTCGGCCAGGATCTGCGCGAGGTTGCGCATGATCCGCTCGCCGGCGCGCGGGTGCTGCTCGCGGAAGTGCTCGAAATCCTTGATCGCCACCTCATAGGCGGAGACCGACATGTCGGCGATCACGTCCGCCGAGCGCTTCGGCTCCAGCAGCGCCATCTCGCCGAACGCCATGCCGGCGGTCAGCGTCGCGAGCCGGATGCCGTCGGGCAGGGTGACGTGGACCACGCCGCTGCGCAGGAAGAACAGCGATGTCGCCTCACTGCCCGCGGCAACGATCTTCTCGTTGGGCTGGTAGGTCCTGACCGCGCAGAGCGTGGTGAGATCGGCGATCTCAGCCCCACTCAATCCCGCGAGCAGCGGCTGCTCGGACAGCTCCGTCGTCTCGAGGAAATCGATCGAGCCGCCATAGCGGTAGACGATCTGGTCCTCGGCCCATTCGATCGCGGTGTCGAGCAGATAGAAATCCCTGATGTTGCCGAGCCGGTTGGTCCACTCGCTGATCGTGGTCCATTCACGCGAGGTCCGCTTGATGCCGGAGAGGATCACGGTGACGCCAAGCTCGGCGAGTTCCTGGAAGGATTCCGCCACCAGCCGGGCACCGGCGCGGGTCGTCGCGGTGACGCGGCGCAGGTCAAAGATCACGAGCTCCGGTCGCGGGCTGCCGGCGAGGCGGCGCGAGACATAGTCGACATTGGAGAGCGACAGCGTGCCGACCAGCTCGATCACGCGCACCTCCTGGAAGTGCCTTGCCAGGATCTCCTGCTCCTGCGGCCGCCGCACCCGCCGCGACGGGTTCTTGCCGATGTTGTAGTCGGCGATGATGCTGTGGCGGGCGTCGTCGCTGCGGTTCAGCATGTGCAGGTCGTAATGCGCCGACAACGCCTCGCAGACCTTGATGCTGCGCACGCTGTTGCCGTGCTTGTCGAGCTTTGGCGAGTAGCTGCCGAGCCCGAGCCGCGCCGGCAGCGCCGCCAAAATGCCGCCGCCGACGCCGCTCTTGGCGGGGATGCCGACGCGGTAGATCCATTCGCCGGCGTAGTCGTACATGCCCGACGAGGTCATCACCGACAGCGTGCGTGCGATCGCGTAGGGCGTCACCACCTGCTCGCCGGTCAGCGGATTGATGCCGCGGTTGGCCAGCGTCGCCGCCATCACGGCGGTATCGCGCGCGGTGACGAGGATGGCGCATTGCCGGAAATAGACGTCGAGCACCGCGGGCACGTTTTCTGTGATCACGCTGTTGGTGCGCAAGAGATAGCCGATCGCCCGGTTGCGGTCGCCGGTGGCGCTCTCGGAGGCGTAGACCGCCTCGTCGACGTCGAGCTCGCGGCCGGCGAAGCGGCCGAGCGCCTGGCGGATATAGTCGAACGCGCCGTCGCCCTTGTCGGCATGGAGCAGCCCGGAGCAGGCGATCGCGCCCGCATTGACCATCGCATTGAATGGATGGTTCTGGGCATTGAGCCGGATCGAATTGAACGGGTCGCCGGACGGCTCGACGCCGATCACGCTCTCCACCCGTTCGGCGCCGAGCGTGTCGAGCGCCAGTGCGAACACGAACGGTTTTGACATCGACTGGATGGTGAAGGGTACCCTGGTGTCGCCGACCTCATAGACATGGCCGTCGAGCGTCGCAAGGCTGATGCCAAAATGGGCAGGGTCGGCCTTGCCGAGCTCCGGGATGTAGTCGGCCACCGCGCCGCTGGCCTCCGGCAGGAAGTCTGCGTAACAAGCGTGCAGAAACCGCAGCAGCGGCGGCTTCGAACTGGACCAGGCCGTGGTGGTGGCGGTGACGGGAGGAGGCGATCGTTTCATCGCCTCTTGTTGTGCAACGCAATCGGGGCGCGCGCAACTGAGCGCGCACCGACGTCAGGCGTGAGGCGACCGGTCCGGATCGGAGGCCATTCGACCGCTGTGGTCTCCGAACCGATGATCACAAAGCGAGCGATTGCTCGGTATTTGTTTCGTTATGCGAAACTTTTCGCTCGGAAATGTTTCGCAAGCAAAGTAGCGTCCGACGCGGCGCTGCTCCAGAGAAGTGGCCGTCGGAGGACGAGGCACGTGGGAATTTCGTCCGCAGGGGCGGCCGGACGGTCCGCCGTCAGGTCTCGACGATCGCGACGGCCTGGCCTTCGGCGATGACGTCGTCAATGCTGACTAGAATCGACTTGATTTTTCCTGCCGCGGTCGATGTGACCGGTATCTCCATCTTCATCGCTTCGACGAACGCGATCTCGTCGCCATCGCCGATGCTGCTGCCGGCCTCAACAGGAAGCGCGCAAACGCGCCCGGCAACTTCGGTCACAACCTTGATCTCTGGCATTCCACTCTCCGATACCGTCTTGCGGAAATTTCATCCGGCGAACGGCTTTTTGTTGTGGCGGCAGATTGCCTGAGGTAGCTTCTTCTGCAAGTGGAATTTTATTCCGCAGGACGGAATGGAGCCAAACAAGATGGGACGGCGCTCGGAACGGCTTAGCCGGCAGGGAATGCTCGCCAGCGAGACTGGCGATGGCGATGTCATCCAGGTGGTGTCGCGCGCGTTTGATGTGTTGCGGTGCTTCGAGGGACATGAAGCCCGGCTCGGCAATCTCGAAATCTCGAACCGCTGTGGCCTGCCGCGTTCGACAGTGTCGCGCTTGACGCACACGCTGACGCGGATGGGACAGCTCGTCTATCTGCCGCGCGACCAGAAATACCGCATCGGCCCGAGCGCGGTCGCGATGAGCACGTCGATGATGAAGGGGCTGCAGCTTCGCAACCTGATCCGGCTGCGCTTGCAGGATGTCGCGGATCAGTTGCCCGGCACCGTCGGCTTCGTGATCCCCGACCGCTTTCATCTGGTCTATCTGGAGTTCGCCCGCGCGGCGAACGCGCTCGGGCTGCATGAAGCCACCGGTAGCCGGATCTCGATGGCGACCACCGCCGCCGGCCACGCCTATACCGCAGCCCTCGATCCCGCGATCGGCGATGCGCTGATATCAGAGATGGAAGGCGAACTGCCGGACAGCGCCAAGATGCTGACTCCGCGCATCGCGGCCAATCGCCGCCACTTGCAGGAGCACGGCTACGTCGTCGCCTGCGGCCTCTGGAGCCCGCACATCAACGGCGTCGCGGTGCCGCTGTGGTCACCGCAATACCAGACCTATGTGGTCACCACGATCGGCCTGCTCTCGGCGATGTATGACGAGCAGCGGCTGCATCGCGAGGTCGCGCCGCTGATGGTCCACCTCGCCGCCGCGGTCGGCAGCCTGCTTGAAGGCGCCGACGGCGACATCTTCAGCAATCGGATCGAACGCAAGTCGCTTCCGGTGGCCGCCCATAACAACAACAAAATCATCAAGACGGAGGCAATGAATGAACTGGAAGCCGGAACTCGACGACCTCGCCCGGCGCGAAGCGTTCGCGCGGGAGATGGGAGGCGTTGACAAGGTCAAGCGGCAACGCGACCAGGGCCGGCTCACGGTTCGTGAGCGCATCGACAAGCTCGTCGACCAGAACAGCTTCCACGAGGTCGGTGCCATCTCCGGCATCGCCGAATACGACGAGAGTAACGAACTCAAGCATCTGACGCCGGCGAACTGCGTATTCGGCCGCGCCAGGGTCGACGGCCGCACCGTGGTCGTGGTCGGCGACGATTTCACCGTGCGCGGCGGCTCGGCCGATGCATCGATTTCCGCCAAGCCGTTGATGGCGGAGGAGATGGCGCATGACTTCCGGCTGCCGATCGTCCGCGTGATCGAGGGCTCCGGCGGCGGCGGCTCGGTGAAGACGATCGAGACCAGGGGCGCGGCCAATCTGCCCGGCGGCGTCGGCGGCACACGCTGGTACTGGTACACGACCGCCAATCTGGCGCGCGTCCCTGTGGTTGGTCTCGGCCTCGGCTCGGTGGCGGGCCTCGGCGCCGCCCGGCTGGCGGCCACGCATTACTCGGTCATGACCAAGAGCTCCGCGATGTTCGTCGCCGGTCCGCCGGTGGTGAAGCGTTTGGGTCAGGATCTGACCAAGCAGGAGCTCGGCGGCGCCGACATCCAGACCCGCGCCGGCGCAATCGATCAGGCCGTCGAGACGGAAGAGGAGGCGTTCGACTACGCCAGACGCTTCCTGTCCTATCTGCCGGCGTCGGTCTACGATCTGCCGCCGACGATCCCCTGCACCGACGATCCGGAACGTGCCGAGGAATCGCTGCTGAAGGCCGTGCCGCGCAACCGCAAGCAGGTCTACAAGATGCGGCCGATCATCGATGCGGTCGTCGACAAGGGCTCGTTCTTCGAGGTCGCCGGCAATTTCGGCCGGCCTGTGATCACCGGGTTGGCGCGGATCGAAGGCAGGGCAGTGCTGTTGCTCGCCAGCGATCCCTTCCACTACGGCGGCTCGTGGACCGCGGACGCCTGCCAGAAGGTGATCCGCTGGGTCGACTTCGCCGAGACCTTCCATCTGCCGGTGGTCTATCTGATGGACTGTCCGGGCTTCATGATCGGGCTCGAGGCGGAGAAGTCGGCGACCATCCGCCACGGCGTGCGCGCGATGGCGGCGGTCAACCAGAGCACCGTGCCGTGGTGCACCATCATCATCCGCAACGCGTTCGGCGTCGCCGGTGTGGTGCATCAGCCGGCTAACCGCTTCTCGATGCGCTATGCCTGGCCGTCGGCCTATTGGGGCTCGCTGCCGCTCGAGGGCGGTATCGAGGCCGCCTATCGCGCCGAGATCGATGCGGCCGCCGATCCCGCGGCCAAGCTGCGCGAGATCGAGGATCGCCTCAACAAGCTGCGTTCGCCGTTCCGCTCGGCCGAGAAGTTCTGGGTCGAGGAGGTGATCGATCCGCGCAAGACGCGCTCGCTGCTCTGCGAGTTCGCGCGTCTCGCCGAGCCGATCCGCAAGGCGGGACCGCCGAGCAACATGTCGACGCGGCCGTAAGGGCTCTCCCAATCGTCATTGCGAGCGCAGCGAAGCAATCCATGTCACCATCTGCTGAGGTATGGATTGCTGCGTCGCTTCGCTCCTCGCAATGACGACACGTAATTACTCGCTCTCCCGATGCACGTCGTGGATCACGATGCCCATGCCGTTCTCTGGCATCTTGATCCAGTCGCGCCGCTTCAGCGAGCGCTTGGTGTCCTCGTGTCCGCTGGCCCAGTGCTCGCGCATCGAGGTGCCGGAGAATTCGTGGTCCTTGGCGTCGCCCTCATAGGCCTTCTGCTGATAGATCAGCTGCAGCAACGTGATCCCCGGCAGCCTGCTGTTCGCCTTCTTGAGCTGGCGTTGGTCCTCCGACAGATGATCGTCGGGGATTTTCACCAGCGCGTTGTGCAGGGCGGTGCGTAGATTGTAGGTCTTGCGGTAGACGTCGGTGTTGTAGCGGGTGCGCGACGAATACATGATGTCCTTGTGGCGGGCCATCACGTCCTGGATGTCGCGCGGTAGCGCGCCGCGCGCCGAGAACAGGTCGACCTGGAAAACCAGCGAGTTCATGTTGTCGTCCTGGTCGAGCAGATGCTGCAGCGGCGTGTTGGAGACGATGCCGCCGTCCCAGAAATGATCGGTCCCCACCTTCACCATCGGCAGCGCCGGCGGCAGTGCGCCGCTCGCCATGATGTGTTCGGGGATGATCTCGTCATGGGCATTGTCGAAATAGATGAAGTTGCCGGACAGCACGTTCACCGCGCCGACCGCAAAGCGCATCTTCTTGGAATTGATGCGGTCGAAATCGACCAGCTCGAGCAGCGATTCACGCAGCGGTGTGGTGTCGTAGTAGCTGGTGGCGGTGCGCGCGCCGGCCGGGCTGAGCCACGGATTGGTCTGGTGCGGGGTGAAGAAGCCCGGTTGCCCCAGCGTCGTCGTCAGCCATGAACTCGTGAAATTGCGCGCCTTGCGGAAGATGTCGCCGTCCGGGGTGTGATGCCAGATCTTGCGGCCGGTGATGCGATCCCAGAATGTGTGCAGCCGCTCCAGCCGCTTCTCAGGGGGATTGCCGGCGATGATCGCCGAGTTGATCGCGCCGATCGAGACGCCGCAGACCCAGTCGGGCTCGATATTGGATTCGTGCAGCGCCTGATAGACGCCGGCCTGATAGGCGCCGAGCGCGCCGCCGCCCTGTAGAACCAGGGCCACGCGATCGCATCCTTCGGGACGCCAGCCGGGCGTCGCGTGATCGATATCGTCGAGATGAGGGGTATGCGCGTCCATATCAGGCACTCCAAAAAAAATTGCGGCGAGAATTCAGGGTGCCGATGACGCCGTGATGACAAATGCCGCGCCGGCGCACGGCGCATCCGCCATGCCTGCCTGCATGGTTAGCATTGGCCTGATCAGCGACACGTGGGTCATGCCCGTGACGGAAATCCCTCATATCGCTGTCAATCTCGGCCGCTAGCCTCCGCGCAATATTTCCGAACAGGGGGTTATCGCGATGCGCAGGGAAGATCTGCTCAAGCTTCCGTCCATGCCGGCTGCCGGTCCGAGCTATCCCGCCGGCCCTTACCGCTTCATCGATCGCGAATTCCTTGTCATCACCTATGAGACCGATCCGGAATTGATCCGCGCCGGTCTGCCTGAGCCGCTGGAGCCGATCGAGCAGGCGATCGTGCATTACGAATGGATCAAGATGCCCGACAGCTCCGGCTTCGGCAGCTACACCGAGTCCGGCCTCGTGATCCCCGCGCGGCTACATGGCGAAGAGGTCAACTTCGTCTGTCAGATGTATCTCGACGATGATCCGCCGATCGCGGCTGGCCGCGAGATCTGGGGCTTTCCGAAGAAATACGCCCATCCCAAGCTCGAGATCGTCAAGGACACGCTGACCGGCACGCTGGAATATGCCGGCCAGCTCGTCGCGATGGGCACGATGGGCTACAAGCACGAGAGCATGGCGGGCAATGGCAACATCACCCGCGCAACGCTGTCGAAGACGCAAATCAATCTGAAGATGATCCCCGGCGTCGACGGCCATCTCGAGATCTGCCAGCTGGTTGCGATCAATCTGACCGACATCGCCGTCAAGGGATCGTGGATCGGACCCGGCCGGCTGCATCTCGTGCCGCACGTCAACGCACCGGTCGCGGATTTCCCGGTCAAGCGCGTCGTCGGCGCGCATCATTACATCGCCGATTTGACGCTGCCGTTCGGCTGCGTCGTGCACGACTACAACAAGGAAGTCGCAGGCGCGGCGGTACCGACCGGTCTCGCCGCGGAGTAGCACGCAGCGAGGCTCGATCAGGCCGCGACCGGTTTCGCCTCCGGCGCGACCTTGGGCTGCGGCCGCGAGATCGCCAGCACACTCAGCGCGGCGATCACGCAGAGCGCGCCGGCGATGAAGAATGCCGGCAGATAGCTCGCATAGAGCGTGCGCGACAGCCCGGCGCCGAACGCGGCCGCGCCGGCGCCGAGCTGGTGGCCGGCAAAGATCCAGCCGAACACCAGATTGGCGCGCTCGGCGCCGAAGCGCTGCGCGGTCAGGCGCACCGTCGGCGGCACGGTTGCGATCCAGTCGAGCCCGTAGAACATCGCAAACAGCGACAGCCCGTAGAACGTGAAGTCGGAGTACGGCAGATAGAGCAGCGACAGCCCGCGCAAGCCGTAATACCAGAACAGCAGCCGACGATTGTCGAAGCGGTCCGACAGCCAGCCCGAGATGATGGTACCGAAGAAATCGAAGATGCCCATCGCCGCGAGCAGGCTCGCGGCCTGCACCTGCGGGATGCCGTAGTCGAGGCACATCGGGATCAGGTGCACCTGGACGAGGCCGTTGGTCGAGGCGCCGCAGACGAAGAAGGTCGCGAACAGGATCCAGAACACCGACGACTTCGAGGAATCGCGCAGCGTGCCGAGCGCGGCCGCCATGATCGGCGCATTGGCCGGCGGCGGCGCGGGGAGCGGCGTGGTGCCTTCGTCGCCGAACGGACGCAGACCGACGTCGCTCGGCCGGTCGCGCATCACCATCAGCACGGCGAAGGCGGCGACGCCGAGCATGACGCAGACAAGGCCAAGCGCGACACGCCAGCCGTAATGCTCAGTGATGGTCGCGAGCAGTGGCAGGAAGGCGAGCTGCCCGGTCGCGACGCTCGCAGTGAGCATACCGATCACGAGGCCGCGTCGCGCGACGAACCAGCGCGTCGCGATCGTCGCGCCGAGCACCAGTGCGGTCATGCCGGTGCCGATCCCGATCACGACGCCCCACAACAGGATGAGCTGCCAGACCTGCGTCATGGCGAGCGAGGCCAACAGTCCCGACACCACGATCAATTGCGCCGCCAGCGTCACGTTGCGCAGGCCGTAGCGGTTCATCAGCGCCGCGGCGAACGGCGCCATCAGCCCGAACAGAATGAAGCGGATCGACAGCGCGGAGGAGATCTCGGCGGTGGACCAGCCGAATTCCTTCTGCAGCGGCACGATGAAGACGCCGGGCGCCCCGACGGTGCCGGCCGAGATCAGCGCAGCCAGGAAGGTCACGGCGACCATCACCCAGCCGTAATGGATGTTTCGGCGGGCGAGGGTGGAAGCAAGCCAGTTCGAGATCATTGGGCCCCGGATGAAAAGCGATGAGGGTTTTATTCGTGATGCGCAATATGCCACGAGGGAGCTATGGCTAAAATGCCAAAGTTCCCTCGTTTTCGGACTCGGCCGTGACGCTGTTTTGAACTAGTGCGAGACCCGCTCGACCGCGATTGCGGTGGCTTCGCCGCCGCCGATGCACAAGGCGGCGACGCCGCGCTTCAGGTTCCGCGCCTCCAGCGCGTGCAACAGCGTCACGATCAGCCGCGCGCCGGTGGCGCCGATCGGATGGCCGAGTGCGCAGGCGCCGCCATTGATGTTCAACCGGTCACGGGGAATGCCGAGATCGCGCTGCGCCGCCATCGCGACCACCGCGAACGCCTCGTTGATCTCGAACAGGTCGACATCGCCGACGCTCCAGCCGACCTTGTCGAGCAGTTTTCTGATCGCCGGGATCGGCGCGGTGGTGAACCATTGCGGCTCCTGGCTGTGGGTGGCGTGGCCCTTGATTTCGGCCAGCACCGGCAGGCCGTCGCGATCGGCGAGCGAGCGCCGGCTAAGGATCAGCGCGGCGGCGCCGTCGGCATTGGCCGAGGAGGCGGCCGGCGTGATGGTGCCATTGGCGCGGAATGCCGGCTTCAGGCCGGGGATCTTTGCCGGATCGACCTTCAGAGGGTGCTCGTCATTGGCGATGACGCGCGGGCCGGCCTTCTCGGTGAGCGTGATCGGTGCGATCTCAGCCTTGAAGGCGCCGCCCTCGACCGCCTTGCGGGCGCGGCTCAGCGTCTCCATCGCGAAAGCGTCCTGGTCGGCGCGGGTGAACTGATAGGCCTCCGCGGTCGCCTCGCCGAAATCGCCCATCGAGCGGCCGGTCTCGTAGGCGTCCTCGAGCCCGTCCATCATCATGTGGTCGATGATCCGGTCGTGGCCGGCACGATAGCCGCCGCGGGCCTTCTGCAGCAGATAGGGCGCGTTGCTCATGCTCTCCATGCCGCCGGACAGCACGATCTCGGCCGAGCCGGCCTTGATGATGTCGTGGGCCAGCATGGTCGCCTTCATGCCGGAGCCGCAGACCTTGTTGACGGTGGTGGCGCCGGTGGCGTCCGGCAGCCCTGCGCCGCGCGCGGCCTGGCGGGCCGGGGCCTGGCCCTGGCCGGCGGGCAGCACGTTACCCATGAACACCTCGTCGATGCGTTCGGGCGCGAGCCTGGCGCGCTCGAGCGCCGCGCCGATCACATGCGCGCCGAGCTTGTGGGCTGCGAGCGGCGTGAGTTCGCCCATGAAGCGGCCGAGCGGGGTGCGGGCGGCGGAGAGGATGACGACAGGATCGGCGCTGGTTGCCATGGCAGGATTCCCTTCAATGCCGTGGATTTGATTGAATTACTCTCATCATATGATGCGGTGCAAAAAATGCAACTCCGGCTCCCATGACAAAATGTCGTGTTGGCATGAATGAGAGGCAGGGATTGTTCCGCAATCACCACTGTCGTCCCGGCGAAGGCCGGGACCCATACGCCGCAGCAGTGGTTGTGAGAGGGACTCGTCGTTCCAGCATTGCGCAACAATTTGCATTTGGGGTTATGGGTCCCGGCCTTCGCCGGGACGACAGTGAGTGTGTGGGGCGACTTGTGAATCATACTTCCGCGTTCTCGCGACATGAATCGTCCGAGCTTCGCATCTTGAGAATTTCTTAGCGGGGGCCCGCGTGTCCGCGCTTGCCCGCGACGTGACCTAGTCCGACCGCCAGGCCCCGAGCAAGAACCGTCGCTTCGGTGCGGCGCCTGCCTGCTTCTGCACGTCGGGCAGGTCGACGGCGTAACGCTTCATCAGCAGCTTGATTGCGACCGCGATGACCACGAAGGGTGTGACGTAGATCGCGAAAACTTCGAAGGCATTCATGGCGTCCTCCGCGGTTTCGGAGCAGACATGCTAGCACAATCGCTGGGCGAAGGGAGACGGCCGATCCGGGGTGCGCGCCGGACGAAATCAGGCGGGCAGTGCAACACGCGGCCGCTGATGCCGCCGCGCATGGCCGCATGCGGCAGCTTCGATTGACACCGACTCCGTCGGCGCTACGCTGCCGGAGCGGGACGCTTTTCCCAATAGAATCAAGATCCGGAATCTAGACCCAGAAGAACCAAGAAAAGGGCAGGACACGCCGTGATACGCGTCATCGCGTCTTGAGCGGGACCACGCGGACTTCCGCGCTCGCGCCATTTCGCATCCGCAGCTATCGCTTTCAATGGCCATCCGATCTGCTCACCTCCTGGGCGTTTGAGGTCGAGACGCTGGTGCTCGGCTGGTACATCATGGTCGAGACCGGCTCGGTGCTGCTGCTGACCGTGATGGCCTCGCTGCAATATGTCGGCACGCTGGTCGCGCCTGTGGTCGGCATGATCGGCGACCGCATGGGGCATCGCGATCTGCTCGCCGTGATGCGCTTTGCCTACACGGCGCTCGCCGGCACCATCATGATTCTGGCGCTATCCGGCCATCTGGCGCCGCCGAAGGTCATGATCATCGTCGCGCTGATGGGCGTGATCCGCCCGTCGGACCTCGGCGTCCGCGGCGCGCTGCTCGCCGACATCATGCCGCCGGCGCAACTGGTCGGCGCTATCAGCCTGGCGCGCACGACGCAGGACTCGGCACGCATCGCCGGTGCACTGAGCGGAGCGGGATTGTTCGCGGCGCTCGGCATCGGCTATGTCTATGTCGGGATCGCGAGCTTCTATTTCGTTGCCGCGATCCTGATGCTCTGCATGGGCCGTCCGGCCCAAGCGCACGGCGCAGCCGATCTCGCGGCGGGCGATGTGCCGGGCTCAAAGCTGCTGCGCGACCTCAAGGAGGGCATCGTCTACGCCTGGAGCGGTCCCGGCATGCGCGCGGCGCTCTGTGTCGCGTTCCTCGCCAACCTCACCGCGTTTCCGCTGACCAACGGCCTGCTGCCTTACGTCGCGCGCGACATCTTCCATACCGACCAGACCGGGCTCGGCTATCTCTCCGCGAGTTTTGCATTCGGCTCGCTGATCGGCTCGATCACGCTCAGCATGGCCGGCGGCGTGCGCATCGCGCGGCTCTTGATCGGCGCGACGCTCGCCTGGTACGCGATGCTGCTGGTATTCGTCGAACTCAGGACCATGCCGGTGGCGATGGCCTGCCTGATGCTGGCCGGGATCGCGCAGAGCATGTCGATGATCTCGGCCGCCGTGATGCTGATGCGCAATGCCAGCGCGCATCTGCGCGGCCGCGTGATGGGCGTGCGCATGATGGTGATCTACGGCCTGCCGCTAGGCCTGCTCGCGGCCGGCAGCCTGATCGACCTGATCGGTTATACCGCAACCGGCACGCTGCTTGCTGCGGCGGGCTTCATCGCGATGCTGGCAATCGCGCTGCACTGGCGGGCCGATCTGTGGCCAGTGCATGCGCCAGCCAATGCAAGGTGAGCAAGTAAGCGTAGCCCGGATGAGCGCAGCGAAATCCGGGGCGAATGGTCCCGCATGTCGCTGCGCTCATGCGGGCTAGAAGCGACGTGGTTAGGAAGACTTGCGAGCAGCCTCAAGTTGGCTGCACAGCTCGGAAGCGACTTCGGATTCATCCTGCTCGCGTATCGGGCCGAGCTTGGTCGCGAGTTCTCTTGCGTGTTGGACAGTAGTGCCGGCGAGGGTGAAGACATGAAGATGAATGTCTTGCCATGCCGGTCCATTGATACGCACGGACCAGCGCCACTGGTCATCGTGGCAAATTCCGAAGATGCGCCGTCCGTTGATCGGGTGCGTGACGCATAGTGGACCTTCCCACCATGTTTCCTCTTGCACAGCACAGTTCCTCTGTTGGCATCAGGTTATCATGCCAGATTCCGTATCCGGGTCGAGTGGTCCCGCATGTCGCTGCGCTCATGCGGGCTCCGGTGGCCACTACGCGGCCTGGCTCGCGCGTCGGATGTGCACCGGCACCGACTTGTACGACGGCGTGCCGCTTGCCTTGTCCTGATAGTCGAGCGGCACGAGCCCGTTGGCTTCCGGATAATAGGCGGCGACCGAGCCGCGGGCGATGTCGTAGACGATTGCGGTCAGGGTGAGGCGGCGCGGCGCGCCGGAGGGCAGCGCGGTCTCGATCTCGACGAGATCGCCATGAGCGAGGCCGCGCGCGGTGAGGTCGGCCTCGTTGGCGAACAGCACGTCGCGCCGCCCGAACACGCCCCGATAGCGGTCGTTCAATCCATAGATCGTGGTGTTGTACTGATCATGACTGCGGATGGTGGCGAGCTTGAGGATGGTTTCATCGGTCAGGACCGGGTCCTCTTCGAGGCCGTCGAAGATCAGGAATTCGGCCTTGCCTGATGGCGTGGTCCATTTGCGCTCGGTCGGCGGCAGCGGCAGGCGGAAGCCGCCGGGAATCCGAATGCGCGCGTTGTAATCCTTGAAGTCGGGGAAGACGCCCTCGATGGCGTCGCGGATGCGGTCGTAGTCGGCGATCAGCTCCAGCCACGGCACCTTGCTCGAAGGCAGGGTCGCCATCGCCATGCCGGCAATGATCGCCGATTCCGAAAGCAGGTCTTCGGAGGCCGGGGTCAGCTTGCCGCGCGAGGCGTGCACCATCGACATCGAGTCCTCGACGGTGACGACCTGCGGCCCCGAGGCCTGGATGTCGCGCTCGGTGCGCCCCAGCACCGGCAGGATGATCGACTGCTTGCCGACCAGGAGATGCGAGCGGTTCAGCTTGGTTCCGAGATGCACGGCAAGCTCGAGCTTGCGCATGCCGGCCGCGCAACGCTCGGGATCGGGCAGGGCGATGGCGAAATTGCCGCCGAGGCAGACCAGGACCTTGGACCTCCCGTCGTCGATCGCCTCCATCGCGGCGACCGCGTCATGGCCGTGATGGCGCGGCGGCTTGAAGCCGAAGGTGCGCTCGATGCCCTCGAACATCGGGATGTTGGGCTTCTCGGTGATGCCGACGGTGCGGTTGCCCTGCACGTTGGAGTGGCCGCGCAGCGGGCAGATGCCGGCGCCCGGCTTGCCGTAATTGCCCTTCAGCAGCAGCAGGTTTGCGATCTGCTGCACATTGTCGGTGCCCCGGCTGTGCTGGGTGATGCCCATGCCGTAGGTGACGATGGTGGCATTGGATTTTGCGTAAGCGGCGGCGACCTCGCCGAGCTGCGCGCGGCTGAAACCGGAAACGGTCTCGATCGCCTCCCACGGCGTTGCGCGCAGATCGGCGGCGAACGCCGCAAAGCCGTTGGTGTGCTCGGCGATGAAGGCGTGGTCGAGCAGGTCGTGCGTCGCGTCGTCCTTCTCGATCAGTGCCTTCATGACGCCTTTCAGCACCGCGTCGGCGCCGACCTTGGGCTGATAATAGGTCGAGGCGATCCGCGTCGAGCCGAGTGTCGCCATCTCGATCGGGTCCTGCGGATCGGCAAAGCGCTCCAGCGCGCGTTCGCGCAGCGGATTGAACACGATGATCGGCACGCCGCGGCGCGAGACTTCCCACAGCGTGCCCATCATGCGCGGATGGTTGGTGCCGGGGTTGTGGCCCATCGCGATGATCAGCTCGCAATGGTCGAAATCGTCCAGCGACACCGTGCCCTTGCCGATGCCGATCGATTGCGGCAGCCCGACGCTGGTCGCCTCGTGGCACATGTTCGAGCAGTCGGGGAAATTGTTGCTGCCGTACTCGCGCGCGAAGATCTGGAACAGGAACGCAGCCTCGTTCGAGGCGCGGCCGGAGGTGTAGAATTCGGCCATGTTGGGATCGGGCAGGCTGCGCAGCGTCTCGCCGATCCGCGCGAAGGCATCGTCCCAGGTGATCGGCTGGTAGGTGTCGCTGGCCGCGTCATAGGCGAGCGGCTCGGTCAGCCGGCCCTCGTTCTCCAGGTGAAAGTCGCTCCAGGTCAGCAACTCGGTGACGGTGTGGTCGGCAAAGAATTGCGGCGTGACGCGTTTGCTGGTCGCCTCCCAGGTCACGGCCTTGGCGCCGTTCTCGCAGAACTGGAAGGTGGAGGTGTGTTCCTTGTCCGGCCACGCGCAGCCCGGACAATCGAATCCGTCGGGCTTGTTGGTGCGGAGCAGAGTGATCGGCGCCTCGACCAGATCCATCTGGTCGCGAACCGCGATCGCAGTGGCCTTGAGGGCGCCCCAGCCGCCAGCCGGAGCATCATAGGGTCGGATACCGGGAACGTCGCGCTTTTGGACCATATGTCCTCCTGCAGCTCTTGAGTTGTGACCCCGTGCGTCTGTCCCGAAAGTGATTGTCTTGTTGGCCGCGAGCGCGGCGATCGGCGAGAGAGCGTGTTCCGATCGACGTCCTCGATTTGGAGCGCTCGTCTCGTGATGGAGGTTAGACTAATCGGCTGGGGTTTGTGGTCAACACTCTGTAAGGCGCACACTTAGCCCGGATGGAGCGCAGCGCAATCCCGGGCAGCTTGATCCGCAGATGACGCGTCCCGGATTGCGCTGCGCTCCATCCGGGCTACAAGGTGTCACTATTACCGCTTCCGATCCAAGAATCCCTGCAGCAGCCGTTGCGGCTCGCCGGTCTGGAACGACTTTCCGAACACGCCGACGCTCAGGTTCACCGACTCGGTCAGCGGCAGCTCTTCCCACTGGCGCAGCAGGTCCTTCTGGATGCGCAGCGCCTCGGGGCCGCATTCCAGCAGCGCCTCCAAGGTGTGCTCGACAGCCTCATCGAGGCCGCCGGGTTTCGCCACCGTGTCGATCAGGCCCCAGGCGAGCGCGGTGGGGGCGTCGATGTTCTCCGCCGTCATCATCAGCCAGCGGGCGCGGCCCCAGCCGATCAGGCGCGGCAGCAAAGCGGCATGAATCACCGAGGGGATGCCGACGCGCACCTCGGGCATGCCGAACATCGCGTCATGCGCGGCGACTCTGATATCGCAGGCGGCCGCGACCTCGAGGCCGCCGCCGAGGCACCAGCCGGGCAGGCGGGCGATGACGGGCGCGGGGAATTTGCGCACGGCCTCGCAGAGATCGCGCAGGCGGCTGATGAATGCTTCCGCTGACGTTTGGTCGAGCGTCGCCATCTCCTTGATGTCGGCGCCGCCGATCATGCTCCGCTCGCTTTCGCCGACCAGGATCACCGCGCGGATTGTCGGATCGGCGGCGAGGTGCTCAAAGCCCTCGCGCACGCCGTTGGTCACGGCGGAGCTGACGATGTTCAGCTTGCCGGCGTTGCAGATCGTGAGGCGGACGACGCCTCTGGTGTCGCGGTCGATGCCGCAGTGGGGATTGAGCATGTCCATGAAGAAGTCCCGGCGCAGGAATTGATGGCGCCATGTCCCGGACAAAGCACGTCTCTGTCAAGGCGCCGGTCCGGCGGTTGCGCAGCATCGCGCGGATCTATAGAATTATATTTATCATATAAATGGAGCCGTCATGACCGCCGCCGAGACCATCGACCTGCATTCCCCCGATCTAACGCGCACGCGCGTGGTGGAATGGCAGGCGCCCGGGCCGGTCGCCAGGGCAGCGATGCCGATGTCCGGGATCGAGGCGATGCGCGCGATCCGCGACGGACACCTGCCGCCGCCGCCGATGGCAAAACTGATCGGCTTCCGCATGGCTGTTGTCGACGAGGCGCGGATCGTGACGGAGCTCGAGCCACATGAGAGCCTGGAGAACACCATCGGGCTCTTGCACGGGGCGACCGCCGCGGCGCTGCTCGATACCGCGATGGGCTGCGCGATCTCGACCCTGCTGCCGGCCAGGCAGACCTCGGTGACATTAGACCTCAAGCTGACCTATCTGCGCCCGCTCTCGGCGCGCTCGGGAACCATCTCGGCCGAAGGCAAGGTGATCAAGCTCGGCCGCCAGACCAGCTACGCCGAAGGTTTTGTCCGCGACGGCAAGGGCAATCTTGCAGTGCACGCGACCGCGACGTTTTCCATGCTCGGCGGGGAACCGCAGAGGGAGAACAAGGCGAAATAACTGCAGCATTCCGGGCGCATATCTGTTATTGTATGATTAGAAACATTCCATGAGAGCGGCATGCGCTATTCGAAAGAACACAAGCAGGAGACCCACGCGCGGATCGTGAAGAAGGCCGCGACGCGGCTGCGCGAGAGGGGTGCCCATGGCATCGGCGTCGCCGACCTGATGAAGGACGCCGGCCTGACCCATGGCGGCTTCTACGCGCATTTCGATTCACGCGAGGCGCTGGTGATCGAGGCCTTCAACTACGCCATGGACCGCGCCACCGAGCGCTGGCGCAAGGTCACGGCGGAGGTGCCGCCGGAGAAGCGGCTTGCAACCATGGTCGACGGCTACCTTTCGGCGGCTCATCGCGACGATCCCGGCCAGGGCTGCGCGGTCCCGGCGCTCGGTGCCGAGATCGCCCGCGAAAGCCCGAAGACCCGCAAGGCCTTTGCGCTCAAGCTCGACCAGATGATCGACATGATGGCCGACCAGATCCAGGACGTGCCGCGCAAGACCGCGCGCAAGCAGGCGATGGCCACGCTTGCGACCATGATGGGCACCATTGTGATGTCGCGGATCGCAGGCAACGGCGAAATGTCCGACGAGATCCTGAGCGCGGGCCGCGAGGCGGTGCTGGGACGTCCGGCTGCGGTGACGAAGAAGCCGCGTGCCAGAGCGAATTAGGGGCATTCCTGCGACGAGGCGCCGGATCTCCCGGTTTAGTTTTCGTCGGCAACGAAGGCATGAGGCACCCTTTGGAAGGCCTCAGCCCTGCGAGGCTTCCGGAGTGATGGCCCTTCGCATGCTCCCTCCGACCTTGACGGCCGAATCAATAATCAATAACGACCGCCATCGCGCTTTTGTTGTGTGAGCCATTCCGACAGCGTCCTCGTTTTTGATCGTGGATCGCCCGACGACCCTCGTCCGATACTCGTTCCGGAGCGCGCCGACCGAAGCTTGGCTGATTCAGTTTCCACGATCGCGTCTGCGGAAGCCGACGATCTCTCGGCAGCTTCTCTCTCGAGGCGCAGCTTCTTCAATCGCGCCATTTTGTCCCGCTCTGCCTCTGCCTCAGCTCCGTCGGACAACAGCGTCTTGTGGTGAGCAGTCTCTGCTGAACCCCAGACTCCGATGATGGTTGTCTCGCCAAGCGCCTTGCAGGCCTCGAGCCGATGTAACCCATCGAGCAAAACCAGGCGGCCCTCATCAGGCCGAACGAGAATGGGGACTTGTTGCCCAACTTCCAGAATACTCGCTGCAATTTCTTGAACGAGCTCAGGCCTGAGCGTTTTCCGTTTCTTAACGGGCACGTAAATCTGATCGATTGGAAGACTTTCCGGGTCGGGCACAGTGTTACTCCCTACTCAGGATCCGTCTAAAATGCGGTTTAAGGATGAAGCGCCACACCGCCAAGGCGTTTCTCAAACTGAGCTCGAGGGCCAGCGCCAGTCAGGTCGGCCCGGCAAACAGCGCGCGCTCGGCTTCCACCGTCTCATAGATGTAATCCGCCACGGCGCGGATGCGGGCGAGGTCCTTGCTGTCGGCGTGCATCAGGAGCCAGAAGGTGCGCGAGATCCGCACCTCGTCGCGCAGCACCGGCTGCAATTCGGAGTGGGCGGTCGCCATGAAGTGCGGCAGCACGGCGATGCCGAAGCCGGCGATGGTGGCGTTGAGCTGCGCGATCAGGTTGGCGCTGCGGAATTTCGCGGAAATCTTCGGCGAGACCTGCGGCAGATAGTCCAGTTCCGGCGTGAACAAGAGCTCCTCGATATAGCCGACGAAGCGGTGCTGCGGCAGGTCGCCGCGCGCAACGATCTTCGGTGCCTGCGCGAGATAGCCGGGTGCGGCGTAAAGCCCGAGCGTGTAGTCGAGCAGCTTGCGGCCGACGATGCGGCCCTCTTTCGGCATGGTCAGGCTGATCGCGATGTCGGCCTCGCGTTTGGAGAGCGAGAACAGCCGCGCGGTGGCGACGAGCTGCAAATCTAGATCGGGATACCGCTCCGTGAACTTGACCAGCCGCGAGGCCAAAAAGTGACTGCCGAAGCCGTCGGGCGCGCCGATCCGCACCGTGCCGGTGAGATGCGCGCGCGAGCCGCCGACCGCCTCCTGGTTGGCGACGATGGTCGATTCCATCGCCTCGGCGCTGTCGGCGACGCGCTGGCCAGCCTCGGTGAGCAGGTAACCGGTCTTGCGGCGATCAAACAGTTTTGCGGAGAGGTGGCGCTCCAGCCGGTCGACACGCCGGATCACTGTGGCATGATCGACGCCGAGCTGCTTGGCGGCAGCCGAAACCGACCCGCCGCGCACGATGGACAGCACGAAACGGAAGTCGTCCCAGTCGATCGTGTCGCCGCCTTGATCCTGCATTTCCGCACATCTATGGTGCAATTTATCGGACTTGAATCCTATAAAATGCAGGGTCATTAGGGTTTGTAAAGCGATCTCGCCGCGAGGAGCGGCGATTCACGTCTCCAAGGGAGGATATTCATGCGCTCGATCGGACATTTCATCGGTGGCAAGGAGGTCAAGGGCACCTCGGGCCGTACGGCCGACGTCTTCGAGCCGATGACCGGCGACGTCCAGGCCAAGGTGGCGCTGGCCTCCAAGGCTGAAGTTCGCGCCGCGGTGGAAAACGCCCGCGCCGCGCAGGGCGAATGGGCCGCCACCAACCCGCAGCGCCGTGCGCGCGTGATGATGAAATTCGTCGAGCTGGTGCAGCGCGACTATGACAAGCTCGCCGAGTTGCTGGCGCGTGAGCACGGCAAGACGGTTCCCGACGCCAAGGGCGACATCCAGCGCGGCCTCGAAGTCGCCGAGTTCGCCTGCGGCATCCCGCATCTCATGAAGGGCGAGTACACCGAGGGCGCCGGCCCCGGCATCGACATCTATTCGATGCGCCAGCCGCTCGGCGTCGTCGCCGGCATCACCCCGTTCAACTTCCCGGCGATGATCCCGATGTGGAAATTCGCGCCCGCGATCGCCTGCGGCAACGCCTTCATCCTCAAGCCGTCGGAGCGGGATCCGGGCGTGCCGATGAAGCTCGCCGAACTGATGATCGAAGCGGGCCTGCCGGCCGGCATCCTCAACGTCGTCAACGGGGACAAGGAAGCCGTCGACGCCATCCTCGACGATCCCGATATCAAGGCGATCGGCTTCGTCGGCTCGACGCCCATTGCACAGTATATTTATGAACGCGCCGCGCAGACCGGCAAGCGCTGCCAGTGCTTCGGCGGCGCCAAGAACCACGCCATCATCATGCCGGACGCCGACATGGACCAGGCGGTCGACGCGCTGATCGGCGCCGGCTACGGTTCGGCCGGCGAGCGCTGCATGGCGGTGTCGGTTGCCGTGCCCGTCGGCAAGACCACGGCCGACCGGCTGATGGAAAAGCTGATCCCGCGCGTCGAGTCGCTCAAGATCGGCACCTCGGTCGATCCGTCGGCCGACTACGGCCCGCTGGTGACCCGCGAGGCGGTCGAGAAGGTGAAGAGCTACATCGACATCGGCGTCAAGGAAGGCGCCACGCTCGCCGTCGACGGCCGCGGCTTCAAGATGCAGGGCTACGAGAACGGCTTCTATCTCGGCGGTTCGCTGTTCGACAACGTCACCAAGGACATGCGGATCTACAAGGAAGAAATCTTCGGCCCGGTGCTCTCGGTGGTGCGCGCCAAGGACTATCACGAGGCGCTGGCGCTGCCGTCCGACCACGACTACGGCAACGGCGTCGCGATCTTCACCCGTGACGGCGACGCGGCGCGCGACTTCGCGGCCAAGGTCAATGTCGGCATGGTCGGCGTCAACGTGCCGATCCCGGTGCCGATCGCCTATTATACCTTCGGCGGCTGGAAGAAGTCCGGCTTCGGGGATCTCAACCAGCACGGTCCGGACTCGGTTCGCTTCTATACCAAGACGAAGACGGTGACCTCGCGTTGGCCGTCCGGCGTCAAGGACGGCGCGGAGTTCTCGATCCCGACGATGAAGTAAATCCGTTCGGGGCGAGGCAATGATGCAGTTCGCTCTCAACGAGGACCAGATCGCGGTTCGCGACATGGCGCGGGCGTTCGCGGCGGAAAAGATCGCGCCGCGCGCGCTCGAATGGGACGAGAAGAAGCACTTTCCGGTGGACGTGATGCGCGAGGCAGCAGGCCTCGGCATCGGCGGCATCTACATCAACGACGATGTCGGCGGCTCGGCGATGACGCGCTTCGACGCCGCGCTGATCTTCGAGGCCTTGGCGACGGGCTGTCCGACCACGTGCGCCTTCATCTCGATTCACAACATGGCGTCCTGGATGATCGATGCCTACGGCAACGACACCCAGCGCCACAGATGGCTGCCGAAGCTCTGCACCATGGAGCTGCTCGCGAGCTACTGCCTGACCGAGCCGGGTGCCGGCTCCGATGCCGCTGCGCTGCGCACCCGCGCGGTGCGTGACGGCGACCATTACATGCTCAACGGCCAGAAGCAGTTCATCTCCGGTGCCGGCAGCACCGACCTCCTGGTGGCGATGGTGCGGACCGGCGGCGATGGCCCCGGCGGCGTCTCGACGCTCGTCATCGACGGCAAGACGCCGGGCGTGTCGTTCGGCGCCAATGAGCGCAAGATGGGCTGGAACGCACAGCCGACCCGCGCCGTGGTGTTCGAGAATGCGCGCGTGCCGGTCGCGAACCGGCTGGGCGAGGAGGGCATCGGCTTCAAGATCGCGATGGCCGGCCTCGACGGCGGCCGTCTCAACATCGCGGCATGCTCGCTTGGCGGCGCGCAGACGGCGCTCGACAAGGCGCTGGCCTACATGAAGGACCGCAAGGCCTTTGGAAAGCGGCTCGACGAATTCCAGGCGCTGCAGTTCAAGATCGCCGACATGGCAACCGAACTGGAAGCCGCACGCACCTTCCTGTGGCGCGCAGCGGCCGCGCTCGACCGCAAGGATCCCGACGCCTCCATGCTGTGCGCGATGGCGAAACGGTTCGGCACCGATGTCGGTTTCGAGGTCGCCAACCAGGCGCTGCAACTGCATGGCGGTTACGGCTATCTCAGCGAATACGGCGTCGAGAAGATCGTGCGCGATCTGCGCGTGCATCAGATCCTCGAAGGCACCAATGAAATCATGCGGCTGATCGTGTCGCGCAAATTGATCGAGGGCGCACGATGAATGATGCGGCTGTTGCCGAAGGCGACCTGATTGCCCGCAGGGAAGGGGCGGCCGGCATCATCCGGCTGAACCGGCCGAAGGCGATCAATGCCGTGACGCTGGAGATGTTCCACGACATCGACAGGGCGCTCGACGCGTTCGAAGCCGATCCCGATGTCGCGGTCATCGTGCTGGAAGGGGCCGGCGAGCGCGGCCTGTGCGCCGGCGGCGATATCCGCGCGCTCTGGGAAAGCTCGAAGGTCAAGGGCGACCTCGGCAAGATCCTGTGGCGCGACGAGTACATCCTCAATGCGCGTATCAAGCAATTCCCGAAGCCCTATGTCGCCTTCATGGACGGCATCGTGATGGGCGGCGGCGTCGGCCTGTCGGCGCACAGCCGGCACCGCGTGGTGACCGAGCGAACCAAGCTTGCGATGCCCGAAGTCGGGCTCGGCTTCTTCCCTGATGTCGGCGGCACCTATCTGCTGTCGCGTTCGCCGGGCGAGGTCGGCACCTATTTTGGCCTCACCGGCACCACGATGAACGGACCCGATGCGATCTATGCCAGGTTCGCCGACGCTGTGGTGCCGAGCGCCAAGCTTCCGGCGCTGCGCGAGGCGCTGACCAACGTTGCGCCGGGCACGACGTCCACCGAAATCGACCGGCTGATTGCGGGCTTTGCCACCGGCGAGAAATCCGGTCCCGTCGCCGCGCTACAGACCAAAATCGACAGCTGGTTCGCGCGCGGACGGATGGAGGACATCGTTGACGCGCTGGAAGCGGATGGCTCCGACCTCGCGCAGGCCACGCTGAAAACGCTCGGCGAGAAGTCCCCACGCGGCATGGCGGTGACACTGAAACTGTTGCGATTGGCGCGCGCCACCGAGACGCTCGAGGAGTGCCTGGTGCGCGAATATCGCGCGGCGCTTGAGGTTTTTGCCAGCGACGATTTCCGCGAGGGCGTGCGCGCCGCCGTGATCGACAAGGACCGCAATCCAAAATGGCAGCCCGCGCGGATCGAGGACGTGACGCCGGAGATGCTGGCGCCTTACTTCGCCGAGATCGGTGCCGACGAACTGAAATTTCCTGACAGCAAATAGAAACGTCGCAAGCGGAGGACTTCCCATGGCAAACGTCGCATTCATCGGGCTCGGCAATATGGGCGGGCCGATGGCGGCCAATCTGGTCAAGGCCGGCCACAAGGTAACCGCGTTCGATCTGGTCGCGGCCTCCCGCGATCAGGCCAGGAGCGACGGTGCCGCGATCGCCGAGAGCGGCGTCGGTGCGGTGAAGGGCGCCGATGTCGTCATCACGATGCTGCCGGCGGGCAAGCATGTGCTCGGCGTCTGGAACGAGGTGCTTCCGGCGATGGCCAAGGGCATGCTGATCATCGATTGCTCGACTATCGACGTCGAAAGCGCCAAGCAGGCGCATGCGCTGGCCGCCAAGTACGGCATCGCCTCGGTCGATGCGCCGGTTTCCGGCGGCACCGGCGGCGCCAAGGGCGCGACGCTGACCTTCATGTGTGGCGGTGAGGCGAAGGCATTCGCGGCGGCGCAACCGATGCTGGCCAACATGGGAAAGAAGATCGTGCATTGCGGCGGCGGCGGCGCAGGGCAGGCGGCCAAGATCTGCAACAACATGATATTAGGCATTTCGATGATCGCGGTCGGCGAGGCCTTCGTGTTGGCCGAGAAGCTCGGTCTGTCGCACCAGGCGCTGTTCGACGTCGCCTCGACCTCGTCGGGGCAGTGCTGGTCGCTCACCACCTATTGCCCGGTTCCCGGTCCGGTGCCGACTTCGCCGGCCAACAACGACTACAAGCCGGGTTTCGCCTCCAACCTGATGGTGAAGGACCTGACGCTGGCACAGGACGCCGCCAACGCCGCCGGCGCGGTGACGCCGCTCGGCAAGCATGCGCAGGAGCTCTATAAGACCTTCGACGCGTCGGGTCATGGCGGGGTCGACTTTTCCGGAATTATCCAGCACGTTCGGAGCCTCGCTGGGAAATAATGTTGGTTGCGTCATCTTTCGAGACGCCGCTCCGCGGCTCCTCCAGCGACAACGCGAAGCGTTGCGCGGGGATGACGCCAGAAAACGTGGTGAAGCCGGATGACCACATTTCAGGACGCACGCGCCTTTCTGCTCAAGCACCGCACCGACTACGACGCCGCGGTGAAGGGGTTTCGCTGGCCGGATCCCATGCCGTTCAACTGGGCGCTCGACTGGTTCGACGCTGAGCTCGCGCGCAATGCCGACAGCCGCGACCGGCCGGCGCTGTGGATCGTCGATGCCGCCAGCGGCAACGAGACCAAGCTGTCGTTCGCCGAGCTGTCGCGCCGCTCCAACCAGGTCGCAAACTTCCTGCGCGCGCAGGGGCTGCAGCGCGGCGATCATCTGTTGCTGCTGCTCGGCAATGTGGTGCCGCTGTGGGAGACCATGCTGGCGGCGATGAAGCTCGGCGTCGTCGTGATCCCCGCGACCACGCTGTTGACCGCGGATGAATTGCGCGACCGGCTGGATCGCGGCAAGGCGAAGGCGGTGGTTGCGACACAGGATCAGGTCGCGAAGTTCGCAGGCCTCGGCGGCGACAGACTGGTGCGCATCGTGGTCGGCGCGACGCAGCTGCATGAGGGCTGGCTGCCGTTCGAGGATGCCGCCAAGGCATCGGATGCCTTCGCGCCTGATGGCCCGACCCAGGCCGACGATCCGATGCTGCTGTATTTCACCTCGGGCACCACGGCAAAGCCAAAGCTGGTGCGGCACAGCCAGCGCAGCTATCCGGTCGGCCATCTCTCGACGATGTACTGGATCGGCTTGCAGCCCGGCGACATTCATCTCAACATTTCCTCGCCCGGCTGGGCCAAGCACGCCTGGAGCTGCTTCTTCGCGCCGTGGAATGCCGGTGCGACGATCTTCATCGCCAACCAGCCGCGCTTCGAGGCGAAAGGGCTGCTCTCGATCATCGGCCGTTGCGGCGTTACCACGCTGTGCGCGCCGCCGACGGTGTGGCGGATGTTCATTCAGGAGCAACTGTCGGACTTCAAGGTGAGCCTGCGTGAAGTGTGCGGCGCCGGCGAACCGCTCAACCCCGAGATCATCGACCAGGTCAAATCGGCCTGGGGCCTGACCATTCGCGACGGCTATGGCCAGACCGAGACCACGGCGCTGGCCGGCAACTCGCCAGGGCAGAAGGTGAAGGTCGGCTCGATGGGCCGGCCATTGCCGGGCTATCGTGTCCAGGTCACCGACAATGACGGCCATGCCGCGAAGGAGGGCGAGGTGACGCTGTTGCTCGGCACTGAACGGCCGGCGGGCCTGATGCAAGGCTATCAGGGCGACGACGGCAAGCTGATCGGCACCGACGGCGCAATCTATCGCAGCGGCGACGTCGTGTTCACCGATGACGAGGGCTATCTCACCTTCGTCGGCCGTACCGACGACGTGTTCAAGTCCTCCGACTACCGCATCTCGCCGTTCGAACTGGAGAGCGTGCTGCTGGAGCATGATGCGGTGGCGGAAGCCGCCGTGGTGCCGAGCCCGGACCCGATCCGGCTCGCGATTCCCAAGGCCTATGTGCTGCTGGTGTCCGGTGTCGAGCGCACCCCGGAGACGGCGCTGTCGATCTTCCAGCACCTGCATGCCCGCCTAGCGCCGTTCAAAGCGCATCCGCAAGATCGAGCTGGTCACCGAACTGCCGAAGACGATCTCCGGAAAAATCCGCCGGGTGCAGTTGCGCCGGCTCGAACATGACGATAATCGCAACGATGCGTTGCGCGGAGCCGAGTTCCGCGAGGAAGAATTTCCGGAGCTGCAGAAGGTGCGGACCTCCGGTTAGCGGAGGTTAGCCAATGAACGAAGTCTGGAAGAAGCCGCCGGTGTCGCTGGAGACCTACCAGGGCATGGTCGGCAAGGAGATCGGCGTGTCCTCATGGCATCTGCTGGATCAGGGCCGCATCGACACCTATGCCGACGTGATTGAGGATCACCAGTTCATCCACGTCGATCCCGAGCGCGCCAAGAAGGAGACCGCCTTCGGCACCACGATCGCCCATGGCTTCCTGACGATGTCGCTGCTGTCGATCATGTCCTACGAGGTGATGCCGGTGCTCGAGGGCACCGCGATGGGGGTCAATTACGGCTTCGACAAGCTGCGCTTCATCTCGCCGGTGCGCTCGGGCAAGCGCGTCCGCGGCCGCTTCGTGCTGGCGGAAGCCACGCTGCGCAAGCCGAAGGAACTGCTGTCGCGCACCAACGTCACGGTCGAGATCGAGGGCGAAGAGAAGCCGGCGCTGGTCGCCGACTGGCTCGGTCTGATCTACTTCAGCTAAGGGATGGTTGAGTAGCTCCACCTTTCGCGCAAGCGGGAGAGGTGGAGCGAGCCCGCCTAATCCAAGTAGTCCATTGACGGCTTTGATCCCTGGTGTCCATCATACGCCCTTCAGGCGGTGCGGTCGCGGGAGTGGCAGCCATGGTGCAGAACATCGTCGCCGGACTTGTCGTGGTCGGTTTGATTTTGATTGGTTCGATGAGCTACGCCCAGGAGCATCACGAGTGCTGGAGCGGGCACCTGCTCAAAAGCCTGAAGCCTTGCGGATCGATGACCCCTTCGGTCTAGCGCGCCCGGTGGCCGTTCTGGACGGACTTGGCCGGGTTTGACCCGGCCATCCATCGCTGCCTCAAAAAAGCGGCCAATCGCGAGCGTTTCCACCCTCTCGCCTGAAGTCGGGATCGCCAAGAGTAATTCAAGTTCTTGGCGATCCCTGCTGGCGCATTTGAAATTGGGACTGGGAAAAACCCATCCCCGCTCGCGCAAGTGACTTCAAGCCAAGTACACTTTGGCCTTCCGGCTATTGATTAGAGTCAGAACAGGTCCGACCTGCGAGCAATAGCCTACGCTTCGAACCTAAAGCCGACTGAGGCGGTCTTCGACTTCTGTCAAATCGTGCGTATTGGCCGGAGGGTCCAAGGTGTTCGCATGCGTGGGGCGATCATCATGACCGCAGGCGTCTTGGCGTTGGCTCTCGCTCTGTCGCGAGGGCATCAGACTGATACTGATATCCTGCCCACGCAGCCGCTGCCTCCGGTGATCGCGCCTGACAATTAGTGGTCCAACTGAGGGGCCAGAAGGGCTCAATATGCAGACGAAGATCAAAGAGCGTATCTGCCCTGATGCGATGGAATGGGCTTCCCGACCGTGATGCAGTCGGTAAAGCCGGGCCACAAAATCTATCCGGTCAAGTGCAAGACTTGCGGCGGCAAGGGCAAGATCACAGAAGACAACTGAAGCGGCATTTACTCTGCCGCTTTTGGTCTTGGGTTTTTAGCGTGCCACTCGGCTAGCTTGGCGCGCTCCTCCACCATCAACTTGTGGATCATAGCTATCTTTCCGACGTCGGTTTCTGTGGTCAGAAGCTTTGTGTAGTGGGCGATGTTCGCCTCGAAGATGAAGTCCGCCATGGCTCCGTCCTTTCGGTTGAGCCAAGTTCTTATTGGGAGGTGTGCGCCCCGTGGCTGCGAATAGCGAGTCAAATTGCCACCCACCTACGGAGAACCACGGCGGATCGCCGGCCCGGCGCGGTGCGGTGGGGAAGCCGATTCGCCAGCTGGTGGGACTTTTCAGGGGCTTCCAAATCCCAAGTATCTGATCTATATGGCGATTTACCCAACTACATCTTCCCACAAGGGGAGAAGGAAGTCAGAGCAGGAATAACGGCATGGCAATCAGGTTTGACGGACGCGTCGCTATCGTCACCGGCGCGGGCAATGGTCTTGGGCGGGCGCATGCGCTGGGGCTCGCCAGCCGCGGCGCCAAGGTCGTGGTCAACGATTTCGGCGGCGCGCGCGACGGCACCGGCGGTTCGCTGTCGCCGGCTGAGACCGTGGTCGAGGAGATCCGCAAGGCCGGCGGCACCGCGATGGCCGACGGCGCCGACGTCTCGAACTTCGAGCAGGTCACCGCGATGGTCGAGCGCGCCACCAAGGAGTGGGGCAGCGTCGATCTGCTCTGCGCCAATGCCGGAATCCTGCGGGACAAGTCGTTCACCAAGCTCGAGCTCGCCGACTGGGCCAAGGTGCTCGACGTGCATCTCACCGGCACCTTCTATTGCTGCAAGGCGGTGTGGGCCGGCATGCGCGAGCGCAACTACGGCCGCATCGTGCTGACGACCTCGTCGTCCGGCCTGTTCGGCAATTTCGGCCAGGCCAATTACGGCGCGGCGAAGGCCGGCATGGTCGGCCTGATGAACGTGCTCGCCGAAGAGGGCCGCAAGAACAACATCAAGGTCAACACCATCTCGCCGACCGCGGCGACCCGCATGACCGAGGAGCTGCTGCCGCCGCAGGCGCTAGCGCTGATGAAGCCGGAAGCGATCACGCCGGCGGTCGAATTCCTGCTCTCGGAGGACGCGCCGACCCGCACCATCATGGGCGCAGGTGCCGGCTCGTTCGCGGTGATCCGCGTGCTGGAGACCGAAGGCGTCAACCTGCCGCAATCCGAATGGACGCCCGACGGCGTCGCCGCGCACTTCAAGGACATCAGCGACATGTCGACCGCGAAGGCGCTGCAGGGTGCGTTCGAGCAGACGCAGAAGTACGTCGCCCAGGCCGCCGCGCGGGCCGGGATCAAGCTCTGAGCATGAGCGTCGCCGTCATCGGAGCCGGTCCCGCCGGCCTGATGGCGGCGGAAACGCTTGCGGCGGGCGGGGCGCACGTCACCGTCTACGACGCGATGCCGTCGGCCGGCCGCAAGTTCCTGATGGCCGGACGCGGCGGGCTCAATCTCACCCATAGCGAGCCGCTGCCGGATTTCCTTGCGCGCTATCGCGAGGCGATGCCGCACCTGAAGGCCGCGGTCGAGGCGTTTCCGCCCGACGCCTTGTGCGCCTGGAGCGAGGCGCTGGGGCAGCCGACCTTCGTCGGCAGCAGCGGCCGGGTGTTTCCCAAGGCATTCAAGGCATCGCCTCTCTTGCGTGCCTGGCTGCGGCGGCTCGATGCCGCGGGCGTTGCGTTCGCATTCCGGCATCGCTGGATCGGTTGGGACGCGCGCGGCAGACTGCTGTTTGAGACGCCGGACGGCCCGCGCGCGGCCAACGCTGACGCCGCCGTGCTCGCGCTCGGCGGCGCGAGCTGGCCGCGGCTCGGATCGGACGGGGCCTGGACGGAGATCCTTGCGGCGAAGGGCATTGCCGTGGCGCCGATGAAACCGGCCAATTCCGGCTTCACGGTCGCTTGGTCAAATATCTTTCGTGACCGGTTTGAGGGCCAGCCGCTCAAGGGCGTCGCCCTCACGATCGGGCCGCGCACCGTGCGCGGTGAGGCGATCGTCACCCGCAGCGGCATCGAGGGCGGCGCGATCTACGCGCTGTCGGCGGAATTGCGCGAGGCGGTGCTCGCCAAGGGAACGGCGACGCTCGGCGTGGCGTTGCGGCCCGATGCTGCGCGCGACGAATTGATCGCCCGCCTGTCGGTGCCGAAGGGCAAGCAGTCCTTCTCCAACTTCCTGCGTAAGGCGGCCCAGCTCTCGCCCGTCGGCATCGGGCTGTTGCAGGAAGCGGCCGCCGCCTCCGGTCGATCGCTGGCCGCGCTGCCGCCGGCCGAATTGGCCGGGCTGATCAATGCCGTGCCGATCGCGATATCAGGCGTGGCGCCGATCGCGCGCGCGATCTCGAGCGCCGGCGGGATCAGGTTCGACGAGCTCGACGCGCACTTCATGCTGCGTCGGCTACCCGGTGTTTTCGCCGCCGGCGAGATGCTCGACTGGGAGGCGCCGACCGGCGGCTATCTGTTGCAGGCATCGTTTGCGACGGGGGGCGCCGCGGGGAAGGGCGCGTTGAACTGGCTCGCGCAACGCGCCGCGTAAACCTGGTCATTCCGATCCCGTCTTCGTCGCGATGTCGGTCATGAACCCCAGCACGCCGAACGTGGCGGCCACCGCGCAGACCGCCGTCCAGCCGCCAAAGCTCCACGCCGCGGACGCCGCGGCCGCGCCGACCGCGCCGCCGATGAAGAACAGCGCCACGAACAGGCCGTTGATCCGGCCGCGCGCCTCGGGCTGCAACAAATTGACGGCGCGGCGGCCGAGTGTCTGGTCGGTGGTGATGCCGAAATCGAGCAGCACAGCGCCGACGCCAAGCAGCGCGAGGGCCGTGATCCGCGATTCGGTTATGCCTGCCCAGGCGCACAGCGCGAGCGCGCCGACGATGAGGAGGTGCGAGACGATCAGCAACGGCCGCGCGAAACCTCGGTCGCCCCAGCGCCCGGCGATCGGGGTCGCCGCCGCCCCGGCCACGCCGATCAGCGCGAACAGCGCGATCCCCTTGGCATCGAGCTTGAACGGCGCATCCGGCAGCCGCAGCGCCACCGCGGCCCAAAAAGCGGTGAACGATGCCATCACCAGCGCGGCGGTCCAGGCGCGCACGCGCAGCACCGGTTCCTCGCGCAGCAATCTTGGGAACGAACGCAGCAGCGCGCCGTAGCTGACCTTCGTCGCTGGCTGCAGCGTCGGCAGATAGCGCGCCAGCGCGCAACCGAGCACGGTCATCAGGACGGCCGAGGTGAGATAGTAGCCGCGCCAGTTCCAGCTGTCGGCGATCAGGCTCGCCATCGGCCGCGACAGCAGGATGCCGATCATCAGGCCGCTCATGACGTCGCCGATCGCTTGTCCGCGGCGCTCCGGCGGCACCATCGAGGCGACCAGCGGCACCACCATCTGGATCGCGGCGCAGGAGGCGCCGAGGATGAAGGTGGCCGCGAGCAAGATCAGCGGTGTCGGTGCCATCGCGGTGCCGACCGCCGCGATGATGGCGCAGGCAAGTGTGCGCAGGATCAGCCGCTTGTTCTCGACGAGGTCGACCAGCGGCACCAGCAGCAACAGCCCGAGCGCGTAGCCGAGCAGGGTCAGCGTCGAGATCAGGCCGGCCTGCAGCGCGGTCATGTCGAGCGATCGGCTCATCAGGCCGACCAGGATCTGCGGCGCGAATAGGTTCGTTACGACGGTGCCGGTCGTGATGGCGCCGATCCAGATCAGGGGACGCACGGAGACGGTGCGCGCCGGGGAGAGCTTGGTGGCTTCGGAAATCGTCATGGGACCTCGCGATGGAGTGGCGAGACCCCTTTAGGGGATCGGCCTAATATGCTACAATTCAAATAAGTTGATGAGGAATATGCGAGTTTGTTATGAATACCCATGACCTTGTGGCGTTCGTCGCCGTGGTCGAGACCGGATCGATCGTCGCGGCCTCGGTGCGGCTGAACCTGACCCAGCCCGGTGTGACGCGGCGGATTCAGAATCTCGAGGAGATGCTGGGTGCGCAGCTGCTCGACCGGCTGTCGAAGCCGCTGAAGCCGACGGCTGCGGGGATCGAGGCCTATGAGCAGGGCCGCCGCGTGCTGCGCATGCTCGACGACCTCAAGTCAGGCGTCGCCAATGACGGCGTGGTACGCGGCGAGTTCAGGCTCGGCCTGACGCCGTTTTTGTCGGAGGCGGGGCTGACCGGACCGCTTGATGCGGTGCGCGGCGAATTCCCATCGCTTGCGGTGCGCGTCGTCTCGGGCTGGTCGCCCAATCATATGGAGCGGGTGAGCCGCAACGAGCTTGACGCCGCTGCGGTCTGCCTGCCCGACGGCACCGCGCCGCCCGACGATCTCGCGGCCTCCGATCTCGGCGCGCAGCCGGTGGTGTTCGTCGTCGCCCGCGAGATGAAGACGCCGAAATTCGTCGACCTCGAATGGCTGTCGCGGACCGGATGGGTGATCAACCAGGACGGTTGCGGTTTCCGCCAGACGCTGAAGCGCCATTTCGATGCGGCGCATCTGCCTTTCACCATCGCGGTCGAGGCGCTCGACAGCGAGTTGCGCCTGTCGCTGGTCGCGCGCGGGCTCGGCATCGGCCTCGTCACGCCGGTGGCGTTGAAGCGAAGCCCGATCCGCGGCCGGCTCAAGACGGTGAAGATCGCAGATTTCAATCCGGCGGTGCGCGCCTGGATCGTGCATCGCCCGCCCGCCGGCCGCCTGGCGCGGCCGATCGAGGTGTTTCGCGATGCGCTCGACCGCGAGCTGCAGGCGCTGATCCGCGGGTAGCCGGCGAATGGCGAATAGGGAATGGCGAATGGTTCCACCAGCTATTCGCTACTCGCTACTCGCTACTCGCCTACCGCAGCTTGCCGCGCGCCGTCACCGGCAACACGCCAATGATCTCGTCGCCGCGCACCATCACGACCTCGTCCATCATGTTGACGACGACGCAGACATGATTGGGCACGATCCGCACGACGTCACCCACATTCGGCCGGGTGTTGCTGCGGGAGAGGTCGAGGAAGCCGTGCTCCTCGGCGAAGCGTGCGATCTTGGCCTCGGGATGTTCGAGGATCAGGCCGTGGCCTTCGAGGCCGCCGGTGTCCGAGGTCAGCGTCTTGGAGCCGGCATCGAGGATGCCGCGCTCGGGGCCGGCGCGGCTGACCACGGTGGAATAGATATGCAGCGCGCAATCGTCCCAGGTCGCGACGCCGGCCGCGACCTGCATGCGGTCGTTGTAGATGTAGGTGCCGAAGCGATGCTCGGTGCCGCCCTTCAGTCTGCCGAGATTGACGAGGTTCGGCGTACCGCCGGTCGAGACGATTGTCGCATCGAGGCCGTGGGCGCGCACGCCGGCCAGCGCCTCGTCGTAGAATTTCTGCGCGTCGGCCCAGCCGGTCTCGGTCGGGTACAGCATGAAGCCGGCGAAGCTCAGGCCCTTGGAGCCTGCGATCTCGCGCGCCAGCGCGATCGCCTCGGCCGGGGTTTCGACGCCGGCGCGCTTGCGCCCGGTGTCGCATTCGACGACGACCGAGAGCGGGCGGCCGGACGCGGCTGCTGCCTTCGGCAGATCGCCGACCACGACCGAATTGTCGGCCGCGACGGTGACGTTGGCCTTGCCTTGCAGCGCGCCGAGCCGCGCCATCTTCTCGTCGCCGAGCAGATTGTAGCTGATCAGGATGTCGTCGATGCCGCTATCGGCCATGATCTCGGCCTCGCCGAGCTTCTGGCAGGTGATGCCCCTGGCGCCGGCCTTGATCTGCAGCTGCGCCAGCATCGGATTCTTGTGGGTCTTGATGTGCGGCCGGTTGGCGACGCCGGCCTCGTCGCAGGCCTTCTGGATGCGCGCGATGTTGCGCTCGACCCGGTCCATGTCGATCACGGCGCAGGGCGTGCCGTATTCCTTGGCGATCTTGGCGGCGAGGGGCGTGGTCATCGGGGCGGCTCCATTGCAGAGTTTCCGTCATTGCGAGCGGAGCGAAGCAATCCATCCGTCCGCATCTGCTGATGCATGGATTGCTTCGTCGCTCCGCTCCTCGCAATGACGGCAAGAATCATGGCATTCATGCCTGTTCGATCTCTTCGCGGAGCACTTCGAGCTCGAGCCAGCGGTCTTCGGCGGTGGCGAGCTCGTCCTGCGCCTTGGCGATCGCGGCCGAGGCGGCGTCGAATTTCTTGCGATCCTTCGCATAGAGGTCGCGATCGTCGAGCAGCTTCTGCTGCTTTGCGATCTCGGCGTGCAGTCTGTCGATCGTCTTCGGCAATGTTTCCAGCGCGTGCTTCTCGTTGAAGCTCAGCCGGCGCCTGGGCGCTGCTTCGGGTGCCGCGGCCTTCGCTTCCTTTCTCTCCTCGATAGTGGCGTCCGCCTTCACCGTCTCGCGCTTCACGTCGGCGCCGCGCTGCGCCAGCATGTCGGAATAGCCGCCGGCATATTCGATCCAGCGGCCCTGGCCTTCGGGTACGATCACCGACGTCACCACGCGGTCGAGGAAATCGCGGTCGTGGCTGATCAGGATCACGGTGCCGTCGTAATCGCCGAGCATGTCCTCGAGTACGTCGAGGGTTTCGAGATCGAGGTCGTTGGTCGGCTCGTCCAGGATCAAGAGGTTCGACGGCTTGGCCAGCGCGCGCGCCAGCATCAGCCGGCCGCGCTCGCCGCCGGAAAGGGCTTCCAGCGGCGTGCCGCGCTGTTCCTGAGCGAACAGGAAATCCTTCATGTAGCCGATGACGTGCTTCGACTTGTCGCCGACCATGACGTGATCGCCGCGGCCACCGGTCAGCGCCTCGGCCAGCGTCAGCTTCGGATCGAGACTCTCGCGATGCTGGTCGAGCGTCGCCATCTCGATATTGGCCCCGAGCCGCACCGAACCGGAGTCGGGCGGATCGTTGCCGATCAGAAGGTGCACCAATGTGGTCTTGCCGGCGCCGTTCGGGCCGACGATGCCGACGCGGTCGCCGCGCTGGATCCGGGTCGAGAAGGTATCGACGATCGTGCGCTCGCCATAAGCCTTGGTGACGGTCTTGGCTTCGATCACGAGCCGGCCGGATTTCTCGGCCTCGGCGGCGGCGAGCGTGGCATTGCCGGTGGCGCCGCGATAGTCGCGGCGCTGGTCGCGCAGCGCAAAGAGATTGCCGAGCCGCTTGACGTTGCGCTTGCGGCGGCCGGAGACGCCGTACCGCAGCCAGTGCTCTTCGTTGACGATCTTGCGGTCGAGCTTGTGCTGCTCGCGTTCTTCCTCCGCCAGCACCTCGTCGCGCCACGCCTCGAAGGCGCCGAAGCCGCGCTCGATCTGCCGGATCTGGCCGCGGTCGAGCCAGGCGGTGGTGCGCGACAGGTTGGTGAGGAAGCGGCGGTCGTGGCTGATCAGGACCAGCGCGCAGCGCCGGCTCTCCAATTCGCCTTCGAGCCATTCGATGGTCGGCAAATCGAGATGGTTGGTCGGCTCGTCCAGCAGCAGGATGTCGGGCGAAGGCGCCAGCACCCGTGCCAGCGCCGCGCGGCGCGCCTCGCCACCGGAGACGTGCGCGGGATCTTCCTCGCCGGTGAGGCCGAGCTGTTCGAGCAGATAACGCGCCTGGTAGTGGTCGTCGCCGGGGCCGAGCCCGGCCTCGACATAGGCCAGCGTCGTCTTGTGGTCGCCGAAATCCGGCTCCTGCGGCAGATAGCGGATGGTGGCGCCGGGCTGCACGAAACGGCTGCCGGAGTCAGGTTCGACCAGGCCGGCCGCGATGCGCAGCAGCGTCGATTTGCCGGAGCCGTTGCGGCCGATCAGGCAGACGCGTTCGCCCGCGGAGACCGACAGCTCGACGCCGGAGAGCAGCGGCGTGCCGCCAAACGTCAGGCTGATGTCCTTGAGCTGGATGAGCGGTGGGGCCATCGCGCTAATTCCCGTTTGCGGGCGCCTGCTCGGCGCGACGGCGCTGGATGCGGCGGATGGTCTGGTCGAGTGTCGCCAGGAAGGTCGAGCGGTCGCGCGGCGAGTATGATTTCGGCCCGCCGGTGATCTCACCCGACGACCGCAAATCGGTCATCAGATTGCGCACCGCGAGCGTCATGCCGATCGATTGTTCGGTGAACGGCTTGCCGTTCGGCGCGATCACCTCGGCGCCGGCCTTGACGCAGCGGCTCGCCAGCGGAATGTCCGCTGTTATCACGATGTCGCCCTCATGCGCGCGTTCCGCGATCCAGTCATCGGCGGCATCCATGCCGGAACCGGCAGCGATGCGCTCGATCAGGGGATCCTGCGGCACGCGGATGAAATTGCCCGCGACCACGCTGACGGGCACGCCGAGCCGGATCGCGACGCGGTAGATTTCGTCCTTCACCGGACAGGCGTCGGCGTCGACATAGATGCGGGTCTGTGCAGGGGTTTCAGTCATCGATTCCAAGGTTGGCAGGCACGGCCTGCGTGTACTCCATGGTGCGGAAAATTGCGAGCAAAACGAGAGGCTTGCCATGCCTTTTCGTTCGACTACCATTGTCGCCAGAAAAGCAACGGAAATAAGGGGAAACCCCATGTCTTCAAGCGCCACGCAGGCCTACCGCGTCTCGGCCTACAACACCTCGAAACTGTCGGAGAACAAGATCCACGACGACACGGTGGCGCGGAAGTTCGGCTTTTCCGGCGGACTCGTCCCCGGCGTCGACGTGATAGCCTACATGATGCACCTGCCGGTCGAGAAGTGGGGCCGCGATTTCCTGGAACGCGGCCTGATCGAGGCGCGTTTCGTGAAGCCGGTCTATGACGGCGAGATCGCGGAATTGACCGGCCGGGAGACCGGCAATGGGCTCACGATCGAGCTCACCAGCCGCGGCGAGCTCTGCGCCACCGGCACCGCGTCGCTGCCGGCTTCAGCGCCGAAATTTGTGCTCGACGATTACAAGCAGGTTGCGGCCGTCGCCGAGCGCAAGCCGGTCAGCGCGTCGTCCTATGAAGAGGGCAAGTGGCTCGGCACCATCCCGCGCGACTGGTCCGGTGATGCCGCCAGGGAATATCTCGCCGATATCCGCGAGACCGACCCGATCTACTTGCGCGAAGGTCTCGGCCATCCCGGCCTGCTGCCGCGGGTGATGAACAAGGTGCTGGTCGACAATGCGATCCTCGGGCCGTGGATCCATGTCGGCACCCGCATGCAGCTGTTGTCGGCGGGCAAGATCGGCGACGAGCTGACCGCGCGCGCCAAGGTGACCGGCAATTACGACAGGAAGGGCCACCGCTTCGTCGAGCTCGACGCCCTGGTGCTCGGCAATGGTGTGCCGCTCGCGCATTGCTGGCACATCGCAATCACCCAGCCGCGCGAGCAGGCCGCGGCGTAGGGAAGGGGCAAAGCCCGTCCCGCACCAACAGGCGTCATACCCCGCGCATGCGGGGTATCCAGTACGCCGAGGCTTCTCGGCTCAACAATTGCTCTCTCTGGAATACTGGATCACCCGCTTTCGCGGGTGATGACAGCGGTGAGTGATGGTGAAGTCTGGCCCTTACGCCGCCTTCGTCTTGGCGTCCTGGATCGCACGCCAGACGCGTTCGGGCGTCAGCGGCATGTTGATGTGCTTGATGCCGTACTCCGACAGCGCATCCACCACGGCATTGACGATGCAGACGAGGCTGCCGGCACAGCCGGCTTCGCCGCAGCCTTTGGTGCCGAGCGGATTGGATTTCGCCGGCGAGGGGTGATCGCCGACCAGCATCGACGGCACGTCGCCGGCACGCGGCAGCGCGTAGTCCATGAATGAGCCGGTGATCGGCTGGCCGGAGGCGTCGTAGCTGACTTCCTCCATCAGCGCCTGGCCGATGCCCTGCGCCACGCCGCCATGAAGCTGGCCGGCGACGATCATCGGATTGACCACGGTGCCGAAATCGTTGACCGCCGAGTAGCGCACAATCCGCGTCACGCCGGTGTCGGGATCGATCTCGACCTCGGCGACGTGACAGCCGTTCGGGAAGGTCGACGCCGTCTCCTTGGTGGCGTGATCGACGTCGAGCGTCTCCGGCGTGCCCTCCGGCATCTTGCTTTCGCGCATCCGCTCGGCGAGCTCCATGATGCCGATCGAGCGGTCGGTGCCGGCGATGGTGAAGCGGCCCTGGCCGAACTCGATGTCGGCCTCGGAGGCCTCCAGCATGTGCGCGGCGGCCTTCTTGCCCTTCTCGACCACAAGCGCGGAAGCCTCGACAATCGCCTGTCCGGTCGCGGTGATCGAGCGCGAGCCGCCGGTGCCGTTGCCGAAGCGCACCAGATCGCTGTCGCCCTGTTCGAGCGAGATCTTCTCGAAGGGCACGCCGAGCTGGTCGGACAGCACCTGCGCGAACGGCGTGGCGTGGCCCTGGCCGTAATCCAGCGTGCCGGTGGTGAGCTTCACCGAGCCGTCGGGCTCGAAGGTGATCTTGCCGAGCTCGCCGCTCGGCGGCGCGGTGACCTCGAGATAGGAGCCGACGGCGATGCCGCGCAGCTTGCCGCTCTTCCTGCTCTCCTTCTTGCGCTTGGCGAAGTTCTCGTAATCGGAGATTTCCAGCGCCTTCTGGAACACGCCGGCGAAATCGCCGCTGTCATAGGTGACGCCTGAGGCTGCCGGGAAGGGCAGCTGCGAGGGCTTGATGAAGTTTCGCTTGCGCAGCGTGAAGCGGTTGATGCCCATCTCGTCGGCGGCGGCATCGATCAGCCGCTCCATGTAGTAATTGGCCTCGGGCCGGCCGGCGCCGCGATAGGCGCCCATCAGCGTGGTGTTGGTCACGACCGTCTTGATGTCGACGCCGAGCAGGGGCGTGCGGTAGACGCTGGCGAGGTTCTTGCCGGTGTTGAGCGACAGCGGGCCCGGCGCGACGCCGGTGATGTAGGCGCCGAGATTGCCGTAGCCGGAGAGCCGCACCGCCAGGAACTTGCCGTCGGCGTCGAGCGCTAGCTCGGCGTGGATCAGCTGTGCGCGGCCCTGGCTGTCGGACAGGAAGCTGGTCGAGCGCTCGTCCAGCCACTTCACCGGGCGGCCGAGCTCGCGCGCCGCATGCGCGATGCAGGTGTATTCGGGATAGTTGAGGTTCTTCATCCCGAACGAGCCGCCGACATTGCCGGTGAGGATGCGGACCTTGTCGGCGGGCACATTGAGCAGGCGCGCCAGGATCGCCTTGTTGCCGGAGACCCCCTGGGTCGGCACCTGCAGCGTGAAGCGTTCGGTCTTCTTGTCGTAATGCGCGAGCGCGACGCGCGGCTCCATCGAGACCACGGCGACGCGGGTGTTGACGATGTCGAGCCTGGTCACATGCGCGGCGGCAGCGAACGCGGCCTCGATCCTGGCGGTGTCGCCATAATGGTAGTCGAGCGCGACGTTATCGGGGATGTTGTCATAGAGCAGCGGCGCGCCCGGCTTGGCTGCTTCGGCTGCGTCCGTCACCGCCGGCAGCGGTTCGATGTCGAGCTCGACGGCTTCGGCCGCGTCGCGGGCCTGTGCCGCGGTCTCCGCCACCACGAACGCCACGGGATCGCCGACGAAGCGCACCTTGTCGGTCGCGAGCGCGGGGCGGTTGGTCTGCCTGAGCGGCGAGCCGTCGCGGTTCTTCAGCGGCAGGCCGCAGGTGAAGGGATTGTAACCTGCGGCCGCGAGGTCGGCGCCGGTCCAGACGCCGAGCACACCGGGCATCGCCTTGGCGGCCGCCGTGTCGATCCCCTTGATGATCCCGTGGGCATGGGAGGAGCGGACCATCCAGCAGTAAGCCTGGCCGGGAAGGGAGAAATCGTCGGTGTATTTGCCCTTGCCGCGCACCAGGGTGTCGTCCTCCTTTCGTCGAACAGGCTGTCCGACACCGTATTTTTGCAGTGCGATAGCGTTTTCGAGGGAGGCGGGCGGCGTATGATCTTGCATCGAAAATGACCTGAAATGCCCGGATTTGCTGGAGTTTGGCGGCGCAGACGAGATAACGCACGCTCCCCTTAACGACAACGCCCGATTGGGCATGGACCCAATGTGAACGGAGTTTGCGCAGGGCCTTGGCGCTGCTAAAGTTTCCGTGAACGGGCAATTATTCGGCGGGCCCATGGATTGCCCTTGGGGCCCTGCGGAAAGACAGTATTTTGATGAATGACTATGTGCGGCTTTGTGACGGCCCTCCGGCCGGCGAAGCCCCGTCAGGGCTGATTGCGGCGACCGCTGAAAGCGGCGTTTACGCCGCGCTCGACCTCGGCACCAACAATTGCCGGCTGTTGATCGCCTGTCCCACCGGCGACGGGTTCCGCGTGGTCGATTCTTTCTCGCGGATCATCCGGCTCGGCGAGGGCATCGCCGCGACCGGCTCGATCAGCGAGGCCGCGATCGAGCGGGCGATCGCCGCGCTCGCCATTTGCAGCGACAAGATCCGCTATCGCAAGGCCCGCCGGCTGCGGCTGATCGCCACCGAGGCCTGCCGCGCCGCCGGCAATGCCGAAAGCTTTCGCGCGCGCGTCGCGGCCGAGACCGGCATCGAGCTCGAGGTGATCGATCGCGAGACCGAAGCAACGCTCGCCGTGATCGGCTGCTCGCCGCTGCTCGACCCGAAGGGGCGGGGCGCCATCCTGTTCGACATCGGCGGTGGCTCGACCGAGCTGGTGCGGATCGAGCGCGATCCCGGCGTGCCCGATGCGCCGCCGCGCATCAAGGCGTGGATGTCGATCCCGCTCGGCGTCGTGACGCTGGCCGAACATTTCGGCGGCAAGAACGTCACCAGGGACATGTATGCGCGGATGATCGATGAGGTCGCCCGCCACGTCGCGCCGTTCGCGGCCGAGCACGGCAAGGACCTGCGCGACATGCACATGCTCGGCACCTCGGGCACCGTGACCACGCTCGCCGGCGTGTTCCTCGATCTGTCGCGCTACGATCGCCGCCGCATCGACGGCATCTGGATGAACGATGGCGACGTCACCGCGACGATCCAGAAGCTGCTCGGCATGAACTATGAGGCGCGCGTCAACAACAACTGCATCAGCGTCGAGCGGGCCGACCTCGTGCTCGCCGGCTGCGCGATCCTCGATGCGATCCGCAACGCGTTCCCGTTGCCGCGGCTTCGCGTCGCCGATCGCGGCCTGCGTGAGGGCATGCTGGTCGAGATGATGCGCGAGGACGGCGCGCTGCGGGCGTGCTAGAACAGGCCCAATCACACCAATCCAAGAAAGATCATGGCCAAAGACACCACCGGGCGGCTGCACGTCACGGTCAAGAGCGGCGGCAAGCGAAAGCTGTCGTCAAAACTCTGGCTCGAGCGCCAGCTTAATGATCCCTACGTCGCCAAGGCCAAGGCGATGGGCTACCGCTCGCGCGCGGCGTTCAAGCTGCTCGAGATCGACGACAAATATCGCCTGCTCAAGCCGGGCATGACCGTCGTCGACCTCGGCGCCGCGCCCGGCGGCTGGAGCCAGATCGCGGCCAGGCGCACCGCTGCCGCCGACGGCAAGGGCAAGGGCAAGGGCAAGGTGGTCGCGATCGATCTCCTCGAGATGGGCGAGATCCCCGGTGTCACTTTTGCCCAGCTCGACTTCCTCGACCATGACGCGCCCGAGAAACTGATCGCGATGATGGGCGGCCGCGCCGATTTCGTGATGTCCGACATGGCCGCCAACACCACGGGCCACCGCAAGACCGATCAGCTGCGCATCATCGGTCTGGTCGAGACTGCCGCGCATTTTGCCGGCGAGGTGCTCAATCCCGGCGGGACGTTCCTGGCAAAAGTGTTTCAGAGCGGCGCCGACGCCGAGCTGGTGGGGCAGCTGAAGCGCGATTTCACCAGCGTGCGTCACGTCAAGCCGTCCGCCAGCCGGCAGGACTCCTCCGAGCGCTACGTGCTGGCGACGGGGTTTCGCGGGCAGCAGCCGTCGTTGCGAGGACCGTAGCGACGAAGCAATCCATTGCTCCGCGTAGACCCCGCTGTAGCGCTACCCTGGTACGGCGACATGCGGTCGCTGGCTGAGCTGAACCTGTTGGAACTCTTCCCGTTACGGCGTATTCTATCTTCCCGGCGCGGTCTGTTCGTTGTGTATTTCAGCCTGGCGCCACGGCAGGTTTGCGCAGCGAGCCGCGCCTTCGTCTTGCGGAGTTCTTCCGTGATGGAGCGCAGGTCGAGCATAGGTAATCGCCTTCTGGCGGCATTGCCGCCTGCAGAATTTGATTTGCTGGCGCCTCATCTCCGCAAAGTATCGCTCGAACGCGACGTCGTGCTGGTGCGGTCGGGCGACCTCGTCGAACAGATCTATTTTCCCTGCACGGCATTGATCGCGTTCGTCATGGACATGCCGAATGGACAGGCTGTTGCGACGACGATGGTCGGCAACGAGGGCGCGGCCGGCATCCTGTCGACACTCAGGTCGGTACGCTCGCCGATGACGGCGGTGGTTCGCGTCGCGGGCGTGACATGGCAGATTTCGCCGGCACGGTTTCATGCCGCGCTCACGCGGAGCCACGGGCTTGCCGGTGCGGTGCAGCTTCATATGCGGTCGTTGCTGGTTCAGTTCCAGCACATCGCGGCGTGCAATGCGCTGCATTCGGTGGAGGCCCGCCTGGCCCGGTGGCTGTTGCAGATTCACGATCAGATCGGCAACGACACGCTCCCGTTGACGCAGGAGACGCTGTCGGAATTGCTGGGCGTGCGACGAACGACCGTAACCCACATGGTGCACAAGCTTCGCGCATCGGGCGCGATCCGGTCCAACCGGCGGAGCTCGATCGAGGTCGATAGGCCGCGGCTCGAAGTTGCGGCCTGCGAGTGCTACGAGATCATGCGCGGCAGGATCGACCGCATCGTTTCGGCTGAAGGGATGAAACCGTCCGGTCGCGGCGCGTCGGCGCATGGGCCACCGCGTTCTCACGCCCGACCGTGGACCAATGGCGATGAGGTTCAAGCACACGCGCGTAGCGCCGGCGCGGAGCGACCACGAAGCCATTGACGGAGGTTGTCACACAGGGCGACGTCAGGACGCTTGGCGCAATTCCTCCTCGGGTTCGTAGACCCAGGCGTCCCTGGCGAACCACTCGTGATGGGTCCGACAGCCCGTGCAATACGTGCGCGAAAAGAACACGGTGCTGCAGCGGAACGTTTCGCGGTCGGATTTCATACCGGTTTTGATAGCGCGTCCCGTCCGCGGGCACTTGATCATGATGACGCCCACCTTGAGCCTCCTCCAATGTCAGGGATTGCTGGTCCCGCGCCCCTTCGGCTGGACTGCGCCCCTTCTCACTGGAGGCGCTTGTCCCAGTCGGGGCTGGGAGCGGGGGCGGTTCCTCAGGAAGGTGTCTTCAGCGTCTTCGCAAGGCTCTTCCTGATCGGCTCGGCGGTCTCGGTCGCGACCTTCTTCGCGATCTCCCAGAGCTCCTTGTTCTGCACGGTCGTGACCTCGAAACTCCTGCGGCCGTGGTCGGCCGAAAGCCGGATGGCTTCCGACAGCGACCGAGTGGCGACGAGTTCGGTCATGAAGGCGAGCGTCGAACTGGTATTGGTCTGGGAGATATCGAGCACCTTGGCCGCGTAATCCGCGGAGCCCCTGGCGTTGATCGAGTAGGCCTCCTTGAGCAAGACGGAGATTTCCTCGGAGGCCTCCTGGACCTTCTCGAACTGCTCCCGAGCGCGCGCCGCATTTTGCTCGGCAAAACCCTGAAAGGCCTTGGGCAGGGCGAAAAGGGGCAGGTTGAAGCCGCCGACTTTCGGATTGTCGCTCACTTCATTCGTATGGACGTCACTCACTGGCTCTGATCCTTTCAAGCGAAACCAAATCAAAGAAAATCCGGACCTTCCGCGGCGCCTGGACGCCGCGGAAGCGAACCTGGAGCGCTTCCTTCAACATGTTCTTTGCTGATGCTGGGTCACCGCGGGCCCGCTTGAGCCGAACTATGCGGGATCGGCACCGGAGCTTCCGTTCGCTTTCTGACTCTGGCGGCGATATTTTTCAGGGACGAACCGCCGTGATGCGTCGAGCCAACCGCGGGCCACTGAGCCACCGATCGCGGCGGCGGCTCAGCCATTGCGGCGGGGAATCCCGACGACTTGAGGTAGGAGAGCGCATGGTCGAGCGCTGCCCCGATCAAGACGTGCGCAGAACAACATTTCAGCGCGACCCGTTGGAACCTCGGCGCGTGGCCAGAGTCGACTTCATTGCTCCCGGCCAATTGCCCCTAACCCCACCGGGAGAAAACCCCCCAGTGGGTTGGCGGCCTTGGTGCAGCGTCGGGTTTCGCGCGCCGGGGCCGTTTGTTGCTGGACTGGAAAATCGGGCAGCGCAGGCGCATACTTCTCAGATGGCGACAATTGTTCAATGCAATTGCGGCGCCGAGTACAGACGCACTGAAGAGAAGTTCTTGGTGCCGCATACGGGTGACGCGATCTGCACGGTCTGCGGAGCTGCGCTGGAATCGTGGCTGGAAGCGACCCACGTTCCCACATATCAACTTGTTGAACGTCCGGATCGAAGACAGCCAGCCGGAACGACGGGCCACCTCTAAGGGCCTGGCCGTGACCGGACGGCGCACCAGCAGTGTCCGTGCTCGGGAACGGCGAGTTCGATCGACTAGCCGAGGCGCTGATCCCGCGCGTTCTGGGTGTCCTCGGTCGCTGCCTTGACGGCGTCAGTGGCAGCGCGCTTCTCGGCGCCCTTGCGGCTCGAGATGTCGATCGCCTTGCGGCCGGCGATTTCGTTGCCGGCGTCAACCGGCATTTGCCAGAAGAACCAGGCGGAGGCCGCCGAGATCAGCGACACCACGATGAACGCCGGTCCAAACACGTCGGCGGAGAGCTCGGTCTGGTGATGCAGCGCTAGCGTGGTTTCGACCGAGAACGCGCCGACCGCGACGCCCGCGGACACCGCGAGCTGCTGGTTGACGCTGACGAGGGTGGTGGCGCGGCTCATCTGCGGCGCCTCGACCTCGGCATAGGCCACGGTGTTGATCGCTGTGAATTGCAGCGAGCGGAAGAAACCGCCGACCACCAGGATGGTGAAGATCAGCATCAGCGGCGTCGAGATCGTGAACAAGGCGCAGGCGGCGAGGAAGGCCGAGCTGACCACCGCATTCACGGTCATCATGTTGCGGAAGCCGAAGGCGCGGATGATGCGCGCCGCCAGGGTCTTCATGCCCATGGCGCCGACCGCGGAGGCAAAGGTGACGAGACCGGACTGGAACGGCGACAGGCCGAAACCGACCTGCATCAACAGCGGCAGCAGGAACGGCAGCGCGCCGATGCCGAGCCGGAACATGAAGCCGCCGACGATCGACGCCCGCATGGTCGGCAGCCGCAGCAGTCCGAAATCGAGCACCGGCGAACCGGTGCGCCGCGCGTGGATGATGTAGAGCGTCATCGACACCGTGCCGACCCCGACCAGCGCGGCGACGATCGGCCACGGCAACAGATTGAGGCCCGCGACCGACAGCCCGAAGGCGATGCCCGCGAGGCCGATGCCGGCCAGCACCAGTCCTACCAGATCGAAACGTTCGGGATCCTCGCTCTTGATCGGGTCGATATATTTCAGCGCCAGGAAAATGCCGAGCAGCCCGATCGGGATGTTGATCAGGAAGATCCAGTGCCAGGAGAAATAGGTGGTGATGAAGCCGCCGAGCGGCGGCCCGATCACCGGGCCGATCAGCGCCGGCACCGTCACCCAGGCCATCGCGTTGACCAGCGCGCTCTTGTCGACCGAGCGCAGCAGCACCAGTCGCCCGACCGGGGTCATCATCGCTCCGCCGAGGCCCTGGAGGATGCGGGCGAACACGAAATCGGTGACCGAGGAGGACAGCGCGCAGCCGATCGAGCCCAGCATGAACACGGCGACGGCGCCGGCAAACACGATGCGGGCGCCGAAGCGGTCCGCGGTCCAGCCGCTCGCCGGGATGAACACCGCGAGCGACAGTAGATAGGACGTGATCGCAAGCTTCAGCGTCAGGGGGCTGGTGCCGATATCGGCGGCGATCGCCGGCAGCGAGGTCGCAATCACCGTGGAGTCCATGTTTTCCATGAACAGGGCGGTGGCCACGATGAGCGGGATCAGGCGTTGTTTGTTCATCAAAATAGGACAGCTTTGCTGAAAAAGGCGGGCGAGCGGGCCATATCATCCTGCCCCGGACCACGCTATTGCGGAACCGGGCAAACGCCCTAAATCCTGCGTGACGCTGCTATGCATCCGCCAGCGTTAGGGGTCCGTGCCGTGATCTACGTCCTTGCCGCTCTGCTGCCGCCGATCGGGCTGCTCCTGAACGGACAGCCGTTTTCGGCCATCTTCAATCTGGTCCTGATCGCGTTTTGCGCGATTTTCGGGCTGTTTTTCCATGTCTTGCTGCTGGTGCCGTCGGCCCATGCGGTCATCGCGGTCCACATGAAGCGCGAGGACCGGCGCCACCGCGAGGTGGTCGAGGCGATCCGCCGGCACGGGCCGCCGCAGGGATATCACTAAGCAGGCTACAGGGCCCGCTGACCTGGCCCGTAAAAAGCCTGTGCATGGCTGGCAAACACTTTGATTCGTCATGCCGCCATGCTATCGACCAGCGTCAACCCCACCGATGGGCGCCGATTCGACGGTGACGCAGCGAGCGTCGCCGCAGGTAGCGCTCATCCGTAAGACCCTCGCGGCTGAGGCCGCAGATAAGGAGTTGGCAATGGCCACGGGACTTCAGGCGATCCGCGAAGCCTACACGTTCGACGATGTGCTTCTGAAGCCCGGTCTGTCGGACTTTCTTCCCTCCGAAGTCGACATTCGCTCGCGGGTCACCCGCGCGATCCAGCTCAACATCCCGATCATGGCGTCCGCGATGGACACCGTCACCGAGGCGCGGATGGCGATCGCGATGGCGCAGGCCGGCGGCCTCGGCGTCATCCACCGCAATTTCGACCCCGAAGGCCAGGCTGCCCAGGTGCGGCAGGTCAAGAAGTTCGAATCCGGCATGGTGGTCAATCCGCTCACCATCGGTCCTGAAGCCACGCTGTCGGACGCGCTGACGCTAATGAAGGATCACGGCATCTCCGGCATCCCGGTCGTGACTGGTGCGGGCAAGAACGTGCCGGGCAAGCTGGTCGGCATTCTGACCAACCGCGACGTGCGCTTCGCAACCGATCCGCGGCAAAGGGTCTCGGAGCTGATGACGCACGAAAACCTCGTCACGGTGCGCGAGGGTGTCAGCCAGGACGAGGCGAAGCGGATGCTGCACCAGCACCGCATCGAAAAGCTGCTCGTCGTCGACGACCAATATCGCTGCGTCGGCCTGATCACCGTGAAGGACATGGAAAAGGCGGTCGCCCATCCGCTGGCCTGCAAGGACGCGCAGGGCCGGCTGCGTGTCGCCGCAGCGACCACCGTCGGCGAGACCGGTTATGAGCGCACCGAGCGGCTGATCGATGCCGGCGTCGACGTCGTCGTGGTCGACACCGCGCATGGTCACTCGCGGCATGTGCTCAATGCCGTCAACCGCATCAAGCGGCTCTCCAACGCCGTTCAGGTCGTGGCAGGCAACGTCGCGACCGAGGGCGGCGCGCAAGCGCTGATCGATGCGGGCGCCGACTGCATCAAGGTCGGCATCGGCCCGGGCTCGATCTGCACCACGCGCATCGTCGCCGGCGTCGGCGTGCCGCAGCTCACCGCGATCATGGATGCGGTGGCGGCGGCAAAGAAGGCCGACGTGCCCGTGATCGCCGACGGCGGCATCAAATATTCCGGTGACCTCGCCAAGGCGCTGGCCGCCGGCGCCGACATCGCGATGGTCGGCTCGCTGCTCGCCGGCACCGACGAGACGCCCGGCGAAGTGTTCCTGTGGCAGGGCCGCTCCTACAAGGCCTATCGCGGCATGGGCTCGGTCGGCGCGATGGCGCGCGGCTCGGCCGACCGCTACTTCCAGCAGGACATCAAGGACACGCTGAAGCTCGTGCCCGAGGGCATCGAGGGCCAGGTGCCGTACAAGGGCCCGGTCGGCAACGTGATGCACCAGCTCGCCGGCGGTCTGCGCGCGGCGATGGGTTATGTCGGTGCGAAGGACATCAGGGATTTCCACGACAAGGCCGAGTTCGTCCGCATCACCGGCGCCGGCCTGCGCGAAAGCCACGTCCACGACGTCACCATCACGCGGGAAGCCCCGAACTATCCGGGCGGGGTGTAGTTGCACCGACGTCATTCCGGGGCTCGCGAAGCGAGAACCGGAATCCATCGGCCGCATCGCAGTTGGATGAATGGATTCCGGGCTCGTGCTTCACACGCCCCGGAATGACGATGGCAGTGCCAGAACCACGCCGTTCACGGCATGACGCACGTCATTTCAAACAGAATTTCAAACAAGCGCGCGCGAAAGAGCAAATCCATCTCCCTTGCGGGGAGCTGGATTGCATGACTACGTGTGCGCCACGAACCAATCACCTCAAGAGGAAATCAGCATGTCCCAAGGAAACGCCCAAGGAAAGCGCATCGTTCTGGCCTCGCGCCCGCATGGCGAGCCCACGCCGGCCAATTTCAGGCTCGAAGACTACACGCCGCCGACGCCGGGCGCGGGCGAGGTGCTGCTGCGCACCATCTGGCTGTCGCTCGATCCCTATATGCGCGGCCGCATGGCCGACGGTCCGTCCTATGCCGCACCGGTGCCGGTCGGCGGCGTGATGGAAGGCGGCACGGTGAGTGAGGTGATCGCGTCCAACAATCCCGCCTTCGCCAAGGGCGACATCGTGCTGTCGCGCGCGGGCTGGCAGACACATGCGCTGTCGGACGGCAAGGGCCTCGCCAAGATCGATCCGAAGATCGCGCCGATCTCGACCGCGGTCGGCGTGCTCGGCATGCCCGGCATGACCGCCTATACGGGACTGCTCGAGATCGGCAAGCCGCAGGCGGGCGAGACGGTGGTGGTTGCTGCCGCGTCCGGCGCTGTCGGTTCGGCGGTCGGCCAGATCGCCAAGATCAAGGGCGCGCGGGCGATCGGCATCGCCGGCGGCAAGGACAAGTGCGCCTACGTCAAGAACGAGCTCGGCTTCGACGAGTGCCTCGATCATCGCGATCCCAACCTTGCGGCGAAGCTCAAGGAAGCCTGCCCGAAGGGCATCGACGTCTATTTCGAGAATGTCGGCGGCGCGGTGTTCGACGCGGTGTTTCCGCTGCTCAATGCGTTCGCGCGCATTCCGGTCTGCGGCCTGATCGCACATTACAACGACACCGAGGCGCACGCTCCGAAATGGGCCGGCGCGATGATGCGCAACATCCTGACCAAGCGGCTGACCTTCCGCGGCTTCATCGTCAGCGACTTCGCCGCCATGCATGGCGACTTCCTGCGCGACATGTCGCAGTGGGTGCGCGAGGGCAAGGTCAAGTACAAGGAGTTCGTGACCGAGGGTCTGGACAGCGCGCCGGAGGCCTTCATGGGCCTGCTCAAGGGTGCCAATTTCGGCAAGCAGCTGGTCCGGGTCGGGCCGGACAAGGACTGAAGCGTGCCCGGATTCGATTTACCTTTCCCCGACGGGGAGAGGTCGATTTGCGCAGCAAATCGGGGTGAAGGGCCGCAGCTCAACGACGGACCGTCAACCTTCACCCGGCGCTTCGCGCCGACCTCTCCCAAGGGAGAGATGAAGCAGGGGCCGATCCGGATCGGGCCGGACAATGCGCGGAATGTGCCATTCCGCGCAACAACGTAACAAAAACGCCACAATGGGGGGCTTTTGGGGGCCTTTCGGCCCCCATTTGCTTGACGGGGAACCCGGAGCAGTTGATTCAATGTGGCTATATTTCAGGTGTAGCCATGGTTTTTGAAGCTATTGTTTTCGGGGTCATTCTCCTCGCCCTCGGCTATTGGGCGACGATGTTCGTCATGGGCCGCCGCGACGACGTCTTGCATGGAAAATTTGTCGAGGACGAGCCGGCCGCCGAGCCGGTCCGCATCATGCCACGCATGCGGCCCGCGCCACAGCCGAACAAGGACTCGCTGCAGGCGCTGCTCGCCGTCATCAAGCAGGATCTGCACGACGCGGCACGAAGCTAGCTCGGCTCACGCCGGCTGCTTGCCGAGCAGCATGTCCAGGTCGACATCGACTTGGCCCTTGGCCCTGACGTGGCGGACTTCAAAGCTGTCCGGCTGGAAGCGGTACTCGACGAGACCGGTTTGCTTGATGCCGATCACTTCCTGTCTCGCGTCTGAGATGATGAAGCCGGCCGAGGGCGCCCAGACCTGCCTGACATGCTCGAACGTATAGTCGCGGCGCTGGTGCACATGGCCGCTGCCGACCAGGCGCCAATCGACCTTGCCGAACATCTCGATCAGGCGGCGGCGCGCCGGCTGCGGCACGAAGCGGATCGCGGTCTCGACGCGCTCGGCATCGTAGGGCACGTCGAGATAGAGCGGCTTGTGCAGGAACAGCGCGACCGGTCTGCCGACGGCCTTGTCGAGCGCCGAGGCGAGCCAGTCGAATTGCGCGGCCTCACTGTCGAGGCCGGTGTTCATGATCAGCGAATTGAGGCCGATGAAGCACCAGCCGGCAGCGTCGAAATGCCAGCGATCCTCGCCGATCACCGAGGTAAAGGCGCGGCGCGTCTCTTCGGTCGGCAGTTGCGCCGGCACCGGGCCCACCGCGGTCGGATTGTCGCCGATGTCGTGATTGCCCGGCAAATAGAGGCAATCCACCGGCAGCGCGCTGTGCAGCTCCTTGGCGAACACCAGATCGTCGCGGCTGGTCGGCCCATCGAACGCGACGTCGCCGGAGTTGAGCACGAGATCGGGACGCGTCGTGTCGATGTGCTCGCTGACGCGATGAAAGTTGTCGACGAGCGGCTTGAAGCGACGCGCGAGGTGAGTGTCGGAGATCTGTGTCAGGCGAAACTGGGGCATGCATCGATCCTTTCGCCTGGAGCATAGGTCGGCGCGAAGTCGGAACGATGACGATTTCAGTGTGTTCTTCGCTGCTCTGTTTGATGCGTTGTTTGATGTCTTGTTTGATCTGGCGGCGCGAGCCGCTAGATCGCAAGCTGCTTGTCCGCGCGGTTGGGCAGGGCAGGCGGACCGACGCGACCTCCGAGCAGCCCGGCGTTCGGCGGGTTTGTTCCCGTCACGGCCGGCGATGCGTTGAGCCCGAGATAGGCAAGCGCATCGTGCCCCATGTCGTAGGCCGCATAGCCGAGCAGGCTCAGCACCAGCGCCGTGGCGAGGCTGTGCCTGAGGATGTCGCGCGTCGAGCGATAGCCGCCGCGGAAATAAACCGAGAGCAGGATTACGACCAGGAGCGCTGTGGCGATGCCGGCGAGCCCCGACAGCACCATGCCGAGCCCGCCATCCGCCGCATCGTCGAACCAGCCGATGCCGGGGTCGATCGCCTTCAGCAGGGAGGTGACGAGATCGCCGAGGCTTGCAGCCGCCAGGGCCGCGCCGTCCAGGATCGGGGTGATGATGCCCATCGCGTCAGCCGTGAGGAACTGAAACCGCCATTATTCTCGGGAGTTGGTCACCCGGGCTCGGATGATGGTTCAACGGGTTACCCAAGCGCGTTATTGGCACGCTTCATTGTCAGGAGCGGCCGTGGCGGCTAAGAGGGCGGCCGGGCGGCCGCGGCTGAGGGAGATTCTTGATGTCGGTTCAAATGGTTCTGCTGCCGGTCTTCATCCAGATCGGTCTCACCTTCGCGCTCCTGTTCGGGATGGCGACACTGCGCACCAGGACGCTGGCGAGCGGTGAGACCAAGTTGGCCGATATCGCGCTGCGCCAGCCGAACTGGCCGGAGCGTGCCACCCAACTCGGCAATTGCTTTGCGAATCAGTTCGAGCTGCCGGTGCTGTTCTATGTCCTGATCGCCATTGCGCTGCCGCTGCGTCGTGCCGATCTGTTCATCGTGCTGATGTCCTGGGTGTTCGTGGTGACGCGGTTTGCCCATGCCGGGATATTCGTCACCTCCAACGACGTGCGGCCGCGCTCGCTCGCCTGGTTCGCCGGCGTGCTGGTGCTGGCGGCGATGTGGCTTTATTTCGCGCTCAAGCTCCTGCTGCTGATCTGATGCGCCAAACCGAAAGAGATCGATGACCCCCGCTGCCCGGCTTTCCGCCGCGATCGAGCTGATCGCCACCATTGACGCACAGCGCATTCCCGCCGCGAAAGCGCTGAAGGAATGGGGCACCGCGCACCGCTATGCCGGCTCCGGCGATCGCGCCGCGATCTCCGGCCTGATCTGGGACGTGCTGCGCCGGCAATCCTCCGCGGCCTGGCTGATGGACGACGCCAGCGCCCGGTCGCGGGTGCTCGGCATGCTCAAGCTCGAGCGCGGCATGGACATCCCGACGATCTCGGCGCTGTGCGACGGCGGCCGCTTCGCGCCGGATCCGCTGACCGCGGCCGAGGAGGCTGCCTTGGCCTCGCGCTCGCTCAAGGATGCGCCGGCGCATGTCGCGGGTGACTATCCGGACTGGCTCGACCCGTATCTCGCAAAAGTGTTCGGCGACGACCGCGCCGCCGAGGCAACGGCAATGGCGAGCCGCGCACCGCTAGATCTGCGCGTCAACACACTGAAGGGCAAGCGCGAGAAGATTCTTCCGCGCCTGTCGCATCTCGGCGCCAGGGAGACACCGTGGTCGCCGCTCGGCCTGCGCATCGAGCTCGGCGCCGACGCGCGCAATCCCGGCATCCATGCCGAGGAGGATTTCATCAAGGGCGCCATCGAGGTCCAGGACGAGGGCTCGCAGCTCGCCGCGCTGTTCTCGGCGGCCAAGCCCGGCGAGCAGGTGATCGATCTCTGCGCCGGCGCCGGCGGCAAGACGCTGGCGCTGGCCGCCATGATGGACGGCAAGGGTCGGCTGATCGCGACCGACAGCGACAAGCGCCAGCTCGTGCCGATCCATGAGCGGCTGTCGCGCGCCGGCGTGCACAATTGCGACGTGCGCACGCCGCGAGGCGAGGAGGAGGTGCTGTCCGACATCAAGGCCTCCGCCGATCTCGTGCTGATCGATGCGCCGTGCACCGGCACCGGCACCTGGCGCCGCAATCCCGACGCCAAATGGCGGATGCGCCCCGGCGCGCTCGAGGTGCGGCTGAAGGACCAGGCCGAGGTGATGGCGCGCGCCGCGCCACTGGTCAAGTCCGGCGGGCGGATCGCCTACATCACCTGCTCGGTACTGGCCGAGGAGAACGGCGAGCAGGTCAAGGCGTTCATCGCGCGGCATCCGGAGTTTTCGGTGCAGCTGCCGGAGCAGACCGCATCGGTGCTGTGGGACAAGGCCGAGGCTTTTACCGAGGCCGCGCTGCAATCGGCGGAGGGCCTGCTGATGACGCCGCGCCGCACTGGCACGGACGGGTTCTTCGTCTCGGTGCTGAAGAAGGCGTGAGGCTTTCTCCGCCGTCATTGCGAGGAGCGCGACAAAATTGCGAAGCAATTTTGCGCTGTAGCGACGAAGCAATCCATGGCTCCGCACGTGCGGCACGATGGATTGCTTTGCTTCGCTCGCAATGACGAGTTGAGTACCCTACGCTTCGGAACATACGCCCACCGGCACCGGTGTCTTGCTCACCACCATGACCCAGTACAGCAGCGCGATTGCGCTGATCGCGGCGCCCAACGCGCAAACGCCGAGCCAGCCTGCGGCGGCATAGGCCATCGTCGAAGAGATCGCGCCGAGCCCGCTGCCGATCGAATAGAACACCATGTAGACGCCGATCAGGCGGCTCGACGCCTCCGGCCGCGCCGCGACGATCAGGCTCTGGTTGGTGACATGGACGGCCTGCACCGCGAAGTCGATCATGACGACGCCTGCGAGCACCAGCCACAGCGAAGCGTGCAGGCAGGCGATCGGCGCCCAGCCGGCGAGCATCAGCAGCAGCGACAATCCGGTGGTGCGCTGGCCCCAGCCGCGATCGGCGAGGCGGCCGGAATTGCGCGCCGCCAGCGCCCCGGCAAGGCCGGCAACGCCGAGCATTCCGATCGCGGTGTGCGACAGCGACAGCGGCGGCGCGGCGAGCGGCAGCACGACCGAGCTCCAGAACGCGCTGAAGCTCGCGAAAATGAGCAACGCGAACACGGCGCGCTCGCGCAAAACCGGCTCCTCGGCGAACAGCGCGGCAGTCGAGCGCAGCAGCTTTGCATAGGATGATTCGGTCAACGCCCGCGGCGGCTGCCTTGGCAGCACGTATGCGAGCAGCGCGGCCATCGCGAGCATCAGCACGGCCGAGGTCAGGTAGACCATGCGCCATCCGCCGAGGTCGGCCAGCGTGCCCGACGCGAAGCGGGCGAGCAGGATGCCCGACACGACGCCGCTTTGAATGGTGCCGATGGTCTGGCCGCGCTCGGCCGGCGAGGCCGATGTCGCGGCATAGGCCACGATCACCTGGATCACGACGGCGAGCAGCCCGACCAGCGCCATTCCGCCAAACAGCACGACCGCGTTCGGCGCGGTGCCGACCACGACGAGCGCGACCGCGGACAGCATGATCTGGCCGACGATCAGCTTGCGGCGGTCCCAGAGGTCGCCAAGCGGCACGATCAGCATCAGGCCGAAGGCGAGGCCGACCTGGGTCAGCGTCACCACGATGCCGATCGCCGCCGGGGTAATGCCGAGATCCTGCGCCATGGTGTCGAGCAGCGGCTGGGCGGAATAGATGTTGGCAACGCTCAGCCCGCAGGCGACCGCAAACAGCAGCACGATCGCGGGCGAAAGTGCGCCTGCCTTCGTGTCGCGGGGTTTGCCGTCCGTCTTGTGATCGCCCGTGGCCGGTCCGGCCCCCGTCATGGTCTGGTTCGTCATCTTGGCTCCGCTGCAATCTGGTCTTATAATAAGACCAATTGCATCGCAGTCTGTCTAGTCCTATTTTAAGACCAGTTGGGAACCGTGATCGAGGGAGGTGGAGCGCGATGCAGCGGACCGGATTCGCAAAGGCGGACTGCCCGGTGGCCCGCGCGCTGGATGCGATCGGCGACTGGTGGTCGCTATTGATCGTGCGCGACGCGTTCGACGGCCTGTGCCGGTTCGGCGACTTCCAGAAGAATCTCGGCATCGCCAAGGGCATGTTGACGGCGCGGCTGCGCAAGCTGGTCGAAACCGGCGTGCTCGAGCAGGTCGCCGCCTCCGACGGCAGCGCCTACCAGGAATATGTGCTGACGAAGCGCGGCCACGACCTGTTCCCGATCGTGGTCTCCTTGAGGCAATGGGGCGAGGCGCATCTCTATGCGCGCGGCGAGCCGCATTCGGTACTGCTGGACCAGGCCGGGCAGGCGGTCGGGCAACTCGTGCTGCCGTCGAAGAGCGGCAAGCCGCTGAGCTGGGCGGATACGAAGGTGCGGAAGGTTGCGGCGAAGCGGCGGTGAGTGCGCGCCCCACCCACCGGCGTCATCCTGAGGTGCGCGCCAAGCGGTGCGTCAGCAGCGCTTGGCGAGCCTCGAAGGATGGGGATGGAGCCGGGCTGTCGCCCTTCGAGACGGTCGCTTCGCGACCTCCTCAGGGTGACGGGATAGATGAAGGGGAGCTCAATCCACGATGAACAGAGTCGCGCCCGTTGCCGTCGATGAGCGGTGCGCGGCGTCGCCGAAATCGGAGACCTGGTAACTCATGCCGGGCTTGAGCGTGAATTTGCGGCCGTCGCGCAGCTCGGTGTCGAGCTCGCCCTCGACCACAAAGAGCACGTGGCCGCGATCGCACCAGTGATCGGCGAGATAGCCCGGCGAATATTCGACCATCCGCACCCGCAGCTCGCCGATATCGAGCGTGCGCCACAACGCTTGCCCGGTCTCGCCGGGATGCACTGAAGGTTCGACGTTGCTCCAGTCGGTGACGGTGAAGGGCAGGGTCGGGATTTCCATGCTGCGAGTCCTGGTGTGCTTTCATTTACGAACTCCCCGTCGTCATTGCGAGGAGCTCGCGACAAAATTGCAAAGCAATTTTGCGCTGAAGCGACGAAGCAATCCATGCTTCCGCGCGTGTGGAGCTATGGATTGCTTCGCTTCGCTCGCAATGACGGGGGAGGGGACGCCGTCAACCCACCAAATGGTTCGCCGAGCCTTGCCGGATCTTGCCTTCGACATCGAGCCTCAGATACTCGCAGATCTTCTTGCCGCGCTCATTCTGGTAGAACACGACGACGCTGTCGGGCGAGACATAGAGGTCGATCAGGTTGAAGTGCAGCTCGGGCAGCTTGGCGAGCGCGGCGCTCCAATAGGCGCGGAGCTGCGCCTTGCCGCGCACGGTGCCGGAGGGACCGAAGCCGAACGCCGGGATCCGGTCCGAGGTCATCTCGGTCTCCTCCGAATACATCGCCAGCACGCGCTCGAGATCGCGCGCGTTCCAGGCGGCGATCCAGTCGTGGCCGAGCGCTGCGAGGCGGGACGGTTCGTGAAAATCTGGCATCGGTTTCCTCCCATTGGTTATGGCCAAATTAGGTCAATAATACTGACCTATATCAATTTGTCCATGCCCAAAGAAGAATGTGGGCGCCCCGCGCTGCGCGGTTGCGGGGGCGGGCGGTGTCGCGTATCTGCTTGCCATGACAGCCCAGCACACAGCCCATGACGCGTCGGCGCCCACGGTGGCCTCGGCGCATGACAAGATTCTGATTGTCGATTTCGGCAGCCAGGTGACGCAACTGATCGCCCGCCGCGTCCGCGAGATGGGCGTCTATTCCGAGATCGTGCCGTTCCAGAAGGCCGAGGCCGCCTTCAAGGAGATGAAGCCGAAGGCGGTGATCCTCTCCGGCGGGCCTGAGTCCGTGCACGAGACCGGTTCGCCGCGCGCGCCGCAGCTGATCTTCGAATCAGGCGTTCCCGTGCTCGGCATCTGCTACGGCCAGATGACCTTGGCCGCTCAGCTCGGCGGCGAGGTCGAAGGCGGGCATCACCGCGAATTCGGCCGCGCCGATGTCGAGGTCAAGACCGACAGCCAGCTGTTCGACGGCGTCTGGGGCCACGGCGAGAAGCACCAGGTGTGGATGAGCCATGGCGACCGCATCACCAGGATGCCGCCCGGTTTCTCGGTGGCCGGCACCTCGCCGAACGCGCCGTTCGCGATCATCCAGGACGAGAAGCGGAAATACTACGGCCTGATGTTCCATCCCGAGGTGGTGCATACGCCCGATGGCGCAAAACTCTTGCGCAACTTCGTCCGCAAGGTGGCAGGCCTGACCGGCGACTGGACCATGCGCGCCTTCCGCGAGGAGGCGATCGAGAAGATCCGCGCCCAGGTAGGCTCGGGCAAGGTGATCTGCGGCCTCTCCGGCGGCGTCGATTCCGCCGTGGCGGCGGTGCTGATCCACGAGGCGATCGGCGACCAGCTCACCTGCGTGTTCGTCGATCACGGCCTGCTGCGGCTCGACGAGGCCAAGACCGTCGTCGACCTGTTCCGCAACCACTACAACATCCCGCTGGTCCATGTTGACGCGTCGAAGCAGTTTCTCGGCGAGCTCGAGGGCGTCACCGATCCCGAAGTGAAGCGCAAGACCATCGGGCGTCTGTTCATCGACGTGTTCGAGGCCGAAGCGAAGAAGATTGGCGGCGCCGCATTCCTGGCGCAGGGCACGCTCTATCCTGACGTGATCGAGAGCGTCTCCTTCACTGGCGGGCCGTCGGTCACCATCAAGTCGCACCACAATGTCGGCGGCCTTCCGGCACGCATGAACATGAAGCTGGTCGAGCCGCTGCGCGAGCTGTTCAAGGACGAGGTGCGCGTGCTCGGCCGCGAGCTCGGCCTGCCCGAAGTCTTCGTCGGCCGCCACCCGTTCCCGGGCCCCGGCCTCGCCATCCGCTGCCCCGGCGACATCACGAAGGAAAAGCTCGACATCCTGCGCAATGCGGATGCGGTTTATATCGACCAGATCCGCAAGCACGGCCTCTATGATGCGATCTGGCAGGCTTTTGCGGTCCTGCTGCCGGTGAAGACCGTCGGCGTGATGGGCGACGGCCGCACCTACGAATACGTCGTGGGCTTGCGCGCCGTCACCTCGACAGACGGCATGACCGCCGACTTCTACCAGTTCGACATGAAGTTCTTAGGGGAAACGGCGACGCGCATCATCAATGAGGTGAAGGGCGTGAACCGTGTCGTGTACGACGTGACGAGCAAGCCGCCGGGGACGATTGAGTGGGAGTGAGGGGGAGCGCAAGGATTGCGTGTCGTGGAACCGGGTCGACGAGTTGGAACAAATAGTGTACATTACGCTCGCGATCGGAGAATCACGGCGGCAACTCCGCGCGAATGGATATCGGGGGCGGCTGTGATGAATGCTCTGTTTTCACACCTGAGAGCGCTGCTCTTGGGCATAGCACCGAGATCAATGCGATCTCCCGGGCTTGTTTCGTGGCAATCTTCCTTTTAGGCGATGGCGGACGTCCCTCGAACCATTGAGCTCTATGGCGGCGACGCTTCGGCAATACTGCGGTTTCAATCTGACAGGCCGGAGCTTCTGCCATACGCGACACTGACAGCAGCAAGGTCGTCTGGGCTTGCCGACTTTGAAGCAGTCTACGGTGTATACGAGTGGCAAGATCGCCCGCTTATGTTGCTCGTTGATGGAGACAGGCTTCGTGATCACGGCGATCACATCAAACGCCTGCGTCGTGCTGCAGCCATGCGCGGCGATGCCCCTTATCTCGGCATCGTGAGTCCTGGAACGCTGACGGTTTTTCACGTTGCGCTTGATAACAGCGGCTTAGACACGGCGAGGGTTGCGTTACCGGCCGGCGACGATGCCGTGGTTACGATTCCATTTCTGGGCAACGCTCGTCCAGAAGCCGCGCATAGGAACTGGATTAGCGATGTCGTTCTACGGTTACTCACCGTTTCAATTGACGCACTCGTCGAAGAGGGGGTGAGTGATGGAGATGCGATTTCTCTTGTCGGGCGAGCTCTATTTATTCGCTTTCTTGCGGATCGTTCGCTGCTGGGGCCCGGTACGCTTCCATCGGGATACACCGACCCAAGCGTCTTATTCGATGACCCCGACGCGATTGCCATAACGTCGAGTTGGCTCGATCAGACGTTCAACGGTGACTTTCTGCCTCTATCCCATGAGGTTGTAGGGCGTCTGAGGTAGACGTCGAGCGGTTACCTCAGTTCCGTGAGGCTCGCATACATCGGCGGCGGCCCCTCGAAATATTTCAAGGGCCCCTGCTCATCGTCAAAGAATCGCCTCCGGTTTCTCACGGGCGCATTCGTGTGTCCGTCGCCACTACGGATGTGGTCTACAACCAAAGTTACCACGGCTACAGCGCTGCAAAGCATAAGGGCTCGTCCCGTTTGTGGATCGGGCGTTTGAATCAAGCCCGTTATTGGAGTTCTAGCCAGGCGCGACTTACTGCGCGCAATCTCATTTGGGAGCACGTGGAGTTCTTTGCTGGTAGCGGAGCCGCATGAAACCTCGACGTGTAGATCAGGTTAACGAGCTCACTCGCGGGCTGACGTTGCCTATGACGCCGATTGCGATTGTGCATCTCCACGTAATCCTTGATGCGATGAAGCGGGCCCTCGATCAACTTATCGTCGAGTACGGAGATGCTTTAGCGACGAAGGAGGAAAAAGAACTTAACAGTTTGGTTCAAGCGCGCTTGAACAAGCTGTGCGCGGAAGAGAAGCTTTTGTCGCAGATGGTGGTGTGCGTCGTTCGTGGCGGCGAGAGCGTTAGTTTTGACGGCAAGCGTCTTGAGCTGCGTCCTGACCTCGGCATTTACCTAACGGGGCGGAACCGGAGTTTTCCGCTCGTTGTTGAGTGTAAGATTATCGACCGTGCAGGCGGAAAGGGTGTGGACCTCTATTGCGTTCACGGAGTTCAGCGATTCGTGGAAGGTGACTATGCTTGGGGCAGCACGCAAGGAGTAATGCTTGGTTACGTCCGAGACGGATCGTCCGTCAGTAAGGCGCTTACGCCACATCTCCGAGCAAGTGCTGTGAAGCGGGTCGATCCTTTTCGGACCCAAGGCTTGCCGGATCGGAAGAAGGCTGTTTCGCTCACAATTTGGACATCCAGACACAGCAGAGATTTTAGCTATGTGGGCGAGATAGGAGGGCAACCAGGGCCGATCGGAATCTCGCATTTGTGGGTGAGTATTCCCAACATGAGAAAGGCAGCGCCAAGATTGGGACGAACCGCGGTGCCGCGGCGGCGATAGCGACAGCGCGACCCAGTCCATCTCTCCGAAGACTGTATATCGCATCCAAAGGATTTGGTTGACGAGCCTTCGCTTGACGGGCCGAAATTGGCCCGCCACCTGCGACAAAACAACCCGACGGGCAACTCAGCAAAACCCGTCAAGACCTCGCGCTAAAGATATTTCGGTTTTAAAGAAGTGTAACTCGGTGTATAGATCAACTCGTCCCACCCGACACGAGGGGCGCTTCGCGGTCGTCACGAACGCGGTGTGGGATGCGGTGGACGCTGCGCGTGGTACTGACGAGAACGCGCAAGGCGGACGGCGAAGTCGTGTGGTCCTGACGCCCTAGCGGCCGGTGTCTCTCCGCAAAGCGCGCAAGCGTTTTTGCGGAGACGGTGACAAGCAAGCCCAGTCTCGCCGGGGAGAGCACGAAGTAAGCCGCACAACCATCGCGCAGGGAAGGCCGGGTTGTTCCCGGTTACACCTGTGGTCCTACCCCCGAGCTTTCTACCCATTGCTCGGGGCCCATGGGTGCGATCGGCACCCGGTCTTCCCTGCGCCCTCTGTTAGAAGCGAGGGCGAGACGAAGCGCGAAACTCGGACAGATCATGTCGCGAGATCGCGGACGTTCATGCTGTTTGAACTGTGAATAGTGCGGCTCGGGCGAATCCTGGGCCATCGATAGCAGTAGATGGCCGATGTCTCAGGATCGTACCTCGGGTCAGATCACACTGTCGTCGATCGATCACTGCTCTTTCTTGAACAAATCCTGGAAGATGAGCGGGCCCCAAGTGCGGTCGCGTGCGTGGATCAGCGCGCCACCCTCGTTGAGCTTTCCGAGTTTCACGGGTGCGAACCCGAGTTGCTTGGCCAAGGCCGCCACCGGAGCGATCGCGTCCTCGTCGTCACCAGACAGAAAGATCACCCGGTGGCCGCCCTCGACGACCGGATCGGCAGCCAGCTTGGCCGCGCCCAGATGATTGAAACCTTTCACGAGCTTGGCGCCGGCGAAAGCCTTCGCGACGAAGGCGGAGGACGGGAGACCGTCCAGCTCTTCAGGGACCGGAAACGCGTTCATCGCGTCGATGATCGTCTTGCCTGTCCAGCTCGGCAGGGCCTTCGCAACCTCGCGATGTTCTCCGAACGGGACCGCCAGGATGATGGTGTCGGCCTCGAGTGCATCCCGCAGCGACTTGGCGACAACCGTGGGTCCAATCGCCCGAGCCTGCGGCGCCAACGCCTCGGGCGCCCGGCGGCTCGCGACCGAAACGTCGATGTTCTTACGGGCGAAGGCGTGGGCGAGGGCCTGGCCTATCTTGCCGAATCCTACAATCGCGTAGCTCATGATGTTTCTCCGATCCGTGTTGATGTTGATTCCCCGGCCTTCAGATGGCGGAGAAGCCGCCGTCGACAGACAGCTCGACCCCATTCACGAAGCTCGAATCGTCTGAAGCAAGAAACAGCGCTGCCGCCGCAATTTCCTCGGGACGCCCCATCGTTCCCCGCGGGATCAGGGATTCGAACATCCGCTTCGCTTCCTCGGTGAGAACCTGGTCCTGCATCGGCGTGGCGATCGGCCCCGGGTGCAGCACGTTCACCCGGATATTCCTGCCTTTCAGTTCGTTGAGCCAACCGCGTGCGAATGCGTGCAACGTCGCCTTGCTCGCCGCATACACGCTGTAACCGGGAAAGCCTTTGATCGAAGCAACCGACCCGGTCATGAAGATCGATCCGCCATCGTTGAACAGCGGCAACGCCTTCTGGACCGTAAACAGCGTGCCGCGCGCATTCAGGTTGAAGGTCGCATCGAAATGCTGCTCGGTAATCTCGCCCAGTGGGACGGCTTCGCCGATGCCGGCGCTCGCGTACAGGACGTCGATCCTGCCCTTTTCCCGCTTGACCGTGTCGAACAGACGGTCGAGGTCGTCGAGATTGGCTGCGTCGCCGCGCACGCCGGTCACGTTCCGGCCAATCAGCTTGACGGCCGCGTCGAGCGCCTCCTGCCTCCGGCCCGTGATGAAAACATAGGCGCCTTCTTCAACGAACCGCCTGGCGCTTGCCAGCGCCATGCCGCTCGATCCACCCGTGATGACTGCAACCTTACCCTCAAGCTTTCCCATGACTTCTCCTTCAAATTCCGTCTTTGGTCGTTCGGGGAGGCTCCCCGAGAACCTCGAGATGGGTCCGCCGGCGTCAGACGTTGAGTGCGGAAGCGCGCACATCGGTGGTGCGAAATCGATCCGGCTGGATGAGTACGCCAGCCGCGACGATCGGTGTCCGCCGTTCGGAATTGGGCTGCGTCTGTCGGCATGGGCTATGATAACTGCCCGTGCTACCCACATACGGGATGCCGTTTGATGTATTGGACAAGGGCTTTGGAAGGCACACCCCGGCGGTGCCGGATTGCACCATGATCGACTGGGATGACGTTCGCTACTTTCTGGCCGTCGCGGGCGGAGGCTCGGTGCGGGCTGCCGCCGAGCGCCTCGGTGTGAACCACACGACCGTGCTGCGACGCATCGCCCAGCTCGAGGAACGGCTCGGGGTGCACATGTTCGAAAAGCTGCCTTCGGGCTACCGTCTCACGGCTGCGGGCGAGGAGGTCCTCGAGTTCGCGGAGCAGATGGAAGCGTCGTCGCACCTGCTGGAGACGCGCGTCTTCGGGCGCGACCAGAGCGTGCGCGGGCTTCTGCGGGTGACGCTGGCACCACCGCTTGCGACACACCTGCTGATTCCGGACTTCGCCGATTTCGCGCGTCTGCATCCGGACATCGAGATGGAAATCCTGTCGTTCGGCGAGCTGGCAAATCTGACCAACCGAGAGGCCGACGTCGCGATCCGCGTCGTCTACGACCGCAAAACCCTGCCGCTCAATCTTCACGGCCTGAAGGGACCGGAGCTGTTCGGCGGCGTCTACATGTCCCGCGATCGACTAGCCGCGTGGCGCGCCGGCGCGCCTGATCCCATCCGGTGGATCGTCATCAGCATTCATGGCATTCCGGATTGGGCCAGCGAGGGCGAGGTTCGCACGACGGGGGTTCCATTCAGGACCACGGACGCCGAGGCGCAGATCGTTGCTGTACGGCAAGGGCTCGGGATCACGACACTGCCGTGCTTCGTCGGCGATGCCGACCCCCTGCTGGTGAGGGTGCCGGGCACCGACCTGCACATGTACGGAACGCTCTGGCTTCTCACACAGGGCGAGACACGCAAGACGAAGCGCGTGCGGCTCTTCACTGAGTTCGTATCCCGCAGGCTCGCCGCGTACGCGCCGCTTCTCGCGGGGCTGTCCATATCGCGCGACTGACGCGCAGCAGGTCGCCGATGGCGCTTGCCGTAGTCTGGTCGGAAGCCGAGCTGCAATCGTTCCAGGCGCCATCGCGGTCAATCCCCGTGCTGACGGTGGTCTTCGAGTGGGAGTAGGGCGTCGCCGCCTCACTGCGGTCTGATGTTCGGACCATCTATGCCGGTAGAAGACCAGCGGCGCGATAGTTGTCGATCATCGAGTCGTAGAGCGAAATATCGGAGCGGCTTCTGGCGACGAGCTGCGCACCGGCAATTGCGGCGAAGATGGCGCGGGCCCGCTGTTCGCTCTTCCTCGAATTGACCAGGCCCGCGGCCACCAACAGCTTGCTCAGCCAGGCCACGTTGACGTCGGCAAAGGTCTGGACCTCCTTCCTCACCGCGTCCGGAAGATCGTCGACTTCCGCGGACATGAAGCTGCACAGGCACATGCGATTGTTGCTCTCGAGCGCTTTGCGAAACACATCGGGATATCGACGCAGGCAGCGGACAGGATCCGTCGCCTCTGCCAGCATCGCCTCGAGTTGGGCGGCGGTGTCCTCCCAATATCGCCGCGCGACGGCTACGCCGAGATCGGCCTTGCTCGGGAAATGGTGATAGATGCTGGCGGCCTTGATCCCGACCTCGTCCGCGAGATCGCGGAAATTCAAGCCGCTATAGCCGCGCGCCTGCGCGGTCCGCTTTGCTGCCGCCAGGATGGCTTCCCGAGAGCTTGAACTCACTTCATCGCCTCACTGCTTCGTTATCTACCAAGTGATAGATAGACGTTGACCAGCCGGATTTGAAGGCTTCATATGAAGCCTACCAAGTGACAGGTAGACAAAGGAGTCATGATGAAGATCTACGATTGGCCAACCGGCCCATATCCGGCCCGCGTTCGCATCGCCCTGGCCGAGAAGAACCTGCGGTCGCACGTGCAGTTCGTCTTGGTCGATCTCTACAAGGGCGAGCACAAGAAGCCCGCATTCCTCGCCAAAAACTACTCGGGCACCCTGCCGGTGCTCGAACTCGATGACGGGACCTTCATTGGCGAGTGCACGGCCATTACCGAGTACCTTGACGCGCTTGATGGCGCGCCGACGCTGACCGGCAGGACGCCGCGCGAAAAGGGCGTGATCCACATGATGAGCAAGCGCGCCGAACTGGAACTGCTCGACGCCATCAGTGTCTATTTCCACCACGCCACGCCGGGTCTTGGGCCTCATGTGGAGATCTATCAGAATCCCGAATGGGGATTCCGTCAGCGCGACAAGGCCCTCAGGGGGATGCACTATTTTGACGGCATTCTGCGAAGACAGCCGTTCGCCGCCGGCGAGGCGTTCACAATGGCCGATATCACCCTGATAGGCGGCTTGATCTTCGCGGGACTCGTAAACGTGCCGGTGCCGGTGGAGTGCGAGGCTCTTTCGGCATGGTATGCAAGGATGCAGGAGCGTCCTAGTGTCAAGAACCGGATAACGATGTCCGAGCCGATCGAGGCATCTTGATTGAAATCGTAGTCTGCGAACAACTGCTCGACCGGCAAGCATTGCCCGGATGGAACGACATTCTGGCGCTTCCGATCGGCACATCGTTGGTATCCCGCATGTCGCTCCGCCCATGCGGGATATGCGGCCGAACGACATCATGCGTCGACTGCAACGGTATCCACGCGAGACGCCCGCCAATCAAGCGGTCGGTAGCTCGCTTGTGTTCACCGCGAGCTGTGCGGCGAAAGCCCGCTTGTAAGCCGGCCGGGCTTCGCCGCGGGCGACATAGGCGGAAAGGTTCGGATATTCGTCGAGGATGCCCGATGCTTTCAGCCTGAGCAGCACCGACACCATCATCAGGTCGCCCGCGCTGAACGCGCCATCGAGCCAGTCGGCCGCGCCGAGGCGGGCGGAGAGCTGCTTCAGCCGGTCGCGGATGCGATCTATGACCAGGGGCAGGCGCTCCCTGGTCCATGGCTTGTCGCTCTCCAGGATTCTGGCGGTCACAAGCTCGAGGATCGGCGGTTCGATCGTGTTGACCGCGGCAAACATCCAGCTGATTGCGCGGGCGCGGGCATTGGCATCATCAGGCAGCAGGCCTGCGTGACGCTCGGCGATATGGAGCACGATCGATCCGGTCTCGAACAGCACGAGATCACCTTCCTGATAGGTCGGTATCTGGCCGAAGGGATGCAGCGCCAGATGCGCCGGCTCCTTCATCGCCTGGAACGAAACAAGGCGAACTGCGTAAGGCTGGCCCACTTCTTCCAGCGCCCAGCGAACGCGCGTATCGCGCGCCAGTCCCTTGCCGCCATCGGGTGACCGTTCGAAGGCGGTGATGGTGGGGGTCATCGTTTTCTCCATGTCCTTGTCTGGTGTCCCGAGGACGAGCGGGCGGCGCGTGTCACGACAGCCGATCCTGGAATCTTTCGACGGTGTTCGCGTGCCTGAGTTGCCTCGACGCAAATCAAATCTCGTTTCCCCGCCTGCGACAAATCACCCCGACGGGCAACTCACCAAAACCTGTCAATATCAGCATAAGAAAATATTCCGCTTGGCGTAGCCTGTTGCCGTGCTGTCGGCTGCGTCTTCGCCAAGCGTCCTTCGCACAAACCAGGAGACTGCAAATGACCGATCTCGTCACATGCCTTTGGTTCGATCAGGGCCGGGCGCGCGCAGCGGCGGAATTCTATGCTGCGACTTTTCCCGACAGCCATGTCGATGCGGGGCATGTATCGCCAATACCTGTCATCGGGCAGGGTGACGAACTGACGGTGGAGTTCACCGTGCTCGGCCGCCGCTTCGTCGGGCTGAACGGCGGCTCCAACTACACGCCAAACGAGGCGGTCAGCTTCATGGTGCTCACCGACAGCCAGGAGGAGACCGATCGTTACTGGAATGCGGTCACTTCGAACGGCGGCAAGGAATTGCCATGCGGCTGGTGCCGGGATCGCTGGGGATTTACCTGGCAGATCACGCCGCGGCGGCTGCTCGAGCTCGTCAACGGATCCGACCGCGCCGCCGGACGGCGCGCGATGGAGGCGATGATGACGATGAAGAAGATCGACATCGCCGCGATCGAGCGGGCGGCCGCGGCGTAATCCGCTTGGTGGAATGATTTGGCCCGGACGCGACAGTCATGTGTCGGATCAAGCTGGTGGCGCGGTCGCGCAACCATTCGCGCCGCGGCCCGCGCTCGCGGCGCCGGTCACCCCGGCTCAAACGCGGGATGTGTCTCATGCCATCGCATGATACGAATTTCGCATCACAGCCCTGGAGCCAGCCTTGATGCCCGTCGCAGCCGCCGCCACGCAACAAACTTCCACCGCCGCCGAGAGCGATCCCGAGACGCTCGGCTGGATGCAGGGCTTTCCGCCGCCGCAGGACAAGACGATCACATTCCAGGACGGTTCGTTCCGCAGCTTCCCCGAATTGCGCTGGGCCTGGAGCAATGTCCGCCAGCTGGTGCCGACCGTGAATGTCTGGCGCGGGGCAGGGCCGGCGTCGGTGCTGCCGCGCGAAGAGCATGACATCGGCGCCTCCGCGTCGGTGACGATGGACGGCCGCCCGCAGACGTTCGCGCGTATGCTCGAGGAGAGCTATGCCGACGGCATCGCCGTGCTGCACCGGGGCAAACTAATCTACGAGCGCTATTTCGGCGCGTTGAAGCCGCACAAGCCGCATATCGCGATGTCGGTGACGAAGTCGTTCACCGGCGTGCTCGCAGGCATGCTGGTCGCCGAAGGCAAGATCGATCCGCAGGCGCCGGTCACCGACTATGTGCCGGAGCTGAAGGCAAGCGCGTTCGGCGATGCGCGCGTGCACGAGGTGATGGATATGACCACGGGCCTCAAATACACCGAGGTCTATACCGACAAGAACTCCGACGTGTGGGGGCTGCGGCGCGCCAACGGCATGGCGCCGATCCCACCTAGCTATGAAGGCGCGACCAACATCTTCGATTTCCTCTGCGCGCAGACGAAGCAGGGCGAGCACGGCAAGGCCTTCGCCTACAAGACCGTCAACACGGACGTGCTGGCCTTCATCTGCCGGCGCGCCAGCGGCATGAGCCTGTCAGACCTGCTCTCGGAGCGGATCTGGGCGCCGATGGGCGCGGAGGAAGATGCGCATTATCACGTCGACCGCATCGGCACCGAAAGCGGCGGCGGCGGATTGTCGACGACGCTGCGCGATCTCGCTCGCTTCGGCGAGACGATCCGCAATCACGGCCGCTTTAACGGCCGCCAGATCGTGCCGTCAACGGTCGTCGAGGACATCGCGCGCGGCGGCGATCCCGAAAAATTCAAGCCGGCCGGCTACACCACCTTGCCCGGCGCCTCCTACCGCAATCAGTGGTGGGTGACGCACAACGCGCACGGCGCCTACATGGCGCGCGGTGTGCACGGCCAGGGCATCTATATCGATCCGAAGGCCGAGATGGTGATCGCGCGCTACGCCTCGCACCCGATGGCCGGCAACGCTGCCAACGACCCTGTGACGTTGCCGGCCTACATGGCGCTGGCGAAGGATTTGACGGCGGGAGGGTGAGGTCGAGGTCTATCGTCGCCATAGCACCGTAGCCCGGATGAGCGGAGCGATATCCGGGGGCCGCTCGTCGGCTCATCCGAGCCCATCCCGCATGTCGCGGAGCCTGTCATCGGGCGCGCGCTTCGCGAGACCCGTTGGCTCATGCGGGCTACGGGACCACGGCCTAACCGCGCGACAGCTTCTCGAAGCGCTTGATCAGGCGCTCCCGCTTCAGGCGGGACAATCGCCTGATCCAGAACACGCCGTCTAGCTGATCGATCTCATGCTGATGGCACACCGCGCGCAGGCCGTCCGACTCCTCGGTCTGCATGTTGCCGTCGATATCCTGATAGCGGATGCGGACCCGCGCGTGGCGCTCGACGTCGTCGGTGACGCCGGGCATCGAGACACTGCCTTCCTTGTGCAGGATCATTTCCGGCGAGGTCCAGATGATCTCCGGATTGACATAGGTCCGCGGCCCCTCGCTGGCATCGAGCTCCAGCACCACGACCCGCATCGACACGCCGATATGCGGCGCGGTGATGCCGATGCCTGGTGCCGCATGCATGGTCTCGAGCAGGTCGGCTGCCAGCTCGCGCAGCGCGTCGTCGAATACGTCGACCGGCTCAGCCGGGACCGCAAGCCGCGGATCGGGATAGCGGACGATAGGGCGGATGGTCATACGAGCGTCTTAGGCCAGCGCATCGCGCCGGACAACACGGGCGTGCAGAGGCGGCGCGCGCCGCGCCGCTCAGAGATGCTTTTCGAAGAAAAGGTCAGGGTAGGGGTCGTCGTTGAAGCGCGGGATCTCGGTCCAGCCGGTCCGGCGGTAGAGCTGGCCGGCTTCCGCCAGCGCGCTGTTGGTGTCGAGCCGCAGCACCGCGATGCCGAGCTCGCGCGCGGCCCTCTCGGCCGCCTCCATCAGGCGGCGGCCGAGGCCGAGACCGCGCGCGCTAGGTGCGACCCAGAGCCGCTTGATCTCCGCGAACTCACTGCTGCTGCCTTTCAGCCCGACGCAGCCGATCGGCAGGCCGTCCGACATCGCCACGATGAAGCTGCCGCGCGGGCGGACCATGTCCTTGGCATCAGGGTCGCGCGACAGCTTGACGTCAAAACCCTGTTTGAAGCGCCGCGCCAGCTCGGCGTAATATTCGCCGAGGCAGTAGCGTGCCGCGTCGCTGCGCGGGTCCATCTCGTGCAGCGCCGTGCCATCGCGTCCGAGCGCCGAGGCAATCAGATCCATCGCCGAAAGCAGCGCCTCGCGCTGGGTGTGGTGGGCGAGAAAGTCCTTCGCCTGCCGGTTGGAGATCGCCTCATAGGCATTGAACTCGCGCTTGCCCGCCGGCGTCAGCTTCGCGATGCGGCGGCGCGCGTCGTCGTCATGCGCCGTGGTCTCGATCAGCCCTTCGTCCTCGAGGCTGCGCAACAGGCGGCTCATCAGGCCGGAATCGAGCCCGAGATAATCCCTGATATCGCCCACATCCGTGCGGCCGTGTCCGATCGCGTTCAGCACCCGCGCCGCGCCGAGCGGCCGGCCGCGGCCGAGGAACGAGGTGTCGAGCGCACCGACGGCGGAGGTCACGGCACGGTTGAAGCGGCGGACGCGGGAAACGGGGTCGAGCATATATCTGACTTTAGTCAGATATATTTGTGGCGTCAATTGACGGCCGATCCCGCTGATGGAGCCGGGGCGAACCTGCTGCGAGCCGGATATTGCTGGAACCTAGCCCCGCGCCAGCACCAGCACGTTGCCGGCAAGGATCGCGGCGGCGCCGGCGAGCACCGGCCAGCCCAGCACGAGATGCTCGAACAGCGCCGACAGCACGAGGGCGACGAGCGGCACCAGCGCGAGCGTATAGGCGGCGCGGCCGGGACCGAGCCGGCGCACCAGCTCGAAATAGAGCATGAAGGTGACGCAGGAGGCGGCGATGGCGAGATAAAGGAAGCTCGTCAAATAGGAGAGCGAGACGTCGGCGGCAAACGGCGCGCCGGTCGCTAGGGCCCAAACCGCGCTCGCCGCGGCGCCGACGAATGCGCCCCAGGCCAGCACGGCGACGATGGGCAGTCCGGCACGCTGGTTGCGCGCGCCGACGGTCGTCCCGGCACCGGTCGCGATCGCCGCCGTCAGCGCCCAAGCCAGACCCGCGAGCGGTGCGGTGCCATGCGCGGTGGCGCCGGGCAGGAAGATGATTGCGAGGCCAAGGATGCCGCACAGCGCGCCCCACACGAAGCTCGGCGAGATCAGGACGCCGAGCGCGGCCCGCGCGATCACGGCCGCGAACAGCGACGATGTCGACAGCACCAACGCCGCGAGTCCGCTCGGCATGCACGCGGTCGCTTGGTAGAACGCGATGAAGGCAATGGCGAAGAACAGCAGGCCCTGCAATGCGACGGCCAGCCGGTCCTTGCGCGGGATTGCGAGCGGCACCCCGCGCAGCCGGCCATAGCCGAGCAGGATGAGGCCGGCGAGCACCATGCGCAGCGCGACCGACCACGGTGCGGGCGTGAAGCCGGCCTGCATCGCGGTTGCCAGCGCGCCGCCGCCCCACAGCAGTGCGGTCATCGCGAACAGTGCGGCCGTCATGGCGTATCAGCGTCGTCGAGCAGCGCGCGCCAGCCGACGGCGTCGATCCGCGCGCTCTCTCCCTCGAGCCGGGTGAGCGCGGAATCAAGTGTTGTCCGCTCGCTATCCGACAGGCGCGCAAGCAGCCGTGCTTCGATCGCGCCGCCCAATGCGGCGATCCGGTTGAAGGCGGTCCGGCCGCTGCGGGTGATGCTGACCGCGGCGAAGCGGCGGTCGGTCTTGCCCGGCCGCCGCATCGCGAAGCCGAGTTCTGTGAGCTGGCCGATGCCGCGGCTGACCGCGAACGGATCGAGCGCGCAGGCGCGGCCGATTTCGGAGGCGTTGGCCGCATCGCGCTCGGCGATGACGGCGAGGATACGCCAGCCGGCCTGGCTCAGTCCGAACGTTTCGCTGTAAAAGCTCTCGAGCGGGCGGGCGACCTGCGCCGCGACGAGGAACAGGCGATAGGGCAGCCAGGCGCTGAGCTTCAGGCCATCGTCGGATGCGGGGGCAGCTTGTTTCATGGCCGAAGCTTCGCACATATACTTGCAAATTGCAAGTATTATGCAAAGAGAGTGAAGCGATCGGAGCGCATGCCCGAAAATCCCGACACACTTGTCACTCCCAGCATCCGTGGCTGCCGCGCCAGATTGCGGCATGGCCAATGACGAACGGCCTCTGCGCGAGAACCGCGCCGTGGTCGCGGAGTTCGTCCAATTCGGAGATGGAGATCATCATGAGCAAATCGGCTGAAAACGGTCGCGGCGGACTGGCGGCAATGCAGACCCCGCCCGTAGTGTCGCGGGAGGCGTGGGAGGCGGCGCGCCAGGAAATGCTGGTGAAGGAAAAGGCGCAGGTGCGGGCGCGCGACGCGCTTGCCGCCGAACGGCGGCGGATGCCGTGGATGGCGGTCGAGAAGTCCTATGTCTTCGAAGGGCCGAACGGCAAGGCGAGCCTGCTCGATTTGTTCGAAGGCCGCCGGCAGCTGATCATCTATCGCGCGTTCTTCGAGCCCGGCGTGTTCGGCTGGCCGGATCACGGCTGCCGCGGCTGCTCGCTCGGTGCCGATCAGGTCGGCCATCTCTCGCATCTGAACCAGCGCGACACCACGCTCGCTTACGCCTCGCGCGCGCCGCAGGCCGATATCGCGCGGCTGAAGGCGCGGATGGAGTGGGAGATGCCGTGGTACACGATCACCGACAGTTTTGATGCCGACTTCGGCGTCGCCGAATGGCACGGCCACAACGTGTTCATCCGCGACGGCGAGCGGATCTTCCGCACCTATCTCGTCAACAGCCGCGGCGATGAATCGATGGGCACGGTGTGGAGCTATCTCGACATCACGCCGTTCGGCCGCCAGGAACTCTGGGAGGATTCGCCGAAAGGCTATCCGCAGGGCCCGACCTACAAATGGTGGAACTGGCACGACAATTACGAGGCCGAAGCCGCGCCGAACGCGAAGTGGGCCGCCGTGACCGACGCCGGCGAGGCCGCGTTCCGCAAGATCGCGGAGCAGGAACGCAAGGCGACTTGACGGGGGTGGAGCAGGGAGGACGCGCGGCGTCCTCCCCAAAGCTTCGGTTCTGACTCGATCAGAACCGAAGCTTTGGTTTCTTGTTTCGACGCGTTTTCTTGACGCGAACCGGGGGCCATTTCGCTCGAAAACGCGTTACCGGCCGTCGCCCTTCGCGCCCGCGAGTCCCTTCAGCGCCGACAGCGTCTGCCGCAGCCCGCGATCGAGCCGCTTGTCGCGGCGGATCACGACGGCGAGCCGGCGGTGGAGCTTCGGCGACAGCGACCGGACGATCAGGTCGCGCTGCTTGGTCTTGGCAGGCACCGCCATGCCCGGCAGGATCGCGCAGCCGAGGCCGGCGCGCACCATCTCCTTGATCGCCTCGACGCTGCCGAGCGACATCAGCGGCTTCAGCGACACGCCGCCGCGCGCCAGCCATTCATCCGCGGTACGCCTTGTGTTGCCGCCGGGCTCGAACAGCAGGACCGGCCTGGTCGCCAGCACCTCGGGCGTGATCCGCGCCGGCAGCTTCATGTCGTGCGGCGCGATCAGCACGAACTCGTCGTTCATGACGGGGGTGATCTCGAAGCTCCGCGCCGACACCGGCAGCGTGAGCAGCCCGACGTCGATCGTGTTGTCCTCGACCGCCCGCGCGATCTCCGCCGTGTTGCCGGTCGTGACCGTGATCTCGAGCGAGGGCAGCGCGGCCCGCAGCTCCTTCAGGATCGGCGGCAGCAGGAAGATGCAGGCGGTCGCACCGGTGCCGAGCCGCACGCGGCCTGCCGTTCCCGTGGTCTGCTGCGCGACGGCGTCGACCGCCGATGCCACCGCCGCGCTGATCTGCTGCGCGTGCGACAGCAACGCGACGCCGGCGGCCGTTGGCCTCGCCCGTCGTCCGACCCGCTCGATCAAGGTCGCATTCAGGTTCTTCTCGAGCTGGCGCACCTGGAGGCTCACCGCGGGTTGGGTGAGCTGCAGCCGCTCGGCCGCGGCAGAGAAGCTGCCGCAATCAATCACGACGGCGAAGCTTTCGAGATAGTCGAGGTTCAGGTTCTTCATCAAAGCATCTCTTATGCTACGCATAAGCTGTCAAAGCTTCACTTATATAACGCGAGGGCCCATGCTCGGGCAAATTTGACGGCGGGTGAGAGACGGGATGACGGCAGGCAGCAACGGCGTCGTGGTGCGCGACGCGGCGGACGACGACATGGCTGACGTGCAGGGCATCTACGCCCATCACGTGCTCAACGGACTGGCGACCTTCGAGGAGGTGCCGCCGACGGTGGACGAGATGCGCAACCGCCGGAACGCCGTGGTGGCCGCGGGCCTGCCGTATCTGGTGGCTGAGGTTGATGGTCTTGTCGCCGGCTATTGCTATGCGACGGCGTATCGGCCGCGGCCGGCCTATCGCCACACCATCGAGGACTCGGTCTACGTGTCCGACGGGCTGCACGGCCGCGGTATCGGCGTGGCGCTGCTTCAGGACCTGATCGCGCGCGCCGAAGCGGGGCCGTGGCGGCAGATGCTGGCCGTGATCGGCAACAGCGGCAACGCCGGATCGATCGCGCTGCACCGTCGCATGGGCTTTCAGCCGGCGGGCACCCTGACGTCAGTCGGCTTCAAGCTCGGGCAATGGGTCGACACCGTGCTGATGCAGCGGCCGCTCGGGCCGGGCGCCTCCACGCTTCCCACGGAGAAGGAATTGCCACGGTGATCGCCCGCCGCGTTGTGGCCGCCCTCGGGCTGGCTCAACTGATCTCGTGGGGCGCGACCTACTATCTGATCGGTGGCTTCGGCGAGCAGATATCAGCGGATCTCGGCTGGGGGCGCGACATCGTCTACGGCGGATTCGCCGCGGCGCTGCTGGTGATGGGTGTGGCGTCACCGCTTGCGGGGAGATGGGTGGACAGAAGCGGCGGCCGGGAAGTCATGGTCGCAGGCGCTGTGATCAACACGCTCGGCTGCGCCGGTCTCGCGGTCTCGCATCAAATCAGTACCTATTTCGCATCCTGGATCGTGCTTGGCCTCGGCATGCGGCTGACGCTGTATGATGCGGCGTTCGCCGCGCTGGCCCGGATCGGCGGACCGGAGGCGCGCCGCGCGATGTCCGGGATCACCCTGCTCGGTGGCCTGGCGGCCACAGTGTTCTGGCCGCTCGGCCATATGCTGTCGGAGCATTTCGGCTGGCGCATCGCCGTGTTGGTCTATGCCAGCCTTGTGTTGTTGACGGTCCCGCTGCATCTGCTGATCCCGAACAAGCGATTTGACGGCGTGCCGGGTTCCGCAGCGGTGGTACTCAAGCCACCGCGCGCCGCTGACGGTCAGCAACTTGCGGCGGCCGGCGCGCTCCATGCTGTGATCATGACCGGCGCGAACTTCCTGAATGCCGGCATGTCCGCGCACATGATCGCGGTACTCGCCGGGCTGGGGCTCACCGTCACGGTAGCCGTATGGATCGCGACCCTTCGTGGCATCGGGCAATCCGCCGCGCGTCTCTGCGAAGTCCTGTTCGGTGCACGGCTCGATCCGCTCGCGCTCAATTTGATGGCCTGCTCGATCATGCCGCTGTCGTTCATCGCCGGACTGTTCAGCGGAACGGCGAAGGAGATGGGGATCGCCTTCGCGCTGCTCTACGGCGCCTGCAACGGAATTCTGACCATCACCAGGGGAACGCTGCCGCTGATCCTGTTCGATCATCGCAGCTATGGCACGCTGGTCGGCCGGCTCATCGTTCCGAGCTTCATCCTGCCCGCGGCGGCGCCGCTGGTCTATGCGATCGTGATCGACCGGTACGGCGATGCCAGCGCGCTCTATCTCTCCACCGGCCTTGCCGTGACGACGTTGCTCGCGGCCGCGATGCTGAAGGCGATGTTCCCCAGGACGTCGTGAGTTCAAGGACCCGCTGCGATGAGCGGCGCAAGTTGGCGCGAGCGCAACGTGCCCGTCTACGGCATCTATCCCTATCCGCTCGACGACGACATCCTGAGCCGGATGCATGGCAACGACGAAAGGATCGGCGTCGAGGCCATCAAGCAGGGCGCGGAGTGGGTCTACAACACGCTTCGCGAGGTCGCTAAGAAATAGGGCTCAGTTCGAGATGTAGTTACCGAGAAAGTCACGCTTGCCGAGCGGCACGCCGCGATAGCGCAGGATGGCGTAGGCGGTCGTGACGTGGAAGAACAGGCTCGGCAGCGCGAAGCCGTATAGATAGCGCGCTGCAGGCATCGGCGGGACGCCGAACGGCAAGGTGATGGTGCGTTCCGCCGCTCGGTCGAATGCCCGAGCCGGGACTGTGTCGATGTAGTCGAGCGTTCGCGATATCCGGGCGTAGGCGTCGGCGAGGGTCTGTTCGTCGTCGGCAAAGGGCGGCGGCTCGAGGCCGGCGAGCCGCCCGGCGGCGCCCTTGGCGTGATCGCTGGCCCTTTGCACCTGGCCGACCAAATTCAGCATGTCGGGCGCCAGCCGCGCCGCGAGCATGGCGTCGGGATCGAGACCGCGTTCGCGGGCATGAGTCTCGCCCTTGCGCAGCAGATCGGCAAGCGCGTCGAGCATCTGCCGGAACACCGGAACCGAGGCGTCGTATAACGGAGCGTTCATGGAATTGTCCTCGTCTCATTTCAAGCCGAAGGCTCGCGTGGCAGCCACAGCGATAGCCAGCCGCCGAGCGCGAGCAGCGCGACATTGCAGCCGAGCGCGATCGTGAAGGCGTGCGCGTAATCGTCGGCCTGCGGATGCGGCCCGAGCAGGCTGTAGAAGACGCCGCCGATGATGGCGACGCCGAGTGCGGCGCCGATCTGGAAGGTCGAGATCATCATCCCCGATGCCAGCCCGGCGTGGCGCGGATCGATGCTGCCGATCACGGCCTTGATGACCGACGGCATCACGGTGCCGAAGCCGAGCCCGCCGCAGATCAGGCCGAATTCAAGGCTTTGGGGCAGCGCGCCACTGACCGACAGCATCGCGACACCGAAGCCGATGACCTGGAGCGCGAAGCCCAGCGCCAGCGCGCGTGCGCCGAGCCATTGCATAACCAGGGACGACACCAGCGAACTCACGAAGAAGCCGGTGGCAAAGGGCAGGGTAGCGAGGCCGGCCGCCAGCGGTGAAAAATGCAGCCCGCTTTGCAGGTAGACTGCAAAGGTCAGGTAGAACGACGACAGCATGTAGAAGGCGAGCGCTATCACCAGCCCGATGACGAAATCGCTGTTGCGCAGCAGATGCAGTGCGACCAGCGGGTCGCCGCCGCTGGCTTTCAGGCGCGCCTCGAAGCGGACGAAGGCAGCGAGCATCAGCGGAGAGGCCAGCAGCATCGCGACGATCCAGGCCGGCCAGCCGGATTCCCTTCCCTCGATCAGCGGATAGACCAGGAAGCCCAGCGTGAGCGACAGCAGGATGACACCGCCGACGTCGAGCCGTTGTGCGTTCTCGGCACGCGAGTCGGTCAAGAACAGAAGTCCGCCGATGAAGGCGGCGAGGCCGATCGGCACGTTGATCAGGAAGATCGCCTGCCAGGCCAGTCCGAACGGATGGGCCGAGACCAGGACGCCGCCGAGCACCTGGCCGCAGATGTTGGCAAGACCGAACGTCGCGCCGTAGAAGCCGAGCGCGCGGCCCTGTTCGGCCGCCGGAAACAGCACGCGGATAGAGGCCAGCACCTGCGGCGCCATCACGGTGGCGGTGAGGGCTTGCAGGATCCGCCCGGCAACCAGCGCGTCCGGCGACCACGCAATGCCGCACAGCACCGATGCGATCGTGAAGCCGGCAACGCCGGCCAGGAACATGCGCCTGCGGCCGAGCAGGTCGCCGAGCCGGCCGCCCGTGATCAGGAATACCGCGTAGGTCGCGGCATAGGCCGAAATCACGAACTGCACCTCGCTCGGGGTAGCGCCGAGATTGTCGCGTATGGCTGGCAGCGCGAGGTTGACGACGTTGAAGTCGAGGATCGGCAGGAAGGCGCCGGTGAGCAGCACGGGCAGCGCCAGCCATCGCCGCGGGTCGACCGTTGCCGGCCGCGTGTCGTGCAATTGCAACGTCTCGGTGGTCTCGCTTGTCACCCCGCCAGCTCCTCTGCGTTGCCGGCGCGGCGCACGAGGTGCGCCCGTCGGTCGAATTTCCGGAAGGTGACCTGTCTGTTTGTGATAAGGTATTCACGAACTCTGCCAACTGAGTTTGCAAAAATGAACAGCCCGCTCGACTGGAATGATCTTCGCCTCGTCCTCGCGGTCGCGCGGGAGGGTAGCCTGTCCGGGGCGGCGCGCAGGCTGGGCGTGACGCATTCGACGGTGTTCCGCCGCCTCGGCACGATCGAAGCAGCGATCGGCACGCGCCTGTTCGAGCGCTTCCGCGATGGTTACGCGCCGACGCCGGCCGGCGAGACGGCGGCGGCGTCGGCGGCTCGGCTCGAGGATGAAGTGCTTGCGCTCGAGCGCAGGCTGGCGGGACAGGACCTCAGGCCGTCAGGCCCAGTCCGGATCACGACGACGGATACGCTCGGCGCGGTGCTGATGCGGCATCTGCCCGCAATGCGCATCGCGCATCCGGAGATCCAGCCCGAGATCATCGTCTCGAATGCGATGGCGAACCTGACGCGCCGCGAGGCCGAGATCGCGATCCGGCCGACGCCGGCGCCGTCCGAACTGCTGGTCGGGCGGCGCGTCGCCGATATTGCCCATGCGATCTACGGATCGCGGACCTATCTCGCCCGGCATGACGACACGGATCTGTCCGCACACGACTGGGTCGGGCTCGACGATGCGCTGGCGGCAACCGTGATCGCCGGCTGGATGCGCGAGAACCTGCGCTCGGCGCGCTTCGCCTGCCGCGTCGACGCGCTTCCGGCGCTGCGCGATGCCGCGGCCGCGGGACTGGGGCTGGCGTTGCTTCCCTGCTATGTCGGCGATCTCGCGCCCGCGCTGCGCCGCCTGACACCCAAGGCGCTCGCCGAGCCGCGGTCGGCGCTGTGGCTGTTGACGCATGACGATCTCAAGCGGACCGCGCGCATCCGCGCCACGCTCGATTTTCTGGCCAAGGCGCTCGCATCGGAGCGGGCGCTGTTCGAGGGCAGGCGAGCCGCCCGCGCGCGGCGATAGCCGGCAGGGGATGCAGACCGTTCACATCTTGAGTACTTCCGCCGGGATGGTCCATGCCGTGCGATCCGCAGGCAACCGATGATGCTCGCGAAACGCACTGACGATGGTCTTCAGTGCGGCGCGTGATCTCGCATCCGAGAGCGCGGACAGCAGCACGATCTCGGAGGGCGGAAGGGCAGGCAGGCCGAACCGCCGGCTGACCTCGATCGTTCCGGCAGGCGCAAGCCGGCAGGAGAACACCGACGTGGCAAGGCCGGCGGCCACCGCGTCGGCGACCGCAAAGGATCCGCAGCCGAGGAAGCTCTCCGTCCACGGGATGCCCGCTGCCGCGAGCGCGCGCGTCGCAATGTTGAGCACGCCGCAGGATGGCGAGGAGGCGGCCAGGCGCAGCGGCTCGCCCGCGCGATGGACAAAGTCCGGCGTCGCGAACCAGCCATAGTGGTCCGTCGTCAGCATCTCACCGTCGCGGCCGTCGTCCTCGCGGCGGATGATGGCGGCATCGATGTCGCCGCGATCGAAGGCGGCGAGGAGATCGCGGGAATCATCGAGCCGGACCTCGATGGTGAGCGCCGGATCGTGTGCGTGGAGCCGCGCCAGCAGGGTAGGAACCTCGGCGCCTCCGACATGGGTGGCAATGCCGAGCGAGAAGCGACGCGGCCGTGCGGGCGACAGCCCCGCGACGGCGCGATCATGTGCGGCGAGCAGGTCGCGTGCGGGCGCGAGGAACGCGGCGCCCTGTGCCGACAGGCGCACCAGCCGCGGTGTGCGCTCGATCAGTCTGTGGCCGACCTGTCTCTCGAGCCGTTTCAGCTTGACGCTGATCGCGCCCTGCGTGGTGCCGAGCGTTTCGGCTGCGCGCGTAAAACTCCTGAGGTCGGCGATGGTCACGAAGGTCTTCACGGCATCGATGTCGAGCGTGGTCATGTCAGTCATCCGGAATTGTTGTCTCTGAAATATCTAGTCATCCAATTCACCAATGCTCAAGCCGTGACTAGCTTTGCGTTGTGAAGCGCCGCGGCCACCCGATTCCTGCCGCTGCCGCCTCAATACATCGTGAGTCGATCGACCGACGCTGCTGCCAGCACGCTGGCAACAGCGTGCGGTATGCCGTTGGCTTGCCATAGCAAAAGGCCTGATCATGTCCACTGAACTGAGCCGCCGCGGCGCCGTCGTGTTGTCCGCCGTATGTCTTGCCTGCCTGATGTTTGGATTGGAGATATCCAGCATTCCGGCGATCCTGCCGACGCTGGAGCGGCTGCTGCATGCCGACTTCAAGGCGCTGCAATGGATCATGAACGCCTACACGATCGCGGTGACCACGGTGCTGATGGCGATCGGGACGGTGGCGGACCGCTACGGGCGCAAGCGCATCTTCCTGGTCGCGATCGTGGCGTTCGGCATCACCTCGCTGATCTGCGGTGTCGCCCAGAGCGTCGAAATGCTGATCATCGCCCGGTTGCTGCAGGGGCTGAGCGGCGGCGCGCTGTTGATCTGCCAGATCGCCGTGCTGTCGCACGAATTCCAGGGCGGCCGGTTGCGCGCCGTCGCATGGGGCTGGTGGGGCGTGATCTTCGGCATCGGTCTCGGCTTCGGCCCGATCATCGGCGGTGCCGTGGTCGCGCTGCTGAGCTGGGAATGGGTATTCCTGGTCCACGTGCTGTTCGCAGCCGTGGCGTTCGTGCTCACGATCGGCGGCGTGCATGAATCGAAGGATCCGAAGGCGAGCAGCCTCGACGTCCCCGGCATCGTGACGATGTCGCTCGCGGTGTTCTGCCTCGCATTCTACATCACGCAGGGGCCGGATCTCGGTTTCGTCAGCCCGAAGGGGCTCGCGATCCTCGGCGTCTCCGCCGCGAGTTTCATCGCGTTCCTGGTTGCCGAGAGAATCAGCCGGCGGCCGATGTTCGACTTCTCGGTGTTTCGGATCCCGGCTTTCTCCGGCTCGATCGTCGGCTCTGCCGCGATGAACCTCAGCTATTGGCCTTTCATGATCTATCTGCCGATCTGGTTTCACGCCGGCCTTGGCTATGACAGCGTGTCCGCCGGCCTCGCGCTGCTCGCCTACACGCTGCCGACGCTGGTGATGCCGCCCTTCGCCGAGCGCCTGTCGCTGCGCTACCAGCCGGGGCTGATCATTCCGGCCGGTCTGTTCACCATCGGCATCGGATTCATGCTGATGAAGTTCGGCAGCGCCGCCGCACAACCCGACTGGCTCACAATGCTGCCGGGATGCCTGATTGCCGGAATTGGCCTCGGCATCACCAACACGCCGGTCACTAACACGACGACGGGCTCGGTCTCGAGCGACCGCGCCGGCATGGCCTCCGGCATCGACATGAGCGCGCGGATGGTCTCGCTGTCGGTCAATATCGCGCTGATGGGCTTTATCCTGGCGAGCGGTGTGCTGGCGCATCTGAAGGCGGTGCTGCCGGCGCTGGACGGCGCGCAGCTCCGCAGCATCGCGGAGCGGATCGCGGCCGGTGATGCCGCATCCGTGCCGGAGCTGACCGGCCCTGTCGTGCATCAGGCGCTGGCGAGCGGCTTTGGCTGGGTGATGCTCTATGGCGGCATCGGCGTGTGGATCATGGCCGCGTTGAGCTTCTTGATCTTCAATGCTCGGCCGGTGCGGCAGGCCGAAGTTCAGTGCACCAAGTGAGCCTGATGTCGCCGCGCTCGTCCCGCGCGACAGGGGCGGGCAGGCAGCGGAAATCACTTCACGAGGGTCAGTAGCGGCTTGTCCTTCTCGACGATATAGGTCGCAAGCTCGCTGGCGGTGACGCCGCCGACGTTCCTGGCCGCATGGATCGTGCCTGGGGGGATAAACAGCACGTCGCCCGCCTTCAGCGTTGCCGGCGGTCTGCCGTCGACATCGTATTCGAGCGTACCGGCGAGCACATAGATGATCTCTTCGCCCGGATGCGTATGCCGGCCGAATGCCTTGCCGGGCGCGATGTCGACGCGCACCTGGACGGCTTCGCGTCCGGGTGCGCTGAGGTCATGGCGCTGCAAGTCGGTTCGCGTGAACCCGGCCGGCTGCTGCGCCTGGGCCGTCGGTATCGTCAGGAAACTTGCGGCGATCAGGGCCGCTCTTGCGAGCAGGCGCGTCGCCGTCATCAGCTTGCTGGTCATCTTGAACTCCGGGGTTGTCTTCTGGACTTGCCCGACCGCGGACCGGCAGGCGGTCAGTCCGCGTCGGAAGTTGTCATGCGATGGTCTCAGACAAGGGTGGTGGTGACGTCGATGTTGCCGTGGACCGCCTTGGAGTAGGGGCAGATGCCGTGCGCGGCTTCGATCAGCTCCTGGGCAACCTCACGCTCGACGCCGGGAACGTGGACGTTGAGGCGCGCGCTCAGGAAGAAGGCGCTACCGGCCTGGTTGAGATCGATCTCGGCGTCGACCTCGGGCTCGCTCGCCAGCTTGATCTTGCGCTGTCCGGCGGCGAGCTGGATCGCGCCGATGTAGCAGGCCGACCAGGCGGCGGCGAACAGGTTTTCGGCGGCCGGGTGCGGCTGCGGCAGCTTGACGTCGAGGAAGCCGTCCCGCGAGCGGGCGGCGCCGTTCGGGCCGGCGGTGACGTGGGTCTTTCCGGTGACGAGAACCTTTGCATTGGCGGTCATGGCAAGCTCCTTTGTTTGTATATAGATCGTGTCCGATCTAATCGGATGCGTGCTGAAATAGGCCTCGCGTTTGACCATGTCAAGCACTTCCGATTTAATCGGATGCGATTTATATTGCTCGAGACTTCACAAACTCCGGAGACGCCCGTGACCCGCACCGCCAAGGCCGAGACCAAGGGCCGAAAACTCTCGAATTTTCTGTGCTTTGCGGTCTATTCGGCCAATCTGGCCTTTGGCCGCGCCTACAAGCCGATCCTCGACGCGGTCGGTCTGACCTACACCCAGTACATTGCCATGGTGGCGCTGTCGGAGGCAGACGAGCAGACCGTGAGCGCGCTCGGCGAGAAGCTGTTCCTGGAATCCAACACGCTGACGCCGATCCTCAAGAAGCTGGAGCAGAGCGGCTACATCAGCCGCGTCCGCGATCCCGCCGATGAGCGGCAGGTGCGCGTGAGCCTGACGGCGGCGGGCCGGCGCCTGCTCGACAAGGAGATCAACGCGTCGCTGGTCGACGCCACCGGACTCGGCGACGAATTTCCCATCGTGCAGAAGAGCGTGGTCAGGCTGCGCGACAATCTGCTGCACCACACGCGCGGCGATCCGAAGAAGGGCTGATGCTGCGGCAGCGGCGCGCCGGCGCATCACGACGTGCTGCCGGACCAAATTGTAACGGGCTGTATCCGCGCCGCGTCGTTCCGCATTTTCGCCACGGCGCAACCGGCATCTCCGCTCCGCTTCTGGATGACGCGGAGGAGAGTTCGACTTGCGCAGAATGTTGCCATCCGATGATCGCGACGGCGAGTTTGCTTTGCGAGGCAGTGCCGTTTGCCTGGCGCAACCGGCTTCACCGGATCGAGCACAGCCTTCGCCGCGTGCGGGCGGCGATCGTTCGCCGGCGACTGCGGCCGAGATCTGGGACGGCAATCACGACGGCGTCTACACCTGCGATGAGTGGAAGGCCTATCTCGGGCGGCTGTTCGATCGTGCCGACCGCAATCACGACGGACAGCTCACGCCTGCGGAGTTCGAAGCCGTTCGTCGCGCCGGCGACGCACTCGCCGACGCTGATTTCGGCTATTTCGACGAGAACCAGGACGGCAAGATTACCCGCCGCGAGTTCGTCGAGAAGCCGAACGAGTTCATTCTGCAATACGACAAGGACGACGACTGCCGCGTCACGCCGGACGCACCGAAAACGACCGGGTCTGACCAGAAGCGGCCGAGCGGCAGGGGCAAGCGATTTTAGAACCTACGTTTGCGGCGCCGCCCCGAGCGTCGCCAGCACGAAGTCGGCCCGCGCGGATGGCGAACTCTTCGGCAGGACGATGACGTCGTAGCCGAGCACGGGGAGCGTCTCCATCAGGCGGCGATACTCCGCCGTTGCCGCTTCGAAGCCGTGCCGTCGCTCGGAATCAGTGACGTAAATCTCGGGGCATGGCGGCGTCATGAACACGCGCCGGTGGTAGCGGTGGGCGGAGCAGACCGCGCGCAGCAACGGCTCGCCCGTAAACGCCTCCAACGCCGACGCGGCGTCGACGAGGCCGCGGTCGAAGAACACCCAGCCGGAATGGGTTCCGGCCTTCGCCATATCCTTGAGCGCGACGTCGATGGCGCGCCGCAGGAAGGCCGCCGCATCGGCCCAGGGCAGAGCGCTGCCGCCTGCCGCAATCTCATCGGTGATGATGCGGCGGCCGGGTTCCTCGACGACCGGATAGCCGCGTGCACGCAGCTCGGCGAGCAGGGTCGATTTTCCGCCGCCGGAGCAGCCGGAGATCAGGACGAAGCGACTGTTCACGGGAAGGTCCCTTCCTTGCAACGGGGAGAGCAGGGCGCTCCGCGGTCGCGGAACGCCTGACGGCATTTGCATGTCTGCGGGAATTCATGTCTGGGGGAATTGCCCGGAGAGTCTCTCGACGGGCGTGATCAGGATAGCGCCCGGATCGCGAGCGGGCAACCAGCCTTGGAGGTGCGGGCTGGAGGTGCGGGCCGGAATCGAACCGGCTCATGGCGGTTTTGCAGACCGCAGCGTTCCCATTTCGCCACCGCACCCGAGCGAGGCGCGTACGCCTCGCCTTAGTCCTTGAACGGATCGAACTCGCCTTCGCCCGCCATGGCGACGGCAAACGGCCGCAGCGTGTGCAGCACCTTCACCGTTCCGGCATGCCGGGCAAGCACCTCCGGCAGGCGCCGATAGGCCATCGGGCTTTCATCAAGATCGGCGCCAACCAGCGTGACGCCGCGCTCGCTGAGCCAGCGGTCCATCTCCTCGCGCGTGAAGCGGCGCTTGGCTTCGTTGCGGCCGAACAGCCGGCCGGCCCCGTGCACCGTAGAGTAGAGCGAGGCCTTCGCCTCCGGACTATCGACGCCCTCGAGAATGACGGCATCATCGCCCATCGACCCGCCGACAAAGCCCCGCTGTCCGGGGAACGCCGGCGTCGCGCCCTTGCGCACCACCCACAAATCCTTACCGTCATGCGTTTCCCGCCAGGCGTAGTTGTGATGGTTGTGCACGGAATCGGTGACCTTGCCGCCGATGATTTGGCGGACACGGTCCACGACCCACTCGCGGCCCGCATAGGAATAGCGCCCGGCGAGCTGCATCGCGGCGATGTAGCGGCGCCCGAGTTCGGAATCCTCGTCGACGATGGCGGGCGGAACGTTCATTCCGTCCTTGCCGCCGGCGGCCTTGAGGTAGCGGGTCGCGCTGGTGTGTCCGAGCCCGCGGCTTCCGAAGTGGACGCCGATCCAGACGAAGCCGGCCTCGTCGCGCATCAGGTCGACATAGTGGTTGCCGGAGCCGACAGTGCCGAGCTGGCCGATCGCCTTCTGCCGGTAGGCCTCCATGTCGCTTTCGCGCCAGGCGTCGCCATCGTCGAACAGCCCGTGCTCGACTCTCTCGACGTTCTTCCGGCCGATGCCAAAGGAGATCACCTTGGCAACGTCGCGGATGATGGTCGGGACGGTCGCACGGATGTCGTCGAAGCGCACGTCGAGCCGCGCGGCCATGTTGCCGCAGCCGATGTCGAAGCCGACGCCGGAGATGCTGATCTGCTTCTCGTAGGCGATCACGCCGCCGACGGGCTGGGCGTAGCCGAGATGGCCATCCGCGCAGATCACGCCGGACACGACGTTGCCGACCGCCATGCAGTTGCGCATCTGCTTGATGGTCGCCGGATCATGCTCGCCGAACACCTTCAGCGGCGCGTTCTTGAAACGCTCCTCCTGCGGGCGCAGCATCGCAATCTCCGCCGAGGCCGCATCGGCCTCGCGCGCAAGCTTCTCCTTGCGGGCGGAATCGCGATACAGGCACCAGGCCGGCTGGCCACGACCTTCGCCGACGCGGGAATCCGGATCGATGCCCGCAGCGAGGCAGAGTTCGCGGGCGCGCTCCTGGCAGGGATCAGGTCGTCGCATTGTGTTTGCTCCTGCTGAATCCGGATCAGCCGCGCGCACTCCGCGCGGCCATTCGGGATTTGTCGCTTTTGGAGTTCGACCAAGCCTCGCGTGGGCAACAAAAAACCCTCCGAAGCGGCTGGCTCGGGAGGGTCCGTGAAGTACGGATTGTCGATCGCGCTTAAGCGAGACCGCTCCCATGAACCGGGCGTGCACAGACGATCGGCCGTAGATTGGCGGATGATCGGCGGATCTGTTGGTATCCGTGCTGCGGTTTCGGTTGCATCGGTTTACTCGCATTGGTTCGCGAACATGGTGCTCGCGAGGGCCGCCGAAATACGCCTGCAACCTCTGAATGTCAAGTGGCGGCGGCGCCGATCTCGATGCAAGGTGACGCAAGCGGCGTGTGCTTGACGAATTCCTCAGCGCCGCGTCGATAAACTCGATCAAGCATGGTTGCATCCTGCTCAAAGGGAAGCCGCACATGGCATCACGTTCGATCACCTGCATCACGCTCGCGCTGCTCTGCGGCGCAGCGCTTCAGCCGTCACGTGCGGCGGAAACCAGCGCGCCTGTTCGCGTCGGCGCGGTACTGCCGTTCTCCGGTGGCGCCGAGCTCTACGGCGAGCAGGCCAGGCTCGGGCTCGATCTTGCCGCCAAGGACATCAACGCGGCGGGCGGCATCCTCGGCAGGCTTGTTGAGATCATCTATGCCGACGACAAGACGCGGCCACAGGCCGCCGCCGAGGCAATGCGCTCGTTGGTGGAAAAGACGGCGCGATTGCCGTGATCGGTCCGATCACCTCGCGAAACCTCAATGCGCTGGTGCCGCTTGCCAAGAGCTCGAAGACGCCGCTGCTCTACGCCACCAATTACGAGGGCGGCAAATGCAGCCGCTACCTGTTTTCGTTCGGCGCGGTGCCGAACCAGGAGCTCGGCCAGCCGCTGCCCTACATGACGCAGACCTTCGGCAACACGTATTTCCTGCTCGGCGCCGACCGGGTCTGGCCGCATCAGATGTTCGGCATCGCGCAGCCCTTGATCGAGAAGCTCGGCGGCAGGGTGGTCGGGACGAAGTACACGTTGGGGACCGAGGTCCGGCCACTCGGCGAGATCGCGCCGCAGCCCGGGTGCAGTCTGGCTGGTCGCTGACGCTAGCCCGGGTATCGCGATAGTGGCCCTTGGAGGTCACCACGGTCGCAAAGAAAAGTGAGCCAGGGCGATCGTCTGCTGTCGGTTCCACCCAGGTCCGTTCGTCTTCCAGCCAGAACGCACTGCATGGGAGTTCCGGAATGACCAATTCTGCCTATCGCTGGGTGATCGTCGCGGCCGGCGGCCTGCTTGGCTGCGTCGCGATCGGCGGCATGTTTTCGCTGCCGGTGTTCCTGCAGCCGATGGCGCGGGAGACCGGTTGGTCGGTGACCGGCATCTCCAGCGCGATGACGATCGGCTTCCTCGCAATGGCCTTCACCAGCATGCTCTGGGGCACGCTGTCCGACCGCTTCGGGCCGCTCCCGGTGGTGCTGACCGGATCGGTCGTGCTGGCGGCAAGCCTCGCACTGGCAAGCCAGGCACCGTCGCTGCTGGCGTTTCAGTTTCTCTTCGGCGCGCTGGTCGGCGCGGCAACGGCCGCGATCTTTGCCCCGATGATGGCCTGTGTCACCGGCTGGTTCGACACCCATCGCAGTCTTGCCGTCTCGCTGGTGTCGGCCGGCATGGGCATGGCGCCGATGACGATGTCGCCGCTCGCGGCCTGGCTGATCTCCCACCACGGCTGGCGGACGTCGATGCTGATCGTCTCAGGCGTGGTCGGCGCGATCATGATCCCGGTCTCGTTCCTGGTGCGACGCCCGCCGGCGCTGCAAGGCGGCCACGCTGAAGCGGCAAGCACGAACGGTGAGCCGTCGATGTCGCTGGCGCAGGCGCTGCGCTCGCCGCAATTCATCATCCTGATCGCGACCAATTTCTTCTGCTGTGCCACCCATTCGGGGCCGATCATTCACACGGTGAGCTACGCGGTCACCTGCGGCATTCCGATGGTCGCGGCGGTGACGATCTACAGCGTGGAAGGGCTCGCCGGGATGGGTGGCCGCATCGCCTTCGGCTTGCTCGGCGACCGTTTCGGCGCCAAGCGCGTGCTGGTGCTGGGCCTGCTGGCGCAGGCGTTCGGCGCGCTCGGCTATGTCTTCGTGCGCGAGCTGGCCGCGTTCTACGCGGTCGCAGCAATCTTCGGCTTCATCTATGCCGGCACCATGCCGCTGTATTCCGTGCTGATCCGCGAGAATTTTCCGCTGCGCATGATGGGCACCGTGATCGGCGGCACCGCGATGGCCGGCAGCCTCGGCATGGCGACCGGACCTTTGGCCGGCGGCCTGATCTACGACACTTTTGCGAGCTATACGTGGCTCTATGTCGGCTCCTGGGCCGTCGGCCTCGGCGCGTTCCTGATCATGATGTCGTTCCGCCCGATGCCGGCGGCGCGACCTGCGGCGGTGCCGGCGCCGGCGTGAGTCCGTGGCGCGGGTGAAGCCTACTGCTTCACGCGCGGCTGCGCTTCGGCCGCCGGATGGCGCGCACCTTGTTGTTGGTCGAGCCGCTGCCGCAGAAGAACCGGTCCTTGCCGTCGGACTCGAGCCCGGAGACGAACACGCCCTGCGGCATCTCCAGCCGTTCCATCACCTCGCCGGTCTGCGGATCGATGCGCCGGACGTCGCTCTGGTCCTCTTCCCAGGTGCCGTGCCAGAGTTCGCCATCGACCCAGGAGACGCCGGTAACGAACCGGTTGCTTTCGATGGTGCGCAGAATCTTGCCGGTTTCCGGATCGACCTGAACGATCATGCGGTCGCGATACTGGCCGACCCACAGCGAGCCTTCGGCCCAGGCGAGACCGGAGTCGCGGCCGCCGCCGGGCGAGGGGATCGTCGACACCACGCGTCCGCTGTTCGGCTCGATCTTCAGGATGCGGTCCTCGGCGATCTGATAGAGGTGCTTGCCGTCGAAGGCGGTGCCGGCATGGGCCGCGATGTCGAGGGTACGGGTGGTGCCGCCGCTGTCGGGATCGAAGGCGACCAGCCGGCCACCGGCTGCGAACCAGACCTGCTCGCCGTCGAAGCTGACGCCGCCAACGCTCTCGACGCCCTCGAAGGCATATTCCCGGATGATCTCGGCTTCGGACTTCTTCATGCGGCACTCCTGGTCCGTGTCTTGACGCGTTTTCTTCGCGCGAAGGGGTATCCACTTCGCGCGAAAACGCGCTGATTGCTCTCCGATGCTAGCCGTTCGGCAGCGGGGCAGGGAGTAACAACGTCGTCGTGAATCCCGGCACCGGGGGCGTCATCCAGCGCCTTGCGCGGGCGCGGCCGACCGACTGCACCTTGCCCGTGGCGGCCAGGGCGTCGAGCGCGCGCTGCACGGTGCGCTGACTCGCCCCCAGCGCCACCGATAGCGCCGAACTCGACCAGGCCTCGCCGTCGGCGAGGAAGGCCAGCACCGCCGCGTGCTCCTCCTCGACCGGCAGCGCCAGCACGGTGACCTCGCGGCGGCCATGTGGCACGAGCACAAAGCCGTCGGGCGTCGCGCTGAGATTGGCGAGCGGCTGCAAGGCCCGGCGCAGCCGTCCGATCTCGACCCGCAGCCGCGCACGGTGCGATTCATCGGCATGCTTGCCGCGAAACGCGCGTGCGATCAGCGTGCCGCGCGGCACGTCCTGCGGCCACGCTTCGCCGAGCGCACGCGCGAGCGCGAACAGCACCGGCCGCCGCGTCAGCGAGACCGTGGTGCCGACATCGCGCACGACGTAGCGGCAGGCATCGACGACGAGCGCCTTCGATGCCATCAGGGCCTCGACCTCCTCGAGCAGCAGCGGCCGCGCGCGGCCGCGCGCGATCAGGCGCGCCGCCGGCGTGGCGAGCAGGTTGGCAGTGCTCTCCACTTCGGCTGCAAGCTCGGCGATACCGGCGCGGCGCGCGGCATCCTTTGCCCGTGCCAGCGCTTCCCGCGCCGGCTTCGTCCGCAGCCGCCGCATCGCGATTCCGGCGACGACCAGTTCATGACCGACCCGCAGCGCGGGCGGGAAGGGCGCCGGATCGAGGTCATCAAGCATGCGCTCGGCCGCATCGAGGCTCCCGATCAGCAGCAGCCGGCGGATTTCGAGATAGCCGGCATGGGCGGCGTTGAGCGCATCGCCACGCGCCGCGAGCGTCGCGCGCGCCGCCGCGAGGCTCTTGCTGGGAAACGAAAGGTCGCGCGACGCCAGTGCGATCTCCGCTTCGGCCACCACGCAGCGGGCCCGCGCGGTGGCTTCACGCGGACCGAAGGCGCGGCCCGCGCGCCGCAACAGCTCCTTGGCGCGGGTGAAATCGCCGAGCCGGGCCATCGCGATGCCGCGCAACGCCAGCGCCGGCGCATCGTCGCGCAGGGCCACCCGTTTCAGTGCGCCGAGGGGATCACCCGCCGCGAGCGCGCGCGCCGCAGCCGTAATCAGCGAGTCCATTCGAATCCCGACACACTTGTCACTCTCGCCCTCCGAGGCCCGGTCCTAACCTAGCACATGACGACATGGATCATCTCCAGAGAGATCGAATGATGACCGGAATCGAGACACATGAGGATTGGTTGAAAGGCCGGTTCGGCGGCCGCGGTGCCATGGTCGCGCGCTGGCTGTCGCTGGCGGCGGCGCCGACCTTCGCCGTGATGGCGCTGGTGGCCGCGCTGGCGCCGGCCGACATGATCTGCGGCGCCATGCAGGGACCGCTCTCGTTGCAGGGGATGGTCCCGATGTACGCGCTGATGTGTGCATTTCATCTGGCGCCGTGGTTGCGCCTTTTCCGATGACCGGCTCATCCCTCCGGCAGGGTGAAGACCGCGCAGGGCCGCGCGATGCCGCGCAGCTCATGGGTGCCGAGCGCGACCAGCGGCATCTCGGTCTCGGCGGCGAGCGCGCCCGAGACCAGCACGGTCTGCTCCAGCGGCTTGCACAGGCCTTCCAGCCGGCTGACCAGATTGACCGCGGCGCCGATCGCGGTGAAGTCGAGGCGGTCGGCGGCGCCGATATTGCCCCAATGCACCTCGCCGAGATGCAGCGCCACGCCGAACGGCAGTCGCGGCAAGCCGTGCTTGCGCCGCTCGGTATCGAGATGCGCCATGCCGACGCGGGCCGCCGACACCGCGCACAATGCCGCCTCGCATGCGCTGCGCGCACTCGTCGTGACCGGAAAGATCGCGAGCAGCCCGTCGCCGATGAATTTCAACACCTCGCCGCCGAAGGCGTGGATCGCGCCGGCGATGCGGTCGAACCAGGCATCGAGCGCGGCGATCACTTCGGCAGGCGGATGGCTTTCGGAGAGCGCGGTGAAGCCGCGCAGGTCGGCAAACAGCAGCGCCGCCCGGATGGTTTCGCCGGTGTTGCGCCGCAACGGCGATGCCAGGACGCGCGCCGCGCTGCGCCGGCCGAGATAGGCCTCCAGCGCCGCCGTCAATGTCGCGCGCGCCGCCAGCGCGGCGAGCGGTGCGGCCGTGAAGCGCGCCGCCTCGCGCAATTGATCCGCTTCGGCGGGCGTGAACGCGCGTGTCCCGATCCATCCGAGGGTCGGGCCATCCGGCCGCGTTCCAATTGTGTCCTCGTGGATAGGGCCGGGCGCGAGGCTATTGAGCCAGCGCCGGCCGGTATCGCCGGATCCGATCATAGCGGGCATTGCAAAGGGTTGTTCCGGCGCGAACCCGAGCGCCTCGATGACCTCGCCATCGCCGGCGCGCCACAGCCAGGTGCGCCTTGCGATGAGCGGGTGCGGAACTTCGAGCGTCAGCGCACCGCCGGCAAGCGGCAGGCCATCCGTGATAAGATGGCTGCCCAGATCCGCCAGTAACCGGTTGGCGCCCGCGGTCTCGGCGGCGGCGTCGACCAGCCAGCTCAGCGTCGAGGACAATCGCATCACCCCATCATGGGGTTGATGCACCACCCTTGTCACGAATTATCCCTGAAGACCTACCGTCAATGGAGGATGGATCGATGACCGAAGCCTTCATCGTTCAACGCGAGATCCAGATCGCAGCGCCGCCGGCAACCGTGTTCGCCTTCCTGACCGATCCGCAGAAGATCGTGAGCTGGATGGGGCTGGAGGCCGAGACCGAGCTGCATCCCGGCGGGCTCTATCTGCTCAAGGGCCTCGGCAACGACCGCAACCGCGCTGCGCGCGGCGCGTTCCGCGAGGTCGTGCCGGTGCACCGTCTTGCCTATAGCTTCGGCTGGGAGGGCGGTGCGGAAGTGCCGCCGGGATCGAGCCTGATCGAGATCGACCTGATCGGCAAGGACCGCGGCACGCTGTTGCGAATGACCCATAGCGGCCTGCCGAAGGCCGAGCAGTGCGCGAGCCATAGCAAGGGTTGGACGCACTACCTTGCCAGGCTCGCGCTCGCGGCCACCGGTCGCGATCCTGGGCCGGACCGCGGTCCGGTGCAGGGCAGTTAGACTGCGGGCGTCCGCCGGCCCCAATGTGCCGCGGCCGGCGAAAAAGGAAGGTGTGGAAGCAGGGCAGGCACTCGTCGATGCCGTTTGGCCGACATATTCCGCCTGCTAATGGTGGATTGTCGCGGCGCCGCCACTTTCCTGGAAACCGCAATCCTTGATGCCTGACATTCCGAACCTTTCCGAGCGACTGAAACAGAAGGACATCCTCGGCTTCTTCAGCCGGTCGGCTGCGGACAAGGCCTTTGCCTACCGCGCTCAGGGCCGTGTCTCAGCGTTGGTGGTCAGCCAGGATCTCACCCGCGTGCAGGCGCAGGTAAGCGGAACCGAACGCAAGCCCTATCAGGTCGATATCGAGCTGGAGTACGACGGCAATCGACTGGTCGACATCGACGGCGATTGCACCTGTCCAATGGTCGTGAACTGCAAGCACGTTGCCGCGACGCTCTTTGAAGCCTTGCATTCGCCTGTACGGGAGACCGGCATGGCACCGCAGCAGCCGCGAAGCGCCGCGGGCAACGGGCAGTCGCGACCTGACGCGGTACTACCCTACCAAATCGCGGAATGGATCGAGACCGTCGGCCGGTCGGTGCGGGATGTGGGCTATCCGCCCGAGGGCACCCAGCGATTGCTCTACTACCTGCAGCCCGGGTTGGCGGATGTCGGCGTTCCCTGCATGGACGTGTCGTTGGTATCCGTTAGAATCCTGAAGAGCGGCGAGTTCGGCAGCAAAGTATCGCGGCCATCTTTGGCCGAATTTTCCGTCGATCGCGCGCCGAAATATTATCTCGAGTCCGACATCGACATCCTTATCAGGCTGTCCAGCGAGTTTCGGTCCGGCTATGCGTTCGGCCGACGCACCTATTCGGCTGATGCCCTGAAACAGGTCGTCGCAACGGGGCGGGCGTTCTGGCGCGATCACAGCGGTGCGCCGCTGCAATGGGGCGAGCCGCGGAACGGTCGCATCGCGTGGCGTCAGGTCACCAGGGACGGCATTGCTCCGCTGCTGATCGTCGAGGGCGCGACGGCGCTGAATGCCGAGCCGCCGGTCTACGTCGACGACGCCGCCGGATTGATCGGGGCGATCACGTTGAATCTTCCGGAGCGGCTGAGCAGCCGGCTTCTGTTGGCTCCAGCCATCCCGCATGCCCATGTCGCGCAAGTCGTGCAACGCCTTGGCCAGAAGTTGCCGAGCCTGGATCACGGCTGGTTGCCCGCGCCGCCGGCCGCCGCCACCAAGATCGACACGGACCCAAAGCCGGTGCTTCGTTTGATGTCGGGGCGCAAGGCGGCTCATGCCTACTACTCCTATGGCGACGGTACGCCCGACCGCGTGCCGGTGGCCCGCCTCAGCTTCCGCTACGGCCCGGTCGAAATCGAACGGTCGGAAAGCGCCCACCGGGCGGAGCTGTTCCGGGACGGAACCCTCTACGTCGTCACGCGACGCAAGGCCAAAGAGAAGGAGATGACTGCACGACTGACCAGTCTCGGCCTGGTCGAAGTGAGATCGGCCTTCCTGCAGCTTGATCTCGCGCATGCGTGTGATCTGACCTTCGCGCAGTCGACCGATTGGCTCGACTTCCTCAATGTTGATGCGGCCAATTTGCAGGCGGCCGGTCTCGAAATCCGCATCGACGACGATTTCCCGTACCGGCTCGCGACCTCATCCGGGGTGTTCGATGCCGACTTCGAGAGCAGCGGTATCGACTGGTTCGAGCTTGCGCTCGGGATCGAAATCGACGGCGAACGCCGCGATCTTGCTCCGCTCCTGGCGGCGCTGGTATCGCAACCCGGATTTGCGCCCGAGACGGTCAAGCAACTCGCGGAGGATGGCGATAGCGTCTACCTGCCGTTGGCTGACGGCCGCTATCTGGCGCTGGCGGCCGACCGCTTCCTTCCGCTCGTACTGGCGCTCCATGGACTTACTCTGAGCGGAACCTTCGTCGCTACCTCGGGAAAGTTCCGGCTGTCGCGCGCACAGATCGTGCCGCTGCTCGGTCTCGAAGCCGATCACTTCGTCTTTAGAGGAGCAGATAGTCTTCGCCGCATGGCAGGGTTGCTCGGCGCCCGCGGATTGCCTGATCCGGTCCTGCCATCCGATTTCAATGCGGCCTTGAGGCATTATCAGACGCAGGGCGTGGCTTGGCTCGACCTGCTCAGGGAAAGCGGCTTGGGCGGCGTGCTGGCGGACGACATGGGATTGGGCAAGACCGTCCAGATCTTGGCGTTGCTGGCGCTGGAGAAGGCGCGTGGTCATCTGACGGATCCTGCGATCGTCGTCGCTCCCACAAGCCTGATGACCAACTGGTTCAACGAGGCGCGCAAGTTCACGCCAGGCTTGAGGGTTCTCGTCCTGCACGGCCCCGACCGCAAGCAAAGTTTCGAAGCGATCGCCGATCACGATCTTGTTCTGACGACCTATCCGCTGATCGCACGCGATCACGAGGTGCTGCTGGCGCGTGAATGGCACATCGCGGTACTGGACGAGGCTCAGACCGTCAAGAATTCCAACGCGGTGACGACGCGGCGGCTCCAGGACATCCGTGCGCGGCATCGCTTCTGCCTGACCGGCACGCCGATGGAAAATCATCTCGGCGAACTCTGGTCGATCATGAGCTTTGCCATCCCGGGATATCTCGGCGATCGGGCGGCGTTCGCGCGCAACTGGCGGACGCCGATCGAGAAGCGTGCCGACGTCGGACGCGCACGGGCGCTGACGCAGCGTATCCGCCCGTTTTTGCTGCGGCGGACCAAGCACGAGGTGGCCGCCGAGTTGCCGCCGAAGAGCGAGTTCACCGAAAGGGTCGTTCTCGAAGGCAACCAGCGGGAACTCTACGATGCCATCCGTCTGTCGATGTCAGAGAAGGTCCGCAAGGCGGTCCGGGAACGCGGCCTGGCCAAGAGCCATATCGTTGTGCTCGAAGCCCTTCTCAGGATGCGTCAGGCCTGCTGCGATCCTGCGCTGCTCAACCTCGACGACGGCGTCAAGCGTCCGTCTGCAAAGCTCGATCGGCTGATGGATATGGTCGAAGAACTCCTGAGCGAGAAGCGCAAGATCATCGTGTTCTCGCAGTTCACCTCCATGCTGGCATTGATCCGCAAGCGCTGCGACGCGCTCGCCATCAGGTACAGCGTGCTGACCGGCGAAACGAAGGACCGCAGCAGTGCGATCCAGGGGTTTCAGGACGGGGTCACCGACCTGTTCCTGATCAGCCTGAAGGCCGGTGGTGTCGGACTCAATCTGACCGCCGCGGACACCGTCATCATCTTCGATCCCTGGTGGAATCCCGCGGTCGAGGAGCAGGCCATCGATCGTGCCCATCGCATCGGTCAGGACAAGGCCGTTTTTGTCTATCGGCTGATGGCTACCGGTACGATCGAAGAGAAAATGGACGAACTCAAGGCCCGCAAGCGCGCGCTGGCCGACAGCATTTTCGATTCGCAAGGACGCATCGGCGCCGCACTCACGGAAGAGGACGTCCAGGCATTGTTCGCGGATTGAGCATGGCTTCGTTCCGGCTGATGAGGGCAAGGTCGGGCTGGCCCATTTCACGTCGGCCATTTCGAGCCGAGGATGATCGAGCAGAAGTTCACCCTTGTGTAGTTCATGTCCTTCAGCGCCAGCACGTCGGCCTTGACGTTACCGAAGGTGGTCAGCGGCTTCTTGATGGTGCCGGCCGCGAAATGATCGATGATGTTCTCCTTGAAGTTCGCCTCGCGCGGATGATGCGCGCAGACATGGTCGCGATGCTCGTGCGAGAAATCGTCGTAGGCGATGCCGAGCACGTCCATCTCGACGCCGGCGGTGACCAGCGCGATGGTCGGACGCATGTGCTCGGGGATGCCGGGCGTGGTATGCAGCGCGATCGAGGCCCAGACGTCCTCGATGTCGCGTTCGGCGACGCCGTGGCCCTTGAGGAAGTCGCGTGCGGCGTTGGCGCCGTCGACCTCGAAGCGCAGATCGGGGCTCGCATGTTCGGCGGTGAGGCCCATGTCGTGGAACATGGCGCCGATATAGAGCAGCTCGGGATCGAACTTCAGCTTGCGGCGATTGCCGGTGAGCGCGCCCCAGAAGAACACGCGGCGGCTGTGATTGTAGAGCAGGTCGTCCTCGGTATCGCGCACCAGCTGGGTCGCGGCGCGGGCCATGGCGCTGTCGGGCACACGGATGCCGGCGATGATCTCGGTCATTTCAAGACGCTCCTCGATATGGCAAGACGATACCGTGGCGTGCGAAACACGCGCGGTGCCCCAGCGCTCGTCTCTACGGTGTGTTCGGATCGCCTCGTGGCCTGATCCGTGGTGTACTTGTCGCCCGTCTTGGCCTGATCCCGCAACGATCGTGCGCCGCCGGATCGGGCCAACGAGACATCGTTTCGCGCCACAGGCAAGGAAAGGGTGGGGCAGGGAGAAGGCATGGCGGTTCAGAAGGTCGCGATCGCGATTCACGAAAGGGTTCAGGCGCTCGATATCGCGGGCCCCGTCGACGTGTTCGCGGAGACGAACGGTTTTGTCGCCGATGGCGACGGCTATGAGACGGTGCTGGTCGGCGCCAGCCGGGAACCGCTGCGCGCATCGAACGGCATGAAGATATCGGCCGATCTCAGTTTCGATGAGGCAGACGAGAAATTCGACATCCTGCTGGTTGCCGGCGGACCGGCATTGCCCGATGCCGAGCCGGATCCGGCGCTGACGCAGTGGCTGCGCGGGGCCCCCGCGCGCGCCGAGCTCTACGGTTCGATCTGCACCGGCGCCTTCGCGCTCGGTCATGCCGGGCTGCTCGACGGGCACAAGGTGACGACGCATTGGCAGAACGCGCAGCTTCTGGCGGCGTGCTTTCCGGCCGCCGAGGTGATCTTCGACCGGATCTATATTCGTGACGGCAGACTGATGACCTCCGCCGGCGTGACCGCGGGCATCGACCTCGGTCTCGCGCTGGTCGCCGAGCGTCATGGGCCGCAGGTGGCGGTCGCGGTGGCCAAGCGGCTGGTCGTGGTGGCGCAACGCCAGGGCGGCCAGTCGCAGTTCAGCCCCTATCTCACCGCGCCGGTCGACGAGGATTCGCCGATCGCGCGCGCGCAGGCGCATGTCATGCAACGTGTCGGCGAGCGCCACACGCTGCAAACGCTGGCCGAGGCCGTCGGCATGAGCGTGCGCAATTTCGGCCGCGCCTTTGCGCAGGAGACCGGCCTCACGCCGCATGAATTCGTCGAACGCGCGCGGGTCGACGCCGCGCGCCGGCTGCTCGAGGGCTCGGACCGGCCGCTGAAGGCGGTCGCGTTCGATTGCGGCTTCGGCTCGGCCGACCGCATGCGCATCGTGTTCAGCGAGCGGCTCGGCGTGTCGCCCGCGCAGTACCGGTCGAGTTTTCGCAAATTGTGACGCTGTTCATGAATCGGGGGCCTGATTGGGGATAGGATCAATCTGTCCGAATTCATTTCAAATAATGCAACTTTTCCGCGAGGCTGACATGGACGCGCTCACGCTCTTCATCATCCGTCACGCCGAAAAGCCAGGCGAGTCCTGGCCGGGGCCCGGCTTCACCGCGGACGGTGTGTCCGATACCGAGTCGCTGGTGCTCCGCGGCTGGCAGCGTGCAGGCGCGTGGACGGCATTATTTGGCACCGATCTCACCGGCGGCGACTATGCCAAGCCTGACGCGATCTACGCCGCGACGCCCGGAACCGTGCCCAATCAACCACCGAGCAGCCGTCCGGCCGAGACGATCTCGGCGCTTGCCGCGCTTCGCGGCGTGACGCCGAACGTAGGGTTCGGCAAGGGTGACGAGCCGGCGTTGATGCAGGCGGTGCTGGCACTGAAGGGGGTCGTGCTGCTGTGCTGGGAGCACAAGGTGATCATCGCCGACATTCTGCCGCTAATCCCGGTCAGCAAGGGCAAGCCGCCCACCAAATGGGAGAGCAGCCGGTTCGACGTCGTACTGCGCTTCGAGCGCGCCAAGGGCGACGACAAGTTCGCCTTCAAGGAGCTGTTTCCGAAATTGCTGTCGGGCGATTCCGACAAGCCGTTGGGCGGCTAAGCCGCGTAGCGGCTCGGCCCATCAATCGAGCCCGAGCGCCTTGCGCGACTTCCGCGTCAGCTTCGCGGCGATCAGCGCATGCGCCTGATCGAGATAGGCCTTGAGTTCGGCGTCGGGCAGGGCGTCGTTGCCGATCAATTGCACCCATTTGGCACGCGCCAGATACGGCGCCGGCCGCGCGAGCTCCTGCTCGATCAGAAGCTGATAGGCCATGTTCGAGGTCTTGAACATGAAGCCGCCGGTGCTGGCGATGAAGCCGCCGGCCAGCGCGAACATCTTGCCGCCGACCTTGAACACCGACGTGCCTTCCCATTGCACCACCTTGGTGGCGGCGGGCAGGCGCAGGCAATGAGCTTCGAAGGTCTTGGGGCGCATGAGTCGGAGGCGCTGGAGGGCTTCAAAGCCATAAGCCAGCCGCGCGAAGCCGGGCAAGCCCGGCGTAAGCCGCCAATCCCGGCCAGTTCCGGTGCTGCTCCGTCCGCACGACCTCACGAAAATGTGGGTTGGCGCCAATCCTTCTTTAGATATATCGTAAGATATATTTTCAGTAAGGGGCGGCCAATGAGACGATCAATGTTTGGCGGCCGGGACGATGACGGATTCCGGTTCGGCTTCTTCGCCATGGGACGGCACGGCAGGGGCGGCCATCGCTTTGGCCGCGGCGGCCATGGCTTCTTCGGGCGGGGCGGCGACTTTCCGGGATCGCGGCGGCTCTCGTCGCAGGACCTGCAACTCGTCATCCTGGCGCTGCTCGGCGAGCAGCCGGCGCACGGCTACGAGTTGATCAAGAAAATCGAGGAGCGGTCGGACGGCTTCTACAGTCCGAGCCCGGGTGTGATCTATCCGGCGCTGACCTTCCTCGAGGAGATCGGCCACGCAAGCGTCACCCAGGATGCGGCGCGCAAGCTCTACAGCATCACCGAGCAGGGCAAGGCGCATCTCGCCGAGAACCGCGCCACCGCTGACACCATTCTCCAGGCGCTGTCGCGGATCGGCGGCCGCATGGAGGAGGTGCGCGAAGCCTTCGCCGGCGTGAGCGATCTCGATGGCGAATCCTCCGACGACGTGCACCGCGCCCGTCACGCCCTGAAGAGCGCGCTGCGCCAGAAGCGCGGCTGCGATGCCGCCGAGGCTCGCCGCATCGCGAAGATCCTCGACCGCGCCGCCGCCGAAATCCTGCAGCAATGACGCAGTCGCAGCAAATGAGACCCTTCATGTACAATGCTGAGCCGCACAGCGCGATTACTGACGCCCGCGTCGCTGCCGTCATCGAGTGCCTGCAGGCCAAGCGCCTCAGGCCGGCCGCCGGCGGTCCGCGCGGCAATCCGACGATGAGCCGCGATCCGCTCGACTATGCAGAGCAGGGCTTCTCAATTCATCCCGAGCAGGGCGAACTGATCTATCTGTTGTGCCGCGGCCTGCGCGCCAAACGCGTCGCGGAGTTCGCGACGTCGGTCGGAATGTCGACGCTGTATTTCGCCGCCGCGATGCGCGACAATGGCGGCGGCACCGTGATCGGCTCGGAGATCGTGCCGGCCAAGGTAGCAACCGCGAAGCGCAATCTCGCCGAGGCCGGCCTTGCCGACTATGCCGAGATCCGCGATGGCGATGCGCGCCAGACGCTGCGCGATCTCGGTGGTCCGGTGGACTTCATCCTGATCGACGGCTGGCCGGGCGAGAAGGGACCGACACTCGCCCGCCAGGTGATCGAGATCGTTGCTCCGCAGCTTCGCGTCGGCGGCTATGTCATGAACGACAATGCCGAGGCGGATTTTCTGGAGTTCGTGCGCGATCCCAAAAATGGCTTTGTGTCGATCACGCTGCCGCTCAAGGGCGGTACCGAGCTCTGCCTGAAGGTGGCGTAGGGATCGGTTCGGCGCGGCGAAATCCTGCTGGCGCAATTGTGAGCCGCAACGACGTCACGCCACGCTGGATTTTGTCGGCGCTTCTTGCTCTGTTCGAGGAAAATCAGGAGCGAAGCGCCGCATGTCCGAAGTCCCGCCGATCCATCCGCTTGATCGCCCAATCTGGAGCGCGCTGACCACGAGGCAACGGGACCTTGCGGAAGGCGGCACCGAGGCAAGGCGCTTTCCGGTCGCGATCGCGCCCTTCGCCGACACGATCGACATGTCGCCCAATAGCTTTGCCGCGCTCGGCGCGCTGCTGTCGGGACCCGACATCGCGGTGCTGTTCACGCCCGATCCTGTCCCTGTGCCGCCGGAGTTCAAGGTGCTGCTGGCCGAGACCGGCGAGCAGATGATCGGCACACCGGCGGAGTTTTCTCTGCCCGGCGTCGAGATCGTCACGCTCGGCGCCGCCGACGTTCCCGCGATGATGGCGTTGACGGAAATGACAAGACCCGGACCGTTCAGCGCGCGGACGCATGAGCTCGGCACCTTCCTCGGTATTCGCGTTGGCAGCGAGCTGGTCGCGATGACGGGGGAACGGATGAAGCCGGGGAACTATACCGAGATGACCGCGGTCTGCGTGCATCCGGACCATCGCGGCCGCGGCTATGCGCAGGCGCTGCTGTCGGCGGTGGGCCGCCAGATCGTGGCGCGCGGCGAGATCCCGTTCCTGCACGTCTTCACCAGAAACGTCTCGGCAATCGCGCTCTACCGCCGTCAGGGCATGGAGATCCGCCGCCGCCTGCACATCACGGTGCTGCAGAAGCTGGGGGAGGGCAAAGTCCGCGAATGATGCCCTGAGCGGTGCCGCGCTCGCTCACGCCAGCCTGTTGCCGGCGAGATGCACCGTGCGCTTGTCGCAGCTGGGATCGATCGCGACGGCATTCGTCGCGATCCGGCCGTGTGCGGCGACGTTGTTGCTGATCTCGACGTTTCTGGCGCGGCCGACGAAGATCGCGCTGTCGGGCTTGATATGGAAGAAGTCGCCGGCCCCGAACGCGCTACCGCGCACGAAAGTCTGGCCGATCACGTTGCCGGCGATTTTGACGCCGTCGGCATTGCTGACGAAGATCGCGTAGATATAGGAATCGTCGATGTGATTGCCTTCGATGATGACGCGCCGGTTCTGGAAATTGTCCTGAAATCCCTTGGCGCCTTCCGGCGGCACCATACCGACATAGATGGTGCCGAGCGTGCCGCTGCCGCTGGTCAGCTCATTGGCGCCGTTGACGCAATGGCTGAAGCGGTTATTGCGGAACACGAGGTTCTCGGCAAATCCCGACTCCGACCAGAAGCCGATGTCGCTCCCTGCCTGCAGCGCGACGCCGGTCGAGAACGTGAACTGGCAGTTCTCGACGATGGCGTTCGGCGCCTTCATCAGCACGCGGCTGCAGGCGTGGAAATTGCAACGCAGCACGGTGGCGCCGGATCCGATGTGCGTCAGCGAGGTGATGGCATCGCCGGTCTTGAGCGGCAGGTCCTGCTGCAGGACCACGTCGTAGATCAGGTCCGGCTGGGTGGTCGGGCTCCTGTTCTTCCAGAGCTGGGCGATCTTGGCCTTCAGCTCGGGCGCGTGGCGCTTGGTCAATTGCTCGACCTTGCCGCGTCCGAGGGAGCGAAACGTCGCATGGTCGCAGCTCTCGACATCGTCGCCGGCCGCGAGGCCGACGTCCCGTTTCGGGCTGAGCAGAAACCGCCGCGGCGCGGTCTTCGCCACGACGTAGTAGTAGAAGCCGTGCACGTTGACGGCATCGTCGGAGGTATTGGCGAAACTGCAGTCCTCCATGGTCGGACCGCGCGCAACCGCGGTGAAGTGCGAACCGTCGGAATTGGTCGAGATCAGGCGGTCGGTCGTCGCGCCCTTCGGCCGTGGTCCCGGAATGACCGAGACCTTCTGCAGCATCATCGAGCCTTCGCCGCCGTTCTCGATGATGCCCATGCCCGGAGAGGCCAGCAGCTTCAGGTCGATCAGGCTGGTGGCGACGCTGGAGTCCACGGCGATGGCATGCGCGCCGCTGTTTGCGATGGTGACGACATCGCCCACCGCGATCGGCAGCTGGCTCGGGAAACGATCGTTCGCGCCCCACCGCAGATGCACCTTGATCTGGCCGTCGCCGAGGCGCGTGGCATGGGTCGGTGAGAGGAAATCCCTGGCGCCGGTCTTCAGCGCTCGGTTGCGGCGGTCCATCACCTTGAAGAAGCCATGCGTGAAGGCGGCCAGCAGTGCGGCATCATCGGGATAGCCGGGATCGACCTTCACCGTAATGTCGACCGCTTGCTTGTCGAACGCGTTGATGGTTCCCTGGGTGAAGGGAAGCGGATCGTAGTCGATGGTGAGATCGCGGATGGTGAGGCGGTTGCAGCCGGAGATCGCGAAGATCCCGCTGCGTGCCGTGTTGATAAGCTGCGCGCCATTGCCGTTGAGCTCGAAGCCGTGCAATTGCCGGAACGCGAGCGGCCGCTTGATCCGGTAGCTGGCATTCTTCTCCAGATTGAGGACGATGTGAACCGGCCCCGCCTTGCTCGCATCAGCCGCAGCCTTGGCGATGGCGGCCAGCGCCTTGGCAAAGGCCGCGTCGGCGTCCCCGCCGGAGGTTGCTGTGAAGGAGGACATGTCAAAGGTCGCGGCCCCAGCGGCCGGCGCCGGCTCGGCGCGGCCTTCGGTCCCGAGCAGCGGGCTCGCCATGAAAAGCGAGGCAAGCGTCAGCGCTCGACGGCGGCTGATCGGCATGGTGCACGGCTCCTTGCGATCCCGGGATCGGTCGCGCGCACTATCGGTCCGCGGAGATGAACGGCAGCGAAATGGCGGGCAGCGGGCGCGGGGCCTCTCGACGTCGTGATGCGAGATCGAGGATTGAGGCGCCTGCGAACGGACCGCAGCAGGAGCGGGCGAGCAGCAGCTGAGACTCAGTGTTTCTTCGCTACGCCCCTGATCTTGGGCGTCTGCGTGCGCGCGGCGATCCGCGTCAACGCATCGGCAAAGGCGCGCGCGGCGGGCCGAGCGGCTCGTCGAGCCGGTGGGCGAGATCGGCCTCCATCGCGAGCGCGGCGTTGCGATGGGCCTCCCGATGACGGGCAGCAATTTCGGACAGGTGACCGGACCGATCGCGGTCGGCGCGGTCGTCTCGGCGTGGGGTTGGAGCGCGGCCTGCGTCGTGGTGGTTGCGGCGGCGATCCTCGCCGGTCTTGCGGCATGGATGCTGGCGCGCGGCGATCACAACGGCGTCGGCGAGGCGAGGCACCCGGCTTGACGCCGCGAGCGCGGGGGTGAAGGAGTGAAGGTCTATCACGCCAACGACGACAGGAAAGTTTCATGACACGCGTGCGCTGTATCACCGAAATGGGCATGGGCGTCGACGTCCACGGCCGCGATGCCACCAAGGCCGCCAAGCGCGCGGTCTCGGATGCGATCCGCCATTCCAGCCTCGGCTTCTTCCGCATGCTCGGCAAGACCGCCAACGACATGTTCGTCGACGTCACGATCGCCGTGCCGAATCCCGAGGCGGTCGATACTGACGCCGTCGCCAGGGAATTGCCCTATGGCACCAAGACCGTGAAGGCGATCGCGGGCGGGCTCGAGATTCCGTCCGATGTGGGCAACGACCCGATCCTGATCGCGAACGCCGCCGTCATCGTCAGCTTCGACGACGGGAAGAGCGACTGATCAACCGCGCTGAGCCGGTTGGACCCTCACGTCGTCGTCCTGGCGAAAGCCAGCACGACGGATTTGGAGGCGTCAATCGCTGCTTCGAAAATAGTCGGGCTTGCCGGTCGTCCAGGTCTCGCCCCAATGCTGGCCGCCGCCGTCGACGGTCAGCGTCTCGCCGGTGATGAACTTGCCGGAGGGCGCGGCGAGATAGACCGCGGCCTCCGCGATGTCCCAGGGCGTGCCCGGACGCATCATCGGGTTGGAGCGTGGATAGGCGGCGCGCGCCGCCTCGCTGTAGACGTTCCAGCCCTCGGTCTCGATCGCGCCGGGCGCGATGCAATTGATGCGGATGTTCAGCGGCGCCCATTCGACCGCGAGCGCGCGCGACAGCCCGATCACGCCGGAGCGTGCGGCGATCGTGTGCGCGATGCCGTAGAGGCCGTGCGTCGTGACCACGACGATATTGACGATGCTGCCGGGATGTTTGCGGTCGCGCCAGCGCTGCGCCGCGGCCTGCATCATGTACCAGGTGCCGTTGAGATTGGTGTTGATGACCGCGTTCCAGCCCTTGATCGAGAAGTCGATCGCGGCTTGCGGGAATTGGCCGCCGGCGCTGTTGACGAGATGGTCGACGTGGCCATGCGCGGTCCACAGCGCGTCGAACATCGTGCTGACCGCGTCGGGATCCCTGATATCGGCAACGTGCGCCGAGGCCTTCAGGCCGCGATGGCCGAGATGATCGACCAGCGCATCGAGCTTGTCGGCACTGCGTCCCACGATCACGACATGTGCGCCGAGCCGGGCGAACAGCCACGTGATGGCGCGGCCGATGCCGCCGGCGCCGCCGGATACGACGACCACCTGACCGGCCAACGCGTCTGCCGCAAACACGGTCGGATGTGTTGCGAGTTCGTCGTCGGAGGGGCCGAGCGTCGCGTCTGTTCCTGCGTCTGTCTGTTGATCGTTCATGGCCGGTTGCAGACCTTGCGGCTTTCAATGAGCTCCGTACATTAACCACCCAACAACAACCGTGCAAAGAATGTCGACATGACCGATCTGTCAGCCTTTCCCATCACAAGACGCTGGCCCGCCCAGCATCCGGACCGCCTGCAGCTCTATTCGCTGCCGACGCCGAACGGCGTGAAGGTCTCGATCATGCTCGAGGAGATCGGGCTGCCCTATGAGGTCCATCTCGTCGACTTCAACAAGGACGACCAGAAGACCGCGGAGTTCCTGTCGCTGAACCCGAACGGCAAGATCCCGGCGATCCTCGATCCCAACGGTCCCGGCGGCAAGCCGCTGCCGTTGTTCGAGTCCGGCGCGATCCTGCAATATCTCGCCGAAAAGACTGGCAAGCTGTTGCCGGCGGATGCCGCGCGTCGCTACCAGACGATCCAGTGGGTGCATTTCCAGATGGGCGGCTTAGGGCCGATGTTCGGCCAGGTCGGTTTCTTCCACAAATTCGCCGGCAAGGACTTTGAGGACAAGCGGCCGCTGCAGCGCTATGTTGCCGAATCCGGGCGCCTGCTCGGCGTGATGGAAACGCATCTCGCCGGGCGGCAGTGGTTCATGGACGATGAATACAGCATCGCCGACATCTCGATGCTCGGCTGGGTGCGCAATCTGATCGGTTTCTACGGCGCGCGCCAGCTCGTCGAGTTCGACCAGTTCACCCATGTCGCGGCCTGGCTGGAGCGCGGTCTCAAGCGGCCGGCGGTGCAACGGGGGTTGAATATTCCCAAGCGGCCCTAACTCGCCTGCTTCAGCAACTCATAGACGATAGGATTGTCGGCGCAGGCGGCAAAGCCGCATTCGAGCAGCGTTGAAAGCACGTTCAGCGCCGTCAGCCCGATCACCAGCCACACCGCACCTTGTGCGAATCTGCCGGGCGAGGCGCCCGGCGCCGTGCGGTGGTCGAACTGGCGGTCGAACACCAGCATGGCGGCGAGCAGAACGATCGCTGCGATGAATCCGATCAGCGCCCACGTATAATAATGATAGCCGAGCAGCGCTGACCCATAGCCGGCGTCGCCGGGGAGGATGTGCAGCAGCACCTGCCGGGTCGAGACCGAGGCGCCGAGCACAGCCGTCAGCAGCGACAGGGCATAATGGCTCGGCCGCGGTCCGAAGCGGATGTTCAGGATCGGTCCGATCGCCAGCAAGGCGAAAAGGATGCGCTGCAACAAACACAGCGGACAAGGCAGCTCGTGCAGCAGAAGCTGCGCCGCAAAAGCTGCCGCCAGCAACAGCGCGAGGCCATAGAGCGCGAGGGCATTCAGCGTCACTGCCTGCGTGTCGGTCATGGCTTGCCTCAGAACGACAGAGTGAGACGGTCGGTGGCGTGGTGCAGCAAGGCCGCGACGCAGGCGACCAGGATCACCGCGAACAATCCGATCGCGACCGGACGCGGGCCGCGCCAGGCCACCAGCATGGCGATGGTGATGGCGAGAAACAGCGCGGTGAAATCCATCTCAGCCTCCGGATGCGTGCCGGCGATAGTCTATGACAGATTCGTGTGCGCGCGCGGCGGGTGCGAATGGCCATTGTCGCTTGCGCGCGGCTCCGCCAAGATGGCATCACCAGTTGAGTTCATTCCAGCCCGGGGCACCTCATGACCACAGACGCGATCAAGCCCGCCGTCCATCACAGACATCAGCCCTGGTACAAGATCCTCTATATCCAGGTGTTGATCGCGATCGCCGCCGGCGTCTTGATCGGGCATTTCTATCCCGGCCTCGGCAAGCAGTTGAAGCCGCTCGGCGACGGCTTCATCGCGCTGATCAAGATGATGATCGCGCCGGTGATCTTCTGCACCGTGGTGCACGGCATCTCCTCGATGGGCGACCTCAAGCGCGTCGGCCGGGTCGGGCTGAAGGCGCTGATCTATTTCGAGGCGGTGTCGACGGTCGCGCTTGCGGTCGGCCTTCTGATCGGCGAACTGCTGCAGCCCGGTCGCGGCTTCAACATCGATCCCGCCACGATCGATCCGAAATCGGTCTCTACCTACGTGACGCAGGCGAAGGAGCAGGGCATCGTCGCCCATCTGATGGCGATCATCCCCGACAGCTTCTTCGGCGCGCTGGCGCGCGGCGATCTGCTGCAGGTGTTGCTGATCTCGATCCTCTCGGGGTTTGCCATTGCCTTGATGGGCAAGCCCGGCGAGCCGATCGCTGAGGCGATCGACAAGGCGTCCAAGATGTTCTTCGGCATCATCCGGATGATCGTCCGCGTCGCGCCGCTCGGCGCGTTCGGCGCGATGGCCTTCACGGTTGGCGCCTACGGCCTCGGCTCGCTGGTGAATCTGGCGGCGCTGATCGCCACCTTCTATCTCACCAGCATCCTGTTCGTGCTGATCGTGCTGGGCGCGATCGCGCGGCTGGCGGGCTTCTCGATCATCCGCTTCATCGCCTATATCAAGGACGAGCTCCTGATCGTGCTCGGCACCTCGTCTTCGGAGACAGTGCTGCCGCAGATAATCCAGAAGATGGAGCATCTCGGCGCCTCGCGCTCGGTGGTCGGCCTCGTGGTGCCGACCGGCTACAGCTTCAATCTCGACGGCACCAACATCTACATGACCCTGGCGACGCTGTTCCTGGCGCAGGCCACCAATACCCATCTGACGATCTGGCAGGAGCTCGGCATCCTCGGCATCGCGATGATCACCTCGAAGGGCGCCTCCGGCGTCACCGGTGCCGGCTTCATCACGCTCGCCGCGACGCTATCGATCGTACCAGACATTCCGATCCAGTCGATCGCCATCCTGGTCGGCATCGACAAGTTCATGAGCGAGTGCCGCGCGCTCACCAATTTGATCGGCAACGGCGTCGCCTGCATCGTGATCAGCCTCTCCGAGGGTGAGCTCGACAAGGACGCGCTGCACCAGGCGATGGCGCATCCGCTTGAGCTAGGCGAGGCGCTGGAGCCGGGCGGGTCGGGCTGAGCAACATGAAGTTATGGGGCCGTCACAGAGGGGCGCTGCCAAAATATCGAAAACAACCCCATGCAAAGGTGCCGGCGGCGGCCGCCGTTCCACCATGCAACTTGACACGTCGGGCAACTCGGGGATATTCTTCCAATATTCCGAAATCGCGCAAATGCTCACGGCAGAAGCGGTCTTCTTCAGCTTTCGGCATAGCCGCGATATCGCTCCCGTGTGCTTCCGGCTTTAATGGACATGGAAACGAGCGGCGACGTTAATGCGTCCCCGCTCGCCCAGCAGCGAATTTTTTTTGATCTATTGAGCCAGACCCGGAGATTTCTGCACGCGCGTGACCGGCGGTGGGCTCCACTTGCCGGTGAGAGCCTCCGATGATGGGCTGTAAAGGCGCATGGTCAGATTGAACGCGCCCTTTGGAGCGGGGAGCCAGTTTGCTTCCTTTTCCTCTCCCGGACTTTCATTCTGGAAGTACAGGTCCAACGATCCATCGGCGTTGTATTTGAACGGCATCCAACTGCTGACCGCAAAGCGATTCAGGATGTTCCCAACCTGGAAGCCTTCAGCATCATAAAGCGTGATCGACCAGAACGCCCTGGCCGGAGGCGTGTTACCCTTGTCGAAATGGAGAGCATACTTGCTCGCCCCATCGAGTGGCTTGCCGGTTTCGTCGCCCAGATTGAGGGGATAGACAGCATCCTCCGGGAGGTTCGCGCCGAGACCGACTTGAGTGACAATGGCGCGTTTCAAATAATAGTTGCCATACACGCCCATCGTGTCGGTGTTCATTGACCAGCCGTTCACGACGCGTGCCAGCGTCGGTATCTTCCAGGCCATCAATTCCCGCGCGTCCTCTGGAGCGCTCGCCAACGCCTTGCGGACCGCAGGGTCGAGCTTCTCGATGTCAAAGTTCTTGCCCGGCTCGATTCCGATCTTCTTCAATTGCGCGATCATTGGCTGGTCGGTGATATGCGGTGGGTTCACCTTGAGAAGCTCGGCAGCATAGGCGAAGTACCTCGCGGCAGCCATCCTATCGACCTGAACCTTGGGTGGCGTCTTCATGTCTACGTTGGGATCAATCTTCACTTCCACGGGCTTGGCAAGCTTGCCCCAATCGGAAAGTGCGGCGATCTTGTAACCCGCCTGTATCTTGTGAACAGCGTCGTAGTCCGTTGGCCCATCGGTCTTTGTTCGTCCGATGATCCAAACGAACGGCGTCGGCGCGCTGATGCGCGTCAGTTCCGCGGGGACCGTCCCGGTCCAGCCTGGCGGCGTGATGAGGTAATTGCCTGCATGAGTGCCCGTTGTTCGCCAACCGGGCGAGGCAAATACATCCGTCCACATGTCAAGCATCGGCAGAAGGTAAAAGCGGCCGTCCGTGTCCGGCACCGAAACAACTAACGGCTCCCTGGTCATATCGAGCCAGGCAATCGAATACAGGGTGTCGAAGTTTGATCGAACGACGCCTTTGAAATCAGCTGGAGGATACTCCGGCACGTTCGTGAAAATGTTCATCGGACCCTTGCCGAATTCCTTGCCGGGCTCGATGTTGGTAAATTGCTTTCGCGTCAGGTCCATCGAGATCAATGGATAAAAATACAAATAGGCATCGACCGCGATGGCGTGCGCTTCCTGCTCGGTGATTGCGGCCTGAGCTTGTGCGGTGAGCGCAAGAGGCGGAGAAAGAAGAAGGCTCAAAGCCAGCGCGATCGCATGCTTGTTCATGGAACCTCCTGTTAGTTGAACGCCAACCGAGCCATTGGAAGCTTCCAAGCTGACGGATTTCGCATTTGAAGCGTTGAGCCAAATCAAATAGTCAGAACTGGGCCAGAAGGCCACGTCCGGATCGGGTCTCATTCGCGACTGGGTCGAACCAGTTGCAAGTCGGGCCATGTCCGCTATGCCGCCGAAGCAGAAGTAGATTCAGAGCATTGGCAGCAACTCAAGGGGCCAATGCGGCTTGAGAGTATCGGCGCGATTCAAGCTCCAAAACTGGAGCCTCTGATCATGCGCTACGAACTCAGCGATCATGAATGGACGGCCATCAAACCTGCTAGCCAAGGCAAGCTCAAGAACATGGTGCCGCGATCTCTCACATGTCAAATTGCGCTAACGGTACGCTGAAAGAACAACATCTTCCCCAAGGGCGGGCATCCCGTCTACGTCCCGAGCGAGGTGCAACTGCCCGAGGTCGCCACGCCCGAGGAGGCGACGAAATGGGCGCGCGACTGGCTTGCGATGGGCGAGGACGGCATCAAGCTGTTCACCGGCGCGTTCATGGGCGACAAGCCCGTCATCAACATGGACCCGGCGATCGCCAAAGCGGCCGTCGATGTCGCGCATGCGCAGGGCCGGCCGGTGTTCGCGCATCCGCAGAACAAGGTCGGCGTCGAGACGGTAATCGCAGCCGACGTCGACGTGCTCGCGCACACCACGCCCAGCGAGCGGAGCTATACGGATGATCAGCTGGCGCGGTTCAAGGCTCAAGGGACTGCGCTGATTCCGACGCTTGCGCTGTTCACGACGGTGGTTCTCGACCCCAACGTCACCAACCGTCTGGTGGCCGCGACCGTCAACCAGCTCAAGCAGTTTTCGGAGAACGGCGGCACCGTGCTGTTCGGCACCGACGTCGGCTTCACCACACTGTACGACACCACGCAGGAATTTCAGCTGATGCACCGCGTGCTGTCGGAGCGTCAGGTGCTGGCCTCGCTGACGACCAATCCGGCGCGGTTCTTCAAGGCCGCGAAGAAGGGCAAGGTGGAGCAGGGTTTCGACGCCGATCTCGTGGTGCTCGACGGCGATCCGCTCAGCGACGTCGCCAATCTTGCGAAAGTGAGCACCACCATCCGTGCAGGTCACGTGATCTATCAGAAGCCGTGATAGCCGGCCGGGAATTTCAAGAGCAGCGTTGACGCGTTCAACGCGCGACAAATCTTTAAGCGGCCGATCGCGCTACCTACTCGCGATCCTGCGCCAATCGGCCAGGGCCGATGAACGTCAAAGCGTCAGCTTGTAGCCGACATGGCTGCCGACGAATCCCAATCGTTCGTAGAAGCGGTGCGCATCGGGGCGCGCCTTGTCGGTCGTGAGCTGCACGAGATCGCAGCCTCTCGTCCTGCATTGCGCAATCGCCCATTCGAACATCTGTTGCCCGACGCCCGAGCTGCGATGCATCTCGGCAATTCGGACCGCTTCGATCTGCCCGCGCCAGGCGCCCAGGCGTGCCATTCCGGGAATGAAGCTGAGTTGAAGGGTCCCGATCACCTCGTCGTTCAGGGTCCCCACGACCAGCAATTGGTTGGGATCGGCGAGGATGGCTTTGAAAGCGTCGATGTATCGTGGGTTCGGCGGCGAGCTCGCATCCTCGCGCTGCTGCCCCAGGACGTCGTTGGCGAGAAGTGCGATGATCGCCGCGAGGTCGGCGGGCTGAGCCCGACGGAAAGCGATTGATGTCATTGAACAGGATTTCCATGGAGACGAGACCGGTGTCGCCAGACACGTTACAGGCTCGCGCAGGCTATGGACATCCGGCGTGCGGCAAATGAAATCCGCCGGCCTTTCGGGCCGGCGGATCGGTATGTCGCGAGGTGCGGTGGTCAGTGATCCCAGCCACCGTCATGATCCCAGCCGCCGTCATGATGATGGCCGCCGTCGTCGAAGTCGAAGAAGTCGAACAGATCGCTGAGCGCCGGGCTGTTGACCGGAACATAGGGATTGCCGGGCGCCGCAACCGGGTTCGGGAAGTTATCGCGGCTGCGGTTCGTGATCGGCTCCAGGCGCCAATTCCGCTCGATGAATTTGATGATCGAGACGTGATCGGCATATTCATGCGAGATGTGGCCGTGCCGCGCGAACGGCGACACCACGATCAGCGGAATACGGGTGCCGTCGCCGAAATAGTCGAGCGGCTGCACATAGCCCGAGTCGAAGTAGCCGCCGCCTTCGTCGAAAGTGATGAAGATCGCGGTGTCCTTGGCATAGTCCGAGGCCTGGACCTGGTCGACGATCTTCTTGGTGAAGCCCTCGAACAGATTGAGCTTGGAAGACGACGGGTGACCGTCGGTGAAGCCGCTCGGCTTGACGATCGAGACCGCGGGCAGCGCGTGCTTGGAGAGGTCGGAGTACAGATCAACCGAGTCCTTGATATGGGCTGCGACCTGGTCCGGGTGCGACATGATCGAGGTGTCGTACTGGAACGGATTGCAGATGTTGCAGTACTCGTCCGCGGTCGGACCGGCCGCGCCCCAGTTGAGCTGATAGGGATCGTTGACGTAGTTGTTCCACTGGTCGCCGTAGTACTTCCAGGAGATGTTCCGCTCGTTCAGGCTGTCGCCGATGCTCTTGCGGGTCGACGGCGGGATCGTGAACGGCGTGTTGGACGGATTGGTGTCGGTGTAGGCGTTCTTGCCGTTGCCGAAGTAACCCGGATTGTAGTTGTTCAAGAGATAATAGTGGCCGGGTTCGCAGTTCGCGTTGATGTGGATCCCCTTCAGATAGTCCAGGATCGGCTTGACGCCGGGCTGGCTCGAATCCGAGCAGTCGCTGTAGGAGCCGCCGCCGGACACCGGGCTCGTCTGGTAGGGCGGCGGGTAGCCGCCATTGCCGCCGGCGCCGTAGCCGTCCTCGGTGTACCAGTTGTTGGTGCCGGCAGCCGGATTCGGATTCTCGATTTGATGCACGATGCCGGCGTCGGGGGTGCCGCCGAACACTTGCGTGCTGTTCGGCGGGACCGCGGCGTTGCCGTAGGTGTCGCTGAAGTAGATCATGTCGGCATGACCGAACATGATGTGGTTGGCACCGGTGCCGCCGTTGACGGACTGGTGGAAGTTGTCGCTCATCGCGTATTTCTGCGCGAGCGAGGTGAAGTAGGGCACGTCGCCTTTCTGCACGTTGTAGAAGCCGAGCGCCGTCGAACCCTCGCCCGTGGTCGTTGCCGTCGGTGAGTAGTCCGTCGAGAAGTTGGAGGGCTGCGCCGCACCGTTGGCGCCCGCGCCGACGGTCACCTCGACCCAGGCGAACAGATTGCCACCGCAGCCCGACGGATTGTCACGGCTGGCCGCCGAGTGGTTGCAGTTCAGCTGCTGCCACATCTGGTAGAAGCGATGCACCGGACTTGCCGAATAGGTGTCGTAGGGCATCGCATCGCTGTTGGTGAGCTGGAACGGACCGGCCGGCAGCGCGCTGACATTGGTGATGCGCTGGTCGGGGGTCTGCGAGGTCTGACCGGTGCCGCCGCTCAGGAGGAACTGGTAGTACTCGGACGGCAGGCCGGTTTCCGACTGCTGCGCCAGCACAAGCGACGCCTCGCAGGTGGTGATCGGCGAGCTGCCGCATTTATTCGGGATGTAGGAGACCTTGGGGCCGCCGACCAGCGGAGCCGGCAATTGATCCTTGGGGAAGTTCTGCTTCGGCGGGCTCAGCAGGAACGCATCGTTCAGGCCGGTATCGGTCGCCGCCTGCTGATGCGCCTTCTCGAAGTTCGGCCCGGGGATCGCGTTCTTGTTGCCGTCGAGCTTGACGATGCCCTGCGAGAGCAGGTTGAACACGCCCTGGTCGCGCCGTTCGGGCACGTAGGTCGCGAACACGTGGTCGAAGCTGCGGTTCTCGCCGATGATGACGATCACGTGCTTGATCGGCGACCGCGTCTCGTGTCCACCGTGGTGATTCCAGTCCTCCGCTAGCACCGGGCCGGCGGTGAACTGACCTAGCGCAAGCGCGCTGAGGGTGAGGCGGCAACCTTGCAGCCAACGTGACCTGTGCTTGTCGCGCATTAAAGCTCTCCTTTTTGCTGGTTGAGCGGCTTGGTGGAACTTGCGGTGTCTCGCGGCACGACCCTGATGCGTCCCATCATGCCGCCGTCCTCGTGCTCGAGGACGTGGCAGTGGTAGACGAAGGTGCCGACGATGTTGGGATCGCGAAAATCCATGCGCAGGCGCACGCTCGGATATTTCAGCATCCGGCCGTTGTAGTAGGGGACGTTGACGGTATCGCGCAGAAACGGTTCGTTGACTGCGACGCCGGACCAGTCGAGCAGCTGGAAGTGCAGCTGATGGATGTGGAAATCATGCAGCTCCATCGAGCGGTTCTCGATGATCCAGTCCTCGACGTCGCCCTGTCTCACGGTGATGTCGGGAATGTCCGATAGCGGATCGAACGGTTTCGGCGTCTCTCCGTCGAGGGTCATGAAGAATTTGGTCGGGCTGTTCGGGTCGTTCGGGTTCTCCGGTTGCTCGGAGAAGAACAGCTTCCGGACGCGCACCGGCGCGACGTTGCCGACCCACGGTCGCTCCGGTCGCGGCAGCGGCTCGGCGCGGGCGGGCAGCGCGGCCTGCGGCTCGCTTGCATTGACCGAGGACGTGATCGCGACAAGCGCGCGGTTGGGATCGTTCTCGCCGGCAGGCCCGGTGTCGACCGCACGCGTCACCAGCAGGGCAGAGCTGCCGGCCGGCGGTCCCTCGACGATGAATTCGGCGCGCGAGCCCGGCGGCAGGCCGATATGGTTGACCCATTGCACTGATGGCGAGGGGCTGCCCTGGAACTGCAACGGCACCCCATCGAGCCCGACGATGCCGATCTGTTGCGGTGTGCGGCCGACCAGCAGCGCGAGGTTGAGATAGGTGATCGCGGACGCGTTCAGCACCCGCAAGAGCTGCCGCTCGCCCGGCTTCATCGTGAGCCGGGCCGGCGGATAGTTCGGATAGGGCACCGGCACGAAATTGACGGAAAGATCCTTCGACGGCTTGCCGAAACCGGTGCCGGAGCTGGCAACGTCGCCGTCATTGTCGAGCTGGCTCTTGGTCATGACCGGCTCGGATTTCGACGGCAGCGCGTCGGGATTGACGAGATCCTGGTCGCGGATCACGAGCACGCGCTCGGGCAGGCCAGCGAGCTGTGGATCGGCGCGCTCGATGCCTTCGATGATGATGGCGCCTGAGGCGCCGCCGAGCACCTGCGTCTTGCTGAAGCCGTGCAGATGCGGGTGATACCAATAGAGGCCGGGCGGTGCATCGTCGGGGATGCGCAGGCGGTATTCGAACGGCGCGTCGTCGGGCTGGATCGAGGTCTTCAGCACGTCATCCTGATGGCAGACCGGCGGCACCGTCAGCCCATGGAAGTGCAGATTGGTCGAGATCGGCGTCATCGCGCCGCTCTCGCAAACATCGGCCTGCTTTCGCGTCGTGCAGATCGGCGCGCCGGCGAGCGGGCGGTCGATCGCAGGCGTTGCCGTATCGAGGTCGACGAGGTCGTTCTTGAAATGGATGACCAGCTGATCGCCCGGCTTCAGCCGCAAGGTCGGCGACGGCTTGCCGTCCGGTGTCAGATAGCAATAGCGGCTCGTTCCATCCGGCAGCTTCTGATCGTGGATGCTGAGGCCGGTTTCGAGGATACCATCGCGGCTGCGCAATTCGGCAGATTCCTCGATCGCGCTTCCGGGCTCGGGCCGCGCACAAACGTCTTGTTGCGCTTGCGGCGCATTCTGCAGGCCCGTTGCGCCGAGCCAGGCCGTCATGCCGCTCACGGCAAGCCCGAGGCACGCCGCGGCGATGGCACAACAAACGGTCGAAAGTCGTCGTGCCACGGCGCCCCGCCAATACGCCGCCACCGGTGCGCAAGCGCGCAACGACGCCACGCGTGACGCCAGTCCACGTCTTGCGACCGCAATGGTCGACCAATGCTTCTGTTTGGTGTCGCGAGGCTAGCCGGGCGTTGTTGCCGGAATCTGGCAGGTTTTTAACGCGCAGATGACAGTGCGTTGCGGCACTTCGACGCGGAAGTGCGCGCGACGTTCAAACCTGCTGAGCGATCAATCGGATGCACCATGGGCGTACCGAATTGCGGAGAAAGCAGGACGCGCAGGCAACCGTCAGATATTTTTCTCTTGCGCGTCGCCGATCGCATCGCGCGCTGTCGTGTTGACGATCGGGATTAACGCCTGAACTGCGCGAGAAACATCCGCAACGAATCGTGCGGGCTCTCGACGTCCGCAATCACCCAGCCGTCGGGGCCGTTGACGACGATGAAGTTGAGCGTGACCGCGCGGCCCTCGTTGTCGAATGTGACCGTCACGTCGGTCTTGTCGAACTGCCGGCGCGGAATTGCGATCGAGATCGGGCCGAGTCGCCACGTCGGGCTCTGCACCAGGAAATCGTAGGGGGCGTCGTGCAGGGCGGTCCAGGCGCCGCGCAGGCTGGAATCGAAGAATTGCCGGGCGGTTTCGTCGTCGCGCGGCAGGCCATTCGAAAATGCGGCGCTGCCATTGCCATAATGGGCGTAGACGTTGCGGATCAGCGATTCCGGTGTACGGAACCCGGCGTCGGTGGCGGCTCCGAAAACCGTCGCCACCAGTGAAAAACCCGCGAGGAATTTGCCGCGTCCCATCAGCTTTATTTGCCGTTGCCGCTGACGTATCTTGCAGGGAACTCCTTCCGAACGAAAGCCGGCCGGCGCGATGCGCGAACTCTTCGACGACGTCCCAGACCAATCCCCGCTCGACCCGCAGGAGGCGGTGCGCCGCCACATCCGCAGGCCGCAGCGCAAGCGGTTCTACACCAGCGCCGGCGTGGCCGAGGCTGATGGCGGATTTTCCATCACGCTCGACGGCAAGCAGATCCGCTCGCCGTCCGGCAAGCCGATCGTGGTGCCGAGCCGTGCCATTGCGGATGCGGTCGCGGTCGAATGGAATGCACAGGGCGAGACCATCGATCCCATGACCATGCCGCTGACGCGCCTCGCCAACAGCGTGATCGAGGGGGTGATCGACCGCGTCGACGAGGTCGCTGACGATGCGGCAAAATTCCTCGGCAGCGATCTGCTGTTCTATCGCGCCGGGCATCCCGAGACGCTGGTGGCGCGCGAGGCCCGGCACTGGGACCCGATCCTGTTCTGGGCCGCCGATACGCTCGGCGCCCATTTCGTGATGGCCGAGGGGGTCATGCATGTCGGCCAGCCCGAGCCCGCGATCAAGGCGGCGCGTGCGGCGTTCCCGACCGATCCATGGTCAGTCGCGGCGCTCCATGTGGTGACGACGCTGACCGGCTCGGCTCTGCTGGCGCTGGCGCTCGCCCATGGCGTCCGCGACGAGGACCAGGTCTGGGCCGCCGCCCATGTCGACGAGGACTGGAACATCGAGAAGTGGGGCGTCGACGAGGAGGTCGCCGCGCGTCGCGCCGCCCGGCAGGTCGATTTCAGGGCCGCCGCCGGCGTCCTGAGGGAGTTCAGGCCGGATGCCGGTTAACGAGACCTTTACGGCGCCGGGCTAGCCTGCGGCGTGATCCTGCCGCCTGGCCGAGACCTCCGACATGGCTATCGCCGTCAATCCCGTGCTGCCGGTGCTCGCCTCGAAGGAGGCGGACAGCGTTGCGCCGGACCTCACGCTGGAGGCCGGCAGCGTCGTCAACGCGCAAGTCTTGAAGGTGCTTTCGGCCGATCTGGTGCGGATCGCGATCGCGAGCCTGTCGATCGACGTCCAGACCGAGGTGCCGCTGCAGCAGGGCCAAAACCTCCAGCTGGCGGTGTCGCAGACCAGCGACGGCATCCGCCTGCAACTGGTCGGGCCGGGCGCCGACACGGGCGATGCCGTGCAATTGTCGCCGGGGGCGGTCAACGCCAGCGCCGCTCCGCAATCCGTCGCCACGGCGCCGAAGGCTGCGCTGTCGCCGCTCGAGCGCGTCACCATCACCGCGACGGCGCAGCATGCGGCGGCGGTGCAGGGCAGCCAGGCGCCGCTGTTTGCCAATCTCACGGCGGTCACCGCGGCCAATCTGCCGCCGAAGCTGCAGGCCGCGATCGCGCTGGTGCTGGCGCAGCAGACCGGCCTCGACCAGAATTTGAGCGGCGATGCCGTCAAGGCCGGCTTCCAGAAATCAGGACTGCTGCTGGAGGCGACGCTCGCCTCGGGCGTTGCGTCGCCAAACGGCAGCGTGCCCGATCTGAAGGCTGCGCTGATCGTGCTGCGGCAGGCGCTGACCTCGCTCGGCGCCGGCGATGCCACGGGGCCGGCGTCCACGCCGTTGCAGCAGCCGGCGCTTGCCAGTGCCGGCACGGCCCCAAGCATCGTGCCGCCGGCAATGCCCGAGCTTGAGGTTCAGGAGATCTTGCTGCCGCAGGCGCGCGTGCCGGTTACCGAGGATCTCACCCGCGGCGCCACCCACCTTGCCGGCGAGCTCGCGGATGCGCTCGATGCCGGCCCGTCATCGGGCGGCGCGCTCAATCTCATTCAGGAAGCGCTGCATGAGCTCGGCAACCCGGCACGGCAGGGCGCCGCGCCGCGGGAGATGCTGCCCGGCGAGATGCCCGCACGCGGCAGCACGCCGCCACCGCCGTTTCACGGCGCGCTGCCGTCGGCCCAGGCCGTTGCGGAGCCGTCGATTGCCCCTGGCACGCCGCTTTCGACCGCCGCGCATCGCCTCTTGGAAAACACCGACGCGGCACTGGCGCGGCAGACGCTGCTGCAGATCGCCTCGTTGCCGGATCGTGGCGACGGCACGCGTCCGCAGCTCGACGCCATGGTGCCGCGCTGGAATTTCGAGATCCCGTTCCTGACCCAGCAGGGCACGGCGATGGCGCAGTTCGAGATTTCCCGCGACGGCGGCGGCAATGAGGTCGAAGCCGCCAAGCGGGTGTGGCGGGCGCGCTTCACGCTCGATGTCGAGCCGGCCGGGCCGGTGCATGCGCTGGTCTCGCTGAACGGCGAGCGCACCTCGGTGCGGATGTGGGCCGAGCGTCCCTCGACCGCCGCGCAACTGCGCGCCGGCGCCTTCGAACTGAGCCAGGCGCTGACCAGGGCCGAGCTCACGCCTGGCGATATCGAGATCCGCGACGGCAGTCCGCCGCAACCCGCCCCCGCGCGCGCCGGCCATTTCCTGGACCGCGCATCATGAGCGAGGTGCAGAACCAGCTCGCGGTCGCGCTGCATTACGACCACGCCGGCGCGCCGCGCGTGGTGGCGAAAGGCAAGGGCGCGATCGGCGCCAAGATCATCGAGGTCGCCAAGGCCAACGACATCCCGATCGAAGAGAACGAGGTGCTGGCCGGCGCGCTCTCCAATGTCGAGCTCGGCGACGAGATCCCGGCCGAGCTCTACAAAGCCGTCGCCGAGGTGCTGGTGTTCGTGCTGCGGCTGTCGGGTCGGGCGCGGTAGCGATAGCGTTTTCAGCGAAGCGGGCACCGGTTTGCGTGAAGAAAACGCGTCAAACAAGTGAGTCTCATTGCCATCCTTTCACCACGATGGCATCAGCATCGTCGTCAACCCGAACCAAATCAGGTCCCGTCGTGATCCATCGCCGCCATGCGCTCGGTCTGCTTGCTGCCGCGAGCATCCTGCCGTCGCGCAGCTTCGCCAATGTGTCCTACCAGCGCAGCGAGTTTCGTGAGGACCTGCAAAAGCGGTTCTTCGATCTCGGCACCGAGGGCACCTTCGTTGGTTACAAGGTCGACGACTATCTGATCATCGCGAGCGACAAGGTTCGCTCGGGCGAGGGCAGGCTGCCGGCCTCGACCTTCAAGATCCCAAACGCGCTGATCGCGCTCGAGACCGGCGTGGTGCAGGATCCCGACAAGGACGTCTTCAAGTGGGACGGCACGACGCGCAGCATCGAGGCCTGGAACAAGGATCACACGCTGCGCTCGGCGATCGCGGTGTCGGCCTTCCCGGTGTTCCAGGAGATCGCCCGCCGGATCGGCGCGGAGCGGATGCAGAAATATCTCGACATCATCGACTACGGCAACCGCGACATCGGCGGCGGCATCGACCAGTTCTGGGTGACGGGCAATCTGCGGATCGATCCGGTGCAGCAGATCGATTTCCTCGATCGGCTGCGCCGCGGCGTGCTGCCGGTCGGCAAGCGCAGCCAAGAGCTGGTGTGCGACATTCTTCCGGTCACTAAGGTCGGCGACGCCGTCATTCGCGCCAAGACCGGTCTGACCGACAAGGAGCACGGCGCGTTCGGCTGGCTGGTCGGCTGGGCCGAGAAGGGCAGCGACATCACGGTGTTCGCGATGAACATGGACTGCAAGACCCAGGCGCAGATCGACGCGCGAATGAGCGTCACGCAGCAATGCCTCACCGATATCGTCGCGCTGTGACGGGCTGATCGCTACGCAGCGCTTTTGCGTTTGTCGTCCAGGCAAACGCCTTGCAGCGCTTCAGCGCCCGATCGCCCGCAGCAAGGCCGGCATCAGTTTCGGGTCGCGGCACTGCGCGACGTTGAAACGCATGAAGCCGGTGGCCGATTGCGTGGTGCTGAACACGTTGCCCGGCGCCAGCACGATGTTGTCGGCGAGCGCAGCGCGCGCCACGTCGGCGGAGTCGCAACCGTCGGGCAGGCGGCACCAGAGCTGGAAGCCGCCGCGCGGCATCAGCCACGGCTCGATGCCGATGCGCTGCAGCTTCTCGCCGACGTCGCGGCGGGCGCGCGCCAGCCGCCGGCGCAGCTCCTCGACATGCTTGCGGTAGAAGCCGGTCGCCAAAACGCTCGCGATGATTTCGGTCGCGACCGCGCAGGGGCCGCCGAATCCGGTCGCGACCTGCAGATCGACCAGCTGCTCGATCCAGTCGGCGCGCGCCGCGATGAAGCCGCAGCGCAACGACGCCGACAGCGTCTTGGAGAAGCTGCCGATCCGGATCACGCGGTTCAGCCCGTCGAGCGCCGCGAGCCGCGCCGACGGCTCCGGCTCGAAATCGGCGAAGATGTCGTCCTCGACGATCGTCAAGTCATATGCCGCCGCGGCATTCAGCACGCGGTGCGCGGTCTGCGGCGACATCGTCGCGCCCGTCGGATTGTGCAGCCCGGACACGGTGATGTAGAGCCGCGGCCGCTCGGCTTCGAGCACCGCCTCGAAGCTTGCGACATCGGGGCCCGATGGGGTGTAGGGCACGCTGACGAGCTTGACCTGATGGGCGCGCAGCAGCGCCCGGAAATTGAAATAGCAGGGATCATCGACCAGCACCGTGTCGCCGGGCCGCAGCAGGAAGCGGCAGATCAGGTCGATTGCCTGGGTGCCGGACATCGTGAGCAGCACCTGCTCGGGCGACACTTCGAGGCCCTCGTCGGCGAACCGCGCCATCAGCATGCGGCGCAGCGCCAGCGAGCCGCGCGTCGCACCGTAATCGGCGAGCACGGCGTCGTCGGCCCGCGCCAGGCCGCGGAACGCGCGCCGCAGCGCCTCGGTCGGCATCCAGTCGGCGGGCAGCCAGCCGCAGCCCGGCTTCAGCGCGCCACTCGCGGCGTCGAGCGATTGCCGCGACACCCAGAACGGATCGACGGCGCGGTCGTGCTGCGGCTGGTCGTTGGCCAGCGCCAGCGGCGGCAGCGCCGCCGACGAGACATAGAAGCCCGAGCCCGGCCGCGCCCGGATCAGGCCCTCGGCGGCGAGCCGGTCATAGGCCTCGACCACGGTCGAGGGCGAGACGCCCATGGTCGCGGCAAAGCTGCGGATCGAGGGCAGGCGGTCGTCGGCGACGAGCGCGCGGCTCGCGATCCTGGCGCGGATCGCGTTCATCACGCCGGTGGTCCGGGTCGCCTTTGGCGCCGAAACGGTGCGATGGTTGGCTGGTTGCCGCAAGTGTATGCCTACCTTTACCCATACAGTTTGGCGATATTGTACTGATCCGTAACTGCCTTGGCCAGCCCACCGCCGCTATCTTCGCCTCGCGAAGAATGAGGTGTGCGATGAGCGATTCGAAGACGTTGTCGGGGAAGTCTTGGTCGGGGAAGTCTTGGGCGGGCGAGGGGCGCAGCAGCGCTTCGCTGGAGGGCTGGGGCAGCGGTCTGCTCGGCGTGATCATCTTCAGCGGATCGCTGCCGGCCACCCGCGTCGCGGTCGCCGGGTTCTCGCCGCTGTTCCTGACCTCGGCGCGCGCCGCGATCGCGGCGCTGCTCGGCGCGGCACTGCTCGCGCTGCTGCGGCAGCCCTGGCCGCAGCGCAAGGACCTGGTGTCGCTGACCATCGTAGCCGTCGGCGTCGTGATCGGCTTTCCGCTGCTGACCGCGCTGGCGCTGCAGCACATCACCTCGGCGCATTCGATCGTGTTCATCGGGCTATTGCCGCTGTCCACCGCCGTATTCGGCGTGCTGCGCGGCGGCGAGCGGCCGAAGCCGCTGTTCTGGCTGTTCTCCTGCATCGGCAGCGCGACGGTCGGCGCCTTCGCATTGTCGGGCGACGGATCGGCGTCGCTGACCGGCGACCTGCTGATGGTCGCTGCCATCACCGTCTGCGGCCTCGGCTATGCCGAGGGTGCGGCGCTGTCGCGCCGGCTCGGCGGCTGGCAGGTGATCTCCTGGGCGCTGGTGCTCTCGGTGCCGGTGGTGCTCGTGATGACCATCATGACGCTGCCGCCGAGCTGGCAGGGCATCGGCGCGCCGGCCTGGCTCGGGCTCGCTTATGTCTCTGTTTTCAGCATGCTGGTCGGCTTCGTGTTCTGGTATCGCGGCCTTGCGCTGGGCGGCATCGCCAGCGTCGGCCAGTTGCAGCTGTTGCAGCCGTTCTTCGGCCTCGCGCTGGCCGGGCTGCTGTTGCATGAGCAGGTACGCTGGTCGATGATCGCAGCGACCTTGCTGGTCGTCGCCTGCGTCGTGTTCGCGCGCCGCTTCGCGTGACGAGCGCGGCTAGCCCAGCTTGAACAGCGTCTGCTGCGCGCTGGTCTCGATGCAGGCGAACAACAGCATGCTGAGAAGCACTGCTCCAATGGTGGCCGATCGGCCGTAGCTGAGCATGACTTCCCCCTCTGATTCGGCCGAATTGTAAAGCGCGCGCTAACCATGCCAAGCGCTAATTCACCCCGTCGGCGGCACGGCCCCGCACTGTTACGGATCGGGTTTCAGTGATCCTTAAGCGGAGCTGCCCACCTTGCGCGCTGACGCGACATCAGAGGGGCAGATGACCTTCAGGTTCATTGCGCCTGACGCGATCAGGTCGCCAAGCCAGCGCGCACTGTTGGAGCAGTGGGATCAACTGGCCGCCGGCCGGCCATTTCCCGCATTCGCCGAGTTGAAGCCGGATCCTGCGCTGCACGATCCCCGGCAGCTCGTCGCATGGGCGGTCGAAGGCGAGGGGCGGCTGCGCAAATTCCGTGCGATGTATCAGGGCGAGCATGTCGCCGAGGCGTTCAATTCCGCCTGGGCAGGCAAGACCATGGAGCAGGTGGTCTCGATGTCGCTCCGGCGCATTACGCTGGCGCCGGCGAAGCAATGCGCGACGAGCGGTTGCGCCGTCTACATCGTGTTCTCCACGATCGACGCCAGCGGCCAGCAGGTCGATTGCGAGCGGCTGCTGCTGCCGTTCGGCAGCGACGGCGAGAAGGTCGAGCATCTGCTGGCGTCCCTGCAATTGACCGTGGTCGGAAGCCGGCCACGCATTCTCAAGCATTTCGACATGCAGGCGGACGTGCGGCTGCAAGGCAGGATCCGTTCCGGCTTCTCGACCGGCGCGACCAGCGAGGCCGCTGGCGACCAGCGCAGGGCTCTCAGGCGCAACGTTGCGCGCGCGGCGCGCATTAGCTTTGCCCGGCGCAGCATGACCTGCATCGTGCGCAACCTCTCGGCGTCCGGCGCCGCGGTCGAGGCGACGAATCCCGCCGATATCCCCGAGAGCTTCCGCCTTGTGCTGGAAATGGAGACGACGGAGCGGCATTGCCGCGTGGTCTGGCGCAGGAAAGGCCGGATCGGCGTCCAGTTCAGCTGAGCTCGCCGATCCGCCCGAGATGGGTGAAGCCAAAGCCTTTGGAATATTTCAGCCCGTAGCCGAGCGCGCGGTCGATCCCGATATGGGCGAGCCAGATCATCGCGATCGAGAGCACCAGCGGTCCTTCGCCGGCAAAACCCAGCGTCATCAGCGCCACCGGCGCCAGATAGGTGTGGGTGGCGTTGTAGGCGATGGCGCCGGCCCGCGGGCTGATCAGGTAAGCGGCAAAGCTGATGTCCGGCACCAGGAACAGCAGGACATAGACCAGCCAGGAACCCTCCCACTTGTAGTAGAGCACGGTCATCCCGACGAACAGCACCAGCCCCTCCAGCCGGAGCAGGGTGCGCACCCCGCCGGTCGCGGCGCCGGTCTCGGCCGTGGTCGTATCAGTCATCGCTGTCTCCCCAGATGTCGGAAAATCCTACCGTTTTTGCGCCCGAACCTGCCCACAAGCGCCTTTCCGGTTCCGAAATGGCCGTGCTAAAGCCATTCCGAACGAAGCGGCCCCGCACCTCGCGCGGGGACGCGGACTGTAGCTAACACGGGCGGAAACAAATGAAAGACATCCTCGACACCCTCGAAGAGCGGCGCGCCGGCGCCAAGCTGGGCGGCGGCGAAAAGCGCATCGAGGCACAGCACGCCCGCGGCAAGCTGACCGCCCGCGAGCGGATCGAGCTACTGCTAGACAAGGGCTCGTTCGAGGAATTCGACATGTTCGTCGAGCACCGCTCGATCGAGTTCGGCATGGAGAAGACCAAGATCCCCGGCGACGGCGTCGTCACCGGCTGGGGTACCGTCAACGGCCGCAAGACCTTCGTGTTCGCCAAGGACTTCACCGTGTTCGGCGGCTCGCTGTCGGAAACCCATGCGCTGAAGATCACAAAGCTTCAGGACATGGCGATGAAGGCGAGGGCGCCGATCATCGGCCTCTATGACGCCGGCGGCGCGCGCATCCAGGAGGGCGTCGCTGCCCTGGCAGGCTATTCCTACGTGTTCCGCCGCAACGTGCAGGCCTCGGGCGTGATCCCGCAGATCTCCGTCATCATGGGCCCCTGCGCCGGCGGCGACGTCTATTCGCCCGCCATGACCGACTTCATCTTCATGGTGAAGAACACGAGCTACATGTTCGTCACCGGCCCCGACGTGGTGAAGACCGTCACCAACGAGGTGGTGACGGCGGAGGAACTCGGCGGCGCCTCGGTGCACGCGACGCGCTCCTCGATCGCCGACGGTGCCTTCGAGAACGATGTCGATGCGCTGTTGCAGATGCGCCGGCTGATCGACTTCCTGCCGTCGAACAACACCGACGGCGTGCCGGAATGGCCGAGCTTCGACGACATCGGCCGGGTCGACATGTCCTTGGACACGCTGATCCCCGACAATCCGAACAAGCCCTACGACATGAAGGAGCTGATCCTCAAGGTCGTCGACGAGGGCGATTTCTTCGAGATCTCGGAGACCTTCGCGAAGAACATCGTCACCGGCTTCGGCCGCATCGCCGGCCGCACCGTGGGCTTTGTCGCCAACCAGCCGATGGTGCTGGCGGGTGTGCTCGACAGCGACGCCTCGCGCAAGGCCGCGCGTTTTGTCCGCTTCTGCGATGCCTTCAACATCCCGATCGTCACCTTCGTCGACGTGCCGGGCTTCCTGCCGGGCACCGCCCAGGAATATGGCGGCCTGATCAAGCACGGCGCAAAGCTCTTGTTCGCCTATTCGCAGTGCACGGTGCCGCTCGTCACCATCATCACCCGCAAGGCCTATGGCGGCGCCTTCGACGTCATGGCCTCGAAGGAGATCGGCGCCGACATGAACTACGCGTGGCCGACCGCGCAGATCGCGGTAATGGGCGCCAAGGGCGCGGTGGAGATCATCTTCCGCTCTGACATCGGCGACCCCGACAAGATCGCCGCGCGCACCAAGGAATACGAAGACCGCTTCCTGTCGCCCTTCATCGCCGCCGAACGCGGCTACATCGACGACGTCATCATGCCGCATTCGACAAGGCGGCGGATCGCGCGGGCGCTGGCGATGCTTAGGGATAAGAAGGTCGAGATCCCCGCGAAGAAGCACGACAATCTGCCGTTGTGAGGAGTGCGCAGGCGGGTTAGCGCAAGCGTAACCCGCCATCTTCGTTCCGTACGACCCGCGGTGGGTTACGGCTTCGCCTGACCCGCCCGACAGGTTCGAACCTGATGACCGAAGACGATCCGACCGACGAGATTTCCGAGATCGAGGCGCAGATCGAGGAGCTTGCCGAAAGCGCCGAACGATCCCGCCGGATCATTCTCGGGTCCAAGGTCGCGACCGCAGCCGGGTTCGCGCTGTTGTTGATCGCGCTGCTTGGGCTGTTCGGCGCCGGCCAGACCGCAGCGCTCGGATCGATCGCGCTGGTGCTCGGCGGCATCGTGTCGCTCGGATCGAATGTCAGCACGTTGCGGCAGACCGAGGCCGCGATCAGCAGCGCCGAGGCGCGCCGTGCGCGACTGATCGGCAACATCGATCTTCGGCTGGTGCACGACGCGCCGCTGAAGCTGATGTGAGGCCATACTCCGTAGCCGGATGAGTCAATGGGTCGCGCGAACGCGCGCCCGATGACAGGCTCCGCGACATCCGGGGCCGCTTTATCCGTATGGCATCGTTCCCGCATATCGCTCCGCTCATGCGGGCTACGCGGCTAACGTATCAGTCGCGCAAATCAAGCCTGCTCGCGCCGGCTGCGGCATAGTAACCCGATGAGCAATGCTAGTTCCGTTCGACGGTTCTCGAAACCGGCGGAATGGACATGACGGGTAGAACGCGAGGCGGCGGGCGTCGTGCAGGTGATGTGACGTCACGCCGTTGCAAACGCGGCCGCGGCGTCGAAATCCCCGAAACGTGAATGTGCGGTTCAGCCGGCGTTCAGGTCGCGGCGAAAAAACTGGCTGACGCAGTTGGTCCAACTCAGCAATAAAGGGAACTCTGATGGAACGCCGGGATTTTCTGAAGATGGCCTTCGGTGTCGCCGCCGGTGTGGCGACTTTTGCAGCGACCGCCCGGGCGGCGCCGCTCGCGCCGCTCCCCCTCAAAGGGGATGCACGATCGCCGACAGGCAATGATGAACATCCGGCGGTGACCACGGGCGACGAGGTCGATCGTCTGAAGCCCCTGGAGGTGCGCTGGCATCACGGTCACGGACGCTGGCATCATCGGCACTGGCACCATAGGCATTGGGGCTGGCGCCACCGCCACTGGCGCAGGCATCATCACTGGCGCCGCTGGTGACATCAACACTACGATAGAAAAGAAAAACCCCGCGCGAAGCGGGGTTTTGTTTGCGCAGGTGTGCCGCGATCAGATCGGGCGGCAACGGCCGTAGCGCCAGCCGAAGCCATAGGGGCAGGCGCGGACACGCGGCGCAACCACGACGGGGCCGGGTGCGACGACGACGGGACGCCCAACCACGACCGCACCGGGAGCGACGACGACGGGGCCGCGGTTCCTGACGCAGCCGCCATAGGGACCACGGTGCCAGCCGGGACCGCAACCGCCGGCCGCGTCAGCCGCGCTGATGCCGGCGAATGCGGTCGACACCAAAACTGCTGCTGCGAAAAGATACTTCATGTCTTCTCCTTTTAGTTCGGCCGCGCTGCGGCACCGCAACAAACTTTAGATTACCGTTTCGCCCGGCGGGATCATTGCAGACGCCGTGCCCGATTTCGCCGAGCATAATGTTGCGGGCTGAATACGACATGAATGTTGCGCGTCACAGCTGCGTCAGTGCGCCGCAAGTGAGCCCAGCATTGATCTGAAACATTTCGCAGCCGCGATCGCAGTACGCGCCGTGACGAGGATGCAAACTGTATCGGAGAGCGAGACAAGCAAGACAAGGGGCTCGCGCATGACCGATGCCGACTTGAACGCGCGATATTACTCGCCCGCGCCGAACAGCGCCGCGAACCGCTTCTCGCCGTTGCGCGAGAAATTGACCACGCGGCTGCCCGGTGCAGCATCGCGCGCGGCCCATTTCAATTCGGTGAAGCGGTCCATCATGGCAGCGCCCAGCGTGCCGGCGAGGTGGTGGCGCCGCTCGCTCCAGTCGAGGCAGGCCTTGCAAATCGGACGGCGCGGATGCGTCAGCGCATCGGCGTCGATCTGCAACTCCTCGGCCATGAAGCGCTTGCCTTCGCCGGTGAGCTCGATCGCCTGCTTGCTCTGGCGCACCAGCTTCTGCCGCTTCATGCTGTCGAGCATCTGCACGCCGAGATCGCCGGCGAGATGGTCGTAGCAGATGCGGGCGCGGCGCAACGCCGGATCCTTCGGCCCGGTGCGCACGCGCATATGGCCGGCTCGGGCGGCGATGCCCTGCAGCCCTTCGAGCACATCGGCGACGTCGGGGTCAGAGAGCCGGTAGTAGCGGTGACGGCCCTGCTTCTCGGGCTCGATCAGGCCGCCGGCCTCGAGCTTGGCGAGATGCGAACTCGCCGTTTGTGGCGTGATGCCGGCCTCCTGCGCCAGCTCGCTCGCGGTCAGCGCGCGGCCGGTCATCAGCGCGGTCAGCATGTTGCAGCGTGCGGGATCGCCGACCAGAGCGGCGATCCGGGAAATGTCGGGTCCTGCTTTCATAGTTCGATGGTAGACGAAGCATCGAAGTCGGGCAAGCGGGTAGTCTTCACCGTGCTGACATCGCGATGGTTCGCGATGACGGGAAAGTTCAGGAGGCAATCAATGACCATCACCGTTTTCATCCGCTACCAGCTCGATCCGTTCAAGCGCGCGATGTTCGAGGAGTATTCGCGGAACTGGCTCTCGATCATCCCGCGCTGCGGCGGCGATCTGCTCGGCTACTGGATGCCGCACGAGGGCACCAACAACATCGCCTTCGCGCTGATCTCGTTCGAAAGTCTCGCCGCCTACGAGGCCTATCGCGCGCGGCTGCGCCAGGACAGCGAGGGCGTGGCGAACTTCAACTTCGCGGAACAAAACCGCTTCATCCTCGCCGAGGAGCGGACATTTCTGCGCAAGGTCGAGCTATAGTCACTCCACAACAACAATGCGCGGAGGCGCCCATGATTGCCGTGATCTTCGAAGTCTGGCCGAAGGCCGAGCACCGGGAGTTCTATTTTGACCTAGCCGCCGAGCTGAAGCCGATCCTGCAGGAGATCGACGGCTTCATCTCGGTCGAGCGGTTCGAGAGCCTGACCGAGAAGGGCAAGTTCGTGTCGCTGTCATTCTTCCGCGACGAGGCTGCGGTAGAAGCCTGGCGCAACACGGTCGAGCACCGCCGCACCCAGGCCAAGGGCCGCGCCCGGATCTTCGAGAATTACCGGTTGCGCGTCGCGAGCGTGATGCGTGACTACGGCTTGAACGAACGCGATCAGGCCCCGAAGGACAGCCGCGCGGTGCATGAAGCGAAACTCTAGCGCTCGCATATATGCGTGCCTATCTCTGCGCGGCCAATGACTCTAGGGAGCGACCAATGCCACTGCCAACTGCTGACAAACGAGCCGCCTTCAAGAAGCTGCACGAGAGCGGGTGCTTCATCATTCCGAACCCGTTCGATGTCGGCAGCGCCCGCGCCTTGCAACATCTCGGCTTCAAGGCGCTGGCCTCGACCAGCGCCGGCTTCGCCTGGACTATCGCGAAGGCCGACAACCGCGTCACCGTCGATGACGTCTGCGACCACCTCACCGCGGTGTGCGCGGCGGTCGATATTCCCGTCAACGCCGATTTCGAGGGCGGCTTCGCGGTCGAGCCGGAGAAGGTTGCGGTCAATGTCGCGCGCGGTGTCAAGACCGGTGTTGCCGGCCTCTCGATCGAGGACTCCACGGGAGACGCGGCCAATCCGCTGTTCGAGCACAAGCTCGCGGTCGAGCGCATCAGGGCGGCGCGCAAAGCCATCGATGCCGACCACAGCGGCGTGCTGCTCACCGGCCGCTGCGAGGCGTTCCTGTGGGGCAAGAAGGACCTCAATCTGGTGATCGAGCGGCTGCAGGCCTATTCGGAAGCCGGGGCGGATGTGTTGTATTCGCCGGGCATCTCGACCAAGGAGGAGATCTCCGCGGTCGTGAAGGCGATGGCGCCGAAGCCGGTCAATCTTTTGATCGGCGGCGCGTCCGACCTGACGTTGCAAGCGGTCGGCGACCTCGGCGTGCGCCGGATCAGCGTCGGCGGCGCGCTGGCGCGGATGGCCTGGACCGGCGTCATGAAGGCGGCCAAGGAGATGGCCGAAAAGGGCACCTTCACCGAATTCGTCAACGGCTATCCCGGCGGCGAGCTCAACAGGATGTTCAAGTAGACCTCGCGCGCAAGAAAGCGGCGGGCCGCTTGGGCCCGCCGCTCGCGCCAGGTCAAATGTCGTCAGCGTTACCTCGCATTCTCGGCCGGCGGGGCCGCCGGCTTGTTCATGTCGGACGGCGGGGTCGACGGGTTGGCCGGCGCCGCGCCCGTGGTTACGCCGGGCTGGCTGTTCGGCTTCGGCGTCACGTCGCGCATGCCGGGAGGCGGCGCGGTGGGATTGGCGGGAGTCTGCTGCGCGGTCTGGGTCGGCGGCGTGGTGCCAGCCTGATTGACCGACGTATTGTTCAACCCATAGAACAGCGCGCCCAGCACCACGGCCACCGCGACTGCGAACATCGCGACCTTGGTACCGCTGGCCGGTCCCTCCTGGAGTTCCGGATCCGGCTGCAGCTCGTTGTCCAGGCTGTTTAAGCGCGCCTGACGGTGGATTTCGTCATCGGTCAGGTTGGCGCGATACGGATCGTCAGGGTTGTAAGCCATTTCAAAGTTCCTCCGTTAGCCCCCCAAGGCTAAGCGCGTAGGCTAAACGCTGGAGACAATGGCTGGCGCGTGCGGATGTTCCGCGCCAATGTTGCAACCTGTTCATGCTGGAACCGCCGATTCCCAGGGTTCCTGTTCCATGAGGCCTTTTCAATGTGGACCATGCCGCCCACCGATTCGGTGCTGCACGTGCTCTCGTTCATCGCGGTTGCGGCGCAATCGATGACGGCGGCGCTCGCGGCCGGCAGACGCAGCATGGATTGGGCCGGCGTCTGCATGTTGGGGGCGATCACCGCGCTCGGCGGCGGCACCATCCGCGACGTGCTGCTCGGGCACTATCCGCTGCTCTGGGTTGCGCAACCGATCTACTTGGCGATCGCGGCGGCCGGCGCCTTCGCCACCATCCTGCTGGCGCGGCTGGTGGTCAGGCTCAATCTCGCGTTCCTGGTGCTCGATGCGATCGGGCTCGTGGTGTTCACCATGGCCGGCTGCGACGTGGCCTGGCAGGTCGACTCCTCGCTGCCGATCGTGATCGTGGCCGGCATGATCACCGGCTGCGCCGGCGGCGTGCTGCGCGACATCCTGTGCAACGAGGTGCCGCTGCTGTTTCGCAGCGAGCTCTACGCCAGCGTCTCGGTGGTGACCGGGCTGTTCTATGCGACCGCGTTCGGACTGAACCTCAACCAACCGGTTTGGACCCTGCTGACCTTCGTACTCGGACTGACGTTCCGGATGCTGGCGATCCGCTACAAATGGGAGATGCCGAAATTCGTGTTCAGCGACGAGGAGCGCTGAACGGCTATTTCGCCGTCCGCGCCTTTATTTCGCTGTCCGCGCCTTGGCGACCTCGTCCGCCGTCACGGCGGGCGCCGCATTGCCCCAGGCATTGCGGATATAGGTCGCGACATCGGCGACCTCCTGGTCGGTGAGCTTCGGATAGGCCGGCATCGAGCCGGCGTTCGGTGCGCGCGGCGTGGTCACGGTCTGCGCACCGTCGAGGATGATGCGCAGCGTGCTCGCAGGACTAGCCGATTGCAGATTGGCGTTGCCGGGCAGCGGCGGATAGATCCGCGGCGCGCCGGAGCCATCGAGCTCATGACAGGCGACGCAGGCGCCGCGATAGATGCGCTCGCCGTTGCTCATCTGCGCCGGCGAGGGCGGGGTGACCACAGGCTCCGACGCGCCGGCGGGCAGGCTCTTCAGATAGACCGCGATCGCGCGCACATCGGCGTCGCTCATCTTCGAGGTCGAATTGACCACCACCTCGGACATCAACGGACCGGTATGGCTTGCCCGTTGCGGCCGCTCTGCAGATATTCAGCGATGTCACCGGTGCTCCAGGACTTCAGCCCACTTCGCTCGGCGCCGTCGAGCCTGGGCGCGAACATGGCCTGCACCATGTTGCCGCCAAGCGCCTGGTCGCGCTTGTCGGCGCCGAACGCGTTTTTCGGCGTATGGCAGGCGCCGCAATGGGCGAGGGCCTCGACGAGGTAGCGGCCGCGATTCCATTCCGCGGTCTCGCTCTGGTCCGGTTGGATGATGCCCGGCGTGAAGAACAGGGCGTTCCAGGCCCGCATCAGCACGCGGTAGTTCAACGGCCAGCGCAGCTCCGGCGGCGGCGCCTTGTTGCTGACCGGCGCCAGCGTCGCGAGATAGGCGCGGATCGCCAGGATGTCGTCGCGGATCAGCTTTGAGAAATACGGGTAGGGGAAGGCGGGATAATAATGCACCCCGTTCGGCGAGATGCCCATCCGCAGCGCGCGCAGAAAATCGTCGTCGCTCCAGCCGCCGATGCCGGTATCGCGGTCGGGCGTCAGGTTCGGCGAGAACACCGCACCGAACGGCGTGTCGATCCGCTTGCCCCCGGCGAAGGGCTTTGCCGGGTCGGCGGTATGGCAGCTCGCGCAGTCGCCGGCGATCGTGAGCGCCTTGCCGCGGGCGATGATGTCGTCGGTTGGCGCGGCGGTGCATTCGCGGGCCGCGAACGCACTGCACAACAGCGCACCGGCCAGAATCGCACCGGTCGTTCGAGGTTGTCGCCGCATCCATTCACCTTCCGGTCCACACGACGCGTCACGCCGTTTCGCCGCGGGCCTGTCCAGCGACAGAAACCGAAACGGCGCTCCGATATTCCCGGCACGAAATTGCGATTTTCGAGCGACGGGCTTGGTCGTCCAGAATTGTGCTGCGCGGGCCAGAAAATCCGACATAGACTGGTTCTAACAAGTTCGGATGACTAGCTAAAAAGCAGGCGTCGCGACCAGCGCAAAGAGGGCTAAATGGGAATCGACCAAGGGCCTATCAGCCTCGACCAGAAATACACCCAAGGCACCGGCCACGTCTTCATGACCGGCATCCAGGCGCTGGTCCGCCTGCCCATGGCGCAGATCAGACGCGACCGCGCCGCAGGCCTCAACACGGCAGGCTTCATCTCCGGCTATCGCGGTTCCCCCCTCGGCGGGTACGACCAGCAGCTGTTCGCCGCCCGCAAGCATCTCGAGCAGTACAACATCAAATTCCAGCCCGGCGTGAACGAGGACCTCGCGGCCACCGCGATCTGGGGCTCGCAGCAGCTCGCCCTGTCGCCCGGCGCCAAATATGATGGCGCGGTCGGCATCTGGTACGGCAAGGGCCCCGGCGTCGACCGCTGCGGCGACGTTTTCCGCCACGGCAATGCGGCGGGCTCCGCCAAGCACGGCGGCGTGCTTTGCCTGGCCGGCGACGACCATGGCGCAAAGTCCTCCACCGTCCCGCATCAGTCCGACCACGCCTTCATCTCCGCGCTGATGCCCTACCTCTACCCCTCCAGCATCCACGAAATGATCGAGATGGGCCTGCTGGGCATCGCGATGTCGCGCTACTCCGGCTGCTGGGTCGGCATGAAGGTGATCACCGAGACGGTCGAGACCACGGCCGAGATCGACCTCACCGACGAGATGACGCCCTTCATCATTCCGGCCGATTTCGAGCTGCCGCCGGGCGGCCTCAACATCCGCTGGCCCGACGACCGGTTCGAGCAGGATCGCCGGCTGCAGGACTACAAGGGCTTTGCCGCGATCGCCTTTGCCCGCGCCAACAAGGTCAACCGCGTCACGATGGATTCGCCGAACGCGCGCTACGGCATCATGGCCTCGGGCAAGAGCTATGAGGACATCCGCCAGGCGTTGCGTGAGCTCGGCATCACGCCCGAGATCGCCGCCAAGATCGGCATCCGCCTCTACAAGATCGGCATGCCCTGGCCGCTGGAGCCGGAAGGCGTGCGCAACTTCGCCGTCGGCCTCGAAGAGATCTTCATCGTCGAAGAACGCCGCGAGATCGTCGAGAACCAGGTCAAGCAGGAGCTGTTCAACTGGCGCGACGACGTGCGCCCGCGCATCGTCGGCAAGATGGACGATCACGACAAGCGCTTCCTGACCTTCGCCGCCGAGCTGAGCGTGGCCTCGCTTGCAAGCTCGCTCACCGAGCGGCTGCTTCGACTTAATCTCAATCCTGAAATCGCCGAGATGTTGCGCGCCAAGGCCGACTGGTTCAACGGCCGCCAGTCGTCGCAGATGCAGGCGACCGCACCCGTCAGCCGCACGCCGTATTTCTGCTCGGGCTGCCCGCACAATACCTCGACCAAGGTGCCGGAAGGCAGCCGTGCGCTCGGCGGCATCGGCTGCCACTTCATGGCGCTGTGGATGAACCGCTCGACCGAGACCTTCACCCACATGGGCGGCGAGGGCGTACCGTGGGTCGGCATCGCGCCGTTCACCAACGAGAACCACATCTTCGCCAATCTCGGCGACGGGACTTATTTCCACTCCGGCATTCTGGCGATCCGCCAGTCGATCGCCTCCAAGGCCAACATCACCTACAAGATCCTCTACAACGACGCCGTCGCCATGACCGGCGGCCAGCACCACGACGGCGATCTGTCGCCGCAGCGGATCACCTTCCAGCTGCACGCCGAAGGCATCCGCGAAATCTACCTGGTTTCGGAAAATCCGGGTTCTTATCCGGCTGATACCATCGCGCCGGGCGTCAAGCTGTTCCACCGCGACGAGCTCGAGAATGTCCAGAAGATGTGCCGCGACACCAAGGGCACCTCGGCGATCGTGTTCGTGCAGACCTGCGCCGCGGAAAAGCGCCGTCGCCGCAAGCGCGGCCTTATGGAGGATCCGGCGCGCCGCGTGCTGATTAATCCGGCCGTCTGCGAAGGCTGCGGCGACTGTTCGGTGCAGTCGAACTGCATCTCGGTCGAGCCGCTGGAGACTGAGCTCGGGCGCAAGCGCACCATCAACCAGTCGACCTGCAACAAGGACTATTCCTGCGTGAAGGGTTTTTGCCCGTCCTTCGTCACGGTCGATGGCGGCACCCTCAAGCGTCGCGCGCCCACTGAACTCGGCGATATCGGCGCCTTGCCGGAGCCGGCCTCGAAGCCCGCGCTCGACCGGCCCTACAACATCGCGGTCGGCGGCGTCGGCGGCACCGGCGTGCTGACGATCGGCGCGCTGCTCGGCATGGCCGCGCATATCGAGGGCAAGGCCTCGATGATCCTCGACATGTCCGGCCTCGCGCAGAAGGGCGGCGCGGTGCTCAGCCATGTCCGGCTCTCCGAGCACACCGCCGACGTGACCTGCTCGCGCATCGTGACCGGCACGGCCGATCTCGTGCTCGCGGCCGACGAAGTCGTGGCGGTGTCGAAGGACACTATTACGCTGTGCGATGCGAGCCGTACCGTCGGCATCATCAACAGCCACATCATTCCGACCGCGGATTTCATCCTGAACCGCGACTTCAATTTCCAGAGCCGCAAGGTCAACAGCGTGCTGGAGACCGAGCTGCGCAAGGACTCGGCCTTCTTCGACTTCACCAAGCCGGCCGAAACGCTGCTCGGCGACTCCATCGCCACCAACATCATGATGATGGGCTTTGCCTACCAACGCGGCCTGCTGCCGCTGTCGGCGGAGTCGATCCAGCAGGCGATCGAGGTCAATGGTGTCTCGATCAAGATGAACACGCAGGCATTCCAGCTCGGGCGTCTGGCCGCGGCCGATCCGGCGCGGCTCGCCGCGATGATGAAGGGGCAGGATGACGACGTCGCGCCGGCAAAGTCGCTGGACGCGATGTCGCTCGACGAGATCATCACCCATCGCATGGATCTTCTGACCGGCTATCAGAACGCGCGTTTGGCAAAACGCTACCGCAAGCTGGTCGACCAGGTCCGCGACACCGCCACCAAGGGCGGTTATGGCGAGGCGCTGCCGCGTGCGGTCGCGATCAACTACGCCAAGCTGCTCGCCTACAAGGACGAGTATGAGGTGGCGCGGCTGTTCACCGATGGCCGCTTCGAGAAGCAGCTGCGCGACCAGTTCGAGGGCGACTTCAAGTTCAACTTCAATCTCGCCCCGCCGATCCTCGGCGGCGGGCTCGATGCGCAGGGCCGTCCGAAGAAGCGCGCCTTCGGGCCGTGGATGATGTCGGCCTTCAAGGTGATGGCGCGATTCCGGTTCCTGCGCGGTACGCTGCTCGACGTCTTCGGCTACAACGCCGACCGCAAGCTCGAGCGCGACCTGATCGCGGGCTACGAGAAGGATGTCGCGACGGTGCTGACCCTGCTGTCGCCGCTCAACCACGACATCGCGGTCGAATTGCTGTCGCTGCCCGACCGCATCCGCGGCTACGGCCCGGTGAAGGACAAGGCGATCAAGGAGGCCAAGGTTCGCTACGCGCAACTCGCCGCCGACCTCGCCAACCCGCCGCCCGCTCCGAGGCAGATGGCGGCGGAGTAGTCGCTGCATATTTGGTGTCGTCCCGGGCAAGCGAAGCGCGACCGGGCCCCATAACCACAGCGTCGAGTTGTTAGATTGAGCTGCGGCCCCAGCGTCGCGCAGCGACGAACAGCGGTGGTTATAGGTCCCGGCCTTCGCCGGGACGACATCCGTTTGCGGCGCGCATATTGTGCGCTCTCGCAGTCTCGCCTGACGGAATATTTCCGCGCTTGCCAAGGTCGCGCCGTCGGTTCAGAAAAACGCTGGAGCGAGAAACGCCAGCGGAGAGCGATTTGACCATCAAGGGCAAGGCCTACATTGCCGGGATCTACGAGCATCCCACCCGGCATGCACCCGATAAATCAACAGCACAGCTGCACGCCGAGGTCGCCAAGGGTGCGATCGAGGATGCCGGGCTGACCAAGGACGATATCGACGGCTACTTCTGCGCCGGCGATGCGCCGGGCGGGCTGTGGCCGATGGTCGATTATCTCGGCCTCAACACCAAGAAGCTGCGTCACGTCGATTCCACCGAGACCGGTGGCTGTTCCTATCTGATCCATCTCGGCCACGCCGCCGAGGCGATCGCCGCCGGCAAGTGCTCGGTCGCGCTGGTTACGCTCGCAGGCAAGCCTCGCACCGGTCCGATGCCGCCGCGCGCCTCCGGCGCCGAGGCCGATTTCGAATTGGCCTACGGGGCTACCACGCACAATGCCTATGGCATGTGTGCCATGCGCCATATGCACGACTACGGCACCACCTCCGAGCAGCTCGCCTGGATCAAGGTCGCGGCCTCGCATCACGCGCAATACAATCCGCACGCGATGCTGAAGGAGGTCGTCACCGTCGAGGACGTCTTGAACTCGCCGATGATCTCGGACCCGCTGCATCGGATGGACTGCTGCGTCGTCACCGATGGCGGCGGCGCGATGATCGTCACCACGCCGGAGATTGCGAGGAGCCTGAAGAAGCCGCTGGTGCGCCTGATCGGCCATGGCGAGGCGATGAAGGGCCCGCGCGGCGGCAAGGATCTCGATCTTACCTATTCCGCTGGCGTGTGGTCCGGCCCGCGTGCCTTCGAAGAGGCGGGCGTGACACCGAAGGACATCAAATACGCCTCGATCTATGACAGCTTCACCATCACGGTGCTGATGCAGCTCGAAGACCTCGGCTTCTGCAAGAAGGGCGAGGGCGGCAAGTTCGTCGCCGACGGCAACCTGATCTCGGGCGTCGGCAAGTTGCCGTTCAACACCGACGGCGGCGGCCTGTGCAGCAACCATCCCGTCAATCGCGGCGGCATGACGAAGATCCTCGAGGCGGTGCGCCAGTTGCGCGGCGAGGCGCATCCGAAGGTGCAGGTGAAGAACTGCGACCTCGCGATTGCCCACGGCACCGGCGGTCTGCTCGGCGTTCGCCACGCCGCCTCAACCTGCATTCTGGAGCGTGCGTGATGTCTGAAGCCAAGAAGTACAACGCCCCGGTGACCAATCCGGAGACTGCGCCGTTCTGGGAAGCGGCGAAGGCGGGCAAGTTCATGATCAAGCGCTGCAACACCTGCGGCGAAGCGCATTACTTCCCGCGCGCGATCTGCCCGTTCTGCTTCTCCGACAAGACAGTGTGGGAGGAGTCGAGCGGCGAGGCCACGGTCTATACCTACAGCCTGATGCGGAAATCGCCGACCGGTCCGTATGCGATCGCCTATGTGACGCTGAAGGAAGGTCCGTCGCTGCAGACCAACATCGTCGATTGCGATCTGGAGACGGTGAGGATCGGCCAGAAGGTGAAGGTGGTGTGGAAGCCGACCGACGGTGCGCCGCTGCCGTTCTTCACGCCGGCCTGAGAAGTACCTTCCCCCGTTGCGGGGGGAAGGTGGCAGCGCAGCTGCCGGAAGAGGGGTCTCTCTCCACGCGGGAGATGCATCTGCGGAAGCAACCCCTCTCCCAAACGAGTTTGCGTTTGATGCCGGTGTGGCCCTCTCCCGCAAGGGGAGAGGGCGCAGTAACGGGCAGCAGCGAAGACAGAACAGAGTTCGGGGAGAAAACGACAATGCCAATCGTGTACGAACAGCTGATGGCCCTGAAGAATCTCGGCCAGAAATACAGCTACAGCGATCGCGACGTGATGCTCTATGCCTATGGCATCGGTCTCGGCGCCGATCCGATGGACGAGAACGAGCTCGCCTTCGTCAATGAAGGCGTGCTGACGCCGCGTCCGCTCAAGGTGGTGCCGACCTTCGCGTCGGTCGCGGCCTGGGGCGCCGGCCCCGGCGAGATGAATCTCAACCGCGTGATGGTGGTCGACGGCGAGCGCGACATCACCTTCCACAAGCCGTTCGCGACGGCAGCCCACATCACGGCCGACTCGACCGTGCTCGACGTGTTCGACAAGGGCAAGGACAAGGGCGCGGTGATCCGCCACCAGACCGTGCTCAGGGATGAGAAGGGCGACAAGCTCGCAACGCTCGTGGCCTCGCGTTTCGCCCGTGGCGATGGCGGCTTCGGCGGTCCATCTGATGGCCAGCCCGAGCCGCACAAGGTGCCGGAGCGCGCGCCGGACCAAGTGGTCGATATCACGACGCGGCCTGACCAGGCACTGATCTACCGCTTGTGTGGCGACCGCAACCCGCTGCACTCGGATCCGGAATTCGCCAGGAAGGCCGGCTTCCCGCGGCCGATCCTGCACGGCATGTGCACCTACGGCATCACCTGCCGCGGCGTGCTGCAGACCTACGCCGATTACGATCCCACAGCCTTCAAGCAGCACGCGGCGCGATTCTCTTCGCCGGTGTTTCCCGGCGAGACCGTGACGATGGAGCTGTGGAAGGACGGCAACGTGGTGTCGTTCGAGGCCAAGGTGAAGTCGCGCGGCGTCACCGTGATCAAGAGCGGCAAGACGGTGCTGGCGTAGCCACCCGTCGAGGCCGTCGGCTCCCTCTCCCCGCAGGCGGGGCGAGGTGAAGAAGAAAGAACAACAACGGAGAAACGACCATGGGATTACTCGACGGCAAGGTGGCGCTGATCACGGGCGCCGGCGGCGGACTGGGTGAGGCCTACGCAAAGCTGTTTGCGCGCGAGGGCGCGGCGGTGGTGGTCAACGACCTCGGCGGCCCGCGCGACGGCTCGGGCTCCGACAAGTCGATGGCCGACAGGGTGGTCGATGCGATCAAGGCCGAGGGCGGCCGCGCAGTCGCCAACGGCGCCGACATCTCGACCATCGCCGGCGGGCAGTCGGTCTTCGACGACGCCATCAAGCATTTCGGCCGCGCCGACATCCTGGTCAACAACGCCGGCATCCTGCTCGACGAGACCTTCCACAAGGCCAAGGAAGCCAACTGGGACAGGGTGATGAAGGTGCATCTGAAGGGCACCTTCTGCTGCACCCAGCCGGTGTTCAAATGGATGCGCGACAATGGCGGCGGCGTCATCGTCAACACCTCCTCGACCTCGGGCCTGATCGGCAATTTCGGCCAGAGCAATTACGGCGCGGCCAAGGGCGGCATCTGGGGCCTCTCCAACGTGCTGGCGATCGAGGGCCGCAAGTACAACATCCGGATCTGGACGCTGGCGCCCGGCGCCTTGACACGCATGACCGCGGACCTGCCCCGCTACAAGGAGAATCCGGGTGCGGCGCTCGGCCCGGACGGCATCGCGCCGGCCGTGCTCTACATGGTCAGCGATTTGTCGGGCGACCAGACCGGCAAGGTTCTCGGCGTCTCGGGCCCGCGCGGCGTCCGCGAGATGCGGATGATGGAAATGGAGGGCTGGAAGCCGCCATTTACCGGCTGGAAGGCCGAGGACATCGCCACCCATGCCAAGGAGATCTTCTTCTCCGAGGAACAGATCAAGATGGGCGCGCGGCGGTTCTGATGTATACCGTCATTTCGGGGCGATGCGTCAGTGTCGAACCCGGAATCTCGAGGTTCCGGGTCTGGTGCTGTCGCACCATCCCGGAACGACGGACCGGAGGATAAACCCACCATGACCAAACTCACCGCCCAGGCCGCAGGAACCTTCGCGATCGCGCCGACCCCGTTCCACGACGACGGCCGCATCGACGAGGCATCGATCGACCGGCTGACCGATTTCTACACCGAGGTCGGCTGCGACGGCGTCACCGTGCTGGGCATTTTGGGTGAGGCGCCCAAGCTCGATGCCGCCGAGGCGGAGCAGGTCGCGCTGCGCTTCGTCAAGCGCGCCAAGAAGCTGCAGGTGATCGTCGGTGTCTCGGCGCCGGGCTTTGCCACGATGCGCTCGCTGGCCAAAAAGTCGATGGATGCCGGCGCCGCCGGCGTCATGATCGCGCCGCCGCCGCATCTGCGCACCGACGACCAGATCATCGGCTACTTTAAGCAGGCGCAGGAAGCGATCGGCGACGATATTCCCTGGGTGCTGCAGGACTACCCGCTGACGCTCACCGTCGTGTTCACGCCCGCGGTGATCCGCAAGATCGTGATGGACTCGCCGTCCTGTGTGATGCTCAAGCACGAGGACTGGCCGGGCCTCGAGAAGATCTCGACCTTGCGCAACTTCCAGAAGGACGGCTCGCTGCGGCCGCTGTCGATCCTGGTCGGCAATGGCGGCCTGTTCCTCGATTTCGAGATGGAGCGCGGCGCCGACGGCGCGATGACGGGCTATGCTTTCCCCGAGCTCCTGATCGACGTCGTCAATTTGTCGAAGGCCGGCAAGCGCGATGCCGCGCATGATCTGTTCGACGCGCATCTGCCGCTGATCCGCTACGAGCAGCAGCCCGGCGTTGGCCTGACCGTGCGCAAATACGTGCTGCAGAAGCGCGGCATCATCTCCTCCAGCGCCCAGCGCAAGCCCGGTGCCGTCATCACGCCGCAGGCGAGGGCGGAGGTCGACTATCTGCTCTCCCGCGTGGCGCGCGTCGACCGTCGCGCCAATCTGCAACCGCAATCCAGTGCAGCAGGTTAATAATGACCGAAATCGTTGCTCCGCGCCTTGCCTCGACCGTGCTGCTGCTGCGTGATGGAACGCCGTCGCGCGAAATCGAAGTCTTCATGATGGTCCGCCATCACCAGATCGAGTTCAACTCCGGTGCGCTGGTGTTTCCGGGCGGCAGCGTCGACAAGAACGACAAGGAGATCGCCGCCGATCCCGCGCTCTATTCGGGGGGAGAAGGGCTCGACGGCGACGCGCTCGGTTTTCGCATTGCCGCGATCCGCGAAACCTTCGAGGAGAGCGGCATCCTGTTGGCGCGGCCGCGGGGGGCGAAGGATCTGGTCGACGCGAAGCGCGCGGACGAGATCGCGACCGCGCATCGTGCGGCGCTGAACGAAGGCAAGATCACCTTCCTCAAGGTGCTCACGGACAATGGCATGGTGCTCGCGCTCGACGAGCTCGTGCCGTATGCGCACTGGATCACGCCGGAAGGCATGCCGAAGCGCTTCGACACCTGGTTCTTCCTCGCCGCCGCGCCGCCCGAGCAGCTCGGCGCCCATGACGGCAAGGAATCGACCGACTCGATCTGGGTCTCAACGCGCGAGGCGCTCGAGGGCGGCGAGAGCGGGCGTTTCAAGCTGCCGTTCCCGACCACGCGCAATTTGATCAGGCTCGGCAAGCAGCCGAACGTCGGCGCTGCGCTCGCCGACAGCAAGGGCAAGTCGATCGTCGCCGTGATGCCCGTGATGACCAAGACCGCCACCGGCCGCCAGCTCCGGATCCCCAAGGAAGCGGGCTATGACGGCGAGGTGTTCGACGTCGGCGCGATGGGCTGAGCTCCCGCGGATCCGAGCCGCGATACTTCGGCGGGCATCGAAATATAGCCACCAGAAGCCCGCTATAACCACGCCAATCACCGCGCTGGGCGAACGGCCCGACGCAAAGGAACCGACGTGGCAACATCTTTCAAAGCGGCAATATCTCTCGAAGACCACCTGACGCTGCCCGGCAGCGACGACACGCTGCTGCTGCGGCACTGGCCGGGCGCGGGCGATCCCGTGCTTTACGTTCACGGCGCGACGTTCCCGTCGTCGCTGTCGGTCGGCTATCGCTTTGGCGGACGATCCTGGGCAGACGATCTCAATGCCGCCAGCTTCGATGTCTGGGGTTTCGATTTCACAGGCTTCGGCGGCTCGAGCAGGCCGCGGCCGATGTCGATGCCCGCGAGCGGGGTCCTGCCGCTCGGCCGTGCGCCGGAAGCCGCCAACCAGGTCGGTGCGGTGGTCGATCACATCCGCAAGGTGCGCGCCGGTGCGCCGGTTCATATCGTCGCGCATTCATGGGGCACGATGGCGGCCGGCCGTTTTGCAGCCGATCGTCCGGATGCCGTCGGCCGCCTCGTGCTGTTCGGGCCGATCGTCCGGCGGGAGCTGCAGGGGCTGCCACGACCCGAGAGCATCGGCGCATGGCGCGAGGTCACCATCGCGGACCAGTTGAAGCGATTTGTCGAGGACGTCCCCCCGTCGCATTCGCCGGTGCTGATCGAGCCTGACCTCGCCGAGTGGGGGCCGGCCTATCTGGCAAGTGATGCCGGCGCGACCGGACGCAATCCGCCGGCGGTCCGGATTCCAAACGGGCCGCAGGCCGACATCATCGCCGCGATGTCGGGGCAGCTCGCCTACGACCCGCGCCGCGTTCAGGCGCCGACGCTGATCGTCCGCGGTGAATGGGACAACCTTTGCCAGGATGCCGACGCAGCCTGGCTGACACATGCGCTGGGCGCCTCAAGGAAGGCCGATGTCGTCGTGCCGAGGGCAACGCATTTGATGCATCTTGAACACGGGCGGGAAGGCCTGTTTGCGGCGACCACCGGATGGCTTGCACGGAGCGCGTCGTGACCGGCCCCGCGACTGGCGACGCGCGTCAGCCCAACATGGGCTTCGAGCTGGCTTTGCTGCTCGCGCTCGCCACCCTCTGGGGCGGCTCCTACACCTTCATCAAGCTCGGCGTCGCGACCATTCCGCCGATCACGCTGATCGCGGCGCGGACCGCGATCGCGGGGCTCTTGCTGCTCGTCATCGTGCGGATGCGCGGCGTGACGATGCCGACGGACGGCGCGACCTGGCGCCGTTTCATCTTCCAGGCCTGCCTCAACAGCGTGATCCCGTGGACGCTGATCGCCTGGGGCGAACGCTTCGTCGATGCCGGCCTCGCCACCATCCTCAATTCGGCCTCGCCGATCTTCACCTTCCTGTTCACGGCCGCGATCACCCGCCATGAGGCCTTGAGCCCGCGCAAGCTGTTCGGGGTGATTGCCGGCATGGCCGGCATCTGCCTGATCGTCGGCGTCGATGCGTTCCGCGATCTCGGGGAGGGCATCGTGGCCGAGGTCGCGATCGTCGCCGCCACCATCTGCTATGCCTGCGCCGCGATCTTCAGCCGCGGCTTCAAGGGACTCGATCCGATGGCGCCGGCCGCGGGCTCCCTGATCGCGGGCGCGGCGGTGCTGATACCGCTCAGCCTCGCCGTCGAACGGCCCTGGACGCTGACGCCATCGACCAGCTCGCTGCTCGCCTTGCTGGCGCTTGCGGTGTTCTCGACCGCGATCGCCTTCGTGATCTACTTTCGCCTGATCCAGACCCTCGGCTCGGTCGGCACCACCGCGCAGGCCTATCTGCGGGTGCCGATCGGGGTTGCGCTCAGCGTCGCCGTTCTGAGCGAACGGCTGAGCCCGACGGCGTGGCTCGGGCTCGCCTGCGTCGTGATCGGCGTCGCCGCGATGACGATTCCTGCGCGCAGGATCACCACGGCCTGAGGTCATCGCCGCGATGGCGATCCCGTCGCCGAAGGCTGCCGGCGCCTGATGTCCTGTCTCCCGAAACCGGCTGCCGGCTGGATGTCCCCGGATGCATCAAGGAGGCCGGCATCCCGCCGGACGAGGCCTGACGTCACCCTGTGCCGGAATCGGCCACCTGCGGCCCCCGGGTGACACGGGTCACACCGCCGGCCGGCGAGGGGCTCAGCATGTTTCCCCAAAGCCCGTAATTTCCCTTATATTGGGGCACGTTGGACCCCGGCCTTGATGACATGACCGCTGAATTGCCGCCGAATTCGCAAGCGCCGCGTGCGTTCTCCCTCTCCATTGGCCAGCTTACGTTCGGCAGCTTCCTGCTGGTGCTGGCTGTGATCATCATCACGTCAACGGCCAGCGTGATCGCGATCCGGCACATCGATACGACCTTCGCCGAGCTGCAGCGGCTGCAAAGCGTCGGCGACATCGCCGAAGATATCGATCGTCGCACCAACGAGCTGCGGCTGGCGGCGCGGGACTTCGTCACCGAGCCCGGCAACCAGTCGGCCCAGGTCGCAGAGGCAGCCCAGTCGCTGAGCGAAATCCTGAAGAAGACCCGGATCGAGCTGGCGCCCGAGCAGCAGGACATGATCGACGGCGTTACCCAGCGGCTGGCGACCTATCGCAGCGGGATCGAGCGCATCTCGGCGCTGCTCAGCCGCCGCGCGGAAATCGTCGCCGGGCTGCCGCCGCTGCGCGACGCGTTCGACAAGGCGGTCGCCGCGAGCGATGATGCGGCGCTGGCCAACACGCTGTTGCAGGCGCAGAGCCGCATTGCCACCGCGCTCTTGGCGCACAACACGTCGGCCGCCGAGCAGGCCGCGCAAAGCATGCGGGCGATGACCATCGCCGAACCCGCCCTGCGCGGCGCGGTCGACAATTATGCCGAGGCGATCAGCGCGATTTCGGTGCGCGAGGGCCAGATCGCCGACATCGACCGCGAGGTGCTCGGCGCCGAAGGCCGCCTGATCCAGAAGGTCACCGAGCTGTTGCGCGAGCTCAGCTCGCGCCGCGGCCATGTGTTGTCGCGCGATTTCGCGCGCACGCTGGCGGAGGCAAAATGGCAGAGCATCGTGCTCGGCACGGCGGGGGTGCTGATCGGCCTGTTCGCTTCGGTGCTGGTGGTTCGCCGTACCGTTCGCCCGCTCGCCCGGATCGCCGGATCGATCCGCAAGGTTGCGGGCGGCGAAAAGAGCGCGTTCATTCCGGGCGCCGATCTCGACAACGAGATCGGCGACATCGCGCGCGCCGCCGAAGTGTTCCGGCAGACCCTGGTCGATGCCGACAGCGCGCGCGAGGCCGCACTGCGCGCGCTTGCCGAGCAGCGGCTCGCCGAGGAGAGCTACCACAAACTGTTCGAGGCATCCGTCGACGGCATCTACGTCACGACGCCGGGGGGCGCGCTGCTCAATGCCAATCCGGCGCTGGCGCGGATGATGGGCTATGCCACGCCGCAGGACCTGATCAACGGCATCGGCGACATCGCCTCCACCGTCTATGTCGATCCGGCGGCACGGGAGCAGTACCAGCAGCTGATGCTGCGCGACGGCACGGTGCGCGACTACGAGTATCAGGTGCGCTCGCGCGACGGCACCGTGCTGTGGCTGTCCGATTCCGCGACCGTCGTGCGCAACGACGAGGGCGAGGTGGTCCGCTACGAGGGCACCGTGCGCGACATCACCGACCAGAAGCGCGCAGAGGACGCCATCGCCGAAGGCCGCCGGCTGTTGCAGATGGTCATCGACACGGTGCCCGCCGTCATCAACGTCAAGGAACGCAACCTGCGCTACGTGCTGATGAACCGCTACATGGCGGGTATCTTCGGCATCGAGCCGCAGGACGCGATCGGCCAGACCACCGCCGAGCTGATGTCGCGCTACGGCGCAGCCAAGACCGACGAGAACGACAAGCGCGTCTTGTCGGCGCGCCGCGAGCTTGGTTTCTATGAGGAAGAGTACAAGGACGCAGCCGGCAACATGCGGCAATGGCTCGTCAACAAGCTGCCGATCCTCGATGCCCAGGGCGACATCGAGAACATCGTCACGGTCGCGCTCGACATCGGCGAGCGCAAGCGCTCCGAACAAGAGATGCGCAAGGCGAGGGATTCCGCGGAGGCGGCGCTGCGCAATCTGCGGGAAACCCAGAATTCGCTGATCGAGGCCGAGAAGCTCGCCGCGCTCGGCCGCCTGGTCGCCGGCGTCGCCCATGAGGTCAACAATCCCGTCGGCATCAGCCTCACGGTGGCCTCGGCGCTGGAGCGCAAGACCGCGAACTTCGCGACCCAGGTCGAGCGCGGCGACCTGCGCCGCTCGAGCCTCAACGACTTCCTGAACACGGCGCGGGATGCCTCCTCGCAGCTGGTCGCCAATCTCAACCGCGCCGCCGAACTGATCCAGTCGTTCAAGCAGGTCGCCGCCGACCGCAATTATTCGGACCAGCGGACCTTCGATCTCGGCGATCTCACCGAGCAGGTGGTGATGAGTCTGCGGCCCGGCCTGCGCAAGCACAATCTGACGCTCAACGTCGATTGCGAGCCAAACCTGATCATGAATTCCTATCCCGGACCGTACGGCCAGGTGCTGACCAACCTGTTCCTCAACGCGGTCGCGCATGCTTTCCCGGACGGCAAGGCCGGCGAGGTCGAGATCCAGGTGCACGCCTCCGGGAACGACTATGTCGAAGTGATCTTCGCCGACAATGGCTGCGGCATGAGCCTCGACGTGCGCCGCCGCGCCTTCGATCCGTTCTTCACGACGCGGCGCGACCAGGGCGGCACCGGGCTCGGCCTGCACATCGTCTACAGCATCGTCACCACGCGCCTCGGCGGCCGGCTCTCGCTCGAGTCAGCGCCGGGCAGCGGCACCCGCATCCAGATGATCCTGCCGCGCGTCGCACCGCTGGAGCAGGCGGCGGAGTAGTCATTTGCGCGTCTAACCGAGCAGAGGCTTCGCTTCAATCAGCGAGCATCAGGCCTTCCACTCCAACGATCGCTCCTCGATCGTCTCGCATTGCCGTGGTAGAAATCCGAAACTTGACGGGTTGACCGTTCTTGTGTCGGCCGACCGCGGTGACCGAGGCCGGCAGCGTTTTAGTTCCCGACGCGACATACTTCGCGAAGCCATCTCGATGGCAAGCATGAGACGGCTGCGGGATGATTAATTCCAGCGAGCTTCCGATGGCCTCAGGCTGAGTGAAGCCAAAGAGACGCTCAGCGGCGCTGTTCCAGTGGCTGATGATCCCGTCTCGATCGACCCTGACGATTGCTGTCATTCCGTGTTGCCTCAGGAGGTACATCGTCGGGTGTCGTCCAGCGCGCTAATTGATATCCGCGAGCTTGTGCAGCGTGGCGCCGAAGATCAGGCTCGCCTTGCCGACCAGCGCGGTTCCACTCATGGTGCCGCGGGTGTCGGTGAAGGTGCCGGAGACGCCGATGCCGACCGGCGCGGGCCCGCCGAACAGCGGGTTGTCGGTCTCACGCGGCGTGGTGTGGCGTTGCACGAGGACCTCGCCCTTGAAGGCGTCGCCCTTCACCGTGTAGCTGCCGGTGTAATAGAGATAGGCATCGCCGCCGAGAATTTGCCCGTCGCGGAAAAGAATCACTCCGCTGCCCTTGCCGACGCGTCCGTCCAGCAGGGTGACGTGGATTGAGTACAGTCCGTTCTTCATAACGTCCCATGTACCGGCTGCCGCGCCCGCAGCAATCCGGATTGGTTTTTTATGCCAAAGCGAGCAACCTCGTGCAATGCGGCAGGTTGATTCCGGGGGTATCCGGACTGACCGTGAACCCTCGGTTCCTGCCAGGCGGTGTGACGGCGCGATGACAGCGGACCGTGCGCGCGAATCGAACTGGCCCGCGAAATGCATAGCTCTGGTTGCACTGGCCGGTGAGTGCTGGAGCGAACACATGTCAGACTGGATTGAATCGGGCGGCCGTTTGGCGCGCCCTCGCAATGCCAATGGAACTTGGGCCCGTCGTGCGGGCCGTATGATGGTGTCTCTCGGGCTGATGATGCTGGTGTTGGCGGCGGCCGTACAAATCGCGCGGGCGCGCGATCCCGACGGCCGCTACGCCAATTCGCCGCTCAAGGAATGGTTCGACGGTCTGCGCAGCGGCAAGGGACCGTGTTGCTCGGATGCCGACGGCAGCGCGGTCAGCGACGTCGATTGGGAATCGAAGGACGGGCACTACCGCGTGCGCCTCGATGGGGCCTGGGTCGATGTTCCCGACGAGGCCGTGGTCACCGAGCCGAACCGGGTCGGCCGCGCGATGGTCTGGCCGATCAAGAGCTACATGGGCGTAACGATCCGCTGCTTCATGCCCGGCAGCATGACGTAGCGGATCGGTCGTCGCTCACGCGTATTTCTGGTCGCGCTCGAGCAGTTCGATCGAGATGCCCTGCGGGCCGCGGATGAAGCAGATCCGCACGCCGGGGCGGATCGTGGTCGGCTCCTTGGTGAACTCGACACCCTTGGCCTTGATCTCGGCCGCGACCGCGTCGATGTCCTTCACGGTCAGGCCGAAATGATCGAGCCCCTGATACGGCGTCACCGGCGGGGCGTTGACGCCGTCGCCTTGCGTCACCTCCGCGATGAACACCTTGGCGCCGCCTAGCTGGACGTCGATGCGGCCGGGGCCGCGGATGATCTCGCCGCCGAGAATGTCACGCAGCCAGGTCGCGGTGGCCTCGGGATCGGGACTGCGCAGATGGACGTGGTCCCAGGTGACGACAGGCATTGCGGTCTCCTTGTTGTTCTCGCGCGCGCTTGGGTGAGCGGCACTCGCGCTCGGGCGGCGCAAATCTAGCGAGCGGTCCGTTGGGATACCATCCCTCCGTGATGCCAGCCGCAAGATTGTCGTCCCGGAATGAAACCATTCCGGCCATCGGTGATTGATCTCGCGTGGCCGCTCGACCTGCAGCCGTCCCGCGATGCCTGCGCTTCTGTGCTGGTGGCGGCTTGATCGGGCGTCGAGGTGAGGGCACGACGATGCGGATCGGCTTGGCGTCGTTTCGAAGGTTTGCCGCGGGACGTCTCGGTGAGGGCGGGCTTTACGCCAGCCTGCTGGTGTCGGTGATCGTGGTCGCCGGAATTGCGGCGTGGTTCATGCTCCCCGAGCCGAGCGATGCCGGAGACCAGGATGTCTGGCCGATGTCTTCCGCCGTCATCCGCGCCGCGCAGGATGCATCGACCGGGGCGCAGCCTGCCCAAATCACAAATCAAGCCGCGAAGGATGCCCCGGCCGCACCGGCGAGCGAACCCGCCACGGTCGGCGTGGCAACCGCCGCGCAGCCGGCCGAGGCGGCCAAAACATCCGAGCCGGGCACCGAAAGATCGCCGCTGGACAGGCTGCGGATCGCCTCGCAATCCTGGCGGCGCGGCGGGCTGGGTTCGAAGGTGCTGGTCACCCTGACGCTGCGCAACGCCAATGATTTCGCGGTGAAGGATATCGAGATCGCCTGCGCCTTCGTCCGCGGCGACCGCAGCCCCGTGACCGAACGCAAGCGGCTGATCCCGGACACCATCGCCATGAAGAGCCGCAAGACCTACCCGCGGATGCTGATCGGGTTCGTAAACGTTAACGCAAACAAGGCGAAATGCACGGTCGTGACCGCCAGCCGCGCTTGAACGCTGCATCCCGAAAAAGTGACCGGGAATTGACTTGTCGGGTGAACCGTAACGGCGAGGCAGGAACTAACTAATAAGCCAACCGTTAGAGAACGACCCGGGAGCGCGGATGGCATCTGTCCGGGTGATCATGCGCAGACGATGAATTCGTTGCGCGATGATGTCGTCGCGTCGAGTTGAACCGCGCTGTAGCGCGGGGGGAGCTACCAAAATGCCTGTGGCGCGTTATTTCCTGTTCGTTGGTGGCGTGCTGCTCGCGCTGCTCTTCGTCGTCAATGCCATCGTTCCGCAGGAGGCCGTGGTCGCCAGCCAGGGCCTGTCGTCGCCCGGCGTCGACGGCAAGACCATGGTACGCATCAAGTCGACCCAGAAATTGCCGGAGCGGGTGGTGTACGACACCAACCTGCCGACCATTGTTCCGTCGCAGGTGAACGCGGTCGCCGCAGCGACCCCGCCGGGTGCCAGCGATGTGTCGGCGCAGGGCCGCGTCCGTGACACGTTCGCCCAGTTCATTCCGCCGGAGAAGGCTGACCCGCGCAAGGAGCCGGTCGTGGCCGAGGCGAAACCGGCCGAGCAGCCGGTGCAGGCGCCGAAAAAGCGCAAGATCGCGCGCAGCCATACCCATTCCCAGCAGCCGATGCGGCTGGCCCAGCCCGGCATGTATCAGCCTTACCGTGTCGCTCAGCAGCAGCCGCGCATGGGCTTCTTCGGCGGCTTCGGTACCTGGTAGACAAGGACACGCCGCAGCCGGCAATCGATGCGCCGCCGCAAACACTTGCGGCGGCATCTTCTCGTCCGCGAATACCAACCGGGTAACCGGTTGCCGGCCGGAGCCCGGTTGGCCCGAAGTATTTACCGCGGCAGGCGCGGAATCTTGTCGGCGAAGCCGTTGTAACAGGTCAGCCGCTCGTCCTCTTCCTTGACGAACCGGCATTCGGCGACGCCCTTGGCAGGGGCGGCCTTCGGCTTGGGCTGCGGCTTGAAGATCTCGTCGTAGCACATCAGCCGCTCCTTGGTGGCGTCGTCGATGTCCTGGCAGGCCTGGAGCTTCTGCGCGACCGATTGGGGCTTGCCGGGTGCTGCAGCCTTCTCGCCCTTCTTGGCCGCCGATTTCTTGCCGACCTGGACCAGCGGCTTGTCGCCGACCATCGGCTGCGAGGCCGCCGCCGGCTTGTCGGCGGCGGGAGGTGGCGTGGTGGCTGGAGCGGTGCCTTGAGCAAGCGCGGCAGCCGGGCAGAGGAGCGCCAGCGCGAGGATGATATGTCTCATGGTGAAAATGTCCGAAGTGGCGTGATGACCGGAAGGATGGCGCCGGGGATCGGAAAAGCCCGGCAAGCGCCGAGGCTTATCGCAAGTTCTGCCCGAATCCTACCCCCGGAGGGGCCCCGCCCGGCACCGATCCACCGGCAAAAGGAGGGGCAATTCGTCGCCGGTTCGGCCGCAAGCGGGGGTGATTTGCGTTTGCCGGGCCGGGCGGCTATGAGGATCGCATCTGCGCGACTGGCGCTTGGATGGACCACCATCGGGGAGCGCAGAGACTGAACGCCGCGCGCCTGGGCACCGCTTCGAAACGGAGGTGCCATGACGGCGAACATTCTTGATGGGCATGCACATGCCCAAATTGTCATCGACAAGGTTGCGAGCGAACTGGACCGGCTGCCCCGCGCGCCCGGGCTCACGGTCGTGCTGGTTGGCTGTGACCCGGCGAGCCAGATCTACGTACAGAGCAAGGTCAGGATGGCCGAGCGGCTTGGCCTGCGCGGCGAGGTCGAACGCCTGCCGGATGACGCCAGCGAGGCCGATCTGCGTGTCAGGATCGACGCGCTCAACGCACGCGACGATATCGACGGCATCCTGATCCAGCTGCCGCTGCCGGCGCATATCGACGCCTTGCGCGTGATGGCGGCGGTCGATCCTGCCAAGGATGTCGACGGCCTGCACGCGCTGAATGCAGGCCGGCTGTTTCACGGCGACGATGCCTTGGTGCCGTGCACGCCGCTCGGCTGTCTCCGGCTGATAAAGTCGATCCGGCCAGATCTCACCGGCGCTCATGCCGTGGTGATCGGCAGCTCCAACATCGTGGGCAAGCCGATGGCCGCGCTGTTGCTGCAGGAGCAGGCGACCGTGACGCAGACCCACATCCACACCCGCGGCATCAGCAAGATCTGCCGTCAGGCCGATATCCTGGTCAGCGCGGTGGGGAAGGCGGGCCTCGTGCGCGGCGACTGGATCAAGCCGCAGGCCATCGTCATCGACGTCGGCACCACGCGCGTCGAGAAGCCGGAAGGCGGCTACGCGTTGTGCGGCGACGTCTTCTTCGACGAAGCGGTGCAGGTCGCCGGCGCGATCACGCCAGTGCCGCGCGGCGTCGGCCCGATGACGATCGCCTGCCTGATGGAGAACACGGTGAAGGCCGCGAAGGCGAGGGCGGCGCGGCTGCAATAGCCGCGGGGGCTTGCAGCGAGACGCGAGCGGCCGGCGCCGCGCGCGTCTCTTCTTTGTGCGCGCAGTACGGTGCGCGAAGAACTTGACCCCGGAGGTCATGGAAAGCCCGCAGCATTGGTCTATCGTCGCGCGACAAACGGAGACGCGCGATGCTATATGCGGAAGATCTCACCGAGGGCCAGACATTCCAGCTCGGCACCTACACGATCGGCGAAGCCGAGATCCTGGAGTTCGCCGGCAAATATGATCCGGTGCCGATCCATACCGATCCCGTCGCGGCTGCGGCGGGCCCGTTCGGCGGCCTGATCGCGAGCGGCTTCAACACCATTGCGATCTATCAGCGGCTCGTCGTGGAGGCGATCTGGACCAAGGTGGCGGGCATTGTCGGGCGGAGCTTTGAGATCCGCTTGCCGAGCCCGGTTCGCCCGGGAGCCACGCTCACCGGCCAATCCCAGATCCAGATGATCACCATCAGGCCGGAGCGGCGCGACGCCGTCGTGATCTTCAAGACCGAGCTCGTCAATGACGAGCAGCGTCCCGTTCTTGTCCTGGTTCTCGATGCGCTGATCCACATGCGGCCGGCGGAGCAGGGGCGGACGTAACCTCCGCCCGGATCGATCTGGCCGCCCGGCGATGCTGCGGCTATCTGGCAATCGCCAAAGCGTATCAATGACGTCGTCCTGATATGGCCGGGCTGCCGGGCGGCAAGTTCGTCGGTGCAAGATGGATGGTATGGGCGTGAAGCGCAGCAAGCAGACGCGGGGCGAGATCGAAGCCAAACAGCGCAAGGCTGAGGAATGGCGTCGCACGCTGGCGCAACGCGCCGCCGAACGGCGGCGCCTGCGCGACTACAAGATCGCGCTGGCGCGCGACGAGGTCCCCGTGGTCACGAGCCGACTCGCGCCCACGAACAGCTATTCGATTCCTGATTTCGTCGAACGCGCAACCTATCGGCCCGAGCCTTTCGTCTGCAAGGATTGCGGCTTTGCCGAGGTCTGGACGCCGTTGCAGCAGAAATGGTGGTACGAGACCGCCAAGGGCGACGTGTTCACCAAGGCCGTGCGCTGTCGGGCCTGCCGCACCAGGGCGCGCGCACGCAAGTCCGCCGCGCGCCGCGTGCATCTGGAGGGGCTCGCCAGAAAGAAGCCTTCCGCCTCGTAGAGAGCGGGTGCAGCCGACGTCGCGCCACACTTCACATAGCGATGGATGTGGAACCCGCGCGTACGCGGTCAATGCGTCGCGCGTGCGGAACGTTTCGTTGCCAGATCGGTTCGAGACTTCGAAGCCCCCGGCGAGGGGTGTGGGCGGGGAGGAACCAGCCAGGGAAACATCCAAAGGCCGGAACCAACGAGCAGGAGCAGCGGATGAAGCTTAATTCCACGCAAGTCAAGCAGACCATGACGCAACTGAACGCGCAGGTGCTTCCGGATGATCATCCGGCGGTGGCGCAGCTGAACAGCGTGTTCGGCGAGCACACATTCTTCGTCGACACCACCGGACTCAAGGTGCTCGAACCCGCCCAGACCTCCGACATGCCGGGGCAGACCGGCGAGGTGGTGCGCCTTGCCGAGTGGAGCGATCCGGAGCTGACGTCGCTTCGGCCGCACGAGCCCGAACCGACCGGCGTGCTCATCACGCTTGAACCCAGCAAGCACTAGCAGTGCTTTTCGCAATCGGCCTTCTTGATGGTGACAGTCTCCAACGTCACGTCAAGAGGTGCCGAAAGTCACATGGCAAATCAGCGCCGCCTGCGTATGCATCGGTTCGAGATGGGTATCCAGGCGGTGAGGAGCAGATGGGGATCGTGCGGCGCTGGAGCTCTGACGAGGACGAGAAGCTCAGAGAACTCGCCAGGGCCGGCAAGAATGCTCTCGAGATCAGCAACGAACTGACCCGCAGCGCTTCGGCCGTGCGCCGTCGCGCCGAAGTGCTGTCGGTCCTCATCATGGCCAAGGCGTTTCGCGCGCGCCCCTCGCATGTCGCCACCCATCTTGAGCGGGTCGCAATTGACGCGATCCGAAATCGCCGGCCGTTTCCCGCGGGTGTCGGCCCGAGCACCATTGCCGGAATGATCGAGAAGGGCTGGATCCTCCCGGAGATGGGACGGAAATATCGCGTGACCGACGCCGGCGTGGAGGCTGTCCGCCGGAAGATCCCGAGCGGGTGAAAACCGGCGGCGGCAAGATGTGCCGGGGACCGACGCGCGATCGCGCGGCGGGATGCGAGATTCTCCGCCCGGGAAGGGCACTCGCGCCGTTGAAGGAGGAGGAGACTGACATCCAGCGGTCCCCCCCGTCCATCCAACCATCCGGCCCGATCGCACCGATGCTCAACGTCCAGCAAGTTCAAGCTCCAGATGACCGGTACCAGCGTTTCGCCGATCTTGCGCCGTTCGTTCGTGACGCGATCAGCTCCATCGCCGCATTGAGCCCGGCGCAGCGGCTGGATGTGAAATTCCTCGAACGAGAATTCATCCCTGGACTGGGGCTCAATGACGAACTGCTTCACGAGCAGCCGCCGGAGCTTGCACCGAGCTTCGGCAAGGGTCTCCACCTCTGGCAGTATCCGAATCAGCTCGCGCCGTATCTGGCCTGGCTTGCGCGCAACGCGTCCGGCATTTCCTCCTATATGGAAATCGGCTGCCGCTGGGGCGGCATGTTCATCTTGATTGCGGAGTGGCTGAGGCACAGCGGCGCCGATCTCAAGACCGTGATCGCGCTCGATCCGATCGCGCCGACGCCCTTCATCGCGACCTATTTCGAACTGCTGCAGGAGCAGGCTGGCATCGAGCCGGTCTATCTCCAGGCCTATTCAACGTCACCGCTGGTCGGTGCGCATGTCGACCGGCTGAAGCCCGACTTCGTCTTCATCGACGGCGATCACAGCCTGCGGCGCGCTGCAGGATCACCTGCTGGTGCGCTCCCACGCCAGCATTATCGTACATCACGACATCCACTCCCAGGCCTGTCCGGATACGACGCTGCTCTGGAAAGCGCTGAAGGAATTCGAAGCACCTGGCTTCGATGGGTTCGAATTCATTAGCCAGTATCCGTCGGTGAACGGCTCGTTCCTCGGCATCGGCGCGATGAAGCGGCGGCCCGGGCAGACGTAGAAGCCGGGCGACCGTCGCGATCACGCGTTCGCCGGCCGCTCGCCCAGATTGAGCTTGCTCTTGTCGCCGCCGGCCCATGCCAGCGTCTTCGGGTCCATGACGCGGAACCAGAGCGGCGGGATCGCAGCCAGGCCGAACATGCCGGTGTAGCCGTTCGGCAGCCGCGGGATGTCGTCGAAATCGCGCAGCGACTGGTAGGGGCGCATCGGGTTGGCGTGGTGATCGGAATGACGTTGCAGATGGAACGTCATCAGGTTCGAGACGATGTGGTTGGTGTTCCAGGAGTGGCGCGGCTCGACCGCCTGGTAGCGGCCGTTCGGCAGCTTCTCGCGCAGCAATCCGTAGTGCTCGACGTAGTTGGCTTGGGTCAGCGCGTACCAGCCGAGGAAATGGTGCGCGACGATGAACGGCGCGACCTTCCAGCCGAACAGCGCAATCAGAAGGGCCGCGACGACGAGCGTCAGCGCAAAGCCCTGCAGGATCTCGTTGTTGACCGACCAGACTGGCTCGCCGCGCCGGGTCAGCCGTTCGGCCTCATTGCGCCAGCCGCGCTTGAACGCGCCCGGCAGTTCACGCGTGGCGAAGGCATAGATCGATTCGCCGAACCGCGCGCTGGCGGGATCCTCCGGCGTCGCGACCCAGGTGTGATGGCCGCGATTGTGCTCGACGCGGAAATGGGCGTAACCGACCGCGCAGTTGGCGAGCATGCCGAAGAAGATGTTGAGGCGATCAGCCTTGTGGCCGAGCTCGTGCCCGATCAGGAGCGCACCGCCATTGATGGTACCGACACCGAGCAGCAAAGCGACATAAGACCACCACGGCAGCTCCTGCGTGCCGAAGAAGGCGATCAGGGCGACGTAGTTGATCCATGGAAACACCACGGTGATGCGCGCCAGCCGTAGATAATAGGGATCGGCCTCCATCGCGGCGACCACTTCCGCCGGCGGATTGTGGGTGTCTTCGCCGAACAGGACATCGAGCAGCGGGATCAGGATGAAGATGAAGACGAACGGAATCAGCGTCACCAGCGGATTGTGCGTCCGCAGGAAGAGCCAGTAGGACAACAGCGGGATCAGCGGCGGGATGAACGAGAGCATCCACAGATAGCGCTTGCCGTCCCGGTAGGTGATCGTCTCGCCAGCGGCATTGGTGCCTGTGAAGATCATCGCATTCCCTCCAGCATCTCTTGTCGAGGCGGCATTCGCCGTTGTTGTGCAGAGGATGCCGCAAGGCGGGCCTGCGCCGCCAGTTCCCAACAGGCCAATTTTGTGGCATTTTGCGCCAAGCCTGTTCCATCAGGTCCGTTCGGCTGGACGCTCGAGAGGGAGGGGCGCCAAGGCAATGCAGGGATCGGAGGCGGATGCCCTTCGCACGCCGGTGTCCGTGAGCTATGCACGGGCACTGGTGCGGGCGTTCGGCAAGACGCGGGGCGAACGCGACGAGCTGCTGAAGGGTACCGCGATCCAGCAGGACGTGCTCGACCAGCCCGGCGCTCACATGCCGGTGTCGTCGCTGGTGATCCTCGCCGCCAACATCACCCGCCGACATGGCGAGCTGTGGCCGTTGTCGGCCGCGGCGGTTTGGTCGACGTCGCTGCAGGGGGCGCTCGACGTTGCGACCAGGACGGCGCCGACCATCGCGGATGCGCTCAACACCGGCGCGCGCTTCGGGTCGACCCGCGCGCCCTTCATCCGCAACCGGCTGCGCACAACGTCGCGCTCGATCCAGATTGAAATCTCTCCTGCGGTCGCCATGGATGCCGCGCTGTGGCGCGCCGTGGCGCTGGCGGTCAGCCTCAACGTGCATGCGGTCTATGCGCAGCTGCTCGAGGATGCGATCGACCAGGCGACATTGCAGTTTCCGTGGCCGCCGCCTGCGAGCGCGGAGCGGCTGATGCAGCATTATTCCTGCGCGGTGAAGTTCAACGCCGCCGCCTTCATCTTCGACGTGCCGAAGGCGTTGTGCGCGCGGCCTTCGCCGTTTGCCGATCCGGAATTGCACGCCAAGGCGATCGAAGCGCTCGAGGAGATCGAGAGGCCGCGCTCGGACACCGCGGCGCTGGCGCGGATCGTCGAGAGCCTGATTGCGGCGCGGCTGCCGCAGCGGCTCGGCGAGGAGGAGGCCGCGCGTCTCGTCGGCACCTCGCGGCGGACGCTGGTGCGGCGGCTGGCGGAGGCGGGCTGCGCCTTCCGGCCGCTGCTCGACGGCGTGCTGCGGGAGCGCGCCCGGACAATGCTCGCGGCGGGCGCCCAATCGCGCGACGAGATGGCGGCCGCGCTCGGCTACACCGACGCCACGAGCTTAAGCCGCGCCTGCCGGCGCTGGTTCGGCGAGAAGAGTTTGCACAGCTAAAGCGCGATGAGATCAGGTTGAATCGTCATCGCGCTTTAGCTCCTTGTTTGAGCATGATCTTTTCGGAAAGCCGCTTCGCACTTTTCCGGATCATGCTTTAGCTCAGCGGCGCGCTCTGGCGCGGCTGCGCAGTCTCTCCACCTTGCGAGAGAGGTTGGGTGGCTGACGGATCGCCGCGCTTGCGCTTGGAGGTCCACGCGACAAACGGGTAGGCCAGGAGCGCCAGATAGCTGGAGGGCATTGGATGATCGACGCCAAATGCCTTCGGATCCTGCCCCTTCGGAAGGTAGGCGCTCCCGAACAGCACATCGTAGAACGAGAACAGCCCGGCGAAGTTCTTGTCTCTGGCTGCCGTCTCGCTGCTGTGGTGCCAGTGATGAAATTCCGGCGACACCAGGATGTGGCGCAACGGTCCGTAGTTCAGGCGGACATTGGCGTGAACCAGCCAGGCCTGCCAGTAGTAGACGAGCAGGTAGGTTCCGATCGCTTCGGTGGAGAAGCCGAGCGCGTAAAGCGGAAACAGCGCGCCGGCCTTCATGAACATCACGTCGAGCGGGTGCTGGTGAATCGCGGCGAGCCAATCCAGTTCCTCGACCGCGTGATGAACGGAATGGATCTGCCACATGGCGGGCACGACGTGCAGGATGCGGTGCGTCCAGTAGACGCCGAGGTCGGCGATCAGGATCACAAGGGGCACCTGAACCAGATAGGGAAGATCGCCGATCGCCTGCGTCACTGCCGCAGGCAGGATCGATTGATTGACCAGAATGGCCGCCGTCATGATGGCGATCACGCCGGCCAGCACCAGTCCCCCGTTGATGAACAGGAAGGCCATGTCGGTCAGCAGGCCACGCCTGAAAATCTTCTGAGGCCTCGCGGCGAACAGTCGCTCGAAAGGCACGAAGATCAAAACCGCCAGCAAAAGCTGACTAAGTCCAAATAAATCGCGCATTGAAAATGGCCGCCTGAAATGACGGTAGCCTATCACCTCGGCTCCCAACAACGTCAATAGGAAGGAAAGCCCAAGCTGAAGGAGCGTTAAGCGGGAGCGTTAATCGGCCCGGTTCGCATCAACTCAAAAAGTCGTTTGACCTCGCTCAACCGCAACTTGGTACCGGCCTGCATTTCGGCCGCAAACTGACGGGCGACCTCCCGCCGGATCTCGATCGGCTTTCGGGGCTTTCGTCGATAGTTGCGGGTCGGTGAAAGTTGTTGTGGCTCGCCACAAGACCAGCCGTGCCGGACCTATCTGCCGGTCAGTGCATGAAAGCCACGATCAGCGCAATCGTGACCAAGACGTATGTGCTGGTAACGGTAATGCCCAGGTATAAGCGCTCCATAACGGCCTCGCTGCCTTTAAAGGTGAGGTGCCGCCCCCTCGTTGTTCATCGTAACGCTTGCTGCGCACCGAGAAGTTGGAATTTCGACTTACGGGAGCTCTACGGGAAAGCCATCGGGATTAGTCCTTGCGGGCGACCCGGTTTTGCGCCGATCCCGCCTGTCGCTGACACGCGCGATGGGCTAATTCAGCGACAGTGCATCCAGGGCACCACGATTTGGAAACTGTTGCTTGCTTGCATCAAGGATCAGGACGTTCGGAATGGTCATTGGCTGGCTAACGCTGGCCTTTATTGCGTTCGCCACATTGTCCCCGATCCGGGACCGCCCATCGTTCGCTGCTGATCCGCACGTCGAGCATTTCGCCGCCTTCGCGGTGATGGCACTGGCCCTTGTGGTGGGTTATCCCCGGCGCGCCATGCTGGTCGTGCTATTAGTCGTTTTCAGCGCGTTCACGCTCGAAGCAATGCAATTGCTAACGCCCGACCGGCACGGCCACCTGGCCGACGCAATCGTCAAGGTTGCAGGAGGCCTCGCCGGCATCGGAGCGGGCCAGCTTCTACTGCTGCCCGTTCTGCGCAAGCTGTCCCGCCGGTGACTTCAACCGATGAACTTCGCGAACGGACAAGCAGCTTCTCCCGGGGCGAGAAAAGCCGCCTCGCTGAAGCGAGCATGACAGTCAGACGCTGACGGCCTCCGTTCAAATGAGGCATTCGTTCGGAGTTTGATACCGCGTCTACGCTCTTCCTAGCTTCGTTTCAGACGAGCGATCCTTTTGTAGTCGATCCACAACTCGACGAATTCGTGCTCGTCCAAAAAACCCTCAGCTCGGCGCTTTGCTTCTTCGTCGTCACTGCAACGAAGTTCATACGTTGCGCGTGCGACGCCGGCCGGGTCTACTCCAAATGCCACGTAAGGTTTGCGTTCTTCAATCATTTTGTCCCCATGACCTAATGGCAGTCCGATTGACGCAGCTTGGCGTCGGAAGATGTCATTGCAATCGATGAGTCTCGAATAACGAAAGAGGCCGCTGGCCGCTGAACAGCGGCCTCCTGGACCTCGATTTCAAATGGACGTCTTGGAAATAAAATCGCCGCCGAAGGTCCGATATTAGTAGACGGCAAATGCGCAACGCAGTGAAGTCCAAAACACGCTCATCCACACAGGGAACTGTTGTGACGTTGCGAGCGCGACACACTTCTGTGACCTCGGAGCCATCTACATCGGCCGCGGATCTCGGTCAGATCTCGGACGGATTATCGATTTCGTGCGCGCCAGAACCGCGGAACCATGTTCGATGCAATCGGTGATCCCGGATTCGGTATTTTGACGAGCCTGCGCCGATAACGATTGCAGCGAAGCGGAAAGCTCTATGTCGGGCTGCGCAAGGCGAGATAATAGTCCGGTTCGACGACGATGATTACTACGCGCCGCACTACGTTGATCCGATGCTCGTCTTTGTGCAGCAGCCTCGTGCGGACTCCGTGAAAATTTTCGGCTCTTCGCAGCGGCCATATGGCCGAAATGTTTCGGACCTCTTGCTGACCCCGCCGATGCTCTATTGCGCTTGATCGGATCGGATTTGGCGTCAGCAGCGAACTTGCACGGCGAACCTCAGGCGGGATCTCGAGCGGTTCGTCGGGTAGGGGGCATCGGACGAAATATCTAGATGTGGCGTTCGGCGCGTGTGTGCAAGTTCACAGAAGCATCGAAAACCAAGTGCTACGCTTAACAAGATATTGCGGTCGTTCATATTGCTGACGGAGTTTACGGTGAATTACACGGCACCGATACAGCCAAGGTTCCTCGTTCGAAAGGGAAGCACTGACTGGATGGTTTACGATCGACAACGCAAGGGGGCGGCCCAATTGAACGACTACAGCTTGGCCGAGAAACTGACGAAGGAGCAGGCCGAGCAGATCAAGCAGAGGCTGGCAACTTGGAACTCTCAGCCTACTTGGACCAGCCCGAAACGCCCATCGCGAAGTTGATTACCTCGCCCCGTCCAGCCGAGCATCGACCCACCGAACCTTGCCGCAGGAAGTGCGTTTGAGGTGCGATGTCGTACCAGTCCCGGTCGGGAAGGTCGGACAGCTTCAGCCGCCGTTGTGGTGTCGGTAGCCGACGCAGAAAGCTGAGAGGAGCCGGCGCCAGGGCCTGTACGCCAGCTCCTCCGAAACGGAGACCGTAAGACATTCCCCAATCCGGTCCCGTCCCTCTGAGAAGCCTGCGCCGACCTGCTTGCTGATTTGCTAACGGCCTCGCTCGGCTAGCCCTCGACAAGCGGCGAATAGATATCGTTTTCCGGCAGACCGGGGCGGGAGTAACCCGTAACGGCAATGCTTAGGGGCGGAACGAGCGGCGATATCAGAGGTAGTCTGTCGGCTCCCGACCCTTACACCCCCACCCGGTCGGGAGTTGACCGAATGGCGACCTCGGCGCGCGGTCCGCGTCGGGGTCGTTCCTCATTGTGCAAACGCATTTCAGAACAAACGCCAAACCGCGCCCAAGTTGCGCCCTTGTTGCGCTGAGTGATTTGCAGCGGTTGGTAATGTCTTGATCTTGCTCGCAGCGAGTCAAGCTTGCTCGCAGCACGAAAACGATCATCCAGAACGAAATTGGCTCGTCCTAAACCATTGTACGATCAATGAAAACGCTGGCGCGCTCGGAGAGATTCGAACTCCCGACCCTCGGAATCGAAATCCGATGCTCTATCCAGCTGAGCTACGAGCGCGTTGCGGGTCGATTATCAGACTTGGGCTGTCGGGGCCAGCAGGGACGGCACGGCGTCCACGCCTCCCGCCGGCCTTGCTTTGAGTTCAGAAGCAGGGATGCCGGCGATGATCCTGGCCGATATAGGCGGCCGAGCCCTGGTGGCACTTGTTGGTCGACGGGCCGTCATAATAGGCGAAGCTGCCGGCGGCCGGGCCCGGGCCGTAATTGTGCAGATAGCTGATGTGGTAGGGCAGGCCCCAATAAGCGTGGTGGTGGTGATGCCGGTGGTGGCGCGGGGTGACCGAGAGGTCGGCCGCTGCAGCCGGGGTGAGGGCCGGGATGGCCAGGGAAACGGTCACGGCGAGGGCGGCGAAAAGCTTGCTCTTGGTCATTGGCGGCCTCCTGGTATTCAAGCTGGAATCGGCTTGCGCAGCCGCTCCAAGATCCTCTGGCGCTTCATTTAACCCGGAATCCGGCCAAAAGCTGCGGGAAATCAGCCACAGCGCGCCAAATTTTGCCTTTTTGGGGATGCTTAACGGATTGCCAACACAGTCCGGCCAGAGTCTTGCGGTCAGGTCCGCCCGGGCCGCCTTTCCCTTGGTTTCGAACATTCCATGCGCATCACGCCTCTTGTTGCCTTGCTGCTCTCGGTTCTGGCGGTCACGCCAGCGCGGGCCGTTCTGCACATTACGCGTGACCATGGCGGCTATGTCGAGGAGTACAAGGCCAAGTACAAGCAGATCCGCGAGCGCCGCGAGCGTGTCGTGATCGACGGCATCTGCAACTCGGCCTGCACGCTGGTGTTCGGAATCGTGCCGCTGAACAAGATCTGCGTGACGCCGAAAGCCAGCATCGGTTTCCACCAGGCCTATTACGACAAGGCATTCACTTTCGGCATCAAGGTCACCAGCCTCGAGGGCACCTCCGACCTGATGTCCTATTATCCCGATACGGTGAAGGATTGGATCCGCCGCAATGGCGGGCTCACCACCGAGATGAAGAAGATCAAGAACGGCGTCGATCTTTGGAGGATCGTCGATCCCTGTCCGGAAGAGTGGTAGGCGCGCACGCTCGCGCGCTCCGGACCTTCTTCCAGCGCGGCGCTGCCCCTTGCCGCGTGCGGCCAGTGCCCGCGATCCGAAACCCTGCAGTCAGAATCTGGAACCGGCAGCACGAGCCATTCGTTTTGCTCATGATGCGTTCATCCTGACGATGCGATGGTGGTCCGAGCAGCGAGAGCGAGCCTCATCGCCGGAGCGGACCGGCCCAGCTCGCCCGCACAGGAGGTTGTGATGGCAACCAGGTCCAATCTTTCGAAGGCCGAGCTCGCCCGCGGTGTTGCGGGCGCCGCGTCAGCGTTGGTGCTGAGCGCGCTCGTCCTGTTCGTCGCCGCACATCACCTGAGCGGCGGGTAGACCGGGCGGCGCGTCCACCAAGCCAGTCATGAAAACAGGAAGGTCCCGATCAGGAGGCCGGCCGCAAATGCCCAGAGTCCGAGGGTGCAGGCCGAGATGACCCGAACGAGATTGCGCAGATCCACGTCCTGCCAGCTGCTGTGGGATCGATACGTCAATTGCAGGCACCCCCTGCGGCGGCCGCCTTTGCTCTCTGCTGGGGAACCCTGTTCCTCATAGATGCCCAAATGAAGGCAACGGTCGGTTGCGCCAATCACGCGTTTGCGATCTCTAGGCGCCGGTCGGCGGCCTTCCGTGCCAGCCGGGACCGAAGCCGGAGCCCATCACCCCGCAAAGGCCGAACGGCCGCCTTGCACCCTGTCGCTGAGATACTTCGCCGGCGGCTTGCCGAGCGCCTTCTTGAACATGGTGATAAACGCCGTGACGGATTCATAACCGAGCGCGGTCGAGACCTGCTGAACGCTTGCGCCGGCCGACAGCTCGCGCAACGCGACGATCAAATGCAGCTGCTGGCGCCAACGGCCGAACGTCAGGCCGGTTTCGCTCAGGACGAGACGTGCGAGGCTGCTCTCGCTCATTGCCACACGGTCGGCCCATTCGGCCATCGTGCTGCGATCGGAGGGATCGTCGGCGAGATCAGCCGCGATCCGTCGCAGGCGCGGTTCGCCTGAGATCGGCAGATGCAGCTGCTGGACCGGCATTCGCGGCAATTCGTTCAGCAGCAATTGCGCGACGAGCGACGCATCGCCGACATCATGCTGCATGCGATCCGACAGCGCGACGATGAGCTCGCGGAGCAGCGGCGAGATAGACAGCGTGCAGCAGCGGTCGGGCAGGTCGGCGGCACCGGGCTCGACGAAAACGAAGAAGATCCGCGCATTGGCGGTTGCGATGTTGGTGTGGCGCGTGCCGCCGGGGAGCCAGACGCCGCAATGCGGCGGCACCATCCACAGTCCGTTCGGAACGCGGCACATCACGCCGCCGCCGAGCGCAAACACCAGCTGTCCCTTGCGGTGCGCGTGCTCGGCCGCCTCGACCTTGTTCTCGGTGACGTCGAGGCGAATGGCGAGGGCCGGGACCGCGACGTCATCCGGATCGAGGTCCGGCCAGGGATAACGAAGTTGAAAACCCATAGCGGAGTTGAAAACCAACCGCGTGACTGAATTTAGCGATCAATAGAATAGATATGTAAATTCTTCTGGCAGCCAAGTCGATAGTTTCCGCGCGTGCAGACAGCCGGGAGCATGCGATGACGATGATTGCGCCGATGCGAAATTTGGGCGGGCAGGGGCTCCTGGTCGCAGGGATCCTGCTGATCGCCTCGGCGCTCCGTGCCCCCATCACCGGCGTGGCGCCGATGCTTGGCATGATCCGCGGGGTCAGCGCGGCAGAGGCAGGGGTCCTGACCACGCTGCCCTTGCTTGCGTTCGCCGCGATCTCACCGCTTGCAGCCATCCTCGGGCGCAGATGCGGCATGGAGCGGTCGCTGTTCGGCGCGTTGCTGGTCATCGCGGCCGGGATCGCGCTGCGCTCGTCCGGTCCGGTCTGGGCGCTGTTCGCCGGCACTGCCACCATTGGTGCCGGGATCGCTGTTGCAAATGTCCTGCTGCCGAGCCTGCTCAAGCGGGACTTCCCGACCCGCATCGCCAGTCTGACGGGCGCCTACGCGATCACGTCCGCATTGGCCCAGGCGCTGGCATCCGTCGTGGCGATCCCGCTTGCTCTATTTCCCGGATCGAGCTGGCACCTTTCGCTTGCGGGCACACTGATCTTTCCGTTGGTGGCGCTGGTGGCCTGGGTTCCACAACTGGGGATCCACTCGGCTCCGGCGACCGAGCCTGGCTCGCCGTCGCGTCGCGGGCGCATCTGGCACTCGCTGCTCGCCTGGCAGGTCACCGGCTTTCTCGGCCTGACCTCGCTGGTGTTCTACATCATCGTCGGATGGCTGCCCGCCATTCTGGGGCAGGCAGGCTATTCACCGGCGGCGGCGGGTACGCTGCATGGCGCGTCGCAATTGGCGACGGCGGTTCCCGGCTTGATCCTCGGTCCGATGGTCCGGCGCATGAAGGATCAGCGCGGCATCGCGATCGTCGTGTCGCTCGCGACCTGCGTCGCGCTGCTCGGCTTGTGGCAGCTTCCGTCGCTTGCGATGTTGTGGGTCGCGCTGTTCGGCTTCGGAGCGGGAGCTGCCTTCATCCTCGGTCTGACATTCGTCAGCCTGCGAACTACGCACAGCCATCAGGCGGCCGCACTGTCAGGCATGGCGCAATGCCTCGGCTACACGCTCGCGGCTGCAGGTCCGCCGCTTGCCGGACTTGCCCACGATGCGACCGGAGGCTGGGAGGTTGCGCTTGTCTGCTGTGCCGTCGCGACCGTACTGATGGCAGTCCTTGGCAACTTCGCCGGACGCGCGTCAACGATCTGATGCCTGTTCTGTGCGGACATACGGCCTGTCAGATCGGCTTCCGCACCGGCGGCGTATAGGGGATGGCAGATGCCCGTCGGTTGTATGCGATGAAGCCGCGCGCTACAGAGACGCTTGGCAAGCAAAAGCCCGAGGAAAGTGCCGTTGAGGATATCCGCCAATACGCGCATCGTGATCGGATCGACGCTTTTTGCCCTGGCGTCGAGTGCATTGCTTTATCTGGTTCCGGCGAGCCCGATCGACAGACTTCTGCTGCGCGGCACCTTTCACTTTTATCAGGGGCACGCGTTTCTCGTCCCGGTCAAATACGTGGATGGCGAGATCAAGACTGCCCGGCTGTATGAAGATGACAGGCTTCTCGGTCCGGCGAACAGCACCCAGCAAGAGATCATCGACAAGGGCGCCGGCCGATTCGGACTTTACCGGGATCGCTGGGGCTATTTCGGACCGGCCTTGATGTTCTCGACAAGCGACAATACCGACCCGAACACGAACGGCAGGAAGTATCACCTCAGATGACGATGTGACGTGCGGAGCGACCTTGCCTTCCAGTGGCGGGAGGTATCGAGGGTGATCGGTACGAAGGCGGTGCCGAAAAGCGTTGGATCGGGCACGACAACATCCGCCGCCGCTATGGGTCTCTGCTTTCGCATGGACGACACTGTGGGTGAGGCGCCACCGCTTGCAGCGGTAGGCTCGCCCGCCACCCCAAAAATTCGCGATTGCCGGTTGCCTCTTCTTCAGGCAATGACGGCCTGCAATGAACAAGAGCTTCGAGGAAACTGCCGCTCGTCTGGCACCGGCGATTTTTGTCGTGCTATGGAGCACGGGATTCATCGGCACCAAATACGTCATCAACAACGCGGAGCCGCTGACCTATCTGGCGATCCGGATGGCGTTCGTGGTGGTGGTGATGGCGGCCATCGCCGCGGTCGCGCGGCCGAAATGGCCGGACCGGACAGGTGTTTTCCACAGTGCGGTGGCCGGCATTCTGGTGCATGGCTTCTATCTCGGCGGCACCGCGATTGCGATCGCGCATTCGATTCCCGCAGGCCTGTCGGCGTTGATCCCGGGCTTGCAGCCGATCCTGACCTCGACCATCGCTAACCGCTGGCTCGGCGAGCGCGTCACGCCGCTGCAATGGGCCGGGCTCGTGCTCGGTCTCGCCGGGGTCGTGCTGATCCTGCACAACCGGCCGATGACGGGCGATGCGGGGTGGGGCTGGCTTGCCTCCGGCGTCTCGCTGATCAGCATCACGCTTGGGACACTGTACCAGCGCCGCTACTGCAACCAGATCGACTGGCGCGCCGGCAATCTGGTGCAGTACATCGCGGTGACGATCTTCTTCGGCATCGGTGCCTGGCTGTTCGAGACCAATGTCGTGCATTGGACCAGCGAGTTCGTGCTGGCGATCGCCTGGCTGGTGTTCGCGCTGTCGATCGGCTCGATCGGGCTGCTGTATTGGCTGATCCGTCACCATGCAGCGACCTCGGTCGCGAGCCTGTTCTATCTGGTGCCGGCGGTGACCGCGCTGATGGCCTATGTGCTGTTTGGCGAGCGGCTGGATTACGTCGCGATGGCCGGCATGGCGGCCTGCGCCGCGGCAGTACTGGTGGTCAACCGCCGCGCTTAGTTCTTGCTCTACTCCTTGCCGCGGATTTTTGCATAGGCCGCGAGCGCGCGTTCGCGGCCCTGCTTGTGATCGACAATCGGCGGCGGATAGGTCTTGCCGAGCTCGATGCCGGCGCTCGCAAGTTCGATCGGCGTCGCAGTCCAGGGTTGGTGGATGAGGTCGTTCGGCAAACGCGCGAGCTCTGGCACCCAGCGCCGGACATAGGCGCCGTCAGGATCGAATTTCTCGCCCTGCAAGATCGGATTGAAGACGCGGAAATAGGGCGCGGCGTCGGCGCCGGAGCCCGCGACCCATTGCCAGTTCGCCGGGTTGGAGCCGGCATCGGCATCGACCAGCGTGTCCCAGAACCATTCTTCGCCGGCGCGCCAGTCGATCAGCAGGTGCTTCACCAGGAACGAGGCCACCACCATCCGCACCCGGTTGTGCATCACGCCGGTGTGCCAGAGTTCGCGCATGCCGGCATCGACGATGGGATAGCCGGTCAGGCCGCGCTGCCAGGCCTTCAGGAAAAGCGCGTTACGCTTCCACGGAAACGCGTCGAACTGTTCCTGCAGGTTCCGATCCGCCATGTCGGGGACGTCGAACAGCAGATGGCGGCAGAACTCGCGCCAGCCGAGCTCGCTGAGGAATTTGTCGATGTCGCCGGCGTGGCGCGGGTGCTCGGCGACGGCGAAGCGGGCGGCGTGCCAGACCTGGCGGGGGCTGATCTCACCGAAGCGCAGATGCGGGGAGAGGCGCGAGGTGCCGTCGCGGTCGGGCCGGTCGCGATCGCCGGCATAGCCGCTGATATTCTCATCGAGGAACGCCTTTAGCCGGGCCTGTGCCGCGGCTTCGCCCGGGATCCAGGTCTCGCGCAGGCCGCCGGCCCAATCCGGCCGGGTCGGTTCGAGATTCCAGTCGTCGACGGCCTCGCTCGTGATGTCGCCGATGGAGGTGAGCTTCTTCGGTGCCGGCAACGGCTCTTGCGGATCGCCGAGCGCCTGCACACGCCGCCAGAACGGCGTGAACACGCGCAGGCCACGGTTGTCCTTGTTGCGGATGACCTTGGGGTCGACGAGCAGGTCGCCAGGGAAAATCTGCGAAGCGATACCGTCGCTTGCGAGCGCGGATGCAACGTCTGCGGCAATCGCTTGATGCGGCGCCTGCGCGATGTCGTTCCAGAACACGGCGTCCGCATGGATGTCGCGCGCCAGCGTGGCGATTGCGGGAGCGGCCGGTCCCGTGCGCAGCACCAGCGTTCCGCCGATCGCCTCAAGGCTTTTGCGGAGTGCGCGCAGCGACTGCGCAAGCCACCAGCGCGTCGCACCCCCGAGGGAGCGCGCGGCTGGAGGTTTCAGGGCACGGCTTGCTTCGTCGCGGACGTAGAGGCCAACCACGGGCGCGCCGCGGGTGGCCGCTTCATGAAGGGCCGGGTGATCCGACAGCCGCAGATCATCGCGGAACCAGACGATAACAGGCTGTGCGCGGGCCACTGCGTCCCGGCCGTTACTTCGGCTGCGGCACGATGCGGATGTAGGGCTTCGGTTCCTTCCAGCCCTGCGGATAGATCGTCTTGGCCTCGTCATTGCTGACCGAGCCCGCGATGATCACGTCCTCGCCCTGCTTCCAGTCGGCAGGGGTGGCGACGCGGTGCGTGGCGGTGAGTTGCAGCGAGTCGATGACGCGCAGGATCTCCTGGAAGTTCCGGCCCGTGGTCATCGGGTAGACCAGCACCAGCTTGATCTTCTTGTCGGGGCCAATGATGAAGACGTTGCGGACCGTCTGATTGTCCGCCGGCGTGCGGGTGAGGGGATCGCCCGAGGTCGAGGCCGGCAGCATGTCGTAGAGCTTCGAGACGTTGAAATCGATGTCGCCGATCATCGGATAGTTCGGCGCCGCGCCCTGGGTTTCCTTGATGTCCTCGGACCATTTGGCGTGACGATCGACCGGATCGACGGACAGGCCCATCAGCTTGACGCCGCGCTTGTCGAATTCGGGCTTCAGGCGGGCGAGCGCACCGAGCTCGGTGGTGCAGACCGGGGTGAAGTCCTTGGGATGGGAGAACAAAAGCACCCAGCTATTGCCGATCCAGTCGTGGAACTTGATCTTCCCTTCGGTGGTCTCGGCTTCGAAGTCGGGGGCGACGGCGCCGATCTGAAGTGCCATGATTTTACCTCATCTCTTTGAAGTTGCATCTAAATTTGTATTTGAGGTGGTCTGTTCCAGTATAGGACGCAGAAAGGCTTAAGTGAACGGGTTCTGAAAAAAGGTGAGACATTTCTCCTTGAGAGTGGAATTCCAAGCAATTTGTTTTGATCTGTACTCGTGCGGCGAAATATCAGCTGCGGCACAAAGGCTTGGAAATGCCCAGATAAAGCCGCTTATCGCCGTCATCACGCCGGCCCCGGCTGCTATAGGACTGAACTGCGACAGCGTTTAAAGCGACCAAATGGCAACCATCTAAAAATCTCGGAACGCAAGTTTCGAATCGTTAACCACTCGTTTACGCCCGCATGGAAAAGCTGGCCTCAGATAGGAATTGAAAGCTCCCACAATGTCTACCCCAAGTACCAAGACCGCTGAGGCTCTCAGCGGTGCGTTGCATCCATCCTGCCGCAAGACCGCCGCCCATGCGCTGACCATCGTGCGCGATGGCGTGATCACCGGCGAAGGCCCCACCACCAAGGGCCGTATCCATTTCTCCCGGTCACTCGATGCCGATGATGCTGCCTGGTGCGCGCGCATCCTGACGGCGGCCGCGGTCGAGCATCAGCCGGTCAGCCGGGCCGAGATCGAGGCGCTGTTCGCGATCAACGAGGCCGCTGCCGAGCGCAGCGATGGCGGCCGGTTCGACGACCTGCTCGCCAAGGCGATCGCCCATCACGCCGCGTCGGAGTCCGGCCTGCCGGTGCCGCCGCGCACGGTGGCGCTGTCGCCGGACACGAACATCGATCGCTGGGCGCCGACCCAAGGCACCAACATGGACACCAAGGTTCTGGAATGGATCGCGGGCCGGATGCGCGGTCAGCGCCGCACCGGCCGTGCGCTCGCGGCGATGGTGGCGACGCTGGTCGGCGCGACCGCGCTGCCGCTCGCAGCCCAGCTGCCCAACGTGTTCGACATCGGGATGATGTGATCATCCCGAACCAACGGCTTCAGGCGAGAGCGGCGGGGATCACTTCCCCGCCGTTTTCTGTTTGCCGTCGATAGCCTCGAGCCCGAGCGTCCGCCCCGGGAACCCGGCGACGTCGAAATAGCGGGTCGAGAGCACGCGCTGGAATTTCAGCACGGTGCGCAGGCCGTTGGCCGACGGCTTCTTCGACATGATGGTGCCCTCGGCCATCTTCGGCACGATGCCGTTCGGCAGTGCCTCCGACATCACTCGGCCGATCAGCCCCCCATTGTTCGGCGCGCGCAGCCCGAGCAATTGCGCCGCGGTCATGCCGACATCGGCGTTGCTGACCGGCAGCGGATCGACATAGCCCGCCTTGAAGTCGGGGCCGATCGCCGCGGTGAAGTTGAAGGTGTCGCCGCGGCTGAAGCTGCCATGCATGCCCTGGCCCTGGCGCAGCACGGTATCGGCGATCTGCACCGAGCAGTTGGTCGGGATCTCGCAACCGCTCGACCAGGAGCGGAAATTGACCACGATCGACGGGTTCGGCGTCACCGCCTTGCCCTTCAAATTGAGGTTCGACATCGGCAGCGTGCCGGGGAAGTTGCCGAGCTTGTCGTCGACGAACAGGCCGCTGACATAGTCCTGCCCGAGCAGCGCCTTGATGACGCGGTCGGCGAGCTTCTTGTCGCGGTGCGGCAGATAGATCAGGTCCGAGCCGCCATTGGTGGCGATCACGACATCAGGCTTGGCCGGGTCCTGGCCGAGCACGCCATTGCCGGCCTTCGGATGGGCGTTGTCGGCGACCTTGGCGTTCTTGTCGTTGGGGTCGAACAGCGGCAGGTTCAGCGCCTTGGCGAGATCGATCGCCAGAAAGCCCATCGGCAGGAAATCCTTCGGCGTGTCGTCATAGGCGATCTTGGCCGAGGGGCTGGTCTTGCTCTCCTTCGAGATCGTCGAGAAGCCGTGGTCCGAGGAGACCATGATGTTGGTGTTGGCGGCAAGCCCGAGCTCGTCGAGCGCCTTGCGGAGCTGGGCGAGGTTGTTGTCGGCATTCTTGATGCCGGCCATCGAGGTCGGGCCGTTGATACCGGGGGCGATGGTGTTGAGGCTGTCGCCGGTGTTGTGCTGGCTGCCGTCCGGATCGCGCGACCAGAACACCAGAACGAACGGCTTGTTGCGCGCCTTGAACATCGGCAGCACGACCTTGGTCGCGACGTCGGCCATGTAGGCCTGCTGGGCAACGTTGGCGACCGTGGTACCGGGTGTCTTGGCATCGCCGGCCTTGGCATTGTCGCCGCGGCCCGGGGTGGCGAGCGGCAGGCCGGCCTTGGTCAGCGCGTCCTTCATCTCGTCGGAGAGCGGAACGCCGGTCTTGCCGCCGGTGGAGTCATCGACCACGATCGTGTTCTTGCCGCGATCGGTGTGATCGAACAGCAGGGTCGGGCCGACCTTGCCGATGGCCGCGGTGCTGAAACCCTGGCCGCGAGCCATCTTCAACAGCGTCTCCTCGTTGAGGTAATCGCCATTGAAGTGATCGTCGATGTCGGCGAGCACGGCGTCGTTCTCGATGAAGGGGACAACGGTGTCGCCGGCGGGCGCAGAGGTGTAGCCGGTATAGATCGTGTTGGAGAAGGTGCCGGTGTCACCGAGATAGTGGCCGGTCGACAGCGCCGAGCTGTTCGCCATCGTGAAGGTCGGAAACAGCGAATGCGAATTCTTGAAGTGGACGCCCTTGTCGCGGATGTCGGCCATCGTCGGCGCCGTGTCCGCGTTTACGATGCCGCCGCGCAGGCCGTCGGGGACGAACAGGATGAGGTTGCGGGGTCTTGCATTTTGCGCGGAAGCGGCGCCCGCCGAGAGCGCGATCATGCTCGCGGAGAGTAGTGTAATGGCACGGCGCATTTTGTTGTTCCCCCTGATGAAACCCCGCGGCAGGCCGCCGCAGCTTTCGTTTAGTTTTGCCATATGACAGAAATGTTACAGCGCCTGCCGGGCGCTGCAACTGCCGGATTTTTGTTGGCGGCGGCCGGTCAGCAGGCCGTCATTCCGCGGGCTGAACGGCAGTTCTCTCATTGCGCGCAGCGCTGCCGGCATGCCCGTACCGTGCATAGAGCGCGGGCAGGACGGCAAGCGTGAGCAGCGTCGCGCTGATCAGGCCGCCGATCACGACGGTCGCGAGCGGCTTCTGCACCTCGGCGCCGGTGCCGGTGGCGAACGCCATCGGCACGAAACCGAGCGAAGCGACTAGCGCGGTCATCACCACCGGTCGGAAGCGGGTGAGGGCGCCTTGCTCGATGGCCTCCCGGATCGGCACACCGCGCTCGCGCAATTGCCTGACAAAGCTCAGCATCACGAGCCCGTTCAGCACCGCAACACCGGACAGCGCGATGAAGCCGACCGCCGCCGAGATCGAGAACGGCATGCCGCGCAGCCACAGCGCCGCGACGCCGCCGGTGAGTGCCAGCGGCACCGCGCTGAACACCAGCAGCGCATCGCGCGCCGAACCCATCGCCGCCAGTAGCAACAGGAAGATCATCGCAAAACAGGCCGGCACCACGACTGCAAGGCGCTGGCGCGCCGCGGCGAGATTTTCCGATTGGCCGCCCCAGGTCATCCAGTAGCCGGGCGGCAGCTGCACCGATTGCGTGACGTTTGCCTGAGCTTCCTCGACCACCGAGCCGAGATCGCGGCCGCGGACATTGGCCGTCACCACGATGCGGCGCTTGCCGTTCTCGCGGCTGATCTGGTTCGGTCCCTCGGTGAAGGAGAACTGCGCAACGCGGTTGAGCGGCAGGCTCTGCACCGGCGAACTCGGCGTTGCCTTCGGCAAGGCGACCGGCAAATTGCTCAACGCCTCGAGATCGGAGCGCACGCTCTCCGGCAAGCGCACCACGATATCGAAGCTGCGATCGCCCTCGTAGACGACGCCGGCATCCTGGCCGCCGACCGCCGCGCCGATCACGTCCTGGACTTCGGAGACGCTCAGGCCACGCCGGGCGATCGCCGCCTTGTCGACCTTGATCTCGAGCACGGGCAGGCCGCCGGCCTGTTCGACCTTGACGTCGGTCGCGCCGCGCACGCCGCGCAGCGCGGCGGCGATCTGGTTGGCGGCCTTCTGCATCGGCTCGAACTCGTCGCCGAACACCTTGACCGCGATGTCGCCGCGAACACCGGCGAGCAGTTCGTTGAAGCGCATCTGGATCGGCTGGGTGAATTCATAGACGTTGCCCGGCAGCCGGCCGACCGCCTTCGAAATGTCTTCGATCAACTGCTCCTTGGTCAGCGACGGATCCGGCCACTGCGCGCGCGGCTTCAAGATGATGAAGGTGTCGGAGGCGTTCGACGGCATCGGGTCGCTCGCCACCTCCGCGGTGCCGGTCTTGGAGAACACGAACGACACCTGCGGGAAGCGGCTGACGGCCTTCTCGACAGAGAGTTGCATCACCTGCGACTGCGACAGCGCCGTGCTCGGAATCCTGAGCGCGTGCATGGCGATGTTCTTCTCGTCGAGCGAGGGGATGAATTCCTGGCCGAGCCGGAAGAAGCCGAACAGCGCGGTCGCAAACAACACGACCGCCACGGCGATGACGGGCAGGGGCGTTGCAACCGCGCGCCGGAGCAGGGGGCTGTACCAGCGCTTTAATGTGGCAACGAGCCAGTTCTCCTTCTCCTGCACGCGGCCGGTGATGCCGATCGCGATCAGCGCGGGAACCAGCGTCAGCGACAGCACGAAGGCGGCAGCGAGCGCCAGGATCACGGTCAGCGCCATCGGTTCGAACATCTTGCCTTCGACGCCGTTGAAGGTGAGGAGCGGCACATAGACCAGCAGGATGATGGCCTGCCCGTAGAGGCTCGGCTGCACCATTTCCACAGCAGACGCCCGTACCGTCGCCAGCCGTTTGTCGCGGGTCAGCACGCGGCCGAGCGCATGCTGCTTCTCGGCGAGATGACGCAGGCTGTTCTCGGTGATGATGACGGCGCCGTCGACGATCAGGCCGAAATCCAGCGCACCGAGGCTCATCAGATTGGCGCTGATGCGGCCCTGCCACATGCCGATCGCCGTCATCAGCATTGCGATCGGGATCACCAATGCCGTGATCAATGCCGCGCGGAAATTGCCGAGCAGCACGAACAGCACCGCGATCACCAGCAGCGCGCCTTCGCCGAGGTTGCGCGCCACCGTATCGATGGTCGCATCGACCAGCTGGGTGCGATCGAGCACGGTCTCGACTGCGACGCCTGCCGGCAAGGACGGCGTGATCGCGCGCAGCTTGGCGTCGACCGCGGCCGATACCGTGCGGCTGTTGGCGCCGATCAGCATCAGTGCGGTGCCGACCACGACCTCACGTCCGTTCTCGCTGGCGCTGCCGGTGCGCGTCTCGCCGCCGATCGAGAGCGAGGCGAGGTCGCGGATCCGGACCGGGACGCCGCCGCGGGTGGTGACGACGACGGCACCGAGCTCCTCGATGTTCTCGAGGCGACCGCCGGACCGCACCACGAATCCTTCGCCGTTGCGCTCGATATAGCGCGCACCGCGGCTGACATTGTTGCTCTCGATCGCCTTGGCGACGTCGGCGAAGGTGAGGCCGAGCGCGATCAGCTTCGCCGCATCGGGTTGGACCTGGTACTGCTTGAGGTAGCCGCCGATCGAATCGACGCCGGCGACACCGGGCACCATCTTGATCTGCGGCTTGATGATCCAGTCCTGCACCGTGCGCAGATAGGCGTCTTTCTCGACCTCGCTTTGCAGCACCTGGCCGTCCGCCGTCAGGAAGCGGCCGTCGCTCTGCAGGCCCGGCGCGCCGTCGGTCTGCACCTTCTGGCCGGAGTAATGGACGGTCCACATGTAGATTTCGCCAAGACCGGTCGTGGTCGGGCCAATGCGCGGCTCGATGCGTTGCGGCAGGCGCGCGCGAACTTCGGTCAGGCGCTCGCCGACCTGCTGGCGGGCGAAATAGATGTCGGTGGCTTCGCTGAACACCGCTGTGATCTGCGAGAATCCGTTGCGCGAGAGCGACCGCGTGCTCTCCAGCCCTGGCGCGCCCGCCAGCGCCGTCTCGATCGGGAAGGTCACCTGCTTCTCGATTTCCGTCGGCGACAGCGCCGGGGCGACGGTGTTGATCTGGACCTGCTTGTTGGTGATGTCGGGCACTGCGTCGATCGGCAGCTTCGTCAATGCGAGGCCGCCGAGAAACATCAGGACCGCTGCCAGTGTGACGACGACCCAGCGCCGCTGGATCGCCAGACCGATGATGCGCTCAATCATGGTCGTGCTCCGCTTCGTCCTTCTCGACCTCGGCCTTCAATGTGAAGGTGTTCTGCACTGCAATGGTCTCGCCGGCGGCAAGACCCGCGACGATTTCGAGGTCGTCGTCGTCCTCACGGCCGGTCCGCACCGACCTTGCCTCGAAGCCGTCGGCATCACGTACGAATACGGTCGGCGTCCCCTTGATGGTCTGAATGGCCTTCTTCGAAACCATCACGGTTGATGGCGCGCCTGACAGCGGGACCTCCGCGGTGACGAAGGTGCCCGGTTTCCAGCGGTGATCCTTGTTGGGCATGGTCGCGATCACGCGGGCATTGCGGGTCTCGCGGTCGAGCAGGGGGCTGACGAAGATCACGCCGGCACTGGCTTCATCCTCGGTGCCGATAGCGCGGATCTTGACCGACACGCCTTCGCGAACTGCGCTGATGTCCTCCGGCGAGACCGCCAGATCGACCCAGATGTCGTCGAGATTGACGATGACGTAGAGCTCGCTTTCCTGGCCCTCGCGCCCGATCAGGCCGCCGAGGTCAACGCGCCGTTCGGACACCCGGCCGCTGATCGGCGCGCGCAGGAACTGCGTCCGCAGGCTTTCGGGCGGCTGGCTGGGCAGATCGGCGATCTCGCTTTCCGACAGACCGAGCGCAAACAGCTTCTGCCGCGCGCCGTCGAGCTTGATCTGGGCATCGTTTGCGGTCAGCCGCGTGCGCAGGAACTCGTTTTCCGAGACGATACGGGTTTCGACCAGCGTCTTCTGTCTGGCATAGAGGGTCTGCTGCAGGTCGTTGGTGAGCCGCGCGGCGAGGTATTCGCTCTTGGCGTCGGCCACCTCGCGGCTTTCGATCGCAGCGACAATCTCGCCCTTCTCGACCACGTCGCCGAGTCGCTTGCGCAGTTCCGTGACCGTCGCGAGCACGCGGACCGAGACGCGGCCGATATGATCGGCGTCGGGGATCAGCGATCCCGGCGCCAGGAAATGTCGCTTCAGCATGCCGCCGCTGGCCGGTGCGAGCGTGATGCCAGATTCACGAATCTGGTCTTCGCTGAGTTCGATATGTCCCGGGGCTTCATGCCTGGCCTCGGCCCTCGGTGGATCTGCGGTCGCAGTCTCCTGCGTCGCGGCTGGGAACTTGACCGGCCAGCCGATCCATCCGGCCGCGAGAATGATCAGTGCAATGCCGGCAGCCACGCCGGCGAAAAATAGAACAACCCGTTTCATGTGCGCCTCTCCGCAGCGCATGCCGATGGGCCTGCGCTGTCGCGACATCGATCTGTGCGGAAGCGTGCGCGCTACCGGATGGCAGCGGCGCACGGCCGGTCATGCCGACCGGATCAGGCGCGGGGTGGTTTGAAGGGGGAGAGGCGATCGGCCGACGTCGGCAGCCCGATGCTGCCGTCGCCGTAGCTATGCGGCGCATAGGCGATCGGGAATGCGGTCTCCTGCGGCGCCACGGAGGCGACGTGGGTCAGGCAGTGATCGCCGTGCGGTGAGGCCGGATGCGCGGGAGCCTTGCCGCCGGTGTCGATGATCGACTGAGCGATCGAGAAGCCGGAAGCTGCATCGTCATCGCCGTCGAAGGCCCAGCCGTGAAAGAACGACAGCACCAGCGCAAGCGAAATCAGTCCCGCAAGCAGGCTGCGCCAGCGGCGCGATCCTGCTGCATGGGCGGAAGACTGAATCAGGGTGCGCGATGCGTCCATGGGGCCTAATTAGCGCCGCGACCGCGCGCATTCAAGTTCGACGCTGCGACGGAATTGCCGCGGATACTATAACGTTACACGCTCTCAGCGGTTCGGCGCATCAACCAGCGGCGCGCTGCGACGACGGCCCAGATCGCTTCGACCAGCCCGAACGGCCAGGCGCCCTGCAGGAAGCCGTAGGCCGAGCCGAGCGCGCAGGAGACCGCGAAGGCCAGGATGAACCACGGGCTGCGATCTTCGGCTGCGTAGCAGACGAGCATCATCGTCACGGCGAACAAACCGAACAGCGTGAGCGCATCCATTCCGCAGCAGGACTCCTGTTGTAACGCTGTTGATATCTGAGCATGCTTGGGCTGGAATATCCATCCAGCGTCGCCGCCCGAAGGATTGCCCCCATGAAGCGCATGCATGTTCACGTCGCCGTCAAGGACATCCACCAATCGGTCGGCTTCTACTCGGCGTTGTTCGGCGCCGAACCGACGGTCGTGAAATCCGACTATGCCAAATGGATGCTCGACGATCCCCGCGTCAACTTCGCGATCTCGACCCGCGGCCGCGAGCCGGGGCTCGATCATCTCGGCATTCAGGTGGAAAGCGCCGAGGAGCTCGGCGAGGTCTATGGCCGGCTACGCAAGGCGGGCGGCGAGGTGATCGAGCAGGGCCAGACGGTTTGCTGCTATGCCAAGTCCGAGAAGTCGTGGATCGACGATCCCGCGGGGATCGCGTGGGAGACCTTCCATACGACGGGTGAAAGCATCGTCTACGGCGACGGCAGCGGCGAGCGGACCGCGCGCGTCGCGCACGAGAAGCTGGACGGGCAGCAGAGCGCCTGTTGTGCGCCGCAGCCCCAGGCCGCGCCGCCCGAGGCTTCGGCCTGCTGCAGATCGTGAGCTCGGGGCGGTCGCGCATACCGACGCGAGGACGTCGCCAGGCAGTCGTCGTGTCGGCGCAGCCGGCTACCGCTGTAAGCAAAAGCTTAATGCCTGCGACATATTATCCCAGCGACGAATCCCCTCCGTGCTAACAGCCCCTTAACCATGCGGCTTTTGCCAATCAAGGATCCCGAGCGGTCCTGGCGTCTCATCAAGGCACAATGGAAGAAGGACGCTGAAGGCGTCGGAGAGGATTTTGCCACCTTTGGCGGCATCGGTGCCTTTGAAGCGCTGACCGCCAGGGAAGGTGACAGTCAGGGGCTGTATCACCTGACCGACGGCGAACGGGTCCACGCGGTCTGCCAGGTCAGGCGTCTCCTGATGAGCCGATATACGTCGCCGGCCCTCAGCGCGCGTTTCATCAATGTGTCTCCGATTTACGATCTCGGCCTCGCCGACGTCAGCGCTTACGCGCAGATGCTCGTGGCGCTGTTCTCCGGCGTCGTCTGGCTGTCGCGTGATGCGCTGGCGGCCAGCCACATCCGTTTTCTCCTCAAGAGTCCTGGCGACTCGCAATTCTTCGCCGCGCTGAAGGCCGCGACGCCGTTCTCTCCATTCTCGAAATTCAGCATTGAGGGCGCGTTGATCGACTGCAGCCTGAAGGAGACGACCGGGGTCGCCTGAGCCGGTCGCGTCCTGAGGCGTCCCGTGCGGATCGCGCTCAGGTACTCATCCACCTTAACAGTCCGATAACTGATTTTCCTAACGACCCCTTGGGTTGTGCTCCCGTACAAGGGCACCCGCAGGGGCAGGAAAATGTCGGTTATCTCAACGAACAGCGTGAAGCCGGAGCACCGGCGGCTGTCGATCAAGGGTGTGCTGCGCGCCACCAGGATGGGCGCCATTCAGTGGCTCGTCCTGAGCGCCGCGCTGCTGGTGCTCGCCATCACGCTCGGCACCGGCTATCTCGCGCTGCAGTTTCGCGAGCGCGCGCTGGAGATGTCCGAACGCGAGCTCGACAACACCGCGCTGTTGCTGTCGCGGCATTTCGACCAGCAGCTCAGCGACCTCCAGCATGTCCACGACGACATCGTGAACTATCTGCGGTCGGAGCAGGTCGAAACTGCCGATCAGTTCGAAAAGAACATGTCGCTGCTGAGCGCGCACGAGATGTTGCGCACGCGGCTGGCCGCGCTGCCGCATGTCGGCGGGCTCAATCTGTTCAATGCCCAGGGATGGCTGATCAACTCGTCCGAGATGTGGCCGGTGCCCGACATCAGCATTGCCGAACGGCGCTATTTCCAGGAGTTCACCTCGGGACGGCCGACGTCGTCGGTGATCGTCGAACCTGCGACGAGCAAGGTGACGGGCAACTGGACCACGATCTTTGCGCGCAAGATCACCGGCCGCAACGGCGAGATCATAGGCTTTGCGAGCCGCGGCGTAGAGCCAAGCCATTTCGAGGATTTCCTTGCCTCGCTGGCACTGAACGGCGACACCGCGATTTCGATGATTCACCGCGACGGCACCATCATCGCGCGCTATCCGCAGGACGCCGGCGTGATCGGCCGCAACATCATCAACCTGCCGGTTTTCCAAAAGGTCATCAGCTTTGGCGGCAACACGTCGGGACGGTTCGTCGGCGCCTCGGGCGAGGAGAACGTCGGTGCGGTCAGATCGCTGTCGCATTTTCCGATCCTGATCCTCGCCACCACGAAGACATCGAGCGCGCTGGAGGACTGGCGCGCCCAGACCAAGCTGCAATTCTGCGCAGCCGTGTTGGCGGTACTGGTCATCAGCTTCGCGGTCTTCCTGATCGTCCGTCAGCTGCGACGGCAGCACGATGCGGCCCAACGCCGGCTGTCCGAGAAGAGCCAACATCTCGACACCGCCATCAACACCATGACGCAGGGGCTTCTGCTGTTTGATGCCTCGGCGCGGCTCGTGATCTGCAACCAGCGATACATCGACATGTTCGGCCTGTCGTCCGATGTCGCCAAGCCCGGCTGCCATCTGCGCGATCTGATCCTGCATCGCCAGGCGCTGGGTTCATTCGTCGGCGATGTCGATGAATATTGTGCGCGATTCACCAATCCCAGGGGTGATGAAATCCGGGACTCGGTGATCATGACGCCCGACGGCCGCAGCATCCGCCTGATCTACAAGCGTGCACCTGACGGCGGCTGGGCCACCACGCTCGAGGACGTCACCGACGGACGGCGTGCGCAGGCGCAGATCGAGTATCTCGCGCATTACGATGCCCTGACCAATCTGCCGAACCGGACGCTGTTCCAGCGTCACGCGGAAGAATTGCTGCGCGAGGCTACCGTCCCCGAGTTCGCGATCCATTACATCGATATCGACGAGTTCAAGCGGATCAACGACACGCTGGGTCATCCGATCGGCGATGAATTCCTGAGGCGCGTGGCCGAGAAGCTGCGCCAGTCGGTCGGGTCGAACGACTTCATCGCACGCCTCGGTGGCGACGAGTTCGCGATCGTCCAGCATGACATCATGTCGGACGACGACGTCAGCGATCTGGTCGCGCGCGTCTATCAGTCGCTGCGTACGCCGTTCGACAGCCACGGTCATTGGCTGTCGAGCGACGCCAGCATCGGCATCGCGATCGCCCCGCGTCACGGCTCCGACCTGTTCGGCCTGCTCAAATGCGCCGACCTCGCCATGTACGCGGCCAAGGCCGCCGGGCGCAGGACCTATCGCTTCTTCGATCCGGCGATGGAGAAGCAGGCCAATCTGCGCCGCGCGCTGGAGGCCGATCTGCGAAGTGCGTTGGCAGAGGACCGCTTCGAGCTGCACTATCAGCCGCTGGTCGACCTGCGCAGCGACGAGGTAACCGGCTGCGAGGCGTTGCTGCGCTGGCGGCATCCGGTGCGCGGCATGATCTCGCCGGCGGGGTTCATCCCGGTCGCCGAGGAAACCGGACTGATCGAGGAGATCGGGCAGTGGGTGTTGCGCACCGCCTGCATCGAGGCGGCGGCCTGGCCGGCGCATGTGCGCCTGGCGGTCAACGTCTCGCCGATCCAGTTCAAGTCGGAGACGCTGGCGCTCAAGGTTGCGAGCGCGCTTGCCGAGAGCGGGCTCGACCCGCGCAGGCTCGAACTCGAGATCACCGAGGCGGTGCTGATCGCCGACGACGATGCGGCGCTGGTCACGCTCGGCCAGCTCCGAGCGCTCGGTGTCCACATCGCGCTCGACGATTTCGGCACCGGCTACTCGTCTTTGCAATATCTGCAGCGCTTCCCGTTCGACAAGATCAAGATCGACCGCAGCTTCGTCAAGGAAGTGACCCGCAACTCAGGCTCGGCCTCGATCATTCGCGCGGTGGTCTCGATCGCCGCCGACCGCAACATGATCACGACAGCTGAGGGCGTCGAGACCGATCAGCAGCGCGACACCGTGCAGATGCTGGGCTGCACGCAGATGCAAGGCTATCTGTTCAGCAAGCCGGTTCCTGCGCAGGACCTCCGGACGCTGCTTGCGGCCGATAGCGTCGAGGACGCCGCCTGAGCGTTTCTCGCTGAAAAGTTCCAAAAAATCGACATGCCGGCGCGACCGACGCGGAACCGAAATCGTGGAGCCGCGTTCCATTGCGGGGCTCGACCGGCAGGCAATCAATGAACACCGCAATAACGTCCGCGGCCATGCTGCTATTTACCTCATGCATGGCGAACGCAGAGAGTGGCCTTGCGTCCTATTATCATGGCATCGGCAGGAGCGGCGAGATGACCTGCGCGCATCGCAAGCGGCCATTCGGCAGCATGGTCACGGTGTCCTATCACGGGAAATCGATCCGCTGCCGCGTCAACGACCGCGGACCGTTCGTTCGCGGACGGATCATCGATGTCTCGACCACGGCGGCGCGTGCGCTCGGCATCCTTCAGCTCGGCGTCGCCCATGTGGTGATCGATTAGCGCGCGGCCGGCGGCGGGATCAGGGTTTTGAGACGGTCGCCCGCTGCTCGGCGATCGCCTTGCGCAGCGTGCGCGACAGCGCCTCGACCGAATAGGGTTTCTGGATCAGCTCGAAGCCGCTATGCGCATTCTCGGCGAGCACGTTGCTGTAGCCGCTGGTCAGCACCACCGGCAGGCCGGGAAAGCGATCGCGGATCACTCCGGCGAGCTCGACGCCGTTCATGCCGGGCATGATCACGTCGGAGAACACGAGGTCGGCGGCGAACTCGTTCTCGGAGAGGATCGACAGCGCGGCGCTGGCGTTTGCCGCGCGCCTGACCGAATAGCCGAGATCCTCGAGCAGCTCGGTGGAGAATTGGCCGACATCGTCGTTGTCCTCGACCACGAGGACGCGATAGCCGCGGCCGATCGAGGTCTGCTCGGTGCCGGCGCTGGCCGCGACCTTGGCGTCCGCAGGGCGCATCGCCTGCGGCAGATAGATGGTGAAGGTCGCGCCGTGCCCGGGCGTGCTGGTCACCTCGATGTCGCCGTCGGACTGCTTGACGAAGCCGAAGGCCTGGCTCAGTCCGAGGCCGGTTCCCTTGCCGACCTCCTTGGTGGTGAAGAACGGTTCAAAGATCGCGTCGAGATTTTCCGGCGAGATGCCGGTGCCGGTATCCTGGATCGAGACCGTCACGAAATCGCCGCTGCGCGAGGCCTGGGCGCGCAGGGCAGGTATGTGCTTGACCTTCCTGACGCCGATCGTCAGCTGGCCTTCGCCGTTCATGGCATCGCGGCCGTTGACCGCAAGGTTGATCATCGCGGTCTCGAACTGACCGATATCGGCGATCGCAAAGCAGTCGGGATCCTCGATCCTGACGTCGATGTGAATCCGCGAGCCGACCAGTGGGCGGATCAGCTGCACCACGCTATCGACCTGCGTCCCGACATTGAACACTTCGGGATTGAGCGGTTGCCTGCGCGCGAACGCCAGGAGTTGCGCGGTGAGCTTGGAGGCCCGCTCCACGGTCTCCGAGATCGCATCGATGTAGCGGCGTCGCCGTTCATCCGGCAGTTCGCGGCGGCGCAGGAAGTCGGTCGCCGAGCGGATGATGGTGAGCAGATTGTTGAAGTCGTGCGCGACGCCGCCAGTGAGCTGGCCGACCGCTTCCATCTTCTGCGATTGCCGCAGGGCGTCCTCGCCGCGGCGCCGTTCGGTGATGTCGACGGCCTCCGGCACCGCGCCGACGATCGTGCCGTGCTGGTCCTGCAGCGGTCGCATCGCGAAATCGAAATAGCGCTCGCCGATCGGCAGCTGCAGCCGCAGCTCGATCTTGATTTCCTCGCCGCGCATCGCGGTCGCAAAGGCATTCTGGATCACGCGCGGGATGCCGTCGGTAGCAGTGAACCATGGCGTGTCCCAGAACGGTTTGCCGACGACGTCGGTGGCCGCGGCGCGGATGCCGGCCAGCGCGGTCTGGTTGGTGTAGAGCAGATCGCCATCTCGGTTGAGCAACATCTGATATTGATGGCTGGTTTCCAGGATCGCGCGGGTCTGCGCTTCGCGCGATTCGAGCTGTGCCGTGCGCTCCAGGATGCGCCGCTCCAGCGACTCGTTGAGCTTGCGCAGCTCGATCTCGGCTTCCTTGGCCGCCGTGATGTCGTGGGCGACGCCGATGAAGCCGATATGCTTGCCGTTCGGGTCCCAGCGCGGTTGCGATTCCGAGCGCAGCCAGCGCCAATCGCCCGCGGCATTCCGATAGCGTGCCTCGAGCACGAACGGCTTGAGCGACAATTCGCCGGTGATCTGCTCCTGCAGGATGTTCGGCAGATCATCCGGGTGCAGCGCTTTGCGCCAGTCGAACACGACCGCTTCCTCGAACGGCAGGCCGAGGAAATCCAGATAGGCCTGGTTGGCGAAGGAGCGGGTGCGGTCGAGCTTGGTCACCCAGATCGGCACCGGCGCGCTGTCGGCGATGAGGCGGAAGCGCTCCTCGCTCTCGCGCAGGGTTTCCTGCGCCAGCATCTGGTCGGTGACGTCGAGATCGGCGCCGACCAGCCGCAGCGCGCGGCCGCTGCGGTCGCGGTCGATCTTGGCGACGACACGGATCCAGCGGCTCTCGCCGTCGTTCGGGCGGATGATGCGGTACTCGGCGGTGTAATCCTCGCCGCCGGCCTTGAGCACGCCGAACAGGTGGTTGATGGTTCGTTCGCGATCATCGGGGTGGATGCGTGCGACCCAGTTCTCATAGCTCTCGTTGACCTCCTCGGGCGGCAGGCCGTGCACCAGCAGATATTCGGGGGAGCGGCGGTTGCGCACGCCGTCGCGGAAATCGATCTCGAGCCCGCCGACCCGCGCGATACGCTGGATCCGCGCCAGCTCGGCCTCGCGCTCCTGAAGCGCGCGATGGGCGCGATCGCGTTCGCGCGCGATCTCCTCAAGGTGCTGCCGCAGCCGTTCGGCTGCCGCAGCCTCGGGGAGCACATCAGCGGGATCGGGTGGGGTCATACGCGCCGGCAACCTCTCGGCGCAGTTTCACACAGGACGAGGCGGCTTTTCCAGCGTGATTTGCGGCGATCACTTGGCCGTCACTTGCCCTTCATTTGCCTTTGGGCGGGCGGCAATTATAGGCCCTGCGGAACCCGGCGGCCTGCGCATCCTCCTCGGAGCAGAACCAGCGATCCGGATTGCCGAGGCCGGGGTAACTGCGGCACGCCTGCAGGTGATAGATGCCGACATTGCCGGTGACGCGGGCGCGTACGGCATACTTGCCCTTGATGTTGCAGCTTGCCGGCATCGGCAGGTCGTCGGGGAAGAGCGCATTGCGGATCTGCGTGTCGCGGTCGGCCGGGCAGGCGTTGCCGAGCAGGGCGCCGTCCTTCCTGCCGAGACGAAAATCGCGCGGCGCCACGAAGCAGCCCTTCCACAGTCCCGCACGATTGTCCGTGGCGGTGGCTTGATCCGGCTTGAATCGGCCAGTGGCCGATGTCTCGACGTTGAGGGCGTAGCCCTTCTGCACCATCACCTGGCTGAGGCTGGTCGGATCGCCCTCGATCTTGCAGACGCCGAGGCGGCGCTTCTTGAAGGTCGGATCGACGCCGATGTCGTCGCAGTGAATCGGCTTGCCGCCGATCAGTCTGGTCAACTGGTCGCGCGCTTCAATCCCGCAGGTCCAGACGTCGGCGTGCTCGTCGATGCAGAGCTGGTCGGCCGCCGGCGCGTCGATGCCGTCGAGCCGATAAACCGTGTTGCCGAGCTGAACGGTGCCGGCGTCCTTGACGATCGCCGTGGTCGAGAGGCCACCGGTCGCAGACAGCGCAGCCGTCGCAGACAGGACAGGGCTCGCGGACAGGCATGTCAGGAGAAGCGTCGTGATGACCGGATTCCGAAACCGCATTTTCTCACTTCAGATCTTTGGCTGGCAGCCGAACTTCTAGCACAGGCAGGTACGATCCAACCAAGGACTGTTCGCACGAGATGCGTGCGGGCCGTCACATCCCGATCGGCATTCCGCGACGTAAAACGGCCGGACCTTGCCATCGAAGGGATGCGGACATGGCCGAGTTCATCATCACCATCATTGCCGATGTCATCACCGACATCTGGACGCTGCAATGCCTCGCGCGCTGCCGGCACAAGCGAAAGGCGCCTGAGCAGACAGCTTCAGAGCAAAGATCCGATTGACTTCATGAGAACAAAATAGGAACATGATATGCCACCTGAATCCCGGATGCCCCATGATGTCTGCACGGCCCGAATCTGATGACGATGACGGGCTGGAAGCGGCTGTCGATCAGGCCATTTCCGCGTGCGGCGGCAATTTGCGCGCGACCATCCGGGCGCTGATCGTGGCCAATGAATTCCTGGAGAATGAGGTCAGGACTGGCCAGGCGCCGGGGCCGGGTCTGCATTAGACCGTTGCCTCCGGGGCAATTTCCTGTACCACGGAGTGGTTACGCCCAATCGCCCGTGCCGGATTGCGCGGGGAGGAATCCTGCCCAAAGCCCAAGCAAGAAGAGCATGTTCAAACGAATCCTGATCGCCAACCGCGGCGAGATCGCCTGCCGGGTCATCAAGACTGCGCGCCGTATGGGGATTGAGACGGTTGCCGTCTACTCCGAGGCCGACCGCGACGCGCTGCATGTCGAGATGGCCGACGACGCCGTGCTGATCGGCCCGCCCGCCGCTGCCGAGAGCTATCTTCTGATCGACAAGATCGTCGATGCCTGCCGCAAGACCGGCGCGCAGGCGGTGCATCCCGGCTACGGCTTCCTGTCCGAGCGCGAGGCGTTTCCGCGCGCACTGGAAGCCGCCGGCATCGTCTTCATCGGCCCGAACCCCGGCGCCATCGCCGCGATGGGCGACAAGATCGAATCCAAGAAGGCCGCTGCCAAGGCCAAGGTCTCGACCGTGCCCGGCCATCTCGGTGTGATCGAGGACGACAAGCACGCCGTCCAGATCGCCGACGAGATCGGCTACCCCGTGATGATCAAGGCCTCCGCCGGCGGCGGCGGCAAGGGCATGCGCATCGCGCATTCGAAGGCGGAGGTCGCCGAAGGCTTCAACCTCGCCAAGGCCGAGGCGAAGTCGTCGTTCGGCGACGACCGCGTCTTCATCGAGAAGTTCATCGTCGATCCCAGGCACATCGAGATCCAGATCCTCGGCGACAAGCATGGCAACGTGATCTATCTCGGCGAGCGCGAGTGCTCGATCCAGCGCCGCAACCAGAAGGTCATCGAGGAAGCGCCGTCGCCGCTCCTCGACGAGCAGACCCGCCGCAAGATGGGCGAGCAGGCGGTCGCGCTGGCCAAGGCGGTGAACTACGATTCGGCCGGCACCGTGGAATTCGTCGCCGGCCAGGACAAGAGCTTCTACTTCCTGGAGATGAACACCCGCCTGCAGGTCGAGCATCCGGTCACCGAGCTGATCACCGGCATCGACCTCGTCGAGCAGATGATCCGCGTCGCCGCCGGCGAGAAGCTTGCGCTCGCGCAGAACGACGTCACGCTGACCGGCTGGGCGGTCGAGTCCCGCGTCTATGCCGAGGATCCGTTCCGCAACTTCCTGCCCTCGATCGGCCGCCTGGTGAAATACCGCCCGCCGGCCGAGGCGAGCCATGACGGCATCACGATCCGCAACGACACCGGCGTGCAGGAGGGCGGCGAGATCTCGATCCACTACGATCCGATGATTGCCAAGCTCGTCACCCATGCCCCGTCGCGGGCCGCGGCGATCGAGGCGCAGGCGACCGCGCTCGACGCCTTCTATGTCGACGGCATCAGGCACAACATTCCGTTCCTGTCGGCCTTGATGAACCATCCGCGCTGGCGTGAGGGCCGGCTCTCGACCGGCTTCATCGCGGAAGAATTCCCGAAGGGATTCTCCGCGCGCGCACCCGAGGGCGAGATCGCGCGGCGGCTCGCGGCGGTCGGTGCCGCGATCGATCACGTGCTGGGCGAGCGCAAGCGGCAGATTTCCGGCCAGATGGGCGGCCGCGTGGTGCAGCGCGAGCGCCGCCGCGCGGTGTGGCTCGATCGCGCCGAAATCGCGCTCGACGTCGCGCGCGAGGATGACGCCATCGCGGTGCGCTTCATCGGCGCCGACGGGTTGCCGGGCAATCCGCACAATCTGGTGTCGAGCTGGGCGCCGGGCGAGCCGGTGTGGCAGGGCACCATCGACGGCAATTTTGTCGCGGTGCAAGTACGCGCGATCAACAACGGCTTCCGCCTCGCGCATCAAGGCTATGAGGTGCCGGTCTATGTCTTCACCGAGACCGAGGCGACCTCGGCGCGGCTGATGCCGGTGACCTCGGCCGCCGACACCGGCAAGAAGTTGCTGTGTCCGATGCCCGGGCTCGTGGTGTCGATCGCGGTGACCGAGGGCCAGGAGGTCAAGGCCGGCGAGACGCTCGCGGTGGTGGAAGCCATGAAGATGCAGAACGTGTTGCGCGCTGAGCGTGACGGCACGGTCAAGAAGATCCACGCCGCCGCCGGTGCCACGCTCGCGGTCGACGCACTGATCCTGGAGTTCGCCTAGACTCGTCATTGCGAGCGCAGCGAAGCAATCCATCTCTCCTCGTACACAATGGATTGCTTCGTCGCTTCGCTCCTCGCAATGACGTGGATGGAGAGGAATACATGGCCTTCCGCGAACGCCGCGAAGCACTGCGATCGATTCTCAACGGATCAACCTGCATCCGCCCGGGCTCGGTCTATGACGCGACCTCGATCCGGATTGCGGAGGATCTCGGTTTCGAGCTCGGCATGTTCGGCGGCTCGGTGGCATCGCTCGCCGTGCTCGGCGATCCCGATATTGCGCTGATCACGCTGACGGAATTCGCCGAGCAGGTGCGCCGGATGTCGCGTGCGTCGACCTTGCCTGTGCTTGTCGATGCCGACCATGGCTACGGCAATGCGCTCAACGTTCGCCGCACGGTCCAGGAGGTCGAAGCTGCCGGTGCCGCCGGCCTTACCATCGAGGACACGTTGCTGCCGCAGGCGTTCGGCCAAGCCAAGCCGCAGCTGATCCCGCTCGAGGAGGGCGTCGGCAAGATGAAGGCCGCGCTTGACGGCCGCAGCGATCCATCGCTCGTCATCCTGGGCCGGACCGGCGCCGTTTCGATCACTGATCTCGTTGACTCGATCACGCGCGCCAGGGCCTATGAGGCAGTCGGCGTCGATGGACTGTTCTTCACCGGCATCACGTCGCGCGGCGAACTCGAGGCGCTCTCAGCCGCGACGACGCTGCCGATCGTGCTTGGCGGCGCGCCGGAGGAGATGACCGCGCTGGATTATCTGGCAAGCCAGCGCGTCAGGATTGCGCTGCAGGGCCACGCGCCGTTCGCGGCCGCAACCCAGGCCGTCTACGAGACGTTGAAGGCGCTGCGCGAAGGCACCTCGCCGAAGAATCTGAAAGGCATCGCCTCGTCCGAACTGACGAGCCGCGTGATGCGCGAGGTGCAGACCAGGGCGCGCAGCGGCGAGTTCCTCGGCCTGAGAAAATGAGCGGTGTGATCCGCCATGTCACGATCAGCGGCCGCGTGCAGGGCGTCGGCTATCGTGCGTGGGTGGACGAGCAGGCGAACTCGCGCGGCCTCGAAGGCTGGGTCCGCAATCGCCGCGACGGCAGCGTTGAGGCGGTGTTCGCTGGCCCCGAGGCCGTTGTCGCTGACATGATCGCGGCCTGCTGGCGCGGGCCGTCATCGGCGCTCGTCGACAGTGTGCAGGCAGGTGCCGGCTCGTCCGACCTTTTGAACCTGCGCGGGGCGGGCGAGCGGTTCGCGCTCCTGCCGACGCTCTAAGCCGCCGAGATCACCAGCGCCTGAATCTTTCCCTCGATAGCACCGTTGCCGAAGCGGTGTGCCAACGCCTCTGCCACACGCTGCGTTGCAGCCTCGAGACCGGGCTGCCCCCGCGCCTCGATCTCACCGCGCATCGGCGTGCCCTGGCAGTAGGCGAGAGCGGCATCCTGTGGCGAGCCGGCGCGACTGCGATTGGTGACCATTTCGATGGCAATGTCGCGGAAGCCTGCAGCGATCAGGTCGGCGTGAATGCGCGACGGATCGTGATAGCCGTGCGGCGTCCGCGCCATGAATTGCGGCGGATTGTTTGGAAACACCCGATGCATCGTCTGCTGCATGACGTCGGCGAAATCGTTCTCCTCGATCTTGTCCCAGACGTTGAAGAAGAAACGTCCGCCGGGCCTGATCACACGCCGCGCTTCGGCGTAACCCTTGACACGGTCAGGGAAGAACATCGCGCCGAACTGGCAGGCGACGATATCGAAGCTCGCATCGCCAAAGGGGAGGGACAGTGCGTCAGCCTGCTGCCAGCTGATGTTCGCTTTGCCCGCGAGGTGCGTTTTCGCCTGCGCCAGCATCGGCTCGTTGAGGTCGGTGCCGGTGATACTGGTGTCGGGCAATTCCGTCGCCAGGACGGTCGTGACGGCGCCGGTGCCCGCCGCAATCTCCAGCAGGTCACGCGGCCGATGGTTCTTGATGCGCTGCGCGAGGTCTCGGGCATAGGGTGCAAAGATCATTGGCACCATGAGCCGGTCGTAGAGCTGCGGGACCGATCCAGCGAACACCTTGTCGGAAAGAGGGGCCGTCATGACGCGTTCCTTCGAAAGCGGGCCAGCCTTGGCCGTCACGGCCCGAGGCCGCCGAAGTATGAACCAGCGATCCGCTCCCGCCAACGCCTCGGTTTTTGGACTGAAGCCAAGCGTCCCAAGATCATCGCCTCGCGTATCGACATGACGGCTGAGGTCGTCAGGCTGATCGCGCATGTGATCGCAAGACCCGAACTGTCCGGCCTGGTCAATGCGACGGCACCGATCCCGGTGAGCAACACGAAATTCGCCGAGGAACTCGGACGCCGCTTGCACCGGCCCGCGATCTTCCGCGTGCCTGCCGCGCTGCTCCGCGGCGTCGGTGGCGACTTCGCCAACGAGCTGCTGCTCGGCGGCCAGCGCGTGCTGCCGAACAAGGCGCTCAGCAACGGCTTTGTGTTCCGCCACGAAACCTTGCGCAGCGCTTTCGAGGCGATCTTGTGAGGAGGTTGGGATAGCCGGTGTTCTCGCGCGTGCTACGCCGCGGCGGCAACGCTCCGAAATGTTGCCGCCAGCGTCCGCAACGCCGCGAGCTTCGCGGGATCGCTCACCTTCGAATGCAGCATCACCTTTGACGCGCCGAGCCGCGGCAGCTTGTGCGTGGGCCCGATGTCGATCAGGCCCGGCGGCGCGATGCGGCGGACGAGGGGGGCGACGGCAAGGCCTGCGAGCGCGGCCGCGACCACCGCCGTGACGCCGCCGCCAACGAAGCCTTCGATCCACGCGATGCCGGCCTTGTCGAGCGCGCGCACGGCAAGGGCGCGCACGCCGCATGGCGGTGCCAGTGTTGCGAGCGGCAGCGCATCGCCGGGCGGCCAGACGAGGCGCTTGGCCGCGAACCAGCCGAATTCGTCCTCGGCCAGTTTCTCGCCGCCACGTCGGCCGCCTTCCTGGCGCGCGATCACGGCGTCGAGTTCGCCCGCATCGTAGGCGTCGAGCATCTCGCGCGAGAAGCCGATGGTCACGGCGAGCGCGAGCTGGGACGCCATTGCGTGCAGCCGCTCCAGCAGCGGCACGAGTTCCGGCCCCGCGGCGTGATCGCTGATCCCGAGCGTCAACCGCTGCCGCGCCGGTGTCTCGCCGGACAGCGCGCGGTCATGTACCTCGATCAGCGCGCGGGCGTGGTGCAGGAAGGCCGCGCCATCGGCGGTCAGCCGCACCGCGCGCGGCGAGCGCTCGACCAGCCGCTTGCCGAGCACGGCTTCGAGCCGCTGCAATTTCATGCTGATCGCCGCCTGCGTGGTGCCGAGTGCCTCGGCCGCGCGGGTGAAGCCCTGCAGCTTGGCGACGAGGAGGAAGGCCTGCACGGTGTCGATATCGAGCGTCGTCGTCATGATCAAGAGACGTTATCATTGCTATCCAGATAGATAAGATACCAAGATGATACGTAAGGGTCTAGCTAGAGGAGGCGCGATTGACCGCGCGCCAACCGAGTTCAAGGAGACCGATCATGCCGCTCATCACCGTCACCTATGCGACTTCCCGCGAGAGGCCGTCGCTGAAGTCCGACATCGCCGCTGCCGTGTCGGACCTGACCGCAGGGATTCTGCACAAGGATCCCAAGGTCACTGCAATCATCGTGAAGTCCGCCGACGCGGCCGACTGGTTCGCCGGCGGCAAGTCGCTCGCCGAGCAGGGGCTCGCGAGCTATTGGCTCGACATCCACGTTACCGAAGGCACCAACACCAAGGACGAGAAGGCGGCCTATCTCGCGGCGCTGTTCAAGCGGATGGGTGAATTGCTCGGGCCGCTCCATACCGAGAGCTACGCCCATGTCGATGAGGTGAAGGGCGATGCCTACGGCTTCGGCGGACTGACCCAGGAGCGCCGCTACATCGCCGGCAAGCTCGAGGTCGCGCCGCAGAAAGCGGCGTGAGCCTTACAACGTCGCTTCCGGCAGGCGCGCTGCGGTGTCCCCGAACACCTCGGAAAATGCCTGCCGGAGCGCGATGTCGACATCCGCCATCGTGACCGGCAGTCCGAGATCGACCAGCGAGGTGACGCCGTAGCGCGGATCGACCACGCCGCAGGGCACGATCGCCTGGAAGTGCGAGAGGTCGGGCTCGACATTGATCGCGATACCGTGGAACGAGACCCAGCGGCGCAGCCGCACGCCGATCGCGGCGACCTTGTCCTCATGGCCCGGCCCCTTGTCCGGGCGCCGCACCCAGACCCCGACGCGGTCCTCGCGGCGCTCGCCGCGGACGTTGAAGGCGGCGAGCGTGCGGATGATCCATTCCTCCAGCGAGGCGACGAAGGCGCGCACATCGGGCCGGCGCCGCTTGAGGTCGAGCATCACATAGGCAACGCGCTGGCCCGGGCCGTGATAGGTGACCTGGCCGCCGCGGCCGCTCTGGAAGGTCGGAAAGCGCGGGTCGAGCAAGTCGTCGGCCTTGCCGCTGGTGCCGGAAGTGTAGAGCGGCGGATGCTCGAGCAACCACACCAGTTCCGGCGTCGAGCCCTCGGCGATCGCCGCCACCCTTGCGTCCATCTCGGCGAGCGAATCGGGGTAGGGCATCGGACGGTCCGCGATCCGCCATTCGACCGCTTCGCCGCCCGAAGGGCGGGCAAAGGTCGTCAAATCCAGGCTTTGGCGGTCGTTAACCATTAGCTAACCCTAACGTGGTCAGGTGAACCCACAATTTAGTTCCCGCTCGGCGGTTCAGAAGTGCCCACCCTCGATAAAGTCAGCGTTGATCTCATGGTGGTCCTCGGCACGACCACCATGCCGATTCACCAGGTCATGCGGCTATCCCGCGGCGCCATCATCGAACTGGATGCCACTGAGGCCGACGAGGTCAAGATCCTCGCCAACAACCTGCCGGTGGCCAGCGGCGTCGTCTTGGTCGACCGCAACCGGATTGCGGTGGAGGTCAAGCAGATGCTGCCGAAATCTCCCGGGGTTCGCAGTTAATTCACGCATCAAGCGCCTTGTCCCTGCATCCGTGATTTGTTACATGGCCCCCTCGATGCGGCGGCGCCTTAGGGTTCCATCCGACATCCTTAGCGCTCGTGGCGGAATTGGTAGACGCGCTGCCTTGAGGTGGCAGTGGGTAACACCGTGGGGGTTCGAGTCCCTCCGAGCGCACCATACCTCAGTTGATCCTTGAAATCGCTGGATTTTTCGAAGCGTGGCCGCGGCCTGGCGGTGCCGGCCCCGCGCCCCGGGGCAGGTCCGACGAGTGCCGGCGCGCGACGTGAAGGCGCCGGTCGATGCGGTCCTGTAACACCGGTCAGGTAGATTCGCGGATGCATGGCCTTTTGCCGGTGTGGCGCTGCCGACCGGAGGCCGCCGCGTCTCCCGACCGCGCGGCCGCAAGCCTGCCCCCACCCGGAGATCTCGATGATCTTTGCTAGCTACGTGTACCGTGTCCTCTCCAACTTCGTGTTCCTGGGACTGGTCTATTTCACGCCGAACCTGCTGGAGAAATACGAGCAGCGCGCGACGGTCGCGATCCTGGTCCTGGTCTATGCAACGATGCATGCCCTGTCCGGCCTGCGCTCGTTCTATTTCTTCCAGCGTATCGAGCGTCTTGAAGGCGAGACGCGGCGGCTCGCCGCTGCGGTCGGCGAGGGGCCCAATGCCGTGGCCTCGCGCAAGCAGATCGTCGCCGACGTCACCGCGCTCAGGCATGCCGGCGAGATCAAATCCTATATCGACATCTTCTTCCTGGCGCTGGTGATCCTGCTCTGCGTCGCCAAGATCGTGGTCAGCTAGATCGCGCGCTAGTCAGGCACGCGCTTGCTGGCCGCCGAGGCCTCGGCGCGCGGGGTGCGCCTGGCGACGTGGACCGACGCATTGCTCGCGGCCGGCGGTGCGACACGCAGCGGCGCGGCGTGAAGTCGGCCGTGAGCCGCAGCGGGAATCTGATGCGCGGCCTGCTTCGGATGCCTGGCCTGGCGCGCGGAGATCGCCTGCGCGCGCGGTGCGCCGACGCCGGGGACAGCAGCTGTTGCACGCTGTGCGAGGCGGCGATCGGCCGCCGAGCGGGCCGCGAGCAGGGTCACGTCCAGCGCTTCGGGAATGCGAAACACGTCACCGGCCGGTATCGGCAATGTCGAGGCCGACGCCAACTGGGCAGGCTGCGGCTGCGGCCAAAGCGTGCGGACCGATGCGCCGACGCGCGCGCGCTGCGCGTGATCGAGGATGTCGGCATCGCGCCAATCCGTGTCGGCAAACACCGGGGCCGGCAGCGTCCGCGTCGCGGTGAAGACGAAATTCGGAATTTTGGGCCAGCGCGTGATCGCGACCGTCTCGGTCGGCGGACGCATGAACCATTGCTGCGGCTCGGTCGGCGTCGCCGGGCGGTCCGCTGTCGCGGGCACGACATGGACGATATGGTAGCCGCGCTCCTTCAGCGTGTTGAGGATGCGCGGCAGCGCCGCGACGGTGCGCGGCTGGATGTCGTGCAGCAGCAGGATGCCCTTGTGCTTGGCCTCGATCCGCTGGATCGCAAGGTCGTAGACCCGCTGCGGCGAGATATGGCGCCAGTCGTCAGCCGGGAAGTCGGCGCTCCAGACCTGGATGCCGTGTGACGCCAGATATGCTTCGGGGATATCGGCGCGCATCAGGCCGGGGATCCGGAAGAACGGCGCGAGCTTGCTCTTGTCGCCGTTGAGCGCGGCGAGCGTCGAGGCGATGCCGTCGTCGACTTCCTGCCGCACGCGCTCGAGCGGCATCTTGTTCATCGTCAGCGGATGGTTCTGGCTGTGCGTGCCGACGGTATGCCCGGCGGCGACCAGCTTGCGCACGCCCTCCGGATTGAACCGGGCCTGGGAGCCGATGGTGAAGAAGGTCGCCTTGACGCATTGGCTGGCGAGGATAGCGAGCACCTGGTTGCTGTATTTCGGCAGCGGCCCGTCGTCGAAGGTCAGCACCACCTCGTGATCGGCGAGCGGCAGCGTCTCCGGATACTGCATGGTGCCGATCCGCGGATGTTCCCTGGGATCGACGACGATGGTCCGCGAGGTGCCGAGCGCGTTGGGGTTACCCGGGCAATCCGCGGCGAGGCCGGCCTGCGGCGTCATCAAGCAGCAGCCCAGCAGCGCCGCGAGGATCACGGTCCGCGACCGCTTCCGGATCATCACCAGGACGTCTGCAATCATCGCATCTCGGCCGCATTCCAAACGCACTGACGAATCCTTAGGTGCGGCCCCATGCATGCCGCCTTAACGGTCTGTAATCCACCTTGGGTCCCGGGTTCAATGTGTCCGGTCAGACACGGTCTTCATCGCCGCCGGGACGATGTGGACGACGTGATAATTATGCTCCTGCAGATACCTCAAGAAGGCCGGCAGCATCTCGGCTGTCCGCATCTGCGGGTCATGCAGCAGGATAATTCCCTTGCGATGGACCTCGAGCCGCCCGGTGAGCAGCTTGAGTTCCTCCTCGGGGGTCATCTTGTTCCAATCGCTGGCCCAGAAATCGGCGCCGAACACCGCGATACCGCGCTTTTCCAGGCGCTCGAGCAAAGCGGGCGTCGACTCGAAATAGGGGAACCGGAAGAACGGCGTGCTCGGGACCGTGCTCGCGATGCCGCGTAAGGCCGTTTGGACTGCTTCGATCCCCCGATTGATGTTCGCTTCGGCCTGATCCGTCGGGAGTTTGTTGGAATGTGGATGGTCCCACGTGTGGTAGCCGATGGTGTGGCCGAGGCGCGCGATCTTGCGGACCATGTCGGGATGATCGGCCGCGTTGCGGCCGACCATGAAGAAGGTGGCCTGCACGCATTCGGTTGCAAGTGCCGTCAGCACCTTGTCGGTGACGCCAGGTGTCGGCCCGTCGTCGAAGGTCAGCACGACCTCGCCATCCCGAAGCGGCAGGGTTTGCGGAAAGCTCTTCAGCCCGACGCGCGGATAGGTCGCAGGATCGACCTCGAGCACACGCGAGGTGCCGAGCGCGTCCTTGCGCGGGCATTCGGCAGCCTGCGCCGGGCCGATCAGCGCAAGCGGCGCGATCGGGATCAGCGCAACAGGCGCGAGCGCGAGCAGCGTCGCGAGGACGGTGACGATTGACCGTGGTCCGCTCGACATGTTTCTCATTGCAATATTTTTCATTGCACTCGGCACCGTCGATTAGGTAATCCGTTCCGCACTCATCAGAGCACTTTTTCCACTCCTGTCAAACCGGCGAATCACGGCATGGCCGAGAATATCGACGTTGCCGAGGCCGACCCGCTCGCCCGGATGCCGATGCGGGACGAGGAGGGCCAGCTCCGCCCCGAATTCGTCGCGGGCATCACCCGGGCCATCCATGCCGCCGACCGGCCCCTGCTGTGCGAGGTGGTGGCGGAACTGCATGAGGCCGATCTCGGCGACCTGATCGAGGCGCTGGAGCCCGACGACCGCGTCACCCTGGTCGAGATCACCGGCACGGATTTCGACTTCTCGGCGCTCAACGAGGTCGACGAGACGGTCCGCGAGGAGATCCTCGAGGAGCTCGAGCCGGAGACCGTTGCCGAGGGCGTCCGCGAGCTCGAATCCGACGACGCCGTCGAGCTGCTGGAAAGCCTCGACGAGGAGGACCAGGAAGAGATCCTGGAGAAGCTGCCGGCGGCCGAGCGCGAGGACATCGAGCGGAGCCTGCTGTATCCGGAGAATTCCGCCGGTCGGCGCATGCAGACCGAGTTCATCGCGGTGCCGCCGGACTGGAAGGTCGGGCAGGCGATCGACTACATGCGCGACACGCCCGATCTGCCGGACCGCTTTTACGAGATCTATGTGGTCGACGCCGACAAGCACTTACTGGGCGCGGTGCCGCTCGACGCGCTGCTGCGGACCCGCCGCCCGGTTCCGGTCAAGGACCTGATCGACGAGGACCGCCGCCGGGTCTCCGCGCTGGAAGACCAGGAAGAGGTCGCGCGGATGTTCGGCAAGTACAATCTGGTCGCGGCTCCCGTGGTCGACACCACCGAGCGGCTGGTCGGCGTGATCACCATCGACGACGTCGTCGACGTGATCGAGGAGGAGGCTGACGAGGACCTCAAGGCGCTGGGCGGCGTTACCCATCCTGAAGAGCTGTCCGACACGGTCTGGACCATCGCCCGCGGCCGCTTCAACTGGCTCTTGGTCAATCTCGCCACCGCGTTCCTGGCTTCCTCGGTGCTCGGCCTGTTCGAGGGCCAGCTCGAGAAGATGGTGGCGCTCGCGGTGCTGGCGCCGATCGTGGCGAGCCAGGGCGGCAATGCCGCGACCCAGACCATGACGGTCGCGGTGCGCGCGCTCGCCACCCGCGAGCTCGGCGCGTTCAACGCGACGCGCGTGGTGCTGCGCGAGACCATGGTCGGGCTCGTCAACGGGCTCGCCTTTGCCGTCATCACCGGCATCGCCGCGGTGGCCTGGTTCAAAATCCCCGGCCTCGGCATCGTGATCGGACTTGCCATCATCTGCAACCTCGTCGCCGGCGCGCTCGGCGGCATCCTGATTCCGATGGTGCTCGAACGGGTGCGCGCCGACCCCGCGGTCGCCTCCGGCACCTTCGTCACGACCGTCACCGACGTGGTCGGCTTCTTCTCGTTTCTCGGCATCGCCACGCTGTGGTTCGGGCTGAAATAGCGCATGATCCGGAAAAGTGCGAAGCGGTTTTCCGACAAGATCATGCATGACGGGGGCGCCGGCGGGCGCGTTTATCGTTAATCGCGCCTTAACGGGGTTGGCGGATGATGCTCCTATCTCCAAGGGGCCATCACGGGGCCATCATGCAGCGCTTGCGGCTCAAGGCGGACGGACGGATCGTCGAATTGCGCGACGGGCAGGAAATCCCGCTCGCGCCCGCACATCCGGCCGAGGCGGCGATGCAGCCTTCAGCCTCGCAACCCGCCGTGCGCGATCTGCGCCGCCGGGCCCAACTCACCCAGCTCGAATTCGCCGCCAAGCTCGGCGTACCCGTGGAAACCATCCGCAACTGGGAGCAGGGCAAGCGCGCGCCGCGGGGACCCGCCCGCGCGCTGCTCGCCGTGATCGCCCATTCGCCGGAGACGGTGTTCGCCGCGCTGTCGAGCGAGCCGACGGCGGCGTAAGCTGATATGTAGCGCGCGACGTCATTGTCGGCCAATTGATCGCGCATGCCGGCCACAACACCGGTGTCGTGCGGGGAGACGGCAACGGGGCCCTCGCTCGCGGCACGATCTCACTGGACTAGTACTTGCCAGCAAGGCGGTTTGGCCGCTTTAATTGAAGCATTGCAGTACGTTCCCATTTTGAAGCGTGGATTTCCCATGAAGGCCATCGAGCAGATCATTGCCGGTTACGTGTTGCTGAAGAACCGTCAAGCGCTGGAACAGCTCAGAGACCATCGCCAACACCTGCTGGACGATGTTCGAACCCATAGCGTCCCAGGTTTCGGGCCATCGGTCGTGAACGACACCCTCGCGGAGGAGATCGAACTCATCGAGGGAGCATTGGCTCGCTTCGATGAGGGCGGATAGCTCGCGACCGGGGCGCTAGGCCAGCTGGTCATCGTTGTTCTGCGATTGCGACAGACTTCTATTTGGGAGGTATGCATGATCGATCAGAGAACTGCGCCTTATGCTGCCCTTTTGCTCCGCGTTACGCTTGCCGGACTTTTCATTGCTCATCTCTACGGCAAATGCGTGCTCAAGCCGATTAACCTGTGGTGGAACGGCCTTTCCAAACTCGGTTATCCTGAATGGGTTCTTGCCTACGCTCTAAGCGCCGAATTCGGATCGGCGCTTCTGCTGCTGCTTGGCATCTATACGCGCTGGGTGAGCATCTACACGATCCCCATGATGCTTGGCGCAACCCACTTCTGGATGCTTCGAAAGGGCTACTGGTTCACGGAAGCGGGCTGGGAGATGCCGTTGGTGTGGGCGATCATGCTGGCCGTCCAGGCGTTGCTGGGTGATGGGGCGTTTGCGTTAAAGGTCCCCAAGCTGCCCTGGGAGCGTCGGCTTCAACCGACGACTGCCTGATGGTTTCGCAATCAGGCCCGCGCTTGCGTGATCAACCCGTGCCCGCGATATCGTGACATTTTCGAGGGAACGGCATTCGCCGAAACTCCATCAACCGCAGCACGGCTGCTTGGCCTTCGGCGTGCAGCAAGACTGCTGTTCCTGCAGCCATCGGTCGCGCGGCTTGCAGCTCGATGGACGCGCCGAGAGATAGACGCGGATCGCGGCGTCGCCGGCATCCATGCGTTCCGCGCGATAGATTTGCATCGGCCGAATGCCATCGCTGACTTCAAATGTCAGCTTGGCTTGCGGATCGAGGCCGACCGCCTCATCGACCTTGCGGATGATCGCAAGGAACTTCCCGGCCGGCATGTAGCCCCGGTTTTCCTCCTCGATGTCCCAGAGCTGAATGAAGGTCTCGTTCCAGCTCTCGGGGTTCGCGCCGCAATCGAGCCCTCTGAATGAGCCGGTTTTGACCTCGGTCACGTGGTAGCTGGGGCGGACATCCCGGCCGTCGTAACTGAAGATCAGCGGCTTTTCCTTGTGCGCCTCGAGGCCGGAAAGCAGCGCTGCGGACGAGAGCTCTTCGACCGGCAGCAGGGCGCCGACGGGCGATCGGGTATTGGCAAGCGTGTCCATGGCTGCTATCCTCATTTCAATGATTCTTGAATTGTAGGATTATCGAAAGATGGAGGAGCGTCAAGCCCGAACCGCTTTCGCCGCGCTGTCGCAGGAAACGCGGCTGCGGATCGTGCGGTTGCTGGTACAGGCCGGCCCGGATGGCATGGCGGCAGGCGCGATTGCCGAGGCGGTCGAAGTGTCGCCATCCAATGTGTCGTTTCATCTGAAGGACCTCGAGCATGCCGGCATGATCGTGCCGCGTCGCGAGGCGCGTTCGATCATCTACTCGGCGGATTTCACCGGCTTGCGCGATCTCATCGGCTTTCTGATGAAGGATTGCTGCGCGGGCCACCCGGAAATCTGCGCGCCGGCGCTCGCCGATGCCCGGTGCGGGCCGTCCACGGCCAAGAAGAAGGCGCGGGCCTGATGCGCGGCTTCGACCTGCCGCGGCGCCTTGTGGCCGAGGGCCTCGGTACCTTGCTGCTGGTCGCAACCGTCGTTGGCTCCGGCATCATGGCCGAGACGCTGACCAAGGACGTGGCGTTGGCGCTGCTCGGCAACACCCTTCCGACCGGCGCCATTCTGGTGGTGCTGATCACGATCCTTGGGCCAATATCCGGCGCGCACTTCAATCCGGCGGTCACGCTGGTCTTCATGCTCAAGGGCGAGCTCCGTCCGCCGCATGCCGCGCAGTACGTCGCGGCGCAGGTGCTCGGGGGAATCCTGGGCGCAATGGTCGCGCACGCCATGTTCGGCCTGCCGCTCCTGGAGTTCTCGGCCAAGGCAAGGACGGGATTTCCGCAATGGTTCGCCGAATTCGTCGCCGCGTTCGGACTGGTCGCAACGATCATTGGTGGCCTCCGGTTTCGTGAGGCCGCAATTCCTTGGCTGGTCGGGCTTTACATCACGGCCGCGTACTGGTTCACCGCATCCACGTCTTTCGCCAATCCGGCCGTCGCCATCGCGCGATCGTTCACCGACACGTTTTCGGGCATCCGCGCGCAGGATCTGCCGGGATTCATCGTCGCCGAGGTTTTGGGGGCCATGGTCGCGCTGGCATTCATGACCTGGCTATTGCGGGGCGCCGAAACCACCAAGGAAGCAGTCCGATGACGATCACGATCTACCACAATCCCGATTGCGGGACGTCGCGCAACACCCTGGCCATGATCCGCCAAAGCGGGGAGGAGCCCGAGATCGTCGAATATCTCAAGACTCCTCCCTCGCGCGACACGCTGATCGCGCTGATCGCTGCCATGGGCATCGCGCCGCGTGCGCTGCTCCGCGAGAAAGGCACGCCCTATGCCGAGCTGGATCTCGCCAATCCGAAATGGGGCGATGACGAATTGATCGATTTCATGATGGCGCATCCGATCCTGATCAATCGGCCCATCGTCGTCTCGCCGAAAGGCGTGAAGCTGTGCCGGCCGTCCGAGGCCGTCCTTGATCTCCTCGCCGTTGCCGACATCGGCCGATTCGTCAAGGAAGACGGCGAAGTGATTCCGCCGAGGACGCCGGGTGCGCACGCTAGATGAGCCGCCGTGCAGATAATGTTTTGATCGTCGCGCTCGGCACCACGCAAACCCTGGCTTGGGCGTCGAGCTATTATCTGCCCGCGATTCTCGCGGACCCGATTGCACGTGACCTCGGCATATCCACGAACTGGCTGTTCGCCGCGTTCTCGATGGCGCTCGTGATATCAGGACTGCTCGGTCCCCGCGTCGGCCGCCAGATCGACCGCATGGGCGGGCGCGAAGTGCTTTGCGCGTCCAACCTGATTCTGGCGTCCGGCCTGATCCTGCTCGGGCTTTCGCAAGGCTGCGTTCTGATGGCCGCAAGTTGGCTGCTGCTCGGCGTCGGCATGGGCCTTGGCCTGTATGATGCGGCCTTCGCGGCACTCGGGCGCATCTATGGCAACACCGCCCGCCGCTCCATCACCGGCATCACCTTGATCGCGGGATTTGCCAGCACGATCGGCTGGCCGCTCACCGCGTGGGGCCTCGCAACCATCGGCTGGCGCTGGACCTGCTTCGGCTGGGCGGCGGCGCACATTCTGATCTGCCTGCCGCTCAACGGCTTCGTGGTCCCCAAGCTGAAGAGCGAGCATCGGATCGCGGCCGACACGCCAAAGCCGCATATTCCGATCGACCGCGCGATGGTGCTGCTCGCCTTTGCCTTCGCGGCCGCCTGGAGCGTCACGTCCGCGATGGCGGTGCATTTGCCGCGAATTCTGGAGGCGTTGGGCGCGACGCAGACACAGGCGATCGCGGCGGGCGCATTGATCGGCCCGGCGCAGGTGGCGGCACGGATTGTCGAAGCGAGCCTGCTCAAGCGCTTCCATCCGCTATGGTCGGCGCGATTGGCCTGCATCACGCACCCCTTGGGCGCCTGCGTCATCGGCCTGTTCGGCGGCGGCTTCGCCGGCATCTTCGCGCTGCTGCATGGTGCCGGCAACGGCATCCTGACGATAGCGCGCGGTACGCTGCCGCTCGCGATATTCGGTCCTAAGGATTACGGCTACCGGCTGGGGCTGCTCGGCGCGCCGTCGCGACTGTCGCAAGCGATCGCGCCCCTGGTATTCGGATTTCTGATCTCGCCACTTGGCGGCTATACGTTCGCAGTCACGTCGGCTCTCAGTCTCGCCGCGCTGCTGGCGTTGTTCGCGCTCAAGGCCGAACCGACGACGCCCTCGCGGTAGCGTCACGACCCTTCATCCGGCGAACCGTATCGATGAACGCCTTGATGATCGGCGAGTGGCCGCGGCCGCTGTGATGGGCGATACTGTACTGGGTCTTGATGGTGCGGTCGCTGATCTCGAGCGCGCGGAGGTTCGGATGCGGGACGAACTCGAAGTCGGCGACGACGCTGATGCCGAGCCCGCGCTCGACCGCCTTCCACACGCCCTCGCGGCTCTCGATCTCGAACACCGGCTCGATCCTGATGCCCTCGGCCTGCATCGTCGCCTCGAAGGCGCGTCGGGTGGTCGAGCCGCGTTCGCGTAGCACGATGGGCTGGTCGGCGAGCTCGCGCAGCCTGACCGATTTCCGTTTGAACCAGGGATGATCCCGGTTGACGAACACGATCACGCGATGCGTGCGGTAGGGAATCATGGTGACGCGCGGATCTTCCGGCACCTCTGCCAGGATCGCGACGTCGGCCTCGAAATTGACGATGTGACGTAGAGTGCGTTCGGAATTGCCGAGCAGGGTCGAGATCTGCACCTCGGGGTGATCGCGCTTGAACGCGGCGATGATCTCGGTGGCATGAAACGGCCCGACGGTCGCAACCCGTAGATGCCCCTTGGTTGCCTTGCCGTGCGCGGCCAAGAGTTCGTGCGCCTCGTCGCAGAACGTCATGATGCCGCGGGTGATCTCGAACAGCGCGGCGCCGGCTTCGGTGAGTTCGGTGTGCCGCGGCTTGCGGATCAGAAGCTCGACGCCGTAGGTCTCCTCCAACTCCTTGACTTGGATCGTGAGCGTCGGCTGCCCGACATTGAGCACGCGCGAGGCCGCGGTGAAGCCGCCATGCGTTGCGACCGCATGGAAGGCACGCAGCTGGCTGAACACTATTGACATAATAAATAGAACGCATCCGAAGAATGAATTTGTCAATAGCATCCGGCGCCGTACCTTCGCGCCAAATGGAGGACGCGCGAATGAACTGGAGTTATTCCAACCCGGTAAGAGTTGAATTCGGAGCCGACAGCTTCGACAAGCTGCCGGCGCTGATCGGCAAGCGCGCCTATGCGCTCGTGACCTATGACGAGCCGGTCTTCGCCGAACTCGAGCGGCGGCTGCGCGCTGCGGCGGGTCCTTCCGTCCTGACCATTCGCGATGTCGCGCCCAATCCGGACTACCGCCTGCTCACCGAACAGACCGGGCGCTTTGCCGGGCTCGCCAAACAGCCCGAGGTGATCGTCGCGCTCGGCGGCGGCTCGGTGATCGATTCCGCAAAGGTGTTCGCGGCAGCCGGCGGCGATTTTGCGATCGTCAAAACCTATCTGGAGACGCAGCAGGGCGCCGAGCGCTTATCCGCCATTCCGATCATCGCCGTGCCGACCACCGCAGGCACCGGCAGCGAGGTGACGTGCTGGGGCACGGTATGGGACGAGGCCAACGGCAAGAAATATTCGCTGGCACGGCCGTCGCTCTATCCGACCCATGCGGTGATCGATCCGCGCCTGATGCTCGGCAAGCCGCAGCTCCTCACCATCAGCACCGGGCTCGACGCGCTGTCGCATGCGCTGGAGAGCATCTGGAACGTCAACAACAACCCGGTCTCCGCCAACCATGCGGTGGCCGCGGCACGCGGTGTCCTCGACGTGCTGCCGAGGCTCGCCAACGATCTCGGCAATATCGAGCTGCGCAGCCGGATGGCGCAGGCGGCATTGTTCGCTGGCCTCGCGTTCTCCAACACCAAGACCGCGATCGCGCATTCGCTGTCCTATCCGATCACGCTGCGGCATGGCGTGCAGCACGGCATCGCCTGCTCGTTCTCGCTGCCGATGGTGCTGCGGAGCGTGAAGGGAGCCGGCGGGCTCTGCGAGGACAGCCTCCGGCAGATCTTCGGCGCCGATCTGGCGCGCGGGGCCGACGATCTCGAGGACTTCATGGCCCGTCTCGGCATCTCCTGCAATCCGGCCGCCTACAGGATCGAGCGTAGCGAGTGGCACGCGCTGATCGCGGACTCGCTCGAGGGCGAGCGCGGCCGCAATTTCCTGGGGTCCAAGGAACGGCTGATTGAGGCATCGCAGATGCTGCGGATGCCGAGCGCGGCGAGCGCGTGACGACGGCATAGCGATAGGGAGAGATACAATGCAAAACAATCGCAAAACCATCACTGTCAACGGACGCCGTTACGACGCGCCGACGCGGCCGACGGTCGTGATCTGCCTCGACGGTTCGGAGCCCGGCTATATCGAGCAGGCGATCGAGGCCGGCGTTGCGCCGACCTTCGCGCGCTTCATGAAGGAGGGCGCGCATGTGCATGCCGCCAGCGTGATCCCGAGCTTCACCAATCCGAACAACCTTTCGATCATCACCGGACGGCCGCCCGCAGTGCACGGCATCGCCGGCAATTATTTCTACGACACGGCAAACGACGCCGAAGTCATGATGAACGATCCGAAGTTCCTGCGCGCGCCGACCATCCTGGCCGGCGTGCATGACGCCGGCCACAAGGTCGCCGCCGTCACCGCCAAGGACAAGCTGCGCACCTTGCTCGCCTATGGGCTCGACTATGCGAGCGGCCGCGCCATCGCCTTCTCATCGGAGAAGGCCGACCAGGCTACCAGGGCCGCCAACGGCATCGACAACGTGCTCGACTTCGTCGGCCTGCCGCTGCCCGAAGTCTATTCGGCCGATCTGTCGCGCTTCGTGTTCGCGGCCGGCGTCAAGCTGGTCGAGCGGCATCGTCCGGACCTGATGTATCTGTCGACCACCGACTACATCCAGCACAAGGTCGGGTTCGGCACCAAGGTCGCCAACGACTTCTACGCGATGATCGACGGCTATCTCGCTAGGCTCGATGCGCTCGGCTGCAACATCGTGGCGACCGCCGATCACGGCATGAACGACAAGTTCTTGCCCGACGGCAGGCCCGACGTCATCTATCTCCAGGACGTCATGGACGACTGGACGGGTACGGGCGCCGCACGGGTGATCCTGCCGATCACCGATCCCTATGTCGCCCATCACGGTTCGCTCGGCTCGTTCGCGACGATCTACACACCCGATGGTGTCGACGTCGACACGCTGCTGATGCGGCTACGCGACATCAAGGGCATCGAGGTGGCGCTGCCGCGCAAGGATGCCTGCGCCCGGTTCGAGCTGCCGCCCGACCGGATCGGCGACATCGTCGTGATCTCGACCAGGCACAAGGTGCTCGGCACCAGCGAATCTCGTCACGATCTGTCCGGCTTGACCGAGCCGCTGCGCTCGCATGGCGGGCTCACCGAGCAGCGGGTGCCGCTGATCGCCAACCGCAAGATCGCGCTGCCGGCCGGTCACGCCTTGCGCAACTTCGACGCCTTCGACGTCGCGCTCAACCGCATCCAGTGACATCCAGACCTGGAGGACACCACCATGAACATCCAGAGCCAGGCCGTTCGCCATGAGCAGATGCGCATCGCAGGCAGCCTCGTCGACACCGACGAGCATGTCGAGGTTTTCAATCCCTACACCAACAAGGTCGTGGGCACGGTTCCGGCGGCGCGCCCGGAGCATGTGCGCAGCGCGTTCGCCAGGGCGGCTGCGTTCAAGCCAAAGCTGACGCGCTACGAGCGCCAGCGCATCCTGCTGCGCACCGCCGAGATACTGGCGAGCCGCAAGGAGGAATTCGCGCGGCTGATCACCGCCGAGTCCGGGCTGTGCTGGAAGGACTCACTCTACGAGGCCGGCCGCGCCTACGACGTCTACTCGTTCGCCGGCCAGCTTGCGATCAAGGACGACGGCGAGACGTTTTCCTGCGACATCAGCCCGCAGGGCAAGGCGCGCAAGATCTTCACGACGCGGACGCCGCTGCTCGGCGCGATCTCGGCGATCACGCCGTTCAACCATCCGCTCAACATGGTCAGCCACAAGATCGCGCCGGCGATCGCGACCAACAACCGCGTGGTGCTGAAGCCGACCGAACTGACGCCACTGACCGCGCTCGCGCTCGCCGACGTGCTGTACGAGGCCGGGCTGCCGCCGGAGATGCTGTCGGTGGTGACGGGCAATCCGCATTCGATGGGTGACGCGATGATCACCGATCCGGACGCCGATCTCGTGACCTTCACCGGCTCGGTCAGGGTGGGCAAGCACATTGCCGACAGAGCCGGCTACAAGCGCCTGGTGCTCGAGCTCGGCGGCAACGATCCCCTGATCGTGATGGAGGACGCCGATCTCGAGAAGGCGGCCGAGCTTGCGGTCACCGGCGCGACCAAGAATTCCGGCCAGCGCTGTACGGCCGTGAAGCGCATCCTCTGCGTCGAGGCCGTCGCCGACGATTTCGCCGCCTTGGTTCTGAAGAAGGCGCGCACAGTGAAGTGCGGCGATCCGATGGACCCGACGGTCGATGTCGGCACGGTGATTCACGAGGGCGCGGCGAAGGAGTTCGAGCGCCGCGTCAACGCTGCGGTTACCGACGGCGCCGAGCTCCTGCACGGCAACGACCGCAAGGGCGCGCTGTATCCGCCGACGGTGGTCGACCGGATTCCCTACACCAGCGAGCTCGTAATGCAGGAGACTTTCGGTCCTGTCATCCCGATCATCCGCGTGCCCAACGACATCGAGAGCGTGATCCGGATTTCGAATTCGACCGCGTTCGGCCTGTCGTCCGGTGTCTGCACCAACCGGCTCGACTACATCACGCGGTTCGTCAACGAGCTCGACGTCGGCACCGTCAACGTTTGGGAAGTGCCGGGCTACCGGATCGAGATGTCGCCATTCGGCGGGATCAAGGACTCCGGCCTTGGCTACAAGGAAGGCGTGCAGGAGGCGATCAAGAGCTTCACCAACGTCAAAACCTATTCGCTGCCCTGGCCCGTCTAGGGACGCGCGTCGATCCGAGGGAGGGCCGCACGCGCACAACAACAACGGCGCGGCGGCCGAGGGTGAACAACAAAACAATCATCAGGGGAGGCTGCAATGTCGATCACGTTCAGTCCGGCGGGCGTCGGCTCGGTCGGAGTCCAGAATCCGGAGCTTGCGACATCGTTCCGCCGCGCGCAGTGGCGGATGCTGTTCGCGGCGATGTTCTGCTATCTGTTCTTCTACACCGGGCGGCAAACCTTCGGCTTCGCCATTCCCGGCATCCAGGCCGAGTTCGGCGTCAGCAAGGAGGCGCTGGGCTGGGCCAGCGCGGCGCTGCTCTGGTGTTACGCGGTCGGGCAGGCCATCAACGGCAATCTCGGCGACAAGTTCGGCGGCCGCCGCGTGATGAGCGCGGGCGCGATCCTGTCCTTCATCATGAACTGGGCCACCAGCCTTTCGACCGGCATCGTCAGCCTCACCGCATTCTGGGGCATCAATGGCTATTTCCAGTCGATGGGGTGGGCGCCGGGCAGCCGGCTGCTGTCGAACTGGTGGGGCCGCCACGAGCGCGGCACGGTCTACGGGCTCTATACGTTCGCCGCCGGTCTCGCCTCGGTGCTGTCGTTCGTCACCTCGCTGGTCGTGGTCGGCTATTTCCAGCTCGACTGGCGCTGGATCTTCCGCATCCCGGTGGTGCTGCTGCTGCTCGGTGGCATCGCGTTCTATCTGATCGCGCGCGAGAAGCCCGAGGACATGGGCTTTGCCTCGCCGCATGACGAGGCCGACGACGACACCGCAACCGAAGCCGCGGTCGACGCCAATGAGGGCTCGCTCGCGCGCTACAAGGCGGTGCTGTCGAACTGGCGCCTGCTGGTCGCCGGCGTCTCGATCGGCTTCCAGAACGCAGCGCGCTACGGCCTTTTGGTATGGGTGCCCGTGCACTTCCTCGGCAGCAACTGGTCCAAGGCCGGAGCCACCTCGGTGATCGATCCGCGCTGGATCAGCATCGCGCTGCCGGTCGGCATGGCGGTCGGCGCCTTCAGCAACGGCTGGGTCTCGGACAAGGTGTTCGGCTCGCGCCGCTACCTCGCCATCGTGCTCTATATGGTGCTCGCCGCGGTCACCGCGCTGTGCATGTACGCGATCCCGACCACCGAGATCTATCTCGGCATGACCGTGCTGTTCCTGTGCGGCTTCTTCACCTACGGCCCGCAATCCTCGTTCTGGGCGCTATGCCCGGATCTGGTCGGCCACAAGCGGGCAGGGACCGCGACCGGGGTGATGAACTCCTTCGCCTATCTGTTCGCGGGTCTCGGCGAGCCGATCATCGGCCATTTCATGGACAAGCATAACCAGACGTCGCTGGTGTTTCTCGTGGTCGCGGTCTGCGCGACCTCCAGCGCGGTGGTGGCGGCCTTCATCCGCCGCTGACGCGCGATCCGCGTCGGCGGCTCACGACAGGTCCGCGCTTCCACGGAAGCGCGGACTATTTTTTTGAAATGAGCAGACGCCGTGCGCGATCGCCGGAGGCGCAACGCCGGGCCAATTTCCTGAAATTGCTCCCGCGGGTACATGAGCTGACGCCCAATTCCTCACCACGGCTGACCAATAATAGGTCTAATTATCAATAATACCTATAAATATCAATATGATAGATAAAGTTGCATGCAGAATGCAAAATGTGCTTGTCGCCTCACGCGGCTTGAAGCAGACTTCTCGCGGGGCAGGAGAGGGTCCGATGACCTTCAATGACGAAGGTCGCGCGTGGCGAAAAACAATCTGCCGGCAGAGGAGCGAGCAATGAGCGATCAGGTGTCCACCATCGCAATGGCAGATACGGCGAAGCCTTCCGGCGTGCGCTGGAAGATCTTCCTGCTGATGCTGTTCCTGATCTCGATCAACTATATCGATCGCGCCTCGCTCTCGGTCGCAATGCCCGTCATCGCCAAGGAGTTCGACATCGATCCGGCGATGCAGGGCCTGATCCTGAGCTCGTTCTTCTGGACCTACGCGCTGATGCAGGTGCCGGGCGGCATGCTCGCCGATCGGTTCAAGCCGCGGATCGTGATCGCGCTCGCAACGCTGTTCTGGGGCTTCTTCCAGGCGCTGGCGGCGCTGTCCACCAGCTGGATGCTGCTGCTGCTGACCCGGCTCGGGCTCGGCGCGTCGGAAGCGCCGATCTATCCGGCCGGCGGCAAGCTCAATGCGATCTGGATGACGCAGACAGAACGCGGCCGCGGCGCCACCTTGCTGGACGGCGGCGCGCCGCTTGGCGCTGCGCTCGGGTCGATCGTGATCGCCTGGCTGATGGCGGCGTTCAGCTCCTGGCGCGTCGCCTTCGTCGTCGCGGGCATCGGCACGATGCTGTGCGGGCTGTGGGCCTGGTACTACATCCGCAACGCGCCGCGCGAGCATCCGTCGGTCAATGAAGCAGAGGCGCGCTATCTCGAGGAGGCGCATGCGATCGAGGACGCGGCGACGCCGCCGTCGTCCGGCGCAAGCGGGATGGCCTATTTCCGCTTCCGCTCGGTCTGGTGCATGTGCCTGGGCTGGATGTTCTTCAACACCACGTTCTATGGCCTGCTGACCTGGATGCCGACCTATCTGTTCAAGGTGCACGGTTTCGACATCAAGGCGCTCGGCGGCGCCTCTTTCATCATCTTCTTCGCGGGCTTCGTCGGCGAACTGGTCGGCGGCTGGATCGGCGACGGCTGGCGGGCGCGGGGCGGGGCGCCCAACACCGTGTTCCGCACCCTGTTCGGTATCGCGGCGATCATGGCGACGGTGTCGATCTTCCTCGTCGCCTACGTCACCAATGCGGTCGCGGTCGTGGTGCTGCTGTCGACGACGCTGTTCTTCCTGCGCTGGTGCGGCATGTACTGGGCGATCCCGTCGGCGCTGGCGGGCCGGGGCAAGTCCGGCTTCCTCGGCGGCTGCATGAATCTCGGCGGCAACATCGCCGGCATCACGACACCCCTGATCGTCGGCTTCATCGTGCAGGTCACCGGCTCCTACTTCCTCGCCCTGATGTATTTTGCCGCCGCGGGCATTGCGCTGTTGATCTGCTCGATCCTGATCGACTACAGCCGCAAGCTCCCGGTCTGAAACGAAGACGGCCGAATCCTGCCAGGGATTCGGCCGGTTGATGAGGCCTCGCGAATGACACGTCCTATCAGGCTCGGCATGCTGACGCCGTCGTCGAATACTGCACTCGAGCCGATCACCTGCGCGATGCTGGCGGGCGTCGACGACGTCTCGGCGCATTTCTCGCGCTTCAAGGTGACGGAGATCGCGCTGTCGGAGCAGGCGCTGCGCCAGTTCGACGCCAACGAGATTCTTCGCGCGGCAGAATTGCTGGCGCATGCCAAGGTCGACGTCATCGCCTGGAACGGCACCTCGGCAAGCTGGCTCGGCTTCGACCGCGACGAGAGCCTGTCCGAGCAGATTACCGCGGCAACCGGGATCAAGGCCTGCACCACGGTGCTGGCCTATCGCGACCTGCTGCGGCGGATCGGCGCCGAGCGCATCGGTCTGGTCACGCCGTATCGCCGGGACGTGCAGGACAGGATCATCGCCAACTGGAACTCGGCCGGGCTGCACTGCTTCGCCGAGCGGCATCTCGCGCTGCAGGACAATTTCTCCTTTGCCGAGGTCAGCGAAGCCGAGGTCGCCAGCCTGATCGAGGAAGTGGTGCGCGAGGGCTGCGATGCCGCCGTCGTGCTCTGCACCAACATGCGCGGCGCGGGCGCCGCCGAACGGCTGGAGCGCGGTTTTGGCGTGCCGGTGCTGGATTCGATCGCGGTGACGCTGTGGGCGTGTCTCACAGCTGTGGGCTGCGATCCGTCGCGCGTGCACGGCTGGGGCAGCCTGTTCACCAACCCCGACCTGCGCGCAGCGACCGCGATCCCCGATCATGACGATGAAGGCTTGCGGTGACCGAAGCCAAGACCAGAGCCAAGCCGACCAGACGGAGCAAGGATCCCAAGCGCGCGATCACGGCGCAGCAACGGCGCCGGCTGCGCGTGCCGCGGGTCGGACTGCACGAGCAGGCGGCGGCGCGGCTGCGCACCATGATCGTGCGCGGCGAGCTGGCGCCAGGGCAATCACTGGGGGAGGCGGACCTGTCCGACGCGCTCGGCATTTCGCGGACCCCGCTGCGCGAGGCGCTGAAGCAATTGGCGAACGAAGGCCTGGTCGAACTCAGGCTTAACCACAGTGCCGTGGTGGCGCCGCTCCGCCGCGCCGAATTGGCCGAATTGTTCGAGGCCGTCAGCGGCATCGAGCGCTGCGCCGCCGAACTCGCCGCGCTGCGGATGGAGGACGCCGACTTCGAACGGCTCGACGCGCTGCAGGACAAGATCGAGTGGCATCACGGCCGCGGCGAGCTGCGCGACTATTTTCAGGTCAACCAGCAGATCCATTCGGCGATCGTCGGCTTCGCCCGCAACGCGGTGCTGAAGGCGACGCATGAGGCGCTGCTGGCGCGGGCCGAGCGCGCGCGCTTCTTCGCGCTCTCGGTGCTCGGGCGCTGGGATGAATCGGTGCGCGAGCACCAGGATATCCTGGCCGCGCTCAGGCGCCGCGATGCGGCGCGGGCCGGGCAAATCCTGGCCCACCATGTTCGCCGCACCGGCGAGATCGTCGCCGAGACGCTGGATGGCAAGACACTCAACGACAGGGCGGATGACGCCGCGGCACCGGACGCTCCGGCAAAGCCGCGCGGCCGCAAGATGAGGAACGTTGCGCCATGAAAATTCTGCTGCTCAATCCCAACACGACAGTCGCGGTGACGGATCTGCTCCATACTGCCGGCAGCAAGGCAGCCTCAGCCGGCACCGAGCTCGTGTCTGCGACTGCGACGCGTGGCGTGCCCTATATCGCGACCCGTGCCGAGGCGCAGATCGGCGGCGCGATCGCGCTGGAAATGCTGGCCGAGGCCGGCTCGGGCATCGATGCCGCCATCATCGCGGCATTCGGCGATCCCGGCCTGTTCGGTGCGCGTGAGCTGTTTGCGTTTCCGGTGGTGGGATTGGCCGAGGCCGCGATGCTCACCGCCTGCATGCTCGGCCGGCGGTTCTCCATCGTGACCTTCGCCGGCGCGCTGGCACCCTGGTACGAGGAATGCGTCGCCATGCACGGGCTGAGTTCACGCTGCGCCGGCATCCGCACGCTCGACGGTAGCTTCCAGTCGATCTCCGACGTGCAGGCCGAGAAGGAAGAACTGCTGGTCGCGCTCGCCAACCGGGCGGTCGAACAGGACCGCGCCGACGTCGTCATTCTGTCGGGCGCGCCGCTCGCCGGGCTCGCGGCGAAGGTCCGCGACCGCATTCCGGTGCCCGTCGTCGATCCGGTCGCGGCCGCCGTGCGCCAGGCGGAGACGCTTGCCGTGCTCAAGCCGCGCAAGGCCGTCGCCGGCACCTTCCGACGGCCCGATCCGAAACCAACGCTCGGGCTGGCCGAGCCGCTTGCCGCCATCATCGAACATCGCTCACCGAAAGAGGGAACCGACTGATGTCCTTCGACACCATCATTCGCGGCGGCACGGTCGTGACCGCTGCCGACACCTTCGCCTGCGACGTCGGAATCCGCGACGGCAAGATCACGGCGCTCGGCCGCGATCTCGGCGATGCGGCCACGATCATCGACGCCACCGACCGGCTGGTGCTGCCCGGCGGCATCGACAGCCACGTCCATTTCGCCCAGCCGTCGGGCGACGGCATCGTGATGGCCGACGGCTTTGCCAGCGGTACCCGCTCGGCGGCGTTCGGCGGCAACACCACCGTGCTGCCGTTCTGCCTGCAGGAGAAGGGCCAGACGCTGCGCGAGGCGCTCAAGCACTACCATTCGCTGGCCGAAGGCGAATGCCATGTCGACGTCGCCTTCCATCTGATCGTCACCGATCCGACCGAGCACGTGCTGGGCCAGGAGCTGCCGGCGCTGGTCGAGGACGGCTATACCTCGCTCAAGGTCTTCATGACCTATGAGGGGCTGGCGCTGTCGGATCGCGAGCTGCTCGAGACCATGTCGGTCGCGCGCGAGACCGGTGCGATGCTGATGGTGCATGCGGAAAACTTCGACGCGATCCGCTTCCTAACCGACCGGCTCGAACGCGCCGGCAACGCCGCGCCGCGCTTCCACGCCGCCTCGCGGCCGATCCCGGTCGAGCGCGAGGCCACCCATCGCGCGATCTCGCTGTCCGAGCTGGTCGACGTGCCGATCATGATCGTGCATGTCTCGAACCGCGAGGCGATGGACGAGATCCGGCGCGCGCAGCAGCGGGGCTTGCGGGTGATGGGCGAAACCTGTCCGCAATACCTTGTCCTGACCGAGAAGGATCTCGACCAGCTCAACATGGAAGGCGCAAAGTACGTCTGCTCGCCGCCGCCGCGCGATGTCGCCAGCCAGCAGGCGTGCTGGGAAGGCTTGCAGCAGAAAGTGTTCTCGGTGTTCTCGTCGGACCATTGCCCGTTCCGCTACGACGACCCGCAAGGAAAGCTCGCGCCCAAGGGGCGTACCAGCTTCCGCTGGGTGCCGAACGGCATCCCGGGGGTGGCGACGCGGCTGCCGATCCTGTTCTCCGAGGGCGTGGTGAAGGGGCGCATCGACCTCAACAGCTTCGTCGCCTTCAGCGCCACCAATCACGCCAAGATCTACGGCCTCTATCCGCGCAAAGGCACGATCGCCGTCGGCTCCGATGCCGACATCGCGCTGTGGGACCCCAAGCGCAAGGTGACGATCCGCCACGAGCTGATCCATGACGGCTCCGACTACACGCCCTATGAAGGGCTCGAGGTCACCGGCTGGCCGGTGCTGACCATGGTGCGCGGCAAGGTGGTCGTCGACGACGGGGCCCTTGTCGGCAGCAAGGAGCACGGCACATACTTGCCGCGCGCCAAACCTCCGGCGGGAGCGACCATCCCGTAACACGCGAAGGAAGTAACCCGCGAAACAAGAAGGCAGGAGACCACCATGCCCTACGCGACAACAGATGACGGCGTGCGGCTCTATTTCGAGGAGACCGGATCCGGCCATCCCGTGATCCTGGTCCATGAATTCGCCGGCGATTTGCGCAGCTACGAGCCGCAGATGCGGCATTTCGGCAAGCGCTTCCGCACCATCGCCTATAATGCGCGCGGCTTTCCGCCGTCTGACGTGCCCGACGATGTCTCGTCCTATTCGCAGGCACGCGCCGCCGACGATATTCTTGCCGTGCTCGATCACATCGGCGCGCCGAAGGCGCATATCATCGGCCTCTCGATGGGCGGCTTCGCGACCTTGCACTTCGGACTGCGTCACCCGACGCGGGCGCTGTCGCTGTGCATCGGCGGCTGCGGTTATGGTGCGGAGCTCGACAAGCGCGAGACGTTTCGCGCCGAAGCCGACGTGATCGCGGCCATGATCCGCAAGGACGGCATGCCGGCGTTCGCCGAACGCTACGCCTACGGTCCGACCCGCGTGCAGTACGAGAACAAGGACCCGCGCGGCCACGCCGAGTTCAAGGCCATGCTTGCCCAGCACTCGGCGGTGGGATCCGCCAACACCCAGCAGGGCGTGCAGAAGGAGCGTCCCTCGCTCTACACGCTGGTCGACGAGATGAAGCGCATCACGGTGCCGACACTGATCATCACCGGCGACGAGGATTGGCCGTGCCTGCTGCCGGGCATCCTGATGAAGCAGAGCATTCCGTCCGCCGCGCTCGCCGTCATGCCGAACTGCGGTCATGCCATCAACATCGAGGAGCCCGACGAGTACAACCGGATCGTCGGCGAATTCCTGGCGCAGGTCGAAAGCCGCCGCTGGCCGCAGCGCGATCCGAGAGCGGTGAGTGCTTCGATCACGGGGATGAAGGACTAGTTGGCTCGGCCGGATACGTCGCGTTGAATTGTGCGACTACAGGAATAGTCCTGGATCGTGCGCGCATGAAAACGTGGTACGCGCGGATGTAGGTCTCATCATGACGCGCGTGCCGGCGTCATTGGGGTCGCGATCGATTTGATGACATCGATGCAATATCTGTTCACGCGTGCCGCAACCGGCGCGTGAAATCGAACGCATGACGATTGCGTCGCGATGACGCATCAATCGCAAAACCGACACAGGGCTGTTACGCGCGCTGGCTAATGTGTCGCATGTCGACGTCATAAATCCTTAAAAAATGGGGCAAGAAGTGAAGGTGAAATTCCTTTCAACGGTCGGAGTCTGTCTTGTCGCTGCTGCTGCAGTGGTGTGCAGCGCGGCTGCTCACGACGATGATAGAGATCACGATCATCGTCATCCGCACGACATTCACACGGCAACGCCGATCAAGCATCTCGTCGTGATCTTCAACGAGAACCGCTCGTTCGATCACTATTTCGCAACCTACCCGAATGCGGCCAACCCGACCGGCTCCATTCCGTTCAAGGCGAAGCCGCATACACCGAAGGTCAACAACCTCGCCAACGCCAATCTGCTGACCAACAACCCGAACCTCAACCCGGCCAACGGCACGGGCGCGACCAATCCGTTCCGGCTCGATCGCACCCAGGCCAACACGCGCTCGCAGAACCACGCCTACACGCCCGAGCAGCAGGCGGTCGACAACGGCAACGAAGACCTGTTTCCGAAGTTCACCGGCCGCGGCACCGCCGGCGGTGTCGGCGCGTTCGGCACCAACGGGCAGGTGATGGGCTATTTCGACGGCAACACCGTCACCGCGTTCTGGAATTACGCCCAGAACTTCGCGATGAGCGACAACACCTGGACCGACACCTTTGGTCCGTCGACGCCCGGCGCGCTCGAGGTGGTCGCCGGCCAGACCAACGGTGCGCAGAACATCGTCGGCACGACGTCGTCGATCGCCGACGGGCAGGGCGGCCTGACCTTGATCGGCGATACCGACCCTGCCTATGACTCCTGCTCGAGCACGACCAGCCAGGTCCTGATGACCAGCAAGAACATCGGCGACCTGCTCAACGCCGAGCACATCAGCTGGGGCAGCTTCATGGGCGGCTTCGACCTGACGCTCAAGAACAGCAACGGCACCACCAACTGCCTCCGCAGCACCTTCTCGAGCAACGTCAACGGCAGCATCGTTGACTACATCCCGCACCACGCCTGGTTCCAGTACTACAAGTCGACCGCCAACCCGACCCATGCGCGGCCTAGCTCGGTGAACGCGATCGGCCACACCTACGTTCCCGGCAGCAAGACGGTCGATCCGGCCAATCATGCCTACGATCTCGAGGACTTCTATGCCTCGGTGAAGGCCGGCAACTTCCCGGCCGTCTCCTACATCAAGATGCCGGCCTATCAGGACGGCCATCCCGGCAACTCCGATCCGCTCGACGAGCAGGCGGGCAATGTCGAGTTGATCAACTTCCTGCAGACGCAGAAGGAGTGGCGCGAGACCGCGGTCATCATCACCTATGACGACTCCGACGGCTGGTATGACCACCAGTACATCGCACCGACCAGCGCCTCGTATGATCCGACCGCCGACCAGGTCAACGGTCCCGGTCAGTGCGGCCGCGGTATCGGCAAGCAGACGCAGCCGAACGGCCTCAACGGCCAGCCGGTGAACGGCCGCTGCGGTCCCGGCACGCGGATCCCGTTCCTGCTGATCTCACCTTACGCCAAGAAGAACTTCGTCAGCCACACGCGCATCTCGCAGGCGTCCGTCGTGCGCTTCATCGAAGACAACTGGCTGCACGGCCAGCGTCTCGGCGGCGGCGCATTCGACGACAGCGTCGAATCGATCACCGACATGTTCGACTTCGATCATGGCCACGATCACGATCACGATCACGACCGCGACGATCAGCAGAACAAGCTGTTCCTCGATCCGACGGCCGGCACGGTCATCGTTAGCCCGTCTGATGATCATCACCATCACTAACGCTCTGGGATCACTGGACGTCATATGAACGGCCGCATGTTGTGGCTTCTCGGCGCCGGCCTGCTCTGCATGGCCGGCGCTGTTGCGGCAGTCGAGACGCAAGGACTTCCGGGGACGAATCCGCATCCGGTGCAGCTCAGGCGTCCGCCGATCGCCCTGCTGTCCGGCATGGCGCAGCTCGGCCAGAAGATATTCTTCGACGCGTCGCTGTCGTCGTCGGGCGCATTGTCCTGCGCCTCCTGTCACAGTCCGGATCACGCCTACGGACCGCCCAATGATGCCGCGGTCATGTCCGGCGGGCCCGCGCAATCGCGGCAGGGTACGCGCGCCGTGCCAAGCCTGACCTATCTGGAGCGGCAACCAAATTTCAGCATCGGGCCGGAGAAGGACGAGGACGACAACGTCGTCGACTTCGCGCAACTGGCCGCGGCAGGTCAGCAGGCTGCGCGTGCGAAAAAGGTCGCGACCGTGGCCGCGGCGTCGGCGGTCAACATCGTGCCGCAGGGTGGACTGTTCTGGGACGGCCGCGCTGATACGCTGCAGGACCAGGCGATCTTCCCGCTGCTCGATCCCAATGAGATGGATGGCGGCAGCATCGAGGTGGTGGCGCAGAAGCTGCGCCAGGCTAGCTATGCCCCGCGCTTTGCCGAACTGTTCGGCGCTCAGGTCTTCGACAACACGCGGCTGCTGGTCGCGGAGGCGATGTTCGCGGTCGCGCGCTATCAGGTCGAGGAACCGAGCTTCCATCCCTACAGCAGCAAGTTCGACTACTGGCTGGAAGGCAGGGCACGACTGGGCGAGAACGAGTTGCGCGGCCTGCAATTGTTCAACGATCCGGACAAGGCCAATTGCGCCGGCTGCCATACCTCGGCGCCGACCCGCGACGGCCTGCCGCCGCTGTTTACCGATCACCAGTATGAGGCGCTTGGCGCGCCGCGCAACGCCGCGCTCGCCAGCAACCGCGATCCGAACTACTTCGATCTCGGGGTCTGCGGTCCGTATCGCACCGACATTGCCGAGCAGACGCAATATTGCGGGATGTTTCTGACGCCGACCTTGCGCAACACCGCAGCCCGCCGCGTGTTCTTCCACAACGGCGTCTTCACGAGCCTTGAGCAGGTGCTCGATTTCTATAACTTCCGCGATACCAATCCGGAGAAGGTCTACCCGCGTGCGGCCGACGGTACAGTGCGGAAATACGACGATCTGCCGGAAAAGCATCACGGCAATGTCGACGTCGCCGATCCGCCGTTCGAGCGCCATCTCGGCGACACACCCGCGATGACCGCGCAGGACGAAGCCGACATCATCGCCTTCCTGAAGACGTTGACCGACGGTTACCAGCCGGAGTGGTGAGCGGTCGCAACGGCTCATGGCGGAACCCATGCGTGAGTTGGCAGGTCCTCGTCATGCGCGCATAATGCGTGCATGAATGTAGTCGAAGGCAACGGTGCCGGTATTCCCGCGATCGGGCTCGGCACCTGGGAGCTGCGCGGGCGGACCTGCGCTCGCATCGTCGAGCAGGCGTTGCGGCTCGGCTACCGGCACATCGACACCGCCCAGATCTATGACAATAAGCGCGAGGTCGGCGAGGGGCTGCGCGCCTCCGGCATCAAGCGCGACGATGTGTTCCTGACCACCAAGGTCTGGACCACACATTTCATGGCGAAGGATCTCGAACGTTCGGCCAAGGAGAGCCTGGCGCGCTTGCGTCTGACCGAGGTCGATCTGTTGCTGCTGCACTGGCCGCATCCGCACGTGCCGCTTGCCGAGACGCTCGGCGCGCTGGCGCGGGTCAAGCAGGCGGGGCTGGCGCGGCATATCGGGGTCTCGAACTTCAACGCGGCGCTGATCGGGGAGGCGGTGGCGGCGTGCCCCGAGCCGCTCGCCTGCGATCAGGTCGAGTACCATCCCTATCTGGTCCAGGCCGACGTGATCGAGGCGTGCACGCGCCATGGCATGGCATTCGTCGCCTACAGCCCGATCGCGAAGGGACGCGTCAAGGGTGATCGCGCGCTGTCGCGGATCGGCGACCGTTATCGCAAGACGGCTGCCCAGGTCTGCCTGCGCTGGCTGGTGCAGCAAAATGTCTCGGCGATCCCGCGCACCTCGAAGCTCGAGCGGCTCCAGGAAAATCTCGACATCTTCGACTTCGAGTTGTCGGATGAGGACATGCGCGAGATTTCGGCAATCGGGGGCGCGGCCGCGCGCTGACGGCCCATCTGAACGTCCATGGCGCATGGGTCCTTGCCTGTGAATCGCCGCGCGGAAAATGGCTGGGCAGCGGTCCGGATCATGCTATTGCGCCCAGGCCGATTGCGGTTTTGCACCGAATGGGGATTGAGGCAGGCGGGTTCCAGCCGGTATTGTGACCGGCGGGGAGACGACACTGATGTGATCGAGTGGGATGAAGTTTCGGCCAAACGCGGATCTGATGGCTTCGGTGTTCGTGCACCTGATGCTGCTCGCGCTGATTTTCCTGTATTCGGAGGTGCATCAGTTCGATCCAGTCGCCGCTGACACGGTGCCGGTCGAGATCGTGACGCCGCAGGAGGTCGCCAGGAGCGAGATCGAGAGCGAGATCAAGCCCGATCCGGTGCCGAGCCCGTCGCCGACACCCGAGCTGCAGTTGCCGTCGCTCGACAAGCCGGTCGACACCGTCAAGTCCGAACCACCGGCGCAAGCTCCGGCATCTCAGCCGCAGCAGGCCCAGCAGCAACCGCCGCAGAAGCAGGCGACGCCGCCGGAGCCCAAACCCAGCCCGGCTCCGCAGCATGCCGCGGTCGAGCCGCCGCCGGCACCGCAGACGCCGGCACCCCAGACACCGCCGATGCCCCAGCCAATGGCGCAGCAAGCAGCGACGCCGTCGCCACCTGCCTATGTGCAGCCCGAGCCGGACCTGTCCGTCAAATACAATGTCATGCTCGGTTTGCCGCCCGACATCCCCATCAAGCCGCCGGCCGAAGCGCCGCACGGCCCCGGTCCCGGCAAGGACAATTTCGACGCCGCGGCCACCGAGCAGGCCGACGTCGGCTCCAGCGTGGTCGCCGAATTCCGCCGTCATCTGAAGAGCTGCATGAAGCTCCCGGCGACGCTGAGCACTGGCGATGACGTCAGGATCAAGCTCAGGGTGTTCATGAAGCCCGACGGCAAGCTCGGCGCAGCGCCGTTGCTGATCGAAGCCACCGCATCGGAAAAGGGGCCGCTGCTGCTCAAGAGCGCGACCGAGGCGCTGCAGGCCTGTCAGCCCTATGCGATGCTGCCGCGGGATCGCTACGGCGAATGGAAGGTGCTCGACCTCGACTTCACTCCGCGCGATTTTGCATCGTGAGCGGAGGCAAGTCTCAGCTTCCCATCGCCTGCCAGGCATTCGAGGCGAACTGCCGGCGCCAGATCACGATGACGACCGCGGCGGTGGTGGCGAACAGCACCCAGGGGCTGACGAACCAGCCGAGATAGCCGAGCGCGAAGAAGAACGCGCGCTGGCCGCGGTTGAAGTGCCGGCCCGCGGTCTCGAACAGCCGCGTGGTGCGGATCACATGGGCCTCGGCCTCCTGCGTATCGCGTTCCCCGGCCGGCGGCATCGCGCCGAACAGGATCGCAACATAGTTGAACAGGCGATAGGCCCAGGCGAATTTGAAGAAGGTGTAGATGAAGATCAGGATCAGTCCGATGCACTTGATCTCCCACAGCGCGGGCGACGGCGTCAGGTTGACCGGCAGTGCACCGAGCACCGCGAGCGCGTCACTGGTCGCGCGCAGCAGCGCCAGCGCGCCGCCGATTGCGATCAGGCTGGTGGAGGCAAAGAACGCGGTGCCGTTCTGCAGGCTGGCCATGATTTGCATGTCGACCATCCGCGCATCGCGGTTGAGCAGATTCCGCACCCAGATCTCGCGATAGACATGCATCCGCGCCGACAGGCTGTCGCGTCCGTAGGCGGTGTGCTCGAGCGTGATGGCGTAGACCAGCCATTCCAGTGCGAAGAAGCCGACGGCCAGGATGTCGACCCAATAGCCGGTCATTGGTGCCTTCCTCCGTCGATGCGCGGCAGGTCCGCGTCGCGCTGCATCCGCATCCCGCGTCATGTACAGGTTGAACGCGTGCAATGCACTATGGCAAACTGAGGTGGCAACAGGATTCACAAGCATGCTCAAGCTCGTCATCGGCAACAAGAACTATTCGTCATGGTCGATGCGGCCCTGGCTGGCGCTGCGCGCCAACGACATCCCGTTCGAGGAAATCTTCGTGCCGCTCTACACCGACCAGGCCGACAAGGACCGCATCCTCAGCTTCAGCAAGGCCGGCAAGGTGCCGACGCTGATCGACGGCGACGTCACGGTCTGGGATTCGCTGGCGATCATCGAATATCTCGCCGAGAAGTTTCCCGAGGCGAAGCTGTGGCCGTCGGATCGGGCCGCGCGCGCGCATGCCCGCGCGATCTCGGCGGAGATGCACTCCGGCTTCGTGCCGCTGCGCAGCGAATGCGGCATGAACCTGCACCGGCCGATCCGCGCCGTTGCGCTGTCGGACGATGCGCGGGCCAATGTGGCGCGGATCGAGGAGATCTGGGCCGACTGCCACGCGCGCTACGGCAAGCAGGGTCCGTTCCTGTTCGGGGCATTCTCCGGGGCGGACGCGATGTACGCGCCTGTGGTGCATCGCTTCCGCACCTACGCGATCCCGGTGAAGGCCGAGGCGCAGCATTATGTCGATGCCATGATGCAGCTTCCGGCGTTCCAGCAATGGACCCGCGACGGCTTGGCCGAGACGCTGCGGATCGAGCGATTCGAGGACGCCTGACCGGTCCTGGCGCTGCCGAATTGTGGCAGCGGCGGCAAAGATCGCGGCTTGACGCCGCGGGGCCGAAGGCGTCGAATCTGAAAAACCGGTTTTGCAAGTCGTGAAAGGACTTAGACCATGGGCATTCTCGATTCCCTGGAGAACTCACCGGAGCTGAAAGGCATGCTTGGCCAGCTCGGGGCGGCCGTCATCCCCGTCGTGCTGGGCCAGGTGATGGGCAATGGCGGGCAGGGCGGGCTGTCGGCGATCGTGGCCAAGCTCGAGCAGGCCGGCCTCGGCGAGCAGGTCAAGTCCTGGATCGGCACCGGCCAGAACCTGCCGATCACCGCCGAGCAGCTCCAGCAGGTGCTGGGCAGCGACACCGTCAAGCAACTCGCCGCCAAGTTCAACATTCCGGTCGACCAGCTGTCCAAGGTGCTGGCCCAGCAACTTCCGGCTGCGGTCGACGGCGCTAGCCCGAACGGCAAGTTGCCGCATACCGCCTAGACTTGGAACCGGGTTCCGGCCGAGGTCGGCGGGCAATTTCCGGCTGGCACATAAGTTGCTGCCTATCGCCCTGAAAAACCTGCAAAATAGCTCCTTCGCCATGCCCCAATCTTGCTGGATTTGGGGCGGTGCGATGTGCTAGGTTGCCGCAGGGTTCTCAAAATGCCGGCTTGAGCTATCGGGACTGTCAGCTCAGCCAGCAATCTCTAAGAAAATGGAGAGGGCGTTGAAGCATAAGTACTCGATTGGCGAGATCGTCTATTTCACGGCCAGCAACGTGGCGCGCCCCGCTGCGAGCGGCACCTATGAGGTGATCCGCCTGCTGCCGACCGATGGTGACGATTGCCAGTATCGCATCAAGAGCTCGACTGAAGCTTTCGAACGGGTAGCCAAGGAGAGTCAGCTCGCGCTGTCCTGAACGTTGTGCGCAAGCCGGTGGCTGGAGCGGGTTCCGCGCCGTCGCCGTCAAAAGGCCCTGTTCGCAGACCCATTGTGCTGAGGGTTGGACGCCGGGATGGCGGCGCTCGCCGTCGCCGGTTGTGCTTACGCCGCGTTGAGGGACATCGCGCATGAATTGGGCTTCCTCGCTGGATCAGATCTGGCGCTCACCGACCTTCCCGATGTGGCTGACGCTGGCCGCGGCGGGCTTCTTTGGGGTTGTCGTTCTGGTCACGCTGCTGCGCGCGGAAAAGTCCGTCGCCAACGGCGCGCTGACCGTCATCACGCTGCTGTCGATCGCGGTTGCGGTCGCCGCCACGATCCGCGGCTTCGGGCCGGGCGGGCAGGCGGCGCCTGCCGACACACGGACGGCGCAATTCACCAGCCAGACCGCGCCGGCGCTAGCCTGCCTCGACGACCTCGCCGGAGATGCCGTCCTCAACGCCTGTGAGAAGGTGCTGTTCGGCTCGTCTGACACGGCCGCGGCGGCGGTGAGCTATGCGGCGGCGCAGATTTCGCGCCTGACCGCGCTCGGCGACCTCGCAACCGCGGAGCGCAATTCGACCACCGAGTTGCAGGCGCTGCGCCGCGCCATCGAGCACGACCGCTACGGTCTGGTGGCCTACGCACTGATGGCGCGAGATCACTGCACGCCGACCGCGTGCCCCGCGTTCCGCTCGCTGGGCGACAACCACCAGATCATCAACAATATGAACGAGCGGACCTACGAGAATCTGGTCACGCGCTACGCGGCGTCCTGGAACGCGCCGGCCGGCGCGCAGGCGTCGGCCGCCGCCGGCCTGGTGGCGGCGCTGCCGCCGTCGATGCCCACGGGCAAGCCGACCAACGCCGAGTTTCCGAGCGCGTCGTCGACGCCGCCAGTCAGCATCATGACGCCCGAACCGGCGAAGCCGGCCGCAGCGGCCCAGCCGCCGGCCGCGCGCGCCGCCGCTGCGCCGCCCGCCCCGAAGCGGCCGCCTGTAGCAAAGCGCCCGGTCCAGATCGCGCCGGCTGCGGCGCCAGCGCAGCCGCCTGCCGCGGCGAGTGCGCCAGCGGCCGCGAACCAGGAATGAGCGTGACGACGGCGGCTTGAGCCGCCGTCCTTGCACCGTTCCGAGCAGCAAATCCCGATATCCACTGCCGCTGATGACGCTCCCTTTCCAAAGCGCGCGCCGGCCGCTACATCCGGCGCATGCCGCTTCATCTCATCAAGCTTGCCGTCGGTTGCGACTCGGTCAAGGAACTCAAGGGCTGGGTCGCCGAACGGATGGCGACCGCGAAGAAAAAAGGCCTGCCGCTCCGTCACATCCACATCACGCGGATGACGCCGAAGCGCGAGGAGGAGATCCTCGCCGGCGGTTCGCTGTATTGGGTGATCCGTGGCGAGGTCGCCGCGCGCGAGAAGATCATCGCGATCGAGCCGTTCCGCGACAAGGACGGCATCGGACGCTGCCGGCTGGTGATGCAGCCCAAGGTGATCGCCGTCTCGCCGCGGCCGATGCGGCCGTTCCAGGGCTGGCGCTACCTGACCGCGGACTCCGCGCCCGCAGATCTCACCAAGTCGAGCGCAGCCAGCGTGGCGTCGATGCCGGAGCCCATGCGCCGCGAGTTGCGCGACCTCGGATTGCTGTGAGCAATCGGAAGACGGCTGCCGCGGACGGGCGCGGCGCAAGCGCCGCCCCGGGCCGCGCAGATGGGGCCGGGCCCTCATGAGCCGCTCGCACTGTCACGGTGCATGAACCGCGTCACAGTTTTCCGGATCCTGCCCTAAACCGCGATGTTATCGATCAGGCGCGTGCCGCCGATCCTTGCCGCCACCAGCATCCGCATCGGACCGTCCTTCAGCGAGCCGATCGGCGCCAGCGAGGCGGCGTGGCGGACCTCGAGATAATCCAGCGCGAAGCCGGCCTTGGTGATCTGCGCCGCGCCGTCGGCCATTGCGGTCGCGGCGTCCTCGCCGGCGCGCAGGCGGCCTGCCGCTTCCTTCATCACACGGTTGAGCTCGGGGGCCGCGCGCCGTTCCTCCGTCGAGAGGTAGACGTTGCGCGACGACATCGCGAGGCCGTCGCGTTCGCGCACCGTCTTCGACCCGATCACCTTGACGCCGAGGTCGAGGTCCGCGGCCATCTGGGTCACGACCCGAAGCTGCTGAAAGTCCTTCTCGCCGAAGATCGCAACATCGGGCCGGACTTGGGTGAACAGCTTGCCGACCACGGTGGCGACGCCGCCGAAGAAATGCGGCCGGAAGCGATCCTCGAGTCCAGCGGTGGCCGGTCCCTCGGGCACGATCCGGGTGGCGAAGCCGTCGGGGTACATCGCCTTCACTTCGGGGTGCCAGATCAGGTCGACGCCCTCGGCGGCGAGCTTGGCAACGTCTTCCTTCCAGGTGCGCGGATACGAACCGAAATCTTCGGTCGGAGCGAACTGGGTCGGATTGACGAAGATCGAGACGACGACCCGCTTGGCGCGACGCTTGGCGAGCCGCACCAGCGACACGTGGCCGTCATGGAGGGCTCCCATGGTCGGGACCAGCGCAACGGTCGCCTTCTTGGCGCGCAATGTGTCGACGGCGCGACGAAGGGCGGGGACGGTACGGACGACGGTGGGATTTCGCGGCATCTGGTCTCGACTCGTGGGGCAAGGTGGGGGAATCCAGGTGGAACGTTTGGCGTTCGGCAGGTGGCGGAGCTTACCAAGTCCGAACCGCAATCGGCAAACCGCCGCGCAAGCATTACCCGATCTCGGACGCGCATGGATCGCAGGCCTCGTGCCGCCGATCGACGCAGCCGGCTTGCGTGCTCGATTCATCATTAAGGACGGCTGCAATTGATTTCCTGTCGCAGTGATGCATTTCACTTGACCACAGCCGTGCGCGATTTGAAGATCATTGCGGGGATTGAATCATGTTGGTGCAGGCTAGTCAGGGTCAATCCGGCTCCGCACATGTCGTGGTGCTCGGCAACGAGAAGGGCGGTTCGGGCAAGTCGACCACCGCGCTGCATATCGCCGTTGCGCTCCTGAAGGCCGGACAGCGCGTTGCCAGCATCGATCTCGACTGCCGCCAGCAAAGTTTCACCCGCTACATCAGCAATCGCCAGGCCTGGGCGCGGCGTTCCGGTCTCGATCTCGAACTCCCCGCGCACTATTGCATCAAGTACGGCGAGACGATGCAGATCGAGGAGAACGAGAACGCCGAATTCCAGCAGTTCATGGCCGCGGTGAGCGCGGTGGAACGTGCCTATGATTTCATCGTCATCGATACCCCGGGCTCGGACAGCTACCTGATGCGGCTCGCGCATTCGATGGCCGACACGCTGGTGACGCCGATCAACGACAGCTTCCTCGATTTCGACGTGCTGGGCATCGTCGATCCCGCGACCTATGCGGTGATCGGCGAAAGCCATTATGCGGAGATGGTGCGCGACACCAGACGCAAGCGCCGCCAGCTCGACGGCGCCTCGACCGACTGGATCGTGGTGCGCAACCGGTTGTCGATGCTTGGCTCGCGCAACAAGCAGCTGGTCGCCGATGGCTTGAAGCAGCTGTCGCTGCGGCTCGGGTTCCGTTCGGTCGACGGCTTTGCCGAGCGGGTGGTCTACCGCGAATTCTTCCCACGCGGGCTGACGGCGCTCGACGACATCGACGAGGCGACGCTCGGCACTCGCCCGAGCCTCGGGCACGTCACCGCTCGCGAGGAGGTGATGGGCCTGTTGCGCCAGCTCAAGCTGCCGCTCGACGAGCGCGGCCGCCGCCGCGCCGCCAACCGGGCCGAATGGTTCAGCCAGGTCGACAAGCCGTTGGAAGTCGACGACATCATCGGCAGCTAGACCCGCAAGGGCGGCAATCCCGCTGGCGGCCCAGCGTCGGGCAGATTCGCCAGACGATTGGTTTGGGCGGTCGCAAGGTGATGAACGGAGGATCGAATGGAACGGCGCCGGTTCATGTCCCTTCTCGGAGGAACTGCGTTGGCACCGCTCGCCACCTTGCCGGTGTACGCTGAACAGTCCGATGGCTGCGGAGTTCCGGTCGCGCGGGACGATGGTTGGTCCGTCGCCTCCATCGCTGAGGACAGGCTCGCGGACCGCGCCGCGCTGTGCAGGATGGCTGACCGGCTCGCGAAGGGTGCCAATGTGCACGCGGTCCTGGTCGTTCGCAGCGGTAAGCTCGTGTTCGAGCGGTACTTCAGCGGTTCCGACGAGGTCCCCAGCCGCTTCTACGGCAGCCGGGTCGAAGACGTCGCGTTTAATGCCGATACGCTGCACAACATCAAGTCGGCTTCCAAGAGCGTCGCGTCACTCGCCGTCGGGATCGCGATCGATCGCGGGCTGATACGCAGCGTCAACGAACCGATCTTCAGCTTCTTCCCCGAATTGTCAGACCTGCGATCCCCCGAAAAGGACCGCATCCAGCTCGTGCACGCCCTCACCATGTCGATGGGGTTGGCGTGGGTGGAGGCGACCCCGGCGACCGGAGACGACAACGACGAGGTGCGCATGCATCGGGCGTCGGATCCGTGCCGTTACGTCCTCGGTCTTTCGGCAACGGCCCCGCCGGGACAGGCGTTCTTCTACAACACCGGTGCGCTTACGCTGGTGTCGGCCATCGTCCGCAAGGCGACCGGACATCCGCTCGACGAATTTGCGCGCACCGCGCTGTTCGAGCCCCTGGGCATTACCAGCTTCGAATGGAGCCGGGTCAAAGGGGATAGCGATGCCGGTGGCGGGTTGCGCCTGCGACCGCGCGACATGGCAAAGATCGGCCAGCTTGTCCTCGCAGGCGGCCGCTGGAACGGTCGCCAGATCGTCCCAAAGGCATGGATCGAGACTTCGACGGAATCGAAACTCAAGGCCACGGAGCATCAATCCTATGGATACCTTTGGTGGCTCGGCCAGTCTCGGCTCAACGGGCGCAAGGTCGACTGGGTTGGCGCCCTCGGGCGAGGTGGGCAGTCGATCCGCATCGTCCCCGAGCTCGATCTCGTTGTCGTGGTCACCGCGGGATATTATCAGGACTACAGCCCGCAAGCGTTTCAATTGCAGTACGGCGTCTTCAGGGACGTCCTGCAGGGGATCTCGCCTCGGGTCTAGTTTGGCTTCAACACCGTCAGCTTGAACGGCCCGCCATTGGCGGCGGCATGCGCAACGGCATCGTTGACTTGATCGAGATCGAAGGTCGTGACCTCGAATTGATCGAGCCGCAACAGCCCGGCGCCGGCGAGGTTGACGAGGCGCCTTCGGCCGCCTGCCCGAGAGCGAGCGCAATACCCTGATCTACATGCTGACCAATCCCCAGGCCCGCCGGCTGTTTGCCGCAGGCTGGGCCGAGGAGGCGCGCAGGATGGTGACGCAGTTCCGCAGGACTCACGACCTGTGGGCCGGGGATGGGGAACCCATGATGTGAGCGGCAGCGTTGCCGGGCGGAACGTGCTCGGCCACCCCAGGCGCGGCAGGCTTAATTTTGAGTACGCCAGTTTCCAGGCCAACGACGATCCCGGCTTGAAGCTGACCATGTACACCGAAATCGGTTGAAATCCGTGGTTTTCCGGTAATTTCGGCCACACCACGGCCAAAAAGCCGGAACAAAGCAGCCGAAATCCCGTTTCTCCTCCACGTCCGTCCAAGGAGCGATCCAAGGGCGATCCAGGGCTTGAACGCAACCTGGGGAACTCACGTCAAAGAGTAGAGGAGAGCACGAGCCGTCGCGATGAGGCGTGTGCATCTGCACAAACTATAGGTGCGGCGCACAACGTTATGCCACCGAAGCCACAATATTTGGACTTCCGGTCACGGCGCTGTGACATATATTCTTACAAAGAGGTCGAAGAGCCTCCGGCCAAAATCGCCCTGTAAAGGCGGGCATCTCGAGGACGTCATGAAGCGTGGAATTCTCGTTCTGCTTTCGCTCTCCGTAGTGATCACGGGTGCGTATTTCACCGCGAGCAAGTGGGCGATCCGTCACGAAACTCTCATGTTCAAGGATCCGACCCGCGATGAGCGGCCGGTCGCGGTCGACGTGGCCGTGCGCTTCGACAAGGAGATGCAGGCCGACGCCGGCATGATCAAGCTTCCGGTTGCGATCCTCAATCATGGCAATACCGTCAAATTTACCGAATATTCCTTCCTCGCGAACGTGTTCGCGGCGCGCGGCTATCTGACCATCAGCATTCAGAACGACCTGCCGTCGGATGGACCGATGGTGACCAAGGCTGGCGAGCTCTATGTCGGGCGCCTGCCGCAGTATCAGCGCGGCATCACCAACATCAAATTCGCGATCGAGGAGATGAAGAAGCGTCAGCCGAACGCGGACTACAGCAAGCTGACGATGGTCGGCCATTCCAATGGCGGCGACATCGCGATGTATTTCGCCAAGCAGTATCCGGACGAGATCAAGAAGGTCGTCACGCTGGACAATCTGCGCGTGCCGTTCATGACCGACGGCAAGTTCAAGATCCTCTCGTTCCGGTCTCACGATTCTCAATTCAAGCCAGATCCCGGCGTGGTGCCGGACGAGGAAGAGTGTGAGAAGGCCGGCATCACCGTTGTGAACACCAACTTCCAGCACAACGACATGCGCGACACCGGGCCGGAGAAGGCCAAGGACTCGATCCAGGCGATGCTCGATAAATTCCTGGCCGACACCGACAGCGATGTCGCACCGGTCGATACCAGGAATGCGCCGCCGAAGATTCTGGAGCCGGGTCCCGTCTCGCTCTACGTGCCGGTCGAGAAGCCTCAGACCTTCGGCGAGAAGGTCAAGAAGTCGCTCTCGCTGACCAAGACCGAGACCAAGAAGGGTCCGTCGGTCACGAACTGACAGGGCCGCCCGGGATCCGATCCGGGCGGGCGGGCGGGCGCGGTGACGTTGACCTATCCGATGCCGCGGCCCACATAGTGTTTGCTCTACGAGGCAAGCGCTGATGGCTGGCAAGACGATCAAACCGACATCCGGAAGCGACGTGCGCCCGGCCGATGCGCCTGGCGTGCCGGCGTCGAGCGCCAATGACATCGCCGCGTTCGTGGCGAAGGCGCGCGCGATGTCGCCGCATCGCGCCGGCGCACGCGGCAGGCTGGTGTTCGCGCTCGACGCCACGATGAGCCGGCAGCCGACATGGGACATGGCATGCACGCTGCAGGCGGACATGTTCCGCGAGGCCGGCTCGCTCGGCAGCCTGGATATCCGCCTCGTCTATTATCGCGGCTTCAACGAGTGCCGCGCGTCGGGCTGGATCTCCGACAGCGCGCAGCTCGCGCGGCTGATGAGCAAGATCGATTGCCAGGGCGGCAATACCCAGATCGGCAAGGTGCTGTCGGAGACCCGCCGCGAGGCGGTTGCGGCAGGTGTGCGCGCGCTCGTGTTCGTCGGCGACGCGATGGAGGAGAACGCCGACGCGCTGTGCGCAAGCGCCGGTGAGCTCGGGCTGCTCAAGGTGCCGGTCTTCATGTTCCAGGAGGGCGCGGATGCGACTGCCGAGCAGACGTTTCGTGAGATCGCGCGGCTGACCGGCGGCGCATGGTGCAGGTTCGATCCCGGCGCGGCGGCACAACTCCGCGAGCTGCTGCGCGCCGCTGCAGCCTATGCTGCCGGCGGCCGCGAGGCGCTGCTGCAACTGGCGAAGACGACGAGCGGCGCGGCCAGGCTGATCGGCCAGATGAAATAGGCCGCTTGGCGCGTCAGGCTCCGCCCGACGTCACGGCTTTGGCAATTGCGCCGAGCAGCGCCGACATGTTGGCCGTGACCTGTCCGGTCGCTTCCGCGACGCCGTGCCGCTCAGTGAGCCAGGCCGGATCATTGTAGGAGAACCAGCAGTCGCCGGCTTCGTCCTGCCAGACCAGCGCCTTGAGCGGCAGATCGATCCCGATCGTCTGCGCAGCCTGCATCAACGGCGTGCCGCCCTTCGCGTTGCCAAACACGAACAGCTCGGTGGGACGGAGCGCAAGACCGGCGCCGGCGGCGCCCGCGGCATGATCGATCTGCGCGAACAAGGTCAGCCCGCGCGCCTGCAGTTCGGCCTTGAGCCGGTCGGCGGTTTGCTTCGGCCCGACTTGGCTGCGAAGGCTGATCAGTCCGTCAATCGCCATCAGGCTTCCTCCAGCGCGATTGCCGCAAGCTACTCAATCGCAGGGGGCGGCGCCACGCGAGGGCGCTTCACGCTCCAGTGAGACGAAGCTTCGCATGCTTTTTGTCGCCGGGCCGCCTATATTCCGCGCATGCCAACCCTGATCGCCGGCGTCGTCGCAATTGTCATCCTTTATTCCGCACTGCAGATGTTTCGTGCGGCCAATCCGGCCGTGCTTGCGCGTGCGATCAAGATCGTGGGCGGCGTGCTCGCGCTTGCCGTTGCGGCCTTTACCGGCGTGCGGGGCGAACTGGCAGTCGCAATCCCGCTCGGCATCTTCGGCGCCGGACTGCTCGGCTGGTCGCCGTTCGGGAGCACGGGCTTTCCCAATTTCGGCGGCATGTTCGGCGGTTCTCGCAATCAGGGACAAAGCTCGCGGGTGCGCTCGCAATATCTCGACATGAGCCTCGATCACGACAGCGGCGTGCTCAAGGGCCAGATCGTGGCGGGACCGCAGGCCGGCCGCATGCTCGACGAGTTCGACCTGTCGCAGCTTCTGGCGATGGTCCCGAGCTTCGACGCCGAAAGCGTCGCGCTACTTGAAAGCTATCTGGACCGCCGCTTTCCCGCCTGGCGTCAGGACGCACAGGGCGACCGGACAGGGGGGCAGGGCCGCGCGGCGGCGACCGGCAAAATGACGAACGAGGAGGCCTATCAGATCCTTGGCCTGCAGCCGGGAGCGTCGCGCGACGACATCGGCCGGGCTCACCGCACCCTGATGAAGAAACTCCATCCCGACCAGGGGGGCTCGACGTATCTCGCTGCCCGAGTGAACGAGGCCAAGGATACTCTGCTTCGCACGCATCTCTAACTCCGGCTACGCTACTGACGCCACAGCCGAGAGCTGCCTTCCGTTTCTCTGATTGATGCCCCGTGTGGCCCGCCGCTGTCCGGCGTGGCCGATCGTTCTTTCGGGAAAACTTAACCGTAAAAGCTTGACGAGAAGTTTCATGGTTGCGCCGCGCGCGGAAAGGCCGGTCGTTCGCGCGGCGGCCTGCAAAGCAAAAGGGCCGGCGCTTGCGGCGCCGGCCCTTTGAAATCAGACGATCGCGTCGATCAGTTGCGAACGGTGATGCAGGAGATCTCGGCGCGCTTCAGCGTCTTGCACGCCGCTTCGGCCTGATCGCGCTCGAGGCCGGCAAAGCGGGCGCGGTAGAGCTTGCGATTGTCCTTGGCCACGACCTCGGTGAATGGGTCCGCCTTGCTGAGGAGGCCGCGGGCCGAACTGCGCGCGAGGTCGATGCGCTTGTTGGCCTCGCCTTCGGACTCGAGCGCGCCAACCTGGATGATCCAGCCGGAATGCGCGGCGCCTGGCTTGACGACGCTGGTCTGCGGCGCGGCCTGCAGGCTGCGGGTCGGTTCGATCGAGGCCACGGCCTGCGGTGCCGGGGCGGCGGCCGGTGCATGGACGGAGGAGGCCGGCAGCACGCCGAGGATGCCGTTGCCGGTGCCGAAATTGGCCGGCTGCGGCGGCATCTCGGGCCTTGAGGTCTCGGCGGCCCGCGCCATCATCGCATTGGAGGTTTCGGGAACTTCGCCGCGCGACGGGATGGTGCTGGTGATCGGGGGCGCGGACTGTGCCGGGCCGGCGGCGGCAAGCTTGATCGGGCCGGCCTTGACCTGCACGGTCTTCACCTTGACCGGCTTCATCGGTTCGGCCGAGCCGGGGATCGCGGCGATCGGCTGGGTCTGGATCACGCCTGAGGTCAGCGGGGCCGGCTCGGGCTTGGCCTGCGGCTCAGGCTTCGCTGGCGGCGGCGGCAGCGCGGCGGCGACGGCCGCCATCAGCGAGGGCTTGCTGGCCGGGCGCGGCGCCTGCACCGCGACGGCTGCCGCGGAGGGCTCCGACGCCGCGACCGGCGCGGTGTCCGCGTTGCGGGCGTTGTCGGCATCGGCAACCTCGACATTGGCGTCGGCCGGGTTGCGTTCGGTGATCGCGGCGGCAGTGCGGGTGGTCGCGCCCTTGCCGATATTCTCGGCCAGGAGGTTGCGCATGATGGCGTCGCGGGAGCCGCCGCTGCGGCCGCCGAGCACCACGCCGACCAGGAAGCGATTGCCGCGGTGGATCGAGGTCACGAGGTTGAAGCCGGAGGCGCGGGTGTAACCGGTCTTGATGCCGTCGACGCCCTCAACGCTGCCGAGCAGGCGATTGTGACCGGTGATCGTGTGGCCGCGGAAATTGAACGCCGTCGTCGAGAAGTAGCGATAGTAGCGCGGGAAACGATCCTGGATGGCGCGGCCGAGTGTCGACTGATCCCGCGCGGTGGTGATCTGCTCGTCGTTGGGCAGGCCCGAGGCGTTGCGATAGGTGGTCCGGCTCATGCCGAGCGCGCGGGCCTTGCGGGTCATCATCCGGGCGAAGTCGTCTTCGCTGCCGCCGATCGCCTCGGCGATCACGACCGCAGCGTCATTGGCGGAGCGGGTGACGAGACCCTTGATGGCGTCTTCGACCTTGATGGTCTGGCCGGGCCGCAGGCCGAGCTTGGTCGGGTCCTGCTCGGAGGCATGCTCGGAAACCGGCATCTCGGTGTCGAGTTTCATCTTTCCGGAATCGAGGCGCTCAAACAGCAGATAGAGCGTCATGATCTTGGTGAGCGAGGCGGGGTGCCGCAGGCCGTCGGGACTGTTTGATGTCAGCACCGAGCCGGTGTTGCCGTCGACGATGATCGACGCGAATTGCGGGCTGTAGCTTTCGCGCGCGGCCTCGCTGTGGTGGTGACGGGCGGTGTGGCGCCGGTGACGGCGCGCCTCCGCGCTATCACTGGTGATCAGGATCGCCGTCGCGACGGTAACGAGCCCAAGAACGCCAACTCGCAGCGCCCGCGAGGAGGCCAAGGTTGTTCGAAACATCTACTTCCCCGTCCCAATTTCTATCTAGATCACTGGCTCGTGAGGCGAAATTGTGCCCGGCGGCCGTCGATCCTTGCCTGCGCAACAGACCACTTCGGGCAGAACCATCGGCCCTGGTGGCGGCTCAGGTCGCTCTTCTAGCTAAGGTGTTGTTCACAAACAGCTTTCAAGGGCTGCCCGTCGGAAGGCGAACAAAGTCCGGGAATCAGGTTAGGCGGACCGAGTTTCCAAAAGATTAAGCAACCGTTGCGCAGTCCCCCGGCGTTTATCGCAAATGCTTAGGATTCGGGTAAATATCATTGTGCGTCGCACAATATTTATTGACTTTATTGTGCAATGCGATATTCTAATCATTGTCAGGGGGCCGGGAGCTTCCCGGCAATGGGAATTTGCGCCTTCAAGTCTGGGAAAAGGAATTCCAATCCATGGTCAAGATCGAAGACATTCAGAACTACGGCAAAGAGCATTTCGAGTCCGTCACTGCGTCTGCGAACAACCTGCAGAGCGGCGTCCAGGCGATCGCCACCGCCTATGGCGACTACGCCAAGAAGTCGTTTGAAGACACCAAGTCGTTCGTCGAGAAGCTGTCGGGCGTGAAGTCGCTGGACAAGGCGCTCGAGGCGCAGACCGAGTACCTGCGCTCCTCCTACGAGACCTTCGTCGCGGAATCGCAGAAGATCGCTGGCCTGTACAGCGACTGCGCCAAGCAGACCTTCAAGCCCTACGAGGGCCTGGTCTCCAAGTTCGCGCCCGCTCAGTAAGCGCTACTGACCAAGACAAACGAAAGCCCGGCCGTTTCGGCCGGGCTTTTTTGTTGCGCCTGAAGCGGGCGGTTATTTCGCCAGCCGCAGCTTGCTGAGAGCAGTTCCGATCGTGTTGAACGTCGTCAGGATCTGGGTCGAGCTGGTCAGCATGTAGAACTTGTCGGGGCTGCTGGCGCAGTTCTTCAGGACGGTCGAGGTCGGATCGGCGGGCGTGCTGGTGTTCACCTGGATCGCGTAGATCGTGTACATCGGCGCACCGTTGGCATCCTTCGCGTTCTGCAGATTCTGGCACTGCAGGGCCTGCCGTGCATCGATCGGATTGCCGGACGCCTGGCTGCTGCCGTCGCCGTAGTCCGGCCAGCGGTCCTCGGTGTTCAGGCCGTCGGAAAGAATGATGATGACCCGGTTGTAGGTGGTGTTGGAGTCCTCTGCCGGCGCGTTCAGCGGACCGCCCACCAGAAGGGACTGCCACGCCCAGGCCAATCCGACCGACTGGTCGGTACCGCCGGTCGGCTGCATGGCGTTGACCGCCGTCTTGAGCGCGCTCCAGTTGTAGCTCAGCGGAATGATCGGCCCGAGCTGCGGCGAAGCGCTGTTGCTGCAATAGTACGAGCTGTTCTCATAGTACTCGTTGGCGGGGAACAGCGTGGTCACGTCGGATGTGTTCGGCAGCACACCGGTCGCATCGTTCGGCTGGGTGCGATCGGTGATACAGCCCGTCCAGTTGCTGATCGGATTGGTGGAAGCTTGCAACCAGTTGTTCTTGACCGTCGGGAGCTGATTGGTCGAGGTCCACTTGTTGTTGGTCCAGCCCACCACGGCGCTCACGCGCGGCTGCCCCAAATTGTGAACAACGTCCAAGGGGCCCGGCTGGGTCCAATCGTGGGTGTACAGATTGCCGGAGCAGGATGTGACGCCGCCGGTCGTGGTGCAACTGCAGCCGGAGACGTTGCTGCCGGACGAATTCTTCGGGCAGCTGCAGGACGACGAACCCGTGCAGAATACGCCGGTGCCTGCCGGCGTGCTTACCCAGCAGCCGTTGTAACGCGTGTGGGAGTTATAATCGACGCTCGGGCAGATGTAGCCAGAATAGGTCCCGCTCGATGGGATGTAGTTCGCGTTGGACGTGCTGGTCGGGCTTGTGTTGCAGGTGAAACCGCCGCTGCTGTTGGTCCAGGGGCATCGCGCAGTTGGTCCCACCGCGTGCCAGTTCATCGGCAGGCTGGCCTGCGTGCTGCCGTTGTTGGGCTGCGCAGTCGGCGGATTGAGCCAGTCGGTCCAGTCGATCCAGTTCTGGCTATAATTGCTCGAGCCGACGTTGACGACCTTGGCGAACGGGATGACCGAGATATAGACGTCGCCGTTGTTCTTGCTGAGCGCGCTGAGCTGGTCGATCAGGCCGCCGGTTCCGGCCACCGCGTTTCGCAGCGCGGTAATCTTGCCATCCTGAGCCATCGATCCCGTGTTGTCGAGGGCCAGCGCGACGCGCATCTTGACGTTGCCCCAGGTGGTGGTGGTCGAGGTACCGAAATTCATTTTCTGGAAATTGCCGCCGGACAGATCGGCAAACTTCATGAAATAGGTGTTGATGTAGCCGGACCCGCTCAGGAGAATGGTCGCGGCCGCGCTCGAGGTCGGGGTCGTATAGGTGGCCGAGATGGCAATGCCCTGGCCGTCCTTGTTGGTGAAGAGGCTGTTGAAATAGGTCTGGGCCTTGCTCGGGATCTGCGCGGCCGTGATGGTGCCCATGGTCAGATCCTTGGACAGCATCAGCGCGGTGGAATCGAGGGCCGACTGCATCGCAGTGCGAGCATTGTTGGCGCGGGTATAGTCGACCGCCGCTCCCACGAAGGCGAGGATCGGCAGCATCGCGAAGGTGAAGATCACTGCGACATTGCCGTCCGTTGCCCTGGAAAACCGGCGGACGGCCGCGCGGACGCGATTGGAAATGTCTGAACCAAGCATGGCGCTCTCGTCAAAAATGGATTGCGCAGCCATCTCGACGTGCGCGGCTAAACAGATGGTGAATCGGACAAGGGAAACCCGGCGGGCGGCCCTGCGGACAGTCAAAAGCAGGGTAAAAGCACGCGCTATCCTCAATGCGGGCTAAATTGGATGCCCTAGTCCTTTGTCAAATCATGCAGAAATGATTAACCTTCCGAGGGTTGCCGCGCCGGGGATCGGACCGGTGGGCTGCGGCGGGTCTGCGCTTGCGGCAGGGCGTCGTGAGGCCCATATTTGGAAGGTCGATCCGGCCCCGCCGGATCGGACCGGGAGCGGCAATCTGGAAAGCATTGCTGGGGGTTCAGCGATCAGTCTTGCGGCAATCGCGACCACCGTCCAATCGCCAACCGGTTCCCCTGGGGAATTCGAACGCCTGAGCCATGCTGCAATACACGTTGACAGTCCCGATCTCCGAGCCGGTTTCGGCCATGCCCGCGGTGTCCGCCGCGCCGGAGCCGAAAATGAGCAATGACGACAACCGCAATGGAGCGGGCAGCGGCCCGTCGACCTCGGTCATCACCAAGGTCAAGCCGAAGACCAAGCGCCCGAACCTGTATCGCGTCCTGATCCTGAACGACGACTACACGCCAATGGAGTTCGTGGTTCACGTGCTGGAACGATTTTTCAACAAGGACGCCGAGGCGGCGACCAAGATCATGCTGCACGTTCACCATCACGGGATCGGTGAGTGCGGCGTGTTCACTTATGAGATCGCCGAGACCAAGGTGACGCAAGTCATGGACTTCGCGCGCAAGCATCAGCATCCGCTGCAATGTGTGATGGAAAAGAAGTAGTTCGCGGGAACGATTGACCTGCCGCGGGAAGCGGAACGGGTCTTGCATCGCGTTTTTGAAGGCAGCGAACGGCGTTCCCGTATGATCACGGGGCGCCGCCGGACAACGTTCCGGTGCCCCGAATTTAGAAGAAAACCATCATCGCGGGACCGGTCTTTTGCCACGATCCGTCGTAACTATATCAATGGCGATCACGAAGGTTGTTATTGCCTGACCCGGTAATGGCGATCATGATGGGCGGGGGCCATAGAGGACGCGAATGCCTACTTTTTCCCAAAGCCTAGAACAATCCTTGCATCGTGCATTGGCGATCGCGAACGAGCGTCACCATCAATACGCGACGCTCGAACACCTTCTGCTGTCGCTGATCGATGACTCGGATGCGGCGGCGGTGATGCGGGCCTGCAGCGTCGATCTCGACAAGCTGAGGACAAGCCTCGTCAATTATCTCGAGACCGAATTCGAAAACCTGGTGACTGACGGCGCCGACGACGCGAAGCCGACCGCCGGGTTCCAGCGCGTGATCCAGCGCGCGGTGATTCACGTTCAGTCGTCCGGTCGCGAGGAAGTGACCGGCGCCAACGTCCTGATCGCGATCTTCGCGGAGCGCGAGAGCCATGCCGCGTATTTCCTGCAGGAGCAGGACATGACGCGCTACGACGCCGTCAACTACATCAGTCACGGTATCGCCAAGCGGCCCGGCGTGTCCGAGGCGCGGCCGGTGCGCGGCGTCGACGAGGAAACCGAGACCAAGGGCAACGAGGACGCCAAGAAGAAGGGCGAGGCGCTCGACACCTATTGCGTCAACCTCAACAAGAAGGCGCGCGACGGCAAGATTGATCCGGTGATCGGCCGCAATGCCGAGATCAACCGTGCGATCCAGGTGCTGTGCCGCCGCCAGAAGAACAACCCGCTGTTCGTCGGCGAAGCCGGCGTCGGCAAGACCGCGATCGCCGAAGGCCTCGCCAAGCGCATCGTCGACAGCGATGTGCCTGAGGTGCTGGCGGCCGCGACCGTGTTCTCGCTCGACATGGGCACGCTGCTCGCGGGCACCCGCTACCGCGGCGATTTCGAGGAGCGGCTCAAGCAGGTCCTGAAGGAGCTGGAGGCGCATCCGAACGCCATCCTGTTCATCGACGAGATCCACACCGTGATCGGTGCGGGTGCGACGTCGGGCGGCGCGATGGATGCGTCCAATCTGCTGAAGCCTGCGCTCGCGTCCGGCACGATCCGCTGCATGGGCTCGACCACCTACAAGGAATATCGTCAGCACTTCGAGAAGGACCGCGCGCTGGTGCGGCGCTTCCAGAAGATCGACGTCAACGAGCCGACGGTGGAAGACGCGATCGCGATCCTCAAGGGCCTCAAGCCCTATTTCGAGGATTACCATCGGTTGAAATACACCAATGAGGCGATCGAGGCGGCGGTGCAGCTGTCGTCGCGCTACATCCACGACCGCAAGCTGCCCGACAAGGCGATCGACGTGATCGACGAGTCCGGCGCGGCGCAGATGCTGGTCGCCGAGAGCAAGCGCAAGAAGACGATCGGCATCAAGGAGATCGAGACCACGATCGCGACCATGGCGCGGATTCCGCCCAAGAGCGTGTCGAAGGACGATGCCGAGGTGCTGAAGCATCTCGAGCAGACCCTGAAGCGCACGGTGTTCGGCCAGGACAAAGCGATCGAGGCGCTGGCTGCGTCGATCAAGCTGTCGCGGGCCGGCTTGCGCGAGCCGGAAAAGCCGATCGGCTCGTATCTGTTCTCGGGACCGACCGGCGTCGGCAAGACCGAGGTCGCAAAGCAGCTGGCGGCCTCGCTCGGCGTCGAGCTGATCCGCTTTGACATGTCCGAATACATGGAGCGGCACACCGTGTCGCGCCTGATCGGCGCGCCTCCCGGCTATGTCGGCTTCGACCAGGGTGGCCTGCTCACCGATGGCGTGGACCAGCATCCGCATTGCGTGGTGCTGCTCGACGAAATCGAGAAGGCGCATCCGGATCTGTACAATGTACTGCTGCAGATCATGGATCATGGCCGGCTCACCGACCACAACGGCAAGCAGGTCAACTTCCGCAACGTGATCCTGATCATGACCACGAACGCGGGCGCGGCCGACCTCGCGCGGCAGGCCTTCGGCTTCACCCGCTCGAAGCGGGAAGGTGACGACCACGAGGCGATCAACCGCCAGTTCGCGCCCGAGTTCCGCAACCGGCTGGATGCGATCGTCTCCTTCGCGCACCTCAATGCCGACGTCATTGGCATGGTGGTCGAGAAGTTCGTGCTGCAGCTCGAGGCGCAACTCGCCGACCGCGACGTCACGATCGAGTTGTCGGAGCCTGCCAAGGCCTGGCTGATCGAGCACGGCTATGACGAGCAGATGGGCGCGCGTCCGATGGCGCGGATCATCCAGGAACACATCAAGAAGCCGCTCGCGGATGAGGTGCTGTTCGGCCAGCTCAAGGGCGGCGGACACGTCCGCGTCGTCCTGGTCAAGGACGAGGCGACCGCCAAGGACAAGATCGGGTTCGAATATGTCGAGGGCCCGGTCACTCCGAAGCCCGAGAACCTGCCGCCGCGCAAGCGCAAGCCGCCGAAGGGCGGGGGCGGCGGAGGCGGCACCAAGGGGCCGGCCTCAAAGGGGCCGATGGTCAAGGCCTGAGGCGCGAGCGAATAACCAAATGAAAGGGCCGGCTGAAAACAGCCGGCCTTTTTGTTGGACGACTGAGGGGCGCTGCCGCGCAGCGTCACTCGCCCTTCAAGCGCTGGCCCTCGTGAACCCGTACCTGCTCTGCGCCGCGGCTGCCCGCCGAGGACAGCCGCAGCGTGCTGAGCACGGCGCCGACCACGGCAAAGCCCACGCCGACCATCAGCGAGATCCTGGTGCCATCGGCTGGATAGCGCGCCAGCAGCATCGCCACCAAGGCGGCACCGATGGTTTGTCCGAGCAGGCGCGCGGTGCCGAGCATGCCGCTGGCGCCGCCCGAGCGTTCGCGCGGCGCGGCGGCGATCATGGTGCGGTTGTTCGGGGTCTGGAACAGGCCGAAGCCTGCACCGGCGAGCGCCATCCGCCAGATCACGTCGATCGGCGTCGCATGAGCCGGCATGAACGCCAGCGTGCCCAGACCCAATGCGAACAGCAGCAGGCCAATGCCGCCGAGCAGGCCGGCCGGGTAGCGCTCGACCAGCCAGCCCGCGATCGGCGCGGCGAACGCGACGGCGATCGGCCACGGCGTGATCAGCAGGCCGATCTGCACCGCCGAATATCCGAAGTGGTTCTCGAGATAGAACGGCATCGCGACGAAGGCCAGCATCTGGCCGCAGAACGAGGCGATCGACGTGCCGATCGACAGCGCGAAGATCGGAATCCGCAAGAGGTCGACCGGCAGCAGCGGCGAGGGCAAGTTCTGTTGCCGCCGGTACAGCAGATGGGAAGCGACCGCGGCAATCGCGAACTCCAACGCGCAGAGATACAGCGCCTCGCCATGGCCGGCGCTGTCGATCGCGCTGATGCCGAACCCGAATGCGATGGCGCTCATCGCGGCGCTCTGCCAGTCGAAGGCGTGGACCGCGGGCCTGGTATGCGGCAGGAAGCGCCAGCCCAGCGCCAGCGTGACGATGCCGAGCGGGACGTTGATGGCGAACAGATACGGCCAGGTCCCGACCGCCAGGATGAACGAGGCGATGGTCGGGCCGACCGCGGCCGAGATCGCGACGACCAGCGCGTTGACGCCGATGCCGCGGCCGAGTTGCGAATGCGGATAGATGAAGCGGACCAGCGCCGTATTGACGCTGAGGATTCCGGCGGCGCCGAACCCCTGCAAAATGCGGGCGATGGTCAGCAGCGGCAGCGTATGCGCCAGCGCGCAGAACAGCGACGCGAGCGTGAACAGCAACAGGCCTGCCAGATAGACGCGGCGATAGCCGATGATCTCGCCGAGCGAGGCCAGCGGCAAGAGCGAGATCGTGATCGCCAGCTGATAGCCGTTGACGATCCAGATCGAGAAAGCGGGGCTGGCGTTAAGATCCCGCGCGATGGTCGGCAGCGCAACATTGGCGATCGAGCCGTCGACGACCGCCATCACGAGGCCGAGTGCGATCGTGAGAATGGCCCAATTGCGCTGCGGCTGCGGCAGCCCGTCGGGATGCTCGATGATCGCGGACGACATGTCGTGAAATGGCCCTTGGTTCCAGCGTTGGCGTGCCTACCGGATGCTGGATTAACCTGGCCTTTGCAACCCCCGAAATGACACATATCGGCGGCGATCCAAACGCGGCCGGGGAGCTGCGGGAGGACGCTCAACCCTCGCCGAGCAGTTCCTTGATCCGCCGCTGAAGCTGCCGCTTCTTGATCTCGCTGCGGCGGACCCGCTCGTCGAGATCGCTGACCGGGGTGTCCGAGGTCATGATCCGGAACGCAAGGCCGACCTTGTTGGCCTGGCGCCAGATCATGCGCGCGAGGAACGAACGGCCCTTGCGCGCGACGCTGAGATTCATCTTTTCGGGCAGTCGCGTGGCATCACCAAATTCAACAGAGGCGCCGCCTTCGCTGATGTTGCGGACGACGCAATCCATCGTCGAGCCACGCTCATTGATCTCCGCAACCGCACCGTAAAACACCTTTTCACGTGGGCTCTGGCGCCGGTCCTGCATGGGAAATCCTCCTAAATGAACGGCAGGACTGTACCGGTCCGGACCTGCGAAAAGAAGGGTACGAACGGAACCCGTTGGAGTTAGTGTAAATTGTTTGCATCTGTGAAGGTCCGGATTCCCGGCTATTTTGCGCCGCAAACGGCCCGAGAAGCTAGTTCGGCACCCGACTTTGCCGCCAATCGCGCGGCGACAGGCCGTAATGGTCACGGAACACGCGGCCGAAATGCGAGAGATCGTTAAAGCCCCAGGCGAACGCGATTTCGCCGATATGGCGATGCGCATGCGCCGGCGAGGCGAGGTCGCGCTTGCAGCGCTCCAGCCGCTGCGCCAGCACGAAGCGTTGGAACGAGGTGTCCTCGTCGGCCAGCAGGCTGTTGACGTAACGCGGCGAGATGCCGAGCGCGGCGGCGGTTTCGCTGAGGCTGAGCTCGGGGTTCGGCAGATGCGCGAGCACATGCGCCTTCAGCCGGTAGAGCAGGGCGGAGCGGTGCGTCGAGGCCGGTAGCGGCGCGCCGCCGAGCCGCTCGCTGATCGCCATCGCGAGCAGGTCGGCGGCTTGATCGGCGAGCCGGATCGCATTGTCACGATCGAGCTTGTCGGCGATCTCGGAGAGCCCGCTGATGAACTGCCAGGCGAGCCGCTGGACCGGGCGATCCGATGTGAACGTGGTCGCCGTCAGGCCCTGGGTGCCCGCAAAGCGTCGGTGCAGCATCGCGCGCGGCACCTGGAAGATGGTCTGCGTGAAGTCGTCGTTGAAGCGCAGCTCATACGGGCGCGTGGTGTCGTAGAACGCAAACTCGCCCGGCCGGATCACGGTCTCGCGGCCGTCCTGCAGCACGGCGCCACAGCCGAGCTGGCCGAGCGCGATCAGGACGAAGTCCTCGCTGGTGCGCGCGATCCGCGATGGCGTGCGCATCACGCGCTGCCGGCCCGACGAGACGACGGAGCATTTCACCGCGCCGAGTTGCGCGCTGGTGATGGCGCCGTGGAAGGCGGTGCCGAGATCGGACTTGCAGTCGAGCTGCACGAACACGTCGCAGACGATGTCGCGCCAGAGTGCCAGGCGCCGATGCGTGGGCGCGGCTTCCGTGGTGAACAGGGCTGGCATGATTTCCTCCCTTCACGAGTGCAAACGCTGGCCACGCAAACAAAGCAAGCTTCGTACCGGGGACGGCGGGGGAAATCTCCTCCGCAGTCGAATTTTCCTTCCGTCCTGGTCGAACGGCGCTGGCAGTCCCGGGGCAGCATGATGTCAGAGGCCGCTGGGCCCGATCAAGTACGAACCGGCCAGAGTGGCCGCCTGCGAGGAGGACATCATGGGCATCGAACATCCGAAATATCGCGTTGCGGTGGTGCAGGCCGCGCCTGCCTGGCTCGACCTCGACGCCTCCGTGGCCAAGAGCATTGCCTTGATCGAGGAGGCTGCCGCCAAGGGAGCAAAACTGATCGCATTCCCCGAGGCCTTCATCCCCGGCTATCCCTGGTACATCTGGCTGGACTCGCCGGCCTGGGCGATCGGGCGCGGCTTCGTGCAGCGCTATTTCGATAACTCGCTGAGCTATGATAGTCCGCAGGCCGAGAAGCTGCGGATAGCGGTGAAGAAGGCCGGCATGACCGCGGTGCTCGGCCTGTCCGAGCGCGACGGCGGCAGCCTCTATCTGGCGCAATGGCTGATCGGGCCCGACGGCGAGACCATCGCCAAGCGGCGCAAGCTGCGGCCGACCCATGCCGAGCGCACCGTCTATGGCGAGGGCGACGGCAGCGACCTTGCGGTGCATGACCGCCCCGGCATCGGCCGCCTCGGCGCGCTGTGCTGCTGGGAGCATCTGCAGCCGCTGTCGAAATACGCCATGTACGCCCAGAACGAGCAGGTGCATGTCGCGGCCTGGCCGAGCTTCTCGCTGTACGATCCGTTCGCGCCGGCACTCGGCTGGGAGGTCAACAACGCGGCCTCGCGGGTCTATGCGGTCGAGGGCTCGTGCTTCGTGCTGGCGCCGTGCGCCACGGTCTCGCAGGCGATGATCGATGAGATGTGCGACCGCGACGACAAGCACGCGCTGTTGCATGTCGGCGGCGGACACGCCGCGATCTACGGGCCGGACGGCAGCTCGATCGCCGAGAAGCTGCCGCCCGACCAGGAGGGCCTGCTACTCGCCGATATCGATCTCGGCGCGATCGGGATCGCCAAGAACGCCGCCGACCCGGCCGGGCATTATTCGCGGCCCGACGTCACGCGCCTGCTGCTGAACAGGAAGCCGTCGAAGCGCGTCGAGCATTTCGCGCTGCCGCTCGACAGTCTTGAGGAGGTCGACGCGGCCGCGAGCTAACGCATCAGAGCAACATCCAACCGGAGGCGACTGCCATGGAATCCGCGATTCCCTCTCATCTGCAAACGGCGCGCTCCCGTCATCGTCGCGTGCCCGACGATTACGCGCCGCCTTATCCCTCGTTCGTCGCGCGGCACAAACCCGCGGTCGCAAGCGTCATCATGGCCTATTTCGGCGTACAGGTTCGCGGCGAGCCGACCGCAGCATTGGCCGAGGCGCTGGCATCGATCGCAACGCGCTTTGCCGGTGAGAACGGCCCGACGCATTGGGATCGCGCGCAATATGTCGACCGGGCCGGCTACACCAACGTCGTCTCGGTGGCCTATTGGGACGATGCCGGCCGTTTCGATGCCTGGTTCGAGGGCGCGCGCGAGGCCTGGACCGGCAATGGCGCCACCGATGGTATTGGCCGCTTCATCGAAGTGCTGCGGCCGCATGTTGCGCGCTACGAGACGCTGTTCTCGTCGCTCGGCCGTCCGGAGGGCGTCGCGGTGCTTGCCGACGGCATGAGCGGGGAAGTGCAGGAGCACGCCTATTGGGGCGGCATGCGCGACCGCATTCCGCTGTCGCAGACCGACGCGATGACGCCGGGCGGCGAGCCCCGCGTGATCCGCGACGGGGCGCGCATTCGCGTGGTTGCCCATGACAATCTCTGCCTGATCCGCTCCGGTCAGGACTGGAGCGACACCGAGGCGTCGGAGCGCAAGATGTATCTCGACGATGTCGAGCCGGTGCTGCGCGAGGGCATGGACTTTCTGCGCGACGATGGCGTGCCGATCGGCTGCTACGCCAACCGCTACATGCGCGTCGTCGACGCGGATGGACGGCTGACCGAAAAGTCGTACGGCCAGAGCTGGTGGAAGAGCCTCGCGGCGCTGGAGCGCTGGGCGGAATCGCATCCGACCCATGTCAGGATCTTCGGCGCGGCGATGAAGTATCTGTCGACCTTGGGACCCGCTGCAAAACTCAGGCTGTATCACGAGGTCACGGTCGCCGCGGCCGACGAGCAGTTCTTCGAATATCTCGGCTGCCACGAACGGACCGGCATGCTCAACGCGGTGCAGGTCGCGGCGGCGCCGTCCGCCTGACGCGGGGCGCCGGGTCCGAGCAGGGGCCGCATCGAAGCTGCATTCCTTCTCCCGCTTGCGGGCAGGGCTATCGCATGGCGCTGACGTGTCGACGTCGTCATAGCCGGATGCGATAGCCCGCCGTCGCAGGGGCGCACTGCCAAAATATCGAAAACAACCCCATGCAAAGTAGCCGGATCGACACGGCAACTTGACTCGTCGGGCAACTCAGCGGTATTGTTCTATTATTCAGAAATCGTACAGGGGCCCTCTCGCTCGGTGTCATCACCGCGCATGCGGGTGATCCAGTATTCCAGAGACCGCAGTGCTTGAGCCGAGAGGCTGCGGCGTACTGGATGCGTGTGCGGGGCGTGGCACCGGAGAGAGATGTAAGTCCGCGGCTCCTCCAACACGTCGTCCCTGCCTAGTGCGCAATTGCGCGCGGGAGCAGGGACTCATACGCCGCGGCGGACCTTGTTGAAGGGGCTCGTCGTTCCAGCATCGCGCAACAATTGGCATTTGTGGTTATGGGTCCCTGCTTTCGCAGGGACGACGATGAGGCTGGCTCGCGATTCAAGGCGTCACACCCCGCGGTGTCATCACCCGCACATGCGTATGCGGATGATTAGTATTCCAGCGACCGCAGCGCTTGAGCCGAAGGGCCGCGGCGTCAGACCGTTCTAGCCGAACCTCTACGGCCGGAGCCGGCCGCCGCGTTCCGTGATCGCCTGCGCCAGTTCGACCGCCGGGCCGCGCCTGGTCCGGCGGGCGGTGCGGACCACGAACTCGACGCTGCCGAGCGGCGGCAGGCCCGACGCCGGCATCGCTTCGAGTCCATCCGGGATCAGGCCCTGCGCCTGCGGAGTGATGCCGAGACCGGCGAGCGCCGCGGCGTGCAGGCCGCTGAGGCTGCCGCTGGAGCAGACGATGCGCCAGGGCCGTCCGAACCGCTCCATCGCCTCCAGCACGACGCTGCGGCTGACGCTCGGCGGCGCGTAGAGGATCAGGGGCAGCGGCTGTTCGGGATCGAGCCGCATGCCCGGCGCGGCGGTCCACACCAGGCGGTCCTGCCACACCAGCTGTCCCAGCGCGTCGCCGGGCCGCCGCTTGCCCAGCACGAGGTCGAGCTCGCCGGCGTCGAGCTGCTGGTACAGCACGGCGCTGAGGCCGATCGTCAGCTCGAGATCGACCTGCGGGTGGCGGCGGACGAAGTCGCGCAGCAGATCGGGCAGGCGCGAACTCGCAAAATCCTCCGCGGCGCCGAACCGGACTTTGCCGCGCACCTGCGACCCCGCGAAGTAGTCGCGGGCGCGGGCATTGGCCTCCAGGATCGGGCGCGCAAAGCCCGTCATCGCCTCGCCGTCGGCGGTGAGCACGACCGAATGGGTGTCGCGCACGAACAGGCGACGCCCGGCGGCGGCCTCGAGCTTGCGGATGTGCTGGCTGACCGTCGACTGCTTCAGGCCAAGGCGGCGGCCGGCCTCGGTGAAGTTCTGGGTCTGCACCACCGTGAGGAAGGTTTCGAGCTGGGCCGGGTCGAGCATGGCCGGATCCGTCATTACGTAACGTTATGACAATAACATCGGTAAGCGCGGTTCACAATCGACATGGGGAGAGCCATTTTCCGGTTAGGGAAAGGAAGCCACCATGACCATCAGCCGCCTGCGATCATTTGTGCCCGTCGACCCCTACATCGCCGCCATCGTCGGCATGGTCGGCCTCGCCACGCTGCTGCCGCTGCAAGGGCAGGGCTCCGTGATCGGCGGCTATGCCACCGATGCTGCGATCGCGCTGCTATTCTTTCTGCACGGCGCCCGGCTGTCGACCACGGAGGCGCTGGTCGGCGCCCGGCACTGGCGGCTGCACCTCGTGATCTTCCTGTCGACGTTCGCGCTGTTCCCGCTGCTCGGGCTCGCAGCGCATGCGCTGGCGCCCCATCTGCTGACGCCGGCGTTATGGGCGGGCGTGATCCTGATCTGCATCCTGCCGTCGACCGTGCAGTCGTCGGTCGCCTTCACCTCGATCGCGCACGGCAATGTGTCGGCGGCGCTGTGCTCGGCGACGGCCTCCAACCTGCTCGGCATCGTCGCGACGCCGCTCTTGGCGGGCGTGCTGCTCTCCAGCCATGGCGGGTTCTCCGGCAACGCCGCGCTCGACATCATCGTGCAGCTGCTGCTGCCGTTCGTGGCGGGGCAATTGTCGCGGCCGCTGATCGGCCGCTGGGTCGAGCGGCACCATGCGATGCTCGGCCTGGTCGACCGCGGCTCGATCCTCCTGATCGTCTACACCGCGTTCAGCGACGGCGTCAGCCATGGCATCTGGCACCAGGTGAATGCGAGCCAGATGGCCATCGTGCTCGGCCTCGATGCGCTGCTGCTTGTGGTCGTGCTGTTGGTCACCAATTTCGGCAGCAAGCTGCTCGGCTTCTCGCGCGCCGACCGCATCGCCATCATGTTCTGCGGCTCGAAGAAGAGTCTGGCGAGTGGGCTGCCGATGGCGAGCGTGCTGCTCGCCGGGCAATCGGTCGGCCTGATCGTGCTGCCGCTGATGCTGTTTCACCAGATCCAGCTGATGACCTGCGCCGCGCTGGCGCGCCGCTATGCGGGGGTGGAGGAAGGGGCATCACGTGACGCGGTTCCTGCGCTTGTCGAAGCGCACTGAGTGGAGGCATTTGCCTCCGCTGTCGTCCCCCGGCTCGCCGCCTTCGCCGAGGCTTCGACGCGGCTCAGCTATCAGGCGCGCCGTAGCATTTGCGGAGGCGGCAAGCCGGGCGATGACACCGCGAGTTGGGTGAGTGATCGTGTCTAACGCAAAGCCTCACGCCACGCGCAGGCCCTTCGCGATTTCCTTCTGCGCGTCGAACTCGCGGCGCAGGCGGGCGAGCTCCTCGGCGCTCAGAGCATCGGCATTGCTGTAATCGCGCTTCCAGGACGCGTCCTCGCTCCAGCGCAGCGGCGATTGCACGGTGGTCTGCGGACCGGGAGCTTGCTCAAGCACACGCAGCGCCAGTTCCAGCGTAAACGCCTGCGAGGCCTCGTCATGCGGCTTGCCGGCGGAATTGCCGAGCGGGAAATCCGAGAACAGGAAGCGCGGCACCGCGGCGTGCTCGACGATGTCCTTGGCGCAACCCATCACGACGGTCGGGATGCCATTGGCTTCGAGATGCCGTGCGACCAGGCTGACGGTCTGATGGCAGACCGGGCAGTTCGGCACCAGCACCGCGGCGTCGACCTTGTCGTCACGGCACCGCTTGAGGATTTCGGGCGCATCGGTCTCGATGGTGACGCGGTGGCTGCGGTTGGTTGGGGCGCCGAAGAAGCGCGGCGCGACCTCGCCGATCTTGCCGGCCGCGGCGAGGCGCTTGAGCTGCGCCAGCGGGAACCAGGTGCCGCTGTCGGTCGCCGTGGTGTGGGCGCGGTCATAGGCGATGTGCGAAATCCTTAAGTCGTGCGGCTGCGACGTGTCGCCGTCATAGACCGCATAGAATTTTGCCCCGCCATTGTATTTTGCGCCGGGGCCCTGGTCGCCTCTGGCGGGATCGAACGGTGCCGCCGTCGTGATGATGGCGACGCGGGACCGGCTCAGCGGCTTCTTCAACGGCTGGAACGGGGCGGACGTGTAGTGCGCCCAGCGGTAGGGGGTGGTGTAGCCAATCGCCGCGTAATAATCGCGGGTCCGCTTCATGTAGCCGATCGGGGCGTCGTCATCGGGGGCAAAGCCTGTTTGATCGTCTGAGGCTGCGGCCATTTTGCGCTCCCTTTTGCGCGCCATCATTTCAGTCCATAGCTAGACCACGAGCCTGCGGTGTCAAGCCGCGCCGCGCGGGAACAGATTTGCGATGCGACCAGGTCTTTGCGCCGCATGGGTCATGCTTGTGTTGCTGGGGTCGCCGGCCGGCGCCGGCGCGGAGGACGCGCCTGCCGCGGTACCGGCGACGCCGCCAAGCCCTGAGCAGCCCGCAACGCCGCCCGGCGACAAGCCCGCCGAGAAACCCGCGGCCGCGCCGGCGGAGCAGTCTGCGCCGCCGCCGGGAGAGCAGGCCGCTCCAACCGCCGGGAAACCTGCGACACCTTCGGCGGACACGCCCGCAGCACCTGCCGAGAAGCCCGCGGCAGCAACCGACAAGCCCGCGGACGACGCGCGCGCGAGCGATACCCGCGAGGCGATGTGCCTGATGATCGAGTCGGCGGCGCGGGCGAACGATTTGCCGCTCGAATTCTTCGCCCGCGTGATCTGGCAGGAGAGCCGTTTCCAGGCCGATGCGGTTGGGCCCGTGACCCGGAGCGGCGAACGCGCGCAGGGCATCGCGCAGTTCATGCCGGGCACCGCCAGCGAGCGCGGGCTGCTCGATCCGCTCGATCCGGTGCAGGCGCTGCCGAAGTCGGCCGAATTCCTGAGCGAGCTGCGCAACCAGTTCGGCAATCTCGGCCTCGCGGCCGCCGCCTACAATGCCGGCCCGCGCCGGATCCAGGACTGGCTCGCCGGCTCCGGCTACGTGCCGCAGGAGACACGCAACTACGTCTCCGCGATCACCGGCTCCAGCGTCGACGACTGGGCTGCCGCCGGCCGCAACGGCAAGATGCCACAGCGTGCGCCGACTTCGAGCTGCCGTGAGTTGATGGCATTGTTGAAGCGCGCGCCCAATCCGTTCGTGGCCGGGCTCGAGCAGCACATCACGCTGTCGGCCGCCAAGGTCTGGGGCGTGCAGCTCGCTGCCGGCTTCAGCCGCGACAAGGCGCTCGCGATGTATGCCCGTGCCATCAAGCGGCTGTCGAACGTGATCGGCGATCAGGATCCGAGCCTGCTCGGCTCGCGGCTGCGCAGCCGCGGCAGCGCGATGTTCTACCAGGTGCGTATCGGCGCCGACACGCGCCCCGAGGCCGACGGCCTGTGCAACCGCATCCGCAAGGCGGGCGGCGCGTGCTTCGTGCTGAAGAACAGGGCGTGAGGGAAGGGTTGAACTCTCCACGTCATTGCGAGGAGCTCGCGACAAAATTGCAAGGCAATTTTGCGCTGAAGCGACGAGGCAATCCACCTGTCCGCTTATGTGGAGGAATGGATTGCTTCGCTTCGCTCGCAATGAAGGCTGGGGCTATAATCGTCGCATAGCAGCGCTGTGCCGTCCATTGCTTGACCCTGCGCTGTCAGCGCCCTAAGCCGCCGCCATTGCAAACCATCCGGCTTCCCGTGGCGCTTCCTCCACTCGATTCTCCGCAATGGCAGACCTCGTTCCGCGCCTTCCTGTGGGGCGCGCGGTCGATCGCCGCCACCGTGCTGACGCTGGTGCTTTTTGCGACCTATCTCGGCATCGGCGCGCTGGCGCATGATTCCGGCTTCTCGCTGGGCTGGACCCTGGCGAGCACGGCATTCGTCTGGGCGGGCCCCGCGCAGATCATCGTGATCACGACGCTCGGCTCCGGCGCCACCGTGCTGCAATCGGCGATCGCCGTCACCGTCAGCGCGATCAGGCTGTTTCCGATGGTGGTGTCGGTGTTGCCGATGATGCGCACCGAGGACACCAAGCGCCGGCATCTGATCCTGGTGGCGCATCTCACAGCCGTAACGCTGTGGGTCGAGTGCTTCCGCTTCCTGCCGCAGGTGCCGCGCAACCGGCGGATCGCCTTCATCCACGGGCTCGGCTGCGGGCTGGTCTCGGTCTGCCTGATCGCCAACACGATCGGCTACACACTCGCGGCCAATCTCACGCCGCTGCTGGCCGCCGGCATGCTGATGCTGACGCCGCTCGCCTTCCTGTTCTCCACCGCGCGCAACTGCCGCGAGCTCGCCGACGTCATTGCGCTGGCGCTTGGGCTATTGCTGTTCCCGCTGGCGGCGATGCTGAACAGCGGCGTCGACATCCTGGTCAGCGGCGTCGTTGCGGGAGCCATCGCCTATGGCGTGCACCGCGCGAGGGCTGGCATCGTGAGGGCGGGCGCATGAGCAGCTTCATCGGCGACTGGCACGCGCTCGCGATCCTGTTCGTGGCAGGCGTCATCCCCAACCAGATCTGGCGCATGCTCGGCCTTTGGTTCGGCGGCGGCATCGACGAGAACTCGGAGCTTTTGGTCTGGGTGAGGGCGGTCGCCACCGCGATCCTCGCCGGTATCATCGCGCAGATCGTCGTGCAGCCGCCGGGCGCGCTCGCCAGCGTGCCGGACTGGCTGCGTTACGGCGCCGTTGCCGCAGGCTTCGTGGCGTTCATGCTGGCGAGGAAATCGATCTTCGCCGGCGTGATCGTGGGTGAAATGGTCATGCTGTCAGGCAAATACTGGCTCGGCTGATTGCGGCAACCGCATTATCCGTTACTCTCGCTCTCCAAGAAAATAATAACGGGGGAACGTCATGCCGTGGCGCGCATCATCGGCCTTCATCGTGGCCCTGACGGCCTTGCTGGTGGCAGCGCTGCCCGCGCGTGCCGCGGACTATCCGACGCGCCCGATCAAGCTCGTGGTGCCCTATGCCGCCGGCGGCCCGACCGACGTGCTCGGCCGCATCGTCGGCGAATATCTCGGGCGCGATCTCAAGCAGGTGGTCGTGGTCGAGAACAAGGCGGGCGCGCAGGGCGCGATCGGTGCCGAGGCGGTGGCGCGCTCCGATCCCGACGGCTACACGCTGTTCGTGACAGCCGCCTCGATCTTTGTGCTCAACCCACTGCTCTACAAGAAGCTGCCCTACGATCCCGCCAGGGATTTCCGCCTGCTGTCGGTGATCACGGACGCGCCGATGATCATGGAGGTGCATCCCTCCGTCCCGGCAAACACGATCGCGGAGTTCGTCGCCTACGCCAAGAAGAATCCCGGCAAACTCAATTTCGGATCGGCGGGCACCGGAGGCACCGTTCACCTCGCCGGCGAGATGTTCAAGCAGATGGCCGGCGTCGAGATGACCCACGTGCCCTATAAGGGCGCCGGACCCGCGCTGACCGACCTCTTGTCAGGCAACATCCAGCTGATGTTCGACACGCTCGGCACCGCGCTGCCGCCGGTCAAGTCAGGCATGCTGCGCGCGCTCGCCGTCACCTCGACCGAGCGCATCCCCGACTTGCCCGATCTGCCGACGATTGCCGAGAGCGGCTATCCCGATTATGCGGTCAGCGTCTGGTATGGTATTGCAGCGCCGTCGAAAGTGCCTGACGAAATCGCCAACAAGATCAAGGCGAGCCTCGACCGGGCCTTGAACGACGAGGCGTTTCGCGCTTCGCTGGTCAGGATCGGCTTTCCGCCGCTGCGCGCGAAGAGCCAGGCCGAGATCGACAGATTCGTGGACACCGATCGCGCGCGGTGGGCGGGCGTGGTCAAGGCGCTGAACATATCGTTGGACTGACACATGGTACGTGAAATGGAATTGCGCCAGGGCGAGGTCGCCGTCGACATGCCGACGGCGCGCGACGCCGGGCTCGTCTTCATCGGCCGCATCCGCACGCCCTGGACCTCGCGGCTGGCGACGCCGCGGCAGGGGCGGCATGACGGTCCGGTGTGCCGGCTCGAGATCTTCGAGCCCTGGGTCGCCGCGATCAAGGGCGTCGATTTCTATTCGAACCTCGAAGTGCTGTACTGGCTGCACCAGTCGCGCCGCGACATCGTGCTGCAAAGCCCGAAGAACAACGGCAACACCCGTGGCACCTTCTCGCTGCGCTCGCCGGTGCGCCCGAACCCGATCGGGACCTCGATCGTCAAGCTGGTCGGCGTCGAGGACAACGTCATCCTGGTGCGCGGCCTCGACTGCCTCGACGAGACGCCGCTGATCGACGTCAAGCCCGACCGTTGCGAGTTTACCCCGCTGGCCCCGCCGCAGGCCGGGGATTTCGAGACGGAGTGAAGTCTCACCGCCGTCCTTGCGAGGAGTGGAGCGACGAAGCAATCCATTGCTCCGCATATGCCGAACGATGGATTGCTTCGCTTCGCTCGCAATGACGACGAGCCGCTACTTCAACGCCGCGATCAGTTTCGCCGCATTCGCCTCCAGCACCTTGCCGTCTTCCTTGTGGCTGGCGGGCGGCAACAGTGCCACGCCGTCCTTGCGCGGCATCACATGCATGTGGAGATGGAACACGACCTGGCCGCCGGCGGGCTCGTTGAATTGCTGCACGGTGATGCCGTCGGCCTCGAACGCCTTCATCGCCGCGGCCGCGATCTTGTGGGCGGCGCGTGCGACATGGGCGTAGTCGTCCGCCTTGATGTCGAGGATGTTGCGGGCAGGGGCCTTCGGAATGACAAGGGTGTGGCCGGGCGAGCGCGGCATGATGTCGAGGAAGGTGAGCACGTGCTCGTTCTCGTAGACCTTGTAGGAGGGAAACTCGCCGCGCAGGATTTTAGCGAAGGGGTTGTTGTTGTCATAGGCGGCGGGCATGGCGGCGGCTCCTCGGATTTTGTGGGTCTAATTTCTCGGTCGCGAGGCAAACGTCAAGCGTCGTCGTCGACGGTCTTGCGGAACGGACCGGCCTCGGTCAGCTCGCGGCCGACCTCGGCGACATAGTCGCGCTCGCGCTTGAGGTAATCGGCGATCGCCCGGCGCAATCCGGGATCGGCGATGAAATGCGCCGAATAGGTGGTCTGCGGCAGGTAACCGCGCGCCAGCTTGTGCTCGCCCTGCGCGCCGGCCTCGACCACCTTGAGCCCGCGCTGAACCGCGAAATCGATCGCCTGATAATAGCAGACCTCGAAATGCAGGAACGGGTGGTGCTCGATCGCGCCCCAGTTGCGGCCGAACAGCGTATCCGACCCTATGAAGTTGATCGCGCCGGCGATCCAGCGCCCGTTGCGCTTGGCCATGACCAGCAGCACGTCCCGGCTCATGCTCTCGCCGATCAACGAGAAGAACTCTCGGGTGAGATATGGCCGGCCCCATTTGCGCGAGCCGGTTTCCATGTAGAACTCGAAGAACGCGTCCCAGGCGTCCTCGGTGATATCCGAGCCGGTCAGCCAGTGGATGGTGATCCCGGCCGCAAGCGCCTCACGGCGTTCGCGCTTGATGCCCTTGCGGTGACGGGAGTTCAGCGATCCCAGGAAATCGTCGAAGCTCTTGTAGCCCTCATTGTGCCAGTGGAACTGCTGGTCGGTCCGTTGCAGGAAGCCGTGTGCGCCCAAGAACTTCGCCTCGTCCTCGCGGGCAAAGGTGACGTGAACGGAGGAGGCCTCGGTGGCATTACAAAGTGCCCGCAGGCCGCGCGCCAGCGCGGAGCCGATCGCCTCGCGGTCGACACCGTCGCGGATCAACAGCCGCGGGCCGGTCGCAGGCGTGAAGGGGACGGAGACCTGGAGCTTCGGATAATAGCTGCCGCCGGCGCGGTGATAGGCCTCGGCCCAGCCGCGGTCGAACACGTATTCGCCCTGCGAGTGCGATTTCAGATAGCACGGCACGACGCCGACGATCCGGCCATCAAGTTTCGCGATCAGATGCCGCGGCCCCCAGCCGGTTCGCGGGCAGGCCGAATTGGAGGCCTCGGCTGCGGCGAAAAAGGCATGGGAAACGAACGGGTTATAGCTCGAGCCTGCAGTCGTCTGGCAATCGCTTGCGGAGCCGGGCGAGGCCAGCGTGTCGAGGCTGTGAATGCTGTCCGCGTCGGCCTTCGGATTGGCGCAGGCATCCCATTCCGCGGCCGGAATGCCGCCGATGTCAGCTACAGCCTCTAGGGTGATTTCAGACGACGCCATCGAGAGTGAAGACCGGTGCCTCTTTTGAGCATGATCTTTCCGGAACAGCTGGCTCCACTTCCGGATCATGCTCCGCATTCCGCCATCGCCGATGACGACCAACGCTTTGACCAACCCTTGCCAAGATCGTGCGTCGCAGCGACGAGTTCAAGACTGCAAAGGGCCTGTCCGGGACATCTTAGGTTCCCGGCACAAACCCCTCGAAGATCATCTGGTCGGCGTAGCGGGCCGCGCGCTCGCGCTGTTCCGCCGTCCGCACGGTCCAGGCCAGCAGCGGGCAGCCGAACACATTGCGGGCGATCCAGGGCGCCGGCGCCGGCAGCTGGTTGACCCAAAAGGCAACGAAATGCGGCTCGGTCTTGAAGCCGTGGCGCAGGTACAGCATGCCGTGGCGCTGGGCCGGCGTCAGCTTGGTCCAGGAACTATCGTCATAGGTGCGCTGGGCGGTGATGCCGCGCGGCAGGTTCGGCATGGTCTCGCGCAACGCCAGCACCTGGTCGGGATCGAACGACATGCCGACAACGGGGCCGGAATAGGACGACAGCACCTCGGCCATCCGCCGAACCAGCTTGCGGTCGCCGTCGAAATGGCTCTTCACCTCGACCACCAGCGGGACGCGGCCGGCGACCAGCGCGCAGAGATCGCCGAGCGTCATCATCTGCTCGGAGGTGTTCTTGAATTTCACCGCCTTCAGCTCGGCTGCGGTCCTGGCCGACAGCAGGCCGGAACCCTCGGTGAGGCGGCCGAGCGCATCGTCGTGATGCACCATCGCCTCGCCGTCAGCGGTGAGCTGGATATCGCACTCGATCGCGAAATTGCCGGCGACCGCGGCACTGGCCGCGGCCGGCATGTTCTCGATGACGCCGCGTGCGACATCGTGCAGGCCGCGATGGGCGACCGGCCGTCTGGTCAGCCAATCAGGGGCGCGCATCGATCAGGAGACTTCGAACACGCCTTCGACCTCGACCGCCGCGTCCGCGGGCAGCGAGGCGACGCCGACGGTGGTGCGGGCATGGCGGCCCTTGTCGCCGAACGCTGCGACCATCAGGTCGGAAGCGCCGTTCAGCACCTTCGGTCCATCGAAGAAGTCCGGCGCCGAGTTGATGAAGCCGCCCAATCGCACCACGCGCACGACCTTGTCGAGATCGCCGAGCGCCGCCTTGACCTGGGCCAAGAGGTTGATAGCGCAGCCGCGTGCCGCCTCGGTGCCTTGCTCGATCGTGACGCCGGCGCCGAGCTTGCCCTTGGCGATCAGCTTGCCTTCGGCGTTGAAACAAACCTGGCCCGAGACGAACAACAGGTTTCCGCTGCGGACGAAGGGGACATAGTTTGCGACCGGGGAGGTCGGCTCCGGAAGTGTGATGCCCTGTGACGCCAGTTTCTGTTCGACGGTACCCGCCATTTTTTTCCCCAATTGGATTTGCACGAAGCCTGAAACGCGGTCAGGGCCAAGTTTGTTTCGATTGTTTCGCGCATCGTGCCGCCGGTTGCAAGCGACGGTAAGGTGAGGACGGCGCGGCCGTGACGCGCGGAATCGCACGGAGCTGCCAAAAATGACGGCAAACTCGCGCCTTACATTGCTATTTTGTCAGACTTGCCCCAGTTGCGGCGCAATACCACCGTCACTATTGTGGCGAATCCCTGCCTCATCGAGGAAAAACCATGACCTTGCCGTTTCGGAATCCGTCGCGTGCCCTGGTGCTCACGATCGCCGTCGCCGCAGGAACCGGTCTGGTTCATGGGGCGGCAGCTGCGGCCGGCGGGCCGTTTCTCGCGCATCAGGCGCTCTACGATCTGAGCCTCGTGAAATCGCGCGGCTCCAATTCGGTCAGCGATGCGCGCGGGCGCATCCTGTACAATTTCTCCGGCAATTCCTGCGAAGGCTACACCTCTGAATTCCGCCAGGTGTCCGAACTCGACAGCGGCGAGGGCAAGGTGACGCTGTCAGATCTACGCTCGACCTCCTGGGAGGACGCGTCGGGCAAGAGCTACCGCTTCAAGATCGATACCCGGATGAACGACAGTGAACCGTCGCCGGTCGACGGTATCGCCGAGCGCGTGGGCGATCATATCACCGTGAAGCTGACCCAGCCGGTGAAGAAGACCTTCAATCTCGACGGCAAGATCGTGTTCCCGACCGAGCAGATCCAGCACATCATCGCCGCCGCCCGCGACGGCAAATCGGTGCTCGAACAGACTGTCTACGACGGCTCCGACAATGGCGAGAAGGTCTACAACACGCTGACCGTGATCGGCCGGCCGATCGCAGGCGACCGCGCGCCGTCATCGCCCGATCCGTCGACCGCGAGCGACGCGATGAAGACCATGACGCGCTGGCCGGTGACGGTGAGCTATTACGACAGCGACGCGCGCGCCAAGGACGGCGAGCAGACGCCGGTCTACGCGATGTCGTTCGAGCTCTACGAGAACGGCGTCTCCCGCGCGCTGGTACTCGATTACAACGACTTCGTGATCTCGGGCGCGCTGGACAAGTTCGACGTCAGGGATTCCAAGCCCTGCAAGTGAGGGTTGATCCTCTCAGCATGTACGGCCGTCGTCCCGGGCAAGCGAAGCGCGACCCGGGACCCATAACCACCGTCGTCTATAGTCGGGCCTCCCTGGGCCACAGCGCTGTGTCATAACTCAACCCTGTGGTTATGGGTCCCGGCCTTCGCCGGGACGACAGCGGAGCAAGCGGACGCACCTAGCCAAACCACACTGGCCGGAACCGTCCGACACGAGTACGCTTCCCAAAACACGCGTGTCAGGGAGGCACATCATGAGCAAGCTAGACCATCTGCGCCCCAGCGGCCTGCATCACAATCCGGCTTACTCCCACGTCGTCGTCGCGTCGGGGGCGCGCACGATCTACATTTCGGGACAGGTGTCGGTCGACGAGGAGGGCCGGGTGGTCGGCGCCGGCGATCTCGCCGCGCAGACGACGCAGGTGATGCAGAACCTCGGCATGGCGTTGAAAGCCGCCGGCGCGAGCTATTCCAACATCGTCAAGATCACGACCTTCGTGGTCGACTACAGACCGGAGCTTCGCCCGGTCATCGGCAAGGCACGCTCCGCCTTCTTCGAGGGCATGGAGCCGCCGGCCTCCACGCTCGTCGGCGTCACCGCGCTCGCGGCCCCGGAATGGCTGATCGAGATCGAGGCGGTGGCCGTCGCGGATTGACGCCTCTCATGGCGCTGCTGAAGGAACCGTCACCCTGAGGAGCGCGCATCGCGCGCGTCTCGAAGGGCGACGGCCCGAGTCTTTCCGCGCATCCTTCAAGGCTCGCTCCGCTCGCACCTCCAGCGACAAAGGCGAAGCCTTTGCGCGGGGATGACGTCAACTGAGAGCTAATCCTCCGCCGGCTTTCCCGGCCCCTCATAGGCAATGCCCCGGATCACGGCGGCGTTTCCGAACTTCTTGCGCAGATTGTCGATCGCGCGTTCGGCGTGCGCCGAGCGGCGGTCGAGCATGTCGGAATCGTTGGCCTGCGCGCCCGGGCGCAGCGCGCTGACGCCGGTGCCCATCAGGCGGAAGGCAGTGCCGTCGATCTCCTTCACCAGCATCTCGCGCGTCACCGCAAAGATCTTTGCGGCCAATTGGGTCGGCGTCTGGATCGATTGCGAGCGGGTGCGCTGGCGGAAGTCGGCGGTCTTCAGCTTCAGCGTGATGGTGCAGCCCGAGAGCTCGCTGCTCTTCAGCCGCGCCGAGACCTTCTCGGACAGTTTCCAGAGCAGCTTTTCCAGCGTCGCGAAATCGCGGATGTCAGTCTCGAAGGTGGTTTCGCTGGAGATGGTCTTGGCGCCGCGATCGGGCACCACATCGCGGTCGTCGATGCCGCGCGCCAGCCGCCAGAGCCTGCGGCCTTCGCTCGCGAACTGCTTCATCAGCTCATTCTCGTCGGCGCGCTGCAGGTCGGCGATGACGCGGAAGCCGCGTTGCACGAGCTTCTCCTGAGTCGCAGGGCCGACGCCGTAGATGAAGCCGACCGGTTTGCTGGCCAGCATCTCGCGCGCCTCGTCCTGGTCGAGCGTGGCGAAGCCCCTCGGCTTGTCGAGGTCGGAGGCGATCTTGGCGAGGAACTTGTTGCAGGACAGCCCGACCGACACCGTGATGCCGATATCGCGCTCGATGTCGCGGGCGAATTTGGCGAGCACCTTGGCCGGGATCATGCCGTGGACGCGCTGCGTGCCCGAGAGATCGAGGAAGGCTTCGTCTATCGACAGCGGCTCGACCAGCGGCGTCAGCGCCTGCATGGCCTGGCGCACCTCGCGCCCGACCCGGACATATTTCGCCATGTCGGGCGGGATCACGGTGGCGTCGGGGCAGAGTTCCAGCGCCTTGAACATCGGCATCGCCGAACGGACGCCGTAGGTGCGGGCGATGTAGCAGGCAGCCGACACCACGCCGCGCTTGCCGCCGCCGATGATGACGGGGCGGTCGGCGATCTCAGGATTGTCGCGCTTCTCGACGGTGGCATAGAACGCGTCGCAGTCGATATGCGCCAGCGCCAGCGCGGGCAGGGTGCGATGACGGACCAGCCGCGGCGAGCCACAATGGCTGCATCGCTTCACCTTGATATCGAGATCGCCGAGGCAGTCTCGGCAGAAACTGAGGGGGCCGTCGGAAGCTGGCGCTGCCGTCGTCACGGCACGTCGCGCTCCCATTTCGGGTCGCCCAGCACCTGGTGGGCGGCAGCGATGTTGGTCGGGTGCAGTTCGGAGGCGGCGGCGAACGCCTTCACGGTGGCATCGTCGCGCATCACGAAATCGAGCACGCTCGCAAGAAATTGAGGATTGGAGGCAGCGTTCCGCAGCGTCTCCGGACCGATTCCGGTTTCGGCCAGGAACAAGCCCAGCCGCTCGGGATCGCCGGCAATGAAGCCCAGCGCCTGAATCGCAACGATTTCAGCGACTTCCCGGGGGTTGTGAACAGGCTTTTTCAACGCGCCGGTTTGCCTTTCCGTTAACTTATGGTCTCTAATGAGAGGCCCATCATGCCCGAGTCTTCCGCATGTGTTCAAGCAACGGAAACCACGCTGCGGAAGTTGGACTACGGGTTAACGGGTTAGAGCGATTCTGGCGCTAGTTTGAATTCACATTTTCGACGCGCTCCGCGCGCGGTGCGTGAGGTGCCGCAGCCGGGCCTGTTTCCTAAGTCTGGGAGGGACGGGATGGCCAAAACCGTCCTGATCGTGGAGGACAACGAGCTCAATATGAAGCTCTTTCGCGATCTGTTGGAAGCGCATGGCTATCAGACTTCGGGCACCAGCAATGGCTTCGAAGCGCTCGATCTCGTCCGCAAGCTGCGCCCCGATCTCATCCTGATGGATATTCAACTGCCCCAGGTTTCCGGCCTGGAGGTCACGCGCTGGATCAAGGACGATCCCGAGCTGCGCGCGATTCCGGTGGTCGCGGTCACCGCCTTCGCCATGAAGGGCGACGAAGAACGCATCCGCGAGGGCGGCTGCGAAGCCTATTTGTCCAAGCCGATCTCGGTCGGCAAATTTATTGAGACTGTCCGACGCTTTATCGGATAGGGGAGTTGTGGTGCCATGTCCGCGCGTATCCTCGTCGTCGATGACGTTCCGGCGAACGTCAGGCTGTTGGAAGCCCGTTTGTCAGCCGAATATTTCGATGTGCTGACCGCGTCCAACGGAACCGAGGCGCTGGAGATCTGCACGCGCGCGGAATGCGACATCATCCTGCTCGACGTCATGATGCCTGACATGGACGGCTTCGAGGTCTGCCGCCGGCTGAAGTCGAATCCGGCGACCCATTTCATTCCCGTCGTCATCGTCACCGCGCTCGACAGTCCCGCCGATCGCGTGCGCGGGCTCGAGGCCGGGGCCGATGACTTCCTGACCAAGCCGGTGTCCGACGTCGTGCTGATCGCGCGAGTGCGCTCGCTGACGCGGCTGAAGATGATGACCGACGAGCTGCGCATGCGCGCCATCACCTCGCTCGAGATCGGCATGCAGGCGCCCGAGCGCACCGCGATCGCTGACCGGGGAACCGGCGGCCGCATCCTGCTCGTCGATGACCGGCCGTCGTCCTATGAGAAGCTGGCGCCGATCCTTTCCGCCGAGCACACCGTCGACGTCGAAACCAATCCGGCGGAAGCCTTGTTCCACGCCGCCGAGGGCAATTACGACCTCCTGATCGTGTCGCTCAGCCTCGACAATTTCGACGGCCTGCGGTTGTGCAGCCAGGCCCGCTCGCTGGAGCGCACGCGCCAGGTGCCGATCCTCGCGGTTTCGGATGCCGACAACAACGCGCGGCTGATGCGCGGGCTCGAGATCGGCGTCAACGACTATCTGCTGCGTCCGGTCGACAAGAACGAACTGCTGGCGCGTGCACGCACCCAGATCCGCCGCCGGCGCTATACCGATCATCTGCGCGACAACGTGCAGAACTCGATCGAGATGGCGATCACCGATGCGCTGACCGGCCTCAATAACCGCCGCTACATGGAGAGCCATCTCGCGACCTTGGCGGAGCAGGCTTCGATCCGCGGCAAGCCGCTGGCGCTGATGATCCTCGACATCGACTACTTCAAGGCGATCAACGACACCTACGGCCATGACGCCGGCGACGACGTGCTGCGCGAATTCGCCGTTCGCATCCGCAAGTCGATCCGCGGCATCGATCTCGCCTGCCGCTATGGCGGCGAGGAGTTCGTGATCGTGATGCCGGAGACCGACCTGCATGTCGCGGGCATGGTCGCCGAGCGGCTACGCCGCTCGATCGCGGGCGAGCCGTTTGCCGTCAATAAGGGCGGCAAGCGGATCACGGTCACGATTTCGATCGGGCTCACCACGCTGGAGCGCAAGGGCGAGCAGGTCACCGACGTGCTCAAGCGCGCCGACACCGCGCTCTATCGCGCCAAGCACGACGGCCGCAACCGCGTGGTTTCAGCGGCGGCGTAACGCGCGTCATACCTTCCGTCATCCGTCGTCATACCCCGCGAAAGCGGGGTATCCAGTACGCCGCGGCCTCTCGTCTGAGACGACACCGCCTCTGGAATACTGGGTCACCCGCCTGCGCGGGTGACGACAGAGGAAATGAACCTATCGCCCGCGCTTCACCGCGTCATAGGCCAGCCGCTTGAACTCGAACGAGAACGGATGGACGAACGCCATCTGGCGCTGCGCCATCATGACGCCGGCCGTCCCGGTCTTCGGCGAGATCCACCACTGCGTGCCCGCGACGCCGCCCCAGTAGCACTCGCCGGCCGCGTCGGGATGATCGATCGGCGAGGGGTTGAGGATCAGGCCACCGGCAAGTCCGTGCGCCTTGCCAGGTTGCTCGCCCATCATCGCGAAGCGGATCCACTGTCCTTCGGGCAACTGGTTGGACATCATCATGGCGATCGTGTCCGGCTTCAGCAGCGTCGGTCCGCCGGGCAGCAGGCTGCGGATCAACGCGACCATGTCGGGCATCGTCGAGACCAGGCCGCCGCCGCCGTTGAGCCTTGCGACCGGGCGCAGATAGGCGCCGGGGAACGGCGCATTGTCGGTGCGGGTGAGGCCCGGCTTCATTGGCTCCATCAGATCGGCACCTGCGTAGTACGCGACAAGGCGCCCGTGATCCTGTTGCGGAACGACGAAGCCGGTATCGACCATGCCGAGCGGATCGAGGATGCGCGCCTTGATGAACTTGTCGAAGGTCTGGCCGCTGACCACTTCCACCAAGCGTGCCACCACGTCGATCGCAAGCGAGTATTCCCACGACGTGCCCGGCTGATAGATCAGCGGCAAATCGGCCAGTACGTCGACCATTTCAGCCAGGGTCGTATTGGGATTGTGCACGCCGCGCTCGTTGAGCGCCTTGAAAATGACGGTGCCGGGATCGAAGAAACCGTAGCTCAAGCCGGCGCTGTGGCTGAGCAATTGGCGGATGGTGATCGAACTCTTCGCGGGCTCGGTTTGATCGATCGACGTCGCGCCTTTCAGCAGGACCTTGCGGTTGCGGAGCTGCGGGATGAATTTCTCGATCGGATCGTCTAGTTGGAAGCGGCCATCCTCGAGCAGCAATAGCGCCGCGCAGGAGGTGATCAGCTTGGTGTTGGAGAACACCCGGAAGATATGGTCGGTGCGCAGCGGGGTCTGCGCTTCCTTGTCGGCCCATCCGACGCAACCCGTGTCGGCGATGTCGCGCCCGACCAGAACCGACCAGGAGATTCCGGACAGCAGATTGTTGTCGATATAGCGCTGCATGGCGGCGCGCGCCGGCGCGAAATCGTAGCCGGTGGCCGTCACCTTCAGATCTTCCATGGTCGTTCCCCAGTTGTGCCGCAGGTTGTCGCGCGGTCGTCAATCTCGCCGGACGGAATATCCAATCGGGTATGCCGTCGCGTGCCGTCACGCTACCAACCAAACCGGACTTGTGGACGCAACCGGATTTATCCAGTGCGCTTGTTGTCCGCAGCCGCGGCGCCGCCGACCTTGACCCCCGCATTCGCCAGCAGCACGCGGGCGGCTTCCTTGGCCGCGCGCGCCATGGCCGGATCGTCGCGCACCAGGTCCTGCGCGATCGAGCCGTCGACCAGCAGCGTCAGCTGGGTCGCAAGTGCCTCGGCCTCCGCGACGCCGAGCTGCCGCAGCAGATCGCGAAACCAGATCCGGCGGCTTTCCTTGAAGGCGACGGCGATATTGCGCACGGTACGGTCCTCGTCGTCCGGCCCGAGCTCGGCGACCGCGTTGACGAAAGGACAACCGCGAAAATCCTTCGTCGAGAACCGCCGCTCCAGCGAATCGAAGGTTGCGAGAATCTGCTCGGCCGGCGGCTTGTCGGAGGGGCGGGGCTGCACGAAGCGGCGCTGCAAATAGGCCTCGATCAGCGCGTCCTTCGACGGGAAGTGATTGTAGAGCGTGCGTTTGCTGATGCCGATCTCGGCCGCGATGGTGTCGACGCCGATGGCGCGAATGCCCTGCAGGTAGAACAGTTTGTCGGCGGTCTCGAGGATCCGCTCTTTCATGGTCTGTTTGGGAGGCGGGGAAGCCATGCGCCGGCCGTGATCCTCTTCGCTTGACAGGTCGCCCCCTGTATAGCCTAAGTACACAGGTCTGTGTAATCAAAACATGCGTGAATCGCAGGCCGTGGCACTCGTGCCGCGCCGTCATGGGAGAATAAGAACAATGCCCCTGTTGCAGGTCCTGCGTCCCACGCTTCCCATTCTGCTCGGCGCCTCCATCATGCTCACGCTGAGCATGGGGCTGCGGCAGAGCCTCGGCATCTTCATGCAGCCGCTGACGCACGACATCGGCATCTCGGTGTCGCATTTCACGCTGGCGCTGGCGGTGCAGAACCTCGCCTGGGGCTTCCTGCAGCCGCTCGCCGGCGCGATGACGGTGCGTTACGGCTTCCGCCCGATCATGGTGGTCGGTGCGCTGGCCTACATCGCGGGCCTCGTGCTGATGACGACGGCGCACGGCCTCGTCGCCATCATGATCGGCGCCGGTGTGCTGATCGGCCTTTCGCTCGCCTGCACCGCGAATGCGATCGCCATGTCGGTCGCGGCGCGCGCGGTGTCGGAGACGGTGCGTTCGACCGTACTCGGCATGGTCTCCGCCGCGGGCTCGCTCGGCGCACTGCTGTCGGCGCCGATCGGCCAGATGCTCAACGAAGGGTTCGGTTGGCGTGTCGGGCTTGCCGGATTCGTCATCCTGTCGATCGGGATGATTCCAGCCGCGTTGTACGCCGGTCGCGTCGACAAGATCCCGCTGCCGAAGCCCGCGGCCGATGATATCGGCAACGCCACGGCGGCGACCGCGGCCAAGACCGCCTTCGGCAACGCGTCCTTCGTGGTCATGACCTGCGCCTACATGGTCTGCGGCATGCAGCTTGTCTTCCTCACCACTCATCTGCCGTCCTATCTGGCGATCTGCGGACTCGATCCGATGCTGAGCGCGCAGACGCTCGGCATGATCGGCGGCTTCAACGTGCTGGGCTCGCTGTTCTTCGGCTGGGCCGGTCAGCGCTGGAACAAGCTCGCGCTGCTCGGCGGCATCTACATCCTGCGCTCGCTGGCGCTCGCCTGGTACTTCATGCTGCCGGCAACGCCGGGCTCGACGTTGCTGTTCGGCGCCATCATGGGCTTCCTCTGGATGGGCGTCGGTCCGCTGGTCGCGGGCGCGGTGGCCGAGATGTTCGGCTTGCGCTGGCAGGCGATGATCCAGGGCCTTGCCTTCATGAGCCACCAGGTCGGCAGCTTCCTTGGCGCCTATGGAGGAGGGGTGATCTACGACTCGCTCGGCTCCTACACCATGGCCTGGCGGATCGGCGTCGCGCTCGGTCTTGCCGGCGGCATCATCCAGCTCGCCTTCGCGCTGGCCCGACCGGCACAACCGCCGCTGCTCAAGGCCGCCTAGCTTCCGATCCCGGCAACCGGCGACTGCCCCATGCGAGGGCAGTCGCCGATTGCTGCCTATTTTTCCATCGATTGCTTGCTCCGAGAACGTGCAATGGAGCTCCAAGCCGCGCCGTGCACGGATTGAAGTCACAGCGTCTTCAACGCGTTACTCAGCAAGCGTCGGTGGCACGAATCTTGATTGAATTTGGCTAGAAATCGTGCCGGAACCCATCGCTGAGGTTCCGGCCTGGGGACCCATGGGAAGGGCTGGCCGCGATGAGGCTAGTCGCCGTCATTCTCCAGTCATCCGCGCACCACGGCTTTCGCCGCGCCGCCGAGCAGGGGGCGCTTGCGCCTCGCGTCCGGCCTGATGCCGCGGCCTTGCTGCTTCGCGCCGTCAACACCCGCGATGCCCGGAGCGCGCTGCGCCCATTCCGAACACCAGCATTTCTTGTGATGGGAGGACGATGATGGAGTCTGCGACATACACGCGCCCGAAGCTCGTGAGAATCCTGGTTGCTCTGCTGGGAGTGGCGGTTCTTTGCCTGCTGTTCAGCGACCTCGCGCTGGCCGAGGATGCGGCGGCACCGCCGGCCTGCGGCGGCAAGATTCTCGAGAAGTGCACGCCGAATTCCGGCGACACCGCCTGGATGCTCACGTCCGTCGCGCTCGTCCTGATGATGACGATCCCGGGGCTCGGCCTGTTCTATGGCGGCATGGTGCGCAAGAAGAATGTCGGCGACACCGTGATGACCAGCTTCGCCGTCACCTGCCTGGTCACGATCCTGTTTGCCGTCCTCACCTACAGCCTGGCGTTTCGTGCCGGCACGCCGTTCATCGGCGGTCTGGATCGGATGTTCCTCAAGGACATCCTGAGCGACATCGGCAAGGGTGGCATCGGCAATCCTAATCCGCTCGCCGCGACCATCCCTGAGTCGGTTTACATCTGCTTCCAGATGACGTTCGCCATCATCACGCCGGCGCTGATTGCCGGCGCGTTTGCCGAGCGGATGAAGTTCTCGGCGATGCTCTGGTTCATCGGGCTGTGGGCGATCTTCGTCTATGCGCCGATCGCACATTGGGTCTGGGGCCCCGACGGCATCTTCTCGGCGGGCAACGATGCTGCCTATGTCAAGGTTCTCGATTTCGCCGGCGGCACCGTGGTGCACATCAATGCCGGCGTCGCGGGCCTGATGTGCGCCATCATGCTCGGCAAGCGCGTCGAGACGGGGCCGGCGCACAACATGGTGCTGACCTTCATCGGCGCCTCGCTGCTGTGGGTCGGCTGGTTCGGCTTCAACGCCGGTTCCGCCGTCACCGCGGGGATGCAGGCCGGCATGGCCATGCTGGTGACCCAGATCGCGACAGCAGTGGCGGGCTTCACCTGGATGCTGGTGGAGTGGGCATTGAAGGGCAAGCCGACCGTCGTCGGCATCTGCTCGGGTGCCGTCGCGGGCCTCGTCGCGATCACGCCGGCCTCGGGTTTCGTCGGGCCGGTCGGCGCGTTCGCCATCGGCATCGCGGCTGGCGTCTGTTGCTACTGGGGATGCACCGGCTTGAAGCGCTTGTTCAGTTACGATGATGCGCTGGACTGCTTCGGCGTCCATGCCCTCGGCGGCATCGTCGGGGCGCTGCTGACCGGGATATTCGCGGTCGAGCAGTATGGTGGTACGGCCGGCGTTCTGGAGGGAAATCCCGGGCAGTTCATCAATCAATGCATCGGCGTCGCGACGGTTTTCGTGTATGATGCCGTCGTGAGCCTGATCATCCTGTTCGTGATCAATCTCTTCGTCGGGCTTCGCGTGACGCGCGACATCGAGCGCGAAGGGTTGGATCTGGCACTGCACGGCGAGGTCGTGCAGTAGACTTGGCGGCGTTCCGCTCAGCCGGCGATCTTCGCCGGCTGGCGCGGATCAAAGCTGTTCGAGGTGATCCGATGAACTGGTTCTATTGGAACACAGCCTGGTCGCTGTTCTTCAGCCTCATTTGGTTCATGACCATCACACACAATCCGGATGCAGAGATCGCGGACGCGCATCTGCGCGATGAGGCGTTCAAAGGCTAGCTCCGGTAGTAGCGCCACATCCTGAGGAACGTCCGGTGGATCTCGTCGGGCGTCCGGTCGAATGGCTCGAGACTGACGCGGACCACGCCGCGATGGTCCATGTGCCACGGCAGGCGCATCAGCAGCCGATAGGCCGGCCGTTTGCGCCAATCGGCCACCAGCGCGCTGCCGAGCGGCCCGTTGAGCGCGATCTGCAGTTCGTGAACGGTCATCGCGCGCTCGGCGATCTCGACAAGGTCGATGCGCGTGATGGCGCGCCAGCGAATCAGCCCGAAGGCCTGGATGAAGATGCCGTACTGGTTGGCACCGATGGTCGGACGACCGGCCTCCAGCAGGGGGATGTTGTAATAGGTGAAGCCGCCCGCCGCCGCCGCCGGCGCCAGCCAATAGATCGCGCCCGTGATCCAGCTCGCGGTCAGGAAGATCGCGGCCAAAGCGGCCGTGACATAGACCGGAAAGTAGATGTCCTCGCGGCCGTAGGCGACCGAGTAGCCGCCTGCGTTTCCCTCGTCCAAGCTTGCGATCATCTGTGCCCTGCGCCCCGGGACTCGTCCGGGAATCATGCGGGATGACGCAGGTGAGAAAGCAAAAACGGGGCCGCGAGGGCCCCGTTCGAAACGTCGGAAGCAGGCGATCTTACTTGATCTTGGCTTCCTTGAACTCGACGTGCTTGCGCGCGACCGGATCGTACTTCTTCTTGACCAGCTTGTCGGTCATGGTGCGCGAATTCTTCTTGGCGACGTAATAGAAGCCGGTATCGGCCGTCGACACGAGCTTGACCTTGATGGTGACCGCTTTGGCCATGTACAAAACCTCGAAAATGCAGGGAGTTCGGGAGCCGGCCAAATCGGCCCGCGTTTGGCCCGGAAACTAGCCAGAAACCGTCCAAAGTCAAGGATTTCCGAGCCAAAACCACCCCGATTCCGGGCCGATTACCCCCCGAAGAACTGATTTTTGGGCCGCGGCAGGCCCAAATTCTCGCGCAGGGTCCGCCCTTCGTACTCGGTGCGGAAAATCCCGCGCTTTTGCAGTTCCGGGACCACCTTGTCGACGAACTCGAACAGGCCCTGCGGCAGATAGGGGAACATGATGTTGAAACCGTCGCTGCCGCGGCCGGTCAGCCATTCTTCCATCTGGTCGGCGATGGTCTGCGGCGTGCCGACGAAGGCAAGCCCGCCATAGCCGCCGACGCGCTGGGCGAGCTGGCGCACGGTCAGCTTGTCGCGCGCCGCGACATCGACGAGGCGCTGGCGGCCGCTCTTGCTGGCATTGGTTTCCGGGATCGGCGGCAATTGCCCGTCGGGATCGAAGCCCGACGCATCGGTGCCGAGGATCACCGAGAGCGAGGCGATCGCGCTGTCGTAATGCACGCGGCTGTCGAGCAGCGCGCGCTTCTCCTTGGCTTCCTCGACGCTGTCGCCGACCACGACGAAGGCGCCGGGCAGGATCTTCAGATGCTCGGGATCGCGGCCGATCTTCTCCATGCGGCCCTTGATGTCGGCATAGAGCTTCTGTCCGTCGGCAAGGCTGCCGCCGCCGGTGAACACGGCCTCCGCTGTCTCGGCCGCAAGCTGCCTGCCGTCGTCGGATGCGCCGGCCTGCACGATGACCGGCCAGCCCTGCACGGGGCGGGCGATATTCAGCGGGCCACGCACCGAGAGATATTTGCCCTTGTGGTTGAGCACGTGCATCTTGTCGGGATCGACGAACAGCCCGGACTCGACATCGCGGACGAACGCATCATCGGCGAAGGAATCCCACAGGCCGGTGACGACGTCGTAGAACTCGCGGGCGCGCTTGTAGCGCTCGGCGTGCTCCATGTGATCGTCGAGGCCGAAATTCAGCGCCGCGTCCGGATTGGAAGTGGTGACGATATTCCAGCCGGCGCGGCCCCCGGAGATGTGGTCGAGCGAGGCGAAGCGGCGGGCGACGTGATAGGGCTCGTCGAAGGTGGTCGAGCCGGTCGCGATCAGGCCGATATTCTCGGTGACGGCCGCGAGCGCCGAGAGCAGGGTGAACGGCTCGAACGAGGTCACGGTGTGGCTGCGCTTCAGCGCATTGATCGGCATGTTGAGCACGGCCAGATGGTCGGCCATGAAGAAGGCGTCGAACTTGCCGGCCTCGAGCTTTCGGATCAGCGTCTTGATATGGTCGAAGTTGAAATTGGCGTCGGGCCAGGCCCCGGGATAGCGCCAGGCGCCGGTGTGGATGCTGATCGGCCGCATGAATGCGCCGAGCTTGAGTTGACGCTTCGCCATTGCCCCGTTCCGTCGTTGTTGTCGTTAGCGGAACAGATAGGGAGGCGTTTCGCGGCACGCCATCGGGAAGATTATTTTGTTTTTGGCCGATCTCTCGACATCGTCATTCCCGGGCTCGCGATGCGAGAACCTCAGATGCGCAATTGCGCACCGGGGAATCTCGAGATTCCGGGCTCGATGCTGCGCATCGCCCCGGAATGACGAGCCTCATATCACGCCCCCAGCACGTGCTTCTGCATCTTGCCGCCGTAGAAATGGAAGAACGGCACCGGCGCGTCGTGGCGGAGCGGGCCGGTGGCGAGACGGCGGGCGAGCTCTGCGAGCACGTTCTTGGTCATGGCGTGCGCGTCCGCGAGCGGCTCGGAGCCGATCTCGACCCACACGAGCTCGACCAGCTCGGCATCGGCATGCACCACGCCTTCGACGCGATGTGCGATCGCCGAGGCATCGGCGGTGAAGAAGCGCGTGTCGAAACGGCGGACGCGGCCGGGCGGGGTGATCGCGCGCGCGATCAGGAACAGGCCGGACGGATCGGGCAAGAGTCCTGCGTCGGCGAACGGCGCCCAAGGCCCGTCCAGCTTCGTCGTCTTCTCGACCTTGCGGCCGAGGCAGAGCCCGGTCTCTTCGCAGGCTTCGCGGATCGCGGCGTTGGCGAGCGCGCGTGCGCGGCCGGGTGTGATCTTCGGGCTGCCCTTCAACAGATTGGCTTCGAGCTCCGGTGTGATCGGGGCTGCGACCGGCACGCGGTTGTCGGCCTTGTCGACGCGGCCGCCGGGGAAGACGAATTTGCCCGGCATGAACACGACCTTGTCGTGGCGCTTGCCGACCAAGACCTTCGGCTTGGCACCGGAGCGATCGATCAGGATCAGCGTCGCCGCATCCTTCGGCCGGAAGTATGCGTGATGATCGGCTTCCTTTTCGCCCTGGTGGACGGCGGCGGCAGGGGCGGCAGCTTCAGTCATTTCATCCCTTTCATTTCTTCTTGGTGCCCGGTTTAGCTAGACCGGCGGGATGTCGCTAGGGGGATTCTCGTCAAAGCCATGCATGCGCAGGGCCCATTGCAATCCAATCACGGCTCCCTTCACCGGCTGCAACAGCGCCAGCGATGCGAACAGCGTGAACGACAGATAGATCGCAAGTTGCAGCCACACCGGCGGCGAATAGTTGGTCTCGATCCACAGCGCGGTCGGTACCACAATATGGCCGACGATGACGATGACGAGATAGGCGGGCAGATCGTCGGCGCGATGCGGTGTGAAATCGAGATCGCAGACCGGGCAATGGCCGTCGCATTTGAGAAATTTGCGGAACAGCCTGCCTTTTCCGCAGCGCGGGCAGCGGCCAAGGAACCCGCGCTTCATCGCGGTCCACACGTCGCGCTTTTCGGGCTCAGCTGGGTCGCGGGTCCAGACCACCGTGGGCGGTGTCATTTCCATGACTTGCCTCGCTTCGATTTGCCGGACGTCTGCTTCGCCGGCTTGCGGTCCTTCTTGTTGCGTGCCTTCCGTTCCTTGTGCGCTTTCTTGCCGGATCCCTTATTGGGCCCCTTGCCAAATCCCGCGCTGCGGCGCTCGGTTCCGACGCCATCGCGTTTTCTGCCGCGCGGAATTGCCTGACCGTCGGATAATAGCTCAAAGCGCAGTGCGCCCGCCACCGGCGCGGCCTCGACCAGCCGCACGTCGACGACATCGCCGAGCCGATACATGGTGCCGCTGCGCGTGCCGATCAGCGCGTGGCGAGTTTCGTCGTAGTTGAAATACTCGCTGCCGATGGTGCGGATCGGGATCAGGCCGTCGGCGCCGGTGTCGTCGAGCTTCACGAACAGGCCGGCTCGTGTCACGCCGGAAATGCGGCCCTGGAACGATGCGCCGATGCGATCGGCGAGAAAATGCGCGATCAGCCGGTCGGTGGTCTCGCGCTCCGCCTTCATCGCGCGGCGCTCGGTGACCGAAATCTGCGCGGCGATCTCGGCCAGCGTCTCCACGCTCTCGTCGGTCGGCAAGGCGCCTTCGCCAAGGCCGAGCGCGCGGATCAGCGCGCGATGCACGATCAGATCGGCGTAGCGGCGGATCGGCGAGGTGAAGTGCGCGTAGCGGCGCAGGTTCAAGCCGAAATGGCCGTAGTTCTCGGCAGAGTATTCGGCCTGCGCCTGCGAACGCAGCACCACCTCGTTGACCAGCGGTTCGTAATCCTCGCCGGCAACTTGCGCCAGCACGCGATTGAATTGCGTGGGACGCAGCGCGCCCTGCTTGGTGAAGGGCAGGTCGAGCGTCTTCAGGAATTCCTGGAGGTTGTGGACCTTCTCCTGGCTCGGCTCATCATGCACGCGGTAGATCAGCGGCAGCGCCTTCTTCTCCAGCATCTCGGCGGCGGCGACGTTGGCGAGGATCATGAACTCCTCGATCAGCCGATGCGCATCAAGCCGCTGCGGCACGGTCACCCGATCGACGGTCCCGTCCGGCTTCAGCAGGATCTTGCGCTCGGGCAGATCGAGATCGAGGGGGTCGCGCTCGTTGCGTGCGAGCTTGACCAGCTCGTAGGTCGACCACAGCGGCTTCAGGATCGGATCGAGCAGGGGACCTGTCGTGTCGTCGGGCCTGCCGTCGATCGCCGCCTGCGCCTGCGCGTAATTGAGCTTCGCTGCCGAGCGCATCAGCACGCGGTGGAATGTATGCGAGCGCTTGCGGCCGTCGGCGCCGATCACCATCCGCACCGCGAGCGCGCCGCGCGGTTCCCCCGGCACCAGCGAGCAGAGATTGTTGGAGATCCGCTCGGGCAGCATCGGCACCACGCGATCGGGGAAATACACCGAGTTGCCGCGCTGCAGCGCGTCGCGGTCGAGCGCCGAGCCGGGCCGCACGTAGAAGGCGACGTCGGCGATCGCGACATGGACGATGAAGCCGCCCTTGTTGTTCGGATCGGGGTCGGCTTCCGCGTGCACGGCGTCGTCGTGGTCCTTGGCGTCAGGCGGATCGATGGTGACGAGCGGCACGTCGCGCCAGTCCTCGCGGCCCTGCAGCGTCGCGGGTTTTGCCTCTTCGGCTTCGCGCAGCGCAGAGGACGAAAACACCTGCGGGATGTCGTGGGTGTTGATCGCGATCAGGCTGATCGCCTTCTCGCTCGCGATCGAGCCGAGCCGCTCCTTGACCCGGGCGGAGGCGAGCCCGTAGCCGCGGGTGCGGATCAGGTCGACACTGATGAGGTCGCCGTCCTCGGCGTCGCCGCTGTCGGCCTTGGCGATGTTGAGCTCGCGGCCGGCCTGCTTCTTGTCGACGGGGATCAGGCGCCCGCCTCCATCAGGGTTCTTGCGGAAGATGCCGAGGATGCGAGCGCGGCCGTGATCGATCACCTTGACGACGCGGCCGCGGTAGGGCGTGCCGTCGTGCTCGTCGGTCACCTCGACGTGGAGCAGCGCGCGGTCGCCGACGCCGGCGGTGGTGCCGGGCTTTGGCCGCCGCGGCGTCTCGATGCGGATTTTCGGGGCGGTGCCGTCTTCCGAGTCCCACTCGGCGGGCGTCGCGATCAACTCGCCGTCGCTGTCGCGGCCGGTGATGTCGGCGAGCACGGTCGGCGGCAGCGCCGCCGGCTCGTGGATCTTGCGGCGGCGCTTGGCGAGCGTGCCGTCGTCGGCGAGTTCGCGGAGGATCCGCTTCAACTCGATGCGGTCGGCGTTCTTCAGGCCGAACTCGCGCGCGATCTCGCGGGTGCCGACCTTGCCGGGATTGGCGCGGATGAAGGCGACGATGGCGTCCCGGCCCGGAAAGCCATGGTCGGGTTTTCGTTTCACTTATCCTCTTGCCTTGCCGGCGCTCTTCTTCGCGGGCGCTTTCGCTGGTGCCGATGACTTTGCAGGCGAGGTCTTGGCACCGGAGGCGACCGGCGCGCGCGCCTTGCTGGTCGCATCCGTTTTCGGCTTCGCCGCGGCCTTCTTCGACGCAGCCTTCTTGGCAGGCTTGGCCTCGGCGTCGCCGTTGGTCTCAGTCGTGTCGGACTTGGCCTTCTTGGCCTTGGCGGGCTTCTCCGCCTTTGCCTTCTTGACCTTCTTGCCGCCGCCCTTGGCCGCGCGCTCGTCGATCAGCGCGATCGCTTCCGCGAGCGTGATCTCGTCCGGGGTGCGGTCGCTCGGGATCGTCGCGTTGACGCCGCCGGCCGCGACGTAGGCGCCGTAGCGGCCGTTCTTCAGCGCGACGGCGCCGAGCGTCGGATGATCGCCGAGCGGCTTGCCCGGATCGGCGCCGAAGCGGCGGCCGCTCGGGCCCTTCGCGATCTTCTCCGCGATCAGCGTGACGGCGCGGTTCAATCCGATGTCGAAGACCTCGTCGCCGGCCTCGAGGCTGGCATAGGTCTTCTCGTGCTTCACGAACGGCCCGAACCGGCCGAGGCCGGCGGTGATCGGCTGCCCGGTCTCCGGATGCTTGCCGATCTCGCGCGGCAGCGACAACAGCTTCAGCGCCAGTTGAAGATCGACATCGGCAGGCGAGGTGCCCTTTGGAATGCCCGCGCGCTTCGGCTTCTCGCCTTCGGCGTAATCCTTCTGCTCGCCGAGCTGGATGTAGGGGCCGAACCGACCGGCCTTCACCGTGACGTCGAACCCGGAGTCGGGATCGGTGCCGAGCACCCGATCGGCGCTCTCAGCGCTGTCGGCCGCGAGCGGGCGGGTGTAACGGCATTCCGGATAGTTCGAGCAGCCGACGAAGGCGCCGAACTTGCCGGCCTTGAGGTTGAGCCGGCCGGTGCCGCAGGTCGGGCACTGCCTGACGTCGCCGCCATCCGCACGCTGCGGATAGATATGCGGGCCGAGCATCTCGTCGAGCGCATCGAGCACCTCGGCGACGCGGAGGTCCTTGATGTCGTTGACCGCGCCGATGAAGCCGCGCCAGAAATCCTGCAGCACCTGCTGCCAGGCGATCTCGTTGTTGGAGATGCGATCGAGCTGTTCCTCGAGATCGGCCGTAAAGTCGTACTCCACATAGCGCGAGAAGAAATTCTCCAGGAACGCGACCACGACGCGACCCTTGTCCTCGCCGTGCAGCCGCTTCTTCTCAAGCTTGACGTAGCCGCGGTCCTTTAAGACCTGCAGGATCGAGGCGTAGGTCGAGGGGCGGCCGATGCCGAGCTCTTCCATCCGCTTCACCAGCGAGGCTTCCGAGAAGCGCGGCGGCGGCTCAGTGAAATGCTGGGTGACGGCAAGGCTCTGGCGCTTCACCGCCTCGCCCTGGCTCATCGCGGGCAGGCGGCGTGAATCCTCGTCCTCTTCGTCGTCGCGGCTTTCCTGGTAGAGCGCGAGGAAGCCGTCGAACTTGATGACCTGACCGGAAGCGCGCAGCTCCAGCACGCGGGCGCCGGCCTTGGCCTCGATGTCGACGGTGGTGCGCTCGAGTTCGGCCGATTCCATCTGGCTCGCAATGGTGCGCTTCCAGATCAATTCGTAGAGCCGCGCCTGATCGGTATCGAGCCTTCGGCCGATGGTGGCCGGACGGCGCGACAGATCGGTCGGGCGGATCGCTTCGTGCGCTTCCTGCGCGTTCTTGGCCTTGGCCTGATATTGGCGCGGGGCATCCGGCACATAGGCGTTGCCGTAATCCTCGCCGATCACCTTGCGGGCCTGGGTGATCGCGGACGGATCGATCTGCACGCCGTCGGTTCGCATATAGGTGATGAGACCGGTGGTCTCGCCGCCGATGTCGATGCCCTCATACAGCCGCTGCGCGATGCGCATGGTGTGCGCCGGCGCGAAGCCGAGCTTGCGGCTGGCTTCCTGCTGCAGGGTCGAGGTGGTGAAGGGCGCCTGCGGATTGCGTCGGGCCGGCTTGGCCTCGACGGTCGCGACCTTGAACAGCGCGGCCTCGATCGCCTTCTTGAAGTCCTCGGCTTCCGCGCCGGAGCCGATGTCGAGCCGTGCGATCTTCTTGCCGTCGGCGCCAACCAGCCGGGCCTCGAAGGCTTCGCCGCGCGGCGTCAGCAGCGTCGCGACCAGCGACCAGTACTCACGGGGCACGAACTTCTCGATCTCGAGCTCGCGGTCGCAGACCAGCCGCAGCGCGACCGACTGCACGCGGCCGGCGGAGCGGGCGCCCGGCAGTTTGCGCCACAGCACGGGGGAGAGGGTGAAGCCGACCAGATAGTCCAGCGCGCGGCGCGCCATATAGGCGTCGACCAGCGCGCCGTCGATCTGGCGCGGCGCCTTCATGGCGTCGGTGACCGCCTGCTTGGTGATGGCGTTGAACACGACGCGCTCGACCTTCTGGTCCTTCAGCGCGCGCTTCTCCTTCATCACTTCCAGCACGTGCCAGGAGATCGCTTCGCCCTCGCGATCAGGGTCGGTCGCCAGAATCAGGCGGTCGGCCCCCTTGAGCGCCTTGGCGATGTCGTTCAGCCGGCCGGCGGCCTTGGCATCGACCTCCCAGATCATCTGGAAATTGGCGTCCGGATCGACCGAACCGTTCTTGGCCGGGAGGTCGCGAACATGGCCGAACGACGCCAGGACCTCGTAGGAGGACCCCAGATATTTGTTGATCGTCTTGGCCTTGGCAGGCGACTCCACAATGACGATATTCATGTCATTCCAATGGCTTACGGGAAATCTTGAAGGCGGGTTCCGCTAGACTCGCGGCCCGCCGTGTCGGGGCGAACATGGGTGCTGGGGCGGTCCCTGTCAAATCGCCAGATATTGAAGGGTAGGCTCAAGCTGTGGAGTTTTGATCCCAAGGGTTGAAAAATACGTCCTAGAGTTGCGGCCGGAAACCGCGTATCTCTTTATATATAGGGTGGGAATCGGATTAGGCCTTTTGAGCAACACAGGGGGTGGGCGGAAGCCCAAGCCGTCCGGCCGACGGCGACCGGAAGGCGACGACGAGCCAGGTGGGGAGGGCGGCCCGGATGACGCCCTGGTCCTGATCGCAGCGGCCGCGACCGAGCTCGCCAAACTCGCCCAGCGCCACAAATTCGAAGTCCTCGACCATCTGCTCGCGATGACCCGGCTGGAGGCCGACGAGCAATTGCGCGCGCGCAGCCGAAGGAAGCTGTCGTGAGATTCGGTGATGGGCGTGATCGCGGCCCTAGCGTCGCGCAACAATTGAGATTTGTGGTTGATGGTGTGGACGGCCCCCTACGGCATCAGTGTGCCAGAATGAGGTTGTTGCAAATCTCAGACATGGAGACCGTCCGTGAGCCAGATTATCCGCATTGGGATGGATACGTCGAAGTATATTTTTGTGTTGCATGGGGTTGATGCGACGGAGCAGGTGGTACTGCGCAAGAAGCTGTCGCGCAGACAGGTGCTGGAGTTCTTCGCCAAATTGCCGCCGACCGTGATCGGGATGGAGGCCTGCGGGGCGTCGCAATATTGGGCGCGAGAGCTTTCCAGGCTGGGCCATGAGGTGAAGCTGATGGCGCCGCAATTGGTTAAACCCTACGTGATGCGGAACAAGAATGACGGGCGGGATGCAGAAGGCCTGTGTGAGGCGATGAGCCGGCCGAGCATGCGCTTCGTACCGGTGAAGACGGCCGAGCAGCAGGCTGCGCTGATGCTGATGGGGGTCCGCGACGGATTGATCGCCCGGCGCGCCCAATTGACCAATACGATACGCGGCCATGCGGCGGAGTACGGCCTGATCGCGCCCAAGGGACTGGACGCGATCGAACCACTGCTGGCGCGGATCGCGCAGGACGAGACGCTTCCCGCTCTGGCGCGCGAACTGTTTGTGGTGCTGGGCCGGGAGCGCGTCAGGCTCGAGGGTGAGTTGGAGGCGGTTGAGGCCAAGCTGATGGCCTGGCACCGCGGCGATGCCACGGGCCGGCGCCTGGCTCAGATCCCCTCGGTCGGTCCGATCGTTGCAACCGCGCTGGTGATGAAGACACCTGATCCGGGCGCGTTCCGCTCCGGTCGTCACTTTGCGGCCTGGCTGGGATTGACACCCAAGGACCACTCCACCGCTGGCAAGACCAGGCTTGGCAAGATCACGCGGGCGGGCGATGAGGACCTGCGCCGTTTGCTGGTCGTCGGGGCCACGGCGGTGATCCAGCAGGCCAGGCGCGGACGCGGTCATCACTCGCGCTGGCTGCTGGCGCTGATCAAGCGCAAGCCGCCGAAGCTTGCGGCCGTAGCGCTCGCCAACAAGGTGGCGCGCATCGCCTGGAAGCTGATGGTGACGGGCGAGAGTTATGACGCCGCACGGCTGAATGCCGCTACGACGGGTACCGCTTAACAGATTGGCCGGCCGGCGGGCTCGCTCGTCAGCCGACCCGGAGCTGCAAGAGCAGATGGAGCGATCGATCGAGCAACGATGCGAGACAATCCGCAGGACCCATCGGCCGCCAACAGGTCGCGTGGTTGTTTGGAACTCGCATCGCGCAAACCATCTTGGCCAGCGATCCATTCGATCGCACTCAACAGGCCGGACATATGGATGCAAGCGATCCGATCAATCCCAGAAAGCTCTTGTGCCACGGGGGCCGTCCACATATGGGTCCTGGCTTTCGCCAGGACGACACCGAGTGTGTTGCGCGGCCTGCGTCCCGATGATCGTCCCTGCGAAAGCAGGGACCGTAGGGCGGATTAGCCGAAGGCGTAATCCGCCAATCTGCGATACGTGCTGTTGCGGCGGATTGCGCTTCGCTAACTGATCCGCCTACGCTGTCTGCGCCTACGTCATCATAACACGCCGCGCGCGCTTCGCCGCAGGCCGCGGCTTCAGCGTCGTATCGGCCGCCCCCAGCACGCGACCGTCCTGCGAAAGCAGTGCGAGCTTCTTCACCGGCTTGCCCTTGTCGCGGTCGACCATGATGGTCGCGATCTCGTCCGGATGGTCGTCGAATTCCTCGGTCCATTGCCGGAGTGCAACCAGGATCGGAAAGATGCCGTGGCCCTTCGGCGTCAGGACGTATTCCTGGTAGGCGCTGCCGTCGGAGGCGGGGACCATCTTCAGGATGCCGCGCTCGACCAGCGTGCGCAGCCGGGTGGTGAGGATGTTCTTCGCAAGCCCGAGGCTGGCCTGGAATTCGCCGAAACGGCGCCGGCCGAGGCTGGCGTCGCGGATGATCAGGAGCGACCACCAGTCGCCGAACACGTCGAGCGCGCGCGCCACCGGACAGCTGTCGCCTGCAAGGCTGGTTCGTTTCACGACGCTCGCTCCGAAAGTTGGGCCATCACGGTCTTGTGTGGTTGCAATATTAAACCTGATGCCCTAGGTAGGCAACGAAGTTTAATAATGCAACCAACTGGAGGCGGACATGAGACTGGCGAACAAGACGGCGTTGATCACCGGCGGCAACAGCGGCATCGGGCTTGCGACAGCAAAGCTGTTCGTGGCCGAAGGCGCCAAGGTCGTCATTACCGGGCGCAACAAGGAGACGCTCGCGGCGGCGGCGCGGGAGCTTGGACCGAACGCGCTCGCGGTGGTGGCCGATGCCACCGATGTCGCGGCGCTGGAAGCCGCGGTGAAGCAGGGCGCGGAGAAGTTCGGCAAGTACGACGTGCTGTTCGCCAATGCCGGCATTCCCGGCCAGACGCCGGTCGGCGGCACCACGCTCGCCGCATTCGAAAATGTGATCCGCACCAATCTTACCGGCGTGTTCTTCACCGTGCAGGCGGTCGCGCCCTATCTCAACGACGGCGCTTCGATCATCCTCAACGGCTCGGTAATTTCGGTGCTCGGCAATCCCGGCTACTCGGCCTATGCCGCGAGCAAGGCCGGCGTGCGCGCGATGGCGCGGGTGATGGCGTCAGAACTGTCGCCGCGCAACATCCGCGTCAACGTGGTGGCGCCGGGCGCGGTGCGTACGCCGATCTGGGGCGCTGCGATCGCAACGCCCGAGGCCGAGAAGGCGTTCGAGCAGCGGATCGGAAAGTCCACGCCGCTCGGACGCATCGGTGAACCCGATCACATCTCGAAGACGGTGTTGTTCCTGGCGTCCGACGACGCGGCACATGTGCAGGGACAGGAACTGTTCATCGATGGCGGTGCAACGGCATCTCCCGCCGGCGCGCCGATCTATCGCGGCTAATTTGTTTCGCATTGTAGAGAACGGCCGGTGTGAAGCAGTTCACACCGGCCGATTTCGTACGCGACTATCATCGCTTCGTTGTCGAAGCATGATTTCGTCGGAAGCGACTTCGCACTTTTCCGGATCGTGCTTGAACCTTTGACGTACTCGCCGGACTCTTGAATGGGCGGGAATTTTTTTCACCACGGAATCATTTTGGAGTTCCTTCATGCCGAAAGCAGCCCGCATCTCGACGCCGATCCCGGTTTCGTCTACCTCCAGAGATGAAACCTCAGACTCGGCACAATTTGTGACGGTCGCGCTGTTTTCCGGCATCGGTTTGTTGATCTCGCTCGTCGCCGTCATCTTCGGCATTCAGGGCGTCTGGCTCTGAGGTATCGCGCGGGCTAAGCCCGCTTGGCGTAAGCCTTGCCCCGTCCACAACTGTCATAACCCGCGCATGCGGGGTATCCAGTACGCCGCGGCCCATCGGTTCAATGACGACCTCTCTGGAATACTGGGTCACCCGCTGGAGCCTGTCGTCGGGCTCGCCGAAGGCGAGGCCCGATGACGGGTGACGACAGCGCTTGCGGAACTAGGCGGCGTTCAGACTGCCGGCGGCCTGCAGCGCACCCGCGACCGCCTTCTCGCGATGCTCGGGACCGACCTGGATGCCGTCGGCGGGGATCAACTCGAGATTCTTGACGCCGATGAAGCCGAACACCCCGCGCAGATAGGTCTCGAGATGCTCGAGCGCGGCCATTGGCGTGTCGGCGCCGTAATAGCCGCCGCGCGAGATCGCGATGATGACGCGCTTGTTGCCGGCCAATCCCTCGACGCCGGTGGCGCCGTATCTGAAGGTCTTGCCCGCGACCACGACGCGGTCGATCCAGGCCTTCAGCTGGGAGGGAATGGTGAAATTGTACATCGGCGCGCCGATCACGACGACGTCGGCGGCAAGGAACTCGTCGAGAACCGCCTGACCGGTCGCGATGTCGTCGCGCACCGACGGGTCCGGCGCCGCGCCCTGGCTGGCGGCGAGGTGCAGGCCGGAGAGGTGGGCGAGCGGGGTCTGGGTCAGATCGCGGTAGCTCACGACTAGGCCGGGATTGGCCTGGCGCAGCCGCTCGACGGCGGCGGCGGAAACCTGGCGGCTGACGGAGTGGGGGCCGAGGACCGAGGAGTCGATGTGCAGAAGTTTCATGGCAGGGGTCACCTTTGGTATAGGTTTGTAACTGGCGCTATATGAGTGACCGTCCTAGATGTCCGCAAGAACGCACATTTTTGAAACCCGAGCACAGCAATGAAACCCGAGCACATCCGTGTGCCTGCCCTTCCACCCCTGCCTGATCAGGATCACAGCGATTGCCGCGCGGTTGCCTCCGTGTTGGCGCGGGTCGGCGACAAGTGGAGCGTGTTCGTGATCATGATGCTGACCGATGGGCCAAAGCGCTTCAACGAGCTGAAGCGCATGATCAACGGCATCTCGCAACGGATGCTGACGTTGACGCTGCGCGGGCTGGAGCGCGATGGCCTCGTCACGCGCACGATGTTTCCAACCATTCCGCCGCGGGTCGATTACGAACTCACGGATCTTGGCCGTGGTCTGGCCGCGCCCGTGAAGGCGCTCGGCGAATGGGCGTTCGCGCATCTGCCGGAGATCGAGGGCGCGCGGACACGGTTTGACGGACGCAACGAGTAGGGAGTGTTATCCGTCACCCTGAGGAGCGAGCGGAGCGAGCCTCGAAGGGTCGACGGCCCGGCTCTCTCAACCCGGCGACATCGAGGCCGTGCATCCTTCGAGACGCCTGCTGCGCAGGTCCTCGGGATGACGGTGACGGATTGGCGTAAGCCAGAGCCGCCCACGCTAGATCATCGACACCAGGCCGCCGCCGTGACGCTCAAGCCTGCCGGCGAGTTCGAGCTCCAGCAGCACCGCGCGGACGACGGCGGGCGAGACATCGGCCATCCGGATCAGATCGTCGAGACTGATCGGGCTCGGTCCGAGCAGATTGATGATGCGGGCACGATCGGACGCATCGGTGGCAAAATCCAGCGGCTCGTCGTCTTCGCGCGCGGACAGCATGACGGGCCGCTCCATGATCGGCGTGACCGCGCTGATGACGTCGGCGGCTTCGGTGACCAGCGTGGCGCCTTGCTTGATCAAATCGTTGGCGCCGGCGGCGCGCGGATCGATCGGCGAGCCCGGCACCGCGAACACCTCGCGGCCCTGTTCGGCGGCCATCCGTGCAGTGATCAGCGAGCCCGAGCGGTGCGCGGCCTCCACCACCACAACGCCGAGCGATGCGCCCGAGATCAGCCGGTTGCGGCGGGGGAAGTCGCGCGCCCGCGGCACGTGGCCGAGCGGCATCTCCGAGATCGCCGCGCCGCGCGCGAGCAGGGCGGCCAGCAGATCCTCGTGCTCCGGCGGGTAGATGCGGTCATGGCCGCCGGCTAGCACGGCGACCGTGCCGCTTGCAACGGTGGCGCGATGCGCCGCCTGATCGATGCCGCGGGCGAGGCCGGAGATCACGACAAAGCCGGCGTCGCCGAGATCGCGCGCCAGCTGGCCCGCGAATTTCAGCCCTGCGCCGGAAGCATTGCGGGAGCCGACGATCGCGATCATCGGCCGCATCAGCGTGTCGCGCGCGCCGCGCACGCCAAGCAGCGGCGGCGCGTCGTCGATGGTGGCAAGCCGCGCCGGATAGTGGGCTTCCTCCGGTGCGACGAGATCGATGCCGAACTTGGCGCAGGCCGCGAACTCCGCGGCGGCATCGGCCTCGCTCGTGATGCGCCCGGGTCCCGAAGCACCGCCGCGGCGCGCGAGATCCGGCAGGCGCTCCAGCGCGTGCGCCGCATCGCCAAAATGGCGGAGCAGCGATGCAAAGGTGCGCGGGCCGACATTGTCGGAGCGGATCAACCGCAGGCGGTTGAGCCGTTCGGTGTCGGTGAGTTCAGTGGTGCTGGGTGACCGGTCATGCATGCGGGGTGCAGCTTCGCCCAACCTGGGATTGTGATCAACCGCGACATTGGCGGAGTAGGCATGACGCGCTACAAGCGGTCGCCAATTCGAGGAAGCCGCCGATGATCTCACTTGCCGACCTCCAAGCGCGTATCGAACAGGGCGCGCTGTCGCCCGAGGCCGCCATCAACCAATCGCTGCAGGCGATCGATGCGCAGGAGAAGAAGATCGGCGCCTTTGTCCGCCACGACGCGAAGGCGCGTGCGCAGGATGCCGGGCCGCTGCGCGGCATCGCGGTCGGCATCAAGGACATCATCGATACCGCCGGATTCCCGACCGAGATGGGGGCTGTGATCTATCGCGGCCATCAACCGCGCGCCGATGCGCCGGTCGTGATGGCGCTGAAGCAGGCCGGCGCGACCATCGTCGGCAAGACCACGACGACGGCGTTCGCGGCGAACGATCCGACCGCAACGCTCAATCCGCACAATCACGCGCACACGCCGGGCGGCTCGTCGTCGGGCTCGGCGGCCGCGGTCGCCGCCGGGATGATCCCGCTGGCGCTGGGCACGCAGACCGGCGGATCGGTGATCCGGCCGGCCTCGTTCTGCGGCGTCGCTGCGATCAAGCCGAGCTACCGGCTGCTGCCGACTGTCGGCGTGAAGTGCTTCTCCTGGACGCTCGATACCGTCGGGCTGTTCGGCGCCGGCGTGCGCGATGTCGCGTTGGGGCTGGCTGCGATGACCAGGCGTCCTGAGCTTGTCGTGCCGTCCGAGCTCGCAGCACCGCGCATCGGCGTCGTGACGCAGGCATTTGCCGGCGCGCCCGAACCATCCGGCGCGGAGGCATTGCAGAAGGCCGCGCGGGCGGCGGAACTGGCGGGCGCCACCGTGCGCGAACTCGCGATGCCCGAGATCATCGCGGAGGCGTGGCAGATTCATCCTGTGGTGCAGGAGTTCGAGGCGCATCAGTCGTTTGCCTGGGAGTATGGGCAGAACTACGATGCGATGCCGCCACTGCTGCGCGGCCGGCTCGACGAAAGCAAGGGCGGCACACCCGCCGAGTATGATGCGGCGATGGACGTCACGCTGCGCGCGCGGCAGGCGCTCGCCGCGATTTTTGGCGAGGTCGATGTGCTGCTGACGCTGTCGGCACCAGGTGCCGCGCCGAACGGCTTGGCCTCGACCGGCGATCCCCGTTACAACCGGCTCTGGACGTTGATGGGCGTGCCCTGCGTCAACGTGCCGACGCTGATTGCCGAGGGCGGATTGCCGGTCGGCGTGACCGTGATCGCGGGCTTTGGCAGCGATGCCATAGCGCTGGCGGCGGCGAGCTTCGTGGAAGGTGCGCTCAGGAAATAACCGCCGTCATTCCGGGGCTCGCGAAGCGAGAGCCCGCAATCCATCCCTCCGCAACACATGCGGCGTGACGGATTCCGGGTCCGCGCCAAGAGGCGCGTCCCGGAATGACGAAGGGTCACTTCTTCTCGCCGATCTTGCCTTCGGTGCCGGCCTGCAGCCGCTTGATGTTCTCGCGGTGCGTGTAGAACAGCAGCAGCGTCAGCACGGCGAACAGCGAGGCGAGCGCGTTGTGGCCGAACCACCACAGGAACAGCGGCGTCACGAACGCGGCGATCAACGCCGACAGTGAAGAGTAGCGCGTGGTATAGGCGGTGCCGAGCCAGATCACGGCGAAGATCAGCGCCGCCGGCCAGAACAGGCCGAGCAGCACGCCGATATAGGTGGCGACGCCCTTGCCGCCGCGAAATTTGAGCCAGACCGGGAACAGGTGGCCGAGGAACGCGCCCAGCGCCGCCAGCATCGCCGCGTTCGGGCCGTCGATGGTGCCTGCGATGATGACGGCGATGGTGCCCTTGAGCATGTCGCCGATCAGCGTCGCCGCGGCGAGGCCTTTGTGGCCGGTGCGCAGCACGTTGGTGGCGCCGATATTGCCCGAGCCGATGGTGCGCAGATCCTGCGTGCCGGCGAGCCTGGTGAGGATCATGCCGAACGGGATCGAGCCCAGGAGATAGCCGATCAGGAAGGCGGCGAGCAGCAGCGCGTCAGCAGACATCGCGGTGGTTCCCCGGACGGTCGGTTCGGTCCATCTTGGACAATCCAGTCAACGAAATTTTAACCATCAATCCGCACCATGGCCTTGGAAATGAGGGAGCTTATCATGGCTTCTGTTCGCAGGCGGCTGGAGCAGGTTTTCTTTGTGGTTTACGTCGCGGCCATCGTCGTTGGAACGACGATGGAAGCAATGTCGCAACTTGCGGCGCACTGAGTTCCACGCCAATTTCAGACGTGTTCGTACACCGTCCGTCCGCCGACGATGGTCCGCGTCACGCGGCCCGAGAAGCGGGCGTCGTCGAACGGCGTATTCTTGCACAGCGATTTGAGGTCGTCGCGGTCGAGCACCCAGGGGGTGTCGGCGTCGATCACGATCACGTCGGCGGGGGCGCCGGCGCGCAGCGTGCCGCCGGGCAGGCCGAGCAGTTCCGCCGGCCGCGTCGACATCGCCCGGATCAGCGTCCTGAATTCCATCTCGCCATTGTGGATCAGCCGCAGCGCCGCCGGCAGCATGGTCTGCAGGCCGACCGCGCCGCTCGCCGCTTCCGCGAACGGCAGCCGCTTGACCTCGACGTCCTGCGGATTGTGATCGCTCATCACGACGTCGATCAGCCCGGAGGCGAGGGCTGCGACCAGCGCCTTGCGGTCCTCCTCGGTGCGCAGCGGCGGCGCCAGCTTGAGGAAGGTGCGGTAGGGGCCGATGTCGTTCTCGTTCAGCGTCACATGGTTGATCGAGACCGAGGCCGAGACGTTGAGGCCGTTGTCGCGGGCACGCTTGAGGATCTCCAGCGACTCGATCGAGGTCAGCGAGGCCGCGTGATAGCGCCCGCCGGTCAGCGCCGCGAGCCGCATGTCGCGCTCGAGCATGATCGCCTCGGCGGCGGTGGGGATCCCGGCGAGCCCGAGCCGCGTGGCGAACTCGCCCTCGTTCATGACGCCTTCGCCCACCAGATGCGGGTCTTCGGTGTGATGCACGATCAGCGCGTCGAAATCGCGAGCATAGGTCAGCGCGCGCCGCATCACCTGGGCATTGGTGACGCTGCGGTCGCCATCGGTGAAGGCGACCGCGCCGGCGGCCTTCAACAGGCCGATCTCGGTCATCTCCTGGCCCTGCATGCCCTTGGTCAGTGCCGCCATCGGGTGGATGTTCACGATCGCGGTGTCGCGGGCGCGGCGCAGCACGAAGTCGACGGTCGCCGAATTGTCGATCACCGGCGAGGTGTCGGGCTGGCAGATGATGGTGGTGATTCCGCCGGCGGCCGCGGCCTGGCTGGCGGATGCAAAGGTTTCGCGGTGGCTGGCTCCGGGCTCGCCGACGAAGGCGCGCATGTCGATCAGGCCGGGGGCGACGATCTTGCCGGCGCAATTGACGATGTCGGTGCCTTCGGGGACGCCGGCGGCGCCGATACCGCGCTTGGCGTCACGGATCACGCCGTCGGCGATCAGGACGTCGCCCGGACCGTCGAAGTCGCGGGACGGATCGATGACGCGGGCGTTGGCGAGCAGGATGGGGCGGCGGTCAGTCAGCATGGCGTCACGCGTTCGGCAGGTTGCGGGCGAGCGCTTCGAGCACTGCCATGCGCACCGCCACACCCATTTCGACTTGTTCGCGGATCAGCGACTGCGCGCCGTCGGCGACGAAAGTGTCGATCTCGACACCGCGGTTCATCGGGCCGGGATGCATCACCAGCGCATCGGGCTTGGCGTAAGCGAGCTTCTTCTGGTCGAGGCCGAAATAGTGGAAATACTCCTGGCTCGACGGCACGAAGGAGCCGTTCATGCGCTCGCGCTGCAGCCGCAGCATCATCACGATATCGGCGCCGTTCAGCCCCTCGCGCATGTCGCGCGCAACCTCGACGCCCATCCGCTCGATGCCGCGCGGCAGCAATGTGGAGGGGCCCACCACGCGGACGCGGGCGCCCATGGTGTTGAGCAGGAAGATGTTGGAACGCGCCACGCGCGAATGCAGCACGTCGCCGCAGATCGCGATCGTCAGCCCCTCGAGCCGACCCTTGTTGCGGCGGATGGTCAGCGCGTCGAGCAGCGCCTGGGTCGGGTGCTCGTGGGCGCCGTCGCCGGCATTGATCACGGAACCGTCAACCTTGCGTGCCAAAAGCTCGACCGCGCCGGAGGCGTGGTGGCGCACCACCAGGATGTCGGGATGCATCGCGTTCAGCGTCACCGCGGTGTCCATCAAGGTCTCGCCCTTGCGGGTCGACATCGATGATACCGACATGTTCATAACGTCGGCGCCCAGGCGTTTTCCGGCGATCTCGAACGAGGACTGGGTCCGGGTCGAGGCCTCGAAGAACAGATTGATCTGGGTGCGGCCGCGCAGACTGGCGCGTTTCTTGTCGACCTGGCGGTTGAGCTCGACATACTCCTCGGAGAGGTCGAGCAGGCCCGTGATGTCGTCAGCGGAAAGGCCCTCGATGCCCAGCAGATGCCGGTGACCGAGGACAAAGGTCGATTTCAATGATGGGGTCATTAAAGCGAGAGCTATAGGCGCGGATGGCCGGTGGGGCAAGCGCGAAGAGGGCCGGGAGGAGTTTTCCCCGAGTAAGATGGGGCTGGGTTTCTCCGCCATCATGCCCGGGCCTATTGCAAGCTGTCCGCGCCTTGCTTTTGCTGGTTTTACCGGAACAAGACGTGGACGAGCGGCCTCGGCCGGAGCATAGGCGAGGTGGTGCCTTGGATGGCAATGCGGCCAGGACAGCGGAGCAAGGACTGTGAAAATTGCCGTGATCGCATTGCTGGCCATCGAGTTGATCTCGGGGTCGATCTCGTCTGCCTTCGCTCAGAGCCTGCCCGGCGACTTCATGTTCCTGCGCGACATCGATCCGACCATCATCCAGGACATCCGCTATGCGACCTCCAATAATTTCATGGGGCGGCCGATCGCGGGCTATGGCGCGGCTGAATGCGTGGTGAAGCGGGAGGTGGGGATGCGGCTCAAGGCCGTGCAGCAGGAACTGGCGCGGCAAAGTCTGTCGCTGAAAATGTTCGATTGCTACCGGCCGGCCCGCGCGGTCGCCGACATGGTGGCGTGGTCGAGGAACGGCAAGGAGACCGCCGCCGAGCGGCGCTACAACCCGGCCTTCTCGAAGGCGGATCTGTTCCGTCTCGGCTACATCGCCACCCATTCCGGTCATTCGACCGGCGCCGCGGTCGATCTCACGCTGGTCGATCTTCGCACCGACAATTCGCGCAAGTTCGATCCGGCCAAGGATTATGCCGACTGCACCGCGCCGGCCGCAGCGCGGGCTCCGGAGGGCAGCGTCGACATGGGGACCGGTTACGACTGCTCCGATGCCAAGGGCCACACCGCCTCAGGGGCCATCACGCAGTCGCAGAAGCGCTGGCGGACGAGGCTGGTCGCGGCGATGGCCGGGCAGGGATTTGTGAACTATTCGAAGGAGTGGTGGCACTTTTCGCTGCCGGGGGCGGGCGGACCAGCCTATGATTTCCCGATCGCGTCGCGCCGCAATTGATTCCTGACAGGTCGAGCCACGCCCATGACGCAGGCATCCTTTACCACCCACGAAGTGCTGAACCAGTCGCCGCCCTTTGAGGACGTCGACCTCTTCACAGCGGACGTTCCGCTGGTTGCCGCAGTGTCCGCCAATGGCGGGGCGACGGCCAGCGCAGAGCTGGCCGATTTCGGCAAGCATTGGGGATCGGCCGCCATGGCTGAGCGCGGCCGGCTCGCCAACGAGAACACGCCGAAACTGCGAACCTTCGATGCCAGGGGCAATCGCCGCGACGAGGTCGAGTTTCATCCGACCTATCACGAACTGATGGCGCACTCGGCCCATGCCGGCGTACACAACTCGACCTGGACCGCCGACGGAAAGCCGGCCGGCGGGGCCGCCGAGGTGGTGCGCGCGGCAAGGTTCTATATCGCGTCCCAGGTCGAGACCGGTCACCTCTGCCCGATCACGATGACGCGGGCCTCGGTCGCGGCGCTGGCCTCGCAGCCGGACATTCTGGCGAAGACGATGCCGGTCATTGTTACGCGCGCCTACGACCCCAGCTTTGCGCCATGGTGGACCAAGCGCGGCATGACGCTCGGCATGGGCATGACGGAAAAGCAGGGCGGCACCGATGTGCGCGCCAACATGACGCGCGCCGAGCGCGCCGGCGACGCCTGGCGCATCACCGGGCACAAATGGTTCATGTCGGCGCCGATGTGCGACGCGTTCCTGGTGCTGGCGCAGGCCGAGCAGGGCCTGAGCTGTTTCTTCATGCCGCGCTTTGCGCCCGACGGCACGGTCAATGCGATCCACTTCCAGCGGCTGAAGGACAAGCTCGGCAACCGCTCCAATGCCTCCTCGGAGGTGGAATTCCACGGTGCTCATGCCGAATTGATCGGCGAGGAGGGCAAGGGCATCCGCACCATCATCCAGATGGTGCAGCTGACGCGGCAGGATTGCGCGATCGCCTCCGCCGGCCTGATGCGCTCGGGGCTGGCGCATGCGCTCAATCACGCGCGGCATCGCAGCGTGTTCCAGAAGCATCTCGCCGACCAGCCGCTGATGCAGGCGGTGCTCTCGGACATGGCGCTGCATGTCGAGGCATCCATCGCGCTGGTGATGCGGCTCTGCCGCGCCTTCGATCGCGCGCCAACCGATAGGGGCGAGGCCGCCTATATGCGGCTGCTGACGCCGGCGATCAAATACTGGACCTGCAAGAGCGCGCCCGGCTTCCTCTACGAGGCGATGGAGTGCCTCGGCGGCAATGGCTATGTCGAGGAGGGTATTCTGGCGCGCCATTACCGGGAGTCGCCGGTCAACGCGATCTGGGAAGGCTCAGGCAACGTGATGTGCCTCGACGTGTTGCGCGCGCTCGGCCGCGAGGCCGATGCCGCGCTCGCCGTGCTGCGTACGCTCGCCGACGAGACCAGGGGCCTGCCGGGCGCTGCTGAGGCTATTGCGTCGATCGGACAATCGTTCCGCCGCCCGGACAGCGAGCGCATCGCACGGCTTGCAGTCGAGAAGCTGGCGCTCTTGGCCGCCACCGCGGCGCTCAACCAGGTCTCGCCGGGGAATGCCGAACTGTTCGCGGCGACACGGCTTGCCGAACGCCACGCCGGCATGTACGGCGCGGTGGACCTCTCCGATGCCGATCAGCGCGCGCTGCTGGCGCGGGCGCTGCCATGAAGGTTTGCTGATGGACGCACTCAATCCCGATACTCCGCCGTCGGCTCTCGAACCGACATCACGCCCGCCGCGGGTCTGGAAATTCTGGGGCACCGCGCTGTGGGGGCTTTTGATTTTCGCGGCGATGTTCCTCGGCCAGGTCGCGGTTATCGTCTACCGCATCATCGCGCAGGGCGGAGAACTGTCGGCGGCCGGCATCACCCATGTGGTCGCCGACGGTCTGACGATCTCGCTCTCGGTCCTTGCCGGCTTGCCGATGGTGCTGCTGGTGCTGTGGTTCGCGATCCGCCGGACCGGGATTCCGTTCGCCGATTACCTCGGGCTGCGCGGGACCTCGTGGAAGAACGTGATCATCGGCGTCGTCGCGCTCGGTGTGCTGGTCGGCGCCTGGGACATGGTGTCCCGCGCCGCCGGCCGCGAGGTGACGCCGGGCTTCATGGGCGACGTGCTGAAATCGGCGCAGGAGCAAAGCGCGCTGTGGCTTCTGGTGATCGCTTTCGCCGTGGCCGCGCCGCTGTGGGAGGAACTGTTCGCGCGCGGCTGGCTCTATCGCGGCTGGTCGGAATCCAGGCTCGGCCCCTATGGCGCCATCCTGCTGTCGTCGATCGTCTGGACCGTGATGCACCTGCAGTACGACTGGTTCTTCCTCTGTGAGGTGCTGTCGATCGGGTTCCTGTTCGGCTATTTGCGCTTCCGCACCGGCTCGACCTGGCTCACCATCCTGCTGCACGGGCTGAACAATTTCGCGGCGACGCTCCAGACCTGGTGGCTGGCGGGTTGATTGGCCGATGTGTCTGCAGACGTTGGGCTTGGATTCGGTACGACGTTGAGGCTAGCTGCTACGTGACAGACGTTTCATGAACGTAACCTTTAACGCGGCTGACACTGTAGTTGGCTCAGTCGAAGAGCTAGGTCCTGCGTTAGATCGGTTTCACGAGGAGCAGCAGTTCGAGTTGTGGTTGTCAGCGCCAAGCGGCCGAGCCATCGCGATGCTTCGCAATGGAGAGCATGCTTGGCTCATGTATCTACGCTTTAGCGGTGACGATGGCTTTGTCACCAAGAGCGAAGATAATAGGGGGCAGCTCGTCGCCTACCGGCTGGCAAACGGCCAGGTCGACGAGCATCCGCTCTCTTGGTGCGTCGATCTGGAGCAGTGCTACAAGGCAATCGCATACTTCTTCGTCAACGATGGCGCTCGTCCTGAATTCGTTTCTTGGCAAAAGGCCTGATGTACGCTCCACGCCCTAAGGCCCAACTGCGACCATCACGATCGGCATCGTGATGGTAATCGTCCTCAGCGGGATGATCCGGAACAAGCAGTGGTGCGTCGCTGCCCGTCGGACGGCTGACAGAAGGGATGCCGGCGCTCTCCTCGAGTGCTATGATCTAGATCAATGAATGAGCGCGGGCCGGCCCAAAACTAGGCAGCGGCGGCTGCCGTCGTGCGAGCTCTTCCCATGGCTACGTTGATCCGAACACTCTTGGCCAGCGTCGTCGCGCTGGCGTCGCTCGGTGCCATCACGCAGCAGGTGCGCGACCAGGGCGTTACGGACACCGAAATCCGCATCGGCAATCTGATGCCGTACAGCGGCGCGCTCGAGATTTTCGGCCAGATCGGCAAGGCGGAAGCCGCCTATTTCGAGATGATCAACGAACGCGGCGGCATCGGTGGCCGCAAGATCCGTTTCATGTCCTATGACGATCTGTCGGATGTTTCCAACGCCATGGACCTCACGCGCATTCTCGTCGAGACCGACAATGTGCTCTTGATGTTCGGTTCGTTCGGCGCGCCGGAGAATCTCGCCGTGCGGAAGTATCTCAACGAACGGCAGGTCCCCCAGCTTTTTGTTGCCTCCGGCGATCAGGACTTCAGCGAGCCGTCGGTCTATCCGTGGACCATGGGCTGGCAGCCCTCGTATCGCGAGGAGGGGCGCATCTACGCCAATTACATCCAGGCTTTCTATCCCGGAAAGAAGATCGTGGCGCTTTGGGAGAATGACCAGTTCGGCCGGGAATTGTTCAAGGGATTGGTGCAAGGGCTGGGTGACGTCGCCCACAACATCAGGGTCGACATCGCCTATGATGTCGACGATCAGCATCTGGACGGCCACATATCGATCCTGAAGCAATCGGGGGCGGAAGTCTTTGTGTTTGCCGGGGTGCCGGAAAATGCCTCGAAGGTGATCCGGGCTGCGGCCGAGCACGGCTGGCGGCCGGTGTTCATCGTGAACCAGATGGCGTCATCGATCGAGACGGTGCTCAAGCCGGCCGGCACCGAGAATGCGACCGGCGTCATCACCGCCGCCTTCCTGAAGGATGCGAGCGATCCGGCCTGGAGGGAAGATCAGGGCGCCTGGCGCAGCTTCCTCGACAAGTTTACGAAAGCCGGCGGCAAGGACGACGCTGCCGCAGTCTACGGCTATGCCGCCGCCGAAACGATGGTCCACGTGCTCAGGCAATGCGGCAACGATCTGTCGCGTGAAAACGTCATGAAGCAGGCTGCGGCGCTCAGGGATTATCAGGCATCCGCCTTACTGCCGGGCATCAAGATCAACACCGCGCAGTTCCGACCGGTGGAGCAGCTGCGGTTGCTGCAGTTTGATGGCCGCAGCTGGCAGCCGATCGGCGATGTGCTCGATACGGCGTTCACCGGATCGTCCGGAAAATAGAGGCGATCAGCGCAACGAGCCGGCCAGCGCAAGCGCATGCCGCACGCTACGGCCCAACGGCGGCAATCACGATCGGCATCGTGATCGCGGCCAAAATCGTCTGCAGCGTGATGATCTGGGCGAGCAGCGGCGCGTCGCCGCCCATCTGGCGCGCCAGCACATAGGCGGACGGCGAGGTCGGCACCGCGGCGCAGGCCGCGACGATGGCGAGATCGGCGCCGGTGACGCCGAACCACACCGCGAGCGCGACCGTGAGCACGGGCATCGCGACCAGCTTCAGGACCAGCGCGACGCTGGCGGCAAGACTAGGGCGGAAGATGCCTTCTAGGTGCAGTCCGGCGCCGGTGACGAGCAGGCCGATCGCCAGCGACGAGCCGCCGAGCGCGTCGGCGACGTCGTGCCAGATCTTCGGCAGCGGGACCTGCGCGACGTTGATGGCGAGCCCGATGACGCAGGCCCAGATCAGCGGGTTCTTCACGATGGTCATCGCGATGGCGCCCGCGGACCGCTTCCCGGATGAGGCATATTTCGCCAGCACGGCGACGCTGAAGACGTTGACCAGCGGAATGATCGCGACCATCGCGACCGAGGCCACCGCCAGTCCGACCTTGCCATAGAGATTGCCCGACACCGACAGCGCGACATAGGTCTGCCAGCGGGTGGCGCCCTGGAAGATCGAGGAGAAGGCAGGGCCGTCGACCCCGGCGCGGGCGAGCGGGCCGCGTAGCGCAAGGCACAGCAGGCACATCACGAGCGCGGCGAGCAGCAGCGCGCCGCCGACGCCGGCAACTGGCACCTTGGTCAGATCGGCCTTGACCAGCGTCTGGACCAAAAGCACCGGGAACAGCACGTAGTAAGTGAGCTGCTCCAGCCCGTGCCATTGGGTGTCGAGCCGCATCAGCGTGCGTCTCAGGATGAAACCGAGCACGATCAGCAAAAACACCGGCAACAGCGCCGCGATCACCACGGCCATCGTCAGCGGTCTCCGCGCAGCTTCGCCAGCCGGTCGAGCGCGCCCTGCAGGATGAAGATCGCAGCGTGCTCGTCGATCACCTCGGCGCGCCGGGCGCGGCTCACGTCCATGCCGATCAGCTCGCGCTCGACCGCGGCGGTCGAGAGCCGCTCGTCCCACAGCCCGATCGCAAGCGCAGTGAGGCCTGCGAGGTTGCGGGCAAAGGCCCGGGTCGACTGCGCGCGCGGTCCCTCGCTGCCGTCCATGTTGATCGGCAGGCCCAGCACGAAGCCAACGGCATTGCGCTCGGCCGCGATCGCGAACAGCCGCGCCGCGTCCGCCTTGAACTGCTTGCGATGGATGGTCTCGACGCCGGTCGCAAGCCGTCGGTCCGGATCGGAGACGGCAACGCCGATGGTCTTGGTGCCGAGGTCGAGGCCGACCAGCGCGCCGCGGTCAGGCCAGTGCGGCGCGGCTTCGATCAGGGGAAGGATGGGGGCGGGCATGGCGCTAGCGCTTAGCACGCACCCGCGCGCCGAGGCAAAGCCCGGCGCCGAGCGGCCGTCCATGCGAAAACGCGGATCAGGCGGCGATCACCCGGTCGTCTCCCTGAAGGCACGCGGCAAGTCCCCGCAATGCGCTGGACTGGTGCGCGGCGCGGCGCTGGATGAACAGCGTCTCGACATGCGCATGCTGCGGATTGAGCTTGTGGATCTTGATGTCGCTCTGGAGGTGGTCGCGCTCGACCACGGCGCGCGGCAGGAGCGTCACGCCCATGTCGGCGGCGACGCAGCCGACCATGCCGTCGAGCGTGCCGAGCTCGAAGCGCGCCGCCGACGGCCAGCCGAACTCGGTGAACACCTGTTCGAGGCGTTGCCGGTAGGTGCAGCCGGTGCGGAACACGAGCGCAGTGGGCCCCGACTCCGGCGTGCCGGCGCGCAAGGCGGCGAGCGATTTCCAGCGCTGCGCGGTGACGAGCACCAGCTCCTCGGTGAAGGCTGATGTCGCTGACAGTTCGGCGTGCTCGATCGGACCGGCGACAAAGGCGCCATCGAGCGAGCCGTCGAGCACGGCGCCGACGAGGTCGGCGGTCGGCGCGGTGCGCAAGGTCAGGCGCACCGCCGGATAGCGGCGATGAAACTCGGCAAGCAGCGTCGGCAGCCGCACCGCGGCGGTGGTCTCCATCGATCCGATCGACAGCGGCCCCTTCGGCTCGCCATCGTCGCGCGCGGCGAGCACGGCTTCGCGCGACAACGCCGCCATGCGCTGCGCATAGGGCAACAGGCGGCGGCCGGCGCCGGTCAGCGACATGCCGCGGCTGTGACGCTCGAACAGCGCGGTGCCGATCTCGGCCTCCAGCGCCTTGATGCGCTGGGTGACGTTGGACTGCACGGTGTTCAGCTCGTCGGCGGCCCGGGTGATGCCGCCGAGCCGGGCGACCGTGGAAAAGGTGAGCAGGTCGGTCAATTCCATCTGGGACCACCGTTTCATTTCAGAGATGGTAGCGTTCTCTAGTATTCATTTTCCAAGAATGTTAGGCTGCCTTAGTCTGGATGTCCATCATCCAGGGAGGGAGCCGTGCCGATCGAGACGCCGCTGTCTGCGCTCTTGGGTATTCGTCAGCCGATCCTTCTCGCGCCAATGGATTTTGTTTCCGGGGTACGGCTCGTCACGGCGGTCAGTGACGCCGGTGGTTTCGGCATTCTCGGCGGCGGCTACGGCGACCGAAGCTGGCTTGAACAGGAAACGGCGAAGCTTCGGCAATCGGCCGTGCCGTTCGGCATCGGCTTCATCACCTGGAGTCTGGCCAAGCAGCCGGAGCTGCTGGATATCGCGCTGGACGCACGGCCCCGTGCGATCATGCTGTCGTTCGGTGACCCGAGGCCGTTCAGTCCCCGGATCAAGCAGGCGGGCGCGCTCCTGATCTGCCAGGTGCAGGAGGAGGAGATGGCGTGGCAGGCGCTGGAGGCTGGTGCTGATATCCTGGTCGCGCAGGGGACGGAGGCGGGTGGTCACGGAGCATCGCGCACCACGCTTGATATCGTGCCGGCGATCGTGGATCTCGCCGCGGGGCGCGTGCCAGTGGTCGCCGCCGGCGGCATTGCGGACGGCCGGGGCCTCGCCGCGATGCTGATGCTCGGTGCCTCCGGCGTGCTGATGGGCACACGCTTCTATGCGAGCCAGGAGGCCGACATCGCCGAGGAGGCGAAACGCCGGGTCTGCGCAGCCCGGAGCGGCGAGACCGTGCGCAGCATTATCTTCGATCTCTCGCGCAACAATGTTTGGCCGGCACCGTTCAACGGACGCTGTCTCGTCAACGATCAGATGCGGCGTTGGATCGGGCGAGAAGTTGAAATGATGCAGAACCTGAAGCAGGTTGCCGCCGAATATGCGGAGGCTAGAATGCGCGGCGATTTCGACATCGCAGCCGTGATTGCAGGCAGCGCGGTCGGGTTGATCCACGATATTGCGCCCGCGGCCGAGATCGTCGGCCGCATCGTCGCCGAGGCCGAGCAGTCGCTGCAGGGCCGGCGCAACTCTCTTTCCTCTTTATCCTGAACAAGCGCGAGACAAACCATGTGGCCGGACCGTCGATTGATCGATCGTTTCAAGACCGAATTCCCGATCGTGCTGGCGCCGATGGCCGGCGTGATGGATGCGGAGCTCGTCATCGCGGTGGCGCAGGGCGGCGGGCTTGGCTCGCTGCCATGTGCGATGCTCTCGGCCGAGAAGGTGCGTGAGCAGGTCAACATCATCCGCCAGCGCGTGTCCGCGCCGGTCAACCTCAACTTCTTCTGCCACGAGGCAGTCGACGCCGATCCGGCGCGCGAGGCGCAATGGCGGCAGCGGCTCGGGCCCTACTATCGCGAACACGGCCTCGATCCGGATGCGCCGATCAACGCGGCGAACCGCGCGCCATTCGACGCGGCATTCTGCGCCGTGGTCGAGGAGCTGAAGCCCGAGGTCGTTAGCTTCCATTTCGGCCTGCCGGAGCCAAAACTGTTGCAGCGGGTGAAGGCCGCGGGCGCGATCGTGATGTCGTCGGCGACGACAGTGAAGGAGGCGATCTGGCTCGAGGAGAACGGTGCCGACGTCGTCATCGCGCAAGGCGCCGACGCCGGCGGCCATCGCGCCATGTTCCTGACCGATGATATCGCCGAGCAGCCCGGCACGTTCTCGCTGCTGCCGCAGGTGGTGGATGCGGTGAAGGTGCCGGTCGTCGCGGCCGGTGGCATCGCGGACGGACGCGGGATCGCCGCGGCCTTTGCGCTCGGCGCATCCGCTGTGCAGATCGGCACCGCGTTCCTGCGCTGCCCGGAATCCAAGGTCAGCGCGGCGGGCCGCGTGGCGCTGGCGCAGGCGAGCGATGAATCGACCGTGATCACCAATGTGATGACCGGCCGCCCGGCGCGGGGTGTCGCCAACCGCGTGATGCGCGAGGTCGGCCCGATCTCACCGGACGCGCCAGCGTTTCCGCACGCGGCGACCGCCCTCGGGCCGCTGAAGGTGGCTGCCGAAAAACAGGGCAAGGTCGATTTCACCAACCTCTGGGCCGGGCAGGCGGTGCGGATGGGCAAGGAAATGCCGGCCGCCGAGTTGACCCGCGCGCTGGCCGGCGCCGCACTGGCGCGGATGGGCAAGATGGCGGGTTGATTTCACCTCCGTCCCCGCAATTTCGGTGTATGCCCGGACTGCCGCCTCGGATATCGAGAGGCGGCAGTTCAATTGGCGCAGGAGCACCACGGCATGATCACCTGCTATCTGCGATACGAAGTTCGTGCGGACAAGCTCGCCGAATTCGAGGCCTATGGTGCGATGTGGCTGGAGCTGGTGCCGCGGTTTGGCGGCACTCATCACGGCTATTTCCTGCCGTCCGAGGGCGCCAGCGACGTCGCGTTGGCGATTTTCAGCTTTCCGAGCCTTGCGGCCTACGAACAGTACCGCAAAGACGCAGCGCTCGATCCCGACGTTCAGAAGGCCGTCGCCTTCGCGAGGGAGACGCGCTGCTTCGTCCGCTATGAACGGTCGTTCTTTCGGCCATTGCTTCCGAAGCCGGCTTAGCCGACCGCGGCAGGCCGGGTCGCTCCGACGCCGGCTGGCGCTGCACTGGCCCGGATGGGAACTCTGTCTCAGGCCTGACGCGCGGGCTCGCTCCGGCTGATCTCAAGATGCTCGGTCGCGAGCCTGCGATAATGCGCGGCCATTTCCTTGTAATGTTGCCGGGAGATCGGGTCCTCGGCGCTCTCGGCGCGGCGCTCGAACATCTCGGCCTTTTCCTGCAGAGCTTTTGCCTGGGACATGGCCATCGTTCGCCTCGCTCAGACCAGACAGGCGACGTAAAGGATCGCGATCCCCAGCACCGTGCCGATCGACCACAGGGCAGGATCCCAGCCCTCCGGCCGGGGGCGGCTTTCCAGCGTTTGCATGACGCACTCCGAAGTTTTCTATTTGGACGGAGTAGGCGCCCTGAATGTTTCGCCACCACTTCGTGGCAGCCGCAAAGTGGTTTCGTCGCAGGCTTTTGCGGCCTCAATGCGCGCTGGAATGTCTCGCTGGGGTGCCCGGCAGGGTGCCGAAGCCCCGGGGCTGAGGGATTCGCGCGGTTGCGGCGCAAAACCGGCCTCTGCTATACGGCGGGCTGACCTTTAGACTGACCTTTGGGATCTGGGGCCCTATATAATGTCTGTAGACGCCACGACCGTCCGCCGCATCGCGCATCTGGCGCGGATCGCGGTCAGCGACGCCGAAGTTCCCCATCTCCAGGGCGAGCTGAACGCGATGCTGGCCTTTGTCGAGCAGCTGTCGGAGGTGAATATCGACGGTGTCGAGCCGATGACCTCGGTGACGCCGATGGAGATGAAGAAGCGCGCCGACGTGGTCAATGACGGCGAGATCGCCGACGACATCGTCCGCAATGCGCCTGATACGACCAACCACTTCTTCCTGGTGCCGAAGGTGGTCGAGTAGTTCTCTGTTCTGGGACGGTCCCGATGTGTCTGCTCTGCGACGATGAGAAGGCCTACAAGGCTTATATGGACTTCCTCGATGCGATGGAGCGCAAGGGGAAGGTCGCCGACCCCAATGCGGCGATGGACGCGGTGCTCGACCATCTCGAGGCGCTCGATGCCGCACGCGCCAAGGAAAATGCCCAGAGAAATATGAGCCCCCGGCAGGACGATCCCGCCAACGACAAGACCCTGTCTCCGTTCTTCTGCAGCCCGATCAATAAATGACCGATTTGACATCGCTGACGATCGCCGAGGCCCGCGAGGGACTGGCGAGCAAGTCTTTCACCGCCCGCGAACTGACCGATGCGCATCTCGCCGCGATCGAAGGCGCGCGCGTGCTCAATGCCTATGTGCTCGAGACACCGGAACGCGCCCGCGAAATGGCCAGGGCGGCCGACGAGAAAATTGCCAAAGGCGAGGGCGGCCCGCTGGCCGGCATCCCGCTCGGCATCAAGGACCTGTTTGCGACCCGCGATATCCGAACCACGGCGTGCTCGAAGATCCTTGGCAATTTCATTCCGCCTTACGAGTCGACGGTGACCTCGCAGCTGTGGCGCGACGGCGCGGTGCTGCTCGGCAAGCTCAACAATGACGAGTTCGCGATGGGCTCGTCGAACGAGACCTCGTGCTTCGGCCCGGTCACCAACCCGTGGCGGCGCGAAGGGTCCAACACCGCGCTGGTGCCTGGCGGCTCGTCCGGCGGCTCGGCGTCGGCCGTGGCGGCACTGCTCTGCATGGGCGCGACCGCGACCGACACCGGCGGCTCGATCCGCCAGCCCGCCGCGTTCACCGCGACCGTCGGCATCAAGCCGACCTATGGCCGTTGCTCGCGCTGGGGCATCGTGGCGTTTGCATCCTCGCTCGACCAGGCCGGCCCGATCGCGCGCACGACGCGCGACGCCGCGATCCTGATGCGCTCGATGGCCGGTCACGATCCCAAGGACACCACGTCAGTCGACGTCGCCGTGCCGGATTACGAGGCCGCGATCGGCAAGTCCGTGAAGGGCATGAAGGTCGGCATTCCCAGGGAGTATCGGCTCGACGGCATGCCGGCCGAGATCGAGAAACTCTGGAGCGAGGGCGCGCAGTGGCTGAAGGCCGCGGGCGCCGAGCTCGTCGAGGTGTCGCTGCCGCACACCAAATACGCGCTGCCGGCCTATTACATCGTGGCGCCGGCGGAGGCCTCGTCGAACCTCGCCCGCTACGACGGCGTGCGCTACGGATTGCGCGAACCGGCGAAGAACATCATCGAGATGTACGAGAACACCCGCGCCGATGGGTTTGGCGACGAGGTGCGCCGCCGCGTGCTGATCGGTACCTACGTGCTCTCGGCCGGTTACTACGATGCCTATTATCTGCGTGCGCAGAAGGTGCGGACGCTGATCAAGAAGGATTTTGAGGACTGCTTCGCCAAGGGCGTGCATGCGATCCTGACGCCGGCGACGCCGTCGGCGGCTTTCGGCATCGGCGAGAAGGGCGGCGCCGATCCGGTCGAGATGTATCTCAACGACATCTTCACGGTGACCGTGAACATGGCCGGCCTGCCGGGCATCGCCGTGCCCGCGGGCAAGGACACGCAAGGCCTGCCGCTCGGCCTGCAGCTGATCGGCCGTCCGTTCGACGAGGAGACGCTGTTCTCGCTCGGCGAGGTGATCGAGCAGGCGGCCGGCCGGTTCGCGGCGCCAAGATGGTGGTGAGCGATGGCGGATTTCCGCGCCAGTCTCGCTGACGCTGTGCCTGATGCGGCGCTGTCGCCGCCGCTCGCCGCGCTGTGGTGGGCGAGGAAGGGCGATTGGGACCAGGCGCACCGCATCGTGCAAGACGAGAGCGACGCCAATTCGGCCTGGGTGCACGCCTATCTGCATCGCGTCGAAGGCGACCTCGGGAACGCCGGCTACTGGTATCGCCGGGCCGGCCAACCCGTCGCGAACGATACCGTAGAGGCCGAGTGGGAGCGGATCGTTTCCGCACTTTTGGTCTGAACAACCGGTGCCAGGTGCGGTGTCTTGTGCAGTGTCTTGGCCCCGCGAGCATTAACCCTGTTTCGGCCGCCATGCCGCCGCCCAGATTGGCCGTGATAGGCTGGTGGAACCGGGCGGGGGCCAGCGGCAAAGAGAGTATTCGTGTGTAGGTCGGGCATAGGGGGATGGCTGTCAGCGTTGCTGGTGGCTGCGGTGGCGGTGAGCCTTGCCGGCTGCGCAACCGTCTACAATCTTCCGGGCAATGTGCCGCTCGGCGCCGCGGCTGCCGACACCAACGGTGTCAGCGATATTCCAAGCTATGACGACGATCTGCTGCTTGCGCTGTCGTTCTCCGGCGGCGGCACTCGCGCGGCGGCGTTTTCGTTCGGCGTGCTCGAAGAGCTCGACCGGGTGCGTTCCAATGCCGCCGGCACCAAGACGCTGCTTGACCGCGTCGACTTCGTGTCCGGCGTCTCCGGCGGATCGGTCACCGCGGCTTATTTCGGATTGAAGCGGCGCACGGCGCTCGACGATTTCCGCGAACGCTTCCTGCTGCGCAATGCCGAGGAGGGACTGAAGACCAGGATCTCGCTCGGCAATATCGGGCGCGCGCTGGGCGGCGGCGTCAACGACAGCCAGTTCACCGACTGGCTCGATCAAAACCTGTTCGACGGCGCGCGGTTCGAGGCATTGCCGGACGACCGCCGGCCGCGGGTGTGGATCAACGCGTCAGACATCTACAACCGCACGCCGTTCGTGTTCGGCAAGACGTCGTTCGATGCGCTGTGCAGCGACATCCGCTCCTATCGTGTCGCCGAAGCGGTGGCGGCATCTGCTGCGGTGCCGTTGGCCTTCGCGCCGATTGTGCTGCAAACCTATCCCGGCGGCTGCGCCGCGCCGCTGCCGCCCTGGCTCGATCGGGTGCGCAACGATCCGAACGCGCAGCCGCTGCTGCGCTCCTATGCCGAGGCCCAGGCGCGTTACCGCGACGGCTCGATGCGCTACGTCAAGCTGCTCGATGGCGGCCTCGTCGACAATTACGGTCTGTCGGGGCTGAGCATCGGCCTGCTCGCCGCGCAACGCCCCTACGAGCCGCTGAGCGAACGGCAGGCGGCCAAGCTCAGGCGCATCCTGTTCCTGGTGGTCGATGCCGGCCGCGGCATCTCCGGCGATTTCGTACAGACGCTCGAAGGGCCGAGTGGCGTCGAGCTGGTGTCCGCGGCTGCCGACACCGCGATCGATGCCAGCGTGCGCTCGAGCTACGCCGCCTTCACGGCGCTCGCCAGCGACTGGTCCGGCAAACTGAAGCACTGGCGCTGCGGCCTGTCGGCGGCGGATCGCACCAGGCTCGGCGTCGGCGCCGGCTGGAAGTGCGGCGACGTTGCGATCTATGTCGAGCGGCTCGGCTTCGACCGGCTCGGACCGGAGCGTGCCGGCATCCTGAACGCCATCCCGACGCGGCTTTCGCTGCCGGCCGAGCAGGTCGACCAGCTGATCACGGGCGGCGCGGACGCGCTGCGCTCAAGCAAGGCCTATCAGCAGTTCCGGCGCGGGCTCTGATCTCTGCCCCAATGCGCCGCTACGGGCCGCAAGGGGGCTGCAAGCGGATTGCAAGGCGGCTTGACTGGCGCGATCGGTTGCGCGAAGCCCAATCCATCCCAGATATCACTTATCCGGAAACCGAGATCCATGACCGCATCTGCCGCCCCTCACAAGCTGATCAAGAGCGCCACCGGCGATTGGGAGGTCGTGATCGGCATGGAGGTCCATGCCCAGGTCACCTCGAACGCGAAGCTGTTCTCCGGCGCGTCGACCGCGTTCGGCGGCGAGCCAAACTCCCACGTCTCGCTGGTCGATGCCGCGATGCCGGGCATGCTGCCCGTGATCAACGAGGAGTGCGTCCGCCAGGCGGTGCGCACCGGTCTCGGGCTGAATGCGAAGGTCAACCTGCGCTCGGTGTTCGATCGCAAGAACTATTTCTATCCTGACTCGCCGCAGGGCTACCAGATCAGCCAGTACAAGTCGCCGATCGTCGGCGAGGGCGAGGTGGTGCTCGAGCTCGATGGCGGCCGCAGCGTTACGATCGGGATCGAGCGGCTGCATCTGGAACAGGACGCGGGCAAGTTGCTGCACGATCAGTCGCCGACGATGTCCTATGTCGACCTTAACCGCTGCGGGGTCGCGCTGATGGAGATCGTCTCGAAGCCTGACATCCGCGACGCCGAGCAGGCCAAGGCCTACGTCACCAAGCTGCGCTCGATCCTGCGCTACCTCGGCACCTGCGACGGCGACATGGAGAAGGGCAGTCTGCGCGCCGACGTCAACGTCTCGGTGCGCCGTTACGGCGAGACCGCGTACGGCACCCGCTGCGAAATCAAGAACATGAACTCGATCAACTTCATCGGCCAGGCGATCGAATACGAGGCGCGGCGCCAGATCGAGATCATCGAGGACGGTGGCTCGATCGACCAGGAAACCCGGTTGTTCGACCCGAACAAGGGCGAGACGCGCTCGATGCGCTCCAAGGAAGAGGCGCACGACTACCGCTACTTCCCCGATCCCGATCTGCTGCCGCTCGAATTCAGCCAGGCCTTCGTCGACGAACTCAAGGCGCAGCTGCCGGAACTGCCGGACGAGAAGAAGTCCCGTTTTATTACGGGCTTCGGCCTGTCGCCCTATGATGCGAGCGTGCTGGTCGCCGAGCGCGAGAGCGCGGAGTTCTACGAGACGGTGCTCGCTCGTCTTGCCGACAAGGCGCGCGACGGCAAGCTTGCCGCCAACTGGGTGATCAACGAGCTGTTCGGCCGCCTCAACAAGGAAGGCGTCGCGATCGCAGCCTCGCCGGTGTCGGCGGAGCAACTCGCCGCGATCGTCGATCTGATCGGCGAGGGAGCGATTTCCGGCAAGATCGCCAAGGACTTGTTTGAAATTGTCTGGCGGGAGGGCGGCGATCCGCGCGCGCACGTCGAGGCGCGCGGCATGAAGCAGGTCACCGACCTCGGCGCGATCGAGAAGGTGGTCGACGACATCATCGCGGCCAATCCCGACAAGGTCGAGCAGGCGAAGGCGAAGCCTGCGGCTCTTCAATGGTTCGTCGGTCAGGTGATGAAGTCGTCGGGCGGCAAGGCGAACCCGAAGGCGGTCAACGAGCTCTTGAAATCCAAGCTCGGCATCTGAACGAACAGGACAATGATGTTGTCCTTGGCGCATGATCCAGTCGGATCAGCTCTCGCGCCGTCACCACCGGCGTCGTCGCGCGCGCGTGAACGCGGCGTGATCCTGCCTCACACCCTCCCTCGACGGTCGCACTGACGCCGTCGGCGCCGAATCGCCGAAGCTGCGATTCGTTCGCGAAACCGGTCCGGGTGACCTCAAACGAGGCAAAAGCGGTCTTACCCACGAAAATTTTTTCGTTGCCAAAAATTACGACTCGGCGTTCGCGACGCGCCGCTTTTCGTCACGGCTTGCGACTCAACGCGATGACGATCGCGCGTCGATCGTTCGAATGCGAATTCAAGAAGTGCCTGCAATACAGGCGTTTCCTGCAACGTTGACAAATGCCGATGTCGGCCGTTGCTGCATTTCTTGCATCGTCGCGCGAACGCAATGCCGATTTGATCGATGAGGCGCGCCGTGCGCACTGCCACCGCTACGTCAACACTTCCTTAAGCGGGACACTGTTTTTTTCGGTCTGTTGGTGTATTCGGGAAGTAGTGCATATCGATTCCCGAGTGCACGCAGCGAGAGCCATCTCACATACTGGAGGGCAACATGGCTAAGAAGGCAAAGAAGGCGAAGAAGGCGAAGAGCGCAGTGAAGAAGACTGCGAAGAAGACCCGCAAGGTCGCCAAGAAGAAGTAAGCCTCTCGCCTTGAGAGGATTGCCGGCGGCTTGATGCCGGCACGTCGCGAGAGCCAGCGGACGGACTGCTGAGAGGCACATCCCACCCCAAGGCTCTGGCTGACGAAAGAGGGTGTCGGCGAGACATCAGGTCAAACGGCTGGATCGAATTTCGGAGAGGGCAACCTTCCCAAAAGCGGTCCGGCAGAAGAAACAGAGATTTCTTCGTTCGGTGCGGATCCCGCTTGGTTCCGCAATTTCACCGGCGACAATGCCGAGCTGAAATCTGGTCCTGACGTGTTCGCCGACCCCCTCGTTCCGGCGGCCCGCGCAGTCCGCGCCCGGCATTCACTTCCCACATCCCATTTTCTGGATCGACGTCGGGCCTTACGGCCTCGCGTTCCTTTGCGCGCGCGACCGTACCGCGGCTCCGTGGACCGTCCGCAGACCTGCCAGCGCGCCGTCAACTCATCGACTGATCACATCCGTTCGGCAGCCGGGACCAGGCCGGCGCCCGCGGCCATTGTCCGCGATGGTTATCGTTGTCCGAAACACCAGGGTAAACCAGGCGTTCACGAATACCCGGAAATGCCTGCGGCACAGGCACTTCTGCGATTCCGCGGAACGTGCCGGGCGGGCCCGATTTACATCCCGTTCATCGCGATACTTAAACCGCTCTTCAAATTTGATGGGCCATGATCATCCCAACAAGCCGGCAAACGGCACGCGGTGATCCCAGTGATCGGCGCGGGGCATGATCCCAGGGATCAGCCCGGGGATGACAGGGTAGCTTAACAGTGGACGGGGGCCGCGCTCGGGGGAGGGCGGCCAACAACAAAAAGGGGAACGACGACAATGTTTCAGGGAGTCATCGATCAGGAAGGCGCTGTCCCGGTTGCTGCGACTGCAATCCAGGACGTGCTGTTCGAGCGCGGCATGTATTGGGCGAGCGGCCGCTCCGGCGTGGTCAACCTCGTCGCGGCGCACAAATGGTTCAACCTGGCGGCGCTCAAGGGACGTACCGACGCCATGTCGCACCGCCGCGAAGTCGCCGAGCAGATGTCCGACGTCGAGATCGCTGCCGCCCAGCGCGAAGCCCGCGCCTGGATGACGACGCACTGAGCTTTCGTTTTGACGCGTTTTCTTCACGCGAACCGGTGATCCACTTCGCTCGAAAACGCACAGCTCGAGCTGGGAGCCTCGGCTCCCTCGCTCCATCTAGAGCCAGTAGCGCGCTGCGTAGATCGCGGACATCAGCGCTCCGGCGGCGATGACGAACTGCCGGACGATGCGAGCCGGCAGGATCCGGATCAGGTGGCCTCCGGCATAGCCGCCGACCATGGCGCCGAGCAGCATCACAGAGGTCTCCGGCCACCGCACCGCTCCCTGTACGATGAAGATCAATGTGGCGGCGAGCGACACGCAGGTCGCCAGCAGGTTCTTCAATGCCTTGATCGCCCTGATGTCGTTGGGTTCCGTGATCGACAGCACCGCGGTCAGGATGACGCCGAGCCCGGCACCGAAGAACCCTCCATAGACACATGCCAATCCGAGCACAGCACTGCTCGCGCCGGTCGATGGCAGTGCCGCTGCCTTCTGGTGTCCGACGGTCCATCCCTGGATCTGTGGCGCGTAGGCAAACAGCAGCGTTGCGAATGCGATCAGGGCCGGCACCGGCAGGACGAACAGCCGTTCGGGAAGCAGCAAAAGGACGCCGGCACCGGCCGCGCCTGCGACCGTGGAGACGGCGACGAAACTGATCGTGCGCCGCGTCGGCGGCGGCAGCTTGTCGCGATCGGCGAGGGCTGCGATCAAATGCCCCGGCGAGATCGCCACCGCATTTGACGCATTGGCGATGACGGCCGGCAAGCCTGCGGCGAGCATCGCCGGAAAGGTGATGAGCGTCGCGCCGCCCGCCAATGCGTTGATGACGCCTCCCGCGCCACCGGCTGCGAGCAGCAGAAGACTTGTTCCGGTATCCATCCTTCACCCCTTTGCAGGGTGAGCAGGCTAGCGGGCCGAGCGCCGGCCGGTCTGGAACGTCTGTGACGCCGCTTCAATCGCGCCAGTAGACGCCCGGTGTCGCGCCAAAGGTGCGGCGGAACAGGCGGGTGAGGTGGCTCTGGTCGGAGAAGCCCGCATCGGCCGCAACGGCTGCGATCGGCTCGCCGGCGCGCAGCAACTGCCGGGCAACATTGAGCCGAACGAGCAGGCGGAAGGTATGCGGCGCGACGCCGAGCTCGCGCGTCACCATGCGGCTGAACCCTTCGCGGCTTCGTCCGAAGCTGGCGGCAATCGCGCCGATCGGCTCGACGCTCTTCGTCAAGGCCGAGCCGAACTTCGCCCTATCGATGCACCCGGCCGGGCGGGACGGCTCGCGCGACCGGATGTCGTTGGCGATCTCGCGGATGTGCTCGGGCGATATCTCGTCGATGCTCCGCCAGCGGTCTCCGACATTGATGATCCGGAGCGACGAGCAGGCGCGGCCGGCCGGAACATAGGCATTCAGGCAAACCGTCTCCGCGCCCGGTGTCGCCATCGGTGCGTGCAGCATTCCCGCCGGGATCAGCGCGGCGTGGCCCGCAGATACGGTGACGGTCGCGCCGTCGATGCGAAAGGCGCGCGATCCTGACATCACCAGCACGATTTGGCTCTCGTCATGGAAGTGCGGCCTGAGGGCGAGCGAGCCGGCGCCGCGCCACGACGCCAGCTCGACGATGTCATCGTTGGCGGCGCGCCGGTAGTTCCAGGCATTGGTCATGGCGAACCGAGTGCTCACAGAGGCTCGAACCGGCGGGTGGGTGATCCCCGAGCGTAGCACGGAGGCCATTCATCGTCATGGGGACATCAACGCTGCGCGACTGAAGCCATCGGCGAGGCCGTTCGCATCGTCGCGACGGCGATGAGGGCGGCGACGAGGTTGGCGGCCGCGCTGATCGCCACCGGGATGAAGTAGCTGTGGCTGACGTCGAACGCGAAGCCGGCAGCACTTGGACCCAGCAGCGTGCCGACAGCGACGCTGGTGTAGAGGATGCCGATGATGCCGCCGACATTGCGGCCGCCGAAATGATCGGTGACGACAGCAGGCAGGATAGCCACCCAGCCGCCATAGAACACGCCGAACAGCAGCGCGAAGACCGTGAGCGACCAGAAGCTGCCGGCGATCGCCCAGATCGCCAGCGAGACGGCCATGCCGAGATACATCGCGATCAGGAATGCATCGCGGCCGACCCGGTCGGCGATGCCGCCGAGGAAGAACCGGCCGGCCGTGCTGCCGACGCCGATCATCCCAAGCAGCAGCACCGCGAGCGTCGGCGCCACCTGATGGTCGACGGCGAACGGCACCAGGTGCACGAAGGGCACAAATACCCCGAACGCGCTGATCAGGCAGGCCGTATAGAGGCCGGCGAAGCGGGCGGTCTTGACCGCGCCGCGGATCGAGACGCCGTGACGGAGCGTCGCGCCCGAGACTGCTTCGAGCGGATCGCCATCCGGTCCGGTGCCATGAAGGCGCGGATCGTCGGCGATCAGGAGCGATGCTCCGATCCCGGCGACGGCAGCGACGACGCCCAACACGACGTAGGCGTCGCGCCAGCCGAGGCTCGTGATCAGCCAGGTCGCGAGCGGCGGCATCACCAGTGTGCCGACCCCGATCCCGCTGACGGCGAGGCCTGACGCAAAACCGCGCCGCCTGACGAACCAGCGTTGCACGGCGCCCAAGGTCGGAACGTATGCGCAACCGACGCCGGCACCGATGCCGATGCTGTAGGCGGCATAGACCTGGAGGATGGTCTGCGCCTGTCCCGCCAGCACCATGCCGAGACCGACCAGCGCCATTCCAAGGCCAGCGAGCCTGCGTGCGCCCCAGCGGTCGCCAAGCGGGCCGGAGACGATACCGAGGCCGAAATACAGGAAGCCCGCAAACGAGAACACCAGCGAGACCGAGCCGCGCGAGGCGCCGAACTCCCGCTGCAACGACTCGACAAAGGACGAGAACGTGTAGGCGCTGCCGAAGCCGACGAACGTCACGACGAAGGCGGCTGCGACGACATACCAGCCGTAGAACGGCTTTGCTCTCTGATAACCGGCGTGCATGACGGCGTTCCTCATGATCGTTCTCCCCGTGGTGCGCCGCCGCCGGCGTTGGCCGTCGGATAGAGCAGCATCTGCGTGCAGCGAAACAGCGCGATGGCCTTGCCGGTCGCTTCGCTGCGGATCTCGGCATCCCACACCTGGGTCGTGCGCCCGGCGTGAACGAGGCGCGCCTCGCAGCTGACGCCGCCTTCGCGCGCGGCACCGATGAAGTTCGTCTTCAACTCGCCGGTCGCGAAGCCGATCGCGCCGTCCGGCAGGGAGGCGAGGCAGCCGAAGCCGCACGCGGTATCCGCCAGCGCGACGATGCTTGCGCCGTGCAAGAGTCCGTGCGGCGAGAAGTGCTTCGCGGCAATCTCGAAGCGGCCGCGGATGAGGCCGCGTTCGGCTTCGAGCCATTGAAAGTCCAGCAGGCCGGGCAGGCTGCCGGGTTGCGACGCGTTGATGCGGTCGATGCGTTGGATGGTATCGCTGCCTGCACCGATCCCGTGCAGGGCGAGTTTGTTTGGGACCTCGGTCATGTCCTGTCCTGGCTCCATCAGGGAACCGGAGTCGCCGTCGTGAGCCGCAGCAAAAGATTAGAAAATCTAACTTTATCGGCCCGGACTTCTCTGAGTTGACGCGGCTCTCGGCGTTACGATACGCTGATTAAGTGCCGCGAGGGCCTCGTTGGCAAACCAAATTTGTTGTGCAATTGAGATTAGAAAATCTAAATCATGGAGGGCCGGCTTCCACCCCTGAACGCGCTCAAGGCGTTCGAGTCCGCCGCCCGCCATCTCTCGGTGAAGCTCGCGGCCGAGGAGCTGTGCGTGACACCGGGCGCGGTCAGCCAGATGCTCAAGACGCTGGAAGCCCATCTCGGCGTCAAGCTGTTCGAGCGGGTGCCGCGCGGCATCTATCTCACCGACGCCGGGCGCGACTATCTGCCGTCGATCCGCAATGCGTTTCGCCAGATCGCGGAGGCCTCGCGCCGCGTCGCTGCGTCGGTCGACGTCGGTACGCTGACGGTGAGCGTCACGCCGTTCTTTGCGTCGGCCTGGCTGGTGCCGCGCATGGCGTCGTTTCAGGGCGCGCATCCCGAGATCGATCTGCAGATCGTCACCAGCAACACGCTGGTCGATTTCTCGCGCAGCGGAATCGACGTCGCGGTGCGCCACGGTCTCGGCCGCTATCCGGGGATGCGCAGCGACCGCGTCGTCACGGTGGAGATGGTGGCGGTCGCCTCGCCGTCGCTGGTTGCACGTCTCGGGCGGCCGGCATCCCCTGGTGAACTTGCGGGCTGGCCGCAGGTGCATGATGCCGATCGCAAGGGGTGGAGCCTGTGGTTTCAGGCCAACGGCATCACGGAGGTGCGCACACCGCGCGGCCCTTCGTTCGACGACAGCGGTCTCCTCCTGAAAGCCGTGTTGACCGGCCAGGGTGCAGGCCTGCTGCCGGCGGCGATGGTCGCAAGCGAGATCGAGAGCGGCGAACTGATCCAGCTGCTCGCGACCGCGCATCTGGAGGAGTTCGCGTATTATCTCGTCTGCCCCGACAACCGGCAGGGGCTTCCGAAGATCGCGGCGTTCAGGGAATGGATATTGGGACCGGTGGCGCAGTCGGCACTTGGGGACCGCTAGCTATCTCGCCGCCACGCTTTATCGATAGAAGGCGTTCGGCGGCACGCCAAAGTGCTTGCGGAACATCGCGGTGAAGGCGCTCTGGCTGGCGTAGCCGGCATCGAGAGCGACATCGACCACCCGCGCGCCGCGCGCGAGGCGTTCCAGCGCGAACAGCAGGCGGGCCTGCTGACGCCACTCGCCGAACGTCATGCCGGTTTCGCGCGAGAACAGACGATGGATCGTCTTCGACGTCAGCTTCAGCCGGCGCGCCCATTGCTCCGCCGTGGAGGCATCGTCCGGGCGGGCCACCAGCGCCGAGCAGACCCGCGCGAGCCTTTCGTCGCGCGGCATCGGCAGATGCAGCGGCAGCACATCGATTTCGCGCAGCTGGTCGAGCAGCACGCGCATCAGGCGCTCGTCGGACGTCGCAGGCGCATAATCCATCGGCACACCCATCGCGGCGACGAACAATTCGCGCAGCAGCGGTGAGACCGTGAACACGCAGCTGGTCTGCGGCAGATCGGGAGCCGCGTCGCTGTCCACGAACACGGTGCGGATCTTGACCGCTCCGCACATCCGGACCTCGTGCGCGAGACCGGCCACCAGCCACACCGCGCGATTGGGCGGCACCACCCAGGTGCCCTCGGCGCAGCGCACGATCATCACGCCTTCGATCGCATAGAGCAGCTGGCCGCGCGGATGCGCATGCAGGCCGGTCGATGTGCCGCTCGGATAGTCGATCTCCATCGCCGCCATCGGCCGCGCCGTGGCGTGATAATCGAGGTGCCTTGTGATCAGCTCGTCCAACACGTCTTAGTCTCGCATGTCCCAATCTCGCTAGGTGAAGTCATTCTAGCGTGAGACGGACTTCGGCGCGACAGGTAGTTGCTGGTGCGTCCTTCACCAATGCGCTGCCAGGTCATGCTCAGGAAGAATGCTGCACTTCTCTATCCCTTCGTTGCCATCGTGCTGTGGGCCGGCAACGTCATTGTCTCGCGTCTGTCGGCCCACACGATCGGTCCGCAGGCGATTACCTTTTATCGCCTGCTGGTCGCGGTGCTGCTGATGTCTCCGTTCGTGGCACGCGCCGCCTGGCGCAATCGCCGCGCGATCTGGCCGCATCTCGGGCCGCTCGCGATTCTCGGCTTCCTTGCGATGTGCCTGTTCCAGAGCCTGTCATATCTCGCGGCCGAGACCACGACTGCGACCAATATGGCCGTGTTCACCGCGCTGACGCCGCTACTGACGGTCGCGCTCAGCGCCGCGCTGCTCGGCGAGCAGCCGACGCTTGGCATGGTCTGCGGCGCGCCGCTGTCGTTCGCAGGCCTCGTCTATCTCGTCAGCGGCGGCGAATTGTCGTCGCTGCTGCAGAACGGCGTGCATGCGGGCGACGCACTGATGCTGCTAGCCGCGATCGTCTACGCGCTGTACGGCGTGCTCCTGAAGCGCTGGAATTTGCCGATCACTGGATGGCAATCCACCTACATGCAGGCGCTGTGCGCGCTGGCCGTGATGTTTCCCGCGTTCCTCGCGACGCCGGCGCCGTTGCGGCAGGTCAACGCCGAGACCTGGCCGTTGATCGGTTATGCCGGCGCGCTGGCCTCGGTGGTGTTGCCGTTCCTCTGGATCCGCGGGGTCGCGCAGCTTGGCCCGAACCGCTGCGCGATCTTCATGAACCTGTTGCCGGTGCTGACGGCCGCGGCCGCGATCGTGATGCTGGGTGAGCCGGTCAGGACGTTTCACGTCATCGGCGGCGGCCTCGCGCTGCTCGGCGTCGCCTGCGCGCAGGCCTTTCCGCGGCCGCTGTTGCGCGCGCAGCGCGCCTGAGCATGTGACCTATCGTCAAAGCGATGTCTGATCTATTTCTCGCGGGGCTGGCGTCGCGACATCGTGCCCGCATAACTGCACCGCGGTGCGGCTTGAGATCGACGTCGAACTGCCTGCCTGGAGTCCAACGGCCGTGTTCTATTCGGCCTTCTGCGACAGGGTCTTCATCGCGAACTACTTTGGAGGGGGACATTGTCGTCGCCCAGCTTGAGCGTACGCCGTCCGGCGGGTAGGCTCACGCTGCGTGATCACGCGCAGGCTCTACATCGGCGATCTCGCGGTTTTGATCACATGTGAAAGGCCGGGGCAAAATAGAACGCCGCAGTCGCCGGTCACTTGTTCGGTGAAACGGAGTGATCGCCATGCGTGTTGCCTTGGTCTTGACGTTGCTTCTTGTGATCCTGTGGAGTGCGGTTGCCGACGCGGCTACTGCGCATCACCGGCACATGCGACAGCACCTCATCATCCGTCCGAGCGAAGAGGTGGTCGTGCCTGGCGGATACAGATATCCCGGCTTCGGCCCGATCCCGCCCGGCGAGAACCGAAATCTCGATCCATCCACGCGCGGCAGCGGCTGACGTCGGTCAGCGCCGCGGCTGCATCACGTCGATCACGCTGCCTGCCGAACGACGGCAAGCGGCTGTGCTTCGGGGTGTAGTCAGGAGGCAGGGGCCTGCTTCTCGCGGTCCCCCTTTGCTTGGCAGGGACGGAGGGATGCCTCTTCCATCGAACAGAAGGTTGGTCGAAGGATCGCGCTATGCTGCATCGGTGACCAATTTGTGCTGAGATCGCTCAGTGACACGCTTTTCGAGTGTGGCGATGGTTCCCTTGAGATTGTCATACCGCTCATTGAGCGACCTTGCCAAAATTGGATACCTTGCGTCCGATTGGTCATGAATTCCCGCGCGCGCTTCTTCGGTCGCAATGTCGGCTTCGATCTGCTGGCAGGCCAGGACAAGATCGGACAGCATCTTCCTGACCGTCGACTCTCGTCCGGTGCTTGCGCGAGCTGTCTCAAAACGATGATGCATGTTCATGTGCGTGCTCCGAATGTCCGAGTTCGGTACACCGGAAACAGCCGGCGCCGAACTATTCACGGATACAGCGCAAGTCGCCTGCCAGGAGCGGGTCCGTAAGAATACGGTCGCGGCGTAAGTCTGATGGGTCTCGCTATTCTCTGCGCCAAGCTGGAATGCAAGCGCTTAGCGCGACGCGCCTGTAGTCTCGAGCGGCGTTCTGATCTCCGGATTGTTCAGCAAACCTGACCGCTGCATCCATGTCCTGAGAGGCAGACGCGCTATCGCAGAACAGGCTGTGAATTTCAGCCCGGTATCGATATGCCCTGTAGTTCATCGGGTTGTACTGAAGCGCCATGGTGTAGTTGCTTTGCTCCTCAGTGGCGCCTCGGCGCGCTTCATCCGATTGACTGTCGATGTTGGCCAGGCGATTGAGCGCCTGGAGCGTTCCGAGCTCCGTGTACCGTTGAGACATCGCGCCGAAACTTGCAGGAAGTGCTTCGGCCGAAGAAGCAGGCTGCTTGGCCGCGCTCTGCGCGCGTTCAATTTCGACCTTCTTGTATTTGATGGCGTTGTCGTAGTCGCGCAGGCCTTGGAAGGTGCTCGATATTTCGCTGTTGATCGGCGCAATATAGGCTGTCGACAGTCGTCGATCGCTCAGCAGGTTGAGGCATGCCTGTATCTTTGCCTGCGCGGGCAAGACATCGCGACATTCCTTGTCAACAACACGACGCGCGTCCCGCGGATGCACTGTTGGCGGCGTCTGAGCAGCAGGCAGGACAATGGCCAGTGCGAAGCAGACCGCTAACCTGAGACCGCGACTCGGGCCATCCATCTTATTTCTTCGCCTTCAGCCCGATCTCGACCAGCCGGCGGATATTTCGTGCGGGCTTCATGATTATTTGATGCCAAATAATCAGGCCGAGGGGAAGCTGCGACTTCCACCTCGGCTCCGACCCTCGTCCGTGGCTACGCCAGCCGCCACAATCACCTCAAGCCTCAAGGCTCGTCTATCGATCGCGTAGCCGCTGATGCATTTCATTGATGGACTCAAACGTGAGGCCGTTCGTGACCGGGATGGACCGAACGGCCTCAGCCGGCCCGCGGTACCAAAACGGAAGAATGGGCCGGCTGTCGAGCTACGGCGTCGCCGGATAGATGGTTTCGCCAGCCAATTGACGTCGCGACTCCGTCCCTTCGACATGTAGGGTCAGATCACCTTTGCTTCCTTGGTGATGGCGGCGATCGAGGGTCCCGATTTTCGAACGATTGAAGCAAACTGTTGATCGGAGACCTTGAGGCGCTTCCTCAATACTTTGACCTGGACCTTGTCGCGCAGATCCAGCGAATTGCGAAGATACGTTTGCCTGCGTTTGTTCATGGGAACTTGGCTCGCAAAGGACATGTTGCTCGCGATGTTGCGGCATTGCGTCGACGTCGATCGGTCGACGATGGGACCGGTTGCTCTCGGGCGCATACCGTCGCCACCCACGCAACGCCGGGCCAGGAGCAACGTTCCCTGAACGACGAGACCGCTTGCTAAGAGTGCGTGGGGTCGATTTGACGACAGGTCGTCAAGACAAACGCTGCCTTGCTGCATTGCCAATCGCTGCCAAGCGCAGCGCTCGAGACGGGCCGTGGGGCGGCAACGATCGCCAGCACAACAACCATGCAAGCCAGCGAAGTTGCGATGGCGAGCCTGCCTGCCTTGGATGAGAAGTGCTGCCGTAACGTGGGACCTAGATCGGCGGATCGGCGAAGCTGGGCGTTACGCAAAACCTGGTCAACATCCTGGAATTGAATGCCGCTGTCCTGCTGCATGGCTTTACTCCGGAAATATTCAGGTGATCAAAAGCACACAGGCATGCTGTGCGCGGTTTGTTTCGCGCTCGCTTCGACGCACCCGGAATGATGTTTCGTTCACGCGGAGGTGACTATCGGTTCGAGCCAGGAGGCTCTGGCGGCTAGCGAACCATGGAGCGAGCGAGATAGGTCGGATATCAGCGGCACTCGATCGGCAGACGCCGTACAGGCCGTCCTGGTCAAGATCCGAAAGGTTGGCTGGCGGAGACGGAGGGATTCGAACCCTCGATAGGCCTTTACAAGCCTATAACGGTTTAGCAAACCGCCGCCTTCAGCCACTCGGCCACGTCTCCAATGGCGCCGATATGCCCGAGAGGGCGCTAAGCCGCAAGCGGCAGATTCAGTTTGCGGCAAGGTGATTTGGTGGCAGCTCCGCCGCGGGCGGCCCGGGAGCGGGCGCTGAGCCTTTATACTGCGCGCCGGTTCCGGTGCGATGGCTCGGGTGAATGCAGGAAATGCAAGCTATAACAATAAGTTATATGAAGGTCTGTGGGTGCTGACCGTGGCCCCCTCGCAAGACTGTTGAAAACCGGCCGCGCCGGCTCATTCCACGCTAGCGCCGCGGCGCAGGTCGGCGTCGATCTGCAATCTGGTGCCGCCGCCGAAGCGGGCGCGGTAGACCTGCAGGTTCTCCATGATCCGCTGGACATAGTTCCGCGTCTCCGAGAACGGAATCAGCTCGACCCAGTCGACCGCGTCGACCTTGGGATCGCGCGGGTCGCCGTAGCGCTCGATCCACTTCTTCACGCTGCCGCGGCCGGCATTGTAGGCGGCGAAGGTCAGGATGTAGGAGCCGCGATAGTCCTCGAGCAGACCGCCGAGCTCGGCCGCGCCGAGCATCGCGTTGTAGACCGGGTCGGTCTTCATCCGGTTGAGGTCGAAGCCGATGCCGGCGCGCTTGCAGACATAGCGTCCGGCGTCCGGCGTCACCTGCATCAAGCCGTAGGCCTGGGCGGGCGACACCACCGCCGGATTGAACGCGCTCTCCTGGCGCGCGATCGCATAGACGACGCTCTGCTCGACCTCCGGTCCGACCTGGCGGAACGATGGAATGCCGTTCACCGGGTAGGCGTAATGGTCGAACGGCAGTCCGCGATTGAGCGCGGCCTTGCCCATCAGCAGCATGCCGCGGGCATCGCCGTGGCGCGCGGTGAGCTCGCCGAGGCCGGCCAGCGCTTCCGGATCGCCATTGTCGCCCATGTCACCGAAGATCGGGATCGCGAGCTCGCGCGCGTCGATTTCGTAGAGCAGTCCGACCGCGCGCACGATTTCCAGCCGATCGGCGCCGCGGCCGCGCGGCGCGCTGTTCAATTCGATCTGCGGCAGGCCGAGCTTGGCGCGCGCGAGCTGGCCGTAATAGCTGGTCGACTGCTCGGCTGCGCGCGCGTAGGCTGCGCGCGCCTCCTGCCCGCGGCCGGCGGCTTCGGCGGCGCGGCCCTGCCAATAGCCGGCACGCGCCAGCGCGGTCGGGTTGGCGCTGCCGACGCCGATCCGCGCGAAATGCTGGGCGGCGAGGTTGGGGTCGTTGAGAAAGCGCAGCGCGATCCAGCCCGAGGTGAATTCCTGCTCGGTCTTGTAGATGTCGCGGGCGGGCAGCGCCGCATCACGCGCGATCAGATATGCGGTGCGAAACTCGTTGACGTCGATCATCTTGCGCGCCAGCAGGCGGCGCTCGACCCACCATTCGTCGACGTTGAAGAGCCGCGCGGCGTCCTTCGGTGCGCTCAGCATCAGCTGCGCGGCTTCGGTGAATTTCTCCTCGCGGCGGAGCAGCTGGATCTTGGCGAACAAATAGCCGGTGTCGCCGGAGAGTTCGCGCGGCACCTCTTCGAGCAGCGCGCGCAGGTTCGAGCCCTTGCGGTTGGCCGCGATGCGCGCCTTGGCGAGCGCCAGATAGCCGGAACCGAGACGCCTGGCCGCGCGGATGCCGGCGGCCTCGTTGTCCGTCCCGTAGAGCATGGTGTCCATGCGCGCCTTGTGGTCGCCGGCGGTCAGGAACGAGCCGAACAGATCGAGCGCGGTGGTTTCGGTGTCCTCGCTCATTCCGTCGTTGCGCCAGGCCTCGCGCACCAGCCGCTCGGCATTGCCGCGGTCGCCGCGTCCGATCATCACCTTGGCGAGCGCGAGCCGGCCCTTGGCCGAGACCGGCGATTCATTCTGGAACCAGGCCCACACCGCGGAATCGTCGCGATGGTCGTCCCATAGCGATGCCTCGATGCGGCGGCGCAGGAAGGTCTGCGAGGGCCAGCTCGTATTGGCGTCAAGGAAGGCGCGGTAGCGCTCGACCGAGGCGCCATTGTCCTCGCTGCGCAGGATCAGCCATTCGGCAAGCTTGCGCGCAACCGGATCGGAGATCGAGGCCTCGGCCTCGGTGGCGTCCGCCGGCTTGCGCTTGCGCAGCAGCTCGACGACGCTCGCAAGCGCCTCCTTGTCGGACTGCGACGTCGACGACGTCGCGGCCACGGCCGCAGGCAGCACCGGCTTGCGCGCGATCGGCGCGGCATGCTGGCGGGTCGCCGGAACCAGCGCGGGGGCGGCGGCACGGACGGGCGCCGGCTTGTTCGGGAGGCTTCCGGTTGCGGCAGGAGAAGCGGGCTTCGATGCAGTGGTCTTTGCCGCAATGGGCTTCGTCGTAGTGGTCTTGGACGTGCTGCTCTTTGACGCGGCGGCCTTCGAAGCGTCGGTCTTGGAAGGCGCGGCCTTGGCGCCGTCGGTCTTCGCAGTGCCGGACTTCGAAGAAGTCGTCTTGTCTTGGCCGGTTTTGGTCTCGCTGCTCTTGGCTGCAGCTGGCTTTGAAGTATGCGCTTTCGAGGAGCCGGTCTTGGAAGCTCCGGTCTCGGAAGCTTCGGTCTTGGAAGCAGCCGTCTTCGATGCCGCATTCTTCGAGGCGGCCGTTTTGGAGGCCGCATCGTGGGTAGCCGGCTTCGCGGCGGGAGCATCCTCGGCGGCCCATGCATCGGCCGTGATGGCGGCCAAGCCGACAACGAGCGCCAGGCTCGTCGCCAGCGCCGTCGATCGCAAAGTGCCTGCGCGGGCGGAACGGATCACAGAAGTCCTCTGCGGCCCCGAATCATCTGGTCGGTTGGGCCATGGGTTCTTATTTGATTGAAAACGTAGACAAAATACTAAGAAGCCTGCCGGTGCGGCTGTTTGCGCCAGCACAACGGCAAAATCGCGGCTGGAACCGGCTGGGAATAGGTTCGGTACGACCCTTTCGCCTGCCGGTCAGACCCGATATGAATTGCCTTTCATGGCGTTTCGCATCAACCGGGTGCCGGTTGCACGGACGTGAAGCACGACAATAACAAGGGTCCGTCGACCTAGCCTTTAGCCTGAAGCGTTTGGAGGAAGTCCATGGCAGCCAAGACAAAATTCCGGGGATCATTCACTGCCTTGGTGACGCCCTTCAAAAACGGCTCGGTGGATGAGGCGGCATTCCGCAGTCTCGTGAACTGGCAGATCGCCGAGGGCACGCACGGCCTGGTGCCGGTCGGCACCACGGGCGAGAGCCCGACGTTGAGCCATGACGAGCACAAGCGTGTGGTCGAGTGGTGCATCGAGGAGGCCAAGGGCCGGGTGCCCGTGATCGCCGGCGCCGGCTCGAATTCGACCAAGGAGGCGATCGAGCTCGCCGAGCACGCGGAGAAGGCTGGCGCCAATGCGGTGCTGGTCGTGACGCCGTACTACAACAAGCCGACGCAGGAAGGCATGTACCAGCACTTCAAGGCGATCAACGATGCGATCGGCATTCCGATCATCATCTACAACATCCCGCCGCGCTCGGTGATCGACATGTCCGTGGACACCATGACGCGGCTGTTCGAGCTGAAGAACATCGCGGGCGTCAAGGACGCGACCGCGAGCATGGTGCGGGTGTCGCAGCAGCGCGCCGCGATGGGCGAGGACTTCAATCAACTGTCGGGCGAGGACGCGACCATCATCGGCTACATGGCGCATGGCGGTCACGGCTGCATCTCGGTGACCTCGAACGTCGCGCCGCGGTTGTGCTCGGAGTTCCAGACCGCCTGGCAGAAGGGCGATGTCACCACGGCGCTGAAGATCCACGACAAGCTGATGCCGCTGCACACCAATCTGTTCATCGAGAGCAATCCGGCGCCGGTGAAGTATGCGATGTCGCTGCTCGGCAAGCTGGACGAGAAGCTGCGCTTGCCGATGGTGCCGGTCTCTGAATCGACCCGCCAGGCCGTCCGCAGCGCCATGGTGCATGCCGGCCTGATCAACTGAAGCTCTTCAACCTAACCCGATCGCAGCCAGATTTTGGAAGTGACCGCCATGGCGCTACGTGACGCTGAACAGAAGGGCTCCCAAATGCTCAAGGAGTTCCGTGATTTCGCGATGAAGGGCAATGTCGTCGACCTTGCCGTCGCCGTCATCATCGGCGGCGCCTTCGGTGCCATCGTGACTTCGCTGGTTGGCGACATCATCATGCCGATCATCGGATCTATCGGTGGCCTCGACTTCTCTAATTACTTTATTGGTCTGTCGAAAAACGTCACCGCAACAAATCTCGCCGATGCCAAGAAGCAAGGTGCGGTGCTCGCTTGGGGCAACTTCCTGACGCTGACGATCAACTTCGCGATCGTTGCCTTCGTGCTGTTCATGGTCGTCCGTCTCATGAGTCAGTTCAAGCGCAAGGAAGAGGCCAAGCCTGCCGAGCCGTCGAAGCCGTCCGACGAGGTCGTGCTGCTGACGGAAATCCGCGACCTCCTCAAGAAGGGCTAACGTGGCCGACAAGAACGAACGTCCGATCAAGGTTGTCGCTGAAAACCGAAAGGCCCGCTTCAACTACGCCATCGAGGATACGGTCGAGGCCGGCATTTCGCTGACCGGCACCGAGGTGAAGTCGATCCGCAGCGGCAAGAGCACGATCGCGGAGTCCTATGCGGATTCCAAGAACGGCGAGATATGGCTGATCAACGCCAATATCCCGGAATATCTGCAGGCCAACCGCTTCAACCACGAGCCGAAGCGGCCGCGAAAGCTCTTGCTGCATCGCAAGCAGATCAACAAGCTGCTCGGCGCGGTCGACCGCGAGGGCATGACGCTCATTCCGCTGAAGCTGTACTTCAACGAGCGCGGCCGTGCCAAACTGCTGCTCGCGGTCGCCAAGGGCAAGAAGCTGCACGACAAGCGCGAGACCGAGAAGAAGCGCGACTGGGGCCGCGAGAAGGGCCGCCTGATGCGGGCGCGGGGCTAGGGTGTCAGAGCGCCGCCACTGCGACGACGGCGGATGGAGATTGGTCCGATGAACCAGAGCAGCCTCACCGACGTCGACTGGAGCAAGATCCCGGCACCCACCGACGATGGCGGCGCGGCGCATCTGACCGGCATGACGATCCCGTCGGTCAGGCTGCGCGCCACCGACGACACCTCGGTGGCGCTGTCGGCGCTCGAGGGCCGCACCGTGGTGTTCGCCTATCCGCGAACCGGCGAGCCCGGCAAGATCGGGCTGGTCGACGATTGGGACATGATCCCGGGGGCCCGCGGCTGTACGCCGCAGACCTGCGCCTTCCGGGACCTGTTCGCCGACCTGAAGGCGGCCGGCGCCGCCCAGGTTTTCGGGCTGTCGACGCAGAGCAATGCGTACCAGACCGAGATGGCGTCGCGCCTGCATCTGCCGTTCCCGGTGCTGTCCGACGAAGCGCTGGAACTGACGCGCGCGCTGAGATTGCCGACGATGTCGGTGGCGGGCCTGACGCTGATCAAGCGGCTTGCGCTTATCATCGACGATGCGTGCATCACGCACGTGTTCTATCCGGTGTTCCCGCCTGATCGGAACGCCGGCGACGTGCTGGAATGGCTGCAGGCCAATCCGCGGAAGGATGCGAGCGCTTCCAAGTGAAGTGGATACCGGTTCGCAAAGTGGATTTCGGGAGAAGGGTTCTAGCCGAGCTCTTTCCGCACGCTCGCGAAGACCTTGCGGAACATGTCGGTCGTCAGCACGCCGGTGTTCGTGTTGTAGCGCGAGCAGTGGTAGCTGTCGTAGAGTTTGAATGTTCCGGCGCTATGCACGGCGCCGTGCACAAAGGGCGCCGCAGCCAGACGAACATCCAGCGCCTTCAACGTTGATTCGTGTGCGATTCGCCCGAGCAGCACGATCGCGCGCAGCTTCGGCATCGCGGCGATGGTGGCGCGGAGGAATTGCCGGCAGGTGTTGATCTCGGCCGGCAGCGGCTTGTTTTGCGGCGGCACGCAGCGCACCGCGTTGCTGATCCGGCAGTCCACCAGCTTCAAGCCGTCGTCGGGCCGCGCCTGATAGACGCCGCTGGCGAAGCCATATTCGATCAAGGTCGCGTAGAGCAGATCGCCGGCGTAATCGCCGGTGAAGGGACGGCCGGTGCGGTTGGCGCCCTGCATGCCTGGCGCGAGCCCGACGATCAACAGCCGCGCATTCGGATCGCCGAACGATTCCACCGGCGAGTTGAACCAGTCCGGATGGAGTGTACGGGCCTGTGCGCGAAAATCGGCCAGCCTGACACAGAGCTGACAGTTGCTGTCGGGGCGCGTAGCTGCGGCGACGAGATTACTCGTCGAAATCGTCATCGGCTCCCCGGGGGGCCATCGTGGTCGCGCGCTGCAGGAATTGCGGGGAGTGGTGACGCGGTTCGCGCGGGGCCGGACGTTCGGACGGATCGCGGCCGAGCTTGGACTGCAGCTCGACGAGGTCGGTGAAGACATCGGCCTGGCGGCGGAGCTCGTCGGCGATCATCGGCGGCTGGCTCGCAATCGTGGAGATGACGGTGACCCGAACGCCGCGGCGCTGCACGGCCTCGACCAGCGAGCGGAAGTCGCCGTCGCCGGAGAACAGGATCATCTGGTCGATGTGCTCGGCCAGCTCCATGGCATCGACGGCGAGCTCGATGTCCATATTGCCTTTCACCTTGCGGCGGCCGCTGGCGTCGATGAATTCCTTGGTCGCCTTGGTGACCACGGTGTAGCCGTTGTAGTCGAGCCAATCGATCAGCGGACGGATCGACGAATACTCCTGATCCTCGATGATCGCCGTGTAGTAGAACGCACGGAGCAGGGTGCCGCGACTCTGGAATTCCTTGAGAAGGCGCTTGTAGTCGATGTCGAAGCCGAGCGTCTTTGCGGTTGCGTAAAGATTGGCTCCATCGATGAAGAGCGCGATCTTGTTGGAAACAGGTGACGACATCAAAGTGTTCTCGCGTGGTTGTTAGTGTTCTTAGCGCGGCGGTGATCAACCGCGCGTAATTTCCGGCGTTGCTGCCTAAAGTTCTGTGAATCTTTCCCCACGACAGTCACCACCGCAATTATGGTGAGGCGAGGGCAAAAAGCCTAGACCTTTGACATTGCAATGAAGAGATTTACTTGTCTGGGACAGCAACCTAGCCATGTCGTCAGACGCTCCGGCCCTTCTGGCCCCGGCAGAGGGGGTTATCAGAGCCTGTTGGGAAGGCAAATCACAAATTTTGCCTTGCGAAACGGGGGCTAGCCCTATAACTAACCCTCATAACCTACATGTTCGGTCCCTTTTACCACGGAGCGCCTCGAGATGGCTCGCGTCACCGTCGAAGATTGCATTGATAAGGTCGACAATCGTTTCGACCTCGTCCTGTTGGCTGCGCATCGTGCCCGGATGATCTCGTCGGGATCGCAACTCACGGTTGATCGCGACAACGACAAGAACCCGGTCGTTTCGCTGCGGGAGATCGCCGATTCGACGATATCGCCGGAGGACCTGAAAGAGGAACTCGTGCACTCCCTGCAGAAGTTCGTCGAGGTCGACGAGCCCGAGCCGGACACCGTGCCGCTGATCGGCTCCGCCGGTGCCAGCGTCGATGCCGACGACACCGAGGTCGCGGTCGAGCGCATGACCGAGGAAGAGCTGCTGAAGGGCCTCGAGGGTCTGGCGCCCCCGGAAGAGCAGCCCGAGGAAGACGAGTAGGCTCGTCATTCGGCTCACATCTCGGATCAATTTGCCAAAGGCCCGGACATTGCTCCGGGCCTTTGCTTTTGTTGACAATTTTGCTGTTACGGTGCGTCCTATGCGGGCGCGGGAAATTGAATGGTTCCGGGCCCCGCGCGGGGTGCTGCTTCGTTCGAAAGCGCACTAGATTGAGGAAGAAGGGACGTTCCGGTCCCGCGAGAGGCAGCGAGTTCATGGCGTATCGACGCCGCAGTTCCATCCAGATGCAGGCTGCAACCGAAACGGTCGCGGTCGCGCCGGCGTCGTCCGCGGCGGAGAGGCCGGCCAAGCCGCGCACCCGAATGATGCGACAATATGACCTTGTCGAGCGCGTCCGGTCCTATAACCCCGACACCAACGAAGACCTGCTCAACCGCGCCTATGTCTACGCCATGAAGGCGCACGGTACGCAGACGCGCGCCTCCGGCGATCCCTATTTCTCGCATCCGCTCGAGGTCGCCGCGATCCTCACCAATCTCAAGCTCGACGACGCCACGATCGTGGCGGCGCTGCTGCACGATACGATCGAGGACACCGAGGCGACGCGGGCCGAGATCGACCATGTGTTCGGCCATGAGATCGGCGCGCTGGTCGAAGGCCTGACCAAGCTGAAGCGGCTGGAGCTGGTGTCGCGCGAGGCCAAGCAGGCCGAGAATTTGCGCAAGCTGCTGCTGGCGATCGCGGACGACGTCCGCGTTCTGCTGATCAAGCTCGCCGACCGCCTGCACAACATGCGCACGTTGGAATTCGTGCCGCCGGCCTCGCGCCGCCGCATCGCCGAGGAGACGCTGGATATCTATGCGCCGCTGGCCGGCCGCATGGGTATGCAGGAGATGCGCGAGGAGCTGGAGGACCTGTCGTTCTTCGTGCTTGATCCCGAGGCCTATGCGGTGGTCAAGCAGCGGCTCGATTCACTGGCCGAGCGCAACCGCAACCTGATCGGCGAGATCGAAACCCAGCTCTCCAAGAACCTGCAGAAGAACGGCATCACCGCGCGGGTGTTCGGCCGCCGCAAGCAGCCGTTTTCGATCTGGACCAAGATGGAGCGCAAGTCGGTCGGCTTCGAGCAGCTCTCCGACATCTATGGCTTCCGCGTCATCCTCGACGATGTCGGCGCCTGCTACCGCGCCCTCGGCATTGTCCACACCACCTGGCCGGTCGTGCCGGGCCGCTTCAAGGATTACATCTCGACACCGAAGCAGAACGACTACCGGTCGATCCACACCACCGTGATCGGACCGGGCAAGCAGCGCGTCGAGCTGCAGATCCGCACCGAGGAGATGAACCAGATCGCCGAGTTCGGCATCGCTGCGCATGCCTTCTACAAGGAAGGGGCGGGCTCGCCGCATGAGCGGCTGAAGCACGAGTCGAACGCTTTCGCCTGGCTGCGCCACACCATCGGCATCCTCTCGGAGAGCTCCAATCCCGAGGAATTCCTCGAGCACACCAAGCTCGAGCTGTTCCACGACCAGGTGTTCTGCTTCACGCCGAAGGGCAAGCTGATCGCGCTGCCGCGCAACGCCAACGTGATCGATTTCGCCTATGCCGTGCACACCGGCGTCGGCAACAGCGCGGTCGGCTGCAAAATCAACGGCAAGTTCGCGCCGCTGTCCTCGGAGTTGCAGAATGGCGACGAGGTCGAGGTGCTGACCTCTAAGGCGCAGTCGGCGCCGCCGTCGGCCTGGGAAGCGCTGGCCCGCACCGGCAAGGCGCGCGCCGCGATCCGGCGTGCCACCCGCGATGCGGTGCGCGACCAGTATGCCGGCCTCGGCCGCCGCATCGTCGACCGCCTGTTTGCCCGCGCCAAGATCGAATATGCCGACGACAAGCTGAAGGGCGCCTTGCCGCGGCTCGCGCGCACCTCGATCGAGGACGTGATGGCGTCCGTCGGGCGCGGCGAGATCAAGGCCTCCGACGTCGCGCGCGCGATGTATCCCGACTACAAGGAAGAGCGGCTGGTACGCTATGGCGCCAAGAAGGGGCTCGCCGCCAAGCTGAAGACGCAGACCCCGCCGCATCCGGCGCGCGCCACTTCGGTGATCCCGGTGCGCGGCATCAATTCCGACCTGCCGGTGAAGTTCGCGCCGAACGGCGGCGCCGTGCCGGGCGATCGGATCGTCGGCATCGTCACGGCGGGCGAGGGGATCACGATCTATCCGATCCAGTCGCCGGCGCTGAAGGATTTCGAGGAGGAGCCGGAGCGCTGGCTCGACGTGCGCTGGGACATCGACGAGACCATGCCGCAGCGATTCCCCGCGCGCATCCTGGTCCACAATGTCAACGAGCCGGGCAGCCTCGCCCAGATTGCGACCGTGATCGCCGAGCACGACGGCAATATCGACAACATCCACATGTCGCGCCAATCGCCCGACTTTACGGAGTTGACCATCGATCTTGAGGTCTATGACCTCAAGCATCTCAGCGCTATCATCGCGCAGTTGCGCGCCAAGGCCGTCGTTGCACGGGTCGAACGCGTCAATGGGTAAAGATGCATGCGCAGGGCATAGGCGAGCGGAAGCGCCGCCTTCCTTCGGACGGCTATGCCCGCGCATGACAGGCTAGAATTGCAGGTTAGAGACATGTCAAAGGCTGCTCCCCTCCGTCTCGGTATCAATGTCGATCACGTCGCGACCCTGCGCAATGCGCGGGGCGGGGCGCGGCCCGATCCGGTGCGGCTGGCGCTTGCCGCGATCGAGGCCGGCGCCGACGGCATCACCGCGCATTTGCGCGAGGATCGCCGTCACATCCGCGATGAGGACATGGCGCGGCTCAAGGCCGAGATATCCAAGCCGCTGAATTTCGAGATGGCGGCGACCGACGACATGCTGCGGATTTCGCTTGCCACCAAGCCTCATGCGGTCTGCCTGGTGCCGGAACGGCGCCAGGAACTCACCACCGAAGGCGGCCTCGACGTGGTCGGCCAGCACAATGCGCTGGCGCCGCTCATCGCGCGGCTCAATGATGCCGGCATCCGGGTCTCGCTGTTCATTGCCGCCGATCCCAGGCAAATCGAGATGGCCGCGCAGCTGAAGGCGCCCGTGATCGAGATCCACACCGGCGGCTGGTGCGACGCCGTGGTCGATGGTCACAAGGACAAGGCGGAGGCCGAGTGGAAGCGCATCGTCGCCGGCGCCAAGCTCGCGCAGGCGGCCGGGCTCGAGGTCCATGCCGGCCACGGGCTCGACTATGAGACGGCGGAGACGATTTCCGCGCTGCCCGAAATCCGCGAGCTCAACATCGGCTACTTCATGATGGGCGAGGCGCTGTTCGTCGGCATCGCCGCCACGGTGCGCGAGATGCGTGCGGCGATGGACCGCGGCCGTGCCAGGGCGCAAGGTGCCGTCAGCGCATGATCATCGGCATTGGCTCCGACCTGATCGACATCACGCGGATTGCGAAGGTGATCGAGCGGCACGGCGAGCGCTTCCTCGATCGCATCTTCACCGACGCCGAGCGCGCCAAGGCGATGCGCCGCGCCAATAGCGAGAAGATGGTGGTCGCAACCTACGCCAAGCGGTTCGCCGCGAAGGAGGCCTGCTCCAAGGCGCTCGGCACCGGTATCCGGCGCGGGGTGTGGTGGAAGGACATGGGGGTGGTGAACCTGCCGGGAGGCCGGCCATCGATGCAGCTTACCGGCGGGGCGCTGGCTCGGCTCCAGGAGCTGACACCCGCGGGCATGCAGGCGCAGATCGACCTTTCGATCACGGACGATTGGCCGCTGGCACAGGCCTTCGTCATAATTTCGGCGGTTGCTCCCGCCAGATGAGCGGGCGGCGCCGGAATTTGCCAGAAAACTTCAGCAAACTAAAAAATCATTGACATTTCAATGAATTGCGAAGTTTTGAGGCGGCGATTGATTGCGCCCCTGCGAACAACCGTCTAAAACGCCGCAGGGTATCGAGCGAGACGCGGATTCCAGGTTTAGGCCGGAATTTGCCCTCAAGATCAGAATCAAGGCCATTTTCCTCACGCGGGGGTCGAACGCTTCGCGTGGAGAGAACGTTCTGCCACCGCGTGGGCATCAGGGCCCGCGGGAATTGGGAAAGCAATGAGCGCGACCACCGGGACCAAATCTGAGAGCGGCTTGGGCGAGACCATCCGCGTCGTCATCCATGCCCTTCTGATCGCGCTCGTCATCCGCACCTTCCTGTTCCAGCCGTTCAACATCCCCTCGGGGTCGATGAAGGCGACGCTCTTGGTCGGCGACTACCTGTTCGTCTCGAAATATTCCTATGGCTACAGCCATTATTCGATCCCGTTCTCGCCGAACATCTTCTCGGGGCGCATCTTCGGCTCGGAGCCGAACCGCGGCGACATCGTGGTGTTCCGCCTGCCGCGGGATGACTCCACCGACTACATCAAGCGCGTCATCGGACTGCCGGGCGACCGCATCGAGGTCCGGAACGGGCTGCTCTACATCAACAATGAGCCGATCAAGCGCGAGCGGCTGAGCGATTTCGTCGGCGAGGATCCCTGCGGCTCGGCGGATGCCACCGCGCGGGTCAAGCGCTGGAAGGAAACGCTGCCGAACGGCGTCAGCTATGAGTCGCTCGACTGCACCGACAACAGCTACATGGACAACACTATCGTCTACACCGTTCCGCCCGGGCATTTCTTCATGATGGGCGACAACCGCGACAACTCCACCGACAGCCGCTTCCTGTCGCAGGTCGGCTACGTGCCGTTCGAGAACATCATCGGGCGTGCCCAAATGATCTTCTTCTCGATCGCCGAGGGCGAGCAGGCCTGGATGATCTGGCGCTGGCCGTTCGCCGTGCGGTGGAACCGCCTATTCTCCATCGTGCGATGAACGACGATACCGCAGCCATCAACGACCAAGCGCCCATCGGCGAGCCGAGCCAGACGCCCGCCGCCGAAAGCACGGCCGCGCCGAAGAAGCGGCGCAGCAAGGCTGCCAAGGCGGCCGAAGAGAAGGCCGCGATCGCCGGCACCGAGGCGCGTATCGGGTATACGTTCTCGGATGCCGCGCTGCTGACCACCGCGTTCACCCACGTCTCCGCGCTGAAGCCCGCCACCCGCAACCGCGCCGACAGCTACCAGCGGCTGGAATTCCTCGGCGACCACGTGCTCGGGCTGATCGTGTCCGACATGCTGTTCCGCGCATTTCCGAAGGCCGACGAGGGCGAATTGTCGAAGCGGCTCGCCGATCTCGTGCGCAAGGAAAGCTGCGCCGACGTCGCCAAGTCGCTCGGGCTTCTCGAGGACATCAAGCTCGGCATGGTGAAGGCGGTCGAGGGCGCGCGGCTGCGCAAATCCGTGCTCGGCGATATCTGCGAGGCGGTGATCGGGGCGATCTTTCTCGACGGTGGCTACGAGGCCGCGCGCCAGTTCGTCGAGCGCAACTGGACGGAACGGATGCACAAGCTGCGCCGGCCGCTGCGCGATCCCAAGACCGTGTTGCAGGAATGGGCGCAAGGCAAGGGATTGCCGACGCCGGTCTACCGCGAGGTCGAACGCACCGGCCCGCACCACGATCCACAATTCCGCGTTGCGGTTGACCTGCCGGGCCTGGCCTCCGCCGAGGGCCTCGGCGGCAACAAGCGCGCGGCCGAGAAAGCAGCAGCATCCGCGATGATCGAGCGTGAAGGCGTCGGTACCAATGACTGACGAAGCCAAAGGGCAGGGGGACGCGACGCGCTGTGGCTTCGTCGCGCTGATCGGTGCGCCCAATGTCGGCAAGTCGACGTTGGTCAATGCGCTGGTGGGCTCCAAGGTCACCATCGTTTCGCGCAAGGTGCAGACCACGCGCGCGCTGATCCGCGGCATCGTGATCGAGGGCAACGCGCAGATCATCCTGGTCGACACGCCCGGCATCTTCGCGCCGCGGCGCCGGCTGGACCGCGCCATGGTGTCGACCGCCTGGAGCGGCGCCCACGACGCCGATCTCGTCTGTGTGCTGCTCGATGCGAAGTCGGGCATCGACGAGGAGGCCAATGCGATCCTCGCCAAGCTCGAAACCGTCGCGCATCCGAAGATCCTGGTGCTGAACAAGGTCGACCTCGTGCAGCGCGAGAAGCTGCTGGCGCTGGCGCAGGCCGCCAACGAGCGGATGCGCTTCGAGCACACTTTCATGATCTCGGCGCTGTCGGGCGATGGCGTTGACGATCTGCGCCAGGCGCTGGCCAAGCTGGTGCCCGCGGGACCGTTCCTCTATCCCGAGGACCAGATGTCGGATGCGCCGATGCGGCATCTGGCGGCCGAGATCACCCGCGAGAAGATCTACAGCCATCTGCATCAGGAATTGCCGTACCAGTCGACGGTCGAGACCGACAGCTGGACCGACCGCAAGGACAAGTCGATCCGCGTCGAGCAGACGATCTTCGTCGAGCGCGAGAGCCAGCGCAAGATCGTGCTCGGCAAGGGCGGCGCCACCATCAAGTCGATCGGCGCGCAGGCGCGTGCCGAGATCGCCGAGATCATGGGCGTTCCCGTGCACCTGTTCCTGTTCGTCAAGGTGCGCGAGAATTGGGGCGACGATCCCGACCGCTACAAGGAAATGGGGCTGGACTTCCCCAAGGAATGAGCCGGCGCCTGAATGTGCCCAGAGCAATGAGCGTGCCCAAAGCAATGAACGTGCCCAGAAATGTGCTGTGGTTTGAGGTGCTGCTCTATCTGTCGCTGACGCTCGACGCGTTGTCGGTGGCGTTCCAGGACCGCACGCCGACCGACGTGAGAACCGATCAGATGATCACCGGCGAGACCTTGACCGCCGGCTGCATGATCCTCCTGCTGGTGTATTTCGTCCGGCTTGCCGCGCAGCACCGCAAGAACTGGCCGCGCTGGGCGCTCGCCGCGATGCTGGTGCTGTCGGTGATCTCGCTGGTGCAGGTAATCGGCGAGAAGGGGCTGGAGCTCGACAGCGCCATCGAGGTGGTGTCCTGCATCCTGACCACGGCTGGGCTGTATTATTCCTTCACCGGCGACGCGCGGGGCTGGTTCAACGCGTAGCGGACAGCCTCGGCCGTCCGGGGCAGGCGAAGCGTGAGCCCGGAATCCATAACCACCATCGGGGTGTGGATTCCCGATGCGCAATTGCGCATCTGTGGCCTGCGCCAAGAGGCGCATCCCGGAATGACGATGCAAATTGCTGCGTCGTCCAACTGAATCCTATAATCTGTTGCACATGGAATGGACCGATGAAGGCATCGTGCTGGGCGTGCGGCGGCATGGCGAATCCTCCGCCATCGTCGAGCTGCTGACGCGGGAGCACGGCCGCCATCTCGGCCTGGTGCGCGGTGGCGCCAGCTCGCGGATGCGCCCGTTGCTGCAGCCCGGCAACAGCGTCACGGCGGTGTGGCGGGCGCGGCTCGACGAGCATCTCGGCATGTATGCGTTGGAGGGCACGCGGCTGCGGGCGGCGACGCTGCTCGCTTCGTCGCACGCGGTCTATGGCGTGACGCATTTGGCGGCGCTGGCGCGGCTGCTGCCGGAGCGCGATCCGCATCAAGACATCTACGAGATGCTGCAGGGGACGCTCGACGATTTCGACGATGCCGGCGTCGCGGCGGTCCACTTGATCCGGTTTGAGCTGGCGATGCTGACCGAACTCGGCTTCGGGCTCGATCTGGAAAACTGCGCGGCGACCGGAGAGACCTCCGACCTGATCTACGTGTCGCCGAAATCCGGCGGCGCCGTGTCCCGCGCCGCCGGCGAGCCGTGGCGCGACCGGCTGTTGCCGCTGCCGGCGTTCCTGCGCGAAGGCGAGAGCGGCGCCAACAGCTGGTCGGAGCAGGACTTGCGCGACGGTTTCCAGATCACCGGTCTGTTCCTGCTCCGCCACGTGCTGGAGCCCCGCGGTCAGGGCCATTCCGATGCCCGCGACGGGTTTATCAACGCCGTGACCAGGCCGCGAAGCCGAACGGCGGTTCCGTAAGGCCAATTCGGGCCCTAAATTCCCGGTAATTCGCGGCTTGCCCGATTCACCGCCAAGGTTTAACGCCTCCCCATGGGAAAACGACAGGTACCGCCGGAAAAGCCGGCCGAAATTCACGAGGTGCCGCTGCGTGATGCGCTCGAGGAGCGCTATCTCGCCTATGCGCTCTCGACCATCATGCATCGTGCGCTGCCGGATGCCCGCGACGGGCTGAAGCCTGTGCACCGGCGCATCCTCTACGGCATGGACCTGCTCGGGCTCGACCCGCGCGCGGCGTTCAAGAAGTCGGCGAAGATCGTCGGCGACGTGATGGGCTCGTTCCATCCACATGGCGACCAGGCGATCTACGACGCCATGGTGCGCCTCGCGCAGGATTTCTCCTCGCGCTACCCGCTGGTCGACGGTCAGGGCAATTTCGGCAATATCGATGGCGATAATGCGGCCGCCTACCGCTACACCGAAGCCCGCATGACCGAGGTCGCGCGGCTCCTTCTCGAAGGCATCGACGAGGACGGTGTTGAATTCCGCCCCAATTATGACGGCCAGTCGAAAGAGCCGGTGGTGCTGCCGGGCGGTTTCCCGAACCTGCTCGCCAACGGCGCGCAGGGCATCGCGGTCGGCATGGCGACCTCGATCCCGCCGCACAACGCCGCCGAGCTCTGCGACGCCGCGCTGCATCTGATCGAGAAGCCCGACGCCAAGTCGAAGGCGCTGCTGAAGTGGGTCAAGGGCCCGGACTTTCCGACCGGCGGCATCGTCGTCGATTCCAAGGAAGCGATCGTCGAGGCCTACACGACGGGGCGCGGCTCGTTCCGCACCCGCGCGCGCTGGACCCAGGAGGAGGGCGCGCGTGGCACCTGGGTGATCGTCGTCACCGAGATCCCGTGGCTGGTGCAGAAATCGCGGATTGTCGAGAAGATCGCCGAACTCATCAACGAGAAGAAGCTGCCGCTGGTTGGCGATGTCCGCGACGAATCGGCCGAGGACGTTCGCCTCGTGATCGAGCCGAAATCCCGGACCGTCGATCCGGCGCTGATGATGGAGTCGCTGTTCCGGCTGACCGAGCTGGAAAGCAAGATCTCGCTGAACCTGAACGTGCTGATCAAGGGCCGCATCCCGAAGGTGGTCGGCCTTGCCGAGTGCCTGCGCGAATGGCTCGACCATTTGCGCGACGTGCTGGTCCGCCGTTCGAATTTCCGCAAGACGCAGATCGAGCACCGGCTGGAAGTGCTGGGCGGCCACCTCGTCGCCTACCTGAACCTCGACAAGGTGATCAAGATCATCCGCACCGAGGACGAGCCGAAGCCGGTCTTGATGAAGACCTTCAACCTCACCGACGTCCAGGCCGATGCCATCCTGAACATGCGCTTGCGCAATCTGCGCCGCCTGGAGGAGATGGAGATCCGCACCGAGGACAAGGAGCTGCGCAAGGAGCTGAAGGGAATCGAGGGCCTGCTCGGCTCCGAGACCGAGCAATGGGCCAAGGTCAGCGATCAGGTCCGCAAGGTCCGCGATATCTTCGGGCCCAAGACCCCGCTCGGCAAGCGCCGCACCACCTTCGCCGATGCGCCCGAACATGACCTCGCCGCGATCGAGGAAGCCCTGGTCGAGCGTGAGCCGTGCACCGTCGTGATCTCCGAGAAGGGCTGGGTGCGGACACTGAAGGGCCACGTCGAGGATCTGTCGGGGCTCGCCTTCAAGACCGACGACAAGCTCGAGCATTCGTTCTTTGCCGAGACCACCTCGAAGCTGCTGCTGTTCGCGACGAACGGCAAGTTCTACTCGCTCGATGTCGCCAAGCTGCCGGGCGGCCGCGGCCATGGCGAGCCGATCCGCATGTTCATCGACCTCGAGCAGGACGCCGCGATCATCTCGCTGTTCGTCAACAAGGGCGAGCGCAAATTCCTGATCGCGAGCAGCGAGGGCCAGGGCTTCGTCGTCAAGGAAGAGGACTGCGTCGGCAACACCCGCAAGGGCAAGCAGGTGCTCAATGTCGAGATGCCGAACGAGGCCCGTGCGATCACCACCGTGAACGGCGACACCGTTGCCGTGATCGGCACCAACCACAAGATGGTGCTGTTTGGTCTCGACCAGGTGCCGGAGATGGCGCGGGGCCGTGGCGTCCGGCTGCAGAAATACAGCAGCTCGGAACTGTCCGATGTCGCGGTGTTCGATGCCAAGGCCGGCCTGACCTGGAAGGACTCCGCCGGCCGTGAGCACAGCATGACCTTGAAGGAACTGGCCGACTGGCGCGGCAACCGCGCCGACGCCGGCCGGCTCGCCCATGGCCTGCCGAAGTCGAACAAGTTCAATCGCGGCGTGGAGTAGTTGCGGTGGGCGGGTTAGGCGCAAGCCGTAACCCGCCGTTCGACAGCCGCGGTGTGATAGTATCCACATTTCGCCGGGCTATAACCGTCGCCGACGATATCGGGCGACGGTTGCCATGGCGCACAATCACGACCACGACCATGACCACAGCGGTCATTCTTACGGACATTCTCATGCCGGGCACGCACACGCCGGGCATTCGCACGCTGGGCACAGCCACGCGCCCGACAGTTTCGGTACGGCCTTTGCGGTCGGCGCGTCGCTGAACACCGCTTTCGTCATCGCCGAGCTGATCTTCGGCTATTCCGCCAACTCGCTGGCGCTGGTCTCCGACGCCGTTCACAATCTCTCCGACGTCATCGCGCTGCTGCTGGCCTGGGGCGGGGCGTGGCTGGGCGGCAGGCGCCCGACCGACACCCACACCTATGGCTATCGCCGTGCCTCGATCCTGGCGGCGCTGTTCAATGCCGGGCTGCTGTTGATTGCGGTCGGCGGCATCGCGGTCGAGGCGATCAACCGCTTCCGCGAGCCGGCCGAGGTGGCAAGCTGGACCGTGGTCTGGGTCGCGGCGCTCGGCATCCTGATCAATGGCGGCACGGCGTTGTTGTTCATGCGCGGCCGCGACAGCGACCTCAATATCCGCGGCGCCTATCTGCATATGGCGGCGGACGCCGGAGTCTCGTTCGGCGTCGTGATCGCCGCGCTGCTGATCATGGCGACCGGCTGGCAGTGGCTCGATCCGGCGATCAGCCTGGTCATCGCCGTGGTGGTGCTGCTGAGCGGCTGGGAGCTTGCTCGCGACAGCGTCAACCTCGCGCTCGACGCGGTGCCGAGGGGCATCGATCTCAAGCGGGTGAGGGACTATCTCGGCGCGCTCGAGGGCGTCACCGAGGTGCACGACCTGCACATCTGGGCGATGAGCACCAGCGAGACGGCGTTGACCGCACACCTGGTGCGGCCCGGCGGACATGACGATGTCTTCCTGCATCGGGTCTGCGCCGAGCTGTCGGAGCGATTCAGCATCCACCACGCGACCCTGCAGGTTGAGATCAGCAGCGAGACCTGCCGGCTGGCGCCGGCGGAAATGGTCTAGCCCCCGGCGGCGGGGTTCACTCGCGTTCGATCAATGGACTCATGTCCGCATCTTTCATGATCGGCGCCAATCTGGTCGTCGGTCGGATCGCGGTGTTCGCTGGAATCAGGATCGCGACGTCGGAGACCAAACCGGCCTGATCAGCTGTGCGGGGCGGACGGCGCGGTCACGAGCGGGGCGGGCGTGTGCTTCGGTTTCATCGTGCCGGCGTAGAACGACAGCGTATAGACCAGGATGATGCCGGCCAGATAGACCCCATAGGATTGCGGTGGGGTGATCGCCCATCGCATGAGGCGTCGGATCGGGTTCGGCTGGCCGGCGTCGTTATCCATGCGCTCTTTTGCGCGAAGGCCGGGGCAAAGGGAAGCGGAATCGCCGGCATTCGGTGGCGTCGTTCCGCCCGAAAATGGTGGGCGCGGCGGCCTTGCAATGCTGCATTGGCGTCCGCATCTGTCACGCGACGACCAGCCCTTCCTCCCGCACCAATTGCCCGGCATAATCCGACGCATGGAACTGACGCCCCGTTTGCGCCTCATGAATTGGCTGGTCCGACAGGGTCTGACCGGGCTGCCGGAAAACGACCTGCTGCGCGGTTTCTGCGAGCGCTGCCGGGCCGCCGGCATGCCGCTGTCGCGGGCGATCGTGTTCATCGACACCCTGCATCCGATCTTCGAGGGACGCGGCTTCCGCTGGAACGACGGCGAGAGCAACGAGGCCGACATCTTCGAATACGGCTCGACCAGCAGCGGCGAGGCCAGCCAGAACTGGCGGCGGTCGGCGTTCCATCACATGCTCGAAAACGGCCATGACGAGATGGTGATCGATCTCAACGGCTCGCACGATTTTTCGATGATCGGCGACCTCGCCGAGAAGGGCCACAAGCATTTCGCCGCGTTCGTGCACCGCTTCGGCGAGGCCGGCACGATCGGCGAGATGGACTGCTTCTACTCCTACTACACCACCCGCCGTTCGGACGGCTTCGACGAGAACCATATGTCGGCGCTGCGCGACCTGGTGCCGGTGCTCGGGCTCGCGATCAAGTCGGCCGCCCAGGTCGAGATCGCCCGCACGCTCGGACGGGTCTATCTCGGCCGCGAGACGGCGGAGCAGGTGCTGCGCGGGCGCATGCAGCGCGGCATCACCGAGAAGATCAAGGCCGTGCTGTGGTATTCCGACGTGCGCGGCTCGACCGCGATCAGCGAGCGCATCGGCCCGGACGAGATCATTCCGTTCCTCAACGACTACGCGCAGGCCTCGATCGATGCGATCCATGATGCCGGTGGCGAGGTGCTGAAACTGATCGGCGACGGCGTGCTGGCGATGTTCACCAGCGAGAAAATGGCAAGCGCCAGGCGCGCGGCGTTGCGCGCCGAGTACAGATTCCGCCATAACATCCGCGTGCTGAACGATCGCCGCGAGAACGAGGGCCGGCCGACCACCACGGCCTATGTCGGCCTCCATGTCGGTGAGGTCTTCTATGGCAATATCGGCAGCGAGGACCGGCTGGACTTCACGGTGGTCGGGCCCGCCGTCAACGAGGTCAGCCGGATCGCCTCGATGTGCGCTTCGGTCGACCGCGAACTGCTGACCTCGACCGATTTCCGCACCGGCATCGACGCCGCCGGCCGCAACTATCTGGTCTCCACCGGCCGCTTCGTCTTGCGCGGCATCAGCCATGCCCAGGATCTCTATACGCTGGATCCGGCCGTTACCGTCGACGAGGTCGTCGGCGGCAAATATGAACGGTACCTGGCGAGCTGATCTCTCTCCCCGTCATTGCGAGGAGCACAGCGACGAAGCAATCCATGTTCCCACAAGCGGGGGAATGGATTGCTTCGCTTCGCTCGCAATGACGTGAGGGGCGGTTCAGCATCGCGCGGGTTCGCCGACCATGTCGGGCTGGCGCCTGAGCGACACCGCGGGCGACATCAGGATCACCAGCGCCTGGGCAGCGAAGATCGCGGCCGCGAGATAAAGGCAGGCTTCGGCGCCGTAGAGGCCACCGACGACGGCGCCGAGTGCGGAGCCGAGCGGGCGGGCGCCGTAGCTCATGATGTTGATCGCGGAGACGCGGCCGAGCAGCGACGGCGGCGTCACCGACTGCCGCAGCGTGGTGGTCGAGATCACCCACAGGATCGGGCCGACGCCGAGCAGGAAGAAGCCGAGGCCCGCGAGCAGCGGCGTCGCAATCCAGGTGGTTAGCGCCATCACGAGTGAGGCGACGAGGCCGGTGACCGGGCCGAGCCCGATCACGGTGCCGAACGCCAGCCGCTTCATCACACGGGTTGCGAACAGCGCGCCGACCATCATGCCGACGCCGTACATTGCAAGCGTCGTACCGACGCCGGTGGCGCTGAGCCCGAGATGGCGCACCGCATAGGGCACGAACACGGCGAGCAGCAGGAAGGACGCAGTGTTGAAGATGAGCTGGGTGATGAACACCGGCCGCAGCAAGGCGTGATGCATCACGAAGGCCGCGCCTTCCTTGATGTCCTGCATCGGATGACGTCGCGGGGCAGGCTGGCGTGCCGGCTCGTAGATGCCCGCGAGCAGGACGACCGCGATCGCCGACAGCGCCGCGGCAAAGCCGAATGCGGGCGCAGCGCCGACCCAGCCGACCAGGACGCCGCCAAGCGCGGGTCCGCCGGCGAAAGCGACGGTGCGGGCAAGTTCGATACGGGCATTCGCGGCCGGCAATTGCTGCGAGGTCACCAGGGACGGGACCAGCGCAGGAGCTGCGACGCTATAGGCAACGGTGCCGCAGACTGCGATGAAGCCAAGCAAGGCGAGCAGCGGCAAGGTCATCGCGCCGAACCACAGCAACAGCAGGATCGCGGCAAGGGCCGCGGCGCGCAGCGCCTCGGAGCCCGCCATCACCCAGCGCCGCGACACGCGGTCGGCCAGCAGACCGGCGGGAATCGCAAACAGGATGAACGGCAGCGTCAGTGCGGTCTGCAACAGGCCGGTCTGGCCTTCGCCGACGCCGAGCACCAGCACGGCGACGATGGGCGCGGCCGCAAGCGCGATCTGCTCGGCCGATTGCGCGGCGAGGTTGGACCAGGCCAGGCGATTGAAGGTGGCGGGCAGGCGCGGCGTATCGGCGGACATGGCAGAATCCTTGAGGCACATTCGATCTGGCCATAGTGTGTGGTTGGAAGACGCCCGATCCCACCCGTTTCCCGACAACGCCAAAACAAAGCCCGCCGTGAGAGGCGGGCTTTTCATTGGCTTCGCTCGGCAACCGCATCGGACGTGCATTCCCTCTCCGGCTTGCGGGGGGAGGGTCAGGCTGGGAGCCTATCCGCGAGTCGCATCGTGGAGAGAGCCCCATCCGGATCGCATCTTCGATGCGATCCGACCTCCCCCGCAAGCGCAGGGCAATCGCATATGGCTCGGAGATGCAGCCCGAAACTGAATCGGATCGCGAACGAAGTGGAATCGAATGCAGAACGATTCTGCCCGTTTCCTCGGAACAACCGAATTTTTTGCCATATGCGATTGCCCTGCCCGCAAGCGGGAGAGGTGAAGCGCATTTGCCGTCCGACCGCTTCACAGCGGTTTGGCAGCCGGAGTAAGTTGGCCGGTGATGGTCCCGACCAGAGTGGTTGGCGCGCTTTCGACGCTCACTGCCGGTGTTTCGACGACCTCCGTCTTGCGCTGCGCCAGCGCGCTGGTCAGGCTGGTGAGCGCGTCGGGGCCGGCCGGGAAGCCGGCCTCCGAGAGAATCTTGTCGATCATCGGCTTGAACGCCGAGACCGACAGCAACTGCGCGGCGAGGCCGTCGCCGAGCCCGAGGCCGCCATTGCCGTTGGCATGGCCGTTGCCGCCGCGGCCGAGCATGCTGCCGGTATCGAAGATCCGGATGTCGGAGATCTTCTCGATCGGCTTCACCGCCTCGGCGAGCGCGCTCGGGATCACGTTGATCCGCGCGAGGTTGAGATCGTAGGCGATCATGTCAGCGCTCAGCTTGTTGCGCGCCTCCGCCTTCAACGTCGCGACTTCCGCTTCGGCCTGGCCGAGCGCCTTGACGCCGGCGGCGCGGGTGGTGGCTGCGTTGGCGTCGGCTTTCGCCAGCACGTTGGTGGCCTCGGCCTTGTTGGCCGCAGCCTGTTTTTCGGCTTCCGCCATAACGGTGATCGGCATTGCGTTGGTCTCGGCAACCTTGCGCGCCGCGATCACGTTGATGATCTTGTCGCGCTCGGCGACCTCGGTGGCGCGGGCGGTAGTGACCTTTTCCTCGGCTGCGATCGCAAGGGCGCGTGCCGTCTCGGCGATGGTCTGGGCTTCCGACTGCTCCTTGCTCTTGGTGGCGACCGCGATCGCGGCCTCCTGCGCCACGATCTGCAGCTCGCGGTCGGTTTCGGTGGTGCGGCGCTTCACGGCGAGATCGGCCTCGATCTTGCGGGTGTCGCGGGCCTGGTTGGCCTCGGTCTGCTTGTTGGCGACCGCGAGCTCCTGCTGGATGCGGTATTCGGCTTCGTTTTGCAACGCGGTCTGTTCGACCTGCGCGGTCTGCGCGCGCATCGCGGCGGTCTTGTTGGCGATGTCGCGCTGCTGGGCGAGCTCGGCTTCGCGCTTGGTGCTCTCAATCGTCAGCGTGGTCTGCCGCGCCACCAGGTCCTGCTGCGCGATATTGACCTCGGTGGTGCGGACGATCTGGTTGCGCTCCTGCTCACGCTCCTTGGTGATCTTGGTCAGCGTGGTGAGGCCGTGTGCGTCGAAGAAATTGCTCGGGTTGAAGTGCTTGATGTCGCTCTGGTCGAGCCGGGTCAGCGACACCGATTCAAGCTCGAGACCATTGTTCTGGATGTCGGCGCCGACCGCGTCCTGCACCGCCTTGACGAAGGTTGCGCGCTGCTCCTGCAGTTCCTCGAGGTTCATGGTCGCGGCGACCGAGCGCAGGCCGTCGACGAACTTGGCCTCGACCAGCTCGCGGAGCTCGGCCGCGTCATTGGTGCGGTTGCCGAGCGTCTGCGCGGCCAGCGCGATCGACGAAGAGTCGGGTTTGACGCGCAGATAGAACTCGGCGCCGATGTCGACGCGCATGCGGTCCTTGGTGATCAGCGAATCGGGGCCGCCGCGCGCGACCTCGAGCCGCAACGTCTTCAGGTTCACCGCGGCCGTGGAGTGGAAGATCGGCAGCACGAGCGAGCCGCCGTCGAGCACCACCTTCTGGCCGCCGAGGCCGGTGCGGACATAGGCCTCATCGCGCGTCGAGCGCTTGTAGAGTTTTGCGAAGAGCAGACCGATAACGAGAATGGCAATGACGCCAATAACGACGGGTACAGCAAGTTCCCACATGTGTTATGCCCTATTGGAAGATCGTTGTTGTTCGACGAGCTCGGAAGGAGCGGCAATCGCAATGAAGCCCTTGGCGTCGCGGTCGACCAGCAGCACGCTGGCGCCGACCGGCAATGCCTCGGACTCCGCGCTGGCACGCGCCGACACGGTGTGCCAGTTGCCGAAGACATCCTTGAGACGGACCCTGCCGGGCAGGCCCTGATCGAGCGGGCCGACCGACACGGTTGCGACCTTGCCGACAAAGTCGCTGTCGTTGACCGCATAGCTCTCGTCGCGCGGAATGATGCGGGCGAGGCCGCGGCTCGCATTTCTGATGACGGGGACGCTGCCGGCGGCAGCCACCACCGCCGCAATCGAGACCGGGATGGCGGTGCCTGCGGCATGCGCCAGTCCCTGAAGCAGGAAGCCTCCGATCGAGAATATGCCGAGAATCAGGAGGATCAGGATCAGGAGGGGAAGCCGCCCGGCGTTGATCCAGAGAAACAGGCCACTGAGAGCGTTGTGGCTCTCGGCCTCGACCGCGAAATCCTTGCCGACGAGTTCGCTGATCGAAAGTCCGACCATGGTGGTCAGCAGCTCGATACCGCCAAGTGCCACCATGATCGCAGCCGCGACCGCGAAGGGCCGCACGTCCGGGGCGAGCAGAATGTCGCCAACTGCACTCATTTTTCTGACTTGATCCTTTCAAGCCGCGCCGCGATTTCCTTTTCGCGGTGCAGGCGATCGAGTTCGTCAAGCTCCTTGTCGCCGAGCACGCTGGAGGCGGGGACACCGGTGACCCGGGCAATCGCCGCCATGGCGCGTTCGGCACTCAATGTATTGGTCGTCGATGGGCCCCGGCTGGTTTCGTCCTTGGCCTCGCGGATCAGACTTTGTTCGAGATCGGCCAATCGCGCCTCTGCCTCGCGCCGCGCGCCGAGCATGGCTTGCAGCGCCTTGGTCTGCTCGTCGATCTCGAGCTCGATGAAATCCATCGCGCGTTCCAGCGCGATCACCTGCGACTCCAGGTCAATTTGCCGTGCGACACCGGCGCGCGCGAGATCCTCGCGACTTTCCGCAAGTGCGAGACGGATCTTCTCGTTGAGGTTCGCCGTTTCGGTATCCAGTTCTTCGCGGCGCCTCTTCAAACGGAATTCCTCGGCGCGCGACTTGCCGAGCGCATAGCGCGCTTCGTCGGCGCCGGCGTCGATCTCGCGGATCGCTTGTTTGACCAGGGCGACCTTGTTGTTGCTCTCGACGTTGTCGATGGTCTGGCTTGCAATGGCGGCAAGAAGCCGGCCCATGCGCGCAAGGATACCTTCGTGAAGCATGGTCTTCTCCTCCGGTTGTGCTGATTTCGATTTGACGGCGATGTGGATTTCGTAGCCGCGTCCATCCGAGATCAAATGCGCGGGGAAGGGGCTTTCCCAGCCCGAGGCATATCCCGGCACGTCGAACGGCACCAAGACGCGCCCGCTGACAGTGCTAACGGTCAGTGAAGTTGGGCCCTTGATTGCAAACAACTTGTCGTCGAGCGGTATCCGGCGGACGGCGGCGCCTGCGATGTAGTTGGCGCGGTCGCGCAGGCCGAGCGTCACAAGTCGCGCGGGCAGCCCCGTCTCCTTGCGGATCTTCTCGTAGGCCTGGGCGTGCAGCGAGACCAGGTTCGCGCCGACGGGCGCGACCTCGGCGAGGATCGCCATCATTCGGTCATAGGCCGCAAAGGTCGCCTCGATCGCCTCGATGCCCGACGGGTCGGGGGCGAGGGCGTAGCGCAGCGTTGCGGTTGGCGTCTCGACGGGCAGCTTGATCATGCATCTAACGTAAAGCACTTCCTCAGTACTTTACAAGGCAGATAGCTGGTATCATTTTCGTGAGCCTAGATGCAGTTGCAAATGAGTTGCAATAATGGGAGAGATCGGCCATCCTTCTCAGATGGACGCTCGCACCCCGCAAATGTCTCCCGTTTCTGTTGCCGATACCGTGTCAGGTGGCTGGCGGGGCGATGCCGGGCATGCGCGCAGCCTGCCGGAGGTGAATGCCACCGTTGCGGTCCCGACCGGCGGCCTGTGGTGGCGGCGGCTGTTGGCCTTTGCCGGGCCGGGCTATCTGGTCTCGGTCGGCTATATGGATCCCGGCAATTGGGCGACCGATCTCGCGGGCGGGTCGAAGTTTGGCTACACGCTGCTGTCGGTCATCCTGCTCTCCAACCTGATGGCGATCCTGCTGCAGGCGCTCGCGGCGCGGCTCGGCATCGCGACCGATCGCGACCTGGCGCAGGCCTGCCGCGCTACCTATTCGCGGCCGGTGAATCTGCTGCTGTGGCTCGCCTGCGAGGCCGCGATCATCGCCTGCGACCTCGCCGAAGTGATCGGCACCGCGATCGCGCTGAAGCTCTTGTTCGGCATTCCCCTGATCGGCGGCGCGCTGCTGGCGGCGCTCGATGCATTCCTGATGCTGCTCCTGATGAATCGCGGCTTCCGCTTCCTCGAAGCCTTTGTGATTGCGCTCCTGATCGTCATCGCGGTCTGCTTCGGCGTCCAGATCGCCGCCGCCGCGCCGCCGATTGCCGGCGTGATCGGCGGCTTCATGCCGTCGCGCGAGATCGTCACCAACCCGGAGATGCTCTACATCGCGATCGGCATCATCGGCGCCACCGTGATGCCGCATAACCTCTATCTCCATTCATCGATCGTGCAGACCCGCGCCTATCCGCGCACCGAGGCGGGCCGGCGCGACGCGATCAAATGGGCGACCACCGATTCCACCATCGCGTTGATGCTGGCGCTGTTCGTCAATGCCGCGATCCTGGTGCTGGCGGCCGCGACCTTCCACAAGAGCGGCCATTCCGACGTCGCCGAGATCGACCAGGCCTTCGAGCTGCTGTCGCCGCTGCTCGGGCTCGGCATCGCCTCGACGCTGTTTGCCGTGGCGCTGCTGGCGTCTGGTCTCAACTCGACGGTGACGGCAACGCTGGCCGGCCAAATCGTGATGCAGGGCTTTCTCGATCTCAAGCTGCCCGACTGGTTGCAGCGGCTGGTGACCCGCGGCATCGCGATCGTTCCGGTCATCGTGGTCGCCGCGCTCTATGGCGAGAGCGGCACCGCGCAGCTGCTCGTGTTCAGCCAGGTCGTGCTGTCGATGCAGCTGCCGTTCGCGGTGATCCCACTGGTGCGCTTCGTGTCCGACAAGCGCAAGATGGGTGCGTTCGCGATTTCGCGCCCCGTTGCGGTGGCAGCATGGATCGTCGCCGGCCTGATCGTGATCCTGAACGTGAAGCTGCTGATCGATACGATCTTCGGCACCTGGAGCGTCTGACCGAAAACCCGCTAGTCCTGCGGCTCGGCAAGCGCCTCGCCTGACGCGTCGACGCGCAGCCAGCCCGATGGCGCGAGCCGCTGCTGCGGCAGGAAGCGGCCCTTGTAGTCCATCTTCTTGGAGCCCTCGATCCAGTAGCCGAGATAGACGTAGGGCAGGCCCTGCCGGCGGGCGCGGGCGATGTGGTCGAGGATCATGAAGGTGCCGAGCGAACGGGCTTCAAGCCCCGGCTCGAAGAACGAATAGACCATCGACAGCCCGTCGCTAAGCACGTCGGTCAGCGCCACCGCCATCAGCTCATCGCCGCGGCCGGTGATGGCGCTGTCGGCATTGCGCTTGCGGTACTCGATGATCCGGGTCTCGACATGGCTGTCCTCGACCATCATTGCGTAGTCCAGCACGGTCATGTCGGCCATGCCGCCGTTGCGGTGGCGGCGGTCGAGGTAGGCGCGGAAGACCGAATATTGCTCCGAGGTCGGCACCGCCGTGCGCTGCTCGCCGATGATGTCGGCGTTGCGGGCCAGCACCTTGCGGAAATTGCGGGAGGGGCGGAATTCGTTGGCGACCACCCGGACCGAGACGCAGGCCCGGCAGGCGTCGCAGGCCGGGCGATAGGCGATCGACTGGCTGCGGCGGAAGCCGCCATGGGTCAGCAAGTCGTTGAGATCGCCTGCTTTGTCGCCGACCAGATGCGTGAAAACCTTCCGCTCATGCCGGCCCGGCAGATAGGGGCAGGGCGAGGGCGCCGTCAGATAGAACTGGGGGGTATCACGCGAGTGCTGGGTCACGTCTGATCGTCGGGCTCCACATACAATACAGGCAGCCGAGTTAGCATCGCCCCCCGGAGGCTAACGGTCAATTGGTTTAGGCGGGCCTAATAGGAGGTCCGAGCAGCCGGGGTGACCAGGGTCCGGACCGAGCTGTTGATAATGACGGTTCCGAGGATGATGTCGTGCAGCAGCCGGCGGCGGCCGTTGAGGAGTCCGACCAGCAGCACAAGCGGCGACAGGAACGAGATCGTCACCCAGAACAGCACCGCGTGGGTGGCGCCGAGCACGAAATAGCCGCGTGCGCCGTACCAGGTGCGCAGTTCCAGATCCATCATCCGCATGCCAATGGTCGCCGAGTGCTGGCCGCCGATCGAGGCGCCGTAATAGACGATCGCCCAGACGATCGAGGCCGGCGACACCAGCCAGAACAGCGCCCAGCCGAGACCGAGCGTGACGAGGCCGAACACCGCAATGAAGATCACCGCCAGGATCACCGGCACCGACAGCACGAAGAGGTCGATCAGGAACGCGAACACGCGCCGCGTCAGCACGCCGCGGAACAGCTCCGGCTGCATCAACGGATCGAACGCATGCGGGGGAACGCCGCCGTCGTTGCGCCAGGCTTCCCTGCGCCAGGTGCCACCGTCATTGCCGTCGGACATGACCAACCTCCGATGAAAGTCCCGCGCAGGACATGGGAGCACGAGGTGTGCCTGCCAAGGCTGCGCGAACATTAACTAGCCGAAATATTCCGGCGATTCGGCGGCTGGTCTATGCCATCTTTGCAAGCATGGCGGTGGCACAGCAAACCATTGGTGCTGCACCGGGGAGGGAGGTTTGGCTCAGCTCTCCGCCTTGATCTTCTCGGCGGCCCGCGGCGCGAAATAGGTGAGGATACCGTCGGCGCCGGCGCGCTTGAAGCCGACCAGGCTCTCCATCATCGCGCGCTCGCCGTCGATCCAGCCATTGGCGGCGGCGCCTGCGATCATCGCGTATTCGCCCGACACCTGGTACACGAAGGTCGGCATCGCGAAATGGTCCTTCACGCGGCGGACGATATCTAAATAGGGCATGCCCGGCTTCACCATCACCATGTCGGCGCCCTCGGCGATGTCGAGCTCGACCTCGCGCAGCGCCTCGTCGGAATTGGCGCTGTCCATCTGATAAGTGCGCTTGTCGCCGGTCAGCGTCTTGGCCGAGCCGATCGCGTCGCGGAACGGGCCGTAGAAGGCGGAAGCATATTTCGCCGCATAGGACATGATCTGGACGTCGCCGAAGCCGTTGTCGTCGAGCGCCTCGCGGATCGCGCCGATCCGGCCATCCATCATGTCCGACGGCGCGATCACGTCGCAGCCGGCCTCGGCCTGGGTCAGCGCCTGCTTCACCAGCACCGCAACCGTCTCGTCGTTGAGGATCTTGCCGCCCTCGATCAGCCCGTCATGGCCATGGCTAGTGAAGGGATCGAGCGCCACGTCGCAGAGCACGCCGATGTCGGGAAACTCCTTCTTGATCGCGCGCACCGCCTGGCAGACCAGGTTGTCGGGGTTGAGCGCTTCCGAGCCTTGCTCGTCGCGCAGGGCCGGCTCGGTGAAGGGGAACAGCGCGATGCAGGGGATGTTGAGTTTTGCGGCGCGCTCGGCGTCGCAAACGATCTGGTCGACCGTGAGCCGTTCCACGCCGGGCATCGAGGCCACCGGCGTGCGGGTGTTGTGGCCATCGACCACGAACATCGGCCAGATCAAGTCGTCCGTGGTCAGCACGTTCTCGCGCACCAGGCGGCGGGCCCATTCCGACTTGCGATTGCGGCGCATCCGGATCGTAAGGTCGAGCGAGGGGGAGGCGAGGGCATCAGTCTGGCGCCGCGGCGTATCGCGCAGTTCGATCGGGCGCCCGAATTTGATCGCCATGTCTTGTTCTCCTCGACGGACGGCTGGTCTAGACCTGATATAAGTGTGCTTCTAGCACCTGTCAGGGGCGCCGTCATTGCGCCGCTATTGCACCCCTGTTGCACTCTTGGCGCCCTTGATTTGCCGCAAGGGCGATTGATTTTGGGCCCCCGGCGGGCCAAGACTGCGCCATGAACCCCATTTTGCAGCCGCCATTCGGCGATTCGGATGTCTGACACCTCTGCACGCGATCAGGCGCGGGATAACGCCATCTCGGTGGCCGCGATCTCGTCAGACCGGATCGAGCCGGACGACAATGCGTGGACGCGGCGCCTCGTCATCTTCCTGCGCATCATGGCCGTCGTCTCGGTCGCCAAGGGCCTCTATCACTGGGCCCAGGTGACGGGCTTCGTCGGCGGTGAGGAGGAGGCCTTCGAGAACCAGTCGATGGCCTGGCAGACCGCCACGATCTATTTCGCCGTCATCGAGCTCGTCGCCGCCGTCGGGCTCTGGCTCGCGACGCCGTGGGGCGCCGTGGTCTGGCTGACCACGGTGGTGTCGATGGCGGTCATCGAGCTGATGTTTCCCGGCATCTATGGCGGCAGCCTCACCGTGGTCGGGCTCGAGGCCCTGATGCTCGCAGCCTATCTTGCGCTGGCCTGGATGTCGGCGCGCGAACGCCCGCCATAGGCCCGCACGCTGCAATGGCTTGATGCACTGTTGCCTGGCTGCGACAGCGCGGCGATTGGCTCACGGTAACTGGCAAAATATCGCAGTCGTGCGCGCAACGAGAAGACAGCGTCACTGGTTCTGCTACGTGGATGCCGCAGATCGCATCCCCATTTAAGGCGTCCCACCGCGGCAGCGCCTTTGCGGGACCTGCCGTCGGGACCCATTTTACCGGATCTCGGCGCGTGTGCCGGCCGGCTTTGCGCGGGTCGACGGCGGAACCGATCTGGCTGCGGCGACGAACGGCGGCCGCTTGCGCGCACCACGCGCGTCCCGCCCCGATGCACTCCCATAAAATTTTCGAAGAATTTTCCGGTAACCGATCGGTCACCGTAAAGGGTTCCCTCATACCCGTTACGCCACCGTTTCGAATTCAGACGCTGCTGTTTCCGAATGTGACAGGTGAGGCACACGAAGCGTGAACAACGGCCCGCCACCGTCAATGAACAGTTGCGAAAAGTCCTTGATCCATGGGCTTAATCCACGATTCACTGTCTTAAATTCATGATCTCTTTATTCTCTTATTTAAGCGGATATTCAAACGGCCCCCTTACGTTGGACCTATCAGGCGGGACACAAGTTTCGTCGAAATAAAGTCGATAAAAACGACAAACAGGGGAAGTGTCATGATGAAAGCCGTTGCGACAACGGCGGCAGATGCCGCTGATCGCGCTACCGGTCAAGCTCCGGTGCAGCCGCTCTATCTCGAAGCCCTGACTTTGGTGGAGCGGCTGCATCGTCGGCTCCTCGACGTCATCAAGGACGAATTCGATCGTCGTGGCCGCGCCGACATCAACTCGGTGCAGGCGCTGCTCCTCTACAATATCGGTGACAAGGAACTGACCGCCGGCGAGCTGCGCACCCGCGGCTACTATCTCGGCTCCAACGTTTCCTACAATCTGAAGAAGCTCGTCGAGCTCGGCTTCCTCGATCACCAGCGCTCGCGCGTCGATCGCCGCTCGGTCCGCATCCGTCTGACCCCGCAGGGCCAGGAAGTCCGCAAGATCGTCGATGCGCTCTATCAGAAGCACGTCAAGACGGTCGAGCAGGTCGGCGGCATCTCGAACGAGGAGTTCGCGAGCCTCAACAAGTCGCTGCACCGCCTCGAGCGCTTCTGGACCGACCAGATCCTGTATCGCCTCTGAGCCTCCCTCTCTTCGCCTGATGGCCAAGCCGGCCGCCCAGAAGACCGGCAGCCTCCCTCCAGTCAGCGCATCGGTCATGCCCGGCCGATGCGCTTTTCATGCTGCACTTGCGAAAATAAACCGGTCCCGGCGAGGAACCAAGGCGTTCCTTGCGGCTTATCCGTTAGCCAACGGAGAGGCAGGGATATGCTGGTCGAACGTGGGATTGAGGTGCTGAACGTCGAGGTCGTCGGTGACGCCTACGCGATCGCCTCGAATTATCTGCGCAAATCCGGCGCCATTCCCGACACTTTCGCCACCAATGAGCGCCTGCTCGGCATCATCGTGAAGCTGTTCCAGCGCGGTGAGCTGAACCGACTCCGCCTCGCCAACAAGGCGATCGCGAAGTTCGAGGCCGAGACGCTGGTGGTCGCCTGAGCGTCAACCCGGAGACATCAATGGAAGCCGCGATCGATCGGATCATGCAGACGTATGATCTGCTGCTCAACCGCACGTCCGCTGCAAGCGACGAAGCACGGGCGAAGGTGACAGAGTACGTGCAGACGCTGTTCGAGGCGGGCGAGCGCGATACGCATCGGTTGACCGTGTGCGGGCTGACCTATCTGCGCCAGCTCGACGGCAGCACCGACCATGTGAAGGCCGGGTTTACCGGGTTGTAAAGCGTACTTTTCTGTCGTCCCCGCGCAAGCAGGGACTCACAACCACTGGATTGTGTTGTTGAGGCAGGCTGGGGCCCCAGCGTCGCGCAACGATCGAGATCTGGGTAATTGGTCCTGGCTTTCGCCGGGACGACACTGAGTGTGTTGCGTGGCCTAGATCCCAATCGTCGTCCCTGCGAAGGCAGGGACCCATAGCCACACGGTCGTGTTGTTGAAGAGGGCTGAGGCCCCAGCGTCGCGCAACAATCATCTTCGGTGGTTGTGGGGCCCTGCCTTCGCCGGGACGACATCGCGTTTGTTGGACCGCCTGCGAGCCATACGTCCGCTTTCTCGCGGCGCGTCTCGTCCGAGCTTTGCTTTTCATTAGGCCCTTTCTCGCAGGGCGCAGGGAAAGCCGGGTGCCGATCGCACCCATGGGGCCCGAGCAATAATAGGAAGTTCGGGGGTAGGACCATAGGTGTAACCGGAGCAATCCAGCTTTCCCTGCGCGATGGGTTACGGCTTATTTCGTGCTCTCCCCGGCGCCGCACGTCGGTTCTCGGGGAGGGGGCCCTGCAAGCACGCGGCTTGGTTTCTGCGCTCTCTGTGTGTCCGGAAACGCCGCCCGTCTGGTTCCGTCGCCGGAACACCGTACTGCCCCGGATTTCATCGGAAGCCAGGCTGGTCGTAATACAACTCTGCTGGCACTACCTTTATTTGCAGAGCATTTCTTAACTTTTGAGTTTTTACAGATCCATTCCAACCGGCAGAAAAGGACCGCCCGTGTGACGGTCCTTTTCGATTCGATTGCTCACCGCAGCAGGAGCCATGCCACGCTGGCGAGCAGGGCCAGCAGCGACACCACCGCGGCGCAGACAAAGGCAAGCTCCACGCCGTCGAAATGGTGATGGTTGCGGTGATGGTTCGCCTGCATCGTCGCCCTCCTAGATGGGCGTCCGTTGACCTGGGACATCAGCCATTCCGACATCTGCGCGGCGGCTTCATTATGCTGCGCTCGCTGGAGTAGCGCGTCACGGTTTCGACCAGCGGCAAGTTGCCCGGCACGGTCGCGAAGTTCTTTCGCTCCCTGGCGCGGGAAGAGCGTTGCCGCGCGCCAGCTCACCGGCAATCCGGCTCACCTGATCCCGGTTCGAGATCGGGCGGTTGTCCTCACGCCAGGGGCACTCCGGCGCGTATCGGTGGAGATGCGCACCGGCGATGTGGCGGTGAGTTCCGGTCCCGGCACGTCATAGGCGGGGCAGGTATTCTTCAGCCAAGTCAGTGCGCGCGCCATCGAGGCTGTATGCCGCCTGATGGTTGATTCCCTTGATCTCGAAACGCTCATGTCAATTATCCCATGATGCCGCTTCGTCGGCATGCACGACCGTCCCTTCGCGATGCGAGCGCGAATGAATGAAGCGACCTGGCTTTCCGAATTGAAATTTGCCGGGACGGAAGTCTCTCCGCGCTCCCGGACTATGACGACAACTCTGAGCTTGCCGTTCCGGTTCCTGGCAAAGCGACGGTCGATGCGATGCGCCGTCATATTGGCGGGCTTCGCGCCGTCGCTACGAAGTCAAAACTGAAATGCATGCGGCCCGAGCAGCGGCGAGGGACACATATCCAAACGGATCGACACCCAGCAGAGCCGCTGATCCCTGACGGTCCGTGGCCCTTGTTCTGTCGAGGAACCAACGAAAATCGACAGAGTAAACTCGCAGCTCCCGGCCTTTGCCCCCAAGCCCTCCGGGAGTAGCGATCCCCGGCGCTGTGAAACCTCCGGCGCCCGGGGATCGTTGGTTTGCGGATCAAGCAAGCAATCTTGAAAGCCAAACACGCCCAAGGGCTGGTTGGTCGGTTGTCTCGTGTTCGTTATCTTCCGCTGGCGGTATCGTCATCAACGCGGGTATCCAGCTTCACTGCGTCTTGTTCACCCGGCTGCGGCGAAGTTGGAGGCTCAAGCAAAAGCCCCAGCGCGGGAATGCGCTGGGGCTGGTGTTTCCGCTTTGCTCGTCCGACTGCGTGATCGGCAATGCACCGCCGAGCAGACGGACTTTCGGTGTCACTTGTTCTCAGGCGTCCAGGTCGTGCTGGCCCGATCGTACTTGAAGCCCGGCGCAGCCTTCAGACTGTCCTTGGTCTCGTCGAGCGTGAGCCACCACTTGTCGTCCTTCTTCTGCGATTTGACGGCCGTGTACGGCACGATCACGTCCTTCTCGCCGGCGCCGAGAAAGCCGCCGACGCCGATGACGAGGCCGGTCACCTTGCCTGCCTTGTCGACAAGCACGTCGTCGATCGTCCCGATCTTCGATTCCTTCGGATCATAGACATTCTGCTTGTGGTCGCCGCATGCGCAGCGGTAGCGAACGCCGCAGCCAAGATGCAGCCGATAGCAAACTTTTTCATAAGAGGACTCCTCGCCTTCTGTAATGTTGACCGACGGAAACGAAAAAAAATGGCGAAGGTTCCTGGAGCCGAGCCAGCCGCTATGCTCGGCGCCATCTGATCGTCAGACAACAGTCGCCGTAGTGGCTTCACTGCTTTGCCCTGTTCGGTTGGAAAACAAGAGCGGCCCGAAGCTGGGGTCGATTTCAGTCCGAACCCTTCGCGATGTCGCTCCTGGTGGTAGGGTCTATCGCGAGCCAGGCACGCAGCACTGGGAGCGACCGGACTACGGGTCGACCGACCAGGAACGAAAGAACCAGTCTGCAAGACCGGAAATCCATTGAAGGCCGCTAGTCACCCGGAGTAAGGCTGGCGTACAGGTATGGGTAGATGACCGAAGCCGCGCGCGAATATATCGACTTTTGGGTGGAGAACAGCGTCCACGCGGCCGAGCAGCCCAGCACTGCCGGCGCGTCGCAGGACGTCGAGGAATTGGCGCGGCGGCTCATTGCCGGCGCCGAGGCGCAAGGCATCACGGAAGAGGCCATGCGGGACGAGGTTGGCGATATCGCCGACTATATCCGAGGAAAATTGAAGGCTGCCAACAAGGCCGAAAGCGATCGGGAGCGGTAGTCTGGCTCGTCCGCCATATTGGGCGGCCGATACCAAACCGCCTGAACGCAACGAGCCTCTGGAGTGGGGTCACATGGCGCCGAAAAACCCGATGCTTGCTAGGCACCGGGCGAACGCAAATATGCGTCTATTTCAATCAGGCAATAGCTGATAACGCGCGCTTGGCCTACCGCTGTCTACCCGTAGATCTAAGGCAGCTCGTGTTTGTGCCGTAATGCCGTCCAGGCTCGAGGCGCAGACGCAATATCGTTTTGAGATTTACCGCCTGCATGCAGGCGGTAAATCTCAACGCGCTCTTCAAGGCTGAGCTGGCCATAACATTGTCCCATCGCCACAACACCCTAGCAGGTGTTGCACTTCTGTCGTGAACCCAAGGGTCGCAAGAACCGGCCGTCCGCCAACCATGCGTTCGGTGGTGCCGCGTTCCAATCAAGCAGCATCCGGAAATAGGACAGGGCACTCTGCTGGACGAAAGGGAGCCGCAAGAGTCGATTTCAGCTCCCGGATTGCGCCTCCGGCCGATCGCCAAAAGCGATTTGCGCCGCGCGCTGGCGATCAGTCTCGGCGATCCCATGCTGCTGGAAAGCTAGATGTCGGCTGTGCTGTTTGGCATCGCGCTGTTCGCGCTGCTTGTACCGTTCGTGCTTTGGGGACTCGGGCGGTTCAAGGCGAATGAAGCTTAGGGCGCGTCATCACCAGACCGTAAAAGGCCCGCTCCGGGGCTCGCAATTCGGAGCGGGCCAGTCTGGGCGCGGCAAGTGTAGCCGCGGCGCGAACCTAGCGCGATATGCTGACACCACCCTGACGATGGTCAAGAATGGAGAGGCGGCCGAACGCCGCCTCTCTGTCTCAAATGATGGATTTGTGAACGAAATGCTTCGCGGTGCGCTCACCATTTGTAGGCGAGGCTTGCCGTGATGCGCCGGCGATCGCCGTAGTAACAGGAATTGATGGTCACGCAGCTCGCGACGTAGATCTTGTCGGTGACGTTCACGACATTGATCGCCGCGCGCCAGTTGTTGTCCCATTCGTAGTGCAAGGCGAGGTCGCCGAGCACGACGCCCGGGACGCGCGCGGTGTTCGCGGTGTCGGCAAAGGACGCGCCGACATAGCGGACGCCGCCGCCGAAGCCGAAGCCGCTCAGCGGGCCGTCGCGGAAGGTGTAGTCGGTCCAGACCGAGGCGAGCTGCCGCGGGGTGTTGGTCGGCATGGTGCCGATCAGCGCGGGATTGAGGTCCTTGCTGACGAACAGCTCGTAGTTGGTGTAGCTCGCCACCAGCTTGAAATCCCGCGTGATGTTCGCCACCGCCTCGAGCTCGACGCCGCGCGAGGTGACCTCGCCATTCTGGGTCTGGAACAGCGTGTTGTTCGGATCTGTGGTCAGCGCGTTCTTGCGCTTGAGGTCGAACAGCGCGACGCCGAACCGCGCGTTGAGGCCAACCGGCTCGTACTTGACGCCGACCTCGGTCTGCTCGGAGGTCTCCGGCAGCAGCAACTGGCCGGCGGCATCGGTGCCGATGACAGGATTGTAGCCGGTCATGTAGGAGACGTAGGGCGCAACACCGCTGTCGAAATTGTAGATCGCGCCGACCCGGCCGGAGAACTTGCTGTCGTCGCGGCCCTGGGAAGCGCCGATCCGGTTGTCGTTGGTGAGGTCGACCCAGTCCTGGCGCCCCGACAGCACGATCGTCAGGCGATCGAGCTTGACCTGATCCTGCAGGTAGAGTCCGGCCATGCCCTGGGAGAGATAGGCGTTCTGATACAGCGGGCCGCCATACGGCAGGTTGTTGCTGTAGACCGGATTGAACACGTTGAGATTCGTGCCCATGCCAAAACCCTGCCGGTCGTCGATGCCGTAATATTTCAGATCGACGCCGACCAGCGCGGTGTGCTGCAGCGCGCCGGTTGAGAAGCGATATTCGAGCTGATTGTCGAGGTTGAGCTGCGTGGCGATGCCGCGGGTGTAGAAATTGCCGCGGGTGATGTCGGCCGCCGCCGGCGTCGTCGCGTAGCCGAGCCCGTAGAGGCCGGCGTAATAGACGTCAACATGCGCCATGCGCGCGTTCTGGCGGAAGTCGACGTTGTCGGTCACGCTCTTCTGGAACTGGTAGCCGACCATCTCCTGATCGCGGCGGAATTGGTCGACGCTGGGATCGCCGACGAACAGGCTGATCGGAATCCGGCCGAACGGCGCACTGGTGACGGTGCCGACATAGGGCAGGAAGTTCAGCGCGCGGGTGTTGCTGTGCGAGGCCATGCCAAACACGGTGAGGCTGGTGTCGGCGTCGGGCCGCCAGGTCACCGACGGGGCAAAGAAGAAATTGTTATCGTAGACATAGTCGGTCTGGGTGTCGCCGCCCTGGGCCTGGCCGACCAGGCGATACTGCACCTGGCCGCCGCCGGGCTGGGCCGCCGCGCCGCCGATATCGAACTGGGTATAGGCGTTGCCGAAATTGTTGACGCCGGTCTCGATGTAGCGAATGGGCTCGGCGGACGGCAGCTTGCTCACCGCGTTGACGAGGCCGCCCGGCGCCGAGCCGCCATACAGGATGCCGGAGGGACCGCGCAGCACCTCGACGCGCTCGAGATTGAAGGGCTGCAGCTTCCAGCTCGCATAGGAGGTGTAGAACAGCTGCAGGCCGTCGAGGAACAGCGACTCGTTCTGCGCGGGGAAGCCGCGGATCATGAACCAGTCGTTGCGGAAATCGGCGCCGTAGGTGCCGCCGATGACGCCCGGCGTGTAGCGCAGCACTTCGTCGAACTTGCTGACGATCTTCTGGTCGCGGATCTGCTCGGCGCTGATGACCGTCACCGATTGCGGCGTCTGGATGATCGGCGTGCTGGTCTTGGTGCCGCTGGCGCTCTGCCGCGCCAGATAGCCGGTGACCGGGCCGTTGGCGCGCTCGTGTCCGCCGCCGCCTGCGGCCTGCTGTGCGGCCTGTGGCTGCGCTCCCGCGGGCGCAACTGTTGCGCGGCGCGAGGCGCTGCGCGCGCGCGTGGTTCGTTGCGAAGGCTGCTGCGACCGCGCCGCTTGCCGGTGCGGCGCATCGACCGTCACGGACGGCAATTGCGTCTGCGCGAAGACCTCGTCCGCGCCCGCAACCGAAAGCACCACCAGAGCCGAAGCAGCAAACCGCTGCGGCCGAATCCGTCCGTCCGTCATTCAACGCCCCCAAAGAGAAGATTTCTTCGGCGTCGTTATCACGGTGAATTTCGCGGACAGCCCGCGCGCCATTAGAATGTATCGAAGCTGTGCGCAAAGCCGGTGTGTGTGACTGAGAGACAACGGAGTACGACGCACAATTGCACGCATCGCGTGAGAGGCTTGAATCGATCCAGTGTTGAACGATTCAAAGATCGAGCGATTCAAAATCATCTCGTGATGATCGAGAGAGACGGACGTCGGGTAAATTGAGTGAAACGTGATTGGGGGATTGGCACTGGCGAAACTCGAGGGCGCTGCTCGACTTGAGGCGTCAGCCCCAGGCGGGCGCGCGACCGCGAAGGGGGGCGCGAGGTCACCCCGGCCGGCCGACGCCGCTATACCCCAGCGGAGGGGGCGAAACCGAGCCGCGGGCGGGCCGGCCCCGCCCGCTGGCAATCCCCGCCATCCCCACCATATCTGGCATAATTGACCGCCGGGGACCGCAACCGCTTGGCCATTTTGGGGTGATGTGATAACCCTCTGAAACCAGCTTCGACCGCCACTCGTGACCGTCCGCATCCAGTGTAAAGGCTTGCGGCGGTGGAGATATTTCGCCGATGACCTCGTCCTCCAAGACTGCTTCCGCGCCCGATTCCTTCTTCACGGCAACCCTTGCCGAGGCCGATCCCGAGATCGCCGCCGCGATCAAGGGCGAACTCGGTCGGCAGCGCCATGAGATCGAGCTGATCGCCTCCGAGAACATCGTCAGCCGCGCGGTGCTGGAGGCGCAGGGCTCGGTGATGACCAACAAATACGCGGAGGGTTATCCGGGCGCGCGTTACTATGGTGGTTGCGAGTGGGTCGACGTCGCCGAGAACCTGGCGATCGAGCGCGCCAAGAAACTGTTCGGCGCCGGCTTCGCCAATGTCCAGCCGAACTCCGGCAGCCAGATGAACCAGGCGGTGTTTCTGGCGCTGCTGCAGCCCGGCGACACCTTCATGGGTCTCGACCTCGCCGCCGGCGGCCATCTCACCCATGGCTCACCGGTCAACATGTCGGGCAAGTGGTTCAAGGCCGCGCATTACACCGTGCGCCGCGAGGACCAGATCATCGACATGGACGAAGTCCAGAAGCAGGCCGAGCAGGTCAAGCCGAAGCTGATCATCGCCGGCGGCTCGGCCTATTCGCGCGCCTGGGACTTCAAGCGCTTCCGCGAGATCGCAGATTCTGTGGGCGCGTATCTGTTGGTCGACATGGCGCATTTCGCGGGCCTCGTCGCCGGCGGCGTGCATGCCTCGCCGGTGCCGCATGCCCACGTCACCACCACGACGACCCACAAGTCGTTGCGCGGTCCGCGCGGCGGCCTGATCCTCACCAATGACGAGACGCTCGCCAAGAAGCTGAACTCGGCGATCTTCCCCGGCCTGCAGGGCGGCCCGCTGATGCACGTCATCGCCGCCAAGGCGGTCGCGTTCGCCGAAGCGCTGCGGCCGGACTTCAAGATTTACGCCAGGAACGTGGTCGAGAACGCCAAGGCGCTGGCGGAGACGCTGCGCGGCCACGGCCTCGACATCGTGTCCGGCGGCACCGACAACCATCTGATGCTGGTCGACCTCAGGCCGAAGGGACTGAAGGGCAACATCTCCGAGAAGGCGCTGGTGCGCGCTGCGATCACCTGCAACAAGAACGGCATCCCGTTCGATCCCGAGAAGCCGTTCGTCACCTCGGGCCTGCGTCTCGGTACGCCGGCTGCGACCACCCGCGGCTTCGGCGTCGCCGAGTTCAAGCAGGTCGGTGGTATGATCGCGGAAGTGCTGAACGCGCTGGCGCAGTCGCCGGACGGCAAGGCGCCGCTGGTCGAGGCCGCGATCAAGGAACGCGTCAAGGCGCTGACCGATCGCTTCCCGATCTACCAGTAAAGTACAGGGTCGCTGTTAGAGGTCCCATCGGATGCGCTGCCCGAGCTGCAATTCTCTCGATACGCAGGTCAAGGACTCGCGTCCGACCGAGGACTCCGCGGTTATCCGCAGGCGGCGCGTCTGCATCGCTTGCAACTTCCGCTTCACGACCTTCGAGCGGGTGCAGCTGCGCGAGCTGACCGTGATCAAGCGCAATGGCCGCCGCGTGCCGTTCGACCGCGACAAGCTGGTGCGTTCGCTGCAGATCTCATTGCGCAAACGCCCGGTGGAGTCCGAGCGGGTGGAGAAGATGGTGTCCACCATCGTCCGCGAACTCGAAAGCGGCGGCGAGGCGGAGGTCTCCTCGGAGGCGATCGGCGAGATCGTGATGGAGCATCTGCGCCAGCTCGACGACGTCGCCTATGTGCGCTTCGCCTCGGTCTATCGGAATTTCCGCGAGGCCAAGGACTTTGAGGCCGTGCTCGACGAGCTGACCGGCGAAGAGGACCCGCGGATCGCGACGTTGCGAAAATGATCTTCCGCATTCTGGAAGAGCAGCTCGGGCAGAAGGCCAAAGAGGCAAAGGAAACGGCAAAGGCCGCCGATCTGCGCTTCATGCAGCTTGCGCTCGCGCTCGGCCGCCGCGGGCTTGGGCGCACCTGGCCCAATCCGGCGGTCGGCGCCGTCATTGTCAAGGATGGCGTGATTGTCGGCCGCGGCTGGACCCAGCCCGGTGGCCGCCCGCATGCCGAGGTCGAGGCATTGAGGCGCGCGGGTGACGCGGCGCGCGGCGCCACGCTCTATGTCACGCTCGAACCCTGCTCGCATTTCGGCCGCTCGCCGCCTTGCGCGGATGCCATCGTCGCGGTCGGGCTTGCCCGCGTGGTCTCGGCGATCGAGGATCCCAATCCGGATGTCGGCGGGAAGGGGCACGCGAAACTGCGCGCTGCAGGGATCGCGGTCGATGTCGGACTGTGCGCGGCGGAGGCCGCGCGCGACCATGGCGGCCATTTCCGCCGTATCACGGACAAGCGCCCGCACGTGATCCTCAAGCTCGCGGTGTCCGCCGACGACAAGATTGCAGCGGGTGGCCACAAGCCGGTAGCGATTACCGGGGAGGCTTCGCAGAGGCGCGTGCATCTGTTGCGCGCGCAGAGCGATGCGATCCTGGTCGGGATCGGCACGGTGAAGGCCGACGATCCGCTCCTGACCTGCCGGTTGCCCGGCATGGCGGCGCGCTCGCCGGTGCGGGTGGTGCTCGATCGCGCACTGCGGATCTCCGGCGACAGCCGCCTGGTGCATTCGGCGCGCGAGACGCCGCTCTGGGTGATGACATCGGATCTTGCCGAGGCGCCGGCCGCGACGAAGCTGGGCGCTGCCGGGGCAGAGGTGATCCGCGTTGCGTCCAGCGCGCAGCCGGGGCTCGATCTGCCGGCGGTGTTGCATGCACTGGCCGAGAAGGGCATCACGCGGCTGATGGTCGAGGGCGGCGCACGCGTGGCAAATTCTTTCGTGGCAGCCGGCCTTGTCGATGAAATCTGGCTGTTGCGCGGACCTGAACCAATCGGTGCCGATGGCGTTCCCGCGCTGGACGCAATGCCGCTTGCCGCAATCACGCAGTCGCCCGCTTTCCGGGTTCGTGCTAGCGAAATCCTCGATAACGACAGTCTCATGATCTACGAGCGTGCGTAATGTTTACCGGAATTGTTACCGATATCGGTGAGATCGTAAGCCTGAAGCCGGTGGCGCAGGGGCAACTGCACCGGATGCGGATTGCCTGCGACTACGACCAGACCACGATCGCCGACGGCGCCTCGATCGCGTGCAATGGCGTCTGTCTCACCGTGGTCGCCTCGGGCACGGCTGGCGGCAAGACCTGGTTCGATGTCGATGCTGCGGCCGAGACGCTCGGCATGACCACCGCCAGGCACTGGGCGCAGGGCGGCCGGCTCAACCTCGAACGCGCGCTCAAGATCGGCGACGAACTCGGCGGGCACATCGTGGCCGGGCATGCCGACGGGATCGCGACCATCGTCAAGCGCGACGATCTGCCCGACATGGCGCGCTTCGAGCTGCGAACCAGTCGCGAACTGGCGCGTTTCATCGCGGCAAAGGGATCGATCACGCTGGACGGCGTGTCGCTGACCGTGAATACGGTCGACGACGTCACCTTTTCGGTGCTGATCATTCCACATACGCTTTCGGTCACGACCCTGAGCGGCTGGAAGGCCGGCAGCGAGGTCAATATCGAGGTCGACCTGATGGCCCGTTATGCCGCGCGGCTGTCGGAGATGAAATAGCCCCGGCCTCGGCATTGCGGCCGAGACAGACGTCCTTATCTGCCTGTTCACCTCGGGTGGCTTCCGGCCGGATGGCCCATGCGTTGCACGCCAAGCCGACCTGAAAAATCGGGCTGATCGCGGTGACATCCGGGCCAGTATTGCCCTTGGCTTTACCGTCCGCTGCGCCTAAAACGCAGCACAACTCCTCCCCAGGTTCCGATTGGTATTGCAATGGCTGACGCGCGGCGCGCACCCCTGAAGGACCAGACCGACATCACCGGCGCACGCGTGCTGATCGTCGAGGCCCGGTTTTATGACGATATCCAGGATGCGCTGCTGGAAGGCGCGCTCGCCGAGCTGAAGGCGGCCGGCGCGACCCATGACGTGCTCACGGTGCCGGGCGCGCTGGAAATTCCGGCCGCGATCGCAATTGCGATCGATGCCGCGGCGGCGAACGGCAAGCCCTATGACGCGGCGATCGCGCTCGGCTGCGTGGTGCGCGGCGACACCATCCATTTCGAGATCGTCTCGCAGGAGTCCTCGCGTGGATTGATGGATCTGGCCGTGAGCCGGAAATTCCCGCTCGGCAACGGCATCCTCACCGTCAACACCGAGGCGCAGGCCTGGGCGCGGGCGCGCGCCAGCGAGTTGAACAAGGGCGGCGACGCCGCGCGCGCGGCGATCGCGATGCTGCGGATCAAACGCCGCCTGGCAAAGGCCTGACCATGGCTAACAACAAGAAGCCTGCGAAAGCCCCCGACAGGAAAGCCAACCGGCGCGGCGCTGCACGGCTCGCCGCCGTGCAGGCGCTGTACCAGATGGACATTGGCGGCGCTGGCATCAACGACATCTTCGCCGAGTTCGAGAGCCACTGGCTCGGCAACGAGGTCGAGGGCGAGAAATACCTGCCGGCGGAAGCCGCGTTCTTCCGCGACGTCGTCTCCGGCGTGGTGCGCGACCAGGCCAAGCTCGATCCGCTGATCGACGAAGCGCTGTCGAAGGGCTGGCCGCTGAAGCGGATCGACGCGATCCTGCGCGCGGTGCTGCGGGCAGGGTCCTACGAGCTCGAGCATCGCCGGGACGTGCCGGGCCGCGTGGTGGTTTCCGAATATGTCGACGTCGCGCACGCCTTTGTCGAGAAGGACGAGACCGGCATGGTCAACGCTGTGCTCGACCAGATCGCACGTCAGTTCCGCGGCGACGAGTTTGTGCGGGGCTGAACCACGTATTCCGCCGTCATCACCCGCGCATGCGGGTGATCCAATACGCGGCGGTGATTGGCACCAACAGCTTGCGCGGCGTACTGGATCGCCCGGTCAAGCCGGGCGATGACAGCGGAGGGGAAGGCGCGCGATATGGCAGAGCGTCAGGACGGTCCATCCGGCGAAGACTCCCTGATCGCGCGCTTCTTCAAGCCGCTTGCGACCGACCCGGGTGCGTTCGGGCTCGACGACGACGCCGCCGCGCTGAGAGCGGCCGGCGAGGACATCGTCGTCACCACCGATGCCATCGTCGAGGGTGTGCATTTCCTTGCCGACGATCCGCCCGACACGCTGGCGCGGAAGGCGCTGCGGGTGAACCTGTCCGACATCGCGGCCAAGGGCGCGATACCGGCCGGCTTCGTGCTAACGCTGGCGCTGCGCCACGCCGAGGAGGCCTGGCTCAAGCCGTTTGCCCAAGCGCTCGGTGAGGACGCCGGCCATTACGGCTGCCCGCTGCTCGGCGGCGACACGGTGGCGACGCCGGGGCCGCTGATGATCTCGATCACCGCGTTCGGGCGACTGCCTCAGGGCAAGATGGTGCACCGCGCAGGCGCAAAGGCCGGCGACCGCGTGTTCGTGACCGGTACGATCGGGGATGCCGCGCTCGGCCTCGATGTGCTCCGAGGCGGTCCGGTTGCGGCGGCACTGGCCGACGATGCCGCCGGCCGGGATTTTCTTGCGGCGCGCTACCGAGTTCCGCAGCCGCGCAACGCCCTTGCCAAGGCCGTCCGCAACTACGCGAGCGCGGCGATGGACGTGTCCGACGGTCTCGCCGGCGACCTGGCCAAGCTTTGCGCAGCCAGTGGCGTGACGGCCGTGATCAATGTGCCGAGCATCCCATTGTCGCCTGCGGCCGCGAGGCTGCTCGTGCGCAAGACGATCGGTGTCGAGACCTTGGTGGCCGGCGGCGATGACTACGAGCTCTTGTGCGCGGTCCCGGGCGATCGCGCGGACGCCTTTGTGCGCGAGGCACGGCAGGCCAAGGTCGCGGTCACCGCCATCGGCGGCCTCATTGCAGGCTTGTCACCGCCAAGCTTTCTCGACGGACAGGGCAGGGAACTGGCGCTGAAGCGGCTGTCCTACAGCCATTTCTAGAACGTCCGGCCGAAACGCGCCGACTTTCCCTCTAAATTGCTGCCGATATCGGCGTTTTCGGCCGTAGGTGGCGTTGCACAGCGGTAACGATTTTGGCAAGGTCGCGCCCGATTTGAGGCAATCCGTTTTTGGGGAGGATTGTCCTCGCAAAATAAGCGCCTGCCGCCCCCTAGCGGCACAAGGAAGGCGCGGGGGTTACATCAAGGATCTGAGGCAACATTCAATGACAGCTTTATGGTTGATTGTGCTCTGCGGGGCGCTTTCCATCGTCTACGCGATCTGGGCGACGCAGTCGGTCTTGAACGCGGATGCGGGCAATGCCCGCATGCAGGAAATCGCGGGCGCGGTGCGCGAGGGCGCACAAGCCTATCTGCGGCGGCAATACACGACGATCGGCATGGTCGGTATCGTGATCTTCGTGGTGCTGGCCTACTTCCTTGGCCTGCTGGTGGCGATCGGCTTTGCGATCGGCGCCATCCTGTCGGGTGCGGCCGGCTTCATTGGCATGAACGTATCGGTGCGCGCCAACGTCCGCACCGCGCAGGCGGCGACCACCTCGCTTGCCGGCGGCCTCGAGCTCGCCTTCAAGGCAGGCGCGATCACCGGCATGCTGGTTGCCGGTCTCGCGCTGCTCGGCGTCACCATCTACTTCATCGTGCTGGTCAAGTTCATGGGGCTGGAAGCCGGTAGCCGCACCGTGGTCGACGCCATGGTGGCGCTCGGCTTCGGCGCCTCGCTGATCTCGATCTTTGCCCGTCTCGGCGGCGGCATCTTCACCAAGGGTGCGGACGTCGGCGGCGACCTCGTCGGCAAGGTCGAGGCCGGCATCCCGGAGGACGATCCGCGCAACCCGGCCACCATCGCCGACAACGTCGGCGACAATGTCGGCGATTGCGCCGGTATGGCGGCGGACCTGTTCGAGACCTATGCGGTGACCGCGGTCGCCACCATGGTGCTCGCGGCGATCTTCTTCGCCAAGACACCGATCCTGTTGAACATGATGACGCTGCCGCTCGCGATCGGCGGCATCTGCATCATCACCTCGATCATCGGCACCTTCTTCGTCAAGCTCGGCGCCAGCCAGTCGATCATGGGCGCCCTGTACAAGGGCCTGATCGCCACCGGCGTCCTGTCGCTGGTCGGCGTCGCGGCCGTGATCAACTGGCTGATCGGCTTCGGCAAGCTCGATGGCGTCGACTACACCGGCATGGCGCTGTTCGAGTGCGGCGTGGTCGGTCTCGTCGTCACCGGCCTGATCATCTGGATCACCGAATACTACACCGGCACTGACTACCGTCCGGTGAAGTCGATCGCGGCGGCTTCGGTTACTGGTCACGGCACCAACGTGATCCAGGGCCTCGCGATCTCGATGGAGGCGACCGCGCTCCCCGCGCTCGTCATCATCGCCGGCATCCTGATCACCTACAGCCTGGCCGGACTGTTCGGCATCGCGATCGCAACTGCCACCATGCTGGCGCTCGCCGGCATGATCGTCGCGCTCGACGCCTTCGGCCCGGTCACCGACAACGCTGGCGGCATCGCCGAGATGGCGGGTCTGCCCAAGGAAGTGCGCAAGTCGACCGACGCGCTCGACGCGGTCGGTAACACCACCAAGGCGGTGACCAAGGGCTACGCGATCGGCTCCGCCGGTCTCGGTGCGCTGGTGCTGTTTGCGGCCTATAATCAGGACCTCAAATTCTTCATCAGCGACTCCGCCAACCACGTCTACTTCAAGGGGGTCAATCCCGACTTCTCGCTCAACAACCCCTACGTCGTGGTCGGTCTGCTGTTCGGCGGCTTGCTGCCGTATCTGTTCGGCGCGATGGGCATGACGGCGGTGGGACGTGCCGCCAGCGCGATCGTTGAAGAAGTGCGCCGTCAGTTCCGCGAGAAGCCCGGCATCATGCAGGGCACCGACAAGCCGGACTACGGCAAGGCGGTCGACCTGCTGACCAAGGCAGCGATCAAGGAGATGATCATCCCGTCGCTGCTGCCGGTGCTGTCGCCGATCTTCGTCTACTTCGTGATCTATGCGATCGCGGGCGGCGGCGCGGCCGGCAAATCGGCGGCGTTCTCCGCGGTCGGCGCCATGCTGCTCGGCGTTATCGTCACCGGCCTGTTCGTCGCGATCTCGATGACCTCGGGCGGCGGCGCCTGGGACAACGCCAAGAAGTACATCGAGGACGGCCACTATGGCGGCAAGGGCTCCGACGCCCACAAGTCCGCGGTGACTGGCGACACCGTCGGCGATCCCTACAAGGATACGGCGGGCCCGGCGGTCAACCCGATGATCAAGATCACCAACATCGTGGCGCTGCTGCTGCTGGCGATTCTGGCGCACTAAGTTCTTGGCGCACCGAGCGGCGCGAAACGAACGAATGCAAAACCCCGCGGTGCAAGCCGCGGGGTTTTTGTTTTGCAGGGACTTGGTTCGGTGTACTGCCGAACTGATCGGCTTTCCGCCAACGAGATCCGCCGACAACCTGACGCGAACAACACGGAGATCAATCGATGTCGCTCTCATCCGCACGGAACTATGCGCTCCGCGCCTCCAAGTCGCAGGATCAGAAGGAGGCCATCGAGCTGTTGTCGCAGGCGATCCTGGAACTGGCGATGTCGATGGAAGCAACCGACGCCAAGATCAAGAAGATCAACAAGTCATAGTAGCATGAGCCGCACCGTGCTCTTCCTGTCATTCCGAGGCGGTCCGCAGGACCGAACCACAGGTGCGCAATTGCTTCGCATCGCCCCGGAATGACGGCTGCGCCGTCACTTGACCTCCATCTGCAAGCCTTCCTTCTCGATGATGGCGGCGAACTTCGTGGTCTCCGCGCTGACGAAATCGGAGAATTGCTGCGGTGTGCCGTAGTCGGCGCGGGCGCCCATGCCACTGATGTTCCTCTTGACGTCATCGCGCTCCAGCATCGCCTTGATCTGGCGGTTCAGCTCGTCGACCACGGGCGCCGGTGCCGTCTTCGGCAGGAACACGCCGAACCATGAGGCGACGTCGAATTTGGCGAGCTCCGGCGCGCCCTCGCGCATCACAGGCAGATTGGGCGCGGACTCGCTGCGCTCGGCCGTGGTGACGCAGAGCCCGTTCAGCTTGCCGTCCTGCACCTGCGGCAGCGACGGATAGAGATTGTCGAACAGGATCTGGATGTCGCCGGCGAGCCCGGCCTGCAGCGCGGGGCCGGCGCCGCGGAACGGCACATGCGTCATCTTCAGCCCGGTGAGTTGCAGGAACCAGGCGCCGGTGAGGTGGGGGCTTTGCCCGGTGCCGGACGAGCCGTAGGTGAGCTTGTCGGGGCTCTTCTTCAGATAGGCGATCAATTCGGGGATCGACTTGATGCCGGTCGACGGATGCGCCGAGACGATGTTCGGGATCCGGATCATGTTGGAGACCGCCTGCAACTGGTCGGCCTTGTAGGTCAGGTTCCTGAAGATGCTGAAAGCGATCGCGTTGGGGCCGGGATTGCCGATCAGGATGGTGTGGCCGTCGCCCTTGCTGCGCGCGACCTCCGATGTGCCGATGGTGCCGCCGGCGCCGGAGCGATTCTCCACCACGACCGACTGGCCCCAGAGCGGCTGCAAATGCGCCGCCAGCAGCCGCCCCATCACGTCGGTCGAGCCGCCGGCCGCCGCTGGCACGACGATCCGGACCGTCTCGGACGGTCGCCAGTCGCCGGCACCGAGACTGGCACGCGGCAGGATCGCCGCCGCAGACAATGCGGTCGTGCCCGACAATAGCGTACGACGGGAAAGTCTCTTGGCACTCACGCGCTTACCCCCTGCTCAGGCTTCTTGTTTGCGAGCAAGCGTAGGGGACCGCTTGCCCGTGGGGCAAGCGACAAACTGGCGCAGTCCTTCAGGACTTATTTTTTGAGCATGATCTTTTCGGAAAACCGCTTCGCACTTGTCCGGATCATGCTCTAGTTGAAGCTCAGCAGCTTGAAGAGCGGTGTCAGGTAGGACATTTCCTGGCCCGACGTCGGCGTGGTCCGGCTGACGAAGTCGAAGATCTTGCCGTCCTTCAGACCGTAATTGGCAAGCCGGCGCACCTGGCGGTTCTTGTCGAAATAGACCGCGATGACGCGCTGGTCGACCACGCGCTGGTTCATGAAGGCAACCGGCCGCGAGGTCCGCTGCGAGATGTAATAGAACACCTCGCCGTCCAGCGTTGCGACCGTCGAGGGGGTGCCGAGCACGATCAGCACCTGATCCTGGCTTGCGCCGATCGGAATCTGCTCGAGCGCTCCGTCGGGCAGGATGTAGCCCTTCTGGAATTGCTCGCCGGCGCAGCCGCCGAGCGCGGCGGCGCAGAACAGACCAACGACCGCGATGGCGCGGAAGCGCATGAAGAAACCGCGCGCGGAAGCCGTGCGAGACTGTCTTGGAAGAGTGTGGTTCATCGGCGGAACTGATCCGTCCCCTTGCATCGGCCGGAGCATTGACGTACCGGGCAGCTCAATGAATTGCAATCATGCCGAACTCCAATGGGCGAACCCTCAACAGGCGTTCTTTGGGGGGCCGGCAGCCGGAACCCGTCATGCTTTGGCCGTTCAATCACTTCAGAAGACCCCGGGTGCCCGCGCGCAGCACCATTGAGACCATCTATGGCATGATCGTGACGCAGGCGCGAGAACCGTTGTTTTACCGTGACTTGGGCGTTCCGGACACGGTTAATGGCCGGTTTGACCTGATTCTGATGCATCTGTGGCTGGTGCTGCGGCGATTGAAATCCGCGGAAGGCGGTGTGGGGCTGTCGCAGGCCCTGTTCGATCATTTCTGCATCGACATGGACGACAATCTCCGGGAAATGGGCGTCGGCGATCTCACGGTGCCGAAGCGGATGCAGGCGTTCGGCGAGGCCTTCTACGGCCGCACCGCGGCCTATGATCTGGCGCTGACCGACAGCGACGAGGCCCTGGCCCAGGCGCTCTGCAAGAACATCCTCAATGGTCAGAACGTCGACAAGGCCCGCGAACTGGCCGTCTATGCCAGAGAGGCGATCGCGGTGCTGGCTCGCGCGGACCTCGCGGCGCTGACCCAGGGGGCATGGCGCTTCCCGGCACCGCAGGCTGCGAGGACCACGGCATGAGCGGCGGCAGCACAGGACGGCCCGATGCCGCGCGAGACCCTTGGCGCGTTCTCGTCAACATCGCGCAGATCCCGGATACCGGGCTGCATCGCGAGATCGTGGCCGACGAGGCGACGCGCAAGGCGATCGCCGAGGTCGGCGAGTTGCGCGAGGTCGTCTCTGCGCGGGCGGCGTTCGATCTGCAGCCAAAGCGCGACGGCAGCTGCCACGTCACCGGCCGGGTTTGGGCGAGGGTCGGGCAGATCTGCGTGGTGACGCTCGATCCGATCGAGAACGAGATCGACGAGCCGATCGATGTGGTGTTCGCGCCGCCCGAGCAGATCCCGGAGATGGCCGACCTCGTCGACGACGCCGAGCAGGGCGATGAGGAGACCCCGGACCCGCCGGAGCCGATCGTCGGCGGCTTCATCGACATCGGCCGTCTCGCCACCGATGCGTTGTTTCTCGGCATAGACCCTTATCCGCGCAAGGCGGGTGCGGTCTTTGAACAGGGGGTTGAAGCGCCTGATCCGGAAAATCACCCCTTTGCCGCGCTCAAGGCGCTGAAGGAAAAGGCTGATGGCAAGAAGCCCAAGGGAAGTTGAGGGGAGTTGAGGCAAGCCGACGAAACTTGAGGGCAGCCAGCTCCAACATTTGAGGGGATGGCTTGCCTGCAGGCCTGCGCGAGGGATGTTCCCAGTTACTTCAAGTAAGTGTCATAATAGTTTGAAATATCATGTATTTCTGTTATGTCTTGATGTGTTGCGTGACGGTTCCGCGCCTCGCTTGTTTGTGGTCAAGAGGTTGTGTCGGACCGCGGACACGCTATTGTCGCGGCCCGGCGTTTCGCCGCGCGCCGTTGACGGCGGTGACTTCAAGCTCGCGGTCTTCATCTGAAGGGCTGTGGGAGAGCAGGCTTCCGGGACGTTCATGCCTCATAAGGTTCGAATCGCGCTTGACGCCATGGGGGGCGATGTCGGCGCATCGGTGGTCATTCCCGGCGCCGCGATCTCGTTGAGCCGTCATCCCGACAGCGAATTCCTGCTGGTCGGAGACCGGGCCCAGATCGAGCCGGAGCTTGCGAAACATCCTGCGCTGAAGGCGGTATCGAAGGTGATCCATACCGACGTCGCGGTGAAGAATGACGAGAAGCCAAGCCAGGCGCTGCGGCGGACCCGCAGGGCATCGTCGATGTGGCTGGCGATCGATGCGGTGAAGCACGGCGAGGCCGACGTTGCGGTCTCCGCCGGCAACTCAGGCGCGCTGATGGCGATGGGCAGCATCAATCTGCGGACGTTGCCGGGCGTCGACCGCCCGGCGCTCGCTGCGGCGTGGCCGACGCTGCGAGGCGATTCGGTGGTGCTCGATCTCGGAGCCTCGATCGGCGGCGACGCCCGCCATCTGGCGACGCTGGCGGTGATGGGCAGCGCGATGGCGAGCGTGCTGTTCAACCTCGAACGGCCGACCGTCGGCCTGCTCAATATCGGGTCCGAGGAGATCAAGGGGCATGGGGAAATCCGCGAGGCCGCCGAGATGCTGCGCGCGATGAACGCGCCCCAGTTCAACTATATCGGCTTTGTCGAGGGCGATGCGATCGGCAAGGGGCTCGCCGACGTGATCGTGTCGGAAGGCTTCAGCGGCAATATCGCGCTCAAGGCCGCCGAGGGCACCGCGCGCCAGATGTTCACGCTATTGCGCGAGGCGATGTCGTCGAGCTGGCTGGCGCGGATCGGCTATCTGTTTGCCCGCGGCGCGTTCCAGAAGCTGCGCGACAAGCTCGATCCCAACAAGTCGAATGGCGGCCTGCTGCTCGGCCTGAACGGCGTGGTGGTCAAGAGCCATGGCGGCATCAACGCGGAAGGCTTTGCCTATGCGGTGGATGTTGGCTATGAGATGGCCCACTACGATCTCCTCACCAAGATCAATCAGATGCTCAACCGCGATGGCGGCGCCCTGGTAAAGGCGCCGACCGCGCAGGAGGCTGTCTCGTGACTGCGATACGTTCGGTAGTGCTCGGCTGCGGCTCATATCTGCCGGAGCGGGTTTTGACCAATGCCGAACTGGCGAGCCGAATCGACACGTCCGATGACTGGATCGTGCAGCGCACCGGCATCAGCGAGCGGCACATCGCCGCCGATGACGAGTTCACCTCGCATCTCGCCATCAATGCCGCGCGCGCCGCGCTCGCCGATGCCAAGATCGACCCCCAGTCGATCGACCTGATCGTGCTGGCGACCTCGACCCCCGACAACACGTTTCCGGCGACCGCGGTCGCTGTCCAGCACGGGCTCGGCATCAACCACGGCGTCGCGTTTGATCTGCAGGCGGTGTGCTCCGGCTTCGTCTTTGCGCTGACCACCGCGGACAATTTCCTGCGCGCCGGTGCCCACAAGCGGGCCCTGGTGATCGGCGCCGAAACCTTCTCGCGCATCCTCGACTGGAATGACCGCGGTACCTGCGTGCTGTTCGGCGATGGCGCCGGCGCGGTGGTGCTGGAAGCGCAGCAGCATTCCGGCACGACCGACGATCCCGGCGTGCTGACGACGCATTTGCGCTCGGACGGACGCCACAAGTCGAAGCTGTTCGTCGATGGCGGTCCCGGCTCGACCAAGACGGTCGGCCATCTCCGGATGGAAGGCCGCGAGGTATTCAAGCACGCCGTCGGCATGATCACCGATGTGATCGTCGATGCGTTCAACGCCACCGGCTTTACCGCCGACGACATCAACTGGTTCATTCCGCACCAGGCCAACAAGCGAATCATCGATGCCTCGGCCCACAAGCTGCATATTGCGCCGCAGAAGGTGGTCTTGACAGTCGACAAGCACGGCAACACCTCGGCGGCCTCGATCCCGCTCGCGCTGTCGGTCGCCGTGAGGGACGGACGCGTCAAGAAGGGCGATCTTGTGCTGTTCGAGGCGATGGGCGGCGGCTTCACTTGGGGCTCGGCGCTCGTGCGCTGGTAGCGCATCGTCAAAGAGTATCGGCAGGTTGCCGGCATCTTTCCTGCGCCCGGATGCTGGTCGCTGTTGACCATTGCGCGCTAAGCTTTTAATTTCAGTCAAGAAATTGTTCGCCGAGAGTGCGGGGCAGGCGATGACCACAGGAACCGGAAAAACAGTGACGCGCGTCGATTTGTGCGAGGCGGTCTACCAAAAGGTAGGTCTGTCGCGCACGGAATCGTCGGCGTTTGTCGAGTTGGTGCTGAAGGAGATCACCGATTGCCTGGAAAAGGGCGAGACGGTGAAGCTGTCCTCATTCGGCTCCTTCATGGTGCGCAAGAAGGGCCAGCGTATCGGGCGCAATCCAAAGACCGGCACCGAGGTGCCGATCTCGCCGCGGCGTGTGATGGTGTTCAAGCCGTCGGCGATCCTGAAGCAGCGGATCAATGGCCATGCCGTCACCAATGGCGACGGCAGCAAGGCCGACTAGCGCGTTTTCAAGCGAAGTGGATACCCGGTTCGCGTGAAGAAAACGCGCCAAAACCAGAATCCGGAGCTCCGTTTCGATCGGAACGGAAAGGGCTCCAGGCATTGAAGCCAGAGGAGCGGGCATTTGGACAAGGCGCCGGATGCGTTCCGTACCATCAGCGAAGTCGCAGATGAGCTCGATATTCCCCAGCATGTGCTGAGATTCTGGGAAACGCGCTTCGCGCAGATCAAGCCGATGAAGCGCAGCGGCGGACGCCGCTATTATCGCCCCGACGACGTCGACCTGCTCAAGGGTATCCGCCGCCTGCTCTACGGCGAGGGCTACACCATCCGCGGCGTGCAGCGGATCCTGAAAGAGCACGGCATCAAGTCGGTGCAGGGCATCGCCGACCAGACCGCCGCCGTCTCGTTCGGCGCGGTCGAGGAGGCGGTCGGCAACAGCATGGCCGAGCCCGACGATCTCGAGAGCAATGACGGCCTCGATTTCGACGGCGAGGAGGGCGACGGCGACGAGGGGGGAATCGACTACCGATTCGTCGATCCCGACGTGGATCCGATCCTGTCGACCTACAAGGCGCACGCCCACCCGGGCAAGGCGTCGGCTGCGCCGCCGGTGCGCCCGACCGTTCCGCCAGTCGATCGGGAGCGGCTCGAACGCGTGCTGCAGGAGCTGGTCGCCTGCCGGCAGCTGATCGATGCGGCGATGAAGGACGGCTGAGCCAAGGAAGCTGCCATGGGAACCGGGGCCGGATTGCAGCGCTTAAAGGGCCTGCTCCGCCTTGCGCGAACGCAGGATCGCAGCTAATGGAACGGCATCGGAGCGTGGCGCAGCCCGGTTAGCGCACTAGTCTGGGAGACTAGGGGTCGGAGGTTCAAATCCTCTCGCTCCGACCATTTTTCAAAGCATGCGATTTTTGAGAGCATTCGGGCATTGCTTGCCGCCCGATGCGGCAACCGTCAGGTCTCGAAATCCATCGCGGCGATCAGGCAGGCCTTTTCCAGACGGTTGTTGAGCATCGCAAGCTTGGCCGTGAACTCGGCGAGTTCGGGCTCGCTGAATTCCTCGAACACGGTCTTCTTGAACGCCTTGTGCTGGCCGGAGAGACCCGCCAGATGCTTTCGGGTCTTGTCGGTCAGCGACAGGCGGACCACGCGCGCATCGGCCGGAGAGGGCGCGCGGCGCAGCAGCTCCTTCTGCTCGAGCAGCTTGGACTGCGTGGTCACGAACGACGGATCGACATGCAGCAGCTTCGACACCACGTTGATCGGCACGCCGTCATCCTTGTCGAGGTCCGAGATCGCGATCAGGATCATCCATTGCGGACCGCTGACGCCAAGCGCCTTGCCCCAGAGCTGGCGGACCCGTTCGAGATGCGAGTTGATGGACGAGATCTCGAGCGTAAAGCGTTTGATGATGTCGAGATTCTCGATGGCGCGCAGGCGCGCCTGATCCTTCCTGGTCACTGACACAGCTTCCCCTTCCCTAGGTGCCGACTCAGCTTTGTGCTGATTTATTTCTTGATTCCCGCGTCGGCGGGACTTTTTTTCTAGTAAGTCGCTCAGGAAGGCAAGTGAACGTAAAGCAATTATGATGCGTATGTGACGGTTCGGCTATTGGGGGTGCGACAAATTTGCCCATGCACGTAAGGGGCTTAAGTCGAGCGTTGCCGGCGAGACACAGTGTGGCCGCATTCGCATTCCTGACTTTATAAACTATTTTGATTGGGCAACTCGCCCATGCATATTGAACCCGGCGGTAGGGGAATCTCGATCGTCCCGTTGCGGTGATCGTTCAAGTCCGTCGCACCACAGATTGATCTGAGGGTGCGAGGTTTGGGGAAAACGGTCTTGGACAATGCGGGAGGATCACGGGGCGCTCGCGACCCGGACTCTACGCATATGAGCAACTTGGAGGTTTGATATGAAATTGGCGAAGAGCCTTATTCTGGGCTCGGCCGCTGCGCTGGTCGCGGTCGGCGGGGCACAGGCGGCCGATCTTCCCGTTAAGGCCAAAGCGGTCGAATACGTGAAGGTTTGCTCGCTTTATGGTCCGGGCTTCTACTACATCCCCGGCACCGACACCTGCATCAAGCTGGGCGGCTTCGTTCGTGCCGACGTCGTTGTGAATGGCAACAGCGTCTACGGCCCGAACGTCAACGGCGCCAGCGGTGCCAACAACCGTTTCACCAACGGCTACACCTGGCGTTCGCGTGAAGACTTAAACATCGATACGCGCACCGCGACCGAGTACGGCGTGGTCCGCACCTATTTCGATGCGGTGTTCACCTGGACCTCGGACACCTACACCGGTCAGGGCAATGGCTCGTCGGTCTATTCGGCGATCGGCAGCGCTGCTGCGCCGAACAACGCTGGCTCTGGTGGCGTTGCTGCCGGTACGGTCGGCGTCTACTACGCCTTCATCCAGTTCGCCGGCTTCACCATGGGCAAGGCGGTCTCGCAGTTCGCTGCTCCCTGGAACGGTTATCCGGGCAACAACTACGACGGTCTCGTCGGTGGCGTGAGCACCACCAACGGCATCAACCAGTTCACCTACACCGCGCAGTTCGGCAACGGCGTGTCGCTGGCCCTGTCGGCACAGGACCAGGTTGCGTACATGCAGGCTGGCGTGAACAACCTCGGCGTCGGTGGCGCTTACGGTTCGAGCGACTATGCCGGCACGGTCGCGCCGGACTTCGTCGCTGCGCTCAAGGTCGACCAGGCTTGGGGTATCTTCCAGGCGTCGGTCGCCGCGCATGACAACCATGCTGCCTACTACGGCGGCACCGAGTTGACCGGTCATCCCGACGACAAGTGGGGTTGGGCTGGTGCACTGGCCCTGTCGATCAAGAACATCCCGACCGGACCCGGCGACACCATCAACATCCAGGGCGTCTACACCGACGGTGCGACCCGCTACAACATCCAGGAACTGGCCAGCCAGTTTAGCTCGGTCGCGATCTACAGCGGTTCGAACCTCCCGGGTGCGTATGGCAGCGTCGGCTTCGGCACTGCGCCTGACACGGTGTTCGGCCCCGGCGGTCAGCAGCAGTCGATCAAGACGTGGGGTATGCGCGGTGCGTACACCCACAACTGGGATCCCTACTGGAACACCGGCATCTACGGTGCTTACGCTGCGGTCATGTACAACGACACGGCCAAGTCGCTCATCTGCGGCGTTGGCGGCGTCGGTGGCACGTTCCGCACCGCCTTCGGTGGCGGCGCTGGCGTGACCAGCTGCAACCCCGACTACAACATCGCGCAGATCGGCGTGATCACCCGTTGGACCCCGGTCAAGAACCTGACCTTCTCGGCCGACGTGACCTACGTCCATCTCGATCAGAAGTATGCCGGCACGATCACCACCTCTTCGGCTGGTATCGGCAAGCCGGTCGCGACCTACGAGCTGAAGGATCAGGACACTGTCCAGATGCTCTTCCGCGCTCAGCGCAACTGGTAATACCGGTTGATCTGATCACGTCCTACAGAACCCCGGCAGGCAACTGCCGGGGTTTTTCTTCGACTGGAGCAGGTAGCGGACGCTTGGCTGCGTCATTTCGGTCCAGGCGAACAACGAAGACGTGCCATGCGATTCATTCGCGGCAAATTTATTTACTTACCTGATCTACTAAACTATATAGATGGCGGCCAACACATTGAATGATGGCTCTTAGCTCATGCTAAGCCTCCCAAACCTCCGGCAATGCCCTGCCGGAGGTTTTTGATTCAAGGCGCAGGCCGCCTTCGACGATCGTGCCGCGCGCGCAGCCGTCGCAAACAGCTGCTCGCAGCAGGGGCCGCACCGTCTCATCGATTCGATGTCGTCAAGATTTGACGGAATCGATCCGCAGTGCATTCTCGTCATTCATGGGACGCTTCAAGAACAGCCGCCTGGCTCGGATGAGCAGCGGCCATTACTGCTTGATCCGGGATCTCGGGCTGGTGAAAGGCGGCAAGGGGTTGCGGCACCATGAGGTGGTCATCGACTTCTCGTGGCGCGGCCTGCTCAAGCTTGCCTTGAGCGTCGCCGGCGGCGTTCTGCGGCGGCGCGCGCCTGTGCGGATTGAGACGGCCGAATAGCGCGGAGCGGTCCCGCGCTCCGACCTGGCGTCACGGGGCGCGGAGAAGCGTTCGAGATCGAGCGACATTATCCCGGCATCTGAGAGCGCGCATGTGATGACGATGTATTGTGCCACGCCGCTTCTGCGCCCGTCTGATCTGATCAGCGTGAGCTGTCGGCTTCGGCGGTGTGGCCTCGGCGCCAGCGGCTGCAGCGGCAATGCCGGCCGCGATCGCCATCAGCGTCGTTGCGACCAATCTGTTCAGGATCTGCACGATCGTTGTCTCCGCTTGTCGACATCGGATTGTTCGCTACGCGGAATGATGTCGTTGCAGCGACGGCTGCCTTGATCTGCTGCTGGCGGCACACTTGCGCGTGAAGGGCGGGCGCCGTTGCTGCGCGATAATTCGGTGATGTAGAGTGCCGCAGCCAAGCGGCTGGGGCTGCGATCCGCGCTCCAGCCGAACCAAGAACAAGCAGGGCAAGAAGAATCAAGGAAGGAACGGATCTCACATGAAGGATTTCGCCGGAAAGATTGCCGTCATCACCGGTGGCGGCACGGGCATGGGGCGCGAGCTGGCGCGGCAGCTCGTTGCTGAAGGATGCAATGTCGCGATGTGCGACGTCTCGGCCGAGGCGATGGCCGAGACCAAGCGGCTCTGCGAGGTCGAGAAGCTGCCGCAGGGCCTGCGCATCACCACCCACGTTGCCGACGTCTCGATCGAGGATCACTACAAGCGTTTTCGCGATGAGCTGATCGAGCAGCAGGCGACCGACAAGATCCATTTGCTGTTCAACAACGCCGGCATCGGCGGTGGCGGCAGCCTGTTCACCAACACGCGCGAGCAGTGGGAGCGCACCTTCAACATCTGCTGGGGCGGCGTCTATCTCGGCGTTCGCACCTTCCTGCCGCTGCTAGTGAAGGCAGACGAGGCGCACATCGTCAATACCTCGAGCGTCAACGGCTTCTGGGCGTCGGTCGGCATGGGTGTGTCGCACACCGCCTACAGCGCGGCGAAGTTCGCGGTGAAGGGATTCACCGAGGCGATGATCAACGATCTCCGCCTCAACGCGCCGCATGTCAAATGCTCGGTCGTGATGCCCGGTCACATCGGCACCTCGATCGTGTCGAACTCGCGCAAGGTGCAGAATGGCGCCGACCAGCTCAATCCCGACGAGCTCAAGCAGGTCCGGCAGCGTCTGCAAGGGCAGGGCATCGACGTCGCCAAGATGTCGGATGCCGACATCCAGCAGCTCGCGCTCGACCGCGCTCGCATCTTCCATGACGAGGCACCGACCTCGGCGGCTGCCGCCGCCAAGATCATCCTCGACGGCGTGAAGGCCGATCGCTGGCGTATCCTGGTCGGCGACGACGCGCATCTGCTCGACGAGCGCGTGCGCAAGACCCCGGAGCAGGCCTATACGCCGGAGTTCTACCAGGGCATCGTGGCGGCGACCGGCTGGAAGGTCGGGTGATCAGCGGTCCGGTTCTGATGGATCAGAACCGGACCTGCTTCCCGTTTTGACGCGGTGCGCGTCGCGCGAAACGCTACCCGCGCATCGCGCGCTGGCGTGATCCCGCCTGATACGCAAGGCGGTAATGCCCGGAGCAATAGGGCATGCCGCCGAGCGGCGTGTTGCCGCAAAAGCAGAAATCATCGGCGCCGGGCGTGCTGATCGGCCAGCGGCAACGTTGCTCGCTCAGCTCGAAGAGCGAGCAGTTGTTGGCGCTGACGATAGGCGCATCGTCGGGCTCTTGTTCGTAGGCCGCCTGCAGCAACCGGAGCTGCTGCTTCGCGGTCGCCCGTTGCGCGGCGTGCGCGGTGGATTTCTTCCGCCTTGCCCGGCGTTCGTCCGGCGTCGTGCGCGTGAGGTTCAGCCGCGACAGCTTGCCGATCACCGCATTGCGGCTCACGCCGATATTGACGGCGATGTCGCGGCAGGAGAGACCGGCTTCAAAGTAGATCTTGAGTTGGTCGACGCGCTCCGGCGTCCAGGTAGGCTGAAGATTCGGTTCGATGGTAATCATCTGACGGTTCCACGTTCTGTGTTGAACCGCCGCGCCGGCACGCACGCCCCTGGTTCCTGAGCATGATCCTTTCGGAAAACCGGTTTCCACTTTTCCGGATCATGCTCTCAGGGCGTGCGTCCGTTGTCGCGGATTGCAAGCAACCCGTCCTTGATGGCGAGCCGAATGCCTTCCTCGATCAATGTCCGTGCGACGCCCGGGACGCTCGTGCCGTGGGTGCCCTGTCTCACCAGCTTCTCGAGGTAACCAATGGTCGAGAGTGCCAACGTGACCGGGACGCGGTCGGTTTCGGCCTTTTCTGTAGCCATGAGAAAACGCTTAACCCTGAACGCATGTACTGAAAAGTATCTATTTAGAGTCTATTTAGAGATATGGCAGTCCGTCAAGCCATGAGCTGTGAAACTGGACGCGTACGCTCGCGCGCGCCGGAAGCTGGTTCCGACGCGCCGCCGATGTAAAATTTGTTAGATAAATGAGCGTGTTAGGATCGTAACTCGACCTTGACTGGGAACTTCTTGAGAAGCCGCTCAGCCGTTTCGGCCTTCTCCGCAGGCGCGCTCACGCTCAGGTACAGCCCGCGGGAGGGGTCGGTGATGGCCTCGACACTGACCTCGCCGGACAAGCCTTCCCGTACCAGCAGCTCGCGCGCGGCCTCGCCGGCGGCGATCTCGCGCAGCTTCGGCTTGAAGATCTTGCCGACCGGTGTGACCGGCATCTCCGGGATCACTGAGACCATGCGCGGCCGTGCCGGTGGCTCCAGGATGTTGTCCTGCACGAAGGTGGCGAGCGCGTTCGGATCGATATGGGCGCCGGGCTGCGCCGAGACGAACAGCATCGGCACTTCACCGGCATAGGCGTCGGGACGCCCGACGGCCGCGGCCAGCGCCACGCCCGGAAACGCCAGCGCGGCATCCTCGATCGCCCGCGGGTCGATGTTATGGCCGCCGCGGATGATGACGTCCTTGGCGCGGCCCAGAATGTAGACGAAGCCGTCGGCGTCGATCCGGCAGATGTCGCCGGTGCGCAGCCAACCGTCGCGGAACGCCTCTTCGGTCTGCTTCTTGTCGACGTAACCGGCGAACACCTGCGGGCCCCTGGTCAAGAGTTCGCCGACCGGCGAGGGCCACGGCCCGGTGTGCAGCTTGTCGCCGTCGAGGATCGCGAGCTCGACCAGCGGATTGCGGGTGCCGACGCTCTCGGCGCGCGGCTTCACGCCGTGCACGTCGTGCGTGATGGCGCCGGCGAGCTCGGTCATGCCGTAGAGCTGCTGGACGCAGGCACCGCCCCAGGTCGCGAGGTAACGCCGTTCGATTTCCGGCGGGCAGATCGAGGCCCCGGTGGCGGTGACGCGGAGGCTCGAGATGTCGCTGTCCGCGACCGGGATGTCGGCCAGCGCTCCGAGCGTGGTCGGCACGTTTCCGGAGATGTTGACGCGGTATTTCTCGACGATCTTCCAGAAATGCGTGATCAGCGCCGGATCGCGGGCGCCAGCCGGGCCGGGGATGAAAATCGTCGTGCCGGCGGAAAGGCAATTGGCCGTCGTGCAGAACAAGCCACCGACATGGAACAGCGGCAGCGTGATCATCGCGCGCTCGCCGCGATGGAAATCGAGTGCCATGCGTGAGGACACGGTGGAGGCGACCATCGCGCGGTTGGTGAGTCGCGCCACCTTGGGATGACCTGTTGTGCCGCCGGTCGGCAGCATCACCGCGACGCGGTCGGCCTCGCTCATGTCCGTGGACTTGCCGTAGTCGTCGCGCCACGCAGGATCGGGCCGCAGCACCTCGCCGTCGAACGCGATGCTGCCGTCGAGCGGCACGATCACGATGCGCTGGAGCGACGGCACCTCGCGCTGCAAGCCTTCGACCCGCTCATAGAGCCCGCCCGGCATGCCCGGCGGCGGCGCCAGCAGCAATTTTGCCTTGATGGCGTTGAGCTGCGCGACAATCGCCTCGCGTGTGAACAGCAAATTGAGCGGCTCGGCGACACCGCAGGCGGCTGCGCCGAAGATCGCGACCACGGTCGCGGGGCAGGCCGGGAGCAGGACGGCGACCGCGTCGTCCTTGCCGATGCCCTGGCTGCGGAAATAGGTCTCGGCGGCCTTGATGCAGCCCATCAGATGATCGTTCGAGATCACGACCGGATTGGGATCGAGCGGCGAACGCAGATAGATCGCGGCTTCCGCCTCAGGCGCGCCCTGCGGACCACGGGCAATGAGATCGAGGATGCGCGGGCAGGCGGCGAGCGTCTCCTGCATCTCCTTGTCGCGCGCAGCCTCGTCGGCCGGCGAAAGCCTGTCCTTGAGCATGTCCGTCCCCGTCCATTTTTGTTCGTTGGGACGGGGATTGTATCGAGCCGCGCTTGCGGAACACAAGTGCCGCTTATCGACCGGACGTCAGCCGTGAACGACCGATTTGGCGATCATGCAGTGAATGCCCTTGGAGCCGTTGACCGTTTGCGTGACGCGGAGGTCGGCAGCCAGGCTGCACAGCGTATAGGCGTCCTCGCGCGACAGATTGCGCTTCTCGCCGAGCAGCACGATCATGTCGCGCAGCGCCCGCACTACGCACTGGTCGAGATCGGGATCCATCGCCATGGTCATGTAATGGTCGGCGGTCTCGGCGCGCGGATAGGCGAGCTTGAGATCCTTGCGCAGGGTCAGGCGGAAGCGGCCGGTGAGCGCGGTCTCGATCGCGGTGACGCAGACCTCGCCGTCGCCCTGCACGCCATGGCCGTCGCCGCAGGAGAACAGCGCGCCCGGCACGAACACCGGCAGATACAGCTTGGCGCCGGCCCCGAGCTCCTTGTTGTCGAGATTGCCGCCCATCGCGCGCGGGATCAGCGAGGAGATGCGGCCCCAGGCCGGCGGCGGCGACACGCCCATCACGCCGAAGAACGGCTTCAGCGGCAGGTCGAGCCCCCACGGCATGCGGCCGACCATGCGCGCGCGATCGAGCGGGATGTTGAGGATGCGGGTCTCGTGGAAGTCGTCGGGCAGGGTGCCGGACAGTGGCTTGATCAGATTGTAGCCCCAGTCCTGCCGCAACTGGACGTCGAGAATATCGACCTCGAGCACGTCGCCGGGCTCGGCGCCGCTGACCGCGATCGGGCCGGTCAGGATGTGCCCGGGCACCATCCGCTCGCTTTTCGCATGAATGTCGTCGAGCTCCGGCGGCACATAAAACTTGCCGCGGTCCGGCACCACGTCGGGGCCGCCGCTGACGGTCTCGATCGTGACCTCGTCGCCGCTCGCGATGGTCAGGACCGGTTTCAGCTTTGCTTCGAAGAAGCCCCAATGGCAGGTTTCGGGACTGGATTTCAGATGATGATGGGTCATGTGACGGCTTTTGATTGCGCTTCGGTCAGCGTATGACGCTGTAGCAGAACTTCGCAGAGGCTTCGCTTGTTTTTTGTGCTCTCCAAGACGCTCGGCATCATACTGCTGCCGATCAATTTCCTGATCGGTATCGGCGTGATCGGCGCTGTTCTGCTGCTGACGCGGTTTGCTCGGCTTGGCCGCAGGTTGATGGCTGGCTCGCTGCTGCTGCTCGCGATCTGCGGCTTCTCGCCGCTCGGCAATGTCCTGATCTCCGTCCTGGAGCAGCGCTTCCCGCCATGGGACGCCTCGCGCGGCGCGCCCGACGGCATCATCGTGCTCGGCGGCTCGATCGATGCCGATTTGTCGGTTGCGCATGGCACGCCGGTGGTGCGCACTGCGGCGGATCGCGTCATCGCGGCGGCGGCGCTCGCGCGCAGATATCCGAACGCGCGCCTCGTGTTCACCGGCGGCAGCGCGAACCTGATCTCGAACGACGCGCGCGAAGCCGACTACGCCGCCGAGATGTTCGAGAGTCTCGGCATTGCCAAATCGCGATTGACCATCGAGCGCCGCTCGCGCAACACGGTGGAGAATGCCGAGTTCTCCAAGGCGCTGGTCGATCCCAAGCCGGGTGAGCGCTGGCTGCTCGTGACGTCGGCCTATCACATGCCGCGGTCGGTCGGGCTGTTCCGCAAGGCGGGATTCAATGTCGAGGCCTATCCGGTCGACTGGCGCGTCGGCAATGTCATGGGTTTCGCGACGCTTGCGATCGACGGCCTGTCGCGCACCGATCTCGGCACACGGGAGTGGATCGGGCTGGTCGCCTATCATCTGGCGGGCAAGACCGACGATTTGCTGCCGGGACCGGCCGCACGTTGAGGTCAGCCACGAGCTTGTCGCTTCCCTCGGCCAATCCGGCTAACATCAAATCAACAGGCGGCGCCAAGCCGCCGATCACGGGAGTTTTCGCCATGCAACAGCAGACACCGCCGGAACAGTTCGACCTCTCCGCAATCGTGGCCGACCTGAACAACCTGTTGCGGCTGAAGACCACGGTCATCGGCATCAAGATGTTCGCGCGCGTCGAGGAGATGGAGGCGATCCCGAAGATCCGCCGCCCGTCGGCGGTCCACACCACGGACCAGATCGTCAGCATGGCCTCGCGGCTCGGCTGGACCGTCGGCATCACCGGCGATGATCTGGTTGGCGCGCAATGCCGCGCGGTGATCGGGCTCGCGCCGCAGGACGAGAAGTGGCTTGCCGGCGAGAACTATGTCGGCGTCTGGCACGGCACGGCAGAAGACGCACGCAAGCGCCAGGAGGCGCTCGACGTGGTGCCTTACGGTCGGTACCAGGCGATGGCTGTGAGCCCGCTGACCAGCGGACGCCTCAATCCGCCCGACATCTGCCTCGTCTATGCGACGCCGGGACAGATGATCATCCTGATCAACGGGCTGCAGTACACCGGCTACAAGAAGTTCGAGTGGGGCGTGGTCGGCGAAACCGCGTGCGCGGACTCGTGGGGACGGGCGCTGAAGACCGGCGAGCCGAGCCTGTCGCTGCCGTGCTTCGCCGAGCGCCGCTATGGCGGCGTGCCCGACGAGGAGATGCTGATGGCGCTGCCGCCTGCCTATCTGGTGAAGGCGATCGCGGGGATGAAGCAGCTTGCCAAGAACGGCCTGCGCTACCCGATCGCGCCCTACGGCATCCAAGCCGACGTCCGCGCCGGCATGGGCGTGTCCTATGCCAAGAAATAACTGCAAGAAATAGCTGATTGCGTCGCCGCGCCCGCGATGACAAAAGGAGCGCCCATTTTTGCTGCGCAGGGAGCCCGATCCATGTCCTCGTCGAAACTCGACATCGTCATCTATGGCGCGACCGGCTTCACCGGCCAGCTCGTCGCCGAATATCTCGCGGCGCATTATCGCGACGGCAGCCTGAAATGGGCGATGGCCGGGCGCAGCAAGGACAAGCTCGCCTCGGTCCGTGATGCGATCGGCGCGCCCGCCGACACGCCGCTGATCGTTGCCGATGCCGGCGATGCCGCATCGCTGAAGGCGATGCTGGCGCAGACCAAGTCGGTCATCTCGACGGTCGGTCCGTATCAGCTCTATGGCAATGAGCTGATCGCGGCCTGCGTGGAAAGCGGCACCGACTATTTCGATCTTTGCGGCGAGCCGATCTGGATGCGGCAGATGATCGACAAGCACGAGGCCGCCGCAAAGGCGAGCGGTGCGCGCATCGTGTTCTCCTGCGGCTTCGACTCGGTGCCGTTCGAACTCGGCGCCTTCTTCGTCCAGGAGGAAGCCAAGCGGGTATTCGGTGCGCCGGCACAGCGCGTCAAGGGCCGGGTGCGCGACATGCGCGGCACGCTGTCCGGCGGCACGGCCGCGAGCGCCAAGGCAACCTTCGATGCGGTCGCCAAGGACTTGAGCCTGGTCGCGATCCTCAACAACCCGTTTGCATTGACGCCGGGCTTCGAGGGCCCGAAGCAGCCGCGCGGCAGCAAGCCGGCCTATGAGGACGACCTGCACTCATGGGCCGCGCCGTTCATGATGGCGCTGATCAACACGCGCAACGTCCATCGCTCCAACATGCTGATGGGCTTTCCCTACGGCAAGGAGTTCGTCTACGACGAGATGGTCCTGACCGGTCCCGGCGAGAAGGGCGAAGCCAATGCAAAACGCGTGATGGCACTGAATTCGGAGAAGACCGGGCCCAGCGCGCCGAAGCCGGGCGAGGGACCGTCGAAGGAAGAGCGGGAGAACGGCCGCTACGATCTGCTCTATCTCGCGGTCGCGCCCGACGGCCGCATGGTCCGCGCCGGCATCAAGGGCGATCGCGATCCGGGCTACGGCTCGACCTCGAAGATGATCTCGGAATGCGCGATCTGCCTGTTGCGCGATACGCCCGACGTCGCCGCCGGCTTCTGGACGCCGGGAGCGGCGATGCAACACAAGCTGATCAAGCGCCTGGTGGATCACGCCGGGCTGACGTTTGAGGTCGAGAAGTAGGTTTTCGCCGCTTACCCCGGTGTCATCGCCCGGCTCGTCCGGGCGATCCAGTACGCCGCGGCCCGTCGGCTCAATAATGACCGCCTCTGGAATACTGGATCACCCGCTTTCGCGGGTGATGACGGCGAGGGCTTAAGCCGCCGCGCGCGGGTTGTAGGCATACATGAAGTCCATGCCCTTCGACGACACCGGCAGAAGCAGCTTCAGCATGTGATCGCGAAGCCAGGCACCGGTCGGGCCGAACTCGCGCTTGCTGTTGCCGTTGCGGCGGGCGATCGCCACGATCTTCTCGGCGCGCGGGCGTCGTTCGTGCTCGAAGGCCTGGAACGTCAGGCCGAGCTCCTGGCCGTCGCGCATCAGCATGCCGAGCCGCAGCGCGTCCTCCAGCGCGAGCGACGCGCCCTGGCCAGCGTGCGGGCTGGTGGCGTGCGCGGCGTCGCCGATCAGGAGCGTGCGCTTGCGCGACCAGGTCGGCAGCGTCGCGACGTCGAGCGTATCGGTCACCACGATGTTCTCGGCGGCCTCGATGATCTCGGGGATCGGCGCGTGCCATCCGGCGTGAAAATCGCGCAGATGCTGCCTGATCGCGTCCTGGCTCTGCAGTCGGTAGGCCGCCGCGGTCATGCCGTGCGAGGGCTGCGTGCTCCACCACATCGCACCAGTTTCCGGATCGGGGCTGCACAGGCCATAGCCGAAGAAGCCGCTTTGCCCGAACGTCGACGCGATCTTTTGGCCGATCGGCAGACGTTCGATCACGACGCGCGGCACGAAGCCGCCGAAACCGATCAGCCCGGCGTCGAACGGCGTCGGGCCATCCGGGATCACGTGCCGACGCACCGCCGAATGCACGCCGTCGGCGCCGATCACGAAATCGCCCTCGGCGGTGGTGCCGTCGTTGAAATAGGCGATGACCGGCTGGTCGCCGCGATCCTCGATCTTCACCAGCTTCTTCTCGAAGAACACCGAGACGTTGGAGGCCCAGGCCTTGTCGATCAGCGTCTCGTTCAAGGTCGCACGGCACATGTTCACCGCGGGCTGGCCGAAGCGCTGCTGCATGTTCTGATTGAGCGAGCCGAGCTTCTTGCCGGCCTGCGAATAGAAATCGAACGACTCCGCGACCGAGCCGCTGCGGATCAGTTCGTCGGCAAGGCCGAGCTCCGCCAGCACATGCATGCCGTTCGGTGCGATCTGCAAGCCGCCGCCGATCCCGGTGGAGTAGGGCCATGCTTCATGGAGCTCGGCCTCGATGCCGGCGCGGGTCAGGAACAGCGCGGTCACCGGACCTGCGATGCCGGCGCCGATGATCAGAGCTTTACGGGGACGTGAGGTCATGCCTTGCTCCATGCATCCGTATGGGGTACTGAAAGGTCAGTGGCTAATTATCTTAGAAGATAAGATATAAGGTGAGTAAGATATGGGAGCAGCCTTGTCAAGCGGGAAGTCGCGCACGGCGCTGATGCAGGAACTTGAGGAGGCGATGCGCCGGTCATCCGCGCAGGGCGTGATGTACGGCCAAGCCGTTGCAAACATGGCCGGAATTTCCAATTCCGACATGGAATGCATGGATATCTTGCATCTCGAAGGGCGGGTGACCGCGGGGCGTCTCGCCGAAGTCACAGGCCTGACCACCGGCGCGATCACCGGCGTGGTCGATCGTCTGGAGAAGGCGGGTTACGTGCGCCGCGAGCGCGACGAGAGCGACCGCCGCAAGGTCTTCATCTCGGTGGTGGAGGAAAGGGCGGCGGAGATCGGCAAGTTCTACGTCCCGATGCAGGAGGCGATGCTCAAGCTCTGGAGCCGCTACACCGACGACGAACTGCGGCTGCTGCTGCGCTTCGCCAATGACGGCTACAAGGGCGTGCTGGAAGCGACGGAAGCATTGAAGGCGGTGATCGACATGCCGCCGGAGCAACGCGCCGAGCTCAAGCTGCCGCCGAAGTCTCGTCGCTGATCTCGGCCGGTGTCGCGCGGGTGCGCTCGGTCGCCGCGTACATGCCCCAAATCGTGCCGAGCATCAGCCAGAAGTGCCGCCAATGGTCGGTATCGATGATGAAGCTCTCGCCGACGATGCCGAGGAATGCCGAGAAGATCGCCAGATAATCGCGCTGCCACGGCACCCGCTTGTAGACGTAGCGGAAGCCGATGATCGCGCTGACGAACACCAGGGCCGGATAACAGATGCCCGAGATCCAGCCGCCCGACATGAAGGCGTTGAGGAAGGAGTTGTGGGTGTCCTCGGGGAAGTAGGTGTGGAATTGCAGCGGACCGATTCCGAACGGCAATTCGAGTGCCATCTGGGCGCCGAGGATGTGGCGGCCGAACCGGCCGAAGCGGCCTTCGTCATAGCTTTGGTCGAAGCTCGCGCGCTGCTTGAACATGTCGGCGACCGAGCCGATCGACAGCAGCACCGCGATCAGCGCAATGGCCAGGATCGCGGCGATCAGGGTCATCACGATGATGCGCGAGCGCTGCGCCTGCGAGCGGCTGGTGAACACCATCAGCGCCAGCATGAAGGCCGCGGTGACGATCAGGCCGCCCCAGGCGGCGCGGGAGAACGACAGCAGGATCGCAAGCGAGATGATGCCAAAGGCGATCGCGTTGCGGAACGCCTTGCCGAAGCGGTCGGAGACCACGCTTTGCAACGTGAACAGCGCCGGCAGGATCAGGAACGCGCCGAGCACGTTCGGATCCTTGAAGGTGCCGCGGGCGCGGTCATACAGCGTCAGCAGATCATAGCCGCCGGGCACCAGATGAAAGTAGCCGGCGATGCCTGCAAGCGAGGCGATCATCGCGCCGACGATCAGGCCGCGGCGCAGCATGTCGAGTCGCGCTTCGGTATCCTCCGACATCACCATCGCAAAGAAGATGACGGTGACGGCCATGTACCAGGAGGTGAGGACCCAGTTCACCACTTCCGGCTTGTCGATGAACGGCACCGCGCCGATGCTGTAGCCGACATTGAGCACGATCAGCGCGAACAACAGCGGCATGAACACGAGCTGCATGCGCAGGCCCGTACCAAAGAACAGCACGCAGGCGGTCAACGTGACGAGTTCATACGGGCTCGGTTCGATGAACACGATGGCGATCGAGGCGCCGGCGAGCCACACCAGCGCCCGCTGCAGCGCCAGCACGCCTGGCGGCGCCGATGTCGGGGAATGGGACGTCCCGGCTGTCGCCGCATAGGCCATCGGATACTCACGCAACGCAACAGGTACATAATCTGACGCTCGTCGTTGCGAGGAGCATCAGCGAGGGCAATCGATCTCAGTACGCGTTCTCGCTCTTGGTCAGCAGCGAGAAGGGGGTCTTGAGCAGGATGTAGAGGTCGAACAGCACCGACCAGTTTTCGATGTAATAGAGGTCGTATTCGACGCGCTTCTGGATCTTCTCGTCGGTGTCGACCTCGCCGCGCCAGCCGTTGACCTGCGCCCAGCCGGTGATGCCGGGCTTGACGCGGTGGCGGGCGAAGTAACCGTCGACGGCCTCGTCGAACAGGCGGCCTTCCAGCTTGCTTTGCACGGCGTGCGGACGCGGGCCGACCAGCGAGAGATTGCCCTTCAGCACGACATTGAACAACTGCGGCAGTTCGTCGAGCGAGGACTTGCGGATGAAGCGGCCGACGCGGGTAACGCGCGGATCGTTCTTGGTCACCACCTTGGAGGCGGTCGGATCGGCCTGGTGATGGTAGAGCGAGCGGAACTTGTAGACGTCGATCCGCTCATTGTTGAAGCCGAAGCGCTTCTGGCGGAACAGCACGGGCCCGGGGCTGTCGAGCTTCACCGCAAGCGCCACCAGTCCGAGCACCGGCAGTGCCGCAAGCAAGGCCAGGCCGCCGACCACGCGGTCGAACAGCCATTTCAGCACCAGATCCCAGTCGGTGATCGGCGCCTCGAACACGTCGAGCGTCGGCACCTTGCCGACATAGGAATAGGAGCGGGGGCGGAAGCGCAGCTTGTTGGTATGGGCCGACAGGCGGATGTCGACCGGCAGCACCCAGAGCTTCTTCAGCATCTCCAGGATGCGGGTCTCCGCTGAGATCGGCAGCGCAAACAGCACGAGGTCGACGCGGGTGCGGCGGGCGAATTCGACGATGTCGTCGACCTTGCCGAGCTTCGGTGAGCCGGCGCAGGTCTCCATGGCGCGGGCGTCATTGCGGTCGTCGAACACGCCGAGCACGTGGATGTCGGAATCATCGTCGGCATTGAGCGCCTCGATCAACTTCTCGCCGTTCTGGTCGGCACCGACGATGATGGTGCGGCGGTCGAGCCGGCCGTCATGCGCCCAGGCGCGCACCATCGAGCGCAGCGCCAGCCGTTCGGCGATCAGCACCGCGAGGCCGACGCAGAAGAACGACGACAGCCAGACCCGCGAGACCTCGCCGCCGAGCTTGACCAGGAAGGAGACCCCGATGAATAGCAGGAACACGAACGCCCATGACGAGATCATCCGCGTCATCTGGCGGAGCTGGCCGCGGAATATCTGCACCTGGTAGATGTCCGCGGCCTGGAAGCAGACCACCGCCGCGGCCGACATGCCGAGGATCGATGCGATATATCCCCAATGGATGGCGAGCGGCCTGACATAGGCAAAATAGAGCCCGACGCCGACCAGGCTGAGCAGCACGAAATCGGCAAGGCGAACCACGCCGGCGATCACGACCGGCGAGTAGGCGCTGCGAACTTTCTGGTTGGTAATGGCGAGCGCTGCCGGCGACAGGCGGCGGCGGCGTTCGACCTGCGGCTGAGCGGCCGTCGCAGACGCAGCGGCATCCAGCATCGAGCGTGCGTTAAACGGTTCCACGAGTCCACGTCCATTCCTGTGCTTGCAGATGAGCATCCGCGCGCAGCAGCGAAATTCCCCTGGACGTGAGTTAAGGGGACAAATCGGAAGAAACGGTTACGTGTGCAAGAAATGGTTAATGTTTGGCAAATGCGTCGCGATAGCCGGCCAGCACGCCCTCGACCATCGCGCTTTGCGAGAAATGTTCGGAAATCCGTTCGCGCAGTTGCTCGGCGCGCGCCGCGGTCGCGGCGGGATTGTCGAGTGCGGCCTTGATGGCGTCGGCCATCGCGCTGGCGTTGCTGGGCGCAAACAGCGCGTCGGTATGGGTATCGAAGATCTCCGGGATGCCGCCGACATTGGCGGCGATCATCGGAATTCCCGCCGCGCCGGCCTCGATCACCACATAGGGCATCGAATCGCCCCGTGACGGCACCACGAGAACGCTGCCCTTCGAGAAGCCGTAGCGCGCCTTGACGTGGCCGATGAAGCGGACGGCGTCGCCGAGCGATAGCCGCTTCACCTGCTCCTTGAGCCGTTCGAACTCCTCGCCGTCGCCGCCGAGCGTCAGCGTCACCGGCTTGCCGTCGGCGCGCAGCTTGGCGACCGCGTCGATCAGGAGGTCGGCGCCCTTGATGCGCCGGAATTCGCCGACATAGGCCACGTCGGAGGCGTCGTCGGCCTTGGCGACCGGTTCGAATTCCTCCGACGTGACGCCGTTGAAGACGCAGCGGACGAGGCCTGAGGGCTTGCCAACGGTGCGCTGATAGGTGTCGCGGGCAAACGCGCTCTCGAACAGGAACAGGTCGGTGCTGTTCATCAGCGTGCGCTCGAGCTGGCTGTAGAAGCGGCCCTTCCAGGTGTCGAGCGGATAGTGCAGCGAGCCGCCATGCGGCGTGTAGACCCGGATCACCTTGTTCGAGCGCCGCCGCAGCCGGACATAGGCGCCGGCCTTGGCGCCATGACCATGCACGACGTCGGGTTTCAATTTCCGGATCAGGCCGGCGATATGCGCCCAGACCGTGAAGTCGGCGAAACGCGGCTCGCGGCGTATCGCCACCCGGTGGACACCGAGCTTGAGGCGCGGCTCGATCTCGGCGAGGACCGCGTCAGCCCGCGTGCCGCCGGTCAGGCTGTCTGCGACGATGCCGACATGGTGACCGCGTTCGATCTGGCCGTTGGCGACATCGAGGATGTGACGGATGATGCCGCCGACCGGGGCGCGGACGACATGCAGGATGCGAAGCAGCCGTTCCTGATTTTGACCCTGTGCCATCGATCAGAACCAGCGTTCGCCGACGAAGACGGTGTCGCCGGGCCCGATCGGCGTGCCCAAGGGAACGATAAAGCGGCCGGCGCCCGATGCATCGGTATGGGTGAGAGTGACCTGGTCGCGCCGGGCGCGCGGCGAGAAGCCGCCGGCGATCGCCACCGCGCTCTCGACCGTCATGTTGGGTACATAAGGATATTGGCCGGGGGCTGCGACCTCACCGAGGATGAAGAACGGCCGGTATGTCTCGATCTCGACCGCCACCGATGGCTCACGGATGAAGCCGTTGCGCAGCCGTGCGGTAATCTCGGAGGCGAGCCTGGCAGGCGTCCGGCCGCGTGCCGGCACCGAGCCGATCAGTGGCATCGTGATCGCGCCGGCCGCATCGATCGCATAGGAATTGGTCAGGCCCTCCTGGCCATAGACCACGACGCGAAGTCTGTCGCCGGGGCCGAGATTGTAGGCCTCGCGGGTCGGCGCGGGGTCGGCATAGGCCACGGCCATCGGCGCGGGAGCAGCGAAGGCTGGCTGCTCATACGCCATCGAATCGAGGGCCGGGTCGCCGGCAACCGGCGACGTCCGGCCCATGCAGCCCGACAGCGCGAGCGCAGCAATCAGACAAACGAGGGGAGCGCGCAGATCGCGCATGTGAGGAATCCCGCAACAATAACGGCGTCGATTAACGGTACTCATGGTTAACAAACGATGACGGAGCGGTGGTGGCCGCCGCATCCGTCAACCGCGCCGATTAACCCAGCAGCAACCTTAATGGACTGTAATCGCCGCCATTGAGATGGAATCGCGGCGTCCGCGGGAGTTGGTTATGCGTTTTGCATTCTGGCGTAGAGGCAAGGAAACGGCGGTGCAACGGGCGTTGCCGAAGTCTGCGCCCGTTGCCACCGAAGCCGTTGCGATGCCGGATTCGCCGATATCAGCTCCTGAGAAGCCGGCGCGTCCGGCGGAGGCGACAGATCTCGATCTGAATGTGCTCGGACGCGCGCTGGCGCGCAGGCGAAGCTGGATCATCGTGCCGACCGTGATCGTGTTTGCGGTGTCGCTTGCCGCCGTCAACGTCGTGACGCCGCGCTACAAGTCGGAAGCGCGAATCCTGATCGACAATCGCGAGAACGCCTTCCTGCGCCCGAACGGCGAGCGCGACCTCGAGCGTGCCTCGCTCGACGCCGAGGCCGTGACCAGCCAGGTCCAACTGTTGCTGTCGCGCGATCTCGCCCGCGACATCATTATGAAGAACAAGCTCGCCGAACGTCCCGAGTTCGATCCGGTGCTGCGGGGCTTTTCCCCGTTGAAGTCGCTGTTGGCGCTGTTCGGCATCGGCCGTGACCCGTTCAGCCTGACTCCGGAAGAGCGGGTGCTTGATTCCTATTACGAGCGCTTCCAGGCCTATGCGGTCGACAAGTCGCGCGTCATGGTGATCGAATTCCAGTCGGAGGATCCCGAGCTTGCGGCGCGCGTCGCCAACTCGATTGCCGACGGCTATCTGGTGCTGCAGCAGGCAGCGCGGCAGGACCAGGCCAAGTCGGCCAGCAGCTGGCTGCTGGGCGAGATCGACAAGCTGCGCAGCAAGGTCGCGGAAGCGGATTCGCGGGTCGAGGAATTCCGGTCCAAGTCGAGCCTGTTCGTCGGCACCAACAACATCCCGCTGTCGAACCAGCAGATGGGCGAGCTGAACACGCAGCTCAACAATGCCCGCGCGCTGAAGGCGGATGCCGAGACCAAGGCGCGCCTGATCCGCGAGATGCTTCAGGGTGGCAAGCCGATCGAGGCCTCGGAAGTGCTCAATTCCGAGCTGATCCGCCGGCTCGCCGAACAGCGCGGCACGCTGCGCGCACAACTCGCCGAGCAGTCTTCGACGCTGCTCGACAACCATCCGCGCATCAAGGAACTGAAGGCGCAGATCGCCGACCTCGACCGCCAATTGCGCGAGGAAGCCGGCAAGATTTCGCGCTCGCTCGACAACGACGCCCGCGTCGCCGAAGGCCGCGTCCAGGCGCTGCAAGTGGGCCTGGATCAATCCAAGAAGCAGGCGTCGTCGAGCAACAGCCAGGACGTCCAGCTGCGCGGATTCGAGCGTGAAGCCAAGGCGCAGCGCGATCTGCTGGAAGCCTATCTCGCCAAGTATCGCGAGGCGACCGCGCGCGAGAACATCGAGGCCGCGCCGACCGACGGCCGCATCATCTCGCGCGCCACGGTCTCGAACACGCCGGCCTATCCGAAGAAGCTGCCGATCGTGCTGATCGCGACGCTGGCGACTCTGCTGCTGTCGTCCGGCATCATCATCACCGGCGAGCTGCTGCGCATCTCCGCCCCCGGCGCGGTGGGCCGTGCCTTCGCGCCGGCCGCCGCAGTGATCCGGCGCCGAGAACCCGTCATGGAGACCGCAACTGTCGACGAGCCGGCACCGGCGCTGCCGCCTGAACTTGAGCTCGCGTCGCCGCTCGCGCCCAGCCTGTCGCCCGAGCCTGATCTGAGGGCAGACCCCGCAGTTGCCTATGAGCCGGCCGTCAGCGAGCCGCAGCCTGCGCCCGCCCGGACGACCAATGAGATCGATGAGCTGGCCGAGCGTCTGGTCGCGGCCGGTCCCGCCGCCCACAAGGTCACGGTGCTCGGCCCGGCTGCCGCCGAGAGCGTCACACTGACCGCGCTGACGCTGGCCCGTCTGATGGCGCGTCAGGCCAAGGTCGTGGTGGTCGATCTCGTGGCGTCCTCGCCGGCGCTGACGGCGGCCACGGTCGATCCCGGCGCGCCCGGCCTTGCCGAATTGATGCAGGGCGAGGCGACGTTCGGGCAGATCATCACCAAGGATCGGCAGTCGCGGGTTCAGATCGTCAGCGCGGGGCGTCCGGGCTTCGATCGCTCGCATCTGCAATCGCCGCGGCTGGCGCTTGCGATCGACGCGCTGCTCCGGGTCTACGACCACGTGCTGCTCGACGCCGGCACGGCTGTCGACCTGCCGGCCGAGCTGCTGACTGCAAAGGCGCAAGCGGTCGTCGTGCCCGACGCCGGCATGGCGCAGGATGCCCGCCGCTCCATGGTCGATCAGCTCAGGGCCGTCGGCTTCTCCGAAGTGACGATGCTGAGCAAGCCCTGCGCGCCGTCGGAAACGGTCGTGGCGGGTCCGCGCGTCGTGGCGGCCTGACCAGCCTCCAAGGTGCGATGGGACCGAGTTGGGTCGTCATCGCGCTTCGCTTCGGGAGGCCGCTTCACATGCTTCGTGATGGCGCCTCAGTGCGCCATCATCGGCTCGCGCATTGATCGCTCGAGGACCGGATCGATCCGCAGCCTGATCGTGACCAGCGCGCCGATCAATCCGACGACCGCGAGCAGCAGCAGGCCTGCGGTGAATCCACCGGTCAGGTCCTTCAGGTACCCCATCGCGAACGGGCCCGCGAAGCCCGACAGATTGCCGAGCGAGTTGATCGCGGCAATGCCGGCCGCGGCCGAGGCGCCGTTCAGAATGCTGGCCGGCATCGGCCAGAACATCGGCGGCACCGCCGAAACGCCGATCTGCGCGAGGCAGAGCAGGCCGATGATCAGCACCGGGCTTGAGACCAGTCCGGCCAGGCCTATTCCGACAGCCGCCAGCACCAGTGCGCCGGCGACATGGTAGCGCCGCTCACCAGTCTTGTCGGAATGGCGGCCGAGTAGCACCATGCCGACCGCGCCGAATACGAAGGGTAGCGCCGCGATCAGGCCGGTCTGGGTGTCGGTGACGCCAAATGCCTTGATGATGGTGGGCAGGAAGAACGCGACGCCGTAGCTGGCGGCGTTGAGGCAGAAGTAGACTAAGGCGCAGGCCAGCACGCGCGAGTCGGTGAGCGATTGCAACACCGAGATGTGCTCCACGGCTTCCTTCTTCTGCCGCTCGAACTCAAGGGTGTTCTGGACCCATTTGATCTCGTCGGGCTGCAGCCAGCTCGCCTGACGCGGGAAGTCGGGCAGGAGGGCGAGCACCGCGAAGCCGACCAAGACCGACGGCAGCGCTTCGCAGATGAACAGCCACTGCCACCCGGTCAGACCCCCTCCGGACAGGTTGAGCAGCAGGCCCGAGATCGGCGCTCCGATGATGCTCGAGATCGGGATCGCGAGCATGAACAGGCTGATGACGCGGGCCCGATAGATCGTCGGGAACCAGAGCGTCAGATAGAAGATGATGCCGGGGAAGAAGCCGGCCTCGCAGGCGCCGAGCAGTAGGCGAAGGAAGTAGAAGATCCATTCGCTCGAGAGACCGCTCGCCGCGGACATCTGCGGGATGAACGCGAATGCCGCCGAGACGATGCCCCAGCTGATCATGATGCGGGCGATCCAGCGCCGCGCGCCAAACCGTTCCAGAAGGATGTTGGAGGGCACTTCGAAGAAGAAGTAGCCGACGAAGAACAGGCCCGCGCCGAGCCCGTAGGCGGCTTCGCTGAGGCCAAGCGCCGTGTTCATGTGCAGCTTGGCGAAGCCGACATTGACGCGATCGAGATAGGCCACGAAGTAACACAGGATGAGGAACGGGATCAGCCGCCGCATCATCTTTCCGATTGCGCGCTTCTCGACATCGTCGCTCATCGTTCCCATCCCTTCCGGTTTTTCGCTTTGGCGCACGGTAATCACGCTGCCCGGGGTGGTGCACCCGCAGCGGTCCGTCGCCTTGCCCTTGCAAGTATTGCATTCATTGTTGTGTAATCGACAGCCGCGTGACTAATGGCATTTGGGAATGGAGCCACGGCGAAACTGTCATGATGCACCGCGGTATAAGCGCGGGAACCCCAGAGCGTTTTCCAGCGAAGTGGACACCGGTTCGCGCAAAGAAAGCGCGTCAAGACAGAATCTGGCGCCCCGTTCCGATCTAATCGGAACGAAGAGGCCCTTGCCGGGCAGGATGGTAGCAGGCCGTGATCAATAACCTGAAATTACGCCAGCTGCGCCTGCTGGTCGCTCTCGACAATGAGCGCAAGCTGCAGTTGGCGGCCGAGCGGTTGAACATCACCCAGTCTGCGGCATCGAAGATGCTCGCCGAAATCGAGGCGCTGGCGCGGGTTCCCCTGTTTGAACGAACGGCGCGCGGCGTCGAGCCCACCGCCTATGGCTCGATCCTGATTCGCGGCGGCAAGAGCGTGCTGGCCGATCTCGACCAAGTCACCGACGAGTTCGCGGGCTACAAGTCCGGCGAGCTCGGCACCGTCTCCGTCGGAACAGTCGCCAAACCCAGCATCGACCTGGTCGTCGACGTGATCCAGTATCTCGGCGAGAAGCTGAACCGGGTGAACATCTCGCTCGATGTCAGCACCAGCCCGCCATTGATCACGCGTCTGCTCGCGCTCGAGTTCGACTTCGTCGTCGCCAGAATTCCGGCCGGCATCGACCCCCGCCAATTCGACTATTATGAGATCGGCGCAGAAGAGGCGGTGCTGCTGGTTCGTGCTGAGCATCCATTGGCCGGCCGCGAGACCATCGAGCTGGAGGACATGGCCGACCAGCAGTGGATTTGCCAGCCGCGGGAGTCCTTCATGCGCCAGGCGCTGGAGAGGCTGTTCATGAGCCGCGGCGTGACGCCGCCGCGCCGGGTCATCAACACCGAGTCGTTCTTTGCCTCGGTTGGAATCGCCGCCGGCATCGACGCGATCGTGCCGGTTCCCATGCTGGTGTTCGATCTGGTCGACCCGCAGCGGTTCAAGATGCTGCGTCTTCGCGACCGGCTCCTGTTGGAGAATTATGGCATGATCAAGCTGCGCAAGCGTGCGCTGTCACCTGCCGCGGCGCTGCTGTTCGACGCGATGAGGCGGCTCGGCGTACCGAGTGGCGGCGCTGAGCAGGGTGAAGCGGCGAGCTGAGGCTCAGCGGAACATGCTGCGGAGGTTCTGCGCGATTTCGAACAGCGCCGGATTTTGCTTCACGGCGCGCTTGGCGCAGCCGATGGCCGACAGCGCGCTCGCCGCCGGCTTGCCGCGCAGGCTGAGCGGAATGAAGCTGTCGACGATCGCTTCGTCGTCCTTGCAGAACAGCCGCTTGTACTCGTCCGAGCCGATGCCGAGGTCGAAGGCGCGGTAGTTCAGGCCGGCATGGCGGTCGATGATGTCGCGCATCAGGATCAGGCCGGGGCTGAACTTGGAATTGGCCGACATCGTGTAGGTGTTGAACATCATCGAGAACCGATGACCGTCGGAGACGCCGGCGAAGATCGCAATCACTTCCTCGTCGCACTCCAGCGCGTGGATGTCGATCGCGTAGCCCTTGCCGTCGGCGCGCGGCGCGAGGCAGGCGCTGCGAATGAACTGCTCGACGCCGGGCTCGGCGAACACGTCGGGTAGCTTCTGCTCGGCCATGCGCTGCGGCTTGACGCGGAAGAACCAGTCGAGCAGGCGGCAGACGTCGGCGCTGTCGGCCGCGACATGATAGCGGTAGCCGGGCAGCGCCTGCAGCTTGCGCTCCTTGCCCTTGAGGCGGCGACGGAACGAGTTGCTGATCAGCGCCGCCGGTGCTGCGTCGGGCTCGATCACCAGCAGCGGGCAGTCGTTCACCGCAGCCTGGTGCGGCAGCAACGCCAGCGGATTGGGCTGATCCTGCCAGCGCAGCGGCTGCTGACACAGCACGAGCGCGTCGACGCGAGACCGCTCGGCGATCGATCCGGTCAGCGCCGTGATGTCGGCCTCGGTTGCGTTGGCGGCGAAGTCCTTGTCGTACAGCGCCATGTTGAAGGTCGCATGCTTGCCGCCCATGAAGCCCGCGCAGTTCGCGCCCAGACGAGACTCGATGACGAGCGGCAACAGCAGCAGCGGACAGCGTTCGCTGTCATGGGCGACGACGATGAAGGGCCGCAGGCCCTCGCGCTCGCCGACCTGGCGCTGCCAGTTGGCGAGGAAATCGAAGCGCTGATAGGGCGTGTAACTGTGTTGCGGTGTCTCGAGACTGCGCCAGGTCGCCTCGGCCGCAGTGAGGTCATGAAAGATGTCGACGCCGGCGACGCGGATTGCGTTCGGCCATGGTCGCGTCCCCGCCGTCTGGCCTTCAACTGCCGCCGCCATGATCATTTCGGAGCCCAAATTTTTTAAGGTATTGATTTACAGGTCTCGGCTGCGGCCGACCTTCGCAGGGAAATGTCAACAAAGAGTAATAACAATGCCGCGGCGGGGTGTGGGAACCGCCGGGCAGAGGCGGGGATATTGACGCCGGACAACGGGATTTTGCGGCGGGCCCGGATGGAGCTCGCCTATTTCAGCGGCGCCTTCAGGCTGCGGGAACACGAGGCCGGGGGCGCCGGAGTGATCCTGCGCTTCGCGCGCGTCCGGCCTTCGCGCCGGGGCCGGTTCCAGCCGCTGAAATCCCAGGAGATCACGCCGGCATTCCTCGATCGCACCATCCGCGCGCTGAAGCGCTGGAAGTACGACATCGTCGGGATCGAAGAGGCCTGCCGCCGCGCGGTGACCTTGCCGGAGCGCCGCCGCTTTGTCTGCCTGAGCTTCGATGGTGCGACCAAGGACATCGTCACACATGGCTATCCCGTGCTCGCCAGACACGGCGTCCCCTTCACCCTCTATCTGCCGACGGCTTTCCCGGACGGCGTGGGCACGGCGTGGTGGCTGGTGCTCGAGGACATCATCGCGCGCGAGAGCCGCATCAGCCTGATGATCGACAGCAGGGAACGACACTTCGTGGTCTCGAGCTTGTCGGACAAATACGAGCTGTTCGACTTCCTGTCCGGCTGGCTGCGCAAGCTGTCGCCGTCTGATCTGTCCTATGCGGTGAACGATCTCGGCCGGCGCTATTCGGCCGATGCGGCGCAATTGTCACGCGGCGCGTCGCTCGACTGGCAGGATCTGGCGAAGCTTGCGGCTGATCCGAACGTGACGTTCGGTAGCGCCACGGTGAACTATTCCGCCCTGTCGAGCCTCAGGGATGCCGATGCGCAGCGCGAGATCGCGATGGGAAAGGCGGTTGCCGAGAGCGCGCTGCGGCGACAGATCAAGCATTTCGCATTCCCCTTCGGGGACCGCGAAGCGTTCCGCCGTCCGCATGTCGTTATGGCCGAGGAGGCCGGCTTCGCCAGCGCGGTGTCGACCATCTCAGGTGTGGTCGAGGCGCAGGGGCGCACCAACCTTCACGCATTGCCGCGCATCGCATGGGACGGCCGCGTGCGGTCGCTGCGGATGATGCGCGTGCTGCTCTCGGGCGTGATGTTCGCGCCGGTGCGGCCGACGCGGCATGCGCGCGACGAGGGCGCGATCTAGGCGCGGTCGGGCCGCGACATCCAGGAGACGATCGGCATCGCCGGCAGCACCCAGCCGAGGCCAGCGACGACGTAGAAGATCGCCTGCAGCAGCCCCGAATTGGCGAGCCACGGGGTCTGGGCGACCGTCATGCCGAGCAGCGACCACACCACGACCAGGATGAGCAGGGCGATGGTTCCGAGCAATTTGCGGGTGCGTATGGCCATGGCGGATATGTATGACTCGTGATCTCGGCAGCGCTTGCGCCGCTTGCGGGCCGGACTATAAGGGGCCCGAAAATCCAATCAAGTCAGGGCGAAATGGCCGGTATTTCCGCACAACCATCGCAGCTCCGCGCCGTCAGGGTCTGGCTGATCGCGGTCGCCGCCCTGATCGCGCTGATGGTCTTGGTCGGCGGCGCCACGCGGCTCACCGAGTCCGGCCTGTCGATCGTCGAATGGAAGCCGGTGACCGGCGCGCTGCCCCCACTGACCGAGGCGCAGTGGATGAAGGCTTTTGAGGGCTACAAGACCATCCCGCAATATCGCGAGCTCAACGCCGGGATGACGCTCACGCAATTCAAGACGATTTTCTGGTGGGAGTGGAGCCACCGGCTGCTCGGCCGGGTGATCGGCGCCGCCTATCTGCTGCCGTTCCTGTATTTCCTGTGGCGCGGCGCGGTGAGCGGCGAACTCGGCCGGCGGCTGTGGGTGATCTTCGGTCTCGGTGCGCTGCAGGGCGGCGTCGGCTGGTGGATGGTGGCGTCCGGCCTCTCGGAGCGCGTCGAGGTGTCGCAGTATCGGCTGGCGACGCATCTGGTGCTGGCGCTCCTGATCTTCGCGGCGATCGTCTGGACGCTGCGGCGCTTGACGGACCGTCCGCCCGTGATCGCGCCGCTCAGGCTGAAGATCACGAGCGCCGTGCTGCTCGTGCTCACCTTCGTTCAGCTCTATTTCGGCGCGCTGGTCGCGGGCCTGCGCGCGGGGCGGGTCTACAACACCTGGCCCGAGATCGACGGCGGCTTGATTCCGTCGGCTGACCGGCTGTGGTTCGAGACGCCGTGGTGGCGCAATCTGTTCGACAACACGCTGACGGTGCAGTTCGAGCATCGCATGACCGCTTACCTGCTGTTCGCGCTGGCGATCGCGCATGCGATCGATGCGGTGCGTGCACGCGCCGGAAGTGTGGTCATCGCGGGGGCCTGGTGGCTGGTTGCGGCGATCACGCTGCAAGCGACGCTCGGCATCCTGACGCTGCTGCATCAGGTGCCGATCGATCTGGCGCTAGCGCACCAGGCGGTCGCGATCGTCGTGCTGACATTGGCGGTGTTGCAGGCCGAGCGCTTCGCGGCGCGGCGGACGGAGCGGGACCAGCCGACCCTCGTTCCGGTCGGCCAATCCCTTTAGTCCGTCAGGACAGATAGTCGAGCCCGATATCCAGGGCGGCCGAGCTGTGGGTCACCCAGCCGACCGAGATCAGATCGACGCCGGTGGCGGCGATCGCCGCGGCGGTCGCAGCCGTGATGCGGCCGGAGGCTTCGGTGAGCGCCTTGCCGCGCGCCATCGCCACCGCCTGGCTGAGCTGCTCGGTCGTCATGTTGTCGAGCAGAACCGCGTCGACGCCGAGTGCCAGCGCCTCTTCAAGCTGCGCCAGTGTGTCGACCTCGACTTCGATCTTCACGAGATGACCGGTATTGGCCTTGGCACGTTCGATCGCAGGGCGGATGCCGCCGGCGAGCGCGATGTGGTTGTCCTTGATCAGCACAGCATCGTCGAGCCCAAAACGGTGATTGCCGCCGCCGCCGGCGCGCACCGCATATTTCTCCAGCGCACGCAGTCCGGGCGTGGTCTTGCGGGTGCAGACGATCTGTGCGCGCGTGCCAGCGACAGCCTTGACGAGCGTGGCGGTCGCGGTCGCGACGCCGCTCAGATGGCAGAGAAAGTTGAGCGCGGTCCGCTCGGCGGTGAGCAGGCTGCGCGCCGGACCGTCGATGATCGCGATCACCTGGTCGGGTTCGAGCGCGCTGCCGTCGGGCCGCTCGGCGCGCAGCTCGATCGCCGGCGACACCGTCTGGAAGGCTGACCGTGCGATGTCGAGCCCGGCGATCACGCCGGGCTGCCGCGCCCGCATCACCAGCCGGGCCTGCTGGCTGGCCGGCACGATGGCGTCCGCCGTGATATCGCCGGCGCGGCCGAGATCCTCGCGCAAGGCGGTTTGCACGATCGGTTCATACAGCAGCGGCAACAGGGGATTGAGGGTCATGAGCGGGCACTCCTGGCTGGTAGCTTGGATTCAACGATGTCGTGCGCGGCGGCGAGCGCCTCGTCACGGGTGAGGGAAGACGGCGCCGCCGACAAAGCGGTGTGCGGGAAATCGGTGCGGAAATGACCGCCGCGGCTTTCCTCACGTCTGATGGCGGCAACCGCGATCATTAGTCCGACCAATGCTGCGTCGGATGCCGCACTCGGACTGCGCGCGAGCGGATAGAGGCCGCGGATCGCGCGTGCGATGCCGTCGCGGTCGCGCAGCACGCCGAGCCCCTGGGTGAGGATCGGACGCACGGCGGAAGGATCGGCGGCGGGCGACATGACCTCGTCGCTCAGCATCGCGCGTGGACCTGCGCTGACGCCTTCGATGCTCTCGGCGATCCAGCGCGCGCAGACGATCGCTTCCATCAGCGAGTTGCTGGCGAGCCGATTGGCGCCGTGCAGCCCGGTGCGCGCAGCCTCGCCGCAGGCCCACAGGCCTTGCACCGTGCTGCGGCCATGGCCGTCAACCGCGATGCCGCCCATGTGGTAGTGGACCGCCGGCCGGATCGGGATCGGATCGCTGGCGGGATCGATACCGGCCATCTTGCAGAACGCGCTGATCACGGGATAGCGCTGCGCGAAATCCGCGCCCGGATGCTTGCGCGCATCGAGGAAGGTGCGATGTCCCGCGGCGCGATGGCGCCAGACGGCGCGTGCGACGATGTCGCGTGGTGCGAGCTCGGCGCCGTGCTGATCGGCCATGAAGCGCTGGCCGGTCTCGTCTATCAGGGTCGCGCCGTCGCCGCGGATCGCCTCGGTCAGCAGCGGCATCGGCCGCGACGGCCCGTCGAAGGCGGTCGGATGAAACTGGATGAACTCGATGTCCGACAACTTTGCGCCGGCATGCGCTGCGAGCGAGAGCCCTTGGCCGAAGCATCCGCCTGGATTGGTGCTGTCTGAAAACAGCCCGCCGATGCCGCCGGTCGCGATCACGACGCGGTTGGTCGCGATCGTCAACGCGCCGCGGTCGTTGGTTGCGAGCACGCCCCTGACCGCATTGTCCTCGACCAGCAGCCGCCGCGCCTCGACGCCTTCCAGCAAGGTGATCGACGGCGTCTGGCGGACCGCGGCGATCAGCGCCCGCATGATCTCGCGGCCGGTGCCGTCGCCGGTGGCGTGCACGATGCGGTTGCGGCCATGCGCGGCCTCGAGCCCGAGACGCCAGCTGCCGTCGGCGCGCCGGTCGAAGGCGACGCCGAGCTCGGCCAGATGCTCCACGGCGGCAGGCGCGGCATGAACGATCCGGGATGACGCAGCCGCATCACAGAGGCCGGCGCCAGCCGCAAGGGTATCGGCGAGATGGAGGGCAGGAGTGTCATCCGCGCCGACCGGCGCGGCGAGGCCACCCTGCGCCCACATGCTGGATGCTTCGGCGCCGAGCGGTGATTTCGACAGCAGCACGACCGGCTCGGGCGCGAGCTGAAGCGCGGTCATCAGTCCCGCGGCGCCCCCGCCGATGATCACCGGGCGGCCGTTGAGATCGGGGATATCGGTCCTCATATTGCCAGCATCCTTTCGACGCTCTTGCGCGCGCGATCGGCGATCGCGGGGTCGATCGTGACCTCGTGCTGATTGGTCTCCAGCGCGTGGCGGATGTTCTTCAGCGTGATCCGCTTCATGTGCGGACAAAGATTGCAGGGGCGGACGAAGTCGACATCGGGATTGCGGGCCGCGATGTTGTCGCTCATCGAACATTCCGTCAGCAGCACGACGCGCGGCGGACGTTTGGTCTCGACGAACGACTGCATCGCAGCCGTCGACCCCGAAAAGTCCGCTTCGGCGACGACCTCGGGCGGGCATTCCGGATGCGCCAGGATGGTGACGTCGGGATAATTTTCACGCAGCTGACGCACGTCATCGGCGGTGAACAGCTCGTGCACCTCGCAATGGCCCTTCCAGGCGATGATCTTCTTGCTGGTCTGCTTGGCGATGTTCTGCGCGAGATATTCATCCGGAAGCATGATGACGCGCTCGGCACCGAGCGATTCAACCACCTTGAGCGCATTGCCTGACGTGCAGCAGATGTCGGACTCCGCCTTCACCGCGGTCGATGTGTTGACATAGGCAACCACGGGCGCGTCCGGATAGCGCGCGCGCATCAGCCGCACGTCCTGTGCCGTGATGGAATCCGCCAGCGAGCAACCGGCCTTGAGGTCGGGGATCAACACGGTCTTGGCCGGGTTCAACAGCTTCGCCGTCTCGGCCATGAAGTGCACGCCCGCGAGCACGATGATGTCGGCGTCGACCTTGGTCGCTTCACGCGCGAGCAAGAGGCTGTCGCCGACGATATCGGCGACGCCGTGGAAGATCTCCGGGGTCTGGTAGTTGTGCGCCAGCACCACCGCGTTGCGGCGGCGTTTCAGTTCGAGGATCGCATCGACATCCTCGGCGAAAGTGGCCCATTCGAACGGCGGGATGACGCGCTTGACGCGCTCATAGAGCGGCGCGGTGCGGGTGAGCAGATCGGTATCGGGTGTAACCATTTATACTCTCCTTGAGCATAAGATGGCTTATACTTATCCTGAGCATAAGGCGTGTCAAGTGCGCGAAAGCGGAAGCTTGGTGCCGACGACGGCCCGTTCGGCCAATACGGCATGGCGGAAGCGGAACAGCTTGGCCGGCCGTCCGACGGTATCGGCGGCCATTGCGCCAGTCTCTTCAACGAGTTCCTGCTGCTCGATGAGCCGGCGGAAGTTCTGCTTGTGAACCAGCCGGCCTGCGAGTGCCTCAACACTGCGTTGCAGTTGCAGCAGGGTGAACTCGGCCGGCATCAGTTCGAATACCACCGGACGGTATTTGATCTTGGCGCGCAGCCGCGCGATTCCGGTCGCGAGGATGCGGCGATGATCCGCCGTCATCGGCTTGCCCGGCACGATCGGCGCCTCGCGCTCATGCGCGCGCCCGGCTTCCGGGATCAGCAACGCCTCGTACAGCAGCTCGTAGCGCTGCAACACGAGTTCTTCGTTCCAGTCGCGGTCATCGAGACCGAAGGTGATCGCGCAGCGCTGCCAGCGCTCGCGCTGCAGCGTTGGTGACGGGGCCGCCTTCGCCCACGTCTTCAGCTTCGGCGCGATCATCTTCGCAAGGCAGACCGGCGTGCCGGCGCGATGATCCTCCCAGGGGAAATAGCCGTACCAGCCGGACCAATGCGCCTCAAAGCCTTCGCCGACCTGGTGCTCGCGGGTCAGGCCGAGATAGCTGATCGAGACGCTATGCGGCGTCCTGGCGTCGCCGGACCGGCCGCGGTCGGCAAAGGTGTAGAGCTGCTCGACATAGCCGAGCGGATGGCCGGTCTGCGCCTCGACCCAGGCCCGCAGCGCGGTCTGCAGCGAACGGTGGGTGAACTCGAACGGGCCGCTCGGCAGCGCGGAGCCGCCGGCGATGGTCATGATCTTCGGCGTGCCGTCGGTCACGGCGACCAGCACCGCGACGAGGTCGGCGGTCACCGCGTTGCCCGAAGCCGGTGCGCTGGTTTTCTTCTGCGGCGATCTGGCCACGCGCGCGTCCCGGGCTAGCAGTAGCCGTAGACGCCGCAGGCGTAGGGCAGGCGGTCCCAGTAATCGACATAGGCGCCGCCGTAGTACGGGCCGAAATAGTTGTAGGAATGCCAGTTGCCGTAGTAGCCGGGCAGCGACGATGACCCCGGCAGCAGCGGTTCGCCCGGCACGAACGGGATATACGGCTCTGCGTTGAGCGGGATCACTTCGGGCTCGACCACCACGAGCTGGCGTCCGCGCCGCACATAGGTCGGCTGTGTGATGGTGGTGCGGTAGGCGTAGTGCCGGCGCGGCAGACCCGGCGGCAATTGGCGCGCAGCCTTGACGGTGGCGCGTTTGGTGACGACAGGGCCGTCGGCGGCGTCAGCGGGCGAAACCGCAAACAGAGCGATCGCGAGCGGCAATATCCAGCGCAGCATCAATGGTCTCCCGAATCATCCGGAGCCTATCACTGCCACTTTATGCCGGATTGAGCGTTAACGAGAGACCCGTCGGCATTAAGCGTTAACGAAACGGTCGCTTTGGGCAAGGCTACCGGAGCGATGCGGGCACACCACTCCGGAACAATGGTAGGGTCAAGCGCGCAGGGCCTGGTCGAGGTCCGCGATCAGGTCTTCCTTGTCCTCGATGCCGATCGACAGCCGCACCACCTCGGGCGCCGCACCCGATTTCACCTTGGCGGCGTCATCGAGCTGGCTATGGGTGGTGGAGGCCGGGTGGATCACCAGCGAGCGGGTGTCGCCGACATTCGCAAGATGCGAGAAGAGCTTCAGGTTCGACACCAGATTGACGCCCGCGTCGTAGCCGCCCTTGAGGCTGAAGGTGAACACCGCGCCGGCGCCCTTCGGCGCGTATTTGCGCTGCAGGGCGTTGTACCGGTCGCCGGGCAGGCCGGCATAGTTCACCGCTGAAACTGCCGGGTGGGTGGAGAGGAATTCCGCCACCGCCTTGGCATTGTCGCAGTGCTTCTGCATGCGCAGCGGCAGCGTCTCGATGCCGGTGAGGATCATGAAGGCGTTGAACGGCGACAGCGCGGGACCGAGGTCGCGCAGGCCGAGCACGCGGCAGGCGATCGCGAAGGCGAAATTGCCAAAGGTCTCCTGGATCCGGATGCCGTGATATTCCGGGCGCGGCTCGCTCAGCATCGGATATTTGTTGTCCTTCGACCAGTCGAAGGTGCCGGCGTCGACGATGATGCCGCCGAGCGAGTTGCCGTGGCCGCCGAGGAACTTGGTCAGGGAGTGCACGACGATGTCGGCACCATGGTCGATCGGCTTGATCAGATAGGGCGAGGCCAGCGTGTTGTCGACGATCAGCGGCACGCCGGCCTTGCGCGCGACGGCGGCGATTGCCTCGATGTCGGTGATGCTGCCGGCCGGATTGGCGATCGATTCGATGAAGATCGCCTTGGTGTGCGGCGTCACCGCCTGTTCGAAGCTAGCGATATCGTCGGGATCGGCCCAGGCCACGTTCCAGCCGAACGCCTTGAAGGCGTGGGTGAACTGGTTGATCGAGCCGCCGTAGAGCTTGCGCGCCGCGATCACCTCGTCGCCGGGCCTCATCAGCTGCTGCAGCACCACGAGCTGCGCGGCGTGGCCGGAGGCAACCGCAAGTGCCGCCGTGCCGCCTTCGAGCGCTGCGACGCGCTCCTCAAGCACGGCGTTGGTCGGATTGCCGATGCGGGTATAGATGTTGCCGAATGCCTGCAGGCCGAACAGCGAAGCCGCATGGTCGGCGTCGTTGAAGACGAATGACGTGGTCTGGTAGATCGGCGTCGCCCGTGCGCCGGTAGTGGGATCAGGCTGTGCGCCCGCGTGCACGGCGAGGGTGGAAAATCCCGGAAGGCGATCGGTCATTCTTTGTGTCCTGTTGTGGCCTGGTCGAAACGCGCGGCATGCTGATGGCGACGACGCTCGCCGTCAAGCCGCGTCGTCGCGCGCGCCGCGGTTTGAAACGGGTATGCTGCGCTTGACCGGATGATCGCGACGATTATTCCGCTGAAACGTCAGCTCGTCTCGGTTTTGTTTTTTGCGGCGCGGTCGGATGCCGCAGTCTGGCCGCCGCCAAAGCTCGTGCGGTTGAGCGACAGCCGCATGCCCTGCGTCGGGATCGGTGCGCGCTTGGAACTCAGCGTGCGCGAATTGACGCCCATCCAGGAGATCTCCGACGACAGTCGGCCATACTCGATCTTCGGGCAGCGGTTCATCACCACCTTGAGACCGGCGGCTTCCGCCTTCTCGGCGGCGGCATCGTCGCGTGCGCCGAGCTGCATCCAGATCACCTTCGGCAGCGACGACAATTTCAGCGCCTCCTCGACCACCGGCATGATGTGGCTCGAATTGCGGAAGATGTCGATCATGTCGATCGGACGATCGACGTCCGCGAGCGATGCGACGAACGGTTTGCCCATCAGCGCCTTGCCGACATGGCCGGGATTCACCGGAATCATGTCGTAGCCGCGCTGCGCCAGATATTTGAATGCGAAATAGCTCGGCCGCACATTGACCGGCGAGGCGCCGACCATCGCGATCGATTTCACGTTGTTCAGGATGCTGCGGATGTAGTTGTCGTCGTAGGCGTCGTGATTCATTGCCGGTCTTTTTCAGTTGCGTCATTGCGAGCGAAGCGACGAAGCAATCCATGCTTCCTGGTGGTGCGATGGATTGCTTCGCTTCGCTCGCAATGACGGGAAGTCACTTGTCCTGCCACTTTGGATCGCGCTTCTCGATGAAGGCGCCGATGCCTTCCTCGGCGTCGCGCGCCATCATGTTTTCGGTCATCACCTCGGCCGCGAAGCGATAGGCGTCCGCGAGGCTCATCTCGGCCTGGCGATAGAACGCCTCCTTGCCGAGCTTGATGGTGTAGGCCGATTTCAGCGCGACCTTTTGCGCCAGCGCGATCGCGGCGTCGCGTTCGATGCCGGCCGGCACCACGCGGTTGACGAGGCCGATGCTCTGCGCCGTTGCCGCCGAGACCGGTTCACCGGTTAGCAGCATCTCCATCGCCTGCTTGCGCGGCACGTTGCGCGACAGCGCCACCATCGGCGTCGAGCAGAACAGCCCGATGTCGACGCCCGGCGTCGCAAACGCCGCCGCTTCGGAGGCGACCGCGAGGTCGCAGCTCGCGACGAGCTGGCAGCCCGCCGCGGTGGCGATGCCCTGAACGGAGGCGACCACCGGCTTCGGCAGGTGCACGATCGCCTGCATCATCGCGCTGCAGGCGTTCATGATCTCTGCGAAATAGGCGCGGCCGCGGTCGGCGTCGGTGCGACGTGCGGAGAGCTCCTTGAGGTCGTGGCCGGCGCAGAAGGCCGGGCCGTTGGCGGCGAGCACGACGGCCCGGATGCTCTTGTCACCGCCGATATCGTTCAGCGCCGCGTGCACCTCGCCGATCAGGCCCTCGGAGAGGCTATTGCGCGCCGCGGGGCGATTGAGCGTCAGTAGCGCGATACTGCCGACGGTCTCGCGCAGCAGGATCGGCGGGTGTTGCGGCGCTTCCGCGCGGGCGGCTTGGGCGGACATGGTGAAATTCCACTTTGGTCTGTATGACAACTTAATGTAACAGGCAGGCTGAAGCGAGGGCAGGGGTGGCATGGCGATTGCGAAAATGAGCGTGGCTGATCTGGAGGAGTTCCTGCGCAAGGAATTTCCGCAGGCATTCACCCACGACGACATCAGGATCGAAAGCGCCGACGGCGAGACGGCCCTGCTGCGCCAGCGCTTCAGCGAGCGCATGCTGCGACCGGGCGGCACGGTGTCCGGACCGACCTTGATGGGGCTGGCGGATTTCGCGATGTATGTGGTGCTATTGTCGGCGATCGGGCCGATCGGCCTTGCCGTCACTACCAACCTCAACATCAACTTCCTGCGCAAGGGGCAGCCGGGGCAGGACGTGCTCGCGGTGGCCAGGCTGCTCAAGCTCGGCAAGCGGCTTGCGGTTGGTGAAGTGAACCTGCTGTCCGGCACCTCGCCCGATCCGATCGCCCATGTCACGGCGACCTATTCCATTCCAAATCAATAGGCTTTTTTGCGGTATTATTGCACCATATTTACAAGCTATTGTTTTCGCTAATCTAAATCGCGCGCATCCACGTTGACGCGCGGCCGCACCTTCTCTAGAAAGCCGCCAGTTCGGCGCATACGGTGCCGATTTCCTTTTCACGGATTTCACACATGAGCACGTTCTCGGCCAAGCCCGCCGAAGTGACGAAGAAGTGGGTCGTGATCGACGCCAAGGGTCTGGTCGTCGGTCGTCTCGCCACGCTCGTCGCGATGCGCCTGCGCGGCAAACACCTGCCCACCTACACCCCGCATGTTGATTGCGGTGACAATGTCATCATCGTCAACGCCGCGCATGTGGTGCTGACCGGTCGCAAGCGCGACCAGAAGGTCTACTACAAGCACACCGGCTTCATCGGTGGCATCAAGGAGCGCACCGCGAAGCAGATCCTCGAGGGTCGTTTCCCCGAGCGCATCGTCGAGAAGGCGATCGAGCGCATGATCCCGCGCGGTCCGCTCGGCCGCATGCAGATGGGCAATCTGCGCGTCTATCCGGGTGCCGAGCATCCGCATGAGGCCCAGAGCCCCGAGAAGGTCGATATCGCCTCCCTGAATCGCAAGAACACGAGGGCCGCATAATGTCCGATACTTTGCAGTCCCTCGACCAGCTCTCGCAGGTCAAGCCGGCGGCTCACGACGCGCCGAAGTACGTCAAGAAGGTCGACAAGTTCAACCGCGCTTACGCCACCGGCAAGCGCAAGGACGCTGTCGCCCGAGTCTGGATCAAGCCGGGCGCCGGCAAGATCTCGGTCAACACCCGCGACATCGAAATCTACTTCGCCCGCCCGGTGCTGCGCATGATGATCCAGCAGCCGCTGGTCGCTGCCGCCCGTAACGGTCAGTACGACGTGATCTGCACCGTCGCCGGCGGCGGTCTGTCCGGCCAGGCCGGTGCGGTCAGACACGGCATCTCGAAGGCGCTGACCAACTTCGAGCCCGAGCTGCGCGGCGTCCTCAAGAAGGGCGGCTTCCTGACCCGTGACTCCCGTACGGTGGAGCGCAAGAAGTACGGCAAGGCCAAGGCCCGCAAGTCCTTCCAGTTCTCGAAGCGCTAATTCGAGTTGTCAAATTCGCGGCAATTGCCGCGTGCATCGAGTTGCAGAGGGCGCCGCGAGGCGCCCTTTTTGCTGCGCTCGACCGGGCGTGCTTCGACGCGAATTAGCGTAGTTTTTCATGAAAACTTGCGTGTGCGTGCAAACGAAATTGGAACTCGGGCCTTCTAGCTTGCGGGCTCGCACTGGCGCTGCATCACCGTATTATTTGCGCCTGCGAACGTTGCATCACCGGGCTGGGGTGACACTATGTCGTTCGATCCATCGACGCTTTATCTGTTCGCCACCATGGTCGCGGGCATGCTCGGCGCCATGCTCTGGTTGTTCGGCAGGCAGGAGAACATTCCGGCGCTGAAATGGTGGGGCACCGCCTATCTGCTCGGTGCGGCCTCCGTCGCGCTGTGGACGGTCGGCAGCTCGACGCTCGATCCGCTCGTTTTGCTGGGCCTCAATGCGATCGGCTTCGCCGCCTGCGGCATGGTCTGGAATGCCGCGCGCATCTTCCACGGCCGCAAGGCCAACCTGCCGGGTCTCGTGCTCGGCCCGATCGTGTGGATCGGCGCCGTGACGTCAATCGCGGATCCGGCGATGCGCCTGACGATCGGCGCCGGGATCGTCGCGATCTACGCCGCGCTGACCGCCTCCGAACTCTGGAGCGAGCGCCGCCGCGCGATGCAGAGGCGCTGGATTGCGATCGCGATCCCGGTCGCGCATGGCTGCGTCCTGATGCTGCCGATCCTGGTCGGCGACGTGCTGCGGCTGAACGGCCAGAATTTCGTCAGCAGCTTCTGGGTCACGCTGTTCTCGATCGAGCTCGTGCTGTACGCGATCGGCACGGTGTTCGTGATCTTCATGATGGTGTCGGACCGCGCGGTGGCCGTGCACAAGACCGCCGCGTCGATCGATCCGTTGAGCGGGATGCTCAACCGCCGCGGCTTCACCGAGGCCTGCACGCGGGTGATCGAGCGGGAGGCCGTTGCCGGCCGGCCGGTCACCGTGATGATCTTCGACATCGATCACTTCAAGTCGATCAACGATCGGTTCGGCCATCCCGCCGGTGACGAGATCCTGAAACTGTTCTCCGCCGTGGTGGTCAGCAGCCTCAGGATCAGCGACCTGTCGGGCCGGATCGGCGGCGAGGAATTCGCGGCGCTGCTGCCTTGCTCGCTGGAGGAGGGCGTCTTGGTCGCCGAGCGCGTGCGTGAGGCGTTCGAGAACAGCAACATCACCTGCGAGGACGGCGCGGTCGACACCACGGTCAGCATCGGCGTGGCCGGTGGACCCGCGGGGACCGAGCTCGAGGTGCTGCTGGCCTCGGCCGACACCGCGCTCTATCAGGCCAAGCGCAGCGGCCGCAACCGCGTCGAGGCCGCGGAAGAATTGCCGCTGTCGCTGGAGAACTGGCGGCGCAAGACCGCGGGCCTGCCGGCATCGGCGCGGCAAAAGCCGGCGCCGGCCCGCGCGTGAGCACGGTAACGACTGGTTAACCATTCGATCCCATGCTTTAAGGCATGGAGTCGATCAGCACCCGCAATCCGCAATCAGCCCTGATGTCGCTCGAAGCCGACGCCGCTTCGGCGCGCGGCGGCTTCGCCTGCCTGTTCTCGGACTCCGATGAATACGAGACCGCGCTGATCGCCGAACGCCGCGCGCAGGGACGATACCAACCGACGAGGCGCCGCTGGCCGATCGTGATGCTGGTCGGAGTGATGCTGATGGTCGTCGGTACCGTCCTGCTCTTCAACTGAGCTGCGGCACGCTCGACGGAGCGGGCGTCTGCGCCGGCGCCTGATCCTCCGCCTTGAAGTGGTCGATCATCACCTTGGCGATCGCCATCAGCGGCAGCGCCAGCGCGAGCCCCCAGATGCCGAACACGACGCCGAGCAGGATCTGGAACGCGAACAGCGTTGCCGGCGGGATGTCGAGCGCCTGGCGCTGGATGATCGGCGTCAGCACGTAGCTTTCCAGCGCGTGGACGCCGAGGAACAGGATGAAGGCCGACAGCGCCGCGATCCACCCCGTGGCGAGGCTCGCCAGCACCACGATCAGTCCGCCAAGGATCGCGCCGACCGTCGGGATGAAGGCGAGCAGGCCGGCCTGGATGCCGAGGATGAACGAGCTCGGAATCCCGATGATGGCAAGCCCGATCCAGGTGACGAGGAACACCGCGGTCATGGTGATGATCTGCGCGATCAGCCAGCGCTCAAGTGTCTCGCCGATGCGGTCGACGACGACGGTGGCCTGCGCGCGGTATTTGGCGGGCGCGATGAACAGCAATCCGGCGCGGTAGATGCTCGGCTGGGCAGCGAAAGCGAGCCCGAGGAACAGCACGATGAAGAAATTGCCGACGACGCTCACGGTGCCGAGCAGCACCTTCAGCGTCTGACTGATGATGGCGCCGCCGCTCGAGGCCAGCGCGCCGGCGCCAGGGATGCCATGCGACTGCGACGCTGCCGGCGGCGTTGTCGTTGTCGTCACGGCGGTGCCATCCGGCTTCGCCTCGCCGGCGGCATTGGTGAAGTCGAGATAGCTGGTATCGACGCCGCGCTGCTCGAGGAACTCCTTGACGTTGCCGAGCTGCGATTTGATCGTGTTACTCAGCACCGTGGCCTGCTGCGCGATCGTGGTGCCGCCGAGGAACACGATGCCGGACAATACCCCGGCCATCGCCAGGCAGACGATCGCAAGCCGCAACGCGTGAGGCAGCGCGGTCAGCCGGCCGAGCAGGGTGGTCATGGCATTGAGGGCGACCCCGAGCAGCATGCCCGCGAACAGCAGGAACAGGGTCGCGGCGAACTGCCAGGCGAAGGTCAACAGGGCAGCGAACAGCACGATGCCGATGCCGCCGACGGCGATCGCCCACGCCATGTCGTTGCGGGCCTGCAGGCGATTGTCAGCCAAGTCTGTCACGGGTGATTCCCCCTTCGCGACGGTGTCTGGCAGTCTTTGGCGAAAATCCCGCCGGGATCAAGCTGGACGGGCCGTGCCGGTTTGCCGCTGACGCGGCACGGCACCGGGCATGACCGCCGGGCAGCCGGCCGATTGGGGCCCCGAGGGCTGCGAATCTGTGCAGGACTGCAAGGTCCCCTGTGCAGATATAGGCAGTTGATCCGGGAGGAACTCGAAGGCATGATCGTCTCCGCAAAGTCGCAAGCTTAGAATAATCATTGCGCGAGACTTCAATAATGAGACGGCCCGTGGTCGGCGTGATCGGAAACGCCCATCGCATTGAGAATCGTTTCACAGTCCAGATGGTCGGAGAGCGCAACCTTCGCGCGGTTGCCGAGGTGTCGGGTGCCGTGCCCTTGATGTTCGCGGGCAGCCCCGAAATCACCGAGGTCGGCGCCTTGCTCGACGTGGTCGACGGCGTGGTGCTGACCGGGGCCCGTGCCAACGTTCATCCGACCCGCTTCAACACCGAACCGTGCGCGGCCCACGAGCCCTACGACATCCACCGCGACGACGTCGCGCTGGCGCTGTCGGTGGCCTGCGTCGCGCGCGGCGTGCCGATCTTTGGTATCTGCCGCGGCCTTCAGGAGATGAACGTCGCGTTCGGCGGCTCGCTGCATCCAGAGATCCGCGAGATCCCCGGCCGCATGAACCACCGGATGCCGCGGCTGGAGAACGGCGAGATCCATCCCGATCCCACTGTGGTGTTCGCCGACCGTCACGACGTCGCGCTGACGCCGGGCGGCGCCTTCGCAAGGATCCTCGGCCGCGAGACCATTCGGGTCAATTCGCTGCACGGCCAGGGCATCCTCGAGCCCGGCAGGCGCGTCGTGATCGAGGGCATCGCCGAGGACGGCACCATCGAGGCGATCCGCATCGCCGATGCGCCGGGCTTTGCGCTCGGTGTGCAATGGCACGCCGAATACGATCCGCAGCGCAATCCGATCAACCGCGCCCTATTCGAGGCATTCGGCGACGCACTGCGCGAGCGGCGGCGGGCCGCGTAGGCACCTCCGCAGCTCTGCCGTCCCTGCGAAAGCAGGGACCCACACGCCGCGGCGGTTGCTGTGGAAAGGACTCGTCGTTCCAACGCTGCTCAACGATGACCATCGGTGGTTATTGATCCCTGCTTTCGCAGGGACGACGCTGAATGCGCGGCACCGTTTATGAGGCACACTTCCGCATTCTCGCGACATGAACTGTCCGAGCTCTGCTGGCGTTCGGCCGGAGCGACTTAGGGCTTTGCTGGCCCGGATCGGTGCGTTGATGCCACAAAATTCAATCTGAGACGCGACCCCGCCGGGCTCCGCGCCTAACCGACCTTTCTCCGTACTTATACGGATACGAAAGTGGCGGATTGCTGGGCCGGACTCGGCTAAGCAAGAAGCGGAAGCCACCCGATGTTGCCCCGGCGCCGACGATCCTTTTCGATATTGTTTTGCTTTTCCATTTTCCGGTGCGCAACTGCTCACGATGAGTTGGTCGGGATGAATTTGTCGGGCCGACTGGCGGCCGGGATGATGCTTCCCGTCGTCACACTCCTGCTTGCGCTGGGCTTCATCCATGGCGTCGCCTGGCCGGGCATTCTGCTCGCCGGTGGTGTGGTTTCGGTGGTGTTGATGACGGCTGAGGTGATTGCGAGGTCGCAGTCCAGAACGCCCGCCCAGTTGGTGCGGGCGGCGGAGGCGCTGTCGCGCGGCGAGCCGGTCTCGATACGCCCAAGCGGCGACGACGAGGCCGCTCAGCTCGCTGCGACGCTTGCCGAACTGTCCGCGCAATTGGGCAGCAGGCAGCACCTGCTGGAGAAGACCGTCGAGAGCATCCGCGATCCGGTGGTGGTCGCCGACGAGCATGCGATGATCGTGATCGTCAACGCCGCGGCGCGGCGGCTGTACCATGTCGAACCCGGTTTTGACACCCTGACCGGCGTTCGCACCTTTCAGAACTACTATGCTGACGGCACGACTGTGATGCCGATCGCGGAGACGCCGATGGCGCGTGCGCTGCGCGGCGATGACGTCGACGATTGCGAGCTGATCGTCAAACCGCTGCGGCCGGAACCGGCTGTCTGCCTTGTCGCCAACGCCAGGCCGCTGCGCGACGATGCCGGCAATTTGCGCGGCGCGGTCATCGTGCTGCGCGACGTCACCGCGGAGCGTCAGGCGCATCAGGCGCTGGTGGAGAGCGAGCAGATGGCGCAGGCCATCGTCAGGACCGCGCTCGACGCCTTCGTCCAGACCGACCAGGACGGCATCGTGCTCGATTGGAGCCCGCAGTCCGAGGCGCTGACCGGCTGGACGTGCGCCGAGGCGGTCGGCCGGCGCGTGGTCGAACTGGTTTTTCCGGAGGAGTTGCGGGTTGCACACCGGCAGCGCATCACCCGCTTCCTGCAGGAGACCGCGGCCGGCGGCATGGGCATGCGCTATGAAACCGCATCCGTGCACCGCGACGGCCACCGGTTCTATGTCGAGGTGTCGCTCAATGCGCTGCGCCGCGGCGATGGCTGGATCATCAATTCCTTTGTCAGGGACGTCACCCAGCGCCGGCGCGCCGAAGAGCAATTGATCCAGGCGCAGAAGACGGAATCGCTCGGGCGATTGACCGGCGGCATTGCGCACGACTTCAACAACATGCTGACCGTGATCACCGGCACGATCGAGATCCTCGCCGACGGCGTCAGGGATAACCCGCAGCTTGCAGCGATCGCCAAGCTGATCAGCGATGCCGCCGATCGCGGCGCGCAACTCACCTCGAGCCTGCTGGCATTCGCGCGCAAGCAGCCGTTGCAGCCCGCCGAGACCGACGTCAACGACTTGATCGGCGAAGTGGTCCGGCTGCTGTCGCAGACGCTGGGGTCGCAGACCGAGATTAGCACGGAGCTCGGCCGCAACGCCTGGCTCGCCTTTGTCGACCGCAGTCAGCTCGGCGCCGCGCTGGTCAATCTCGCCATCAATGCGCGCGACGCGATGCCTGAGGGCGGCACGCTGACCTTTGCGACCCGCAACATGCAGCTCGGGATTCCCGATGCCGTCGCGCACGGCGTCGAGCGCGCCGGCGATCATCTCGTGATCGAGGTGACCGACACCGGTACCGGAATTTCGCCGTCGCATCTGGAGAAGATCTTCGATCCGTTCTTCTCCACCAAGGAGGTCGGGCAGGGCACCGGGCTCGGGCTCAGCATGGTGTTCGGATTCGTCAAGCAGAGCGGCGGCGGGATCGAGGTCAAGAGCGAGCAGGGGCGCGGCACCATCTTCAGGATCTATCTGCCCAAGGCGGACGGCACGGTGCAGCGCGCGGTCGAGGAGGACGATCTGCCGGTCAGGGGCGGCAACGAGACCATCCTGTGCGTCGAGGACGATCCCACGATCCGCGACTATGTGATTGGCCAGCTCGAAAGCCTCGGCTACACGGTGCTGGTCGCGGCAAACGCAGATGCCGCGCTCGAGATCGTCAACCGCGGCACCGGGTTCGATCTCCTGTTCACCGACATCGTGATGCCCGGCAGCATGAACGGCCGGCAATTGGCGGAGACGCTGATGGCCGGGCGCCCGGCGCTGCGGGTGCTGTTCACCTCTGGCTACAGCGATGGCGCGCTGCCGGCGCAACAGGGACGTGGCGGCCATGGCATTCCGCTGCTGACCAAGCCCTATCGACGCGGCGAGCTGGCGCGGATGCTGCGGCGCTGCCTCGATCTTCAGGTCGACTTTCAGGGCGATCCGGTTCCGCAGCCTTACTCCGTGCAGCCCGATCTGGAACGCTTCCTGCGCGAGAACCCGCCTGAGAAGAACTAGTCCACAGCGTGGACCCATCGCTTTCGCAAGCCCCGACACGATGGATATCGCGGGAGTTTATCATCGGGCCGCGCGCCGCGCGGACCCGTTGGCTCAACCCATCCTGCGCGCTACGCTGCTCGACGCGGGCAAGGCGAAGGAGAACAGTGCGGTGCAGGAAAGCGGCAAGGTTGCGATCTTCGACGGCCATAATGACGCGGCTCAGCACCTCGCTGAATACCGGGCAGGCGGGCGGGATTTTCTCGTGCGCTCCGAGGATGGTCATCTCGATCTGCCGCGTGCTCGAGGTACGCCCGGACGGGCACCGCGATCCGGACATCCCGATCGAGACCGTCGTCGATCACCTCAGCTATCTGGTCGAGCGGATGGGTGACGACCACGTTGCGCTGGGGTCCGATTTCGACGGCGCGCTCATGCCCGTTCCGTTGAAGGACGCAAGCCATCTCCCGAACCTGATCGATGCGCTGCGGGCACTCGGCTTCGATGACGCAGCACTGCGTAAGATCGCCTTCGACAACTGGATGCGTGTATTCCGCCAAAGCTGGCGGTGAAAACTGCTGCACACTGCCCGTCGATCGTGATCTATTGTGGCTGCACAACAACGGCGCGGCCGGTTAACGGCCCGATTCAGGGAGCATGGAATGCAGGACCGCAAATGGTTGAGACGCGACTGGCTCAAGGTGACCGCGGCGACGGCCGCGGGCATGGTGTTCGCCGAACCGCTGCGGGCGGCGCCGCCGCCGGCCGAGGCCGTGACGCCGGAGCTGATCGCGGCCGCCAAGCGGGAAGGCAAGATCTCGTTCTACAGCGCGCTCGAACTGAACACGGCGGAGCGTCTGGCGCGCGACTTCGAGCAGAAATTTCCGGGGATCAGCGTTCGGGTCGAGCGCTCCGGCGCGGAGCGCATCTTCCAGCGCATCGCCCAGGAGCAGGGCAGCGGCATCCACGCTGTCGACGTCGCCAACTCGACCGATCCCGCGCATTACCTTGACTGGAAGAAGAGCGACTGGCTCGCGGCCTATCTGCCGGAAGATGTCGCCAGGCATTTTCCGGCCGATCAGATCGATCCCGACGGCACCTCGGCGACGTCCTGCGCCTGGTTCGAGGTGATCGGCTACAACACCGAGCAGGTGAAGCGCGAGGAGGCGCCGAAGAGCTACGCCGATTTGCTCGATCCGAAATGGCGCGGCAAGATCGTCAAGGGCCATCCGGGCTACTCCGGCGCGATCTTGACCGCGACCTTCGTGCTGGCGCGCGATCTCGGCTGGCCGTATCTGGAAAAGCTGGCGCAGCAGCGGGTGATGCAGGTGCAGTCGGCGGCCGATCCGCCGAAGAAGATCGTGCTCGGCGAACGCGCGGTCATGGCCGACGGCAACGACTATAACCTCGTGCTGGCCAAGGATCAGGGCAAGCCGGTCGAGGTGGTCTATCCGACCGAGGGTGCGCCTCTGATCATCGTGCCGAGCGGCGTGTTCAAGAGCGCGCCGAACCCGAACGCGGCACGGCTGTTCCAGAGCTACTTCTTCAGCGCCGAAACCCAGCAGATGCTCGCCGACGAATTCGCGCACCGTTCGTTCCACGCCAGGGTGAAGGAAAAGGCCGGCCACGTGCCGCTCGACAAGCTGAAGATGCTCAAGGCCGACCCGGTCCAGGTGCAGGCGCAGAGTGAAGAGATCAAGGCGCGGTACGCGAAGCTGTTTCGCGTGTGACGGCCGGTCCTCGCCCCCCATCCTGCGAGCGACGTCAACAACGAGGAGCATTGGACAATGGCGATCGGGGCTTTGCGGACCGCGGATGCATGCTTTGATGGCCTTCCCGGCTATGCGTTCGCGCCCAACTATCGTGACGATCTTCCCGGCTATGCCGGCTTGCGCATGCATTATCTCGACGAGGGAAGGGGCAATGCCCGTGTTGCGCTGTGCCTTCATGGCCAGCCGACCTGGAGCTACCTTTACCGCAAGATGATTCCCGGCCTCGTCGCCTCCGGCTATCGGGTGATCGCGCCTGACATGTTCGGGTTCGGTCGCTCCGACAAGCCTGTCGAGGAGTCCGTCTACACCTTTGACTTCCATCGCGAGAGCCTGATCGCCCTGATCCGTGCGCTCGATCTCGGTCGCATGACGCTGGTTTGCCAGGACTGGGGCGGTTTGCTCGGTCTCACCATCCCGATGGAGATGGCCGATCGCTTCGAAGCGCTGCTGGTCATGAATACCATGCTCGCGACCGGGGACCGCCCGCTGACGAAGGGCTTCATGGATTGGCGCGCGTGGAGCAACGCAAATCCCGACATGGCGGTCGGCAAACTGATGGCGCGCGCCTGCCCGCAGCTCTCACCCACGGAGGCTGCGGCCTATGACGCACCTTTCCCTGATGCCAGCTACAAGTCCGGTGTGCGCAGATTCCCAAATCTTGTGCCGGACCAGGCCAATGCCGGCGGCGCGGCCCTCTCACGCAAGGCGCGCGAATGGTGGCGAAGCGAATACTCCGGCAAGACCGCGATGGTCATCGGCATGACCGACCCGGTGCTCGGGCCGGCCGTGATGGCGGAGCTGCGGCAAACGGTCCGCAATTGCCCCGAGCCGGTCACGCTCACCGCAGCCGGACACTTCGTGCAGGAATGGGGTGAGGATGTCCTGAGGGGCGCGCTGCCGCTCCTGTCCTGAACGCGGAGGTGGGCAAGCCGGGCAACCGGAGCCGCGCCGCAAAGCTTGAACCGATGGGTAATCTCAGGCCGCACGCATCGCCCGCTGTGCGCGGTAGGCCTGAGGCGACAGCAGCGTCAGCTTGCGGAAGGCCTTGCGAAAGCTGCTCTCGTCCTCATAGCCGGTGGCGCGAGCGATCGTCTTGATCGGTTGCGCCGTCGTCTCCAGCAGCGTGCGGGCGTGCTCGACGCGGCGGCGCATGATGAAGGCCTGCGGCGGCTCGTGGGTCAGTTCGCGGAAGCGGCGGTTCAGCGTGCGTTCGCTGAGGCCCAGCGCCTGCGCGAGGCTGCGCACCGTGATCGGTGCCTTGCCGGTGCGGCGCACCAGCATATCCGCCTTCATCAGCAGTGGGTCCTGGGCGAGCATGTAGCCAAGCGGCATGAAGATCGCCTGCGTGCGTTGCGCGGTGTCGATCACCGCATAGTCGGCGCAGACCTTCGCGACCTCCGGGCCTTCGACGAGCTCAATCAGCCGCAGCAACAGGTCGACCCACGACATCGGGCCGGCGGCACAGACCAGGCGGTCGGCCTGCGTGAGCACGGCGTCGCTGGCGAGGTCGATCCTGGGATGGCGGCGGCGGAGCTCGCTCTGCAGCCACCAGGTGATGGTGGCGCGGCGGCCATCGAGCAGGCCGGCATTGGCGAGCAGCAGCACGCCGCTGCAGAAGGCGCCGATCAATCGTCCACCAGCATGTTGCTGGCGCAGCCAGGCGCCGGCCCGGTCATATTGCGGTTGCAGGCGCTCGGCGGTCAGATGATCGACCAGGCTGCCCGGCACGATGATCGCGTCGAATGCCGTCCGGTTGCTGACCGCGCCGTCGACGGCGAGCAACTTGCCGCCGCCGGCGCGCACCGCCTTGCCGTCGAGCGAGAGCGTTTGCCAGGTGAAGCGCGCCTTGCCGGCGCGCAGCTGCATCACATGGTTGCCGAGCGTGAGGATGTCGGCGATGCCGGCGACCGCCGATTGCATGCAGCCTTCCAGCGCGAGTATCGCAAGCTTCATGGGACCTCCGGAATTTGCCGCCATCCTACCCGATCGGCGCAGGCAGGCCATGGCAGATATTGCCCGATCTCTGTCCGATCGGCCACTGCCTGATCGCACCGCGCCGGTCCATCTTCGTTGCGTTGTCACAACTCAGCAATGGAGAGAGACCATGCCTTACGTCACCATTTCCACCGTCCGCGGCATCTTCGATGTCGTGCAGAAGCAGACGCTGCTGCAGCGCGTCACCGATCTCATGGTCGAGGTCGAGGGGCAGGGTAACCCGGATTTCCGCCGCAACGTCTGGGTCAAGATCGAGGAGGGCGAGCCGGCGTGCTGGTCGCTCGGCGGCATGATCCCGACGCCCGACATGATCGCGGGCAATTTCGGGGCGCTCGACGCCGGTGGACGGCGGGTCGCCAAGGCGAAGGCCTAGCCGCAGTTGGTAGGATGGGTAGAGCGAAGCGAAACCCATCGCGCCGGTGCAAGCTTCGAGATGATGGGTTTCGCTTCGCTCTACCCATCCTACAAGATCGCTCAAAAACAAAAGGCGCTTCCGGTGGAAGCGCCTCTTGCACGCGTCATGATCTGTTCATGACGGAGGCTAAGGACGACGTACTTCGAAGTAGGTCTTGCCGCCCCGCTGAAATCCAGCTTCTTCATAGAAGCGGAGGGTCGTCTCCCGCTTCGATCCCGTCGCCAATGAGACCTTGTAGCAGTCGGCCTGCCAGGCAACATCGAGCGCGTGCGCAAGAACCCGTCGGCCGAGCCCCAGCCGACGGTAGTCGGCGTGAGTGACGACGTTCTCGATCACGCCATACGATCTGCCGCCTCGCGTCAGGTTGGGCACGATCGCGAGTGTGCACGAGGAGACAAGCTGCTCTGCCGCTTGCGCCACGATCACGGTCATGAAGCTGGATGCAAGCAACGTCGACCAGACACGCTCGGCAGCGGCCGTCTCCAGCTCGGGATCGTGCTGATGAAGGTGTCGATAAAGCTTCAACAGCTCGGGCAGTTCGTGTTCTGCCGCAGATCGGACGATGGCTTCGGTCATGGACGTATACCGCGGATCATGGCTTCGCAGGGATGCTATCAGAGTCCGTGCTTGATTCCTTCAGAGCGTAGGATGGGTAGAGCGCAGCGAAACCCATCGCTTTTCGCCGAGGTCCGCGACGATGGGTATCGCTTCGCTCCACTCATCCTACGGATCGCGCCTCGTGGCTACACCACCCAAAAACAAAAGGCGCTTCCGGTGGAAGCGCCTTTCGCGTTCGTGAGGTGCCTAAAGCTTACAGCGAGTAGTACATCTCGAACTCGACCGGGTGCGGCGTCATTTCGAAACGGGCGACCTCGGTCATCTTCAGCTCGATATAGGCGTCGATGAAGTCGTCGTCGAACACGCTGCCGTTCTTGAGGAACGCGCGATCCTTGTCGAGGCTCTCGAGCGCCTCGCGCAGCGAGCCGCACACGGTCGGGATCTGCTTCAGCTCTTCCTTCGGCAGATCGTACAGGTCCTTGTCCATCGCCGGACCCGGATCGATCTTGTTCTTGATGCCGTCGAGGCCGGCCATCAGCATCGCGGCGAAGCCGAGATAGGGATTGGCCATCGGGTCGGGGAAACGCACCTCGACGCGCTTGGCCTTCGGGTTCGCGGTGTAGGGGATGCGGCAGGACGCCGAGCGGTTGCGCGCGGAGTAGGCGAGCAGCACCGGCGCCTCATAGCCCGGGACCAGACGCTTGTAGGAGTTGGTCGACGGGTTGGTGAAAGCGTTGATCGCCTTGGCGTGCTTGATGATGCCGCCGATGTAGTGCAGGCAGGTTTCCGACAGGTCGGCATACTTGTTGCCGGCGAAGGTCGGCTTGCCGTCCTTCCAGATCGACTGATGGACGTGCATGCCCGAGCCGTTGTCGCCATAGACCGGCTTCGGCATGAAGGTGGCGGTCTTGCCGTAGATGTGGGCGACCTGGTGGATGCAGTATTTGTAGACCTGCATCTGGTCGGCCATCAGCGTCAGCGTGTCGAACTTCATGCCGAGTTCGTGCTGGGCCGAAGCGACTTCATGGTGGTGCTTCTCGACCTTGACGCCCATCTTGGCCATCGCGCCGAGCATCTCGGAGCGCATGTCCTGCACCGAGTCCTGCGGCGGCACCGGGAAATAGCCGGCCTTGGTGCGGATGCGGTGGCCGAGGTTGCCGCCTTCATATTCGGTGGCCGAGTTGATCGGCAGCTCGGAGGAGTCGAGGCGGAAGCCGGTGTTGTAGGGGTCGGCCGAGTAGCGCACGTCGTCGAACACGAAGAACTCAGCCTCGGGGCCGACGAACACAGTGTCGCCCACGCCCATCGACTTCACCATGGCCTCGGCCTTCTTGGCGATGCCGCGGGGGTCGCGGTTGTAGGGCTCACCGGTGGTCGGCTCGAGCACGTCGCAGGTGATGACCATGGTGGTCTCGGCGAAGAACGGGTCGATCGTCGCGGTGACCGGGTCGGGCATCAGGCACATGTCGGATTCATTGATCGCCTTCCAGCCCGCGATCGACGATCCGTCGAACATCGTTCCCTCGGCGAAGATGTCATCGTCGATCATGCTGACGTCGAAGGTGACGTGCTGCCACTTGCCGCGCGGATCGGTGAAGCGCAGGTCGACGTATTTGACGTCGTTGTCCTTGATCGATTTCAGGACGTCTTTGGCGGTCTTCATGAATACCCCTTATGGATGTGCGGGTCGGTTTCCAGCGGAGAGGGACGTTATTCCCGCTTTTGGCGAGTTCGTGTGACTGCTGAAACGAAATGAGGCTGCCGAAGCAGCCTTTCTTCTCTTTTGCCGTCAGAAAATCCGGATAGCACCGCCCTCAAATAGCGTCCAGCCCGGATTCGCCGGTCCGGATGCGGATGGCTTCCTCGATGTTGGAGACGAAGATCTTGCCGTCGCCGATCCGCCCGGTCTGGGCCGCGCGGCGGATCGCGTCGATCGCCTTCTCGACCAGGTCGTCACCGATCACGATCTCGATCTTCACCTTGGGCAGGAAGTCGACGATATATTCCGCACCGCGATAGAGCTCGGCATGGCCCTTCTGGCGGCCAAATCCCTTGGCCTCGGTCACGGTGATGCCTTGCAGTCCGACTTCCTGGAGCGCTTCCTTCACCTCGTCGAGCTTGAAGGGCTTGATGATGGCTTCAATCTTCTTCACTGAGCGCCTCCCGGGCATTGCAGATTGCAGGGTCGAGTTCGATGCGCGTGGGGCGCAGTCTGGTTGGTCTTAAGTCTTCCGGCGGGTGGCCGGAAACACACGCAATGGTCGCATCGAGCGGCATTGTGCGCGGCTTCCTCAAAAGCAGGGTCTATGCCAAGTTGTTAAGGTCCCCGATTTCGGAATGTTATCAGCCTTTTAACAGGCAGTCGGCTGGTATCGAACCACATGGGCTATGATATCCAAGCCCAACAAATAGGCAAATAGATCAATCCGTATGCAGTCGGCCAGTAGAAACCCTGCGAACGTCACAGGAATTGCCTCTCGAAAAGGCGAAGCGATTGAGGATTCGGCATGGACGTTCTGACCACCACCGAGATGGAGCGCGCCGACCGGCTGACTATCGCAGCCGGTACGCCGGGCTTCGCGCTGATGATGAGCGCCGGCCAGGCCGTCGCTGAAGCCGCAATGGACCTGGTCGAGGAGGGGCCGATCGTCGTGGTCGCCGGCCGCGGCAACAATGGCGGCGACGGCTTTGTCGCCGCCGCCGAGCTCGCCGCGCGCGGACGAGAGGTGTCGGTGATCCTGCTCTGCGAGCGTGACAGCCTGCAGGGCGACGCGGCGCTGGCGGCGAAGGGCTGGAAATATCCGGTGCTGCCGTTCAACCCGCAGGCACTCGGCAAGCCGGCGCTGATCATCGACGCGCTGTTCGGCGCCGGGCTCAATCGTCCGGTCAAGGGCGACCCGCTGGAGATGATCGCGGCCATCAACGCCAACGGTACGCCGGTGCTGGCGGTCGACCTGCCGAGCGGTATCAACGGCACGTCGGGCGCCGTCATGGGCGCGGCCGTGCAGGCGACCGAGACCGTCACCTTCTTCCGCAAGAAGCCTGCGCACCTGTTGCTGCCGGGCCGGATGTATTGCGGCCGGGTGCGCGTCGCCGACATCGGCATCGCGGCGGAGGTGCTCGACGAGATCAAGCCGCTGACCGCGGAGAATATGCCGCAGGCCTGGCGATGGTCGTTTCCGGTGCCGCGGATCGATGGCCACAAATACGCAAGGGGCCATGCCGTCGTGGTCTCGGGTGACATCGCCTCGACCGGGGCGGCGCGGCTCGCCGCGCGCGCGGCGCTGCGCGCAGGCGCCGGCCTGGTGACGCTGGCCTCGCCGCGCGATGCGCTCGCCGTCAACGCGGCGGCGCTGACCGCGGTGATGGTGCGCGCGGTCGACAATCCGATCCAGTTCGCCGAACTGCTCGACGACAAGCGCCTCAATGCCTGCGTGATCGGCCCTGGTGCAGGCGTCAGCGCGCGCACCCGCGACTTCGTTCACACCGCGTTGTCGGCGCAGCGGCATCTGGTGCTCGACGCCGACGCGCTGACCAGCTTTGCCGGTTCGCCGGACCGGCTGTTCGAGGCGATCAAGGCCTCCGACGGTCTTGGGGTGGTGCTCACCCCGCATGAGGGTGAGTTTCCGCGGTTGTTCAGCGATATCTCCAACAAGCATCCCGGTCGCTCGAAGCTCGAGCGCGTGCGCACGGCGGCGGAGCGCTCCGGCGCGGTGGTGCTGCTGAAGGGGGCCGATACGGTGATCGCGTCTCCGGACGGCCGCGCCACCATCGCCGCCAACGCGCCGCCATGGCTTGCCACCGCCGGTGCCGGCGACGTGCTGTCGGGCATCGTCGCCGGCTTCCTGGCGCAGGGCGTTGCGGCCTTCGAGGCCGCCAGCATCGGCGTGTGGTTGCACGGCGAAGGCGCCAGCGAGGCGGGGCCCGGCCTGATCGCGGAGGATCTCACCGAAGTGCTGCCGGCCGTGTTCCGCCGGCTCTATGACGAGTTCGGAATTGAGTATTAGGCGGCTCCAGCTTGCCGACATGGATGCCGCCGCACGCGTGCACCGCGCGGCGTTCGACGAAGCGTTGCCGTGGCTCGCGGGCCTGCACACGCCGGATGAAGATCGCCGGTTCTATCGCAAGCGGATGTTCGCGGCGTGCACGCTGTGGGGCGCGTTCGACGGCGGGGCGATGAGCGGCGTCATCGCATTCCACGACGACTGGATCGAGCAGTTCTATGTGCTGCCGGCCGCGCAGGGCCGCGGCATCGGCGGCGCGCTGCTCGAGATCGCGCAGCAGGGCGCGGACCGGCTGCAACTCTGGACCTTCCGGCGCAATGCGCGGGCGCGCCGCTTCTACGAGGCGCGCGGTTTTGCCGCGGTCGAGGAAACTGACGGCAGCCGCAACGAGGAGAGGGAGCCGGACGTGCACTATCTCTGGGCGCGCGGGGCCGGCGGATGACATATCGATCGGATTGACTGACCCCAGGCGGATCCGGGGAACAGGACGGGGCTCACGGCGGGACGAAAGATCGTCTGGCAATCGGCCACCATTTGAGCACTTAATGCCTGTATCGACGAGCGAAAGTACCCTTGAGCCTCGAAGCCGCGTGGTACGGACCGGAGCACCATGACGAGTCCCTGCCGCGTTCTAATGATCTATCCGAAGTTCGTTCCAGACTCGTTCTGGAACTATACGGAAGCTTGCGAACTCGTCGGCGCGAAGTATCCGGCGGCGCCACTCGGACTGATCACCGTCGCCGCCATGCTGCCGAAGCATTGGGAGATTCGGCTCGTCAACCGTAACACCGAGCCTTCAACCGACGAGGACCTTGACTGGGCCGATCTCGTCATGATCGGCGGTATGCTCAACCAGCAGCCCGATTTTCTCCACCTGATCGATCTCGCCCACCGGCACGGCAAGCCGGTATGTGTCGGTGGGCCTGACGTCTCCTCGAGCCCGCACCTTTACGCGGCTGCGGACTTCCAGGTGATCGGCGAGGCCGAACACATCATCGAGGAATTCATCGCCGCCTGGGAACGCGGCGAGCGCGAGGGCGTATTCATCGCCGAGAAATTCAAGATCGACGTCACGCTAAGCCCGATGCCCCGCTACGATCTGATCAAGTTCGATCATTATCTCTTTATTGGCGTGCAATATTCGCGTGGCTGCCCGTTCACCTGCGAGTTCTGCGATATAATCGAGCTGTACGGGCGCGTGCCGCGCACCAAGACCCCCGATCAGATTCTCGCTGAGCTGCAAGCGCTCTACGATCATGGTTATCGTGGGCATGTCGATTTCGTCGACGACAATTTCATCGGCAACAAGAAAAACCTCCGCATCTTACTGCCGCGGCTTAAAGCCTGGCTGGAAGAGCGAGACTATCCGTTCGAGTTCTCGACCGAAGCCTCGATCAATATCGCTGATGACAGCGAGCTGTTGCAGGCAATGAAGGACGCGAACTTCTTCGGAATTTTCGTCGGCATCGAGAGCCCGGATCCAGAGACCCTCGTGCAGATGAAGAAGAGTCAGAACACCAGGCGCAACATCGCCGAGAGCGTTCACAAGATTTACGACTATGGCATGTTCGTCACCGCGGGTTTCATCGTCGGGTTCGATACCGAGAAACTCTCAATGGCGCAGGCGATGATCGACTTCATCGAGGAGGCGAGCATTCCAGTCTGCATGGTCGGACTGCTCTATGCGCTGCCTGGCACACAGCTGACGCGGCGGCTAGCCCAGGAAGGCCGCCTGCACGAAGGCCATGATCTGATGAAGGTCGAACAGGCGGGCGACCAGTGCACGCTCGGCTGCAATTTCGACACCAAGCGTCCGCTTCGTGACATCCTTACGGATTACAAGGCTGTGCTCGGGCACGTGTACAGCCCGACAGCATACGCAGGACGGCTGTCGCGGCTTTCCGTCATGCTCGACCGGTCCGACCGGCGCCGCGATCTGCCCGATGGCGACGTGCGCACGAAGCTTGGCGGCATCGAGGGCGTGCACAGGATCATGCGGACCCTGCCGGAGGTTCGCGAGCCGTTCTGGAAGACCTTCGTCGAGGTCGCCAAGTCCAACCCAGGCGCACTGCGCTACATCGTGATGCTGATGGCGCTGTACCTGCATTTCGGGCCGTTCTCGAAGCACGTGATCGGTGAGATTGACCGCCGGATTGCCGAGCTGGATGCCATGCCTCCGGTAAGGGGCGCGGAGCTTGTGCCGCGAGCTCAGCTTGACGCCGTTTGATGGACGGCAAAGTTCGCTGGACTCTTGGGCCGCTGACGCAACTCAGGCAACGTCGGTGGAAAGCGAAACGCTCTTCCACGCATCGAATTCGGCTTGCAGCAGTTTCATTTTTTCCTCGACCAGTCGCACGGCATCGCTGCCGAGTAGGAGATGCGTCGGCGGATCGGCCGACAAAGCGAGTTTCAACATCGCCTGCGCGGCCTTTTGGGGATCGCCGACCTGCCAGCCACTCAGTTCCATGCGACGTTTGCGGATTGGATTGATGACAGCGTCATAATCTCCGATCGACCGCTCCGCCCGTACCATCGATCGTCCGGCCCAGTCGGTGCGAAAGCCGCCCGGCTCGACCGCGGTGACCTTGATGCCGAGGTCTTTGACCTCCTTGCCGAGGGATTCCGATATCCCTTCCAGCGCGAACTTGCTGCCGTGGTAGTAGCTGAGACCGGGCATCGTGATGATCCCACCCATCGACGTGATGTTGAGGATGTGCCCGGCGCGCCGCTTGCGCATGAAGGGCAGCACCGCCTGGATCATCGCCACCGCGCCGAAGACGTTGACCTCGAACTGGCGTCGCAGATCGTCGATCGATGATTCCTCCAGAATGCCCTCGTGGCCGTAGCCGGCATTGTTTACGAGAACGTCGATCGCGCCGATCCTGCGCTCGACGTCGGCGACCGCGGGCGCGATGGCCTCGGTGTTGGTGACGTCAAGAGCCACGGCGTGCACGCCGGCGCCGAGCGCTTCGAATGTCCGCTTGTCATTCTCGTTGCGCACGGTGCCGGCGACGGTGTGGCCGTCGCCCAATGCTGCCTCGGCCAGCGCGCGGCCGAAGCCGGACGAAACGCCCGTGATGAGGAAAGTCTTTGCCATAGGAGATGTCCTTCAGATCGAGATTGCGGGCTCGATATAGGCGACTTGATTGCTGCAATAATCGGCATAGAGTGGCATGACCTGATGCAGATAATCGAACAATGCAGCATGCTGGCCTTTTCGAGCTGAACGCCGTCGTCGCGATTTCAACGCATCGCAGCTTTCGCGCGGCCGCGACTGAACTCGGCATTTCGCCCTCGGCGTTGAGCCATGCAATCGCCGCGCTGGAGAAGCGGTTGGGCGTGCGCCTCATCAATCGGACGACGCGCAGCGTGGCGCTGTCGGAAGCGGGAGAGCGTTTCCTCGCCAGGGTCAGTCCCGCGTTGCGCGAGATTGCCGGCGCCATGGAGGACGTCAACGAGTTCCGCGACACGCCCGCGGGAACGCTGCGCATCAACCTGAAGGAGCGCGCCGCGCATCAGATCCTCCGCCCGATCGTCGCAAAATTCCTGCGGCGCTATCCCGACATGAACGTCGAACTGACGCTGGAGGGACGTCCCATCGATATCGTCGCGGAAGGTTTCGATGCCGGCATCCGGTTGGCCGAAGCCGTGCCGCAGGACATGGTCGCGATCCCCTGCGGCCCGGACACGCGCTTCATCGTCGTTGGTGCGCCCGATTATTTCGCGCGCCGTTCGGTGCCGCGGTCTCCGCTCGATCTGCTCGCCCATGAGTGCATTCGCAGACGGATGCCCAGCGGCAAGCTTTATCACTGGGAGTTCGAGAAGCGCGGCGGCGAGCAGATGGTGGTGGACCTCAGGGGCAGGCTGACCCTCGACAATGACAGTCTGATGGTCGAAGCCGCGCTCGAAGGCGTGGGACTGGCGTTCGTCAGCGATTTCTGGGTAGCGGGGCATCTCGCCGCCGGCACCTTGCGTGCCGTGTTGGACGACTGGACGCCGCCATTTCCCGGTTTGCGCCTCTACTATCCACGGCACCGGCACATGGCGGCCGGGCTTCGTGCTTTCGTCGACATGGTGCGGGAGGAAACGAGAATGGCTGCCAGGGGCGGGGAGGTCCACTCGCCCCGGGCCAAACGATCGGGCAATCGTCGCAAGCGCACTTGAGCCGTCGTGGCAACCCGGGTGTTCGGCCGATGGCTTCGCCGGCGTGGACGCGACTGCGTCGGTTCCGCCATGGCTGCGTCACGACACTTTTGGTGGACGCGTGGGAAGAGGCGGGTTAAAGCCGCATGACATCCCTTTGCATCCCGTGAATCTCCCTCGTGAGTGACAGGCAGAACAGTTTCCTCGCTCAGGCGCTGCAACAAGGCGCATCCGCGTTGCGGGCGCGGCAGTTTGCTGAGGCAGAGCGGATCGCGACAAGCATCCTGAAATCAAACCGCAAGGACAGACACGCGGCGCTTCTCCTGGCGCATGCCCTGATGGGGCAAAAGCGGGGAGGCGAGGCGATTGCACCGCTCGAGCGGCTTGCACGCCGCGGCGACGATGGCGAGGTGGAGACCTTGCTTGGCGCATTGCTTTGCGGTGCGGGGCGCGCCACGGACGGCCTCGCACAGCTTCGGCGCACGGCGGCACGCCGCCCACCATATCTCCCTTCGTTTCAGGAACTCGCCGGGCAGCTTGCCAAGGCCGGTCAATACGGCGAGGCGATCAGCACGATCGAGGCGGGCCTCGCGCTGGCTCCCGAGAGCGTCGATCTGAAGCTCGATCTCGGGCGGCTGTTGCATGATACAAATGACTTCGCGCGGGCTGCGAGTGTCCTGACCGCCGCACGTGATGCTGCGCCGGGACGCCCGGACATTCTTAACCAGCTCGGGCGGGTCCTGATCCTTCATGGCGACTACGCCGCAGCCGCGGACGCTTTCCGCCGCGTGCTCGCGCTCTATCCGGACGATCGCTCGACCCGCGCCTACCTTGCCACATCCTTGTTCGAGCAGGGTGAGCGCGACGCTGCCGAAGCGGCGCTGCGCTCCATCATTCGTGGTCAGCCCCAGCTGCTGGGTCGCGCGGCATTCGTCATGGCCGCGGCATCGCATGGTCGCTTCTTCTTCTCCCAGCGCGACGTTGCGAAATTTCTCGGCGGGGAGTGAGGCCGGGCGCATTGGACGAAATCTCGTCGCGCCTCACGCCCTGAAGTTTCTCCGGTAGAGGTTGGGCTGCCGCCTGAGCTCACTCCGGAACTGGCCGACGCGCTTGGCTTCTTCCGCGGTGAAGGAGGATGCCTGCGCAGTCCAGTCGTCTCGCTTGACCGGAATGCATTGCGCGATCGGAGTCCCCTTGGGGAGGACACCTCTGAAATTCCGGTCGTGCCAGTATGCCGGGAAATGCACCCAATTGTCGGTATAGAGGTCCGAATTGACCAGGCCGCTGAGCGTGGTGAACGGCAGGTCGAAGCGGTTGACGGGATGGGTGAAGTAGATCGCGTAGCCTTCGGGCGCCTCGACGGTCCACAGATTGTGGAATTTGAGAAAGAAGCGGCCCGCTTCGAACAATGGCGTGCCGCTGACCTGGCCCGGATCGTGAAAGCCGATCGGCGAACGCGGAAATTCGGGTGTGCCTCCGGGCGGCAGGTCGTGATCCCAGGTGATTTCGCCGTTCTCGACCCTGAGATCGCAGACCAGTGGCAGCAGGAACCCGCAGGTCATCGCGTCCACGAAGGGCGGGCAGCGCTTGATGGTGTCCTCGTCGTGCAGGTTGATCGAAGAGAAGGCCGTCGCAGGCATTGTCTTGAGCCAATCGGGAACGCCCTGCGCCGCCGGGATGGGGGCCGGAATTAGTCCCTCAAGCTCCTTCGGACAGCGAAATTTGAGCGTCAGTTTGCTGTTGGTGGACATTGGGCGCTCCGATGTCGTGATGACCTACATGAATGCGTTGCAAAGGTGAAGCTCACGATCAGGCGCAAGATCGGCAGATTGCGAGAGCGGTCGGCAGGCTCCATCAATTGCGCACAAGATAGAGCGGCGTTCTCAGCGTCAGCTGATAGGATGGCTTCGGCGCCCAGATGATCTGGGCCGTGACCCCGAACAGGCGATTGTCGTTGTCATCCATCCGATCGAGGTCAAGCCGGAGGATGGGCTCGGTGAAGGACTGGATCGGCGTGAAGTTCAGGAGCTGCGCGCCGCCGAAATGCTGTACTCCGACCCGTCCGGTGAATTTCCAGTTGCTCGGCACTGATAATAGCCGCCGACATAGCCGATGATATTTGGATGGATCCGTGCGAGATCGGTCGCTACCTCGACGCGGGTGTCCTGGATGCCCGCCAGCATTCCGCGCGTTCCGTCCTTGCCGAAGGCATAGTCGAACTCGAGAATGTTGTTGAAGGTCGTCGTCCCAGTCGGCCCGTTCGGGATTGCCTGGGTGATTGTCGATTGCCACGTGATGGTCGGGATTGAGCCACCGTTCTGGCTGTAGAGGTCCGCCTGAAAGCCGACGTTCCAGCTGGTGACGTCGAAGGCCGACCACCCCTGCGCGGGGCCATAGGTCGTGGTGCCGGAAATGCCGGCATACAGCGACACCGCATCGGTGACATCGACCGTCAATGGAAGATCGACGGCGAGGGATTGCCGGGACGGCAAGGAGACGCTGGTCGGAAGCGAGTTGCCGTTCGCGAGCGCGAGCGACTGCAGCGCGCTAAACAGAGCCGGGCTGCCGAAACCGACCGGCAAAGCGCCGGCCGGCACCGTTGCGTAGCTTGTCCGCAAATCGAGATAGATATTTGGCGTAGCCCCTGCTGGGTTCGGAGCGCCGCTGTCGTCGTCGCGATCTTTGCCGAACGCTGGTCCGGCCAAGCATGAGCCGATGAAACAGGCCAGCACAAGGCCCGGCAACGACGGAAAATCGCCGAAGGAGGGGGGCAGAATGCGCGAAGAAACTGGCACGACCCTTGGGCTCCTCGCTTGACCTGGCGCGGCGCTAGCTCACGAGATACTTCGCCACCGCCGGCTCGTTCCATTCGATGCCGAGCCCGGGACCGCGGGCGGTCACCGCGCCGTCTATGATCTCGGCGGGCCTTGTGAGGATCGCGCCGGCGAAGTCGAGGAACTCGAGCCAGTGCGCGGTCGGCGTCACCGCGAGCAGATGCGCGCTGACTTCCGCGAACAAATGACTCGACATCGGGATCGACGCTGCATCGGCCTGTCCCGCGACCTGCATCCAGCCGGTGACGCCGCCGACCTTCATCACGTCGGGCATGATGAAGTCGGATGCGCCGGCCGCGATCGCCTCGGCGAAGCCGCGCGGAAACCACCAGTTCTCGCCGGCCTGGATCGGCGTGGGCGAGGTTTCGCGGACCTTGGCGTGGCCGGACAGGCTTTCCTGCGGCACCGGCTCCTCGATCCAATGCAGGTCATAAGGCGCAAGCCGGGCGATGCGGCGGGTGGCTTCCGCCGGATCCAGCGACTGGTTGAAATCGATCATCAGCGCGACGTCGGGGCCGAGCAGGGCGCGCACGCCCTTCACGACGCGTTCGTCATTGGCGGCATCGCCGTCGCCGCCCTTGATCTTGATGCCCTTGAAGCCTTGGTCGAGCGAGCGGCGCAGCGCGCGCTCATCCGCAACGGGATCGACCGCGCCGTAGCTGTCATAGGCCTTGATCGGCTTTGCCGAGCCGCCGAGCAGCTCGACCAGCGGCCGGCCGGCGAGTTGGCCGAGCACATCCCAATAGGCCATGTCGAGACCGGACACGGCCATCCCGACCAGACCCTGCGCGCTGAGCAGCCGAAACTTGGCGTCCATCGCCTGCATCAGATCGAACGGGGCGACCGGCCTGCCGATCAGCTCGTGACCGATCTCCTCGATCAGATAGCAGAGAGGGTTAAGTGTGAGCTTGCTGTAGGCGAAGATGTAGGTACGGCCGGTAACGCCTTGATCGGTTTCGACATCGATCAGCACCAGCGGACCGGAATCGATCACGCCAAACGCCGTCTTCACAGGACGCTTGAGCGGCACCACGACGCTTCGTGCCCTCACTCCGCGAATCGCTGCAACTGTCTGGCTCATCGGTCTTTCCTCAAGCGGTTTCCACTTCTTGTTATTGGACACCGTACCATCGCACGAGCCGCGGCGCGGCCCAATCGGTCGCGACCTGCTCGATCAGATAGCGGCCAGGATATTCGGCGAGGAAGGCGATGTGCTGGGTTTGGCCCGGTTCGACCGCGAGCGTGTCGAGCCAGAACGGCTTCCAGCCGTCGTCGAGCCGGTCGAGCAGACGGAAGTGGTGGCCGTGCAGATGAAAGACGCTGGCGATCGCGCCCCGGTTGGTCAGGGCCAGCACGACGGTTCGGCCTGTCTTGGCCTGAAAGGCCGGGGCGGTCGACGGCTTGAAATCCGCCGGGCGGAACCACTCGGTGGGCGCGCCGAGCGCCAGATCGAATCGCGTAGCGCTCTTCAGATCGAGCTGGGCGGGCATGTCATTGCCGGGCAGCGGTGGCGCCGGCGGGAACGGCGCCGTTCGGATCGGCGGTTCGTGCGAGACGGCGAGCTTGCCGACCGGGCGGGCTTGCTTACCGTCGTGCAGCAGGATCGGGAAGCTCGTTCCGGCCGGACCGGCCGCATCGACAAAGACATCCGTGCGGCTTCCGGGAGCCAGGACCAGCGCGCCGTTGCGGGCCGGGAACGGTTCGGCCGGCTGGCCGTCGATCGCCATCACCCGGACGTCGAGCTTGTCCAGCTTGACCGCCAGCACGCTGCGTTGGCTGCCATTGATAAAGCGGAGTCTGAGGCGGGCATTGGCCGGTGCCGAGATGTCGTATGAGGTTTTGCCGTTAATTGTATGAATTTGCGTCGAATTTTTTGGATCGCTTCCAGGCGGGATCGCGGTTCCATCGGACTGCAGACGCCACTCCTCGATCAGCAAGACCTCGTCGCGATCGACAGCGACCGGCGAGGTGCCGGTCACGATCAGCGGGCGCGGCCGCGCCGGCGCCGTGCCGTCCCCGAAAAGCGGCTCGCACAGGAAGGTGCCGGCATGCCGAAGCGGCAGCTGGAAGGTATCCTTTGCCCCCGTGGCAAGGGGCGCCCGGGAGGCCAGGGGCTCCGCGGCCGGGACGCCATCGAGGCCGCGGCAATCGAGCGCGGCCGCAACCGGCAGCTCGTTGCCGAACGTCACGTCGAGCACCTCGCCGCGCTTGAAGCGGAGGTCGCCGCCGCCGAGCGACCAGACCGGGGTCTCAGGTCCGTCGGGACGAAGCGAGATGCGGTCGGCTTTCGCCTGCAGCGCAACTGCCGTCCGGCCCTGCGCCGAGCCGGTGGCCGGCCAAGCGGGGCAAAGCGCCGCGGCGCCGAGGCCGGCGATTAGGTCGCGCCGGGTAAGGGAAAATTCGGGACTTGCTAGGGGGCTTGCCATCCGGCCGATGCGGACCATTTTCAAGTGTACCTGTCCAGTCGCGATCGGTCGCAGGGCGGGCTCTCAAGCGGCCATTTTTTTGCTGCGAACCGGCGGGCGCATGTTATAAGCCCGGCCGCCCGCGGCATCGCGGCCGGACTGGATGCTTTTCGCGCGGGCGTGGCGGAACTGGTAGACGCGCTGGATTTAGGTTCCAGTGACGAAAGTTGTGGGGGTTCGAGTCCCTCCGCCCGCACCAAGCGCTTACAGCGTTTGCATGACGAATTCTTGGAGAGCCTTGGGCCCCGAAGGGGACGAGGGTTCACCGAACCCACAGACGTTAGGCCGCAAGGCTTACCGTCGAACAGATTGAACACTGCCACGGCCGCTCGGGCCGCGGCAAAAGCGGAAGAAGATTGATACCATGCAGGTCACCGAGACCCTAAACGAGGGACTGAAGCACGAATTCAAGATCAGCGTTCCGGCATCCGATCTCGATGCCAAGGCGGGCGCCAAGCTGGTCGACCTCAAGGACAAGGTCCGTCTCAACGGCTTCCGTCCCGGCAAGGTGCCGGTGGCGCACCTGAAGAAGATCTACGGCCGCTCGGTCATGGCCGAGACCATCGACCAGACCATCAGCGACACCAACCGGCAGATTTTCGAGGATCGCGGCTTCCGCCTCGCCGGCGAGCCGAAGATCACGATGCCGACCGAGAAGGACCAGGTCGAGGAATTGCTGTCGGGCAAGACCGACCTGACCTACACCGTCGCGATCGAGGTCGTGCCGCAGATCCAGCTCGCCGATTTCAAGTCGTTCTCGGTCGAGAAGCCGGTGGTCGATGTCTCCGACGCCGACGTCGACGATGCCATCAAGCGCATCGCCGAAGGCAGCCGCCCGTACAGCGCCAAGACCGAGGGTGCGGCGGAGAAGGGCGACCGCGTCACCATCAGCTTCAAGGGCACCATCAACGGTGAAGCCTTCGAGGGCGGCACCGGCGAGGGCATCCAGGTCGTGATCGGCGCCGGCCAGTTCATTCCGGGCTTCGAGGAGCAGCTGATCGGTATCGGCACGGGCGAGACCCGCACGCTGAAGGTTGGTTTCCCGAAGAACTACCTCAACGACAAGCTCGCCGGCCAGCCGGCCGAGTTCGAGACCACCGCCACGCTGATCGAGGCGCCCGGTGAGGCCGCGATCGATGACGAGTTCGCCAAGACGCTCGGCCTCGAATCGCTCGACAAGCTGAAGGAAGCCGCGCGCGAGCGCCTGACCGCCGAGTTCGCCGGGGCGACCCGCCAGAAGGTCAAGCGCGCGCTGCTCGACCGGCTCGACGAGAGCCACAAATTCGAGGCGCCGCCGTCGCTTGTCGCCGAAGAGTTCAACCTGATGTGGAACTCGATCAAGGCCGAGATGGACTCGACCGGCAAGTCCTTCGCCGACGAGAACACCACCGAGGATGCGGCCAAGGAAGAGTACCAGAAGATCGCCGACCGCCGCGTCCGCCTCGGCCTCGTGCTGTCGGAGATCGGCGAGAAGAACAAGATCACCGTGACCGACGACGAGGTCTCTCGCGCCGTGATCGAGCGCGCGCGCCAGATGCCGGGCCGCGAGAAGGAAGTCTGGGATTACTACCGCAGCAACGCCCAGGCGCTGGCCCAGCTCCGCGCGCCGATCTACGAGGACAAGGTTGTCGACTTCGTCCTGGAGCTCGCCAACGTGACCGAGAAGAAGGTCTCCAAGGATGAGCTGTTCAAGGATGAAGACGCCGAGCAAACTGCCGCTTAATTGCGGCACCTCGCGTTAATGATGAACCGCGAAAGCGTGCCGGCGACGGGCCTCCGTCGCTAGGCGCGCCGGCGCGAATCGGCTTGAACTTCGGCGACCTGCCCAGGTGGCTAGTGCCGGCCTTGTCGGCCGGAAATTGGCCCTTATCTGGATTAAGGCTTGAAGTTCTGCATCACCCCTAACCCTTGGGTCCTTTCATGCGCGATCCCGTTGAAACTTACATGAACCTCGTGCCGATGGTCGTCGAGCAGACCAATCGCGGCGAACGCGCCTACGACATTTTCTCGCGCCTGCTGAAGGAGCGCATCATCTTCGTCACCGGTCCGGTGGAAGACGGCATGGCGACGCTGACCGTCGCGCAGCTGTTGTTCCTCGAGGCCGAGAATCCGAAGAAGGAAATCTCGATGTACATCAACTCGCCGGGTGGCGTGGTGACGTCGGGCCTTGCGATCTACGACACGATGCAGTTCATCCGTCCGCCGGTGTCGACGCTGTGCACGGGGCAGGCGGCCTCGATGGGCTCCCTGCTGCTCGCAGCCGGCGAGAAGGACATGCGCTTCTCGCTGCCGAACTCCCGCATCATGGTGCACCAGCCGTCCGGCGGCTTCCAGGGCCAGGCCACCGACATCATGCTGCACGCGCAGGAGATACTGAATCTCAAGAAGCGCCTCAACGAGATCTACGTGAAGCACACCGGCCAGACCTACAAGGCGATCGAGGACGCGCTGGAGCGCGACAAGTTCCTCACCGCCGAGGACGCCAAGGCGTTCGGTCTCGTCGACAAGGTCATCGACAAGCGGCCGGAAGATCCGTCGGCAGTCAAGGCCGCCTAACAAGGCTGTCTGATCTGGGCAGGCGACCCGAGGCGTCGGTGTGATCTCCACATTGACGCCTCACATAGTCGGCAAAGCAGGACGGCGGAGTACCCCGCAAGCGCATATGCGGGGCAGAAAGTTCCGCTTTCGTGCTTATTGCCCGGCGTGGTAATCCCGCAACGTTCCGTGGATTTCGACGCGTATTCCACGTGCGACCGTGGAAAATCACGGTATTGTCACGGTCTTGAGCCGGCCTCCCGATTAGCGAATTCTTGATAGTCGGGTGCCAGCATGGTTGGCTGTAATGCATCGGCTATGATCGCGGAGATTCGAATAAACCGTGATCCACACGGTCAGTATTGCGTAGGGTCTTTTTTGGTACGGAATTTGCTCTATCTACCCAGTACCCCGGTTTTGTGCCGGATTGGGTCGATCTGGCAAACGAGGTCGAACGGCGGACGGAGATAATGGATGAGTAAGGTCGGCACGAGCGACGCCAAGAACACGCTATATTGCTCGTTCTGCGGCAAGAGCCAGCATGAAGTTCGCAAGCTGATTGCCGGACCGACTGTCTTCATTTGCGACGAGTGTGTCGAACTCTGCATGGACATCATTCGCGAGGAGAACAAGTCCTCGCTGGTGAAGTCGCGCGACGGCATCCCGACGCCGAAGGAAATCTGCAAGGTCCTGGACGACTACGTGATCGGCCAGAGCCATGCCAAGAAGGTGCTCTCGGTCGCCGTCCACAATCACTACAAGCGGCTTAACCATCAGACCAAGCACAACGATGTCGAGTTGGCGAAGTCGAACATCCTGCTGATCGGTCCGACCGGTTCGGGCAAGACGCTGCTCGCGCAGACGCTGGCCCGCATCCTCGACGTGCCGTTCACCATGGCTGACGCGACAACGCTGACCGAAGCCGGCTATGTCGGCGAGGACGTCGAGAACATCATCCTGAAGCTGCTGCAGGCCGCCGACTACAACGTCGAGCGCGCGCAGCGCGGCATCGTCTATATCGACGAAATCGACAAGATCAGCCGCAAGTCGGACAATCCTTCGATCACCCGCGACGTGTCGGGCGAGGGCGTCCAGCAGGCGCTGCTGAAGATCATGGAAGGCACGGTGGCCTCGGTCCCGCCGCAGGGCGGCCGCAAGCATCCGCAGCAGGAGTTCCTGCAGGTGGATACCACCAACATCCTGTTCATCTGCGGCGGTGCCTTCTCGGGCCTCGAGAAGATCATCTCCGCGCGCGGCCGTTCGACCTCGATCGGCTTCGCGGCGCAGGTGCTGGCGCCGGAGGATCGCCGTACCGGCGAGATCTTCCGTCACGTCGAGCCGGAGGACTTGCTGAAGTATGGCCTGATCCCGGAATTCGTCGGCCGTCTGCCCGTCGTTGCGACGCTGGAGGACCTGGACGAGGCCTCGCTGAAGAAGATCCTGACCGATCCGAAGAACGCGCTGGTGAAGCAGTACCAGCGGCTGTTCGAGATGGAGAACATCGAGCTGACCTTCGCCGACGAGGCGCTTGGCGCGGTCGCCCGCAAGGCGATCGAGCGGAAGACCGGCGCACGCGGCCTGCGGTCGATCCTGGAGAGCATTCTGCTCGAGACCATGTTCGACCTCCCGGGCCTCGAAGGCGTCGAGGAAGTCGTGATCTCGCGCGAGGTCGTCGAGGGCACGGCGCGTCCGCTCTACATCTACGCGGATCGTTCCGACCGCGCCGTCGAGAGCAGTGCGAGCGCCTAAGGCGGAACTTTCTGTCGTCGCAATTCATGCGGCTGCCGGGCGATCCGGCGGCCGTTGCGGCGCAGCAGCAAGCCATTTTCGCGTCGCAGTAAATGCCTGTTTAGCCTACATTTCCCGGCACTTCTCAGACTTGACACCCCCCTGCCTGATAGCCACCTAATGCTATCGGTGAGGAATCTCATGCGTTGAGATTCGTCGCTTTACGATGCGGAATATGCGGCTGCTGACGGCAATCTAATTCCGGATCACCAAGGCACCTTGTGGCGGTTGCGCAAACAGGCGGACTGCGAGCAAGGGGGCAAAACAAAAGGATAAGGCCATGACGACCTCAAAACCCCGGCCAACGATCGTCCACGGCGAAAGCCATTCCTATCCGGTGCTGCCGCTCCGTGACATCGTCGTCTTCCCGCACATGATCGTGCCGCTCTTCGTCGGCCGCGAGAAATCGATCCGCGCGCTCGAAGAGGTGATGAAGAACGACGCGCTGATCATGCTCGCGACGCAGAAGAACGCGTCCGATGACGATCCGGCGCCCGATTCAATTTACGAGACCGGTACGCTCGCCAGCGTGCTTCAGCTCCTGAAACTGCCCGACGGCACCGTGAAGGTGCTGGTCGAGGGCCTCGAGCGCGCGCGTGTCGAGAAGTATTCCGACCGCAGCGAGTACTACGAGGCGACCGCGGTCGCGCTCGCCGACACTGACGCCAGCTCGGTTGAAGCCGAGGCCTTGGCGCGTTCGGTCGTGTCCGATTTCGAAAGCTATGTGAAGCTGAACAAGAAGATCTCCGCCGAGGTTGTCGGCGTGGTTCAGGCGATCACCGATTTCGCCAAGCTCGGCGACACCGTTGCCTCGCATCTCGCGGTCAAGATTGCCGATCGGCAAGCGATCCTGGAGACGTTGTCCGTCACGCAGCGCCTGGAGAAGGTGCTGGGCCTGATGGAGAGCGAGATCTCGGTGCTGCAGGTCGAGAAGCGCATCCGCTCGCGCGTCAAGCGCCAGATGGAGAAGACCCAGCGCGAGTATTACCTGAACGAGCAGATGAAGGCGATCCAGAAGGAGCTCGGCGACGACGAAGGTCGCGACGAGCTGGCCGACCTGGAGGAGAAGATCTCCAAGACCAAGCTTTCCAAGGAAGCGCGCGAGAAGGCCCAGCATGAGCTGAAGAAGCTGCGCCAGATGTCGCCGATGTCCGCAGAAGCGACCGTCGTGCGCAACTATCTGGATTGGCTGCTGTCGATCCCGTGGGGCAAGAAGTCCAAGGTCAAGAAGGACCTCGAGGCCGCGCAGGCGGTGCTGGACTCCGATCACTACGGGCTCGAGAAGGTCAAGGACCGTATCGTCGAGTATCTCGCGGTGCAGTCGCGCGCCAACAAGCTGACCGGACCGATCCTGTGCCTGGTCGGGCCTCCCGGCGTCGGCAAGACCTCGCTCGGCAAGTCGATCGCGAAGGCGACCGGCCGCGAGTTCGTGCGCGTGTCGCTCGGCGGCGTGCGTGACGAGGCCGAGATCCGCGGTCACCGCCGCACCTATATCGGCTCGATGCCCGGCAAGATCATCCAGTCGATGCGCAAGGCGAAGACCTCGAACCCGCTGTTCCTGCTGGACGAGATCGACAAGATGGGCGCCGATTTCCGCGGCGATCCGTCGTCGGCGCTGCTTGAGGTCCTGGACCCCGAGCAGAACTCGACCTTCAACGACCATTACCTGGAGGTCGACTACGACCTGTCCAACGTGATGTTCATCACGACCGCGAATACGCTGAATATTCCGGGCCCGCTGATGGACCGCATGGAGATCATCCGGATCGCCGGCTACACCGAGAACGAGAAGGTCGAGATCGCGCGCAAGCATCTGATCCCAAGCGCGCTCTCCAAGCACGGTCTGGACTCCAAGGAATGGTCGATCGACGACGCGGCGTTGCTCTTGATGATCCGCCGCTACACTCGCGAAGCGGGCGTGCGTAACCTGGAGCGTGAGCTCTCCACACTCGCCCGCAAGGCGGTGAAGGAGCTGATGATCTCCAAGAAGAAGTCGGTAAAGGTCACCGAGGCGAACATCGAAGAGTTCCTCGGCGTTCCGAAGTATCGCTTCGGCGAGATCGACGACGAGGATCAGGTCGGTATCGTCACCGGTCTGGCGTGGACCGATGTCGGCGGCGAGCTGTTGACCATCGAAGGCGTCATGATGCCCGGCAAGGGCAAGATGACCGTCACGGGCAATCTGCGCGACGTGATGAAGGAGTCGATCTCGGCGGCGGCGTCTTACGTCCGCTCGCGCGCGATCGTCTACGGCATCGAACCGCCGATGTTCGACCGCCGCGACATCCACGTTCACGTGCCGGAGGGCGCAACCCCGAAGGACGGTCCGTCCGCCGGCGTCGCGATGGCCACCGCGATCATCTCGGTCATGACCGGCATTCCGGTCCGCCACGATGTCGCGATGACCGGCGAGATCACGTTGCGCGGCCGCGTGCTGCCGATCGGCGGTCTGAAGGAGAAGCTGCTGGCTGCCGCGCGCGGTGGCATCAAGACGGTGCTGATCCCCGAGGACAACGCCAAGGATCTCACGGAGATTTCCGATGCGATCAAGGGCGGCATGGAGATCATTCCGGTCTCGCGGCTGGATGAGGTCGTTGCCAAGGCGCTGACCCGCGTGCCTGTACCGATCGTCTGGGAAGAGGAGACCAGCAAGGTCGACGTCAAGCCCGACGCTTCGGATGAGGCGTCCGGTGGCCTGACGGCGCACTGAAGCAGTCTTCAATCTGAAAGATCAAACGGCGCCTTCGGGCGCCGTTTTTGTTTTGGTCATCACGAGGAGCCGGGCAGGCGACTACTGTTTCTTCTCGATGACGAAATTGCCGATCGCCCCGAGTGCCATCAGCACGCTGGTGCCGAGGAACACCGCGCGCATGCCGATATGGCCGCCGATGAATCCGCCGGCGAGCGGGCCGATCACCTGGCCGGCATATTGCGCCGAGATCGAATAGCCCAGCATGCTGCCGGTGACCGTGTCGGGTACGTTGTGCCGGATCACGCTTGCGATGCAGGGCAAAAGGCCGCCGAGCGCGAGCCCCATCAGGAAGCGGAGCAGGATCAGCTGCCAGCCGCTGACCACGAAGGCCTGCCGGATCAGCAGCAGCGCCGAGGCGGCCAGGCAGATCGTGATGATCCTCCAATGGCCGACACGATCGGCCAGCTTGCCGAGATGCGACGACGACAGCAGGCTGCCGAACGCCGCCGCCGACATCACGAGGCCGGCGACGAACGTCACCTGCGGCGCCTCGACCAGTTGCGCGACATAGACCGTGATGATCGGCTCGATCGACATGTTGGCGATCATCAAGAGCAGGCCGGTGCCCCACATCGCGATCACAGGACGCTTGTCCGGAACGAGCGACCAGCCGCCGCGCGCCTTAGCGCCTTTCGCCGTCTTCGGACGCGCATCCTCGCGGATCAGGAAGGTCGTGCCGAGGAAGGTAATGAAGATGACCCCGCCGATCAGGAAGAAGGTCGCGCGGATGCCGATCAGGCCCGGCAACAGGCCGCCGATCAAGGGACCGACCAGGCTGCCGGCCATGATGCCGGCCGACAGCACGCCGATCGCCCAGCCGGACCGCTCCTTCGGCGTCTGCGACGCGACCAGCACGGTCGAGCCCGAGGCGTAGCCGCCGAGCAGGCCGGTCAACAGCCGTAGGCCGACCAGCTCATAGACGTTGTGCGCCATGCCGATCAGCGACATCGCGACCGCCATGCCGAGGCTCGCGCGGATCAGCATCAGCTTGCGGCCATAGCGGTCCGCGAGCCGTCCCCATAGCGGCGCCGTCAGCGCCGCGCTGAAGAAGGTTGCGCCATAGGCCACGCCCGACCATTGCACGATGGCGGCATGGTCGGTCACGCCGAGCTGCTCGACATAGAGCGGCAGGAACGGCAGCAGCACCGTCATTCCCACGATGGTGGTGAAGGAGCCGAGCACGCAGACGACCAGGTTGCGCTTCCAGGGTCCGGCGTCGAGGGCCGCTTCGCGATCGATCTCCATGTTCATGTCAGCGCAGCCCGATGACGGCGAAGCCGCGCGCCCGCAGGCCGCGGCGATCCTCGTTCAGCGAACGGAGCAGGCGATCGCGGGTGTCGGTGATGTGATCGGCGGCCTCGCGCGCGGCGGCTTCCGGATCGTTGGCCTTGATGAAGCCGAGGATGCGCCGGTGCTCGCGCCAGGCCTGCTCGCGCGAGGGCTCGGTCCACACTTCGAGCCAGCGCGCCCGCGACAGCCGCGTCATCGCTCCGGCGATCGACTTGACGATGAAGGGATTGCCGGAGAGGCGCGCGATCTCGACATGGAAATCGGTGCCGACGCGGTGCCATTCCTCGCGCGGCGCGCCGGACTGGCAGGCATCCAGCAGCGCTTCGACGCCGGCGATGTCGGCCGCGCTCGCCCGCGCGCAGGCGAGGCGGACGGCTGTCGTCTCCAGCGGGATCCTGAACTCGGCCAGCGCCTCCAGCTCTCCGAGGTCGATCGGTGCGACGATCCAGTTGCGGCCGTCGCGGCGGACCAGCTCTTCGCCTTCGAGCCGCACCAGCGCGGCGCGGATCGGCGTGCGCGATCCCTCGAACCGGCTTTCGAGCCAGCGCTCGGTCAGCCGCTCTCCCGGGCCGAGATCGAGGGAGAGGATCATCTCCCGGAGCTGGTCGTGGATCTGAAGCATCTGCGACATGGCGATCTTCCGGCCTGGGAGTAGAGTTTTGGATCCAATCGACGTATCCCGAATTGGTATCCCAATCAATCCTGTTTTGGGATGCCAGTATTGTCCCAGCGGGGCACCCGACCGTGTTCCGGATACCTTGCGGGCCGCATCCCCGGGAACGACCTCTTGGCGACCGCCTTGTTGCACGACGCCGAATTGGGAGAACGCAGATGCAGATCGACGGGCAATGCCACTGCGGGGCCGTGACCTATCAGGCGGAGATCGATCCCGAACGGATGTCGATCTGCCATTGCACGGACTGCCAGGCGCTGACCGGCTCGCCCTATCGCGTCACGGTGATCTGCGCCGCCGAGCAGGTCCGGCTGACCGCAGGTGCGCCGAAGATTTACGGCAAGCGGGGCGATAACGGCCGAATCCGCTTCCAGCACTTTTGCGGCGACTGTGGTTCCCCCTTGTTCACGAGCGGAGAGGACGGCGTTCCCGACGATTGGGGTATCCGCTGGGGCAGCATTCGCCAGCGCGGCGAATTGACCCCGCAACGCCAGGTCTGGTGCCGCTCCGCCGCGCCCTGGATCAATGATCTCAAGGAATTGCCGGCGCGGCCGATGGTTTGAAGCCCAGGGATTGAAAGCTATGGATTGAGGCTTTGCGAGCTTGGCGATCTTGCGCCCGAGGGGCGGGCGAGGCTAAAGAGGCGCGCAGGTAAGGGCGGCTAGCTCAGCTGGTTAGAGCATCTCGTTTACACCGAGAGGGTCGGGAGTTCGAATCTCTCGCCGCCTACCACTACCTTCCTGATTTGCCTTGATTTTCTTCTCTGGCTTGGCGCCGATGCGGGCGAGCTCGCGCGCATTCAACCGAACTTCAACAGCAAACAGGTCCCGTCGGCAGTGGTTCTGGATCTGCTGCATGATGAAGTCGATGCCGAGAGCGACGTCGGAGAGGAATTCCGGATCGAAGGCCTCATAGTTGTCGGTTGTCCGTGACCCTTCCTTCAGGGAGTGGCCCAGCCAGATCGAGCGCTGTTCGCGCGTGACGCCGCGGCACATCGGTCGGATCTTGCTCGCCATGAAATGGCGGAACGAGCCCGGGCTGAATTTGGTCACGCCAGCGGCCTTCACGGCGCTCTTGAGCGACTTCTTCACTGCCCGCACTCGCTCACCCTGGAAGACCAGCAACGCCTCAGGGGGCGGCGGCTCGCCCGCCAGCACCGCTTCGCGACGCGCCCTTGCGTCGATCGCAGCCCAAAGGTCCAGCCAGCCGCCGAGACACCGCGTCTCGAGGATCGTCGCACGGCGCTTGTTGGTCTGGAAGCGGTCCGGCGGGTTGAGATAGATCAGACCATGCTCTCGCTGCACGCGCGGCGAGAAGTCGAAGATTGCCTCGGGCCGCGCCCAAGTGTTGAGGGCGAGGATCGCGTAACGGAAGAGATGTTCGTGCTCGATCGCGTCGAGGACGCGCGCGATATCTTCGATAGTGCTGGTTGAATGCCGCGGCTTCGACGGCGGGATCTTCAATTCCTTCGCGATCCGGTCGCGCTTGTAAACGAACTTCGGCGCGTGGGTCATCAGCGCGGTTTCGACGTCCTGGTCGAACGGATCTTTGCGCAGCTTAACCTCGGTCATTTCATTGAAGGCGGAGCACAGCACATCAAGCCGCCGCTCGATCGACGCGGGCGTATGACCGAACTTCGTGTGCAGCCATTTCGCGAAGTCGAGTTGGCGCGCCGGAGTCCAGAACGAAACGGGCGCCATGGGCGACTTGGCTTGGTCGTTCAAATATTGCTTGGCAAGTTCGCCGGCCCGGATCGCATCCGACTCTGACCGGATCGTGGTGGCGTGACCCTTGATGTAATTGGCGAGCGCAGCCGTCGTCATGACCTGATCAGGGCTAGGGACGGTGGCCCCTGCGGTGGCCGGCGCCGAGAGTATGAGCGCCGCGAGTCTGACTTTTCCGACCTCCCAATCTGTTGTTCTAAGAGAGCGGCGGCGGACGACGCCAGTTCCGGCGTCATACCGGCAGGCATAGACGCCATTGCCGCGTTGTGGGTACGGGCGGTCGAGGTACCATCCATCGAGACTGAAGGCCTCTTCGGTGCCGTCGGTGGGCTTGCCTGCTCCGGTACCGCTGGCGTGGTGCTGGATGTCTCGCATTGATCGCCTTTCCGGAGGTATGTTTTGTCGATGTAGGCCTGCACCTGCTCGGCAGTGTAGCAGGGGCCCGCGCGGAACGCATAGAAGTCGACGGCCTTTGTCCTCCGGGCTTTTCGGAGCTCGCTGGCTTTCAGCATAGGCCACTGCGCGAGGACTTCGTCCTCGGTGAGATAGTTCTTTGGCGTGATCACGCGCGTCGTCATGTCGACACTTCCAGTCCGCGCTCGGCCGCATCAATGCCGGGGCGCATCTTGTGATGTTCGCCAGAAAGGTGGCGATGCCAATTCAATAGCGCCGCTCCAGTCGAAATTGTGTGGTGCTTGGCTTTTTCTACGTCGCCATCCACCGCCGATGCGGCCGCCTTCTGGGCCAAGTATCCGACCAGCCAGAACCAGTCGAACGCGGTCTTGCCGGCATCATGTTCGGCGGCAAAGCGGATGACCTGGTGGCCGGCCTCGAGCCGCGTGCCCTCAAACCAGTCCTGGATCTCCGGAGAGAAAAGCGCCGCCGCGGTGCGCAGCGCCCACGCATCCATCCGAAGCGTGTCGGCATAGCCGGGGTTTCCCTTCCAGCGCTCGGCATGGCGGTCCATTGTCTCGGCGCGGGCCAGCAGATGCTCCTGGCTGTACGGCACGTTCATCAGATGAAGCCCTTTTCCTTCGCAAGCCACTCCGGCATCGTCCATGTCCCGTCATCGTTGCGCTCGACCTGGGATTTCGGCACCCATTCCGTGGTCTTGCCGTCGAAGATCTTGAACGCGGCCGGCGTCTCGACCTTCAATTCAGCGGCGATGTCGACGAGATCGCTCTTCATGGGAAAAGGATCTCCCCCGCCTTTGCCGTGCCGGTTGATGGATACGAGACGAAGCCGAGCGACGACAGTCGAGAGAGCGCCTTGGCGAAGCCCGTGCTCTTGACATTCTGGTAGCCGGACCACTCGGCCAGCGCCGCACGCTCCATGACGCCGGGATAGACCGTGATGAGATGGCCCAAGATCTTGCCAGCCGTCTCGCCCAGAATGGCGATGACCTGTGCCTGGACTTCTTCGGTCGTCATCGCGGCCGGCCGTGGGCGGGCCGCGCTGAGACCTTTTTCGGTAAGAGCGACCGTTCCGGTGTCGGGATATGAAACAAGCCCGTCGGCTGACAGCCCTGACAATGCCTTTGCAAAGCCCGTGCTCTTCACGTTTTTGTAGCCGGCGACCAACGCGACAAGTTGTCGAGGCGGCGCCAACCGACACAACCGTTGCATTTCCGCGACTGAGTTGAGGATCTTCTGCTGGACCCCGCCGATCGGGCCATCACCGCTCGCCGCCGGCGATGGTGGAGGCGCTGCCGGCCGCACCGGCGCGCGAGGAGGGGCTTTCGGTGGCGAGCCCGGTTTCAGCAAAGAGCGGTGATTGCGCAGTTCCCGCGCGTGCGGCGGAGCATGCTCCACGGCGCTCTTGTGTTTTGCTTGAACCTCTCCGACCCTGGTGAGCAAGTTCTGCACGCCTGCGCCGATCACCTTGAAGTCCTCGAACAGGTCGAGGAAGGGATTCAGACCGTCCCACAGCCCTTCCTGATACGCGGCGTCGATCTCCTCTTGGGCGGCACCGGTTGCGGGCGGCTGCGTTCCCTTTGCTGCCAACTCGGACTTCAATCGCGTGATCTCGGCCCGCAGCACTGGCGCATCGGCGGTGTCAGGATCGACCGTCTTTGTGGCTTTCGCGGCGGCGTTCAACTGCGCCAGCATACGCTGCATGGCCGCGGGCGCCGGCGGTGTCGGCACGGCGGCCTGGCCAGCCTTGATGACCGTGGTCGCGGCATCGCCGATCATCATCTGGGTCGGCTCGAGGCAAAGCGCCGGTCCGAAGGCCCAGAACTGGCGCGTCCGAAGCTTCAGGAGTCCGCGCGCTTCTTCCGAATTGGCCCGGAAGCCGAGTGCGTCGGCGGTCGACCGTCGGTCCGTCGGCTGCCCGATCCTGCCCATCAGCCAGTTGTTCACGGGACCGGTGGCGTCCTTGTTGATGCTCGAGATCCGAGGGGTCGCCAGCACACCGGTGAACCCGCGCTTGCGGCCCAGCGTCATCAGCGAGGTCACGGCCGCCGAGCTTCCCACGATGCCAACCTGCGGCGCGTACATTTGGGCCTCGTCCAAGACGACGAGGGCAGGGTGCCAAAGATCCTTCGGTGCCGCGATGAGAGCATCCAGGAACTGCGCGATGAACTCGCGCCGCCCGTCGATCGGGAGACTGTTGATTTGGATGATCGCCGAGAACCCGGTCTTCAGGATCATCAGCGCCAGCGCCGCAGCGTTGTGCACGCTCGCCTCGCAGTCGCCGTTGTCGCCGCCGGCGATCAGGTACTCGAACTTTTCGCGCAGGGTGTAGAATTCATCCTCGACGTCGAGGATGATGTGTTGCACGAACCCATGCGTGGCCTCGAGCAGCTTGCGGATTGCCCCGGACTTGCCGGCGCCGCTGTTGCCCTGGATGCAGAGGTGCGATCCGACCAGCTTGTCGAGATCTAACTGGGCATCCGCGCCATCCGCATAGGTACCGATTGTGGCGTGGACCGGCGCGGTTATGCGATTTGCGGTCAAAGCGGAATCTCCTTAAATCGAATGAGGGGCGTGTCGCCTCTGACGTAGAGCGGGTGTTTCGGCGTGCCGCCTTTGTTGAGACCGAGACACCACATTTCGTGTCCGTCACGACGCAAAGCGTCTTCGGCATCCACCGCGAAATGCACGAGATCCCGGTGCAGGTTTCCCCACGCGCAGACGATCTTGGCGGCTTGCTTTGCGGTATCGCGGATCAGCGGCAGGTTGCCCTTGCTGCGCGGCTCGATGCCGGGCTTGAGCAGCATCTCCGGCTTCGTCGCCCGGTAGTCGCAGACGTTCATCATGGCCAGGCCGTCGAAGCCCCACTCCATGGAGAAGTCGATCACCTTATTCATGGTGGGGTCGTCGACGTTGGCGTCCGCGACCGATGGGTTCATCCCGATCCAGAGGATGAAATTGTTCGGCAGCCGCGTCCCAGCGGTGAACAGGTTCACCCATTTCCGTGTCAGGATCAGCCGATAGCAGTCGTTGACGCCGGCGAACATGACGTCACCGTGCACGCCGTCCGCCAGGTTGAGCCGAACCTTGCCGCCGGGATTGTGGATGGCAGCATTCATGAAGCCGCCCCGAACTGCGGCTGCCCGCCCTCGACCAGCATCTTCTTCCGCTCCGCACAGGCTTGGATCAGCGCCTCATATTCCGGCGAGCCGATCAGGATGCTGTGCTTGGCCAAATACGGGCCCGAGCCGTGGTACCAGTTCTCCAGATCGACGACCGTGGCGGCGCCGGCGATCGCGGGCAGCAGCAGATCAAGCGCTTCCTTCCGCTTCGCGGTCGAGCGCCGCTCGATCTCGCGGCGCGCGTTCCAGCGCCAGTCCTCGCCCATCTTGTGGTCTTTGTTGGCGAGCCAATCCATGTAGCCGTCATCGGCGGCCGACAGCGGCTTTCCGTCGAACTGGCCGAAGTCGAATTTCGTGTAGACCGCGGGCTCCGAGGACCATTGGAGCAGGGTCTCGACTGTTTGATGATCGAGCAGTTCGAGCACGACCATGCCGCAGACATAGGAGTCCGGCGCGGCGCGGTGCGGCGGCGATGCGCGGTCGGGATCGACAGGCAGGTTCAGGAAGTAGCGCAGGGCCTGAAGCTTGTGGCTAGCGAAGTCCGGCCACTGCCGGAGGCTGCACTTCCAGGTGCATATCCAATCGGCCTGGATCAGGGGATCGAGGTACTGCCGCTCATAATGCGCGGTATGCGCGGCAAAGATGATCTTGCCGTTGTCGTTCGGCGTCTCGATCAGCATGCGCCAGCCATCGGCCCATGACGGCGCGTCCTTAACGTCGTCATCCGTGATGTGATGGATGCCCGACGACTCGGGCGGGATCGGTCGGGCCGGGCGGATGAACGTCTGCTTGCTGCGCGCCGAAAGGCCCCAGATATCGCCGGCTTGCGCGAGATCGGTGTAGGCGATTTCGACTACTTCGTCGGAGTTCTCGAGACCGGTGGTCTCGAGGTCGCATGGGCGAATGATGGTCATGGGATGCACCGTTGCCGCGCGAGACGCGCGTCCTTAACGAGTTGCTGATCTTCGATTGTGCCGTAGAGGGCTTCATAGCCCCATGCCGTGTCGCGGAAGACCCGACCATCTTCCTGATCGGCGAGTAGCGGGACGATGTCCGCTAAGATTTCTTTGTCCTGGTCGGTCTCGAGCTTGTAACGGTCGATTGCATATTGGACGCGGTAGAATCCCGCAGACCAGTCGCCGCGCGTGTCTTCCATCGCGATCGCAAGGTCGAGCCGCTTGTCGCGACCGCGCAGCGCCTCAAGGACGCCATCCCAATCCACATCCTCCGAGAGGCCATAGCGGACGATGATTTTTGCAAGTTCAATCGTTGCCCGACGTTCAGCGGCCTTGCGTTGCTCGGCAGCTTGCGCCTCTTCCTTGGAGCGCTTGTCAGCGGAAGCCGCGTCAGCCGCAAACCGGTCATAATCCGTCTTCAGGCGTTGATACGTGGCGATCGCTTGCTCAAACCCGTCACCGATCGGAACCTCGCGGGTCATGTCGGAAAGGTATCCGGCTTCGATGCTGATCGTGCGGCTGTAGCGCCTACTACGTGGATTCGGCTGCGAGAATTTGTTGGGCATGCCGATCGCGGACATGAACTCCTCGATCCTGGCGCGGACGGCCTTGTTGTTTTCGATCGCCGGGACGTTGCGCTCGTGAATCTCAACATCCTTCTTGCGCGCGGATTCGAGCGCCTGCAGCGCATGGTCGGCAACACGCTTTGGCGTCGGCTCCCCGAACCGAATACTGCTGCGGTACGACTGAGGCTGCGCCATACACTGAGAAACGGCCCCGCAGCGCTCGACCGGCATGATCTTTAGTTCGGTCATGGCACTATTTCTCGTCATCGGGGACGTCGCGCTTGATCGTGACTTCGACCAACACGACACGCGCAAGGTGGGTGGGGTTTTTCTCGTAGAGATTTGCGTCGGCACATTGATCCCGGGCTTCGGCCAGAATCCTCGCGCGGTCGCGCTTCGTCCCAAGGACGTTGTACGAACCGTCCGAATAGAGGATGACGATTTGCTCGGTCATGCTGCGCTCCATTGTCCGCGGCCGACCCGCACGCCGGCGCCCTCCTGGAGCACCTGCCGGATCTTGGCCTGGTAATTCGGGTTGGCCGCTGCCTTCGGGTGAGACGCGAAGGCGCGGTAAATGTCCGAGAGGGCGACGGGACCGCGCTGCGCGCGCAGCCAATCCGTGATCGCGTCGCGCCAGGTTTTGGCCAGCGCGAGGACAACGACGCTCCGAGGCAGGCGCAGCGGCACGAACTGGCCGAAGTTGCGATCGACGGAAGCCAGCACCTCGGCATGTCGCTCGCCGTAGGCGCACAGAACCGACGGCGCGCCGGAGTCGCCGGCGGTGCCGCCATCTGGCGTGCAGAAGTCGATCCGGCCGCGGGGGAACAGTACCGCGGTGGCGCGCTCCCAGACGTAACGGAAGAATGTCGATGTCTCCGTCCTGGCGAAGATCAACGCGATGCCGCGGCCGTGCGCCGCCATTCGCGCCATGAAGCGGCCGAGCAGCCCGCGCAGATATGGCGGGTTGAGCCAGACGTCGCCTTCCCAAGGCAGGAGCAGCCCGTTGTCGGCGACGGTGTAGTGCCGGCGAGCGGTCCGCCACGGCTGGTCAACCATCGCGCTCGGATCCAAGTCATAGGCTTCCCAGCCGCCGAGCATGCGCAGCAGCCAGGGCGGCGTGAGCCAGTTGTCGGTGCGGCCGCGCCGCGGCGTCTGATGACCGCCGATGCCCGCGAAGAGGGGCGCGCTATGCATCCGCCGCCTCCTTCACCGCCTGGCGCTCGCGCCGATCAGTCCGCCGGCCAATTCTCAGAAAGCCGAACGGGAGATGGATCTCCATGTTCGGTCCCCCGAAGCAAAAATGGAGGCCAAACGAAAGGTGGTCCCAACCGGAGCGCCAAAAGTAACAAACCCAAGTTTCGCCCTCCCAGCCGAACATACGGGTACGGCGCATTTCTTCCCACCGAGCCCAATTTTCCTTCGCTCGCCGCGTCTTCTCTCGCTCCTCAGAAGCGGTCATGAAAGCGACGCTGTCGCGGACGCCGTCGCGATATGACGGGTCACTGCAGAACCGTTCACGGTCGTATTCAGTTTCACTCACGGCGCCATCCTCATCTGCCAAACGGCGCCGTCGATCAGGTAGACGATACGCTCGCCCCATGCTGCCAGCTTCATGGCGGTGCTGACGCCAGTGTCGCGGACCTTGTTCACCGCTCCGGTCGTCGGGACGAAGATCGTGACCTCGAAGTCGTTGGTGATGGTGGCCGCGACACCGCGCGTCAGGATGGCCATATTGAGCTCTGCGCTATCGGCCGGGCCGGTCCAAGCGCGATACGTCGTGAAGGTCCGGTCAAAGGTCAGTTCGATGCGGTAGAAGTTGCCTTGACCGCTGATGACCACGAAGGCGGCGAAGCGGCCGCCAGCCTTGCCAGAAACGATTGTCCCGCCATCGAGCTCCGGCACACGGATCTGCGAGATGCCGTTGTAGTGCGGCATTACGACGAAAGCCTTGCCGAGCGCGTCGGTGACGGCAACGTCATCCAACCAGGTCGTGGCGCCCACCAGCATGTTCCAGCGCCGATCCGTGATCATTCGCGGCCGGTCGCCGATATCGTTGAGCTCGAGTTCGATCAGTTCGCGGTCGGTGACGCCGAACAGCACCTCGCCGGCACGGAAGACGCGTCGCAGCGGGACCGGCTGCTCGGCGAAGCGGCGCCCGCCGACGCCTCCGACCATCTCAAAGGGGATGTGCCCGAACAGGATCTCGCTTGCGGTCGGGATCGATATGACCCACCCCTCCGGGACCTTGGTCACCTCGGCGTCCGCCGGCACCTGGTGCGCGATCGCGCCGCCGGTCGCGAGGTCGATCACATCGCCGGAGCTCAGCCGAGCGGCGCCGTTCCACCAAACTCTGGTGACTGGATCGCCCGCGCGCCCGAACAGCTTCTCGAACACCAGCGCGCCGGCGGTTGCCGTCGTCACGGCGCGCATGATCTGCGCCGCCTTCGCCGGCTTGCCCTTCGCCATCGGCGCCGGCGGCGTGCCGCGCTTGCCCAGTTGGAACGTGGTCTGAAACCAGTCCAGCAGCGGGCCCGGAATGCAGGCAAAATCGCGGACCGACAGCGGCATCTTGGCCCGGTTGTCGAAGACCGAGGCGTTGTCCTTCATCCGCCGCACGAGATCGCCGGGCTTGTAGCCCTCAATCCGGCCCTTGTAGGGGTGGATGCCGGTGAACACCTGGAACGCCACAATTCCCCAGGCGAACCAGTCCGTCTGCGCATCGAAGGCGAGGGCGTGCCAGTCCCGGATGGAGGGCATGATGACCGAGGCGCCCCAGCGGCCGATCGCCCAGGAGTCGACGTCGATCACCGAGGCCGCCGCCGGCGCACCCTTGCGGAAGCCTACCAGCCAATTCAGTTCGTTGGCGTCGACTAGCACCGCCTTCTTGCTATGGGCATATTCCACGATCTCGAACATGGATTGCGTCAGCGCGACGGCGTCGCCATCCGTGAACCCGGTCCTCACCCGGTAATCAGAGACGAACACCCGGGACATGGGCTCGCCGTCGACGAACGGCATGTAGAAGCCGACCGGCTGCCGGGAGCCGTCCAGCACCAACCCCTGCGGGGCGACGATGCCCGCATGCTGCAGGCCGGCCAGCGCCTTCACTTTCTCCGGCATGCCGTCCCGCGCCATCTTGTCGGCGTCGGTGTAGAGCTTCACGATGGTTTGGCCGGTCCGGTAGATCGAGCCTTCGCCGCCCGTGGCGATGTAATCGGTCTCGCGCAGCGTCATGGCGCCGCGGCCCTCGAGGTGGACGTTGATGGTACCTCTGCGCGCCATCAGTAACAGTCCTCCGGCTCGTAGGGCTCGTAGACGTGATGCTCAGCGAGCCACTCCTCCATGCGTTCTCGCTCGGCGGTGGATAGGCAGGCGCGTAGCTCCCAGACCCATCGCCAAAGCCGAACGATGCCGGAAGCGACCAAGATGGCAGGACGCTGCCATGTCGGCCGTCTATTCCAACGGAGGTTGTTGTAGATCCCGCAGAATCGCTCGAACGCCGGCGTGTTCGGCATCGACGAGACGATCTGGATCTCGCAGGCATCTCCGCCGCAGGCGCCGTGCATCGGCGAGTAGGTGGTGTCGCTACCCGGCGAATAGCCGTACTCGACCGTCACGGGATAGCCGTTGTCGCGGGTGAAATCTTGGAAATAGGTCGCGCCCATCACTCGGCCTCATGGTCGATGTGGATGCAGGCCATCGCGATATCGTCAAGCGGGCCTTTGCCGTGCGCCTGGCAGTCCTTGAGGAACCGCAGCATTCGCCGCTTCACGAAGGCGCCCTCGGTCGATTTGAACGACATCAGTTCGGCGACGACGTCGCGCCAATCCATGCCGTCTACCTGCGTGACGCCATCAGATAGGACGGCGACGTCCACCAGGCCGCCCGTGTCTTCGGAGTTGAGGTAAAATTCCTGGCCGCCGATGGATCGACGCAGGCTGTGGGCAAAGTCCCAATCACGATGCTCGATTTGTCTTTGGCCATCGCGGCGATGACAGGTCAGCGTTGTCGCCGGATCAGAGTCGGCATGGGCTTTGCAGAACGAGATGTTGCTGTCTTCGAGATAGGCCCGATAGAGCGGCATGTTCTTCGCCCAGTCGAGCCGCGCCATCCAGATCGCGCCTGATTGCGAGCGGTAGGCGACGACGCCGTCTCCGACCATGCGGAGGTGGATTCCGGGCAACTCGGGATAGGCCTTCGCATACAGGCACGTCGCCAGCATGTCTTCTTGGGAGAGCCCAAGGTCGAGCCTAGCGTTCTTGTCGTTCGTGAAACAGGCGGCGTCGATCGGCAGCGGTGCCCGCGATCCGGCATAGTCGGCAAGGAAGACGGCCGTCGAATGCGCGACAATCCGAGCGCCGACATCAGTGTGACCGCCGGTGGAACAGCCGTCGCAAACAATGGCGTATGCACCACTCTCCGGAGCCGCAGAGAGGGCATAGTCCTGGCACGGCATGCCGCCGCGGAGATGCTGCGATCCGATATGGAAGGCATGGTCTGCTGTGAATCGCATGGGAGATCTCCGCGGCGGCCTGGTTCAGATCGCGGCTGCGATCGCTTGGCTCGGTCCGCCGGTGCCAAGCGCCTGCGACGTGCTCGAAACCGACTGCGATACGAAGGCCGCCAGCTTTGCCAGCTTGCCCTTGGTGACGTCGCCGGCGTCGATGTACCGGGTTATGCCGGCCTCCTTTTGGAACCGGTTCAACGCCGAGGTGCAGGAGGCGGCGTTGATGCCGATCAGGATGCTGACGTGGCTCTCGAGGAATTCGTCCTTCTTGGCCCGCTCGATCTCAGCCTTGATCATTGCCGGCGATGCCGCCCCGCCAGTGTCCTCGCCATCAGTGATCGTGAAGCTGATGCCGTTGGCGTTGAACTCCTGATCGAACAGCAGCTTGGCATAGGCATTTGAAGCGCCGACGCCGACGTAGCAGGCGTCGAAAAGCGGCGTGCCGCCGCCGGGGGAGAGCCGGTCGTAGGCGGTGAGGTCGATGCTGGACAGCGGAATGAAGCCGTGAACCTCGTTGATGCCGCCGGTGTAGGCGGTGCTGAATGCAGCGACGCGGACCAGTAGGTTCTCCGACCGGGGTGACTTCCGGCAGGCTTCGACCGAGGCCTTGATCATGTCGATCAGTTCGGACCGGAACGACGAGACCGAGCCGCTCATGTCTACTTCGATGTCGACGAGGGTGTACTCAGTGGCGCCGAGGCCCTCGATGCGAGCGCCGGTGAACGAGAAGTTGCCTCCGAGATTGTGGGTTTCGATGTCAGATCCGTCGAGACGGGGCATTGTGGCTCCTTTCAGGAATTCGGGGTGATGTTCGGGATCAGGCCAGGAAGGCGTCGGACGTCGTGAGGACGAGCCCGCGCGCTTGCATGTCCTTCAGGAACTGCTGCGCGATCGCCGGGAAGTCCGGACCGCCCGGCGTCTGCGGGACCGGCGACATGCAGTCTGTCAGGATGTGGATCTTGCGGAGGTGATCGTCGCCGATGTTGTCGACGATCTGGCGGATCGTCGTGGCGACGCAGTGTGAGGAGGCCTCGCCCGCGATACCGATGACATCAGCATCCTGGAGCACGCTGAGAAAGCCACCGTTCAACTGCGTCGACGGGTCCGCAGGATCCGGCACCTCGGCCATCAGAGCCCCGTAATGTTCCGTGAAGGTGTTGGTGCCCTTGGTGACGAAATCGATCGTTGCGAAGTTGTCGCGCTCCCAGGCCGCGAGCTCGTCGCGGAGAACGTCGACGACGTTGTGGCCCCAACTGCCAATGATGCAGTGCTCCGGCCAGATCATCAGGATGAACTTTCCGGCGGCATCGAGCGCTGCGGTGTAGTCCAGCATGCGCTGCCTGTACGCCTGGTTGCGCGGCTCCCACATCCCGGTCTTGATGTCAGCAAGGGTGATCATGGTGAACGGGGCAGGGTGCTTGCCGTCCTGTCCGCGCCAAAAGGCGGGGTGCGCGACGTCGATGACGCGGTGCGAGTCCAGCGTGACGTGGATGTCATTCAGCCGCCGGCCGATCCGCTTCACGACGCCGGCGACGCGGGTCATATCGGCGACAGCACCAGTGACCGGCAGCGCGGCACCTTTCTGGTCCATGAAGTCGTTCTGGGGATCGATGATGACGAGATCAGCTTTAACGGTCTTGCGCATTGGTTCACCTCCTGGGGATCTGCGGGTTAATCGTCGTAGTCGTCGTAATCGCCGTGGCGATCGAGCTCTGCACGGTCGCGTTCTTCGCGCCGCTTCCGGCACGCGCCGCAGACCTCGTAGACAGGTCCAGCCATGCCTTCCTCGTAGTCGCGCATGGGCGCGAGGTCGGTCGCCGACCCCTTGCACCAGTCGCAGGTTCCGGTCCGGGCCTCGGCCGATTGCGCATAGTCGCGCTCTGCCTTCAGGCACTCTTCGCAGAGATCGTTCATCTCGCAGCCGAAGGAGTCGGTCTCGCCTTGCACGCGCGCGACCGCGAGCCGATCAGGATGCTGGTCGCACATCGTGCCTTCGGGCAGGTTGTGGCGAGATCCCGGCAGGGACGAGGTGGGGCCGGTGACGTCAGCCATGCGCAGACTCCCTCTTCAGGGCTTCCGCGATCTCTGGTGAAACCGCCCCGCCGGTTTTTGCGAGGTACGCGGCCATGAGTGCCGCGGTGAGGTTGTCGCCCTCGAATCTTCGATCGCTCCAGTTGGTGTAGTCGCCGCAGGCCTCGACCGCGCTGTCGGGCCCCATGTTGAAATCCGGGTTGTCGCAGAACAGCGTGATGCTATGGCCTTCCTCCGCGCGCAGGGCCTCGACGAGCAGCCACGCCGCCGGTGGTGCCGGCTTCCGCTGCTTCCAAGCGGCGGTGCTGGCCTCGCAGAGGCATTCACTACAGCGGACCGTGTCGATCCGACCGGCGTGAGACGAGAAGTACGGGAACGTGCTCAGCTTCGTGCAATGGCAGAGCGGACACGGTGGCAAGGAATTGTCGTTCATGCCGCTTCGCCCTTCTGCTTGACCTGCGCGAAGTGCCAATCGCGGACTGTTCGATAGGTCAGCCCGGTCAGGATCTCCGTTGCGCGCTTGCACTGTTCCAGCGTGAACATGCCGAAGTGGCAGTCGTTGCGATCAACCCCGAGGTGGTGCGCGAGATAGCGGTAGAGGCGCGACCGGGCGGCCTTCTTGATCCGGTTCTCGGCCTGGTGATCCTCCGGCGCGTATCGGCCGGACGTCACTGCGCCCTTCCAGATCGGATCGAATACGTTGTCGTGCAGGTTCGACCGCGCCGCGCGCGTTTCGGCGTTTGCCGGCGTGCCGAGGCTCTTCGTGGTGCCTGGATGGCAGCCGCAATAGTTCTGACAGCGATCGCACTTGTAGAAGTGCTTCCAGTGCAGGTCGCGGCGGTGAGGATAAATCTCACTGCCGGTCGTCAGGCGGGTGGTGACGCCGCAACAGATTGGAGCGGTTTCGGTCATGCTGCGCGTGCCTCCTGGGCGTCGATGTTGGCCTTGATGACTTTGAAGGTGAGGGCGACGACTTCGGGGTTTGCGTTCCACGATCCGATGCCATGCAGTGACCACCAAAGGGCGGAGAAGGCTGTGATCGCGTCGGTGCCGCGGTTCTCGCCGGCCCAAAAATCACGTTCGCCACGCTTCTGGACTCCCTCGGCGAGGGCATCATCTTCGCTGATGCTCTGCAGAGGCTCGACCTTCGTGGCGGTTACGATAAGCGTGATGCGTGACGCCCAACGCGGCATGTGGATCGACGGAATGCCGGGGACGTTGCTTGGCTCGTACTTTCGGTCTGCGAGGTAGAACACCTTCGCCTGCGGCATGTCTTTGGGCCTCATGCCGGCATAAAGCGAATGCGGCTTCCAGCTCTCGCGCACCCAGAGGCGGTCACCAACCTTCACGTCCTGCCATGGCGAACGGGCAAGATAGGTCAGGCTCTCTCCGAGAGCCGGCTTCCGCGTCTTGCGCTCCATGTACGCGAGCCGGCGCGTCATCGTCTTGAGGTCGTCGAGCATGGCCCTGACCATGCCGCCGCTGAAAATGACCGGAATGTCCTTCATTTGCCGAACACCGCCTCGCAAACCGCGCGGCACTTCGCGATGTCGAACCGGTCGTCGGTGCGAACTCCGCTCTCCATGTCGATCCAGTACCGACCCGGCATCTGCTCGAGCACCGTCATGACGCCGGTGATGTTGTCCGGGGAGATGCCGCCGGCATACCCGACGAGCCGATCGCCGCCGGGATGCATCGGCCAGGCTGTCGGAGCTGCGCCCGTGCCACCGCTGCGGTCGAACAGCCAGTCCACGGAGGTGTCGGTTGGGAAGGTGTCCCCGCGAGTCTGCGCGATCGCGCGCATATTGCCCCAGCCGCTGCGGAACTGAATGATCTTCGCCGGGGCTGGGTCGGCGTGGTTCACCTGGATCCGAGCGAAATACCCGAGATCGACCTGGATGGTTTCGACGATTGACTCGCCCGCCATGATGCGGCGGCTGTAGTCGCCGCAGAGGTGCGCCGACATGCGAAGCTTGCTCCACATGAACCGGGACAGCGCGTCACCGTCGGGATAGCGCGGATCGGTCCCCTGACGCGTCGGGCTGCACAAGATCCCGAATTCGACGGGATATTTCAGCGCCAGCACGTGGATGTCGTGGAGCTCGGTCCAATTGTCGATCCCGGTGAAGGTAATGAACTCGGGCTTCATGCCGTGGCTCCGTGATACTGCGGCACGCGCAGCGGGTTGTCGTAGTCGGGTGGAAGGAAGGCTTGCAGGTCGCGCTTGACGTAGTGGCGCGCCCCGAGCTCGCGGCATGCCTGGGTCACATCGCGGGTGTAGGCAGCCCAATCGATCGTCTTCGAGATGGTGGGGACGTAATTGGCCCGGCCGATCTTGTAGAGATCGACAAACCGATAGGTCTCCCGCACGATCGCGATCGAGGCCGCGGCATCGAGCGTTGGTTCAAGCGAGACCCAAGTGAAGATGCCGGCCTGGTGAAATGTCTCGAGGACGGCGATCCGCTCTCCCGGCAGCGCCGCGTTGCGCTCCCATTTCTGCGAGAAAGCGTCGTCGAGGGTTGTCAGCGTGCAGGCGTAGGCGTCTCGGGCCCGCCGGTATTCGGGCAGGAAAGGCAGTGCGCGCCGGCCGCCTTTGGACAGCGTGCAGAATGCCATGCCACCTTCCTTTAGGGCGTGCATGGACTGCCGCGTCAGTGAGAGGTCACCGCGGTGGAACGGGTCGCTGGAGAACGTGATAAAGATCTGGTCCGCGGGATGCCCGTCGGAGATGCCCGCGGCCTGATAGCGTCGGATGTCGCGCTCAAGACGCTGCATGAACCCGGGCCGCGGCACGGCGCCTTGATCGAAGGTCGGCCGAGGGATGTGCGTTGCCGGCGGAACGTAGCAGTAGGCGCATCCATGCCCGCATCCGCGGTAGGGATTTGTGGCCAGCGGTGCGTATTCGCCAGCATTACCCTTTGGGCGATAGATGACGTCGGCGCCAGGCACGATCGGCTGATCGGTGAAGTGTCCGTCGTCGCCAATCATTGCTCGACCTCGATCGGGCAGGACTGGCCGTCGTACATTTCCGCGAGGACGTCGGTGACCAGCGGCAGAAACTTCCGGTAGGCGTGCAGCACCGTGGTGTGGTCGCGTCCGCCGAACGAGCGGCCGATCTCGTTGTGGCTGGTCGGCGTCAGCATCTTCCCGAGACACATCGCGATCTGTCGGATGCGGGTAACGCCGTGCCGGCGAGAATGGTGGGTGAAGCCGTCCTGGCTGACCTTGAAAGCATGGCCGACGGCCAGCTTCACCACGCCGATCCGACGTTCCGTTCGCGAAAGCCGACCGAGCAGGGCAAAATACCGGGCAATGGATCGGCGGACCGCGACACGCTCGGCCTCGGCACTCAGCCTGGCTACCTCAGCCGGAGCGCGATGGGACTGCGACGGGACGATATCCTCGACCGTCGCGAACGAGGTCGTCGCCGGCAGCATGAGGACGCCAGGCTGGGGCAGGGCCAGCAGATCCCGACGCCACTGCGGAATGACGACTGGCAGCCGGGCGCGGACCGCACGGTAGTGCGCCGTCATGTCGGCTGCGGTGTGGAATTCTAGCGTGGCAGAGTTCATCCAAATTTCCTCGATTGGCGCTTCGGGAACGACGACCGACCCATGAGTTTGCGTTTTGGCTTGCTCGGCTCGGGCCGCGGTTGCCCCGTGATCTTTGCCGTCATGACGTCCTGATGATCGGCGTGGCTGCGCGCGATGTTGCGCGTCCGAGCTCTTTCGCCGGTGTCGGAGCCGCGCGTCGTGATGCGCTTCGTGCCGCCGGGCCCGTTGGTCCGGACGTCGTGCTGCTTGAGCGTGATCGCGTCGATGTGCTCCGGATCGTTCGCCGGCGGGATCGTGTCCCACCTTTCCGTGTCGAACTTCCGCGCCTCCAGCGCCGGCCGGTGATCGAAATGAGTGTTGTCGACTGTGCCGAGACGCTCATTGTTTATCTTGCTCCGGCCGCCCTGGTTGATCAGCACCTGCAGCTTGACCCTGCAAGGCGTCGTCGGGCGCTTCCAGTCCGGCGGCGGGCGATCGAGGATCGTCATCGGGCGATGATCTCCTCGACCTTCTTGTTGCAGGCCGCGACATCGATCGAGCCAGTCAGGCGCTCGGTATGAACCGCAAGAATGGACTTGGCCTTCGGGTGGCTGGCCTCGTCGAACGCCGCGTCCTTGCCGTTCTTCTCGTACCAGGCGAGCGACATCTTCCCGAGTTTGGGCGGGCCGCCGTTCTCGATGGTGGCGAGAGCCTTGTGGTAGGAGCGAAGCTGATCGGGAGCGGACGCGATGCCATTGCCACGGGTCGCGCCCGCTCCGTCTGCCGCCGAGCCCTGGGGGAGACTCGGCTGCGGTTTGCCGTCCTGGGCGGAGGTTGGGCCGGACAGCAAATCAGGTTGGGACGAGCCACTGGCGGTGCGCTCCTGGCTCGTCCCTTCATCGGCGGGGGCTGGCGTCGCCGACGTCTGCGCCGTGGTGGCCGCGCTGGCCGATCCGGCCGCAGGTTGATGTCCTGCCGCATGGCCAGATGGATGCGCTGCCTCCGCCGCGGCGGATTTCGTGGCTGGCTTCTCACCGGCCTGGCTGCCTTCCTGCGCAGCTGCAGATCGATTTTCGGTCTCGGACGCATCAGCCTGACGCGTCTGATCCGCATTCCCGGTCTGGGCTACTTCATTCGCGCCTCCCGTGGTCTGTTGATCGGCGCCGCCGGCGTCCTTCTTCACCAGCGGGTTATAGTCGGGGTCCGCCTGCGGCGGTTTTTCCTTGGCAAACATCTCTTCGACGGTGGCTTCGCCATTCTTGATCGACATGAACATGCCGCGCAGGGTGGCGATGTGCTCGAGCCTGATGTCGGCCTCGCCGTTGACGTCGAGAGCCTCGAAGATCTGATCTGGCGTGACGCCATAGGTAGCGAATGCCTTGATGGCCTTGTCTCTGTTCTGGGAAAGCGTCGCGGTCGTGCCGGCGACGACTTCGCGCGCGGCATGATAGGCAGGCCGATAGACACCGCGCGGGATGCCGGCGAGGATCGCATTACGTTTGGCGATCGAGCAGGCGGCGTTCCCAGTCACGGTAATCATGTCTTCGGAGAACAGGTTGCCTGTTGACGTCGAGATCCTGCGCCGGACCGTCGCGGTCGACGCCATGTTGGTCTCGAGGTCGTGGAACGTGCCGACGGCCTCGACGTACTTGTCCTTTTTGTTGACCGTGACGACGTGAGCTTCGATCCGGCAGTTGCCCCAGCATTGAGCGGCAATCTCCGCAAGCCGAATGCTCGGCCCTTCAATTGCCGCGTTGGCTGTGTCCGCGGAGTCGTTGCCGGCCCGGCTCTGCTGCTTCTTCTTACGAACAAGCGCGTACAGTGATTCGGCAGCAGTCTCTTCGTCGAGCGTGGCCAGGCTCTTTATGTTGCCGATCGCGCGCGAGACGTTCCGCGGATACATCTTCGCGGTAGCGATCTGGCCGTCGATCTCGGCGCGCAGCATTGCCGGCATCGCGCTTTCCACCACGACGGCGGGCAGCGTTTGACGTTCTTGGTCGCGCTCGTCGACAATCATATTCATCGTCAGTCCTCAGTGGTTCAGGTGAAAGCCCAGGACGGGAAATCGGTATCGCCCCAGACCTCGGCCGGGAGCTCCGGCACCCAGTCTTGGTCAAGTCCGAATTTATCGACGTAGAGGCGGTAGTTCTTGATGGCGTCGTCGATATCGACAGCGGCTTGGCGGAAGATCATGCTGCCGAGGTCGAATTCGGCGACGACCGGTTGCGGCGCACCGGATGCTTTGATCAGCACCCAGACCCACTTCAGCGCCTCGACCGAATGGGGATCGCGCTCGGCTACGGCTAGAGCAGCAAACACGGACTCGAGGAATTCAGGCGGGTAAGGGCAATTGTAAACTTTGCCCTCGGCGTAGAGTTTAGCGGCGATCTTCAGCGCGCGGATATACGCCGCGGCCTGAAGGTCGTACCTCATGCGCGAGATCGCCTTCTTCGCCGCCTCCCGTAGCCGCTCCTGCAAGAACGGTCGGAAGGATTTCAAGTCGACGACGGCATGCGAGAGGAGGTGGTCGATACGAGCTTTCAGCCGGACGCCGTTCTCTTCGTAGAAGATAGAGACTTCGGACGCGCCGGCGGTGAAGGTGCCGTCCTCCATGACGGGCGCCAGCTTCGGCTCCCGCTGCATCCACTGCACGGCACGCTCGATGTGCTCGATAGCTTCCCGCGGAATGATGGTCTTGCCGGCGTGCTCGGTTTCGAACCGCGCCATGATCTCGTCCCAGATCGGGATGGTTTGATCAAACTCGCGGATGGCGGTGGCGACCAAAGCCTTGGTGTTGCCGACCTTGGTCAGGCCGAGCTTCTTGGCGTGCTCGCGCAGGTGATCCATTGTCACGAGCGCATTGGAATAGTCGGCCAGGGATGGAGCGATCGGGAAGCGCTCGCACAGGAACTGCTTTCCCTCGAGCGCGCGGCAGTGGATCGCGCGGCCCCATTTCAGCTGGAACGTCTCTTTCTGCTCGGCGCCGTGCAGGCGGCTGTGCTGGTACTCAATCGGATCGATGACGAGCTCTTTCAGCTTCGTGGATCCGAGGGATTCGTCCGCGTGGTACTGATCCTCCGGCACACCGAAGTGAATGCCTGGCTCGAAGCGGGTCACGTTGTCGCCGATCGGCGCCGTAACGAGAGCGCTCATGACCGCCCCCCGACGACCTTCGCCGACCTGGCTGCCATCCATTCCTTGACGTCGGTCCGAGCTCCGTCGCGGATCCACGCCTCAACTTCGGAGACTGACATCGTGATCTCTGCGCCGGAATGCTTCTTGGCGATATGCACCAGGACGACAAGCGCGAAGATCGTGGCCAGCATCTCAACGATAAACGAGCCGCCGAGGTATAGACGCGAGACCGCAATTGATCCGATCAGAAGCACCCAAAAGAGGATCTGACAGAGTAGGTTGAGGACGCGATTTGACGGCCTCGTCTCGACGTGAATTTCGACCTTGGTGAGGGGCACGCTGGAATCTCGCAATCAGGAATGGCCTTGAAAGGGGCCGCGCGAGATGAAACCCGCGCGGCAAGTTGGGGAGGAACCGTCCGCCGGTCAGGCCGACGAGCCGCCGCCCGGCGGCGTCGCGTCGGGGGCGGTCACAGCCGGCGTATCGATGACCGGCGGCGTGACGTCGGGCGGCGTGTCGACGACGGGCGTCGAAGCCGGCGGGGTCGGAACGGTCGTCGCGGCCGGAATCGACGCGGTGAGCGCCGCGGCGGACACCGCCATCTGCGATGTGATGTTGCCGATGTTCGCGATCGACTGGGTGATGCGCGCGACGTCGACGGTCGGCTTCGAGGCGGCGTCGCGGATGAACGCGAGTTCGGCTTGGACTGCCGTATTCAAACTCACGTAACCGCTCGCAAGTGCGGACACGGATTTGTCGAGATCGTCTTCGATGGCCATGATCTGGTCCTCTTTGGTCAAAATTCGCTCCTGCATGTGCTTCAGTTGCAGCGCCCAGGGCGGAGCAGAATCCCAGGGCGAAGAGCGGGATGGGCGGAAGAAACGGAGAAGGCTATCGAACATGGCGATCACTCCGCGGCTTGCTGGGTCGCGCCGCGAACGTGACCATCCTCGATCACCACTGCGGTCGGCCGGTTTGAATTGACGGTCTCGGCGATGACGAGCAGATCCTGCTCGTCGGCGAGCCGAGCGAGAGCCGCCCAGGACTCGTCATCCAGCAGCGCGGCATGCTTGGTCGTCAGGAAGCGGAGCCGCGGCTGCAGCTTCATCGCGATCGCGACGGCGAGACTGAGCTTCTGTGCCTGGCTGGCCTGTGCGAGCGGGTGGCCATCCAGCAGGATGACGCCGTCGCCGAACGTCAAGCCTGGCACCGGCATCTCGGCGCGCGCAACCGCCTGCTGCTTCTCAGTCTCGCGGGCGGCGATCGCCTTGCTCAGTGCATCGGACTTCGCCTCGAGGTCCGCGGCCTCGCTGGCCAAGCGTTCCTTCTCGGTTCGAGCGCGGGCTGCCGCTGCCACCTTGGCGTTGATGTCGCGCGCTGCCGTGATCTGAGTCTGCAGATCGTTCGTGTCGACGGACGGCGGCTCATCACCGGCCTCGCTGATCTCGAGGCGCAGTTCGCTTGCCACGGTTTCGGCCAGGTCGGCCTGCTCGGTCAGCTTTGCGATCTCGGATCGGAGTTCGCTGATCCGACGCCGGGCGGCATCCGCCATGGTGTCGTGCTGTTCCGCCTGCGCCCTGCGCCCGGCTAGAGCCGCACGGAAACGCTGCACGGCGCCGTTCTTGTCGGCGGCCTGGGCGAGTTCCTGCACCAATGCGGCTTCGTCCACCGTCGCGGTTGGCGCGGTCTCGTCGATGACGATGGCATCAGCGCGCGTCCGCAGCGCCTTTGCGTCGCGGTTGACGCGCGTCCGCTCGTCGAAGTCTGTATCGTTGGCCTTCGCGATGGCCTCGAAATCGACGCCGGCAACGAAGGTCTTGAGAAGGTCAAACTGCTCTTTCGGCTTCTTGTTGATGAAGTCGAGGGGATCGCAGCTGAGGGCGCCGATCAACGTGTTCAGGATTTGCTGCGGCTTATCTGACCGGAAGCCGTCCTCGTTTTCTATCGTGAGGCTGGTCGACCAGTCGCCGTCATCTTTCTTCTTGATCCGGCGGGTGATGCGATACTTCAGGCCAGTGGCATCGCCGATATCGACGATGACCGTGCCCATCTTGGCATCGTCGTGCACGGGATCCGCTGGGATCATCTTCTCACCGCCGAGCGCGGCCCAAAGTGCGTCGATGACGCTGCTCTTTCCTTGGCGGTTGCGTCCGGTGAGTTCGAGGATGTTCCCGTCTGGCTTGATGCGAACCGCGCGGACACGCAGCATGTTCTCGACATCGAGCGAAAGGATCTTGAGTGGTGTTGCCTGAGCGGTCATGCGAAACCTACGGTGGGAAGCGGGGTTCTGAGGAATTCAGGCTTGCCGGGCGGAAGGCCGGTGCCGTCGTCATCTTGGTCAGCCTGTTTCGGCTCCCGGCGGACGTCGTCGAGGTTGCGTGACCGTGCCAGCGGGCCGTTCGGCGCTGCGACCACAGTGGGCCGCGGCGCCGTGGTGCCGTCGGTGCGCACCGGTACCGCGCCAATCGGCGCCCCCGCGGGCGCGTGGCGCGCGACATCGACGGCAGACTCGGCCAGCGACTTCATGCTGTCGCCGACATTGTGAGCTGTCTCGAACAGGCGCTGGGTGTGGGCCTCGAGGAAGGCATTGCGCTGGAGTAACTGTCGAACTTCGGACCGGCTCGCGGTGAGCTCAGCTAGAAGGTTCGATGCGCGATCATCCGCCTGGTCGAGCTCGCGCTTCAGCATCTGGATCTGATCGCGCGCCGTGTTCAATTCATCGACATCGGCCTGCCATGCATGGCCGATGGTCTCCATGTTGGCGCCGAGCCGGGTCAGCACCGATGGATCAAGCTCGACCCGCCGTTCCTGCTCAGCCATGGCCAACCCCCATCGCTGACGCCGCCGTGACGATGCAGCCGAAGATCATCGCCGCGATCGCGAGGAACGCCGCAACCTCACGCGCGATTGTTCGCACAGCACTCATCACGAGGTCGGCTCCTTGTTCGGACGATCAGCGACAAAGGCGGCGCCGACGGGAGCGCCAAGCACCAGGCCGACGAGCAGCCCGATGCCGAAGCCCTCAACCGTGTTGCCGCCGGCGAGCAGGGCAATTACGAAGGCCAGCAGAATTAGAATGACCGCGCGCTCCAGCGTCATGCCGCCACCGCGCTCAGGTCGATGGGGCCGTCGCGACGCGCGAGTGCGATCGCTGTGGCCAGCCGCGGTTTGACCTGGGAATACGGACGGCCTTCGGCCGGCTTCCACAGAATCTGGAAAGCGCGAGCTTCAACTTCGTCCACGGTCCCCTCGAACGTCATGCCGTAGGCGCGAAGGATCACAGCAAAGGCGCCCGTGAGATCGAGGTCGAAGGTGTCCGGCGTGCACCGGGTCATTCCTGGATGTGCCATGGCTATCCCCAATCCTGATTTTCGGCGGCGAGGGCGGTGTCGAGGCGGTCATCGGCGGCCACGTCCTCGGGGGTCTCGTGCCGGAATCCAAATTCTTCGGGGTTCGCCATCAGCCGCTTGACGAAGTTGTCGTACGCGGCTCGCTCCTCCGGCGTCGCCGCGGCGCGTTCCGCCGCCGGCGCGAAGATCAGGCGGGTCCAAGTCGGTGGGAGGGATGCCGTGATCATGACTCCCCTCGTTCAACTCGATCGAGGCGGTCCAGCAGGGCTTCGAGGAGCTCGAAGAGGTCATAGGACGGAGCGCATGCTCCGCCATGCAGCGGAACCGACACCGCGCCGCTCACAATGACGGTCGGCCTGCCAGGTTGCTCTCGTGCCTCGATCGGCTTGACGCCGAGACGCTCGGCAATCTTGGCGACACCGTGCCAAGGATTGACGGTCTCCGTTTCGAACGCCGCCGGCGTAATGCGCACGATGTATGCTGGGTTCTCCGTCATGACGGCAGGACCTCCGGCTTTGCTTCAGCGGCAGGCACCGGGAATTGCAGGATCTTCGCGCACACCTTCGGCGTGGCCGCAGCGTGACGAGCGGCCATCCGCGCGGCCGCACCGACCTGGAGCGCGCCAAGTCCCTTGTGCGTGTCGATGGCGAGCCCGGCGATCGCCAGGCGCAATTCGTCAGCCGTAGCGCCACCGCGCGCAGCAAGCGCTCTCAGCCGCTCAATGGTCTGAATGTGCGCCCGCTCGAGATACCCGGCCCGGAAGGCAAGATCGTCGATGATGGCGGCCGGATCGTGCGAAAGGTCGGTCATGCGGACCTCTCCTGGACCGCCTTCGCGATCCTGAACGCATTCGCGGCGTCCTCGGCGCGGCCAGCCGCCTGCAGTGAAGACCCGGCATTGAAAAGGGCGAGCAACAGGTCGCCGCGGTCGCGGACCGCATCCCAATAGGGGCGAGTGAAAAAGGTCGCGCTGACGACAAAGCCGACCCCGGTGAAGGCAATGGCAGTGCCTACGTAGGCGAGCTCCGTCATGGCCGGCGCTCCTTGCCGCAGACGTCGCAAGCCAGATGAGCCTCAGTGCAGGCGGGGCAGGGCGGCGCGATGTGACAGGCGCAGTCGCCTTCGCGGACCAGCACGACGGTACCGTCGCAGCCGCTAACAGGGCAGCGCTGTCCCTCCTGGAGGGCAACCGGATCGCCGTTTGGTGTCGTGATCTGCAAGACAAGTCTCCCGTGGCATCTGGAAGATAATTCCAGAGAAAGAGACGTGTCAATAAAAAACTGGAAATAAATTCCAGATAAGATTATGACGGCTGGGACAAGGGGCGGCCGCACGGGCCCACCGCATCGCCGCCGCAATGCCCAGATCGGAGATCTTTGGGGTGAGTTCCCGAGGCTATATCAAGCTCTTTCGGTCACTTTACGCGCACGAGTTTTTCAGACCGTCCGCGATGTCGGAGCGGGAAGTCTTCATCTGGATGATCAAGGAAGCGGCGTGGAAGCCGCGGCAGCGCCGGTTCGGACAGTTCTTCGTCGACCTCGATCGCGGCGAGCTCGCCGGATCGCTGCGTTTTCTCGCGGAAAACTGGCTATGGAGCGTAGGAGCGGTGAGGGGCTATCTGGGCCGACTTGAGAGAGAGGGCATGATTAACACACGCTCCGACAAGGGGGTCACCGTCATAACCGTTTGCAACTACGATCATTATCAGGGCGACGACCAAGCGGATGACACAGTAGACGACAACGTCTCAGCACAGCGTCAGCAAGGTCCCAGCACAGCGTCAGCACACGGCCAGCACAAAACAGAAGAAATAAAAAACTCAAGAAAGGAAGAAGGGGAAGAACATCTTGCGCCCGTTGCCGGGCGCGAGATGGTCAGCCCCCAAGGCTTCTTTGGCGATGAGCCTCCGACCGAGGAGCAGTTGCCAAAGCGAAAATCTCGGCAGACAGCCTCGCGACGGACCAAACTGAATCCAGACTGGGCCCTTTTGGAAGCGGGATGGAAGTATGCCCGCGACCGCGGATGGAGCGACGACCACATCCGGTTCCAGGCAGAGAAGTTCAAGAACTTCCATACCGGCAGGGGCAACCTGATGGCCGACTGGGATGCCGCATGGCGGACGTGGGTGGGCAACGATTATGACCGTCGGTCACATCGAGGAGGCGCGCGGTCCGCGCCGAGCCGCGTCGAAACCGCGATCGAGGGCATGATGAGCGGTCTTACCGAGGAGGATTTCCATGCGCGATCTCGTTGAGAAGCCCCGCGGTTCGCCGCCGGCGCCACCATCATTTTCGCGGCTCGAGCCGGCGCTGCGCGCAATTGCCGCAGCCCGCGAAGCCGCTGCGTTGGCGGAGGAGCCGAGCGCAGGGCTTCTGGAACAGCTTGACCAAGCAATCGAGGAGCATCGACAGAACCGGGCTGCGTTCGATCAGGCGTTTGCACCGATACCCAAGGCAGGAGCAGTTGCCTATCTCGGCCTACTGCTGCAAGCATTTCCAAACGGGGGCGTCCAGCACGCCAGCGCATTCGGCCAATTCATGCGCGATGACGTCATGTCGCTGGATCCGTCGTTCGGCGCTGTTGAGATGGCGTGCCGCAGGTGGCGACAGAAGTCCAGATTTCTCCCGGCTATCGCCGAGATGATGGTGGAGGTGAGGGCGGCCCGCGACGAACTCGCAGGGGTCGCCCAGTTCGTTGACCGCCTTCCGGCAATCCGCAACGCGATCGCGGCGAAGCTAGACCGCGTATCATAGACTGGGACGCCCGCTCTCAGGGGCAAACCAGACATGCGACCTAACGTCAGGGATATCGCCTTGTGACCCGATCCGGGCTTGGCGGCCGTTCGTGAAGCGTTCACGAGTTCTAGGTCCGTTCTCGCCTCCTCGCTTCCGTTAATCTAGATCGAGAGATCTAGGTGGTGTGGACTCTAAGGATTCCCTTTTAGGCGCAAATCAGATTCAAGACTGCTTTTGGGGAGGCAGTCTTGGGTGTGATGGACCGTTTGGTATTGAGCGACGCGGCTTGGGAGCGGATGGCGCCGCTGATCATAGGTCGCCCCGACCAGAAGGGCTCCACTGGGCGCGACAATCGGATGTTCGTGGAAGGTGTACTTTGGATTGTTCGCACGGGCTCTCCCTGGCGTGATCTCCCGGAGGCGTTCGGGGATTGGAACAGCGTGTTCCGGCGCTTCAGTCGATGGAGCATCAAGGGCGTCTGGTGGCGGATCTTCGAGGCGATGTCCGATGATCCGGACTTCGAATATCTGATCGTCGATTCCACCATCGTCCGGGCGCATCAGCACGCCGCCGGCGCCAAAAAAGGGGGTCTGAAGATCAGGCGATCGGCCGCTCGCGCGGGGGGCTGAGCACCAAGATACATATGGCCGTTCGTGGCTTGGGATGTCCCGTACGGTTCGCGCTGACCGCAGGCCAGCAGGGCGATGCACCGCAAGCTGCCGCATTGATCGAGGGACTACCTGCCGAGGTCGTCATGGCCGATACGGCCTATGACGCCGATCATTTGCGCCAAGCCATCGCCGCCAAGGGCGCGCTCGCCGTCATCCCCAACAACCCGTCACGCGCACTCAAATACCCGCTGGACAAGCACCTCTATGCCCAGCGTCACCTCGTCGAATGCTGCTTCTCAAAGCTCAAGCAGTTCCGCCGCGTCGCAACCCGCTTCGAAAAGACCGCCCGAAATTATCGCGCCGTCGTCACTCTCGCAGCCATCGTCCTTTGGATGCGGTAAGTGTCCACACGACCTAGTCCGACGAGAACAAACAACGAATTTTGGCCTAGTTTGAGTGCAATTGTCCTAAGTCCAACCCGAAAAGATCCCGATCTGCTAAGGACGCGTTAATTTACTTTTGGCGTGTGATCCTTTTTGACCAGCTCCGGAACTTCGGAAGTTCCCATACTACGTCATCGCCGGCCCACCTCTGGCAACCACCCGGCGACTGAGAGTTCTAACGCTCCCGCCTGATAAAGGCGCGCACATGTTCCCCTAGCTCTCCCGCGTCGCGACAAGGTCTCGTCTGAGAATGCCGACCCGTTTGTTCAGCGCGTGGCGCAACGCATTGCCCTCACATGCCGTCATCCTGCCAGCAGACCGCTCGGACATACAGTCCATCATGACCCGTTGAATCTCGACTAGTGTCATACCTTCGATCTGGGCAATGCGCCTCTTAACTGCGGCGCGCAATTGAGTAGTAGTTTTCATCGACAGATTCCTGATGCTCCACGGGAGCCCAGCCCGAAAGGCTAACGGCGGCTGACGTTACTGCATCAACATTGGATCGGGCTCCTACCTACTTTAGGGGGCAGCCAGGCAGAATCGTGCCGCCGGGCAGGACGACAACCGACGCGACGGCTCACGCTATTCAAGGGGCAATCCGTTGTGTGGTGAGCCTTGGTGAGGTCGTCCGGCAACGTCGTCGCCAAGGCTCTCACGTAGCTTCCGTCAATCGGCGCGGAAGCGGAAGGCGTCGTAAGCGTGGAGTGGGCCGCCTCAGTCGACGGCCTTGGCCTTGCCGCAAGGCGCCTAGGTAAGCTTACGCCGTTCGCTCTCAGCCCTATTTGCCGCCTTGAGCTGGCCTGCGATGTAGTGGGAGATATCGCCGATCTCAGCCTGCAAGTCCGCTTCCGGGATACCTTGTTCCTTAGCAGCATCGATGAGGCGGCGGGTCAGTTCGGTGACATCCTGCGACGCGCCGACAGTCCGATACTGTTCGATAGCGTGAACGCTATTCTCGATCCAGAAATCGACAAACTCGCGCGCCTTGCTCATCGTGCATCCTCTCCGCAAATCCCAAGACCAGTTAGCGCCGGTGAGCAAACGCAGCAAGGGCCACTCGAAGCTTCGGACGAGCCGACGTTCGGCAGTCAGCCGGAGACGCGCCTTTGGCGAAATTGATCACTTCGCACAGTCTGCGGCGGGCGAGGCTCGATCATTTAGTCCGTTGCAGGAGGTGCTCGGGAGTGTTGGGTGCGCGAGCATGCGGGCGTTCCACGCTTGACAGGCGAGCTCATCGGCATCACGGCGCGCCTCGACCGCTCGCTCGATCAGATGCCTGACCGTGGCGCCGAACATGTACTCGCGAGATTTGGAGCCCATCTGGCTATAGAGCGCGTAAGCGAGAGCAGGAGCAAATTATCAATACGTGGGCTAACGTGTCCAGCTAGGCCCCTCGGAGTGGGGTCCAAGTTCAACGACTGACGGCAATCGAATTTCCCCGGATCAGCCCCGGAGTGCCTTTTCAATGTCGGAATCGCGGGTGTTATTGACCTCGGTCGCATACCGCCGGAAGGCATCGCCGACGGCCTGGCGCAGTTGTCGATCGACGGTCTCGACATAGGTCGAATCCGTCGACTGGCCGGTGGCGCGAAACGTTCGCTGGATATCGCCGAGCTCTTCCTGTTCCGCGATCAGCTTGTCGACGGTTCGCTTCCCGCCGAACTCGGTCTGGTACTTGACAAACGCCGATTTGCTCGCCTGCCTCACCGCCTGGTTTAGCGATGTGCGATCGGTGCATTCCGCGAAGTAATTCAGCAGCGATCGCAGTTCGGGTTCGCTCATGCGAGCAATCTCGGTGCGAGCGGCGCGGATCGACTCTTCGGACGGCTGCGCGGCTTCAACCCGCGCGGCGGCGCCAAGACTGATCAGGATAATCGCGGCGAGGGTGTATCTCGAGGTTGAACCCGCGGCCGCCCTGGCGACGGCACCGCGAGCAGAACAGGCGCTGCCCAAGCTCATCGATTGTGGTCTCTGATGGAATCCGGAAGTGCTGGAGATCTTCGCACGCCCAGACGACGGCGTGACCGCAGTCTGAACACAGGATTTGAAGGAAAGGCTCGGAAGTGACGGATTTTGCAGTGTTTTGACGCCGTATCGCTCTCGCTCGTGACGATGTATGTCGGCAACATTGAATCTTTCCGAGCACGAGTCGAATCCACAAGATGTGGTGGTTAGTTGAACTCGACGCCTACAATGCGATGAATGCTTTCAACCAGGTCCGCGGCAAAACGCATCTGCCTGGCAGGGTTCAACTGCTCAAGGACCAGTTCCTTCTTCGAGAACGACACGAACTTCTTCGCATAGCCATCGAATTCGCCCTCAACTTCCGTACGGATCTGCACGACAACGAAATGTCCGCGCCGATACGGCAGCTTTGGATTGACGTACAGCTTGTAGCCATCCTCGATGGCAGGCGACATTGAATCTCCGCTCTGCTCCACGCAGTAAGCCTCGGCGACAGCCTCGAGGCTCGGCGGGCGGAGAATCTCCCCAACCTTTTCCCCGTTCAAAACGAACTTCCCTTCGCGCCCCCCAGCGGCTCGCCCATAGATTGGTAGAGGAGACCGTGGGTATTTTATTTCTGATTGTTCGCTCGTAACGTTTGCGGGCACAGGGTTTTCGTCAAGACCTCCTAAGGTCGCTGAAACTTTATGGTTACCGCTAGTTGCGTCGCCATCGCGCAGCCACTGCACCGTCACGCCGAGAGCGTTGGCCAATTGCGACATCGTCTGACCGCGGGGCTGTTCCACCGGCTTCTGCTTGGTTGAGATCTTCTCGTAGCTGTAGATGCGCTCACGCATCACGGCGATCGCATCGGCGTCATCGCCGACGATCAATCGAGCGAGCTGCGGAACCGAGTAGCCCTTCGCTCGGCGAGCCGATTTTAGCCTGTGGTTCCAGAGCATGGGGGTGGCGTTCAAGCTAACTCTCTCAGCCGAAGGGATTCTTTCCCCGCCAGCATAGGAACTGGAATTATTTTCGGAATGGAATTCGGATGCCTTGCGCCCGGAATTAAATTCCAGTAAATTCCAGAAGCCATGACAGATGCTTCCGCAGACACTCCGGCCGCCGATCGTCCCAAGACGGTTCCCGAAATCATCAAGTACGCCGGCGGCGCCGCGGAGATCGCGAAGGCCTCCGATGGGGCCGTCACGATCGAGGCCGTCTACAAATGGCCCAAGATCGGCATTCCGGATCGACATTGGGGCGTGATCCGCGGGCTTTGCAACGTCACCGCTGAGGAACTCTACGCCGCCAACGTCGCCGCGCGGACGCCCGCCGACGCCGCCAGTCGGTGAGGGCGCCATCATGACACCCCGCCGATCACAGTCTTCAGCGTCGCGGCCTTTCTCGACAACCTCGTTGCCTGGTCGATCAGTTCGGGTGTCCGGATCGCCCAGTGAGTTTCGGTCCTTCCCGAAGCGTGCAGCAACAATCGCTCCGATAGGCGGTCGAGCATGACCGCGGCACAGCTCCGGTGCACGAGCCCGGCATCGATCAGCATCTGCAGCATCGCATCGAAGCATTCTTCTGCAATCAGCATTCGTGTTCCGGCCAGGGCGGCGCGCGCCCAGTCGTCATCTTTGTCAGGCGTCGGCAGCGCGGCCACGCTCAAATTTTGTTTGTGAAAGAAGGGAGCATTCATCATGGGAACAGCATCGCTTGCCGCTTCGATCAATGCAAACACCCACGCTGCACGTTCGGACAGTTCGAAATGCACAAACGTGCGGTCGATGAAAATGACCGCCGAAATCATTCGTATTTCGCAGAACGGCGCCAATCGCGGCAGTATGCGGAAGCTGCTCGCCGAGCTCGCGCACTGCTCGCTACGGACCATCGACAACTGGATCTCGAAGGATCGCTCGATCCAGTTCGAGCAGTTCTTCAATTTGCTGGACCGGACTGAGAGCGCTGAGGGCACCGCATACTTCGAAGCGATGTGGGAGCAGGTGCCGCAGCGTGTCCGCGATCGATTTTTCGAAGCCGAGGCGCTGCGCCGCACTCTCGCGGATCGCCAGCGCCAGCGTGAGATCGAGGATCGTGACGCCCAGGCGCGTTTGCGCCAACTCAACATGGACCTCAACGCCTCGAAGTGACGGTACGGGCCGCGCGGGACCGCGGCACCATCTCAAGCTTGGAATTCTTCGTGACCAACCTTCTATCCATCACGGCCGTCGCTATAGCTCGCGCGTGCATCAAGCTCTCCGATTTCCATCGCGTCCGTCGGGACGTTTGGATCGACCACGCCGAGTTCTGGTCTGACTTCAACAGGTGGCTGCGCCTCGGTGGAGCCAAGCCGTTCACCGATATCCGCGCTGACCGGAAGGCAAGGAACTCATGATCGGACGTGTTTACTTCGTGGAGTCCAACGGTCGCATCAAGATCGGGTATTCACGGAATGTCGAGGGGCGCGTCCGCGAGATGCAGGTGGGTTCTTCCGCCCGCCTGAACCTCCTGTGTGACGTATCCGGCAGTCGGTCGTTCGAGCGCGCTATCCATCTCGCGCTAGCAGCGCACAGGAAGAAGGGAGAGTGGTTCGACGATTGCAAGGAGGTTCGCGACACAATTGCGAACATCCAGCGGTCTGGTTACGCAGCAATCGGGTTTACCGACGAGCCGGATGTCAACGAGACCTCACTGAGTCCGGCGAAGAAGGTCACTCGCGCCATCGTCAGGCAGGCTAAGGTATTCAGAACGAGAAAGGAGTTCGCTGACGCGGTTGGCTGTGCAAAGAGCACGGTAGACAATTGGAAGTCCGGGAAGCGCTCGATCGATATCGATGCCGTCATGCGGTTATTCGATACCGAGCACGATGTCGAGTTTTTCGAGGCGCTCTGGAATTGCTTGCCTGAGCGGGTACGCGAGCGGTGGCTAGCTCGGCACCGTGCCAATCCAGTTTACGACGGCATCTATGTCCGCCGCACCGAGCTTCAGGTGCCAGCGCGATGACCGTACCTCCCACCTGGTCTGAAGATCGCGTTGAACGGCTCAAGAACCTTTGGGCGTCCGGCATGTCATGCTCGCAGATCGCTGCCGAGCTCGGCAATGTCACCCGCAATGCAGTGATCGGAAAGGTCCATCGCCTTGGACTGCCTGGCAGGGCAGACGACCGAAGGGCGAAGGCCATCGAGGCGAAGCGCGCACCGCGATTGGGTTCGCCGATGCCCAAGCGCACTAAGGTTTTGCGGGCTGTTCTTTCCAATCCGAGCTCCGCGGAGGCGAAGCAGCCCGTGGACGACCCCACCGCGGGCTACGCGAGCGCATTCGACGCCAGCGTTGCAGTGGAGCGCCGCAAGGGGTTGCTGGACCTTCGCGACGGCGATTGCAAATGGCCGATCGGCGATCCCACGACGCCTGACTTCTTCTTTTGCGGTGATCCGGCTGTGTCGGAACTGCCGTACTGCGGTCCCCATTGTCGCGCGGCCTATCAGAGCGCTGGTCAGCGCGAGACCCGCATCACGCCCGAGGAGCGCGCCCGGCGTGTCGCCTTGGGACAGCGTATGGCCGCGATGAACCGCGCGAAGAGGGCGGCAGCATCATGAAGCCAGCTGCCTCGACAATCATGAAAGACTACGCCCGCAAGGAATGCGTCGTGTCCTTGATGACGGTCGAGCATGCCGGCGGCAAAGACGTCGCCGCCATGGTGGTTGATGCACACCTTCAGGCCATCGCCGTCTATCTCATTGGGTCGATCGGCCGTCAGAAGGCCTACAACGTCTTTGCCCGTTACGCCGATGAGGTGATCAAGCCGACCCTGCCGGCTGGAGGCCCAGAATGATTGGGCTGACCAACGTCCAGGCACAGTGCGTCGAGTTCGTGCGGCACCGGATCGATGCCTGCGGAGCCTCACCTTCATACCGTGAAATTGCAGACCATCTTGGCATTCGAGGCCGTGGCACGATCTCGCACTTGATCGACAGCATCGTGGAGCGCGGCGCGCTGTTACGGGAGCCCGGGAAGGCGCGAACGCTCAGTGTTCCTGAGCCCGGCATCGGCGACGGCCTTGTTGTCCGCCCGGTGCCGGAGGTTCGACGGGCAATCCGAGCCTACGCCAAAGAACATCGGATCTCGGAGCGCACGGCGGCCGAGGAAGCGTTGCGCGCATACTTCATGGAGCCGACTGCACCATGAAGGACTTCTTCTTCGACCCGCTGCCGATGTTTGGCTTCGATATCTGCATCGTCGATCCGCCGACGGAATTCGAACTCTATTCCTCAAAGGGGAACAAGAAGTCGGCGTCCGCTCAGTACGACATCTTGTCGTGGGACGAGCTTGGACAACTGCCGGTTGGTCACCTGGTTCGAAGCAATGGTGTCGTCGGTCTTTGGGCTTGTCCGCCGACCCTCGACAAGTCGATGTGGCTGCTGAAGCGCTGGGGCGCGCTCTACAAGACCGAGTTGGTTTGGCCGAAGGGGCGTGTCGGTACCGGGTACCGCGCCCGCGGGATGCACGAGTCCGTGTTGGTCGGGGTCTTCGGAAACGGAGAGCAGATCCATGATCCATTCTGGGGTGTGATCAAGGGCAAGGCCCGCGGCCATAGCCAGAAGCCTCGCGAATTCTACGAAATGATACGCGAGCGCACGCCTGGACTGGCGCGCTGCGACCTTTTCTCGCGCGAGACGCATGAGGGGTTTGTCCCCTGGGGCAACGAGGTCGGCAAATACGACGACGGCCGCCGGCCTGAGCGCCGGCAGAAGGAAAAGATAATTGCCCCGACGCCGCTGTTCGACATGCTCGAGGTCGCGGCATGAGGGCGCGCACTATCGACCACGACCAGGTGAGGGCGCTGCACGCGGAGAACCTGACCGTTCCGCAGATCAAGGCACGCGTCGGCGGATCGCCAGCCTATCTCCGCCTCATCATCAAGGGGAAGGTCGGCATCAAACCGACGAACATTTCGCGGCAGTCCGCACTGTCGCTGGCCGGTCGACCCGCGAGGATCCCAGCGTTTGACACTCCCGCGATCGTGGAGGGGCGGACGGTCTATCGTTCGACCGTGGTCGACCCGGGGTCATACGCTTTTGACGTCCTCAAGAGCGGCTTCAATAGCTCGAAGATCGGCAAGGTCGTCACCAAGGGCCGCTGGAAAGGCTTCCCGATCTACACCCTGACGCTCGAGGAGCGCGCGACGTGCCCGCTATCCTGCCGGCATTGGCGTTCCTGCTACGGCAATTCAATGCAGCACGCGCACCGGCTCGCCCGCGGCGCCGCGCTGGAGGCCCGGCTGGAGCAGGAGGTCCGAGCGCTCGGCCGCAGGCATCGCCGCGGTTTCGTGGTGCGGCTTCACGTCCTGGGTGACTTCTATTCGGTTGCGTATGTCGCGCTTTGGCAGCGTCTCCTCGCCGAAGTGCCGCAGTTGCACGTCTTCGGTTTCTCTGCGCGCTGGGATGCCGAGCGCGATCCTATCGCCGCGGCGCTCGTACGCCTGGTGTTGGCGAAATGGATTCGCTTTGCCATCCGTTTCTCCGATGCCCCGATCGACGAATGCTCGACCGTATCGGTTGAGACGCCGCTGCAGGCACCAGCGGAAGCGATCGTTTGCCCTCAGCAGCTCGGCCGGACCGAGGCATGCGCGACTTGCGGCCTCTGCTGGCAATCGAAAAGGCCCGTCGCCTTCATCACCCACTGACAACGAGAGGAACCCCAATGTCGAAGCCCAACGAACCTGCCCAAGCCGCCCTCGATTCCGCGAACCTTTCACGTATTCGCAACGCGCAGGCAGAAGCTGCCGCGCAGAACGAGGTCAATAACACCGCGAAGAATAAGTTGCGCGGGACATACGCCCAGACCCAGGCGCAAGGCCTGCATAACGAAGCTGCCAAGCTGGCGCTGGAGCTCGTCGAGGGCGGTGACGAAGCCATCGACGCGTTCTGCGAGAAGGTCAGCAAGGCCGGCGTTTACGTCGGGTACCTCGGCAAGGTGCTCAGCCCGAGGCAGTTCGAACTGTTCGGCATGGCCGGCGTCGGCCCGACGCCCGAGGACGAGAGGGCAAAGCTGGAGGGCCGCGCCGCCGGCTTCCGTCTCGATAGCGAGCCCGGCTCCAAGGAAACCGACAACCCGTACGAAATCGGCTCGCTCAAGGGGCAGGCATGGCTTTCCGCGTTCCGCGATGCGCGCTCTGAGCGCGATCACGTCCTGTCGATGCCGGCGCCGGTGACCGAAGGCGAGAGAGCCGGAAGCGGCGATGACGAAGAAGGCAAAGCCTAATCGAGACCCGCAGCAATTCCGCTGCCGGAAACAAGAGGACAGAGAATGAAGCGCAAACCGTTTCTCTACGAACTGAGCAATGCCGTGAAGATGGTCGAAAGCAACGAAGAGGGCACCGTCATCGGCCGTGCCGAGTATCAGGACCACATCAATAGTTACTTGGTCCGGTACCGCGCCGGCGACGGCCGCCAGGTCGAGAACTGGTTCGACGAAACCGCGATCAAGGCTGCCTGATCGCGATGAAGATCCTGGGCTTAGATATCGCAACGACAACGGGCATCGCGCTGCTCGACGGCGATCGCTATGTCTTTGCCCGGGCCTTCCATTGGGAAGGCAAGAATTCGGGGCAGGTGTTCCGGCATTTCCGGAAGACGCTCTACCAGATCATCAAGGACAACGCGGTCAACTACGTGGCCGCGGAGGAACCGCTCCGCACCGACATCGAGCTCAAGGGCAAGCCGACCGAGGAGAACCCGGAGCCGGAGTCGACCCGGCCGCCGATGAAGACGTTCCTGCGGATCTACGGTCTGTGCGCGATCGCCCAGGAGACCTGCGCCGCCCATGACGTCCCGTTCATCTACGTCAATCAGGGGACTTGGCGAAAGGCCTTCACCGGCTCCGGGCGGGCGACGAAGGACACGTCGCTCGGCTTTGCTCAACTGATCGACAAGACCATCACCTCTTACGACGCTGCCGAAAGCCTCGGTGTGGCCTGGTGGCTTCGCGGCCACCTCGATCCGCGCTTCGCCGCGCCGCGTGGCGATCTCTTCGAACCGACACTCACCCCATCTCGAAAGGAGACCCCGTTTTGAAAGCCGTCATGGAACAAGCCGCGCTCGCAAAGCTGCTCGGCCGCGTCGCGCGCGCCGTTGAACAGCGCAACACCATTCCAATCTTGAGCAACGTCCTGATCGATATCAGTCAGGATACGTTGAGCGTCAAGGCCACCGACCTTGACCTCGAGGTCATCGACTCGATCAGTGCCGAGGTGGCTAAGAAAGGCAGCACGACGGTACCGGCCAGGCTCTTCCATGACATCATCCGGAAGATGCCCTCCGGCTCGCAGGTGGTGCTGGAGCAGACCGGGGACTCTACCGCAGTCGTCAAGTCGGGCCGCTCTCGGTTCACGCTGCAGACCTTGCCGGTGAGCGATTATCCGAACCTTTCGGCCGATGACCTCAATGTCAGTTTCGCCGTCGCCGGGAAGGATCTGCGGCGGCTGGTCGATCGGGCAGCGTTCGCGATCTCGACGGAAGAGACCCGCTACTACCTCAACGGCATCTATCTGCATGCCGTGAAACAGGGAAATGTCGCGACACTGCGAGCGGTCGCCACCGACGGTCATCGCCTCGCCCAGGTCGAGTATCCCTTGCCGGAGGGAGCCGCGGACCTGAAGGGGATCATCGTGCCCCGGAAAACGGTCGGCGAAATCACGCGTCTCTTTGACGCTGGCGAGAACGAAATCCTCGTCGAGGCCTCCAGCAGCAAGATCCGATTCTCAGCCGGCGACCTGGTGCTGACATCGAAGCTGATCGACGGCACTTTCCCGGACTACGGTCGTGTTATCCCGGTCAACAACGACAAGAAGATCGCGGTCGTCTGCAAGGACATGCTCGCCGCCACCGATCGCGTCGCAACGATCTCCAGCGAGAAGGGCCGCGCCGTGAAGATGAGCCTCGGCGCCGGTAGGATCACCCTCAGTTGTCAGAACCCGGACGCCGGCACCGCAACGGACGAGTTGGAAGCGGAGTACAGCGGCGACGCAATGGATATCGGTTTCAACAGCCGATACCTGCACGACATCTTCACGCAGATCCAGGGCGATACCGTGAAGCTGGATCTCGGCGACCCGGGTTCGCCGGCGCTGCTGTGCGGCACCGACGAGTCGATCCTCTACGTCCTCATGCCGATGAGGGTGTAGCAGATGGCGGTCATCAACCACGATGAGCGCAAGCTGGAAGCCGAACTGCTGCGCATTTTCAGAAGTCACGGCGTGTCGGCGCTGAATATCGAAGGTGTCCAACACATTGGCCTCATCTCAGTCCGCCAAGTCGGAGACAAGGGCGGCCCGTATGTGCCGGGCGCGCCCCCGAATTCGGTGGCGATCGCGGTACCGACGTTGGTGCGGAACATCTTGGAGGCGCTGAGTTGAGCCGCCGCAAGATCCTCGTTGCTGACCTTCTCTGCGGCGCCGGTGGTTCGTCCACCGGGTGCGCGCGGGCTCTCGCTGAGCTCGGGCTCGAGATGGAATTGGTCTGCGTCAACCATTGGGGCGTCGCGATCGAGACGCACAAGAAGAACCATCCGCTCGCCCGTCATTATTGCGAGGATATCGCCGCGGTGCGTCCGCACATCATCGTGCCGGAGGGATATCTCGACCTGCTGATGGCGTCGCCGACGTGCACCCATCACTCCGTCGCGCGCGGCGGCAAGCCGACTTCTGACCAGCAGCGCTCCGACCCGTGGCACATCATCACCTGGCTGACGGAACTTCGCGTCAAGCGGTTGATCATCGAGAACGTCTGGGAATTCATCGGTTGGGGTCCGGTCGACGCGCGAACGGGCAAGCCGATCAAAAGCCGGAAAGGCGAGTATTTCGCGCTCTGGATCGACACCATCCGCCGGCTGGGTTTCGACCCGGAATGGCGGAAGTTGAACGCCGCCAATTACGGTGACGCGACCACCCGGCAGCGGTTCATCCTGAAGGCGCGCAACGACCGCAAGATGGTCGCCTGGGCGCCGCTGACCCATGCCAAGAGGGCCGAAGATACGTTGCTGTTCCCGGGTATGAAGCCGTGGAAGCCGGCCCGCGAAATCATCGATTGGGACATCAAGGGCCGCTCGATCTTCGACCGGAAGAAACCCCTCGCGCCGAAGACGCTGGCCCGCATCTACGCCGGCGCCGTCAAGTTCAATTGGCCTGAGCCGTTTCTCGTCGTTCTGCGCAATCACATGAGCGGCCGGAGCCTGGACCAGCCGCTGCCGACCGTCGCGGCCAACGGCACTCACATCGCGCTCGCCGAGCCGATTTTGGTGAAGCAGAACTTCAGGCGGGATGCGCAGTCCGTCAATGACCCGGCGCCGACCGTGATGACACAGGCTCGAATTGGGCTCGCCGAGCCGCTTGTCCTGGCAACCGGTAGCGGCGCGGCCCGTCCAGCGAACGATCCGTTACCCACAATTACCACGGGCGGCGCTGGATCTGATGACCCAGGCTGCGCGCGGCCGATGCTGGTCGAGCCGTTCATCCTCAACCGCCACGGCGACGGCTATGCGGAGTCTCGGGCGCATTCGCTGGGCGATCCGGCGCCGACTGCAAACTGTGACGGTGGCGGGTACCTGGTCGAGCCGTTCATGCTGTCTCGTCATGCCGGCGGAGCGCCGCGATCTATCGACGACCCGACGCCGACCCAGGTCGCGAAGCAAAGCCACGTCCTGATATCGCCGTACTACGGTTCCGGATCCGGCGAGACCTGCAAGAGCGCCGAGGAGCCGCTGGACACCGTCACCTCCAAAGGGCGGTTTGGCATGGTGGTGCCGGTCACGCACACCCAGGGCGGCAACGCAACTCGCGATCTTGGCGACCCGCTGCCAACCTTGACCACGGCGAAGGGCGGCGAATTCGCCATGGTCATGCCTGTCACTCATCACGATGGTAGCGATCGCGTTCGCGATCTGGGCGAGCCGATCCCGACCGTCACGACAGCCAACCGCGGCGAGCTCGCGTTCATCGCGGCCCAGTTCGGCGAGCGGCAAGGGCAAGCGCCGCGCGTGCACGACATCGCTGGGCCAACCCCCGCCATCACCGCCACCGGCCACATCAACCTCGTCGAGGCGACGCCGCAGTACGACATCCTCTTCCGGATGCTGGAGCCGCACGAACTCGCCGCGGCGATGGGCTTCAACGAAGACGAGGCCGAGTACGAGTTCGCCGGTACCAAAACCCAGAAGATCAAACAAATTGGCAACGCCGTTTCTGTCTCGCTGATGAAGGCCGAGGTCTCCGCGATCATGTCGGATGCTGCCGTCATGCCTAAATCCGAGGCGCCGGCGAAACGTCGCGCGAGTGCCTGACATGGCAAAGCCGAAACCATTCGCCACTGAAGTTGATCTGTGCAAGCGGTTCATCTCCTCGCTGCCCGAGGGATGGACCGCTTACGCCGAGTGCTGTGGCTGGGACATTCTGCTGGTGCGGAATGCTGACGGTTTCCAGATCGGCGTCGAGGCGAAGCTCCGGCTCAACACCGAGGTGATCAGCCAGGCGCTGGAGGAATACGGCGCCTTCTACGCCGATCACCCTGGCCCGGATTGCCGAGCCGTTCTCGTGCCGTTCGATTCACAGGGTGGGTTCGACCGCATCTGTCGCTATATCGGCCTGACCATCATCTATGTCCGGTCGGAAGAGCAGGTCAAAGCTGGGACGAGTTTCGGGTATCGGCCGAAGTCGTTCGAGCCCGGGCTGCCAGGCGACCAGCACGGCACCAACGCGAAGGAGTGGCACGAGTGGGCGCCGGCGAAGCGGCACACGCTGCCGGATTACGTGCCCGACGTTGCCGCCGGCGCGCCGTCGCCGGTGCAACTGACCAGCTGGAAGATCGCTGCCATCAAAATCGCGATCATCCTTGAAAAGCGCGGCTTCCTCGTCCGCGCCGATTTCAAGCACGTCAACATCGACCACCGCCGCTGGCTGCCGTCCGGAGCCAGCTGGCTGGTGCTGGAAAACGGCGTTTACCGCGGCGCGCCAAGCTTCCCGGATTTCAAGGCGCAGCACCCGCGCGTCTACGACCAGATCGCGGCCGACTTCGATCGCTGGAAGCCGGCCGAGCCGCTGGCGCCGTCCGAAGCCGCCGCGTCCGAACCGAAGCAGGAGAGTCTTCTGTGACCGATCGTATCGGATGCTGCATTCCGGGGTGTGGCCGCACCTTCAAGCGCGAAGCCGGCGACGCCGAGGACGTGATGATCATGTGCGGTCGTCACTGGCGGATGGGCGACGTCGCCATGCGGAGCCGCCACAAGCAGTTGCGCGCGCGGGCGAGGTGGTTTGATCGCCGGTATGGCAAGCGCGGCAACGCGATCGAGCGGTCGCCGAAACGCACCAAGTTCTTCAGCGCATGGCAGCGGACTTGCACTGCCTGCAGCGCGCTTTGGCACCGCATCAAGGACGATGTCGTGATCAAGGCAGCATTCGGCGCCGAAGACGCGCGCCGCAGGCGTCGAAAGGAAGTGGCGTGACGATTCACTATCACGGCACGCCGTTGTCTCCGCGGTCTGAGCTTATGAAGATGGCCGGCAAATGCTTCTGTGTGCCGTTCTCAGATGCGCGCGATGCAGAGACCTGCGTGGCAATCGGACAGGCGGTGATGTTCGACAACGGTAAGTTCGGCGCGCACACTCGCGGAGCGACGATCGACACGGCGAAGCTCTATGCCTGGTTGGACCGGTTCCTGGGCCACCCACATTGGGCGGTCGTCGAGGACGAGATCGACGGGACGGTCGAGGAGCAGCGCGCCATGACTGCACGCTGGCCGTTCCCGAGGCAGTTGTCGGCACCGGTGTGGCATATGGCGCTGCCGATCGAATACCTGCTCGAATTGGCCGACGGATGGCCGCGGATATGCTTCGGCTCGACGAGCCAATATTGGCAGGTCGGATCGGATCTGTGGTGCCGCCGGGCTGACGAAGCGTTCAACGAGCTCTCGAAGCGTCACCGGCACTTGCCGTGGGTTCACATGCTGCGTGGGATGTCTCTCGCCGGCGATCGCTGGCCGTTCGCTTCGGTCGACTCGGTCAACGTCGCCCGCAACTTCAAGGATTTCAATCACTGCCCAGAGCGGATGGCACGACGCCTCGACGCCGTCCAATGCGGCGGCGTGTGGGTCGTTCAACCTCAGCAGCAGGATATGTTCGCGTGAGGAACAAGAACGGATATCGCGGGGTCCGGAAGAGCAGTGGCGCGTGGCGCTCGAAGCCGTACTTCGCGCGGCTGCGAGTTGACGGCGAATTTGTCTATTCCCCGCGGTGTGCCACTGCGATTGGAGCGGCCATCGAATACGACACGTTGGCGCGCCAGGCGCACGGTTCCAAAGCTGTCCTCAATTTCGACGGGAGGCGGTCGTGACGCGCGAAGACACCGCCGAGATCAAGAAGCGGCTGAACGAGCAGTTGGAGCGCGTCCTTGACCATTTCTGGAAGGGGTACAAGACGCGCGGCAAGATCGCGTATCCCGCTCCCGGCGTCAAAGGCGACCTCGGATCGTTTCAGGTCTATCTGGCGACGGTCGGCAAGTACACGCGCGGCTCATGGGTGCGCAGCTCGGCCGGCATTGGCGGCGACGAGATCAATCTCTTCGCCTACGGCCTGACCGGAAGTCACAAGGCCGATGCCGAGGTGTTTGACCGCGCCCGGGAATTCGTCGGGCTCGATCGCGCTCGTGAGGAGACGCCGGAGGAGCGGCGACGGCGCGAGGACAGGGCGGCCGAAGCCGCAGCGAAGCGGGCGGCGGACGACCAGCGTGCCGCGGAGCACGTCCAGGCCCGTCAGCGGAGCGCTGCCGAGATCTGGCAGGAGGCCGTGCCGATCGTCGGCACGCACGCCGAGGCCTATCTCCTCGCCCGCGGCATTCCTGTGCCGCCCGGCGGCTGGGATGACTGTCTCCGGTTTCACGGGCGCGTGCTGTACGACCTTGATGACCGGTTGGCCTTTCCCACGCTGGTCGCCCGCGTCGACGACGTCTTCGGGGACCTAACCGCCATCTGGAAAGTCCACCTTGATCCGGCGAAGGCCGCAAAGGCGCCAGTCGATAAGGCCAAGATTGGCGCTGGCGCGGCCGCTGGCGGTGCCGTGCGGATCGGCGGCGTCGCGGCTCATATAGGTCTCGGGGAGGGGCTGGAAACCTGTCTCGCCGCGCGCGCGCTGATCAAGTATCGGCGCCCGGTCTGGGCCGGCCTCAGCACCAGCGGCGTTGCAGGACTCGAGCCGCCGATCGAGGTGGAGAGGATCACGTCTTTCCCGGACGGCGACAAGCCGTGGCGGCGCCAGGATGGCGACCTGGTTCTAGCCGAGCCCGCCGGCCGCGCCGCGGTGCGCAAGCTTCATGAACGCATGGTCGCGATCGGCAAGCTGCACGACAGCCAGCCGGAGCCGCGCATGCGGACCGACTATCTCGACATCTGGAATGCGCGGCGACGCGTGGAGGCCTCAGCTTGACGGTTCGAATTCTCAATGGTGATTGCCGGGCCGTCGTCCGGCTCCTGCCTTCCAACTCGGTGCACGCCTGCGTCTGCTCGCCGCCGTACTTCCGCCTCCGCGATTACAAGATGGCTGGCCAGATCGGGCTCGAGAACTCGCCCGAGGCCTATATCACGGAGCTCGTCGACCTCTTCCGGGAGATCCGGCGCGTTCTGCGGGATGACGGCTCGCTCTGGATCAATATCGGCGACTGCTACGCGGGATCCGGCCGCGGCGGCAATCCTGCCGCGGCGTCCTCGACGCTGCTCGGTACGCTGCAGTCACAGGAAGCGTCCATGGTGGTGCGCCAGAACTGGGAGATCGGCGCGAGTGCAAGGATCGCGGCGCAGACCGAGCGCGGCAGCCGGTTGCCGGCGGGCAACCATGCGAAGGCCCAGGGCGACGGAGCGATCGGCCGCGCCTGGGAGCCGCCGCCGGCTGGGCTTAAGCAGAAGGATCTCATTGGAATCCCGTGGATGCTGGCCTTCGCGCTCCGCGCCGACGGCTGGTGGCTCCGCAAAGACAACATCTGGGCGAAGCCGAACGGTATGCCGGAAAGTACGCGGGATCGGTCGACGAGCGCGCACGAATACGTCTTCCACCTCGCGAAGTCGGAGACCTACTACCATGGTTATGAAGACGTCAGGCTACCGGCGGCGCCGGAGTCGGTAAGCCGATTGGCGCGCGCGATGCGGGACAAACTCGGCAGCGAGGGCGCGCTTGTCGTGAGTGGCGACGGCTATGCGCCGGAAGGGCAGCCGCCGCACTCCGGCGCCCGCAAACGCGATCGACGGCGCGGCCACGGCCGGCGTCATGCCGGCTTCAACGATCGCTGGGACGGAATGTCGGTGGCGGAGCAGCGCGCCAACGGCGCCGCGCTGCGGTCGGTATGGTGGGTCGCGCCCGGCGGGTTCAACGACGAGTTTTGCATCAAGTGCCGCAGATTCTACCCGAGTGCCGAACTGGGCCGTCTCCGAACCGAAAAGATTGAACGCGAGGGCCGCAAGCTGACGCTCCGCTATTGCGAATGCGGCTCCCACCATGATTGGCTGAACCATTTTGCCGTGATGCCGCCGGAGGTCGCCGCGGTTTGCATCCTGGCCGGCGTGCCGCCGGGTGGAACCGTGCTCGATCCCTTCGCCGGCGCCGGCACCACCGGACTGGTCGCGGACCGGCTCCAACGCGACGCCATCCTGATCGAATTGAACGCGGACTACGCCGAGATGGCGGCCAAGCGGATCAGCGCCAGCCATCCCATGCTGACGTCGGTCGAGCTCGAGGCGGTGTCGGCATGACCAAGCGTCCCGTCGCCACACCCAATAAGCCGACGCAGAATGTCCGCGCCGAAGAGGCGATCATTGGAAAAATTTTGGGGTCGGCCGAGACATTCTGGGCCGTCTCGGATCGAGTGTCGGCGGACCAATTCACGCTGCACCACCACCGCCTGATCTTCTCCGCGATCGAGGAATGCTGCCTCAACGGCGCGGGCCCCACACTGTCGCTGCTCGAGTCCAAGCTCCCGACCGAGTTTGAAGGCGTCGGCGATACCGAGGCTGTGCTACAGATCCTGATCGAAAAGGCCGCGGACGTCAGCAGCGCGCTCGATTTTGTCGACGACATCATTCTGGCGTGGCGGGAACGCGCCCGCATACAACTCGGGAAGATCGCCACAGCGCCCGACAAGACCTTCGATCAAACGCGCCAGGAACTGGACGACATGCTCCGCGTGGTCGACGACCACGATCGAGTGCGACATGCCGTTGCGCTCGGTGACGCTGCCGGCAACGCGATGGCCAAAGCAGGGGAGGCCTACGAGCATCAGGGCAAGCGCGCGGTCGGCGTGCTCACCAAGATCCCGGAGTTGGACGAGGTTCTCGGGCCGATCGTCGGCGGAACGACTGTCACGCTGGCTGCGCCATCTGGCCACGGCAAATCGGCCTTGATGGCGCAGATCCTGCGCGACAACGCCGGTCCTTCGCTGGACGAGACGAGCATTTTCCCGGGCTTTTCGCTCAGCCTCGAAATGTCCGCGGAGCAGATCGCCTATCGCGACATCGCTTCGTTGTCCGGCGTCTCGGTCAAGAAGCAGATCAGCGGCGACTTCAATCAGAAGGAATTTCTCGACATCCGGCGGGCAAAGGAGCAGCTCGAGTCGATCAGGGTTTGGGTCCAAGACCGCAGCCGGATGACGATCAAGCAGATTGGCAACGAATTCAGGAAGGCAAAGCGCCGGTACGGCGTGAAGCAGTTCTGCATCGACCACTTGAAGCTGGTGGAGCCCGAGCAGGAGCATTGGAACGTCGTCCGAACCGTCGAATATGCCTCGGCCTATACCAAGGATCTCGCCAAGGAATTGGATGGTGTAGTCTGGCAACTCGCGCAACTGACCCGTGAGGGACAGCGCGCGCCCAGCTGGAAATTTGGCAGCGGCGATATCTACGGCGGCGGGCTCATCGTCGAGAACAGCGACATCATCGTTGGCCTGACGATCCCCAAGATCTGGCTCCGCGACAACGAGCCGGAGCCGGCATCGGAAGACAACCCGAAAGGCCGTGAGCAGCGCGATCGATGGCTGAGGGAATACGACATCTGGAAGGACAAGGCGGCTTTCGCCGTTTTCAAGAACCGCAGCGGCACGGGGTGCAAGTGGAAAAAGATCGACTTCAACGGCCCGCGAATGCTGTTCGGGGGGCTCGGCGGGGAAGATATACCGTTCTGACCTGCGGCACGGGAGGGATTTGGACGGAAGCCGGACTTCGAGTCCTAGGGGCGTACTCATAAACGCCAGCGGTCCGGCGTCTGCCTCCGGAGAATAAACGGACATCGCGAAGCCACGTCGAAATCGATCGAGAATGACCCAAGCAGTCGTTGTTCGAGCCGGATGATCTCGCATTGCAGCATCTAGTCGGCGTCTTGTTCCCTCGACGTTGTTGGCCCAGTGCGATCTACTCGCGGTTGCATTAATCAAGACGCCCGTGCAATCATTGGTTGGCATCAGGCCGGCAGTGCTCTGACAGGATACTGGTGCGGACGGGAAAGACCCATGGTGGACTACACCAGTCATGATCTGAATCGCGCTGCACACATTCTTCAAGCCTTGAGGTGGCACGGGGAGGAGGAGCGCCGTCTTTGGGAGACCGAACTCGAGGAGGGACTTTCTATCGCCGACCTCCAGGCGAACGCCGAACAATTCTACGATGACGTGGATCTACTCGAGTCTTTCCGCCTCGATTATCCAGCCGTACTCCTCGGTGACAACAGGGTTTTCGTTCCGGTCGCTCTTTCAGAAATCATTGCACCTAAAGCCTTGCAGGCCACCCTGACGGCTAGCTACCAGCGTCGCTCTCGTCCCGGCCCCTATTGGTTTTTTTTCCGGTATTTGCTCCGTTTCATTCCCCGCCCTTCTTTGCGCAATATGCTCTCCGAAGCGATAAAGAGAGGAATGGTGCGCTTCGGTGACGGCGCAACGATGTTATCACCTGCCGAGGCGCGGGAGACGTTCTTTCAGCGAGCGTGCGAGTTTTTGGCTACGCGCATCGCGGGACGGCGCAGCTTTCGCGGGGGGGAGCCTCCGGATGGGCCCGCGCCCGAACTCTCAATGCGTAAGTTCATCGGCGGTCCGCCAACCAAGGTGGCCGGCTGCATTTTCTCCGTTCACACGAAGTCGCCCGGGCTCTCTGCATATTGGTCTGGCGCCTACTTGATCTCTTCGAACTATCATGGTGCGCCAACCACGCCGGCAAGGGGCGTACTTCAAGCTGGTACTTACGTTTTCGGCGTAAGCGGCGGCGCTTACGGCAACACCGTACAATGGGACCAGAATAAGGTCTGCACTCTTCCAGGAACGTCCAGCGTCACGCTCGACTATTGAGGGCACACGATGTTCAGCGGGAAATACGGTCTTTTCGCAACCACCATAACAATCGCTGCGACGCTATTTGCGGTTTTCAGCGTTCTTTTGATGAAAGCGGTCGGCAAGGTTTCGCAATGGACGTTCCTTGCAGATGATTCCCCACCCTTCATGGTCACCGCTGGCGCCCGCGCTCTTGCGATCGCCCTGATTGCTCTAAGCTTTATTTTTATCGACAAGAGCAATTACGGTTGGTTCGGGGGCGCGGCAGTGATCTTCGCTTTTCTCATGATCATCTTCATCGCGCGATTCGACCGTATCCGCAGAGCTCACATCTGCAAGGTGCCTCTGCTTGAAGACGGTCACCAGAAAAGAGGTTGGTTAGGTTCGCTCAAATGGCAGGTGGTAGTGATCGGAAGCGAGATCGATATGAAGCCGCAGGCAGCCACGCACTACCAAAAATTTGGTGCGGGATCGCTCTGCAAATTCCTCAGCGGCTACGGCCGGAACGAGGTTAACAATCCCGAGGCGATCTGGACCAAACAAACGCTTGCCAGGATCAGCAGCCACATGACGATCCTGCTGATCGGCATTCTCCTTTGCGGCGTCATGGCGCTTTATCTTGCGGCTTCGGCGGTCGAGGTTCACCAACGCGTTGCCCCAACTGGCGCCACACCAACGCAAACGCAATAAATCGACTTGGCGGCGACGCGCCGCCTCAATGGGTGTTGGAGTCCTGTGAGCTGTGTTTGCGGCCGCTTCTGGCCCCAAACCGACATGCCGTGGTCACCCGGCGGTGTCCGGGGGTAGGGCCGACATGGCGGATTTGTGAGTACGCGCCTAACGGAAGGCGTCGCTGTTCGACGGTGGACGGCGCACCAAGTTCCCGCTTGCAATCGTAGACAAATCACCTCCACGAAATCTATTCGTGATTCTGCGTGGAGGATGGAATGTCTCAAGCACAGATCACGGATGTCGCGACAGTACACGTCGACAAAGAGCGAGATCGCCGCGCCCGTGCCTTCCAGCGCGATATACGGCGGGCCAAGCCGATGCGCTCGTACGCCGGTCTCTCGTACGACGCACAGATTGTGCTTGAGGAAGAGCGCGCAAGGGCGCGCCGTATTGGCGAAGCCGGCATCGAATGGGCCACAGGCTGCGATACTCCGACAACCCGCCTGGTCACGGAGTATTTCCGGACAAACAAGCTGTTCCAGCAGGGATATCAGCATGCGGCGGCGCGGGCCGCCGATCTATTGAACATTCTTGGCAAGCCGCTGACGAAGAAGGAGCAGAAGGCGAAGGACGAGGCGGACCGTCTTGCCAGCGGCAAGCGCAAGCACGTCATCCCGGATCCCCAAAACCCGTCGCTCAACGTGATGGTCGACACCGTCCGCGCATCGCACCTCAATTTGACCGAGTCGAAGAAGCGCGGCGCCGCGGATCCTGAAGACAAGCTGCGCCAGAGCGCCGCGGATCGTTTCCGACGCGACTTCGACCTCGCTACCTTCCACGGAGCGCGCGGCTTCGCGCTGCAGGACAAGGTCGATGGAGGAGGCGGCGGGTCGCCCTCGCACACCATCGCACTCGAGGCCAGCGGGCGTCTCAGGGAGGTCGAACGTCGTCTCGGCGGGCGGCAGTTCGATATCCTGCTCGTCAGGATTGGGCTCGAGTGCAGCAGCGAGGACGTCCGGCTGCATGGCGGCGAGGAGCACCGCACCAACAATTCCGACTTCCGGATCGCGCTGAACGCGCTCGTAAAGCACTACGAGGGCGTCGAGATCATCGACCGGACATGGGACGCGGTGCGGCGGCTGAAGACTGCCGCCGGCATGGGCTTGCGGAAGTAAGGGGCTGAATCGATGTCGCTCGGACGGTTCGCCCCCAACAAGCGGGAAACACCGCTGGAGACCAAGCAACGGGTTTGGCGCGAATACGGTCTCCTTCTGGTTGACGTCGACAAGGACCAGATGACCTGGGATCAGCGCGAAATGCTTCGCTCGATGGGCCGGAAGATGTTCGGCCCGAGGCGCAACGAGAAAAGGAGCGGTCGATGAGCCGAGAGAGCAGGCGGGAGCGGGCCTTGAGTTTGTTCGAGGAATGGAAGAGAGATCCGGACGCGTTCAACGAGCGCTATCGAATTCCTATGACGCTTCAGTGCGGACAGGACCCGAAGGTTGGAGCACTCACCTCGATCGCCAACCATGTGCTCGGCAGCGGTTATGTCGTCCAAGAAGTCATCTGCGCTGATCCGATCCTGTTCCTGGAGCCGGTATGACCCGCATGACCCGCGCCCGTATCCCGACGCTCGGCCCACGCGTGCCGACGCTCGACACCCGCAAAGTGAAACCGCCGCCGAAGCTGGCCGACCCGCATTACCAGACCGCCGAACACAAGAACTGGGCCGAGCAGGTAAAGCGGCGCGCCGGCTGGCGCTGCGAATATGTCGAGGATGGCGTGCGCTGCGAGCGCAGCCGGGAGTTGGGCGACCAGATGTACGCGGATCACATCGAGGAGGTCCGAGATGCCCCTTCCAAGGCGCTGGACTTGTCGAATGGGCATTGCCTTTGCGCCAGTCATCACACTCGAAAAAGCCACCAAGCTAGGGCAGCTAGGATGTCGCGGTGAGAGCGGACCCATGTGACCTGCACGAGATGATTGCGGCCGGCCACATGATTGCCCGCGGCATGTGTGCAATTCACTATCGCAGATGGAGAAAGAAAGGCAGCCAAGAGCCGCGTCGGTTCCAAATGACACTGGTGATTGTGTGGTGTCGGATTTGGGCGCCCGCGGTCGCCGAGATCGCTCTACTGCGAAATGCGCTACTGCAGGCTTTATTACTCAAGCTCGCTGGACGGAACGCAGATCAACGCCGCGCGCGGTGTCCACGAACCGCAATCGCCTGGAGTGTCGTTATCATCGCTCAACTCGGCACGGCAGACTGATTTACGTCGTCTGCCGTGAAGGTGATAGCCTGAACGCGAGAGAGCAGCAGGGCTTCTGCGAGGGATTAAACATCGCCAGTGTCCTGTCCCCGGACAAAGAGCTGGAGACATTAAGTAAGAAAGAGTATGGCGATGAGTAAGTATCAAAATGTGCTGGCGGCCTGGCTTTGACTGCGGCGGTTGTTTGCCGATGGGCGCAGTATCTGTTCGGGCTCGGCGGTAGCTTTTAGAAAGCAGCCAGCCCTCTCGAAAACAACGGAAGCCGGCTATCTTTTAGTGAATTGTGTTGAGGAATGCTACTAGACCGTTAGGTACTTCGGATTTCGACGCAAGAGCGCCTATCGTGATCCCGCCGGAATTAACTCCCTTGGGACTGCCGATTTTGGTGAAGTGTTAGATTTCTCGGCCGCTCGATCGGCAGCGAGAAGATCAAGCCATTTCATGAAGAACAGCAGGTTGAACTTGCCGCGATAGCGCTTTTGTGGATTCAACTTTGGGAACTCGGCTTTCAACGTATCGAACTGCTCCAAGCTGACCTGCTCATTGAATATGACGACTTGCTCAGGCCCAACAGCAATAGGACTGACGCTGTCCAGGGCGACCAGCGCGACGTTGTTTATCCGCGTAGGCAGATGTTTTTGGAGCGTGAAGCCGTTTTTTCTGGCGATGAATAGGCGAAAGTTTATTGCTTCTGTAGCAGTTAGAAATTCAGTTAAGCGTTGGTCGAAGACGGCGAGGCAAGCATTGCGGATCTCGGGTTCCGCATGACAGTGGAATTCGTCTTTGAGAAGTTCTTCCAGAACTTCTCGCGTAACGAGATAGTTTTCGACAGAGTACTGATCTGTCGCGAAGGTTGTGGCAGGGTCAGGATCGAACCCTCGAAAGTCGTCAAAATCTCGGTCGATGAAGAAATAGACGCGAGCTGCGAGGCCGCCTAAATCGCGCCTCAGCATCTCTCGAAACTCAAGGACTTGCCGCTTTCCACCGCATGGGAACGGCTCATAGACAAGGTCAGAGCGAAGCCGCTTCACCCACTGAAAATAGGCTCCCTTGTCTAAATCGCCTTCAAACGCAAAGACGAGACAGCCAGGGCTTGAGCTTCGCACTGATGCGAGTTTCGTCTTCAAGACTGCTGGGCGATCTCGTGCGGCTCTTAGTTTATTGACATAGGCGTCCTGCGAAACGGGAAGTGTCATGTGTTGTCAGGCTCGAAATCTTCAGCGACTTGCGATGCCCGCTCAGCATCGACGGCGGATGTAAGCGGCCGAGCAAACGGCTCAAGTGAGTTGTCGAATACAAATGGTGAGTGAGTAATTGCCACGACTTGGCGGCACAAAGGAGCCTCAACAATGTCGACAAGTATTTGGCGCTGCCAGTCGAGGGAGAGCGATAACTCCGGCTCGTCGATCAGTATGATTTTCTCTTTGGGGTATAGATAAAGCTTAGCGAACAGCGAGATCATCTGCTTTTCGCCTGACGAAAGGGAGTTCAGTGGGATTTTTCTGTGCGCTTCGAGACTGTCGACCGAGATCGTAAGGTCTCGCCTGCTGAGCGTTAGAACCTTGCCGTCTATCTCTCCGCTGGCTGGAGACCCAAGAAGGTCTCTTCCGTGCATTGTTGTGCTGATGTCGACTGAAGACATGTATTTATTGCAGTTGTCGATGAAATCGCGGACCAACGCTTCAATTTCTCGCGTCGATTGGACGACGCTGTTTAGCTTGCCTAAGAAGTACCGAAGGAACTTATTGCTTTCTTGAGATATGCCTCCCGTGCCTGTGTAGATCTGGGCGATGTTAGGAATAGACAACTCGAAATGTGGACCATAGTGGCGCCTAGTCCGGTCGTCTTTGAGCCGGGAGAAGAATAGCTCCAGCTCTGCACGATCTGGAATCTCGTCCTGCATTGGGTCAGCGCGATCGAACTGCCCGCTGATAAGCTCGTTGATGATACTTGCACTGAGTTCCCGGTAACCCAGGCTTGAGTCCGTGACGATGCGTTGATTGAGGTCGGATAGCCGGTCAACAACATCCGATAGGCCGAATTGGATATCGCCTGAATATAAGCCTGACCTCTGAGCAGGCAGAACCTGTTTGCGCATGCGGCCGTAACGGTCGGGGCGAGCAGGTATTGCCAGCTCGATGCGCCTGTAGGTCGGAAGATACACAACCTCGACGTTTTCCATTGCACTGCGCAGGAGCTTCAATGTGGAAAGTATGGTCGGTACTTCGCTGTGCAGAACTTTCGTTAGCCTATCGCAGAGAGCGCGGACGTTTGCATAGCTATGGCCATGCTTTTGCATGAGGGTGGAAGTAACTTCATCGTCAAGATATACGCGATCTGTATCCGAATCGTGTTCCTCAAGATGCAAGTACAGCATCGACGTCTCGATTTCGAGCCGACGAGATTCTGCCTCGACTACTGCGTTCGACGTATACTTGGAGACTTCTTCACTTGTTAAAACAAGCTCGTCAGACAAGCTTCGTAGCTTGCAGCGGATGCTGGAGAACTGGAGTTCTTTAAGCCTTGAGAACTGCCCTTTTAGAAACGCATCCAGCGCTGCCAGGAGGGTGGTTTTACCGGAGCCGTTCTTAGCTATTAGAAGCGTCGCCGCGTAGTCTGACTCTAAAGAAATAGAGCGGTACCCGTGGAGACCCTCAATCTTGAAATATTGCACGATTGAGGGGGCTGAGGCGCTGGCGGATACGGTGCCTACCGTTGGATCTCGATTGGGGGGCTACAACGTAGAGTTAATATTCGGGCACCTTACAAGGAATCGGCCGCTGATCAAGGACACCTAAGTCGAGTTTCCAAAGGTAAGGAAATGTGCCCACAATGACCAAGAAAAGCGGAGATACGGCGGCGAAGAGGCCTGATGGCCGTCCCGTTGGTACGCTTTAGCGTAGTCCTAGGAAACCGGCGCACAAGCTGGGAGCTTTACGCGCATCAGTCCTCGAGGTCAGCATCAGCCGGCATCTGCCGAAGCTTCTGGTAGGGGAATTCGCCGAGCTCGGGGTGCAGCCGATCTTGCTGGATCATTGCCGCGGCCGCCATGCGGGCGGTGCCGAGGCCACCGGGCAGTGTCAGCAACGTCAGCGCGATCGGCACCCACGTCGGGATATCCTGCACCTGGCCGTCGTCCTTCTTCTTCCCCCATCGGTTCACCGTGACGAGGTTTTGGCAGAACACGCGGGCGAATGATTTCCGGTTGAGACCTTGGCGCTCGAGCTCGGCATCGAAGTCGGCCGCCGAGATCTTGCGGTGGACAAATCGGGGTGGTGACATCTCAGGATCCTTTCCGGTTGGGCACATTCGCCCGGAATCGGCTGTAGCCGAGGGGGTAGCACAAAATCGATCGTAGCCGGGAGTCCCGGCGATCAGGTGTAGTCGAGCGGATGGACCTGGCGCTTGCCGACGGTCATCACCGGCGGGATGACGGCTCCGCGCTTGATCGCAGCCAGCCACTGCGCCTCCGTTCCCGTGAAGCCGGGCGCGGCCTCCACATGGTGGTCGGCCAGCCACTTGGCCAAGGCCTCGGGCGAGGCGCACGGCGGCGAAACCGGTGTGCCGGCGCTGGTGGTCTCGTATAGCTGCCAATGCGTTCGCTCCGCGGCTGGCCAGGCCGGCATGCTGCGCGCGGGATCGGGCGAGGGCGCATCCGGGCCGGACTCGAGCAGCGGGACATATCGGCCGCCGGAGTTGCGGGGGTGCTGCCAGTCAGCGGGCACTTGCCTGACGGTTCTTGACATAGCAATCGCCTTTCAAAATAGATCGTATCCGGGGGATCAGAACAGCGAGCCTTGCGCGGGCGCCGGCGGCTCAGGTTTAAGACGTCCGAGGTGCTCGACCGTCTCGCCTATGATCTGGTCGCGATCATCATCGATCAGCAGCCAACCATCATCGCCGCCCGCTGGATCGTAAACCACGAAGTCACCGCCCCAACGCTTGAAGATGCGTTCGGCCACCAGGCGCACGGCCGCGGGAACGTCCGTTGCGGCGTCGAACCCGGCCCGCGTCACGATCTTGAAGCCGGCCGCCGTCAGTATCTGTTCGGTCATGTTCGCTGGCCCTTCGCTCGTTCAAGGGCCGCTTGCACCTCCCAAGCCTGATAGATCGCCCCTCGGGCTTCCGTAAGCTTCTCCCGAACCTCTGGCCGCAATCGCTGGTCATTCGAGTCCATGACGCGCGTGAGGCCGTCCAGGAGCCGGTTATAGGTGTCCCAGTGGAAAGGGTGCTTGCGTGCTGTCACCGCCGCGCCCTCGCGGCTGCATGAACCTTGCGGGCGAGCTCGTCGCGGATCGCGCGGCCAACGTCGGAGTCCTCCATAGCGGTCAGCCAAAGGCGTTCATCGTCCTGGACGACGGCCGCCGCGGCTTCCTCCAGCCTTTTGCCGGCCATGAAGTGCGGCGCCACGCGGGCAATGAAGGTCTTTTCGTCGTCCGTCAGCTGTCGGCCCGGAGCCGGCGGCGCAGCGAAGGCACCTCCGAGCGCTTCGAGGACGCCGGCGCGCGCGCCTTCAACGGGACCGGAATAGATTTCAGTCTTCTTGGCCGTCATGGGTGAACCTCCGTTCAAATCGGTCGTAGCCGAGGGGGTGATGGGAAATCGATCGTAGCCGGGGAGGTGGGCGCAGCCGGGGGCTATCCCGGCGGCGGCCCATCGATCACGACGAGCGCTGTGTTGACCATGGTACCGGCGGCCTTGAATGACCCCGCGGGCAGAGGGCGGAATTCCACCGCCATCGGTTCGAGCTTCGCCCGCTGGCGCGGACCGTCGGCGCAGATCGCGACGAGCCGGCCACCAGGCTTCAAGAACTTCCGGCCATGCGTGATGTGCTTGATGTCGGCGCCGTTCTCAAATGGCGGGTTCATCAAGACAATGTCGAAACGCTCGGCCGGCGGGTCGAAGTCCAGGAAGTCGCCGCAGTGGACGAACGTGCCGGGGAACGCTGCGCGCAGGTGCTCCGAAAGTTTTGCGTTGATCTCGACCGCCACCACCTGCAGACCATCGGCGCAGTTGCGCGCAGCTTCGATCAGTGCGCCCGTTCCGGCGCTCGGCTCCAAGATGCGCTGCCCGGGCCGGATGTCGGCCGCCTCTGCCACGTCCGCGGCGAGTTCGCCCGATGTCGGGAAGAGCTGAGGCGCAACGACGACTTGCACGCCGCCGCCTTTCAGCATCGCCCGCATGGCCTCGAAACTATCCGCCGCCGTCGGCGCGGGCAAATCGGCCGTATCCGGGACCGGGGCGAGAACGCGCGGCCGAAGGTCCGCCGGCACGGCCTCGGCCTCGAACGGCACGCCAGCCAGTCCGCAGAACTGCCGCCAGGCGGTCGCCTCGTCGTCGCACCAATCTGTAACGTGCTGGCCGATGCCAACACGGAATTTGCCGAGTCCGGTGATGATCTCGGCCCCCGCGCGCTGCGCCTCCGCCTTGGCATCGCCGAGGCGCCGCGGCTCTTCCGCGGGCGCAACCGGGACCAGCGCCGCCACGGCCTCGGGCTCGTCCTGGGCCTCCCTCTCGCCCGGTGCGCCGATGATCTCGGCGACCGTTGCCAGCATGGCGTCAAGATCAACCGCGGGCGGCGCGACATACTCGGCGACGAATTCGGCCGGCTCGGTTGGCTCCGGTGCTGGCGCGATCTTGGGCGGATCGACCCGCTTTGCATCCGTGATGTAAACTTGGACCTTCTTCCAGTATTCACCGGGCTTCGGCATCTGGCGGACGCGGTGCGCGCTGTGGGTCTCGGTCTCCTTCACTTTGCCGATATAGTGGAAATCCGAGAACTGCGGGCGCGCCTTCCATTCGGCCTCCGTCATCTCGCGGAATCCTTCGCCGGGATAGTTGCAGATCGGCGGGAGCTTGGCGGCGGACTTCGCCGCGGCGACGTTCTCCGCGCTCGGCGGCCGATAATCGCTGATGCTCTCCACGCTCCATTGCGCGCGCTTGGAGCGCGAGCCAGTCGGCGCGGTCGTCGTCATGCTGGAAACCGAACCGTTGGCGCCCTTGTTGACCTTCAGCACGGTAAGCCACTCGTCGCAGCGGCTCGTCTGCACCTGACCGCCGACCGCGAAGGCGAAGCGGTCCGCAAGCGGGTTGGCGGTCGCCTCCGCTCCGATCTGCTCGGCCAGCATCGCCCGTTCATAGGCCAGCCGGTTGTCATAGTGCGCAATCCAGCGGGCGCGCCGAGGCCCGGAGCGCTCCAGGCTCGGAATCGCAATCGCGGCGGCCTGCGCGGCGGTGATGACGTTCCCATCAATCGCCGACCAAAGGCCCATTGGCCCCTCATATTGCGAGGCTGGCGGGTCGCGCGGATAATCGGCCAGCGGAAACGACATCGACCAATAACCGCCGACATTCGCCACGGCCAAGCCGGCCGCGCGCTGCTTCTCGGGGTCATTGATGCCGGCGACGATTTGCCAGGCCTTCAGCTGCCTTTCGGTCTCCGCTTGCTGGCGCTCCACCTTCCGCTTGTCGGACTCAATGCCCTTGATGCGGCGATGACGCACCGCCGGCAGTTCCTTGTATTTCGCATGAGCGATTGCGCCGGCCGCGCGCGCAGTCCAATAATTCGAGGTGTCCCAGAGCCTGACCGCCTTGCGCATGTTGCTGTGTATGCGCTCTTGATCCTTGCGGGCACGCTTCTCGCTGTGGTGCCCAACCAAAATAGGCTGCCCCCCATAGAAGCGCTCGGCGATCTCATCGGACACTTTCCGCGCGCTCTCGGCTTCCGCCAAGCGCTTTTCGCTATACCCCTCGAAGCGGTCGGCGCGCTGCTCGGCGCGGTCGGTCAGCGTGGTGTCTTCGTCGCCGATCTCGCCACACATCTCAATCAGCAAGTCTTCGGCGCCGGGGCTCCAGGTTGGTTTGACGAACAGTTCTTGACGCGGCGCCCACTTGAAGCCGGCGGCCTTCACGCGCGCGTAATCCTCGGCGTCGAGCCGGTGCGCCGGATAAAGCCGCAGCTTGTTGTCATCGGGCGAATAGGTGGCGGAATGCTGCATGTGTTTTCATCCTTTCAACTTGCGCACAATCGCGCGGGGCTGCTTCTCTAATTTGTGTCGGCCGAATCTGTCAATCGTGTTTGCAAAATCGGCCGTAGCTCGGGGATGGAAAATCGATCGTAGCCGGGACTAGTGCGCAGTGCCGACGCGCAGGAGTGCCAAGGCGTGATACTCGCTGCCCTCGGCGGCCTTGGCCTTTACGAATGCCTCGGCCTCGTCGTCGCGGCTCACGCCGTTGCGGACAAATATTGAAGACTCGGCGTCCGCCTGAATCTCAAGCGTGCCGGTGTCGCTGTTCTCGAACAGGCCCCATCCTTCCGAGCAAGCGCGGTCATCCTGCCCGATGAATCGCGCCGCGGGCGCAACCGGAAGGCCGGCGGCCGCTCGGCGATAGGCCTCGGCCGCCTCGTCAGCGTCGGAGACCGCTTCCGCAATCGTGCCGTCCTCGTCGCTGAACATGCCGCGCATCTGGTCAATCTGATGGGTGCAGGCGTCGAGCGCGCCGGCCAGGTCGCGGGCGATCTGGCGCCAGTCCTGCGCAGGCGCAACCGGGACTGTGCCGCCGACAATCTCCAATTCCTCGACCCGGAAGAAGTCGCCGCGCATTTCGCCGACGCGCTCAAAATAGGCTTCCGCTAGCTCGTCAGGATCGGCCGGCTTGTCCTCGTCCATCCGTGCGGCCCAATTCTCGGCCGCGATCTCACGGCGCCAGGCGCGCGCCGTGTCGCTGTTAGGATAGAGGCGCGTTTCGTCGCCGTGCCGGGTTTCATGGGTAGCCACGGCGAGCGGTGGCAGCGTCACGGTCCGCTCTTCGATGATGCAGGGGCCGTCAACGGCATCTTCCCATAGCTCGCTGATATTGTCCGCCGTCGCGGCCTCGACCGCGGCCAGGCGCTCGGGGGTCCGCTTGAGGATGTCGCGCAGGCTCGTGCGGACATATTCCACCGCCTCGGACTGCGTGGCGTGCACCGTGGTTTCGGTCCCGCAGTTGTCGCCCTCAGTGGTGCAAGTCCAAATCGTGATTGTGCTCATTGTGATGATCTCCTTTCAAAAACAACCGTAGCCAAGGGGCGGAATCAGTCGCGGGCGGGGGGATTGGTGCGGGTTTCGAGGCCGCGCGCGTGGCGCTCGGCGCCCTCTACGGATTTCAGCGCGCGCGCCACGTAATCCGCTGCATTGTTGGCGTCGGCGATCCGCAGGTGATTGCGCGCGGTGCGGATCAACTGCGCGGCAAGCCGGACACGCTCCAGGCGGGAGGCCGGCGGCGTTTCCAATAGCGACAACTGCGCGTCACGCTTCTGCAGGCGCTCAATCTCGGCCAGCGCCAAGTCAGCTTGTGCGCTCGGGCTGTCGCTGTCCTCGTGCGGAACGTCAACATTCAGCGCGCCAAGAATCGAGTCGGTAAAGTCGGTGCAGGTGTAAGTCATTTGGCTTTCGTCCTTTCGTTTTGCGCACTATCGCGCAGATGGTGGAGCGACCGCGGCCAGGTGCGCGCGTCATCCACCGCGCAAAATCGGCCGTAGTCGGGAGGTGCGCCGCCGGCCGGGAAATCAGCTGGCCCCGGGGGTTACTCGGCGAGCTCTTCCAGGGTGACGCCGTCTTCGGCCGCATACTCGGAAATCAGAGTCAGCGCCCAATCTTCCGCCGCGCCGATCATTTCGCCGTCGCCGCCGCCGTGTTTCGAGTTGACCCTGGCGCATGCGTCCGCGGTCCATCGTTCAAGGCCGGGAACGTCGCCGAAAAAGTCGCGCGCGCGTTCCAAAACGGATTCCTCCGACAAGCACGCGAGGCCGTAAATCCCGGCGATGTGCTCGGCGTCGTAAAGCAGCGTCAATCCGTCATCGCGGGTTGAGCGCTGGCGCGCGTAGCGCCAGGCTACGCCGTAGCGTTGCAGCGCGGAGCGGACGCGCCATCGATACTTTGAAGCCTCGTTAACGAGCGTGGCGAGCGGCGAGCGGGGCAAGGTGAGATGCATAACGGTTCCTTTGTTCTGTGATGGGAAATCGGCCGGCGGCGGGACTGTTAGCAATTCACTTCGTGAAAGCCGCGCACACCGTTCAAGACCTTGAAGCCCGGCGGGGAACGATCGCCCTTGCCAATCCGCATAGTGGCAACCGCCGGCTTTCCCGTTGCCGCCAGGTCCGCGCAGTAGTCCGCGAATGCCTTTTCTGCATCGGCCGCGCGCTTAATCTCGACTTCGCGCCGTGGGAGCGGGCTTTTGTCCTCTCCGATGCAAAGCGCCACGCTAACGAATGCGCCGTTACGTTCCGCCGCGTAGCTATTCAAGATCAGTTTCGCCATGTCGTTTAACTCCTTTCGAATTGCGCACCATTGCGCCGAGAAAATCGGCCGCAGCCGAGGGATTGAGGAAATCGGCCGCAACCGGGACTAGGCCGCGGCGGCTTGCTCGGCCGGCTTTTCGTCGGTCTGCGAAACGTCGAAAACCGGTACCAGGATGAACCGCACCGACTCCGCCGCGGCCTCGGCCGCGGCGCCGTCCGCGCTCGGCGCCGCTGAGGCCTCGGCCGTTGCGCGCCGGCCGGACGGCGCAAAGATGTAGATTGCGGACTCGCCTTTGCGGACCGCGCGGCCGGCGGCAAGCCATTGATTGAAGCCGCCCAGCATAGTTGCGCCTTCGCATTGCATCGCCGCCAGCATGTGATTTTTTCCGGATATCGGCCGCGCGTCCGCGGTGAGGATCGGCGCGCGCTGCAGCCAAAGCGCCTTCTGCTCTTCCGTCATGTTGGCAATCTGGCGCGCCAGTTGCGCGGCCTTTTCTTTGTTGGGATTCGGTTTCCGCATGGTCTGTTTTCCTTTCCGTTTGCGCACAATCGCGCGTGTTGCATTCCGTGAGGCCGAGGCGCGCCGCGGCTTAGTGCAGTTCCCAAGCGCGCAATTCGACGCGTGAACGCTTGCCGCGCTTGAATTCGTCGCAGCGGCGCGCGTATTCCTCGGCCTCGGCGGCGGTATCAAACCGCCGAGATAGTTCGCCCCAATTGTTGAATTCGCAGCGATCAATCAGGCGAAACTTTGCGCCAACGGGCAAGATATCGAATCCATAGGCTCGCATTGCTGGCGACTCCGACTAGCTGGCGCGGATCGCGCAGAAAGGCGCAACCGGGAGGGATGGCCGAGGCGCGCCGAGCGATGACGAGGCCAGGAAGCGCGCGGCGCGGGAAGGCGCAACCGGGATAGGGGCCGCGGAGTTGGGCGCGGGCGCAACCGGGAGGGCATCGACCGTATCCGGGAGGGAAGCCGCCGCGGTTTCGACGCCGGCGGAATTGTTTGCGACAAGCCGCAACCGCGGCGCCTCGGCCTCGGCCTTGGCTGCAGCTGCGCGCGCCTCGGCCTCTTGCTCGGCGCGCCGGCCGGCCTCGGCCTCGGCCTTTGCCGCGGCTTTGGCCTCGGCCTCGGCCGCGCGAACGACGGCGCGGCGCCGCGCTTCAATTTCCAGCCATGCCATACCGCCGAGGCGCGACCGATAGTCTGCAATCTGCGCGCCGAGCTCGGCCGCGCGTTCCTCGTCGGCGCCGGCCAAAATCTCGGCCTCGGCCGAGGCAATGAGGTAGTGCCCGCGGTAGAAGTCGGCGCGCGTCAACCCGCCGGCCTCGGCGGTTTCCGGCAAGGCCGAGGCCTCGGCGGAAAGCGCGACATGATCGAAACGGCCGCGGCGATATTCGGCCGTCCGCGCGTTGCATTCCTCGGCCGGATATTCGGCGCCGGTAGCGTCACAGATGGCAGAAACGATGGACGGGACCGCGACACAATCGGAACCGATTGCCGAGGCTTTCCCGAATTCCCGCGCGACCCGCGCGCGGTAGAAGGCGAAGGCAACGCGCAAGCCGCGGCCGATATTGACCGGCTTGCCAGGCAGTGAAACGGCTGGCGCGCGTACCACGGCGCCGCATACAAACGTCACAACGATGATAGGCGACTTGCCTAGCTTTTTCGTCGCGCTTGCCGGGATGACATAATCCGCCCATGGATCCGCCGCGCCGTCCGGGATATTGGCCGCGCCGGATCCGGCTTTCTGCGCCGGCAATGCGAGGCGCAGCAAATCGGCAATGCCGCGCCAGTTCGCGCCGTCGGGATTCGCGGTCGCGTTGTCATAGGCGAGGATCGCCAGCGCGCGCCGTTCCGTTGCCTTTGCGGCCTTGGCCGCGATCAAATCAACCTGTTGCATGGTCCATTGTCCTTTCTGATTTGCGCACGATTGCGCCGAGAATTGAGGGAAGGCCGAGGCCAGGTTAGGCCGTAGCTTTGGCGCGGCGCCGCGCGTCAATCGCGGCGCGTATCACTTTTCTTGAACCGCGGCGCATAACGGCCGTTGAATGCACGCAATTCAGAAAAGGCGATATCGGCCGCGGCCTTGGCAATCCGGTATCGCGGATCGAATTTAATTCGGTCCGGAGTCAGTCCCATCGGACCGCGCGCCGGAATCCCCATTTCGGCCGCAAGGCCTTCTGTCACGGCGCCGAGGCGCGCGCCGGCCTCTTTGATCCGGTTATCCAACTCGGCCGCGGCGGCTTGGAATGCTGCAAAATCCATCGGTGCACCTAGACGCTTTCGTCAAAGCGCGCGGCCTCAAAGTCGCGGCTTGCCTGTTCTGCCTCGGCGCCGGTAAGCATGCGGCGGCTTGTCGGATAATAGAACGCGCGCGTTCCGACCGGGATGAAATGCCCGTTGCGGTCATTGGCCGGATATTTGGTAATGATCCATCGCGGATCGCCGCCATAGCGTGCCATTGTAGTCTGTCCTTTCCAGTTTGCGCACAATCGCGCGGGAGACAAATTCGACGGCCGAGGCCGAGCTATTCCAGCATGTCCGCAATGAACCGGACCGCGGCCGGATATCGGCAGAAACTGCGCAGCAATGCGACGATTCCGCGCGCCGTGTAGTAACCCGCCGGGATACCGTGCAAGTTATCCGGAATGAAGGTTTCGCGGTCCATTGGCCTAGTATCCTGCAGCCTCGGCGGAATAGTCGCGCTGGCCAGTCTCGGCGGTTTGCCAGTCCGGAAAGCGCGCGCCGTTTTCGGTATCGTTGTAACCCGCCGAAAGCCTATCGGCCGGGCAGGTGCAAACGCCATCGCGGGTTATGCGTCCAACGCAGTCCGCGCCATCGTTGCACCATTCGTTAGTCACGGTTTGCCCGTCGAAAGAAAAGATATTGGACTCGCGCGTCCATCCTTCGTCCGTTCTGGCGCCGTGCGAATGGTGCAACGTTTGGCCAGTCCGCAACGCGATACGGACAAGGCCGGATTTGTGATAGTGCCAAAAGCGCGCTGTTTTCATGCGGTATCCCTCACGGAAGGCGGTTAAAGACGGAATGATAGGCCGAGGCCTCGGCGATGCACTCGCGCGCGGCCTCAAGATTGCGAGCGCGCGCCATGGGCGAGTTTTTCGCGGCGCGCCGATAGTAAGCCGCCCAGTGCAAAGCCTCGGCCGCAAGCGCGCGGCGCGGCCGGCAAGATAGCCGCGACGTCCGCAAGGCAACCGGACCGGCCGCGCGTTCTGCGCGCGCCGTGAATTCCGTTCCGTTGCAGACAATCCAGAACGTTGCCACATTGTGGCGCCGGCCGCGCGCCTCGGCGCGTAGCGCGGAAATGGTGCGGCGGAATGCATCGCGGTTCATGCTGCGCGCTCCAGTTCGCAAGCCGCGGTCCATCCGGTTGCGCGATCATAGGAGGCCGCGCGCGCGATCATTGGCGGCTTGCGCAATTCGTCATCTGGCGGAATCACGCCATAGCGTTCCGGCGCGGCGTCAAGTTTCGCCATGGCTGCAGCATGCTCGGCCGCGCGCCACACATTGAAGGCCGCGACGATATGCGCCGGTAGCGGTTCAGCGTATCGGACAAGCATGCCGATTCCGGTTCGCATGGCGCGGCGGACATCATCGCCATTTGCTATCGATAGCTCATAGTCTGAAACGGAATGACGGATGCTAACCTCATAGCTCTCGGTTTCATCCGTGACGCGATAGTAGACGGTCCCCATGTAGGAACATTTCCAAGTGAATTGCGGCTTGCGTGTCATCGTCAAGGCCTTTCGGGTTGCGCGCAGTTAGATGACGCGAACGGTTGCGCCGGCCGGCAAATGAACCGCGCAACCGCCGTGAGAGTCGCGGCGCTTGATCTCCAGATGGACCGGCAGCCATCCGGTTGACTTCCCGACATAGAACCGGGACCGCGCGCCATCTGGCGCGGTGACTTCTACGCGCTTCCCTTCGAGGCCGATTAGTTGCGGCGCCAGCTGCGCGGGACAACGCGACCTAGTCGCGGCCGCATGATTGGCGCCGGCCTTCATTGTCGCGCGGTAGACTCGATAATGCTGGATTGTGCCGGGCTTGAATGCGCCGAGGCCTGGAGGGACCGCGGCCGAGGGAAGCCAGGCCGCGACGTCGCGCGCCCATCTCTCGGCGACACTGAAGCCAACGCAAGTATATCCGGCGCCGGATCGCAGAACATAAAGGCCTTGCTCGGCATTGATGGAATGAAAGTCACTCATCTCGGTTTGTCCTATTCGGTTTGCGCACAATCGCGCTTTGGTCCGCTTTGGCGTTCCGTTGTGCGGCGCGCCTCGGCGCCGCACCGTCGGAAAGTCAGTTGGAGGGAACGAAATTCATTCCCGTGCGGTCCAATGCCTCAAGTTTGAGGAAAGCGCGGACACGTTCCAAAGCATCCGGCCAAAGAATGACGCCGCCGCTTGTCGCCGGATCGTCGCTCCAATTGAGTCCGGCCAGAACGAAAGCCGGGCAAAAATCCCAATCGAATTGGACTTGATCGCGCTCGGAGTCCGTAAGGGATTGCCAAACGGTTTCGCAGTCTGGAGCGAGCCGGATCATGATATGGCGCATTTCGTATGCGCCCCATCCGTCACGGTATTGGTCAACTAGTTCCGCGGCGGCTTTGATTTCCGCGGGACGATCGTTGCGCCATTCCGGGTTGCTGGCGTCAATACAGGCTTCCCAGAGGCAAAGCGCGGCCTCGGCAATAAGCGGATTCAACTCGGTTTGCATCTCGGGCGCTCCTCAAAGGCACGAATTCAGAAAAGCGCGCTTGCCGTCGCGCACCGCGGCGCGCCGAGTCCGCTTGTCGCTCGGCCGGCGGTCGGAATCATGCTTGCGATACTTCATGGCCTTTTTCCTTTTCGAATTGCGCACAATTGCGCGGTTTCGGCGGTTTGCCGGTTATGCCGTGACGTGCACGGCATAGGCTGCAAATCGCGTTAGTTGATACGCTCGCAAGCGCCGGTTTCAGCGTTCCAGCGTATCAGCATATCGTTAGCTCGGATCGAAAGGCCGCGGGACATGCGGACGTCGCGCGGCGCCGGCCGGCCGGTTTCGTGAAACCATTGGCCGAGGCGGAATGCAATGTGCGTTGCGCTACTCCACAAGTGCGGATTGGCCGAGGCCGGCGCGGCATAGCCGGCCGAGGCATAGGCGGTTAAGTCATCGGGCTTTGCCATTGCGGCGCGCTCCTCAAAGGCAGCATACGAAAATGACAAACGTTCCGACTAAAGCCGCCGCGCAGAACAGAACAAAATCAAGTGTATCGTCCATTGGTCTAGCCTTTCGATTTGCGCACAATCGCGCGGTGGAAAAGTGTTAGCGGTTGCTGATGACTCGGAATCGGCTTTCGTGAACGCAAAGCCTTCCGCCATCCGCGAATTTGACGATGTGCCAGCCCGGCTGGATTGGTCCGCTTGCCGCGGTCCATCGCGCGATTTTCGCGACCTCTGGCGCGACGCTGGGAAAGCCGCCAATCGCTGGCGTGCCATGCAATTCAATGCGCGATCCGGTTTTGAGGGATTGAGACATGCTTGGCCTCTTAGCGGCGGTTGAGGCGCGCGCGGCGCCGGATCAGAAGGCGGCGAGGCTTTGCCGGAATGCAGTGGATTGCGAAGAGGACGAGCCAGCACGCGGAATAGATCGCTGCAAACGTGGCCAGAGTGAAAGCCGGGTTAGCGATGCAAAAGGAAATGAAGTCGTTCATTTCGCCGGGCCTTTGAAGTTGCGCACAATCGCGCCGTGGTGACGCGTACATGCGCAGATGTCGGCGCGGCCGTCAATGGGTAAAACGCAAAATTGCGAGAAAAAGTTGTATTTGTTCGGCTGAGTATCGCAATATTGAGACGTTAGCCGTCTAGTGCAGCATTGATCCGGCCCAGCAATTCGGCGCGCTGGCGCCCGGTATCCGGTCTAATTCCTGCAATGATCGCCCAAATCTGCCGTGCGATGTCAGGCCCAGCACCATTGGCCCGATACTGCGCCAGCGTGTTCTCGGACACGTAGAGCAGGCGCGCAGCTGCGGCATTCGAGAGGCTTGCGCCTTCCTGCCAGGCCCGGAATTCAGCCGCGCTGATTCTGAGTGAAACATCAGCGGAAGAGAAAGCCCGGCTTGCTGGCTTGCGCTTGGCCATTGGCTTGCTGGTCTTTGTGTCGGTCATTGGACGCCTCAAGATTGAGTTATGCCGCAGTCATCCAACCCGCAACTATCACGGAATTGAGTTGCTGCGGGCGCCGTCCCTGCTGTCATCCACCGTCAAGCGGTGGAACAGCGATTTGACAGCCGACTCAATTTGCGATTCAGAGCAAGCACGGTGACGCATTGTCGCTGCAATCCAACGCCCGCCAGGTCGCACCGCCTTGGCGGGTTTCGCATGTCAGGGGCACGGCATGGGCGAGGTAGTCGAGCTATCGCCCGACGCGCCGCGCCGTGCCCGCCGACAGCGGCGCCAGCCTGCAGTCATCATTGTGTTGCCACTGGTTCGGGTCGAGCGCTGCATCAGCGCCGCCGACGCATGGGATGCAATGCCAAGCGATAGCGCGCCGCATGGTGCGGCATAGCCGGGCGGATCGGCGTGCGCCTGCCACGACAAGCGGACGTCACCACAAGGCGAGCTAGTCGAGAGAGAAAGGCGGGCGGTTGCCGCGCGCGGCGCGGCGCCAGCGGCGCCAGCGTATCCGCTGACACTATTCGGCCAGGCTGAACCACGGCCGCACCAATCCGCCGCCACCGCAACCGACACGCCAGCCCGCGCCAAGCCAAGCCAGCGCCTCGAGGCCAAGGGGTATGGGGTCGGAAAGTCTAGGAACCGACGGGACCCCCTACCGCACGGGGGCTCATTTGCACAATTTTTTCTGCCGCGACCGAATTTTTCAAGGTGAAGCGTCGAAATGACCGAAAAACCGGAAAACGGCGGATCTGGAGAAAATCCGGCGGCCAAGCCGAAATCGGCGCCACGGAAAAAGGCCAGGAAGCCAGCGAAGCGGAAGGCGAAGGCCCGCGCAAGCAAGGGGGGCCGCGGACGTGGTCGGCGGCAAGAAAGCCGCCTTCGTCCTGGTCGACGAGCTCTGGATCTTCGGCAAGCGTGCCAACGCCGCTGCGATGTTTCAGGAAGCGACCGGCGGTCTCGTATCGAGGAAAGAGGGCTTCGTCGTCTATCTCTCGACGCAGTCAGACGCGCCGCCGGCCGGTGTGTTCAAGGAGAAGCTCGACTATTTCCGCGACGTCCGTGACGGCACCATTGTGGATCCGACCAGCTTCGGGATGCTCTACGAATTCCCGGAGGCCATAATCAAGGCGAAGGCCTACCTCGACCCGTCGAACTGGCGGATCACGAACCCGAATCTCGATCTTTCCGTCAGCACCGAATGGCTGCTGAGCGAACTGACCAAGGCCCAGCGCGGCAACGAGGACGCGCTCCGGACCTTCCTAGCCAAGCATCTCAACGTCGAGATCGGCATGAACCTCCGGGCCAATCGTTGGCCTGGCGCAACGCATTGGCAGAAGCGCGGCGATCAGAAGATCACGCTGCGCTACCTGTTCAAGGTCTGCGACGTCATCGTGCCCGGTATAGACGGCGGCGGGCTCGACGACCTCTTTGGGCTCAGCTTGCTGGGCCGGCACAAGATCACGAAGGACTGGCTCCTCTGGGTGCATGCGTGGTGCCACCGCGGCGTGCTCGATCTGCGGCACTCGATCGCACCGCGCCTGCTGCAATTCGAAAAGGAGGGCGATCTCACGATCGTCGATGACGAACTCGAGGACATCTCGAAGATCGTTCGCATCATCAAGTTGGTGAAGAAGAAGCGGCTCCTGGGCGGTGTTTCGGTCGACCCTGCCGGCCTCGGCGAATTCGTTGACGCCTTGGCCGACAAGGAAATCGACATCACGGTCGAGAACAAGCTGCTCATCGGCGCCCCGCAGGGCTTCGGCATGATGAACAGCATCAAGACCTGCGAACGCAAGCTGGTCAAAGGAACGCTGCGGCACGCGCCGAGTCCGATGATGGATTGGTGCGTCAGCAATCTGAAGATCGAGCCGACTGCCACGGCAATCAGGGCAACGAAGCAGACCGCGGGCGATGCCAAGATCGACCCCGCGATTGCGATGTTCAATTCAGCCTACCTGATGGCGACCAATCCAAAGGCTCATGGCCACGCGAAGCCGAGGGCCATGGTTCTTTGAGGGTCTGAATGGGCATCTTCGATATCTTCAGATCCCGTGGCGGCGTTCCGGTGGAGCAGCGGCGCGAGCCGCGGGTCATGGCCTCCGCCGAGGTTTCGTCGATCGCGGACCTCGATGATCCGCGTATCCAGGAATATCTGCGCGGCCGCGGTTTCGGCAGCGAGGCCGGCGCGCCGGTGAACCCGCACTCCGCGTTGAAGGTGGCCACCGCTTTTCGGTGCGCGGCCATCATCAATGGTGCCATCGCGACGCTGCCGATGGACATCAAGCGGCGGACCGGCAACACCCGCGTCGATGCCAACGATGCCATCATCTGGGACGTGCTGAAGACGAAGCCGAACCCCTGGCAGACGCCAAGTGAATTCAAGCGCCTCATGCAGATGATGGTGCTGATGCGCGGCAATGGCTATGCGCTGATCGTGAGAGGAGCGTTTGGCAAGATCAAGTGGCTGATCCCGCTGGTCGGCGCGATGCAGGTCAAGCAGAACACCGACTTCACGCTGACCTATACGTACACTCGGCCGGATGGTGCGCAGATCACGATTGCGCAAGAGGACATCCTTCACCTCCGCGGCATGTCGTTGGACGGCATCAACGGGCTTTCGGTTCTCGGTTTCGCTCGCGAGACGATCGGCATCTCGATCCAGTCGGAGAAGCACCTGGCCAAGGTGTTCAAGAACGGCACTTCCGTGGGGACCGTTCTCTCAACCGCCGGCGAGGTTGACGATAGGGAAAGGTTGAAGGCTGATCTTGAGGAGTACCGTGGTGCGGAGAACGCGCACAAGACCCTCATCCTCGAGGGTGGTCTGAAATGGGAGAAGGTCGACCTCAGCAACCTTGATCTCCAGTTCATCCAGAACCGTGAGATCACGGCGACCGAGATATGCATGTTCTTCGGAGTGCCGCCGTTCATGGTCGGTCTGACCACGAAGCAAACGTCGTGGGGCTCCGGCGTTGAACAGATGGGCATCGGGTTCGTCGCCTATACGCTTCAGGACTGGTTCACGATGTGGCAGGACGCGATCAAGCGCGATCTGCAGCCGCCGGATGACCCAACCCTTTACGTGCGGATCAATCCGTCGGGATTGTTGCGGGCCGACATCAAGACGCGAGTGCTGTCGTATGCCGTCGGTCGCCAATGGGGCTGGTGGTCTGCCGACGACGTGCGCGAGATGGAAGACGCGAACCCGCTGCCCGACGGCATCGGCCAGACATACCTGCAGGCGGTCAACATGCAGGACGCCAGCAAGGCGACGGCCGATCTGGCCGCGCACGATCCAAACGCTCCGACATCCAAGTAATTGACGAGAGGGCACATGGCTGATCTCAATCGCGCCGGCCGCGCGTTCGCGCGCGACCTTATCGCCGGTGACAACATCGATCGGGACTCGGCGTGGTCGTTCACTGCCGATGATGGCAATACGCTGCTCGGCGACGCTGGCTCCGACTGGGCGAATTACGGCAAGCATCATCTCGGTATCGACACGACCGAGAACTTCGACACCAAGGACCATTGGAAGTACCCGTTCGCCAAAGACGGCAAGATCTATCGGAGCGCCCTGGTCGCGATCCGGCAGCGGTCGAGCTCGCAAAAGGACAAGGTAGTCTATGATGCAGCCGGCGCGCTCCTCGACGAGATCGACGGCGACACTGACTCGAGCCAGGCCGATGCCGGCAAGGGCCCGAACGCCGGTGGTGGCGTGATCACCGTAGCGAACCGGCCCCCGCGCATTGAAGTGCAGCCGCGCTCGGACCTCGCGTCGTCGGCGCCGGCGAGTCCTGATTGCTTCTCGCGCTGGAATCCCGGCATCCGCGCGGCGACCGCAGACGAACCGAACGTCATCGAGATGTTCGACGTGATTGGATACGACTTCTGGAGCGGCGGAGGGATCACCGCGGATTCCGTTTCCAGCCAGTTGAAGAGCTTCAGCGGCCAGCCGGTCGAGGTGCAGATCAACTCGCCCGGCGGCGATATGTTCGAAGGCATCGCGATCTACAACCTGCTGAATCAGTATCCCGGCAAGGTCACGGTCAAAGTGATGGCGCTCGCGGCAAGTGCGGCCTCGGTGATCGCCATGGCCGGCGATGACGTCCAGATCGGGCAGGGCGCCTTCATCATGATCCACAACTGCTGGGTCATGGCGATCGGCAACCGCAACGATATGCGTGAAGTCGCGGACTATCTCGAACCGTTTGACCAGGCGCTGCGCGACATCTACGTCGCCCGGACCAGCATGAAGGCGAACGACGTCGCCACCTATATGGACGACGAGACGTTCATCGGCGCGCAGCAGGCGATCGACGAGGGCTTTGCAGACACCCTCCTGTCGCAGGAGAAGATCAAGGAAGACAAGAAGGCCGCCGCAACCTCGAAGTCCAAGATTGCTGCCCTTCACATTGAAGCTGCCCTGGTCCGCCGCGGGCACGTCCCCGCGGCACAGGCGCGCAGCATGATTGTGAATGCGGCCGGTGCCGGCGCCGACGGTACGCCGGCCGTCCGTGAGATCGAGAAGATCCTGACCCGGAACGATGGCGAGCATGAAGGCATGTCTCGCGGCACGTTCCGTGCGCTCATCCGAGATTTGAAGAGCGGCACGCCTGCGGCGGCCGCCAATCAAAGTGACGTCATGCCTGGCGCTGATGTCGGGTCCAAGCCTGGCGCTGGACAAGCCGAACTGCTGACGGCGATCGCCGCCTTCAAGCAGGTCGCGAAGTCGTAACGCTCAACGCAATCCATCCAATCGGAGAATTTGGCCATGACGCGCCATTTCGCGCCGCGCAGCCTGCTGTCTGCTGCGCCTCGTGCACTCATGCTCCCGGGAGTCCGCGCCGACGTAAGTCCGGCCGAGCTCGTCCAGGGGCTCACCAAGGATCTGGGCGACTTCAAGTCGGCTCAGGTCGAAGCCATGAAGCAGCTCGAGAAGGTCGTGAACGACTTCCGTGCTGCCAACGACACGTCGTTGAAGGCGAAGGTCGACGATGCCGTGATGACCGAGCAGGTCAACCGCATCAACGCCGCGATCGACGAGGGCGTGAAGCAGCAGAAGGATATCGGCGCCAAGATCGACAAGATCACCGCTGAGATCGAGAAGCTGACCGAGAAGCAGGCGTCCCTGACCGTTCTGGGCAATGGCACCAAGGCGAGCAAGGATCCGCGCACGTCGAACCCGAACTTGCCGGAGTACGCGAAGGCGTTCAACCGGTACTTCCGCCGCGGCGAGAATGCCGTGGAAGGTGGCGCCTCGGCGCTGCGCGACCTCGAGGTGAAGGCCGCGATGTCCGTCGGCTCCGATCCGGATGGTGGCTACACCGTCCTGCCGGAGATCGAGCAGACCATCGACGAGGTCGTCCAGCAGATCTCGCCGATGCGCGATCTCGCGACCGTCATGACGATCGGCACCTCGGAGTACCGCAAGCTGGTCAACCAGCACGGCACCGCCTCGGGCTGGGTCGGTGAGGTGGACTCGCGTCCGCAGACTGCCGGATCGAACCTGAGCGAGCTGAAGTTCCCGATCATGGAGATGTATGCCATGCCGGCAGCGTCCCAGAGCCTGCTCGACGACGCGTTCGTCGACATCGGCGCCTGGATCGCCGGTGAGGTGCAGCTCGAGTTCGCCCGCCAGGAAGGCAACGCCTTCGTGGTCGGCGACGGCCAGAACAAGCCGAATGGCATCGTCGGTGGCTACCAGACCGTGGCCAACAACGCCTATGCCTGGGGCAAGATCGGCTTCGTGACCACCGGCGCCGCCGGCGCCTTCGCGAACGCCAACCCGGCTGACTGCTTGGTCGACCTCCTGCACTCGGTGAAGAGCCCGTACCGCATCAATTCGACCTTCGTGGCGAACCGCGGCACGCTCGGCGCGATCCGGAAGCTGAAGGACGGCCAGGGCAACTACCTCCTGAACATGGTCCTTCGTCAGGAGGGCTTCATCGAGGAGATCCTCGGTCGTCCCGCGGTCGAGATGCCTGACATGCCGGACATGGGCGCGAACTCGCTCTCGGTCGCTTACGGCGATTTCAAGCGCGCCTATCTGATCATCGACCGGATCGGCATTCGCGTCCTGCGCGACCCGTACACCGCCAAGCCCTACGTGCTGTTCTACACGACCAAGCGCGTCGGCGGTGGCGTGCAGAACTTCGAGGCGTTCAAGCTCCTGAAGTTCGCGTAAGCGCGCTCCGAGCCACGTTCGCAAGCGCGGCTCGGCCAACGCCGGGCCGCGGCACCTTCCCCCCAATTTCCTCAACCTTCAGAAGGGACCTGCGCTATGAAGCGTGATCTCCGGAGCAACGTTGACGTTGCTCAGACTCTTGCGCCGGCGGCCCGTGTGAACGGCACCGCAAACGGCGTAACCGTCGACCTCCAGGGCTACGAGAGCGCGATGTTTGCGTTCGAGGCCGGTGCATGGACCGACGGCTCGCACACCCCGTCGATCCAGCACAGCGATGACGGCACGACCTTCGTTGCCGCCGCAGCCCCGGACATCCAGGGCGCATTCGCTCCTGTTACCAGCGGCGCCGGCCAGAATGCCGTGCAGCGCGTCGGCTATGTCGGCAGCAAGCGCTACGTCCGCGGATCGGTCCTCACGTCCGGCGCGACCACCGGCCTGGTGCAGTCGATGGCCGTCGTCCGCTCGAGGGCCCGTGTGTCGCCGCTTCCGTAACCGAATGCGGAGGGATCAGGTGCGGCGCTGTATCCATGACGGCGCCGCAGCCTGTGAGCCGGTGTTCAACATTTAGGGAGACCTGCCATGAGCGCAGTAGTCGTGACGCCGTTTCCTGGCGTCAAGGATGGCGAGACCAATCCAACCCATTTCGTCGAGGGAGACGTGATTGATGGGGACCTCGCTGAGACCGCCTTGAGGTATGGCCTCGCGGTCCAGGAGGGTAGCGAAGGGGCCGATACCGCCGGTGCTGGCGATGGCGGCGGAAAGGTGATCGTCGTCGACGGCCAGGTCGAGATCCCGGAGAACTGGCCGAAACTGAAATGGTTTGCCCTGAAGGCCTTGGCCGAGAAGATCCTCGGCAAGCCCGTGGCAGGAACCGATGAGGCCCGCAACATCGTGCAGGCGGAGGTCGACCGGCGCGCGAATCCCGAGACGTCGGAAGCGGGCGTGGCTGGTGCTGGCGGCGATGTGGCGCCTGTCGGTCAAAAGGAAGGTGGTGAAAGCCAGGCTGGTGCCGGAAGCGCGCAGGCCGATGCCGGTGGCAAGCCTGTCGCCGGCACGGATGCCGGCGCTGCCACGGCCGGCTGATATCTGGATCGGCTGCGACGGCGAGGCGTAGATGCTCAGCACCATCGTTCGCGCCGTCGCGGCGACCACAACAGGCTTGACCACGCGAGACCGCGTCAAGAGCGACCTCAAAATCACTGGAACAGCCGAGGACGCATATATTGACGAGGCGATCGCGCGCGTTTCGGCGCTGATCTGCTCGTACCTCAAGGTGCCGATGGCCGATGACGGATCCCGTACCCTAGCGTCCGAGGATCTCGTCCAGACCTTTCGGTTTCGCCACCACGACCATCATCGGGAGAGCTTGGTCCTGGCCCGCAAGCCGGTCACCGCGGTGGCGTACGTCAAGATCAACGATGTCGTGATCGACCAGGACGACTATGAACTGATCGGCCGAAGCGGCATCCTTTATCGGCTTCGCTTCGGACATCCAAGTCATTGGCCGTGCCGCGGCAAGGTCGAGGTACGCAGCACCGCCGGTTGGCTCCTGCCCAACGACACCGGACAGTCGACATTGCCGTCGGATATCGAGGGCGTCGCTGTGGACCTGATCAAGGCCGCGCGCGAGGCGCGGACACGGGATCCGATGGTCAAGTCGGTTGCGGTGGTCGATGTCGACCAAGTCGACTACTGGGTCGGCAATATCGGGCAGGGGCCATTCCCGCCGGATATCGAAGCCAAGCTCGAAGCCTACAGGTATCGATCGCTGTGAGCGAATACACCGATCGGCAGGATGCGTCCCTCGCGGCTCGAGGCGAAAACATCCTTTTGCGCCGAACCATCGGCGCGAGTAGGGATGAGGTCGGGGTTCGAGCGCACGTCCGCAGCTATCGGATGAATGCCGACGAACTCGCCAGGGGAATCTACAAGCAGCCGTACGTCGTCATCATCACGCTGACGCAGATCACGGCAGCGGGGTGGCCGGAGCATGCATCGGCGGCTGCTGCGGCGCCATTCGATGTCGACCCACGCATTCCAGTGATCGGCGACGTCACCATCATCAAGGGCGGCGCCAAAACAGTGAAGGCAGTCGATCCGGTTGCGGTCGACGACGAAGTCGTCCGCGTCAAGATGATCGTCGATGGTTAGAGATGGCCCGCATCTCGACCTTCGAGCGCGATCTGAAACTCGCCACGGCGGGGATGGCGCCAGAGAACATCGCAAAGGAGTTGGCCGCATTCGCGAGGCAGGAACTGGCGGCCGTCATTCAATCCGGAGAGGGATCTGAGCGCTACGATCGCTACGTGAACGGAAATCTCGGCGCCGCGGAGGAAACAGTCGTTCCGCCGGGCCCGATCCTCTACGTCTTCCATTGGTGGCGTGAGATCGTCGAGTTCGCGCTGCAAACCGCGGTCGAGCGGTCGCCTGAGAAGTCGGGCCGTTACAAGCGGGATTGGTTCATCATGACGCCAGGTGGCGTCGTGAAGAGCTTCGACGAGATCCCGATCAACTCGACGGTCATCCTGACCAACAACCAGCCCTACAGCCGGAAAATCGACGTCGGTCACATGCGGATGTCGGTGCCGCCCGGTGTTGTTGAAGATGTCCGCAAGGCGGTTATGGCGAGATTTGGCAACTTCGTCACGGCGAAGCGCACGATGATCACGTTGCCAGGTGGCTACATCCTCAAGGGGCACTTTCGCCGCGGCTATCGACCGTTCGCGCGGACAAAGCTGCGGAAAGACACTATGGCGGGAGCGCAGATGACGTATCCGGCGCTCGTTCTGACGATGAAGGTCTCCTGATGGATCTGCCGTACGACGAGGTATTCGACGCCATTCGTGACTATCTCGGCTACGTCGATGTCGATACCAACGCTCCGGTCATTGGCAACTGGGATTTCAGCGTTGCGCCGCTGGTCTATGAAAACGAAGGGGACGGCTCTCCCAGCGGAGAGATCAAGAGCTGGGTCCTCGTCATCCTGAACAGCCAGCTTTACGGCCAGCAGTCGATAGGCGGCGGCATCGACGCCGGCGACAACCGCTGGGATGAAGACGGCACCATCTGGTTTCACGTCTTCACGCCTCGCGGCATCGGCTCGCGTGAGGCGCGGCGCATCGCGAAGGGCCTTGCCAATATGTTCCGCGGCAAGACGATGCTCAATGACCGGCTAGAGTTCTTGGATGCCGACATGGGCGCGGGCGATCCCGGTGCGGAGAACGCGAACTATTACCTGATGTCCGTCAGCATCGAATGGCGCCTGATCGAGGCGGAATAGGAGACTCCAATGGACGAGCACGACGTTCTCAAGCCCTTCAACACCGTGAACCGGCGCTTCAGGCCCGATGACGAGCGCTGTAACGTGGTGCGCTCCGATGATCATCTCGAGCCGCACTCGATCGAGACACTGAAGGCCCGCGGCTTCATCAAGGAGCGCGGCGAGGCTGTAGCGCTGCCGACGTCCGTGGCGGCGGAGGTGCCCCCGAACAAGCTTGAGGTGAGCCGGCCGGCCACCCCAGCGACCTCCGAGAAGTAACTCACCCCATCCATCGCTGACCTCACGCAAGGCGCCCCAACGGGCGCCTTTTTCATTGGGAGAACGCCGTGACCTCATCCAACCGCACGCAACTTGCTCTCGTTCGGGAGACCACGCCCGGCGTCACCCCGACGACGCCGCGCATGCGCAAGGTCAGGATGACCGGGGAGTCCTTGCAGTTCGGTCCGACCTATGTGGACTCGGAAGAGATCCGCGACGACCGTATGCTTGGTGACCCGATCAAGACGAACCAGGCGTCGTCCGGCGGAATCAACGGCGAAATCTCGTATCCCGATGACGGCTCGGCGCTGTCCGAGATCCTGATGTCGGCGTTTGAGAACGTCTGGGCGAACACGCCGCAGTTCTTCAACGACGGTACCGCGGATAGCGTCATCACGGATGCCGGCACGGTCGCGAGCACCTATGCGGTGGCTTCCGGCGGTGCAGCGGTGAAGCTCGGCCATCTCGTCCGTGCCAGCGGCTTCGTCCAGGGCGCCAACAACCAGGTCTTCAGAGCCTCGGCCTCGACGGGAACCACGGTTGTCGGCGCCGCCGGACTGGTCGCCGAGGTCGCTCCTCCCGGCACGGCCAAGCTCAAGGTGGTGGGCTTCGCCGGCGCCGCCGGCGACATCACGGCCTTGGTCGACGGCCTCGGCTCGACCGCGCTGGATTTCACGACGCTTGGCTTGGTCGTTGGGCAGTGGATCAAGGTCGGCGGCGCCGCGGATATCACCCAGTTCGCCTTCCTCGTCACTGCCGGTGCCAAGGCGCGAGCGGCCGCATACGCTCGCGTCACCGCGATCGCGGCGCAGAAGCTCACGCTGGACAACCTGCCGTCCGGATGGGCGGCCGATCCCGGTACCGGCAAGACGATCTGGGCTTTCTTCGGCGACCAGATCAAGAACGGTGTCGCTCCGAACTCCATGACGATCGAGCGCGGCTTCCTCGGCGAGCCGGTGCCGTCCTACATCGTGAACATCGGCATGCAGGCGAACACCTTCAACGTCGACATGCAGAGCGGCGACAAGCTGAAGTGGCAGGCGACGTTCACTGGCCTCGGCGGCAGCATCGGGACGGTGACCTTGGACGCGAGCCCGGATCCGGTGACGACCGGCGTCGTCATGGCCGCGAACGCTAACGTCGGACGCCTCGGCGTCAACCAGGTGCAGTTGGGCTCGCCGAACTGGGCGAAGGGCTTCTCGATCCAGATCAACAACAACCTCCGGACGCTCGACGCTGTCGACTCCGACGCGCCGGTGGCGATCAATGACGGCGAGTGCACAGTCACCGGCAAGGTGACGACGTATTTCGGCAGCGCGACCGAGGTGCAGGCCTTCTACAATGGTACGCCGCGGCCGATCAACTCGCGCATCGCGAAGAACGGCCAGGCGCTGATCTTCCAGGTGCCGCGCGCCGTCTACCGTGGTGGCGGCAACCCGCAGGCCACGGCCAAGAACACCGACGTCATGGCCGATTTCGACTACCAGGCCTCGCAGGACGTCGTGACCAACGCGCACGTCCTTCTCGATCGGCTCGAATACGTGGAGTAGGCCGGCCGCCAAACTCTGGTCCCATCGCTAAAGACGAGGCTGACGACATGAAGTGGTTCGTGGCGCTGATCGCTGCTGCCGGTGTGTTGGGTGCCACCCAGGCGCTCGCCGCGAAGGCACATATTGCCGAGTTCACTGATGTCGGAGTGACCGCGACGAACATTCGGGCGCAGATTGCGGCCATGCCGCCGGCGGTCGAGCAACCGATTGTCGACTTCACGTCCGGTCATGCTGAGTCAGCGGCGTTCACGACCGGTACGACGTACATCCGCGTAAATTGCGACACGAGGTGTGCGGTGAAGATCGGTCCAGCCGGATCGACCACGGCGACAACGGTGAACACGCCGCTCGGGCCGGATGCCCCGGAATATTTCGGGGTCAAGGCCGGCCAGATCATCTCGATCGTGGCCAACCCATGAAGCGCGCTACCGCAGCGCTGACGGCCGCCGCTCTGCTGGCCTCCGCCCTCTGGGGGACGGACGTGCAAGCCCTCGGCCTCGGCAAGCTTGGCGTTGGCTTCGGGAAGATGGGCCGCGTCGTCATGAAGAAGCAGCCCGGTGGCACGCCGCCGGTAGGCTGCGCCGGGCCCGGCCAGTTGGATTTCTCCGACACCTGCCAAACCGCAATCATTTCAGCTCTGCTCTGAGGTCATATTATGCGCAAGATTTCACTTGCTCTTGCCCTGGCTGCTGGTCTGATCGGTTCGGCTCAGGCCGACTTCACCAGCAAGAACCAGGCTGGTGTAACGATCACGTTTAAGAGCAGCGGCGACTGTACCAGCATCGTTTGCGTCGTTCCGCATTATCTGACCGACAGCACCGGCGCCGCGGTTGGTACGGCGGCCAATCCGCTTTCGTTTCAGTTCGGCACCGGTGTTTTGCTTCCCGCTTTTGCGGCGACGCCGACCTTCAATCTCGGCACGCTGAACGGAGCCGCAACCGCCGCGGCCCAAGCGACTGGCAATACGTCGGTGGGCAACATCGATACCTCCATCGGCGCCCAGGGCAATACGACATGGGATGGCTCGAGCGCAGCCACATTGATGGCGATCAATCGCTATCAGGGTGTCAAGCTCGAGGCGATCCGGGCGCTGGTGGCCGGCACGCTTACCGTCGGCTTGCCATCCGGGGCCGCCACGGCCGCCAACCAGACCGGCGGCGGACAGAAAACCCAGGTCGTCGATGCCTCGGGCAATACGATCGGAGCGGGCTTCGCGGCATACGCGACGGCCTCGATCACTCGCCCGGCCAACACGACGACCTATACCGTCAACACCGGCTGGAACAACGCAACGTCGGGCGCTACCAATTTCTTTTCGCTGACTGGCGTGTGCCGCGTGAATGGCGGTCAGGTGCTGATCACGCGGGTGGATGTCTGGTCGAGCGCCAATCCGACGCTGAAGCTGAGCGGCGTGCTGTGGCTGTTCTCTGCGGTGCCGGGCACCAACGTCAACGACAACGCGGCCTTCAACATCGCGTCGGCTGACTTCGCCAACCTGACGGCGGGCTTCAACGGCATCGGCTTTACGCTCGGCAGCAATCAATCGTCCGGCTCGAACAGCGGTACGAGCCTATCTGGGACGTCCTATCAGGCGCAGTGCGCGTCCGGCGCCACCACCATCACGGGCATGGTTGAGGTCACCAACGCCTACGTTCCGGTGAGCGGCGAGGTACTGCGCGTCGGAATTGCTACTGTGGGGCTCAACTGATGTATGATCGTCCCAGATGGGCAGCATGGATTGTTCCGATCCTTGCGCTGGTCGCCTTCGTCGCGATCTTCATCAACTTCCTGCAGCATGTCACTGAAGCGCACGCTCTTGAACAGCGCACGCGCGCGTCGCTGCTGGCCAAGCCACCGCCGTTCTCGCAATACCTGGCGTATGACGATTACACGGGCGCAACCAAGTCGCTGAATGGCCGCATCCCGCCGAAGGGGCCGGCGTATCAGGCCAGCGGCACCGGCGCGGCGAACGGCATCGCAGGCGGCGGCCGGATGACGCTGCCGGTCGCGAGTCAGGCTCTCTACGCCTTCCAGCAATTCAATCAGGTGCCGCGCCGCATCTCGTGCCTGTGGAACTATCCGTCCGGCACGGTGAACACTCCGCCGACCTACGCGTTCACCAACGACACCACAGGGACGCTGCCCTATCTGCACGGCGAGAGTGACGCCTCGTTCTTCCTCCTGCGTCTCGGCGTGAACGGCGCCAACTTTACCCAGCCCGCATGGTGGGTGTCCGCCAGCTACTCGCTGACATCAGGCGTCGAGTATCAGTCAGAGCTCAACTACGACGGTGGCACCAACGCGTCCATGGTGATGCGAAACGCCTCGACCGGGGCCGTGCTTGGCAGTGAGACCGTTCATGATCCGCAGCTGGCGACCTACGCCGGGAAGTTGACGTTCTCGGAGTTTCTCGACAATCTCCTGCAGATCAATCGCTGCACGGTCGAGGCGACCACCAGCTATCCGTTCCCGACGCTGAGCCCCTACGTCGAGACGACCTTTCCGACCAGCGCGTCTCCGTTCGTGTCCGATCCGGGCTTCGGCGGCTCGGTGGTCTTCAACGCCGCCGGGTCCGTCACGATCTCCGGATCGGCCTTCCCGGCTGGCGGCGGCATGACGCTCGGCGCTCTCAATAGTGGCGACACTCTGTGGGCGTCGCTGGACATCACGTCCTGGACCGGGTGCACGTCAGGCAATCCGTGCGCGTTCAGCATCGTCGCCAATTCCGGCACCACGATCACTGCTATTCAGCCCATCCCGGCCGCGGCGGGACGATATCAATTCAACTTTCCGATCAATACCTCGGACTCGAACGCTCGCTTCATCGTCACCGGCCCGCTGAACCCCGGCGGCGTCGCATACTCCGTGACGATCTCGGGCGCAAACCTGTATCGCAACACTCCGTCGGCGCCTCCGACGCCTCCGCAGCTTCAATAACGAGGCGTTGCCGCTACGCCCATCGCGGACTGCAGGTCACTCACCCTAGCCCCCATATTTCCCGCCTTTAGGACCGGTTGGTGCCGGTAGAGGATTGGTGTCCTCGTGAAGTGCGGTCTCACCCCCTGGCGCCAGCCAGGTTCCCTTGTCCACCAAGGTGACACCAAATCATGACTGAATCCCCCGAGAAGACCGTGCGTAAGTTGAAGTTGTCCTCAATGAGGGCCGACAGCCAGAAGGAGCGAGAAGGCGACTGGGTGCCGGCGATCGATATCGACACCTCCGGCGCCATCCGTTGGTTCGTTCGATCGACGAATTACGCTCCCTTCAAGATCGCCAGGGACGCCATCAGCGCCAAGCTTGCCCGGAAGCACGGCGACAATGTCCCCGACGACGTTCTCGCCGAAACCCACGGCAGTCTCGCTGTCGAGCACCTTCTGCTCGGCTGGGAGGGGCTGGTCGACGACGATGAGCAGGACATTCCGTTCTCGCCGGCGAAGGCCACCGAGATCCTGACCGATCCCGAGTACCGCTATGTCCGCGGCTCAATCTACGGCGCGGCGATGCGGGTTGGCCGCGAAGAGGCCGAATTCGTTGCGGCCAAAGTAAAAAACTGAGGGCTGCCCTTCGCTACGAGTTCGAGCAGAAGGGCATTGATGACTGGCTTCTCGAATTAGCCGAAGAAGATCCTGACGCCGTAGAGTTTGCGGCAGAGGCGGAGCGGCCTGACGATACCGTATTGCCGTTCTGGGCTGAAACGTATTGGCGCGCCTGGCATGCCCTTCGGTTCGATCGGCAATACGGCGCCATGGGCGGTCAGTCACCCATCAGCTTCCTTTCCATCGATACCTACGCGCGGCGCTACGACATTCGTGGCGTCGAGTTCGAGACTTTCTTGGCGTTCGTGAGCGCCATGGATGAGGAATATCTCGAGCATGTTCAGCGTGAGGCCGATCGGGAGAAGGAAGCCGAAGAAAACCGCAAGGCATTGAGAGAGGGAGGGCAGGCAAATGGCGAGAGTAGCGCTGTCGTCCCTGCGAGTCACGTCTGATTTCGACGCCTCGGGCTATGTCCGGGGCGCCGCTCAGAAGGTGGACGCCGACAACAAGATGATTGCGAGCGACAAGGCTCGCAATGCGGCACTGGCGCAGTCGGATGCCGCCCTGGCCAAGATCCCGGGCGGGATGACGTCGGTCAGCAAGGCGCTCCTCGACGGCTACGGCGCCGGCGCCCAGTTCGAGGCGATCATCCGTCGTATCGGCAACGCCGCCGACCGAGGGATGGGGCTGGATCGCGTCAATCTGCTCCTCGACGCGGCTTACCAGAAGTTTGGGCTCACCGCTGATGCGGCTTCGTTGGCCGAGAAGGGCTTCGTCTCGATTTCCGGGGCCGTTACCCAGCTCAATGAGCAATATTCCGTCCACGCCGAGGTCGCGACGCGCGCGGCGGCTGCAATTGAGCAACTCGCCGCAGCACAGAAGAGCCAAGCCGCGATCAACTCGACACTTGGCATCGGTGGCGACACGACGAAGTCGGCACAGGAGAGCGCAGACGCCTTCATGGCGCAGTATGGCGGCTTGGCTGGTGTCGCGCGCGCGCAGGCCGAAGAGGCCGGCAAGGCGTTCTCGCAGGATCTGGATCAACTGATGATCGCCGGCGCCGCGAAGTCAGCCAAGGATTCCGCCAGCGTCTTCGATCAGAACCTGCGGCAATTGGACGAAATCGCGACGCAACGGGCGCAGCAGGCCGGCGCCAACTTCCAGCGCAGCCTCACCGAGGCGCTGGGCGGTGGCGGCGCGGCTGCGACGTCGCTCGGCGCGACCTATGAGGCGCTGGCGGCCGAGATGCAGCGGCTCGACCAAATTGACCAGGCGCGGGCCGCGCACGTCGCGCAGAGCACTCAGCAGGCGATCGCACAGGCCTACGGGTTCGACCAGGTCACGAAGTCGGCGAGGGCATCGGCTGCCGCATTCATGGAAATCGACGCCGCCGGCGCTGCGTTGGCTGCCGAATTCGACGAGGCGGCCGCCGCGGAACAGAAGGCAGTCGCGGCCGCGGAGCAGTTGCGCGCCCAGTTGAATCCTCTCCAGGCCGAGATGATCAACCTCGGCAAGCAAACAGCCGCCTACCGGCAACTGTTGAACGACGGCGTGATCTCGACTTCCGAATACGAGCAGGCGCAGGTCTTGCTGGCGAAACGGCTGACTGACGTCCAGATGCAGCTGAAGAACACCAGTTCGACCGGGCGCGTGGCGTCGGGCGAGCTCGTCAACCTGTCCTACCAGCTGAACGACGTCGTGACCGGCCTAGCACTGGGGCAGTCGCCGTTCATGATCCTGGCGCAGCAGGGTGGCCAGGTATTCCAAATCTTCCAGTCCTCGAAAGCGAGCATCTCCGACTTCGCGTCGACGATCGGGTCGAAGTTCCTTGGCTTGCTGAGCGTGAGCCGGGTGGCTTGGGGCGGTATCGCGGCCGCGGTCGGCCTGGGCATCGCGGCCTTGATCTCGTATCAGAGCAAGCAGTCGGAGGTCCAGCGGTCGCTCCTGGGCGCGGGCCGGGCCAGCGGTGCGACCGTGGGCAGCATCAACTCCATTGCGGATGCTGGCGCCTCGCGGACCGGGCTGTCGGTGAACGAAGCGCGTGAGCTCGCGACGGCATTGGCGCAAACTGGCAAGGTCGCGAACGACAACATCCTGCCCATCGTCAAAATGGGCAAGGATATCGCGACGGTCTACGGCACGGACGCCGCCGAAGCCGCCAAAATGCTGGCCGACGCCTTCGCCGATCCGGTCAAGGGTGCGGACGACCTCAATCAGCGGCTCGGCTTTCTCGACGGCGCCACCAAGCAGCTCATCACCAACCTGGTGGCGCAGAACAACGTCTATGCGGCGCAGGTGGTACTCGCGAACGCGGTCAAAACGAGCCTGCTGGACGTTTCCGCGACGGTGTCGACAACGAAGTCCGCATGGACGGCGCTTGGCAATGCCGTCTCGAATGCGTGGGATTCGATTGGCAAGAGCATCTACAACGTCCTGAATCCGCTGCAGGGCCTCGATGCTCAGTTGGATGCGGCAAAGCGCAAACTTGATCTCCTGCAGAAAACAGGAGGACGGACGGTCGACCCCGATACGGGCATGCTCGGGGCTATTGCTGACCCCGCTGCAATCGCCGCGGCCCAAGCGCAGATCGAGAAGCTCACCGCCGCGCTCCAGCGCCAGAAGACGGCGGCCGATGATGCCCGAAACGCGCAGCAATCGTTGGCTCAGCAGCAAGCGATCCGGACCGCGCTGCCGCAGATCGCGCAGACGCAGGATCTCCAAAATCAACTGAAGCTGTTGCAGGACCTCGCCGCGGCCCCTGACGTCGACCAGAAGCTCGCCAAGGTCGGGCAGTCCATGGATCAGCTTCAGCGGTCGATCGTCGCCACAAGCGCCGCGCTGGCGGCAATCCCAAAGAACGCGCTTGTCGACTTCCTGGGCAACGCGGCGAGTCCAGCGGAACGTCTAGCCGCAGGGCTCGAGCAGATCCGCGCGAAGTCTGCTCAGATCAACGCCTCGCCGACAGACACCAGCCGCGCGACGTCGGCGCTCCAACTCGATATTGCCTCCAGCGTCCAGTCGGCGCGGATGTCGGCTTTGGGCCAGTCGGCCGGCGTAGCGGACAGCGTCAAGCAGAAGTTCCTCGAGCTCCAGCGAGCTCAGGAGGCTGGGGCTGGCCTGACGGCGAAGCAGATCCAGGACCAGCTGGCGCTGGCGCGCGCGCAGGCCGACGGATCGCTGCAGATCAAGGCGCAGGTCGACGCGACCACAATCCAGACCGCCACCATCGGCATGTCCGCCGGCGCGGCTGCAGAATACACCGCGAAGATGACGGCACTCGCCGATGCCGTCCGCAACCACAAGGAACTGACCGACCAGGACAAGGCGGCGATCGACGCGCAGGCCAAGGCCCTCGGCGCCGCGGCGCAGGCGAACGCGCTCAAGCAGATCCAGAACGACATCCGGTTCGGTCGCCAGACCGCGCTGCTGTCGCCGGATGACGTCCAGATCGCGCAGCAGTTGAAGTCGGTTTACCCCGACGTCGCCACCGCGCTAGCATCGGTCGAGGCTCAGGCGCTGCGCACCAACGCTGCGATCGGTCAAGCCTCGTCGACCATTTCGAGCGATCTCGTGACCGGCATCACGGACGCGCTCGATGGGACCAAGAGCTTCGGGCAGGCCTTCAGCGACACCTCGAAGCTTGTGATCCGAGCGATCGAGGAAATGATCATCAAGCTGCTCGTTGTCGGCCCGCTGATGCGCAGCCTGCAGAGCTCGTTCAGTGGCCTGGGCGACGGCGCCGACTTCGGTTCGCTCCTCGGTTCCGCCGGCGTCAGTTTCGGCTCGCCTGGCACCGCCGGCAGCAACCTGTTCGGCCCGGTCGCGCCGAGCGCGCTGGGCAACGCCTTCGCCCGCGGCAACATCATCCCGTTCGCCCGCGGCGGGGTCGTGACGCGGCCGACGCTGTTTCCGATGGCCAACGGCGGTACCGGCCTCATGGGAGAGGCTGGAGAGGAGGCGGTGATGCCGCTGCGCCGCGGTCCAGACGGACGCCTGGGCGTCTCGGCCGGCGGCCTCGGTGGTGCCGCCAACGACAACTCGGCATCGGGAAATGTCGTCGTGAACATCTACAACGCGCCGTCGGGTTCGGATCCGCAGACCAGCGTCAGTCGGACGAACAACGGCAGCCAGGTGGACATCGTGTTCAAGAACGCCGTAACCGGTCTGATGGTCGACGATGCCGCAAAGAATGGCCCGATCTCTCAGGCCATCTCATCCCGTCAGCGCGGCTTCGGGAGTTAAACGATGGCTCTCCCAACCTGGCCCGCGGTCAATTATCGACCGCAGAAGAGCGGCTTCCAGATCACGAAGCGGTTTCTTGATCCGATCGCGACCGACATGGAGGGCGGCAATACCCGCGAGCGGCCGCGCCCTGGCGACAATGTCGGAACCGTTGTGCAGACGATCAACCTGACGCTTGCCGAACATGACGTCTTCGTGGCGTGGGTCCGCGACACGATCGGCAACGGGAGCGGGCGGTTCACGGCGAGCATCTGGCTCGGATCGTCCTACGTCTCGAAGACGTGCAAGTTCGCTAAGGGCGGCAAGCCATCCTACGTCCCGGTTGGGACAAGGTATGTCGCTGTGTCCATGACGCTGATGGTGTTTAACCTCTGATGGCGAGCCACAGCGAAGCCCTGCTCGAGGCATACGCGTCTTGCCCGCCGAGCGCGCGCGTCTATCACACGCTCGAGATCTGGCAGTCCTCATTCGATGTTCCGGCGCGTGTCGTCGCAAATGTCGGCGATGACATGACTTTCGGGATCGAATTGTCCGGTCCGCGCAATCCCGGCGAGACAGCGACGTTCATCGCTTGCCCGTTCGAGTCGACATATCCGGAACAGCGGCAAGGCCAACCGCCGCAGACCAACATCAAGATCGACAACGTCAACCGCGATTTGCTGCCGAAGATCCGTGCGGCGCTGGGCTACCGCGAATACATCTCGGTCCTGTACCGAGAATATCTCGCGACGGATCTCACCCAACCGTCATACGGCGCCGTCGAGTTTGAGCTCCGCAACGTGAAGGTGGTTGGCACCTCGATCACCGGCACCGTGATGGTGAAGAACCTGCAGAACAAGCGGTTTCCACGCCTCACGAAGAACTACGACTACGTCCAATTCCCGAGCCTATTGCCGTGATGAAGCGTTCCGAGTTTTTGGCCCCGCTCATTGGCGAACCATGGGCCTGGCAGACCCGCAATTGCTGGGACTTCGTCTGTCACGTCGAGAAGGAAATGTTCGGGCGCGACCTTCCGCGCGTCCCGGTACCGAACGACTTCTCGAAGCGCTGGGTGCTCGAGTCCTTTGAGGGGCATCCGGAACGGGGCTTCTGGCGCGAGGTGCCGGAGGGGCCCGGCGGTCTCGTCGTTGCCGCGGATGGTGCGCTGGTCCTGATGGCGCATCTCCGCACGCCGGCGCACATCGGCGTCTGGCTGAAGTCCGAGCAGCGGGTCATCCACTGTGACGAGAAGCAGGGTGTCGCCTGCGAAACTGTTCTGGCCCTGCGTCAAATGGGTTGGAAGAAACTCCGGTTTTTCGAGCCGAACTGACATGCATGGATCGTTGAAACCAGCACGGGCGCCACGCGCACCGGCGCCGCGGCCGCGTGATCGCCGCCGGCGTGAGCGCGCTGCCCCCCGCCATCCCGCCCTGCATCTCGTGATGCCGGGGCTCGAGGTTGCGCGCGCTGAGCCGCGCCCGCGCGAGACCGTGACGTCGTTTCTGCGCCGGACGAACTGGGCGTGGCGTGATCGCACCTATGGCTGGCAGTTCGCGAAGGGGCTGCCGACCATCCTCGAGATCAACGGCGAGGCGGTGCTGCGGAAGGAATGGCGCCGTCGCCGGATCAGTTCCGCAGACCAGGTCCGGTTTCTCAGCTTCCCGCGTGGGGGCGGGCAGGGCGGCAACGCCGTCAAGCAGGTCATTGGCATCGTGGCGCTGGTTGCTGTCTCGGCGTTCGCCTTGTGGGCGCCTGTCGGTCTGTTCGGTCTCACCGCCGGCAGCTTCGGCGCCACGGCGCTTGGTGCCGGTCTCGCGATCGGCGGCACGCTGCTCGTCAACGCGCTGATCCTGCCGAAGGCCGGAGCGACCAATTCGCCGAGCGCGACGCCGGACCAGATCTACTCGGTGACGGCACAGGGCAACGTCGCGAAGCTGGGGCAGCCGCTGCCGGTTTGGTACGGCCGCTTGAAGGCCTTCCCGGACTTCGCTGCGACACCGTGGGCCGAATTCGTCGGCAACGATCAATACCTCAACCTGCTGCTGTCGGTCTCGATGGGCAGTATGTCCTACGAGAAGATCTACGTCGAAGACACGGTCTTCTGGGATCCGGTCAACGGCGTCTCGGCGGCGTTTGCCGGCGCGCAGGTCGCGTTCTACGCGCCGGGCGCTACGGTCACGCTGTTCCCGACCAACGTCGACCAGTCGACCGAAGTCACCGGCCAGCAGCTGCCGTCCGGTTCGGGCACATCTGGCGGTCAATACGATGCCATGGGCGCGCCGTTGCCCCCGTCGGCCAGGACGCCCGGCGCCTGGGTGGGGCCGTTCGTCGCCAACCCGGCCGGCACGTTGTCCCAGTCGATCGCTGTCGACTTCGCGTTCCCGGCCGGCTGCTTCACCATCAATGGCAAGGACAATTCGATTGGGTTTTCGAACGTCGGGCTGACGGCCGAATACGCCACCTGCGATGATGCCGGCGTTCAAACCGGGCCATTTAACCCGCTGTTCTCGACGTCGTTTCAGTACGCTTCCCAAGCGCCGGTCCGCAACAGCGTGAAGGTCGACGTCTTTCCGGGCCGATACTTGGTCCGCTTCCGGCGCGAAGATGCCGAACTCGCTGGTACCGGCGGCTCCAACTCCGTGATTTGGGCCGGCTTGCGCTCATTCCTCAAGGGCAGCAACGCGTTTCCGGACGTCTCGACGATCGCAATCCGGATCAAGGCGTCACAGTCGACGCAGGGTTCCTACAAATTCGGCGTGCTGGCCACGCGAGTGCTGCCGGTTTGGAACGGGGCGGCCTTTGTATCGCAGGCGACGCGGAGCCCGGGCTGGGCGTTCTTCGATTCCGTAACCAATACCCAGTACGGGTCGGGACTGGGCATCTCGAAGGTCGATTTCAATTCCGTCGTGAACTTCGCGGCGGGCTGCACAAGCCGCGGCGATACGTTCGATTTCCGCTTCGACTCCGCCGTCGCGGTACCGGACGCCTTCGACAAGATCCTGGCCGTCGCAAGAGCGAAGCATTTCTGGCTGGGAGACACTGTCTCGATCGTCCGCGACGAATGGCGCGACGTCCCGACAATGCTGCTGACCGACCGCGAGATCGTGCGAGACTCGACCGCGATCGATTTCACGATGCTCGGCGAGGAAGACCCGGACGCGGTCATCCTCGAATATGTCGACGAGAACACTTGGCAGGCGGCGCAGGTCCAGTATCCGCCGAACGGCGACACCTTCACCTCGCTCAATGCTACCACCATCCGTCTCGACGGCGTCGTCAATCGTCAGCAGGCTTTCCGCGAGTGCGGCTTCACCTATCTTCAGTCCTTCTACCGCCGCGAGAACGTCACGATCGGCGTCGAGTACGAGGGGGCGATCACGCTCGGCTCCGTGATCCGGGTGCAGTCCGAACTGCCGCAGGCCTATGGTTATGGTGGTGCGGTGGTTGGCGTTGCCGGCAACGCCTTGACGCTCGATCCGGCACCCAAATGGGATAGCGGGCCGTTCTATATTCGGCTGCGCCGGCCGAATGGCAAGTTCTTCGGCCCCATCTTGTGCACTCAGGGCGCCAACGCCGCGATCGCGAACCTCGACCCGACCAGCTTGGCGGCTGCACAATCGTCGCAATCCACCACGCTCGCAGCAGTCCTGGCGCGCGAGGATGGCGGAGAGCCGCCTTCCTTTGAACTCGGTACCGGCGAAAGCTCGTCACGGCTCTGTCTCGTCCTGAATGGCACGCCGAATGGCGATACCTGCTCGCTGAGCCTGGTGATTGACGACGAGCGGGTCCACGCAACCGATCTTGGCTCTCCGCCTATACTGCCGAGCCCGCAGTACCCGTCGAATGCCAAGGTGCCGCTGGTTTACGGTCTGAATGCCTACATCAGCCAAGGCACCGCCGAGCCGAGGCTGTTCGCCAGCTGGTTCCCGACCGAAGGCGCCATCTACTACGTTGCCGGCATCTCCTACGACGACGGCAAGAATTGGACCCAGGTCTACGAGGGTGCTGAAAACCAATTCGACGTGATCGTCAGCTTGGCGGCCGCCACGCTGCGCGTGCAGGCCGTCAACGCGACCATGCGTGGCGCGTATTCGACCGTCGCGCTCGACGCGCCAACGGTCAAGCTGTCGCCAGGCTTGGTCACGCTCGAGTCGTTCAATGAAGCCCTGAAGAAGCAAGTTGCGGACGTCACCGATCAGAACAACAACGAGATCAATGCAGCCCTCCAACTGATCAACGCGACGGTCGCAAATCAGGATGCTCGCAACTGGCTGGACAAGAAGTCGCTGCGCTCCGAACTTTCGGCCCGCGTCGGAGCAGCATTCGCGCAGATCGCGACGGTCCAGACCGTTGCCGTTGACGCGCAGCAAGCGGTGGCGGATCTCAGCACGTCAGTCACAGCCCAGTTCGGCGACGTAAATGCCTCGATCACCGAGCAGTCGACGGCGATCGCCCAACTCGACGGATATGCCGCCGCGGCATGGTCACTGACGCTCAACGTGAACGGCTATATCTCCGGAATTCAGCTGGTCAACGGCGGGTCCGGCGTATCTTCCTTCACGGTCGTCGCGGATAAGTTTCAGATCCAGCTGCCGGGTTACAATGGCGGAGCGCCGAAGCCTGTCTTCACCGTCGGCACAATTAGCGGCGTCGCCTCGATCGGGATCACGGGGAATCTGTTTTTGGACGGCGTCCTCACGGCCCGCATGATGAACATTGGCGTGTTGAGCGCGATCACGGCCAACATCGGGACGGTGACTGCCGGCGTTATCCAAAGCACTTCGGGCCTGATGGTCATAAACCTGACCGGCGGCACCATCACGATTTCCGACTCGTGACCAAGCGCATCTATATCGCCGCGGATCGCGTCACGGTTTCCAAGCCGGGCTATGACGCCGAAAACCCGCCGGCCGTCGACTACAAATATTTGTCGCTGGATTCGCGTTTGAACCAGGGGCGGCCGCTCGAGGTCGGCCTGTTTCCGAGCAACGTGTTTGGCAGCGGCAAGGTCTTTTACTCGACGACTTATCCGCATCCGCCGGCCGTCGACATCGTCGCCTATAGCATCCCGTCAGCTGGCGTTGCGTTGTACTCAAAAGCGATGGTTTGCCGGGATGCGAATTCGAGCATTGCTTACCAGCGCTCGAGCTGGGTGCCGATTCTGTACACGGATGGGTTTTTGATTTCTGACGACTGGCGATATCGGCGCTCGCGCATCATGGGGACGGGCGTCAATCTTTACTATATCGCGTGGCAGGTCTGGTGAGATGACCCGGCGCTTTCACGCGGGCTACAATTCGTTCCTTGGTGCCTATGGCGTGTGGCTGTCACGGCCGGGCGTCGACGTGCTCGCGACGTCGAGCAACTCCGACTTCCTGCTGCGGGCGGAAACCAAGAATGACCAGATCGTCATGTCGGGGTCGATCTATCTGCCTATCGGCAGCGGCGACCAGAGCATCCCGTATCCGGCCACGTTCACCAAGACGCCCTACGTCTGGTTTGAGGCGTACATCGACAGCGGAGTGGTCGCGTACCCTTACAATCAGGGCATGGCTGGACACGATCTCACGATCGGCGGCGTGCTGACCTATGAGGTCGGCATGGGCCTGAGGTTCATGAACGATAAGATCACGCTCAACAACCAGAGCGATACTTACAATTTCTACGTGGATTACATGATCTTCCACCGCAGCCTCGGTCTCTGATGGTCAAGCGTGTCTTGATCCAGTCCGGCGCCGGCGCCGCTATGAGCGTGAGCCTGCCAGGCGTCGACGTGACCGCGGCGAACATCGACCAGATGGTTTTCGATTCGCGTTGGTCGGGGCATCAGTTCTATGCGTCGGGGACTCTGGATAGCTCGCAGAATTCCGTCGCGACGTTTCTCTTTCCGTCGACGCTCGATGCTGTGCCGTTCCTAGCGGCCTACACGGACACAAACATCACGCTCGCGCCTGGGAGCCAGTATCTGGGCTTTACCAACTTTCGGGGCAACAACTCCGACTATTGGGTTTATGCGCAGGTCACGACCTCGTCGCTGCAGTTCCGGTTCAAATTCGGCAACGCGGTCGGGCGGCTCTACTACGCGCTTTTCAGGAGGATTGCGGGATGACGGGGGTAATGCTCGACGGGGCATGGGCCGTCGCCGGGTATATGCCGGCCGGCGGCGACGGGCAGGCGCCCGTGTCCGACGGAGAGCCGGCAGCTGTGGAGGAGCCCGCAGCCGCCAGCAGGCCGAAGGTGATCGTCCGCCACGATGACAATGGCCTCATTACGGCTGTCACGCTCCAGGTCGAGATGGGGATGGATGCACTCTCCGAGAGGTATGCGGAGATGGGCATCCCGCACATTCTCTATGACGGCGAGGTCGATATCGCGGACGCCTGGGTGAGGGACGGCCAGGTTGTGCCGAAGCTCGACGTCGAGATCTCCGGCGAGGTCCGGTCGGTCAAGGCGGACGGCGAGGATCTGCTCGAGCTGACCGTTTCGCCGGCGGAGTTCGATGCGACGGTCGCGTTCGACGGTGCGATGGTGCATTTCGAGCATGTGACCGACGGAAAGCTCGAGTTCTCGGTCGATCATCCCGGCAGCTACGCGATTTTTATCGCGCCGGCGCATCCATATCGCCTCAAGAGGCTGGACGTCGAGGCGATCGCGCCATGAGGGTGAGTGTAATCGAGGTCAAGCGGAAGCGCGTCGAGGCGCTCGTCAACGAGCGTTACATGGTCGACGGTCACGACATCGCGCACGATCGCAAGCGGGCGCTGGCTGCCGCGGTTGCTGCAGGGGGCGAGCCATCGGCCGAGTTCACGGCGGCGGCGGTGGTCGAGGGCGTCACGCCGCAGGCGCTGGCGCAAACGATCCTCGCCAAGCCGGACGAGCTCATGTCCAAAGAAAACAAGCGGCGCTCATTCGTCGTTCGGACGCGCGCGGCCAAGACAGTCGCGGAGCTCGAGGCGATCCAGGCCGAAGCTGACGCGACCGCAGCGCCGCCGCTGACGTCTCGCATCTTTTTGCAGGAAGGACCGTAGCCAATGACGGCGCTCTCGAGCTACTCGACAGGAACGATCTCGGTCGCGGCAAACGGAACGACAGTCACGGGAGTCGGGGCGATCTGGTCCGAGACCAATGTTCGGCCTGGCGATATCCTGCAGATCGGCAACTTTCAGACGATCATCGCTGACGTCACCGACCCGACGAACCTCGTCATTCCACCTTGGGGCGGTGGCGCGCAGGCCGGTGTCGCCTATGTGATCTGGAAAGTATCGTCGCAGCGCATTGCCGGCGCGCAGGCGATGGCTGACGTTTCGACGCTGGTCGCGGCGCTCAACACGTCGGGTTTCTTTTGGTTTGTGGACGCATCACTCACCGTACCTGATCCCTCGCTCGGTTCGGACGGTCAGTACGCGCTGCAGCCTTCAACCGGAAAGATGTGGTTCCATGCCGGCGGCGCGTGGTCCTACCTTGGGATCTACAGGGGGTTCAACTTTCGAGGTGTCTACGACAACGCTGCGACCTATGCCGTGGGCGATGTCCAGACGACGGCCGGCACGTCATATGTTTGGATCAACCCGACGCCAGGATCCGGCCATCCCGCTCCGGATGGGACATACTGGCAGGTGCTGGCGGCCAAGGGCGACAAGGGTGATACCGGCGCAGTGCCGTGGAGCAACACAACGAGTTGGGCAACGGCTACGAATTACGTTGCCGCACCGCCTGCGTCGGTCGTCGTGCATCCGATTAACAAGAACATCTATCTGTGCATCGTCGCGCATCTGTCAGGAAGCTTCGCAACAGACCTGGCGGCCGGCAAATGGCTGCTTATCGGTCAGAGTGCAACGGAGGCAACGAGCGCGACGGCGCTGCTGATCGGCACGGGAACGAAAGTGTTCTCGGCGGTCACAGGGTTTTCGTATCAGAACGGCGTCCGGCTGCGCGCATCGTCGAATGCCTCGCCGACCAATTGGATGGAGGGCGTTTGTCTCTACGATCCCCTTGCGCAGATCATCACGATGACGGTCGACAAGGTGAACGGCGTCGGCACGTTCAGTGACTGGAATTTCAATCACGTCGGGCAACCCGGCGCGGGCGACCTGACGTCGAGCCTCAATCTTGCCGAGCTGACAAACAAGCCGGTTGCGGTGGTCAATCTCGGTATTCCTGCATTGCTGCTGGGAAATTTGGCAGGATTGAAAATCACGGCGAGCGGTGTTGCAAGTTTCATCGTGTCTCCCGGTGTAGCGTGTGATCGCAATCAACTCGATATGATTGCGCTTAGCGCGTCGATCGCGAAGACGTCTGCCGCTTGGAGCACTGGCAACGGCAACGGTGCTTTGGACACCGGAACAATCGCGGCCGGCTTCTATCATGTATTCGTAATCAGGAATCCAGTCGGTAGCGGCAACACCGATATTCTCATTTCATTGAGTGCGACGACGCCGACGCTTCCATCTGGTTACACGCTTTGCAGGCGCATCGGTGCGGTTTGGTGGTCAACGGCATCCAGCACTTTCATACCGATCCTTCAGCGCGGCAAAGAGTTTTGGTGGACCGGAAGTTCCTTTGACGTCAACACCACAATCGGAACGACGCTGCAAACATTCGCACTGGGCAGCATTCCGCCCGGCGTGCAAGTGCAAGCAATTCTGACGGTTATCGCCTGGAACGCAGTGCAGAATACGGTCTGGTGGGTTCACGACACCGCTCTGGTCGACAACGCGCCGGGCTACGGTACCGGCGGCACTGGTGTTGAGGCATCAACTGCAACCAGCGGCAACATGACCGAAGTCCGCGTTTGGACGGACACCGCACGACAGGTTGCAGCGCGGTCGTCTGCTGCAAACACGACATTTCGGCTCGTTACGCGCGGTTGGTACGATCCGTTCGAATAGGAGAGGGCAGCATGGGATTTGTAGTACGAAACAGCGATGGCGCCATCGTTGGATGGTTCGCCTGTCAGCAGCCGGCGCCGATCGTGACCGAGCAGATCGCGGATGACGACCCGGCTGTCATGGCGTTTTTGAATCCGCCGGCGCCGGTGCCGGCCTCCTGCACCAAGCTCGGCCTGAAACGAGCTTTCGACGAGCTCGGCACATGGGCGGCGGTCAAGGCCGCGATTGCGGCGGACGCAAATGTCCAGGAGGAGTGGGATCTCGCGACCGAGATCCGGCGGGCTGATCCTTTGGTTCAACACATGATCACGACGATAAGCCTGACGGATCAGCAGGTCGACAATTTGCTGAGACGAGCGAATGCGCTCGTCTAGGCCGGCTGACTAGCCGCTCCACCGAGGCCGCTTCCGAGCGGCTTTTTTCATGAGCAAAGGAGAACTGGGATGACGATCGCAGCCCTCGTGGCGGCGAAACCCTTGCGCATGGGCGCATCGGGCGACGCTGTCAAACAGGTCCAACTCGCGCTGAAATCCGTCGGATATGCTCTTACCGGCACGGGTTGGTTTGGTCCGGCGACCGATACGGCGGTCGAGACGTTCCAGAAGCGCGCCGGGCTCTATGTCGATGGCGAGGTCGGGCCGCTCACCGGCGCGGCGCTCGATTTGGCAGTAGCGGGGAGGGCTCCCGTTCCGGCTCCAGCGAAGGAGATCGGCCGACCGCTTTGGCTCGAAGCCGGCATCAAGCTGATCGGAACGAAGGAGGGGACTGGTTCGAAGGACAACCCGGTCATCATTGATTGGGCAAAGGACGAGGGCGGCGACATCGCGGCTGAGTACACCCATGACTCGATCCCATGGTGCGCTCTCTTCGCCAACCACATCCTGACCAAAGTTGGCCTCAAGGGCACCAAGACGCTGTGGGCGCTGGATTTCGCCGGCAACTGGCCGGCCATGAAGCTTGCCGGTCCGGCGGTCGGCGCCTTCGCTCCGATGAAGCGGACCGGCGGTGGACACATCACGGTCGTGGTCGGCAAAGATCAGCATGGTAACGTCATGGGGCTCGGTGGCAACCAGTCGGACGCCGTCAATATCGAGCCCTTCGCGACGTCGCGCCTCAACCAGGGCTTTTGGTGGCCGAAGGATGTGCCGTCGCCGCCGGCCAGCCAGATCGGCTTCAATCATCTTCCGGTCGTTCGCAGTGACGGCCGCGTGTCCACGAATGAGGCCTGACGGATCTCGCTGATCCGTTTGAGGTCGCATAGCCCGCCGCGCGACGGACCTCGCGCATTTCCACATCCAAAAAGGTGAAAAATGAACCGCATCTACAGCGCGGCTTTTGCCGCGCCGCTTTTGCTTGCGCCGAGCCTGGCGCTGGCAGGCTCCAAGTCGCCCTTCGCTGCCGTGGGGCAAGCCTTCGATCCGACCGGCACCCTGATCGTCGTGCTGCTCGGCTTGGTGCTGGCCGCCATCGTCCTGCCGCGGAGTGTGCGGCCGTTCGCGCTCGTATTTGCTGTGCTTGTCGGCGCATCCCTTGCGATCGACGTTGCCTTCGCGGCCGATGCCACGGCTCCCGAGACCGTCGCTCAGGCAACCAGCGACACCACCAAGGTGACGTGGGCATATGGAGCCGCGATCTCGCAGTGGGCCAGCGCCATCGGAACGCTGATCCTCGCCTTCGTGACCTGGCTGCTCCGGAAGCTCCCCGCGCAGATCTACGCCGTCATCGTCTCCATGCGCGCCGATCAGCTCATCTCGAAGGGGATCGACTACGCCATCAACATGGTGAAGGACGCCACGAAGGATAAGGCACTGACCGTCGACGTGCATAACCAGGTGCTGGCACAGGCTCTGCAGTACGTCCTTGACCACTCGCCGGATTGGTTGACCTCCTGGATGGGTGGCCCGGACGCCATCGCTGAGAAGATCATCGCCCGCCTGAACCTTGCGCCGGATGCCGTCCCGAACGTCACCGCCGCGGTCTCGAGCGTCTCCAAAACGTAAGGGGGCTTCATGTTCAGCGGGGCAACGTTAGCCGCCGTCCTGACCGCTCTGCAGCCGCTCCTGGAGGCGTTCTTCAGCGCCTTCGGGAGCTCGCTGAACGACTTCTTGGCGCGGCAGCGGGCCGACCAAAACGCCAAGGATCTCGGCGCGGCTCAGGCCACCGTCCAACAGCAGAATGCCACGATTGATGCGCAACAGGCCGAGCTCGAGGCGCGAACGAACGCCCCTAAGTCTGTCGACGACGCCATCAAGCGGCTCGAGGAGGGCTCAGCTTGACCTTCACCTGCACCGGCTGGGCCTTCATCGCGGTCCAGCTTACTTGCATCATGCCAGATCAGGCGCCCGCGGTTGTTTGTCCGCCGGTTCGGGCCTGGTCCCAGGACTTCCAGAAGCAGGTTGCCGCCGAAATGAGAGCGGCGCCGAATAGCGCGCTCGCCGCGGTCGCCGTGCAGGCGATCGGTGACCGCGACGTCGCCCGCGCCTGCGCTCGGCACAAGAATGCGGGGAAGCGATGATGGGCGCCGCCGGCACGCCGGAGATCGTGACCCAAACGCTCGCCGGCATGGGCTTTGCCGGCGCCGTCATTACCGTGCTTCTGAGCACGATCGCAGCGCTCGTCACTGGCCTCGTCGTCCTCTTCCGGATCAACAACCGGCTACACGCGGAGCGGAAGACGGAGCTCGCCACATTCAGCAAGTTGGTCGAGGCCAACAATGCGGCGCTGACCAAGGTCGCGGAAGCGACCGAGGAGCGAAACCGCGTCACGGAAGCGCTCGCCGAAGCCATCAAGGTGCAGGCCACAGCGTTCGAGATGGTGAACCAGCGCATAGAATTCTACCACGGCAACAACATCGAGAAGTTGAAGGACCTGATCAGCGCATTTGCCGCTCACGCTGAAGCCGTCCGAGTGCTCACCGGCTCCGTGACGGTCTCGAGGGATAGCAGCGCAGCGGCGGCGGCCGCGGCCAATGAATTGAAGGTGAAGATAGATAGTATCGCGTCAAAAATTGATGGGGCCCTTTTGCGGAGGCCGCGATGAGCCTCTACCGGAAAATGTTGCGCCAGATTTACATCATTCGACACCACTTCATTCGGCCGTTCGATGACGAGGAAATCGAAAAGGCATCAGTCGAAAATGCATTGCATGACCACAACGCCACAATGCGCCGCCTCGATACCGCCGATCGAGAGATCAGCCAGGCGCAGGGTAGGCTTCGTGAAGCAGTAAGCCTTTCGCGTTCGTCGAGCGAGTCCGCGCACACATCGCCCCGGCACGACGAAATTGCGCAACTCGTTCATGACATGCGGTCGTTCGGACATAGGCAAGGGAATTGAAATGCTAAAGTTTCTGGAGGGAGCTAACGGTACGCTGGCGTTTCTGCTTATCTTTGCCTGCTTCATGTTCGGCGTCTACATGGTCCGCGAGATCGTGGAGAACGGCGTCAAGCGCGTCCGCCTTCAGGCCGCGATATCGTTGCTGGTCACCTTTGCGCCCGAGGCCGCTTCCCGGATCTGGATCTGGTATTGGCGCCACCTCGACAACAGCGGCATGGATGCCGATTCCATGCTGCACAGCCCGGTGCTGCTGGTCACCGCCCTTGTCCAGATCCTCGGCGTGGCCTGCGTCATTCGGGTCTTCGCACCCGACCGCTGGGGCAGGAGGGTCTGGATATTCACCACCATCGTAGCGGCCGCGATCGCCGTCACGCTTTCCCACATCCCATAGGCGGCAACATGGACCGAATCGTCACAATCGCCGCCGGGGCCGGCGTCGTCGCGGTGCTTGCTGGGTTCGTGATGGTGAATATCGCGAAGTCGGTCGATGAGACCAATATGGGGTTCGGAGTTGCCTTCACCGGCCTGTTGGTGGTGGCGATGTGCTTTATCCTCGCATCCATTTCATCATGAGGAAAACTGATCCGGTGCATGCCCGCGCCGTGATGGATCCGTCGTTGCCCTCCAAGTTGCGACGGTGACCAAGGAGTGTCGCGAAGCTATCCGCGGCATCCCGGACTACGACCCGAACCTCAACTTTGCCCGGCTGTCCCGAGAGGGATGGCCGAGCTTTTTTGCGTTTCTGGACGCTCTCCGTATCAGTCCGGATATGATAGGCGACCGGCCGTAAGCGCGAATTTCTCCGCACCTTTTGCTTTTGAGAGTCCTGATGCATGAGGTGTCCACCAAAATAGGTGGACACCTTGTGATGAGCGACGATGATCAGAAACTGCGGGTCAGGCTTGTCGGCCGGAACGGTCGCCGGCGCTACGAGGCGGCATCGAAAGAGCGTCTTGTCGCGGCCTGCCTTGAGCCTGGGGTTTCGGTATCGAGGCTTGCACTCGAACATGGGGTCAACGCGAACCTCCTTCGGAAGTGGATCAAGAAGCACAGCGCGACCAGGTCGCTGCCGCCGTCCTCACGCCCGGCGTTCATCCCGGTTCAGCTTGAGGGGAAGTCCGAGCGGGACCTGTCGCGAAAAGACAGCGTGGCGACGGTTGATTTGCCGGCTTACGATGAAGTGCGTGGTTCGGAACCCAAAGGGACTCCAGCTTTTTGTTCTCCGGCCAAAGTGAGCGTGTCGCTGCCGAATGGCGTGAAGCTCGCGCTGGAATGCGGCGATGTGGATGCATTGACGGCGATCATCGGAGCGCTGGGCGATGTTTAGACTGGGCGATGACCTGCAGGTCTATCTGCACCGTGAGCCGATCGACTTCCGGGCTGGCATCAACAGCCTTGCGGTCCTGGTCCAGGAGACGATGGCGCTCGATCCATTCACTCCGGCGGTTTTTGCGTTCTGCAATCGCCGTTGCGACCGGATGAAGCTTCTGTTCTTCGATCGGTCCGGCTTTGTACTGGTCCTGAAGCGGCTGACCGAAGACAGGTTCCGATGGCCGCGCCGCCAGGAGGCGATCGTCACGCTGACGACGGAGCAATTGCACTGGATCCTTGACGGCATCGATATCGATGCGATGGTCCGCCATCCGGTGCGGCAATATCAGGTTGCCGGCTGAGCTCTCGAGTTGAGCGGTTGACGCGTCGGTACGGTTCAGATTCAAGAATTCGATGAATCGAACCGGCGATCCGAGTGTTGAAGTGCTGTTGGCACGCATTGCTGCGCTGCAGGCGGAGAACCATCAACTCGCCGACCGCGTCGCCAAGCTCGAGGAAGAACTGGCGCTGGCACGCCTGCATCGTTTTGCGCCGCGCAGCGAAAAGCATGTTGATCGTCTCTTCAATGAAGCCGAGCAGGCCTCCGATGAGGAGGACGCCGGCAGTGAAACGAACAATATCGCCGAACTTCCGGACACGGGCTTGCCACCCGTCGAAAACACAATGGGAAAGAAGCGCGGCCGCAAGCCGCTGCCGGGGAACCTACCTCGTGAGCGCGTCGAGTATGACCTGTCCGACGATCAGAAGGCGTGTCCTTGCTGCCGTGGCCAGATGCATCGCATGGGCGAGGCTGTCACCGAGCAACTTCATATCGAGGTGAAGGCGAAGGTTTTACAGAATGTGCGCTTCAAATATGCGTGCCGCCATTGCGATCGCACCGGGATCCACGCCCCTGTCGTGACCGCGCCGATGCCGCCGCAACCATTGCCGGGCAGCGTTGCCACGCCCTCGACGCTGGCGTTCGCGCTGGTTCACAAATATGTCGATGGCACGCCGCTCTACCGCCTGGCGCAGGCCTTCGAACGTGCAGGTGTTCCTGTCAGCCGCGGCGCTTTGGGCCACTGGGTGATTGGCTCGAGCGAGAAGCATCTGCATCGCATCTACGACGCCCTGAAGCTGCGGCTCAGATCACAACCTCTCATCCATGGCGACGAGACAACGGTTCAGGTCCTCAAGGAGAAGGACAAACGGGCCACCAGCACATCGTACATGTGGGCTTATCGCAGCGGCAAGGGCAGCCACGAGCCGATCGTTCTTCTGGATTATCAGCCGGGCCGCGGCCAAATCCACCCGCAAGCCTTCCTCGGCGATTACCGTGGCATTGTAATGAGTGACGGCTATACCGCATGGCGCACGCTGGAAGGGGCCACCCACATTGGATGCATGGCCCACTCCCGGCGGCGCTTTGTCGATGCCCTCAAAGCCAGGAAGAAGGGCGGCGGTCCGCCCGAGCAAGCGCTGCGGTTCTTTGAACAGCTCTACCGGGTTGAAAGGCGGGCGTGGGACGGAATACCGGAGAAGGGTGAAACACAGGCCTACTGCATTCGCCGCTTCCGCCAGCAACATAGTGTCCCCATCCTCAATGCTCTCAAAGTATGGCTCGATGACATGGCCCCGAAGGTCTTGCCTGACAGCAAGCTCGGCGACGCCGTATCCTACACCCGAAACCAATGGGAATATCTGACGCGCTACACCGGGGACGGCAGCATGCCGATTGACAACAATCTTCTGGAGCGCGACATCAGGGTTTTTGCAACTGGCAGGAAGAGTTGGTTGTTCAGCGATACCGTGGACGGAGCCAAGGCCAGTGCCGTCGTCTATAGCCTGATGCTGACCTGCCGCGCCTCACGTGTCGAGCCGTTAGCGTGGTTGCGCCACGTCCTCACCGAATTGCCTCAGCGCGCCGGCGACGCCGATATTACAGACCTGCTGCCCTTCAACTTCCACAAAGCCGCCACTGCCTGAACGGCTCGGTATCGCCCGATACCAGGGCAATCCATCAAAACCGCCGGCGTGCGAAGAAAATCGCGCTTACGACCGGCCGGAACTATGTCTGGTTGCATGAGCGATGTCGCGATTTCCGCTAAGCCCAGATCACTGTTTCCGACCGCAATGATTTTGCTGGTTGGCATCAGCCTGCTCGCGCTCGCCTACGAGGTCGGCGCTCTCATCGCGCAATAGCCAGCGCTCCGCGCTCTAGTGCCCTGATGGCCGCCGGCCGAGCGCGCCGCCCTAACCGAACTGATCCATGACACGGCGGTACGCGGGGTGCGCCCGGTTCTTCACCTTCACCCAGTCGCAGGTCCGGGGCCGGTAGCCGCGGCGGATGTGCTTGGACACGATACCTTCCAGTTCCATGCCGCAGGCGGCCTTGTAGAGCTCCGGACCGATCTCACCGCGCTCGAATGGCGCCACGAAGATGCCCTCGGGCCGCCGGGCAAGGATCTTGGCCAGCGTGGATTTCCGCTCATCCAGTTCCAGGGGGCGCAGGTCGTCGCCGTCGAGAGCGATGATGTCGAAGGCGTACAGCTGGGCGTCGTCGTTGTATTTGCCGGAGTGTAGCCAGTCGAATTGCGAGATGCCGCGGACGTCGAGCACGCAGATCTCTCCATCGATCACGAACTGGCGCTCCTTCATCCTCCGCGCCGCCTCGGCGATCATCGGGAAGCGCCAGGTCCAGTCGAGGCCGCCCTTAGAGAGCACCTTCACGACATCGCCGTCGCGGATCACGCGCCCGCGGTAGCCGTCGTACTTGACCTCGTGGATCCAATCGGGGCCGGACGGTACTACTTCTTTGGGAACCGGCCTGCAGAACTCGAACTGTTTGGACATGGCCGGGATCTATGCACCGCCCGCCAAAATGCGAGTCATCGCGGATCAAGCGCCGGCTTCCGCAGATCGAGCTGAGGATGCCGAGCCTGCGGCTTGCATATTACGAGCCGATGTCCTGCCACGTCCCCCGATAGCGGCAACAGGCCGAGCGATTTTCCCGTTTTGCCGCCGTCGAAGGTGTGAAACTCGGTCGCCCGGTACAGGATGGCGGTAGCCAAATGGATCGCATCCGGCACCGCAAGCATTTTCCCGGAGGGCCGCCGGGTTGCGTAATAGTCACGCAGGTCATGGGCCATCGCCGCGACCTTCGTGTCCATGCTGATCCTGGACACTCGTTTCATCATCCCGTCGATCAGTCGCTTCATTCCAGCAGGAAGTCGGCTCTCAAGAACTTCGGTAGTGGTCAGCACGGACGTGATGATCTTAACCTCACGCCGCTTGAAGCGCTCGACGACTTCCCTGACGCCATCCATTTCGCCAGTCGGGCGCTCTTCGTCTTTGATCCAGGCCAGGAAGAGGCACGAATCCCAATAATACACTGGATCAGTACCAGCCATCACGAAGCTCCCGGATGAACTCCTCGCTGGTCATCTCCCCGGTTGCACCAGGAACCATCCCACGCAGGTCGTCCCAATTCGGCAGTTCGCTTTCAGGCGGAAATGCCTCGATATGCGACACCTGCACCTGATGGGGAAAGGATGCTCCACTTCGATAATGGAGCGTGCCGGAGACCTCGACCTTGCGTCCGATCGCCGAGACGGCCTCATCGTAGAGGCGAGCTGGGAAGTGGCAGGTAACCTTCCTTGGGCCCACGTCGGGGTAGATGTTAAACACGTTGGCCCCATGGTGGAGATTGATCTGTTCGAGCATCCCCTCAATCGTGCCCTCGCACTCCTCATCGACTGCCAGCGCAGCCTCAATTTTTGACGTCACGTTTGGAGTGAAGTCGAAGCGATGCTTGTTGAAAAGAAGGGTGACGTTCGCGACGGACTTCCCAACAGGCCGCGCCAAGCCGCGGATGTCCTCAAGCAGGTCGGCGTCGAACCCGGCTAGGTCTTCGCCGCTTTGAAGCGCGAGCGTGACGTGTTCGAGGCTTTCGATGATCGCGTGGCCGACATAGGGATGCTTTGGAAGCGACTGCGGCTCCAAGACCACCCGCACGGGGCTATTATAGGAAAGCTCAGCGATACGGTAGTAGGTCGCCGGCTTCCCCTCGTTTGCATCACGATCGAGTTTAGAGATGGTCGCACTCAGATTTTGGAGCTGAGACATGAACGCACCCAGGCGCACCTGCCCATCATCTTGGGGGAGGCCCTCAATGATCAGTGTAATACGGTCGTCGTCGGCCATGCTCAGCACCTTAGAGCGGGTAGGCTAAAACACTAGCTCACGCACAAGGGCAGCGCCAGCTGCACGCCGATCTTCCGTCCGATGTGGCTTTCGATGAAGTCCTTCAGGGCGTCTGAGATCTCCCGGCCCTCTGCCCCGACCCGCCGCTCCAGTTCGCGGGCGACATCCTCGGAAGCGTCTCTGGACCAGCCCTCCGCCGGATTGAACCCGACGACCCGCAGCGCCTGGTCGTACTGTCCCGAGAGGAGGTTGTTGATGAGCGTGGAGTAGTCGACTCCCTCATCGGTCTCCCGGAACGCGGCGCCGCTCGGGAAGTCCTCCAGGACGAGGTAGAAATCCTTATCGAGCCGGTCGTTCGGAACAATCGAGGGCGACGCCATACGCTGGAACTCCACTGACCCGGCCATAAAATAGGCGATGGATCGCTAGAAGGCGAATCCGCCTCGGTCACGGTTAAGTTAGGTCCGCCAACCACAAAACGTCCCCTCTGGCGGGCAGGTCGAGCGGCTGCCGGACGTTCTTGGGCATCAATGCCGCCAGCCCTTCTTGTCGATGACCGGTTTGAATCCCTTCGGCAGACGCGGTGTCTCGCGCTCGCCGATTTGATTGCATTTCGGGCAAGGCGCGCCGGCGCCGCGGCATTCGCAGGCGCGATCGCCGAACGCCGGACGACCCGGATGGTTCTCGCAGACCCATCCGGTATCGTCGCAGGCGGGACATGCCAGGGCTTTGGTCATGCGGCCGCTCGGTCTTCCTTGGAGACGCCCCGCGCCACAACCTTGAGCAACTCGTCAGACAGCGGACGCTGGAGTACCTTGGCTTCGTCCCACGGCGCGCGCATCCAGACGTCTCGTTCCTCGTCCGTCGTCAGGATGACAGGCATGGCCTTGGGGTGGATCGGCGCCACCACCGCATTGGGCTCTGTCGTCAGGAAACCATAGACCAGGTGCGGGCCCGGTACAGGTTTGGCCTTGGTGCCGCGGTCGCCGGAGAACTCGGTCCAGATCCCAGCGAAGGCGGTCAGAGGCCGATCGTCATCGAGCGCGAACCAGACGACGTCCTTCTTGCCGGTTTCGGGATTGGGCTCTGGCGCGTATTCCGAGAAGCTGTTGAACGGCACCAGACAGCGGTTTTCCGGCTTGAGCCAGCGCTTCCGATGCGGCGACTTCACGTTTCGAATGTTCGTTACCGGCGGGCCGCCATATTGCGGCGGTGAGGGCATGCCCCATCGCATCAACGTCATTTCGCGGCCTCCTGCGCCGTCGCGGATGACCGGTGCCGGATAATCTGGGAAAACGCTCGGCATCGCCGGCAAATTGCCGATGTAACGGTTGATGACCCGGAATAGGCTCGCGATCGCCGCTTGGTTGGTCGTGATCGAATACAGGTTGCACATCAGGCAGCGCTTTCATTCTCAAATGGCTCAATCTGCCTGCCGGCCTCGGTGATCCGCGTGAAGGTGCCACCTTCGTGCATCGGTTCGAGCCACCCGTGATCTTTGGCGTATTTCATGCCCGCGGTGTATTGCGCCGGCGTTCCCTTGTCCTGGTCAATGAAGGGACGGTTGAGCACCTCGACATAGATCCGGCCCTCTTGGATCGGCTTGAATTCCTGAGCGTATTTCAGCAGCCGGCGAGCCGCCTTTTCAGGGTCCGACCAGGGCAGATCTGCCTTCATCTTTTTCATCGTGCGATTCCATCGCGCTTCTGCGCGGCCGTGATGTGAGGAACGTGGGTGAGGTTGTCGGCGAGGACGTGGCTGTCGAATTCGACACCGCAGGGGCACCGCATCCGCGAGCACGGAATTTGAGAAGGCAACTTTTCGCCCCGCGCCCATTGCATATTTTCGTTCGGTCCAGTCGCGCTGATCGCGCCATTCCTTCAAATTGGCCTCGGTAAGGACAGCAGCCAGATCGCGCCATGCGGACTCGAAGCGAACTCGAGCTTCCTCGAAGTCGACCGCGCTGCCGTCGCGCTCGCTGTGCTGTGGAGCTCCTGGATAGAACCCGCATGACCACGCCCATTGATCGGATTCGTGCGGGACGCCGGCCCGGGCGGCTATCCATCCGATACAGACGTCGGTGTAGTAAACGTGCCAGCCAATGCGCTCTTCCATCGGTCGACGCGTCAGCGCGGAGGACTCCGGAGAAATTTTTTCGGTCATGATGCCGCAGTGAATGCGGCGTGCTCCGCGAGAGTCAAATCGTCCATATGTTGAGGGAGTTACCCGAGACGCCATACTGCCCGTGGCGGCGCCGAACGGATGCCTCGCTCAGCGATTGTGGGAAGCAGGGGACTTGACGGATTCGCGAAGTTCTGCGCATACCGCTGCCCCATCGAACCGCCGGCAAATGATTTGCAGGCTCTGAGGACCAAAGCTGTGTTGCGATCACGCTCACATATCGTCGCGAAAGCCGCCGCCGCGCTGCCGTTTATTCGGCCGTGCGATTGGTCGCGCATGTCCGTGACGAAGCAAGGTCCAAGCTATCTACGCCCCGAAAATCTCGGGACATCCAGGATAGCAAGAGCGTAACCGGCGGCGGGAATCCACCCTCCGCCACATCAGGCGGAGAGGGCAGATGGCCCGCACCAACACCACCACAGGACTCGAGAACCGCGCCCAGCAGAGGATTTTCTCCTCTCCGGTAGCGCTCGCCTTCGTGCGGACCGTTGTGGTTCGCCGCGGCGTGACCGAGGCCCAGGCTCGCAAGATCTACCTCGATTACCTCAACCGAGCGCAGCCGCACCGCCGCGGCGCGCGCACGGCTGCATGACGTGAATTTCGACTACGGGATGGTCGCCCCCGCAAGGACATAAGGCGATCTCGCTGACCGGTACCGGTCTCTTTCAGTGGAGCGGCAAACGGTGGTTTCAGGCAGCGATAGGTTTTCTATTGGCCGGGCTCGTCCCGGCCGTTTGTGAATTTCTCTCTCGCCGGCGTGGCGCAGCGGTAGCGCAGCGCACTCGTAACGCGAAGGTCGCCAGTTCAAATCTGGCCGCCGGCACCACGCCCGCATAGCTCAGCGGTAGCAGCGCTCGCATTGTAGGCGAGAGGTCGCAGGTTCGATCCCATGCTGCGGGCACCAACGATCCGGGCTTGTTCTGATCAGCCAAGAGGTGCTAGTTTTCGTCACGCCGATGGCTGCAACCCACCGGCGTGACGCCTCAGTTGTCAAAGCCAGTTCGTTTAGAACACGTACTGGCAGGCCGTGATCCAGGTAAGCACGATGACGAGGACCAAGACGGCATTGCCGGTTCTACCGGCGATGCCGATCGTGACTCGCACTTCTTCGGCGCGCATTTTTTTCTCCTTTCTCCTGCCAAAAAACCACCAATGGCTTGGCTCGTGTTGTCTAGCACGGGGGAAGCTACGAGGCACGCGCTTCCAAGGGCGTAAATCACACCGGGATGCGCATAGCACGAAGGCGTGACTGCGCGAGCGGCGCCCCCGTAAAGTCGGCGCCATGGCGGGCCAAACGAGTCATTCCTGCGTGAAAACGGGATGTTGTCGATGCCTACACGAACGCCGATGCGCATTGATCGCTGGGCTTGCATCATAGCGGGTGGACATAATGTTGGGATTCTTGCCGGTATAGAGCGGCGGCGTCACCCAGGCGTCGACGTTTGTCGGTGCCGTGACGCTCGCGGCAGGTGCAAACGCCAGAAGCCTACGGTGGCACCACCATCATTGCGGATGTGGCGGAATTTGGTAGACGCGCCGGTCTCAGGAACCGGTTCTTCGGAGTGTGGGTTCGATCCCCTCCGTCCGCACCAGCTATTTCAATTTGAAACAACTGCCCCGGTGGCGGAACATGGTAGATGCCGCTGCCTCGAAAGCAGTTTCTGTTGCCGGTTCGGGCCCGGCCTGGGGCACCATCAATGCTGCGCCGGTCCGGCAAGCGTTGGGCGCGCACCGAGACGATAGAACGTTAGGGATGCAGGTTGCCAAGTGTTCGGATCCAAAGCGTTGCGGAGCGCCTGCTGAGCGCCGTGAAGCGCAGCGCGGTCTTCCTCGGCCAAACGATCGTCCATGAGAATGGCCTCAATCTCGAGGAGCTCGGCCGCGATCCGGTCTTGCATGTCTTCGCTCCCGTCGCCAAGCGGTTAAGGCATCGGTTTTACACACCGACATGCGCTCGTTCGATCCGAGCCGGGAGCACCAATTCGCGTCCGTAGCTCAGTGGTAGAGCGCGATCTCGACATGGTCGATGCCGGTGGTTCAATTCCATCCGGACGCACCAACTTCAACGCTCTTGTAGCACAGTGGCAGTGCGACCGCTCGATAAGCGGTTGACGCAGGTTCGATTCCTGACTGGAGCACCAACAACGAGGACGCCGATCATGGTTGTTCTGACGACGCTGATGCAGCGCATGCCGCCGGCGATCCTGCCGCCGGGTGTGCACGTCCTGTCGGCCGAGAGCCAGGCCGCGCTCGCGCGCGCCAAGGCGGAGGGCGACGCCATCGCAGCGCGCCACGCGAAACCGGAGCGGCTCGCCGCCGCAACCATCGGGAAGATGGATCCGGAGCGTTATACCTGACTGGAGATGGAGCGGCCTTTTAACCCGTGCGCAAGTGGTTCGAAACCACCCGGATCCTCCATCAACGGACCTGTGCCCCCAGCGGCTAAGGGAGCGGATTCTTAGTCCGTCGGCGCAAGCCATCGTCGGTTCGAGTCCGACCAGGTCCTCCAATTCGGCGGTGGATGACTGCCAACTACCTTACCGATCCACCGCTCGACCGCGGGTAGACTCCCGGCATGAAATACACGAGGGAAGTATTGGCGGCAGCAGCCGCAGATAGCCTGTCGACCGCCGATGTTTTGCGCCGACTTGATTTGAGGCTCGCGGGTGGAACGTATACCCACATTGGCAGCCTGCTAAAGCGATTTGAGATCGACACGTCGCACTTTTTAGGCAAGACGCGAAACCGGGGGCCAAATCGCAAAGGAGGGACTGCTAAGCGACCATGGCAGCAAATTCTTGTTCGGCGCCCGACGGGTTCTCAACGAGTCGAGGCCTTCGTTCTTCGGCGAGCGTTGATCGAGTCCGGTCGCCCATACGTTTGCGCAGAATGCGAGATCCCACCAATCTGGCGCGAGAAGGAATTGAGGCTCGAGGTTGAGCACTGCGACGGTGATTTTTGCAACAACGAGGCGGAAAACCTGAAATTCTTGTGCCCGAACTGCCACCAAGTATTCGGGTGGCGGAAATGTCCGGTCTTGCGAGGTGTGACCAGCACCGCGGAATATGAACGCGCCGCTCGAAAACGGCGTCGACAAAGAGCGCTTGTGGCGGAACAGGTAGACGCATCAGTCTGAGAGGCTGACGGGAAACCATGCCGATTCGATTCCGGCCGGCCGCACCATCTACTCGTCTTCAAAAGTATAATGGCCTTTTTCGATCTTGGCTTTGGCTTTCTCGAAGTATGACTCAGGTGCAGTATAGGCTTCAGCGTTTGCCGCCTGGAGCCGGTCTCTGGCCGCTCTGTATTCATCTTCGAACCAAGCAATCTCCTTGCTTGGCCCTATGCGACCTAGATCCTTGAAGATGATCTCGAGATTTTTGTACTCCCCTGCGAGCCGGGTAGCGGTAGGTATGTGCTCATCGAGCTTGAGTGCGGTATAAACGGCAGGGATTAGACCTGCCGCGAGTGCTAGTATCGCCGTCGCCACGCGGAAACGATTGTCGGTGCTAATGAGATCCCAGCCGGCTATGGCGCCAAAAACGATCGGCGTGATAACAAAGGCGATACGTAGCTTCCTTAGAGTTCGCACCCAGATAAACAGCATGGTCGATGTGTAGAGGCACCGTTCCCACTGTTGCTTGCACTGTGCGCGTAGAGCTTCTGCCGGTGTTTCTATCAAATCGGAATGTCCGTTCCAAAGATGCGCTGCCACTCAGTGCCAGCTAGCGAAGGATATTTTTCTTCGTCGTTCGTTGCTTCGACGGCATTTGAATAGGCAGTCTCTGCTCTTGATTTCCATGCGCTGCCAAGCGCCATAATTTCGTAGGTGCCAGGAGCATACAAATAACCGTCGGCACAGTTGATCAGGTAAGCGAAAAAGTCACGACACATCCAATCGTAGTAGGTTTTGCTCTTTCCGGCATACGACCATTGCTTAAGGAAATCGATGGCGAGCAACTCCAAATAAAATGATTTGAGCGGGACGTTGCAGTTTGCCTGCCACGCCTTGAGCATCCTGACCAGATCTCGAGTATTGTTGTTGGTTGCGGTGTTCGAACTGGAAACAGCGGCTGCCTCGGCGTCAGGATCGACGGTTTTGTAGAAACCACCAGCACTGGTATAGGGCACCCCGTACTGGCCGCTCTGCAGTTCGAAAGCAGGTAAGAGCTCTATTGCGTAAGTGCCGAAGGGAACCTTCACGACGGGGCCGTCGCCCCGAATGTCGGTCTTTTGGAACGAGCCCAGCAATGCGTTCTTGATCTCCTGCAACAATTGGGATTGCTTGTTTCCGGTGCGCTGCTCGAAGCGTTGATACACCTCATTTGACAGCTTGAAGAGAACATCCACGTCGCGCGGCGGGCGCGTGCGAGTGCCTTTCCCCCAGGACCCAACATAGATGCTGTTCGCGGTGTCTGAGGTTGAATTGTAGTACTTGCCGTTCAGCACTTTGCACACGCTACCGCGCTTGGTAGCGCCGTCGAGCTTCTGCGCATCCGTAAGACTTATGTTGGTAAGAAACTGATCGAAGCGATCGTGAACTGACATGAAAACCGTGGACAGGATGAAAAACGGCGCGCGAACCTTACCCGTTCAGAAGCTTGGTTGCAAAGCAGCAAATCAGCAATCTCTGCCCATGTCCCCATCTGGCGAAGGGACCGGACTGTCGATCCGGGAGGGCGAGTTCGATCCTCGCCATGGGCGCCATAACGGAGTGTAGCTCAGCCCGGCCAGAGCACCGCGTTCGGGACACGGGGGCCGCAGGTTCAAGTCACACTCCGACCAATTCGGGCGCATAGCTCAGCGGTAGAGCCGGCCGGTCATAACGGCTTGGTCGTCAGTTCGAATCCGGCTGCGCCTACCACGACAAAAGATCCGAATTTCTTCTTGGAAACGAGAAACCGCAACGCAATCAATGGAGGTCGCTATGTTCGCCGCAAATCCGGCGCTGGTGTTGAACGCCGACTTCCAGCCGCTGTCCTATTTCCCGCTGTCGCTGTTCGGTTGGGAAATCGCAGTCAAGGCCGTCGTGAAAGGATCTCACGTCGTGGTCGCGGAATACGACCAGGTCATCCGCAGCCCGTCGACCGAGATGCGGCTGCCGTCGGTGATCGCGCTGCGCGACTATGTTCGGCCCCCGACGCGGGTCGCCTTCACGCGGTTCAACGTCTTCCTCCGCGATCGCTTTCGTTGCCAGTATTGCGGCGAGCAGCACCTGCGGGGCGAGCTGACGTTCGACCATGTCGTGCCTCGCGCGGATGGGGGCGAGACGTCCTGGACGAACATCGTCGCGGCGTGCAGCCCCTGCAACACGCGGAAGGACCGCTTCCACCTGAAGCCGTTGCGGGCGCCGTTCGAGCCGTCGCAGCACGATCTGATGGCTGCTCAGCGGCTGTTCCCGCCGAACTTCATGCACGAGACCTGGCAGGACTTCCTGTACTGGGACGTCGAGCTCGAGAAGTAATTGCCGGCGGCGGCAAGCCTGCCGCCGGTTCGTTTTTCCCCTTAGCTCAGTGGAGTGAGAGCGCGGCCGTCCGAAGGCCGAGGCCGCTGGTTCGAGTCCAGCAGGGGAAGCCAGATGTCCGAAAAGCGTCGAGACCGCCACTGCCGGTGGACTTGAAGGAGCCGACGCCTGCCGCGCCAGCGGATAGGACTGCGTGATTGGTTGGGTGGCCGAGTGGTTTAAGGCAGCAGTCTTGAAAACTGAAGTGCCGCAAGGCACCGTGGGTTCGAATCCTACCCCAACCGCCAACTTCAGAGATTGCCAATGAAGCGCTGGCTATGCACATTGATGTTCGTCGCGCTCGTAGCCGTCTTTGTTTGCGGGACCTCATCGGCACAGACGCCATTCGACTTGGCTGAGGAACGTATCGTCGATTGCGCAGCCCATTCCAATCTGCATCCGCCGTACGGTGGTGACAACGATGTGATGCAGGTTTGCAGTCGCGAGATCGAGGCCTACCAGCGAGCTTGCGTGGCGCGCGTCGGTGCGGTGCAGGACGCTGAAATAGATTGCGGTATGGCCGGCGCTGCTTCGGCGCAAAGGATGCAGAACCGCGATCCCGTCGACGTGCAATTCGTCAACTGTCTTAGGGGCAAGGGCAGGGGAATAGAGGCACTGAGCGTATGTCGCGTGGAGAGACGCGCGTTTGAAGCGAACTGCCAAAAGCGGAAGGACGTCAGCCAATGCCAAAAAGACGCCGAATTTCTAGCGGGTCTCGGCCTTCGTGAAAGATAATCCTGACTCAGTTACGCCACGAACTGAATTTAGTCGTGGGACTAACGATCGCGCCTGGCCGGATGTACGCCGGCGCCGCCCAGGGAGTTTGTAGCCCGGGCACGATCATTGCGGGGTGGAGCAGCGGCAGCTCGTCTGGCTCATAACCAGAAGGTCGGGGGTTCGAGTCCCTTCCACCGCAACCAATTCTGCTGCCGGGTGTCGCGCCCGCGCGCTAGGCCCGCAACCTCGGATTAAGTTCGGAGGCACTGGGAAGGGACAGTCGGCATCGGCATCGGCTTCGGCCCGGCAGCAGATCCATTGCGCGCAGACACTGTGGCACGTGGCGAGCCCAACGCGCTGTAAACGCGCCGGTTAAACCTGTGGCGGTTCGACTCCGTCTCTGCGCACCAATTCAAGCGGGTAAATGATTACGGTAGTCGGTCGGTGTGCCACACCGGCAGCCCGGGTTCGACTCCCGGTGCCCGCACCAAATCGGCGGTTTGCGAAATTGCGCAAACTCGCAACTTCGCCCGGATAGCTCAGCGGTAGAGCGGCACGTTGAAGGCGTGCGCGTCAGTGGTTCGATTCCATTTCCGGGCACCAAATCCTCCGAGGTACGTCAGTGTACCTCAACGTACATTCGGGGCACGCGCTGGGTCCGCGGGCATGCTTTGCAAGCAAGCTGAGCTCGGTTCGATTCCGAGGTGCTCCACCATGATAGCCCATTTAGGCGATAGACTTCAGATGAGTCGATGATCGTAGGAAGAACAAAAAGTACGGTTCGATGATATCGAGCACGTCCTCGTCCCATTCGATAACCGTCGCTTCTTGGACAAGCTTTGCGAGCTTGTCCATCTGCTCTAAGGCTTGGCTGACGCTCGAGCCGGATGGACGATCCTCGAGGCAAACCGCAGCGGTGCGCTTGAGTAGGTCGTCGTATTTGAACGCAAGCTGCGGCGGATCGGCTTTCATTGCGAGCAAAACGCAGCGGTAGACGTCGCCCTTACTGCCATCGTTAAATAGATACACTTTTCGATCCATGCCGCGCTGTCTCGGGCCAGAATGAAGTTGAGATAACATGGAGGAGAAGTTGGTGAGGGTCGATGTGCGCTCAAACACCTGCTGCATCGTCACGAAATCGGGATCAATCCTGACCTGGTCTGGCAGCGCGTCCCTTATAGCGTTCTCGAAACAAAAATTCAGACAGATTGCTTGCATGAGCTGCGGTGAGCCAAAGGCTTCGGCAACGAGTTGCCTCACTACATTCGGTGAGAGATCAACGTTCAACTCGCGGAAGCCCAAGTACGCAATCTGCGAAAGTTCGTCATCACTCCAATAGCCACTGTCGATGCCCGTTACACGCCCCCTAAGTTCAGGGTTGCTCCTGACCACGTCATCTCGGCGATGGGGGACGGACGCCGTGCATATACGGATGCCGGCCTCAGCTGCCGCTTTGATTTGCCTTCCAATTTCCTCCTGCACCTCTTTTGGGATGTAGTGAAAGTCATCCACGAAGACCACAAAGCTGCTGTGCGCAATCTCCTTAATCACCTGCTGCAAGCCGTCGCTCTTGTAGTTGCGAGTGACGTCAGCCGTTCTATCGTGGCCCACGGACGCCTTTCCGCCGGCCTTTGCTTCCGCCAGAAATGGAACGCCTGCTTTGCCTTCGGCTACAGCCTCAACGCCAAACTTCGTTGTGGAACCAACTTTTTCAGACTTGGAGTGCGGTGCGTCCATCCATTGCAATACGTTCGACCAAAGCTCGTCTGCACTGCGGATGGTTGAGCCGGTCAGTGGGATTAGATTGTCTGGTTCGATGATCTTGCTTACCAGCACGGTCTTTCCCGATTTGGACGGCCCCGATATCGAGACAATCATTTTAGGGACTTCAAATGCTTCCCTGAGCCGGTCCTCCAGCTTGTGCACCGGTCGTTGGACGTAGGTGAACGTCGGTACATCGTTCGGAGTGAAGACCTCTGTTGGCTTGGCCATGGCTATTTTCCTGGGGCGATCATCGTGTCGCCGACGACCCTGCCGGCGGGACACTGATCACGCGCGAAGGCATCCAACCATAGGGTGTGGGTCAGGGTCCATCATCCTTATTGATCGGTGGAAAACCTCCGCCGCAGCCTTTCCCGATCCGCTAACGGTAAGCGGCCCGACTGTTAATCGGTCCATCCAGGTTCGAGTCCTGGTCGGGGAGCCAAACTTTAGTTTGGAAGAGGAAGAGCGATATCCGGAAATTTCCTACTGACGATCTCGCAAAGTCTGAGGAAGTGATCCCGGTGCAGCTTTCTGCCGATGGGCTCGTTGCCCTTAAAAAGTGCCGCCGTGCCGAGATGAAGCTTCAGGCCGATGTGGCGATCTCGGCCGCCGACGCAATGGGCATGAGGTCGTGAGGGGAAGGGGTCAACGTCGTACTTGTGAACGCGCCATACCTCTCCGCCGACACGGTAATCCTTCTGCATGAGTTCTCGACCCAGACCATCAACGATCCGGATGTCGCCGAGGTCGACGCAGATATAGTCGTCAGCTTCATCAACAATTTCGTCCGACATGCGGGGCCTCCTACAGGCGCGCGAATGTATGGCCGAATGCTGCCATCGTCTAGCGGCCAGGATGACCGCCTCTCGAGCGGTCGACACGGGTTCGAGTCCCGTTGGCAGCGCCAATTCGACCCGTAGCTCAGTGGAGAAAGAGCGTCCTGCTACGAACGGGAAGGGCGGGGGTTCGAGTCCCTCCGGGTCGTCCATCATCAGGGCGTAGGGTAGCGGCTAACCCGCCGGTTTTGGGTACCGGATCCCGTCGGTTCGAGTCCGACCGCCTTGACCACCATCATCGCCTCTTAGCTCAGATGGAAGAGCACCGCGCTCTGAACGCGGAGGTCCGCGGTTCGAGGCCGCGAGAGGCAGCCATGGTGCGGTGGCGAAATGGGAACGCTGCGGTCTGCAAAACCGCCACGAGCCGGTTCGATCCCGGCCCGCACATCCATAGAAAAAGCGCCAACGCCGAAGATTATTTTTCAGATCTGTTGCAAGCGCTCGTGGGCCAACTGGACGGCCAGCGGAATTCTACTCCGCCGCATGCGGGTTCGAGTCCTGCCGAGCGCGCCAGCTAACCATCCGGGAGAACGACCTGTGATCAGTCTCGATCTCAGGCTGTTTTTCGACTAAAAGATCGCCTTTATCGCAGGCTCCTGTTCGAGCCGACTGGGGCGACCCCATGACGTATTCGATTGACGCAGCATTCGAGCGGCTGAATGCCCTCGAACCGGAGCTTCGAGATGGGCTGAAAGCCGGGCAAAACGAGGCCGATACCCGCCTAAAAGTGCTGGATCGCGTCCTATTCGAGGTCCTGGATTGGAAGCACGCCCCTGTGTTGGTGGAGCCGCACACCGAATCGGGCTTCATCGACTACCTGCTGACCATTGGCGAGCGTCGAGGCGTCATGGTCATTGAAGCAAAGCGCGTAGGGCTGCTTGCGCCTGCAACGGTATCGAAGGAGCTAATGACGGTGGCTCTAAATGGCCAGGTGGTTAAGCCGCTGATGGCCGGCATTAAGCAGGCCATGAATTATGCGTTGGAAAACGGCGTAGCCACAGGCGTGGTTACCGATGGAAACACTTGGTTGTTCTTTAAGGCCTCTCGGACTGACGGCAAGAAACCGCTGGAAGGCAAGGGCCTGCTCTTCCCGAGCCTCGAAACGGTCTTTGCCAACTTCGCGAAGTTCGCCGAAATGCTCGGACCCATACCGATTGTCGAGCGGCGGCATCTCGCGCACCTCAACGAGGCGGAGGGCCTGACGGTCACTGACGCGGAGCAGCAGTACTTCGTACTAAATCCGACGGATGCCCAGATGCGCAAGCGGGACCCATTGGCGCAGGACGCAGCGCTGTTGTTCTCGCAATTCTTCTCGAGGCTGTCCGATGAGCAAGACCGCGAGATGCTACGGGATTGCTTCGTCGAAACCAACGAAAGCCGGAAAGCCGATATCGAGTTAGAAAAAATCATTCAGCGTGTGCTGAATACTATCGCGCCCATCTCGACTAGCGGGGGCGGTGCGTTGCAGGCCGAGCTAGAACAGACCATCGCTTCAAAACGGTCGGAAACTGTCCTGCTAATTGGCAACAAGGGTGCGGGCAAATCGACTTTCATCGACCGCTTTTTCGAACAGGTGTTACCGCGGGCGACCCGCGAGAAATGCGTTCTCGCGCGTGTCGATCTGCAAGACTATCACGGAGATCCCAAGGGCATCGTGAGTTGGATCATTCTGCAACTCCGCGAGAGGCTGGAAGCGGAAGTGTTCACCAGCAACCCGCCGACCTATGACGAACTGCAGGGCATGAACTTCCAGGAGTATCAACGCTGGATGGTCGGCTCTCGCAAACATCTCTACGAAACCAACAAGATCGAGTTCAAGAACCAGTTCGGCATCCACCTTGAGGATCGCCGTGAAAGAAATCCTGACGAATGGGTGCGCAAGCTCTTGGATTGGGCGTCGCGCGGTCACAACAAGCTGCCTTGCCTGGTATTCGATAATACCGATCAGTTCCCGACTGACGTACAAGATGCCGTCTATCAGATGGCGCATTCTCTTGAAGGCGCGGCACCGGTGTTCAACGTAGTACCGATCACCGACCGCACGGTGTGGCGGCTGTCGAAGGCGGGAGCGTTGGCAAGTTATTCTGCCAAAAGTTTTTACCTGCCAGTACCCGATGCCAAGGAAATCATCTCTCGCCGCGTCGACTTCCTGAAAATCAAAGTCAAGGCCGAACCGAAAGCGGCAAAGGCCTATTTCTCGAACAAGGGATTCCAAGTCGAGGTCAACGACCTGGCAATGCTCGCTGAAGCTGTGGGCAAGGTATTTGTCGAGAACGACTACGTGTCGGGGCTCATCGGCCGCCTCGGTAACTTCGACATCCGGCGTATGCTCAAGCTGGCGGAGAGGATCTTCCTGTCGCCTGAATTGAAGATTGATGACATCATCAAGTCAAAATTCGGCGGCCCAAGCGTCACCACTGACCAATACCGGACTCACCGCGCCCTTATCAAAGGTGAATATGACCGGTTCAGCGAGACCGAGAACGAGTTCATCTCGAACTTATTCTACACCAATCCACAGAAGCCGGAATCGCCGCTGTTGGCTTTCTATCTGCTCTGGCTATTGCGACAGCGCCTCAATTCCGTCCGTGACGAGAGCGTTGAAAGCAAACACTGGCTAGTCTCTGAGCTGTGCCAACTTTTCGAGGGATGCGGCGTTGCCGAAGAACTGGTGATGCAGACCGTCGCCCGGCTCTATGACCGGAGACTTGTGGAAGCCCTCGATCCGAACCTCAAGGTGATTGGCCTCGCGGACAAGATAGCCATCAAGGAGTGCGGTCTAGCTCATCTTGAAATGGCCATGCTATCGGAAGTGTTCACGGAGCAGATGGGCTTGGTGACCGGGGTGAACGAGCTATTTGCTCGGGATGAAATGCGCAAGCAGATGCAAGATCATCACATGCGTGAGGTCCGAGAGACCTTCATCCGTTACTTGCTTAAGATCGACGCTGGCCGCATGAAGATTCCGGGCCTTCCAGCCTATTCTCAAATGGGTAAGGCGCGGGCGCAGATCGAGAGCCTGCTTCCTCGTGGCCCGCGCATAGCTAAGAACGGACCAGCGAAGAAGGCGCTGTCCAAGCGCACGACCTTGTGATTACCGAGCTGATCGTACTCGATACCCCGACTCCGCGAGTTCGTTGAATGCATAATCGTCGGGCGCTGTCCGGTCCAGCGGCACCAACGACCATGCAGGATTTCGATGATCGTTTCCTATTGGAGAGATGGCCGAGCGGCAAGGCACCTCACTGCTAACGAGGCGTGACCTTCGGGTCTGGCGAGTTCGACTCTCGCTCTCTCCGCCACAACAACGCGCGGGCTTGGGCCATAGGCTGGTCACCTGGTTTCCACCCAGGCTAAGTCGGTTCGAGTCCGGCAGCCCGCACCATCACTTTTTCTGCCCGGACGCTGCTGCCTCCCGGATGGCGCCGACGACAAATTGATAACCTTCGATCGTGACATCAGCAGCATCAGGCAGTTGCTCAAGGCCGGCGAGGCCGAACTGCCATGCGACTTCAGCTTCCGCAAGAAGCTCAGGATGCGATCTCACGACCGATTGAGCAAACATCAGCAATGCGTGGATTTGGCCTGTCGTAAATAGCACCGAGTGCGTCATCCGCTCCGGCGGCATCAATCTCTCAACCATTCATGGCTCCCTTCGTCTACCGGTCAGGATATCACCCTTTCAAGGTGAGGAAACGGGTTCGACTCCCGTAGGGAGCACCATTCACGGGCGCGTAGCCAAGCTGGCAAAGGCATCGGATTTTGATTCCGACATCCGCAGGTTCGATCCCTGCCGCGCCTGCCATCACCTGACGTCCTCAATCCGTTCGTGCCGCGTACGTACCGACCAGGAATGCATGCACCGGCCGCACCTCGCAGCGAAATGGACTCGGTTCGGATCTCCGCGGTCGGTTCGTTTGCCGTCCCGGTCATATGTGGGTCCGTGCCAGCCCATGCAGGTCTCTTCACCTCGCCGGATTTGAACCTCGCAGTCGCGACGAGGGCACGGGCTTGTTACCGCCTTGGCTATTTCAGCCTCAATTATCGACATCGCTCGGCCTCCGTTGGGTAAGGTGCTGTCTCTCATAAGGACGGACTGGCGGGTTCAAGCCCCGCACGAGCGACCAATTGCCTTAAGTCGACGACGGTTCGCCGGAACGTGGCCGTTTCCTCCACCAGTCCGCAGGCTTGATGAGCCCGTCCGGCGTTACGGTCAAGCCGAGCCTAATCAGGTGAAGGCGGCTGTCCGATGCTTCTTCGCTCATGACCAACTCGACCGCGCCGGGCTCGAGCCCAGGATCCTCGACAATCCTGATGCCCATAAAGTTCGGCGCCGGCACGGAGCTTCCAACCATGTGAGCGTCTCGGAAAACGCGCGCCATATCGCTGGTGGAAGCGAGAATGAGCTTGGGGATGTCCGGGTGGGTGCGTCTCGTCAAACGGGTGAGGGCGTAGAGACCATCGCTGTTCAGATCAACTCGCAATGAAGTCGTGTTCATGGCAACACCGTCTCCCTGGTCTCAATTTCGGCGACGACATAGTTCGAGTTGCGCCGGCCGAACGTGTCGACGGTCTGCAACCTTACGTGCAGGCCCTCGGCGCCGGTGTCGTCGAGCGCGCTGTTGAGCGCCGTCACGGCGTCCATCACCTTCCGCGATGCCGCTTTCTGTGCCGGTGTTGCCATCTCAATCTTCCTTTGCCGCTTTCGTTCAATGGTAGGACGCTGGGTTGTGGACCCGGTAACGAGAGGTTCGATTCCTCCAAGCGGTGCCAATTTTGGGAGTGTCGTCTAGTGGTAAGGCACCGGCTTCCAACACCGGTTACGTGGGTTCGATTCCTACCGCTCCTGCCAATCTCATAGTCCTGGGCCCGGCCGCGGTGCCGGCGCCTTTCGGCTCAGCGCGGCTTTCTTCTCCAGCCATGCCCGCCGCTCCTCGATCTCCCGCTTGAGCGCGGCGAATTCGTCGGGGTGGTTCTAGATCAGCGTCGCGATCGCGGCGAGTTCGTCGCGTAGTCGCTGACCGTGGTCGGTCCTGGTGCGGTAGCCGAGCCCGCATTCCCAGGCTATTTCGCGCTCGAGGGCGCGTCTCGGATCATCCCCCCAATCTCCCCATCGAGCCGCGGTATCGGCGCAGGTCATGCAGGTCACCATCGCGCAGCGGCGTTGCCCGAGCTCTTTCCTGCGCGCGAAGTATTCGTCCCGTGTCAGCGTCCTGACCTTCGCCGCATCGTATCCGCATTCGGTGATGGCACCTTCATCGCCGCGCCACGGTAATCGCGGGCGTAGAATGTGGTCGACTGGGTCTTTCATGGCATCCTCACGCGTCAGAACGAGATTTCGTCGTCTGTCAAAATGGATAGGGAATTGCGCGGCCAGACCCGCTCGAGTAGCCGGAAGATCGGCCATCGGACCGGCAGAGTCAGCTTGCGCCAGAACTCTCGTCTGCGCCGGCGACGTTCTTCTCGTTCGCATTCCTCTTGATAGTTGGCCTGGCGATCTAGTTCGGCATCAATCTCCTCGGCCGACAGATGCCAGGATTTCGAGCAATATTCGCACTGGGCTCGACCGGTACAGACGTCAATCTCGTAATGCTCGTGCTCGCAGTCGCGTTCTGAATCGTAGGCGTCGTCATAGCCGTAATCGTAATCTTCATCGTACGGCATTGGTCGCCTCCAACTGCCGCTCGGCCTCGATCAGCGACGCCCATGCCTGTTCGAGCAGCGGCGCCGGCGCCCGGGTCAAAACCTCGAGGATGGCGCGCTTTTCCGGCAGGTACTTCTTCGCGAAGCCGGGATTGTGTTTAACGATCGTCGCGGTGTTGCTGATAAGGTCGGCACACTTGACGCCTTGAGCCTCCGGTGACGCCGCCGCAAGACGCTGGCGATCGATCTCTTTCCGCATCTCGCGGTTGAGGGCAGCCGTCGGCGGCATGTCGGTGAGAGAACTGACGATGGCCGCAGTCCGTTGACCGAAGAGCAGGACGAGTTCGCTCTCCAAGACATTCTGGTCCTCAATGACGTCGTGCAACCATGCCGCGGCGATCGCCGCTTCGGACAGGCCCGCGCGCTCCGCGATCCCGGCGACTTCCTCTAGGTGCACGAAGTACGGTTCGCGGGTGTAATTGCGCAGCTGCTCCGCGTGTTTCTCCCGCGCGAATTCGCGAGCGCTATCGATTAGGTCAGTCATTGTTCCTCCGAGGCAATTCCTTCATGACGCCGCTAGGCGCCAATTCGCGAACCAGAGATCTCGCGGCCTCATCGATCTCTAATTCCCCCATATCCATCATGGCATTCCGCCAGCCGTGCCAGTACGAGCGCCCGCGGTTCGGGCCAGGCTCCGGATCGCCGCGCTCGGCCGACATATAGCCCTCGCGGATCTGCCCCTGGTCGAGCGTCTCGAGGTCGGCGACGGTGCTGACAGGCGCGAACTTCACGGCGTCGTGCCCGGAACGATCCAGACGCAGTCGGACGGGCCTAGCCGGTCCGGCTCGAACCGAAACGCCTCGCGAGGCACATAGACCGCTCCGTGGTGATCGTACTGGACCTTGCAAGGCCAGCGCTCCTCTGAGGGCAACTCCAAGAGGAGCGTCCGATACGGTGATCGCGATTTCAGCACCTCGGCGATCGCTGTTGGGTCAATGTCGCTGATCAACGCGAAAGGCATTGTCGTCATGGCCGCCAGTCCTCCGGCTTCCGAGAGGCAAGGGCAAAGATCCGACTGAGTTCGTTGTCGGTGATCTCCTGGAACGTCGGCGTGACCGGGCCGTCGGCCGCCAATGCCCGGTTGTCGACGTCTTCGATGATCTGCTTGATCCTGGCGAGGTCCGCGCCGGCGGACTCGAGCCGGCGAGAAAGCCAGCGGATGCGGTCCTTGGCGATCGTTAGGTTGTTGATGCCGGGATCGAGGAAAACGGCGTTGGCCACTTCGTCGTCAGTCAGGTCGCCGCCGGCCAGCTGCGCGCGATCGCAGTCGTACCGGACCCCGTGCGGATCGGGTTCTCCAGCTTCGCGCCACCGGGCGCCTGGTGTCCGCGGCGGCGCTGCAGCGAGCGCCGCGTCGACGCGGTCCAGTATCGGTCGGTAGATGGTATTTTCTGGCCCCGGTTCGAAGCCCCAGGCTTTCACGAAAGCACCGCGCATTTCGATCAGCGCCTGGCGCATCTGGACAGCGTGTGTCGTGCCGCGAGCGGGCGCCTCGGGCTGGAGGGCGGCGCGACGCTCGACCCACTCGGCGAAAAGGACGAACGTGTTGCGGCCGTCCGAACCTTGCGAATAGTTCTCGGCCCATTCGCGCGCCTTACCGGCAATCGCGATTTGCTCGTCCCGTAGCGCTGCGTGAGGCTCTACCGTGGCCGCTAGCCCGGCCTGCAGACGCTGGTCGATCGACGTCCAAATAACGAGGCTGGGCGGAATGGAGGCGTCGCGTTTGATCCGACCGTTGGCAACGTGCTCGAGCGAGAGGGACAGCCCACGGGCGCGGCAGCGGTCCTCGGTCTTATCGATGAAGTGAGCGCCATAGACCGCCAGCGCCTGGTCAAGCGTCAGCAGATTGTTCACCAGATCGGCTACGGTTTTTATCGGTGAGATCCAGGTGCGATCAGCGCGCTCCTGCTCGATGGCATCGGTCGCGTATTCCATGATCGCAATGGCGGCCTCTTCGGCCGTCAGATGATCCTTGAGGCAGCGAGCGAGCTCGAACGCGCGTTCATCGGACACGGGCCGATGGGTAACGGTTGGTACATGAGTCATGACGTCACCTCTTTCGGCATCCAGACACAGAACATTTTCCACGACGACGGCCGCGCGCAGACGTGGCACTGGCCATCCGGACTTTGGCGGATCTCGGCCTTGGCCGCAGCGTGGTCGCCGTAGACGACCTGGTCGGGATTGCGCGGGTCGACGGTCAGTTGCTCGCACGGCACAGGCCGGCAATCTCCGCCGTGCTCGTCACCGTTGCAGCATTGGGGCGGGTACCAAGCGTGTGCGACGAAGATCGCCGCGGCCAGAATGGTCGAGTTCGCCACGTTAGCCTCCCGTCATTTCCGCAATCGTGGTGATGACGTATCCGCCGGCGGCGAGCGCCGTCGGGATGCCAAATCGCAGGATCAGGACAACTAGGAGGGTCGCCCCGATGGTCGCGGAGACGCCGGCCGGCTGAAACCACGTTTTGGCGAGGAAATAGGCTGGGACGACGAGCAGGACGATGACTGCCCAGAAGAGCGGGTCGTTCATGCGCTCGGCTCCTGCATGAGCTCTTCGCAGATCCAGACCATCGCCGCGGTGATGCTGCGGAATTTCATCCACTCGCGCGGGTGCGGATTGGTCGGATTCCAGCGCTCGTCGATCACCTGCACGTCGCCCGGGCCGCCGCGGATCCGGAATGCGCGCTCTCGATCGTTGTCAGTGGCGCTGGTGGACCCTTCGGGATGGGCGGCTTGCCACGCCGACGCATAACCTGGGCACCGGTTCGCGTAGACGTCCCAGTGTCCAGGATTGCGGCGGCCGATCGAGAACCCGAGCGGGAAGAACGGTTGTGCCGCTTCGAAGAAATGCTTCTCCGCCGTGTGTTGCCGCGCGCGGGTTTCGGCGCCGGCAAGTTTCTCCTCGAGCGTCAATCCCGTCATGTTGATCCCTTTCTGTTGGCAATGGCGCGGAACAGCGCGATCGCGATGCGGCCGCGTTCCGTGATGTCGAGGAGAGGCTTGCGGCCGGCCTTGGTGACGGCGCCGGCGCGGAGCAGGGGCTGCACGAGGAGGCGGCCGAACTCGGCCCAGGTGGCCGGCCTGCCATTCGGGTAGAGGCCGGAGGCCTGGCCGATCTCCAGCGCCGTCATGGCGCCGTCGGCGGCGAGGCGGGCAAGGACTGCGGCCTCGCGCGGCTTGAGAAGTGCCCGCCTATTCATGGCCACACACCACGATTCGTGGTAGGGTTCTGACGACGTCGGCGACGCGGCCGCGGGAACCTGCCGTCAATAGCGGTTCAATAGTGAAACGCCGTTCGTTCGCCCTGCGTTCGGTCATCGTTCTGACCTCCGCAGACGCAAAACATTCGATTTTTCAACGTTATCGGGGCTTGTTTGCTCGTTTACACCGAGAGGGTCGGGAGTTCGAATCTCTCGCCGCCTACCAGCCTTCGCCCTGCGGGCTACGGCTGGGCAAGCCAGCCTTTGTGGATGAATTCATCCACTTGTTCGGTGTCGCAGGGCGAAGGCTGTCACGCCGAAGCTCGAAGCGCGTAGGCGGACTGGTTCATCACCAAAAAGAGCCGAGGCGGACAAAAGTATGACTGCCGTCATCATCATTCTTGCCGCTCAGGTTTGATGCCGACGCTGCTGCAATGCTATTCTCTGCGCCTAACCGGGAACTTGATGCATGCGCAAACTCGCCGCGATTTTTCTTCTCACCATGATTGCCGGACCGGCATTGGCGCAGCAGGACCATGTTCAGCGCTATCGCGAAGAGATCGAGAAGTCGCCGGCGGATGTGGCCAACGAGGCGCGGCAGCAGCGCGCCTACCAGCGCGCGCTCAGCGGCGTGCCGGACCAGAAGCCGACCGACCCGTGGGGCATTGCGCGCAGCAATGACGGGCAGGCCGCCCCGAAGGGCAATGCCGCGAAGACGCCTGCGCCGAAGCCGGCCAAGCCCACCAGCGCTGCCGCCAAGTAATCCGAGAGAGCGGACCAGGTCGATGAAATACTACGTCTGCAAATTGACCGGACCGCGCCCGACCTTCCCGCAGGACATGACGCTGCAGGAAGCCGCCATCATGCAGGCGCACGTCGCCTATTGCGGCGAATTGCTGCAAGCCGGCAAGGCGCTGATCTTCGGGCCAGTGGCCGATCCCGCCGGCGTCTGGGGACTGGGCGTGCTGCAGCTATCCGATGAGGCCGATCCGCAGGAGATCGTCGCCAACGATCCCGTCACCAGGGCCAATGCCGGATTCACCTATCAGGTGATGCCGATGCTGCGCGCGGCGACGCGCGAGAACTGCTAGGATCGCCCGAAGTTCTCAACAAGGTTTGGATCGCATGAACGCAGGCCATCCTCAAAACGCCGATCAGATTGCATATTGGAACGGGCCGGGCGGTCAGCGCTGGGCCTCAAGGCAGGCCGCGCAGGATATCGTGCTGCAGCCGGTGCTCGACCTGCTGATCGATCGCGCCGCGCCGAAGGCCGGCGAATGCATCGTCGATGTCGGCTGTGGCAGCGGCGCCTCGAGCTTCGGGCTGGCGGCAAAGGTTGCGCCCGATGGCCATGTGCTCGGCGTCGACGTCTCGGAGCCGATGCTGACGCGGGCGCGGCAGAGCGCGCCGCAGGGATTGCCGGTCGAATTCACGCTTGCCGATGCCACCGTCTATCCGTTCGCCGGCGAAAGCTTCGATCTGCTGGCGTCGCGCTTCGGCGTGATGTTCTTTGCCGATCCGGTGGCGTCGTTCACCAATTTGCACAAGGCGATGCGGAATAGCGGTCGGCTCGCTTTCGCGTGCTGGCAGGAGCCGCGCGAAAATCCGTTCTTCATGGCGCCGTTGCAGGCCGTCTACAAGCACGTGCCGAAGCTGCCGCAGCTTGGTCCCGAAGACCCCGGTCCGTTCTCATTCGCGTCCGAAGCCCGGGTGAAGCGGATCCTGGGCGAAGCCGGCTTCTCCGGCATTGCCATGGAGCCGTGCCGGGTCGAACTCGATGTCGCGACCGGGCGCGGCATCGATGCGGCGATCCAGGGCGCGCTCGAGATCGGGCCGGCCAGCCGCGCGCTGGAAGGGCATCCGGATGAGGTTCGCTCCGCCGCGATCGCGTCGATGCGCGAGGCGCTGGCGCCCTTCGTCAAGGGCGATTCCGTGCCGCTGCCGGGCGCGATCTGGATCGTGACGGCGCGGGCGTAGCCGAAGGCAGAGCGCGTTGGCGGTGCCGTCATTGCGAGGAACATGGCGACGAAGCAATCCATTTTTGCCGCGCGCGCAGCCATGGATTGCTTCGCTTCGCTCGCAATGACGCGAGCGGACTGTGCGAGGCTTTACGCCTTTTCTTCCCAGATCACCGCCAGGTGGACGATGGTCTGCACGGCCTTTTCCATATCCTGGCGGCTGACCCATTCGAGCCGCGAATGAAATGCGTGCTCGCCGGCGAAGATGTTGGGGCAGGGCAGTCCCATGAACGAAAGCCGCGAGCCATCCGTGCCGCCACGAATCGAGGTCTTCACCGGCGATAGCCCGGCGCGCTCGATCGCCTCGATCGCATAGGCGACGATCTGGGGGTGGCGATCGATCACCTCTTTCATGTTGCGGTATTGCTGCTTGACCTCCATGCGGTAGGTCGAGCGCGGATATCCCTTCATGACGTCCTGCACGGTCTTCTCGAGCAGCGCTTCCTTCTGCTTCAGGCCTTGCTCGGTGAAATCGCGCACGATGAAGTCGATCCGCGCGTTCTCCAGTGCCCCCGAGATTGCGACCGGATGCAGAAAGCCTTCCTTGCCTTCGGTGGTCTCGGGCGAGCAGTGGTCTTTCGGCAGGCGATCGATGATCGCGGCGGCGATCTTGATTGCGTGCTCCATCTTGCCCTTGGCGAAGCCCGGATGGGTCGCGACGCCTTCGATGATGATGCTGGCGCCGTCGGCGGAGAAGGTCTCGTCCTCGATGTGGCCTGCGGTCTCGCCGTCCATGGTGTAGCCGAAATCGGCCCCGAGCTTCTTGATGTCGACCTTGTCGACGCCGCGGCCGATCTCCTCGTCCGGCGTGAACAGGATCTTGATGGTGCCGTGCTTCACCTGCGGGTTGGTGACCAGGAAATGCGCGGCGTCCATGATCTCGGCGAGGCCTGCCTTGTTGTCGGCGCCGAGCAGGGTGGTGCCGTCGGTCGTGATGATGTCGTTGCCGATCTGGTCGGCCAGCGCTTCGTGCTCGGAGGCGCGGATCACCTGCGAGGCATCGGCCGGGAGCACGATGTCGCCGCCGCGATAATTCTTCACGAGCTGTGGCTTGACGTTCTTGCCGGTGCAGTCGGGTGAGGTGTCCATGTGCGAGCAGAAGCAGATCACCGGGACCGTCTTGTCGGTGTTGGCCGGGATCGTAGCATAGACGTATCCGTGTGGATCGAGATGCGCATCCGATATGCCCATCGCCTGCAGCTCGGCGACCAGCAGGCGGCCGAGATTCTTCTGCTTCTCGGTGGAAGGCGTGGTCGGTGAATCCGGGTCGGACTGGGTGTCGATCACGACATAGCGCAGGAAGCGCTCGGTGACGGTGTGCTTGAAGTCGAGAGCCGGTGCCAGCATGAAGACCACGCAGGGATGGAGAACGGGAATAAGACGCTCAGGCGAAGTTGGTTCGCGCAAGCAAAGCGCATCGAGAGACAACTCTACAACAGAAAAGCGCCATTCCGGGGCCGCGTGACGAGCCGGAATGGCGCCTTGGTATCAAACCGGGAAAGCCTTAGACGGCTTCCTTCAGTTCCTTGGCGGCGCGGAAGGCGACCTTCTTGCTCGCCTTGATGTGGATCTGCTCGCCGGTCGCCGGGTTGCGGCCCATGCGGGCGGCGCGCTTGCGAACCTGGAGGATGCCGAGGCCGACGATGCGAATCCGCTCACCCTTCTTGAGGTGCTTGGTGATCCGGGTGACCATGTCGGTCAGGATCGCCTCGGCCTGCTTCTTGGACAGCTCCTGCTCTTCGGCGATGGCCGCCGCCAGGTGCTTCAGCGTGATCGTCGCCGGGGTCGCTGCTTTCTTCGCCATGTGTGGCCTTCCTCGTTGCTGAATGGCTGGATTGCTGCTTTCACGCGAATGGCGCGCCGTTCGCGTCGGGAAAATGCGTCCGGAAAAGTCCTGAAACCGCCGGTTCTGGGAACGGGCAGCGCCGGGTCCGGCCACAGGAAACCCAGACGTATCAGGCCTTATTTGATTCGGGGCTTTGCTGACTACGCCGCTTCCCCTGAAAACAGGCGACAACTCGCGCCCGTAGCGCGAAAATGCCCGCGCTGTGCAGGGCTCCGCAACGTGCTTGACTATCGGGATGCGGGCCTTTATGCCCTCGATCCTGCGCGGATCAATCCGATGATCGGCATCCGCGGGAGTAGCTCAGTTGGTTAGAGCGCCGCCCTGTCACGGCGGAGGCCGCGGGTTCGAGTCCCGTCTCTCGCGCCATTTATTTCAATGACTTAGCAGAAATGTCGGTTCCCAGGAGTATTTCTTGGGAGGTCGCCGGAATGCATTTTGAGCCTCGGGCAGGTCCGTCCTGATGAGCTGGGCGTGGTCGAAACGGCGGGTGCTCCCGACGTTTGCCGGACCGCAAGTCTCGCGCACCTTCTCGTTGTGATTGATCATGTTTGCTATCTCGTCGATACTCCCCGTCGCGCCGCCGGCGTCACCCTCGACAGCGGCCATCAACTGGTTCCCGCGCTTGCGCGTGTGTCATCCGATGTGACCACATTGCGGTCGACGTTGCCGACACGGGTTCTGCGACGGCATGCGTCGGCTTCGTCTTCAGCGTCTTGTCGCTGGCGGCACGATGGAAGCTGACGGAACAGATCCAAGTTCTGCGGTTGAGGCCTGTTGCCGTCACTCCAGGTGACGGCGATCGCTCGTCCATGGCGCAGAAACGACATCAGCGGTTCCACCACCTTGCGGAACTCACACGCTTTCGATGGGTCTTAAAGTTGCCGGAGTAAGCGAAGACAGTTCAGGACATTCAAACGACGCGAGCGTGGGCGAGGGCTGATGAAGCGAACCTGACACGGAGGCGTGCCGATGAATTGGAGTTCGTGGCTGAACGAATACTACAACGACGAGCTGGAAAGAGCGGCCGCCGCCTGCCGAAGGGGAGAGTCGGTATACGACGCACTCAAATGGATCGACGATCCGTATCTGTGGAATGTGCTGCTCTGGAAGGAATATGATGGCTTCAAAGCCATCAAGGCCGCCATTCCGGATCCGCCGGATGCCGGGACCCAGAAAAACTGGAGCGGTCGTTCCGGGATGGAGCTCGGCGCCGCCGTCATCGAAACCTATCGCCTTTTGCACGATAAGCTCAGGCGTCATCTGGATAAGCCGTTCCATGAATGCGCGGTGCTGGACTATGGCTGCGGCTGGGGCAGTGTGCTCCGGTACTTCATGAAGGATGTGCCGCTGCGCAATTTGCATGGGTGCGATCCGCACAAGGGGATCATCCAGGTCGCGCAACGCTCCAACCCGCGCGCCGATATCGTGTTGTCGGACAGCCTGCCGAGACGTCTGCCATTCAACCAGAAATTCGATGTCGCTTACGCGCTATCGATCTGGACACACCTCTCGCCTGCCGCAAGCGACACATGCCTGACCGCGGTTCACGATTCGCTGGAGAGTCATGGTCTCTTTCTTCTAACCGTTCGGCCGCCGGCATACGCATTCTATGAGCCGATTTCCAAATTACCCGGCTGGGATCAGCAAAACATTGCCGAGACTGTCGCGCGGGACGGATTCTATTTCTATCCGCAAAGCTATCCGGTCGATGGCGAAATGACCTACGGCGAGACGATCATCAGCAAGCGGTACATCGAGACGCACTGGACCGACCGGTTTGATCTCGTTGACGTCGGCATGAACGGGATCTCACCGTATCAGAGCATTATCGTTCTCCGAAAGAAGTGAGGCCACAGGGGCGTATCGGCGTTGCTTGGTCGCGGCCCCGATCGCTCGGGCCGGCGCGTCGTGCCGCGGGCAGGGCGTAGAGAAATCAGGCCGCGACACCGACGACATCGATGGGTCGCGGTGACTGTTGCTGATGCCGCGAAGCTTCCGCTCGCCATTCGGGCGTCAGCCACCACAGCAGGAACAGCAGCGCGATCCCGTTCGACATCAGGCTTGTCGTGAGCGGCACGTTCATGATGGCCTGAACCGCGATGCCCGACGACACCGCGATGAAGCGCGGCGACAGGTGCCGCGAGACCATCGACCCTACCGACAGGATCAGGCCGCACACGAGTGCCGAAACCGGCGTGAGCGCGAGACCGACCGACGCGATGCCCTCGGTGGCGAGGAAGGAGGCGTTGAAATTGCCGTCCCGATAGATCGTTCCGAGCGCGGGGCCGAGTTCGCCATACGGGCAGGTGGTCACCTGTCGCACGATCGATATCTGGCAGAAGCGGGTCAGGTCGCGGTGCGCGAAGAAGTCCGCATATTGATCAAGGGCGAGCGACGGGATTGCGAGGAAGCGCAGATTGATGGCGCTGAACACGATGTAGTCCCTGTCGGCGCCGAGCACGGCGAACGCCGTCAGCCCGATGATCATGGGAATGAGGAATGCGAGCACCGTGGCCAGCCGCGGCGTGAACCGGCCGAACAGCCAGAACAGAAACGGCAGCCAGATCGGCAATAGCAGCACGGTCTTGTTGTTGACGACCGGATAGAAGCAAAGCGCAAACAGCAACACGCAAACGGCCTGCACCCATTGCCTGCGCGACGCGAAATGCGCGAACAGATAAGGCAGGACCGCGCCGACCATGATCCCGGTGAGATAATTCAACAGCGCCGGCCGCGTGACGGCGTTGCGGGCTTCGCCATAGGGATTGCCGAGATTGGCGCCGTACGAGATGTCGGCGATCAGCACGGCCAGGGACGACGCCAGCAGCAGCAGCGCAATGCGTTTGATCGCCGTTTCGGAGAGGCCGGGCCGCCAAACCGGCATATTCTGGAACATCAGGGGGATCATCGCGGCGGCCAGCGCGGCGATCATGGCCCAGCGGGCGATGGCATGCGGATAATCGAACGCGCTGAAGAAGCTGAGCCAGACGAAGCCGAACACCGCTGAGAGCAGCGCGAAGCTCACCAGATAACCGAAGCTGAACCGGCCCGCGACGAACGCCGGGATGAAGACGGCCATGATGGCGGTGCCGAGGATGGCCTCGGCAGTGGCGCCGGAGCGCCAGACATGCATCGCCGGGAACGCGTGCCCGCAGGCGATCATCGAGGCGGTGCTGAGGACGAAGAACCCAGGGATTGTGACCCCGACAACCAGGTCTTCGCGCGTCAATTGCATCGGCCCGTCCGAATCGAAAGCTGTGCGACAGCTAGCCGATCGACCTCGGGCTAATCAAGTCAAGCAAGGTTAGGCGATGTCTCGGTCTGTGTTGTTCTGTTTCTGCCGGGCGATTTGTCATCGCGGCGTCGCATTGAATTCACAAACGCGGAACGCGTTGCCTTGATCAGGCGAAGAATGCGGCGACCGCGTTCAGGTCGGATTGTCCCGGGGCATCGCCACGCAAATTCGCGTCGATGATGCGGCGGCAGGCGTCGACCGTGTGGGTATCGCCGAGTTCGTTGGCGGCCTCGAGGATCGACCAGACCGTATCCAGGGGAATGTCGCTCTGCATGGTCGCGTTCGGATCTGACAGCATCGGCGGCGCCGGGGCTAGAATTCGAACAGGTCGCGGCCGCGCCGCGCCAGCGTGTGCAGATCCGCCACCGTGCCGCGCACGGCGTTGCAGCGTCGGCATTCGATGATGGTGTCGCCGGACGCATGCGCGGGATCGGCGACCTTGATCGCCAGGCTGCCGCAATCCGTGCAGATGATCTTGAAGCCGGTCGAAATTACTTGCTGCTGCAAATTCATTGTGGGCCTGCGCCTCCGTTGACGCCGACCTTAACCGAACGATTTTTAAAACTGGGGTCGCGGAGCGGATTGCAATCGAACAACCGCGTTAGGAGGCGGTTAAGATTTCGCCGCGGCTGCGCGATCGCGCGTCAGCCAGATCCCACATGCAACAACAAGCAGCGAATTGCGACGCAGGATCGAGAGCAGACTCAGATAGAGGAGGTTGTCCTTGATCAGGGTGTCGTCGAGGTCGAGCACCAGCGGCAGCGATCTCGCGCGCCCCGATCTCGGTGATCGTGCAATCGCCGTAGCCCAACCTGACGAACGCCCACACCGCCCTGATCGGAGCGTGAGACCATCAGGCCCAACAGAAAAGCCGCCCGAAGGCGGCCGCTTGGTCTGCCGTAGCCTGAATACGTCTTAGCGGACCGTCGAGGTGCCCGAGGAGGTGATCGCGACAGGCTTGCCGGCCTTGATGACCTGGTTGGTCTGGGCGGTCTGGGTGAACTCTGCGTTATTCCGGGCCGAAATGCCGAAAGCCGCAATCCCGATGGCCGCAACGAGGGCAACCACCACAATCTTGAGGTGGGTCGCGCGATCGGCTGAATGGATCGAGTGGTTCATGGTCGCCTCCGGGCGTCTCTGCGCCGTCTATGGCAGCTACTGGTAAGCGCCATCTGTTTCCGGATCGTTTCGTGAGTTCCCGGAAATGGTTTCGTGCCACGGGCGGATTGGTTTCACCGTGCCTTGCGTCACAGAGGGAGAGGGCTGAAACTGGCCATGGGCGCGGACTACGCCTGGGAGAAAAACGATAATGAAAACAACGAATATGACCCGCCGGCGGCTGCTGGGAACCGGCGCCGCGGCGCTTGCCGCCACGACGTTTGGTAAGCCGTCTCTTGCCGCTGTCGAGTTCGATTTCAAGCTCGGCGTCAACACTCCTGAAACCCATCCGCTAACAATCCGTCTGGCCGAGGCGGCCGAGCTGGTCGGCGCGCAGTCGTCCGGCCGGGTCAACATCACGGTGTTCGCCAACAGCCAGCTCGGCGGCGATCCGGAGATGCTGTCGCAGGTCCGCGCCGGAGGTATCGAGCTCTTGGCTGCACCCAGCATGACCTTGTCGACGCTGGTGCCGCTGTCGGGCCTGCCCAGCATCGGTTTTGCGTTCCAGTCCTACGACCAGGTCTGGGCGGCGATGGACGGCGGGGTCGGCGACATCGTCCGCGATGCGATCGCCAGGACCGGCGTCGTGCCGCTGAAGAAGGTCTGGGACAACGGCTTCCGCCAGATCACCTCGTCGTCGAGCCGGCAGCTCAACAGCGTCGACGATCTCAAGGGCTTTAAGATTCGGGTGCCGGTGACGGCGTTGCTGACCTCGCTGTTCTCAGGTCTCGGCGCATTGCCGTCGAGCATCTCCTACAGTGAACTCTATTCGGCGCTGCAGACCCACATCGTCGAAGGGCAGGAGAATCCGCTTGCACAGGTCTCGACTGGAAAGCTGTACGAGGTACAGAAATACTGCGCGCTGTCGAACCATTGCTGGAGCGGCTACTGGATCCTCGGCAACCGCCGCGCGATGGCGGCCCTGCCGCCCGATCTGCTCGAGCTCATCAATGCGGCGTTCGACGCGGCGGCGGCGAAGGAGCGCGCCGATCTGGTCGAGATGGACCGCTCGTTGCAAGCGGAGCTGACCGAGAAGGGCATGACCTTCAACAAGCCCGATCCTGTGCAGTTCAGAGCCGCGCTGGTGAAGGCCGGCTTCTACACGCAGTGGCAGAAGACCTATGGCGCGGACGCCTGGGCGGCGCTGGAGAAATACACCGGCAAGCTGACCTGACGGTGTGAGCGCGGCGATCTCTGGCGTCGCGCCACTTACCCCTCTCGCGCGCGAACTCGCTTCGCGACGTTCAAATGAACCGGAGCGAGGCTTCCGGTCCGCAAATCGCCGACGGTTCATATCGGCACGCTCACGGACGCGTCGCCAGCCGCGTAAATCCGTCGTCGCTCCAGTCGTCGCTGCCGACGCCGTGGCGCACGAAGAACAGGCCGGCCGGATCGTACTTCTGCTTGATCTCCAGAAGCCGCTGGTAGTTCGGGCCCCAATAGGCCTGCTGCCATTTCGGTTCGAAGAAGCTGCTTTCCGCAAGATAGGCGCCGCCGTCCCGCGCCACCTTTCTGAGTTCGCCGACCGCCTTCGCGATCCCTGCGGCATTCTTGCGCGCATCGGCCAGGTCAGGCTCGTGGCCGCTGAGGCCGGAATAGGCGGGCGGGCCCTCGCTCGCGATGATGGCAAGCACGAAGGCGTCGATCACAGCGGGGTTCGTGGCGGTTTCCTTTGCCGAGGCGATCGCGGCTTCCGATCCGCCGGCCAGCCCTTTCTGGAAGTGCAACTCGACCGTCGCATGCTCGGCGGCCGCCAACAGGGCTTCGACAAGCCGCGGACGCTCCGCGCCGTTCAGCAACGATGCCGGAAGCCAGAGCGATTCAAAGCCGTGGATGAAGTGTCCGGCTTCGCTCAGATTGGCGGCCCAGAATACGTTCTCCGCCGGAGCGCCCGGACGATCGTCGGACAGCACCGCCTGCGGAGCGCGCTGCTTGATATAGGCGACGTCCCAGCGGTGCGCTGCAGGACCGGTGCGGATCGATGGCGGACGGGTGAAGGTGAATTCCCCCTCGGCCTCCGTGACGAAGCGAATGAAGGGCTGCCACAGTTCGTCGGCCTGCGGCTTGTCGAGGCCCTGGAACGAAAGCTGGATGTCGAGCACGTTGCCCGGCTTGATATTGACGATCTCGCCCCAATGGGGGTTGTGCAGGCGCTCCGCGTAGAGATCGATGAACGCGCCGACGAGGTTGCGGAATGATGCGTCCGACGCCGCTTTGATCGTCATGGAGGCGAAGCCGAAGACGTCGGGTAGTTCATGGGTGCGCAACGTCAGGCGGGTGACGACGCCAAAGGTGCCGCCGCCGCCGCCGCGCAAGGCCCAGAACAGGTCCGGGTTGCTGCGGGCATTTGCGATCCGGACCACGCCGTCCGCGGTGACGATTTCGGCTTCCAGCAGGCTCGCGGCGGCGGTGCCGTAGTTCTTCGAGTAGCTGCCGAAGCCGCCGCCCTGCACCAGTCCCGCTACGCCGACGGTTCCACAGCCGCCACCCTGGACATAGCGGCCACCTCGGGTCGTCACCTCATTGTAGACATGCATCCAGATCGCGCCGGCGCCGATGGTGACGGCCGGCCGTGGCGGATCCAAGCAGCCTTGCGGAACGAAGCTGTCGTGCAGCGTGATGTCGTGCATCGCGCGGGTCCAGATCATCAGCGAGTCGGGCGCGCTCGATGTGCCGAGATAAGAGTGGCCGCCGCCCCTGACGACCAGCCGCAGATTGTTGTCACGTGCGAAATTGACGGCGGCAACGACGTCACCTGTCGTGCGCGCCGCGACCGCGTAGACACTTGGCTGGGACGCCCATGCATCGAGATAGCCCGTGGTCTGGGTCAGTGCTGGATCGTCGCCGATGTAGTAGGGGTTCTTCAGCCCCTTGAACACATCGCGGCACGCCGGACCCGAGGGACTGTCCTGACACGCCGCCAGCGGCGACTTCACCGCCATGAGGTGGCCATCGGTTTGCTCGTTCAGCCGGTTCCAGCTGGCGGCCGACGGCCACTGCGGGTCCGAGGGACGCGTTCGCCGGAACGTTTCCGAGGAGTTGCTCGCACCCTGCGCAGCGGCAACCGGCCCCGGACCGATCCAGTGCGCCATAGGCGTCAGGGCGGCGCCGATCAGGAGTTCGCGACGGTTCATCGGCCGGTCACCTGTCCGTGAGTAGAGCGGATTTCACGCCGTCCGGACGGCGCGCCATCCTGTCCTTGCGCGACACCGCTCGCCTGCCTGTGATAGAGACCTGATCGCGTGACGGATCGCAATCGGATCCCGGACCTGGCCGCCGGGGCAGGTGACCTGACGAGTTGCAGCATTTATTCCATCCCGATATGTCCACGACGCAGCCAGAGAATTCCATTGAACGCGGCATCGATCAGCGCGTCGAGCGGGGTTGGGACGAGCAAGCGGATTTCGGGGACGAAAATCGCGGCGATGTGACGGCGATCCAACCGGGCGGGGCGAAGCGCGGCTCGATGCTCGCCTATGGTTGGGTGGCCCTGCTGATCGTGGCGAGCGGCGTGGTCAACGTCTTCTCCTCGGTGAGCGAATTCAAACTGTCCGCGGGATTCGCGCCATTGCGCATGCCCGTGCTGCTCGAGGTGACGAGTGCCATTGCCTGGATCCTGTTTCTGCCGCTGCTGCGAAGCGGCATCGCCCAATTGCGTGTTGGTCGCAGCCGAGTGATGGCTGTCACATGGGCGGTGGCGGCGACGCTGCTTTACGCGTTCGCGCATCTCGTCACCATGGTTGGGTTGCGCAAGCTGCTGCTGGGCGATGGCTATGCCTTTCACTGGGCAACGGCGTTTCCGCATGAGCTCCAGAAGGACGTCGTCTCGTCGCTGATGGTGGCCGTGGTGATCTGGCTGACGGATCGCAAGGTGCTGGCGATGCCCTCAACGCCGATGCTCGCAACACCAGTGCCGCCGGCCGAGGCGCTTGCACTGCCGCTGGCCGGACCGTCCGTCGACACCGCCAATCCCAGCCTGTGGCTGCGGGACGGCGCCACGAGCTTTCGGGTCGATCCTCGCAATATCGTGGCCGTGACGTCTGCGGGCAACTATGTCGAGTTTAGCCTCCCCAACGGACGTCACCTGATCCGCGGCACGCTTGCGCGGGAGGAGGATCGGCTCAGGCCGTTCGGCCTTGTCCGCGTGCATCGGGCAAGGCTGGTGAATCTGGCGCGGGTCGTGGCAGTCGAGCATCGTCCGGCAGGGGACTTCGTCCTGCGGATGGACAATGGCGAGACAATCGCGGGCAGTAAGCGCTATCGGAATGTCGTGACGAGCTTCACGGAAAATACCAACAGGTAGGTCCCACGGGACCCCGCGCCGACTATAGCCCATCGTTCTGCCGCCGACGTGGCAGGATGAAGTGGAGCCTCGCCTCGTGGCAAAGAAGGCACATCGTCGCGCTTTCAGTTCCATTCTTGTTTTTTTGTCATGCGGCAGGATTTCTCAGGGGATACAACCTCCCGCTGAGATTTTCAGTGGCCGCCGATGCGCGGCCCGAGTTGGAATGCCATGCGCGTGTCCGTTGTTGAACGCTTTCGAACCCGTGCGTGCTGTCGTGACCAGCGGCTTCCCGGTGGTTCCTGTGTGTCTGCGCCCGTGCGTGCCACGGAGCTGGGCGATACCGTCGGCGAAATGAAACGTGCGGAGCTCCGAGTACGGCGAACCTCTGCGCGCAGCCTGACGTCGATGCCAGCCGGTGCTACATCGCTTGCACTGATCTCTCTGCTCTGTTGGTCGCCGCTCGCGCCGGCGTTCGCTGATGGCGGCACGGGAGGCGATGCCCATCATGGCAATCCCCCCAATCTGGTCGGTATCGGTGGCGCAGGCGGAGCGGACGGCCTGGTGGGAGCCCAGGGCACCAATGCGGCTGCCGGCACCACCAGCGGTGGCGGAGGTGGCGGAGGCGGTGGCGCCGGAAGCGCGCCGGGTGGCCAGGGCGGGCTCGGCGATACCTCCGGCAGCGCATCGGGCGGTAATGGTGGCGCGGGCGGCGCCGGCGGCGCCAACGGGTTGTCAGTCCCTTTTATCCAGAACGTTGCGCCGATCGTCGGCGGGACAGGCCTGACCGGCGGCAGCGGCGGCAACACCAGCGGCGGTCCCGGCCCTGACGGCGGTGGTGGTGGCGGCGGCGGCTCGGGCGGCCATGCCCTGGTCGTGACGGGGGCTGCCGCAAGCTCGAACGGCTCTACGCTGACGGGCGGCACCGGTGGAATGGGCGGCAGCGGCGGCAACGCCTCGGCGTCGGGCGGCGGCGGCGGCGGCGGTGGCGGTGGCGGGGCCGGCCTGAAGCTTGGGGCGCCTGAGGTAGTCTTCACCAACACCGGTACGATTCAAGGTGGTCTCGGCGGGGTTGGTGGAGACGGGGGCAGCGGAGCCACGGGCGGCAACGGCGGCAATGGCGGGTCGGGGGGCGTGGGGGTCCTCGGCGCCGGTCTGCCAGCTGTGCTGGTCAACAGCGGGCTCATCCAGGGCGGCAACGGCAGTGTCGGAGGAGCCGCAGGTAGCGGTGCTATTGCGATTGCAGGTACGGCAGGGACAGGTGGTGCCGGCATCGTCGGTGCCAATCTTACCGTCATCAACAGCGGCACCATTGCCGGCGGGATATCTGGTGCGGGCGGCATTCGCGCCAACGCCATCACCTTTACCGGCGGCAGCAATATACTCGAACTGCAAGCAGGCTCGACCATCATTGGCAACGTGGCCGGTACCGGCAGCGACACGTTGCGCTTGGGTGGCGTGGGTAATGCGAGCTTCGACGTGTCCACGATCGGGTCAGCTGCGCAGTACCAGGGTTTTGCGGCCTTCGTGAAGACCGGCACCGGCACCTGGACGCTCACCAGCGGGACGGCAGCCTTGACGCCCTGGAGCATCAACCAGGGTGTTCTGTCGATCTCATCGGACGCCGCGCTCGGTAGCGCGTCGGGAAATCTGAGCTTCAACGGCGGCGTGCTGCAGACGACCGCGGTGTTCTCGACCGCGCGTGCCATCACGCTGAACCTCGGCGGCGGCACCTTCCAGACCGACGCCGATCTTTTGCTCAACGGCACAATCTCAGGCCAGGGCGCTCTCACCAAGACGGGTGCAGGGACGCTGGTCCTCATCGGCGCCAGCACGTATGCGGGGCCGACCGCCGTCGATGCCGGCAGGCTGCAGGCGGCCGCCGTCGACAGCTTCGCGCCTGCCAGCGCCTATAGGGTGGCGAGCGGGGCGGTGCTCGATCTCAACGGCCACGACCAGACCATCGGCTCGTTGGCCGGGGCCGGCGCTGTGACCCTCGGCGCAGCGACGCTGACGACCGGCAATGACGGCACAAGCACGACGTTCTCCGGCAGCCTGTCCGGGACCGGCGGGCTGACCAAGATCGGTGCCGGCACGTTGGCGCTGTCAGGCATTAACATCTACACCGGCTCGACCACCGTCAGTGGCGGTACGCTCGAAGTGGACGGTTCGATCGCCAATTCGTCGAATGTGACGGTCAATTCCGGCGGCACCTTGAGCGGCACCGGCATTGTCGGTGCTCCGACCATCGTCTTTTTCCACAACGGCGTCACGTCGACATTGTTAGACGCCAACCCCGGCGGCCCCTTGAGGGGCGGCTTTGTCATTCCGACACCTACGACCATCATGAGCGGAGGCACGCTTGCGCCCGGGAGTGCTGCAGATCCGACCGGCACATTGACTATCAACGGCGGTCTCGCTTTTCAATCCGGCGCGATCTATCAGGTGCAGGTGACGCCGACGGCTGCGGCATCGACCAATGTCAACGCGAACGCGACACTTGGAGGCGCGACCGTCAATGCAGTGTTCGCCAACGGCAGCTACATCTCCAGGCAGTATACGATCCTGAACGCCGCTGGAGGCATATCCGGCACATTTGCATCCAACATCGCAAATACCAACCTGCCGACGAATTTCACCGATGCGCTGAGCTATGATGCCACCCACGCCTATCTCAATCTGACGCTGGGCTTTGCACCGCCTCCCAACTTCGGCGGCGGCCTTTCCATCAACCAGCAAAGCGTCGCGAACACGCTGGTCAACTACTTCAACACGACCGGCGGCATTCCGACGGTGTTCGGCACGCTCACGCCGGCGGGGCTGACCCAGGCCTCCGGCGAACTGGCGACCAGCTCGCAGCAGACGACGTTCGATGCGATGAACCTGTTCATTGGACTGCTCACGGATCCCTTCATGAACCGCACCGGCGGAGCGGGGGCGATGCCAGGAGCGTCTGGCTATGCGGAGGAGGGCGAAGCGAGCGCCTATGCCGCGAGCCGGAAGACCGATGCGTTCGCGATGTTCACCAAGGCGCCTCCGGTGCCGTTCGTGCCGCGCTGGAACGTCTGGGCCGCCGGCTTCGGCGGTTCGCAATCGACCAGCGGCAACGCCGTGGTCGGGTCGAACGACACCACCAGCAGCATCTATGGCACGGCGGTCGGGGCCGATTATCTGTTCTCGCCGAACACCGTTGCGGGATTTGCGATCGCCGGCGGCGGCACCAGCTTCTCGGTCGCGGGCAGCGGCAGCGGCCGGTCCGATCTGTTCCAGGCCGGCGCCTATGTCCGCCACAGCGAAGGTGCGGCCTATGTCTCCGCCGCGCTCGCCTATGGCTGGCAGGACATCACCACCAACCGCACCGTGACGGCCGCAGGCGTCGACCAGCTTCGCGCCGAGTTCAACGCCAACGCCTATTCGGGGCGGCTCGAGGGCGGCTATCGTTTCGTCGCGCCGTGGATCGGCGGCGTCGGCATCACGCCTTACGCCGCGGGCCAGTTCACGACTTTCGAACTGCCCGGTTACGCCGAACGGGTGATCTCGGGTCTGTCGACGTTTGCGCTGACCTATGGCGGCAAGAGCCTGACCGATACGCGCAGCGAGCTCGGCCTTCGCACCGACAAGTCCTTCCCGGTGCAGGACGGCATCCTGACGCTGCGCACGCGTTTCGCCTGGGCCCATGACTACGACCCCAACCGCTCGGCTGCCGCGACCTTCCAGGCGCTGCCGGGCGCCAGCTTCGTCGTAAACGGCGCGGCGCAGGCAAGCGACTCCGCGCTGACCACCGCGTCGATCGAGATGAACTGGCGAAACGGCTGGTCGGCGGCCGCGACGTTCGAAGGCGAGTTCTCCAACGTCACCTCGAGCTACGCCGGCAAGGGCGTGGTGCGGTATCAGTGGTGAGACGGGCGCGTTTCCGCTTCCGTAAGCCTGGCATCACGCGCGTGATTACCTGAGGCGTAATCGCGCGCACGATCTCCCTTTGCGATGGTCGGTGCGTCGGCGGCGATGTTGCCGATCGATCCGCAAAGGGAAAGACATCATGGCCAGCCAACCGCTTTATGTGACCGCGAGCGATGGCACAGAACTGTTCGTGCAGGATTGGGGCTCGGGTGAGCCGGTGCTGCTGCTTGCCGCCTGGACGTTCAATTCCAGCGTCTGGGGCAGCCAGATCGTGGCGCTGAACGCGAAGGGTTTTCGTTGCGTCGCGCCAGATCGGCGCGGCCACGGCCGTTCCGACATGCCGATGACGGGATACGACCTCGACACGCTGACCGATGACGTCGCGGCCGTGATCGAGCAGCACGATCTCCGTGACGTCACGATCGTCGCGCATTCGATGGGATCGATCGAGGCGGTGAACTATCTGGCGCGTCACGGCGCCGATCGTATCGCTCGGCTGGTCCTGGTGGCGCCGACCACGCCGTTCATCGTCCAGACCGAGGACAATCCGGTCGCGGTGCCGAGGGCGATGGTCGAGGCGCAGAATGCCGCGATCGCGCAGGACTTCCCGAAATGGATGGGCGAGAACGAAGCGCCGTTTTTCACGTCCGACACGCCCGAGGCCACGCGGGCCTGGATCAGGGAGATGATGCTGAGCGTGCCGCTGCCGGTGGCGCTGGCCTGCCGCAAGACCATCTCTTTTGCCGACCTGCGCGCCGCGGCCAAAGGCATCGATCGCCCGACGCTGATCGTGCACGGCGACAAGGATGCCAGCGCGCCGCTCGAGCTGACCGGTGCGAAGACGGCGGCGCTGATCAAGGGCAGCAAGCTCGCCGTCTATGAAGGCGCGCCGCACGCTCTGCCGCTCACGCACAGTGCGCGCCTGATGGCCGACCTGCTGGCCTTCATGGACGCTTAGCTGGCGCGCGCGATATCGGCACGGATCCAGCGCGCCGCCCAAACGAACAGCAGCGCGCCCAGCGTCGTGGTCACCGCGGCCGACAGCAGCGAGTAGCGAACCGCATCCGTGCCGTACGCGCCCTTCAGGGCGTCGTTGATCATGCCGACGGCGAGGGGGCCGACGCCCTGGCCAAAGCAGGTCGCGGTGAGCAGCACGATCGCCGAGGCCAGCGCCCGCATGCTGGGCTTTGCGACCGTCTGCGCGATCGCAAAGATCGGGCCGAGATGGAAGCCGACCATGAACGAGGTCAGCGCGAGCGTCGCGACCATCAGCGTGAAGCTTTGCGTCAGCATGCACAGCGCGAAGACGGGGCCGGCGAGGCCGGACATGATCGCGGGCGCCCACAGCTTCCAGCGGTCGTCGCGGCGGCCGATCTGCGCCACCACGAGGCCGCCGATCAGCGTGCCCGCCATGCCGGCGAGACCTTTGAAGGTGCCGGCATAGGTGCCGATCTCGGCGCTGGTGAGGTGATGGATGCGCGCCAGGAACGGCGGGATCCACACCGCGGTGGCGTAGTTGGTGTAGGTCGTGAGGCAGAAGCCGACCAGCACGAGGACGAAGCTCGGCTGCGAGATCAGGAAGCCCAGCGTCGGCCCGATCGGCTCGGCCTTGAATGTCTCGGCCATCGCACCGCGCTTCGGCTCGGAGATCGTCAGCCACAGCACCCCGGCGAGCGCGATGCCGGGCAGGCCCGCGGTGAAGAAGGCCGTCCGCCAGCCATAGTGCTGATTGACATAACCGCCGATGAAATAGCCGAGGAAGACGCCGAGATAGGTGCCGATCGCGTAGATGCCGAGCGCGCGCGGACGCTCATTCTTGTCGAACAGATCGGCGATCATCGATTGCGAGGCCGGCGTGCCTGCGGATTCCCCGATGCCGACGCCGACCCGTGCCAGTGCCAACGTCGCGGCGCTGGAGGCCATGCCGCAGAGATAGGTCATCGCGCTCCAGAACGCGAAGGCCAATGCTACGATGTTGCGGCGGTTGAGGCGATCGGCCATCCGCGCAATGGGAATGCCGAGCAGCGAGTAGAACAGCACGAAGCCGAACCCGGCCAGCAGGCCCATCGTGGTGTCGCTGAGCGCGAACTCCTTCTTGATGGGCTCGATCAGGACGTTGAAGATCGTGCGGTCGAGGAAGTTGAGGGCGTAGATGATGGTGAGCAGGCCGAGCACGTAGTAGCGGCGTGCGGAGGGCGTGGCAGCGGCCCGTGTGGCTGCAGCCGCTGGCGGTGCGACATCGACCATGACTTCCTCCCCCGATGATCTCTTGTCTTTTCTTGTTTGCCTGCGCGCTGGCCTTACGCCTCGCGGATGTAATTCCCTGCCTCGAATTCAACCGGCCTGGCATCGGCATCGAACGACACCCCGATCGGGTCGCGGCCGGCGGCCATGGCCCCGAGCTGGTCAGAAAGCATACGGCGGATCATGAGGATGCCGCGGTCGCTCTGGCCGAAATGCTCCTCCGAATGAACCGTCACCGGCCCCTGGCCGACCTGGGCCTCGTAGTCGCCGGGGAATTGCTGGTGCTCCTGCTCCGTCATGTCCCACCAGAACTTGCCGTTGAACTTCGAGCGCATGCGGCCGATATCGCCTGACCGCTTGACCCGGCCGGCGACATAGATGCGGAACGAGGTGTCGTCGATCGGCAGGGTCCAGCCGATCGATTCAACGCGGGCGAATTGCGCGACCCGCGGATTGGGCACGACGCGGAGCGTGGGGAGGGCGGCCTCGGTGACGCGATAGAACACCTTGCCGTCGTCCTGCTTGCGGATCGAGCGCACCGCGACGCCGCGCGGCGACATCTCGAACTTCACCTCGGGCATCGAGGCCATCATGGTGGTGAATTGCGGCCCTGAGAACGAGCCGTGCAGCACCGGCACATGATAGGGGTCGGCGACGTTCTCGAAATGCTGCAGCCAGTTGCAGGGGATCACCGCAGGGCCGCCGCCGCCGATCGAGGAATCATCGGCCTCGACGAATTCGCCGTCGTCCATATTCTCCAGGCACTCGTAGAGTGGCAGCACCGGCTTCTTATCCGCCGGGCCCATATAGGCGAAGATCAGGCCGTAGCGTTCCTGCACCGGATACCAGGGCTGGCGCACCTTGTCCTTGAACAGGCCGCCTTCGGGCTCGCAGGGCTGTTCGAGGCAGCGGCCTTCGGTGTCGAACTTCCAGCCGTGGTAGCAGCAGCGGATGCCGTCTTCCTCGACCTTGCCATAATAAAGCGTGGTGCCGCGATGGCAGCAGCGCGCATGCAGCAGGCCGGGTCGGCCATGCCGGTCGCGGAACAGGATCAGGTCTTCGCCGAGCGCGCGGACTTTTCTGGGGATATCGGTGGCGTCGCCTACGAGCCCGATCGGGTGCCAGTAGCGGCGCAGCAACTCGCCCATCGGTGAGCCGCGGACGACCGAGGTGAGCTCGGTCCGGGTGGTGGACGGCTTCATCGCATAGGCCGTGCCGAGATCGCGGTCCCGCTGGGTGATGGTCATGCTGGTTTCCTCCCGCCGCCGGATTCCTGCCGACGGGCGCTGTATCGTTGACGAAGTCAATGATATATCGATGACAATGTCAACGATCTCGATTAGCTTGGCAGCGACAGGCTTTGTTGGCAGAGGTTGGCGATGACCGAGAAGCTCAGGACTGCGAGGGCCTTGCCGCCGGAGGCGGTGGTTGATGCCGAGCTGGCGCCGATCACCGCGATGATGTCGTCGCGGCTGATGGTGCTCGCGAATCTGCTCAGGCGCGGTGCGCTGCTGCGCTACAAGCGGCTGACCGGCCTGTCCTCGGTCGAGTTCGGCCTGGTCGCCTCACTCGGTCGGCGGCCGCCGATGAGCGTGGTGCGGCTGGCCGAAGCCGTCGGCATGGACAAGGGCCAGATCAGCCGGGCGCTTGCCGAGCTCGTCGCGCGCAAGCTGGTCGCCAAGGCCGCCAACCCGCGTGACAATCGGGAAACACTTGTCTCCCTCACCAAGGCCGGGCTCGCCGCCCATGACGCCATCGTGGCCGGTGCGCAGGAGCGAAACCGGCGCCTGCTGGAACAGCTTGGTCCACAGGATCTTGAGCTGCTGCTCGGACATCTCGACCGCCTGACGCTGACCGCGGCCGAGATGCTCGCTGCCGAAAGGGAGCTGGGCTGATATGGCGAGAGCGCAGGGCACCGGGTGGCCGGCGCAGCGTTGCCCACTGAGGCAGCGCGTCCGCTCGACGAGGCCATCAACCGGCGGGAAGGGGCGGTAAAAGCGTCAAAATAGCTTGTCTTGCGCCCCCTGTTGCGCTGCGCTAAAGCCTCAAGAACAATTCCAATCAACGAATCTGCGGCACGTCCGAAACCGCAGCAAGAAGGCCTCGCCGATGACCGGCATCCTGCAGAATTATCTCCCACTTGTGGTCTTTATCGGGGTCGCGAGCCTGATCGGGCTGGCGCTCCTGATCGCGCCGTTCCTGGTCGCGTTCCAGTCGCCGGATCCGGAAAAGCTGTCCGCCTATGAATGCGGATTCAACGCTTTTGACGACGCCCGCATGAAGTTCGACGTCCGCTTCTACCTGGTGGCGATCCTCTTCATCATCTTCGATCTCGAAGTGGCGTTCCTGTTCCCGTGGGCAGTGGCGTTCGGAAAACTGGGCGCGACCGGCTTCTGGTCGATGATGGTGTTCCTGGCCGTACTGACGGTCGGGTTCGCGTATGAATGGAAGAAAGGCGCGCTCGAATGGGATTGAGCCCCACCGCCGCATCCTCGCAGCCGGCGATTGCGCAGGCTCCAAAGGGCATTCTCGATCCGTCGACCGGCAAGCCGGTCGGCGCCAATGATCCGTTTTTCCTCGAGGTCAATCACGAGCTGTCCGACAAGGGCTTCTTCGTCGCCGCGGCCGACGATCTCATCACCTGGGCGCGCACCGGCTCGCTGATGTGGATGACCTTCGGTCTCGCCTGCTGCGCGGTCGAGATGATGCAGGTCTCGATGCCGCGCTACGACGTCGAGCGCTTCGGTTTTGCGCCGCGCGCCTCGCCGCGGCAATCCGACGTGATGATCGTTGCGGGCACGCTGACCAACAAGATGGCGCCCGCGCTGCGCAAGGTCTACGACCAGATGCCGGAGCCGCGCTACGTCATCTCGATGGGCTCCTGCGCCAACGGCGGCGGCTACTACCACTATTCGTACTCGGTCGTGCGTGGTTGCGACCGCATCGTGCCGATCGACATCTATGTGCCGGGCTGTCCGCCCACGGCGGAAGCGCTGCTCTACGGCGTGCTGCTGCTGCAGAAGAAGATTCGCCGTATCGGCACTATCGAACGCTAAGGTTTCAGGCATGGACGACGGCAAGCTCGACGCCCTTGGGCAGACGATCGTGAGCGCGCTTCCGGGCGCCGCCACGGCGCACTCGGTCGCGTTCAATCAACTCACTATCGACGTCGAGATTGGCAGAATCGTGGACGTCGTCACTTTTCTGCGCGACGATCCGAACTGCCGCTTCGTCAACTTCACCGACGCCACCGCGGTCGACTATCCGAGCCGCGAAAAGCGCTTCGATGTCGTCTATCATCTGCTGTCGCCGACGCTGAACACGCGCATCCGAGTACGGGGGCAAGCCGACGAGACCACGCAGGTGCCGTCGATCATCGGCGTATTCCCCGGCGCCGACTGGTTCGAGCGCGAGACCTACGATCTCTACGGCGTGATCTTCATCGGCCACCCCGACATGCGCCGCCTGCTGACGGATTACGGCTTCGACGGCCATCCGCTTCGCAAGGATTTCCCGCTGACCGGCTTTGTCGAGGTTCGCTACGACGACCAGGAGAAGCGGGTGCTGTACGAGCCGGTCCGGCTCATCCAGGAATTCCGCAAGTTCGATTTCCTGTCGCCGTGGGAAGGGGCTGACTACCCCTTGCCGGGTGACGAAAAGGCGAAGGCGGAACCGAAGGCCTGATCATGAACGAACAGAATCTTCGTAATTTCACCATCAACTTTGGACCGCAGCACCCGGCCGCTCACGGCGTTTTGCGTCTCGTGCTGGAGCTCGACGGCGAGGTCGTTGAACGCGTCGATCCGCATATCGGCCTGCTTCACCGCGGCACCGAGAAGCTGATCGAGCACAAGACCTATCTGCAGGCGATTCCGTATTTCGACCGGCTCGACTATGTCGCGCCGATGAATCAGGAGCATGCGTTCTGCCTCGCGGCCGAAAAGCTGCTCGGCATCACGGTGCCGCGCCGCGGCCAGCTGATCCGCGTGCTGTATTGCGAGATCGGCCGCATCCTCTCCCATCTGCTCAACGTCACCACGCAGGCGATGGACGTCGGCGCGCTGACCCCGCCGCTGTGGGGCTTCGAAGAGCGCGAAAAGCTGATGGTGTTCTACGAGCGTGCCTCGGGCTCGCGCATGCACGCGGCGTTCTTCCGCGTCGGCGGCGTGCACCAGGACCTGCCACTGAGGCTGATCGACGATATCGAGGCGTGGTGCGATCCGTTCCTCAAGGTCGTCGACGACCTCGACACGTTGTTGACCGGCAACCGCATCTTCAAGCAGCGCAACGTCGATATCGGCGTTGTGCCGCTGAAGGAAGCCTGGGAGTGGGGTTTCTCCGGCGTGATGGTGCGCGGCTCGGGCGCGGCCTGGGACCTGCGCAAGTCGCAGCCCTACGAGTGCTACGCCGAGATGGATTTCGACATTCCGATCGGTAAGAACGGCGACTGCTACGACCGCTACCTGATCCGCATGGAAGAGATGCGCCAGTCGGTGCGCATCATGAAGCAGTGTATCCAGAAGCTGAAGGCTGCGGACGGGCAAGGCCCGGTCGTGGTCGAGGACAACAAGATCGCGCCGCCGCGCCGGGGCGAGATGAAGCGTTCGATGGAAGCGCTGATCCATCACTTCAAGCTCTACACCGAGGGCGTGCACGTGCCGGCCGGCGAGGTCTACGCCGCGGTCGAGGCACCGAAGGGCGAGTTCGGCGTCTATCTCGTCGCCGACGGCACCAACAAGCCCTACAAGTGCAAGATCCGCGCGCCGGGCTTCGCCCATCTGCAGGCGATGGATCACATCTGCAAGGGCCATCTGCTGGCCGACGTTTCCGCCATCCTTGGCTCGCTGGACATCGTGTTCGGCGAGGTCGACCGGTGATGATGTCCGCATCCGCACCGCGCGCAATGAGAGTTTGATCGATGTCCGTCCGCCGCCTTGCCCCGAAGGAATTGCAGCCCGCGAGCTTCACGTTCACGGACGAGAATCTCGCCTGGGCCAAGAAGCAGATCGAGAAATATCCGCCGGGCCGTCAGGCTTCGGCTGCGATCGCGATTCTGTGGCGCGTGCAGGAGCAGCATGACGGCTGGGTCTCGGAAGCGGCGATCCGCGCCGTCGCCGACCTGCTCGAGATGCCGCACATCCGCATGCTGGAGATCGCGACCTTCTACACCATGTTCCAGCTCTCGCCGGTCGGCAAGAAGGCGCATGTCCAGGTCTGCGGCACCACGCCGTGCCGGCTGCGCGGCGCTGCCGACCTGATCGAGGTGTGCCAGCACCGCATCCATCACGACCCTTTCCAGCTGTCGAAGGACCGCAACTTCTCGTGGGAAGAGGTCGAATGCTTAGGGGCCTGCGTGAACGCGCCGATGGTGCTGATCTGGAAGGACACCTATGAGGACCTGACCAAGGAAAGCTTCGGCAAGGTGCTCGACGGCTTTGCCGCCGGCAATCCGCCGAAGCCGGGCCCGCAGACCGACCGGCAGTTCTCGGCGCCCGCTGGCGGGCCGACGACGCTGAAGGAAACCACCTGATGGGGGGCTTTCAGGTGCAGGCAAACGAGCAGGAAGACAAGGTGCGAAGGGGCGCTGTGATGAAGGCCTGGCGCACGATCGCCCTGCATACCGCCGTCGCGGCCGGCTTCATGTTCCTGCTGCAACGTTACGGCCTGAGCGCGACGCTGGAATCCAGCCTGTTGTGGGCCATCGTGTTCGGCGGCTGTGCCGCCGGGCTCGCCTACTCCCAAGCCAATCGGTGATGTTCGGAAAGTTTTGAGCATGCTCGACGACAAGGACCGCATCTTCAAGAACCTCTACGGCCTCCATGATTGGGGCCTTGAGGGCGCGCGCCGCAGAGGCGCCTGGGATGGCACCAAGGGGATCATCGACAAGGGCCGCGACTGGATCATCAACGAGATGAAGGCGTCGGGCCTGCGCGGCCGCGGCGGTGCGGGCTTCCCGACCGGTATGAAGTGGTCCTTCATGCCGAAGGAGTCCAAGGACGGCCGTCCGAGCTATCTCGTCGTCAACGCGGACGAGTCCGAGCCCGGCACCTGCAAGGACCGCGAGATCATGCGGCACGATCCGCATCTGCTGGTCGAAGGCTGCCTGCTCGCAAGCTTCGCGATGGGCGCACATGCCTGCTACGTCTATATCCGCGGCGAGTTCATCCGCGAGCGCGAACGGCTGCAGGCGGCGATCGACCAGGCCTATGAGGCCAAGCTGGTCGGCAAGGACAATATCAACGGCTGGCCGTTCGACATCTATGTCGCGCACGGTGCCGGCGCCTATATCTGCGGCGAGGAAACCGCGCTGCTCGAGAGCCTCGAGGGCAAGAAGGGTCAGCCGCGGCTGAAGCCGCCGTTCCCGGCCAATGTCGGCCTCTATGGCTGCCCGACCACCGTCAACAACGTCGAGTCGATTGCAGTCGCGCCCGACATCCTGCGCCGCGGCGCCGCCTGGTTCGCCGCCATCGGCCGGCCGAACAATGTCGGCACCAAGCTGTTCTGCATCTCCGGCCATGTCGAGCGCCCCTGCAACGTCGAAGAGGCGATGGGGATTCCGTTCCGCGAGTTGATCGAGAAGCATTGCGGCGGCATTCGCGGCGGCTGGGACAATCTGAAGGCCGTCATCCCGGGCGGCTCGTCGGTGCGCATGGTGCCGGCCGAGCAGATCATCGACACGCCGATGGATTTCGACAGCTTGAGCAAGCTGCGCTCGGGCCTCGGCACGGCGGCCGTGATCGTGATGGACAAGTCGACCGACCTGATCCGGGCGATCGCGCGCATCTCCTATTTCTACAAGCATGAGAGCTGCGGCCAGTGCACGCCGTGCCGCGAGGGCACCGGCTGGATGTGGCGGGTCTTGACCCGCATGGCCGACGGCCGCGCCCACAAGCGCGAGATCGACATGCTGCTCGAGGTCACCAAGCAGGTCGAGGGCCACACCATCTGCGCGCTCGGCGACGCAGCAGCCTGGCCGATCCAGGGTCTGATTGCGCACTTCCGTCACGAGATCGAAGAGCGCATCGATCAGTATTCGCACAAGGCCGATCTCGACGATCAGGGCGTTCGTGATCCCGTCCACATGGTCGCGGCGGAGTAGAGAAGAGACATGAGCAAGATCATCGTCGATGGCAAAGAGATCGATGTGCCGCCGGAGTACACGCTGTTGCAGGCGTGCGAGGAGGCCGGTGCCGAGATTCCGCGCTTCTGCTATCACGAGCGGCTGTCGATCGCCGGCAATTGCCGGATGTGCCTGGTCGAGGTGAAGGGCGGCCCGAAGCCGGTCGCGAGCTGCGCCTGGGCCGTGCGCGACTGCCGTCCGGGCCCGAAGGGTGAGCCGCCGGAGATCTCGACCCGTTCGCCGATGGTCAAGAAGGCGCGCGAAGGCGTGATGGAATTCCTGCTGATCAACCATCCGCTGGACTGCCCGATCTGCGACCAGGGCGGCGAGTGCGATCTGCAGGACCAGGCGATGGGCTACGGCGTCGACACCAGCCGTTTCGCCGAGAACAAGCGCGCGGTCGAGGACAAGTATCTCGGCGCGCTGGTCAAGACCTCGATGAACCGCTGCATCCAGTGCACGCGCTGCGTCCGCTTCTCCGCCGAAGTCTGCGGCGCGCCGGAAATGGGCGCGACCGGGCGCGGCGAGGACATGGAGATCACCACCTATCTCGAGCAGGCGCTGAGCTCGGAGCTGCAGGGCAATCTCGTCGATATCTGCCCGGTCGGTGCGCTGACCTCGAAGCCGTATGCCTTCGCGGCGCGCCCTTGGGAACTCGGCAAGACGCAGTCGGTCGACGTCATGGACGGCGTCGGCTCGGCGATCCGCGTCGACACCCGCGGCCGCGAGGTGATGCGCATCCTGCCGCGCATCAATGAGGCGGTGAACGAGGAGTGGATCTCCGACAAGACCCGCCACGTCGTCGACGGCCTGCGCACGCAGCGCCTCGACCGTCCGTATGTGCGCGAGAACGGCCAGCTCAAGCCGGCAACCTGGCAGGAAGCCTTTGCTGTCATCGCCGCCAAGGCCGGCCGGACCGACGGCAAGCGGATCGGCGCGATCGCGGGCGATCTCGCCGCGGTCGATGAAATGTATGCGCTGAAGGAGCTGCTCGCGAAGTTCGGCTCGGTCAATCTGGCAGTGCAGGGCGGCGACGCTTTCGACGCCAAGGCCGGCCGCGGCTCCTATATCTTCAACCCGACCATTGCCGGCATCGACCAAGCCGACGCGATCCTGATCGTCGGCTCGCATCCGCGCAAGGAAGCGGCGGTGCTGAACGCGCGGATCCGCAAGCGCTGGCGCACCGGCGGGCTCAAGGTCGGCATGATCGGCGCCAAGGCCGATTTCACCTATGAGCATGACTATCTCGGTGCGGGCACCGACACGCTCGCGGACCTCGTGGCCGGCAAGCACTCCTTTGCCTACGTGCTGAAGAACGCCAAGAACCCGATCATCCTGGTCGGCGCCGGCGCCTACACCAGGCATGACGGCGCGGCGGTGCTGGCGCAGGCGGCCAAGCTCGCCGTCGATGTCGGTGCGCTGAAGGACGGCTGGAACGGCTTTGCCGTGCTGCAGGACACCGCCTCGCGCGCCGGCGCGCTCGATATCGGCTTCTCGCCCTCGGCCGGCGGCCTGACCACGGCGCAGATGACGACCTTCGGCACGCTCGACGTACTGTTCCTGCTCGGTGCTGATGAGATCAAGGCGCCGGACGGCACCTTCGTGGTCTATATCGGCACCCATGGCGACCAGGGCGCGCACCGCGCCGACGTCATCCTGCCGGGCGCCGCCTATACCGAGAAGTCGGGCATCTACGTCAACACCGAGGGCCGGGCGCAGATCGCCAACCGCGCCGCGTTCCCGCCGGGTGAAGCCCGCGAGGACTGGGCGATCATCCGCGCGCTGTCCGACGTGCTCGGCAAGAAGCTGCCGTTCGACTCGCTGCAGGCGCTGCGCCAGGCGATGTTCAAGACCACTCCGCATCTAATGCGGCTCGATCAGATCGAGGCCGGCACAGCCTCCGACGTCAAGGCGTTGGCCGGCAAGGGCGGCAGCGTCGACAAGGCGGCATTCAAGCCTACCGTCGAAGATTTCTATCTGACCAACCCGATCGCGCGGGCCTCTGCCGTGATGGCGGAATGCTCGCGGCTGGCGTCGGGCCGAATGCTGACGGCAGCGGAGTAAGCGTGACCTGATGGCTGAATTCTTCGCAAGCGCGTTCTGGACCGGCTTCCTCTGGCCGCTGATCATCATGGTCGCGGAGAGCCTGTTGCTGCTCGTCGTGCTGCTGATCGCGATCGCCTACATCCTGCTCGCCGACCGCAAGATCTGGGCGGCGGTGCAGATCCGCCGCGGCCCCAACGTAGTCGGCCCGTTCGGATTGCTGCAATCCTTCGCCGACCTCTTGAAATTCGTGCTGAAGGAGCCGGTGATTCCGTCCGGCTCCAACAAAGGCGTGTTCCTGCTGGCGCCGCTGGTTTCGTGCATCCTGGCGCTGGCCGCCTGGGCCGTGATCCCGTTCAACCTCGGCTGGGTGATCTCCGACATCAATGTCGGCATTCTCTACATATTCGCGATCTCGTCCTTGTCGATCTACGGCATCATCATGGCCGGCTGGTCGTCGAACTCGAAGTACCCGTTCCTGGCCGCGCTGCGCTCGGCGGCGCAGATGGTGTCCTACGAGGTCTCGATCGGCTTCGTCATCATCACCGTCTTGCTCTGCGTCGGTTCGCTGAACCTGTCGGCGGTGGTCGAGGCGCAGAACAGCCGCGGGCTCGCGCATCTGATCGGCCTGCCGCAGCTCACCATCCTGAACTGGTATGTGTGGCCGCTGTTCCCGATGTTCGTGGTGTTCTACGTCTCGGCGCTGGCTGAGACCAACCGTCCGCCGTTCGACCTGGTCGAAGCGGAATCGGAACTGGTCGCCGGCTTCATGACCGAATACGGCTCGACCCCGTATCTCCTGTTCATGCTCGGCGAGTATGTCGCGATCACCACGATGTGCGCGCTGGCGTCGATCCTGTTCCTGGGCGGCTGGCTGCCGCCGGTCAACCTGCCGCCGTTCACCTGGATTCCGGGCATCGTCTGGTTCGCCCTCAAGGTGTTCTTCATGTTCTTCATGTTCGCGATGGCGAAGGCGATCGTGCCGCGCTACCGCTACGATCAACTGATGCGGCTCGGCTGGAAGGTGTTCCTGCCGCTGTCGCTGGCGATGGTGGTGATCGTGGCCGGTGTGCTGCAGTTCGCCGGCATCGCGCCGAAGTGAGGTCGTCATGAGTGTCAACGTCAACGCAACAGCCCGCTCGCTTCTGCTCTCGGAATTCGTCTCGGCGTTCGTCCTCGCCATGCGCTATTTCTTCAAGCCGAAGCCGACGCTGAATTATCCCTTCGAGAAGGGGCCGATCTCGCCGCGCTTCCGCGGCGAGCACGCGCTGCGCCGCTATCCGAACGGCGAAGAACGCTGCATCGCCTGCAAGCTGTGCGAGGCGATCTGTCCGGCGCAGGCGATCACGATCGAGGCCGGCCCGCGCCGCAACGACGGCACCCGCCGCACGGTGCGTTACGACATCGACATGGTGAAATGCATCTATTGCGGCCTGTGCCAGGAGGCATGCCCGGTGGACGCCATCGTCGAGGGACCGAATTTCGAATTCGCGACCGAGACCCGCGAGGAACTCTACTATGACAAGGCGAAGCTGCTCGCCAATGGCGACCGCTGGGAGCGTGAGATTGCGAAGTCGATCGCGCTCGACGCGCCGTACCGGTGAGGTGAGGACATGATCCTTCCGGCGCTGTTCTTCTATCTGTTTGCCGCGGCCTGCGTGGCCTCGGCGGTCATGGTGATTGTCTCGCGCAATCCCGTGCACTCCGTGCTGTTCCTGATCCTGGCGTTCGTCAACGCCTCGGGCCTGTTCATCCTGATGGGCGCCGAATTCCTCGGGATGATGCTGATCGTGGTGTATGTTGGCGCGGTCGCGGTGCTGTTTCTGTTCGTGATCATGATGCTCGACGTCGACTTCGTCGAACTGCGCGAGGGCTTCATGCAGTACCTGCCGGTCGGCATCGTGATCGGCGGCATCTTCCTGTTCGAGCTGCTGCTGGTGGTCGGCGCCTGGGTGATCAACCCCTCCGTGACCAAGACGATCACGGCGGCGATCCCGACCAATGTCAGCAACACCGAGGCGCTCGGCCTCGTGCTCTACACGAAGTACATCTATTACTTCCAGCTCGCCGGCATGGTGCTGCTGGTGGCGATGATCGGCGCCATCGTGTTGACGCTGCGCCACAAGGCGAACGTCAAGCGGCAGAACATCAACGTGCAGAACGCGCGCACGCCCGACATGGCGATGGCGATGCGCAAGGTGGCGTCGGGGCAGGGCCTGCAGGATGCCGATGCGGCGGAGTGGGTGAAATGACGATCGGGCTGGGGCACTATCTGGCAGTCGGCGCGATCCTGTTCACGCTCGGGATTCTCGGCATCTTCCTGAACCGCAAGAACATCATCGTCATCCTGATGTCGATCGAGCTGATCCTGCTCTCGGTCAACATCAACCTGGTGGCGTTCTCGACCTTCCTTGGCGACATCGTCGGCCAGGTGTTCGCGCTGCTGGTGCTGACGGTGGCCGCCGCCGAGGCCGCGATCGGCCTCGCCGTGCTGGTGGTGTATTTCCGCAACCGCGGTTCGATCGCGGTTGAAGACGTCAATCTGATGAAGGGCTAATCCGGCGATGATACAGGCAATCGTATTTCTGCCTCTGCTGGGAGCCATTCTCGCGGGGATCATCTCGCTGGTCGGCGCGCATGCGCGCTGCCCGAGCGGCGACACCGTCGACCATCACGACGATGCGCGTGGCGACGCCCATGCCTCGGCGGCGCACGATGATCACAGCCATGACGACCATGGTCACGATGACCACCACGTCGCGGAGCCGGCGGCGGCCGGATCGCGGCTGGCCGAGCTGATTACCACTGGCTTGCTGTTCGTCTCGGCAGCGCTGTCCTGGTTCACGCTGGTCGATGTCGGCTTCATGCATCATGACGCGCGCGTCGTGCTGCTGCCCTGGATCACCTCGGGTGACCTGCAGGTGGCCTGGACACTGCGGGTCGACACCCTGACGGCGGTGATGCTGGTCGTGGTCAACACCGTGTCCGCGCTGGTCCACCTCTATTCCATCGGCTACATGGACGAGGACCCGAACCGGCCGCGCTTCTTCGGCTATCTCTCGCTGTTCACCTTCGCGATGCTGATGCTGGTGACGTCGGACAACCTCGTGCAGCTGTTCTTCGGCTGGGAGGGCGTTGGCCTGGCAAGCTACCTCCTGATCGGGTTCTGGTACCAGAAGCCGTCGGCGAATGCGGCGGCGATCAAGGCGTTTGTGGTCAACCGCGTCGGCGACTTCGGCTTCGCGCTCGGCATCTTCGCGATCTTCGCGCTTGTCGGCTCGACCGATTTCGAAACAATCTTCCATGCCGCGCCGGGACTGACCGGCAAGACCATCGACTTCTTCGGTTGGCACCCTGACGCGCTGACCTTGACCTGTCTCTTCCTGTTCATGGGCGCGATGGGCAAGTCCGCCCAGTTCCTGCTGCACACCTGGTTGCCGGACGCGATGGAAGGCCCGACCCCGGTGTCGGCGCTGATCCATGCCGCGACCATGGTTACCGCCGGCGTCTTCATGGTGGCGCGGCTGTCGCCGCTGTTCGAGCTGTCACCGACCGCGCAGGCGGTGGTGATGTTCTTCGGCGCGACCACGGCGTTCTTCGCGGCCACGATCGGCCTCGTGCAGAACGACATCAAGCGCATCGTCGCGTACTCGACCTGTTCGCAGCTCGGCTACATGTTCGTGGCGATGGGAGCAGGGGCCTATTCGGTCGGCATGTTCCATCTGTTCACGCACGCCTTCTTCAAGGCGCTGCTGTTCTTAGGGTCAGGCTCGGTGATCTACGCGATGCACCACGAGCAGGACATCCGCAACATGGGCGGCCTGTGGCGCAAGATCCCGTACACGTTTGCGGTGATGTGCATCGGCACGCTGGCGCTGACCGGCTTCCCGCTGTTTGCCGGCTACTTCTCCAAGGACGCGATCATCGAGGCGGCCTACGCGGCGCATAACCCGTTCGCGACCTACGCCTATCTCTTGACCATCGTGGCCGCCGGCCTGACTTCGTTCTACTCCTGGCGTCTGATCTTCAAGACCTTCTTCGGCGAGCCGCACGACCAGAAGCACTACGAGGCGGCGCATGAGAGCCCGGTGTGGATGCTGGTGCCGATCGGCGTGCTCGCCGCCGGCTCGATCCTCGCGGGCCTGCCGTTCAAGGAAGTGTTCGCCAGCCCGCACGGCGTCGAGGAGTTCTTCCGCGAGTCCATCAAGATGAACCCGCACATCCTCGAGGACATGGAGCACATGCCGAGCTGGCTCGCGCCGCTGCCCACCGTGATGATGGCACTCGGCCTGTTCATCTCGTACCTGTTCTACATCCGCAGGCCGTATCTGCCGGTCGAGCTCGCGAACCAGCAGCCGATGCTGTACCAGTTCCTGCTCAACAAATGGTACTTCGACGAGCTGTACGACTGGATCTTCGTGCGCCCGGCGAAGTGGCTCGGCTATACGCTGTGGAAGAAGGGCGATGGCTTCGTCATCGACGGCTTCGGTCCGGACGGCGTCTCGGCCCGCGTGCTCGACGTCACCCGCAACGTCGTGAAACTGCAGACCGGCTACCTTTATCACTACGCCTTCGCGATGCTGATCGGGGCCGCCGGATTGATCACCTGGTTCATGTTCGGCTTGGGAGGCCAGTAAATGACAACCTGGCCCATCCTTTCCGTCACGACCTTCCTGCCGGCGGTCGGCGCGATCCTGGTCTATCTCTTGGCGCGGGGCGGCGACGAGACCGCGAGCCGCACGGCGCGCTGGATCGCGCTGTGGACCACGCTGATCACCTTCGCGGTGTCGCTGATCCTGGTGGCGCGTTTCGATCCCTCGCAGACGGACTTCCAGTTCGTCGAGAAGACGTCCTGGCTCGCCACCGGCATCACCTATCACATGGGCATCGACGGCATCTCGCTGCCGCTGATCATCCTGACCACCGCGATCATGCCGCTCTGCATCATCGCGAGCTGGAAGTCAGTGACGCAGCGCGTCAGCGAATACATGATGGCGTTCCTGATCCTGGAAACGCTGATGGTCGGCACCTTCTCGGCGCTCGACCTCGTGCTGTTCTATCTGTTCTTCGAGGGCGGCCTGATCCCGATGTTCCTGATCATCGGCGTCTGGGGCGGCCCGCGCCGGGTCTACGCATCGTTCAAGTTCTTCCTCTACACGTTCCTCGGCTCGGTCCTGATGCTGCTCGCCATCATGGCGCTGTACTGGAACGCCGGCACCACCGACATCCCGACCCTGATGCACACCGCGGTTCCGCGCTCGATGCAGACCTGGGCGTGGCTCGCCTTCTTCGCCTCGTTCGCGGTGAAGATGCCGATGTGGCCGGTGCACACCTGGCTGCCTGATGCGCACGTCGAGGCGCCGACGGCTGGCTCGGTGATCCTGGCCGCGATCCTGCTGAAGATGGGCGGCTACGGCTTCCTGCGCTTCTCGCTGCCGATGTTCCCGCTGGCCTCGCACGACTTCGCGCCGTTCGTGTTCACGCTCTCCGTCATCGCCATCATCTACACCTCGCTGGTGGCGATGATGCAGGAGGACATGAAGAAGCTGATCGCGTACTCGTCCGTTGCGCATATGGGCTTCGTCACCATGGGCATCTTCGCGGTGACCACGCAGGGTGTCGCCGGCGGCATGTTCCAGATGATCTCGCACGGCATCGTCTCCGGCGCGTTGTTCCTCTGCGTCGGCATTGTCTACGACCGCATGCACACCCGCGAGATCGCTGCCTATGGCGGCCTCGTCAACCGGATGCCGCTCTATGCGATGACCTTCATGGTCTTCACCATGGCCAATGTCGGTCTGCCCGGCACGAGCGGATTCGTCGGCGAGTTCATGACCTTGCTCGGCACCTTCAAGATCTCGCTGCCGACGGCGTTCTTCGCCACCACGGGCGTGATCCTGTCGGCCTGCTACGCGCTCTGGCTCTACCGCAAGGTGGTGTTCGGCGCGCTGGTCAAGCCGTCGCTGATGTCGATCAAGGATCTGACCTTCCGCGAATGCGTGACGCTGTTCCCGCTGATCGCGCTGACCATCCTGTTCGGCGTCTATCCGAAGCCGGTGCTCGACATGTCGGCCGCCTCGGTGCAGCAGCTCGTCAACAATTACAACACCGCCGTGACTGCCGTGAAGGCAGCCGCGCTGGTTACGCAGTAAGGCCGCCGCCATGAGCTTTTCCAGTGCAGGTTATCAGTTGCAGCCGGTGCTGCCGGAGCTGGTGCTCGCGGTCGGCGCCATGGTGCTGTTGATGATCGGAGCCTATCGCGGGCAGGGCACGACCCGGCTGATCACCACGCTCGCGGTGTGTCTCCTGGTCCTGACCGGCGTGCTGGAGCTCTGGCTGCCGGCCGGCAAGCTCGTCACCTTCGGCGGCAGCTTCATCGTCGACGATTTCGCCCGCTTCCTGAAGATCCTCGCCTTGATCGCCTCGGCGGCAACGCTGATCCTGTCGACCGAGTACCTGTCCCAGCCGTCGACCCGCAATTTCGAGTTCTCGATCCTGGTGCTGCTGTCGACGCTCGGCATGATGGTGCTGATCTCGGCCGGCGACCTGATTTCGCTCTATCTCGGCCTCGAGCTGATGAGCCTTGCGCTCTACGTCGTCGCCGCCAGCCAGCGCGACAATGCCAAGTCGAGCGAGGCCGGCCTGAAGTATTTCGTGCTCGGCGCGCTGTCCTCGGGCATGCTGCTCTACGGCGCCTCGCTGATCTACGGCTTCACCGGCACCGTCAGCTTCGCCGGCATCGCGGCGGCCGCGACCACCGGCAGCATCGGCATCGTGTTCGGCCTGGTGTTCCTGCTCGCCGGCCTCTGCTTCAAGGTCTCGGCGGTGCCGTTCCACATGTGGACGCCCGACGTCTATGAGGGCGCACCGACGCCGGTGACGGCGTTCTTCGCCTCGGCCCCGAAGGTCGCTGCGCTCGCCGTGTTCACCCGTGCGACGCTGACCGCGTTTCCGGGCATCGTCACCCAGTGGCAGCAGATCCTGGTGTTCGTGGCGATCGCCTCGATGGCGCTGGGCTCGTTCGCCGCGATCGGCCAGTCCAACATCAAGCGGCTGATGGCCTATTCGTCGATCGGCCATATGGGCTTTGCGCTGGTCGGCCTTGCCTCCGGCACGGTCGAGGGCGCGCAGGGCGTCTTGATCTACATCGCGATCTATGTGGCGATGACGCTCGGCACCTTCTCGATCATCCTTGCCATGAAGCGGAACGGCCGGGCGCTGGAGCAGATCAGCGATTTCGCCGGCCTGTCCCGCACCAACCCGCTGATCGCCTTCGTTTTCGCGATGCTGCTGTTCTCGCTGGCCGGCGTGCCGCCGCTCGCCGGCTTCTTCGGCAAATGGTACGTGTTCGTCGCCGCGATCAAGGCCAACCTGTTCACGCTCGCGGTGATCGGCGTGCTGACCAGCGTGGTGGGCGCGTTCTATTATCTCTCGATCGTCAAGGTGATGTATTTCGACCAGCCGCTCGGCAAGCTCGATCCGGTCCGGGTCGAGCTGCGCACCGTGCTGGCGGTCGCAGGCATCTTCAATATCTTCTTCTTCGCCTATCCGGGACCGCTGGTGAGCGTGGCAACGGCGGCGGCGAAGTCGCTGTTCTAAAGCGTTTGCGAGCGAAGTGGACACCGGTTCGCGTGAAGAAAACGCGTCGAAAAGACAATTCAAGGCCGCGTCACGCGGCCCTGACGCGCATGATTCCGGACACGGAGGCTGGCTTTCGGACCGGATCATGCGCATAACCTTGACATGACCTTCACGCTCGGACCCCGGGCCATTGCGGCGGGCTATAAGCTCGCCGCCTTCGACCAGATCGGCTCGACCAACGCCGAGGCGATGCTGCGCGCGCGCGATGGCGAGCGCAGGCCGATGTGGTTCGTGACGCCGGAGCAGACCGCCGGCCGCGGACGCCGTCAGCGGGTCTGGGTGGCACCGCGCGGCAATCTCGCCAGCAGCATTCTCGAGGTGACCGACGTTCAGCCGGCGGTTGCGGCGACGCTCGGCTTTGCCGCTGGGCTGTCGCTCGAAGCCGCGTTGCGGAAGGTCGGCATCGAGGCGGCGCTGCGGCTCGGGCCGGACAGCCCGAAATTCACCCTGAAATGGCCGAACGACGTGCTGGCCAACGGCAAGAAGCTCTCGGGCATCCTGCTGGAGGCCGAGGCGGTCGGCGACCGGCTTGCAGTCGTCGTCGGCATCGGCACCAACGTCATTGCGGCGCCCGAGGGCACGCCGACGCCTGCGGTATCGCTCGCTGCGCTCGGCATCCAGATCGGTGCGGAAGAGCTGTTTGTGGCGTTGTCGGATGCTTGGGTCGAGTTTCGCGGCATCTGGGACGATGGCCGCGGCTTTCCGGAGATCCGCAGTCTGTGGCTGGAGCGCGCAGCCGGCCTCGGCGAAAAGGTCGCGGTCCAGACCGGCACGATGACCCTCGAAGGCACCTTTGACACCATCGACGACACCGGCTGCCTGATCGTCCGAACCGCGGCCGGGCAGCGCTTGCCCGTAACGGCCGGCGAGGTCTATTTCGGCACCGCAGCCACAGTGAGGGCCCCCTGATGGCGCGACCTGACGAGCTTACCTTTGCACCGCTCGGCGGCGTCGGCGAGATCGGCATGAATTTGTCGATCTATGGGCTCGGCAACCGCCACCAGCGCTCGTTCCTCGCGGTCGATCTCGGCGTCTCCTTTGGCGACGAGGAGCATCTGCCGGGCATCGACCTGATCATGCCGGATGTCCGCTTCCTGGAGAAGGAGCGCAACAATCTGATGGGCCTGGTGCTGACGCACGCCCATGAGGACCATTTCGGCGCGATCATCGATCTCTGGCCGAAGCTCGGCTGCAAGATCTACGCGACGCAGTTCAGCGCGGCGCTGTTCGAGGCCAAATGCGCCGCCGAGCGCAATCCGCCGAAGATACCGATCACCGTGATCCCGTCGGGCGGGCGGGTCGACATCGGCCCGTTCAATGTCGAGTTCATTCCGGTCGCGCATTCGATTCCGGAATCGCATGCGCTCGCGATCAAGACGGATGTCGGCACCGTGCTGCACACCGGCGACTGGAAGATCGATCCGACCCCGATCATCGGCCTGCCGACCGACGAGCGGCGGCTGCGCGAGCTCGGTGACGAAGGCGTGCTGGCGCTGGTCGGCGATTCCACCAACGCGGTGCGTGACGGGCGCTCGCCCTCGGAGACCGAGGTTGCCGCCACCATCAAGAAGCTCGTCAAGGCAGCCAAGGGCCGGGTCGCAGTCACCACCTTCGCCTCCAATGTCGCCCGCGTGAGGGCGGTGGCGGACGCCGCGAACGCTGCCGATCGCGAGGTCGTCGTGGTCGGCCGCGCCATGGAGCGCGTGGTGCAGGTCGCGCGCGAATGCGGCTATCTCGACAGCTCGCACAAATTCCGCAGCACCGACTATTACGGCCATTTCCCACCCGACAAGGTGCTGGCGCTGTGCACCGGCAGCCAGGGCGAACCCCGCGCCGCTTTGGCCCGGATCGCCAATAACGACCACCCGCAGGTGACCCTGAACAGGGGCGACACCGTGATCTTCTCCTCCCGCACCATTCCCGGCAATGAGAAGGCGGTCGGCGGCATCATCAACGGCTTGGTGACGCAGGGCGTCGAAATCATCACCGACCGCGAGCATCTGGTGCATGTCTCCGGCCATCCGCGCCGCGACGAGCTGCGCGACATGATCTCCTGGGTGCGACCGCAGCTCCTGATCCCCGTGCATGGCGAGGCGCTGCATCTCGCCGAGCACGCGAAGCTGGCGCGCGCCGCCGGTGTCCCAAAAGTCCTGACCTGCCGCAACGGCGACCTCGTCAAGCTCGGGCCCGGCGATCCCGGCGTCGTCGGCGAAGTGCCGTCGGGACGGCTCTACAAGGACGGAACCATTCTTGAGGATTCCAAGTCGCGCGCCGTGGTCGAGCGTCGGCGGATGGGTTTTGCCGGCTGCGCCTTCGTCGCCATCGCCATGACCGCGCAGGGCGAGATGGTCGACGATCCCGAGGTTGATCTCGTCGGCATGCCGGAGAAAAATGCCGCGGGCGAATTGTTCGACGACATCGTGTTCGATGTCGTGGTATCGACGATCGAGGGCCTGCCGCGGCCACGGCGCCGCGATCCGGACGCACTCGGGGAATCTGTGCGCCGGGCGGTGCGGGCCGCGCTAAACGAGCAGTGGGGCAAGAAGCCGATCTGCGTCGTGCACGTTCTGACAGTCTGACACACGCCTTTAAGGCGTGCGCAACGACGAAGGGAGAGAGAAATGCTGGGCCGCCTCAATCACGTCGCCATCGCGGTCAAGGACGCCAAGCAGGCCGCCAAGATATACGGCACGGCCTTCAATGCCGAGATTTCCGACGCGGTGCCGCTGCCGGAGCACGGCGTCATCACCGTGTTCGTGACGCTGCCCAACACCAAGATCGAGTTCATCGAGCCGCTCGGCGAGGCCTCGCCGATCGCGAAGTTCGTCGAACGCAATGCCGATGGCGGCATCCACCATGTCTGCTACGACGTGCCCGACATCATCGCGGCCCGCGACCGCATGATCGCCGAGGGCGCGCGGGTGCTGGGCGACGGCCAGCCGAAGATCGGCGCGCACGGCAAGCCGGTGCTGTTCTTCCACCCCAAGGACTTTTCCGGCGCCTTGGTCGAGATCGAACAGGCCTGAGCCCACATGGCGTACCAGATCTCCACCGGGCTTGCGATCTACTTCGTCCTTTGGTGGCTCGTGCTGTTCTTGACGCTGCCGTTCGGCATTCGCAGCCAGCATGAGGACGGCGTCGGCGCGCCCGGCACCGATCCCGGCGCGCCGATCCTGGCGCGGATGGGCCGCAAGCTGCTGTGGACCACGCTGCTCTCGGCCGTGATCTTCGCGATCGGGATGTGGGCCTATTACGCCGGCTATCTCTCGGTCGAACGGCTGTCGAGACTGATGGGGATGCCGTTCTAGACACCGATCAAGCGGTCAGAATTGGTGCCAATGGAGTGAGGATCAACCTCACCCTGGCGATGCGGAGGAGGCGACCACGATGAACCTGCAGGCCCAACCAGGCTCCGGGCAGAGCGCCTATCGAATCCTGCGGGAAGCCGATCTGCGCGAGTATCTCGCGAGCCTTCCGGCCATCGTCACGCAGCTTGGCGGGGCGCCGGCCGACTGGTCGATCAGCGAGGTCGGTGACGGCAATCTCAACCTCGTCTTCATCGTCAAGGGCAGCACCGGCGGCATCGCTGTCAAGCAAGCGCTGCCTTACGTCCGGTTGGTTGGCGAGAGCTGGCCGCTGCCGCTGTCGCGGGCGCATTATGAACATCTGGCGCTGGTGCATCAGGCGCGGCTGGCGTCGAAGCTCGTGCCGGCGGTGCTGCATCATGACGCGCCACTTGCGCTCACCGCGATGCAATTGCTCGAGCCGCACATCATCATGCGCAAGGGCCTGATCGGCGCCACGCGTTATCCGCGCTTTGTCGAGGATATCTCGACCTTCCTGGCGCAGACGCTGTTCTTTACGTCCGATCTGGCGCTGTCGGCCGCGGAGAAGAAACAGGGGATCGCGGATTTCGCCGGCAACCACGCGCTCTGCAAGATCACCGAGGACCTGATCTTCACCGACCCCTATCGCATCGCCGAGCAGAACCGCTGGACCGCGCCATATCTCGACGCGACGGCGGCGGCGTTCCGCGAGGATCTCGACCTGCATGTCGCGATCTCCAGGCTCAAGCTGAAATTCATGGCGAGCCCCGAGGCGTTGCTGCACGGCGACCTCCACACCGGCTCGATCATGGTGACCGACGGCGAGACCAAGGTGATCGATCCTGAGTTCGCCTTCTATGGCCCGATGGGCTTCGACATCGGCGCCGTGATCGGCAATCTCCTGATGGCCTATCTGGCCTCCGCCGGCCATGAGCGCACGCCGGGCGAGCGCGCGTCATTCGAGGCGTGGCTATTGGAAACCATCGAGGGCGTCTGGACCGAATTCTCGCGAAAATTTCTCGCGCTGTGGCGCAACGAGGCAAGGGGCGACGGCTATCCGGTGTCGCTGTTCACCGGCGAGGCCGGGGCGGCGCGGCTGGAGGCGGAACGGGATGCCTACATGGCGCGGCTGTTCCAGGACACGGTCGGCTTTGCCGCGGCCAAGACCATCCGGCGCATCCTTGGCCTCGCGCACAACATTGATTTCGAATTGATCGCGGACGAGAAGCAGCGCGCGACCTGCGAGGCACGGGCCCTGAAGCTGGCGCGCAACATGATGCTGGAGGCGGCGTCCTACACGACGATCGGCACCGTTACCTACGCCGCGCGCGAGCTGCGTCACTGGCAGCCGGATTTTGCCAGGTAGTTGGACGCGCGGAATGGTAGGGTGGGTTAGCCGAAGGCGTAACCCGCCGCCGATCCATCACCAGTCGATGAGCGGCGTTCGGAGCGACATTGGCGGGTTACGCTGCGCTGCCGCGAGAACGCGAAGCTGCCTCCCCATACTCATCGTCGTCCTGGCGAAAGCCAGGACCCATTACCCCAAATGATCGTTTTGTGCGACGCTGGAACGACGAATCCCATTCACAACTCCTGCTGCGGAGTATGGGTCCTGGCTTTCGCCAGGACGACAGCGGTGGATCTGCCACGATATCGACAACTGGAGAGGACGAGCGCCTCCATCACCATCTGAGCTGGCCTCAACAAGCTCACTCCGCCGTCTGTTCCCGCAGCCGCTGCGCGTAGACGTTGATGATCAGCGCCACGAGCAGGATCAGGCCGCGGATCAGGATCTTCAGGAAGCTGTCGATGTTGACGTGGTCGAGGCCGTTGTTCAGCACGCCGAGCACGAACAGGCCGACGATGGTGTTGCCGATGCCGCCGCGGCCGCCGAACAGGCTGGTGCCGCCGACCACCACGGCCGCGATCGAATCCAGGAGGTAAGTATCGAATTCGTTCTGTTGCGCGCTGCCGAAATGCGCGACGCCGAGCATGCCGCCGATCCCCGAGCACACCGCCGAGATCACCATCACGCTGCCGAGGATGAGCTTGACGTTGAGGCCGGCAAATTCGGCGGCCTCGCGGTTGCCGCCGACCATGTAGACGTAGCGGCCGAACCGCGTGTAGGTCAGCACCAGATGGCCGCCGAGCAGCATCACCGCGGCGACGATCACGATCCAGGGGATGCCGCCGATCGAGCCCGAGCCGAGCGTCGTGATCAGCGGCGGCACCTTGTAGGCAATCTGGCCGCGGACCAGCAGCGCCGAGACGCCAGCCGCGATCTGCATCATGGCAAGCGTCATGATGAAGGACGGGATGCCGATCACGGTCAGGCCCAGCGCGTTGACCAGGCCGAGCAGCGCGCACAGCGCCAGCGCCAGCAGGATCGCGGCAAAGCCCGGCATCGGGATGTTGGCGATGTTGACGTAGGATTCCTGCAACGTGAAATAGGCCACGGCAATGCCGGTGACGTTGGCGATGCTGGCAATCGACAGGTCGATCTCGGCACACAGGATCACGAAGGTGAGGCCGACCGCGATGATGCCGGTGACCGATACCTGGGTCAGGATGTTGCCGACATTGTCGATGGTCGCAAAGGACGGGCTTGCGATCGCGAAGAAGGCGCTGAGGAAGATCAGCGTCAGGAACGGCGCGATGTTGCGCATCTGCGAGCGCAGGAACGGCGCCAGCCCGCGCGGCCGCTGGTGATCGGCCGGGCTCGTCGCGCTGTCACTGCTTGCCATCATGCTACTCCATTAGGCCGCCTCGAGCAGCCGATCCTTGCTGACCGCTTCGCCGGCGAATTCGCGCACCACCGCACCGCGCTTCAGCACCAGGATCCGGTCGGCCAGCGACAGCACCGTCTCCGGCTCGGTCGACAGCACGATGATCGCCAGTCCCTTGGCGCGGAGGTCGCGCACGATGTTGATCACGTCGTTCTTGGCGCCGACATCCATGCCGCGGGTCGGCTCGCACAGCACCAGGAGGCGCGGCGGGTAGGTCAGCCATTTCGCCAGCGCCACCTTCTGCTGGTTGCCGCCGGAGAGCATGCCGAGATCGAGGCCGACCACCGGCGGCCTGATCTGCAACTGCTCGACCTGGCGCTGGGCGATCGCGCGCTCGCGCACCGGCTTGAGCAGCAGCGCCGAGATCCGGTCGAGGATGCTGATCGAGATGTTCTTGTAGACCGGCTCCTGGTGGAACAGCATGGCGCGGCGGCTCTCCGGCACCAGCGCAACGCCGGCCCGTCGCGCCGCCGCGGTGCTGCGGAAGGTTTTCGCCGAACCGTCGACCGCGAGCGTCCCGCCGTCCGGTCTCAGCTTGCCGAACAGAATCCGCGAGAGCTCCAATTGGCCGCAGCCCATGAAGCCGTAGATGCCGAGCACTTCGCCGGCGCGGGCCTCGAACGAGACGTCCTGCAGGCTACGGCGGAGCGAAAGCTGATCGACCTTCAGGACCGTCGAACCGCCACCCGGTTGCGGGAGCATCAGGTCTTCGGTGTAGCTGTGCTCCAGCGCCTCGCCGCCGCGACCGATCATGGCCTCGATCAGCGCGCCCTTGGTGGTGTCCGCGGACGCGGTCTCGGCGATCTTCCGCCCGTTGCGGAACACGGTCACCACGTCGGAGACCCGCAGGATGTCCTCGATGAAATGCGAGATGAAGACGATGCTGGTGCCTTCGTTGCGGAGCCTGTGCAGTGTCGTGAACAGGCGCTCGACCTCGGGCGGGGAGAGGGCGGAGGTCGGCTCGTCGAGGATGATGATGCGCGCGCCGGAAAACAGCACGCGGGCGATCTCGATCAGCTGCTGCAGGCCGATCGGCAGGTCGCCGAGCCGCGTCATCGGATCGACGTCGATGCCGAACCGGGCGAGCTGCTCGCCGGCCTCGCGCGCCATCCGCCGCCATTGCACGAAGCCGAGGCTGTTGGTCGGCTGGTTGCCGAGGAAGACGTTCTCGGCGACGGTGAGATCAGGCGCGACGCTGAGTTCCTGATGCACCATGCCGATGCCGGCGGCGTGGGCGTCGCGGGTGGAGCGGAAGCGGGTTTCCTTGCCGTCGAGCACGAAGCGGCCGGAGAATTCCGGATGCACGCCGGCGATGATCTTCATCAGCGTGCTTTTTCCGGCGCCGTTCTCGCCGACGAGACCGTGGATCTCGCCGGCGTGCAGCGCAAAGTCGACCCCACGAAGGGCTTCGACACCGCCGAAGGCCTTCGTGATCTGGTTCAACTCGAGGATCGGGGAGCGTCCCTGCGACATGGAGACCGCTCAGATCAGGAAGTGATCCTCCATCCATTGCATGCCAGGGGCGTTGGCCTTGGTCACGACGGGACCGTCGGTCACGACGTTCTTGGGAATGCCCTGGCCGCTCTTCTCGCCGCCGACCACGGCCGCGACGCCCGCCACGATCGCGCCGCCATGGATGCGGCAGGACGGATTGCGCACGGTTGCGAACATGCGGCCTTCGCTGACCGCCTGGATCGCCGGCGGCATGGCGTCGACGCCGCCGATCAGGATGTTGGTGCGGTTGTGCGCCTTCATGATGTTGGCGGCGGCAAGCGCCATGTCGTCATTGTGGAAGAAGGCGGCGTCGATCTGCGGATATTTCGTCAGATAGGTTTCCCACAGGCGGGCGGTCTTGGAGACGTCCCAGTCGGCGGGCTGGGTATCCAGCACCTCGATATTCGGGAACTGCTTGACGACGGAGTTGAAGCCCTTGGCGCGGCCCTGCGCGCCGGTGTGGCCGAGCGCGCCCTGGGTCATGATGACCTTGCCCTTGCCGCCGATGGCGTTGCACAGCGCCTGCGTCACCGAGGCGCCCATGAACTCGTTGTCGGGGGCGAGGAACGAATGGACGTTGATCTGGTCGAGCGGCGCAATCAGCGTGTCCATGTCGATCACGGGGGTGCCGGCGTCGATCATCTTCTGCACCGGCTGGGTCAGCGTGCCGATTCCGAACGCCTGGATCGCGACGAAGTCCCATTTCTGCGAGGCCATGTTGTCGATAGCGGCGCGCTGCTTGACGGCATCGAGCTGGCCATCGAACCAGGTCACCTCGACGTTGAAGAGCTTGCCCCAGAACTCGGCGGCCTGCTTGCCCTGTGCGCACCACGTCGCCTGCAGTCCGGCGTTGGAGAATGCGGCCTTCAGTGGCTTTTCCGATCGTCCCATTTCGGCTGCGAGCGCGGACGTCACGCCCATTCCGCCGAACAGGCCGGCCGCGGCTCCGCCTGCCGCCGCCAATTGCAGAAGGTCGCGCCGCGTCGTCGACGCCTTGTCCATCCCCTTGTCGGTCCCTGGCATTGTTTGCTCCCTCTTCGTTTTTCTGACCGTCGGCGTCAGTTGCACGCGCCGCGGATAAAGGGAGTGTGTCACAATCGGAACGGTCACGCTACGCCTTCGCGTCCACGAGATGTTTCTGTTGCAGCACGATGGCCTCGATGTCGCGAAGCAGCTTGTGCCACGCAGCATCGATCTCGTCAGACCATTGCTCACCGAGAATGTCGCGCAAGCAGTCCGCGATCACGGCAAAGAATGCGACGAACAATTCGCGCGGCGTCCCGTAGGCATCGTGCGAGAACACCTCGGATTCGATCAGGCGAAAATGTCCGCGGCGCTCGCCCGCGAAATCGAGGATCGCTTCGATCGTCAACGCCAGCATCGAGCCTTTGACCGGCTCGCTGCCTTCGGTGCGAAACATCGCCTGCGCCTCGGGATGCTCGCGAAACAAGCGTTGGTACACCAATGGCGTCAGATCATCGCAAGCCGCTGCTGCGAGTTCAAAACTGCGTTCGATCGGATTCGATGATGGAGTCATAGCGCTTTGCGATCATCACATAAAAAAAGAGCAGGGCTCCAAGCCCTGCTCCAAAAATTGTGTCGACCCTATTTGCCCCAAAAATTCGGTTTGATCTTGATTGATGGGGTGACGCTGCTTGTGCGCGTCGGGCTCCTCCCGAGACTTGGACCACCAGGACACACCTCGCGGCTGGCCTGAGCCCGAATTGGTAGACTATCTTTCCAGCCTTGTCATCATTTTCGGCAACGATTGTTCAAATTTCGAGCAATTTGCGAAATGATTGGGATGGTGCCACCGATGGTTGCGAAAGTGGTCTGAAAACACGTGACGGGGTAAGGGGATACGAAGGCCTGTGGAGTGGCCGTGACGCAAGTGTCACGCCCGGCAATTTCCGTCAGTCGGAAGAAACGAGGGATGTCGATGATCTCGACTTCCGACGGCTGTGGTGGTTAGTTCCGTCCCGGATGGGATTTGCGATGCGCCGGCGGCTGAAGATTTTTCTGCCCATAGTCCTGGTTGCCCTGCTGGTGCAGATTTTCGCACCGATCGGGGCCTGCTGGGCGGCGAGCCTTGCCGCGTCCGATCCACTCACGGCCGCCACCATCTGCCATGGCAATGCCGGCTCCGGAGGCGGGCAGGGCGACCAGACCGGTCATGATACCCATGACGGCTGTTGCTCGGCATGCAGCGTGCTGCAGACCGGTGCGCCCGTTGATCATCCGGAGATTACGACTCACGCCGTCGAGCGGCCTTCAACCCGCATCGCCTGGCTCGATTTCGCCGGCGAATTCGACCGTTCGCCGGCGCGCCACTCCGCGCAAGCCCGCGCGCCGCCGCTTTTTTCCTGACGACGTTCTCGCTGCCGGTGCGTGTCGCGCGCCGGCGAGTGCCTTGGAGCAAGCCGGCCGCAGAGCCGGCGTCAGGATTCATCCATGTTTCGATTTCATCCGCGGGCCGGGGCCAGTGCACTCACGCTGGGCTTCGGGCTTTCCATGCTTACAAACTGGGCAGAGGCCCAGACGACCCTGCCGTCCGTCACGGTCGATGCGCCGCAGGCCGCGCGAGCGAAACCGGCAAGGTCTAAGCCGAAGCCGCGCGCGGTTGCCGCCCGGCGGCCCGCAAGGCCGCTGGCGCCCTTGGCCGTGGCGGCGGCCGGCCGTGCGCAGCGCATTACGCCCAGCGCGGCGCGGGACAGCCTGAACCAGGCGCCCGCCGGTCAGACGCAAACCACCATCGACCGCAGCCAGTTCGAGAATCGGCCGGCCTTCTCGGTGGCGGACGTGTTGCGGGACAGTCCGGGCATCTCGATCAAGCAGGGCAACGGCCCGCGCGATTTCGGCATCTCGATCCGCGGGTCGAATGCACGCAATGGGTTCGGCATCCGGAATCTTGTGATCTTCGACGACGGCTTTCCGGTCACCCAGCCGGACGGCCTGTCTCGCAGCGACCTGATCGATCCGCGCGCCTATGGCGCGATCGACGTGGTCCGCGGCCCGTCATCGGCGCTCTACGGCAACTATGCGACCGGCGGCGCGCTGAATTTCCGGACCCGGCCGGGCGGCACCATCGACGGCGTCGAATACGGTGTCGACGGCGGCAGCTTCGGCTATCTCAACAACTATCTGGCCGCGGGCAAGAAGGTCGGCAATTTCGAAGGCTCGCTGTTCGCCAGCGACGCGCGCGGCGACGGCTATATCGGCAACAGCTGGTTCAATACCCAGACGGTCAATTTCCTCGGCACCCTGCAAATGACGCCGGACGACCGTTTCACGTTCAAGCTGATCAACAACGATCTGACGGCGCGCCTGCCGATCCGCTCGTCGCTCAATCAGTTCTACCAGAATCCGTTCCAGCAGGGCTGCACCACCGGCGCTACGGCCGCGGCGGGATGCGGAACCGTCTCTCTGTTCAACAACGGCTTCAACGGAACCAAATCCACCGAGACTGCGCTTCAAGCTGGCCTCGGCCGAGATGACCGCCGGACGATCATTGGGGGCCGCTGGGAACACGATTTCGACAACACGACTACGTGGCGCAACCAATTCGTCTTCGACGACCGGAACATCAATCAGCCGACGGGATCGACTAGCGCGCTCGGTGACTATCCGTCGTACAACTTCATGAGCGATTTGACCAAGCGCGGCGAATTGTTCGGAATGGATTCGACTACGATGGTCGGGGGTTGGTACAACACCCTCACGACGACCGGTACGACCTGGAACGTTTCGTCCGCGGGCAATGCGACACTCGGATTGCCACAGAGCAGTCTGTATCAATCGACAACCAATTATGGCGTCCGGGCGCGGGAAGAAATCAAGCTGATTCCCTCGGTGACGGCGATCGCTGGGGTCGGTTGGGAAACGACCACGCTGAACGGTGTCAACACTACGCTGTCCTATCCGGTCCCCAACAATCCCGCGATCGTGGGAGCGACCGTGACACAAGCGGCCCCTGTGTTCACCAACACCGCGCCGGAGTTCGCGCTGATCTACAAGCCGGACAACGAATGGCAGCTACGTGCTCGCGCGGCGACCGGCTACGGCACGCCGCAGGTCAGCAATCTGTTCGTTCTGCCGAGTGGGGCACCGGGCAACAACACGTCGCTCAAGACCCAGACCAACCTCGGCTACGATCTCGGCGCTGATTGGTCGCCCAACAAGAGCGTGAAGGTCAGCGCCACCGCCTTCTACGAATTCTTCAACAATGAACTTGTTTCGCAGGCGACGCAGGTGGCGGGATTTACATACACGTTCAACGCACCGCGCTCGGAACATCGCGGCGTTGAACTTGCCGCTCAATGGGCCTTCTATCGGGGATGGCAGTTCACGGCGGCCTACACCTATCTGGACGAGGTATATACCGACTACACGGAAAGCATCAGCAACTTCAAATTCAATCGGGCCGGGAACAAGATCCCCGGCATCTCGCCGAACGAGCTGACGGCACGGCTTGGCTATGACCAGCCGTCAGGCCCGCTGCAGGGGCTCGGCGGCTTCGTCGAAGTCCAGTGGAAGGATGGCTTCTACATGGACAACGCCAATCTGCTGCGGGCGCCGGGTTACGAGCTGGTCAATCTCAACGTTCACTACACGACAGCTCTGATCTCCGACTACTTCAAGTCGCTGAATCTGTATCTCGAGGTGCGGAATGTGTTCGACCGAACCTACATCGCCTCCGCGAACAATATCGCCAACTCGGTGACGGCGGCGGGCGTTCAAAATCCCGCGAGCATACTGGCGAACACCACCGGCTCGATCTATGCCGGATCGCCGCGGGCGTTTGTCGCGGGCATGAAGATCGCGTTCAAATGAGGAGCGCATCGATGACGTCTCGCAAATCTGCCGTTCGGATCGTGCTGGCGATGATGCTGCTCGGGGCTTTGCCCGATTTCGCCTGCGCGCAGATGAGCCACCAGCATGCCTCGGAAGCGGCGTGCGAGGAGACTGGACTGCGCTGCGCGAGCAAGGTCACTCCGGCCTTCGCGCCGGACGGGACACTGTGGCTGACATGGATGGCCGGAGGTCAAATCTCGGTCGCGAGCTCGAAGGATCAGGGCAAGAGCTTTTCCGCGCCGGTCCAGGTGACCCGGGAGCGGCTCAACCTGGATTGGGGCCCGGACGCGCGCCCGAAGCTTGCGATCGATGCCAAGGGAGACATCGCGCTGGCTTTCTCGATCTTTCGCGATCAGGCCTTCAACGGCCAGGTGCTGACCTCGCGCTCGACCGATGGCGGGCGCAGCTTTGATCCGCCAAAGCCGATTACCGCAAACAATGAGAGCCAGCGCTTCGAGGCGATCGGCTTCGATCCCGCTGGCTCGGTGTTCGCGGTCTGGCTCGACAAGCGCAACCGCGTGCCGGCGCAACAGCGTGGCGAGAAGTATGACGGTGCCGGATTGTTCTTCGCGTCGTCGAAGGATGGTGGCGCGACCTATTCCGATGCGCGGCTGGCGGCCGACAACACCTGCGAGTGCTGCCGTCTCGCCCTGGCGTTCGATGGCGCAGGCCATCCCGTGGTGGTGTTTCGAAACATCTTCGAAGGCGGTGTGCGCGACCATGCGATCGTGACGTTCACCGATCTGGCAACGCCCGGCGAGGTGCATCGGGTGAGCCGCGACGATTGGCAGATCGCGGCATGTCCGCATCATGGTCCGAGCCTGACCATTTCGCGCGAAGGAACCTATCACGTGACGTGGTACACCAACGGCAAGGCGCGCAAGGGATTGTTCTACGCGCGGTCGCGCGACGGCGGCAAGACCTTCTCCGATCCGCTTCCGATCGGGCAACTGAACCGGAGCCCGTCACGGCCGCAGATCATCGCCGGCCCGCAGGGGCTGGTGATGGCGTGGAAGGAGTTCGACGGCGAAAAGACATCGATCAACCTGATGACCTCGCGCGACGACGGAGCGAGTTGGTCGAAACCCGCTGTCATTGCTGACACCAGCGACAGTTCCGATCATCCGCTGCTCGTCGCCGACGGCCGGCAGACCTACCTGTCGTGGATGACGAAGGCGGACGGCTATCATTTTCAAGCGATCGAGGGCGAACCATGAAGCGCCATTTGCTCGCGACTTTGATCTTGCTCGCAGCGTTATCGCCCGCGCTGGCGGTTGAAGCGGGCGCACCCAAGCCGTTCGAACGCGGCAGCTGGCAAAAGCTGCTGCATGCGCACGCCGGCCATCCGACCCTGGTGCATTTCTGGGGCGTGACCTGCGGACCATGCAAGGTCGAACTGCCGCAGCTTGGCCAGTTCATGAAGGATCATCCCGGTATCGACGTCGTAACGATCAGCGCCGATCTGGTGCCGAACCTACCGGACGCGACCCGATCGATGCTGGATAAGGCGGGGCTCGCATCAGCCGAGAACTGGATTTTCGGCGATGGCTTCGCCGAACGATTGCGATTTGAGATCGATCCGGGCTGGCAGGGTGATAGCCCGCGAACGATGCTGATTGCCCGTGACGGAACGATCACAACGATCGAAGGATCGGCCGAACTCGCCGATCTGAACAAATGGTCTGACGCCCAGGCCGCAACAATCCGATAGCACGACCACTTCAACGTGAAAGGAATCCGCCGCCATGAAGACGCTCCCCCGTATCCTTGCTCTCGCAGCGCTGGCTGCAGTCATGTCCACGTCCGCACGCGCCGAGGACGTCAAGGCCGGCGACCTCGTAATCACCCAGGCTTGGACGCGCGCCACGCCGAACGGCGCCAAGATCGGCGGCGGCTATTTGACGATCGAGAACAAGGGGACGACGCCCGACCGGCTGGTGTCTGGCTCGGCCGACGTCGCCGGCAAGATCGAGGTCCACGAAATGTCGATGGACAATGGCGTGATGAAGATGCGTGCGCTCGACAAGGGACTGACCATCGAGCCGGGCAAAACGGTGAAGCTTGGACCCGGCGGCTATCACCTGATGATGTTCGATCTGAAGAACCCGCTGAAGCAGGGCGACAAGGTGCCGGTCACGCTCGAATTCGAGAAGGCCGGCAAGGTCTCGGTCTCGCTGGATGTCCAGGCCGTCGGTGCGCAGGCGCCGGGTGGCAGCGATCACTCCGGCCATGGCGACCATTCCGGTCACATGGACATGAAGAAGATGTGAGGGAGCCATGCGATCACATACGCTCTTCATTGCTGCGGCGACGCTGCTCGCGACGTCGCCGGCCACCGCTCACATCACGCTTGAAGGAAAGCAGGCGGCGGTCGGATCGTATTACAAGGCTGTTTTCGCCGTGCCGCATGGCTGCGCGGGATCGGCGACGATAAAGCTCCGCGTGCAGATTCCGGAAGGCGTGATCGGGGTGAAGCCGATGCCGAAGCCCGGCTGGACCCTCGATACGGTCACCGGCAAATATGCCGCCCAATACGACTATCACGGCGCCAAACTCTCCGAGGGCGTGAAGGAAGTCGCGTGGAGCGGTGGCAAGCTCTCCGACCAGAACTACGACGAGTTCGTGATGCAGACGTTTCTCACCGATACGCTGAAGCCGAACACCACGTTGTATTTTCCCGTCGTGCAGGAATGCGAACAGGGCGTCAGCCGCTGGATCGATGTTCCGGCCGAGGGGGAGGGCGGCGGGCACGACCATGGCAGCAAGACGCCGGCGCCCGGCGTCAAGCTGCTGCCGAAGTCGTAAGCCGTGCGGCTGGTCGCAGGTCATGTTGTAGCGAGCCTGGCTGCGCTGCTGTTGGTGCTGTGTCTTGCGACCTCGGCCCATGCACATGCCGTCCTGATCGCCGCTGAACCTGCGGATGGCAGCGTGGTGACGGAGGCGCCGAAAACGGTGGTGCTGCGCTTCAACGAAGCGGTGGCGCCGACCGCGGTCAGCCTGCTCGACGCTGCGGGCAGGCCGCGCGACGTCACGATCCGCGCCGTCGATCAATCGGTGATGGTGACGCTGCCGGCGGACTTGCCTCAGGGCACGCAGGTGGTCAGCTATCGCGTGGTGTCGCAGGACGGCCATCCGGTTGCGGGTTCGCTCTTGTTCTCGATCGGCGTCGTCACCGGCTCGGCGGCGCCGTCTGGCGACGGCGTGCTGCATGCGCTGATCTGGCTGGCGCGGCTCGGGCTCTATCTCGGGCTGTTTGCCGGCGTCGGCGGTGTGTTCTTTGCCGCCTGGATCGGGCAGGGACCGGCCGGCGAACGGCTGATCATGTGGTCGCTGGCGATCGGCCTCATCGGCGCGATCGCCTCGCTCGGCTTGCAGGGCGTCGACCTGCTGAACCTGCCGATCACGGGCGTCCTGACATGGGCAGCGTGGGCCAGCGCGGCCGGCACCAGCCTGTTTCCCGCGCTGTTGCTAGCCATTGTCTCGATGTTGATCGCGGCGATCGGCTGGCGCAGTCCGTCGTTCAGCGCGGCCTTGATCGGTACCGCGGTCGCAATGATCTGTGTCGGGCTGTCGCTTTCGGTCAGCGGCCATGCCGCCACCGCGTCTCCGCAATGGCTGACGCGGACCGCGCTGTTCATCCATGGCGTCGGCCTCGCCTTCTGGATAGGGGCGCTCGCGCCGCTGGCGGTGCTGGCCTGGCAGCGCAAGGGCTCGCTGCTGCGGGTGCTCGCGCGCTTTTCGACGCTTGCAGTGCCGGTCGTCGCGTTGATCGCCTTGTCCGGCCTGGCACTCGCTGTCGTTCAGCTCGAAAGCTTTGGCGCACTGATCGACACCGGATACGGCAATATCCTCCTCGCGAAACTTGCGCTGGTGTCGCTGTTGCTCACGCTCGCTGCGCTGAACCGGCTGGTGTTCACGCCGGCGATCGCGCGCGAATTTCACCGCACGCGGCCGCTGCAGCGCTCGATCGCGCTCGAATTCGTGCTCATGATCGCGATCCTCGGTCTCGTCGCGCTGTGGCGCTTCACGCCGCCGCCGCGCGTACTGGCAACGTCAGACGACGTTCCGCTCGCGGTCCACATCCACACCGATGCCGCGATGTTCCAGGTGCTGATCGCGCCGGGCAAGGTCGGCCAGAACGACTTTGTGCTGCAGCTGATGAACGGCGATGCGAGCCCGTTTGCGGCCAAGGAGGCGACACTGACGCTCAGCCTGCCGGATCGCGGCATCGAGCCGTTGGAACGCAGCGCCGTGGTGGGTCCCGACGGCTATTGGCACGTGAAGAAGGTGCCGTTGCCGGTCCCGGGCCGCTGGCACATGCAGATCGACGCCCTGGTGACAGATTTCAGGAAAGTGACGCTGGAAGACGATTTCGAGGTCAGGTAAACGCACGATCAGCGCGCCGGGTACGCCGGCGGGACGCAAATCGCCCAAATGGCGGAAAATAGCCTGATTTGAAGGGCTTTTGTCATTTGGCGGCCTTGTGTTTTCACAGCCGATCCGGTTTCACTGCTGCTCTTCCCACGCTTTCCTGATTCCCGAGTAACGCCATGCGATTGTCGCGGTTTTTCCTGCCCATCCTGAAAGAAAACCCGAAGGAGGCGGAGATCGTCTCGCATCGGCTGATGCTGCGCGCGGGCATGATGCGGCAGGAGGCGGCCGGCATCTATGCCTGGCTGCCGCTCGGCTTCCGGGTGCTGAAGAAGATCGAGCAGATCGTTCGCGAGGAACAGGACCGCGCCGGTGCGCTCGAGCTCTTGATGCCGACGCTGCAGCTTGCCGATCTCTGGCGTGAAAGCGGCCGCTACGACGCCTATGGCCCCGAGATGCTGCGCATCCTCGATCGTCACAAGCGCGAGCTTCTGTACGGGCCGACCAACGAGGAAATGATCACCGAGATCTTTCGCTCCTACGTCAAGTCCTACAAGAACCTGCCGCTCAACCTCTACCACATCCAGTGGAAGTTCCGCGACGAGCAGCGTCCGCGCTTCGGCGTGATGCGCGGCCGCGAATTCCTGATGAAGGATGCCTATTCGTTCGACCTCGACGAGGCCGGCGCGCGGCGCTCCTACAACAAGATGTTCGTGGCCTATTTGCGCACCTTTGCGCGGATGGGCCTGAAGGCGATCCCGATGCGGGCCGAGACCGGCCCGATCGGCGGCGACCTCAGCCACGAATTCATCGTGTTGGCGGAGACCGGCGAGTCCGGCGTCTACATCAACCGCGATGTGCTCGACCTGCCGGTGCCGGGCGAGGACGTTGATTATGACGGAGATCTCACGCCGATCATCAAGCAGTGGACCTCGGTCTATGCGGCGACCGAGGACGTCCACGAGGCTGCGCGCTTCGAGCAGGAAGTGCCTGAAGCAAAGCGGCTCAACACCCGCGGCATCGAGGTCGGCCAGATCTTCTATTTCGGCACCAAATATTCCGACACCATGAAGGCGATGGTGGCGGGTCCCGATGGCGTCGACGTGCCGATCCATGGCGGCTCCTACGGTGTCGGCGTGTCGCGTCTGGTCGGTGCGATCATCGAGGCCTGTCACGATGATGCCGGCATCAAGTGGCCCGAGGCGGTTGCGCCGTTCCGCGTCTCGATCCTCAACCTCAAGCAGGGCGATGCCGCGGTCGACGGTGCCTGCGAGCAGCTTTATCGCGAGCTCTCGGCGAAGGGCGTCGATGTGCTCTACGACGACACCGATCAGCGCGCCGGCGCCAAGTTCGCCGCGGCCGATCTGATCGGTATCCCCTGGCAGATTCTCGTTGGACCCAAGGGACTCGCGGAAGGCAAGGTCGAAGTGAAGCGCCGCAGCGACGGTTCACGCGAGAACATGAGCCCCGCGGACGTGGTCGCGAAGCTCGCGGGTTAAAGTTTATTCACGCCGTATCTATCGGCGGGGTAATCCGGCCACATTTGACCCGAATCATGGGATTATCGAGAGATGGATGAGACCATGAACGAGCCAGTCCGTACCCCGCCTTTTGCGCCATTCGAATGGCTGCTGTCCGGACGCTATCTGCGCGCGCGCCGCAAGGAAGGGTTCATCTCGGTCATCGCCGGCTTTTCGTTCCTCGGCATCATGCTCGGCGTTGCCACGCTGATCGTGGTGATGGCCGTCATGAACGGCTTCCGCAAGGAACTGCTCGACAAGATCCTCGGCCTCAACGGCCACCTTCTGGTGCAGCCACTGGAATCGCCGCTGACCGACTGGAAAGACGTCGCCGACCGCATCAGCCAGGTGCAGGGCATCCGTCTGGCCGCGCCCGTCGTGGACGGACAGGGGCTCGGCTCGTCGCCGTTCAACGCGGCCGGCGTCTTCATCCGCGGCATTCGCGCCGACGATCTCAACAACCTCACCTCGATCGCGAAGAACATCAAGCAGGGCACGCTCGAGGGCTTCGACGAGGGGCAGGGGGTTGCGATCGGCCGCCGGCTTGCCGATCAGCTCTCGCTGCATGCCGGTGACATGATCACGCTGGTTTCGCCGAAGGGGGCGGTGACGCCGATGGGCACCACGCCGCGCATCAAGCCCTATAAGATCACGGCAGTGTTCGAGATCGGCATGTCGGAATACGATTCGACATTCGTGTTCATGCCGCTGGCCGAGGCGCAGGCCTATTTCAACCGCAACAACGACGTGTCCTCGATCGAGGTGTTCACCACCAATCCGGACAAGATCGACACCTACCGCAAGCTGGTGACGGAGGCGGCAGGGCGGCCGGTGTTCCTGGTCGACTGGCGGCAGCGCAATTCGACGTTCTTCAACGCGCTGCAGGTCGAACGTAACGTGATGTTCCTGATCCTGACCATGATCGTACTGGTCGCGGCGCTCAACATCGTCTCCGGGCTGATCATGCTGGTGAAGGACAAGGGGCAGGACATTGCGATCCTGCGCACGATGGGCGCCTCGCAGGGATCGATCATGCGGATATTCCTGATCACGGGGGCCTCAATCGGTGTGGTCGGAACGCTGACCGGCTTTGCGGTCGGCATGCTGATCTGCCTGAACATCGAATCGATCAGGCAATTCCTGTCATGGCTCACCAACACCGAGCTGTTCTCGCCGGAACTGTATTTCCTCTCCAAGCTGCCCGCTGAGGTCGATTTCGGCGAGACGCTCGCCGTCGTGATCATGGCGCTGACGCTGTCCTTCCTGGCGACGCTCTACCCGTCGTGGCGCGCCGCGCGCCTCGATCCGGTCGAAGCGCTCCGGTACGAATAGGGAGCGCGCACATGGCAGAGGGGGCGGAAGACGTACCGGTCGTCTATCTTCATGATATCAAGCGGGAATACAGGCAGGGCGAAGCGACGCTGACGGTTCTGAACGGCGCCAAGCTGGCGCTGTGGCCCGGCCAATCGGTCGCGCTGGTGGCGCCGTCGGGATCCGGCAAGTCGACGCTGCTGCACATCGCGGGCCTGCTCGAGAGTCCCGATGAGGGCGAGGTCTACGTCGCGGGCACGCCGACCTCGCAGATGTCCGACGTCGACCGCACGCAGATTCGCCGCTCCGATATCGGCTTCGTCTATCAGTCGCACCGGCTGCTGCCGGAGTTCTCGGCGCTCGAGAACGTCATGCTGCCGCAAATGATTCGTGGCCTCAAGCGCTCCGAAACCGTGAAACGCGCGACCGAGATCCTGGCCTATCTCGGGCTTGGCGACCGCATCACTCATCGTCCGGCCGAGCTCTCGGGCGGCGAGCAGCAGCGCGTGGCGATCGCGCGCGCGGTTGCGAACGCACCGCGGGTGCTGTTTGCGGACGAGCCGACCGGCAATCTGGATCCCGGGACGGCCGACCACGTCTTCAACGCGCTGATGCAGCTCGTGAAGGCGACCCGGGTCGCGATGCTGATCGCAACCCACAACATGGATCTCGCCGCGCGGATGGATCGTCGGGTGTCGCTGTCGAACGGACAGGTCGTCGAGCTCGAATAGCGTTTCGCGCGAAGTGGGTCGCAGTGCGTGTGAAGAACGCACGCTAAGCATAAGAATCCAGGGCTTTTTCCGCTCTGCTTCAGTCGGAGTGGAAAGGGCTTGAGCGCTCAATAAGCGGCGCGAGGCCGTCTGCCAGACTGGCTCGGCCGACGATCAATCGGCGGTCCGGCATAATATGGATTGGTGATGCACATCGCGGCGAGGCCGGACGCCGACGCGCGGCACTGCTCCAGCGACGTGTAGCCGCAGTCGGTATCCTCGCCGCCCCATCGGTAGTTCGTCTTGCAGACCGGCGAGGTCGAATCGTATTTCTGGGCGTTGGCTGGCGTGCTTGCGATCGTACACAGCGCCAAGAGCGCCGGAAACAGTGCCAGAATCAGGTTTCGCATCAGAAGCTCCAATCGATCTGGCGCCGGCAACGCTCGCGCCGAACGTCCGTGCGAACAGTCTCCCGCGTGCGGGAGCGGTCAACTCACATTCCCGCGGTGGCGACGCGGGCAGGCGTCAGTGGAAGAACAGGTCGAAGAAATTGCCCTCACGGCGGTCCCGCGGGGCGACGTGCAGATAGGAGCGCGGGTCGTTGTCGCCGGCATAATAGGGGTTGGCGATGCAGTTCTGTCCGATGCCGGAGGCGGTGGCGAGGCACGCCTCATAGGACGGATAGGAGCAGTTGCTCAGGCCGGGATAGCGGTCGCCCTGGATGCAGAACGGGTAGCGCACGCCGACGGCATGCGAGGGCGCCGGACCAAGCGTGGCGAGCGCGACCACCGACGCCGCAGCAGCAAGAATCATCGTCCGCATGTGCATTCCTCATCGCTGCGAAGATTCGATCTCGGCGACGATCCAAATCGGACAAGCCGGTTCCGGTCAACACGATCTTGCGCGCAGCCGCGCAAGCAGTTTTGAATTGTGAAGATTGTGCGGCAGCTATGTGGCAAAAGTTCCAAGAAGTGCCTGTAACGCAGTATTAACTTCAAATTTGAGCGAAGTCGTTTGGGCCTGCCTGTTGCAGGGAAGTTACAGCAATTCCGACGGGGGCTGCTATGACGGTGTCTCGCGGCCTTGGGGGCCTGTAGAAAAAGTTGGAACGGGAAAATGAAAAAGATTTTGCTTGTCACCGCCAGCCTGCTCGCGCTCAGCGCGACCGCTGCCTCTGCGGCTGACCTCGCGGCTCGCCCTTACACGAAGGCTCCGCCGCCCATGGTTGCCGCTGTGTATGATTGGACTGGCTTCTACATCGGTATCAACGGTGGTTGGGGCCAGAGCCACGACAACCGTTCGGTCGACGGCATCGGCCAGGCTGGCAGCTTGGATGCCAACGGCGGCACCTTCGGTGGCCAGGTCGGCTACCGCTGGCAGGCCGGCGGCTGGGTGTTCGGTCTGGAAGCTCAAGGCAACTGGGCTGACTTCTCCGGCAGCACCGGCAACGTGCTGGTCCCGGGTGCCACCGTTCGCTCGAAGACCGATGCGTTCGGCCTGTTCACCGGTCAGATCGGCTACGCCTGGAACAACGTCCTGCTGTACGCCAAGGGCGGTGCTGCGGTCACCGATCGCAACTACGAGTTCCTGGCACCCGGCGGCGCGCTGGCGTCCTCGACCGGCTACGACACCCGTTGGAGCCCGACGGTCGGTGTTGGCCTCGAATTCGCCTTCTCGCAGGGCTGGTCGCTCGGCGTCGAATACAACCACATCTTCGAAGACACCCACGGTGCGACCTTCGTCACCCCGGCTGGTGTTGCGGTGGCTGGTTTCCACACCGGTGGCGACACCGACATGGTCCTCGGCCGTCTGAACTACAAGTTCGGTGGCCCGATGGTCGCGCGTTACTGATCGCTCGCTTGATCCAAGCGGCATCGAAAACCCCGGGCTTCGGCCCGGGGTTTTTTGTTGCCTTGGCGGATTGGCCATCGGCCATGAAGGCAGCGCGGGCTTTCCGGGCTAGCTTGGGTCGTGGGTCAGTTCAATTGTGGCAGTTGGCGGGGATGGAAAATAATCGGCTCTGGGCGCATATTTGCTCCCATGGGACAGTGGCTAAAAGCGGCCTTGATCATTTTCGGCGTGTGCGCCGGATGGGTGGTCGTCGGTTACTTGACCTCCGATGCAGATGACGATGATATCGTCCAAACCATCGTGGCGCATAAAAAATCGCACCAATGACCCCCCAAATGCCCCAGAGACCCCGATCAGTTCGCCGGGCGAATCATTGATATCGCGACGGGTGAAACGCCCGACCGTGCTTCTGCGCCAGAGGAAGAGGGGAGATAGCCGGCTGCAGTTGAGTGGGTCTCCCTTTCCTCGATTAACCAAGCCCTTTCTTTCAGGGTCAGTTTTCAAACTGACCCGCCGCCCTCGCTTGACTCCTAGAACAAAAACGGAACAATGTTCTGCATACGTTCCAGTTCGGGAGAGCGGCCATGTTGAAGATTTTCGTGCAGGAAGCTGCAGCGCTGGCATCGATCACGCTGTTCGTCGGGATGATCGCGGTTTGGGCCCAGCTGATCACCCAGTTCTGAAATGTGCCCGCGGACAGGGGCATAGGTTGCTTCTGGGGAAAAGCAGGACGACCTGCCGCCACGCCGCGTTCGGCGTGGACTTGGCAGGGCCGAGGCCCCACGATTGGAATGCGAGTCGGGTCTGATGCTTTCGAGTTCCGGCTTTGGCACTCGCGCCATCCCTGACTTCAAGAGACCCCCGAGCAGCCATGCCGAATGCCGGATTCGTTCATCTTCACGTCCATTCCGCCTATTCGCTGCTGAAAGGCTCGATCAAGATCGCCAAGCTCGGCGAACTTGCCAAGGCCGACCGTCAGCCGGCGCTGGCGCTCACCGACACCGACAACATGTTCGGGGCGCTGGAATTCTCCGACAAGATGGCCGGCTACGGCATCCAGCCGATCGTCGGCTGCGAGCTGGCGGTGGATTTCGGCGATGTCGACCCCAATACGCGGAGCATCCTGGCGACGACGGGGCCGACGCGAATCGTGCTGCTGGCGGCCCGCGAGCGCGGCTACCGCAGCCTGATGCGGCTGAACTCGCGGGCGTTCCTGGAGACACCGGTCAACCAGACCCCGCACATCAAGCTCGACTGGCTGACCGACGACGCCGAGGATCTGATCGCGCTGACCGGGGGGCCCGACGGGCCGATCGCGCTGGCGCTGCGTGCCGAGCAGGCCGCGCTGGCCGCGACCCGCTGCGAACGCCTGGCGAGCCTGTTCGGCGATCGTCTCTACATCGAACTGCAGCGCCACGGCATCGACAAGGAGCGCCGCACCGAGGGCGGCCTGATCGATCTCGCCTACAGCAAGGGCTTGCCGCTGGTTGCGACCAACGAGCCGTATTTCGCCAGCAGTGACGACTACGAATCGCATGATGCGCTGCTGTGCATCGCCGGCGGACACCTGATCGCCGAGACCAACCGCGAGCAACTGACCCCGGATCACCGCTTCAAGACCCGCGCGGAAATGGCGGTGCTGTTCGCCGATATTCCGGAGGCGCTGGCCTCGACGGTGGAGATCGCCGAGCGCTGCTCGTTCCGCCCGAAGACCCGAAAGCCGATCCTGCCGTTCTTCACGGTCGGCGGCTCCGCCAGTGCCGATGCGGCCGCCGACGAGGCTGCCGAGCTGAAGCGCCAGGCCGAGGAGGGGCTCGCCAACCGCCTGCGCGTGCACGGTCTCTCGCCGGGCATGACGGAGGAGGACTACGCCAAGCGGCTTGCCTTCGAGCTCGACGTCATCACCCGCATGAAATACGCGGGCTACTTCCTGATCGTCTCGGACTTCATCAAATGGGCGAAGGCGCAGGGGATTCCGGTCGGGCCGGGCCGCGGCTCCGGTGCGGGCTCACTGGTCGCCTGGGTGCTTACCATCACCGACCTCGATCCGATGCGCTTCGCGTTGCTGTTCGAGCGCTTCCTCAATCCCGAACGCGTCTCGATGCCGGACTTCGACATCGACTTCTGCCAGGACCGCCGCGGCGAGGTGATCCAGTATGTGCAGGAGCGCTACGGCCGCGACCAGGTGGCGCAGATCATCACCTTCGGTACGCTGCAGGCGCGCGGCGTGCTGCGCGACGTCGGGCGCGTGTTGCAGATGCCGTACGGGCAGGTCGACAAGCTGACCAAGCTGGTGCCGCAGAACCCCGCGGCGCCCGTGACGCTGGCGCAGGCGATCGAAGGCGAGCCCAAGCTGCAGGCGTTCCGCGACGAGGATCCTGTGGTGGCGCGTGCGTTCGACATCGCGCAGCGCCTCGAGGGCCTGACCCGCCACGCTTCGACCCACGCCGCAGGTATCGTGATCGGCGACCGGCCGCTGAGCGAGCTGGTGCCGATGTACCGCGATCCGAAATCGGACATGCCGGTCACCCAGTTCAACATGAAATGGGTCGAGCCGGCCGGCCTCGTGAAGTTCGACTTCCTCGGCCTCAAGACGCTGACGGTGCTCGATGTCGCGGTCAAGCTGCTCAAGCAGCGCGACGTTCATGTCGACCTCGCGACGCTGCCGATCGACGACGCGCCGAGTTACCAGATGCTGGCCCGGGGCGATGTCGTCGGCGTGTTCCAGGTGGAAAGCCAGGGCATGCGGCGCGCGCTGATCGACATGCGGCCGGACCGCTTCGAGGACATCATCGCGCTGGTGGCGCTGTATCGCCCGGGCCCGATGGCGAACATCCCGACCTATTGCGCGCGCAAGCATGGCGATGAGGAGTCGGAATATCTGCATCCGATCCTGGAGCCGATCCTGAAGGAGACCTTCGGCGTCATCATCTATCAGGAACAGGTGATGCAGATCGCGCAGCAGATGGCGGGCTATTCGCTCGGCCAGGCCGACCTGCTGCGGCGCGCGATGGGCAAGAAGATCCGCGCCGAGATGGACAAGCAGCGCGACATCTTCGTCGCCGGCGCGATGAAGAACGGCGTGGCGAAGGGACAGGCGGAGACGATCTTCGAGCTGCTCGCCAAATTCGCCGACTACGGCTTCAACAAGAGCCACGCGGCGGCCTATGCGCTGGTGTCGTACCACACCGCCTATATGAAGGCGCATTACCCGGTCGAGTTCCTGGCGGCGTCGATGACGCTCGAACTCAACAACACCGACAAGCTTTCCGAATTCCGCTCCGAGGCGCAGCGGCTCGGCATCAAGGTCGAGGCGCCCAACATCAATCGCTCCGGCCCGACCTTCGAGGTCAGCGGCAACACGATCTACTACGCGCTCGCCGCGCTGAAGGGCGTCGGCATCCAGGCCGTGGAGCAGATCATCGAGGAGCGCAACAAGAAGGGCGCCTTCACCTCGCTCGCCGATTTCGCAGCAAGGGTGAGCCCGCGCGCCGTCAACAAGCGGATCATCGAAAGCCTTGCGGCGGCCGGCGCGTTCGACACACTGGACCCGAACAGGGCCCGCGTTTTCGCCGGCGCCGATGCGATCCTCGCGGCGTGTCAGCGCAGCCACGAAGCGGCAACCTCGGGCCAGAACGACATGTTCGGCAGCGCGCCGGATGCGCCCAGCATCATGCTGCCGCAGGTCGAGCCATGGCTGCCCGCGGACCGGCTGCGGCGCGAATATGATGCGATCGGCTTCTTCCTGTCGGGTCATCCGCTCGACGACTACGCGACCGCGCTGAAGCGGCTGCGCGTGCAATCCTGGGCGGAATTCTCCCGTGCGGTGAAGACCGGCGCGACAGCGGGCAAAGTCGCGGCAACCGTGGTGTCGCGCATGGAGCGGCGTACCAAGACCGGCAACAAGATGGGCATCATGGGCCTGTCGGATCCGACCGGCCATTTCGAGGCGGTGTTGTTCTCCGAGGGCCTCGCGCAATACCGCGATGTGCTGGAGCCCGGGGCGGCCGTGCTGCTGCAGCTCGGCGCCGAGCTGCAAGGCGAGGACGTGCGGGCGAGGGTGCTGCACGCCGAGCCGCTGGATCACGCCGCGGCCAAGACGCAAAAGGGCCTGCGGATCTTCGTGCGCGACACCAAGCCGCTGGATTCGATCGCCCGCCGGCTCAACATGCCGGACGCCGCGGCCGCCCCGGGCGCTTCCGCAAAGGCACCGACGGTGAAGCCGGCCGCCGCGCCGCCACCCGCGGCTGGCGCCGACGGCGACGTCTCGCTGGTGATGATGCTGGACCTCGAAACCGAGGTCGAGATGAAGCTGCCCGGCCGCTACAAGGTCTCGCCGCAGATCGCCGGCGCGATCAAGGCGGTCGCGGGCGTGGTCGACGTGCAGACGCTGTAGGGGCAGGGCGATCGCACAAGGCCTTGGCCGCGAGGCGCGCTTGCACGATTTCGGAATATTGGAAATGTGGCCGTGATTTGCCCGACGGGTCAAGCGGCTTGTCCAGCGCCGGTCGCCGCCAGCTCCTTTGCATGGGGTTGTTTTCGATATTTTGGCCGCGCCCGCCTGCGATAGTCCTGGGGCCGCCAAACAGGGCCGTTTCGGCACGATTTGGGCCTGTCCGGCCGGTGGAACCGGCCGTATTTCCTTGCTTCTGGCGCAAATCGCGCTATATACCGCGCCATCTCACACGGAAACATGGCTCTCAAAGGCCGTCCGGTGGCAACCGGGCCATTTAGGCTCGTTTGCTCACACGTTTCCGGAGGAACCAACCGGAGAATTAGATCTATGTCGCTGCCCGAATTCAACATGCGTCAGCTCTTGGAAGCTGGCGTTCACTTTGGCCACCAGTCCCACCGCTGGAACCCGAAGATGCAGGATTACATCTTCGGCGCCCGCAACAACATCCACATCATCGACCTCGCGCAGACCGTGCCGATGCTGCACCGTGCCCTGCAGGCGGTCAGCGATACCGTCGCCAAGGGCGGCCGCATCCTGTTCGTCGGCACCAAGCGCTCGGCCCAGGACGGCGTTGCCGATGCGGCCAAGCGTTCGGCCCAGTATTTCGTCAACTCGCGCTGGCTCGGCGGCACGCTGACCAACTGGAAGACGATCTCGGCCTCGATCAAGCGCCTGCGCCATCTCGACGACGTGCTCGCGTCGGGCGAAGCCAGCTCCTACACCAAGAAGGAGCGGCTGACGCTGCAGCGCGAGCGCGACAAGCTCGACCGTTCGCTCGGCGGCATCAAGGACATGGGTGGTCTTCCCGACATGATCTTCGTGATCGACACCAACAAGGAAGACATCGCGATCCAGGAAGCCCAGCGGCTCAACATCCCGGTCGCCGCGATCGTCGACACCAATTCGGACCCCAAGGGCATCACCTATGTGGTGCCGGGCAATGACGACGCCGGCCGCGCGATCTCGCTGTATTGCGACCTCGTGGCGCGCGCCGCCATCGACGGCATCTCGCGCGCGCAGGGCGACTCCGGAATCGATATCGGCGCGTCGGCTGCGCCCGTGCAGGAAGAGCTCCCGGCGGCTGCGCCGTCCGGCTTCCAGGGCCTCGCTGGTCCGCGCGGGACCGCCGACAACCTCAAGAAGCTCACCGGCGTGTCCGGTACGATCGAGAAGAAGCTCAACGACCTCGGCATCTTCCACTACTGGCAGCTCGCCGAGCTCGACCATGACACCGCGCACAAGATCGGCGAAGAAGTCGGTCTGCCGAGCCGTGCCGACGCCTGGGTTGCCCAGGCCAAGACGCTCGCCGAAGCGGAATAAAAGTTACGCGGCGTGGCCGGGTCTCGCCCGGCCGCCGCTTCTATTCCACGAACAACGATTTCCCTGTCGCTGACCGCGGCGCCATCGGGCGCCGCGGTTTCTGTACAGGCAAGAAGGACATTGAACGATGGCAACGATCACAGCAGCGATGGTCAAGGATCTCCGCGAATCGACCGGCGCGGGCATGATGGATTGCAAGGCGGCGCTGACCGAGAACAACGGCGACATGCAGGCTGCGCAGGATTGGCTGCGCAAGAAGGGTCTGTCCAAGGCCGCCAAGAAGGCTGGCCGCGTGGCGGCCGAGGGCCTGATCGGCGCGCTGACCTCCGGCACCAAGGGCGTGCTGGTCGAGGTCAATTCCGAGACCGATTTCGTCGCGCGCAACGAGCAGTTCCAGGGCCTGGTCAAGATGATCGCCCAGGTCGCGCTGCACAACGGTGCCGATGTCGAGACGATCAAGGCGGCCAAGGTCGGCGACGTCACCGTCGAGACCGCGATCTCCGACGCCATCGCGACCATCGGCGAGAACATGACGCTGCGCCGCGCCGCTTCGCTCGAGGTGAGCAAGGGCGTGGTGTCGAGCTACGTCCACAACGCCGTCGTCGAAGGCGCCGGCAAGATCGGCGTGATCGTGGCGCTGGAATCCACCGGCAAGACCGACGAACTCGCAGTGCTCGGCCGCCAACTCGCCATGCACGTCGCGGCGGCGAAGCCGCTGGCGCTCGATCCGGCCGGGCTCGATCCGGAGACCGTCAAGCGCGAGAAGGACGTGCTGGCCGACAAGTACCGCCAGCAGGGCAAGCCGGAGAACGTCATCGAGAAGATCGTCGATTCCGGCCTGAAGACCTACTACAAGGAAGTCTGCCTGCTCGATCAGGCCTTTATCCACGACAGCGGCAAGTCCGTTGCCCAGGCGCTGAAGGAAGCTGAGGGTAAGGTCGGCGGGCCGATCAAAATCGCTGGCTTTGTGAACTATGCTCTCGGTGAGGGAATCGAGAAGCAGGAAAGCGACTTCGCCGCCGAAGTCGCGGCCGCCAGCGGCAAGAAGTAACCGCTGACACCAGGGCGTCCGGCGTCCGCGCCGGAGGCCTGCCTGCGCGGGATAAGAAAGCGATCGCATCATGGCTGAGCCGATCTATCGTCGCGTGGTGATCAAGCTGTCCGGCGAATATCTGGCCGGCTCCCACGGGTTCGGTATCGATCAACCGACGGTCGACCGCGTCGCCGACGACCTGATCGCGGCGCGCAAGCTCGGCATCGAGGTCGCGGTCGTGATCGGTGGCGGCAACATCGTCCGTGGCGTCGAGGTGTCCTCACGCGGCGTGTCCCGGCCGACCGGCGACACCATGGGCATGCTTGCCACCATGATGAACTGCCTTGCGCTCGAGGCGGCGATCGAGCGCAAGGGGACACCGGCGCGGACCTTGTCGGCATTCGTGATGCCGGAGATTTCCGAGCTGTTCACCCGTAGTGCGACGCACAAATATCTCGCCGAGGGACGCATCGTCCTGCTCGGCGGCGGAACCGGCAACCCGTTCTTCACCACCGATACCACCGCCGTGCTGCGCGCGGCCGAGATCGGTGCAGAGGCGGTGCTGAAAGCCACCAGTGTCGACGGCGTCTACAGCGCCGATCCGAAGAAGGACCCCAAAGCGAAGCGCTTCGACCGCCTGACCCATTCGCAGGCGATCGAGGGCGGCTACAAGGTCATGGACGCGACTGCTTTCGCACTTGCCCGCGAGACGTCGCTGCCTATCATCGTGTTCTCGATCGCGGAGCCCGGTTCGATCGGTGCGATTCTGCGCGGTACTGGACACGGCACGGTCGTCGCCGGCTGATTGCCGCGCCTCCGGGCGTCGACAGCCGGTTTCTAGTAAAGGGAGAAGCGTCATGGCCGCAGCTGGTTTTGACATCAACGACGTGAAGCGCCGCATGCAGGGCGCCACACAATCGCTCAAGCACGAGCTCGGCGGTCTGCGTACCGGCCGCGCCGCAGCCTCCATGCTGGAGCCGGTCCAGGTCGAGGCTTATGGCTCGCATATGCCGCTCAACCAGGTTGCGACCATCAGCGTGCCCGAGCCGCGCCTGCTCTCGGTGCAGGTCTGGGACAAGACGATGGTGAAGGCCGTGGAGAAGGCGATCGTCGACTCCAACCTCGGCCTTTCGCCGGCAACCGAAGGCCAGGTGCTGCGCTTGCGGATTCCCGAACTCAACGAGGAGCGCCGCAAGGAGCTGGTCAAGGTCGCGCACAAATACGCGGAAGCGGCCAAGGTCGCGGTACGCCACGTGCGCCGCGACGGCCTCGACGTGATCAAGAAGCTCGAGAAGAATCACGAGATCTCCGAGGACGATCAGGAGCGCCTGTCGAACGAAGTGCAGAAGGCGACCGACGGCGTGATCGCCGAGGTCGATCAGCTGCTTGCCGCCAAGGAAAAGGAAATCCTGACGGTCTGAAGGCGCCACGGGAAAGAGTCGATGTCGAACGCCGCCGCCCCAGCAACCGAGGGACCGGATCGCTCCGGCAGTCCGTTGCATGTGGCGATCATCATGGACGGCAACGGGCGCTGGGCCGCTTCGCGTGGCCTGCCGCGCGTCGAGGGCCATCGCCGCGGCGTCGAGGCACTGCGTCGTGTGGTGCGTGCGGCCCATGAACTCGGCATCGTCTATCTCACGATCTTTTCGTTCAGTTCGGAAAACTGGTCGCGGCCCGCCAGCGAGATCGGCGATCTGTTCGGCCTGCTGCGCCGCTTCATTCGCAACGATCTCGCGACGCTGCATCGTGACGGCGTGCGGGTGCGCGTGATCGGCGAGCGCGCCGGGCTCGATCCCGACATCTGCGCGCTGCTCAACGAGGCCGAGGAGCTGACGCAGAATAACGTCAAGCTCAACCTTGTGGTCGCCTTCAATTACGGCTCGCGGGCGGAGATCGCTGCCGCCGCGCGGCGCCTTGCGCGCGAGGTCGCCGAAGGCAAGCGCGACGCCAATTCCATCGATGCCGATACGCTCGGCCAATATCTCGATGCGCCCGACATTCCGGACCCGGATCTGATTATCCGCACCAGCGGCGAACAGCGCCTGTCGAACTTCCTGATGTGGCAGGCCGCCTATAGCGAGCTCGTGTTCGTGCCGATTCACTGGCCGGATTTCGACAAGGCGGCGCTCGAAGGCGCGATTGCGGAATACGGCAAGCGTGAGCGCCGGTTCGGCGGCCTCGCCGCGAAAACCGGCTCGTGAGCGAGGGCGAAGCCGCACCGGCGGCAGCAAGCGAGCAGGGGTCGCGCAACTTCGCGATGCGCGTGGTTGCGGCGCTGGTGCTGGCGCCGGTTGCGATCGCGCTGGCCTATCTGGGTGGCATCGCCTGGTCGCTGCTGGTGACGCTGGTTGCGGTCGGATTGTTCGCGGAATGGCTCATGGTCACCGGGCTCGGACGCGAGCTCCGCGTCATGGTGCCCGGTGTTGTCGCGCTGCTGCTCACCGGACTTTGCCTGATCGGCGGCCGCATCGATGCGGCGCTGGCGGTCCTCGCCGCCGGTGCGGTTGTCGTGGCGCTGACATCGGGCGTGCGGCGCAACTGGGCCATCGCGGGATTGCTCTATGCCGCGTCCGCCGAGATCGCATCGGTGCTGCTGCGTCTCGATACGGCGAAGGGCTTTGCCGCGCTGATGTTCGTGTTGCTGATCGTGTGGGTCACGGATATCGGCGGTTATTTCGCGGGCCGCAGCATCGGTGGGCCGAAGCTTTGGGTGCGGGTCAGCCCGAAGAAGACATGGGCTGGCGCGGCCGGTGGTTTCGTCGCGAGCCTGTTGGTTGCGGCCTGCTTTGCCGCCTTCGAGATCGGCACGACCGGGTCGCTGCTGATGCTCGGAGCCCTGTTGTCGGTGGTCTCGCAACTTGGCGATCTCTTCGAATCCGCTGTGAAGCGGCGGTTCGGGGTGAAGGATTCGAGCCACATCATTCCCGGCCATGGCGGCCTTTTGGATCGCCTGGACGGATTTGTCGCGGCCGTCATTGTGGCGGCGATTTTCGGCTTTCTCCGTGGTGGCGCCGATGGCGTCGGACGCGGTCTTATGGTTTGGTGACGAGATGAGCGCAGTTCCGTTGCGTAACAACAAGGGCGCGGCGGCATCCGCAGCGCGGTCCGTGACCGTCCTCGGTGCCACCGGCTCGATCGGCGACAGCACGATGGATCTGCTGCGTGGCGCGCGCGACCGTTACCGGGTCGAGGCGCTGACCGCGAACAGCAATGTCGAGGGACTGGCCAAGCTCGCCAAGGAGTTTGGCGCGCGATTCGTCGCCATCGCCGATCCGGCGCGGCTTTCCGAATTGAAGGACGCGCTGGCTGGAACCCGGATCGAATGCGGGGCCGGGGAGAGCGCCATCATCGAGGCGGCGGCGCGGCCGGCGGATTGGGTGATGGCCGCGGTCAGCGGCGCTGCCGGATTGAAGCCGGCACTTGCCGCGGTCGATCGCGGCGCAACCGTCGCGCTCGCCAACAAGGAGTGCCTGGTCTGCGCCGGCGACATCTTCATGGAGCGGGCCAAGCAGGCCGGCGCCTGCATCCTGCCGGCGGACTCCGAGCACAATGCGCTGTTCCAGGCGCTGGCGTCCGGTAATCGCGAGGAACTCACGCGGGTGATCATTACCGCGTCCGGCGGGCCGTTCCGCACCTGGGCTCCTGCCGACATCGAACAGGCGACGCTGGAACAGGCCCTGAAGCATCCCAACTGGAGCATGGGGCAGAAGATCACGATCGATTCCGCCTCGATGATGAACAAGGGCCTCGAGGTGATCGAGGCGTCCTACCTGTTCGCCCTGGCGCCCGACGAGATCGACGTGCTGGTGCACCCGCAATCGATCATCCACGGCATGGTCGAGTTCTCCGATCGCTCCGTGATGGCCCAGCTCGGCACGCCCGACATGCGGATCCCGATCGCGCATTGCCTCGGCTGGCCGGACCGGATCGCAGGCCCATCCGCCAAGCTCGATCTCGCCAAGATCGGACAGCTCACCTTCGAGGCGCCGGACTTCCAGCGTTTTCCGGGGCTGCGGCTCGCTTACGAGGCGCTGCGGCTCGGCAATGGCGCGACAACGGTCTACAACGCGTCGAACGAGATCGCGGTCGCGGCGTTTATTGCTGGCAAGATCAAGTTCGGTGCGATCGCCCGGCTGGTCGAGGCCACGATGAACGATTGGATCAGGTCGGGGAATCAGCCACCGCTGAACTCGGCAGATGATGCGATTTCCGTTGACCATATCGCGCGAAATAAAGCTGCCGCCCTATTGCCTCAAATTGCCTTAAAGGCAACCTAGAGGGTTAGGGACGGAGCCTGTGGCTCTTGTCGAGGGGAATTCGAATGCCCGAGTATTTTCTTCATAGTATCAATGCGTTGAGTCATGGGCTCCTCGGTTATATCGTTCCCTTTCTCTTCGTCCTGACCATCGTTGTTTTCTTTCACGAGCTCGGCCATTTCCTGGTTGCGCGCTGGGCCGGCGTGAGGGTGCTCACGTTCTCGCTGGGGTTCGGGCCGGAGCTTGCCGGCTTCAACGACCGGCATGGCACACGCTGGAAGATCTCAGCGATTCCGCTCGGCGGTTACGTCAAGTTCTTCGGCGACGACAGCGAGGCGTCGACGCCGTCGACGGAGATGCTCGCCTCGATGACGGCGGAGGAGCGCGAAGGCAGCTTCCATCACAAGTCGGTCGGCAAGCGCACCGCGATCGTCGCGGCCGGCCCGGTGGCGAACTTCATTCTCGGCGCGCTGATTTTCGCGGGCATGGCGCTCTATTACGGCAAGCCCAGCACGATCGCCCGGGTCGATGGCCTGGTCGCCGAGAGCGTCGCTGCGAACGCGGGCTTCAAGGTCGGCGATGTCGTCGTCGATATCGACGGCAGCGCGATCCAGAGCTTCGCCGACATGCAGCGGATCGTAGCTTCGAATGCCGGTTCAGAGCTTGGTTTCAAAGTGAAGCGGGACGGCGCGATCGTTTCGTTGAAGGCGACGCCGGCGCTGAAGGAGGTCAAGGACCCCTTCGGCAACGCACACCGAATCGGCGTGCTCGGAATCGAGCACAAGGCTCAGGTCGGCGAAGCATCCAGCGCTCCGGTCGGCGTCTTTGAAGCCATGAAGATCGGCGTCGAGCAGGTTTGGTACATTATTTCGAGCACGTTCAAGTTCCTGGGTTCGCTGTTCGTCGGGACCGGCAATCCGGCCGAGGTGAGCGGGGTCATTGGAATCGCGAAGCTGTCGGGTCAGGCTGCGAGCGCCGGGTTCCAGTTCGTTGTCAATCTTTGCGCCATCCTCTCGGTCTCGATCGGGCTGTTGAACCTGTTCCCGATCCCGCTTCTGGATGGCGGGCACCTCCTGTTCTACAGCGCGGAGGCGCTTCGTGGACGCCCGCTTTCAGAGCGGACGCAGGAGGTGGGTTTCCGAATCGGCTTGGGTTTGGTTCTGATGCTGATGGTGTTCGCGACGTATAACGACATCCTCAGAATCGCTGGGTCCTGAAACGGGGCTTTTCTGTGGCGTTGCCAATGGGCAACGTCTTGGTATGAAAATGGAAATGTTCAGCTGTAGTAAGTTTGCCCCCAAGGCAAAGTTGGCTACAAGCTGAGCAGCAGGTTGGGAATCTGTCGGGTCGTTGGGGAACGGTCCGGCATTGCGAAAGATAAGGGCGCGTTGCGCATGATGTTTGGAATGCGAGTGAGGGGGGGGCTGTTCGCCGCCTTGGTCATGTTCGCCGCGCCAGTGGCGGCCACCTTGGCGGCCGTTGCTGTCTCTGCGCCTGCGCAAGCGCAGACCGTCGATTCGATCACGGTGGAGGGGAACCGCCGCGTCGAGCTTGAAACCATCCGTTCCTATTTCCATCCCGGACCGGGCGGTCGGCTGGGCCAGGCCCAGATCGACGACGGCCTGAAAGCGCTGATCGAGACCGGCCTGTTCCAGGACGTGCATATCGATCAGCGGGGCGGTCGCCTCGTCGTGGTCGTGGTCGAGAACCCGGTGATTGGCCGCGTTGCCTTCGAAGGCAACAAGAAGATCAAGGACGAGCAGCTCACCGCCGAAGTCCAGTCCAAGCCGCGCGGCACCTTCTCGCGCCCAATGGTGCAGTCGGATGCCCTGCGCATCGCCGAAATCTACCGCCGTTCGGGCCGCTACGACGTGCGGGTCAATCCGCAGATCATCGAGCAGCCGAACAACCGCGTCGACCTGGTCTTCGAGGTCAATGAAGGCGTGAAGACCGGTGTCCGGTCGATCGAGTTCATCGGCAACAATGCGTATTCGGCGTCCCGCCTGCGCGACGTCATCAAGACCCGCGAATCGAACATCCTGAGCTTCCTCGGCGGCAACGACGTCTACGACCCCGACCGGGTCGAGGCCGACCGTGACCTGCTGCGCCGCTTCTACCTCAAGAACGGCTATGCCGACGTTCAGGTCGTGGCCGCGCTGACCGAATACGATCCCGACAAGAAGGGCTTCCTGGTTACCTTCAAGATCGAAGAGGGCCAGCAGTACCGTGTCGCGGCCGTCAACTATACGTCGTCGATCGCAACGCTCGATCCGAACGCGCTGCGCTCGTTCTCGCGCGTCAATATCGGCTCGCTCTACAACGCCGAGGCGCTGGAGAAGTCGGTCGAGGAGATGCAGATCGAGGCGTCGCGCCGCGGCTACGCGTTCGCGGTGGTCCGGCCGCGCGGCGATCGCAATTTCGACAATCACACGGTGTCGATCACCTTCGCGATCGATGAAGGTCCGCGCACCTATATCGAGCGCATCAACATCCGCGGCAACAGCCGAACGCGCGACTACGTGATCCGCCGCGAGTTCGATATCTCGGAAGGCGACGCCTACAACCGTGCGCTGGTCGACCGTGCCGAGCGCCGGCTGAAGAACCTCGACTTCTTCAAGACGGTGAAGATCACCACCGAACCCGGGTCCTCCAGCGATCGTGTCATCCTGATCGTCGATCTCGAGGAGAAGTCGACCGGCGACTTCTCGGTGTCGGGCGGCTATTCGACCACCGACGGCGCGCTGGCTGAAGTCAGCGTCTCCGAGCGCAACCTGCTCGGCCGCGGCCTGTTCGCGAAGGCGTCGGTGACCTACGGCCAGTATGCCCGCGGCTACTCGCTGTCGTTCGTCGAACCCTATCTGCTCGACTACCGCGTCGCGCTCGGCCTCGATTTCTACCAGCGCCAGCAGCTGTCCAACAGCTACATCGCCTACGGCACCAAGACGCTCGGCTTCAGCCCGCGCCTCGGCTTCAGCCTGCGGGAAGATCTGTCGCTGCAGCTGCGCTACTCGATCTATCAGCAGGAAATCACGCTGCCGTCGACGCTCAACAACTGTAACAACAATCCCTTCCTGGCTGACGGTGTAACGCCCAATCCTGCGTTCAATCCGAGCCCGGCCTATGCGAACCTGAACGGGATCAGCCTGGTGTCGACCAACGGTCTCGGCTGCTACAGCGACGGCGAAGCCTCGCTGCCAGTCCGCAAGGAACTGGCGGGCGGCAAGACCCTGACCTCGGCGCTGGGCTATACGCTCAACTACAACACGCTCGACAACAACAAGAACCCGACCGACGGTCTGATCATCGACTTCAAGCAGGACTTCGCCGGCGTCGGCGGCGACGTCAGCTACATCAAGAGCGCGATCGACGCGAAGTACTACACCCCGCTGGTGTCGGACATCGTCGGCGTGATCCACGCCCAGGGCGGCATCCTGAACAAGCTCGGCACCCAGGATCTGCGCATGCTGGATCACTTCCAGATGGGCCCGAACCTGGTCCGCGGCTTCGCGCCTAACGGCATCGGTCCGCGTGACATCAACCCGTACGGCACCATGGACGCCATCGGCGGCACCAAGTACTGGGGCGTGTCGGCGGAACTGCAGATGCCGTTCTGGTTCCTGCCGAAGGAAGTCGGGCTCAAGGGCGCGGTCTATGCCGACGCCGGCGGCCTGTACGACTACCAGGGGCCGCAGTCGTGGGTGGCGACAGGCGAAGTCAACACGCCTAACTGCGTGAAGCCGACGAACAACCCGCCGTCTCCGGGTACCTGCCTTGGCCTGAGTTTTGACGACAGCAAGGTTGTCCGTACCTCGGTCGGTGTCGGCCTGATCTGGCAGTCGCCGTTTGGTCCGCTGCGCTTCGACTACGCTGTGCCGCTGACCAAGGGTGCGTATGACCGCGTGCAAGAATTCCGGTTTGGCGGCGGTACGACTTTCTAACACCGCTGCTCGACCGGACTGCGACGGATGGAATGGCGCAGCCGATCTTCTTCAAGAGTCCTCCTTCGTCATCGCTGGCTGAAATTGCCGCGCTGACGAAGGCGCAACTGGTCGACCCCGAAAGGGGCGCGCTTCAGATCAGGGGGCTGGCCTCGCTCGACGAGGCCGGTCCGATGCATCTCGCCTTTTTCGACAATCTCAAATACGCCGACCAGCTCGCCGCGACCAAGGCCGGCGCCTGTCTGGTCAGCCCGCGTTTCGAGGCGCAAGTGCCGAAGGGCACCGCCGTGCTGCGCGCCGCAAAACCGTTCCAGGTGTTCGTCGAGCTCGCCCGCGAATGGCACGCCGATGCGCTGCGGCCGCAATCCTGGTTCGGGACCGAGGGCATCGCCCCGTCGGCGATCATCGATCCCACCGCGCGCCTCGAGGACGGCGTCATCGTCGATCCGCTGGTCGTGATCGGCCCGCGGGTCGAGATCGGCTCCGGCACCATCATCGGCGCCGGAGCGGTGATCGGCGCCGACGTCAAGATCGGCCGCGACTGCAATGTCGGCGCCAAGACCACCATTCAGTTCGCGCTGATCGGCAACAACGTGCTGATCCACCCGGCCTGCAATATCGGCCAGGACGGCTACGGCTTCATCTTCTTCGGGCCGGCAGGGCACGTGAAGGTGCCGCAGACCGGCCGCGTGGTGATCCAGAACAATGTCGAGGTCGGCGCCGCCTCGACCATAGACCGCGGTTCCCTGCGCGACACCGTGATCGGCGAGGGCACCAAAATCGACAACCAGGTCCAGATTGGCCACAATGTGACCATCGGCCGGCACTGCCTGCTCGCAGCCCAGATCGGGCTCGCGGGCAGTCTGACGATCGGCGACAATGTCGCGCTCGGTGCCAAGGTGGGCATCAACAACCACCTCAAGATCGGCGATGGCGCCCAGGTGACGGCGATGAGCGCGGTCAAGGACGACATTCCGGCCAATGGTCGCTGGGGCGGGCATTTCGCCAAGCCGACCAAGCAGTGGTTCAGGGAAATTATCGCGGTGGAGCGCCTGGTGCGCGACAACGAAGCCAAAGGCAAGGAACAGGAGTGATGGAGGAGGCACCGGTCAAATTCGAGCTCGTGGATATCAACGATATCCTGAAGACGCTCCCGCATCGCTTTCCGATGTTGCTGATCGACCGCGTGATCAAGATCCGCACCGATTACAGCGGTATCGGCATCAAGAACGTCACCTTCAACGAGCCGCCGTTCCAGGGGCATTTCCCGGATCGTCCGGTGTACCCCGGCGTAATGATGATCGAGGCAATGGCCCAGACTGCCGGCGTGATCGGCATCAAGTCGGTCGAGGGCACCGAGAAGCCGCGCGCGGTGTATTTCCTCACCATCGACAAGTGCAAGTTCAGGAAACCGGTGATGCCCGGTGACACCATCGAGTACCACATGCGCTTGCTCGGCCGCCGCAAGACGATGTGGTGGTTTCACGGCGACGCCAAGGTCAACGGTCAGGTTGTCGCCGAGGCCGATGTCGGCGCGATGCTGACGGATTAGAGCGTTTTCGAGCGAAGTGGCCCCCGGTTCGCGTGAAGAAAACGCGTCAAAGGAAGAAGCCCTGAGCCGCCGAGGTCACGACGTCCTACAAGCATACCGGCCGTCCGCGCCGGCGATGCGCAGGACTCGATTGAGGAAGATGCCCATCGATGGTGCGATCATCAGCGCGTCGTAGCTTCCGGCAGGCACGCCGCAATAATGCTGGTAGCTGCCCCTGACCGCGACCAGCAGCGTGCGTTCGCCCGCGCTGTAGCAGACTCGCTGGACGATCGTGCTGCGGTTGATGTCGCGACAGTCGAAGGTCGAGAGATCGACGCTTGTGCTGTTGCCGAGATCGACGGTCTCCGGGCCGATCGGCGCGGAGAACAGGCTGAGGATCAGCGCGGCGGCCCGGACCATGGATCGGTTGCGACCTTCTCGTTTGCAACAGGTCGTCATCATACGTCACTGGACAGGGCGGGCAAAGTCGCGCTAACGACCGCCGAACCCGACAGCATAACGCCTTGATAGCGCCTTGGCGCCACTAACGAATTCCGGACCGTAACGACATGAGCATGATCGACCCCACTGCGCGGATTGCGGATGGCGCTGTGATCGGGGCCGGCACCGAGATCGGTCCGTACTGCATCATCGGTCCTAACGTCGTGCTGGGCGAGAACTGCAAGCTGATCGCGCATGTCACGATCAGCGGGCACACGAAGATCGGCGCCGGTTGCGTCATCTCGCCGTTTGCCGCGCTCGGCGGGCCGCCGCAGGATCTCAGCTATCGCGGCGAGCCGACCCGTCTCGAAGTCGGCGAAGCCTGCACGATCCGCGAAGGCGTGACGATGAATGTCGGCACGGTCAAGGGCGGCGGGCTCACCCGCGTTGGCGATCGCGGCTTCTTCATGAACAACAGCCATGTCGGCCATGACTGCATGGTCGGCAATGGCGTGATCTTCGCAACCTCAGCGACGCTCGGCGGTCACTGCGAGATCGGCGACTTCGTCTATATCGGCGGCCTGTCGGCGGTGCACCAGTTCGCCCGCGTCGGCTCGCAGGTGATGATCGGCGGCGTCTGCGGGGTGCGCGGCGACATCATCCCGTTCGGGTTAGCCAACGGTCAATACGCGGTGCTCGAAGGGCTCAACATCATCGGCATGCGGCGGCGCCAGTTCACCAAGGCGCGGCTGGCTGTGGTGCGCGCGTTCTATCAGAAACTGTTCCACGGTCCCGGCATCTTCGCCGAGCGGCTGGCTTCGGTGCAGCCGCTGGCGGGTGAGGATCCTGCGATCGCGGAAATCCTCGCCTTCATCGAGGGCGGCAAGCTCCGGCCGCTCTGTCTTCCCGCCGATACCAACTGAGCAGGGGATGGCCGCCAGCATGACGTCAGCGGCTCCCTCGCTTTCTTCGCCGGTCGGCGTGATCGCCGGCGGCGGCGCCATGCCGTTCGCGGTCGCCGATCAGCTCACCGCGCGCGGCATCACGCCGGTGCTGTTCGCGCTGCGTGGCGCCTGCGATCCGGCGCGCGCGCAGCGGTTTCGTCATCGCTGGATCTCGGTCGGCCAGCTCGGACGCGCGACCCGGTTGTTCCGCGACGAAGGCTGCCGCGACCTGATCTTCATCGGCACCCTGGTGCGTCCCGCGCTGTCGGAGATCCGGCTCGACTGGGGCACGCTGCGGCTACTCGGCCATGTCGTGCGCGCGTTCCGCGGCGGCGATGATCATTTGTTGTCGAGCGTCGGCCGCATCCTCGAGCAGCAGGGATTTCGCATGGTCGGCATCAAGGATGTCGCGCCGGATCTCCTGATGCCCGAGGGCGCCGTGACGCGCACGACGCCGGACTCGAGCGCGCTCGCCGACATTGCGCGCGGACGCGGTGTGCTCGATGCGCTTGGACCGTTCGACATCGGTCAGGCCGCCGTGGTGATCGACGGTCACGTGGTCGCGGTCGAGGACATCGAAGGCACCGATGGGCTCCTGGCGCGGGTGGCGCGGCTGCGCGCCGACGGCCGCATCCGCGCCAAGGCCGGCCGCGGCGTACTGGTGAAGGCGCCCAAGAGCAAGCAGGATCTCCGCTTCGATCTGCCGACCATCGGTCCACGCACGGTCGAGGGCGCGGCCGCGGCGGGCATCGCCGGCATCGCCGTGATCGCTGGCAATACGCTTGCCGCCGAGCCGCAGGCCCTGATCGAGGCCGCCGACGCCAAGGGGCTGTTCGTCATCGGACTGGCGGGCTGATGCAGGCGCGAAGTCCCAGCAGCGGCCGCAAGATCTTCCTCATCGCGACCGAGGAGTCCGGCGACCGCCTTGGCGCGGCGCTGATGAAGGTGCTGCGTCAGCGCCTCGGCGATGCCGTGCAATTTTCCGGCGTCGGCGGCCGGCAGATGACGAGCGAGGGCATCGATCCGCTGTTTCCGATCGAGGAGCTCTCGATCATCGGCTTTGCCGCCGTCGTGAAGCAATTGCCGAAGATCCTGCAATTGATCCGGCGTACGGCCGATGCCGTGCTCGCCGATGCCCCTGACATGCTCGTCATCATCGACAGCCCTGACTTCACCCACCGCGTCGCCCGCCGCGTCCGCGCGCGCAACCCGGACATTGCGATCGTCGACTACGTGTCGCCATCGGTCTGGGCCTGGCGGCCGGGCAGGGCGCGCGCGATGCGACGCTATGTCGATCACGTGCTGGCGCTGCTGCCGTTTGAGCCGGAGGAATATCGCAAGCTGCAGGGACCGCCATGCAGCTATGTCGGCCATCCCCTGACGGAGCAGCTCACTTCGCTGCGGCCCAACGAAGAGGAGCAGAAGCGGCGCGATGCGCAGCCTCCGGTCCTGCTGGTTCTGCCCGGAAGCCGGCGCAGCGAGATCAGGCATCATCTGGCGCTGTTCGGTGCGGCGCTCGGCCAGCTCAACACGCAGACGCCGTTCGAGCTCGTGCTTCCCACCATGCCGCATCTCGAGGCCATGGTGCGCGAAGGCGTCGCGTCGTGGCCCGTGGCGCCACGGCTTGCCATCGGCGAGATCGAGAAGCGCGCGGCATTCCGCGTGGCCCGCGCGGCGCTCGCAAAGTCGGGCACGGTGACGCTGGAGCTCGCCCTGTCGGGCATTCCGATGGTGACGGCGTATCGCGTCGGTGCCGCCGAAGCGTTCATCCTGCGCCGTGCGATCCGGGTGTCGTCGGTGATCCTCGCCAACCTCGTGATCGGCAGCGACATCATTCCCGAGTTCCTGCAGGAGGACTGCACGCCGGACAAGCTCGCGCACGCGCTGGGTGATGTACTCGCGGATTCGCCCGACCGTCTGCGGCAGCTCGTGGCATTCGCGACGATGGACGGGAAGATGTCGACCGGTGACCAGCCGCCAAGCGTCCGCGCCGCCGACATCGTGCTTGCGGAAATGAGCCGGCGCTCGGCCTAGCTAGCCATTCGCTCATTCTGTCGTCGGCGGCGGCACACGACCGCAACGGTTCCGCTTGCTTTGAATATTTAGGCTGCGCTAATATTAGTAATAGCTAATATTTATGCGGAGAGCCGTCGTGAAGATCGATCCTGTCGCCTATGTCGGAGCTGTTGTCCGCGAAGTCGCCGTCCGGGACCACGATGGCAAGCCGGCGCGGGCGGTGATTGCGACGCGCAGCTACGACACCGACATCGCCGACCTCTGGGACGCGCTGACCAATCCCGAGCGCATCCCACGCTGGTTCCTGCCGATCTCCGGAGACCTAAAACTCGGCGGCCGCTACCAGTTCGAGGGGCAGGCCGGCGGTCAGATCACGGCCTGCGAGCCGCCGCGTCAGCTTGCTGTGACCTGGGAGTTTGCTGGCACTGTCAGCTGGGTGACGGTGACGCTGGCTGACGACGGTTCCAGCGGAACCCGTTTGGAGCTGGAGCACCTCTCGGTCATCGAAGATGACTTCTGGGATCGCTACGGGCCTGGCGCGGTCGGCGTCGGCTGGGACCTCGCCTTGATGGGGCTCGCTTTGTACTTCGCCACGCCGCCGGGACAGCCATTCGACCGCGCGGCCGCCGCGGCCTGGCCTGCGTCAGCCGACGGCAAGGATTTCATCCGCCGCAGCAGCGCCGACTGGTGCCGAGCCTCGATCAAGGCCGGCACGGATGAGGCGGCCGCGCGCAAGGCAGAAGCCAACACCACCGTCTTCTATTGCGGCGAGCCTGAACCCGGCGGCGGAGGCTAGCGCGCTGTGCACGCCTTCGACATCCTCGGCGATCCCGTCCGCCGGCGTATCCTGGAGTTGCTGGCGACCGGCGAGCACAGTTCGGGCGACGTCGTCGCCGTCGTGCAGCGCGAGTTCGGCATCACCCAATCGGCGGTCTCGCAGCAGTTGCGGATCCTGCGCGACGCCGGTTTTGCGTCGGTGCGCGCCGACGGCACGCGCCGAATCTATGCCGTCGAGCCGGGGCGGCTGCGCGAGGTCGACGCCTGGCTCGACCGGTTCAGGGCGTTCTGGCTGCCGCGTCTCGATGCGCTCGCGACCGAAGTCGCCCGCGGCAAACGAAAACGGCGCCATCAGGAATGATGGCGCCGTCGCGAACTTGTCAGAGATGAAGCTTACTTGCGCTTGTCGATCGTCACGTAGTCGCGGCGCGCGACGCCGGTGTAGAGCTGGCGCGGACGACCGATCTTCTGCTGCGGATCCTCGATCATCTCGCTCCACTGGCTGATCCAGCCGACGGTGCGGGCGACCGCGAACAGCACGGTGAACATCGAGGTCGGGAAGCCCATCGCCTTCAGCGTGATGCCCGAATAGAAGTCGACGTTCGGGTAGAGCTTGCGGTCGATGAAGTAGGGATCGCTGAGCGCGATCTTCTCGAGCTCGAGCGCAACCTTCAGCATCGGGTCATCGCCATGGCCGGTCTCGGCCAGCACCGCGTGACACATCTTCTGCATGATCTTGGCGCGCGGATCGTAGTTCTTGTAGACCCGGTGACCGAAGCCCATCAGGCGGACTTCGCTGTTCTTGTCCTTCACCCTGGCGATGAATTCGGGAATCTTGTCGACCGTTCCGATCGACGACAGCATGGCGAGCGCGGCTTCGTTGGCGCCGCCATGGGCCGGACCCCACAGGCAGGCGATGCCGGCCGCGATGCAGGCGAACGGATTGGCGCCGGAGGAGCCGGCGATACGCACTGTCGAGGTCGAGGCGTTCTGCTCGTGATCGGCATGCAGGATGAATATCTTGTCGAGCGCGTCGGCGAGCACCGGATTAATCTTGTATTCCTCGCAGGGCACGCTGAAGCACATCTGCAGGAAGTTCTCGGCGAAGGAGAGCGAGTTCTTCGGATACATGAAGGGCTGGCCGATGGTGTACTTGTAGGCCATCGCCGCCAGCGTCGGCACCTTCGCGATCATCCGCATCGAGGCGATCATGCGCTGCCGCGGATCGTTGATGTCGGTGGAGTCATGGTAGAACGCGGCGAGCGCGCCGACGGCAGCAACCATGATCGCCATCGGATGCGCGTCGCGGCGGAAGCCCTGGAAGAAACGCGCCATCTGCTCGTGCACCATGGTGTGGTGGATCACGCGATAGTCGAAATCCTTCTTCTGCGCCGGGGTCGGAAGCTCCCCGTAGAGCAGCAGATAGCAAGTCTCGAGGAAGTCACCGTGCTCGGCGAGCTGCTCGATCGGGTAGCCGCGGTATTCGAGGATACCGGCGTCGCCGTCGATATAGGTGATCTTCGACTGGCAGCTGCCGGTCGAGGTGAAGCCGGGATCGTAGGTGAACACCCCGGCCTGGCCGTAGAGCTTGCCGATGTCGATGACATCAGGCCCAACCGTGCCGCTCAGGATCGGGAAATCGTAGTTCTTGTTGCCAATGGTGAGTGTGGCTGTCTTGCTGGATTTTGCGTCCATCGTGAGATCCCCGATGAAATCGTTGCGAAAACCGACCTTGCCCAGTCGCTAATTTGCGGCCCATGGCGGGGCGGAACGGCTTGTGGAGAAAGCGTCCGGCGATGGGTAGCTCATTGCAATGTGCGCTGCAAGATGGACCCTGGAGGGGGTCCATGCAGGATCACGCCGCCTGATCGGCGAGACGGGCAAGACACTCCTGGCGTCCCAGAACGGCCAGCACGTCGAATATACCCGGCGATGTTGTACGTCCCGTCAGCGCCACCCGCAGCGGCTGGGCGACGGCGCCGAGTTTCAGATTGTACTGCTCGGCGAAATTCCGCATGGCGGTCTCGGTGGTTTCGGCCGTCCAGTCGTTGACGGCTTCCAGCGCGGTGCGCAGCCGGCCGATCAATGCGCGCGTTTCCGGCGTGAGCAGCGCGGCCGCTTTCGGATCGAGCTCAAGCGGGCGATCGGCGAAAATGAAGTAGGCGCCCGAGATCAGCTCGATCAGCGTCTTGGCGCGCTCCTTCAGGCTCGGCATCGCCCGCAGCAATTGCGCGCAGCTGGTGTCATTGAGCTTGGCCTTCAGCGCTGCGCCCTCAGGAACATAATCCAGCACGCTCTCGAACTGGGTCACGAGGGATTGATCGTCGCTCTGCCGGATATAGTGGCCGTTGAGGTTCTCGAGCTTGGCGAAATCGAACCGCGCCGCCGAGCGGCCGATGCCCGAGAGATCGAACGCGTCGATCATCTCCTGGGTCGAGAAGATCTCCTGGTCGCCATGGCTCCAGCCGAGCCGGACGAGATAGTTGCGCAAGGCGGCCGGCAGATAGCCGAGGGCGCGGTAGGCATCGACGCCCAGCGCGCCATGGCGCTTCGACAGTTTCGAGCCGTCGGGTCCGTGGATCAGCGGAATGTGGGACATGCTCGGCAGCTCCCACTCCAGCGCGTCGTAGATCTGCTTCTGGCGCGCGGCGTTGATCAGGTGGTCGTCGCCGCGGATGATGTGGGTGACGCCCATGTCATGGTCGTCGACCACCACCGCGAGCATGTAGGTCGGGGTGCCGTCGCCGCGGAGCAGGACGAGGTCGTCGAGGTTCTCATTCTGCCAGACCACGCGGCCCTGGACCTGATCCTCGATCACGGTCTCGCCGTTCTGCGGTGCCTTGAGGCGGATGGTCGGCTTGACGTCGGAGGGCGCGGTCGCCGGATCGCGCTCGCGCCACATGCCGTCATAGAGCCGGGTGCGGCCCTCGGCGCGCGCCTTTTCGCGCATCGCGGTGAGCTCCTCCGGGGTGGCGTAGCAGTAATAGGCGCGCCCGGCGGCGAGCAGGCCCTCGGCGACCTCGCGATGGCGGGCGGCGCGGCTGAACTGGTAGATGACATCGCCGTCCCAATCGAGCTCGAGCCATTTCAGGCCGTCCAGGATGGCGTCGATCGCCTCCTTGGTCGAGCGTTCGCGGTCGGTGTCCTCGATCCGGAGCAGCATCTTGCCGCCGAGCTTCCTGGCATAGAGCCAGTTGAACAGCGCAGTGCGGGCGCCCCCGATGTGGAGGAAGCCGGTCGGCGAGGGGGCGAAGCGGGTAACGACGGAATTGGTCATGATCGAGTGCGACGTATGCTGGAATGGGCGGTGGTGTATATCAGGAACCGAACATAACTAAAGCCCCGGCTGACCTTTTGCAGGCCAAACCAGGCTTGAAACCAGGCTTTGAAACCAGGCTTGGCCGGACGGCGCGAATTTGGCAGAAGGTTGAGCTGACTCCTCCAGGGAACCCTTTGATGACGATTGACACGACGGCAGAGGCAGGGCGCGACTTCATCCGCGACATCGTCCAGGCCGATCTCTCCTCCCACAAGCACAATCGGATCGTGACCCGCTTCCCGCCGGAGCCAAACGGCTACCTGCATATCGGTCACGCCAAGTCGATTGCCCTGAATTTCGGCATCGCGCAGGAGTTCGGCGGCCAGTGCAATTTGCGCTTCGACGACACCAATCCGACCAAGGAGGAGCAGGAGTACATCGACTCGATCCAGGCCGACGTGCATTGGCTCGGCTACGATTGGGGCAAAAACCTCTTCTTTGCCTCGGACTATTTCGAGCGCCTGTACGATTGGGCCGAGGGCCTGATCAAGGCTGGCCATGCCTATGTCGACGATCAGTCGCAGGAGGAGATCCGGCTGTCCCGCGGCACGCTGACCGAGCCCGGCAAGAACTCGCCGTTCCGCGACCGCACGGTCGAGGAGAACCTCGACCTGTTCCGCCGCATGAAGGCCGGCGAGTTCTCGAACGGCGTCCGCGTGCTGCGCGCCAAGATCGACATGTCCGCCGGCAACATCAACCTGCGCGATCCCGTGCTGTACCGCATCCTGCACGCCCACCATCCGCGCACCGGCGACAAATGGTCGATCTATCCGAGCTACGATTACGCGCACGGCCAGTCCGACGCCATCGAGGGCATCACCCATTCGATCTGTACGCTGGAGTTCGAGGATCACCGGCCGCTCTATGAGTGGCTGCTCGACAAGCTGCCCGTACCCTCGAAGCCGCGTCAGTACGAAATGGCGCGGCTCAATCTGACCTACACGCTGCTGTCCAAGCGCGTGCTGACCCAGCTCGTCCGTGACGGACACGTCGCGGGCTGGGACGATCCGCGGATGCCGACCATCGCCGGCCTGAAGCGGCGCGGCGTGCCGCCGGCGGCGGTGCGTGAGTTCATCAAGCGCATCGGCGTGGCCAAGGCCAACAGCGTGGTCGATGTCGGCATGCTCGAGTTCTGCATCCGTGAGGAGCTGAACCGCACCGCGTTGCGCCGCATGGCGGTGCTGCGGCCGCTCAAGGTGGTGATCGAGAACTATCCGGAAGGGCAGGTCGAGGAGATCGAGGCGATCAACCATCCCGACAATCCGGACGCCGGCACCCGCAAGATCGCATTCGGCCGCGAGCTTTACATCGAGCGCGACGACTTCATGGAGAACCCGCCGAAGAAGTTCTTCCGCCTCTCGCCGGGCAATGAGGTGCGGCTGCGCTATGCCTACTTCATCAAGTGCACCAGCGTCGTGAAGGACGCCGCCGGCGAGATCGTCGAGCTCCGCGCGACCTACGATCCCGCGACCAAGGGCGGCAACGCGCCCGACGGCCGCAAGGTGAAGGCGACGATGCACTGGTTGCCGGCGGCGCAGTCGAAGCCGGCGGAAATCCGCATCTACAATCAGCTGTTCGCCAACCCGAGCCCGAACGCGGCGAATTTCGCCGCCGACCTCAACCCGCAGTCGCTGGAAGTGCTCAGCGATGCGCGGGTCGAGCCTGCGATCGCAGAGGGCAATTCGCCTGAGGCGATGCAGTTCGAGCGGCAGGGCTATTTCGTGCGCGATGCAGATTCGACGCCGGACAGGCTGGTGTTCAACCGTACCATCGGCCTGCGCGACACCTTCGCCAAGGAAGTCGGGGGCAAGGCTTAGCGCGGTCCGGCGCGAACAACGGACGGAGGCGATCGATGCCTGACGAAGCCGACGATATCGCCTCCGCCATCATCGCCAGATGGTCCGCAGGTTTCGGCAAGCTCGATGCGGCTGCGCTGTATTCCAAGAGCGCGTTCTTCTTCGGCTCGAACCCGACGCTCTATCGCGGCTGCGACGGTGTCAAAGCCTACTTTGACGGCCTGCCGCGCTGGCGCGCGCCGCGCGTTCAGTTCAGCGACGTCAGGACCGAACGCGTGAATGCCGATCTCGTCAACATGGCTGCTATCGCCTCGTTCTTCCTCGACGGCGATGCGCCCTCGCTCGCCGTAAAGATCACCTGGGTGATCGCGTGCGAGGACGGCGACTGGAAGATCGCCTGCCATCACGTCTCCTCGCAGACGCCATTGATCTAGGCGCGCGCCTTTGGGGCGCCTGCGCGCGCGCTCGTCGCCGATGAGCGTCCAATTGTCCTCGCAGGTCACAGCTTTCGGTTGCGTGTTTCGGTTCCGTTCCGCTAGTCGGGTGACTGCGGCATCCGCTAGCCTGCGGTCCGGCAGGGATCGCAAGCGGAATGGCGGAGCAGGGCACGACGCCGGGCGGCAGACGCGGCTACGCGGGGACGTGGCCGCCGCGCGCGGCCGCGCCGGTCGGTGGCTATGTTCCGGTGCGCGCCAGTATCTGGCGGCCTCTCGTCGAGACATTGCGGCAATGGGCGCGTGCGGAGACGGGCGCCGGGCGGCTGTTGCCGTGGGTGCCGGTGGCGTTCGGCACCGGCATTGCATTCTATTTTGCGGCAGAGCACGAGCCGGTGCTGTCGGTCGCGGCGACCGTCGCAATCGCGCTCTGCCTGCTGGCCTTGCTGCTGCGGCGGCGCAGCGTGTTTCCCGCCGTCGTGATGCTGGCGGCGGTCGCGGCGGGCTTTGCGATGGCAACATGGAAGACCGCGCGGATCGCCCATGGCGTGCTGGCGCGGCCGATATTTTCCGTGGCGCTGACCGGTTTCGTCGAGACACGCGACGTCCGCGAGAAGACCGACCGCTTCGTGCTGCGCGTCGTGTCGATGGAAAGCCAGCGCGAGGTGCCAAAACTCGAGCGCGTCAGGCTCTCGGTGAAGAAGGGCACCGCGCCCGAGGTCGGCAGCTTCGTCGAATTGAAGGCGCGGCTGATGCCGCCGCTCGGGCCGCAGCGGCCGGGCTCCTATGATTTCGGCCGCGACCTCTATTTCCAGGGTATCGGCGCGTCCGGCTTCGTGATGGGCACGGTGAAGACCAGGGAGCCGCCGGCAACTGGTGGCCTTGCGCTGCGTTATGCCGCCTTCATGCAGTGGCTGCGCGATGCCATCGACGCACGCATCCGCACCACGCTCGATGGGGATCAGCGCGCGATCGCAACCGCGCTGCTCACCGGCCGGCGCGATGCGATCACGACGCCGGTCAACGACGCGATGTTCATCTCGGGCCTCGGCCACGTGCTGTCGATTTCCGGCTACCACATGGCCGTGGTCGCGGGCGTCGTCTTTTTCACGATCCGCGCGCTGCTTGCACTGTTTCCGGCGTTGACGGCCGGACACCCGATCAAGAAATGGGCGGCGGCGGCCGCGCTCGTCGCGGCGGCGTTCTACCTGCTGCTGTCGGGAGCGGAGGTCGCGACCCAGCGATCGTTCTTCATGACGGCCGTGGTGCTGATCGCCGTGATCGTCGACCGCCGCGCGATCACCTTCCGCACGCTGGCGGTGGCGGCGCTGATCGTGCTCGCGATCGCGCCGGAAGCGCTGGTGCATCCGAGCTTCCAGAGCTTCTATGCGATGGGGGCGGGTGCGGGGTTAGCGGCCTGAATCTTTCGTATTTTCAATGGCATGCCGGCCTCGTCCCACACACTACCCGGAACAAAAACCGCTCAAAACCCGACAAAATCCCCAGATTGGCGGCGCAAAGTCCCGGAAAAAGTCCCGGAATGGGGCTGGCCGTTCCACATGCGTTCGGGGTGGGCGCCAAGGCCCAGAAACCGGCCTCCCATGCGCGGACTGGTCCAAAGGGCAAATTACCCGGTGGCTGATGCTGAGAGCTCTGAGAGCCAGTTTTCGGGGCCTCCGCATCGCTGGGGAGGCGCCGAACTGTGATCACGAGCTTCGGACCAATCGTTTGACCCATCCCAAACTTGTGTCGATTGCCCAATCCGTCTGCTCCACCGTCAACGTTGGCATTTCGGCGGATCCTGGCCCGTGGCCAAGCGGGTTTCTGACGGATGTGAATAGGTGTTTCAGCCCGGAGGCCTCCCACGCCGTGATGAAACCCTTGCTTGAAAGGTTATCGATGTAATTGTGGGCACCTTTCTCTTTTCCGTGGGTCCACCCCTTGTCGTCAGAAATAATCTTGATTGCGCTTTCAAGAGCGCGGACTGCGTAGAAGGCTGGATCGCGCGCGCTGTTATCGCGACGATCGAAGGCTTCCTTCATATCGGTGTCGACGTTCTTCCATTTCGGAGAATCCACCAAGCGCCAAAACGGCTTTTCGATCTCGTTTTGCGTAAATTCATCTGTTGCGATCTGCACGAAACCGTTGTGATAATTGAGTTTGCATTCGGCTTGGCGGAAACGGGCGTTCAGCTCATCGACCGCTTCTCGAAAAGCCTTGTTCATTTTCTCGTTTGCGGAACGGATGCCATCTTCGTAGCTTCCGGGGACCCGAATTGATCGCGGCGGTCGCGCCCCTGACGAGAAATCGAAATCCTTCGCAAATTTGATGGCTGAGGGGAGGTTGGCGTTAGCGATCGCGATCCGATTCTCAGAAAGCCGGAATGCCAGTTCGATGAAGCTCACTCGCTCCTTGACGAAGCGGTCCGTGGATTCGGTTCCGTCGAATTCCTTCAGGAACCACGTTTGACAAACATCGTCCATGGTGAAGTCACCGTAGTAATGGTGCGGTTTGCCGTTGAATTGGCCCATGAAGTTATAACTGAGTGGAGAAAGAGAGACGCAACCGAACTCCATTGAAAGTCTGCTCTGAACGTCGGACCAAAACTTCTTGTTGTCGTCGTGGGCGTTGAACGGGCAAACTTGCTCAGAGAATATTCGGAACATCTGAACGAGCAGCCGGCGCTCGGTTTGCGTAAACGTTCCCCACAATTGTGTTTGCCTGTAACGCTCTGCGAAGATGTCAGTAAGCATGGCCGTGGTTCTTCTCGAATCGGATTAGAACGATGGCACGTCCCGCGTAGCGTGTGGCCGTGTTTCGGCACTATCCGCAGGATTCACAGGCTGTCCTGGCCCAGTGCCCGGCAAATGGAAGTTTTGAATGTTCATGTTGCGTAAGTCGCTGAACAAACTAATGTTTATGGCTTAGTCGCCTCATTTCGCTCAGCGGCGGCGCGCCCCATGTCTGGCTCCCTTTTAGTGTTTGGGCCGCGAAACAATACTATCCATCACCAGCACGACTGGCCCTTCGCCAGGTGCACCGCCCGATAGGGCAACCCCTCAAAGGGGAATTCCATGAAACTCTTATCGTTTTGGCCACCCATCCCGGGTGCGCCCGACGTTGTGCGCATTTCCGTTGAAGTCGCTGACGGTATTCGACTCCACAAGATCAAAATCGCCAACGGCTGCGTGCTCGCGCGGAACGCCACATTCAGCCCGGAAGCGGCTAAGCAGATTTCAGACTTGGTTCTTTGCGGAAAGGGCGCTCGCCTCAATGAAGCCCGTAAAGTCTGAGGCCACGAGCCGGGGCGCCGAGTCTTTCACTGCGACTCCGTTCGTTTGGACTGACCCCGCAGCTCTGCCGCCGATCGGCATGACGGCCGACGCCCTCGCGTTAGAGGGAATCGAACCGAAGATCATGGGTTGGATGCGGCAGGCTATCGCTGCGCGTGAGATCATCGAAGCGTCGTCTACACCGAATCCGGCCAACGATAACAAGCAACCCGACGATATTAAGATCATTGACCCCTCTGAATGGGAGGGGCAGGCCATCCCGGAACGGCAATGGTATCTCGATGGTCTCATCCCCAATCGGCAGGTGACGCTGCTTTCCGGTGATGGCGGCACCGGCAAGAGCCTACTGGCCTATCAGATCGGCCTGGCTGGCGTGCTCGGTCTGGAGACGCTGGGATTTAGGCCGGCAGAGGGCCGGGTCGTCTACCTTGCTGCGGAGGATGACGAGGGCGAGCTCAAACGACGCGGCCATGACATCCTGACCGTTATGAGGCGCACGTTCTCGGACCTGAGGGGGCGGATGCGCGTCATCCCCATGGCCGGAAAGGATGCCGAACTGGTGACCGAAAGGCGCCGAAGCCGTGAGCTTGAGCTTACGGGCCTCGCCCAACGGATTACGGACCTGCTGACAGAATTCCGGCCTAAGCTTCTTATCCTTGATACAGCAGCGGACGTGTTTGGCGGCGATGAGATCAACCGCAAGCAGGTTCGATTCTTCGTCTCGATGCTGCGGCGCTTTGCGATGGACTGTGATTTGGCCGTGCTTCTGCTGTCACATCCATCCGTGCAAGGCATGCAGTCCGGCAGCGGCCTGTCGGGTTCAACGGCATGGAATAACTCGGTGAGATCGAGGCTGTATTTTACTGCAGATAAGACTGATGAAGATCTGCGCCTGCTGAAGAATATGAAAGCAAACTACGGCAGGAAGGGTGCCGAAACCAAGCTGCGCTGGCACGAGGGGGCTTTCGTTCTTGATGACGGCAAGCCCTCGGCGCACGCGTCGCTATTAGCCAACCACGCCGACGACGTATTCCTGAGGATGCTTTCCTCAATCAACGGAAGCGGAAGGCGAGTGTCGTCGTCCAGAAGCAGCGCATACGCGCCAACTGTCATGGCGACCATGCCGGAACGCGAGGGTACGAGTAAGAAGGCGCTGGAGGAGGCGATGGCAAGATTGTTTGCTGAAAAGAAGATTGCAGTCGTCAAGGAAGGTCCGCCGTCAAAGCAGCGTGAGCGGTTGGTGGTGGTTGAGGACGAAGTCCGTCAGAAGCGGATGGCGCCCAGCTAAGCCTTCCAACGGTCCTTCCAACGCCCTGCCAACGGGTACCAACGGGGTGTTCGTTCCAACCCCCTTATACCCCCACCGTTGGGATGGAAGCCCAACTCGGTCGATAGGCCGGTTGGAATTCCACCCAGAAGCGAATGCAAGGGTAGGGGTAATTCGGAAGTCTGGCAGGCCGTCCGCCAACTACCGGCCGCTCAATCGCACACGCGACGCCGCAGATTTTCAGATTATTTTTCCAGGCCGCGCAGACGGTCAGATATCTCACGTCGGAGACACCATGATCGCAGCTAACGACAACCAGCCGCTATCGGCAGGAGACTTCACTGACCTTGCAGCTCGCCGCACCTGGCTGGAATCTGCACCAGCCACACATGCCACACACCACGCTCAGCCGCCCTGCATGACGTGGGCCAAGCGCGAGAAGGAGGAGGCCACCTTCATGGGCCTCAAGCTCTGGCGCAGCCTGAACGAGCCGCCGCTCATGGCTGCGAACGACAATGAGCCGGATGAGGATGCGACCGAGCTGAATGAGCAGCCTGTATCTCCGAACATGGACCGCGAACTGGTGGACGTGTCCGCCAAGCAGCTGATTTGGGCGGTCGAAAATAGGCGGGCGCGCTGGAACGGCAACAAGCTCGTAAAAATTTGGAATGGGCACAGGTGGGTTAGCCCGGACGTCGAGTTCGGCAAGGTCCGCCAGCGCAAGAGCGACAAAGCCGACACCGAGCACTTCGATCTGGATCCGCCCGACGCGCAAGCTGAGTTGGCGCGGTCTATGGATCTGGAGCGCTTGCGCAAGGCACTGGGCCACAAGGCGTGCACGGTGCTGGATATGGCATCGGCCGACAGCACCCTGGCAGAGATTGGTGAATATCTGGGATTCAGTGGCCAGTATGCGCAGCGCCATGCCGGCAAGGAGGTTCGAGCGGCGGCAGCTGCGCTGAACGGGACGCTTTCCAGAGAGGGGCAGGCCGCTGCTTAGGGCGTGTACTCATGCGCCCGCTTTGACCTAATTGGCCAAACCCGATGGGCGTCGGGTTTGAGCCAAGTAAAACCACAGCTCCCGGCTATAGCCGAAACGAAGATACGTCCACGTTGCACCAATTCCTTGCTATCTCCATCGCCGTGTCCCTTACCGACGGATCGGCAGCGACTTCCTCCCACGCCTTGGTCCCAACCTCTTCCTCATACTCACCGTCGTCCGTGGGGCCATCCTCTTCTATGGCTTCAATGACGGCCGAGCGAATTTTATCGACTAGCCCAAGAGCGAATCTGACTGGTTCTCGGTAGCTCATCTCGAAGTCTCTCCGAGCCTGACTCATAGACGCACGCGAAATTCTCCTGCCACGAACGGAAGGATCGTCTTCTCCCATCATATCTTTCCACTTTTGGGAGTTGTAACGGGAGAAATTTGTGAAAATGCCCCCGTTGTTCTTCCACATCGCTTCATCTGTACCCAAGGCCCGATCTTCGTAGTAGCAGCGAATGGCGTGGGTTTGCCAAAGCACTTTTAGGACTGCATCAATCTCAGCGTTGCACAGCGGCATTGATAGCTCCGATGTTCGCAAATGGTTTCAGGGGTACAACGTCTTCCAACTTACCCTAGGCATGTACGCTCGCAAGGCCTCCAAACTCTTACGTTAGTATAGACCACGTTTTGTGGTCCGACGTGACGACTTCGGCGCGCCGGCCCACACCCGGCGTCGCCACCTTTTTTGGCACAGCCAAGCTAAGCGGCTGCCATTTCATTTCACCTCTCATGACTAGGATCGCAAAATCATGCGCAAGCGTCGCGCTTGCCGGGCTGTCGCGCGTCGGCTTGGCCTGAATGTAAATCGCGTAGCTGGGCTAGTGCAGCGCGCCTCGGAGGGTGGCTTGCTGCCCGTCGCCTGCGGTTCCGAGCGGCCGCACCTGACCAATATGGAGATGGCGCGCTTGCTGCTGGCGGCCGTAGCCGATCGTGGACTCGGCAATGTGGCGGCGACGGTGCGCGACTTCTCGGCGCTCGAGACTGAGGGAGGACTTCAGTTTTGCGATTGGCTGGAGGGGGTTGTTGCTGGCCGCGTCGATGCTGAGCCGATTGTATCGATCATCTTCCAAATGGATCCGGCCTCGGTGAGCGTACTAACCAGTGCGGCGCAGATGGATTTCGGTGCGCATGAAGACAGTCCAACCACCTGCATTACCGCTATTAGCGGCGAAGCGCTCCGTTCAATTATCGAGGATTTTAAGAATGGCGTGGGGTGAATTGGTCCGCTGGGACGAGGAACGCGGATTCGGGTTCGTGCGCTCCGACTATCCGGCAATGGACGACGTATTCGTTCATCGACTTGCACTACTGCGCGCGGGCATAGAGCCTCGCGTTGGGACGGCATTGGAGTTTGAAGTTCAAGATCACAAAGGCCGGCCGCGCGTTGTGAGTGCCAAGCGTCTTTCCACCTGGAGAGATCCTGACGTTGATCCTACCGACAAGACCGAAAAACTACCGGGGCGCATCGCCCACATCAACGTAGCTAAGCGCTTCGCTTTCGTCGCGCGTGATGACATCCCAGGCACGCGCGTGTTCGTCAGGTACAATGACCTTGGCAAAAATGGTGTGCCGGCTGTGATCGGAGCACCAGTCATGTTCGAAGTCGGAGAACGTGGCGGCAAGCCCTGCGTCATCGCAATCGAACCGTTCGAACAGCGGCACTGACACCCCCCAACGCCGCAACACGGCGCACATAGGAGTTATCTTGGCTAAACAAACTAAACCAACGACCGTGCTCGACACTATCCGGGGCACTAGTCAGAAATACGCCGCACTTCTCGAACGTCAACAGCAACTGATCGACCGCGCAGATGAAATCAAGCGCGAGGTAGGGGGCAACACGACGACGTGGCGCAGCACGCTGGACGCGGGCGGCACCATGAAGTCGCAAAGCTTCGAAGAGAGCCTCGGCGCGCAATTCGTGCGGAATAGGACGTGGGAAGACGACACGCCACGGCCGGATCCGAAACCCGCACTAGTCCGACGCGCCGTCGTCGCAGCCAACGAGTTACTCGATGGCTTACTACCACCTGAACCACCGGAGGAACCGTTGCCGGCGCCGCCCACCAAGAGATGGCAGGGCCAAGATCGATATCAAGCGCTCGCCAACGAGAGCGAGGCTATCCAGGTTGCGCTGCGCCGGCTGTCGCCTGAGATCGAGAAAGCGCGCCGCGAATACAGCAAGCAGGTCGTAGAACAGCGCATCGACGATTACTCGGCGCTCGTCGAGCATGCCGTTGATGCGGCGCGATCGCTCGGTGATGCAATTCTGGAGATCTACACGTTTCTGGATTTGCAGCGGGCTGAAGGCGTCGAGTTGCGCCACTTCCGGACGGTGAACTTGACTGATTTCGGAGATTTGAACGCAGGCTCGCCGCTGTACGAACTGATCGTTAGATCGTTTGAACAGAAACACGTCGGAGCCGGGAAACTGCCACGCTGGAAAGCCCCAGACCGATTTTCGCTTTTGAACTGATATCGGAGATTTGAGAATGCAAAAGAAATCGAAGGCGATGACGCCCACGGAGCGCGCGCAAATGTCCGCTATGCTTCTTAAGCTTGAAGTGGATGCTAAGGCCGATGTTGAACGGCACCGGAATCGCGGTGCCGAACTGAGGCAAGCTGAATCCGAAATCGAGGCGAGCAAGCCGCACGATCCGCGTTGTTATTATTACGATATGAAGCCTGTCAAGGCCAAGGCGGTGAAGGAGCCCGATCCGGTAGCCGCAGCGCTGGCACGCGCCATCCGCAACAAGCGGAACGCGGCGCAGCGGTAATCGCCAAACAGCGGCTCGCGTGTTGATGTGTCGGCGCGGCACGGAACAGCGCGCCGGCCCATCAGCTGCAGATCGGGGGGGGGCGACCCGAAGTCTAGCTTGGCCGCCTTCAAACACCGCGTCCCCCCATTTTCACGCGCTTCCACAATTCAGACCCCGGGGTGAAAATTGCCTAGACCACGAACACCGATGGCCAAAGCGAGACTTGAAGGCCGGGACGCCAAGAATCCTCAACGTTACCGGAAGCGCAACGATCCAACTGGCGACGCCATTGGCGCTCCGCCCAAATGGTTGACCGAGCCGCAAGCCGTGGCCTGGCGCGAATTCGCTGGAGAGCTGCCTTGGCTCAACGCGTCACACCGCTGCATCGTTGGAATCGCGTCAGTGTTGAGGGCTCGCCTGCAATCAGGCGAGGAGGTTGGCACAAAGGCGCTCAGCTTGTTGCGCCTGTGTTTAGCCTCACTGGGCGCGTCGCCGGTAGATGCTAGCAAGGTCAGCTGGGCGTCGGCAGATGATGCGGACGACCTGCTAGACGATTAGCGCCGCTTAACTCTATAGAGAACGTCGCGACGCCGCGCCAAATAGTTGGCAGCGAGTAACGTGATGGCCAATACCGCGAGTGCGGTGCAGAGCAGTTTAATGATCATTTGAGTACCTCACTAAGGCGGGGCCGCACGCGCAGTATTTCGCGGCGTCCCCACCCCAGTCGCATTCGGCCGAATATTTCCGAACGCCTGTATCGTAGCCGCCTGCAAGCGAACGGCCAATTCGTCGCTCGCGTAAACCCTAACCATAAACCTTACCAGGCGTGTGCCAAGCGCCCAAGGGCTGGAGCCGAGATTAACCTCGCGTATCCAGCGAAACGCCCAGCAACGATGCTTTCACCATCACCGCCGCAGGGGTCCGCTTCAACTTCTTGGCGATCTTCGCGACACCAGCCTTTTGCTTGGCGAGCGCCTTCATCGTCTTCATGTCGTCCTGCGTCCACTCGCGACGCTTGACGCTCTTCTTCTTGGCTTTCTTCGCCATGTTGGCTCCTTCGATTTAGGAGCGGCTTTTAGCACGTGTTCGTAGCGAAACAATGATGGGCGCCTCGCGTCCACTCAGCAGGGAATCAAAATTGTCAAACGATCTAGTAGTTCAGCCCGGCGCGAAGATGGACCAGCTCGGCAGCGATACTGAATTCGTTCAACCAACATTCTACATAGTCCATGCAAGACTTCCTGGCCCGCGTTATCCCCACTTGGCGGTATTCGACAATTCGGAGGAGGCGGCCGATCACGTAATTTGGCTTACGCCGCGCGCCGTCGGTACCATTAGGACGATCGAATGCACACCGCCGGAAAAGTGAAGGGTGAAAAGCCAGACTGGTTTCCCGACTGGAGCGGTGAGACTGCTGTGATCGTGGCATCAGGGCCAAGCGCCACTCATGTTGATCTGGCCCAAGCCAAGGGCAAAGCAAAACTAATAACGATCAACGACAGCTGGAGGCTCGCGCCATGGGCGGATGCGCTCTACGCGCATGATGAGGCGTGGTGGGACGTTTGGAGCGGCGTGCCTTCGTTCAATGGCTTAAAGATCTCCGGCCAGAGGACAAATCCTAAGTGGGACGTGAAACTGGCTCGGATCAACAAATACCGAGACGAAATCCTTGTTGAGCCTGATGGGACAATCGGCTGGGGCAGTCACGGCGGATTTCACGCGCTGAATTTGGCGATCCAATTTGGGGCGCGCCGTATCGTGTTGGTCGGATATGACTGCCGGATTGACCAAGGAATTAACTGGCACGGTGGACATCAGCACGGACTGCCAAACAAAGGAATCGTTTGCGTGACCATCTGGCGAAAGGTGTTAGACATGCAGGCGCTGTTGCTCAAGAAGCTCGGCGTTGAAGTGTTGAACGCATCGCCGGTTAGCACGCTGACGGCATATCAGAAGGTCGAATTTGCTGCGGCAGTGCAAGGCGCGGAGGTGAGGAATGTGCTGGCGTGAGGCTGTGGGAGTCCGCGCCTACCCAGCTTCATCCGTTCCGCGTGCCGACGATTTAGCGGCTAACGCGGCACGAAGATTCGAAAAATTCGCCAATATCTCCTGACCGCCACCAAGGGTCTTATTTCCTAGGTCAATTGCCTCTCTAACGCGATGCAGGCCCATTCGATCGACGGTATAGTCATCCTTGCTTTGAAACTTGAGACTCTTGAGTAGTTTGGTCGCTGCAGTGGCTGCAAATTCGAGGTTGCCTGTCGTCTTGTTCGGGACTATCGGGACGTGAGCGACCGTATTTCTGACTCTGGCAACCCTCTCCAATCGATCCGCGTGCGCTTTTAGAGCCTTCCTCCAATCTTGCTGTCGGATGTGGTCCGCTCGAGCTTTTAGAAGTTCAATTTTCTGACGCGGGTCGAGGGTTGCAACAACCGCTTCAAGCATTGGCGAACGGACAAGTTGCGCGACTTCGATAATGATATGATTGAGCTGATGATCAAGACCCGCGTAAAGCAAGACTAATTCCCCCACTGCAGCATAAGCCTCTTTCCATTTCCCTTCCTCTGTCGACAAATTGCACCTCTTTAGAAAATGGTTATTCGTTTCCTGGCTCTAGAATGTCTCTCATCAGTTCTCACGCGGCAATTTCGCGATGGCGTGGCGAGGGACGAAGTTATGACGAGGACGGTGTTAGAAGCCTTCGTCAGTCCAATTCGTTGTCTGTAGGGCAATAGGCGACTGCTCCGCCGGCCAACGTCATTCGACAAAAATCCGTATGATGAAGATCAGAGAAAACATCCCGATACCACGCCCGGCCGGCCAATACGATTACACCATTGTTTGCGTGAGCTAGAGCGGTGATATCGTCCGTCATGGGTGTCTCGCTCAAAATGCTGCTATAAATTGGACTGTCTGTCCCGCTTGGAGGAACAATCATCATTGTCCTCGTGTCAGGATTGCTCGTTGGATCACGGAGAAAAGTGTGAGCCTTGCTTAAGGCGTCGCCCCCTAGAAAAAGTTTGACGACAGATGTCGTTTCGGACGAGGGCGTTTTCCCAAAGTTGTAAATCGCGATGTCCCAACGAGCTAATTCGCCTCGCTTGAACGATTTGTTTCCCTTATCATCGATGATGAGATAGGCACGAAGGCTCCTTTTCTCAGTGTCGCTCGAGATGTGAGCTTGATAGAGGCTAAGGCTTGCGGCCACCACTGCCGTTGCAATGGATGTAAACCAGACGAAGTAGTCGAGGCGGTGTTTGGGTGCTGGAGCCGGCGATGTTGCCTTAATTTCTGGATCATTTGGATTGTTGGCAGCATTGTCCATTTCGTCCACCTCACGTCATCGCGATGGCAGGCTCAGCTAACCGCTTACTCAGAACGCTCATACCAAGTTGACCACGAAGGCGAGGAGAGTGTTGGCCTGCAGCACAACCAACTACTCTCCTCTGTAGCCAAGTAGATGCGCGACCTCCGCAAGGAGGTGGTTGACCATCATACAAGCAGAGTCGGCCTTATAAACATCCGCGCTGGCGGCGCGTTCAGGATATCTGAACCAAAACTCTTTGTGGTAACGGCTAAGGTGCTCTACGTCCTTTGCAGTACCAGGCCAGAGACGTTCACGAAGTCCGTCTGTCCTGGCCAACAAATCCGCTAGATCGTGGGAGTGCTGCACTTCACGTTGATGCTGACCCTGAAAATGCAGCAAAGCCTTCAGGCCGTTCTCGATGCTGAATCCGATCAGAAGGTAGAAGGGAATTCCTATTCGGGAAATGTCTTCACCTGGCGCGGACAACTGAATGCGTCTAGCTCCGTCTAGTAAAGCAACTGCATATGCGAGCTTGTCGAAGTGAAGATCGGCATTTCCTGTCATGGTGGGGTTATCGCCGCTTTCGCTGCTGACGCTTAAGCCATCCTTGATAGGCTTGATCAACTGTGATGCCTCGGCGGCGAGCAATCCGATAGAAATTGTTGAATTGCTTGCTCGTTGGCGACGGAGCGCCGGTTTGTTCGCGATGCTGCTTATTGGCAGCCATCGATAGCAGCACTACGAATGGGAGTAGAACCAAACCAATAATTACGCCGATGTGCATATCGCTATCCCAACCGAGTTCAGTCGATTAACCTATTGATAGCACCAAAGGCCTTTTCAAACCGGTCAAGCGCCTCTTTCGGTGCCGATGAAGTAAGAGATGACACGTTCTCTGCAAAGTAGCGTGCCGGCCTAAAATGGCCGAATTTGCCACTGCTCAATGGGTGACTTTCGAGATAATCCTCAATCCTTTTAAGAATGCGAGGGTGCTTCGACTTGATGCCGGCAGGCTTTATGGGGGCAGATAGCTGTTTTGCAAACTCGGCATTTACGAGCTGCAAATAGAAGCTCAGTCCAAACATATCCTCGACATCCGCCTCACTTGCACCGTCAATGAAGTCAGCAAAGGTCAGGACGTTGGACTTCTTCAGTAGCTTCTCTTTGTAGATCGCCTCGATTGACGCCTGGTCTGCCTTCTGGGTGTCCAGCAGAGTAACTATCTTCATGCCGCGCTGCGCCCCGAGCAGGGCAACGAACGTCGGCACTTTGGACGCACCGCCGACAGGCGTGATCGTCCACCTCGAATCGAGCCCTGTTCGGCCAGAGGATTCCAGGATGCCCGAGATTGCTTGCATGAAGAGAAGGTCCGCAGCTCCTTCCACGACGATGGAATATGGGCTGACGAATAGGGTCTGGTGAATTTCGTAACCGAGTGCGCCCTGCAGAGGAAATAGACTATCGTCGCTAGCGGCAAATACATCGGGTAGCACGGTGGTTCCTGCAGCCGATGTTTCCTCTTCCTGGTCACCGTCGTTCTCGATGCTCAGATCCTGGACAATTCGGACACGCTCGAAATGGCGCGGATCGATCATGAAAGGTGAGTGGGTGGAGTAGACCAGCTGGTGCTCGCCCCTTAGCTCGGTCTCGAAATAGCGGAGCAGATCCTCTTGTGCTTTCGCATGTAGCGTCAATCCTGGTTCATCTAGTAGCAGAATGACTTTGTCACCGTTTCGCTTTACGTCAGAATACCAGGCCAAGAATGAGAAGAACCAAACGAACCCCCTCGAACGGCTGCCGAGTTCTGTCGTAACGAGATGCCTGCTATCGAAAACGCCTCCCCATATATTGAACCCAGACTGCATACCGGGTGGATCATCCGGAAGACCGGGCCGGACGTCAAAGGTCATCCGGAGGTGCTTGTTCTGCGACCAATATTTCAGAATCTGCTTCGATAGATAGTTGCTCGCACCCTCAAGCTTCCCCTTTAGATCAATAGTACTCTTAGCTTCGACCATCTCTTTGAGGCTGAGGCGGGCAAGTCGGATCAAACCGAGCATTGGGTGGTCCGACGGCTTTAAGCCGTTTGCGTTAGAACGCTCGATGAGAGCCTGGATGTTCTCGTGTCCGGACAATTGGTAGTACTCATCGAAGTATAAAAATTTGGGAAGCGCTGCTGCGAGGAATTGATCATAAATGAACCTTATCAGGCTATCTTTTGCGATTGCGGTCATTATGCCAACCAATCGCTTGATCTCTGCTGTTTGCTCCTGAGCGTTGAGGGCCGCGACGACATCCGCAGCTTTGAGGCCGGCTCCGGCGACGGCTTCACGAGTTAGTTCCGGTATGTCGGCACTGGAAAAAAGGAAGCGAAGCGCTTTCTCTTCATTCACCTTCAAGCTGAAGTATCTATCGTCCTCGTAGCATTTATACAGCGCCATCGTTTTCTCGATGAGGCACTCGGGGCCAAACATGGCCTCGATTCCAGCAACCTCTTTTTCCTCTAGTGCGAATTGTGCCCAGATGGGCATTGCTCGCTGGCGCTTTTTGGCTTCGACCGCGTGGCGATAGTCTTCGACGTCCATGCGCGGATAGTCGATCGTGACGCTAAACTTACTTTCTGATGGAATGACAGGATTCAGTCGATAGAGCGCTTTAAGTAGCGCGCTCTTTCCCGCTTCGTTTTTTCCAACCAGACAGGCAATGTCGTCGACCTCAATCAAACCGGAGTCGCGCACGCTCTGAAATTCTTTGACCCGAAATGATTTCAGTCTCATTTTCTGTCGTTCCCTAGTGCTGTGGTGCGTTATTCCGTGATCCCGACGTCCCATCCGCTTTGCGGGAGTGGCCGCTCGCCGTCAAAATCTGTGTGAGCGAGTAGGGCGCCGATACCGAACAGCACCATGCCGCCAATCCACACCAGGCAGGTTGCCGTCAAATAGGCGGATGTTCCAACGCCGATGTTGCCGGTGAGCCCGAACAGCGTGCCGGCGTTGAACAGAAGCCCGACGACTCCCCAAAGCCAAAACAATACTGCAAGAAATCCCTTTGAAGCGCCGTGGTTGCTTCTGAGCCGGAACGTGCGCTCCCAGCTGTCTTTCCCTTTAAATAACCCCATTGAAATCTCCCAAGCCCGTCGCAACTGTAGATCGCCGGTGGCGGGTGGGGCAACTAGTCTTTGGGCTTGCCTTCATCCGTGTAGACACGCTGATACCGCTCCTCTGGAGTCTTCCACGATCGTAGGAAATCCAGCGGGTCTTGGCTGCCCAAGAATTTGCGCGCGCGCTCGAGACGTTCCAGCACAGCATTTCTCTCGGTATCAGGCAGGCCGGCTGCGCGTTGCTCCGCCCCAGCGAGGAATCGCTCAACGTTCATCACGTTTGACCATTGCTGAATGATTTGTCCAAGATGCTCTTGGCTGTCCTTGATTGACTGCTGTGCGCGGCGTTTATCTTCCTCTCGATTGCGCCTCTCTTCGGCCGCTAGCTGCTCTAGGCGCGCTATCTCTGCTTTCCGTTTGGCTTCCTCTAACCCTGTGGCGATCTTGCCGGCGGCCTCTTCCAGCGACTTGACGATTTGTTTCAGGTCCGATCGAAGCGTTGTGTCTTTTGTGTCCTGCCAGGTTGCCGACCACTCTACGCGGTAATAGGGAGAGTACGCCAATAACCGAAGCCGGCCACAGGGGACATCCTGTGTAGTCGTCCAAGTGCGGTCGGCACCATAACTCGGTGGGACGTAGTCGGATTCTCGAACGTATTTACCTTCAACATATCGGAGCAACACCTCCTCAGACATTTCGATGATGGCCAGTCCCACTGCCACGCTGCCAATGTAGACAACGGTCGGTGCCATAGGTGACCATAAATTGTCGAAAAAGCTGCGGTTGCGTTTCGCGCGAGACTCGCGCTCATCAATTGTGGCTCGGCTTAAATGTTCTCCGCGCGGAGCTATGGTCACACGATGACCTGTGGATTCGAGCGTGTTAAAGAGATCGCTCGCAAATCTAAGTGCTTTATCGAGGTTATCCTTCGAAGTCGTGATGTCGGCCGACAGCTTTTTGTAGGGCTTTAAGTAGCCTCTATTGAACAGCGCCCTAAAGCCATTGTTATTGAGCGGCCTGCAGTGTTCGAAATGGTCTCTAGCATCGCGTATTAGGCGATGAGTATGCGGTGGTTGGAGCCGGATCTTCTTGGGTGTTTTTCCGTCCGGAAATTTCGTCCAATAGCTTTGCTTGGGTCTAGCAATACCGTAGATATTGCACATGCTGATCACGGAGCCGCGAGACTCTCCCAACTCATCAGCGACCTGAGCCAAAGGCTTGGACCAAACCAGTTCGGACAGTTCTTCTTTGGTGACCATGGCGCATTTCCGGGACGTGCCCCAAAGAAATGCTCAAATGGACCGCGCGGTGACGCAAGTCATGACTGCTTGTTGCCCACAACTCTCGGTGCGCTGACCCATGCCGTAGAAGCGTTCTGATCGCTTCGGGGCAGGACAGATCTTAAAGTTTGCGGCGCCGGATCACCTTGCCGACGTAGTTGCCGACCATTGCGCCAAAGACGGCAAAAATCAACATAACCACCCAAGGCGGCATTCCCATCGCGCTACCGCGAACGGCTATTCCAACTCCGCCGACAAAGAACCCAGCGAATAGACCGATTACAGCCCCAACGAGCCACCCCTTCATATAGACTCAGCTCTTAGTCTTGCTGCGCAGCGCCTGCCGCATCAACGTCCGTATCGCCTCTGGCCTCGTTTGAGCGGTGTCTTGCTCCGCTATCCAATTATCGACGGCGGACAAGTCGTCAGGCTGCATGCGCACACCAATAAGTGTGCCCTTTCCCGTAGGGGCGGGTCCGCGCTTTTTCTGTGTTATCACGGTTTGACGCTTCATAGAATCTGTGTTAACACAGTTTCGGGGCCGGTCAAATGTACCGGACGACAGGGGATATGAATGACCAATCTGACTGCAGCCGCCACTAGCAAGATCGAGCCGTCCACGCCTTTTTGCGCGGGCGCCTACTATACCGCCCTCCGAGACGAGGGCTGTGACCCAATTGTCCGAAACGGTGCCCTTCAGATCCTTATCAATGGGTCTTCAGAAAATAGCTTTGGCAGGTGGGCTGCGCTCCACGATCCGGACGGCTCGCTGAGGAAGGAATACGCGCGCGCCGCATGGGCCGCGCGGACTTCCGATGAAGATGTCATCCTGCTAGGCGTCGGCTAGCGGGGTGGCCTGACCAGGTGCGGTATAATTCACTAATGGTGGTTTGAGTCGCCTCAGCGGCGAGCCACCGGAGCGTCGGCCTTCCGGCGAGGTAAGCAGAGCTACTTCTTTAGGGGCACGCTCTTGCCCAATCCTGCCAATGACAACAGCCGCTTGCTCACACCAGAGCAGGCGGCTTTGAGGCTGAATATCACAGAGGACCAACTGAGTGCGCTCGTGCGCGACGGTGAAATCTCTTACATCAATGTCGGGCGCGGCACGAAGCGCCCGCGACGCCGCTACAAGGAAGAATTTATCGACGAGTTTGAAGAGCGTCGCACCAGGAGAGAAGTGCCGTGTCGGTCTACCGTGACAAGCGTTCGCCGTACTACAAATTCGATTTCTGGCATGCCGGTAATCGGTTTCATGGAACGACGAAGTGCACGACTCGAGGAGAAGCGAAAAAGTTCGAGACCTTAGAACGCGAGAAGGCCAAAGCACAGGTTAAGGCGACGTGGCGCGCCAAGGCGTCACTTCTGATCAATGACGTTGCCGATCGGCTCTGGAACGACAGCGCGCAATATGACTCGGAGCCGAAAGCTACTGAGACCAATCTTACGCGGCTGATTGAATATTTTGGCAAGTCGAAACCGCTGACGGACATCGACCATAAGACAGCCAAAGAAATGGTGGCTTGGCGCCGTGGTCAGCGCGTATCGCGGCGCGGCAAGCGGACCAAGGAAGAAGAACAGGCGTTACCGTTGGTCTCAAACGCCACCGTCAACCGGTCGGCAACCAAGGTGCTACAGCGGCTATTCACCTTCGCCAAGGCTGAGGGCGCGGTCTTTGACAATGAACCCAAATGGGACGAGCTGCTGCTGTCCGAGCCAGAGGAGCGCGTCCGCGAACTTAAGACCGAGGAAGCCGACGCACTCGATTCATCCATGCGCGACGACTACGGGCCGTTCTTTGACTTCGTGCGGGCGAGCGGCATGCGGTTGAAGGAATGCGTGACGCTGCGATGGTCGGAAGTGGACTTCGGCACCAGACAGATTGTCCGCCTTGGCAAGGGCGGCCGGCGCGTGGTTTTCCCGATCACGCCAGCTGTGCGCGAGATCCTATTCCCGCTGCGGGGACAGCACCCCGAGTTTTGCTTCACGTACCTTGCGGTCTACGGCAACAAGCGGCTGGGGCGGGTGAGGGGGCAACGGTATGCTCTGACCTATAACGGCGCCAAGACAGCCTGGCAGCGCCTACGAGCCCTGTCTGGTATCGCCAATTTCCGTTTTCACGACTTCCGGCACGACTTCGGGACCAAACTTCTCCGCGACAGCGGAAACGTTAAGTTGGTTCAGAAGGCACTCAACCACCGGGACATCAAGAGCACGCTGCGCTACGCCCATGTGCTGGACGAGGATGTAGCCATGGCTGTTGAGCGGCTCGCAAAGTCCCGGAATAAGTCCCGGAATTGAGCCGAGAAAGCCAGCTAACCTTTTGAAGAAACGAGCGATATCTGAATTCGGAAACGAGCTTCCAGATGTCGTTTGCGGCAACGCTCGGGCTGGTGGCGCTGGTGCAGATCGGGCTGCCGAACCTGCTGGCGTCGCCCGATCATTCGGCGACCGCGCGGGTTGCGCTGTGGGGCGGGCGTGAGCTCACGATGCTGATCCTGGCCTCGCTGGTGGCGGGGCTCGCGACCACGCCCTACGCCGCGTTCCATTTCCACCGCGTGACGCCCTACGGGCTGCTGGCGAACCTTGCGGCGATGCCGGTGGTGTCGGCGGTCGTGATGCCGGCCGGCCTGCTCGGGCTGCTCGCCATGCCGTTCGGCTTCGACGGCGTGTTCTGGGCGATCATGGGGTTCGGCATCGACTGGATGATCCTGGTGACGCAATGGGTCGCAGCGCTCCCGGGCGCGGTCGGCCGGATGGCGGCGTTCGGGATCGGGCCGCTGATCGTCGCAAGCGCGGGCCTCGTCCTGCTCGGGTTGTTGCGGACGCCGCTGCGCTGGTCGGGTGCGGTGCTGCTGGTGGCGGCCTCGGTCTGGGCGGTGCGGGTGCCGCAGCCGGACGTGCTGGTCTCCGCCGACGGCCGCAACGTCGCGGTGCGGGGCGGCGACGGGCGGCTGCATCTGATGCACAGCGCGAAGGACGCCTTCCTCGTCAAGGAGTGGCTGGCGGCGGATGCCGACGCGCGGACCGCGACGGACGCGTCGCTCGGCGAGGGCGTCTCCTGCGATCCGAGCGGCTGCGTGACGCAAGGGCCCGGCGGCGCCTTCGTCGCGCTGGCGAGCCGGCCCGAGGCGCTGGCCGACGATTGCGACCGTGCGGCACTGATCGTGACCGCACGGCCGGCACCGCGGGACTGCGCGGCCTCGGTGATCGATGCCGAGCGGCTGCGGCGCCACGGCGCGCTGGTGCTGCGGCGCATCAGGGACGGCTACGCCATCGATGCGGTCAAGCCCGGAGGGATCGACCGGCCGTGGTCGCCAGCGGTTCCCGGCGACGGTGAGGCTGCGACGACGTTGCGCGCCCCCGCAAGCGCGCCGCGGCCCACCGTCGATGCGACGCCGGCCGAGACCGATTTGCAGGGCGAAGATTAGCCGTTGTCGGGCGAGGGGCCGGTCGGCAACTCGAACAGGCCGAGATGGTATTCGTCGGAGTCAGGGCCGGCGTCAGGCTTCTTGACGAGGGTGAAGGAAGCCTCGGGAAATTGCTCCCAGACCTTCAGGTCGTCAGCCGTCACCGTCAGCCAGCCGAACCGGAACAAGTAGCGGCCCGGCTCCGTGACGCGTCCAGCCTTTTGCCATGTGACCTTGTCGACCACCACGCACGTCCTCCGTGCCCGATGATGCGCCAAGGCGCGCGCCGACGCAATTCTCCAGCCGCGCCCCGGAACCCGGCGTCCGGGGTCGCTCGAAATCGCTTAGGTCATCCGCCGCTGAACGGGTTCATTCCGCGGCGACGATGTGCTCAACCCAAAAACAGCGACGCAAATGCGGAGGGCCGCCGCTCCACAACCTTCGGCTTCTGCTCGACCGGCGGATGCAGTGCCGGCAATTGCAGCACGCTGACACGTTGTCCCTCGACGAGCTGGGTCACCAGCACATGGCTGCCGTCGGGGAATTCGACCGCGTCATGATGGCGATCGGGAACGTCGGGCTCGACTTCGTTGAACACCCCGACGCGGAAGTTCATCGTCTTGGTCCAGATCCAGCGGCTGTCGTAGCGAACGTTCTCGGCGAAAGCGAGCTCGGTGCCCGGCAGCATGCAGACCGCGACAGTGGGATCGGTCTCCGAAGCAAAGCCGCGGGTCGACGTGCCGCGGAAAGTCGTGGTGATCAGCGTCTCTCCAACAATGGCGGGGCGCGACGCCACGGCGTGCAGACTATAGTCACACATCGGATGGCTCCTCTAATCGAGGTAGCGACCAGTGCCTCTCCTTGAGGCATAGGGCCTCTACCAGAGTGGACGATAGCGAACGAGTGTCTCCTCGTTTCTGGGCGATTGTACGACTGGTCGCCCAACGCCCCAATCACAAACACGCGACGCCGCGTGAGAGGTGTCGGAGCGCATCGGGCAAACAGCACGTTACGCTATCATTCAAGGAACGATCCGATGTGTTGCTCGTTCCCCGCCGCCATCAGTATTTGCGATAGAGGCCGATCAGCTTGCCCTGGATGCGGACCCGGTTCGGCGGCAGGATGCGTACTTCATAGGCGGTATTGGCCGGCTCCAGCGCGATCGACGCGCCGCGGCGGCGGAAGCGCTTCAGGGTGGCTTCCTCCTCGTCGATCAGCGCCACCACGATGTCGCCGGTGTTGGCGACGTCGTTGCGCTGGATCAGCGCCATGTCGCCGTCGAGGATGCCGGCGTCGACCATCGAGTCGCCGCGCACTTCCAGCGCATAGTGCTCGCCGGAGCCGAGCATGTCGGGCGGCACGCTGATGGTGTGGCTGCGGGTCTGCAGCGCCTCGATCGGCGTGCCGGCGGCGATCCGGCCCATTACGGGGACCGCGACCGGACGGTTGCCGTCGTCCTCGGCGATCGGCGGCGTGCTGGTGCGCTTGCCGAGGGTGCCTTCGATGACGCTCGGGGTGAAGCCGCGGCGGCCGTTGCCGCCGCCGGCCGAGAGCTCAGGCAGCTTGATGACTTCGATGGCGCGGGCGCGGTTGGGCAGGCGGCGGATGAAGCCGCGCTCCTCCAGTGCAGTGATCAGGCGGTGGATTCCGGACTTCGAGCGCAGGTCGAGCGCATCCTTCATCTCGTCGAAGGAGGGCGGTACGCCGGCCTCTTTCAGACGTTCATTGATGAAACGCAGAAGTTCGTACTGTTTGCGCGTGAGCATCTCGAGTATTCCCCCGGTTGGTAGCGTCGTTCGATTCCGAGACTTTTCAGGCGGGGCCTGACCTCAGGAGCACGGTGCTCATCACAAGCGCTCCCTCGCGGCCTCCCATTTGTACACACCAGTACTCGAAACAAATCATGAACGGACACTATATGTTCGATATGTGTTCCGCAACCACTTAATTTCCGGTGAACGCATCCGGCAGCGCACAATCGGCGGGCCGTGCGAGCCTCACTCAGGCAGCATCAGAATCTCGCATTCGCTGCCTTTGCCGGCGGCAGGCGCAAACGGCGGACGCACGAGAAGTGCCCGTGCCGCAGCGAGATTCCCGAGCAGCGACGAGTCCTGCTGCGTGACAGGCGTTGCGATCAGCGTGCCGTCTTCGCGCTCCTCGAGGCGCGCGCGCAGATAGTCCTCGCGCTGGTCGTTGGCGGCGAGATCGCGGCCGAGCAGGGCGCTGGCGCGGACATGATGGACAGTCTTTCGGCCGCTTAGCGCCCGAATCAACGGCACCAGAAACAGGAAGGCGCAGACATAGGAGGACACCGGATTGCCGGGCAGGCCGATCACCCGCATCGCGCCGAGCCGGCCATGCATCATCGGCTTGCCGGGGCGCATCGCGATCCGCCAGAACGCCATCTGAACGCCCTCGGCTTCCAGCGACTGCTTGACCAGGTCGTGGTCGCCGACCGAGGCGCCGCCGGTCGTGATCAGGATGTCGGCACCGGTCTCGCGGGCCCGGCGGATGCCGGCGGTGGTCGCTTCTACCGTGTCGGCGGCAACCCCGAGGTCGACGGTCTCGGCGCCTTCGGCGCGCGCCAGCGCCCGCAGCGCATAGCCGTTGGAATAGACGATCTGGCCGGGGCCGGGCGTCGAGCCCGGCATCACCAACTCGTCTCCGGTCGCCAGCACCGCGACCTTCGGACGGCGGTGCACCGCGAGCTCCGGATAGTTCATGGCGGCGGCCAGCGACAGCGCGCGATCGGAGAGGCGGCTGCCGGCATTGAGCAGCACGTCGCCCGCACGGAAGTCGACGCCGGCCGGGCGGATGTGCCGTCCGGCGGTTGCGGCCTCCGTGATCGTGATGTGGTCGCCGTCGACGGCGGTGTCTTCCTGGATGATGACGGCGTCGGCGCCATCGGGGATCACACCGCCGGTGAAGATCCGCACCGCTTCGCCGGCGCCGACCATCCGCTCGAACGGCCGGCCGGCGGCGACTTCCCCGATCACCTTGAGCCGGGCCGTCAGATCACCAGCGTCGGCCGCCCGCACGGCATAGCCGTCCATCGCCGACATCGGCTGCGGCGGCTGGGTGCGCCGCGCGGCGAGGTCGCGCGCCAGGGTGCGGTGGTAGGCGGCATCGAGCGCGACCATCTCCTCCGGCAGCGGTTCGGCGCCGGCGAGGACGGCGGACAGGGCATCGGCAACCGGCATCAGGGCCACGCTCGGAGCTCCATCAATCCAAATGTTCAATACCAAGTGCAGTCAGAGCCCTCGCCACGTCATCCGTCGATGTCACGTGGATGGCATGAAGGCCGCGCGCCCGCGCGCCCTCGATGTTGGCGGCCAGGTCGTCGAAGAACAGGATCCGCGACGCCGGCACACCGATGGCTTTTACCACATGATCGTAGGCCTCGGCGTCGGGTTTCCGAAAGCCGATCATCGAGGACAGGAAGACGGTGCGGAAATGGCTGAGCAGCTCGGCATGGATGACCGAGAAATGCGCGACATGGGCCGGATTGGTGTTGGAGAAGGCGTAGAGCGGCATCCGCACGGCGGCGCTCGCGAGCAGGGGGGCAATTCCCGGCATCTCCCCGGTGAAGATCGCATTCCAGCCTTCGAGGAACTGCGCATCGGTGAGGTTGATGCCGAGCGTCCGGCGCAGGTTTGCGAAGAACGCCGCGTCGTCGATCCGGCCGATCTCGTGATGCCTGAAGCTGTCGTCGACGACAAATCGCGTAGCGAGGTCGGCCGGCGCGCAGCCGGCATGCCGCGCCCAGTGCGCCATCACCTTCTCGAAGTCGATGTCGAGCACGACGCGGCCGATATCGAACAGCAGCACGTCGACGGAATCGGGAGAGAGTTGCGAGGTCATTGCGTGAAACCGTGTACGAGAATTGCGGGCGGCCGGCAATGTCTCCGATTTGTGCGGCAGGCATGCGACCAGGGTGCTGACGTTGGCCGGCTCGGTCCATTCTCACGCGGTGTCATCACCCGCGCGCATGCGGGTGATCCAGTATTCCAGAGGCGCTGGTGCTCGAGCCGAGAGGCCGCGGCGTAAAGGCAGAGAGCTCGGGGTATGACCACAGGTGCAACCGGAGCCGCTTCATGGGCACTCGTCAGTTGCACACTGCGCGTCCACCGCATCTCGACCCACGTTCGTGACGATCGCGAAGCGCCCCTCGATCGGGTGAGACGGGCGGCATAAACTGGGTTCTGTTTCGGATAAGGCGAAATATTTTTAACGCGGGGGCTTGCGCCGTCGGGCAAATCAGTGATTGGGCATTTGGGGCGTCAAGCGACTTGCTGCTTGCCGGGCAGACCTCTCACATCCTGGTAAGCGCCAGGCCGAGGTAGGCGATGAGCGCGCCGGTGCTGAGAATGACGACGACGAGCGCCTGCTCTGAACGTGCCTGCAGGGTTTTTCGGCTCACGGCGATGACGCTCCGTCTTTCAAGATCGTGCTGTCCAACTCACGTCGGTTGGCATCCGTTCCGGCTCCTGCCCGGGAACTTTCATCAATGTCAGCGGCGCGGGCGCGCTAGCTCGCTTCGCGTTCCAGGCCAGAAACGCGCAACGCCGCCCGCATTGAAATACGACGGGCGGCGTTGGTTCTAGCCCCAGGAGGAATGGCAAAATCCTGACGTTATGGATACGCGCGAGCGAGCAATAAGGTTCAGTCTTCGACCCGTATGAATCCGGTAACTCCGAAGGAGCAAAAGAAAGTGCTGGGGCGAGGTCTAGGATAGTGTGACAAGTTGCTCTGGCCTCAGCGTGTACCCCCTCGCTGGGGCCTTTCTTTGCGCCGCGGATCCCGCGGCGCCGGGGCTGCGCGCGGCGAGTTTTCAGTCAGCGACCTGACCCGGACACCCACCAGAAGGTTGCCGACACCTTCCTCAAGCTCGGCGTGCTCGACGCGCGCGCCGAGGTTGGACAATTCTGGGATACGAGCTTCAATGACGCAATCGCCGCGGGCGCAGCGAGGCTTGCGCGGAGTTGACGGCTGTCGTTACGATGTAGCCCATATGGACTAGGTGATGTCCGGGCAGGTTCCCGGAGATCGCGGCATTCCGGACGAGAAAGTTCCAGCATGGCCGCGCGCGGCTGTGCCCGTGTTGCCATGCGGACCGGAGAGCTTGCAGGCCGCGCCAGGTCCGTACGATGATGATCTCGACCACGTTGAATTGAACGCGGGGCGGCCCCGGCAGCGGCCTTCAAGGGGCTCCCGGGGCCAGTTTTGTTCGCAGCTGATGACTGTCGCTCATGCGGATTGTTGCTCGGAGCTGAAATTGAATCACGACACGTTGGCCAAGCTCACCGTCACCATCATCGTCCTGGTCGCGCTGCTGGTCTGGCGTGTTGCCGACCAGAAGAACGTGATCGCATGCGGGCTCAACTGCCCGACGGACCTGTCGGCGAACCGCAAGCCCGCTCAATAGGAAGAGCTCGTTGGTCGATGTCGCCACGGTGTTGCGCGCCGCGCGCCCTATCGGCCATCGCGCGGTGCGTATATCGTTGGCGCCAAATACAAGATCGATCCCGCATGCCGGGTAACGACGTGAAGTGAGGAAGCGATGTCCGACATGCTGCTGTTTTCGCCGATGACCATCCGCGGCGTCACGCTGAAGAACCGCATCGTGGTGCCGCCGATGCATCAGTATTCGGCCGAGAAGGGCTTTCCGACCGACTGGCATCTGATGAACGCCGGCAAGTTCGCCGCCGGCGGCGCCGGCCTGGTGATCGTCGAATCGACCAAGGTCGAGCGGCGCGGTTGCGGGACGATCGGCGATCTCGGCATTTGGGACGACAAGTTCATCGCGCCGCTCAGCCGGCTCGTCGGCTTCATCAAGCAGCAGAATGCAGTGGCCGGCATCCAGCTCGGCCATTCCGGCCGCAAGGCGCGCGCAAGCCGCCCCTGGGAGGGCGACCGACCGCTCGAACGCAGCGTCGCAATCGAGGATTGGGACGCCTGGACGCCGGTGGCCCCGAGCGCGATCGCCCATAGTCAGCGCTGGCCGGTGCCGCGGGCGCTGGCAACGCAGGAAGTGAAGGACCTCGTCGCGGCCTGGGGGCAGGCCGCCCGCCGCGCGCACGAGGCCGGGTTCGAGGTGCTCGAGCTGCACGGGGCCCATGGCTATCTCGTGCACGAATTCCTCTCGGAGCGTTCGAACCAGCGCAGCGACGAATATGGCGGCTCGGAAGCCAACCGGATGCGCTTCGTGATCGAGGTGACGGAGGCCGTGCGCGTGCACTGGCCGGATCACAAGCCGCTGTTCGTGCGGCTGTCGGTCGAGGACAATGCCGGCTGGGGTCCGGAACAGAGCGCGCGGCTGGCGGCGATCCTGAAGCCGAAGGGCGTCGACGTGATCGACTGCTCGTCGGGGGGAATCAGCGAGATGGCGCCGATTCTGGGCAAGGAGATCAAATACAACTATCAGGTGCCGCTGGCGGAATATGTCCGCCGGCGTGCCGATATCATGACCATGGCGGTCGGCCTGATCATCCATGGTGACCAGGCCGAGCAAATCCTGCGCGACAAACAAGCAGATTTGATCGCGGTCGGCCGGGAAATCCTCAATAACCCCAACTGGCCGATGGATGCCGCGCTGAAACTCGGGGTTGAAGGGCCATTTCGCCATGTTCCTCCGCAGTTTGGCTATTGGCTGGGCACCCGGGCCAAGCGCGGATTCGGGACCCGGCCGTCGACCTGGCAGAGCGGGTTGCGGGAGGCTGGGCCAGAGGCCGACCGGGAGCCGACTTGAGGCTGACGTGGTGCTGATTAAATGCTGATTTTGGGGCTGACCAGGGCATCGTGACAGGACCGTAATGGTCCAGTGACCAAGCGGCCTTGATCCGACCAAAAAGCCGTTGTGTGGTGCCCCCGTCGGGGTGGGGCAGGCGAACGTTGCGGAACGTTGCCGGCCGATAGCGAAAAAGGATCGCGGATAATGCGCAAACATGTTGGCTTCTTCCTCGGGACGGTTGCGGGAGCGTGTCTCACCCTGCTCGTGGCCTCGCCGCAGGGGACGCATTTGTTCGCCGTCGCCAATGCCGCCGCGCATGCCGACAACACCTATTCGCAGCTCAACCTGTTCGGCGAGGTGTTCGAGAAGATCAAGACCGACTACGTCGAGAAGCCCGAGGACTCCAAGCTCGTCGAAGGGGCGATCAACGGCATGATCTCCTCGCTCGATCCGCACTCCCGCTACATGAACGAGAAGGGTTGGGCGGAGATGCAGGAGACCACGCATGGCGAGTTCGGCGGGCTCGGCATCGAGGTCACGATGGAGGACGGCTTCGTCAAGGTGGTGGCGCCGATCGACGACACCCCGGCCTCGCGCGCCGGCATCATGTCGGGCGACGTGATCACCTCGATCGACGATGACCAGATCCAGGGCCTGACGCTCGATCAGGCGGTCAACAAGATGAAGGGCGCGCCCAACAGCTCGATCCGGCTGAAGATCGTCCGCAAGGACGCCGACAAGCCGATCGAGGTCTCGATCACCCGCGAGATCATCCGCGTCCGCCCGGTGAAGTATCATGTCGAGGGCGGCGATATCGGTTATATCAGGATCACCTCGTTCAACGAGCAGACCACCGAGGGCCTGCGCAAGGCGATCGGCGAGATCCAGAAGGAAGTCCCGCAGGACAAGCTCGCCGGCTACGTCGTCGACCTCCGCAACAATCCGGGCGGCCTGCTCGACCAGGCGGTCTCGGTGACCTCGACGCTGATGCAGCGCGGCGAGGTGGTCTCGACCCGCGGCCGCAATCCGGAAGAAACCCAGCGTTTCACCGCCCATGGCGGCGACATGACCAAGGGCAAGCCGCTGGTGGTGCTGATCAATGGCGGCTCGGCTTCGGCCTCCGAGATCGTCGCCGGCGCGCTGCATGACCACAAGCGCGCGACCCTGATCGGCACCCGCTCGTTCGGCAAGGGCTCGGTGCAGACCATCATTCCGCTCGGCGCCGGCAATGGCGCGCTGGCGCTGACCACCGCGCGTTATTTCACCCCGTCGGGTCATTCGATCCAGGCGCTTGGCATCAAGCCCGACATCGAGGTGCTGCAGGACGTGCCGGATGAGTTCAAGACCCGCTCCGAGATCAAGGGCGAGGCCTCGATGCGCGGCCACCTCTCGGCCGAGGGCGCCGAGCAGACCGGCTCGCAATCCTACGTGCCGCCGGACGAGAAGAACGACAAGGCGCTGGCCGCGGCGTTCAACCAGCTGCGCGGCGTCACCGTGAATGCCGACGCCAAGAACGCCGACACCAAGACCGCGCAGAAGCGGCCGGTGCCGAACTAGGCCCATCTCTGCTTCGTCATGCCCGGGTCACGCTCGGGCATGACGCGTTATCGGTCGTCCACTCCTTCCGAAGTTTACGCAGCGCCGGCAACAGGTTTGCGCCGGCGCGTGGCGGTTGGACCCGCAACAGGGCCACGGCGATGTGCGGCCAGGAGCTCACGGATCTGAGCGGCCGGCTTCGGCGGGCTGAACAGATAGCCCTGCATCTCCGAACACCCGAGCTCGCGCAGCAATTGCTGCTGCTGGGCGGTCTCGACGCCTTCCGCCGTCGTGGTCATGCTGCGCTCGGCGGCGATGTTGACGACGGCCTCGACGATGCCGGCCGAACCTTGCGGATCGGCGATGTCGGTGACGAAGCAGCGGTCGATCTTGATCTTGTCGAACGGGAAGCGCTTCAAATAGCTCAGCGACGAATAGCCGGTGCCGAAATCGTCAAGCGCGATCCTGATTCCGATGGCGCGGAGCTGGTGCAGCGCGGCCAGCGCCGTCTCGTCGTCGCGGATCAGCACGGCCTCGGTGATCTCGAGCTCCAGCCGGCCCGCCGACAGGCCCGATGCCGCCAGCGCGGCGATCACCTTGAGCGCCAGCGTGCCGGTCCGGAACTGCACCGGCGAAACGTTGACCGCGAGCTTGACGTGATCGGGCCAGTTCACGGCTTCCTTGCAGGCCGTCATCAGCACCCATTCGCCGAGCTGGTTGATCAGGCCGGTCTCCTCGGCGATCGGAACGAAGTCGGCCGGCGAGATCATGCCGCGCACCGGATGGCGCCAGCGCACCAGCGCCTCGCAGCCGGTGATCTCGTTGCTGCGCAGGTCGACGCAGGGCTGGTAATACACTTCGAGCCCGCTGCCCGCGGCAATGGTCTGCCGCAGCTCCATCTCGAGCTCGCGGCGGGCGCGGGCGTCGGCGTCCATCGCCGGTTCGAAGAAGCGCGAGACGCGCCGGCCGGCCGACTTCGCCGCATACATCGCAAGGTCGGCGTTCTTCATGATCTGGTCGAGATCGGTGCCGTCCCTCGGCGCCAGTGCAATGCCGATGCTGGCGTCGGTCGTGACCTGGTGGCCGAGGCATTGATAGGGCGAGCGGATGACCTCGTAGATGCGCGCGACGAGGTCGGTGACCTCGACCTCGTTCTTCACGCCGGTCTGCACGATCGCGAATTCGTCGCCGCCGAGCCGGGCGACGAAATCGCCGTCGCCGATCACGCCGCTCAGCGTCCGCGCAACGGACTTGAGCAACTCATCGCCGACCATGTGGCCTAGCGAGTCGTTGACGCCCTTGAATTCGTCGATGTCGATATAGAGCACCGCGAGCTGGCTGTCGGGGGCGACATGCGGCAGCTCACGCTTGATCTCCTCGTGGAACAGCGCGCGGTTCGGCAGGTCGGTGAGAGCATCGTAGTGGGCAAGATGCGTGATGCGCTCCTCGGCGCGGCGGCGCTCGGTGACGTCCTCGTGGGTCGCAAGCCAGCCGCCATCGGCCAGCGGCTCGTTGACGACCTGGATCGAGCGCCCGTCGGGCGTCGCGATCACCATGGTGTTGCGGATGCCGACGTCGCGCAGCACGAGGTTGACGTAGCGCTCGACATCGCCCTGGAACGAGCCGGTCAGGTGGCGATGCACGATGACGTCGCGGAAGCTGCAGCCCGGCCGGATGACGTCGGCCGACAATCCGTACATCTCGATATAGCGCTTGTTGCAGATCACCAGCCGCTGCGCGGCATCGAACAGCAACAGCCCCTGCGTCATGTTGTTGACGGCGGTATCGAGCCGGAGCTTCTCCAGCGTCAGGCGCTGCTGCTGGGTGCGGTGCTGCTGCAACAGCTTGCGCACCACGAGCGTCAGCAGGATCGCGATCGCCAGCACCGATGCTGCGGTCACCGCGATCAGCATGCCGATCTGCTCGCGCCAGTTGGCGAGTGCCGCTTCCGTGGTGGTCGTGGCGACGACGACGATCGGGAATTTGGTGAGCGCCCGCGACGACACCAGGCGGTCCTTGCCGTCGACCGGGCTGGTCAATCGCGAGGTGCTCTCGGGCTGCTCGAACACCTGCTGCTGACTGGCCGGGCCGGTGCGGAAGTTCTTCCCGATCATCTCCTCGACATGGGGATAGCGCGCCAGCAGCGTGCCGTCGCGATGGTGCATTGAGATCGCGGCGCCTTCGCCGAGCGCAACCGTCGAGAAGAATTTCTCGAAGGTCGCCGGCTCGATGCCGCGCCCGACCACGCCGAGGAACTCGCCATGCGGGCCCGTGACCTTGCGCACGATCGCGGTGGTCCAGTTTCCGCTGACGCGGCTGACCACCGGCGCGACCAGCATGTCGGGCGAGTAGGGGCTCGACTTGAATATCTGGAAGTAGGCGCGATCGGCGATCGAGGCCCACGGCAGCGGCCATGCGCCCGAGCTGTTGATCAGCACGCCGTCGGCGTCGAACACGTTGAGGCTGCCGACATTGGACAGCGCGTCCATCTTGGACTTGAGCATCGCATGGATGTCGGCGGCGGACATCCGGCGCTTGTAATTCTCCGGTGTCGCGATCCCGTTGTCGCGCATGAACGTGATCAGGTCGCGCTGGACCACCTCAAGGTCGTCGAGCTGCTGGTCGAAATGCCGTGCCAGCAGCAGCACGGTGTTCTCGAGTTCGCGCTCGCTGTTGTGCAGGGCGCGCTCGCGGAAATTCTCGGCCATCAGGGTGGCGCCGATTGCGATCGCTGCCATCAGCACGGCGCCGCCAAGGATCAGCCAGCGGATCGGACCACTGCCGATCACCGAGGTGACGTTGAACGAGGCGCTGCCGGTTTGCTTCATCTGACGCTATCGCTTCCAGGCGTTTCACCCGGAAGTAGGTTTCGTGCACCTCCGGCCCGCGAAAGTCGTATCCAAACGAAATGGAGCGCGGGTTAGCGAGATTGGTTAACGAATGGTTGCGAATGTGCGGGAATCACCGCGGCTCTTCACGTTGATGCCGCAAACTTCCTGCGGCCGGCCGAAATGAGGCAATTGCCGCTGATGAAGCTCGAGACCCGCCAAGTCGCTTCGGGTCGATCGATTTCAGGACAACAGGTTCCTGAAGTGAGAACAGCAGATTCTGCCGGTCGAAACGCGCGACGCGGAATCCCTTGCCGGGCGCAGGGCCGATGCAATCATCTGTTTACGATCTAAGTCGATGAGGCTGCTCGATATTGGGATCGGCACGTTGTTTGCGTGTGTTTGCGCGAAATTCCAGGGCGTGAGGGTGTCATCATGAAGCGGCTTGTGCAGAGTTTTTGTGCCGACGAGACCGGAGCTACCGCGATCGAATACGGATTGATCGCAACCGGCATCGCCATCGCGATCATTGCAGCGGTGAAAGGCGTCGGCACCAAGCTCTCGGGCACCTTCAGTTCGATCAGCGGCTCACTGAAGTGATCGGACGCATGCGCGGTCAATCGCCCGCGCGATAGTGCCCGGACTTGCCGCCGATCTTCTCGACGAGGTGAATGCCTTCGATCCGGATGCCACGGTCGACCGCCTTGACCATGTCGTAGATGGTCAGGCAGGCGACCGAAACCGCGGTCAGCGCCTCCATCTCGACGCCGGTCGGTCCCGTCACCTTGACGCTGGCGCGGAGGATGCAGCCGGGCAGCTTGCGGTCGGTGGCGATGTCGATCGTGACCTTGGTCAGCACCAGCGGATGGCAGAGCGGGATTAATTCCGAGGTCCGCTTCGCCGCCATGATGCCTGATATCCGCGCGGTCGCCAGCACGTCGCCTTTCTTGGCCTGTCCGGACTCGATCAGCGCGAGCGTTGCCTTGCTCATCAGGACGCGGCCTTCGGCGATCGCGGTCCGTTCGGTCGCCGGCTTGGCTGAGACGTCGACCATGCGCGCCTCGCCCTTGGCGTCGATATGGGTGAGGGCGGCGACGGGTCCCTTCGATCCGGCTTTGGTCTTGCGCGCCATTGGATCAGCGCGTGCCGGTGGCGCGCGGTGCCGTCTGCCGCGTCAGCAAGGCGCGGGTGGCCGCGGTGACGTCCTGCTGGCGCATCAGACTCTCGCCGACCAGGAAGGTCGACATTCCGACGCGCTCGAGGCGGGCGAGATCCTCAGGCGTGAAGATGCCGCTCTCGCCGACCATCAGGCGGTCGCCGGGGATCAGCGGCGCCAGCGCCTCGCTGGTTGCGAGCGTCGTCTCGAAGGTCCGCAGATTGCGGTTGTTGACGCCGATCATCGGCGAGCGAAGTTTCAGGGCACGGTCGAGCTCGGCGCGATCGTGGATCTCGATCAGCACGTCCATGCCATAGCCGAGCGCGGCGTCCTCGATCTCGCTCGCCGCCGTGTCGTCGAGCGCGGCCATGATGATCAGGATGCAGTCGGCGCCATGGGCACGCGCCTCCGCCACCTGATAGGTGTCGAACATGAAGTCCTTGCGCAGCACCGGGAGATTGGTCGCCGCGCGGGCCGCGACCATGAAATCGAGATGGCCCTGGAACGAGGGCGCATCCGTCAGTACCGACAGGCACGCCGCGCCCCCGGCTTCATAGGCTTTCGCGAGCACCGGCGGATCGAAGTCGGCCCGGATCAGCCCCTTCGAGGGCGAGGCCTTCTTCACCTCCGCGATCAGCGCGTAGTCGCCGCGTGCGTGCTTGTCCTTGAGGGCGCGGACGAAGCCGCTTGGAGCTGAGGCCGCTTTCGCCTGCGCCTCGATCTCGGCGAGCGGACGCGCGCGCTTCGCGGCGGCGATCTCCTCGCGCTTGTAAGCCTCGATCTTGGTCAGGATGTCGGACATGTCTCGCGCTCTCAGCCGTTGGAAACCGCGACCAGATGCTTCAGCCGCGCCGCGGCCGCGCCGCTGTCGAGCGACTGGGCGCCGATCGCCACGCCTTCCTTCAAATCCCTGGCACGGCCGGCCACGATCAGCGCGGCGGCCGCGTTGAGCAAAGCGACGTCGCGATAGGCGCTCGGCTTGCCCTGGAGCACGCTCGACAGCGCGATCGCATTGGCGTCGGCATCACCGCCCTTCAGCGCCTCGCCGCCGACCCGGCCGAGGCCCGCATCTTCCGGCGTCACCTCTGATGTCCTGATCTCGCCGTTCTCGAGCGTTGCAACGAAAGTCGGACCGGTGAGGGTGATCTCGTCGAGGCCATCGGAGCCGTGCACCACCCAGACCTTGTCGGAGCCGAGGTTCTTCAACACCTGCGCCAGCGGCTGCACCCATTGCCGCGAGAACACGCCGACCATCTGCCGCTTGACGCCGGCCGGGTTCGACAGCGGCCCGAGCAGGTTGAAGATGGTGCGGGTGGCGAGCTCGACCCGGGTCGGGCCGACGTTCTTCATGGCCGGATGATGCGAAGGCGCGAACATGAAGCCGATGCCGGCTTCCTTGATGCAGCGCCCGACTTGCTCCGGCGTCAGGTCGAGTTTGACACCGAGCGAGGCAAGTACGTCGGCGGCGCCCGAGCGCGACGACAGTGCGCGGTTGCCGTGCTTGGCAACGGGCACGCCGGCGCCGGCCACGATGAAGGCCGCGCAGGTCGAGACGTTGACCGAGCCCGAGCCGTCGCCGCCGGTGCCGACGATGTCGACGGCCTCCGCCGGTGCGGTGACCCGCAGCATCTTGCCGCGCATCGCGCTGACCGCGCCGGTGATCTCCTCGACGGTCTCGCCGCGCACCCGCAGCGCCATCAACAGCCCGCCCATCTGCGAGGGCGTGGCTTCGCCCGACATCATGCTGTCGAAGGCGGACGCCGCTTCTTCACGCGTCAGCGTGGCGCCGGTGGCGACTTTTCCGATGATCGATTTCAGGTCGTCCATTCGCTGGCTCAGGGTCTGTTGTTGGAGCTTGATCGCCGCGCAGCGCGTCGTCGCGCTGTCCCGATCATGCTCAATTATTTGCGCCTGTCACCTGTGCGAAGGCTGCCTGGTTGACGGTCACACCGATGTCGGTCTCGATCTTCGCGACATATTGCGCGACCTGCTCGTCGCTCAACGAGCGCCGCAGCGCCTCGGTGAGCTGCTTGACCTCGTTGGAGGCGAAGTCGACCGGAGGCACCGTCACATCGGTGACGCGGAACACCACCCACTGGCTGCCGCCGGCTGCGGAGGTCTGTCCGTCGCCGTCCTTGGCGGTGCGGAATGCGGCCGCGATCACGCCGGCGGGCACGTTGGGCAGCGTGGCCTCGCGGCGGAAGTTCGCAGCGGTCTCGACCTTGACGCCGGCCGCCGTGGCCTCGTCGGCGAGCTTGGCGCCGCTGTCGAGCTTCTGGACCATCTCTGTCGCCTTGGCGCGCAGCTTGGCGGAGATCTGGTCCTCGCGCCACTTGGCCTCGACCTGGTCGCGGACCTCGTCGAGGGTGCGCTCGCGCGACGGCGTGATGCCGAGCACGTCGTACCAGACATAGCCGTTGTTGAACTGGATCGGGTCGTTGTCGACGCCGACGTCGCTGTTGAAGGCCTGCGACACCACGTCGAGGCCGTGCGGGATGTTTGACGCGACCTGGCCGTTCGGCAGACGTCCCGAGCGATCGATCGCGTCGATGGTGACGGCGGTCAATTTCAGCTTCTGCGCCGCGTCGATGACGCTGGAGCCGCCGCCGCGCTCGTCTTCCATCTTGTCGCGGAGCTCTGCGACCTTGGCGCGGGCGCGCTCGGTCGCGATCTCGTTCTTCACCTGCTGCGCAAGGCTCTCATAGGTCGGGGTCACGCCGGGCTCGATCTTGCCGACCTTGACCAGCGCCACGCCGAAGCGGCCCTGGACCGGCTGGCTGACTTCACCCGCGGGCAGGGAGAAGGCGGCGTCGCCGACGGCCGGATCGAGGATCGCCGACTTCGTGACCAGGCCGAGATTGACGTCGGCGGGATTGAGCTTGCGCTCCTTGGCGATGTCGTCGAACGAGGTGCCCGAGGTGATGCGGGCGCGGGCGGCCTGCGCCTCACCGGCGTCCGGAAACACGATCTGCGAGACCTCGCGCTTCTCCGGCGTGCTGAGCCGGTCCTTGCGCTCCTCGAAGATCTTCTTGGCCTCCTCGTCGGACACGGTTTCCCACTTGCCGATTTCTTCCGGCGTGATCGCGACGAAGGCGATCTTGCGGTACTCGGGCGCGCGGAACTGGACCTTGTGGTCCTCGAAATAGGCGGCGAGCGCCTCGGGCGAGGGCGGATCGATGGTACCGGCCTGCGCGGCGCCGAGCGTGACGTAGTCGATCGAGCGCTGCTCGTTCTGGAAGCGGGTCAGCGCCTCGACCATCGATTTGGTCGGCTCGATCCCGGACGAGATGGTGCCGGCGATCTGCCGCCGCAGGCCGACGCGGCGCTGCTCGGCGATGTAGCGGCCCTCGGTGTAGCCGAAGTTGCGGATCACGGACTGGAAGCGCTGCGGATCGAACTGGCCGTTGAGGCCCTTGAAGTTCGGATCGTTGTAGATCGTGCGCAGCACCTCGGCATCGGACTGGTTGAGGCCCATGCGGCGCGCTTCCTCGTCCAGCGCGGCCTCTGCGAGCGTCTGCTGCAGCACCTGGCGGTCAATCCCGAAGGCGCGCGCCTGGTCGGGGGTCAGCGGACGGCCGAACTGGCGGCCAAGCTGCTGCAGCCGGTCGGTATAGATCTGGCGGAACTGCTCGGCCGAAATCTCGGTCCCGCCCACCTTGGCGAAGGTCGACTGGCCAAACCCCTTGAAGATGTCGGCAATGCCCCAAATTCCGAAACTGACGATCAAAACGCCCATCACCACGGCCATAATCGTCTTGCCGAGCCAGTTTGATGAGGCTTTCCGCATTCCTCGAAGCATGGGTCCAACTTGTTTTACAGGAGGGGAACCGGGTCGTACCCAAGTGGGACTAAAAGTCGGGACTTTTGGTCCAGCAGCAGGGCGTCACCGAATTGAAAACGCTTATAAAGTGGCTCGTGCCCCCCCGCAACCTCGGGCGCGCGGGCGGAAGCGTCGCACGGCAGGCGCGAAGCCGCGCTCTGGAAGTCGCCGCCCGGCTCTGATAGCGCAGGGGCACGCTTGAATGATGGGAAATCCGACATGACCGACGCCATCCGGCCGCTGATCGCCGGCAACTGGAAAATGAACGGCCTGAAATCCTCTTTTGTCGAGTTCGACGCGATGCTGGCCGGCGCCGGCGATGTCGCCGGGAAGGCCGATCTCCTGGTGTGTCCGCCGGCGACATTGGTCGGGGCCTTTGCCGACAAGGCGCGCGGCTCGAAGGTCGCCGTCGGCGCCCAGGATTGCCATCCGAAGGCTTCGGGAGCTCACACCGGCGACCTCTCGGCGGAAATGTTTGGGGATCTCGGCGCGGTCGCCATCATCGTCGGCCACTCCGAGCGGCGCGCCGACCATGGCGAGACCGACGCCTTGATTCGGCAGAAGGCGGAGGCCGTCTGGCGTGCCGGCCTGACCGCGATCGTCTGCATCGGCGAGACGCGCGAGCAGCGCGACGCCGGCAAGACACTCGATGTCTGCGGCACCCAGCTTGCGGGCTCGCTGCCCGACGGCTCGACTGGGGCCAATCTGGTGGTGGCCTATGAGCCGGTCTGGGCGATCGGCACCGGTCTCACCCCGACGGCGAAGGATGTCGAGGAAGTTCACAGGTTTATCCGAGGTCAGCTCACCGATCGCTTCAAGGGCGAGGGAAACCGGATCAGGATCCTCTATGGCGGCTCGGTGAAGCCGTCGAATGCCGCCGAGCTGATGGCCGTCGCCAATGTCAACGGCGCGCTGGTCGGCGGCGCCAGCCTGAAGGCATCGGACTTTTTGGCGATCGCCGCGGGGTGTTGAGCGGCGCTTCTCGCACCGTCATACTGAGGAGCCGCGTAGCGGCGTCTCGAAGGATCGACGGTCCGGCTGGTGGCCGTGCATCCTTCGAGGCTCGCCCAGCGGCGCAATTGCGCCGCAAGGCTCGCGCCTCAGGATGACGGGATGGCGGCCGCGCCGATCCGCTTCCAGTAGATCATCGTCCCGGTGAGGCCGCCATGCGGTTTCAGCGCGTAATCGGGGATGATGCCGCTGAGCTGAAAGCCCTGCTTCTCGTAAAGCGGCGCGGCGCCGTCGTCGACGGCGGTGTCGAGCACCAGCAGCGTGCGCCCGTGCGCGATCGCCAGCTGCTCGGCGGCGCGCAGCAATGCTGTCGCCACGCCGCGGTTGCGGTGGCTCACGTGCGTCATCATCTTGGCGATCTCGGCGCGATGCGGCTGGTTCGGCGGCAGCTTCAACAGCAGCGTTACGGTGCCGATCAGGCTGTCGCCGTCGAACGCGCCGAGCACTACTCGCTCGCCGCGCGCAGCGGCGCCAAGCGAGTCCTGCCAGAATGCCTTCGCGTCATTTAACGGCAGCGGATGCATGAAGCTCACCGAGCCGCCGCTCGCGACGGTCTCGACCAGCAGCGCGCCGAGCGCGTTGCGCAGGTCCGGCTCGTCCTCGAGCGGCTTGATGGCGAAGTGCGACATGCGCTCAGCTCCGGGCCAGGGCGACCACGTAGGTGCAGCCGGCGTTGGTTTCGTTGGCGAAGGTGGTCTCAGCGGGCGGCCCGAAGCCGAGGCAATCGCCGGTGCCGAGCACATGGCGCGCGCCGCCCTCGGTGATGACGAGGCTGCCGCTCAGCACCCAGACCAGTTGGCGGATATGGGCGTAGGACGAGGCGGGCAAGGTCACGGATTGCTTTGGCGGCATTTCAACCCGCACCAGCTCGACCGGATGATCGGGACGGCTGAACACCTGGCGGCGCAGATAGCCGGTGTCGGGATCGCGCCAGACCGGCTGGGTGTCGGCGCGCGACAGCCGTTCGCCCTGGCTCTCGGCGCGCAACATCAGCCCGGCCAGCGTGAGGTCGAAGGCCGAGGCGAGACGCACCAGCACGACCGCGGTCGGGCTGACTTCGGCGCGCTCGATCTTGCTGATTGTCGCCTTCGAGACGCCGGAGCGTTCGGCAAGCTCGGCCAGCGACCAGCCCCGGCCGTCGCGCTCGAGCCGGATCCGCTGTGCCAAGCGGTGGCTCACGTCGTCTATCAAAGTATCCATTTGTCTATTATAATGGAAATGGCCGGTTCCGATCAAGGCTCAGGCGAGCGCAACCGAGGCAGCTTGTGATGTCAGCCATTGCGACTATCTCGGGGGTGACAATGCCCGGTCCAATCGTGTAACAGGGCGCGACTTCACGAAAAACCGCAAAGCCGATAGCGCCGTTTGTCTGGCCGCTTGGCGGCTTGTGACGGAAGGCTTGCGATGCAGACTGTCGTTATCATTATCCATCTCATGATCGTCGCCGTCATGATCGGCGCTGTTCTGTTGCAGAAATCCGAAGGCGGCGGCCTTGGCATGGGCGGCGGCGCCGGCTTCATGTCGAGCCGCGGCACCGCGAATCTGTTGTCGCGGACCACCGCGATCCTCGCGGCGGGCTTCTTCCTGACCAGCCTGTTCCTGTCCTGGTATGCGGGCTACGACCGCAAGCCGAGCTCGATCATCGGCACCGGCGCACCGGCGCAGACCCAGCCGGCCAGCGGCGCGCCGATCACTCCACCGACCTCCGGCGGCATCCTCGATTCGCTTAAGAAGACCGACGAGCAGCAGGGGCAGCAGGCTCCGACCGGCCCGCAGGCACCACGGTCGCAATAAAGCAGGGGCGCCATGCAGGATGCGGCGCTGGCATCCTGCATCAGAAATCCCCATCAATGCTCTGAAATCGCTTCCAAATTTAATGTAACCCACAGCCCGGTGGAATGTTTGCCGGGAATAGCTGATTCGTTTTGCGAATCGCTGGAGTCGGCTTAAAGGTAAAGTCCCATGGCGCGGTACATATTCATCACCGGCGGCGTGGTCTCCTCGCTCGGAAAGGGTCTGGCATCGGCGGCGCTCGGCGCTCTGCTGCAGGCCCGAGGCTACAAAGTCCGCCTTCGCAAGCTCGATCCCTATCTCAACCTCGATCCCGGAACGATGTCGCCGTATCAGCACGGCGAAGTGTTCGTGACCGACGACGGCGCCGAGACCGATCTCGATCTCGGCCATTACGAGCGATTCACCGGTCGTCCGGCCACCAAGGCCGACAACATCACGACCGGGCGGATCTACCAGGACATCATCACCAAGGAGCGCCGCGGCGATTATCTCGGCGCCACCATCCAGGTGGTCCCGCACGTCACCAACGCGATCAAGGAATTCGTGCTGTCGGGCAACGACGACTACGATTTCGTGCTGGTCGAGATCGGCGGCACCGTCGGCGACATCGAGGGCCTGCCGTTCTTCGAGGCGATCCGCCAGCTCAAGAACGAGCTGCCGCGCGATCACGCCGTCTACATTCACCTGACGCTTTTGCCGTACATTCCAAGTGCCGGCGAACTCAAGACAAAACCAACGCAGCACTCGGTCAAGGAGCTGCGCTCGATCGGCATCCAGCCGGACATCCTGCTGTGCCGCACCGACCGTGAAATCCCGAAGGAAGAGCGGCGCAAGCTCGGCCTGTTCTGTAACGTGCGCGAGAGCGCCGTGATCGAGGCGCGCGACGTCGACAACATCTACGCCGTGCCGGAGGCCTATCACGCCGCCGGTCTCGACGACGAGGTGCTGGCCGCGTTCGGCATCACGGCGAAGATTCCGCCGGCGCTGCAGAGCTGGAACGTCATCAACGAGCGCGTCCGCAATCCGGAAGGCGCGGTGACGATCGCGATCGTCGGCAAGTACACCGGCATGAAGGACGCCTACAAATCGCTGATCGAGGCGCTCTCGCATGGCGGCATCGCCAACAAGGTGAAGGTCAATCTCGACTGGATCGAGAGCGAGGTGTTCGAGAACGAGGACCCGGCGCCGTTCCTCGAGCACGTCAACGGCATCCTGGTGCCCGGCGGCTTCGGCCAGCGCGGCGCCGAGGGCAAGATCCGCGCGGCGCAGTTCGCGCGCGAGCGTGACGTGCCGTATTTCGGCATCTGCTTCGGCATGCAGATGGCCGTGATCGAGGCCGCGCGCAATCTGGTCGGCATCGAGGAGGCCAACTCGACCGAGTTCGGCCCGACCAGCGAGCCGCTGGTCGGCCTGATGACCGAATGGCTGCGCGGCAACGAGCTCGAGAAGCGCTCGCAGAGCGGCGACCTCGGCGGCACCATGCGGCTCGGCGCCTATCCCGCGGCGCTGAATCGCGGCAGCCGCGTCTCGCAGGTCTATGGCGGCGCGACCGAGATTTCCGAGCGGCACCGCCATCGCTACGAGGTCAACACCGCCTACAAGGACCGCCTCGAGCAGCACGGCCTGCGTTTCTCCGGCATGTCGCCCGATGGCGTGCTGCCGGAGATCGTCGAATACGAGGACCATCCCTGGTTCATCGGCGTCCAGTTCCACCCCGAGCTGAAGTCGCTGCCCTTTGAGCCGCACCCGCTGTTTGCGTCGTTCATCGAAGCGGCAGCGAAGCAGAGCCGGCTGATGTAAGCCGCCGTCAGCTGCGCCGTCACACGGCGGCGCAGTCCTTGCTGGCCCGGCGTTCCTTCTTGATCGGTGAGATGCCTGCATCGGCCGCAGGAGTGACGTCGCGCGTGATGAGCTTGTATTGCGGGCGTCGCGTCAGCCGGTAGACCGCCGCAGGCGGCACGTTGAGGATGGCGCGATCGACCAGCGTGGCGCGCAGACCAAGCCGGTCGAGGATCGGTCGCGGTACCGGGCAGCGCATGCCGTAGGTGAATTGATAGAACGCGCCATTGGGACGCATGTAGTTGAATGCGCCGCTGACGATCGAGATCACCTTGCGTGGCGACATGTTGAGCAGCGGCAGTCCGCTGACGACGGCGCCGACCGGCGCGCCCTCATACAGCCGTTCCGAGGCCAGCCGCGCGGCGTCCATCCACAGCACGCGCGCGCCGGGAAAGCGGAGCTGCAACAGCCGCATGAAATCCGAACCGTATTCGATCAGCGTGAGATCCTGCTGGCGCACGCCGCGCTTCAGCAGCTGATAGGTGAAGGCGCCCGTTCCAGGACCGAGCTCCAGCACCGGACCGGTCTTGGCGCTGATGTCGCGCGTGATCAGTTCGGCGAGCGCTGCGCCCGAGGGCGCGATGGCGCCGACGCGGCCGGGGGCTGCCATCCACGCCGTGAAGAAAGACAGGAGATCATGTGACATTGGGATTCCCAGCAAAGTGTCGCCGCGCCTCGACTCGATTGCGCGGCGCATTCTCTTCTTTGCGGGGCCTGCATTGCGACAACATTGCGCGATGTTGCTGAAGCCCGTTCGGATTGAATCGGAACGGGTTCCAGACTCTCGTCTGACGCGTTTCCTTCAAGCGAACCGGCGCCCATCCTGGATCAAGTCCGGGACAGGCTTCGCTCGAAAACGCGCTGGCATCACGATGCAAACGGTGCCGGCGGTAATGTGAGACGGAAGCTCGCGCCACCTTTCGGGCCATCGAGCACGGAGACGTGACCGCCGTGCAGTCTTGCGATCTCGCGCACCATGTTGAGCCCGAGGCCGGCGCCGCGATCGAGCGGCGCAAGCCGATAGAACGGATCGAAGATCCGGGTGCGCTCATCCTTCGGAATGCCGTTGCCTTCATCGGTGACGTCGATCGTCGCGGCGCTACCGACATGGATGGTGATGGTGCCGCGGCGGCCGCCATGCTGGATGGCGTTCTGCACGAGATTGGTCAGCGCACGCTCGAGCGCGGCGCGGTCGCCCAGCGCCTCGACCCGATCGGTTGCGGTATCGAGTGACAATTCGTAACCGGCCGCGATCGCGAGCGGCGCGAGGTCGGCGGTGACATTGCGCGCGATCGCGACGAGATCGACGCGGCCGAACGGATTGCGGCACTGGTCGAAACGCTGGATGTCGAGCAACTGCTCGGCGAGCGTCGCAAGCCGTGCCGCATCCTCGAGCAGGCGGGTTTTCTCTGGCCCTGACGGCAGCGACTCCAGCCGCGTGTTGAGGATCGCGATCGGCGTGCGCAATTCGTGCGCGGCATCCGCGACGAAGCGCTGATGACGCGAATAGCCGTCGTCGAGCCGCTTCAGCGCATCGTTGACGGCGCTCACCAGCGGCGCGACTTCAAGCGGCAAATGGTCGGCCGACAGCCGGCTGCCGCGCTGGCGGAAATCGATCCGGCGGGCTTCGTCGGCCGTGGAGTCGATGCCCGCAAACGCGCGCCGCACCACCATCGGCGTCGCGATGAATGTGGCGCACGCCATCAGCAAAAGGCCGGGCAGGGTAGTGCCCAGGCACGTCACCGCCATCACCAGCAGCGCCTTGGTCCCGGTCATCCGGCCTTGTGTCGCGGTAAGAATCTGGACGTTTCCGGCATCCGTGTTGACGCGCTTCAGCCGCGCCGCCGGCTTGCCCGGGCTGTCCTCCAGCATCTGGTAACCGAGCCGCGCTTGGCTGATATGATCGAGGGCATTGCCGATCCGCGCGAAATCGGGTGGCACCTCGCCTTCGGACAGCGTATGCCCCTCGCGGTCCCGCACGGCGAACCAGAGATCGGGAATCTCGGCGCGCAGCTTGTTGAGACCGTCGGTCGGACGCAGCACGAGTTCGCCCTGCGCGTTGCGCGCGACGGCCGATTGCACGACGTCGATGACGCGATCTTCATCCCGGTTGACCAGCAGGAAGCCCGAGGCCCACAGCGCGCCGAGCACCGTGAGCACGAGTCCCGTCAGCAAGACCGCCTGCAGCGCAACCAGGCGCCAGCTCAGTTGCGAGCGCAGGCAGTAGTGATCGGCGGGTTCGCTCATGATACCTGCTTCAGCAGGTAGCCCACGCCCCGGATGCTGTGGATTTCGACGCCGGCATCGGAGTCGGCGAGCTTGCGCCGCAGCCGCGAGACGTGAGCATCGAGCGCGTTCGACTGAATCTCGTCCTCGAAATTGTAGACGGCTTCCTCGAGCGTCGCGCGCAGCACGGTGCGGCCCATCCGGCGCAGCAGCGTCTCCAGCACCAGCAACTCGCGTCGCGGCAGCTCGAGCGGGCGGCCATTGACGCTGGCCTCGCGATGGCTGCAATCGAACGCCATCCGGCCGGCCTTGATGATCTCGAACTGCACGCCGGCGGGACGGCGCAGCACGGCGCGCAGCCGCGCCAACAGCTCCTCGACCGCGAACGGCTTGGCCAGATAATCGTCGGCGCCGCTATCGAGGCCGGTGATGCGGTCGGCGAGATCGCCGCGTGCCGTCAGCACGATGATCGGAACGCCGCCGGCCTTGGCGCGCAGCCTCGGGATCAGCGTCAGGCCGTCGCCGTCGGGAAGCTGGCGGTCGAGCAGGACGGCGCCGTGCACATCGGCGGAAATCGCTTCCTCGGCCTCGGCAAGGGTCGGCACGTGATCGACGACCATGTCGTAGCCCTTCAGCGCCTGTGACAGCGCCGCCGCCATTTCGGCCTCGTCTTCAACCAGCAGTATCCGCATGTGCTTTTGGGTCCAGTTCCCGTACGGCCGGTTGTAGGGCAAGTAACATTGCAACAACATTGCGGGAATGGCCGCCTGCCGCGAGCAGGGGTGCCATGTTGTCACCCCCTCAAGACAGTCCGGAACCCGCTGGCTATAACCGCCCGCGCAACAAATCTGGGAGGACCGCCAATGATCTACGAGACCCGCGTCTATCGCTGCCTGCCGGGCCGGCTGCCGGCGCTGCTGAAGCGCTTCGAGACCATCACGCTGAAGCTCTGGGACAAGCACGGTATCAGGCAGGCCGGCTTCTTCACGACGCTGGTCGGCGAATCCAACCAGGAACTGACCTATCTGCTGGCCTGGGAATCGCTCGCCGAGCGCGAGAAGAAGTGGACCGCGTTCGCGACCGATCCGGAATGGATCACCGCGCGAGCCAAGACCGAGGAAGACGGCCAGATCGTCCTCAATATCGTCAACCAGCTGTTGGTGCCGACCGCGTTCTCGGCGGTGAAGTGACGCAGGCTGCCGTCGTTGCGGGCGAAGCGAAGCAATCCATTGGCACCGCATATGCGAGCGATGGAGTGCTTCGTCGCTGTCGCTCCGCGCAACGACGGCAGGCGAGGGGGTGCTTGCATGATTTCGGAATATTGGAAATATATCCCTGATTTGCCCGACGGGTCAAGGTGCCTTGTCGAACGCCGGTAGCCGCCAGCTCCTTTGCATGGGGTTGTTTTTCGATATTTTGGCCGTGCGGACCTGCGTTGGCGAGTTTCTTGCCGGCGAGGCACAGTGCGCCATCTGCTGTAGCGGGTCCCGTCCGAAAATGCCGCGGCGAAACTATTGCGGGCAGCCCGACGTCTGATCGCCCTCGCGGACCATCGGCTTGCCGTTGATGAAGACGCCGTGGCTGCCTGAAGTGGTCTTGCCGCCGCAATGCATGCGATCGCCCATGACCACGGCCGGCTTGCCGTTGATCAGGACGTTGGGTACGCCCTCGACGAGTGGGCCGCCATTGCTGGTGGTGTCGCCGCTGCGCGCGGCTGGCTTGCCGTTGACGGTGACGCCTGCGGCGCCGCCGGTGACGACGCCGGGTTGGCTGCTAGTCTGGGCGTGCGCCAGGCCCGGCATCGCCGATAGGGCGGTCACAGCTCCGATCACAACCGAAATGCGCATTTCGTTCCTCATGGGAATCCGTTCCGCGACAGTCTAGAGCCTTTTCCGTTCCGATTGAATCGGAACGGGGCTCTAGATTTGTTGTTTTGACGCGTTTTCTTCACGCGAACCGGTACCCACTTCGCTCGAAAACGCTCTAGAAGGAGCGGTTGGGGCAGGATTGTGATAGCAGGGCGCACCCACGGCGTCAGCGCAACCCCCTCATCGTGCGGGATGGCTTGATCCCTCCGGCGCGGGATTGCATGGTCGCCGGCAAAAGGATGCAGCATTTTGACAAATCAGGTTTCCGCGCCAGCCGCCGCGCCGATCGTTGCCGTCGGATCGGCCAAATTCGGCAATGCGTTGCCAATCTCGATCATAGCCGGTCCCTGCCAGCTCGAGAGCCGCGCGCATGCACTTGAAGTGGCGTCCGCACTGAAGGAGATCGCCTCCAGGCTCAAGATCGGTCTGGTGTACAAGACCTCGTTCGACAAGGCGAACCGCACCAGTGCGTCGGCCGCGCGCGGCATCGGGCTGAAGCAGGCGCTGCCGATTTTCGCCGAGATACGTTCTTCGCTCGGGCTGCCCGTGCTGACCGACGTGCATGAGCCCGACCAGTGCGCCGAGGCGGCGCAGGCGGTCGATGTGCTGCAGATCCCGGCCTTCCTGTGCCGGCAGACCGATCTCTTGCTGGCTGCGGCCGCGACAGGGAAGGTCGTCAACGTGAAGAAGGGCCAGTTCCTCGCGCCATGGGACATGGCGAATGTGGTCAGCAAGATCACCGGCGCCGGCAATCCCAATGTGCTGGTCACCGAGCGCGGCGCGTCGTTCGGCTACAATACGCTGGTCTCCGACATGCGCGCGTTGCCGATCCTTTCGCGCACCACCGGCGCGCCTGTGATCTTCGACGCCACCCATTCGGTGCAGCAGCCGGGCGGCAAGGGCACGTCCTCGGGCGGCGAACGCGAATTCGTACCGGTGCTGGCGCGCGCCGCGGTCGCGGTCGGCGTTGCCGGGGTGTTCATCGAGACCCATCCCGATCCGGATCACGCGCCGTCCGACGGCCCCAACATGGTGCCGCTCCGCGACTTCGAATCCCTCGTCAAGCGGCTGATGCAGTTCGACGCGCTCGCCAAGACGGCAACCTGACCGGCGGACGACGACATGACCGCAACGAGCGGCATGCCGCCGGCCCTCAACGTCATCACGCTGGCGACCTTCGCGGCGAGCCTGTCGGTGCGCGCACTCGATCCGGTGCTGCCGCATGTCGCGGAGGATTTCGGCGTCAGCATTGCGACCGCGGCGAGCTTCGCCGCGGTGTTCGCCTTCACCTTTGCCGCGGTCCAGCCGGCGATCGGCGCCGCCGCCGATTTGTTCGGCAAGGCGCGGCTGATGACGATCTGCCTCGTCCTGCTCGGCGTCGCCAACATCCTTGGCGCACTCTCGACCTCGTTTCCGATGCTGTTCGTGACCCGCATCCTCGCCGGCATCGGTTCGGGCGGCGTGTTTCCGGTGGCGCTGTCGCTGACCAGCGATCTCGTCGGTCCCGACAAGCGGCAGCTTGCGATCGGGCGAACGCTCGCGGGCTCGATGACCGGCAACTTGCTCGGCGCCACGGCCTCCGGTCTGATCGGCGATTTCCTCGGGTGGCGCGGCGTGCTCGCCGTGCTCGGCGGCCTCGTGATCATCGTTGCGCTCGCGGTTGCGGCCGGCTTTCGCGGCGCTGCGCTGAACCGTCCGCCGCGCACCAGCCTGAAGGCGCTTCGCCACGGCTATCGCACCATCTTCACCAATCCGAACGCGCGGATCTGCTATTCGGCGGTCTTCATCGAAGGCTGCTGCGTGCTTGGGCTGTTTCCCTTCATCGCCTCGTTCCTGTTCGAACTCGGCGAGACCTCGCTCTCGATCGCCGGCATCGTGATCGCGGGCTTTGCGATCGGCGGATTGCTCTACACGCTGACGGTGGCGCGCCTGCTGCCGTTGATCGGCGTGAGGGGCATGATGGTCGTCGGCGCAACGCTGGTCGGCATCCAGCTGGTCGGCGTCGCGTTCGGGCCGCACTGGAAGCTGCAGATGGCGGGCCTCCTGGTAATGGGCCTCGGCTTCTACATGATCCATGGCTGCCTGCAGGTGTTCGCCAGCGAGCTGTCGGTCGAGGCACGCGCCACCGCGCTGTCGCTACACTCGTTCTTCTTTTTCATGGGGCAGACCGTCGGCCCGATCGCCTATGGCTTCGGCCTGCAACATGCCGGAAAGACCGCGACGCTCGTTTCCGCCGCCGCCGTGATGGTCGTGCTCGGCTTCATCTGCGCGAGGTTCCTGAAGCAGCGGCGTCCGGCCGATGCCGACCTGCGCCCGGACGTCGAGCCCTAGCGATCCCTCAAGTCATGTCCACGCAAGCATCAAGGCATTGTGTCGGTCAGTCGCCTAAGTGCTTGCTATTCAAGCAGTCGCTCCAACGAGGCAATATTGACCCATGGTCGCGCGCGATAGATGGACCGTAGACCTCGAGTGCCCACGCTGCGGGAGCATCGACGTGGCTATTCTGTCTCAGGTGGATGGCTATGCCTATGTGAGAGGCGATAGCGGCACGCGCGCTGACCATGTGCCGGCCGGCTTCGCTTGCATTGATCCGGAGATCTGCTGCTTTCAGTGTTTGAAATGCCAGGTGCGGATACCGTGACATCGAATGTCCCGCCAAAGCGGCTTCAACGGTGGTGTTGGCCTCGAAAGAAACATCCGTCGGTGCTCAGACCGGATGTCCACCGCATCGCTTTTGATCGTGGCCCTATCGCTGCCAGCAGGATCGGCGTATGCTTCCCATATCGCCGCCCGGCCCGTGGCTTCTATCGGTGATGAGAACGCCGGTTGCGCTTTCGCCCCACTCAGGGAGCAGCGCAGCCAAATGATCAGTTTGCCTCATATTTCAGTGTATTTTTCCTGCGAGAGCTGTGGTGCCACATATGAGGCCTCACAGGATCGCAACGATCGCAGTGGAAAGTTTCACTGCGTTCATTGCGCCAGATTGGTGCATCAATGGTCGGGCACTTTCAGCTATTTGGGCTGGCGATTGTTCCGCACGTCCGCCCAGCTGTCATGATCGGTCATTGCATCCTTTGTGGTGACACGCGCTGGAGGTGACGCCGGCGCGCAATCCCCACTATTGGTCAGCCGTAACCTGCCGGAGGTGCATCCCGACGTCGGCGAGGCTGTACGGCTTGGGAATGAAATGACCGCCGGCGGGGAGGTCGTTGAGGGTTACCTCAGTGGCTGACGTGGCAATGATCGCAATCGGCGGCCAACGATGGCGAACGACATGCGCAAGCCTCAGGCCGTCAATCGAGCCGGGCATCTGGATATCGGTGAAAATCACCCGGATGTCGTCACGCGTTTCAAGAATCGTCATCGCGTCGTCGGCGTTCCCGGCTTCAATGGCGTGGAACCCAGCTTCCTCGACCATGTCGGCGGCCTGCATGCGGATCAGAAGATCGTCTTCGACGACCAGAACAGCCGAGCGTGTCATTTGAATGTGCAAGCCCGGTTGTGATTTGCGAGGACGCAAATTGACCTAGGCTAATCCGGCAGCGGTCGCTCAGTTCCTGCTGGCTACTCAACAATCTCGCTTCGCCACGGCAGACGCGCCGGGCGGACGCGCTCGCGAGCCGCCCAGAGTGGGCGAAGCTGCGAGAGGAGCCTTGCATCCCCTCGCAGCCCATCGTGGGTTTGCGACCGCTAGATCAGATGGAAGGTGTGCATGCCCATCGCGGCAAAGATCGCCGAAACGTCATGATCCACCCCAGGGCCGCCATGCGCCGTTGAGAGACGTCGGACGCAAGCGCTATTCCCACAACCGCTATTTCAGGGATGAGATGACCGGACCCGCAACCGGATCGGTTAGGCCGAGACCGTTGCCGAGATCTTCGAGCGTGTCGCGAAAAGAATTCAGAGTGAAAATCATGGCTGGCCGCGCCTTGATGCACGCGTCCATATCTTGCCACTCGGCGATCATGCAGTAGGAATGGTCACCGGTTTTGATAATGCTGGCGTGCAATAAACCCGGCCAGGTTGCTCCAATTGTCTTGTGAGCGTCCAAGAACTCTTGATCGCGCCCCGGCTTCACTCGAAAACGCACAGCATTGAAAGCGGTCACCGTCTTCTCCCAAAGCACTGAGACGCTCCCGTAGAGGAAGCGCGCCTACGTGGGTGCGCAAGTTGAAAGCGGATGCATTCACTTCCGCTTCGCGGCGGTCACGGATCGATTGGCCCGCCTACTGGGTCTTTATCATCTTCGCCAATTCATGGCGCAATTCTGGACTATCGTGATGGCCATGCACCGCGACAGCGTGTTGTACCGCCGCTTCCAGAAGTTCCTTTTGAGTATCAGCTGAAATCGCGATCGTGCAGTTCATCTCACTTGGGTAATCTCGGCAATCCAAAAACATTCTACCCAAATGTGCCTCCGTCAATACGAGTAAACTATTCCCCGTGCTGAACTACTCCCACTCACGATAATGCCCGCGTCTGCTCACTATGCCTGACTTCTTCAAACGATAGCTCATGGCCGGCCGCTTGCCCGCCGCCTACAACGGGAGTGTCGATCGTCTTCGATCGTGGTCGCTTCGACCACATCGGAGCAGCCATGCTCGAACATATCATACATCGAAGGGTGCGCCATGTCAGTTCCTGGGCCCAAGGCCGACATGCACGTCGGCTTCTGCGCCGGTTTCCGAGGAATCAGCAGACGCGGCGAACTGAAGTGGGCCCGACCTAACCCCGCCCGCGATAAGTTGCGACGCCCTGATCGGGAACCCAGAGACCCTTCGGCAGCCGGCCGGTCTGGAAGAACACGTCGATCGGGATGCCGCCGCGCGGATACCAGTAGCCGCCGATGCGCAGCCATTTCGGCTTGATCTCGTCTGATATCCGCCGGCCGATCATGACCGTGCAATCCTCATGGAACGCGCCGTGGTTGCGGAAGCTCGCGGCGAACAGCTTCAGCGATTTGGACTCGAGCAGCCAGCGGCCCGGCACATAATCGATCACCAGATGCGCGAAATCCGGTTGGCCCGTTACCGGGCAGATCGAGGTGAACTCCGGCACCGTGAAGCGCACCAGATAATCGGTACCAGCCTGCGGATTGGGCACGCGGTCGAGCCGCGCCTTTTCCGGCGCGTCGGGCCATTCCACCGCACGGCCGAGTTGCAGGCCGGGGGAGGTCGTTGATTTGCTGGATTTCTTCGCCATTCGGGGTCTCCGTGGGGGTCTCCTAGCCTATGATCGGGCGTCCGTCACCCGGCCTTTTCCCCCTCGATGCATTGCGCTAGAAGCACCGCCATCCCGACCCCCTCACTGCCACAAGAGGTACTCATGACTGACATCGTCGACATCATCGGCCGCGAAATCCTGGATAGCCGCGGCAACCCCACGGTCGAGGTCGATGTGGTGCTGGAGGATGGGTCAATCGGCCGCGCGGCGGTGCCGTCGGGCGCGTCCACCGGCGCCCATGAGGCGGTGGAACTGCGCGACGGCGACAAGTCGCGCTATCTCGGCAAGGGCGTGGAAAAGGCGGTTGCGGCCGTCAATGGCGAGATCTTCGAGGCGCTCAGCGACCAGGCCGTCGAGGAGCAGGTCGCGATCGACCAGATCATGATCGAGCTCGACGGCACGCCGAACAAGAGCCGGTTAGGTGCCAACGCCATCCTCGGCGTGTCGCTGGCCTGCGCCAAGGCCGCGGCCGAATCCTTCGACATGCCGCTGTATCGTTATGTCGGCGGCACCTCGGCGCGGACGCTGCCGGTGCCGATGATGAACATCATCAATGGCGGCGTGCATGCCGACAACCCGATCGACTTCCAGGAATTCATGATCCTGCCGGTCGGCGCCACATCGTTTGCCGAAGCGCTGCGTTGCGGTTCGGAAATCTTCCACACGCTGCGCGGCGAGCTGAAGAAGGCCGGCCACAACACCAATGTCGGCGACGAGGGCGGCTTTGCGCCGAACCTGCCGTCGGCCGACGCCGCGCTCGAGTTCGTCATGAACGCGATCGGCAAGGCCGGCTACAAGGCGGGCGACGATGTCGTGCTCGGGCTCGACTGCGCCTCCACCGAATTCTTCAAGGAAGGGGCTTACGTCTACGGTGGCGAGAACAAAACCCGCTCGCGTTCGGAGCAGGTAAAGTATCTCGCCGATCTCGTCAGCCGCTATCCGATCGTCACCATCGAGGACGGCATGTCGGAAGACGACATGGACGGCTGGAAGGAATTGACGGATGCGATCGGCAAGAAGTGCCAGCTGGTCGGCGACGACCTGTTCGTCACCAACGTCACGCGGCTTGCCGACGGCATCAAGAACGGTCGAGGCAATTCGATCCTGGTCAAGGTCAACCAGATCGGCACGCTGACCGAGACGCTTGCGGCGATCGAGATGGCCTACAAGGCCGGCTACACCGCCGTGATGTCGCATCGCTCCGGCGAGACCGAGGACTCCACGATCGCCGACCTCGCGGTCGCCACCAATTGCGGGCAGATCAAGACCGGCTCGCTGGCGCGCTCCGACCGCACCGCTAAGTACAACCAGCTGCTGCGCATCGAGCAGCAGCTCGGCACGCAGGCGAAATACGCGGGCAGGGCGGCCTTGAAGGCGCTGGCCTGGCGCCCCAACTGATCGGGACTTAACAAGACGCAAAAAAGGGAGGTCGGGATGAGTGACGGCAAGAGCGGTCTGCAGCTGCGTTCGCTACTCAAGAAGGATGGCGAACTGGAATTGTCGCTGGTCAATGTCCCGACCCCCGAGCCCGGTCCCGACGAGGTCGTGGTCCGGGTCGAGGCGACCCCGATCAACCCGTCCGACCTCGGGCTCCTGATCGGCCCGGCCAACATGGCGGCGGCAAAGGTCTCCGGTAGCAAGGAATTGCCCGTGGTGACCGCCCGCGTGCCAGAAGCGGCGTTGGCTGGCCTTGCCGCGCGGCTCGACGAGTCGATGCCGGTCGGCAATGAAGGTGCCGGTGTCGTGATCAGGACCGGCTCGTCGGACGCGGCGAAAGCGCTGATGGGCCGCACCGTCGCGATGATCGGCGGCGCGATGTATGCGCAATACCGCACGCTGCGCGTCAACGAATGCCTGCCGCTGCCCGAAGGCACCACGCCGGCGGAAGGCGCATCCTGCTTCGTCAATCCGCTGACCGCGCTCGGCATGACCGAGACGATGCGGCGCGAGGGGCACAAGGCGCTGGTGCACACGGCGGCAGCGTCGAACCTCGGCCAGATGCTGAACAGGATCTGCCTCAAGGACGGCATCGGCCTCGTCAACATCGTGCGCAACAAGGAGCAGGCCGACATCCTGCACAAGATCGGCGCCAAGCATGTTGTCGATTCCAGCGCGCCCGATTTCATGGACAAGCTCACCGGCGCGTTGGTCGAGACCGGCGCGACCATCGCCTTCGACGCGATCGGCGGCGGCAAGCTCGCGGGCCAGATCCTGGTTGCGATGGAGACCGCGATCAACAAGACCGCCAAGGTCTATAGCCGCTACGGCTCGAACGTGCACAAGCAGGTCTATGTCTACGGCAGCCTCGATACCCGCGAGATCGAGCTGCCGCGCGGCTTCGGCATGGCCTGGGGCATCGGCGGCTGGCTGCTGTTCCCGTTCCTGATGAAGATCGGTCCGGAGGCCGGCAACAAGCTGCGCCAGCGCGTGGTGGCGGAATTGAAGACGACTTTCGCCAGCCACTATACCAAGGTGGTGTCGCTGCGGGAGACCCTGCAGCTCGACAACATCGCGGTCTACGGCAAGCGCGCGACCGGCGAGAAATTCCTGATCAATCCGAACAAGGGCGCGTAACGAACGGCGTCTGGAGCATTCGGTTCTGATCGAATCAGAACCGAAGCTCCTGCTTCTTGCATTGACGCGTTTTCTTCACGCGAACCGGCACCCACTTCGCTCGAAAACGCTCTAGTCGCGCTCGAATGCCAGCTTCCTGGAGCGCTTGTGACGCTCCAGGGCGTGGCCGATCAGGACATCCATCAGCTTGGATTGCGGCAGGCCGCTGGCCTCCCACAGCCGCGGATACATGCTGATGTTGGTGAAGCCGGGCAGGGTGTTTGCCTCGTTCACGAAGGCCTGCTCGCCGTGCAGGAAGAAGTCGATCCGCGCCATGCCCTCGCAGCCGAGCACGCCGAACGTCTTGATGGCGAGTTCCCTGATGGTTTCGGCGACGCCAGCCGGCACATTGGCCGGCACTTGCAGCAGCGCGCCGTTCGCATCGAGATACTTCGCGTCGTAGGAATAGAAGCCGTGCTTGTCGGACGGAACGATCTCGCCGAGCTGGGAGGCACGGACGCGGCCCTCGGCGTCCTCGAGCACGGAGCATTCGACCTCGCGGATCGGCGCGACACCGCGCTCGACCAGGATCTTGGTGTCGAAGCGGAACGCCAATCTGCAGCCGGCCTCGAACTCCTCCGCGGTGCGCGCCCTCGACACGCCGACCGATGATCCCATGTTGGCGGGCTTGACGAAGACCTCCTGCGACCCCAGCGCGCTGACCGCGTCGTGATAGCTGATGGGAGCCGCGCTCGACATCGCGACAAAGGGGACGATCGGCAAGCCCGCCTCGCGCATCAGGCGCTTGGCGATGTCCTTGTCCATGCCAGCCGCCGAACCCATCACGCGCGAGCCGACATAGGCGACATCCGACAATTCCAGCGCGCCCTGCACTGTGCCATCCTCGCCGTTCGGGCCGTGTAGGACCGGGAAGACGACATCGAACGCCGGCAATTCCGCTGGTCCCGCCGCCGGTCCCCGAAGCACCACGACGCGGCCCTGTCCGCCCGGCAGCAAAGCGAGTTGCGGTTCCTGGTCCGGAATGGTCAGCGCGCCGCTTCCCGTGCCGGCGCCGTTTCCCGCGTCGGTGACCACCCAGCGGCCATCGCGGGTGATGCCGATCGCCGTCGCGTCATAGCGATCCGGGTCGAGCGAGCGAAGTACGTTGGCGGCTGATGCCCGCGAAACGTCGTGCTCGGCGGAACGGCCACCGAACAGGATCGCGACCCGGATCTTGCGCTCTGGCATTGTTTGGCCTCTCGACGTGGGCGGGTGATGTGGGAATCCGTGGCAGTATGCTCGGACGAAGATGTCGACAATTTGCTACGCATGGTCCGGGCCGGCGCTTCGGGACCTCCTGGTTGGGTGAAGCCCGATGTTCACGCAAATTTCGCGAACGCTGCGTTTCCGGAATTGGACGATCCATGCACTTGCATCGTTCTTGGCGTGCCGGTAGGTGAAGTGCACCAGTCTTACGCGTAACCCGAGGGGATTTTGCAATGGCCTATAACATCGTCACCATCGTCGGCAGTATCCGCAAGCAGAGCTTCTCGCTCAAGATCGCCAATGCGCTGGCCAAGCTTGCGCCGGCCTCGCTGAATCTCGATGTGACGACCCTCGAGGGCATTTCCTTCTTCAACCAGGACCTCGAGGCGGCGCCGCCGGCGGACTGGCTGGCCTTCCGCGAGAAGCTGCAGAAGTCGAACGGCGTGCTGTTCGTGACCCCCGAATACAACCGTTCGGTTCCGGGTGTGTTGAAGAACGCGATCGACGTCGCCTCGCGGCCCTACGGCAAGAGCTCGTTCCTCGGCAAGCCGGTCGGCATCATCGGCAATTCGCCTGGACCGCTCGGCGGTGTCAGCGCGGTGAAGCATCTGCAGAACATCCTGCCGGGCATTTCCGGTCCGATCCTCGGTCAGCCGGAAGCCTATCTCAACGGCGTCGGCGATGCCTTCGACGAGCAGGGCGAACTGACCAAGGAAGCGCTCAAGACGGTGTTGCAGCAGTACCTCGACGCCTTCGCCGCCTTCGTCGCGAAGCAGAACGGCTGACTTAGCGCCCCGTTCCGATTGAATCGGAGCGGGGCTCCGGGCTTGTTGTCCTGACGGGTTTTCTGCGCGCGAACCGCTATCCATCCCGGATCAAGTCCAGGACAGGCTTCGCTCGAAAACGCTCTGGTTTAGCACTCCGTTAACCGCATGGCCGCATCTTCGCGGCCATGGTTTCCCGCACACGCCTCAAATCGATTCTGACCGGGCTCGCCCTCTACACGCTGGCGGCGCTGATGGTCGGCTATTTCGGCGTCAACGCCTACACCGGCAAATACGGCCTGAACGCGCGGCAGGAGCTCGACCAGGAAATCATCGCGCTGACCTCGGAGCTGGCGCGGCTGAAGAAGGAGCGGGCCGAGGGCGAGCAGCGGGTGTCGCTGCTGCGGTCGGATCGGGTCGATCCCGACATGCTGGACGAGCGCGCGCGCTTCCAGCTCGACTACGCCAATCCGCGCGATCTGGTTCGGATCAACAAGGCGAACTGACACCGGCAGTGATTTTTGGACAGTGCTTTGTCCCAACATAACCGCGCCCGTTCTTCAAATTTCAAAATTGATCGATCAACATCACAAAAGTGTCGCGCCGCGTTGCAGTGCGGCATAGCAAAATTCCATCCGGCGAATGCAATCCTTCCAAGGCGATTTGAGTTGGGTTAGAGAGGGTTCTTCGACTTCTCTCACCCGGAATTGCCATGGCCACACCCAAGAAAACCGTCGCAAAGGAATCAGGGCAGGAGAAGGCTGGCTCTCCGCCCGAATTCTCCAGGGAGCAGGAGCTCAAGGCTCTGCGGGATATGCTCCTGATCCGGCGTTTCGAGGAGAAGGCCGGTCAGCTCTACGGCATGGGTGCGATCGGCGGCTTCTGCCATCTCTATATCGGCCAGGAAGCCGTCGTGGTCGGCATGCAGATGGCATTGAAGCAGGGTGACGAGGTCATAACCGGCTACCGCGACCACGGCCACATGCTTGCGTGCGACATGGAAGCCAAGGGCGTGATGGCTGAGTTGACCGGACGCCGCGGCGGATACTCCCGCGGCAAGGGCGGCTCCATGCACATGTTCAGCAAGGAGAAGCATTTCTACGGCGGTCACGGAATCGTGGGCGCCCAGGTGTCTCTGGGCACCGGCCTTGCGTTCGCCAACCGCTATCGCGGCAACGATAACGTCAGCGTGACCTATTTCGGCGACGGCGCGGCCAACCAGGGCCAAGTCTACGAAAGCTTCAACATGGCGGAGTTGTGGAAGCTGCCGGTGATCTACGTCATCGAGAACAATCGCTACGCGATGGGCACCGCGGTGTCGCGCGCCTCGGCGCAGCAGGACTTCTCCAAGCGCGGCGTTTCGTTCAACATTCCCGGCAAGCAGGTCGACGGCATGGACGTGCGCGCGGTCAAGGCGGCCGCCGATGAGGCCACGGCATGGTGCCGCGGTGGCAACGGTCCGATCATTCTCGAGATGCAGACCTACCGTTACCGCGGCCATTCGATGTCCGATCCAGCGAAGTACCGCACTCGCGAGGAGGTCGAGAAGGTTCGCCACGACCAGGACCCGATCGAGCAGGTGCGCAACCGCTTGCTGGCGGCAGGCGTGAGCGAGCAGGATTTGAAGGCGATCGACGCCGAGGTGCGCGAGATCGTCAACGCAGCCGCTGACTTCGCGCAGCACGATCCGGAGCCCGATCCATCCGAGCTCTACACCGACATCTACCGCTGACCCAACCCGCGCAGAAGAATCTCAAGACCGATTTCGGGAGCTGATATGCCCATTCAAGTGCTGATGCCTGCGCTGTCGCCCACCATGGAGAAGGGCAACCTCGCCAAATGGCTGAAAAAGGAAGGCGAGACCATCAAGTCCGGTGACGTCATCGCCGAGATCGAGACCGACAAGGCGACGATGGAGGTCGAGGCGACGGACGAGGGCACGCTCGGCAAGATCCTGATTCCGGAAGGCACCGCCGACGTTGCGGTGAACACGCCGATCGCCACCATTCTGGCCGACGGCGAAAGCGCCGCCGACCTCGCCAAGGCGCCTGCCGCACCGGCGCCGCAGCCGAAGGCCGCGGAGGCTCCCGCTGCGGAAGCCAAGGCGGAAGCGCCGCAGCCCGCGGCGAAGGCGCCGGCCGCGCCGGTCAGCGAAGCATTGCCCGACCCGGAAATTCCGGCAGGTACCGAGATGGTCACTCAGACCATTCGCGAGGCGCTGCGCGATGCGATGGCCGAGGAGATGCGGCGCGACGGCGATGTCTTCATCATGGGCGAGGAGGTCGCCGAGTATCAGGGCGCCTACAAGGTGACGCAGGGCCTGTTGCAGGAGTTTAGCGCCCGGCGCGTGATCGACACGCCGATCACCGAGCACGGCTTTGCCGGCGTCGGCGTCGGCGCCGCGATGGCCGGGCTGAAGCCGATCGTCGAGTTCATGACCTGGAATTTCGCGATGCAGGCGATCGACCAGATCATCAATTCCGCCGCCAAGACGCTGTATATGTCCGGCGGCCAGATGGGCTGCTCGATCGTGTTCCGCGGCCCGAACGGCGCCGCGGCGCGCGTCGCCGCCCAGCACAGCCAGGACTACGCCGCCTGGTACTCGCAGATCCCGGGCCTCAAAGTGATCGCGCCGTACTCGGCCGCCGACTACAAGGGCCTGCTCAAGGCCGCGATCCGCGATCCCAATCCGGTGGTCTTCCTCGAGAACGAGATGCTGTACGGCCACACCGGCGAGGTGCCGAAGCTGCCCGATTTCGTGGTGCCGATCGGCAAGGCGCGGATCGCGCGCGCCGGCAAGGACGTCACCATCGTCTCCTGGGCGATGGGCATGTCCTATGCGCTGAAGGCCGCCGATGAACTCGCAAAGGAAGGCATCGAGGCCGAGGTGATCGATCTCCGCACCATCCGTCCGATGGACACCGAGACGATCATCAATTCGGTGAAGAAGACCGGCCGTGCGGTCACGGTGGAGGAGGGCTGGCAGCAGAGCGGCGTCGGCTCCGAGGTCGCTGCCCGCATCATGGAGCATGCCTTCGACTATCTCGATGCGCCGGTCGCGCGCGTCTCGGGCAAGGACGTGCCGATGCCCTATGCCGCGAACCTCGAAAAGCTCGCTCTGCCCTCCGTCGCCGAGGTGGTCGCGGCCGCCAAGGCCGTGTCGTACCGGTAACGCCGATGGCCGGTCCCAAGGAGCAGCCGTTGCCACCCGACGTGATGGGCCGCGACGACGCCGTCGAGGTGCTACGCGCCTTCGTCGTCGACGGCGGCCTGTCGATCGCGTTCCAGCGCGCCTTCGAGGAGCCGGACATGTGGGGGCTGATGCTCGTGGACATCGCCCGCCACGCTGCACGCGCCTATTCGCGCGAGAGCGAATACACCGAAGACGAGGCGCTCGCGCGCATCGTCGAGATGTTCGAAGCCGAAATCGCCCGGCCGACCGACATGGGCCAAACCAAACCGCGGTCGCAACAAGGTCACTGACAATGCCGATCAATATTCTCATGCCCGCGCTGTCGCCGACGATGGAAAAGGGCAACCTCGCCAAGTGGCTCAAGAAAGAGGGCGACAAGGTCAAGTCCGGCGACGTGATCGCGGAGATCGAGACCGACAAGGCGACGATGGAAGTCGAGGCGGTCGACGAAGGCACGATCGCCAGGATCCTGGTGCCCGAAGGCACCCAGGACGTGCCGGTCAACGATGTCATCGCCGTGATGGCGGGTGACGGCGAGGACATGAAGGCTGCGGCCAGCGCGGGTGCGGGCGCTGCACCGGCAGCCAAGCCCGCCGAGGCTCCGAAGCCTGCCGCCCAGGCCGCGGCTCCCGCAGCGGCTGCGCCCGCACCACAGCCGGCCGCAGCACCCGCAGCCGCGCCGCAGGCTGCTGCGCCGGCCGCGCAGGCCAATGGCCACGCTCGCGTGTTCTCCTCGCCGTTGGCGCGGCGTCTCGCGAAGGAAGCCGGCATCGATCTCGGCCGCATCACCGGCACCGGCCCGCACGGCCGCGTCATCGCGCGCGACGTCGACGACGCCAAGTCCGGCAAGGGCCTGAAGGCGCCGGCGGCTGCGCCGGCCGCCACAGGTCCCAGCATCGCGCCGTCGATGTCCGACAAGCAGATCCTGGCGCTGTTCGAGCCGGGCTCGTACGAAGTCGTGCCGCATGACGGCATGCGCCGCACCATCGCGCAGCGTCTCACCGCCTCGGTGCAGAACGTCCCGCACTTCTATCTCACGATCGACTGCGACATCGGCAAGCTGCTCGCCGCGCGCGAGGAGATCAACGCGGCTGCGCCGAAGGACAAGGAGAAGAAGCCGCTCTACAAGATCTCGGTCAACGACTTCGTCATCAAGGCGATGGCGGTCGCGCTGCAGAAGATCCCGAACTGCAACGTCAGCTGGACCGAGGGCGGCATGCTCAAGCACAAGCATTCCGACGTCGGCGTCGCGGTGGCGATGCCGGGCGGCCTGATCACGCCGATCATCCGCAAGGCCGAAACCAAGACGCTGTCGACCATCTCCAACGAGATGAAGGATTTTGCCGCGCGCGCCCGCGCACGCAAGCTGAAGCCGGAAGAATACCAGGGCGGCACCACCGCGGTGTCGAACCTCGGCATGTACGGCATCAACCACTTCACCGCCGTGATCAACCCGCCGCACGCCTCGATCCTCGCGGTCGGCACCTCGGAGGAACGTCCGGTGGTGCGCGGCGGCAAGATCGAGATCGCGCACATGATGAGCGTGACCCTGTCGTGCGATCACCGCGCGATCGACGGCGCGCTCGGCGCCGAGCTGATCGGCGCTTTCAAGCAGCTGATCGAAAACCCCGTGATGATGATGGTGTGACGGGCATCAGCCATGTACGCGATCTACGGTCCGTACGTCCTGCTCGCCGCCGTTGCCGTCGCGTTGCTCGTCGCGGTCAACCGCGACCTGATTTCGACGATCCAGTTCAGGATCATGATGACCGGCGCCGCTGTGCTGGCGCTGGCGTGGACCGTGTTCCTCGGTGCGGTATGGCAGGAGTACAGATAGATGGCCGGCACGGCTCGCACGCACTGGCCCTGGATCTCGCTGCTGCTGTCGGCCGCACTGGTGTGCAATCCGGTCGGCTTCGATTTTCTGCATTCCGCGTTCTTCGCCGGCGAACAGCTGGCGCGGAACATCGCCCAGCCGATCGTGCTGACGGTCCTGGCCGCCATGGCCCTGGTGATCGGGCTCGAATGGCTGGTCAGGTCGTCGATCGCAAGAAGCCGCGCGCGCGGCGTCACACGTTGAGTTGAACGGGAGCCGCCATGGCCGATACATCCTTTGACGTCATTATCATCGGCTCCGGCCCCGGCGGCTACGTGACCGCGATCCGCGCCGCGCAGCTCGGCTTCAAGACCGCGATCGTGGAGAAATCCTATCTCGGCGGCATCTGCCTGAACTGGGGCTGCATCCCGACCAAAGCGCTGCTGCGTTCCGCCGAGATCTATCACTACATGCAGCACGCCAAGGATTACGGGCTGTCGGCCGATAACGTCTCGTTCGATCCGAAGGCCGTGGTGCAGCGCTCGCGCGGGGTCTCGAAGCGTCTCAACGACGGCGTCGGCTTCCTGATGAAGAAGAACAAGGTCACGGTGATCTGGGGCGATGCCACGATCGACGCGCCCGGCAAGATCACGGTGAAGAAGTCGGCGGTCGAGGCGCCGAAGGGTGCGAGCGGCGAGGGCACCTATCAGGCCAAGCACATCATCGTCGCGACCGGCGCGCGACCGCGCGTGCTGCCCGGGCTCGAGCCCGACAAGAAGCTGATCTGGACCTATTTCGAGGCAATGGTGCCGGAGCGGATGCCGAAGTCGCTGCTGGTGGTCGGCTCCGGCGCGATCGGCATCGAGTTCGCCTCGTTCTTCCACACCATGGGTGCCGATGTCACCGTGGTCGAGGTGCTGCCGCAGATCTTGCCCGTCGAGGACGCCGAGATCGCGGGGCTGGCGCGCAAGCGGTTCGAGAAGATGGGTATCAAGATCATGTCCTCGACCAAGGTGACAAAGCTGGAGAAGAAGGCCGACAGCGTGGTCGCCACCATCGACGACGGAAAGGGCCAGCCGCAGACCAAGGAATTCGAGCGCGTGATCTCGGCGGTCGGCGTGGTCGGCAACATCGAGAATCTCGGGCTGGAGAAGCTCGGCGTCAAAACCGACCGCGGCTGCATCGTGATCGACGGCCTCGGCAAGACCAACGTGCCCGGCATCTACGCGATCGGCGACGTCGCGGGACCGCCGATGCTCGCGCACAAGGCCGAGCATGAGGGCGTGATCTGCATCGAGGCGATCAAGGGCCTGCATCCGCATCCGATGGACAAGCTGCTGATCCCGGGCTGCACCTACTGCAACCCGCAGGTTGCCTCCGTCGGCCTCACCGAGGCCAAGGCCAAGGAAGGCGGCCGCGAGATCCGCGTCGGCCGCTTCCCGTTCGTCGGCAACGGCAAGGCGATCGCGCTGGGCGAGGACCAGGGCCTCGTCAAGGTGGTGTTCGACAAGAAGACCGGCCAGCTGCTCGGCGCGCACATGATCGGCGCCGAGGTCACCGAGCTGATCCAGGGCTATGTGGTGGCGATGAATCTGGAGACCACGGAAGAGGAATTGATGCACACCGTGTTCCCGCATCCGACTTTATCGGAAATGATGAAGGAAGCGGTGCTCGACGCCTACGGGCGCGTGCTGAATATTTAGTCTCTGCTCCGTCATCCCCGCGCAACGGCTTTGCCGTTGTCGCTGGAGGCGCTCGCGCAGCGAGCCTCGAAGGATGCACGGCCCGGATCGAGCAGCGGGGCTCGTCGCCCTTCGAGACGCGCTTCGCGCTCTTCAAGGTGACGGGTCTGGCAAAACGAACTCGCAAAGAACAAGAAAGAGCGCATCTCGTGAAAGACAACGACAACCTCACCATCGAACGCCCGACCTTCGTGACCCATCTCGAATGCGCGATGGAGGGCGATCATTATGCGGCCGATCAGGTGCACAACCTCTCGAAGGCCGGCAAGCCGCTCTTGGTGCGCTACGATCTCGCCGGGGTGAAGAAGGCGCTCACGAAAGATGCGCTGGCCGAGCGCCCCGCCGACCTGTGGCGCTACCGCGAGCTGTTGCCGGTGCGCAAATGCAAGGACATCGTCAGCCTCGGCGAAGTCACGACGCCGCTGATCCGGCTGCCGAGGCTTTCCGCAAGGCTTGGCGGCGGCGAGATCATCGTCAAGGACGAGGGGCGGCTGCCGACCGGCTCGTTCAAGGCGCGCGGCCTCGTCATGGCGGTCTCGATGGGTAAGGCGCTCGGCATCAAGCACATGGCGATGCCGACCAACGGCAACGCCGGCGCGGCGCTCGCGGCCTACGCGACCTCCTGTGGGATCAAGACCACGATCTTCTGCCCGGCGGATACGCCGGAGGTGAATGTCAGCGAGATCGAGCTGCAGGGCGCCACCGTCTATCGCGTCAACGGCTATATCGACGACTGCGGCAAGATCGTCGGCGAAGGAAAAGCAAAAGTCGGCTGGTTCGATACATCGACCCTGAAGGAGCCGTACCGGATCGAGGGCAAGAAGACGATGGGCCTCGAGCTCGCCGAGCAGCTCGGCTGGGACGTGCCCGACGTGATCTTCTATCCGACCGGCGGCGGCACCGGCCTGATCGGCATGTGGAAGGCGTTCGACGAGCTCGAGAAGATCGGTTTCATCGGTTCGAAGCGCCCGCGGATGGTCGCGGTGCAGGCCTCCGGCTGTGCGCCGATGGTGCGCGCCTATGAGGCCGGCACCGAACATGCGGCGCGCTGGGAGGACGCTCACACAATCGCCTCGGGCATCCGCGTGCCGCAGGCGATCGGCGACTTTCTCATCCTGCGCGCGGTGCGCGAGAGCAAGGGATTTGCGATCGCGGTCGACGACGACAAGATCACCGCCGCCCTCAACGAGGTCGCGCGCGAGGAGGGACTGCTGCTGTGCCCCGAGGGGGCTGCGACCTATGCCGCCTACAAGCAGAGCCTTGCCGACGGCCGCGTCACCAAGGCCGACCGCGTGATGCTGTTCAATTGCGCCAGCGGCCTGAAATACCCGCTGCCGCCGGTGACCCGCGCGCTCGACAGGCACAAGCCGATCGACTTCTCGCAGTTCTGACGCCTCGTCCGAAGGGCCATCTTGTTGAAAGGTGGCCCTTCGAAAATGATACGACAACGAAGATTGAGGGGAGCGCGTGATGCGGAAACTGGTTCTGGCCGTGCTGGCGATGTTGGCGTTCACCGGGAGCGTTTCGGCGGAAACCTGGCCCGCGCACCCGATCACCATCGTCGTGCCGTTCGCCGCCGGCGGTCCGTCGGATGCGATGGCGCGCATCCTAGCCGAGCGCATGAAGCAGTCGCTCGGCGAGGTGGTTCTGATCGAGAACGTGACCGGAGCGGGCGGCTCGCTCGGCGTCGGCCGTGCGGTGCGCGCGGCGCCGGACGGCTACACCGTCTCGTTCGGTCATCTCGGCACCCATGTTGCGAACGGCGCGATCTACAAGCTCGGCTACGACCTCGTCGATGATCTCGAGCCGGTGGTGCTGCTGCCGAGCAATCCGATGATCATCGTCAGCAAGAACGCCGTGCCGGCGAAGTCGCTGAAGGAACTGTTGGAGTGGCTGAAGTCGCGACCGGCGCCGCCGACCGCGGGCACCGCCGGCGCCGGCAGCGGCAGCCACATCGCCGGGGTCTATTTCGAGAACGTCTCCGGCATCAAGCTGCAATACGTGCCGTATCGCGGCACCGGGCCGGCTCTGAACGACCTCGTCGCCGGCCAGATCGATATCATCGTCGACCAGACGTCGAATTCGATCAACCAGGTCCGCGCCGGCAACATCCGCGCTTATGCGGTTACCGATTCCAAGCGGGTCGCGAACGCGCCCGAAGTCCCGACGGTCGACGAGGCCGGCCTGCCGGGCTTCCACATGACGCTGTGGTCCGGCCTCTGGGTGCCGAAGGGCACGCCGAAGGACATCGTGGCCAGGCTCAACATCGCGGCGATCCAGGCGCTGAACGATCCTGCGGTGAAGAAGCAGCTCGAAAATCTCGGCTTGCAGATGCCGCCAAAGGATCAGCTGACGCCGGACGCACTCGGCGCCTGGCAGAAGGCGGAGATTGCAAAATGGTGGCCGATGATCAAGGCCGCCAATGTGAAGGTGGATTGAGAAGCAACCCCGTGTCCCGGCCTTGCCGGGACGACAGCGTGGTTACTGCGCCGGCGCCGCGTCGCTCTCCTGCGTCACGACGCGCTCGCCGCTCTTTGCCGCCAACGCCGTGCCTGCGTCCTCGAACCGCGCCTGATAGACCGCGAAATTCTCCATCACCCGCTGGACGTAATTGCGCGTCTCCGAGATCGGAATCCGCTCCACCCAGTCGACCGGATCGACCTTGGGGTCACGCGGGTCGCCATAGGCCTTGATCCAGTCGCGGACGCGGCCGCGGCCGGCGTTGTAACCGGCAAAGGTCATGATGTGGCAGCCGCGATATTCCGCCAGCAGCGCGCTCAATTCGGCGGCACCCATCTGGGTGTTGTAGACCGGATCGGAAACCATCCGGCTCCAATCGTAGCTGACGCCGAAGCGCTTGGCGGTGTCGCGGCCGGCTTCGGGCGTCACCTGCATCAGGCCGACGGCATTGGCCGCTGACTTGTCGCGCTGGTCGAACGCGCTTTCGGTGCGCGCGATCGAGTAGGTCATGCTGGGCCCGATATCGGGGGCGATCGGGGTGTGCTTCGGAATGCCGATGACCGGGAACGCGTAATGGTCGAAGGCAAAGCCGCGCGCCAGCGCGATCTTGCCGATCTGCAGCATGGTGCGGGCATCGTTGCGTCGGCCGGTGAGCTCGCCGAGCGCCTCGAGCATCCCGACATCTGCGCTTTCCTCGGCGAGGTCGGCGGCGAAGTAGAGCACGATGTCGGGCTCGCCGATCGCATAGAGCATGTCGGCGGCACGCACGCGCTCGTCGGCCGCCATGCTGCCGGCGCTGGCCGCCGGCGAGGGCGCGCGCAGCTCGACGCCGTCACGGCCGAGCCTGGTCAGCGCGAGCTGACCATAATAGGCCGTCGGGTAGCGCGCCGCGGCCTGGTAGTCGGCCCGCATCGCTGCGGTGTTGCCGAGCGCCTCGGCGGCACGGCCGCGCCAGTAGGCGGCGCGTGCCAGCACGGTCGGGTTGGTCTGGCCCTCGTCGATCCGTGCGAAATGCGCCGCCGCAGTCCTGGCATCGTCGAGATAGCGCAGCGCGATCCAGCCGCGCATGAAGTGCATGTCGGAGCGGTAATAGGGGTTGTCCGGCGGCGCCGCGGCGCGGATGACGTCATAGGCCGCCTGGTACTCACCCTGGTCGAGCAGCTTGCGGGAGAGGATGCGGCGCTCGCGCCACCACTGGTCGGTGTCCTGCTGCGCCATCGTCTCGGGCGCGGCCGCAATCGTCACGCGCGCCGCATCGTCGATCCTGTTCTTCGCGAGCAGCCACTGGATGCGGCATAGCGTGTAGCCGAGGTCGCTGCGGGCGTCCGCCGGCACGTCGTTGAGTGTGTCCTCGGCCTTGTTGGATTGCCCACGGACCGCGCCGCAAGCCTTCACGATGGCCAGCTCGTCGCTGCCGAGGTGCTGTGCCGCGCGCCTCGCGCCGGCGAGATCCTTGGCGCCGATCCGCTTGTCCATGCGCGCGCGATGATCGTCGCGCGTGAGCAGGTCCTTGAATGCGTCATAGGCGTCGCTCTCGGTGCGGTCGGACAGGTCTTCCGAGCGCCAGGCCTCGCCCACCAGCCGCGCGGCGCCGTCGTGATCGCCTTCGGCGAGCAGCGTGCGCGCGAGCGCGAACTTGCCCTTGGCGCTGATCGGCTGATCGAGCGTGAAAGCGTGCACCGTGGCCGGATCGCTGCGCTCCTGCCACATCCGCGCTTCAGCTCGTTTGCGTAGCAGCGTGACGCTTGGCCAGTCCGGGTTGGCTGCGATGAATGCCGCATAGCGGCTGAACGGCGCATTCGACTCGGAGTGGCGCAGCAGATACCACTCGACGAGCTTCCGCCCGACGGGATCGGTGATCTTTGCCTGGATATCGGTCGCGTCGCTGGTCTTGCCGCGGCGCGCCGCGGCGATCGCGTCCCTGACCGCGGCGAGATCGCCCGACAATTGCGGCCCGGCGGGTTTCTCCGGCTCGGGCGCCTTGGTGGTCTCAGCCGATTTGGACGAAGCGGATTTGGCCTTCGCTGATTTACGCTTGTCGGCGCCATGCCTGGCATGGCGTCGCTTGCCGGCGGCGCTCTCGCGCGTCGCCTTGGCGCCATGCGCCTTCTTGTCACCGTGGCCGCTCTTGGCCTGGTGCTGATGATGCGGTTTGGCGCCTGCCTCAAGCGGAAGCAGCGCGAGCACGGCCACCGTGGCGAGGCACGCCAGCGGACGTAGGCAACGGTTCATTCCCTGGCCCCCCTGAAACGATCAGGCACAAACGGAACGCGTCGTACGCGGCACATCCGCCGCAGATTACCACCACCCTCGATTCTCGAGTGTTAATGCAGCTGCAACTCAACAGGGAAAACACGGCGAAATATGGAATAAGACGTGCGGAACCCGCGGGAACCGGGGATTTTGCGGGCGTTTTTGAAGGGCCCGAGACTCCAGTTTGACGGGTTCCAGCGGGGATATATTCTCATCAGACGTGGGGCGGGGCGCTTCTCATGTCAGATCTGTTCTTTCAGGCCGCTGCGTCATGACTGCCCGTCTCAGAACCATCCTGGATGGCGGCCGCTATTTCGAGGGCCCGCGCTGGCATCGCGGGCGGCTCTGGTTCGTCGACTGCATGGCGCGGACGCTGCTCAGCATCAGCCCGTCAGGCGAACGTCAGGAGCATGCTGCGGTGAGCGACGACACGCCGTGCGGTCTCGGCGTGCTGCCTGATGGCGACATCGTCGTGCTGACGATGTTCAGGAAGCGGCTGCTGCGGTTTTCCGGCGGAGCGCTGTCGCTGTATGCCGATCTCTCCGGGATCGCGACCGGCACGATCGACGACATGATCGTCGACGGGCAGGGGCGTGCCTACGTCGGCGATCTCGGCTTCAACCTGCCGCCGCCGGAGGGCCGCGGCGCCGTCGGCCGCATCATCCTGGTGATGCCCGACGGCAGCGCCCGCGTCGTCGCCGACGGCTTGCGCTTTCCCAACGGCATTGCCGTCTCCTCCGACCATCGCCGGCTCGTCGTCGCGGAGATGGATGGTGGTGGTCTCGCCGACTACGACATCGCGCCGGACGGCGGCCTGAGCCTTCGCGGGCGGTTCGGTCGCGTCAATGATCCGGACGGCATCTGCCTCGATGGCGACGGCGCAGTCTGGGTCGCGTCGTTCACCGAAGACGTGTTTGTCCGGATCGACCGCAATGGTGTGGAGCGTGCGCGCATCGCGGTCCCCGGCCGTCGCGCGCTCGCCTGTGCACTCGGCGGCGCGGACCGCAGGACGCTGTTCTGCCTGAGCGCGGAGACGTCCTACGAGGACCTGCGCAAGGGCAAATCGGTGTCGCGGATCGACGTGGTCGAGGTCGATACACCGGGCGACGGCTATCCCTGAAGGAGCCAGTCGCGCGGGCGTCGTCCTGGTTCCAGTGCCAGCCAAGGCATGTTGGGGTCTTGAGTTATGTTCTTGTTTCGTTCATGATGGGCGCTTCCAGAAGAGAGCCGCCATGGACGCCGAGCGAGACCGCGAAATCATCAGGCTCTGGAATGAGCTCCGCCGGCTGCAGCGCGAGGGACGTCCGACGGCGTTGCTGGTCCGCCGGATCGAGCAGGCTCTTGCGGCACGCGATCAGGAGGCGGCCTGAAGCTCCGGTTTGACACGATTGCTTCAGGTGACCGGTCTAGCGCCCGCCGTCCGGCCCCATCACGAGATTGGGCAGCCAGGTCGAGATCTCCGGGAAGAAGCACAGCATCAGCACGGCGAACATCATCAGCAGCACGAAGGGCAGCGTGCCCCAGATCACCTCGCTCAGCGGGATGTCGGGCGCGACGTTGCGGATGACGAAGATGTTGAGGCCGACCGGTGGATGGATCAGGCCCAGCTCCATCACGATGGTCATGACGACGCCGAACCAGATGATGTCGAAATTGGCGGCCCGTAACGGAGGCAGGACGATCGGCGCGGTCATCAGGATGATCGAGACCGGCGGCAGGAAGAAGCCGAGCACGACCACCATCACCAGGATCGCAAACAGCAGTTCCCAGCGTGGCAGATGCATGGCGACGATCGTCTCCGCTACCGACTGCGAGATGTGCAGATAGCTCATCACATAGGAATAGAGCAGCGACATGCCGATGATCATCATCAGCATCGTCGACTCTCGGATGGTCGATCGCAGGATCGGCGCCAGGTCGCTCGGCCGCCACACACTGTAGATCACGGCGATCAGCCCGAGCGCCAGGAGGCCGCCGAGGCCGGCGGTTTCCGACGGCGTTGCGTAGCCGCCATAGAGCGCGATCATCACGCCGGTCAACAGCAGCACGAACGGGATCACGCGCGGCAGCGCGCTGAAGCGCTCGGCCATGGTGAACTCGTCGCGCTGCAGGATCGCCGCATCCTTGCCGGTCGCGTCGTAGACGGCGCGGGCCATGGCGTATTCCTTGCGGAAGCGGAACACGGCGTAGAAGCCGAACAACGACACCAGCAGCAGTCCGGGACCGATGCCGGCGAGAAACAGCCGCCCGAGCGATTTCTCGGCCGCGACGGCGAACAGGATCATCGTGATCGAGGGTGGCAGCAGGATGCCGAGCGTGCCGCCGGCGGCGATGATCCCCGCGGCAAAGCCGCCGGAATAGCCGCGCTTGCGCATCTCGGGAATGCCGGCCGAGCCGATCGCCGAGCAGGTCGCCGGCGAGGAACCGGCCATCGCCGCAAACAGGGCGCAGGCGAACACGTTGGCGACGCCGAGGCCGCCGGGCACGCGGTGCAGCCAGGCATGCAGCGCCGAGTAGAGATCCTGGCCGGCACGGGATTTGCCGATCGCCGCGCCCTTCAGAATGAACAGCGGGATCGACAGCAGCGTGATCGAGGCCATCTCCTCGTAGACGTTCTGGGTCACCGTATCGAGCGAGGCCGCGGGCATGTAGATCGCCATGAAGACGACGGCGACCGCACCGAGCGCGAACGCGATCGGCATGCCGGAGAACATCGCAAACAGGGTGGCAAGCCCGTAGGAGACGCCAATACCAAACACGGTCATCGGCGCGCGCCACCGGTCAGCGGAATGAGGATTTGCAGAAGGAGCTGTACGCAGAGCAGCGTCATGCCCAGCGCCATCAGCCCGTAGGGGATGGCGAGCGGCGGAGACCACATCGAGTTGGACACCTGGCCGTCGATATAGGCCTCGTGCGCCAGGGTCCAGGACTTCCAGGCGAAGAAGGTGCAAAACGCGAAGCTCGCGACATCGACCAGCCACAGCCTGATGCCGTTGGCGCGGGCCGAGAGCAGGCCGACAAACGCCTCGATGCTGACATGGCCGCGCTGGCTCTGCACATAGGCCGAGGTCATGAAGGTGGCGCCGACCAGCAGGAACACGGCGGCCTCGTCCTGCCAGTAGTTCGGGCTGTGGAACAGGGCGCGGCCGAGCACGCTGTAGCTCAGGATGACGCAGGCCGCAATCAAGGCGAGTGCGGCGAACACCACGATGATGTTGTTGCAGACGGACAGCGCCCGCCCGAGCAGCGCCACGGGTGTATTGCCGGTGGCCATGCTTGGGGCTTCGGCTTGATCCGCGACCGGACCATGCATCATGCGGCGACGTCGCTTGCGAGCTTCAGCAGGTTGGCTGATGTCGCCGTCTTGGCGCCGTAGTCCTTCCAGGCGGTGTCGCGCGCGATGTCGCGCCACTTGCCGACAATGGCGGCGTCGAGCGCGCTGACCTTGGCGCCCGCCTTTTCATAGACCTTGGTGACTTCAATATCGTCGTCCTGCGCCCCCTTGCGGCCGAACGCCTCGAGGTCGGCGCCGACGGCGACGATGACGTCCTGCTGGTTCTTCGGCAGCTTGTCGAAGATCGCCTTCGACATCATCAACGGCTCCAGCATGAACCAGTAGGAGGCGCCGGCGCCCGAGGTCAGCGACTTCGCGACCTCCTCGAGGCGGAACGAGATCAGGCTGGTGGAGGAGGTGATGCCGGCATCGCAGGCGCCGGTCTGCATCGCGGCGTAGATCTCGTTGGACGGCACCGACAGCACGGCGGCGCCGGCGGTCTGCAGCACCATGTCCATCTCGCGCGAGCCGCCGCGCACCTTGAGGCCCTTGGCGTCTTCGGGCGCCACGATCGCCTTGGAGCGGCTCGCGACGCCGCCGGCCTGCCAGACCCAGGAGATCAGCAGAATGCCCTTGTCGGCGAGGAAGTCGCTCAGCGCCTTGCCGACGGGCTCCTTCTTCCAGCGCAGGCCCTGGTCGTAGGTTGTGACCAGGCCCGGCATCAGGCCGATATTGGTCTCCGGCAATTCGCCGCCGGCATAGGGCATCGGATAGAGGCTGAGATCGAGCGCGCCCTTGCGCATCGCCGAGAACTGCGCGTTGGTCTTGATCAGCGAGGAGTTCGGATAGACCTCGGCAGTGAGGTCGCCGCCCGAGCGCTTGGCGACCTCGGCCGCGAACATCCGGCACAGCCTGTCGCGGAAGTCGCCCTTGTCGATGGTGCCGCCGGGGAACTGATGCGAGATCTTCAGCGTGGTCGCGGCCTGCGCGGTCCCGACACCCATCCGCAGGACGGCGGGTGCGGCGAGGGCGGAAGCGAGGACGAGGCGGCATGAGCATGGTTGTTCCCCTGAAGAGCTTCTTGAGTGGCTGTTAGACCGGCGCGGAGCTTTAGCTTAGCCGGTCTTCGCGCGAAACCTCTCTAGTCTGATAGTTCGAGGCGCCCTGTTAGTGCGGGCCGGCAGGCGGTCGCAAGTCTTGCCGTTGCTGCGGCGCACACTGCGCCGCGCGCGATGAGCGATGGGGCGTACGCGCCGGTGTGCTTCAAGAATTTGTTATTGGAGGTAACAACCGGCGGCGCAAGTGCGTCGAGGAGAGAGCGGCAAGTCGTCGCGCTCACATTCGACCACACAAGGGATCATCAACATGACCACCAAGACCCGCCTCGGCCTTTCCGCCGCGCTGCTCTCGTTCAGCCTCGCGCTGGCGCCCGCCGCCTTCGCTCAGGACAAGATGGGCAAGGACGATGCGATGAAGAAGGAAGGCACGATGTCCAAGGATGCCATGAAGAAGGACGATGGCATGATGAAGAAGGACGACGCCATGAAGAAGGATGGCGGCGCGATGATGAAGAAAGATGACGGCATGAAGAAGAACTGATCGCTGCCACCGCTCATCCTTCACAGGCCCGCCGTCGTGGCGGGCCTGGTTACGCCTCAGCGCTTCTTCTTGCCGCGCTCCTTGCGCGCCGCGTAGCGGGCGTCGCGCTTGGCCTTCTGCTCGGCCTCGAGCGCAGCCAGTCGTGCGGTTTCCTCTTCCTTCTCCCGCGCAATGCGGGCGGCCTCCGCTGCGGCGGCCTCTTCCTCGCGGCGCTTCCGTTCGGCCTTCTCGATTTCACGGGCTTCCCTGGCCTTGGCGCGGCGTTCGGCGATAGCCGCGCGCTCCTCGGCCCGTGCCTTCACGGTCGGATCGTCAGCGCCCGGCTGGGTGCGAAACTTGTTGAGGAGGTTTTGCCGCGCCTGCAGGGCCGCTTTCTGGCGGTCGGCAAAACCCGGTTCCTTGAAGCCACTCATAGAGGAAGCCTGCTGCTTTCTGTTCGTTGATGGATGGGGTTCGGTTCGGCGTTCAATAAGTGAATGGCAACGAAAAGGCCAGTGGTGAACGAGGGGCTGTGGAGCAAAGGAGATATGAGCGGACGGCAAATGGACGGCGGCGGTGTTTGCGCCCGGCTACCGGCCGGCGTGGTGAGTGGTTGGTCACCGAACCTGCTGACAGGCCTAGCCGCGCTGAAACTGCTCGCGCCGGCCATTGCCGAGCACCTTGGCGACTGTCTCGGCGGTCATCGCGCTCCGGTCCGAGGCGCGCTGCGCCTCCAGCCTGTCGCGCGCCCTTTCGGTGATCAGGAGGCTGATCAGCCGCAATCTGCTGGTCTCGTCGACAGCTTCCGAGAGCAGCTGCCTGTAACGCTGATAATCGTAACTCGCTTCTTGTTCGCTCACCGGCACGCCCCGCACACGCGCTCCACCCAGCGAGCAGTTTTTCGCGAGTCGCGCGAGCCCGCAATGGAATTGCAGGGCCGATTGCTGCCTTTGCGCATTTCGTTGTGCGACTGTTGCAGAATTGATCGCACGCAACCGTGCAAACGGTCATGATGCGGGCGCTGGCAAAAGGGAACCGAAGCGGCCATGAGCGAATCCGAAGACGGAGGCAACCGCCGTGGGGCGCTGATCGGACTGCTGGTCGCGGTGATCATGCTCGCGGTCGGTCTCTGGCTTGCGCATGACCTGACGGCGGCGAGCAAGATGCAGGACTGCCTGATGTCGGGTCGGACCAACTGTAATGTGATCGAGCCGGCGCGCTGACCCTGCCTTGCGGCAGTGCAATATCGCTCCCACATCGAGCCCAAAGACTCGGGCTGGACTGCTTGGTCCCGGTTGTGATTCCGGTCACACGCGGGCAGGCGGGCTGCCTCGACTCCCAGAGATCGACGGGAACCAAGGCCATGATGTCCAAGCTGTGGTCCGGAACGGGCGCGGCACTGGCTGCCGCAGCCGCGGCGGGTGCCGTTTTGGTAGCGTATCTATCCCTGACGCTGGCGTCGCCAGAACCGGTGTCGAGCGCGGCGCTCGGGCCTGCGTGGCAATGCAGCCGGGTGGCTTTCGTGCTGACCACCTGCACGCGAGCGGGCGGGGATGAACAAGAGGCCAGGGCTGAGCGCGAGGTCAAGGCCGGGCGTGAGGTCAAGACCGAGGGCGAGGTCAAGGCGATCCCGGTGCGGGCCAAGGAAGATTGTCCCCCGGAACCCTAGATATTTATTTTCTGACACGTCGTCTTCAAGCGGATCGGTGCCACTTCGTTGAAACGCGCTCTGCCCGGCCGAGCTCAGCGGCCGCGGCCGTATTTCAAACTATTTCTTGGTGGCGCCACGCGGCTTGATGGAGAGGCCAAGGCGCATCGCCATCTTCTTGATTCGCTCCGGCGAACGGCCGGTCGCCTTCACGACCTCCTCCAGTGACTTGGAGGAGCGCGCCAATTCCATCAGTCGTCGGTCCTCCTTGAACGACCACCGCGGCTTTCGGGCCATCTTGTTGGTATCCTTGTGCATTGCTGGGCAACAAAGCCGCCAGGCGGGGTCGCCTGACGGCCTTGCCGGTGTGGGCCCGGACCTTGGGGAAATGTCCGGTGGATAAGCAATACCGCTTCCGGACCAGGTCGCAATTGAAACCAAAATTTAACCTAACCTATCAAGGTTACTTGCAAGGATACTTGGATAGAGCGTGGCAGGAGGCCTTATGCGCAAGGTCGCCATTTTGAGTGCCGCAGCATTTTTACTGTCCGGTTGCTGGTCCGACCCGGAGGTCACGGGATCGACCAACAGCTGCGCGGCCAATCTTTATAGTCAGTACAATCCCAAGGTCATGGATCAGTGCGTCAACGCCTGCATCAAGTGTGACCATGGCAACGTCACGACCTGCACGACCTCCTGTACGCTGAAGGGCGCGCGGTAACCGAGCCGCGCACTCACAGACGCGAACAGGGCTCGGCGGTCGCACGCGCGCGTGATCGCGTAGCGTCGCGATATTGGCGCGCCTTGCGCGGCGTGATGAACGCCGTTATCGCGTCTGGTCAGCGGCGCCATCGCCGAGCCGGAAACCAAAAAGCGTGGAACAGAGCGCGATGAGCGGGCCTTCCTATGTCGCGGTCGATTGGGGCACCAGCAGCTTCCGGCTCTGGCTGATGAGCGCTGGCGGCGAGGTGTTCGGCGAACGGCGCAGCGACGAGGGCATGACGGCGGCCGCCAGGACCGGCTTCGCGCCGGTGCTGCAATCGCATCTCGACGCATTGGGCGCGGCGGCCAGTCTGCCGGTCGTGATCTGCGGCATGGCTGGCGCGCGGCAGGGCTGGGTCGAGGCCGGCTATGTCGACACGCCGGCGCATCTCTCCGATATCCTCAAAGGCGCCGTCGTGGTCAGCGGGCAGCCGCGCGATATCCGCATCCTGCCTGGGATTGCACAGCGCGATGCTGCGGCCCCTGATGTGATGCGTGGCGAGGAAACCCAGTTGCTCGGCGCGCTCGGTCTGGATGCGCCGGGTGAGGCCCTAGTTTGCATGCCGGGAACCCATTCCAAATGGGTGCGCCTGCGCGGTGGAACGGTCGAGCGCTTTGCGACCTTCATGACCGGCGAGTTGTTCAGCGTGGTTGCGCGCGACACTGTTCTGTCGCATGCCGTCGCCGGAGCGGAAGAGGCCGTTGATACCGATGCGTTCCGCTCTGCTGTCATCGAGGCGTTCGCAACGCCGGCGCTATCGGCCAATTTGCTGTTTCGGGTGCGATCCCGGCAGTTGCTGTTCGGCGGCAGCGCGCAGGCGGCCCGTGAGACGATCTCCGGCACGTTAATCGGTGCGGAGCTCGCGGCCGGCCTTGCGGAGCGGGAGCGAACGCCGGTTACGCTGATTGCATCGGGCCGGCTGCAACGGCTCTATCGGATCGCGCTCGAAAGCCTTTCGATACCGCTCAACGTGATGGATGCGGAGGAGGCGGTTCGCCATGGTCTCGCCGGCGCCGCGGCGGCGATCTGGACCAATTGAGGGATTAGCCCATGAGCATTCCGTTTCCTCCGATGAAGCGTCCGCTGGTCGCGATCCTGCGCGGCGTCAAGCCGGACGAGGCTTTGGGCATCGTCGGCGCGCTGCTAGAGGCTGATATGACCGCGATCGAGATTCCGCTGAACTCGCCCGAGCCGTTCCGTTCGATCGAGATTGCGGCGAAGCGTGCGCCCGCTGATGTCCTGATCGGCGCCGGCACGGTGCTGACCGCGGGAGACGTCGATCGTCTCCACGGCGCCGGCGGACGACTCATGGTGTCGCCGAACGTCGATGTCGACGTGTTGGCGCGCGCCCGGCACCACGCGATGATCACGATGCCCGGCGTGTTCTCGCCGACGGAAGCGCTGCTCGCCGCCCGCGCGGGCGCCTCGAGCCTGAAGTTCTTTCCGGCAAGCGTGCTCGGCGCTTCCGGCATCTCGGCGATCCGCGCCGTGCTGCCGCCGGATGTGATGCTCGCCGCCGTCGGCGGCGTCTCGGACCAGAATTTCGCGGAGTATGTGAAGGCGGGCATTCGCGCCTTCGGTCTCGGCAGCAGCCTCTACAAGCCGGGCATGACGGCCGCGGATGTTGCGGTCAGGGCGCAAGTCACGATCGAGGCGTATGACAGGGCCGTGCAGGGCGCGAGCTAGGCCCGGTCCGTAATTCCCGACCGCAGGCTAATCGTCGCGCTTGCCGCCATCGATCACCCTGAACAGCGGGGCTGCCTCGCGAGGATTCTCGAGCAGCTCTTCGACCATGGCGATCGCGGCCGCGACGTATTTTCCGGTCGCGGCGTCCAGCGGCCGTTCGGCTTCGTCTGCCAGCGCGAGCTTGGCGCCTTCGAGCAGTTTGCGGGTGCGGACCGCGGACTCGTCGCCGGAGGTCAGGGCAGCGCGTGCGATCGATCGCAGCACGAACAGCTCGCCCTCCAGCCGCAGCAGACGGTCGTTCAGCTTGCTCAGCACAGTATTCAGGTTCCGCATGTCGTCCTCTCCGGGCGTTGGACCCGTCTTCCATACACGGTCATTCCTGACGAAATTCTTGTGCCGGCTACACACCATTTGGTTTGTTGAACGGCGTCGCCGGTCACCTCACCGGGGGCCTGGCAGGCGCTGTCATCTGGCGGAGCGATTTGTGGATCACGGCGAATGGCCTTAGTAGAGTGTCCGCGGTTAAGGAAAGTCCGCCGTATCAACGCATGACTATCTGCATTGGATCGACCGCAGCGTGCGGGCCGCAACAAAACGCAAGCGGATCGACCAGATGCTGGAAAAATTGAAAGCCGGCGGGGTCTAAATGGGAATGGCGCATCGGCCGAGCAAACAGGCGACGCGATCGTTCTCTCGGCGCGGTCGCGATGGTCGTCAGGAGCAAATGCGTTGTGTCTTGGCACTTCGCCTGCTGGTCATCCTGTGCGTGTCTGCGAGCGCCGCGACACGGCGTCACTCCCATACACGCCAACCCGCAACCGTTCGTTCGCCCGCGTCTGCAACGCCGGCGGCGCGCTTCGCCGTTCCCGGCTGGAGTGACGAGTCGACACGCCAGTGGCTCGACCGTGCCTCGGAAAATGCCGGCCGAGGCGGATAGTGCGGTAGCCCCCGGCGCCAAACTCAATCGGCACCGTCGTCTTCGGTTCCCCGAGAGTTCGATGCCGAGCGCCCGCTGTATTGCCAGGGAACACCCGCGGCCCTTCTCGCGCTCACGCCTTCGCTTTCACGTAGTTCCTTCCGTGCGCGCCGCGCGGTTCGCATCGCTCGCTTGATGTTTGAATCATGCGAGTCCTCGTCGAAGAAGAGGACGATCTCGCAACTTGGGCACTGCCGCGAATAACCGTTCTGCAGCCGCTTGGCGCGATCACGAAAGACGTTCTTGCAACGAGTGCAACGGATCTGGACGGAATCTTCCATATCGATCCCAAAATATCGGCGAACAATGAGAGCGCTGGCAATTGCTTTGAGGAAGCAATTCCAGATTAAGAAATCACGAAGCAGGCCGCCCAAGATCGCTGCGAGAATCGAAACCTGCAACGCGACGAACAGAATACGTTCGGCATCTCAAACGCCGTCGGAACCTTGTTCACGCACGGAGAACTACGGAATTGTTTCGTGCGCTGAATGATAAAAGACAAGACGCGATTTCAGAGCAGACCGTGAACATCAAAAAGAATGACCTCAGCGCGTGGGCCACGCTGAGGCCAAGTTGACACTTTGGTCGTGAGGCACCGTCACCAGCGCCTCGGTGCTTAACCTAGCTTCGTTTCTCGCCAGTCAAATAGCCCATATGGGCCATGATCGCTGGCACAGAACGTGCAGAGTTGGAGCTGTCAGGATTTTGCATCACCTTCCTGGGGCTAGGAGCAGCGCCGTCCGCATATATTTCAAGCGGGCGGCGTTGTGCATTCCGGGCGCTGCGCCGAGCGATGAGCGATCTCTATCCTCGCCCGGTGCCGTCACAAGTTGCTCTTCTCGATGTCGCCGAACGGCATGCGCTATCTCCGACTTTTGGTCCGCGGCACGACGAACTTCATTGCGTTGCGTACAAGGTCGGCTCGTTGACGGTGCCGGTCTCGCAATTGCTCGATCTCGTAGAGGGCCCAGACAAGAAAAGTGCCCAGGCAGCTACACAGCAGCATCAGCCAGAATGCTTGTCCGGCGCTTTCCAGGACGTCAGGGAATGAGAGCGCTAGGCATCGGCTGCGTAGGTAGCGGAACAAACGCGTTAGGCTGGCCCCGCAGCATTGCCAGAACAGCAAACACCGTTACGGTGACCGTCAAGAGCTTCGCCATGAAATTCGTCAGCAGAATGGTTGTAAGAATTCTCGAAGCTTAGCACTCGAATTGCGATACGCCTGTGAACCCTCTCACATGAACGGAACGTACGTGAATTCAGGCGGCTTGTTGGATGAGGATCAAGCCGCAATTCTCGGCAATCTGCCGCTAGATTGTGCTCGCGTGCCTCTTGCCACGGAATGCCTCACCGACTTGCGCGCCAGGAGCATCGGCATTGTGCATTTCGGCAGCCGGTACCTGGCTTCGTTCAGGATGAGCGATCCATCGGCCGAATTTCCAGGCTCTCGATCTTGACCGGCGGAGTCGAGAAAGCATCCCCGTTCAACGGAAGCAGCGTGATCGGTGTATTCGTGCCGCGGGTGAGGACATTGTCGCCCGCGCCGCTTTCGTGCGTGTAACTGCCGGCGAGTTGGTCGAGCCCGAGCCACGGCACCGGCGCCATCACCCTCCAGGCCAGTGCGACTTCCTGGTCGCCGATGAAAATGCCGAGGTTGGGAATGGCTGCGACGTAACGACTGTCCGGTGCGCTGTCGGCGTGCATCACGCAATCGAGATTGGTCACCGCGCCCAGGACGAACCCGGTATCGGGGCCGCCACGACACGCGAACGTTCCGGCCTGCACCTGTTGTGCGTCGGCGGTTGCGATGGGCGTGGCGAGAACTGCCGCGCCCCACACCGCAACGATGACCCAATGACCCGTTGTACGCATGGCGCTGTACAACGCGAATGGACGCGCAATCGGTCCACGCTCTCGCGCGCGGCCTTCGTTGGTGGTTAAGAGAACCTTAGAGTTGGGGTCGCCAACGAAACCACGCCGCCGGGCTCGAAATGAATTGTCCCGGCGGCGGTCTGTTTCAACCTGGGCCCGCAATCCCAGTCATGGTCTGTCTGCGAGACTGGCGCCAAGGTTCGAGCAACCCGTATTCATACGGGCGTTAGCGTCTCGCGACAGTCTGGTGTTGGTTGGTGACCTTCTTGTGCCCCGGCGGAGGTCCAATTGTCACCCAGACCACCGCGGCAATCACCATTGCCGGTCAGGAAGGCGCCGGCCAACGGATGATCGTGGTCCATGCTCCGCGCCTGTTCAGATATGTTGCTCGAGCTTCCGCATCTCCTGCAGGCGAGCCAGGCAGAAATCCCGGTACAATTCGTTGATGAAATCCCACATGACCGAATCCCCTTTTGGTGCAATGACGGAACGCTACCCCGGCTTTGTTTCCGGCCGGCTTCGCGGCTTCCGGAAAATGGCTTCATCGAAGGGGGAGTGGCGTGGCGATCCCGGCAGGATTCGAACCTGCAACCCGCGGAGTAGAAATCCGCTACTCTATCCAGTTGAGCTACGGGACCGTGGCCGCCTTGTAGCACCCGCAATATGAAAAATCCGCCTTTCCGCCAAGTCCGTCCGAACCGATTTTTGTGGTCAGACGACAAAGGCGAGCAGGGGTCCCGTCCTGTGTTGGCCAGACCCGCCCGCCGAGCCGGCATGACGCTGCCGCCGGGGCAGGTCGAAGGAATGTCGGCAATGCAATCTGCGACGTTTTCGTCCGTTCATGTCAGCGCCTTCACTCCGTCACCTTTTCGCGCATTTTTTAGCCCCAACGCGGCGTTCGACCGCGGGGCGTTCAGGAGCTCCATCATGATCGGATTGGTTCGTGCGGCCGCAATTTGCGCCACGCTGGCGCTCGGCCTGGTGAGCGCCCAGGCCGCGGACAAGGCCTTCAGGCGCGACGACCTCGCGGATTCCGCAATCAAGCTGGAAGCCCAGATCAAGAGCGAGGCGGGCGCGGTCAACAAGTCGGCCGCGACCTTGCGCACCGACGCGGACGCAGCCTTCAGGCGCAATGATTTCCGCGGCGGGCTCACGATCCTCGGCCAGATCGCCGCAACCGCGCCCGAGGACGGCGCCAATTGGCTGCGGCTTGCCAGGACCGTGTTCCAGATCCGCTCCGCCAGCTCCAGCGAGCAAACCTTTCTGATGGAGCGCGCCTCCACTGCCGCCTACATCGCTTATCAGCGCGCCGGCAATGCGGGCGAGGAGGCCGATTCGTTGGCCGTGCTCGGCAAGGCGCTCGCGGAGCGCAAGCTGTGGCGTCCGGCGCTCGACGCGCTGCGGCTGTCGCTCGACCTGCGTGAGGTCGCCGATGTCAGGGGCCAGTATGAGAAGATGCGCGACGAGCACGGCTTCCGGCTGCTCGATTATACCGTCGATTCCGACGCGGCCTCGCCGCGGGCCTGCTTCCAGTTCTCCGAGGAGCTGGCCAAGCGCGTCGACTTCGCGCCGTATCTCGCACTGGCCGGCACCGACAAGCCGGCTTTGTCGGCGGAAGGCCAGCAGCTCTGCGTCGACGGGCTGAAGCACGGCGAGCGCTACAACATCAATCTGCGCGCCGGCCTGCCGTCGACCGTCAAGGAAACCCTGCCGAAATCCGCTGAGTTCAACATCTATGTCCGTGACCGCAAGCCGTTCGTGCGGTTCACTGGGCGGGCCTATGTGCTGCCGCGGACCGGCCAGCGCGGTATCCCGGTGGTCAGCGTCAACACGCCGGCGGTCACGGTCAACGTGTTCCGGATCGGCGACCGCAACCTGATCAACACCGTGATCGACAGCGACTTCCAGAGCACGCTGAGCCGCTATCAGCTCTCCGATCTCGGCGACCAGCGCGGCGTCAAGGTGTGGTCCGGCGAGCTCGCCACCGCCACGACGCTGAACCAGGACGTCGTGACCGCATTTCCGGTCGACCAGGCGCTCGGCGACCTGCAGCCGGGTGTCTATGTCATGACCGCGGCGGCCAAGGGGCCGGGCAGCGATGACGATGGCACGCTGGCGACGCAATGGTTCATCGTCTCCGACATGGGCCTGTCGGCCTTCTCCGGCAATGACGGTATCCACGTCTTCGTCAATTCGCTGGCCTCGACCGAACCGGTCGCCAATGCCGAGGTGAAGCTGGTCGCCCGCAACAACGAGATCCTGGCCACCCGCAAGACGGATGCAGGAGGCCATGTGCTGTTCGAGCAGGGGCTGGCGCGCGGCGAGGGCGGATTGTCGCCGGCACTGCTGACGGTGACGGGCGAGAAGGCCGACTACGCCTTCCTGAGCCTGAAGACCAACGCCTTCGACCTCACCGACCGCGGCGTCGCAGGGCGCGCGATCCCGGCCGGCGCGGACGCTTTCGTCTACGCCGAGCGCGGCGTCTACCGCTCCAACGAGACCGTCTATCTGACCGCGCTACTGCGCGACGGACAGGGCAACGCCCTGACCGGGACGCCGCTGACCATGGTGATCGAGCGGCCTGACGGCGTCGAATTCCGCCGCACCGTGCTGCCCGACCAGGGCGCCGGCGGCCGCATGCTGGCGTTGGCGCTGAACTCCGCGGTGCCGACCGGTACCTGGCGGGCCCGCGTCTTTACCGATCCCAAGGGCTCGTCGGTCGGCGAGACCACCTTCATGGTCGAGGATTACATCCCTGAGCGGATCGAATTCGACCTGACCAGCAAGGAGAAGGTGATCAGAGCTGAAGTTCCAGTGGAACTTCAGGTTTCCGGCCACTTCCTCTATGGCGCGCCGGCCTCCGGGCTGCAGCTCGAGGGCGACATGCTGGTCGCACCTAGCGCGGCCGGCCGGCCCGGCTATGCCGGCTACCAGTTCGGCGTCTACGATGAGCAAACCGCGAGCAACGAGCGGACCCCGATCGAGGACCTGCCGGAGGCCGATGCCAATGGCGCGGCGAGCTTCCCGGTCAAGCTCGAGAAGGTCCCGGCCTCGACCCGTCCGCAGGAAGCCCAGATCTTCATCCGCATGGCGGAGACCGGCGGCCGCTCGGTCGAGCGCAAGATCGTGCTGCCGGTGGCCCCAGTGGCCTCGCTGATCGGCGTCAAGCCGCTGTTCGGCGACAAGAGCGTGGCCGAGGGTGACAAGGCCGAGTTCGACGTCGTGTTCGTCGCGCCCGACGGCAAGCAGCTGCCGCGCAATGGACTGCGTTACGAGCTGTTGAAGCTGGAGTCGCGTTACCAGTGGTACCGGCAGAATTCGTCCTGGCAGTATGAGCCGGTCAAATCGACCCGCCGCGTCGCCGACGGTGACGTCAATCTCGCGGCCGACAAGCCGATGCGCCTGACCTTCCAGCCGCAGCCCGGCCGCTACCGGCTCGATGTGAAATCGCCCGATGCCGACGGTCCGGTGACGTCGGTGCAGTTCGATGTCGGCTGGTACTCCGACGGCAGCGCCGACACGCCCGACCTGCTCGAAACCTCGATCGACAAGCCGGAATATCAGTCCGGCGACACCATGACGGTGTCGGTCAACGCGCGCACCGCCGGCAAGCTCACGGTCTATGTGCTGGGCGACCGCCTGCTGACGACCCAAAGCGTCGACGTCAAGGAGGGCACCCAGCAGGTCAAGCTCCCGGTCGGCAAGGACTGGGGCACCGGCGCCTACGTGATGACGACGCTGCGCCGTCCGCTCGATGCCGCCGCCGGGCGCATGCCGGGCCGCGCGATCGGGCTGAAATGGTTCGGCATCGACAAAAAGACACGCACGCTGGCCGTCGAGCTTTCGCCGCCCGCATTGGTGCGGCCGGGCACGACGCTGAAGATTCCGGTCAAGCTCGGCGGGCTCAATTCCGGCGAGGACGCCAAGGTGGTGCTGGCCGCAGTCGATGTCGGCATCCTCAACCTGACCAATTACAAGCCGCCGGCGCCGGACGACTACTATCTCGGCCAGCGCCGCCTGACCGCCGAGATCCGCGACCTCTACGGCCAGCTGATCGACGGCATGCAGGGCACCCAGGGTCAGATCCGCAGCGGCGGTGACGCAGCCGGCGCCGAGCTGCAGGGCTCGCCGCCGACGCAGAAGCCGCTCGCGCTCTATTCCGGCATCGTCACGGTCGGTCCCGACGGCACTGCCGAGGTGAGCTTCGACATTCCCGAATTCGCCGGCACGGCGAGGGTGATGGCGGTGGCGTGGAGTGCCACCAAGCTCGGCCGCGCCAATGTTGATGTCATCGTGCGCGATCCCGTGGTGGTGACCGCGACATTGCCGCGTTTCCTGCTGACCGGTGACAAGGGCACCATCAGCATGGATATCGACAACGTCGAGGGCGCCGCCGGCGATTACGCCGTCAGCGTCAAGGCGAGCGGCCCGATCAAGGCTTCGGGCAATTCGGCCACGACTGTGAAGCTCGCCGCCAAGCAGCGCACCTCGCTGTCGCTCGGCCTCGAGGCCGGCGGCGCGGGGCGCGCCGATTTCGACGTCGACATTTCAGGGCCGAACGGGATGACACTGGCGCGGCACTATGCGCTCGATGTCAAGCCGGCGACCCAGGTGCTGGCGCGCCGCTCGATCCGCACGCTGGCGAAGGGCGAGAGCCTGACGCTGACGTCCGACATGTTCTCCGATCTCGTGCCGGGCACCGGCAGCGTCTCGATCTCGGCGAGCCTCTCGACCGCGCTCGATGCGGCGAGCATCCTGAAGGCGCTCGACCGCTACCCTTATGGTTGCTCCGAGCAGATCACCAGCCGCGCATTGCCGCTGCTCTACGTCAACGATCTCGCCGCCGGCGCCCATCTTGCGATGGACACCGCGGTCGACCAGCGCATCCGCGACGCGATCGAGCGGCTGCTGGCGCGACAAGGATCGAATGGCTCGTTCGGCCTGTGGTCGGCAGGCGGCGACGACGCATGGCTCGACGCCTACGTCACCGACTTCCTGACCCGGGCCCGCGAAAAGGGCTTTGCGGTGCCGGACGTGCTGTTCAAGAACGCACTCGACCGCGTCAGGAACTCGGTGGTCAATGCCAACGAGCCGGAGAAGGACGGCGGCCGCGATCTGGCCTACGGCCTCTACGTGCTCGCACGCAATGGTGCTGCGCCGATCGGTGACCTGCGCTATCTCGCCGACACCAAGCTGAACAATCTGGCGACGCCGATCTCCAAGGCGCAGCTTGCCGCGGCGCTGGCACTGGTCGGCGACAAGGCGAGGGCGGAGCGGGTCTATGGTGCCGCGCTCGACGCGCTGAACCCCAAACCCGTGATCGAGTTCGGGCGGGTCGATTACGGCTCGGCGCTGCGCGATGCGGCGGCGCTGGTCTCGCTCGCGGGCGAGGGCAATGCGCCGCGCACCACGCTGACGCAGGCCGTGCTGCGGGTCGAAGCGGCGCGGGGTCTGTCGCCTTACACATCGACGCAGGAGAATGCGTGGATGGTGCTGGCGGCACGCGCGCTCGCCAAGGAGACGATGGCGCTCGACATCAACGGTCAGCCGGTCAAGACCGCGGTCTATCGCAGCTACAAGGCCGACGAGATGACGGGCCAGCCGCTCAAGATTACCAACACCGGTGACGCGCCGGTACAGGCGGTGATCTCGGTGTCGGGCTCGCCGGTGACGCCGGAGCCCGCCGCCTCCAACGGCTTCAAGATCGAGCGCAGCTATTTCACGCTCGACGGCAAGCCGGCCGACGTCAGCAAGGCGAAACAGAATGACCGCTTCGCGGTTGTGCTGAAGGTGACGGAAGCCAAACCGGAATTCGGTCACATCATGGTGGCCGACTATCTGCCGGCCGGGCTCGAGATCGACAACCCGAACCTGGTGTCGTCGGGCGATTCCGGCACGCTCGATTGGATCGAGGACGGCGTCGAGCCGAAGAACACCGAGTTCCGCGATGACCGCTTCACCGCGGCGATCGACCGGGGCGCCAACGACAAGTCGGTGTTTACGGTCGCCTATGTCGTGCGCGCGGTGTCGCCCGGAAAATACGTGCTACCGCAGGCCTATGTCGAGGACATGTACAACCCCTCGCGCTACGGCCGCAGCGGCACCGGCGCGGTCGAGGTGAAGCCGACGAAATGAGTGATCGTGGAATGAGCAAGGACGCGCGTCCAAAACTCTTCTCGTCATGGCCGGGCTTGACCCGGCCATCCAGGGACGTGTCCGCTGGCAAGCAAGACGTGGATGCCCGGGTCAAGCCCGGGCACGACAAGCGTAGCGGGCGGTTGGTGCTTCGCATTGCCGGCGCTGTCGCGATCGTGCTCGTCATGGTTGCTGCGGCCTTCGCCGCCTGGGTCGCCTCGCTCGGGCCGCTGCCGCTTGCGCAGGCGCAGCAGGTCTCGACCACGGTCATCGACCGAAATGGAAAACTGTTGCGCGCCTATGCGATGGCGGATGGACGCTGGCGGCTACCGGTCGATGCCAAGGCATCGGTCGATCCCACTTATCTGAAACTGTTGTTCGCCTATGAGGACAAACGCTTCTACGCGCATCACGGCGTCGATCCGCTGGCGCTGTCGCGGGCCGGATTCCAGCTGCTCACAAGGGGCCGTATCGTCTCCGGGGGTTCGACGATCACGATGCAGCTGGCGCGGCTGATCGAGCCGCGGCACCAGCGCTCGGTCTATGCAAAGCTGCGGCAGATGGTGCGCGCGGTTGAACTGGAGCGGCGGCTCTCCAAAGACCGGATCCTCGATCTCTATCTCGCGCTGGCGCCGTTCGGCGGCAATCTCGAGGGCGTGCGCGCCGCCTCGATCGCCTATTTCGGCAAGGAGCCGAAGCGGCTTTCGCTCGCCGAGGCCGCGCTGCTGGTGGCGCTGCCGCAATCGCCGGAGCGGCGCCGGCTCGATCGCTATCCGGAAGCCGCCCACGCCGCGCGCGACCGCGTGCTCGACCGCATGGTCGAGGACGGCGCGGTGTCGAAGGAAGACGCCGCGCAGGCCCGGGCCACGCCGGTGCCGAAGCTGCGCAAGCAGATCCCGATCCTGGCGCCGCATTCCTCCGATCAGGCGATCGCGACGATGAAGGATGCGCCCGTCATCAAGCTGACGCTCGATGCCTCCCTGCAACGGAACCTGGAGGCGCTGGCGCGCGACCGCGCCATCGCCCAGGGACCTGACGTCTCGGTTGCGATCGTCGTGGTCGACAATGAGACGGGCGACGTGCTTGCGCGCGTCGGCTCCGCGGATTATTTCGACGAGCGGCGCGCCGGGCAGGTCGACATGACGCGCGCGGTGCGCTCGCCGGGCTCCACGCTGAAGCCGTTTATCTATGGCCTCGCCTTCGAAGACGGTTTTGTCCATCCCGACAGTCTGATCGAGGATCGGCCAATTCGCTTCGGCTCCTATGCGCCGGAAAATTTCGACATGACGTTCCAGGGCACGGTGCCGATCCGCAAGGCGCTGCAATTGTCGCTGAACGTCCCGGCGATCGCGCTGCTCGACCGCGTCGGCGCGAGCCGGCTGTCGGCGCGGCTGAAGCAGGCCGGCACCAACCTCGTGCTGCCGAAGGACGAGGCACCAGGGCTTGCGATGGGCCTCGGCGGCGTCGGCATCACGCTGCAGGATCTCGCCCAGCTCTATTCCGGTTTGGCGCGGCTTGGTGCGACCAAGCCGCTGCGCGAGATCATGCAGCCGAATGACGGCCGCGACACGATGCGGCTGATGGATCAAGCCGCGGCCTGGCAGGTCGGCAATGTCCTGCTCGGCACGCCGCCGCCGGAGAACGGTGTGCACAACAGGATCGCGTTCAAGACCGGTACCAGCTACGGCTATCGCGATGCTTGGTCGGTCGGCTTCGACGGCCGCATCACCATCGGCGTCTGGGTCGGCCGTCCGGACGGCGCGCCGGTTCCGGGCCTGGTCGGACGAACGGCGGCGGCGCCGATCCTGTTCGATGCCTTTGCGCGTACCGGGAAAATCCCGGCGGCGTTGCCGAAGCCGCCGCGGGGAGTGCTGGTCGCCTCCAACGCGAAACTGCCGCCGCCGCTGCGCCGGTTCCGGCCGCTCGGCGAACTGGTCCGCAGCGGCAACGACCAGGCGCCACACATCCAGTTTCCGCTGAACGGCTCACGCATCGACGTCGATCAATCCGAGGGCGGCCGTCATGCGCCGATGCCGGTCAAGGTCGCCGGCGGGGTGCTGCCGCTGACGGTACTCGTGAACGGTGTCTCAGCCGGGGACATCGACAGCCGGCGGCAGCGCCTGATCGATCCGCCGGGGCCGGGCTTCGCGCGGCTCACCGTCATCGACGCCACGGGGGCAGCGGATACCGTTGTGATCCGCGTGCAATGATCGCGCGGGAAAGCGGAACAGCACGGTTGTTTGCGCTGCGGTTTCATCGTATGCGAAACCCATGGTGGATAGCCTCCAACCCCGGCGCTTCGGAGCAGGGCAACAGTCTGTAAAACCTGCGCATTCGAGCCGCAGGCTGTTCATGGCGTTTGAGTTCGCGACGGCCAGCCAATGGCGTTCGATCCTGTTCCTGACGCTGACCTGCCTGGTGCTGTTCCTGCCGGGCTTCTTCACCATCCCGCCGATCGACCGTGATGAGGTTCGCTTTGCCCAGGCGACCAAGCAGATGGTCGAGAGTGGCGATTTCGTCGATATCCGCTTCCAGGACGACGTTCGCTACAAGAAACCGGTCGGCATCTACTGGATGCAGGCGGCAGCGCTGAAGACGATCTCCGCGCTCGGGGTGCCGCGCGCCCAGGTCCGCATCTGGGTCTACCGCCTGCCGTCCCTGATCGGCGCCATCGGCGCCGTTTTGCTGACCTATTGGACGGCGCTTGCCTTCGTGACCCGACAGGGGGCGGTGCTGGCTGCCTTGATGATGGCAAGCTGCGTGCTGCTCGGGGTCGAGGCGCGGCTCGCCAAGACTGACGCCATGCTGCTGCTGACGGTCACCGCGGCGATGGGCGCGATGGCGCGGGTGTATCTGTCCTGGCAACGCGGCGAGGATCCGGCGCATCCATCATGGATGCCGCCTGCGATCTTCTGGACGGCACTGGCGGTCGGCATCCTGCTCAAGGGCCCGCTGATCCTGATGTTCGTCGGCCTTGCCATGGCCGGGCTTGCGATCCTCGATCGATCGGCGGCCTGGTTCTGGCGCATGCGCCCGGTCTGGGGCCTGACGTGGACCCTCGTGCTGGTGCTGCCGTGGTTCGTGCTGATCTTCCTGCGCGCCGGCGAAACCTTCTTTGCCGACTCCGTCGGCGGCGACATGCTGAGCAAGCTTGGGGCGCAGGAGTCGCACGGCGCGCCGCCCGGGCTCTATCTGCTGCTGTTCTGGATCACGTTCTGGCCCGGCGCGCCGCTCGCCGGCCTGGCGGCGCCGGCTGTCTGGCGCGCGCGGCGCGAGCCGGGTGCCCAGTTTCTGCTGGCCTGGTTGATCCCGTCCTGGATCGTGTTCGAGGCGGTGCTGACCAAGCTGCCGCATTACGTGCTGCCGCTCTATCCGGCGATCGCGATCCTGACCGTCGGCGCGCTGGAGCGGCGTGTGCTGTCGCGCTCCCCCTGGTTGTTGCGCGGCGCTGCCTGGTGGTTCGCTATCCCCGCATTCGGCGCCGTGCTCGTGATCGTCGGCGCCATCAAGGCGATCCATCAGCCGGTGTTTCCGGCTTGGCCGTTGTTCGCGGTGGCGATGGTATTCGGCCTGATCGCCTGGTGGATGTTCGAGGATAGCCGCGCCGAGCGCTCGCTGCTTAATGCGGTGATCGCCGCGGCGTTGATGGCGGGCGCAACCTATGGCGTGGTGCTGCCGCGGCTCACCACCGTGTTTCCGAGCCAGGAGGTCGCGCGCGCGCTGCGCAACGTGACCTGCGTCGGCCCGAAGGCGGCGGCTGCCGGCTTCCACGAGCCGAGCCTCGTGTTCATGACCGATACGTCGACGCTGCTCACCGACGGATCGGGCGCCGCGGATTTCCTGGGGCAGGGCTCCTGCCGCTTTGCGCTGGTCGAACAGCGCTCCGAGCGCGCCTTCGTGCAACGCGCCGAGGCGATCGGCCTGCGCTACAACGCGCCGGTGCGGATCGAGGGCTACAACATCTCGCAGGGCAAGGCCGTTTCGATCGCGATCTTCCGTTCCGAAGGGACGGAGTGACATGGCGGCGGCGCCAGCCACTGCGGAATCCGCCAACTATTTCGGACGATTGCTGACGCTGGTCTGGCTGTCCTTTGCCCAGCTCGTGCGTGCACCGTCGCATTCGCGCCGGGCCGAGGCGGCGCGACGCTCCGCGCGCCATGCACTCCTGCTCGTCGTCGGCGTTGGCGCCGTGATCATCACGCTGATGTATGCAGTCGATGTCGCCGAGATCAGCCTGATGCCGCCACGCGGCACGCCGGGTCTCTGGTGGGTGAAGACGCTCACCGATTTCGGCAAGGACGAGTATGTGCTGTGCGCGCTTGGCTTGCTGCTGATTGCGGTCGCCTTGGCGGCACCTGCGCTGCGCGGTGTGCCGCGCGCGACTTTGCTCGGCCTCGGGACGAGGCTGCAATACCTGTTCCTGTCGGTCATGTTGTCGGTGGCGGTCGGTGAGCTGATCAAGTGGATCGTCGGCCGCGGGCGGCCTTTTGTTGGCGGCAAGGCCAACGCGTTCAACTTCCAGCATTTCGCCGGCACCGAGGCCTATTCGAGCTTTCCGTCGGGACATTCGATCACGGCGTTCGCGCTGGCCTTCGCCGTCTCGGCGGTATGGCCACGTGCACGGGGCGCGATGCTGGTCTATGCCCTGATCATCGTCGCGACGCGGCTCGTGCTGCTGGCGCATCATCCGAGCGACGTGGTCGCCGGCGCGCTGGTTGGCGTGATCGGCGCAATGGCTGTGCGCTACTGGTTCGCCGCCCGCCGCCTTGGTTTCGCCATTGATCGCGATGGCACCGTGTTGGCGCTGTCAGGACCGTCGGAAGGGCGCCTTAAAAGGGTTGCGAGGAACGCCTTCGCCCCATAAAAGCGGTCGCCCGATGGCCGGATCGGGCGGGTTCCAGCCGCTGCCAACACCAACCACGAGTTCCGATTTGCCTGCTTCCGACCAAACGCCGGTCGCCGTTTCCATCGTCGTGCCTGTGCGCAACGAGGCGGACAATATCGCGCCGCTGATCGCCGAGATCGCGGCGGCGCTCGACGGCCGCTGGGCCTACGAGATTGTCTACGTCAACGACGGCTCGACCGACGCCACCGGCGAACGGCTGAGCGCGATCATGGCGCGGCGGCCCAATCTCCGGCAACTCCGCCACAACGTCTCGTCGGGCCAGTCAGCCGCCGTGCGCAGCGGCGTGCGCGCCGCGCGCGGGGCGATCGTGGCAACGCTTGACGGCGACGGCCAGAACAATCCGGCCTTCCTGCCCAACCTGATCGCGGCGATCGAGAGCGGCAATGGCCGGGTTGGCCTCGCTGCGGGCCAGCGCGTCGGACGCAAGGACACCGGCTTCAAGAAGCTGCAATCGCGGATCGCCAACGCCGTGCGTGGCATCATCCTGCGCGACGGTACCCGCGACACCGGGTGCGGCCTGAAGGCGTTTCCGCGCGAGGTGTTTCTGGCGATGCCCTATTTCGACGGGCTGCATCGTTTCCTTCCGGCGCTGGTCCGCCGCGAGGGGCTGGCTATCGCCTATGTCGATGTCGTCGATCGCCCGCGCCATTCCGGCGTGTCGAATTATGGATTCTTCGACCGGCTCTGGATCGGGATCTTGGATCTCGGTGGCGTGTGGTGGCTGATCCGCCGCAAGAAGCCGACGCCGGTCGTCACTGAAGTGACAGGCACCGAAGTGCCGGTCGTGACCGAGGTGAAGTGATGCTGATTCAGTTCGGCCAGGCGCTCAGCGCCTATTTCTACGAAGTGTTCGTCGCCAAGTTCGACTTCTGGCTGGCGTTCGGCCTGATCGCGCAATTGTTCTTCACCGCGCGCTTCCTGGTGCAGTGGATTTCCAGCGAGCGCGCCGGCCAGAGCGTGGTGCCGATGGCGTTCTGGTTCTTCTCGATGGGTGGCGGTTTGATGACGCTGATCTACGGGTTCGCCAAACGCGAGCCTGTCATCATCATCGGGCAGGGCCTCGCGACGCTGATCTACTTCCGTAACATCATGCTGATCGCGAAGAACCGCGGTAAGGCCTCGAAGACGCTCGACCGCTGATCGTCGTGGTCGTCAGTGCGGCGAGCGGTATGCTGGGCCTCCTCGATAATCTCGATGGAGTCCAGCACCGGGCTCCGCTCGACATTGTGATCGAAACAAAACGACGGTCAAACAATCGCCCCAAGGCGTATGGCATCTACGCTTCGTTGTGGGCGTGGCTGCATCCCGAGACCATGCGCCAAGGGATGAGGGGCGTTGATGACCGGCCGTGGCGAACCGACCAGAGCGCGTGGTTATCCATCGAGCGTCCGTGATCTCCCGATGCTCGACGAGCCGCCGCTGACCGGTGAGCGCGGCCTGCCGGACCGGCGTGCAGTCAGTATGCGCTGGATGGCCGGGACGATTCTGATCGGGACCGCGGCCGTCGCGCTCCTTGGTGGCGCGCTGCGCGGTGCATCCGGCTATCGCACGCGATTCGCAGCATCGCCGGTCGTTTCACTTCCACGCTTCACGGGGCAAGTGGTTGATGAGGCGCGGCGCGGCGATCGTCTGGATCGGAGACCAGGCTCGCAAGGCAGTCCCTCGGCGCTCAAGATCGAGCAGCTGAGCGATGCCGGCTCGGTCCGTCGATTTACCCGCGTGTCAGCGCGGCTCGCGGAGATCGATCCCGAACCACAACAGGACCATCGTCGCGAAGCACCGGCAGACGGCAAGGACGAGCAGCGAGCGAACCCGCAATTGCTGTCGGAGTTACCAGCCATCATACGGGCGGGTCCATCACGCCGCGGGCTGCCGGGCCGCATCAGCTCCTATGCCGACGGTGAAGATGTCCCGCAGCCGCATTCTCCGATCGGGGAGGCTGTCAACGTAACCAACCTTCCGAAGTCGCCTTCCTCGTCGCGTCACCATCGACATGTCGTTATCGCGAGGAGCGGTGACACGCTGTCCGCCATTCTGCGGGCGTTGGCCGCGGCTGCCGAGGACGCACCGTCGATCCTTGCCGCTTTCCCGTCGCGTGGCAGTCAAGAGACGCTGTCTGCTGGCGAGAAGATCACGATCATCGAACAAGACGGAGACGCTGGGTCGCCGCGCGGCCATCTCGCGAAAGTGTCGATCGAACGGCCAGGCTCAGGAGTGTCCGCCGTCGGTCGCACCGATAGCGGACAGTACCAGGCGATCGTGCCGGAACAGCCGGATGTCGTCGTGTCGAACGGGAGATTGTTGCGTCAGTCGATCGACACCCACTCCGTCCCCGGCGAGACGCTACGTGACGGGCTTAACGCGCTTGCACGCTCCAATCACGTCGACGAGGGGATCGTTGCCGAACTCTTGCGGCTTTGCGGCCGCGATTTCGATCTCGACGAGCCTCTTGGCGACGCCGACGTCGCCAACATCATCTATGCTCCCAACGAAATTGGCCAACCGGAGCTGGTCTTCATCGATTTGACGGCCGGCGGGCAGGCGCGCCGCTACTATCGGTTCACGGCCCCGGATGACGGCAGCTCCGACTTCTACGATGAAGATGGTCAGTCCATCACCAAATTCCTGTTGCGCAAGCCGGTGGTAAGCGGCCGCCTCGGCGACGGCTTTGGCTGGCGCATCCATCCGATCCTCGGCGACCGCCGCTTTCATGAGGGCGTCGATTTTGCAGCGCCCTATGGTTCGCCGATTGCGGCCGCGGGCGCCGGCGTCGTCGAGACCGAAAGCTACGAGCACGGCTACGGGAAATATATCCGCGTGCGTCACGATCGCGGCTATGAGACCACCTATGCCCACGTCGCGAGCTTCCCGGCAGGGCTGAAGATCGGAGACCGCGTTCGTCAGGGCGAGACGATTGCCTATGTCGGATCGACCGGGCTCTCGACCGGACCGCATCTCTATTACGAGGTGCGGATCAACGGCCATAACGTCGATCCGCTGCGGATAAAGTTGTCAGACGGCCGGCTGCTGCAAGGCGATCTGCTTGGGGCTTTCGATCGCCAGCGGGACAGCATCGACCAGCTAGCGGCTGCCTCCGCGTTTCCGCAGCTGACGCCTGGCTCCGAACACCGGCCGCCTACGTAGTCTTGGAAGTAGTTTGATCACGGCCGCCCGGGCGCCGGCAACTCGGCCGCCTCGACCGCATTCTCGCGATCGGCGGCAGTCTCGCCGGCGGCGTCGAGGACGGGATAGGCGACCGAGCAGATGTGCGAATGGATGCGGCGAAGGTCGCGCAGCACGTCGAGATGCAGCGAGGTGGTCTCGATGGTCTCGGGCCGGCCTTCGCGCAGGCGCACGAGATGGCGCTCGACGGCGGCGAGTTCCGCGGCGCGCAGCGCCGCCTTCTCGGTGAGCAGCTTGCGCGCCTCGGCGGCGTCGCCCGACATGAACACGCCGAACGCGAGCCGCAGCGAGTCGATCGTGCGCTTGTGGAACGCCGACAATTCCTCGGCGCCTTCGGCCGAGAATTGCAGGCGGTGCTTGATCTTCTTGGTCGCGAGCTCGCTCAGATTCTTGTCGATGATGTCGCCGATATGCTCGAGATTGATCGCGAACGCGACGATCTCCATGGCGCGCTGACCCTCGCGCTCATCGAGGCTGCCGCGGGTAAGTTTTGTGACGTAAAGCTTGATCGCCTCGTTCAGCCGATCGACGGTGTTGTCCATCTTCGACACCTGGTCGACCAGCGCGCGATCGTTGGTCAGCATCGCCGCCATGACCTTGCGCAACATCGCCTCGGTATGGTCGCCCATATGCAGCACCTCGCGCGCGGCATCGGCCAGCGCGAGCGAAGGCGTCTCCAGCGCGCTCTCGTCGAGATAGCGCGGCCGTGACGGATCGGTTTCCTGCGCCCCCCTGGGCAACAGGCGCTCGAGCAGACGCGCCATCTGGTCGAGCACGCCGATGAACAGCAGCGCTGTCGCAACGTTGAAGGCAATGTGGAACAGAGCGGTCGCCTTGGCGAGATCGGGCTGCCAGGCGTAAACATGCTCGGTGATCGGGCGCAGGAACGGCGCCACCAGCAAGATGCCGACGATACGGTTGACGAGGTTGCCGACCGGCAGCCGGTAGCTCGCCGGATTGTCGCGTCGCGCCCCCTCCATCAACGGATTGACGGCGCTGCCGAGATTGGCGCCGAGCACGAGCGCGAACGCGGCATAGGGCGAGATGAACTGGGAATAGGCCAGCGACATCACCAGCAGCACGCTGGCGACGCTGGAATGGACCAGCCAGGTCACGACCGCGCCGATCAGGATGCAGAGCACGGGATCGCCGGTGATCGCGTTCAGAAACACGCGGACGCCCGGGGCATTCTCGGCCGGCGCCATCGTATCGAGCAGGATATGCAGCGCGAGCAGCATCAGCCCGAGGCCGATCGAGACGCGGCCGAGATCCTTGATCCGGGAGCGCGGCCCGCTGCGGAATGCGACCAGGCCGACGATGAACAGCACCGGCGCCACGGCTGCGACGTTGAACGACAGCACCTGCACGATCAGCGTGGTGCCGATATTGGCGCCGAGCATGATCGCAAGCGCCGGCACCAGGCTGACGATCTCCTCGGCGGCGAAGGAACTGGTGATCAGGGCGGTCGCGGTCGAGCTCTGAAGCAGGGCGGTCAGACCGAGGCCGGCGCCAAGGGCGGTGAAGCGGTTGTTCAGTGCCCGGGCCAGCAACAGCCGCAAATCGGGCCCGAAGGCCCGCAGAATCCCGCTGTGGACCATGTGCAGGCCCCACAGCAGGAGCGCGACGCCCCCCATCAGATCAAGCAGAACAAGACTTCCCATACTTCCTGGATATCCCGGCAAATTCGAGTCGAAGGGGTCACGCTATCGCCAAATGACCTGGGATCAACCCCTTTTTGTTCCCGTTGGAACCGGCTTGTCGGAAGGGCCCTGTAACGCGCGCGGCCGCCAAATGAGGCACTGAGGTCACTGGAGCCGGTAAACGAATCTCGAAGATGACCGCTCAATTGCGATTGGTTCCGCTAGGCAGTTTCCAATCTTTCCCCGTTATGACGGTGGGAACGAGAAGCTGTCCAGCCGAGAAGCTATCCAGAAAAGGGCTTGGGGATCAGGATGTTTGTCAATCGCCGCAAGAGCGAACGCCGTGAGTGCCGGAGCGTCGCCAAAATTCAATTGGGCACAGGGTCGTTGCCACGCGACTGCATGATCACCGATATCTCGGCCGGCGGCGTCAAGGTGATCGCTGAATATCTGGAGATTCCGCCGGAATTCACCATCATCCTGTCGAGCGGCAGTCCGCGTCAGTGCCGCCTGGCCTGGCGGATCGGGCACGAATTCGGCGCCCAGTTTGTCGACTGATCCAGCCGCCAGGCTGGGTTCGCGCCGCGTCCGGCACCGCTTCTGGGCCGGATGACGGCGAGATGATGGCATCCTTAACCGGAACTTAGGGTTAAGCTGTGAGCATCCCGGAACCTTCGCTGTTCCGAGTCTCCTTGATGTCTGACAAACTGCCCCGACCTTCTGGCCGCATGCACCGTGTCGCCGGCTCGGCATCTGCCGCGCTCCTGCTGATCGGGCTGTCCGCCTGTCAGACCTCCGGTCCGTCCGACATCACCGGGTCATTGGGCGATACGGCGGAATCCACGCCGGCCCCAGCCGACCCGCGGCGCGACATCGCGACTTATCACGAGCGCGTCCGCGCCAACCCCAAGGACACCGACTCCGCGCTGAAATACGCCCGGGCGCTGCGCGCCACCGGCCAGCGGGCGCAGGCGGTCGCGGTCATGGAGCAGGCGGTGCTGGCGCAGCCCAGCAACAAGGCGCTGCTCGCAGGCTACGGACGGGCGCTCGCCGACAACGGCAATTTCCAGCAGGCATTCGACGTGCTCGGGCGCGCCCACACCCCGGAAGATCCGGACTGGCGCATCCTGTCGGCGCAGGGCGCCGTGCTCGATCAGCTCGAGCGCCATGACGAGGCCCGCCAATATTACGCGAGCGCCCTGAAGATCGTGCCCGACGATCCATCGGTGCTCTCCAATCTCGGCCTGTCTTATCTGCTGTCGAAGGACCTGCCGAAGGCCGAGGAAACGCTGCGCCGAGCCCGGGATCGCGCGCCCGACGACATGCGGGTGCGCACCAATCTCGCCGTCGTGGTCGGCCTGCAGGGCCGCCAGGCCGAGGCTGAGACCATCATGAAGGCCGATCTGCCGCCCGATCAGGGATCAGCCAATGTCACCGCGCTGAAGCGGCTGTTGACGCGCAGGGATGCGAGCCGCAGCGATACGGACAAGATCCCGGTCGCGGCCAGCCGCCGCGACTAGAGCGTTCTCACGCGAAAGTCTGGCAGGCTAGCCGGCGGCGCGACGTCCATCGCTTCGACGCGACTGCAGCTTTCTGAGGATCGGCGACAGGAACGACTCGCGCGTCTCGGCGAGATCGGGGCGGCCGGTCAGGCGTTGCGCGATCCGCAGGAAGGTCTTGGTGGTGCGGTGACGCGCGGAGACTTCCGCGATCATCTGACCGTTGTTGGCGGCCTCACCGAACAACCTGCAATCGAACGGGATGGTCGCGATCGGCTGGCTCTCGATCGTCTTGGCGAAGTCCTTGACCTCGATCTCGGGGCGCTTCGACATGCCGATCTGGTTCAGGCAGTAGAGCGGCGGGCGGTCGTTCGGACGTGCGGTCCGCAACAGGTTCATCATGTTCTTGGTGTTGCGCATGTTGGCGAGGTCCGGCTCGGCGACGATCAGGATATCGTCGGCGCCGACCAGCACGCGTTTGGTCCAGGCGGTCCATTGATGGGGAACGTCGAGCACGATGCAGGACGTGGTCATGCGCATCGTATCGAAGATGGCGTCGAATGCTTCGGCGCCGAAATCGTAGACCTGGTCGAGCGTGGCCGGTGCCGCCAGCAGGCTCAGGTGATCGCCGCATTTTGCCAGCAGGCGCTCCATGAAGGCACTGTCCGGGCGCTCGGGTGAGAACACGGCGTTGGCGATGCCCTGCGTCGGATCCTGGTTGTAGTCGAGGCCGGCGGTGCCGAAGGCGAGGTCGAGATCGACCACGACCGAATCCAGCCCGAGGTCGCGCGCGATGGTCCAGGCGACATTGTGAGCGATGGTCGAGGCGCCGACGCCGCCCTTGGCGCCCGCGACCGCGACCAGGCGGCCCACAGAGACTGCTTCCGAGGACGAGAACAGGCCGCAGATCGAGCGCACGATGTCGAGGACTTTGACCGGCCCGATGATGTAGTCGTTGACGCCGCGCCGGACCAATTCGCGATACGGTGCAGTCTCGCCGGGCGAGCCGAGCACGACGACGCGGGTGCCGGGATCGCAGACCGTGGCGAGTTCGTCGAGACCTGCGAGCAAATCAATGTCCGGCTCGGTCTCCAGCATGATGACGTTGGGCGTCGGCGCTTTGTGATAGGCGTCGATGGCGGCGGCGATGCCGCCCATATGGACCGAGAGGTGAGCCTTCGCGAGCCGGCGGTCGTCGGCGGCGGCGCGCGCCGTTGTGGCGGTCGCGACGCTGGCGCAGAAGGCCTGCACGGAAATCCGTGGCGCCGGCGCGATGTGGTCGTTGGCGTGCTGTGGCTCGTCTTGTTGTTCGGTCATTTCCCGGCGTCGCTCAGCTTGGCTCTATCGGCTTCGGGGTAGGTGGTCGCGGTGGACTCACCCTTGCCGTATTTCTGGAACGCGACCGACCGGCGCGGCGTGTAGGATGCGGTTTCGGTCCGCGGCTGCACGAGGTCGGACGGATTGGCGACCATCGCAGCCAAATTGTGCTGCGTGGCGCAGCCGAAATTGTCCCACTGCTTGTTCTCGTTGTAGCTGGGATTGTAGATCGAGGGACCCAGGTCGCTCGGCCACAAGCCGCAGGGTCCGGCGACCGCGGCCATCTTCGAATAGCTGAGGCGAATGGTCGGCAGCGCGCGCGGATCGTCGACTCGATAGGAACGCCTGACGATGGCGTGGGCGGGTACGCCCATCGACGCCAGCACGCCGCGGATCTCCTGATACACCGCCTGCGCCGAGCGCGCGTTCGAGGTGTCGGCTGGGACGTCGACCGCGATCGCGCCGGTGCCGTCGCGGCGCCAGGTGCGAGCCAGTCCCATGACATCGTCGCGCTGCGTTTCGGTGAGATTGCCGCGGGCGCGGCCCACGAACACGACGATCGACTGCTCGCCCTCGGTGACGGCGATCGGATGCCGTTGCCGGTAGTCGTCGGGCACTGTGCCGGTCGCGATATTGTCGCCGGTCAAATTGCAGCCGCCGAGCGCGATCGCGGTAGCGACGAGGGCGCCGGACAGCGACAGCGTCCTCGCATGGCCGGCTCGTGTTTTGCGTGTCATCATGGCATCCCCCAACCCTTCAGCGCCTCAGTCGATGATGAAGCCGAAATTGACCGGCGTGGCGCCGATCGGCTCGGCACGGGCGGCAACGCCGTAGATGCGATTGACGCGCGCCAGCAGCGCCGACTGCGCGTCGGAGGCGGGGGCGAACCCGTCATCGGGACGCGACAATTCCTTCTGCGCAACCGCGCGCACCACATAGGGCGTCACGATGACCATGAGTTCGGTCTCGTTGTTGACGAAGTCCTGGCTCCTGAACAGCTGTCCGAGGACCGGGATCTGATCGACACCAGGCATTCCGTTGATGGCCTGCTTGGTCTGCTCCTGGATCAATCCGGCCATCGCGATCGAGCCGCCGGAGGGCACTTCCAGCGTGGTGTCGGCGCGGCGGGTCTTGATTGAGGGAATGGTCGTGCCGCCCTGGCCGCCGGTCAACGCGTTGTCCATCGAGACTTCGGAAACCTCGGTCATCACCTTCAGGCTGATGCGCCCCTCGGACAGCACCACCGGGGTGAAGTTGAGCGAGATGCCGAACTTCTTGAAGCTGACGGTCTGGACGCAATTCCCGATCGTGCCTGTCGACGAGGTCTGACAGGTGACGCCGGTCGGAATGGGAAACTCGCCGCCTGACACGAAGGTCGCGGACTCGCCGGAGATCGCCGTGAGGTTGGGCTCGGCCAGCGTCTTCACCACGCCCGCGCTCTCCATCGCGCGCAGCGTCGCGGTGACGGTCGGCACGCCGAGCTTGTTCAGGGCCGCGCCGGTCAGCATGTTGTTGGCGAGCGGTCCGTTGTTGGCGGTGAAGGCGTTGGTGTTGTTGAAGACGACCGCCGCGGTGCCGTAGTTCATGTTGGCACTGAGATCGACGCCGAGCTGCTTGACGACGTCGCGCCGCACTTCGGCGACGGTGACCTTCAGCATCACCTGATCGCGGCCGCGCACCACGATGGAGTTGACGACCTTGTCGGCGCCGCCGACCAGCTTGGCGGCGATGTCGCCGGCCTGCTGGGCCTCGACCGGGCTTGCCACGGTGCCGGTCAGCACCACGCTCTCGCCGACGCCCTCGATCTGGACGCCCGGCAGCATCTGCTTCAGCGCGGCACGCATGCCGTTGAGATCGCGCTTGATCGCGATGTCGTAGGAGGCGACCTGGTTGCCGTCGGCGTCGAAGAACACCACGTTGGTCTGGCCGACCGCCGCTCCGATGATATAGGCGCGCTGGGCCGAGCGGATCACGGCGTTGGCGATCTTGGGATCGGCGACCAGGACGTCCTTGGCTTCGCGGGGCAGGTCGACCACCACCGACTTGCCGACGCCGAGCGAGACGAAGCGCGACTTGGCGGCGATGCTGCTCGTCACCGCGACGTCCGCATTTTTGTCGGGATCGGTCGCGCTGGCGAGGGCAGGGATCAGCATTAGGGCGGCGACCGCCGAGACTGACAGCGAGCGGACCAGCGTGGTCCGCCTCGCCAGTTGTTTTGCAGCAATTGTCATATCGAAGCCCCCATCACTTCTGTGTCGTCTGAGAGCTCGGGATGCCGAAACGCACCACCCGAATGCTCTCGCCCCGCTTCGGGGCCTGATCTCTGGTCTCGTCGGTCTTCTCGTTGACGTCGGCGATGCTGCGCAGCGCCAGCGCCAGCGTGCCGCTCTGTCGTGCCCGCGCGAGCGTCTCGGCCTGTTCGGGCTTGAGTTCGAGGGTCACGGTCTTGCCGATGAGGGAGTTGTTGCCGTCCTTCTCTTTCGGCGCCTGGTCGATCGCCAGCACGCGGACGTTGGACAGCAGCATTTCGGTAGTGATGACGTCGCGGTTGCCCTGTTGCTGCTCGGGATTCTTGTCGCGTCGCGACAGGATCACGTCGACGCGGTCGTTGGGCAGGATGAAGCCGCCGGCGCCGGTCTCCGGCGAGATCTCCGTGGAGATCGCGCGCATGCCGGAGGGCAGGATCGCGGCCATGAAGCCGCTGCCATTGGCCTTGACCAGTTTCTGCTCGCGGATCGGCTCGCCGACGATGAAGGGAGCGCGTGCGATCGAGCCGATGACGTCGTTCATGGCGTCGGCATTGGTGTCGTGGCGGATGAACGCGCTGCTCGCGGTCTCGGCCGGCCAGCGCTGCCATTGCACGTCTTCGGGCTTGACCGACTGACCGAGCCCGATGTCGGACTTCGCCACCAGCACCTCGACGGTCGGCAGTTGTGCCACTGGCGGCGCGACCGGCGCCGGTTTGCGCTCGCCAATGCTCGCGAGATACATGGCTGCGAGGCCTGCGACGCCGGCAATGCCGAGGACCACGATGCGTGCCGTCTTCATGCGATTGTCTGAATGCCCTTAACGCAGGGCAGTCACGTCCTTGCGGCACTGACAGCCCTTCCCGGGAGCATCAGTACGGCCGCAAAAGTATAAGGGAACTTGATGGAAGGTCCGGACAATTAAGGGATTGGTGGGGATGGTGAACGGCGAGTTATCGGAGCCGTCGCATCTCGGCAGAATCCCGGAGATCGTCCGCGCGCAACGCGTGCGACGTTAGTCGCAACGCGGCGGCGGCGTCTTGGCCGGTCGGTCGTGGTTAATGTCGCCTAACGCAGCCGGCGTGGAAGGATCAGAGCGCGGCCTTCAACGCGGCAAATCCGCGATCGAGATCGGCCTTGAGGTCGTCGAGATTCTCGAGCCCGATATGCAGCCGCAGCGTCGGGCCGCCCGGCGACCATTTGGTCGCGCTGCGATAGTCGCTGCAGTCGAACGGGATGGCGAGGCTTTCGAAGCCGCCCCAGGAAAAGCCCATGCCGAACAGCGTGAGCGCGTTGAGCATCGCATCGACCGCGGTCTGCGGTACAGGCTTCAGCACGATGCTGAACAGGCCGGAGGCGCCGGTGAAGTCGCGCTTCCAGATCGCATGCCCGGGATCGGTCTCGAGGCCAGGGTGCAGCACACGAGCGACCTCGGGCCGCGCACCAAGCCAGCGCGCGATCTCGAGCCCGGAGCGGTGGTGCTGCGCCAGCCGCACCGACAGCGTTCGGACCCCGCGCAGCGCGAGATAGACGTCGTCCGGACCGGCGCAGACGCCGAGCAGGCGGATCGCCTCCTGCACCAGCGGCCAGGCCTTTGCATTGGCCGAGATGGTGCCGAACATGATGTCGGAGTGGCCGCCGATATACTTCGTGCCGGCCTGCATGCTGATGTCGACGCCCTGTTCGAGCGAGCGGTGATAGAGCGCCGTCGCCCAGGTGTTGTCGTCGATCATGAGCGCGCCGCGGGCATGCGCCACGGCCGAGATCGCGCGGACGTCGGGCATCTCGAAGGATTGCGAACCGGGCGCCTCGACCAGCACCGCGCGGGTATTCGGCTTGAACAGCGTCTCGATGCCGGCGCCAATCAGCGGATCGAAATAGCTGGTCTCGATGCCGTACCGCTTCAGCATGTTGTCGCAGAAATTGCGGGTCGGCCGATAGGCGTTGTCGCACACCAGCAGGTGATCGCCGGCCTTCAGCACGGCGAGCAGCGTGGTGCTGATCGCGGCGAGGCCCGACGGAGCGAGGCCGACGCCGGCGCACTGCGGGCCCTCCAGCGCCATCAGCACGTCCTGCAGCGCCCGCGTGGTCGGGCTGCCGTGGCGGCCGTAGGTAAATTCGGCGCGATGGGCGTGGAGGTCCTCGGCGGTCGGATAGAGCACGGTCGAACCGTGAAACACCGGCGGATTGACGAAGCCCTTCTGGGCTTTGGTGTCGCGGCCGGCCGTGACCAGGCGGGTCGCGGCGTCGTGCGGGCGGGAGGGCGTGGAGCCGTCGGAGGAGGTCATGGTTTGCTGCCGTTAGATTTTAGACTTTTTGCCGCAGCCGTACCGCGTCGGGAAGACAGGGCCACGCCGGGAGGTGTTACTAACAAGAGGTAGAAGACGTGCGTCAACCCCTTGACCCGGCTCGTCAGTCGCTATGTGATGCGCCGCAACTACCAGTCGCCGCACGTTGAGGGGCCTGCCGCGACCTACGATCCGTTGCCTGGCCGGTTTGCGCGTCAAACTGACTGTCAGATCAGCATCTTTTGCTGCAAGGGATCATTGGGATGGCCCGTGAACGCGAGGCGATCGCAAAGCAAAACGTCCAACGGACGACCCTGAAAGGCCTACCCATGAAACGCGTATCCCTGGCTGTCCTCCTTGCCGCTGCCGCTGCCTTGTCGGTCCAGTCCGCCTCGGCGCAAACCCTCAAGACGGTCAAGGACCGGGGCCAGCTGTCCTGCGGCGTCAGCCAGGGTCTGCCTGGCTTTTCATCACCGGACGACAAGGGGAACTGGACCGGGATCGACGTCGACGTGTGCCGGGCCATTGCCGCCGTGGTGCTCGACGACCCGACCAAGGTCAAGTTCGTGCCGCTGTCGGCCAAGGATCGCTTCACCGCGCTGCAATCCGGCGAGATCGACGTGCTGTCGCGCAACACCACCTGGACGGTGTCGCGCGATACCTCGCTCGGCGCCAATTTCACCGGCGTGACCTATTATGACGGGCAGGGCTTCATGGTGAAGAAGTCGCTCAAGGTCAATTCGGCGCTCGAACTGAACAGCGCGTCGGTCTGCGTGCAGACCGGCACCACGACGGAGCAGAACCTCGCCGACTTCTTCAAGGGCAACAACATGAAGTACGAGGTGATCGCGTTCGGCAGCATCGACGAAGCCGTCAAGGCCTATGAATCCGGACGCTGCGACGTCTTCACCGACGACGCCTCCGGACTCTATGCCAGCCGTCTGAAGCTCGCGAACCCTGCCGATCACATCGTGCTCCCGGAAATCATTTCCAAGGAGCCGCTGGGGCCGATGGTACGCCACGGCGACGACCAGTGGTTCGACATCGTGAAGTGGACGCTGTTTGCGATGATCAATGCCGAGGAGCTCGGCATCACCCAGAAGAATGTCGACACGATGCTCAAATCGGACAAGCCGGAGATGAAGCGGGTGCTCGGCACCGACGGCAATCTGGGCGAACAGCTCGGCCTCACCAAGGACTGGGTGGTGCGCATCGTCAAGGCGGTCGGCAATTACGGCGAGACCTTCGAGCGCAATGTCGGCGCCGGCTCGCCGCTCGGCATCGCCCGTGGCGTCAACAATCTCTGGAACAAGGGCGGGATCCAGTACGCGCCGCCGATCCGTTGATCGGTCCGGCCAACGGCTGCCGCGATGAGCATCGCGTCCCGCAAACCACCGCTGCAATTTGCCCTCAGGCTGAAGCGAGCGCTTGGCGGCAAGACCGGCTGGAACGGATTGGCCGCCCAGATTGCCTTCGCCGCGATCCTGGCCTGGATCGCCTATGAGATCGTGGCGAATGCGCGAACGAACCTGGAGACCCAGCACATTGCGTCGGGCTTCGGCTTTCTCAATTACAATGCCGGCTTTGACGTCAATCAGAGCCTGATCGCCTACAATAACTCCGACACCTACTGGCGGGTGTTCTTCGTCGGCTTGTTGAACACGATCCTGGTCTCGGTGATCGGCATTGTCTTCGCCACCGTGATCGGCTTCGTCGTGGCGCTGTGCCGGTTGTCGCCGAACTGGCTGCTGTCGCGGATCGGCGGCATCTATGTCGAGATCGTCAGGAACCTGCCGGTCTTGTTCCAGATCCTGTTCTGGTACCTCGCTGTGCTCGCGGCGCTGCCGGCCCCGCGGCAGAGCGTCTCGATCTTCGGTACGTTCTTCCTCAACAATCGCGGCCTGATCGTGCCGCTGCCGGTCAGCGAGCCCGGGCTCTATCCGTTCCTGGCCGCGCTCGCGGTCGGCATCGTCGTGGCGCTGGGCTTGCGGCACCACGCCCGGCGCGCACTGTTCCAGCGCGGGCAGATGATCCGGATCTGGCCCTATGTGCTGGGTTGCCTGATCGGCCTGCCGCTGGTCTCGATGCTGATCTTCGGCGGGCCGTTGAAGTTCGAGCTGCCGCAGCTGAAAGGCTTCAACTTCGCCGGCGGCGCGCGGGTCATTCCCGAATTCGTTGCGCTGACGGTCGCGTTGTCGACCTACACGGCGGCCTTCATCGCCGAGATCGTCCGCGCCGGCGTCATGTCGGTCCACAAGGGACAGATGGAGGCGGGCTCTTCACTTGGCCTCAGCCGCACCGCGACGCTGCGGCTGATCGTGGTGCCGCAGGCGATGCGGGTCATCGTGCCGCCGCTGACCAGCCAGTACCTCAATCTCACCAAGAATTCGTCGTTGGCAGTGGCGATCGGCTACCCGGATCTGGTCTCGGTGTTCGCCGGCACTGCGGTAAGCCAGACCGGGCAGGCGATCGAGATCATCGCCATGACGATGGGCGTCTACCTGCTGCTCTCGCTGACGACGAGCGCGCTGATGAGCATCTATGGCTGGCGCATCAACCGGAGCATGGCGGCATGACCGATATGTCCGCCTCGTCCTTTGTCCGGCAGGACCTGGTCGCCGAGCGTGCGGCGCCGGCCAAGACCACCGGCTTCATCGGCTTCCTGCGAACGCGGCTGCTGAATTCGCCGGGCAACATCCTGCTCACGATCCTCGGGCTATTGCTCGCCTGGTACATTGTTGTCCCGACGGTCAAGTTCCTGCTGGTCGACGCGGTCTGGGCCGGCAAGGATCGCACCGCTTGCCTTGCCGAAAAGGCGGGGCACGAGGTCGGCGCCTGCTGGCCCTATATTGAGGCCAAGCTGACGCAACTGATTTATGGCTTCTATCCGGAAGCCCAGCGCTGGCGGGTCAATCTGACCTATGCGCTCGGCGCCGCGCTGTTGTTGCCGCTGCTGATGCCGCGCCTGCCGGCCAAGGGCATCAACTCCGGCCTGTTCTTCTTCGCGTTTCCGGTGGTGGCGTTCTTCCTGCTGCATGGCGGCGGCGTCGCGGGCTTCGGCGTGAGCTGGACCGCCGGCGTGTTGCAGCTGTTTGAGCAGAGCGTTGGCGGCGCCGGCGATCTTTTGGTCAATCTCAGCAAGAGTTCGGCGATCGCCCCGCTGCCATGGGTACTGGGCAAGCTGCTCGTCCTGGTCGGCCTTCTGATCCATTGGCTGATCTTTCCGCTGACCTGGCTGCGCGACCAGTTGCAGCTCTCGTCGCTGCCGGTCTGGGGCGATTTCCTGGTCACCGCCGTGATCGTCTCTGCCGTGCTGTTTGTGGTCGGAGGCGGCATGCGAACCGGCCGCAGAGCGCTGATCGGCAGCCTGCTGACGTTTGCCGGGATAGCCGTTGGCATCAAGCTGATGGGGCTCGATCGCGGCGGCTTTCCCATTGTCGACACGCGACTGTGGGGCGGCCTCCTGGTGACGCTGGTGATCGCGATCACCGGCATCGTTGCCTCGATGCCGATCGGGATTGCACTCGCGCTCGGCCGCCGCTCCAGCATCCCGCTGATCCGGATCTTCTCGATCGCCTTCATCGAATTCTGGCGCGGCGTGCCGTTGATCACCGTGCTGTTCTTCGCGACCTACATGCTGCCGCTGTTCGTCCCGGGCAATTTCGCCGTCGACGGGCTGTTGCGTGCCCTGATCGGCGTGGCGATCTTTACCGGCGCCTATATGGCCGAGGTGATCAGAGGCGGCTTAGCTGCGGTGGCGCGCGGGCAGGCCGAAGCCGCATCGGCGCTCGGCCTGTCCTGGTGGAAGACGACGTCGCTGATCGTGCTGCCGCAGGCGCTGCGCTACGTCATTCCCGGCATCGTCAACAGCTTCATCTCGCTGTTCAAGGACACCTCGCTGGTGTCGATCGTGGCGCTGTTCGATCTATTGGGTTCCCTGCGGGCATCGTTCTCCGACCCGAACTGGTCGACGCCGACTACGGCCTTTACCGGCTTCGCCTTTGCGGGAATGATCTATTTCGTGTTCTGCTTCGGAATGTCGCGCTACTCGCTGTTCGTCGAACATCGGCTCAACGCTCACCGCCGCCACTGAACAAGGTCACCATGTCCACAACCCCGATCGTCAACATTTCCGCGCTCAACAAATGGTACGGCGACTTCCACGTGTTGCGCGACATCAACCTTGAGGTCGGCAAGGGCGAGCGCATCGTGATCTGCGGCCCGTCCGGCTCGGGCAAGTCGACCCTGATCCGCTGCATCAACGCGCTGGAGGAATTCCAGGAAGGCGAGATCGTGGTCGACGGCATCGAACTCGGCCCGAACCTGCGCCGGGTCGACGAGGTGCGGCGCGAGGTCGGCATGGTGTTTCAGAGTTTCAACCTGTTCCCGCATCTCACCGTGCTCGACAATTGCACGCTGGCGCCGATCTGGGTGCGCAACATCCCGAAGAAGGAAGCCGAGGCGGCCGCGATGAAGTTCCTCGAGCGGGTCAAGATCCCGCATCAGGCCAACAAGTTTCCCGGCCAGATGTCGGGCGGTCAGCAGCAGCGCGTCGCGATCGCCCGCGCGCTGACCATGAACCCGAAGGTGATGCTGTTCGACGAGCCGACCTCGGCGCTCGACCCGGAAATGGTCAAGGAGGTGCTCGACACCATGGTAGATCTCGCCAGAGAGGGCATGACAATGCTGGTCGTAACCCACGAGATGGGCTTTGCCCGCGAAGTCGCCAACCGCGTCGTCTTCATGGACGCCGGTCAGATCATCGAGTCGAACACGCCGCAGGAATTCTTCGCCAACCCGCAGCATGCGCGGTCGAAGCTGTTCCTGAGCCAGATCTTGCGGTGATCTCCACTGTCATTGCGAGCGGAGCGAAGCGAAGCAATCCAATCATCCGCGTCGGAAGCATGGATCGCTTCGTCGCAATAGCTCCTCGCAATGACGTTTGCGCGGACGTCGTTCGTCAGACGAACGGCAGCTCGATCTTGCTCCGCTTTTCCAGCCATTCCGGGACCGGCAGGTTCTTCGAACGCATGAAGGCCGGGTTGAACAGCTTGGACTGATAGCGGTTGCCGGAGTCGCACAGAATGGTGACGATGGTCTTGCCGGGGCCGAGCTGCTTGGCGAGCTGGATCGCGCCCGCGATGTTGACGCCGGTCGACCCGCCGAGGCACAGGCCCTCGTGCTCCAGCAGCTCGTAGATGATGGTCACGGCTTCCTCGTCGGAAACCAGGAACGCATCGTCGACGTTCGCTGTCTCGATCACCGGTGTCTTGCGTCCGAGGCCGATGCCTTCGGTGATCGAGTCGCCCGGCGTCGACTTGACTTGGCCGTTCTTGAACAGCTCGTACATCGCGAAGCCGTGCGGATCGGCACAGGCGGTGACGACGTCCTTATTTTTTTCCTTCAAATAGCGGCTGATGCCGGCCAGCGTGCCGCCGGTGCCGACCGAGCAGATGAAGCCATCGACTTTACCGTTGGTCTGCTGCCAGATTTCCGGTCCGGTCGAGTCGTAATGCGCCTTGGGATTGTCGAGGTTGTTCCACTGGTCGGCGAACAGCACGCCGTTCGGCTCGGTCTTGCGCAGCTGCTCGGCGAGACGCCTGCCGAGATGCTGATAGTTGTTCGGATTGGAGTAGGGCAGCGCCGGCGCCTCGACGAGCTCGGCCCCGCATAGGCGCAGCATGTCCTTCTTTTCCTGGCTCTGCGTCTCCGGAATCACGATGAGGGTGCGGTAGCCCCGCGCGCTCGCCACGACCGCAAGGCCGATGCCGGTATTGCCCGCGGTCGATTCGACCACGAGCCCGCCGGGCTTCAGATCGCCGCGCTTTTCGGCCTCCAGGATCATCCCCTTGCCGGCGCGATCCTTCACCGATTGGCCGGGATTCATGAATTCGGCCTTGCCGAGAATGGTGCAGCCGGTCAGCTCGGATGCGCGTTTCAGCTTGATGAGGGGGGTGTTGCCGATCGCTTCAATGACGTCTTTGTTGAATGCCATGTCGGGGTAATCTTTTGCCGGTCCGTGTTTTGCTCTGGCCGGAAACTAGTGTGCAGATGGCAAAAGGGGAAGGCTTTTGCAGTGCGGCGAATTTGGCGTGGCGGTCTGCGTTAACCAGTAGGCCGTGCGGGGGATGACACAGCTGGAAAGATCGTTTTGAAAATCCGCAGTGATCTGGCCAAATCTTGCTGCTAATCGGCGCGCCGCGTCAGATCCGCACGACACGGTTAGTTCAAGATGGTCGCTCGATCTTGTACAGCCCCACATTGAGTGCGCCGATTTCAAAGCCGAGCCTGCAATAGGCCAGATAATACTCCCACATCCGCTTGAAGCGGCCATCGAAGCCGAGGGCTTCGATCGATGGCCAGGCGTCGAGGAACCGATCGCGCCAATCGGCCAGGGTGCGCGCATAGCTGGCAGCGAAGAACTCGGTCGAAACCAGCCGAAGTCCGGAATTGGCGACGAGTTGTTCGATGATCTCGACGGTCGGCAACATTCCACCCGGAAAAACGTATCGCTGGATGAATTCCGGCCGCCTGCGATAGCTCTCGAAGCGACGTTCGTCGATCGTGATCACCTGCAGCAACGCGATGCCGCCGATATCGAGCCGTTGCCGCAGATTGTCGAAAAACAGCGGCCAGTACGCCTCGCCGACCGCCTCCAGCATCTCGATCGAGACGACACGATCATACGTGCCGTTAGTATCGCGATAGTCCTCCAACCGCAGATTTGCCCTGTCGGCGAGACCCCGCTCGGCGAGTTGCTCACAAGCGTAGCCAAGCTGTTCAGTCGACAGTGTCAGGCCGGTGACGTGACGGGCGCCCCGTTCGACAAGATGCCGTGCCAGCGCGCCCCAGCCGCAACCGATCTCAAGAATCCTCTCGCCGCCGTTGATGTCGAGCAGTTCGGTGACCCGATCGAGCTTGCTCTGTTGGGCCTGCGCGAGCGTCTGGTGTGGCGAGGTGTAGATCGCCGATGAATAGGTCATGCTCGGGTCGAGCCAGAGGCGGTAGAAATCATTGCCGAGATCGTAATGGGCGCGAATGTTGCGCCGGCTGCCGCGCCTGGTATTGCGATTGAGCAGGGCATGACGAAGCCAGTTGAGAGGCTGCGGCGGCCTCAGACGCTCGAACGAGGGGGCGCGCGCCGAACGCGGCGCAGCCGCGCTCAGGAACGAGTAGACGTCGGGCGTCGACCATTCACCGGCAAGGAAGCCTTCGGCAAAACCCAGATCACCGCCGATAAGCAGCCGCAGCAGGCATTTCCAATCATGAATCCTGACATGTGCCTGCTGCTCGCACCGCATGCCGGAGATCGCAATGCCGCGCCCGCTTGGCGTCTGGAGCAGGATTTCGCCGCAATCGATACGGCGGAACATTCGCCGCAGCAAACTCCCGACAGTCGCACGCAGCACTGGCGGCCATTCGACGGGTTGCGGGCCGGGGACGGTCTGCGGGTGGTCAGAGTGCATGCGAGTCAATCCGCTGCTGGGGTGAAGGGGGCACGGACGTGATCCTGTGCGGGGAGCCTTGCGGGCGCCGGCGCAACCGCAAGCCCTTCAACCAGAGCCGCAACGCTTCCCAATGAATCGCCAGGATCACCTTGATCGTAACCAGGGGAATGGCGATGAAGTTGTGCAACAGCGCTTGATCGCTGAGCCCGTGGCGTGACGCCGTGAGGCACGCGCCGAGCACTGTTTCTCCGCCTGCGCTTGCGCTGATACCGAGTGCAAAATGCTCGTCCGGTCGGTTCAGCCGGAAGTGATAAGACATGTCCATGTCCATGAAGGGAGACACGTAGAAGGCCTTGCCGCAGTCATGCCGGATGGTGTCGGCGCCGGCCGCGACCGACGCCACATAGGCGTGGCGTTCGCCGAACGTGTTGTGGACCTGATAGATGATCGCAGCGAGCTGGCCGCCATGTCGGTGGCAGAAATAGATGCTGAGCGGATTGAAGCTGTAGCCGAGGGTTCGAGGCATGCAGAAGAGCCGGATCGGCCCTCCGGCGATGTCGATCCCTGCATGCATCAGGCAACGTTCGGCCTGCAGGCGGAGTGACGTCGCACTACCGTCGCCGTGATCGGCATCGTGAAGTGCAAAAAGGTTGAATCTGTTGCGGGAGAACAGCCGCAAACGGGAAGCGAGCAGGGGCAGCTCGTCGAGATCGAGCAGCAACCAGAACGCACGATAGCGGAAGCGATGGGTGGTGGGCCGCAACCGCCGATGCATGACGCTGCCGCGATAGAGGCAGGAGCGGAGCGTCATGGTTGCAGCTCCGGTTCGGGCAACGACCTCGCGCTTGCAGCGAGCGCGATGCGTCCGGATTCGTCGGGCACGGTCCACGGCCGCCGCACGCCGCCGAGCTGTTCGGCGACCGCAAGCCCCGATTGCAGTCCATCTTCGTGGAAGCCGGCACCAAAATGCGCGCCGCAGAACCATGTGTCCTTCTGACCCTGCAGCGACCAGAGCCGGCGCTGTGCGGCGATTGCTGCGGCGTCGAAGATCGGGTGCTCGTAGACCTCCGTGTGATGCAGCGTGTCGCTGTGTGGCGGATGCGCCGGATTGAGCGTGACGAAGAGCGGCAAATGCTGGGGAATACTCTGGAGCCGGTTCATCCAATAGGTGACGCCGACCGGCGCGGCGATGTTGTCGCGCGATCCGACATAATTCCAGCTCGACCAGGCCGGTCTGCGTCGGGGCATGAATCTGGGATCGGAGTGGAGTACGGCCAGGTTGCGGGTATAGCGGAACGCGCCGAGCAGTTCGGCCTCATCGGGCGTCGGGTCATCGATCGTCGACAATGCCTGATTTGCGTGTGTTGCCAGCACGACGTGATCGTACGGCTGCGTTTCGCCATGAACATCCATGACCATGACGCGGCCGGGCGATCGGCGTATCCCGACCACGCCGCAGTCGAGCCTAATCCGGTCCGCGAACGGCTGGACCAGCCGCTGCACATAGACTTGGCTGCCGCCGATCACGGTTTCCCATGGCGGCCGCCTCGTTAATTGGAGCAGCCCGTGATTGTGGTGGAAGCGAATGAATGTCGCCGCGGGAAAGGCGAGAATTTCTTCCGGAGGCGCCGACCAGATGGCGCTTGCCATCGGTAGCAGGTGGTCGTCGCGGAACGCTGAGCCATAACCACCTTGCACGAGATAGTCGCCGAGGCTGATCGTCTCGTCGCTCAGCCGTGCCGCGTCGCGTGTCGCGCGATCGTAGAATCGGACGAGGTCGCGCAGCATCGACCAGAAGCGCGGGCGCAGCAGGTTGCCGGGCTGCGCCAGCAGACCTGAGAGGCCGGTACCGGAATATTCGAGATTGCCGCGGTCGAGCGAGACCGACAGCGACATCTCCGATGCTTGTGTAGGGACGTCGAGATGCCGGAACAGCGCAGCGAGATTAGGGTAGGTGTTCCGGTTGAACACGATGAAGCCAGTATCCACGGCAACGCGTTCGCGACCGATGGACGCTATCACGGTGTTGGAATGCCCGCCGATCCGATCGGACTTCTCGTAGACGGTCACGTCGTGCCGCTGGCTGAGCAGCCAGGCAGCCGAGAGGCCGGAAATGCCGGTTCCGATCACGGCTATGTTCAATCTGCCGTCGCTGCTCAACTACAATCCCTCAGCGGCACAACGCGCCGGCCGGTTGCGCGGTCAGCGTCATGGAAGGAAACGACGGATTTTGCGGGTTGGATCACTCCAGTGATCCAACCGCGACTGCGTGGCGTTCCTGTTGCATGCAAGCCGCCGTTCGACATATCTCCGGGGTGATCGGTCTGGTCAGGCCCGGCGCGATCCGGTACTGGGGTCGCGGAGCTGTCAGTAATAGGGAGTGCCCGCGCGGCATGCTGAGTGAAACTCCCGACAATGAGACGTCGGATGCCGCCAGATGGGCCCGGCTGATCGAAGCCGTTGCTGTCCGCGGGGATCGCGAGGCCTTCGCGGTGTTGTTTCGGCATTTTGCGCCGCGCATCAAGACGTTCATGAAGCGCTCCGGTGCGAGCGAGCAGCTTGCCGACGAACTGGCGCAGGAGGCCTTGTTCGCAGTGTGGTCGAAGGCCAGCCTGTTCGATCCCAGCAGCGCTGGTGCGGCAGCCTGGATATTCACGATCGCGCGAAATCTCCGCATCGACGCGCTCCGTCGTCAGAAACGAACCCCAACGATCGATACGTCCCAGACGGAACTCGAGTTTCAGCTAGATGAGGGACCGCTGCCCGACGCCGGGGTGGCGGCATCTGAAATCGAAGCGCGGGTCCGCGATGCGCTGTCTGCGCTGCCGGACGAGCAGATGCGGGTGATCGAGCTATCTTTCTTCCACGAAACAGCCCATGCGGAGATCGCAAGGGCGCTCGACATCCCGCTCGGCACCGTCAAATCGCGCTTGCGGCTGGCGATGGCCCGGCTGCGCAGCTTGCTGGATGACTTCTCATGACCGTCCATCATCACCCCCCGGACGAGTTGTTGGCGATGTTCGCAGCCGGCACGGTCGACCTTGGTCAGCATATTGCAGTTGCCACCCATCTGGTCGGCTGTGCGAAGTGCCGTGCAGTGGTACGCGAGATGGAGCATGTTGGCGGCGCGATGCTGACTGGATTGCCGCCGACAGCGATGTCGGACGGAGCGCTCGAGGCGGTGGCCCGCAGGCTGGACGAGACCTCGCGGACCTCCATGCCGGAGCGGCGCCGGGGGCGGGCATTCCGCGACGTACCGGGTTTGCCGGACTTTTTGGACAGCTATCCCGATAGTTCGTGGAGATGGATCGCACCAAAGGTGCATTTGCGGCCGATCCGGCTGCCTGAGCCGAGCGCGACGCGCGTCTTTCTGCTGAAATCCAGCCCGGGAACGAGGATGATCGAACACACGCACACCGGCTTTGAAATGACCTGCGTGCTGTCAGGAAGCTTCGTCCACGCCGGCGGCCATTTCGGGCCCGGAGATTTCGACTTTGGCGACGGGGCGGTGGATCACGACGTCAGGATCAGCTCGGGGGAGGACTGCATCTGCCTGGTCGCAATGCAGGGAGATTTGAAGCTCAACGGGATGATCGGCCGTCTATTGCAACCGTTGATCCGCATGTGACGGTCGCTCGTGGGAGATGCTCCGTGAGCCTGCTCAAGCTGATATTTCAGCTCGCCATCATGGCCCTTGTGCTGTCTGCAGTGATGGCGGCCGCCTGGCAGATTCAACGACGGACCGGGGCCACCGGATGGATCGACGTATGCTGGACATTCGGCACCGGCTTGGTCGCTTGCGTGACCAGCCTTGTTCCGGCCTCAGAAAGTGGCGTACCGACCGCGCGGCAGATCATGGTCGCGCTGCTGGTCGCGATCTGGTCGGTGCGGCTAGGAAGTCATCTTCTGTCGCGGACCTGGAAAGCCGGCGACGATCCGCGTTATCGCGACCTGATCGATCAATGGGGCGACTCGGCCGACAGGCGGATGTTCCTGCAGGTCCAGGCTCAGGCGGCAGTTGGGCTCATCCTCACGATCTCCGTTGCAATCGCGGCGCATAACCCGCGAGCCGCACTTGGATTTGCGGACTTGTTCGGCGCGGGGCTGCTGCTGACTGGCTTGATCGGGGAGGCATTGTCCGACGCCCAGCTCAGCAGATTCCGCTCCGATCCCGCCAATCGACATCGGATTTGCGAGGCCGGATTGTGGAAGTGGTCGCGCCATCCGAACTATTTCTTCGAGTGGCTGTGTTGGCTGGCCTATCCGCTGATCGCGATCGACGCCTCGTATCCGGTCGGCTGGATCGCGTTGCTGGCGCCGGCCTGCATGTATTGGGTTCTGGTCTATGTGTCCGGCGTGCCACCGCTCGAACAGCACTTGCTGCGCTCGCGCGGCCAGCAATTTCGTGACGTGCAGGCGCGCACCCGGCCGTTCTTTCCATTTCCGAAGCTGACTTCAGGCAGCTAGCCTTGCCGTAATGAGGCAAGCAGCCGTGGCGGACATGGCGCCGAGCAGAGTTCCCCAGGTCAAATCGAGCAGAGTGAGCTGGAAGGTCCAGTTCCGCACAGTCGCCTGGTTGGTCAAATCGTACGTCATGTAACTGAAAAAGCCGAACAGCGCGCCGCTGAGCGCCGCCTGGGCCACGCTTTCGGACCTTATCGCCGGGAGCACCGCGAACACCACGAGCCCGATCGGGTAGATCAGATAGAAGGCTATTGCAGGAGGCAGGTTGACGTCCGTCGACAAGATGTCGCCGAGCGTCGGGCGGTACAATCGGCTCGCCATCGTCCCAAGCCAGGCCATGTCGCAGAGCAAAAAGACGATGAGTGTCGACAGGTAGGCGTAGAGGTAAGTCATGTCGGGGCCCGAAGGTTGAACGCCACTGCCGCAAGGCGCAGCTCTCAATGAGGTAACGACAGATCGCGGCGTCTGGATCATTCCGGCGCCCCTTTGGGGACGGCAAGCTGCGGATTCGGAGCAACAGGGCCGAGAAATCCCCATGAAATCTTTGTTAGAATCAGAACGCCCGGATACCTGCTTCCGGTGCGAGGAAACGCTGCAAAAATGGGGAAAACTCGTCTGTCCGGGTGGTGGCGAATCACAGTGGATGCGACGTCGCACATCCTGACAGGACTGTCCGCCCTATCTTCCCAAAGGTAGGATCGGACAGCCACGTTCCATTGGAAGCATTACCCCGTGCACGTCACCCAGACCAATGCTGACTGCCTCGTTCGTGCGCCACGGGCGAAGTCTGGCTTCGGCGGAGAATGGGTGTGACCCAGCCCGCGTTCGTGATGGTGCCTGGAGGCCGGTTCGGCCTCTCCGTCCGCATGCGACGGCTCGCGGGACGCTCGTTGGTCGCGCTCGGCTTGGTCGCGGGTTCAGCTGGCTGCATTTTAACGCAGGACATCCCCGATCCCGCGCTCGACGTGCCGCAGGGCTACAAGGCCGCCCGTCTGGGCCGGCCGGGCGACGCGCTACCAACGCTCGACTGGTGGCGGGGTTTCCGCTCCAAGGAGCTGACGCAGCTGATGGAGGAGGCGCAGACCGTCAACCTCGACATCGCCGCGGCCGTGGCGCGTTTCCGGCAGGCCGACGCGCTGGCGCGGCAGGCGGGCGCGGCACTGCTGCCGACCGTCAATCTCAACGGGTCTGAAACCTATTCACGCACCTCCGGCTCCAGCGCCAGCGGCCTTACCAATGGCGGACGCGAGGTGGTGAACTACGGCGCTTCGCTCAGCGCGAGCTACCAGCTCGACTTCTGGGGCCAGAATCGCGATGCCGCGCAGGCGGCGGAGGAGACCGCCGTCGCCAACCGGTTCGACCGCGAAGTGGTGGCGCTGACTACGCTGGCCAGCGTCGCCAACGCCTATTTCACGGTGCTTGCCACCCAGGACCGACTGCGCACCGCACAGCGCAATATCGCCAGCGCCGAGCGCATCCTCAATGCGATCCGGGATCGCTTCAAGGCCGGTACCGGCTCCGATCTCGATGTCGCGCAGCAGGAGAGCGTGCTGGCCAACCAGCGCGCGCTGGTGCCGCCGCTGCGGCAGACGCTCGACCAGAACATCAACGCGCTCGCGGTGCTGGTGTCGCGGCCGCCGGAGAGCGTACGCGTCGCCGGCGGCTCGCTCAATTCGGTCGCGATCCCGCGCGTCACGCCGGGCCTGCCCTCCGAATTGCTCACCCAGCGTCCTGATATCCGCAGGCAGGAGGCACAGCTCGCATCCGCCACCGCCAATGTCGGCAGTGCGCGGGCGCAGTTCTTCCCGAGCATCCAGCTGACCGGGACGGGTGGCTACCAAAGCCAGGCGCTGGTCTCGCTGTTCCAGCCGCATGCGGCCTTCTTCAATCTGGTCGGCGGCATGACCCAGCCGATCTTCGACGGCGGCCGGATCCTCGGCAATTTCGAGAACGCAAAGGCGCGGCAGGATGAACTGCTGCAGACCTATCGCAAGACGGTCGTGCAGTCGTTCACCGATGTCGACAACGCGCTGGTCGCGATCCGCGAGACCACGCGGCGGCTGCAGCTGCAGCGCGACGTGCTGTCGTCGTCGCGACGCGCCTTCGACCTGGCCGAGCAACAGCTCAGGGCCGGCACCGCCGACATCGTAACTGTGCTAAACACGCAGCTGACCCTATTCCAAGCGGAAGACGCTTATTCCCAGGCCCAGCTGGCCCGGCTGTTGGCGATCGTGAGCCTGTATCAGGCCTTGGGGGGCGGCTGGGAACCGAAGATGGAAAGACCGGTCGATGCTCTTTAAGCCCGACTCGACGGACGACGAGAAAAGCTCAGCCTCACGCAAGCGCAGCCTGGTCTCGCGCCTGCTTGGACGCATGGTGTCCCTGCTCATCACGCTCGTGATCCTCGGCGGGCTCGGCTACCTCGGTTGGCTCGCTTTCCAGCCCAAGCAAGGCGGAGGCGGCGGGCGCGGCGCGGGCGCGCGGCCCGATCTGCCGGTGCCGGTGCTCGCGGCCACGCCACGTGTGCAGGACGTGCCGGTCTATCTCGACGGCGTCGGCTCGGTGAAGGCGCTCAACACCGTGACGGTGCGCTCGCAGGTCGACGGCAAGCTGCTCAAGGTGAATTTCGTCGAGGGCCAGGACGTCAAGAAGGACGACGTGCTGGGCGAGATCGATCCTGCGATCTATCAGGCGCAATACGACCAGGCCGTCGCCAAGAAGGCGCAGGACGTCGCGCTGCTCACCAACCAGAAGCTCGACCTCGTCCGCTATGAGCAGCTCGCGGCCAGCAATGCCGGCTCCAAGCAGCAGGCCGACACGCAGCGTGCGCTGGTGGCGCAGCAGGAGGCCCTGATCAAGGCCGACCAGGCCGCGATCGACAATGCGGGGGCGACGCTGGCCTACACCAAGATCGTCGCCCCGATCTCCGGCCGCGCCGGCCTGCGCCAGGTCGACCAGGGCAACATCATCCACGCCTCCGACACCACCGGGCTCGTGATCCTGACCCAGCTGCAACCGATCGCGGTGTGGTTCAGCTTGCCGCAGCAGCAGATCATGCGGGTCAACGCCGCGGCGGCGAAGGGCGAGCTTGCGGTCGACGTGTTCGGCAATGACGGCGTCACCGTGGTCGATTCCGGCAAGCTCACCGGCATCGATAACCAGGTCGATCCGACCACCGGCACGCTGAAACTGAAAGCCGAACTCGCGAATGCCAGCTACCAGCTCTGGCCCGGACAGTTCGTCAATGTGCGCCTCAAGGTCGAGACCTTGCCGCAGGCGATCGTGGTGCCGACCTCGGCGGTGCAGCGCGGTCCCGCCGGCACGTTCAGTTACGTCATCGGCGAGGACAACACTGTCACCGCCAAGCCGGTCACGGTCACGCAGCAGCACGAGCGCGAAGCCGTTATCGCCAGCGGCCTGACCACGTCGGACCGCGTCGTGACGACGGGCTTTGCCAATCTCGCTGATGGCTCCAAGGTCGTGGTCGGCAAGGACGACGGGCCGCCGGCCGCCGATCTTGCCCCGCGCAAGCGCAGCCGCGCTCCTGACGGCAAGCGCGGGGCGCAAGGCGAGGGCCAGAGCAAGGATCAGGGCAAGGACGTTAAGCAGGACGGGCAGGGCGGCGAGCATCGCGGCCCGCGCGACCACAGCGAGGGCGATCAGAAAGGGCAGAGCGGACCGGCGCCGGCGGCGGGGGGCGAACAGTCGGGCGGCGCGCCGAAGGCGCAGCCATGACCGTAATCCTGACTTCGTAATGTCCGACCTAACAGCGAGCACGCAACCATGAGCGTCTCCGAACCGTTCATCCGCCGGCCGATCGCCACCTCGCTGCTCGGCATCGCCCTGATGATCGGCGGCGCGCTGGGCTATTGGGCGTTGCCGGTCTCGGCGCTGCCGCAGGTCGACTTCCCGACCGTACAGGTAACGACGCAACTGCCGGGCGCGAGCTCCGACGTGGTCGCATCGCTGATCACGGCGCCGCTGGAGCGGCAGCTCGGGCAGATTCCGTCGCTGTCGTCGATGAACTCGACCAGTTCGTTCGGCGTCAGCCAGATCTCGCTGCAGTTCGACCTCAACCGCGACATCGACGGCGCCACGCAGGACGTCCAGGCCGCGATCAATGCCGCCGCCGGCATTCTGCCGAAGACGCTGCCGTACCCGCCTGTCTACGCCAAGGTGAACCCGGCCGACGCGCCGGTCATGACCCTGGCGCTGACCTCGGACACGATCTCGCTGCGGGCGATGAGCGATCTTGCCGATACCATCCTCGGACAGCGCCTGAGCCAGATTTCCGGCGTCGGCCGGGTCTCGATCCTCGGCGGATTGAAGCCCGCGGTGCGCGTGCAGGCCGACCTGGCGCGGCTTGCGGCCTATGGCATCGCGATGGAGGATCTGCGCAACGCGATCGCCGGCGCCAACGTGTCGGGGCCGAAGGGCTCGCTCGACGGCGCCCAGCAGTCCTATACCATCGCCGCCAACGACCAGATCGCCTCCGCCGACGCCTACCGGCCGATCATCATCGCCTATCGCAACGGCTCGCCGGTCACGATCGGTGACGTTGCGCAGATCGTCGACGGGCTCGAGAACGATCGCACCGGCGGCTGGTACCAGGGCACGCCGGCCGTCATCATCGATATCCAGCGCCAGCCGGGCGCCAACGTCATCGACGTCGTCAAGCAGATCCGCGGCGAAATCCCGCGGCTGCAGCGGGCAGTCCCGGCCGGCGTCAAGCTGACCGTCGTCTCCGACCGTACCGTGACGATCCGCGCTTCGGTCCACGACGTGCAGTTCACGCTGATCCTGAGCGTCGTGCTGGTGACGCTGGTGGTGCTCCTGTTCCTGCGATCGCTGCGCGCGACCCTGATCGCCGGCGTCGCGCTGCCGCTGTCGCTGATCACGAGCTTCGGCGTCATGTATTTCGCGGGCTTCAGCCTCGACAATCTGTCGCTGATGGCGCTGACCATCGGAACCGGTTTCGTGGTCGACGACGCCATCGTGATGATCGAGAACATCGTCCGCCACATGGAAGGCGGCGAGACGGTGATGGAGGCCTCGCTGAAGGGCGCCAGCGAAATCGGCTTCACCGTGATCTCGCTGACGGTGTCGCTGATCGCGGTGTTCATCCCGCTGTTGTTCATGTCCGGCCTGGTCGGCCGCATGTTCCGCGAATTCGCGCTGACCTTGACGATCGCGGTCGTGACCTCGGCGATCGTATCCCTGACGCTGACGCCGATGATGTGCTCGCGGCTGCTCAAGAACATCCACGAGGAGATGGCGGTCCCGGGCCTTGCCGCGGTCAGCCGCTTCATCGATCGCATGGTGGAGTTCTACCATCGCACGTTGCTCTGGGTGCTGCAGCGCCAGCGCGCGACGCTGCTGGTGACGTTCGCGACCATCGCGCTGACGCTCATCATGTATGTGCTGGCGCCGAAGGGCTTCCTGCCGCTGCAGGACACGTCCTCGATCACGGCGGTGACCGAGGCCGGCCCCGACGTCTCGTTCGCCGAGATGCAGCGGCGCCAGAGCGCGGTCTCCGACCTCATCAAGGCTGACCCCGACGTGGTTGGGGTGGTCTCGGTGATCGGTGCCGGCTCGGTCAATCCGACCACCAATGTTGGCCGTCTGGTGATGACGCTGAAGCCGCTTGATCAGCGGCGTGACGGCGTCGTCAAGGTGATCGAGCGGCTGAAGCAGAAGATCGCAACGGTCCCCGGCATGACCGTCTACTTCCAGCCGGTGCAGGACGTGCAGATCTCGACCCAGTCGAGCCGCTCGCAATACCAGTACACGTTGACCGCGACCGATGCCGCCGAGGTCTCGCAATGGTCGCAGAAGCTCGTCGCCGAGATGCGGCGCGACCCGATCTTCCGCGATGTCTCCTCGGAAGCGCAGGATGGCGGCCTGCGCGCGGCGCTCGACGTCAACCGCCAGCGCGCCGGCCAGCTCGGCGTCAGTCTGCAGGGCGTCACCGACACGCTGAACGACGCCTTCGCGCAGCGGCAGATCTCGACGATCTACGGCCAGACCAACCAGTACCGCGTGGTGCTCGAGGCGTTGCCGATGTATCAGCGCGATCCCTCGATCCTCGACAAGCTCTATCTCCCCGGTGCGAACGGCGCGCAGGTGCCGCTGTCGGCCGTGGCGACGCTGGTCCGCACCACGGCGCCGCTTGCTATCTCGCACCAGGCGCAATTCCCGTCGGTCTCGCTCAGCTTCAACCTGGCGCCGGGCGAGGCGCTCGGCGATGCGGTCGAGGCGGTGAAGGCGATCGAGACCCGGATCGGGATGCCCGGCAGCATCGTCGGCATCTATTCCGGCGACGCCGCCGAATTCGCGCGCTCGCTGGCCGGACAGCCCTGGCTCATCCTGGCGGCGATCATCACGATCTATATCGTGCTCGGCGTGCTCTATGAGAGCTACATCCATCCGATCACGATCCTGTCGACGCTGCCCTCGGCCGGCGTCGGCGCCATCCTGGCGTTGATGCTGTGCGGGCAGGACCTCTCGGTGATCGGCCTGATCGGCATCATCCTGCTGATGGGCATCGTCAAGAAGAACGCGATCATGATGATCGACTTCGCGCTGGATGCCGAGCGGCATCAGGGCATGTCGTCATATGATGCGATCGTGCAGGCCTGCCTGTTGCGGTTCCGACCGATCATGATGACGACGCTGGCGGCGCTGTTCGGCGCGCTGCCGCTCGCGATCGAAAGCGGCACCGGCGCCGAGCTCCGCTTCCCGCTCGGCATCTCGATCATCGGCGGCCTGCTGCTGAGCCAGCTGCTGACGCTCTACACCACGCCGGTGATCTATCTCGCGCTCGACCGGCTCAACCGCCGGATCGAGCGGGCCGTGCCTGAGCCCGGTCCCAGCGGCCCGCCGATCGCGGGTGCCACAGAGGGCATGCAGTGATCTCGATCTCCGAGCCCTTCATCCGCCGGCCGGTGGGCACCACCTTGCTGGCGATCGGGCTGTTTCTGGTCGGGATCGTCGCTTACGAGTTTCTGCCGGTCTCGTCGGTCCCGAATGTCGACTTCCCGACCATCCGGGTGTCGGCGTCGCGACCTGGCGCCGATCCCTCGGTGATGGCCGCCACGGTCGCCGCGCCGCTGGAGCGCAAGCTCGGCACCATTTCGGGCGTCGACCAGATCACCTCAACGAGTTCGCTCGGTACCACCAGCATCCAGGTGCAGTTCTCGATCGGCCGCAACATCGACCGCGCCGCGCGCGACGTGCAGGCCGCAATCAACGCCTCGCTCGCCGATCTGCCGAGCGACCTGCCGTCGCTGCCGAAATTCCGCAAGGCCAATCCGGCCGCCGCGCCCGTGTTCGTGCTGGCGCTGACTTCGAAGACGATCTCGACCAGCGCGATGTACGACGTTGCCGACACTGTGCTGGCGCAGCGCATCTCGCAGGTGCAGGGTGTCGGCGAGGTGACGGTCAGCGGCGCCGACCAGCCGGCGGTGCGCATCGCGCTCAATCCGGTGTCGCTGGCGAATGCCGGGATCGCGACCGACGACGTCCGGCTTGCGATCATCAATGCCAATCCGCTGGGCCCCGTCGGCATCTTCAATGGCGACCGGCTGAGCGAGACGCTTTCGATCAACAAGCAGATGCGCACTGCGGCCGAGTTCCGCGACATCGTCGTCAAGAGCTCGAACGGCAATTTCGTCCGCCTCTCGGATGTTGCCGAGGTCGAGGATTCCGTCCGCAACTCGCACTCGATCGCCTGGTTCAACAAGCAGCCGGCGGTGCTGATCCAGATCACCAAGCAGGGCGACGCCAACGTCATCGAGACGGTCGACGGCGTTCGCAGGATGCTGCCGGAACTGAAGCAGTGGATCCCGGCCGGTGTCGATATTTCGACCCTGGTCGATCGTACCGGAACGATCCGCGCCAGCGTCGAGGACATGCAGTTCACGCTGCTCGCGACCGCCATGCTGGTCATGGTGGTGGTGTTCGTGTTCCTGCGCAGGATCGTGCCGACGATCGCCGCTGGCGTCTCGGTGCCGCTGGCGCTGGCCGGCACCTGCGCCGGGATGTGGCTTGCCGGCTTCTCGATCGACAATCTGTCGCTCATGGCGCTCGCGATCTCCGTCGGATTCGTAGTCGACGACGCCATCGTGATGATCGAAAATATGTACCGCAATCTCGAGCAGGGCATGGCGCCATATCCTGCCGCGGTCGAAGGCGCCAAGCAGATCGGCTTCACGGTGCTGTCGATCTCGCTGTCGCTGATCGCGGCCTTCACGCCGCTGATCTTCATGGACGGGATCGTCGGCCGGCTGCTGCGCGAGTTCTCGCTGACCCTGACGTTTGCCATCATCGTGTCGACCCTGGTGTCGGTGACGATAACGCCAATGATCTGCGCGCACTACATCAGGGAGGCGACCTCGGATCGTGCCACCTGGTACGATCGCGTCATTGAGGGCACGCTGTCGCGCGTCGTGGCGTTCTATGCGTCGACCCTGCGCATCGTGCTCGGCTATCCCTTCCTGACCTTGGTGGTGTTCTTCGCCACCGTCGCGCTGACGGTGGTGCTGTACGTCAAGACGCCGAAGGCCTATTTCCCGACCGACGACAGCGGCTTCGTGATCGGGGCGACCCGCGCTTCCGCCGACATCTCGTTCCAATCGATGCTCGGTCTGCAGCAGCGGCTCGCCGACATCGTGATGGCCGATCCTGCGGTCGCCGGCATCGGCTCGTCGGTCGGCTCCGGCGGCGGCCCGGGCGGCGCCACCTCCAATCGCGGCACCATGTTCATCAGCCTGAAGTCGCCGGAGGAGCGGGGAGGCCTGTCGACCGCGCAAGTGATCGACCGGCTGCGCCGCAACCTGTTCATGGTGCCGGGCATCCGCCTGTTCATGTTCGCCGCCCAGGACATCCGCACCGGCGGCCGGCAGAGCGATTCCGACTACCAGTACACGCTCGCCTCGACCGATCTCGATCTGTTGCAGAAATGGGCGCCGCTCGTCGCCAAGCGCATGGAGACGGTGGAGGGCATCACCGATGTCTCCGCCGACCGCGATCCCGGCGGCCTGCAGCTCAACCTCGTGATCGACCGCAAGATCGCCTCCAGCCTCGGCGTACGGGTGCAGGACATCGACAACGCGCTCAACAACGCGTTCTCGCAGCGGCAGATCTCGTACATCTACACCCAGCGCAACCAGTACGTGGTGGTGCTCGAGATCGATCCGAAATTCCAGAGCGACCCGTCGAATCTCGAGCGCATCTACGTCGCCGGCGCCAACGACGTGCAGGTGCCGCTGTCGGCGCTCGTGCACTACCAGCGCGGACTGTCGGCGCTCGCTGTCTATCACTCCGGCGGCTTCCCCTCGACCACGGTGTCGTTCAACCTGTTGCCGGACGTGCCGCTGGAGGTCGCGACCACGAACATCCAGCAGGCGGTCGACGAACTGCATATGCCCGAGGGCATTCGCGGCAGCTTCGACGGCAATGCCGGCGACTTCAACAAGACCAGCGGGCGGCAGCCGCTGCTGATCCTCGGCGCGCTGGTCGCGATGTATATCGTGCTCGGCGTGCTCTACGAGAGCCTGGCGCATCCGATCACGATCATCTCGACCTTGCCGTCGGCCGGGCTCGGCGCGTTGCTGGCGTTGCAGGTCACCAACACGCCGCTGACGGTGATCGCCTTTGTCGGCATCATCCTGCTGATCGGCATCGTCAAGAAGAACGGCATCATGATGGTCGACTTCGCGCTCGAGGCCGAGCGGCATCAGGGCCTGTCGTCACGGGATGCGATCTTCGAGGCCTGCCGGGCCCGCTTCCGCCCGATCCTGATGACGACCATGGCCGCGCTGTTCGCGGGCATTCCGCTGGTCATTGCAACCGGCCCGGGCACCGAGCTGCGGCGGCCGCTCGGCATCACCATCATCGGCGGCCTGTTCGTGTCGCAGATCCTGACGCTCTACACCACGCCGGTGATCTATCTGCTGATCGACCGGTTGCGCGGGCGCCCGGCGCCGTCAGGCGTGCACGCGCCAGCGGAATAGGTTGGATTGAACGGCTCTGCACGCGTATAGCGAAGCGATGTCCGAACCGACCGAAGCAAAGACCGAACTTGCCACCGAGATCCCGGAGTGTCCGCATTGCGGCAAGCCGGTGCCGCTGTGCATCTGCGACAGTGTCACGCCGATCAAAAGCCGGATTCAGCTCCTGATCCTGCAGCACCCGCAGGAGCAGGACAGGGCGCTCGGCACCGCGCGGCTCACCGCACGGCACTTTGAGAATGCGGTGGTGCGGATCGGACTGTCCTGGCCGAGCCTCTCCAAGGCACTCGGCCGGCCGGTGGCCGATCCGTCGCGCTGGGCGGTGCTCTATCTCGGCTCGGCCAAGGTCGAGGATCTCGATACCGACGCCGAGATCGTTGCGATCAACCGCAAGGGTGAGCTGGAGCCGCACCAGCACGCCATCCTCTCCGACATCGAGGGCATCGTGCTGCTCGACGGCACCTGGAGCCAGGCCAAGGCGCTGTGGTGGCGCAACGCTTGGATGCTGAAGTGCCAGCGGGTGATTCTCGGGCCGAAACGGCCCTCGCTGTACGGCAAGCTGCGCCGGGAACCGCGGCGCGACGGCCTCTCCACCATCGAGGCGGCCGCAATCCTGCTGGCCGGGCTGGAAAAACGGCCGGATATCGCTGCAACGTTGACTGACAGTTTCGAGCGAATGCTGGCGAGATTCCGCGAAGTGCAGGCCGAAATGCCGGAATTGGCGCCAAAACCGAAGAAGCGGGACTTCCGGAAGCGCCGACGTTAGCTGTGCGGCTTGGTTGCCTATCGCTGAGAGGGCGTATATGAAGTGCGCCGCAAGGGGCCACGTGGCGGAGTGGTTACGCAACGGTCTGCAAAGCAGATGGGTTGACTAGCAATTTCAAAGCTGAGTTCTGAAAAGAGCCGGTTTTTGCCCCATTGATCCTACTGAATTATTTTTCAGATTCAGAACTGCAGGTCAGGATTTAATGACGAGGCGTTCGGCTCCAGTCAAGCTTCTGCATTTCGTCGGCCTTCAGGAAGCTTATCCGGTCCGTAGTGGGATCGAATAGCAAAATTCCACGCTCGCCTGTCATCAGCACGATCGCTTCGACTGTGCCGGATTTCAAAGCCACAGTTGTGATGGTCGCGACGGTCTTCCCTTCTCGGATGACGACCAACGAGGATTCGTATGCAAGCGCAAATGTAAATAGAACCGCAGAGCCAAAAGCGGCGACGGGCAGGGCACGCTGCGGCAGAAAGGGCCACAAGAACTGAGCCAGCGCCACAACGACGAACGCTTCCATTAGAACGATGGTTACCTTGAACCACGGCATAAAGAAAACGCCGGCAATGATGAGAATGAGCGAGGTGATCGCAAATACAGCAAATACAGGCTTCTTGCGCTTCGCCTTTGTCGCTGCTCGATGCAAGAAGTACGTCACCAGCGGCGCCGTCGCGCAAAGATAGAGCGCGATTGGCAGAGACGACAATGCAGAGAGCAGATGGTCGCTGATGCTAAAAAGCCGGAAGCCGCCGAAAGGCAACAGCCGTCCGACCTCCCAAGTGATTGCGATCGTGCTTGCCATGAAAGGCACAATCAGCATCAAATCTTTGAGCTGGATCGTCTCGGCCCGAGTTTCGTAAGTCATTTCACGACCTCAGTTTCCGCGGTATCGGCGGGCGCTTTCTCCTCGATTGCAGCCGGCAACTCATATGCGACGTGCAGGAAAATCTTGAGGAACTCGACTAGCTGGCTGGCCTCTTCCTGTTCTCCCTTCAGTTCATGCGTGGCGTCATTCCCGTCTCGACGGAGCTTGTTCGCCCAATTCTTCAGCCCTACGGTGATCACGTTGTTTTGGGCAAGCTCGTTGATCCGGTCGAAGAGGTTATTGCTTGTGCCGCCGAGATGTTTTGTGGCTACGTCCAGGACCGACCGACAGCCGGCGATGATCAACCCCGGATGCATGTTTGCAGCGAGCATCTTCTGAAGATCAACGAAGGGCCTCTGAATTTCCGGAGGCCATGTTGCGTGCGCGATCGGCTGCCGGCTCTCGGGATACGTTCGCGGCACCAGGAGACTGTCACCAGCCAAAATGCGAGCACCCTGTGCGACATGCGGGTTGTTCCTTGCCGCGATCTCAGCCTGCTGAGCTTGCTGCAGCAGATGCCGGGTAGTTCGGAAAACGATCAGGAGAGGCTCTCCACAATGGGGGCACCGTGACATGCCGCACCCCTCAATCCCGTCAAGCGCCCCTTGTGGCATCTGGGTATTTTTTGGCACGGTCCGCCATTTCGCTGGGTCATTCGGGTCCGGCTCGCGCTTAACGAGTTCTCCCACCTGTGAAACGGCAAAATCTACATAATTTCCGCATTTTGGATCAGGGCAATAATGCTTAATCTGAAATAGCATTCGACGGTCTCCACAATGTCCGCGAGACCATAAGCCGCTTAGAGGTGCCCGTCACGATCGTTCGCGCTTCGCAAGCGGCTCGCTTGACGAAGAAGTCGCCGGCACCTCACCGATAGCCGCCCGATGCGCATACCGCTTCCGTGTCGCCGCCAGCGCCCGCTTCTCGGTCCGCTTCGCATACCCCTCATAGGCTTTCGACTTGTGTCCTGACAGGGCGCGGCCCTGGCCGTCGGTCAGCTCGGCTTCCTCGAGCTCGGTCATCCCGCCATGCCGGCAGGCATCGAGCGTGAAGGTGTCGGGCAGACCGAGCTGCTCGCGCAGCTTGCGGACGTGGCGGGCCATGGTATGGATATCCCATGGGGTCGCGACGTGCTTCTCGGTGCGGCCGGGCTTCATGATCAGGCCGGTGCCGAGCTTGGGCAGCTTGGCCAGCACCTGCTCGGCCTCCTCGTAGAACAGCACCTGGTCGCCCTCGACGACCTCCTCAAGCGGGTGCAGCACCATCTCGCCGGTCTTGTGGTGCTCGATGCGGATCTGGTTGGGGTGGTCCTTGCCCCGGTAGCCGGTCCACGTGACATAGCCCGCCAGCACGTTCTCGGGCCGCTGCAGCCATTCGAAGCAGATCACGGCGGCCGCGGCCGGCTGCACCTGGCCGAGGCCTATGGCGCCCCAGGCGAAGGCGTACACGTCCTCCCGCGAGACCGCAGGCTTGGTGGCGTGCTTCCGCTTCTCCATGGCGACGCCGTCCCATGGGTTCCACGCCGGGCCGTCGATGAACATTGCCGGATGCAGCCGCTGCACGGCGCGCCAGGCGTGCCGGCACAGCACCACGACCTTTTCGGCCGAGCGAGGCCGCTCCGACTTGCCCTTGCGGACCGGCGTGGTGCGGATCTTCTCGTAGAGCTTGTCGGCGACCACGGGCGTGATCGAGGTGACCATGCGGTCGCCGACCCGGATCCCGGACTGTCCGACGAGATCGGCGAGCAGGTCCATGGTGATTTCGTAGTCCGGCGCGGTGCGCTTCGAGACCCGGTTCTTCCAGTCGGTCGAGGTCTTGTAGGTCCTGAACAGCCAGTCGACCGTGCCGGCGCGGATCTCGACCTTTGGCTTCGGCGGCTCGCCGAGCCGCATCCGATCCCAGTCATCGAACAACCCGTTCAGGACAGCCGCGCGGCCGCCGGCGCCGTCCTTGCCGCAGGCGGTCTCGTAATCGTCGCCGAGCGCCGTCTCGTGCTCTTTGTGCAGGGTGCAGCCCTGGCGGCGGTAATGGGTCGGCAGCGTCCAGTAGTAGCGGGTGCGGCCCTTGACCTGCTTGGTCAGCACGAAACGCGGCAGCGGCCGGGACACGGTCAGAAATCCGCCTCGACGTCCGCCGCGGTTTCGCGGCCTGATGAATGGGGGTGCGCCCGGGCGATCGCCCGGTCCAGCTCCGCCGTCAGCCATATCTGGCGTCGTCCCTTCTTGATCGCAGGAGGCGGATAAGTTCCCGCCTTCACTTCGCGCAAGAAAGCCTCAATTGAGACTTCACCGCAATAGCCGGCAGCCATCGCTGCCGGTTGCCGCGGTGGATATACGCCGGGCAAGAGAGTCGCAGGGCGATGGCTCATCGGCGGACCCGCTTGATCAGTTGTAGTCGGTCCCCGATAATTTCCGCGCGGCCGCTGGCGGTCAGACGGTCGGCCATCTCGCTCGTGATCCTCCTCGCGCCGAACCGCCAGCCGCCGTGCGGATGCCGCTCGAAAGGGCCGTATTCGAGCAGCGCAAGCGCAATGTAGTGATTGCGTTGAAGGCGCTTCATCAGGGAGAGGCCGCTCTTAAAGGCTCGGCCCGGCAAGCTGATGCGCCAGCGCGCGCGCATCAGCCGCATGTGCTTTGATCTGCGAGCGGGTGAAGCCGAGACGCTCCAGATCGTCTTCAGTAATGCCGCCCTCGCGGTAGGAAGCAGCGCGCATATCATCGGCCATCCGCTTGACCGTCTCGCTCGGAGACAGCGGCGCGCGCGGCTTTACCAGGGCGGTATCAATGTATTCAGGGACTTTTGCTCGAGCTGCAGCCGGGCGGCTGATGGCGGGAAGGCGATTGCAGGAAGGACGTCGCATAGGGGTTCCCCGTTCGTTTCACGGGAAACAAAATCTCACCAAATTGGTGTCGCGTCAATTGATCAATCACCAAAACGGTGATGACGTCTGAAATGGTGTTATGATCTTCTTTGTCGCCGCATACGTCGGTGATCAATTACCCCAAATCGTTGATGACGCGGCCAACGCGGCCGATGATGAGCGTCTCGCTCGACATCTGAATAGTCTCATGATCGGGATTCGTAGAGAACGGCTGTAGCCGCGGCGGATTGCCGTGACGGTATCTCTTGAAGGTGGCGTCACCCTCCGGCGTACCGAAAACGTAGAATTTGTCGGTGAGCAGGCGATGGTCGGACAAATTGACGCAGATGTACGATCCATCGGGGGCGACTCGATCCATCGAGTCGCCTTGCACTTCAAGGACGATCCAATCGCCCTTCGGCAAATCCGCGAGATAAACGTACTTACGCACGTCCGACTTTCGAACACCCTCCTGGCTTGCGAGGCGTCCAGCGCTGACCCACGATAGAAGTGGTGCTCGGAACGTCTTCAGGCCGGGGAATACCAGCCGCTCGGGTGACGTGCGCAGGGCCGGAGCCAATCGCTCGGCCCAGAGTGCCGTCATCTCCCGCTCGCCGTGAATCAGCCGATTGATCTGCTGGGGGCTCGTACCGGCGGCCTTAGCAAGCTCTGCCTGCGTTACATCCGGCCGCTTTGTAAGGGCGTCAGCCAATCCGTTTGGGTATTTCTCCTTCATGGCCGGCAATGGGCACCAAATTGGTGTTACTTCATAGCACCAATTTGGTGAGTTGCGCTTGCGAATCATCACCATATTGGTGACGTAGTGACGTCATGCGCTTTGACCCATGGATGATCGCCAACAGAGAGAGCAACGCCGGCTTCGGAAAGCGGGCTGGCTGGAGCGGCGAAACTGTACGCCGCTACCGAGCCGGCGAGCGCGAGCCCGACAAGAAGGCGATGGCAACGATCTTCGAGCTGACGGGTGGCGATGTGACGCCGAACGACTGGGTTGGCGTCGGTCCTCGCACCGAAACCGCTGGGCCAACCGGGCGCCTGGCTGACAGGGGGATCGAGCCGTGACCGGCGATATCGATGTAGAGGACCTGCGTTTCCTAGTGTTCATGGCCTGCATCCTGCTGGTTGGGGTGTTCGCTGCGGTCGGCGCCGCGATGCAGCCTTTCCTCGAGCGTCGCCGCGACGCCGGCGCCGGCTTCCGTTGGATGCGCCGATGACCAAGAAACCCGCCGCAGAAACCCGCGCGACGACGATCGCCAAAGACCAGCTGAAATCGATCATCGAGCGCGTCGAGCGTCTGATCGAGGAAAAAAAGACGATCGCCGACGACATCAGCGACGTCTACGCCGAGGCCAAGGGCAACGGCTTCGACGTCAAGGCGCTGCGCGCGATCATCAAGATGCGCCAACAGGACCCGATCGAGCGCGAGGCGCATGAGACGATCCTCGATACCTACATGCAGGCGCTGGGGATGCTGTAATGCACGGCTCTTTCGCCAGCGTCCGGCCAAGCGAATCCATCTCGATCGAGCGGCTGCTCGACTCCGGGCTGACGCCCTGGCGGCGGATCATCCTCTCGGCGCGCGATAACATCTGGTCGCTGGTCGACGCCTGCGATTACGACTGGCTGTCGAGAAATACCTGGAATGTGTCTTGGGGGTCGCGCACGCCCTGGCAGCTCTACGCAAAGCGCAACGTCGGGCCGGATCGGGCGACCTTGCGTCAACATCGCGAGATCAAGATCGTCCGCGATCCGCGCTCCGAGCGGTTCATGCGGACGCATCACGTCGACCACGGCAACGGGCAAACGCTCGATAACCGCGACGACAATCTCTCCTGGTGCACCCACAAGCAGAACATGAAGAACCGCCGGCCGCGCGCGGCGATCCCTTCGCTCGAGCAGATCGTCCTCGAGCTGATGCGCGTTCACGACATCCCGTTTCCGCAGGAGGTTCCGTTTTGACCGACGTTCCCGCATCCGATGGCATGGGGCTGACCGCCCGTATGGTCGACGCGTTGAAAGCGATCACTGAATTTGTCGGTCGCCATGGTTCGATGCCGACGCGCCGCGCGCTGGCCGACGTGATGGGCTGTAATCCGAACAACGCCAACCGCCTGATGGATAGCCTGGTCGAGCGGGGCGAACTGTCGGCCGTGACGCGGCGCGGCTGGGTCGCGGTCGCGGGTTTCGGCCGCGACGGCGTCCTGATCTCGGTCCGGCCGCATATCGCGGCGCGGCTCGCGGCCTACTGCGCGGCGAATGGCGAGAAGGTGACGGCCGTCGCAGATGACGCGATCCAGCTGCATCTCGACCAGCTCGAGGGCGACGTCGCTACTGTCGTGCCGTGCGGCGACGGCGTCGCCATTGTCGTCGACGACGAGGAGGGCGCCGCGTCGTGACCGAGCTCGTTCGATATGAGGCGGCGCGCAAGGCGCTGGCCGAGGCCGTCGCAGTCGACGAGGTCCAGGAGATCCGCAGCCAGGCCGAGGCAATGCGACACTATGCGCGCCAGGCGAAGGATCGCGACCTCGAGATCCAGGCGGCGCAACTGCGTTTCCGTGCCGAGCGGCGCCTCGGCGAGATGATTGTCGCGCAAAAGGAAACGGTCGGACTCAATACCGGATCGCGCGGCCAGCTGCGCGGACGGAACGTTTCTGGCAGTTCGGTTTCGGAACAGCCAGAAGATGACCGGCCGACCCTTGCCGAGGCGGGGATCGACCGCAAACTGTCGTCCAAGGCTCAGCGCCTGGCTGCGATGCCGGCGGCCGAATTCGAGGCGGCGCTCGACCGTCACCAGGAAGAGATGCGCGCCGGCGTTGCCCGTGTCGCCATGGACCTGGCAAAGGTCGGCGCCGAGGAAAAGGGTAGGGAGCATCGCCGCAACGTAGCGCAGGCGCTCTCCGACGCCTCGGCCCTGCAGCCGACCGGCCGCAAGTATCCGATCATTTACGCCGATCCGCCGTGGCATCGAAACCAGGGCGTCACCAGCCGGTCATACGAGAACCATTATCCGACGATGCCGTGGTCGGAGATCTGCGATTTGCCGGTGAAGGACATGGTCCTGCCGGACGCTTGGCTGTTTCTCTGGATTCCGCGCGCGCATCTGCTCGCGTGGCATGAGGCCGAGATCGAGGCGACGGATCTTCGGACCGGCGAGGTCATCAAGGTCCGTGCGCAGATGCCGCTCGCCTCGGCGGTGGCGCTGTCATGGGGCTTTGACTCCTACTCGACCGCGTTCGTCTGGACAAAAAACGACGAGGAGCACCCGACCGAGGCCGGCGGCGCCGTGCTGGTCCGCGACCAGGACGAGCTGTTGCTGCTGTTCAAGCGCGGGAAGGGCCTGCCGAAACCGGGGAGCGGCGAAAAGTTCGGCTCCAACCATCGCGAGCGCTCGAGGCCGCTCGGCCATTCGCGCAAGCCAGAGCATTACCGGCGCATGATTGATGTGATGGGCGGCGGCGTGCCGGTGCTCGAGCTGTTCGCCCGCGTCGACGCGCAGAATCCATTACCGACCGGCTGGGATGCGTGGGGCAACCAGGCGACGGCGACAGAGATCAATTCCCAAGCGATCGCGGGCGAGAGCTCGGCGCCTGACGGGGCGCCGGCGGGTATAGAACCGCCGCGCGATCGGACTGCCGATGGTCGGTCATCGGACGAGGCCGCAACGGGTAGCCATAGCGCTGCGGCCTCACAGTTAGCGGACGCCGGAGCTCAGGCCGGCGATCGTTCAGCCCTTTCGGCCGACGTTGCCTCGTCGCCGATCGGGAAAGTCGTTTCGAGCGTCGCCGTTGCCGGCCGCGCCGATACAGCCGAGCCGCCGGCGAACCGACCTGGGCGCGACATTCTCGACGACGGGCTCGATATCCCGGAATTTCTGCGTCGGACGCCGAAACCGGCGCCGGATCTCGTCGTCGCGCAAACCGAAATGGATCTCGCGCGTATCGACCGCGTGCCGGCCGAGGCCGTCGACGATCGTCTGCAAACGCGGTTGCCGCTGACCGAGGACGAGCTCGATATGCAGGCCGCGTTGTTCGCGATCGACGCCGGCGAGCGGATCGACGGCGACATGGTCCGGCATCTGGTCGGCGCAGGGTTCGCGCATTGCACGTCGACCAGGGTCATGGTGACCGATGCCGGCCGCGATTTCCTCGCGCAACTGGTAGCAGCGCCGGCGCAGCTCAATATCGAGGCGCGCGCGTGACCGACAAAGTCGCTCTGTTCCGGCAGATCGCCGCGATCGAGGCCGAGATCAAGGATCGTAGCGCCGGCGCGCGCTCGAGGCTCGATCGGTCGGCGTCGCAGCGCCAGTGCGACGGCCTCGAGGCCGGCGCGAAAACACTGCGCTGGCTATCGCAGAACGCGGCTCGCATCGCTGCGGCGTCGCCGCTTCCGGCCTGCACAATTTCGATGACCAGGCAGCTCACTGCCGTCGAGACCGAGCTCAAGGATCGTCGCAGCGGCGCGCGGGCCAAGCTGAGCTCGTCCGCTGCGATCTACCAACGCGACGGGCTCGGAGCCGCTGCAAACACGCTGCGCTGGCTGCAGCAGCACGAGGCAAGCATCAAGGGGGCATTGCGGCAATGAGACAAGGTGATTGGTTGCAAACCTACAGCGGGCGCAGATTCTGGCCGCTCGACCCGAGGCCGGAGGATGTTGCTATCGAGGACATCGCGCACGCGCTCGCGATGGTCTGTCGCTTTGGCGGGCATTGCCTTCGCTTCTACAGCGTTGCCGAGCATTCGATTTACGTTTCGCAGCACTGCGGCGAGGCCGATGCGCTGGCAGGTCTGCTGCATGACGGCAGCGAGGCCTACCTGCTCGACATGGTGCGACCGGTAAAACGGTTCATGCCGGATTACCGCGCGGCCGAGGAGCGGCTGCAGCGCGTTGTCTATGAAGCGTTTGGCCTCGATCCTGTTACGCCGGCCGCAGTCAAACGCACGGACATGGCGCTGCTTTTGACCGAGCGGGCGCAGGTCATGCGGCCGACCGACGAGATCTGGTCGGTCGACGTTGACGGGCCGCTCGACATACCGCTCGATTGCCATCCGCCCTATACGGCCAAGACGCTGTTTCTCGATCGCTTCCATCAGCTGATGCAGGCACGGCGATGACGCAGCTCGACATCGCCGCGATCGCGGTCGGCGCGTTTGCGCTGTTCATGTTCGGCTATTCGCTCGCTTGGTTGCAGCGCGACGGGATCGCCCGGCGAGTGATTGCGCGCCAGCGGCGTTTCGATGCCGGCGGCTCTGTCTGCGAGGATCTCGAGGCCCGCGTCCGGAGGGCCGCTTGATGGGCTCGACACGGCACAAGTGGGGCGAGAAGGTCCGATTTCCGCTCAAGACCGAACAGCAATGCATCCGCTGCGACATGGTCAAGGTCGGCCGGCGCGAGGGCGGTCCTGCGGGCTATTGGGACGAGTTCTGGCGCGACGAGGAACGCATCCACTGCACGGCGACGCCGCCCTGCGATGCGCGGCGTGAGGCGGTTGCAGTTGCGGCGGCCTAACGCGATCGTGTGCTGCCTGGCTGGCGAAGGGCCGGAGGCGATGACTCTGGCCGAGGTCATCTGCCAGCTGGTCGTCAAGGGCGCGGAGCTCGGCGAGCTCGAGGAATACGAGATCCCGGATCGGGACGCGATCGCCGCCGGCGCAGTCAATCCGCCGCGGCTCAAACGCCGCGGTTTCCGTCGCGAGTGGCTCGAGCGGCTCGGCGTCGCGATCGAGCGCGACGCGATCTCACGGCTATCGGCGCATGACATCGTTTTCCGTCTGCTGCAGCCGCGACCGTGAATTTTCAGTGTTCTGTTGCGTCAGCGTTTTCCCGAATTCTCTTGGTTAGGAAGTTAAGATGACCGCGAAAAGGCGGGCGCGACGCATTGCCTCGGACGAGGCGACGGCATGGGCGCGCAATCTCGAGCTGGGCAATCCTTACGCAAAGAGCGTGCTGCGCGCGCTCGGCGAGTATGTCGACGGCGACGGCCTCTGCTGGGTCGGCATTCCGTCGCTGGCGGGCGATTGCGATCTATCGCAGGACACGGTTCGGCGGCGGCTGGCCTGGCTCGAGGAGATCGGCGCGATCGGCCGGACGCCGCAATGGCTCGATGAGAACGGTCGCCGCAATGGGGATGGTCGTGGCAAGCGCACCACGGATCTGATCCGGCTGCTGGTCGACGCGGATATCGACGCGATCGAGGCGCGGGCCGCCGGGCGCAACGTCGACGAAAATCAAGTAAATTCAAGGTCGATTAGCCCTAGCTGGCAGCAAGGGCTAAATTCCGGCGCCGACGACGCTAGCACTCGGCCAGCCCTCGGCCAGCCCTCGCAGTGCAGCCAGGGCCTAGACTCTTTTGAACCTGAACCTGAAGATCCCCCTAAGTCCCCCTCCGGGGGATTTCCGGATGATCGCGAGACGATCGAGGAAAGCGAACCTGTCGAGTTTGCAGCGGCATTCGAGGCCTATGTCGGCCATGAGGTCATGCGGCGCGACCTGGCGCTCGAGGAGTTCCGCCTCCTGACGCAGGAGGATCGCGTCTGGTGCGGGCATGCTGTGCAGCTCTACATGGCGAAACTGCGCGAGCTCAAGCAGCGCCGGCCGATGAATTTTCATCTTTGGGTGCGGACGCGCGGGTTTCGGGAATTCCCGGCGCCCGGCGCTGTGCCGGCCAAGGCAGCGCCTCCGCAACGGCGGTTCGTGCAAGGCGACGAGCTCAAGGGCTTGGCAGTGGCGATGCAGATCGCCGAGCGGCGCGAGCTGCGCATCATCCGCGATCAGGACCTCGGCGAGGGCGTCTGGACGCAGCTCGGGCCGCAGGCTGACCTGTCGGCGATGGCCGCGTTTGCCGGCGCCGACCGCGAGGCCTGGCAGGTCGTCGACCTCGGGACGCCGCAGTTTGCCGCCTGGCGCGATCGGCTGGCGCTCTGGACCGGCGCCGAGCCGCAGGCCGAGCGGATCTTCCTCGAGCCGTTTGATCCGAACGTTCACGGCATCTCGTCGTCGAATCCGAATTTCCGTTTGAGGAAGTCAAAGCAGGGCTTTCGCGTGCCGGCGCCGTGGCCGCCGCGGCGCGATGGGACGTGGCAAGTCGCAGGGGAGAGCGAATGAACATGCAATACCGCAAGGGGCAGATCGTCGGATATGTCGAGGCCAGCGATCGGCTGGCGGTGCCGGCGGTGCCCGACAGCTGGCACGTTCTGCAGGTCATGCCTGGTCGTGACGCGAAGGTCATCAAGGCTTTCGCCGAGCGCTGCATCAGCGGATGGTCGCCGACCGTTGTTCATTTCGTCCAGCGCGGCAACGGGCAGCAGGCGCGCCGTCCGCATCTTGGGCGCCGGATCGAAAAGGCGTTTCTACCGGGCCTGATCTTTTTGCCTGATTTCGAGCTGGGTCGGCTCGGCGAGATTCGCAGCATTCCCGACGTCGACAATCTCCTCAACTTCGGAGAGCTGCGGTCCTGGCTCAACGCAACCGAAATGCAGCTGCTGCGCGATATCGTCAAGATCGAGAACCTGCTGCCGTCGCGGCGGCGCTGGGCACTTGCGCAGCTGTTCCTGAAATACGGGTTCATTAGCGTTGCGCAGGCCGAGGACGAAACCAAACTGCGGGTTGGTCGGCAGATACGTGTCGCCGATGGCGTGTTCTCCGGCTTGCGTGGACTGATCGAGCGAATTGACTCAAATGGGCGACTCAGTGCCTACGTCGGTGACGGAAAGCACGGCGTCAAGGTAAGCGGTTTGACCGAGGCGCAGATCGAGCTGATCGACTAATTCGCGGTGCGGTGCATTCGCGGCAGCTCGGCTAAAGGTGCGGAGCCTGATTCCAGGCGGACGCGCGCAGCGCGCCTCAACTCTGACCAGATCAAAACGCCGATCGCAGTTGCTGCGGTCGGCGTTTTCACTTGCATAGGTTGTGCGGTAACGCCTCGCGCTATCGCTGCCCTGCTTGGGCGTTTCCTCCCTAGACTAGAGGCCGATCATCGCAAGGTGGTCGGCCTTTCCTTTTGGTGATGCCGCAGCCACCTTGGAAAGCCTGGTACAAGTTAGCCCGCTGGCGAATGCTGCGGCTGCGCATCTTCGTGCGCGATCTCTACACATGCCAGCGCAAGGGCTGCGGCAGGGCCGAGCCGAACACGTCGCTGCTGGTCTGCGATCACGTCATCCCGCATCGTGGCGATGAACGCCTGTTCTGGGATGAGACCAACCTGCAGACGCTCTGCAAGGCTTGTCACGATCGAGACAAGCAGCGCGAGGAGCAGGCGAGCCTGCACTCGCGCGGCGTTTGGGACTGAAGGGGTAGGGGGTGGGCAATTCCTTCGCGGATGCCTCTCCACAGACCGGCCCATCTCACACTGACGGGTTTTTTTCATCATGGCCGAAGTTTTCGACCTGTTCGGCGATCCTGTGCCGGCCAACTGGGGCGGCCGTGGTCGGCCGGAGCATGTCGCCAATCAGCAAAACCGGAATCGCGTCAGCCTGTTAGTCGCGCTCGGTTGGAGCAACGCGCGGATTGCGTCGGCGCTTTTCATCACGCAACCGACGCTGCGGAAGCATTATTTTTCAGAGCTCAAGTTTCGGGACGTTGCACGCGACCGGCTGGTCGCGCAGGTCGGCGTCAAACTGATGGACGGCGTCAACGCCGGAAACGTCTCGGCGATCCGGGAATTCCAGAAGTATCTCGAGCGCAACGACCTGATGATGTACGGCCAGACGCAGCAGCCGGCGAAAGCATCGGCGGCTGAAAAGCCGGCGCCGGCCGAGAAGATCGGCAAGAAAGCCGCCGCGCTCGCCGCCGCGCATCAACCTGACGCCGGCACGCCGCTCGGCGAGCTCATGATGCGACGCCAGCAGGCAGGGACTTCGCACTGATGCTGACCTCGATCGAGGCCGCCGCGCCGACTGATGCCCCGTGGGATCTGTCGCGCGTCGATTGGGCCGATCGCATCCGCGACGGCCGCTCGCTGCTGCCGGATATGCCGCTGTTCGCCGGCGAGGCGGACATGGCGCAGGCGTTCTATGACGAGATCCAGCTGCCTGACGTGCCAGGCAAACCAAAGATGCGGACCGCATCTGGAGCGTGGTTCCGCGAGCTGGTGCGCGCGGCGTTCGGCAGCTGGGACGCAGCCAACCAGGTCCGATATATCCGCGACATTCTCGCGCTTGTGCCGAAAGGATCGTCAAAAACGACCAATTCGGCGGCGCTGCTGATCGTCGCGATGCTGATGAACTATCGGCCTCGAGGTAAAGCGCTTTTTGTCGGTCCGACGCAGGCGATCTCGACGCGCGCCTATGACCAGGCGGTCGGCATGATCGAGGAGTCGCCGGATCTCAAACGGCGCTTTCGCACTCACGATCATGAGATGATGATCGAGGACCTTGTCACCAAGGCCGAGGCGCAGGTCAAGACTTTCGACGTCAACATCCTGACCGGCGCGATGGGTCTGTTCTTCGTGCTGCTCGACGAGATCCATCTGCTCGGATTCAACGCCAAGGGCGCAAAGGTGCTGCGCCAGATCCGCGGCGGTCTCGACAAGACGCCGGAAGGCCTGCTGGTCATGACGACGACGCAGAGCGACGACATTCCGGCCGGGATTTTCAAATCGGAGTTGAAATTTGCGCGCAACGTCCGCGACGGCAATTATCGCGGCAAGGTCATTCGGCCGATGCTCCCGCTGCTGTACGAATTTCCGCCAGACATCGCGACGCTGACGCGCGATGAGCGGAAAAAGGGCGTCGAGCCGCGATGGATGGACCCGGTCAACTGGCCGATGGTGATGCCGAACCTCGGCCGCTCCGGTCCAGCCCTCGCGGAGTTGATCGCCGATTGGGAGGGTGAGCGCGACAAGGGCGAGGAAGCGATCCGGATTTGGGCCTCGCAACATCTCAATATCGAGATCGGCCAGGGCATCAATAACGAAGGTTGGGGCGGCGCGGATCTCTGGGATGCGCAGGTCATACAAGGCCTCGACCTCGACGCGATCCTGACGCGCTGCGAGGTCGTCACGATCGGGATCGACTCCGGCGGCCGTGACGACCTGCTCGGCTTGGCGGTGATCGGCCGCGAGCGCGGTACGCGCCACTGGCTGTCTTGGTCCTATGCATGGGCTGATCCGATCGTCCTGGAACGGCGGAAGGACATCGCAAACCAGCTGCAGGATTTCGTCGAGGAAGGATCGATGACGATCGTCGACATGGCGGACGCCATCGCGGATCTTGCCGCCCTGGTCGCCCGCATCGTCTCGAGCGGACTGCTGCCGCAGAAAAACGGCGTCGGCATCGATCCGAACCAGGCGGCGGCGATTATCGAGGCGTTGACGGCCGTCGGCGTAACCGACGACATGCTGCGGCGCCTGCTGCAGGGTCCGGCACTCGCGCCAGCGGTCTATGGCCTCGATTTCAAGCTCGCCGACGCGACGTTCTGGCACGCCGGGCAAGGCCTCATGTCGTGGGTTGTCGGCAACGCCAAGACAGAGCGTCGAGGTAACGCAGACATGGTGACCAAGCAGGTCGCCGGCTCGGCCAAGATCGACCCGTTTATCGCGTTGCTCGAGGCCGCGATCCTGATGAGCTGGAATCCAACGGCCGGTTTGCTGGTGACCGGCGCTGATATCCTGACGGTGATCTGATGGGAGTTTTGAGGAGCGGGCTGGGCTCGGCGTTCCGCGCGGTCGCCAATGCGTTCGATCCTGGCGCGCCGCGCGATATGAAAGATCCGCAGTATTGGGCGGATTTTGGCGGTCGCTTGTCGCTCGCCGGCGTCGACGTCACGGACAGCAATGTCAGCCAGCTCGGCGCCGTCCAGGCCGTGCGTCACGGCCTTTCGTCGGCCATGAAGTCGCTGCCGGCCTCGGTCTACCGGCGCGGCGCAAACGGCGCGCGCGAGGGGCTGCCGGATCATCCTGTCACCAGGTTGTTTGCGGCCAACCCGAACGCTCGCCAGACGCCGGCGGAGCTCGTCGGCGAGCTCGCCTGGAACGTGTCGTACTACCGGAATTCCTATTGCGCGATCCTGCCGCCGGGCGATCCTCGCGCATCGGAATATTACGCTGTCGGCGGCCTCGAATGGCTGCATCCGCGGCGCCTGGCGATGGTCGAGCGCGGCATCGACGGGCGCTTGTACTACACGTTCAATCCGCCGGCGACGATCGTCCAGGGCGCGCAGCTCAAACAGACGACCTATCGCGACGATGAGCTCTGGCATATCCGGTCGAATCCGTTGCGCGAGGACGGATTGCTCGGCGAGCCAATTTTCCATAGCGCGCGCCACGTTTTTGCGCGCGCAATCGCGGTGCACGACTACGGGGATCTTTGGTTCAAGAACAACGGCCAGTCCGGCGGCACGCTCGAGCATCCCGGCGTGTTCAAGGACAAGGAAGATCGAAACGAGTTTCTCGAGAACTGGCGGGCCGCCGGGACCGGGATGAACCGACACAAGGATCGGCTTTTGACGCATGGCGTCAAATATAACCCGATCAAGGTGACGAATTCCGAGGCGCAGCTGCTCGAGACCGAGGACGCCGCCGACACTGCGGTATTTGGCCTTTGGAGCTATCCGTTGCATCGTGCGTCGCGGCTCAAGCGCGCGACAAACAACAACGTCGAGCAGCAGTCGCTTGATTTCGTTGTGGGGTGCGTGGCGCCGCTCGCGATCGAGATCGAGCAGGGAGTCGAGCGAGATCTGCTGCTCGATAATGAAAACGGCGATCTGTTTTTCGAGTTCAACTTTTTCGGCCTGCTGCGCGGCGACCTGCTGAATCGTTATCGAGCCTATCTGATCGGCCGCCAGGGCGAATGGCTGTCGGCAAACGACATCCTCCGGTTTGAGAACATGTCGCCGCGGACAGATCCCGGCGGCAACGACTACAAAAACCCGCTGACAAAGGACTCCGCCGGCGGCGGCTCGAGCTCTCCAAACGAGGACGGCAACAATGATTAAGATCGAAACCGCGACGCCGGATCTGCGCCAGGTCCTGACGCAGATCTCGTCAATCGACGCCCTGGTCGCGCTCGAGGTGTCGGCGCTCGCCGATTGCCTGGCGCGCGCCGAGCAGCGCCAGGCGCTCGTCGCAGCCGCGGCGGCGCAGGCCCCGAGCTCGGCGAGCAAGATCGCGCTGGTCTCGGTCGCCGGCGGACTGACGCCGCGCGGCAGCTGGTTCGGCTCGAGCCTGTCCGGCATTGCCGCGCAGGTCACGCGCGCGGCCGATGACCAGGACGTCGCCGGCATCGTCCTCGACGTCGACAGTCCCGGCGGAACGGTCTCTGCGACCGTCGAGGCCGCGAATGCGGTCGCTTACGCAGCGGCAAAGAAACCCGTCGTCGCGGTCGCGAATACGCTCGCGGCTTCGGCCGCCTATTGGATCGCTTCGCAGGCCGGCGAGCTGGTGATGACGCCGTCCGCCGACGTCGGCTCGATTGGCGCGATGATTATGCACCAGGATATTTCCGGCTGGCTCGACCAGATCGGCATCAAGATGACGATTGTCCGCTCGGAACAGTCGCCGCTGAAAAACGAGGCGCATCCGTTCGCGCCATTGTCGGACGAGGCCAAAGCCTATCTGCAGGGCCGCGCGAACGAGGCGGGCGCTGATTTCATCAAGGCGGTCGCGAGCGGCCGGCGCGTGACGCAGACCAAGGTCCGCGAAGAGTTCGGTCAGGGCCGTATGGTCGGCGCGCGCGAGGCGGTTGCGCGTGGCATGGCTGACCGGATCGCAACGCTCGACCAGATCATCAGCGGCATGCTGCAGCAGCGCTCGCCGCGGTCGAACTCGCGCCGGCGATCGGCGCTGGTATTCGATTAGCTGGGTAGCTTCTCGCATAGCTGTTCTGGTCGCCATGATCGGACTTGGGGCACTCGTCGTTTACGAGTTGTACCCCATTTGCTTTAAGCCTGCGGAAACTGAGACTTAACCGATATTCTGGTATGATTGCTCACCGATTCTTATCGGCGAAACGGAAATGGCGAAGTCCTCAAAACTCGTAGCCGTGAAACGCGGTAAGGTTCTCTTGGTGCGCCGCAGGAGTGACCGGCTTTGGATGTTTCCTGGCGGTCGCAAGCGGTCACGCGAGACTGAGAAGGACTGCCTGCGAAGGGAGATCAAAGAGGAGCTCCCCAACCTCAAGCTCGGGCGCGTCCGGCTCTGGAAGGAAGTAAAATCGAAGAACCGCCGCTCAGGCAGAAAGATGAGCGACGCGATCTTTGTCACCAGAAAAGCATCAGGTCGCCTGACCATTGGCGACAAGAACGAGATCGACAGAGCCATCTGGCGTAAGCCGCGCGGCATTCGACTTACGCCCACGTCCCGGTATGTCAGGGACCAGCTTTTTCCGAAAAAGTAAGGCCGCCTCAGTTGGCGGAGACCTCATCTTCGGTTCATGTCGCCTGTTGGCCCAAGGCCGACGATTTGACCTAAAGTTCGCGACGTCAGCTCATTGATGAAGAGCGGACACGCGTGTCCGGTCAGCTCGCCCTAAGGCGGCCGCTCACCCATTGCCGGCCAACTATCCGGCCGCCTCCCGTTTCATTTCCCGAGTTGCTCGACCCGCGCCGTCGCCTGGACAGCGGGAACGCGGGCTCTTTCTCCGTCCAGGCAAACCACACAACCAACCAGGAGTCACTGATCCATGCGAGTGGACATCAAGCAGCTGCGCCAGGCCCGCGCCAACAAGGCAAAGGACGGCAAAACCGCGCTCGAGCAGCTCAATGCGCTGCAGGGCAAAGCTACCCTGACCGAGGCCGAGACCGCGCAGGTCGGCGAGCTCGAGACCAAGGTCGACGCGCTCGAGGCCGAGGTCGCCGAGCTCGACAAGCAGATCGCCGCCGAGGAAAAGAAGCTGCGCCGGACGGCGCTGTTCGGCTCCTCGACCGCGCTCGGCGGCCCGGCGCTGGCGACCGTCGTGAACGATATCAATCCGGAGCGGACCGGCGGTTTCCGCAGCGTCGCGGAATTCGCGGTTTCGGTCCGCAACGCCATGACGGGCGGCGGTCTCGATCCGCGTCTCGGCGCGGCGCCGACCAATTTCCAGCAGAACCAGGGCGGCAACGGCGAGGGCTTCCTGGTGCCGACCGAGTATCGCGAACAGATCTGGGCGCTCGTTTTCGACGACCAGAACCTGCTCGGTTTCTGCAATCCGGAGCCGACGCAGGGCAACTCGATCGCGATCGCAAAGGACGAGACCACGCCATGGGGCGCGTCCGGCGTCCAGGCGGCCTGGCGCTCCGAGGGCACGCAGCTGATCGCGACCAAGGCGGCGATGACCGGCGAGATCATCCAGCTGCATGAGCTCTACGCCTTCGTGCTGGCCTCGCAGGAGGTCCTCGACGATGCGCCGCGGCTGCAGAACCGCATCTTCAACCAGGCCGCAAACGCGATCCGCTGGAAGGCGTTTGAGGCGGTCATGACCGGCGACGGCAAAGGCAAGCCGCTCGGCTTCATGAACGCGCCGTCTCTGGTGACGGTCTCGAAGGAGGCGGGTCAGGCGGCCGACACAATCAACGTCGCGAACGTCCTCAAGATGTACTCGCGGCTGCTGCGGATGGGTGGCCGGCCGATGTGGCTCGGCAATTCCGACATCCTGCCGCAGCTCGGCCAGCTGACGATCGGCAACGTGCCGGCCTGGTTGCCGTTGAACCAGCCTCTCGCCGGCGCGCCGGACGGCGGCGTTTTCCTCGGCCGTCCGCTGATCTTCAACGAGCACAGTGCCACGCTCGGCGACCTCGGCGATCTGACCTGCGTCGACCTCTCGGGCTATGCGCTCGCGACCAAGGCCGGCGGCGGCATCGATTTCGCCGCCTCGATCCATCTGTTTTTTGACTACAACCTGGCGGCCTTCCGCTGGATCTTCCGGATGGGTGGTCAGCCTTACCTGTCGGCGCCGGTCCAGCCGGCCAAGGGCAATAACACCAAGTCGCATTTCGTCGCGCTCGAGGCGCGCTGATTGAGCTCCGCGAGCTCGTCAGCCAATGACGGCGCGCCGGCCTGACCTGGCCGGCGCGAGTAACGCCCGCGTTCCTGTTTCCCGAAACCATGAGGAGTGCAAATGCACACCAATCTCAAACCGTCGCAGCGCGTCAGCGTTGTCGACTCGATCAACCCGCAATCGTCCGCGGCTGCGCTGACCACAGGCTGGATCGATGCCGGCAAGTTCCACAACTATATGGCCGTCATCTCGCTCGGCGCGCTTGGCGCCGCGGCGACCGTCGACGCCAAGATCCAGCAGGCGACCTCAGCCGCCGGCGCCGGTGCAAAGGACATCGCCGGCAAGGCGATCACTCAGCGCACCAAGGCCGGCGCGGACGATAACAAACAGGTCCTGATCAACCTCAAGCAGGAAGATCTCGACATCAATAACGGCTTCGGATTCTTCCAGGTGTCAGTGACGCCTGCGGTCGCCGCGAGCCTGGTCGGCTGCTCCGTGCTCGGTTTCGATCCGCGGTACGGGTTCGCAACCGACAACGATGCGGCGTCAGTCGCCGAGTTCGTCGGCTGATCCAGCTGGCGCCTCGGCCGCACCAGGCCGAGGCGCTTCCTTCCTTTTCCGGGCAGGGCTTCCCGACATGCTCCGCATCTCTCAGCGTCCGGTGGGCTATCCCGTCACACTCGACGAGGCCAAGGCGCAGCTGCGCGTCTCGAGCACGAAAAACGACGCTCTGATTTCCGGCCTGATCGGCGCGGCAACGGCGCATTGTGAGGCCCTGGTCCAGCGCGCATTCGTGCCGCGGACGTTTCAATGGGTGCTGCCGTGCTGGCGGCCTGTGATCGAGATCCCGATCGCGCCGGTCGTCCATGATGCGATCCATTCGATCAGGTATGTCGATTGGGCGACCGAGACGCAGCAGACACTCGATCCCTCGAGCTATGTCGTGCAAACGGCGGGCGATAGCGTCCGCATCTTTCCGAAATTCGGCCTGTCCTGGCCGCTCGCGTACTCGCATGCGCCGGAGCCGATCGTCATCGAGTTCGACGCTGGTTACGAGGATCTCGAGGATCTGCCGGCGGTCGTCAAAACCTGCATCATGCTGCAGATCCGGCATCTCTACAGCATCGGCGAGACAAATCCCGCGCTGGTGCGCGATCTCGTCATCGGCGTCAGCGACAAGGCCTGGCAGCTGTCGCCAGACGTCAAAACGCTGATCCCCGATGCGGTCACGCTGCTCATGCTGTCGGAGGTCTGGTGATGACCGATCGCGTGCTCAAGGCGCCGCGCAACGCGCGGACGCTGCTGTTCTGGCCGGCCAAGGCGCCGGAGGAGGTCGTCGAGCGCGGTTTGGATTGGGCCGACGTCCTGGTCTGGCCTTGGCCCAGCGCCGAGGGTGTGACGCCTGCAGACGGGATCAAGACCTCGAGCTTCGTGCTGCCGCAGGGCATTGTCGCCAGCGCCTCGAGCAATACGGCGACCGTCGCGATGGTGACGCTGACCGGCGGCGAGCTCGGCCGCGTCTACAGCATTGCAAACCGGATCGAGACCGCGAAGGGGCAGCAGCTCGAGCGCGTCGTCAAGCTGCGCATTCGCGCGAAATGAGCGCGCGATGGACCGCGTCACGGCGCTGGTCGCGATCGCGCATCTGAAATTACGGCTCGAGCTCCTCGAGCGGCATCCGCAGATCCTGGAGGGAATCGACATGATCGCTATCAAACGGCCGATCGAGCTCGCCGGCATGCGGGCGCGCCTGGCGCGGGCGCAACGGCAGGAGGCCGACCTCGCTGTCACAGGCCAGCGCTATGACGCGGTACAGGACGCGATCGACGAGCAGCATGCGGCGCTGAAAAGTCATGTCGGCTCGCTCGAGGACAACAAAGCGCAGCTCGACCAGATCCTCGGCAGGATGGTCGCGGGGGACAATGGCGGCCCAAACGATGGCGACGCCGGCTCGAGCGGCTCCGAGGTCGGCCAGGTCATCACCAGCAAGGTTGACGGCCAGTGACGCCGGACGAGTCCCTCGACCAGCATATCCGCGCGCTCGAGGAGAGCGGCGAGACCGTCCTGGTCCGGCGCTACGCCGGCGTCGGGCCGGCGCGCGCGGTCGCGAAAGAGGCTGCCGTCCTGGCGAAGGTCAAGGGCTATCAGCCGGCCGAGCTTGTCGGCGAGATCCGCCAGGGCGATCGACACGTTATCCTGTTGAATGATCCCTCGGCGGCCGTCCCGGCCGGCAAGGTTGCCTTGTCCACCATGCTGCCGCTGACCGATCGCGATTTTCTGGTGATCGCCGGTGCCGAGGTCAGCATCAAGGGGGTCGACGACGCGACCAGGCGGATTCAGGGACAGGTCGTCGCCTTCGAGCTGCAGGTCCGCGGCTGATGGGCAAAGTGTTCGATGGGGCGGACTATGAGCGGCGCGTCGACGCCGCTCGCAATAGCATCTCTGTCGGCGAGGAAGCCAAATTCGTCATCACTGGCGACCTGGCCGGCTTGAACGCAAAAAAAGCGTTCCAGGATGCGAAAGAGCTCGCCTTGCGCAAGGCCCGCAAAAAGATGCTCGACCGTATCCGGCAGGAGGAGGCGGACCACGCCTTGAACGATCTCATTCCGACCGAGGTCGAGGAGGTCCTCAACGGCCCGCATGATGAGATCGTCTCGGTCGACGGCTGATGCGGATCATCTTTCACTATCAAGCGATGCAGGACGTCGTCGATTTCGCGCTCGAGACGCTGCGGCAGCGGTCGCCGGTCGGCTCGATCGGAGATCCGCATCCGGGTCTCTATCGGGACAATCACACGGTTTTTCTAAACGGTCACGTCGTCAACGACGTTTCGGCATTCCGGCGCGGCGACCAGATCAATATCTCCAACCCGGTCCCTTACGCGCGCAAGATCGAGATCGGCCGGATGAAAATGAAGGTCGAGCCGAAGGTCTACCAAGAAACTGCGCTGCTCGTCGCTGCGCGGTTCGGCAATCGCGCCGCGGTGAAATTTACGTTCATGCCGGTCCGGTTCGGTGACGTCGCGGCCTATGCCGCCTTCTCGCAGCAGATCAAGGCCGGCCGGCGCCACATGTCGGACAAGGCGCGCCAGGACTGGCTCGTCCGGCAGCCGGCCCTCGAGATCCGGGCACGCTAGAGGTTATTCCATGGCTGATTATGCCGGCGCCGTCGCCGCGATGCGGGCGCGCTATGTAGACGGCTTGACGGCGGCGCCGAGCTCGTTCCAGAATGAGGATCCGCCGCAAACACCCTGGCCGCCGCAGGGCACGCCCTGGTGCTATTTCGAGGTCGTCGAGACCCTGCGGCGCAAGCGCGGCGTCGGCACGCCAGGCAACCAGACCTGGCTAATCACGGGCAACATCTTCGTGCATGTATTCGTGCCTAAGGGCTACGGGTTCGCCGCGCATCTCGCGCTCGCCGGCCAGGCCGGTGACCTCTTCAAGGATGCGACGTTCTACAACGCCGAGCCCGGCGCCTGCGTGCGCTGCTGGGGCGAGAACGGCGAGGGGCCGACCGTCCAGGGCGGCGACAGCGCCTCCGACGACGGCAACTGGTTCGGCCTGGTCGTCGTGATTCCTTTCCAGTTCTTTTTCATCGGCTGATCCAAACGGGAGACTGATCGCATGGTCTATCAAAGCAATTCCGCCGGCCGCGTCGCCTACAAGGCGCAGGCTGGCCTCGGCCAGATCGCCGCGGGCGGCGCCGGCGCTACTGTGCTGCCGATCTCCGGCGGTCCAGGTGCCAAGCTATCGAAAGCTGCCACGGAATCGCAGACGATCCGCAACGACGGCATGTCGATCCGCGGCCGTCACGGCACGCAGAAAACCTCGTCGAGCTACAACGCTGAAATGTGGCTCGGCTCGCATGACGCGATCCTCGAGGCGATCATGCGCGGCACTTGGGATGCGGCGCCCCTTAGCAAGACGCAGGCCGATTTCACGTCATTGACGACGGCCGCGGACGGCATCGTTTTCGCCAACGGCTCGCCGATCGACATGGGCTTTAAGGTCGGCGATATCATCCGCGCCACCAATCTGCCGGACGCCGGCAACAATGCTCGCAATCTGCGGATCTCCGCGCTCTCCGCGAACAAGATCACGGTGCCGGAGACGCTGATCGCCAATGCAGCGCCGGATACGAATTGCACGATCACGCGGCCAGGCAAGCGCCTGGTCAACCCGGCCGCGCTGGTCCGGCGCTATTTCGGGATCGAGGAATTCGAGAGCGACATCGGCAAGGCGACCGTCCTCGACGATTTCGTCTGGGGCACGGGCAAATTCTCGATGGCACCGAACGGGATCATCACGTTCGATCCCGGCGGCATCGGGACCGGCAAGATCCGGCCATTGGAGGCCGCATACTTCACCAACCCGTCGGAGACGGCCGGGACGCCGTTCGCCGTCGTCGACGCGACGATCCGGCTCGGCGGCGTCGACCTGGTCGAGCTGACCTCGTTCGATCTGTCGCTGGATATCCAGCCGAGCGCGCCGGATGCGTTCGGCTCCGGCAACATCAAGTATGCGCCGGACGTGTTCACGGGGCCGCTGCGGGTTTCGCTCAACCTGACCATGCTGCGCAAGGATCTGCAGCTGCTGGCCGATTTCGTCAGCGAAACGCAGTATTCCCTCAACATCCTGGCCGTCGACAACATGAGCGAGCCGAAAGACTTCATGTCGATCACGGTGCCGAATTTCACGCTCGGCGGCGTCGATCCCTCGGCGCTCTCCAAGCAAGGCGGAGGTCGCACGCAGACGATCACGGTCCCGCCGGCGCTGGTCGGCATCGATACCTCGGCGACCGGCAATAACAGCATGATCTCGTTCCAGACTACCGCAGCGTAGCGTTTGAGTGATCGGCGCCGACCATAGGCCGATGGAATGTTCTCGCGAGAACCGGCCGCAGGGTTGTCGGACCCTGCGGCCAACCTTTCCGACAAAAGGCACCCGACATGACTGAATCAACTGCAATCCTCGATCTCTCCGCGCATTTGCCCGTCGACACGTTCAAGTTGCAGATCCGCAAGCCTGGCACGGATACGCCGATCGGCTGGGTGATCGAGCTCGCCGGACCTGCGCATCCGCAGACGATCGCGCTCAACAATGAATCGACCCGCGACGCGATCGAGAAGGAGAAGGCGATCGAGTTCGCGCAGGTCAACGGCCGCAAATGGAAAACCGAGGATGAAACGGTGGCCGATCGGCGCCGGCAGAACGTAACAAAGGTTTGCCGCCGGATCGTCGGCTGGTCGCCGAATCCAACGTTCACGACGGTTTCGCCAGATCCCATCCCGTTCATGCTCGAGAGCGCAGTCAATCTGTTCCTGCGGCCGGAGCTCGGCAGTTTCTTCGTCCAGGTCACTGAGTACCTGACGAGCGAGCGGGCTTTTACGAGGCCCTCAAGTCAGACTTGAGGGCATACGCCGAGCGCAGTTTCCTGCTGTCCTCGAGGGCCGGCGACGCCGGCGAGACCTATCGCCAGGTCCTCGAGGGCCTCCTGCTAAGGACGCGCGATCCAAAGCGCAGGGCCGAACGGGAAGCGATCCTCAAGGTCCCGCCGATGCCGGCGGGGCTGCTCTATCTCTGGCGCATCTATGACCGGATGCGCCGGCGCAAAGGCGGCAACGGTTTCGCGCTGTCGCCGCTGGAATGGCAGGACATCGACGCTTTCCTGCGTCGGACGCAAACCGACCTGGCTCCATGGGAGCTCGAGATCATCGAAATGTTGGATGATCTCTATCTGGTCGATTACTCAAAACTGCAGGTGGATTGATGGCCGACCAGGTCGTGACCGAGCTCGTTATCGACGCGAATACGCAAGGCGCGGCCGATTACGAGCGGGCAATGGACAGTGCCGCCGGCGCCGCGCAACGCGGCACGGATGCGGCGACGGATTTTAACGTCGGCCTGATCGAGCTCGGCGCCGGTGCGGTCGCTGCGGCGGCGACGGTCAACAAGGCGCTGGATTATGTCGTCAGCTTTAACAAGTCGCTCGCCGACATGGGGGCGCTTGCCGATCGCGTCGGCCTGTCGCTCAAGGATCTGCAGGGCGTCCAGTTCGGCGGCCAGATCGCAGGGCTGACCGAAAGCCAGGTCAACGCCGGGCTGGAAAAGTCGGCGCAGCTGCTCAATGACGCGCAGCGCAATGCTAATTCGCTGTCGAAAGAGTTCGATGCCAACGGCATCAGCTTGCGCAATGCGAACGGGCAGCTGATTAGCCAGAACCAGCTGCTGCAGATCGCCGCCGACCTGGTCAGCCGTGCGCGCAGTCCGCAGGACGCGATCGCGATCGCGCAGATGCTTGGCTTTACCAAGGAATGGGTGCCGCTGCTGCAGCAGGGTGCAGGCGCGATGGCGGATCTCGGCAACCAGGCGCAGGCTGCCGGCGCCGTCATCGACGACGAGACGGTCAAGCGCGCCTCCGATTTCGATGCGGAATGGCGCAAGAGCTCGGTCCAATGGTCGCTCTACATGAAAGCGGCTTTCGCGGATCTACTGCCGTTCCTGGATGACCTGATCGAGCGGGCGGCGAAATTCATCAAGTCGATCGACCGGGACGCGATCGAGAAGGCGGCAAACGAGCAGCTCGACGCCCTGTCCGGCGCTGTCGGCGGCCCTGGCACAAACCAGACGGTCGGCATCAGGATCGGGATCACGCCGGAAACCGAGCGCGCGCTCTCGGATTTCAAGAATGCGTCGGTCTTCTCGCTCGACTTCTGGGAATCGGCCGGCCGCATCTTGAGCTCGTCGGTCGAGCGCATCAGGCCGGAGGATATCAAGTGGTACGCCGGGACCGGCTCCGCGATCACGGACACCAGCAACGCGCAAAGCGACTGGGCCTGGCAGAACCAGGCAGCGTCGCTCAAGTCGATGCAGGCAGGCCTGACCGGCCTGCAGTTCGGCCGGCCGTCCAATGTGGCGGCGCGAGGCGATGCGGCCGCAGATCCCGTCGATCGCGCCATCAACTCGCTGCGAAAGCATACCGAAGTCCAGGAGGCCGATACGAAGGCGGTCGGGCTCGGTGATGCTGCGCTCGCCTCTTTCCGCGCAACGGCTGCTGAGACGTCCGCAGTGCAGGCCAATGGCGGCAAGGAAACGGCGGCGCAGGCCGCGCAGTTCGCCGCGTTGCGCGATCGCGCGGCTGCTGCCGCCGACGCCCTGGCGCGGGCCAAGGTGAGCTCGCAGATTGATTTCAGCAGCAAGACGGCGTTCCTGTCGTCCGACGACGTCGCGATCGCCTCGCAGCTCAAGGGGATCTATGGAAACGACGTGCCAGCCGCGCTGGACAGCACCTATGCGGCGGCGATCCGCACCACCAATGCCTGTAAGGGGGTCTCGTCCTCGATCGAGGGCGACCTGGTCAACGGCCTGACCGATATCACGACGGGCGCCAAGTCGGCCGGCCAGGGCTTTGCCGACATGTCGAATGCGATCGTCAAGGCGATCGAGCAGATGATTATCAAGATTACGATCGTCGAGCCGCTGATGCGGTCGCTGCAGTCGGCGGCCGGCGGCCTCGGCCTGTTCTCGCTTGGCGGCGCGTCTGCCGGCGGCGCGACGTCGTCGACCGGCTTTAGCGGCGGCCTCGGCGGCCTCTACCACACGGGCGGCATCATTGGCTCCGAGCCGACGTCGATGCGTTATATCCATTCGGCCTATTTCGATGATGCGCCACGCTTCCACACTGGCGGCATCGCCGGCGACGAGGTCCCGATCATCGCCAAGCGCGGCGAGGGCGTCTTTACGCCTGGTCAAATGGCGGCACTCGGCGCCGTCGGGGGCGGAGGTACGCCGCCGCAGGTCACCATCAACAATTACACGGATGCGACGCCTAGCGTCGAGCAGGCGCCGAACGGCGACATCACGGTGACGCTGCGCAAGATGGTCGACGGCGCGGTCGGAGACTCGCTGTCGACCGGCACTGGCCGGCGCGTGCTCGGCGACCAGTACGGCGTCAAACCGTTCACGGGGCAATAATCAATGGCATTGCCGGCATTCCCGATCGCAAACGCCGTTATCCTCAAAGAGGGTTTCGGTCTGCAGCGCATGCGCGATCCGATCGCGACCGACATGGAGCAGGGCAACACGCGGCAGCGTCCGCGGCCTGGCGACAATGTCGGTACGGTGACACAGACGGTGCGCTTCTATGCGGCCGACTATGACACGTTCGTCGAGTGGGTTAAGATCACGCTCAACCTCGGAACGGCGCGCTTTACCATCGACGTCTGGCTCGGAACGTCGCTGGCGAACAAGGTATGTCAGTTTATCAAGCCTGGCACGTCCCTGATCGCCAGCTGGCCGAATCCGGGGCAGGTCGACGTCCGCATGACGCTGCGGGTTTACGACGTCTAGCCATGCCGACGCACAATGAAGCGCTGCTCGAGGCCTATGCCTCCTGTCCGCCTAGCGCACGGATCTATTACACGCTCGAGCTCTGGCAGTCGTCGTTTGACCAGCCGGCGCGGGTTGTCGCCAATGTCGGCGACGATATGGCCTTTGGGCTCGAGGCGGGCGCGCCGCGCAACGCCGGCGAGAGCGTGACATTCATCGCGTGTCCGTTCCAGGCCGGTTATCCCGAGCAGAAGGAAGGTCAGCCGCCATCGACCACGATCAAGATCGACAATGTCAACCGCGAGCTGGTGCCGAAGATCCGCGCCGCGCAGGGAACGCGGGAATATATCCAGGTGCTTTATCGCGAGTACCTCGGCAGCGACCTGACCGAGCCGGCCTATGGGCCCATCGAGTTCGAGCTGCGCAGCGTGCAGATGGTCGGGGCATCGCTGACCGGGACGGTCATGGTCAAAAACCTGCAGAACAAGCGATTTCCGAGGCTGACCAGGAATTATGATTACGTGCAGTTTCCATCCTTACTGGCTTAAGGTGCCGAAGTCCGCCTTACCTTCACAAAGCCACCTTGCACAAGGTATCGTCGAATGTCAGCCTTGGGCCACTTCCGGGCTCATGCACCGTAAACAAGGGCTCACTCGATCGGCAGGCCTTGGTGTCTATCGAACGGTCCCAATCAGTAATTGCACCCTTTGGAACGGTTCCAACGCAACCGGGGAAGCGGCTTTCCACCCTAAGCTCCCCTGCCATCCTGTTTGCCGATCACGCAGCGCCATCCCGCAAGGCGTTCGGCCGGGTGCTCCTTCATCCACGCAGCGAGTTCCGGCGCACCCATCAGGCAGGACTGCATCGAGACGTCTGAGGTGGTAAAGGTCTGCTCGTGGCAATTTGCCGGAGAGGAGAGATTGCAGAGCACGGCGATGATCCTGATCACGGCTGGAGAGCCCCATCGCTGCGATGAGCATTTGCCCGGATGATCTTGATGGCCTTGGCCACCGTGCGCGGATTCAGGCCTAGCGCGTGGATCACTTCCTTCTTCTTGCAGCCGAGATTGCATTCGAGGTAGCCGCGCACACGCTCGACGTTGAATGCCTCCAGCTCCTTGGAGCCGGGGCGCAGGTTCAGCGCTTCAATGGTACAGAATTCGGGGGACTTGTTTGAAGATGCCCACCCGGTCATGCATGCCATTCGACGTTCATCGCTAGCAGCCGATCGGGAGAATGCTTTGGCCGCATCAACATGCGAAGCAGCTTTCTCAGCTCGCCGCTCGTAGTCGTCGGCAAGGGCCCTAATCTGACCCGCACTCGTGGAGTCGGTCATGGTTTGGGCTGCGCGGAGCAAAGTCCATGCTGTCTCTAAATATGCCTTGCCTCGTTGTGAGACCTCGACCATCACAAAGTCCTCGCCCGGCGCTCTAGCAGCTGGTTGAAGGTGACCCGGAGCCGCCCCACCCAATTGCGGTCACTTTCCCTGCGAGCTCTGAATCGATCGGCGCACTTCTTGGAACAAAGAGGCGTTCGCCACAAGTAGTGCCGGACGAGACCGAACTTGCCATCACAAACTGCGCATCGCGCGGCACTGCCAGATTTAATGCTTTCGGAGCAATTGAGCATTGTAATCACCTCTTGGCCTTATCGCAGCTGTTCGTCGATCATCCTTTTTCACTGTCGCACTTGATGAGCCTGTGCGCCTTTCCAAACGCATGGAGCCTAAGACGGTCACGATCAACAGCTCAACTGAACGTAGGTTATCGTCCGGCATCTAGAGGGGTGAACGGAACGATACGAAGGTTTAGGGCGCCCCCCTTTCCTCAATGGTCCAAAAAGGCGCCCTTGGCGGTCAAGCTGACCGACGTCCGCTCTTTCTCAATGAGCTGACCTACCGTCGGGTTATCCGCCCAGCCGTTTGAAAGGCAACAGGCTCTTGTCCATTGATCGTTCGTCGTTCCTGTCGGCCTTGATCGGCGAGCCATGGGCCTGGCAATCCCGCAACTGCTGGGATTTCGCCTGCCATGTGCAACGCGAGCTGTTTAGCCGCGAGCTGCCGCGCGTTGCAGTGCCGGTTGGCTTTTCCGAGCGCTGGGTGCTCGAGGAGATCGCCGGGCATCCGGAGCGCGCGCTGTGGCGCGAGGCGCCGCAAGGGCCCGGCGGCCTGGTGACGGCTGCGGACGGCGCCCTGGTGCTGATGGCGCGGCTGCGCTTTCCCGCGCATATCGGCGTCTGGATGCAGCCCGAGGCGCGCGTCATTCACTGCGACGGCAAGACCGGCGTTGCCTTTGAGACCGTCCTGGCGCTGCGCCAGATGGGCTGGAAAAAGCTTTCCTTCTTCGAGCCAAGGTAACATGCACAGATCTTTCAAACGATTGCGGGCGCCGGAAGTCGGCGCGCCGCGGCCGCGCGCTCGCCGTGCGCGGCGCAGTACCGCCGCGCGCCGGCCGGTGCTGCATCTGGTGATGCCGGGCCTCGAGGTGGGCCGCGCCGAGCCGCGCGCGCGGGAAACCGTCACGGCGTTCCTGCGGCGTACCGGCTGGGCTGTGCGCGATCGCGAATTCGGCTGGCAGTTCAAGAAAGGCCTGCCGACCGTCCTCGAGATCAACGGCGAGGCCGTGCTCCGGAAGGATTGGCGGTCGCGTCGCATCGGATCGGCCGACGCGGTTCGCTTCATGTCCTATCCGCTCGGCGGAAATGGCGGCGGCAACGCCGTCAAGCAGGTCATCGGCCTAGTCGCGCCGGTCGCGGTCTCGGCGTTCGCCATCTGGGCCGGCCCGGCGCTGTTCGGAGCTGGAACGTTTGGCGCCTACGCCACGACGGCGGCGATCGGCGTCGGCGGCTCGCTGCTTGTCAACGCCCTGGTTGCGCCAAAGGCCGGCGCGACCAATACGCCATCGGCGACGCAGGATCAGATCTATTCGGTCGCAGCGCAGGGCAACGTCGCCAAGCTCGGTCAGCCGCTGCCGGTCTGGTACGGCCGCGTGAAGGACTATCCGGATTTTGCGGCGACGCCTTGGGGCGAATTCGTCGGCAATGACCAATACCTCAACGTGCTGCTGTCGCCGACCATGGGCAGCATGGAATATGAGGCGATCTATGTCGACGACACGGTCCTTTGGGACTCAACCAACGGGATCTCGGCGACCTTTCCGGGCGCGCAGATCGCGTTCTATGAGCCGGGCGCGACCGTCACGCTGTTCCCGACCAACGTCGACCAGTCCTCCGAGGTGTCCGGCCAGCAGCTGCCCGATGGCAGCGGCACGGCCGGCGGCTTCTTCGTGGCGCCGAGCGCCGCGACATCGGGCGCCTGGCTCGGCCCGTTCGCGGCCAATCCGCCTGGCACCCTGGCGCAGTCGATCGCGATCGACTTCGTCATGCCGGCCGGCTGCGCCACGTTCAACCAGGGCGCTAATGGCGCAAAGATCGGCTACGCCCGCATTCCGCTGACCGCGGAATATTGCCCGATCAACGATGCCGGCGCGCAGATTGGCGCGTTCCAGACGCTGTTCTCCGGCGTGTTCCTGTACGGCAGCACCAGCCCGATCCGCGACAGTCGCAAGGTCGACGTCCCGCCGGGCCGCTATGCCGTCCGCTTTCGCCGTGATGACGCGGCATTCAGCACGGAGCTCGGCAGCAACCAGGCGATATGGGCAGGGCTGCGCTCGTTCCTGCAGGGCAACAATTCCTTTCCCGACGTCTCGACCGTCGCGATCCGCCTCCTGGCCTCGCAGTCAACGCAGGGCGCTTACAAGTTCGGCGTGCTCGGCACCCGCAAGGTGCTGGTGTGGAACGGCTCGAATTTCGTGCTGCAGGCGACGCGCAATCCGGCATGGGCATTTCTCGACGCCGCGACCAGCGCACAATATGGCTCCGGCCTGCCGATCTCAAAGGTCGACTTCAACGCCGTCATGAACCACGCGATCGGCTGCGCCAACCGCGGCGACACGTTCGATTATCGCTTTACGACCGCGGTCGCGGTGCCGGATGCGCTCGACAAGATCCTGACACCGTCAAGGGCGCGGCACTTCTGGCTTGGCGACACGATCTCGATCGTGCGCGACGAATGGCGCGACGTCCCGACCATGATGCTGAGTGATCGCGAGATCGTGCGGGATTCAATGCAGGTCTCGTTCCAGATGCTCGGCGAGGAAGATCCCGACGCCGTCATAGTCGAATATCTCGACGAGGAAACCTGGCTGCCGGCGCAGGTCCAGTATCCGCCGAACGCCATTGGGTTCACTGCGGCATCCGCCGAGACCAAGCGCGTTGACGGCATCGTGAACCGCGACCAGGCGTTCCGCGAATGTGCCTTCTACTATCTGCAATCGATCTACCGGCGCGAGACGGTGCAGCTCGACGTCGAATACGAGGGCCGGGCGATAACCTATGGCTCCGTGGTGCGGGTGCAATCCGCGCTGCCGATGGCTTATGGCTATGGCGGCGCCGTTGTGGCTGTCGCCGGCCGCACGCTGACGCTCAATCCCGCGCCTGGCTGGGACGGTGGCCCGACCTATATTCGCTTGCGGCAGGCCAACGGCAAATCGTTCGGCCCGATCCTGTGCACCGAGGGCGCGGACGCGTCTCAGGCCGTGCTCGACGCCGGCAGCCTGGCGGCGGCGCAGACCGCGCAGGCGACGACGCTCGCGGCCGTCCTGGCCCGCGAGGATGGCGGCGAAGATCCGTCCTTCGAGATCGGCAGCGGCGATAACCAGTCGCGGCTTTGCGTCGTGCTCACCGGCGCGCCGAATGGCGATCAGTGCACGCTGGGCCTGGTCGTCGACGACCAGCGCGTCCATGCCACCGACCTCGGCAATCCGCCGGTGCTGCCGAGCCCGCAGTTTCCGAGCAACGACAAGGTGCCGCTGATTGCCGGCCTCAATGCCAGTTTCGGGCAGGGCACCGCCGAGCCGATGCTGTCGGCGAGCTGGTTCCCGGCCGCCGGCGCGCTCTACTACATCGCCGATGTCTCCTATGACGCCGGCGCGTCCTGGGCGCAGGTCTATGAGGGCGCGGCCAACCAGTTCGACCAGGTTGTGCAAAACGCGGCGCTCCGGCTGCGCGTCCAGGCCGTCAACTCGGCCTTGCGCGGTCCCTATTCGACGGTCGACCTCGAGGCGCCGACGATCGTCATCTCGGACGGCGCGGTCGCGCTAAAGTCTTTGCAGGAGGGCATCAAATACGCCGTTACGAGCCTGCAGCAGCAGCACGCGCAGGACATCGCGGATCTCGAGACCGCGATGTCAGACCAGATGCGCCAGGTCGCGGCGCGGATCACGCTCGCCAAGCAGGCGGGCAACCAGCAGGCATGGGACCAGCTCCAGCAGGTCGAGAACCTGATCCAGGTGACGGCCGATGGCATCAACGCGTCGATCGACGACGTCCGGACCGTCGCCTATGACACCAAAACGGCGTTCGCCGACTACAAGGTCACGGTTGCCGCGCAATTCGGTAACCTCAATGCCTCCGTGACGGAGCAGACGACCGCGATTGCGACGCTGGACGGCATCGTCGGCGCGCGCTGGGGCATCAGCATCAATGTCAACGGCGTTGTGACCGGCAGCATCCGCCTCGACGGCGGTGCCAATTGGTCGGCCTTCGTGGTCCAGTCCGACAAATTCCAGGTCCAGCTCAACGGCTATAACGGCGGTGCGGCGATCCCGGTGTTTACGGTCGGCACGCTCAACGGCCAGCCTGCGGTCGGCTTCGCCGCGAATGTCTATCTCGACGGCAGCATCTTCACCCGCATGATCGGCGCCGGCCAGGTGACGGCCGTCAACATTGCGACCGGCACGATCACGTCCGACAGCGGCGTCATCGGCGCGCTCAGCGTCAAGAGCCTGAGCATTGGCGACAACGCGATCATTACGCCGATCGTGCAAGGCGTCAGCGCCATCGGCGTGGGCGGTTCAACGACGGTCATCGTGGGGACCACGCTGTCCCTCGACACGACCGGCTTGGCCGGCAAGACGATGACGCTCTACTTGAATTGTCCGCTCGTGGTCTATGAGTCGGGCAGTATCGCGACCAATTGCACGTTCACCGCTTCGCTGAACAGCCTTGTGGTCTCGCAGTATGCGTTCTCCGGCCAGAACGTCTCTTTTACGCCGACGCTTTCGGGGTCGGTCCAGATCACGGCAACGGGCGGCGTGATGTCGATCCCTGTCAGCGTGACGATGAGCAATCCCGGTTTCTGGGGCGTCGCATCCGGTTCGATGTTTGTGATGGCGGCAAAGCGATGACGATCATCCACTTCTGCAGCGCGACCGGCTACATCCGGTCGTGGGGGAATGCCGAGCCGATCGACGGCAAGAGCCATTTTCCCGATCACTGCATCCTGCGGACCGCAGACGATCGCGACATTGATCCGCTCGAGCATATGGTCGACGTCGCCCTGGTCGGGCCGTTTCAGAGGCCGGAGGACGCGATCGTTGCGCGGCCCGATGCCGACAAACGCGCGCTTCTGATCGAGCGCCTCGCGCTCGCGATCGTGCTCGCGGTTTCCGCAGAGCTGGCGTCGACCGATCAATACATGGTGCCGGATCGGCCGGTCGCGAACCGCGATGCATGGGCCGCGTTCCGGCAGGCGCTGCGCGACCTTTCCAGTCTGTCTGACGCGCCGACGATGGCGCGCAATTGGCCGGCCCGGCCTGACGCCGGCGCCGCGCGGCCGCAGATCCTCGACCTGTTGGCGCAGATCGATGCGCTCGCACCAAGCTGAATTCGGAGAGACCGACCCATGCCGAACCTGATCTATGCGACCGGCACCGTAGCCATAGGCGCCGGCGGCGTTTCCGTTGCCGGCGCCGGCGGCCCGCTCTGGGCGTCCAACGTGCAGCAATTCGACAAGCTGATCGTCGACGGTTTCGCCGGCGTCGACATCCTCGGCGTGACCGATGACACCCATCTCGTCATCGCCAAATGGCCGTTTGCAGCGGTGCCGGCCGGGACCAAGTACCAGATCCTGCAGACCAGTCCGCTGCGCTTCAATGGCGCGCAAAATTCGGCCGAGGTCATCCGCCTGACCGGTGCGCTCGAGACTGACGGCTTCTTTGTGTTCGTGCGCTCCGATCGGGCGACGCCTGATCCGTCCAAAGGCGACGAAGGGCAGTATGCGCGGCAGGCGTCGAGCGGAAAGGAATGGGTAAAGGAGTCAGGCGTCTGGAATTACCAGGGCATCTCCAAGCCGCTCGGCGAGCCCGCACCATACGACAACGCCCATACCTACAGCCTGATGGACGTGGCGACGCTGAATGGCTCGTCCTTCATCTGGATTAACGACACGCCAGGCGCGGGACATGCGCCGCCCGACGCGACGTATTGGCAAGTCCTCGCCAGCAAGGGCGATACAGGCGCGACGGGGCCGCTGCCGTGGCTGCAAACTGCGGCATGGGCGACCGGCCAAAATTACGTTGTCGGTCCGCCGGCGTCGATCGTCGTGCACCCGATCAACAAAAATATCTATCAGTGCCTCGTGCCGCATCTGTCGGGTGCCTTCGCGACCGACCTGGCGGCCGGCAAATGGCTGCTTATCGGTCAGAGTGCAACGGAGGCGACGAGCGCGACGGCTCTGGCGATTGGCACGGGAACGAAAGTGTTCTCCGCGGTCACGGGGTTCTCGTATCAGAACGGCGTCCGTCTGCGCGCATCGTCGAATGGCTCGCCGACCAACTGGATGGAAGGCGTTTGTCTCTACGATCCCGTTGCGCAGATCATCACGATGACGGTCGACAAGGTGAACGGCATAGGCACGTTCGGCGACTGGAATTTCAACCACGTCGGTCAGCCCGGCGCGGGCGATCTGACGTCGAGCCTCAATCTTGCCGAGTTGACGAATAAGCCGGCTGCGGTGGTCAATCTCGGCATTCCGCCATTGCTGCGCGGGCGCCTGTCAGGATTGAAGATCACGGCGACGGGCGTCGCCAGTTTCGGCGTTAGCGTCGGCGTGGCGTGTGATCGCAATCAAGCCGACATGATTAGCCTTGGCGCCGCGCTCAGCAAGACCAGCGCTGCATGGAACCCCGGAAGCGGTAACGGTGCTTTGGATACCGGAGCAATCGCGGCCGGCTTCTATCATGTCTTCATCATCAGAAATCCAGTCGGTAGCGGTAACACCGACATTCTTATTTCGTTGAGTGCGACAGCGCCGACGCTTCCATCTGGTTACACGCTTTGCAGGCGCATCGGTGCGGTTTGGTGGTCAACGGCATCAAGCACGTTCTTGCCAATCCTGCAGCGAGGGCGCGAATTCTGGTGGACCGGAAGTTCTTTTGACGTCAACACCACAATCGGAACGACGCTGCAAACATTCGCACTGGGCAGCATTCCGCCCGGCGTGCAAGTGCAAGCAATTCTGACGGTTATCGCCTGGAACGCAGTGCAAAATACGGTCTGGTGGGTTCACGACACCGCTCTGGTCGATAACGCGCCGGGCTACGGCACCGGCGGCACTGGTGTTGAGGCATCAACTGCAACCAGCGGCAACATGACCGAAGTCCGCGTTTGGACAGACACCGCACGACAGGTTGCGGCGCGGTCGTCCGCTGCAAACACGACATTTCGGCTCGTTACGCGCGGTTGGTACGATCCGTTCGAATAGGAGAGGGCAGCATGGGATTTGTAGTGCGAAACAGCGATGGCGCCATCGTTGGATGGTTCGCCTGTCAGCAGCCGGCGCCGACCGTGACCGAGCAGATCGCGGATGACGACCCGGCTGTCATGGCGTTTTTGAATCCGCCGGCGCCGGTGCCGGCCTCCTGCACCAAGCTCGGCCTGAAACGCGCCTTCGACGAGCTCGGCACATGGGCCGCGGTCAAGGCAGCGATCGCGGCTGACGCGAACGCTCAGGAGGAGTGGGATCTCGCGACCGAGATCCGGCGGGCTGATCCCTTGGTTCAGCACATGATTACGATCGTCGGCCTCACCGACGCGCAAGTCGACCAGCTTCTCATTCGCGCAAACGCCCTGGTCTGACCGGGCCGCGCGCCTCCGCTCCATCACAAAAGGACTAACACGATGACCAACGCAGCGGTTTCTGCGAGCGCTATCGATTTGCATGGAATCTCCCGCGCGACCTTCGACCTGATCGTCAGCGCCGAGGTCACCAGCCCGACCTGGTACTCAAGGCATCTGCGCGGCGCGACCTGGCCTGGCGAACAGTCCGGCGTGACGATCGGCTGTGGCTATGACGTCGGCCCGACGACGCCGCAGCAGTTCCTGGCCGACTGGTCCGGCAAGATCCCGGTCGCGATGTTGAAAGCGCTGGCGAAGTGCTGCGGCGTCACAGGGCCGGCGGCGGAAAAGCTGGCGCGCAAGCTGCGCGGCGTCGTCGATATCCCTTGGGACGTCGCGCTCGAGGTTTTCTCGAGCCACGACATTCCGCGTTATCTGGCGATCTGTCGGCGGTTGCTGCCGGGCTTCGACGAGCTCTCGCCGGATTGCAAAGGCGTGATCCTCTCGATCGCCTTTAACCGTGACGCCGGCGGCTTCAACAAGCCGGGACCGCGCTGGTCGGAGATGCGCCAGATCAAGGCCGCGATCGGCAGCGGCGAGCTCGCCAAGATCCCTGGCCTGATCCGCTCGATGAAACGGCTCTGGCCCGACAGCAAGGGCCTGCGCATCCGCCGCGACGACGAGGCGGCGCTGTTCGAGCACGGCCTCGCAACGTCGCATCCGCGCGAGCATGCGAAGCTCGCGACGACGCCGGCGCCGGTCGATCCTGAGGCGGTCGCGTATGTGCAGGGGCGGCTGCGCGAGCTCGGCTATTACGACGTCGGCCAGGTCGACGGCGAGCCATCGCCGCAGGGGCGGACCGAGGGAATGATCCTAGCCTACCGCAACGCGCGGGGCCTGCCGCTGACGCCCGATATCGACGAGCAGCTGATCGCCGAGCTCGGCAAGCCGCAGGCGCCTCGGCCGGTCGCCGAGACGCGGGCGAGCGCGACCGTCGAGGATCTCCGCGGCGAGGGGTCGCAGACCATCGCGCTGACCGATCGCGCCAAGGGATGGGCCGGCAAGATCTTCGGCAGCTCGACCGGCCTCGGCGGCGCCGGCGTGCTCGCCTGGCTCACGGACCGCGCGACGCAGGTCTCGGCCGCAAAGGACGCGGTCGGCGCGCTCGGCCTGACGCCTGGCGCGATCCAGGCGATCGCGATCGGCGTCGCCGCCGTGGTCGTCGTCGCCGGCGTCGGCGTCCTGGTCTGGTTCGTCGCCGACCAGCTCGAGCGGCGCCGCCTGGCCGACTATCGCGCGGGGAAGCACGCATGAGCTGGATCATCGCAATCGTCGTGCGCCTGGCGGGCCTCGCCGGCGTCAGCCTGTCGCCCTTTGCTGCCGGCGCGCTGTTCGCCGGCGGCCTGGCCGTCGTCGCCGGCGGCGCTGCGATCGCCGGCGGCGCGCATCTCTACAACGCCGGCTTTAGCTCGGCTGATGCCAAGTGCGAGGCGGCGCAGGTCGCCGCCCAGAATGCGCAATTGCAGGCGCGCCTCGCCGAGAAGGATCGCCAGCTCGTTTTCGCCAACGCCCTGCAGCAGCGCGACGCCAAGCGCGCCGCGGCCGCCGAGGCGCAGATCCAGTCTAACCAGGGGGCAATCGATGCAACGCCGGCTAATCCTAACAAGTGTTTTACTCGCGACATGTCTCGCCGGGTGCGTGGCGTCCGGTAGCGTCGACAAGCTGCAGCCTCCGCCTCCGGACGCGCCGAACATTCCCGCGATGCCGGCGGACGTCGCGGCCTGCGCGCGTGCGCCGGTCGAGACGCCGGACCGCGAGCTCGACGCTGGCGAGATCGAGCGGCTCTGGAAAACCGACCGCGCGGCGCTGGCAAAGGTCAACGCCTGCTTACGTCGCGCCGTCTGCCAATACCAGGACGTTCGCGAGGGCATCGGCCGCGTCGACGGCGTGTCCTGCGAGAGCGCGCTGCCGGCGGAAAAGCCGGCGTACGGTTTCAGCCTGTTCAAGCGAAAGGAGGCGCAATGAGCGACGCGGTGACATGGGGCGCGATCGCGGCGGCGATCGGCTTGCTGCTGACGATCATCGGCTTCTGGACGCGGTATTCCGACCGCATCACCAAGGCCGAGGCCGCTGCTGCAGCAGCGGCAATTGCTGCAGCGTCGGCGGCGGCCGCGGCGGCCGAGGTCAAGCGCGAGGCGCGGGAAGCGGCCGAGGAAGCCCGCACGCTCGCCGCAAAGCTCTACCAGGTCGAGATCTGGGCGCGTGACGAATTCGTCCGCAAGACAAGCTTTGAGAACGTGATCCGGCGGCTCGAGGCGGGCTTCGGCGAACTAAAGAGCGACATCGGCGGTCGACTCGATCGCATGACCGACCGGATCGAAACCATAAAGACCGGAGCGCACCAATGAGGCTCGAGTCTCAAATCTTGGTCGAAGCCGCGGTGTTCCGCGGCGAGCAAAAAGTACGCCGCCGGTCTCAGAAATACGCGCCGGGCGGCGTTCATTCCAAAACGTAGGCCCTGAAAATTCCCAACCGCGCAAACGTCAGCGCCTATGCCCGCGTTTCTATTTTCCTGATCGCGCGGATTGCTCGCGCGAAAAAAAAACGGCCCCAACACCCGGGGGAAGGGCGCTGAGGCCGCGGAGGTGTCCGCCTCCATAACGAGCTAACAAACTAACTTCTTGATTGCCACTTGTTCCCGAAGAGCCGCCGGACCGCACATCCATCCGGATTACCTCTTCAGAGGATTAAACCTTTGTGCGCTCTGCGGGTACTTATGCCCGTCAGGATTTTGCATTCCATCCTGGGGCTAGAGCAAACGCCGCTCGCATGTATTTTAAGCGGGCGGCGTTCGTGCTTTCGCAGCCCGCAACAGAAGAAGGCCCCGACGGGGGCTAGCGCGTCAGGGCCTCCTCGCGACCACCCGATAAGAACCCTGCCTGCGATCGCTATTCAATGTATTCGAGAAAACGCGAGCCGTCCTCGGACATCCCGGATTACCTACGTTTGACAAGTTCCTAATTCTGACGACGCCTAGGAACGAGCGATCATTCACGCGTGGCACGCCGCGCGACTTGCATGCGCGGCACGGCCGGGGTCGTTCTCTGTTCTCTTTGGTGTAGATACAACGAGCCAGAACAAACGACAAACCGCCGTGTTGCGTCCGTGTCGCGCGGAATGGTTGGTGGCAGTTCGTAATGCGTTGATTTGCTCGTATCGGTCGCGAGACCTTCACGCTCTCGACGATCCATGGGAAGCGCCACGTCCAGTCCAGCCCGGACTTCGAGCTGACGCGCACCGGGCACGCAGGGCTGAAACAGGGATTTTGGCATGCCCGTGAGATAGGTATTCAGAGCGGGCTTTGCGAGTTCCGCTTGGACTAATGGAGGCTTGCGCTGCTCGACGTGGGGGATAATTTCTGCGCACGCAGCGGCGACGCTACAACGCTTGCGGAACTACAGCACCAGCGCCGGGTAGGGGCGCTGGTGCTTTTTCACCGGGCTCAATCACCGATGAAAGTGGCCCAGCAGGGTAAAGCCTCGCAAGGGAGGGGGAATGTGGGTTCTAACTGGCGCGACGGCCGGCGCTGCGCTCGGCGTCGCCTACGTCCTCGTTCGAACTTCCGGAATGTATAACAAACAGTCGTCCTGGCAGATCAAAGTCATTGCGGTTCTGTTTGGCGCATTCGGTGCTGCCGTTGGCGCAGCTTGCGGCGAAATCATTGCCGTGATCGCGTCCTAGAAGCGGATGCTTGCTTTGCGGCCCTCAGGCGAGCAGGTCTTTACCCGGCTGCGTCAGCCTCGCGAACGTCCCGCTCTCGTGGTACTCGACCCCCCTTGGCCGATCGCGTGCTGTAGGCCAGCCCAATATTCGGCCGGCGTCGCCTTGTCCTCGTCGATCATCGGACGGTTGATCTTCTCGATGTAGATCCTGCCGTCCTGGATCGGCTCGAACGCCCTCGCGTGCTCCAGGATCCTGCGGGCGGCTTTCTCGGGGTCGGCGTAGGGTTGACAACGTCGTTGCGTATTGGATCAAAGAACTTGGGAGTTTTTCCGGGGCTTAGATGCGACGCGATTGGTCAGTTGTCCTGATCCGGCCGAAATCCTGGCGGCATGCGCGGTAGAGTGCGCCGATCGTCGGGACTATTGCAAGCCGGACAGGGCGCGCCGGCGCCGCCGCAGGTGCAGGCGTGTGGGCCGGTCCAAGGCTGGTCCTGGTGGGTTTCACAGACCCAGCCCGTGTCGTCGCAGCAGATGCACCTTGGTTGATTCATCGCATCAGCTTGAACAGTTCGAGGACATCCGCAAGCCGCAGTTTCGCGCCCTCGGGCATGTGCTGAAGCAGGAGATGCCGCGTATCCGCGGCGATCTCATCTCGCTTGATCGGACTGTGCTCGGCATGGAATGACCGCATCTTGGCAGCGAACTGTTTGGCGACCTCGGCGGGATTTCGAGTGGCTTTCGAGCAATGGCCATAGCCAGAAGATAGGTATTGTAGGCTGGTCTAGCTAGCCCGCTACTCTTTCAGGAATGGCCTTTGCTGCCCCGAGGCCACGTCAAAACCTGTTATCATCGTCCTAGTCCACGAAATTAGCTCAAGCGCGTTTTGATCGTTCGCATCGTTTCTGATCTTCGCGTAGCTCCTATCCAGGTTCGCGATAAAGCGAGCCTTGGCTTCTTCGTCGAGAGCATCGACCAAGCAGGTGACTAAGATCGCCGTAGCTTTTTTGACGTTATCGAGTGGATCTTCAGTTTTCATAGCGTTCCCTCAATTGCCATTTCAAAAACATCCTTGGGTTGAAAGGAAGTTCTTATAGCCGATCCAGCTCATTCTGTACAAATGGCGATCCCAACTGTCTCCAAGCGGGCGCGGTACGATCTGGTTGCTGCCATCTCGGATCACGACCGCCGGGTCTTGCCGACGCGGGGAATTCCCGTGGTTTTGTCATGCGGGACCAACTCGGGCGCAGCGTCGACGGGCAGGGCGGCGATCGCAACGCCGAGCGCGGCTAGGCATGCGGCCTTGTTCGGCCAGCCCTGGACGATCGCATCCTGGTCGTCGCGCGGCTCGCCGACCAGGTAACGCGCCGAGCCGTCCTCGGCGACATGCGGGCCGCGGCGCTCGAGCTGCGCGGCGTAGCTGGCGCCGGCCTCGAGGATACGACGATAGAGATCTCGCAGCTCGTCGACGGCGCGCGCCGGCGCCGGCCGCCGGCCGCTACACCAGGATTTCACAGTATCGAGGCGCACGCCTTGGAATTCGGCAGCCTCGGTCTGCGAGAGGCCGCAGCGCTGCCGCATCAGATCGTAAACGCTCATGGCGCTAATGCTCCTGTCGGGGCGGAAAGGAATTGCGGCTCCGGTTTCCCGGAGCCGCTGTTGTCTTAGTGTTCCCGATCGTATTGCTCGAAATCGGAGAAGGTCGGTCCGCGACCTCCGATCAGGTTGGCCTTGCGCAGGCCTTCCATCGCCTTGGCGTGACGACCAGCGCGACGGCGATCCGGGATCATCTCGATCAGCTGGTTCGGATGGAAGTTCAGCGTCTCGGCGACGATCAGCACCATCTGCTTGGTGATCGTGCCCTTGACGGCGTGACCTTCAAGAAACTGCACGCCGAGGCGCTCGGCCTGATCGCGCAGGGACTGCATCTGAGCGAGGGGATCCCGGTTGAAGAAACGCATTGCAGGACTCCATTTTCCTTTCGCGTCGGGCTAATCCCAACGCTGGATTGTTTGTACACGAATGGTGTACATAGCGCAAGTGGTTTGTGGCACGCCAGACGCGATTTAGTTCCGCTGTGCGAAATCAGTTCGGAGATTTTTCCGGGGATTCGATGCAACATCCGGCCTCAAACAGCTGCATTGATCCGCATCTGTTCTACACAAAACGTGAATGTGCCGCCTGTGGATAAAGGGGGTAAATGCTTTTGAATCAGAAAGAATTTTCGCCCGTTTTATTTGGCGGTCCCGGCAGGATTCGAACCTGCAACCCGCGGAGTAGAAATCCCCTACTCTTTCACTAGAGATACCCGCGTCAGGTTTGATCCGGCCGGCGGCATGCGGGGTACGACGCGCCGATCGTCGGGATTATTGCAGGCAGGGCAGGGCGCGCCGGCGCCACCGCAGGTGCAGGCATACGGGCCGGTCCAGGGTTCGTATGGTGGGTTTCACAGAACCAGCCAGTGTCGTCAGCAGATGCACCTTGGTTGGTTCTTCGCATCAACCGGAACAGTTCGAGGACATCAGCAATCCGAAGCTGAGCTCCCTTCGGCATGTGCTATAGAAGCAGGTGCCGTGTATCCGCGGCGATCTCATCCCGCTTAAGCGGGCTGTGCTCAGCTTGGACAGGCGCGTCTTGGAAGCAAACTGGCGAGCCACCTCCGGCGGGATTTCGAGCGGCTTTCGGGTAGTCGGCATGCCGGAAGATAGGCAGCCGGGGCTGGTTTGCGAATCGGGGTTTAGGGCCTAAGTGTGGATCATGCCTATAATCAGACAGAGGCACTGGACGTCAGATGATGACGTCGCGCTGATTGCGCTCACTGGGATTCCCGGTTTAACGCAACGGGAGATAGCCGCTTATCTCGGTCGCTCCGAGGCTGCTGTCAGCTGCCGACTAACACTGATCCGGAAAGAAAAGTTGTCCCTGTCAGACCAAACGTAGCGTCAGCTGCCGGCGATCGCCGATATGTCGGCCGCGCGGTCATTTCTATGTGGAACGTAGACCTTCGACTTTAGGCGAACAGGTCTTTCCCGGCCTGCTTCATCCGCACGAATGCCCCGCTCTCATGGTGCTCGAGCCAGCCTTGGCCGATCGCGTGCTGTAGACCAGCCCAATATTCGGCCGGCGTCGCCTTGTCCTCGTCGATCATCGGACGGGTAGAGCAACGCCTGCCAGTCAAACCGAGAACAGACGCGGCACGCCAGTTTCAGAAATGGCATGGTTTTCGAGTTTCAGAGCTGTGCAGGAAACGATGCTAGGGCGGTTGCCTAAGTGCTTGAGGCACTGTATTGATCCGCCCGCGTCGGGGCCACGTGGCGGAGTGGTTACGCAACGGTCTGCAAAACCGTGTACACCAGTTCAATTCTGGTCGTGGCCTCCACTCATCTCATCAATGGCTTGCAGCCGAGAAATGAGAAGCCGCATTAGCTTGCGGCGTACCAGCCTTCAGGAAACGGAATCAACGGCCACGGCGCCTGGTTGTCATTCGCCGCGCGCGGCGGCGGCTGAATGCGGGGCGAGGGTCGAGCCACGGAATCCTCCTGAGCAATAGGCGCGATCGCCGTTCGCACGGCGTCCAGCAGCAGATCAAATTCGACTTCGCTCATCGCGCTCTCCGAGGTTCGAGAGCACCATGGTCGCAAAACTGTCTTTGGTCCGGATTGAGCGATTCGTTCGAATTTTATGGAAAGAACGATGGCGCCCGCTTTGGTAAATAAATGTTCTGATGACCCCTCGGGGAACCTAGGTCGGCAAGGCCGCATCTCCTGTGAGACAAATCACATCTTGCGAAAAACTCTTCCCGGGCTTCCCGGCAGTATTCATAGCCGTCAAATATCGCAGGAATTTTAGGGAGATGTGACAGTGAAGGCAAGCGTCGCAGGATGGTCGGCGATCCCATGTCGCATCGATCCTCGGCTCTTGTCGGCATGGTCCGCCAGCGGGACGGCATCGGGGGCAGCGAGCCGCTCGCGAACGGCGTAGATCGTCTATGCCCGCTGTCTATCGCCCCGGCGCCGGGGAAATTCCCGACATCGGCGCGGTCGCGGTCATGCCAGCCCGGCGAGGTCTCCCGGCAACATGGTCTTGAACTGCGTCAGCACCTGCCGTGCTTTCCGCGGCGGCAGCGTGATCGCGTAACGCACGGCGGCTGCGATCAGCGTCATTGTCAGTCCCGAGAAGGTGGTGAGGCTGGCAGCCGGGATGGTGGGCGCAACCCGCCTGACCGCGTCGGACAACAGGCCGGAGAGCACGGCCATGTCGTCCGCATCGAGCTTCTGCAGGGCGCGGTCGGCCTGCGTCGCCTGCCAGATGTCGCGCATCACAGGCTCGCGCATGAACATCTCGTAGTAACTGTCTACGATCCGGCATAGCGCCGGGTGCAGGTCCCCCGCGGACGAGACCGCGGCCAGATCGCGCCTGACGCAATCGCGCCCGATGGCGTTATGCCGCTCCGCCAGTGTGCCGATGATCGCGGCCTTGTCGGGGAAATATTGATAGAGCGAGCCGAATGCGACGCCGCTGCGCTCGACGATGTCGCTCATGCGGAAGGCCTCGCTGCCTTTCTCCGCCATGATCTCGGTCGCGCAAGCGAGGATGCGCTCGAACCGCGCGCGGCTGCGCTGCTGCGTCGGGGCAAGCCGTGCCAGCCCGGGCAGGGGCGCTTCCATCCCGGGCGCGGCCCTTGCCGCTGCCCCGGGCGCGGCCTTTCGTCTCGCCATCTCTCTCCTCCGCAATCGAGGTTGACGTCTCAAATACGAGAGTTTATCGCATTTTACAAATGCGAGTACCTCTCGCGTTTGGAGGTGGAGCGATGCGCAATATCCTGACCTCGGGCTTGCTGTGGTTTTCCGCGCTCGGCAGCGGCCTGCTTGCCGGGGTCTATTTCGCGTTCTCGGCGTTCGTCATGACCGCGGTCGGCCGCATCGACCAGGCCGCCGGCGTCTCGGCGATGAACGCGATCAATGTCGACATCGTGCGCTCGCTGTTCATGCCGATCTTCCTCGGCACCACGCTGTCTTGCGCCGTGCTGGTCGTGCTCGGCGGGCTGCGATGGCAGGAGCCGGGCGCGCTTGCGATGATCTGCGGCGGCGGACTCTATGTCGTCGGGATGTTCGTCGTCACTGTCGTCTTCAACGTGCCGCTGAACGATCAGCTTGCGGCCACAGATCCTGCGGCCACCGCAGCCGCGCCGGTCTGGGCGCGCTACCTGACCGACTGGACCTTCTGGAACCACGTGCGGACCATCGCCTCGCTTGCGGCGACGGCGCTGTTCATTGCCGCCATCGCTGCGCGATAGTGCGCTTCCGAGCGAAGCGCTTTGCATTTTGTGCACGTTTTGTGCTCGTGCGGCACGATCGCTAGGGAGGTGACGCGCGGACCTCGTTCATCGCCAAATGACGTCAGGGGTGGGGCGTGCCCGCGGAAGAATCGGCGGCGCGGCGGAATGGCCGCGCCCGGTGTTTCCAGGCGCCCGCGGCGCCGATAACAGGACAGCCGGGACAGGCCTGCATCGCCCTGGAACGCCGGCAAAGCCTTGCACCGCAGAGGTTTACCGTGCCCCGCTAAAGTTTCGCCGGAGGCCCATTTGGTTCTTTGCAAGGCCGAAAGGCTTTGTTATACGCTGCCCGCTCGCGAACGTTTTGTTCGCCTATTCCTCGGTAGCTCAGCGGTAGAGCATTCGACTGTTAATCGAATGGTCGCTGGTTCGAATCCAGCCCGGGGAGCCAGTCTTGGCCCCATCAAGACCCCTTCAACGCCCATCACAAGCCTGTGGTCCGCTACGGACAGACAAAAAACGTCGTCAAATCGACTCAATAACCGTCGACACTTCGTACTGCCGGGTCTGGAGAGGTGATTTGATGGCCATTAACCTGATCGACCTGTCGATGCCGCAGCCGACGCTTGTTCCGAGCGATGCTCCCGTCATTAGTGACGATGAGTGCGTTCGCCGGCTCGCGAGGGCCGTCGAGGAGCATGATTCCGAGCATCTCGATGAAGTGGTCCGTCTGATCGGCCGGCTTGCCGTCACGATCGAATAGAGCGCACCACGGCGCGCATTTTGCGGGCGCGTTTTGCACGCCAACGGCGTGTTGCGTTTTGGCGGAGCTTGTTCCAAAAGATGGCCCTGTTTTAGCTTCTCCAGCGGCAATGCCGCGACTTGCAGGGTCCCGCCAATGACCGGTTTTTCGACCGCGCGCCAGTACATGGTGGATGGTCAGGTGCGTCCAAGCGACGTGACCGACGATCGTATTCTCGAAGCCATGCTGACCGTGCCGCGCGAGGTGTTCGTGCCGGCCGGCAAGCAGGCGCTGGCCTATCTGGACCTCGATCTCGACGTGACCGAAGGCGGCGCGGCCAGGCGCTGCCTGATCACGCCGGCGTTGCTCGCCAAGATGCTGCAAGCCGCCGAGATCAAGGCGACCGATCGCGTCCTGGTCGTCGGCTGCGCGACCGGCTACGCCGCCGCCATCGTGGCGCGCTTTGCCGGAGAGGTCAGCGCAACCGAAAGCGATCCGGCGCTGGCCGCAAAGGCCTCAGCAGCTTTCGCCCAGCTCGGCATCCAGAATGTGACCGTCAAGACCGCAGCCGCTGCCGACGGTGATGCCGCCGGCGCGCCGTATGACGTCATCGTTCTCAACGGTGCGACCGAGATTATCCCGACCGGGCTGTTCGGCCAGCTCAAGGAGGGGGGCCGGCTGGTCGGGGTGTTCGGCCTGACGCCGCCGCCGCGTGCCACCCTCGTGAGTCACTCCCACGGCGATTTCGGGCATCGCGAGCTGTTCGACGCCACGGCCCCCGTGCTGCCTGGATTGGAACGGGTTCCGGCCTTCGTCTTCTGACCGCTACCGCGCTGCGCCAGCTGATAAAATCCCGTTCTGAATCAGAAGTGTGGCCCGTTTGCCCCACGTGAAGAGTTTCCACCGCGTTCCGTTGCGGGGTAGTTCCGTTGCCCTTAGCTGCGGACTAAGGTGAGGCGGGACTCACTTCGTCTGAAGCGACCGCCGGAACTGACTTGCGTGTGGAGACGGCGACTACAATGATTGGATTACCGGGGATGCGTGGGGTGAAGCTTATCACCGCGGCTGCGACTGCCGTCCTTCTGTTGGCGGAGATGGGCCCCGTGCCCGCGCTTGCCGATACTATCGAGGCCGCGCTGGTGCGGTCCTACCAGAACAATCCCCAGCTGAACGCGCAGCGCGCGCTGGTGAGGGCGACTGACGAAAACGTTCCCCAGGCGCTCTCGGGCTATCGTCCGAAAGCCGCGCTGACCGTGAGTGGCGGATATCAATACAGCGACCAGCAGCCGACGGGCATCAAGGACTCGATTCACGGCACCCAAAATCCGGCCAGTGCGGCCCTGACGGTGAACCAGTCGCTGTACAACGCGCAGACCCCGCACAAGGTGCGCGCGGCCGAAAGCCAGGTGTCGTCGGCACGCGAAGGTCTGCGCGTGCTCGAGCAGACCGTGATCCTGAGCGCCGCCACCATCTACATGGACTATCTGCGCGACGCCGCGATCGTCGAGGTCCAGCGCAGCAACACGCGGGTGCTGGAGCAAACGCTCAAGCAGACCCAGGACCGTTTCAACGTAGGCGAGGTGACGCGGACGGACGTCGCGCAATCCGAGGCCCAGCTTGCGGCCGGCAGGACCCAGCAACTCACCGCGGAATCGAACCTGACGACGACGCGGTCGAACTTCCGCCGCATCATCGGCAACGAACCGCAGAATCTCGCGCCCGGCTCGCCGGTCGATCGTTTCTTGCCGACGACGCTTGCGGCCGCCGTCGAGCTCAGCCTGACCCAGAATCCGAACGTCACGTCCGCGATGTACGGCGTCGACGTCAACTTCCTGCAGACCAAGGTCGCCGAAGGCGCGCTGTTGCCCACGGTCGGGTTGCAGGCGTCGGTGAGCGAAGGCTACCAGCAACAATTGTCGGTGAACCGCCTCTTCAATGCGGCGGCGCAGGTTCAGGTGTCGGTGCCGATCTATCAGGGCGGCGCTGAATACTCGCTGATCCGGCAATCGAAGGAATCGCTGGCGCAGCAGCGCCTGGTTCTGGAACAGACCCGGGATCAGGCGCGCGCCAACGTCGTTACCGCTTGGGGCCAGCTGGTCGCCGGCAAGTCGCAGGTCGCCTCGGCGCAGGCGCAGGTGACCGCGTCCGAAATCGCGCTGAACGGCGTGCGCGAAGAGGCCAAGGCCGGTCAGCGCACCACGCTCGACGTACTCAACGCGCAGCAAGCGCTGGTCAATGCGCGCAACGCACTCGTCACCGCGCAACACGACCGCGTCGTTGCATCCTACAACGTGCTGAGCGCGATTGGCCGGCTGTCACCGCAGGTGATGGGCCTTTCGACCAACGTCTATGATCCCTCCGTGCACTACCAGCAGGTGCGCGACAACTGGGCCGGCGTACGCACGCCCGACGGCCGCTAAACACCTTCACGTCAACATCGCTTATCGCGCCATGTTTGTGGTTCTGAGTTAATCAGGACCACAGACTGGCGCGTTTGCTTGCAATCGATAATTGGCCTGACATACCGTTTTGTCGGGCAGCAAGACGATTCGCGGCGAGCTGGCGTTGCGTGATGGCAGGTGCGACGCCACCTGTGATCACGCCGCATTGGGCGACACGAAGCTTGCACAAAGCCTCGGGCGGGCTTGATCTGGGGACAAGTCGGGCGGGAGCAATGAAAATCTCCGCCCGCTTCATCGGAACCGGCGAATCTTCTCGGGCTTGATGTAAAATAAGTTTCGATGTGGAGTCGGAGATGACGCAACCTGCGAAGGTCCAAGAGCCCTCGATGGAGGAGATTCTGGCGTCGATCCGTCGCATCATTGCCGACGACGAGGCGAAGCCGGCCGCGGCCGAGAAACCTGCGGCCGCCGCTGCGCCGCCGCCGAAGGTTGAACCACCACCACCAGCAGCCAAGCCCGCGATGAAGAGCCCGCCGCCCGCAGCGCCCCCGGCCGCGAAGCCCGCCGCGTCAGCGCCGAAATCACCGCCGCCCGCGCCGGCACCGGCCAGCAACAGTCAGGACGACATCGACTCGCTGCTCGCCAGCCTCGACGAGGCGACGCCTGCGGCCGAGATCCGGCCGTCGCCGCAGCCCGAAGCCGACGTATTCGAGCTCACCGATGAGATGGCGCTGCCGGAGCCGGCGGCCACGCCGTCGTTCCGCAAGGTCGAGCCGCAGGACGACGTCGAGTTCACGGAAGCCCGCGCACGGACGCCGGAGCCAATGCGAGAACCGGTTCGAGAGCGAGAACCGCCGGCAATCGAAACCGCGCCGATGCAGCAGATCATCTCGGGAACCACGATGCGGGCGGTCGAATCCGCCTTCAACTCGCTGGCCAACACCGTGCTGAGCAACAATGCTCGGACGCTGGAGGATCTGGTCAAGGAGATGCTGCGGCCGATGCTGAAGTCCTGGCTGGACGACAATCTGCCGGGGCTGGTCGAGCGGATCGTCAAGGCCGAGATCGAGCGGGTCTCCCGCGGGCGGTAGCTCTGCCGCGAGCGGTAGCTCTTGCCGCAGGGGGCTTGGCAGCCCTCATTCAGCCCCCAAATGCCCCAGAATTTCGGTTCTGATAGGATCAGACCCGAAACGCCAGTTTCCCGTTTCGACTGTTTTCTTCACGCGAACCGGTATCCAATTCGCTCGAAAACGCTCTCAATGCCGTTTTGATGCGCCGGTCCGGTTGACTCGGTGTGTTCAGGCGGCTTTCTACCCCTTTCCCATGGTCCACAGCGCATTGTCATGATCGAGAAAAACTACCAGCCTGCCGATATCGAGCACCGGATGGCACAGCTCTGGGAGGAGAGCGGTGCGTTCAAGGCCGGCCGGCCCGAGCGTAAGGACGCCGCGCCTTTCACCATCGTGATCCCGCCGCCGAACGTGACCGGCTCGCTGCACATGGGCCACGCGCTCAACAACACGCTGCAGGACATCCTGTGCCGCTTCGAGCGGATGCGCGGCCGTGACGTGCTGTGGCAGCCCGGCACCGACCATGCCGGCATCGCCACCCAGATGGTGGTCGAGCGTCAGCTGATGGAACGCCAGGAGCCGGGCCGGCGCGACATGGGCCGCGCCAAGTTCCTCGAGCGGGTCTGGCAGTGGAAGGCCGAGAGCGGCGGCACCATCGTCAACCAGCTCAAGCGCCTCGGCGCCTCCTGCGACTGGTCGCGCGAGCGCTTCACCATGGACGAGGGCCTGTCGCGTGCCGTCGTCAAGGTGTTCGTCGAGCTGCACCGCCAGGGCCTGATCTACAAGGACAAGCGCCTGGTCAATTGGGACCCGAAGCTGCTCACCGCGATCTCCGATCTCGAAGTGCAGCAGGTCGAGGTCAAGGGCCATCTCTGGTACCTGCGCTATCCGATCGAAGGCCGCAGCTTCAGCCCCGAGGATCCCAAATCGTTCATCGTGGTCGCGACCACGCGTCCGGAGACGATGCTCGGCGACACCGCGGTCGCGGTGCATCCGGACGATGAGCGTTACACCGATCTGGTCGGCCAGCATGTCATCCTGCCGCTGGTCGGCCGCAAGATTCCGATCGTCGCCGACGACTATTCCGATCCGGAGAAGGGCTCGGGCGCGGTCAAGGTGACGCCGGCGCACGACTTCAACGATTTTGAGATCGGCAAGCGCCATGGCCTGCCGCAGATCAGCGTGCTCGACCAGGAAGGTTGCCTGAATCTAACCGGCAATGAGGACTATCTGCGCGGCCTGCCGGCGGGCGCCGACGAATTCGCGGCAGAGTTTCACGGCATCGAGCGCTTCGCCGCGCGCAAGAAGATCGTCGCAAGGTTGGAGGAGTTCGGTTTCCTCGAGCGGATCGAGCCCAACACCCACATGGTGCCGCATGGCGACCGCTCGAACGTCGTGATCGAGCCGTACCTCACCGACCAGTGGTATGTCGACGCCAAGACGCTGGCGCAGCCGGCAATCGCGGCGGTGCGCTCGGGCGAAACCACGTTCGTGCCGAAGAACTGGGAAAAGACCTATTTCGAGTGGATGGAGAACATCCAGCCCTGGTGCATCTCGCGCCAGCTCTGGTGGGGCCATCAGATCCCCGCGTGGTACGGGCCCGACGGCAAGGTGTTCGTCGCCGAAACGGAGGAAGAGGCGGTCGGCAACGCGCTGGGCTACTACGTCGAGCAGGAAGTCATCACGCCGGAGCAGGGCCACGACATGGCGGTCGACCCCGCCAAGCGCGAGGGCTTCATTACGCGCGACGAAGACGTGCTCGACACCTGGTTCTCCTCGGCGCTGTGGCCGTTCTCGACGCTGGGCTGGCCGGACGACACGCCGGAGGTCGCGCGCTACTACCCGACCAACACGCTGGTCACGGGCTTCGACATCATCTTCTTCTGGGTCGCCCGCATGATGATGATGGGCCTCCACTTCATGAAGGAGGCGCCGTTCTCTACCGTCTACATCCACCGTCTCGTCCGTGACGAGAAGGGCGCCAAGATGTCGAAGTCGAAGGGCAACGTCATAGACCCGCTCGGCGTGATCGACGATTTCGGCGCCGACGCGCTGCGCTTCGCGCTGACCCGCGAGGCGGCGCAGGGCCACGACATCCGCCTGTCGCCGCATCTGGTCGAGACCAACCGCAACTTCGCGACCAAGTTCTGGAACGCGTGCCGCTTCGCCGAGATGAACGAGTGCGTGAAGCCGGACGGTTTCGATCCGAAGGGCGCCAAGGAGACGTTGAACCGCTGGATCGCGCACGAGACCTCGCGCGTCACCCGTGAGGTGACCGAGACGATCGAGGATCATCGCTTCAACGATGCGGCCGGCGCGATCTACCGCTTCGTCTGGAACGTGTTCTGCGACTGGTATCTCGAGCTCGCCAAGCCGGTGCTGATGGGCGAGGAGGGCGCGGCCAAGGCCGAGACCCGCGCCATGATCGCCTGGACGCGCGACGAGATCCTCAAGCTGCTGCATCCGTTCATGCCCTTCATCACCGAAGAGCTGTGGGCCGTCACCGCAAAGCGCGACGGCCTCCTGGTGCTGGCCTCCTGGCCGCGCAAGTCGGGCGTGACCGGCGAGCAGCTGGCGGCGATCGCGACCGCCGGTCCGGTGGTCGATCCGATCATTCCGCCGGTCATTGCCGCGCTCGACGCGGACGAGTTCAGCGATCCCGCAGCCGAGGCCGAGATCGGCTGGGTGGTCGATCTCGTCACCACGATGCGTTCGGTGAAGGCGGAAATGAACATCCCGCCGTCGACGCTGACGCCGCTGGTGATCGTGACCACCTCCGGCGAGACGCGCGACCGCGCGCAGCGCTGGAGCGACACCATCAAGCGCCTCGCGCGATTGTCGGAGATTTCCTTCGCGAACGCCGCGCCTGAAGGCGCCATGCAGCTGCTCGTGCGCGGCGAAGTCGTCGCGCTGCCGCTGAAGGGCGTGATCGACCTTGCGGCCGAACGGGCACGGCTGGAGAAGGAGCTCGGCAAGGCCGACGCCGATATCAAGCGGGTCGACGCAAAACTCTCCAACGAGAAGTTCGTCGCCAACGCGCCGGAAGACCTCGTCGAGGAAGAGAAGGAAAAGCGCGCGGCAGCAACGGAGCGCCGGGCCAAGATCCTCGAGGCGATCGAGCTGCTGAAGCGGGCGTCATAGCGGCCAACGCTGTGACGCTCAGAACCGCTTGCTGAGGAATTTCGATCCCTTCAGCCCGTAGCGCCAGGGCAGGTCGACGGCTTTCGTGATGCCGATCCGCAATCCGGTGACGATGTCGGGCGTCTCGGTCCGCGCGTGGAGCGCGATCGGCGGACGGTCGAGCGGCAGTTCGCTGTGCGCGATGGTGATGCCGAGCGCCTCGCAGAGCTTGCCGGGCCCCGAGCACAAGGCGCGCTCATCCTCCAGCCCGCGCCGCTGGCGCATAGCGGCCAAGCCATGGGTCGGCTCGATCGCGCGGATCAGCACGGCGCTGGCCGAGCCCGGCGCTTCGCAGACGAAGTTGACGCACCAATGGATGCCGTAGGAGCGGTAGACATAGGAGAAGCCCGGCGGGCCGAACATGATCTGGTTGCGCGGGGTCGGTCCGTTGAACGAGTGGGCTGCCGGCTCGGTGTGATGGTAGGCCTCGACCTCGGTGATGATGCCGCCGACGCCGCCGACCAGGAAGGTCGCGCCGATCAGGTCGGGCGCGACCTCGTGGACGCTGCGATCGAAGAAGGCGCGTTTCAGAGCCTTGCCGAGGCGCGGCGCGGTCGCATGGGGCGATCGGGGTTTTTGAGCCATTTTGAGGTGGGAATCGGCGTGGAACGGACCGCAAGACTGCCAATATATGGGCTGATCTGCTAGGGTCGCAGGGCGGGTTGCGAGCCGCGTCAACACCGATTAGCTATGGCCTCTCGCGACTTGCAGGCACAAATGGTCACCATCGTCGACACCATCTCCACCACTCAGCTCCGCCCGCGCCACCCCGAAAAGGTGAACCGGCCGGATGCCGTGTCGCCGCCGAAGCCGGACTGGATCCGGGTTCGCGCGCCGAACACGCGCGGCTATGCCGATACGCGGCGGATCGTGAAGGAGAACGGCCTCGTCACGGTGTGCGAGGAGGCGGGCTGCCCCAACATCGGCGAATGCTGGGACAAGAAGCACGCCACCTTCATGATCATGGGTGACACCTGCACCCGCGCCTGTGCGTTCTGCAACGTCAAGACCGGCATGCCCGGCGCGCTCGATGCCCATGAGCCCGAATACGTCGCTGAGGCGGTCTCGAAGCTGGGTCTGACCCATGTCGTGATCACATCGGTGGATCGCGACGATCTCGCCGACGGCGGCGCCGAGCATTTTGCGCAGACGATCCGCGCCATCCGCGCACGCTGCCCGACCACCACGATCGAGATCCTGACGCCGGATTTCCTGCGCAAGGACGGCGCGCTCGAGCGCGTGGTCGCGGCCAAGCCCGACGTCTTCAATCACAATCTGGAAACCGTGCCGTCGCGCTATCTGACGGTCCGTCCCGGCGCCCGCTATTTCCATTCGATCCGGCTGCTCCAGCGGGTCAAGGAGATCGACCCGACCATCTTCACCAAGTCCGGCATCATGGTCGGCCTCGGCGAGGAGCGGCACGAGGTGCTGCAGGTGATGGACGACCTGCGCTCGGCCGAGGTCGATTTCCTGACCATCGGCCAGTACCTGCAGCCGACGCGCAAGCATCACGCCGTGATGCGCTACGTGACGCCGGACGAATTCGCGGGCTACGAGCGTGTCGCCTACACCAAGGGTTTTCTGATGGTGTCGGCGAGTCCGCTGACGCGCTCGTCGCATCATGCCGGCGAGGATTTTGCGAAGCTGCAGGCGGCGCGCACGGCTCGCGGCCGCTAGATTTTGTAAACGGCGGTGAGCCGGCGCCATTACGCGCCGTTGCTTGATCGAGCCTTGGACTGGACCAATGCAACGCGTTCTGGTGATGGGATCGTCGGGGTCCGGCAAGTCGACCTTTGCGCGACGGCTATCCGACATGACGGGCATCCCGACCGTGTCGATCGACGCGCTGTTCTGGAAGCCGGGCTGGGTCGAGTCCGACAAGGATGAATTCGAGCGCCGCATGGTCGAGGTTACGCAAGCGCCGCGCTGGATCATGGATGGGAACTACATGAAGAGCGGTGCAGGTGAACTGCGCCGGCGGCTCTCCGATACGATCATCTGGTTCGACCTGCCGCGGCTGACCTGCATGCTCGGAATCCTGGGGCGGATCGCCGGCGGCTATGGCCGGGTTCGCCCCGAGATGGCGGAAGGTTGCCCGGAGAAGATCGATCTCGAATTCTTCCGCTATGTCTGGACCTATCGCCAGCAGCAGCGGCCGAAGCTGATCAAATATTTTTCGAGCTTGCGCGCCGATCAATCGCTGGTGTGCTTCACCGATCGGGCCCAGGCGGACGATTATCTGAAGCGCCTCGCACTGAAGCAAAACCGTGCGAGTATCCACTGATGCCACGATTCTCAAGCAAGCGGCGGGTCCGCCACACCGCACCTCAAATGTTCGATCTGGTCGCCGACGTCGAGCGCTATCCGGAATTCGTGCCGCTGTGCCAGGCGCTCAAGATCCGCCAGCGGACGCCCAAGGACGACGGCACCGAGGTCGTGGTCGCCGACATGACCGTCTCGTTCAAGCTGGTGCGCGAAACCTTCACCAGCAAGGTGACGCTCGACCGCCCCAACCTGAACATCCTGGTCGAATATCTGCGCGGCCCGTTCAGCAATCTGGAGAACCGCTGGAACTTCGAACCGAAGTCGGACACCGAATGCGACGTCGGCTTCTTCCTGAACTACGAATTCAAGAGCCGGATGCTGGCGATGCTGATGGGCTCGATGTTCGACGCCGCATTCTCGCGCTTTGCCGCCGCGTTCGAGAAGCGTGCCGACCAAGTCTACGGCAAGCCCCAGCTCTCGACCTAGCGACGCCGTCTGGTCCGCTGAAGAGGCGCTGCTCCTCCGGAACGCAAATGCCCGGCACGAGGCCGGGCATGACGGGAGATGTAGGCGCGTTCGCCGATTTACGGGCAGGAACGCCGCACACCGCCGGACGCGACGTAGGTGCCCGAAGCCGGGTCGTAGGAGTGGAAGCGCTGGGAGCAATAGGCGTCGTTGTTGGCCTTGGCCTGGCTCGCCGCGATGGCGCCGCCGATGATCGCGCCGGCTGCAAGCCCGCCGATGATCGCCGCGCCGTTTCCATCACCGCCATGGCGATGACCGTAGTAGCCGCCGCGGTAGCCGTAACGCGGGCCGCCATGCCAGTGGCGGTACTGCACGTGCTCGACGGAGGTCGGCCGGTCCTGCAACCGCGCGGGCGCGAGCGGTGCGGCGAACGAGGGGACAATCGTCGACAGCGTCATGGCACCGGAGGTGATTGCGGCCACGACCAAAGTTCCCAACTTCATCATTTTCTCCTTGTTGTGGGATTTTGCTGTTTGGACAAACAATTCAAACGGCAGAGTTGGAACAACGGAAAACGGCGAAGCGACATCGCAGTTCCACCTGAGATAGGCGGCACTGGGTCGCAGTTGACTCAGGGATGTGTGAGGTTGCCTTCGCGCGATTCGACTTGCGCAGGCCTATCCGCGTGGCGGCCGCCGGCGTTTCGCGGCGTGGCTTCGCGGCGACCGGGCCACGCGCGGCCGTAATCGGCTGCTAGCCTCGCGGCGCGGCTTTGCGGCCTGCGGCGGCCGTGCAAGCTCTATCAGCATGCGCAGCGCCTCGACCACCGAGCGCTGCCGCACCGTGCTGCGGCCGATCGCGCCGAACCGCTGCTCCCGGTGAAGGATGCGGCCGTCGCGCGCGGCGACGGCGAAGTGCACCAGGCCGACCGGCTTGCCCGGCGTCGCGCCGCCGGGGCCCGCGATCCCGGTGATCGAGACCGCAAGGTCGACGCCGGCCTTTTCCAGCGCGCCGATCGCCATCGCAGTCGCGGTTTCCTTGCTGACCGCGCCGAACGTCTCGAGCGTTGCCGCCTTGACGCCGAGCATCGCCCGCTTGGCGTCGTTCGAATAGGTGACGAAGCCGCGGTCGATCACGTCGGAAGATCCGGGAATATCGGTGAGCGCGCCGGCGACCAGGCCGCCGGTGCAGGACTCGGCGGTCGCGATGGTCAGCTTGCGCATCCGGCACAGGTCGAGCAGCGCGCGAGAGAGGGCACGAGCGTCGCTGCCGCCCATGTCAGGCACTCCAGCCTTTATCGTCCCAGGGCAGGCGGACCGTGGCGCTCGCGGTCGCCGCGATGCCTTCTTCGCGGCCGGTGAAGCCGAGTCGCTCGCTGGTGGTGGCCTTGACCGCCACGCGCGAGATGTGGACGCCGGTGATCTCCGCGATCTTCGCCCGCATGGTGTCGCGCAGCGGCCCGATCTTCGGCCGCTCGCAGATCAGCGTCACCTCGAGATTGGCGATCCGGCCACCGCGCGCGGTGACGCGCTCCACGGCATATTTCAGGAACTGGTCGGAGGAGGCGCCTTTCCACTTGGCGTCGCTCGGCGGGAAGTGCGAGCCGATGTCGCCGTCGGCCAGCGCGCCGAGGATCGCGTCGACCAGCGCATGCAGCCCGACATCGCCGTCGGAATGGGCGAGGAATCCTTTGCTGTGCGGCACGCGCACGCCACAGATCATGACATGGTCGCCGTCGCCAAAGGCGTGCACGTCGTAGCCGGTGCCGGTCCTGATGTCGCCGAGCTGGCTCGCGAGCCGCGCTTCCTCGCGCACGAAGTCTTCGGGTGTCGTGAGTTTCATGTTGGCAGCATCGCCTTCAAACGTCGCAACGGTCAATCCCGCCCATTCAGCAAGCGCGGCATCGTCCGTGAAATCGCTGCGGCCCTCGCGCGCGGCACGACGATGCGCCTCCAATATTACGTCGAAACGAAATGCCTGTGGTGTCTGCGCTATCCGCAAGCGGGCGCGCTCCGGCGTCGCCTCGACATCGCCGGTATCGCCGGTGAGCTTGATCGTGTCGGTGACGGGAATCACGGGAATTGCAGCACCGGTCCGGCCGGCCGCGGCGATCGCGCGCGAGATCACGGCCGCGGTGACGAAGGGGCGCGCAGCGTCGTGGATCAAGACGATGTCGGGCTTCTCGCTGGCGAGCGCCTCGAGCCCAGCGTGGACCGAGGCCTGCCGGGTCGCGCCGCCCGGCGTCGGCGGTTGATGGCTGAGGCCAGCCACCGCTTCATCGAACAGCGCGGCATCATCAGGATTGACCACCGGCTGCACCGCAAACACGTCGGGGTGCCCGGAGAACGCCTCCATGGCGCGGTAGATCACCGTCTGTCCGCCGATCGTCCGGTACTGCTTCGGTCCGCCTGCGCCGGCGCGCAGTCCACGGCCGGCTGCGACAAGGATGGCTGCGGTACGCTCAGGCTTCGGCATGTTGAACCAGTGACAGATGAATCGGGGATGAGGGGGACGGTGGGGGACCGCCGCGCACAGCCCTTAGCATGACCGCTGCGCAAAAACAGAGCGTTTGCCCATGACTGTGGGAAAAGCGGATTTTGTTGCAGTGCACTTGCACTGATGGTAGGAATGTCTAAACCGTAGGCATGAGTCTTGACTGCACAAGAATTGTGCGCAGAATAGAAGGCGTCAGTTGCAATGGCGTGGCTGACAGAACGACGAGACGGCTGTGACCGGCGTGCAAAGTACTCCTCGTAACCCATTGAAGATAGGCGATATTGCTGTCGCCAACCGGGTTCTCCTCGCGCCCATGTCCGGCATCACCGACGCGCCCTTCCGGCGACTCGCTGCCACTTTGGGCGCCGGACTGGTGGTCTCCGAGATGACGGCCAGCGACGATCTGGTGAACGGCAAGCCGATGTCGAAGCTGCGTTGTGAGGCAGCCGGCATCGGACCGCATGTGGTCCAGCTCGCGGGCTGCGAGACCCACTGGATGGCGGAGGGCGCACGGATCGCCGAGGGCGCTGGCGCCGACATCATCGATATCAACATGGGCTGCCCGGCGCGCCATGTGACCGGCGGGCAGTCCGGCTCGGCCCTGATGCGCGACCTGGATCACGCGGTGACGCTGATCGAGGCGACGCTGTCGGCGGTCAAGGTGCCGGTGACGCTGAAGATGCGGCTCGGCTGGGACGATCGCTCGCTCAATGCGCCCGAACTGGCACGCCGCGCCGAGGCATCAGGCGTGCAGATGATCACCGTGCACGGCCGCACCCGTTGCCAGTTCTACAAGGGCGAGGCGAACTGGAGCGCGGTGCGCGCGGTCAAGGACGCCGTCACGATCCCGGTCGTGGTCAATGGCGATATCACCTCGTTCGACAGGGCGCTCGGCGCGCTGGAAATGTCGGGCGCCGACGCCGTCATGATCGGGCGCGGCGCGCAGGGGCAGCCCTGGCTGCCCGGCCAGATCGGTCGCCGGCTCGAGACGGGGGTTGCCGAGGCTGCGCCGTCGCTCGCCGAGCAGCTCAAGCATGTTCGCGCACTCTATGACGAGGTCTGCAGCCACTATGGCCTGCGCATCGGGCTCAGGCATGCGCGCAAGCATCTCGGCTGGGCGCTGGAGACTGCTGCGGCCTATAGCTGCGCGCCGGCGGCAACGCTGAAGACCTGGCGGCAGGCGATCCTGACCTCGGAGCAGCCGTCCAGCGTGCATCGCGCGCTCGAGGACGCCTACGACGACTTTGCCTGGAGTGCTGCCGCATGACGTCAGCCATGGAATTTCGCCGGCCCGTGCCCACCGATGGCGAGGCCATCCTCAACGCGCTACCCAATCCGGTGCTGCTGGTCGCACCCGACGGACGGATCGTCGATGCCAACATGGCCGCCGAATCCTTCTTCGAGATCTCGACGCAGTTCTTGCGCCGGCAGTCGCTGAAGGAGCTCGTGCCGTTCGGCAGTCCGCTACTCGCGCTGATCGAGCAGGTGCGGGCGAGCGGCTCGCCGGTCAACGAATACAAGGTCGATCTCGGCACGCCGCGGATCGGCGGCGATCGTCAGGTCGACCTGCACGTCGCGCCGCTGACCGAGCGGCCCGGGCATATCGTGGTGATGCTGCAGGAGCGCACCATCGCCGACAAGATGGACCGCCAGCTCACCCATCGCAGCGCGGCGCGCTCGGTGATTGCGCTGGCCGCGATGCTCGCCCATGAGATCAAGAACCCGCTGTCCGGCATCCGCGGCGCCGCGCAGCTATTGGAGCAGCAGGCATCCTCCGAGGACCGGCTGCTGACGCGGCTGATCTGCGACGAGGCCGACCGCATCGTGACGCTGGTCGACCGCATGGAAGTGTTCGGCGACGACCGTCCGGTGGCGCGCGGCCCGGTCAACATCCATTCTGTGCTCGATCATGTGAAGCGCCTCGCGCAATCCGGCTTCGCCCGCAACGTCCGCTTCATCGAGGACTATGATCCGTCGCTGCCGCCGGTGCTGGCCAACCAGGACCAGCTGATCCAGGTGTTCCTCAACCTCGTGAAGAACGCCGCCGAAGCGGTTGCCGATCTCGGCACCGATGCGGAGATCCACCTCACCACGGCGTTCCGGCCCGGCGTGCGGCTGTCGGTGCCCGGCAAGAAATCGCGGGTCTCGCTGCCGCTGGAATTCTGCGTCAAGGACAACGGCTCAGGCGTGCCGGAAGACCTGTTGCCGAACCTGTTCGATCCCTTCGTCACCACCAAGCAGACCGGCAGCGGGCTCGGCCTCGCGCTGGTCGCCAAGATCGTCGGCGATCACGGCGGCATCATCGAATGCGAGTCGCAGCCGCGCAAGACCACCTTCCGCGTGCTGATGCCGATGTACAGCGCCGCCAAGCCACACGATCACAGCAACCGCGATGACGTTCCGGGTACGTCCTCGCCTGCCTCACGATGAGGAACAACAATGCCTGCAGGTAGCATACTTGTCGCTGACGACGACACCGCCATCCGGACCGTGCTGAACCAGGCGCTGTCGCGCGCCGGCTATGAGGTGCGCCTGACCGGCAACGCCGCCACGCTGTGGCGCTGGGTCAGCCAGGGCGAGGGCGACCTCGTCATCACCGACGTGGTGATGCCCGACGAGAACGCGTTCGACCTGCTGCCGCGGATCAAGAAGATGCGGCCGAACCTGCCTGTCATCGTTATGAGCGCGCAGAACACCTTCATGACCGCTATCCGCGCCTCCGAGCGCGGCGCCTACGAATATCTGCCGAAGCCGTTCGACCTGAAGGAGCTGATCACCATCGTCGGCCGCGCGCTCGCCGAGCCGAAGGAGCGCGTCTCCAGTCCCGCCGACGACGGCGAGTTCGACTCGATCCCGCTGGTCGGCCGCTCCCCGGCGATGCAGGAGATCTACCGCGTGCTGGCGCGGCTGATGCAGACCGACCTCACCGTGATGATCTCGGGCGAGTCAGGCACCGGCAAGGAGCTGGTCGCCCGCGCGCTGCACGACTACGGCCGGCGTCGCAACGGCCCGTTCGTCGCGGTCAACATGGCGGCGATCCCGCGCGACCTGATCGAATCCGAATTGTTCGGCCATGAGCGCGGCGCGTTCACCGGCGCCAACACCCGCGCCTCAGGCCGCTTCGAGCAGGCCGAGGGCGGCACGCTGTTCCTCGACGAGATCGGCGACATGCCGATGGAGGCGCAGACCCGTCTGCTCCGCGTGCTGCAGCAGGGCGAATACACCACCGTCGGCGGCCGCACGCCGATCAAAACCGACGTGCGCATCGTCGCGGCCTCCAACAAGGATCTGCGTATCCTGATCCAGCAGGGCCTGTTCCGCGAAGATCTGTTCTTCCGCCTCAACGTGGTGCCGCTGCGGCTGCCGCCGCTGCGCGAGCGGATCGAGGATCTGCCCGACCTGATCCGGCACTTCTTCTCGCTCGCCGAAAAGGACGGTCTGCCGCCGAAGAAGCTCGACACCCAGGCGCTGGAGCGGCTGAAGCAGCACCGCTGGCCGGGCAACGTCCGCGAGCTGGAAAACCTCGCTCGGCGGCTCGCCGCGCTCTATCCGCAGGACGTCATCACCGCCTCTGTCATCGACGGCGAGCTGGCGCCGCCGGCCGTCACCTCGGGCAGCACCGCGACCGTCGGCGTCGACAATCTCGGCGGTGCCGTGGAGGCCTATCTGTCCTCGCACTTCTCCGGTTTCCCGAACGGCGTGCCGCCGCCGGGCCTCTACCACCGCATCCTCAAGGAGATCGAGATCCCGCTTCTGACCGCCGCGCTGGCCGCGACCCGCGGCAACCAGATCCGGGCCGCCGACCTGCTCGGATTGAACCGCAACACGTTGCGCAAGAAGATCCGCGACCTCGATATCCAGGTCTACCGGAGCGGGGGCTAGGGCTGACGGGGCGGGGCGCGAGCCTCGCCGCCGTTTTTGAGTAGTCACAAATGGTTTTAAGGACACGGCGCCGCGATGAGGTTTGCGCCGCGGAAATGTCGTAATTCGGCAACATTGTGATATGATTGCATCAGTTCGCAATTCCCGCGGGCGATCGCACTCAGCTCAATTGCCGGTATGACCAGCGCAGAGACCACCGCTTCGACGTTACACGCGCCCCCGGCCGAGCCCACTGCAGAGGCGCGGGGCTTCCCGCTGCGGCGTTGGCTGGCGCCGTTCGCCGTGGCGATCGCGCTGCTGTCCGCCTTCCTGACCTTCGTGGTGCTGACCGGCCTGACCCCGATCGAGCCGACCTCAGACGTCGTCCGCTCCTTCCTGATGATCAATGCCGCCACGATCCTGCTGCTGGTCGGCATCATCGTCCGGGAAGTCTGGCAGATGGTGCAGGCGAGGCGACGGGGCCGGGCGGCGGCGCGGCTGCATGTCCAGATCGTCGGCCTGTTCTCGGTGATCGCGGTGTTGCCCGCCGTGCTGGTGTCGATCGTCGCCAACGTCACCATCGAGCGTGGCCTCGACCGGCTGTTCTCGGGTCCCACCAAGCAGGTGATCCAGAACTCGCTGACGATCGCCAGCGCCTACATGCAGGAGCACGCGCAGCTCATCAACGGCGACACGCTGGCGATGGCCAACGATCTCGCCCATGCACGTCCGCTCTACGATCAGGATCGCATGACGTTCCTGCAACTCCTGACCGCCGGCGCCGAGGCGCGTAACCTGCCGGTCGCGGTGCTGATGGACAAGGACGGCAAGATCGTCGCCAGCGCGGAGACCGGCGTTCGCTTCAACTATGAAGCGCCACCACCCGACATCCTCAAGGACATCAACGAGACCGAGCCGAAGATCTCGGTCTTTCCCGAAAACTACGTCGCCTCCGTGGTCCGGCTGCGGGCCTATGACGATATGTTCCTGTATGTGGCGCGTCTGCTCGATCCGGCCGTCGTCGCCCAGCTCAAGCAGACCCAGACCAGTGCCGCCGAGTATGCCCAGCTCGAGACCCGTCGGCTCGGCATCCAGGTCGCGTTCGCGCTGATGTTCGCGGTGATCGCGCTGACCATCCTGATGGCTTCGGTGCTGATCGGCCTGAATTTCGCCAACGGGCTGGTGTCGCCGATCCGCCAGCTGATGGGTGCCGCGAGCGAGGTCTCGACCGGCAACCTCAATGTCCAGGTGCCGGTCCACAAATCGGCAAGCGACCTCGCGATGCTCGGCGAAATCTTCAACAAGATGACCCAGGAGCTGCGCACCCAGCGCAACGAGCTGGTCGACGCCAGTGAGACCATCGACAGCCGCCGCCGCTTCATCGAGGCGGTGCTGTCGTCGGCCAGCGCAGGGATCATCGGGGTCGACGCCTCCGGCACCATCGGCGTGCTCAATCGCTCGGCGGAGAAGCTGATCGGGCACGCCGAGTCGGAGACGCTCGGCCATCCGCTCTCGGACGTGCTGCCGGAGCTCGACGAGATGATGAAGAGCGCACGCGAGGGCACCCAGCGCCTAGTGCAGGGACAGGTCACGATCCTGCGCGACGGCAATGAGCGCAATCTGTCGGTTCGCGTCTCGGCCGAGCAGACCAGCCAGTCCCGCGACAGCTACATCATCACGCTCGACGACATCACCGAACTGGTCTCCGCGCAGCGCACCTCGGCCTGGGGCGACGTCGCCCGCCGCATCGCCCACGAGATCAAGAACCCGCTGACCCCGATCCAGCTCTCGGCCGAGCGCATTCGCCGCAAGTTCGGCAAGACCATCACCGAAGAGAAGGACAAGTCGATCTTCGAGCAGTGCACCGATACGATCGTGCGCCAGGTCGACGACATCAGGCGCATGGTCGACGAGTTCTCGCGCTTCGCGCGGATGCCGAAGCCCGTGATGGAAGGCGAGGACGTCGCCGACGTGGTGCGTCAGGCGGTGTTCCTGATGAAGGTCGCGCATCCCGATCTCGACATCGAGGCCGACATCAAGCAGTCGCCGCTGCCGGCACAGTTCGACCGCAGGCTGATCTCGCAGGCGCTGACCAACATCATCAAGAACGCGACCGAAGCGATCGAGCAGGTCCCGCGCGAGGAGCTCGGCAAGGGCCGCATCGACGTCGTGGCGCAGCGCGAAGGCGACGACATCCTGATCGATGTCGTCGACAACGGCATCGGCCTGCCAAAGGTCGCCCGTGCGCGCCTGCTCGAGCCCTATGTCACGACGCGTGCGAAGGGCACCGGCCTTGGACTTGCGATCGTCGGTCGCGTTCTGGAGGACCATGGCGGCCGCATCGAGCTCAAGGATGCGTCCGATTTCCGCGAGGGCCAGCGCGGTGCCTGGATGCGGCTGCGCTTCTCCGTCACGGGCCAGGCGGCCAAACCGGAGAGCAAGCCGGAGAGCAAGGAACAAAAGCCGGACGTGAAATCATCCGACCCCGACAGTGAAAAAAATCCGCCGCAAGAGCCGACCAGCGGCCCGGCACAGGCGACCAACAATGAACCAAAAATCCAACAACCAATCCAAGAACCCGATCAGCAAGAACCAAGTAACCAAGAGCCAAATGCGCAAGAGCCAAGAAGCCAACAGCCAAGAATCAAAGCCGCGACGGGCGACTGACAACGCAGGTGTAACCCATGGCAAGTGACATTCTGATTGTCGACGACGAAGCTGACATTCGTGACCTCGTTGCGGGTATCCTGGACGATGAGGGGTTCTCCACGCGCACCGCGCGCGACAGCGATTCGGCGCTTGCCGAGATCGCCAACCGCCGCCCGAACCTGGTCTTCCTCGACATCTGGCTGCAGGGCTCCAAGCTCGACGGCCTGCAACTGCTCGAGCAGATCAAGAAGGACAATGCCGATCTGCCGGTCGTGATGATCTCCGGCCACGGCAACATCGAAACCGCCGTCGCGGCGATCAAGCGCGGCGCCTATGACTTCATCGAGAAGCCGTTCAAGTCTGACCGGCTGATCCTGGTCGCGACGCGCGCGCTGGAGACCTCGCGGCTCAAGCGCGAGGTGAAGGAGCTCAAGCAACTGGCGCCGGCCGCGAGCGTCCTGACCGGCCGCTCGGCCTGCATGAACCAGCTGCGCCAGACCATCGACCGCGCCGCCAAGGCCAACAGCCGCATCCTGATCGTCGGTCCCTCCGGCGCCGGCAAGGAGCTCGCCGCGCGCACGCTGCATCACGCGTCCGGGCGCGCCGAGGGGCCGTTCGTGGTGATCAATGCGGCCGCGATCACGCCGGAGCGCATGGAGATCGAGCTGTTCGGCATCGAGGGATCGAACGGCGAGCAGCAGCGCAAAGCGGGCGCGCTCGAGGAAGCGCATGGCGGCACGCTGTTCATCGACGAGATCGCGGACATGCCGCGGGAGACCCAGAACAAGATCCTGCGCGTGCTGGTCGATCAGACCTTCCAGCGCCAGGGCGGCACCGGCAAGGTCCATGTCGACGTCCGCATCATCTCCTCGACCGCGCGCAACCTCGAGGAGGAAATCGCGGCAGGGCGTTTCCGCGAGGATCTCTATCATCGCCTCTCCGTGGTGCCGATCCGGGTGCCGCCACTGTCGGAGCGCCGCGAGGACATCCCCGAGCTGATCGACTATTTCATGGACCAGATCTCGGCGGCCACCGGCCTGCCGAAGCGGCAGATCGGACAGGATGCGATGGCCGTGCTGCAGTCGCATGTCTGGCCGGGCAACGTTCGCCAGCTCCGCAACAATGTCGAGCGCGTGATGATCCTGGCCGGCGGTGGACCGGAGGCGATCATCACTGCCGACATGCTGCCGCAGGACGTCGGCTCCATGGTGCCGGCGATGCCGACCTCCAACAATGGCGAGCACATCATGGGCCTGCCGCTGCGCGAGGCGCGCGAGGTGTTCGAGCGCGATTATCTGATCGCCCAGATCAGCCGCTTCTCCGGCAACATCTCGCGCACCGCGGAGTTCGTCGGCATGGAGCGCTCGGCACTGCATCGCAAGCTGAAGGCGCTCGGGGTCGGCTAACGCTCGGGGTCGGCTGACCCCGATACGCCTCGGCCGGCAGTCGCCGGCGGCTGGGCGCGAAGCCCCGGCGGGTCACTCGCCGGGCAAGCAAGGCCAGCCTCGGCTCCGGGTGGGTGGGCGAGGGAGGCGAGGGCGGGGCCGGCACAACCGGGGGATTTATCCACTCTCCACGAGAATATTCGTCTCTTTCCCTGCACTTTCTTAGAATTGCCACCGTGTTCCTACCGACTGCACCGCGAACCGGCTTGCCTAAAAACCGCGCGTGGCCTCTAATCCTACCGCCACGCCTGCCAGAGGGGGATCTCAGGGCAGGTGGGCAGCCGGAGGAGGCTCCGTCAGAGAGCCGCAACCGGTTCAATAAAAAGAAGCACAAGCTTGCGGGACAAAAACAATGGCGGCAGACCGCGCACAAAATCTACAAGACACCTTCCTTAATCACGTTCGTAAAACAAAAACGCCACTGACGATATTTCTGGTCAACGGGGTAAAGCTGCAGGGCATTGTCACATGGTTCGACAATTTCTGCTTGCTGCTGCGGCGCGACGGTCACTCGCAGCTTGTCTACAAGCACGCGATCTCGACCATCATGCCCGGCGCTCCGATTCAGCTGTTCGAAGGTGGTGAGGACGCACCGGCTTGAGAGTGAACTGATTGGAACCCTTCAATCCTGAGGGGGGCGTCGACCGGACCAAGTCTAGGCCCGGGTCGGCGGGGGACTTGAGCACCGGGCGGGTGATCGTCATCGGCCCGTATCTGCGCATGCGCCGTGGCGACGGCGATGCGCAAACGGATGCCTCTGTCCGCGACTACGAAGCGCGGATCGAGGAAGCCGCCGGCCTCGCCGGTGCGATCGACCTCACCGTGGTGGAATCCGTCGTCGCGCCGATCAGCCAGATCCGGCCCGCGACCTATCTCGGCAAGGGCAAGGTCGAGGAGATCAACGGCCTCGTCGCCAGCGACAAGGTCGAGCTCGTGGTGATGGATTGCGCGTTGTCGCCGATCCAGCAGCGCAATCTCGAGAAGGCTTGGAGCACCAAGGTGCTCGACCGCACCGGCCTGATCCTGGAAATCTTCGGCCGCCGCGCCAAGACCAAGGAAGGCGCGCTGCAGGTCGAGCTTGCCCATCTTAATTACCAGCGCAGCCGCCTGGTGCGGTCGTGGACCCATCTCGAACGCCAGCGCGGCGGCTTCGGCTTCATGGGCGGTCCGGGCGAGACCCAGATCGAGGCCGACCGCCGCCTGATTGGCGACCGCATCACGCGGCTTGAGAACGAGCTGAAGAAGGTGCAGGCGACGCGGCGGTTGCATCGCGCCGGACGCCAGCGCGTGCCGTACCGCGTCGTCGCGCTGGTCGGCTACACCAATGCCGGCAAGTCGACCCTGTTCAATCGCCTGACGCGCGCCGACGTGCAGGCCGCCGACATGCTGTTTGCGACGCTCGACCCGACCCTGCGTGCGCTCAACCTGCCGCATGGCGGCAAGGCGATGCTGTCGGACACGGTCGGCTTCATTTCCAGTCTGCCGACCCAGCTGGTGGCCGCGTTCCGTGCCACGCTGGAGGAAGTGCTGGAGGCCGACATCATCCTGCATGTCCGCGACATCTCCCATGAGGATGCGGAGGCGCAGGAGCGCGACGTCGAGGCGGTGCTGCACCAGCTCGGCATCGATCCCGACGCCGATGGCGGCCAGCGCATCATCGAGGTCTGGAACAAGATCGATCGCTTCGATCCGGAGGAACGGGACAATCTGCGCAACATCGCCGCGCGCCGGCCGCCGGAGCGGCCGTGCTTCCTGGTCTCGGCCGTCACGGGCGAGGGGATCAAGGAGCTCTTGACCGCGATCGAAGATCGCCTCGCGGCCAAGCGCATCACGCTCAATCTTTCGATCGACGCCTCCGACGGCGCCGGCATCAGCTGGCTGCATCGCAATGCCGAGGTCCTGAACAAGGAGCTCAATGGCGAGCGCTTCGACATGACGGTGCGGGTCGATGAGACCAAGCGCGACATCGTCATGTCACGATTCGATGCTTTGCCGCACGGGACGTAGCGTCCCGGAAATCCGCAGCGGCAAGGGGGATCGAAGTGGGATCGATGTTCAACCGTCGAACATTTCTCGGCGGCGGCCTGGCGAGCGCTGCGGTCGCAGGATTTTCAACGCGTGGGACCGCCGACAATGCCGCTTTCGTCGACGCACCTGCGCTCCGGCCGGTTCTTGCGCGTCCAGACCGCATGTTTCGTGTCACGGTATGCCTGCGTCCGTTCCGCGCCGCCGGTCCGCGCATTGAAGCGGAATGGATCGATACCAAATATGTCGTCCACAATTACGGACACGGCGGTAGCGGCTGGTCGCTGTCCTGGGGCGCCGCGCAGGAGGCCGTGCCGCTCGCCCTGCAATTGAGCGCGCGCAACATTGCCGTCCTCGGCGCCGGCGCGATCGGGCTGACGACGGCGATCACCGCCCAGCGGATGGGCGCGACCGTCACGATCTACGCCAAGGAGCGCTTCCCGCAGGTACGCTCGGCGCGTGCGACCGGAGACTGGTCGCCGGATTCGCGTATCGCGATGGAAGCAGACGTCACGCCGGACTTTGCCGACCGCTGGGAGCGGATGGCGCGCACGACCTTTGCCACCCACCAAAGCTATCTCGGCCTAGCCGGCAATCCGATCGAATGGACCGATCGCTACTTGCTCTCCGACGATGCGCCCGACGCTGACGGCCGTCCGCACAGGCGCCAGCATGCCTCGGGCGACGGCTCGAAGAAATTCCTCGAATTGCGCGGCCGGATCAGGTCGCTGACGCCGCGATGGGACTTGCTGGCCGCCGGAGCAAATCCGTTTCCGGCGCCATACGCGTGGAAGAGCGCTTCGCTCACCTACAATGTCACGGATCTCTACCGTCAGCTCGAAGCAGAGTTTCAGCGCGCCGGAGGGCTCTTCGTGCCGATCGAGTTGCACACGCCGTCCGATCTTTCGAAGATCCGCGAAACCGTCATTGTCAACTGCACCGGCTACGGCGCCCGTGCGCTGTTTCGTGACGAGAGCATCGTTCCGGTGCGCGGCCAGATCGCCTGGCTCATTCCCCAGCCGGATGTCAATTACGGCGTCTTCTACCGCAACCTCAGCGTCCTCGGCCGACGCGACGGCATCGTCGTCCAGCCGGTCGGTGAAAACGACTATTTCGGCTTCAACGACGACAACGAAGCGCCGGATCTCGCCGCCGCGCGCGAGGCCGTGCAAGACGCCGCGAAACTGTTCAGCCGGGCCTGATCGGCCCTCCGGCACGGCACCTCGCAATCTCCCGAAATGTGACGGCGCCGTGACGCGGCCTCGCTCGACCGCGCCTGCGACGTGCCGCCGCACTTTCTGTTTGAAATCTGCGCCGCCTTGGTTCATTGCGCTGCTGGACGCAAAGCCGAGGCGGATCGATGCAGGACACCAGCGAAACCATCACCCACGACACGCTCGCCGGCCCGAACGGGGACCTTGCCCATGTGCGGGCGCCCGAGATCGTCGATGCCCTCAATGCCCGGGAGCCGGCGGATGCGGCGAAGCTGCTGCAATCGCTGCCGGCCGAGAAGGCGATCGAGGTGCTCGACCTGCCCGGGCTCGACAACACCTGCGAGATCCTGGCCGAGCTGCCGAAGGACACGGCGGTGTCGCTGCTGTCCGGCGTCTCCGACGACCGCGCCGCCGACATCTTCAAGGAGCTGGTCGAGCCGCTGCGCACCACGCTGCTGAACGGCCTCAATCCGGATACCCGCAACGTCATCTCCGGGCTGCTGGCCTATCCCGAACGCAGCGCCGGCAGCATCATGACGACCGAATTCGTCAGCGTGCCCTCGAACTGGACCATCGCCGAGGTCCTGCATCACATCCGGATGGTCGAGCGCACCCGCGAGACCGTCTACTCGATCTTCGTGATCGACCCGATCAAGAAGACGCTGATCCAGGCGGTGCCGCTGCGCCGCCTGATCTCGGCCGACCCGCATGCCAATGTGCTCACCGCGGCACCGGCGCGGAAGCCGCTGATGATCTCGCCGGAGGCCGACCGCATGGAGGCGGCGCGGCTGATCTCGCGCTACGATCTGCTCGCGGTCGCCGTCGTCGACGGCCCCGGTCATATCCTCGGCATCGTCACGGTCGACGACGTCATCGACGCCATCGTCGAGGAATCGACCGAGGACGCCCAGAAGTTCGGCGGCATGGAAGCGATCGATGAGCCGTATCTGCGGATCGGCTTCCTCGAAATGATCAAGAAGCGCGGCGGCTGGCTGTGCGCACTGTTCCTCTCGGAAATGCTGACCGCAACCGCGATGCAGTCGTACCAGAGTGAACTCGAGAAGGCGATCGTCCTGACGCTGTTCATCCCGTTGATCATGAGCTCCGGCGGCAATTCCGGCTCCCAGGCTACCTCGCTCCTGATCCGATCGCTGGCGTTGCATGAGGTGCGGCTGCGCGACTGGTGGCGCGTCGCCTTGCGCGAACTGCCGACCGGAATCGTACTCGGCTCCATTCTGGGGGTGATCGGCATCGTCAGGATCACGCTCTGGCAGACGCTGGGCCTGTTCGACTACGGCCCGCATTGGATGCTGGTGGCCGTCACCGTCGGCGCCGCGCTGGTCGGTATCGTCACCTTCGGCTCGCTGTCCGGATCGATGCTGCCATTCATCCTCAAGCGCATCGGCTTCGATCCGGCCAGCGCGTCCGCGCCGTTCGTCGCGACGCTGGTCGACGTCACCGGCCTCGTGATCTATTTCGGCGTTGCGGCGGTCATCCTGCACGGCACGCTGCTGTGAGGTAGGGGACGCATCTGCGTGTTTTGACGCGGCCACGTCCCACATACTCGATGTCGTCCCTGCGAAAGCAGAGCCCCATAACCACCTGCCATCGTTGTTGAGCTCGGTCGCAGTTCCGCACCCACGACCGCGCCAGTTCATCACTCACGCGGTACTGGTACCGTCAGCCCACCGATAGATCACGCGGTATGGGTCCCTGCTTTCGCAGGGACGACGACAGTCTTCGCCTCGTTCCACAACGCATCCATCTCCTCCAGCGTCGCGCCGTCGAGCGAGCGTCCCATCGCCGCCAACGCCTTTTCGATATAGGCAAACCTCCGCTCGAACTTTGCGTTGGTCGCGCGCAGCGCGGTTTCCGGATCGGCGTCGACGTGGCGGGCGAGGTTGACCAGTGCGAACATCAGGTCGCCCGTCTCCTCCGCGATCTCGGCTCTGTCGTTGCGGTCGAGCGCGGCCTCGATCTCGTCGGCCTCCTCGCGGATCTTGGCGAGCACCGCATGCGGGTCGTTCCAGTCGAAGCCGACCGTGGACGCCTTGCGCTGCAGCTCCATCGCGCGTGTCAAGGCAGGGAGGCCCGCCTTCACGCTGGCGAGCAAGGATGTGTGCGCGGTCTCGTCCGGCGGCCGCCGCGCGGCGCGCTCGGCCTTCTCCTCGGCCTTGATGCGCTCCCAAGCGCTCTTGACGCCGGCGGGCTGGATGTTGCCGTCCTTGTCGGCAAAGACGTGCGGATGACGGCGGATCATCTTCCTCGTGATCGCCTCGACCACGTCGCCGAACGCAAACGCGTTCTGCTCCTCGGCCATCCTTGCGTGATAGACCACCTGCAGCAGGAGGTCGCCGAGCTCCTCGCGTAAATCCTCGAAATCGCCGCGCGCGATCGCATCCGCGACTTCATAGGCCTCCTCGATCGTGTAGGGCGCGATCGTTTCAAAATTCTGTTCGAGGTCCCAGGGGCAGCCGGTCACCGGCGTGCGCAGCGCAGCCATGATCTCGATCAGGCGGGAAATGTCGCGGGAAGGGGTCATCGGGCACCGGACTGTGAGCGGTATATGCCTTATGCCAAATCAGCCCTGTCGATCCCAGCAAAACGCGCCGGAATCGCGGCGCTGTCCACCGATTGGCCGTGGCGCCAAGGAGTGGTAAAGCGCGTTCCATGACCGATCAGAATAATTCCGACACTGCGCTGGTGCTGTTTTCCGGCGGCCAGGATTCCACCACCTGCCTGGCCTGGGCGTTGGACCGCTTCGCGCGCGTCGAAATGCTCGGCTTCACCTACGGCCAGCGCCATGCGATCGAGCTCGACTGCCGTGACCGCCTGCTGGACGGCATCAGGGCGTTGCGGCCGGACTGGGCAGCGAAGCTTGGCGACAGCCACACACTCGCGATCCCGACGCTTTCGGAGATTTCCGACACCGCACTGACCCGCGACGTCGCGATCGAAATGGGTGCGGACGGGTTGCCCAACACCTTCGTCCCCGGCCGCAACCTCGTGTTCCTCACCTTCGCGGGCGCGCTGGCCTATCGGCGCGGCATCCGCCACATCATCGGCGGTATGTGCGAGACCGACTATTCCGGCTATCCGGATTGCCGCGACGAGACCATCAAGGCGCTGCAGTCCGCGCTCAGCCTCGGCATGGCCCGGGATTTCGAGCTGCACACGCCGCTGATGTGGCTCGACAAGGCCGCGACCTGGCGGCTCGCGCACGAACTCGGCGGGGCAGGGCTGGTCGATCTGATCCGCGAGCACTCGCACACCTGCTATCTCGGCGAACGCGGCGCCCAGCACGATTGGGGCTATGGCTGCGGCGAATGCCCGGCCTGCAGCCTGCGGGCCAAGGGCTGGCGGGAATATGTCGCGCAGGGCGGCCCGTAACCGCGGGCGGACCGCCGTCCGCAGGGGCGCACTACCAAAATATCGAAAACAACCCCATGCAAAGGAGATCGCGAACCCATCCTCATCGTCGTCCCGGCGAAGGCCGGGACCCATAACCACGAATGGTTATTGTTGAGCGATGCTGGAACGACGAGTCGCGTTCACACAATATTCGCCGCGGAGTATGGGTCCCTGCTTTCGCAGGGACGACAGCTGTGAATGCGGCGCGATTTGGCGCACGGCGGAAACGCGCCGCTACTCAAAATCCGCGGCCGTCAGCTCGATCGGCTTGCCGTGCGGGGTGCGGTCGGCGGCGCGGTCCCAGGCGTCGCGGTAGCGGTGCAGCGCGTCCTTCGTCGTCACGCCCTTGGCGGCCACGAGGTGTTCGAGGGTCGCGAGCCAATGCTGGTAATAGGTCTCGCCGGTGTCGGGATCGCCTGCAGCCTGTGCGCGCTTGATCTGATCGGCGAGGGCGGCGGCCCATTCGGGCCAGGTGAACACGCCGCGGTCATGCAGCGTCAACGCCATGGCGAACGCCTGCGCCTCCCACGGTGCGCGGAACACCGGGCCGTCCTGATCGCGGGGAATGCTGGACACGGCGCTGGTCGCGCGCGCGGCGGCGCCGGCATCCATCAGATCGCCTCCAGATACGGTTCGAACGCGTCGATCGAGACCTTGATGGTCGGATCGGAGTCCGGCCCCCACAATTCGCGTCCATCGAACACGACGGTGTACAGCCACTGCGGATGCTCGCCGGCGTCGTTCGCCGCGGTATCGGGAAACACGTGACAGCCATGATCGCGCTCGACCACACCGACATGACCGCGCACGTAGCGCGGCAGCCGCGTGTGCGTGACGGGATGGATGTTCTTCGCCCGCACGCGATCGCCGGCCTTGAACTTCGCCGGCGCCGGTGCGGCGCGGCCGAACTTGCCGCGCACCATGATGCGCTCGACGTCGGCCATCGAGAACTTGCCGTGCTTGAGCGATTTCGCCGGCGCGACGGAATGTCCGGCAGCGACGTCGTCCTTGGAGATAAACCCCTTGTCGAGCAGCAGGGCTTCCAGCCCGAGCAGCCATTTCCTGTAGTAGGAACTCGACAGATAGACCTGCGGGGGCAGGGTCTCGCGATAGAAGCGCGATGCGTCGATGTTGAAGGCGCCGGCCGCGCCCATCGCGCGGACCATGGCGAGCACCCGCGATTCCCATTCCTGATGGAACATCGGCTCGTTCGGCTCGGGCTCGACCTTGCCGAACCCGTCCATGCCGCCCATGTCGTGGATCCCGTTCACGACGGCGCTCCCGGGGTTTTCGGGAAGCCGGTGCCGATCATGGAATCGCGCGTCACGAGGTCGGCGAGCTGTTCTTCGCTCCAGCCCTCGGTGCCCGCGGGCCGCATCGGCAGCACCAGGAATCGCGTTTCAGCCGTGCTGTCCCAGACGCGGATTTCCGTCTCCTTCGGCAGGCTCACGCCGAAATCGGCGAGCACGCCGCGCGGATCCTTGACCGCGCGCGAGCGATACGGCGAGGCCTTGTACCAGACCGGCGGCAGGCCGAGCATCTCCCAAGGGTAACAGGAGCACAAAGTGCAGACGACCATGTTGTGACGGCCAGGCGTGTTCTCGATCGCGACCAGATGGTCGCCGACCCGGCTGACATGGCCGAGGGTGCCGACCGCCTTGCTGGCGTCCTCGAGCAGCGCCTTCTTGAAGGCGGGATCGGTCCACGCCTTGGCGACGACGCGGGCGCCGTTATGCGGGCCGATCTTCGTCTCATAGGCCTGCACGATGGCGTCGAGCGCTGCAGCCTCGACGTAGCCCTTTTCGGTCAGGATCGATTCCAGCGCGCGGACACGCAGTTCGGTCTCCGACAGTTCGGAATGGTCGTGATCGTGGTGGTGGTGATCATGTTCGCTCATGCCCACAGAATAGGCGAAACCGCTGTGCTATGTCGAGGCAAGCAGTACATAACATGCGAGCAGGGAGGTATGCGTGGTTGACGATGTGACGATCGAGAAGGGCCTCGGACCGGAGGGACGCATCGCCGTGGTGCGGTTCGACCGTGGCGACGGTATCAACGCGCTGTCGCCGGAGGCGCTGCGGCAGCTGACCGATGCGGCGCGCAGCTTCGAGGACGATGGCCAAACCTCGGTGGTGGTGCTGACTGGCGGCGCCAAATCGTTCAGCGCCGGCTTCGACCTCAAGGATGCCGAGGGACGCTCGCGCCAGACCATGGATATGGGCACGCTGCGCCGTCACCTGAAGCTCGGGCCGCGGCTGACGCGCGCCTGGCAGGAGATGGAGCAGGTCACGATCGGCGCGATCGAGGGTTTCTGCGTCGGCGGCGGCGTGGCGCTGGCGGTTGCGCTGGATTTCCGGGTCATGGCGCGCAATGCGCATCTACGCGTGCCGGAGATCGCGCTCGGCATGAACATGAGCTGGCAGAGCGTGCCGCGCATGCTGCATTTGATGGGGCCGGCGCGCACCAAGCAGGCCGTGATCCTGGCCGACGACCGGATCTCGGCCGGCGAGGCTTACGAATGGGGCCTGGTAGAGCAGGTGGTTGATCCGGGCAAATCATATGAGGCCGCGATGGCGCTCGCGGCCAAGGTCGCCGCCCAGCCGCCGATTTCGGTCGCGATGACCAAGCTGACGGTCAACCGGCTGGCGCATGCGCTCGACGATCTCGCCAGCCACATGGATATCGACCAGTTCGCGCTGGCGAGCCTGACCGACGATCACAAGGAGGGCGTCGCGGCCTTCCTCGGACGGCGCAAGCCGCGCTTCAGGGGACGCTGACGGGTGTACCTAGCCTAGCGTTTGGTGATGCGGTCGCGGGCGGCGAGGTCGGCCTCCCAACCGAACACCGACCGCCCGTCAAGCGCCGGCGAACGCGCGCGCTCGTTGGCGACGTAAGCATCGAAGGACGGACCGGTTGCGGTCAGCTCCAGCCTGCGGGCCTGGTCATCCAGCCGCTTCAGCGCCTGCAACTCCTCGTCGCGGCCGAGCCTCGCCTGCCGTACCGCCGATTTCAGCACGTCGATGGTCTCGTCATAGACCTTGATCGGCACCGGGAACGGATGACGGTCCTTGCCGCCATGCGCGAGTGAGAAACGCGCCGGATCGCGGAAGCGATACGGCGTCCCGTGGACGACCTCCGCGACCATGGCGAGCGATTCCACGGTGCGGGCGCCGACGCCCGGCGTGAGCAGCAGCTCGGGGAAATCCAGCGGCCCGCGCTCGGCCGCAGCGGCGAGGGTGCCGTGCAGGCGGCGGATGAAGACATCGCTCGAGCGCACATCGTGATGCGCGGGCATGATCAGGTGCAGGAGATCGCCCTGCGCCGCCACCTTCTCGGTCAGCTCGGCATATGCATGCGCGATGCCGTCGGGACCGAGCGCGGCGAGCAGATCGAGCTGGGCCTGGCGCGAGGCGTCGGCACGGTGATCGGTCAGATTGACGATCTCGCCCTGCGATGGACCGTCGATCGCGCTGTGCGGCTCGTCGACGAAGCTGCGCAGCCCCTCGGAATGCCAGTGGTAGCGTCGCGCCTGCCGCTTGCGGTCGTTCATGCCTTGCTGGACCACGGTCCATTTGCCGTCCGCGGTGACGAAGAAGCCGTGCAGATAGAGCTCGAAACCGTCTTGGACCGCGGCACTGTCGACCTTGGCGACCAAGCGGCTGGCGCGGGTGAGGGCAACGCCGTCGACGCCGGTCCGGTCGCCCAGCGCCGACAATTCGTCCGGCGTGCGCCGCGAATGCTTGCCGCGACCACCGCAGACGTAGATGCCGAGCTCGTCCTGCAGCGGCGCCAGCCCGCGCTTGAGCGCGCCGATGACGCTCGTGGTGATACCAGACGAATGCCAGTCCATGCCCATCACGGCGCCGAACGACTGGAACCAGAACGGATGCGAGAGCCGCTGCAGGAACGCGTCACGGCCGTAATGATGGACCACCGCCTGCGTGATGATCGCGCCCAGCGTCGCCATGCGCTCCGCCAGCCACGGCGGCACGCGTCCACCATGGAGCGGGAGATCAGCGCTGCCGGTACGTCGGGCCATTGGTCTCCAAGTCTCGAACTGGTGTCGTTGAGTCGGGGGCAGACTATCAGGCAAAGCCTTCGGGGGTTGTTGAATCCCCGCATAAGACCGACACACAGAACGGAATTCCTTAGCTTTTTCTTGAAAGTTTCCCTTCATAAAAAAGCGCGAAATCCTCCATAAGAGTGTCGTGACGGGGTGGTTCCCCGACATAAAGCTTGTCGCGCCTTCTGGAAAATCTCGGAAAACCCGAAAACATGATCATGGACCGTGGAATTGCCGGCGCGATGGGCAAGGGCGCTCTGTCTGGGCCTCGTTCGCCGCGTCTCAACCGCCGGGCGTTTCTATTCGGCTCCGCTGCCGGTCTTGCCGCACTGGGCCTGGCCGGTTGTGCATCCGACTACATGAGCCTGGCCGAGGCGGAGAAAGTCTACGGGCCCGTGCCTGACGAGAAATTCCCGATCCCTGCGGTCGATGTTAGCAAGGTCAAACCGCAATATTTTCGCAAGACAGTGCGCTACGACAGCGATGAGGCACCCGGTACGATCATCATCGATCCCAGCAAGTACTATGTTTACCGCATTGAAGGAGGGGGAAACGCGACCCGCTATGGCGCCAATGTCGGCCGCGATGGATTCCGGTGGAGCGGGGAGGCTTATGTCGGGCGCAAAGCCGAATGGCCTACCTGGACGCCACCCAAGGAGATGATCGCGCGCCAGCCGGAGGCAGGCAAATATGCCCGCGGCATGCCGGGAGGTCTCGACAATCCACTCGGCGCCCGCGTGCTCTACCTCTATCAAAACGGGGCATATACGCTTTACACGATCTATAGCACCAGCGACCCCGAAACCATCGGGAACGGCATTACGAGCGGCTGCACCGGCCTCCTCAGTCAGGACATGATCGACCTCTATTCGCGAACGCCGCTCAAAACGAAGGTGATCGTGCTCCCGGCCTAGGCAACGGCAGGCCGAGGATGCGCTCGCATCGGAGCAGGCGGCCGTCGCAGGGGATCGCAATCACGCACGGTGCGGACAAGTCGAGGGCGCGCGTATCCGGTCAGCGCGATCCGGCTGTTCGCGCAGATGCTTGGTGAAAGCCTTCCGCAGGTCCTTCGATTGCGCCGCCTTCGCCATCTTCGGCAGCGTCTTCACCTGCGGCTATCACCGACACCGGCGTGTCGCAGACGTCGCAAGGATATCGCCCAACTCCGTGGTCAGCCGGACATACCAGGAGCGACTTAGGGATCGCAGAGGCGATGATCGCTGCGCCCGAACGCGACGGTCTTATGGGATGCGTTGCGACGGCCTAGGGGAAGCCCACAGCTGGGCCGCCCCAAACCGGATCGGCTTCCACATCCGCAATTCGCATAAGGTATATTATGGAATATTTATATCTACAATTAGATCAGATATTTAGTGGGAAATCTTCGCACCGGCCCGCAGCTTGGCGTCGGTCCGGGCTTGTCCCGATCGGTTGATCGGGCTCGTCCAGGCACCACAGCGATCCACGCCCATGCGTCTCGTCAGAAAGCCGATATTGCCGCGGCGTACGGACGCTGCAATAAGCGCCAGCTGTGCAGAGATCGCTGATGACCCCGCGGCATCAGGTCCGTATAGGATGGCATCTCAAAACAACAACAAGCCTCTCGAGGGAGCAAACCCAATGAGCTTTTCACGACGCACGCTGCTGAAGGTTTCCGCCGCTTCCGCCGTCCTGGGCGGAATTGGCGCGCCGTATGTCGCGCGCGCCCAGTCGGCCGAGTTCTCGTACAAGTTCGCCAACAACCTGCCGGAGTCGCATCCGTTCGTGGCGCGCGCGCGGGAGATGGCTGCGGCGATCAAGACCGAGACCAACGGCCGGTTCGACCTGCAGGTGTTCCCGAACAGCCAGCTCGGCTCCGATACGGACATGCTGAGCCAGGTGCGCTCCGGCGGCGTCGAGTTCTTCACGCTGTCCGGCCTGATCCTGGCGACCCTGGTGCCGGCAGCCTCGATCAACGGCATCGGTTTCGCATTCCCGGATTATCCCACGGTCTGGAAGGCCATGGATGGCGAGCTCGGCGCCTATGTGCGCGGCGAGATCAACAAGGCCGGCCTCGAGGTCATGGACAAGATCTGGGACAACGGCTTCCGCCAGACCACGTCGTCTACCAAGCCGATCAACGGTCCGGACGATCTCAAGGGTTTCAAGATCCGCGTGCCGGTGTCGCCGCTGTGGACCTCGATGTTCAAGGCGTTCGATGCCTCGCCCGCCTCGATCAATTTCAGCGAGGTCTATTCGGCGCTGCAGACCAAGATCGTCGAAGGCCAGGAAAACCCGCTGGCGCTGATCTCGGCGGCTAAGCTGTACGAGGTGCAGAAGTACTGCTCGCTGACCAACCACATGTGGGACGGCTTCTGGTTCCTGATGAACCGCCGCGCCTGGGCGGCTCTGCCGGACGATATCAAGACGATCGTTGCCAAGAACGTCAACGCGGCCGCCGTCAAGGAGCGCGAGGACACCGAGAAGCTCAACGCCACCGTGAAGCAGGAGCTCTCGGGCAAGGGCCTCGTGTTCAACCAGCCCGAGGTCGGGCCGTTCCGCGACAAGCTGCGCGCCGCCGGCTTCTACGCCGAGTGGAAGGGCAAGTACGGCGAGAAGGCTTGGGATCTGCTCGAGAAGTCCGTCGGTAAACTGTCCTGATCGATCAAGCGGGAGGCTTGCCATGGCGCATGTCGAGATGACGCCGGCCGTGGCCGGCGAGGCGGCGTCACAGCCCCCTCGCCGCCGCTCTGTTCTCGGTTCCATCGACGCGGCGCTCGGATGGCTGGTCGAAATTCCGGCGGCGATCCTTGTCGTCGCCGAGGTCGTCATCCTGTTCGCCGGCGTGGTGTCGCGTTACGTGCTGCATGCGCCGCTGATCTGGTCCGACGAACTTGCGTCGATCCTGCTCCTGTGGCTCGCCATGCTGGGTTCGGCGGTGGCGTTCCGTCGTGGCGAGCACATGCGGATGACGGCGCTGGTCGCAAGCGCAGGGCCCAGGCTGTGGGGCTATCTCGACGTGGTCGCGACCTGCGCCGCGCTGGCGTTCCTGATCCTGATCGTCCGGCCGGCCTATGAATACGCCTACGAGGAAAGCTTCATCACGACGCCTGCGCTGCAGATCTCCAATACGTGGCGCGCGGCGGCGCTGCCGGTCGGCACCTGCCTGATGGGGCTGTTTGCGCTGCTGCGGCTGGCGCGGGTTGGCGACGTCAAGACCTTCCTGCTGGCCGCGCTGACGGTCGTCGCGTTGATCGGCGTGTTCTGGCTGGCGCAGCCGATGCTGCGGCCGCTCGGCAACCTCAATCTGATCATCTTCTTCGTCGGCGTGGTCGGCTTCGGCGTGTTCGCCGGCGTGCCGATCGGCTTTGCCTTCGGCATGGCGATCTTCGGCTATCTGGCGCTGACCACGCGGACGCCGCTGATGGTGCTGGTCGGCCGGATGGACGAGGGCATGAGCCACCTCATCCTGCTGTCGGTGCCGCTGTTCGTCTTCCTCGGCCTGCTGATCGAGATGACCGGGATGGCGCGCGCAATGGTGGCGTTCCTGGCGAGCCTGCTCGGGCATGTCCGCGGTGGCCTGCATTATGTGCTGGTTGGCGCCATGTACCTGGTGTCCGGCATCTCCGGATCGAAGGCTGCCGACATGGCGGCCGTCGCACCCGTGCTGTTTCCGGAAATGAAGGAGCGCGGCGCCAAGCCGGGCGATCTGGTCGCCCTGCTCGCCGCCACCGGCGCCCAGACCGAAACCATTCCGCCGAGCCTCGTCCTGATCACGATCGGTTCGGTCACCGGCGTCTCGATCTCGGCGCTGTTCACCGGCGGTCTGCTGCCTGGCGTCGTGCTGGCAATCACGCTGTCCGGACTGGTGTGGTGGCGCTACCGCGGCGAGAACTTGAGCCACGTGCAGCGCGCCACCGGCAGCGAGATCGGCAAGGCGTTGGTGTTCGCCCTGCCCGCATTGGCGCTGCCCTTCGTGATCCGCTACGCCGTGGTCGAAGGCATCGCCACGGCCACCGAAGTCTCGACCATCGGCATCGTCTACGCCTTCGTCATCGGCCTGTTGATCTACCGCAAGTTCAACTGGCGGCGGCTGGTGCCGATGCTGATCGACACGGCGTGCCTGTCGGGCGCGATCCTCTTCATCATCGGCACCGCGACCGGCATGGCTTGGGGCCTGACCCAGTCCGGCTTCTCGCGGGCGCTGGCGGCGTCGATGACCGGGCTGCCGGGAGGTTCGGCGACCTTCATCGCGGTCTCGATCCTGGCCTTCGTGATCCTCGGCAGCGTGCTGGAGGGCATTCCGGCCATCGTGCTGTTCGGGCCGCTGCTGTTCCCGATTGCGCGCCAGGTCGGCGTCCACGAGGTGCACTACGCCATGATCATCATCCTGGCGATGGGCATCGGATTGTTCGCGCCGCCGTTCGGCGTCGGCTATTATGCCGCCTGCGCCATCGGGCGCGTCGATCCGGCCGAGGGTATCCGGCCGATCTGGGGTTACATGCTGGCGCTGTTGATCGGTCTGATCATCGTCGCCATCTTCCCCTGGATATCGATTGGATTCCTTTGAGAACCTAGCGGATTGGATAGAGCCATGAGTGCAGCTCAAAACCAGTACTCGATCGGGCTGGACAAGACGCCCGCCAACTACGTGCCGCTGACGCCGCTGAGCTTCCTGGCCCGCTCGGCCGCCGTCTATCCCGACCATGTCAGCGCGGTCTATGAGGGCCGCAGCTTCACCTGGAAAGAGACCTACGAACGCTGCAAGCGCTTTGCGTCCTATCTCGCAGGCCGCGGCATCGGCCATGGCGACACGGTCGCGGCGATGCTGCCGAACATCCCGGCGATGAACGAACTGCACTTCGCGGTGCCGATGACCGGCGCGGTGCTGAACGCGCTCAACATCCGCCTCGATGCGGCGTCGATCGCGTTCCAGCTCGATCATGGCGGCGCCAGGATCATCCTCGTCGACCCCGAGTTCTCCGGCGTGATCGCGGAAGCCCTGACCCTGATGAAGGGCCCAAAGCCGTTCGTGATCGACGTCGATGATGCCGCCTTCGCCGGCGGCGAGCGGATCGGCGAGATCGTGTATGAGGCGGCGGTCGCCTCCGGCGATCCCGCATTCGCCGAGCGGCCGCCGGCCGACGAATGGGACGCGATCGCGCTGAGCTACACGTCGGGCACGACGGGCAATCCGAAGGGCGTCGTCACCCATCACCGCGGCGCCTATCTCAACGCCGTCAGCAACATTCTCGCCGGCAATCTCGGCCAGCATCCGGTCTATCTCTGGACGCTGCCGATGTTTCACTGCAACGGCTGGTGCTTCCCCTGGACGATCGCGGCGACCGCCGGCGTCAATGTCTGCTTGCGCAAGGTCGATCCGGCAAAAATCTTCGAGCTGATCCCGAATCACGGCGTCACCCACATGTGCGGCGCGCCGATCGTCTACAACACGCTGATCAATGCGCCTGACGCGCCGAAGGGCGGAAAGGCGAAGCCCGTCGTCGGCCTGATCGCGGGCGCGGCGCCGCCGGTTGCAGTCCTCGAGGGCGCCGAGCGCATCGGCATCAAGCTGACCCATGTCTATGGGCTGACCGAAGTCTATGGGCCCGCCTCCGTCTGCGCCGAGCAGCCGGGCTGGGATGAGCTGTCGGCCGATCAGCGCGCGCAGCTGAAGCGACGCCAGGGCGTGGCCTACCCGCTGCAGGAAGACGTCACCGTGCTCGACCCCGAGACGATGCGCGAGGTGCCGCGCGACGGCGAGACCATCGGCGAGGTCATGTTCCGCGGCAACATCGTGATGAAGGGCTATCTGAAGAACGAGAAGGCGACGCAGGAAGCCTTTGCCGGCGGCTGGTTCCACACCGGCGATCTCGGCGTGCTCGACGAGCACGGCTACGTCATCATCAAGGACCGCTCCAAGGACATCATCATCTCCGGTGGCGAGAATGTCTCGTCGGTCGAGGTCGAGGATATCCTCTACAAGCACCCGGCCGTGCTGTTTGCTGCGGTCGTCGCAAAGCCCGACCCGAAATGGGGCGAAGTGCCCTGCGCCTTCCTGGAGCTGAAGGACGGTGCCAAGGCGACCGAGGCCGAGATCATCGCCTATTGCCGCGAGCACATGCCGGGCTTCAAGACGCCGAAGTCTGTGTTGTTCGGGGTGATCCCGAAGACCTCCACAGGCAAGATCCAGAAATTCCTGCTGCGGAACGAGGTCGGATCGGCCAAGGCGATTACGGCCTGAGCATAAGCCGCCTTCAGTGTCGTGCAGCGCACTCTTGCCTCATAGACGCTGTCGTCCCGGCGAAAGCCGGGACCCATAACCACAGGGTTGCGTTGTTGGAGTGCGATGTGGCCCAGCGTTGCAACACAACTGGCATTCGTGGCTATGGGTCCCGGGTCAAGCCCGGGACGACAGCGAGTATGTGGCGCCGGCTCAGCCCTCTGCAAGGCGGCCGAGCAATTCGTACAGCAGTTGTTTCTGGTCGGCCTTGAGCGGCGCCAGCGTCGCCGCGGTGCACTCGATCTCGATCGGGATCAACTGCTCGACCAGCGCCACGCCGGCCGCGGTCAGATCGATCAGGATCAGCCGCTTGTCGGTCGGGTCGCGCCGGGTCGCAACCAGGCGGCGCTTCTTCAGCCGCAGCACGACGTCGCGGATATTGGCCGGCTCCATCGCGACCAGCCGGCCGAGCAGGTTCTGCGACAGCGCCCCGCGCTCGTAGAGCCGGGCCAGCGTCGCGTATTGCGGCGCCGTCAGATCGTAGGACCCGATCCGCTCGACCAGGTTGGACGACGCGCGCTGATAGGCGCGGCGCAGCAGGAAGCCGACCTGGTCCTCCAGCCGGTAGTCCGACGCGCCCCGCCGGACCGGCGCGTCCGCTTTAGTCGACGTTCTCGGCATCGCGGTACATCACCTTGTGGCGCGTGGTCGACACCCATTCGTCGATCTGGGCTTCGGTCATGTAGTGCTGATCATCGAACCTGTTCCAGTTGCTGATGTCGGCAAGGCTCTTCTTCCAGCGCTTGTACGGCGGCTTGGCCGGCGGGCCGAAGCACATGATGTCGAGCACGGACAATTCATCGGGGATGCCGAGCAGCGGCTTCATCGCTTGCTGGGCCTTCTCCTGCCCGATCGCGGTCACCCACCAGACGTTGTAGCCGAGCGCGGCCGCCGCGAGATGCGCCGACATCGTCGCCGCCGCCACGCTCTGCAGCAGGATGCGTTCGGCATTCTCCTTGTACATCTTGTCGAGCTCGGAACCGTCGTTGAGCACGGGAAACGCCTTGACCCAGCGGAAGTCGCTGGCGACGACGATGAAGCCGGGGGCCGACGCGAGGCCGCGATAATCGGGCGTCGGAAACTTCATCTTGAGCCGGGCGCGTGCGACCTGCTCCTCGCGGAAATATTCCGTGATCCTGTTCTTGAGGTCCTGATCGGTGACGGCAATGAAGTGCCAGGGTTGCGCATTGGCGCCCGACGGCGCGTGCCGCGCCGCCTCCAGGATCATGTCGTAGTGTTCCGGCGGCATCGCGTAGCTGGCGTCGAACGCCCGGGTCGTCAGGCGGTTCTTCACGACGTCCATCAGCGCGTCATATCGCGTGCGGTCGGTGTAATCGCGCGCCGCCACAGCTTCCGTCATCTGATCCTCTCGGATATATCGTTATGATCATAACGATATCGACAATGTGCAAAAGGTCAATGGCCGACTGCAGTGTCGGTCGATCACCCTGACGAGCGGAACCGCGTGTCCGCGGTAGGCGCGCCAGGGCCGGCCAGCTCAGGACTATTGAGTTTTCAACCTGCCCGATCGAGTGTCAGCCGCATGCCGTCATAGGCCGGGATCACGCCGGCCGGCAGGCTCTGCCGCAGCACCTCGTAGTCGAGGTCGGAATGCATGTTGGTGATGACCGCGCGCTTCGGCTTGAAGCGCTCGATCCATGACAGCGCGTCGGCGACGCTGAAATGGCTGGGATGCGGCGCATAGCGCAGGCCGTCGACGATCCAGAGATCGAGACCTGCCAGCGCCCGCCAGCTCTCCTCGGGAATGTCGTGCAGATCGGGCGTGTAGGCGGCATCACCGATGCGGTAGCCGAGCGCAGGAATCCGGCCATGTTGCACCAGGAAGGCCTCGAGCTTCAGCGGACCGCCCTTCCCCTGCACCGTGTGGCTCTCGCCGGCCTCGATCGAATGCCGGGTCAGGATCGGCGGATAGTCGCTGCCTTCCGGCGAGATGAAGCAATAGGAGAACCGCGCCATGATGTCCTTGGCGGTCGACTGGTTGAAGTAGACCGGGATGCGGCGGCGCTGGTGCAGCACCACCGAGCGCAGATCGTCGATGCCGTGGGTCTGGTCGGCATGCTCGTGGGTCAGGAATACCGCGTCGATATGCTCGACATTGCCGTCGATCAGCTGCTCACGCAGGTCGGGCGACGTATCGATCACGACCCGCGTGGTGCCGTGCTCCATGGTGCGCTCCGCCATGATCGAGCAGCGGCGACGGCGGTTCCTGGGATTGTTGGGATCGCAGGCGCCCCAGCCGAGTGCCGGACGTGGCACGCCGGCGGATGAGCCGCAGCCCAGAATGGTCAGTGTCAGCGTCATGCAGCAACCTTCGGCGCCGGCACCTTGGAGAACAGCCGGAAGAAGTTTTCAGTGGTCTGCCGCGAGATCTCCTCGAGCGAGACACCGCGCGTTTCGGCGAGCACCCTGGCGACCTCGACAACATAGGACGGCTCGTTGCGCTTGCCGCGGAATTTTCCGGGCGCAAGATACGGCGCGTCGGTCTCGACCATGATGCGATCGGCCGGCAGCTCGGCGGCCAGCGCGCGCAGGGTGTCCGACTTCTTAAAGGTCAGGATGCCCGTGAACGAGATCGATAGCCCGAGTGCGATTGCCTTCATCGCGAGCTCGCGTCCGCCGGTGTAGCAGTGCAGCACGGCCTTGAACGGCCCCTTCGCGATCTCATCTTCCAGGATGCGGCCGCAATCCTCGTCGGCTTCCCGGGTATGAATGACGAGCGGCAGGCCGGTTTCGCGCGCAGCAGCGATATGCGCACGAAAGCCGCGCTCCTGCGCCTCGCGCGAACCATGCTCATAGAAATAGTCGAGCCCCGCCTCGCCGAGCGCCACGACTTTCGGATGCTTCGTCAGCTCGATCAGTTCGCTGGCCGGAATGCCGTCCTCTTCGTCGGCATGATGCGGATGGGTGCCGACCGAACAGTAGACGTCCGGAAAGCGCTCGGTGATCGCAAGCAAGCCGCCGAGCCGCCTTACCCGGGTCGAGATCGTGACCATGCGGCCGATGCCGGCCGCTTCGGCGCGTCGGACGATCCCGTCGAGATCGTCGGCGAAATCAGGAAAGTCCAGATGGCAGTGACTGTCGACCAGCATGAATTTCGAACCACTCACTCGGTCTTCGGTTCCACGTAGCGCGGGAATACGGCGACCGGCGCCGGCAGAACCGTACCCGGCCTGATCCGCTCCGCGATCGCGGCAAAGCTGCGCGCATCCGCGGCAATACCGAGGCTGTCGAGCATCTTGCCGCAGGATTCCGGCATCACGGCCTGCGCCATGATCGCGATCTGGCGCACGACTTCGGCGGTGACATACAGCACCGTTTTCTGGCGCGCCGGATCGGTCTTCGCCAAGGCCCACGGCGCCTCACCGGCAAAGTAGCGGTTGGCTTCGGCGACCACGGCCCAGACCGTGTTGAGCCATTGATGGATCTGCTGCGTCGCCATCGCGGTCCGCGACGTCTCCAGCATGGCGTCGGCCTGCGCCAGGATCGCCTTGTCGTTCTCGCTGAATTCGCCCGGCTCCGGCAGCACGCCGCCGAGCTGCTTGGCGATCATCGACAGCGAACGCTGGGCGAGATTGCCGAAATCATTGGCGAGGTCGGCATTGATGCGCGCGACGATGGCTTCGTGGTTGTAGTTGCCGTCTTGGCCGAACGGCACTTCGCGCAGGAAGAAGTAGCGCAGCTGGTCGACGCCGTATTGGTTCGCCAGATTGAAGGGATCGACTACGTTGCCGACCGACTTCGACATCTTCTCGCCCCTGTTGAACAGGAAGCCGTGCGCATAGACGCGCCTCTGCAATGGGATGCCGGCCGACATCAGGAAGGCCGGCCAGTACACCGCGTGGAAGCGGATGATATCCTTGCCGATGATGTGCACGTCGGCCGGCCAGTAGCGCCAGTGCTTGTCGCTCTCGTCCGGATAGCCGACGCCGGTGATGTAGTTGGTCAGTGCGTCGACCCAGACATACATCACGTGCTCGGGATCGTTGGGGACCTTGACGCCCCAGTCGAAGGTGGTGCGCGAGATCGAGAGATCCTTCAGCCCGCCCCGCACGAAGCTCATCACCTCGTTGCGGCGCGAATCCGGGCCGATGAAATCGGGCTGGCTCTCATAGAGGTGCAAGAGCTTGTCCTGGTAGGCCGACAGCTTGAAGAAATAGCTCTTCTCCTCGACCCATTCGACGGGGGTGCCCTGTGGGCCACGGCGGACATTGTCCTCGCCGACTGTTGTCTCATCCTCAGCGTAATAGGCCTCGTCGCGGACCGAGTACCAGCCGGCATAGGCGTCGATATAGATGTCGCCATTGTCCTGCATGCGGCGCCAGATTTCCTGCACCGATTTGTGGTGGGCAGGTTCGGACGTGCGGATGAAACGGTCGAACGAGACGTTGAGCCGCTCGTCCATCTCCTTGAAGCGCGCAGCGTTGCGGGTGGCGAGATCGTGCGGCGTCATCCCCTCGCCCTGCGCGGTCTGGATCATCTTCTGTCCGTGCTCGTCGGTGCCGGTCAGGAAGAACACGTCCTTGCCGTCGAGCCGCTGGAAGCGTGCCAGCGCATCGGTCGCGATCGCCTCATAGGCGTGGCCGATATGCGGCTGACCGTTCGGATACGCGATCGCGGTCGTGATGTAGTAGACGTTGCCGCGGTCCGCGGCAGGTGCCGAGACGGACGCGCGCGCAGCAGCGGTCGCTGCGGGTTTGGGTTGCTTGGGCGCGAGGACCGTTGCTGCCTTCTGTGCCTTCTCGACAGCCGGAGCTTTCGGCGCAGCGGGCTTCCTTGCAGCCGGAGCTACGGCCGCAGCGGATGCCTTCTCCGGCAGAGCCTTGGTGGGCCTCGTGGCAGCCTTCTTGGCGGTCTTCTTCGCAGCTTTCTTGACGGCCTTTTTGGCGACCTTCTCTACCGTCGACTTCTTGGCACCCGTCTTGGCTTTGGTGGCTTTCTTCGCTCTTTTGGTGACGCGCCCACCCTTCTTGGTCTTGGCAGCGTGCGACTTCGCCGTGGCTTTCCTGGTCGCGCGGGCGGGCGATGCCTTCTTCGTCTTCTTGGCCTTCTTCGACGATTTCTTCTTAGCAGTCGCCACCACGGAATCCTTTGCAGATCGAAACGAGATTGTCGGGAGTGTTGTCAGACTGATTGTTTTCAGACTTGGCGTCTATCGGGTCGCGTCCGCGAGCATCGAAAACACCGAGAAAACCAGCGGCTTGCGCTCCAGATTGTAGGCTTCGGTATCGCGCGCGGCGCGGACGATCTTTTCCCATACCTCCGCCAGCCGTGCAAGGCGCGGCAGATTGGCATTGGCGTCGCCGGTTCGCATGCGCTCGCTCATCCAGCGATCGATGCCGTCGATGAAGGCGGCGAGCGCGACGCGGTCGCTGGTGCCGAGCGCATCGCCCAGCGCGTGCAGTTCGCGCGGATCGACGCTCGGAAGCGTTGCGAGCAGCGCGGCCGTGCGCTGTTGCAGTTTCAGCGCGTCGCCACCGAGCAGCGCCAGCGCCCGCCCGACGCTGCCTTCGGACGCTGCGGCGGCTTCCGCCAGCGCCGGATCGTCGGCCTCGATGTCGGTTGCCGCCGCCGCCGCGCTCACCACATCGCTCGTCTCCAGCGGCCGCAGCAGCAATTTGCGGCAGCGGGACAGGATAGTTGGCAGCACCCGTGACGGCGCGTGGCTGACCAGCAGGAACAGCGACTGCTGCGGCGGCTCCTCGAGGATTTTCAGCAGCGCATTCGCGGCGTTGGGATTGAGCTCGTCGACCGTGTCGACGATGCAGACGCGCCAGCCGTCGACCGCCGCGGTCGAGCCGAAGAACGAGATGGTCTCGCGGGTCTCGTCGACCGTGATCACGGTGCGCATCACGCCGCGGTCGTTGAGGCCGCGCTCCAGCACCAGCAGCCCGCCATGGGCGCCCGCCGTGATCTGGCGCGCCACCGGATCGGACGGATCGACCCGCAGCGTCGGCGCCGCCTGCACCTGGGACGACTTCGGATTGCGGAATGTGAGCACGAACCGCGCCATGCGGTAGGCCAGCGTCGCCTTGCCGATGCCCTGCGCGCCGCCGATCAGCCAGGCATGCGGAATTCTTCCGCTGCGATAGGCATCGAGCAGTGCGGTCTCCGCCTCGCGATGCCCGAACAGATCGGGGGTTTCGCGCGGGTGGCGAGCGGGGTTCTCCTGTTCGACCTTACGTGCGCTCATGCGGGACTGTCTGCCGTGAGCGTTGCGCGCAGATGCTCGCGCAGTGAGGCCCATATTCTAGCCGCGACCGTATCCGGGTCGGCCGTCGCGTCGATCAGTACGCAGCGCTGTGGATCGTCAGCCGCGATCCGGCGATAGGCATCGCGCAAATTCTGATGGAACTTGATGCCCTCGGCTTCGAAGCGATCTGCCGTGGCATTGCCGCGGCGCAGGGCGGCGCGTTGCAGTCCGACCTCGACCGGCACATCGAGGATGAAGGTGAGATCAGGTTTGAGATCGCCGATGGTGACGCGCTGCATGGCATTGACCAGGCCGGGCGATACCTGCCCGAGCTGGCCCTGATAGGCGCGCGTGGAATCGAAGAAGCGATCGCACAGTACCCAGATGCCCTGGTTGAGCGCCGGCAGGATCACGGTGCGGACATGGTCGTCACGCGCGGCGGCAAACAGCAGCGTCTCGGCCTCCGGCCCGAGCAGCTTGCCCATCCCCGACAACACGAGGTGACGGATGATCTCCGCTCCCGGCGAGCCGCCGGGCTCGCGGGTCACGATCGCGCGCAGCTTGGCGACATCGAGCCGTTCGGCGAGCTTGCGGATCTGGGTCGATTTCCCCGATCCCTCGCCGCCCTCAAAGGTGATGAAGCGACCGCGCAAGCTCGGCCGTTGGACTGCTGCTTCCGCCATGTCAGAGCTTCTCGACCCCTGCGCGGAACATTCCGATCACGAGCTCCTGGGCGCCGTCGAGTGCGCGGCGCATCGTCGATCCCGTGCCGACGGCATCCGCCGCGAACACCGGAGTCTCCATCGCGACATTGGCGCCGCGCCAGACCCGGACGACGCCGATCTGCTGGCCGGCGGTGATCGGCGCCTTGACCGGGCCGCTATAGATGACACGCGCGAGCAGCTTGTCGTTGCCGTTCTTGGACACCATCACCTTGATCGGATCGGGGCTGACCAGCTTGACCGAGCGGCTCTCGCCGCCGAACACCCGGGCGTAGCCGACCGGCTGGTTGGCCGCGATCAGGACCCGGGTCTCGAAGCTGCGGAACCCCCATTCCAGCATCTTCTTGGCTTCGGTCGCGCGGTCTTCGGAATCCTCGAGGCCATTGACCACGACGATCAGCCGCGTGTCGTTCTGCACGGCCGAGCCGACCATGCCGTAGCCGCCTTCCTTGGTGTAGCCGGTCTTCAGGCCGTCGGCGCCGGGCAAGGCGTTCAGCAGCGGGTTGCGGTTCTGCTGGCGGATCTTGTTCCAGGTGAATTCCTTCTCGCCGAACAGCTTGTACCTGTCGGGATAGGCCTGGATGATGTGGCGCGCCAGGATCGCGAGTTCCCGCACCGTCATCTTGTTGGCCGGGTCCGGCAGCCCGTTGGAATTGCCGAAGGTCGACTTCGTCATGCCGAGCTCGCGGGCGCGCTTGGTCATGAAGTCGGTCGCGAACGTATGCTCGTTGCCGGCGATGCCCTCGGCCAGCGCGATGCAGGCGTCGTTGCCGCTCGGGATGATCGCACCGTGCAGGAGGTCGTCGACCGAGACCTTGCTGTTGATCGCCGCGAACATCGTCGAGGTCCCGGACGGCGCTCCGCCCCGCCGCCAGGCGTTCTCGCTGATCCGATACTCGTCGGTCAGCTTGATATCGCCCTTCTTGATGGCGTCGAACACCACCTCGGCCGTCATCAGCTTCATCATGCTGGAGGGCGCGCGCAGCTCGTCGGCGTTCTTCTCGAACAGCACGCTGCCCGAGGAAGCCTCGACCAGGATCGCGGTCGGCGCATCGCCGTCGAACCCGCCATCTTCCTTCTTGGCGCCCTGGACGCTGTTGTTGGCGGCATAGACCACCCCGCCACAGCCGATCGCCAGCACGACCGCGGCCGCGACCAGGCCACGCCAGCAACGCCCGGCGCGAGCGAACAACGTGCGGGGAATTGCGATCTGGGCTGCCATCGGCGATGTCCTGAAAGAATGCGTTCTAACAGCTGGAAGTATCGCAAACAACTGAGGTTTCGCCGCTTGTACACGGTCGGCTGGATTGCCGGCTGCGCCGAACGCCCGTATCCTTGGAACCAGCTAACAACAGCAGAACCGGCAAACAAGGCGGAAACGCGAATGTCATCCTCCCGCACCATTTCCGCCAACGGCATCGACATGTTCGTGCGCGAGGCCGGGCAAGGCTCACTGGTCGTGCTCTGCCATGGCTGGCCGGAGCTGTCGTACTCATGGCGGCACCAGATCGCAGCGTTGGACGCGGCAGGCTTCCGGGTCGTCGCTCCTGACATGCGCGGCTTCGGCCGGACCACCGCGCCGGCCGATGTCGGCGCCTATACGATCTTCGATACGGTGGGCGACATGGTCGCGCTGGTGGCCGCGCTCGGCGAGCGGAAGGCCATGATCGTCGGTCACGATTGGGGCGCGCCAGTCGCCTGGCACGCGGCCCTGTTCCGTCCTGATATCTTCACCAAGGTCGCCGGCCTCAGCGTGCCGCCGCCGTTTCGTGGCCGCGGCCGTCCGCTGGAGACCCTGCGCGAGAGCGGCATCACCAACTTCTATTGGCAATACTTTCAGCCGCCGGGCGTGGCGGAAGCCGAGTTGGAGCGCGACATCGCCCACACCATGCGGCTGGTGCTCGGGCGCGGCGTCTCCGATCCGAGCTCGATGTTCGTCGACGAAGCCAAGGGCTTCCTCGGCAAGCTGCCGACCGGAATGCCGCTACCGGCCTGGCTCACCGAGGCCGACATCGCCGAATTCGCCGAAGGCTACCGGCAGTCCGGCTTCCGCGGCGGCCTGAACTGGTACCGCAATCTCGATCGCAATTGGGAGCTGACCGCGCCCTGGCAGGATGCGCAGATCCATCAGCCGTCGCTGTTCATCGCCGGCTCGAACGATTCGGTGATTACCGGGCTGATCGGTGCCAAGCGGGTTGCGGGCATGGAGCGCGTGCTGCCGAACCTGCGGCAGAAGCTGATCATCGAGGGCGCCGGCCACTGGATCCAGCAGGAGCGCCCGGACGAGGTCAACGCGGCGCTGATCGCATTTCTGAAATGATCAGGCCAAAAGCTTGATTCGCAACGGCTTGATTCAGTAGAGCCCGCGCCCGCTCAGCACTTCGGCCGGTCCACGCGCGTCGATCGGCACATAGGCGGCAGCCGCGCTCGGGGTTGCGGCGTATCGCGCGTCACCCTCGTAGGAGACTTCGTGCGGATTGTTCGGCGCGCGGCGGTGCGACCGGCTTGAGGCCGACATTTCCGAGGTGGCGTTGACCGAGGCATAGTCGGCCTGGGTGTTGCCGAGACTGTACGGCCGCCCCTCGGGCAGCGGGACATCGCCCCGGACCCGGCCCGACGAGGACGACATCTCAGGCACGAACGGCCGGGCCGAGGCGACCCGGACCATCGACGGGGACGGCGCCGGCGTACCGGTGCGCAGGGTCGCCATCAGCTGGCGGTCGTCGGAGCCTTCCAGCGGCGCCCGGCCGACATATTCGACGCGTACGCGCGCGACGCCATTGCCTTTGAAATCAAGTAGTTCGGCGGCCTTGTTCGAGACGTCTATGAGGCGATTGCCGTGGTACGGGCCGCGGTCGTTGACGCGAACGACGAGCGACCGGCCGTTGCTCAGGTTGGTGACACGCGCGTAGCTCGGCATCGGCAAGGTCGGATGGGCGGCCGTGAGCGAGCCCATGTCGAACACCTCGCCATTGGCGGTCAGGCGGCCATGGAAATCATCGCCATACCAGGACGCCAGGCCCTCGGCGCGGTAGTTCTCGTTCTCTTCCGGCACATAGGTGCGGCCGGCGACGACATAAGGCTTGCCGATTCGGTAGGTGCCGCCGCCCTTCGGCACGGGGTCGCCGAGCGCCACCACACGCGGGCTCGAGGACACGCCGTATTTGGGATCGACCCGGCTGGCGAACTGGTTCGACGAGGCACAATTGGCGACGACGAGGCACGTGGCCACCGCAACGGCGCCGCGCGCCGTCCGGATCATCGAATCTGGCCGTCTAATCCCCATCTGCCCCAAGTACCATTCTGCCCGGACCCGCGCCTACTCCGAGGCGTCGGGATCGATTCTGTCGCTGTGCGGCCCACCTCCGCACCGGATGGTGAAGATATCGCAACCGGAACACGGCGGAAATGGGGAGAGCCGTCGGGCGGTGGCGCCTTGGTGAATGGTCTGTTGCGCTTCCTCCGTCCTTCTACGGACCTTCCTCCGCGCAGAATGCCCTCGCCTGTCCCGCTATCAGACACACTGTTGCAGCAAATCATCAGTCGGGGGGCATCTTCAATTCCGACAATTGAATCTTTTTGACTGTGCAAGGCTGCAATCGTCTTCTCTCGGACGTGGGGCGCAAAGGAAGTTTGCGATGATTGAGACGGTTACAGCGGTAATGGGCCTGGTGAGTGCGGCGATCTTCTTGGCGCACGCAGTGGAAAGCTATCGGTACCGGGCCTGACAGTCCGTTGAAGGCGGAAAGACGCGTCACCTCTTTCCAGGAGAGAAGGTTCGGAAAGCTTTAATCAATTCGGATGAGCATCGGTTAAAGGCAGGTGTGTCATGCGTAATCACGATTTGGTCTCCGACGGATTTCTAACCCTGACCGCGGCAAGCCTCGTGCTGCTGTGCTCGAGCCTGCTGGCCTTCGCTTTCGGCTGAACACGTGATGCCTGGGCGCCGTCTGCGCCCATGCGACAAGCTGCGCCCATGCGACAAGCGTCGGCTACCCTCACCTCATTTCTCGCCGCCTGAACCCCGGCTTCAGCCTTGGAGTGCTGACGATACCAACCCGGGCAAGTGCTCGGCTGCTATGATCTGCACGGCAGATCCGCCGTCTTCTCCCAGACCCGGTCCTGACGCATCCTCCGCGTTCCCAGCGAGAGGATTCGCGAATGACCGGCGCAGTAAGAGAGGGAACGTCCGCGCTGCTGGTCAGCACGGATGGCCGGTTGCTGATGCAGCTGCGCGACGACCTTCCTCACGTTTCCGATCCCGGCAAGATCAGCCTGTTTGGCGGGCGGCGCGAGGGCAGCGAGACCTTCCTGGAATGCGTGGTGCGCGAAATCCACGAGGAGATTGGCTACTATCTGCCGCCCGAGCGTTTTGAACTGATCGGTCGTTACTTCGGACCGGATCATTCGACGCCAGGCGGCACCCTTCACGGCGAGGTGTTCCTCGCGCGGGACGTGCCGATCGACCGGTTGAGGGTCACGGAAGGCCGCCTCGAGATCGTCGCCATCGATGACCTCGAACGCATCAGCGACAGGCTCGCACGCTCGGCAGAATATGCGCTCGCGATCTTCCTGAAGCGCGAACCTGTTACCTGAGCGATGAAACCAGTACGCGGACAAGCTCGTCGATCATCGGCAGCGCAACCGCGGGATGGGCAACGTCGATATCGTGCACATGCCAGTAGGTCACCTTGTCGGCGACCTCGGGGAACCGCCGTTCGATGAGCGGACGATGCTCGGCCTCCTTGAGCGCGATCACCAGCTCCACGCCGTCGAAATCAGCCAATGAACATGGCTGCGGATAGCGCGCAGCGCCCACCGGAACGATGCCATTGGCGCGAAGCCGGTCATCGGCAAATACCGACATGGCGCCGACATTATCGGGCGAGCCCCGTTCGGCGGCGCCTCGCGAGGAGGCGCGCCACGGCAGGTTTTCGCCGTGCGCAAGATGATTGAACAGCTCCTCTGCGTATCGACTGCGGTAGTAGTTGCCGGTGCAGAGGAAGAGGACGCGCTTCATGGGCATCATGATGGCCAACGGCGATGGTCGCGGTCAACCGTGGTGCGTGCATGCGACGATGACCCGCGGCCAATTGCTGCAGCCTCGGCTCCATAGCATCGGCTGAAGGCCAGGTTGTCCTCGCACTCAAATTCAGTCGGTTCGCTGCCCGTGGACCGAGCTAACGGTCCATTTCGGTCCGGTATTCTCGCCAAGTTCGCGTTGCGTTCGGCGCCGCCCTACGCTAAGGGCCTGATCCGAATGATCCGGAAGGGTGGCCGAGTGGTTTAAGGCACCGGTCTTGAAATACAGTTTCGGTCATCCCTCCCCGTCATCGTTGGTGCGCAAACGTCCTATTTCATTGGAGATTACGCGCCGCTGCCGCACCGGCTGTACCGACTGATATGGACGTGTCCCTACGCGTTGGGTGCCAATCGCGGTGCCAGTTGTATCGCCGCGCGGAGATCCCCGCCTTGCCGGAAAGCGATACCTATTCTCGGCCCACCAAACGAAGCCGTTAGCAAATCAGCAAGCAAGTCGGCGCAGGCTTTTCGAAGGGACGGGACCGGGTTTTTGAACGTTTTGGCGGTTCCGTTTCGGAGGAGCCGGCACCCTACCCCATAGCTTGCCGGCTCCTCTTCTGTGGGCCTGTGCGTCTGCTATCCACGCAACACGGGCGCAACACGGCGGTTTTGTCGTCTGTTCTGACTCGTTGTATCTACACCAATAGAGAACGATCGACCGACCAATAGAGAACGACTCCGGCGAGCCGCGCGCGCCGGAGTCGCCATTCTCACTCCCGACGGTTGGGGTGTGAGGCGCCGGGAGCATTTTCAAGATTCCCGACGTTGCCGCTTGTTCCTGAACTTCTACGTCAGCCCACCCGCAAGTTTTCGGCGGAAGTCTTGCCCCGATTTTCCCGCTCTTCGTAACTGACCTTCGCACCTTCATTGAGGCTGCTGAGACCGGCCTTTTCGACCGCCGAGATGTGCACGAATATGTCTTTGCTGCGTAAGCGCGAATTTCTCCGCACCTTTTGCTTTTGAGAGTCCTGATGCATGAGGTGTCCACCAAAATAGGTGGACACCTTGTGATGAGCGACGATGATCAGAAACTGCGGGTCAGGCTTGTCGGCCGGAACGGTCGCCGGCGCTACGAGGCGGCATCGAAAGAGCGTCTTGTCGCGGCCTGCCTTGAGCCTGGGGTTTCGGTATCGAGGCTTGCACTCGAACATGGGGTCAACGCGAACCTCCTTCGGAAGTGGATCAAGAAGCACAGCGCGACCAGGTCGCTGCCGCCGTCCTCACGCCCGGCGTTCATCCCGGTTCAGCTTGAGGGGAAGTCCGAGCGGGACCTGTCGCGAAAAGACAGCGTGGCGACGGTTGATTTGCCGGCTTACGATGAAGTGCGTGGTTCGGAACCCAAAGGGACTCCAGCTTTTTGTTCTCCGGCCAAAGTGAGCGTGTCGCTGCCGAATGGCGTGAAGCTCGCGCTGGAATGCGGCGATGTGGATGCATTGACGGCGATCATCGGAGCGCTGGGCGATGTTTAGACTGGGCGATGACCTGCAGGTCTATCTGCACCGTGAGCCGATCGACTTCCGGGCTGGCATCAACAGCCTTGCGGTCCTGGTCCAGGAGACGATGGCGCTCGATCCATTCACTCCGGCGGTTTTTGCGTTCTGCAATCGCCGTTGCGACCGGATGAAGCTTCTGTTCTTCGATCGGTCCGGCTTTGTACTGGTCCTGAAGCGGCTGACCGAAGACAGGTTCCGATGGCCGCGCCGCCAGGAGGCGATCGTCACGCTGACGACGGAGCAATTGCACTGGATCCTTGACGGCATCGATATCGATGCGATGGTCCGCCATCCGGTGCGGCAATATCAGGTTGCCGGCTGAGCTCTCGAGTTGAGCGGTTGACGCGTCGGTACGGTTCAGATTCAAGAATTCGATGAATCGAACCGGCGATCCGAGTGTTGAAGTGCTGTTGGCACGCATTGCTGCGCTGCAGGCGGAGAACCATCAACTCGCCGACCGCGTCGCCAAGCTCGAGGAAGAACTGGCGCTGGCACGCCTGCATCGTTTTGCGCCGCGCAGCGAAAAGCATGTTGATCGTCTCTTCAATGAAGCCGAGCAGGCCTCCGATGAGGAGGACGCCGGCAGTGAAACGAACAATATCGCCGAACTTCCGGACACGGGCTTGCCACCCGTCGAAAACACAATGGGAAAGAAGCGCGGCCGCAAGCCGCTGCCGGGGAACCTACCTCGTGAGCGCGTCGAGTATGACCTGTCCGACGATCAGAAGGCGTGTCCTTGCTGCCGTGGCCAGATGCATCGCATGGGCGAGGCTGTCACCGAGCAACTTCATATCGAGGTGAAGGCGAAGGTTTTACAGAATGTGCGCTTCAAATATGCGTGCCGCCATTGCGATCGCACCGGGATCCACGCCCCTGTCGTGACCGCGCCGATGCCGCCGCAACCATTGCCGGGCAGCGTTGCCACGCCCTCGACGCTGGCGTTCGCGCTGGTTCACAAATATGTCGATGGCACGCCGCTCTACCGCCTGGCGCAGGCCTTCGAACGTGCAGGTGTTCCTGTCAGCCGCGGCGCTTTGGGCCACTGGGTGATTGGCTCGAGCGAGAAGCATCTGCATCGCATCTACGACGCCCTGAAGCTGCGGCTCAGATCACAACCTCTCATCCATGGCGACGAGACAACGGTTCAGGTCCTCAAGGAGAAGGACAAACGGGCCACCAGCACATCGTACATGTGGGCTTATCGCAGCGGCAAGGGCAGCCACGAGCCGATCGTTCTTCTGGATTATCAGCCGGGCCGCGGCCAAATCCACCCGCAAGCCTTCCTCGGCGATTACCGTGGCATTGTAATGAGTGACGGCTATACCGCATGGCGCACGCTGGAAGGGGCCACCCACATTGGATGCATGGCCCACTCCCGGCGGCGCTTTGTCGATGCCCTCAAAGCCAGGAAGAAGGGCGGCGGTCCGCCCGAGCAAGCGCTGCGGTTCTTTGAACAGCTCTACCGGGTTGAAAGGCGGGCGTGGGACGGAATACCGGAGAAGGGTGAAACACAGGCCTACTGCATTCGCCGCTTCCGCCAGCAACATAGTGTCCCCATCCTCAATGCTCTCAAAGTATGGCTCGATGACATGGCCCCGAAGGTCTTGCCTGACAGCAAGCTCGGCGACGCCGTATCCTACACCCGAAACCAATGGGAATATCTGACGCGCTACACCGGGGACGGCAGCATGCCGATTGACAACAATCTTCTGGAGCGCGACATCAGGGTTTTTGCAACTGGCAGGAAGAGTTGGTTGTTCAGCGATACCGTGGACGGAGCCAAGGCCAGTGCCGTCGTCTATAGCCTGATGCTGACCTGCCGCGCCTCACGTGTCGAGCCGTTAGCGTGGTTGCGCCACGTCCTCACCGAATTGCCTCAGCGCGCCGGCGACGCCGATATTACAGACCTGCTGCCCTTCAACTTCCACAAAGCCGCCACTGCCTGAACGGCTCGGTATCGCCCGATACCAGGGCAATCCATCAAAACCGCCGGCGTGCGAAGAAAATCGCGCTTACTTTGCTGCCGTTGTCGGGCTGAATGAACCCGTAGCCCTTAGTGGGATTAAACCATTTCACAGTACCTGTAGCCACTTCGTCTCTCCGATTGAAGTAAGGCTCCCAGCCTAGCGCTAGCGCGGGACATCGCAAGCCGGCACAAGCCCGCATAAATCCGGAGAGGCTCTCTCTTCCAAGGTCTGTGTGTGGGGCAAGCAACAGCCGTTCGCCCAAGAGCTTGCTAGCCTATTGATACTGGGAATTTCAGGGCCCAAGCGCTGGAAGTAGCAGGGCGCCGCCGGGACAAACCATTTAGGGCCCGGCGGCGTACTTTTGAGACTTAGCTGGCGCCCACCGCGCCCATGTCCTCGATATCCTCGATGATCGAGAGAATCATGTCGGCGGCGCAACCATCGATGCTGTTGATCTTGCCGCCTGACCACGCCTCGGCACAACGGATCTTGGCCTTCAGGCCCTCCAACGTCTTTGCCGGCGTGTTGAGGATCTGCTCCTCCAACTGCTCAGCCACCCTCAAGGCGCGCTTCATCTTGCGTTTCGCCTTCGTGTATCCGCGGGGCTTCCTTGAATTCCATTCATCGAATGCCGCGACGATTTCGGCACCGCGCTCGCAAAGCTCTTCGGATGGCTCGATCTTCCATTGCACCAATTCAAGCCGATCGTCTGTCTCCTTCTTCTCCATCCTCCATTCCGCCAGGCGCGCCGGGCGCCATTGCATTATGTCGCATGGGCTAGCCCAGAACTCGGCGTTTTGTTCCGGCTTCCTTCCGAGCTCCAAATCGCGCGGTCGAATTTTGAGCACCTCAGGCGGCGCTTCACGATGCTCGCTCATCTGATCGACGGCAATGAGCAAGTCCAAGTAGTGCCATTCGGCAACGACGTATTCGTCAGCGAGCGCCAAAAGTTGAGTGTCGGCCGCGTGTGACTCGTCAGTCACCTGCATAAGCGAAGCAGCAGCCGGGGTGGCAGCCGCGACGGGAAGAGAAGCGAGTGAGCGCACGAAAAACCTCCTGCTGATTGCAGCCCCGAAAGACTGAATGGGCAAAGCGGCCGATGGTTCGCGCTGATTGCCGACCGGCTGGCATGCGCCAGCACGGCTGGCCGGAATCAGAGGACGCGTGGACAATTCAGCGGCGCCGTGGGCGCCAGTGCCGTCTTCCAGAATTGCGGACGTGCTTGTGGGTGGCGTGGTAAACACGCAGTCAGCCTTGGTCATTTGGGTATCCACTCCCTTTGTGGCTCGGGTCAGGGCCGGGCCGGAAGTGACAGCTTCCGCTCGGCCTGCATTTATGGTAGACCTAAATTCATGAAGAAGTCAATAAAGGTAGACCAAAAATCTAAACGAGGCCGCCCCGCCACCGGGCGCGACCCTCTGGTGTCATCTCGGATACCGGCTGACACTGTTGCCGAGGTCGACGCGTGGGCCGCGGAGCGCGAAACAACGCGGTCTGATGCGATTCGCCAACTAGTCGAACTCGGGTTGACCACACGAGCCCAGGCCCGGCCCATCCAGGAGGACCAAGCGAGTCGCGATGGCGGCCCAAAGCAACGAGCTCGCGAATTGGCCAGCAACGCAATCGACAAGGTGACCGACCCTGCGGCCAGCCGTCGGGATCGAAGCCGCAAATGAGCAATGGACATGGCCGCGGGTCGAGATCGGGCTGAAAAAGATCATCTAGCAGGCGAAGTTCTACAATTTGATCGGTTGACGCCGCTTGCGGGGTTTGTTTTTCGGCTCAGCCTTGCGGCGCGGATGCTCAGCTTTCGCTTCCTTCCGTCTTCTCTCCTCGCGGCTCTTGATCCACTCATACATTCCTTCGTGAAATTCGCGATCCCCCGCGGCCTGTTGCGTCGATTGACCGACCAGCTCTGAGGCAATGACCTGAAGCACACCGCATTCAATAGTGTGTCTAGCTAGCAGCTCATCGTACCTGCCGTCCGAGAGCCAGCGCTCAAGTTGCTCCTTCGTGTATCTGCCGTCCGCGACACCCTGACGGTACTTCTCATCCTTACTTGTCCAACGTAGCTCGTTTGCCATTACATCCGACGGCCAGTAGCCGTGAAGCTCCTGGAATTTGACGGAAGCATCGATGACCGCCTTCATTTGGATCAGAATTTCGTAAGGCTTGCCGGCGCCGCGAATTATGCGAAGTAGGTTTGCCGCGACGTCGCAGATCGTTCGTTGAACATCGCCCTCCGCCCAGTCACGAGCGCGCTGCTTCTCGATCTCCCGCTCCTGCCTCTCTCGCTCTTCCTTGTCGGGACCGTCGCCCTTGATGACCCTGAAATCTGGCATTCTGCCCTCCCCGCTCCCGGCAGCCTGCCCTCAACCGCGGCGCCCGCCAAGCGCAGAGGACATAAAAGGGTCTATTCGGGTCGTAGACGACAGTTCGCTTGCGCTCGCCCTCCGGTTGCGCTTGGATCCATAATCAAGATTCGCTACCAGCGGAGTATTTCATTGATTTTACAAGGTTTTTTTGGTTTTTCGCGCTTAACTTGACGACACGGCCCGCCCTTCACGTTCAACACATATTAAGCCAATGTGGGATTGTTGACTTGCATGTCAACACTAAACAAACTAGTTCAAGCGGGTACGCTGACGTCGGTGACATTGGGTTTGCTGGACGATGAGCTGCCTGAGAGGGGTCTGTTTGGCACAACTCGCTTGCACAATTTCCTGGCGAACGACCTGCCCTCAATCCCGAGCCGGGACGCGACGTTGTCCGCGCTCGAGCAGGTCGCAAACCTGTTTGGCCGCTTCCTCACTAATAAGCCCTTGGTACTCCAATCGCCGATTGCTCCCGTCAGACATCTTGAAGATTCCGTATGGGAGCTGAAAACAAAGGACGTGCGCATATTTGGCTGGTTCGCCGCCAAGGATAGTATGGTTATCGACGCTGGATGCGACGTCAAATTGCTGAAAGCAGGCAAAATAAACTATAGCGCGTTCATCAATCAGACCAGCTATGTCAGGAAAGCTCTTGGCTTCTCGACCAACGATTACATCATCGGAAAGTTGCCTCATGACATCCTCACGCGAATTGTTATCCCCCCTCGACGTTAGCGCTGCTCGTTTTGTAGGGGACGTTCGGGATGAAATTTTGCTTGCCTATCTCGAAGAGCTAAATGAGCGCGGCCTCAAGAAGGCCGACATCGCTCGGCTTCTCAACGTAAATCGATCCGCCGTTACGCGTATGTTCAACGGAACAGCACCATTAGAGCTAAAGACGGTAGGTCAATTAGGGTGGGCCATGGGGCGTGAGCCACAATTTAAATTTCCTAAGAGGAAGTCGAGATCTGCGAAAACTAATCGTGTGACCGTTGCAAATTCCGCTACGGACTTTGGCCCATTGTTTTCGACGACTGAAACTCCGTGACACGCCTAGCAACATTCCAAGCCTGCGACGAAATCGCCAATGCCGGCCTCGGCAAACTAGCATTCATCGGTCTGTATTCTGGCGAGATGATAATTCCGGAGGTTCCGTTCACGCTTCCTCAATTCTTTTTCATAGTCCGATTTAGGACCCCCATCGATGATAGACCGACGAAACTTGCGATTAGAATAGAGCGCCCCGGCCAAGAACCATTTCGCATCGATAACACGTCATTATTGCTGCAGGGGACGCCGCCGATTAGCGAGGACGCTCGTTTCTACCAGATTCAGACGATAGCAAGAATCGCGCCGTTTGAGATCACTGAGCCCGGGACGGTGCGGGTCTTCGTAGAAGACGAAATCGGCGATAATTATGCTGGCGGAATGCGGATTCGGGTTGGCGTTCATCCCCAAGCAGCTCTGCCGCGGCTTGCAGAAACCGCCAATTTGGTGGCCGCGCATTACGATCGAAAATCGCTTTCTGATATTTCTGAGAATCTTCGCCAAGAACTTGGCGCTCGGCTCATGGAAGCGTTCTCTGCGACGCTGAGGCATAATCAGATCCCCATCGGCTTGAGCTTCCCTGACCTGGATGTACGCTTAGTGCTCGACGACAAGCGCATTAGGGTATTTTTGCCAACTCCAATTGACCCCACTGCAACTGAAGTTGTGGTGGCATCAGGAGGAAATTTCGACACTGCGGATGTCGAGAGCCTAGATGCATTTGGTTTTGTGGTCAGATTTGAGCCTTCGGCTCCTGCTGACGCGGTGTTCGCCTTCGACCTATTCGACAAACCGAAGGTTGAGCGCAAAGCGGCAAAGCGTAAGCCCAAGAAGTAATATTTTGAGTATGACGCAAGCGCTGTGAACATCGTTCCGAATTGGCATGACAGGGTCGGCCGCGCGATGCCATTTGGTGCGGGATTGAAATCGTGATTCCCCGCCGATGAAACTCACCGCAGATCGTCCTTACGCCAATCCGGAAAAAGCGGCCCGGAGGCTGATGGAGCACGCTCGGGCATTCGAACCGGTCCAGGACGGTCGGATCTACATTGAGAAGATCAATCGCCCCATGATCGACGAGGACAAGGCGGCGCCGGCCGAATATTGGGCTGGTCTACAACACGCGATCGGCCAAGGCTGGCTTGAGTACCACGAGAGCGGGACGTTCGTGAGGCTGACGCAGCCGGGTAAAGACCTGCTCGCCTGAGAGGGCCGCAAAGCAAGCATCCGCTTCTAGGACGCGATCACGGCAATGATTTCGCCGCAAGCCGCGCCAACGGCAGCACCGAATGCGCCAAACAAAACCGCAATGACTCTGATCTGCCGGGACGACTGTTTGTTATACATTCCGGAAGTTCGAACGAGGACGTAGGCGACGCCGAGCGCAGCGCCGGTCGTCGCGCCAGTTAGAACCCACATTCCCGCTCCCATTGAAGCCCCGGTGAAAAAACACCAGCGCCCCATACCCGGCGCTGGTGCTGTAGTTCCGCAAGCGTTGTAGCGTCGCCGCTGCGTGCCTAGAGTTTCCTCAAACTCGCCTGCGCGGGACAATGCACCATTGGTCTATGCGGAACTCGCAACTCCGTCCTGGAATACCTATCTTCCGGGTATGCCCATCACCCGAAAGCCGCCCGAAATACCGCCGGACGTCGCCCGCAAGTTCGCTGCAAAGATGCAGCTGTTCCACGCGGAGAAGAGTCCGCTCAAGCGCGACGAGATCGCCGCGGACACACGGCATCTGCTGCTCCAGCACATGCCCAATGGCACGAAGATCCGGCTTGCCGATGTCCTCGAACTATTCGGACTAATGCGATAACAGCGCCACGCCGTATTCTGGTGAGGCTTGCCGAAACCACCAGTTGAGCACGCTCTGATTGTCGTGATATCCTGCCGCCATTTGGGGTACGGGCGGCCATTTCCATGAATTTATTTGAGGGGGCGCGTCCGGGTGCGCCAGCCAGGGCTTCTTCCGAAGATCTTTTGCCAACTCAGATATCCACGTCGGCTGCAAGCCACATGGCGATGTGGATCGTCATCGCGTCAATCGTCGCCATCGATGCGATCTGGAGCTTCTTCTCTGGAATTGCCATCTCGGTCGGCTGGGCTGTTCCCTGCGTGGCGCTCGTACTCGTCGCTGCAAGCTTTGCCGTCACCGTATGGCGGGCGAATAAGCGGCTGGCTTCATTCTTGCTGATCTTCGCTCAGTATGTTGTCTTCGCCAACTCCGCCGCTGTCCTGAGCTATCTGGCCGCAGCTTGCGGACTCCCGTTAATCGACGACTCCCTCGCTTCCGTCGATCGAGAGATCGGCTTCGACTGGTTCGCACTTTTCAACTGGACGAATTTAAAGCATCCCATCGTCGGCAAGTCCCTCAATCTCATCTACTGGTCTCTCGCACCGCAGCTGGGGATTCTGGCAGCAAATCTGAGCGCCCGCGGCAGATTCGATCGGGTGCTTGAATTGTCCTGGCTCGTTGCAGTTTCGCTCCTCATCATCATCCCCTTGTCTCTGTTGATGCCCGCAGAGGGCGCGTGGGCTCATTACGGCGTGTCGCATCTAACCAGTGGGTTCTACCTGCCGGATTTCCGTGCGATCCGCTCTGGAGAGATGAAGGTCATAGACCTCTCGCGTATCACCGGAATTATTCAGTTCCCCTCATTCCACGCTGCAATGGGACTGATCCTGATCCTATCGAGCTGGCGGACCATCCTCTTCCCGCTTTTTCTGCCGCTCAACATTGCCATGATTTTCTCCGCGATAACCGCCGGTGGTCACTACCTCACCGATATCGTTTTTGGATTGGCTACGGTTGCTGCCGCAGTCTTAATCCTGCAGAAAGCGGGAGAACTGGCCGCGCAGCGCGCATCTAAACGACCCACCCAGATGTAAAGCCACTCGGCACCGTCCCAGCGAAGACCGTTGCTCCGAAATTCGCCGTGTAGACGTCGTTAGATACGCCGAATGCGACCGCCGGGATCGTCGGCCCTGACGGAGCATCTACACCATTGATATTCGCAGCAGGGTCACCAGCCGCTGCCGTGCCATTCCACGCCCCGCCTTGCGTAACATTCTTGAACCATAGTTTACCGTTGTCCAGATCCACGGCAATTCCGATTACGTCCCCCTCCGAGATGAGACCAAGATGGTAGCCCGAGTAGCCGGCGCTCGACCAAATTTGTCCTGTCGTAAAATTTGGCCCCCTGAAAAGCATCGTCGAGTTGATTGCCCCGCTTATGTCGTTAAGCGTCGCAGACGTTGACGCAATTCCTATTTCTCCGCCCAACAGAAACCCGCCGACCAGCGAGACGAACTTGATCTCGAAATAGTATTTACCCGACGATTTTGCCTCGTTGGCAAATACAAATGCTCCGCCGTCTCCCGGCGACACTCCTGTCACTGTAAGATTGTGGTTCGTGATCACCGCCCGCGCTGCAGTGCCAGGATCAAAATTGGCATGCGATGTAAACCAATCGATCGAGCATTTCATGAACGGCACAGCCGTAAACTCTACCAAAAAGTTCGAACCCGCGATCATGCCGCCTCCACTACTGACACGAAGCCGTTCGCCAGAGCTTCAGTGGCCGACCATTTGCGGTCCTCGCTCATCCAACCACGAGCAACCTCCCTGGAAACACCAAGGCGAGATGTTAGAAGCGCCTCCGTTGCGTCGTCGCTGTCGTTGAGCGAATCGCTGATTGCGTCTTTATCTGTCGCCGACAGTCGGCACATTGCCACGAATTGCGATCCAACGTAGACGCGAGCTGCTTTGTGGATCAGCACGCTTCCATTCGGAACGATGCTTCGCTGATCGGCCGCCAGCGCTATAAGCACGGCACCGCTCGAGCACCTCCCCGTAATGTCAGCAGTGACTCTGTATGGATGCTGCAGCAGAGCAATCGCAATCGCGAGGGCACTATCTCCCTCGCCACCAGCGCAATCGATCCTGCAATGTATGTTGCGATCGCCCGCCTCGCGTATCGCGCGCAGGAAATGTCCCGTATCCCGCTTGGGAGCGCGCCCCAGAGCGATGTCTACGCCGCTCGGCACCTCCGACATGAGGTCCAGGACGAGCGCCGGCTCCGCCCCATCTGGACGGCGCGACGGATTAGGAAACACGGGGAGCAACTTCGTTAGTTTCCGCGGACCCGCGGTCACTACGTAAACGGCTTGACTCATCGGCCCAGGCATTTCAAGCAACGTTCCTCGACCCTCAGCCAGCGTGGCACTCATCTCTAGTCTCTTAAGCTGAGCGTTTCGCGCCGAAGCCGCGCCTGATCGAGGTCGATCACGGCGGCTGGCGGCTTCCCGGCTCGCTCCGCTTGCTCGATCAGCGCAAGGTCGGAGAGCTTCTTCAGATCCTCATGCGGAAGCCCCCTCGCTCTCGCCTCAAGAAATCGGCGAAGCGCGGGAGGAGCATCGACGATGCGATTCAGCATGGTTATTTTCCTCGAAAAGATGAGCGGGTCGGAATTAACCCCGACCCGCTCGAGACCGCCAGCGATGGCCGGTCGTTTTTGCGCGATGAGCGACCCACGCAAAATTTCATGTTCGATACGCCGCCGACCGAAGCCTCCGAGCCTCGGCAAGTCGCTGTTCACGCGTTTGCGGCACGGGATCGGGGATCGCTTCAACGAGCGCCCGCCCTTCGGTTACGAGCGCCTGAGCTTCACGCTTCCTGGCGGCGATTTTCGCATCACTGGCGGACTTACTGCCGGATGCAGGTCCATCAACCAAGCAGGAGGGATTGCACGGTACTGCGCAGAGCGACCACTCGGTTAAAATGTGACCGGATAGAAAGTCGATTCCCAGCGGCCTCGCAGGATCCTTTGAGAACTGAAACTGACCCGGTATGAATCCGACACTGGCGCCGCGAAGCACGCCGGCCGCGACCATCGCGCGGACCTGATCGGATAAGGCGGACGTTCCAGGCTCTGGGAAGGCCACGTTGGCCATCAACGCCGTCCCGCTACGCAGCCACGGCATCGAAGACTGGCCGACCGGCAAGGTGCTGCTGTCGTGGGCAAGCAAAACCGGGAGATTGCCCGCCGCATTCTTGAGATTCCAACCAGTCGGCGAGATCTGATCAAGCATCAGGTCCGTCGACCCGTTACTGATCTGGACCTGCCAAGACAACGCGGTCGAATTCATCGCCCGCAAAACGTGCGCATTCGCTACATTTGACGGTGCCACGCCCGGCTCAAAAAGCTTCGTCTCGGAAGCTTGGATCAGGGCCTTTTCTGACAGCGATTCGATATAGTCACGGACAACGGCCGCGCTCTTTGGCGTCCATTTGATGTTGGAATTGCCATCAAGGCGCCTGCTCAGCACAGTCTGCCGCAAATCGCGGATAGCATCAGCCATCAGGACGACCTCGCCTTTTCGATCTCAGCGCGCGACACGACACCGTTGCTGATGGCGCGTTCGCAGCACTCCCACGTCTGGTCCTGAATATCGCCGATACCGAGAAATTCGACGCCATCGGTCGGAAGATAGGGCGTGCCTCCGGCAGCCAGGATCTTTTCGCGCAGACCTTCGCGCTCTCGATTGATTCGCTGCAACTGCAGGACTGTCATCAACCGTCGACGTTCAAGCTCCGCCACCTCCGGAAAGAAGGAAGCGAATATGCTCCCCGCCCGTTCGACAAGAAGCCGCTCTCGCTGCGAGTAACCGATCTCGAGAGCGCGGCGGATGACAGCGCGCTTCTTGCGAATGGCATCAAGTTGCGAGACAACATTTGCGTTGGGATCGAACTCCGTGCCGGCCAAAAGTGCTTCGGCAGCTTCAGTGAGCCGCGAGCCATTCGGGCTGTAATCTCCTAACGCAAGTTCTGCCGCGCGAAGCTCATTGTCGTCGGCCTCGATCGTGGAGAGGCGTCGATCGAGCGCCGCTAACATATCTTCGCCATCCACCGGAGATGCGGCGGTGGGCTTCCGTTTGAGCGCAATCATGTTCATGTCTCGGTTTTAGACGCGCGGACAAGCGGACAGAACCTTTTTGTCCGTTTCATTTCGGCTCAGCTTTCGACGAAGCCTTCGCGCAATGGAATCGGCACGCTCGCCGGTAGCGTTTGCGATCTCCCCAGCGACAGCCCCCACTGCCTCGCGTTGCCGGTGGGATGGATATGCCGCGATGCGTAGTAGAGCCTCGCGGTCGTCGATCGCGGTTCTGCCCAGCACGGTGCCGCGGATGATCGAGGCACCATAGCGAAATCTATTCTCGCCCCGGCGCTCGGCAAGCGCGTCGAGCGCTTCGATCAGGGCCGCATCGGCATCTTGGCGCTTAGCGCGCAGCAGCGCGTCCAGAATTGCGTCAGCGAGGCTCACCACGGCAGAGGAATTTCACGTTCTGCCCATCTCTCGCCGGGCGCTGGACCAGGATCGAACAGCGATGCGAAATACCTTGGATGGCGCCATTTAGCCGAGTCTAGGCCGGCAACGATCGCATGGACGAGCTCAAGATCGATGGGCGGACGGGTCGCGCGCTCATCCACAGCGATATCGACCATCGCTTCCAGCTTCGCCGCGGCTAGTAGGCGGGCCTCGGGTGGCCAGCACGCGTCACGCGCGACCTGGAAAAGCCGGTCAATGTTGGTCTGCTCAAAAACATCATCGATCGCAGCCCGCACGACGTCGAGACGTTTGGGCGATTGCTGGTCGTGCAGTCCAACACCGCGGTAGGTCGCGACGACCGGGATGGTGTCGTTGTCATCCATTTTTTCCTCCTTGCAAAATACGAAGCGCGCGGCGCGCGACGGGATCGCGCTCAGCGGGTTCTTCAGGTTTCTGGGCGTTGCCGCTCAGCAAGGCTTTCGCGGCGGCTACGCGGGCCGATGCCGGCGCGCTCTCGTCCGCGGCGATCGAGCGCAGCACCACGTTCGGATCGAGGGTCGACAGATCGACCCCGGCCAGCGCTTTCTGGCTCGCTTCGCGCCGGTTTGGCCTGCCTTTGCGGCGCTTCGCTATGCGTTTCGCCATCGTGCTTTCTCCGTGTGGATGATTTTCTGGGAATTTCCGGCGCGCGCGGGCGTGGTGCGCGTGCGGACCCATGCGGTTCCGCCCCCAAACCGTCCGGCCTGCAAAGAAACCGCCATCCCCCCGTGGGGTCTAGGAACCCTGGAAACCTGCGGAATTCCCCGCCGACCAAAGCGCTAAACCGCCTTCCATACTGGATGCTCATGCCGCCCGCCTCGCGACGAAGCGCACGCGCTCGATGGACGCCTGTTGAGCTTGCAGACAGGCAAGCACTTGGTCGGCGTATCTGCTCTCTATCGTGCTGGCTTTAAACTTGGTTGGCAGTTCCAGCGTCACCGCCTCCTCGGTGGCGTCGACAATGCTGGCGCCGCCGAACCATGCGCTGAAGTTGTCGGACCCGATGCGGTTGCGGATGGCCGCGCCGAGCGGGCCGAGCCCGTCAAGGGCGCTCGGCTCGCGCGCGCGCGAAGGTTTATTGACTGGTTTAAGGATAGGTTTAAGCCGCATGGTGCGGCCCGGTGAAGCCGCATGGTGCGGCCTGGTGAAGCCGCGTGGTGCGGCCTGGTGAGCGACATCCGGGCCGCATGTTGCGGCATGGTCGACCGGGCCGCATGGTGCGGCTGGGTCGACGAGCTTTTCCAAATTGATTTGATAGCTCCAGGAAGCCCAACGACCGCGAATAGCCGGGCGCTTCTTGCGAGTGATTATGTCGTCGGATTCGAGAGCCTTAAGCTGGCGCTGGATGGTATCGAGCGATAGCTGGGTTTCGGCCTGGATGACTTCTTGGCCGGGATAGCACTCGCCACCATGCTCATCGCAGTGATTTGCAAGGGACAGGAGGACAGCTTTCGCGGCGCTTCCTGCTGTTATTTTCGTTCTGAAGACCCTGTCGACAATAGCCCAAGCCATCAGCGGCACCCCCGCGCGACCGATCGGATCGCGTCGGCCAACGCCTCGGCCTCGGCCATGGGAATCCGGATGCGGAGGTATCGCTCGCCGTGCTCCAGGTTCGGAATCTCTTGAACGATCACCAGATCGCCCGTACCGCCGCGGAAGACCTCCGGAACCATCCATTCCCGAATATCGATGTTCATTTGCGCAGCACCTCTGCGCCGACGAACTCAGCGAGCGTGGAAGCGGCCTGAAGCGCCCTGTCTTCGTCAGGGATCGGCCGTGACTCAAAGGCGAGATCGCCGCCTCGCGATACATGCCGTACGGTGAAATAGGCTGAGCCGTCGACACGATCGCGGCCTGGGCGAATGGTGACAGTCCCGCCGAGTCGACGGATGTCGCGTGCGTAAATTGGGCGCATACGACGGACCGTCATCCGTGGATCTCGCGGATGGCGGCCAAAACCTCATCGGGTTTGGTGTACTTCAACCAAGTGGCTATCTTCGCGATATCGCCTGACTTTGATCGGGCTACGATCCACGCTGCGAATTTGCGCGTTTCAGTACCTCGCATCGCCCGCGCGAACTTCTTTCCCGAAACCCTTGACCCTTTTGCGATAGCGGAGATCTTGGCGACCTGCTTTTCCGGCTCGGTCTCGCGAGCGGCTTCGAGAAGTGCAGAACGGTTATTATCAAGGCCGGAATCCCTCGCCGCTTCCTTTGCCTCCTCGGAAAGCGACGCCACTCTGACAGCGCGGTGTGCGTCATCCTTGTCCACACCGAGATCGCGCGCCGCTGCGGCTATTCCGCTCTCCGGCCGATGTCCACGGCCATCGTCGCGCTTGCTTTCATTCTTCGCAATTTGCGACGAATGAATCCGCTCATTGATCTTGATCCACTCCGCGACCTGCTCATCGCGCTCGAGCTTGGTCAACTCGGCGCGGTGCAGGTTCTCGGCGATCTCATGAAGCCGATGATCTAGTTCACTGCCGCTGACCACGACGGCTGCGATCTCCTTCCAGCGGAGATGCTTTGCCGCCTCAAGGCGGTGAAGCCCGGCAACAAGACGAATGCTTGAATTGGGGCCGTAGTAAACCGAGATCGGTTGCAGCTGACCGAGCCGGTTCATGCTCTCTGCCAATGCCGTCACCGCCGCAGGGCCAACGCTGCGCAAACGCGGCCCGATCTGGATGGTGGCGATTTCGATAAGCGCTATTCTGTTCGTCATCGCGCCACCGCGTACGCAAGCCGCGCAATGGTGGCGGCCGTGGCGACTGAAACCGCATAGAGGCGCCGCACCCTTCGCTGTTGCAAGGTCAGCGGGGCTTCGGTAGAGTTGCCATCGTCGAAAGTTGATTGCGAAAATGCCCCGTGGTCCTGGCCGGCCGCGGGGTTTCGCATTTCCGGGCTAGGTGCAGGCACAGTGCAACACCTCTCGGACGATCTTGAAGCGCCGGAATCTCGGTGCCCGCTTCGGCTCCGGCACCATCCTCTCGGCGATCACCGCGGCGAACGTGCGCGTCGGGAATGGCCCCTTCTCAATATCGCCGGTGACGACATCGAACATTCCGTCGTCGCGCTGTCGAACTTCTCCGGGCTGCTGCATTAGGTCGGATCCGCCTTTTCAACAGACAGCGCTTCCGCCGAGCCGATCATCGCGTGAAGCGCGGCCTTAGGGACCTTCAATAGCTTGCCTATTCTCAAGATCGGCAGGTCTCCGCGTTTGGCCGCCTCGTATGAGGCGTTCTTTGTAAGACCCAGCAAAGCCCCAGCTTCCGGCACCGTGTAGACGAGGCAGTCCGCCCTGTCCGGTCGAGTCATATTACGCCTCCTTTTTTTGGCTCATGACACGCCACTTAATATCGAGACATGATGCGCGCGCGCCCTTGTCAAGGATTATTGGCGTGATATAAGCCATTAAATTGGGAGTAAGCGGGATGAAAAATGGCTAAGAAGAGCAAGGTCGCGCCAACAAAGAAGACCGCCGCGCGCGGCCGGCCGCGCCGATACGTGGGAGACCGGCCGAACTGGACGATCCGACTTGACGTTGAGGTGGGCGACCGAATTCGGGAGATGGCCGAAGCCACAGGCCGCTCGATTTCAGAAATTTGCGAGCAGCAAATCGTCAGGTCCTTTGAACTGGCCGACGATCTCGCGAAGGCTCGCGCTGAGACGAAGGACATCTCGATCGCCTTCATGACAACGCAAAGGCGCATGGAGGCCGCAGAAGCGGAACTTGATCGAATGGCGACGATGCAGACGCTAATCGAGAGTGCTGTCCATCGCGCAATGCGTCGCGCAATGCTCCCACTGCGGAAGCAACAATCGAAAAACGCTCGCACCCGCATTGCGCGCGGAAAGGATTAGACCATGAAGGGGCACATCCAGCAGCGCGGCAAGGATTCGTGGCGCCTGAAATTCGACGCCGGCCGCGATGAAAAAACCGGCAAGCGCAAGACCCAATTCCATACCTTCCGCGGTAACAAGCGCCAGGCGCAGACCAAACTTGCCGAACTGATTGCGTCAGTCAGTCAAGCGAAGTACGTCGAGCCAAACAAGATCACGGTCGCCGAATGGGTACGGGGCCGCGTCGACCATTGGGAAGCCTCGGGCGAGATCAGCGCCCGGACCGCCGAGCGCTATAGAGAGCTGACCGAACATCAGATCGCGCCGCACATCGGTTTGAAGCTGCTACAGAAGCTTCGCGCCCTCGATATCGAGCAATGGCATACGGCTCTCCGCAATGGCGGCCGAGCCGACGGCAAGGGAGGCATCGCACCGCGGACGATCGGTCACGCTCACCGTGTGCTTGGGAAGGCACTCCGCGACGCCACTAAGAACGAGCTTGTCATCAAGAACGTGGCCGCCATCGAGTCGGCGCCTAAGGTCGATGACGAGGAAATGGTAATCGTCCGGGATGTCCCGGCGTTCATCGAAACATTGCGCGGGCACCGCCTTTTCGTCCCGGCTATGGTCTCACTGTTTACCGGCATGCGCCTTGGCGAGGTACTCGGCCTCCGCTGGGGCCGGCTTGATCTCGACAAAAAGATCATTGAGGTCCGGGAGGCAATCGAGGAGACCAAAGCCCACGGCATTCGTCTCAAGGCTCCGAAGACCAAGGCCGGCCGGCGCGACATCACCCTGCCCGATCTCCTGGTCGATACCCTCCGCGACTTTCGCAAAGAGCACCTCGAGCTGCGGCTCAAGCTGGGCGCCGGAAAGCTTCCTGACGATGCGCTGCTATTTGCCAGCCTAGATGGCGCCCTGCCTTCCCAGAAGCGCTACAGCAAGGCCTGGAGCGACTTCCAGCCCGACATGGGGTTCCACAATCTCCGGCATACCCACGCCTCCCAGCTGATCGACGCTGGCGTGGACATCGTCACCATCTCAAAGCGTCTTGGCCACGCAAAGCCGGACATCACCTTGCGCGTCTACGCCCACTTGTTTAGGAACGACGACGGCAAGGCGGCAGCGGCGATTAACGCGGCGCTGGCACGTTAGGTGCCAATCGGGTGCCAATTTCGCGGTTCGTTCTCTCTGAACCTACCGCTAAGCACTTGAAATTGTTGGTTTGGAAGGGTGGCCGAGTGGTTTAAGGCACCGGTCTTGAAAACCGGCGTGCCCGCAAGGGTACCGTGGGTTCGAATCCCACCCCTTCCGCCAGATCAACCGCTTTTCCAGGTATTTTGAACAATTCTGGAATTTCACCCACACTTCGACCCACCCGGATGTGCTGAACGGCAGGCTGCTGCCATCTGACGACCAGCAGAGGCTCTGGCGGCATCCGATGTCCGTTCTCCACCGGACACACAACTGATGGCCGCATTGTGGGTGGCCTTGCTGTTGGATGCGGACCTCAAGGTCGTCTCCAATCCGTCTATCACGCCCTGAAGGAAGCGGATGTCCGGACGTCGCTCCCGCAGGAGTTAGAGCAAGCACTGGTCGCGATTGTCTCGCGGCTGGCGAGCGCGGCTCCAAGAGCTTGTCCAGACCGAGACGGCGTTTCACGAGGACATTGCAGCTGAATGCCGTGACGAAGTTGAGCGGCTGATTGCAACGAGCTGGCGAAAGCCCTGAGATTGTCCCAGCCATCGGGACGGCAGTCCACCGACGCTTTCGAAGACCCCGTCCTTGTTTCGGACGAGGCGGCCTTCTAAACAACCGAGAAGCCGTAGCTTGGCCGATCCTAATATTTTCTGACGATGGGTTTTGTTGTCGGAGGCGCTCCGGGCGCGGGCGGCGAGATAGCGAAGGTCACCCAGGTATTCCAGCCGGCCGGTCGGTTTTCCGCGGCGAACTCGCCGTAAGCCTTAAAATTGAGATAACCCTGCATGTCGCCGACCGGAAACAGAAACCCGATCTGGGGACCGACGCCAACCACCTGGGACTGGAAGCAGCCGAGACGGTCGCCTGAACCGCTATCGCAGCCAAGCTCCTTGTAGACATAGCCCACGAGGCCAACCATGACCTGCTTCGACAGGAATTGGGATGCACCCCAGTCGAAGTGCATGTCGACGCCGCTTTGATACTGCGTGTCAGTATTCTTGAAATTGTAGGTGAAGCCGAGCACCCCGGAAAATTCGTGTCCGGTCTGCGGATTGAAATAGGTGTAGCCGCCGCCAGCGTCGATCGCGCCGTGTCCGATACCGAGGTTCGACAAGCGATCGGATTGGTAAGCGCCCACCGGGATATCGCCCGTGATGTAGGTCATGTAGTTGTGGACGCCGGCGTTCCATTTCAATTGGAACACCGGCGCCAGATCCCCAAAGCCCCATGTCGTGTCGCTAATGGTGTCGGACCGCGCGAAGGGAACGGTGTTACCGAACGGCCCCGTGGCCGCGCCGGACAAGGTCCCCGCCAAGCTGGTGCCGACGACGCCATAGGCAGCCATGAGGGACACCGACGCCTGGCCGCCGAGCACCGGCGTCGCGAATACATAGGTCGGGATCACAAGGCCAAGATCGCCGGTGGCGTTAACGTGCAAATTCAGATTTGCGTTGACGGTAACGTTGGCCGGAACCCTGCCGAGCGTGAATTCGCGCGCACGCGCGACGTCGGCGCCGGCGGATACGGAGGTGTGATAGTAGATATTCGCGAGCGACCATCCCGGTTGCTGCGGCGTGGCCGCCAAGCTCCCAAAGAAACCGGGCACCCAGAAGCTGACGCCGCCTTCGTCGGCCAGCGCACTTTCGGAAAAAAGCATGATCGCAGGCGCCAGGACGATTGCAGCAACGCCAAGTCTGCGTCGACGTGATGAGATGGGCCGCCCGCTTTTCGCCGCCGCTAGTGCAATTCTCGCTGTCATATTGCGCCCCGTTAGGTGTGTCGCCTCCGAATTCCACTCGATCGACACCGTAGTCCCAGAACAAGAGGGGCTCACCACGTAAATTCAATGAAGGCCGGTTTGCCAAGAAAGAGATGGAGACTGCGGCCCAAGGGCCACAGGCGACAGCTGGAAATAGCCAGGCATCTCTCCCCAAGTATGCAGTTTGTGCCAACGGGCATGTTCGAGGATGCGATTGAGGAGGCACAGCACCTCTGTCCTCTGAGAGAGAAAAGCTGACACCGACGCGTTTCCCGGCCCCTCGTCTGCTCTGACCTCAACAGCGGACATGCGTATCAGGGCAGCGAATGTGGCACCAACCCGTCCATTGCTCCTTCGGAAAACTGCTCCGACCACGTCAACGGTCAATCGTTTTCGCGAGCGGCATGATTTCGTGAGTCATTTCAATGGAAATGGCGGGCGAGGCGTCCGCCTTCCGAGACCATCCCCGACCGCCCTGCCGGTCATACGCCAGAATCGTGGGTTGACGGCTCGCAGCGCGGCCGTGCCCAAATCAAACCGGGACGTGCGATACATTTGCTTTGATCCACGTTCCATCGGACGACACCGCGATCGGGCTGGGATCACGGTCGCGCAATCGCAAACGTTGTGATGACTCGTCGCTTTGCTGGCCATGCCTGGTAATCTTCCAGCCGTCCTTATGTTGGTCGATATAATCGCGCCCCACTTCCTCGAATGTTTCGCCGTCTTTGCGATTGGTAAGTGCAATCGCTTTGCCTGCGGCGGCGTCCCGTTCGGCTACCGGATCACGTCCGGCCTTGATTTGCTTTTGTCGTTCCGCCGCTCGCGCTTCGATGGCCTTCAACATGTTGATATCGATTGGCTCGTATGTTCGAGCGTCATCAATCGGCGTTGTCCGGGCTTCGTGGAATAGCGGAGCGCCCAAAAGGCTGATCCGCTCTTGGCGATCACGAGACAGATGCCGCGCTCGTGCGTCCACATTCCCGGCTCGGCCGCTTTAACGAGAGTTTCGATTGTGCGAAGGGAAAGCCCTCGCCGTCCGGATTGATGACGGGCCGGGCTTTTGGCGGTTCTTACGGTAGCAGTCGCGATGGTGTGCATTCGCTGGCGTCCTGAAAATCGCTAGTTGCCACCCTAGTCGCTCACCAACTCGTTCTCTCCACCTCGTTTAGACCCTGATTACTCCTGATCGCTCGTGAGGGGCACCCCTTCCGCCAAATCGCAGCCGACGGGCACGATCGCCCAAAGCGCGCATTGCCGTTCAGCAAAGACCGGAAAGCTCCGTAGAGTCCCGGGTTGCCCTCCGCTGTCGGGTGCGGGAGCCTTTCCGCTTCTCCTGAAGGCTGGGCAAGATGGACACTGCAGCTATCGGCTACCCATGAGCACGGAACGCAAAGGTCAGTCCGACCGTTCCGAACCGCTTGACGCGCTCAGGGGGCTGGCCATTTCGCTGGTCATCGCTCGGCACTATTTCGGTTTCAAATATGGCATGCTGGGCGTTGATCTGTTCTTCGTTCTCAGCGGCTTCCTGATCGGCGGCATCCTGTTGGATAGCCGTGAACAGCCCGGCTATTTCTCGTCCTTCTATGGACGGAGGGCATTTCGGATCTTGCCGCTCTATTGGCTGCTGCTGGCGCTCGTGCCGCCAGATCACTGGGGCTACTACCTGTTCTTCATCCAGGCCATACCGTGGCTGGAGTTCGGCTATCCTCAGTCTGACGTGACCTTCGTCACTTGGACGCTGGCCATCGAAGAGCAGTTCTACCTGATCCTGCCCATCCTGATTTACTGCCTGCCACGCCAATGGCTGATCCGCACCATTTGGGGAGGCGTGCTGCTGGCGCCAGTCTGGCGCTGGCTCTTTCACGCTTATCTGCCGGACCATTCCTGGCAATTTCTGCTGCCCGGCCGCCTGGATGAACTTTTCGGCGGCGTCTTGCTCGCCTGCTTCATGCGCGGCTACTGCCGCTCCCGCAGCGTGTGGATGATACTTGCCTGCGTACCGCCGCTTTGCGACGTGGCGTATGCCGTCATGGTTGAACCCTTCGGCTTTCTCTCAATCGCAGCGTTGGCATGCTGCGTGATCGTGTGGCTGGGCGCCAACATGGAACGGACAGAATTGCTCCGTCCGTTCATATGGCCGGGACGCAGATGCTATTCGCTCTATCTATTCCATATGCTCGTCTACGACGTGTTCTTTGGCTTCGGCCGTCCGCTTGCAGGTTGCCTTGCGCTTCCGGTTGTCTGCGTCTTGGCGGAGATCACCTGGCGCACGATCGAGTCCCCGCTGATCGGCTACGCAAGACGACGATTTGCAAGAGCCAAGCCAGGAACGATCGGGATCGCTGGTGGTTTAGAACGAGTATAAGAGGGCGGCTGACCGGAGGAGCGTGAGGCTGGATAGCGTGAAGTTCAAGTTGCGTCCCCGGTTGAAATCTCCTGCCCAAACCAACAATTAACGAATCAGCTTGAATGATGGGGGCATTGCCAGTCTGACGCTCGGCACCAAGAGGCTGAAATGAATTGGGTCAAGGCACTGCTGCTGCTCTCCGTGCTGCTCCTTGGATGCGCCGACCTCGCGACCACCAACAGGATTTTGGAGCTCGGGTTCGGCGAAGCGAACCCGTTCATGGAGATGGCACAGGCCTGGTTCGGCGCCTGGTGGCTGATCCCGAAACTGGGTTTGACGTACCTCGTCATCGCGCTGCTTTGGCGCAGCGAAAGCCTTTCCAGGATTGCCCTTGTGGTGGCGTTTTGCTCGACGCCCGTCATCAACAACCTCGTCATTATCGCGGGCGCGAGCTGAACCACCCACGCGCCAGTCGAGATTTAACGATGTGATCGTCCTGCTCGTTTGTTGCGAGCAGGCATGATCCGATCAGTGTCCGAAACCTCTGCCGCCTAACCAGCGCCTTCGCTGCCCTGCCCGTCGCATGGGATCGGGCTCGCAGTCAGGTCTGTCCGATGAACTCGGCGATCAGGGCTCCGATTTCCTCAGGGGCATCCTCCAGACAGTAATGCCCGACACCGGTGAGACGATTGACCGGTGCCGCCGGGAAGATCGCGGAAAACAGCGGCAGGAAATGCTCTGCGTGCAGCGTGCGGTCCGCCTCGCCCCAGATGGCGAGCGCCGGCCTGCTGCGGATCGCGCGGTCGGCGGCGGGATCCGGCGCGTCGAACCTGTGCGCGCCGGTCGCAAAGCCCCTGGCCCATCCGATCGCACCGAGGCAGTCGGCCGGACGAGCGAAGGGTGCGCCGTAGGCGGCGAGCCAGGCGTCGGTGATGACGGCGTTGTTCTCGAAGCCGTTGAGCTTGAGCGTGCTCAGGATGTTGAAGCCGAGTTGGCCGAGAACCGGCTCGAGCTCGCCGTTCGCCTCGGCCTTTGCGATCCATTGAAACCAGGGCGAAGCTAGCGCATTGGCGGTGACGCGCTCGAACAGATCGCTCTGCCCGAACGGCGTCGGCCCGTTGGCCGAGATGATGCGGCGGATGCGATCCGGATGCCTGACCGCGAACCCCATGCCGACGGGGCCGCCGAAGTCATGCATGACCAGCGTGATGTCGGTGAGATCGAGCGCAAGGACCAGCGCTTCGAGATTGTCGACATGGTCCTGCAGCCAATAGCTGCGCTGCGCCGGCGTCGCGCTCTTGCCGAACCCCATGTGATCCGGAACGACCACGCGCTGCGTCGCGCTGAGGGCCGGCACCAGATGGCGAAACAGATAGCCCCAGGTCGGTTCACCATGAAGGCAGAGCACCACCTCGCCGTCCCGCGGGCCTTCGTCGACATAATGCATCCGAAAACCCGGAGCCGCGCTGAAGTGCGGCGTGAACGGAAAGGTGCTGTCGAAGGTGGCGTCGGACTGGATCATGGCGTGGCCCAGATGGTTTTATATTGAAACCATCGCGTACCGCTTGTGGTTTTACTTTGCAACCGATATATCGAGACCCCGACGGTGCGGTCTTTCGGGCCGCGCACCGGTCAGAATATGGATTGGGAATCGTCAGGCGGACACGATGGCGAAGCGAGTGAGCCACAGGGACTCGATGTGCGGCGTGGCCCGGCCGCTGGATGCGATCGGCGACTGGTGGTCGCTGTTGATCGTCCGCGATGCATTCGACGGGCTGCGCCGGTTCGGCGAATTTCAGAAAAGCCTCGGGCTTGCCAAGAACATCCTCTCCGCCCGGCTCCGTAATCTGCTGGCGCATGGAATCATGGAGACCGTGCCTGCGGCGGACGGCAGCCCGTATCAGGAATATGTGCTGACCGAAAAGGGACGCGGGCTGTTCCCGCTCCTTGTCGCGCTCCGGCAGTGGGGTGAGGACTTCTTCTTTGAGCCCGACGAAGCGCATGTGCTGCTGGTTGATCGAAAGAATGGACTGCCGGTGCGCCGCCTCGAGCTGAGAGCGCAGGACGGACGCGTCGTTGGTGCAGAAGACACGATGGTGCGGCTGCCGCGGGATTCACAAGAGAACGGCAGCGCGTGAGACGCGCGCGTGCGCCGCGCAGGACCGCGGCCAGCAACCGGATGTTAACCGGCCGTGCCGCAGCATCCGCGCGTGGAGGTTCGACCAATGCAGACATTCCGGATTTCGCTCAGCGATGGGGAGCGGAAATTCCACACGGCGATTCAGGCGCCGGATCCCGCGTCCGCGCGTATCAAGGCCGCCTACTTCTTCGACATATCGAAATGGCGGATCTTGAGTGTGTCGCCCAACGGAGCCAACGCCGCCGCGGCGTAGTCGCTGCGCGCCCTACGCCATCCGGTCGAGTTCAGCCGCGGCAAGGTTTGCAATCTGCAGGTCGATCTCGGCGAGCGGATCGCCATCCCACCACTCCATGACGATGGCGCCGAGGCGCTCGTCCGGCTCGTTCGAGAGCTTGAGCATTGCCGGTTCGCCGTGCCGCAGCACCGGCAGCAACCGTGCGGCGTGCGTCACGATCGGATCGCCGTCGGGGACAAGGCTCCAGGCCGAGAGACAGGGATCGAACATCGGGCGGGTTGACTGGGTGATAAAGGGCCCTACCGTCGTTCTAAGCATTCCGTGTGCGCGCTGCCACGCTGGTTCCGTGCGGCGCATCGTGGCAGGACTGCGCCAACCGGTTCCTGGCCGCCCTGCCCATGTTGGCTGATGACAGCCCCCACCCTTCTCGCGCTACAATGTCGCAGCCGGTGCGACGGAGGGTGTGGTGATGCCGCGAAAGGGAATTACCGGGCACGACGATTGGGTGGTCACGGAAGCTCTGGCCACCGCGCTGGTCGCGCTCGAACAGTTACCGTCGAAGCATCAGCCGCGCGCGCATATGGAGGACGTCCGGAAGCTCCTGACCGCGAGATGTGAGGCCGGAGCCGTCACGCTGCATCTTGCGCAAGCCAAGTGCCGGTTGTTTCCCGATACCGACCCCCTGACCATCTATGAGGAATACGGCCTCAAGGACGGACTGGGGTAGCCGCCGCCGTCCGAACGGCTAGTCGTGGCTGACGCGCCAAATCGTGCCGTTGCCGTCCTCGGAGACCAGCAGCGCGCCGTCCCGCGCCACGGTGACGCCCACCGGACGGCCCCAGACCTCATTGTCGTCGATAACAAAGCCGGTGACGAAATCCTCGTACTCGCCGGTCGGCACCCCGTCCTTCAACCTGATGCGAATGACCTTGTAGCCGGTTCGCTTCGCGCGATTCCACGAGCCGTGTTCGGCTGCAAACGCGTCGCCGCGATACTCGGGTGGAAAGCTGCTGCCGGTGTAGAAGGTCAGGCCGAGTGAGGCCGAGTGCGCCTGCAACAACACGTCGGGAATAGTGACCTTGTCCTTGAGGTCGGGCCGCGCGCCCGTATGCGCGGGGTCTTCGTTGGCGCCGATATAGTACCAGGGCCAGCCGTAGAACGCGCCCTCGCGGATACGCGTCACATAGTCGGGCACGAGGTTGTCGCCGCGGCCGTCGCGCTCGTTGGTCGAACACCAGGGCGTGCCGCTTCCAGGCTGGATCGCAAGTCCGACGCAGTTGCGGATACCGGTGGCGAACAGTTTCTGGTTCTTGCCGTCGGGATCGAAGGCCAGCACAGCCGCACGGTCGGTTTCCGATCCCCAGGCAGCGCCAAGCGCGTGATCGCGGCTCCAGCTCTCGATACCTTCCGGCGGCCGGCCAAGGCCCTCGCCCGCGTTGCCGGCGGAGCCCACCGACACTAGCATCCGCTTGTCGTCGGGCGTGAACACGATGTCCCGCGTCGAATGGCTGTAGCCGCGCGGCAGCCGGGCGACAATGCTCTCAGGCTTTCCCGACGCCCTGAGATCGCCGTTGCGGTAGGCAAAGCGCACGACGCTGTCAGTGTTGGCGACGTAGAGCCATTGCGGATTGTCGCCGTTTGGAAAGAACGCGATGCCGAACGGCCGGTTCAGTCCGGTTGCGTAGACCTCATTGGTCGCCGGCTTGGTGGCGGCGTCGGCGCTGCGCAGGACTCGGATGCGGCCGGAGCTGGTTTCCACGACGAAGATATCGCCGTTGGGCGCGGTCCGGATAATGCGCGGACCACTCAGCCCGCTCGCAAACAACTCGACCTTGAACCCCGCCGGCACCTGCGGCGCCGCCGATGCGGGGCGCGACACGACGCGGGGTGAGTTGCTGCTGGAGGCCGTTGCCCCCGGCTTGGGCAAGTCCTGCGGCGTGATCAGACGCACCGTGCCCGGTCTGTCGCGCTGCCAGTCGCCGAAGGCCTCCGCGCCCTTCAGCACAGGTTCAGCGCCCGACCGCGCGATGCTGGTCGCTGCGAGGATGACGGCGGAAATGCTCACGCCGGCAAGGTTTGTCTTACGCATTTGCTCCTCGCGCGAGGTCGCTGTCAGACGCGCCGCTCATAGCGCAGTTCGCGCGCAGGATGCGTTCACAATGTCGTCTGTATCAATGGCCGTTGGGAAGCGCCGTCACATCAACAGGCGAGCGCTCCACAGGATGCACTAAAGCATGATCCGGAAAAGTGCGAAGCGGTTTTCCCGAAAAGATCATGCTCAAACAAGGAGCTAAAGCGCGATGACGATTCAACCTGATCTCATCGCGCTTTAGACGGCCCGGGAACTGACCATGGGCTTGCGCTCGGCCGTCGTCGACAGATCGCGGTAGGCCGCTGCTTCTCCAACCGGCGGCTTGAGAGGAACCGTGAGCCGGCAGATCAGGCCCTCGGCGCGCCAATCAAAGTCGGCCCGTCCGCCGAGTTGGGTTTCGATGCTGGCGATGACACTTCGTGTGCCGAAGCCCTTCTGCTTCGGCTTGGTCACTGGAGGCCCGCCGGATTCCACCCAGGCCAGGATCAGCGTGTCGTCCGCCACTTCCCAGGTGATCGCGAGCCGGCCCGGCAACACCGACAGGCTGCCATATTTGGCGGAATTGGTGACGAGCTCGTGCAGCGCCAGTGCCAGCGTCTGCGCGGTCGCCGGCTGCAACTGCACCTCTCCGCCGTCGATCCGGATCTGCCCGGCCTCGGAATAAGGCGCGATCTCCTCGGTCACCAGCCGCCGGATTTCGGCGCCCTGCCAGCTCGACAGCGACAGCACGGTGTGAACGCGCGCCAGCGCGGTGATGCGGCCCTCGACCGCCCGCACATAGGCGGTCACGTTCTGCGCGCGCGTCAGGCGCACGATCGACTGCGCCAGCGCGAGCGCGTTCTTGGCGCGATGGTCGACCTCGCGGGTCAACAGGCTCTGCCGTTCCTCGGCCTTCTTGCGATCGGTGATGTCGACGGTGACGCCGCTGACCCGCACCACCCTGCCGTTCCTGTCGCTGGTCGCCGCAGCCGTGCCGACGCACCAGCGGATCTCGCCGTTCGGCCGCACGACGCGGAATTCGGCCTCATAGGAGGTGTGGCCGTTGCCGAAGCCGGTCCAGCCCTGCCGGAGTTGTTCGACATCGTCGGGATGAAACAGCGTTCGGATATTATCGGAGGTCAGTGCGAAGGATTTCGGATCGACGCCGAAGATCTTGTATTGCCCCTCGTCCCACATCCAGTCGCCGTTGACCCAATCCCAATCCCAGGAGCCCATCTTGCCCGCGGCAATCGCCATGCTGCGGCGCGCCTCGCTTTCGACCAGCCGTGTGGTCGACTGCTCGAGCTCGGCGGTGCGCGCGCGCACCCGGTCCTCGAGCTCGGCATTGAGGCGTTCGAGCTGCCGCGTCTTGCGGTAGAGCTCGGCGAACACGCGAATCTTTGCGCGCAACACTTCCGGCACAACCGGCACCGGCACGTAATCGACCGCGCCCATTTCGTAGCCGCGCAGCCGATCGATGTCGCTGACCTGGATTGCCGAGATGAAGATCATCGCGGTCTTTTGAAAGCGCGGATGCTCGCGGATCATCGCGGCGAGCTCGAAGCCGTCGAGCTCGGGCATGCAGACGTCGACCAGAATGACCGCGACTTCATTCTTGAGCAGGAACTCCAGCGCCTCGCGGCCCGACGAAGCGGCCACCAGCGTCTCGCCGAGCTCCTTCAGGATGACCTCATAAGCCAGCAGCTTGGCCGGCTGGTCATCGACCAGAAGGATGTTTACCTTTTCATGGTCCATCATATTCGATCGCCGATCAGCGGTGCAGCCACATGCGGATCGCCAACAGCAGTTGCTCGGTGTTCACGGGTTTCGCCAGATAATCGGATGCGCCTGCTTCCAGGCATTTCTCCCGGTCACCTTTCATCGCCTTCGCAGTCAGCGCGATGATCGGCAGCCGCGCAAAGGCGGGATTTTGCCGGATGGCGCCGATGGTCTGGTAACCGTCCATCTGCGGCATCATGATGTCCATCAGCACGATCGCGATCTTCGGATTGGACTCCACCAGCGAGATCGCCTCGTGACCGGTTGTCGCAGTCAACACCTTCATACCTCGCCGCTCCAGCACGCTCGACAGCGCGAAGATGTTGCGGGCGTCGTCGTCGACCAGGAGCGCGGTCTTGCCAATAAGATCCTCATCGGAACTATTTAGCTTCTCCAGCATCCTCTGTTTTTCGACAGGCAATTCCGTGATCACACGGTGCAGGAACAGTGACGTTTCGTCGAGCAGGCGTTCCGGCGACTCCACTCCTTTGACGACGATGCTGCGCGCCATCGTGTGCAGTTCCGCGTCCTCTTCGGCCGAAAGTTCCCGGCCGGTAAACACGACAACGGGTATACTGGAGAGCGTCTCGTCCTTGCGGATATGATCCAGCACCTCGAAGCCGCTCATGTCGGGCAGGCGCAGATCGAGCACGACACAGTCGCATGGATGCTCGCGCAACGTTGAGAGCGCCCCTGCCCCGGTTCCGCTGGTCACGATCTCGATATCCTCGTGACCGAGCAACTCGGTAATGCTGAGCTGCTCCGCCGCATTGTCCTCCACGATCAGCAGGCGCTTGCGACGCGGTCTGGCGTATTCCTTGATCTGCGACAGCGCCGCGCTGACGCCCTCGGTCGTGGTCGGCTTGTTGACGAAGGAGAAGGCGCCGCGCGCCAGCGCATGTTGCCGGTCCTCGTCGAGCGTAATGATCTGGACTGGAATATGACGAGTCAGCGGATTGTGCTTGAGCTGGCTCAGCACCGTCCAGCCCAGCATGTCGGGCAGGAAGACGTCGAGCGAAACCGCGCTCGGCTGGAACTGCTTGGCGAGATCCAGCGCCTCGGCGCCGCGGCTTGCGACTAGCACCTTGAAGCCCTTGTCGCGCGCCAGATCGATCAGCACCCGCGCGTAATGCGGGTCGTCCTCGACGATCAAGAGGATCGTATCGCCGGGCTCGAGATCGAGCCGGTCGTCCGGCAGCTGCTCAATCACGCGCTCCTGTGTGCCGGACGACTGCAGCGATGGCGCCGCCGTGTGCGGCATCGCCAGCGCCTGCGCCTGCGGGCGCAAGGCCACCGACGGTCCGGCATATTTCAGCGGCAAATAGAGCGTGAAAGTCGAACCCTTGCTCGGCGCACTCCGCAGATGGATCTCGCCGCCGAGCAGGCCCGCCAGTTCGCGGCTGATGGCAAGGCCAAGGCCCGTGCCACCATATTTGCGGCTGGTGCCGGCGTCGGCCTGCTGGAACGCCTCGAAGATCAGCTTCTGCTTGTCCTGAGGAATGCCGATGCCGGTATCCGACACTTCGAATGCGACCACGGCTGGTGCGGCGTTCAGGATCGGATGCTCGGCGCTCCAGCCGCCCAGTGCGGCCGACACGGTCAGGCTGACACCGCCCTCCGCGGTGAACTTGAATGCGTTGGACAGCAGATTCTTCAGCACCTGCTGCAGCCGCTTGGAGTCCGTCACCATGCTGCGCGCAAGATTGGCGTCGACATCGATGCTGAAGGACAGATGCCGGTTCTCCGCCTCGTGCCGGAACGGCCGCCCGACCGTCTCGAGCAGGCTCGAGGTGAGGATTTCCTCGGCATCGACCGTCACCGTGCCGGACTCGATCTTGGACAGATCGAGGATGTCGCTGATCAGGTTCAGCAGGTCGGTGCCGGCGCCGTGAATGGTGCGGGCGAATTCGACCTGCTTGCCGGTCAGATTGCCGTCCGGATTCTCGGTGAGCTGCTGGCCCAGGATCAGGATCGAGTTCAGCGGCGTGCGCAGCTCGTGCGACATGTTGGCGAGGAATTCGGACTTGTACTTCGAGGTCAGCGACAGCTCGGTCGCCTTCTCCTCCAGCGCGCGGCGGGCCTGCTCGATTTCCTGGTTCTTGCGCTCGACGTCGACATTGCGTTCGGCCAGCTGCTGGGCCTTCTGCTCGAGCTGGTCGTTGGTCTGCTGCAGCTCCTTCTGCTGGGTCTGCAATTCGCCGGCGAGCTGCTGCGACTGCTTGAGCAGCGCCTCGGTCTGCATCGTCGCCTCGATACTGTTGAGCACGATGCCGATGCTGTCGGTCAGCTGTTCGAGGAAGGTGATCTGCGATGTCGTGAACGACGAGATCGAGGACAGCTCGATCACCGCCTTGACCTGGTTCTCGAACAGCACCGGGAATACGACGAGGTTCTTCGGCATGATCCGCATCAGCGCCGAATTGACCGGCACCGCGTCGCCGGGAATGTCCGAGACGAGGCGCTGGCGCTTGTCGAGTGCGCACTGGCCGATCAGTCCTTCGCCGAACTGAACGATCTGCGGATGCGGATTGCTGCTGTCGCTGGCATAAGCCGACAGCAAGCGCAGCTGCGCATTCTCGGGATTGTCGACCTGGTAGATCACGCCCATATGCGCGTTGATCAGCGGCGCCAGCTCGGTCAGCAGCAGGCGGCCGACGGTCGCAAGATCGCGCTGGCCCTGCAGCATGTTGGTGAAGCGCGCCAGATTGGTCTTCAGCCAGTCCTGCTCGGTGTTGCGCTCCGTGGTGAGACGGAGGTTGCCGATCATCGTGTTGATGTTGTCCTTCAGCTCCGCGACTTCGCCGCGCACGTCGACCTGGATCGAGCGTGTCAGGTCGCCCTTGGTCACGGCGGTCGCCACTTCCGCGATCGCGCGCACCTGGGAGGTCAGGTTGGCTGCGAGCAGATTGACGTTGCCGGTCAAGTCCTTCCAGGTGCCTTCGGTGCCGGGCACGTTGGCCTGACCGCCGAGCCGGCCCTCGACGCCGACTTCGCGCGCCACGCTGGTGACCTGTTCGGCGAAGGTCGCAAGCGTCTCGGTCATGTTGTTGATGGTGTCGGCGAGCGCTGCCACCTCGCCCTTCGACTTCACCGTCAGGTTCTGCTTCAGGTCGCCGTTGGCGACCGCGGTCACCACCTTGACGATGCCGCGCACCTGCTCGGTCAGGTTCGCCGCCATGACGTTGACGGTATCGGTCAAATCCTTCCAGGTGCCGGCAACGCCGCGCACTTCGGCCTGGCCGCCCAGCTTGCCCTCGGTGCCAACTTCGCGCGCCACGCGCGTCACCTCGCCGGCGAAGGCGTTGAGCTGGTCCACCATCGTGTTGATGGTGTTCTTCAGCTCGAGGATTTCGCCCTTCACGTCGACCGTGATCTTGCGCGACAGGTCGCCGCGCGCCACGGCCGTCGTCACTTCGGCGATGTTGCGGACCTGTGTGGTCAGGTTCGCGGCCAAGAGGTTGACATTGTCGGTGAGGTCCTTCCAGGTGCCGCCGACGCCGGGCACCACGGCCTGGCCGCCCAGCCGTCCTTCGGTGCCGACCTCGCGCGCCACGCGGGTCACTTCGGCGGCGAACGAGCGAAGCTGCTCGACCATCGTGTTCAGGGTGTCCTTGAGCAGCAAGATCTCGCCGCGCACGTCCACCGTAATCTTCTTCGACAGGTCGCCGCCGGCGATCGCGGTCGCGACCTCGGCGATGTTGCGGACCTGCGCGGTCAGATTCGACGCCATGAAGTTGACGTTGTCGGTCAAATCTTTCCAGGTGCCGGCGACGCCGGGCACTTCGGCCTGACCGCCGAGCTTGCCTTCGGTGCCGACCTCGCGCGCCACGCGCGTCACTTCGCCGGCGAAGCCGTTGAGCTGATCGACCATCGTGTTGATGGTGTTCTTCAGCTCGAGGATTTCGCCCTTCACGTCGACCGTGATCTTGCGCGACAGGTCGCCGCGCGCCACGGCCGTCGTCACCTCGGCGATGTTGCGGACCTGTGCCGTGAGGTTGCCGGCCATCGAGTTGACGCTGTCGGTGAGGTCCTTCCAGGTGCCGGCGACGCCGGGCACGTTGGCCTGGCCGCCGAGGCTGCCGTCGGTGCCGACCTCGCGCGCCACGCGCGTCACCTCGCCGGCGAAGCGGTTGAGCTGGTCGACCATCGTGTTCAGCGTTTCCTTCAGCTGAAGGATCTCGCCGCGCACGTCGACCGTGATCTTGCGCGACAGGTCGCCGCCGGCGATCGCGGTCGCGACCTCGGCGATGTTGCGGACCTGAGCCGTCAGGTTGCCGGCCATGGAGTTGACGCTGTCCGTCAAGTCTTTCCAGGTGCCGGCGACGCCGGGCACTTCGGCCTGGCCGCCGAGCTTGCCGTCGGTGCCGACCTCGCGCGCCACGCGCGTCACTTCGCCGGCGAAGGCGTTGAGCTGGTCGACCATCGTGTTGAGCGTTTCCTTCAGCTGGAGGATTTCGCCCGACACGTTCACTGTGATCTTCTTCGACAGGTCGCCCTTCGCCACCGCGGTCGCGACCTCGGCGATGTTGCGGACCTGTGCCGTCAGGTTCGAGGCCATCGAGTTGACGCTGTCGGTCAAATCCTTCCAGGTGCCTGCGACGCCGCGCACCTCGGCCTGGCCGCCGAGCTTGCCCTCGGTGCCGACCTCGCGCGCCACGCGCGTCACCTCGCCGGCGAAGGCGTTGAGCTGGTCCACCATCGTGTTGATGGTGTCCTTGAGCTCGAGGATTTCGCCGCGCACGTCGACCGTGATCTTCTTCGACAGGTCGCCATTGGCGACCGCGGTGGTGACGCCGGCGATATTGCGAACCTGCGCGGTCAGGTTCGACGCCATGAAGTTGACGTTGTCGGTGAGGTCCTTCCAGGTGCCGGCGACGCCGAGCACGTTGGCCTGGCCGCCGAGCTTGCCTTCGGTGCCGACCTCGCGCGCCACGCGCGTCACTTCGGAGGCGAAGGCGTTGAGCTGGTCGACCATCGTGTTGAGGGTCTCCTTCAGCTGAAGGATCTCGCCCGACACGTTCACCGTGATCTTCTTCGACAAGTCGCCGCCGGCGATCGCGGTCGCGACGTCGGCGATGTTGCGGACCTGGGCGGTCAGGTTCGACGCCATGAAGTTGACGTTGTCGGTGAGGTCCTTCCAAGTGCCGGCGACGCCGGGCACCTGGGCCTGGCCGCCGAGCTTGCCTTCGGTGCCGACTTCGCGCGCCACGCGCGTCACTTCCGACGCAAACGAGTTGAGCTGGTCCACCATCGTGTTGATGGTGTCCTTCAACTCGAGGATCTCGCCGCTGACGTCGACCGTGATCTTGCGCGACAGGTCACCGCGCGCCACCGCCGTGGTCACGTTGGCGATGTTGCGAACCTGAGCGGTCAGGTTGCCGCACATCGCGTTCACCGAGTCGGTCAGGTCCTTCCAGGTGCCCGCAACGCCGGGCACGATCGCCTGGCCGCCGAGTTTGCCATCGGTGCCGACCTCGCGCGCCACGCGCGTCACTTCCGAGGCGAATGAACGCAGCTGATCGACCATCGTATTGATGGCCTCCTTCAGCTGCAGGATCTCGCCGCGGACGTCGACCGTGATCTTCTTGGACAAGTCGCCGTTGGCGACCGCGATCGTCACCTCGGCGATGTTGCGGACCTGGCCGGTCAGGTTGTTGGCCATCGAGTTGACGCTCTCGGTCAGGTCCTTCCAGACGCCGGTCACTTCCGGCACCTGGGCCTGGCCGCCGAGCTTGCCCTCGGTGCCGACTTCGCGGGCCACGCGCGTCACCTCCGAGGTGAACACCGAGAGCTGCTTGATCATCGTGTTGACGATGTTCGCCGACTGCAGGAATTCGCCGCGCAGCGGCCTGCCTTCGACGTCGAGTTGCACGGTCTGCAGCAGGTCGCCCTGCGCCACCGCGGCGACCGCGCGGGTGACCTCGCGAGTCGGCCACAGCAAATCGTCGATCAGGGTGTTGACCGAGCTCTCCATGTCGGCCCAGGCGCCGCTGGCGAGGCCGAAATTGACGCGCTGGCGGGTCTGTCCCTCACGGCCGACGACCTGTCCGACGCGCGCCAATTGCTGCGCCATGCGCTCGTTGGCGGCGGCGATTTCGTTGAAGGCGTCCGCGATTTTGCCGTCGATACCGAGATAGTCGCCACGCATCCGAACCGAGAAGTCGCCACCGCGCATCGCCTGCAGCGATTGCAGCAGGTCGTGCGAGGAATCGAGGCTTCCGTTCGATGATTGGGCGCGGCGTGTTTCAGCACGGGGACGAGGCGGCGAACCGAGATCGGTCATGTAATTTCCCCTACGCGCTGGCTACGAATCCAGGGACTCGGAGGAGCCAGTGTGACCATAAGAATGACTGCCCTTAATCTATTCAAGCGGGAAAACGCCAAAACCGCGATTTGTGACGCAAACCGAGGGGCTTAATCGCGAATGGAACCAAAAGTTCCAATGCGCATTGGAACTTCTTGCGCAGTAGCGTAAGCCGTTCGTATTGCTTGGGCCCGATCGGCGCATTTGATCCGCATTGGAACATTGGCCTCGCCGGAACGTTCCCGGCGTTGGCAGGATTGGTGATGGTTAAGAAATCAGACCAGCTCAAGCGGGGCATCTTCGAAAGCGAGCGCAGCTTCCAGCTGTTGGTTGGAGGGGCGATTGACTATGGGATTTGCACGCTCGCCCCCGATGGACGGGTGATCAACTGGAACAAGGGCGCCGAGCGCATCACCGGCTATCCGGCTAAGGCGATCCTCGGCAAGCACTTCGCACTCTTGTATACCGCGGACGACCGCGCATCCGGACTTGCCGCGAAAGCGTTGCAAATGGCGCGGAAAGAAAAGCATGCCGTGGCGGAGGGTTGGTGCGTCCGCAAGGATGGTTCGCAATTCTACGCCTCTATCGTCATCGATCCCATCTACGAGAAGCGCAAGCTCGTCGGCTACGCGATGGTCACCCGCGACATCACCGAGCGCCGGCAGGCCCGCGCGGATCTCGCGGCCAGCGAAAGCCAGTTCCGCCTGCTGGTGAGCAATGTCACCGACTACGCGCTGTACATGCTGACGCCGGAGGGCATCGTCGCCAACTGGAACGCCGGCGGCGAACGCATCAAGGGCTATTCGCCCGGCGAAATCATCGGCCAGAGCTTCGCGCGGTTTTACACGCCGGCCGACCAGGCCGTGGGCAAGCCGGCCCGTGCGCTCAAGATCGCGGAAGAGACCGGGCACTACGAGGAGGATGGCTGGCGCGTCCGCAAGGACGGCTCGTTCTTCTGGGCCAGCGTCGTGATCGACCCGATCCGCGACAGCGACGGCAGCCTGGTCGGCTTTGCCAAGATCACGCGGGACATTTCCGAGCGGCGCGAGGCGCAGCAGAAGCTCGAACTGGTGCAGCGACAACTGGCGGAATCGCAGAAGATGGATGCGCTGGGCCAATTGACCGGCGGCGTCGCGCACGACTTCAACAACCTGCTGATGATCATTTCGGGCAATCTGCACCGGATCAAGCGCGAGGTGACGAGCGAGCGTGGCCAGCTTGCCCTGAGCGCGATCGAAACCGCATCCGAGCGCGCCGCATCCCTGACCAGCCAACTGCTCACCTTCGCGCGCCGCCAGAGCGTCAACCCGCAGACCATCCATGTCGCCGACAGGATCACCGCGGTGCGCGAGGTGCTGAGCAGCGCGCTCGGCGGCGCGATCAAGCTGAACATGGAGATCGAGCCGGATCTCTGGCCGGTCTTCGTTGACCCCAACGAGTTTGAGACCGCGCTGATCAACCTTGTCGTCAATGCGCGGGACGCGATGGCTAGTGGCGGTACACTGACGGTCTCGGCCCGAAACGTACCCGCAACCACCGAGGTGGCCGTCGGCGTGGCCGATACCGGCGAAGGCATCCCCCAGGATGTGCTGAGCAAGGTCTTCGACCCGTTCTTCACCACCAAGCCGATCGGCAAAGGGACCGGCCTCGGACTGTCCCAGGTCCACGGCTTCGCGCACCAGGCCGACGGCCGGATCGAGATTGCAAGCACGCTTGGCAAGGGCACCACGGTCAGCATCTACCTCCCGCGCGGGACCGCGGCCGCAACGGGTACGACCGCGGGCCACAGCGTCCGCGGCTCAGCGACGGTCCTGTTGATCGAGGACAATCCGGCCGTCGCGGATGCGAGCACCGGCCTGCTCGAACAGCTCGGCTACACTGTGCGCTGGGCTTCGAGCGCAGAGGCTGCCTTATCGGAAATCGACGCCAACGGGATCGATGTGGTGTTCAGCGACATCGTGATGCCCGGCAAGATGGATGGGCTGAAGTTGGCGCGCACGATCCGGGACAGGAGGCCCGAGCTGCCGATCCTGCTGACGACGGGCTACAGCGAGAGTGCGCGCGACGTGCGGTCCGACTTTCCAGTCCTGCGCAAGCCGTACCACATTCACGACCTCAGCCGCGAACTCTCGAAGCTGACGGGGCAACGCTCCGAAAGCGTGTCGGACGATCTCCCGGCAAATGAAGATGTGCCCAGAAAAGCGAGAGCGCGGTCATAATTTTCAAACGGAGGGCTAACGGTCCGCTGGCCAGGTTCGCCGCACCAATTGCACCCGTTCGATGCGGCTGCATTGTTCGCAGCGATATTGAAGGATGTCCTTGCCCTCGCTGCCCGGAGAGCTGCTCTCAAGCCGCATCGTCCTGATGCAGCTGATGCAGGAGATCAGCGTCAGCAACGGACTGCGATCGTCATTCATCGATGCCCGCGGTGGCGCGGTCGGATCGGCGATCATGGCGCTGGGCGATGCTATGGCGTTGGCTCTCACCACAAGGAAATGCCCACCCGCGGTCAGGGTTCCCGCCTCGAAACCAGATTTCGGCTCCAGCCCGGTGGGTGGCGCGCTGTCCTGTTCGGGCGGACCGATCAAACCCTCGCGTTGCTGGGCCTGAGCCTGCCCTTGTCCGATTTGTCGGGAGCCGGCTTGCCGGTCACAACGGAGCGATCCGCAAAGCTTCGGCTCAACCGCTCCCGCACCGCGGGGAGGCGCTCGCCGCCGCCGGCGGCCTTCCACCGGCTGATGAGCTCGGTCACTTCGGCGCGCATCGCCATCAGCCGGTATGACGCTTCGCTGCAATCCAGATCGCGGTTGACCTGATCCCGGATCGACGCTTCGACCAGTGTCATCTCAGCCCGCAAAGTGCTGATCTTGCGACGAATTTCAGTAATTTTATTGTCCATGGCTTCTTAGAACAAAAATAGAACATATTGTCAAGTCACGTTCAGGCAAGCGAGGTGAGCGATGAGCATGGCAGCGGTGAGATTTGGCGGGGTTGCGGAGCGGCTGGGCGGGCTGATGTCGCGTGCCCAGGCGCTGCGGTTGAGGACCCTGGCCGAGGAGGCCTATCAGCCGAACCAGTACGCGCGCGACCTGACATCAGAGGAGGCCGAACGGCGCATCGATGCCCTCAGGGCGGAGATCGCACTGGCGGATTCCTTCTGAACCGCCCAACCCGGACCAGGCCGGACACTCCCTTAAGGCTTTGATATAGCGGCGCAGCTAGGTCTGTTCTGTTATTGCTGTTTGCCTTTTGGGGGAGCCCTTCGTGCTGGAACTGGAGAAGCGGTCGCCGCTTGCGTTCCCGATCATGCTGAAAGACGGGCGAACACTCGCGACCGTTGGCGACGCGGCGGATTACCTGTCAGCATTGAACGCGGATCAGCGCGAACGCGGGTACTGGAAGACGGCGATCATGATGTTCAACAACGCCATGCGCGAACCCGGCTATTTGAAGATCGCAACGATGAATCTGCGCTCTGCCCTTGTGTATGACCGCCTCGTCGACGACGTCGGCCACTGATTGTGGTGTTGCAGCTACAGCCGAATCGGCGCGCCTTTCGTAAGGCCCGTTCGTTATGGCCGCAAACAAGGTAACGGCGGTACACGCGACGGCCGGGTGCGCAATGCGCTTCGGCCGCACTCTCGGGCCGCCGCGGAGGGCCAAGGCGGCCCATTCTTTTCAAAGCAATTTGGCGCGGACGAACAGCATTCGCAGCGCGGAGGTTGCTTGCACCGTCAGCATGGCGTTACCGGCCGCGCGTTCCAGCGCGACCAGCGCGTCGTCATGCAGTGAGCGGAACTCCATCCATTCGACGGCGCTGAGATTGCTGATGAAGCGGTAGGCCTGACCGACGGTCGCGAGTGTCACCGTCTCGCCGTTCAGCCGCACTCTGAACGTCGCCTTCAGCGGCGTGTCGGATTTGGAAACGTCACCCATGACGCGGTTGTGCTCCGCGGTGCGTTAATGTCAATCTAATTTCTCTGCTCCCACGCGGGTGCGCCGGCTCCACGGAATCGCAATGTCTGTTAGCGTTTCGTGGGGGTGATTCGTGCCTGATCTTGCCAACACAGCCTATCTCGATGCGCTCAATTCCGAGCAGCGCCGTGCCGTCGAGCACGGGGTCGGCACGGATGGCATCGTCGGCGCCCCGTTGCTGGTGATCGCGGGCGCAGGCTCCGGCAAGACCAATACGCTCGCCCATCGCGTCGCTCATCTGATCGTCGCGGGCGCTGATCCGCGGCGCATCCTGTTGATGACCTTTTCGCGACGCGCAGCCGCCGAGATGGCCGGCCGCGTCGAACGCATCGCGCGGCGCGTGCTCGGCGATCGCGCCTCCGTCATGACCGATGCGCTGAATTGGGCTGGCACGTTCCACGGCATCGGCGCGCGGCTGCTCCGGGAATTCGCCGAACGCATCGCCCTCGACCCGGCTTTCACGATCCATGACCGTGAGGACTCCGCCGACCTGATGAACCTGGTCCGCCACGATCTCGGTTTCTCCCGCACCGAAAGCCGGTTTCCCACCAAAGGCACATGCCTTTCGATCTACTCGCGCTGCGTCAACGCGGAGATGCCGATCGAGGCTGTGCTCGGCCAGTTCTTCCCGTGGTGCTCCGGCTGGGCCAGCGAGTTGAAGCAATTGTTCGCGGGCTATGTCGAAGCCAAGCAGCGGCAGAACGTGCTCGATTACGACGACCTGCTGCTGTACTGGGCGCAGATGGTGACCGATACGGCCTTGGCCGAGGAGATCGGCGGCCGCTTCGACCACGTGATGGTCGACGAATATCAGGACACCAACCGCCTGCAGTCCTCCATCCTGCTCGCACTCAAGCCGGCGGGACGCGGGCTCACCGTCGTCGGCGACGACGCGCAGTCGATCTACTCGTTCCGCGCCGCCACCGTGCGCAACATCCTCGACTTCCCGGCGCAGTTCAGCCCGGCCGCCGAGATCGTCACGCTCGACCGCAACTATCGCTCGACGCAGCCGATCCTGGCGGCCGCCAATGGCGTCATCTCGCTCGCCAAGGAACGCTTCACCAAGAACCTGTGGACCGACCGGACCTCGACCCGCAAGCCGCTGCTCGTCACCATCCGCGACGAAGCTGATCAGGCCCGTTACATCGTCGAGCAGGTGCTGGCCAACCGTGAGGAAGGCACGCTGTTGAAGCATCAGGCGGTGTTGTTCCGCACCTCCTCGCACAGCGGTCCGCTGGAGGTCGAGCTGACCCGCCGCAACATTCCCTTCGTGAAGTTCGGCGGCCTCAAATTCCTCGATGCCGCGCACGTCAAGGATATGCTGGCGCTGCTGCGCTTCACCGCCAATCCGCGCGACCGGGTCGCCGGCTTTCGTATCCTGCATCTGTTGCCCGGCGTCGGGCCGGCCTCGGCGCAGCGCGTGCTCGACCGCATGGCTGAGGCCGCCGATCCGATCGCGGCACTGGTTGCGCTGCCTGCCCCGCCCCGCGCCGGCGCCGACTGGCGGCTGTTCGTCGAGGCGATCGAGAACCTCCGCTACTCGGAATGGCCCGTCGACATCGAACGCGCGCGCCTCTGGTACGAGCCGCATCTCGATCGAATCCACGAGGACAGCGAAGTCCGCCGCGCCGACCTCATTCAGCTCGAGCAGATCGCCGCCGGCTATCCGTCACGCGAACGCTTCCTCACCGAGCTCACGCTCGATCCGCCCGATGCGACCAGCGACCAGGCCGGTGTGCCGCTGCTCGACGAGGATTATCTGATCCTGTCGACCATCCACTCCGCCAAGGGGCAGGAATGGAAATCCGTCTACGTGCTCAACGTCGTCGACGGCTGCATGCCCTCCGATCTCGGCGCCGGCACGTCCGCTGAACTCGAGGAGGAGCGCCGCCTGCTCTATGTCGCCATGACCCGCGCCAAGGACGATCTGCATCTGCTCGTACCGCAGCGCTTTTTCGTCCACGGCCAGGCCGCCAAGGGCGACCGCCACATGTACGCCTCGCGCACCCGCTTCATCCCGGAGCGGCTGCTGCCGATGTTCGAGCGGACCAGCTGGCCGCGCGCCGCGGCCGCGCAGACCTCCTCCGCCAGCCGTGCGCCGCCGATCGATATTGGCGCCCGGATGCGCGGCATGTGGCGCTGACCCGGTTCAAAAGGAATTCAGGTGGGCGGGAACGAAGCCGCCGGTCCGGCGTTGAGGCGACGTTCGTAATCGGCAAACGACCATCCCGACGGCTTCGGCGCGCAATGGCACGCTGGAGCCGTCTTTTTTTCCCCGCGTAACCGGCTGGTCGAAGCCCTTCAACCTATAATCGGAACCGGACGCGGTGATCATGTCGCGGGTTCGATCACGCACGGCCGTCGTGACCCGGATCTCGCCGGATTTTGCCATCGCCTGGGCGCGTGGCGCGCGATTGACCACCGTGCCGACCGCCGTCAGGTCGCGATGGGTCTGGCCGAACGTTCCGAAATTGGTGTCACCGTTGTCCATCCCGATCCCGATGCCGAGCTCGACGTCGCCGGCGCCGATCGTCCGCACCAGGGCGTCGTGCCTTTCCTGGAAACGGCGCTGGATCGCGCGCTGCCAGCAAAGCCTGAACGGCATGGTCGTCCCGGCGCACCGGAAAATTGAAGATCGCGAACACGGCATCACCGATCGTCTTGTTGAGAATGCCGTCATAGCGCCAGATCGCTGCGGCGCAGTTGTTTCACCTGCTGTTTCAGTAACGAAGCCACCCCACGCTGGCTCGATCGGTCATGGCGTCCACACGAGATTGCCGCGCTCAGGCGGTGGTCACGAAACTCACTCCAATCCGCGTCTTCTTGCTCCAGATCACCTGGCAGTCATAGACAACCGAGGCGTTCCGGGCCATCACGAGGCGGAATCGGTGCGGGACGAAGGCCGGATTCTCGACCTCGATGGCGGCCCCCTCCGGCGACATGTTCACGATCGTGCAGTGCATGACCGAACCGCCCGACGAGACATAGCCGGGTTCATTGACCTCGGTTCGCGGATGCTTGCGCTTTTCGTCCACCCGGCCTTCCCCCTCAAGCGTTCCTCACGCAAACGTGGGCGATCGGCATTGCAGGAGTCAACGGCCCCCGCGGCCCGCATCTGGCTTTCGCACCACGATTTGTGCGTAGCAGTAAGCCGAATTGCTTATCGCGCCCGTGCAGATGAGCCCCGCGTCGGTGCGGGCTTGCCGTTCGCGACAGCGTGAGGATAGCCTCACGCTATGGGCGATGCGCTGGCGCGACGCACGCTCTGGACAACAACGAACAGGCGCCATGGGGAGACGTGCCATGTTCGAGATTCTCGATCGCCGGACGACTCTGACCGGCAACCAGATCAAGATCCTTGCGGCGGCCATCATCGGCGATGCGCTGGAATTCTTCGACTACTTTCTGATCGGCTTTGTGCTCGCGTTCCTGATCGGGCCTTGGAAACTCACCTTTGGCCAGTCGGCCACCGTGCTGATGAGTTCCGGCATCGGTGCCATCCTCGGCGCCTATCTGTGGGGCTGGCTCGCCGACCGGGTCGGACGCCGCATCGTCTTCATCGGCACCGTGCTGAATTTCTCGATCGCGACCGGCCTGCTCTATTTCACGCCCGACAATGGCTGGGTTTATCTGGCGATCCTGCGCTTCTTCGTCGGCACCGGCGTCGGCGGGCTCTATTGTGTCGACCTACCGCTGGTGCAGGAGTTCATGCCTTCGCACAAGCGCGGCTGGGTCGGCGGCCTCGTCACCTGCGTGATCCCGCTCGGCGTCGGCCTCGGCGCGGTGCTTGGAGCCGTGATGGGTACCGATCAGTGGCGGCTGCTGTTTGCGATCGGCGTGTTGCCATCGGCGATGGTACTGCTGGTCCGGCTCTGGGTTCCGGAGTCGCCGCGCTGGCTGTGCCGGCAGGGACGCTATGACGAAGCCCGCAAGTCGCTGGCCTGGGCGCTGCAGATGCCGCCATCGGAGCTGCCCTTGCCGAGCGCGGCCGACGCCGGCCCAATCGTCAAGACAAGCTGGTTCGACCTGTTCAAATATCCGCGCAGCCTGATCGTCTCCTGGCTCGGCAACGCCGGCGCGCAGACCGGCGTCTACGGCATCACGCTGTGGGCGCCCGCGTTGTTCGTGCTTCTCCTGAAGGTCTCGCCGCAGGAGGCCGCCAAGATGATGATCCTGCTCAGCATCACCGGCTTCCTCGGACGCATCTCGTTCTCCTGGTTCTCGGAACTGCTGGGACGGCGCATCGCCGGCGGCCTGCTCGGCTTCGGCGCCGGCGCGCTGACCATCATTGCCGGCTATCACTACGACGCGACGCTGTTCGGCATGTCGGCATTCTGGCTGCTGCTCGGCGCCGCGTTCTTCTTCGCCGACGGCGGCTTTGCGATCGTCGGCCCCTATGCCGCGGAGGTCTGGCCGTCGCATCTGCGCACCACGGGGATGGGATCGGCCTACGGCTTCGGCGGCATCGGCAAGATCATCGGGCCGGTCGGGCTTGCCCTGATCGTCGGTTCGAACAACTATCTCAAGCCGGATGTGCCGCTCACCCAGATCCCGGCTGCCTTCGTCTATCTCGGCTGCTGGTTCCTGATGGCGGGCGCTGTTTATCTGTTCTTCGGGCTCGAGACCCGGGGCAAGTCGATCGAGCAGATCGACAAGGAGCTCAACGCGACGGCTGACGTCGCGGCCTCCGCAACGATCCGGCGCGCCTGAGGGAGCCAACATGAGCGCACCTTCTGCCGATCTTGCCGGCGATCGCGACGTGATCGCCCGCGCCGAGGCGGTCAGGGACGCGGTTGCAGCCGCCTCCGACGAGATCGAGACGATCCGCCGCCTGCCGCCCGATCTGCTCGACCGGCTGCATGAGGCGCGGCTGTTCCGCCTGCTGTTGCCGCGCTCGACCGAGGGGATCGAGACCGATCCCGTCACCTTCTTCCATGTCATCGAGACCATCGCCAAGGCCGATGCCTCGACGGCGTGGTGCCTGAGCCAGGCCGGCGGCTGTGCCATGTCGGCGGCCTATCTCGACCTGCCGGTCGCGCAAGAGATGTTTGCCGACCCGCGCGCCGTGCTGGCCTGGGGACCCGGCCCGAAGGTCAAGGCGGTCGAGTGCGCGGGCGGCTACCGCGTCACCGGGGTCTGGTCGTTTGCCTCCGGCGGCCGGCACGCCACCTGGCTCGGCGCCCACTGCCCGGTCTATGCCGCGGACGGCTCGCCGCGCCGCGACGCCAATGGCGAGCAAGTCGAGCGCACCATGCTGGTGCGGACCGAAGACGTCGAATGGACCGACATCTGGAACACGGTCGGGCTGCGCGGCACCGCCAGCGACCAGTTCGCGCTGGCCGACGTCTTCGTCCGCGCGGACCATTCGATCACCCGCGAATTCGATCGCGAATGCCGCGAGAATGGTCCGCTGTACCGGATGAGCAACCACACCTGCTATCAGGTCGGCTTCGCCGGGGTCGCCTGCGGCATTGCGCGCAGCGCACTGGACAATTTCGTCGACGTCGCCCGCAACAAGGTGCCGCGCGGCATGAAGCAGACGCTGCGCGACAATGCCGTGGTGCAATCCGGCCTCGCCCAGGCCGAGGTCAATCTGCGCGCCGCCCGCGCCTTCCTGCTGCAGTCGATGGCGGATATCTGGCAGGACCTGGTTGCCGGGCACAGCATTACGGTCGCGCAGCGCATGACGATCCGGATGGCGGCAACGCACGCCATCCACAAGGCGCGGGAAGCCGTCGACTTCGCCTACAACACGGCCGGCGCCACCGCGATCTTCGACGGCCATCCGTTGGAGCGGCGCTTCCGCGACATCCACACCGTGACCCAGCAACTGCAGGGGCGCTTCAGCCATTTCGAGACCGTCGGCGCCTGGATGCTGGGCGTCGATGCCGACCTCAGCTTCGTTTAACCCGATTTCTCAGGGAGAAGAACCATGCCACTGGGTGGACTACAGCATTTCACGATCGAACCGCAGGACCTGGAGAAGACCAAGGCGTTCTATTGCGATGTGCTCGGGCTTGAGAATGGCGATCGTCCGCCGCTCGATTTTCCCGGCTACTGGCTCCATTCCGGCGGCCAGGCCACTGTCCATTTAATGGGCACTCGCAAACCGCGCGACGGCATCGTGGTGCGCGGCACCGAGAAGAAATATGAGGACACCGGGGGCTCGATCATATTGCCTTCGCCGCCACCGACGTCGACGCCGTGCGCAGACGCCTGCAGGCGAAGAACGTCAGCTTCCGCGAGCAGATCGTGCCGCGCACCGGCGACACCCAGATATTCCTCTACGATCCCGACGGCATCGGCGTGGAACTGAACTTCCCGAAGGGCTGAACAGCTTCGCCGGATTATTCCGCTGCCCAACAATTGGCCGGCGCATGTGCCGGCCAAATTTTCAAGTCGGCAAAACGGTTCCCGACAAGGCCCTGACTCGGCCATCACTCGGGCGTGATCCGGTCCGTTTTTCTTCAACATTAAATGACGAATTAGCCAGGCCGCGCCGCTGCGGCAGAATAGCCGGGTGCTGCGCCTTTAACCTACCCCAGGGCCTGGTGGCCCGGCTATTCGTCCCCACTCCGCTGTCGGACTCCGCTGGCGGAAATGACCCTAGTCCAGCCCGCGTTCGTGGCTGAGGCGGACCATTTCGTTGATGAAGATTTGTTTCTGCTTGTCGTCGAGGCTCGCATAGAGCGGCTCGGCGGCGTCGGCGACGCCGCGCTGATCGACGGCGCGGTCATTGAGGAACTGGGCCTCGTTGCGCATCTGCTCGATGATGTCATCAGGTGGATCGCGTTGCGCCCGTGCAATGCGCAGGTTGAGGCGGTCGGCGCCATTGTGCCCGAGATAGTGCATCGCACTGTTGAAGCCGGCCCAATTCTTCTCCTGCTCCGGCGTCAGGTTGAGCTCCTTCTTGATCCGCTCGATGTTGGCGTCGCTGTTCGCGACGATCTGTTCGGCCGTGAGCTGCGGTGCGCCGGCTTGGGTCAGCACGGTCGGCGCTTGCTTCGCACCCTTGTCCTTGGCGGCGGTCTTGGCCGATTTGGCGGCCTTGGCGCCCTGCTTGTCACCGGACGCCGGAGCCTGTGCATTCTTGCCGTTGCCGGCATTAGGGTTGGCGTTGTTGTTACCGGTCAGCACCCCGGTCACGCCGGTCACCACCCCGACGACGCCGCCGATTGCTCCGCCCAGAACGCCGCCAACCGGTCCGGCGGCCTTGTTACCTTCACGCGCGCCGTTTTCGACGCCCTGCACGATCTGCGCATCGACCATATGAGGCACTGCAAGCAGCGTGACGGCGGCGGCCCCAACCGCGGCGCACAATCTCCATTGCGCTCGCAGCTTCGCTACCGGGATGAGCATGATCGGGTCTCCGTGATCGATAGTGGATTGGACTGACGCGGCGGGCAGGTTTGACGAATCCGGAGCTTATCGTTTCCGGCTTCGGCAAGTCTATCGGTCGCGCCGGCCGTCAACATGACGAAACACGGCTCGGTCAGGGCTTGGCCGGAAACCCGCGGCTCAACCGCGCGCCGTCTACGAGCATCGCTGCGCCAACCTTCGCGTGCGTCGCAGCATGATCACCGGAAGCGCGGCAAACCATGGGCAACTGCAGTGATGCCGATGACACTGCCTGCGATTTGACCACAACGTTAGTACTACTTGGCACAGGCATCTCGTTTCTCGACAGCAGCCGGCAATTCTGTTCTGATCAGTGTGAACGAAATCCCGCGACGTCGCGCGAACGCGACGCACAAAAACAACAACGGGATTTAAAAAGTCTTTGTCCGTCGGCTACCAGGGAGGGAATGCCATGTCACGGAAGAAGCTTTCGCGGCGAGAATTCGTTGCAGCGACAGCGCTGTCATCGGCGGCGCTCATTACAGCCCCCTACGTACGTGGCGCCTACGCAGCCGGAAAGCTCACGATGGGCTTCTGGGATCATTGGGTGCCGGGCGCGAACAGTGCGTCCACCGAACTCGTCAAGGAATGGGGCGCCAAGGAAAAGGTCGAGGTCGAGATCGACTACATCACCAGCCAGGGCAACAAGAACATCGTCACCATCGCCGCCGAGGCGCAGGCGAAATCCGGTCACGATATCTTCCAGATGCCGACGTGGTGGCCGCAGTCCAATGCCGAGCTGCTCGAGCCGGTCAACGACATCATGGACCCGCTCATCAAGCTGAACGGCGACGTCAACGGTACCGTGAAGTATCTCGGCCAGGCCGACGGCAAATGGCTCGGCGTTCCCGCCAGCGTCGGCAGCCAGATCAAGGGTCCCTGCTCCCGCATCGACCTCATGAAGAAGTATGCCAATATCGACGTGCAGGAAATGTATCCGGCCGGAAGCCCCCCGAAAGCGGACAACTGGACCCTCGATACGTTCCTCAAGGCGGCTGAAGCCTGCCACAAGGCCGGCTTCCCGTTCGGCATCGGTCTCGGCGAAACCAGCGACAGTGTCGACACTGCCGGCGCGATCTTCCAGTCGTTCGGCGCGCAGTTGGTCGATGCCAAGGGCAACCTCACCGTCAAGACCGACGCGGTGCGCCAGTCGCTCGAATTCTACAAGAAGTTGCTCGCCTTCCTGCCGCCCGATGTTTCCGCGTGGGACGATGCCTCCAACAACAAGTGGCTGGTCTCGGGCCGGGGTGCGATGATCATGAACCCGCCGAGCGCGTGGGCGGTCGCCAAGCGCGATGCTCCGCAGGTCGCAGAGCAATGCTGGACCCATGGGTTCCCAGCGGGGCCGAAAGGACGCTTCGCGCCCTATCTGCCGTTCTTCTGGTCGATCTGGTCGTTCTCGAAGAACAAGGAGGCGGCCAAGAGCCTGCTGTCCTTCCTGTCGCAACCCGCATCGATCGAAAAGATGGTGGTCGCGAGCGGCGGATATGACCTGCCGGCCTACGAAAAGCTCACGACGTTGAAGGTTTGGGCCGAGGCTGCGCCGCCAAAGGGCACGCTCTACCACTACCCGAACCCCTACCATCATCAGACGCTGTCGATCGCGGCGTCACCCGCGCCGCCCAAGGTCGCGCAGCAGATCTACTTCCAGGCCACGCTGACCAAGATGTGTCTGCGATACTATCAGGGTGAAAACATGGAAAAGACGCTCGCCTGGGCCGAAGGCGAGTGTGAAGGCTTCATGCGAAGCTGACGAACGGACGAGTTCGCGCGCGGCCGCCGACCGTGCGGGCCGCGCGAGGTCTCGTCTTTATAGCCCAACCGCCGGACCGGCGAGCCGTGCAACCAACCCGCGCGAGGAACCTGCGTAATGGTTGATGTCGCATTCCAATCCAACCGCACAGCTGCGGCCCCGACAGGGCGAAGGCGCGCCGGCCTGCGCAACGCGCTGCGGCGCAAGTCGATGTCCGCGTTCCTGATGACGCTGCCGCTGATCCTGCTGATCGCCGTGCTCGTGATCTATCCGGCCCTCTATTCCCTGCATCTGGCGACGCTGAACAAGGCGATGACGAAGTTCGTCGGCTTGGGCAATTTCGAGTTCCTGTTCAAGCGCGAAACCTTCTGGCTGGTGGTCAAGCAATCCTGCATCTTTGCGATCTCGGCGGTGGTCTTCAAAGCGCTGATCGGTTTCATCGTCGCGCATTTCGTGCACAACGTCCCCGCCAACAAGCAGCGCAAATGGCGCGGCATGCTGCTGGTGCCATGGGTGATCCCGCCGGCGATGAGCACGCTGGCCTGGCTGTGGCTGTTCGACCCCTCCTACAGCGCCTTCAACTACACGCTTGCGTTCTTCGGCCTCGGGCCGATCCCGTGGACCGGCGACGCGATGTGGGCGCGCTTCTCGGTGATCCTGGTCAACGTCTGGTACGGCGCGCCGTTCTTCATGATCATGTATCTGGCGGCGTTGAAATCGGTCCCCGAGCAGCTCTATGAGGCGGCCGCGATCGACGGCGCCAATTGGTGGCAGCGGATCTGGTACGTGACCTTGCCGATGATGCGCAACATCATCGCGATCACGACGCTGTTCTCGCTGATCGTGACCTTCGCCAATTTCGACATCGTGCGCATCCTGACCGCGGGCGGGCCGCTCGACCACACCCACATCTTCGCCACCTGGGCGTTCCGCGTCGGCATCGAGGGTAGTGACATTCCGCTCGGCGCCAGCGTCTCGCTGTTCATGGTGCCGATCCTCGCGGTCGCGGCGATCTTCATCCTGCGCGACATCACCAAACGCGGGAATGAATCCTGATGAGCACGGTGACGATCGACAAGTCGGGACCGACCCGCAAGGTCAAATACGGCAGCATGAGTCGCGACCGGACCTGGGCGCTACGCTGGTCCTATTTCTTCCTGACGCTGTTTGCGATCTTCTCGCTGGTGCCGCCGCTCTACATGCTGATCACCTCCCTGAAAGGCAGCGCGGAGATCTCGGCAGCGACCAATCCGTGGTGGGTCTACCACCCGACACTCGAGAACTACATTCAGCTCCTGACCTCGAACCAGTTCCTGCGCTTCTTCTGGAATTCGGCCTGGGTCTCGATCATCGTGGTTACCATCACGATGCTGATCAGCGTGCCGGCGGCCTTTGCGCTGGCGCGGATGAAGTTCTGGGGCTCGGCGACGCTCGCAACCGGGGTGTTCCTGACGTACCTCATTCCGGACAGCCTGCTGTTCATCCCGCTGTTCAAGATGTTCGCGGTTATCGGCGACTGGACCGGCATTCAGCTCATAAACCGCTGGTATGTGCTGCTGTTCATCTACCCAACGCTGACGGTGCCGTTCTGCACCTGGATCATGATCGGCTATTTCGCCTCGATCCCGAAGGAGCTCGACGAAGCTGCGATCATCGACGGCGCGAGCTGGTTCCAGACGCTGACCCGGATCTTCATCCCGGTCGCCCTGCCCGGCCTGATCGCGGCAACGATCTTTGCCTTCACCGTCTCCTGGGCCCAGTTCCTCTATCCCCTGGTGTTCACCACCTCCACCGATCAGCTTGTGCTCCCGGTCGGAATCATCACGACCCTGATCAAGGGCGACGTCTTCAACTGGGGGCAGATCATGACCGGCGCCCTGCTCGGCGCCGCGCCGCCGCTGATCATCTACGCCTTCCTGATGGACTACTACATTGCCGGCCTGACCGCCGGTGCGACAAAGGGTTGAACGCGACAAAGGTAGGATTCATGGCCGACGTGAGTTTGCGCAAGGTGGTGAAGCGTTACGACGAGGTCGAGGCGGTGCGCGGCATTGACCTCGATATCGCCGACCATGAGTTCGTGGTGCTGGTCGGGCCGAGCGGCTGCGGCAAGTCGACGACGCTGCGGATGATCGCCGGCCTCGAGGACATTTCCGACGGCGATATCATGATCGGCGGCGATGTCGTCAACGACGTGCCGCCGAAGGACCGTGACATCGCAATGGTGTTCCAGAACTATGCGCTGTATCCACACATGACCGTCGCCGAGAACATGTCGTTCGGGCTGCGGCTCAAGCACTACCCCAAGGCCGAGATCAAGAGCCGGGTGACGGAAGCCGCCCGCATGCTCGACATCACCGACCTGATCGACCGCAAGCCGAAGCAGCTCTCCGGCGGCCAGCGCCAGCGCGTCGCGATGGGACGCGCGATCGTCCGCAACCCGAAGGTGTTCCTGTTCGACGAGCCGCTGTCCAATCTCGATGCCAAGCTGCGCGTGCAGATGCGGATCGAGATCAAGAAGGTGCACCAGAAGGTCCGCACCACGACCGTCTACGTCACTCATGACCAGGTCGAGGCGATGACGCTGGCCGACCGCGTGGTGGTGATGAACCACGGCAAGATCGAGCAGATCGGCACGCCCAACGAGCTCTATCACAAGCCGGCGACCCGGTTCGTCGCAAGCTTCATCGGCTCGCCCGCGATGAATTTCGTGCCGTGTCGGCTCGAGGACGTCGGCGGCAAGCTCAACGTGCGGCTGACCGATCGGCTCTCCTTCCCGCTGCCGCCGGCGCGCGCCGCCCGCTACCAGGGCCTTTCCCGCACCGACAAGCTGCTGCTGGGTCTGCGGCCCGAGCATGTCATGGAGGCGCGGCCGCACGCCGAGCCCGGTATCGAGCCCTTCGATGCGATGCTTGACGTCACGGAGCCGATGGGCATGGAGACGCTGGTCTACTTCACGCTCGAGGGCTCCCAGCTCTGCGGCCGGGTCAATCCCAATGCCGGCGCGCGGGATGGCAGCCCGCTCCGATTGGCTGTGGACCTCAACAATATGCATTTGCTAAACGAGGTGACCGGCGCCGTGCTTTGACGGCGCACAAGAAACCTCAAGGGCAGGAAATGGCTACCAACAAGAAGAAGATTTTCATCACCCAGACTCTGTCTCCGGGGGCACGGGCCCTCCTCAATGAACGGGATGATGTAGAACTCGTCGAATTTCCCAACCTGATCTCGGCCAAGGACTTCCAGGCGATGCTGGAGCAGCATGCGCCGGTCCATGGCGTGGCGCTCGGCGCGACCCGCTTCGGCGAGGCGGAGCTGGAGGCATCCAAGGGCATGCTGGTGGTGACCCGGATCGGCGTCGGTTATGACGCGGTCGACGTGCCGGCGCTGTCGCGCCGCAAGGTGCCGCTGATGGTCGCAGGCACCGCGAACTCGCCGTCGGTGGCAGAGCAGGCCCTGTTCATGATGCTGACGCTGGCCAAGCGCGCGCAGGAAATGCACGCGATGGTCAAGGAAGGCACCTGGGCGAGCCGGCTCGGCGTGCTGCCGTTCGACCTCTACGGCAAGACGGTCCTGATCGTCGGCTTCGGCCGCATCGGCACCCGCACCGCCAAGCGCTGCCTTGCGATGGAAATGAACGTGCTGGTCTACGATCCCTACAAGGCGGCCGGCGAGATCACCGCGGCCGGCTGTGAGGCGGTGCCGAGCCTCGAAGCAGCGCTGCCGCGGGCGGATTTCGTCACGATCCATTGCCCGAAGTCGCCCGAGACAGTCGGCCTGTTCAACGCCGCACGGATCAGGCTGATGAAGCCGACCGCCTATCTCATCAACACCGCCCGCGGCGGCATCGTGGACGAGAAGGCGCTGCACGACGCGCTGGTGTCGGGCAAGCTCGCCGGCGCCGGCCTCGACGTGTTCGAGGTCGAGCCTCCGCCGGTCGGCCAGCCCCTGCACGCCCTGCCGAATGTGATCATGGCACCGCATGTCGCGGGCGTGACGGTAGAGGCTGTCGATCGCATGAGCGAGCAGACCGCGCGCAATATCCTGAGCGTGCTGGACGGCAATCCGCTGCGCCAGAACGTGATCAATCAGGACGTCCTCGGCTGAGCTTTCGGCCTTTCTCGTTTGCGCCCCGGCCGATCCCCCGAGGTCGGCCCGGCGATGCGGAGCATGCACATGGCTTTCAAGGAATTCGGCAACTACGACGCGGTCGGTCTCGCCGAGCTCGTCCGCAACAAGGACGTCACGGCAAAGGAGCTGCTCGACGAGGCGATTGCGCGCACGACCGCCGTCGATCCGAAGATCAACGCAGTCGTCGTCAAGCACTACGACTACGCCGAGCGCCAGATCGCCAAGGGGTTGCCCGACGGCCCCTTCACCGGCGTGCCGTTCCTGGTGAAGGATCTCGATCTGCTCGAGGGCACCCGGACCACGTCGGGCGCCAGCCTGCTGAAGGACTTCGTCGCGGACCACAATGGCACGCTGACCCAGCGCTTCCTCGATGCGGGTCTTGCGATTTTCGGCAAGAGCGCGAGCCCGGAGTTCGGCCTGATGCCGACGACGGAATCCCGCCTGTTCGGCCCGACCCGCAATCCCTGGAATCTCGACCATTCTTCCGGCGGCTCGTCCGGCGGCGCGGGGGCTGCTGTCGCCGCGCGCATCCTGCCCGTTGCGCATGCCAGCGACGGCGGCGGCTCGATCCGGATCCCCGCCTCCGCCTCCGGCGTGTTCGGCATGAAGCCGACGCGCGCCCGCAACCCCTGCGGCCCCGATCGCGGCGAGGGCTGGGGCGGCTTCTCCGTCGGCCATGTGCTGAGCATCAGCGTCCGCGACAGCGCGGTCATGATGGATGCGATCCATGGTCCTGAGCCGTCGAGCCTCTACGTCGCGCCGCCGCCGGAGCGGCCGTTTTCCCAGGAGGTCGGACGCGACCCCGGCCATTTACGCATCAGCTTCACCGACAAGTCGCCCTATGGCGATGCGATCGATCCCGAGATCGCCACGGCGGTCCGCGACATTGCCAAGCTGCTGGCGGGCCTCGGCCATCATGTCGAGGAGCGTGCACCGCCGCTTGCCGCCGATCCCGCCGCGGTCATGACGACGATCGTCGGCGGCAACACGGCGCTGACGATCCGCCTGCTCGAACAGCGCGTCGGGCGCACGCTGACGTCGGACGATGTCGAGCGGCTGACGCTCGCCAGCGGTCAGAACTCGGTCAAGATGACCCCCGCCGACTACGTCGCCGCGCAGCTTGCGGCGTTCCAGATCTCGCGCGGGCTTGCGACCTTCTTCGAGGGCTGCGACATCTTCCTCAGCCCAACCTTGTGCGCGCCGCCGCTCCGCATTGGCGAGTTGAACACGATGTCCGAGGACCTGACCCACATCGCGCCGGTGCTGCGCCGCTACATGCCTGGCACCTCGATGTTCAACATGTCCGGGCAGCCGGCAATGTCGGTGCCGCTGGCCTGGAACAAGGCCGGTCTGCCGCTCGGCATGATGTTCGCGGCCAAGCTTGGCGAAGAAGGACTGCTGTTCCGCCTCGCCAGCCAGCTCGAGCAGGTTCGCCCCTGGAAGGACCGGCGGCCCCCGGTCTGCGCCTAGCAATCAGGAACGAAGCGCTGGGCTGACAAAGGGCAGTCAGATCAGGTAGATAGAAGGGGCGCCGGCACGATTCCGCCGGCGTCATGCCTGGGAGGCCGAACCGTGAGTGACCCGACCGACAATGCGCTCGCCGCAATCGCGAGCATTCTCGATCAGACGACGTCGCCTCCCGAGAAGCCCAAGTCGTCGGACAACAAGTCCTCCGGCAAGACGGCGGACAAGGCATCCGAGCCTGTGGAGGAGCCGCCGGTCTCGATAGCGATGCCACCGCCCCTGCCTTCGTCCGTCGAGATCATTACCGTCGAGACCGTGTCCATTAAGACCGTGTCCGTGGAGGCCGCGCTTGCCGAGCCGCCGCCGATCGAGGAACCCGAGTTCCTGGTCGAACAGTCTGAGCCGAGTGAGACCGAGCTGAGCGAACCCGAGCCGAGCGTGCCGGAGCCGGAGCCGATCCAGCCGCCCCAACCGATCGAGGCCAATGGCTATTCCAAGTCCGGACCAGGCCCGATGGCTGCGCTGCGCTTCCGCTGGACGGTGCGCGAGGACGGCGCCCAATACTATGTCGACGAGACCGTCGGCGAAGGATCGACCCCGCTGGTCAATGGCCCCATGGACCGGGATGCCGCGATCAGATTCGTCGACGATCGCGAGGCCGAAGCGCGGCGCCGCTTCGAGCATTTCAAGCATGAGATCGTCAGCCGTACGGCGGCCGTCCTTCAGGCCAGCAAGGACCGCCACGAGACCTGACACGCGATACGTGCTCACGGGCATCGCAAAAGAGCGGATGGAGAAAATTTGATGTTTCGCGCGCTGGCCGGCCTCGCTCTCGCTTTGCTTGTTTCTGCCGCGCAAGCGCAGCCGGCGCCGTCCCGGCTCGATGAGATCGTCAAGCGCGGCACGCTGCGCGTCGGCATGACCGGCGACTACCTGCCCTTCACGGCGCTCGACAAGGAGACGAACGCGTTTCGCGGATTCGACGTCGACATGGCGCAATCGCTCGGCAAGGCGCTCGGCGTCAAGGTCGAGTTCGTGCCGACATCGTGGCCGCAGATGATGAAGGATTTCGAATCGGGCAATTTCGACATCGCGATGGGCGGCGTCTCCATCACCTTCGACCGGCAGAAGAAGGGCCTGTTCTCGACGCCGATCATGCGCGAGGGCAAGACGCCGATCGCGCGCTGCGCCGACAAGGGCAAGTTTGAGACTATCGCCGAGATCGACAAGCCCGGCACCCGTGTCATCGTCAATCCCGGCGGCACCAACGAGCGTTTTGCGCGCGCCAACGTGAAGGCCGCCGACATCCGTGTCTTCAACGACAACACCAAAATCTTCGAGGAGATCGCCAAGGGTGACGCCGACCTGATGATGACCGACGCGTCCGAGACGCGCTATCAGCAGAAGCTGCATCCCGGCGTGCTCTGCGCCGTGCATCCCGACCAGCCGTTCGACTTCGCGGAAAAGGCCTACTGGATGCAGCGCGACGTCGCGTTGAAGGCGTTTGTCGACCAGTGGCTCCATATCGCGCGCGAAGACGGCAGCTACGCGAAGATCTATGCCGCGTGGTTTGAATAGCCTGCGCCAAGTTTGCTGCTCGCGTGCGGCAAATTGATGCGCACGGCCTGAACCGGATCGCATCCAGTGATTTGAACCTGGGGCGCGAGGACACGACTCATGTTCTGACCGTGATTTGGGGCACGTTCAGCGAGGCGCCTACCAAATAGCCTCGCGAACGGGATTCCCTGCACTGGAGGTCGAGATGAGGAAGCTTCTGGCGATCGCCACGCTCGTGCTGGCGAGCACGGCGACAGCGCAGGCGCAATATACGTTCGATTACGGCGGCCGCACCATTCGCATCGATCCCGATCGTGGAACGGTTTCGATCCCCGGCGTCTATGACAATACCGGCCGTAGCACCAAGCGCGCCAAGCACAGGGACGCCGAGCAGAAGCGCGAGACGGCTCCGAAGGACGCCAAAACGGATTCTGCGTCCATGCCTGCCACGCCACCTGCGGGCGCTGCCTCACCCTCTTCCACTGCCGTTGATCAGGCCGCGGCGCCAGCGTCGTCAGCAACAACGACAGAGCCTGCAAACACGAGCGTTGCGTCACCGCCGCCTACGGCAGCAACCACACCGCCACCACCACCCGCGCCGCCAGTTGTGCAACAAAGTGCCGCGCCAGCGTCGGCAAAGCCGGCCCCGGCGCCGACGGTCGGCGCCGCATCGCCCGCGCCCAAGCCGGCGGCGAACCCCCTACAAGCAGCCAACTCGCCGCTCGGCGTCTGGCTGACTGAAGAGAAGGAAGGCAAGGTCCGCATCGAGCAATGCGGCGCCAATCTCTGCGGTTACTCGGTCGACAAGACATCGAACGCCAACGGCGAGCAGGTTCTGATCAACATGAAGCCGGGCAAGGACAAATGGAGCGGCCGGATCTTCGATCCCAACAGCGGCAGCACCTACGATTCCACCATCGCCCTGAAGAGCCCCGACACGCTGCGTGTCCAGGGCTGCGCGTTCGGGGGCATGTTCTGTGGTGGCCAGACCTGGACGCGGGTGAACTGAGCGACGCGAAATCGCGGTCCGGAATCAAAAAGCCCCGCTTGATCAGCGGGGCTTTTTCTTGTGGCCCAGCAACGCCGGCTCAGCCGACCTTGCCGTTGTATTCCTCGTCGGTGACGTGCTCCATCCAGGTCGAATAGACGCCGTCGAGCGCCTCCTGCATGGCGATGTGGGTCATGCTGTTGTCGGGCGAAGCGCCATGCCAATGCTTCTCGTTCGGCGGGATCCAGACGACGTCGCCGGGGCGGATTTCCCGGATCGGCCCGCCCTTGGCCTGCACGCGGCCGATGCCCGAGATCACATACAGCGTCTGACCGAGCGGATGGGTGTGCCAGGCGGTGCGCGCACCGGGCTCGAATGACACGCGCGAAGCATTCAGCCGCGCCGGCGCCGGCGCCATGTTGATCGGGTCCTGCAGCACGCTGCCGGTGAAGTTCTCCTTCGGCGCGCGGCGGGTCGGCCGCGAGCCGGAAACGTGGATATCCATGGGGTTACCTCCCTCTCTTGACGCTATTTCTTGGTTGCGGCGTAGCGCGCCTTGGTCTCGGCATTCATCGGATACAGGCCGGGCAGCTGGGCGCCATTGTTCACCTCGTTGACGATCCAGGCTTCCATCCGCTCCTGCTCGGGTCCTTCGGCCAGCACCTGGTCAAGGAACGCCTGCGGGATCAGCACCGCGCCGTCCTGGTCGGCCACCACCACGTCGTTCGGAAACACGGCAACGCCGCCGCAGCCGATCGGTTCGCCCCAGCCAACGAAGGTCAGACCTGCAACCGACGGCGGCGCCGCGTAGCCGTCGCACCAGACCGGCAGGCCGGTGCCGAGCACGCCCTCGACGTCACGGACCACGCCATCGGTGATCAGCGCCGTCACCCCGCGCTTGACCATGCGTGCGCAGAGGATGTCGCCGAAAATGCCGGCATCGGTGATGCCCATCGCATCGACCACGGCAATGCAGCCCGCCGGCATCGCCTCGATCGCGGTACGGGTCGAGATCGGCGACGACCAGGATTCCGGCGTCGCCAGATCCTCGCGGGCCGGCACGAAGCGCAGCGTGAAGGCCGGTCCGACCAACCGCTTCTGCCCGGGCTTCAAGGGCTTGGTGCCGCGCATCCAGATGTTGCGCAGGCCCTTCTTGAGCAGGACCGTGGTGATGGTGGCGGTGGACACGTGCGACAGCGTCGCGATCGCTTCGGCGGACAGTGACATCTGGAAAGCTTGCTCCGATGGGAGGAAAAGACCGGCGCATGTTGCCGGGCGAAGGCCCTGCGTCAAGGGCTGCGCGAAAAAGCTGCGATCACCTGAATTTATCGTCGGTATGCCGATTAATTTATTGAAGTTGCTGCATCATTTTGCACGAAGCGAATTCCGTTTTGAATCGAAACACGCTAGCTTGATGGCCGACCCAATCTGCTTGAGCCGATGGCCGAACCCTTAAGTCCTCCCCGCCTTTTGCCGAGTGGCGACAGCGCCATCACGGTGGAATTCAGCCGCACCATCGATGACGCCGCCAACCGGCGGGTGCTGGCGCTCGACCGCGTGATAGCAGCCGGGCCGATCGCCGGGATCACCGAGACCGTGCCGACCTACCGGTCGCTGCTGGTGCATTACGATCCCGCGCAGATCACCTTCGATGCGCTCGGCGAGCAGCTGCTTGCGCGCGCCGCCAAGGCACCGCCGACCGAAGGCGGAACGCGGCGCTGGCGGATCCCCATCACCTATGGCGGCGAGCACGGCATCGATCTCGAGGATGTGGCGAAGGCACTTCAGACCACGCCCGATGAGATCGTCGCGCGCCACGCCGCCGGCGACTATCGCGTCGCCATGATCGGCTTCACGCCCGGCTGGTCCTATCTCAGCGGGCTGGAAAAGTTCCTGCATATACCCAGGCGCAAGGAGCCCCGGCTCGTGACCCCAGCCGGCACCATCTCGATCGGCGGCATCCAGACCGGCGTGCAGTGCCTCGCCGGCCCGAGCGGCTGGCACCTGCTCGGCCGCACTCCGGTGCGAACCTACCAATTGCATCGCGAACCGACCTTCCTGCTGGAGCCGGGCGATGCCGTCAGCTTCACGGCAGTGGATGCCAAGACCTTTGCCGAACAGGACCGCGCCGCCGAGGCCGGCGCGTTCGTCGCGGAACTGGTGAGGCCATGAGCAAGCTCGTCGTCACCTCGATCGGCCCGGCAAGCTCGGTACAGGACGGCGGACGTCCGGGCTCGCAGCGCTACGGTCTGACGCCGAGCGGCGCGATGGATAGGCTTTCGCTGGCGGCCGCCAACACGCTGGTCGGCAATGAGCCGTTCGCCGCCGCGGTCGAAATCGGTCCATTCGGCGCCACCTTCACCGCGCGCGGCGGCGCGGTGCGCATCGGACTCGCCGGCGCATCGCGCAATGCCGACATCGGCGGGCGGCCGGTGGCGTTCGACAGTTCGGCGACGCTCGCCGAAGGCGAGACGCTCAATCTCGGCTTTGCGCGCGGCGGCTCGTTCAGCTATCTCGCGATCGAGCACGGCATCGAGGGCGAGCCGATGTTCGGCAGCCTCGCCGTCAATGCCCGGGCCGGGCTCGGCAGCCCCTACCCGCGGCCGCTGCAAAGCGGCGACGAGTTGAAGACGAAAGCTGCGAGCGGCGCCGCCGAGCGCCGCATCGAGTTGCCGGCCGCTACCGATGCGCCGATACGCATCGTGTTCGGCCCGCAGGACGACGAGTTCACCGAAGAAAACAAGCAGCTGTTCCTCGACAGCGAGTGGAAGATCTCGGCCACCAGCGACCGCATGGGCTACCGGCTCGAAGGCGCCGTCATCAAGCACCGCGACGGCCACAACATCGTGTCCGACGGCACCGTCAACGGCAGCATCCAGGTGCCCGGCAATGGCCAGCCGATCGTGCTGATGTCGGACCGCGGCACCAGCGGTGGTTATCCAAAGATCGCAACCGTGATCACGGCCGACCTTGGCCGCTTCGCGCAGACCTCCGCCGGCCGGCCGTTCCGCTTCAAGGCCGTGACCATGGCGGAAGCGCAGGCCGAGGCGATCAAGTTCCACGCGCTTCTGCATTCCCTGCCCGATCGCCTCCGCGGCATCGACGATTTTGGCCTCAACATCGAGGCGCTGCGGGATGCGAATGTCGCGGGTCAGGCCGTCAGCGCCGTCGATGTGTCGACCTGGCAAGTTGCGCTACCCTGAATCAAATACGAACAACAAACGGATCGATCGTCATGACTGCAACCATCGACCTCAATTGCGATCTCGGCGAAAGTTTTGGCCCTTGGGAAATGGGCAATGATGCCGCGATGATCGAGCTTGCAACCTCGGTCAACGTCGCCTGCGGCTTCCATGCCGGCGACGCCGACATCATGCGCAAGACCGTCGAGCTCGCGAAGGCGCGCGGCGTCAGCGTCGGCGCCCATCCTGGCTACCGCGACCTGCACGGTTTTGGCCGCCGCCCGATGCCGGGGCTGACATCCTCCGAGATCGAGAACCTGATCGCCTATCAGATCGGCGCCCTGCAGGCGATCGCAACCGCGGCCGGCCACAAGGTTACCCATGTGAAGGCACACGGCGCGATCTCCAACGTCGCCTGTGAGGACGACATGACCGCACGGGCGATCGCCAATGCGATCAAGGCGGTCGACCGCAATCTCATCTTCGTGGTGCTCGCCAACTCAAAGCTGGTGCGCGCGGGCGAAGCCGCCAATCTGCGGATGGCGCACGAAGTGTTTGCCGACCGCGCCTATGAGGACGACGGCAATCTGGTGTCGCGCAAGAAGCCCGGCGCGGTGCTGCACGATCCCAAGGCGATCGCCGAGCGCGTGGTGCGGATGGTGCAGGATGGCGCGGTCGTCTCGGTCACCGGCAAGGTGATCAAGATGCAGACCGATACCGTCTGCATCCATGGCGACACGCATGGCGCCGTCGAGATCGCGCGCGGTCTGCGCGAGGCGTTGAGCAAGGCCGGCATCACGGTTGCGCCGTTCAAGACCGCGCACTGAGCCGCCAACGCATCGATTGAAAAGGGCCGGCTGTCGCGCCGACCCTTTTAGATTCCGTTAAGAGTCTTCTTAAACCCAAACTTGCCGTTTGATTGCTAGGTGCAGCTTCCGAGCCTTTGATTGTCCTCTCAGGAAATTGGGTACGAAAGCATGTTCCGCACCAGCCTCTCCCTCGCAATTGCGGCGGTTGCCACGGCCGCATTCACCAGCGCAGCCTCCGCCGGCTGCTACAGCTGCTATACGCCGCCGCCCCAGCCCTGCACGACCTGCTATCAGGTGCAGACGGTGCCGCCGCAGTATCGCACCGTGCAGGAGACCGTGATGGTGTCGCCGGGCCGCGTGATCGCGCATCGCACGCCCGCGCAGTATCGTACCGTGATGGTGCCGAAGACCGTGATGGTCGCGCCCGAAGGCGTCGCCTATGAGCGCATCGCGCCGCAATACGCCACCCAGGAACGCACGCAGATGGTCTCGCCGGGCTATTCCTACTACGCGCCGGTCCAGCCGACCTGCAACACCTGCGGCGGTGGATATGGCTATGGCTACAGCTACGGATATGGACGCGGCTACGGCTACTGAGCCGTCAGCATCCAGACAACACAAAGCCGCCGCCTGGGGACATCAGACGGCGGCTTTTGAATTTTCAGAAGGGCTCAGAACGGGTGGACGGACAGCGTGCCGAACACGATGGCCGCGATCACGGCGAACGCGCTGTAGAGCGCCGCAGTGTGAATTCCGGTCGCGGACTTCCTTGAAATTTGTCGCGCGTAAAAGTGCAGGCGGGCTTCCGCCGATAGCTCGCGCATGGTCGATCTCCAACGCCCCATTCTCGAGCATATGGAATAGCGTTCCCACGCCGATTCAAGCGGGCAGCAAAAATAGCGATGCCACCGCCTTCGGGAACACGGTTCCGAGAGGAAAATTCTTTCCCGTGCGCTCGGCCGAGAATCTTATTCGTTGCAATCTGAGGCGTCGGGAACCCGCGCCAGTCCCGCAATAATCGAAATTCTCGAAAACAACCCCATGCAAAGTAGCCGGAGGTGGATAGCTGAGGCGCGGCCGCTGCCGTGTCTGTTGCTCATCCTTGTCCCGGCAACAAAACGTAACAGCCGTGCACATGCCGGTGGAAGCGGCCGCTGCACCGCGCTCAGGGCTTCCAGCGCCCGATCTTGAAGGCCGCCAGATGGCCAGGAACGTCGTTCGGATCGAACGGCGGACCGGCGAACGCACCGATGGCGTTGGAGGTGCCAGCCGGGCGCCCGGATGCGGCGTCGTAGAGGTCCGGCCTGAACACCGCCATGGCAGCCTTAAGTGCCTCCGGCCGGTACGGCGTCTGGCCCCAGCGAACCATCTGCGCGTAGAGCCAGGCCGCCTGCCCCGGGTCCGGTCGCGCCGCCGCCTCGCGCCCGACCAGCAAATAGCGACTGCTTTCGCGCATGGTGCCGTCGGGCGAGATCTTCAGCCGGCCGTCGAGCGTGCGCTGGATGACGTCGGCGTCGACGCCGAGCCGCTCGGGCTGCGCCAGGATGCGCGCGACCTCGAGCCGGTTTTCCGGCTGCTCGATGAACTCCGCGGCGCGCAGATGCGCGCGCACCAGCGAGGCCACGACGTCGGCGTTCTTCTCCGACCAGTTCTGGCGCACCGCCAGCACCTTCTCCACCGCGCTGAGCAGGATGTCCGAGACGAAGTGCAGGATGTGGCCGACGCCGCGATCGACCGCGATCGAATTCCAGGGCGCGCCGACGCAGAACCCGTCGACATGGCCGTTGGCCAGACTGTCCACCATGTAGGGTGGCGGCAGCACCACGAGCTGGACGTCCTCGTCGGGATCGACGCCGCCGGCGGCCATCCAGAACCGCAATTGATAATTGTGGGTCGAGAACGGAAAGGTCATGCCGAACGTCAACGGCTCGGCCCCGCTCTTGCGCCGCTTGGCCACGACGCGGGCAAGCGCGCGCGCGGTCGCCATCGGATCGAAGCGGTCGCCGTCGATCTCTTCCATCAGCGCCGCGTGCAGCGCCGGCGATACCGTGATGGCGTTGCCGTTGAGCCCGAGACTGAAGGGCGCGGCGATCGGCACCTTGACGTGGCCGAGCCCGAGGTGTGATGCGATCGCCACCGGCGCCAGCAGATGAGCCGCGTCGAATAGTCCGATATTGAGCTTGTCGCGTACGTTCGACCACGACACTTCGCGCACGAGGGCAACATCGAGGCCTTCGGCTGCGGCAAATCCCTTGTCGACCGCGACGATCAGGGCGGCAGCGTCAACCAGCGGAATGAATCCGATGTGCAGGGGTGTGGTCATTTCAAGAGCTCCGACGCCGTCAGGATCGATTGCGCGATCTCCCCGATCTTCTTCTTCTCGCGCATCGCGGTCGAGCGCATCAGCACGTAGGCCTCTTCCTCGGTCAGCCCCTTCACCTTCATCAGGATGCCCTTGGCACGGTCGATCACCTTGCGCTCCTCCAGCGCATGCTTGGTGCGGTCGAGCTCATCCTGCAATTTGGAGAAGGCATTGAAGCGCGACACGCAGAGGTCGAGGATCGGCTTCATCCGCTCCTTCTTGAGGCCGTCGACGATGTAGGCGGAGACGCCCGCCTCCACCGACGCCTGGATCGAAGCGGCGTCGCTCTGGTCGACGAACATCGCGATCGGCCGGCGGACGGCACGGCTGACCTGGAACATTTGTTCCAGCACGTCGCGGCTGGGGTTCTCGAGATCGATGACGATGATTTCAGGGTCGAGCGCATAGATCCGCGACAGCAGGCTCTGCATCTCGCTGATATGGACCACGTCCGTATAGCCGGCCTCCCGCAGTCCCTCCTCGAGGATGGCCGCACGGATCGGGCTCTCGTCGACGATGACGATCTTGGGAGACGATTCAGCGCTCATCGACCACTCTTAAAGCCCGGCAAGAACCATCCATATCACGCCGGGACGGTGCGGAAAGGGTTGTAATTCTCGGCAATTGGGACTAGCTCCTGCCCATCAATCAGGCAGATTCAGAGATATGCAAGAGGCCGCCGCGCCGAAAGTGAGCTTTGTGTCCTTGGGGTGATCCTGAGACAACGAATGTAAACTTTTCGGCGCATGCTCCCAAGAATGGCCATCCGGAGGCGGCTGTCCTCCGGACTATCAAGCGTCAGTGCCGGCAATGATCTGCAAGAATGAGATGTTCGAGCCGATGCTCGTCGCGTGTCCGGTATTCGTCCCGGCCTGGCGCGCTTTCCTCGATCAATGGAAAGATAGTAACGAAGAACTGCCGTACTATTTGGCGCTTGGAGATTTAGCTCACCATCTCGTGGAGCAGCTCGAAGCCGGTGCGACCCAAAATTTCGACGCGGTATTTGATGTTGTTGAGCGATGGCATTGCCACGGGGACGCCTACGTAAGAGAGGCGGCCACGATTGGCCTGCTTGAAGGAATTGAGAACGTCTCTCTGAGAAGAAGCATCAATCCGAGAAGGTTCGAATTTTGGCTGAAACCCGAGTCGAAGCGCTGGTGGTGACCTGCTCCCCTGAAACGCCCCCGGTTTTGAGTTAGGGTTCTGTTCTCCACCGAGGAGACAGACGATGCGTAAAGGCAGGTTCACGGAAGAGCAGATCATCAAGGTCTTGAAGGAACACGCTGCCGGAATGTCGGCGAGCGATCTGTGCCGCAAGCACGGCATCAGCGATGCGACCTTCTACAAGTGGCGGTCGCGCTATGGCGGGATGGAGATCTCCGACGGCCGCAAGCTGAAGGCCCTGGAAGAGGAGAACCGCAAGCTCAAGAAGCTGCTGGCGGAGTCGATGCTAGACGCATCGACACTGAAGGAGATGCTCGGAAAAAACTTCTGACGCCCAGCTTGCGGAGACGCGCTGTGACCTGGGCGATCGATGAGAAGGGCTACTCGCAGCGGCGGGCCTGCGGGCTGGTTGGCCTGCAACCGAAGACCTATCGCTATGCCCCGACGAGACCGGACGATGGTCCGTTGCGAGCCCGGCTGAAGGAATTGGCGTCGCAACGTCGCCGCTTCGGCTACCGTCGCCTGGGGCTGCTATTGGCTCGGCAAGGGGTCCGGATCAATCGGAAGAAGCTGTACCGGCTCTACAAGGAGGAGCGGCTGAGCGTGCGCAAGCGTGGTGGCCGCAAACGGGCACTGGGCACCCGGGCGCCGATGACGATCCCGCAGGATCAGAACCTGCGCTGGTCGCTCGACTTCGTGATGGACACGCTGGTCAGTGGCCGGCGCTTCCGTGTCCTGACCCTGGTCGACGACTTCACCCGGGAATGCCTGGGTCTGGTCGTCGACACCTCGCTCACCGCCCTGCGTGTGGTGCGTGAGCTTGGCCACATCATTGAAAGCCGGGGCTGCCCACGCATGATCGTGAGCGACAACGGCACCGAGTTCACTTCAAATGCGATCCTGGCCTGGCAGGAAGAACTCGGGATCGAGTGGCACTACATTGCGCCCGGCAAGCCGATGCAGAACGGCTTTGTCGAAAGCTTCAACGGCCGCCTGCGCGACGAGTGCCTGAACGAGCACCTGTTTGCCAATCTCAACGAGGCTCGCCGGATCATCGAAGAGTGGAGGATCGACTACAACACCAACCGACCGCACACGAGCCTCAACGGGCTCACACCGACCGAGTTTGCAACCCGCCCCAACAGGGGCCAAACCCAGAACAGACTCTCCTTATAAACGAGGGCAAATCGGGGAGCAGGTCACACGTGCTCAATCCCGGGCGGAAGCACCATCACCCGAAGAGAAATTCGCAGTCTTCAATTCGCATCACCTTGTAGGACAGCATCGTCCTCTTTTCCATCCAAGACCTTTTCGAATTGCTCGGCAAATCCGTCGACGGCCGCATACTCCGTCAGGAACCGTATAGTGGCGCTGTTCTGCAAATCGGCATCAGGTGTTTTCGTTTTCCCGACCTGTGAGGCGAGGTCGACGTGGACAAGAAGCGTTCCACGGGTGTTGTAGGGCTTAATGCTGATCCTGAGATGGCATTGTTCGAGGCTGCCCGTGCCATTCCAGAAGCCGCCCTCGATTGTCGGCGGATTTGCTGGCGTCAGCGGGAAGGATCGAAGGTTGGCAAGAAAAGTCTCCTTCACGTGCGTGCGGTCAAACCACGCCGATCCCCGTGCAGAGAAAGTGCCCGATTTCACAGTTGCGATGATTTCGCCCGTCCACTCGTCATCTGACCTGTAGACAACCCGCAATTCGGCCGTGCTCATTCGCAACGCGCTCCCCGAGACCCCGCCATTCCGAATTATATCCAAAGCACTTTCACGGCAAGAACGAGCGATAGTTAATGTCTGTCGTTTGCCCATCGCGTGGGCTGGCCGATGTCCGCTCCTGTGCAGCTTATTTTGGCGTACCTGCACGCGGCTGATCACTGGGAAGCTGCCGCAGTCTCGCGATCTCTTCCGCGGCGTCCTTCACCAACTCGCGGATGTGGTCGTCGGTGCGGATGCTTCCCGCGCACGCGTTCGCGCGCCAAAGCCGTATGGCCTCGGCGCGGTTGGCGCGTTCTTGATGGTCGTTTCCACTCCATTATCCTCATGCGCTCACGCGCGTTGAATTATGGCAAATCCGTGACGCCTTAGGCTTTGGTGAATTTAATTTCGCCGAATCCGAACATTACTTTATCATCTAATGAGCCTGATATGAGATTGAATTTTACTATCGAACCAATTAGTTAGATCGGAAAATTCAGATGCATTCACGGTCTAACACATGAGCAGAGCGCCGCGTATTAGCTTTTCATCGCTCGGTTGCCCCAAGGCGCTGGTCGATTCCGAGCGCATCATCACCCGGCTGCGCGCGGAAGGTTACGAGCTGGCGCGGAAGCATGATGGCGCCGACATCGTCATCGTCAACACCTGCGGCTTCCTCGACAGCGCCAAGCAGGAATCGCTCGCGGCGATCGGCGAGGCGATGGCCGAGAACGGCAAGGTCATCGTCACCGGCTGCATGGGCGCCGAGCCGGAGCAGATCGAAGCGGCCTATCCCGGCGTGCTCTCGATCACGGGGCCGCAGCAATATGAGAGCGTGCTGGACGCCGTGCACCGCGCACTGCCGCCGGCGCACAACCCGCATGTCGACCTGGTGCCGCCGCAGGGCGTCAAGCTGACGCCGCGGCACTACGCCTATCTGAAGATATCCGAAGGCTGCAACAACCGCTGCAGCTTCTGCATCATCCCGAAGCTGCGCGGCGATCTGGTGTCGCGGCCGGCCAACGACGTGCTGCGCGAGGCCGAGAAGCTGGTGAAGGCCGGCGTCAAGGAATTGCTTGTGATCTCGCAGGACACCTCGGCCTATGGCGTCGATCTGAAATATGCCGAGAGCCCCTGGCAGGATCGCAGCGTGCGCGCGAAGTTCTTCGACCTCGCCAAGGAGCTCGGCGAGCTCGGCGCCTGGGTGCGGCTGCAATACGTCTACCCCTACCCGCATGTCGACGAGGTCATCGGCCTGATGACCGAGGGCAAGGTGCTGCCCTATCTCGACATCCCGTTCCAGCATGCGAGCCCCGACGTGCTGCGCGCGATGAAGCGCCCGGCCGCCCAGGAGAAGACGCTGGCGCGAATCCAGAAGTGGCGCGAGCAGTGCCCGGAGCTGACGCTGCGCTCGACCTTCATCGTCGGCTTCCCCGGCGAGACCGATTCCGATTTCGCCTATCTGCTCGACTGGCTCGACGAAGCCGGGATCGACCGTCTCGGCTGCTTCAAATACGAGCCGGTGGCTGGTGCGACGTCGAACGCGATTCCCAATGCCGTGCCGGACGAGGTCAAGCAGGAGCGCTGGAATGCGCTGATGGCGCGGCAGCAGAAGATTTCGACCCGGCGCCTCAAGCGCAAGGTCGGCACCCGCCAGCAGGTGATCATCGACGAGGTCGGCCCGACGGTCGCCAAGGGTCGGTCCAAGGCCGACGCGCCCGAGATCGACGGCGCGGTCTATCTGACCAGCCGCCGCCCGCTCAAGGTCGGCGAGATCGTCACCGCGAAGATCGAGCGCGCCGATGAATACGACCTGCACGGCAGTGTCGCCGGATTCTGACCCGCTTGACACTGCCGTCCCTTCGGCTGTATGGCCCTGCGCCATGAAGCTGAACCGGACCCACCGCCGCGCCATCAACCGTCGTCGCACCCGCGACGATGCTGGGCTGCGCCGTGTCCGACGCCATCGCTGATTAGCTAAATCAGCCAAGGTTTTCGAGAAGGCCGCGCCCGCAAAGCGCGGCCTTCTCGCTTTTTCGGCCTGCCCTTTCCCACACCGACCCCAGAGGAGATCGACATGACCAACGCACCCCATCCGTTCGATGCGCTGATGGACATCACCGCTCGCCCCGAGGTCGTCTTCGTGCGCGGCGCGGGCTCGTATTTGTGGGACTCCAACCGCAACCGCTATCTCGATTTCGTGCAGGGCTGGGCCGTGAATCCGCTCGGCCACTCGCCGGTCATCGTTGCCGACGCGCTGGCCGCGCAGGCCAGGCGGCTATTGACGCCTAGCCCGGCATTCTACAACGAGCAGAGCCTGAAACTGGCAAAGGCGCTGGTCGACAACAGCTGCTTCGATCAGGTGTTCTTCGCCAATTCCGGCGCCGAAGCCAACGAGGGCGCGATCAAGCTCGCGCGCAAATTCGGCGCCAAGTACAAGAACGGCGCGCACGAGATCATCACCTTCGAGGGTGGCTTCCACGGCCGGACGCTCGCGACCATGTCGGCGTCGGGCAAGAAGGCGTTCGAGCCGCTGTTCGAGCCGAAAGTCTCGGGCTTCCGGAAAGCGCGGCTGAACGACATCGAGTCGGTCCGCCAGCTGATCACGGCGTCGACGGTCGCGGTCATGCTGGAGCCGATCCAGGGCGAAGCCGGCGTGTGGCCGGCGACCGACGCGTTCCTGCAAGAGCTGCGGGCGCTGACCCAACAGCGCGGCCTGCTCTTGATCGTCGACGAGATCCAGACCGGCATGGGCCGGACCGGAAAGCTGTTCGGCTATGAGCACGCCGGAATCGAACCCGACATCATGACGCTCGGTAAGGGCATCGGCGGCGGTGTGCCGCTCGCGGCACTGCTTGCGACCGAACATGCCTCCTGCTTCGATCACGGCGATCAGGGCGGCACCTTCAACGGCAATCCCCTGATGTGCGCCGCGGGGCGTGTCGTGCTCGATCAGATCGGCCAACCCGATTTCCTGAAATCGGTCACCGACGCCGGCCTCCTGCTCGAGCGCGAATTGCAGCGGCTGTCGGCACGGCACGGGCTCGGCGAGATCAGAGGCCGCGGCTTGCTGCTCGCGCTCGATCTCAAGATGCCGATCGGCGCCGCCGTCGTCGCCGAGGCGTTCGCGGCCGGCGTGCTGGTCAACTCGCCGCAGCCGGACACGCTGCGCTTCATGCCGGCACTCAACGTGACGCGGGAGGAGATTTCCGCCGTCATCGATTGCCTCGATACCGTGCTGACGAAAGTCGGCGCGGCGCGGCGGGTCGCGTAACGGCCGCTACGCCCGTCATTGCGAGCGAAGCGAAGCAATCCATCCCTCCACGCGTGCGGGACAATGGATTGCTTCGTCGCTTCAGCGCAAAATTGCTTTGCAATTTTGTCGCGAGCACCTCGCAATGACGAGGAGAGGCTTACGGCCTCAAGATCGCCGCCCCCGTGGTCGCCCGGCTCTCCAGATCGATATGCGCCTTGGCGGCGTCCTTGAGCGCATAGGCGTGGTTGATCGGGACGTGCAGCTTGCCGTTGATCACAGCGGCGAACAGCGTGTCGGCGCCTTCGAGCAGCTCCTTGCGGGTGCCGACATAGTCGTTGAGCTTCGGCCGCGTCGCGAACAGCGAACCGTGGTTGTTGAGCTCGGCGAGCGGGAACGGCGGCACCGGGCCGGAGGCGTTGCCGAACGAGACGAACAGGCCGCGTGGCCGCAGGCACGACAGCGATCCCGGAAAGGTGGTCTTGCCGACGCCGTCATAGACGACGTCGCAGAGCTCACCGCGGCTGATCTGCTTGACGCGTTCGACGAAATTTTCCTCGTTGTAGAGGATGACGTGGTCGCAGCCATTGGCGAGCGCGATATCGGCCTTCGCCTTCGAGCCGACGGTACCGATGACATGCGCGCCGAGCGCGTGGGCCCACTGGCAGGCGAGCAGCCCGATGCCGCCGGCTGCGGCATGGATCAGCACCCGATGGCCCTGCTCGACCTTGAAGGTCTTGTGCAGGAGGTACCAGACCGTGAGCCCCTTGAGCATCAGCACGGCGCCCTGCTCGTAGGTGATATGGTCGGGCAACTTGACCAGCTTGTCGGCCGGGATGACGCGCTCGGAGGCGTACCCGCCCAGATTGTAGTAGTAGGCGACGCGATCGCCGGGGTGGAAATTGGTCACCCCCGGACCGACGGCCACGACCTCGCCCGCGGCTTCGTTGCCGGCGATGAACGGCAGGCCCGGCGCCTTGTAGAGGCCGGTGCGGAAATAGACGTCGATGAAGTTCAGCCCGACCGCATGCTGGCGGATGCGGACCTCGCCGGTCCCCGGCGCCCCCACCTCGACATCCTCATAGGTCAGGACCTCGGGGCCCCCCACCTTGTGCACCCGCACAGCCTTGGTCATGTCGTCGCTCCCCTCGGATATTAGCGTCAGACGAGCGAATGCCATCGGCACCGGCTTGTCAACCAAGCGGCCTGGAACCGGGGCTAGCGCGCCGGCTTCTTGCGGTTGCGCCTGGCCAGCACGTTGAACATCTCGACTGCCGCCGAGAATGCGATGGCGAAATAGATGTAGCCGCGCGGAATGTGGAATTTGAAGCCGTCGGCCACCAGTGCCACGCCGATCAGCACCAGGAACGCCAGTGCCAGCATCTTGGTGGTCGGATGCTCCGCGACAAACCGCGCCACCGGTCCCGACGAGACGTACATGATGATGCAGGCGATCACCACCGCCGCGATCATGATCTCGATGTCCTGCGCCATGCCGATCGCGGTGATGATCGAATCCAGCGAGAACACCAGGTCGATGATGATGATCTGCACGATCACCCAGAAGAACGCGTTGGGGCTCGGCGCGCCATTCTCCTCGGCGTCACGCGCCTCGACCTCGCCGTGGATCTCGTGGGTCGCCTTCGCTATCAGGAACAGGCCGCCGCCGATCAGGATGATGTCGCGCCACGACAGCGCGACACTCTCGATGGTGATCACAGGCTGCGTCAGCCCGATCAGCCAGACCAGAACGCTGAGCAGGATGATGCGGAACACCAGCGCCAGCAGCAAGCCGATCTGCCGCGCGCGGTTGGCCTGCGGTTGCGGAATCCGGGAGACGAGCACTGACAGGAAGATGACGTTGTCGATGCCGAGCACGATCTCGAGCGCAGTCAGGGTCAGCAGCGCCGCCCAGGCTTCCGGGCTGGTGATCAATTGCGTCATGCTCTGAAGGCTTTCATCCGGCGGATCAGGGTATCGCTGCCGACGATGTAGACGGCGATGGCGCAGAGACCGAAGGTGATCGGGGCTCCGACCATGAAATCGTTGGCGAGCGTGTACAAGCCGAGCAGCGCCCAGGCGCCAAGCAGCGACAGCGTGAGCCAGCGCAGCCGCACCACGCGGAACGGGTGCAGCACATGGAACGGCGCAAAGGTCAGCACGATCAGGAGTGCGACCACGATCGTCGACAGCACCGGCGGCAAATGCAGCAGGAACAGATAGAACGCCGCCGCATTCCACAGCGCCGGGAAGCCGCGGAAATGATTGTCGTCGGCCTTCATGCGGCGGTCGGCGAAATACAGCGCACTCGAGACCACGATGCCGATGCCGAGGACCGGCGCGGCCAGCGGCAGCAGCATGCCGCTCGCGGTGATCGCATAGGCCGGCACGAACACATAGGTGACGAAATCAACCACCAGGTCGAGCACCTCGCCCGACCAGTTCGGCTGCAGCCGCACCACGTCGAGCCGGCGTGCCAGCGGGCCGTCGATCCCGTCGATGATCAGTGCGATCCCGAGCCAGGCGAACATGTTGGCCCAGTGCTCGCGCACCGCCTCCAGCATCGCCAGCAGCGCGACCCCGGCGCCGAGCGCCGTGAAGATATGAACGGAGAATGCGGCGGTCCGCATCCGTTCTGGCAACGCATCCGGCTGGCTCGAGTGCTCCATCGGCCGAAGTGCTATCAGGAATCGGCCAGCTTTGCATATGCAGTCTTGCGGCGTTCCGCCGCGCAGATCGTTGGAAACTCTTGGTGGTTACCGATGGCTTGAAAATCGGGCCAAGCATGTCAAATGTCCTGATATGACCGACAGCTCCCTGGATTATGACGTTATCGTAATAGGCGGCGGCCCGGCGGGATTGACGGCTGCGATTGCCCTCACTGAGGCCGGTGCGCGGACCGCGCTGTTGGCGCGCCGCGCCCCCTATGCCGACAACCGGACCACCGCGCTGCTCGGCGCCTCGACCGAGATCCTGGAGCGGCTCGACGTCTGGCGGCGCTGCAGCGACAAGGCCGCCGCGCTCAAGACCATGCGCCTCGTCGACGATACCGGCCGCCTGATCCGCGCCCCGGAAGTGCGGTTCTGCTCCGACGAGATCGGCCGCGAGCAGTTCGGCTTCAACATCGACAATCGCTCGCTGGTGGCGGCGCTCGAGGAGCGTGCCGGCGAGATGGCCGCGCTGACGCGGTTCGACGATGAGGCCGCCTCGGTACGACCGGATGCTGCTGCGGTCACGGTGGTGACGCGGCAGGGCCAGTCGCTGTCGGCCCGGCTCGTGGTCGGCGCGGACGGACGCAACTCGCTGTCGCGCGAGGCCGCCGGCATCGAGGTGGTCAGCCGCGAGCTTGGCCAATCCGCCCTCACCTTCAACATCAGCCACAGCCGGCCGCACAACAACATCTCGACCGAGTTTCACACCGAGCACGGCCCCTGCGTGTTCGTGCCGCTCAGCGGCAACCGCAGCAGCGTGGTCTGGGTCTCGGCGCCCAAGGAAGCCGAACGGCTGAAGGCGCTTGGCGATGACGAATTGTCCGAAGCGGCCGAGCGGCAGTCGCATTCGATTCTCGGCCGCGTCGAAGTCCAGGGCGCCCGTCACGTGTTTCCCCTCGCCATCGAGCGGCCGAGGCAATTCGCCAAAAACCGGATCGCGCTGGTCGGCGAATCCGCCCATGTGCTGCCGCCGATCGGCGCGCAGGGCCTCAACATGGGGCTGCGCGATGCCGCCGATATCGCCGAGATCACAGGCCAGGCGATCGGCCGCGGCGAGGATCCCGGCGCGCCACATGTGCTGGCACGCTACCAGGCGGCGCGGCGTCCCGATGTCGCCAGCCGGATTTGGGCGATCGACATCGCCAACCGCTCGCTGCTCAGCGATTTCCTCGGCGTGCAGACCGCGCGTGCCGCCGGCCTGCACCTGCTCGGCGCCTTCGGCCCGCTGCGGCGGCTGGCCATGCGCGAGGGCCTCGCGCCGTCATGGCGGCGGTAGTGTTCGTCTAAAGCACGATGAGATCAGGTTGAATCGTCATCGCGCTTTAGCTTCTTGTTTGCGCATGATCCTTTCGGAAAACCGCTTCGCACTTTTCCGGATCATGCTCTAGGGAAACACCAGCCGTCCGCTCTGGATGAACCACATCACGCTGGTCAGCGTGACCACCGAGGCGAAGGTGCCGATCAGCACCGCGACCGACGCAGGCTCGATCCAGGTGTCGTTCTGCCGTGCAATCACGAACACGTTGAGCGCCGGCGGCAGCGAGGCCATCAGCACCGCGGTCGCAGCCCACGGCTGCGCGAACGGACCGAACAGCAGCATCAGTCCGAAGGCCAACAGCGGATGGATCAGAAGCTTGATCGCGACCACGCTGGGCACCTCCCACGGCACCCGCTCGAACGGCCTCAACGCCACGGTGATGCCGAGCGCGAACAGCGCCATCGGCGCGGCGGCGTTCTGCAGGAACTGGATGGTGCGGTCGAGCGCGACCGGAATCGGGATGTGAAACGCGGCGACAAGCGCGCCGAACACCGCCGACATGATCAGCGGGTTCTGCGCGATCTGCCGCACCACCACGCCGAACGCGTGCAGCAGCGAGGGGTGGTCGCGGTCGGTGAGTTCGATCAGGAGCGGCACGATCGAGAACAGGAAGATGCTGTCGCAGCAGAAGATCAGCGCGGTCGGCGCCGCCGCCTTGGTGCCGAGCACGGCGAGCGCCAGCCCAGGCCCCATATAGCCGATATTGCCGTAGGCGCCGGACAGGCCCGCCAGCGTCGCCTCGCGCAGCGACAGCCCTCCGATCAGCTTGCCTGCGACCATCGCAAGGAAGAACGCGATCACGGTTCCGAGCGTGGTGGCGATCAGGAATGGCGGGTTGTTCAGCTCGGCGAACGGTGTCTTCGACATGATCCCGAACAGCAGCGCCGGCAACGAAACGTAAAGCAGGAAGAAATTCATCCAGGCGAGCCCGCTCTCGGGCAAACCCTTGGCTTTTCCGCACACGTAGCCGATGAAGATCAAGCCGAAATACGGCAACGCCAGATTGAGGATATCGATCATTCTGAAAGTAGTTTCTCGGCCGGATTTCGGGTCGTATTGGCCCGGCTAGAATCGGTAAACCGGGGGTTAATTCGAGGCTTAGCCCCTAGCATCGGCCACAATGTTGGTCTATCGACGAACCATGATCAAAGCGCGCACCGCCAAATTTCAGATCGGGCAGATCGTCCGTCACCGGGTGTTCTCCTTCCGGGGCGTGATTTTTGATATCGACCCGGAGTTCAACAACACCGAGGAATGGTGGCTGTCGATCCCCGAGGACATGCGGCCGCACAAGGACCAGCCGTTCTATCATCTGCTCGCGGAAAACTCGGAGACCGAGTACGTCGCCTATGTGTCCGAGCAGAACCTGCTGCCCGACGATTCCGGCGAGCCGATCCGGCACTCGCAGGTGGCGGAGATCTTCGTGAAGGACAAATCGGGCGGCTACCGTCCGCGCAACCCGTCGCTGAACTGACGCGCGGCGCCTGTCCGGCGACGGACGCGACGGCGCGGCTTCCGGCCTGCTCATCCCCCCTCACGCGCGGCCAGCGCCGCCGCGATCGCCCAGACCGCGAAACCCGCCAACGCCAGTCCGGCGCCGACGAGGCCGGTCGAGGTCCAGCCGTAACCGGCTACGACGGCCATTCCGCCGAGCCACGGCCCCAGCGCATTGGCGACGTTGAAGGCGGAATGGTTGAGCGCAGCAGCGAGGCTCTGGGCTTCGCCCGCGACATCCATCAGCCGGGTCTGCAACACGGTGGCGAGCGCTCCGCCCAGCCCGATCAGGAACACGTCGGCGCTCAGCGTCCAGAAGTTCGCCGCCGCCAGCGGATACAACGCCAGCGTCGCCGCCGACCACAGCAGCAGCCCGCCCGCGGTCGTCATCAGCGCGCGATCGGCAAAGCGCGGCACGATGATGTTGCCGGCGGTGAGGCCGGCCCCGAATACGCAAAGCGTGACGGGCACCAGCGCGGGCGACGTGTGCGTCACCGCCAGCATGGTCGACGCCAGATAAGTGTAGACCGAGAACAGTCCGCCGAAACCGATGGCGCCGATCCCAAGGGTCAGCCAGACATGCTTGCGCCCGAGCGCCGAGAGCTCGCGCAACGGGCTCGCCTTGCTGTCGGCGACGTCACGCGGGGCGAAGATCAGGACCAGGATGGCGGTCAAGAGCGCGAGGCCGGCAACGATCGCGAAGGCCCAGCGCCAGCCGATCGCCTGCCCCACGCCATTTGCGAGCGGCACGCCGATCGTCGTTGCGATGGTGAGGCCGAGCAGCACGCGGCCGACGGCCGCCGTGCGCTTGTCGATCGGGACCAGCGAGGCCGCGACCAGCATGGCGATGCCGAAATAGGCGCCGTGCGGCAGCCCGGCGAGGAAGCGCAGCACCAGCATGGTGTGGTAGTCGGGCGCGAGCCCGGACAGGCCGTTCATCAGCGCAAAGAAGCCCATCAGCGCGATCAGCAGCGTCCGCCGCGCCATGCGCGCCGACAGCACGGCGATCACAGGCGCGCCCACCACGACGCCGAGCGCGTAGGCGCTGATCGCGTGACCGGCCTGGGGCTCACTGATGTGCAGATCGTGGGCGAAGAACGGGAGCAGGCTCATGGTCGCGAATTCGGCGATGCCGATCGCGAACCCGCCCATCGCCAGCGCGAGATGAACGATGCCCGGATGAACGTTCCCGCGGGCGTTGTCCTGATTGAGGCGCCCGCCGGCATGGGCCGAAGCGCGCTCGGTCGGCTGCTCCGAAGGCCGGGAGAGCGGTTCCCGCCGCTGCGTGTTGACCCGCTGGGACATTGGGGAGACTTCCGTGATTGCGAACGGCGGACGGGCTTGCGACCCGAGCAAGGTCCAGTCGCGTCGCGCCATCAGGCGTCCGCACGGCGGCCAGGGTTCGTACAGAACCACGCGCGCATTTGCGCATCGAAGGCGCGCGTTCCGCGCTTTCGTCTGGCCTCCCGTGACGGATTTTATGATTGTGCTTCGACGCCGGACTTGTCCGGACAAGGCAATCACGATGCGGCTCGGCGCGATCGATTTGCCTTGAGGCGACCATCGCACACGACCCGCGCGATCACCAGCGCGGCAGGCTGCCATCAGCCTGTCTGTTTCGCATGACAAAAAAGGCGCCCTTGCGGGCGCCTTTTGCTTGCGACGGTCTCGCGCTTTCTTGAACGCGACGTTGTTACTTGGCTGCCGGATTGGCCGGAGCCGGCGCCGCACCACCGCCCGCGCCTTCCAGCTTCTTGCGCTGCTCTTCGGCGCGCTTCTGCAACTCTTCCTGCAGCTTCTTCGAGTTTTCCTCGAACACCTTCGGATCGGTCGGCGGGCCGTCATAGGCCTTGGCGAATTCGGTGTTGAGCGGCAGCGGCAGCGTCAGCGGCGCGCCGTTCGAATTGATCGCCTGGACCACGAGGTTCTGGCCTTTCTTCATGTTGGCGATCAGCTCGGGGGTTGCTTCATAGTCGGACATGCAGCCGTTCTGGAAGCAGATCACATAGGGCGCCTGCTGCGGCGGGTTGCCGTCGACGATGATGCGGGTGCCGTGAACGAGCTGCATGCCGAGCGGCAGCGTGACGCGCAGGATCTTCTTCGGCTCGCCTTCCGGCTCGATGATCACGGCGGCAATCACCGGCTGGCCCGACTCGATGCGGCCGTCCTTGCCGGTGAAGCAAACCTGCTTGGCGTTGGCTTCCTGGCCCTTCAGACAGAACTTGGTCCAGGGGGCGTAGATCAGCTGGATCTGCTGATCCTGGGGCGGCTGCTGGGCGGCTGCGGCAGGCGCTTGACCTGCGGCCGGTGCCTGTGCCTGGGGCGCCGGCTGGGCTGCCGGCGCCTTCGGAGCTGCCTTCGGTGCCGCCTTGGGCGCTGCCTTCGGTGCCGCAGGCGCCGGCGCTGCCGGCTGCTGGGCCCAAGCGGCAGGAACCAGGAGCGCTGCAGAGAATGCCGTCGCCGCCATCAGGGCAACAATTCGCCCATGCGGCCGGACCGGGGCGGCCAAGATACGGAAATTCATTGCGGAAAACCCTTTCTGAACGGCAGCGCCCGAAACCGCTGCAGGCGCCGACACATAGCCGTTTGGGCGGCTGTCTCCTAGTCAATTGAGGCGGATACGTGACAGGCGTTCCCGCCTTCGAATTGCACGCCTTCAATACAGCGGCGCGCGGAAAGATCAATGCCGACAAGCGTATTTGCGCCCATGTCACGGCGAGTTTCAGCGCCCTGTGATAAACCTCAGGGCGTGACGTTTCGCGAATCAAATCCGGCGCCTCACGCGCGTGTTCCCGGGCACGGTTGGCGCGTCCCGTTGGCCGCCATCTGGCTTGTCCTGGCATCCATCCCGGCATTCCTGACGAGCGCGGCCGCCACCGAGAGCCACGCCATCGCGATGCATGGCGCGCCGGCCCTGCCAGTCGACTTCAGCCACCTGCCTTACGCCAATCCTGACGCACCCAAGGGCGGGCGTCTGGTCCTGAGCCCCCGGGACGGCACCTTCGATAGCCTCAATCCCCTGATCGTCAGGGGTCTCGCCGTGCAGCAGCTCCGGGGCTACGCCTACGAGCGCGGCTACGTCTACGAAAGCCTGATGGTGCGGAACAATGACGAGCCCTTTACGCTGTACGGCCTGCTCGCCCGCAGCGTCGAGACCGACGATGCCAGAAGCTATGTGACATTCCACATCGATCCTCGCGCGCGCTTCTCCGACGGGCACGAGGTCACGGCGGACGACGTGGTATTCTCGCTCGAACTGCTGCGCGATCACGGTCGTCCGCTGCATCACCAGTATTATTCGAAAGTCGCAAAGGCCGAGGTGCTCGACCCGCTCACAGTACGGTTCGATTTTGGCGGCGTTGCGGACCGCGAATTGCCGCTGATCCTCGGCCTGATGCCGATCCTGCCGCGCCACGCCACCGACGTCTCTAAATTCGAGGAGACCACATTGGCGCCGCCGATCGGCTCCGGCCCGTACCGCGTGACGGCGGTCAAACCCGGCACCAGCGTGACCTTCACCCGGAATCCGGATTACTGGGGGCGCGACCTGCCGGTGAACCGCGGCCTCTGGAATTTCGACGAGATCAGGCTCGATTACTATCGCGACGCCAACGGCCAGTTCGAGGCGTTCAAGCGCGGCCTCTATGACTTCAGGACCGAACCCGAGCCGCTTCGCTGGCATGACGGCTACGACTTTCCCGCCGCGAGAAGCGGCGACGTGATCCGCGACACCATCAAGATCGGCACGCCCGATCCGTCCGAATTCCTGGTGTTCAACACCAGGCGGCCGAAGTTCGCCGACGTCAGGGTGCGCCAGGCGTTGCTGATGCTGTTCGATTTCGATTGGATCAACCGCAATTACTATTTTGGACTCTATTCGCGGGCCGGCGGCTATTTCGCCGGCTCGGAATTGTCCGCCTATGGCCGCCCGGCCGATGACCGCGAGCGCGATCTCCTCAAGCCGTATCTGTCGCATATTGCGCCCGATATTCTCGAGGGCCGCTATCGCCTCCCCGACACCGACGGCTCAGGCCGCGACCGCACCGTTCTGCGCAGCGCGCTCGCGCTGCTGTCGGAAGCGGACTATGCGCTCGACGGCACGGTGTTGAAGCAGCGCTCGACCGGGACGCCGCTCCGGATCGAGATCCTGGTGACGACACGCGAGCATGAACGGATCGCCCTCGCCTATCAGCGCGACCTGAAGCGGGCCGGCATCGACGCCGCGGTCCGGGTGGTCGACGCGGTGCAGTTCGAGCAGCGCCGGGTCGCCTATGACTTCGACATGATCCCCATTCGCTGGGACCAGTCGCTGTCGCCAGGCAACGAGCAGTGGTTCTACTGGGGCAGCCAGGCAGCCGACGTGCCGGGCACCCGCAACTACATGGGCGCCAGGGATCCGGCCATCGACGCCACGATCGCCGCGCTGCTCGCGGCGCGGGAGCGGCCGGCCTTCGTCTCGGCGGTGCGGGCGCTGGACCGGGCCCTGATGTCCGGCTTCTACGCTATCCCCCTATTTAACTTGGGAGAGCAATGGATCGCGCGCTGGAATCGGATAGAACGACCTTCGGCCACAGCGTTGACGGGCTACCTGCCGGAGACCTGGTGGCAGAAGCCCGGCGCGCAATCCAAGTGAGCTGCCAAGTGAGCTGCGAGCCGACGCGGCATGGTCCGATCTGATCGAAGCGATGCAACCGACGTTGAACCTGTGAACCAGTCGATCACCTCGCCCACGCTCGATACGCTGTTCAAGCGCAGTTTGGCGCGGCACCCCGAGGCGCTGGCGCTGGTCGACCCGATCGACAAGCAGCGCGTCACCGGACAGCCCCCCAAGCGCCTGAGCTATGCCCAGGCCGACCGCGCGATCTCGGCGATCGCCGCTCACTTCGTCGAGAGCGGATTGCCGGCCAATACGGTGATCGCCGTTCAGCTTCCCTCGACGATCGAATTCGCCCTGACCGTGCTCGCCGCCTATCGTGTCGGCCTCGTGGTGGCGCCGTTGCCGCTATTGTGGCGGCAGGCCGAGCTGACCTCTGTGCTCAACCGCACTGCGGCGCGAGCGATCGTCACCTGCGGCAGGATCGACGGCGTCTCCTACGCCGACATCGCCATGAACGCCGCGGCGGAAGCCTTTTCGATCCGCCATGTCTGCGGGTTCGGCACCGATCTGCCCGAAGGCATGGCGTCGCTCGATGACGCGATCCTGCAGGACTCCCGGACCTCCCGCCCGATGATCCAGGACGGCCGCAAGCCGGCGCTGATCTCCTTCGACGTCACCAGCGGGGGTTTTCGTCCCGTGCCGCGCGCGCATTTCGGCGTGATCGCCGGCGGGCTCGCGATGTCGCTGGAGAGCGACCTGGCCCAGGGCGCGACCATCATGTCGGCATTCGCGCCGATGTCGTTTGCCGGCATCTGTTCGTCGCTGGTGACCTGGCTGCTGTCGGGCGGAACGCTCGTCATGCATCACCCGTTCGACGAGGAAGCGTTCGAAACCCAGTTCAACGATCACGGCTGCGACACGCTGATTGCGCCGACGCAGCTCGCGCTGCGGCTCGACGAGTGCGGCCTGTCGGAGCGCATGCCCACCCTGCGCAACGCGATCGGCCTCTGGCGGACGCCGGAGCAGGTTGCCTCCAGTGCGCACTGGACCTCGCGGCGGGTGAGCCTGACCGACGTCTATCTGTTCGGCGAGGCCGGGCTGTTCGGCGCCCGCCGCAACGCCGAGGATGGATCGCCGGCCCCGATCAAGCCCGGTCCGCACGGCGCGCCGCGTGAGGCTCCCGGCGCATCGATCGCCGGCGAGATCCTGCTGACCCCGAAGGGGACGCTGGGCCTGCGCGGCCCCATGGTGCCGGTCGCCGCCTATGCGCCGCCGCCGCCCCCGGGCGACAGTCTGATTGCGCCGCCACCGCGTGATTACGTCGACACCGAATATGCCGCGCGGGTCGACCGCGCGACCGGCGCCGTCAACATCACCGCCCCGCCGTCGGGGGTCATGACGGTCGGCGGCTACCGCTTCCTTGCCGGGGAGTTGCAGGAGTGGTCGCGCCGACTCGGCCAGGGCGCATTGTTGACGGCACTGCCTGACCGCCTGAGCGGCCACCGGCTGGCCGGACGGGCTCAGGACAATGCGCGGGCCCGCGACGCCCTGACAGAACTTGGGCTTAACCCGTTGATGGTCGAAGCATTTCGGGACCGTAGCGGCACCGGAATGCCTTAAACTCTTATCATTGCATTAGTCTTAGCATTGTGTTGACGCCGCATTAAGCCATGCCAACTAGCATCGTAACCGTTTGCTGATCTTAAGCATTGGTTTCGAGCGTTCGAATGTCTCAACAAGGTCCGGTCCTCATCGTATCGGCGTCGGCAAAGCCGCCGTTTGCCGCGGTCCTCGATGAGACGAAACTGTTTCCGGTCGTGGTCACCGACTGGAGCGAGGTCGGACGCGCCATCGAGCAGGTCAAGCCGGCCGCGATCATCGCGGCCGCCGAGGGCGTCGACTTCGTCACCCTGTCGGGCCTCGCCAAGCGCGCGGCCGCCCGCGCGCCCTATCTGCCGCTGATCGCGGTCGATCCCGCGACCACCCTGCCCGACACGGTCATTGCGTTCTTCCAGCACAAGGGCATACCGGATCGCCTGGTCGCCCGGCTCAACGCGTCCTTACGCGTTCGCGCGCTGCATGCGACCGTGATGCGCCGCCTGGTGCCGCCGACGCCGATCGCATTATCCGATATCGATCCGGTCGGAGAGGCCACCGCGCTCCTGATCGGTCGCGGCGGCGCCTACCCGGCCCTGTCGGTCGCGCTCGGCGAGCGCGCCGGCGTGGTCGGCGCGCTGAGCATCGAGGCGGCCGCAAAGCATCTCTCCAACCGTGACATCGACGGCATCGTGCTGGCCGAAGGCTTCACCCCGCGCGTGATGGATGCGTTCCTGACGGTGCTGACCGAGGATGTTCGCTTCCGTCCGTTGCCCGTGATCGTCGCCTCCGGTGAGCTGACGCCGCGTTACGAGCTGCCCAATCTCGAGATCGTCACGGCCGGGCCGACGCGCGTCGGCGACATGGTGTTGCCGATGATCCGGCAGCATGCCTTCGAGGCGCGGCTCGGCCGCATGCTCAAGGCGATCGACGCGAAGGGCCTGATCGATCCCCGCACCGGCCTGCTCACCAAGGCTGCATTCGAACGCGACTTCGCGACCGCCGTCTACCAGACCGCCGAGCGTGGCGGCGCGCTCTCGGTGGCGCGCTTCACCTTCGACAACACGCAGCCGCGCGCGCAATTCGACGGTGCGCGGATCATCAGCCGGCTGATGCGCCAGACCGATTTCGGCGCGGTGCATGACGACCGCTCGCTGGTCGTGGCGTTCGCCGGGACCGACCTGCGCAACGCGCAGGCGATCACGCGCCGATTAGCGAGCGTGATGCGGCACACCCAGAACGGCCGCCGCGATGTCAGAGCCGAGCCGGCCGTCAGCATCGCAACGCTGCTGCCGGGCGATTCCGCCCTCTCGCTGCTCGGACGCCTGTTCGGCACGCCGGAACGCGCGGCGTCGTAACAAGCTCCATGCCGCTTGTCAGTTGCCGCGATCGCTGCGCGGGCAGCGCCGGCAGGCGAAGCCACCTTGTCTCGGCGGCGGCTCCGCATGCCTCATCTTCAGGCCTCACGCATGCTGCGGCTGCGCCAGCTGGCTGACCTGCATCGCCGGCGGATCGACAACCAGGGTCCCGCCATGGCCATCACTCGAGGTCGTGAAGGTCGAGGCCATGTAGTTGCCGAGCAGCGCAATGCTCGCCGTGACGGTGCCGTCCGTCACCGTGAGCGTTCCGCTCGTGCTGCTTCCGCTGAAGGTCGGCGTGTGAACGTTCGCGAAACTGATGTTCGCGAAATCGATCGCGTCCGAACCGGTCATTCCGGCGACGGTTCCGCTAAAGCTCGCGGAATTGTCGAGCTTCAGCGTCCCCGTCGAGCCCTGGAATGCGACGGTGGCGCCCGACGCCCCGGTCAATTCCAGGGTGGCGCCCGCTGCGATGTGGGCGCTGCCGGAGCTCTCGCCCGTCGCGTTGAACGGCTGCCAGGCTCCCCACGCAATGCCGTCATACGCCCGGATCCAGAGTTGGTCGGTACCCGAGCCGGCCTGATAGGTCGTCTGGGAAAGTTGCGCCGCAGTGATGTCGATCTCGGTATTCGCGGCCTGCGTAGCTCCGTTGACGCTCCAATGCCCGTTGGTGTTGGAATCCCACAGCGCATACTTCGTGATGGCATCGCCATCGGCGTCCGTCGCCGTGACGAGGTTCGCAGCAGGAAAGGTCTGCCCCGAGACCGTCACGACGTTAGAGACCGAGACCGTCGGTGCCTGGTTGGTTGCGGTGGCCGTGAAGCTCTTCCAGGCGCTCCACATGCTGCCGTCATTGGCCTTCACCCAGAGCGTATCGGGCGTCGAACCGCCGGGGCCGAACACGTAGCTCACCTGCGAGAGATTCGCCGCCGAGACATCGATCTCGGTGTTGGCTGCCTGGATGGCACCATTCACCACAAAGTGGCCGTTGCCGCCGGTGTCCCAGAACGCGTACTGGGTGATCGTGTCGTGCTCGGCATCGGTGGTCGAGAACAGGGTCGAGGCCGCGACCGAATGGTCGTGAATTCCGGCCACGTTCGATGCCGTCACGACCGGGGCCGTGTCGGGGCCCGGTGTTGCCGTGAAGCTCTTCCAGGCGCTCCACATGCTGCCGTCATTGACCTTCACCCAGAGCGTATCGGGCGTCGAACCGCCGGGGCCGAACACGTAGCTCACCTGCGACAGGTTCGCCGCCGACACATCGATCTCGGCGTTGGTGGCCTGGACGACGCCGTTGACGACAAAGTGTCCGTTACCTTGGGTGTCCCAGAACGCGTACTGAGTAATCGTATCGTTCTCGGCGTCCGTCACCGAGAACAGGCTCGAGGCGAGCGCCGACGTCTCACCATGAACCGCGGTCACGTTCGGCGCCGTCACGACCGGGGCCGTGTCGGGGCCCGGTGTTGCCGTGAAGCTCTTCCAGGCGCTCCACATGCTGCCGTCATTGGCCTTCACCCAGAGCGTATCGGGCGTCGAACCGCCGGGGCCGAACACGTAGCTCACCTGCGACAGGTTCGCCGCCGATACATCGATCTCGGCGTTGGTGGCCTGGACGACGCCGTTGACGACAAAGTGTCCGTTACCTTGGGTGTCCCAGAACGCGTACTGAGTAATCGTATCGTTCTCGGCGTCCGTCACCGAGAACAGGCTCGAGGCGAGCGCCGACGTCTCACCATGAACCGCGTTCACGTTCGGCGCCGTCACGACCGGGGCCGTGTCGGGGCCCGGTGTTGCCGTGAAGCTCTTCCAGGCGCTCCACATGCTGCCGTCATTGGCCTTCACCCAGAGCGTATCGGGCGTCGAACCGCCGGGGCCGAACACGTAGCTCACCTGCGACAGGTTCGCCGCCGAGACATCGATCTCGGCGTTGGTGGCCTGGACGACGCCGTTGACGACAAAGTGTCCGTTACCTTGGGTGTCCCAGAACGCGTACTGAGTAATCGTATCGTTCTCGGCGTCCGTCACCGAGAACAGGCTCGAGGCGAGCGCCGACGTCTCACCATGAACCGCGGTCACGTTCGGCGCCGTCACGACCGGGGCCGTGTCGGGGCCCGGTGTTGCCGTGAAGCTCTTCCAGGCGCTCCACATGCTGCCGTCATTGGCCTTCACCCAGAGCGTATCGGGCGTCGAACCGCCGGGGCCGAACACGTAGCTCACCTGCGACAGGTTCGCCGCCGACACATCGATCTCGGCGTTGGTGGCCTGGACGACGCCGTTGACGACAAAGTGTCCGTTACCTTGGGTGTCCCAGAACGCGTACTGGGTCATCGTGTCGCCGTCCGGATCGCTCACCGTGAACAGGCTCGATGCAGCAATCGACGTCTCACCGTGAACCGCGGTCACGTTGACTGCGTTCACGGTCGGCGCGGTGTCGCCAAATGCCTTGGCCGTAAATTGAGTCCAGCCGCCCCAAACCGTGCCGTCATTGGCTCGAACGAGAAGGGTATCAGTCGATCCGCTTGGACCGAAGACGTAGCTCACCTGCGACAGGTTCGCCGCCGCAACATCGATCTCCGCATTGGTAGCCTGGACGACGCCGTTGACGACCCAGTGTCCGTGACCTTGGGTGTCCCAGAACGCGTAGGTGGTGATCGGATCGCCATCGGCGTCCGACACCGTAAAGAGGCTGGAAGCCAGCACGGAGGTCTGGCCAGAGCCTGCATGGATGTTGGACGCTGACGTGACCGGCGCGATATCGGCACGCGTCGTGACCAGCGTTCCGGCGCCTGAATCCGCGCTGACGCTGAACCGCACGCCGGGTATCGCATCAAGCTGCAGATCGAAGGAGGATGCCCCCTCGGTGACGTGCAGGATGTTGCCGGCCTGCAAGGTCGCCGACCCACCCGATACGAAATTGAGGCCTGCCAGATCAATGCTGTCGCCCAGCACCAGACTGCTGATGGTCGTGCCGGCCAGGGAGGTGCCATCGATCTTGAGCTGACCGCCGGAACCGCTGAAGGTGACGCCGCCGCTTGCGACGCTGCCGGCCCGCAGTTCGACCACGCCGCCGGAGATCGTGACCGGCCCCGTGGAGCCGCCCGAGGAAACGACTTCCGTGCCTCCGGCAAAGACCGCGACGTTGCTCGTCACCGCGCCGGCAACGTTAAGCGCACCACCGCTCGACACCGCGATGTCGTGCGCCGCGGCTCCAGACTTAATGTTCAGCACGCCACCGCTGATGACGGTCGTGTGGTCGATCGCGCCTCCCGACGACACGTTGACCGTGCCGCCCGAAATCCCGGTTCCGGAGCCGGTCACACCGGTAACCACACCTCCGGAGAATACGTTCTCGATGCCGCCGGCAAAGACCGAGACATTGCTCAGAACCGTGCCGCCAACGTTGAAGATGCCGCCGCTCGAGACGGAGATATGGTCCGCCGTCGCGCCGGACGACACATTCAGGTCACCACCATTGAAGACCGTCGCGTATTCGAAAGACGCGCCGGAGAGAACGTCGACCAGCCCGGAAATTACGGTCCCCGAACCGGTAACGCCGGTGACGGAGCCACCTGCAGAGACGATTTCGTGGCCGCCGCTCTGAATGGTGACATTGCTGGTGATCTTGCCCTGCACGTTAAGCGTGCCGGACACGTTGATCATGCTGGCCGAGCCGCCGGCCAGGACGTTGAGCGTTGCGCCGGTCGCGACGAACGTGCCCGCACTGGCCGCGCCGCTGATGGTGCCCTGGATGACGCCACCGGACGAGACGTTCTCGACGCCGCCGCTGGACACCACCACGATGTTGGAGGTGGTCCCCATCACGTTAAGGATGCCGCCCGCCGAAACCGTCGTCCCGACACCGTTGGAGGATGCCGAGACCAATCCTCCCACCAGCACGTTTTCCATGCCGCCGCTCGAGATGAAAACGTTGCTGGTGATGGTGCCGCCAAGATTGAGCGTTCCACCCGACAGGGTGAGGTCGTGCGCCGTCGCGCCGGCGGAAACATTCAAGGCGCCGCCTCTGAAGACCGCGGTGTTGAACGTCAGGCCGCCAGACGATACATTCTCAACACCTCCGCTTGAAACTTCCGCCGCAGCCGAACCGCCGGCCGACACATTCAACACACCGCCGCTTGAAACGATGGCGCCAATGGTGACGCCACCAGAGGAAATCGTCTGACTTCCACCCGACAGAATCGTGGCGCCGGAATCGACTCCACCACTGAAGACGGCCTCGAAGCTGCCAGACAGGATCGTGCCCGTCGCGCTGCCACCGGCTGAAACGGCACTGCCGTTGAACGATCCGAGTTGGAAGTAGCCACCGCTCAGCACCGTCGTGACGGTCGCCGTGCCGCCACTCAGGACGGTCATGCCGCCAGAGTTGGAGATCGTCGTTCCGGATACTGCACCGCCCGAGGTGACCTGCGCGCCGCCATTGTCGGAAATCGTGGTGGACACCGCAAGGCCACCGGAGTTCACACTGAGCTGACCGCCCGCCACGGTCGTATTGCTCGCGGTTCCGCCCGCCGAACCACCCGATCCCTGGAACGACGGAATGCCGACTTGCATGAAGCCGCCATCGCCAATGAAGGTGCCCAGGGCCGTGCCGCCCGCGAACACGTTCTCCGTCCCATTCGAGGCGACGGTGATGGCGGAGGTTGAGCCGCCTGACAAAACGTCGAGGATCGGGCCACTACCCGCCGAGTAGCCACTTACGACAGCGCCAGGACCCACCTCAAGGTGGGTGCCGGCAGCGAAAGTGGTGTTGGAAAGCTGCGAAACGGACGCTCCGCTGACCAGTTCTACGGCGCCGAAATTGACCGAAACGCCACTGAGGGACCCGCCTGAGAACAGCTTCAGCAGACCACCATTGACCATCGTGGCGTTTGCCGATCCGCCGGAAAGGACATCGAGTTCACCGCCGCCGAAGATATTGGCGCCGTTCTCGGCACCTCCGGACGAAACGGTTTCCAGGCCACCGTTGTGGATGTTGATGTTACTGGTCGTGCTTCCCGCGAGATTGAATTGGCCACCGCTATTCACATTGATGTCATGCGCGGACGCGCCGGCCTGCAAGTTCAAGGCGCCGTTGCCGTTGACCGCAACGTAGCTGACGGACGCACCCGCGGATGCATTCACTGTGCCCACAACGGTGACCGTTGGGAGGGCGGATGGATCCAATGATCCGTTGATGGCACCGCCGGCAGAGACGTTCACTGTGGCGCCGCCCGCAATGAACATGAAGTTCGTCGCCGTACCCAGAAGGCTGAGCGTTGCTCCGTTCGATACAGTAAGATCGTGAACGGTGGCGCCGGTTGCGACGCTGGCCGAGGCTCCGGACGACAAGGTGAAGAACTCGGACAGGCCTCCGGAGAGGACGTTGAGCGAGCCTCCCGACACCGTGAAGTCCTGCGCATTGCCGCCAGAAAGCACGTTCAGCGTGCCCCCCGACACATCGAAGTTCTGCGCGTTGCCTCCCGAAAAAACGTTCTCGGTGCCGCCGGCGAAGACCTCCGAGTTGCTGGTCTGAGAACCTGCGAGATTGAGGGTGCCGCCACTGCTGACGCCGAAGTCGTGGATCGTCGCGCCATTGTCGGCCGTGACAAGGCCGCCGCTCCTGACCGTGAAGTAGGACAGCTGGCCGCCCGACGTCACGCTGACCGTGCCACCCGACACAATCGTCTCGTCGCTGCCGGGAGTGCCCGTCTCGATGCCGCCGGAAGCGATCACAACAAGGCCGCTCGAATAGACCTCAACGTGGCTTGTCACCGTTCCGGCGACGTTCAGCGTGCCGCCCGACGACACGGCAAGGAACGACGCCTCACCGCCCGAGGAAACGTTGATCGCGCCGCCTGCATACACCGTGGCCGAGACGCTGAGGCCGCCGTTCGAAACATTCTGGCTGCCGCCGGACAGAATTGTGGCGCCGCTGTCGACACCACCGCTCGAAATCACCTCGTCGCCACCCGACACAGTCGTTCCAGTGGCGCTGCCGCCGGACTCGATGATTAGCGTGCCGCCAGTCAGGACTGTATCGCCGGATTCAGTGCCAGAAGATACAGTAACGGTCACGCCGCTTGAAATCGTCTGCATGGCTCTGCCTCTAGGCCAGAATAAAATTCATTTGCCGGTTTCGGGCATCGATGCCCGTCGGCGTCGATATCTTCTACGCACTATGCTCTGGCGCCGACCGGAAATCCCGGTAAGCGCTGAATAACCTGCTTGACGTGATCGACCGCAATCAGCCGCGTGCATTCAAATTGTCGCAGTGAATTCGCATGCTGCGGACGCCACAGGAGATCCTTGTGGTCGAAACGCATCCGCGGATCGTTCCAGCAACTGTTGCACGCGTGAAAATTGACAGTGCGGTAAGGCGTTACAAATTCGTTGGTGGGATGGGTGAACCCGCTGATCATGATGACCGGCGTTCCTGACGCCCATGCAAGCCACGATAGGCCGCTCGACAGACCAATGAAAAAGTCACCATGACTGGCGCGGCGTCAGTCGAACGCTCAACGATGACGTTGGGATGTTCCGGCAGATGGTCCGCCGGGCGCTTCAGCGCGATCGCCGGCGCGACGGTAATCGCATTCACGAAAAACCCCTGCACTGAAATACAAAGCAACTGCTCGAAACGTAAGAAAAAGCTAGGCGAGATTGACAACCTCGTCAACGAAACCTTGGCGAGTACCCCTTCGGGGCTGCTCCGGAATCGCAGGAACAAAACAACATACAACGATGAACAGCATCCCAGCGCCGCACCAGCTTGCCTTGGGCGAAGTCTGCTCTGACGATCGCGGTGGCAACCCTAAGAAATCCAACGATCGGTTCGGAGCCGCTTTCCACAGCATGTTGGACACGACTGCGCTGCCGTAGGCGCCACGGTTGTTGTTGCAGTCGTTCGAGACGTACTGGAACTCACCGTTCTTGATCGTCGTATTGATGACGGTGCCGCCATAGATTTCCTCCGCCGGCTCCTCGTTGCCATCGATGGTGGTATCGCTGGTGGTGCCGCCGAACACGGTCAGCCTGCCGTTGCTGCCGACCTTGGTGACGCTTGCGGTTGAGCCACTGTCAAGTGTCAGTCGGCCGCCATTGATCGTGGTGTCGCTCGCGGTTCCAACTCCCAATAAGTCTGCCCGGCAACTCGGAGGCCGAAACCTCACGCCGCCTTTTTGCTCTCCGCGAGGTTGGCGAGCTGGCGCAGGATCTCGGTGGTGCCGGCGAGCCGCTCTTCCGGCGTCTCCCAGTCCTGGAAGAACACCACCTTCATGTCCGGCCGCACCTTGGCGGCCTGGCCGTGCTGGCGGATGAAGGACACCAGCCGCTCCGGATGCGCAAAGCTGTTGTCGCGGAACGCGATCACGGCGCCCTTCGGGCCGGCATCGACCTTCCCGACATTGGCCCTGCGGCAGTAGGCCTTGATCGCGGCGACCTTGAACAGGTAGCGGACTTCGTCCGGCAGCACGCCAAAGCGATCGCGCATCTCGGCGGCGAAAGCGTCGATCTCGTCGTCGGTCTCGAGGTCGGCGAGGCGGCGATAGAGTGACAGCCGCACGCTGAGATCGTTGACGTAGTCCTCGGGAATCAGGACCGGCATGCCGATCGTGATCTGCGGCGACCAGCGGTCGGCGGCGGGCTCGGCGACGCCGGCCTTGAGGTTGATGATCGCCTCCTCCAGCATCGACTGGTACAGCTCGAAGCCAACTTCCTTGATGTGGCCCGATTGCTCCTCGCCGAGCAGATTGCCGGCGCCGCGGATGTCGAGATCGTGCGAGGCGAGCTGGAAGCCCGCGCCCAGCGTCTCCAGCGACTGCAGCACCTTCAGCCGCCGCTCCGCCTGCGCCGTGATCTTCTGCTGTGCCGGCAGCGTGAACAGCGCATAAGCGCGCAGCTTCGACCGCCCGACACGGCCGCGCAGCTGGTAGAGCTGCGCGAGACCAAACATGTCGGCGCGGTGCACGATCAGCGTGTTGGCGTTCGGGATGTCGAGCCCGGACTCGACGATCGTGGTCGACAGCAGGATGTCGTATTTGCCGTCGTAGAACGCGGACATGATGTCCTCGATCACGGTCGGCGGCATCTGGCCGTGGGCGACCGCGACCTTCATCTCCGGCACGTTCTTGTCGAGGAAATCCTTGACGCCGGCGAGGTCCTCGATCCGCGGCACGACATAGAACGCCTGCCCGCCGCGGTAGCGCTCTCGCAGCAGCGCCTCGCGGATCATCAGGGGATCATGCGGCGCGACGAAGGTGCGCACCGCAAGGCGATCGACCGGCGGCGAGGCAATGATGGATAGTTCGCGCACGCCGGTCAAAGCCAGTTGCAGCGTGCGCGGGATCGGGGTTGCCGACAGCGTCAGCACATGGACCTGGGCGCGCAGCTGCTTCAGCCGCTCCTTGTGGCTGACGCCGAAGTGCTGCTCCTCGTCGACGATCAAGAGGCCGAGGTCCTTGAACTTGATGGCCTTGCCGAGCAGCGCATGAGTACCGACGACGATGTCGACGCTGCCGTCGGTGAGCCCCTTCTTGACCTGGTTCAACTCCTTGGTCGACACCAGCCGCGACGCCTGCGCCACATTGACCGGGAAGCCGCGGAAGCGCTCGGTGAAGGTGCGCGAGTGCTGCCGCGCCAGCAGCGTGGTCGGCACCACGACCGCGACCTGCCTGCCTTCAAGCGCGACGGCGAACGCCGCGCGCAGCGCCACCTCGGTCTTGCCGAAGCCGACGTCGCCGCAGATCAGGCGGTCCATCGGGCGGCCGATTTCGAGGTCCTTCAAGGTCGAGTTGATGGCCCCCAACTGATCCTCGGTCTCCTCATAGGGGAAGCGCGCGCAGAACTCGTCATAGACATGCGGCTGCAGCGGGAATTTCGGCGCCTCGTGCAGCTGCCGCTCGGCCGCGATCTTGATCAATTCGCCGGCGATCTCGCGGATGCGGTTCTTGAGCTTCGCCTTGCGCGCCTGCCAGCCGCCGCCACCCAGACGGTCGAGCTCGACATTGGCGTTGTCGGAACCGTAGCGCGACAGCAGTTCGATGTTCTCGACCGGCAGGAATAGCTTGGTGTCCGCAGCATAATGCAGCTCAAGACAGTCATGCGGCGCGCCGGAGACTTCCAGCGTCTGCAGCCCGACGAAGCGGCCGATGCCATGCTCGACATGGACCACGAGATCGCCGGTCGCAAGGCTCGTCACCTCGGAGATGAAATTGTCGAGCTTGCGGCTCGCCCTGCGCGGACGCACCAGGCGGTCGCCGAGAATGTCCTGCTCGCTGATGACGGCGAATTCGTCGGTCTCGAAGCCGGACTCCATGCCCACCACGGCCAGCATGGTTTCGTTGCGGGGAGTAGCCTGCACGATCCGCCAGGTGTTGACGCTGGTGGTGTTGAGCAGCTTGTGGTCGCGCAGCATCGCGCCCATGCGGTCGCGCGAGCCCTCGCTCCACAGCGCGACGATCACCTTCTTGCGCTGCGACTGCAACGCACCGATATGGCCGACGACGGCCTCGAACACGTTGACGTTGCCGTCGGCACGCTCCGGCGCGAAATTGCGGCCCTGCCGCGCGCCGGCGTCGAACACGTCGGGCGAGCCTTCCGGCACCGCGAACGGCGTCAGCCGCGCCAGCGGTGCCTCGCCGAGCAGCCTGGTCCATTCGGCCTCGGACAGATAGAGCTTGTCCGGCGGCAACGGCTTGTAGATCGCGCCGCTGCCCGGATGCTCCAGCGCCTCGCGCCGCGCGTCATAGTAGTCGGCAATCTGCGTGAAGCGCTCGCGCGCGGCGTCCTCGCCCTGCGGCTCGATCGCGATCGTTGCGCCGTCGAGATAGTCGAACAGCGTGTCCATCCGCTCCTGGAACAGCGGCAGCCAGTGCTCCATGCCGGGGTGGCGCCGTCCCTCGGAGACCGCTTCATAGAGCTGGTCGTCGCGTCCCGGCGCGCCGAACGCGGCGACATAGCCCATGCGGAAGCGGCGGATGGTTTCGGTCGTGAGCTGGAATTCAGACACCGGCACGAGGTCGAGCCCGCGCATGTCGAGCAGCGTGCGCTGGGTCTCGGCATCGAAAGTGCGGATCGATTCCAGAGAGTCGCCGAAGAAGTCGAACCGCACCGGCTGGTCGAGGCCGGCCGGAAAAAGATCGAGGATGCCGCCGCGCACCGCATATTCGCCGGGCTCGCGCACCGTGGACGAGCGGGTGTAGCCATTGTGCTCGAGCCAGGCGACGACCGAGTCCATCGGCACGACGTTGCCGGGCGCGACCGACAGCGCCTGCGCCGCGACCTGATCGCGCGCCGGTACGCGTTGTACGGCCGCGTTCACGGTTGTGAGCACGATCAGCGGCTTGTCGCTGCCGACCAGCCGCGACAGCTTGGCGAGCGCAGTCAGCCGCTGCGCCAGAATGCCGGAATGCGGCGAGACGCGGTCATAGGGCTGGCAGTCCCAGGCTGGAACCTGCATGACAGCGATATCGGGTGCAAAGAATTCCAGCGCGCGGGCGAGCTGCTGCATCCGCGCGCCATCGCGGCACACCACGGCGAGGCTGACCGCCGGCCGCTTCGGCTGCGCGGCAATGGCGCGCGCCAGATCGGAGATGACGAGCCCTTCGGCGCCCTCGGCGACGTTGGCGATGGTCAGCACCCGGCCGGGCGCGAGCATCGCGGCCGGTGATTTCATCGGCTGCTTCATGCGCTGGGATCCGCGCCCTGGAACGCCTTGATACGGTCAAACAACGCGGTGGCATATTCGCCCGCCAGCACCTTGTCGCCGGTCAGCGCGGCATAGAGGTCGGGATCCGGCACCTCGATCAGATGCTCGAGCTCGCCGATCTCCTGGTCGGAAAGGTCCGCGATGGTCGCATCGGCAAAGCGGCCGAGGATCAGGTCCATCTCCCGGGTGCCGCGATGCCAGCAGCGAAATAAAAGCCGCTTGCGGCGGTCATCGAGCCCGTGGCTCGATCGTGTCGATCCCGTCATGTCCCAAAATCCATCGAACGCCAAAAGCCCGGACGTGCCGGGCGGGGTTTGATATAGCGATGGGGACGGCCGATGTCAGCCCTCTTTCGCCGCGTTTTGGAGATGCTTTGGGCGCATGCCGTCATTGCCGGGCTTGCGTGCCCGTCGAAGCCTTGGTGCAGGTTCTTGGCGTAGACGGGACCCGGCAATTCATGCTCGCTAAAAAAAAAGACGTGGATGCCCGGCACAAGGCGGGGCATGACGTGTCAAAACGGACCTAGATTCTCCTGATGCGCCCCAGCCTGCTCAATCCGCTGTTTGCCCAGGTCACGACCCTCCAGGGTGTCGGCCCGAAGCAGGACAAGCTGCTGCGCTATCTGCTCGACCGCAGCGAGACACCGCGACTGGTCGATCTGCTGCTGCACCTGCCGGCGAGCGTGATCGATCGGCGCGCACGGCCGAAGATCCGCGATGCCGCGGTCGGAACCATGGTGACGCTCGAGGTCACCGTCGACCGCCATCGTCCGCCGCCACCGCGCAATTCGCGCGCGCCCTACCTCGTCTATGCCAGCGACGACACCGGCGACGTGGTGCTGACCTTCTTCCGCGCCCAGCCCGGCTACGTCGAAAAGCTGCTGCCTGTCGGCGAGAAGCGCTACGTCTCCGGCACGCTGGCAATGTATGACGGCATCCCGCAGATCGTGCATCCCGACCGCGTCGTCGATGAAGCCGGCTTCGCAAAGCTGTCCGGCATCGATCCGGTCTATCCGCTCACCGAGGGGCTCGCGATCGGCTCGCTCCGCCGCGCCATCGCGCAGGCGCTCACCAAGCTGCCGGATTTGCCCGAGTGGATCAGCCCCGAGGTGCTACGCCGCTGCAACTTCCCGCCGATCAGGGAGGCGCTGACCCGCGTCCATATACCGGTCGAGCTGACCGACATCCTGCCCGACGGCCCGTTCTGGTCGCGGCTCGCCTTCGACGAGCTGCTCGCCGGCCAGCTCGCGCTGGCGCTGATCCGCGCCACGCTGCGCCGCCCGGCCGGCATCCGCAATGCCGGCGATGGTCATCTGCGCAACCGGATCATCGACGCCCTGCCCTATGCGCTGACCAGGTCGCAGCAACAGGCGGTTGCCGCGATCACGGAGGATCTGCGCCAGCCGGTGCGCATGCTGCGCCTCGTGCAGGGCGATGTCGGCTCCGGCAAGACCGTGGTGGCCCTGCTGGCGGCAGCTGCCGTCGCCGAAGCCGGCAAGCAGGCCGCGCTGATGGCGCCGACTGAAATTCTGGCGCGCCAGCACATCAAGACCATCGCGCCGCTCGCCGAGAGTGCCGGCATGCGCGTCGCCATCCTCACCGGCCGCGAGAAAGGCAAGGAGCGCCGCGAACTGCTGGCGCGGCTCGAGGCCGGCGAGATCAATCTCCTCGTCGGCACCCACGCGCTGATCCAGGACGACGTGATCTACAAGGCGCTGGCGCTCGCCGTGGTCGACGAGCAGCATCGCTTCGGCGTGCGCGAACGCCTAGCGCTGACCTCCAAGGGCGAGGCCGTCGACGTGCTGGTGCTGAGCGCCACGCCGATCCCGCGCACGCTGGTGCTGACCTATTTCGGCGACATGGACGTCTCGGAGCTGCGCGAAAAGCCCGCCGGCCGCCAGCCGATCGATACCCGCGCGGTGCCGATGAGCCGGATCGAGGACGTCATGGACGGCGTCGGCCGCGCGCTTGGCGCGGGCAAGCTGGTCTACTGGATTTGCCCGCTCGTCGATGAATCCGAGGCCGAGGGCACCGAGCACCTCACCAACGCGACCGAGCGTTTCGAGAGCCTGCAAAAGCGGTTCGGCGATCGCGTCGGCCTGGTGCACGGCCAGATGAAGGGCACCGAGAAGGATCGCGTGATGGCTCAATTCGCCGCGCACGAGATCGGGCTCCTGGTCGCAACAACCGTCGTCGAGGTCGGCGTCGACGTGCCGGCGGCGACCATCATGGTGATCGAGAACGCCGAACGCTTTGGGCTGGCGCAACTGCACCAGCTGCGCGGACGGATCGGCCGCGGCTCGGAGGCCTCGACCTGCCTGTTGCTCTACAAGGAGCCGCTCGGCGAGATGTCGAAGGCGCGGCTGAAAGTGATCCGCGAGACCACGGACGGCTTCCGGATCGCCGAAGAAGATTTGAAGCTGCGCGGCGAAGGCGACGTGCTCGGCATCCGCCAGAGCGGCCTGCCCGGCTATCGCATCGCGCGCTCCGAGGTGCACGGTCAGCTCATCACCCAGGCGCGCGACCAGGCGCTGCGGATCATGAAGGACGATCCGAAGCTGAAGGGTGAACGCGGCGAAGCGCTGCGCTGCTTGCTCTATCTCTACGAACGCGACGAGGCCGTGCCGCTGATCGGCGCGGGGTGATTCAAAGCGACACACGCCGCCGTCCGTCCCGTCATCCTGAGGAGCGCGAAGCGCGTCTCGAAGGATCGACGGCCACCAGCCGGGCCGATTCATCGTTCGAGACGCGCAAGAGCGCGCTCCTCAGGACGACGGTGCAATAGCGCGATCGTACGCCTAGACACGCCGCATGGGAGCGCGCGCCTCTACTCCACCTTCGCCGGCGCGGGCTGTGTGGCCGGTTGCAGCGAGGCCTGGTTGGCGACGCGCGCGGCGTTGGCCATGCCGGCGAGCGCCGCGGCGCGCTGCTTCTGGTCGTTGGCGCCGGGCTGCACCACGCCGGCCGACATGATCAGCGTCGCGGCATCCTCGGTGCTCATCTCGATCTCGATGATCTTGCTCCTCGGCACGTAGAAGAAGAAGCCGGTGGTCGGGTTCGGCGCGCAAGGCAGGAACACCGAGATGTGCTCCTCCTCGCCGGGCAGGCTGGCCGCGAGCTCGGCGCTCGGCGCCTGCGAGATCAGCACGATCGACCACATCCCGGGCGAGGGAAATTCGACCAGGCCAACGCGGCGGAAGCTCGAGCCGTTGCCGGAGAACAGCGTCTCGAACACCTGCTTCAGGCCGCGATAGATCGCACGCACCGCAGGGATACGGCCGAGCAGCCGTTCGCCGAGATCGACCAGGGTTCGCCCGATCAGGTTGGCGGTGAGGAAACCAAGCAGCGTCAGCGCGATGACCGCGACGATCAGGCCGGAACCTGGCAATCCGAACGGCAGATAGGTTTCCGGCCGGTAGGCTGTGGGCACGAACGGCCGGACCAGATTGTCGACCCAGTTCACGAACCACCAGGTCAGATAGAAGGTGATCGCGATCGGTCCGGCCACCACCAGGCCGGTCAGGAAATAGTTGCGGAACCGCGCCATCAGCCCGCGGGGAGCGTCCGGGGGCAGTTCACCTGGCGCGGGGGGAGGCACTTTGTTGGACGTCATTGCTGTTCCAGATGGTCGAAGCGGCCGTCCTCACCAGCATGATCCGGAAAAGTGCGCCGCGGAGTTCCGAAAAGATCGTGCATAAACAAAAGGCTAGCGCGAGATGATGATCCTGCCCCGAACTTCGGCGCGCGGCACCCCTGAGCTAAGCCATTCTAGCAGGTTTTTGAAGGGCTGCGTGACAGCGTCACTTGCGGCTATTCGACCGTGACCGATTTAGCCAGATTCCGGGGCTGATCGACGTCGGTGCCCATCACCACGGCAGTATGATAGGCGAGCAGCTGCACCGGAACGGCATAGACCATCGGCGCGAACGTCGCCCCCATGTCCGGCATCACGATCGTCACCAGCGACTGGATGGTCGCCTCCGCGGCGCCCTTGGCGTCGGTCATCAGGATGATCTTGCCGCCGCGGGCGGCGACCTCCTGCATGTTGGAGACGGTCTTCTCGAACACCTTGTCATAGGGCGCGATCACCACAACCGGCATGTGCTCATCGATCAGCGCGATCGGCCCATGCTTGAGCTCGCCGGCGGCATAGCCCTCGGCATGGATGTAGGAGATTTCCTTAAGCTTCAGCGCGCCTTCCAGCGCCAGCGGATAGCTGGTGCCGCGGCCGAGATAGAGCACGTCGCGCGACTTCGAGATCTCGCGCGCCAGCTTTTCGATCTGCGGCTCGGACGTGAGCGCTTCCGACATCAGCCGCGGGATCTCGACCAGGCCATGCACCAGCTTGGCCTCGTCGGCATCGGACAGCTCGCCGCGCGCCTTGCCGGCGGCAACCGCAAGCGCGGCCAGCACCATCAGCTGGCAGGTGAACGCCTTGGTCGAGGCGACGCCGATCTCGGGACCGGCAAGCGTCTGCAGCACCGTCTCGCTTTCGCGCGCGATCGTCGAGGTCGGCACGTTCACGACCGACAGCGTATGCGCGCCCTGCGCCTTGGCGTAGCGCAGCGCCGCCAGCGTGTCGGCGGTCTCGCCGGACTGCGAGATGAAGATCGCAAGGTCGCCCTTGCGCAGCGGGGCCTCGCGGTAGCGGAATTCGGAGGCGACATCGAGTTCGACCGGAACGCGTGCCAGCCGCTCCAGCCAGTATTTTGCGACGAAGCCGGCATAGCTCGCGGTGCCGCAGGCCGTGATCGAGATGCGCTGGATATCCTTGAAGTCGAACGGCAGCTTGACCGGCATGGCGACGCGCTCGGTCGCCATGTCGACATAACGCGCGAGCGTGTGCCCGACCACTTCCGGCTGCTCGTGGATCTCCTTCGCCATGAAGTGGCGATAGTTCGCCTTGTCGACCAAAGCCGTTGCGGTGGTGTGCTTGATCGCCTCGCGATGGACGATGGCGTTGTCCTTGTCGAAGATCGTCGCGCCCTTGCGGGTCAGCACCACCCAGTCGCCGTCCTCGAGATAGCTGATCGTATCGGTGAACGGCCCGAGCGCGATCGCATCCGAGCCGAGATACATCTCGCCCTCGCCATGGCCGACCGCGAGCGGCGGGCCGTTGCGGGCGCCGATCATCAGATCGTCCTGGCCGGCGAAGATGAAGCCGAGCGCGAAGGCGCCGCGCAGCTGCGACAGCACCGCCCTCACCGCCTCGACCGGCGCGACGCCGCCCTTCAGCAGATCGTCGACCAGATGCACCACGACCTCGGTATCGGTCTCGGTCGAAAATACCGCGCCCTTGTGCTCGAGTTCCTCGCGCAGCTCGCGGAAATTCTCGATAATGCCGTTATGCACCACGGCGACGCGTTCGGTGGCGTGCGGATGCGCGTTGTTCTCGGTCGGCCTGCCGTGGGTGGCCCAGCGGGTGTGGCCGATGCCGGTGTGGCCGCCGAGCGGCTTTGCCTCCAGCAGGGCCTCGAGATTCTTCAGCTTGCCCTCGGCGCGGCGCCGCGCCAGGCCGCCGTTCTCCAGCGTGGCGACACCCGCGGAATCATAGCCGCGATACTCCAGCCGCTTGAGCGAATCCACCAGTTGCTCCGCGACCGGAGCGCGTCCAAGAATGCCGACGATGCCGCACATGCGGTTCAATGTCCCCAAAAATCGCCGAAAATTTGCCAAAGCGGCGACACGGTCCCTTAACGGGAATCGCCGGCCGCAAGATACTCAATAATTATTGCCGATTGCGACAGTCTTAAACGGCAAGGTGGATGCGAAAGGCTGGTTAATCGGGGCTAACCATGGCCCGACAAAATCGCCTCGCGCGACCCGATGCCCGGAGTTCGAATACACACGTTAAGAGTGTGTTAGTCCCTCCACGGCAACTTCGGACACGGCGCGAAATAATCCAACACGATCAAACACAGTTCGCGCAGCATGCCAAGAGTGCGTTTGCTCTGGCTGGGGGCAATGTGGGCCACAGGAATAATTTCGACACGTTGCGGCTGTTCGCAGCCTGCAACGTCCTGCTGCAGCATGCGGCCTTTCTGCAGGTTCCGTGGCCCAGGCCGATACCTCTGCTGGTCGCTTACACGTCCGGCGTTCCAATCTTCTTCATCATCAGCGGATTCCTCATCACCGGCACCTTCCTTCGCAGTGATGGGGACGTCGTCACCTTTCTCCGCAATCGATGCCTGCGCATCTATCCGGCACTCTGGCTCAATCTCGCGATCGTTCTCGCGCTGCTGGTCGCATTCGGCGCATTGCCGCTCGGCGCACTGCTCAACCCGGACTTCCTTCGATACTGGACGGTGATCCTTGCGACCGGGTCCGACGCGCTCGCCAACTGGCTGCTGCCGCCATACCCCTTCGCCTGGAATGACGCGCTGCCATTCCTGCCCGTTGTCGCGCTGTGGACCATTGTGCTCGAATTGGGATTCTATCTGATCGTTCCGGTGATTTTCCTGCCGCCGGTCCTGCGCTACCGATGGGCCTCAGTGGCCGTGGTTCTCGCCCTCACCATCTATTCGCATCGTCTGACCAGCGTGACCGCGACCGACGAGGTCACTCGAGGCATAAATCCGCTGTTCTATTTCTGGGTCTTCGGCATCGGCTCGCTTTTTTCGCTGCTTTGGAGCCGAATCGACCGGCTGTTCCGCGATAAGTTCATCCTGTGGCCCTGCTCTATGCCGAGGCGATTGCCTTCTTCGGCGACCAGCACGGCATCGTGTATGACCACCCGACACTGCGATCGACCGTGCTGACGATCCTTCTTGCCTGCTGCGTGATGTCGGCAGCCTTCAGCTGGACCAATCTGTCAAAGCCGCTCGCGGGCACCGACCTGTCATACGGCATCTATCTGCATCACGTGCCGATCGTGATGCTGCTGCATGCCTTCGGATGGCAAGGCTTCCCGGCCGCAGTCCTCCTGATCGTTGCGACGACCATCGCGGCGGCCGCGACCTGGCGCGTCATCGAGCAACCGGCGCTGCGCTTCAAGATCCGTCAGGCCCGCAAGCCTTCGAACTCCGCCGAAGACGGCCGCGCCGACGGATTGGAAAGCCCGGCGTGCCGTGCCGGCTGATCGCCTGCCGGCCGCGCGGGAACCGATGCGGCACGCGTCCAGGCGGGTGAAGCTGGCATGCCCGGCAACCACCACGTGTTCCAAACATCAACGCACCGTTAACGCCTTTCGGAGAGGGTGCCGCGGCCGGAGGTACCCCGATGCAAGCCACGCACGACCGTGAAACGCAGCGCCTCGACGTGCTGGCGGAACTCGACATCCTCGATACGCCGCGCGAACTCGCCTTTGACCGCCTGACCGGGCTGTGCCGGAAGATCTTTCGCGTGCCGATGTCGACGCTGACGCTGATCGACGGCCATCGACAATGGTTCAAGGCCTGCGACGGCATGGAGAGTCGCGAGACCGCACGCGGACCTGCGCTCTGCAATTTTGCGATCGCGCAGGACCATCCCCTCGTCATTCCGGACACGCTGCTCGATCCGCGCCTCGCCACCAATGTCTTCGTGCACGGCAAGCCGCATATCCGCTTCTATGCCGGCGCCCAGCTCAAGATCTCAGGCGCGATCGTCGGGACGTTGTGCGCGATGGATACCCGTCCCCGCGAGTTCGATGCCGATGCCGTCAGCATGCTGTGCGATCTTGCGGCCATCGCCGTCGACGAGATGATGCTGCGGAACCTGAGCATGCAGGACGGCCTCACCGGCTGCTCGTCGCGGCGCGCCTTCCGCGGCGAAGGCGAACGGCTGACTGCGCTGGCCGCGCGGCATCTCAGTCCGCTGGCCTGCGCCGTGCTCGATGTCGATCACTTCAAGCAGGTCAACGACACCTATGGGCACGCCGTCGGCGACATGGTGCTGGCGGCGGTCGCGGACTCCGCGCGCTGTGCGCTGCGCGGCTCCGATGTGATCGGCCGGCTCGGCGGCGAAGAATTCGGCATCCTGCTGCCGCACACCAGGCTCGACCAGGCGATGGGCGTGCTCGAGAAGGTGCGCGCCGCCGTCGCGGCAACCCGGATCGAGACGCCGGCCGGCACGGTCAGTGTCACCTGCAGCCTCGGCGGCGCGGTGCTCTCGCCCGGCAACTGCTTCGACGACATGCTGCGCAACGCCGACTTCGCGATGTACGGCGCAAAGCAGGCCGGCCGCAACCAGGCGATGGCCTGGGTCGACCGGGCGCCGTCGATTGCGCCGACCGCGCGGCGGGTGTTCAAGGCCGGCAAGATCAGCTTCAACGCCGGCCATTCCACGATCGACTGCACGGTGCGCGGGCTGTCGCGCGACACCGCGACGATCGAGGTGCTGTCCATCTCGGGCATCCCCGATCAGTTCAAGCTCGCGATCGCCGCCGACGCGCTGTCGCGGGCGTGCCGCATCACCGCGAAGGCCGACAACCGGATCGAGGTCGCCTTCACCTGACCGGCCAAGCGAGATAGCCTGTCGCGGATAATGAGGAACCTCGATGTCGAGCGATCAGACCGGCGGCCCCGCACTGCTGCTGTCGCGCTGATCGTGCTGTATTTCTATCTCGGCTGGAAGCTGGTCGGCGGCAGGCTGTGGCAGCGTATCCTCGGCGCGCGGTAGCGTTGCACCGCATTGCGGCCGACGTCCCCAAATCACAGAAAATTTGCCGGCTCCGTGACACGCTTCCTTGACGGAGCATCGCCGGTCATGGCGCGACATCTTCGCCGCAACCGGCTTGGGCCAGAAAATGACACGGCGACCTGCCAACATCGGGTCCACGGAGATCGCGAATGCCAATCACCCAGAAAGGTCGCCAATGATTGACGTCACAGCTTCCGGCACGCCCAACTTCGAGGTCGAAACCGACGCGTCCAGGCGCTACTGGCACAACAGCAGCCACAACACGCTGCCGCCGCCGGACATGATGGGCGCCTACATGCGCAACCGTCCGGTGCCAAAGGGGCCGGTCGAAGCCCGCAAGGCCTGGATCGTCGGCAGCGGCATCGCGGGACTGGCTGCGGCCTTCTATATGATCCGCGACGGCGGCATGAAGGGCGAGGACATCACCATCCTCGACACGATGCACATCGAGGGCGGTTCGCTCGACGGTGCCGGCGATCCCGAGAACGGTTACATCATCCGCGGCGGCCGCGAGATGAACTGGAACTACGACAATCTCTGGGACATGTTCCAGGACGTGCAGGCGCTCGAATTACCCGAAGGATACAGCGTTCTCGACGAATACCGGCTCGTCAACGACAACGATCCGAACTTCTCCAAGGCGCGACTGATGCACAAGCGCGGCCAGATCCGCGACTTCTCGACGCTCGGCCTGTCGAAGCCGCAGCAATGGGAATTGATCCGCCTGCTCCTCAAGCGCAAGGAGGATCTCGACGACATCACCATCGAGCAATATTTCAGCCCGGGCTTCCTCGAGACCAATTTCTGGTTCCTCTGGCGTTCGATGTTCGCCTTCGAGAACTGGCAAAGCCTGCTCGAAATGAAGCTCTACATGCATCGCTTCCTCGATGCGATCGACGGGCTGACCGACATGTCGGCGCTGATCTTTCCGAAGTACAACCAGTTCGACAGCTTCGTCCGTCCGCTGGTGACCCATCTGCGCGAACGCGGCGTCAAGGTGCAGTTCGATACGCGCGTCCACGATCTCGACATCCAGGTTGAGGGCGATGCCCGCACGGTGACCGCGATCCACGCCAAGGTGGGCGGCGCCGACACCAGGATTCCGATCGGTCCGAAAGACCTGGTCTTTGCACTCACGGGATCGATGACCGAGGGCACCGCCTATGGCGACATGGACCACGCCCCGGTTCTTCAGCGCGGCAAGCATGATCCGGGCGAATCCAGCGACTGGACGCTGTGGACGAACCTGGCGAAGAAATCGCCGATCTTCGGCAAGCCGGAGAAATTCTACGGCAATGTCGACAAGTCGATGTGGGAGTCGGTCACCCTCACCTGCAAGCCGTCGCCCTTCGTCGACCGGCTGAAGGAGCTTTCGGTCAACGATCCCTATTCCGGCAAGACGGTCACCGGCGGGATCATCACCTTCACCGACTCCAATTGGGTGCTCAGCTTCACCTGCAACCGGCAGCCGCACTTTCCGACCCAGCCCAAGGACGTCCTGGTCGTCTGGGTCTATGCGTTGCTGATGGACAAGGAGGGCAACTACGTCAAGAAGCCGATGCCGGCCTGCACCGGCCGCGAAATCCTGGCGGAGCTTTGCTATCACCTCGGCATCGAGGACAAGCTGGACGCCGTGGTGGCGAACACCAAGGCCCGCCTCGCCTTGATGCCCTACATCACCGCAATGTTCATGCCCCGCGCGGCGGGCGACCGGCCGCATCCAGTCCCCGCGGGCTGCACCAATCTGGGGCTGATGGGCCAGTTCGTGGAAACCTCGAACGACATCATCTTCACAATGGACAGCTCGGTCCGCACCGCGCGGGTCGCGGTGTACACGCTGCTCAAACTCCCCAAGCAGGTGCCGGACATCAGCCCCACGCAATATGATATCCGCACCATCCTGAAGGGGGCGCGTGCCCTGAACAACAACGAACCATTCCCGGGTGAACGCCTGCTGCACCGGCTGCTCGACAAGACATACTACGCCCACATTCTTCCGCCATTGCCCGAACCCGACTCCACGCGACGCGGCAGTGCGGAGCGCGAACTGGCGGGACTTCTCGGCAAGGGCGATCAGGCGCTCGGCGCCATCATCGCCTGGCTGGAACGAATTCGAGAGAGCATCTCGACCCGCAAGGGTTAGCGCATGCAGTCATAAGCGCGTCACGTCCGCGTTGATCGCAACACCGGCGTCCAATTCCTGCCGGACGCCTTAAGGTTCTACCCGGTAGAGCCGCCATCGCTCCGGCACGCCCTTGAGCTGGTGCGCGCCGCGATCCTTGAAACGGATTTCAGACTCGAACATCAGATTCCTGACCGCGCTCGAGACCAGCACCTCGCCGGCCCGTGCCTTGGCGGCGACGCGCGCACCGATGTGGAACGCGAGGCCGATGACCTCCGCGCCGCTCACCTTGTATTCGCCCGCGTGCAGTCCCACCCTGATCTCGAGCCCCAGCGTGCGCACCGCTTCACGGATCGCGGTCGCGCAGCGGATCCCGGCAGCCGGCGCACCGAACGTCGCCAGCACGCCGTCCCCTGTCGTCACGACCTCCTTGCCGCGCAAGGCCTTTAGCTCGCGGCGAACGGCGGCGTAGTAGTGATTCATCACCGTTGCCCAGCGCGAGTCGCCGAGCCGCGCGGCTTTTTCGGTGGATCGGACGATATCGACGAAGAGGATGGTGGCGAGCGCCTGTTTGAGCTCCGAGCCTCGATCGGCGGTGCGACGCCGGTTCGCTATATTTCCCGTCAGCGGTTCATAGCGATGGCTGCGCCGCCGCGCGATTGCGGCCTTGGTGTAGTCCTGGGCACGCTGCACCGTGCGGCAGCGAATGGTTTTTTCCTGCGGTGGAAACGTCCAGTAGACCTTTCGCCCGGCTCCGGCGCCCTGAACCTCAACGGCGCCCCATTTCAGGAAGACCGTCGAGCCAGCCCGTCGAATGCACCATGCCTTTGACGTGTATCCGGACACGTTCGACTGATGCACTCCGATGCGAAGGAATTTGGGCATGAGCGTCCGGCCGATCGAACGAGCGCTTTGGGGGCTAACCTGGGGTAAAGCGTAGCCATACATTTCCGCATTGGCAACGGTGCTCGTTTCCGCACTGATCAAAAGCGTCGGGCTCTGCGATGTCCGCATGCGACCCAAATGAGATCTGACTTTTTGGTCAACTCCTGGCATCGCGCCTCTGCCCATTCGATACGGCGTCAGCATCGACGGACAGAATTGCCTCGTCCTGCGCTTTTGCCATCGGCTGTTCTTCGTCGCTAAATCGTGCCGGGGTCAGCCGGCTGCGGTCGACCGTGATGCCAAAGATGTCGAAGCGGTTGTAGTAGCCGACGACGTCGTGAAACTGCTTCGGCTCGACGCAGCGATTGAGATCGATCTCCGCGTAGGCGATCCCTTCCTGGTCCTGCAATTCATCGCCAAAGACCCCACCCGTCGGATCGACGAAGAAGCTAGCCGCACGTGGCGTCTGGTCGATCACGTCGGCGATGGTTCTGTCGCGTTCAACCAGGAAGGCCCGCATCGGCTGGTCCATGTAGCCGGCGGTGACGATCCCGAATACCTTGGCTTCGAAGCAATGGGCGCTGGCCCGGATTCGGTTGGCGGCGACGTTGTCGAAATTGCCGCCGCCTGCCGGGCGCCGCGTCGGCCACATCGGCGGCCAGCTCGAGATGTGCACCTGTTCACCCTGCGCCATCAGTGCGAAGCGGGCCAATGGATTGGTGTTCTCGCCACAGATCAACCCACCGATCCGGCCCTGCCGTGTCTCGGCGACCTTGAGGCCCGCACCGTCCCCCGACGACCACACCAGCTTCTCATAGAAGGTCGGAACCAGCTTGCGGTGATGAACCAGAATTTCGCCGGTCTCGCCGATCAACAGGTTCGAGTTCCACAGCCCCCCAACGCTGACGGCCGAGCGCTCGCTGATGCCGATCGAGACGGTGACGCCGAGGCCGCGCGCCTCGGCGCACAGCCGCGCCACTTCCGGTCCGTCCACCAGCACGGACTGCTCCGCCATCCGCACGAACAGATCGTGATTGTCGATCGGCGGCCACAGCGCGGCCCAGACCGGAAAAGCGGGAATGTAGGTTTCGGGAAATGCGATCAGCTCGGCGCCGGCCCTGGCTGCCTCGCGCATGATGGCGATCGCCTTTTCGGTGGTCGCCCGGCTGTCGAGGAAGACGGGCGCGGCGTGGACGGCAGCAGCCTTGAAACGAGGGAGCATGACGAAAATCCCGACTAGGACTAGGGAGGCGAAGCGGTATCATCCCTGCCTTCGCGGCATGCATGGGAATTGTCGCAAGGTCGGTTGCGAAGGATCGGAGCCGACCGCGCGTTGGAACGGGAATTGCTTTGCTGGCAAGGTCCGCAATCCGGAGGCAGGTCATGTTCGATACGATCAACTGGGACGATTTGCGGGTCTTTCTCTGTGCCGCGCGTGCCGGAAATTTGAGTCAGACGGCAAAGCGGCTGCGGCTGGATCATTCCACCGTGAGTCGGCGGATCGCCCAGATGGAAGCTTCCCTCGGGATTGCGGTGTTCGAACGCCACCGCACCGGGCTCAAGCTCAACGAAGTCGGCGAGCGGTTGCTGCGTCATGCCGAGCGGGTCGAGAGCGCGGTGATCGCCATTCGCGAGGAAGCCAGCGCCAGCGACACCCAGGAACTCGTCGGGACCGTGCGGCTAGCCACCATGGAGGGGATCGCCTCGCTCTATCTGGCGCAACGCTTCGCGAAACTGCGTCGCACCGCGCCGCAACTCTCCGTCGAACTCGTCACCTCAGCGCAGACGGTCTATGTGCACAAGCGCGAAGCAGATCTGTTCGTGTCGTTCTTCCGGCCACCCGGTCCGGGCCTGATCTCCGAGCGCATCGGCAAGTTTCGGCTCGGGCTATTCGCGAGCCAGAGCTATCTCGACAATCACGGCATGCCTGCAAGCCTTCGCGACCTCGCCGATCATTGGTTCGTCTCCTATATCGAGGACCTGATCCAGGTCGATTCGGTGCGCTGGCTCGCCGACGTCATCGAGGAGCCGAAGATCGCCTTCCACTCCAACAGCATGATCGCACAGATGAACGCCGCGGCGGGCGGCCTCGGCATCGTCATGCTGCCGAGCTTTGCCACCAACGACCGGCCCGACCTGATCCCCGTGCTGCCCACCCTCGCCGGCACCGTTCGCGAGGTCTGGCTCAACGTCCACAGCGACTTGCAATTTGCCCCGCGCATCCGCGCCGTCCGCGCGTTTCTGAAAAATACCCTGAAGCAGGACCCCGACATGCAGGTCACGCTAGCCGATGCCCTGCCGCAGCCGCGCACGGCAGATTGCAAAAATCCATAGTTCCCTTCCATCGGAGCCCGGCTGAAGCTCGTCCGATTGGCGCAAGGTAGCGCGCGCTGAAGTTTTGAGGGGGCAAACATGAACGTGGTTATTCCCGGCAATACCGATCCGGCGCCGAGCGTCAGCGCCTTGGCCAAGAAGCGGCTGATCGTCGCGCTCGTGCTCAGTGCAGCGATGATCGTGATCTATTTCAGCTTCATGGGGCTGTTCGCGTTCGACAAGGCGCTGCTCGGCACCATCCTCGTGCCCGGCCTGTCGCTCTGCATTGTGCTCGGCCCGCTCGTCATCATCTCCTCCTTCGCGCTCTGCCTGGTCTACGTGCTGTGGGCGAACCGGGTGTTCGATGCCGGCATCCGCAATCTTCGCTAAAGGGACCAGAGCAAGATGGGCAGCAGCACGCTTTCGATCGGGTTCTTCTTCGCCTTCATGGCGTTGACGCTGGCGATCACCTATTGGGCCGCACGGCGCACGCGCACCACCGAACACTTCTTCGCCGCCGGCGGCCAGGTCACGCCGTGGCAGAACGGCTGGGCGCTCGCAGGTGACTTCCTGAGCGCCGCCGCCCTGCTCGGCATTGCCGGTATCGTCACCTCAAACGGCTTCGACGGCATGATCTATTCGATCGGGTGGCTGGTCGGCTGGCCGATTATTCTGTTCCTGATCGTCGAACCGTTGCGCAACGTCGGCCGCTTCACCTTCGCTGACGTCGTGGCCTATCGGCTGCGTCAGCGCCCGGTGCGCCTCGCCGGCGCCGTCGGGACACTTGCCGTCATCCTGTTCTACCTGATCGCCCAGATGGTCGCGACGGGATCGCTGATCAAGCTGCTGTTCGGCCTGCCCTACACCTGGTCGGTCGGCGTGGTCGGCAGCGTCATGCTGGTCTATGTGCTGTTCGGCGGCATGCTGGCAACGACCTGGGTGCAGGTGGTGAAGGCTGCGCTGCTGATGGGCGGCGGCATCCTGCTCGCCTTCCTCGTGTTGACCCATTTCGAGATGAACCCGCTCAAGCTGTTCGCCGCGGCATCCGAGAAATACGGCACCAAGGTGCTGCAGCCAGGATCGAAGGTGGTCTCGGGCCAATGGGACGCCATCTCGCTCGGGCTCGGCCTGATGTTCGGCACCGCCGCGATGCCGCATGTGCTGATGCGGGCCTATACGGTGAAGGATGCCAAGGCCGCGCGGCTGTCGATCCTCTATGCCACCGGCCTGATCGGCGTCTTTCATCTCATGGTCTTCATCATCGGCTTCGGCGCCATGGTGCTGGTCGGTGCCGACGCGGTGGCAAAAGCCGGAGGCGGCGGCAACATGGCAGCGCCGCTGCTGGCGCTTACGGTCGGCGGCAATGCCTTCTTCGGCTTCATCTGTGCGGTCGCATTCGCGACCATGCTCGCCGTCGTCGCCGGGCTGACACTGTCGGGCGTCGCCACGCTCTGCCACGACGTCTGGACCAACGTGATCCGCAACGGCAGCGCTTCGGAGGCCGAGCAGCTCAAGGTCGCGCGTGTCGCGACCGTCATGATCTCGATCTTCGCCATCTTTCTCGGCATCGCGTTCGAGGGCCAGAACGTCGCCTTCATGGCGGGCCTTGCATTCTCGATCGCCTGCGCCGCCAACTTTCCCTCGCTGGTGCTCGCCATCACCTGGCGCCGCTTCACGACGCCTGCAGCCGCGGCGAGCATCCTCGTCGGCACGCTGAGCTCGCTGGTGCTGATCTATCTGTCGCCGACCATCCAGGTCGACATTCTCGGCAAGCCGCTGACCGCGGTCGAGCATCAATGGTGGTTCGTGTCGCTGCGCAATCCGGCGATCATCAGCATGCCGTTGTCCTTCGCGGTCGCGATCCTGCTATCGCTGGTCACGACAGAGAAGAACGCCAATCTCGCCTTTGACGAGATGCAGCGGCGCATCCTGCTCGGACCGGTTCAGCCGAGCACCGACGCGCAGGATCAGGCGAAGAATGCGGCCTGAACAGCGTCGACCGATCGACGACAAAATCGCGTTCTTGCCGGCACCGGTTCCCTCAACTTCGTTCGGCGACGGCTCGTCCTCAAAGCACCAAATACCCTGCCTTGCCTGCAGCGGCTGCCCACCCGCCCGGCCCCCAGCAGGCGCTGCCGAAAGCGGCTGGCTAAGGCCAAGATTTTTTTTGCCGCACTTCTTGACTTTGAAAACCCGTTTTCTAATTTTTTGCTCGCTAGGCCCCCACGGGCTTGGCTCCTGAACGCCAATCGGGTTCAGGCGAGACGGGCACCGGTCATGTCCGGTGCCGTTCATACCCATCTTGCTCTATGGAGGATTTGGCTATGCGCACATACGACTTCTCTCCCCTGTTCCGGTCAGCCATCGGCTTTGACCGGCTCTTTGACCTCGCTGAAACCGTCCAGCGTGCTGGCGAGGACAATTATCCCCCCTATAATATCGAGCGGCTTGCGGAAGATCGGTACCAGATCGCGCTCGCGGTTGCCGGCTTTGCACCTGACGAGATCTCGGTGACGGCAGAGCAGAACGTTCTGACCATCGAGGGGACGAAGGTCGAAAAGGCCGAACGTCAATATATCTATCAGGGCATCTCGACCCGTCGCTTCAAGCGGCAGTTCAGTCTCGCCGATCATGTCGAGGTCAAGAGCGCTGCCTTTGACAACGGCCTGCTCAAGATCGAGCTCGCCCGTGAAGTGCCGGAGGCCATGAAGCCGAGGCGAATTGCGATCAATGCGCTTCCAAACAAGGCAACGCGCCAGTTGGAAGGCGTTGCAGCCTGACGCCCCGCATAGCCGCGCTCCGCTGGAGCGCGGCTCCTCATTTCCGATTTCGTCCTGAGAATGGAGGCACCCATGCGGCCGACGACCGCGCCTGTTGACAATGTCCTTGCATTTCGCCTGCCAACAAGAGGCAGGCAAAAGTACGAGCATCCTCGCGATCTGGTGCGCGACCCCTACCTGACGAAGGCGACGAAGAGAGCCATTCTGGCATCCTGGGCTTCGGATGCCTGCGCCGTTGCGTCCAATCCTGCGCTGCGTGCTCCTGCAGAACTCAGATCGCCCGTTCCAGTCAGCGATATCCTGGACGCGCTACGCGCCCTTGATGATCCGCGTGAACCACCCGGAGGAAGGCCGGCTCGGCTGCGCTCCACGCTGCGCAACGTCGCTGCTGCATAGGAGTGCTGTTCCATGACCGGCATCAGACTGCCGAAGCAAGTCATCGAGAGGATTGAAGAGCGTTGGTGGTCACGATTCAGCAAAGAGAAGCAGCGAACTTCAGAATTGATTGACGAGCGCCTCGAACGGCTGCGCACGCATCGGAACAATATCGGCCGGTATAGGCGGCTGCTCAATACCGAGCTTTCCGACTTGGAACGCAAGTTCATTGAACGACGTCTTTCTGAAGAGAAGATGGCGATGCAGATATTGGTGGCCGACATACCGCCTCTCGCCGTTGACCGACCACCGGACGATGAAATTATCAGCCGATCTGGCGAGGCGCAGCCATGACAGAACTGCAGCGTCTGCTCGTACGTGGCAGTGAAAAAATCATAGGCCATTATCAATTCCTGCTCGATACTGCGAAGTCGGAGCACGATCGGGAGCTATTCAAGCGAAGAATCAAGGAAGAACGTCAGATGCTGAACAATCTGATTCAAGGCTCGGACCAGTCTGCGCGTGCCGCCTGACGCATCTGCGACAAACGGACCCGACGGGCAACGCAGCCAAAACCTGTCAAGTGCCGTGAATTGTCCCGTCTCACCCGATCGAGGGGCGCTGCGCATTGTCACGGGTGTGTCTCAGAGTGGCGAAACGAACAGCAAAGCTCGGGCGGATCATGTCGCGAGATCCGCAGTTGCGTCCCCACCCACACTTTCATCGCCCGGCTCGCGGCCTCCGTTAAAGCTTCGGCGCGCCTATGACGCGTTGCCTCGTCGAAGCCTTGGCGGAGACGGGGACCGGGCGATCCAGTGCGCCGCGGCCTCACGGCTCAAGCACTGGCGTCTCTGGAATACTGGATCACCCGCATGGTGTTTAGACCGGACAGATCACTGACGCGGGTGATGACACCTTGGATTGGGATGCGTAGCAACGACATCGTCAGGCAGGCGCATGCCAGCGACGCAACGGCCTCACTTCCCCTTCGCGGCCTTCGCCTTCAGCTTCGCCGCGCGATAGCGGGCGGCGCCGCCTTCGCGGATCGATTGTTCACTGCGCTCGAGCGCCATCGCGTCGTCGGGGACGTCCTTGGTGATGACGGAGCCCGAGCCGATGTAGGCGCCCTTGCCGATCGTCACCGGTGCGACCAGCGAGGTGTTGGTGCCGACGAAGGCGCCCTCGCCGATCAGCGTCTTGTGCTTGAGGAAGCCGTCATAGTTGCAAGTGATGGTGCCGGCGCCGAGATTGGAATTGGCGCCGACATGGGCGTCGCCGACATAGGAGAGATGGTTGACCTTGACGCCGGCCTCCAGCGTCGCGGCCTTGGTCTCAACGAAATTGCCGATCCGCGCGCCGTCGCCGAGCGAGGTGCCGGGCCGCAGCCGCGCATAGGGACCGACCGACACTTTCTTGCCGATACGGGCCTCGACAATGTGCGAGAAGGAATGGATCACGGCGCCGTCGTCGATCGAAACGCCCGATCCGATCACCACGAACGGCTCGATCACGACGTCCTTGCCGAATCTGGTGTCGGCGGCGAGATAAACGGTGTCCGGCGCGATCAGGGTCACGCCGGCCTCGAGCGCCTGCTTGCGCAGCCGCGCCTGCATCACGGCCTCCGCCTCGGCGAGCTGCGCCTTGGTGTTGATGCCGCGCACTTCGTCTTCGCTGGTTTCGATCACGACGGCCTCCAGTCCCAATTCCCTGACGATGCCGACGGCATCGGTCAGATAATATTCGCCCTTGGCGTTGGCATTGCCGATCTTCTCGATGACCGCGAGCGCCTTCCTGCCGTCGAACGCCATCACGCCGGCGTTGCACAGCGTGATCTTGCGCTCCTCGGGGCTGGCATCGGCATGCTCGCGGATCGCAATCAGCTTGCCGTTCTCGGTCACCAGCCGGCCGTAGCCGGTCGGGTCGGCGGCGTGGAAACCAAGCACCGCAAGCGCAGCGCCGTCGCGCAGCGGCGCACGCATCCGCGCAAAGGTCTCGGCCGAGATCAGCGGCGTGTCGCCGAACGCGACCAGCAGGTCGTCGGAGCCGCGGACGAGCGCCTCGCGCGCCGCCAGCACCGCATGCGCCGTGCCGAGCCGCTCGCGTTGCACGAAGGTCTGCGCATCGGGCCGCACCCGGCGCGCCTCGGCGGCGACCGCCTCGTGGTCGGGACCGATCACGACCGCGAGCTGCGATCCCTCGCCGGAGCCGGCGGCATCGAGCACATGCGCCAGCAGTGACTGCCCGGCCACAGGGTGCAACACCTTCGGCAGCGACGAGCGCATCCGCGTGCCCTCGCCGGCCGCAAGCACCACTGTCAGGCTCGTACGCGCAGTCATTCACATCCTCGACGGTTCGCGCAGTCAGCTGCGCAACGCTTTCTTCGAGGCCGTCTTTAATTGTTTTCCCCGGCAGAAGAAACCGATTCGCCTCCGTGGCTCCCCAGATTCAAGTTCCCGGTCCATTTCCTGTTAATCTTTGCCTCGTGATTCGGCGGGCCTTGAGGAGGGCCAAGCGGGCTTTGGCCAAAGATCCCGACAATCTGGCGGCGGATTTCGACACCGAAAGCACCACCGGCTTTTTGGCCGAGGAGGATGCTTTCGATCGCCGCGTGCTGTGGCGGCTCGGCTCGTGGGGCGTGGTTGCGGTCGGTGCGTTCACCATCGCCGTGATGGCCAACCAGTCGGCGCTGACGCTGCGGCGCGACCAGGTCGCCGCATCTGATGTCGCGCGCCAGGCCCAGCAGCTGCAGACGCTGGCGAACGAGAGCCACAACGAGACGCGGCGACTGGCATCCGCGATCGATACGCTCAACGCCGACCGCGACCGGCTGTATTCGCGCGTCACCACGCTGGAACAGGGTCTCGACTCCGTGACCGGCACGATCGCGAAGCAGCCGGTGGCGGCCGCACCGGCACCACCAACTCCGGCAGCGTCGCCTGCTACGGCGCCCGCATCAGCCAATTCGGCGCCGGCGACGGCGGCACCAGCCGTTGCCGCCGTCGCAACGACGCCGCCTGCCCCGTTGGACAAGCCGACCGCGATCGACAAGGTGGTGGCATCCATCGACAGCAAGGCGTCGGCACCGGTCGAGAAACCAGTGGCAGCGGCCGAGAAGCCCATGCCGGCCGACAAGAAGCCGACGGCCGCCGCGAGCAGGCCGCCGGTTGCTGCGGAGAAGCCGTCGACCTCCGAGAGTTCGCCGCCGGTTTCTGCTTCCGCCCCATCAGTTGCCAGTCCGATGAGCGCCGCGACCGCTGCGGCCAGTACCGACCAAGTAAAGGCGGCCGCGCCAGCGCCCGCGGCCATGCCGGCTGCGGACAAGCCGCTCATGGCATCGCGCGATCCTGCGCCGAGCAAGGCAACCGAAGCGCCCAAGCCGCCGACCTCGAGCGATGTCAACGCCGCGCCGATCCCGCCGCTGATGATCACCCGGGATCCGGACTCCGACGTCGAAGACGAGGCGCCGAAGGCCCAGATCCAGCGCACCGAGTTCGGCGTCGATCTCGGCACGGCAAATTCGGTCAACGGACTGCGCGCGCTCTGGCGCAGCCTCTTGAAGTCGAAGGCCAACGCGCCGCTGGCTGCGCTGCGACCGATCATCGTCATCAAGGAGAATGGCAACGGGCTCGGCATGCAGTTGCGCCTGGTGGCCGGGCCGCTGAACGACGCCGGGACCGCCGCCAGGATTTGCGCCGGCCTCAGCCTGGTCCAGCGGACCTGCGAGACGGCGATCTATGACGGCCAGCGGTTGGCCCTGAACGAGCCGCCTGCCGGAGCCAAGCCGGCGTTGGCGCACCGGCGGGCCGCGCCGAGGCGCACAGTCGCACCGTCGCAGCCGGTTGCCGAGGAAAAGAAGCCCGAGCCGACGACAATCTCCTCGATGTTCCGGCGGAACAGCCAATAATCATGTCCGGCAAAGGATTGCGCCCAAATTCTCAACCGATTTCGCTGCTCTGACCGAGCCTTGTCCGAAACCCCGTTCCCGACCATAGTGCCGCGATGATAAAACCTCCGTTCCGCCTCTCCCCCTATCAGGTCCAGTTCCTGATGGTTGTGGGCTTCGTCACCGTCGGCTACGCGCTGTACGTGCGCTATCTCGCCATCGAATTCTCGCCGGTTGCACTGGCCTGCGACGCCGGCACGCAGACCATGATCTGCAAGGCCCGCGCGCTCTCGACCGTGCTGTTCAAGAATTCGGTGTTCGGGATCACCGCGCTGGTGATTGCGGTGCTGAACCTGACGCGGCCGTCGATCGTGCTGCTCACCGTTGGCTTGATCGCAGCCGGGCTCGGGATCGTGCTCTACAACGTCGTGCTGTCGGGGCTCGCGATCGGCTTGTTTATCCTGGGTTTTGCGCGGCCCGCGCCCGCCACAGCGTAGCGGCGAGCAAGAGGTACATCACGCAGGTCCAGTCCGACTGCCAGTTGATCGTGCCCTCGTTGTAGATCGTGAAGAGGGCGGCGATCGCCAACAGACCGGCGAACACGGATTCCGCAAGCGGCCGGACGCCTTCCTTCGGGCGATTGAGCATGGTGAGCAGCGCGAACGGCACCACCGCCATGGTGAGCGAAGCGTACGGGAAATCGCGGTAGCGCGGATCGAAGGCGAAGCCGAGCGCGGTCTCGGCTGCGATGACCGTGGTGATGACCAGCACGATCGCCAGCAATGCGCCGATCGCACCCTTGCCGCGATAGTCGCGCGGCCCGACCAGCTCCAGGAAGGTCGGCAGCGAGCGCCCGGCGATCAGCGCATGCGCGGTCAGCAGGGGCGATGCGATCGCGGCTGCGAGCAGCATGCCCCAATGCAGCCAGCCGCCGACACCGTAGCTCTCGTAATGCATCTTGTCGCCGGCGATCCCGAGCAGCGCCCCCGCCGTCGTCGCCGAAATCGCGACCGCGATCCAGGCCGACGGCCGCGGCGTCCAGGGCCGCCGGCGCAGCGTCAGCCAGGCCGCGAGGAAAGTGGCGATGGACAGCGCCATGCCGCCCGCCATCTGCAGCTTCCAGTCCGGATAATTGCTGATCGCAACGCCCGGCGGGTACTTCACCTGCCGCTTGATCGCATCGAAGAGGCCCCAATTGCCGCCGACCGTACCCTCGAGCTTGCGCTTCCAGGGCTGGTCATAGGCCTCGATCAGATTGACGCGAAAACCCTCGCGCTTGGCGAGATCGAGGATCTCGGACACCACCCGCGCCTGGTTGGTGCGCGACGGCAAGGCGCCCTCCCGCATCCGCCCCGCGCTCGGCCAGCCGGTCTCGCCGATCAGGATCTCCTTGCCCGGGAACGTCACCGCCATCCGCTTGCGGATATCGTCGACATGCGCCGCGGCGTACTTCGCCTTGACCGGGATGTCCTCCCAATATGGCAGGATGTGAATGGTAACGAAATCGACCGCGTCATAGATCTCGCGGTTCTTCACCCAGTATTCCCAGACGTCGGCATAGGTGACAGGGAGATTGCCCGCCGCGGCCTTCACCGCGCGGATGTTGCCGGCAAGATCGGCGGCGGTCATCTCGCCGCGCAGCAGCACCTCGTTCCCGACGATCAGCGAGGTGACGACGCCGGGATATTCCTTGGCGAGCCGGACCGCGATCGCGATCTGCTGCAAATTCTTGAAGCGGTTGCTGCTGAGCCAGATGCCCTGCATCACCTTCAGCCCGACCTTGGCCGCCACGCCGGGCACCTGGTCGAGGCCGTTCTCGATCGAATAGGTCCGCACGCAATCGGTGACCTTGGCGAGATCGGCGAGGTCCTGCTCGATCTGTTCGACCGGAATCTGCGTGGTGGGATCGAGCGGCGTCTGGGCGCCGCGGAACGGCGTGTAGGACACGCATTGCAGCTTTGCGGCAGGATCGATCGGCGCACGCGCGAGCGTAATCGGCGTGGCGAGCCACCACCACACAGATGCAATCACAGCGAGCGAAATCAGGAGAAGCGCCAGCGGCGTACGAAGCGAAATCGGTTCCATCCTCCGGGGGACCGTCGAATTAGCCGGTCACGGCCCGTCTGCCAAGTCCAGGAATCGGTCAATACCATGGTTGTCCTGCGACAGTTTTGCGCTGGGCCGATAAAGTTGTGAGTTTGCTGGACAAAATACCAAATTCCAGTCATCAGACTTCGCCAGAGTCTCCGCCGCACTGGAGACCTATTTGGACGGCATCACGCCAGCCGTTTAGGATGATCCCGCCGGGGCCGGAACATATCGGGGAATGCATGCGTCGACGGCTGCTTGAGTTGAAGAACACTGCTTTGCGCCATCTTGCCGTAACGGGCCTCGTCACAGCGCTCGCGCTCTTGAACGGAGCCGGCGGCGCGTTCGCCCAGAGCGGCACGCCGAATCCGCCTGATCAGGCCAAACAGCAGCCTGGACAGCCCGACGCCAATGCCAACGCCGTGCGGGAAGCCAACCAGCGCAAGGTCGAGGAGTTCGTCGAGGCCCAGCAGGCCATCAACGGTCCGGCCGGCAACCCGGAATGCGTCTGGCTCGGCCGCCGCGTGGTCCGCCTGATGTGGAACGACGACCTCGACACCGCCTTCCGCCATCTCGACCTCTATGACCGGTTCGGCTGCCCCGGCGGCCACGTCCAGGCCGCCTTCCGCTGCCTGACCCGGTTCGGCGCCCAGATCGACGACAAGGTGCGCGGCAGCCTCGACGGCCGCATCCACGCCTGCTGGATCAATCCGGGTGCCCAGCCGCAGGCCGCGGCAGCCGCCGCGTCTACCCCGTCGCCGTCGACGGCCGGCAATGCCGCCCCTGCGCCGGCCGCCTCGCCCTCGCCTGCGCCGACCCCGTCGGCGACACCGGCGCCGACATCGAAATAGCCGCATCGCACGATCGGATACGGCCGCGATTTTTTTTCGCGGCTGAAACGGCTTGCGCCCTTAAAACGCCATTGCGGCATACCAGTTGTTAAATCGGATGGCGGAGATATCTTTCCCTCTGCCGCTATGTTGGTCGAACCCAGGGGACGGGTTCGCTTAGTCCTCAATCTCAGGCCCCGTATGGTTTAACCGCGATGCGCGCCGTCGTCGCCGTCCTGTTGCTTGTCACCGCCGCCCACGCCGCCCTGTGGGGTCTCTTCCAGGAGAAGCAGTCGGCGCCCGATTTCCGTGGCACGTTGCCGAGCCTGTCCTATACGCCCTTCGAGCCGAAGCACACGGTCGTCGATGGCGATTCCGACAAGGTGCGCGCCGACCTGAAGAAGCTCTCCGCCTTGACGCGGGCAGTCCGTGGCTACTCCTCGACTGAGGGCAACGAACTGGTGCCGCCGATTGCTGCCGAGTTCGGCATGAAGGTCACGATTGGCGTCTGGATGGGCACGGATGCCGACCGCAACAGTCGTGAACTTGCAGCCGCTGTCGATCTTGCAAAGAACAACAGCAACGTCACAGGTATCGTGATCGGCAACGAAGCTATCTATCGCGGCGAACAGGTTCCAATCGAAAACCTCGGGCCGATACCAAAGCTCAAGCCAACTCAAGAAGAGAACGAGCGCTTTCTTGCTGAATCTGCGCGCTTCCTGCGCGAGGAAACCCCGCGCATCGATCAGGAAGAGGAGGCACGACTTCAAGACGCCAAGGCACAGCCCGAGGACAAGCGGGATGAAGCCGTGAAATGGGCGATTGCCGAGAACAACGTCCAACGACTGATCAAGGTGATCCAGCGCGTCAAGAAATCGGTCAGCGTTCCCGTGACGACGGGCGAAATCTGGAACATCTGGCGCGACCATCCGCAGCTCGCCAATTCGGCCGACTTCGTCGCCGCCCACGTGCTGCCGTATTGGGAGAACTTCACCGACAAGCAGGCGGTGGACCAAGCGGTCGACCGCTACAATCTGTTGCGCGACTCCTTCCCCGGCAAGCGCATCCTGATCGCCGAGTTCGGCTGGCCGAGCCAGGGCTACAATCTTCGCAATGCCGAGCCGGGCGCGTTCCAGCAGGCCACCGTGCTGCGCAATTTCGTCGCCCGCGCCGACGCCATCGGCATGGACTACAACATCGTCGAAGCCATCGATCAGCCCTGGAAGTTCAATGAAGGCGGCGTCGGTCCCTACTGGGGCATCCTCAATGCCGACCGCGAGGCGAAGTTCGCCTGGACCGGCCCGGTCACCGATCTGAACTACTGGAAGATCGCGCTGGTCGCCGTGCTGGTCGGCCTCTTCATGTCGCTGCCGATCCTGCGGCTGGAGCAGCCGACCGTGATGCAGGCGCTGCTGCTGTCGGCCACAGCCAACGGTGTCGGCGCCTGGGTAGCGACCGTGTTCTCGTACTGGACCACGCACTACTTCGTCTGGGGTTCGGCCTTCGCGCTCAGCCTCGGCCTGGTGCTGCTGGTTCCTCTGGTCCTGATCGCGATGGCGCGGATCGAGGAGATCGCGGCAGTGGCGTTCGGCCGCGGCCCGCGCCGGCTGATCGGCAAAAGCGAGCCGCTTGCGCCGGCCACGATGGGCGAGAATGTGACGTTTCCGAAGGTCTCGATCCACATCCCGGCCTATTTCGAACCGGTCGAGATGCTGAAGCAGACGCTCGATGCGGTGTCGCGGCTCGACTATCCGAATTTCGAGTGCGTCTGCATCATCAACAACACACCCGATCCCGACTTCTGGCGGCCGATCCAGGATCACTGCCGGATGCTCGGCGAGCGCTTCAAGTTCATCAATGCCGAGAAGGTGCAGGGCTTCAAGGCCGGCGCGCTGCGGATTGCGATGGAGCGGACCGCGGCGGATGCCGAGATCATCGGCATCATCGACGCCGACTATGTCGTGCATCCGGACTGGCTCAAGGACCTCGTGCCGGCGTTTGCCGATCCGCGCGTCGGCCTGGTGCAGGCGCCACAGGAGCATCGCGACGGCGACCGCTCGCTGATGCACTACATCATGAACGGCGAATATGCCGGGTTCTTTGATATCGGCATGGTGCAGCGCAACGAGTTCAACGCCATCATCGTGCACGGCACGATGTGCCTGATCCGCCGCGCCGCGATGGACAAGGCCGGCGGCTGGTCCTCTGACACGATCTGCGAGGACACCGATCTCGGCCTCTCCATCCAGCAGCAGGGCTGGCTGACGCACTACACCAATGTGCGTTACGGCGAAGGCCTGCTGCCCGACACCTATGAGGCCTTCAAGAAGCAGCGCCACCGCTGGGCCTATGGCGGCTTCCAGATCGTCAAGAAGCACTGGCGGCGCTTCCTGCCCGGCGCCAGCCGGCTGACGCCGGACCAGCGCCGCGAGTTCTCGCTCGGCTGGCTCAACTGGCTCGGGGCCGAAAGCCTCGGCGTCGTGGTCGCGATCCTCAATCTGATCTGGGTCCCGATCGTCGCCTTCGCCGACATCGCGATCCCCGACAAGATCCTGACGCTGCCGATCATCGCCTCCTTCATCGTCTCGCTGGTGCATTTCGTCGCGCTCTACCGGCTGCGGGTGAACATCAAGGCCGGCCAGATGTTGGGGGCCATGATCGCGGCGATGAGCGTGCAATGGACAGTGTCGCGCGCGGTGGCGCAGGGCCTGATCACCGAGCACCTCGCGTTCGCCCGCACCTCGAAAGGCGGCCTGTCGCGGATGTCGATCGAATTCCAGGCGTTCTGGGAAGCCGTGATCGGCGTGCTGCTCCTGGTCGGCGCCATCGTGCTTGTCGTCACCAACGGCTATAAGCAAGTGCGGGAGATCTACATCTTTGCCGGAGTGCTGGTGCTGGAAAGCCTGCCGTTCCTCTCCGCCGTCGCCATCGCGATCCTGGAGAATTCGCGGATCAACGAGTTCGCGTTCTGGCGCAACAGCGCGATCCGGACGGCGGAACTGATCGGGCTCCGCCCGGTCAGCCTGCCCTCGGTCGCCGCCCCGTCGCAGCCGGTCGGCTCGGAAATCCACCACGACAGCTGACTAACTTCAAGAAACCGGCCTAACCCGAGGCGCCGGAACGGCAAATCCGCCGTCACGGTGCACAATTGACCGCCCTTCGGCTATTGACCCGATGGGCCCTGCCCCCTACACAGCGCGGGCTGGAGCATGATCCGGAACGGCTCAAGGCCTGCGTCCGGTTCCGATGTTCAGGTGAGTGAGCGCGTAGCTCAGGCGGTAGAGCACGTGACTTTTAATCATGGGGTCGAGGGTTCGAGTCCCTCCGCGCTCACCAATAGATCCAAGCATTTCCGAAATTTGAGACGACCGGGCACGCAACACTGCTTTGCTTGGGGACATGCCGGGGACGCTAACGCGTCTCGGAAAGACGACCCGCCGGGCGCGAACCGGCCGGCCTTGGTCATCGGCCCGTGGCATAGTCCCTGCAATTTGCTTGCTGCTGGGGATTTCAGTGTCCCAGTTCAGGAAGAAAACGCCGCCGGGCGTGTATTTGTGAGACCGGCGGCGTCTTTTTTTGGGATTAGCGCGACGTAAGCCCCCAGAAGGCAATGAGCAGCAAGGCGCAAGCGCCTAGTCCCATCAGCGATACGACGGCTTCCAGCATCATGGCCGAATCAACTCCGCCCGTCAGACAGCATGCGCGCGAGCGGAGTTTTTGTCGTCGTCAAAGGCGATATAATCGCCTGCCAACTACGGTTCGAGCGATGTCATTCGAGCGGTAGCGCAAGCGACGGCAGCGACTTATTGGCCTGCCCGCAACCTGTTCGTCCCTTGAGAGGCAGAATCGAAGTGGAGCTGGCCACGGCCACCGCGGTCGTGGACCGGCTCATGAATTGGGCCAGATTGGCGTCCGATGACCACTCCACATAACCAACGACTGCAAAGGCAAGCGCTACGACGAGAATGCCGAGCACCGAGGCGGTCGCTACTCCGGACCAATTTTCGCTGCTGAATGATGGCATCGCGATTCTCCGAGACGGGGTTTGCCGGTCGTTAGAACGACTCGCGATTTTCAAATGTGAACGGCCTTACATCTCACGCGGACTTGATGCTGCGGCAAAGCCTGAGACCGGGTGGGTGATACCCGGCGGCTGCACAATGAAAACGACCCCGACGCGGGGAGCATCGAGGCCGCTTATTTGACTCCCAGCAGTCGGGGTTGGGCATTGGTGACCTCTGGAAGCAAATGATGACGCTTTAGGTTGCCGATTGTTCCCGTCCCGTTTTCCGGCAACGGCGAACCAAAAAAGGACGGCCCCCGACGTGGGGAACATCGGGGCCGTTACTTAATGCTCCCGTTGTCGGGGGAAAGTGACTGCAGGAGCGCCGTTTAGGGATCCCTGAGTGGGCCTTGCGCGTTGAGCCCCATCGAGGGGCTGAACCTAGAGGTGGGTTATGTGCGACGTTCCTCGGGATATACAAAGAAAGTTCGAGCGGCGGTGGGCCGCCAGATTTACGCGGCCAGTGGAAACGCGCCGGCCCGAAAGGCATCAATCCAGAAAGCCGGATCAACCCGTCGCCGCTCCCCTCAAAACCCAGACAAAAGTCCGCCCAAATGAACCGGCGGCCCCGGTTCGTTAGCCTACTCTCAGATTCTCTGCCGACGTTTTGCCCCGGTTTTCTCTCTCTTCGTAGCTAACCTTGGCGCCCTCGTTGAGACTGCTCAGCCCTGCCTTCTCAACGGCTGAAATATGTACGAAGACATCCTTCCCCCCGTTGTCGGGTTGAATGAAGCCATAACCCTTCGTCGAATTGAACCACTTCACTGTACCTGTCGCCACGCCGGCTCTCCTCCTTGAAATAAGCGAGGGCAGCCTAAGTCGGTAACGCAGCCGGCTGCAAGGAAAACCGACCGAGCATGAATCGGCGGCCTGTGGTGCTCGCCGAAAAACGATGTCGATTCTTCGTTCAATTGGGCTGGCTGGGTGAGGCCGTTAGCAGATCAGCAAGCAGGTCGACCGCAGGCTTCCCGGGGGGACGGGGCCGGTTTGGGGACGTCTTACGGCCACGTTTCGGAGGAGCCGGCGCGCTGCCCTGCCCACCGGCTCCTCAATTTCGAGAACTTGCCGCCGCCGGGACAAACCATTTCGGGCCCGGCGGCGTACTTTTCACATCCAGGCGGCTGTCCAGTCGGGCAGACAACTTGGAGGCGGCTTGGCACTGATAGCCTTTGCAGAGAACCGCAATGATGCACGTTGCGCCCGTTTCGCGCATTTCGCCGAACGCGATCTTCGTAGGGTACTAGTTCATGGCGTCGATACAGCCGCTTCGCTATATCGCGCTAAAAACGAAGCCCATGAGCAACAGCGCCAGCAGAACAATTGCTCCTGCTACCATGTCTAGCACTTTGCTTGTTACTCGCGACTTCGCCGATTGAATCATAGTTTGTCAGCCCGGGAACTGCGGCTGAATAAGCGATGCTATCATCAGGGCCGCGATCAGTAACGCCGGCGCGCAGCTCACCCCAGCAGCCAACCAAAGCTCTGCGTCGCGAAAGATCTCGCAATCATCCTGCATGGACGGTTCTCCATCCGTCTTGGTCCGAAAGAAACGGCCCCAGCGAGGGGGGCAAGCTGAGGCCAAATTAAACTCAAGTTGCACTTGGGTCAGCGCCGTTGAGGCAGCAGGTCGGCACTGCATCACGACAACCATTACCCAACGCGCTTCGTTCCTTTTCTCAGTCGATCGAGTCCGTGCACAACGGAAACAGCCTCAGCGTTGGGGAACAACGCTGAGGCCGTCATCTTCCTCTGCTATCGCCGACCGCCGATTGCAGCGAAATTCAGCGGCCGTGCTGGGCCTGTAAAAATACGAAATGAAATTGCCTGCCCATGTCTCGGATGATTCCGAGCGATTGAGGTTCCGGAAATAACGTGTGTGAATCGCGGTGAAAAAATCCACGACGTCGCGCTCGAGGGCCGCTTTGAGGTTTCGTTGAAGATTGCAACGAAACCAGTTCTGATCTTGCTCCCCTCTCTTGCTGCGGCGCACCACCACCTTTGCGCGAGGGATTGGCCTTCCAGCGGTATCCGCCGGCTAGTTCATAATCGCAATCGCCGCGGGCATTACTCGATTTACGATGTACCCAATCGTGCGGATTGGCCGACCAACCCACACACCGACCATGCATATCGCGCGATGAGGGATCGCCGCTCCAGCCCAAGGAGCGACGGTCCCGCCCAATCGCAGGGGAGCTGCCCGCCGGCCATCTATGGATTATGTCCATCAAGCGAAAGCCGATCGAGGAGCGACAGAAGCGAATGCCGACCAAGCTTCGATGAGCGCTCACGGCCCGACCGTCAGCGGCAGCTCGCCCTGACCGTTGGTCCAGTCGATGATATCGAGCTGCAGCCCGCGCTTCAGCATCTCTGCTTCGAGACTGCCGGCGTGGCGTTTCCACTCGGGCGTCGAGCGGACCCGGAATTTTGGATCTTCGCCGTTGGCCTCGAATTCATCGTCGGCTTTGAGCGCGCCGCGGATGGCTTCGTACATCATCTTCAGGCTGGCGTCGGTGAAGGCGCCGTAGTCCATCGGTCGTCTCCTGCAGCACTCTCGGAACGCAAAAGGCCGCCACGGAGCTTGTCGTGGCGGCCTTCTGCATAGCGGCCCATCCAGACGGCCCAAGGGGAGCGTGAATGAGTCGAGTTAACGAAACGTTGTTGGCGCGGTGGCGGCATCCACCGCAATGGGGCCAGGATCATCCGCACGGCGTCGCAGCCGTGTCGGCCCGGCCGCTCGTCAGAGCCTCAGGCATCGAAACAATTGGGCGAGCGCCGTGTTGGCGGATTGTGCGCGCCGTTCGAGGATTTCGGCCGCCGTGGCGTAGTTGCGCGCCAGGATCTGGAGCGCGCGTCGAGCATCCGGCAGCGTGGACTGCTTGGCCATCTCCAGGCACTGGTGCTCGAAGTAGCGAAGCTCCTCAAGTTCAGTCATTGCGATTCGTCCGATTTCATCTGCATCTTCGAACTCAGTGCGCCAACGACCTAGTGAAAGTTTGGCAAGATTGTTGCGGACGCGGGATGATCTGGTCGGAGTGTTTCTGGATGCGCGATTTGATAATCACTGCTCCGTGACCAGCGCGGGTGCGTGCTGCGCGGATCGACAAGCACACCTGATCGCTTCAGTATGCGTGAGTCTTGCTTCGGACGCAGCAACGTCTTGACCGCAGTGTTGGGGCATCTTCGCGCGGATTGCGGTGGCGATGCATTTGGTGGGGTCGTTGGCGCAGGCCCGTGGCCGGCGCATCCTTGAGTTGGCATTGTTGAACCCGATGAAGAAACGCGATTGGGCCTTTGTGGCTGCCTGTGTGACCGGCGCGCTGCTGTTCGGTGTCTGGAGCTTCCAGATGGGTATCGCGTTTCATCGCTCCCGGCAGGGCGCAACCGATCTCTCCAGCTCGCACCGGCGTGGCCAAGATGGCGCTCAGGACGGCTCGTCTGCAAGTAGCCCTGCCCGGCCCGCGGCCGACGACAGCGACGAACAGGCCCGACAGCCGCGATAGCTGGCGCAATTGCGTTCCTCACCGCCGCATCGCCTCGATCTAAGCCCACGCCAGGCCGGCGGCGACAGCGGGCTCATCATCGTCGGTCCTCGCACCGGTGAGGCGTCTTCGGCGCGGGCTGTCCTTGGCGCGACGATGACGCGTGTCCAACCGGCGTAGCGCCATCGGCACACGCCGCGCGAGGCCTTGAGCGAGCTCGACGGCCTGTCTCACGACGGCCATCACGGTCGCCACGCGCGTGAACAGGCCGATCAGGAAGATCATCGAGAACACGTCGATATAGGCCAGCACATCGCCGACGAGCATCAATTCGGGAGGAAGCGGAATCCGGTGCAGATAGGCACCGATCAAGATGACGACCGGGATCAGCGCAACCAGCTTCCGCAACGTCAGCCGATCCAGCAAGGCCGTGAGCTCAACGACCAGGACCTGCCAGAGCCAGTCGCCAAGCGCGGCCGGCTTGTCGATCGTCCAAGTCTGCCACAACCGCTGCCACAGCTGCCGCCAGTTCCGTTTCCACATCGCGGCGTCCGCATCCTCTCGAGCGAAACACCGGTGGCTACGGCTTCGACGACGCCTCGCTGCCGTCGCCCTCGACCGCGGCGCCTTGCACATCAGCCGAATCGGCCGATGGAAAGATGCGTTCGTAGTTGGCCCGGGCCTCGCGGATCAGACGCGCACGCTCGCGTTCAGACTTCGAGATGAACCTGATGATCTCGCCCATGTGCTCTCCAACGCAGGGTGAATTCTCCGACCATCGGCAATGCAACCATCATGCCTGATGGCCCCTGGCCGACATGCTCGCGGCGCTTACCGTATCCGCCGCGGCGCTATCCGCTGCTGGCTGAACGCAACACGCGGATTGATGCCGCAATAGGCATCGCGGCCTGACGCCGACGCCTGGCACTGCTCGTAGGTCTGGTAGCCGCAATAGCCGGGGTATCCCTCATCCCTGCCCTGGATGCACCAGGGATAGTCGTAGGGATCGGCCGCCGCCGGCTGTGCGGAGCCGACAATCCAGCTCGTCCCGAGCGCCGCGAACGCCAGAATTGCCAAATTCGACCTGCGCATGATCCTGCTTCCTTCTCGATCGGCACCCAGCCGTTGATTTAGGTACGCCGGGAAGATCTGCGAGGTTTCCGCTCACCGCCTCAAGAAGCTGTGACCCGAGCGCGGAGGCTCGCATCGGAAGCCAGGCGCCCTGGATGGGCGCGGGACCATACAAAAAACACGAGGCCCGGTGTGCCTAGGAGCCCGAGCCTCGTGTCTGATGTCCCCCGCCTCAGTGGCGGATCAGGCGTTGTGGTTACGCGAGCTTGTCCGCGCGATCCATCCCGGATGACTACGGGGTCAGGCGCGCGCAGATTTCACTTGCTGTAGCTGTAGAACCCCTGCCCGGTCTTGCGGCCGAGATGGCCGGCATCGACCATCTCCTTCAGCAGCGGCGCCGGCCGGTATTTGGGATCGTTGAAGCCGGTGTAGAACACCTCCATCACCGACAGCATGGTGTCGAGCCCGATCAGATCGGCAAGCGCGAGCGGGCCGATCGGATGGTTGCAGCCGAGCTTCATGCCGGCATCGATCTCTTCCGCGGTCGCAATGCCTTCCTGCAGCGCGAAGATCGCCTCGTTGATCATCGGGCACAGGATGCGGTTCACCGCAAAGCCCGGGCTGTTCTTCGCGGTGATCGCGACCTTGCCGACACGCTTGGCAAATGCTTCGGCCTTGGCGACCGTGTCGTCCGAGGTCTGCAGGCCGCGGATCAGTTCGAGCAGCGCCATCACCGGGACCGGATTGAAGAAGTGCATCCCGATGAAGCGGTGGGGACGATCGGTCGAGGCCGCAAGGCGGGTGATCGAGATCGACGAGGTGTTGGTCGCGACCAGCGCGCTCGGCTTCAGCCCGGCGCAGAGATCCTTCAGGATCTTGACCTTCAGCTCCTCGTTCTCGGTGGCGGCTTCGATCACGAGATCGCAGGCGGCAAGCTTGGACTTGTCGGTGGTCGCGTTGATCCGCGCGAGCGTCGCGTCGCGATCGGCCGCCGTCATCTTCTCCTTGGCGACCAGTCGGTCGAGACTGGACCCGACCGTCTTCAGGCCGCGTTGCACCGCCGCGTCCGAGATATCCACCATGGTCACGGCAAGCCCCGCCGCCGCGCAGATTTGCGCGATACCGTTGCCCATGGTTCCGGCGCCGATGATGCCAACCGTCTCGATCATTGTGTCTGTCCCTTCTCGTCGCTTGCGCCGCCTCGCGGCCGCATCGTCAAAACGGCGGACCCTTAGGGTCCGCGGATGGCGCATGCATAGCAGTCCGGCCGAACGGCCGATACAGGACACGGCGGTATTCTGGTGGTCTATTCCGGGCGCGGCGGGATGGATCGCCGCGGCGGGATGGCGGGGTGCGGCGGCTCTGCCGAGCGCGACGGCTCGAGCACGCGGTTAAGCCGCACGATCCACCAGGCGAGCCGGCCGTAGCTGCGGCGCAGCGCCGACCCAAATCCCTCGTCGATGTCCTGGTCCCGATCCATGCCGCTCTCGTTGACGTCGATCCTTGAAGGAACGGTGTGACGCGATCAGCCGCTGCACCGGCCGCCGCTAGGAATTTGGCAACCATCGACGCGCAAGCTGAAGGCTTCGGCGCCGGTAATCTCCCGGATTGCACAGGGCAGCCCCCGCGCCGCAGCATCGCCATGGCGGTGCGCCTCCCTTTTAGTTGATCGAATTTTCCGCCGGTCGCCGCGACATAAGGACATTAGACGACGAGGGCTAAGCCCATGCTTTCTGAAAAGTTCTTTTTGGTTCTCGAGACATTGCTCAACGGCCAAACCCATTCCGACGGAAGCCTGCGTGTGGTGAGCACATCGCCCCACATCCCGATCAAGCTTCCGCAGGAAAGCCCGCCGGAACGAAAGCTGCCTCGCTAGGCTTCTTGCCGCGAACCAGCCTGATCGATCGCCGCGACCAATGAAGCCGATCGTCCGTCTCGCGCCCGTGATCCAGCTCATAGTCGGTGCAGGTAAGCTACGCTACCACCACTCCCGCAACGAAGTGGTGCCGCCATGACCTATAAGACCGACAGCAAGACCGATTTCGGGAGCGTCGCCGTCGCGATCTGCGTCGCCGCCTACACGGCGATCATGCTCGCCTATCTCGCCCAATACGATGTCGGGCTAACCGCCACGCAGACGCGCCATCTTTCGATGATGGCCGCGCTGTTCCTGGCGCTGCCGATCGCGCTGGATTTCCTGCGCACCGGCCCTGGTAAGGCGCGCTGAGCCGGGTAACGGCGCGCCTGCCGCATCCGATCTCCCCTGCCGAACACGCGCCTGCGCAACATAGCGCTAGGTGAAGCGACGCGAATCAGCGTTACTTTGCAACTGATCACTTCGTGGGATTTGGCTGCATGACCCAGCCCAGCGTCCTGGATCAGAAGATTTTGGATCAGAACATTCGCGAGCTGCAGGAATGGCTCCGCACTGCCTGGCAGCAGCTTGCGGACCCCTCGCTCACCGCCTTCTCCCGACGCGAACTGCGCAACCAGATGAAGCAATGCAACGCCGATTTGCGCGTGCGGCTGCAAGCCGCTTCCAAACAGATGCTGAGCCAGCCTTCTGCATCGGGCAAGACGTTCGTCCGACCTCAGCTGCGGATACTCGCCTAGGAGCGTTTTCTAGCGCAGCGGATTGCGGCCCGCGCGAAGCAAACGCACCGCTGTCACAAGCGCCAGCGCCCCAAAATGCCGCGATCTCCTGCTGCATGCGCGCCATACGCACCCTCTGCTTGTGCAGAGGCGCCTGACAAGGCACAGCAAGACGGCCCCGATATGCCTATATAAGGCGTTGCAGAGCGGCCCATGCCGCCAAACCTCAGGGACTCCCGTGTTATATCTGGAACTTGCGATCGTGGCGGTCTTGATCGTCGTCAACGGTCTGTTGTCGATGTCGGAGCTCGCGATCGTCTCCTCCCGTCCGGCGCGCCTCGCCGCGCTGGTCGAACGCGGCGTCAGCGGTTCGCGCCGCGCGCTTGCGCTGGCCTCCGATCCCGGCAAATTCCTCTCCACGGTGCAGATCGGCATCACGCTGATCGGAGTGCTGTCGGGCGCCTTCTCGGGCGCGACGCTGGGCCAGCGCCTCTCGCAATGGCTGTTCGAGCTTGGCGTGCCGGCCAACGTCGCCGACGCTGCCGGTGTCGGCATCGTGGTCGGCGTGATCACCTATGCCTCGCTGATCGTCGGCGAACTGGTGCCGAAGCAGATCGCGCTGCGCGATCCCGAAGCGATCGCGGTGCGGGCCGCGCCGGCGATGACGGTGATGGCGAAATTGTCGCTGCCGGTGGTGTGGCTGCTCGACCGCTCCGGCAAGTCATTGCTGTGGCTATTGGGCCATCGCGAGGATGCGCAGGACCGCGTCAGCGAGGACGAGATCAAGACGCTGGTGGTGGAAGCCGAAAACGCCGGCGTGCTGGAACCCGGCGAAAAGGAGATGATCGCCGGCGTGATGCGGCTTGGCGATCTGCCGGTCGGCGCCGTCATGACGCCGCGCCACGAGGTCAGCCTGATCGACCTCGCCGCCCCCGCGCCCGAGATCCTGGCGGCGCTGCAAAAGAGCAGTCATTCGCGCTGCGTGGTGTTCGACGGCAACCGCGATCATGCGCTCGGCATCGTGCAGGCCAAGGACGTGCTCGACGTCTACCTCGCCGGCCAGACACCCGACATCCGCGCGCTGACGCGCGATGCGCCGATCATTCCGGAGACCGTCGACGCCCGAGACGTGGTCGCGATCCTGCGCGACTCCGCGGTGCATATCGGCCTCGTGCACGACGAATACGGCACCTTCCAGGGCGTCGTGACCAGCGCCGACATCCTCGAGGCCATCGTCGGTGCCTTCCATACCGAGGAAGGCCCGGCCGAGCCCGCCTATGTCAGGCGCGACGACGGCTCCTATCTGATCTCGGGCTGGATGCCGGCGCTCGAGTTCAGCGAACTGCTCGGCATCTCGTTGCCCTCACCGCGGCCCTACCAGACCGCCGCCGGCTTCCTGCTGCATGCGTTTGGCGCGATCCCCGATGTTGGTGCGAAAATCAATGCGCAGGGTTGGGACTTCGAGATCGTCGATCTCGACGGCCGGCGTATCGACAAGGTGCTGGCGAGCAAGCGGCCGGCGGCCTGAGGTTGCCAGCCGGCCGACCTGTTGATAACGGGCAGGACAACAAAACAGGCGGCCGCGGTGTGCTATCGGCATGGCGGCAGCCCAAGCAAATCCCGCGTAACCCCCACGGAATTGATCCCATGCGCCTTACCCTCGTCGGTTCCCGCCATTTCGGCGTGACGACCTTGAACATGCTGCGCGAGCACGCCGTCGAGATCGCCCGGGTGGTCGTCCATGACGGCGAGGACCGGCTGGCGGCCGCGGCCCGGGCGGCCGGCATCGAGGTCGTGGTCCAGGCCGATCCCAAGTTGGTGACGGCCGCCGAGATCGCGCCGGGCACCGACCTGATCGTCACGGCCCACAGCCACGCCCGGGTCAGCAAGGAGGCCCTCGCCGTGGCCAAGTTTGGTGGCGTCGGCTACCACCCGTCGCTGCTGCCCCGCCACCGCGGCATCGCGGCGGTGGAATGGACCATCAAGGAAGGCGATCCGATCGCCGGCGGTAGCATCTATCACCTCGCCGACCGCATGGACGCCGGCGCCATCGCCGCCCAGGACTGGGTGTTCGTCAAGAAGGGCGAGACCGCACGCGAATTGTGGGAGCGTGCGCTGGCACCGCTCGGCCTGCGCCTGCTCGGTGAAGTGATCGATTACGCGAAGGCCTTCAAGACGCTCCCGGCCAAACCCCAGGATGAGCAGTTTGCGACCAAGGCGCCTAACCTCAGCCCCGGCAAACACTAATGCGCACTTGGTATCCAAATACCTGAAGCAATCAAACGACGGAACAAACTCTCGTTCCTGACTCGGAACCAGATTCACTATGATGTGTTTGAGTTCACAGGAACATTCAAAGGCTCCCGCGACGCAGCAAATTTTGAACACATTGTGACAGGATAAGCCGCGTCATCACACGAAATTACAGGGATTTGATTCATGCGTTCGATCCGCATTCGCGACCTGATTTTGGTCACCTCGGTCGCTTCGGCTGTTGTCCTCACCGCTGCTCCCGTATCCGCCCAGCAGCCCTATGACGGCCTCTGGAACGTCACTGTGGTCACCAAGACCGGCAGCTGCGAGCCGTCGTCCAGCTCGACCCTGACCGTCTCGGACGGAAGGATCACCGCGCCGGGTGCGGCGATCTCCGGAACCGTGGGCAGCGGGGGCCTTGTGCGAGTCTCGATCAATGGTGCATATGCGAACGGACAACTCAGTGGCAACTCCGGATCGGGGAAGTGGAATGGGGCATCAGCTGGCGTACCGTGCAGCGGCCGATGGGAAGCATCCCGTCAGTAAGATCACCAGCGTATCGAGTTTCTTCGCCATCGCGCGGCGGCCAGCATTTGCAGCCGCCGCGTTTTTCGTGACCGCATTGGCAAGCACCGCGAGCCATGCCCAGTCCAGCCCGTTCGCCGGCATGGCTGGCACCTGGTCGGGCGCCGGCACCGTCACCCTGGATGACGGTTCCAGCGAGCGGATCCGCTGCCGTGCGACCTACCACGTCGGCGGGCCCCGGATGACTATGGGCCTCACCTGCGCCAGCGACGCCTACAAGTTCAACCTGGCGGCCGATGTCCAGGCCGAGGGTAATGCGGTCACGGGCTCCTGGAGCGAGTCCAGCCGCAACGTCAACGGCGATCTGCGAGGTCGCGGCGGCGGCGGCAACTTCCAGGTCGTTGCCAGCGCGCCCGGCTTCAATGCCGACATTGCGATGCGCACCGCCGGCAACAAGCAGTCCGTTACGATCAGGGCCGACAGCCAGTTCCGCGGCGCCAACATCACGCTGTCGAAGTAACCAATCGACACGCCGAACGACAAAAGCCCTCGGGTCATCCCCGAGGGCTTTTTTTGTTGGCTGCGCAGGCAATGGCTCGCATGTGCCTCTATGCGGCAGGCACGAACGCCGTCACCTCGATCTCGACCTTGGCGCGCTGATCGACCAGTCCGTCGATATAGAGCAGCGTGGACGGCGGGAAATTGCGTCCGAGCGTCTCCTTCCACGCCGCGCCGATACCGGCGCCCGCGGCCTCGTATTCGCTGCGGCTGGTCAGGTACCAGGTCAGGCGGACGATGTGCTCGGGACCGGCACTGGCTTCGTTCAACAGCTTGATGATGCGCTTCAGCGCCGTGCCGACCTGGGCAGCCATCTCGGGCGCGTACTCGCCCTTCTCATCGCCGCCGGTCTGCCCCGCCAAGACGATCCATTTGCCGGGCGCATCGAACGCGACACCGTGCGAGAAGCCGCGGGGTTTCGACCACTCGGCCGGTTGCAAGACACGCATGAGCAGATCCTCCTGATGTGATTATTCCCGCCCTGCTTAGCAGAGATCACGCGGTTGGCGCACCACCGCATCGCAGAATTGCGCGTTGCAAATTCATATCGGCTCGCCGATACCGGGAATCCCTCCTCATCTCATTCCGATCATGGATCGCACGCCCTCAAAGACCCGCGCAGCACTGTGGATGTCCGGTTGGCTCGCGCTGATGCTGATCGTGGCGGTGGCCGGCCGCGAGGCGACGCGCGAGGTCAACGTCTTCCAGCTGATGGCCGTGCGCGGCGTGCTCGGCTTCGTGATGCTGTATCCGCTGGTCCACATCCATGGCGGGCTTGCGATCGTGAAGACCGCGCGCGTGCACTTGCACATTGCGCGCAACCTGATCCATTTCTGCGCGCAGCTTGGCTGGTTCTATGCGCTGACACTGATCCCGATCGGCCAGGTGGTCGCGATCGAGTTCACCATGCCGATCTGGACCGCGATCCTCGCGGCGGGCTTCCTCGGCGAACGGATGACATCCTGGAGGATCGTCGCGATCGTGCTTGGCCTTATCGGCGTCATCGTGATCGTGCGGCCGGCGACCGGTGCGATCAATCCGGGCCAGCTGATCGCGCTTGCGGCGGCCATGGGCTTCGGAGTCTCGATCGTCGTGGTCAAATCGCTGACGCGGACCGAGCAGGCGCTGACGATCATCTTCTGGATGCTGGTGGTGCAGTCGCTCGCCAGCATCGGGCCTGCGCTCTATGTCTGGACCTGGCCGCCGCTCTCCACCTGGGGCTGGCTTGCCGTGATCGCATTCTGCGGCACCTTCTCGCATTACTGCATGGCGCGCGCCCTGCTCCACGCTGATGCGACCGTCGTGATCCCGATGGATTTCGTCCGGGTCCCGCTCACCGCGATCGTCGGGTGGCTGATTTATGCCGAGCAGCTCGACGCCTACACGGTGCTTGGCGCCGCCATGATTCTGGCCGGCAACCTCCTGAACCTGAAGCCCGGCGCAAAGCTGCCGGCGCGCGCAAGATGACCGCCGCGCAGCGCTACACCGCTGCCGCTCGACCACAAAGCCCGGGGATCATCCTGGGCTGCTCTGCTTCGAAAGCGTGCTACTTCCCGGCGGCCTTGCGCAGCGCCGCGTTGATGCGGTCCTGCCAGCCGGGGCCGCCCTCCTGGAAATATGCCAGCACGTCCTGATCGATCCGCAGCGTGACCTGCTCCCGGACGCCGGGGACCGGGACGGCCGCAGTCTTCGGCAGCGCATCCGCGACCTTGGTGGTGGCCCGTTTGAACGCCGCCTCGGCTTCGCTGCGGGCATCGTTCAGGGTTCGCGGTCGTCTCGGCTGGTCGGCCATGTCCTAGATTCCTTCAAACAGCACCGTCGAGAGATAGCGCTCCGAGAATGACGGCACAATCGCCAGGATGGTCTTGCCCGCAGCCTCCGGCCGCTTGCCGATCTGCAAGGCGGCGGCGATCGCCGCCCCCGACGAAATGCCGCCGGGAATTCCTTCGTTGCGCGCCAGCGCGCGCGCGGTCTCGATCGCGGTCGCGCTGTTGACCTTGACGATTTCATCGATCACCGAGCGGTCGAGGATGTCAGGAATGAAGCCCGCACCGATGCCCTGAATCTTGTGCGGCGTATGCTGGCCGCCCGACAGCACCGGGCTCTCCTCCGGCTCCACCGCGACGACGCGCAATGACGGCTTGCGCGGCTTCAGCACCTGCCCGACGCCGGTGATGGTGCCGCCGGTGCCGACGCCGGCGACGAAATAATCGATGGTGCCGCCGGTGTCGTTCCAGATCTCCTCTGCCGTGGTGCGGCGATGGATTTCGGGATTGGCGAGGTTCTTGAATTGCTGCGGCATGACGGCGTTGGGGGTCGTGCGCACGAGTTCTTCCGCGGTCGCGATCGAGCCCTTCATTCCCTGCGCCGCCGGCGTCAGCACGATCTCGGCGCCGAGAAAGGCGAGCATCCGCCGCCGCTCGATCGACATCGATTCCGGCATCACGAGCTTCAGCCGATAGCCGCGCGATGCCGCGACATAGGCAAGCGCAATCCCGGTGTTGCCCGAGGTCGGTTCGATCAGCACGGTGTCGGCGTTGATGATGCCGGCCTTCTCCATCGCCACGATCATCGCCGCACCGATGCGGTCCTTCACGCTGGCCGCTGGATTGAAGTATTCCAGCTTGGCGAGGATCGTCGCGTTGACGCCGCTTGCCTGCGGCAGTCTGCGCAGCCGCACGATCGGCGTCGAGCCGATCGCATCGACGATGGAGTCAAAGACGCGGCCGCGTCCGGGTTGCACTGCACTCGTTGTCGACGGCGCGTCCATCAAGCGGCTCCTGCTGCGGATATGCTGGAAATATGCGGTCTTCTCTCATTAGAAGCAGCGCATCATGACGCGCAAGTGAGAAACCGCCGAGACTCAAATTCGTTGCATCGCAAAAATTAGAACCTGCGAAAATAACGTAAAACCTACGCATTTGTGTTGCGACAAGGTCAAACAAATGCGTCTATATACTTTGGTAAGGTGCAGCTCAGAACGCAAAGGAGGTCACATGCCAGCTCTCGCTGAAGTTCTGTCGACCGCAGCGTCCAGGCCCGATCCGCGAGGCAGCGATTTGCCGACCTGTCCTGTGTGTGCTGACTCCATGGTAGCGGCAGAAGCGTCCGCCTACCTGTTCGACAATTTGATCAGCTATCTCTGGACCTGCGACAATTGCGGTTACGGGTTCGTGACCAAGCACACGGTGAAACCGATCGTGTGCAACTGATCACACAGCTCACCTCGGAGCGATGTCACCGCGCGCCCAACCGGCGCGCGTTTTCGTTTTGAAATCCTCGAAGGTGCCGTTTGCCACCGCGTCGCGGATGCCCTGCATCAGCTCCTGGTAATAGGCGACGTTGATTTCGGACAGCAGCATTGCCCCAAGTGTTTCGCCGGCACGCACCAGATGGTGCAGATAAGCGCGCGAAGTGTTGCGCGCCGCCGGCCACGTGCTCTCTTCATCGAGCGGACGCGGATCGCCGATGTGCCGGGCGTTGCGCAGGTTGATCTGCCCGAACCGGGTGAACGCCATGCCGTGCCGCCCGTTCCGTGTCGGCATCACACAGTCGAACATGTCGACGCCACGCGCCACCGCCTCCAGAATGTCCTCCGGCGTGCCGACGCCCATCAGATAGCGCGGCCGATCGGACGGCAGCGCCGGCGCGGTCTCCTCGATCATCGAGAGCATCACCGCCTGCGGCTCGCCGACCGCCAGCCCGCCGATCGCGTAGCCGTGAAAGCCGATCCCCGTCAGGCCGCGCGCGCTGACGTGGCGGAGATCGGGGATGTCGCCGCCCTGGACGATGCCGAACAGCATGTAACCGTCCGGTGCGCTCTCGAAGGCGCGCTTGGAGCGCTCGGCCCAGCGCAGCGACAGTTGCATCGCGCGCTCGATGTCGGCGCGCTCGGCCGGCAGCCGTACGCACTCGTCCATCTGCATCGCGATATCGGAGCCGAGCAGCCGCTGCACCTCGATCGAGCGCTCCGGCGACAGCTCGACCTTGGCGCCGTCGATATGCGAGCGGAAGGTTACGGCCTTCTCGGTCACCTTGCGCAACTCCGAGAGCGACATCACCTGGAAGCCGCCGGAATCCGTCAGCATCGGGCCGCCCCAGCCGGTAAAGCGCTGCAGGCCGCCAAGCCCCGCGATCCGCTCGGCGCCCGGCCGCAGCATCAGGTGATAGGTGTTGCCAAGCACGATATCGGCGCCGGCATCGCGCACCTCGCGCCAATGCATGCCCTTCATCGCCCCGGCGGTGCCGACCGGCATGAATGCGGGCGTCCGGACGACGCCATGCGGCGTGGTCAGGCGCCCGGTGCGGGCGGCGCCGTCAGTGGCCAGCAGTTCGAAATGATTGGGAAGAGTCATGCGGCTGCTTATTGCGTGTCGCCGGTGCCCGATCAACCCGTCGGGTAACGGTCTCCGCGCGACTTCGTGAACGGCGGCTGCCGGGCGGATGCTTGCCCCGGAACGGTCCTTCCGTTAAACAAAACGAAACCGTATCGTTTTAGGTCGAGAATAAGGCGGAGGATCGTTCCCGCCGCGACTGCAATCCGCGTGAAACCTGACTGGCCGAGATGTTCCCACCCTGCAGCGCCCGGCCTGACGGCGTCCGCCATCGGATGACTACCGCTCATGCGATCCGGCAAGCGGTGCTGCTGTGCGGGCTTGCCTTCGCGCTGGCGGCCTGCAGCTCGCTGCCGCGCATGCCTTACACGGCTGCCGACGCCGCCAATTCGCGGGTGCTCGGTCTCGACGGGCTGCGCCGCTACGCCGACGAGCCGGTGTCCAAATTCCGGCTCGAGAAGAGCGACCGCGCCCCGATCAAGACCTATCTCGCCCTCTCCGGCGGCGGCGCCGACGGCGCCTATGGCGTCGGCGTCCTCAACGGCTGGACCGCGGCGGGCAACCGCCCGAGCTTCTCAGTCGTCTCCGGTGTCAGCACCGGCGGACTGATTGCGCCCTTTGCATTCCTCGGCCCGCGCTACGACGATACGCTGAGGGAGGTCTACACGTCGGGCATCGCCGAAAGCCTGCTGCAGGACCCGAGCCTGATGCGGGTGCTGTTCGGCTCCGGCCTGTTCGGCAACAAGCGACTGCGCGAGTTGGTGGCCCGTTACGTCGGCCAGGACGTCCTGAGCGAGGTGGCGCGCGAAAACGCCAAGGGCCGAAAGCTCCTGATCGTCACCACCGATCTCGACACCCAGCGCACGGTGATTTGGGACATGGGACGGATCGCCTCCGTCGGAACGCCCGAGGCGCTGCAGCTGTTTCGCGACGTGATGGCGGCCTCCGCCAGCATCCCGCTGGTATTTCCGCCGATCATGATCGACGCCGACGGCCAGGGTCGCCGCTTCCAGGAGATGCATGTCGACGGCGGCGTGACTGCGCCGGTCCTGACGTTGCCGGACGCATTGCTGTTCCGCGAGCGTGCCTGGCCCGCCGATAGCCGCATGAAAATTTACATCCTCGTCAACAAGAAGCTCGAGGGCAACTTCGAGCTGGTGTCGAACTCGACGATCGACGTCGCCTCGCGCAGCATTTCCGCGATCACGCAGGCGCAGACGCGCTCGGTCATTCTCTCGACCTATGATTTCGCCCGGCGCAACCGGCTGGGCTTCCATCTGTCCTACATCGAGCGCGACTATTCGGCGCCGCAAACCCAGGGCTTCGACACCGCCTATATGCGCGCGCTCTACCAGCACGGCTACGAGAAGGCCGCCGCGGGGCAGGCCTGGACCGCGACGCCGCCCTGAGCGGGCCAGCCCCCGGTACCACCGAATGGACGAATCCGCATTGCGCGGGTTATAGACCGGACAGACCCGTCCGAAGGCACAACGAGATGAATGGGCAATGGGATTGACGGCAACCAAGGCCAAGGTGGCCAAGCGCGGCGTGATCAAGTCACGTGGCGGCCGGCCGACCCGGGATGCTGCGATCGAGCGCGACCAGCGGCTGATCGAGGTCGCTACGCGCCTGTTCCTCGAGCGCGGCTTCGATGCGACGTCGATCGACGCCGTGGCCGAGGCCGCCCGCGTCAGCAAGCCCACGGTCTACGGACAGTACGGCGACAAGCGCGGCCTGTTCACCGCGGTGCTCAGGCGCGAAATTGCCCGGTGGCTTGCCCCGCTCGCCGCCGCGGCGGCCGAAGCGCAGGCCGGCGATAGCTGCGATGGCTCGGTCGAGGAACGGTTGATCGAGCTCGGGCGCCAGCTGCTGGTGCTGAACTGCAGCGCCGACTCCATCGCTTTCAGCCGGATACTGACCGCGCAGGCGATCAATTTCCCCGAGGTCGCCAAGCTAGCCGTCGACGAAGGCTGGTCGAAGGCGGTGTCGACGACGGCGGATTTCTTTGACCATCTGGTCGACAACGGCGCCCTCGACCTCGAGGACACGACGATCGCGGCCGAGACCTTTCTCAACATGGTGGTCGGCCACACCCACCGGATGGCGACATTCGGGATTCCGATCGACATGAAAGCCGCCGTGACGCGGATGGAAGTCTCGATCCGGCTGTTCCTCGCCGGTGCCGTGGGACCGCGAGACCGGCTGCGCGACGCCGCCAAGGCTCGTCGCCGGCCGGCGCGCTGACCGTTTTATGGGATCATTTCGTCGCCCTACACGTTGCCGTGATGAGTCTTGAATAAACAGAACGAAACCGTATTGTTTAGTTGCAAAGAGACGCTCAGCCCGGATCGCCCCCCAAGGGTTCTGCGTCACCTTGTAACTGCGATCGTCACGACGGAGCTGCCGCCATCGCTCCGCCTGAACGTTCGGCGGCCGACCTCTGACTAACAGAGGTCGGCCGCACCCTTCTCGGCCCGCCCCTCGCTCTGCGAGCGCGGGTCACGCGCGTGCACATGTTCAATACAGGTTCGACGATGAGGACAGGACGATTGCGCGCACTGAGGCATTGGGCATTGGGAGCACGGCTGCTTGCAACCGCGCTGCTGGCGCTGCCCTTCGCGTCGCCGGCCCATGCGATCACGAGTTCGGCTGCCGCCGCGCTCACCCCGCAGGACAGTGACAGCGCGCTCGACATGCATGCGGTTCGCCGCGAGCTCGACAGCTTCCAGTCCGCCCAGATCTCGCTGCGCAAGGCGATGGCGATTGCGGAGGCGCTGCACTCAGGCTCGATCACCGCCGACATCAGCTTCGACGGCGCGTCGGATCCCGCGGTCTACCGGGTCAAGACCATGCAGCAGAACCGCATCTGGCAACATGCGATCGACGCCTCGACCGGCCAAGTGGTCGGCGGCGAGCCGCCTTCGCCGCTGGCCTCCCTCGACGCCGAAGACCGCGACAACCTTGCCGTGCTCAGGGCGCTCCGGCATCGGCTCGCCGATGCGGTGCGCGTCGCCGAGCACACGACCTCGGGCAAGGCGATCAGCGGCGGCTTGATGCGCGAACGCGGCAAGCTCAATTTCGTCATCGTGGTGCTGACGGGCAGCGACCTGAAAGAGGTGATCCTCGAGCCGCCCGGCGCGCGCCGGCGCTGAGAGCGGCACGGGCGCTGCCAGGTTCTCCCTTGCCAAGTTTTCGCCCAAGAGCCGTTGACGGACGCCGATCTCTGCCGCATAAGTCCGCACCATGATCACCGCGACCAAACGCACGACCAAAACCACCAAGCCCTCTGGGGCCTCGGGAGGCGTGCGCGCGTAGTCGGTCGTACAGCATCATCTCTACCCGAAGCCCCGCCTGATGAAGGTCCGGGGCTTTTTTGTTGCCCGCGTCATGCTCAAATTCGAATGGAGGACAAAGTGAGTAACGATCCCGTCGTCGCGATTGTCGGCGTCACCGGCGCAGTCGGCGCCGAATTCATCGCAACCATGGACAAGCGGGGCTTCCGCGTCGGCAAGCTGAAGGCGCTGGCGAGCGCCCGTTCGGCCGGCAAGACCGTCAACTTCCGCGGCAAGCCGGTCGTGATCGAGGAGCTGACCGAGCGCGCCTTCGAGGGCGTCGACATCGCGCTGTTCTCGGCCGGCAGCGGCATCTCGAAGAAGTTCGCGCCTGTCGCGGTGAAGTCCGGCGCCGTCGTGGTCGACAATTCGTCGGCCTTCCGGATGGATCCGAACGTGCCGCTGGTGATCCCCGAGATCAACGCCAACCGCATCCGCAACCACAAGGGCATCATCGCCAACCCGAACTGCGCCGCCATCACCGCGCTGGTGCCGCTGTGGCCGATCCACCAGAAGAACCGCATCAAGCGCGTGATCATGTCGACTTACCAGGCCGCGAGCGGCGCGGGAGCAGCCGCAATGGAGGAGCTCGTCGAATCCACCCGCGCCAATCTCAACGGACAGGTCTACACCCCGAAGGTGATGCCGCACCCCTACGCCTTCAACCTGTTCAACCACAACACGGCCATCGATCCGGAGACCGGCTACAACGACGAAGAGACCAAGGTCATCAAGGAGACCCACAAGATCTTCGAGGACGACAGGATCGCCGTCGGCGTCACCTGCGTGCGGGTGCCGGTGCTGCGCGCGCATTGCGAGGCGATCACCTTCGAATGCGAGAAGCCGATCACCGAGGACCAGGTGCGCGCGCTCATGGCGCAGGCGCCGGGCGTCAAGATCGTCGACGATCGCGCGAAGAACTACTTCCCGATGCCGATCGATGCGTCCGGCCAGGACGATGTGCTGGTCGGCCGCATCCGCAAGGATCTCAGCGATCCCTCCGGGCACTCGATCTCGATGTTCGTCGCGGCCGATCAGCTGCTCAAGGGTGCTGCGCTGAACGCGGTGCAGATCGCCGAGCTGTTGCCCGAACGCGCGATGGCGTGAGGAGACGAACTGCGCAGTTCGTAGGGTGGGTTAGCGAAGCGTAACCCACCATCGCTCCGCACATGGGAACGGTGGGTTACGGCTTCGCCTAACCCACTCTACGCCTTTGCGCGGAACAGCAAACAGGCATCGCCGTATGAATAGAACCGGTAGCCGTCGCTGATCGCGTGTGCGTAGGCGTTCTGCATCGTCTCGAGGCCGGAGAAGGCCGAGACCAGCATGAACAGCGTCGAACGCGGCAGGTGGAAGTTCGTCAGCAGAACATCGACCGCGCGGAAGCGATAGCCCGGCGTGATGAAGATCGAGGTTTCCGCCGCAAACGGCTGGATGGTGCCGTCGGCATTGGCAGCGCTCTCCAGCAGCCGCAGCGACGTGGTGCCGATCGCGACGATCCGGCCGCCCTTTGCGCGCGCGGCGTTCAGGGCAGCAGCGGTCTCGGCGGTGATGCAGCCCCATTCGGCATGCATCTTGTGTTCGGAGGTCTCACCGGCCTTCACCGGCAGGAACGTCCCTGCCCCGACATGCAGCGTCAGGCGATGCAGATCGACGCCGCGGCTCTTCAGCGTGGCCTCGAGCGCCGGCGTGAAATGCAGCCCCGCCGTCGGCGCGGCGACCGCGCCTTCATTGGCGGCGAACATGGTCTGGTAGTCGCTGACATCCTGGTCGTCGGGCGTGCGCTTGGAGGCGATGTAGGGCGGCAGCGGCGTGGCGCCGACATCGGCGATGGCCTGGTCGAGCACGGGACCATGGAACGAGAATGATAGCGTCACCTCGCCTTCCTGCCCCTTGGCCTCGACCTCTGCATCGAGATTGCCGAGCAGGCAGACCTTGCCCTCATTGCCGAAGCGGATCGTGTCGCCGGGCGCGAGCTTCTTCGCCGGCTTCACCAGCGCCTGCCAGCGCGAGCCGTCGAGCCGCTTGATCAGGGTCGCCTCGATCTTCGGCTCGGTCTCGCGGCCGATCCGGCGGCCCTTGAGCTGGGCCGCGATTACCTTGGTGTCGTTGACCACGATCTGATCGCCCGCCTCCAGCCAACGCGGCAGGTCCGCGATGGTGGCGTCGCGCAGCACGCCGTCCGGATGCACCACCAGCATCCGCGCGGAATCGCGCGGGCTCGCGGGGCGGAGCGCGATGCTCTCGGGCGGCAGTTCGAAATCGAAGAGATCGGTGCGCATGGCGCGACTACTGCATCGTTGTCATTCCGGGTTCGCCGCTTTAGCGACGCCCGGAATGACAGCGAATTGCCTAAGCCGCGTCGGCGGCCATGCGCGCCTTGACGATCTTGTCCGGATCCTTCACCGGCTCGCCGCGCTTGATCTTGTCGACGTTCTCCATGCCCTCGGTGACCTTGCCCCACACCGTGTACTGGCCGTTGAGGAACGAGGCGTCGTCGAAGCAGATGAAGAACTGGCTGTCGCCGGAATCCGGATTGGCGGCGCGGGCCATCGAGGCGGTGCCGCGGACATGCAGCTCCTTGTTGAACTCGGCCTTCAGCTTCTTGCCGGAGCCGCCCATGCCGGTGCCCTGCGGGCAGCCGGTCTGCGCCATGAAGCCGTCGATCACGCGGTGGAACACGATGCCGTCGTAGAAGCCTTCGCGCACCAGCTCCTTGATCCGCGCGACGTGACCGGGTGCGAGATCCGGGCGCATCTCGATCGTGACCGGGCCCTGCGTGGTTTCGAGGATCAGAGTATTTTCGGTAGCAGCCATGCTCGCTTCTCCTGGCTTCGGGGTGGATATTTCTTGTTCCGGAACGGGATTGCGAATGGACGACCCGCAACCGCGCCGCCCAGGCTCTCGGTAAATGGCATCGGTGTGCAGCGTTGCAACGCCTCCATCACCGCGACCCGGTACGCGATCCGGTCGTTGTCGGTCGCCTCCTGCGATTCATAGCTGATCCTGGGATGCCCGAGGATCGCGCCCTCTCGGTTGAAGCTGACAATGACGGTAATGTCGATCGGGCCGGCCTTGTCCGCCGGCGGCGGCCGCCAACAGCGATGGATCGCCAGAACAACGTCCCTGATCGTATTGAGTTGCTCCGGCTCGGCCGCCACCGATCCGGCCAGCGCGAGCCACAGCACCAGCGGCGCGGCGAACCAGGCAAGTGGCTTGCTGCGCGCCGCCATCGCCGATCACTTGATGTCGGATGCGACCTGCACCTTCACCATCTTGTCGGGATCGGTGACGGCGCCGCCGGGAGAGCCCGCGGGAGCCTTCTTCAGCTTGTCGACCACGTCCATGCCCGACACCACCTCGCCGACCACGGTGTACTGGCCATTGAGGCTCGATCCGTCGGCGAACATGATGAAGAACTGCGAATTGGCGCTGTCGACAGAGTCGCCGCGCCGGGCCATGCCGACGATGCCGCGCTTGAACGGGACCTGCGAGAACTCCTGCTTCAGGTTCGGATATTTCGAGCCGCCGGTGCCGTTGAAGTTCTGGCCGTCGCCGGTCTGCGCCATGAAGCCATCCATCACGCGATGGAACGGCACGTTGTTGTAGAAGCCCTCGCGCGCCAGCTGCTTGATGCGCTCGGCATGCTGGGGCGCGATGTCGGTGCGCAGCTTGATGACGATGCGGCCCTTGGTGGTGTCGATCACGATCGCATTGGCCTTGTCGAGATTGGCAGGCAGCGGCTGCGCGACCGCAGGCACGACGCAGAGCAGCGCGGCAACGAATGCAAGAATGCGGATCATGGAAACTCCGGACCTTTGACGTTCTGGGTGTGGCAGGCCGCCGGCAATCAGCTGGCGAACTTGGCCTTCAGGCTAGCGGCGACAGATGACGGCACGAATGCAGAGAAGTCGCCGCCCATCTGGGCGATTTGGCGCACCAGTGTGGCGGTGATCGGGCGGACCGCGACCGATGCCGGAACGAAAACGGTATGCACCTCGGGCGCCATCGCCTCGTTCATGCCGGCCAGCTGCATCTCGTAGTCGAGATCGGTGCCGTCGCGCAGGCCGCGAATCATCAGCGTGGCCTTGGCCGAGCGCGCCGCCGCGACCGTGAGGTTGTCATAGGTCGCGCTCTCGAAGGCGCAGCCCGCCTTCTGGGCGATGGGGCCGAACACCTCATGGACCATGGCCAGCCGTTCCTCGGTGGAGAACAGCGGCTTCTTGCCGGGATGGATGCCGATGGCGACGATCAGGCGGTCACAGAGAAAGACGGCCTGTCTCACCACGTCCAGATGGCCGTTGGTGACGGGATCGAAGGAGCCGGGATAGAGCGCGATACGGGACATCGTCCCTCCTAACCCGCCCGGCTCTCCCCGGCAAGCCGCCCGGGTTCCGTCTGTCACGCGAAATAAATACCTGCTCGCCCAGTGAACGAGTTGTGGGATGCCAGCGTCTACGTGGGTGAATGTTTCGTCGGCCGCTGGCGGACGAAACAAAACCGGCCGGCGATGAAACCATTTTCCACCCTGGCGAAGACATCAGGAAACGTGCGGCCGGTAGACATTGCACAACGAAACGACGGGCCCGGGGGTCCGATCATATGGGGACCGTCATGATCAAGGCACTTTCCGCTATCGCCGTTGCCGCGTTCATTGCCGCCGCGCTCACCGTTCTGCCGGGCTTTGCGCCGCAGGTCGCAGCCTCCACCCCGCAGCCGCTGGCCAAGAGCGACCGTCTCGACATCCACCCGGTCGGCAAGGACTGCTCGCAGCAGGCCTGGCCGAATTTCGAGGCCTCCTGCCTGCGCAGCGCCGGCAACAAGACGGAGGTTCGCGAAGCCCGCCTCGTCACCGCCGACCGCACGCCGTAGTCACTTCTGACCCGTCTAGGCGTCACTTCCGACCGTCACACAAAACCCAATGGTAATTTGCGACGTCCCGTCGCAGACTATCGTCTAAGGCGCCCGATCGGATGACCCGGCGGGCGCAAGCCATCGGGGGATTGCCGTGACCAGTACGCCCGCCATCGTTTCCTCTGGCCATCCTCCAACCAGCCCGATTTCGTTTGCCGTCACGCTCGGTGCCCTGGGTGTCGTCTATGGCGACATCGGCACCAGCCCGCTCTACGCCCTGAAGGAAGCCGCCAAGGCCGCCGCCCATGGCGGGCCACTCAGCCAAACTGCCGTGCTGGGCACGGTCTCGCTGATCCTGTGGGCGCTGATCCTCATCATTTCAGTCAAATACGCCATGCTGATCCTGCGCGCGGACAACCGCGGCGAAGGCGGCATCGTCGCGCTGCTGGCGCTGCTCTCGGCACGCAATGCGGCGCCCGGCACCTGGCGCGCCCATTTGCTGGTCGTCGGCCTGGTCGGCGCCGCCCTGCTCTATGGCGACGGCGCGATCACGCCGGCCATTTCCGTGCTGTCGGCGATCGAAGGCCTGAAGGTCGATGCGCCCTCGCTGGCGCCGGCGGTGGTGCCGCTCACCGTCGTGATCCTGATCGGCCTCTTCTTCATGCAGAAGCAGGGTACGGGTTTCATCGGCAGGATCTTCGGCCCGGTGATGCTGTTCTGGTTCGCCGTGCTCGCCGCGCTGGGCATTCACGGCATCGTCAGGGCGCCCGGCGTGCTGGTCGCACTGAGCCCGTTCTATGCGTTCGATTTCCTGATCCATCAGGATTTTCACGTCAGCTTTGCGATCCTCGGCGCCGCGTTCCTCGCCGTCACCGGCGGTGAGGCGATGTATGCCGACATGGGGCATTTCGGCCGCTTTCCGATCCGGCTTGCTTGGTTCGCCATCTGCCTGCCCGCGCTGGTGCTGAACTATTTCGGCCAGGCCGGGCTGCTGATCACCGACCCGACCGCGATCGAGAATCCGTTTTTCCAGCTCTCGCCTGACTGGGCGCATTACCCGCTTGTTCTGCTCGCGACCGTCGCCACCGTGATCGCCTCACAGGCCATCATCTCGGGTGTGTTCTCGCTGACCCAGCAGTCGATCCAGCTCGGCTTCCTGCCGCGCATGCACATCCAGCACACCACGAGCGATGCGATCGGGCAGATCTACGTGCCGCTGGTGAACTGGCTGCTCGCGGCCGCAACGCTCGGCGCCGTGCTCGCCTTCGGCACCTCGGACGCACTCGCGGGCGCCTACGGCATCGCCGTGTCGCTGTTGATGGCGATCACCACGCTGCTCGCTGCGCTGGTCGCGATCCAGTGGGGCTATTCGCCGATCATCGTGATCGCGGTGAACGGCTTCTTCTTCATCATCGATGCGATCTTCTTCGCGGCGAACACCGAGAAACTGCTCGAGGGCGGCTGGTTCCCGCTGCTGCTTGCGGCCACGGTGGCGTTCCTGATGCTGACCTGGCGCGGCGGCGTCAAGCTGGTCGAAAAGGCGCGCGCCAAGCTGCGCCAGCCCGAGGAGGATCTGATCGAGACCGCGGTCAACAAGTGCAGCGCCCGCCTGCCCGGCACCGCCGTGTTCCTGGCCTCGGCCCCCAAGGGGGTGCCGCTCGCGCTGACCCAGTTCGTCAAGCATAATCACGTGCTGCATCAGCGCGTGCTGTTGGTCACCGTGCAGATCGAGGAGCGGCCGCGGATTCCCGACGAGGAACGCGCCGACGTGATCGAGATCAGCCCGGGCATCACCCGGATCATCCTGCACTACGGCTTCATGCAGTACCCGACGATCTACGAAGGGCTGCAGCTCACCTGCCGGCAGGGCAAGCTGCCCGGCATCGATCTCTCCGACGTGACCTACTATATCGGCCGTGAAACCATCATCCCGCGCGAGGACGTTCCGGGCATGTGGGTATGGCGTGAATCGCTGTTCGCCTTCCTGCAGCGCAACGCCGAGCGGTCCGCGGCCTTCTTCGGCGTGCCGACCGGTCAGGTCGTGGAGTTCGGCACCGAGATCGAGATTTGATCTCACAGTCTGCGTAGCCCGGATGGGACGAAGCGCAGTCTGGGATACGCAACACCCCTACGGCAACGCCCAGCAAAACGGATGCGCTGGCCGGCCTCAATAGAGAACTCGAGAATTCGACCGGTCAGGGCGTGGCTCGTTGACCCAAATCCGACGCGGGCATCCAAGACCTGGCTAGGGCCTGAACGGTCTATTCGCCCGCTGCGAGACGACGAACGCCGGATGCGGTCAGGCCGAGTTCACCGAGCCGTCTGACTGCGTAGCCGAGACCGACCAGGCGCTCCCCGTGCAACTGGGGAATCTCCCGTTGGGCTTCGCCCTTGCCGACCTCGACTAGGGAGGCGAACTCGTCCGAACTGAGGGCTTGGGGATCGTCCGTCATGACGCGACCTCGTCGGTCCAGACCTTGAACGAAACCAGCGTGTTTGGCCCAAACGTCTGGGTGATCGGAACGTCGGAGGCATCCCGTCCCTGTGCGATCAGAACCCGGCCGATCCTCGGCACGTTGTTGCGCGGATCGAACATATGCCAGCGGCCGCCGATATAGGCCTCGAACCAGCCGGCGAAATCACCAGCCGGCCAAGGCAGCGGGGTGCCGATGTCGCTGAGATAGCCGGTGCAATAGCGCGCCGGAATGTTCATGCAGCGACAGAACGTAATGGCGAGATGCGCGTAGTCGCGGCACACGCCCTTGCCTTCGTTGAAGACCTCCCACGCCGTCATGGTAGCACGGGCGTGCTCGTAACCGAAAGCGATATGGCGATGCACGAAATCGCAAATGGCCTGGACCCGCGGCCAGCCCGGCGGCGTGCCCTCGAACAGCTTCCATGCGATTTCTGAAAGCCGGTCGGTCTCGCAATAGCGGCTGCCCAGCAGATAGACCAGCGTGTCCGCCGGCAAGTCCTCGACCGCGTGCTGCCCGGCCGACGCAAACACTGGATCAGGCTCGCCACTGTCGCGCACGACACCATCGGCCGCGAGGCGCATTTGACCGCCCGGCGCAACGATACGGCTGCACCAATTGCCAAATCCGTCGCGATAAGGCGTGATCGGCACTGTGGGGGTGGTGGTCAGGTAGTCGGGGACGATGATGTCGGACGCGCGCGTGAAATGCGTGCCCAGCACCATGATCATGGGTGTCGGCTGCGGGAACTCGTAGTGCATTTCGAATCCGACGCGAAGCTTCATTCGAAATACATTCCTGTTTGTCCTACCGACATGGCGACGATGCGGTCGAATACAAGGTACGATCTGCCTGATCGGACAAATACCCGTATCGCGCGAGAAAGTGCTGGCTATTTGCCGTGATCGCGCGCAGGAACGACGACGCTTGCCGGCTGGCGCGGCTTGCCAGTGCGAGGCGAACCCGACCAATGTTCCGGTCGGCTGGCTGAAAGCCTCCTCCGTGCGTTCGAGACGAATTCCAACGCACTCACCGAAAGACCTTCATGCAAAATCTCTCGCCTCGTCACGTCAAGATCGAAGAGTCCGTGCGCCTCGGCGTGACGTCTGGTTGGTATTCCACAAAAGTCAGCGGAACATTCGTGACCGGCCCGCATGACACCGAAGCCGATTGCCTGCGCAAGATTGCCGAGATCAATCCTCCCCCGCCGAGGAAGAAGAAATAACTCCTGCGCAGCCAGATTGGGCGCATGGGCAATGCCAACTCGGACGCATGTCGGCAAGATGGCCAAACAAACCCGCGTTCGCCTTCTCGAGGTTATCGTGAGTGCGCAGAAAGAGCCCACTCGCTGGAAATGGCATATTGCCGAAGGCGGTTTGGAGCTCGTGCACGGCTACGCGACGTCACGCGAAACAGCGCAACGGGACGGCGATAGCGTTCTGTTCACAATGCTGTCTGCCCCCAAGGCGCCCTGAACGGGTCGCCCTTCGACGAACAGAGACGCACGTTCTCTAAGCTCAGCGAAACGACGCTTAGGCGCAGGTCCGCGCGCCCAAGCAATCAGGCATCGGTCAACCTGGCGCGGTCCTGACCTCGAGCCGCATGCAACGAACCACGTTCGGGAACGGCCCTACTCGCCGTTCCCGTTCGCGCCGTTCTCTTCCTCCGGAATGTGCTCGACCGAGACGACATGCTCGTCCTCTGCGGTGTCGAACACGATCACGCCCTGGGTCGAGCGGCCGGCGACGCGGATGTCGGCCACCGGGCAGCGGATCAGCTGCCCCTTGTCGGTGACCAGCATGATCTGGTCGGCGTCCTCGACCGGGAACGACGCCACCAGGTTGCCGTTGCGGTTGTTGACGCTCATCGCGACGATGCCTTTGCCGCCGCGGCCGGTGGTGCGGTACTCGTAGGACGAGGTCCGCTTGCCGAAGCCGTTGACGGAGACGGTGAGCACGACCTGCTCGGCCGCCGACAGCTCGGCGTAGCGCTCTTGCGACAGCTGGATCGCGTTCGCCGTCTCCTCGCCCTCGGTATCCGCGGGCTCCTCGGCCGTCGCCTCGCCGGCCACCGCTCGGCGCATCTTCAGGTAGGCCGAGCGCTCGTCCGAGGTGGTCTCGACATGGCGCAGGATCGCCAGCGAGATCAGCTTGTCGGCCTCGGCCAGCGCGATACCGCGCACACCCATTGAGGTACGGCCGGTGAAGACGCGCACATCGGTGACCGGGAAGCGGATGCATTGCCCGCCGGCGGCGGTCAGCAGCACGTCGTCGCGCTCGGTGCAGATCTGCACGTCGACGATCGCCTCGCCCTCCTCGAGTTTCATGGCGATGATGCCGGAGCGGCGGACGTCGACGAAATCGGACAGCTTGTTGCGGCGAACGGTGCCGCTGGTGGTCGCGAACATCACGTCGAGATTGCCCCAGGAGGATTCATCCTCCGGCAGCGGCATAATCGTGGTGATGCGCTCGCCCTGCTCCAACGGCAGGATGTTGATCAGCGCCTTGCCGCGCGCGTTTGGAGCTGCCATCGGCAGCCGCCAGACCTTCTCCTTGTAGACCTGGCCGCGCGACGAGAAGAACAGCACCGGCGTGTGGGTCGAGGCCACGAACAGGCGCGAGACGAAATCCTCGTCGCGGGTCTGCATGCCGGCGCGACCCTTGCCGCCGCGGCGCTGTGCCCGGTAGGTCGACAGCGGCACGCGCTTGACGTAGCCCGCATGCGACACGGTGACGACCATGTCCTCGCGCTGGATCAGGTCCTCGTCCTCGACCTCGCCTTCCTGCTCGATGATCACGGTCTTGCGCGGGGTGGCGAACTGCTGCTTCACTTCGGCGAGCTCGGTCTTGACGATGCCCTGCACGCGCGCACGCGAGCGCAGGATGTCGAGATAGTCGGCGATCTCGGCCGCGAGCTTGTCGAGCTCCTCGGAAATTTCGTCCCGCCCCAGTGCGGTCAGGCGCTGCAGCCGGAGATCGAGGATCGCTCTCGCCTGCTCCATCGACAGCCGGAGCGTGCCGTCATCGTTGATGCGATGCCGGGGATCGTCGATCAGCGTGATCATCGCCTCGACGTCGCGTGCCGGCCAGTCGCGCGACATCAGGGCCTCGCGCGCGGTGTTCGGATCGGGCGAGGTTCGGATGACACGGATCATCTCATCGATGTTGGCGACCGCGATCGCAAGGCCGACCAAAATGTGGGCGCGATCACGGGCCTTGCCGAGCAGGAACTTGGTCCGCCGGGTCACCACCTGCTCGCGGAATGCGACGAAGATGGTGAGCAGGTCCTTCAGATTCATCGTCTGCGGACGGCCGGAATCCAGCGCCAGGATGTTGGCCGGGAAATTCGTCTGCAGCGGCGTGAACCGGTAGAGCTGGTTCAGCACCACGTCGGGCACCGCTTCGCGCTTCAGCTCGATGACGACGCGATAGCCGTCACGATCGGACTCGTCGCGCAGGTCGCCGATGCCCTCGATCTTCTTCTCTTTCACGAGATCGGCGATGCGCTCGACCATCGTCGCCTTGTTCACCTGATAGGGAATCTCGGTGATGATGATCGCTTCGCGATCCTTCCTGATGGTGTCGATCGCCACCTTGCCGCGCATCACGATCGAGCCGCGGCCGAGATGGTAGGCCGACCGGATGCCCTGGCGGCCCAGGATGATGCCGCCGGTCGGGAAGTCCGGTCCGGGAATGATGTCGATCAACTCGTCGATCGTGAGCGCCGGATTGTCGATCAGCGCTACGCAGGCGTCGACGACCTCGCCGAGGTTGTGCGGCGGGATGTTGGTCGCCATGCCGACGGCGATGCCGCCGGCGCCATTGACCAGGAGGTTCGGGAAGCGGGCCGGCAGAACCGCCGGTTCCTTCTCCGAGTTGTCGTAGTTCGGCTGGAAATCGACGGTGTCCATGTCGATGTCGGCGAGAACGGCAAGCGCCGCCTTGGTCAGCCGTGCCTCGGTATATCGATAGGCCGCCGGCGGATCGCCGTCGACCGAGCCGAAATTGCCCTGGCCGTCGATCAGCGGGACCCGCAGCGAGAAGTCCTGCGCCATACGGACCATCGCGTCGTAAATCGACTGGTCGCCATGCGGATGATATTTACCGATCACGTCGCCGACGACGCGCGCGGACTTGACGTATTTCTTGTCCGGCGTGTGTCCCTGCTCATGCATCGAATAAAGGATGCGCCGGTGCACCGGCTTGAGCCCGTCGCGCGCATCGGGCAACGCACGCGACACGATCACGCTCATCGCGTAATCGAGGTAGGACTTCTTCATCTCGTCGAGAATGGAAACGGGACGAATATCTGAGGGCACCGGCGGCTCGCCGGGCTTGTCGTCTTCGGGTTCGGACAAAGGGGAAATCCGGTCAGTTCTGCTGGGGAATCATATAGACCATCGGAGGCCTGATAACCACCCTTGCGCGGCTCCGGCAAGCCGTTTTTCCCTTCGTTTTTTCATGCACTTACGGGCTTGTTTGCGGCTTCGGTCGCGGCTTGGCCCGGGAAGCGAATCTTGAGCGGCGAACTGCGCATGGAACACGGGTTCCCCCGCGCGTTATTCGCCACTGGGCATTCGCGATTTCGCCTCCCTCAGTGCCCGAACACCACTGCGTGCATGATCCGCCCGGGCATGAAGGTGAACAGGCCGGCAATGACCAGCGCGCCGAAGAAAATGCCGATCATCGTGAACTTGTGGCGGCGGACATTGTGGCTCCGCGCGGCCTTCACGCCGAGCACCAGCATGACCAGCGAGAAGATCGACAACAGGTGGATCGGGCTCCACGGGCCCACCAGCTGGATCTGATGGATCCAGAACGAGCTCCCGGCAACCACCAGCATCAGGATCACCCAGATCCAGCCCAGCGTCCGATGCGGCAGCGCGCCCTTCGGTGCGGCGAGCTGGATGGAGCCGAGCACGAAGGCCGCCATCGCAGCAAAGGCATGGAGCGGGATCGCAGGCGCAGCGTCGAGCAATGGCGCGAGGCTCATGATGGCAGCCCTCGAGTGAAGCTCGCGGCTAGACGTCACCGTGCCGCAGGCCAATGTAAATATCATTCACATCGACCCGTGTCAAAGTCTGGGGAACTTGTGCGATCCAGTGGATATTAGTGTAATATGACCAGTTCGATATGAGGCTATCCTCATAGTTCACACAAGGACCTCGCCTCGCGCGTCATACATCCGCTCCGGGAAATGAATCTTCACGGAACGGCCCTGACGGAATCCTGAAACCGCGACCTGCGGTCAGAACGGGATGTCGTCGTCCATGTCGCTGTTGCGGCTGCCGCCGCCGGCGGCGACCGCGCGGCGCGGCGCCGAGCTGACCGGACCGGACGAGCCGAAGTCGCTGCCGCCGCCATCGTCGGCGAAGCTGCCGCCTCCGCCGCCACGCCCGTCGAGCATGGTGAGGTTGGAGTTGAAGCCCTGCAGCACGACCTCGGTCGAGTACTTCTCGACGCCGCTCTGGTCGGTCCATTTGCGGGTCTGCAACTGACCCTCGATGTACACCTTGGCGCCCTTCTTCAGATACTGCTCGGCGACCTTGCAGAGGCCCTCGTTGAAGATCACGACGCGGTGCCACTCGGTCTTTTCCTTGCGCTCGCCGGTGCCCTTGTCGCGCCAGGTCTCCGAGGTGGCGATGGAAAGATTCGCGATCGGACGGCCGTCCTGTGTCCGCCGGATCTCCGGATCCTTGCCGAGGTTTCCAACCAGGATCACCTTGTTCACGCTTCCTGCCATCGCATCATCTCCACTCAAAAACCGGGCGCCGGGCATCGGCCGCCACTCTCAACCATCGCCACTTACTTGCAGGCGTCGCGAATGACCTATACGGCCGGTGCCGGCTCGATGCCCTCGCCGTCGCGCGGTTATCCACGATTATCAAGATATAGCACCGCAGCCGACACCGTTCCAGGTTTGTTCGCACAACCGTAGAAACAGCCGATGGCGATGGCGCATCCGCCGATTTCGCTCCCAGTCACCAGCGGGCTCCGACGCCTTACGAAAATATAAGTCAAATCAACACCTTGCCCTATCGATGCTTCTTCCGCGAGTGTTGCATTTGGGAGACGGCGTTTCCGGTTGAATCAGGGTATAGGTACCAGCCATCAGGCGGGCGCTCGCGTCTGAGATCGCGCTTCGGGACCTTTGGAAGCCGATCGGGAAGCTGGGGGTTTGATAATGAAGAAGTTTTTGCTCGGTACGGTTGCCCTGATCACGCTCGCTGCGCCTGCCGCGGCTGCGGATCTGGCTGCGCGCCCCTACACCAAAGCGCCGCCGATGATTGCCGCCGTCTATGACTGGAGCGGCTTCTACATCGGCGCCAACGGCGGCTGGGGCTCGAGCCACAATTGCTGGGACCAAGTCCCGGGTGGCGTGCTGATCGGCTCGGATGGTTGCCATGATGCGACCGGCGGCGTCGCCGGCGGCCAGATCGGTTATCGCTGGCAGGCTGGCACCTGGGTGTTCGGCCTCGAAGCGCAGGGCGACTGGGCCGACCTGAAGGGCAGCAACAACAGCGCGATCTTCCCGGGCCTGTTCACCAACCAGAGCAAGATCGACGCGTTCGGGCTGTTCACCGGCCAGATCGGCTACGCCGTCAACAACGTGCTGCTCTACGCCAAGGGCGGTGCGGCGCTGACCGACAACCGCTTCAACACCTACTTCACGCCAACCGGCGTGCTCGCCGGCAGCGCGAGCGACACCCGCTGGGGCGGCACCATCGGCGCCGGCATCGAAGTCGGCTTCGCGCCGAACTGGACCGCTGGTGTCGAGTACGACCACCTGTTCATGCAGGACAAGACCTACAACCTCACCACCCCGACCGGCGCGCTGTTCAGCAGCATCCGTGATCGCCAGGACGTAGACCTCGTCACCGTCCGCGTGAACTACAAGTGGGGTGGCCCGGTGGTTCCGCGCTACTGATCGAGCGACACGGATTTGATCCAGACCAAAGGCCGGCCTCCCCGCCGGCCTTTTTGTTGGCGCGGCCGCTTGTTTGCGCAGCCGAGCGCGCTGGACCAGGGCCACAAATCAAACGTGGTCAACCACAAGAGCCGGTCTTGCGCCGGCTTTCTTCTTGCGAGCAAGCGCGCGCTTCGCCTGGGCCGTTTTCCGCGCATGGTGGTTTCACGGTTACACAACTTCCAGGATTTCTATGTAGAAACACCTGATCGTCACACGACACTGCTGTGACGTTCCCTCCAATGTTTGAAGGGACAACAAGAAAATGGGACTGGGACTTTGAAAATCAGGAATGTTTTGCTGGCATCGGCCGGCATGTTTGCCCTCAGCGCAATTGCACCGGCAATGGCCGCCGATATGGCGGCACGCGCGCCTTACGTGAAGGCTCCGCCGCCGGCCGCGATCTACAACTGGACCGGCTTCTACATCGGCGGCTTCGGTGGCTATGCCAGCGAGGAGTCCGGCAATCCGAAAATGGAAGGCGGCTTCGCCGGCGGCACCATCGGCTACAACTGGCAGACCAGCAACATCGTGTACGGCCTCGAGGCCGACGGTGCCTGGGCTGACGTCGACGCCTCGGCCAGCACGCTCGGCGTCACCGTGAAGAGCAAGGTCGACGCGCTCGGCACCGTGCGCGGCCGCATCGGCTTCGCCGTCGACAAGGTGCTGTTCTACGGCACCGGCGGCTACGCCTGGGTCGACAACAAGATCAGCGTCAGCGCGCTCGGCGTGACCGCTTCGCAGAGCAACTTCCACTCCGGCTGGACCGTCGGCGCCGGCATCGAGGCGTTCATCGCGCCGCAGTGGTCGGTCAAGGGCGAGTATCTGTATCGCAGCCTCGGCAGCGAGACCTACTTCGGCGTGCCTTCCCCCGACCTCAACCTGCACAGCGTCCAGTTCGGCGTGAACTATCACTTCGGCGGCCCGATCGTCGCCAGGTACTAAGCCAAATCGACTGAGCAATTCCTGGTCCACAGGATCAGATCGCACGGAAAGGCCGGCCTTGCGCCGGCCTTTTTGCGTCCGGGAACCGCATCCTGCTGACGGCTGCTGCCATCAGGCAAACTATCCGTTGATGGACGCGACTCAGCACTGGAAATTGTCGGCCGTTCTTCCTACGTTCCAGTCTTCTCACCCATCGGCGCAAGGTCCCGGCAGCACCGGCGATGCGCGCCCAAAAAGGCGCCCGATCATGCGCCCGGAAATGTCGCTATGGATGAAGTGCTCAAGGCGAAGCGCCAACAGAACGCCGGCTCCTCATCGCGCGCCATCACGATCCGCGGCGCGCGCGAACACAATCTGAAGAACATCGACGTCGAGATTCCGCGCGACAAGCTCGTGGTGTTCACCGGCCTGTCCGGCTCCGGCAAGTCGTCGCTTGCATTCGACACCATCTATGCCGAGGGCCAGCGCCGCTACGTCGAGTCGCTGTCGGCCTATGCGCGCCAGTTCCTCGAGATGATGCAGAAGCCGGATGTCGACCAGATCGACGGCTTATCTCCGGCGATCTCGATCGAGCAGAAGACCACGTCGAAGAACCCGCGCTCCACCGTCGGCACCGTCACCGAGATCTACGACTACATGCGCCTGCTGTGGGCGCGCGTCGGCGTGCCGTATTCGCCGGCCACGGGGCTACCGATCGAGAGCCAGATCGTCTCGCAGATGGTCGACCGCGTGCTGGCGCTACCGGAAGGCACCCGCCTCTATCTGCTGGCGCCGGTCGTGCGCGGCCGCAAGGGCGAGTACAAGAAGGAGCTCGCCGAGTACCTCAAGAAGGGCTTTCAGCGCGTCAAGATCGACGGCACCTTCCATGAGCTGTCCGAGGCGCCCGCGCTCGACAAGAAATTCCCGCACGACATCGACGTTGTGGTCGACCGCATCGTGGTGCGCCCCGACCTCTCCCAGCGCCTCGCGGAAAGCTTCGAGACCGCGCTGAAGCTCGCCGAGGGCCTCGCCGTGATCGAGTATGCCGATGCGCCGGCGGCGGCACCAGCCGAGGACAAGAAGAAAACCGCAAAAATCCACGACAAGAGCGGCCCCGAGCGCATCCTGTTCTCGGAAAAATTCGCCTGCCCGGTCTCCGGCTTCACCATCCCCGAGATCGAGCCGCGGCTGTTCTCGTTCAACAACCCCTATGGCGCCTGTCCGGCCTGCGGCGGCCTCGGCGTCGAGCAGCATATCGACGAGGACCTGGTCATCCCCGACAAGGAGCTGACCTTGCGCAAGGGCGCGATCGCGCCGTGGGCGAAGTCGTCCTCGCCCTATTACATCCAGACCCTGACCGCGCTCGGCAAGCACTACAAGTTCACGCTCGACACCAAGTGGAAGGACCTGACCAAGAAGGTGCAGGCCGCGCTGCTGCACGGCTCCGGCGACGACGAGATCAAGTTCTCCTATGAGGACGGCGTCCGCTCCTACGACACCAAGAAGCCGTTCGAGGGTGTCGTCACCAACATCAACCGCCGCTACCGCGAAACCGAAAGCGAGTGGGCGCGCGAGGAGCTCGGCAAATATTTCTCCGACGTACCCTGCGCCGGCTGCAACGGCTATCGGCTGAAGCCCGAGGCGCTGTGCGTCAAGATCGGCGGCAAGCATATCGGCGAGATCTCCGAGCTCTCGGTCAGGCGCGCCGGCGAATGGTTCGAGACCGTGCCGGAAGCGTTGAATGCGCAGCAGAACGAGATCGCGACGCGCATCCTGAAAGAAATCCGCGAACGCCTGACCTTCCTGCTCGACGTCGGCCTCAACTACCTCACGCTGTCGCGCTCGTCGGGCACGCTGTCCGGCGGCGAGAGCCAGCGCATCCGCCTGGCCTCGCAGATCGGCTCGGGACTGACCGGCGTGCTCTACGTGCTGGACGAGCCGTCGATCGGCCTCCACCAGCGCGACAATGCCCGCCTGCTCGACACGCTGAAGCGGCTCCGCGACCTCGGCAATACCGTGGTCGTGGTTGAGCATGACGAGGACGCCATCCGGCTTGCCGACTATGTGCTCGATATCGGCCCCGGCGCCGGCATGCACGGCGGCCACATCGTCGCCGAAGGCACGCCCGACCAGATCATGCGCAACCCGAAATCGCTGACCGGCAAATACCTCACCGGCGAGCTTTCGGTCCCGGTGCCCGAGCGGCGGCCGCCGAACCACCGGCGCACCATCAAGGTCATCAACGCCCGCGGCAACAATCTGAAGAACGTCTCGGCCGAGATCCCGCTCGGCCTGTTCACTTGCGTCACCGGCGTCTCCGGCGGCGGCAAGTCGACGCTCTTGATCGATACGCTCTACAAGGCGATCGCGCGAAAACTGAACAACGCCAGCGAAGGCGCCGCGCCGCACGACCGCATCGAGGGCCTCGAGCACATCGACAAGATCATCGACATCGACCAGTCGCCGATCGGCCGCACGCCACGTTCGAATCCCGCGACCTATACCGGCGCCTTCACGCCGATCCGCGAATGGTTCGCCGGCCTGCCCGAGGCAAAGGCGCGCGGCTACGAGCCCGGGCGGTTCTCCTTCAACGTCAAGGGCGGCCGCTGCGAGGCCTGTCAGGGCGACGGCGTCATCAAGATCGAGATGCACTTCCTGCCCGACGTCTACGTCACCTGCGACACCTGCAAGGGCAAGCGCTACAACCGCGAGACGCTGGAGGTGCTGTTCAAGGGCAAGAGCATCGCCGACGTGCTCGACATGACGGTCGAGGAAGCCGCCGAGTTCTTCAAGGCGGTGCCGCGCGTGCGCGAGACCTTCCAGACCCTGCACCGCGTCGGCCTCGACTACATCCATGTCGGCCAGCAGGCCACCACGCTGTCCGGCGGCGAGGCCCAGCGCGTCAAGCTGGCGAAGGAGCTGTCCAAGCGCGCCACCGGCCGCACGCTGTACATCCTGGACGAGCCGACCACCGGCCTGCACTTCCACGACGTGGCGAAGCTGCTGGAGGTGCTGCACGAGCTGGTCGCCCAAGGCAACACGGTGGTCGTGATCGAGCACAATCTCGAAGTCATCAAGACCGCCGACTGGGTGATCGACCTCGGCCCCGAAGGCGGCGACGGCGGCGGCGAGATCGTCGCCTGGGGCCCGCCGGAAGACATCGTCAAGGCGCCCCGCAGCTACACCGGCAAGTTTCTGGCCCCGGTGCTGAAGAAGGCGAACAGCAAGCCGAGGAAGAGCTCAGCGAGCGAGGCGGCGGAGTAGCAGGAGTGCCTCTGTACACATATGTCGCGAGCTACAGAGGGTCGACGTGTGCCGTGCAGGGCAGCTACAGCAACTACAAGGGCTTTGCACCACAGGCGCTTGCGCAGATTCCGGATGGTGCGCTTCCAGGGCTAACCCCAGCCATACGAAAAGACCTGGCCAAAGCTTGGGGCGAATGGGAGCAGGTGCCGGAATTATCGCGGGTGTGGCGGATCAGCTTTAAGGTGGGCGATCACGCGATGATCGTGTACGCGGTCGAAACTAGATCCTAGCCCAGCTCACGTCCTATCTTCCGCCCAACGAGAATTGTTAGCAAGTAGCCCGGATGAGTTCGTAGGGTGGATCAGCGAAGCGTAATCCACCGATCCCTCTGCGAAATTACGGCGGGTTACGCCTAAGGCTAACCCGCCCTACGCACTGCCTCAGTTCCCACGGTACGTGGCTATCTGCCAGACGTTTGCCCAGGAATCCCGGACCGTCGCGCGTCTGTCGCCATAAGGCGTATCCGTAGGCATCTCGATCGATTCAGCTCCTGCTGCAATCGCCCGCTGATAGGTCTCGTCCGTGTTCTCAACGTACACATAGAGAAAGGCCGGCATGGCCTCGCGGACGCCTCCGCCGTCGCTGATCAGGATGATCGAGTCTCCGATGCGAATTTCCGTTGGTGCTCCGGACCGAACTTCGCCCTCCGCACCGAAGACGTCTGTTAAGAACTCGGCCAAGCCGGCGAGATCGTGCGAGACAATTCGCGGTATGACGGAAGGCCACCCGACGGGCTTGAATTGAGTCATCTGCCTGCCTTTGACTAGGCCACGACGATGCGTCGTGGATCAGAGCGGTAGCCCGGATGAGCGAAGCGACATCCGGGGGCTCTGGCAGCCGCCGACGACCGTCCCGCATATCGCTTCGCTCATGCGGGCTACAACAACCGCCACTCACCAGCGCGCTACACCGCCCAATAATTCGGGTGCGTGTAGGCGTGCGAGCGGTCGCCCCAGTCGAATTCGTCGCCGTCGAACTCGGACGGGCCGGTGCGCAGATCGTCCAGCGTCACCTCGGCCTCGAAGGCCTGGCGCGCGGGATCGAATTTCAACGCAGTCCACCTGACCGGATAATGGTGGTGGCTGCTGAGCACGCCGCCGGTCTTGATCACGGCATAGGCCACCGTTCCGCTCACCTTGTCGAGCATCAGCCGCTCGATCGAACCGAGCTTCGTGCCGTCGCGCCCGTAGACGCAGACGTGCTCGACCCGGTCGCTGGGTACCAAGGTATGATGCATGGCATCCTCCCTATTTTCCCTGGTTCAATTGACATTATAGCACCAGAGCACGCCGGATGTGCAGAGATCGCATCCATCGCGGCGCGCCAAACCCGCCTGCTCACCGCCGCGACTTCACCCACCGCAGCCAATCCGTTAGCGGCCGCCCCGATGCCTTCGCGGCGATTCCCGACCTTGAGCCGTCAAGCAAATTCGGCGGCGCCTTGATCCAGCGCAAAGTCCGGGACGGTCTTTTCGTCTACTGATTCCTCCAACCTTCTGCGTGGATCACTGCCATGGTCATCGACATTCTGTCCCGGGAACACCGCAATATCGAGCGGCTGCTTACCGTTCTTGAGCACGAGCTGGACATCTTCGATCGCGCCGGCCGGCCGGACTACGAGGTGATCGGCAGCGTCATCGCCTATTTCGAGGTCTACACAGAACTCTATCATCACCGCCAGGAAGATCTGATTTTCGCCAAGCTCCAGCTCCGCGATCCGGTCGCTGCCGCGAAAATCGGCGATCTTGCGCGCGAGCATCAAAAGGGCTCCGATCGCCTGCACCGCGTCGCGCATGCCGTCGCCAATGTGCGCGCCGGGGCCGAAATTCCGCGCGAGAATGTCGACGCCATCATCCGCGATTTCCTGGCGCACGAGCGGCGGCACATTATGATGGAAGACCGCGATTTCTTCCCGGCCGCGGTCAAGGCACTGACGGCGCAGGACTGGGCCGAAATCGCGTCCGCCCTGTCCTCGCACAAGGATCCGCTGTTCAGCGATGTGACCGAAGCGCGGTTCGACGTCTTGCGCGACCATATCATGGAGCTGGAGAAGGAGGCGGAAGCCGAGCGGCACTAGCCACCATTCCGCCGGCTGCCGGCACATCGACCCATATCTCACCGATTACAATCCAATCCATTTCCGGAGACGCTCGTGATGGGAATGAAATTCGGCGCCGCTTGGTCTGTCGGCAGCGTCGCGCTCGCCGCCGCCTTGCTCGCGACATCTCCGGCGCCGGTCCGGGCGATGGACGGTGACCCGATCGCGGGCCACGCTATCTTCCAGCGCACTTGCGTAAACTGCCATTCGCTCGATGTCGGTGTGAACAAGGTCGGCCCGAGCCTGTGGCACGTCGTTGGCCGCCAGCCGGCGTCGGTCCAGGGCTTCGATTATTCGGACGCCATGCGCGGCAACAAGACGCCCTGGGACGCGGCGGCGCTGGATACCTACCTCGCCGATCCCCGCGGCGACGTTCACGGTGCGAAGATGTTCTTCAAGGGTCTGCCCGACGCCCACGATCGGGCCGACGTCATTGCCTATCTGAAGACCGCGCGCTGACCGCGTAGACCCCGGCAAGCCAGTTCATGTCCTGGAAATTGCCGATCACCGCCCACACCTTGGCCTGCGGCGCGTCGATCTCGATCGATTCCCGCACCTTCTGGCGGGTCGGCCCATGGGCCCATGCGGCCCCCAACACGGCCAATGCCGCCACCACCACGCCGGCCTTCGCGATCGCTCTCCTCATCTTGTCTCCCCGATCTTTCGGTCTACCGCCAAGCGCGTGTCGAAGCTTATATTTCGGTATTCTGGACCAGATGGAAAGCGGCTGCTTGCACCAGAGCGAAGTTCGCGACCGCGGCTCTTCTCCGCGAGGCAAGCCGCTTATGACGGCCACGATCACATTCGCTGGACGAACTGCCCCGCTAACGGGCCCACGTTTGCCCCCGCCCGCGAGCTATCCGCTCAAGTTGAGCGTGAGACGGGGCCGGTTTGAGAAGCCGTAATATGCTTGGACGTTGTAATCGCAGCGAATGTCACGGCGAAGCCAAACACGATTGAAAATACGATCAAAATAAATCGTGGCGTCATCGACGAGGCTCCTTCCCCCAGGACGCCCCCCTGCATAGATTTAGTCGGTCGCAGGCTTACGTCTCAAGCCCTCCGTGCCGCTGTCCGCAAATCCGTTACGCCGTCCGCGCCTTTCGCTGCAAATAGTCGGGATTGAATTCAGCGAGCGCTTCGAGCTCCGTGCGGTTCGGCAGCGAAACCGTTTCGCCGCGCCATTCCAGCAATTTTCGTTTCCGGAGCGCCTGCAAGGTTCTGTTGGTATGGACCGTCGAAAGACCACAGGCGGATCCAATATCCGCCTGCGTAAGCGGGAACGTGAAGCTGTCCTGATTGAGCAAGCCTACAAACTCCAGGCGCACGGCGAGTTCACAAAAAAGCTGCGCCACGCGACGAATGGCGTCCAAGGCTCCGAGATTGCCCACCCAGTGTCGAAAGATAGCTGCGTCGATCAGCGTTTCACGCCAAAACGTGTGCACGAGCGATGGTTGTTTGTCGAACAGCGACTTGAGCGCGGCGTGCGGCACCGTCGCTACGGTGCTCCGCCCGACGCTGATGAGATCGTGGTCCATGGTTGGCAAGTACAACGTCATCAGGTCGGGGATGTCGCCCGGAACGTGCAGCGACAATATCTGGCTCCGATCTCCCACGATCTTCCGGCGATACAAAAAGCCACTCGTCAGCGCGACACAGTTGAGCGCTCTGTCGCCTTCCTTCAGGATGCTTTCCTGATCGCCGAGGGTCCTGACCGTATGCGGAAGCGCATTGAGTGCGGCGCGTTCATCCTGCGACAGACCGGCAACCGACTGCAGGCGAGCAATCAATCGTTGGTGCATTGGAAGGTCACTTGGTTGAGATGGTAAGGGTGGCGCCGGCAACGATCCGCACGCCGTCTCGGACGTAGATCGTCAAGCGAACTTCTTGACCATCCCGGGACATGTCGAGAGCGGCATCACCCGCGGCGGCCAACGCCATTGCCCGTGCGGCGTCAAGGGTTTCCAATTCCTGCCCCGTTTCGTCGATTGTCGCACCGCCATCCGAGCAATGATAATCGAAGACATTCAGCCGTAACACGCGAATTTCGATTCAGTTCCGTCCGATTTCGCGATCTCTGTCGTCCGCGCGACGAAACTGCATCACGCGCAGCACCGCCGCGGAGGCCAAGCGTTTCGCTCCGATCGGGCAGCCCCTGGACGTGGCGAGCCCGCCAGGCATCAGCGTCAATCCTCGATCGCCGCCTCGACGAACCCCTTCGGGTCATCGCAGAACTCGCGCATCAGCCGGTAGTGATCGGTCTCCCGCAAGCTGACCGGCTCGAGCCCGTATTTGCTCAGCCGCAGCAGCGTCGCGTCGGGATAGGCCATCAGGACCGGCGCATGCGTGGCCATGATCACCTGGCAGTGGCCGGTACCGTTCATCCGGTGCAGCAGCTTGAGGAATTCGATCTGCCGTGACGGCGACAGCGCTGATTCCGGCTCATCGAAGATGAAGATGCCCTGCCGCTGGCAGCGCTCCTCGAAGAAGCGCAGGAAACCCTCGCCGTGGGAATGCGACAGGAAGTCGGGCGGCAGCCCGCCGGCGTCCTGCGCTGCCTCGTCCAGATACCTTGCCACAGAGAAGAAGCTCTCGGCGCGAAAGAACCAGCCGTTGGTGATCTTGGGCAGCCAGCTCGCGCGCAGCGCTGACGCCAGCGAGCCGCCCATTTTCTCCAGCGCACGACCATGGTCGACCGGCCGATAGCCCTTGCCGCCGCCGGCATCGTCATAGCCGGCCATCACGGCGATGCCTTCCAGCAGCGTCGACTTGCCGGTGCCGTTCTCGCCGACGATGATGGTGATCGCCCGATCGAAGCTGAGTTCGAATTCGTTGCGCAGCAGCGGCAGCACGAACGGATATGCGTTGCGATCGGGAATGCGCCCGGGATCGAGCCAGATCCGCCTCAGATACGGCGCGGGCATGTTGATCGGGCGGTGTCGTCCTCTGGCCATCGGCGCGGATCCGGGGAAACAGCGGCAGGTGGCCCAGCTTATATGATAGGAGCCCGCCGCAATCCTAGATGGCCCGATGTCCCATGCCTAGCAAAGCTTACGCCCGCTTCCGCGAGGCGATCCTCACCGAGCAGCAAGTGGTCTGCATGCGAGCTCTGCCCGCATATCATCGGCCACAACAAGAGCGGTGAAGAGGTCGTGCTGACGTGGCAGTTCGCCGGCGGGAGTTCGGGCAAACTGCCGCAATGGCGCTGCCTGTGGCTTGCCCAGGTCAGCGCGATCAGCTTGCGCAAGGGCCGCTGGCACGAGGGCGGCTCGCACCGCACCGAGCAGACCTGTGTCAGCGCGATCGACCTCGACATCAACATCCATGTCCGCAAGCGGCGGTGAGCGGCCCTTACCTGTCGCGAGGATGTAGATGTGTGTCTCACAGGCGGCGTCACACACTCGCCGTCGTCCCGGCGAAGGCCGGGACGACGCGAAGATGGAGTACGCCCCGCCCCTACGGCCGCTCCGCCTCTTCCAGCACTTCCAGCACCAGCTCCATCGTCATCAGCACGGGATTGTCGCCGCGCACCAGGCGTCCCTCGGCGATGCCGCCGAGATAGTCGACCAGCGCGACGTCGAGACTGGCGCGCACTCGACGATTGGCGTCAGGCGCGATCTGCCCCGCGGTCACCGCGAGCTCGGTCGCGAACGGCACCACGCTGTGGCGATCGCTGAAGACCGCGCCGATGGTCGAGCCGACGCCGCCATGCAGCCGCGCGCGCAGGATGCCGTGCTGACGACAGAAGCCTTCCAGCGCACAGGCGAAATCCTGGTTCGGCCGCAGCCGCAACGCGAAGGCATGGCGCGTGGTCTTCGCACCCGCCGGCGCCCTGGTGACCGGACCGAACAGCTTGAAATTGGTCTCGCTGTCGGGCTCGGCCACAAAGGTCGCGCCGTCGATGCCGAACGCGCTGACCTCGAACGGCTCGGCGACGATGGTTTCATCCGGCAGCATGTGTCCGCCGTTAAAGCGGCCATCGGCCTCGGTCCACAACCCGTGGCAATGGAAGAACGGTGCGCCGTCGCGTTCGCCAAAAGTCAGCGCCGCGAGCTTGAGCCGTGTCACGCCACCGGGACGGAACGTGTCGCTGTAGAACGCGGCGTTGACGCCATCCTTCGACAGCGCCGGCATCACATAGGCGAACGGCCCGAGCGCGCCGCCCGTGGCGCTCAGCACGCCGCTGGAAAATCCTTCCGCCGCAAAGCCGCGGCGCACGGCTTCGAGCAAGGGAATGCCGGTCTCCAGCATGAATGAAAAGGCGCGGCCGCGCGCGGCGACCCATTGGATGCGCTCGGCGACCGCAGCGCCGGGCTGGGCGATGCTGCGCATCGCCCTATGCGCCCGTCGATTTGGCGACAACGTCGAGCAGCCCGCGCGCCTCGAGCTCGTCGCGGATCAGCCGCTTCGGCACCTTGCCGTAGCCGGACTTCGGCAGCGCCTCCCAGAAGAAGAAGCGTTTTGGCATCTTGTAGCGCGGCACCTTCGGCGCGAGGTATGCCGCAAGCTCTGCCTCCGCGACCGCGTCGACGCCTTCGCGCGCGACGCAGACGGCGATACCGACCTCGCCCCAGAATGGATCGGGCACGCCGAGCACGGCGACCTCACCGACCGCGGGATGGGTCAAGAGCTTTTCCTCGATCTCGCGCGGATAGATGTTGGAGCCGCCGGAGATGTACATGTCGGAGGCGCGGCCGGTGATGTAGACGAAGCCCTCCTCGTCCATATGGCCGAGATCGCCGGTGCGGAACCAGCCGTCGCGGAACGCCTTCGCATTGGCCTCGGGGTTGTCGTAGTAGCCGGCGAACACGCCGGGGCCGATCACGCAGATCTCGCCGGTCTCGTGCGCCTTCAACTCACGGCCGTCATCGCCCTGGATCGAGACCTGCATGCCGGTCCGTTCGAAGCCGCAGGTGCCGATCCGGGCATGCGGTCCGTCCTCGGGATCGTGCAGGCCGGGCGGCAGCACGGTGATGTTGCCGGTGACCTCGCCGAGGCCGAAATACTGCACGAGCACACAGCCAAGCTTGTGAAGCGCCGCCTTCTGGTCCTCGCGATACATCGGCGCGCCAGCGTAGATGATGTAGCGCAGCGAGGAGTGGTCGTGCTGGTCGGCGGCGGGATGCTCGACCATCATCTTCAGGATGGTCGGCACCGTGAACATGTTGCTGACGCGGTATTTGGCGATCAGCCGGTACGCCTCGGCGATGTCGAACTTCTCCGACGACAGCAGGATAGTCGGCACGCCGCGCGCGGTCTGCACCAGCTGATGCACGCCGGCGCCATGCGACAGCGGCGCCACTACCAGCGAGGCGTCGTCTTCAGTGGTGCCGGGCATCAGGTCGGCAAGATGGTTGGTGATCACGAAGGCCATCTGGCCGTGGGTCAAGACCGCAGCCTTGGAGCGGCCGGTGGTGCCGGAGGTGAAGAAGAACCAGCAGGGATCGTCGTACTCGACCGGCGTGTTCTCGACCGCGGCACCGGCGTGCTTGGCGATCACGTCTCCGACGCTCGCCTCGCCGAACGGGCCCTCTTCGCCGATCCGCCAGACGAATTCGAGCGCCGGATTGGCGGCCGCCTTGGCGTGCTCGGGGAAATCGGCATGGCAAAGGAACGCCTTGGCGCCGGAGGCCGCCGCCAGATAGGCGACCTCGTCGGGCATCAGGCGGAAATTGGTCGGCACCCATACCGCGCCGAGCCGGAAGGCCGCGAACATCGACCAGAACATATCGTCGCAGTTCTTGGAATGCACCAGGATGCGGTCGCCCTTGCTGATGCCGCGCGCGGCCAGCGCCGCCGCCAGCGCCGAGACGTTCTGGTCGATATGGTGCCAGGACCAGGCCTTCTCGTTCCAGATGAAGCCGGGACGATCGCCGTGGCGGCGGGCGTTCTGGGTCAGGATGTAGGCGAGGTTCATCACCCGGCGCGACACCCGCGCGATCCCGCCGCGCGGCGCGGTCGCCTCGGTCCCGCTCATTGCCGCCCCGCCGATACGCACAACAGACAGGGCATGGTCAGGACGGTCATCGGGTGTTTCCTCGGTCAGAACCGGGCGTCTTCAAGCGCCGCAAGGGATTGGTGCCAACCGGTTTATCGCCAAGCAGCGCGCCTCGGCAAGGGCCGCCGAACGCGGCGCGATGATGCCGCGCCGGCGGCCGCCATCCAACAATGCTTGGCCCGACAATACCTGGCCCGAGGCCGCTATTGCGGATGCTTGGCCAGGTCCTGCTCGCTCAGGTTCCAGTCCTGCCAGAGCTGCAAGGCGCCGATCAGGGCGACCAGCCCGCCGAGCAGGATGTGCCAGAGCTGCAGCACCTGGTCTTCCGAATAGCCGAAGATGTTGGGCGACGCGATCAGCCAGAGGCCCAGCACTATGCTCGCCACCTCCTCCCAGCGATGCAGCGCGACATATTCGAGTTGGGCGAGGCCCAGCACGAGCATGCCGACCACGAAGCAGTTGAGCACCAGGTGGCTGCGCTCGACATCGACGACGTCGCTGACCTGGATCGGAAACCAGGGCGAGACCATGATCAGCACGCCGAGCAGCATGCCGAGCCAGTCCTCCCAGGGGCGGTGTGTGCCGAAGAAACGATTGTCCGACATGACGAACCTCCTTGCGACAAGGGGCATACGTCAGCGACCGGCCTCACCACTCGGTACCAGACGACCGTCGGGCCGCATCCGGGGGCGTATGTCTGGGAACAAGCCTAATCGAATTGCATCGGCCCGCAAGGCCCGATCGGCGTGTGTGCGATGCGGCAGGATCGAGGGCGCCCGGCACCGCGCGTTAGCGCGCCCCGCCGAGCCGCGCGAGCGCCTCCCTGGCGGACTTCAGATCGGGCTGCAGCTCCAGCGCCTTGCGAAAATCGGCCGCCGCGCCTTTGCTGTCGCCGAGCCGCAGCTTGGCCTGGCCGCGGTTGTTCCAGGAATAGACGTCGGCGGGATCGTATTGCAGCGCCTTGTCGTAGTCGGCGAGCCCGCCCTTGTTGTCGCCCTGAAAGAGCCGGATCATGCCGCGGTTGCGCCAGCCGCGCGCATCGGTCGGCGCAATCTTCGCCGCCTCGCCGTAATCGGCGGCAGCGCGATCGAGCTGCTCGGCATCGCGATAGACATTCCCGCGATTGATATAGGCGAACGCGTTGGGCTCGAGCTTGATCTCGGTGGTGTAGTCGGCGATCGCATGCGCCGCATCGCGCTTGCGGTAATAGACAAAGCCGCGATTGCCATAGGCGGTGGCGAGCTGCGGATTGTATTTGATGGCGAGGCTGAGATCGGCCAGCGCGCGGTCGAGATCGCCCTTGTTGAGCCAAGCATCGCCGCGATTGTTGTAGGCCATCGCAAACGCCGGATCGATCCGGATCGCCTCGTCGTAGTCGGCGATCGCATGATCGAGATCGCGCTTCAAGGCGTAAACCCGGCCGCGGTTGGTGTAGGCGCAGGCATAGGAGGAATCGAGCTTGATCGCCTCGTTGAGATCGGCGAGCGCTGCATCGAGCTCGCGCTTCTCGGTCAGCCCGTGGCCGCGGTTGCAATAGGCGCCGGCCAGCCGCTTGCCGGTTTCGGTCTTGCCGTCGATCACCGTGGTGCAGGCGAACACACGCTCGCCCGGCGCCGTCGTCAGGCCGACGCAGGCCTGCCAGCTCGGATCATCGCCGGCCGCGGCTTGCGGCGAATTTGGCAGCGTCAACGCGGCGCCGAGCAATGCAGCGGTCAGGCAGGCCAAAATGCGCATCTCGTCAATCCACAAATGTCAATTTGCGGGTTGGTCGCGGCTTTGCACCGGCGGGTTCACGCGCTTAGATCAAGGCCTGTGAATCAACCGGGATTTTGCGATGGCTGCCGTCCGCGACAACAAGGCCGAAAGGCGCTTCGAACTCGATACCGAGGGGGGCACAGCCTTTGCGAATTACCGGCAGACGGCCGCGGCCGTCATCATCACCCATACCGAGACACCGCGCGCCCTGCGCGGCCGCGGCATCGCGTCGGAGCTGGTCAAGGGCGCGCTGGAGCTGATCCGCGCCGAGGGCCACAAGGTCATCGGCGGCTGCAGCTTCGTGGTGGACTACCTCGACAAGCATCCGGAATACGCGGATCTTGCGGGCTAGCGCCGCGTTCGTCAGACGATCTTGATCGACATGTCGGGCAGGCCCTCTAGCTTGCAGAGCAGCACGTCGCCCTTGACGACCGGGCCGACATTCTCCGGCGTTCCGGAATAGATGATGTCACCGGCCTTCAGCTCGAAGGCCTCGGAGAGCTTTGCGATCTGTTCGGCGACGCTCCAGATCATGTTCTTCAGATCCGAGCTCTGCCGGACCGTGCCGTTGACCGCGAGCGAGATCGCGCCTTGCGTGAAATGGCCGGTCTTATCAGCCGGATGGATCGGCCCGAGTACCGCGGCATGGTCAAAGCTCTTGCCGATCTCCCACGGTTTCTTCTCCGCGGCCATGCCGTTCTGCAAATCGCGCCGCGTCATGTCGAGGCCCAGCGCGTAGCCATAGACGTGATCGAGCGCCTTGTCGGCGGGGATGTTGGTGCCGCCGGACTTCAGCGCGGCGACCAGTTCGACCTCATGGTGATAGTTCTTGGTCAACGACGGATAGGGATGATCGGCGACCGTGCCGATCGCGACATTCTGGATCGCATCCGTCGGCTTCTGGAAGAAGAACGGCGGCTCGCGGCTCGGATCGGAGCCGCGCTCGATCGCATGAGCGGCGTAGTTGCGGCCGATGCAGTAGATGCGGCGGACCTGGAACACCTCGGTGGCGCCGAAGATCGGGATCGTCACGGCCGGGACCGGAAACATCGCCTTCGGCGCGGCCTCGGCGTGGGCCGGCACAGATTGCGCGGCGGCGCCGGCCAGTGCGAGGGCGCCGGTCGCAAGCATCGTCCGGCGATCGAGATCAGACATGGGAGTTTTCATGGGCGTTCTCCTTCTTGTCCGCCGATCTATAGATGCTGGCCGGTCCATAAAAAAGGCCCGCGCTAGCGCGGGCCCTGGCGGTGCGCGGGATGATGATCCGGTCAGTGCTTGATATCCGGGGGCAGCTTGCCGCCGTTGGCCGCAAGCTTCGTCATAACCTGCTTGTGCAGCCAGATGTTCATGCTGGCGGAATCGTTGGTGTCGCCGGTGTAACCGAGCTCCTTGGCGAGCTCCTTGCGCGCCGACAGGCTGGAGTCGATGTCGAGCGCCTTCATCAGGTCGACGATCGAGGTCCGCCACTCGAGCTTCTCGCCCTTCGCGGCTACCGCCTTGTCGAGGATCGGGGCGACGTCAACGGACTGCGCAGGCGCCGCACCGGCGGGTACCGCGGCAGGCGACGGCGAGGCGCTACCGGATCCACCGGCGGGAGCTGCGCTTGTGGCCGTTCCGCCGGCGGGCGCGGCACTGGCGCTGCTGCCGAAGATCGCGCCCATGATTTTTCCGAAAATGCTCATCGTTCGCTCCCAAGAGAGTTGAGATGTGAAGGCCACACGGCAACGCACCGGCTGACCGAGGTCGCAGTTCAAGTGTATCGCCCCCACAATACCTTGCCAATGCGACATTCACTTAAGCGTGAGTGCTTTTGGCGCGGTTTGGGAGTACCCTCACTCAACAGTTCGCGACACGGCCAGTTCCCTGCTCTGTCTTTCGCGTCTGGCTTGCTCGTGATCGCTTCAAGAGGCGGTACGTTTGTGCCCGCGCGCCGGGCGCAGAATGCGCCGGCCCGAGGGAGACAACACCATGGCCGCGCCATACCAAGGCAATGTCACATCGATGACGCAGAGCGGACAAGGCCCCGCGCCTGCGCCGGTTATCCGCACCATCGGCCTGTCCGATTTGCATCAAGCGCTGCGTCTCGGCTGGGAAGATTTCAAGGCAGTACCAAGCCACGCCATTATCCTTTGCCTGATCTATCCCGTGCTCGGCATCGTGCTTGCGCGCACCGTGCACGGCTATTCCGTGCTGCCTCTGCTGTTTCCGCTGGCCGCGGGCTTTGCCCTGCTCGGCCCGTTCGCCGCGATCGGCCTGTACGAGATGAGCCGCCGCCGCGAGGACGGCGGTGAGGCATCCGCATGGGACGCCATACAGGTATTCCGCTCGCCGTCATTCGGCGCGATGCTCGGGGTCGGAACGTTGCTGTTTGCACTGTTCGTGACCTGGATCGCCACCGCGCAGGCGATCTACACTGCGGTGTTCGGCTATCAGGTCGCGGCCAACATTCCCGATTTTGCCGAGCGCGTGCTGACCACCCCGCAAGGCTGGTGGCTGATCGTGGTCGGTTGCGGCGTCGGCTTCCTGTTCGCGCTCGTCGCGCTGTGCATCAGCGTGGTCGCATTCCCCATGATGCTCGACCGCCAGGCAACCGCCGGCGAAGCCATGGTGACGTCGATGCGCGCCGTCGCACAGAACCCGGTGCCGATGGCGGCTTGGGGCCTGATCGTCGCGGTGCTGCTGGTGCTGGGCACGATCCCGTTCTTCCTCGGGCTCGCCGTCGTGATCCCCCTGCTCGGTCACGCCACCTGGCATCTCTATCGCGAGGTCATCGTAAAGGATCCGAACGCACGGCCGGTGATCCCCGAGCCGCGTGAGCGCAAGCCCGCCGCCGACTTCCCGGCCAACCTGTTCCCGTGGCGGCGCAGCGATCGCGGCTAAGCGCCCGTCATCCCGAATGCGTAAACGCCAAAGCAACCGCCGGCCGATTACATTCGGCCGGCGGTTTGTCGTTCCGGATCGTCAAATGGGGGTGAAATTGGCGTGGCATTTGCAACACCTGCCTGAGATAAACGGCTCGATCACGAGCCATGTTTTGGCCGCTGTTGCCGCGAACATACCCGCCGGGTTTCGCGACCAATCGATGTCATCGCCGACTCCGGAGTGAAATTGCCAATGACCTCGCGCTTTTCCTTTCACACGCTCGCCGTCGGGGCGTGGCTCTTGACCTCGACGGTTTCTGCGCTCGCCGCCCAATGCGGCACGGGCACGTTCGAGTCCTGGCTCGACGATTTCAAGAAAGAGGCCGTGACGAAGGGCATTTCGCAGAACGCGATCCAGGCCGGGTTGAATGGCGTCACGCAGGACAAGGCTATCCTGGCGCGCGACCATTCGCAGCAGGTGTTCAGCCAGACCTTCGAGCAGTTCTCGGGTCGGATGGTGCCGCCGCGCCTCAATCGCGGCTCCGACATGATGAAGCGCTACGGATCGGCGCTGTCGCGAATCGAGGAGGCCTACGGCGTACCCGGTGAAATCCTGGTCGCGATCTGGGGGCTGGAGACCGATTTCGGCGTCAACACCGGCAAGTTTCCGACCATGCGCTCGCTGGCGACGCTGGCCTATGATTGCCGCCGCTCCGACATGTTCAAGGCCGAGCTGATGGATGCGTTGCGCATCGTCGAGCGTGGTGATCTCGCGCCGCAGGAGATGCGCGGCGCCTGGGCCGGCGAGATCGGCCAGACCCAGTTCATGCCGTCGTCCTACATCAAGTTCGCGGTCGACTTCGACGGCAACGGCAAGCGCGACCTCTTGCACAACGTGCCTGACGTGCTGGCCTCGACGGCGAACTTCCTGAAGAGCTACGGCTGGAAGAAGGGCAAGGGCTGGGAGCCCGGCAGCGAGAATTTCGCGGTCATCCAGCAATGGAACAAGAGCGAGGTATACGCCAAGACGATCGGCTACTTCGCGACCCAGCTCGCCAAGGCTCCGTAGCGCGGCGAAATTGCGTGGCGGCAAGAAGCCCGCGTGTCGGCTCTGCTTCGATCAGCACTGCTCGTGCTCGGGCTGAATTAAAAAGGGCCGATTGCCCCAGGCAATCGGCCCTTATCGCCATGATCAAAAGCTTACTTTGCCATGCTGGATTCAGCAGCCTTGCTGAGGTGCTCGCCGCATGCGCCCCACTTGTTGTTCAGCATCGCGTCCTGCGCGAGCGAGACTTCCTTCTCCGCCGCGAATTTGACCTCATTGTCAGCCATAGCTTCGACGGCAGCTTCAGTCTTGCCGAAATTGGCACCGCTGCAACCGACGCCCATATGATGATGAGCGGCCTGGGCCGGAGCAGCGACAGCATACGCAGTGGCAGCCATGGTGGCTGCGGCGATGAATGTTTTAATCATGGGATGATCCATCTCTTGTTCTTGGACAGATCCCTGCGTGATTGCGGAATCTGCTGCGCAATTATTCGCTGTTGCCGGCACCATTCAGAATGAACTTCGCGCGATACGAATGTGATCGGCGCTGCACGCGGATCGCGCATGCGTTGCATAGTGTTTCGATTACATGTCGGTAAGGAAGCGGCGGGGCATTAGCCTTGCTGCCAACGTTCGCTTCAATCGAAATGCACTTCCGATAATCCTCAGCATCTTCCGCGCGACACGCCGGACGTGACGGAGATCCGCACGGCGGACGCACCGAATTACCTCTCGCGTCAATGCGGCTGATTGACGCTCTGCCCATTCAGGGGCGCTCACGCTAACATATGAACTAATAATCATTCTAATGTCAGCTTGTCGCATGCGAATCACGCATGGAACACATCGCCGTGATCCGGCGAGCGAAGGCGCGAAGAAACTTGATTTGGCGGTCATTAATTACCACGTATCCAACCTGATCTGGCGCACAAAGAGCCAACCAACCAATTGATTTGAAAAATATTTTTTCGCTCCTCCCTGTGTCGGCGGAACCTTCGTTTACAGGCCCGCTCGCCAAGCGCCAAACGGTTAATTGAAACTTACCCGCGCCATGCGTTTTGGGTCTAGCTGCATCGCACCATTGGAACTACTGCGCCGCACCATATCATCTATATTCACTTCAACGATGAGGCTTTTGAAAAGCTGAATCTGAATTACTAGGAGACTACCATGTTGCTCTCGCTCATCCGCATGATCCAGGCTTTCCGGGATTATCAGCGCAATGTCAGCGAACTGTCCCAGCTCAGCGATCGTGAACTGGCCGATATCGGCCTCGACCGCTCGGACATTCCGCGCGTTGCCGCCGGTACCTACAACGGCTAATCGGCCGTAAGCCATCTGACGAACGGATAACGCCCGCTTCCACAGCGGGCGTTCTCGTTTCTGGTGCGGTTTCAGATGCACATGATCTCGAAACGCGCTAACGCTGCGCGATGACACCGCATCAATCCTCTTCCCAAACCGTCCACATCGTGGGCGCGGGGCTCGCCGGCTCGGAAGCCGCCTGGCAGGTTGCCAATTCCGGCGTCCGTGCCGTCCTGCATGAAATGCGCCCGCACCGAATGACCGAGGCGCATCGGACCGAAGGCTGCGCCGAACTGGTCTGCTCGAATTCCTTCCGTTCCGACGATGCCGCCAGCAACGCGGTCGGGCTGCTGCATGCCGAGATGCGGCGGCTGGGCTCCCTCATCATGCGTGCGGCCGATGCCAACCAGGTGCCCGCCGGCGGCGCGCTGGCGGTCGACCGCGATGGCTTTTCCGCTGCCGTCACCAAAGCGCTGAACGAACATCCGCTGATCGAGATCAGCCGCGAGGAAGTCGCGGGCCTGCCGCCGGCCGACTGGGGCAACGTGATCGTCGCCACCGGCCCCCTTACCTCGGCGCCGCTCGCCGACGCCATCAGGCAGCTCACCGACGAGAACGCGCTGGCGTTCTTCGATGCGATCGCACCGATCGTGCACAAGGATTCCATCGACATGTCGGTGGCCTGGTTTCAGTCGCGCTACGACAAGGTCGGTCCCGGCGGCACCGGCGCCGATTACATCAACTGCCCGATGACCAAGGAGCAATATGACGCCTTCGTCGCGGCGCTGCTCGACGGCGAGAAGGTCGACTTCAAGGATTGGGAGACCAACACGCCCTATTTCGACGGCTGCCTGCCGGTCGAGGTGATGGCCGAGCGCGGCCACGAGACGCTGCGCCACGGGCCGATGAAGCCGGTGGGATTGACCAATCCGCACAATCCGACGGTCAAGGCATATGCGATCGTCCAGCTGCGGCAGGACAACAAGCTCGGCACGCTCTACAACATCGTCGGTTTCCAGACCAAGCTGAAACATGGCGCGCAGCAGCGCGTGTTCCGCACCATCCCGGGCCTCGAGAACGCGGAGTTCGCCCGCCTCGGCGGCCTGCATCGCAACACCTTCCTGAATTCGCCGAAACTGCTCGATAGCCAACTGCGCCTGCGCGCGCAGCCGCGGCTGCGTTTCGCCGGCCAGATGACGGGCTGCGAGGGTTACGTCGAGTCGGCCAGCGTCGGCCTGATCGCGGGCCTCTGCGCTGCCGCCGACATGCGCGGCGCGGCGCTGACGCCACCCCCCGCCACCACCGCGCTCGGCGCGCTGCTCGGCCACATCACCGGTGGCCATATCGAGACGATCGACGCCGGTGCACGCTCGTTCCAGCCGATGAACATCAATTTCGGTCTGTTCCCGCCGCTGGCCAGCCCTCCGACCAAGAAGCCGGACGGCTCGCGGCTGCGCGGTAACGAGAAGACGGTCGCCAAGAAACAGGCCATCAGCGCGCGGGCACTCGTCGACCTCGACCACTGGATCGCGGAGCACCTGCGCGTTGCGGCAGCGGCCTGACAGTCATGAGCTTGCCGAAAGACGACGACGCCACCCTGTCGGCGCGATGGAGCCAGGGCGTGCTGCTCAAGCGTGACGTGTTCTCGACGGTCGAGCGCGGCCGTTTCCGGACCGATGATGGCGAGGTTGAGGGCGTGCTGCGCCGGCTCGATCAGGTGCCGTTCTGGTCGTTCGCCGTGGCGCTGCATCTGTTCTCGCGCGAACGCCGCGCCTTGACCCTGGCGCGCGATCTTGACGTCGGCCCCAAGCTGCTGTGGGCAGGCAGGCGCGCGCTGGTGCGCGGCTTCATCGACGGCGCGGCGCTGCATCTGGCGAAGCCGCATGGCGACGCCGCCTATTTCCGCTCCGCCAAGGCCGCATTGCGCAAGCTGCATCGCGCCGGCATCTGCCACAACGACCTCGCCAAGGAGCAGAACTGGCTGGTCGGCCGCGATGGCCGCGCCTACCTCACCGACTTCCAGCTTGCTGCCTGCTTCAAGAGCCGAAGCCGGCTGTTCCGCATCGCAGCCTATGAGGATCTGCGGCATCTGTTGAAGCACAAGCGCAGCTACGCGCCGGAGGCGTTGACGCCGAAGGAGCGCAAGGTGCTCGCGAAGAAGTCGGCGGTCGCCAGCGTCTGGCTCAAGACCGGCAAGAAGGTCTATCAGGCGATCACCCGCGGCATCTTCAATTTCACCGACCGCGAGGGCGGCGGCCGGCGGCTGGTCAACGACGCGCCGGTGCTGGTCGATTTGATCCGCAGGAATCCTGACGTCCGCGACACCGCGATCGTCGCCTTTGCCGACCGGCGCGTCGGCGTAGGGCTCTACGCCTTCGTCGAGGCCGACCAGTCCGCACTGGAAAAGACCCTGCGCAACGAGCTTGCCGCAGCCAAGGGCGTCAAGCCGCCGGAACACATCCAGATCGTGCATGCATTGCCGCGCGATGCGGCCGGCAAGCCGCGTACCGAAATCCTGCAGCTCGTCGCCATGAACCAGATCGACCTGATCGAGCCGATGATGCGCAGCGACGCCGATCGCAAGTTCCTGAAGGACATCCTCGAGCAACGCAAGAATTTGCGCGACCGCTTCAATTTCGAAGTTGCCGAGATGGATCGGCCGGTGCGCTGAAGCGCGCGCACTCTCGACAAACGCAGCTCGAAGCGCCAATCTTGTGGGGGCTAGCGCGCTCAAGGGACAAGCTTAATGCCACTCACCCGTGGCCGTATCGGGGGATATGATTCCGAACGCCTGGCGTTCGGATTCACCATGATGCACGGCGATCAGGAAATTGAATGTCAGATCAGCGACGCCGCAATGGACGAATTGGCTGGCACGCGCGGAACACCTAGCCTGGCCCGGCAGGCGCAGTTCATTGCGCTGCGCGACGCGATCGAGATGATCGCATCCGACATCTTTGACAACAGCCCGGTGGTCAAAGGCGCGACGATCCGGATCTTCACCAAGCACATCTCGAAGGAACAGAGCTAGCGACCGAACTCTTCGGTGCGCGCAGCGCGCCACAACGTCCAGAGCGTGCGCAGGCGTGACACCGGCTTCGGCAGGAACGGATCGTAGTCGGCCCTCCTCACCCGGTTCAGCTCGCGCCTGATGTGAGCGAGCGGCAGGAAGATCGGCCTCACGCCGGACGGCACATCCGCAAGCAGCCCGAATGCGGTCTTGATATGACCCTGAGCCTCGTCAGCAAGCTGATCGATCGCAGCACGGATGTTCGGCGTCGGCTTGCCGGCAAACACCTCCTCCTTGCTGCTGCCGTGCTGCTGCAGCAGCGGCAGCGGCAGAAACAGCTGCTGCCGCGAGGCGTCGCGGCCCAGCGCCGCGATGACCTGGGCCATGCCCTGGGCAAGGCCGGCATGACGGGCCAGGTGATCGATCGCCTCCGATGGCCGCGCCACCACGCGCGTGGCCTGCGCGAACAGCGTCGATGCCGTGGCGTCGAGGTAGCCCTCGAGCGCGGCCAGCGACGGCATCGGGTCGTTGTAGAGATCGAACTGATGCTCCTCGACCAGGAGCGAGAACGGCGAGACCGGCAGACGGTGATTGCGGATCGCATACAGCAGTTCTGCCGCGACCGGATTGCCTTCGACGCCGCCGTGTCCGGCGCCGGCCAGCATGTCGGTCCACCATTGCAGCCGGATCTCGCCGGGCAGCGGCTGGCTGACCTGCTCGTGCACGCGCGAGACCTCGATGTTGAAGGCGTAGATCGCGAGCAGCGCCCGGCGCTCCGGACCCGGCATGAACAAGGTCGACGCGTAGCGCACGAAGTCATGGGTCCGTACCAGATCGGCGCAGAACGCCGCGCCGTCGGTCGGCGCCTCCGTCGTGCTCATGGCACCGCGATCAGCGCCGCCGCGACGCGACGCCGCTCGCCCAGCATGATGTTGTAGGTGCGGATCGCGGGGCCCGTCTGCATCGGGTCGAGCACCACCCGGACTGCGCGCAGAGCCTCGCGCAGGCCCTTCGGCGGCACCCAGACCTCGGTGCCGGTCCCGACGATCAGCGTATCGATCGCATTGGCGGCTGCGAATACCTTTTGCAGCGCGTATTCGTCGATCTCCTGCGGCCTGGTGACCGGCCAGGCCCAGATCGCATCGGGCAGGCACAGCAGCGAGCCGCGGTGCGACATATCGGCAAACGCGAAGCCGCCCTTGCCGTAGGCCTCGATCGGCGCCGACCTCGGAAGATGGGGAGCGTCCGAGGAGTTGCTCATGACCAGCTACTTCTTGGCTGCCGCGTTCGGCTTCTTCTCCGATTCATCGTCGGCGGCGTCGCGCCTCGTGGTGCCGACGCCGAGATAGATCAGGATCGGTGCCGCGATGAAGATCGAGGTGTAGGTGCCGACCAGCACCACGCCGAACATCATGACGGCGGTGAAGCTGTGAATCGCCTGGCCGCCGAACAGCAGCAGCGCGAGCAGCGCCAAGGTCACGGTGACGTGGGTGATGATCGAGCGCGACAGCGTCGAGTTGATCGATTCATTCAGCAGTTGCGGCATCGGCATCTTCTTGTAGCGCCGCAGCATCTCGCGGATACGGTCGTAGATGACGACGGTGTCGTTGAGCGAGTAGCCGAGAATCGTCAGCAGCGCCGCGATGCTGGTGAGATCGAAGTCGACCTGGGTGATCGACATGAAGCCGATCGTCAGCACGATGTCGTGGACGTTGGCGATCATGGCGCCGAGCGCGAACTGCCACTCGAACCGGAACCAGAGATAGATCAGGATGCCGACGATCGCGAGCATCAGGCCGAGCATGCCGTAGGCGAGCAATTCGCCGGAGACGCGCGGTCCCACCACTTCGACGCGGCGGTAGTCGACGGAATCGCCGAGCGCGCCGCGAACCTTCGTCACGGCGTCCTGTTGCGCCTGATCACCGCCGGGTTGCTCGGCGACGCGGATCAGGACTTCGGCCGGACCTCCGAACTGCTGCAACTGCACCTCGCCGAGGCCAAGACCATTCAAGGTCGTGCGCATCGCGGCAATGTCGGCGGTGCCGGACTTGGCCCGTACCTCCAGCAGTGTACCGCCCTTGAAGTCGATGCCGAAATTCAGGCCGTGGGTGAAGAACAGCGTAATGGCCAGGATCGAAAGCAGCGCCGAGATGGGGAAGCTGATGCGGCGAAAGCGCGTGAAGTCGAAATGCGTGTCGTCGGGCACGATGCGCAGCGCCGGCATCAGCCCGAGCGCCGCGACCACGGTCAGCACGGCAATCAGGATGCCAAGGCCAATGAGAACGGTATGAGTCACAATAGGCCTCTCAGATCGGCACAGTTTGCGGCCGCTTCCACCGCACCCACGCCGCGACAATCAGGCGCGTCAGGGTAAAGGCGGTGAACACCGTGGTGATGATGCCGATGCCGAGCGTCACGGCAAAGCCGCGCACCGGTCCGGTGCCGATGTAGAACAGCACGGCGGCAGCGATGAAGGTGGTGATGTTGGAATCGAGGATGGTCGCCAGCGCCCGCTTGAAGCCGGCGTCGATCGCCGAGATCGCGTTGCGGCCGCCGCGCAATTCCTCGCGGATGCGCTCGTAGATCAGCACGTTGGAGTCGACCGCGATACCGACCGTCAGCACGATGCCGGCGATGCCGGGCAAGGTCAGCGTGGCGTTGAGCAGAGACAGCAGCCCGAAGATCATGGCGACATTGATGGCCACGGCGATGTTGGCGAACACACCGAACAGCCGGTAGGTGATCAGCATGAACACGATGACCAGGATCGAGCCGACATAGGCCGCAAGCTCGCCCTTTTCAATCGAGTCCTGGCCGAGGCCGGGACCGACGGTGCGCTCCTCGACCACCGTCAGCGGCGCCGGCAACGCGCCGGCGCGCATCAGGATCGCCAGATCGTTGGCCGACTGCACCGTGAAGCTGCCGGAGATCTGGCCCTGTCCGCCGGTGATCGGCTCGCGAATCACGGGCGCCGAGATCACCTTGTTGTCGAGCACGATCGCAAACGGCTGGCCGACGTTATCGGCGGTCGCCTGAGCGAATTTGCGCGCGCCCGAGGTATTGAACTTGAAGCTGACGATCGCCTCGCCGGTACGCTGGTCAAAGCCGGGTTGGGCATCCGAGAGTTCACTTCCGGAAACCAGGACCTGCTTCTTCACAATGTACGGAACCGGTGGCGGCGACGCGCTCACGAGCCGCTCCGAGTCCGCCGGCACCGTGGCCTGATCGGGCGACGCCGTGGTGTCGACCATGCGGAATTCCATCTTCGCGGTCTTGCCGAGCAGCTCCTTCAGATGCGTCGGGTCCTGCAGGCCCGGCACCTGCACCAGGATGCGGTCGGTGCCCTGACGCTGGATCAAGGGCTCGACGGTGCCGAGTTCGTTGACGCGGCGCTCGACGATCTGGATCGACTGCTCGATGGTCTTGCGCATCCGCTCGATCATCGCCGGCTGCGACACGGTCAGGCGGATCAAGCCGCCTCCCGCATCCGTCACATCGACATCGCGCTGGCCGCCGGAGCCGAGCAAGCCGCCGATCGGCTGTGCGATCTCGCGAAGTTTCGCCAACGCGGCCGGAACGTCGGCCTCCTTGGCGATCCGGGCCTCCACGGCGTCGTTGCGGATCGCGATGCCTCCGGTGAAGCCGATCCGGGCGTCACGCAGCGCCTTCCTTGTGTCGTCGCGAACCTGTTCGAGCTTTTCCTTCTTCACATAATTGGCGTCGACCTCGAGCAGCAGATACGAGCCGCCCTGCAAATCGAGGCCGAGGACGAGGCGCCGCTGCGCCCAGGCCGGCCAGGTCTTGACCTGCGCCTCGGGGAAGAAATTGGGCACGGCGCACAGGCAGACCACCAGCGCTGTCAGGATAATCCCCAGCGCTCGCCACCGCGTGAAATACAACATCGAATTGACCTGTCAGATTCGGCAAAAGGCTCCGCGGCAATCAGCTCGCGGACGCCTCGTCCTTGGTATCGCCCTTCGCCGGCTCACCCTTGGCCCGCACGCCGGAAATCATCTGGCGCATCTGACGCACGCGGACGCCGTCCGAAATCTCGAACTCGATCTGGTCGTCGTCGACCACCTTGGTCACCTTGCCGACGAGGCCGCCCGAGGTCACCACGGTGTCGCCGCGGCGGATGTTCTTCACGAGGTCGGCATGGTCGCGCACCTTCCGCTGCTGCGGGCGCAGAATCAGGAAGTACATGATGACGAAGATCAGCGCGAATGGCAGCAGCGACATCAACATGCTGTTGGTATCAGTGCCAGCTCCAGCCTGAGCAAACGCAGGAGTAATCAGCATTCGGACGATCCTCGGATAAGACGGGAAAGAACCGGCAGTGCCCTCGGATTCGGGGCGGTATGGCGGTCCGGACAAATTCGCGCGGACTATAGCGGCCGCGGTCCCAATTGCAACGTTAACGGACCTTCATTTAGGGCGCTTGCGGGACTGCCGCCAGCCCGATAAGGCTGCGCCGTCAGGAACTGGACAAATGCCGAAAAAAGCCAAGAAATCCACCAGCAAAACCACCAGTAAATCAGCCCGCAAAACCGCCCCTCAAGCTGCCGCCAAGCGTGCCGCAGACGCCGCGACAAAACGCCCGGTAATGCCGCTCGACGGCGCCACTGCCGAGCGGATCGCGAACGCCCTGGAGACCATTGCGAGCCGCCTTGCGGCCGCCTCCCCGGCCCCCGATCCGGCCGAGTCGTTCGGTGCCGCGGACGCCTTTGTCTGGCATCCGGACGGCCGCCTTGCCCCGGTGCCGCGCGTCAGCCGCGTCGAGATCGGCCTGCTCAAGGGCGTCGACCGGATGCGCGATATCCTGATGGAGAATACCGAGCGCTTCGCCAACGGACTGCCCGCCAACAATGCGCTGCTGTGGGGCGCCCGCGGCATGGGCAAGTCGTCACTGGTCAAGGCGACGCATGCCAGCCTCAATGTCGACCGCAAGCCGGCCGACCGGCTGAAGCTGATCGAGATCCACCGCGAGGACATCGAGAGCCTGCCCGGCCTGATGGAGCTCCTGCGCAGCTCCTCGTTCCGCTTCATCGTGTTCTGCGACGACCTCTCCTTCGACGGCAACGACGCCTCCTACAAATCGCTCAAGGCGGTGCTGGAAGGCGGTATCGAGGGACGTCCGGAGAACGTCATCCTCTATGCGACCTCGAACCGGCGGCATCTCTTGGCGCGCGAGATGATCGAGAACGAGCGCTCGACCGCGATCAATCCGGGCGAAGCGGTCGAAGAGAAGGTGTCGCTGTCGGATCGCTTCGGCCTCTGGCTCGGCTTCCACCGCTGCAGCCAGGACGAGTACCTAGCGATGGTGAAAGGCTATTGCGACCATTACGGCATCAAGATCGCCGAGGGCGAACTCGAGCGCGAGGCGCTCGAATGGTCGACCACCCGCGGCTCGCGCTCCGGCCGCGTCGCCTGGCAGTACACGCAGGAACTCGCCGGCCGGCTCGGCGTGCGGCTGAGCGGCAACTGATCGCGGCAGCATTTGCGCAAAACAAAACGGGGGAGGCTTGCGCCTCCCCCGTTGTCTTTGTTGTGAGACTTGGAAGTCCCGGCGCGCAACCTACGCGCCGTTGAGGAACTGGAGCGGATCGACCGGAGACGATCCCTTGCGAATTTCGAAGTGGAGCTGCGGCGAGCCGGCCTCGCCCGACTGGCCCGACTTGGCGATCACCTGGCCGCGCTTGATGGTGTCGCCGCGCTTCACCAGAATTTCGCTCGTATGGGCATAGGCGGTGACGTAGCCGTTGGAATGGCGAACCAGCACGAGATTGCCGTAGCCCTTTAGCTCATTGCCCGAATAGGCGACGACGCCGTCCTCCGCCGCCTTCACCGGTGTGCCTTCGGGCACCGCGACGTTGATGCCGTCGTTGACCTTGCCGTTGGTCTTCGAGCCGTAGGCCGTGATGACCTTGCCGCGCACCGGCCAGCGGAACGTCGGCAATGCGCCGGTGGCTTCGCTCGACTTGGTGACAACGGGCGCTTCTGCGGCGGCCATCGGCTGTTCGACGGTCGCGGTCGGCTGAACCAGCCGCGCGCTCTGCTGCGGCAGCGCTGTCGCGACGACCTTCGGGGCCGCCATGGCCGGTGCCGGAGCAGCTGCAACCGGTGCGGCAGCAACGCCTTGCGCAACCGGCGCCGGAGCCGCCATCGCAGTCTTGGCGCCAGGCACCACCAGCTTCATGCCGAGGCTGAGCCGGGCCGACTGATCGAGATTGTTGGCGCGGGCAAGCTCGGCCACGGGAATGTGGTGCTGGCGCGCGATGCTATGCAGCGTGTCGCCGCGATTGACGTAGTGGACGCCGGCAGGCGCCGCAGCCACGGCAACGGGCCGCATCGCCGGCGTGACCATCGCCGGTGCTGCTGCGGCGGCCATCGGGCGCGGAATGACCAGCTGCTGGCCGGGCGACAGCGCGCGTGGTCCCTTGTAGCCATTGGCGCGCAGGATCTCGGCGGTCGAGACGTTGTAGCGGCGCGCCAGCACTTCGAGCGTATCGCTGGTGCCGACGATGATGGTCGTGCCGCTATGTCCGGCATGCGCGGCGGCGACCGAATGCGGAACGGTGCCGGTGGCTTCGATCTGCGGGCGCGCCGGCGGCGGCGTGTAGGACGAAAGCCCGCGCCCTCCTCCGGAGACGCCAGCGTTGGCGACCGGGTAGGACTGCGGTGCCGCAACCGGCGGCGGCAACGGCTGTGACTGGTACTGTGAATATTGCGGTTGGGTGCGTGGCCGTGCGTATTGTGGCAGCTCGCGCGGCGGCTGTGCCTGCACGGTGCCGGTCGGCTGCGGATCAAACGCAAACGGATTTTGCGAGTAGGAGTTTTGCGAGAAGCGCGACGACATGTCGGCGCTGCAACCGGCAAAAGCCATGGACATCAGCGTCAGCACCGCAACCTGCGGTACGCGACGCGAGCGAAGCAACTCAACAACCCCAGACATGGTTACTCACTCGTACGCAACAAAAGACTGTTTTGAGTAAACACGTCGCGAGTAAATAACCGCTTAACCCTGCGAATAAGGCGTTGGCGCCAAGCAGCAAATCGCCAAATCTACAATTCGCGGGCGATTCCTGGCAGCGCCGGCACAAAGCGGACGTCGACCAATTCCTTGCGGTCGAAGCCGCTCTGCGTCCGCACCACGCGGACCAGGGTCTGGGTGCCCTGATGTGGCCCGACCGGGGCGATCAGGATGCCGCCGGGATCGAGCCGCTCCAGCAGCTTCTCCGGGATCTGCTCCATCGCCGCGGTGACGATGATGCGGTCGAAATCGCCGGCCCCCGCCGGGACGTCGAAGCCGTCGCCGAGCAGCACCTCGATGTTGTAATAACCGAGCTTTTCGAGGCGCTTGCGGGCACCGTCGGCCAGCGTCCGGTAGCGCTCGATGGTCAGAACCTGCTTGCACAGCCGGGACAGCACGGCCGCCTGATAGCCCGAGCCGGTGCCGATCTCGAGCGCGCGGTGGTCCTTCTGCAGCTGCAGCTGCTCGGTCATGTAGGCCACGACGAAAGGCTGGCTGATGGTCTGCCCGCAGGCGATCCCAAGCGCACTGTCGCGGTAGGCTTCGTTGCGGTCGCGCGGATCGACGAACACCTCGCGCGGCACCTCCTCCATGGTGCGCAAAACCGCCTGATCGCTGACCCCTCGCCGCCGCAGGGTAAGCTGAAACATCATCTTCTCGGTCGGATCGGGCTTCACGGCCATGTTCATCAGCATCTCTGGGCGGCAGCGCGGAATCTTGCTCGGGCTTGATGCCATTGAAATCCGAAATACCGCGTTAAGGAAAAATTTCCCGTCACCTTTTGTTCCCGACCAGGAACCGGCAGCCCGATTTGGTGTTGGCGCCGACGCAGCAGCTTCCCATATAGTCGATAGCGACGCGCGGTGAACGCCCGGGCGCGGGGGCCTTAGTTGTACGGTTTGCACCCGGTCGGAGACTAGACGAATCCCGCGCAACGCGTCAGTCAGGTCGATCCGGCGACGCAGCGGCGCGCGCTGGAAACCGACTAATTCCCAAACGTTTGCGTTGCGCCTTATAGTGTTATTTGCGAGCCTATTTCAGGGACGGGCAGGGATTCCATCATGACAGCGACACGGCCGGCGGGCTGTTCAGTTTTCCTCGTCGAGGACGAGGTCATGATCCGGATGATGGTCGCCGACATGCTGGAAGAGCTCGGCCATAGCGTCGCGGCCGAGGCCGGCGAGATCGGCGAAGCGGTCAAGCTCGCGCAATCGACCGAATTCGACCTCGCGATCCTGGACGTCAACGTCAATGGCAAGGTGATCACCCCGGTCGCCGAGCTGATCAACGCCCGCAACCGCCCCTTCATCTTCGCGACCGGTTATGGCTCGTCCGGCCTGCCTCCGGAGTATCGCGATCGTCCGGCGCTGCAAAAGCCCTTCCAGCTGGAAACGCTGGCGCAGGCGATCTCCAGCGCGATGAAGGGCGCGCCGGTTTAAACCTCACCCGCATTCGTAGCCCGGACGCAGCGAAGCGAAATCCGGGACCGCTCTCTATGCGTTAAGGATTTCTCCGGATTTCGCTGTGCTTCATCCGGGCTACAGATCTCACGGGATCACTTCAACGTCGCGATCAGCGCTTCCGAAAATGCTTCATCGGTGCGGTCGAGCCGCAGCGGCGTCACCGAGACGTAGCGCGCGGCAAGCGCGGCGAGATCGGTGCCGTCGGCCGGCGCATCCATCATCGCCGCGCGCTCGAAGCCGATCCAGAAATACGGATTGCCGCGTCCGTCGTGACGGCGATCGATCTTCAGGAAACCCTGATTGCGCTTGCCCTGCCGCGTGATCCGGATGCCCTTGACGTCGTCGGGCATGCAGGACGGGAAGTTGACATTGATGACGGTGTTCCGGGGAACGCCTGCGCCGATCACCTTGCGGATGATGTCGGGTCCGAATTTCAGCGCGGTGTCCCACAGCGGCGCGTGGCGCGTCTCGATCGAAAATTCTTGCGACAACGCAAACGACGGAAAGCCCAGGATGGTGCCTTCCAGCGCGCCGGCGATGGTGCCGGAATAGACCACGTCCTCGGCGACGTTACGACCCTTGTTGACGCCGCTCAGCACGAGATCGGGCAGCTTGTCACCGAGAATGTGGCGCGCGCCCATGATGACGCAATCGGTCGGCGTGCCGCGCACCGCGAAGTGACGCGGTCCCACTTCGCGCAGACGCAACGGATCGTTGAGCGACAGCGAATGCGAGACGCCGGACTGGTCGAGCTCGGGGGCGACGATCCAGACGTCGTCCGACAATGAGCGCGCGATCTGCTCGACGACCTGCAGGCCGGGGGCGTGGATGCCGTCATCATTGGTGCAGAGAATTCGCATCCGTCAAAGTGCCTCTTGTTCCGATTCCACGCGGGTTTCTTGAATTGCGGTGTCTTGAGCTGATTGCCGTCTTAACCGGCTAGGGCCGCGGAGGCAAACCCCGTCCGTGCCATCGCGCCGCCGTGACGCGCCACGGATGCACGAATCTGCCACTGCCGGCGATCTTGCTGTCGAACACCGGCCAGGCCGGTAAGGCTGGCCGCCGGACAACCGCAACAACCGGCGCCAGCGTTGGCGCTTCGTGCTTCTTGGCCGGCGGGGCCTGTCGCATATCAGACGTGAGTGCCTCGGACTTGAGGGGCTCCGTCTTCGCAGGTTCAGCTTTGGCGGGTTCGACCTGGGCAGCTTCAGGTTTGGGAGCTTCGGCCTTGGACGATTCAACCTTGGGCGATTCGGGTCCGGGCGGCGGCGCGGGCGCCGCCTCGGCCGGCTTTGCGACGAGCGCGGCCGCAGCCGATTTCGATTTCAGCCTCGCCAGCAGCTCCTCGATCGAGGGCACCGATTCCGCGTCAAGCGGAGCCCGGGGCAAGGCCGGCGGCGTGGCCCGGACCGGAGGCGGCGCGACGGCTGGGGGGGCGGGCAGATCGGCCGGCGCCAAATAGGCGAACTTGCCGCGCGCGATCCCCAGCGCCCTGTCGAAATCGGGCCTGTCGATCCAGACTTTCGATTGCACCTCGGTTACGCGGGCTTCCCACAGGCGCGCGGCCTCGATGTCGTAATAGCCCATCTGCTTCTGATTGATCAGCTGCAGACCGTGACCCGTAACGGCCCATTGTCGACCAAGCCAGTGGATGTCACGGTGGAGCGGCATCACACTGGCCCTCGCCTCACATGCCGTGCTCGATGACTTTGAGCCCGCCCATATAGGGCTGCAGCACATCGGGCACCGCGATCGAGCCATCCTGCTGCTGATAGGTCTCCATCACAGCGATCAGGGCGCGCCCGACCGCCGTGCCGGAGCCATTCAGCGTATGCACGAAGCGCGGCTTGCCGTCGGGGCCGCGATAGCGCGCGTCCATGCGACGCGCCTGGAAATCCCCGCACACCGAGCAGCTCGAAATCTCGCGATAGGCACCGCCATCGCCCTGCCCCGGCATCCACACCTCGATGTCGTAGGTCTTTTGCGCGGAGAAGCCCATGTCGCCGGCGCACAGCGTCATCACCCGATAATGCAAATCGAGCTTCTGCAACACCTGTTCGGCGCAGGACAGCATGCGCTCGAGCTCATCCTTGCTGGCTTCCGGCGTCGTGATCGACACCAACTCGACCTTCGTGAATTGGTGCTGCCGGATCATGCCGCGCGTATCGCGTCCCGCAGCTCCAGCTTCGGCGCGGAAGCACGGCGTCAGCGCGGTGAGCCGCATCGGCAGCTCTTTTTCGTCGAGGATGGATTCGCGCGCGAGGTTGGTCAGCGAGACTTCCGCGGTCGGAATCAGTCCCAGGCGCTCGCTGCGCAGATCGGCATTCGGCGCCGAGAGCAATTCGCCCTTGATTGCCCAGAACTGATCGTCCTCGAATTTCGGCAACTGGCCGGTGCCGAACATCACGGCGTCGCGCACCAGCAGCGGCGGATTGATCTCGGCATAGCCGTGCTCGCCGGTGTGCAAATCGAGCATGAACTGCCCGATCGCGCGCTCGAGCCGCGCCAGTCCCTTCTTCAGCACGACGAAACGGGCGCCGGACAATTTCGCAGCCGCCTCGAAATCCATATAGCCGAGCGCGGTGCCGAGATCGTCGTGCAGCTTCGGCGCAAAGCCGTAATCACGCTTCTTGCCGAACACGTGGTGCTGGACGTTGCCGTGCTCGTCGGTGCCGTCGGGCACCTCCTCGAGCGGCAAGTTTGGAATGGACGACAGCTCTTTCGTCAGCTCGTCGTCAAACGATCTCGCGGCGGCCTCGAGCTCCGGCATCGTGGTCTTGAGCTCGGCGACCTCGGCCATCAGCTTGGCCGCGCGCGCCTCGTCCTTTGCCTTCTTGGCGTCGCCGATCTCCTTCGAGGCCGCATTGCGTCGCGCCTGGGCCTGCTCCGACGCCAAGATTGCCGCACGCCGCTTCTCGTCGATCGCCAGCAGCGACGGCGACAGGGCCCCAAGTCCGCGGCGTTTCAGGCCGGCGTCGAAGGCTGTCGGGTTGTCGCGGATCGCTTTGATGTCGTGCATGGCGTGGTAGTCCTGACGGCGGGCTTGCAGATAACGTTGTACGTCAACGTTTGCGTTGCATGTTTCCAGTAGCACGACCGTCATCACCCGCGAAAGCGGGTGATCCAGTATTCCAGAGGCGTCGGCGTGTCACCGAGAAGCCGCGGTGTACTGGATACCCCGCCTTCGCGGGGTATGACACCGAGTGTGAGGCGAAGACCGCCCTACTCGGCCGGATTGGTCGCCGACGGCGCGCCCGACGTAGTGGCCTTCTTCTCCACGATCCCGACCGCGATGATGGCGCCCTCGTAGAGCAAGAGCAGCGGGATCGCGAGCGAGGCCTGGCTCAGCACATCGGGCGGCGTCAGCACGGCGGCGATGATGAAGGCGATCACGATGAAGTAGCGCCGCTTCTCCTTCAGCATCTTCGAGGTGACGATGCCGATCCGGCCGAGCAGTGTCAGGATCACCGGCAGCTGGAATGCGATGCCGAAGGCGAAGATCAGCGACATCATCAGCGAGAGATACTCGCCGACCTTGGGCAGCAACTGGATCTGCGCCGTCTCGGTGCCCGCCGACTGCTGCATGCCGAGCGAAAAGCGGGTCAGCATCGGGAAGACCACGAAATAGACCATCATCGCGCCAAGCACGAAGAACACCGGCGTCGCGATCAGATACGGCAGGAACGCGTTGCGCTCATGCTTGTAGAGCCCGGGCGCCACGAATTTGTAGATCTGCGTCGCGACGATCGGAAACGAAATGAAGCCGGCGCCGAATAGAGCGAGCTTGAGCTGCGTCAGAAAATATTCGAGCAGCGCGGTATAGATGAATTTGGAGTTCTCCGGCCCTGCCACCCAGATGAAGGGCCAGACCAGGACGTTGAATATCTGCTTGGCGAAGAAGAAGCAGATGATGAAGGCCACGCCGAAGCCGAGCAGCGCCTTGATCAGCCGCGAGCGCAGCTCGATCAAATGATCCATCAAGGGGGCCTTGCTGGCCTCGATATCTTCGGCGCTCATGACGCCCTCGCGTCCTTGAGCACGTCAGGCTGTGGCGGCGTCTCGTCCTCCGCAGGCACAGGCGCCGGCTCGGGCTTCACCTCGCTGGTGATCGCGAGCGGCTCGCCAGCGACAGCGTGCGTCTCGGCCTCGACGAAGGTCTCCGGTGTCGGTGGTGCGGGTGTTGTTGGGGTTACCGGCGCGTCGATGGCGGAGGCGACCTGCGCGTCGACCGGCTTGTCGATCTGCAGGGCGTCGCTGACGTCCTTGTGCAGCGAGGTCATGATGTTGCCGCTGGTGATGCCGGTTGCGGCTTCCCTGACCTCGTCAAAACTCTTCTTGAGGTCGGCCATCTCGGCCTCGCGCATGGCTTCCTGGAACTGGCCCTGGAATTCGGAGGCCATCTTGCGGGCCTTGCCCATCCATTGCCCGACCATGCGCAGCACGCCCGGCAGCTCTTTCGGGCCGATGGCAATCAGCGCGACGACCGCGATGACGACCAGTTCACTCCACCCGATATCGAACATGAATTGTTCCGCCTAAGCGCGCCGCCATCGGCCCCATCGGTCCTGACAGAATCCGGGGCTGACGGCGCCTTTTCTCAATCGGCGTCCATAGCGCTTCCGGGCGACGGCGTCACCGTTTCGCGCAAAGAAAAACGTCGAAATATGCGTCGGTGCAAGCGCGCTAGACGGCCTTGCTGCCGACATCCTGGCGCGCGGCCGACGGCGCCGCATTGTGGTCGATCGCCTTGGTGGACTCCGGCTTGTCCGCGACCTTGTCGTCGTCCTGCATGCCTTTCTTGAAGGCCTTGATGCCTTGGGCGACGTCACCCATCAGGTCCGAAATCTTGCCGCGTCCGAACAGCAGCAGGACCACTGCGATCACGACGATCCAGTGCCAAATGCTCAGCGAACCCATCCTGCAACCCTCCAGAAATGGCCGGCGGACCGGCCTGAACTTTGCCGGAAGTTAGGCCCGCGGGGTGGCAAAAACAAGGACCTCTGCCGCGGCAAATCGCTGTCGCGGCTACGTAATATTGCTAGGCTTAACCGGGAATATTCCGGGCTATTCGCCCTTCTCCTCGGCGCCGTCGTGATCGCCCCCGTGGTCGATGTGCTCGCTCGGCTCACCAGCGTCAGTTTCGGCCGCGTCAGTTTCGGCCGCGTCCACTTCGGCGGCAACTTCCGCTTCGAGGTCGGTTTCGGCCTCGGCTGTGGTTTCGACCTCGGCAGTCCCAACCTCGGCAGCTTCAACCTCGGCAACCGCTTCGCTCTCGGTGTTCGGTTCCTCGGCTTCCGGCTCGACGGCCGGCGCGAGTAGCAGTTCCAGCGTATCCCCGGGCTCGAGCGGTTCCTCGTCCTCCCGCAGCGTCGCATCATCCGACGGCGAGGGAACGGAGAAGCCGGTCGGCAGGCGCGAGTCGAGCAGACCGGTGCCCTTCAGCTCTTCGAGTCCCGGCAGATCGCCGAGCGCTTCCAGGCTGAACTGCGACAGGAAGGCGTCGGTGGTTCCGAAGGTCAACGGACGCCCCGGCGTCTTGCGGCGGCCGCGCGGCCGGATCCAGCCGGTCTCCAGGAGCACGTCGATGGTTCCCTTCGACGTGACCACGCCGCGAATCTCTTCGATCTCGGCGCGGGTCACCGGCTGGTGATAGGCGACGATCGCCAGCACCTCGATCGCTGCACGCGACAGCTTGCGGGTCTCGGTGCTCTCGCGCGTCATCAGCCACGACAGATCGCCGGCGGTGCGGAACGTCCACTTGTTGGCGACCCGAACCAGGTTGACGCCGCGCGGCGCATATTCCGCCTGCAACTGTGCGAGCGCCACCTTGATATCGACGCCGTCAGGCATCCGCTTTGCCAGCGTTGCCTGATCGATCGGCTCGGCCGATGCGAACAACAAGGCTTCAAGGAGCCGCAATTCCTCAGGACGCGCTACCGGATGATCCATAGGAGAAACCTCCTCCTCGGGCTCGTCTCTGCGCACTTCCGCCAAGCTTGCCATGGGCTTGCTCTCCTTCTTCCACTTACTCAACCGACAGGTCCGGCGCAGCCATTGCGGCCTGCGCTTGACGCTTTCGGAAATAGATCGGCGCGAACGCCTGCTTCTGGTTGATTTCCATCTCGCCCTCGCGAACCAGTTCGAGGGCAGCAGCGAAGCTCGATGCGAATACCGTGGCCTTCTGCTTGGGATCGGCGACGTAGTTCATCAGGTACTCGTCGAGGCAGCTCCAGTCCTCGGCGAGGCCGACCAGCCGCTCCAGCGAGGCGCGAGCCTCGGCCAGCGACCACACCGTCCGCTTCGCCAGATGCACTGAAGTCAGTACGCGCGACGCGCGCTGCGTCGCATAGGCCGACAGCAGGTCGTACAGGGTGGCGGTGAACTTCGGATGCTTGATCTCGGCGATCGATTCCGGATTGCCGCGCGGGAAGATATCCCGCTGGAACTGCGGTCGGTTCATCAGCCGGTTCGCCGCCTCGCGGATCGCTTCCAGACGGCGCAGCCGGTTGGCAAGCGCGGTCGCCATTTCCTCGGCGCTCGGCCCCTCCGCGCTCGGCGGCTCGGGCAGCAAGAGCCGCGATTTCAGGAAAGCAAGCCAGGCGGCCATCACCAGATAGTCGGCGGCGAGCTCGAGGCGGATTTTGCGCGCCGCCTCGATGAACGACAGATATTGGTCGGCGAGCGCAAGGATCGAAATCTTCGACAGATCGACCTTCTGCTGCCGCGCCAGCGTCAACAGCAGGTCGAGCGGGCCCTCATAGCCCTCGACGTCGACCACCAGCGCCGGTTCGCTCTCGGCGAGGTCGGCCGGCCGCCCGGTCTCGAACGATAGAATTTCAGCGGTCATGCCGTCCCTACCCGATTCAATAACGCATCCAGTTCAGCCCGTGCCGCCTGCCGGTCGAGCGGTTCAGGCTGCTTGCGCGCGGCGAGCGTCGCCTTGGCCCGCTCAAGCGCCTTGCCGGCCAGTTTCGGCGTCTCCCGCGCGACCTCGCGCATTTCGTCGATATTGCCGTTACAGTGCAGAACCATGTCGCAACCGGCGTTGACGATGGCGCGGGTCCGCTCGGCAATTGATCCGGCCAGCGCATTCATCGACACGTCATCACTCATCAACAAACCTTGGAACCCGATCAGGCCGCGAATCACCTGTTCGACGATTGTCGCAGAAGTCGTTGCCGGATGGACGGGGTCCAGCGCGCTAAACACAACATGTGCAGTCATCGCCATCGGGAGGTCCGCCAGCGGCCGGAACGCGGCAAAATCGGTCCGTTCCAGCTCGTCTCTGGCGGTATCGACCGTCGGGAGGCGGAAATGGCTGTCCGCGGTGGCGCGGCCATGGCCGGGAATATGCTTGAGAACCGGCAGCACGCCGCCCTGTTCCAGCCCGTCCGTGACGGCACGGGCGATCGTCGCGACCTTGTCCGGCTCGGTTCCGTAGGCACGGTTGCCGATCACCGCATCTGCGCCTGCCACCGGAACGTCGGCCAACGGCAGGCAATCGACGGTAATTCCGAGATCGATCAGGTCGGCCGCAATCAGCCGTGAGCTGAGTCGGGCCGCCGCAAGTCCAAGCTTCGGGTCGATGTCGTAGAGCGCGCTGAAGCTCGCGCCCGGCGGATAGAGCGGCCAATGCGGCGGTCCGAGCCGCTGCACCCGCCCGCCCTCCTGGTCGATCAGGACCGGCGCGTCGGCCATGCCGGCCGCAGACCTTAGTTCCCCAACAAGAGCGGCCACTTGGGCAGGACTCTCGATGTTGCGCTTGAACAGGATGAAGCCCCATGGCCGCTCGGCGCGAAGGAATTCGCGTTCAGCGTCGTTGAGGATCAGCCCGGATACGCCCGTGATGAATGCGCGGTTCGTCATTCGGCCGATTAGGCCGTATGCAGCTCCCGGGTCAAGGAAACGGCCTTTAATTTCTTTGGATGAGGCACTGCGGCCCACCGGCCGACATCAGGCTCCGGCACAGCTGGCTCGCCTCTTCGGACGACGCGAACGGGCCGGCAAAGGCGCGGTAGTAGACGCCCCTCTCGCCGAGATCGACACGCTTCACCACCAAAGGCTGCGAACCGAGCACGTTGCGATATTTGCCCTGCAGCGTCCGATAGGATGATTGCGCGTCCGCCTCGTTCTTCTGCGACGACACCTGAACCAGATATCCACCGCCACCAACGGAGGCGGTCGTGTTCGATGCAACTCGGGTCGGAGGCGCGGCCGGAGCGGCCTCAGCCTGGCCAGGGACCAGCGACATCGGGGCGTTCACGCTGGCATTGGCCGCAGCCGGGTTGCCACGCGACACCGGAGGCTTCGCAACTGCCGGCGGCTTGGCCGGCACGGCGGCCGCAGCCTGCGCGCCATCGGGCGAATCGCCCTTGACGGCGAGCGTGCGGATCTTGCGCGGCTCGTTGTTCGGCAGCGTCCCGTTCGCGGTGATCGGCGGCGGCGCGGGCTGCGCCGTCTGCACGGTTGATGCCGACGGCGGATTCGCATTGGCGTTCAGCGGCGGAAACACGACGCGCGGTCCGGCGGTCTTCGAATTGACGTCGACCGGCATCTCCTCACGCGACACGATCTTCTCGGTGCCGTCACCCGCTGCCATGCGATCCGGCGTCTTGGCCGGCGCATCGGCCTGGGCCGGGATCACCTTGGTCGGCGTGTTGTCGGCCTTGATGATCGGCGGCTCACCGCTGCGGGGCGAGCCGACATAGGTCCGGTAGGCGTACGCGCCACCAACGCCGAACACGCCAAGCGCCAGCACCGCGGCGATCGTCATCAGGCCGCTGCTCCGCCGGCGCGGTTCAGGCTCTTCCTCGTCGGCCTCATACGCATAGGGATCGTCCGGATAGGCTGGATCGCGCTGCAGATCCTGTTCGCCGGCTTCCAGCTGACCGTAAAGCGCATCGTCATAGCGCGATGGATCGTGGCCCTGATCGCCACTCTGATAGAGCGGCTCGTCGTCAAAGGCCTCGGGCTGTCGCGGGGGCTCGACCGGCCGATAGGTTGCAACCGGTTCGGGCGCAGGCGGCTGCGCCTGCTGGGCCGCATAGCGGTGCAACGGATGCACCGGCTTCGGCTGGGAGTCCTGTTCGGGCTCTTCGTACTCGGTGTGCCGCACAGGCGGCGGAGCGACAGTCTCCTGCCGCGCGCGCTGCATCCAGGGCGGCGGGCCCGCAGGCGGCGCATCCTCGTCCTCGGCCTGCGGATCATATTGTTGCGGCCGCGCATTGGCGCGCGACTGCAGCGGACGCGGCGGCGGCTTGTTCGCGGCGCCGAATGGATCCGTCTGGCCGATCAGCCGGGCCAGTTCGGCGAGCGGATCGCTCTCGGCCTTGGGTGCCGCGTCGGTGGAAAAAAGTCGGTCCTGATATCGATCAGCCATCGTGATGATGCATCCCCTTCGGGACAGCGCCAAGATCGCCGGCACAGCCGGTCCGAACGAGTTGGCCTCTGCCAGATGCCCTCACAAATCCCCACTCGTGAGAGCCTAATGCCCCTGCCTACCGCATCTCGGTCGGAGCGTGGACGCCTAGAACAGCTAAGCCCGATGCCAGAACCGAGACGACGCCCTGAACCATTGCCAGTCGCGCCCTCGTGATCTCTGCATCATTATTGATAATGAAGCGTAAATAGGGCAAATCGCGCCCCTTGGTCCACAGCGCATGAAATTCACTGGCCAAATCATATAGATAAAAAGCGATTCGGTGCGGCTCGTGTGCCACCGCGGCGGCTTCGATCATCCGGGGATAGAGCGCAAGCCGCTTGAGCAGGTCGAGTTCGGCCGGATCGGTCAGCCGCTCGACCGCGGCGTTCCGGAGATAGGCCAGCCGGGCCTCGTCGGTCCCGGGCAGATCGGGAACCGCCTCCTCCCGCGCATTGCGGAAGATCGAATGGCCGCGGGCGTGGCCGTACTGGACGTAGAAGACGGCATTGTCCTTCGACTGCTCGATCACCTTGGCGAGGTCGAAATCGAGCACCGCGTCGTTCTTGCGGAACAGCATCATGAACCGGACCGCGTCCGAGCCGACCTCGTCGACCACTTCGCGCAGCGTGACGAATTCGCCGGAGCGTTTCGACATCTTCACCGGCTCGCCGTCGCGCAGCAACTTGACGAGCTGCACGATCTTAACGTCGAGCGTGGCTTTGCCCGCAGTTACCGCCTTCACCGCCGCCTGCATCCGCTTGATGTAGCCGCCGTGATCGGCGCCGAACACGTCGATCAGGTTGGTGAAACCGCGCTCGAACTTGTTGCGGTGGTTGGCGATGTCGGAGGCGAAATAGGTGTACGAGCCGTCCGACTTGATCAACGGACGATCGACGTCATCGCCGTAGGCGGTGGCGCGGAACAGCGACTGCTCGCGGTCTTCATAATCCTCGACCGGCTTGCCCTTCGGCGGCGGCAGGCGGCCTTCGTAGATGTCGCCCTTGGCGCGCAGGAAATCGATCGTCTCGGCGACCTTGTTGTTGCCTGACGCAATCAGCGAGCGCTCGGAGAAGAACACGTCGTGATGGATGTTGAGCGCGGCGAGATCGCCCTTGATCATCTCCATCATCATGGCGATCGCCTTGTCGCGCACGATCGGCAGCCACGCGGCTTCGCTCATGTCGAGCAGCTTCTCGCCATATTCCTTGGCGAGCGCCTCACCGACCGGCACGAGGTAGTCGCCGGGATAGAGCCCCTCCGGAATCGCGCCGATATCCTGACCCAACGCTTCGCGGTAACGCAGGAATGCCGAGCGTGCGAGCACGTCGACCTGGGCGCCGGCATCGTTGATGTAATATTCGCGGCAGACGTCGAAGCCCGCGAATTGCAGCAGGCTACACAGCGCATCGCCGCACACGGCGCCGCGGCAGTGGCCGACATGCATCGGCCCGGTCGGGTTGGCCGAGACGTATTCGACATTGACCTTCTCGGCCTTGCCGATGTCGCTGCGCCCATAGGCCGAGCCTGTGGCCAGCACGACGCGCAACGCGTCGGCCCAGACCTGCGGCTTCAAGGTCAGGTTGATGAAGCCGGGCCCGGCGACATCGACGGACGCCACCAGCGCGTCGGCACGAAGCCGCTCGGCGATTTTGTCGGCGAGCTCGCGCGGCTTGGCCTTGGCCTCCTTGGCGAGCACCATCGCGGCATTGGTCGCCATGTCGCCGTGGCTGGCATCGCGCGGCGGCTCGACAACGACGCGGGACAGATCGATGCCCGCGGGCCAGTTGTCCTCGGCTGCGACAGCGGCACAGATCGCGTGCACGCGCGCCAGCATGTCGGCAAAAAGGTGTGGTGTAGCAGTGGTGTCGGCCATGGCAGGGCGCTAACGCAAATCCGGGGTCGAGTCAAAAAGCCTTTGGTGCTCGATCAGGGCGAAACGGTCGGTCATCCCGGCGATGAAATTGCCGATCCGCCTGTTCCGCGCGCTGCCGGTCTCCTGCACGCTCCCCTCGATCCATTCCGCCGGCAGGTCGCCCGGCGATTGCCGGTAGCGCTCAAACAGATTACGGACCACCTGCTCCGCCTCCCGCATGACAAGCATCACCCGCCGGTGGCGGTACATCCGCCGGAACAGGAACGCCTTGATCGCCGCCTCCTGCTCGGCCACCTCAGGCGGAAACGCGATCAGCGGCGCATTGTGGTGGCGCACGTCCTGGGCCGATTGCGGCTGCGCAACGGCGAGGCGCCGGGTCGCCTCGTTGAACACCGCGTTGATGAAATGTGAGATCAGCTCACGCACCAGTTCGGCACCGCGCCGGACCTCGTCGAGCCCGGGATAATGGCGGTCGATCTCGGCGATAATCTCTGATGTCAGCGGCATCTCCTTGAGGTCGTCGACCGCGAACAGGCCGGCGCGCAGGCCGTCGTCGATATCGTGCGCGTCATAGGCGATGTCGTCGGCGAAGGCCGCGATCTGCGCCTCGAGCGAGGCATAGCTCCAGAGCTCGAGATCGTAGGTCTTGGTGTAATCGGCGATCCCGATCGGAAGGCCGCTGTCGAGGTAGCGGCCGGTGGGCGCGCCGTTGCGTTCGGTCAGCGGGCCGTTGTGCTTGACTATACCCTCGAGCGATTCCCAGGTCAGGTTCAGCCCGCCGAATTCGGGGTAGCGATGCTCCAGCGAGGTGACGACCCGCAGCGCCTGCGCATTGTGGTCGAAGCCGCCGTCATCCTTGAGGCATTCGTCGAGCGCCCGCTCCCCAGCATGCCCGAACGGCGGATGGCCGAGGTCGTGCGCCAGCGCCAGCGTCTCGGTCAGATCCTCGTCGACCCCGAGCTGGCGCGCCAGCGCGCGGGCGATCTGCGCGACCTCCAGCGAATGGGTCAGCCGGGTGCGGTAATGATCGCCCTCGTGAAAGACGAAGACCTGGGTCTTGTGCTTGAGGCGGCGGAACGCGGTGGAATGGATCACCCGGTCGCAGTCGCGCCGGAACGGGCTGCGGGTCCGGCTCGGCGGCTCCACGACAAGCCGGCCGCGGCTGCGGTCGGGGTCGCAGGCATAAGGCGCGCGGGGGGCAGCCATTCCGACCGACACGGTATTTTAGTCCTTATCCATTTGATTCCATGGTCCGACGCACTTAACTATGACTGACGCGGCTGACCAAATGAATTGGGCATGACGCCGAGCATGATCCGATCAAACCATGCTCAAATAGGGTTTCGGAGACCGATATGACTGCTGCCATCACCGTCAGCGAACGGGCCGCCCGCCGGATCGGGCAGATCCTCAGCAAGGAAGGCGACGGCGCCAAGCTGCGCATTTCGGTCGAAGGCGGCGGCTGCTCCGGTTTCCAGTACAAATTCGACGTCGAGCGCACCCAGGCCGATGACGACCTCGTGATCGAGCGCGACAGCGCGGTGGTGCTGATCGACCCCGCCTCGGTCCCGTTCCTTGCGGGCTCGGAGGTCGACTTCGTCGACGACCTGATCGGCGCCTCGTTCCGCGTCGTCAATCCAAACGCGACCGCATCCTGCGGCTGCGGCACCAGCTTCTCGATTTAACGCTTCCTGGCCTGACGCGGTTTCCCGAGGCGCACCGGTGACCGGTTCGCCAGAGATGGCACGCTACTCCGCCGCGACCACCTGCGGGCGCTCGACGTCGCCGCCCGCCTCTGCCTGCGGATCGAGCTTGCGGCGCAGCCTGCGGTCGATGCGGTCGAGATAGATGTAGATCACAGGCGTGATGAACAGCGTCAGCAACTGTGACACGCAGAGGCCGCCGACCACCGCGACGCCGAGCGGCTGGCGCAACTCGGCGCCGGCGCCGGCGCCAAGCGCGATCGGCAGCGTGCCGAAGATCGCCGCAAACGTCGTCATCATGATCGGGCGGAAGCGAAGCAGCGCCGCCTCGCGGATCGCGTGCTCGGCGCTGAGGCCGACGCGGCGGCGCTCCAGCGCGAAATCGACCATCATGATCGCATTCTTCTTGACGATGCCGACCAGCATCACGATGCCGATCATCGCGATCACCGACAGCTCCATCCCGAACAGCATCAGCGTCAGGATCGCGCCGATGCCGGCCGACGGAAGGCCGGAGATGATCGTGATCGGATGGATGAAGCTCTCGTAGAGAATGCCGAGGATCACGAAGGCCGCGAACACGGCGGCGAGGATCAGCACACCCTGCCCGCGCAGCGAATCCTGGAACACCTGCGCCGTGCCGGAGAATCCGGTTGCAATCGTCGGCGGCAAATTCGCGGTCTGCTCGATCTCGGTGATCTTGTCGACCGCATAGCCGAGCGAATTGCCGGGTGCGAGATTGAACGAGATCGTCACCGCCGGCTGCTGGCCCTGGTGGTTGATCTGCAGCGGCCCGACCGTCGGCACCAGCCGCGCCACCGCATCCAGCGGAATGGTCTGGCCGTTCGCGGTCTTCATGTAGAGTTTCGAGAGATCGGACGGATCGACGCGAAACTGCGGCTGCACCTCCAGGATGATCTGGTAGTCGTTCGACGGCATGTAGATGGTGCCGACCTGCCGTGAACCGTAGGCGTTGTAGAGCTGGTTGCGGACCTGATCGACAGTGACGCCGTAGACCGCCGCCTTCTCGCGGTCGATGTCGACCGTCATCTGCGGGTTCTTGATGTAGAGGTCGGTGGTGACGTCGAGCAGGCCCGGGATCTTCTCGATCTTGTCGCGTATCTCGGGCGCCAGCCGGTACAGCGACTCGGTATCGCCGCTCTGCATCACATACTGATACTGGCTCTTGGAGATGCGGCCGCCGATGTTGAGGTTCTGGACGCTCTGGAAGAACGCCTGCATGCCAGGGATCTCGCGCGCCTTCTGCCTGAGGCGGCCGATCACCACGGTGGCATTGTCGCGGGTCTTCTGCGGCTTCAGCGCGATGAACAGGCGGCCGTAATTGGTGGTCGGATTGGGACCGCCTGAGCCGACCGTGGAATTGATGTAATCGATCGCCGGATCGGTCCGCATCACCTCGACCAGCGCCTGCTGGCGCACCTTCATCGCCTCGAACGAGGTATCGGTCGCAGCCTCCGTCACGCCGATCAGGAAGCCGGTGTCCTCCTGCGGGAAGAAGCCCTTCGGCACGATCATATAGAGGTAGATGGTGCCGCCGAGCGTCGCGAGCGTCACCACCAGCATCAGCGCCTTCTTCGCCAGCACCCAGTCCAGCGCCCATTCATAGGCGCGCAGCCAGGCCTCGAACATCGCCTCGAATGCCCGCAGCACGATGTTCGGCCGCCTGGTCGCGTCATGCGCGCGCAGCACGCGGGCGCACAGCATCGGCGTCAGGGTCAGCGACACGAAGCCGGAGACGATGATCGCGACCGAGATCGTGACGGCGAATTCGCGGAACACGCGGCCGACGATGCCGCCCATCAGCAGCACCGGGATGAACACGGCGATCAGCGAGAAGGTGATCGAGATGATGGTAAAGCCGATCTCGCGGGCACCCTTCAGCGCCGCCTCGAACGGCTTCATGCCGTGCTCGATATGGCGGACGATGTTCTCCAGCATGACGATGGCATCGTCGACCACGAAGCCGACCGAGAGCGTCAGCGCCAGCAGCGTCATGTTGTTGATCGAGTAATCCAGCGCGTACATCGCAGCGCAAGTGCCGAACAGCGAGATCGGGACCGCCAGCGCCGGAATGAAGGTCGCCGACGCCGAGCGAAGGAACAGAAAGATCACGACGATCACGAGCGCGATCGCGATCAGCAGGGTCTCCTCGACATCGCTGACCGCCTGCCGGATCGAGACCGAGCGGTCCATCATGACCTGCATGGTCACCGAGGGCGGGATCGCCGCGCGCAGCGAGGGCAGCCTGGCCAGCACTGCATCGACGACGGCCACGGTGTTGGCGTCGGGCTGCTTCTGGATCGCGAGCACGATTGCCCGCTCGTCGTTCATCCAGGTCGCGATCTTGTCGTTCTCGACGCTGTCATAGACCTTGGCGATCTCGTCGAGCCGGACCGGCGAGCCGTTGCGCCAGGCGACGTAGATCTGGCGGTAGTCGGCCGCCTTGTCCATCTGGCCGGAGGCCTGCAGCGCGACGTCCTGCTTGGGGCCGTTCAGCGTGCCGACCGGGGTCGAGGAATTGGCGCGCGACACCGCGGCGCGGATATCCTCCATCGAGACGCCGCGGGCGGCGGCGGCCTCCGGATCGGCCTGAACACGGATCGCAAACTTCTGCGCGCCGTAGATCAATACCTGGGCGACGCCGGGCAGCTGCGACAGCGCCTGCCCGATCGTGATGTCGCCATATTCGTTGACCGCCGACAGTGGCAGCGTCGCCGATCCCAGCGAGACGAACAGCACCGGGAAATCGGCCGGGTTCACCTTCCGGAAGCTCGGCGGAATCGTCATCTCGATCGGCAGCCGGCGCTGCGCGATCGTCAACGCCGTTTGCACGTCGAGCGCGGCGGCATCGATGTTGCGGTTGAGGTCGAACTGGATGGTGATGACGCTCGTGCCCTGCGAGGAGTTCGAGGACATCGAGGAGATGCCGGCAATGGTCGAGAGCTGGCGTTCGATGATGCCGGCGACGGAAGCAGCCATGGTGTCGGCGCTGGCGCCCGGCAGCGTGGCGGTGACCGCGATGGTCGGGAAGTCCACCTTGGGCAGCGCCGAGACCGGCAGCAGGCGGAAGCCGAAGACGCCGAATGCGATGATCGACGCCGTGATCAGCGTCGTCAGGACCGGGCGGCGGATGCAGAGCTCGGACAGCGTCATCGGTCAGGCTCCGGCCTTGCGTGCCCGCAGCTCGACCCGCGATCCCTCCGACAGCAGCAGCTGGCCATCGACGACGATGCTTTCATCGCCCGCCAGTCCGTCGGAGATCACCGATGAGCCCTGAAAGGTGCGATCGACCTTGACCGGCCGGACCTTGGCGACGCCGTCCTGGACGACGAAAACGAAATTGCCGTTCTGGCTGCGCTGGACCGCGACCGTGGGTACCACGACCGCATCTTCGCTGCGGATGATCAGCTTGGTCTGCACGATGGTGCCGGGCCACAGCGTCTCGCTCGCATTGTTCATGATGCCGCGCACGGTCACCATTCCGGTGGTCGCGTCGACAGCGTTCTCGACCATGGCGACCTTGCCGCTTTCGGAGCGCTGGTGGCCGGGAATGGTCGCGATCACCTTGGAGTCGCCCTTCCCCATGGCGTCGCGCAGATCGACCAGCGCACGCTGCGGAATCGCGAAGGTGACGTAGACCGGCGCCATCTGGTTGATGACGGCCAGTGGCTGGGTATCGGCGGGGCGGACGAAGTTCCCGACCTTGACGTTGGCTGCGCTGATCCGGCCCGCGAACGGTGCGCGTATGACGGTGTAGCTCTTCTGGACCCGGAGGTTTTCCAGCGCGAACTGGTCGGCCTTGATCGTGCCGATCAGGACGTCGGACTGGGTCTTGGCGTTGTCGAGGTTGACCTGCGTGGTCGCGCCCTTGCCGACCAGCTCGGTGTAGCGGCGCAGGTCGCGCTGCGCGCCCTCGAGCTGGGCCTGGTCGCGGGCCAGGACGCCCTCGGCCTGCTCGATCTGGGCGTCGATCTGCCGCGCGTCGAGCATGAACAGCAGGTCGCCCTCATTGACCTTCGCGCCGTCCTCGAAATGCACCGAGACGATGGTGGTCTCCAGCCGCGACTTCAGCGCCACGCTGGAGATCGGCGTGACCTGTCCGATCGCGTCGACATCGACCGGCACCGATCTGCGTTCCGCCTTGGCGAGGTCCACCGAGACCACCCGCGGCCGCGCCGTCCCCTGCGCGGTGGCAGCACCGCCCCCCATCCATGAAGCTCGGGTCATGTAAGCCCCGGCCGCAATGCCGAGAACAGCGACAGTCAGAACCAAATTGCGTTTTTTCATAGGTCTTGCACGTGCGCCGCCCACTTCCCTTAGGGCCGGGACGCTTCGCAACTCCCCCATCGGCAATTGTTACGCCTTGTTTCTGGAGAGGGTTAGCACAGGCGGATCGCCCATGGTATGCCACCTAAGTAAAATCCTGCGGCTACAATCCCGGTCATTTGCATGCGCATCGCTACGTGGAACGTCAACTCGGTCCGGCAACGGATCGAACTTCTGGTCGCCTGGCTGAAGGAGTGTTCCCCCGACATCGTCTGCCTGCAGGAGATCAAATGCGTCGACGACGCGTTTCCGCGGCTCGAGGTCGAGGCGCTCGGGTATAATGTCGTCACCCACGGCCAGAAGACCTTCAACGGCGTGGCGCTGCTCTCCAAGCTGCCGTTCGACGAGACCAAGTCGGGCCTCGCCGGCGACGACGAGGACGCGCACGCCCGCTTCCTCGAAGGCGTCGTCACGCTGAAGCAGGGCGTGGTGCGGGTCGCGTGTCTCTACCTGCCCAACGGCAACCCCGCTAACACCGACAAATATCCGTACAAGCTCAAATGGATGTCGCGGCTTCTTGAGTACACGCGGGAACGGCTTAAGGCCGAAGAGCCGCTGATCCTGGCCGGCGACTTCAACGTCATTCCGGCGGCCCGCGACGTCTACAATCCGGCCGCCTGGACCGACGATGCCCTGTTCCGCCCGGCGACCCGCGAGGCCTTCCAGTCGCTGCTCGGCCTCGGCCTCACCGATGCGCTGCGCGCGGTCAATGACGAGCCCGGCCAGTACACCTTCTGGGACTACCAGGCCGGCGCCTGGCAGAAGAACTGGGGCCTGCGCATCGACCATCTCCTGATGTCACCGCAGGCCAGCGACCGGCTGATCGACGTCGGGATCGATAGCTATGTCCGCGCCTGGGAGAAGCCATCCGACCATGTCCCGGTCTGGGCCGATCTCGATTTCGAGACCGCCTGAGCCCGCCGGCCGCGGGGGATATCAATCCCGGCGGCCTCTAATCGCGACGACCCTGCACCCAATGCTCGAGCATCTGCAGCGCCATCGCACGGTCGTCTTCGGACGCCTTGGCGATCGCCCGGTTGTAACTTTCCTTGATCCAGGCCTCTTCCGGCGTCGCGCTGTCGCGCGCCAGGGTCAGCCACATTAGGCCACGGGCCCGCTGCGGCGGCAGCCGGTCGCCGTTGAACAGCATCTGGCCGAGCAGCGCCTGCGCCTGGTGCTGGCCCTTCTGGGCGGCAAGCCCGAGCCAGCGTGCGCCATAGCGGAAATCGTCCCGCGAGGCGTCCGGCGTCTTCAAATACAGCCGGGCAAGGTCGTACTGGGCGTCGGCATTGCCGAAATAGGACGCGGCATAGGAGAACATCTCCCGCGCCCGTTCGGTGTCCGCCTTGACCTTGGAATTGGGAATGCCGCTCAGATAATAGCGGCCGAGCGCCACGAAGGCGTTGGCCACGATCGAGGCCTGCGGCGCCGACGGCGAGTCCTCGGCATGCGCATTGGCGATCCGGCTGAAATACTCGAACGCGCGCATGTCGTCCTGGATGACGCCGTCACCCTCGGCGTACATCTTGCCGAGCTTCCACTGCGCCACGGGGTGACCGCCCTCGGCCTGGTACTGCAGCGTGCTGAAGGAGGAGGTCGGCGAGGTCGCCGCAGGGGCAACCGGCGTGGCGGCTCGCTTCAGCGCAGCGGCTGAGCCGGGTTGCGGAGCGACCACCGGAAGAACGGTATCCTGGGGGCTGACCGGGGCGCCGTCGAATCCGAATCCGGGGCCCGCCACCGGAATGGCCCCTAGCGCAAACGCAAATATCGCACGCCTAAACGTCCGCATAACACTGTTTCTCGTACGCGCCACCCGGATGGGTGACTGCGCCATCCACCGCCGGCCCCACTTGCTCGGCGTACTTCCACAGCGCACCAGATGTATGGTTCGTCGCGCGAGGGGCCCATTTGGTCTTACGATTTGCGAGTTCGGCGTCGCTCAAATTTACGTTAAGGGTGCCGGCGACCGCATCGATCTCGATGATGTCGCCGTCTTGCAACAACCCGATCGGCCCGCCGACGGCCGCTTCAGGTCCAATATGTCCGATGCAGAAGCCACGGGTGGCGCCGGAGAACCGGCCATCGGTGATCAGGGCAATCTTGCCGCCCATCCCCTGCCCGGTCAGCGCCGCCGTGGTAGCCAGCATCTCCCGCATCCCGGGACCGCCCTTCGGTCCCTCGTAGCGGATCACAATCACTTCGCCTTCCTTGTAGGTGCGCTTCTGCACCGCCTCGAAGGCGTCTTCCTCGCGGTCGAAGCACCGGGCCGGACCGGTAAACTTCAGGTTGGACATTCCCGCGACCTTCACGATCGCACCCTCCGGAGCGAGATTACCCTTCAGCCCGACAACGCCACCTGTCACGGTGATCGGATTGTCGGCGGGCCGCACCACGTCCTGGTGCGGATTCCATTTCACGCTTTTGAGGTTTTCGGCGATCGTTCGGCCAGTGACGGTCAGGCAATTCCCGTGCAAGTGGCCATTGTCGAGCAGCGTTTTCATCAGCAGCGGAATGCCGCCAACCTCGAACATGTCTTTGGCAACATAACGGCCGCCCGGCTTCAAATCCGCGACGTAAGGAGTCTTTTTGAAGATTTCGGCAACGTCGAACAAATTGAATTTAATGCCGCACTCATGGGCAATCGCCGGCAGGTGCAGCGCAGCATTGGTCGAACCACCTGAGGCTGCAACCACGGCCGCAGCATTTTCAAGGGCTTCCCGGGTGACGATGTCGCGGGGCCGGATGTTTTTCTCGATCAGCTCCATCACCTTCTCGCCGGCGGCGGAGCAGAAGGCGTCGCGGATCTCGTAGGGCGCCGGGGCCCCGGCCGAGTACGGGAGCGCCAGGCCGATCGCCTCGGAGACGGTCGCCATTGTGTTGGCGGTGAACTGGGCGCCGCAGGCGCCGGCCGACGGGCAGGCCACCCGCTCGATCTCGTCGAGGTCCTCGTCCGACATGGCGCCGACCGAGTGCTTGCCGACCGCCTCGAACATGTCCTGCACGGTCACCGGCTGCCCGCGGAAGTTGCCGGGCAAAATCGAGCCGCCATAGATGAAGATCGAGGGCACGTTGAGCCGGACCATCGCCATCATCATGCCCGGCAGCGACTTGTCGCAGCCGGCGAGCCCGACCAGCGCATCATAGGAGTGACCGCGGACGGTCAGCTCGACCGAATCGGCGATGCATTCCCGCGACGGCAGCGACGAGCGCATCCCGTCATGGCCCATCGCGATGCCGTCGGTCACGGTGATGGTGCAGAACTCGCGCGGCGTGCCGCCGGCGGACGCCACGCCCTTCTTCACCGCCTGCGCCTGGCGCATCAGCGAGATGTTGCAGGGGGCCGCTTCATTCCAACATGAAGCAACGCCGACAAATGGTTGATGAATCTGGGTTGTCGTCAGCCCCATCGCATAGAGATAGGACCGATGCGGTGCGCGCTGGGGCCCTTCCGTCACGTGACGGCTCGGCAGCCTGCCCTTGATGTTCGTCTTGGCGTCCATCGCGACCCTGTTCCCGGCGCTGTTTCCTCCAACAACGCCGGAACCGATCAAAAGTCCCGTCGTCGCGAGCGCTGGCTATTCAGCTAGGTGAATATCCTTTCATGTCAGGGTGTGGCCAAAAAGCGGCGCGACGACGGACCGCCTGTGTTTAGGGTTAAATGTCGATTCACTGTTGCGATGGCGCAACAATCGTGGCTCCGGGGCAACCATGTATTATCGACCCTTATGGGAACCTGACGCGCACCTGACTAAATTGATGTGGAGTTGCTATTTCGCGACGAAATCCGCCCGAGTTGTGGATTGAATTGCCGCAGCGAGACTGGGCTTGCTTGTCACCGCCTTCACAAGACGCGTCAGCGTTCTATGAAAAGACACCCGCCGCTAGGGCCTCAGGACCACACGACTTCACCGTCCGCTTCACGCGCATTCGTCGTCTGCACGATCAGCGTCCACCGCATCTCACAGCAACACCCGTGACGATGCGCAGCGCCCCTCGATCGGGTGAGACGGACAAACCATACATTGAGTTACGCTTCGGATAAATCGAAACATTCTTGCGAAGGGGGCTTGCGCCGTCGGCAATTCAGTGATCGCGCAATTCGACCAGCGCTACCATGAAAATGATACCTCCTGCAAAATGCGAACCAGCTAAAATTTGCGAGATCGTATTGACCCGATTTTACTACCAGGAGCGGCAATGCTGCTCCGTTCATTCACGGGGCGGGCTCAAGTGCTTCAACGTAGCGGCATCATCGCATTATTCATTCTACTATGTTGGGTAGCGAATTCTGGAACATCACTTGCCGACGGGCAGTGCTCGATGAGCGTACTCGAGACCGATCCCCATCAAGCCATCAGGAACTGCACTTTCACCCTAAGCCAGGACCAGCTTGCGCCGGCGGACCGTGCCGAAGCGATGAAAGTGCGCGGTCGCGCTCTCTACAGGACCGAACATCTGGACGATGCCATCGGGGATTATGAAGCCGCCCTCAAGATCGCGCCTGACGATCCGGAATTGCACTTGCGCCGCGGCTGGATGGCATTTGACAAGCGGGATTTCGATGCACTGTTCACGCATGCCCACCGCGCGCTGGAACTCAGGCCCGGATACGGTGAAGTGTACGGCATGATTGGCGCAGCCCTTTCTCTGGGTGGACCGGAGAAACTCGCGCAGGCAAGAGCGGCATACGACGAGGCAATCCGGTTGCAACCGGATGAACCGCTGGCACGGTACAATCGGTTCCTTCTGCTCAAGACCAACAACTTCAACAGTGAAGCCATTGAGGAAGCCGAGGCGATCCTTCGATTGCCGACGCCTGTTATCACCCGACCATCGGCCGTCACCTGCTATGTGAGGAAGACTACCTACCGGATCGCAATGGCGATCGAGCGCGCGCTTTTGCTCAGGATCGTGGGACGCACCAATGAAGCCCAGCAAGCCTACGACCATGCGATCGAAATCGATCCGGATCCGCTGACATACGCCTGGCGCGCGGAATTCAGCCTTACACAGGCCACATACGCTCCAGGCGCCCCTCCGCCATCGCTGAGCGCTGCGCAGGACGATCTCGACAAGGCGCTGGCCCTCGATCCCGACTACTGGTTCAGCCTAAACCAACAGGCGATGCTCCACTTCGGCCGCCGCGAATATCAAGTGGCAGCAGCCGAATTCGCGCGGGCACTGAAGGGATATCCGATCAACGGGACAATGCGATGGTACTACGCGAAGACGCTGCGAGCCCTCGGAAAGAACGAGGAAGCAGCCTCCGAGGGCATCACGGCATTCCAACTGGATCCGGGGTTCATGGAGTGGGAGCTCGGCGAACTTCAAAAGCGCGGATACCTCGCCGCAATCGCGCCCGATACCGACCCGCGGCCGGCCGTAATCGATGCGGTTCACGCCTGCATGCTTGACGAGGACTGTCGATGACAAGAATTCCGAATATCATCGTGCATTGCGCGGCCGTCCTGGTCGTCGCGGCAACCACGCCGGCGCTCGCATTCGACACCGGACAATCCGCGGCTGGTGGCATCGACGTGGCCACCACCCCCTGCATGATCGCGAAGTACAAGAAGCAGCCCTGCCCGTTGCCGGCACTCGCCGACGTGACGGACTCGAAACAGCAGGCGGCCGCACGCATCGATCGAGCGAAGCTCTACATTGATACGGGAGAACTGCCCAATGCGCTCGTCGAAGCGGACGAGGCACTGAGGCTCACTCCAAACGATGTAGATATTCGTCACCTCGTGGCGCGTCTTGCGCTGACGACTGGAGATAGCGCTCGCGCCGAACGCGAGATCAAGCTCGCCTTGCAACAGCGCCCCGACGATGCAAACCTGCAAGCGACTGATGCTGCGCGCCTGATCGACACGCGACCGGATCAGGCATTGCCCCTGTTCGACAGGATATTGTCGGCCCATCCCGACCATCGCTTCTCCCGGGAAGCACGCGCGAGGCTTCGCTTGGCACTCGGACTGCCCAAGGAGGCTGTGGCTGACCTGGATTTCCTCGTTAACGGCGGTCAGCGAAATACCAACCTGCTGGCGCTCCGTGGGAAGGCCAACGTCGCTGCCGGGCATCCGCAGCAGGCGGTGGCCGACCTGACCGAAGCCATGAAGGAGGAGCCGCGCCTCGATCTGGTCGTCACGCGCGCCATAGCCAACGAAATTCTGGGCGACGACGCTGCGGCGCTGGAGGACTACAACACGATCCTTGGCCCGATCGGAAGCCGGCCTAATTATGCCATTGGCGGCAACGAACTCGCCCGCTACCGCATGCAGCGGGCTCTCGTCGCGGTTCGATTGAAGCGCTTCGGGGATGCAGCGGCGGAAGCTGTCGAGGCATTGAATGCGGGCGGCCGCCGCACGCTGCTGAAGGCGCAGGTGTTTCTTCGCCAGAACGGTTTCCCCGACGTCGCTCTGGACGGTCAGCCCTCGGAAGAACTCAAGAAGGCCATGCAGGCCTGCATGGGCCTGAATTCATGCTTCGAGAAGGTCAGCGATTCACTGTGATGGGGAGTACGGACGTGGCCACCCGGAATAGCGCGTCATAGGATCGGTGGAGCGCAGCAATACCCATCAAAACCGCCGCCGACAGGATGGCTATCGCTTCTGCCTGTTCGAGCTACGGCGGACAAGTCGCTCCACCCATCCGACAGTCTACTCAGCCGCCAGCTTCGGCGGCGCCGGAGGCGCCCAGCACTCGACACGATTCCGGCCACGCTCCTTGGCCCGGTAGAGCGCCGCATCGGCGGCCTTCATCAGCGCGTCTATTCCGGGCATGCTGGTGAGAGCCTCGGCAACGCCGATGCTCACCGTCAGTGAAACCGGACGATCATCCGGCCCCAACTTCAATCCTTCCGCCCTCTTGCGAATGCGCTCGGCGACGGTCCGGGCGCGCGACAACGTCGTTTCCGGCAGCAGAACCGCGAACTCCTCGCCTCCGACACGGCCAACAACGTCGGACTTGCGTTTGCCGTGAATGCAAATCTCGGCGACGGCCTTGATGGCCTCGTCGCCGGCCGCATGACCGAGCCGGTCATTGATGCTCTTGAAGTAGTCGATATCGACCATCAGGACGGAGACGGAGCGATAGTAGCGCTGGAACCGGCTCCACTCCGCGTCCAGCGTTGTCAGGAAGTGCCTGCGGTTGAATAGTCCGGTGAGCGGATCGGTGGTCGCGAGCACCTCGAGCTGTCGCGCGTTACCGACAAGATCGGTCACGTCGACAAAGGTCAGCATCCGGCCGCCGTTCGCCATCGTCGAGCAGTGTATCCTGATATTGCGGCCACCAGGCGTCTGGACGTCGCGCTTGTGATCGCCCGCCTTGATCTCCGCGATCCGCTTCGCCGGAAAGGCTCTGATTTGCTCCGGGGTCGAGCCCGACGGGACTGCCCGCCGGCTGCGCGTGAGAAGCGTGACGTACGCCGGATGCCGCGCAACCTCCTCCTCGCTCACCTCCCAGAATTCTCGCATTCTCCGGTTGAGGAAAATCACATTGAGATCGCGATCAAGCAGGACGACGCCGTCCTCCACGTTCTCGAGCGCGCCGGTCAGCACCTTCAACTTGTCCGATGCGCGCACGATGTCGGTCACGGGCGTGTAGCTCACCATCCGGCCGCCGTCGGGCAGCGGCGTGCACTGGCACCGAACCACATCACCATTGCTTCGCCTGAGATCGATCGGATTTGCGTCGCCGACGCTCACGAGGCGGACCCTTTCGGCAACATAGGCTTGAAGCTGCTCGGCCGGCAGCTCATAGGCCATGGTCTTGCAGCCGTGATGCATCAGATCGATGAAGCCAGGATTGCGGTCGGCCACCGCGTCCGGAAGCTGCCACATGTTCCGGAACGCGCGGTTGATGAACAGGGCTTTCAGCTCAGCGTCCAAGAGCAGGATGCCGACCGGGATCTGATCGAGCGCCGCGCGCAGCGCCAGCATGTGCCCGCGCAGAATATCGCCGCTGCGCCGCTCCGGAATGGCTGATGGCGCAGGAGCGGCAGGCACGGCAGCGGCAGGCGCGGGAGCCGCAGCGTTCGCCTGCTGCGCCTCGAACACCAGGCCGAGCTGGCGGTCCGATTGCCACAACCGTTTGCATGGCCTCACCTGATTGGTGCCGACAATCAACAGCTGTACCTGGTCCGGAATGCCGACGACGCTTTCGAGTTCCACGGTCGCCCCCGTATCGGTGAGCTGCCGGACCGTGCAATCGAAGGCCGACCGACCGAAATTGAAGACGATCTTTCCGGCCAAAAACGTTCGGCCGCGGGAAGCTGACACCTGTCCGGACATGGCGAGACGCACCTGGAGCAATTGCGAGCCCCCTCACCTCAGCATGTTTGAGTCACCAAGCCATGAACGCTTTCGAGGGGTTTTGACCCAGAGCAGAGAACGAAGGCTGTGTGCGCTGCAAAACGGGTTCCAGCTTGCGCTCGTGGAACCCGTGCGGTGGAGGACTACGATCCGCTCTGCCGCTTCCGTTTCGCGTTCAGCGCGGAGGCGACGCGGCTGACCGGCGGACGGCCGAGCAAACCGGCGACCTCGTTCGTCGCAGACAGCAGCTTCTCCATGTCGACACCGGTTTTCACGCCCATGCCCTCGAGCATGTAGACGACATCCTCGGTCGCGACGTTGCCGGTGGCGCCGGGCGCGTAAGGGCAGCCGCCGAGGCCGCCGGCGGCGGCATCGATCACGCGCACGCCCTCCTCCATGCCGGCATAGAGATTGGCGAGCGCCTGGCCATAGGTGTCGTGGAAGTGCATCGCGAGGTTGCCGACCGGAAGCTCGGCGCCAACCGCGCGCAGCATCTCCTTGGCCTTGAGCGGCGTCCCGACGCCGATGGTGTCGCCAAGCGAGATTTCGTAGCAGCCGAGATCCCACAGGGTCACCGCGAGGTCGGCAACCGCCTTCGGCTTGATCTCGCCATCGAACGGGCAGCCGAGCACGCAGGAGATATAGCCGCGCACCTTGACGCCGTCGGCCTTGGCGCGCGCCAGTACCGGCTTGAAGCGCTCGATCGACTCCACGATCGAACAATTGATGTTGGCGCGCGAAAAGCCTTCCGAGGCGGCTGCGAACACCGAGACCACCTGGGCGCCGGCCGCGCGCGCGGCATCATAGCCCTTCTCGTTCGGCACCAGCACGTGGAATTCGGCGTCCTTGACCTTGTCCTTGATCTGGCTGACGCCGCGCAGCACCTGGTCGGAGCTCGCCATCTGCGGGATCGCCTTCGGCGACACGAAGGCGCCGACCTCGACGGTGTTAAGCCCCGCCGCCACCAACGCCTCGACAAAGGCGATGCGCGCTTCGACGCTGACCGGCGTCTTCTCGTTCTGAAGGCCGTCGCGCGGCCCCATCTCGACGATGTGGATCTGATCGCTCATGACGCGGCCGCAGGCTCGACCTCGGCAAGCTCGACGCCCTCGCCGACGATGTCGCCGACCTTGCATTTGAGCTTCTTCAGCACCCCGGCATAGGGCGCACGCAAGGTCTGCTCCATCTTCATCACTTCCAGGGTGAGGATCGGCGCGCCCTTCTCCAGCGTCGCGCCCTCCTCGGCCAGCAGCGCGACCACGGTGCCCGGCAAGGGCGCCACGATCTTGTCTTCGCCGACCAGCTCCTCGTTCTCGCCGCCGAACGGATCGACCCAGTGCAGGTCGAAACGGCCGTTGCGGGTGCGCAAGTACAGCTCGTGGCCCTCGATGACCGAAGCGATGCGCGACTTGAGGCCGTCGAGCGTCAGGTCGAAGCCATCTTCGCCGGCAGACGAGATGGCAAACGCCAGCTCGCGCCCGCCGATCGAGAGCGTCGACGGTCCATTACCATAGTGCAGCGTGATGGTGTGGGCGGGCTCATGGCCCTGGCGGAACGAGAACACCCGCTGGCGGCGGCCGACCGGCATCCAGCCGAACGCCTGCCAGGGCGAGTTGGCCTCGCGGCGCGCCGCCTTCTGTTCGTCGTTGACGATCGCGGCCACCGCCGCGCAGAGCTCGAACTCACCGGCGGCGCCTGTGCCTGATGTCAGGTTCTTCAGCTCGCGCTCGATGAAGCCGGTATCGATCGCGTTGGCGCGCGTCTCCGGATGCGTCACCAGCGCCGACAGGAACGGGATGTTGGTGACAATGCCGCGGACGTCGGTCTCTCGCAGCCCGCGATTGAGCTTCTCGATCGCGCCCTCGCGCGTCGGCGCCCAGGCGATCACCTTCGCGAGCATCGCGTCGTAGTACGGCGAGACGTTGTCGCCGCTGCGATAGCCGGCATCGATGCGCAGGCCGTCGCCTTCCGGCGGCGTCCGCCAGGTCTTGATGCGGCCGACGGAGGGCATGAAGTTCCTCTGCGGGTTTTCCGCGTAGACGCGCGCCTCGATCGCGTGTCCGTTCAGCCTGATCTCGTCCTGCTTCAGCGGCAGCGCCTCGCCGAACGCGACGCGCAGCTGCCACTCGACGAGATCGACGCCGGTGATCAGCTCGGTGACGGGATGCTCGACCTGCAAACGGGTGTTCATCTCGATGAAGAACACATCCTTGCCGTCGGAGACGAACTCGATCGTGCCGGCGCCGACATAATTGACCACGCCGGCCGCCTTGCGGGCGGCCTCGCAGACCGTCTCGCGCTGCGCGCCGTTGAGCGTCGGCGACGGCGCCTCCTCGATCACCTTCTGGTGCCGGCGTTGCAGCGTGCATTCGCGCTCCCACAGCGAGAGCAGATTGCCGTGGCTGTCGCCGATGATCTGCACCTCGATATGGCGCGGGTTCTGCACGTACTTCTCGATCAGCATTCGGTCGTCGCCGAACGCCGCCTTGGCCTCGCGCTTGGCGCTGGTGATCGCGGCCGACAGCTCGCCCGCAGAATTGACCACGCGCATGCCGCGGCCGCCGCCGCCGGCCGACGCTTTCACCAGCACCGGGAAGCCGATCCGGTTGGCGGCCTCCGCCAGGATCGCCTCGTCCTGCGCCTCGCCGTGATAGCCGGGCACGAGCGGCACGCCGGCCTTCTCCATCAGCGCCTTCGAGCCGGATTTCGAGCCCATCGCGGTCATCATCGCGGCGGTCGGGCCGACGAACACCAGACCAGCATCGAGACAGGCCTGCGCGAACTCGGCATTTTCGGACAGGAAGCCGTAGCCGGGATGCACCGCCTCGGCGCCGGTCTCTTTTGCAGCCGCGATCACGCGCTCGATGTTGAGATAGCTGTCGCGCGCCCGGGCGGGCCCGAGCAGCACGGCCTCGTCGGCGAGCGCGACATGCATCGCGTCGCGGTCGGCCTCGGAATAGACCGCGACCGTGCGCAGCCCCATGGCGCGCGCCGAGCGAATGACGCGGCAGGCGATCTCGCCGCGGTTGGCGATCAGAAGCGTGCGGAAACGCCGGTAGAGTTTTGAACGGTCCATGGTCAGATCCTGGGTCACATCCTGAACAGGCCGAATTTCGTCGGCTCGATCGGCGCGTTGGCGGCGGCCGACAGGCCGAGCCCGAGCACCAGGCGGGTGTCGGCGGGATCGATCACGCCGTCGTCCCAGAGCCGCGCGGTCGCGTAATAGGGATTGCCCTGCTTCTCGTATTGCGCACGGATCGGCTCGCGGAATTTGTCTTCCTCTTCCGCCGACCAGCTCTCGCCCTTGGCCTCGATGCCGTCGCGGCGCACCTGGCTCAGCACCATCGAGGCCTGCTCGCCGCCCATCACCGAGATGCGGGCGTTCGGCCACAGCCAGAGGAAGCGCGGGCTGTAGGCGCGGCCGCACATGCCGTAATTGCCGGCGCCGTAGGAGCCGCCGATCACGACGGTGAATTTCGGCACGCCGGCGGTTGCTACCGCCGTCACCAGCTTGGCGCCGTCGCGCGCGATGCCGCCCGCCTCGTACTTCTTGCCGACCATGAAGCCGGTGATGTTCTGCAGGAACACCAGGGGAATGCCGCGCTGGCAGCACAGCTCGATGAAATGCGCGCCCTTCAGCGAGCTCTCGCTGAACAGGATGCCGTTGTTGGCGATGATGCCGACCGGATAGCCCCAGATATGGGCGAAGCCGCAGATCAGCGTGGTGCCGTAGAGCTTCTTGAACTCGTCGAATTCGGAGCCATCGACGATCCGCGCGATGATGTCGTGGACGTCGAACGGCTTGCGGCCGTCGGCGGAGACCACGCCGTAGATCTCCTCGGCGGGAAACAGCGGCTCCTGCGGCGCTTTCATGTTGAGCGGCGCCCTTGCCGGCTGCTTCAGCGTGCCGACGATGCGCCGCGCGATCCCGATCGCATGGGCGTCGTTCTGCGCGTAATGATCGGTCACACCCGACTGCCGGGAGTGGACGTCGGCACCGCCGAGCTCTTCGGCAGTGACAACCTCGCCGGTTGCAGCCTTCACCAGCGGCGGGCCGCCGAGGAAGATCGTGCCTTGATTGCGCACGATGATGCTCTCGTCCGACATCGCCGGCACATAGGCGCCGCCCGCGGTGCAGGAGCCCATCACGATGGCGATCTGGGGGATGCCCTGCGACGACATCTGCGCCTGATTGTAGAAGATGCGGCCGAAATGCCGCTCGTCGGGAAAGATCTCGTCCTGCAGCGGCAGGAAGGCGCCGCCGGAATCCACCATGTAGACGCAGGGCAGATTGTTCTGCCGTGCGATGTCCTGGGCGCGCAGATGCTTCTTCACCGTCAGCGGGTAGTAGGTGCCGCCCTTGATGGTGGCATCATTGGCGACGATGATGCATTCGCGCCCGGAGATGCGTCCGACGCCGGTGATGACGCTGGCCGAATGGACGTCGCCGCCGTAGAGCCCGTTGGCGGCAAGCGGCGACAGTTCGAGGAACGCGGTGCCGGGATCGACCAGCAGATCGACGCGATCGCGCGCCAGCATCTTGCCGCGCGAGGTGTGCCGCTTGCGCGAGGTCTCGCCGCCGCCGCCGGCAACCTGCTTGAGCTTGTCGCGTAGCTCCGCGACCAGGCTGCGCATCACATCGGCGTTGCGGGCGAATTCAGAGGATGTGGGATCGATCGTCGAATGAAGCGGCATCGCTGTTGCACGTTTCGTTGGAGTGGCCGACAGGATTTTTTGGAAAGCGAGCCGCCGCGCCGGAGGCGCGACGGCCGGTGCGCAGCTCAGGCCGTCTTCGCAAACAGCTCGCGGCCGATCAGCATGCGGCGGATCTCGCTGGTGCCGGCGCCGATCTCGTAGAGCTTGGCATCGCGCAGCAGACGGCCGGTCGGATAGTCGTTGATGTAGCCGTTGCCGCCCAAGAGCTGGATCGCGTCCAGCGCGCATTGGGTGGCCTTCTCGGCGGCATAGAGGATGGCGCCGGCGGCGTCCTCGCGCGTGGTCTCGCCGCGGTCGCAGGCCTTCGCCACCGCGTAAACATAGGCGCGCGAGGCGTTCATCGTAGTGTACATGTCGGCGATCTTGCCCTGCACCAGCTGGAACGAGCCGATCGGCTCGCCGAACTGCTTGCGCTCGTGGACGTAGGGCAGCACAACGTCCATGCAGGCCTGCATGATGCCGATCGGTCCCGCCGCCAGCACCGCGCGCTCATAGTCGAGACCGGACATCAAGACGTTGACGCCGCGGCCGACCTCGGAGAGCACGTTCTCCTCCGGCACCTCGCAATCCTCGAACACCAGCTCGCAGGTGTCGGAGCCGCGCATGCCGAGCTTGTCGAGCTTCTGCGCAGTGGAAAAGCCCTTCATGCCCTTTTCGATGATGAAGGCGGTGATGCCGCGCGGACCGGCATCGGCATCGGTCCTGGCATAGACCACCAGCGTCTCCGCGTGGGGACCGTTGGTGATCCACATCTTGTTGCCGTTGAGCACGAAGCGGTCGCCCTTCTTCTCGGCGCGGGTCTTCATCGAGACCACGTCGGAACCGGCGGAGGGCTCCGACATCGCCAGCGATCCGACATGCTCGCCGGAGATCAGCTTGGGCAGATATTTGCGCTTCTGCGCCTCGTTGCCGTTGCGGCGGATCTGGTTGACGCAGAGGTTGGAATGCGCGCCGTAGGCCAGCCCGACCGAGGCCGAAGCGCGCGAGATCTCCTCGACCGCGATGCAATGCTCGAGATAGCCGAGGCCCGACCCGCCGTACTCCTCCTCAACGGTGATGCCGTGCAGGCCGAGCGCGCCGATCTTAGGCCAGAGGTCGCGCGGAAAGGTGTTGGAGCGATCGATCTCGGCGGCGCGCGGCGCGATCTCGTTGGTCGAGAAATCATGCACCGTCTCGCGGATCGCATCCGCGGTCTCGCCAAGGTCGAAATTGAAGATTGCCGCCCGGTTCGAGGCCATGATCCCTCCCATGAGATTCATCCTGCAATTAAACGATCATACGTTTTTTTCTTGGCTTCGCAAGCGACTGTGCTATGGTTTGCAGTGGAATCCGCAGTTCGTTGAATTTACTGGGATTTCATGCGATAAACATACGGTCGTTTGCTTGTTTCTGGCACTTCCTGACAAGCCGATATCCCTCCGAGGCCCCGATGGCACGTACGATCGGCTCACATGGCCCCACGACGCTGGAGGCGATCCGCAAGGCCGGCGTGCGCCTGATCTTCGAGCGCGGCTACGAGGCGATGAGCTTGCGCCAGCTCGCCGCCGAGGTCGGCATCCAGGCGGGCTCACTCTACAACCATATCTCAACCAAGCAGGACCTGCTGTTCGATCTGGTGCAGGAGCATATCAACGATTTGCTGCGCGAGCTCGATCTCGCGCTGGAGGGCAAGGCCGATCCGGTCGAGAAGCTGCGCGCCTTCGTCTCCTTCCACGTCAGCTATCACATGACCCGCAAGCGCGAGGTCTTCATCGCCAATTCCGAACTGCGCAGCCTCGATGCCAAGAACTACGACGCCGTGGTGGCGTTGCGCGGTGCCTATGAGCAGCGGCTGGCGCAGATTCTCACCGAGGGGGTCTCGGACGGCGTGTTCGAAGTTGGCGATATCCAGGTCGCGACCTTCGCCATCATCGCGCTGCTGACGGGTCTTTGCACCTGGTACCGCCCCGGCGGCCGGCTGACCCGCGACGCCATCATCGCGGCGCATGAGAAGCTGGTGCTGTCGGGCGTCGCACCGCAGGCCGCTCCCGGTCGGGTCGGCAGCGGCAGCAAGAGCCCGCGGACTGCGGTAGCGGGCTCGTGACTGTGACAGAGCGCCCACAGCTCGATGACATCGATCTGCGGATCCTGTCCGAATTGCAGCGGGACGGCCGGATCAGGATCAACGAGCTCGCCGAACGCGTCGGCATCACCGCCCCGCCCTGCCTGCGCCGGGTCCGCGCCTTGCGCGGACGCGGTGTGGTGCAGGCGATCCGCGCCACGCTGGACGAGCGGCTATTGGGCTATGAGGTGACGACCTTCGTCCTGATCCAGCTCGACAGCCAGAACCTGGTTGCGATCGAGGCGTTCGAGGCCGCGGTCGCCGCCGTGCCGCGATTCCTGCAATGCTGGCGGATCTCGGGCGATGCGGATTTCATGCTGAGATGCGTCGCGCCCAGCGTCGACGACATGCGTCAGCAGCTGCTGCAGTTCGCCGGCCTGCCCAACGTGCGTAAAATTCGAAGCTTTCCGGTGCTCGGCGTCTCCAAGGATGCGCCGCTGCCGATCCCGGGCGCCCTCGCCGCGCCAAGCCCCGCGGGCTGACCCGGAGCCCCTTCCGCCAGACTCGTCATGCCCCGCCTCGTGCCAGGCATCCACATCGTTTCTTCATTCAGGTAGCAAAGACGTTTATGGCCGGGACAAGCCCGGCCATGACGGAATTGAACTCGTCTGAAGCGGTATGGCCTAATGCGTCCACGGCTCCCAGCGGCGGAATGCGAAATTGTCGGCATAGGCGATCTGGCGGTGCGCCGAATCCTTCGGCTCGATCACCTGGTAGGCGATGCCCTTGCGCTCGCAATAGGCGACCGCCTCCTCCTTGGTCTCGAACTGCAGCGTGAGCTGCTGCTTCATGTCGGTGGACGAGGTCCAGCCCATCAAGGGCTCGACGGTGCGCGGCTGCTCCGGTTCGTAATCCAGCTGCCACTCTTTGGTCTTGGCACGTCCCGATTGCATCGCGTTTTTGGCGGGCTTAAAAATGCGTGCGGTCATGGATGGTCGGCCCCGTGGGATGTGCAATATGGAAGCGATTTGAAGGAAACCGCCGGGATAGTATAGAGACACCGTTCAACGAACTGATCGGTGATTCCTCGATCTCGGAGGGAGCCTTCGCCGGACCGGTATAGTCATTCTACCGCGCTGTGACAATCTGGCCCGGGAGGCTTCCGATTGGAGCCCCTTGGGCCCGCGGCGCGGCCTTCTCGACAGCATCATCTCGAGGAAGCGGCGCCCCATGGAAATCCACGCTCATCTGCCCGACAAAGGACGTGACCTCCGGCTCGACCTGTTCCGCGGGATCGCGAACTGGGCGATCTATCTCGATCACATCCCCGACAATATCGTGAACTGGATCACGACCCGGAATTACGGCTTCAGCGATGCCGCAGACCTGTTCGTCTTCATCTCCGGCTACACTGCATCCTTCGTCTATGCCCGCATGATGCTGGAGCGCGGCTTCATCGTCGGCGCCACGAGGCTGACCAAGCGGGTCTGGCAGCTCTATGTCGCCCACATCATCCTGTTCGTGATCTACATCGCCTCGATCAGCTATCTGGCGCTGCGCTTCGGCGATTCCGAAATCATCAACGAGTTCAATGTCGCGGGCCTCGTCGACAACGCCACCGAGACGCTGCGCCAGGGCCTGTTCCTGAAGTTCAAGCCGGTCAATCTCGACGTGCTGCCGCTCTACATCGTGCTGATGGGCCTGTTCCCGCCGGTGCTGTGGTTCATGCTCCGGAAGCCGAACTGGACCATGTTGGCCTCGCTCGCGCTGTGGCTGGTGTCGCGGCACATGGGCTGGAACCTGCCCGCCTACCCGGCCGGGACCTGGTACTTCAATCCGTTCGCCTGGCAGGTGCTGTTCGTGTTCGGCTCGTGGTGCGCGATGGGCGGCGCGCGCGCGAACATGCACATCATCAATTCGCGCTACACGCTGTGGTTCTGCATCGCCTATATGATCTTCGCCCTGATCATGACGATGGCCGGCCGCTTCCCGGACTTCGGCGCGATGTTCCCGGACTGGCTGTATTCGGCCTTCAACCCGAACGACAAGACCAACCTCGCGCCCTATCGCTTCCTGCACTTCGTGGTGATCACGGTGCTGGTGATCCGCTTCGTCCCGAAGGACTGGTCGGCGCTGGAGTGGAAGGTGTTCGATCCCCTGATCGTCTGCGGCCAGCAGTCGCTCGCGGTGTTCTGCGTCGGCGTGTTCCTGTCCTTTGTCGGACATTTCGAGCTCTCGATGAGCTCGGGCTCGCTGTTCGCGCAGATCTTCGTCAGCATCTCCGGCATCGCGATCATGACGATCGTGGCCTATTACATCTCGTGGTCCAAGCGACAGGACAAGCCGATCAAGCCGCCGGCGCCGAAGCCCGCGGCACCGGTCGCCAAGACGGGCTAACGAATTGACGTCATTTGCTGGCCGGACGCCTCTTGCCGCCCGGCTGGCCACTGCGCCACCTGCCCTTTGAGCTGAACCCCTCCCAAGTGGTGGTCCAGCGATACTCGGCCGCCTGCGCCTTCGCGATGCCATCGGGGCTGCGCGCTCCCTCCAGGGCAAACGTGGCGCCCTGCGGGTCAAGGCAGCGAACGATCCAACTGCCGTTCGGCAGCTCCAGCGGCCCTTCATAGACGCGTCCGCCACCGGCCTTGACCCGCATGATGGCGGCGTCGACGTCGTCGACGTTGAAATAGTAAAGCCAGAACGCGATCGGTTCGAGCGGACGCTTGTTGAAGATTCCGCCGGCGGTCTGCCCGCCGGCCGAAAACAACTGATAGGTCTCGGCGGGCGCGTTGCCGCCGTCGGCCTGCCGCCAGCCGAAAACCTCGCTGTAGAAACCAAAGGCCTTGCGCCAGTCGGCAGCCAGCAGTTCATGCCAGCCGACGCGCCCAACCGCATCGAGGCCTTCAACCGCCGGCAGAGCGATCCTTGATCCGCTGAGCAATCCGAACGTCGCCCGCTGGGGATCGGCGACGATCGAGATTCGGCCGATATTGGTGCTGGTCGGCGGCACGTAGACGGCGCCGCCACGTTCCTGCATTCGGCGGACGGCGAGATCCAGGTCGTCGACCCCGACATAACCAATCCACCGCGGGGTCGCGCCTTGGCGTCGGCCCTCCTCCGGCAGCTCCATCAGGCCGCTTCGGGCAAGCTCACCAGACATGAACAATCTGTAAGAAAGCTCAGGTGTAGACGCATCCTTCGTCAACCAGCCGAGCAGATTGCCGTAAAACGCACTCGCTCCTTCCACATCGGTGGTCAGCAGCTCATACCAGGCGAAGTTCGCATTATCGGCCATGCCGATCCCTCGCTACGGTGTCGGGACAATTGCAATGCAGCATACGGATTGTCGTGTCGTTAATGATCGCGGCCGAGCGAACGCACCGGCTGATATTGCGTTCATCAAGATGAACCTTGGAACGAAAATGAACGACGAAACTTGATGCACGTTAAGGCCTCGCAAGTGTGTGTACGCAGCTTGTCTTGCGCGGGGCATCGACGGATTGTACAGTCGCGCGAGGATTGAATCCGACAACACGTCAACGATGGAGGATGCGAGCATGCCACGAGTGAAGCAAGCCCCCAAGACCAAGCGTGTGACCAAGGCCGCTGTGCCCGCGTTGGGTGCAGCCGGATTGACCTTCTCGCTGGTGGGGGGTGCGTCCGCATCCGCCGTTCCGGCAGCCGACGTGCCGCAGATTCAGAAGTACGGACCGACGCAAGCCATCACACTCGGCGAAGAAGAAATCGCCGACGTCAGCCTGGCGACATTCCACCTGTTCGACAAGGAAGACATCGGAGCCGGCGTCCAGGTGGCGTGGCGCGGATGCGGCGGCTGCCGTGGCTGCCGTGCCTGCCGCTGCGGTGGCTGCCGTGCCTGCCGCTGCGGTGGCTGCGGTGGTTGCGGTGGAGGCTGTTGTCTGTCGTGGGGCGGCTGTCGCATCTGCTGACGAGACAGCATCGCGTTGACATACATCGATCGCTATGGCCGGGTCCGACACACGTCGACCCGGCCAAATTATGTTGCCCCGTATCGTTGCCCGGCTCGCTTCGGGCAACGGCGCGGAGGTGCCGAGGCCGGCGCCTCGCTCGATTCCATAATCGCCCCACAAGCTGCACAGGAACGATTCTTTGCCAGGAAAATCCAACCAGCGCGCCAAAAAGGACGTTCTGCAGTTCGCACCGAATTTCACAGCCTACGTGCTGCCTCCGGAGGTTGTCTGCCTCTATTCCGAAGACCGAAAGTTCTTTCTCCACGGCGAGCTTTATTGTGCACTGGCATCCGCGATCGGCACAAAGGGATGCAGCGCCGCCAAGCTCGCCGACGAGCTCGGGCGAAGGTTTCCGCCCGAGGCGATCAATGAAGCCATCAAGCGACTGCTCGACCGCCGTTATCTGATCTCAAAGCCGCTAGGTCACGCACCAGCTCCCGCAAACACGGTCGCCGGGCTTTGGGCGAGCCTGGGCCTTCCCGACACGATCGCCGCACAGAACCTGCGCAACTGCCGCGTTCGACTTGAGACGATCGATGTCAAGGGCGCGGCCGAATTGAGCAAGGCACTGCAGGAGCTGGGCGTCCGCGTCGTCAAGACATCGGGTGACCTCACGGTCACGCTGGTGAACGACTATCTCGATCGGCGGCTCGCCGAGCGCAACCTGCAGCGCGTATCTGAGGGATCGGCCTGGTTGCTGGTGCAGCCTTCCGGCGTATTTCCCCTGGTCGGGCCAGTCTTCAATCCGGGTCAGACCGCGTGCTGGACCTGCCTGTTCGATCGGATGATCCGCAACCGCGAGGTCAAGGGCTTCCTTGATCGCGGAGCCGCGCGGCCGGTCGCGGTCTCTCCGCTCGTACAGCACACGGTTGGACAGAGCGCGATCCACCTGGCCGCCGTCGAAATCGCCAAGGCGATCGCCAGCGGATTTCGTACCGATCTGCGCAATCACGTCGTCAGTCTCGACCTGCTGGGCTCGACCATTGCAAAGCACTACGTGGCAGCCCGTCCGCAATGCCCCACCTGCGGAAGCAAGAAATTGCAGAACCCGAGACGCGCGCCGGAGCCGATTGAACTGGGGCCGGGCGCCAAGCTGGTCATGACGAGCGGCGGCTATCGCACCGTGTCGTCCCGCGCCACGGTAGCGCGCTTCAGGAAGCATGTCAGCCCCCTCACCGGTGTGGTGACACGGCTGGAGCGGATCGAGGTCGATCTGCCGATGAACACCAATTTCTACGCCCAACATAACTTCTCCGCGCCGGCGCAGAACGTGGATCAGCTGCGCGCCGGACTGAGCGGCGGCAGTTTCGGCAAGGGCAGTACGGCCGAGCAAGGCGAGGCCAGCGCGCTGATGGAAGCAATCGAGAGATATTCAGGGATTTTCCAGGGCGATGAAATCCGGGCCCGAAAGCGCTTCACCGACTTTCCGTCGGGCGATGCCATCCGCCCCAACGACATCCTGCTGTTCAGCGACGAGCAGTATCGCAACAGGGCGGAGCCGAACCACCACGACTCACACCACACCCAACCGGCGCCGGAGCCGTTTGATCCGTCCGCCCGGATCGAATGGACGCCGGTCTGGTCGTTGCGCGACAAGAGGTTCAGGCAGATTCCGACCAGCCTGCTCTATTTCTTCTACGAAGGTCCCGCCCCCTTCGCCGCAGATTCCAACGGCTGCGCTGCCGGCAATACCCGCGAGGAAGCCATCGTGCAGGGCTTCCTCGAATTGATGGAGCGCGACGCCTATGCGATCTGGTGGTACAACCGGTCACAACGCGCTGCGGTCGACCTGGACCAGTTCGACGATTCCTACGTCCGCGATCTCAAGACCCAACTCGAGGAATCCGGGCGGCGGCTCTGGGTGCTGGATATCACCAGCGATCTTGGCGTTCCGACCTATGTTGCGATCGTACACTGGATGCAGAACGGTCAGGAAAACATCGAGTTCGGTTCGGGCGCTCATTTCGATCCGCGCATCGCGTTGCTGCGGTCGTTGACCGAGTTGAATCAGTTCCTCTCGATCGGTCTGATGGGTGGTGGCAGCGGCGAGAAGCCGAGCCTCGACGGCGTCAATCCGCTGCGGCTCGACGAACATCCATTCCTGATCCCAAGTGCCAATCCCGTCATCCCGCCGGCCGCCGCGCCAGACGTGCCGCTCGACAACACCCGCGCACAGGTTGATGCCTGCGTTGATATCGCGGCGCGCGCAGGTCTCGACTTCCTCGTCCTCGACCAGACGCGGCCCGACGTCGAGGTACCGGTGGTCCGGGTCATCGTTCCCGGGATGCGCCATTTCTATCGCCGCTTCGCGCCCGGGCGGCTCTATGATGTGCCCGTCCAGCTCGGATTGCGCGATCGGCCATCGCTGGAAAGCGAACTCACGCCATTCCTCCCGCACACTTGAGGTGATACAGGCGTGCGCGCGCCCAGCAAAACGAAATCGCCACGCTCCGCGCCGCCGGCTGTGCTCGTTCGGCTCAATCCGCTTGTCGCGCTCGAAGCGCAACCGGACGGGACCATAGCGGCCCTTGTAGAAGGCTATCCGGAGCCTTTGGGAACGTTCAGCACGGACGCGGCGCAACGCGCCCCCGAACTGCAGGCAGGCCTGCCACTCCCTCGCTCTGAAGGCGATGCGGTCGAGCGAGAAGTCGAGCGCCTGATGCGGCAATTGGCACGCCGCGGCCTGCTGGAATATCGGCTGGCGCGTACGGGCGATACCAACGATCTCGTTACGATCGAGCCGCAGACCCCTGATTACTGGCCGCGAACACCAAAGCTCGACAATGCTGCAACTATCGTGCTGTCACGCTTCGCCTATCTACGGCGGCGCGGCACCGAGATGATCCTGGAATCACCGCGGGCCGGCGCGCTGTTGAGGATCCATGATGCGCGGATTGCGGCGCTGCTGACCATCCTTGCCACTCCTCAGAAGATCAGCCGCATCCGACGTCTGGATGGCTATCCGGGCCCTGCATTACTTGCGCTGCTGATGGACTGCCAAATCCTGATCGAAGTCGACGCGGAACAACGCGATACGCTGCGAAGGGCGGAAGGCGATGACGGCCTCGTGCTCTGGGATTTTCACGACTTGCTGTTCCATGTCCGCAGCACGGAAGGCCGACAGGCCAGTCCGCTGGGTGGCCTCTATCCGCACACCAGCCTGATTGCGCCGCTCCCCGCGATCCGACCTGCATGGCCCGGTAAGAGCATCAAGCTGCCGGAATCCGACGGCATCGCCTCGCCGCTGGAACAACTGCTGCATGACAGGCATTCAACTCGCGATTTCGACAATCACAAGCCTATCACGTTGGCCGAACTTTCGAGGTTCCTGAACAACGTCGCGCGGGTCCGGGCGAAATGGAGCGGGCAGTTGGAGCTTGCCGATGATGGTCCCGATATCGAATATACCAGCAGGCCGTATCCGGCAGCGGGCAGCGCCTACGAGCTTGAGCTCTATTTGGCCGTCGCGAATTGCGACGGCCTGACGCCAGGTTTCTATCACTATGACGCCGATGCGCATGCGTTGGCGGCCATCGACGTTCGCCCACAACAATTCGAGGCCATGTTGCAGAGCGCGGGATTTGCCATGGACGCGCCGTCTCCACCGCAGATACTGATCACGATCGCCGCGCGATTTGGCCGGATCTCCTGGAAGTACAGCGCCATCGCTTATGCGCTCATCCTGAAGGATGTCGGCGTCCTGACCCAAACGCTGTACCTGGTGGCGACGGATTTGGGCCTCGGCGGCTGCGCGATCGGCACCACCAATGTCGATCTGTTCGCGAAGATGACCGGGCTCGACATTCACGTCGAGGGGCCGGTCGGCCAGTTCGGGCTGGGGCGCGGCATGGAACCGCCCCCTGCCGGATAGTCCTCGATCCGCCGCGACAAGCTTGCCTGGAGGACTGTGATCAGCCGCCGCGGCTGCCGTCCTGCGTGGTCGAGGAGACGATGGTGGCGACGTCGCCGAACGTCGTCATCACAGGCGTGACGACCTTGTGCATGGCGGTCTTCGACACCAGCGTGTCGTGCAGCACGAGGTTGTCGATGCCGGTGGTGAGGAAGCAGCTCACCGCATCCTGCGGCGTCTCGACGATCGGTTCGCCCTTGACGTTGAACGAGGTGTTGATCAGCACCGGCACGCCGGTCAGCGCCTCGAACTCTTTCAGCAGGCGATACAGCACCGGGTTGGTTTCTTCCCGCACGCTCTGTACCCGCGCCGAACCGTCGACATGCACGATCGCCGGGATCTTGTCGCGCCACTCCGGCCGCACCGGCTTGGCGATCAGCATGTAGGGCGAGTCCTCCTCGCCCTCGAAGATCTCCTTCATCCGCTCCGCCAGCACGATCGGCGCGAACGGGCGGAAGGCCTGGCGGTGCTTGACGCGGCTGTTGAGGATGTCCTTCATCTCGGCCTTGCGCGGATCGGCGATCAGGCTGCGGTTGCCGAGCGCGCGCGGACCGAATTCAGAGGGCCCCTGAAACCAGCCGATCACGCGCTGGTCGGCGAGCAGCTTCGCGGTATCGCGACAGATATTGTCGCTGCGCTTGGCGTCGACCTGGATGCGCACCAGGAAGCTTTGCAGCGCGGCCGCGACCTCGGCGTCGCTGTAGCGCCGGCCGACATAGGCGTGGTCCATCACGAACGACCGGCGCTGCTTGAGGATCTCCAGCCAGCCGTAATAGGCGCAGCCGATGGCGATGCCGTCGTCGCCGGCAGCGGGCTGGATCCAGACGTTCTCGAAGCCGGCCTCGCGCGCGATGCGCCCGTTGGCCACGCAGTTCAGCGCGACGCCACCGGCGATGCAGAGGTTCTTCGCGCCGGTGGTCTCGCGCAGCCAGCGCGCCCGCGCCAGCAGCACGTTCTCGGTGTCGTCCTGCACCCGCCAAGCGATGTCCTCCCAGTGCCGCATCGACGGGCTCTTGTCCCAGCTGCCGCTGTCGAGCACGAAGGGCTGCTGGTTCTCGGCGCCCCAGAACGGCACGTGCAGCCTGCCGTCCTTCATCTCAAGCAGATGGCCGACCTGCTCATGGCGGCCATAGGGCGCAAGCCCCATCAGTTCGCCGCACTTGTTCCAGTCGCCGAACACATAGGTCGAGACCCGGCTATACAGCGCGCCGAGACCCGGCATGTTGTAGAACTCGTCCGACAGGAGACCGCGCGCCGGCTCCATAAAGACCTTCTTCAGGCATTCGAGCCTGGTGTCGTCGAACCTGTAGTAACTCTCGGACTCGCGGGCGAGCGGTGATGCCCCATCCTGCGGATAGGTTTCCATCGCGTCGACCTGATAATTGCCGACACCGTCGACGATCATCACGACGCCGTCCCTGAACGGCGACACCGCGAACGCGCTATAGGCATGCGCGAGGTGATGCGAGATCGACACCACCTTGTCGGACTTCGCGCGAAACAGCGGATGCTTGATCGCCTTGTTCCGCTCGGCGATCGGCAGGAAGCCCGGCATGTCCTGGTGGAGCATCCGCTCCTCCATCTCGGGCACCGGCAGGATGTAGCTGTTGCGCACCACGAGATCCACGTCGTCGAGCGTGATGCCCTCGGCGGACAGGCAGTAGTCGATGACTTCCTTGTAGAAGCCCGAGGCATGCTTCTCGCGGGTGATGCGCTCCTTGGAGATCGCATAGGCGATCGCGCCGTCACGCAGCAGGCAGGCGCTCACGTCATGGTCGTAGACGTTGAGACCAAGGACGTAGGTGTGTTGTTTCGGCATGGGCACTCTTCGGGGAGGATTCTCAGACGCTCAGAGAACATGATCGTGTCGACTTCAAGTTCTCGACGACATTTTTCCGCGGCTCGCAAATCTCTGCTTCTGTGATGCACAAATCGCATCGGCGCAACGCAAGATGAACAGAATGAACGGCGGATGAACGACAAGATGAGTGTAGCAACCACATCATCCTTTGCAGGCGGGAACGTAACTTGACCTTACCTGTTGGTCTCAATAGAATCGTCACGCTCGCAAGAACCTTAGTGAAACTATTCTCTTAGCATGCTCGAACCGAACGCCGGTCTCGCGCGTCTAGGCGAGACAGCCAGCATCAGTTCAGATGTTTGGAAGTGACTGGAGATATTCGGAATGACTAAACGCTACAATATCCTGACTCGTTGCCTCGCAGCAGTCGCTTTGTTGTTCGTCTATGTCGCAAGTACCTCTGCCATCCTGGTCGGGGCCACCACCTCGCCCGCGCAAGCCTGGCGCGGTGGCGGACGTGGCTATGGCTATCGCGGTGGCTGGGGTCGCGGCCGCGGGTGGGGCTATGGCCGCGGCTATGGCTACTACGGCGGTTACGTCGGGCCCCGTTGCTGGTGGACCCCGCGTGGTGTTCGCGTTTGCCGGTGGTAACAACCGACGGCCGATACAAGCGATATTGAAGACATCAATCAGGTGCGTCGGTCCCGGCGCACCTGATTTTCTTTTTGCGGCTTGGTTGTCCTGCTGGGACTGGTTTACCGGCTGGGACCTGGCTCATCTCCGGCACGCAAGAAAGAGCCCCGGGAGACGCCGGGGCTCTAGTCACGGGAGAGAACGCTTCAGAAATCGGGACGCGAGGACGAGCCGCCGGCCCGATCACCCAATGCATCTACGACGTGCATAAGAGCAGATTCGGCTGCCTCTGGCTGTAGCCATGCCGCAACAACCTGCCGTAATGCACAGCATGTCCACGGGTTCCCGAACTGGGCGGAACAGCCCGAAGGCGCCTAATCGTCGAGGATCGCGACCGCCCTCGTCCACCCCGCCGACGCCCGCTCGATCTTCACCGGGAAGCACGACACCATGAATCCGGTCGACGGCAATTGCTCGAGATTGTGCAGCTTCTCGATGTGGCAGTAGCCGATGTGGCGCCCGGCCTTGTGGCCTTCCCAGATCAGGCTGGCGTCCCTGGTCTCGGCGTATCGCTTCGCAGTGAAGACGAACGGCGCATCCCAGCTCCAGCCGTCGATGCCGGTCAGCCGCACGCCGCGATCGAGCATATACATCGTCGCCTCATAGCCCATGCCGCAGCCCGAATTGACGTAATCAGCCTGACCGTATTTCGCGCCGGCGCTGGTGTTGACGACGACGATCTCGAGCGGCGACAGCGTATGGCCGATCCGCTTCAGCTCGGCTTCGACATCGCCTGCGGTCGCGACGTAGCCGTCAGGCAGATGGCGGAAGTCGAGCTTCACGCCCGGCTGAAAGCACCATTCCAGCGGCACCTCGTCGATCGTCCACGAGCGCTCGCCGCGGTTCATGGTCGGATGGAAATGCCAGGGCGCGTCGAGATGCGTGCCGTTGTGCGTGGAGAGCGAGACCTGCTCGACGGCCCAGCCCTGCCCGTCAGGTAGATCCGCAGCCTTCAGCCCATCGAAGAACTGCAGCATGCGGGGCAGCCCTTGCTGGTGGTCGATATACTGGATGGTCGGGTGATTGCCCGGCGGATCGGCCGGAACGTCGTTCTGCAGGGGAACGGAGATATCGATCAGTCTGCGCGCCATGGTGCTTCCTCGCGGATTGGTCTTGTCAGGCTGAGCCAACCTGCCAGTCCGCGCGCACCATCGGCAAGCCACATCCGCTCGAGATCAGGTTTCGGTCCGCCCCCTGTTGCGACAGCGGCAAGGCGCCGCGACGTTGAACCTATTTCCCGCGGAGGACGACCCATGGGCACTGGGGATTTCAGGGCCCAGTATTCGGCGACGCCGTCTGGACGACCCATATTCCGTCCAGGCGGCGTTGTTGCGTCAGGCAAGACATCCCGGCCGAAGCGTGGTTACCCGTGCCAGAACGCTGTTCACGCACAGAGAGCCACAGAAACAATCCGTGTCCTCATGTCGCGCGGATTGCTGGTGGTGTTGCCACGGCGATACAGAGATACCCTTACAACGATGCTAACCCACCTGCATCTGAATCAAGACGGGGTTGCGTCGTGTCGGGATTTGATCACTGGAACGGTGCAAATAGAGCTTACGCGTCCGCCGAAGCGCCACATCTGCGCGATGAGCAGCAGCAGTTTGACCGCTATCACAAATTCGACGACGCCATCTCGCGACCGTCGGAGAGTGGCAAAAGAACCGTGATCCTGGATCGCTACAACCCGCCTGCTCGTTGATCTGGTCAGCGCCCGGGCGGCTGAAGTTGCGACGAGCGGAGCGCGGGGCTTCGGTCCCGCGCTTGCTCTTTCAGGATGCCAACTGACCACGATTTGTGGATCAGCGGAGCGTCGTGATGTGCTTGTCGCGGACCCGGCTGATTCGGATCCCCCACATTGGCAAGCCCGATCAGCGAGAGCATGTCGCCACGGGCGTGCGTGCCGCGCTAGCCTCACCGGCTAGCTGACCATCAGGATCCGCAAATTCAGGAATGCTCCTCGCGACGAAGGCGATTCGCTGTTTCACAATCGCTAGCAGATCAACAGAGATCCCATCGTTTTGAGCGACCGCGACGCCAGCGATTACTTCTAATCCAGTCGGCATTCGCTTCGTCGGTCGCAGCCGCTCAACAAGTTCGGCGAGTTCGGTGGCCGGATCGGTAAGTTCGACGGACTTGTCCAAGACGCCGCCCTCTTCCTTCCCAGACGCAAAATCCGGGAAGTAAAAAGCCTCGAAAAACCTATCAAGTCTTTGATTTGAATGGTCGGGGCAGCTGGATTCGAACCAACGACCTGCAGTACCCAAAACTGCCGCGCTACCAGGCTGCGCTATACCCCGACATTTCCGAGAAGCCCCGTGGATACACGCTTCAGCCAGCGCCAGCAAGGCGCTGGTGCGGGACTTCCGGCTGGGACATCGGCAACGGTTACCCGCCCGGAAACCGCTGGGAACAGGGAGCTAGTGGCCGCCGAACAGCGGGTGGCCGACCCGGTCGCCGGGCTGGATGCCGTATTTCTGCGCGGTGCCGGCAATCACCTCGAGGACGCCCCTGGCGAGCCCCCGCGACGGAATGATCTTGGTCGACATCGGCTCAGTGTTTTCGGCTATCCGCAGGATGCGCCCGTCGGCGCGGATGAAGATCATGTCGAGCGAGATGTAGGTGTTCTTCATCCACATCGACACTTCCTGCTCCGGCGTGAAGTCGAACAGCATGCCTTTGCCGTCCGCGAGCTCCTTCCGGTACATCAGGCCGGTCTCCTTCTCCTGCTCGGTGGTCGCCATTTCGACGGAGAAGACGTGCACGCCTGACTTGGTGACGATCTCGAGCGGCTGGACGCTGGCAGCCTGCGCGGCTGGGGCCAGCAGCGCGCCGAACATCATGACGAGGGAGGCCAGAAGCCACGGGCGAAGCCGCCCAACCATGCGATCGAAATCCATCGACAAATACTCACACCGGGGAAGATTTTCCGGCGGACCCTAACCCGATGATCGCGGCAAATGCCAGAGCCCTGACCGCTCGCCGACGGCTCACGTTTCCGTCAGGGAGTCCAGCGCGGGGCTCAGTGCGACGACAGCGCCGACGGACCGGTCTCCGGGTGAATCTCGGCGGCCATCATGCCCTTGGAGCCCGGCCCGAACCGTACCAGCACGTACTGGCCGGGGCGCAGCTCGGTCATGCCGAAGCGGCGCAGCGTCTCCATGTGCACGAAAATGTCGGGCGTGCCCTCCCCGCAAGTCACGAAGCCGAAGCCGCGCAGCCGGTTGAACCACTTGACCTGTGCACGCTCGAGCCCGCTGGTCGCGGTCACGGTGACATGGGTTCGCGGCGGCAGCATCTGCGCCGGATGGATCGCAGTCGACTCGTCCATCGAGACGATGCGGAAGGCCTGGTAGCCCTTCGCGCGCTGGACGCACTCGACGACGAGCCGCGCGCCCTCATAGGCGGTCTGATGGCCGTCGCGCCGCAGCACCGTCACGTGGAGCAGGATGTCGGGCCAGCCATTGTCGGGGACGATGAAGCCGTAGCCTTTCGAGGCGTCGAACCATTTGATGACGCCGGAGACTTCGACGAGGTTGGCCGCGGCGTCGCCGAGACCGGAGAAGGCATCCATCGCCGGATCGCGCGGCGCGCTGCCATACTCGCCTTGTGCAATCCTGCTTTGCCCAACTCCGCCTATGGGCGGTCCGCCGAGCTTCTTGGACTCAAATCCGTCCGACCCCATGACCCCGGACCCCACACATCAAATGCAGAGCGCCGACGTTGCGGCGCACCCTGTACACGCTGCTCTCCATGACCAACTCACTTGGACAACTCACCTGGACGCTGCGCGAATCTCTCAACCAAAAGATAACACTCCCGCTTGCCGGGCATAGCTAAAAAACGATTCTTGCCGGAACTATGAACAGGCTTGCACAGCCGCGAATCAATCAGGCGTCAATTGCCTACGAACGGACCAAGCGTGTCGCCGATGTCATGCCGGATCACCAGGTCGGCGACGTCGTCCTGATCGGTCGGCTCGTTGTTGATGATCACGAGCCGCGCGCCGCTCTCCTTCGCCATCATCGGAAAGCCTGCGGCGGGCCACACCACCAGCGAAGAGCCGATCGCCAGGAACAGGTCGGAGTGCCTTGCGAGTTCCGCCGCGCGACGCATCGCATCCTCGGGCATCGACTGCCCGAACGAGATCGTCGCGGTCTTCACCGGATCGCCGCACTCCGCGCAGTCGGGCGCAGCGCCGGTCTTGTCGAAGTGCAGCCTCACCCACGCGAGGTCGTAGTCCTTGTCGCAACCGATGCAGCGGGCGTAGGTGGTGTTGCCGTGCAGCTCGATGACGTCATCGGCCTTGAAGCCCGACGCCTGATGCAGATTGTCGATGTTTTGCGTGATGATGCCGGGAACCTTGCCGGCCCGGTAGAGTGACGCGAGCGCACGATGCCCGCGCCCCGGCTTGGCGGCCGCAAATGTCGGTTCCATCGCGAAGCGCCGACGCCATGACTCGTCGCGCGCTTCCTGACTGGCCACGAACTCGTCGAACGGGATCGGCCGGTTGCGCGTCCACAACCCGCCAGGCGAGCGGAAGTCGGGAATGCCGCACTCGGTGGAGATACCCGCCCCGGTGAAGGGCACGATCGACGATGCCTCGGCAATCATGTTGCCGAGCCGCTCGACACCGCTGCGCAGATCTTTTGCAATCACTGGGAATGATCCGGTTGGCCGGCCGCGACTATAGCATGGTCGGCGCGATTGCGAGCTCAACCATCACGCGAGCAATCGGCGGTGAGGCCGCGGTGATCGGGTTGCGTTGGCGACCTGCTCCGCCAGCGCGTCAGCCTCGTCGCTGTTCCGCTGCCTTTTCGGCTGCCTTGGCTTCATCACAATCCTGCAAAGTCTGCTCCGCATTGACGCCCAATTCACTGATGCCAATGCGCGGCGGGGATAGGACCATGACGAAGAGGATGGGCAATGGCCGATCAGAAAGACAGTGCCGCGCGCGAGCGCGAAGAGATCGTCGCACGCGTTGCCAGCTTCCGCGCGACGCAGCAGAAGTTCGAGCGCGATCGCCAGGAATATTACGACAACACGCTTGGCAATGTCTGGAGTGGATTGCAGCGCAAGAGCGCTTGATGTCGCGGCGACCGCGTGCGCTCACCGGAGCACGATCACACGGCGAGCCATTGACCACCCGAGCCCACTTCCGCGCGATCACACCATGACGCGCAGTTGAGAAAGCCCGGAGCTTTGTGCTCCGGGCTGGTCGCCGTTACCAGTAGTGACGGTAGTAGTGGTGCCGATAATACGGGCCGCGATAATAGGCGTAGGGTCCGGGACCATAGTAGCCGTAGCGCGGGCCATAGTAACCCGGATAGTAGCCGGGCCCGTAGTATGGGCCATACGCGCCGTACGCTGCGCCTGCGGCGCCCGCGGCGAGTGCGCCGGCTGCCAGACCGAAAGCCAAGCCAGGGCCGATGCCACGCGCCTGCGCCGGCGCGCTGACCATCGTTGCGCCCACTGTCGCAACCGCCGCCAAAACTGCCAATGTCCTTTTCATGGCCAATCTCCTCACGTGGATATGGGCACCAACGCGGGCGCAAACGGATGGTTGCAGCAAAACGCCCCTTCAGATCCCGCAGCCACGCGATAGCGCAAAGCTACCATCGGTTAGCGCTGGAACAAAAACACAACCTCAATGATTAGCTTGACCGTGAGCGAGGTTGGCATCGATGCCGGCGTGGATGGAGCTGCTGCTGAATGTGATGGGCTTTGCCGGCTTTATCGGCATCGCGATGTATCACAAGCATCCGAACGGGAAGCTGCCGGACTGAGCGCCGGGGCGCGGCTCGGGTCGACGATTCTAGTTTGATTTCGGCTCTAGTTTGATTTCCGCGCCTCTCCTGCCGTGCGGACCAGCCGGTCCGCCTTTACGAGCACCTTGCCGCTCTCCGGCTGCGGCCGAAGCCAGAAGCTGATCGCGACAAAGGCGGAACAGATCAGCAAGCCCGCCACCATCACGCGCCGGTGGGTCGGTCTGTCAGCGCTATGGAACGATGGCGTCATGGCTGTCACCTACGACCATCCCTACCGCAATCACAGGTGGTGACAACGCGATGCTGCTCTTAACCTAACCCGGTAGGGTTAGCGGTGGCCCGGTAAGGTGTCGTTGGGATGCCTGAGGCCGCGGCGACATCAGCCACAACGATATCCCGCATTTGTCCGCAGCAAATCCACAGCTGCTGCAAGTCGATTTGCCGAACAGAATGCGAAGCTTGCTGCGCACTCATCCACAGCCTTGCCGCAATCAGGCGTCGGCCAGCCTTTTCAGGGTTGCCTGGAAGCTCAGGCTGCGGGTTCCAACCAGCACGGTCCCGAACACTTCGGCCTGGTCACCGCTGAAGGTGCCGGAGAAGCCGCTCGTCACCTCCTGGCCGGCGAACAGCGGCCGGGCGAACGGATCGGACAACGGGGAATGCTGGTTGGTCCTGAGATGCCCCTTCCAGGTGCCCTCGCCCGCAGTGTAAGCCCCGACCGACCAGAAATACGGCCCGCCGCCGATCAGCAGACCATCGCGCAGGATCAGGACGCCGCTATCGCGGCCCCGCACGCCGTCCATCATATGGATATGGATCGAATAGAGCCCGTTCCTCATCGATCGCGCCGTCCGGTCCCAAAGGCCCGCAGTATGACCCCAAGCAGGGCGGCAGGCGAGCGGGGCCGATACCGCCCGGCCGCCGATTCGAACCGAAAGCGCGGGCCCAGGCGCTTACAAATCGTTAAGAAAGCCCTGACAGGGTTCGACGGCCGGAGGGAGAGAGCCATGCTCGTTTACCCCGTACCTGTCGAAGTGACGCAAGCCAGAGTGCAGCTCGTCGTCGATCAAACGGCGAAGGAGCAGCCGCGCATCATCAGCGAGGATGTGCTCGACGTCTTCGCCGCGAAGAACAAGGCCGACCGCGATGCCGTCGAGACCATTCTCGACATCAAGGTGTGAGATCGCAACCGGCCAACTGCGTTTGCATTGCACACGCGGCGGCGCGCGCCGGCGCATATCGCGCGTGATCCGGGGCCCACCGCCAGGCCGGCCCTGAACGCCCGCAAATCCCCCTCGCCGGGCTTTTCCTTTGAACCTTTTTCGCAGCGCCAAGACAAAAGTGCGCTGGGGATTTCAGGGCCCAGCGTGTGGCGCAGCGCTGTGGGACGAGGATATTCCGTCTACGCGGCGCTGTTGCATTTTATAAATTCAACCTTAAGTTTGGTCCCCAACAGTTGACGGCTCACGCCCTGAGAGATCCCCAGTCCGTCAACTGGGAAAGCCCCGCATCCAGCCTGCGGGGCTTTCTATTTTGGGGAGGTGGAACCTGCCGGCGCGCGCACCGTTAGATGGCTGGTTGCCGGCACGATCTCCCCAAGGCCGGCCGGCATCAGACCTCGCGAGCCCACTCGCGGGGTTTTGCTTTTTAGAGGAGGTCCAACCTCGCGCGTCCTTGATTGGCGATGATGGGCATTCGATGAGATAGAGGGCCGTGCCTCCAAGGCTCGACCACGAAAGCCCCGTTCCAGAATTTTCCTGGGCGGGGCTTTCTCGTGTTGCGTACTGCGCAAGCATGGCATGGTCACTCGGCGCGCGCGAGCGCTCGCGAAAGCTTGAGAACGCAAACGCCCGGAGCGGTCGGCAAAAGTCATGCGGGCCCCCTGCCCCGCGCCGCGTTTTGCTGCTATTTCTTGGCGCGTCTCCGCCCGAGCCAAAACAAAATCTCTGAATTCCCAGGAGGACAAGAAAATGCGCTATCTGCACACCATGCTGCGCGTCCGCAATCTCGACGTCGCGATGAAATTCTATCAGGACGCGCTGGGGCTGAAGGAAGTGCGTCGCATCGACAATGACAAGGGCCGCTTCACGCTGGTGTTTCTCTGCGCGGAGCAAGATCTCCATCTGCTCAAGTCGCTGCCGCAAAGCCGCGGCGCGCCGCTGGTCGAACTGACCTACAATTGGGACGAGGAGAAATATGGCGAGGACCGCCATTTCGGCCATCTCGCCTACGAGGTCGACGACATCTACGCGACCTGCGAGAGGCTGATGAAGATGGGCGTCACCATCAATCGTCCGCCGCGCGACGGCAACATGGCGTTCGTGCGATCGCCCGACCTGCACTCGATCGAGCTCCTGCAGAAGGGCGATCCGAAGGCGCCGGCCGAACCATGGGCCTCGATGCCGAACACCGGGCACTGGTAAACGCCGCGCCGGCGCACACGTTCCTATCCGCGTTTCTCGATCGGTGAAACGCGGAGCGATCGCGAGGAACATGACGCAGCAGTTGACGTTGCCTCCTCACACGAATGCGAGGAGGCGAGGAGATGGGAAAAGGACTTTTGCTTTGGCTGTTGGGTGTGCCGATCCCGGTGATCATCGTGCTGTGGTTGCTGTTCGGTCACTGACTGCGCTTTGACTGATATCGACGAGGCTCTGCCGCATCGCGGCGGAGCCTCTTTTTTTGCGCTCGGTACAATTCACCACGCGCTTTTCCCTGACGGTTCGGCTAAGAACGCGCCCAAAGCACAACAGCGGAAAGAAAGCGCGTCATGGACAGCAAGCCGCAACTGACGATCTGGGGCCGGGCCAATTCGGTCAATGTGCAGAAGGTGCTCTGGTGTCTCGCCGAGCTCGACCTGCCCTATCAGCGCATCGATGCCGGCATGCAGTTCGGCAAGAACGATCAGGCGGACTATCTCGCGATGAATCCGAATGGCCGCGTCCCGACGCTGGTCGACGGCGACTATGTGCTGTGGGAATCCAATTCGGTGATGCGCTATCTCTGCATGGCCTACGGTCAGACCTCGCCGGTCTATCCGCAGGCGCCGAAGGCGCGCGCCGCCGTTGACCGCTGGCTCGACTGGACGCTGTCGACGCTGCAACCGGTCGAGCGCCCGCTGTTCTGGGGGCTGGTGCGCACGGCGCCGGACAAACGCGACATGCTCCAGAGCCAGAAGGACGCCGATGCCGCGGGCGCGGTGTGGCGCGTCGTCGAGGCGCAGCTTGCAAGCCGCCGCTACGTCGAGGGCGATCAGTTCACGATCGCCGACGTCGCGCTCGGCGCCTTTGCGCGTCGCTGGTTCGGCGTCGAGGGCGTCACGAAGCCGAAGCTGCCCCATCTCGAACGCTGGTTCGGCGAGATCGCGCAGCGGCCGGCCTTCGTGCGCATCGTCGCGCCGCCGATGTCGTGAGCGGCAATCCGCTCAGCGACCGCCGGACACCCCCGCACCGACACTGATGGCGCCGCCGAGCCTCACGCAGGTGTCGGAGCCCTCGACCTTGACGAAGCCCGGTCCGTACGAGGAGCAGGGATTGCTCCGCGCAACGGATTTCGACGGCAGCGTTCTGCCGGCATCGGGCGGCGTCTGGAAATTGCGGCGGTCGCCGGCCTGCGCGAACGCAGCGGCGGGCAGCAGGACGGCGATGACGGCGAAGCAGGTCTTGCGCATCTGGCCTTTTATCGCGCGCGGCGAGATCAGGCTAGCGCACGAATCTGACGCCGAACGTCTTGCCCTCGCGCCAGACCACTTCGCAGGCGCGCCCGGTGCGGGCGTCGCGCGAAAATGCCAGCCGCAGCTTGGCCGGCAGCGTGTTGTTGTCCCGCACGGTGATTTTTGCGCCCGACGGGGAAATGTCCTCGACCACGCACGGCCGGGCGGCGAATCCGCCGTCGAGCGTGATCCAGCCGGATTGGCGCAGTGATTTGCGCGTTTCGCGCTTCTTGGACCCTAAAGCCATCAGATCATCCCCGGGCTCACGCCTATCGCCATGGGCTTACCAAAGGGTTGCGAAATATCGGCGGATTGCGATGATTGTGCCGTTGTTCACAGCGAGCCGAACCGCATGGCAAGGCGGCGTTCGCCTCCGATAATTTCCGGTTTGGCGCCGATGGCGCTCCCTAGCGGCGCGGATCACCTCCTCGGCGATGCTGTTGATGTCTCGGGATAATTCGTAATTTATTGACTTCTAGCCGCCGGTTCTAGGATGCTGGTTTGCAACAAAACGTCCAACAGGGTCCGATGCCGTAGCGTCTCACCAAGCGAAAAGGGGTACTGGCATTTCGTGCGGCGGGTGCCACCCGAGTTCACAGCTGTCGACCCTCGCGGGATCGTCAAACAGTCGACCAAAATTCGCGTTGCCGACGATCGATCTGGCAACCGCGCCGGCCGGATCGCGGACCAGCTGGATATTGACCTTGAGGCATCCTGGAGGTCGCCGCGGCCAGGGAACGCGGGACGCCACCGTCGCGCTCGAGGAGGCCCGGCACCGCGCGCACGCCCTGCAGCTCACATACAGGCGGGTCGATGATGTCGCCCGGGAGGCCCTTGCGGAGATCCTCCGCCGGATCGATGCCCTCGCGGTGGGTGATCGGCGGCATGACCCTGCCACGGCCGCGGCGACTCTGGGCGGCGTCGACCTGCCCGAGATCAAACTGTCCGGCCTCTGCGATGAGTTCGAGGTCGCCAAGAAAACGACGATCGCCAAGATGTCGGCCGGTCAGTTCAAGAAATGGAAGAACGGCAAGAAACACGCGATCGAGCTGCTGATCACGGTCATCGGCGACAAGGCCAACACGCGGCTGACGCGCGATGACGTCCTGAAATATACCGACCACTGGATCGAGCGCGTGGTCGACGGTGAAGTCCTGGCCGCGACGGCCAATCGCGACCTGACGCACATCACCGGCATGCTCTCGGCCGTCTCCAAACGTCATAGGCTCAATCTGGACCGCGTGTTCGCCGGCGCCAGGCTCGAAGGCGACGCCCCGCCGTCTATCTATCAATTCTGTCTCTTCACGATCTCAAACCCCTTTGCCTGCAATTCCAGCAGTATGCCCTGCGCCAAGTGCGCGCACTCTTCGGGTTTGATCCAATGTGGGCTTCTCCAATCGGGATCGTCTTCCCTTGGGTAACTGGTGAATGCCGAGCGAATGGCGGCTTCGATTACGTCTAGGGGATTGTCCGACATCTGCAGCCCTCACGCGTTCGGCCAACTAATCAAATCCCAGAAATGGGCTAAGAAGCATGCGCCGACCGGCAGTCATTCGGCAGCTCTCTCATTAGACCGATGGCACCGACATCAATGATTTGATCTAGGTCAAGGTCGCGCCGTCAGGTGCAGATAGTGGCCCATACTGACAATTGTCGTGGCGCGAAGACCGGAAATAGCGGGTGGGACTTGATATGGATCAATGCACCATTGACGGATCGGGTCGGTCTGAAAGCATTCAAACCAAAATAGCGCCGCCTCAGTGCGGGCCAAGAACCTGATCGGGAGAAGTGCATGAAAACGCTAACGGTAGTCGGCGCGGCCCTCGGGGCAGCGATGTTGTGTTTATCTCCCGTTTCGCTTCACTTGTCGCCTACGGGAACTGTCGTTATCTCCTTGGACAAAGCTGACGCTCGTGTCGGTCGCCCGCTCACACCTGGCAGCGTCGCGGGGGTTCATAGGAGAGTGCATCGGCGCGCGTACTACGGAGCTGCGGTAGGTGCGGCTGCCGTCGGAGCAGCGGCTACCGGAGCGTACTATTACGGCCGACGCTGCGGTTACTATCCATATCCGCCGTGTTGAGAACGTCAGAACCAGCGGCAATGAGGTCGTCGAACGAGTCCGCCGACGTCCGCATCTGGCCCACAACGCTGGGTCGTCGGTTTCTGCGCTGGCGGCCCAAGCAGGATATTTCGAACCCGCATAACAATGTCCCTAGTCGGCCTGCGTCGATCGGATCGTCGTATCGTTGAGTCAGAGCAAGGAAGCGTGCGCCCGTCTGGCAAAAGCCGACAGCTATGCGGATATCTTTTGAGTGTCATTGGCACAAACTGCACATGCGCGTCAGACCCCGCCGCCGTCCTTCTCAAGCGAAACTAATTTACGGAGTTCGCTTTTTCCGATATAATTGCGATTTCTAGTTGATGGATTGAATTCAGTCGCCTGCCGTTCGTCTCGCAGTTTTGGACTCATGTGCGGGAGTTCATGATGTTGGTCAGGGTCAAGGGATCGAGCCACCAGCCATCCGACGGACGCTTAGCTGCCCTCGCTGGCGAGCGCGTCTTCTCCAGTGAGTACACGTATCGCAGAGGGGCTGAGCTTTTTGGCGAGGGAGAGGATGCCGAGTACGTCTATCAAACCATTTCCGGAGCAGTGCGGACTTATAAGCTGCTTCCCGATGGTCGCCGCCAGATCAACTCCTTCCACCTGATCGGAGACATGTTCGGATTGGAGAACGGCGCAATCCATCGCTTTACAGCCGAGGCGATTGTTGAAACCAAAGTTCGCATAGTACGACGGCGTAGCCTTCTCGATGCAATGGCCAACGAATCTACGGGCGTAACGAACCTGCTCAGTCTGATCACCCTCAACCTTCAGCACGCTGAGAACCACATGCTTCTTCTGGGCCGAAAGAGTTCGCTGGAGAGAGTGGCCGCGTTCCTGATTGAAATGGACGAACGGCTGGTTCATCCGGACGAACTGACCTTGCCGATGAATCGTCGCGACATCGCCGATTATCTCGGACTGAAATTGGAAACTGTGTCGCGGGCACTCTCAACCATGCGAGATAAAAGGATACTCCGCTTCAACGGGGTGACACAGAGGCAAGTCGTCCTGATGGACCGGGAAGGACTCGCAAAACTCGACGCATGAACTCAAGCGGGACGGATCGCGAGCTGTTTCAGTCGTCATGAGACGGGGTTCTCGCTCTTGGTGCGAATTGTCGCCCCCAATCTCGAGCGAGGTGTGGCGGTCCCCTTCGGCGCTATCCAGAAGGCGGAGCCTAATTCTTAATCTGCGTTAACACCTTACCCTCGAAATTTGGCAGGCGGGTGTGGCCTTTCCGTTACATGATACCGGCAGCATCCATCTTACAATTGGTGGTGGAATCGTGAAGTGGGCGCTCCTGCCTTGGCCGAAAACGCTTCGGGGACTACGGAAGCGGACTTGGAGGAAATTCACATGAAAAAGCTGTTGGTTGTTGCGATTGGTGCGATGGCGCTGAGCACGTCGGCACCGGCAAGCGCCGCGGATTTGGCGGCCCGTCCCTACACCAAGGCGCCGCCCCCGATGGTGGCGCCGATTTATGACTGGACCGGTTTCTACATCGGCGCCAACGGCGGCTGGGGCCAAAGCAACAATTGCGTGGATTTCGTTACAGTTGCAGGGACAGTGGCAAGCGGTTGCCGTGATCGTTCGGGAGGCGTTTTCGGCGGGCAAATCGGGTATCGCTGGCAAGCCAATCAGTTTGTATTCGGATTGGAAGCACAAGGCGATTGGGCTGACCTCAGCAACACGCGCGTCAGCCTGTTCGATCCGACGCTCTCAACCCGCGTGAAGACTGACGGCATCGGCCTCTTCACAGGCCAACTCGGTTGGGCATGGAATGCGACCCTGCTCTACGTGAAGGGCGGCGCGGCCGTGACCAGCAATCGCCTTGATATATTCGACACTTTCACCGGGCTCGGTCTGGTCTCGGCAAGTAACACGCGCTGGGGCGGCACAGTGGGTGTCGGCCTTGAGTATGGCTTCACACCAAACTGGTCTGTCGGTGTTGAATACGACCATCTGTTCATGGGGCATTCGAATAACTCCTTCTCCGTCGCCGATCCGCGCCTTGCGGCCGTGCTCAACGACCGGATCAGCCAAGACGTCGATATGGTCACCGTCCGGTTTAACTACCGCTTCGGCGGCTACGGCGCCCCGGTCGCGGCGCGATACTGACCTCGTCTAGTACGCTTTTTCCCGTAAATTAGGCCGGCAGAGATGCCGGCCCTTTTTTTGGAGAAGAGTCTTTCGGACCATGATTTTGCTCGCCGCGTTTTTTCAGCGCGGCCATGAATAGTGTTGCGGCGACAATCGAACTAGCTTCGCGCCAGGAGCTCGTTAGAGAAACCGGTGCGCCCCGATCCTGAGCTCAGCGCGGCGAGTTAATGATCGTTCCGGGGTGCAAAAAAGCGCAGCTTGTCAGCGCACTTTCCCGTCGTTTAGACGCCGCGAACAAGTTAGGGACAGATCGCATTTCGTCGCCGTCCAACAAAACGTCCAACAGAAAAATGCCACCGGCTTAAGGGTTTGAAATTGTTGCAGCTTTTATGAAAGGTTTGCGCGATGGCGCTCCCTAGCGGAATCGAACCGCTCTCTCCACCGTGAAAGGGTGGCGTCCTAACCGATAGACGAAGGGAGCAAAAACTCCCGGCAAATCAATACGTTACACGTGAGATATGCCAGACTGGCCGCTACCGGCGAACGGCCGCGACGGGCGAACGTATAGTGGCGATTGGCCGGACGGGCAAGCGTCGAGACACGCTTTTTCCCGGACTGCCGCCCAGGCGGGAGATTACCTGCACGACAATCCGGCCTCGATCGAGGTCCAGAAGCCGCAATGCGACGGCACATGCGCATGGGCCCGCGAACCGCCCCCATGAATCAGGATGGCGGCTGCTAGCGCCACGACGACGGCGGGAACAATGAGTCTACGGAACGACATTCTTCGGAACGACATGGGCCTGCGCATCGAACGACATCGTGACCTAACTATGGCCTGCAGGCCGGATCGACGTCTGGCGACAGCGCGCTAGTGATTGGTCACGCTCGCGACGTCCTGCCGGTTGGTCGGCTGCGCCGCGGCCGCCGCCACCGGCGTCTGCTTGATGCAGGTGCTGCAGATCACGAGCTTGCGCGCCAGCCGGTCGTCGGCATCCGCTTCCGACAGTTGCGTCTCCGCCACCGCCGGCGACACATTCCGCGCATGGCGTCGCGGCTGCGGCTGATTGGGATCCTGCCCGGCGCCGTCCCAGGCCAGCGGACCGGTTCCCGGCGGCGGGGTCGTCATGCTGTATTGCTGCGAGACCTGCGCGCAGGCGCCGAGCGCGATCGGGAGAAACAGCATAGCGGCCTTGCGAGCCCAGTTCCGGAATGCAGACATGATCACACTCACACGCTATTCGTACCGAGACATCAGACCTGCGACCTAAGAGCAGAACCGCTAAGAAATCGTTTGCCCTGATTGTTCCGTCGCATCCAACCGCGACGGCATCAAGACGGGATTGCGGCGCCAAGACGTAGATCAAGGCGTAGATCAAGACTCAAACCAAAGACGCTCATCCGGAGTCCAACCATGCCAGGCATCAACGGTCGCTTCGACGGCAAGCGCGTGCTCGCCGATCTCAATGCGCTGCGCGCGATCGGCGCCTACAAGACCGGCGTGCACAAGCCGACATTCTCGGAGCCGCATCTGCGCTCGCTGGACTGGCTTGCGGCCCACCTGCCCGATGCCGAACTCACCGCGACGATCGACGGCATCGGCAATGTGTTCGGCACAAGTGCGAAAGCAGGACCGAAGCTGCTTGCGGGCTCGCATCTCGAAAGCCAGAACCATGCAGGCTGGCTCGATGGGCCGCTCGGCGTGATCTATGCGCTCGAAGCCGCGCGCGTCATCAATGGCGATCCCGGCATCAACGGCGCGGTCGAGGTCGCCGCATGGTGCGACGAGGAGGGACATTTCGGCAGTTTCCTCGGCAGCCGGTCGTTTGCCGGCGCCGTGACCGAGGCCGACATCGATGCTGCGCGCGACCGCTCCAGCGATCGCACCATGCGACAGGCGTTGCACGATGCGGGTTTCGCCGGCCGCCCGCGCCTCACCGCCGAGCTTGGCCGCCATATCGGCTATCTCGAAGCCCATATCGAGCAAGGCGACACGCTGGAGGCCAGCCGGCTCAAGATCGGCGTCGTCACCTCCATCGTCGGCATCTGGCAATATCGCATCACCTTCACCGGCGAGCAGAACCATGCCGGCACCACGCGGATGGCGGCGCGCAAGGATGCCGGCCTGGCGCTGGCGCGGTTCTACGTCGCAATCGACGACAGCTTCCCTGCGCTATGCGGACCGCGCACGGTCTGGACCACCGGCCGCATCACGCTGGACCCGGGCGCGCCGAGCATCATCCCAGGCCACGCCGAGATGCTGTTCCAGATCCGCGACGACAATCCCGAGGTGATCGCGCGGCTCGAGGCGCACCTGCATCGCCTGGCGGAAGACGCCACCGCGCGGGGTCGCTGCGGCGTGAAGGTCGAGCGGATCCGCACCGGCGTGCCCGCGATGATGACGCCTGCGTTCCAGGATGCGATCGAGGCCGCGAGCGCCGCCTGCGCCGGCGGCAAATCAATCCGCATGCCGAGCGGCGCCGGCCATGACGCCCAGGTCCTCGCCACCATCATGCCGGCGGCGATGCTGTTCGTGCCGTCGATCGGCGGCATCAGCCATCACTGGAGCGAGAACACCGACGACGCCGACATCGTCACCGGCGCCGAGGTGTTCGTCGAAACCTGCCGACGCCTGCTGACGCAATGATCGGTTCAGCTGGCTCAAGCTCCAGCCACCACAAATAGGAACATCGCATCTGCGCCCGTGTTGGGATCGCGAAATCAACCGTTGCGATGGAGAAAGTCAATGCCGGAGAAAGACCTCAGCGCCCTGTTCCTCGACACCCTGAAGGACATCTACTACGCCGAGAAGCAGATCTATAAGGCGCTGCCGAAGATGGCCAAGGCAGCGTCATCGGATAAATTGCGCGCAGCCTTCGAGAAGCATCACGAGGAGACCGAAGGCCAGATCGACCGGCTCGAGAAGATCTTCGAGCTGTTGGGAAAGCCGGCGCGCGGCAAGAAGTGCGACGCGATCGAGGGGATCATCGACGAGGGCAAGGAGATCATGGACGAATACGCCGACACGCCGGCGCTCGATCCTGGCCTGCTTGCCGCCGCACAGGCGGTCGAGCACTACGAAATCTCCCGCTATGGCACGCTCAAGGCATGGGCCAGCAGGCTGAGCATGAACGACGCGGTCAAGCTTCTCGATCAGACCCTGGCTGAGGAAAAGAAAACCGACGACGCGCTGACCAAACTGGCCGTCGCAGCCATCAACGCTGAAGCAGCCTGAGATGTGCCTCGGCCCGCCCGGGGATTGTTCCAATTGCAGGAACATATTGCCGTGCGGGCCGTTGGTCATCGTCATCGCCCCGCACGCGGCATCTATCGGTGACGAGCACGCCATCACGCGCTCCCGCCCTCCCCAACAAGATGGAGCAGCGTTCCATGCAGCGTCGCCGGTCCGCGATTCCGGCTCCGAAGTAGCCGTTCGCAGAGACGGCGGAGGCCGCCAACCTTCAGCCCCGGCAATGAGCGACGAACCAATTCGCCAACGTCCTGCGACACTCCCGCCGTCCCGAATTGCCCAACAGCGTGAACACTGTTTTCAATCCAGAAGTGGATGTTGTTCTCGCGCACCTGCACGGCCCCGCAAATCCAGCGGGGTCTATCATTGCCCGGTCCGTTCCCAGAAAATCCTGCCTTGTCGCACCGGTCGCGCGGGTCAGGCGCGCCGTCCGAACGGAACAACTGCCCAGACCCGCTCGTGTACGTAGTACCATGCGATCTTGGTGACGATCTCGAGTCCGGCGATCGAGCCGGCGAGCGCGACCTTGCCGGTCATGAACCAGCTGATGGCGAAAGTATCGAGCGTCCCCAATGTCCGCCAGCTGACGGCTTTGAGGATCGATCGCGTGTGACTCTCTGCTGCGCGTAAATGCACCCGGTAACGTCTCCCGTCTGATCGAACACTTCTATCATGCCGTTCGCCGGCGCGCTCGCGGCCGCCGCGCAATCCTCCAGGATCCAACCGTGCCAGCCGCCGGATACAGCCAAACGTGAATTCCCAAGCGCGTGTCCGCGACCGCCGGCCACCTTGCAAAGTGCTGGGTTTGCGGCCATTTTTGCCTTTCACGAGAACAGATTGACCCCATGTTGTTGCTTGAGTCGCTTCCGACTGTGATTGGCGCCGCCGCCATTGCGCCCGCGCTGCTGGTGCTGTGGCTGGTGATTGCCGCCGACGAGCGCCCCGGACCGGCGGTGCAGGTGTGGCTCGCCTTCGTGCTCGGCGCGGCCAGCATCTCGCTGCTCGGCCTGGCGCGAATTCCCTTCAATGCCCTGCTTGCCATTCCCGACAATCCCTGGGCAACGCAGGCGGTCCGCGCGGCGTTCGGCGTCGCGGCACCGGAGGAGATCGTCAAGGTCCTCGTCATCGTCGCCATCTCGACCCGCCGCCGCGCCTTTGCCGATCCGATGGATACGGTGGTGTATGGCGCGGCCGCGGGCCTCGGATTTGCGGCCTACGAGAACCTCGCCTATCTCGTCCAGCACAAGGACATGTGGCGGGCGCTCGCGGCGTTGCGCAGCGTGCTCACGGTGCCGTTTCACGGCGCGCTCGGCATCATTGCCGGCGCCTACCTTGCGATCGCGCGCTCCGGCGGCGCGCTCGGCGCCTACCGCGGCCACCGCGACTGGGCGCGCATCACCAACTGGGCGCTGGTGCTGGTCGCTCCGGTCGCGCTGCACACGGCGTTCGATTTTCCGCTGCTCGCGCTCCAACGCATTCCCGATCTCAGCTCGACCACGCGCCTGCTGCTTGGTTCGGCGAGCGTGCTGATCGGCTTCTCCTCGATCGGCTTTGCGATCCGCCTGGTGCGCCGCCTCGGCAGGCATCATGCGCCGCGCACCGACGTCGCGCGCGAGCGGCTGAGCCAGCTGCGGCGAATGTGGGCACTGCTGTTGGTCGGCGGCGGCACCGGCTTTGCCGGGGTCTCGTTCCTGCTCACGTCGCTGCATCACTGGTACGTCAATCCCGAGCGCAATGCGTCGTTCATCCTGGTCCCGATCGGCCTCACCTCGATCCTGATCGGACTGGCGCTGCTGGTCGCGACCACCGCGGTCTATTTCCTTGGCCGCAACCGGATGCGGACCGCCGCGGAGGGCTTTCCGTCGGCGCCGGGCCAGAGCTAGGATACGCCGCACGCTCGCAGACCCCGTGCTCGAAGACTTGAAGCTCGCAGACTTTACGGTTGCAGATTTGGAGAGCCGCGATGACCCTGTCCAACGATCTCGACAAACTGCGATCGGAGATGAAGGCCGCGGTCAAGCAACACTGGAAGGCGTTCCTGTTCGAAGGCATCCTGCTCGTGATCCTCGGCATCGCGGCGATGATCGTGCCGACATTCGCGGGCCTCGCCGTCACCATCTTCCTCGGCTGGATGTTCCTGATCTCAGGCATCGGCGGACTGATCGTGACCTTCTGGGCGCGCAACATGCCGGGCTTCTGGTGGTCGCTGATCTCGGCCGCGCTCGCCGTGCTGGCCGGCATGGTGCTGCTGGCCCGTCCAGTGCAGGGCGTGCTGACGCTGACCATCGTCGTCGGCGCCTATTTCGTCGCCGAGGGCGTCGCCACCATCATGTATGCGCTGGAGCACCGTCGCGAATTGTCGGGACGCTGGTCCTGGCTGCTGATCGCCGGCCTGATGGATATCGTGATCGCCTTCTTCATCATCGCGGGCCTTCCGGAGTCGGCGGGCTGGGCGATCGGCCTCCTGGTCGGCCTCAACCTGATGTTCGGCGGGGCGACCCTGATAGGTATGGCGTTGGCGGCGCGCAACACCTGACGGCGAACCGGCTCACCCGCGGTTTTGGGGGGTGACAGGCCGATATCCGTCGGGTATAGAGCCCGCCATGATCACCGTCGCCACCAGCTATTTTTGGTACTTTAGCTACGACAGCTCGCTGGCGGCAGGAGGATCGCGCTCAATCTGAAGAATTGCAGCAAACGTCCAAAACAAGCCGCCAGACCTGGCGGCTTTTTTGTGTGCCGGCAGGTCCCGAAATCCAAAGGAGCCAGCCGTGTTGAGTACGACAGACGATCTTCGCATCAAGGAACTAAAAGAGCTCAGTACGCCCGAAGAGGTGATGCGGGAGGTCCCGCGCACCCTGACGGCGACCCGCGTCGTGATGGGCGCCCGCAACGCCATCCACGCGATCCTCAACGGCACCGATGACCGCCTGCTGGTCGTCGTCGGCCCCTGCTCCATCCACGATCCCGCGGCGGCCGTCGATTACGCCGAGCGTCTCGCCAGCCTGCGCGAACAGCTCGCCGACCGCCTCGAGATCGTGATGCGGGTCTATTTCGAGAAGCCGCGCACCACCGTCGGCTGGAAAGGCCTGATCAACGATCCCGATCTCGACGGCAGCTTCGACATCAACAAGGGCCTGCGCCTTGCACGCAACGTGCTGTCGGCCGTGAACAATCTCGGCCTGCCGGCCGGCACCGAATTCCTCGACATGACGACGCCGCAATACATCGCCGATCTGGTCTCCTGGGCCGCGATCGGCGCACGCACCACCGAGAGCCAGATCCATCGCGAGCTGGCGTCCGGCCTGTCGTGCCCGGTCGGCTTCAAGAACAGCACCGACGGTGGCGTGCGGATTGCGGCGGACGCGGTGAAATCGGCGTCGCACCCGCACCATTTCATGGCGGTCACCAAAGGCGGCCGTTCGGCGATCGCCGCGACCAGCGGCAACGAGGACTGCCACGTCATCCTGCGCGGCGGCCGGGTGCCGAACTATGATGCAGCAAGCGTCGATGCTGCCGCGGCCGAGCTCGGCCACGCCGGCGTCGCGCCACGGCTGATGATCGACACCAGCCACGCGAACAGCAGCAAGAAGCCGGAGAACCAGCCGCTGGTTGCCGCCGACATCGCACAGCAGGTCGCAAGCGGCGACCAGCGCATCATCGGCGTGATGATCGAGAGCAACCTTGTCGCGGGACGCCAGGACGTCGTGCCGGGCAAGCCGCTGACCTACGGCCAGAGCATCACGGACGGCTGCATCGATCTCGCGACGACGGCTGACGTGCTGAAGCAGTTGGCCGATGCCGTCGACGCCAGGCGCAGCGTGCGGCGTGACGGCCTGCAGGAGCGTTCGGCCTGACGCGGCCGAATGGATTTGTGCTTGCTGGCGGTGCGCACCGGATCGCGCTCCGCCAGCTTCCGGGCATCGGCGAGTTGGCACCCCTGCGAGCGCGAGGCTTCCAATTTGGGTGCATATGACGGGTTTTGGGTGTCTAATGGTCGCTGGGCTCTGTAGGAAAGGGATTTCCCAATGAGCGTAAACATCGAGCAGAAGAGCTACGAGATGCCCCCGCAGGAGGGGATCAGCATAGCGCAATTTCTCACCGTTACCGATATCGAGCGATCGGCTCGCTACTACGAAAAGGTTTTCGGCGCACGCATTCTGAGCCTCGGAGACGGCAACGCGCCAGGGTATCTTCAGCTCGCAAATATCTGGATGATCCTGAACGTCGGGGGCGGACCGACGCCGGACAAGCCCACAGTATCGCTCAGCGTTCCAGACCCCAACCACATCAACAGCTTCTTGAATATCCGTGTTGCGGACATCCAAGCCTGCTACCAATTATGGAAAAGTCGAGGAGCCGAGTTCATCACGCCGCCATTGGAGAAGTACGGCGAGTGGCGCTGCTACATCCGTGATCCCGATGGCTATCTCATCGAGGTGGGACAGAGCACCACCCTCAAGTATGGCTAGCAATCGCCCAGAGTGAGGATTTAGCGCTTACGAACTGTGCACGGGGGGCGCAAAGCTTTGCGCCCACACCTTATCGCGTGATGCCGATGCCGCGTAGCGTAGATCCGGCACCGTGCCGACGCTATTGCTGGCTCAGCAGCCGCGGCAGATGCTCTTGATCTTCTTGTCGAGCGCAGCGTCTTCCTTGTTCGCGGTGTTGTTCGGATCGCTGATATTCTTTTCATTGGGAACGTCGCCGCGGCGCGGCTGACGATGTCCGACCGGCGCCTCCGGCGCGGGCGCGTTCTTCTGCATGGAGGACGATCCGCCCTGTTGCTGCGCCCATGCCTGGGACGTACCAACCTGGGGCGCTCCAACCATCATCAGAGCCATCAACAAAACAGTCTTCCGCATCTCGCGTCTCCGCTTCTCAACCCTATTGCGCCCGTTCCGGCCCCTCGACGGTAGCACAGTTGCGTCGCCCCTGCGCTGCGCAATCCTGAATCTTCCGTATATCGGCCATCGTGCCAAGGAGCCAGATTCCCGCGGCAACCAGCACCACAAAGAAGCCGAACATCACAGCATTTTCGACGCCGCGGCTGCCCTCGTCCTCGGGCGGCGCCTGCCGTCCGTCCCCGGCCCCGCTCATCGCAGGCTCACGGTTGCGGCGGGTAAAGATGAACGTCACCGCAATAATCGACGATACGGTACCGCCGCTCCACCGGATCTTCCCCTTCGCGGGAAGCTGACTGCGACAAATAGGTCGGGCCGATCGGCGCCTTGCCGTAGCCCCCCGGGATGTCGAGCACATAGTCCGGCTGACACAGTCCGGAGATGCGCCCGCGCAACGCCCGCATCAATTCCTGCCCGGCTTCGATCGTGGTGCGCAAATGCGCGGTGCCGGGTGCAAGGTCACCGTGGTGCAGATAATAGGGCTTGATCCGGCACTCGACGAAGGCGCGCATCAGCGCCGCGAGCGTCGCGGCATCGTCATTGACGCCGCGCAGCAGGACGGACTGGCTGACCAACGGGATGCCGGCGTCGGCAAGGCGCGCGCACGCGGCGCGGGCATTGGCGCCCAGTTCGCGCGGATGGTTGGCGTGGATTGCGATCCAGGTCGTCGCCCCGTCGACCCGCAGCGCCGCGGCCATGTCGGAATTGATCCGTTCGGGATCCGCGATCGGAACGCGGCTGTGAAGGCGGATGATCTTCACATGATCGATGCCAGCGAGATCAGCCATGATCTCGGACAACCTGCGCGACGATAGCATCAAGGGATCGCCGCCGGTCAGGATGACTTCCCAGACTTCTTGATGGCTACGGATGTACTCCAGTGCCCCGCGGTAGGCATCGTCGGACAAGGCCGAGGCCTTGCCCGGTCCGACCATTTCGCGCCGGAAACAGAACCGGCAATAGACCGCGCAGACATGGACGAGCTTGAACAACACCCGGTCCGGATAGCGATGCACGATGCCGGCGACCGGCGAATGCGCATCGTCGCCGATCGGATCGGCGTTTTCGCCCGGCTGCTCGACGAGCTCGTCAGCGCTTGGGATGAACTGCCGCGCGATCGGGTCGTTGGCGTCGGCCGGATCAATCAGCGCCGTGAGCTCCGGCGTCACCGCGACCGCGTAGCGCGCAGCCACCTGTTCGAGCTCGGCAAGGGCTGCGACCGGCACGAGGCCGGCATCGGCCAGCTCGCGCGGCTGGCGCAGCGTTGCCGCCAGTTTCGGATCGATCCTGTTCATGGCTCTCCTGCAGGCGGCGTCCAGACCACCTGGTCAATTCGTGGCGCGCCGCTCGCCAGCATCACCAGCCGATCGAAACCGAGCGCGACGCCGCTCGCCTCGGGCATCTGGCCGATGGCGGCAAGGAAATCGTCGTCGAGCGGATAGCGCTCGCCGTAACGGCGGGCCTTCTCGTCCATGGCTGCGGTGAAACGATGGCGCTGCTCGGCTGCGTCGATCAACTCGCCAAAGCCGTTGGCGAGCTCGACCCCGCAGGCGTAGACCTCGAAGCGCTCGGCGACATCAGGTTCGCCCGCCTTGGTGCGTGCCAGCGCGGCCTCCGGCGACGGGTACTCGAACAGCACAGTCAGGCGGCCCTGTCCGAGATTGGGCTCGACATGCTGGACCAGCACCTTGCTGAAAATGTCCGACCAGGTGTCGTCGTCGGCGATCCGCACCCGCTCTCGCGCGGCCGACGCCAGCGCCGCGCGATCGCCCTCGCCGCCCGAGATCGTCGCCAGCAGGTCGATGCCGGCGAAGCGTTCGAAACCTGCGGCAACCGTCAGCAACTCCGGCTCGGCAAAGGGATCGGCGATCTTGCCGCGGAAGGAGAACCGCGCGATCCCGGTCGCCTGCGCTGCATGGGCGATGACGACGATCGTGTCGGCCATGATGGCGTCGTAACCGGCATTGGCGCGGTACCATTCCAGCATGGTGAATTCGGGCAAATGGAGGTCGCCGCGCTCACGATCGCGGAACACCCGCGCGAACTCGTAGATCCTGGGCTCGCCGGCCGCGAGCAGCTTCTTGCAGGCGAACTCGGGCGAGGTGCGCAGATAGCGTGGCGCCGGTGTGCCGTCGGCCTGCCTGAGCTCAGTACGGGGGGCGTGCAAATGGGTCTCGTTACCCGGCGAGATCTGCAGGATGGCGGTCTCGACCTCGGCAAAGCCCTGCTCCTCGAACCACGCCCGGAGCGCCCGCGTGATCGCGGTCCGCGCCTGTAGGAATGGCCTGCGATCAGCGTAGCGTGACGGCGTCCACCAGGGCGACGGCTGGTCATGGGCTGTCATCGGCCGGCCGATCCAACGGTTACGGATTCAACATCAACAAGCCACCGCCCCAATTTAAGAGCCGGGCGCAAATCCTTGATTCCATACAAATACATGGTCGAGATGACCTTGGTCGCAGCGGAATGCGGCGAAGCGTGTCCCTTCTTGTCGAAAGATGCCGGCATTGTCCATGCGTCGCCACGGCTGAACCTGAACGCCGGCTGACGCGTCCGATCGCCAATTCCGCGGAAGCGGGATGTGGCCGCGGTCGGCTGGTTGCTGCCTCTACGATCTGAAAACGGGCACATTCACGGTTCCGGCAAGTCTTGCCGAACATAACGAGAAGGCCCGAAAAATCCCCGGCAAGGACCCTCATTAGCGGCGCCCCGAAGGCCGTTGCCGGCGGTTGGCAAACTGCCGAATTCGGCCGCAAAAGACTGGCATCTCAGGGACAAATCAGTATGTTGCAGCCCGAAATCGCCGCCACGGCCGAGGGGCTGCCGGTCCGGTTTGCGCCCCCGCTTCTCAAATTCAGGAAAACACCTTTGAAAGTCATCGCCAGTTCCATCCGCAAGGGCAACATCATCGAGCAGGATGGCAAGCTCTATGTGGTCCTCTCCGCCGAAAACATTCATCCCGGCAAGGGCACCCCCGTCAGCCAGATCGAAATGCGCCGCATCGGCGACGGCGTGAAGGTGTCGGAGCGCTACAAGACCACCGACCAGGTCGAGAAGGCCACCGTCGAGGATCACAACTACAACTACCTCTATGAGGACGCCGACGGCTTCCACTTCATGAACAACGACAACTACGATCAGGTCCAGGTCTCCAAGGAGATCGTCGGTTCATCTGCGCCGTATCTGCAGGAGAACATGACCGTGAAGCTGTCGATGCACGAGGGCAATCCGGTCGCGATCCAGCTGCCCCAGCGCGTGACGCTCGAAGTGGTCGAGACCGAGCCCGTGACCAAGGGGCAGACCGCCTCCTCGTCGTACAAGCCCGCGATGCTGTCCAACGGCATCCGCACTGGCGTGCCGCCGCACGTTTCCACCGGCACGCGCATCGTCGTGATGACCGAGGACGGCTCCTACGTTGAACGCGCCAAGGATTGAGCGGCCAAGGATTGAGGGGCCAGGCGCGGTCACAGTCGTAATGAAATCGCGCATCAGGTTGTTGTTTAACCTCAAACTTTCCGGAAAACTGCTACACACTTTTCCGGAACTTGCTCTAATCTCTCGCGATCAGACATGACCCGGGGAGTGCAGTGAACAGGAAGGTCGTCAGCTTCTTCAGTTGCTGGCTGGCAGCCCTGCTCTTGCCTCCTCCCGGCGCTCATGCCGACGAATTCCGGACGCCTTCGATCTCGGCCATGCGGGTCGAATGGCGCTCGATGCTCGACCAGCTCCGGCAAGAGATCACCACCCGCCCGGCCATCGCCTCCAGCTTCACATTCGCCGGACAGCGTCGCGTCCCGGCCACCGATCCGCGCGCGACGCCCGCGCTGGTGCAGCTGAACGCGGTGACATCGCCGCTGTTCCCCGGCATTGCGCAGAGCCCGATCCCGGTGCTGCTGCCTTTCGACCCCGCAAGCTATCTCGACGCACGACAGAGCGGCGCACCGGACAGCCTGCCGGTCGCGCGCTACCAGGCCGACTTCCGCGCGGCCGATGTCTTCCATGCCGGCGCGTCCGGCTATGACGCGGTGTTCTCGCTCGACCCGGGCGCAGGCGATGGCATGCCGCCGCGGACCTTTGCCAAACCGGTCGAAGTGCAGATCTCGGGCTCGATCCTGGTCTACGACCTCGCCGACCGGCTCGGCGGCAAGGGCGAACCGGTCAAGACGCTGGCCGCGCAGTTTCCGGACCTGCGCCGCTTCATCCGTGAAGGCTATGTGCGCTATGCTTTCACCCGCTTCGGGATTCCCTATGTCGTTTCGATCCAGTGCCTCGACAGCGCGCCGCGGCCGAAGCGGCTGGCGTGCCGCGAGGCCTATCCGGTGGCCGAGCGCTTCCTGAAGGCGTTGCGCGTCGCCGGCGGGCAACCGTCGCGGCCGCGCAGCGACATCGCCTCCGACATCGCCGAGCGGCCGAGCGCGCAATCGGCGGACTTCACCTACCGCCCGAGCGGCGACATCGTCGCGGGCAGCGGCAGACGCAGGCAGCAGGGCGGCCACGCCGACTTCACGGTGTACTCGCAGATCCGCTTTCCGCTCGAGAAAGCACCGGCCTTCGCACACTCGCAATCCTTCGCCAGGCGCAAGGCGGGCGCGACGATCGACGAGTATCCCTGGCAGGACAATTTCTGCGAAGCGCGCAGTTTCGAGGTCGGCCAATGCGCCAGCGGCTACGGCCATCAGGGCCAGGATGTCAGGCCCGGTGCGTGTCCGGCCGACAGCAAGGACGGTTGCGACCCCAGGCAGCAGGCGGTCGTTGCGGTGCGCGACAGTATCGTGATCCGCTCGGCGCAGCAGCAGGCCGCGACATTGCAGGTCAACACGCGCACCGAGCACGTCCGCTTCCGGTACATGCACATGAACCCGTCCGTGATGGATGCCGACGGCCTGCTCAACGGACGCCGCCTCAGCGAGGGCGAGAAGATCGGCGTGGTCTCGAACTATCTCGACCATCCCAACGGCACGTCACGGCATCTGCATTTCGACGTGCAGGTGTTCACGCGCGACGGCTGGCTCTGGGTCAATCCCTACACCACGCTGGTGTCGGCCTATGAGCGGCTGATCCGCGGTCGCGGCCGCGAGATCGGACCGGAGCCCGGACCTGCGGCCGCGGTGGCCCATGCCCTGCCCGACGACGTCGTGCATCGCATCGACACCCAGGAAGGCGGCGGCAATTAGGGCGCGCGAAGTGGAGACCGCGGTTCGGGCGCACGCCAGAATATCGAAAACAACCCCATGCAAAGGTGCCGACGGCTGCCGTCGTTCGACACGACAACTTGACACGTCGGGCAAATCAGCAGCATTATTCCATTATTCCGAAATCATGCAAACGCCGCTTGGCCCCGGGGCCGTGGCGCTCCGCGCCACATCGGTCGCGTCATTGCGCGGATGGGAAGCTGCACCGTGTTGCGATAGGCCGAATTGCCGATCACGAGCGCAGCGCGCCGATCGACAAACGCGAGGATCGATGCGGCCATAAAGCCGGGGACGAACGTCGCGCCCGCGAGCACGCGCCGAAAGGGAGGTCGTATCGTGAGCCGCGTCCGCCTACTTCTTCCAGGGGGCATCGCCGCGTGCCGCAGCGTCCGCGAAAATGCCCTGCTCGTAGTCGATGAAGGCGCGCACCATCGCTCGATAGGCGACTTCCGCAACCTTGGGCGACAGCCCGTCCGCTTCCGCCAGCGCCATCGCCTTCTTCACCACCGCCTCGGCGCGCTCCGGTGCCTCGACCTGCGCGGGGTTGGCCTTGAAGCGGGCGGCTTCATGGACGTAGCGGCCGCGCTCAGCCATCAGGCGCACGATCTCGCGGTCGAGCCGGTCGATATTGCTACGCACCTCGCCAAGCGTCTTGCAGCAGGCGCCGTTGTCGACGGTGGGACTGCCCCAAAACGCCGGCGCATTGGTCGCGGGCTCCTCGGCCCACGCTACGGCGGGGATCAGAAACGTCAACAGAACCACCGGCAATCGCATCGAACGCCTCCCAGTCAGCGAGCACGCCTGTCGATGGTTATGCCGATTTTGCGCGCGGATGGAAGCCAGGATGGCGATGGAACGAATTCCGTCGCGAACCTGATGGATGCGATCAACCGATCTCCATTCCAGCCAACACCTCACTGACCTTCTTCTGGGCGTCCGGGGGCAACGGCAGGATCGGACGCGGAGGCTCGGCCGCGCAGATCCCTCTGAGATTGGCGATCGCGTAGGTGACCCGCAGGCTCGAAAATGTCTTGAACAGCTGCCAGACCGGTTGCAGCCGCGCGTCGAGTTGCCGCGCGCTGGCGGCGTCTCCACTTGCGACGGCACGGACGATGTCGACGCAGACCTTGGGAAAAACTCCTGCGAGAACGCTGTACCAGGTCTCGCCGCCCGCCAGCAGCGCCTCGGTGCAATTCCAGTCCGCGCTGTACCCCAACGAGAAGCCGCTCGGCACGACAGCGCGCAATTCGGCGATGTGGCCCGGCACCGCGGCAGCGTCCAGCGCGGGGCTCTTCACCGCCAGGATTCCCGCAACATGACTCAAGCGGCCGACCAGAGCCGGCGTGAATCGAAAATGCGTCGTGCCCGGATTGTCGTAGATGCAGATCGGCAATCCGCTTTCACGCGCCACCGTTTGAAAGTGCTCGAACACCTCATCATCGGTCAGCGGCGTATAGGAGACCGGCGCCAGCAGGCCTGCCGCGGCGCCGGCATCGCGTGCATCCTGCGCCAGTTTCACCGCCTCATCGCTGCGCAGCGCGCCGACGCCGACCAGGATCGGCGTCTTGCCACCTGCCAGGGCGGCAGCCACCTGCACGGCACGCCGCCGCTCATCGCGGCTGAAATACGGATATGAGCCGGTGCTTCCGAGCAGACCGATCGAATCCACCTTTGCCGCGATCAAGGGCTCCAGCAATGCGCGAAGCGCTCCCGCATCGACCTCCCCATCTCGATTCGAGGGCGTGATCGGGAAGGCGGAAAGCCCCTTGAGATTGACCATCGGTCGCTCCTGTTCGGTGACCGCCGCGCGAGCGGCGAAATCGCATTGCAGCCGTAGCCGCCGCGCCATCAATCACCGCGCTCGATTCCGCTTGCAAGGTCCAGTTTGCTGCGGACTTCACGGCAAACTGGTCCAGCGCTCGACGGCGCGCGCGATCTGCGGAATTGGGCCGACTTCGATGACGGCTATTCCAGCATCGTGGTCAGCTGCGCGCCTTCGTCCGCGACGAACACCGCGATCAGTTCCGCCGGCTCCGTGGTGCTCGCATTGGCCGAGACCATGTGGGTCGAGCCCGGCGGCTCGAAGAAGGACTGGCCGACCTTGAAGGTCTCGACCGGCCCGCCGCCGAGCTGGGAACGGATCTCGCCCTTGGTGATGTAGGCCGTCACCGTACCGGAATGGCGGTGCGGCGGCGTGAAGCCACCGGGACCGTAGAACACGCGCACGACGGTGACACGCTTGCCTGGTACGTTGGGCAGCGCGTGCGAGGTAATGACCTCGACCTTGTCGAGCGGCGACGCCGCGTTGGCACTCGCGCAGAGCGGCGCGATCACCGCGGAGATCGCATCCATCGGGGTCGGCAGCGCCTTGCCGATCACGAAGGCGCAGGCCAGCCCCGCGACCACGGCCAGCGAAACCGGCCGCGGCGGCCGCGCGAATGGAAGAGAGGGTGTCATCGTCATCGAGCTCATCGTTCGTCTCCCCTGGTCAGTTGCCGTTTCTTCGGTCTCGGCGTTACGAAGCCGCTGCGTCCGCCTTCTGCCGACGCGGCGGCGGGGTCCAGCGATAGGCAGCGCCGAACCGGTTCCAGACATTGATCGATGCGATCGCCGAAGTCAGATAGGTCAGCTCCTGCTCGGAGAATTCAGCGGTGACCGCGGCATAGATTTCGTCGCTGACGCCGTTCGGCATGGTCGTCAGCGCTTCGGTCCAGACCAGCGCCGCGCGCTCGCGCGCCGAGAACTGCGGCGCCTCGCGCCACACCACGACGAGGTTCAGCTTGTCTGTGGGCACGCCGAGGCTCTCGCCTTGCAGGATGTGATACTGCACGCAGAAGGCGCAGCCGTTGATCTGCGAGGCGCGCAGCTTGACGAGCTCCAGCAGTTGCTTGTCGAGGCCGGCCTTGGCGGCAAACTGCCCGAGCGCGCGGACGGCGGCGAACACGTCAGGGGCGAGCTTCTCGAAGTCGGTGTATTCCTTACGGGCATGTGACATTGGCCTGGCCTCATGTTATCAGTGTACTGACATATTATCAGGGCTCTGATATTGGACAAGACGCAGACATTGGCGGCGGCAACATGGCGGGAATGCAGAAACGCGGGAAATCAACTGCCGCCGAGCGGCAGCCGACGGGGAAACGGGCGACTGGCAAGGTTGCGATCGGGCCGGGATCGGCTGCAGACACCGTACTCGCCTCCCCGATCCCGCCGCCCGGCGAAGGCAAGCGCGGCGAACGGGGCTATCTCGCCTATCTGCTGCGCCAGGCGCATGCGGCCTCGCGGCTGTCGATGGAGCGCGCGCTCGCGCAGCTCGGCGTCACCTCTCCCCAGTTCGTCGTGCTGACGATGCTGAAAGCCTATCCGGGCCTCTCGGGCGCCGATCTGGCGCGGGTGGCATTGCTAACGCCGCAGACCGTCAGCGTGATCATCCGCAACCTCGAGCGCGACGGCGCGATCCGCAAGACGCCGCATCCGGTCCACGGCCGGGTGCTGCAGTGGACGCTGACCAGCCATGGAACCACACTGCTGGAGAAATGCCGCCACATCGCCCAGGCCCAGGAGAGGCGGCTCGCCGCCAGCCTCGACGCCGGGTCGGAGCAGATTGTCCGGCAATGGCTGTCAAAAATCGCCACAGATTTGCAGGATACCTAGAGCATGCCCCGGAAAAGTGGGAACCGGTTTTCCGAAAAGGGCATGCTCAAATAATGCTCCTGCGGCGGCGTGGCTTTTGGCTCACCCGATCGGCGCCGCTACAGTGGCCCGATGAAACAGCCTGATTCTTTGAAATCCCCTGCCCGCCGCGCCGTCCTGAAGGCGGCGCTCGCGGCAGGCGTAACACTCGGCACTCCGCTCGACGCACTGGCGGCGTCCCCTCCGGGCTTCGACCAATGGCGCGACAATTTTCGTGCCCGCGCGCTAGCAAAAGGCATTTCGGAGGCGACCTGGAATCGCTGCATGGGTCGGGTCGAGCCCGACATGAGCGTGTTCAGGCAGATGCGCAACCAGCCTGAATTCCACGAGCAGATCTGGCAGTACATCAACCGCCGCGTCTCGGACTGGCGCGTCATCCACGGCCGCGAGGCGCTGAAGAAGAACGAGGCGCTGTTCGCCCGGATCGAGCGCGACTTCGGCGTCGAACGCGGCACGCTGCTCGCACTGTGGGGTGTTGAATCTGCCTATGGCGATCCGCTGGTGCAGCAGAACCACATGACGCCGGTGTTTCCCTCGCTTGCTGCGCTCGCCTGGAACGAGCCGCGCCGCAAGGCCTATTGGGAAACCGAGCTGATCAACGCGATGAAGATCGTGCAGCGCGGCTGGAGCACGCCGGAGGAGATGAACGGCTCCTGGGCCGGCGCGATGGGCCATTCGCAGTGGATGCCGGAAGTCTGGCTCAATGTCGGCTTCGACTATGACGGCGACGGCAAGGTCTCGCCATTCGGCCGGCCCGACGATGCACTGGGCTCGACCGCGAAATATCTCGTCAATCGGGGCAAGTGGCGTCGCGGCGAGCACTGGGGCTACGAGGTTCGCGCACCCGGCGGCGGCGCCGGCAGCAGCCGCACCTACGCGGCCTGGGCCGGCGCCGGCGTCGTCAGGGCCGACGGCCAGCCGTTTCCGCAGCCGAACGCGTCAGCGCAGCTCTGGATCCCGGTCGCGGGCGGCCCCGCCTTCCTGCTCGGCCCGAACTTCAATTCGGTGAAGAGCTACAATCCCTCGATGAACTATGCGCTGGCGATCTGCCATCTCGGCGACCGCTGTCTCGGCGGGCCGCCCTTCATCCAGCCGTTCCCCGGCTCGGAGCGGGCGCTGACGCTGGCCGAGGTACAGGAGATGCAGACGCGGCTGACCAAGGCCGGCTTCGACACCGGCGGCACCGACGGCCGCGTCGGCAACGACACCATGAAGGCGATCAAGGATTACCAGACCAGGACCGGCCTGTTGCCCGCCGACGGGTACGGCGGGCTCAAGGTGCTGGCGCGCTTGCGGCAGGGTGGCTAGCTCGCAGCATATACTCCGTGTCGTCCCTACGAAAGCAGGGACCCATAACCACAGATGATGATTGTTGCACGCCGCTGGAACGACAAGTCCCGTTCACAACATCGGCCGCGGAGTATGGGTCCCTGCTTTCGCAGGGACGACGACGGTTGGGATGCAAATGCGCCGCTCAACTCCTCGCAACGACGGAGACTATTTCGGTTGCCGCACCACGCCGCCGGCATTCATGCCGCCGTCGATGACAAGCTCGGAGCCGGTGACGTAGCGCGATGCGTCCGAAGCGAGGTAGAGCACGCCTTGCGCGATCTCGATCGCCTGGCCGGCGCGGCCGAGCGGCGTGGCGAACCTTGCGCGCTCCTCCGGATCGATCGGCGCGTTCTGGCCGGCGCCCGTCGCGCCGGTCGGGATCTTGCCCCAGATCGGTGTGTCGATGATGCCGGGATGCACGGAGTTGACGCGGATGCCGTCGTTCACCTGCGCGCATTCCATCGCGATCGACTTGGCGAACAGCCGCACCGCGCCCTTGGTCGCGCTGTAGCCGGAGAGCGTCGCCGCCCCGCGCAGGCCGGCCAGCGACGACATCATGATGATCGAGCCGCCGCCATGCTTGCGCATCAGCGGCAGGGAATGCTTCACCGACAGGAATACGCCATCGAGATTGATGGCGGTCTGCCGGCGCCAGTCCGCGAGCGACATCTCGACAATCGACGGCGCCCCGATGCCGATGCCGGCGTTGGAGACCATGATATCGAGGCGGCCATAGCGCTTGCCGATGTCGGCGATAACCTCGATCCAGCGCTCCTCGCTGGTGACATCCTGCGGCAGGAAGATCACCTCGCGACCAGCCTTCTTGAGCCGCGCGGCGAGCTCGGGCCCCCTCAACTCGTCGATGTCGGTCGCAACAACCGTCGCGCCTTCCTGCGCGAGCAATTCGACGATCGCCTCGCCGATGCCCGACGCGCCGCCGGTCACCAGCGCGACCTTGCCTTCAACCTGTCCTGCCATGTCCACTCCCAACGTTTCTTATTTGATCACCGCCGGGCCCTGATCCGGTGCCGCGACGTCGAGCACACGGAATTGCACACGTTCGGTGCCTTGCCAACGGTCGACTGCAAGAGAGCCCGCCACGTGCAATTGCTGGCCGCGATTTTGCGTCAAGGCGCTGCCGAGCTTCTGTCCGACCGAGCGGAATGCGATACCGTTGACGATGGAACCATCGCCGGACTTGAAGCGCAGCCGCAAATGCGCCTGCCCGACCTCGTCGGCATAGACCAGCTGATGCGACGGCAGCGCGATCACCGGCTCGGGATTGGCGGCACCGAACGGACCTGCGCGATTGAGCGTCGCGGCGAATTCCGTCGTCACCGCGCGCGCGGTGACTGCGCCATCGATGAACAGCTCGTTCTCGTGGCGCGAGTTGGCGACGTCGGCGGCAAGCGCGCTTTCCAAGTAGGCGCGGAATTCGGCGAGCTTCTCCTTGCGCAGCGTGACGCCGGCGGCCATCGCGTGCCCGCCGCCCTTCATCAGCAGACCGTCGTGCACCGCCTGCCGCACCACCTTGCCGATATCGACGCCGCCGATCGAGCGGCCCGATCCGGTGCCGATGCCGCCCGGCTCGAGCGCGATCGCAAAGGCCGGCCGCGCGAACTTCTCCTTCAGCCGCGCCGCGACGAGCCCGACCACTCCGGGATGCCAGCCTTCCGCCGCGGTGATGATCACCGCGCCCTTGTCCTCAAGGCCGAGCGAGGCCAGCGCCTCGGCTTCGGCCTGCGCCTCGGCCGCCTGCTCGATCACCCGCCGTTCGGCATTGAGGCGATCGAGCTCGGCCGCGATCCGCGCGGCCTCCGAGACATCGCCTTCAAGCAGCAGCCGCACGCCGAGATCGGCGCGCCCGATGCGGCCGCCGGCATTGATGCGCGGGCCCAGCATGAAGCCGAGATGCCAGGCCTCCGGCGGGCCATTGAGCCGCGCCACATCCATCAGCGCGGTGTGGCCGACATGGTCGCGGCGGCGCATCGCGATCAGGCCCTTGGCGACAAAGGCCCGGTTCAGCCCGATCAGCGGCGCCACGTCGGCGACGGTGCCGAGCGCGACGTGATGCAGCACGCTGAGCAGGTCGGGCTCCGGCATCTCGCGGGTCCAGAAGCCGCGCTGGCGCAGCTCGCGGTTCACGGCGACCAATGTGACGAACACCAGGCCGACGGCCGCGAGGTGGCCGAGGCCCGAGAGATCGTCGGGCCGGTTCGGATTCACCAGCGCGTCGACCTCGGGCAACGCATCGCCCGTCTGGTGATGATCGATCACCACGACCGACATGCCGAGCTTCTTGGCTTCCGCCAGCGGCTCGATGCTGGTGGTGCCGCAATCGACCGTGACGAGCAGTGTCGCGCCCTTTGCCGCCAGGGCGCGGACAGCGTCGACGTTCGGACCGTAACCTTCGAAGATGCGGTCGGGAATGTGAATCAGCGGATCCAGCCCGCAATGGCGCAGGTGCCAGGTCAGCAGCGCCGCTGAGGTCGCGCCGTCGACGTCGTAGTCGCCGAAGATCGCGACCTTCTCGCCGCGCACCGCGGCATCCGCGATCCGCTTGGCAGCGGTCTCCATCTCCGTGACCGTGTGGGGATCAGGCATCAGCTTGCGGATGGTCGGATCGAGGAAGTCGGCCACCTCGTCGATCGCGACGCCGCGGCCGGCCAGCACACGCGCCAGCATTTCCGGCAGATTGTGCCGCTGCACGATCGCGAGCGCCCGCGCCGCCCCGCGCGCGTCCAGCCGGTCGCGCCAGAGCTTTCCGGTCAGCGACCGCGCCACGCCGAGGAACGCCTGTGGCGCCTCGACGGGCAGTGCGGATGCGTGGAGCGTCATGATCCCTTCTGGAGCCAGAGCGTTTTCGAGCGAAGTGGGCAGCGGTTCGCGTGACGGCAACACGTCAAAACAAATCTAGGGCTTCGGCTCTAAATCCAATCAGAACCGACGCTTCGGGCAGGAATCGTAGCGCTTCAATGGATAGCAGACCAGTTCTAGCAGCCCATCCGGGTGGCGATTTCCCCGAAATCCTTGGCCACGATGTCCCAGGCACCGGTGGCCTCGAAATCGACTTTCTGCAACGGGCCGTATTCGGTCGGCCGCGCGACGAACGCCGTCTTCAGGCCGTGCTTTTGCGCGTGCTTGAGATCGTAATTGTGGGCTGCAACCATCATCACCTGCTCCGGCGGCAGGCAGAGCAGCTTTGCCGCGCCGAGATAGGTTTCCGGGTCCGGCTTGTAGTGCTCGAACAGTTCGGCCGACATCACGAGGTCCCAGGGCAGGCCTGCGAACTTCGCCATGTTGGTCAGCAGCGCGACGTTGCCGTTCGACAGCGGCGAGATGATGTATCTGGTCTTCAGCCGGGTCAGGCCGGCGACGCTGTCGGGCCACCCGTGCAGGCGATGCCAGCCCAGCGTCAGATGCTGCAGGTCGGCCTCGGTGAGACCCTTGATGTCGAACTGTGCGACCAGCTTCTCCAGCGAGCGGCGGTGAAGCACATCGAGAATGACGTAGCCGTTCTGCGGGTTCTTCCGCACCTCGTCCATCGAGGCCGCATAGACTGCGCGCCAGCCGTCGACCAGCGCCGTCCAGTCGGCCCTGATGCCGCGCGTCTCGCCCCATTTGGTGAAGTCGTTGATCAGGCTGGTGCGCCAGTCGACCACGGTCCCGAACACGTCGAACACCAGTGCCTTGACGCCGGACAGATCGGACATGCTCGTCTCCCCTTGTTGTTCTTGTTGCGTCATTCCGGGGACGCGTATGAGCGCGAACCCGGAAGCTCGAGCTTCCCCGACGCGCAACTGCGCATCTGTGGTTCGATGCTGCGCATCGCCCCGGAACGACAGCCGTCATCAATCCAGGTGGAACTTCTCCAGCTGGCGGTGCTCGGCCTTGATGTAGCGCACGGTGCCGGTGACCGAACGCATCACGACCGTCTCGGTCTCGATCACGTCCTTCTTGAACTTCACGCCCGAGAGCAGCGAGCCGGTGGTGACGCCGGTGGCGGCGAAAAGGCAGTCGCCCCTCGCCAGATCCTCGATGCCGTAGATCATCTTCGGATCGGTGACGCCCATCTTGTGCGCGCGCGCGCGCTTCTCCTCGGTATCGAGGATCAGGCGGCACTGCATCTGGCCGCCGATGCAGCGCAGCGCAACCGCTGCCAGCACGCCCTCGGGCGCGCCGCCGGTGCCGATATACATGTCGACGCCGGTCTCATCGGGCTTGGCGCAATGAATGACACCGGCGACGTCACCGTCGGTGATCAGCTGCACGGCAGCGCCGGTCGAGCGCACGCCGTTGATGATGTCGGCATGGCGCGGACGGTCGAGCACCAGCACGTTGATGGCGCTGGGATCGACGCCCTTGGCCTTGGCGAGCCGGCGGACGTTGTCGGCGGGCGGCGCGTCGAGCTCGATCACGTTCTTGGCGTAGCCCGGGCCGATCGCGATCTTCTGCATGTAGACGTCGGGCGCGTGCAGCAGCGTGCCGCCGTCGGCCATCGCCATGGTGGCGATCGAGCCCGGCATGTTCTTGGCGCACAGCGTGGTGCCTTCGAGCGGGTCGACCGCGATATCGACCTTGGGGCCGGCATTGAGGCCGACCTTCTCGCCGATGAACAGCATCGGCGCCTCGTCGCGCTCGCCCTCGCCGATCACGATGGTGCCCTCGATCGGCAGCTTGTTGAGCTCGCGCCGCATCGCGTCGACCGCGGCCTTGTCTGCGGCCTTTTCCTGGCCGTGGCCGCGCAGCCGCGCGGCCGACACCGCCGCGCGCTCCGTCACGCGCACGATTTCGAGCGTCAGGATGCGCTCGAGCAGCATCTGCGGCGGAACGGAAATATGGGTCGACATCGGCGTACTCCTTAAAGCCTCGGGGACAGGCCAGCCTGCCCGCATCAATCGTCTCACGCCCGACCCGTTCAGGCCATGCGCTAGTTTTTCTCGATCCGGATCACCTGCGGCCGGCCGCTGATGACCTTATCGCGCTGCACTGCGGCGAGCGCACGATGCACCGCATCCTCGCTGGTCGCATAGGTAATCAGAATGACCGGGACCGGTGAAGGTTTTTTGGCCGCACCGTTCACATCGACGCCATCCGGATGCCGTTGCACGATGGACTCCAGAGATATCTTTTGTTCCGCGAGCCGGGTGGCGATTGTTGCGGCAGTGCCTGCAAGATCGCGCGCCATCAGGCGGATGTAATAGCCACCCTCATGGCGTTCCATCGGCGCCTTGGTGGTGTCGCGCAACCGCTCCACCGGACGCCCGAACGGCTTGGCACGAATGCCGCGGGCCACGTCGGCGATGTCGGCGACCACTGCCGAGGCGGTCGCACCGCCGCCGGCGCCGGGCCCGACCAGCGTGATCGGGGGAATTCCCTCGCCGTCGATCGCCACCGCGTTGGTCACGCCCATCACCTGCGCGATCGAGGATGATTTCGGCACCATGGTCGGGTGCACGCGCTGCTCGATGCCCTTTGCCGTGCGCACGGCAACGCCGAGCAGCTTGACGCGGTAGCCGAGTTCCGCGGCGGCCTTGAGGTCTTCCGGCGTGATCGAGGAGATGCCTTCGACATAGACCGCGCTTTCCGCGACCTTGGTTCCGAAAGCGAGGCTCGCCAGGATCGCAAGCTTCTGCGCGGTATCGTGACCATCGACGTCGAATGACGGGTTGGCTTCGGCATAGCCCAGACGCTGGGCGTCCTTCAGGCATTCTTCGAACGACAAACCCTCCTGCTCCATCCGCGTCAGGATGTAATTGCAGGTGCCGTTGAGGATGCCGTAGACGCGGTTGACGCTGGTGCCGGCGAGGCCCTCGCGCAGCGTCTTGATGACCGGGATCGCCGCCCCGACCGCCGCCTCGAAATTCAGCGCACCGCCGTGCTTCTCGGCAGCGGCGGCAAGCCGCAGCCCGTGCTTGGCGATCAGCGCCTTGTTGGCGGTCACGACCGACTTGCCGGCCTTCAGCGCGGTTTCGATCGCGGAAAGCGCGGGATCGCCGGCACCGCCCATCAATTCGACGAAGCAGTCGATATTGGGATCTTCGGCCAGCGCCTGCGGGCTCTTCGCCCAGGCGATGCCGCGCAGGTCGAGGCCCCGCTTCTTGGCTTTCGAGCGCGCGGTGACGGCGACGACGCGGATGCCGCGGCCGCTGCGCTCGGCCAGCGCCCGTCCTTGCGTTTCGATGAGGCGGACGACATCGGCACCGACGGTGCCGAGCCCCGCTATGCCCACGTTCAGGGGTGCGACCATGGATTTAAGGGACCTGGAGATTAAGCAACCTGGAAGGATTAGCGCCGGTTGGCGAGAGGAACGACGTTGTGCAACGTTTCGATGCCGCTTTCAAGGAAGCGGCGTACGCCGCGCGCGGCTTGCCGGATGCGCTGCTCGTTCTCCACCATCGCGATACGGACAAAGCCTTCGCCATGCTCGCCGAACGCGACGCCCGGCGACACCACGACGCCGGATTTCTCCACCATCAGGGTCGCGAACTGCATGCTGCCGACCGCCTCGAACGCCTTGGGCAGCGGCGCCCAGGCGAACATCGAGGCCTGCGGCGGCGGAATGTCCCAGCCGGCGCGGCCAAATGACTCAACCAGCGCGTCGCGGCGCTTGCGGTAAGTGTCGCGCATCTCGCGGATGCAGTCGTCGGGACCGTTCAGCGCGGCGGTCGCCGCGACCTGGACCGGCGTGAAGGCGCCATAATCGAGATAGGATTTGACCCGCGCCAGTGCCGCGATGATGCGCTCATTGCCGACCGCAAAGCCCATGCGCCAGCCGGCCATCGAGAACGTCTTCGACATCGAGGTGAATTCGACGGTCACGTCGAGCGCACCGGGGACCTGCAGCACCGATGGCGGCGGATTGTTCTCGTCGAAATAGACTTCCGCGTAGGCCAGATCGGACAGGATGAAGATGTCGTGCTTCTTCGCGAACGCGACGAGATCCTTGTAGAAGTCGAGGTCCGCGACATAGGCGGTCGGGTTCGACGGATAGCAGACGATCAGTGCGATCGGCTTCGGAATCGAATGCTGGATCGCCCGCTCGACCGCCTCGAAGAACTGCGGCGTCGGCTCCGACGGCACCGAGCGGATCACGCCACCCGCCATCAGGAAGCCGAACGCATGGATCGGGTAGCTCGGATTCGGGCACAGCACGACGTCACCGGGCGCGGTGATCGCCTGCGCAACGTTGGCAAACCCCTCCTTCGAGCCGAGCGTCGCAACCACCTGGGTATCGGGGTTCAGCTTGACGCCGAAGCGGCGCCCATAGTAGGCGGCCTGGGCCTTGCGCAGGCCGTTGATGCCACGGGAGGCGGAGTAGCGGTCGGTCCGCGGCTTGCCCAGCGTCTCCTTGAGCTTCTCGATGACATGGGGCGGGGTCGGTAGGTCCGGGTTCCCCATGCCCATGTCGATGATGTCGGCCCCGGCATTGCGCGCGGCCGCCTTGGCCTGGTTGACCTTTTCAAAGACGTAAGGCGGCAGACGGCGAATGCGGTAAAAATCTTCCATGGGACCCTTGCTCCGACGACCGCGATGCCAGAATCGTCCCCCTTGGTTGACTTGCGGAAGCCGGCTCGGCCTCTTACAGAAATCGCACTGAATCAATGACTTAGGGCGAATTCAGGCGCACGATCGGGGGAGTGCGGCCGGATCTGCGGTTGAATTTGGTTTCTTTTAGCACGGCCACCGGGCGGCGCCAGCGCTGATCGGCCGATCTCGCGCGCTCACTTCCCGCCTTGAGCTGCCGTCGACGCCTGCGCCTGCGCCTGCCGCTCGCGTGCGGCAATCAGCTCCTGCTCGATCTTGGCCTGATCCGCCGGCTTGATCGTCGGATCGGCGCGGTCGGGCGGAATGTCGTGCACCGGAAGGTATCCGTTGGCATCCTTTTGCCGCGCCGGCGCATCGGCCGGCATGGCCATATCGGCAATCGTGCTCGAGCACCCGCTGAGCGCCAGCATCGACGCGAGCAGCGCTGCGGCCGCGAGGCCCCTGTTCATTCGATCGATCGGCATGCGCCGAATTGTCCCCAACAAGCTAGCGCGCACGTCGCACATTGCCGACACGGGTCGCACTGGTACGAGCCTTGCAGCGTCCCTGCTGCATTAATCCTGGCTTTAGCCGTTTCAAACCATTGTCGCCCGAAACGCTTAAAGCGTGAACAACAAATGCGACCCCTGAGGCTTCAATATGACGGAACAAAGATTTTTTATCGCACCGCAACAGAGCGAAACATCGGCTTTTGACTGATTCTTGTTGCCGCACCGCGCGATGACGCCCTCCAAACGACGCTATATGGTACCTCAGATGAGCAACGTCAGTACCGACACCCAAGCCGCCCCGAAATTCAACGCCGAAGCCTTCGCCATGAACATCGCGCGGGCGATGGAGAGCAGCGGCCAAGCGCTGGCAGCCTATCTCAAGCCGCGCCAGACCGGTGAAGTCCGCGACAAGCCGCCGAACGAGCTCGGTGAGGTCATCAAGACCTTCAGCGTGATCGCCGAGTACTGGCTGGCCGACAAGGAGCGCGCCTCGTCGCTGCAGATGCAGCTCGGCAAGGATTACCTCGATCTCTGGGGATCGGCGGTGCGCCGCATGGCCGGCGAAGCCGATGCCAAGCCGGCGATCGCGCCGGCCCCGCGCGACAAGCGCTTCCAGGATCCGGAGTGGAAGTCGAATCAGTTCTTCGACTTCATCCTCCAGCTCTACCTGTTGACCGCGAGATGGGCGCAGCAGCTGGTCAACGACGCCGACGGAATTGATCCGCACACCCGCAAGAAGGCCGAATTCTACGTCCAGCAGATCACCAACGCGCTGGCGCCGTCGAATTTCGTGCTGACCAATCCGGAAGTGCTGCGCGCCACCGTCGAGACCAATGGCGACAATCTGGTCCGCGGCATGAAGATGCTGGCCGAGGATATCGAGGCCGGCCACGGCACGCTGCGGATCCGCCAGTCCGATTCGAGCAACCTCGAGGTCGGCGTCAACATGGCGACGACGCCGGGCAAGGTGATCTACCAGAACGAGCTGATGCAGCTGATCCAGTATTCGCCGGCGACGGAGAACGTGCTGCGCACGCCGCTCCTGATCGTGCCGCCATGGATCAACAAGTTCTACATCCTCGATCTGCGCCCCGAGAAATCCTACGTCAAATGGTGCGTCGATCAGGGCATCACGGTGTTCGTGATCTCCTGGGTCAATCCGGACAAGGAGCTCGGCAAGAAGACCTGGGCCGACTACATGACCGAGGGCCCGCTCGCGGCGATGGACGTGATCGAGAAGGTCACCGGCGAGTTGAAGGTGCACACCGCCGGCTATTGCGTCGGCGGCACCATGCTCGCCTCGACGCTCGCCTATCTCGCCGAGAAGCGCCGCCAGCGCGTGACGTCGGCGACGTTCTTTGCCGCGCAGGTCGACTTCACCCACGCCGGCGACCTGCTGGTGTTCGTCGACGAGAACCAGATCTCGGCGCTGGAACGCGACATGCAGGAATCCGGCGTACTCGAAGGCAGCAAGATGGCGATGGCCTTCAACATGCTGCGCTCGAACGACCTGATCTGGTCGTATGTCGTGAACAATTATCTGAAGGGCCAGCCGCCCTCCTCGTTCGACCTGCTGCACTGGAATTCGGACGCGACGAGGATGCCGTCGTCGAACCACTCCTACTATCTGCGCAACTGCTATCTGGAGAACCGGCTGTCGACCGGCACGATGGTGCTCGACAACACGCTGCTCGATCTGTCGAAGGTGAAGGTGCCGGTCTACAACCTCGCAGCACGCGAGGATCACATCGCGCCGGCGGAATCGGTGCTCTACGGTTCGCAGTTCTTCGGCGGCCCGGTGAGATACGTGCTGGCCGGCTCCGGCCACATCGCCGGCGTGGTCAATCCGCCCGCCTCGAAGAAGTACCAATACTGGACCAACGACAACATCAAGGACATGAAGCTCGCCGACTGGCTGAAGGGCGCCGAGGAACACAAGGGATCGTGGTGGCCCGACTGGCGCGGCTGGCTGGAAAGCCATGATCCGGAGACGGTGCCGGCGCGCATTGTGGGCTCGAACGGGGTGTCCGTGCTCGAGGACGCTCCGGGCAGCTATGTCCGCGTCCGCGCGTAGCGCCAAGTCTTCGCGTAGCGCCAGGTCTTCCGCTCAGCTATAAACAGATGGTCCCGACGGTCGGGAATCGAATTCACGTGAGGGGGAGACGATGACGCGCGAATTGTTCTGGCTGTCGCTGACGGTGATCCTGACCGGACTGCTGTGGATTCCCTACATCATCAACCGCTGCCAGGTGCGCGGCCTCTCCGGCGCCATGGGCAATCCCTCGCGCAACGACAAACCGCACGCGGAATGGGCCAACCGGCTGATGTTCGCCCATGACAACGCGGTCGAGAACCTCGTGATCTTCGCGCCGCTGGTCCTGATCCTCAACGCGGCCGACTATTCCACCAAATGGACCGTGCTGGCCTGCGCCGTCTATTTCTGGGCCCGCGTCGCGCATCTGATCGTCTACACGCTCGGCCTGCCGGTGTTCCGCACCCTGGCCTTCACGGTCGGTTTCATCGCCCAGGCGGTGCTGGCGCTCGCGATCTTCAAGGCTCTCTGAGCAACACATCCGCGCCGGCGGCGGTGACGGTCGCGCCGGCGCTATTCCTCGCCCTTGCGCATAACGATATGCAACATCGTCGCGGGCGCCTCGTCGAAACTCTTGATCTCGCTGGTGTCGGACGAGACCTGGACCCACGCCCCTGACGCGGCGTAGGTCGCCGTCAGCCAGTCGGCCGCGGGATAATTGTAGTAGCGGCCGATGCTGTCGCGGCCATCGCCATGGCCGATCTTGTAGCTCGCGTAGAAGATGCCGCCGGGTTTCAGCGCACGATGGATGCGGCCGAGGATGCCGGCCAAATCGTCGCGCGGCACATGCAGCAGGCACGCACTGGCCCAGACGCCGTCATAGGTTTCGAGATCCTCGAGTTCGTCGAACAGCATCGCCTCGACGGGATGGTTGACGCGCCGCGCGGCGACTTCAGCCATTTCCGGTGAACCGTCGGTCGCACGCAGCACGAAGCCTTCGGCGAGCATGACAGCGGCATGATTGCCGGCACCGCAGCCGAGCTCGAGAATCGCGCCGCCCGGAGGCAGCAGCTTGAGGAAGCCGATCAGCCGGATGGACGCCGCTTTCGCCCACCCGGCATAGGCCTCGGCATTGCGCCGGTAGAATTGCAGCGTGGCGTCATCCACGATGCGTACCTCGCCGTCAGGTGTCGGCCAGCCCGAGCATCAGCCGCATGTTCTGCACCGCGGCACCCGAGGCGCCCTTGCCCAGATTGTCGAGCCGGGCAACCAGCACCGCCTGATGGTGCTTGTCGCTGGCGAACACATAGAGCTCGAGCTGGTTGGTCTCGTTGAGTGCCTCCGGCTCGATCCGCCCGCCCTTGCTGGCCTCGTTCTGAAGCGGCATCGCCGAGACGTATTTGCTGCCGGCGTACCACTTCGCCAGTACGGCCTGCAGGTCAGCGCCGGTCGGCTTGCCCGGCAGCGTGTCGAGTTGCAGCGGCACCGAGACCAGCATGCCCTGCCGGTAGTTGCCGACCGACGGGATGAAGATCGGCCGCCGCGTCAGATGCGAGTAAAGCTGCATCTCCGGCACGTGCTTGTGCTCGAAGCCGAGGCCATAGAGCTCGAAGGCAGGCGCCGAGCCGTCCTCGAAGCTTGCGATCATCGACTTGCCGCCGCCCGAATAGCCGCTCACCGCGTTGACGGTGACGGGATAATCCGCCGGCAGCAGGCCGGCATCGACGATCGGCCGCAGCAGCGCGATCGCACCGGTCGGATAGCAGCCCGGATTGGAGACCTTCTGCGCGTTGCGTATCATGTCGGCCTGGTCGGGCGCGAGCTCCGCGAAACCGTAGGCCCAGTCGGGCGCGACGCGATAGGCGGTCGACGCATCGAGCACCTTCGGCGCCGAATTGCCCATCGTGTCGATCAGCGCGACGGTCTCCTTGGCGGCCTCGTCAGGCAGGCAGAGGATCACGATATCCACCTCCTCCATCAGCGCACGCTTGGCGCCTGCATCCTTCCGCTTGTCGTCGGCGATGTGCTTCACCGTGACGTCGCCGATCGCGTGCAGCCGCTCCTGGATGCCGAGGCCGGTGGTGCCGGACGCCCCGTCGACGAACACGGTGGCCTTGGTCGCACCGCTCTTGGTTTTCGGCTGGTTGGTGTCGGTGACGGTCATGGCATGCTCCTTTCGAGCTCGTTCGTTTCGTTTGCTAACACGTCTGGCCGCACCTGCGCTGCCAATCCGGCTGTTATTCCTAGATTGAGCGCATCCTCGTCCACGACAACAACCCCCGCTCACGGAAACAGCGCGATCTGCTCCAGCCCGGTGGTTTCGGGCAAGCCGAACATCAGGTTCATATTCTGGATCGCCTGCCCGGCCGACCCTTTCACAAGATTATCGAGCGTCGAGAGCACGATGGCGCGGTTCTTGATCCGGTCGGCGACGACGCCGATCTGAACGTAATTCGAACCGCGCACGTTCTGCGTCTGTGGTAGCACGCCCTTCTTCGTCACATATACGAACGGCTCGTTGGCGTAGGCCTTTTCCAGCTCGGCGCGCAAATCGTCGGGCGTAGCCCCGTTGAGCTTGACATAAGATGTGCAGAACTCACCCCGCGCCATCGGAATGAGATGCGGGGTGAAGTTCACTGTCACAGCCGAGCCAGCGGCTGCGCCGATCTCCTGCTCGATCTCCGCCGAGTGTCGGTGGCTTCCGATCGAATAGGGCGACAACCCTTCGCCGGCCTCGCTGAACAGCGTGTTCTGCTTCAGTCCGCGTCCGGCGCCGGTGACGCCCGACTTTGCGTCGATGATGATCTCGTCGACGTCAATCAGCTTTGCCTTCGCCAGCGGAACAAGCGCCAGCAGCACCGCCGTCGGATAGCAGCCGGGACAGGCCACCAGCCGCGCGGCCGTGACCCTCTCCCGGTAGAGTTCGGTCAACCCATAGACGGCCTCGTCCTGCAATTCGAGCGCCCGGTGCTCATGGCCGTACCATTGCGCGTAGCTGTCTTTGTTGCGCAGCCGGAAATCCGCGGACATATCGAGGATCTTGATTCTGGGATTGGCTTTCAGCACCGCGGCGATGATCTCTTGCGTCGTCCCATGCGGCAGTCCGCAGAACGCGGCATCGAGCCGCGTCCAGTCGACTTTTTCCCACTCCACGAGTTTTGGCAGGTCGAGCATGAAGAAGTGAGGAAACACCTCGCTCATCGCCTTGCCGGCATGGGTGTTGGCGGTAAGCGCGGTGATTTCGGCATTCGGGTGCCGCGCCAACAGGCGCACCGCGTCGGCGCCGGTGTAGCCGGACGCGCCCAAAATTCCGATTTTCTTCTTCGTCATTACTCGCTCCTCGGAAGCGTCGTCATCTCGGCCTGTATCATCGCGAAAGCCTGCGGGCGCACCTCGCGCATCAAAGCCGCGATGTCCCGGGCACCGGCTTCGGCCTGCAATGCGAGCGTGTTGCCGACCGCCGCGAAATCAGTTTCAGACTTGTGCTGGTTCAGCTTGAAACTGCCCTCCACCACTTCCACCATCATCTCGAGGCCCACGATGGCCTTCTTCATTGCTTCCAGCCGCGCGGCGGTCATCTGGCCCGACACCCACGGCTTTTTCGGCAGCAGCCGATCCTCGAACTTGGCGCTCAGCGTGTTGATCTGAACGGCGAGTTCCTCGCCCGACAGCGCCCGCACTGGCCCGGTCAGATGGACGGCCTGATAGAGCCAGGTCGGCACCTGGTCGGGCGACACATACCAGTCCGGCGACACATAGGCATCCGCGCCGGTGACGGCCAGCAGCCAAGGGCCCCCGTGCGCCAGCTTTACCAGCGGATTGTGACGGGCAACATGAAACAGCGCCCGCGGCGTGCCGTCGGCGGCGTAGCTCAAATAGAACGGCAGCGCGGAGGCGATCGGCTTGCCGCCGTCCCACGCGCAGGCGATGCCGAAACCGCGCGCTTCCGCAAAGCCGAGGCTTGCGGCGCGGTCAGGCTTGAAGGGCGGTGGCGTATACATGGTCGAAACTCCTGTGTGACGAAGGAGCCGCCAGATCGAACCGCGTGTCTTTTTTCAGGAGAGCGCCGCGGGAGGAGATCCGGCGGCAGAGGCGATGGTCTTAGACGCGAGCGACCGCCCATACCGCGAGAATGCGGCGGCGGCGGGCGATGATGATGGTCGCGGCGTTGATCATGGGCGCGGCTATAAGGCCGCGCCCATTTTGCGTCAAGGAAAACCGTTCAGATCGCCGGATTCCACGGCGCCGGCACGACGCGGTAGCCGTTGCCGTCCTTCACCACATTGCCGAGGCCCGGGAACGGATAGTGATAGCCCTGCACCTGGAGCCGCTCCGCGATCACCATGTCGTAGATGCGGCGGCGGGTCTTCTCCGCCACGTCGCCGTCCTGGTCGAAGAACGCATGCCAGCCGGGATTGGCCGCGAACAGGTTCGGATTGTTGGTGACGTCGGACTGGATGAAGACCCTGTCCGGACCCGAAGCCAGCACGTAAGAGGTGTGGCCCGGCGTGTGACCGACGGTCTCGACCGAGGTCAGGCCCGGCGCGATCTCCTTGCCCCACTCGTAGGGCGTGACCTTCTTCTTCAGGCCGGCCTCGAAGATATTGCGGTTGTTCTTGAACAGGCCCTGCATGCGGCCGGCCGGCGCCCGGCTCATCTCGCCGTCGTCCATCCAGAACTTCCATTCGGTTGCCGGCACCAGCACTTCGGCATTCGGGAACGCCGGCGTGCCCTCGGCTGTGAGCAGGCCGTTCACATGGTCGGTATGGAAGTGCGAGATCACGACCATCTCGACATTCTTCGGATCAAAGCCGGCCGCGGCGAAATTGTCGGCGAACAGGCCGTTGGCACCCTTGCTGTTGGCCCTTGCCAGCGCACCGTTGCCGGTGTCGATCACGACCAGCTTGCCGCCGGTGTTGAGCACCAGCGGCGCGAACCAGATCGATACCATGTCGCGCGGCATGAACGCCTTCTCCAGCGCCGCGTTGACATCGTCCCGCTTCGCATTCGGGATGAAGGAATCTTCCAGCTTGAAGATATTCTTGCCGTCGGACACCGCGGTGACGAGGATGTCGCCGACTTTGTAGCGATAGAAGCTCGGCGCCTGCCTGTCGGCGGCGGGCGCTGCGGCGGCCGCGGGAACGGCAGGCAACAACGGTGCGGCGGCGATGCCGGCCGCGCCTGCGAGAGCGTGACGTCGTGTCAATTCCATGTCTTGTCCTTCCAGTAAAACGTTGATGCGCCCGGCGGAGCCACGTCTGCCGCGGTGAGTTTTGCTCAGCGTTTTGACACTCGTGCGAAGACGGTTGTGCAAGCAATTGTTCTTCCGCCTAACCCCTGCATCGTAGCGATATTCCTGAAGTCGTTACACCACCCGCCATATCCACTCGACGATCTGGCCGATGACGTCGCCGAACAGCAGCAGCGCTGCCGACCAGACCAGGGCGGAGACGAAATTGGCGATCTGGAATTGCCAGTACGACATCTCGAAAATGCCGGCGGCAAGCGGCACCGAGGCCCGCAGCGGGCCGAAGAAGCGGCCGATGAAGATGCTGGGCACGCCCCAGGATTTCACGAAGGCCTCGCCGCGCGGCAGGATCTCCGGATAGCGCGACAGCGGCCACATCTGGGCGACGTGCTCCTTGTAGCGATAGCCGAACCAGTAGGAGAGCCAGTCGCCGAGTGCGGCGCCGATGCCGCCCGCGATCCAGATCGGCCAGAAATTGATCCCGCTGACGCCGATCAGGGCGCCGATCGCGACCAGCGCACCCCAGGCGGGCACCAGCAACGAGATGAAGGCGAGCGATTCAGCGAACGCCAGCAGCATGACGATCGGAGCGGCCCAAGCCTGATGATGGCGGACGAATTCGGCCAGGGCCCGCGCAAGGTCTTCCATCTCGTCGAGTGCCCTCCGCTGCGTTGAAAACCGAATGAACCTTTGTAGCGGCACACAGCCTAAGAACAGGTAAGCCAGCCCATTGCGTGACATCAAGTCACAAAGGCGGGGATCAAACGTGATTTCCGGTAAGGCCCCAGCGGTCCGGGCTGGCTGGCACCTCCCTCATAGGAAAAAGGAACCACTGGATGATCGGGTCACTGATGATGTGCGTCGGCGTTCTCGTCTTGTTGTTCGGAATGCTCGCGGGCATCGTTATGGGTATCCAGCACGACTTCACGTTGGGGCCGGCGCATGCCCATCTCAATCTGGTCGGCGGCGTGCTGCTGTTCCTGTTCGGCCTGTACTACCGGCTGGTGCCGGCGGCAGGAACCATGTTGCTCGCCAGTATCCAGGGCTGGCTGCATATCGTCGGCGGAATCCTGTTTCCGGCCGGCGTTGGCGCGGTGTTGCTGAAGGGTCCCGCGTTCGAGGCGGCGCCGATCATGGGATCGCTGATGGTGGTCGCCGCCATGGCCCTGTTCACGGTCGTTGTATTCCGCACCTCGCGGGCGTAATCGCAGGCTCCTATCTATTCAGGCGGCCGGGCCCTGACGGCGCGGCCGCCCCCATTTGGCAGCCCATCCGTGGCATAGTCAGAGCAACCGATTCGCTGCGCCAGACCGGCGCACCACTTGAAGAACAATGTCCAAACCACTGAAATCAAACGCCAAAAGTAAATCTGCCGACGATTTGTTCGGAGCCCCGGAGCCGAAGGGACGCGCCCCGGCGAAGGCTGCTTCCCGGCCCACGGGAAGCGCCGAAGCCGGCTACACGGCGGCTGATATCGAGGTACTGGAAGGGTTGGAACCGGTCCGCCGGCGGCCCGGCATGTATATCGGCGGCACCGACGAAAAGGCGCTGCACCATCTGTTCGCCGAGGTGATCGACAACTGCATGGACGAGGCCCTCGCCGGCCACGCCACCTTCATCGACGTGGAGCTGACCACCGACGGCTTCCTGACCGTAACCGACAACGGCCGCGGCATCCCGGTCGATCCGCATCCGAAATTCCCGAAGAAGTCGGCGCTCGAAGTCATCATGTGCACGCTGCATTCGGGCGGCAAGTTCGACTCCAAGGTCTACGAAACTTCGGGCGGCCTGCACGGCGTCGGCGTCTCCGTGGTCAATGCCCTCTCCTCACGGCTCGAGGTCGAGGTCGCGCGCAGCGGGCAGTTGCACCGCATGACCTTCGAGCGCGGCCATCCCAAGGGCAAACTCGAAGACCTCGGCAAGATCAACAACCGCCGCGGCACGCGCATCCGCTTCAAACCGGACACCGATATTTTCGGCGCCAAGGCGGCCTTCAAGCCGCAGCGTCTGTTCAAGATGACGCGCTCGAAAGCGTATCTGTTCGGCGGCGTCGAAATCCGCTGGCGCTGCGACCAGGAGCTGTTGAAAGGCGTCGAAGACGTCCCGACGGAAGCCAAGTTCCACTTCCCCGGCGGCCTGAAGGACTATCTGGCCGCGGCGATCCATGCCGACACGCTGGTGCATCAGGATATCTTCTCCGGCAAATCTGGCCGCAGCGGCGCGCATGGCGCCTGCGAATGGGCGGTGGCCTGGACGGCCGATGCCGACGGCTTCCTGTCGTCCTACACCAACACCGTGCCGACGCCCGATGGCGGCACGCATGAATCAGGCCTGCGCAGCGCGCTGCTGCGCGGCTTGAAGGACCACGCCGAGCGCGCCGGCCAGGGCAAGCGCGCAGCCTCCATCACTTCGGAAGACGTGATGGTGGGCGCGGCCGTGATGCTCTCGGTGTTCGTGCGCGAGCCTGAATTCCAGGGCCAAACCAAGGACCGCCTCGCCACCGCCGAAGCGCAGCGCATCGTCGAACAGGCGATGAAGGATCCGTTCGACCACTGGCTGTCAGGCAATCCGAACCAGGCCAACCGGCTGCTCGACTTCGTGATCGATCGCGCCGAGGAGCGGCTGCGCCGCCGCCAGGAGAAGGAAACCGCGCGCAAGACCGCCGGCAAGAAGCTGCGTCTGCCGGGCAAGCTCGCGGATTGCTCCGATGCCGGCACCGAAGGCTCTGAACTTTTCATCGTCGAAGGCGACTCGGCCGGGGGTAGCGCCAAGCAGGCACGCGATCGCAAGACGCAGGCCGTGTTGCCGCTGCGCGGCAAGATCCTCAACGTCGCCTCTGCCGGCAAGGACAAGCTGACCGCCAACGCGCAGCTCTCCGATCTCGTGCAGGCGATCGGCAGCGGCACGCTCGCGCACTACCGCGAAGAGGATCTGCGCTATCAGCGCATCATCATCATGACCGACGCCGACGTCGACGGCGCGCACATCGCATCGCTCCTGATCACCTTCTTCTACCGGCAGATGCCGCGGCTGATCGACGAGGGACATCTCTATCTGGCGGTGCCGCCGCTCTACAAATTGAAGCACGGCACCAAGTCGGTTTACGCCCGCGACGACGCCCACAAGGAAGAATTGCTCAAGAGCGAATTCAACGCCAACGCCAAGGTCGAGGTGAATCGCTTCAAAGGCCTCGGCGAGATGATGCCGGCGCAGCTGAAGGAGACCACGATGGATCCGGCCAAGCGCACGCTGTTGCGCGTGGTGCTGCTTGCCGACGATCGCGAGGGCACCGCCGACTCGGTCGAGCGGCTGATGGGCACCAAGGCGGAAGCCCGCTTTGCCTTCATCTCCGACAAGGCCGAATTCGCAAGCGACGATCTGCTCGACGTCTAGGTCGTGTGGACTCTAGGGATTCCCTTTTAGGAGCAAATCAGATTCAAGGCTGCCTTTGGGGAGGCAGTCTTGGGTGTGCTGGACCGTTTGGTTTTGAGCGATGCGGCATGGGAACGAATGGCGCCTCTGATTATAGGTCGGCCTGACCAGAAAGGCTCGACCGGGCGCGACAATCGGATGTTCGTGGAAGGCGTGCTTTGGATCGTTCGTACGGGCGCTCCCTGGCGTGATCTGCCTGAAGCATTCGGGGACTGGAACAGCGTCTTCCGTCGCTTCAGTCGTTGGAGCCTCAAGGGAGTTTGGTGGCGGATCTTCGAGGTGATGTCCGATGATCCGGACTTCGAATATCTGATCGTCGATTCCACCATCGTCCGAGCCCACCAGCACGCTGCCGGGGCCAAAAAAGGGGGTCTGAAGATCAGGCGATCGGCCGCTCGCGCGGTGGTCTGCGCACCAAGATTCACATGGCCGTTCGGGGCTTGGGATGTCCCGTACGGTTCACGCTGAGCGCAGGTCAGAAGGGCGATGCGCCACAAGCGGCTGCTTTGCTCGAGGGATTACCAGCCGAGGTCGTCATGGCCGATACAGCCTATGACGCCGATCATTTGCGCCAAGCCATCGCCGCCAAGGGAGCACTCGCCGTCATCCCCAACAATCCGTCACGGGCACTCAAATATCCGCTCGACAAGCATCTCTATGCCCAGCGTCATCTCGTGGAGTGCTGCTTCTCAAAACTCAAGCAATTCCGCCGCGTCGCAACCCGCTTCGAAAAGACCGCCCGAAATTACCTTGCCGTCGTTACCATCGCAGCCACCGTCCTATGGATGCGGTAAGTGTCCACACGACCTAGGGCCTAACCAACTGACTTAAAATGATTTTCCGGCCGCCTCCAGATCGGGGCGGCCGTTTTCATTCGCCTTTTCGGAGAGTGTCTGCGGTTTCGTTTTCGGGCGGTTGTGTCTCACCCGCAACAGCATTTCCGGCGGAACCACGTATAGTTCTGACATGAGTTTCGGGAATCGGTGCCATCGTGCCCCCGTCAGCGACCCGATCGAACGCTAGTCGAGGATTTGGAAATGAAGAAGATTTTGCTCGCTCTGACCGCGGTTGCTGCGATGACGGGTTCCGCGTCAGCTGCCGATCTGGCCGCCCGCCCCTACACCAAGGCTCCGGCCCCGATCGCAGTCGCTCCGAGCTGGACCGGCTTCTACATCTTCGGCGGTGGCGGCGGCGGCGTCTGGGACGCTGACACCGGTGTTCAGTCGACCGTCACGGGCGCACCGATCCTCGGCTTCAACCAGCGCCAGGGCGGCGATGGCTGGTACGGCACCGTCGGCGCCGGCTATGACTGGCAGACCGCCAACAGCTGGGTTCTCGGCGTGTTCGCCGACGGTCAGTTCGGCAGCCTGAAGGGCACGATCCAGGATCAGGGTCCGTTCCTCGCCGGCAGCATCAAGAACGACTACAGCTGGGCCGCCGGTGCGCGCCTCGGCTATCTGGTTGCTCCGAACGTTCTGTCCTATGTCAACGCCGGTTACTCCAGCTCGCACTGGAAGGGCACCACGCTGTTCAACACCGCGACCGCTCTCCCGTCGGGCCTGCACACCAACGGCTTCGATCGCAGCGGCTGGTTCGTCGGCGGCGGCGTCGAGAACAACCTGAACATCTTCGGTATCACCGCGCCGGGCTGGTTCATGAAGACCGAGTACCGTGCTGCCTACTACGACAGCAAGAACATCTCGGAACTCGCCGACGTCACCAACATCTCGAACGGCCGCGACATCACCTTCAAGCCGCTCGTCCAGACCATCAGCACCTCGCTGGTCTACCGCTTCAACTGGACCGGTCCGGTTGTTGCCAAGTACTGAGCTGAGTACTGATCCCTGCTGACATAGCAGACGAAAAGCCCCGGCATTGTCCGGGGCTTTTTTGTTGCCCGAACGTCTTCCAGAACAAGCTCGCGCGCACCCCTCGCGGTGCAGGGCCGACCGGCCGCGCCCGATCTGGTCAGCGCTGCTGCGATCGGGCACGCTCGCGACCGGATTCAAACCACAGCGGACAACGACAATGAGCAACGGACAGTTTGATCTCTCGGGCAGGGTCGCGATCGTCACCGGCGGCAATGGCGGCATCGGGCTTGGCATGGCGCGCGGCCTCGCGGATGCCGGCGCGGCGGTTGCCGTGGTCGGCCGCAACGAGGCGAAATCGAAGGCCGCCGTCGAGGATCTCGGCAAGCGTGGCGTCAAGGCGATCGCGGTGGCAACCGACGTGACCGACAAGGCCGCCGTTGCGGCGATGGTCGAGCGGGTCATCGGCGAGTTGGGCCGGATCGACATCCTCGTCAACAACGCCGGCATGAGCATCCGCAAGCCGCCGCACGAGCTCGAGCTCGACGAGTGGAGCAAGGTGATCGACACCAACCTCACCAGCGCCTTCCTGTGCTCGAAGGCGGCCTATCCGGCGCTCAAGGCCTCGGGCCACGGCAAGATCATCAATATCGGCTCGATGATGTCCATCTTCGGCGCGAGCTTCGCTGCAGCCTATGCCGCAAGCAAGGGCGGCATCGTGCAGTACACCCGCGCCTGCGCCAACGCCTGGGCCCCCGACAACATCCAGGTCAACGCCATCCTTCCCGGCTGGATCGACACCGATCTGACGAAGGGCGCGCGCGAGCAGGTCGCCGGGCTGCACGAGCGCGTGCTCGCACGCACGCCAGCGGCCCGCTGGGGAGCCATCGACGACTTCGCGGGCATCGCCGTGTTCCTGGCCTCGCCGGCGTCGGACTTCGTCACCGGCACCGCGATCCCCGTCGACGGCGGCTATTCGGTGATGGCCTGAGACACAGAGGCCCCGGCACCACGCCGGGGCCTTCGCGTCCGGTTGGCCCGGGAGAAGTTCGCCGGCACGCGGGCCGCTTCAGCCCGCCGCCGGCGAGTGCACGTGCTCCGGCCGCACCCCGACCCCGACAAGACGCGCCGTCAGCCCTTGCAGCCAGGGCATCGCAGTGATCAACCGCAACGCGAACGGCACCGGTTGATCGCCGCCCTTCAGCGCAGCGCTGATGATGTTGTTCTGCGCGATCACCTGCATGCGTTGCGTCACCCGCACCGGGAATTCGCGGCGCCGCCGCACGGCATCGAGCTCATCCTCCGGCGGACAACCTTGCGCGAGCTTGGCCGCCAGGATGTTGGCGGTCGCGACCCCGTCCTGCACCGCGAGGTTGACGCCGACGCCGCCGATCGGCGACATCGCGTGCGCGGCGTCGCCGATACAGAGCAGGCCGGGACGGGTCCAGCGCGTCAGGCGATTGATCGCAACCGTGAGCAGCTTGACGTCGTCAAAACTCTTCACGTCGGCAATGCCGGCCTTGAGGATCGGCGCGAGCCGCAGCACGTCGTCGAGCAGCGCCGGCAATCCCCTCGCCTTCACGGCCTCGTATTGTCCCTTGGCGATGACATAGGCGCATTGCCAATAGTCGCCGCGGTCGAACGTCACCATCATCTTGCCGTGGTCGATGCGGGCGAACAAATTCTCGGTCTCGTCCCGACGCCGCCCGACGCGAAACCACAGCACGTCCATCGGCGCGCCGATCTCCTCGACGTCGAGGCCGGCGTGCTCGCGCACGATCGAATGGCGGCCGTCGCAGCCGATCGTGAGATCGGCCTCGATCTCGATGGGGCCATCAGGCGTTTTCAAATGGACGCCTGCAACAGCGTCGCCGCGCCGGATCAGGTCGGTCGCCTCGGCGCTCATCAAAACCTGCAGCGAGGGGAAACGCTTGCCGCTCTCGCGCAGGAAATCGAGGAAGTCCCACTGCGGCATCATCGCGATGAAAGGATATTTGACGCTGAGGCGGCTGAGGTCGGCGATCCGCACCGAGGTGCCGCCGAACATGCCGTCGAGCCTCTGGATTTCCTGATGCGGCAGCTTCAGGAAGCCGTCGATCAGACCGAGTTCGTCCATCACCTGCAGGGTCGACGGATGCACGGTGTCGCCGCGGAAGTCGCGGAAGAAGTCGGCGTGCTTTTCCAGCACCACAACATCAACGCCGGCGCGTCCGAGCAGATAACCGAGCATCATGCCGGCGGGCCCGCCGCCGACGACGCAGCAGCGCACCTTCATCTGACGCGTCTTCGGCGCTGCCGGATTGCCTGCATCCATGATGCCGTCCTTATCGCTGCGTCGCCTCTCGGGCGCCGACTCTAACGCAGATCGGACGACAAGGATGCTATGCTATCGCCTGAACGTCTTGATTTCCGACACGCTGCCGTCGCGATAGGTCAGTTCCACCGAAACCGATTTGGTCTGCGGCGCGAGCTTCAGATAGGGCTGCGCGTCGGACGGGATTGCGCCCGGATCGCGCGAATTGCAGGCCGGCATCTTCAACACCTTGTCGGGCACCGCGGTGTCGATGCCGATCCGCACCTCGCGGATCGCGCAGCGATACGACATCAGATGCGTATAGTAGACGAGCAGCCCGTTGAACTCGCGGAACGACAGCCAGCTCGTCGCGGTCATGTCGAGGATCTTGCGCTGGTCGCGGATCAGCGCGGCGTCGGGATCGAACTTGATCGGGAACGGCCCCTGCATCTCGCCCTGCGGATCGACATAGCGAAGCTCGATCGTGGCCGCCGGCGCATCGGCCGGCAGCTCGATCGATGGATTGGGCATCCGCTTGCGCGTGCGCGGATCGAGCGTATCCATGAAGCCGGTTTCGCGGAAATCGCCGCTATCGCCGATCCGCCAGGAGATGCCGAGCGTCGGATCGGCGATCGAGAACACGACGGTCCAGCCGCCATTGTGCCGCGAGAAGCTCGCGATCGGCGCGTTGATGGAATCGTCCTTCGGCGGCTTCGGCACCGAGACCGGCGGCAGCGCGGCCACCTGCTGCGGCGGAGCCGACGGCTTGACCGCCTCGGCCTGCCCCTTCGCGATCCCGTTCAGGAAGACGTCGTCGACCATCTGGTCGAAATAAACCGGGATCTGCTTGTGCTTCACGGTCTCGGCCATCTCGCTGACCAGGCGCCGCGTACGCTGGGCAACCTGCACCAGGTTTTCACCGGGCCGCAGCAACTCCCTGGCAAAGGTTCGCGTGAAGACCGAATTGGGATTGGCATCGTCGTTCGAGAGCCGGTCGAGCGCGGTCTGGCGCGGCCCCGCCGAAAACACCGAGAACACGCCTTCGGGCAGCTGCGTCATCGGCGCGAGGCCACCGCCGCCGGCAACGGCGCGCGTGCCGGAGCGCTCGAATGGATTGTTGCGGCAGGCGTCGAACACCAGGATCGAGGTCCGCGCCTTCTTGTTCTGCAACCGCTCGATGATGCGGTCGGCGAGAACCGAAGCGTCGCGTACCAGCTCCTCCTGCCCTTCGGTGGCGGCCGGCACGTCGGTCGGCAGCAGGAAATTCTGGCCCGCGATCTCAAAGCCGTGACCGGCATAGAAGAAGAACGCGGTGTCGCCGGGTTCCACGGCGCGGTCGAAGGCGAGCAGCGTCTCGGAGAACGCCTGCCGGTTCAAATTCTCGGCCACCATGACGTTGAAACCGAGCTGCTTCAGCGTGTCGCCCATGGTGCGGGCGTCGTTGACCGCCTTCTGCAGTTTGGGCACGTTCCTGTAATCATTGTTGCCGATCACCAGCGCGACGCGCTTTTCAGCCCGGGCGGGCGCCGCCGATGCGACAAAGGCGACCGCCAACAGGGCCGCTGAAAGTCTCGAAAGCCAGCTCTTCATCCCAATTCCCGCCTGCACGACAAGTGCGCCGCTCGTGCGACCGCCGCCTAATAGTCGGATCAGCCGTTTGGCCGGTTCAAGGCCGACGCCGGATGACCGTCGTGACCGCCCCCTTGGCGTCCATCTTGGCCCCCATGAGTCGTCCCGTCCATTCCAGGTCAAGTTTCTTTTTACGGCCCGCGTGATAGATTCCGGCTTGCATCCGGCGCCAGCTCTCCGCACGTCCCAAGGGCACTCCAGGGGCTTTTCCGTGTACACATGGTCCACTGAGCAAGTCGATCCCCGCGATCGCTTCGACTATTGGCGCGAGGTGCGCGCCAAGGGGTTGTTCGGCGTCACCGCGGAACTCGAACCCGAGCGCCGCCGCGACTTCTTCGGCGAGTTCTCGCTGCGCCAGCTCGGCGATGCCGGGCTGGTCGAGCTGCGTGCCTCGCCCTACCGCGTCGAGCGGCGCGCCGTCGACATCGCAGATGCGCGCAGCGACAGCCTGTGCATCTACCAGCAGCTCGGCGGTGGCGGCTGGTTCGGCGGCGCGCGGCTCGATGAATTCGCGGTGCGCGACGGCATGTTCGCGACCAGCTATTCGGACCTGCCCTATCGCACCGTCCCGCTGCACGATGACGGCTTCCACCTGCGCATCATCAAGATCCCGGTGACGAACATCGTCCCGCCGGGTGCCGAGCTCGGCGAACTGGTCCCGAGACCCGTGCAGGATGAGACCGCGCTGCGGCCACTGCTGGAATCCTGCTTCCGCGACCTCGTCGAAGGCCATGACGCCACCGCGGCGGACGCGGCGCCGATGGTGCAGGCGCTTGCCCATATCGCGCTGATCGACCGCGGCATCATGCGGCCGAAGAGCCGGCTCGCGCAGCGGGCCCTGCGAAGCGCCCATCTGTCACTGGCGCGCCGCCTGATCCGGCAGCATCTCTCGAGCGCGGCGCTGACGCCAACCCTGATTGCCGGCCTGCTCGGCATCTCGGTGCGTCACCTGCACATCCTGTTCGAGGAGACGGAGAAGACCTTCTCGGAGACGGTCACCGCGCTTCGGCTCGGGCAAAGCCGCCGCCTGCTCCGCGAGCAGTCCGGGCAGACGATCGCCGAGGTGGCGTTTGCCTGCGGCTTCGAGAGTCTCGCGACGTTCTACCGCCTCTTCAATGCCTCGGAATCGATGACGCCGGGCGATTACCGGGCCCGCCAGGCCTGAGCATCCACCGGGGCAGACGATCCGGCCGATCGTCGCGCGATCCGGCATCCACTGGATCGAAGTGAACAGCCTGCGCGCATTGAGAAGATAATTTCCGTCGACTTCGCCAGAACCGCGCTGGCGCTTCGCCCGGTCTCGGCACAGCCGATTTCCTTGCCCGCGAGGCGCGCTCTGATGCAGAGCGAGGGGTTATGCACGATGCGCACAAAGCTTGAGGACGGCCTGCACACGCGCGCCGGCGATGCGGTGAACCAGGCCGCAGCGATCGAGCTCGCCCGTCCAGGCTCCCCGGCGACCGGCAATCGCGGCTGGGTACCGCTGCTCGAAGCCAGCCTTTCCGACTTCAAGGACGCGACGGAGGCCGGAGATACCGTGAGCATTCCTGCGCTGGTCAAGATCATCGCCGACCTTGCGCTGATCGAGCGCGGCGCGATCAGGCCGGGCAGCCGCCGCCAACAGGCGCTGCGCGTCGGCCGGCTCAGCCTCGCGCGCCGTCTGATCACCCGCCACCTCGCGAAGCCCGCGCTGTCGCCGGGGATGGTCGCCGAGATGCTCGGCGTCTCGGTCCGTTACCTGCACGTCCTGTTCGAAGCGACCGGGGCGAGCTTCTCGCAGACCGTCACCGCCCAGCGCCTGAGCGAAAGCCGCAGGCTGCTGTCCGAAAAGCCGCCGCGGCCGATCGCCGATGTCGCGCTCTCCTGCGGGTTCGGCAGCCTCGCCACCTTCTATCGGATATTCAGCGCTTCGGAGGGCCTGACGCCCGGCGAATACCGGGCTGCGGGGCTCTAGCCGCGGCGACGCTCCGCTGTGGCCCTACGGCCACAGTTGGCTGCATTTTCGCGGCGGGCGCGCTTCGGATTGACGGCATGCGCACGTTGAGAAGACAGCGCACGACCGCAGCGTCAGAAACACACAGATACATCCGGGCTTGGGGGCAAGGTCATGATCGGCATCGGCGGCAGGCTGACGATGTGGCGCGGTGCGCTGCTCGGCTCGGCGTCGTTGATCGCGCTGAGCTCCACGGCAGAGGCCGCGGTCTACTGCACGGGCGTCGGCACCGGCAACGTGCTCTGCGACACCGCCCACCCGTCGGACGGCGGGCTCAACACGGGCTTCAATGGTGATCTCACGGTCAACATCAACGCCGGCGCCGGCATCACGACCCGCGGCGCCACGGCGAACAGCGCCGGCAATCTCACTTTCAATCACAATGACCCCGCCGGCATCACGGCACACCAGCCGTACAATGGCATCGGGCTCTCCGCCCTCGGCACGATCACCTACACGGGATCGGCCGACGTCACCGCCGACGGATACGCGATCACTGCCGGGATCGGCAACGGTCTGACCTCCATTACGCAGACCGCCGGCACGATCAGGGGCGGCACCGGCATCCAGGTCGTGGGCAGCGGACCGAATGCCAGCGTCAACATCAACACGGTTGGAAGCCAGATCGTGGCGGGTCAGGGAATCTACGTTCTGACCGACGGTAGCCAATCCGACGTCGCGATCGCGACAGGCGCAGTCACCGGTGTCACAACCCAAGCCGGCGGCGCGATCTACGTCCGGATGGGACAGAGCCTCCATACTGCACGCAATCTTTCGGTCACCACCAACGGCGCGATCACCGGCGGCATCTATCTCCAGAACGGCGGCGTCGGTACGGTCGACCTCACCACCAATGCAAGCGTCTCGGGCAACATCAACCTCGAGGGCAACAATTCGGCCAACACCAGCGCGTTCACGGTGGAGCTCAATCGGGATATCAACGGCTCCGTGAGCTTGCAGAACTACGGCACTGGCACCACGACGGTCCGAACGCACGGCATCACGGGTGGGACGCTTTCGGTGTCCGCCGGCGGCGGCGCCAACAACAGCCTTGTCGTGGACGGCAATATTGCCAAGGGCAGCGGTCCCGATACGGCCTACTACGGCGCCCTGGCGTCGGTCGCCTTCTCCGCCGCCAGCGGCACCAACACCGCGACCTTCAATGGCGATCTTTCCGGAACCTTCGACACCAGGACTTCGACCTCCGCTTCGGCCGGTGGCACCGTCGCGGGCCTCGCGGCCGCGCTCGGAAGTACATCCAGCGACGGTACGGCGACACTGAACGCCAACGGATCGATTACGATCACCGGCATGACAAGATCCGGCTATGTCGCAAATGTAACGGGAGCCACCCTGTCGGCCTCCGGCGTGGTCCCGGTCGATTTCAACCTGCACGGCGCCGTGACGGCAATGTCGATCAGCGACATCGCGTCGGCAGTCGCTGGCATCAGCGTGGTGCAAAACAATCTGAGCACGGTCCAGTTGACCGCCGACGGCGCCGTGACGGCGACCGCAATTGGCACTGGCAGTACGGCCACGGGAATCGCGGCCTCAGGCGCCAGCTTTGCTCCGAGCATCATCAACACCGGCATGCTCACCGTTCACGCCAATGGCGATGTGAGCGCGACCTCGGACGGCGCTGCAACCGGCATCACGCTGAGCCGTGGCAGCACCAGATTCGCTTCATTGACCGCGGGGCTCGGCGGCATCGATCTCGACACCAAGGGGACCGTGAGCGCCACCTCGGCAAGCGCGGCGGCGATCGGCATCAGCGGCGTCATGGTCAATGGCGCCGACAATGCTGCCACGCTGGCGCTGCGCGCCGAAGGCAATGTCATTGCGAACGGCACGGCCGCCGGAAGCTACGGCATCTACGCCCGGCGCGACGGCCTCGGCGACATCAGGATCGACGCGCTCGCCGGCGTGCAGAGCTCAGGCATCGGCATCGCCGCATCGCGCTCGACACCGGGCAACATCTTCATCACGACCGGGACCTTCGTGACCGGCGCCACCGGCATCGTGACGTCGGGCGGCACCACCACGCTCGTCGCCAACGGCACCATCACCGGCATCGGCGGCACCGCCGTCCAGTTCGGCGGCACCAACGATGTGCTGCAAGTGCAGTCCGGCGCCGTGTTCAACGGCAACATCGTCGGCAGCGGGACCAGCGTCGTGCAGTTCGGCGGAACGGCCGCGTCGAGTTTCGACCTGTCGAAACTCGGCATCGGCTTCGCCAATTTCGGGGTTCTTGCAGGCTCGAACTGGAGCTTCACCGGCAGTTCGAACTTTGCCGGAGCGGTCAACGTCGACAGCGTGTTCATCCTCAACGGCGCGATGCCGAATGCCAGCGTCACGGTCGGCCCCAACGGCACGCTCGGCGGCAACGGCACCATCGGCAACACCATCATCAGCGGCACGCTGTCGCCTGGCAATTCGCCGGGCACCATCACGATGGCGAGCCTGACCATGACGGCGGCGGCGACCTATCTGGTGCAGGTCACCAACACGATCAGCGACAAGGCGATCGTGACCGGCACCACCAACATCGCCGGCAATGTCGTCGTCGATCCGCTCGAACGGATCGCCAGGAAGACCAGCTACACGATCGTCAATGCGGGAACGCTGAGCGGCACATTCGGCTCGGCGAACCTGATGCTCGCCAACAACCTCGCTCGCAATCCGGTGCTGAGCTATGTCGGCAACGACGTGCTGCTGTCGCTCGATCCCGGCCTGCTCTCTCCCATCCTGCCGAGCAACGCCGGCATCAACCACAAGAGCGTCGCCAGTGCGATCGACAACGGCCTGCTCGGCGGCGCCAGTCTCTCCAGCGCGTTCAGCGCGATCTTCAAGCTGCCGGGCGACAACCTCCTCAACGGTCTGACCCAGCTCTCGGGCGAGACCGCGGCCGGATCGCAGCAGACCACCTTCAACGCCATGAACCAGTTCATGGGCACGATGCTCGATCCCTTCATCGACGGCCGTGGTCCGCCGGCGATGCCGGCTGAGTCAGTGGCTTACGCAGACGACAATTCGCTGGCCTATGCGGCAAAGCATCCGACCAGCGACGCCACCGCCGCGATTTATCGCAAGGCGCCGGTTGCCCAGACCTATGATCCGCGCTGGAGCGTATGGGCCGCGGCGTACGGCGGCTCGCAGTCCACCGACGGCAACAGCGCGCTCGGCTCGAACAACACCACGAGCCAGGTGTTCGGTACCGCCATCGGCGCCGACTACCGCTTCTCGCCGAACACGATTGCCGGCTTCGCGCTCGCCGGCGGCGGCACCAATTTCAGCGTCGCCAACAGCGGCGGCGGCCGCTCCGACCTGTTCCAGGCCGGCGCCTTCATCAGGCACAATGTCGGCGCGGCCTACCTCGCCGGCGCACTGGCCTATGGTTGGCAGGACGTCACCACGGAGCGCACCGTGACGGTCGGCAGCGTCGATCGCCTGCGCGCCGGGTTCATGGCCAATGCATGGTCAGGCCGCGCAGAGGGCGGCTACCGCTTCGTCGCACCATGGATCGGCGGCGTCGGCCTCACGCCCTATGCCGCCGGCCAGTTCACGACGTTTCAGCTTCCCGGCTACGCCGAGCAGGCCATCGTCGGTGCCAACACCTTTGCACTGGCCTACAACGCCAAGAGCGTCACCGACAACCGCCGCGAGCTCGGCCTGCGCGCCGACAAGTCCTTCGCGCTCTCGGATGCAATTCTGACGCTGCGCGGCCGCGCCGCCTGGGCACATGATTTCAACCCCGACCGCAGCATCGCCGCGACATTCCAGACCCTGCCCGGTGCAAGCTTCGTCGTGAGCGGCGCGGCGCAGGCCGCCGACTCCGCACTCACCACCGCCTCCGCCGAACTGAAATGGTCAAACGGCTGGTCGGCACTCGCAAGCTTCGAGGGCGAGTTCTCCAACGTGACCCGCTCCTACGCCGGCAAGGGTGTGGTCCGTTACGCGTGGTAGCGCCATCCCGACCCGCGGCGGGCTATTGCGTAGCTATCGGCCATGACGTCGTGGAAACGTGCATCTGCGTGATTTCGGAATACTTGAAATACACCCGTGAGTTGCCCGACGTGTCAACTGGCCTGATCGAACCCCCTCCGCCCGCCGGCTCCTTGTGCTTTGCATGGGGTTGTTTTTCGATATTTTGGCGACGCGCCTCCCCCGCAAAGGCGGCGCCGGTCCTCGTCATCGGATCCGGGACTGGCGATTCATTTGACCGCCAAATGACGGAGACGGCGCTTATTTTGGCGAAAACGTTAAGCTTTTTCGGCTATCGGCTGGTTCCAAGATTGACTTTACCGCTTTCGCCCCTATGTTGCGGGCAACGCGGCCCTCGGATCGAAACGCGATTCGTCAGGTTTGCCGTCCGTCAGCGTTAGCCAGAGCCCCCGAGCTTTATAGAAAAGCGAGCCGTTTCGGGGCCGAACGCGACAGCCTTTTACCTGCGATGCCGAACGGCGGTTTCGACCAGAGGCTCAATGTCTTTTTCCAATCTAGGCCTGTCCGATAAGGTCCTCGCCGCAGTCGCGGCCACCGGTTACACGACCCCCACTCCCATCCAGGAACAGGCAATCCCGCACGTCCTCGCCCGGCGCGACGTCCTCGGCATTGCCCAGACCGGCACCGGCAAGACCGCTGCCTTCGTTCTCCCGATGCTCACCCTGCTCGAGAAGGGCCGCGCCCGGGCACGCATGCCGCGCACCCTGATCCTCGAGCCGACCCGCGAGCTTGCGGCGCAGGTGAAGGAGCAGTTCGACAAATACGGCGCCGGTCAAAAATTGAACGTGGCGCTGCTGATCGGCGGCGTCTCGTTCGGCGACCAGGACTCCAAGCTGATGCGCGGCGTCGACGTTCTGATCGCAACGCCCGGCCGACTGCTCGACCACACCGAACGCGGCGGATTGCTGCTCACCGGCGTCGAGCTGCTGGTGATCGACGAAGCCGACCGCATGCTCGACATGGGTTTCATTCCCGACATCGAGCGCATCTGCAAGCTCGTCCCATTCACGCGGCAGACCCTGTTCTTCACCGCGACGATGCCCCCGGAGATCAGCCGCATCACCGAGGCCTTCCTGCACAATCCGGCCCGGATCGAAGTCTCCAAACCCGCAACCACCGCCGTCACCGTGACGCAATTGCAGGTCCCGGCCGGTCGCGAAGCGCATGACAAGCGCGAAATCCTCCGCGGCCTGCTGCGCGACGCCAAGGACCTCAACAACGCGATTATCTTCTGCAATCGCAAGCGCGAAGTCGCCGTCCTTCACAAATCACTCCAGAAGCACGGCTTCAGTGTCGGCGCCCTGCACGGCGACATGGATCAGTCCGCCCGCACCGCGGCCTTGGATCAATTCCGCAAGGGCGAGATTCCGCTGCTCGTCGCCTCCGACGTCGCCGCCCGTGGCCTCGACATTCCCGCGGTGAGCCACGTCTTCAATTTCGACGTGCCACACCACCCCGACGATTACGTCCACCGCATCGGCCGCACCGGCCGCGCCGGACGGACCGGTACCGCGATCTCCATCGTCACCTCGCTCGACAGCAAGTCGATGACGGCGATCGAGAAGCTGATCGGCCAGCCGATCCCGCGCGCCGAGGGCGACTTCACCGTTCATAGCGAAGCATCGAACGACGACGCGGCGCCGCGCCGCTCGCGCAGCCGCGAAGGTTCGCGCGACGGCGCCCGTGGCGGCCGCAAGCCGCGACGTGAACGCGAGCCGCGTCACGGTGAGCGCGAAGCGCGTCAGGGTGAACGCGAGCCTCGTCAGGACCAGGAGCCCCGCCAGGAGCGTGCAGCCAAACCGGAGCGTGAACCGCGCCACGGCCGCGGCACCTCGCCCCGGGCCACCCCGTCGCACGTGCCGTCGATCGGGCGTGCCGAGCCATCGCGGCCGCAGCGCGAGGTGGACCACGAGCCCGCCGATCATTCGCACCTGCCGGCCTTCCTGCTGCGACCTGTCCGCGCACGCGCCTAAGGCCGGTTCCGATGCCGCCGCACCAGCGGCGGTACCCTGCCGAGTCGGTGTCGCCGGCGGCGACCGACGTCCACGCTGATGGCTCGTGTTCGAAGGAAATGCGCGCAGTTTTCGCAGCGCAATGGCGAGCAAGCGAAAAGCTTGCGAAGGCCGAGCCCGCCCCACAGCGGAATCGAGTTCGTACGACATTAGTCGCGGCGAAATCCCCGTAATTCCACTATTTACCTTGCCTTCACTCTCGTCCCGTACCCTCGCTCCAATAATTTAGTCATTGCTGCCGGGTATGACCGGCATTGCGTGCATTGAGGACGTAACAGTGGTCAAGCTGCTGGACGAACACGAACGTACGTTGGCCTTTGCCGAAGTCGCGCTTGGTCAGATTCGCTCGCTTCGCCAGACCGCCGTGCCGCGCAACTACGAAATCTGGTACGTCTACGCGACCGGATACAACGCACCGCTCAACAAGGTCATCAACGAGACGCTGGCGCGCAGCGGCAAGCTCTCGGAATCCGATCTCGAGCAGATCTACGAAACCTACCTTTCGCACATCAAGACCTCGGACCGCATCGACAAGGTCGGCGCGCGTGTCATCGGCGAGATCGATGCCGTCATGCGGCTGATCACCGATGCGCTCGGCGTGTCCGCGACCTACGACGCCAGCCTGGTCGGCGCCAGCGACCGCCTCTCGACCGCGACCACCCGCGACCAGATCAAGACAATCGTCGAGGGGCTCGCCAAATCGACGCGCGAGATGCGCGAGACCAATCAGGCATTGGAGAACCGGCTCGCGCTGTCGAAGTCGGAGATCAGCGACCTGCAACACAGCCTCGAGGCGATCCGCGCCGAGAGCCTGACCGATCCGCTCACTGGCCTCGGCAACCGGAAATATTTCGACCGCTCGATCGACATGGCTGTGCAGGCCGCATTGGACAGCGGCGAGCCGCTGTCGCTCCTGATGTTCGACATCGATCACTTCAAGTCGTTCAACGATTCCTACGGCCATCTCACCGGCGACCAGGTGCTGCGGCTGGTGGCGCAGTCGCTGAAACAGACCATCAAGGGCCAGGACATCACCGCCCGCTACGGCGGCGAGGAATTCGCGGTGGTGCTGCCGAACACCGCGCTGCGCCAAGCGCTGACGGTTGCCGACCACATCCGCCGCGCCGTGATGGCCAAGGAGCTGAAGAAGAAGTCGACCGGCGAGATCCTGGGCCGTGTCACGATCTCGGTCGGCGTCTCCATGCTGAAGCCGGCCGACGACACGGACTCACTGATCGAGCGCGCCGACGCCTGCCTCTATGCCGCCAAGCGCGCCGGCCGCAACCGCGTGATCTGCGAAGCCGATCCGGAATACAGCGCCGAGACCCAGACCCGCGTGGCGTGATCTCCGAGCTGGGCACGAGCACGATTGCGCCGGGCTCACCCATCAGACACGGAGCAACCTGGGCGCTTTCGCGCGAACTGGCATTTGCGCTGCGAGATCGGAGCAGCCGGCCTCAGGCCTGCTTTCGATGAAAGCGATAGAGCAGTAGCCCAAGGGTGACTGCAACAATCCCGTAGAACATCATGACATCGGCGTTGGGATGTCCTTCGACAAAAGCCCACATCGTTTCCCTCCTGGCGGTGAATGTTGCGAGGCCGATTCAGAGCCTCTGCTTCCGGCGCTAGAGCATTTCATTGCTTAACTGAATCGGAGGGGATTCCGGTTTTTGGCGGTTTGTGATTCAAGATGCTGACTGGATTGGAGGCCAGCATCGCATGACCCGACCTCTTTCCCTGGATCTTCGCGAGCGTGTGGTGGCGTCGGTTTTGGCGGGCGAGAGCTGCCGATCTGTGGCGGAACGGTTTGGTGTTGCGGTCTCGTCGGTTGTGAAGTGGTCACAGCGGCAGCGGGCGACCGGCTCGGTTGCGCCCGGCAAGATGGGCGGTCACCGCAAGCCCTTGCTTGATCCGCATCGTGCCTTCATTGTCGAGCGGATCATTCAGACGCCGCACCTGACGCTGCATGGTCTGAAGGCGGAACTGGCAGCTCGTGGGGTCAAGGTCTCACACAACGCGGTCTGGCTGTTCCTGCGCCGGGAAGGGCTGCGGTTCAAAAAAAACACTGTTCGCCCTCGAACAAGCGCGCGCCGACGTCTCTCGTAGGCGCCAGCGTTGGCGATCCTGGCAGGCCGGACTTGATCCGGGCCGGCTCGTCTTCATCGATGAGACTTGGATCAAGACCAACATGGCCCCTTTGCGGGGCTGGGGCCCCAAGGGCGCACGCCTGCGCGGCTTCGCCCCGCACGGTCACTGGCGTACCCTCACATTCCTCGGCGCGCTCCGCCATGACCAACTCACGGCACCCTGCGTCTTCGACGGCCCGATCAACGGCGAATGCTTCTGCGCTTATGTGAAGCACCTTCTCCTGCCAACCCTGCGCGAAGGCGACATCGTCATTCTCGACAACCTCGGAAGCCACAAGTCGAAAGCTGTCAGGCAAATGATCCAGGCTGCTGGCGCCAGGCTCTGGTACCTGCCGCCATACTCGCCCGACCTCAACCCGATCGAACAGGCCTTCTCCAAGATCAAACACTGGATGCGGCAGGCTCAGAGGCGCACCGTCGAAGACACTTGGCGCCACATCGGTCACCTCGTTCAGGACATCCAGCCTCGCGAATGCGCAAACTACTTCGCAAACGCCGGTTATGCTTCAGTCAAAATGTGAAACGCTCTAAAGCATGATCCGGAAAAGTGCGAAGCGGTTTTCCGAAAAGATCATGCTCAAACAAAGAGCGAATGCGCGATGACGATTCAACCTTATCTCATCGCGCATTAGAGATCACCCGTGACCCATTCCTTAGCACTCGCGCCGGCCATCGAGCGGACGCGCTCCTCGTCCCCTGCGAGCTCGGCAGCGCTGCCGCTGTAGATGATCGCACCATCATCGAGCACGTAAGCGCGATCGGCAATGGCGAGGCTGACCCTGGCATTCTGCTCAACCAGCAGCACGGAGATTCCCTCCCTGCGCATTGTCTTGATGATTTGAAAGACTTCCTTGACGATCAAGGGAGCAAGTCCCTGGCTCGGCTCGTCGAGCAGAAGAAGTTTTGGATTGATCAACAGAGCTCTCGCGATCGAAAGCATTTCCTGCTCGCCGCCGGATAGCTGCCGACCGCGACTGTCCCGTCGTTCCGCAAGGCGCGGAAAGGTCTCGAAGACGCGCTTGATATTCCACGCGCCAGGCCGCGCGACGGGAACACGTAAATTGTCTTCGACGGTCAGGTTGGCAAATATTTTGCGGCCCTCGGGCACGTAACCCACACCAAGTCCCGCGACCTGATAGGGTGACATCCGCGTAGTGTCCGTTCCGAACAGCTTTACTTTACCTTCGCGCGGCGGAGTCAGGCCCATGATGCTGCGCAGCGTTGTCGTCTTTCCGGCGCCATTGCGGCCAAGAAGCACGACGATCTCGCCTTCGTTCACCGTCAAGCCGACATCGTGAAGAATGTGGCTCTTCCCGTAGAAAGTCTGCAGGCCCACGACCTCCAGCGTCATCGGCTATCTCCAAGATAGGCCGCCTGCACCACCTCGGAGGCTGCGATCTCGTCGGGTTTCCCCTCGGCTAGCAAGCCGCCCTGATCCAGCACCGTGATGCGATCGGCAAGATGAAACACCACACGCATGTCGTGCTCAATCAGCACAATGGTGTAGTTCCTCTCTTTGTGCAGGCGGCGAATGAGGCTCGTGATCTCATACGTCTCCTGATCACCCATGCCGGCCGTGGGTTCATCAAGCAGCAACAGGCGCGGAAGCCGCGCCAGCGCCATTGCCATCTCGGTGGTTCGCTGGTCGCCGTGAGAGAGTTCTCCCACCAGCCGGTCTGTCTTGGCAGTAAGCCCAACGAGCGCCAGGGTTTCCGTTGCGACGTCGTTGGCCAGCTTGGCGTCGGCCCTGTTTGGTAGCATGCGCAATGTCTGTCCCGCCGCGACCTCGGCCGCCGTGAGCACGTTTTCTCGGACGGTCAACTCCGGAAAGACCTCCGTGATCTGGAACGTGCGCCCCATGCCGAGTCCAACCCGCTGGTGCGCCGGCACCTGCGTCACGTCCTTGCCTTGAAACAGGATCGATCCCTTGGTCGGCGGAAAGTAGCCACTGATCATGTTGAAGAAGGTTGTCTTCCCCGCCCCGTTCGGACCGATGATGGCGCGCAGTTCGCCTGTCTTCACCGACATCGACACGTCTTTCACGGCGACGAGATTACCAAAACGCTTCGTGACGTTGCGAACCTCGAGCATGGTCACACCGATCCGCGTATGCGCCGCATGCCGAGCAAGCCGCGCGGGAAGAAGAGCACGACCAGCACAAAAATCGCGCCGACAAAGGACATCCAGTTTACGGTCATCGACGAGATGTAGTCCTGCAGGACCACGAACAACGTTGCCCCGACCAACGGCCCCCAGAAGGTCCGCATGCCACCCATCACGCACATGACGACGAAGTAGCCTGACAGCGAGTAGTGCAATGCCAGCGGATCGGCAAAGTTGTTGAGCAATGCATACAGCGTGCCCGCAAGCGCAGTCACGAAACAAGAGATCGAGAACGACAGCCAGATCTGGCGTTCGACCGGAATAGCCAGAAAGCGCGCGCGACGCTCGTTTTCCCGGATCGCGCGCAACGTGTGACCGAACGGGGAGCGGACCAGAAGGCCCAGCAGCGCGACGGCAACAGCGAAGACGGCGAGAAGAAAGAAATAAAACCGATCGCCGCCCTGTGTGATGTCCAGCGTCAGCCTGCCAAATCCGATCGGCTCGCGGTGAAAATCGCGCAGACCATCAAAACCTCCGGTGAAGTCGTTCCAGCTATAAGCGAGGTAGTAACAGAGCTGCCCGAATGCGATCGTGCACATCGCAAAATACACGCCACGGCGGCGTACAATCAGGAGACCGAACAAGCTGCCTGCCAATCCACCCAGCAGCGTCCCCAGCAGCATGGCGAGCGGCGTGCTGTGCGCGAGATACCGCAACGTCAGGCCAGCGCCGTAGGCGCCCAGCCCGAAATAGGCGGCATGGCCGAAGCTAAGGACACCCGTGAAACCCAGCAGCAGGTTCAATCCCATCGCCGCAAGCCCAAAGACCAGCACTCGCCCCGCGAGCGCCGTGTAACCGCCGAGCAACGGCAGCCAGTATGGAACCGCGATCAGGGCGGCCCAGACGATCACGAGTACGACCCATCGCGGAACGGCAGGCGTCTGTCTTGCCGAAATCGCCGCGACGGCTGCGTCGGTGCCGACGTCGGTGCTCATGCCATCATCCCTTCCTCGCCCATCAGGCCTCGCGGACGAACGAGGAGCACGATCATCATGATGGCGTAGATCACGGCCTCGCTTGCGGTCGGCAAGAACACTGTCGTGAGCGCCGCCGCCACACCGATCAGGAGCCCGCCGAACAGGGTGCCGATCAGACTGCCGACGCCACCCACGATGATGGCGATGAAGCTCGGCATCAGCAGGTCGTCACCCATGTTGGGGTTCAGGCCGATTTGCCCCGCGGCAAGCACCCCGCTCAGGCCGGCCAGCAAGCAGCCGAGCGCGAAATTGAATGTTCGCAACAGGCTGATGTTGACACCGAGCGAAGCCACCGTTTCGAGATCGAGCGTGCCGGCCCGGATGCGTATGCCGACCTTCGTGTAGCGAAGGAGAGCAAACAATCCGAGCACGGCAACGATAACGACCGCGACCATGAAGACGCGATACCAGGTTATGAAAAAGAGGGTTGGATTGATTGGCTGCGACAGGAACTCGGGCAATCCGAGCGGCAGCCCGTTGGGTCCCCAGATAAAGCGGGCCGCGTCCTGCATCACGAAGGCAAATCCGAACGTAAGCAGCAGGCTGTAGACCGGATCGCGGTTATAGACGCGGCGGATCATCAACCTCTCCACCGCGAGGCCGATCAGCGCAGTGATGAGAGGCGAGACCAGCAACGCCCCCCAGTAACCAAGCACTGGCGACAATGTGAAAGCAAGATAGCCGCCAAGCGCCAGGAAGTTGCCGTGAGCGAAGTTGATTACGTTGCTGAGGTTGAGGATCAGGGACAAGCCCAGCGCCATCAGTACATAGAATGCACCAATAATGAGACCATTCGTGACGTTGAACATTATGACCTGGATCATCTCGACCTCGGCGCTGCCGCTTTTTCAGCCAAAGACCAGCTCAGGCCGGCTCAACCATCTTGCAGCCGGTGTCCGCCACAGAGCCCGCGGCCTGGTCGCCAGGGACCAGCGACGCGGTCGTAAAAACGTCATCCGGCACAGATTTGGACGGGTGCACTTCACCGACGAAAAGGTTCGGCATCAATTCATGATCACCGGCTCGATAGCGCACCTTTCCCGGTTGCAGCGCAACGTCCGGCGGCAGTTCGAGGTCCTCAAGCGCCTTCGCCAATTTCGGCCCTTCCAATGATTTTGCCTTCTCTGCCGCAAGTCGGACCGTGTGCATCGCCACGTAGCCGAACCAGTCGCGCGCGGACGGCGTCTTCTTCGTTGCCGCGCGGAAATCGCCCACGAACTTTACGACCTCGGGTACGTTGGGCTGATTCCACCACCACTCCATGGTCCACCAGCCTGTCTGAGCATCAGGCGGGCACCCCTTGATGCTTTCCAGCTCGAACAACGCGCCGCCAAGCGCCATCTCTTTCTGCATTCCGAATTGCGTGAACTGCTTCATGCAATTGATCTGCGTCAGACCGCCCATATTGTTGAGCAGAACATTCGGCTTGTAGGCCTTCGCCTTGATCAGAGTGGCCGAGAAGTCGGTGTTGTTGATCGGGAGCATGTCTCCCTCGAATGTCCCGCCGGCCTTCTTCAGCGCCTTGATAAAGGCGTCCTGCAAGGTATGACCGTACGCATAATCGGGCGTGATGAAGAACCACTTCTTGCCGAACTTCTTCACCAGTTCTGGCGTGATCGCGTTGGCGTCCATTGTCGTGGTGTTGCAGATACGGAAGACATTCCATTTGCAGTTCGTGCCGGTGATCGGATCGGTGTGGCCACCAGGAACGATGTGGAAGACCTTCTTCTCGTTCGTCACCTGCGACATCGCATAGGCGATGCCGGAATTCACGTCGCCGAGAATCACAGCGACATTGTCGCGATCGATCAGCTTTCGAGTTTTCTGCACTCCGGTGCCGACGTCGTTCGCGGAATCTTCGACCAGAAGCTGAACCTGGCGGCCCAAAATGCCGCCCTTCTTGTTGATATCGGCTTCGGCATATCTGGCGCCGTCGACCTCGCTTTGTGCCAGCGCTGAAAGTACCCCGGTCAGGGGATTGACCATTCCGATCTTTACCGGTTCGTCCGCAGAAGACTTGACGATGAATGGCGCGCCAATCACCTGGCTTCCGGCCAGGGCAACTCCGGACTTGATGAGTGTGCGACGACTGATCGAAAGCCGAATCGTAGCCATTTCGAACCTCCCGGTTTTGTTGCTTTCTGCGAACATTTAATTCATGAAGACAAACTCATTCCCGCTGCCCCAAATGATCTCGAAGAGATCACAATCGCAGAGACCAAGGGCGATTTGACATCGCTGTTAGGAATTGGGCGCGCGGTGCGACTCTGTTCTTCCTGCATCGCAGGTTGCGGTCGCTGCGGCACGCCGATGCGGCAGATTGCCTCACTCCTCCTGCGGCACAAATGCACAATTCGTCTAACCGTGACGCAGTCGATTCAGTGTCTTCGGTTTGCTGCCGTGCAACATCTGACGTTCGCCGAGCAGCGTTAGCTCGGCGAAAAAAGTTGTGAAGTCCGCACCAAAATGAGAGCCCAGCAACGCCCGCGGATCGCTGGCGATCGCCCTTGCGCTAAAGCATGATCCGGAAAAGCGTGAAGCGGTTTTCCGAGAAGATCATGATCAAACAAAGAGCTAAAGCGCGATGACGATTCAACCTGATCTCATCGCGCTTTAGCCGGTCCGGCGCCGACGCTTCGTCTTGCCTCAACTACGCTTCTTCTTGACGTGCGCTCTCTGGACAGACTTCCGCCTTGCGAGCGGCTTCTTCACCGCATCCTTGCTGGCGACTTTCTTTGCGGAAGGCTTCGCCTTACGCGCCCTCGTCCGCTTGCGCAGTGCCGCGCGCTGGGCGGCGCCGAGCGCCGAGCGTGCCCAGACCGCAAGCTCCTCGGCATCGTCGAACAGCCGCGCGGGCAGCTGCCAGTACGAGCTCACCGTCACCGTCTTGGCGCGTGTCTGGTACTGGAACGGCCCGCAGCCTTCGGCCTCGAATTGCGGGATGGTCTCCTCGTCGGCGCGGAAATAGAGCCCGGCGCGCAGCGCGAGCGCGAAATTGGTGCCGTCAGCGGAGATGCCGTAGCCGGAGAACATCCGGCGCAGCGTGACCGGGCCGAAATCGGCGAACAGGTCGGCCAGGAATTCGCGGTCCATATGCCCACCATTGTTCCAGCGCAGCCAAACGCGCCAGCCGCAGCCTGTTGGCAGCGCAGTATGGTCGACGACGGCGTCAACATGCAACGCTGGTAGGTATTGGATCCAAGACGCGAGCGCGATTGCGCCCTCGCGAGGGCGCAGCGGCGATCAGACCGTCGCCGGCTTGAGCTGCACCGACTCACCACAACCGCAGGCGGAAACCTGGTTCGGGTTGTTGAACACGAACTGGGCCTGCATCCTGTCGGCCACATAGTCCATCTCGGTGCCGAGCAGGAACAGCACGGCCTTCGGATCGACCAGGATCTTCACGCCCTTGTCCTCGACCACTTCGTCGGCCGGACGGATCTCGTGGGCGTATTCGACGGTGTAGGATTGCCCGGCGCAGCCGCCGTTCTTGATGCCGACGCGCAGGCCGACGATCTCGGAATCGGCGCGCTTGGTCAGCTCGGTGATCCGCTCCGCCGCGGCATCGGTCAGTCTCATGACCTGCGGGCGCGGCCGCTTCGGCTTGGCTGGGGTCGGTGAGGCTTGTGTCATGTCACTCATGTGGTCAGTCCCAGCGGCAATTCAATCTCGAGCTTAGGTTCAATCCCCTAACGCATCACCACATATTGAGGACGAGGCGCGCCTCGTCCGACATCCGGTCCGGCGTCCAGGCCGGATCCCACACCAGATTGACGTTGACGACGCCGACGCCGGGAACGCTGGCAACCGCGTTCTCCACCATCTGCGGCAACTCGCCGGCGGCCGGGCAGTTCGGGGTGGTCAGCGTCATCAGGATGTCGACCGAGCGATCGTCCTTGAGGTCGACCTTGTAGATCAGGCCGAGTTCGTAGATGTCGGCCGGGATTTCCGGGTCGAACACCGTCTTCAGCGCCGCGACGATCTCGCCGCTCATGCGCTCGGTCTCCTCCGCCGGCAGTGCCGAGGTGGTTTCCATGGTGGCCGTCTTGACTTCGGCTGTATCGGTCATGCGAACAATTCCCGCGCCTTGATCAGCGCTTGCGCCAGATGGTCGACTTCTTCCTTTGTATTATACATCCCGAAGGATGCGCGGCAGGTGGCCGTGACGTTGAACCGCTCTAAAAGCGGCATCACGCAATGGGTGCCGGCACGCACCGCGATGCCCTGCCGGTCGATCACGGTCGCGACATCGTGGGGATGCGCCCGCTTCATCTCGAAGGAGATCACCGGGCCCTTGTTGCGGGCGGTTCCGATCAGGCGCAGCGAGTTGATCTCGCGCAAACGGTCCTGCGCGTAAGTCAGCAGCTCATGCTCATGCGCAGCAATGCGCTCCTTGCCGATCGAATTGACGTAGTCGATCGCAGCACCCAGCCCGATCGCTTCGACGATCGGCGGTGTCCCGGCCTCAAACTTGTGCGGCGGATCGCCATAGGTGACCCAATCCTTGGCCACTTCACGGATCATCTCGCCGCCGCCGTTGAACGGCCGCATCGCCACCAGATGCTCGTGCTTGGCGTAGAGCGCGCCGATGCCGGTCGGCCCGTACACCTTGTGGCCGGTGAAGGCGTAGAAATCGCAATCGAGGTCCTGGACATCGACCGGCAGATGCACCGCGCCCTGAGCGCCGTCGACCAGCACCGGAATGCCGCGGGCGTGCGCGAGCCGGACCACCTCCTTGACCGGAACCAGGGTGCCGAGCGCGTTCGACATCTGGGTGATCGCGACGATCTTGGTGCGCGGGCTCAGGAGCTTCTCGAACTCCTCGATCAGGAAATTGCCCTCGTCGTCGACCGGTGCCCACTTGATCACGGCACCATGGCGTTCCCTGAGGAAGTGCCACGGCACGATGTTGGAGTGGTGCTCCATGATCGAGAGGACGATCTCGTCGCCCTCCTTGATATTCACCCCGCCCCACGAAGATGCTACCAGGTTGATCGCCTCGGTGACGTTGCGGGTGAAGACGATCTCTTCGTTGCGGCGGGCGTTGATGAACTGCGCGACCTTGCCGCGAGCGCCCTCATAGGCCTCCGTCGCGGCATTGGCGAGGTAATGCAGGCCGCGGTGCACGTTGGCGTATTCGCTCTTGTAGGCCTCGGTCATGCGGTCGAGCACCGCATTCGGCTTCTGCGCCGAAGCCGCGTTGTCGAGATAGACCAGCGGCTTGCCGTAGATCTGCATGGCGAGCGCCGGAAAATCCTGCCGCACCAGGGCGACGTCGTAAGAACCGTTGGCGACCGCCTTGTGCATGCTCACGCCCTCGCCTGAAGCCAGCGCTGCGCGGTGGCAATTGCGACCTCGCGCAACGCGTCGCTGGCGATGCTCTCGATCGCTTCGCCGACGAAGGCCTGGATCAGAAGCGCCTGCGCTTCCTTCTCCGGCAGTCCGCGGGCGCGCATGTAGAACAGCAGGCTCTCGTCGAGCGCGCCGGTGGTCGCACCATGACCGCAGGTGACGTCGTCGGCGAAGATTTCGAGCTCGGGCTTGTTGTCGGCTTCCGCGTCGTCGGACAGCAGCAGCGCGCGGGTCATCATCTTGGCGTCCGTCTTCTGGGCGTCCGGACGGACGATGATGCGGCCCTGGAACACGGAATGGGCGCGGTCGTCGACGACGGCACGGAAGATCTCGCGGCTCGCGCAGTGCGGCACCGCGTGATCGATGAACAACGTGGTGTCGGCGTGCTGCTTGCCGTTGATCAGATTGACGCCGTTGGTCTCGACCTTCGAGCCTTCGCCGGCGCAGGTGACCGTCAGCTGATAGCGGCTGACATGACCGCCCGAGGTCAGACCAAACGTGTTGAAATGGGCCTGCGCGCCGAGCGTCACGGTCGCCGAGGAAATGTTGAAGGCATCGACGCTGTCTTCGACCAGACGCACGTGATCGAGCCGCGCATTGTCGCCGATCGCGACAATCAGCCCATCATGGGTCTGATAGGCCTTGGCGCCCTCGCCGGCGAGATAGCTCTCCACCAGCGTCACGCCGGTATCGCGGCCGAGCCGCAGCAGCGAGCGCGTGAACATCGCAGCCGGCGTCGCGCCAGAGGCGACGTGGACGATGTGCAGCGGCCGGGACAGCACCGTCCCATTGGCGACGTCGATGACGACGCCATCGGTCGCCATCGCGCCGTTCAGCGCAATCATCGGATTGGACGTGTCTGACGCAAAGGCCTGCGCGGAAAGCGCGTCCTCGCCGGCGTCGAGCACCTCGCGCAGCGGGCGGATCCCGAGACCCTTATCGAGATTACCGAGGTCGGAGAGGTCGGGCGCGAACGCGCCATCGACCAGCACCAGGCGGCGCACGCCGTCGATCGCCCGCAGCTTGACCGCATCAGCGGCACGCTCCAGCGCCGCCGCATCCGGCGCAGGGGCCAGCGGCAGCACCTCGCGCATCAGCGCACGCAGGTCGGTGTACTTCCAATCCTCGATCCGGCGATGCGGCAGGCCTGATCGTTCATAGGCCTCGAACGCCTCGCGGCGCTGATCGGCGATCTTGCCCTTGCCCGGCAGACGGTCGCGCGCGACGGCGAATGCATCGCCCAGCGCGCGCCCGGTCTCGGTCTTTGCAACAACGTTCATCTGAAAACCCGCATCTGTCAGGCAGCGTCTTCGAACTGCGCGTAACCGGACTCTTCCAGCTCCAGCGCCAGTTCCTTGCCGCCGCTCTTCACCACCCGGCCCTTCGACATCACGTGCACGACATCGGGCACGATGTAGTTAAGCAGCCGCTGATAGTGGGTGATGACGACCATCGCGCGCTCCGGCGAGCGCAGCGCATTGACGCCGTCGGCGGCGATCCGCAACGCGTCGATATCAAGGCCGGAATCCATTTCGTCGAGGATGCAGACGGCCGGCTCGAACAGCGCCATCTGCAGAATCTCGTTGCGCTTCTTCTCGCCGCCGGAGAAGCCGACATTGACGCCGCGCTTCAGCATGTCCTGCGGGATGTTCAGCGACTTCGCCACCTCGCGGACCTTCTTGAGGAAGGCCGGCGACGAGATCTCATCCTCGTCGCGCGCCTTGCGCTGGGCGTTGAGCGCCGCGTGCAGGAAATTCCAGGTGGTCACGCCGGGGATCTCGACCGGATACTGGAACGCCAGGAACACGCCCTTGGCGGCGCGCTCATTGGGCGCCATCTCCAGCAGGTCCTCGCCCTTGAACAGGATTTGGCCGCCGGTGACTTCATAGCCGGGCTTGCCGGCGATGACGTGGGAGAGCGTCGATTTGCCGGAGCCGTTCGGCCCCATGATCGCGTGCACCTCGCCCGGGTTCACCGTGAGCGACAGCCCGTGGAGGATCTCGCGCTCCTCGACACGAACCTGCAGATCTTTCACTTCCAGCAGAGACATCTGATTTTTCCTGAGCATCATCCGCCAGGCGCGTCGGCCGCGCCGTTAGCGGGATGGATTAGCCAACCGAACCTTCAAGGCTGATCGAGATCAGCTTCTGCGCTTCCACCGCGAACTCCATCGGCAGTTGCTGCAGCACGTCCTTCACGAAACCGTTGACGACGAGGCCGACGGCTTCCTCCTGCGAGAGCCCGCGCTGGATGCAGTAGAACAGCACGTCCTCGGAAATCTTCGACGTCGTCGCTTCGTGCTCGAACGTCGCCGAGGAATTCTTGGCCTCGACATAGGGCACGGTGTGCGCACCGCATTTGTCGCCGATCAGGAGCGAGTCGCAGGCGGTGTAGTTGCGCGCGCCGGTGGCTTTGCGGTGCGCGCTGACGAGGCCGCGATAGGTGTTCTGCGACTTGCCGGCGGCGATGCCCTTGGAGATGATCCGGCTCGACGTGTTCTTGCCGAGGTGGATCATCTTGGTGCCGCTATCGACCTGCTGGAAACCGTTCGAGATCGCGATCGAATAGAACTCGCCGCTCGAATTGTCACCGCGCAGGATGCAGCTCGGGTACTTCCAGGTGATCGCCGAACCGGTCTCGACCTGGGTCCAGGAGATCTTGGAATTGCGGCCGCGGCAGTCGCCACGCTTGGTGACGAAATTGTAGATGCCGCCCTTGCCTTCCGAATTGCCGGGGTACCAGTTCTGCACCGTCGAATACTTGATCTCGGCGTCATCGAGCGTGACGAGCTCGACCACAGCGGCGTGCAGCTGGTTCTCGTCGCGCTGCGGCGCGGTGCAGCCTTCGAGATAGGAGACGTAGGAGCCCTTGTCGGCGATGATCAGCGTGCGCTCGAACTGGCCGGTGTTGCGCTCGTTGATGCGGAAATAGGTCGACAGCTCCATCGGGCAGCGCACGCCCGGCGGCACGTAGACGAACGAGCCATCGGAGAACACCGCCGAATTCAGCGTCGCGAAGTAATTGTCCGAGGTCGGCACCACGGTGCCGAGATATTTCCGCACCAGTTCGGGATGCTCGCGGATCGCCTCCGAGATCGGCATGAAGATCACGCCGGCCGCCTTCAGCTCCTTCTGGAAGGTGGTCGCGACCGACACCGAATCGAACACGGCATCGACCGCGATCTTGCGATTGGCCGACGGCGGGCCGCCGGGCGGCGGCTCGACGCCCTCGAGAATGGCGACCTCGCGGAGCGGGATGCCGAGCTTCTCATAGGTCTTGAGGATTTCCGGATCGATCTCGTCGATCGAGGACAGCGTCTTCTTCGGCTTCGGCGCCGAGTAGTAGTAGAGATCCTGATAATCGATCTTCGGATAGTTGACGCGCGCCCAGGTCGGCTCGGTCATGGTTAGCCAGCGGCGATACGCCTCCAGACGCCATTCCAGCATCCAGGCCGGCTCGTTCTTCTTTGCGGAGATGAATCGGACGGTGTCTTCCGACAGGCCCTTCGGGGCCTTGTCAGACTCGATCAGCGTCTCAAATCCATAACGATATTGGTCGACGTCGATGCGCCGGACGCGCTCGACCGTCTCTTGTACAGCAGGCATTCAATCCTCCGCTCGCGGTTTCAAGGACCGCGGTGGATCTCAAGTTCCGAAGTCTCTTACGATGCTTTGAAGACGAAATCACCCGCTTAGAACTGTTCAAGCTGTGTTTCGTCGCTCTCCCTTAACTAAGGTATCGGCGAGCTTTCGCCAAGCCTTGAGGGTCAAATCCACGTCTGTCTCCGTGGTAGACCAGCCAAGACTGAGCCGCACCGCTCCCTGGGACACCTCTGGACGGTATCCCATTGCTGCCAGGACGTGGGACGGCTGGACCTTGCCCGACGAGCAGGCGGAACCGGAAGACACCGCTACCCCCGCCAGGTCGAACCCGATGACCGCGGTTTCGGCCTTCATGCCCGGCGCGGTGAACAAAACGGTATTCGGCAACCGTTTCACGGCATCGGAGAACACCACCACGTCCGGCGTCTGCCGCAGCCCATGCTCGAGCCGGTCGCGCAGCCCCCTGACGCGGGCGGCATCGGCCTTCAGCGCCGCCATCGCGGCCTTCGTTGCTGCGCCAAAGCCTGCGATCCCCGCGACGTTCTCGGTCCCTGCTCGTCGCCCGAGCTCCTGCCCGCCGCCGCGCAGGAACCCCTCCAGTCCTTCAACGCCTTCGGCAAGCACCAGCGCGCCCGCGCCCTTCGGCCCACCGATCTTGTGCGCCGACAGCGTCACCAGATCGGCCTGCGTTGACGACAGATCGAACGCGATCTTCCCAAACGCCTGGATCGCATCGACATGCAGCAGGCCACCGGCCGCGTGGACGATCTCGGCGACGTCAGCCACCGGCTGGATGGCGCCGGTCTCGTTGTTCGCCAGCATCACCGAGACCAATGCGGTCGCACCGTCGGCCAGCAACGCACGCAGATGATCGAGATCGATCACGCCTGTGCGCGTGACATTGATCGCGAAGGTGGCCTCACGCGCAAACCGCCCGCCCGCGAGGACGGATGCATGCTCGATCGCGGACGCCAACAGCCGGCTGACCGGCGCGCCCGCGCCGCGGCGCAAACCCGGCGTCAATGCGAGCGCATTGGCTTCGGTCCCGCCGGAGAGAAACACGACGTCCTGCGGCCGGCCGCCGACCGCATTCGCCACCGCATTGCGGGCCTCCTCGACCAGCCGGCGCGCGCGGCGTCCCTCGCTGTGCACCGAGGACGGGTTGCCGCTCAATTCCCATGCCGCAGCCATCGCCGCCTTCGCCTCCTGGCGAAGCGGCGTGGTGGCATTCCAGTCGAGATAGACGCGATCGGCCATCGAGCTTGTCCGCGGCAACCACCATGGTTGCCGCCTTCCACTGCGACATAACGACAGTCGGGCAGCGAGACCAGATCAGAGTCAGCGGCGCGGGCGATTTTTCACGCTCGCCGGGAGTCCCATCGTGTTGCCAGGCAAGACATCCGCCTGCGCGCCGCGCGCGATAGCAACATGACAAACCAAAACTTCAGGTAGCCAACGAGCAATTCGGCGTATTGATCCGGATCGCCGCCGACGCGCCGGCTACGCGTGCGTCACGGAGCGGATTAGCCACCGCCAAGCCGCACAATTTCCTTGATTTTTGCCCCTTGCGTCATGCTAGAAGGCCCTCCAGCGTGCCGCCCGGCGGTGCTGCGCCGATTTCATCATGAGCTGCTCTGTCCGCGCCCGTCGCCGAAGATGGCTCCAACCGGTTGATTGATCGACGTCAATCAAGGGAACGCGTCAATCAAGGGAACACAATGCCTGAAGTCATTTTCACCGGCCCTGCTGGCCGTCTCGAGGGCCGCTACCATCCGGCCAAGCAGAAGAACGCGCCGATTGCGATGATCCTGCATCCGCATCCGCAGTTCCACGGCACGATGAACCACCAGATCGTCTACCAGTGCTACTACGCGTTCGCGCATCGCGGCTTCTCGGTGCTGCGCTTCAACTTCCGTGGCGTCGGCCGCAGCCAGGGCTCGTTCGATCACGGCACCGGCGAATTGTCCGATGCCGCGAGCGCGCTCGATTGGGCGCAGGCGATCAATCCGGAGGCGCGCGCCTGCTGGGTTGCGGGCTTCTCGTTCGGCGCGTGGATCGGCATGCAGCTTCTGATGCGCCGGCCCGAGGTCGAGGGCTTCATCTCGATCGCGCCGCCCGCCAATCTCTACGACTTTTCGTTCCTCGCGCCCTGCCCGTCGTCGGGCCTGATCGTGCACGGCGACAAGGATGCCGTGGTGCCGCCCAAGGACGTCAACACGCTGGTCGAGAAGCTGAAGACGCAGAAGGGCATCGTGATCGACCAGCAGGTCATCCCCGGTGCCAACCATTTCTTCGACGGCAAGCTCGAGCCGCTGATGGAGACGGTGACCGGCTATCTGGACATGCGCCTCGCCAACGTGCGTTGAGGCGAGCGATCGATGAATCGATCGCCAAGCAAATCCATCGGCCACACGCCATGTTCCTGACGGGATGCATCCGTGTGTGGCCGAAAGTAACGAGACTCCCTTTCCTACTGGCAGCAAGCACCCTGCTGTCTGGCTGCTCGGACGCTGTTCCAGAATCCAGCCTGGTTGGCACCTACCGTGCTAACTATGGCGGAGAGACCACAACCCTCATTTTGAAGCCCGATCACACTTTCACACACACAGTCGTCGCGAACGGGCAAAAGGTCGAAGAGCAAACATCCACTTGGACGGTCAGCCAACTGGAGTCGAAGTGGTATAAGTGGACGACGGTCGATTTTACCAAGTTCGTCACCACGCGATCGTATCGGATTAGCGAAGAGATCCGCTTGCAGCGGCCGATGAAAGCGGGCTGGGTCAGTGAGGTCGAGCGCTCCTGGTTGGGGCGTATCGACCTGTGCTTCGATTCAGACGTCGGCTACTGCTACACCAAGCAGAGCGGTCCGTAGGAACCGCGTCAGCGGGGCGACATGCGGGGCCGCAGCGGACACAGGCCCGGACATCGCCCCGCCCATCCAGGCTACGTCTACTCCGGCGCCAGCTTCAGCGCCGCGATGCCGATGAGCACGAAGGCGATCCCCGCCACCTTCATCGGGTTCAGCGCCTCGTTGAACAGCAGCACGCCCATGGTCAGCGTGCCGACCGCGCCGATCCCGGTCCATACCGTATAGGCGATGCCGACGCCGAGCACCTGCAACGCGCGCCCGAGCAGGAACACGAACGCGGCGAGCAGCGCCAGCGAGACCAGCGTCCAGCCGAGCCGCGTATATCCTTCGGCATATTTCATCGAAATGGCCCAGCCGACGTCGAGAAGACCGGCGATGACGAGCGCGATCCAGGCAATGGAGTGCGACATGGCTTACGCGGCAAGCTTCAGCATGTGCGCGCGGTGGCCGACCAGGAACGCGTGCAGCAGCGCGGGATAATCGGGCGAAACGGCGCTGCGCACGCTCGACCGCTGTGCCAGCGCGCTGCGCCAGGCGCGAAGTTTTGGCGTGTGGGTGAAAACAGCCAGATCGGTCAGCTGGTCGAACAGATCGAAGTAGCGAAAAATCGGCGCGAACACCGCATCCACCAGACTGAATCTCTCGCCCGCGAAGAACGGCCCCGCGCCGAGCGCAGCCTCGACGCGCGCGAACTTCGCGGCGACCGCCTGCCGCTTGCTCTCGAAGGTCGCGGCATCGGTCGCAGTCTCGAGCCCCCAGAGGTCGCCGAGAATGGCCGAGCCGAATTCCATCCAGGCGCGATGCTCGGCGCGCGTCAGCGCGTTCTCGGGATGCAGCTTCGCGCCGGATTGCGTCTCCTCAATGTACTCGCAGATCACGTTGCTCTCGAACAGCGCGACCTCCTTGCCGTCGTCACCGGTCACGACCAGCACCGGCACCTTGCCGAGCGGCGAGATCTTCAGGAACCAGTCCGGCTTGTTGGCGAGATCGATGTCGATCCGCTCGAACGGCACGCCCTTCTCATGCAGCGCGATCACCGCGCGTTGCACATAAGGACAGAGCTTGTGGCTGATCAGCTTCAGGGCGGCCATGACGAACCTCGCGTTCAATGCAACTGCATCGAATTAAATGCTGCGGCATGGAACTGTCAAGGTAGATGCATTTGCATCTAAATCACGGTCGCGCGATGATGCCCCCGGTCATCGGGATCGGCACCCCCGTGGTGGCGGGATAGCTCAGCGGCAGCCCCCTCATCCCGCGCGCGGCGAGGAACCCGAAGGCCTGCGCCTCGATCGCATCCGCCGCCCAGCCGAGTGCCTCGGCGGGCTCGACGTGCGCCGGCGCCAGGCGCTCGCGCAGCATCCGCAGCATGGTGAGGTTGGAGGCGCCGCCGCCACAGATGATCCAGCTCTTTGGCCGCTTCGGCAGCAGCGGCACGACGCGGGCGATCGCGGCCGCCGTGAACGCGGTCAACGTCGCGGCGCCATCGGCCGGCGCCACGGCGCCGAGCTTCAGGCCGGCAAAGTCGTTGCGGTCGAGCGATTTCGGCGGCGGAACCGAGAAGAACGGCAGCTTGAGCGCCTGTGCGATCCAGGCTTCGTCCGGCTTGCCCAGCGCGGCGAACTTCCCGGCGGTGTCGAACGGCTGATGCATCTGGCGGAACATGAAATCGTCGAGCAGCGCGTTGCCGGGCCCGGTGTCGCAGGCGATCAGCGTATCGTTGCCGTCGATATAGGTGATGTTGGAGACGCCGCCGATATTGACCACGACGGTCGGCCCCTCGCGGTTCAGCGATTGCGCCAGCGCACGGTGGTAGACCGGCACGAGCGGCGCGCCCTGCCCGCCGGCCTCGACGTCGGCGGCGCGGAAATCATGCATCACCGGAATGTGGATCGCTTTGGCGAGCGCCAGCGCATCGCCGATCTGGACCGTCAGCTTCCGCTCAGGGCGATGCAGCACGGTCTGGCCATGGAACCCGACGATGTCGATATCCTGGGCGGAGATCCGTGTCTGCGCCGTGAAGCTGGCAACCGCCTCGGCATGGGCTGACGTGACGGCCTGCTCGGCCTGCCGCAAGATCCCCGGCCGGGCGTCGCGCCGTGTCAGATGAACCGCCTCGGTCAGCGCCTGGCGCAGCAGGCTGCGCTCGCTGTCGGTATAGGGCCGATACCCCGTAGGCCCGAAGGCCTTGATCTGGCGGCCGTCCGTCTCGATCAATGCCACGTCGACCCCGTCGAGCGAGGTCCCGCTCATCAGACCGAGTGCCGTTAACATCATTGTGGAAGCGCCCCAGCCGGGAACCCCCGGCTTGTCTCAAACAAGTACATCCTATAATGCCACTGCGCGTCCGCCTGCGGCAGCCTCAAGCATCAAGGTTCCGCAAATAGATGCAAAAACCGTAAAACAAGAATGATCTGGCTCGCCGACAAATGACTGCATTTAAATCGGATTTCCTGAACACTCTACAGGAACGCGGCTTCGTCCACCAGTGCTCCGATTTCGAGGGCCTCGACGCACTTGCCGCGAAGGGCGAGGCGACCGCCTATGTCGGCTATGACTGCACCGCGCCGTCGCTGCACATCGGCAACTTCCTCACCATGATGATGCTGTACTGGCTGCAACAGAGTGGCAACAAGCCGATAACATTGATGGGCGGCGGCACCACGATGGTCGGCGACCCCTCGGGCAAGGACGAGACGCGCGCGATGCGCACGGTCGCGGAGATCGAAGCCAACAAGACCTCGATCCGCGGCGTGTTCGCCAAGGTGCTGCGCTATGGCAATGGGACTTCCGACGCCATCATGCTCGACAACGCCGAGTGGCTGACCAAATTGAACTGGATCGAGATGTTGCGCGACATCGGCCGGCACTTCTCGGTCAACCGCATGCTCACGATGGATTCGGTGCGGCTCCGGCTCGAGCGCGAGCAGGAGATGAGCTTCATCGAATTCAACTACATGGTCTGCCAGGCCTACGACTTCGTCGAGCTGTCGCGCCGCGCCGGCTGCCGGCTGCAGATGGGCGGCTCCGACCAGTGGGGCAACATCGTCAACGGCGTCGATCTCGGCCGCCGCATGGGCTCGCCGCAACTGTTCGCGCTGACCACACCGCTGCTGACCACCGCCTCCGGCGACAAGATGGGCAAGACCGCCAAGGGCGCGGTGTGGCTCAACGCCGACCAGTTCTCGCCGTACGATTTCTGGCAGTACTGGCGCAACGTCGAGGACGCCGACGTCGTCAAGTTCATCAAGCTGTTCACGATCCTGCCGATGAGCGAGATCGGCAAGCTCGCAGCGCTCGGTGGCAGCGAGATCAACGAGGCCAAGAAGGTGCTGGCGACCGAGGCAACCGCCCTGCTCCACGGCCGCGACGCGGCCAATGAGGCCGCCGAGACCGCGCGCCGCACCTTCGAGGAAGGCGCGCTGGCCGAGACCTTGCCGACGGTGGAAATTCCGCGTGGCGAGTTCGAGGCCGGCGTCGGCGTGCTTGCCGCCTTCGTCAAGGCCGAGCTCGTCGCGTCCAACGGCGAAGCGCGGCGGCAGATCAAGGGCGGCGGCCTGCGCGTCAACGATGTTGCCGTCACCGATGAAAGGATGCTGCTGACGCCGGCCAATCTGACGCCGGAAGGCGTGGTCAAGCTGTCGCTCGGCAAGAAGCGCCACGTCCTGCTGAAGCCTGCATAGGCGCATTCGTATTTGTCGGTTGCAGGGGGTGCCGAAAGCGCGCTCCCTTCTTTTCGATGGATCAGACCACGCCCCCGAACGACACGCTTGCAACGCCGGCGCAGCAGTCGCGCGTCGCGCTGAACGTGCTCGCGCTCTGCTTCGTGCTGTCGGTGCTCGGGCGCGGTCTCAGCGACAGCTTCACGGTCTTCCTCAAACCGATCTCGGAAAATTTCGGCTGGGACCGCGCCTCCGTCGTGTCGGTCTATTCGCTGACCTGGCTCGCCAGCGGCCTCGCCGCGCCCCTGGTTGGACGGCTGTTCGACCGCTCGGGTCCGCGCGTGGTCTATGCGCTGGGCCTGTCGCTGCTCGGCTGCGCGTTCCTGATCGCCTCACGCGCCGAGCAGCTCTGGCAATTCCAGCTCAGCGTCGGCCTCTGCGTCGGCTTCGGCACCGCGCTGATCGGCAACGTCTCGAACTCGATCCTGCTTGGCCGTTGGTTCGGGCCGCGGCTGCCGACCGCGATGGCCGTGATGTATTCGGCGACCGGCGCCGGTCTCCTCATGCTGCTGCCGCTGTCGCAGGTGCTGATCGACCGGATCGGCTGGCGCGAGGCCTATCAGGTGTTCGGCATCAGTGCGCTTGGCCTGCTTGTCCCGCTCGTGTTCCTGCCGTGGCGGCTGCTCGCCGGCGGATCGCCGCACATCGTCAGGAAGGCGCAAGCCGGCCTCGCCGAAGAAGGCTGGACGCTGCTGGCCGCGATGCGCCACCACGCCTTCTGGGCGCTGTTCTCCACCTTCTTCTTCACCGCGGTCGCGATGTATGCGCTGACGGCGCAGATCGTCGCCTACCTGATCGATGTCGGCTTCCCGCCGCTGCACGCCGCGACCGCCTGGGGCTTCTCCGGCGTCGCGCTGTTCGTCGGCATGCTCGGCGTGTCCACGCTCGACGGCATCATCGGCCGCCGCCCCAGCGTGCTGTTCAGCTACGGCGCTTCGATCCTCGGCATCATCCTGCTCTGGCTGTTGCAGTGGTATCCGAACTACTGGCTGCTGACCGGCTTTGTGATCTGCTTCGGCAGCATGATCGGCTCGCGCGGCCCGCTGATCACCGCGACCGCGCTGAAAATCTTCCGCGGCGAGCGCGTCGGCACGATCTACGGGACGATCGTGATCGGCAGCGGCCTCGGCTCGGCGCTCGGATCCTGGGGCGGCGGCCTGATCCATGACTGGACCCACCTACAATCCGCTGATCGCCTTTGCGCTTGTCAACGTGGTGCTCGGCCTGATCCCATTCCTGGTGGTGCCGGCGCTGCGGCGCTAGGTCGACGACCCCTTGGACCGTAGATGCCAGTCAACAGCCTCTCCCCACGGGCAGATGGGGAGAGGCCGAAGGCTGCGACGTCTCTCGTTCAGTCGGTGTCGCTGCAATCGTCGCCGCGATGGTCGCGGCCGCAGGAGCCGCGGTCATGGGCCTCTTCCCGGCCATCGCCGGTGCCCGGCGTGAACGACACGCCACGCAGCGCCTCACCGGCGTTCGCGGTGCGCAGCGTGACAAAACGCTCGCCGGCCGGCAGCGTGGCCGCGGAAAGCTTGTCCGTGATCATCACCAGCTTGTTCGGATCGGCACCCTGGTCGCCGCTGCCGCTCACCGTGGAGGTGATCGCCCAGATCGACACGCTGCCGTCGCGATTGACGCGGCCGGTGATGTTGCGCAGGCCGTCGGTCGCCGGCGACCATGGCTTGCCGGTCGCGGTATTGTTGCCGGTTGGATAGCCCTGCACCGTGTAGGGCACACCGAGGTCAAGTCCCGCCTGCAAGGTGTAGACCTGCTTCCACGCCCCGGCAGTACTGTCGAACACCCACTTCTGCAATCCGGCTGACGTCTGCACCTTGGCAGCGGTATAGCTGTTCGATGTCGGGTCGAATGTCGCGGTGCCGTTGCCTTCGTCGGCGACGTAGAGCGTGTTCGCGTCGGCGAACCAGATACCGAACGGGAACGAACTCGTGCTCTTGAGCGCAGTCGGGAAACCGCTCAGCACGCACATGTTGTAGGGCGTGACGCCCTGCCCCGCCAACTTCGAGCCGTCGTAGAAGATCTGCGTCGTCGGCAGCGACGCAGACGGAGCCGGCAGGCCGACGCCGTTCGGGCACGCCTTCGGACTGCCGTTGGCGGCGTTGCCGGTGGTGTCGATGAAGTAGACGGTGTTGATTCCGTTCCCGCCGCTGCCCTTGGTCGTGTAGATTACGTTGTTGAACACGGTCAGACCGCGGAAATTGGTGTCCTTGCCGATCTTGTCAGCCTTCTGGCCGAGTTCGGTGATGTTGAAGCTGCCGAGCGGGAAAGGTCCGCCCGGGTCCGCCTGCCGGGCGAGCGGCGCATCGGCCTCTCGCGCGATCTGCAAGCCGGCGCCCGTGATGACGCCCGCGGGCTGCGGATTGCCGCCATTGCCCGCATTGCCGGCGGTGTAGAACACACCGGCACCATGCCGATCGTTGAAGATCGCAGCGCGGCCGTTGTTGCCGCTATAGCCGTTCACCTTGGTGAAGTGGAAGCGACCGTTCTCGTCGACTTCAGCGACCAGTCGATAATAGGTGCCGGGCACCGGATTGGTCGGATCGATGACGTCAGGGGTGTTAGAGTTCGACACGTCGATGGTGCCGATCGGAGCGAGATAGCCCATGAAGGTCACGCTGCGGTGATCGAGCGACAGATTGAGCGCCAGCTCCGATTTTGACGAGAAGCTGGTGACCATCTGGTCCTTGCTTTGGGACACACCGCGCTGAGCACTGTTCGGCACCTCGAGCGACTGCACATGTCTGCCGTCGAGACGCAGTTCGTCGAGCAAGATCTTGGCAGTCAGGCCGAACGAGCCGTCGACACCGTCGTTGTTGAACACCGTTGGATAGGTGCCGTCCGCCGTGGCGGTCACGCAATTTGGCGACACGCAGTTCGGCGGCAATTGTGTGACGCCGGGCGTGATGGTGACGGCGTTGTTGACGAACACCGCACGGCTCAACAACAGATGACCCGGCCGGAAATGAACGTCGTCGCCGTCGGCGTGCGCAAGACTGCTGCCCAGCGCCGTGGAGGCGAGCAGCGTCAACGCAAAAACCGGCCGAGACAGCGGAAGCCCCACAGGCGGGCGCAATCCTTTGGCGATCATTGCTTTTCTCCCAATGTAAGATTTTTCAGAAAGTGAGGGTCGCCTAGCCGCCCGCCATGGCGGCGGCCGGCGCGCGCAATCTGCGGGCGGACTGTTACGGGCGTGCGACAATCGACCGCACGTCCACTGCAGCCTCTCACGTCGGCGCATCGGCACGACTTACCGCGCCATCATCGGCAGCGCTCTGGGCTCTGGCCTTGGCTCCTGCGGCGGCGGCCTGATCCATGACTGGACCCGCAGCTACAATCCGCTGATCGCCTTCGCGCTCGTCAATGTCGTGCTCGGCCCGATTCCGTTCCTGGTGGTACCGGCGCTGCGGCGCTGACTGCTGCAAACCCAAGCTTGGCAAGATATGGAGAAGCCGCCAGTTTAGGCGGCCAAAAGCCAATGTAGGCGCATGCAAAAAGCACCAAAGTGGTCGACCGCCGATGGCAAGGGGCGTCCGCCCGTGAGGCCGGGACCCTGGCTCGAGACCTGCAACGGGGCCTCCTTGCCGTCATCCAAGGGGGCGTCGCCCCCAGTAGGGGACTTGCGTTGTTCGCGGTCGGAAGATTGGATGGCTGACTGGATCGCAAGGGCCAATATCGAGCACCTCAAAAGTTGCTCGAGACGGGAGAAGGACGCAGAAAAGCGCCGCGTCATCGAGCGTGAGCTGGCTGAGGAAAAACAGAAGCGGGCAGCTCTTCTCAAGAAGAATGAGAGAAAAGAGCTTAGGGAATTCTCCGGAGTGACTCGGCGCGTCTGGCAAACTATGCCTAGATCTTCTCTCGCGGCCGCAGCGGGAGCCTCGCTGAGAACCTCGCGATGCTGGGATGACAGGATGATGCGACAAGACGGCGGAAAGACTGCGATGAAGCGTTTCTTGCTGATACTGACAATAGGTCTCTTGTGGAACGCCTTCGCCCACGCTCAAGCTGAGGAGCAACGGAGGGGCAAAGACATGTTGCAAAAGCTATGCGCCGGCTGTCATGCCATTGGCAGGACCGGCGCGAGCCCGAACAGGCTGGCGCCACCCTTTCGCAGCTTTAGTGAAACCAAACTCTACGACAGCGACTTCTTGCAACGACTGCAGGACGGCTATAGCAGCATTCATCCCTCCATGCCGACCTTCCGCTTCAACAAGGAGGATGCTGAGGAGGTCGTCAGCTATCTGAAGTCAATTCAGGAGCCATCCAAGCCGAAATAGCACCTATCGATCTCGCGGGAGCGCTGGGCGCCACACGGGCACGCGAGAACAAACGTCTGGACTTTGAAGCCGCCAGAGGCGTAGCGACTGATAGGGCGTCGGCCCATTGCTGACATTGCCGCCTAATGCACCATCTCTGCTTTTGTGCCCGAGGCGGACGTTTGGCACACAGCTTCACCAACGTTTTTCATTGGTTACGAGTTTGATCTCCGTCAACAGAAGCGGCCGCCAAGGGTCTAAACAGACAATGCGTAGACCCCCTACGCATCCCCACCCTGGAGCCGTCAGCTTCCCCAAGGCTGACGGCTTTCTCTTACCGGAAGCTAGCTCCCGATCGTCCTCGCGCGGGAACATTGACCGAGAAGGCTGATCATACTCGAAGCGTGAATGGTGTTCGTTAGTGGGAGCGCTTGTTCTGAATCAATATGCTCCAAAAACAGAGGCCTAGCATTTCAATGAGCATTTGCCGAACGGCACAAGCGGGAGCCATTCGGCGATTGTGTTAGGGGCCCCGATCACCCCGTCCAGGCCTCGTTGAGCACGGCAACCCGTCACACAAAGTCTTTGGCGGGCCGTGTTCCTTTTGCCTCAAACGGCCGCCAGACGCTCTCATGGTAAACTGAAGGAGATCAATAATGTCACGTCGAAGTATTATTTCGGTCGCAGCATCCATCATCATTGGCATCGGATGCATTGCGACCATTTCAACTGAGGCCTCCGCATATCGCGGCGGGGTTGGTCGCGCTGGCGTCCACCGCGGTGGCGTCTACCACGGTGGTGCTTACCGCGGTGGCGTTTACCGGGGTGGCGTTTACCGTGGTGCAGCAGTACGCCGGGGGGTTGCCGTCGGCGTCGGAGCTGCTGCAGTCGGAGCCGCTGCCTATGGCGCATCGCGCGCTTATCGCTGCGGTTACTATCCCTATCCACCCTGCTACTAGCACCCGTGCAAATCCCGGCCCTTCGGGGCCGGGGCGCTGGCGCTGCAGCAACAGCCTGTCGACCATGGTCAAGTGCATATTGGCAGGCGGGGGACGACAGGAAGCCCGGCGGGTTACCGAACGTCAATTGTACCGTCTGAGATGGCACCAATCTTTGCCCCTGCGAGGTCCTCCAACAATTCGGAAAGCCCGGCTGCCAGGTGCTGCACGTGTGTCGCGGTCCAGCCCTCACGAATGCATACGACAGCTCGGCGAGCCGCCAGGACAGGCAGATAAGAGTCCTTGGAGACGACAAGGCCCGACGGAACGAATGCTGATGGCATGGCGGATACGCCCAGCCCGGCTCTGATTGCACTGGCACGTACTGCGGAATCGGAGCTCCGAAGCACGACTTGGTACGCAACTTTCATCCGCTCCAGCGGTTCGATGATCCAATTGTCTTCGGGGAGCGTAATGATGGGAATCGGAGCACCTGGTCGCGCGACAAAGTCCCGAGCCTTGACCCAACTGGTTTCAAACCTGAATTCGTCGACAATCAGGTTCTCGAGTTCGTGTCCGTCTGCATCGTGCATAAAGAGACAACCAACATCGACAAACCGCTCAACAAGGCCGCGCCGAATTTCGCTCGAATGCTCCCCAATCACGAAGACGTCGGAAAGACCTGCCTTGCCGAACCTTTCAAAGAGCGGTTCGGCAAACAACTGGCTGATACCCAGCCTGCAAACCGACGGGCGCTCGGATCCACCAAGTCTGAGAACCTGATCATTTGCGTCGATGACCCGACGTGCCTGTTGAAGCACCAGCTTTCCCAGCTCGGTTAGACTGGTGCCATTTGCAGTACGGACGAACAACTCGCCGCCTATGTATCGTTGAAGGCGCTTTATTTGCGAGCTGATTGCGGGCTGACTGAGGTGCAACAGCTCAGCCGCTTTCGACATAGAGCCTGCCTCCGCAATAGCAATGACTGTCCGGAATATCTCCGTTGGTATATTGGACGACCGTCGCAGCATCCTGTCACCTCGATAAAAGGTTACGACGGGCCGGCATGCAACGCAGTTGATACAAATCAATTGGATTCGCCACGAGCTCGGCTCCGTCCGCGGAGCGGCAGCCAGGACCTGCGAGCTGGCTCCAGAGCACTCTCGGTTCTGACTGAATCAAAACCGAAGCTTTAGATTCTTGTCTTGACGCGGTTTCTTCACGCGCATCGGGCCTCCACTTCGCTCGAAGACGCTCCCGTGAATGCGCACAGGATTCCGAGAGATCGACAGACACGACGTGCACGTGGTCTACGGCGGCTCATTTGGACTGCACCGTTCAACTCGAACACGGCGGTGCGCCGCCAGAATGTAATTTCGCCGGAAGCCAGCTGCTCGCACCGGCGACGTGTTCACGAAGGTGCAGTCTCAATGGCAAATCGTTCGAAACGAAAGATGCGAAGCGACTGAAGCCAAATCCGCTTCGGGTCGAAAACGACGACGACGGCGAGCGCGCGATCTCCACCTGCAGCGGACGTTGACGAGCGCGTGCTCTAATTGTTCGTCGTCGGCAGGTCGTTCGGCCCGTACTGCTTGAACTCGAAGATCTTGCGCGTCAGGCCGGGCGCCAGTGCCGAGATCGGGTTGACGCGCAGCACCGGCTGGCTGGGCGTGCCGACCACTTCGTAGGTCACGCCGATCAGGCCTTCATTGCTGCCGGCGCCGAGGAAAATTCCGAAGAACGGGATCTGGCCGAACATATTGTTCAACCCGTACATCGGGATGAAGGTGCCGTTCATCCGCACCTGGTTGCCGACATAGTCGATGCTGCCTTCGATCGTCGCGCCGATGCTCGGTCCCTTGACCACGCCGTTGCGGATCGAAAGCTGGCCGCTCTGGCGCGTGAACTCGGCGCGCAGCGCGTCGAACCCGATGCCGTTCTGGGTGCTGACCGGCCCGCCGGCGACGGCGCGGTCGAGCTGGGTTTCGCCCTTCACCGAGAAGCCGGTGATGTTGATGAGTCCTTCCCTCGGGCTCGGCTCGGGGATCGGCGGCTCCATCGCCAGCGTGAGCTGGCCGCCCACCACCTTCGAGTACGTGTCGATGAAGCGCAGGAACGCGCCGGCGTCGCCGGTTTGCAGGTAGATCACCTCGCGTCCCTGCTGGCGGCCGCGCATATCGACGCTGACGGGGGTGTCGCGGCCGACCCGGCCGCTCAGCGTGAACGCCTTGAAGAACCCGTTGCGGCGCGAAATCTTGGCGTCGACGCCGCGCAGCGCTTCGCCGTTGAACCCGGCCACCGCGCCGAGTTTCAGATCGACATCGAAATCGGTGGTCTTGGTCTTGCTCTTCGGATCGCTGTCGCGGCCGGAGATCGCCGATTTCAGGAAGCCGCGGCCATCGAACACGTCGCCGCGCATCGTCACCTTGATCACGCCGTCGGGACCGCGATCGGCCCGCAGCGATGTCTTGTCGCCGTCCGACGGCGCATAGGTCGGGAAGTTCGCATTCATGAGGTCGCCGTTCTGGTCGACCTCGAGCGCGCCCTTGATCGAGACGCCGCTGCCTTCGATCGAGATATCCTCGAACCGCGTCGACTGACCCTTCGGCACCACGTTGAAGGTCGCCTTGCCGCCCCTGCCCTGCGCCTTGACCCATCCGGGTAGGACGTTGTCGAGCTTGAGCTGGGTCAGGTCGGCCTCGACGCCCATCTTGGTGGTGGGATTGTCGCCGCTGCCGATCTTGCCGCTCAGCTTGATCGGGATCGCGCCCGACACTGCGGGGCCGAGATCAAGCCCGAGCCGCGCGCGGCTCGCGTCATCCAGCGTTGCCTGCAGCTTGACGTCGGCATCGCCGTCGGCCGGCTTGCGGTAGTCGAGCGAGGCCGCCTGCCCGTTGATCTTGACGTCGCCCTTGACCTGGAAGCCGGCATTGCTCGCAATCACCTTGAGCGTGTTGGCCTCGAGCTTCTGGTTCATGACCAGCTTGTCGACGGCAACGCCGGAGATGTCGGCGGTGACCGAATATTGCGTGTCGGCCTTAGTCAGTCCGCCCGTCACCGGCATGCCGAGATTGATCGTGGCCGTGACGTTGCCCTTGCTGGCGTTGGGATCGATCGGTGGACCGGAGAGATCGCTGAGCCGGTCGGATGCGAGGATCTCGGCGGCGGCCGGCACCGGACAGTCGACCCGGAACTTGACCTTCGACGGCGACGGTTTCGGCGCCATGTCGGGCACCTCGAAGGTGAAATCCGACAGCGTGATCTTGCGGCCGGCCGGCGTGTCGGCGATGCCTTGGTTGATGGTCACGGTCGCCGTGCGGCCGGTGACCCTGGCCTTCAGATCCGCATCATGCACCGCAGGCATCTTGTCCACTGGACGCACCGTGACACCCGACGCGACGATGTTGACCGAGAGGCCGTCATCCGGGATCGGCGGACCCTTGCGCGACAGATTGTGTACCGGCGAATTGACGCCGACATCGATGCGCTGGAGCGTGCCGCGGTCGATCCGCTCGAGCACCCATTCGCGCACCTCGGGCACGATGATGATCGGCCACATCCGCTTCAGCGCGGAGGCCGACATCGGCGTGCCGGCGAAGCCGAGCTGCAGCCGCGGCTCGCCCGAATAGTCGATGCTGCCGGTGCCGGCGACGCCGATTTCGCCATTGCTGATATCGGCCTGGGTCAGCAGCACCCGCTTCTTCTCGGTATCGAACCGGAAACCGATGTTGATGCGATTGAAGATCAGCGGCGGTTCGTCCTTGTCGGCGCCAGCGAGCACGATGGTGCCGCCGGACAGGCCAGCCTGCCAGTCGGTGACGTTGTCGTTCGGCGGCTCGAGATGGCCGAGCAGCGTGATGCGGTTGGCCCCCGAGACGATCTTGATCGGCGCCAGCAGCACGCGGCGCCCCGAATCCCACTCGACGCTCATCTCGGCCGAATCGACCGGCATCGGGTAGTCGGGCGTGTCGGTGTCGATGATGTTGCCGGCGCCGACATTGATCTTGCCGCGGAAATAGGTCGGCAGGCCGTCGCGGCCGAGTTCGCCCTTCATCTCGCCCGACAGCGGCAGGTCGGCGGTGTAGGTGAGATCCTTGGTCCGCATCGCGAGCAGGATGTTGCGCGTGGAGACCTTGTCGGCCTTGATGTCGACCGAGCGCACGCCGTTCTGCTGCGGTCCAACCAGGACACGGACCGACCAGGGCTTTGCGCCGTCCTCGCCGAAGCTGAGCGCAACCCCGCCGCCGCTCGGGCGTCGCAGGCTCAGGCTGATATTCTCAAAGCTCCATTTGTTGCCGCGCTGCTGGTCGTCGACGACGAGATTGCCGTTCTTCAGGCCGATCTCGTTGAGGTTCTGACCGTCGAGGCCGGTCATGCTGAGGCTGTCGAGCCAGTCGAGGCCGGCGAGCAGCCCGCTCTGGGCCGAGTCGGGTGCAGCCGCCGAGGGCCCGGAGGCAACCGGAGGCAAGGCAACCGGTGGCGGCGGCGCAGCGGTCGTCGGCCGCGGGAATGTCGGCGGCAGCCCCGCCTCCCGCTTGGATGCAACGCCGGTGGCGAGCGGTTTTGCGGTGTCGCCGGCGGACACAGTGACATTGCCGTCGGGGGTGATGCGCACCGACAGTTCCGCATCGACCAGATTGAGGCTCTCCGCCCGCAACTGGCCCATCAGCAATGCCGTTCCCGACAAGCGCACTTCGGCTTTCGGCGCGCTGGCAACGACCGCGTGGTCGCGGTCGCGGACGATGATGTCACGGATGCGCACCGCGATCCTGACGCGGCCGGCACGCTCGATCTGCGTTCCGCCGACCTCGACCGTGTTGCCGTGGCCGATATTCTCCTCGATCGCCGCGGCCAGCCATGGCGTCGCCAAATCGAGATTGATCGGACCGGCGCCGAGCCGCCACCACAATGCGCCGAAGCAGGTCGCGAACATCACGACCAGCACCACGAGCACCAGCCCGATGCGACGGATCCAGCGCTCGCCGTGCAGCCAGCGCTGCATGCCGGAGCAGAAGTCGGTGAAACGATGCAGGTTGGTGTTGGAACGCGCCAGCAATTGCCGCGCACGGTTGCCCGTCGCCTCATCCTGCTCGTCCCACGCGGCGTCGTCTTCCCATTGCGAGAAGTCAGTTCCGGCGCGTGGATTTGGACCCTGCGGCGACGTGTTCCTTGCCATTGCCTCTCGGTGCTGACGGCGAAGCTGATCGCCGCCATCGGGGCGCCCGTCGACTGTTATCGAGCGCTCCCTTGCCGGCATCGCCGCCTATCCTCGCCTAATCATGTTACTCGCCGATGGCCCCGGAACGGACCAAACCAACCAATCGAAAGCCAATTCAGCAAGCGGACGGGTAACGCGTCGAATTCCTTGTCACCATACTCCGTGGCCATCAAACTTGCCCAGCGGCCGATGCGAATCCGGCCGCGGCGAATGAGACCGCAATACCCCAATGGTTGAGCTTCGGAAAGCGACGAAAGGAAGGCGTATGTCCAAGAAAACGCGCAAGAAATCCTCCAACACAACCGGAAAGCGGGTCGCAACAAGGGTTGCGCGCGCCGCAAGCGCAAGCACTGGGAAGTCCGCGACGAAAACCCGCACAACGGTTGCGAAGAAGGCCGTGGCCAAGAAAGCAACAAAGGCGAAGGCCAAGACCACGACAAAGACCGCAGCGGGTGTTCAAGGCAAAGCCTCGCACAAGGCCGCATCGAAACCGTTAAAGCCTGCGCCGGCCGCAACCGTGACCAAGCCGTCCGCCGTCACACTCGCCGAAGGCGCCACAGCGCCTGGATTCGACCTGCCGCGCGACGGCGGAGGCAGCGTTTCACTGAGGGATTTTGCCGGCAAGAAGCTGGTGCTGTTCTTCTATCCCCGCGCCGACACCCCGGGCTGCACAAGGGAGGCGATCGACTTCACCCGGCTCAAGAATGAGTTCGCGGCTGCAGGTGCCGAGGTGGTCGGCATTTCCGCCGATACGGTTAAGGCGCAGGAGTCATTTCGAAACAAACACCAGCTGTCCGTGCCGCTGGTCTCGGACCCGGCCCATCAGATGCTCGAGGCGTACGGCGCCTGGGGCGAAAAATCCATGTATGGCAGGACCTTCATGGGAATTATTCGCACCACGGTTCTAGTCGATTCCAGTGGAAAAGTCGCCCGGATCTGGCGCCATGTGAAGGTCGACGGCCATGCCGAAGCGGTATTGGAGGCCGCCCGCTCGCTCTGACCGGAGGGTTCCGTTTCCTGAAAATTAACCATGGCCGGCTCAAATCGGCCCCGCAAATTAGCCGTACGGAGCTTGGTCCGACCGGCCGCGGGAGTACCGATGTCGAGCCGGTCCGGTCATCACCAGAAACACCATCATCCGCAAGACCATGGCCGCTCGCCGGCACGCCGTCCGGTGGTCCAGCATGCCGCCGCACCGGCAGCGGCCGCCTCCGGCGAGGGCTATACCCTGGTTCATGCCGGCAAGCAGGTCCGGTTCGGACCGGTGGTGTTCTGGATCGCGGTCGGCACCGTGGTCCTGCTCGGCATGTGGTCGGCGGCGACCGCGACGTATTTCGCGTTCCGTGACGACGTCCTGACCCGGTTGATCGCGCGCCAGGCCGAGATGCAATACGCCTATGAGGACCGCATCTCGGAGCTGCGCGCCAAGGTTGACCGCACCACCAGCCGCCAGTTGCTCGATCAGGAACAGTTCGACCAGAAGCTCGACCAGATCATGAAGCGGCAGTCGGCGCTGGAATCACGCGCCACCGCGCTCGGCGCGATGCCTGATGTTGCGACCACCGGATCGATCAAGCCGCAGGGCCGCGCCGACGCCGCGCCGTCATCCGGTACGCCGAAGCCCTCCCCGATCAGCGACACCGTGATCTTCGTGGCGCCGCCGGATCGCGAGGCGCGGCTGGAATCGCGCGCGCCGCTCATCGCCAAGGCGCAACCGAACCAGTTCGCCAAGGCCCAGGGCGTCGACAACGTCCTGGTCCGCCTGCAAACCTCGCTCGACCAGGTCGAGCGGCGCCAGGTCGCCGCGCTCTCCTCGGTCGAGGACGGCATCGAATCGCGGGTGCGCCGGATGCGCGGCGTGATCTCCGATCTCGGCCTCAACATGGCGCAGCTCGAAGCCGCGACGCCGCGCTCCGGCATGGGCGGCCCCTATGTGCCGGTCAAGCTCGCGCCCGACGCCGGCGCGTTCGAGCGCCAGCTCTACCGCATCAACATCAACCGCGCGCAGATGCAGCGCCTGAACCAGACGCTGGCGCTGGTGCCATATCGCAAGCCCGTCGTCGGCGAGGTCGAATTCACCAGCGGCTTCGGCGTCCGCTCCGATCCCTTCCTCGGCCGTCCGGCGATGCACACCGGGCTCGACTTCCGCGCCGCGCAGGGCGATCCGGTGCGCGTCACCGCCAACGGCAAGGTGGTGTCGGCGGGGTGGGCCGGCGGCTACGGCCGCATGGTCGAGGTCGATCACGGCAATGGGCTGTCGACCCGCTACGGCCATCTCTCCGAGATCGGCGTCAAGGTCGGTGAATACGTCAAGATCGGCCAGGTGATCGGCGCCGTCGGCTCGACCGGCCGCTCCACCGGTCCGCATCTGCACTATGAGACCCGCATCGACGGCGAAGCGGTCGATCCGCAGAAATTCCTCCGCGCCGGCGTCCGGCTCAGCGCGGGTTAGGTAGGCCGTGAACTCATAAATCGGGAAACGACCGAGATTGGTGGGACTGTCGGCTTTTGGGTCACGTAGACCGCAAAGCGGTCATATTTGGCTGAATGGTTGAGTTTCATTTTTAGAGTCTGAGATGGCGAAATCTTCGCAGGCGTTGAGCGAATCCGACCGGCGACTTGTCGCTGCATGGGCCGCCGACTGTGCTGAACGAGTTCTGCGGATTTTTGAAGCTGAAAGGCCGACTGACGGTCGCCCTCGCGCTGCTATCGCCCGGACCCGAGCGTACTCCCGCGGGGAGTTGGATACCGCCGTGGAAATTCGCCAACGGTTTATGGGCGGCGGCGCTGCTAAAGAGGTGAAGTCTCCCGCAGCCGCTGCCGCCGCCAGAGCTGCCGGTCAAGCCGCAGCCGTTTGCCACATGGGTGCACACGCCTTGGGCGCCGCAGCCTATGCAGTTAAGGCCGCTAGCTTAGCGTCTCCCGACCGGCCAGGAGCCGCCGATGACGAGGTTCGCTGGCAGCTCATGCATATGAAAGCCGAGGTGCGGACTGCACTGCGAGCGCTTCCACGTGTAGGCGAAGACCGTTCGGGTCCCTTAGGGCCGGGGCTCCTCGCCTCAGGCCAACTAGGCATCATAATCCGTGACCTTCAGGCCGCCCTTTCCCTGCCGGACCGAAAGCCAGATTGAGCAAAAGATCTAGCACCAAGCGCCCGTTCGGTCCGCTAAGAAAGCGTGGCTCCATTGGTGTTGACCTACGCCGAGCCACCGCTCTTGCGCTTCGCGGTTCGGCGGCAAATGCCGGACGTGGGGCCGTTTGCCGACTGGCCGCTTTCATATCGCGCCGAACTCTGATTCAAGCTCAATATGAGCCGATGTGATTTGACCGACTTCGAATGGCGCGTGATCACGCCGCTGCAGCCCAACAAGCCGAGAGGCGTGCTCCGCGTCGATGATCGGCGCGAGCTGAACGGCATTTTTTGGTGCTTCGATCGGGAGCACCATGACGCGACGTCGGCGCTGTCGGTTCGACCGGCCGTTCCACCGGTCCGCATCTGCACTAAGAAACCCGCATCGACGGCGAAGCGGTCGATCCGCAGAAATCCCTCGGCGCCGGCGTGCGGCTCAGCGCGGGCTAGAACCTCCAATCGCTTCTGGTTCTAAAGGCCGGCGCAGCCTGTGCCGGTTTCGTTTTGCCGGATCAGCGGCGGCCACCGCCGCCGGGCCCCAATCCTTCTCACAATCACATGAGGTGGCTTTGGGTCCTGGCTTTCGTCAGGACGACAGCAGTGTTTGCCGCACTGGCAACGTCTTCATGACCCCCAATCGCCTATCGCGTCGGGTCGTGTCCGACCTCACCCGTGATGACGTCGCCGAACAGCTCCCACGCTTCGCCGTTGAACCGCATCAATTGCATCTGTTCGATCGGAAAGTAGTCGTCCGGAGAGGTATTGACCATGACGCCCGGCAACATCAGGTCGGAGTGGAAGTTCTTCAGATTGGCGGCCTGCTTCATGACGTTCTCGCGCGTGAGATTGTCGCCGCATTGCTTCAGCACCTGCACCATGGCCTCGGCCTGCACATAGCCATAGAGATTGTTGGCGTTTCCCTTGTCGCCGTCAGGATAATACTTGTCCATGAAGGCGCGCCAGTTCTGTACGGGAGGATCCTTGTCCCAGGTCGGGTCGGTCGGATCCTTCAGATAGGCCGTCGAGATGATGCCTTTGGAATATTCGAGCCCCGCCGGTTTCAGCACCGAGGCAACCGAGGTCGCGGTGTTGGCGAGGAAGAACTTCGGCTTCCAGCCGAGCTCGCCGACTTTGCGGATCGCCTGCGCCGATCCCTTCGGCGCCGCCCAGGAGAAGAAGATGTCGGCGCCGGAATCGTGCAGCGCGACGATCTGCGAATCGATCGAGGGATCGGAGACCTCGTAGGACTTGTCGGCGATGATCATGCCCGCCTTGTCGCCGAGCCCGTCCTTCAGGCCCTTGAACTGATCCTTGCCGGCGTCGTCATTCTGCCAGAACACCGCGATCTTGCTGTTGGGGTATTTGTCGCGAATGTATTTCGCATAGATACGCCCCTCGCTCTGGTAGTTGGGCTGAAAGCCCATCGTCCAGGGGAAGTTCTTGGGGTCGCCGAACTTCGTGCCGCCGGACGCAACGAACAATTGCGGCACCTTCTTGGCATTCATGTATTTCATGATTGCCGAATTCGAAGGCGTGCCGAGCGCCTGGAAGATGAGCAGCACCTCGTCGCTCTCGACCAGCTTGCGCGCCTGCTCGATCGCTTTCGGCGGCGAATAGGCATCGTCGTAGCTGATGAAGGTGATCTTGCGGCCATTGATGCCGCCCTGCTCGTTGATCATCTTGAAGAACGCGGCCTCGGTCTTGCCAATCACGCCGTAGGACGACGCCGGACCGCTATACGGCATGATGTTGCCGATCTTGATTTCGCCATCACTTGCGCCGGGATCGTATTTCTTCTGCGCTGTGGCCGAGGTCGCGATCAATGCGGCACTTGCGAAGGCCACGATCGCGCCAATATATCCAGAACGAACCGGCATCGTTTTCTCCCCGATTTTTGTCGTTGGTTTTGACGGCAAGTCTCGCAAGAGACGCATGTGCTGGCAAGCGCTGGGTTTTTCCGTTGGGCGAAACGGCATTGTTGCCTGGCGCTAGTTATGATTGAAGTCGATCTGGGGATCACGAGTCGAGGCGTTCTGATTGCGTAAACCGGACATTCGTACCGGTCCGAGGCATCCGCTTATTGCGGCCGCGGGCTATGAGATCACGCGCCGCCTCAGCGAGTCCGCATTGGCGAAGCGTGGCCTGCACAAGGCCAGTGGCGAGTTCGCGCAACGCACGATCGCCTCGATCCGCGAAAAGCTGCAGCGCGGCGAGACCGTCTACATCGCCGGACTCGCCTGCCCCGGCACCCACAACACCGGCGTCGCGCTGGTCGAGGTCACCCAGAAGGACGGACCGCGCCTGATCGTCAACAACGAGGAAGAGCGCTTTTCCGGAAACAAACACACCAACGAGTTTCCGCAACACGCGCTCGACGACATGCGCAAGGTGTTGCAACGGATGGGCCGCGACATCGGCGACATCGCAGCCTTCGTCACGACATGGGACTATCCGGCGCTGCTGGCGATGCTGATCCGCACCTCGCTCGAGGAAGCGCCGGCCAGCATCAAATTGCTGCGCGCGCCGATCGCGCCGGCGATCAACCTGCGCCATATGGACCAGGTGCGGCGTATATCGCGCAGGCTCGGCGAGATGTACGGGCTTGGCGAACAGCTGCCGCTGATCTGCATGCCGCATCATGACAATCACGCCTGGTACTCGTTCACCGCGTCGCCGTTCGCCGATGTGCGCGAGCGTGTGGCAATTGCGGTGCTCGACGGTACCGGCGACGTCGGCTCGATCTCGCTCTATGTCGCCGAGAGCGGCGAGATGAAGCGGCTCTATTGCAACGAGAGCCTGTTCGATTCGCTCGGCGCCTTCTACACCGTGATCTCGTCGAGCCAGGGCGGCTGGACCTGGCTCTCCAGCGAGGGCCGCTACATGGGCGCCGCCGCCTGGGGCGACATGAACCGCGCCACCAATCGCTATTATCAGCGCCTGAAGGCGGTGCTGCAGCTCGGGCCCAATGGCAGCGTGCAGCTCAACCGCGCGATGGCCAATTGGTATGCCGACCCCGCCGACAATCCCTATCATCAACCGCTGATCGATATTCTCGGCCCGCCGCTGCGGCCCGACCAGCTCTGGAATCCCGACGCCGTGCTGCGCGTCGAGGACATCAATCACCGCGCCGACACCAAGGACCGCGTCGACAAGGCGGCCGCGACGCAATTGGTGTTCGAGGACGCGATGATCCATGTCATCGATCATCTCCTGCGCATCACCGGCACCGACCGCCTGGTGCTGACCGGCGGCGTGGCGCTGAACGCGCTCGGCAACATGCGGCTGCTCGAGCACTTTGACGAGGCCTGGTTCGAACGCGTGCAGCAGCGAAAGACGCGGCTGCATATGTGGGTGCCGCCGGTGCCCGGCGATCCCGGCGTGCCGATCGGCGCGGCGTGGCTGTTCGCGCATATGGCGGGCGCCGCGCGCGGTGCGCCGCTGTCGCACGCATTCTACTGCGGCCTGCCGCCTTCGAACGCCGACATCGCCGCGGCGCTGCGCGCCGACGACGTCGCCTCGACCGAGATCGGCTATGTCGCGACATCAGAAGGGCGCGATGCGGTCGCCGATCTGATGGCCAGCATGGTGGCGCAAGGCGGCGTGATCGCGATCTATCAGGGCGCGGCCGAAACCGGGCCGCGCGCGCTCGGCCATCGCTCGATCCTCGCCAATCCCTGCGACCCCGAGGTGCGCGAGCGGCTCAACGAGCGCGTCAAGTATCGCGAGGCGATCCGGCCGCTGGCGCCGATGGCGACCCTGCAGGCCGCGCACGACTATTTCGAGCTGGAAGACGGCGCATCCGACGACGACTACAACGCCTACAACTACATGGTGCTCACGGCGCATTCGAAGCCGGAGGCACGCGCGAAGATTCCAGCCGTGGTGCATGCCGACGGCACCGGCCGCATCCAGATCGTGCGCGAGGCCGACGATCCCCTCACCCATGCCTATCTGAAGGCGCTCGGCCGCCATATCGGCGTCGAGATGTCGGTCAACACGTCGTTCAATGTCGCGGGCCCGATTGCGCAGACGCCAGCGCAGGCGATGGACACGCTGCGCCGCTCCAGGGGGCTCGATGCCGTGGTGCTGGTGGCCGACGACGGCACCGCCTACGCCGCCTGGCACGGCGGCGAGCGCGACAGCGGCCGCTTCACCGGCTGGTATGCGGCGTGGAAACAGGCGCGCGGCTGAACCAGGTCAAGACGCGCCCGTCGATCAGCAGCAGCGCGCTCGCGATCACCAGTGCGCCGATCACCTCGCGCGGCGCGACCGGCTCGCCGAGCACGAGATATCCGAGCAGCATCGCGGTGACCGGAATCAGCAGCGTCACCAGCATCACATTGGTCGCGCCCGAGCGCTGCAGGATCTGAAAGAACACGATGTAGGCCAGCGCCGTCGACAGCGCCGCGAGCCGGAGCACGGCGAGCCACGTGGTCGGATGCGGCATCGGCAGCAGCCAGGGTCGTTCGGCCGCACCGGCGACAACCGCCATCATCACGCTGGAGGCCATCATCTGGAACGTCGCCGTGCCCAGAGGCGGCACGCACTGCGGCAGCCGTCGCCCGACCAGCGCCGCGATGCCGTAGCTGAGGGCGCCGGCGAGGCACAGCAGGATGCCGATGCCCTGCCTGCTCTCGAAGCCGAGCGCATCACCATGCAGGATCGCGACCCCGATCAGTCCGACCACCACGCCCGCCACGCGGCGCGCCTGCAGCCGCTCCTCGCCGGCCACCGCCATCACGACCACCGCAAACAGCGGCGTCGTCGCATTGAGGATCGAGGCCAGCCCGCTCGGAATATAAGTCTGCGCGAACACGATCAGCGAGAACGGCAGCGCGTTGTTGAACAGCCCCATCGCGGCGAACGGCGCCCAACCAGCAAGGCCACGCGGGAACTCGATCTTCCGGGCGCGCAGCAGCGGCAACAGGATGAGCGCGCCGAGCACGACGCGCAGCAGCACCAGGGTCAGCGGCGGCAATTCGCGCAGGATCACGCCGTTGAAGAAGAACGAGCCGCCCCACAGTACCGACAGAAAGCCGAGCAGCCCCCAGTCGCGGCGATCGATCCTGTTGTCGGCGGAAGGCATGGCGGGCACTCATCTGCGCTGGCGCAGATGCCTAGCCGGGCGCGGCGGCGCTGGCCACCCGATTTCCGTGAATGGCGGCTCTGCCTATTTCGGCCGCGACACGATCTCGATCATCTGGCCCTCGTCGGCATCGGGCGCATGGGTCTTGGCCTTGTCGTAGGCGGTGAGCGCGGCGCGGCTCACGGGCACGCCGGGCAGCAGCGTCTCGGCGAGACGCACGGCGTAGTCGGCATCCTTGTGGCGCAGCGCCGCCGTGAACGACGCACCGGAGAAGTTGCGATCGATCATCCGCTTGCTGTGGCGGATCACCTGCGGGCTCGCGATCGCGCCGGTCGCCAGCGCCTCGGCGACCAATTGCATGTCGAGGCCGGCCCGCTCGGCGATCGCGACGCCCTCGGCGAGGCTTGCGATCTGCACCGCACCGATCAGATTGTTGATCAGCTTGAAGACAGTGCCGGTGCCGACTGCGCCGAAGTGACGGATCGTGCTGCCGATCGGCGCAAGGAACGGCCGCGCGCGCTCGAGATCAGCCGGATCAGCGCCCACCAGCAGCGTCAGCTTGCCGGCGGCCGCCGCCTCCGGCAGGCCGGTGACGGGACAATCGATATAGATGAGGCCGCGGCTGTGCAGCTCGCGCGCCATATCGAGCGTGTGCTGATACGAAACCGTGGAACATTCGATGGCGAGCGTGCCGGCCTTCATGGTGGCAGCGGCGCCGTCCCGGGTCAGCCAGACGGCGCGCGATGCCTCGTCGTCGGCGACCATGGTCACGACCGCATCGGCGTCGATCGCGGCATCCTCCGGCGAGGTCGCCCACAGCGCGCCACGCGCGATCAGGTCCTCGGCCTTGGCTTTGCTCCGGTTCCACACCGCGACAGTGAAGCCGGCATCGAGGTAACGGCCGGCCATGCCGTGGCCCATGCGTCCCAATCCGATGAAGGCGACGCGCGGCATGACCTAATCTACATCCTCGACAGAGCCGGGCCCGGTGCCGAAGGCACGCTGCGCCAGCGTCGCCGCCATGAACTCATCGAGATCGCCGTCGAGTACCCCCGAGGTGTCGGAGGTCTGCACACCGGTGCGCAAATCCTTCACCATCTGGTAGGGCTGCAAGACATAGGAGCGGATCTGGTGACCCCAGCCGATCTCGGTCTTGGCGGCCTGGTCGGCGGCCGCCTGCTCCTCGCGCTTCTTCAGCTCCATCTCGTAGAGCCGCGCGCGCAGCATGTCCCAGGCCTGTGCGCGATTCTTGTGCTGGGAGCGGCCGGCCTGGCAGACCACCGCGATGCCGGTCGGGATGTGCGTCAGGCGCACCGCCGACTCGGTCTTGTTGACGTGCTGACCGCCGGCGCCGCCCGACCGCATCGTGTCGGTGCGGACATCGGACTCCTTGATCTCGATCTTGATGCTGTCGTCGATCACCGGGAAAATCTGCACCGACGAGAACGACGTGTGCCGCCGCGCGTTGGAATCGAACGGCGAGATGCGCACCAGGCGATGCACGCCGGCCTCGGTCTTCAGCCAGCCATAGGCATTGTGGCCGGAGATTTGGATGGTGGCGGACTTGATGCCGGCCTCTTCACCCTGGGACTCCTCGAGGAACTCGATCTTGAAGCCGTGCTTCTCCGCCCAGCGCGTGTACATGCGCAGCAGCATCTGAGCCCAGTCCTGGCTCTCGGTGCCGCCGGCGCCGGCATGGACTTCGAGATAGGAATCGAACTTGTCGGCCTCGCCAGACAGCAGCGCTTCCAGCTCGCGCCGCGCGACCTCCTTCTTGAGGTCCTTGAGCGCCTTCTCGGCCTCGGCAACCACGGCCGCATCGTTCTCGGCCTCGCCGAGCTCGATCATGCCGATATTGTCCTCGAGCTCGCGCTCGACCTTGCCGATGCCCGACAGCGCGTCCTCCAGCGAGGTGCGCTCCTGCATCAGCCGCTGGGCCTTCTGGGGATCGTTCCAGAGATTGGGGTCTTCAGCGAGCTTGTTCAGCTCAGCGAGGCGTGCCGTCGATTGTTCGACGTCAAAGATGCCTCCTCAGCAGCCCGACTGACTGCTTGATCTCTTCAACAAGGCGTTCGATTTCCGCGCGCATGGTCTTTCAGGTGTTGGTGAAAAAGCTTGCCGGGGATGTAGCGACCGGCGCGGCAAAGCGCAATCGGCTTGGCCGCGCTATCCCGGCGATTTGGATCGGCCTACCGCTAGTACAGTCCCCCGGTTCCCGGCCGCATGAAGAAGCCGCCATCCGGCTGTCCGCCACTCTGCGACGGCTGCGGACCAGGTGGTGGGCCGCGGCCATCGGCATCGGCGACACCGATGACCGAGTAATTGTCCGGCGGCGCAGTGCCCGGCTTGAAGGCTTCGAGGATGGTGTTGCCGCTATCGCCCGGGCCGGCGCGCATGCCGGTCTTGGCGTCGACGCGGATCAGCTTGATGCCGGCCGGGACCTTGAACGGCGTCGGCGGCTTGTCGGCGAGCGCAAGCTTGAGGAAGTCGCGGGCGATCGGCGCCGCCACGTGGCCGCCGGTCGCGGTGCGGCCGAGATTGCGCGGCTTGTCGTAGCCCATGTAGACGCCGACCGCGAGATCCGGCGAGAAGCCGACGAACCAGACGTCCTTCTCGTCGTTGGTGGTGCCGGTCTTGCCGGCGATCGGCTTGCCGACCTCCCTCACGACGGTCGCCGTGCCGCGCTGGACCACGCCTTCCATCATCTCGGTGATCTGGTAGGCGGTCATCGGATCGAGCACCTGCTCGCGGCGGTCGACGAGCTGCGGCTCCGGCTGGTTCTTCCAGCCGCCCGGCGCGTCGCAGCCGCGGCATTCGCGGGTGTCGTGCTTGAAGATGGTATGGCCGTAGCGGTCCTGGATGCGATCGATCAGCGTCGGCTTCACGCGACGGCCGCCATTGGCGAACATCGAATACGCCGTGACCATGCGCATGACGGTCGTTTCACCGGCACCCAGCGCATACGACAGATAGTTCGGCAACTCGTCATAGACGCCGAAGCGTTTTGCATATTCGCCGACCAGCGGCATGCCGATGTCCTGCGCGAGCCGCACCGTCACGGTGTTGAGCGACCGCTGCAAAGCGTTGCGCAGCGTGGTCGGGCCGTAATACTTGCCGGTCGAATAGTTCTCCGGACGCCACACGCCGGCACCCTGCCCCTGATCGATCTCGATCGGCGCGTCGATCACGGTGGTCGACGGCGTATAGCCGTTGTCCAGCGCCGACGAGTACACGATCGGCTTGAACGACGATCCGGGCTGCCGGTAGGCCTGCGTCGCGCGGTTGAACTGGCTCTGGTCGAACGAGAAGCCGCCGACCATCGCGAGCACGCGGCCGGTCCACGGATCCATCGCCACCATGGCGCCGGAGACCTCAGGCAATTGCCGCAGGCGATACTGGCCTTCGACAGCGTTGCCGTCCTTGGTCACCAGCGGGTCGGCATAGATCACGTCGCCCGGCTGTAGCACCTGCGAGACCGCGGTCGGCGCTTTGCCCTTGGTCTTGGCCCAGCGCACGCCGTCCATCGTGATGATGCCGGTCTGCCGCTCCTTGCTGACCGCGCCGCCGAGCTCGCGGCCCGGCTGGAAGCCGATCCGCGCCGACTGATCGCTGGTCTCGAGCACGACTGCCATCCGCCACGGCGAAATGTCGGAGAGCGATTTGACGTCGGCAAGCTTGACGCCCCAGTCGCCGGAGACGTCGAGCTTCTGCAGCGCGCCGCGCCAGCCCTGCGCCTCGTCGTAGTTGACGAGACCGGCGACCATGGTCTTGCGCGCCATCACCTGGATCTTGGGATCCAGCGTGGTGCGGACCGACAGGCCACCCTCGTAAAGCTTCTTTTCGCCGTAGCGCTCGAAGATGTCGCGGCGGACTTCCTCGGCGAAATATTCGCCGGCGAAGATGTGCGCGCCGTTCGAGCGGCTGGTGACGTTGAGCGGGTCCTTGCGCGCCTTGTCGGCGTCGGCCTGCTTGATCCAGCCGTTCTCCAGCAGGCGGTCGATCACGTAGTTACGGCGCTCGATCGCGCGGTCACGGTTGCGGACCGGATGCAGCGCGGCCGGCGCCTTCGGCAGCGAGGCGAGATAGGACGCCTCCGCGATCGTCAGCTCGTTGACCGACTTGTCGAAATAAACCAGCGACGCCGCCGCGATGCCGTAGGCGCCGAGCCCGAGATAGATTTCGTTCAAATAGAGCTCGAGGATACGGTCCTTGGAATAGGCGCGCTCGATGCGCATCGCCAGCAAGGCTTCCTTGATCTTGCGCGCGAACGAGACCTCGTTCGTCAGCAGGAAGTTCTTGGCGACCTGCTGGGTGATGGTCGAGGCACCCTGCGGGCGGCGGTTGGAGCCGTAGTTCTGCGCGTAGAGGATCGCAGCGCGCGCCATGCCCTGATAGTCGATGCCGCCGTGCTCGTAGAAGTTCTTGTCTTCGGCGGCGAGGAACGCGTTGATCACGAGCTTCGGCACCGCCTGGATCGGCAGATAAAGCCGGCGCTCCTTGGAGTATTCGCCGAGCAGCGCGCCATCGGCGGCATGCACGCGGGTCATCACCGGCGGCTCATAGTCCTGGAGCTGCGAGTAGTCGGGCAGATCCTTGGAGAAATGCCAGATGGCGCCGGCGACGGCGGCGACACCGACCAGGAACACGACGGTTCCGGCGGCGAACAAGAAACCCATGAACCGCACGAGCAGGCGCATTATCGACGTTCCGTTCCTACCCTCCGGCGCTCAATCGTCAGAAGCGCCTGTCCAAAAGTGCGAAGCCTCACACCACGAAGGCTCACATAGCGAGGCCTTTGCAGCGAGGCCTTTGCATCGAGGCCTTTACATCAAAGCCTTTTCATCAAAGTCTTGGCCCAGCGAGCCGCCTTGCGCACGCGAATATACAAGAGCCGCCGGACAATATGGTCGATTCTGCGGACCTGCGGTCCTTTGTCTATAGCGTCGCCGCTGTGGCCAAACTAGGGCTTCCGCGCAACGGGCCCGGCTTTTCAGGCGGCCAATTTCAGTTTGCCGGTCCGGCAGTTGCCAGCCGTTTGGCGAAGAACGTGTCGATCGCCTGGACCATCGATCCGACGGCCTTGTTCCGCCAGTTCTCGGAGACCAGATGCTCGAGGTCGCCCTTGTTGGAGACATAGCCGATCTCCACCAGAACGGACGGCACGTCGGGCGCCTTCAGCACCCGGAAGCCGGCCGATTTCAGCGGATGCTTGTGCATCCGCACCGTGGTCTTCATCTCGTCCATCAGCAGACGAGCGAAACGGTTGGAGAAGGTCTTGGTCTCGCGCTGCGCGAGGTCGATCAGGATGTCGGCGACCTCGGTCGGCTCGTCGGTCAGGTTCACGCCGGCGATCGCGTCGGCCTTGTTCTCCGCTTCCGCCAGCCGTTCGGCCTCGGCGTCGGACGCCTTGTCGGACACGGTGTAGATCGTGGCGCCCTGGGCGTCGCCCTCGCGGCGCGGCAAGGCATCGGCGTGGATCGAGACAAACAGCGCCGCGGATTGCGAGCGCGCGATCTTCACCCGGTCGTTGAGCGGGATGAAGGTGTCGTCGGACCGGGTCATGACCACCCGATATTTGCCCGACTTCTCGATCCGGTCGCGCAAAGCGAGGCCAAAGCCCAGCACCAGGTTCTTCTCGGTCTGGTCGCCGGACTGGGTGCCGTTGTCGATGCCGCCGTGACCGGGATCGATCACGATCAGCGGGCGCGAGTCGGTGACCGCGACCGGTGGCAGCGCGGCCGTGGTGACGGCTGGAATGGTCGCGGTGGTGGATTCGGAAATCGCCGGCTTCAATTCGGGCCGGCTCTCCGGCGCGAGCGACTGCACGAAGCTGGTGCGATCGACCTGCTCGAAATCCAGCACCAGCCGCGGCGGCTGGCCGTTGGCGGCATCGAGCACATAGGAATTGGCGATCTTCACCGGGCCGCTCATGTCGAACACGATTCGGGAGCCGCCGGGCATCACGAGGCCATAGCGGAACGCCTTCACCAATCCCCGCGCCGCCGAGCCGGTGCCGGCAGCGAGCTGGAAATTGACCTGCGGGATATCGACCACGACACGGTAGGGGTCGGCCAACGGAAAGGCGCGAAACTCGATCTTTCGGTCGAGATCGAGGATGAAGCGGGTCTGCTTGTCGTCGCCGGCAAGCCTGGCGCCGGATGCGACCGGGAAATTCGCAGCACTGGCGGCGGAGGCGCTAGCGGTCGGCGCCGGCTGGCTGTCCTGTGGACCCTCGGCCGCGCTCGGGGCGCTCGCCACGGCAAGCGCCAATGCTGCAGCGCACATCAGCCCGCATCCCAGGAAAACAAGGTGTTTTGCGCGGTTCTCCACCCGATTCGGAGCCTCCCAGCTGCTTCTTACCGCATTAGAACCACACGGTTAATCGCACCCTAATGACGCGCGGGCGAAAAGAGCCGAGTGTTGCGGCGGCGTGACGCTTCCCTTGCACGCGGCGGGCAATCCACGTATGAACGGAGTGCTGACGGCTAGTACTCCCGGTTGTGTCGCGTTCAGCCTCTCGGTGCAGCGGTGGAACCTTCCAAGTCGAAGATCCCGCCGTGTTTTTCCGGTCCCTCCCCAGCCAGCGCCGCGCGCGGCTGACACGGAGAGGCGGATTCAAGCCCGAGCGGCGTCCGGTCCCAGACACACTCCCTCGCCAGAGGGACGGTTTGAGACACGGCGTAACCGATTATCCGGCCCCTTGGGGCCTCGATATGCGATGGCCGGCAGGCGCTTCGGCGCCAGGCGGGGCCTTCAGCAAAAGATACGGCGGTAATTTTCGCCGCCAACATGTTTAGACGGGCCGACGCTTAATGCGCCAGACTGCATTGCCGACCAGGATCCCCCCAATGATCGCGCTGACGCGAGGTGAAAACTTCGCCCGTCGCATCATCCCGGTGGGCTCCCGTCCGGCGCTGCGCCGCGAGACGCGTTTTGGCCTTCCCCTCACCCCCGAATCAGGTGGACCGTCGCGTCACCGGGCGGCGCAGTTTGCGCGCGCCATGATCCGCGCCCGCCGCCGTCAAGAGCTCCAAAATGCCCAACAAGATGTTGATCGATGCCACCCACCCGGAAGAAACCCGGGTCGTCGTGGTCCGTGGCAATCGCGTCGAAGAGTTTGATTTCGAGACCGCCCAGCGCAAACAACTGCGCGGCAACATTTACCTCGCCAAGGTCACGCGCGTAGAGCCGTCGCTGCAGGCTGCCTTCATCGAATATGGCGGCAACCGGCACGGCTTCCTGGCCTTCAGCGAAATCCATCCCGACTACTACCAGATCCCGGTCGCCGACCGTCAGGCGCTGATCGAAGCCGACGAGCGCGCCCATCGCGAGGCCGAAGAAGAGCACGAGAACCGCGGCCATCGCCGCCGGTCGCGCCATCGCAATGCGCGCCGCCGCGGTCATGGCGACCGCGTCCAGAGCGAGGTGATCGAGGGTGCAGGCGACGCGCAGGCGCTGCCGGCAGCCGAGGCTCACGAACATCCCGTCGATGCCGGGCATCATGAACACGATGCCGAGCATCACGAGCACGGCGTGGCCGCCTATGAGGGTCACGAGCATGATGCGCATCACGACGACCACGATCATCACCACGATCATGAGCATGAGCATCACCACGACCATGGTCACGACGATCATGACCACGATGATCACGATCATGCGCACGATCACGATCACGCCCCCGTAACGAACGAGGCACCGGCCGCCGACGCTCCGTCCGACCCCGTCGTCGCGGTGGTCGAAGCCTCCGTTGCATCAGCTGCGCCGGAATTCGTCGAGACCGCCGAGGTCAATCATGAGCCCGAGCGGACCCATGAGGAGCAGGTCGCGGAAAACGCCGCGCATGCCGACGACGCGCCGCATGTGGCTGAAGGCGAAGTCCACGCCGCGGCCGATGAGCACGGCCTCGCCGAATACGCAACGCTTGCGGACGGAGCCGCGCCCGAGGCTCGGCATGGCGACGATGCCGGCGAAGACGATGACGAGGATGACAGCGAGGACGGCGAGGAAGAAGATGTCGTCGAGTCCGTCGGCGGCGACGACGTGCTCGAGGAGGTTCCGGAGCGCGCGTTCCGCCCGCGTCGCCAGTACAAGATCCAGGAAGTGATCAAGCGCCGGCAGGTGATGCTGGTGCAGGTCGTCAAGGAAGAGCGCGGCAACAAGGGCGCCGCGCTTACCACCTATCTGTCGCTCGCCGGCCGTTATGCCGTGCTGATGCCCAACACCGCGCGTGGCGGCGGCATCAGCCGCAAGATCACCTCCGCCCAGGACCGCTCGCGGCTGAAGGAAGTGGTGCAGGACCTCGACGTGCCCGAGGGCATGGGGATCATCCTGCGCACCGCCGGCGCCTCCCGCAGCAAGCCGGAGATCAAGCGCGACTTCGAATACCTGATCCGCATGTGGGAGACGGTGCGCGACCTGACCCTGAAGTCGCAGGCGCCGACCCTGGTCTACGAGGAAGGCTCGCTGATCAAGCGTTCGCTGCGCGACCTCTACAACAAGGAGATCGACGAGATTCAGGTGGCGGGCGAAGCCGGCTACCGCGAAGCACGCGACTTCATGAAGATGCTGATGCCGGCCAATGTGCGCGCGGTGAAGCAATATCGCGACGGCCAGCCGCTGTTCTCACGCATGGGCGTCGAAAGCCAGCTCGACGCGATGTTCTCGCCGACCGTGCAGTTGCGCTCCGGCGGCTACATCGTGATCAACCAGACCGAGGCGCTGGTCTCGATCGACGTCAACTCCGGCCGCGCCACGCGCGAGCACCATATCGAGGACACCGCGCTCAAGACCAATCTGGAAGCCGCGGAAGAGGTCGCGCGTCAATTGCGTTTGCGCGACCTCGCGGGCCTGATCGTCATCGACTTCATCGACATGGACGAGAAGCGCAACAACCGCGCGGTCGAGCGCAAGCTGTCCGACTGCCTGCGCCAGGACCGTGCCCGGATCCAGGTCGGCCGCATCTCGCATTTCGGCCTCCTGGAAATGTCGCGCCAGCGCATCCGCGCCAGCATGCTGGAGAACTCGACCGAGCCCTGCCCGCAATGCGGCGGAAGCGGTCACGTCCGTTCGGTCTCGTCGGTGGCGCTGCAGCTCCTGCGCGGCATCGAGGAAATCCTGATGAAGGGCGCGACCCACAATCTGGTGGTCCGCACCCGCACCGACGTCGCGCTCTACGTGCTCAACCACAAGCGCGGCCATCTGCGCGATCTCGAGGAATCCTTCCGAGTCTCGCTATCGGTCGTCGCCGACGCCACGGTGCACGGCCAGCAATCCTACATCATCGATCGCGGCGAGCAGGTGCATACGCTCGAAGCCGCCAAGGCGCTGCTTGCCGCGCAAGCTGCCGCTGCGCCGGCGCAGGTCGATGAGCCCGATGACGAGGAAGAACTGTTCGAATACGAGGCCGAGATCGAGACCGACGAGACCGAAGGGCTCGTCGACGACCGGGCGGCCGGCGAAGAAGCAGGCGCCGCTGAGGGCGAAGGCGACGGCCAACGCCGCAAGCGCCGCCGCCGGCGCCGCGGCCGTGGTGGCAGCGAAGCGCGCGAAGGCGCTCCGCAGCCGCGCGAGGACGGCGATCTGATGCATGTCCAGCCCGATGGCACCGAGGTGGTTGCCGCGAGCGAAGCGGAAGGCGATGAGGACGAAGGCGACGAAGCCCAGGGCGCTGCCCGTGACGACCAGGCCGGCAACGGCGATCGCCGCCCGCGGCGCCGCGGACGCCGTGGCGGCCGCCGCCGGCGCGGCACTGGCGGACCGGATGACGGTCTTGCCGGATCGATCTCCGACGAGCTGAGCCCGGTGGCAGCACCTGAAGCCACGGACGCGGTCGCCGATTTCGATAGCCACGACGCGGAGCCGGCCCCCTCGCTCGCGCAGCCTGAGCTGTTCGCGCAGCCGACGGAATGGCAGCCGATCGAGACCGCGCCGGTTGAGGCGATCGCGGCACCCGAGCCCGAACCCGTTGCAGCACCCGCGGCCGAGGACACGACCGAAAGCGACCGCGCGCAGCGGCGCCGCTCGACGGTGCGCGAAAAGGTCAGCTTCGCATCGAGCCCGCAACCTGAGACAACATCGGCGCTGGCTCAGAGCCCGACGGAGCAACCTGCCCCGGCCCCTGAACCCGCAGCCTCTGTTCCGCAGTCCGCACCGGACGCCGCCACGGCCGAGGCTCCGGCCCGCAAGGGCTGGTGGTCGCGCCGCTTCGGTGGCGGCGGCGACTAGCACCACCTGGAAGTCAAAACGCCCGGTTCGCGCCGGGCGTTTCTATTAGACAGGCCATCCGTTCGTCAGGCGCCGGCGTGACGGAGCCTGACGGAGACGGATCCCAATGCAAAGCGCGATCGTTCTTGGCGGCGGCATGGTGGGTGTCAGCACGGCGCTGCACCTGCAACGTCACGGCTGGTCTGTGACGCTCGTCGACCGCAAGGAACCGGGCCGCGAAACCAGCTACGGCAATGCCGGCATCATTCAGAGCGAGGCGGTGCGGCCCTATCCGATGCCGCGCGATCCGGCCACACTCGCCAGGATCGCGATGGGACGCACCAACGACGTGCGCTATCGCCTGGCCTCGTTGCCCCGACACGCCGGCCCGCTGTTGCGCTATTGGTGGAACTCGACGCCCGAGCGGCACCGCGAAGCCACCATCGCCTGGGCGCGCCTGATCGCCTACGCCACGGCGGAGCACGACACGCTGATCCGCGATGCGCATGCCGACAATCTGATCCGCCGCGCCGGCTATCGCCTGCTGCATCGCGACCCGGCGGCACTGGAGCAGGCGATCGCAGTCGCCGAAGAGAACCGGCGTGACTTCGGCGTGCAGTTTCGCGTGCTTGATGGCAGCGAACTCGCCCGGGCCGAGCCATTGCTGCGCGACGACCTCCCCGGTGCCATTCACTGGCTCGGGCCCTGGACCGTGTCGGACCCCGGCGGTCTGGTCTCGGCCTATGCCGGATTGTTCGAGCGTCTCGGCGGAACGCTGCTGCGCGGCGACGCGCAGACGCTGACGGAGACCGCAACCGGCTGGTCGGTCGACACGACCGACGGCCGGATCGATGCCGCCCATGTCGTCGTCACGCTCGGGCCGTGGTCACCGCAATTGCTGCGCAAGTTCGGCTACCGGATCCCGCTGGTGCGCAAGCGCGGCTACCATATGCACTATCAGGGCGGCCGCTCGCTCGACCTGCCGCTGGTCGACACCGCGAATGGATATGCGATGGCGCCGATGGCCAAGGGGATCCGCATCACCACCGGCGCGGAGCTGACCAGCCCCGATGCGCCGGCGACGCCGATCCAGCTTGGTCATGCCGAAGCGGCCGCACGCGAGCTGATCGAGATCGGCAGCCGCGTCGAGCCCGAGCCCTGGTTCGGCACCCGCCCCTGCAGCACCGACATGCTGCCGGTGCTCGGGCCAGCGCCGCGCCATCGCGGGCTGTGGGTGAATTTCGGTCACGGCCATCAGGGCTTTACGCTGGGCCCGGCAACGGCGCGGGTGCTGGCCGAAACGATGAACGGCGAGGCATCCTCCGTGGACACCTCGCCGTATCGGCTGGACCGGTTCTGACGTCGAACTAGTCCGTCGTCAGCGCGGTCTCCATGTCCGTCGGGTCGATCTGCCGGGCGAGATTGGCATTGAGCTTGTCGCGGTCGAGCTCGCCCTCCCACCATGCGACGATCACGCAGGCGACGCCGTTGCCGCACAGATTGGTCAGCGCACGGCACTCGCTCATGAACTTGTCGATGCCGAGCACGATCGCCATGCCCGGCACCAGCCGCGGATCGACCACTGCAAGCGTCGCCGCCAGCGTGATGAAGCCCGCGCCGGTGATGCCGGAAGCGCCCTTCGAGGTCAGCATCGCCACCACCAGGATCGTGAGCTGCTGGCTGAACGAGAGGTCGTAGCCCAGCGCCTGCGCGATGAATAGCGTCGCCAGCGTCATGTAGATGTTGGTGCCGTCGAGGTTGAACGAATAGCCCGTGGGCACCACGAGGCCGACCACGGACTTCGAGCAGCCGAGACGTTCGAGCTTCTCCATCAATGACGGCAGCGCGCTCTCGGAGGACGAGGTGCCGAGCACGATCAGGAGCTCGTCCTTGATGTAGGCCAGGAACCTGAAGATCGAGAACCCGGCGATCCGCGCGATGATGCCGAGCACCACGAGGACGAACAGCGCGGCGGTCAGATAGAACGTCGCGATCAGCCCCATCAGATTGAGGATCGCGCCGGTGCCGAACTTGCCGATGGTGAAGGCCATCGCACCGAACGCACCGATCGGCGCCGCCCGCATCACGATCGAGATCACGCCGAACACCGCATGCGCGGCGTCGTCGATGAACGAGCGGATGGTGTGGCCGCGCTCGCCGAGGCCCATGATCGCAAAGCCGAACAGCACCGAGAACAACAGCACCTGCAGGATCTCGCCCTGCGCGAAGGCGCCGACGACGGTGTCCGGAATGATGTGCAGCACGAAGTCGACGCTCTTCTGCGCCTCCGCCTGCTTGGCATAGCCGGCAACCGCCTGCGCGTTCGCCGCCGCATTGCCGAAGCCCGCGCCCGGCTTCACGATGTTGCCGATGAGCAATCCGATCACCAGCGCGAAGGTCGAGACGACCTCGAAATAGACCAGCGCCTTGACCCCGATGCGGCCGACCTTCTTGGCATCCTGGATATGGGCGATGCCGGACACCACGGTACAGAAGATGATCGGCGCGATCACCATCTTGATCAGCTTGATGAAGCCGTCGCCGAGCGCCTTGATCCACTCGTTGGTGGCAATGCCGGGCCACAACCAGCCGACCAGCGCGCCGAGCACGATCGCGATCAGAACCTGGACATAGAGAATCTTGTACCACGGCTTGCTACCGGCAGACGCCGGTGAAGACGTGGCAACGGTTGCCGCTGCCATGTGTCACTCCCCCTCAGAAATGGCGGAAATAGCCAAGATCAACTTGGCCGTTCAAGTCAAATGGAACTGTGTGGGCCCTGCCGTTTATCCGCGGCGATCTGTCGCGTGCTGCTGCGCCGAAACCCGGGCCAGCGCTTGCGAAATCGATCCAACAGACAAGACGGAGGGCTGTTGAAGATTGCGGGCTATTTAAGCCAATGCGCGATCCGCGCAACTGCTTCCTGCATCTCCGCCGCGGAACGCGCATAGGAAAATCGGATGAAGGCGCGGCCGTGGATCGGATCGAAATCGACGCCCGGGGTCGCTGCGACATGCGCCTTCTCGAGCATCTCGCTGGCGAAGGCGAAGCTGTCGGCGGTGAAGTCGGAGACGTCGGCGTAGAGATAGAACGCGCCGTCGGCCGGCAGGAACTTGGTCAGCCCGGCCCTGGGCAGGCCTTCGATCAGGATGCGATGGTTCTCCTGGTAGCCGCGCTTGATCGCCTCCATCTCCTCGCGGCCCTCGAAGGCCGCTTCGGCCGCGATCTGCGACAAGGTCGGCACCGAGATCGACAGGTTCTGCTGCAGCCGCTCGATCGGCCGCACCAGCACGTCGGGCACCACCATCCAGCCGACGCGCCAGCCGGTCATGCAGAAGTACTTCGAGAACGAGTTGATCACGAGCGCGTTCGGCGACAGCTCCGCCGCCGTCACCGCAGGAAATGCGTAGTCGAGGCCGTGATAGATCTCGTCGGAGATGAAGCGGATGCCCGCGCTGTCGGCGGCCGCCATCAGGCTCGACAGCGCCTCGCGCGACATCATCGTGCCGGTCGGATTCGCAGGGCTGCCGACCAGCACGCCCTTCAGCGGCGTCTTGCGATGGGCGGCCAGCAGCGCCTCCCCGGTCAGCGCGTGGCGGGTGTCGCCGGAGGTCTCGATCAGCACGGGCTCGCAACCGAGCGCGGTCAGGATGTGCCGGTAAGGCGGATAGCCCGGCACGGTGACGGCGACCCGGTCGCCCGGCTCGAACATCGCAAGAAACGCCAGGATGAACCCGCCCGACGAGCCCGTGGTGACGATGATGCGCTCGGCATCGACCGCGCAGCCATAAGTGTCGCGGTAATGCCGGGCGATGCGCGCGCGCAGACTGGGAATGCCGAGCGCGGAGGTGTAGTCGATCCGGCCGCCGGCAAGCGCGGCCTGTGCGGCGGCAATTGCCGGCTTCGGCGCCCCCTCGGCGGGCTGCCCCACCTCCATGTGGATGACATGGCCGCCCGCCGCCTCGATTCGTGCCGCGGCGGCCATCACGTCCATCACCATGAACGGCGGAACATCGCTCCGGCCGGACGCTGTCAAAAGGCTGCTCACACGGTCTCTCGCTGTCGCTTCACGCATGGTTTTCTGCTATTGCACGGCCGCTGCCGAATTCGGGTTCCGATACCGGCGACCGCCCCAGACTGGCCGCATTCGGTGGCTCCTTATAACGCTTTCAGGCCAAGTGAATACCCGGTTCGCGTGAAGAAGAACTGCAAAAACAACAGACTGTGCCACGCGCCTGCCTCGGTCGGGCCGGGAACCGGACCTTGCCGCGGCGCGGCCAGAAATCGCCGATAGATCGCCCATGCTGTTTCGCCACGCGCTTCGCGCCAGGACCCTGAAGCCCTCTGCGTTCAAGCTGACCGCATTGCTCACTGCGGTTGCGCTCGCGGTTGGTCCCGTCGTTCCAGCGCGAGCCCAGCAGAAGGGCCCGCCGGTGCTGCGCGACACCGAGTCCGAGCAGTTGCTGCGCGAATATACCAGGCCGATCCTGCGCGCCGCTGGCCTCGAGAAGCAGAACATCCAGATCGTGATCATCAACGACGGCTCGTTCAACGCCTTCGTCGCCGACGGCCGCCGCATCTTCGTCAATTACGGCGCGCTGCTGCAATCGGAGACGCCGAACCAGATCATCGGCGTGCTGGCGCATGAGACGGGCCATCTGGCCGGCGGCCATCTTGCCAAGATGCGCGAGCAGCTCGCGCAGGCGCAGACCCAGATGATCATCGCGATGCTGCTCGGCGTCGGTGCGCTGGCCGCAGGCGCTGCGGGCGGAGGCGTTGGAAACGGCCTCTCCAGCGCCGGGGCCGCCGCGATCTCGGCGCCGCAGTCGGTCATTCAGCGCACGCTGCTCTCCTACCAGCGCCAGCAGGAGGAAAACGCCGACCGCGCCGGCGTCAAGTTCCTGAACGCGACCGGCCAGTCCGCCAAGGGCATGTACGAGACGTTCAAGCGCTTCACCGACGAGAGCCTGTTCGCCGCGCGCGGCGCCGACCCCTATCTGCAATCGCACCCGATGCCGGTCGACCGCGTCTCGGCGCTGCAGGACCTGGCGCGCTCGAGCCCCTATTGGGACAAGAAGGACGATCCGGCGCTGCAGCTGCGTCACGACATGATGCGCGCCAAGATCTCGGGCTTCATGGAACGGCAGGACACCGTCTACCGCCGCTATCCGCTGTCCAATACCAGCCTGCCGGCGCGCTATGCTCGCGCGATCACCACCTATCTGCACGGCGATCTGCGTTCGGCGATCGCCCAGATCGACGGCTTGATCCAGGTCCAGCCGAACAATCCCTATTTCTACGAATTGCGGGGCCAGGCGCTGCTCGAAGGCGGCCGGCCGGCCGAGGCCATCGCGCCGCTGCGCCGCGCGGTGCAGCTTTCCGGCAGCTCGCCGCTGATCGAGATGCTGCTCGGCCAGGCCCTGGTCGCCTCCGACAACAAGGCCTACACCGACGATGCGATCAACATGCTGCGCACCGCCGTGGCGCGCGAGCCCGAGGCGCCGCTCGGCTATACCCAGCTCGCGATGGCCTATGGCCGCAAGGGCGACTATGCCCAGGCCGACCTTGCCTCGGCGCAGGCCGCCTATCTCCGTGGCGACAACAAGACCGCCCGCGAGCTTGCGTCGCGCGCCAAGACGCGGTTCGCGATCGGCACGCCCGGCTGGGTCAAAGCTGACGACATTGTGAGCGCCAAGCCCATGCCGGGTCAGAAAAACAACTAGAAATAAACCGTAGTTCCATACAACGATCACCGAAACCGGCCCGCGGCCCTGCCGTATTTCGGGCCACCTCGAACAAGGATTTTGCCATGCCAGCGCTTCGTTTTCTCGCCCCTGCCCTGCTCGCGCTCGGCATTTGCGCCGCGCCGCTGACAGCGTCCGCGCAGAGCTTCAACGACACCCAGCGCGGCGACATCGAGACCATCGTGCGCAACTACCTGATCGCGCACCCCGAGGTGCTCGAAGAGGCGATGAACGAGCTCAGCAAGCGGCAGGCCGCCGCCGAAGCCGAGAAGCATGAGCAGAGCGTCGCCAAGAACGCCGACACGATCTTCAACTCGCCGCGCGGCGTCATGCTCGGCAACAAGGACGGCGACGTCACCTTCGTCGAGTTCTTCGACTACAATTGCGGCTACTGCAAGCGCGCGATGTCCGACATGCTCGACCTGATGAAGTCGGATCCGAAGCTGAAGGTCGTGCTGAAGGAATTCCCGGTGCTGAGCCAGGGCTCGGTCGAGGCCGCGCAGGTCGCGGTCGCCGTGCGCATGCAGGATCCGACCGGCAAGAAGTATCTCGAGTTTCACCAGAAGCTCCTCGGCGGCCGCGGCGCCGCCGACAAGGCGCGCGCGCTGGCGGTCGCCAAGGAGGTCGGTCTCGATATGACGAAGCTCGAGAAGGACATGGCAAGCCCCGAGGTGAAGGCCACCATCGAGGAGAACTTCCGCCTCGCCGAATCCATGGGCATGAACGGCACGCCGAGCTACGTGATCGGCAAGCAGGTCGTGATCGGCGCGGTCGGTGTCGAGGGTCTCAAGGAGAAGATCGGCATTGCCCGCTGCGGCAAGGCGACCTGCTGATCGTCGCTTCGACAGCGCTCATCCGCTCAGTGAAGTCCGGCTGCCCAGGCAGCCGGATTTTTTATTTGCGGCACCGAATCTGCTCCTGCTGGAAGCCAATTCACCTCTGCGCTGGCTCACGAAGGGTGAGGCACGCACAGCGTTCGACATCAACGTCGGCCGCGTCAGCCGCATCGACGAGCTGGAGAAGACATACTGGTACCGCCTGTTCGGCGGCATCCCCGAGACCGGGCACCACGCCTACGGCATCGGCCTTGCGCCGCGCGACAACGATCCCAATGTCGGCAAGCCGCCGCGCGATCATCTGCTGCACAAGGGCGAGCTTGGCGACTACATCGCGCCTTATGGCGAGCAAGGCAGTGCACGCGGTCTCGAGCGGTTGCACGGCCGCAGCCATCTCGGCGGCACGATGTTTCCGAACCAGTGGACGCCGAGATGCAGCGCGACCTATCTCGAGATCGAAGAGCATTTCGGCGGATTCAATTTCGGCGGCGGCAACGGCCAGCTCGATCTTGCGAGCATGGAGTTCGACTGGGCCTGCGGTTGAAGCGCAAATCGTTCATCGCGCGTTCACAGAAGAAACAAACTGCGAGGAACCGCAAATCAACAGGAACATCGTACATCCTCTCCCGTTGTCGGCGCGGGCAATGCTGAATAACGAGGAGGACTACAATGTCTAACCGCTTTCTGATTTCGGTCGCTGCGGCGGCTTTGATCGCTGGTACCGGATTTGCGAATGCACAGGGCGCCGGCGGCGCCAGCAAGGAATCCGGGGCCGGCGGTGGCGCGACCGTGCAGCACAGCGCACCGTCCGGTGGTGCGTCGACGGGCACCATGCAGCGCGATACGGGCGGCATGAAGGGTTCCGAACACTCCACGACCGGTGAGTCTTCTTCGGGCATGAAGGATGACTCGTCGGGTATGAAGGGCGCCGAGTCCGAAAAGTCCGGCCCCGCCACCAAGGGTGCACAGGAGAACACGCAGAAGTCGAAGAGCATGAGCTCGGAGAACGATGCGACCAAGGGCGCCAAGGAAGGCCCGAAGGACATGAAGGCCGAAGGCCGCGACAAGAGCGGCAACATGAAAGCCGAGGAGCATGACAAGAGCGGCAGGATGAACAACGCCGCCGAGAGCCGTGAGAAGAGCGGCGCCGCCACCAGCCAGAACGCTCAGACCAAGAGCCCGACCGACGCCAACCGCGCCCAGACCAACGACACCAGCCGCACCCAGACCACGACGGGCAATGCGGCGACGTCGGCCACCGCGGCTCCGCCGGCCGAGAAACGCACCCAGATCTCGACCGCGATCAGGTCGGAGCATGTGACCGAAACCACCAACGTGAACTTCAACGTGGCGGTCGGCACCCGCGTCCCGGCTGACGTGCACTTCTATCCGGTCCCGGAGCGCGTCGTGACGATCTACCCGCAGTGGCGCGGTTACGAGTTCATCCTGGTCCACGGCCGCTACATCATCGTGCAGCCGGAGACCCATGAGATCGTCTACGTCATCGAGGGCTGACCTCGGCCTCGGCGCGAGGGTGCCTTGACGGGCCCTCGCCTCGATCTCAACCTCGCCCCCTCAGGGGCGGGGTTTTGCATGCGGCTGCACCCCGCAGTCGCCGGTGGATGGCTGGCCGGAGCAAAGCCGAGGGGCGGCTTCCGCCAGATTTGGTTAATCAGCAATTTCCGTAGGTTACGGCAGCTATCTAACAGGGCGGAGGAAGCTGTTGAAGACGTTCCGATTTCACCTAAAGACTTCCCCTGCGGCCGGTTGTTACCTATAACCCGGCCCACTTTCCCCTTCGGAACCCTTGGCAGGAATCTTTTTGGAAATGGCTGCTGCCGGAACGATCTATGTGCTGAACGGCCCGAACCTCAACCTGTTGGGGACGCGCGAGCCGGAGACGTACGGCCATGCCACCCTCGCCGACGTCGAGAAGCTGTGCGCGGACACCGCGCGCCAGTTCGGGTTGACCGCCGATTGCCGGCAGTCCAACCGCGAGGGCGAACTGATCGACTTCATCCATGAGGCCCACGCCAAGAAGGCGGTCGGCATCATCATCAACGCCGGCGGCTACTCCCATACCTCGATCGCGCTGCATGACGCACTGGTTGCGGTCAATATCCCCGCCGTCGAGGTCCATGTCAGCAACATCCACGCCCGCGAGAGCTTCCGGGACCACTCGTTCACTGCTAAAGCCGCCTTCGCGTCGCTTTGCGGCTTCGGCATCGACGGCTACCGGCTTGCGATCATCGGCCTCGCCACCAGGATCGGTGCGAAGGCAAAGACTTAATCGTCAATCCTGACGTTCCCCGTCACCAGACAGAGATTTCGGATCAAACAACATGGCGCGCCAGCCAGACGACAAATCAGCCGCAAAGTCCAAGAACGACTCCAAGAACGACGACAGCGTCCTCATTCGCGAGCTCGCGCTGCTGCTTGCTGAGACCAACCTCACCGAGATCGAGATCGAGCGCGCCGGCCTGCGCGTCCGGGTCGCCCGCAATATCAGCATCGCCGCCTCCGTGCCGTCAGCCGCGCACGCAGTCACCGCCCCGGCGGCGGTGCCGGCTGCCGCCGCTGCCGCCACCGACATGGCGAAGCACCCGGGTGTCGTGCCCTCGCCGATGGTCGGCACCGCCTATTGGGCTCCGGAACCTGGCGCCAAGCCGTTCATTGAAGTCGGCACCAAGGTCACGGCCGGCCAGACGCTTCTGATCATCGAGGCGATGAAGACGATGAACCAGATCCCGTCGCCGCGCGCCGGCACCGTGACGCAGATCCTCGTCGAGGACGGCCAGCCGGTAGAATTCGGCGAGCCACTCGTCATCATTGAATAGCTTCCGTCAACGTCAGGCGCTGCGATGTTCGACAAGATCCTCATAGCCAATCGTGGCGAGATCGCGCTTCGCGTGCTCCGGGCGTGCAAGGAGCTCGGCATCTCCACCGTCGCGGTGCATTCCACCGCCGACGCCGACGCCATGCATGTGCGCCTCGCCGACGAGAGCGTCTGCATCGGGCCGCCGCCGTCGAAGGATTCCTATCTCAACATCCCGGCGCTGCTGGCCGCCTGCGAGATTACCGGCGCCGACGCCGTGCATCCCGGCTACGGCTTCCTGTCCGAGAATGCGCGCTTCGCCGAGATCCTCGCCGACCACAATCTGGGTTTCATCGGGCCGAAGGCCGAGCACATCCGCCTGATGGGCGACAAGATCGAAGCCAAGAAGACCGCCAAGCGCCTCGGCATCCCCGTGGTGCCCGGCTCGGACGGCGCAGTGACGGCGGACGACGATGCCATGGCGATCGCCAAGGAGATCGGCTTCCCGGTGCTGGTGAAGGCAGCGGCCGGCGGCGGCGGCCGCGGCATGAAGGTCGCCCACACCGAGGCCGACCTCGCGCTGGCGCTGACGACCGCGGCCAACGAAGCCAAGTCCGCGTTCGGCGACGCCTCGGTCTACCTGGAGAAATACCTGCAGAAGCCGCGCCACATCGAGATCCAGATTCTCGGCGACGGCCGCGGCGGCGCCATCCATCTCGGCGAGCGTGACTGCTCGCTGCAGCGCCGTCACCAGAAGGTCTGGGAGGAAGGCCCCTCGCCCGTGCTTGGGGCGGCCGCGCGCGCCAGGATCGGCGAGACCTGCGCCAAGGCGATGCGGGACATGAAGTATCTCGGCGTCGGCACCATCGAATTCCTCTACGAGGACGGCGAGTTCTATTTCATCGAAATGAACACGCGCATCCAGGTCGAGCATCCCGTCACCGAAAGCATCACCGACATCGATCTGGTGCTCGAGCAGATCCGGATTGCCGCCGGCGGCGAGCTTCCGGCCAAGCAGAGCGACATCGCGATCATCGGCCACGCCATCGAGTGCCGCATCAATGCGGAGAACCCGCAGACCTTCCGTCCCTCGCCCGGGCGGATCACGCAATTCCATCCGCCTGGCGGTCTCGGCGTGCGGATCGATTCCGCCGTCTATCAGGGCTACGTGATTCCGCCCTACTACGACTCGCTGGTCGGCAAGCTGATCGTGCACGGCAAGACCCGCGGCGAATGCCTGATGCGGCTGCGCCGGGCGCTGGACGAAATGGTGGTCGACGGCATCGAGACGACGCTGCCGCTGTTCCGCGCGTTGGTGCGCGAGCCCGACATCATCGAGGGCGACTATCACATCCACTGGCTGGAGCAATATCTCGCCGGCCAGCCGTCCGATGCCCCGAAATAGTTTGGAACTTTGTGGAACCCAGCCCCTGTTCAAACGTAATACAGGGTTATTGGCTTTCGACGGGGACGCATTGAATCCCACTCCTGCGAAGAGACCGTCGTGACACCAGTTTCACGACGCCGGTCCACGTTACAGATCCTGCTGCTCTCGGCGGGATTTTTCGTGCTGGTCGCGGTCAGCGTGGCGTCGGTCCTGCTGGTCAACAAGGCACGCCAGGACAACGCCTGGGTCGTCCATACCGTCGAGGTCGAGAGCCAGGTTGCCAACCTGCTGCTTGACGTCAGGCGCGCCGAAAGCGCGACCAGGGCGTATCTGCTGACGTCCGCGCCACAATACCTCTCCGAGTACCAGTCGGCCGCGGCAGGGCTCCCGGCCGCGCTCGGCCATCTCCAGATGATGACCGTCGACAATCCGGCGCAGGTCGCCAATGCCGCGAAGCTGAAAGCCGCCGTCGAGCAGCGGCTGGCGGAGTTCACCCTCAGCAACGAGCGCGTCAACAACAATGACAGCGCGACCAGCATCGACGCCCTGCGCAAGAGCACATCGACTGACGCGCTGGAAGCGATCGCCCGGATCGGCCGCGACATGCGCACCGAGGAGGATCGGCTGCTGGCGACGCGCACCGCGACCGCGGACAGGAGCCAGGTGCTCGCCTCCTCCGTCACCATCGCCGGCTCCTGCATGGTGCTGGCGCTCGCCGCCCTCTCGCTCGTGCTGCTGCGGCAATCGTCGCGGGCGCGCGACGAGGCCGAGGCCAAGCTGCGCGACAGCAACCTCAATCTCGAAACCATCGTCGACGAACGGACCGCCGACCTGCGCGAGGCCAACGAGGAAATCCAGCGCTTCGCCTATATCGTCAGCCACGACCTGCGCTCGCCGCTGGTCAACATCATGGGCTTCACCAGCGAGCTGGAGGAATTGCGCGGCGACATCTTCAAGCGCATCGCCACGCTCAATCGCACCGCATCGCTGGCGCCGGCGATGGAAGACGCGACCGACGTGGCCGAGCCCGAGCTCGAAGGCTCCGACAAGCAGCTATCCGAGGATTTCAGCGAATCGCTCGGCTTCATCAAATCGTCGATCGCAAAGATGGACCGCCTGATCAGCGCGATCCTCAATCTCACGCGCGAGGGCCGCCGCGAGTTCAAGCTGGAGCGGATCGACGTCCGCGAGTTGATCGACGGCATCGTCAAGACGGTCGCGCATCAGGCGGCCGAGGCCAATGCGACCGTCGAGGTCGGCGCTTTGCCGAATATCGTCAGCGACCGCCTCGCGCTGGAGCAGATCTTCTCCAACCTGATCGACAATGCACTCAAGTACCTCAAGGACGGAGTCCCCGGCGAGATTTCGATCGAGGGCCGCACCAAGCTGGGTTTTGCGATCTTCGAAGTGACCGACAATGGCCGCGGCATTGATCCGAAAGACCACCAGCGCATCTTCGATCTGTTCCGCCGTGCCGGGACCCAGGACAAGCCCGGTCAGGGTATCGGGCTTGCCCATGTCCGCGCACTTGTGCGCAGACTGGGCGGCACCATGTCGGTAGCATCGGAACTTCACAACGGCAGCACGTTCACGATCACGCTGCCCATCAATTGGTCAGGCAAGAATCGGGATAAAGAATCATGAGCGATCCAGTCACCATCATCATGATCGAGGACGACGAGGGCCATGCCCGCCTGATTGAGCGGAATATCCGGCGCTCAGGTGTCAACAATGAGATCGTCCCGTTCACCAACGGTACAGATGCCGTGAACTACCTTTTCGGCAAGGATGGCAGCGCGGTTGAGCGCATGGGCCAGGCCCTGCTCATCCTGCTTGATCTCAATCTGCCTGACATGACCGGCATCGACATTCTGAAGCGGGTCAAGGAAAACAAGCATCTCAAGTCGACGCCGGTGGTCGTGCTGACCACCACCGACGATTCCCATGAGATCAAGCGTTGCTACGAACTCGGCTGCAACGTCTACATCACCAAGCCGGTGAACTACGAAAGCTTTGCCAACGCCATTCGCCAGCTTGGCCTGTTCTTTTCCGTAATTCAGGTGCCGCCAGCTTCTCTATGACCAGCGCAACGCCGACACTGCTCTATATCGACGACGACCCGGCGCTGGCGCGCCTGGTCGAACGCGGGCTGACGCGCGCGGGCTACAAGGTGGTGCATGCCGCAAGCGGCCAGGAAGGCCTCGAGCGGCTCGCCCAGGGCGGCATCGACGTCGTCGCGCTCGACCAGTACATGCCCGGCCTCGATGGGCTGGAGACACTGGAGCAGATTCTCAAGATTGCGGACGCACCGCCGGTGGTGTTCGTCACCGCCTCGCAGGATTCGGCGATCGCCGTCACCGCGCTGAAGGCCGGCGCGGCGGACTATCTGGTCAAGGACGTCAGGGGTGAATTCATCCCCCTGCTTCAGGTTGCGGTGAACGGCGCGATCCGGCGGGCCGCGATCCAGAGGGCACGCGACGAGGCCGAGGCCGAGGTGCACGCCTCGCGCGACCGCTACGCCGCGCTCGCCGCCGAGCGCGAGGTTCTGCTGCGCGAGGTCAACCATCGCGTCGGCAATTCGCTGCAAATCATTGCCTCGCTGCTGCATCTGCAAGCCAATTCCTCGACCCAGCAGGATGTCAAGGCGGCGCTCACCAATGCGATGGGCCGCGTCGCTGCCGTCGCGCAGGTGCATCGCCGCCTCTACACCTCGCACGACTTCAAGACGGTGATGCTCAACCAGTATCTGGAGGCGTTGCTCGAAGATCTCAGGCGATCGGCCGAAGGCAACAAGATGTCCCGGCTGACGCTGAAGGCCGACCCGGTCGAGATCGATCCCGACCGCGCGGTCGCGATCGGCATCATCGTCAACGAGCTGGTGATGAACGCCGTGAAGTACGCCTATCCCGACGGCGCCGGCCCGATCCATGTCGAGCTGAAGCCGCACGCGGACGATTTGGAGCTTGCGATCAGCGACGAAGGCGTGGGTTTCTCCGACAAGACCGATCCACGCGGCACCGGCATGGGCCAGCGCATCGTCGCCGCGATGGCCGTCAAGCTCGACGCCAGCGTCGAGCGCGACCCCAGCCACAAGGGCACCCGCTTCGTGGTGCGGTTCGCCCGCGTCACCCCGGCGCCGGCGAAATCGACAAGCGCTGCCGCCAGTTAGGCCGCTGATGGTGGCGGATCGATCGAATTTTCGCGTTGGGCTTAACGGCCGCGTCACCCTGTTGTTCGATCGGAGTCGCTGGCCCTGACCGGGTTAAGACAAATCTGGGCATTGCTTGCCATGCTTTTCCCCCAGCTTGGCAGGAACGGCACGCGATGTTCGAGCGCAGGGTGGTTTTTGGAAAGAAGCAGGCGACGTTGGGCGATCTCAAGGAGCCCTTGCGTCCGGCACCGGGTGCCGACGGCGCGGCCCCCGCCTTTCACAAGAGGCAGTGGGAAGATCCGCGGATCGGGCCGATGCTGCGCGATGCGGGGTTCGCACCCGACGACGCCGCCAGCATCGTGCCGGCGGCGGACAATCGCCTCGCCGTGTTTGCCGCGGCCAACCAACGGCTGCAGGAGCGCACCGACATTTTCAACCGTGACATGACGGCGCGCCACGGCCACTGCCACGCATTGCCGTTCCTGGTCATCGACCACAAGATCTGGGACGGGCCGCATGGCGCGTTTCTCTACGCGCAACTGGATCTGATCGGCTACGACGAGTGGAACGTGATCATGCTGGCGGAAGATCCGCAGACCACGGAAGCATGCGGCCTGGCAGGCCACCCCGGCTTCCTTCCGGCGGTGACGCAGGTCATGACCGAGCATGTGATCGGGTGGGAGGCGCGGCACAACGCCTTGCTCAAGACATTCGGAATCACCGCGAACGGCGGCCGCGACATCTCGCGCGAGCAATACGAGATGGAAAAGGACACGCTGCGCAGGGAGATTATCGACAAGGCCGGCTGGATGAAGCTGCGCATCATCGACGACCTTCTGCGCAAGAGCTAGAAGCGCGTTCCGCTTCCCGAACCTCTCAATCAGGCCGATCGCGGTGCCGCCGCGTGCGATACGGACGGCAATCCAGACATCGCGCGCCGAAGATCACCTGCGACGGATAGGGCCGCGCCGAGTGCCACGGCGTCGAGCCGAACAGGCCGTCCGCGCCGAAGCCCGCGCTGAAGGGATCGGCGGCAAAGCTGCCCGGAAAGGAGCCATTGCTGCGGAAATCGCGGTCGTCATTCCTGCCGTCGAAATACGCACCGCCGGTGCTGCCGTAACGCAGCGGCCGTTGCGGCTCCAAGTTCTGGGCCGAGGCAGCGGCCGTGCCGAGCGCGATGGCGGCGCAGACGATCAGTGCTCTGATGGCGGTCATGCCAAAGCCCCTCATTGCGGAACGGTCCCCCAATCGCCCTTCCAGGCGATCAGGCGTCCCTTGCCGAATTGCAGATAAAGCCCGTCGCTGCGCCTCGACAGTACGCTGCCCCTGACATTGGGCAGCGCGACGAACAATTCATTGCCCGGCGTGCCGCGAACATAGTTGAGGGGAACGCCGAGCGACCGGCTGGCCTGGTCGGCGCTCATGCCGAAGGCGAGCGGAACGCTGTTCGGTGGCCGCTGCTGCGCACGGGCCATGCCGGCCGGCGCGCCCAGCGCGATGACGAGGATAACGACGAAGAGTGTGACGAACCGCTGCATGACCGACCTCATGGCACTGCCGCCGCGAGCGTGCCGGCCGGCGTCCAGCCGCCGCCGAGCGCCTGGAACAGGCTGCTTGCCGCCAGCAGCTTGTTGAGCCGCACCGAGATCAGGTTGAGTTCGGCCGTGAACAGCGTCTGCTGTGTCTGCAGCACCGTGATGAGATTGACCGTGCCGCCGCGCAGCTGCGTCTCGGAGACCTCGAACGCCTTGCGCGAGCTCGCCACCACGTCGGACTGCAGCCGCTCCTGCAGCGTATACTGCTGCAACGCGATCAACGCCTTCTCGACATCGGCGAAGGCCGACAGCACCGCCCTGCGATAGGCCTGCAGGTATTGCAATTGCTGGCCCTTGGCGAGCTTGAGCTGGCTCTCCAGCAGGAAGCCGTCGAACAGCGGCTGGGTCAGCCCGGCGGCGAGCGTGTAGTACCAGGCGCCCGGCGCGAACAGCGAGGCGAGCGCCGCGCTCTGGAAGCCCGTGGTGCCGGTCAGCTGGATCTGCGGGAAGAACGCCGCCCGCGCCGCGTCGACGCTGAAATTGGAGGACGCGAGCTGCGCCTCGGCCTGACGGACGTCAGGCCGCTGGTAGAGCAATTCCGACGGCATGCCCGGCGTGATGCGCGGCACCGAGATCTGCGTGGTGCTGCCGCCGCGCACCGAGAAATCAGCCGGCGCGCGCGCCACCAAGAGGGCGAGCGCGGCGGTGTTTTGCCCCAGCGTCACCTCGAGCGGCGGGATCGCCGCGCGTTGCGTGGCGACCAGCGCCTCCTGCTGCGACAGGTCGAGCTGCGAGGCGGTGCCGCCGGCGAACTGCGACTTGATCAAGGCCAGGATGCGCTCGGCCGCGGCCAGATTGCGCCGGGTCGCCTTGATCTGGTCCTGCGCCGCCAGCACCTGGAAATAGGTGTTGGCCACCGCCGCCATCGTGGTCAGCGCGACCACCTCGCGATTGTAGCGGGCGACCGTCGCGCTCTCCTCCGACGCCGACAACGTCGCGCGGTTCTTGCCCCAGAAATCGACGATATAGCTCGCGCTCAGCCCAAGGCTGTACTGCGAGAACGTACCGCTGCTCCCGCCGAGCGACGAACTCGATCCAGTCGCGACCTTCTGACGCTCGGCATTAGCCGATCCCGAAATCGACGGCAGCAGCGCGGCGCCGGACACGCCGGCCTGCGCGTCGGCCTGCACGATCTGGGCGATCGCCACCGCGATATCGAGATTGTAGAGCTGCGCGGATTCCATCAGCCCGGTCAGCTCGGGCGAGCGGAAGCCGCGCCACCAGGCGAGCGCCGGAACGGCGGCGTCGGCATCGCCCTTGGCGGCGGCGCGATAGCTCGCCGGCACTTCGAGACTGAGCTCGGGCTTCTCCACCCCGGGAATGCAGCCGGTCAGGCCAAGGCTCAGACCAAGGCTGAGGCCGCCGAACGCCGCCACACGGCGAAACCGGACCGGTTTCCGCAATATTCGAAGACTATGCAACGCTGCACCTGTCGGCATTTACTCGCCCGGTTGAAGTGAGGAGCCCGGCGTCCGCATGGCGCCGCCGCGGCGGACGCGCAGGGCCCACAAGCGGAACCGGTCGAGATAGAGGTAGATGACCGGCGTCGTGTAGAGCGTCAGGACCTGGCTCAGGATCAGGCCGCCGACGATGGCGATGCCGAGCGGCTGCCGCAGCTCGCCGCCGTCGCCCATCCCGATGGCGAGCGGCACGGCGCCGAGCAGCGCGGCCATCGTCGTCATCATGATGGGACGGAAGCGCAGCAGGCATGCCTCCTTGATCGCCTCGAGCGGCTCCAGCCCGCGCCTGCGTTCCGCGTCCAGCGCAAAGTCGATCATCATGATGGCGTTCTTCTTCACAATGCCGATCAGCAGGATGACGCCGATCAGCGCCATGATACTGAACTCGGTCTTGAATGCCATCAGCGCCAGCAAGGCACCCACACCTGCAGAGGGCAGTGTGGACAAGATGGTCAGCGGATGGACGTAGCTCTCATAGAGCACGCCCAGCACGATGTAGATCGTGACGATCGCGGCCAGGATCAGGAACGGCTGGTTGCTGAGCGAATCCTGGAACGCCTTGGCGGAGCCCTGGAATGTGCCACGGATCGTGGCCGGGACGCCGATCCGGTTCATGGTCGCCTCGATGCTGCTGACCGCGGTGCTCAGCGACACGTTCGGCGGCAGGTTGAACGAGATGGTGTTGGCGACCAGGAGGCCCTGGTGATTGACCGCAAGCGGCGTCGCGCCCTGCTTGAACGCCGCCACCGCCGACAGCGGGATCATGGTCTCGCTCTTGGTCGAGACGGCCGATCCGGTCGAGGCCACGCCCTTCCCGGTCGAGCCGATCGAATTGGTGGCCTGGTTGCGCGCGGCCTGGGCATTGGCCGAACTGGCCGCGCTCGAGGTTCCCGGCGCCACGACGGTGCCCGCCACCGCGTTGGTCGATTGCGAGCCGCCGACCGAGCCGCCCGACGTGCTGATGTAGACGTCCTTCAGCGTCTCGGGGTTCTGCCAGTAGCGCGGCGCGACCTCCATGATGACGTGGTACTGGTTGCGCGCGACATAGATCGTCGACACCTGACGCTGGCCGAAGGCGTCGTAGAGGGTGTTGTCGATCTGGCTCACGGTGATGCCGAGCCGGGCCGCGGCATCACGGTCGATCACGAGGTCGGATTCCAGCCCCTTGTTCTGCTGGTCGCTGTTGACGTCGGCAAGGTTCGGGTCGCGCTGCAAGGCCGCCGCGATCTTCGGCGTCCAGTCGTTGAGTTCCTCCAGCGTCGATCCCTGCAGCGTGTACTGATACTGTGCGTTCGAGGCCCTGCCCCCGACCCTGATGTCCTGCACCGCCTGCAGGAACAGGCTGGCGCCGGGCACCACCGCCATCTCCCGCCGCAACCGCGAGATCACGCCGTCGGCGCCGATCTTGCGCTGGTCGAGCGGACGCAGCGAGACGAACACGAAACCGGAATTGGTCTGGCCGCCGCCGGTGAAGCCGACCACCGTCTCCACCGCCGGATCGCGCTTGATGATGCCGACGAACTGCGCGAGCTTCTGCTGCATGAGCTGGAACGACACGCTCTGGTCGGCCTGGATCGAGCCGACCAGCCGCCCGGTATCCTGCTGCGGGAAGAAGCCCTTCGGGATCACGTCGTAGAGATAGAAGTTGAGACCGAACACCGCCGCCAGGATCAGCATCACCGACAGCGGATGCTGCAGCGCCGCGGTCAGCGTCCTGCGATAGAAATTCAGCATCGCCTCGAAGAAGCGCTCGCTGGCCCAATAGAGCCGGCCGTGGCCGCCACGGTCCGGCTTGAGCAGCACGGCGCACATCATCGGGGTGGTCGCCAGCGAGACCGCGAGCGAGATCAGGATCGAGATCGAGATCGTCATCGCGAATTCGCGGAACAGCCGCCCGACGATGCCGGCCATCAGCAGGATCGGGATGAACACCGCGATCAGCGAGATGCTCATCGACAGCACGGTGAAGCCGACCTCGTTGGCGCCCTTCAGCGCCGCCTCGAGCGGGCTCAAGCCCTCCTCGATGTAGCGGGTGACGTTCTCCAGCACGACGATGGCATCATCGACCACGAAGCCGGTCGCGACCGTCAGCGCCATCAGCGACAGATTGTCGAGGCTGTAGCCGATCAGGTACATCGCCCCGAAGGTTGCGACCAGTGACACCGAGACCGCCACCACCGGAATGAAGGTGGCGCGCAAATTGCGCAGGAACGCGAACACCACGATGATGACCAGCATCACCGCCAGAACCAGCGTCCGCTCGACGTCGCGGAGCGAGGTGCGGATGGTTGTCGAGCGGTCCACCGCCAAGCCGATGTCGATCGCTGGCGACACCGAGGCCTGCAATTGCGGCATCAACCCCTTCACCAGGTCGACGGTACTGATGATGTTGGCGTTCGGCTGGCGGTAGAGGATGAGCAGCACTGCCGGCTTGCCGTTGGCGAGCCCGGCATTGCGCAGATTCTCGACGCCATCGGCGACCTCGCCGACATCGGAGAGGTGAACCGGCGCGCCATTGCGGTAGGCCACGATCAGCGATCTGTAGTCGTCGGCCTTGTTGGCCTGGTCGTTGGCGTAGACCTGGTAGCGCTGGTCGCCGACATCGATGCCGCCCTTGGGGCTGTGGGCGTTGGCGCTCGACAGCGCCGCGCGGACGTCTTCGAGACCGATACCATATTTGTAGAGCGCCTGCGGGATCAGATCGACGCGCACGGCGGGCAGCGAGCTGCCGCCGACCACGACCTCACCGATGCCCTCGACCTGCGACAGCTTCTGCGCCAGCACCGTGGAGGCGGCATCGTAGAGATTGCCGCGGGTCAGCGTGTCCGACGTCAGCGTCAGGATCAGGATCGGCGCGTCGGCCGGGTTGACCTTGCGGTAGGTCGGATTGCTGCGCAGGCTGGTCGGCAGATCGGCCCGCGCCGCGTTGATTGCGGCCTGCACGTCCCGCGCCGCGCCGTTGATGTCGCGGTTCAGCCCGAACTGCAGCGTGATCCGGGTCGAGCCGACCGAGCTCGACGACGTCATCTCCGTCACATCGGCGATCTGGCCGAGATGCCGCTCAAGCGGGCTTGCGACCGTGGTCGCGACATCCTGCGGGCTGGCGCCGGGCAGCGTCGCCTGCACCGAGATGGTCGGAAAATCCACCTGCGGCAGCGGCGACACCGGCAGCTTGAAGAACGCCACAATGCCGGCCGCCGCGAGCCCGAACGTCAACAGCGTGGTTGCGACCGGCCGGCGGATAAAGGGCGTTGACGGATTCATGGCTCAACGCGACCCGCTCGCCTCGCCGACCTCGTCCGCCCGCCCGGCAAACCGCAGCGCCAGGCGATCGAACCAGAGATAGATCACCGGCGTCGTGAACAGGGTCAGCATCTGGCTCACCAGCAGGCCGCCGACGATCGAGATGCCGAGCGGATGCCGGAGCTCGGAGCCGGCGCCGCTGCCGAGCATCAGCGGCAGCGCGCCGAGCACCGCTGCCATCGTCGTCATGATGATCGGCCGGAATCGCAACAGGCAGGCCTGATAGATCGCCTCCCGCGGCGGCTTGCCCTCGTTGCGCTCGGCATCGAGCGCAAAGTCGATCATCATGATCGCATTCTTCTTCACGATGCCGATCAGGAGGATGATGCCGATGATCGCGATGATGGTGAGATCCTGGCCGGCCATCATCAGCGCCAGCAGCGCGCCGATGCCGGCCGATGGCAGCGTCGAGAGGATCGTCAGAGGGTGAATGAAGCTCTCATAGAGCACGCCCAGCACGATATAGACCGTGATGATCGCGGCCAGGATCAGGAACAGCTGGTTGGAGAGCGAGGACTGGAACGCCAGCGCCGCGCCCTGGAAGCTCGTGATCATGCCGAGCGGCTGGTTCATTTCGGCCTGCGCCTGCTTGATCGCGGTCACCGCGCCGCCGAGCGAGGCGCCCGGGGCCAGGTTGAACGAGACGGTTGCCGACGGAAACTGGCCGAGATGCGAGACCTGCAGCGGCGCGGTCTCCACCCGCATCCTGGCCATCACCGACAGCGGCACCGGCGTCGAGCCCACCGATGACGGCAGATAGATCGACGACAGCGAATCCAGCGAGTTCTGCAGCGACGGATCGGCCTCGAGGATGACGCGGTACTGGTTCGAATTGGTGAAGACGGTGGAGACGATGCGCTGGCCGTAGGAATCGTACAGTGCGTTGTCGATCGTCGCCGGCGTGATTCCGAACCGCGCTGCCTGGTCGCGGTCGATATCGACGAACACCGAAAGCCCCTGCGCGGAAATATCGCTGGTGACGTCGCTGAGCTCGGGCAATTCCCTGAGCTTGTCGACCAGCTTCGGCGTCCATTCCGCGAGTTCGTTCGGGTCGGCGTCCTGCAGGATGAACTGATACTGCGTCCGGCTCACGGTGCCTTCGATGGTGAGGTCCTGCACCGGCTGCATGTAGAGCGTGATGCCGGTCAGCGCCGCGGTGCTCGCCTTGATCCGGTCCATCACCGTCGAGACGCCGGCCTTGCGCTGCTCATGCGGCTTCAGGTTGATCAGGATACGGCCGCTGTTGAGCGTGGTGTTGGTGCCGTCGACGCCGATGAAGGACGACAGGCTCTCGACATCCGGATCCTTCAGGATCGCGCTGGCGAGCCGCTGCTGCCGCTCGGCCATCGCCGCATACGACACCGATTGCGGCGCCTCCGAGATCGCCTGGATCACGCCGGTATCCTGCACCGGAAAGAAGCCCTTGGGAATGACGACATAGAGCAGCGCAGTGAGCCCGAACGTGGCAAGCGCGACCAGCAGCACCATGGTCTGGCGGTCGAGCACCCAGTTGAGCATCCGGCCGTAGATCGCGATGACGGCGTCGAAGCCTTCCCGGCTAAGCCGCTGGAAGGCGTTCTCGCGCGTCATGCTCTCCGGCTTCAGCAGTTTTGCGCAGGCCATCGGCACCAGCGTCAGCGACACCACGGCGGAGATCAGGATGGTTACCGACAGCGTGATGGCGAATTCGCGGAACAGCCGGCCGACGACGTCGCCCATGAACAGCAGCGGGATCAGCACCGCGATCAGCGACACCGTCAGCGAGATGATGGTGAAGCCGATCTGCTCGGAGCCGCGCAGCGCCGCCTCGAGTGGAGATTCGCCCTCCTCGATATAGCGCGAGATGTTCTCGATCACGACGATGGCGTCGTCGACCACGAAGCCCGTCGCGATCGTCAGCGCCATCAGCGACAGATTGTTCAGGCTGAAGCTGAACAGATACATCGCCCCGAGCGTGCCGACCAGCGAGAGCGGCACTGACAGGCTCGGGATCAGCGTGGCGCGGGTCGAGCGCAGGAACACGAAGATCACAAGCACGACCAGCACCACCGCGAGCGCCAGCTCGTATTCGACGTCGCGGACCGAGGCCCGGATCGTGACGGTTCGGTCGGTCAGGATGTTGAGATCGATCGCGGCCGGCAGCGTGGCTTGCAGCTGCGGCAGCAGGTCCTTGATGCCTTGGACCACCGAGATCACGTTGGCGCCGGGCTGGCGCTGGATGTTGAGGATGATTGCCGGCGTCTCGTTCATCCAGGCGCCGAGCTTGTCGTTCTGCGCGCCGTCGACGACATTGCCGACGTCGCTGAGGCGGACTGGCGATCCGTTCTTGTAGGCGATGATCAGCGAGCGGTAGTCGCTGGCATTGCGGATCTGGTCGTTGGCATTGATGGTGTAGGCGCGCATCGCGCCGTCGAAATTGCCCTTCGGCGTGTTGACATTGGCGTTGCCGAGTGTGGTGCGGAGATCGTCGATGTTGAGACCATAGGCCGCGAGCTTGCGGATGTCAGCCTGGATCCGCACCGCGGGCCGCTGGCCGCCGCTGATGCTGACGAGGCCGACGCCGGGCAGCTGCGAGATCTTCTGCGCCAGCCGCGTGTCGACGAAATCCTGCACCTGCGTCAGCGGCATGGTCTTCGAGGTCAGGCCGAGGGTCAGGATCGGCGCGTCAGCCGGATTGACCTTGGCGTAGATCGGCGGCGCCGGCAGGTCCGACGGCAACAGATTGCCCGCGGCGTTGATCGCGGCCTGCACCTCCTGCTCGGCGACGTCGAGCGAGATCGACAGGCCGAACTGCAGCGTGATCACGGACGAGCCGGCCGAACTCACCGAGCTCATCTGGTTCAGATTCGGCATCTGGCCGAACTGCACCTCGAGCGGCGCCGTCACCGACGACGTCATCACGTCGGGGCTGGCGCCCGGATAGAAGGTCTGCACCTGGATGGTCGGATAGTCGACTTCCGGCAGCGCCGCGACGGGGAGGAATCTGAACGCCAGCATGCCCGACAGCATGATGGCGATCATCATCAGAGTCGTCGCCACCGGCCGCAGAATGAATGGCCGCGACGGGTTCATTTCTTCTGCCCGTCCGCGGAACCCTTGTGGTTGCCGCCTCCCGCCTTGTCGGGATCGGCGCCGCCCTTGGCATCTCCCTTGCCGTCTCCCTTGGCGGCCCCATTCGCCGCGCCACTCGCCGTCCCCTTGGCCGCACCGGCCGGGTTCGCGGCATCGGCAGGCGAGCGCACCACCACCTTGGCGCCCTCGCGCAGCTTGTCGGCGCCGTCGATCACGATGCGATCGCCAGGCACAAGCCCCGAGAGCACCTCGACACGGTCGCCGTCGGTGACGCCGATCTTGACCGGTCGCACCGAGACCGTGCTGTCGGCGTTGACGAGATAGACGAAGGTGCCGGGGACGCCGCGCTGGATGCCGGCGGTCGACATCGTCGTGGCATCCTTGTGGGTGTCGAGCAGCAGGCGGATGTTGACGAACTGGTTCGGATACAGCGTGCGCTTGTCGTTCTCGAACCGGGCGCGCAGCTTGATCGTGCCCGTGGTCGGATCGATCTGGCTGTCGAAGGTCTGCAGCGATCCCTCGGCGAGCTTGTTGGCGCCGCTGCGGTCATAGGCCGCCGTCGGTAGCACCGCGCCCTCCTTCAGCCGCTTTGCGACCGCCTGCAGATTGTCCTCCGGCAGCGTGAACAGTACGCTGATCGGCTCGAGTTGCGTAATCACGACCAGGCCGTTGCTGTCGCCCGGCGTCACGTAGTTGCCGAGGTCGACCTGGCGCAACCCGACCCGCCCGTTGATCGGCGAGACGATGCGACAATATTGCAGATTTACCTCGGCCGACTTCACCGAAGCGCGGTCGGCCTCGACCGTGCCCTGATACTGCGCAACCAGCGCGACCTGGGTATCGAGCGTTTGATGCGGCACGGCGTTCTGCGTGGCGAGGTTTTGGTAGCGGGTGAGATCGACCTGGGCGCCCTTCAACTGCGCCTCGTCGCGCGCCAGAGTGCCTTTGGCCTGGGCCAGCGTCGCCTCATAGGGACGCGAATCGATCTCGGCGATCAGGTCACCCTTCTTGACCTCATCGCCCTCCTTGAAATCGATCTTCATCAGGTAGCCGCTGATCTGGCTCCGGATCGTCACGGTCGCCAGCGACGTCACGGTGCCGAGCGCATTCAGGCTGACCCCGATATCGCCCTTGCCGACTGTCTCCGGCACGATCGACATCGGCCCGGCATTGCGTCCGCCGCCGGCCTTCGGCGGCGCGGTCTGCTGCCGCGTCCACCAGACGATGCCGGCAAGCACCGCCAGCACGACACACCCTGTCAGAAACCCTCGCCCGCGCGATGGCCGCCTGGTTTGCTCGGGCGCCACGATCGACGGGTCCTTGATATGCTGGTCCATAAACTTGCCCACGAGGAAACACGAATGAGCCGGTGCGGCTCTATGTGCTCCCTGAAATCCGCGCGCGCCACATTCGAGGAAGCATTTTGGACGCTTCCGTCAGACAAAGCGCGTTAAGAATCGGAAAGGAAAGTCCTCCTTCCCGGTCGGCGCTGTTTCTCGCTGGATTGTGGCTATTTTACCCGATCATCTGTAGCCAGGGCAACACGATCAGCAACAATCCGGCAAAGTAGATTACGCCGAAGATCAGCCCGAACTTCCAGAAGTCGCCTTTGCCGATATAGCCGCTGCCGTAATACATCGGCGCCGGTCCCGTGGCGTAGGGCGAGATCACCCCCATCAGGCCGAGCGAATAGACGCAAAGCAGCATCAGGGTCTGGACCGACAGGCCGGGAATGCTGGAGCCGACCGCGAGCACCACCGGCAGCACGGCGGCGGTATGCGACGTGATGCTCGAGAAGAAATAGTGGATCCAGAAGAAGAATGTGACGAGCAGGATCATCCCGACCAGCGGCGACGTGCCGGACAGCGGCTTCGCATAGCCCTCGGCTACCCATTTGATGAAGCCGATCTCGTTGAGACCCGACGACAGCGTGAGCAGCGAGGTGAAATAGAAAAAGACCTCCCACGCGCTCTTCTCCGCGACGATGTCCTCGAACGCGATCACGCCTGTGAGCAGCATCAGCGAGATCACGACGAACACCACCGTGGTCGCGTTGATGAAATTCGAGCCGAGCAGCGGCACGCTGATATTGGGATTGGAGCCGCATATCCACAGGAACATCGCGAGCAGCACCAGCACCGCCATGATCCATTCGTGCCGCGACGGCGGCCCCATCTTCGCGAGCTCGCCCTCGCTCCACGTCACGATCTCCGGGCTCTCCTTGATCTCGGGCCGGCAGATGGCGTAGCTCAGCAGCGGTACCAGCAGCAGCAGAAGGATACCCAGCGGCGCGAAGCCGATGAACCATTGCGACCAGCCGACCTCGATATTGACGAGCTTCTTGGCGATCGAGAGCGCGGCGGCGTTCGGCGCCAGCGCGGTCAGAAACAGCGAGCTGGTGACGGCCGTGGTCGCAAACGCCGTCCACATCACGAAGGTGCCGATCTTGCCCGCGGTCGGACCGGGCTCGGAGCCGTAGATGCGCGGGATGTTGCTGACGATCGGATAGATGGTGCCGCCCGAGCGCGCGGTGTTGGACGGCGTCGCCGGCGCCAGCACCAGATCGGAGAACGCCACCGCATAGCCGAGCCCGATGGTGCGGCGGCCGAGCCCGCGCACCAGGAGCAGCGCCAGCCGGCGGCCGAGCCCGCTCTTGCGGTAGCCGATCGAGAACACGAAGGCGCCGACGATCAGCCACACCGTGCTCTCGGAAAAGCCGCCGAGCATCCAGCGCAGCGACTTGTTCGGGTCGGGCTCGACATAGCCGCCGACCCCGGCGACCGTCAGTCCGATCAGGCCGACCGCACCGACCGGCATCGATTCGAGGATCAGCCCGGTGATGACGGCGGCGAACACCGCAAAATAGTGCCACTGATTGGCGTTCAGCCCTGCTGGCACCGGGACCAGATAGATCACCAGCCAGACCAGCAATGGCGCAAACGTCCGCCATGACGACTTCATGCAGCGTCCCCCTCACCTGTGTTGATTGTCGGGCGCGCAAGCCGCCATGTCCCGGGCGGCGGCGCCATCTTTTTGTGGCAATGTAGCATGGCCGCGCAGTCCGTCTCGGGAAACTGCGGCGGAATGGCGCGGCTTGTGGAGGAACCGGCGCGTTTCGTCAACACGTCGCGCCCCCGTGGCAGGCCCCATCGCAAGACCGCCCGCGCTTTGCTATCTTCGCCGGCATGACCTCACGCGACTCCGCCTCCTCCGAGATCACGCCCGAGGTGCTGCTGCGCGCCTATGCCTGCGGCATCTTCCCGATGGCGGAGAGCGCCGACGACCCGACCCTGTTCTGGGTCGAGCCGGAATTGCGCGGGGTGATTCCATTCGACGGTTTCCGTGTCGCCTCCCGCCTGGCGCGCACCGTGCGCTCGGATGTGTTCACCGTCACCGTCGATACCGCGTTCAAGGCCGTGATCGCCGGTTGCGCGGCGCCGCAGCCCGGCCGCGACGACACCTGGATCAACAAACGCATCCGCGACCTCTATGTCGGGCTGCACGCGTCAGGCCATTGCCACAGCGTCGAGGTCTGGCAGGACGACCACCTGGTCGGCGGGCTCTACGGCGTCAGCCTCGGCCGCGCCTTCTTCGGCGAGAGCATGTTTCACACCACGCGCGACGCATCGAAGGTCGCGCTGGTGCATCTGGTGGCCCGGCTGATCGCAGGCGGGTTCGAACTGCTCGACACGCAATATGTGACCGAGCATCTGAAGACGTTCGGCGCGGTGGAGATTTCGCGCCGCCGCTATCGGGCGCTGCTCGACAAGGCGACCTCAGGCGCGCCGGCGGATTTCCGCAAGCTCGACACAACGCAGCCGGTCAAGGGTGCCGACGCGCTGGCGATCATCGCCGCGCGCAATTGATGTATGACCGCGCCACAGCATGTAGCCCGGATGAAGCGCCAATCCGGGCAACGTGACCGAGACTAATTCCCGAACAATCCGCCGAACAATCCGCCCGGCCGCTGCTGCTGGGGCGGCGGAGGTGGCGGCTGCTGCTGGTATTGCGGCAGCGGCTGCGGCGGCGGACGCGGCGCGGCCTGCTTCGGCGGCGCGCGCTTCTGGGCCGGCGGCGGAGGCGGCGTCGGCGCCTTCGGCGGATCGGGCGCGGCGGTCACGATGGTCTGGTCCGGCCCTTTGCAGTCGGTCAGCCAGATGTCGTAGATCGGATGCTCGACGCCATGCAGGCCGGGGCTTGCCGCGAACATCCAGCCGGAGAATATCCGCTTCACCTCGCCCTGCAGCGTGATCTCGTCGACCTCGACAAAGGCGTCGGTGTTGGCGGCTTCCGTCGACGGCCGCGTATAGCAGGCGTCGGTCTTCACCCGCAGCGCGCCGAACTGCACGGTCTCGCCGATGTCCTCGTCGAAATTGATGATGCGTCCGGTAATCTTGTCGAGGCCGGAGAAGCTCGCCTTCTTGTTGGTGATCTTGGTCGACGGCGGCTCCTGCACGACCTCGTCGCCCGGCTGCAACGCGGCAGGCGTCTGCGGCGGGGTGCCCTGCGGAGCACCCTGCGGCGCCCCCTTGGGCTGACGCTGCCCCGGCGGCAGGCCAGGCAGCGGATTGGCACCCGGCGGCGTGTTGGCAACGGCGGGACCGCCGGGCTGCGGTGGCTGCACGGCAACGCCGGGCGGAGCGACCGTGCTACCTGGCGGCGGCGCCAGCGGCTGCGACTGCACGCTGCCGGGCGGCGGCACCGCCTGGCCCGGCGGCAACGCCCGCGGCTGCGTCGGCAGCAGGCGGCCGCGCGGCAATTCCGGCACTTCCTCGTCGTCGTCACTGGGAGGCGCCACCTGGCCACGCGGAATCGAGCCGGGCGGACGCGGCGCGGGATCGGAGAAAATCGTTCCGATCTGCGCGCGCGCGGGCGGCGCAAGCGAGATGGTTGAGGCGGCAACCAAGGCCGCAAAGCCAGTCAGGGCAATGGTTCGAAGCATCTCGCGGGCTTTAAAAGGCGAATCGGGCTCGCGACAGTCTACCTTGATATCGGCCGCTCGCAGGCTACCGGTTAACACGCCGAATACGGCGGGGAAAGGGCGCGCGGACGCCCGTCCCCGGCCCTACGCCAGGCATTGGTCACGCTCTGGTCACCCTCTGGTCACTCCCGGGAACACGTGTGATAGTCCTCACGCTGAAGGCGCGCGGCACCGCGTGAAAACCAGGAAAATCCGGATCGAACCGGACCAGCCAGAGGAAACCCAAACATGCCAGATCGCATCAGGCTCGACGGCCGGGTTGCCGTCGTCACCGGGGCTGCCGGCGTCATCGGAACCGCCACGCTCCAGCTGCTTGCCGAACGCGGGGCGCGGATTGTCGCGGTCGACCGCAAGGAGGCCGATCTTGCGGCCGCGATCAAGGACCTCCCCGCCTCGGCCGAGGCCCTCGCGATCACCGCCGACGTCACCGATGAGGACGAGGTCAAGGACTATGTCCGCGCCGCCGTGGACCGCTTCGGCACCATCGACGCCTTCTACAACAACGCCGGCATCGAGGGCGAAATCAGGCCGATCCCGGAATATTCGCTGGAGAGCTTTCGCCGCGTGCTCGACGTCAATGTCGTCGGCGTCTTCCTCGGCATGAAATATGTGCTGCCGGTGATGCTGAAGCAGAACAAGGGCAGCATCATCAACACCGCCTCGATCGCCGGCCTGATGGGATCGCCGATGATTGCGGTCTACAGCGCCAGCAAGCATGCGGTGATCGGGCTGACCAAGAGCGCGGCCTGGGAATGCACCGGCACCGGCGTGCGGGTCAATTGCGTCTGCCCCGGCATGATCGAGAGCCGGATGCTGAGCACCATCCTGCAGGGACGTTCCGGCGGCAACGCGCCGCTACCGGTCGAGAAGATCGTCGACCGCATCCCGGCACGCCGGCTCGGCCTCGCGAGCGAGGTCGCATCGATCGTCGCCTTCCTTGCCTCCGACGAGGCGAGCTACGTCTCCGGCTCCGCCTATACCGTCGATGGCGGCCGCACCGCCGCCTGACACTTCAGTTCAGCATCACAAGAAGGTTCGTTGCCTATGCCCGTCGTTCTCGATCCCGATGCCGCCGCCGTTTACAAGGCTTTCCAGGAGGCCGGCCGCCCCGCCTATGAATCGCTGACCGCACCGGAAGCGCGCGAATATTATCGGGCCGCCCGCATCGTCTCCAATCCCGAGCCGCCGGCGCTTGAGTCGAGCAAGGCGCTTGCGATCCCGGCGCCGCACGGCGCGATCCCGGCCCGCATCTACACGCCGAAGACGCTGCGCAAGACAGACGGGCTCGCGCCGTGCCTGGTGTTCTTCCATGGCGGCGGCTGGGTGATCGGCGATCTCGATACCCATGAGGTGGTTTGCCAGAAGCTTGCCCATGAGGGCGGGCTGATCGTGATCTCGGTCGATTACCGGCTCGCGCCCGAGCACCGATTCCCTGCCGCGGTGGACGACGCCGTCACCGCGACCAAATGGGTCGCCGCCAATGCTGGGGATCTCGGCATCGATGCTTCGCGCCTGATCGTCGGCGGCGATAGCGCCGGCGGCAATCTGGCAGCCGTGGTTACCCTCACCGCCCGCGACGGCGGATTGAAGCTCGCCGCCCAACTGCTGGTCTATCCCGCGACCGATTTCTCGCGAAAACATCCCTCGCATCGCGAGCCCGAGACCAGCATCCTCCTGACGCATTCGGTCATCGGCTGGTTCGGCAACCATTATCTCGGCGACGCCGACAATAGCGACTGGCGCGCCTCGCCCGCGCGCGCGAAAGACTTTGCCGGATTGCCGCCGGCCTATGTGCTGACCGCTGGCGCCGATCCGCTGCGCGACGAGGGCGACGAGTATGCGACATTCCTCAGGGATGCCGGCGTGCCCGTGACCTACCGGCATTTCCCCGGCCAGTTCCATGGCTTCTTCACCATGGGCAAGCTGCTCAATCAGGCCAATGTCGCGGTGACCGAGATCAGCGCCTGGCTGAAGGCACAGGGCTAGTGTCCTCCTCGATCGAAATCGCCAGGCACACGCTGCTCTCCTGCGGTCTGGTCCTGGCGATCGGTACGGTCGCGGCGCTCTTCGCCCAGAAGGTCAGGATTCCCGACGTCGCGGTATTCCTCATCGTCGGCATCCTGATCGGCCCGCATGCCCTTGGACTCGTCAATATCGCCGCCGATTCCGCGCTGAACCAGATCATCCTGCTGTTCGGCGCAAGCTACATCCTGTTCGACGGCGGTGCGACGCTGCGGCTCGCCGTGCTGAAACAGGTCTGGATCACGATCGCGGTGATCGCGACAATGGGCGTCCTGATCACCGCGACCATCACGGGACTGGCGGCCAAATTCATTCTCGGCGTTCCCGCGGTCGTGGCGTTCCTGCTCGCGGCAACGCTCGCCTCGACCGATCCGGCGACGCTCGTACCGATCTTCCGCCAGGTTCGCATCAGGGACCGTGTTGCGCAGACCGTGATGAGCGAGTCCGCGTTCAACGACGCCGTGGGCGCAATCATCACCTTCAGCCTTCTGGGGATGGCGACAGGCAGCGCGTTCTCGTTCTCCGCCACCTTGTTCGAACTGGTGACGCATTCCGCCATCGGTATCGTCGCCGGCATCATGCTGGGTTATCTCGCGGCATTGTTGATCGCTCACGAGAAGTGGGCATTCCTTGCTGAATACGCGCCGGTGGTGACCGTCGTCGCCGTCATCAGCGCCTATTTCGCCGCCGAGGGCATGCATGCATCCGGCTTCATGGCCGTGTTCGTGTTCGGCATCATGCTCGGCAACAAGGAACGTTTCGGGTTCCAAATGGAGCCGGGTGAAGCGCAGAAGCTCGATGAGTTCGTGCTGACCACGGCCTTCATTCTGCGTCTGTTCATTTTCATTCTGCTGGGTGCTCAAGTCAATTTTGCCCTGATGCAGCAGTATTGGCTTGGTGGCGTCGCAGTCACGCTGGTGTTGATGTTCCTTGCGCGCCCCGCGACCGTCTTCCTGTGCGCGCTGCCCGACCGTCGCGCGCGCTGGAGCTTCGCGGAACTGCTGTTCATGTGCTGGACCCGCGAAACCGGCGTCATCCCCGCCGCGCTCGCCGGCCTCATGCTTGGCATGAAGACGCCGGGAGCGGAGATGATCGCCTCCGTCACCTTCGTCGCGATCCTGACCACGATCCTGATCCAGGCCTCCACCACGCGCTGGCTTGCCTCGAAGCTCGGGCTGCTGGAAGCCGACCAGGGCTGACACTTATTCCGCGCCTATAACGCGCCTCCGCCGTTCGTCTCGCATTCCTATGCGGTCGCTCTGATATTCGATTAGGTCATCAGCGCAGCTTTCGCGCGCATGGGAGATCCCTCCCGGATTGGTGCTGCCATGTCACAAGACAACGATCGGAACCCCTACTCTCTGCCGGCGTGCATCGCGATTCTGCTAGTCTTCGGTGCTGCAACTCAGCTCAGCGGGCTCACGACCTGGCTTTGACCACCGGCCTCGAGCAGGAAGTCGGAAAGCACCATGTTCCCGGTTCGGCTCGTCGCGATATGCCAAACAGTCGCAGGCCCGAGAACAGGGTTGCCCTATGCCTGTCGCCGTGCAAAACGGGCAGTGGGTGTCAACTGCATGCCGCAGTGACAGGTAAAGCGATGGTCGGGCCACCACGCGGACTGCGTGCGCCCGATGGATCACCGACTGCCCGCCCAGGACCTGCCGCGAGCCCAACGACTTGCCGAGCAGGCGTTCGCCACGCTCCAGCGCTTCCTGCACGTCGAAGCTGTCGGCGGCGGCGTGCTGCTGGCTGCGGCAGCCGCTGCAATGATCTGGGCCAACTCTGCTTTCGCCGACAGCTATCACGCGCTCTGGCACCAGCAGTTCTCGATCGGGTTTGGCGGCTTCGTCAGCTCCCGATCGCTGCATTTCTGGATCAACGAAGGGCTGATGACGATTTTCTTCCTCGTCGTCGGCATGGAGATTCGGCGCGAGATACATGAAGGCGCGCTGAGCAGGTTCGACCAGGCGATGCTGCCCGTGATCGCGGCAGCCGGCGGCGTCATCGCCCCGGCACTCATTTACATTGGCCTGAATGCCGATCCCGTGCGCGGCCAGGGCTGGGCCGTACCGACGGCAACAGACATCGCCTTTGCCGTGGGAGCGCTCGCTTTGCTGGGACGATCGATCCCGGTCAATCTACGGGTGTTCCTGCTGGCGCTCGCCATCATCGACGACGTCATCGCGGTGTTGATCATCGCCTTCGTCTACTCCGGCGGACTGGAGCTGAGCGGGTTTGTCGTGGCGGCGCTCGGCATCCTGATGGTCGTCGGGCTGCAGCGGATCGGCGTCGGCTCCGCCCTCGCCTACGTTCCGCCGGGCGCGCTGGTCTGGACCGGGCTGCTGATGAGCGGAGCGCATCCGACCCTTGCCGGTGTCGTGCTCGGCCTGATGACCCCGGTGCGGACGATGCCGCTGCGGGAGCCGCCCCTGCAAATGGTGTCGCGCGTGGTCGCGGAGTTGCGCGACGGCGATGCGGCCTGGAAGGATATCCGTCGGCTCAGGTCACGGCGCCGTGCGCTCCACCTCGCGCATCGCGAGATGTTGCCACCCGTCGTGCGCGTGCAGACGGCGCTGCATGGCTGGGTCGCGTTCGGTATCATGCCCTTGTTCGCGTTGGCGAACGCCGGCATCAGCCTGACCGCTTCCGGCCTCGCTGCCGGAGCTCAGTCCGTGATGCTGGGGGTGGGGCTTGCCCTTGCCTTGGGAAAACCGGTCGGCGTGGTCGGTGCCACCTGGCTCGCGGTCAAGCTGGGGCGCTGTCGGCTGGCACCCGGCATGACGTGGGGCGGCGTCTGCCTCATCGGCCTGTTGGCCGGAATCGGTTTCACCATGTCGATATTTACCGCCATGCTCGCCTTCCCCGACGAGGCGCTGCTCAACGCGGCAAAGCTCGGTGTGCTCGGGGGCTCGCTCGCCGCCGCCCTGCTTGGGCTCGGTTGGGGCGTAGCCTACGCGCGTCGTCAGCGCCAAGGGGCAACGGCGCACCCCTGACACTTCGCGGACGGCAAACGAACCCGATCCCCGACGCCTCGCTCCCCCCACGCGCGGTGCCCGGCGCAGCGATTGTGGCGTGGGGCTCGTCATGCTGCGATGCACAATCGGACTGCTTCAAACTTGTGGAAAAGCGAGACAAATCCGTTGACATTGTTAAACTCCATTCGCCGTAACAACTTATGGAGCGTTCGCATGAGTGTCAGTGCAGAAGTCCTCGCCCGCGCCCCGATGGAAACGACGGAGGGCGAAATCGACACGGTGGGTACGCATCGCCCACGCAGCAACATTCGGCCTCTCTCGCCGATGCCGGACTACGTCGAGCACCGCAACGGCGTCAACGAGGTGGGCAAGCTATCGGCCGAGGCGGTCGTGCGCGAATATGAAGCGGCGGTGAAAGAGATCGAGGCCCTTGGAACGGAACTGCAAGCGGCCGCCAAGAACTGCGAGGTCATGGTGGCGGGTGTCCACGACATGATCGCGGAAATCAAGGAGTTCGCTGCAGGTTACCGCGACCAGGGCAAGCGTTTCTTCCTGCAGATCGAAGCCGTCTCGTTGATGACCACGGAGGTCAGGAACACCTGCGAAGCACTCAAGAAGAAGATCGCGACCGACACATTGAGCAATTGATATTTTGGCTCGGGCACGTTTCGTGCTCAGCCATCCGTGGATTTTGGTCGTGCATAGGTGCAGGCCTGCGCTATTCCGGCGCGGCGGAACCGTTAGTTCTATTCGAGACCAACTCGTTCGAGATTAAGTCGTTCAACATCAAGTGGTTCAACATCCGGCCCCGCTTCGGCGGGGCCTTTGTGCTGCGGTGAACTCTGCGCGCGGCGTGTCCGCGACTGGGCCGGATCTGCGTCGATGACCGGCTTAACGTACGTCAGGTGCGCGCTCAGCCATGTCCGTCGCCGGCGGCAAAGCTGAAATCGGGGACCAGCGGTCGCTGAAATCCCTGGCCGGGAGCGCGTCGGTGTCGGAGACGACAACGCCCTCGGTCCGGGGCAGGTGCGACCTGATCGTCGCGGCGGTTGCAGTGACAGCCAGCAGGGTGACGGCCACGAACCCGGTAATCGTTCGATGCTTTGTCATGTAGAACCTCCTCGGGTCCCCAACGCCCACCTAACGTGGGTCACAGGAACCTTCGCGCCGGTTCATCAGTGCGACGACAGCATGGATCGTGTGAGATCTGACAGCGAGCTTGTCCCAAACTCAAATTGCCTCTGCCGGCAGCGCCGGTGAGTTTGGCGACGGTCGCTCATCGGCAGCTGTGTTCGCTTCGCCGCTGGAATCATCCCCCTTCTTTCCAACGATGCGCCGGAGTTGCCGAAGCCGACGACCTACCCCGCGCGCGATGCCCGGCGCAGCGATTGGGGCGGCTGGCCGAAGGCGCGGATGAAGGCGCGGCGCATCCGCTCCGGATCGCGGAAGCCGGTGATCTCGGCGACGCGTTCGATCGCCTCGCCCGACGACTGCACGCGCTGCCGCGCGACTTCGATCCTCAACCGTTCAACCGCTTTCGACGGCGTGGTGCCGGTCTCCGCGATGAAGGCGCGGGTGAAATGCCGCGAGCTCATCCCGGCCTTGTCGGCGAGATCCTCGACCGTCAGCGGCGCGTCGAGGTGCTCGCGCGCCCAGGCGAGCAGCGGCCCGAACCGGCCGTTCGGCGCCTTCAATTCCAGCAGCGAGGAAAACTGCGACTGCCCGCCGCTGCGCCGATGGTACAGCACGAGCTGCCGCGCGGTGTTCTGCGCGACCTCGTCGCCGTAGTCTTCGGTGATCATGGCGAGTGCGAGATCGATGCCGGCGGTGATTCCGGCCGAGCTCCAGATGTTGCCGTCGCGGACGAAGATCTGGTCCGGCTCGAGCTTGACCTTCGGATAGGTCTTCACGAAATGCGGCGTGCGCTGCCAATGCGTGGTGGCACGACGGCCGTCGAGCAGGCCGGCCTCGGCCAGCACATAGGCGCCCGAGCAGACGCTGGCGACGCGGATGCCGCGGCTCGCCATCCGCCGCACGAATGACAGCGTCACAGGACAGGTCGCCGGCGTGCGCACGCCGTTGCCGCCCGCGACGATCAGCGTCGTGATCGCCGCCGACGGCTTGAAGCCGCGCGCCAGCATCTCGACGCCGGACGACGAGCGCACCGGCCCGGCCTTCACCGCGATCGTCTTGATATCAGGCGGGTTGTTGGCGAAGCGCGCCGCGATCTCGAACGCCGCGATCGGGCCGGCCGCGTCGAGCAGCTGGAAGTCGGGAAAGATCAGGATGCCGATCATCTGCCAAATCCTCGCAATGCCAGATCCCCGGAGGCGGCGCCGACGTCCGAAAATGAGGGAATTACGCCATTTTGGACATGAGGCCACCATGGCATCGTGGTTTCGTCAAGCGCTATTTGGAGACCTCCGATGTCCGAACCCCTGCAGATTGGATTGCTCGTCTTCCCGAAGGTGACCCAGCTCGACCTGACCGGCCCGCTGCAGGTGTTCTCCTCGGTCCCCGGCGCCAAGGTGCATCTGATCTGGAAACGGATCGAACCCGTTCCGACCGACTCCGTCATGGTCCTGACGCCGACCACGACCTTTGCCGACTGCCCGCAGCTCGACGTGATCTGCGTGCCCGGCGGGTTCGGCACCGACGACATGGTCGGCGACGAGGAGATGCTCGCCTTCCTGCGCAAGCAGGCCGAGGGGGCGAAATACGTCACGTCGGTCTGTACGGGCTCCCTGGTGCTCGGCGCCGCCGGTCTGCTGAAGGGCTATCGCGCCACCACGCATTGGAGTGCGATCGATTTCCTGGCGGGCTTCGGAGCCATCCCGACCAAGACACGCGTCTGCGTCGACCGCAACCGCTTCACCGGCGGCGGCGTCACCGCCGGCATCGATTTCGCGCTAACGCTGGTGTCCGAGCTCGTCGATCGCAAGACCGCGGAAGCGATCCAGCTCAGGCTCGAATACAACCCGGCCCCGCCGTTCAATGCCGGTTCGCCCGATACCGCGCCGGCCGAGATCCTCGCCTTCATGAAGGAGCGGATGGGACCGGCACACGCGCGCCGGGGCGAATTGATGAGCCGCGCCGCGGCACGGCTGTCCTGACCCGATCGTGAGACAAAGAAGATCGTGAGACAAAGAAAAAGGCCGCCCGGTTTCCCGAGCGGCCCTTCCTGTCTCACGGTAGCCTCACATTTGCGGGCGATTTCCGGACGTCTGCACCGGGGGCCTATCTCCCGGCCGCATCCAACTCGGAGGCCGCTGCTCATCGGGACAGTCGCGATCTGGAGCCCGATCCGACGCGATGGTCTCCCATCTCCGTAAGATGGCTTCATTGAGCCGCGAAGGCGCGCGCAGCGCAAGTGGACAGCATCAGATGTGGCGCACCTGTCCCCGCTGTTACCGTTGTCCACAGCCGCGCGTGCGCTGCACGCGCGGCGTTACGCACAAGCTCGGCGGAAACTAGAATGCGAGAAGCTCAGCTTCGCGGCGTCCAAGCGTGATAGTCGCCGGTCGCCTTGGGGCGGCGGCCGCTCGCCAGCGTCGAGCCGGACGGACGGTAAGCCTGCGCGGTGCCTGTCATGTTCGGCAGATGCGGCTTTTCCCATTCCCGCGGCACGTACGTCTCCTCGGTCGGGGGCACATCAACCGTGTGGTGCAGCCAGCCGTGCCAGCTGGGCGGAATCCGGGACGCTTCGGCATAGCCGTTATAGATCACCCAGCGGCGCTCGAAATGCAGCGTCGGATCGATCTCGCCGCCCTTGGTCCGGTAGTAACGATTGCCCTGCTCGTCCTCGCCGACCAGCTCGCCGTAGCGCGAGGTCCACAATTGCGTGCCAAAGGTCTGGCCGTTCCACCAGGTGAAGAATTTCAGCAGGAATTGTTTCATGCGTGGCCGGTCGGTTCGAGGCAGTCCGGCTCTGATGCCACCTGAATCTCCAAATGTCCAGCCGCCGCCAAGGTAGCCCGGCACTCCCGGAATGGGCCCGGGTGACGGGCCCTTTGGCGACCAAATGACGCGGTCACGGGGAGTTTTGTTCACCCGCCATACATGCGCCGCCGGTCAAGCAAAGATGACGGGCAATCAATGTCGAGCGCAGGAACGTCCGACCGCAGAGATGGTTAGACATTGTCCGATTCAATGGAGTCCAAAATGATCAATATGAAGGTTCTGAGCACCGCCGCGGCGCTGGCGCTTGCGCTGCCGTTGGCCGTGGCGCCGACCGTCTCGTTCGCCCAGTCTGCCGCACAGATGGGCGCGATGGGCGGTGGCGGTGGTGCGCGCGGCGGCGGCGGTGGTGGCGGTGGCCATGTCGGCGGCGGCGGTGGTGGCTTTGGCGGCGGCCGTGGTGCTGCGATGGGCGGTGGCGGCGGCTGGCATGGCGGTGGTGGCGGCAGCCACTGGGCTGGTGGCGGCGGCGGTGGTTGGAGCGGCGGCGGTGGCGGCTGGCACGGCGGTTATCACCGGGGCGGCGGCGGCTTCTGGCCGGGCGCGGTTGCGGGCGCAGTCGTCGGCGGAGCGCTCGCCTCGGGCGCATATTACGGCGGTTATGGCCCCGGATACGGCTACTATGACGACAGCTACGGCTATTACGACGACAGTGCGCCTGTCGCCGTGGAGGTCGCGCCGGGCGGCGACGCGAGCTACTGCGCGCAGCGCTACAGGTCGTACGATCCGGCCTCGGGCACCTATCTCGGCTTTGACGGCCTGCGGCACCCCTGCCCGTAACGCCTCAATGCCTGAGTTGGCGAAGGGCGGCGGCAACGCCGCCCTTTTTCATGTCCGCAACGCCACCGCGACGGCTGCGAACGTCACCACGAGCGCCGCGACGTCGCTCGTGCTGAGCGGCTCGCGCAGCATGGCCGCGGCCGCCAGCACGCCGACGACGGGCACCAGCAACGTGCCGATCGACGCGGTCGCCGCGGGCAGCCGCTCGAGCGCCGCGAACCAGCAGACATAGCAAAGGCAGAACTGGATCAGCGTCATGTAGACCATCGACGCCCAGCCGAACTGCGACAGCGCCGCAAGCTGCGGCTGCTCGATCAGGACGCCGGCGATCGCGATCGGCACGCAGCCGATCGCAAGCTGCCAGGCCGCGAGCGACAGCGGCGGCATCGCGAGCTTGAAGAACTTGGTCAGCACCGTGCCAAGCCCGACGCAAAGCGCGCCGGCGAGCGCGAACAGGAGGCCCGGCAGCTTGCCGAGGCTCGCATCAAGACCGCCACCGCCGATCAGCGCGGCGATGCCGGCAAGCGCCACGCCAAGCGCGAGCGCACGCGGCAACGACACGCGCTCGCCGAGCACCGGCCAGGCCACCAGCGCGACCCATACGGGAATCGAGATCCCGAGCACGGCCGCCTCGCTCGCCCGCAGCCAGATCAACGCCAGGCCCATCGACGCGACCCAGCCGCCGATCGAAAGCGTCGACACCAGCGCAAGCCGCGTCCACATGCCGTCAGGGACGCGCAGCGTCTCGCCCCGTGCGACCGCCACCAGACCGAGTGCGATCGCGCCGACCACGCCGCAGAGCCCGCGCGACGACAGCGGCGGCCACTCCGTGAGCAGGAACTTCATGATCGGGAAGTTGAGACCCCAGCCGGTCGACGCGACCACCAGGAATGCGAGGCCGATCGGTGACAGCGGGGCGCGGCCGGCGACTGGAACTGCGGTCATGGACCCGTCGTAATGTGGGCGGACAAATACAAGTGATGCTGTCAGGGCTAGCTGGAAATCTGCTTGTCAGCAAACAGCATATGCAATCTATGATACAGACTTTCCATCCGGGTTCCGCCTTAATCGGCAGACGGGCCAAGCGAGTCGCAGGCACGCGAGGCCGCAGGAAGAGGATGCATCGTGCCGAGCGTTCTCGTGGTCGATGACGACCCGATGGTGTGCGTCGCCATCGAGGTGTGTTTGCAGCGCCAGGGCTTCGACGTCACCGTCGCAGATGGCGGTGAATCGGGCATGCGCGCGCTGGACAAGGCGTCGTTCGACGTCATGCTGGTCGACGTCTTCATGCCGCATATGCGCGGTTTCGAGGCGATCCGCGTCTTCCACGAGCGCGCGCCCCATGTTCCGGTGATCGCGATGTCCGGCTATGCCTTCGCCAATGCCGACCGTGCGCCGGATTTCCTGCGGATGACGATCGAACTCGGCGCGTCAGCCTGCCTGCGCAAGCCGTTTACCCCGCAGGCGCTGATTGCCGCCGTTAACGAATGTCTTGCGAAGTCCGCTCCTTCTGCTCGTCTTTCCAAATAATTGCTCGTACTAATCGTCGATGGCTTCCCAGCGTCTCATCCTCGGCAGCGGCCTTGCGATCCTCCTCGTCATCAGCGCGGCGTCGATCGGGCTGGATGTCAAGTCGCGCAGCGAGATTGATTCGGTCGATCACGCACTCGCCATCCTCAAGCGCATTTCGGATGCGCGTTCGCTGCCGCGCGGCGTCGAGAGCGCGGCGCGCGGGTTCGCGCTGACGGGCGACGCCTCCTTCGCCGACGAGTTTCGCGAGCAGAGCACCACCCTCACCGCCGCCTTCGACGATTTGATGGCTGCGGTGGAGTCGGCCCCGGACGAGGCGCAACTGATCGCGGGGACCAAGGGACAGGTCGAGCGCGCCATTGCGCTCGGTGCCGAGCTCATCAGGTTGCGCACGGCGGGCGACACGGCCGGCGCCGCGGCACTGATCTCCGCGGGCGAGAGCCGCGCGCTGATGGACAAGGTCGGCGCGGCGCTCGACCGCCTGGTCGCCGAAGAGCGGCGCCTGCTCGGGATCCGCACCGAACAGTCGAAGACCAATGGCCGGCTGTTGCTGGCGGTCGACCTTGCCGGCGTGGTGATGATCCTGCTGCTCGCGGTCGCGCTGACGCTGGCGGCCCGGCGCGCCAGCCGCGAACTGCAGGGCGCGCTCAGCGCGACCAAGGCGACCAACCTGTCACTCGAGGGCAAGGTGGCCGAACGCACCAAGGATCTCGGCACCGCGCTCGAAGAGCTCCGCCGCTCCACCTCGGTGATGGAAACGACGTTCCGCAGCATGGCGGAGGCGGTGCTTGTCATCGACACCAGCGGCACCGTGCTGCTCTCGAACCCGGCTGCCGAGAAGATGCTGCGCTACAAACCGGGCATGACGGTCCGCCAGCTGCGCGACCTCAGCAACGTCTTCGAGGCCGACGGCGTCACGCCGATGCGGGCCGACGACATGCCGTCGGCCAGGGCGCTGCGCGGCGAGGAATTCGACGGGCTGGAATTCGTCGCCAAGCCGGTCCGAGGCGTCCCTCCGATTCACCTCGTGGTGTCGGGCCGGCCGCTGCGCGACGACGATAGCACCATCACCGGCGCGGCGCTGATCTATCACGACATCACCGCCTCGCGCGAAACCGAGCACAAGCTGCAGCAGGCGCAGAAGCTCGACGCCATCGGCAAGTTGACCGGGGGCGTCGCGCACGACTTCAACAACATGCTGACGGTCATCACCGGCACCACCGAGACGCTGGTCGACAGCCTGCGCAGCCAGCCGAAGCTTGTGCAAACCGCCGAGCTGATCGACCGCGCCGCCGAACGGTGCCGCGAGCTGATCCAGCATCTGCTCGCCTTCGCCCGGCGCCAGCCGCTGGAGCCGCGCACCGTCGACATCAACGGCACCGTGGTCGATATCGCCAAGCTGCTGCGGCCGACGCTCGGCGAGCAGATCGAGATCGATCAGGTGCTCGCGCCCGATGTCGCCAGCGTACACATCGACCCGTCGCAGCTTGCCAACTCGCTGCTCAACATGGCGATCAACTCCCGCGACGCGATGCCGAACGGCGGCAAGCTGTTGTTCGAGACCAGCAACATCGTGCTCGACGACACCTATGCGGCTGTTAATCCCGACATCACGCCGGGCCGTTACGTGCTGCTCGCGGTCAGCGACACCGGCACCGGCATGTCGCACGCGGTGCAGGACAAGGTGTTCGAGCCGTTCTTCACCACCAAGGAGGTCGGCAAGGGCTCCGGCCTCGGCATGAGCATGGTGTACGGCTTCGTCAAGCAGTCCGGCGGCCATATCAAGATCTACAGCGAGGAAGGCCACGGCACCACGATCAAGCTCTATCTGCCCCCTGCCGGCGGTCAGGTCGAGGTGGAGGCGCCTGCGCCGGAGCCGCCGCGGCGCGGCAGCGAAGTCATCCTGGTCGTGGAAGACGACCAGTTGGTGCGCAACTACGTGGTCACGCAGCTTGGCGCCCTCGGCTACAAGACCATTGCCGTGCCCGACGCCCGCGCCGCGCTGGCGCTGGTCGACAAGGGCGAAAAGTTCGACCTCTTGTTCACCGACGTCATCATGCCCGGCGGCATGAACGGCCGCCAGCTCGCAGACGAAGTGAGAAAGCGGCGGCCCGGCCTCAAGGTGCTCTACACCTCGGGCTACACCGAGAACGCGATCGTGCATCACGGCCGCCTCGACGAGGGCGTGCTGCTGCTGGCAAAGCCCTATCGCAAGGCACAGCTCGCCAGCATGCTGCAGCAGGCGCTCGGCGAGTGATGTGAGCTACCGCGTCGCCAGCGCGACGCCGGCCAGCGTGAACATCAGGGCTGTGATCTGGGTCGGCCCGAGCGGCTCGTGCAGCGCGACGGCGGAGGCAATCACGCCGATGACAGGCACCGCCATGGTGCCGATCGCCGCCACCGAGGCCGGCAACCGGGCGAGCGCGGCAAACCAGGCGACATAGGCGACGCAGAACTGGATCAGCGTCGAATAGGCAAGGAGCCACCAGCCGACCGTCGTGACTCGATCGAGATGCGTGGTCTCGATCATGAGGCCGATGATCGCGATCGGCACGCAGCCGAGCCCGATCTGCCAGGCCGCGGCCGGGATCGGCGGCATCACCAGCGGGTATTTCTTCGCCAGCACCGTGCCGAGCGCAAAGCCGAACGCGCCGCCGAGCGCCATGATGATCCCTGGCAGCTTCTCCTTGCTCGCGGAAATCCCGTTGCCGCCCATGATCGCGGCAAGCCCCGCGAACGCCATCACCAGCGCGATGGTCCGCAGCCACGTCGGCCGCTCGCCGAGCACCGGCCAGGCCAGCAGCGAAGCCCAGACCGGCATGGTGTAGGCGATCAATGCGGTCTCGCTCGCCGGCAGCCACAACAGCGCGAGCCCCATCAGCACCATCCAGCCGGAGACGTTGAGCGCCGCATACAGCACGAGGCGCGGCCACAGCCTTGCCTCGACACGCAGGCTCTGGGCGCGGAGCACCGCCAGCACCGCCAGCAGCACGGCGCCGATCACGCCGGTGATGCCGCGCAGGGTCAGCGGCGGCAGCTCGCTGAGCAGGAACTTGGTCGACGGCCAGTTGAACCCCCAGCCCACCGAGGTGATGGCGAGGAACATCAGGCCGGCGGGCGCAAGGCGCGGCCGCCCGGAAGGCTTCTGGTCTGTCATGGAACCCGGCAAGGGTGTGAAGAGGATGTGAGTCGGCCGCAGCTTGCCCGCGATTTTGTCGCCCGACCATCACGGCTCTGACATGCCTGATCCGTAGTTTGCCCGTAGCCTTACGTGAGTCCCCAAAATTCAATCCGCCAGCGCGAATAAAAACTTCGCCTGTGAACAGCGGGGCGAACCTCCAATCCACAGGCGGAGCGAATTTTTTTGGCTTGGGAATCCCTCAGGACTCACCGATAGTTGGCTCGATCACAGACGCGGCACCGGCCCCTGTTATCCCCCTCCTTCCACCATATTTAGTGTTTGATTCAGAAACTCGCACTAGTCCTTGACGGGCGCAACGGACATGGCCTAGCTTTCAACCTGTTCGGCGCGAGTGTGTTTGGGTCCCCGCCGGTCGCTCCCACAAGGGTTCCAAAATGACCACTCCGCCAGGCCTTCGGGCCGCGGGTGAAGGGCTTGTCTGCCCTGATTTTGGGCCGAGTCCTTTGGACTTGGTTCGGGAGCACAGAACGGGCCGAGAAGGACCCGGAAACAGAGGCCGTAACCGGCCCGCGAGAAGCGTACGCGTGACGTGTCGCGTGAGCGTTTGGGGCGTTGAATGCATGACCCGGAGGACCCGAAACATCGGTGTCCGCGCCGGGATCGTGCCGCCGCCAGGGCCGGATCAAACCGGCGCCGAGCGGATGAGAGAAACAGGCCGGGTCCACCGGCTGAGCTGCGGATGACGGGAGGCGTGCTGACGCGTGTTCCCTGATGTCCGCGAACGATAACATTCCGGCACCTGCGGAGAAACGTGGGGCCGGGCAGAAGAAGAGACGGGGCTCGACCATGCGAATCGAACGACGCAACACCACCAGCGGACAGTCTCCCTATGCCGGGATCAATTTCCGCCTGACCACATCTGAGATCCGCAACCCGGACGGCTCGGTCGTGTTCCGCGCCGAGAACGTCGAGGTTCCGGAGTTCTGGTCGCAGGTCGCCTCCGACGTGCTGGCGCAGAAGTATTTCCGCAAAGCGGGCGTCGCCGCGCGCCTGAAGAAGGTCGAGGAAGAGACCGTGCCGTCGTGGCTGTGGCGTTCGGTGCCGGACACCGAGGCGCTCGCCACCCTGCCCGAGAACGAGCGCATCGTCGGCGAGACCAGCGCAAAACAGGTGTTCGATCGCCTCGCCGGCTGCTGGACCTATTGGGGCTGGAAGGGCGGCTACTTCTCCACCGAGGAAGATGCGCTGGCCTTTTTCGACGAACTCCGCTTCCAGCTGGCAAAGCAGATGGTCGCGCCGAACTCGCCGCAGTGGTTCAACACCGGCCTGCACTGGGCCTATGGCGTCGATGGTCCCGGCCAAGGGCATTACTACGTCGATTGGAAAACCGGCAAACTGACAAAATCGAAGTCGGCCTATGAGCATCCGCAGCCGCATGCCTGCTTCATCCAGGGCGTCGGCGACGACCTCGTCAACGAGGGCGGCATCATGGACCTCTGGGTGCGCGAGGCGCGCCTGTTCAAGTATGGCTCCGGCACCGGCTCCAACTTCTCGAGCCTGCGCGGCGAAGGCGAAAAGCTCTCCGGCGGCGGCCGCTCGTCCGGCCTGATGAGCTTCCTCAAGATCGGCGACCGCGCCGCGGGCGCGATCAAGTCGGGCGGCACCACCCGCCGCGCCGCCAAGATGGTCGTGGTCGATGCCGATCACCCCGACATCGAGACCTATATCGACTGGAAGGTGAAGGAGGAGCAGAAGGTCGCCGCCCTCGTCACCGGCTCCAAGATCAACCAGAAGCACCTCAAGGCCGTGATGAAGGCCTGCGTGAACTGCGAAGGCAGTGGCGACGACTGCTTCGATCCCGAGAAGAACCCTGCGCTCCGCCGCGAGATCAAGCTCGCGCGCCGCAGCCTCGTGCCCGACAACTACATCAAGCGCGTCATCCAGTTCGCCAAGCAGGGCTACAAGGACATCCAGTTCGACATCTACGACACCGACTGGGATTCGGAAGCCTACCTCACCGTCTCCGGCCAGAACTCCAACAACTCGGTGTCGCTGAAGGATGACTTCCTGCGCGCGGTCGAGACCGACGGCGACTGGAACCTGGTCGGCCGCACCACCAGGAAGGTGACGAAGACGCTGAAGGCGCGCGACCTCTGGGAGAAGATCGGTTACGCGGCTTGGGCAAGCGCCGATCCCGGCCTGCACTTCAACACCACGATGAACGACTGGCACACCTGCAAGGCGTCCGGTGACATCCGCGCCTCCAATCCGTGCTCGGAATACATGTTCCTCGACGACACGGCGTGCAACCTCGCCTCCGCCAACCTGCTGACGTTCTACAGCTCGACCACCAAGCGGTTCGACATCGAGTCGTATGAGCACCTCTGCCGGCTCTGGACCATCGTGCTCGAAATCTCGGTGATGATGGCCCAGTTCCCGTCGAAGGCGATCGCCGAGCTCTCCTACGAGTTCCGCACCCTCGGCCTCGGCTTCGCCAATATCGGCGGCCTGCTGATGACCATGGGCCTGCCCTATGACTCGAAGGAAGGCCGCTCGCTCTGCGGCGCGCTGACCGCCGTCATGACCGGCATCTCCTACAAGACCTCGGCCGAGATGGCGGCCGAACTCGGCACCTTCCCGGGCTACAAGAAGAACGCCGCGCACATGCTGCGCGTGATCCGCAACCACCGCCGCGCCGCCCACGGCGAAAGCCGCGGCTATGAGGCGCTCGCCGTCAATCCGGTGGCGCTCGACCACGACTCCTGCCCGCAGGCCGACATCGTCGCGCACGCCAAGCTGGCGTGGGATGACGCGCTGGCGCTCGGCGAGGTCAACGGCTATCGCAACGCGCAAGTCACCGTCGTGGCGCCGACCGGCACCATCGGCCTGGTGATGGATTGCGACACCACCGGCATCGAGCCTGATTTCGCGCTGGTGAAGTTCAAGAAGCTCGCCGGCGGCGGCTACTTCAAGATCATCAACCAGGCGGTGCCGGCCGCCTTGCGCGCGCTCGGCTACCGCGAGAGCGATATCGCGGAGATCGAGGCCTACGCCGTCGGCCACGGCTCGCTGTCGAATGCGCCAGGGATCAACGCCTCCACCCTCAAGGCAAAGGGCTTCACCGACGAAGCCATTGCCAAGGTGGAAAAGGCACTCCCGACCGCGTTCGACATCAAGTTCGCCTTCAACAAGTGGACTTTTGGCGAAGACTTCATTCGCGACACGCTCGGCATCGGCTCCGAGGCCATCGCCGCGCCGGGCTTCGACCTGCTCGCGGCCGTTGGCTTCACCAAGCGCGAGATCGAGGCCGCCAACGTGCACATCTGCGGCGCGATGACGGTGGAAGGTGCCCCGCATCTGAAGGCCGAGCACTATCCCGTGTTCGACTGTGCCAATCCCTGCGGCAAAATTGGAAAACGCTATCTCTCGGTCGAGAGCCACATAAGGATGATGGCGGCCTCGCAGCCGTTCATCTCGGGCGCGATCTCCAAGACCATCAACATGCCGAACGACGCCACGGTGGAGGACTGCAAGTCCGCCTACCTGCTGTCGTGGAAGCTGGCGCTGAAGGCCAACGCGCTCTACCGCGACGGCTCGAAACTGTCGCAGCCGCTCAACTCGCAGCTCATCTCCGACGATGAGGACGAGGACGATGCGGTGGAAGCGCTCTACGAGAAGCCGATGGCGGCGCGCGCCGCCCAGGTCTCGGAGAAGATCGTCGAGAAGCTGGTCGAGCGCATCATCGTGATGCGCGAGCGCGAGAAGATGCCGGATCGCCGCAAGGGCTACACCCAGAAGGCTGTTGTCGGCGGCCACAAGGTGTACCTGCGCACCGGCGAATATGACGACGGCCGGCTCGGCGAGATCTTCATCGACATGCACAAGGAAGGCGCGGCGCTGCGCTCCTTCATCAACAACTTCGCGATCGCGGTCTCGCTCGGTCTGCAATACGGCGTGCCGCTGGAAGAATATGTCGACGCCTTCACCTTCACCCGCTTCGAGCCCGCGGGCCCGGTGCAGGGCAACGACTCGATCAAGTACGCGACCTCGATCCTCGACTATGTCTTCCGCGAGCTCGCGGTGAGCTATATGAGCCGCTTCGACCTCGCCCATGTCGATCCGAACGAGTCTGGCTTCGACGCGCTCGGCAAGGGCGTCGAGGAAGGCAAGGAGCCGGATGAGGCCCCCGCCCAGCACCAGGCGACCAAGTACGTGTCGAAGGGCCTGACCCGTTCGCGCACCGACAACCTCGTCGTCATGCGCGGCGGCTCGGCCGCGGTGAGCGCGAGCGCCGACAACGCGCCCGCCGGCGGCAGCCGCGTCACGTCGCTGGCCTCGCACGGCGCCAGCGCCCGCGGCGCCTCCGACACCATCGAAGGCGCGGTCGCCCTGAAGCAGGAGGTCAGCCACGACCTCTCGCCGACCGAGAAGCTCGAGGCGCTGAACTGGAGCAAGCCCGGCACCGCCGCAGCCGCCGCTCCGTCCAAGGCGGAGCGTCGCGCCGAAGCCAAGGCCAAGGGCTACGAAGGCGAGATGTGCTCGGAGTGCGGCAACTTCACGCTGGTGCGGAATGGGACCTGCATGAAGTGCGATACGTGTGGGAGCACGACGGGGTGTTCGTGAGGTGATAGATCACACCAACAAAATTACAAAGGCCGCTCAAACGAGCGGCCTTTCCTTTTGTAGCCCGGATAAGCGATATCCGCGATCAGCACCACCGGTCGCCCAACCGGTCCGTGCATCGATCGCTCCCCTTGGGCTCCTATCTCCCAGCTTCGCCAAGGCTGCCAAACTCGACGATCAGGCCACTATTGCGAAACGGCTGTGCGCGGGTGCCCTGTGATTCATGGTGGATAACTGCTTTTTGCTAACTTCCGGCCCTCGGAACCCATTGTATTTCCAATAAGCGATTGTCCCAGGTGATTCGCACCACCAGAACGATACAGGTGAAATTTGTCCAATGAGCTTAGTTCGGAGTGGCTTTCCGTTATCGGAAAAGCGCTCGCATTCTTGTGTGTCCAGGAAGTTTCGCGAAGCGACCCAAAACGGGTGCCCGACCTTGTTGCGAAAGTGAAATTTCTCGAAGGCATTGGCTTGCCGACCAAGGAAGCCGCCGCCCTGATGGGCACGACTGCCAACTCTGTGAAGACCAACTTGCGTCAACGGGAGAAGAAAGGGGACAGCCGTGGCAAGAAAGGCAAGAACTGAAATTCTGGACCCAATGGAGAAGCTAGCTCGCGTAGTTGCGATTGCGGCGACTGTGGGCATGGACAAGGAAGAAGCTGCCCGACGCTTATTGGGCGCGGGATTCGACGCCCCTACCATCGGCCGATTGCTTGACGTGAATTCGAACTTCGCCAACGTCGCGAAAAGTCGGAGGAAGTGAAATGGCGAAGATCAACCCTCAACTATTGGCCAAGCTCATTAAGAAAATGGGGGTTGGCCAGGCGCATGTGTACCGAGTCATCCAACGGCGATCACTCGACTCCCACGTGGATAGTCATGTTGCGTCGCTACTTGTGGCCAGAGATAACGGCATCAACTACCAACCTTTTGCCACGGCAGAAGATCGGGCCGAGATGCGCCTTGCGACAGCATCGGCCTATGTTTCACCCTCCCCTGCATCCACATCCGCCCCGACGGCCCAGCCGCCCGGAAAGAAGCTTGCAAAGACCAAGGTGAAAGCCACGAAAGACAATTCAATGTTCGTGGTTCACGGACGAGACGCGAAGCTAAATCAGGACATTTACGCGTTCTTGGCTTCTATTGGTATCGTCCCGATGGAATGGGATCAGGCCATCAAGGCGGCGAAAGGTGGGGCGAATCCGATCGTTGGAGACGTTATCAGCCAAGCCATGGATCGCGTCCAAGGTGTCATGGTCCTCTTCTCACCTGACGAAGAAGCCAAAGTCCGGTCGAAGTTCGCATCAGCAAGCGATAAAAAAAGAGCCTCCACTTGAAGGGATTTCAACCGCGGCCAAATGTCATCTTCGAGGCCGGCCTTGCTCTTGGCGCTCATTCTGACAAAACGATCTTGGTCCAGGTTGGTACGGTCAGGGACGTTAGCGACATCGCTGGTAAACACATGGTCCACTTATCTAACTCGTTTTCAGATCGGAAACGACTAGCTGACCGGTTAGCATCAAAGCTGAAGTTCAAGATTGATCTTGACGGAACGACTTGGCAGACCATCGGTGACTTCGATCGCGAATAGCAGCCCCTCCGTTGAATCCCACGTTTCACGAGGTGCCTATGGCAGATGATTTCCCGCTCTACAAAACACGCCAAGACTTGGAACAACTTATCGCAGATGGAGCTGCCGAGGGCACGACCCTTGAATTCAAGGACTCACGCGCCCTGGCTCGCGATGAAGGGAAGATTACAGAGCTTTGCGTCAATGTCTCTGCTCTCGCCAATTCAGCCGGCGGCCAGATCATTTATGGCATCAACGAAAACAAAAAGACCAACGGTCCAGTTGTCGTCGATGAAGGGGTTACTGATCGCAATATTACGCGGGAGTGGATAGGTCAAATCCTCAATTCCCGTATCCAACCGCGCTTGGCTCAATATTCGATAGACGCAATCGATCTTCATAATGGCCAACTGGGCTTTGTGATTTCTGTACCGCAATCTTTAACGGGCCCACACCAAGCACCAGACAATAAATACTATAGACGTTTCGCTCTCGAGGTCAGAGCGATGGAGGATTACGAAATCCGCGACGTGATGCGGAGAGCCACGACCCCTCACCTATACGTGACCTTCTCATTCAATCCCGGAGAGCGCGCACATTTAGATTTCGGCGCCGACCAAGAATACTCCCATCCTGTCGCGCTTATGGGAAAGCTTGGCAATAAATCTCCGCAACCAGCCTTCCATGCCCTTATTCGCGTCGGCATTTCGGCGAGTCTTCGGCTGGCCAAGCGATCGGCCCCTTGGGTTCATGCGGGAGCGGATGAAACCACGGACTACGGCAAGATCGACTGGATGTACCAAAGACTTAGCGTTCCACCCGCTTTTCCGGTGTTCAAAGAGCTCGAGCAGCCGTTAGACCAGATAGGCGTTCCGCTATTGTTTCACGAGCGTACACTCGCCCAGTCACACAGGTGGCCGATCATCGTCGAGATACTCAGCCCCGGTTTTGCCTCTACGGAAGTTTGGTTCATTCACCAACACGGATCGCAACTACGCTTGCTTCCGCCAGGTCATCCACTGCTGAGATGAAACATGGGTAGTGTCTCAGTTTAAAATTTCGGGCTGAACCAATCGGTAAAGGCGATTTGTGCCGCTCCCTGAAATTTTCAATTCAAGAGCCAGAAATGCCGCGTAACGGGCTCCGTCATTTTTGTAGGTCCCGTAACCACCGTTCCCGTCAATCTCTTGCAACTCGTGCTGGCGAGCACCACCCGGGCGACGCATTGCCTCAAGTTTGGCACGGTCCTTGGTTCTTTCCGCGGGCAACCGCTTCAACACTCGCATACCGACCTCCCTCCATTGCGAAGCTTATCGCGAAGCATTAGCCCGTTATATGGCTGGGCGCAAAAGGAGGCGCCAATGGCGAGTAAGAATGACGGTCTCGGCATGGGCCCAGAGTTTTGGGCAAAACATTCTCGGCGTGTTACGTTTCCGCCTTCGCTCAATGAGCTACGGCGGACAAGTCGCTCACCCGCCCTGCTCGCCGACGATCAAAACGGTACCGTCTACCGCGAGGAGTTGGCACGCCTTTCAAGAAGCAACGTGCGGTCGGTGATGTCCTTCAATTCGAACGCCTGGGAGTCGAGGAACGCGACGGACCCGTTGTCGGGGTCCGCGGCGAGGCGATGGGTTTCGCTGAGATGATGCTTCAGCCAGGCCCGCTGCTCGGTCTGCAATTGCGCGTGCGCCTCGCCCTTCGACTTGGCGAGAAGCGCTTGATAGGCGGTGTTGAGCCTGGTGTCCCACTTGCCGATTTCGGCCTTGCCGCAATCGAGCATCTTCGTTGACACCCCCGCGGCCTTGTCCATGCACGCATCATATTCGGTGCCTTGCTGCGCGCGGGCCGACAAAGTCCCGAGCACGAGCATGGCTGCAACAATGACAAGCGTTCGCGAAAGCATCACCACGTCCAGATCACCCTGCCTAGCGTCTTTCGCCAACCATCGCCGCACAAAAGCGTCCGAAATGAGATCAAGGAAATGATGCAGCGGCTATCTGGCGGGGCTGCTCAGCAAGCATAAGGCGGATGAGCCAAGGGGTCGCGCGAACGCACGCCCGATGACAGGCTCCGCGACATCCGGGAGCGGCGCGCAGGTCGCAAGGTCAGGTCAATCCCGCAGATCACCTCGCTCATGCGGGCGACTTGCCAAGGCTATTTCGGTGCGGTCAATCTATCGACTTCCTGTTGGAGTTTCTGAAGGTCATAACCCGCGCCTTGCAGCATCGTGCTGTTGAAACGGACCAGCGCGGCGGTTGCAACGGCCTCCTTGATTTGAGCATCGGTCGCGCCAGCGGCCTTCGCCAATTTGGTGTGACCGTAAACGCAATAGACGCACGGAATTTGTGCTGCCACACCGAGCGCAATGAGTTGCTTGGTTTTCGCGTCCAAGGCTCCCTTGGGATTCATCACAGCCAGCTGTTCGTCCCAATGCGGCTTCAGGACCTGCTCAGGAAGTGTCTGCTTCAGATATTCAGGAGCCTCCTGAGCGCTGACGCCTGGTTCCGTTGCCAAGGCCAACAACAGCGCTAAACCGGCACTCGCTAGTAAGGTTCTCATGACTGATCTCCCTCAAGTATAATTTGCGCCGAGCAATCAAAGTCGCCGCATTGGCTGTGGCTCAGAACCACGCCAGCGGTTTGCAACGAGCCTGATTAGAGCAGGGAAATGCGACCGGCGAAACGGGATTCAGCGCTGCGTTTGCACAGCAGCAATCCTGAGCCGCTCATTCGTCTTTGCAGTCGGCCAGCTATTTCTGGTCTACCCTCAACTCCGGACATGTCGCTGCATTGGGCCAACTGACGCGATGGGCCAATAGCTGACTCAGATGCCGACCGGTTCTCCGCTACGAGCAGCAGTCGTGTTCCGATTACCAGATAGTGTCGCGGGAATATTACCCCTCGGCTACGAATACGTACCTGCTGCCATCCTTGGCCAGCGTGCCGACGTTCGGCATCAACCAGTGAGTACCCGAAATGGTGAGCTTGTCGGCGACCGCGCGATCGAAGATCTTCCTTCGCGTTTCGACAGCCATCTGCGGATCCTGGTCGATAGCGAGCTGCCACTCGGGATTTGTTGAAATGTGTGGCGCAAGATTGACCACGTCAGCGCTGATAAGGAACTGTTCGCCGCCGGAGGTGACCAGATGCGCGACCATTCCCGGGCTATGGCCGGGCGCCTGAACGGCGTGCACACCGGGCAGGAGTTCTGGTTCTCCCTCAAAGGTCCTGACGTTTTTCCAAGTCGCCACCGTGGCCTGAATTCGCTGGGCGAGGCCTTTACGCGTCGGTCCGAGATCGATCGACTCGACCCCCGGCTGCGTCCACCATTTCAATTCCGCGGCGGGCACCACGATGTCGGCATCCGGGAAGACCTGCGCATCGCTCTCATTGTTCATGAGGCCATAAATGTGGTCGCCGTGGAGATGGGAGATGAGGATCGTCTTGACTGCCTTGGGGTCAAGGCCCGCCGCCGCCATGCTCTCGAATAACCGGCCGTTCCCCTCACCATAGATCGGATGACCGCCCGTACCCGAGTCTATCAGGACCACTTGATCGCGGAGCTTGAGCGCCATGACGATAAACCGCAGGGGCGCCTGATTGTCGGGAAAACCGGCACCACGCAACACGGTCTTGACCTGTTCGACGCTGACATTCCTGACCATGCCCTCCCGCAGCGGAACGTCACGCATGCCATCGATCAGAGAGAAGATTTCAATGTCGCCGACCTTGTATTTGCGGAAAGGTTGAGTGACGGACTGTTGAGCGTGAGCCGCGTCGACAAACGTGATCGGCTTGCCGAGTCCAAACGCGGCATAAGCACCGGCTGTGCCAAGTGTCACGTCTCGACGCGAGATATCGGACATCGTTCGGGACGCCCCGCTGACTGAATGCATCGAGCATATCAATGGGGATGTGCACCGCACAAGGTCGGCTTTGGGTCAAAATTCGACCGGGGCGGCGCGCCTTGCCCAGGTCGGCTCACCTTCCGAAAGCGGACGTTGCAGCCTTCAAAGCTGGCGCAGAGCGGATGAGCCCACCAGGTCCGCGCGTAGCGCGGCCCGATGACAGGCTCCGGCGTAGTCCGCCGCTTCGCTGGCAGCAGTCGCGGCGGGTTGCGCTTCCGCCTTCGCTCAATGAGCTACCGCGGACACGTCGCCAACCCGCCCTGCTGCCTCCGCGGACATCAGGCCGCTTTCGCGGTCTTGTCTTCTGCCGGCGCGGTTTCCATCGCGCGCATGTAGAGATCGAGCAAGGATTCACGCTCGTCGCGCTCGTCCTGGTCCTGCTTGCGCAGCTTGATGATCTCCTTGAGGATCTTCACGTCGAATCCGTCGCCCTTCGCCTCCGAGAAGACTTCCTTCTTCTGCTCGCTGAGTTCCTGGATTTCAGTGTCCAGGTTCTCGATCCGCTCGACGAAGGAACGAATTTTTCCGCCGGGAATGGTGATGTCAGACATGGTGCCTCCTGCTGAATGAGGTCGTGAAAATGCGAGCAAAGAGATGACCAATGTCTTAACCGTGCGACGCCGCGGCGCCTCGATCGCGGAGGTATTTTTGTGACGACGGCGATCACGCGACAACGCCGCGCGCGCATGATCGCACGCGCAACAGATCACTCAGGCATCGCCCGCCACCCGCAACGTGATCCGCGTCAATTCGGACGGGCGGCCGAGCCGCAAGGCAAAACCCGGCCATAGCGCGGTGCCGTTGTTGACGTAGAGCGTCATCCCGTCGACGTCGTAGCGGCCCGAGACGAAGCCGGCATTGGCGCGCGCGGCGAGGCGATCGATCCCCAGGATCATTCCGCCATGCGTGTGTCCGGAGAGTTGCAGGGCGACGCCGAGCGCGGCGGCGTTGCGGGCGTCGCTCGGCTGGTGGTCGAGCAGGACGACGGGCGCACCCTTGGGGGCGCCGTCGAGCACCGCGGCAAGGTCGCGGATGGAATGCCCTCGGTGCCGCGACGCGCGGTCGGTAATCCCCGCGATCACCAGGCGGCCGGCGCCGCGTTCGAGCACGATGTGCCCGTTTTCGAGCGAGCGCAGGCCCAGCGCTTCGTAGTGCGCCATCCACCCGTCATAGCCGAAGATATATTCGTGATTGCCCGAGATCACGTAGACGCCGTCGGCGGCCACAAGATCCTGCAACGGCGCGATGTCGTTGCGCCGCGCATCGATGGTGCCGTCGATCAGATCGCCCGTGATCGCGATCAGGTCCACGCCGAGCTTGTTCGATCGCGCGACGACCTCGCGCGCCCACGGCGCAGGAAACAGCCGGCTGATGTGCAGGTCGGTCAGTTGCAGGATGGCGTAGCCATCGAACTGTTGCGGCAGCCCGCGGATGGCGACTTCGACATCCCTGAGCGGCGGAATGCGCATGGCCTGATGGACGCCGATCGCGGCGGCTGCGGCCGCGAGCGCAGCAAGTGCGTAGCGGACGCCGTCAGGCGCGCCGACGAAGCCGCCGTGGATCAGGACTGCGACCAATAGCCCAGCATCGAGCGCCAGCTGCAGCAGCACCAGCAGCACGATCGCACCGAACGCCCAGTTGAAGAGGACGACCACCGGACGCGGAAACTCCGGCGAGAATTCCGATCCCGACGACCACCTGTTCCAGCGGTGAAACTGCAAGGCGACCAGCACCAGCAACGCTGCGACGATCTTTGCCGGAAGCGGCCAGTCGAGCGGCCAGATGAAGCGGGCCAGGATCAAGAGACTGGTCAGGCCGAAGATGAGTTGGGGAATGGGTCTCGCTCCGGATCGGATCGGTTAAGGCTGTGCAGAGCGAACGTAGGGTGGATCGGACGCGGGCGTAAGCCGCCGATCAGCACATTTTCGGCATGTGCGCGGCGCCAAGACGCCCTGCGCGCAAGCCGCCCCTGTGGTATGGCGCAAACGCCGGAAGCGCCCGATCAGTCTTCGATATCGGCAATGCGCCTGAGCACGATCACGATGGCGAGGACCAAGCCAAACACGCCGCCGGCAACTCCGGCCAGACCAGAACCGAAGGCACCGCTGACATCCCGGTCGGACAGAACGAACGCAACCACTTCAGCGACAAAGCCCATCCCCAGCGTCAGTGCGATGATGATTGCGACGGATTTGGAAAATTCGATCGCAAATCGAACTGCCATATCTTCCAACGCGTCGAGCGCGCGGGTCATGCGACTGTTCGAGCGAAGGGCGGCCGGGCGAAGCGCGCGCCGATGCGTTCCGATTGAGGCGCTGGCGGATGCATTGCCGACCAATCGGTTCGCACGGGGATTCTCGCCGGGATCATCGAGGGCTCTGATGTCCAGTTTGAGTTCTCGCCGCACAATCAGCGTGACAAACAGCGCAAGACATAAAAGTACGGCCAGGCCAGCGTAGATACTGAAGCTTCCCGCCAACACGATCAGAAAACCGCCGGCCCACCCAAACGCCTCGGCACAAACGTAAGCCACCGCCCACGTGACGGCATCGGCGAAGGACCGTTTTGCTTTAGGGACGAAATCCGCGAGCCTCATCGGTTTGCCTTTTCGACGCTGCTCGACCCGCACGATCAGCCACTCAATTCACCAAGATGTGGACCGCCGGCCGTCGGGTGCAATGCTTTCGCACGTCGCGCGACTGAGATCACAGAGGCGGCTGCAACGAGCGGCCTCTGCCTATGACTCAATTGCGGCCACGCCCATAGCCAAAGCCTTGTCACGAGAAAGAACTTGAACATTGCTCATTCTTCTGGCTATTATTGAACATTGTTCATTTTGTTGGAGCCGACGATGCAGACGACCTTCCGGTTGGACGGATCGACCGGGCCCGACCGGCCCGCGAAACCGTGGATGAAAGTCACCCCGGCGATCATCACGATCGGCATCATTGCGGCATTCGCAGTTCACGGACGCATTGCGCAGCCGGCCCACTACAACGATTTCGCCGACCACTCGGCCGTCTTCGGCCTCCCCCACGCAGGCGACGTGCTGTCCAACATCGGCTTCGCCCTGGTCGCGATCTCTGGCTGGTTGGCGCTGCGGCCCCACCGCGACAGCGACCGGCTCCGCGCCGGATGGCCGGGCTATCGCCTGTTCCTGATCGGGCTGTTGCTGACCGCGTTCGGCTCCGCGTTCTTTCACCTTGCTCCCGGCAACGACCGGCTGACCTGGGACATGCTGCCGATCGCGCTGGCCGGCGCCGGCCTTCTCATCGGCGTCCGCGGCGACACGCAACCGGAAGCGAAGACGAACATCGAGGCGATCGCTCTCGCGCTTTACGCCGCCGCCAGCGTCGCATGGTGGGTCACGACCGACAGGCACGGCGCGGGCGACCTGCGACCGTATGTTGCTGCAGGTGCTGCCACTCGTCCTCATCCCGCTCTGGCAGGCGATCTATCGCGCGCCGCGCGCTGAGCGCATCGCCTTTGCCACCGCGATGGCGCTGTACGTCGTGGCCAAGATCACTGAGGTGCTCGACCATCAGATCGCAAACACGCTTCAGTTCGTCAGCGGCCACACCCTGAAGCATCTGATCGCGACCGCGGCCACCGCCGCAATTGGCTGGGGCGTGACGCGACGCTTCGCCGGCGGTGACCGGCGAACGGCGGGCGCCCGCACTATTTCGGAATAATGGAAATGTATCGCTGATTTGCCCGACGCGTCAAGTCGCTTTTCCGGGTGCCGGCGGCAACCTGCTCCTTTGCATGGGGTTGTTTTCGATATTTTGGGACTCCTGGCCTTGCTTCGTCGGTATCGATACCTCGGTCGCATCCGGCAGATTGACCGGCACGCGGACAGTATCCATATGCATCTGCATGAACCGGCTGCCCGCGCCGTTTCGCATCCACCTGGACACAGCCAAATACCATCGGCTCCCCGTCCCCAGCATTCCGGAGTCGCCGTGGCCGCCCTCTCCATCCTCGACCTCGTCCGCGTCACCGAAGAGACCGACGCGCGCGGCGCGCTTTACAATGCGCGCGATGTCGCTCGCCATGCCGAGGCGCTCGGCTATCGCCGCATCTGGGTGGCGGAGCATCACAACATGGCAGGCATTGCGAGCGCCGCGACGTCGGTCGTGATCGGGCACATCGCGGCGGGCACCAAGACCATCCGGGTCGGCGCCGGCGGCATCATGCTGCCGAACCACGCGCCCTACGTGATTGCGGAGCAGTTCGGCACATTGGCGCGGCTGTTTCCTGACCGGATCGACCTCGGCCTCGGCCGCGCACCGGGCACCGATCAGCTCACCTTGCGCGCATTGCGCCGCACGCCGGAATCCGCCGAGAACTTTCCGCAGGACGTGCTCGAGGTGCAGGCCTTCCTCGCCGCCGCCGGCCCCAACCAGCGCATCCAGGCGGTGCCGGCCGCCGGCACCGACGTGCCGCTGTGGATTCTCGGATCGAGCAATTTCGGCGCGATGCTGGCCGGCGAGCTCGGCCTGCCCTACGCCTTCGCCTCGCACTTTGCCCCCGAGCTCCTGATCCAGGCGCTGCAGATCTATCGCGCGCGGTTCAAGCCGTCGGAGCAGCTCCAGCATCCCTACACCATGGTCGGCGTCAACATCATCGCCGCCGACACCGACGCGGAAGCGCGGCGGCTTGCCACCACGCAGCAGATGTCGTTCACCAACATCTTCCGCGGCGCGCGCGGCCTGAGCCAGCCGCCGATCGACGACATCGAGACCTACTGGTCGCCATCCGAGAAAGTCCAGGCGATGCGGATGCTCGCCCGCTCCATCATCGGCTCGCCCGAGACGGTGCGTGCCGGGATCGATGCGCTGGTCGCCGAGACCGGCGCCGACGAATTGATGATCGTGTCCGACGTCTACGATCACCAGAAGCGGCTGCGATCGTTCGAGCTGATCGCCGAGGCCGGCGGAATCAAGCCGCAAACCCGGCAGTAGGATCCTGCAGAATCACTTCGGCATGCCGGCTGAGGCGGCGATGATCCGGTAATGGGCCATCTGGCCCGCTGCCCATGTCTCGAACTCGCGCACCAGTTCGTCCGAGACGGCAACCGAGCCGCCTCTATGCGCCACCGTGAACCATCCGCGCCGCTCCGCCTCGGTCAGGAGATTGCCGATATGCTGGCGGGAGACCTGAAACCGCTCGGCCAGCACGGAATATGTCAGGGACAGCGCCGGTGGCGCGTGCGGCGAGAGCGCGGCGTAATGCGCGCCCATCACGGCGGCCAGCAGCGGATATCCGCAATCGTGCTCGGTGAAATGGACGATAGTGGCAAAGGGGGCGAACAGGATGTCGTTCGCCTGGAATCGTTCGACGGACAGACGGATCCAGTCGGCGAGCCGATCGTCGTCGCCGCTGACGTCGGCGGCGATCTGCGTTGCCGGCGGAAGGATGCGTTCGGCCGCATCGAGGAACGCCAACGGCGAGCGCGCGATCTCCCGCAACAGCGCGGAGGATGGCCGCAAGCAGATGGCGCGCCGGTCGCTAGCATGCCGTTCGGCGACGACATAGCCGCCGTGCCGGAGCGCATTGACGAACCCGGCGATTTGCCGGGCGCTGGCCGGCGCCGTCCGTTGCAGGGCAGTCAGCGTGGGTGGCTCACCGCCGACGCGGCGCCAGCGCGCGTAATTTCCGATCAGGGTGAAGCAGACGATGTAGCGCAGCTTCTGGGCGAACACCTTGTTCACAGGCCAGGGCACGGCCGGCGGCCGCGTCATCGCTTCGCAATACTGCGCCAGCGCGGCGCGAAATCCCCGCATTTGAATCAATTGTCTTGCAAGCGTCCACGTGTCGGTCGCGGCATATGCGCGGACCGACGGGTAGAGAATGTCGTCTCCGCGATCGTGTGGTGCGCTTGCCATGCGAATCCCTGCAAAGTTTGGACTTTGCAGCCGCCTCGCTCCCGGAGCAATAATCGAGCGCTCGATATTCCAGAATGCGCGGCGAACCGGGTCGATGCACATCCGGTCCGGCGAGGGCGATGTCCCGCAGCATCTTCAGGCGCGCAAGCTCACAAGGGGGCTCATCATGTGTGACGATTGTTTCCATATGCCTCGGCTGTCCCGTCGCAGCCTGCTGTGGGGCGGCGCGGCGTTCGCGGGCGCTGCGGCCCTGTCGCTGCGGGACGTTTCGGCGCAATCGGCCGCGCCGCAGAACGCGATCTCGCCGGACGAGGCGCTGAAGCGGTTGATGGACGGCAACGCCCGCTATGCCGCGAACACCTCTGCCAACAAGGACTATTCGGCCGGGCGCGCCGCGCGCATCACCGCCCAATATCCCTTCGCCGCCATCCTGAGCTGCTCCGATTCGCGCGTTGCCCCCGAACTCGCTTTCGACCAGGCGCCGGGCGACCTGTTCGTCGTGCGCGTCGCCGGAAACCTCGTCAACGACGATGGCCTTGCCAGCCTCGAATACACGGTGAAGTTCCTGAACACACCGCTGGTCATGGTGCTAGGCCATACCAACTGCGGCGCGGTCGACGCGGCCATCAAGGTGCTCAAGGACAAGGTCACGCTGCCGGGCCATCTGCCGCAGTTGATTCGCGAGATCAAGCCGGCGGTCGAAGCCGCCAAGAAGAACAAGCCGGATGACCTGCTGGCGGCGGCGATCACGGAGAATATCCGCCGTGGCGTTCGCCGGCTCGAAACGGCAAGGCCGATCCTGTCCAACTTCGTGCAATCAGGAAAATTGAAGGTGGTCGGGGCGACCTATGATCTGGCAACCGGCAAGATCTCGCCGGTTTGACACCGCGCAGCCGGCGTCAGCGGACGAGCGCAGCGACAAGCCAAGCTGCCCTGCCAGGGCGGACCTCCGCGTCTGCCTCCGCCAGGCTTCCGGTTGCCTTTTTTCGCTTGCTTTGCCGGGACATGACCCTACGGTGCCCTCGCCACAAGGGGATGAGACCGGCGATGGACGCCTCAACGAACTGCCCGAAATGCAATTCCGAGCACGCCTATCAGGATGGCGCTCTCTGGGTCTGCCCGGAATGCGCCCATGAATGGAGCGGCGAGGCGATCGCAGTAGCCTCGCAGGAGGCAAGCGTGCGTGATGCGCACGGCAATCCGCTGGCGGACGGCGACAGCGTCATCGTGATCAAGGATCTCAAGGTCAAGGGCTCGTCATCGGTCGTCAAGGGTGGCACCAAGGTCCGGAACATCCGCCTCACCGAGGGGAGCGATGGACACAACATCGCCTGCAAGATCGATGGCATCGGCGCGATGAACCTGAAGTCGGAGTTCGTGAAGAAGGCTTAGCAAGCGTCGGGCGGATGCTTCTCCCGCCCTGCGCATTTGCTCACACCCTGCTCAATGCCTGCGCGATGTCGGCGACCAGATCGGACGGATGCTCGATCCCGATCGAGAGCCGGATCGTCGTATCGAGCACCCCGATCTTCTTCCTGATGTCGGCCGGCACGCCCGAATGCGTCATCGTCGCCGGCAGGCTCGCGAGCGACTCGGTGCCGCCGAGGCTCACCGCGAGCTTGAATATCTGCAAGCTGTTGAGGAATTTCTCCGCAGCCGCCTGTCCGCCGACGATGTCGAACGAGAACGTCGAGCCGGCGCCAGAGCTTTGGCTTGCGAACACACGCCCCGCCGGCGACGCCGCGTCGTGATGGCCGAGATAATGCACCTGCGCCACCTTGGGATGGTCGCGCAGATAGTCGGCGACGATGTGCGCATTGCGGTCGGCCTTCTCCATGCGCAGGCTGAGCGTTTCCAGCGATCGGCTGATCATCCAGCAGGAATGCGGATCGAGCTGGGTGCCGATCGCGCCGCGCAGCGCCTTGACATCCTTCATCAGCTTCTTCGAGCCGAGCGCCGCGCCCGCGATCAGGTCGGAATGGCCGCCGACATATTTGGTCAGCGAGTAAAGCGACAGGTCGGCGCCGTGCTCGATCGGGCGCTGAAACACCGGCCCCAGCAGCGTGTTGTCGCAGGCGATGATCGGGGTAAAATCCTGCGCCTTGCCGATCGCGTCGGCGACGCGCCTGACAAGCGCGATATCGACCTGGCCGTTGGTCGGATTGGCCGGCGTCTCGATGAAGATCATCGCAACGCGGCCCTTCTTCATGGCTTCGTCGGCAGCGGCGCGGACGATGGTCTCGTCGAGGCCGTCGGCAAAGCCGACGGCCTGAATCGAGAACCCCGCCAGCGTCCGGCTGAACAGCGTCTCCGTGCCGCCATAGAGCGGTTGCGAATGCAGGATGACGTCGCCGGGCCGCGCGAAAGCCAGCACCGTGGTCGAGATCGCCGACATGCCGGAGGAGAACAGCGCACAGCTCTCGGTGCGCTCGTAGATCGCAAGCCGGTCCTCGACGATCTCGCTGTTCGGATGATTGAAACGCGAATAGACCAGTCCCGCCCCCATGCCTTCCGGAGGCTCGCGCCGGCCCGAGACGAAGTCGAAAAAGTCCTTGCCGTCCTCGGCAGTCCGGAACACGAAGGTCGAGGTCAAAAATACCGGCGGCTTGACGGCGCCCTCCGACAGCTGCGGATCGTAGCCGTAGTTGAGCATCTGGGTTTCCGGATGCAGCAGGTGGTTGCCGATGTGGGTTCTGGACGGAAACGGTTTGACCACGGCCAGTCTCCTTGTCTCGAGGGATCGCCGCAGCGGCTGATCCATAAGAATCTGCCGCAAGCATACTCCACCTTTGTGCCGTTCTGCCAAAACACTGCATCGAGCACTCTGGATAACGAACGGCCGGCGTGCGCCCTGCGCCGCCGGCCGTCCGAAAACCGTAGCTTGCATCGCGCGTGCGTGATGTCACTTGGCGGGCGATTCCAGGACCGATCGCCGGCGCCGGCTGCTCACGCTGCGGTGAATACGGCTACCAGCTGCGATCCACATTGCGCACCTCGCCGGTCCGCGCATCGACATCGACCTGCATCCAGCGGCCGAGCCGGTCGCGGCCCTCGACTTCCCACTCGTCGCCGAGGAACTGGGTGTTGGACACCGTCACGACGCCGAGATTGGTCGCGACGTCGAGGGCTGCCTCCATCGAGATCTGGCTGCCGGAATCATAGGCCATTGCCGGCGTCGCCGCGCCGATCGCCAAGGCCGCGATTGCGGGAATAATCAAGCTTCGCATCAGTCACTCCTCATGGAACGGGATGTCATGCCGCATAAAACGAGCGGCGCACCCAATCAGTTCCGGCAACAGAGGTGACCGAGCAGCGCGAAACTTCGGCAGTTGCGGCAATTTGGTGGCAGTTCCAGTTTCACCGACGCGCACCGAGCGTCTTGCGCGTTGCCCTCTTCCACATCCGGAAGCCACCCTCGAATGCGTTGGCATTGTCGCCGAACCTCACCTTCGGTGGCGGATTGTCGACCTTGTCGGCATTGCCGCCGCCGAGCACGATGTAATCGGGCTCCAGCGCCGCCGACAGCCGCGCGATGACATCGTCGACGCTCTTGCGCCAATTCTTCCGGCCGCGCCGCTCGAGGCCGGCGGCGCCGACGTAATCCTCGAACGTCCCGTCCTTGCGATAGGGCAAATGACCGAGCTCCATCGGCTCGTAAACGCCCTCCACGATCATCGCGGAGCCAAGCCCGGTGCCGAGGCCGAGAAACAGCATCCGGCCGCCCTGATAGCTGCCGATCGCCTGCATCAGCGCATCGTTGACCACCTTCACGGGCCGGCCGAACGCGCTGTGAAAATCAAAACCGGCCCAGCCGCGGCCGAGATTGTGCGGCTCCGCCAGCGGACGGTTGTGAACCACCGGTCCGGGATAGCCGATCGAGATCACGTCATAGGACCAGTCCCTGGTCAGCGCCTTGACCTGCCGCACCATCTCGGTGGCGGACAGCGTTGGACCTGACTCGAACTCGCGCTTGATGCGCTCCTTGTCGGTCATGACCTTCACATGCGTGCCACCAATGTCGATCGCCAGCACCGTCCGGCGCGACGCGAGCCTTTTCGCCTTCTTGGCTGTCTTCCTGCTTGTCTTCTTGCCTGTCTTCTTGGCCATCAATGCGATCTCTCTTGTGCGCACCGAGTGGAGCAGAGAAACGCATCGCGCGCCACAGCTCCGTTCTGCATCCGACTCCAGTTTGTTCACGAGGAACGAATCGGAATCGAGAAAATCGGCGCAGTCCAACCATTAACAAGACGTATGCATCGGACATGTGCGAGCGGCCGATGTTGTACCGAGATGGGATAATTGCTCCCGGCACGGAATATCTCCGCGCATTTCGGCCCATCGCGTTCGATCGTTTCACCGATCAAGCGACGACTCGCATCACAGCCACGTTCCCCATCCGACTCCAGTTTGTTCCCGAGGAACGAATCGGAATTGAAAAATCGGCGCAATGCGATTCTTAACAACAGGTTTGCGCAACTCCAGATGCGCCGCTTTCTTATGCGTGAGAACGTCCAACCATGGACAGGCGCGCACCGCGCTCCGTTCTCCATCCGACTCCATTTTGTTCACAAGGAACGAATCGGAATCGGAAAAATCGGCGCGAGCCGAATCTTAACAATACGTTCGCGAATTCGAGGCCGATCGACTCAAGGGCGGGATTTGCGCAAGCGCGATCCGCCATCTGTCCATCGCACCGTTGCGCAGGGTTACGCGGAGCCTGTCATCGCGCCGCCCTTCGCTAACTAATCCGCCCTACGCGTCGTCGATCCTCATACGCAAGCCCCGGCCGCAGCGCGCGCATCTTCTCCGCAAGCCTGTGACTTGAGGTCTCCTCCGCATGCGCCAGGCGATTGACGAGCGCGACATAGTCCGCATCGCTCTTGTGCTGGTTGAGCTTTGACTGGCCCTCGATCTGGTCGACAACGAGGTCGATCACCCGGATCCCCGCCAGCATCTGTTCGCGCTTGCCGGGCTCCATCTGCGTGAGGTCCCAAGTCTGCTTCGGCAGCCGCGCCTCGGACACCGCGAGCAGCGCGTCGCCGTGGCCACGGTTCTCCCCGTGATCGCGCAGATGCGCAACGCCGGACAAATGCACCGCCTCGTAGAGCCAGGTGGAGACGTTATCGCGCGAGACGTACCAGTCGTTCGAGATGTAGGCGTCGTCGCCGGAGACGATCAGCAGGAAACGCATGACGCCGTCGGCGAGTTCGACCAGCGGATTCCTCGCGGTGAGATGGATCTGCACGATCACGCGATCGTCGCGCCGCGCGATCACGAACGGCACATGAGATGCCTGCGGGCCGCGCGCATCGGCGGCGACGATGGCGCCGAAGCCGCGCGCCGCCGCAAAGGCCAGCGCGTGGTCGTCCTCGATGCGAAATTGGGGACGGAGGATGTGCATGGCGGCGGCGCTCGCGGCTGGAGGGAGACGACCCAGCGAAGCTAGCGCAACTTTTGCCGGAGATCACCGCCATGCACCGTCCGGCTCAGCAGATCATGGCATTGTCGCCGTGATCGCAGACGCCGCCGGGCTGATCCCGGAGCAGCGTTTCGAACTCGCCGGAGCGCGACACGGCCATGCGCGGCGGTCCACCGCCCCAGCGGCCGGCGGCCGCGGCATGTCCCTTCACGAAAGCGGATGGGCCGGCCGGAACTTCGCGCGCCACGGCCGATGTCGTCAGCATGGCTAGGGCGAGCAAGCCGGCCGCGACGTGTTTGATCGTAATCATCGAGCGTCTCCTGCTGGATTCAACAGGATAGGACCATCTCGCCAGCCTGCTGAAGCATTTTCGCTGCTACCATGACGGGCGGCACGACCGGATTATTCCGCGACGACGCAGCGAATTTGCCTGTCCTGCGGCTCGGTCCGACACATTCGATTGATCGAAGCGTGACCGCCGGGACCGGAGGCCCGAGCGGCCGCAACCGAATTTGCCTGCGCGCAAGTCAAATCCGGTTGCGAGAGCTATGACATTTGGTTTTGCTGCATCGGCCACTGGTGGCTGAACCGGGGCAGGACGGTGCCCACCGTCCGCAACCCGCAGCGACAGCGGAGCAAGCAAGTTCGACCGCGACTGACCGTCATCCTGCTATTTCCTATCCTTCCTCAATATCGGTCGCCCCAACGATACTGCCATGCGATACCGACAGCTGTCAGTTCGCTTCCGGTGCGGGTCGTGATGCCCGTACTGGCAGAGAACTTGAGAGAGTTCTGTCGATCGATCGGCAAAGCGACCGTTAAGCCAGCGCGTGTGTTCGCCTGCTCGTTATCGCTTTTGACGCCGTTGAGGGCCGTGCGGCCGCCCGCGAAATAGAGCCCGTCCAACGCCATCCATATGCCGGACTGGAACGTGTAGATGACATGTCCCTGCAAGGAATAGATTGGAGCCTGCGAGAACGTATTGCCGCCGAGGAAGTCGGTGTTGTCGCTGAAGAACGTCACGCTGGGGGCAAGCTCGACTGTCCATGGACCCCATGCCTTCGAGATCCCGAACTCTGGCCGGAATGACCAACGATTGCCGCCGAGGTTGAGCAGCTTGGTGTTGTCATACTGCCCTAGGGGCGCGGAGACCTGCAGGCTTGCCCCGATGATTAGATCCTGCTGATAACCGGCGAATTCCTTCGCCGAGAGCGCGGGTGCTCCAAACAAGTTGACCGAGACGCGAAATCGCGGATCGCCCAAGCCCAACATTTCCCGCTCGCGCGCCTCGCCGTTCACGAGCCCTTGCGCGGCGAATGACGATGTCGGCACGATCACATCCAATTTTGCGGAATGGCCGGCGAGATCGAAGGACCGAACATAGGCCAGCACACCGGTGTCCGAGTGGAATGTAGCATCGGCGATCGCCGCATTGGGATCGAACGCGAGCTTGCCTTGCGAGTAAACGTAGCCCGAGATCAGGAAATTCAACCCGACGGGCGTATTCGAGTACGATCGCGGCTCTGCCTCCTGTGCCTTCGCATTGGAAACCACGGACATCGCGGCGATCATTCCGATTGCCAAGCCGAGAGAGAGCCCATTTGCGACGCGCGCTTCAGGCGCATCGGAGCTTGCATCGACCACGATGGGCGCATCACTGACCGTCAACTGCACCCCAACGCAATGCTGGTTCATCGAAGTATCCTACCAAGCAACCTTGTCGGATCAAGAGATCAACGGTCCATTGGCGAACTTCGTCATCGCTTCAGGTTTCAAGGCGCGAGAAGCAAGCAAAGGAATAGCTCGCCGAAAATCGGCATTCGGCGGGGATCGCGCCTCGCCTTTATGTACCAACCCGCATGTTAATTTGGGCGAAGTGCGTTGATTGCAGATTCGCCGACGACCGACACGCCGACGCCGGGCATCGCTAACCAAGCGCGGTTACTGGCTAGCCCCAAAATTCGAGGGTAACGAGCCGTGCCAAAAGGGTCGCGGGATAAACTTGGATGCTGATGGGGGTCCGCGACGGATTGATCGCCCGGCGCGCCCAATTGACCAATACGATACGCGGCCATGCGGCGGAGTACGGCCTGATCGCGCCCAAGGGACTGGACGCGATCGAACCACTGCTGGCGCGGATCGCGCAGGACGAGACGCTTCCCGCTCTGGCGCGCGAACTGTTTGTGGTGCTGGGCCGGGAGCGCGTCAGGCTCGAGGGTGAGTTGGAGGCGCTTGATGCCAAGCTGATGGCCTGGCACCGCGGCGATGCCACGGGCCGGCGCCTGGCTCAGATGCCCCTCGTTGGGTCCGATCGTTGCAACCGCGCTGGTGATGAAGACACCTGATCCGGGCGCGTTCCGCTCCGGTCGTCACTTTGCGGCCTGGCTGGGATTGACACCCAAGGACCACTCCACCGCTGGCAAGACCAGGCTTGGCAAGATCACGCGGGCGGGCGATGAGGACCTGCGCCGTTTGCTGGTCGTCGGGGCCACGGCGGTGATCCAGCAGGCCAGGCGCGGACGCGGTCATCACTCGCGCTGGCTGCTGGCGCTGATCAAGCGCAAGCCGCCGAAGCTTGCGGCCGTAGCGCTCGCCAACAAGGTGGCGCGCATCGCCTGGAAGCTGATGGTGACGGGCGAGAGTTATGACGCCGCACGGCTGAATGCCGCTACGACGGGTACCGCTTAACAGATTGGCCGGCCGGCGGGCTCGCTCGTCAGCCGACCCGGAGCTGCAAGAGCAGATGGAGCGGTCGATCGAGCAACGAAGCGAGACAATCCGCAGGACCCATCGGCCGCCAACAGGTCGCGTGGTTGTTTGGAACTCGCATCGCGCAAACCATCTTGGCCAGCGATCCATTCGATCGCACTCAACAGGCCGGACATATGGATGCAAGCGATCCGATCAATCCCAGAAAGCTCTTACTGGATCACCCGCATGCTGTTTAGACCGGACAGATAACTGACAGGTGTTCGGAGACATAGCTGACACGTCAAGCTTGGCTGGATTGGCCGCAACGGACAGGTTACGCTGTCGCCAATCACGCCCTCTCGCTGGAAGGATCACCATGAACGGCAATCGATATTATGGCGTTCGCGTCGAGGGCGCGAAATACGGCGTGGGGTTCGGCTCGGCGCTGGCGATTGCGATCTCCTACACCAAGAACCATTCGATCCTGTGGGCGATCATCCACGGTATCCTGGGCTGGCTCTACGTGATCTACGCCGCGCTGTTCGGGTGATGCGGACGACATGACCGTCATCTCGATCCAGTCACAGGTCGCCTGGGGCCATGTCGGCAACAGCGCTGCCACCTTTCCGATCCAGCTGCACGGTATCGACGTCGTCGCGGTGCCGACCACGCTGCTCAGCAACCGGCCGGGCTATCCGACGATCCGCGGACGGGTGCTCGATGTGCAGCTGGTCGCCGACCTCTTGCGCGGCATCGAGGAGCGCGGCGCGATCGAAAGCGCAAGCATGATCCTCTCAGGCTATCTCGGCTCGGCCGACATCGCGTCGGACGTCGCCGACTTCGTCGCCCGCGCGAAAGCGGAAAACCCGGCCCTGCTCTATTGCTGCGATCCCGTGCTCGGCGACCGTGATCGCGGCATGTTCGTGCGATCGGACATCCCGCCGCTGGTGCGCGATCAGCTCTGTCCGCTGGCCGACATCATCACGCCAAACCATTTCGAGTTCGAATTCCTCTGCGGCACGCGCGTGACGACGACCGACGACGTCATCGCGCAGGCGCGCGAGCTGATGGCGCGGGGGCCTGCGACTATCGTCATCACCAGCGCCGAGCTTGCCGGCACGCCCGACGGCGAGATCGAGACGCTGGCGATCGAGCGCGTTCATTCCGACAAGACTTGCGCCTGGCGCGTGCGCACCCCGCGCGTGCCGATCAGCCCGTCCGGCACCGGCGACCTGTTCGCCGCGCTGTTCGTCGCCGCCCGCGTGCGTGGCCTGGCGACGCCGGAGGCGCTCAGCCACGCCGCGTCAGGCATCCACGGCGTGCTGGTGCGCACGGCGGAGCGAGCAGCCGAGGAAATGCGCATTGTCGAAAGCGCTGAGCTGATGCTTGATCCGAAGCCGCGCTTCGCGGCGGTCGCCATCCCTACATCCTGACATCCGGGACACGTTTCATGATCGACATCACCGCTCTCCTCACCTACGCCGCCGTCGTGCTCGGCCTGTTCCTGATCCCGGGACCAGCCGTGCTACTCGTGCTCGCGCGTTCGGTCACCGGCGGGCCGCGCGTCGGCGTCGCGACAGGGTTCGGCATCGCGCTCGGCGACCTCGTCCACACCGCCATGGCGACGTTCGGCCTCTCGGCCGTGCTGATGACCTCGGCGCTCGCGTTCTCGATCGTCAAATATGCCGGCGTGCTCTACCTGATCGTGCTCGGGGTCCGCGCCTTGTTCGAGAAGAATGACGACCTGCATTTGCCGGCATCGCAGCCGTTCGATCCGCGGCGCGCGTTCCGACAGGCGATCTGGGCAGAGATGCTCAACCCGAAGACCGCGCTGTTCTTCCTCGCCTTCCTGCCGCAATTCGTGCATCCCGGCCACGGCTCCGCCGTCGCGCAGTTCGCGACCCTCGGCCTGATCTTCGTCGCGATGAGCGCGGCCTACACCTCGCGGCTCGCGTTCGCCGCCGGCCAGATCAGCCCGTGGATCCGGCGGCATCGCCGCATCGGCCAGTGGCAGGGCCGCGTGGTCGGCACGATCTACATCGCGCTCGGCATCCGCCTCGCCTTTCAGGAGCGCTGATGTCTCCGCTCAAACCGCAGGCCACATATGACGACTTCGCCCGCCTCGACATCAGGATCGGCAAGGTGGTCGAGGTGCAGCCGTTTCCGCGCGCCCGCAACCCGTCCCTGAAGGTCGGCGTCGATGTCGGCGCCGGGCGGATCATGTGGTCGAGCGCGCAGATCACGAATTATGAGCCGGCGGCGCTGATCGGCTCGCTGGTCGTCTGCGTCTGCAATCTCGGGCCAAAGAACATCGCCGGTTTCACCTCGGAACTTCTGATCCTGGGCGCCAAGGATGCCCGCGGCCAGGTGATCGTACTCGGCCCGCGCAGCGAGGTTGCGATCGGTGAGCCGATCTTCTGACGACCCGCCCCGATCACGGCCGCGTGATTCAAATCGTCTGGATTCCCCGTAGTTTACCGATGGGGGATCACCCGGATTCTAAGTGCCCGCGCGCGCTGCTATTCCAGCGCTCGAGAATCGCTTCGGCATGGGAATCGGAAGATGTCCGCAGTTTTCTTTCACTGCTCCGACGACAAGCACGTCATCCTGGATCGCATCGGCGCCGCGATGGATTTTTCGGAGGTGCGGGTGCATGCGGAGCAGCTGGCGCGCAGCTTTGTCATGACGCCGAGTGTGGAAGACTGGCGCAACTGGGCGGTCCACGTCACCGACGATATCGGTACCGAGATCTTCGAGCTGCCGTTCACCGCCGTCCTCGGCGAATTGCACTGAGGGCGTGCCATGAATTCGATGGAACTCGCCCTGCGGCCCTTGCGGCGCCACCTCGCCCGCCTCGCTCAGCGCTGCGTCGCGCTGATCGAGGGCGTCATCGACCCCTATCGCCCCGAGCTGTATTATATGCGCGGGCCGGGTCCGAAATGCCGCGCCAGGCGGCAGGCCACGCTGCGCGACTAGTCCGAGGGCTTGAGCGACGAGAAAAGGCCGATGGGCGTTACGCCACCGGCCTTCTCCTGCGGCTGCCGGTTCCCGGAGTCCGGTTCCGCCGCAATTCCACCTGGTCCCAAGCTTGCGACGACAGTTTTAATCAAATCTTAACGGCATAGCGCTGAGCTGCATGACAGGACTCCTTCGCCGTGCTGCGCGTGTAGTCGTTCATCGTGCGTGGAGCGTTGCACATCGTTTTTGCGCCGATCGCCCGACGATTGTGCGCGATGCATCTTCGGGAACGCACGACTCAGTGTTACCCTGTGATGCAAACCGAAACGGAGAACTTCGGATGCCGTACTACACCTTCGATCTCGTGGTGGGGGACGAGTTCCGGAATCAAGGAACGATCATCCTCGAAGACATCAGCCTTGCCTCCGATCGCGCCGATCAGCTCGCCAACGAGCTATCGCAGGTCAAGCCGGAGTTGAAGGCACGCGGCTGCGCCGTGCGCGTCACTGACATCGACCGGCGCGAGCTCTACCGGACGCCGCTCGACCCCGTGCCGCACTGGCGCAGGGCCGGCTAGCGCCGGCAGGCTTTAGACTCTGTTGACCGCGCCCGTCCGCGCGCGGTCTTGATCTTGCTGCGTGCGGGGCGGCCGGTGTTGCCGCCTCAGCAAGATCAGTCGGCGCGCGGTCCGATCACTTCTTCATGTTCAACCGGCCGATGAAGTCACGCTTGCCGAGCGGCGCGCCCTTGTGGCGGAGGATGTCGTAGGCGGTGGTCGAGTGGAAGAAGAAGTTCGGCAGCGAGAACGACATCAGGAATCCCTCGGCCGTGAACGGCATCGAGCGTTCGCCGAGCTTGAACATCACTTCGCGCCCGAGCAACGCATTGACCGCATCTGGCGTCAGCGCCGACAATTCGCTGAGCGCGTCCTTCACCAGCGCCTGCAGTGCGGCGTAATCCAGATCGGGCTTGCCGGACGGCGGGACGAACACGCCGTTCTTCGCGGCCTCCATCGCGCCGCGGGAATGATGCGCGAGCGAGACCACCTGAAAGCGGAACGGCAACATGTCCGGAAACAACCGGGTCTCGACGATCTCGGCCGGATCGATGCCGTTCTCCTTGAAATGCGCGAGGCTCTTGTCGAGAAAGCCCGAGGCGGCGCCGAGGATCTGCAGATAGTTGGCAACGGTCGCGTCGTACAGTGAAAAGGTCATGGCGAATTCCCCCATATAGAAAATTTGTCTGATGCTTGCCGGAACAGAGTTCCCGGAATTTCCGGAGAAGGCAACAACCTTGGGGATTCGCAAGTCGAATGCTCCAGCGCGCGGCGCCGGATCATTCGATCAGGCATAGTGACTTCCGGCGGTCAGCTCTGATGCGGTCCGCGCATCATCTTCATGGCGTCCTCGATATGGCGCCATTCGCGGGCCTCTTCGGTCTCGCCCTTGCTCTCGCAGGCGATGGCGTTCTGCGCCGCCTCGGCAATCGCCTGCAGGCCGTGCTTCTCCAGCATCTGCCGCGCGATGGTGTGGATCTGCATCTCGGCTATCATGGCGCTCTCCTCTGCTGTCTGACGCCGCAGGGACAGGCGTGACCGCGCGTCCCGCGGACTGACATCAAAACCGCCGAACGCCACGTCTGGTTCCACCATCCCGCCCGGCGCCGCATAATCAGCGGTTTCCACGCGCTGCGGCGGCGATTAGACAGAGGGGGAACTCCGTACCCTCTCGAATTGCCGGACCCATGGCGCAGAACATCTATGACGACCCCGGCTTCTTCGCCGGCTACAGCCAGTTGCCGCGGCAGGTCCGCGGGCTGCTCGGCACGCCCGAATGGCCCGCGATCCGCGCGATGCTGCCCGACATCCCAGACAAGCGCGTAGTCGATCTCGGCTGCGGCTTCGGCTGGATGTCGCGCTGGATGCGCGAGCAAGGCGCCTCCGGCGTGCTCGGCGTCGACCTCTCGCAGAACATGATCGCGCGCGCCACGGCGATGACGCAGGATCCGGCCATCACCTACGAGATCGCCGACCTCGAAACGCTGGAGCTGCCGAAGGCCACGTTCGACCTCGCCTACAGCGCCCTCACCTTCCACTACATCAGGGACTTCGATCGCCTGGCGCGAATGCTGTATCGCACGCTCGTCCCGGACGGGCATCTGGTCTTCACCATCGAGCATCCGATCTACATGGCCGCCGCCCATCCCGGCTGGGGACAGGACCAGGACGGCCGCAAGACCTGGCCGGTCAACAGCTACTTCATCGAAGGCGAACGCCGGACCGACTGGTATGTGAAAGGCGTGCTGAAATATCACCGCACCATCGGCACCACGCTCAATGCGTTGATCGGTGCCGGCTTCACGCTTCGCCATGTCGAGGAATTCTCCCCGACGCGGGAGCAGATCAAGGCTGTGCCCGAACTGGCCGACGAACTCGAACGGCCGATGATGATGCTGGTGTCAGCGCAGCGCTAGCGCATGCGCATGATCCGGAAAAGTGCGAAGCGGTTTTCCCTCGCGACAAGCGCGGAGCGTTTGCGCGGAGATCACGCGCAAAACGTGATTGAGCATTACGCCGCAAGCAGCTTGTCGAATTCCTCCGGCGGGTATGATTTTCCGTCCTTGTCGGTGATCACCACCTGCCATCCCTCGCTCGCCCAGACCCTGGCCTTGGCGACGATGATGAAGGTGCTCTCCCGCTCGATCCTGACCGTTTCGTTCTCGCGTTCTGCGATCATCTTGTAGGCCAACGCTTGTCCCTCGCCGACGTCATCCATTCGGCGGTGTGTTGGCAGCGGCGTTGGGCCGCAATTCGCCGGGAGCATGACAATTTGGTGGAAGCAAAGGCGCCAGATACGCCAAAGCGCAACGTGCGGTCGCGGCTAGCTCAACTTACCCATCAAGGTCGGCATATCCAGCATGTGCCGGATCTTGCCGCAGATGGCTCAGGCCCTGTCAACACATGCGGCGCGCATGCCTCAAAGAAAAACCCCGCCTCGGTGGGACGCCAAGGCGGGGAAGGTTCATTGGGTTGAAATCCACGCGCCTGGAAAAGGAGAGCGCGGGAAGTAGCGGCATCAATTCTATTTGTTGCCAGCGTTCGGACAACAGGATTAAAGCGCGCGCAACACCGGGACTTTTTCCCGATCCGTCCGGCAAAAATCCCGAACCTGGCTTGCGACGCAGCTCACTGCACCACGTCGAGCCTGACATTCGCGACGCCCTTGCCGATCATGCCGAGCGACTGTGCGGCAGAATACGAGACGTCGACGATGCGCCCGGGAACGTAAGGCCCGCGGTCATTGACACGCACCGTGACCGAACGGCCGGTCTTGACGTCGGTGACGCGCAGCTTGGTGCCGAACGGCAATGTCGGATGCGCGGCGGTCAGTTCGTGCGCGTTGAACTTCTCGCCGCTCGCGGTCTCCTGCTCGTCGCTGTAGAAGCTCGCGACGCCCTGCGACGCGATCCTGGTCTCGCCGCCTTTGCGTGAGGCGTACGGCGTGTGCTTGCGCGCGGTTGCGACATGTGTGCGCGTCGCCGACGACGCAGCCCGGGTCGGCTCGGCCGACACCGACCGGCTCGCGAGCGCCTGCGAGCGCTGGCTGACGACGGAGGACTGCGCACAGGCCGCAAGCGACGCGGCGCCGATCACGATGGCGCAGAGCCGCAGCGGCTTCCGCGCACGAGCCAACCGGATTGCCGGCGCCGCACCGCGCGCGCTGCGTTTGACGTCGACGTACGAAATGACTGCATCGTCGCGTGACATGTTGCATCCCCAACTCGCGCCCCAGCCCAAGCCGAAAATCCAACACCCGCATGGCCGAATCCAATCGGGGCGGAACGGTGGCGGAGCGTGATCGGACGTGCCGCAGGCGAGCCGATTTCCCCTCGGGTGTGGTGGATGCGCCACACAACCGGGGAGATTCACCCGGAAATGCGGTCTCGAAGGTTCCCCGCCTGCGTGGGTGGGCGCCCGCTCCCTCGGCTCCCAGTTTGGTTCCCGAAACTCCCCAACCTCTCCACCCTCTCGCCTTGCTTTGGTCAAACCGGACTGGAGTCGTGGGGCCCAGGGCCAGGGGTCGATACAGAGCTCAAATTGCCGGCCGCCCATTTGCGGTTGACCTTGGACTGAAACGGGGACCGCCATGCAATCGACACTGAAAGACGCAGATCCGCACGATATTTTCGCGATCGAACATAGCTTCACTGCAACCCGCCCGGACAATGCCGCCACCGCGCCGGCACCCGCCGCCAAGGGAGCGGCGGGGCAACGCGAGCCTTGGTTCGGCCCGAGCCTCGCCCCCTCTTCCACGCCACAGGTCGCGCCAGTCGCCTCGGTGCCACCGGTGACGCCGATACCGGTGACGGCGCCGCCGGCCGCGCCGGAGTACAGCGCCGCAAGCCATGACGGCAGGCTGGACGACATCAGACTGGAACGCGCGCCGCGTCCGACCAACAAATGGGCGATCCGCGCCTTCTGGTTCGTGTTCGCGATCGCCGGCGCCATGGGCACCGCGGCGTGGCAACACTACGGCCATCGCGTCAAGCAGATAGTGGCGGAGTACGTGCCCCAGGTCGAGGCCCTGACGTCGCTGCTGCCGGGCAAAGCCACTCCCGTTGCCGACCAGGCGAGCCCGCCGCCCGCTCAGACGGCTGCCGCCGACCAGCCGGCTGAGGCTGCCCCGGCGGCTGCGCCACAGGACGTCGCTGCAGCGCAGCCAGCGGCGGCCGCAGCACCCGCTGCAGCGGCGGCGCCGGTTTCCCCGGCGGCGCCCGCCGCAGCCGCGCCTGACCAAACGCAGTTGTTGCACTCGATGGCGCACGATCTTGCGTCGATGGGACAGCAGATCGAACAGCTCAAGACCAGCATCGATCAGCTGAAGGCGGGTCAGGATCAGTTGACGCAGCGGGTCGCACGGACGACCGAGACCAGGGCCGTCGAACCGCGGCCGGTCGCGCCGCGCCCGCGTGCCGCGATCACGCCGTACCCGACGGCGCCACGCACGGCTGTTGCCCCGCCGCCGATCCGCCGCCCGGCGCAGGCCTACATCCCGCCGGCATCAGCAGCACCGCTGCCGGCGCCCGTTGCAGCCGCACCGCAGGCTGTCGCGCCGCGGGCGGTGCAATCGCAGCAGTCCTCGGTTGTCGATGCTGATGATAACGGCCCCGTGGTTCGGCCGCCGATGCCGCTCCGCTGACGGCCTGCCAACGCTAAAGCATGATCCGGAAAAGTGCGAAGCGGTTTTCCGACAAGATCATGCGCAAACAAGAAGCTAAAGCGCGATGACGATTCAACCTGATCTCATCGCGCATTAGCGGGCAAACGAAAGGGCACCGATCGCTCGGACGCGATCGGTGCCCTTCTTTGTATCTCAAATGCGAATTAGGCGCTCTGTCCCGGCGGCAGCACGACCACGGTCGCGCCCGGCTTGACGTGCTGGTAGAGATCAATGACGTCGGCATTGTTCATGCGGATACAGCCCGACGAGATCGCCTGCCCGATATATTCGGGCTGGTTGGTGCCGTGGATGCGGTAGAGCGTGTCCTTGTTGCCTTGGTAGAGGTAGATGCCCCGGGCACCGAGCGGATTGGCCGGTCCGCCGGCGACACGCGCCGGATACGGCCCGAGCCGCTCCTGGATGTCCTTGGTCGGAACCCAGTCCGGCCATTCGGCGAGACGGCCCACGGTGGCGACGCCGGAGAACGCCATCGCCTCCTCGCCGACGGCGACGCCGTAGCGGATCGCCTTGCCGCCGGGCAGCACGTAATAGAGGTAGCGCGCGTCGGTATCGACCAGGATCGAACCCGGCTGCTCCTTCCGCGTGTAGTCGACAATGTGGCGCTAGAACTGATCCGGAATCTTGGCCTCCGCATACGGCGGATGCGCCAGCAATTGCCGATCGCGCGGCGTCATTGCGGCATCCGTCACCGGCGACAGCGTCGCCTGCATGCAGCCGCCAAGTGCAAGCGACCCCATCAGCACCGCAGCAAGCCCCAACTTCGACACGATCATTCTCCCCTGCGTCAAGTTGTGGCACTTGCTGCCGAAATCGTGCTGAAATCGTGGCAGCGCAGATTGGAACACGGCTGTTTGATCGGTTCCTTCGGCAAGTGTGTCCTTCCGGTTGCAGTCGGTTCCCGCGGACGCTAGCCTTGCGGCAAAATGTCTAAAACATCGGGAGGAATTCGATGCGTTACGCTCTGCTGATCGGTGGCCTGATCGTCGCGGCAACACCGGCCCACGCCGATCCGCGCGCGGCCTATGTCACCATGGTGCTTCAGGCCTTCGCCGCCAAGGTCGAGTGCCCCGGCACCGATCTCGTCTATCAGGACCTCGTGCAGCGCGCGCAGGACATGCACCTGCCCGACGGCACCACCGAGCAGGTGCGCAAGGCGATCGCCTACATGCACACCGGCGGCAAGATGGGCGAGAAGCAGGCCGACGACCTGATGACCGAAGTCGCGATCGCGACCCAGAGCACCGACCTCGACCAGCGCCGCGCCGGCAGCATGACGACCTGGTGCCAAGACCAGAAGACGCGGCTTGCGGGCTACATCAGGACCAAGGAGTAAGCCTCGATTCTCAATCGAACTGCGGCGGCGCGAACCAGTTGGTCAGCGACAGGCCGCCGTCGACCACGATCGATGCGCCGGTGACGTAGCCGGAGAGCCTGTGCGAGAGCACGGCGAGCGCCATCGGTGCGAGATCGTCCGCCTGGCCAAGCCGCCCGAGCGGAATGTGCCTGGCCAGCGCGGGATCGGCGACGAAGCCGCCAGCCGCGATCGCACCGGGCACCAGCGCATTGACGCGGATGCCGTAGCGGCCCCAACTCCTGGTAAGCTCCTTCACCAGCATCGCCATCCCGGCCTTCGCCGTCGAGTAATGCGGCAGGTTGCGCGGCGTGCCGGCATGCAGCGAGGTAAGCAGCAGAAACGAGCCAGGCCGCTTCGCCGCGATCAGCTTGCGCGCCAGTTCGCGCGACAGATGAAAGCCCGCATCGAGGTTGATCGCGTGCATCTGCCGCCAGGTCTCTTCATCGACCGCCATCGCATGATCGGCCTCGCGCCGCGGCGGCGAGGCGCTATGGACAAAATGCGTCACCTGCCCGACCGCGGCTTGCGCATGCGCCAGCAGGGCGTCGCACGCCACACGTTGCGCGAGATCGCCGACCCAGGGTACGGCGAGATCGGGACGGGGAGCGGCTTTGATGGCGGCCAATACCTTGTCCTCATGCAGGTCGGCGAACACCGTACGCACGCCTTCGCCGACCAGGGCCTGCGCGATCGCCCGGCCAATGCCGTTGCCGGCGCCGGTCACCAGAGCTGCCTCGCGCGCGGGATCGAACGGCGATGTGAAGAGGCTCATGATGCCTGTCTCCGAGGACGTGCAGCCCTGTGCTCAGTATGGCGGCGCCTTGCGTGCCCGCTGTGCCTTGGCGGCTTCGATCCACCAGGTGAAGTCGTCGGCAAAGCGTGGAAAGGCGCGTTCGAGCGACTTGCCGCCCTCGCCGATCGGCTTGCCTTCGGCGGACAGGGTTTGCGCGATCGGCCCCGCACTGATCGTGCTCGACACCACTACCATGCCCATCTCCGAGAGCGTGCCGTGCCAGGCGGTCGCCGCGCGCGCACCGGCGAAACGCCCGGCCGAGTAGCTCGCGATCGCCGCGGGACGCCAGAACCATTCCTCGAGGAAATGATCGGTCAGGTTCTTCAGCCCGGGCTGGATGCCCCAATTGTACTCGCCGGTGACGAACAGGAAGCCATCGGCGTCGCGGATCTTTCCGGCGAGCGTTTCGAGCACGGCCGGCGCCTGGCCCTTGGGATGTTCCTTGTACATCCGGTCGAGCATCGGCAGGCCGACCTCCTTGGCGTCGATCAACTCGACATCGTCGCCGCGCGCACGAAGGCCGTCGACGACGAAGTGCGCCAGACGGATGCCCATGCGATCCGAACGATAGGAGCCGTACAGAACGAGAATGCGGTGGGTCATGATGGCGCGATCCTACCACGGCGTTGCGACAGCCGTCCCGCGGCTCGCGCGCAGATGTTAACGGGCATTCCGGCGCGTTTTCCCGGCATTAAGCAATTCGTCGCAGGTCCCTCGCCGCGGCCAAAAATTGCCAGATTTGTTTTCTGGATATGTTTTCGCTTCGAGAAGGAGAACCCGACATGCGGATCGCAAAGCTGGTCTTCGCAGGCTCGCTCGCGGCCATCGCTGCCATTGCCACGCCAGCGCTGGCGAAGAGTGCCGAGCGGCAGAAAGCCGACGAAAAAGCCGCCACCACAACCAATTCGACCGGCTGCCAGGCCTACCAACAGGCCGCCGACGGCACCTGGAACCAGCTTCCCTGCGGCGAGGCCGGTACGGGCGGCGCGACCCAGCACCGCGCCGCGACCAAGGGCGCTGAGGACGACGAGCGCTGACCGATCGTCACCGCCGTGCCGCCACGCGCGGCCGAGCGGCCCGGCGCCTCCGACTTTTGGACAATACGAATGTGCGGGATCGCCACGGCTCCCGCATCATAAACCCAAGCTTAATGCGCACCCGGTACGGTTGAGGCCTTCCCGCTTTCGTCAAGAAATGGCGCGCATCCCATGAAAATCGGTACTCTCCTGACGGCCGCGATTGTCTCATTGTCCGCGGTCGGCGGTGGCCTGGCGGCCTATGTCGCGGCGACCAAGTACCAGACCATGGACAAGGTTTCGACCGCGCAGAGCCGGCTCGAGATCGTCCGCGCCGTCGGGGATATCCCGCGCTACATGAACCCCGAGCGTGGCTATGCCACCAACCTGTTGCTCGCTGGCGGCACGATCGAGCCAAAGCAGATCGCTGAGCTCGACCGTCAGCGTCAACTGACCGACGGTGCCCTCGCCAAGGTCAACCAGGTGCGCGCCACCCTGCCGGGATCGCTCGACGATGGCGAGGCCGTCGCGCGCGAGATCGACGCGCTGAAGGTGAAGTTTGCCGGGCTGCGCGACGCCATCGCGACCGCAATCGCCGGACCGGCCGATGCGCGCCGCGCCGCCGCCGGCAAGATCGTCGCCGACAACTCCGTGTTCAACGCCGGTGTCACCACGCTGCTCGACGAGCAGGTGCGCCGCCTCGCCGGCCTCGACGGCAATGCCTATCGCCAGGCCAGCTACGCCAACGTCGCCTGGATGCTGCGCGACACCGGCGGCCTGAATGCCAGCCTGCACAAGGCGCTGGTCGGCGCCAAGCGCGTCGCGACCGAGCCGGAGAAGCTGGAACTCTACCGCTCGACCGGCCGCACCGAGCAGATCCTCTCGACGCTGCAGGAATTGCGCAACAATCCGGCGACGCCGGCCAACGTCATGACGGCGCTCGGCAAGATGCAGGCTGACTATGTCGAGCGCTTCGGCAAGGCGTTGAAGCTTGCCAAGGAAGGCGCAGTGACCGGCAAGTACGAGCTGGATCTCGACACCTACTATCCGGAATCGCAGATCGGCCTCGCCGCCATCATCACCGTGCGCGACTCGTTCTACGAGAATGCCGAGCAGGTGCTTGCGAGCGCCTATTCATCGGCGCGCTTCAGCTTCGTGATCGCACTGATCGGGCTGCTCGCGGTCATTGCCGTCAGCGCCGGCCTCATCGTCGTGGTCCGCCGCCGGATCCTCAACCCGATCGCCGCCCTCACCGGCCGGATGTCGCGCCTCGCCGCGGGCGACGTCGCCGAGGCGATCCCGGGCGCCGCGCGCAACGACGAGATCGGTGCGATGGCCGCCGCCGTGCAGGTGTTCAAGGACAACAGGATCGAAGCCGATCGCCTTGCGTCCGAGAAGGAAGCCGAGAACGACGTCAAGATACGCCGCGCCCGCGTGCTCGACGATCTGACCCGTGCTTTCGAAGCCAAGGTCACCGAGCTGGTCGGCGGATTGTCCGCGGCGTCCTCGGTGATGGAGGACACCGCGCAATCGATGTCCGCCACCGCGGCCGCCACCAACCGCCAGGCCGCGGTCGTCGCCGCGGCGTCGGATCAGACCTCGACCAACGTGCAGACGGTGGCGAGCGCGACCGAGGAACTGACCTCCTCGATCTCGGAGATCGCCCGCCAAGTCGCGACCTCGACCGAGATCGCCGCCCGTGCGGTCGACCATGCCCGTCGCACCGGCGATACCGCGCGTTCGCTTGCCGAGGGTGCCCAGAAGATCGGCGACGTTGTGACCCTGATCCAGAGCATCGCGGCGCAGACCAACCTGCTCGCGCTCAACGCCACTATCGAGGCGGCCCGCGCCGGCGAGGCCGGCCGCGGCTTTGCCGTCGTCGCTTCGGAAGTGAAGTCGCTGGCCGGCCAGACCGCGAAGGCGACCACGGAGATTTCCGAGCAGATCACCGCGATCCAGACCGCAAGCGACGAGACCGTGACCGCGATCCGGAGCGTCGTCGACGTCATCACCGAGATCGACCAGATCGGCACTGCGATTGCCGCCGCGATCGAGGAACAGGGCTCGGCGACCAAGGAGATCTCGCGCAGCGTTCAGGAAGCCGCGCGCGGCACCCAGGAGGTCAACTCCAACATCTCCGGCGTGCAGCGCGCCGCCGACGACACCGGCGCGGCGGCAACCCAGGTGCTGGGCGCCGCCGAGCAGCTCTCGACGCAGTCCAAGGACCTCGCCGGCCAGGTCAACCGCTTCCTCTCCGACGTGCGGGCGGCGTAGCTAATTCGCGAGCCGGTCGATCAGGAGATCGAGCAGCGCGCGCAGGCGCGCCAGCCGCTTCAGGTCGCGATGATAGCCGACAAATGTGTCACGCTCCGGAGGGGGCGCGCCGAGATCGATCAAACGCAAGTCGTTTATTGAATCCGCCAGCGGACGCGGCAGCACCGCGATGCCGGCGCCCTCCGCGCACATCCTCGCCTGCACCTGGCGATTGTTGCTGCGGGAGACGATGTGGGCATTGGGCAGCATCTGCTTCAGCCAGACCGCATCGGGCATGCCGCCGAACGCCGTGTCCATCGTGATCAGCGGCGTGCCGCGCCCATCGCCCGGCTTCGGTGCTAGCGAGCTGTCGGCCCGCACATAGACGCCGTAGGCGATGTGCATCAGCCGCCGCGAGATCACCTCCGCCTCGTCGAACGGCGTGATGCGGAACACAATGTCGGCCTCGCGGCGCGGCAGGCTGTACAGCCGCGCATCAGTCAACAGCTCCACCACGACCCGTGGCTGAAGCTTTGCAAACTCGGCGAGCACCGGCGTCAGGAGATGCGCGCCGAACCAGTCCGACGATGAGATCCGCAGCAGGCCGTCGAGCTGCCGATCCTGTCCGGCGACCTGGCGCTGCATGGCTTCGGCTTCCTCCTCCATCCGCTCGGCATGGACGAGCACACTTGCTCCCTCGTCTGTCAGCACAAAGCCGTCGGCGGTGCGCTGAAACAGCGTCTGGCCGAGCGACGCTTCGAGTTCGCGCAGCCGCCGCCCCATGGTCGGCTGGCTCTGCCCGAGCTTGCGCGCCGCCGCACCGAGCGTGCCCTCCCGCGCGATGGCGAGGAAGACCGTCAGATCGCTCCATTCCACTGGCCAACCCATTCAAAAATGAATGGAAACTGTACAGCAATGTATATTTCCAAACAATATTGATTTCGTCAGATTAGGTGCAACCAAGGAGCCCGACATGACCGACCAATCCTCGATGCAGGCCGCGATACTCGACGCACCCGCCAAGCCTTTTCGCCTGACCGACATCGTGCGGCCACAGGCAAGTCCAGGGCAGGTGCTGGTCCGCATCAAGGCCAGCGGCGTCAATCCACTCGACCTCAAGGTCGCCGCCGGTCAGGCCGTGCATGCGCGGCAGCCGCTGCCAGCCATCCTCGGGATCGATCTCAGCGGCGTGGTCGAGGCCGTCGGTGCCAATGTCACGGCCTTCCGCAGGGGTGACGAGGTCTACGGCATGACCGGCGGCGTCGGCGGCTTGCAAGGCTCGCTTGCGGACTACGCCGCCGTCCATGCCGATCTGCTGGCGCCGAAGCCTGCCAATCTCACCATGCGCGAAGCGGCGGCGCTGCCCCTGATCTTCATCACCGCGTGGGAAGGTCTGGTCGATCGTGCGCATGTGACCGCCGGCCAGAAAGTGCTCGTCCACGGCGGCGCCGGCGGCGTCGGCCATGTCGCGATCCAGATCGCGCGTGCCTCTGGCGCCGACGTCTATGCCACCGGTTCGGCGAACAGCGTGCCCCTCATCGAGCGTCTCGGCGCGACGCCGATCGACTACGCCAGCGAGACCGTCGCGGATTACGTCGCCCACCACACGCAAGGCCGCGGCTTCGACATCGTGTTCGACACCGTCGGCGGCGCGACGCTCGACGCCTCCTTCAATGCGGTGCGGCGCTTCGGCCATGTCGTCAGCGCGCTCGGCTGGGGCACGCACGCGCTGGCGCCGCTGTCCTTTCGTGCCGCAACGTACTCCGGCGTGTTCACGCTGCTGCCGCTTTTGACCGGCGAAGGCCGCGCGCATCACGGCGAGATCCTGCGCGAGGCGACGCGACTGGTCGAGAGCGGCAAGGTCGCGCCGCGCCTCGATCCGCGCCATTTCACGCTGGCGGCGATCGCCGAGGCGCATGCCGCGATCCGGGACCGGACCGCGACCGGCAAGGTGGTGGTGGACGTCGCGACTTAACCGCCGCGCAGGCCGAGCACGCGGCGGGCGATCGCCTGGCGATGGACCTCGCTCGGGCCTTCGTACACCCGCATCAGGCGGGCCTTCTGCCAGAGCGCGTTCAGCGGCAATTCCAGCGTCACGCCGAGCGCGCCGAGCGTCTGCATGGCGTGGTCGCAGGCGTCATAGGCCATCTCGGTCGCGAACACCTTGATCATCGAGGCCTCGTGGCGGATGTCCTCGCCGCGATCGGTCTTGTCGGCGGCCTCGCGCACCATCAGCCGGCAGGCATGCATGCGCGTGGAGATGTCGGCGATCCACCACTGGATCGCCTGGCGCTCGGCGAGCTTGACGCCGAACGTCTCGCGCTGCTTGGCGTGCTCGCACATCATGTCGAGCGCACGCTTGGTGATGCCGACGCAGGTCGATCCCATCTCGAGCCGCCGCGTGCGCAGGCGCAACTGCATCGGCGCGTAGCCCTTGCCGACCTCGCCCAGCACCGAGTCCTTCGGGATGCGGCAGTCCTCGAACACGATCTCATAGGTCGAGCCGCCGCCGACCATCGGGATCTCGCGCTCGATGATGAAGCCCGCCGTGCCCTTCTCGACGATGAAGGAGGTGATGCCGCCCTGGCGCTGGTCGCTGCCGACGCGCGCCATCACGATGATGAAGTCGGCGGTGCGCGCATTGCTGATCCAGATCTTGCGGCCGTTCAGCACCCACTGCTCGCCTTCGAGCACCGCTCGCGTCTTCATGCCCGCGGGATCGCCGCCGGCGCCGGGCTCGGAGATCGCGATCGCCGACGCCATCCGGCCCTCGATATAGGGCTGCAGATATTTCTTCTTCTGCGCGTCGGTGCCGACGGCCTGCAGCATGCGCAGGTTCGGCGAGTCCGGCGGCAGCACGAACGGCACGCAACTGCGGCCGAGCTCTTCATGCACCGCGGCCATCGTGCGCGTCGGCAAATCGTGGCCGCCGAGATCCTCGGGCGCATCGAGGCCCCAGAGGCCGAGTTCCTTCGAGACATCGCGCAGCCGCTTGCGCTGCTCCGAGGTGAGCTCGGGATGATCGCTGCCGGGCAATTTCGATTTCAGATATTGCGGCTCGAGCGGGATGAGTTCGCGATCGACGAATCTCGCGACGGTCTCGCGGATCATGGCTGTCTGTTCGTCATCGCTCATCTGAGATTCCTCGCCTGTGCTGTTTCGCTTCACAAAACCAGTAGCGCATTTTTTGTCGACACAAATAGCGGAAACGCGCGCGCACGCTCACTGTCGCGCGAGGGTTTCATGGTGCGGAATTCAATATCCCGCGGCGCGGTCAGCGCGTGCGCAATTGCGCCGGACGCTCAGGCGCGTCGAGCAGCCGATCGCGCAGCACGAGATTGTTGGCCGCAAGCAAGCGATCGACGATCGGTGCCGAGATCGCCGATCCGTTCTCGCTGAACAGCATGTGACCGTCGCTGCCGAATGCAGCCGCTCGAACCAGCGAAAGCTTGCCGCCGGATTTCGCGAACGCGTCCGACAACCGCGTCACGAGTTTTGCTGCCGCCGGTCCGCACTGGTCGCAGCCTTTCTAGTCGGCAAAGCCGACGTAGCGGACGAAATCGCTGTTGGCCTCGCGGTCCGACCGCACCGCATTGGCGGCGAAGCTGTCATCGGGATAGCCCATCGCGACGCAGGTCATGATCACCTGCTCTTCCGGGATGTTGGCGACCTCGCGCACGATGTCGGAGCGCATGATGCCCTGGCCGTTGATCACGCTGCCGAGGCCGCGATCCCAGGCTGCCAGCACGATGCCGTAGCAGAGCGCGCCGAGGTCGAAATGGCAGACCGCGCCGGGATCGAGGATCCTGTCATAGGCCAGGACCAGCGAGACCGGGGCGTCGAACTGGCGGAAGCCGCGCAGCACCCAATCCTGCCGCATCGGCTTGTCGTCGCGGGCAATCCCCATGGCACCGAACAGCTTCTTGGCGATGTCGACCTGGCGGCCGCGGTGCACACCCTGGTACTCGCCGTGGCTGATGATGTCGCGCTTGGCCTTGGCGCCAGCGATCATCTCCTCCATGTTGCGGCGGCGCACTTCCTCGAGCGGCGCCCCGGTCAGGACATGGACGTGCCAGGGCTGGGTGTTCATCGAGGACGGCGCGCGCTTGGCCACCTCGATGATCCCCTCGACGGTCGCCCGGGACACCGGCTGCTTCTTGAACCCGCGCACGCTTTTGCGTGTCTGTACCAGCGTCTCGAATTCCATTCCGCGTTTCCCCCATTTTGTTCCGCGCTGCACACGGAAATTTCTCACGGCAATCCGGGTATTTTATAGACAAATTCGGCTGTGGGAACTTGATCGGGCCAAGAATCCGATATCCAATCCGGCCACTGGTTTGGTTTAGGGAGAACCCAGATGAAGCGGATTTTCTTGGCGGCGGTGATCGCGACCTTTGCCGCCGGTTCGGCATTTGCACAGGACGCCTCCTGCGAGACGAAGGCCGTCGGCAAGGACGGCAAGCCGCTGGCCGGCGCGGCCAAGACCTCGTTCATGAAGAAGTGCACGATGGATACCTGCGAGACCAAGGCGGTCGGCTCCGACGGCAAGAAGCTCGCCGGCGCGGCCAAGAGCTCGTTCATGAAGAAGTGCCAGAGCGGCGCCTGAGCCTCTCGGCGGCGCCTATTTAGCCGCCTCAATCGGGACAGACTTCATCGGGACTCAATCGGGTCGCGCAGGGCGCGGCCCGAACCGCTGTTGATCGGTGTCCTCAGAACGAGACGCCGACCCGGACGCCCTTGCTCCAGACCCGCCGGCAACGCTTCCGGGTGTTGCCGTGAAACATTTCGAAACGTTCGGGCAACTGGACGGGCTTGGAGAATTCCAGGCAGACTCCGCCGGCGGAATAGTCCACCAGCCGGCATTCGATCAGTGGCCCCTTCGGTTCGAGCTGGAGCTTGACCACGCTGGATACACATCCTGTCGGACGAACACGCGCAAATCGTCGGGGATGCATCAGCCCGCCTCTGGTGGAATCGTACCAACAGATTCCTCGGCGGCCGTAAAGATTCCGTTCAGCGTACTGTTACGAATCGTGTCTGCCGCCAGACGGATCGGTGGGCACGACGCCAGTGCGGCGCGAGGCCGCCAGCGTCTCCGATGGCGCTTCCCCGAACTGCGACCGATAGCTCCGCGAAAAATCGCTGAGGTGCCAGAACCCGTAGGCCAGCGCACAAGCCTTGACGCTGGGCGCACCGGCGAGCAGCTGCTGGCGCACCAGCCAGAGCCGGCGCAGCCGCAGATAGCGATGCAGGCTGACGCCTCGGTAGCGCTGGATCGCGTCATGCAGCGTGCGCACCGACACGCCGATCTGCCGGGCGAGTTCGCCGCTGTAGATCGGGTGAGCCACGTCGCCGGCCAGAATGGCGCGCGCGTCATTGAAGACCTTGAACTGGCGCGTCGTGTTGGCCCTCGTCGCCCACTTGGCCGGCACGATCTCGGCGAACGCGTTGTCGATTGCGGCGAGCAGTGTCTCCTTGATCGACGCGCCCGTCGCGAACTCCGCAATCGTGACCTGGTCTGACGTGACGAGCAGAACCTGTCTCACGACTTCGCGCAGCCGATCCTGCGCGCGTTGAGAGATCTCGTGAATGCTGAAATGGAGCCCGGCACTCGGCCAGCCGCGGTCGACAATCTCGGGCGTGAACATGATCGAGGCATATTGGCGGGGCGTCTCCTCCACGGAGGTGTAGAACGCGCCGCCGCCGCCGAGCACGATCACCGCACGATCGCGCTCGACGCCGTTGAACCGCATCGGAACGCCGTCATCCATCGTGAAACCGACCGCGGTGGTCTGCCGCGCAAGCTGCGCGTCGACGATCCGCGGAAAGGACTGCGTGTAGTTGAGCTCGCATCCCGGCAAACTCAGGATGACCTGCTCGGCCGAAATCTTCCGCGCAAGTGGCGTGAAATCAACATCCAGACCTCGGATCGAACTCCGGAATGCATCAACATCGTCAAAACGAAAGACTCTCGGCACCAGCAATGGCGCCGTCAAATGACTGCTCCTGTGAAATGGTCTCTAAAATTTGCACGCGGCGCCGCGCACAGCGCGCCAGCCGCATTGATAAATTCCGTGCACAAAGTACGAATCGTCCAATGAGCTCAATCAGCAAAAATGCGGTCCGTTGGTTGAACCGGACAATCTGGAAAAATAGCGCTGCTGCCGAATTTCGATAGTGTTTGCCGGGATATCCACCGTTGGGATCAGCCTCCACATCAATTTCTATACCCCTATTAAAGATTCGGGGAGCAGATTGACGTTGGGAACGATGATGTTCCCCGTCGCGGAACATTTTAGGGACCGCAATGACAGCCATTGCCTCGCCCGATCTTATTGCCAAGCTCGACCACGTCTTGAGAGCCGGTTCCCCAGACCTCCGCACGCGCATGCTGCAGGAGGTGGCCGGGCTGTTTCTCGACGACGCTCACCGCCTCAGCGAGCATCAGGTCAAGCTGTTCGACGACATCCTGATCCGTCTGACCGAGAGCGTCGAGCTGCGCACCCTGACCACGCTCAGCCGCTCGCTCGCCGACTTGCGCCTGGTGCCGCGGGAGCTCGTCCGTCGCCTGGCCAACCATGACGACGCCGATGTCGCCGCTCCGATCCTGCGAAAATGCGAATGCATTCCGGACGCCGATCTGATCGACATTGCCTGGATGCGGGCCGAGGGACACCTCTGCGCCATCGCCGGACGCAAGGCCGTCAACCAGGAGCTCACGGACATTCTGCTGATGCGCGGCGACAGCAATGTGCTTCGCGCTCTCGCAGGCAATCCCGGCGCGGACATGACCAGCGCAGGCCTTGCCATGATGGTCGATGCCGCCGAGCGCGACGAGGACATCGCAGCCGCGTTGATCTCGCGCAAGGACCTGCCTCACCGCATTCTTGCCGACCTCGTGGTGCGATCCACGCCGCGCCAGCAAGCCCGGCTGCTCAAGAACGCGCGCGCCGAGATCCAGCACGCGATCCGCGCCGCGATCGATGCCGGCGCAGCCCGCGCCTCCGCAAGCCCACCAGCCACGATCGACTATGCGGAGGCGCGGGCCACGGTGATGGCCCTCAACAATTCCGGACAGCTGAACGATTCCAGCGTCAACCGCTTCGCAATCCGACAGGAAGTCCACAACGTCGTCGCGGCGCTGGCGCAACTCGCGACCGTTCCGATCGAGACGATCGCGCCGCTGATGGAAGCCGCCGACATCAGCGGGCTCGTGATCGCCTGCCGCGCATCGCGGCTGAACTGGAATACGGCGGCCACCATCGTGAGCTACCGGACGGCCGGGTCCAGGGTCCCACCGGATCAGCTCGAGCAAGCTCGGAAGATGTTCGAGGCACTGCCGCTCTCAAACGCGCAGCGCATGATCCGGTTTGGGACGCTAAGCGAGCTGGCTGCGAAACCCCTTCAGGCAGTGTGAGTGGCGCAATGACGTATGGTGACCGCAGGGCGGAGCGCGTCAAGCTTGAGACGCGCCATCCCGTCAATCTCATGGGGGTCGACGGCACGTGGCGGCGGAGCTGCATCCTGCTCGACGTCTCGCAAAGCGGTGCCCGGCTCGAGGTCGATGGAACGCTTGATGTGCTGAAGGCCCAGGAGTTCTTCCTGGTCTTGTCCTCGCGCGGACTGGCATTCCGCCGCTGCGAACTGGTTCGTGTCGACGGCACCGAGATCGGCGTGCGATTCATCGAAGAACGAAAGCGAAAGGGACGTGCCGTCATTCCGAGATCAGGATTGGCGGCAACCGGCCCGAGGGGAAGTTGACGACATGACCATGCAGAGAGCAACAAGCATCGCGGTATCCGCGGTCTCCGCCGCACCATTGCGCGGCACCATCGCAATCGACTGTTCCGGTAGCGTCGCGACGTTCGAGATCGACGAGGAGCTCGCCCATCGCCTCTGCAGCGATCTCGAACGGTTTCTGACCCAGGTTCCGCGCCGGACCAGCGCGGCGCGGTCCGGCTGACATTGCCTCGAACGCCCGCGCCGCCTACTCGCGCTTGAAGCGATAGTCGAAGCGGTCGCCGTCCGCCCTGATCAGGCCGACCGTGGGGGCCGGAAAATGGATCGGCAGGATCAGCGTGTCGGTCCCGGCAACGGAGGCAAAGAACTTTCGCCGCGAGACCGCCGATTGCTTCGGGTCCCAATCGGGCTTGGCCGACCAGTCCGGTTCGCGGCACTGGATCGCGTGGTGCATCAGGTCGCCGGCGACCACGGCGCGCTGCCCCTTCGAGAAGATGTTGACGCAGCAATGACAGGGCGAGTGTCCCGGCGTCGGCGTCAGCGTGACCGTATCGTCGAGCGCATAGTCGTCGTCGACCAGCAGTGCCTGCCCGGCCTCGACGATCGGCAGGCAATTGTCGCGAAACACCGTGCCGGGCGGATTGGCGCCCTTGGCGTTCTCGACCTCCCAGGCGGCATACTCGCCCTTGTGGAAGACATATTTCGCGTTCGGGAAGGTCGGCACCCAGCGGCCGTCGCGCAGCGTGGTGTTCCAGCCGGTGTGATCGATATGCAGATGGGTGCAGAACAGGTAGTCGATCTGCTCATAGGAGATGCCGAGCGCGAACAGTTCGTTGCGCCAGCGCTCCTTGCCCGGGAAATCGAACGGCGGCGGGTGTCCCTTGTCCTCGCCGGTGCAAGTGTCGACCAGGATGGTGTAGCGCGGCGTCCGCACCACGAAGGTCTGATAGGTGATCACCATCATGCCGCGCGCGGCATCGAAGACCTCCGGCTCTATCGTCTTCAGGTGATGCTTGAACACGGCCTCGTCATAGGCCGGGAAGAAATCCTGCGGCCGCCGCCACGGCCCCTCCCGCTCGATCACTGCGTCGATCGTGATGTCGCCGATCCTGATCTGCTTCATGCCGCTTCGCTCCCGCTATTTTTTTGGGAAGCGTAGCGGGCGATGCTGGGCCGGACAAGCCGGACACAGCGCGGCAGGCCATGCGCCGTTGCATTGCTTGCGCGCGTGGCTTGCCGCAAACCGTAGTCTTTAAACAGCGTCCTTGGCGACCTTGAGGGGTGACGCCTTGACCGACTTGCTGGCCGGCTTCGCTGCAAATTCCATCGGCTCTTTCGTGAAAGGATTTACACCGCTGCGAGCTTCCGTCGCAGGCTTATGCACGACAGACATTTTCACAAAGCCAGGAATGACGAACTCGCCGGATTCGTTCAGCTCCTTGTAGCCGACAGTCGCCATATGCTCGATGACGGTCCTCACGTCGTTCTTCGATATCTGCGTGCCCTCGGCGATCGCGTCGATCAATTGATTCTTCGTCATCTTGGCCATGCTGAAATCCTCGGAATTTGGGGGGCGCGCGAGCTACGATGTAACTCTGTCCAGAATGTGGTAGAGCCACGCAGCGCACTTCTTGTTCATGCCAACGGTCATGAAGCCACCGGGCTTAGAACCTATCGAGGCCTGAAACGCAAGCATCCGAATCGCAATACCTTCGATAGCGTAACAATCTGCAGTGTATATTTCTCGACCCGGTTAGCGCCTTGATTCCACGCGCGGACTTGCTCAACAAGGCGATTGCCGTTGTCGACGAGTTCAAGAACCAGGCCGCGGCAGCAAACTGCGAACCACCATCGCCTTGCCCGCTCGCCGTGATAGATACCACACCGCGCGAATTGCCCGATCGAGGACAATCATATGACTGAATCGACCCCAACCCGCCCCAAGCTTGCCGAAACCGTCATCGAGCCGACGGTCAAGCTGCGGGAGGTCAAGGTCGGCCGTTGCTGCGAAGTCCTCGGCGACACCGCGATCGAATACACCGAGCTCGGCGATTATTCCTACCTCGGCAGCGGCTGCATCGTCGCCGACGCACAGATCGGCCGGTTCTGCGCGATCGCAGCCCAGGTTCGGATCGGCGCGCCCAATCATCCGGTCGAGCGCCCCTCGCAGCACCGCTTCACTTACTGCCCTGAATACTACTCGGCCTCCGCCGAGCGCGATCATGGCTTCTTCAACGATCGGCGCGCCGACCGCGTCGTGATCGGCAATGACGTCTGGATCGGCCATGGCGTGATCGTGCTGCCCGGCGTCACCGTCGGAGACGGCGCGGTGCTCGCGGCCGGTGCAGTGGTCTCGCGCGATGTCGCGCCCTACACCATCGTTGGCGGCGTGCCGGCCCGGCCGATCAAGGAGCGGTTTAACCGCAAGATCGCGGCCGAGCTGTCGCAGATCGCCTGGTGGAACTGGCCTCCCGAAACCATCTGGGAGCGCTTGGGCGAATTCCAGTCCGGCGACGTCGAGGCGTTCTGCGCGCGGTGGAAAACGTGAGCTAACTCCGCAACCCCGGCGCTTCCTGCCCGGTGCGGGCGACGTATTCGGTGTAGCCGCCGCCATATTGGTGGATGCCGTCAGGCGTCAGCTCGAGCACGCGGTTGGAGAGCGCGGCAAGGAAGTGCCGGTCGTGGGACACGAACAGCATGGTGCCCTCGAACTCCGAGAGGGCTGATATCAGCATTTCCTTGGTGGCGAGATCGAGATGGTTGGTCGGCTCGTCCAGCACCAGGAAGTTCGGCGGATCGAACAGCATCTTGGCCATGACGAGCCGGGCCTTCTCGCCGCCCGAGAGCACCCGGCACTTCTTCTCGACATCGTCGCCCGAGAAGCCGAAGCAGCCGGCGAGCGCGCGCAACGAGCCCTGCCCGGCTTGCGGAAATGCGTCCTCCAGCGACTGGAACACGGTGCGCTCGCCGTCGAGCAGGTCCATCGCGTGCTGGGCGAAATAGCCCATCTTGACGCTGCCGCCGACCGCGACCGCGCCGTCGTCGGGCTCGGTTGAACCGGCAACCAGCTTCAGCAGCGTCGACTTGCCGGCGCCGTTGATGCCCATCACGCACCAGCGCTCCTTGCGGCGGATCATGAAGTCGAGCCCGTCATAGATGCGCTTGCTGCCGTAGGCCTTGTGGACGTTCTTCAGGCTGACGACGTCCTCGCCCGAACGCGGCGCCGGCTGGAATTCGAACGCCACGGTCTGGCGCCGCCGCGGCGGCTCGACCCGCTCGATCTTGTCCAGCTTCTTGACCCGGCTCTGCACTTGAGCTGCGTGCGAGGCGCGCGCCTTGAAACGCTCGATGAACTTGATCTCCTTGGCGAGCATCGCCTGCTGCCGCTCGAACTGGGCCTGCTGCTGCTTGTCGGAGAGCGCGCGCTGCTGTTCGTAGAACTCGTAATTGCCGGAATAGGTGGTGAGCTGGCCGCCGTCGATCTCGACCACCTTGTTGATGATGCGGTTGATGAACTCGCGATCATGCGAGGTCATCAGCAGCGCGCCCTCATAGCCCTTCAGAAACTGCTCCAGCCAGATCAGGCTTTCAAGATCGAGATGGTTGCTCGGCTCGTCGAGCAGCATGACGTCGGGACGCATCAGAAGAATACGCGCGAGCGCGACGCGCATCTTCCAGCCGCCGGAGAGTTTGCCGACGTCGCCGTCCATCATCTCCTGGCTGAAGCCGAGACCGGACAGCGCCTCGCGTGCGCGGCCGTCGAGCGCGTAGCCATCGAGCTCCTCGAACTGGTGCTGGACCTCGCCATAGCGTGCGATGATGTCGTCCATCTCATCGGCCTTGTCGGGGTCGGCCATCGCGGCCTCGAGTTCCCTGAGCTCGGCTGCCACGACGCTGACGGGGCCTGCCCCATCCATCACCTCGGCGACTGCGCTGCGGCCGGACATTTCGCCGACATCCTGGCTGAAATAGCCAATCGAGATGCCGCGATCGAGCGAGACCTGGCCCTCGTCGGGGATTTCCCGGCCCGAGATCATCCGGAACAGCGTGGTCTTGCCGGCGCCGTTCGGGCCGACAAGGCCGATCTTCTCGCCCTTCTGGAGCGCCGCGGAGGCTTCGATGAAGAGGATCTGGTGGCCGACTTGCTTGGAGACGTTATCGAGGCGGATCATGCTCAAATACTGGGAACTGAGGGTTTGCGGCCTCTTATTCGATCTGGGACGTGGGTGGAAGCCCAATCCTTAGGGTTTCGCGCCGTGCTTTACGCATGCCACGAACGTTGCCGATCGAATATGACATGAAATACTTCAGCGATCGGTTCTGGGGCGTCACATGCAAGTCTGGTTTCTCTATCTGCTCGCGCTCGGCGCCGGCATCGCCGTGGCTGTTCAACAGGTCCTGAACGGCAATCTCCGGTCCGCCCTGAACTCGCCGGCTTGGGCCGGGCTCATCAGCTATCTCGGCGGTCTCGTGACAATGGCGGTCGTGCTGGTCGCGACGCGGGAGCCGGTGCCGTCCTGGAAACTGGTATCGGCTGTGCCATGGTGGGCCTGGAGCGGCGGCATCCTCGGCGGCGTCTTCATCCTGTTGATGATCCTGCTGCTGCCGTCGCTCGGCGCCGCAACCTTGCTGGCGCTGGTGGTCGCGGGTCAGATGACCGCGGGCATCGCGATGGACCATTTCGGCGTGTTCGGGCTGGCGCAGCATCCGGTATCGATTTCACGACTGGCCGGCATCGCGCTGATCATCGGCGGCGTGCTCCTGATCAAGGATTGAGAGCGAGTCCAGCCTGCCTTGTTTGAGCGTGCTCTACGCGCGGCGCATCAACCGCAAGATGGCCGACAGGCGAAGGCTGCGCTTGCCGGCGAGAGCGATGCGTTCAAGCTCAGCGCCGTCCTCGCAGCAGCTCCCCGCGAAACCGATACCGACCTCGTAGCCGCCGAACACCGGGTACTCGCCCTTCGCCGACGTATGCTCCTGGTTGACGATCTCGCCGCGCCAGCGGCCATTCGCGGACGAATACGAGCCGAGATAATAGAAGAACGCATCGCCGCCGAGGATGCGGCCGTCCATCAGCAGCATCACCCCGGTGAGGCCGGCATCGACGCCGTCGAGCGCGCGGAGATGGATGGAATAGAGCCCGTTGACGATGCCACCTTGCCCGACCTCCCCTCGCGGCGGCAGGGCCTCATCGTCGAGCGGCGCCAAATTCGCCCAGAACACGCCGTCAGGCATCGCGTCCGCCCGCCCCTCGAGCAGGATGGTCGAGCCTTCGGTTCGGCCGCGGATCTTGATGGCGGCGACGTCGGCGCCCATCAGCGGCTTGAAGCTGGGATCGTCATTGTGACGCTCGGTGATCACGTCGCCGGCGATCTCGCCATTCGTCACCCGATAGGTACCGAGATGGGCGAAGCCTGAATTGCCTCCCATCATCTTGCCGTCGTGCAAGCACATGATGCTGCGGCAGAATGCGCCGTTGATGCCGTACTCGACCTTGTAAAGTCCGTTGAGCACGTAAAATTCCAATAAATAAAATTGATTCTGTTCGCGAGATAGCACCGGGCCAAAGCCCGCACCATTGGGTCTTTTGGCGCAGGGCAAGTCCCGCAATGTCCGGCTGTGGACACCAGGTGATTCGTCGCTTAGCTGTAGGCATCGCCCGCGTTGTGCTGCGTCGCGCGGGGGCCTCTCACTTCTCTACTCTCCAGTTCATTGCGTCCAAGCATTTGCGCATCCCATCAATGGTCGCGCGGCGACACCCGGCCGCGACGTTGGCGCGAGGCTTCGAGGAGCATCAGATGATCAATCGCTTTCGCCTGGCCGCCGCGCTGGCATTGCTGCTCGGCAGCGGTAGCGCGGCGCTGGCCCAATCGCTGCCCGACTACATGGCGCCGATCGCGGGCAAGACCGCCTCCACGCCGGCCGATGTCGCGACCAAGGACGTGCTTGCGCTCAACACTGGCATGTTCGAGCTCTATGGCGATGCGGCGCGGATCTTCCAGAAGAACATCCTCGACAAGCATCCGGTGATCCTCGGCCTGTTCTCCGGTGCTGGCGGCCGCCTGATCCTGTACCGGCCGGGCAAGCCGCCGACCGAAGCGCCGCAGGTGCCGGTCGTCTATCAGCTGCTCAAATCGGTCGGCCACAGCACGATGGCGCTGGCTGAGGTGGTCGGCCCCTATGTCAACAATCCCGACGACAAGGCGTGGCGCGGCTCGATGCTAGCCTATCGCAGCCGGATGCAATCGGCGCTCGACGGGCTCGACGCCGCGCCAATGCAGGCGGACTGGCGCGACAACAACCGCGCCATCCTCAAGAACAACATCGCCTTCATGGATGAATGCCTCACCGCCGGCGCGATCCCCTTCGCGACGCTCGAAGCTTTCGGCAAGAAGCAGGCGCCGCTGCTCGCCAGGAACGTCGCCTGGGCCGCGCAGACCCAGGTCGCGCACTGGATGACCGTCATGGCCGACTGGAAGACCCAGCTCGGCGCCGACTGGGACAAGACCTATGGCGCGAGCAACACGATCTACGTCGCGCGGCAGAACAACGTGATCTTCAGCGTGCTGGCGCAGTTCTTCGGGCCTGACGCCATCAACAGCCGCCTGATGCTGATCGAGACGATCTCCTTCACCACCACGCCGTCGGACATGCTGGAGTCGCTGACCCGGATCATCGCCGACCGCTCGGTGGGCGCGCTGTTCTTCGGCAGCTACCATTTGATGGACTATGAACTCATGGGCGGCGACGCGCGCGAGGCGATCATCGCCGAGACCAAGAAACGCGGCATGACGACCTTCCTGCCGCCGCTGGTGCCGTTCGGTTCCAAGCAATGGCCGACCCTGATCACCCCGGGTCCGGGACCGGCCACCATCGCCGACCTCAAGTGAGGCCAGATCTGCAAGTGAGAAGGCTACGACCTATTGCGGCATTGCGATTGCGCTCGCTTTGCCGCAACACTGCAGCGTGTATTTTGCCAATTCATAAACCGCGGCGTGATACGCCACCGAAGCGTTGATGAGAGATCAGACCATGCGGCCCTCGCGACGCGACTTCGTGAAGTGGTTGTCGGCAGGCGGCATCTCGGTCAGCCTGTCGCATCTCGCGCTTGCGAAGGAACCGGCCTTCGCGACCCGCGAGACGCTTCCCGGGCGCGGCCATTTCAATCCGGTGGCCAAGGGCGCCGGCCGGGTCGACGGGGTGGCCAAGGTCACCGGCGCAAAGCTCTACGCCTCCGACTTTCGCGCCGTCGACATGCCGGGCTGGCCTGCGACCACCTCGCACGCCATCCTGGTCCGCGCCAACGACGCCACGCATGTCTATGCCGGCATGGACCTCGCCCGGCTCGATGGTCCGGCGAAGCCCTCGGTCGTCGTGACGTCGGCCGATCTCGACCGGATCGGCACGCGGGTGCCGGAGTTCTATACCGGCGATCTGTTCTGCCCGGTCGGCACGACACCGCTCTATCTCGGGCAGCCGGTCGCGCTGCTGATCTTCGAGCAGTTCGACGCCTTCGACCGCGCACGCCTCGCGCTGCGCGATGTCGGCTTCGTCAAATTCGGCGACGAAACCGGTCCGGTGATCCTGCCGAACTACGGCGCCTATCGCTTCACCCGCGTCGCCGGCGCCACGCCTGAGGCGCCCGACGTCTATTCGCCGATCCAGGCCGGCTGGGTCTCGCCGAGCCGCATCCAGAACGCAGCGCTGCCGGTCTGGCTGCCGCTCGCCAAGGAGACCAAGGCTGACTACGCCAAGGCCGCAATCCATGGCGAAGCGATCCGCGCCCAGCTCGGCAAGGACGATCCGTCTCAGCTCGTGCTCGACCGCGAGTTCGAAACCCAGTCGGTCGACCCGATGTTCCTCGAGCCGGAAAGCGGGCTCGCCTGGTACAGCGACAACAGCGGCAATCTCGAACTGGTGCTCGGCGTGCAGTCGCCCTATGAGGCGACCGAGTCGATCGCCTTCATGCTCGGCAAGGCCCGCCCGCCCTTCCGCCCCTCGCACATCAACGCGCAGTTTGCCCATGTTGGCGGCGGCTTCGGCGGCCGCGACCACACGCCGTTCGTGCTGTACGTGGCGCTGGCGGCGATGTTCTTTCCGGGACGGCCGGTGCGGCTGGCGCACGATCGCTACCAGCAATTCCAGGGCGGCATCAAACGCCACCCGGTCAAGATGCGCTCGCGGATCGGCATCGATCGCAAGAGCGGCAAGATCACGGCATTCGCCGCAGACCATGTGCTCGACGGCGGCGGGCTCGCCAACTTCTCCGCCAACGTCGCGACCGTCGCCGCCACCGCGGCGATCGGCATCTACGACATCCCGAAGGTCGACGTCACCACCGTGGCGCTGCATTCGCGTGGCGTCACCGCGGGCTCGATGCGCGGCTACGGCACGCTACAGACCATGACCGCGCTGGAGGTGCTGATCGACGAGGCGGCGAGCGAGCTCAAGGTCGATCCGATCGCGTTCCGCCGCAACAACGCGCTGAAGCAGAACGGCCGGACCATGACCGGCAATCCCTACATCGTGTCGGTGCGCACGTCAGACATCCTCGACAAGCTCGAGAAGCATCCGATCTGGCAGCAGCGCGCCGCGTCCAAGCTGAAGGCATCGGAGGGACAGCTGGTCGGCACCGGGGTCGCCTGCGTCACCAAGGATTACGGCGCGGGCGCGGATTGCTCGCTCGGCCGGGTCGAGATCGATCCCGAGGGACGGATCGCGATCTTCTGCGATCACGTCGAGATGGGCAACGGCATCGGCACCGCGCTTGCCAACCGCGTTGCCGGCCATCTCGGCGCTGTCGCCGACGAGGTTGCCGTCTCCCGGGTCGACAGTTACGACGCGCTCGGGCTCATCACCTCGGGCGATCCCTACACGATGGATCAGAAGACCCAGGATATCGCCGAGAAAAATCCGCGCTGGGTCCCCGCCATCAGCTCGGCGACGAGTGCGTCGATCGGCGCCCATGTCGGCACGCATTCGTCGGCCGAGGCCGCCCGCGTCATCTTCCGCTTCGGCCTGTGGCCGGCCGCCCTCGAGCTCTGGCGCATCGGCAAGGCCGATCCGCGCGTACGGCAATGGGACAAAGCGCGCTGGAACGACGGCCAGCTCGTGCTCGATGATCTCGCGCCGCTGCCGCTGCCAACGCTTGCCGCGACCGCGTATGCGCGCGGCTTCGTCACCGGCGCGGTGGCGCACAGCTTCTCGCGCTGGGCCTGGTCGCGCGCGCGCTTCCCCCTGTCCGGCGAGCAATACCGCGCCGAGATCGACGCACTGGCGATCCGCCGCGGCCGCGGCCGGTTCGAGCGGATCGACCGCGTCAGCGTGAAATTCCCGCCGACCGACAACAACCGGATCGGCACCGCCTACACCTCGATGTGCGGCACGCTGGTCCGTGTCGAGATCGAACGCGCGACCGGCATCCTGCGGATCGCCAAGGCCTACAGCGTGTTCGAATGCGGCCAGGCGCTGGTGCCCGAGGTGGTGCTCGGCCAGTCGCATGGCGGTTTTGCGATGGGCGTCGGCTATGCGCTGCTCGAAACCCTGCCGCCATTCGAAGGCGGGCCCGGCAACGGGCAGTGGAATCTCGGCCAATACCTGATCGCGCGCGGCTCCGACCTGCCGCTGCACGATCTCGAGATCGAGATGCTGCCGCCATTGACGCCGGACGAACCGCCCAAGGGCATGGCCGAGGTGGTGATGATCCCGGTCGTGCCGGCGCTGCTCAACGCCATCAACGATGCGACCGGCCACCGCTTCCGCTCATTGCCGGTGACATCAAGCCTGCTCAAGGGAGCGCTTGCGTGACGACGCTCAACCTCACCATCAACGGCCGGAAGCACGGCCCGATCGAGGTCCGCGACGACCTCTCGATGAACGATTTCCTTCGGGAAATGCTCGGCATGACCGGTACCAAGTTCGGCTGCGGCGCCGCGCAATGCCTGAGCTGCGCGGTCATCATCGATAACCCCGACGGCACCAGCTACACCAGCCCGACCTGCGTGGTGCCGGCGGCCAATTTCGACGGCATGGCGATCCGTACCGTCGAGGGCCACGCCAAGGACGGCGAACTCTCCGCGTTGCAACGCGCCTTCATCGACCACTTCGCGTTCCAGTGCGGCTATTGCACAGCCGGCTTCCTCAACGAGGGCCAGGTGCTGCTCGAACGGCTGGCGAAGACGCCGGTGGCGCGGGACCAGCTCGAGACAATCATCGCCGAAGCGCTCGATGGCCATCTGTGCCGCTGCACCGGCTACATCAAGTATCATCAGGCGGTGCGTGACGTGATCCTCGCCGATGCCAAACGCTATCTGACGGCCAACAAGTGAGCCCGCGAGCGATGACATCGGAAACGCGGTTTCGGATCGTTGCAGTGCTGACGGCACTCGCGACCAGCCTGTGTGCCGGCTACGCGGCGTCGGAGAGCGCGAGCCACGCCCTCGCCTCGCCGGAAAGCTTTGCCGGGATCGAGAATGTCGAGCAGCGCTCGGCGGCGATCTTCACCGAGCTCGGCAAGGTGCTCACCCATCCGCGCTGCACCAATTGCCATCCCGCCGGCGACAGCCCGCGGCAGGGCGACATCAGCCGTATGCACCAGCCACCGGTCACGCGCGGCGCCGACGGCCATGGCACCAGCGCGATGCGCTGCTCGATCTGCCACCAGCACGCCAATTTCGATCCCGGGCGCGTGCCGGGCCACCCGGAATGGCATCTCGCGCCGCACGAGATGGCGTGGGCCGGCAAGACCATCGGCGAGATCTGCGAGCAAATCCGCGATCCCGCGCGCAATGGCGGCCGCAAAGTCGAGGATCTGATCGAGCATATCGGCAAGGACACGCTGGTCGGCTGGGCCTGGCATCCCGGCTTCGGCCGCTCGCCGGCACCCGGCACGCAAGCAGAGGCCGGCGCCTTGGTCGAGGCCTGGGTGAAGACCGGCGCCGCCTGCCCGGCGCCCTAGCGGCACACGCTTAGTGGCGCTTGAAGTACTGTACGTCGCGCTCGTGCTTTTCCGCCGCCGCGCGTGACTTGAAGGTACCGAGATTGCGGCGCTTGCCGGTCTTCGGATTGACCTTGCGGGAATACAGCCGGTACTCGCCGGAACGCAGCTTGCGGATCATGACATCGCCTCGCCAACGCCTTGTGCATATCAACGACATGCAAGCGCGAGCGTTCCTAGAGCTTCGGTTCTGAGTGAATCAGAACCGAAGCTCTAGATTCTTGTTTGACGCGTTTTCTTCACGCGAACCGGTGTCCACTTCGCTCGAAAACGCTCTAGAAGCAGAGATTGGTCACGGCATTGCCGCGCTTGTCCTTGATCACGTACGGGCAGCGAGCGCGCTCCAGCGCCTTCTTGGCGTCCTCATCGCCGAGCGCCGCCGCCCGTTCGTAATAGGCTTTTGCCGCATCGCTATCCTTCGGACCGCCGCGGCCGGCTTGCGCGAAGGCGCCCAACCGCTCCAGCGCGCCGGGATGGTTCTGCGCAGCAGCCTTCTCGAACAACGCCCGCGCGCCGGCATCGTCCTGCGCGCCGCCCCTGCCTTCGGCCAGCATCATGCCGAGCTGGTACTGCGCCTCCGCATTGGTCTCGGCCGACTTGGTGAGCAATTCGCGCGCACGCGCCGGGTCGGACGCCACGCTGCCGCCGAGGGCGGCGAGATTGCTGACGCCGCGCGCGTTGCCGGCCTGCGCCGCCCGCTCGAACAGTTTGCGCGCCTGCGCTTCGTCCCTGGCGACGCCGGTGCCATTGCCGTAGAGCACGCCGAGCTCGACCATCGCCGACGTCGAGCCCTTGTCGGCCGCCTTGCGCCAGGCCGACATTGCTTCCGCGGTTTGCCGGTTGGCGGCATAGGCACGGCCGAGCTCGTACATCGCGCGGCGCGACGATTTTGCCGCAACCCCACAATATTTGATCGCGGTCGCGATATCCGCCGACGCGATTTCGGGCACGCCCTTCGCGTCGGCCGGCTTGTCGGGATCGGTGGGATCGGCGGCGAGCCGGTCGCACAGCACGAGGTCGGCCGATTGCGCGTGGGCCAGCACAGGCGCGGCCAGCGCCACGGCAAGGACGATTGCATGGAGTGTTCTGAACATGACCGGCAGGTTGCGTCGCGGTGCGGGCAAATTCAAGGCTCAAGCCCGGTCTCGCGAAGCACCGGCGCGACATCGGCCGACGCCAGGTAACGCAGCAGATGATCGGCGGCCGCTGCGCGCTTTGAAGCGACCGTGCGGCCCGCGGAAAACACCGCCGGCGTCTGCAAACCTAAGGGAATTGGCCCGACGACCTCGATACCGTCGATCTGCTTCAACTCGCTGATCTGCTGGATCGCAAGCTCGGCTTCGCCTGTGACGAGCCGCTCCGCAGTGAAGCCTACCGGAATGATCACCGCACGGGCGTTGATCGCCTCGGCAATGCCGAGACGCGCGATCAGCCGCGCGAACTGGATGCCGCTGGCGCCGAGCCGCGAATAGGCCACCGCCCGCGCGCCGAGCAGCGTCGCACGCAATGCGGCTTCGCTCGCTATGTCGGGATGCGCAGCACCCGCCCTCACGGCGACGCCGACATAGGAGCGCGCGAGATCGACAGCACTTTCCCGCGCAACGCGGCCTTCGCCGGTCATCTCGTCGATGCCCTCGCGGGTCAGGATCACGAGATCGGCGCGCTCGCCGCCGCGCATGCGCTCGAGCAGCGCCAGCGTCGGCGCGAAGTCGGCGTCGATCCGGACACCACTTGCGGCCTGGTAGGCCGCGGCAAGGCGCGCGACCGCCCCCTTCAGCGCCAGTGTCGAGAGCACGCGAACCGAATTGTCCATCCCGCTTACGCCCGCCGCATCAGCTTGAGCGCGGCCGTGAGGCGGAGGCTGCGCTTGCCGGCAAGCGCCGTCGCTTCGAGCACGGCACCCTCCGCGTCGCAGGTACCGGCAAAGCCGATGCCGACCTCATGGCCGCCGAAGACCGGGTTCTCGCTCATCGCCGAGGTGTGCTCCTGATTGAGGATCTGCCCCTTCCAGCGGCCTTTCTCGGAGGTGTAGGTGCCGAGATAGTAGAAGAACGCATCGCCACCGAGGATGCGGCCGTTGTTCAGCAGCATCACGCCGGTGAGGTTGCCGTCGACACCGTCAAGCAGCTGGATGTGGATCGAATAGAGCCCGTTGACGATGCCGCCCTCGCCGACGCCGCCTGCGATCGGCACTTCGCCCTCGGCGATCGGCGTCATCACCGACTGGAACGGCACGCCGGGCAATTCCTTGAGCTCGCCCTTGAAGCAGTACAACTCGCCGTCCGGCCCACCCTTGGCGAGCAGCGTCGCATCATCGGTGCCGGCCATCGCACGATAGTTCGGATCGGGGTTGTGGCGGACGGTCTGGATCTCGACCGCGACCTCGTCGCCGGCTTTCTGGTAGGTGCCGATATGGGCGAAGGCCGAGTTGCCGCCGAGCATCTTGCCGCCGCCGACATACATCACGCTGCGGCCGACGGCGCCGCCCAGTTCGAACCGGACCTTGTAAAACCCTTCAAACAAGCGCCGTGTCCCCGGCAGCCAAGATATGACCGTTGTCTAGCGCGGTTCATAACCCAGTGAAACCGCTTTCGGCGGCAAGCCCGCCGCAAAGACTGTCGTTAAAAAGCAAAGGTCCGCCAAGGCAGTCGCCCTGGCGGACCCGATTGCCGTACCGGATGGCTCCATCCGGGTCCGACAGCTGCTAGGTCGCGGCTATTAAGCCGCAGCCATTTAAGCCGCAGCCTTGGCGCCGGTCGGCACCTCGGAGATCGTCTTCAGAATCTGCGAAGCGATCTGGTAGGGGTCGCCTTGCGAGTTCGGACGGCGGTCTTCCAGATAGCCCTTGTAGCCGTTGTTGACGAAGGAGTGCGGCACGCGGATCGAGGCACCACGGTCAGCCACGCCATAGCTGAACTTGTTCCACGGCGCGGTCTCGTGCTTACCGGTCAGACGCTTGTCGTTGTCCGGGCCGTAGACGGCGATGTGGTCCATCAGGTTCTTGTCGAAGGCCTTCATCAGGCTCTCGAAGTACTCCTTGCCGCCGACTTCGCGCATGTACTTGGTCGAGAAGTTGGCGTGCATGCCCGAGCCGTTCCAGTCGGTGTCGCCGAGCGGCTTGCAATGGAATTCGATATCGATGCCGTAGCTCTCGGTGAGGCGCAGCATCAGATAGCGGGCCATCCACATCTGGTCAGCGGCGGTCTTGGAGCCCTTGCCGAAGATCTGGAATTCCCACTGGCCCTTCGCCACTTCGGCGTTGATGCCTTCGTGGTTGATGCCGGCGGCGAGGCAGAGATTGAGATGCTCTTCGACGATCTTGCGGGCGACGCTGCCGACGTTCTTGTAGCCGACGCCGGTGTAGTACGGGCCCTGCGGCGCCGGATAACCCTCTTCCGGGAAGCCGAGCGGACGGCCGTCCTTGTAGAAGAAGTATTCCTGCTCGAAGCCGAACCAGGCGCCTTCGTCATCCAGAACGGTGGCGCGCTTGTTCGAGACATGCGGTGTCTTGCCGTCGGGCATCATGACTTCGCACATCACCAGCACGCCGTTCTCGCGCGCGGCGTCGGGATAGCAGGCGACCGGCTTCAGCACGCAGTCAGAGCTGTGGCCTTCAGCCTGCTGGGTGGACGAACCGTCAAAGCCCCACAGCGGGAGCTGTTCGAGGGTCGGGAACGACGCGAATTCCTTGATCTGCGTCTTACCGCGCAGGCTCGGCGTCGGCGTATATCCGTCGAGCCAGATATACTCCAGCTTGTACTTGGTCATTGAACCTCTCTGTTGATGATGCAAAACCGTGAGGAACCGAAAGCCAGTCGGCCGCCGCACGCGTACCCGGCCACCATCGGCCGGCTCTTTCTAAGCAATTAAAATGCCAGTCGCTGCACTGCGGCACCCGCCGGCCTCGCGGATGTCCACAGCGGAGATCGCGTTTTTAGCTGCGACAAAGCAGCGCAGCTGGCATGCGTCATGGTCAGCCAAAATCTTCTCTCAGCGCCCTCCGCCGCTCGTTTCTGCAGCAAATTCAGCTACGGCGTCCGCCGCCGATTAATGCGGCGGCAGCGCCATGTGACAGTTCGTGTCCAACTATCGGGCGCTGAGCAACCATCGGCTCGGCCCAAGCGTTGGTCAGCTGCATCCTGCCTCGCAGGATGCAAACCGGGATTTGCACACGAATTAGACAGCAAATGACTGTTTCTTGGTCAACTTGCACCCTACCGGACCCGGACCGATATCAAAATGACGGTAACGACACGCGAATGAGTCGGGCGCACCATGGAGGCTCGCTCCGGCCATAGGAGACTTTGACATGATCACGACGGGCCAAAATCAGGGATCGGCAACGATCTATCAATTTCCGTCAGGGGGCCGCGCGGCTCTCGGCGGACGCCGCTACGGCGAGGTGCGGACGGCGCGCGAGCTGGCCGCTGAGGTCGCGACCTCGGCCTGCAGCGAGAGCTGGTACCATCAGGCGGCCATCGACGATGCCAAACCGAGCCGCGACCACTGATGCCGACGCAACGGAGAGGCGTGACGCAAAAACGTCAGACAGCAGCAGGGCAGTAAGAGAGGGTCGAAACGAAGCGTTTCGGCCCTTTTTTCATGCCAGCTCGCAGGCCGTCATCGGCCGCTTGGCGTGCCGGAGCCTGGCAAGTCCGACCCGGGTGATCTCAAGCGTGACACCGCTGCCTCTGTAGCGCGTGCCCGTCAGCGACAGACGCTTCGTCAGTGTCACCGCCTTGCCGTCGAGTTGCAGATGCGCGCGGGTGTCCCCGTTGAAGAACGCGGCAATGAACTGCGTGCCGTCGGCACAGTGATAATTGCGGAAGGCGGATTGCGCCGGCGCCGCCGAGGAACCAAAAATCTCGAAAAGAATTGCGCCGACGAGAATGGCACCTCCGCGATAAGTCATATTCTCCCCCGAGAGGCCGGTTATAGACCTGTCTGCGCCGATACTCCTGCGCCAGGATTTCTGTGGCAGGATTCCCTGCGCCAGGATTCCTGCGCCAAGACCTCATCAGCTGCAACAGGCCCGCCCGATGTCAGAAGCACCTGCCCGTCACCTCAACCTCGCCGGCGCCAGCAATTTTCGCGATCTGGGCGGCTACCAGACGCGTGACGGTCGGACGGTGCGCTGGCGGCAGATCTTCCGCTCCAACCATCTTGCCCATCTCACCGAGCAGGACGTCACCGTGGTGCGCGGCCTCGGCGTCAAGAGCGCATTCGACTTCCGCGGCGTTGCCGAGCGCGCCGAAGCGCTGTGCGGCATGAACGACGTTACCGTGCATTCACTCCCCGTCGAGCCGACGGTGGTTGCTTCGCTGCGAGCGATCGCCAGCAAACGTCAGCTCCTGGAAGCCGACGCGATCGATGTGATGCGGGATTCCTACCGCGGCTATGTGCGGGACAACACGCCGCGCTATCGCACGCTGTTCGCCCATCTGCTCGAGGACCGTGCTCCGCTAGTGATCCACTGCACCGCAGGCAAAGATCGCACCGGCTTTGCCTGCGCGCTGATCCTGCACGCGCTCGGCGTGTCCGATCAGGTGATCGCGGACGACTATCTCCTGACCAACCAGTTCTATAAGCGCGACCCGGCCCACAGCACCGAACTGCCCGATGACGTCAAGCAGGTGCTCGGCACCGTACGCGCGGCGTTTCTGGAGGCGGCGTTCGAAGCGATCGATGCCGACTATGGCGGCCTCGACGGCTATTTCCGCGAAGGCCTCGGGCTCGGCCAGGCCGAGCGCAAGGCGCTTGAAGGCCGCTATCTGCAGGCCTGATCAATTTACGCGACGCGTTTTCGAGCGAAGCCTGTCCCGCACGTGATGCGGGATGGACACCGGTTCGCGTGAAGAAAACGCGGCCAAACTGAAAAAAGCTCAGGCCGCCGCGGCCTCGAGCTCAAGCTCCGCGTCGAGATCGGCGATCACATCCTCGAACGCCGAGATCGCCTGCTGGATCGCCGCGATCTGCATCAGCTCCCAGCTGCCCACTGGTCCGTTGCGGTTTTGCAGCGCCACCACGAGATCGCGCCGCTGCTCCTTAAGCTGAACGAGCGGTAAACCGTGATCCGGAAGATTTCCCATTCGCATTCCCCTGCCTTGATCGGAGTTCCGCTTCTAAGCAAAGGGTTCTGAAAACGACTTACAGAAGTGCCGCAAATTTTATCGAACCGGCCCACCTCCGTAGTCTTACGTAGTCAAGACGACGTGCTCGCGCTGCGTGCCACCGCATCGTTGATCGCACCGAGCAACGCCTGCGTGACACAATCGGTCGCCCACTCGCTCGTATGGAGATGCTCCTGTGCGCCGTCGTCCAGTTCGGAGAGCGGAATTCCGGCAGCGACCCATTGCTTCATCAGCGCAAAGCGGCGGAACAGGTTGACTTTCCTGCTTGCAGAGACGTCGGCGATCATTGGCATGAACTGGTTGGCGAGCTTGAGTACGTCTGGCGTGCCGATGATTGCCTGGGTGTATTGCGAATCCATCACCACGACGTCCAGCGGCAGGCCGGCGAGCACATCGAGTCCTGCCTCGAATGTCGCTTGCACCTGATCGAAGTTGTAGTTCCTGTACACGGCGTTGGTGCCGACCTGCCAAATCACCATCACCGGTGCTTCAGCGATGACATCGGACTCGATGCGCGAGAACTCTTCCGGCGCCTCTTGCCCACCAATCCCTCGGTTGACGATATCGATCATCCGGCCGAAGGACTGCTTCTGGCTTCGCCATAAGATCTCCAGCCGTGGTGGAAATGGGAGAATTTTGTCGGCTCCCGCGGTCGACGATGATCCGAGGGCAACGATCTTGACCTTCCGGTCGCGCTTGAGCGCCTGCGCAAGATGCGGCAATCCGTAGCTGAACTTGACGAGTTCGAGATGGGTTTCGCACGGTCTTGGTGTCGACATCGCAAACATCCTTGAGGCGAATGAATTGAGGAATGCGCGCAGTAGGAGACGAAATTGGCAGCATTGCAAATGAAATGCGCCTGATCATAGTGGGCAGCAACCTGTTGCTGATACGGAGACCGCCATGAACGGAAAAGCCATCGTCATCACAGGCGCGCTTGGCGCGCTTGGCAAGGTGGTCGCGGAAGAGGCCCTGGCGCGCGGCGCGCGCGTTGCCGGCATCGATCATGCGGCCTCGCAGCTTGCCGCGACGGCCGATCGTATCGAGCTCGGGAATGTCGACCTCACCGACACCGCGCAGGCGACGGCTGCGATCGACAAGGCGGCGGCGCATTTCGGCCGGCTCGACGGACTGATCAACATCGCCGGCGGCTTCACCTTCGAGGCGGTGAGCGACGGCGATCCCGCGACCTGGCAGCGCATGTACGCGATGAACGTGATGACCGCCTTCAACACGTCACGCGCGGCCATTCCGCACCTCATCAAATCGGGCGCCGGACGGATCATCAATATCGGGGCGCTCGGCGCCCTGCAGGCGGCGTCCGGCATGGGCCCCTACGCTGCTTCCAAGGCCGGCGTGCACCGCCTCACCGAGTCGCTCGCCGCCGAACTCAAGGGCAAGGTCACGGTCAATGCGGTGCTGCCCTCGATCATCGACACCGCCGCCAATCGCGGCGCGATGCCGAAGGCCGACATTTCGAAATGGGTGACGCCGAAGGAACTCGCCGACGTCATCCTGTTCCTCGCCAGCGACGCCGCAAGCGCCGTCACCGGCGCGCTGCTGCCGGTGAACGGGAGGGTTTAGTCGGCAACTAAAAGCCGCAGCTTCGACCTGAAGCGAATGCTCTGCTTGCCGGCCAGCGCCATGCCGTCGCCCTCGGCGGTCTCGTCGGTGTAGGTGCCGGTAAAACCGATGGTGACCACCTTGCGTTCCCACACCGGGCGCTCGCCATAGGTCGGCGAATGCTCCTCGTTGGTGACCTCGCCCTTCCACTTGCCGTCGGCCGCAGTGTAGCTGCCATAGGCGAAGAAGAACGAGTCGCCGCCGCGCATCTGGCCGTCGCGTAGCACCATGACGCCCTGGTTGCCGCCAGAGACGCCATCAAGAAATTCGACGGTGATGTGATAGAGGCCGTTCCGGATCATGAAAATGGTCGCGCCTTGTCCCGGCCCAACAATAGCCGCCCGGCCGCGCTTTGGGCAAATTCCATCGGGCTCAGTGGGCGCAATTCCGCGCTATGCTGGCACCTGAGTCGCGGCCGGGTGCCGCAGGAGCCTGCCTGTTGGAAACCGCGCTTTATCTGCCCGTCAAACGCTTCCTCGAAAAGCTCGGCTTCACGGTGAAGGGCGAGATCGGCGGCTGCGACCTTGTGGCGCTGAGCGGCGGTGATCCGCCTGTCGTCGTGATCGGCGAACTGAAGCTCGCCTTCAATCTCGAACTGATCCTGCAGGCGGTCGATCGCGTCGCCGCCGCCGATGAGGTGTGGATCGCGGCCAAGGTGTCGGCCCGCGGCAAGGGCCGCGAGAGCGATGCGCGCTATCGCAATCTGTGCCGGCGGCTCGGCTTCGGCATGCTCGGCGTCACCGACCGCGGCGACGTCGAGGTGCTGGTGCCGCCGCCGACTGCGGCACCGCGCCGCAATCCGAAGAAGCGCTCGCGCCTGATCACCGAGCACCGGAAGCGCAAGGGCGATCCAGCCATGGGCGGATCGACGCGCGCGCCGATCATGACCGCCTACCGGCAGCAGGCGCTGGCCTGCGCCTGTGCGCTGTCGGATGGGCCCCGGCGGGTGCGCGACCTCCGCGCCGAGATTCCTGACGCCGGCAAGATCCTGCAGAATAATGTCTACGGCTGGTTCGATCGCGCGGAGCGCGGTATCTATGTCCTGACCGATGCAGGCCGTGCCGCGCTGAAGCGCTGGCCGCAGCAACCGATCAATGCGTCTGGGGCGGAAGCCGCCCCGTAACGGACTGGGGGAGATCGTGATTGTCGTCACCGGCAGCGTCACCGCTCGCTCCGACTCGTTCGACGAGGTGCGTCGGCTGAGCCTCGAACATGTCCATCGCTCGCGCACCGAGCCCGGCTGCATCTCGCATGCGGTCCAGATCGACTGCGAGAATCCGCTCAGGCTGGTGTTTTTCGAGCAATGGGCCGACCGCGCCGCGCTGGCGGCGCATTTCGCGGTCCCCGCCTCGCGGGATTTCGTCCGCTCCCTGCAATCCCTTGCGGCCGCAGCGACCACCATCGAACTTTATGACGCTCAGAAGATTGAGCAACTCTAGCTGCATGGCTGGATTGCCATCTCATATTCATATTGCAATGCAACATTGGGGACCTTACGTATCTCCCGCGATTCAAAGATGAGGCGGCGATGAGCGGAGACTGGAATACCAAGTATGGCACCCGGCGCGTGCGGCATGATCCGCCGACGCTGGAGGAGGCAATCTTCGCCGCCATCGGCATCACCGATGACGTGGAGGCCCAGGCCGAGATCGCGTCGTCGCTGATGGGGCTCCCCTATGAAGAGGTGCTGGCCGAGGTGAAGAAGACCGCGCGCGTCAGCGCCCGCACCGGCACGGCAACCCGCGTGATCGCCGGCGAACAGGGCGCGCAGCGCTCGGTCGTGGTCGAGCGCCGCGTGGTCCGCCGTCTCGCGCCCGCCAAGCGCACCGGCACCTGAAATACAACATCCGGTTACTCAAAGAAAAAGGGCAATCCGCTGAACGGATTGCCCTTTTTAGGTTTGATCTGAGATTCTTATTGGACGCGTTTCTTTCACGCGAACCGGTGTCCGCTTCGCTTGGACACGCTATCGGCTCAGGCGGCCCGGCCCCAGCCGGACATCTGCATCACCATTCGCCAATAGGCGCGGTTCATGTCGACGATCGCGCGCGCGGCCTCGACCGGCGTAACTGGCGCAGCGACCGGCGCCGGTTCAGGCTGGTTCTGTTCGGTCAGGTCGATGCTGCCGGTGGACTCACCGTGACGGAAGCTCAGCTGCGCACCGAACTTGGTGGCGAGCGCACGCATCGCGTCGTTCTGCGCGCCGGTGGTGATGCGCAGGCTGCTGTAGCCCTTGGCATGCGCCTCGGCGATCAGCTTGCGGAACAGCGTGCTGCCGACGCCCCTGCGCCGCACCGACCGCTCCACGCTGAAGGCGATTTCCGGCTGTATATCCGGCGACTGCTCCGGCGGATGCAGCTCGGCCGCGCCGCGGACCACGCCATCCTCGAAATAGGCGATGATGACCGTGCCATCGTTGACGCAACGCTCGGCATAGCGGCGGATGAAACTGTCGTCGATGAAGCCATGAAAACGATCATGGCGGCTGGTACGATCCAGTCGCAACAGGTGATCGCGCAGCAGAGGAAGCTCCTCCTGCTGGCTCAACGTCCGCACGGTGCCCTTGGCGGACGTCGGACGAATGGAATCATAGTTCATTTCATAACTCCTCTTGGTAGCCCTCGAGGAGGCGTCGAATCCCTAGCAGTCGCTATATTGTGCGCTGCACCATATAATTCAAGTGCGCAGATTCATTTAAATAAACAATGCTGTGACTGGTAAATCATATCATTGCCTCATCATAATACCAGCTGCGTTTGCGTGACGACGGCAACCAGCTTGCCGTCCTCGGTTTCCAGCCTGGTCTGCCAGACTTGGGTCCGCCGGCCCCGATGGACCGGGGTCGCCGTTGCGATTACGGTGGTCCCCTCCTTCGCCCCGCCGATGAAGTTGGTCTTGCTCTCCAGCGTCGTGGTGCCCTTGGCGTCCTCAGGCAGGTTGATCACGGTGGCGGCGGCACCGACCGAGTCCGCGAAGGCCATCACCGCGCCGCCGTGGATGGTGTTGCGGAGGGTGCAGAGGTCCGGCCGCACCAGCATTTTCGCGACCACGCGATCCTGGCCGGCCTCGGTGAAGGTGACGCCCTTCAGTTCCGCAAACGGCATCTTCATCGACTGGATCTTTTCGAGCGGCGTCATGGGCACTCCCTGCTTGTGCGGGCTTCTTCGAGATTGGTGCCGGCATGATGGATTGGCTCATCGGGCCGGGCAATGACCTCCGAGGTAATGGTACGGATGACGCTCATGGCCGTCGTGACAATCGCTGGCGAGTCTGCATACCGTTCTCGATGCGTGACTTCCCTCCCCGCCGGATCGTCTGCCTGACGGATGAGACGGCCGAGACGCTGTATCTGCTCGGCGAGCAGGACCGCATCGTCGGCGTCTCTGGCTATGCGGTGCGGCCACCGCAGGTCCGCCGCGAGAAGCCGCGTGTGTCGGCGTTCATCTCCGCCGACATCCCAAAGATCCTGGCACTCGATCCCGATCTGGTGCTCGCCTTCTCCGATCTGCAGGCCGACATCGTCGCCGATCTCGTGCGTGCCGGCGTCGCCGTCCACGTCTTCAACCAGCGCGACGTCGCCGGGATTCTCGCGATGATCCGCACTTTGGGTGCGATGGTCGGTGCGGCCGAGCGCGCCGGGCAACTCGCGCAAGGGCTCGAACAACGGCTGAACGCGATCGCGGCAACGGCGCGTCCGGCGCCGCGGCCAAAGGTCTATTTCGAGGAATGGGACGACCCGCTGATCAGCGGCATCGGCTGGGTGTCCGAGCTGATCGAGATCGCCGGCGGCGAGGACGCGCTACCGCATCTGCGGGTGCACAAGGCCGCCAAGGATCGCATCGTCACGCCCGACGCCGTGCGCGAGGCGATGCCCGACGTGATGCTGGCCTCCTGGTGCGGCAAGAAGGTCGTGCCCGACCGTATCCGCAAGCGCTGTGGCTGGAGCGACATTCCGGCTGTGCGCAACAACCGCATCGTCGAGATCAAGTCGCCGATCATCCTGCAGCCCGGCCCCGCTGCGTTGACCGATGGGCTCGATGAGATCTCGAAGGCGTTGTGGGCGGAGCGCGCGTGAATCTCTCCGCCGTCATTGCGAGGAGCGAAGCGACGAAGCAATCCATGTCTCCGCACGTGGTGAGATGGACTGCTTCGCTTCGCTCGCAATGACGCAAGCGGGGCAGCTACGCCTTCTCCACCCCGCACCATTCCGCGATGAACAGCGCGGTGGCCTTGGTCGACTTCCGCAGCGAGTCCAGCTCGACATATTCGTTGAAGCCGTGCATCGCCGCGCCACTGGCGCCGAAGCAGAGGCTCGGGATGTCGTAGTTCAGGCCGTAGAAGCGCGTATCCGTCAGCGCGGTGAAGGCGCGATCTTCCACCGCCCCGCCATAGACCGCCTGATGCGCCCTGGCGAAAGCGGCTTCCGGCGCCTCGGAGTTCACCAGTTCGTAGCCTTCCGACAGGAATCCCGACCATTCCACCTGCGGCGGATTGTTGGAGAGGAAGCGGTGATCGCGTGCCGCAGCCGAGACGCAGGCCAGAATCTCCTGCTGGCATTCGGCGATCGACCAGCCCGGCAGCACCGCGATGCGGCAGTCGACATCGCACCAGGCCGGCACGCTGGAGGCCCAGTCACCGCCCTTGATGATGCCCGGGTTGAAGTTGATCGGATGATTGACGTCCTTGAAATGGCGGTCGGCCTGGGCGCGCTCGTTCCAGGCGATCTCGAGCTTCTCCAGCGCATGCACCAGATGATACGCCGCCATGATCGCGTTCGAGCCTGCGCCGGCCTCGAACACATGCACCGGGAAGCCGCGCACCTTCAGGCGGAACCAGATCACGCCGACCTGCGAGCGGATCATCTTGCCGTTGGTCGGCTCCGGGATGAAGCAGGCATCGGCGCGGTAGCCGCGCTGCAAGGTCGAGAGCGCGCCGACGCCGGTGCTCTCCTCCTCGATCACGGACTGGAAGTGAATCCGCGCGGTCGGCTTGAGGCCGGCCTTCTTGATCGCATCCAGCGCGTAGAGCGCCGCAATCGTGCCGGACTTCATGTCGCAGGCACCGCGGCCATACATCCTGCCGTCCTTGATGACCGGCGAGAACGGCGGCGTCTCCCACATCTCGAGCGGACCGGTCGGCACCACGTCGCAGTGGCCCTGCAGGATCAGCGATTTGCCGGCATTGGTGGCCGGGCGGTAGGTGCCGACCACCGTGCGCGCCTTGGAGAAATCATGCTCGATCGGGCCGAAGCCGCGCAAATCCTTCAGCTCGTCGAGATTGATGTGCCAGTCGTCGACCTCATAGCCGCGCGCGCGCAGGAGATCGCCGATCATGTCCTGGCACGGCCCCTCGGCGCCGCGGGTCGAGGGGATCGCGACAAAGGCCTGCGTCGTCGCAAGCTGCGCATCGAATCCCTCGTCAACGGCAGCAAGGATTCGTTGTTGCGTCTCGGCAGTCATGCTTTGGCTCCATCGGGGAAATCAGAAAGGCGGGAGCCGCACCGTAACCCGATTTCACCCCTCCTTGTATTGCGCAAAATAGGCATCCCGCAATGCATCTTCGAGCAGACGGCCTTCCGAATAGCCATCGAGCGTTGTCGGCCGCGTTACGCCGTCAAGCAGCCGCGGGCACGGCTCGGGCGCGCCGAGCACGGTGCGCACCGGAATGCGCTCCGCATAGATCGGCAACTCGTAATCCTCATCGTCATCGGCGACGCCCTTGGCGCGCACCTTTGCCGAGGCCTCCTCGATCTCCATCGCGATGAACGAGGTCGCCTTGATCTCCTGCTTGTTGCTGGCGCGCAGGCTCGCGGTGCGTTCGGGGAAGAAGCGGTCGACCATCGCAACGATCGCTCGCTCCTTCTCGGCGGGATCGGTGACGAGGTAGGCGGTGCCGAACGCCATCACCGCGCGATAGTCGGCCGAATGGTTGAAGCCGCAACGCGCCAGCACCAGGCTGTCGAGATGAGCGACCGTCAGGCACACGCGCTGCCCTTCCGACTGGTTCTCCAGCATCCGGCTCGCGCTCGAGCCATGCCAATAGAGCTTGGTGCCCTTGCGCCAGAAGAAGGTCGGCGTGCAATAGGGCTGGCCGTCGATCACGTAGGAGACGTGGCACAGCATCGAGGCGTCCAGGATCTTGTGCACGGTAGCGTGGTCGTAGAAGCCGCGGTCATGGCGGCGCTTGACCCGGTTGCGGGACGACATGGGGTAGGACGGAGTGGACGCGCCTTCGGTCACGGCAGTGCCTTTCGAAATCTGAAATCTGTCCAGAGTTGTAGCGGCCCATTTGGTCTGCGATAGTGCCAATTCCATGCGAAAAATTCCGACCAATTCCCGCAAGCCCGCGGCGCGCAAGCCCGAGCTGCCGCTCGACCTCACCGGCCCGCACGTGACGGCGGCAGCGGCCTCGCAGCAGCGGCTCTATCAGGCGCTGTGCCACACCATCGTTGGCGGCCTCGTCAAGCCAGGCGAGCCGCTGCCGCCGTCGCGCGCGCTGGCCAAACAGACCGGGTTTCGCCGCAACGCGGTCACCACGGCCTATGAGCGGCTGATCGCCGACGGCTTTGCGGTTGCGACGACCGGCTCCGGCACCTTCGTCGCGCCGCGCATTCCGGCACAAGCCACTGCGCCCCGACACGCGAAGATCGAGATCGAGCCGCCGCAGCACAATGCGCTGTCGCTCGGCTGCACCCATATCGATGACCGCGCGCTGCAACGCTTCCGCGCCTTTGCTGGCCGCAGGCTGCGCGCCTTCGGCTCCGAGCATCTGCATTACGGCGATCCGCGCGGCAGCAGCGAGTTGCGTGCCGCGATATCAGACCATCTGCTGTCGGCGCGCGGGCTGCGCTGCGATCCCGACCAGATCATGCTGGCCTCGGGCACGCTGCATGCGCTGCGCATCGTGCTTGGCGCGATCCTCAAGCCTGGCGACCAGGTCTGGTGCGAGGACCCCGGCTATCCGGCCGCGCGGCGCGCGATCGAGCATTGCGGCTATCGCCCGGTGTCGGTGCCGGTCGACGGCTCAGGCATGCGCATCGACAGGGGACGCATATCCGCTCCCGCCGCGCGCGCCGCCTATGTCACTCCGTCGCACCAGTTTCCGCTCGGCGTGCAGATGTCGATGCCGCGCCGGCTCGAGCTGCTCGACTGGGCCAGGGACGCCGGCGCTTTCGTGTTCGAAGACGATTACGACAGCGAGTTCCGCTATGACGGCGCGCCGCTACTGTCGCTCGCCGGCATCGATCATCTGCGCCGCGTGATCTACATGGGCACGTTTGCAAAGACGCTGTTTCCGGGATTGCGGATCGGCTACTGCGCGCTGCCCGAAGCGTTGATCGGTCCGGTGACGGCGGCGCGTGCCGCGCTCGATCGCTTTCCTGGCACCTTGATGGAAGGCGCGGTCGCCGACATGCTGAACTCCGGCGCCTTCGCTGCGAACTTGCGCAAATCGCGCAAGCTCTATCGCGAGGCGCGCGACGTCCTGGCGTCGACACTCACGAATGCATCTGAGGGCGAGCTCACGGTTCCCGTGCCGTCGCAAGGCCTGCATCTCGTGGCGCGGCTCGATCCCGCGACCGATCCGCTGGTTGCCGCGCAGGCCAAGGCGGCTGCCGGCGTCGGCGGCTGGCTGCTCGCCGAGACCTATCATCGCGCGCGCCCACTGCCCGGCTTCGTGCTGGGATTTTCCGGTCATCCGGTTCCGCAACTCGTCGCGTCGGCGGAACAATTGGCGAAGACAACGCTGACTGCGCTGCGCGCGACGCGCAAGATATCCGTCAAGCCATCCGCCAGGCCGCAGCGCTCTAGGAGAATCGCAACCACCTGACTAAGGTCGCCCGCGTTCAGTCAGTGTCCGCCTACGGAGATACCGGATGCCCAATCGCAACGTCCTGTATCTCGTGATCGGCGCGCTGGTCATGATCGCAGGGATGCTCGGCTACAATCTGTATCAGGCAAAGAAGCAGCCCGAAGGATTGCAGATCAATGTCGGCCCCGATGGGGTCAAGATCCAGAACAAGTGAAGGAGGCTGCGATGCCGCGCATTGGATTGGTCGCGCTGGTCAGCGCCGCAGCACTTGTCGCGATCATTCATGCCGCCTCCGCACAGACCGTCATGCGCGAGGCTGACATCGTCGACCTCCGGGTCGGTCAGCGTGTCCTGGTCGATGACGGCTCCTGCCCGGCCGGGCAGATCAAGCAGGTGATCGGCGCCAAGCTGAGCCAGAACGGCGTGGTGCGGACCCAAAGCTGCGTGCCGCGCCTCGCCAAAAAGTAAAGCGCCCCGCTGTCGCGAGGCGCCTCGTCCATCATTGCATCGGTAACACGCCGCTTAGTTCGAGATCGGCTCGAACATGCATTGCAGCGTCGGCTTGGCGATCTTGGTGAAGGTCGGGCCAATCTCGTTTTGCTTGGACGGCGGCACCCAATCGGTCTCGATGGTCGGCACGCCGGTCTCGCTGATGCCACGCAGCAGCGCCTGGCGCAGATCTGGATCGTCCACCGTCGCGGCAGCATGGTCATGCAGGCAACCGCAGACGGCCTCGGGATGCGCCCAGCGCCCGAGCATATGCGGCGCGCACTGGCGCACGAACTCGTCGCGCGGTTCGGGCACGCGGTACAGCGACCGAATCTGTATCGAGTCGAGCGGAAGTTGCGATTGGGCCTGCGCGGAACCTGCCAAAAGGCTCATCAAGGCGAGCGATGCCAGGATCGCGGCGGAACGGATACGGAGCAACATGGGTAGCCTTTACCGGCAGTTCTGTTTGTTGCGTCGCGCTCAGTTGACCTGCGCCATCACCATCGGGGCCGAGGTGACCACCGGCGAGCCGTTGTAGGAGAAGGTGCCGATGCCGGGCAAACCATTGTCCGGGGTACCAGCCATCGACGAACCAGCCATCACGAAAGCGAATGCGAGGATCAGGCTCATGGTCCGCATCTGACAGTCTCCGTCATTCCTGGTCGGCGTCCGGCGCCGTTGTGTTGACGGATTGATAACGATCTGCCGTTTCGGGAGTTCTGCGGAACAAGCAGAAAATGGTTTCGTCGGCCGGCGAATTGTTTCGTGGGCGGGCAGCCCACGAAACATTGGCCGGAAAACACCAATGTTTTCAGTGAGAGTGCGACGCCCATGAGCGCGTTCAAAATTTCGCGCACCGGGCCGCCCGGCGGCTGCACTCTGCCCGCGGATTATGTGTGCAAATTGAGCGGGCTACCGCGCTTTCTTAACTTTCCTCTGCTGAGACAAGAAGCAATACAGCAAGTGCGGCGTGAACCGGCCGGCGGTCTGGCCGACTCATCTGGGCGCCGTGCAACCATCTCGGCGGTGGCACGTTGTAACGATTCCCGATCCAACGAAGGATGTCAGTCGTGGGCAGTGGCAACATCGGTGTTGGCAATCAATCCGCGGCCGGCAAATCCGGCCGGCAGCAACAGATGACGGCCGCGATGCCGCAACAAGGCGCTTATGTGATGGGCGACAATGAGTGCGCGCAGCAGAAGCTTGTCCATCTCGTCGGCTGCCGCGACCCGAAGGTCAAGCCAGACCTCAGCATCAACGCGAAGCAGTTCGGGCAAATCAAGCGCTGAAGCGCGATGAAGATCGCGCTTTAGCTACTTGTTTGCGCATGATCTTTCGGAAAACCGCTTCGCACTTTTCCAGATTATGGTGGCTTGTCCGCCGCGTCAGCCACCCGGGCCAAGCCCATGCTCCCGTTACTGAATGAACTCGCCGCACTTCTGCACGGCGGTAGCGTCGGCCGCGCCCCACGGCATGATCGGCACCGACGACGTCGAGTTCTTCGGCGACCCCTCGATCAGCTTGTCGGAATACACCATGTAAACCAGCACGTTGCGCTTGGCGTCGCAGCCGCGCACGATCTGCATCTTCTTGAAGAACAGCGACCGCCGCTTGCTGAACATGTCGTCGCCCTGGCCGAGCTTGCCCTTGAAGCGGATCGGCCCGATCTGCCGGCAAGCCAGCGAGATATCGGAGACTTCCTCGGCAAGACCGAGCCAGCCCTTGAAGCCACCCTTCTCCGGCACCGTGAAGTGACAGGCGACGCCCTCGACCTCGGGGTCGTCGACGCCATAGGTCGCGAGCTTGTCGTTGGGGCTCACCCATTTGAACACTGTCGAGCGGCGAAAGATCAGGTCCGGCTCGTCGGCCGCGGCCGCGGGAACTGCCTGCACCAAAGCCAGCAACATCAGCCGCGCCGCGTAGCCCCATCGAGACAACAATCGCACGTCACACAAGCTCACATTTCTCGATGTCATTGAGGTCTCCGCGGGGTGGATCCCGCCTATGTAGTGCGCAAACGCCGCACAGGAAGGCGCTGAAAGTTCGGTGATCAAACCGGGCGCTTTAACCTCCTGTGAGGCTTTTTTGCTACTCTTTCGTCGAAAAATCGCCCCTCACGGAAGGGTTAGATCGCTTGCGCTGGTGAACGCGTTCGGCGTCTGCGACAACCAACAGATAGTTTGGACTGGGATTCGGAATATGCGCGCAAGCGGACGTCGGATTTCGATTTTTGATTCTGCGAATGGGCGGTTCTGGCAGTTTGCAATTCTGACGGTGGCCGGCACCGTGGCCGCCTCCTCGCAGGCCGACGCAGCCCTGTTCTACTGGAACCGTGACTCCGGCTATTACGGCGATGTCGAGCCGATGCCGCCGCAGCAGCCCCGGCCGAAGCCGAAGCGCAGCACGGCCAAGAAGAATCCGGCGATCGAGAAGGAGGCCGGCCGCAAGCCGCAGGGTCCCCTGATCATCTCGGTCTCGATCGACCAGCAGCGCGTCAGCATCTACGACGCCAACGGCCTCTACGCCGAGAGCCCGGTATCGACGGGCATGAAGGGGCATTCGACCCCGATGGGTGTCTTCAGCGTCATCCAGAAGCAGAAATACCACCAGTCCAACATCTACAGCGGCGCGCCGATGCCGTACATGCAGCGCATCACCTGGTCGGGCATCGCCATGCACGCCGGTGTGCTGCCCGGCTATGCCGCCTCGCATGGCTGCATCCGCATGCCGATGTCGTTTGCGGTCAAGATGTACAACTGGACGCGGATGGGCGCCCGCGTGTTCGTCACGCCGGGCACGATCTCGCCGGAGAGTTTCTCGCATCCGCTGCTGGCGACGCAGAAGGTCATCCCGCAGCAGCCGGTTGCCGATGAAGTCCTGAAGATGGATGCGCCGCTCGGCGTGAAGAGCGACAAGGGTGCGGACAAGCAATCCAGTCTCGATTTGCGCAGCAGCGTCGGCCATGCGGCGGCGCCCGCGTCGCTGCGCGACAACACCCACACCGCCGACGCCAGCAGCGCAATGCCGGCGGCGAGCGCGTCGGCGACGATGTCTGATGCGTCCTCCTCGACCGCGCGCGACGCCATTGCGGAGAAGATCGCGGCTGACAAGTCCGAGACGACGGCGACCGAGACTGCCGCGGCCGACAAGCCGGCCGAGACCAACTCCGCCGCTGGAGACAGCAGCGTCGCCACCGACGACAAGACGGTCGGCGAAACCACCGGCAGCACCGACACGCCGAAGTCCGGGGTGTCCGCAAGCGACCCGGTGAAGGCCGAAGCCAAAGTCGACGAGCCGAAACCAGACGCCGCCAAGCCTGGCGTTGCCGAGGCACCCAAGGCCGACGCATCGAAGACTGACGCGGCCAAGGACGCCGCCAATGCGGCGAATGCGGTCAAGACGGCGGACAAACCCGCCGAGGCCGCAACCGCCGCTGATATCCCCGATGCCAAGCAGGACGCGGCCAAGGATTCGGCACGGCTGCCAGGCGTCGCCAAGATCGACGCGCCGAAGCGCGCCGGACAGATCGCGGTGTTCATCAGCCGCAAGGATTCCAAGCTCTATGTGCGGCAGAACTTTGCGCCGCTGTTCGAGGCGCCGGTGACGATCGCGGCGAGCGACCGGCCGCTCGGCACGCATGTTTTCACCGCGGAAGCCGACAAGACCGATGCGAACCTGCTGCGCTGGTCGGTGGTGACGCTGCCGACCCGCAACGCCGCCCGCATCGACGTCGAGGAGCGCGCCGCGCATCGTCGCAAGCTGGCGACCGCAGCGCCGGCCGAGGTCAAGCCGCAGCCGACGACCAACACCCCGGCCGAGGCGCTCGACCGCATCACGATCCCGGCCGATGCGATGTCGCGGATCAACGAAGCGCTCGGCACCGGCGGATCGATCATCGTCTCCGACCTCGGCGTGAACCAGGGCGAGACCGGCGAAGGCACCGACTTCATCCTGCCACTGCGCTGATTGCGACATATAACGCCTTCTTGAAGGCCTGCGCCTGCCTAGTGGATTATGATGCCAGTGACATCTGTTTCGGGGACATCGTCATGATCGTCCGCAGGACACTGATCGTGGCGGCGTTGGCCGCGGCTGCAGGATCCCGTGCGCTGCATGCGGAGCAGCCGGCGATGAGCCGGATCACGGCCTACGCCTTCTCCTTTCCGGCACTCTCCGGCGGCGACATTCGCCTTGCCGACTATGCCGGCCATCCGCTGATGATCGTGAACACGGCCTCGCTCTGTGGCTTCACGCCGCAATATGCCGGCCTGCAGCAATTGTGGAACGAATTCCGCGATCGCGGCTTCGTCATCATCGGCGTACCCTCCAATGATTTCGGCGGCCAGGAACCCGGCGGCCCGACCGAGATCGCCGAGACCGCGCAGCATCAATACGGCGTCACCTTCCCGATCGCGGCGAAAGCCGTGGTCAAGGGCGCAAACGCGCATCCGTTTTACCGCTGGGCGGCGGAAGCACGGCCCAAGGACGTGCCGCGCTGGAATTTCCACAAATACCTGATCGGCCGCGACGGCTATATCGCCGACGTCTTCCCTGAGTCGGTCACGCCGGACGATACGCGGATCAAGACCGCGATCGCACGGGCACTGGCGGCGGCCTGAAAGGCGGCGGTAATCCCCGGAATTAACTGGGATTTCGGTCTGAGCCTGCCACGTTCATTGCCTTGGCGTCGGCACTGTGACTAGGGTACGATCGGTTTGGGGGTGAAGCGGCCTTGGTTGCGGCAGTGCCGGCACCGGGAGCGCGATCAGCAGGGAACACGCCATGCGCATTGCGGCAGGTCTGATTTTCGCAGGGACCGTATCGTTGCTTGCGTCGAGCGCAGCTTGGTCGCAGACGCCGCCCGCCAAGGGCGCCGCCGCGGCACCGGCGGCCGCAGCTCCAGCGCCTGCCGCAGCTGCACCGGCGCCCGCCGCAGCGGCCGCTCAAGTGCCGCCGAAGCAAGCGCCGCAGCCGGCACGCGCCGCCTGCAACAATCCGAATGCGCTCGGCGTCGCCCGCACCGTCGAGATCGACACCACCGGCGGTCCAGGCTTCGGCTTCGAGCATTTCAAGCAGCTCGACTTCCTGCGCGACCATGAGGTGGTGCTGACCTTCGACGACGGTCCGTGGCCAGCCAACACGCCGGCGGTGCTGAAGGCGCTCGCGGATGAATGCACCACGGGCATCTTCTTCCCGATCGGCAAGCACGCCACCTATCACCCGGAGATCCTGCGCCAGGTCTATGCCGCCGGCCACACTGTCGGCTCGCACACTTGGTCGCACGAGAATCTGAACAACAAGAAGCTGACCGAGGATCAGAAGAAGGACGAGATCGAGCGCGGCCTGGCCGCGGTCAAGTGGGCGCTCGAGACGTCGCCCTCACCGTTCTTCCGCTTCCCGGCGCTGCAGCATCCGCCGGAGATGGTCACCTATCTTGGCAACCGCAACATCGCGATCTTCTCCTGCGATCTCGACTCCTTCGACTTCAAGTCGAAGAACTCGCAACAGGTGATCGACACCGTGATGAAGAAGCTCGCCAAGCTCGGCAAGGGCATCATCCTGATGCACGACTTCCAGAAGCACACCGCGGAAGCCCTGCCGACGCTGCTGACGCAGCTCAAGGCCGGCGGCTACAAGGTGGTGGCGATGCGCGCCAAATTCCCGGCGACCGTGCTGCCGCAATACGAGCAGGAGCTCGCCAAGGACGTCAAGCTGCCGACCGTGAGCTCACGGCCGGTGAACAGCGTCGTCACCACCGTCGATCAGTAGCCGCGCCGACGATCGCTTCTGTGTCAGCGTTGCGTATTGAGGGCTTTGTCATCGTCTCGGCCGACGGCCGGCTGGCGAACGCGCACAATGTGATGCCTGACGATCTCAAGATCGAGGGCGACAAGCGGTTCTTCACCGCAGCCCTCGACCGGTCCGATCTCGTCGTGCATGGCCGCCACTCCCAGGAAGAGCAGCCGAACGCACCGAAACGGCGCCGCCTGATCGTGACCGGCAAGGTCGCAGCGATCGCACCCGACCCGGACAATCCAAAGGCGCTGTTGTGGAATCCCGCCGGCTGCCCGTTCGAGACCGCGAGCCGCGAGGCCGGCGTGACCTCGGGGATGGTCGCGGTCATCGGCGGCCCCAGCGTGTTCGGCATGTTCATGGACCGCTACGACACATTCTGGCTCTCGGTCGCGCCCAGGGTGCACATCCCCGACGGCGAGCCGTGCTTTCCCGGCGTCCCTGCCCGCACCCCGCAGCAGGTGCTCGCGGCGCACGGCCTGCACGCCGGCGCGCCGCAGCTGATCGACGCCGCCCAGGATGTCAGCGTGACGCCGTGGAGGCGGGTGGGTTGACAGCACCGCGATGGTCACCTTGCGATCGGACATCGCTCGCGCCAAGCGATTTGGTTGATGCAGGTCATTGGGTTGAAACTGGTACCGCCGCCGGCCAGCGAAAAACCGGCTCGCGTAATGTGCCAAGAGCCAGCAATCGGCCCCGACGGCGGTCCAAACCCGCAGCTGGTTCCGCTTCTCAACAAAACCACCACGCAGCCCTGCGTCGATGTCCGACGCGCGCCGAGCTATAACCGGCATGAGACGAACCTCGTCAATACAGGCTGATGCTCGCGAAACGCCGCATCAATAGACTGAGACAAAAGCGCAAGCCGCGGTATCGCTTCGAACGGCCGGCGATCCCTGCCGCGCGGCCGTCGTATTGGGGCAACGGATTGCGCCAACGGCCCGGCGGCGACTTTCCGTTCCGGTAGAGGCGACCTATACCGTGATCTTCCGAGACGATTCATCAACGGATTGACACGATATGCCGGTGTCCCGTGGGTGAGCCGGCCGGACGAGAAGATCGGATCCCCGCGAAGATTGAACGCCTGCTACAATGACCGACGACCCCGCGACAACCGGCCAGGAGGAAACCGCCGGAACAATCGGCGATGCTGCCTCCGTGTCGTCCCTACTGCCGACCTTCGGCTTTGCCGCCGCACGGATGGGGACGGATGAAAACATCGCAGCCTGGCGGGAGGCCGTCGCGACGCTGTTCGACGTCGACGAGTTGGGGCGCGGCGAGCCAGCGCCGTTCAGCGCGGATCTTTGTTCCTATGCCATGGGACCCTTGCTGATCGGGCTCAGCCGCGCCGGCGGCCAGCGCTTCGTGCGCACCACCGAGACCGTTGCGCGGTCGGGCGTCGATCACATCATCCTGCAGCTCTATCTGAAGGGTGGCTTCGATGGCGTCGCGGGTGAAATGCCGGTCCGCGTGCGCGCCGGGGACATATGCGTGTTCGACCTGGCGCAGACGCTTGAGACCAGAGCGACCGCTTTTGAGAACGTGACCCTTGTCGTGCCGCGACCGATGTTCGCGGCCCACATCGTGCACGTCGATGCCCTGCACGGCCTCGTGCTGCCGGCGAGCGGCATGGTCGGACGCCTTCTGGCCGGGCATCTCAAGGCCCTGTTCGAGTTCGCGCCGCGCATGACATTCCAGGAGTGCCCGTCGGTCGTCGAAGGGACGATCTCGCTGCTGGCCGCTTGCCTCAGGGGCGAGTTGGAGCGCGGCGCTTCCGACCGTGGCGTCACCGCGAACGCATCGCTGATGCGGATCAGGCAACATATCGAGGCGCAGCTCGGCGACGAACATCTCTCGGCCGCGTCGCTTGCGGTCCATTTCGGCTTGTCTCGGGCCTCGCTTTACCGGCTCTTCGCGCCGGTCGGAGGCATCGCCGAGTACATCCGCAGCCGCCGTCTGCATCGGGCTTTCTTCGAGCTCGCTGGCTCGAACGCGCGCCGCCTGAGGATCGGCGAACTTGCAAGGCGCTGGCACCTCGGCACCGACGCCCATTTCACCCGTTCGTTCAAGGCCGCCTACGGCATCACGCCCCGCGCGGCGCGCGAGGCCGCGTTGCTGGGCACACGTACCGACCGATCGGCGACCGATGCCGACCTCGCGACGATCTCAAGGTGGATGCGGGAAATCGCCCCGCCCCGCATCGCAGACTGATCGCCGGCCGCACTCCCGGCTCGCTTGACCGAGGCTTCGGCGCCCTACACGTCCCCATACGCCGGGTCGTCGCGGCGGGGGCCGCGGCCGTAACCCGCGATGATGAACAGCGCGCCGATCAGCGACAGGTTCTTCAGCGCGTCGATCAAGGTCCTGGCGTTGTCGGGCGCCGGCTGATTCCAGAAATCATGGAAATAGAAGGTCGTGAAACACACGAAGATGATCAGCAGGATCGCGAAGAACCTTGCCAGCACGTTCACCGCGATCATCAGCCCCGCGATGATCTCGAACCCGCCGACCGTGATCGCCAGCAGCTGCATGAACGGCATGCCGACGAAGGTTTCGATCTGCTGCGCATAGGGCGCGACGATGGCCGGGATCGTCACCTTGGCCGTGAGCAGATCCGCCGTCGCCTGGATCCCGAACAGCTTGCTCGCCCCCGAATAGAGGAAAAGCACGGCGAACAGAATGCGCCCGAAGGTGATGAACGCTGGCATGGTCGGCCTCACTGGATGGCAGAAATCGGACGAAGCAGGCGGAGCGAGTATGGCCGCCCCGCCTGCTTCGATCAAATCGAATCCGCCTGACGTCTCTTGCTCAGCCGAACAGCGTCGGCTGCGCGCGGCCGGCGCGCTCCTGGGCCTCGACCGCCGCAACCGCGGTCATGTTAAGGATGCCGCGCGCCGTCACGCCGGGGGTGAGGATGTGCGCCGGACGCGCCGGACCAATCAGGATCGGCCCCACCGGTAACGCGTTGGCCAGCGACTTGATCATCTGGTAGGCGATGTTGGCGGCGTCGAGGTTCGGCATGATCAGGATATTGGCCTCGCCTTCCAGCCGCGACTGCGGCAGGACGAGCTTGCGCGCAACCGCCGACAGCGCGGTGTCACCCTGCATTTCACCGTCGGCCTCGATTTCCGGATGCTTGTCCTTCAAGAGCTGGGTGGCCCGCCGCATCTTGCGCGAGGAGTCCGTATCATAGCTGCCGAAGTCGGAATGTGACACGAAGGCGACCTTCGGCTTGAATGCGAAGCGCTGGACATGGATCGCCGCGAGCGACGCGACTTCCGCCAGTTCCTCCGCGCTCGGGTTCGGCCGCACCTGGGTGTCGGCGAGGAAGTGGGCGCCGGTGGAGGTGATCATCAGCGCCAGCGCGGCATAGTCGCTGACCCCCGGCAGGAAGCCGATGATCTCGCGGACATGGCGCAGATGGCTCATGTAGCGGCCCTCGACGCCGCACAGCATCGCGTCGGCCTCGCCGCGCGACACCGCCAGCGCCGCGATCACGGTATTGTTGGTGCGGACCACCGTCCGCGCGGCCTCCGGCGTCACGCCGCGACGGCCGGCGACGTCGATATAGGACTGCACGTAGGAACGGTAGCGCGGGTCGTCCTCGGGATTGACCAGGTCGAAATCGCGGCCGGCCTTGATCGAAAGGCCGAAGCGCTTGATTCTGGTCTCGACCACGGACGGACGGCCGACCAGGATCGGCCGCGCCAGCTTTTCCTCGAGCACCACCTGGGTCGCGCGCAGCACACGCTCGTCCTCGCCCTCGGCGTAGATCACGCGCACCGGCTGGGTCTTCGCCTTGGCAAACACCGGCTTCATGGTGAGGCCGGAGCGGAACGCGAAGCGTTCGAGGTTTGCAGCGTATTCGTCGAAATTGGTGATCGGACGGGTTGCGACGCCGGACTCGATTGCGGCCTTGGCGACGGCCGGTGCGATGCGCAGGATCAGGCGCGGATCGAACGGGCTCGGGATCAGCGAGCCCGGGCCGAACCCCTGCGTCTCGCCGGTGTCGAAACCATGGGCCACCGCATCCGACGGCGGATCGCGCGCGAGCTGCGCGATCGCATCGACTGCGGCATGCTTCATCGCCTCGTTGATCGCGGTGGCGCCGACGTCGAGCGCGCCGCGGAAGATGAAGGGGAAGCACAGCACGTTGTTGACCTGGTTCGGATAGTCCGACCGGCCGGTGCAGATCATCGCGTCGGGACGCGCCGCGCGCGCCTCTTCAGGCATGATCTCCGGCACCGGATTGGCAAGCGCCATCACCAGCGGCTTGTCGGCCATCTGCTCGACCATCTCAGGCTTCAGCACGCCGGGCGCCGACAGCCCGATGAAGATGTCCGCGCCCGGAACGACGTCGGCGAGCACGCGCGCGTCGGTCTTCTGGGTGTAGACCGCCTTCCAGCGGTCCATCGTGGTGTTGCGGCCCTCATAGACCACACCGTCGATGTCGCAGACGAAGATGTTCTTGCGCTGCGCCCCCATCGAGACCAGGAGATTGAGCGTCGCGATCGCGGCGGCGCCCGCGCCCGAGCAGACGATCTTCACGTCGGACAGTTGCTTGCCGTTCAAGAGCAGCCCGTTGACGATCGCGGCCGCGACGATGATGGCGGTGCCATGCTGATCGTCGTGGAACACCGGGATCTTCATGCGCTCCTTGAGCTGCGTCTCGATCTCGAAGCACTCCGGCCCGCGGATGTCCTCCAGATTGATGCCGCCGAAGGTCGGCTCCAGCGCCGCGACGGTCTCCACCACGCGCTCGATCGTATTGGCGTTGATCTCGATGTCGAACACGTCGATGCCGGCGAATTTCTTGAACAGCACCGCCTTGCCTTCCATGACGGGCTTGGAGGCCAGCGGGCCGATATTGCCGAGCCCGAGCACCGCGGTGCCGTTCGAGACCACGGCCACCAGATTCGCGCGGGCGGTCAGCGTCGCCGCCTCGGCCGGGTTGTTGGCGATCTCGGTGCAGGCGGCGGCCACGCCCGGCGAATAGGCCAGCGCCAGGTCGCGCTGGTTGGCGAGCGGCTTTATCGCCTGGATCTCGAGCTTGCCCGGGCGCGGCAGCCGGTGATAGGCGAGCGCGGCGTTATGGAGTTCTTCAGACGATGACGACATGCGTGCTTCCCGCGTTTCCGGCCCAAATTTCTTGTTTCTGTGCTAACCCAGGCAAAAGTCAGTTGTCCGGCAAATCGAGCCGGATGTGAAGCATGTCCCGCCGCTTGGATGCAACATCGGATACTATCCCCGTCAACAGGCCCTGGCGGGCCGATTCATCGATGCTGCACCTTCCGACCGCCGATTGGCAATTTTTTTCCTTGATGATCCGGAGTTGACCGAATGAAGAAAATTCTGCTCGGCTTGGTCGCCGTCGCAGTCGTCGCGGCCGGCGGCTACTTCGGTTTCGACTTCTATGCCCAGCGCCGGGTCACGCGTGACGTCGAGGCCGCCTTCGAGCAGATCCGTGCCGCCGGCGCCAAGGCGAGCCACGGCAAGATCGCGTTCGACACCAAGAGCCGCACCCTGACGATTTCGGACGTTGCCGCCGAGTCGGGGACGCAGTCCCCGATCAACGTCAAGATTGCCAGCCTCACGATGACGGGCCTCGGTCAAACGGACGGGGTACGGGTCTCCGCCGATAGTGTCGAGTTCGGCGATGTCGAGATCGGTGTGACGAGGCCCAGCCAAACGATCGCCTCCGTAAACTACAAGGTGCCGCAGATCACGGTGAAAGGCTACTCCGGGCCAGCCGGTTTGACGCAGCTTCCGGCCTCGTCTGAGCTATTCGAGCTATACCGGTTCGCATTCGAGCGGTTCGCCAATATCAACGCGTCATCAGTGACCGCGCCCAAGCTGACCGCGACGATCACTCCCAGCGCAGCCACAAAGGGCGGCCCTGATGCAGGCGGCGTCTATTCAGGCATGGCCATTGCAAACATCAAGGACGGAAAGATCGCGTCCAGCAAGATTGACAGGATTTTGCTCACGATCAACCAGCAGGCGGCCGGCACGCCGATCACGATAACCGGTGACCTCGCCAATATCGTCGCTACCGATATCGACGTCGGCGCTATCGCGGCGATACTCGATCCGGCCAAAGCCAATAACGACCGGGAGTACCAGGTTCAGGGACACGTTTCGGCCGGTCCCTATGTCATCACCTCCACGCGCGGCGTTAACATGCAGATCGACGGCATCACTGTCGACGACGTCAGGATCAACCCGTCAAAGATGCAATTGCCGGCGCTGCTCGCGATGATCCCGCCGTCGGGCAGCCCATCGCCATCTCCAGCCCAGGCGCGCGAACTGTTGGAGAAGGTCGCCGGCCTCTATGCGGGTGCCAGCATCGGAAATGCCAAGATGCACGGGCTCTCGATTGCGACTCCGAAAGGCCCACTCAAGCTTGCCTCGATGCGGTTCAACTTCGAACACGGCAAGATCGGCGAGCTTGCGGTCGAGGGACTTGATGGCAATGCCCCGAACGGTCCCTTCAAGGTCGGACGTTTCGCGCTGAAATCGCTCGATGTCGCCAGCTTCATCCGGCTCTCGGCGCAGTTCGCCGCGCAGAAGCCGTCGCCCGAACAGGCGCTCACGCTGTTTCCCCTGATCGAGGGTGCCGAGATCAAGGGTGTCACCTCGCCCTACAAGGCCACCGGCAAGCCGGTCAACATCGACGTCCTCAGCCTCGACTGGGGCCAGTTCGTCGGAACGATCCCGAGCAAGCTGCGGCTCGTCGCAAAGATGGCGGCGCCGCTGGATGCGGCCGATCCGCGGCAACAGGCACTCATCGCCGCCGGGATCGACCGGATGGCCGTCGACGCCGATCTCGGCGCCGCCTGGACCGAGGCGTCACGCTCGTTCGCGCTCGAGCCGGTCAAGCTCGACATGGCGGGCCTGTTGAATGCGTCGGCGAAGGTCTCGCTCGCCAACGTGCCGCGCGAAGCGTTCTCGACCAGCGCCGCGGAGGCGATGGGCGCGGCCGCGCAGATCGAAGCCGGCACGATTGAACTTGCCGTCCACGACCTCGGCGTCATCGATCTCGCCATCGCCCAATACGCGCGCACCCAGAATGTCAGCCGCGACGAGGCGCGCAACGCCGTCCTCGGCAGCATCAAGGCGCAGGGCGAAGCGTTGAGCGGAGGCAGTGCCGATGTCACGGCTCTCGTCACCGCCATCAGCCAGTTCATCGAGACGCCGGGACAGACGCTGGTCATCAAGCTGACCCCGCGCGCGAAAGCGCCGGCGCTTCAGCTGATGCAGTTGCTCAAGACCGACCCACAGTCGGCGCTGGCGCAATTCAAGATCGAGGCCTCGACGGGGCTGTAAGCTTCCATCCGGGCGACGCGCTCGAAGTCGCCCGCTGCGGGTGCGCGCAGCCAAATATCGAAAACAACCCCATGCAAAGCAGCCGGCCGCTGCCGGCGCTCGGCGAGGCAACTTGACACGTCGGGCAAATCAGGGATATATTTCTAATATTCCGAAGTCGCGCAAATGCCGCCCCGCCCGTAAGTGACCGCTTGCGGGGCGAGGTGGCGACCCGCCTAGCTCTTCGCCGGCGGGTTGGTCTTGATGTGCAGCTCCTTGAGCTGCTTCGGGGTTGCTTCAGCCGGCGCGCTCATCAGCAAGTCCACGTACTGCTGATTCATCGGGAACAGCGAGACCTCGCGCAGATTGTTGGTGCCGCACAACAGCATCACGATGCGCTCGAGACCGGCCGCCATGCCGCCATGCGGCGGCGCGCCGTACTGGAACGCACGGTACATGCCGCCGAACCGCTCGACGACTTCCTGCTCGCCATAGCCTGCGATCTCGAACGCCTTCACCATCGCTTCCGGCTTGTGGTTACGGATGCCGCCGGACGCCATCTCGTAGCCGTTGCAGGCGATGTCGTATTGGAACGCCTTGATGGTCAGCGGATCCTGCGACTGCAGCGCCTCAAGGCCACCCTGCGGCATCGAGAACGGGTTGTGCGAGAAGTCGACCTTCTTGTTCTCCTCGTCATACTCGTACATCGGGAAGTCGACGATCCAGGCGAACTCGAAGCGGTCCTTGTCGATCTGGTTCAGCTCTTCACCAAGCTTGGTGCGCGCGAGACCTGCGAACTTCCAGAACTTCTCGGGATCGCCGGCGACGAAGAAGGCAGCATCGCCCTCCTTCAGGCCGAGCTGGTCGCGGATCGCAGCGGTCCGCTCCGGGCCGATGTTGTTCGCAAGCGGACCGGCGCCCTCGCCGCTTTCTCGCCACATGATGTAGCCGAGGCCCGGCTGTCCCTCGCCCTGGGCCCACGAGTTCATGCGATCGCAGAACGCGCGTGAGCCGCCACCGGTGCCGGGGATCGCCCAGACCTGGTTCTTCGGGTCTTCCAGCATCCGCGCGAACACCTTGAAGCCGGAGCTGCGGAAATGCTCTGAGACCTCCTGCATCACGATCTTGTTGCGCAGATCGGGCTTGTCGGAGCCGTATTTGCGCACCGCTTCCGCAAACGGAATCCGCGGCCAGTTCTTCGTGACCGGCTTGCCCTTGGCAAATTCCTCGAACACGCCTGTTATCACCGGCTCCATCGCCGCGAACACGTCGTCCTGGGTGACGAAGCTCATCTCGACGTCGAGCTGGTAGAACTCCGGCAGACGGTCGGCGCGCGGGTCCTCGTCGCGGAAGCACGGCGCGATCTGGAAGTAGCGGTCGAAGCCCGACATCATCAGCAGCTGCTTGTACTGCTGGGGCGCCTGCGGCAGCGCGTAGAACTTGCCGGGATGGATCCGCGAGGGCACCACGAAATCGCGCGCACCCTCCGGCGAGGATGCCGTCAGGATCGGGGTCTGGAATTCGAAGAACCCCTGCTCCTTCATCCGCTTGCGGAGGGAATCGACCACCGCGCCGCGGGTCATGATGTTCTGGTGCAGCTTCTCGCGTCGCAGGTCGAGGAAACGGTACTTCAGCCTGATGTCTTCAGGATATTCCTGCTCGCCGAACACCGGCAGCGGCAACTCGGCCGCCGGGCCAAGCACCTCGATCTCCTTGATGTAGACCTCGATCAGGCCGGTCGGCAGTTCGGGATTGTCGGTGCCGGCGGGACGGCGGCGCACCTTGCCGTCGATCCGCACCACCCATTCCGAGCGGAACTTCTCGACCTCGGCGAACGCCGGCGAGTCCGGGTCGGCCACGCACTGGGTGATGCCGTAATGGTCGCGCAGATCGACGAACAGCACGCCGCCATGGTCTCGGACACGGTGGACCCAGCCTGACAGCCTGGCCGTCTGGTCGATATCGCTCTCTCGGAGCGCGCCGCATGTGTGTGACCGGTAGCGATGCATATTCGTTCCAAAACTGATGTCGGAGGGTCGAATCGCGACAGGGCCAAAATGCCCTGTCCGAAGTTGCGGAGGGTTTACCCGACGAGGCCGGGTGCGGCAACCAAGGGAACGGCCGGTTTTGCCCCGAAACCGCAGATTTTACGCCGATCCGGCGCCAAGTGGGCGCCGATCGTTTGCCTATTCGGCCCGCAGGCCTATCTTCCCGATATGACCATCCATTTCCCGTTCCAGAACACCTATTCGGCGCTGCCGGCGAACTTTTTCGCCCGCGTCGCGCCGACCCCGGTGGCGTCCCCCCGGCTGATCAGGCTGAACCGGCCGCTCGCGGTCCAGCTCGGGCTGGATCCGGACCTGCTCTCGACACCGGAGGGCGCCGAAATCCTCGCCGGCAAGCGGCTGCCTGACGGCGCCGACCCGATCGCCATGGCCTATGCCGGCCACCAGTTCGGGCACTTTGTGCCCCAGCTCGGCGACGGCCGCGCCATCCTGCTCGGCGAGGTCATCGACAGAAACGGCGTCCGCCGCGACATCCAGCTCAAGGGCAGTGGCCCGACCCCGTTCTCCCGCCGCGGCGACGGCCGCGCCGCGCTCGGCCCCGTGCTGCGCGAATACATCGTCAGCGAGGCGATGTTCGCGCTCGGCATCCCGACCACCCGTTCGCTCGCCGCCGTCGTCACCGGCGAGCCCGTGATGCGCGAGACGGCGCTGCCGGGTGCCGTGCTGACTCGCGTCGCCTCGAGCCACATCCGGGTCGGCACCTTCCAGTTCTTCGCCGCCCGCGGCGACACCGACGGCGTGTGCGCGCTGGCCGACCATGTCATCGCCAGGCACTATCCCGAGCTGAAGGATGCCGCCCAGCCCTATCATGCGCTGCTCGCCGGTGTCGTGGCGCGGCAGGCAAATCTCGTCGCGCGCTGGCTGCTGGTCGGCTTCATCCACGGCGTGATGAACACTGACAACTCTTCGATCTCGGGCGAGACCATCGACTACGGCCCCTGCGCCTTCCTCGACGCCTACAACCCGGCGCAGGTGTTCTCCTCGATCGACGAGATGGGCCGCTACGCCTATGCCAATCAGCCGCGCATCGCGTTGTGGAATCTGACCCGGCTCGCCGAGTGCCTGCTGCCGCTGTTCGACAGCGAGCAGGAGAAGGCCATCGAGCAGGCGCAAGTGATCCTCGGCGAATTCCCGGAAAAATTCACCGCGGCCTATCAGGTCGGGCTGCGCGCCAAGGTCGGCCTGTTCACCGCGCGAGACGGTGACGAAGCCCTGATCCAGGACCTGCTCGACGCGATGGCCAGGAACGGGGCCGACTTCACGCTGACCTTCCGCCATCTCGGCGAGGCAGCGAGCGGCGACGCCGCCGACATCCGCGCGCAGTTCACCGATCCCGCGGCCTTCGACGAATGGGCCGTCCGCTGGCGCACGCGCCTCGCGCTGGAACAGCAGATGCCGGCCGAGCGCAAGGCCGCGATGGGGGCCGTCAGCCCGGCCTTCATCCCGCGCAACCACCGGATCGAGGCGGTGATTGCCGCCGCCGTCAACAGCGACGACTACGCACCGTTCGAGGAGCTGCTGACGGTGCTGGCAAAGCCGTTCGAGGATCAGCCGCAATATGCGGCTTATGCCGATCCGCCGCTGCCCGAGCAGATGGTGACGCAGACGTTCTGCGGGACGTAAACCACCTTCGTCATTGCGAGGAGCGAAGCGACCAAGCAATCCACTCATCCGCGCATGCGGCCCGATGGATTGCTTCGCTCCCGCTCGCAATGACGCGGCCGAGCATCCAGCATCAGGCGATCGTCTATCGCCGCCTGGGACGCGCGCGCCCACGGCTGTTCCCGCGCGACAGCCAGCCGCCGCGCGAGGTGTGGCCGGCCGGGCGGCTCAGGCTCGACGATCTCGTGGCCATCGCCGACGCCGCGGCGCGCGGCATGGGGCTGGCGTGGCTGCCCTCCTGGCTGGTACGCGACCGCCTCGACAGCGGCACGCTGGTCCGCGTTCTCGGCAATGAAGGGGAACTTCCCTACGATTGCCACGCGCTGTGGCTGCCGACGCCGCGACTGCCGCTGAAGGTCCGGCTTGCTGTGGACGCGCTCGCAGCTGCGCTGCCGAAGCTCGTGGCGTAGCGCGCGAACGCATTGTGCCGCGACGGCCGTCGTGAGCGTTAACTCACCCTCCACCATGCCGGGAGGCTCGCGGCGGTAACCATAAGGCTTAACAGCGCGTCAACGCTCCCCCAACAAGTCTAACTGTTTCTGATGGGGGAGGACGACCCGTGGACGCATTTGCATTCGAATTCATGGGACTGGCGATGATCGCGCTGTGTCTCGTCGTGCTGGCGATGCCTGCGGCGCGCCGGCCGTCGAAGAACATGGGCTACGAGTGAGGCGCCGGAATCGGAACTGGCACCCGCCACGTCATGCGCGCGTTCTCTACCGGGTGAGGCCAGGATGACCTCGAATGTCATCCTCGTCTCCACCGTCGTTTCGGTGGTTACCCTCAGGGATGATCTTGTATCGGCCCGATAATTTTGGCGCGATAATACCGCGCCTGGGCGTCATCGAATGGCGATATGCTTGCCCTGATGCGTCCTGGCGCGGGACGCAAGTCAGGGAATTGACGCTTGAACGACACCGACGTCCAGCAGCCCCACACACCGCCCTCCACCGCGAGCTCAGCGCACTCGCCGCTCGAGGTGCTGTTCATTTTCCTCAAGCTCGGCGTGACCTGCTTCGGCGGCCCGATCGCGCATATCGGCTATTTCCGCGACGAGTTCGTCACCCGCAGGCGCTGGCTTGACGAGCAGGCCTACGCGGATCTGGTCGCGCTCTGCCAATTCCTGCCTGGCCCTGCGAGCAGCCAGGTCGGCTTTTCGCTCGGCCTGATGCGCGCTGGCTATCTCGGCGCCCTGGCGGCCTGGACCGGCTTCACGCTGCCGTCGGCGATCGCGCTGGTGCTGTTCGCCTTCGGCGCCGGCGGATTGAGCGGCCCGGCCGGCGCAGGGCTGGTGCACGGCCTCAAGCTGGTCGCGGTGGCGATCGTCGCCCAGGCGGTCTGGGGCATGGCGCGCTCGCTCTGTCCGGACCGCGAGCGCGCATCGATCGCGACGGTCGCGGCACTCGTCATCCTCACGAGCTCCTCGTCGATCGCGCAGATCGGCGCCATCGTTCTCGGCGCTATCGCCGGGCTTTGGTTCTGCCGGGCACCGCAACCGGCCAACGGTGTCACCCACATCGCGATGCCGGTGTCGCGCCGCGTTGGCGTGGCAGCGCTGATCCTGTTCCTTGCCCTGCTGGCCGGACTGCCACTCCTGGCCCGCGCATGGCCCGGCCTCGGGCTGTTCGAAGCCTTCTACCGCTCCGGCGCGCTGGTGTTCGGCGGCGGCCACGTCGTGCTGCCGCTGCTGCGCGAAGCGGTGGTGACGCCGGGCTGGATCGGCGACGACGCGTTCCTGACCGGCTACGGCGCCGCGCAGGCCGTGCCGGGCCCGCTGTTCACCTTCGCCGCCTATCTCGGCGCCGTGATCGGCGGCGTACCGGGCGCGGTCACAGGCCTCCTCGGCATCTTCATTCCGGGAATTCTCATCCTGCTCGCGGCGCTACCGTTCTGGGATGGCTTCCGCAAACGGCCGGCGGCGCAGGCGATGATGCGCGGTGTCAACGCCGCCGTGGTCGGCATCCTCGGTGCCGCGCTCTACAATCCGGTCTGGACCAGCAGCGTGCAGCGTCCGCTTGATTTCGGCATCGCGCTGGCCGGCTTCGTCCTGCTCACGGCATGGCGCGCGCCACCGCTCATGGTGGTCGTCCTCAGCGCGGCTGCCGGCATCGCCACGGGCCCCCTGCAATCGTGACCAGCCGCCCGGGCGTTCGGCCGGCCGGATTAAGAACGCCTTCATGCCTCGCCGCCATGATTGGGCGCGTATGCCGAGCCTACCCAAACAACCGGATCCGACCCGGGTTCCCGTGCTGGACCTCCTGCGGCTCGCCGCTGTCGGGGCCGTGATCCTGTACCATTACGGCTTCTGGGGCACCGCATCGCACGGCGTTCAAAAGGTGGCGATGCCGTACCTCGCCCCGGTCGCCCAGTACGGCTTCCTCGGCGTCCCCGTGTTCTTCGCGATCTCTGGCTTCGTCATCGCCTATTCGGCCGAAGGCCGCACGCCGGTCGGATTTGCGATCGCCCGCTTCAGCCGGATCTATCCGACCTTCGTCATCTGCATGACGCTGACCTTCCTCACCACGCTGCTGTTGGGCCAGGCGTATTTCCACGTGACGTGGGGGCAATGGCTGGCAAACCTGTTCATCGCGGCGCCGATGCTCGGTCAGCCCTATATGGACGACGCCTACTGGTCGCTGGTGATCGAGGTCGTGTTCTACGTCTGGGTCGCGCTGTTTCTGGCCTGGGGTATTTTCCCGCGGCGGATCGACACCATCATCGTGGCATGGATCGCCATCACCTTCGCGAACGAACTGACGCTGGACGTTCCGCTGCTCGAGAAGCTGTTCATGGCCGACGACAGCGGCTTCTTCGCCGTCGGGCTGCTGATCTATGAACACTACCGCGGACGGCGCGACACCAGGCTCTACAGCCTGCTGACGCTGGCGATGGGCACTGCGACGTTCCAGGCCGTGCACAAGCTGGAACGGCTCGGCGTCCACACCCATGGCAGCTTCGATCCGCGCGTCGTCACCGTGATCTGCATCGTCTCGCTCGGCATCGTGTTCGCCGCCACCCGCATCAAGTCGGTGCCGCTGCCGGACAGCGTCGTCAGGGCCGTGGGCGGCATCACCTATCCGCTCTACCTGCTGCACCTGCAACTCGGCTACGTGCTTCTGCTCCTGATCGCGCCAGCACCGGACGCGCTTTCGACCGCGCTTGTTGTGTCGGGCATGGTTGTGCTGGCATGGTTCGTCTGGCGCTTCCTCGAAAGTCCCGCGCATTACCTCGTCAAGGACAAGCTCACGATGCTGGCTTCGCGGCACGGATGGCCGTCGCGCCTCGGCCGCGCCGGCAATGCCTTGCTCACGGACGGTTGATCCGGGCCGATTTGTTGGAACGTTGCTATCAGCCGATCGTTGATCGCCATCTCACCGGAGTCTTTCACAGTCCGGCAGAGCTCTCCCAGGAGCAAGGAGACTCAACATGGCAAGTACGACAGATCGTGATCCGCGCCATCATACGCAGAAGATGCAGAAGGCGCTCAACGACATCCGCGCCCACCTGCGCGAAGACATTGAGAAAGTGGATGAACCGCAGTTAAAGGCTAGGTTTGAAACATCTGCAGAGGTTCTTGGCGGTCTTGAGAAGGCATTCAAGGCCTACGAACAGAGGAACGAAAAAGCCTGGCGTTGACGGGCTCCGACGATTACCGGACAGTCCGCGCCTCTGCAGCAGGAGTGCCATCATGGAAGTCGTCATGCCAAGCAAGCGTCGCCTGCTTCTGCTCGGAGGAGCGCTGGCGACCGTTGCGGCGCCCGCCGTTCTCGTCAGGCCGGCCTTCGCCAAAAGGAAAGAAAGCCACGACAAGCTGAAGGCTGCAGGGAAAAAGGAAGAGGATGTCACTCCGCCCGAAGACTTGATGCGCGAGCACGGCGTACTCGATCGCGTTCTCCTGCTCTACGAAGCGGCAATCCGAAAGCTATCGTCGAACGAAGACTTCAACCCCGCATTGGTCACCCAGTCGGCCGGGATCATTCGCGATTTCATCAACGACTATCACGAGAAATCGGAGGAGGAGCATGTCTTCCCGCGCTTCAAGAAGGCCGGGAAGATGACGGAATTGGTCGACACTTTGCTGCGCCAGCACGCAGCCGGCCGCAAGGTCACGGAGACGATCCTGCGGCTCGCGCCGTCAGGTCGGAGCAATGTCGACGATCGCCGGCAGCTGATCGGCTCCATGCAATCCTTCATCACGATGTACCGGCCGCATGCGGCGCGGGAGGACACCGATCTCTTCCCGAAACTGAAGGACGTGGTCTCGCCGCACGAGTACGACGCAATGGGTGAGGACTTCGAGAAGAAGGAGCACGAGCTGTTCGGCGAGGACGGCTTCGAGAAGATGGCGGCCCGCGTCGCTCAACTGGAGCAGCAGATGGGCATCCACGATCTCGATCAATTCACGCCGCGGTGACGCCGCTGCGAGCCTCCAGTCGCTGAGATCAATTGCTACCTTCGCAGCTCACCGCTGCGACCAGCGATTGTTCGCCCAGCCAGCGCAGAACACCGCATCGGCGCCGCTGGGGATGGTCTGCGCGAACCACCGGTCGACATCCGGCGAGCTTTGCGTCGTCGGCTCATCGCGATACCGAAGCTGGCCATAGGCACCCCGCATCGCCATCGTCCCTCTCTCGATGGTCTGACGAGGGTACAGGGTTGCAGCCAGGTTGACACAAAGCTCGTCGAGATCGCTCGCATGTGTACCGGCCGGTATAGCCGGCACCACGCTTCGGCATTGCGCGCGACCCAATACGTAGATGACAGGATTTCTCGTCCGCCAGCACAGGCAGAATTCCGCCGGCGCCACCGGGTCACCGAACTCCGCCGTCATTGCGGTATCGAACATCCGCTTGAAAAAGCCGTTGCCACGATACGTGTCCCTGACTGCGGTGCCTGAAAGATAGATCACCCGCGTGCCAGCAACGGCCAGGCGCTGAACGATGAGGTAAGCCACGCATTCACCGCTGTGGTGGAACAGGACAATGCCATGGTCGGCTTTGAACGGAGAGTGCTGGCGAGACCAGAATCTTTCCTCTGTCAACCAGTTCGTTTCGATGATGCTGTTGATGTCCTCCAGCACTGCATCGCGGCGATGTTCCGGGACGCTCGAGGCGATTTGAAGCAGCTCGCTGGTAACAGCCCTGGGCTGCGTCGCGATCACGGTAGCGGCCTCCTCTTTCAGAAACTCGACTTCAGATTGCCTTTACACAGTATTGCACCCATTATCTTCCTGGCAAGCTGGCCTGAGAGAGTTCGGCACTCCGGCCGCCCCAAATCGCTAATCACTGAGTTGCCCGACGGGGCAAGCCCCAGCACGAAAGATACTTCGGTTCGGTTTATCAGCACACCCAACTCAGTGTACGGTCTGCCCTGTCTCGCCCGATCAAGGGGCGCTTCACGGTCGTCACAAAGGTGGGTCGAGATGCGGTGGACGCTGATTGCGCAACTGACGAGTGCGTATGAGGCGGACGGTGAAGTCGTGTGGTCCTGACGCCCTGGTGGCATATGGGTCCCCTGGCCTTGCCAGGACGACGGATGGATTCGTGGTGCAACCGGGCCGGAAACGCCCGCGAATCGCGCCCAATCAATTCAAAAATGCCCTGTCCCTCACCCCGCGCAGGGCCAAAATCCCTGCAAGACCCTTGACATAGCTGCCCTTTCGGCAGAACGCGTGGTGTCAAGCCGTCATGGACTGTTCATGGATCTGATTAGCACGACCCCCGACCTCGCCGCCGCCTGCGACCGGCTCGCCAAACACAAGGTCATCACCGTCGACACCGAGTTCCTGCGGGAGACGACCTACTATCCCCTGCTCTGCGTCGTGCAGATGGCTAGCGCGGATGAAGCCGTCGTGGTCGACACGCTGGCGCCCGGCATCGACCTCAAGCCGTTCTTCGATCTGATGTCGAACGAGGCCGTGCTGAAGGTGTTTCATGCCGCGCGGCAGGACATCGAAATCGTCTGGCACCTCTCCGGCACGATCCCGCATCCGATCTTCGATACCCAGGTCGCGGCCATGGTGCTCGGCTATGGCGACAGCATCGCCTATGACCAGCTGGTCGATCGCGTCACCGGCCACCGCCCGGACAAGACCCATCGCTTCACCGACTGGTCGCGCCGCCCGCTGACCGAGGAGCAACTGCATTACGCCGTCTCGGACGTCACCCATCTGCGCGAGGTGTTCGCGGCGCTCGACGCCGACTTGAAGAAGCGCGACCGCAGCGACTGGGTGAGCGAGGAAATGGAGATCCTGACCTCGCCGAAGACCTACGACTTCCATCCCGAGCGCGCCTGGGAGCGGCTCAAGACCCGCGTGCGCAAGCCGCGCGAACTCGCGGTGCTGATCGAGGTCGCGGCCTGGCGCGAGCAGGAGGCGCAGAGCCGCGACGTGCCGCGCTCGCGCGTGCTCAAGGACGACGCGGTCGGCGACATCGCCACCCATGCGCCGACCTCGCTGGAGAAGCTCGGCAATCTGCGTTCGCTGCCGAAGGGTTTCGAGCGCTCGAAATGGGGCGCCGACATCATCGCCGCGGTGCAGCGCGGGCTCGCGCGCGACCAGGCCACGCTCCCCAAGCTGGAAAAGCCGAGAAACAATTCCAACGGTGCGGCGACCGTCGAGCTGTTGAAGGTGCTGCTGCGCATGACCTCGGAGCGCCACGGCGTCGCCAGCAAGGTGATCGCCACCGTCGACGACCTCGAACAGATCGCGGCCAGCGATGAGGCCGAAGTCGGCGCCCTGCACGGCTGGCGGCGCGAACTGTTCGGCGAGGCTGCACTCAAGCTCAAGCACGGCCAGCTCGCGCTTGCGATCGACAAAGGCCGCGTGGTGCGGGTGGATCGGGGTTAGCAAACCAGGTTCCGGCACGTCCGGCCGTCGGCCAATGGCCGAACGCTCGGCGCCGGAGTTCGACCGGCACAGGCTGAGGTTGCGTCACGCGAAACCAGCGCGCTTGCTAAGGCGCAATTTTCGTGTTGCAATCCCTTCACAATCGGATTGCGGCCGTTCGACTGTGCGTTTCACGACGTTGATAGCCAAGTCTTCAAAGAACTGGGCTTCGAGAGGCGAAACTTCGGACTTGAAGACCTTGGATATAGAGACCCGGGAATTGAACAGACAGCGGAAAGCCCGCTTGTGGCGTGGCACGTGGAAAACGTGGCCGCGTCTTTTTTATGTCTAGACTGGGAGAGAGACGATGCCGAAGGGTACCGTCAAATGGTTCAACCCGACCAAAGGTTACGGGTTCATCAAGCCGGCCGTCGGCGACAAGGACGTGTTCGTTCACATCTCGGCGGTCGAACGCGCAGGTCTCAGCACATTGAACGAGAACCAGACCGTCGAGTACGAGCTGGTGGAGAACCGCGGCAAGGCGTCGGCAGAGAACCTCAAGGTTCACTGAACGCCGCTGCTAGCGGAATTCATCCGGACGCCTCCCCCGGCCGCATCACCCGGGGGATTGGTCTCGGCGATCTCTTGTGCAATTGCGCGCTAAGGCGCCGGCGCGATCAGCGTGCTGTCGGTTGCCACGCTGCCTTGCGTCCTGCAGACGTCGCCTTCGAGCTTGAGCCGGCCGCTCGCCAGAAGCCGCAGCGCCTCCGGATAGATGCGATGCTCGATGGTGATCACGCGTGCGGCGAGCGTCTCCGGCGTGTCGTCGTCGGCCACGGTGACCGCACCCTGCATCACAATCGGTCCCGCGTCGGTCTCCGGGATTACGAAATGCACCGTCGCGCCGGACAGCTTGACCCCCGCACGCAAGGCTTGGCCGTGCGGATCGAGGCCCGGAAAGCAGGGCAGCAGCGAGGGATGGATGTTGAGCATCCGCCCGTACCAGTGCCGGACGAATTCGGCCGTAAACAGCCGCATGAAGCCGCCGAGGCAGATCAGCTCGACCTGCTTGTCGTCGAGCGCCCGCTGCAGCGCCGCCTCGAAACCGGCGCGGTCCTTGCCGAACGGCTTGCTTTCGATGACGAGGGTCGGAATGCCGCTCGCGGCCGCCTTCTCGAGCCCGGGAGCATTAGGACGATTGGAGATCACGGCGACGATCTCGGCCGGAAAATCCGCAGCCTTCGCAGCTTCGATCAGCGCGGCCATGTTGGAGCCGCGGCCGGAAATCAGGATGGCTGTGCGGCGCTTCATCGCGAGAGATCGAGATGACCGTGATAGACCACCCGATGCTCTTGCTCATGCGCCCCCTTGGCCTCGATCACTTCACCGAGCAGCGTCACGGTCTCGCCGCCGGCAGTGAAGGCCTCGGTCACCGCATCGACCGCCTCACGCTTGACGATCGCGATCATGCCGATGCCGCAGTTGAAGGTGCGCAGCAGCTCGAGCTCGGCGATGCCGCCCTGCTCGGCCAGCCATTTGAACACCGGCAGCACCGGCAGCCGCGCCAGATCGATGCCGACGCCGAGATGCTTCGGCAGTACGCGCGGAATGTTGTCGGTGAAGCCGCCGCCGGTGATGTGGGCGAGCCCCTTCACCGCGCCGGTCTCGCGGATCGCACGCAGGCAGGATTTCACATAGAGCCTGGTCGGCGTCAGCAGCGCCGCGCCGAGCGTCATGACCGGCGCGAACGGCGCCGGCGCGTCATACGCCACGCCGGACTGCTCGACGATCTTGCGCACCAGCGAATAGCCGTTGGAGTGCACGCCGGAGGACGCCAGGCCGATCACGGCGTCGCCCGGCGCGATATCCCCCGTCGGCAGCAGGGTGCCGCGCTCGGCCGCGCCGACCGCAAAGCCGCCGAGGTCGTAATCGCCGTCCTTGTAGAGGCCGGGCATCTCGGCGGTCTCGCCGCCGATCAGCGCGCAGCCGGAGTCGCGGCAGCCCTCGGCGATGCCAGCGACGATCTGCGCGGTGGCTTCCGGATGGAGCTTGCCGCAGGCGAAATAGTCGAGGAAGAACAGCGGTTCCGCACCCTGCACGACGAGGTCATTGACCGACATCGCGACCAAATCGATGCCGATGCCGCTGTGGAGGCCGGTCTCGATCGCGATCTTCAGCTTGGTGCCAACGCCATCGGTCGCAGCCACCAGGACCGGATCCTTGAAGCCGGCGGCCTTGAGGTCGAACAGCCCGCCGAATCCGCCGATCTCGGCATCCGCGCCGGGCCGTGCGGTGGCTCGCACCATCGGCTTGATCAGATCGACCAGACGATTGCCGGCGTCGATATCGACACCCGAATCCGCGTAAGTGAGCCCGTTTTTGCGCTCGGTCATGCCCAATTCCAGATGATAAGGGGCTGGTTACGAGGAATTCCGCCCCCGCGCAATGGCTCGCGGCGATGCGGCCGCGATACTATGTAGATAACACCCGGCCACCGCGCAAAAGAGCCGGATATCGAGTAAAATCAGGCTTCTAGCCGGGAAGCGATTCAAGTTGAGCATTCCGAATATCATCACCCTCGGCCGCATCATCCTGGTGCCGGTGATCGTCTGGGCCATCGTCTCGAGCCAGATGGAGATCGCGTTTGCGATCTTCGTGATCGCCGGCGTCTCGGACGCGGTCGACGGTTTCCTCGCCAAGCGCTTCAACATGGCGAGCGAGCTCGGCGCCCTGCTCGACCCGCTCGCCGACAAGGCGCTGCTGGTGTCGATCTATGTCGCGCTCGGAATCTGGGGCGCGGTGCCGCGCTGGATCGTGATTCTCGTAGTGTCGCGCGACATCATGATCGTCTCCGCCGTGATTGTGTCATGGTTGTTCGACAAGCCGGTCGAGATGAAGCCGTTGATGGTGTCGAAGCTGAACACGGTGGCACAGGTCGCGTTCGCGGCCCTGGTGCTGGCCTCGCTCGGTTTCGGGTTTCAGCCGCACCCCTACGACCTGATCCTGATGGGCCTGGTCACGATCTTTACTTTGGGTTCGGTGTCCCTCTATCTCGTGGAGTGGGTGCGGCACATGAGCACGATCGAGGCTCGGTAGCGCACGATCCCGAAAAGTGGAAACCGGCTTTCCCGCGACAAACGCGAAGCGTTTGCGCTGGGATCATGCTAGAATAATATGGTTTGGAGACTTGCGTGGCCGGTAGCGTTCAACCTCGTCAATTGGCTTTGGCCCTGCCGCACGAGGAGAAGCTGACCCGCGACGATTTCCTAGAGGGGCCCGCCAATGAGGCGGCGCTGGCGCTGATCGACGGCTGGCCGGACTGGCCGAACCGAATCATGCTGCTGGTGGGGCCCGAAGGCTCCGGCAAGAGCCACCTCGCCGCGATCTGGGCCGAGATCGCCGGCGCGCGCTCGACCGCGGCGCATGCCCTGACCGCCGACACGGTGCCGATGGCGCTTGCGACCGGCGCGCTGGTGGTCGAGGACCTGAGGCCGTCGGATTTCGACGAGCGCGCGATGTTCCATCTGATGAATCTCGCCCGCCAGGACGATGCCTTCGTCCTGATCACGGCGCGCGTGCCGCCGTCGGCGTTCGAGATCGAGCTGCGCGATCTGCGGTCGCGGCTTCGCGCCGTGCCGACGGTGACGTTGCTGCCGCCCGACGGCGGGCTGTTCCGCGGCCTGATCGTCAAGTTCTGCGCCGACCGCCAGATGAGCGTGGACGAGCCGCTCGTCAGCTACCTGACCAACCGGATCGAGCGCTCCTATACCGCCGTCCGCCAGGCGGTCGAACTGCTCGACACCGAGGCGCTCCGGCTGGGCCGGCCGGTGACCCGGGCGCTGGCCGCCGAGCTGTTGCGCGATGCCTGAGCAGTCCCGCGGCTTGACGGCGTAGGCCGGCGGAACATCAATGTCATCGAAACGTCATCGCAATATCACATGGTCTGCGTGGCCCTCGGCTAGACCGCGCCAGCCCCCTGCCCGGAATTGGACCAGCACTTGATGGACTCGGCACAAGCTCCTGAAATCAAAGAGAAAGAGGCGGAGCTTCCGCCCGTCCCCGCGATCGCGACCAGCCCCGAGAGATTCATCAACCGGGAGCTGTCCTGGCTGCACTTCAACCGCCGGGTGCTCGAGGAATCGGTCAATCTCGGCCATCCCCTGCTGGAGCGCGTCCGCTTCCTGTCGATCTCGGCGAATAACCTCGACGAGTTCTTCATGGTCCGCGTCGCCGGCATCAAGGCCCAGGTCCGCGAGGGCATTGCCGAGCGCAGCCCGGACGGCCTGTTGCCGGCCGAGCAGCTCGTGATGATCAACAAGACCGTGTCGCAGCTCGCCTCCGACCAGCAGGCGATCTGGAGCGACCTGCGCGAGCTCCTGTCCAGGGTTGGCATCCAGCTGGTCGACGGGCGCGACGTCACCAAGTCCGAACGCACCTGGATCGAGGATCACTTCCTCCACAACATCTTCCCGCTGCTGACGCCGCTTGCGATCGACCCGGCGCATCCGTTCCCGTTCATCCCGAACCTCGGCTTCACGGTCGCGCTGCAATTGTCGCGGATCTCCGACGGTAAGGCGATGAACGCGCTGATCCGCATGCCCGGCAAGATCGACCGCTTCATCCGCATCCCCTCGACCAAGGAAGGCGCGCCGGCGCGGCTGATCACGCTCGAGCAGGCCACCGGTCTGTTCATCGGCCGCCTGTTCCCCGGCTACACCGTCAAGGGCCAGGGCGCGTTCCGCATCATCAGGGACTCCGAACTCGAAATCGAGGAAGAGGCCGAAGACCTCGTTCGCCTGTTCGAGACCGCGCTCAAGCGCCGCCGGCGCGGGTCGGTGATCCGGCTCGAGATCGAGGCCACGATGCCCGAAGAGCTGCGCGTCTTCGTGCAGCACGCATTGTCGGCCGCGGACGATGAAGTGATCCTGGTCGACGGCGTGCTCGCGATGAACGAGCTGTCGCAGCTCACCCGCCTCAATCGCCCCGACCTCGAATTCCCGCCCTACGTGCCGCGCCATCCCGAACGCGTGCGGGACCATGGCGGCGATATCTTCGCCGCGATCCGGCAGAAGGATCTCGTGGTCCATCATCCCTACGAATCCTTCGACGTCGTCGTGCAGTTCCTGCAGCAGGCGGCGCGCGATCCCGACGTGGTCGCGATCAAGCAGACGCTCTATCGCACGTCGAACAACTCGCCGATCGTGCGCGCGCTGGCGGATGCCGCCGAAGCCGGCAAGTCGGTGACCGCCCTGATCGAACTGAAGGCGCGCTTCGACGAGGAGGCCAATATCCGCTGGGCGCGCGATCTCGAACGCGCTGGCGTGCAGGTCGTCTACGGCTTCATCGAGCTGAAGACCCACGCCAAGCTGTCGATGGTGGTGCGCCGCGAGGGCGGCAATCTCACGACCTATGTGCACACCGGCACCGGCAACTATCATCCGGTCACCGCCCGCATCTACACCGACGTCTCCTACTTTACGTCGGACCCGATCATCGGCCGCGACGTCGCGCGGGTGTTCAACTACATCACCGGTTATGCCGAGCCGAGCGACATCGAGAAGATGGCGGTGTCGCCGCTGACATTGCGCAAGCGGATCATCGAGCACATCCATGGCGAGATCGCTCACGTCAAACATGGCCGGACCGGCGCGATCTGGATGAAGATGAACGCGCTGGTCGATCCTGACATCATCGACGCGCTGTATGAGGCCTCGCAGGCCGGCGTCTCGATCGAGCTCGTGGTGCGTGGCATCTGCTGCCTGCGGCCGGGGCTGCCGGGATTGTCGGAAAATATTCGCGTCAAATCGGTGATCGGCCGGTTCCTGGAACACGGCCGAATCTATTGCTTCGGCATGGGCCAGGGCCTGCCGAGCGCAAAAGCTGCTGTGTATATCTCGTCCGCCGACATGATGCCGCGGAACCTCGACCGTCGCGTCGAGGTTCTCTGTCCGCTGCAAAATCCTACGGTGCATCAGCAGGTTCTCGAACAGATCATGGTCGCGAACCTGAAGGACACCGAGCAGAGCTGGCAATTGTTGCCGGATGGGTCGTCAACGCGTATGAAGGCCGCGAAAGGCGAAGAGCCCTTCAATCTGCATGACTATTTCATGACAAATCCGAGTCTGTCCGGCCGTGGTAAGTCTCTCAAGGAATCTTCACCGCGCCGTCTCACGCGTCGCAACGAGCGTCAGCAGCCATCGTCTTAAGGGGGCCTTACGGTGAAGCGGCCGCGGAAGCGCGCTTCCAGCGTCGCTGTGATCGATATCGGCTCGAACTCGGTTCGTCTCGTGGTTTACGAGGCGATGGCGCGCAGCCTCATCACCATCTTCAACGAGAAGGCGCTGTGCGGGCTCGGACGCGAGGTGCAGAGTACCGGCCTGCTCGCAACCGATGCGGTCAACAAGGCGCTCACCGCGCTGCGCCGTTTTCGCGCGCTGTGCCGGATCCAGCAGGTCGGCCGCGTCCACGCGATCGCGACAGCGGCCTGCCGCGACGCCAAGAACGGCCCGGACTTCATCGCCAAGGCCGAGCGCATCTGCGGTGCCAAGATCGAGATTCTGACCGGACCGCGTGAAGCGAAGCTGTCGGCGCTCGGCGTCGTCTCGGGCGTGCACAATCCGAACGGCATCGTCGGCGACCTCGGCGGCGGCTCGCTCGAACTGATCGACGTCAAGGGCAACCGCGTGCGCAGCGGCGTGACGCTGCCGCTCGGCAGCCTTGCGCTGCAGGACCTCTCGAACAGATCGCTCAAGCGCGCCGAACGCATCGTCAAGAACGAAGTGCTCGGCGTCGCCCAGCTCAAGACCGGCCGTGGCCGTACCTTCTACGCGGTCGGCGGCACCTGGCGCGCGCTGGCGCGCATCCACATCATCCAGAGCGGCTACCCACTCAAGGTGATGCACGGCTATTCCATTCCGGCAGCGGACGCACTCGACTTCGCGCAGCGGCTGCGGCGGCTGGCGGCGACCAACATGCTGGCCAATATCGAATCCGTCGCAGATGCGCGGCGGCCGCTATTGGCCTACGCCGCGCTCGTGCTCGAATACATCATCCGCGTCGCCCAGCCGAAGACCATCGTATTCTCGACCTTCGGCGTGCGCGAGGGTCTGCTCTACGAGATGCTGCCGCAGGCCGAGCGCGCCAAGGACGGCTTGGTCTGCGCCGCGCAGAACCTCAACGAATTGCTGTCGCGCTCGGCCCGCCACGCCCAGGAGCTGACCGCCTGGACCGACCGGCTGGTGCGGGTCGTCAGGCTCCGCGAGACCGAGGAAGACCGCAGGCTGCGTCACGTCGCCTGCCTGCTCTCCGATATCGGCTGGCGGGTGCATCCCGATCATCGCGGCGAGGAAACCCTCAGCCTGATCATGAACGGCAATTTCGGCTCGATCACGCATCAGGGCCGCGCCTTCGTCGCGCTGTCGGTGTTCTATCGCTACGCCGGCCTCAGCGAGGAGAACGAGCCGCCGCCGCAGATCCGCGCGCTGGTGACGCCGGCGATGGACGAGCGCGCGCGCGTGCTCGGCGCCGCGTTCCGCGTCGCGCATCTGATCACGGCGGCACGCACCGGCGTGCTGCCGGCAACGCATTTCCGCACCCAGGGCCGCAAGCTGATGCTGGTGTTCGAGCACCGGATGGTGGATCTGGTCGCCGATCGCGTCGGCAGCCGTTTCAAGCAATTGGCGCGGCTGCTCGGACGTGCCGGCTCGATCGTCCGGCGCTAAGCCTGCTTCTATCACAGGCAGCGTTCGGTAAACCGGTGAACCGAAACGAGGACTTCGCCTTCCGTAACACGCAGAGACGAGCTTCGCCGGACGTATGCCGTAGCCCATCCGCAACAGCTCGACCTAAAGTGCGCCTTGTATCAAGCGACTTGGGTGCCCGTCAGTCCGGCGATTTTCTTGAAATGAGCGACCGCAGCGCGGGCGCCCGCCGTCTTGGTGAGAAGGTCGAGCGTCTCATCGCCGTCGTCGCTGACCGGCGTGAGCGCGCGGTCAAGATAGCTGCCGGCCCGCGGGGTGTAGGCGATGACCGTTTTCCATATCAACAACCGTCCGATCGCCACGGTGAGGACGCTGTGCTTCACGAGCGTCTCGCAACCAAAACGCAGCCAGAACAGCCACGGATTCTCGCGCGGCAAGCCTGATCGCCGCTCGGACGGATGCTTGAGGCGGAAAATCCCACCCTGAAGGGGATGTACCTTTTCGAGGCGATCCGTCGTCGAAAAAGTAAGTAGGTACTTTGCGAGATTGCCGATCGGAACACCGGTGGCCGCGGCGCGTCGCAGCAGAACCTTCATGTGCTTCGGCGTATAATAGAGTTGCCAGGCCTCGTGATAGATGTCCTGCCACTCTTTCTTGCTCATCTTGGGATGTGCCGTACAGACGTGTTCGACATCGTAGCTGTTGAGGTCCGCTTCCATGGCTGTGCCGTTCTTCCAGAGCGTCTGGTGATCTTCAGAGCCGGGCAGCGGCGTCAGACAAAAGAACTCGAGAAGGTCGATCGGCAGTTCTTCCTGGATGATAGCGATGTCGCGTTTGATTGTTTCCGGCGTGTCGGCTGGAAAGCCCAGGATATAGCCCGCGATGGTCAGGATGCCCTGCTCCTTCCAGGCCAGCAGCATCTTTCGATACTCGGTGATCTTGTTCTGCCGCTTCTTTGCTAGCGCCAGGTTGTCGGGGTTGATGTTTTCAAGTCCAATGAAGACCTTTGTCACTCCGGCGCGCTTTGCCTTTTCGATGAAGTTCGGGATCTTGTGGCATAACGTGTCGACTTGAATCATCAGGCCAAGCGGGATGCCGTCTCTTTCGCGGAGCTGGATAAGGCGATCGAAGGTCGATTCCCACTCTTTGTTACGCGCAAAGTTATCGTCGGTGATGAAGAATTTTCGAATGCCTTGGGCCCAGTTGAGGCGCACGATATGCTCCACATCGTCTGCCGATCGGTAGCGCGATTTGCGGCCTTGCACGTTGATAATGGTACAAAACGAGCACTGGTAGGGGCAGCCGCGGCCGGCATCGAAACTGGCGCTGGAGCCAAGCGTCCGTTCGATATATCGCTTCGGGAGGAACGGCACCGGCACGCCGTCCATGCCCGGCAACTCTTTCATGTGGTTGTAGAGCGGCGCGAGGCGCCCCGCGGCTACATCGGCAATGACGGATTCAAGACGCCCTTCGGCTTCACCCGCGAATATGGCGACGCCCATGTCCCGGCAAGCGTCGAGTTCGACGGCCCGGCCATCCAGCATCGACAGGCATCCCGAGACATGAAAACCACCGATGGCTACCGCAATCCCGGCTGCCCGGAACGAACGGGCGATGTCGAGAGCCCGCGGATATTGGTTCGATTGAACACCGATCAGGGCCACACATCCGAACCCGTCGTGGATCCTGAAGCGGCATAGCAGCGCCGGGATGTCGATGCGCGTATTCGTCTCGTCGATGGCTTCAATATCAAAATCGACATCGGGCCCGAGCACCCGGCGTTCGGCGCAATCCGCCGCAATGCCATACACGGCCGCCAGGGAATTCGACGGCGTCATGGCGCGCCACCAGCGGATCACGTATCCGTCATCATCGTAGTGAGACGGCTTGACCAGGATGAGCTGAAAGCGTCGCCTCGCCGCTATATCGGAATGCAGCACTGACCGTCTCCTGATTGGCGCGGTGCGATAAACACCGCGGCGGCTCATCTGCTGAAATCCGCATCAGCAGCGGCGCTCGCCGTTCGGTGCCTTCTGATCGATGCGTTCAGCTTTCAATTCGCCTTGCAGCCCGACCGATTGGTATGAATTCGGATGGAACGAGATGCCCGTCGCGGTTGCGATCGGTTAGGGTAAACAGCCGTCCAAGGTAACACTTTCACTCATCGCAGGTGTGGATGAGGTCATGATTGGCGGCCCGGATGTCGGGTGATCGTCTAATGCCGAGGCGTCGCCTCGAGCCGCACGAACGGACTACCCAAAAGCTTCGCATGGAGTTCGGGCGGAATCAAGGACAGATCGGATATCAGAGATCTGCAGTTACAAATCAAGGATCTGGCAACGCCAAGGGTCTGCCCCATCTGCGGCTTGAGTTCTTCTATGGGCAGTCTATCCCTCAAACCAAGCGGCCTTGTACCGGGCGACGTCGAGGACCGGACCAAGCGATCGCTCGAGGGCCTCTGACCCGTCACGCCGCCTTGGCAGCGTGCTTGGCTTTCCGGAGCGCGTAACGACGCCAGATCGATCCGATGACCAGCACCACGACGATGCCGAGCACGGCGAGCGTGATCTCGCCGCCGTTGCCGCCATGGGCGAATTGCGGCGACATGCCGACCGAGGTCAGCCAGGAATCGACCCTGGCACCGAGCGGTCCGGCGAACAGCGCATCCAGCCTGGGATGCACGGCCGGATCTGTCGCGATGACGTCGCCCGCGATCCAGCCGAGCAGTGCGGCGCCGGCCCAGACCAGGATCGGCAGCTTGGAGAGCAGCGCCATGATCAGCGCCGCGCCGGCAACGATCAGGGGAACGCTGATCGCAAGTCCGAGCACCAGCAGCGGCACGCTGCCATTGGCGGCGGCGGCGACCGCGATCACATTGTCGAGGCTCATCACGATGTCGGCGACGACAACGATCTGAACCGCGGCCCAGAGATGCGAGGCCGCGTGCACATCGTCCTCGTCCTCCTGCTCCGGCACCAGGAGCTTGGCGGCGATCACGATCAGCGCCAGTCCGCCGACCAGCTTCAGATATGGAAGCTCCATCAGACTGGCGACGATGCCGGTGAAGATGACACGCAGCAGCACTGCCGCGGCGGCGCCGAGAATCATGCCCCACAGGCGCTGGCGCGGCGCGAGTCCGCGGCAGGCCAGCGCGATAACGAGCGCGTTGTCGCCCGACAGCAGGACGTTGATCCAGATGATCTTGCCGACGGCGACCCAGAAGGTCGGGGTCGCCATCTCGTTCTTGAACTCGGTGAAGAACGCGCCGATGTACGCCGGATCAAAGATCTGCCACAGCCAGTCCACAGCGAGTCCTATTCGGCCTTGCGGCCGCCCCTGGCGGCGGTGGTCCGCCGCTCCCAGTTCATGTCGACACGGTCTCCCCCAGAGACCGCGTCACTTTCAGTTGTGCGGCGTCAGCCGACGATCTCGTTGCCGGCGAAGAACTGCGCGATCTCGACCACCGCAGTCTCCGGCGCATCCGAACCGTGCACCGAATTCTCGCCGATCGACTTCGCATAGAGCTTGCGGATGGTGCCTTCGGCGGCCTTCGACGGATCGGTCGCACCCATCACGTCGCGATACTTCAGGATGGCGCCCTCGCCTTCCAGCACCTGGACCACCACGGGGCCGGAGGTCATGAAGTCGACCAGTTCGCCGAAGAACGGGCGCGCCTTGTGGACGGCATAGAAGGTTTCGGCCTGGCCGCGGGTCATGCGGATGCGCTTCTGCGCCACGATCCGCAGGCCGGCCTTCTCGATCACCGCATTGACTGCGCCGGTCAGGTTGCGCTCGGTGGCGTCGGGCTTGATGATCGAAAAGGTGCGTTCAATCGCCATGATTTCGTCCTTGTAAACGGTGGCTGGGAGTTGCCGGGGCTTATATCGGCGCGATGGAGTAACGGCAAGCGACCCTGTGACGCGTTAGCCTTTAGTTTTGATGGATTTTCACGACAGAAACCGTCATCCGGGCGATCTCCAGACGGTGACAGGCTCGACCAACTTACCGCGATTTCACCTAGGTGAACCCATTCTGACAGCACTGTGCCGCTGCCGTTCAGCTGCAGCCGCCTAGACTCTGCACCGATCGGACGCCTTGCTGGCCCCCTAATCCGCAAGCCTCACAGGACGTCTCGGGAAACGATGTCACCGCGGGCGCGTCATGCGCGCCCATAGCTCGAGGAGACGATCATGTTACGCAAATTATCGCTCGCTGCCGTTGCCGCAATTTCGCTCGGTGCCGCCGCGCTCGCCCCGACCTCCGCCTCGGCCTGGGGTGGTTGGCATGGCGGCTGGCACGGTGGATGGCATCACGGCTGGTGGGGCGGCCCGCGCGTCATCGTCGGAGGTCCGGCCTACTACGGCGGCTATGGATACGGCTACGGTGGCGGTTGCTACGTGCGCCGCGTCGTGCCGACCCCGTGGGGTCCGCGCTGGCGCCTGGTCAATCGCTGCTATTGATCCATCTGTTCTGTCGACTGCTCCCCTGACTTGCCTTCGCCCCGGCCTTGCGCCGGGGCCCTTTTGTGCCCGCCAGGGAACCCGGTCGCAGGATGCGCCACACTACCTCAAGGCGAGAGTAAGGCGCAGTGGAAACCAAATTCGGGGGTCGCGACTTGTCATGGCAAGGACTTACGAGACACGCGAGGTGGAACTCGCCAAGAGATATGCCAAGAGCCATGACGATGACAATGACCCAGACCGAGAACGATCCCGATCAGATTGATCGCAAGACCTGCCGTTACATCTGCGATGCCGTGGGTGAACGGCTCCAGCAAAGCATGCGGCCAGAACCCGCACTTTCGTCCCGCCTGCAGCAGCTCCTCGAGGAGCTGCATCGCCGGGACAACGAGCGCCACTAGATGTTATGGGCTGACCAGCAGCCCAATTGCGTTTTTGAAACAGCCGTCCGGAGAGATTTTGCAGACAGACGGGTTGCGTTTGGCAGCGGGTCCGGTGACAACGCTGCATGCTCTCCATCACTGACATTTCAGTCCGGATCGCCGGGCGGCTGTTGATTGATCACAGTTCTGTGCAAATCGTGCCCGGCGCACGCGTCGGATTTGTCGGCCGTAACGGTGTCGGCAAGTCGACGCTGTTTCATGCCATCCGGGGCGAACTCCCGACCGAGAGCGGCAGCATCGCGCTTCCGCCGCGCTGGCGGATCGGCAGCCTTGCGCAGGAAGCACCCGACGGGCCCGAAAGCCTTATCAACGTCGTGCTGAAGGCCGACCTCGAGCGCGACGCCCTGCTGCGCGAAGCCGAAACCGCGCACGACCCGCATCGGATCGCCGAGATCCAGACCCGGCTGGTCGACATCGACGCCCACTCCGCCCCGGCCCGCGCCGCGGCGATCCTCTCCGGCCTCGGCTTCTCGACATCAGACCAGGCACGGCCGTGCGCGGAATTCTCCGGCGGCTGGCGCATGCGCGTGGCGCTGGCGGCGACGCTGTTCTCCGCGCCCGATCTCCTGCTGCTGGACGAGCCGACCAACTATCTCGATCTCGAGGGCACGTTGTGGCTCGAGAACCACCTCGCCAACTACCCGCGCACGGTGATCGTGATCAGCCACGACCGCGATCTGCTGGACACCTCGGTCGATCAGATCCTGCACCTCGATCGCGGCAAGCTCACGCTCTACAAGGGCACCTACTCCTCATTCGAGGAACAGCGCGCCGCGCGCGAACTGCTCGACGCCAAGCACGCCAAGCGGCAGGCCGATGAGCGCAAGCGCCTGCAGGACTTCGTCGACCGCTTCAAGGCCAAGGCGTCCAAGGCGCGGCAGGCGCAGTCGCGCGTCAAGATGCTGGAGCGGATGAAGCCGATCACCGCGCTGGTGACCCAGGACGTTCGCGAGATCTCCTTTCCGGCACCGGAGAAGCTGCTGTCGCCGCCGATCATCGCGGTCGACGACGTCTCGGTCGGCTACGAGCCGGGCAAGCCGGTGCTCAATCGCGTGACGCTGCGCATCGATACCGACGACCGCATCGCGCTGCTGGGGGCCAACGGCAACGGCAAGTCGACGCTGGTCAAGCTGCTGGCAGGCAAGCTCGCGCCGTTCGCGGGCAGGATCACGCGGGCGGACAAACTGTCGGTCGGCTATTTCGCCCAGCACCAGGTCGACGAGCTCAACCTCGACGGCTCGCCCTACGATCACATCCGCAAGCTGATGCCCGAGGCGCCGGAGAGCAAGGTGCGCGGCCGCGTCGGCGCGATCGGCTTCTCGGGCAAGGCCGGCGACACGCTGGTGAAGAGCCTGTCGGGCGGCGAGAAGGCGCGGCTGCTGCTTGGGCTTGCGACGTTCTACGCCCCCAACATGATCATCCTGGACGAGCCGACCAACCATCTCGACATCGACAGCCGCGCGGCGCTGGCGGAGGCGATCAACGAATTCCCCGGCGCCATCATGATGGTCTCGCACGATCGTTATCTGATCGAGGCCTGCGCCGATCGCCTGTGGGTCGTGGCCAACCAGACCGTGACGGCATATGACGGCGATCTCGACGAATATCGACGCATGATCCTGTCGGCCAATGACGGACGGACCGTGTCGCGTGAGCGCGTCAAGGAGCCGGCAAAGCCGGAACGTGCTCGCAATGAGAAGCGCGCTTCACCGAGGCAGCGGGTCGCGCAGGCGGAGAGCGAGATCGAGCGCATCAACGGCATCATCGCCAAGATCGATACCGCGCTCGCGCTGCCCGATATTTTCACGCGCGATCCCAAGCAGGCCGCACAGCTGACCAAGGCGCGCGCCGGCGCCGAGAGCGCACTGCAACGCGCCGAGGAGGAATGGCTGGAAGCCAGCGCCGAGCTCGACGAAGCCGCGAACTAGATTTGATCTGCCGGACGGAGCCACATATTCGGTGTCGTCCCTGCTTTCGCAGGGACGACGTGTGGAGGGAGACTGGGCTCTCATTCCATCCGGTGTCATGCGCGCGCATGCAGGGATCGAGCTGTCGCTGCGGCGAAAATGCCCTAACCGTGCGCGGTCTTTCTCTTCTTCGGCTTCGCGGCCTTCGGCTCCGGCGCAGGATCCGGGCCGCGCTCGACCGACGTCAGGCGTCCCGAGGAGAACGTATAGATACCGGCGCGCGCGCCGCGCGACCAGGTCACGACCGCGACGCGTCCGCCGCCCGGCCCGCTGGACAGGTTGACGCTGTCGGGGGCGCCGATGCCGCGCACGACATCGCATTCAGTGTGGCCGAGTGCGACACTGCCGCCGGTCGGCTGCGGCGGTGGCGCACCGCCAGCCTGCGCGTTCGCGTCAGTGGCACCCGCTGGCGGCGCCATGCCGGGACAGCTTCCGTCGGCACTGACGAGATCGTCGTTGGTCACCGGTTTGTCCGGCGTGAGCGGCGGCGATTCGATCGAGATGTTGCGGATGAACACCCGTCCAGGGCGAGAGAACCAATCCGCGTCACGCGAAAAGATGTCGGACGCGCTCGAGCAGCCGGCAAGGCCCGGCGCAAGGACCAGCAACGCCAGCAGCGACTTCCGACTGAATGTTCCGTCTCGCACGATCGACAAGGCTCCTAACCCCTCTACCTAAGGGCTTGTCCGAACATCACTTTGCGGCATGACCGTGACCCGCCCGAGGAAACGTCGAATTATCATTAATTCATCGATATCGCTATTGGCGCCGCTGCCAGCGTCCCCGCTCGTCGGTCTGCCAATAGGTGACCTCGAAGCCGCGTGCCTTACAAGCGGTCCAGCTCTCCCTCGCCGAAGCCACCGCGTCGGGGTCGTCGCCGTTGAACACGAGGACCAGGCGCTCGTAGCTGTCGCAGTCGGCAGGAAGCGCCGCGTTGTCGACCAGGAACCGGACATTGGCCCGATTCGGATTGCCCTCCTCGATCGACAGGATGATCGGCTGGTCCTGGGCGTCGGCGACCCGCGAGCTCGCATGCGGCAGGAATGAATCGTCGCTGTAGGTCCACAAATGCGCGTCGAGCGTCTCGGCGCGCTCCTGCGAGGTCGATTGCACGACCACCCGCCAGCCGCGCTCGAGCGACTTCTCGAGCAGCGGCGGCAGCACGCTTTCCAGCGTCACGTTCTGCAGATGGTAGAACAGAACCTCGGTCATGCGCCGGCCGACACTCTATTATTTCTTGGCTTCATAATACTCGGAGACGAGCCGCTCGAGCAGCCGGACACCGTAACCTGAGCCCCAGCTCTGATTGATCTCGGTCTTCGGCGCGCCCATCGCGGTGCCGGCGATATCGAGATGGGCCCAGGGCGTGCCGTCGACGAAGCGCTGCAGGAATTGCGCGGCCGTGATCGAGCCGCCATTGCGCCCGCCGGTGTTCTTCATGTCGGCGAATTGCGAGTCGATCTGCTTGTCGTATTCGGGACCGAGCGGCATGCGCCACACCTTCTCGCCGGTCTGAAGGCCGACCTTGGCGAGGCGCTCGGCGAGTTCGTCATTGTTGGAGAACAGGCCGGCGTGATCGGTGCCGAGCGCGACCATGATCGCGCCGGTGAGCGTCGCGAGATCGACCATGAATTTCGGCTTGCACTTCTTGGCGACGTACCAGAGCACGTCGGCGAGCACGAGGCGCCCCTCCGCGTCGGTGTTGATGATTTCGATGGTCTGGCCGGACATCGAGGTAACGATGTCGCCAGGGCGCTGCGCATTGCCGTCGGGCATGTTCTCGACGAGGCCGATGGCACCGACCGCGTTGACGCGGGCCTTGCGCGCCGCGAGCGCGTGCATCAGCCCGACCACGCAGGCCGCACCGCCCATGTCACCCTTCATATCCTCCATGCCGCCGGCCGACTTGATGGAGATACCGCCGGTGTCGAAGCAGACGCCCTTGCCGACGAAGGCGACCGGCGCCTCGCTCTTCTTGCCGCCGTTCCAGCGCATGATCACGGTGCGGCTGGGCCGTACCGAGCCCTGCCCGACGCCGAGCAGCGCGCCCATGCCGAGCTTGGTCATCGCCTTGACGTCGAGGACCTCGACGGTGACGCCGAGCTTGCGCAGCTGGCTGGCGCGGCGCGCGAACTCTTCGGGGTACAGCACGTTCGGCGGCTCGTTGACGAGCTCACGCGCCAGGTTCACGCCGTCGACGATGGACGATTCGGGCGCAAACGCCTTCCTGGCAGAAGCGACGTCCTCGACCGCGATCGAGACGTCGGCGCGTACGGTGCCGTCCTCGCCGTCCTTCTTCTTGGTCTTGTAGCGGTCGAACTTGTAGGCGCGCAGCCGGATGCCGGTCGCGATCGTCGCCGCCTGGCCGGCTGTCATTGCCTCATCTGGCAGTTCCGCGAGGACGGTCATCGCGCCGCTGCCGGCGTTGAGCTTGCCCGCTACCACGCCGCCGAACTTGAGCAGATCCTTCTCCTTGAGGTCGGCCGCCTTGCCGGTGCCGATCACGATCAGCCGGTCGACCTTGATTCCCTCCGGGGCCAGGATGTCCAGCGCCGCCCCGCTCTTGCCCTTGAACTGGTTGGCGGCAGCGGCCCGCTTGACGGTCTCGGCGGCAGCTCCCAGCGCCTTCCGGGTGGCGGCTCCCAGCTTCAATTGCTCGTCGCAAAAGGCGACCAGAATGCCGCGGGCGGACGCGGAGAGCGGAACGAAGCCGACCTTGACGGCGTCGGACATAGGAAAATCCTCCAGAACTCAGGGTGTTGCTCGTGCCTGAGGCGGCCCTTCCGGCACGCGGCGGTGAGCATTGCGATGGCGGTCCGGGGCGACCCGGGCCGGGCTTGTGGCACACTATGACCTGTCGGCTGCGCCGCTGCCAAGCGCCGGAGTGGCCGGAAGGCCACAAAAGCGATTAATTAACCATAAATTAAGCGTGCCTTGGCCCGGCCATTTTGTTGACGGATCAAAGGGATGGTAGTGAGATTGTGAACAGAGAGTGAGCCGGACGAGTCCGCGGCTCGACCATTGGGGAACCCGGGTTGACGGGATTGGTCGAAAGCCGTGCGTTTGGTTGCGCCAACGGGGCCGTGCGGTAGCGATGGGGTCGATCGACAAGTACATCTTCAAAACGACGCTGGCGTCGTTTGCGCTTGTCCTGGTCAGCCTTACCGGCGTGATCTGGATTACCCAGGCGTTGCGCGGCATCGACCTGATGACCAGCCAGGGTCAGACCATCCTCACGTTCCTCGGCATCACCAGCCTCGTGATTCCTGCCCTGGTCCTGATCATCGCCCCGATCGCGCTGATGATCGCGATCTCGCACACGCTCAACAAGCTCGCGACCGATTCCGAGATCATCGTGATGAATGCGGCGGGCTTCTCGCCGTTCCGGCTGTTCCGGCCGTTCTTCTTCGCCACCTGCGTGGTCGCGGCGCTGGTCGCCTTCATCGGCGCCTATCTCGCCCCCGACGGCATGCGTCGAATCAAGCAGTGGGATGCCGAGATCACCGCCGACGTTCTGACCAACATCCTGCAGCCCGGCCGCTTCGCCCAGCTCGATCAGAACCTGACGATTCGGATCCGCGAGCGCCTGCCAGGCGGCGTGCTCGGCGGCGTTTTCGTCGACGATCGCCGCGATCCGCAGCAGCGCGTCACCATCGTCGCCGACCACGGCACCGTGCTGAAGAACGAGAGCGGCTCATATCTCGTGCTGGAGGACGGCAATCTCGAGCGATTCGAAGTCGGCAAGCGCGATCCGACGCTGGTGGTGTTTCAGCGCTACGCTTTCGACATGTCGAAATTCTCGCAAGGCCGCGACGTCACGCTCGGAATTCGCGAGCGCTACCTCTGGGAACTGATGCGGCCGGACGAGAACGACCAGACCTATCAGCAGCTGTCGGGCCAGTTCTTCGCGGAGCTGCATGATCGCTTCATGGCGCCGATCTATCCGTTTGCGTTCGCGGCCCTCACCTTTGCCTTCCTCGGCGCGCCGCGCACCACGCGCCAAAGCCGCAATTTCTCGATTGGCGGCTCGGTATTCGCGGTGTTCGGCCTGCGCATGGTCGGATTCGCCTGCTCCGTCATGGCGGTGAAGACGCCGCTGGCTGCCCTGGTGCAATATCTGATGCTGTTCGCCGGCATCGGCGTCGGGATCTGGATGATCATTGGCGGCGTGGTCGTCGAACCGCCAGCGGCATTGATGGAAGCGATCAACAGGAACAACGAACGCATTGCGCGCCTCTTCCGGAGGCCGGCCACCGCATGAGCATGGTCACAAATACGCTCGGGCGTTATTTTGCCGGCCGCTTCGTCGTCGCGGCGGTGGGCGTGTTCGCGGGCATCTTCGTGCTGCTCGTGCTGGTCGACTACATCGAGATGGTGCGCAAGACGTCGAGCCTCGTCGGGGCCTCCGCGATCACGGTCGCGGAAACCTCGCTGTTCCGCGTGCCGCAACTGCTCGAGAAACTGATGCCGTTCTGCGTGCTGATCGGCGCGATGACCTGCTATCTCGCGCTGTCGCGGCGACTGGAGCTCGTCGTTGCACGCGCTGCCGGCGTCTCGGCCTGGCAATTCATCTCGCCGGCGCTGGTCAGTGCGATCATGCTCGGCATTTTTGCGACGACCGCCTACAATCCCGTGTCGGCCAATCTGCGCGAGCTCTCCAAGCGGATGGAGGCCGAGCTGTTCGGCTCGGCGCCCGGCGGTGGCATCCAGGACGCGTCCGGCTTCTGGCTCAACCAGATCAACGACGAAGGTCAGGCGATCATCAATGCAGCCCGCAGCGAGCAGCAGGGCATCCGGCTGACCGGCCTCACGGTGTTCCGATTCGATACGGCGCTGCAGTTCAAGGAACGAATCGAGGCCCGCGAAGCGACGCTCGAAGAAGGCCGCTGGGCGTTCACGGGAGTACGCCGATACACCCTCGACAAGGCTCCGGTGGATCAGGACACCTTCTACCTGACCACCACCCTGACACCAGCACAGGTGCGCAACAGTTTCTCCACCCCCGAAACTGTGTCCTTTTGGCAACTGCCGAACTACATCCGTTCGTCGGAGAGCTCAGGGTTCGCGACGGCCGGCTATCGCTTGCAGTATCACAAGCTCATCGCACAGCCATTTTTGCTGGCTGCGATGGTGATGTTGGCGGCTTCTGTGAGCCTCCGCTTCTTCCGGATGGGCGGCGTGCAGAAGATGGTTTTGAGTGGCGTGGGCGCAGGCTTTCTGCTCTACGTCCTGTCGAAAGTAACTGAAGATTTGAGCAAGGCTGAGTTGATGCATCCCATCGCTGCGGCGTGGTTGCCTGTCGTTGTGGGTAGCCTCACCGGTTTCTTAGCCTTGCTGTACCAGGAGGACGGGTAGTGGCTACCGTCGCCGCCCGCCAGTTGAGGTCGCCTGTATCCGGGCGGCGCAGTGCCCTGCGCCGTCAACGGAGCCGCATGGCCGCGTTTGGCGTTTCGATTTCTGCTCTGCTTGCCGCGTTCGTCGTGGTCGGCGCGCTCGACGTGGTCGCGTCGACGCCGGCTTCAGCGCAGGCCTTCACCTACAATCCGCGTCCGCCGAAGCCGGTCCGCCCGCCGGCCAAGAATGACGGGCAGATGCTCGTTCAGGCGACCGAGGTCGATTACGACTACAACAACAGCCGCATCTCGGCCGTCGGCAACGTCCAGATGTTCTACAACGGCACCAGCGTCGAGGCCGACAAGGTCATCTACGACCAGAAGACCAAGCGTCTTCATGCCGAAGGCAACATCCGCATGACCGATGCGGAAGGCAAGATCACCTACGCCAACATCCTGGATCTCAGCGACGACTACCGCGACGGGTTCGTCGATTCGCTACGCGTCGACACTGAAGACCAGACCCGCATGGCGGCGACCCGCGCCGATCGATCCAGCGGCAATTACACGGTGTTCGACAACGGCGTTTATACCGCCTGCGCCCCCTGTAAGGATGATCCGAAGAAGCCGCCGCTCTGGCAGGTCAAGGGCGCGCGCATCATCCATGACCAGACCGAGAAGATGCTCTATTTCGAGAACGCCCAGCTCGAATTCTTCGGCGTTCCGATGGCCTACATGCCCTATTTCTCGACGCCCGATCCGACCGTGAAGCGCAAGAGCGGCTTCCTGATGCCGGGCTTCACCACCTACACGGCGTTCGGCTACGGCGTCGAAATCCCGTATTATTGGGCGATCGCGCCTGACATGGACGCGACCTTCAGTCCGCGCATCACCACGAAGCAGGGCGTGCTGCTGCAGACCGAATTCCGCCAGCGCTTCGTGGACGGCTCCTATCAGATCAGGCTTTACGGCATCGACCAGCTCGATCAGGACGCCTTCAAGGGCCAGCCTGGCGACCGCCAATTCCGCTGGGGCGTCGACACCAAGGGCCAGTTCGCGCTGAACGACAAATGGGTCTGGGGCTGGGACGGCGTCGTGCTGTCCGACTACTTCTTCATGTCCGACTACCGGCTCGCCCAGTACAAAGATCCGTTCGGTTCGTTCCTGTCGCTGCCGACGGAAGCGATCTCGCAGCTCTATCTGACCGGCGTCGGCAACCGCAGCTTCTTCGACGCGCGCGCGATCTACTATCTCAGCTACTCGGGCAACCAGAACCAGGTCCCGGTGGTCGCGCCCGTGATCGACTACAATAACGTGATCAACAGCAACATCCTGGGTGGCGAGTTGAGCTACAGGATGAACTTCGTCAACCTGACCCGCGAAACCGCGGTGTTCGATCCGATCACGACGACCGCCAACACCAACGGCCTGTGCTTGACCACGTCCGCGGATCCAATGGCGCGAACCCCGTCGCAGTGCCTGCTGCGCGGCATGCCGGGCACCTACACAAGGCTGACGGCCGAGGCGCAATGGCGCAAGTCCTACACCGACCCGCTCGGCCAGATCTGGACGCCGTTCGCCAGCGTCCGTGCCGATGCGATCAACGCCGACATCTCGAACCAGCCGGGCGTTTCCAACTTCCTGCCGGTCGGCGACACCCAGACGGTCCGCTTGATGCCGACCGTCGGCTTCGAATACCGCTATCCCTTCATCAATGTGCAGCCGTGGGGCACGACCACCGTCGAACCGATCGCGCAGGTCATCATCCGGCCCAACGAACCCGATGCCGGCAAGCTTCCGAACGAGGACGCGCAGAGCCTGGTGTTCGATACCAGCAACCTGTTCGCGGTCGACAAGTTCTCCGGCTACGACCGCGTCGAGGGCGGTAGCCGAGCCAATGTCGGCGTGCAGGCCACCACGCAATTCGACCGCGGCGGCAGCATCAAGGGGATGTTCGGACAGTCCTACCAGATGTTCGGGATGAACTCGTTCGCGGTCGCCGACGTCACCAACACCGGCATCGACTCCGGGCTGCAGAACCCGCGCTCGGATTATGTCGCGAGCCTCGCCTATTCGCCCAACCGCACCTACACCTTCAGCGTCCGCTCGCGGATGGATGAAGCGACCTGGAACATCAACCGGTTCGAGGCAACGGCGAGCGCGAATTTCGACCGCTGGTCGATCGCCGTGACCTACGGCGACTATGCGGCGCAACCGGAACTCGGCTACCTGACGCGCCGCGAGGGCATCCTCACCAGCGGATCGGTCAAGGTGGCGTCGAACTGGGTGGTTCAGGGTGCGGCGCGCTGGGACCTTGAAGCGAACAAGATCAACCAGTATGCCGTCGGCGCGGGCTATGTGGACGACTGCTTCGTGCTGGCTGCCAACTACATCACGTCCTATACCTATCAAGCAGGCTCGCAGCCGCCCGTCCTCAGCCATGCGTTCATGTTCCAGATCGGGCTGCGGACCATCGCCCAGACCTCCACGACCAGCAGTTCGGCTGGCATGCAGTAGCGAGCGAGGAGCTTGAATTGGGGGCTTGTATTGCCCGCGGGCCGGTGGCCCCGGCTTGAATTGGTTTAAACGGCTGACATGACAACAATGACGACCGCTAGCCTGCCAACCCGCTGCCATTCGCTAGTGTTGAGTTCCCTGCTAGCTCTTTTCCTCCTGTTGGGGGGCGGTGCGCGACTGCATGCCCAGACCATCGCCGTGATGGTCAATGGCGAACCCATCACCAGTTTCGACGTCGAGCAGCGCGCCAAGCTGAACGGCCTGACCGGCGGCAAGAATCCCGATCGAAAGGCCATCCTCGACGAACTGATCGACGAGAAGCTGAAGATCAAGGAAGCCAAGAAATTCGGCGTCGATCCCACCGCCAACGATATCGAGCAATCCTATGGCGGCATGGCGCAACGGATGCGGCTGAACAACGACCAGCTGACCAAGGTCCTCGAGAGCAAGGGCATCCGCCCCGATACGCTCAAGCAGCGCATCAGAGCCGACATGGTCTGGACCAGCCTGGTCCGCGGCCGCTTCAAGGAAAGCCTGCAGGTCGGCGAAAGGGACGTCGCCACCGCGGTCAAGGAGACCGGTGATGCCCCCGACGCCGAAGCGTTCGAATACCGGATGCAACCCGTCGTTCTGATCGTGCCCCGCGGCTCTCCGCCATCCGAATTCGAGAACCGCCGCAAGGAAGCGGACACCCTGCGCGAGCGCGTGACCTCCTGCGAGGAAGCCAACACCTTCTTCAAGTCGATGCGCAACGCCGCGATCCGCGAGATCGTCGTAAAGACTTCGGCCGACCTGCCGCAGGCGCTGCGTGACATCCTGGACAAGACCCCGGTCGGCCACCTCACCCCTCCCGAGGTCACCAAGCAGGGCATCGAGATGGTCGCCCTCTGCGGCCGGAAGGCGACCACCGTGGACACGCCGAAGAAGCGTGAGATGCGGGACAAGATGTACGTGCAGAAGTACGAGGCGAAGTCGAAGGCCTACCTGCAGGAAGTCCGGAAAGCCGCGATGATCGAATATCCAGGCGGGCGATGATCGACTATCGTTGACGCATGGCTCAACCTCTCGCACTGACATCCGGCGAGCCCGCAGGCATCGGCCCCGACATCACGCTCGCCGCGTGGCTGCGCCGTCGCGAACTCGATCTTCCGCCGTTCTATCTGCTCGGTGACCGCGCCGCCCTGGCCGAGCGCGCCAAGACGCTGAGGCTTGCCGTCGAGTTTGCCGAGGTCAGCGCCGAGGAGGCATCCGCGGCATTTGCGCGGGCCCTGCCCGTCGTTGCGACCGACAAGGCGGCGACGGCGCGACCGGGCAAGCCGGACGGAACGAGCGCCGATGCCGCGCTGGCGTCGATCCGTCAGGCCGTCGCCGATGTTGCGTCGGGCAAGGCCAGCGCCGTCGTCACCAATCCGATCGCCAAGAACGTGTTGTACCGCGCCGGCTTCCGCCATCCCGGCCACACCGAATTCCTCGCCGAGCTTGCCGCCCGCGGCGGGCCCGCGCCGCAGCCGGTGATGATGTTGTGGTCGCCGGCGCTCGCCGTCGTCCCGGTGACGATCCATGTGTCGGTCCGCGAGGCGCTGGCGCAATTGTCGACCGACCTGATCGTGTCGACCGCGCGGATACTGGTCGCCGACATGAAGGCGCGGTTTGGCCTCGCCTCGCCGCGGCTTGCGGTCGCCGGCCTCAACCCGCATGCCGGTGAAGACGGCACGCTCGGCATGGAAGACATCGAGATCGTCGCGCCCGCGGTCGAGATCCTGCGCCGCGACGGCATTGCCGCCCGAGGCCCGTTGCCGGCCGACACCATGTTCCACGCAGCCGCGCGCAAGACCTATGACTGCGCGCTCTGCATGTATCACGACCAGGCGCTCATCCCGATCAAGACCGTCGCGTTCGAGGACGCCGTCAACGTCACGCTGGGCCTGCCCTTCATCCGGACGTCGCCCGATCACGGCACCGCGTTCGATATCGCCGGCACCGGCAAGGCCAATCCCTCGAGCCTGATCGCCGCGCTCCGGCTCGCCGCGCGTATGGCCGCGGCATCAAGCTAAGTGAGCGCGATCGACGATCTGCCGCCGCTGCGCGACATCATTCGCGAGCATTCGCTGTCGGCGCGCAAATCGCTCGGCCAGAATTTCCTGCTCGATCTCAATCTCACCGCACGCATTGCCCGTGCCGCGGGCCCGCTGGAAGACGCCACCGTGATCGAGGTCGGACCCGGCCCCGGCGGATTGACGCGCGCACTGCTTGCAATGGGCGCCAAGCGCGTCATCGCCATCGAGCGCGACGAACGCGCGATCGATGCACTCGACTACATCGTCAAGCGCTATCCAGGCCGCATCGAGATCGTGCATGGCGACGCGCAGCACTTTGATCCGCGTCCCCTGCTCGATGGCGGCAAGGCCAAGATCGTCGCCAACCTGCCCTACAACATCGCAACCCCGCTCCTGGTCGACTGGCTGTCGATCGAGCCGTGGCCGCCCTGGTACGACACCATGGTGTTGATGTTTCAGCGCGAGGTCGCCGAGCGCATCGTCGCCCATGAGGAAGAGGAAGCCTATGGCAGGCTCGCAGTGCTCGCCAACTGGCGCGCCGAGACCAGGATCCTGTTCGACATTTCGCCCGCAGCCTTCGTGCCGCAGCCGAAGGTCACCTCCTCGGTGGTACGATTGATACCGCGCGCCGCGCCGGAGCCGTGCGACCGCCGCATGCTCGAGCAGGTGGCCGCCGCGGCCTTCGGCCAGCGCCGCAAGATGCTGCGCCAGAGCCTGAAGTCGCTGTCAGTCGACCCGGCGCGGCTTGCTGCCGCAGCCCAGATCGACGCGACACGGCGCGCCGAAACCATTCCGGTCACGGGCTTTGTTGCCATGGCCAGGGAATTGGCCGATATACGGTCCACAAAATAGAACATCAGGAGAAAACGTAATGGCGCGTATGGTTCGCCAATCCCTCGTCAAATTCGATGCACCGCTGTGCGAAACCATCGTGGACACACCCAAGCCGCAGGGACGCGAAGTGCTGGTGCGCATCGAGCGCTGCGGCCTCTGTCATTCCGATCTCCACATCCAGGACGGTTACGCCGATCTCGGCGGCGGCAAGAAGCTCGACACCACCCGCGGCATGACCCTGCCCTTCACGCTCGGCCATGAGATCGCGGGCGTGGTCGACGAGGTCGGTCCCGATGCGCCGAAGGGTCTGGTCGGCACGAAGAAGGCGGTGTTTCCCTGGATCGGCTGCGGCCAGTGCCGCGACTGTCTCGCCGGCGACGAGAATCTCTGCGTCAAACAGCGCTTCCTCGGCGTCTCGATCGACGGCGGCTTCGCCACCCATGTGCTGGTGCCCGACGCGAAATACCTGCTCGATTACGATCCGCTGCCGGTCAATCAGGCCGCCACGCTGATGTGCTCCGGCGTCACGGCTTACGGCGCGCTGAAGCGCCTGGTCGATCGTCCGCGCCAGCGCAATCTGCTGCTGATCGGGCTCGGCGGGGTCGGCATGATGGGCCTGTCGTTTGCGCAGGCGATGTTCAAGCAGCCGATCGCGGTTGCCGATCTCAGCCCGGCGGCGCGCGAGACCGCCCTGAAGAACGGTGCCGCGGCGGCCTACGATCCCGCGGAGCCCGATGTCGTCAAGCGCATGCTGAAGGAGAGCGACGGCGGCTTCGACGGCGTGGTCGACTTCGCCGGCAACGAGAAGTCGATGGCGTTTGCGGTGTCGACGGTCGCACGTGGCGGCAAGATCGTGGTGTCCGGCCTGATGGGCGGCCAGTTCACGCTGCCGATGGTGCAATGGGTCTACAAGCGCATGACCATCGAAGGCTTCATGGTGGGCACGCTGGCCGAAGGCCAGGAGCTGATGGCGCTCGCCCGCGCCGGCAAGATCAAGCCGACCCCGATGAAGGAAGAGCCGATGGCCGACGTCCAGAAGTGGATCGACGAGCTGCGCGCCGGCAAGGTCGTGGGACGCATCGTCCTGAAGAACTAACGAAGACGTCCCGCCGGCGTTGCGATCGCCGGCGGGACGCAACGTTCTCGCAGCAGCAACGCGAGCTTTGGTCCTGCGGAACCTGACAGCCGACCGAGCGATCATTCAGCCCGCGTTCCAGCCTTCAGCCCGCCGCAATTGCGGTGCGAGGCGAGCCTCAATTAAGCCCTACCCGTTCCGGATTTGCGGCGCATTGCGACCCAACTCTTTACCGAGATTGGCTGCACCAGCGTTTGCGTAAAAAGAAATACCGGGGACGCGTATGTCAAATCGTTCAGCGAAATTCGCTGCGGCGCTTGCCGTCAGCATGTTGGCTGGTGCCAACCTCACGGCCATGGCCCAGACCGCCGCCACGGCGAGCACCAATACGGCGAATGCGAAGACCGCAGATAGCTGTCTGTCCGCGCCGAAGGGAACCGCGCCGGCGGGGAGCCACTGGTTCTACCATCTCGACCGCAGCACCAAGAAGCAATGCTGGTATCTTGGTGACGCCAAGACCAAGACCGTCGCCAAGACCGCGACGACGCAGCAACAGCCCGCGGCCGCCGCGCCGGACACCACGACCGCCGATGCAACGCCGCCACAGAGCCAGCCAGCGCCCCAGCCGGCCATGCGCAAATCCGTCGCCGACGCGCATGCCGAGTGGCCCTCCCCGCAGGCCGCAACCGCGCCGGTCGCGAGCGCAGACGCCGGTCAGTCCGGCACTGCGGCGACGACCGCCCCGGCGGCGTCCGCCGCGCCCGCCGGCGCCAACGCCCAGGCGTCGGAGGTGAACGCCCGATGGCTGGATGCATCGAGCATGGCCGGAACCAACGGAACCCGGCACGCCGCAGACCAGCCAACCGTAGTTGCACAGGCCGATGCAACGCCGCAACAAACGGCCGCGCCGGCACCAGCCGCCCCCGTGACAATGGAGGCGTCCGCCGAGAAGTCGTCGTCCTCGACGCAGATGCTGCTGATCGTGATGGTCGGCGCATTGGCGCTGGCGGGCCTGGTCAGCGCGCTGGTGTTCCGGCTGACCCGCATGCGTACGCCGCCCTACCAGATCAGCGACGAATGGCGTGCGCCCTGGGATTCACTCCACACCGAGCCGGCGCCGCCGATGGCAGTGGTCAGCCGCGACCGTCCGCTGCGCCTGTCGGAGGCGACGCCGCGCCGGTCGGAGACACCGGTTCCGCGCCGCGCCGAGACGCCGGTTGCTCGCCGCGAGAGGCCGCGCGAGGCGGATCAAACCGAGCAAGACAACAAGCAGATCGCGGCGATGCTGCAGCGACTGGCGCGCAGCGTGGCGAACTAGAATCGCGCTCAGGAAAGCAGATGAGACGTGATTCGATCCCCGGGTCGCATCACTGTTCCGGTCGCGCTACTTCTCGAGCTGACGCTGCAGGCCGCGGACGAACTCGGTGAGGCCGGTGCGGCGCTCTCGCTTGAGACGCTCGGCCTTCAGGATCGACTGCACCTCGGCAAAGGCGTCGTCGACGTTCTGGTTGACGACGATGTAGTCATATTCCGCCCAGTGGCTCAGCTCATGGGTGGCGCGGTTCATCCGCCCGCGGATGACTTCATCGGAATCCTGCGCACGGGTGTGCAGCCGCTTCTCGAGGTCGGCGGCTGACGGCGGCAGGATGAAAACGCTGACCACGTCGGCCCGCGCCTTCTCGCGCAATTGCTGGGTGCCCTGCCAATCGATGTCGAACAGCACATCCTCGCCGGCCCCGAGCGCAGCCTCGACCGGCGCGCGCGGCGTGCCGTAGCGGTTGTCGAACACGGTGGCCCATTCCAGCAGCTCACCCTGCTTGGCCATTGCCTCGAACTTGGTCTTGTCGACGAAGAAATAGTCGCGGCCCTCGACCTCGCCCGGCCGCTTCGGCCGCGTGGTCGCCGACACCGACATCTTCAAGCCCGGCATCCGCTCGATCAGCATGCGCGACAGCGTCGTCTTGCCGGCGCCCGAGGGCGACGACAGGACGAACATCAGTCCGCGCCGCTCAACGCCGTCAAAACCCTGCGCCGTCATCGTTCACTCCAGATTCTGGACCTGTTCGCGGAACTGCTCGACCACGTTCTTCATTTCAAGGCCGGTATTGGTCAGCTCGACGTCGTTCGACTTCGAGCAGCAGGTGTTGACTTCGCGATTGAACTCCTGGGCGAGGAAGTCGAGCCGGCGCCCGACCGGTCCGCCCTTGCCGATCATCTCGCGCGCCTGGCCGATGTGCGAGGCGATGCGGTCGAGCTCCTCGCGGATATCGGCTTTGGTGGCGATCAGGATCGCCTCCTGGCTCAGCCGGTCGGCATCGAAGCGATCGGAGGTCTCCAGCAATGCCGCGATCTGCTCGGCAAGCCGCGCCTTGATCGCCTCCGGCTTGCGGCCGGGAGCCGTCTCGGCGCGCTTGGCGAGCCGCTCGATCTCGTCCATGCGCTGCATCAGGATCTGGCCAAGCGCATCGCCCTCGCGGCGGCGCATCTCCACGAGGCTGCCGAGCGCCTGCTCGAACGCCTTCGCGGCGGCCTCGCGCGCCGCCTTGTCCTCGTCCTCGTTGCTGTCAGGCTCGACCACCTCGATGACGCCCTTGATGCCGAGCAATCCGTCGATGCTCGGCGCCACCGCGTCGATCCGCTGCGCGAGCTCACCTGCGACCTTCACGACCGCGGCCAGCACGTCCTCATTGATCCGGATGGTCTGCGCCGCATCGGTGCGCTTGACGCTGAGATTGGCGTAGACCGTGCCGCGCGACAGCAACTCGCCGGCCCGCTTCTTGGCGAGGGCTTCCAGTTCGTCCCAGCCCGGCGGCAGCCGCAACCGCAGGTCAAAGCCCTTGGCGTTGACCGACTTCAGCTCCCACTCGAACGTATAGGGACCGCTCGCGCCATGGCTTCGGGCAAAGCCGGTCATGCTCGATAGCGCCATCGCGTGAAACTCTCCAACAGAAGGATATGGGACTCACCCGGAGACGACGAGACTCGTGGGCAGCCGGTACGACCTTAAAACGGATTCCGTGAAAGTGGAATTACGTTCCACCCTCGGGAAATGCTGAGCTACGGCATGATCCGGAAAAGCGTGAAGCGGTTTTCCCTCGCGACAAACGCGAAGCGTTTGCGCGGAGATCATGCTCGAACAAGAAGCTAAAGTGCAATGATCTCATCGCGCTTTAGCGCTGCACAACGGGCGGCGAAGTGGTCTGCTGGGCTGCGCCCTGGCGACCGCTGCGCAGCGGTTTCTTCTGATTGGTGGGCTTCGGCGGCGTGGCCGCCGTGGGATTGGTGTCGGCCGCGCCGGGCGCCGCGGCGGCTGGCGCCGGATCATCCGCGGGCTCGACGGTGTCGTTCTGGATCTGCTTTTCCGACGCGCGCAGCTTGGCGACGTTCTTGGCGTGCTGGTCGTAGGTTTCGGTAAAGGCGTGGCCGCCGGTTCCATCGGCAACGAAGAACAGGTCGCGGGTGCGCGCCGGATTGGCGGTGGCCTCCAGCGAGGCGCGGCCGGGATTGGCGATCGGTCCCGGCGGCAGGCCGTCGATCACATAGGTGTTGTAGGGCGACGGCTGCGTGATCTCGCTGCGCTTGATCGGACGCCCCAGCGTTCCCTTGCCGCCCACCAGTCCGTAGATGATGGTCGGGTCGGACTGCAGCTTCATCCTCTGCCGCAGGCGGTTGACGAACACGGCGGCGACACGGCTGCGCTCGTCAGCGCGGCCGGTTTCCTTCTCGACGATCGAGGCCAGCGTCACCAGTTGGTCTGGCGATTTCAGCGGCGAATCGGTGTTGCGGCGTTCCCAGATCTCGGCGAGCACGCGCTTCTGCGCCTGCTGCAGGCGCTGGATCACCTGGTCTCGCGTGGTGCCGCGCGGGAATTTGTAGGTCTCCGGCAACAGCGTGCCCTCGCGCGGAATCTCGCGCACCGAGCCGGTGAAGATGTCGTTGTCGGTGAGCCGCGTCACGATCTGCTCCGAGGTCAGACCTTCCGGGATCGTGATGGCGTGCTGCACCACCTTGCCGTCGACGATGGTGGCGATGACGTCGCGCAGGCTGGCATTCTTCTGGAACGAATATTCGCCGGGCTTCAGATCGGAGCTCGCCTTCAACGCAAACACGCTGCCGATGAAGACCCACGGATTCACGTTGATCACGCCCTCGCGCGACAGCACGTCGGCGATGTCACGCTTGCCGGCGCGCGCGGGGATGTTGACGACCTTGTCTTCCTGCAGCGGCCCCGGCGATTCCAGCGTCTGCTTGCCGTAGTAATAGGTGGCGCCGGCGCCGATCATCAGGATGATCAGGATGGTGAAGATGGCATTTCCGACGATCACGAAAGGATTGCGGGCACGATCCGAGCGCTTGGGCGGCGGCGGAACCTGCTCGGGCTCCAGCGCGGCACGTGGACTCCTTGGTGAAATGGGCGGCCTCTCACTCATCGATGCAAACCAATATCCTGCCGGCTGAATCGTGGCCGGACAAACCCCTGCCCTGCCAATAGCATACGCCCGCTATTAGGAGTCACCGCGGAATACGGCAAAACGGTGGACTAGTTCTAAAGTCCCGTTCCGATCACATCGGAACGGGACTTTAGATTCTTATTTTGACGCGTTTTCTTCACGCGAATCGGTACCCAGTACCCACTTCGCTCGAAAACGCTCTAACGACCTACTAATTGGTCACGCGCTGCACGATCACGGAGGCATTTGTGCCGCCGAAACCGAAGGAATTGGACAGCGCCACATTCACGTCACGCTTGCGCGACGTGTGCGGCACAAGATCGATCGCCGTTTGCACCGACGGATTGTCGAGATTGATGGTCGGCGGCACCACGTTATCGCGAATCGCCAGCACCGCGAAGATCGCCTCGATCGCACCGGCCGCGCCGAGCAGATGTCCGGTCGCCGACTTGGTCGACGACATCGAAACCTTCGAAGCCGCGTTGCCGAGCAGACGCTCGACCGCGCCGAGCTCGATCTCGTCGCCGACCTGCGTCGAGGTGCCGTGCGCATTGATGTAGTCGAGATCGGATGCGACGAGACCGGCGCGCTTCAGCGCCATGCTCATGCTGCGGAAGCCGCCATTGCCGTCCGGCGGCGGCGAGGTGATGTGGAAGGCATCGCCCGACAGGCCGTAGCCGGTGACCTCGGCATAGATCTTCGCACCACGCCGTTTGGCGTGCTCGTATTCCTCGAGCACGAGGATGCCGGCACCCTCGCCCATCACGAAGCCATCGCGATCCTTGTCGTAGGGCCGCGATGCCTTTTCCGGCGTGTCGTTGAAGCCGGTGGACAGCGCCCGCGCCGCGCAGAAGCCTGCGATGCCGATGCGGGAGATCGGCGATTCGGCGCCACCTGCGAGCATCACGTCGGCGTCGCCAAGCGCGATCAGCCGCGCCGCATCGCCGACCGCGTGCGCGCCGGTCGAGCACGCGGTGACGACCGCATGATTGGGCCCTTTCAGGCCGTGCTCGATCGAGACGTAGCCGGACGCCAGATTGATCAGGCGGCCCGGAATGAAGAAGGGAGAGATCCTGCGCGGCCCACGCTCCTTCAGCAGAACCGCAGTCTCGGCGATGCCGGTGAGGCCGCCGATGCCGGAGCCGATCATCGTGCCGGTGGCGAACTGGTCCTCATCGGACTTCGGATGCCAGTCGGCATCGTCGAGCGCCTGCTTGGCCGCGCACATCGCGTAGAGGATGAAGTCGTCGACCTTGCGCTGGTCCTTCGGCTCCATCCACTGATCCGGATTGAAGGTGCCGTTGGAGCCGTCGCCGCGCGGAATGTAGCAGGCGACCTGACTCGGGAGGTCGGACACTTCGAAGGTGTCGATCTTCTTGCCGCCGCTGTCGCCGGCGAGTATGCGCGCCCAGGTTGCGTCAACGCCGCAGCCGAGCGGCGTAAGCATGCCCAGCCCCGTGACGACAACTCGTCTCATTTCCACGTCTCCGGCCGGCAATGCGCCGCTAATAATAAGAAGCCGGGGGACCGCTCGATCACGGTCCGTCCGGCCCCGTCAACTTCGCGATCGGCGTCAGCTCTTCGCGTTCTTCTCGAGAAACTTGGTCGCGTCGCCCACGGTCAGAATCGTCTCCGCCGCGTCGTCGGGAATCTCGCAACCGAATTCTTCTTCGAAAGCCATCACGAGCTCGACCGTGTCGAGGCTGTCGGCGCCGAGGTCATCGATGAAGCTCGCGCTATCGACCACCTTCTCGGGTTCGACACCAAGGTGCTCGACCACAATCTTCTTAACCCGCTCGCCAATCTCACTCATCGTTCAACCTCGTTGTTCCATTGGACCCGACCCCAAGACGATACGAGCCATCGTGGTCGTCTCGATTACTCAGTCGCGCATAGTCTTGATTCGGCCCGGTCGTAGCCGACTAAAGCCCCGGCGAACGGCAGGCGTCGCCACGCCAATATACAGGGTTTCAAAATCCTGCAATGGCGTTCTTTGCCCATCCATGGGGGGTTCAGCTATCATACTTCCCAAGCCTTGACTATACGCCTGAACCGGCTCTCGAAAACGGCTTTTCGCCGCATTGCGAGAGCCAGCAACCAGCTCAAATCATAGCCATCCCGCCGTTGACGTGAATCGTCTGTCCGGTGACGTAGGCGGCCTCGTTCGAGGCCAGATAGACCGCTGCCGCAGCGATATCCTCGGGCGTTCCGAGTCGCGCCGCAGGAACCTTCGCCAGGATGGCTTCGCGCTGCTTGTCGTTGAGCGCATCCGTCATCGGCGTCTTGATGAAGCCCGGCGCGATGCAATTCGCGGTCACGCCGCGCTTGGCGTATTCGGCGCCCAGCGTCTTGATCAGGCCGATGATGCCGGCCTTCGACGCGGTGTAGTTGCCCTGCCCGGGATTGCCGGTGACGCCGACGATCGAGGTGATCGCGATGATGCGGCCGAAGCGCTTGCGCATCATCAATTTCGTCGCCGCGCGCGCCAGGCGGAATGTCGCAGTCAGGTTGACCGCAATCACGTCGTCCCAATCCTCGTCGCGCAGCTGCACGAATAGGTTGTCGCGGGTGATGCCGGCATTCGCAACCAGGATGTCGACCTGCCCCATCGCGGCTTCCGCCGCCGGCACCAGCGCCTCGACGTCATCCTTGCTCGAGAGATTGCACGGCAGCACATGAACGCGCTCGCCGAGCTTGGCCGCGAAGCCGTCCAGCACCTCGCGCCGCGTCCCCGAAATCGCGACCGTCGCGCCCTGCGCATGCAGCGCCTGCGCGATCGCGCCACCGATGCCGCCGGTTGCGCCCGTCACGAGCGCCGTCTTGCCAGTCAGATCAAACATCGAATTCTCCTTCCGGCTGCTTTACGCCGATGCTGCCAGCGCATCCTTGGCCGCAGCAATATCGTTCGGGCCGCCGACGGACACGCCGACCGCGCCATCGGCGATGCGCTTGACGAGGCCGCTCAGCACCTTGCCGGCGCCGATCTCGAAGAACCGCGTCACGCCCTGGCCGGCCATATAGGCAACCGACTCGCGCCAGCGAACCGTCCCCGTGACCTGCTCGACCAGGCGGCGGCGGATCTCGTCGGGATCGGTGATGGCGGAAGCCAGCACGTTGGAGACCAGCGGCGCCGCGGGCGCCTTGATGGTGACGCCGGCCAGCGCCTCTGCCATCGCATCGGCCGCCGGCTGCATCAGCTTGCAGTGGAACGGCGCCGACACCGGCAGCAGCATGGCGCGCTTCGCGCCCTTGGTCTTGGCGATCTCGACCGCGCGATCGACGGCCGCCTTGTCGCCGGAGACCACCACCTGGCCACCGCCATTGTCGTTGGCGGCTTGGCAGACCTGGCCCTGTGCCGCCTCGTTGGCGACCGCGACCGCCGCCTCGTAATCGAGGCCGAGCAGCGCCGCCATCGCACCGGCGCCGACCGGCACCGCCTTCTGCATGGCAAGCCCGCGGGTCCGGAGCAGCCGCGCAGTGTCGCTGACCGTCAGGCTGCCGGCGGCGGCAAGCGCCGAATACTCGCCGAGCGAGTGCCCGGCAACGAAGGCCGCGTTGCGACCAACGGAGAAGCCGGCCTCGCTCTCGAGCACGCGCAACGTGGCGATCGAGACCGCCATCAGCGCCGGCTGGGCATTTTCGGTCAGTTGCAATGTCTCGCCCGGACCATCCCAGATGATCGCGGTCAGCTTCTCGCCCAATGCGGAATCGACCTCGTCGAACACGGCCTTCGCGACCGGAAAGGCGTCGGCCAGGGCCTTGCCCATGCCAACCGCCTGCGAGCCCTGCCCGGGAAACGTGAATGCTGCCGTCATCGGCGCTCCCTGCCTTGTTGAGCGTGATCCCCGCGCAAGCGCCGCGCCTGCCGCAGGGGAAAACGGTATCCCGTCGCGCGAAACGCGCCACAGCGGGTCCGGACCCTGCCTTGCAACCGGCCTCGGACCGGGCCGTAAGACACTGATGGGGGGCGCGATGTCAAGCCGCGCGCGCGGAACCCTGGGGATGCCGGCGCCGGCTCCGCCTAGAATCCACCGGCATTCTGGTCGGCGTTAACCTCGGCGCCGGCCCGCGCCCGGCGCGCACTGTTGACCAGTTGGCCCGGGCGGTCTTCCCGGTTGGGCTTGGCGGTCGCCAGCCGCAGCACGGCGCCGTAGCCCGGCTGGACTTCCATCCGGTCGGCATAGCGGCTTCCGCTTAGGATGCGGTGGACGCGCGGCAGGTTGTAGCAGGGCACGTAGAACAGCAGATGATGCTCGAGGTGATAGTTCACATAGTACGGCGCGATGAACAGCCGCTCGAGGACATTGGCTCGCGTGGTGCGGGTGTTGCGCAAGGGATCGGCGCTGTCGGGCACGACGGCATGTTCGGCGATGTTGCGGATCCGCGTAATCACCATCATCCAGGTCAGCAGCGGCACCAGCCACAGCAGCGGATAGGCCCACCACACGCCCGCGGCGGCAAGTCCGGCGAACAGCAGCGCGTTGGTGACGCATTGCGGACCGAGCTTCTGCCAGAAATTGGCGGCGCGCCGCGATAGCGGCCACTCTTTCGGCCCGATCGCATTGAGCAGCTGCGCCTTGCGCTGCTGGTATCCGGTCTGCCCGGTGATGTCGCGGAGGAATTTCCGGCGGTAGCTCATCTTGGTGATCGGAAACGGCGCCGACAGCACGAGATCCGGATCATCCTCCTGCTGCGTCCGGGCGTGATGCTGCAGATGATAGCGGCGATAGCCGCGGGTTTCGGCGAAGATCGGATAGGCGCAGAACCACTGGCTCAGCGTCAGATTGGTCTTCTCGTTCGCGGAGAGACAGCCATGCGCACCGTCATGCATCAGGATGGCGAGCCCGAGCTGGCGCGAGCCGATGATCGCAACAGCAAGCAGATAGGTCAGCGGATTGGGCCACCACGCGACCAGCGCGATCGCGCCCAGGATCAGGGCCCAGGCGTGCACGATCAGGGCTGCGCCCTTCCACGTCGTGCGTTGCCGGACGGCAACCAGTTCGTCCTCGGTGAGGAAATCGCGGGCACGCATGCGTAGCGCGGTCATGAGCTCGTCTCCCCGTCCGTTGAGGGTGAATGATCGCGATCGCCGACCAGGCGCAGCCGCGATCCATCATTGGCCGATGTCGATGTCGCCTGCTCGCCGAGCGCGCGCAGCAATTCGCGGCACATCTCCTCGGCGCCGCGGCCCATCGCAAAACCCTCGACGATCACGCCGATCGCAATCGCCCAGAACCGCCGCGAGCTCTCCTCGGGCGCGCGCAGCGAGCGCCAGCCGTGTCGCTCGACCTGATCCGCATAGGCGCGCGCGCCTTCGCCGTGCAGACGCTCGATGGTGCGCTCGACCAAGGGTGCGAGATCCTGCCGGCGCCGGGTCAGGGTCAGGGCCTCGGCGAAGAAGGCGACCGTGTCGGTCGCGGTCACGGTCTCGGCCAAGGCGTGGGTGTAATCCCGCGGCGTGTGGGCCTTCAGGGCGGCCTGCTCGGTCGCGCGCGCGAGGTAAAGCATGTCGCGGCTGGCGGCTTCCACGAACAGCGCTTCCTTGGTGCGGAAGTAATAGGTGATCTGGCTCGGAAAAGCGTCGGCGGCTGCGGCGATGTCGGAGATCGACGTGCCCGAGAGCCCGCGCTCCTTGAACAGGCGGCTGGCGGCATCGAGCAGCAGCGAGCGCATCTTGCGCCCCGCCGACCGCGTCGCGCGAACCGCGTGCTTCGGATCGGGCGCAGACATGCCGCTGGCGGTCTCCGAACCCATCGATCTTCCTCCCGTCAGATATTTGTATGATATACAAACAAAGAAATCAACCGGAAATCGTCGAAAGCTGCGCCAGGCGGCCCGAGCGGCTACGACCGCCCGCAAATCCGCAAGGCCGAGAACCTTTCGCGGACCCTTGCCTTCGCGGCCAAAATCCGTATAACGCGCCCCATTCGTGGGCTCCGGCCGGGAGCTGAACGGACGGTCTCAGCAAATTCACCCGTTGATTTTGATGTGGCAGGGCCAGTCGGCCCGTCGTCCCGTGCTCCCGCCTTCTGAGCAGCTCGAGTCCTTTCCGAAGGTCTCGAAGGGCTTGTCGCCGGAACCCGCGCCAACACAGGAAAGGACAACCATGCCTCTTTATGAGCATGTTTTTCTCGCGCGTCAGGATGCGAGCACCCAGCAGGTGGATGAACTGACGGCCCAGATGACGGGTATCGTCGAACAGGGCGGCGGCAAGGTCACCAAGACCGAGAGCTGGGGCGTGCGCTCCCTCACTTACCGCATGAACAAGAACCGCAAGGCGCATTTCGTGCTGATGAACATCGACGCACCGTCGGCTGTCGTCACCGAGATCGAGCGCCAGGAGCGGATCAGCGAAGACGTCATCCGCTATCTCACCGTGCGCGTCGAAGAGCACGAGGAAGGCCCGTCCGCGATGATGCGCAAGGCCGACCGTGACCGCGAGCGCGATGATCGTGGCGGTGGTTTCCGCGGCGACCGCGAAGGCGGCTTCCGTGGTGATCGCGATGGCGGCGGCTTCCGCGGCGATCGTAGCCCGCGCCGTCCGCGCGAAGAAGAAGCTGCGACCGAGGAGTAATGAATCATGGCTGATGCTGGTGCCCGCCGTCCGTTTTTCCGTCGTCGCAAGTCCTGCCCGTTCACGGGCGCGAATGCGCCGAAGATCGACTACAAGGATTCCAAGCTGCTGATGCGTTACGTCTCCGAGCGCGGCAAGATCGTGCCGAGCCGCATCACGGCCGTGTCCGCCAAGAAGCAGCGTGAGCTCGCCCGCGCCATCAAGCGCGCGCGCTTCCTCGGCCTGCTGCCCTACGTTATTCGCTAACCGTTTCCAGCCGGCGGCACGCGCCGCCGGCCGCTCATTCTCATAAGGCTTCCGGGTCGTCCGGTCGCCGATGGTTGGGGTTCTCGACAGAGTGCCTCTAACCGCTCGAAAGGAGCGGGACAGCTGATGATCGCGATCCTCATTGTTGCACTTGCCGCCGGCGCCGCGTCGGCGCTGATGTTCGCCTCGATCAGTTCGGGCGCGCTGATCTCGTTGCTGCTGTACTTTCTTGCGCCGCTGCCGCTGATGGTGTCGGCGCTCGCTTGGGGACCGCTTGCCGCAGCCATCGGCGGTGTCGCTGCCGCCTCCGTGCTCGGCGCGATCTTCGGACTCCCTTATTGCATCGCGTTTGCCATGATCGTCGCGCTGCCCGGCTGGTGGCTCGGCCACCTCGCGCTGCTCGGACGGCCGATCGCGGGCGCAGCCGGCGACAGCATAGCCCAGCAGCCGCCTGCGCTTGAATGGTACCCCGTCGGCCGTATCCTGCTCTGGGTCGCGGCCTTCGCCATCATCACCACAACCGCCGCGCTGCTCACGCTCGGCTCGGATGCCGGCACAGTCACCGGTACTTTGCGGCGCGGTCTGCTTAAGGTGCTGAGCGCTGGCGAAGGGCTGCCCAGCGGTGAGATCGAGCGATTGGTCGACGTGCTGGTGATCCTCGCGCCCCTCGCCGCAACAATCCTCGCGATGGTCACGCTGACGCTCAGCCTGTGGCTCGCCGGCAAGATCGCACAAACCTCCGGGCGGCTGAATCGACCATGGCCGGAGCTCCGCAGCACCGCCCTCCCCGCCATGACGCTGGTCGCGTTGTTGGTGGCGGTCGCCGTCAGCTTCGCCGGCGGCATGCTTGCGCTGCTGGCGCAGATCGTGACCGCTGCGCTCGTGATCGCCTATGCGCTGGTCGGCTTCGCCGTGCTGCACACCCTGACGCTGTCGCTCGCCAATCGCGGCTTCTGGCTCGGCGGCATCTACGCCGTCGTCGTCATGTTCGGCTGGCCGATCGTCGCAATCTTCGCGCTCGGCATCGCCGACGCCGTGTTCGGCCTGCGCCAGCGCTATCTGCAGACACGGCCGCCGCCTCTGCCTGCGGAGTGAGATTCGATCCAACCACTTAAACCCGATACTTAGCCTCTAAAGGAGAACGAAAATGGAAGTCATTCTGCTGGAACGCGTTGCCAAGCTTGGTCAGATGGGCGAAGTCGTGCGCGTCAAGGACGGGTTCGCCCGCAACTTCTTGCTGAAGCGCGGCAAGGCGCTGCGCGCCACCGATGCGAACCGCGCCAAGTATGACGGCATGAAGGCCGAGCTCGAGGCCAACAACATCAAGGCCAAGGGCGAAGCCGCCGTGGTCGCCGAGAAGATCGACGGCCGCGACATCATCATCATCCGCCAAGCCTCCGAGTCCGGCCAGCTGTTCGGCTCGGTCACTGTGCGCGACATCGTCGTTGCGCTGGCCGCCGACGGCGTCACGGTTGCGCGTCCGCAGGTCTGGCTCGACTCGCCGATCAAGGTGATCGGGCAGCAGAAGGTGACCATCGCCGTCCACCCCGAGGTCGAGACCAGCGTCACCGTGACGGTCGCCCGCTCCGCCGAAGAGGCCGAGCGGATCAAGCGCGGCGAGGACATCTCGACCCGCCAGGAAGACCAGGACGCTGCCGCCGAAGCGCTCGCCGCCGCCGGCGAATTCTTCGATCCGGAAGCGCAGCACGACGACGAGGCCGCGCCGGCTCCGGCTGCCGAAGAGAAGTAAGCGTCTCTTCATCCCTCCATCGACTGAAGCCCGGCCCCATCAGGCCGGGCTTTGGATTCGTGCAGCCGCCTGATCGTCGAGCATCGCGATCGACGCGAGCGCCGTCGCGGTATGCTTTTCCTTGCCGTCGATGATGCAGAACACGTCGGCTGCGACGACGGCGACCTGGCGTCCCGGCTTGATCACGCGCGCCCGGCAGATCAGGCGATCGCCCGATGCCGGCGACAGCAGGTTCAGCTTGTACTCGGCCGTCAGCGCCGGCTGGCCACGCGACGTCGCCGCCGCAATCGTGGTGGCGTTGTCGACCAGGAACGCCGTGACCCCGCCGTGAAACAGGCCATGTTGCTGCAACAGCTCAGGCCGCCGGTCGACCGCGAGCGTGCACGCGCCGCGCGACAGCTCGGCCACCTCAGCACCGACAAGACCCATGAAGCCCTGACGGCCGACATTGTCGCGAATCCGCGTCGCGATCGGCGCAAAGTCCGGATCGGTCTCGTTCATGACGTCCCTCCTGCTCGCTCCGGCGCACCCGGCGCCACCACCGCGCGGATCGCGCAGGCGATCAGCGTCTCGACCTGTTCGCGCGGATCACCGGCATGGCGGCCCGACAGATAGGCGCGGCAAAAGATCTGCGCCGGCCCGATGATCTGGCTGAAGAAAAGTGTCGCGCTCATCGGCAGCAACTCGCCGCGCGCGAGCAGCGGCGCGCGCCAGCGCTCGATGCCATCGGTGAGCCGCGAGTTCTCGGTGTGCTGCGCGCCGCGCACCTCCTCGCTCCACTCGCTGCGCGAAATCTCGAACAGAAAGCGCGCCTCGCGCCTGAAGGTCACGACCCAATCGAGATGGGCGCGGATCAGCCGCGCAACGCCCTCGCCGGCGCCGTGCGTGTCGTTGACCGCGGTGATGATCGCGGCGTGGTAGGCCTGCAGGATCTCCAGGAACAGGGTTCCGGCAAGCTGCTTCTTCGAGGTGAAGAAGTGGAAGAAGCTGCCGTTGGACGCGCGGGCGCGGGAGCGGATCTCGGCCACCGTCGCGCCCTCGAACCCGTCGCGGTCGAACACCGCCAGTCCCGCCGCCAAGAGATCGTCGCGTGCCGTACTCACCCCGGCTCCTTCCTGATTAGATCGTTACTCTAGAGTTTTACTCTAGTGGCAGTCAAATGATAACGCCGGACCTCACGGCCCGGCGTTGGCGATCACTTCGACGTCGGCGCTTCCGGCGGACCGGAGCCCGGCGTCGTCGGGGGCGGCGGAGGCGGCGCAGCCGCGGTTACCGGCGGCGCGGCGGGCGCCGGTGCGGGCGATGCGGCAGCGGCCGGCTCGGGCGCAGGGGAAGCGGCGGGAGCCGCGGGCGTGACCTGCGGAACCGGGTCGGATCGCATGGCAGCTGGTTCGCTGCCCGCATTGCTCTTGGGCGTATCGACCTTGGGCGCATCGACCTTGGCCGTGTCGGGCTGGCTGGCTGGATTCGCCGGCTGCTCGGCCTCACCCTTGTCTTCGCGCTTGACGGCGGTCTGGGATTTGGGCTCGTCGCCCGCCGCCTCGCCCTTGGGCGCCTCGTCCGACTTCGGCTCCTCGACCGGCTTGCCGCGACGGCCGTGTTTCTGGCGCGACGGCCTGCCCTCGCCCGCGGCCTGCGGGATCTGGCCATCGTCCGGCTGGGCACCATCAGGCGTCTCGCTCGGGCGCGCCATGCGCCGGCCGCGGTGGGCGGGACGTGCTTCCGGATTCAAACCGTCGGCATCGGGCTTCGCACCGTCCTTGACGCCTTCCTGCGGCGCCGCACCCTGATGCTGCCGGCGAGACGGGCGCTCGGCCGGCTGCTCCGGCGACTGGTTTGCCTCCCGGCGGCCGTCCCGGCCCTTCGCCCCCTTGGGCTGATCCTTGGCCTGGTAGCGCGGATCGTTGGCGCCGTTCGAAATCAGATAGGACGCCAGCACGCCGGCCATGTCGCTCGACGTCGTGTAGTGCTGGCGCAGGAAGCCCGGTAGCGAGCCGGCAGGTACGGTCTTCAAGAGACCGCGCGGGCTCTTGTGGCAGGCCGTGCAGGTGTTGGCGAAGATCTGGGAGGGGCTTTTGCCGGCCTCGAGGTTTTGCGCTTGCGCTGATACGGCTGACAGGCAGCCAATCAGAAGCGTCACCGTCGCCAGACTGAGGGCTCGGCTCACCATTCCTTAAGTCTCCAGATTCCGGAAAAATCGCCGCCTGCGCCTCATGGATGGGCCGCGGCGGTCACCTTTTAGCCGATTATCACGCGAATGGAAGCGGGCGCGTGACGCATCCACGCAATTGTCATATTTTGGAATATCGGCTTTGAGCACAACGCAATAGCGCGATCCAATTCCCTGCCTATGTTTAGGCTGGGGACACATTGGAGTGATCAGCTCCGGTGGTGTCAGTGTGCAGCTTGCCGTTCCGTTGGTGCTTCGATGGACCGATTGTTGCGATTTTTCCTGGGGCGCTTCATCCGCCGCGGTTCGATCACGTTCACGACCGCGAGCGGCGCCAAATTCACCTGTGGTGACGGCACGGGCATTCCCGTCGCCGCACGGTTCATGACCAGGGCAGCCGAACTGCGCATTCTGGTCGATCCCGAGCTTTACCTCGGCGAAGCCTTCATGGACGGCACGTTCGTGGTGGAGCAAGGCACCATCGCCGATGTGCTGGCTGTCTTGATGGGCCAGGCGGCCATGTTGCCGAACTTTGCCAGGCTGCAGGCCTGGGTTCGTTTCCTCGGGCGGCGCGCCCAGCAGCTCAATGCGCGCGGCCGGTCCCGGAGCAATGTCGCCCGTCATTACGACCTCGACGGCCGCCTCTATTCCCTCTTCCTCGACGCTGACAAGCAATACAGCTGCGCCTATTTCGAGACGCCGGACTCGACGCTGGACGATGCCCAGCTCGCCAAGAAGCGCCACCTCGCCGCAAAACTCCTGATCAAGCCCGGCGACCGCGTCCTCGACATCGGTTCCGGCTGGGGCGGACTGGGGCTCTATCTCGCCGAGATGAGCGGCGCCGACGTCACCGGCGTCACGCTATCGACCGAGCAGCTGCAGATCTCCAACGCCCGGGCGGCGGAGAAGAACCTGGCGCATTCGGCGCGTTTCCTGCTGGAGGACTACCGCGACATCCCCGGCCCGTTCGACCGCATCGTCTCGGTCGGCATGTTCGAGCATGTCGGGGTCACGTTTTACGAAACCTTCTTCAAGCGCTGCGCCGAGCTGCTGAGCGATGACGGCGTCATGCTGCTGCACTCGATCGGCCGCTCGACCGGTCCCGACGTGACCAGCCCCTGGATCCGGAAATACATCTTCCCCGGCGGTTACATTCCGGCGCTCTCCGAGGTCATGCCGGCGATCGAGAAGGCCGGACTGCTGATCTGCGACATGGAGATCCTGCGCCTGCACTATGCGGAGACCCTGAAGGCGTGGCGCGACCGCTTCATGGCGCGACGCGAGGAAGCGGTGCGGCTTTACGACGAGACCTTTGCCCGGATGTGGGAATTCTATCTGGCGGCCTCGGAGATGTCGTTCCGGGTGCAGAACATGATGAACTTCCAGCTGCAGCTGACCAAGCGCCAGGGCATCGTGCCGATGACCCGCGATTACATCGGACGCGAGGAAGGCCGCCTCCGGCTCAAGGAAGCCGGCGCCGCAAAACCCCGGCTGCAACTCGCCGGCGAATAGGCCTGAAAGAACCGGTATTGCTAGTTGCGCAGTAGGCCGAGCCGCAATGGGCGAAGGTCGGCGCCGGACGCGCCAAGTGAGTGGCGGCGGCCGAAATCAGGCTGATGTCGCAGGGAACGCTCCGAACCTCTGGACGCGCCGCCTGCTCCATCGCATCGACAAGCGACGCCAGCCAGCGGCAGTCCATCCTGCCTGCCCGGCCGAGCCTCGGTCGCGCTGTCTGAAACTCTCGAGCCATCGTCACCGTGTCTTCCCTGAACGAAGACAACCCGGAATCCGCCGGGTCGTTCCCGCGAACCTGCCGCAAAGAAAATGCGACAGGTGTGATCTGCTTCACAGAGGTTCGTTCCGGGCTGTCGTAGTGGTTCGGGATGACCCGAAAACCGCACCAGACGATGTTGGACCCGCAACGCGACCTCGTGACCGACTACGCCTTGATCGCAACCGGCGTGGCCGCCGCCTTGATCGCGCTGGCTTTCCTCATCCTGGTCTGAGGAACCGAGGCCAGCACCGACCTCGTCGATGGTTGGGCGCGGCAGCCCGGAAAAAGGTTCAGGCCGCGTCAGATTTTTGCCAACCACATCGCTGACCGGCCGGGCTCCGCCTGGTTTCGGGCAAAGCGCAGTCAAGCGGAATGCATCCGGCCACCCCGGATTCACACATCGCATTGTGTGAATCGTGCATAAGAAACATCCGTCCTTTCGCTTCGTGCCGGGCTGGCGCTTGATCGCGGCCCCACAGCCGAAAATCTCAGTAACGACGAAATCAGAAGAATAAGCTCGTCCATGGCCTTGATTGATTCGAACGTCCACAAGCTCGCGCCCGACGCCGCATCCCCGACCTATCGGAGCGCGCCGCACAACATCGAAGCGGAACAGGGGCTGCTGGGCGCGATACTGGTCAACAATGATGCCTTCTACCGGGTCTCCGATTTCCTGGAGGCGAAGCACTTCTTCGAAGCCATCCATCAGCAGATCTATGACACGGCCGGCAGTCTGATCCGGATGGGCAAGGTCGCAAATCCCGTGACCTTGAAGACGTTCCTGCCTGCCGATCTGGACCTTGGCGGCATGACGGTCAGCCAATACCTCGCTCGCCTCGCCGCCGAAGCGACCACCATCATCAACGCGCAGGACTACGGACGTACCGTCTATGATCTCAGCCTGCGCCGCAACCTGATCCAGATCGGCGAGGAGATCGTCAACGTCGCCTACGACGCACCGGTCGATTTTGCCCCGCGCGCGCAGATCGAGGACGCCGAACGGCAGCTCTACAGCCTTGCCGAAACCGGCCGCTACGACGGCGGCTTCCAGCGCTTTGCGGATGCACTCACGGTCGCCGTCGACATGGCGGCGAAGGCGTTTCAGCGCGACGGCAAATTGTCCGGCATTTCGACCGGGCTGCGCGACCTCGACGCCAAGATGGGCGGATTGCAGCCAAGCGACCTGATCGTGCTCGCCGGCCGTCCCGGCATGGGCAAGACCTCGCTCGCCACCAACATCGCCTACAACATTGCCAGGGCCTATGTCCCCGAGGTGCAGGCCGACGGCACCACCAAGGCGGTGAACGGCGGCGCGGTCGGCTTCTTCTCCTGCGAAATGAGCGGCGAACAGCTCGCCACCCGTATTCTCGCCGAGCGCACCGGCATTCCCTCCAGCCATATCCGGCGCGGCGGTATCTCCGAGCTCGATTTCGAGAAGATCCGCGACTGCTCGATCGAGTTGCAGTCACTGCCGTTCTACGTCGACGAAACCGGCGGTCTCTCGATCTCTCAGCTCACCGCGCGCGCCCGCCGCCTCAAGCGGCAGAAGGGTCTCGACCTGATTGTGATCGACTACATCCAGCTGTTGCAGGGCTCGGGCAAGCGCGGCAACGACAACCGCGTGCAGGAAATCACCGAGATCACCACCAATTTGAAAGCGCTGGCGAAGGAGCTCAACGTCCCCGTGATCGCGCTGTCGCAGCTCTCGCGCCAGGTCGAAAACCGCGACGACAAGCGGCCCCAGCTTTCGGACCTGCGCGAATCCGGCTCGATCGAGCAGGACGCCGACGTCGTGATGTTCGTGTACCGCGAGGAATACTATCTCGCGAACAAGGAACCACGGCCCGGCACCCCGGAGCACGCGACCTGGCAAGCCGAAATGGAGCGCGCGCTCGGCAAGGCCGAAGTCATCATCGGCAAGCAGCGCCACGGTCCGACCGGCACCGTCGAGCTGCACTTCGAAGCCAGCGTCACCCGGTTCGGCGATCTCGCATCGGACGGACTGGTCCCGGATCGCCCCCCCTCCTACTAATGGTGGGATAGTTGAAGGCGGCCCGCCCCGCTTGTACAACTGAGCCATGAATATCGTGACCGACGCGAAATCGCAGCTGACGCCCGAAGCCAGTTTGCTGGCGGCCTATCCGACCGCCACCGGCATCCTCACCGTCGATCTCGACGCCATCATCGCCAACTGGCGCAAGCTCGAGAAGACCGCGGTCCCGGCGGAATGCGCCGCCGTGGTGAAGGCCAACGCCTATGGTTGCGGCGCCGAGCAGGTATCGCGGGCGCTGGCCAGGGCCGGCTGCAAGACCTTCTTCGTCGCCACCGTCGAGGAGGCCGCCGTGGTGCGCGCGGCCGTTCCGCAGGCAACCGTCTATGCGCTCGGCGGCTTCTTCCAGCAGACCGGCGACGCCTACGCCAGGATCGACTGCAAGCCGGTCATCGGCGATCTCAACGAGCTCGCCGAATGGGACGTGTTCTGCCGCCGCTCCGGCTGGTCCGGCGGCGCCGCCATCCATATCGACACCGGCATGAACCGGCTCGGGCTGACGGTCAGCGAAGCGCAAGGCATCATCCCGCGGATCAACGCCGGCGATCACGGCATCACGCTGGTGATGAGCCACCTCGTCTCCGCCGAACTGCTCAACAACCCCGCCAACGCCAGGCAGCTGGCGAGCTTCCGCGAGATCGCGAGCCTGTTCACCGGCGTGCCGGCCTCGCTCGCGAACTCCTCCGGCGTGTTCCTCGGCGCGCAATTCCAGTTCGAGATGGTGCGGCCGGGCTGCGCGCTCTACGGCGTCAACCCGACGCCGGAGGCCGACAACCCGATGCAGCAGGTGGTCGACCTCAAGGCGCGCATCGTGCAGATCCGCAACATCGATCGCGGCGAGACCGTCGGCTATGGCGGCACCTGGACCGCGCGCCGGCCGACCCGGCTTGCGATCGTCTCCGCGGGCTATGCGGACGGCTATTTCCGCGCCGCCAGCGCCAATGACGGCACCCGTGGCGCCGAAGTCGTGGTCGCCGGCAAGCGCTGCCCGATCGCCGGCCGCGTCTCGATGGATCTGATAGCGGTCGACGTCACCGATCTCGACAAGAGTGCCGTGCGGCGCGGCCACATGGTGACGCTGATCGGCGAAGGCATCACGGTCGATGAGCTCGCGCATCATTTCGGCACCATCGGCTACGAGGTGCTGACCAGCCTCGGTCGCCGCTTCGTGCGCATCTACAAGGGCGGCGATGCCGTCGCCGCAAGCAGCGACGCTGCGACTGAGAAGAGCGAGCCGGCCGCGGCGCAAGCAGCGCCTCCGGCCTTGCCGGCGGCAGCGCCGCCTGCACCGCCACCATTGCCTGCCGCCGCGCCAACGGCACCGTCCACCTGACGCGATCGAGGTTCGCGATTGCGCATGAAGATCGCGACCTTCAACATCAACAACGTCAATCGCCGGCTCCCCAACCTGCTGCGCTGGCTTAAATCGGACAGGCCCGACGTCGTCAGCTTGCAGGAGTTGAAGGCCAGCGACGCCGAATTTCCGGCGGCCGCGCTCGAGAAGGCCGGTTACGGCGCGGTGTGGCAGGGACAGAAGACCTGGAACGGCGTCGCCATCCTCGCGCGCAACGCCGAGCCGGTCTTGATCCGCACCGCCCTGCCCGGCGACCGCGACGACCATGAGGCGCGCTACATCGAGGCCGCGGTGCGCGGCATCGTCGTGACCAGCCTTTACCTTCCGAACGGCAATCCGCAGCCCGGCCCGAAATTCGACTACAAGCTGGCCTGGTTCAAGCGGCTGCGCGCCCACGCCGCCAAGCTGCTCAAGCAGGAGGTCCCCGTGGTGCTCGCCGGCGACTACAACGTCGCGCCGACGCCTCTTGACATCTATCCGACCCGCTCCTGGGACAAGGATGCGCTGATCCAGCCGAAGAGCCGCGCCGCTTTCAAGGCGCTGGTCGACCAAGGCTGGTGCGATGCGCTCCGCACGCTGCATCCGGATGCGCCGATGTTCACCTTCTGGGACTACAAGCGCAATCGCTGGCCGCGCGATGCAGGCCTCCGGCTCGATCATCTGCTGCTCAGCCCCGACATGGCGTCGCGGCTTCTGAAGGCCGGTGTCGACCGGGGCGTTCGTGGCGAGGAAGGCGCCAGCGATCACGCGCCAGCGTGGGTGGTGTTGAGGTGATCGATATGTTTGCGCGCGTGCCGCCATCCACGCCGTCGTCCCGGCCTGCGCCGGGACGACACCGAACATGTGGCTCCGCCAGCGAGTCATACTCTCGTATTCTCGCGACATGCACGCGAGTGCGGCCGGATGTGGCGGACCGGGGACAGCCGGAGGTGGTCATGACGAACGCATCCGTCAGGATGTCGACATGGTGACGGTGCGCGTCAACTACCGGTTCGGCGGCCCGGCCGTCGCGAAGTACTGACGCTGCGCACACTTGCATGTCCCTGGTTCAGGGGGCCTTGCGCGTTCTCGAACCATGAGGTCACACTGAGCCTTCGCTTTCGAGGCACGCATCCAGCGTGGCTCGGGAACACGTCCCGGAGTGCGCGTGGGCTTCCTGTTCGTCCTCGTCGTCGGCCTGGTTGCCGGCACCATCTCGGGCATCGTCGGCACCGGCTCGTCGATCATGCTGATGCCGGTGCTGGTCTATCAGTACGGGCCGAAGCAGGCGGTGCCGATCATGGCGGTCGCCGCCGTGATGGCCAATCTGTCGCGCATCCTGGCCTGGTGGCGCGAGGTCGACTGGCGCGCCTGCGCCGCCTACTCGATCACCGGGATTCCGGCCGCAGCGCTTGGCGCGCGCACCCTGCTCGCTCTGCCCTCGCGCGCGGTCGATATTGCGATCGGCCTGTTCCTGATCGCGATGGTGCCGGTGCGGCACTGGCTGGCGCAGCACAGGCTGAAAGCCAATCTCTGGCATCTCGCAATCGGCGGCGCGCTGATCGGCTATCTCACCGGCATCGTGGCCTCGACCGGCCCGCTCAGCGTGCCGCTGTTTTTGTTCTACGGCCTCAGCAAGGGCGCGTTCCTCGCCACCGAAGCGGCAAGCTCGCTCGGGCTCTACGTCAGCAAGTCGGTGACTTTCGAGCGGTTCGGCGCGCTGACACCAGACATCGCGATGAAGGGCCTGATCGCCGGCGCCTCGCTGATGGCCGGCGCCTTCATCGCCAAGCGCTTCGTGCTGCAGATGAAGCCGGAGTCGTTTCGCCTGATCATGGACGGCATCATGCTGGCGGCGGGCACGGCGTTGCTGTGGTCGGCAATGACGTCGTAGAATCCGCCCCCTGCGCATCAAACGCCACGCTTTCCTCATTCCGTGCTAATGGGTGTTGCGGATTCGAAACCACCGCTGAACCAATCCCATCGATGGCCAAATCGACCCTCTCCTTCGTCTGCCAGAACTGCGGCGCGGCGTATAATCGCTGGCAGGGCAAGTGCGATTCCTGCGGCGAGTGGAATACGCTGGCCGAGGAAGACACCACGGGCTCGGTGCCGGTCTCGATCCGCAGCAAGCGCAAGGGGCGGACATTCGCGCTGGAATCGCTGTCCGGCAAAACCCAGGACGCGCCGCGGCTGTCGTCGGGCATGGCCGAATTCGACCGCGTCACCGGCGGCGGCTTCGTCCGCGGCTCGGTGCTCCTGGTCGGCGGCGATCCCGGCATCGGAAAATCCACGCTGCTGACCCAGGCCACCAGCATGATGGCGCGCGCAGGCCACCGCGCGGTCTACATATCGGGCGAAGAGGCGGTCGCTCAGGTGCGGCTGCGCGCCGAGCGGCTCGGGCTCGCGGACGCGCCGGTGCAGCTCGCCTCCGAAACCTCGGTCGAGGACATCGTCTCGACGCTGTCGGAAGGCGCGGTGCCGCGCCTGATCGTGATCGACTCGATCCAGACCATGTGGACCGACACGGTCGAGTCCGCGCCCGGCACGGTGACCCAGGTCCGCGCCTCGGCACAGGCCCTCATTCGCTTCGCCAAGAAAACAGGGGCAACCATCATCCTGGTCGGGCATGTGACCAAGGACGGCCAGATCGCCGGCCCCCGCGTGGTCGAGCACATGGTCGATGCGGTGCTGTCGTTCGAGGGCGAAGGCTCGCAGCAGTTCCGCATCCTGCGCTCGGCGAAGAACCGCTTTGGCGCGACCGACGAGATCGGCGTGTTCGAGATGACCGGGCTCGGCCTGCGCGAGGTCACCAATCCGTCGGAATTGTTCCTCTCCGAACGCGAGCTCGGCAGTCCCGGTACAGCGGTGTTCGCCGGTATCGAGGGCACCCGCCCGGTGCTGGTCGAGTTGCAAGCGCTGGTGGCGCCGACCTCGCTCGGCACGCCGCGCCGCGCCGTGGTCGGCTGGGATCCGAGCCGGCTGTCGATGGTGCTGGCGGTGCTGGAGGCACATTGCGGCGTCAAATTGTCCGGACATGACGTCTATCTCAATGTCGCGGGCGGCCTGCGCATCCAGGAGCCGGCCGCGGACCTCGCCGCGGCGGCCGCGCTGGTCTCTTCCCTGGTGAATGCGCCCCTACCGACGGACGCGGTCTATTTCGGCGAAATTTCGCTGTCCGGCGCGATCCGTCCGGTGGCGCAGACCCCGGCCCGGCTGAAGGAGGCCCTCAAGCTCGGCTTCGGCCGCGCCATCCTGCCCGAATCGGCGCGCGGCGATGGCGGCGGCGATAGCGGGCTCGCGCTGAACAGCGTCGGCAATCTGACCACGCTGGTCGCCGAAATTGCGGCGCGCGGCACGCCCCGGGGCGGCCGGGCTGCGCCACGGGAAGATCAGGGTGGCTCCAGAGGCGCTGATGCGGCTGAGAAAAATGCCACACCGGCCCGATTCCGTCGCGAGACCAGTTAAAGCGGGCGTGACGTATCAGCCCCCCGCCGCTATACATCCGCCGCGCGGGACAGGTGGTGTTGCGGCCTTGCCGAATGCCCCCGACGCGCCTCAGTTAGGACGGCACCGACTTTGCCGATTCGCGAGCCCTTAACAGCGGACCCAAACGTACCAGCGGACCTGACCAGCCGATGCCCATAACGATACTTGATCTCGTCCTGCTCGGCGTGATGCTGATCTCGGGCCTGCTTGCCATGGTGCGCGGCTTCATGCGCGAGATCCTGTCGATCGCGGCCTGGGGCGCCGCCGCCCTGGTCACCCTGTATGCTTTCTCGAAGCTGCTGCCGACCGCCAAAACCTACTTCAATAACGACACGGTCGCGGCCGTGGTCGTGGTGGCCGGCGTCTTCATCGGCACGCTGATCGTGGTCTCGATCGTCACGGTGCGGATCTCGGACATGATCCTGGATTCCCGGATCGGCGCGCTCGACCGCACCCTCGGCTTCCTGTTCGGGCTCGCCCGCGGCCTGCTGATCGTGGTCGTGGCGTTCATGTTCTTCACCTGGCTGGTTCCGGACAAGCAGCGGCCCGATTGGGTGACCGGCGCGAAGTCCCGGGTGGTGCTGCAGGGAACCGGGGATTGGCTGATGGCGCTCTTGCCTGACGACCCCGAGAACACCATCTTAAAGAAGTTCAAGAAGAATAAGCCGGACGACGATTCTGCGGCTGATACCAACGATCAGGCAACGCCGGCGTCCGGCGATGGCTACAGCAAACCTGCGCGTGACAGCTTGAAAAAGCTGATCGAGAAACCCGCGGGCCGATAACGTATTTGGGCCCCTCACGAGAGGCGATGAACGAGATGCAAACCCCTTCCGATCACGCCGCCCAAATGGATCTCGACCTCGGCCCGATCGAAATGCAGGACCATCTTCGACAAGACCATCTCCGACACGACCACCGGGACGACGATCTCAGATACCACCCCGATCTCGATGGCGACACGCTCCGCGAGGAATGCGGCGTGTTCGGCGTCTTCGGCCACCCCGAGGCCGCCGCGATCACCGCGCTCGGCCTGCACGCCCTGCAACATCGCGGCCAGGAGGCCGCCGGCATCGTCTCCTTCGACGGCGGCCGCTTCCACAGTGAACGCCGCCTCGGCCTGGTCGGCGACGCCTTCTCCCGCCGCGAGGTGATCGATCGCCTGCCCGGCAACGCCGCGGTCGGCCATGTCCGCTACTCCACCACCGGCGGCACCATCCTGCGCAACGTGCAGCCGCTGTTCGCCGAGCTCAGCGCCGGCGGCTTTGCGGTCGGCCATAACGGCAATCTGACCAACGGCCTCACCCTGCGCCGCGAGTTGGTCAAGGGGGGCGCCATGATGCAGTCGACCACCGACACCGAGGTGATCCTGCATCTCGTGGCGCAGTCCAAGCGCACCCGCTTCATCGACCGTTTCATCGAGGCGCTGCGCACCATCGAAGGCGCCTATGCGCTGGTCGCGCTGACCAACAAGAAGCTGGTCGGCGCCCGCGATCCGCTCGGCATCCGTCCGCTGGTGCTCGGCGATCTCGACGGCCATCCGATCCTGACGTCGGAGACCTGCGCGCTCGACATGATCGGCGCGAAATATGTCCGCGACATCGAGCCCGGCGAGATCATCGTGTTCGACGAGCGGGGCGCGCACAGCCACAAGCCGTTCCCGCCGAAGCCGGCGCGGCCCTGCATCTTTGAGTACATTTATTTCGCGCGGCCGGATTCGATCGTCGGCGGCCGCTCGGTGTACGACGTGCGCAAGGCGTTCGGCGCCCAGCTCGCGCGCGAGAGCCATCCCGAGGTCGACGTCGTGGTGCCCGTGCCGGATTCCGGCGTGCCCGCCGCGGTCGGCTACAGCCAGTATTCCGGCGTGCCGTTCGAGCTCGGCATCATCCGCAACCACTATGTCGGCCGCACCTTCATCCAGCCGACCCAGACCGTGCGCGAGCTCGGCGTGCGCATGAAGCATTCGGCGAACCGCGCCGCGATCGAAGGCAAGCGCATCATCCTGATCGACGACTCGCTGGTGCGCGGCACCACCTCGAAGAAGATCGTGCGCATGATGCGCGATGCCGGCGCCCGCGAGGTGCATTTCCGCCTCGCCTCGCCGCCGATCCTCTATCCCGACTATTACGGCATCGACCTGCCGGATCGCGGCGGCCTGCTCGCCGCGACCCATTCGCTCGAGGAGATGCGCGACATCATCGGCGCCGACTCGCTGGCCTTCCTGTCGATCGACGGCATGTACCGCGCGATGGGCTATGAAGGGCGCGACCCGGCCAATCCGAGATTCGCCGACCATTGCTTCACCGGCGCCTATCCGACCCACCTCACCGACCAGAGCGAAACCGAGGCTCCGCCGCGCCAGCTCTCGCTGCTGGCCGAGGCGAGCTGAGGCCACCACCGCTGTCGTCCCTGCGAAAGCAGGGACCCATAACCACCGGCCCTCGTTTTTTCGGGCGGCATCGGTTACGAACGCCTTTGTACGACACGACCGCCGCGGCGTATGGGTCCCTGCTTTCGCAGGGACGACCACGATAGAGTTACGCTCATGACAAAACCCCTCGCCTCCCGTATTGCCCTCGTGACCGGCGCCTCGCGCGGAATCGGCTATGCGACATCCGTCGCGCTGGCTAAGGCCGGCGCGCATGTCGTGGCAGTGGCGCGCACGCAAGGAGGGCTGGAAGAGCTCGACGACGAGATCCGCAAGGACGGCGGCAGCGCCACGCTGGTGCCACTCTCGCTCACCGATTACGACGGCATCGCGCGGCTGGGGCTCGCGCTGCATGAGCGCCACGGCAAGCTCGACATCCTGGTCGGCAATGCCGGCACTGCCGGCCCGTCGTCGCCGCTCGGCCATATCGAGCTGAAGCCGTGGAACGACGTGTTCGCGATCAACGTCACCGCGAATTTCCAGCTGATCCGCTGCATGGACCCGCTGCTGCGCCAGTCCGAAGCCGGCCGTGCGGTGTTCGTCACGTCAGGCGTGGCGCACAAGGCCAACGCCTATCTCGGCCCCTATGCCGCGTCGAAGGCCGCGCTGGATGCGCTGGTGCGCTCCTGGGCCAACGAGACCGCCAACACGGCGCTGCGCGTCAACCTGTTCAGCCCCGGGCCGATCCGCACCCGGATGCGCGCACAGGTGTTTCCCGGCGAAGACCCGATGACGCTGGACACGCCCGACATGGCCGCCGAATTCATCGTGCCGATGTGTTCGCCGGAGTGGACCGAAACCGGCAAGCTCTACGACTACAAAGCGCGCACGCTGCGGAGCTTCCAGCCGCCGGCGTGAGGACCAGCAAATTCTCCCGTCATTGCGAGCGAAGCGAAGCGATCCATCTTGCGGCATGCGCGGACGCATGGATTGCTTCGTCGCTTCAGCGCAAAATTGCTTTTGCAATTTTGTCGCGAGCTCCTCGCAATGACGGCGGTACCGGTTGACTCGTTCCCCTCCCCGCGATTGACTGCCCTCCGCAGCGGGACCACCGCCAAGAAAAATCTCGGGAGGCATCATGACGCCGACGTTCAATCGCGCGCGCTCCATTCTGTCCGGATTGTTTCTCTCAGCCGGCATCGCATCGTCAGCCCTTTTTGCTCCGCTCTCGCCCGCCAGGGCCGGTGACGTCCCGACCTTCGCGGTCGACGCGTCTTGGCCCAAGCAGCTGCCGAACAACTGGATCATCGGCCAGGTCGGGGGCATCACCGTCGACTGGCAGGGACATATCTGGGTGGTCCACCGGCCGCGCTCGCTGACCGATGGCGAGAAGGCGGCTAGCCTCATGCCGCCGCGCGCGAAATGCTGCGTGGCTGCACCGCCGGTGCTGGAGTTCGATGTCGACGGCAATCTGCTGCGGGCCTGGGGCGGTCCCGGCGACGGCTATCAATGGGTCGGCCGCGAGCACGGCATCGAGGTCGACGAACGCGGCTTCGTCTGGATCGGCGGCAATGCCGATGACGACAGCGCGATCCTGAAGTTCTCGCTCGACGGGAAGTATCTCGGCCAGATCGGCAAGATCGCAGCACGCACCAACAGCAACGACACCACCCAGCTCGGCCGCCCCGCCGAGATGGCGATCGACAAGGATGCCAACGAGCTCTACATCGCCGACGGCTATGGCAACCGCCGCGTCATCGTGTTCGACGCCACCACGCTGGCCTACAAGCGGCACTGGGGCGGCTACGGCAAGCTCCCCACCGACGACAAGCAGCCGCCTTATGATCCGAGCGCCGCGGTGCAGGAGCAGTTCGGCAACCCCGTGCATTGCATCAAGATCGCCAATGACGGGCTGGTCTATGTCTGCGACCGCAGCCAGGACCGCATCCAGGTCTTCCAGAAGAACGGCACCTTCGTCAGAGAATGGTTCTACGAGAAGAACACCCGCGGCGACGGCGCCGTGTTCGATCTCGCGCTGTGGCCCGATCCGAAGCAGACCTATCTGCTCAACGCCGACGGCGCCAACAACGAGATCCGCGTGCTGAAGCGCGACAACGGCAGCGTGGTCGGCACCTTCGGCCATAGCGGCCGCAATGCCGGACAGTTTGCCCTGCTCCACGTCATGGCGGTCGATCAGAAGGGCAACGTCTACACCGGCGAGGTCGAGGGCAAGCGGATCCAGAAATTCAGGCTGACCTCGGAGGCGCTCAAATAAGCGGCACCCAGAGCTTCGGTTCTGATTGAATCATGACGCTTCGACGCAGCTCATCCGGCTTTATGCGGATTGCCGCTCGCCAAAGGAAAGGGTAAGCGGGAACGCGAACGACCGGCACAAGGCTCCATAAGAGGGCCGTCCGGAAAAAATTGACAGTGGAGGGAATGTCTCATGACGACGACGCTCGCACGGCGCTACGCCGTGCTTCTCGCTTGCGCTGCACTCGGCCTTGCTACCCCTGCCTTTGCTCAGGACAAGAACGTCAAGATCGGCGTGCTGAACGACATGTCGGGCCTCTATGCCGACATCGGCGGGCCCAATTCAGTGGCCGCGGCCAACATGGCGGTGGAAGATTCCGGCCTGCGCGCCAAGGGCTGGAAGATCGAGGTGGTCAGCGGCGACCACCAGAACAAGCCGGACGTCGGCGTCAACATCGCGCGCAACTGGATCGACAACGACAAGGTCGACATCATCACCGATACGCCGAACTCCGGCGTCGCGCTCGCGGTGAGCAACCTTGCCAAGGAGAAGAACTCGATCGTGCTCAACTCGGGGGCGGCGACCGCCGATCTCACCGGCAAGGCCTGCAACGCCAACACGATCTCCTACACGTTCGACACCTACATGCTCGCCAACGGCACCGGCAAGGCGCTGACCAAGGCGGGCGGCGACACCTGGTTCTTCCTTACCGCCGACTACGCCTTCGGCCATGCGCTGGAGCGCGATACCTCGGCGGTCGTCACCGCGAACGGCGGCAAGGTGCTCGGCGGCGTCAAGCACCCGCTCAACACCGCGGACTTCTCCTCGTTCCTGCTGCAGGCGCAGGCATCAAAGGCCAAGGTCATCGGTCTCGCCAATGCCGGCGGCGACACCACCAACGCGATCAAGCAGGCTTCCGAATTCGGCGTCACCGCGGGCGGACAGAAGCTCGCGGCGCTGTTGCTGTTCGTCAACGACGTGCACGCGCTGGGCTTGAAGATCGCGCAGGGCCTCACCTTCACCGAGTCGTTCTATTGGGACATGAACGACCAGACCCGCGCCTGGTCGAAGCGCTTCCAGAAGGTCTCGCCGAAGGGCTCGATGCCATCGATGACGGTCGCCGGCGTCTATGCCGGCGTGCTGCATTACCTGAAGGCGCTCGACGCGATGGGCGGCAATCCGCATGACGGCGCCAAGGTCGTCGCCAAGATGAAGGAGATCCCGACCGACGACCCGCTGTTCGGCAAGGGCCCGCTGCGGATCGACGGCCGCCGCATCATCCCGGCCTATCTGTTCGAGGTGAAGAAGCCGGAAGAGTCCAAATATCCCTGGGACTATTACAAGCTGATCGCTACCATCTCGCCGGAAGACGCCGCCAAGCCGCTCGAGGCCAGCGATTGTCCGCTGGTGAAGAAATAAGCGAGCTCTGAAGGGTGGAATAGCCGACTACGTCCGCCGTAGCTCAACGAGCGAAGGCGGAAGGCGCAATCCACCATCTCTTCGCGGCACGAGTCGGTCGGTGGGTTACGCTTCGCTAACCCACCCTACTCCGCGCCATCACTTCCCGGCCGACTTCCGCGCCGGCGCCGGCAGCGATGCCCATTCCCTGTCGGCGCGCGGGCCGCGGCGTCGCCGGTCAGGCCGACGAGCGGTCCGAACCCGCCCTACGCTCTCTTCGCCGTCGCGCGCCAGGCGATGGCGAGCGCGAGCAGCAGCAGCGCGCCCGCCAGATAGAACGGCGCACCGGGCAGCTTCATGGGCACGTTGTCGCCAATGAAATAGGCGAAGGTCAACGTGAACAGGAACGGGCCGATCAATTCCGACATGCTCTGCACGCTCGATGTCGCGCCCTGCAACTGGCCCTGCTGATCGGCGGCGACAAGCTGCGTCGTCAACGCCTGCGTCGCGGCGCCGGAAATGCCCCACAGCGCCATCACGGGAATGCCGATCCAGAACAACTGGCCTGATGGCGCCGCGCCGAAGATCACGAAGCCCAAGGCACCGCAGACGAGGCCGAGGAACAGCGCATTGCGCTCGCCGAGCCGCTGCACGATCGGTCCGATCGCCGCGCCCTGCACGATCATGCCGCAGAGCCCGACCAGCGCGAGCGTCGCGCCGACGGTGCCGGTGTCCCAGCCGTAGCGATAGGTGGCGTAGAGCACGAACACCGAGGGCAGCACGACATGCGCGAGCTGGCCGAAGAACGTCGCCAGCGACAGGCCGGCGAGCGTCGGGTTCGCGCGCAGGAAATGCAACGCGCCGATCGGATTGGCGCTCTTCCATTTGAACGGCGCGCGCCGCTCCGGCGGCAGCGATTCCGGCAGGATGAACAGGCCATAGAGGCCGTTGACGAAGCTCAGGCCCGCCGCCGCCCAGAACGGCAGTCGCGGATCGATCTCGCCGAGCAGGCCGCCCAGCGCAGGTCCCAGAATAAAGCCCGCGCCGAACGCAACGCCTATCTTGCCGAACATCGCGGCGCGCTGCTCCGGTGCAGTGACGTCGGCGATATAGGCGAACACGGTCGAGATGCTCGACGAGGTAATGCCCGAGATCGCTCGCCCGACGAACAGCCAGATCAGGTTCGGCGCCAGCGCCATCAGCACATAATCCGCGGCAAGGCCGAAATTCGACAGCAGCACCACCGGCCGGCGGCCGAAGCGATCGGACAGCGCGCCGAGGATCGGCGAGCAGACGAACTGCATCAACGCCCAGATCGATCCGAACACGCCAAAGATACGCGCGGCATTGGCGGTGTCGTTGTTGACGAAGCCTTCGATCAGCTTGGGCAGGATCGGGATGATGATCCCGAGCGCGAGCATGTCGAGCAGCAGGGTGATGAAGATGAAGATCACGGCGCCGCCGCGTGCCTGCGGCATGGCCGCAGGGTCAACTTCAGCGCTCCCGCTCACGATGGCCGCTTGCGCTTGTAGGCGAACGGATTGGCCTTCTCGCGCAGCGTGATCCGGATCGGCGTGCCCGGCAGATCGAAGGTCTCGCGCAGCGAGTTGGTGAGGTAGCGCAGATAGGATCTCGGGATCGCATCGGCGCGCGAGCAGAACAGAACGAAGCTCGGCGGGCGCGCCTTCACTTGCGTGATGTAGTTCAGCTTCAGCCGGCGGCCCGAGACGGCCGGCGGCGGGTTGGCCTGGATCGCCTGCTCGAACCAGCGATTGAGCCCCGCAGTCGGCAAGCGCCGGTTCCAGACCGCATAGGCTTCCTGGATCGCAATCATCAGGCGGTCGATGCCCTCACCCATCAGGCCGGAGACGGCGATGATCGGCACGCCCTTGACCTGCGGCAGCCAGTGGTCGGCATCGGTGCGCAGCTGCGAGATCTGGTTGGGCTTGCGCTCGACGAGGTCCCATTTGTTGACCGCGAGCACGATGGCGCGGCCTTCGCGCTCGACCAGGTCGGCGATGCGCAGATCCTGCTCCTCGAACTTGTTCTGCGCGTCCATCATCATCACGACGACTTCGGCGAAACGCACCGCGCGCAACGCGTCGGCGACCGAGAGCTTTTCCAGCTTCTCCTCGATCCGCGAGCGGCGGCGAAGGCCGGCGGTATCGAACACGCGGAACTGGCGGCCCTGCCAGGTGATCTCGACCGCGATGGAATCGCGCGTGGTGCCGGCCTCGGGGCTGGTCAGCAGCCGCTCCTCGCCGAGCAGATGATTGATCAGCGTCGACTTGCCGGCGTTGGGCCGGCCGACGATGGCGACGCGGATCGGGCGCTGCGCGGCCTCCTCCTCCGAAATGTCCTCGTCATCCTCGACCTCGTCGTCTTCCTCCGATGTCGCGGGCACCAGCGCGCTCAGCGCCTCGTGGAGGTCCCCCATGCCCTCGCCGTGCTCGGCCGAGATCTGCACGGGATCGCCGAGGCCGAGCGCGTAGGATTCCATCGCGCCGATCTCGCCATGCTTGCCCTCGGCCTTGTTGGCGACCAGCACCACCGGCTTGTTGGCCTTGCGGGCGAAGTCGGCGAAGGCGCGATCGGTCGGCGTCAGGCCGACGCGGGCGTCGATCACGAACATCAGAGCGTCGGCGAGCTCGATCGCGGTCTCGGTCTGCTCCTGCATCCGCGCCGTCAGCGAGCCCTTGGCGCCCTCATCGAGCCCCGCGGTGTCGATGATGGTGAAGTCGAGATCGTAGAGCCGGGCCTGGCCCTCGCGGCGGTCGCGCGTCACGCCGGGCTCGTCGTCCACCAGCGCAAGCTTCTGGCCGACCAGCCGGTTGAACAGCGTCGACTTTCCGACATTGGGCCGGCCGATAATGGCAATGGTAAAAGGCATGGATCATCCCGGCGCCGCGGCGCGACGCGCGTCTAATGAATTGAAGCAGGAGCCTAAAGCATGATCCGGAAAAGTGCGAAGCGGTTTTCCGAAAAGATCATGCTCAAACAAGGAGGTAAAGCGCGATGACGATTCAACCTTATCTCATCGCATTAGCGGCTAAATCCGCCGCTCGGTAGCGGTGCGGGGAACGCGTCGCCGGATTGTTGTGTGGTCTGGGTCTGCTGGGCCGGCGCCGCAGGCTGCGCCTGCTGGTCGTCGGCCGGCGGCGCGGTGGTGCGGCGGCGGACGATCTTCTTCGGCTTCGGCTCGGGCGGCAACGCGGCGGGCGCGCCCTCTTCCGGCGCCGCCGCGTCGGGAGCAGCCGCCTGATCCGCGGCCGGAGCGGCCCGCTTGGTGTGCTTCTTGGCGCCCTTCTTCGGCGGCTCCGGCGGCGGAGCCGGCTGGGCGGCGGCCGCTGCCGCGGCGTTCTGCTGGTCGAGCTGCTCCTGCTGCGAGCCCTTGTACAATTCCTTCGGCACGCCCTGCTCGAGGCCGGGCACACCTTCCGGGAATACCGGCTTGCGGTCACCCTGCAGCTTCTTCTTGGTGTCGAGGAAGTCGAGCAGGTCGCTCGGATCGAAATTGGCCATGCCGCCACTGCCACAGCCGGCCAGCACGCTGCAAAGCGCGAGGAGAACTGCGGCTGCGATCAGGCGTTGCGAGCGGCGCATGGTCGATCTCTCACTCAAACTCGGGTTTTGTCTGGGCATGATCCGATCGGAAAACCGGTTCCCACTTTTCCGGATCATGCCTTAGGTCAGCTTTTCGCGACCGGCGGCAACAGCGCCTGCAGCGCTTCGGCGCGCGAACGCAGGCTCGGCGGCGTCTCGCCGTCATTGGCAATCTGGTCGAGCCACTGCCGCGCGGCGGTGGCATCGTTGGCGCGCCAGGCCGACAGCGCCAGCAGCTCGCGCGCGGAGTGGCGGAACGTCGAGTCCTTCGACGTCGCCATCGCCTCGAGCCGTTGCACCATGTTCGGATAGGTCGTGGTGTCCATCACCATCTGCGCGGCACGGATCCGCGCCAGATCCTGATCGGGGCCGCCGACGCTGCGGTCGGCCGCGATCTCGTCATAGAGTTTCGCAGCGGCCGGCTGATCGCGGGTCGCGACTTCAGCGGCCATGCGCAACCGCGCCAGATTGCGGTAACCGGACGGCGCCTTGGTGATCAGGTCGGCAAACGCGGCCTCGGCCTCGGCGTGCTTGTTCTGATCCGACAGCTCGACGGCGCGGTCGAACGCCGCACCGGCCTCGGCGGCCTTCTTGCCCTCGAGATATTGGTAGCCACGCCAGCCACCGACGCCCGCGACCACCAGGATCGCCAGCGCGATGATGAAAAGCGAGTACTTGTCCCACAGCTTCTTGAGCTGATCGCGACGGACTTCCTCGTCGACTTCGTCAAATAATTCAGACACTTAAGGCTATCCCATCCCCTCGGGACCGCGAATCTCGGTGGAGCGCAGCCCCTACCCGATCCCCACATCGCGGCGGCGTTACCCTAACGGTGTGGCGGAGGCAAGGCAAAGCGAGGCGGATCAAAGCGTTAACCGGGCAAGTTTGCAGCGGCACGCGACGTGGCGGCCTCCCCTCTCCCGCTTGCGGGGAGGTAAGGAAGCTAGGACGCCGAGAGGCTCTCCCTGAGCTGGCGCTTGATCACCTTGCCGTTGGCGTTGCGCGGCAGCGGCTCTGATGTCAGCGCCATCGTCTCCGGTACCTTGTAGTCGGAGAGACGCTCGGCGCACCAGGCGCGCAGGCTCTCCGCATTCACGTCGCTGCGGGTCACGATCACGGCGTGCACGCGCTCGCCGAGCACCGGGCACGGTTTTGCGATGATCGCGCTCTCGACCACGGCCGGATGACCCGAAAGCACGGACTCGACCTCGGCGGAATAGATCTTCAGGCCACCGCGGTTGATCATGTCCTTCTGGCGGTCGAACACGCGGACGAAGTTTTCAGCATCGACCGAGCCGAGATCGCCGGAATGCCAGAAGCCGGCGGTAAAACTCTCGGCGGTCGCCTTCGGATTATTCCAATAGCCCTTGATGACGGAGGCGCTGCGGATCCACAGCTCGCCGATCGCGCCGCGCGGCACCTCGCGGCCGTCGGCGCCCATCACGACGATCTCGGCGCCGGGACACGGCAGGCCGACGCTGTCGATATGCGTCGCGGTCAACTCGCCCGGCATCAAGGTCGAGGGCGACGTGGTCTCGGTCGCGCCATAGCAGTTCGCAAGCTTGAGCCCGGGAATCTTGGCGTCGAGCTTTTCGATGGTCGCGACCGGCATCGGCGCGCCGCCGAACCCGCCGATCCGCCAGCTCGACAGATCGTAGCTGTCGAAATCCGGCTGCATCAGGCAGAGATTGTACATCGCCGGCACCATCACCGTGTAGGTGACGCGCTCGCGCGCCGCGACCTTCAGATATTCCGACGCCTTGAAGTCCGGCATGATGATCAGCGCGCCTGCGCAGCGGGCCATGGTGGTGATGTTGGCGACGGCGCCGGTGACATGCGCGAGCGGCACCGCGGCGATCGAGCGATCGGCCCTGGTCAGCTTCAGGCAAGAGACGAACACCATCGAGGAATGGATGATGTTGCAATGGGCCAGCATCGCGCCCTTCGGCCGCCCCGTGGTGCCCGACGTGTAGAGGATCATCGCGGTGTCCTCTTCCCTCACCTCCGCCGGTGCTTGCGCCGGAGCATTGTCGCGCAGACCCGCGAATTGCGACGCGCCGTCGTTGCTGACCGAGATGCGATGCGCGAGGCCGGGAATATCGGCGGCGTCGGGGATGCGGTCGGCAAGCGCGGCTTCGTGGACCAGAAGCTTCGCGCCGCAATCGTTCACCACATAAGCGATCTCGGGCTTCTGCTGGCGCGTCGAGAGCAGCACCGTGACCAGGCCAGCATGGGCTGCGGCGAACATCGTCAGCACGAACTCGATGCGGTTGCCGAGCAGGATCGCGACGCGGTCGCCGGGCGCGAGGCCGAGCTTTGCAAAGCCGGCTGCGACCTTCGCGGATTGCTCGGCAACCTCGCGCCAGGAGAGGCGCGTCTCGCCGCAGACCAGCGCCTCGCCGTCGCCATTCTGCGCGACGGCGTCTGCGATCATCGCCCACAGGCTGGCTGGCCGTTCGGCGAAGACAGGTACGACGCGGTCGCCGAAGCGCGGCTCGAGCCGCATCAGCGGCAGTGCATGTTGCGACCAGTCCATTCGCGCCTCGTCAGCTCTTCTTCATGCCGTAGACGTGCTCCGGGCCCGGAAAGGCGCGGCTCTTCACGTCGCGCGCATAGCCCGCGATCGCTTCCTCGATCATCGGGCCGAGGTTGCCGTAGCGGCGCACGAATTTCGGCGCGCGCGGCGACAGCCCGAGCATGTCCTCCAGCACCAGCACCTGGCCGTCGCAGGCAGCGCTGGCGCCGATGCCGATGGTGGGAACGGCGATCGACTGCGTGATCTTGCGCGCCAGCGGCTCGGCGACCGCCTCGACCACGATCGAGAAGGCGCCCGCCTCCGCGATCGCCTTGGCGTCATTCTCGATCGGCGCCCAGGTCTCCTCCTCGCGGCCCTGTGCGCGGAACGAGCCGAGCGTGTTGATCGATTGCGGCGTCAGGCCGATATGGCCCATCACGGGAATGCCACGCTCGGACAGGAACGCCACCGTCTCCGCCATCCGCGCGCCGCCCTCGAGCTTGACCGCGCCGCACAGCGTCTCCTTCATGATCCGCACCGCGGATTGAAACGCCTGCTCCTTCGAGCCCTCGTAGGAGCCGAACGGCATGTCGACCACGACCAGCGCCTGTTGCGAGCCACGCATCACCGCACGGCCCTGCAGGATCATCATGTCGAGGGTAACCGGCACCGTGGTCTCGAAGCCGTGCATCACGTTGCCGAGGGAATCGCCGACCAGGATGGCGTCGCAGTGCCGGTCGACCAGTGCCGCGGTGTGCGCATGGTACGACGTCAGCATCACGATCGGCTCGCCATTCTTGCGGGCGCGGAGATCGGGCGCGGTCTTGCGCTTGATGGCGGATTGAACAGACATAGTCAGGCTCCCATGACAGGCACGCCGATCACGACCGGGTGGAACGCAAACGCCAGCGCCAGATAGACGATGACACCGACCGCGATCGCGATCAGGTCGTTGGTCGGGCCGCCTACCGGGATCGGCGGCCCGCCGGCATCCGCGCGGCGCTTCAGCGAAATGCGGTCATAAACGGCCCAGCCGAGAAACGAGCCGAACAGGATGATCGAGCCGAGATCGCCATTGGCGAGCAGATGCGCGAACGCCCACAGCTTCACGCCCGCCAGCATCGGATGCTTCAGCGTGGTGTAGATGCGGCCGCGAACATAGGCGGCCACCACCAGGATCACGGCCGGCAGCATCAGCGCCACCGTGATGTGCTTGAACGCGGTCGGCGGCGTCCAGACGTCGATCCAGCCGGTCGCGCGGTAGTGGCCGAAGCCCCAGATGATCAGCGCGAGGCCGGCGAACGACACCAGCGAATAGACGCCCTTGTAGGCCCCCTCGCCCATAGCATTCACGATGCCGGCGCGCAGGCCGCGCAGGCTGGTCAGCACATGGATGCCGAGGAACAGCACGAGACCCAGGATCATGACGAGCAGTCCCACGATGTTCCTCCCCTGATCGATTGCTACCTTCGCGTAACATCTTCGCCGGGCGGGACGCAATGCGTCACGCCGGGTGGCGGGCTACGGATTGCCGGCCGGCTTGCCCAGCTCGCGATTGTCGACATAGCGGATCATGATTGGGCGGCCGGCCAGCGCGCCGCCGAGCCCGCCGGTGAATTTCAGCGGCAGGCAGGCGCCGAGCGAGGCGTTGATCGCGTTGAGGTAGGTCGTGCGGGTATCCGCCGGGATGCCCCGCGTCGCGAATGTCAGGCGCGGCGTACCGATCATCTCCCCGGTCCGCTTGAAGCTGAAGCGCACCGACATCTGCATGCCCTCGCGCGCATCGTCCGCCGGCGGCGGCGCCCAGCAGGCACGCAGCGCGGCGAACAGATCGCCGATGGTATCGAGATCATGATCCGGCTTGCGGTATTTCGCGGCCTGGTCCTCGGGCGGCACCGTCAGGATCGTGAGCTGGAGATTTTCGCCGTACGGATAATCCATCTCGGGAAAGCACGGCCCGTGATTGAACACGCTGCAATAGGACGGGATGCAAGGCCCTTCGTCGAGCACACTGCAAGGCGTGTGTGCGAACGGCGCCGGATTGGTCTGCTGCCGCTGCTGCGCAGAGGCAGCGCTCGCGAGCACAACGGCCAGCACGGCAAAAGCGAGACAGATGGCGACGCGTCGGAGCATGCAGACGGACCCGGATTGCGCTCCGGGGAAAATGGTACCGCGGCCGGACCGCATCAAGCGGGCCGCGTTCAATTCCTTGCGCGCGCCGTAACCACAACTGTCATCGCCCGGCTTGAACCGGGCGATCCAGTATTCCAGAGACGGCAGTGATCGAACGGATAAGCCGCGGCGTACTGGGTCCCCCGGTCGAGCCGGGGGACGACACTGAGTATGTGGCGCTATCGTATTCGGCGCTACGCCTTCTTCTTCACGTCCTTGACGTTGGAGAAGGTGATGCCCTCGGCGCGCTCGCGGGTGTAGCCGAGATAGAACTCGTTCTTGGCCATGAACACCGGATCGCCGTCGACGTCGTCGGCGATGCCGGAGTTGTTGGCGGCGATGAAGGCCTCCAACTTCTTGCGGTCATCGGACGAGATCCAGCGCGCCAGCGAGAACTCGGAGATCTCGAACTCGACCGGCAGCGAATATTCGGCATCGAGCCGCGCCTTCAGCACGTCGAGCTGCAGCGGACCGACCACGCCGACCAGCGCTGGCGCGCCGTCACGCGGGCGGAACACCTGCACGACGCCCTCCTCCGACATCTGCTGCAACGCTTCCTTCAGCTTCTTCGCCTTCATCGCATCTGTCAGCCGAACGCGGCGGACGATTTCCGGCGCGAAGCTCGGTACGCCGACGAAGGTCAGATCCTCGCCCTCGGTCAGGGTGTCGCCGATCCGCAAGGTGCCGTGGTTCGGAATGCCGACGACGTCACCGGCGAAAGCCTCGTCCGCCACCGAGCGATCCTGGGCGAAGAAGAATTGCGGGCTCGACAGGCTCATGTTCTTGCCGGTGCGCACCAGCTTGGCCTTCATACCGCGGCTGAGTTTTCCGGAGCACAGCCGGGCGAACGCGATGCGGTCGCGATGGTTCGGATCCATGTTGGCCTGGATCTTGAACACGAACGCGCTCATGCGCGGCTCCGCCGCCTCGACCTTGCGCAGATCGGAATCCTGCGCGCGCGGCGCCGGCGCGAACTTGCCGAGACCCTCCAGCAAGTCGCCGACGCCGAAATTGCGCAGCGCGCTGCCGAAATAGACCGGCGTCAGATGGCCCTCGCGGAAGGCCGCGAGCTCGAACGGCTTGCAGGCTTCCGAGGCCAGCGCCAGCTCATCCCTGACCTCGGCGACGTCGAGATTGGGATTGCGCTTGCCGAGATCGGCGATGTCGATCTGCTCGGTGGCGCCGGTCTTGGCGCCGCCGCCCTCGAGCAGCCGCACGCCGCCATTGACGACATCATAGGTGCCGAGGAAGTCGCGGCCGCGGCCGACCGGCCAGGTCATCGGCGTGGTGTCGAGCGCCAGCGTCTTCTCGATCTCGTCCAAAAGCTCGAACGTGTCGCGGCTCTCGCGGTCCATCTTGTTGATGAAGGTGATGATCGGGATGTCGCGCAGGCGGCACACCTCGAACAGTTTTCGCGTGCGCGCCTCGATGCCTTTGGCGGCGTCGATGACCATCACCGCGGAGTCGACCGCGGTCAGCGTGCGATAGGTGTCTTCCGAAAAGTCCTCGTGGCCCGGCGTGTCCAAGAGGTTGAACACGAGGTCGTTGAACTCGAAGGTCATCACCGAGGTGACGACGGAGATGCCGCGCTCGCGCTCGATCTTCATCCAGTCCGAGCGCGTGTTGCGGCGCTCGCCCTTGGCCTTGACCTGGCCCGCGAGGTTGATTGCGCCGCCGAACAGCAGCAGCTTTTCCGTCAGCGTGGTCTTGCCGGCGTCCGGGTGCGAGATGATCGCAAAGGTGCGCCGTCGCGCCACTTCCTCGGAAAGCAGCGAGCGGGACGGCGATTCGGTTGAAACAGCGGTATCAGACATGGCGGGGCAGCGTTTGGCAGGGAAAACGGGCGCAATCAAGGGCGTTTTGTCGCAATGCGGGATGGCCGCACCACCCACATATAGGGACCGGAAGGACGACCTTCTTCTCACCATACCATCCGCGGGGACGACCCTGCCTTATCCGGAGGGTTCGTTATGGCTTGGGCCATTCTGTTCACCGCAGGCCTGCTCGAGATCGGCTGGGCGATCGGGCTGAAATATACCGAGGGCTTCTCGCGGCTGGTGCCATCGGTGCTGACGCTCGCGGCGATGGCCGGCAGCGTGATCCTGCTCGGCATCGCGCTGAAGACGCTGCCGATTGGAACCGCCTATGCGGTCTGGACCGGGATCGGCGCGGTCGGCACCGCGGCACTCGGCATCATCCTGCTCGGCGAGCCCGCGACCGCGATGCGGCTCGCCAGCATCGGGCTGATCGTGTCCGGCATCGTCGGCTTGAAGCTGGTCGGTTGATTACTTGTTTTGGACCCGTTTTCTTGACGCGAACCGGCTTCCACTTTGCTCGAAAACGCTACTTCAGAACCTGCACCGCCCAATAGGTCGCGGCTGCAACCGCAGCCGAGGCCGGGATCGTGATCACCCAGGCGTAGACAATCGAGCTTGCCACGTTCCAGCGCACGGCGGACAGCCGCCGTGCGGCGCCGACGCCGACGATGGCGCCGGTGATGGTGTGGGTGGTCGATACCGGAACCCCGAGATAGGTCGCGATGAACAGGGTTGCGGCGCCCCCGGTCTCGGCGCAAAAGCCCTGCATCGGCGTCAGCTTTGTGATCCGCAGCCCCATGGTGCGCACAATCCGCCAGCCCCCCATCAGGGTGCCCAGCGCCATCGCGCTCTGGCAGGCCAGCACGACCCAGAACGGAATCTCGAACTTGTCGCCGAGATGGCCCTGCGAGTAGAGCAGCACTGCGATGATGCCCATGGTCTTCTGCGCGTCGTTGCCGCCATGGCCGAGCGAATAGAGCGACGCCGAGGCGAATTGCAGAATCCGGAAGGCGCGATCAACAGCGAAAGGTGTCGAGCGCACCGAGAGCCAGGACACGATCGCAACCAGCACCAGTGCCAGCAGGAAGCCGACCAGCGGCGACAGCACGATCGCAAGCAAGGTCTTGGTGAGCCCGCTCCACACCGCCGCCGAAATGCCTGCCTTGGCCATGCCGGCGCCGACCAGGCCGCCGATCAGCGCGTGCGAACTCGACGAGGGAATGCCGAGCGCCCAGGTGATCACATTCCAAGCGATCGCGCCGACTAGCGCCGCGAAGATCACGGTCGCGTCCACCACCGACGGCTCGATGATCCCGGTGCCAATGGTGTTGGCGACGTGCAGGCCGAACACCGCGAAGGCGACAAAGTTGAAGAACGCCGCCCAGAACACCGCATATTGCGGCCGCAGCACGCGGGTCGAGACGATGGTCGCGATCGAGTTCGCGGCATCGTGCAGGCCGTTCAGGAAGTCGAACAGCAGCGCGACCGCGATCAGGATAGTCAGGACCGGAAGACCCAGCGTGGCGTCCACGTGATGTCCCTGCCCTAAACCTGTTCAATCACGATGGAGTTGATCTCGTTGGCGACGTCGTCGAAGCGGTCAGCCACCTTCTCGAGGTGATCGTAGATCTCCGCGCCGACGATGAAGTCCATCGCGTTGGCGTTGCGGTGCTTCAAGAACAATTCCTTGAGCCCGATATCATGGAGATCGTCGACCCGGCCCTCGAGCTTGGTCAGCTCCTCGGTGATCTGGGTCAGCATCGAGACGTTCTGGCCGATCGCCTGCAACAGAGGCAGCGCGCGAACGACTAGATTGGCGGATTCGACGATCAGGGTGCCGATCTCGCGCATCGGGGGCTCGAACTCCCGCACCTCGAACAGCATCACCGCCTTTGCGGTGGACTGCATCTGGTCGACCGCGTCATCCATCGCGGTGATCAGGTTCTTGATGTCGCCGCGGTCGAACGGGGTGATGAAGGTACGGCGAACGGCGGTCAGGACCTCGCGGGTGACGCTATCGGCGTCGTTCTCGAACTGGTTGACGCGCTGGCAGAAGACCGGGGTCTCCTCGCCGCCCTTCAGCATGTCCTGCAGCGCCAGCGCGCACTGCACGGAGGTCTGGGCGTGGCGGGCGAACAGGTCGAAAAATCGCTCTTCCTTGGGCAGAAAGGCGCGAAACCAGCGCAGCATGTCTCAGTTCCATCGTTCCGGGACAGCTCTTTTAGCGACTGTCACAGAACTGTCATAGAGCATCTGGCGGGGAAAATACCGGGACCGACCGCCCGAACGGGCGGTCGTCCACCGCTATGTCGTCGGCAGCAAATCGGTTACCCTGCCCTACAGCGACCGCCGCAGCAGGTGGGCCAGCTCGCCGACCAGGCCGCGCCGGAACAGCAGCACGCAGGCCACGAAGATCACGCCCTGGATCACCGTCACCCACTGGCCGAAACCGGCGAGATATTGCTGCATGGCGATGATCACGAATGCGCCGACCACCGGGCCGAAGATGGTACCGAGGCCGCCGACCAGCGTCATCAGCACGATTTCGCCGGACATCGACCAGTGCACGTCGGTGAGAGAGGCGTTCTGCGCCACGAACACCTTCAGCGAGCCGGCAAAGCCCGCCAGCGTGCCCGACAGGATGTAGGCCAGCATCTTGTACTGGTCGGTCTTGTAGCCGAGCGAGATCGCGCGCGGCTCGTTCTCGCGGATCGATTTCAGCACCTCGCCGAACGGCGAGTTGATGGTGCGGTAGATCAGCAGGAAGCCGGCGAGGAATCCGGCCAGCACGACGTAGTAGAGCACCGTCGGCTTCGACAGGTCGAAGATCCCGAACAGGCGCCCCTGCGGAATGCCCTGGATGCCGTCTTCACCATGGGTGAACGGCGCCTGCAGATAGATGAAATAGAGCAGCTGCGACAGCGCCAGCGTGATCATCGAGAAGTAGATGCCCTGGCGGCGGATCGAGATGAAGCCGGTGACGAGGCCGAGCAAGGCGGCCGCGGCGGTGCCGGCCACGATGCCAAGCTCCGGCGGCAACCCCCACACCTTCAGCGCATGCGCCGAGACGTAGCCGGCGGTGCCGAGGAACATGGCGTGGCCGAACGACAGCAGGCCGCCATAGCCGATCAAAAGGTTGAAGGCGCAGGCGAGCAGCGCGAAGCACAGCGCCTGCATGACGAAGAAGGGATAGATCCCCGTGAACGGCACCACTGCGAGCAGCACCGCCATCACGGCGAATACGATCATCTCGTCGCGCACCGCGCGCGGCGTCACCGGAAGTGTATCGTCGGTCAATGCTGACATATCAAGCCGCCCGTCCCGTCAGTCCCGTTGGCTTCACCAGCAACACCACCACCATCAGGACAAACACCACGGTGTTGGAGGCCTCGGGATAAAAATACTTGGTCAGTCCCTCGATCACGCCGAGCGCGAAGCCGGTAATGATCGAGCCCATGATCGAGCCCATGCCACCGATCACGACCACCGCGAACACCACGATGATGAGATCGGCGCCCATCAGCGGACGAACCTGGTTGATCGGCGCCGACAGCACGCCGGCGAGCGCGGCGAGACCGACGCCGAGCCCGTAGGTCAGCGTGATCATGCGCGGCACGTTGATGCCGAAGGCCCGCACCAGCGTCGGGTTCTCGGTGGCCGCGCGCAAGTAGGCGCCGAGTTGCGTCTTCTCGATCAGGAACCAGGTGGCAAGGCACACCACCAGCGAGAAGATCACGACCCAGCCGCGATAGATCGGCAGAAACATGAAGCCGAGATTGACGCCGCCCTTGAGCTGATCCGGGATCGAGTAAGGCAGGCCGGAGGAGCCGAAATAATTCTGGAACACGCCCTGCACGATCAGCGCGATGCCGAACGTCAGCAGCAGTCCGTAGAGGTGGTCGAGGCCGGCGAGCCATTGCAGCATGGTCCGCTCGAGGATCATGCCGAAGATGCCGACGATGACAGGTGCGATGAGCAGCGCCCACCAGTAGTTGATGCCGCCCAGATTGAGCAGGAAATACGCCACAAAGGCGCCCATCATGTAGAGTGCGCCATGCGCGAAATTGATGATGTTGAGCATGCCGAAGATGACGGCGAGCCCCAGACTGAGCAGCGCGTAGAACGAGCCGTTGATCAGTCCCACCAGAAGCTGTGCGTAGAGAGCCTGCATCGAATGAGCTTTCGCTAGATAGATGAAGCCCGCCGGCCACGCGCATGGCCGGCGGGCATGATCGTCACTTCTTCAGAAGCGCACAGGTGCTCTTGTCGAGCGGCGTGAAGGCCTGGTTGCCCGGCACGGTGCCGACCAGCTTGTAGAAGTCCCACGGCCCCTTGGACTCCGAGGGCTTCTTCACTTCGAACAGATAGGCGTCGTGGGTGACGCGGCCGTTGGCCTCGACCTCGCCCTTGCCGAACAGCGGATCGTCGGTCGGGATGGTCTTCATCTTCGCGACCACCTTGGCGCCGTCATGCGGATTGCCGCCGAGCGCTTCCAGCGCCTTGAAGTAATGCAGCAGGCCCGCATAGACGCCGGCCTGCACCATGGTCGGAGGAGCGCCGTTCTTCATCTTCTCCGAGAAGCGCTTCGAGAAGGCGCGGGTCTTGTCGTTGAGGTCCCAGTAGAACGTCTCGGTGAAGTTGAGGCCCTGCGCGGTCTCCAGCCCGATCGCCTTGACGTCGGTGAGGAACAGCAGCAGCGCGGCGAGCTTCTGGCCGCCCTTGACGATGCCGAACTCGGCCGCCTGCTTGATCGAGTTGGTGGTGTCGCCGCCGGCATTGGCGAGACCGATGATCTTGGCCTTGGAGGCCTGTGCCTGCAGCAGGAACGAGGAGAAGTCGGCGGTGTTGAGCGGGTGCTTGACGCCGCCGACCACCTTGCCGCCATTGGCGGTGATGACGGCGGTGGTGTCGCGCTCCAGCGCCGCGCCGAACGCGTAGTCCGCGGTCAGGAAGAACCAGGTGTCCCCGCCCGCCTTCACCAGCGCCTGGCCGGTGGCGTGCGCCAGCATGTAGGTATCGTAGGTCCAGTGCACCGTGTTCGGCGTGCACTGTGCGTTGGTGAGATCGGAAGTCGCGGCGCCCGAATTGATGTAGACGCCGTTCTTCTCTTTCACGACGTTGTTGACCGCGAGCGCGACGCCCGAATTCGGCACGTCGACGATGGTGTCGACCTTGTCGACGTCGAACCACTGGCGCGCGATGGTGGTGCCGATATCGGGCTTGTTCTGGTGATCGCCGGAGATCAGGTCGATGGTCCAGCCCTTGGCCTTGAGGCCGGAATCCTCGATCGCCATCTGCGCCGCCAGCGTCGAGCCGGGACCGGCGAGGTCGGCATAGAGGCCGGACTGATCCGACAACACGCCGATCTTGACTGTCTTGTCGTCAGCGGAGGCGATGCTGGCGACGGAGAGCACCATCGCGGTGCCGAGCAGAAGCGCTGAAATCGTATTCCTCATGGCGTATTCCCTCAGTTCTTAAATTTTCTGGCTCGGGCGACTTCAGACGCCGAGATAGGTATGCAGCTTGTCCATGTTGGCCGACAGCTCCGAATTGGCGAAGCCGTCGATCACCTTGCCGTGCTCGACGATGTAGTAGCGGTCGGCAACGGTCGAGGCGAAGCGGAAGTTCTGTTCGACCAACAGGATGGTGAATCCCTGCGACTTCAGCCGCGCAATGGTGTGCCCGATCTGCTGAATGATCACCGGCGCCAACCCTTCGGTCGGCTCGTCCAGCATCAGGAAGCGCGCGCCGGTGCGCAGGATGCGCGCAATCGCCAGCATCTGCTGCTCGCCGCCCGAGAGCTTGGTGCCCTGGCTGTTGAGCCGCTCCTTCAGGTTGGGAAACAGCGTGAAGATCTGGTCGAGCGGCAGGCCGCCCGGGCGCACCACCGGCGGCAGCAGCAAATTCTCGCGCACGTCGAGGCTGGCGAAAATGCCGCGCTCTTCGGGGCAGAATGCGATGCCGAGCCGCGCAATCTTGTCCGACGTGGCGCGGATGATCTCCTTGTTGTCGAAACGGATCGAGCCGGTGCGCTTGCCGATGACGCCCATGATCGACTTCAGCGTCGTGGTCTTGCCGGCGCCGTTGCGGCCGAGCAGCGTCACCACCTCGCCGGCCTTCACGTTGAAATTGACACCGTGCAGAATGTGGGATTCGCCGTACCAGGCCTGCAGATCGTTGACCGTCAGCACCTCCACGCCGGCCGCAGCCACGGGCCTCTCCGCCAGTTTTGCCTCAGCCATGACCCGCTCCCAGATAGGCTTCCTTCACGCGCTCGTCCTTGGAGAGGTCGGCGTAGTTGCCCTCCGCCAGCACCTGCCCGCGCGTCAGCACGGTGATGATGTCGGAGAGGTTGGCCACCACCGAGAGGTTATGTTCGACCATCAGGATGGTGTATTTGGCGGAGATCCGCTTGATCAGCGCCGCGATCTTGTCGATGTCCTCGTGGCCCATGCCGGCCATCGGTTCGTCGAGCAGCATCATCTCGGGGTCGAGCGCGAGCGTCGTTGCAATTTCAAGTGCGCGCTTGCGGCCGTACGGCATCTCGACCGCCGGGGTGTTGGCGAATTCGCTCAAGCCGACGTCGTTCAGCAGTTCATGGGCGCGCGGATTGAAGCGGTCGAGCACGGTCTTCGAACGCCAGAAATCGAATGACGAACCGTGCTGGCGCTGCAGCGCCACCCGGACGTTCTCGAGCGCCGTCATGTGCGGAAATACCGCCGAAATCTGGAACGAACGGACCAGCCCGAGCCGCGCCACGTCGGCCGGCGGCATCGCGGTGATGTCCTGGCCCTTGTAGCGAATCTGCCCGCCCGTCGGCTTCAGGAATTTGGTCAGCAGATTGAAACAGGTCGTCTTGCCGGCGCCGTTCGGCCCGATCAACGCATGGATACTGCCGCGACGCACCTTCAGCGCAACGTCGCGAACGGCAAAGAAACCCGCGAATTCCTTGGTCAATCCGCTGGTTTCGAGAATAAACTCATCGGCCAAATAGATTCCCCCATACGCCATCGCCGCGAAGCCCGTCGCTCGCGTGGCCAGCCTTTTTCGTGTCCGACAGGTTGTCCGTACGTCTTGGAAACCGTCCGGGGGCCTGTCGCCTCCGGGCCGGAATATGCCGTCATCTGTGGCGGTTACGCAAGGTGGAAAGCTGTGCAGTGCAGTATTGGCACGACCAGTTCCGGTTGATCCTTAGTCGAATGGCCCCTGAGCGCGCTTTGCGCCTCGGAAAGCCGCCGTTAAGGGTGTTTTGCTCTGGTCTTTCCCTTTCATAGAATATTTCCGCCTCTCGCCGAAGCTCCCGCCATTGTATTAAGGGCGGTTAGAGCCTTGCATTTCGAGAGCGCCAATCCCTCGGTCATCAAGTCGATCCGGCAACGTGATTTTCTGAACACGTGGCTGCGACTTTATGCCCGCGGCCAGACCATCCCACGGATCGATGAATTTCAGCCGGAGCGGATCGAGGAAGATCTGCCCGACACCGTCTTCTTCACCGTCGACGCGACAACGCGGCCGCCGCAACTGACGATCGAGAGCGACGGCACGCGGATGGCCACCGCCTACGGACACAGCGGCAAGGGCCGCCTGCTCGACGACTATCTCGGACCGCGGCTCGCGCCGGCCGTGATGCCGGTCTACCACGAATGCATCGCGCGGAGGCTGCCGGCCTACACCATCACCGATATCGACGACATCTACGGTCACGTCGTGGCCTATGAACGGCTGCTGCTGCCGTTCTCGGACGGCGGCGCCGTCACGCATCTTGTCGCCTCGCTGAAGACGATCAGCGACAATGGCAGTTTCGAGATCCGCAATCTGATGCGCGGCAACGACACGCTGCCGAACTTCAAACTGAGCGCGATCATCGACCGCGACCTGTTCCACCGTGTCCCCGGCCGCATCCCGCCCGGGGATGTGCTCGAGTTCGGCTAGCCCATGCCATTCAGGAGCGCCGATCCATCGGTGGTGAAATCGATCACGCAGCGGGTGCTGCTGAACGCCTGGCTGCGCGCGCTGCGCATGCCGGATGCCCTTCCCTTGCTGTGCGATTTCCACACCGACGGCACCGCCGACGAGCGCGCCGACATGATGGGCTTTGACGTGGTCGGCAGCGGTGACGCGGCACGCTTCCTGATCACGCAGGAAGGCGCGCGGCTGACGACGGCCTATGGCAACGAGCACGTCGAGCCGCGACTGCGCACCAACCGCTATCTCGATGATGCGATCGGCCCGGAGCGCTATGCCGGCGTCATCCTGTCCTATCGCGCTTGCCTCGCGCGCAAGCGTCCGACCTATACGGTTGCGGAACTCTCCGACGCCGACGGCAAGGACGTGTACTACGAACGGCTGCTGCTGCCGTTCGGACGCGGCGACACCGTCGAGCACGTCATCGGCTCGTACAAGGCGATCAGCATCGAGGGCGGATTCCGGCTGCACAATCTGATGGGCGTAAAGGCCAAGGCCGTGCCTGTCGTCACCGTGCGGGCGGTGATCGACCGCAGGTTCGTGCCCGCAGATCACCCGGCGAGCCAGGATTCAGTCGAGCTGATCTAGGGCGTACTCATGAATCCGGTACGCACGTGCGCGGGATGCGATGTCCGAGTTGCCCTCAAAAGCAGACATCGACGATGCCTAAGTGAATGTCAGCAAAGGGCCACAAGCTGACATCGAATTCACCCCGGATGTGTTAGAGTTTGTCGAGCAGCGGCGATCATGAGGCCCTTATGCACAAATCCTGGCATGCCTGGCAGCCTGGCATGAAATACTTTGAACTGACCTGGGGCAACGCCGATGACGCCCCAAACCTATGCCTCCATGCGCAAGATGAGACCGACGCTCTATCCAGGGCGGAAGCATTCTACGCCAAGCATCCGGAAGCCGACTTTCCTGGCCGAAAAACCTTGCCTGTTCGGGTTCAGCCCGCGTTGAGCCATAGCAACACCATTTTTCTTAATGTTGATCTCGATATTCGCGGAGACGCGGCCGACGTGCAGATATTGCTCAGCTCGGCGCGTTCCTCGATTGTCGTTTTGATGCACGAGGACTGCGATGCATCTTTAGAGCTCGCGGAGCAACTCGCGACGCCCGAAGCCACTTTGCAGGAATTCGTCAAGTTGGTAGAAATGCTTCCGAACGAAGCGCGAGCTGCATGGGACCGACTGGAATACCGAAGGGCGGATATTGGAATACAAGCCGGAAATGACTGTCAGGCCCCCAGTTTCACGTCTGCGGTTTCCACAAAGACGCTGATGATGATTGCCAACGTTAGTCTTGAGTTGGCTTTCACAGTCTATGCCCCGAGGCCGAAATAGACGAGCCTGAGATTGTTGGAGCTTACGTCTGCTGTGGGTCAAACTGAGACCTCGCACCGGCGGGTCAGCACTTCCGGTCTTCATTCGGCATGTCGCCACAGTGCGCCAACGGACGCGATGGGCCAGACTCGGGGACATCTAGCAATCAAGGTCTCGTCCTGACCGGAAAATCGGCCGCTCCATTATCTCGCCGCGCGGCGGCGAGCCAAGCGCGACCGAGAAGGACCGTTAGAATTACGTGAAGCGCTGCCGCTGGCCATAGAAGGACGCCGGTCAAACCACCCACGAAGAAGAGGTAGGCAAAATAAAGCGTTATCAATGCGCTGTAGATCAACATGCCGACAAGTGGCGGACCCGGCCAGCACGCAATTGCCAAGGCGATCACAGCGATGCCCGCTACGCGCGCAACCGGTATTGTGACGTCGGTAAGTTGCTCGCCCAACAACAAATGCACGACGAGCGAGGGAGCAATCAACAACGCCAATCCGGTGGCGGCTTCACCGACCGCGGCGAAAGTCAGCGCGTTCTTCATCGTTTCGGCCCACGGGTGTGAGGCATCTGCCTATACTCGAGCTGTTAGGGCTTGGCTTTAGCCTCCTGCTCCGCCGTGAAAGGTTCGAGTTTGAAAGTCAATTTGTCGATCTTGCCAGTGAACTTGAACGGAGAGTCATAGCGATACTCGATCATCGCCACGCCAGTGCGGCTGTCCTGGCCAACGTCGAAGGTTTCGTCCTCCGGGAAGGTGATCGGAGTGGTATGCTCCATGGAATTCTTGGCTACTTCCTTGCCGTCTACGGAGAGGACCCCTGTTCCTCCCTTGGCCAGGCCCGGACCATCCGATTTGAAATCGAAGACGATGGTGTGTTTACCCGCGCTCAACTCGGGCCCTTCCCAAGTCGTGCGCTTGAGGTCAAGGAAGTTATAGAGGAACACGACCTTGCCCCGGCCGACGCCAAAGTCGCCCTTGCTCAGAAACAGGCCATAGCCGCCGAATCGCCCGCCTTCGGTGACGATCATGCCTTCCGCGCCGCCGTCCGGGATCGTGACCTCGGCGGTGATGGTGTAGGACTTGTTCAGGATGCTCGGCGCGGCACTCGCAGGCACGCCGCTTAGTTCGCCCGAATAGGTGAAGAGCGTTCGTCCTGCCGTTAGACTCGGGCGCGGAGCGTTCCAGCGCGTGAGCGTCGAATTGTCCAGCGGCAGCACATTGTACTTCTTCGCCTCGGAATAGAAGAGGTCCTGCATCTCCTTGAGCTTACCCGGCATCTGGGTGGCCAGGTCGTTGAACTGCGTGGGGTCCTCCTGGACGTTATAAAGCTCCCACTTGTAGCCGGTGATCACATCGGGAGGCGCCTTAGTGCTCAGCTCCCATGGCAGGGTCACCGGGGTCGTCGCCGCGACCCAGCCGTTGTTATAGACGGAGCGATTGCCGAGCATCTCGAAGTATTGCGTCGTGTGCTGGGTCGGGGCGTTCGCGTTCGCCCTGTCCCACGTGTACGCCATGCTCGTGCCTTCGATGGGGATCTGTTTGATGCCATTGATCGTATCGGGTTGCGAAATGCCAGCCGCTTCGAGGATGGTCGGAACCACGTCGATGACGTGATGGAATTGGCGACGGATGCCACCGGTGTCGTTGATGTGGCCGGGCCAGGAAACAACCATGCCCTGAGCCGTCCCGCCGAAGTGCGACGGCACCTGCTTCACCCATTTGAACGGGGTGTCCATCGCCCACGCCCAGGGAGCAGCAAAGTGCGGGAAAGTCCGTTCCGATCCCCAGAACGGATACCAAAGAAATTGGTCCTTAACCGGCACTTCAATGCCGTTGAACGTGGTGAATTCGTTCGGCGTGCCGTTGAGCATTCCTTCGGCGCTCGCGCCGTTGTCGCCACCGATGTAGATGATCAAGGTGTTGTCGAGTTGGCCAAGGTCTTCGACCGCCTTGATGACCCGTCCGATCTCATTGTCGGCGTAAGCGAGGTATGCCCCATAGATATCCGCTTGCTTGATGAAGAGCTTCTTCTCGTCAAAGCTCAGGGACTCCCACTGCGGCAATTCTTTCGGCCACGGCGTCAGCTTGGCGTTTTCGGGCATGATACCCAGCCGCTTCTGGTTGGCGAAGATGGTCTCACGCAGCTTGTTCCACCCGTCATCGAACAAGTGCATGTCGCTCACCTTCTTGATCCACTCCGGCGTCGGATGATGAGGCGCATGGGTGGCTCCCGGTACATAATAGACGAAGAACGGTTTGTCGGGTGCAACCTCCTTGAGCTGCTTCATGTACTGGATGGCCTCGTCGGCCATCGCCGTCTCCAAATTCCAGCCGGGATTGCCCTGGAACGGATAGATCGCTGTCGTATTGCGGAACAGGTTCGGTTGCCACTGGCTCGCGTCGCCGCCGACGAAGCCATAAAAGTACTCGAAGCCCATTCCGTTGGGCCACTGATTGAACGGGCCGGCCTGGCTCGATTGAAACGAAGGTGTGTTGTGGTCCTTGCCGAACCACGAGGTCGCGTAGCCGTTTTCCTTCAGGATCGTACCGATGGTGCCTTTCTCAATCGGGATGATTGTGTCGTAACCCGGAAACCCCGTTGCCAATTCGCCGACCACGCCTGTACCCACGGAGTGGTGGTTGCGGCCCGTAATGAGGGCTGCCCTCGTTGGTGAGCAAAGCGAAGTGGAATGGAAATTGGTGTAGCGCAGCCCCTGCGCGGCGATGCGATCCATGGTGGGAGTGGGTATGACGCCGCCGAAGGTACCCGGCGCTCCGAAGCCTTGATCATCCGTCATAATAAGCAACACGTTGGGCGCGCCCTTTGGCGGCACGACCCGAGGTGCCCACCAGGCCTTCGACTCCGCGGCCTTCTCCTTGATTACCCCGCCAAATTGTGGATAAGGCGGCGGAAGTTGCTTGCCGGTGATCGTGGTGGTGGCTTCGGGCGACCCCGAAACCCCTGTAACCTGCTGCGCCGATGCCGAGATGCCATTGAGGACGAGAAAGCTGACGCCTGCAAGGATGCTGATTTTCACGATGAAAACTCCCCGTTAGCAAGAGAGGGCGCGCACAATCTCCTCAAAATGCTCGCATTGAGCGGTCCGCGGCTTGATGCATATCAATTGGTCCGGACCGTCTGAGAGCCAGTGGACGTCGGCTCCGGGTCAAACTCGGAAGTCGGAGCGCGCGATCGCGACTTCCGCTTCACTACCGGCACCGGACCTTCAATAGCCAGCGCGGCACTTCCGAAAGGGGCCAACAGCGGAAGTCGCCGATCAGCCAAGATCACAAGATAAGGGATGACCCAGCCTAATCTTCGGCGAACGAATCCAAAAGCGAACGAAACCGCTTCCTTATCTCGTCGGCCTGGTAGACGTACTTGCGACTGAAACCCAATGTGAGAACGCCCCATCCGGCTCCAGTCAGATCCGCAATCGTGCAGTCAGGGCTCTTGATCGTGACCTTCTCGCAAGCAAAAACCAAAGGGCCTTCAGGCGTATCTTTCAAGAACAGATCAGAATCAGCCTCACATAATTGATACCCGGACTCGACCATAAGAAAAACGCCCGAGCCCTTCTCCTGGCACCGACGATTCCACAGAAGTCTCCGTTCCGACCAGTCCAGTTCCTTCTGCCCACCACGGATCCTCGCATTCACCTGATCTCCGTATCCGCCGTAGAACGGGCCCTTCGCGAACCTTGCAGCGTTATTGGCCGTTCTTGGCTCCAGATTGGGAAGCAGCACGTAAATTTCGAACGCAGTCTCTTTGGGATCGGCACTTGATCGATCCAGGTCCACCAAATAGTTGCGCGGAATCTTGTAGATCTTGTCGCCAAAAGCGATGGGAATCGTCCTCTCATCGAGAGACGGATAATTTTGCCAGAGCTCCTCGCGAGAGGCATGCCTTTCCAACTTCTCCGCAAAGGACTCGTGCTTCAACAGCGGGTCGGCAGGCTGATAAAGCATCTTGTAGCTCAGGAAGGAGCCTGCGATCAGCGCAATCGCAACGGCGCCACAGACAAGCCACTTCATCCGGTCGGAAGTTTCTGCGCCGGAGGAGATGCTGGTCGTGTAATATTGCCTTCGTCCAAACTCAGCCATGTCCCCAGTCCGCTTGCCGATCCTGGCACCCTCTTTTGGGTTGCTGAATTTTCGGTGAACGGGAGCAACTTATCGGCTCGTTCCAAAAGAAAGACTTGCCGAGCAAATCTAACTTTATCAATTGCGATGTCGGTTCCGTAACTGGACGCGATGCTGACGACGTCGGCTATGGGTCAAACGCGGAAGTCGGAGGGCGCAACCGCGACGTCCGCTTAAACTCCGTCACCGGACTTTCGATAGCCAGCTGGGCACTTCCGAAATGGGCCAACAGAAGACACGCCGGCTATCGGTCTATGCCTGCCGCCGACGTCAATGCTCACGGTCCTCTCGCCGCTCGCTACAAACACTCAAGCACCCGCGGGCAACGAAGCAGGCCGCGGCCCCCCTCGGCGTTCGTTGCCCAGTTCCCGTGCCGCCGCTGGCGATCACCAGCGATAGCCATACCCGCGATAGTACCCAGGGCCGTAGACGTATGCGGGGCGAATAACGCGCCGGTACGCGGGACGAGCATAGTAGGACCGGTATCCGCCGTAGTATGCGGGGGCGTAGCCGTAGTTATAATACGCTGGCGCATAGCCGCCGTAATACGCGGGGGCGTAGCCGCCGTAATAGCCATAACCCGGTCCGCCGTAGTAGCCGTAACCTGGGCCATAGGCGTAGGCGCTGGAGGCAATGCCACCAACTACCGCCGCTCCGATCAGTCCGGCCGCGAGTCCAGCGCCCCAGCCACCACCACGCCACGCTTGGGCCGGTGATGGGGCCACCAAGGCAGAGACACCGATGGTGGCAGCGGTCACTAACGCCAATGCTGCTTTCTTCATTTCCGAAGCCTCCGTTGTTCCCGGAACTTCAACCGACAATCCAGCGATAGTTTCCTCCGACCACCGTTGGCGGAACGGTTTCCGCGCAATTTAATGCTGATGAACGGCTTGGGAAAGCAAAACCACGCCGTCCCAGTGTCCGTGTCGGGTCATTTTCAACGGTCTCGGCGGGGACTATTGGCAAGCTGATGTCCGCTTCTGCCCCTAAGCGCCGGGGGTCCGGGTTGGAAGCGTTGCGATTGCCCACCCCCTGTGATTCAAACTCCCAAACTGGGGTTCGCGCGGAATGCGTCAGCCGTTCTTGCGCACCTTCGCCGGCACTTCCTTGGCGTAAATGTCCGGCTTGAAGCCGACGACGCGCTTCGGCCCGAGATCGAGCACCGGACGCTTGATCATCGAAGGCTGCTCGGCCATCAACGCCAGCGCCTTGCGCTCGTTCAACCCTTCCTTGTCGGCATCGGGCAGCTTCTTGAAGGTCGTGCCGGCGCGGTTGAGCAGCGTCTCCCAGCCGACCTCGTCGCTCCACTGCTTGAGCTTGTCCTTGGCGATGCCGGCGGTCTTGTAGTCGTGGAAGTCGTAGGCCACGCCATGGTCGTCGAGCCAGGCGCGCGCCTTCTTCATGGTGTCGCAGTTCTTGATGCCGTAGATGGTGATGGTCAAAGCCGTTCCCCGCATGCGATTGCTGCGGGGAAACTAGCCCCGCGGCAATCACTGCGCCAGATCGGACCGCGCCGGTCTCCAAACCGATCCACGCTTTCCGCAACTCAGGCCTTGCTGACGTCGATGATGGCCTGGGTGAATGCCTGCGGCGCTTCCTGCGGCAGATTGTGGCCGATGCCGCCGGTCAGGGTCCGATGCTCGTAATGCCCGGAGAATTTCTTGGCATAGGCCGCAGGCTCCGGATGCGGCGCGCCATTGGCATCGCCCTCCATCGTGATGGTCGGGATCGCGATGACAGGCGCCTCCGCGAGCGTCTTCTCGAACGCGTCGTACTTCGCCTCGCCTTCGGCGAGACCCAGCCGCCAGCGGTAATTGTGGATCACGATATCGACATGGTCGGGATTCTCGAACGCCGTGGCGCTGCGGTCATAGGTGGCGTCGTCGAACTTCCACTGCGGCGAGGCAAGCTGCCAGATCAGCTTGTTGAAATCGCGCTGGTTCTTGGCATAGCCCTCGCGGCCGCGCTCGGTCGCGAAATAGAACTGGTACCACCATTGCAGTTCGGCCTTCGGCGGCAGCGGCATCTTGCCGGCCGCCTGGCTGCCGATCAGATAGCCGCTCACCGACACCATCGCCTTGCAGCGCTCGGGCCAGAGCACCGCCATGATGTTGGCGGTGCGCGCACCCCAATCATAGCCGCCGAGCACGGCCTTCTCGATCTTCAACGCGTCCATCAGCGCGATGATGTCGGCGGCGACCGCGACCGGCTGGCCGCTCCGCATCGTGTCGCTGGCGAGGAAGCGTGTGGTGCCGTAGCCGCGCAGATGCGGCACGATCACACGATAACCGGCCTCGGCCAGCGCCGGCGCGACATCGGCGTAGCTGTGGATATCGTAGGGCCAGCCGTGCAGCAGGATCACGGCGGGACCCGACGCCGGGCCCATCTCGACATATCCGGTATCGAGCACGCCGGCATTGATCTGCTTGACCGGACCGATCGTGGTGTGGCCGCCAGCCTTGACCGTGGGCAGCGCCGTCCTGGATTGAGCCTGAGCCGATCCAATGAAGCCGAGCCTGGAAGCGGCGAGGATCCCGCCGGCGATGCCGAGGAAGCGGCGGCGTTGCTGATTGATGGATTGGGACAAGGCGATCTCCTTACGTCTGGTGTCGAAGTCAATATTGCAGAGACCGACCCCGCCCGCTTTCAGAGAACGTGGATTTGTCCTTCAGACCGTCGTGATTTTGGCCCCGCGCCGCCTGTGCTAGGTTCCGCCCCGGATTCAGCCGCCGGCCGCCGGACTATCGGATTTGACTTACCATTTCAACGACTTGACCCTCGATTCCGGGCGCCGGGAGCTGCGCCGCGGCGATACGCTGGTGGCCGTCGAGCCGCAGGTCTTCGACCTGCTCGAGTTCCTGATCCGCGCCCGCGACCGCGTTGTCAGCCGCGACGAGGTGCTGGCGGCGGTCTGGCACGGGCGGATAGTCTCGGAGGCGACGCTGAGCAGCCGGGTCAATGCGGCACGGACCGCGATCGGCGACAATGGCGAGGAGCAGCGGCTGATCCGCACCCTGCCCCGCAAGGGCCTCCGCTTCGTCGGCGATGTCAGGGAGCACAGCGCCCCCGATCATCCGGCTGCGGACAAGGCCGCCCCGCCGCGGCCGAGCGAGGGTCCGTCGATCGCGGTGCTGCCCTTCACCAATATGAGCGGCGACCCCGAGCAGGATTACTTCGCCGACGGGATCGCCGAGGACATCACCACCGCGCTGGCGCGCTGCAGCCGCCTCACGGTGATCGCGCGCAACTCCGCCTTCACCTACAAGGGCAAGGCGGTCGATATCCGCCAGGTCGGGCGCGATCTCGGCGTCGGCTACGTGCTCGAAGGCAGCGTCCGCCGCGGCGGCGACCGCCTGCGCATCACCGGCCAGTTGATCGACGCCGTCTCCGGCGCGCATCTGTGGGCCGACCGGTTCGACGGCGCGGCGACCGACGTGTTCGACCTGCAGGATTGCATCACCGAGAACGTGGTCGGCGCGATCGAGCCGACTTTGCTGGTCGCCGAAGCCGAGCGCGTGCGGACGGCGCCGCCCGACAGGCTCGACGCCTACGACCTGCTGCTGCGCGCGTACAGTCTGAGGTACGAGTTCACGCCCGAGAGCATGGAAGCCGCGCTCGATTGCCTCGACCGGGCGCTGGCGCTCGATCCGGCTTACGCGCCGGCGCTGGCAGCGTCGGCCTATTGCCACGCCATGCGTCATGTCCAGGGTTGGCTGAAGCCGAACGACGCCTACCGGGAACGCGCGGTCGCGCAAGCCTGGCGCGCGGTCGAGCTCGCCCCCGGTGACCCGCAGGTGCTGTGGATGGCGGCGTTCGCGATCTGGAACATGGCCGACGAGATCGAACCCGCGCACGAATTGTTCGAGCGGTCGCTTGCGATCAACCCGAACTCGGCGATGGCGCTCGTCCTCTCCGGTTGGATCGAGGCGATGCGCGGCAACCAGCAGGCTGGCCGGGCGAAGATCGAGCGCGCGCAGCGGCTGAACCCGCGCGACCCACGCGGCTGGTTCGCTTCCGCGGCGCTCGCAATCTGCGCTGTGCTCGACAACAATTTTGCCGAAGCGGTGACATGGGCCGACAAGGCGCTGGCGCAGAACCGGCGCTTCGCGGTGGCACTCCGCGTCTTGACAGTCGCGCTGGTCAAGACCGGCGACAACGAGCGCGCGACCCAGATCGCGCGCGAATTGCTCAAGGTCGATCCGGAGTTCACGATCTCCGGTTTTCTGACGCGGATCCCCTTCCCGGTGGAAGCGATGTCCGCGACTTATCGTGAAACCCTCAAGGCGTCCGGCGTCCCGGACTGACGCCGCTCAGACGACGCGACGATCATTCACCCGTGGTACGCCGCGCGGCTGGCAGCATCGGCCAAATGGCAGTCCATTCCTCGTCGTAGAGTTCGTAGCGCATGATTCGGCCCGCTTCGGTCAAAGATTTGAATCATGGCTCGGCAGTCAGGCTCAATGAGCCAGTGCCGACGGGGGGTGGTCGCGATGTGCCCGGAAGCGGACGCATCATGCTCACCTTGAGTTTTGTCGGGTTTGATCCGAACCGGAATTGTTGCGGCTGGCGATCTGCACAAAAAGCCAGAGCTCTTTGGGTGCCATGAAGCGCAAGACAGGTCGCAACAGAAGCTCCCTTGGAAACGTCACGCCCCGGTGCCGCCCAATTGGTGCGGCCGGTCTCGGAGGTCTGCATCGGAGAGCCGAGGCGCGCGGAGTGGCGCCTCCTTGATCTCTTGGTTGTTCGGCGCGTCTGCTTGTGCGGCCAAGCGGCGGCGGACAATATCGATATGGCCCCGCAGATCATAAACCTGGTTTGCGAAGCCGAGCGGGAAACGGATGTGGCTAACTGCTTCTTCGATCTTGTCTACCGCCGCTCGCATAGCGACCTGATCCTTGCTGCTTTGGTCACGTTCGATGGAGACTTCCAGCGTCTTGAGCTGGCCATACCAATAGAGCAGGCGTCTGCGGATGTGCCACTCGTATGCTGCGGGCAGATATCGGAAGAGCGGCAGCCCGATCGCGATTGCGGTCACCAGCACAGCGATCGCTCTTTGCGCGTGAACGGTCAGCCAGAGCGGCAGATGCCTCTGCAGAAAGGAGGGGCCGTTCTTGTAAAAATCCACTGCTGCCGCGGCCATCGGGAAATCCGGGTCGCTTGCCATGGGAAACTGGCCGGCGCGTTGGAATATGTCAGGCGCACCATGGATCTCCTGCATAGTCCTGAGAAGAAGGCTGACGATTTCCGGATGCAGGTCACTGCGGACCAGCACGCTGCTGGTTGTCGCGATGAGCGCAACGTCATGAGCCGGAATATTCTCAGCGATGTCGATGACCCCTTCTGGAAGGTCCAACCGCACGAGGCTTGGAATCACCCGGGTGAACGCTTCGGCCATGGGGAAGCTCATGAGTCGGACCTTCGGACTGCGCAGCAAAGATTGCACGGCCGACGCATTTGGCGAGCCAAGTATCCATACGATGTCCACTTCGCCGGCCTGCAGTGCTTGCGCAGCTTTGTCTCCCGCGATCGGGACGAAGGTCGCGTTCTCCGCGCTGATGCCGCCTTTGCCCAGTATTTTTTCAGCGCTGAAGCGGGTACCACTTCCGACAGGTCCCACGGCGACGCGTTTGCCCTTGAGCTGCGACAGTTTCTCAAGGCGCTCGCCGGAGACGTAGAACAACCAGATCGGCAGGTAATCGATCGTGCCGAGCGATAGAAGGCCGGAAGGGCTGTCGGGCTCCGCGACGCCGCCCGTGACGAACGCGATCTGAACTCCCGAGCCGGCATCGTGTAGCAGCTTCAGGTTCTCCAGCGCACCTTCGGTCGCATGCAGTTCCAGGTTCACCTTGGCGACTGCAAATTTCTCCCGGTATCGGCGGCCGTAATAATCGAAACTGGCGCCCTTGAAGGCGGTGGCGATCGTGACAGTCGAGGGAGGCGCCGGGAAGAAATAGATGAGCGCCCACGAGACGGCGGCGAACACCAATATCGTGAAAAGCAGGATGTACCTGAGCCCTAAACCCGGCATGCTTCCAGCGTCCGGCTGCGGTCGGGCCGACCCTATCGGCTCCCCGGCGGAAGTCCAGCAGCTTTGTACGCCAGCATGGCTCGGCAGGCTCAATGAGCCCGTGCCGACGGGGGGAACGTAGCTGTTTAAGCCGCTAAGATCCCATTCCTGAGCGGCGCTGCCTTGGGTGATTGATTTGAATCAACGACGTTGCCACCAATCGATTGTAAAAATTAACTATTGAAGATGACTCGCTCGATTGATTAGCGCGACATCGTAGGTTCACGCGCCCCGCGAGTGTGATAGTCATGCAAATATTCAATTCGGCAACGCGCTATGGGCTGATTGCACAGTGCCTTCATTGGACGGCGGTGGCACTCGTGTTGTTGGCATGGACGCTGGGAATGCTAGGCGACGAGTTGCCGCGAGGCGCGAGCAGAGCTTTGGGGCTATATATTCACGCGACCGCCGGGCTATTGGTCATTGCGCTGACCGTCTTGCGTTTGCTGTGGCGGCTCGTCGATCCATCGCCGCCTGCCGACTGGACGTACTTTGGCGAATGGTTGTTCGCGGACTGGATCGGGTTGGGGGCAAAATTGGCGCACCTTGCGCTTTATGTCTTGCTGTTAGCCGTTCCCATCGCGGGAATCGTTCTGCAGTTCGCGCGCGGCGACAGCCTATCAATATTCGGAATTGTCGATATCGCATCGCCATGGCCGCGCGATCGGGCTTTCGCTGAAGGCGTGAAGGAAGCCCACGAGTTGCTCGCACACGGTCTGTTGGCTGTAGGGGGCTTGCATGCCGCAGCCGCTCTGGTCCATCATTGGGTTTTCGGAGATCGCACGCTGGCTCGGATGATACCCGGCGCGAAGCCGTGACGTTGATGACCCGATCCCAGCGCCGAATGGCCTGAGGACAGGCTCACATGCCGATCCTTGATTCAGTGATCGTGAACCTTTCGGTGGCTCTGGGGATTGGGCTTTTGATTGGCGCCGAGCGCGAGCGTCGAAAAGGTAAAGGACCCTCACGATCACCTGCAGGAATACGTACCTTCGCGGTGACGTCGCTCGCCGGTGCCGTCAGCTTTGCGATTGGCGGTGAAATCCTTCTGGCGGTCGCAACGGCAGGTGCGATCATATTGACTGCGGTTGCGTATTTCCGATCTCGCAGCGACGACCCCGGCCTCACAAGTGAGATCGCGCTAGTTCTAACCGTCCTGCTCGGGGGGCTTTCGATGCGCCAGCCGGCATTGGCGGCTGGCGTGGCCGTGGCGCTGGCCGTCCTGCTGGCTTCACGAACGCAACTGCATCATTTCGTTCGCTCGGTGCTCACCGAGCGCGAAGTAACAGACGGCCTGATTTTCGCCGGCGCTACGCTGGTGGTCCTGCCGCTGCTGCCCAACCAGCCGATGGGACCTTATGCAGCACTCAACCCGCGGTCGATCTGGCTCATCGTCATCCTCATGATGGCGATAGGCGCTGCAGGGCATATTGCGGTCCGCATCCTGGGCGACCGGTTTGGACTGGCCGTCGCGGGCCTGGCATCGGGCTTTGTCTCCAGCATCGCTACGATTGGCGCCATGGGCACTCGAGCGACGACAACCCCGGGCATTCTTGGTGCTGCGGTCGCAGCAGCGGTTCTATCGACGGTGGCGACGATCGTGCAGATGTGTGCGGTCCTCGCGCCTACAAGCATAGTCGTACTACGGGAACTATCGATTCCGCTGCTCTGCGCGGGAATGGCAGCGGCTGCCTACGGTGCAGTGTTCACCATTAAGGGCCTGCGTGGGAGGAAGGGAATTGATTCTGAGCCCGGGCACGCCTTTAGCTTTTTATCCGCAATCATCCTGGCGGCGACCTTGTCCGGGATCCTGGTTATCTCGGCTGCCTTGCGCGAGAAGTTCGGCGAGACCGGTGTGATTGTCGGCGCCGCACTGGCGGGTTTCGCGGACACGCATTCGGCGGCTGTTTCGATTGCTTCGCTGGTCGCATCAGGAAAGATGAGTCCAGCCGATGCTGTATCTCCCATCCTCGCTGCGCTTTCGACCAACACGTTGAGTAAGATCATCGTCGCGTGGACCACAGGCGGGCGACCTTTCGCATTGCGGTTGATCCCGGGGCTGCTCCTGGTCATATCGGCAGCATGGGTTGGCGCATACGCTCCGCGCCTGCTCGGACAGTGACGACGTCGGCACGACAAGAAGTGACGTTACGGCTGCTAATCGTCGCCTTTACGAACTGATGGCCAGGCCCGCGGCTCCCCAAGCACATCTTCGAGATAAAGAGTGTTGATGAGGACCAGTATCACGACCATGAGCGGAGTTGCCAGAAGCACGCCGACGGGCCCAAGCAGCAAACCGAAAACCACGGTTGCGAACAGCGTGAGAACTGGTGGAAGTTCCACGGCTTCCGCTTGAACCAGCGGCGTGACCAGATTGCCCTCCGCAAAGTGGACGCCCCCGTAGAGCGCCGCGGCGTAGAGCGCTGGCATCGGTCCCTGCACTGCGGCTATCAGGATGCCAGGGGCTGAGGCTAGGATCGGGCCGACATACGGAACGAAGGCGAACATTCCTGCGGTCAGGCCAAGGGCCAGAGGCGCCGCAATGCCCAACAACCATAGACCGAACGCTGTCAACGTGCCGACAAAGGCCATCGTCACCGATTGGCCGATCAACCAACGTCCGAGAGTTGTCCCCATGAGGTCAAGCACATCGCCGATCCGTTCGCGTCGATCCTGCGGAACGAGCTGCAACAAACCGTGACGGTATCGCTCGGGCTGTGCCGCGAGATAAACGGCAGCAAATAGCAACACGGCAATATAGGCGGTGGCACGCAAGACGGAGCCGAACAGTGCCGCGATATATCCGGCGGCCTGCCCGGTCGCACTCGTGAGGTTCATATCGCGCGCGAGACCGAGCAACCACCCGCCCCAGGGGTTGGCGCCGAATTCCTGGACGAACCGAGAGACGCCTTTCGGAAGGGTTTCGACAAGAAAGTCAAATTGCGTTGCGATCTGGGAGCCGAAGCGCCAGACTACGGCGCCGAACAACGCGAGAAGCGCCACAACTACAGGACCAACGGCCCAGGCTTCTGGTATGGGTGTCCAGCGGCTCACCAAGCGGGCCAGGCCCCGCAACAGGAGGGCCAGGAGAGCGGTTCCGAACGCGAGTATCAGAACATCGGAAAGCCGCCAGGCCGCCAGCACGACCGCGCCCCCGAGAACCACAAGCAACAGGTGGTGCACGAATGGTCGGTCTGCATACCCGGCTTGCTCTTGGGTCTCTTCCGGTGTGTTGAGCATCTGAGATTACATGCTGCACCTTTACTGTTGCCCCTGTTGATGACTCTCAAAACTACTTCGCTTTGGCGTGCTATTCGAACGAGCCTTCGTTGAGCATAAATCGACGTTGCGATCAAAGGGCCGCCACACAATGCCTACTATTTCGCATGTCGAAAAGCACTTCATGGCGACCGAGACCGTTAGGGATGTCGTCATCGGCATGGCCGACGGACTGACTGTGCCATTCGCGCTGGCGGCCGGACTTTCTGCGGCCGTTTCCAATACATCGGTGATCGTAACTGCCGGGCTCGCCGAAATCGCCGCCGGCGCGATCGCAATGGGCCTTGGCGGTTATCTCGCGGCCCGCACTGATGCCCAGCACTTCGCTTCGGAGCTGTCGCGGGAGGGCTGGGAAGTCGACAACAAGCGCGAGTTCGAGCTCAAAGAGGTTCGCGAAGTCTTTGCCGGATACGGACTGTCCGGGGCCGCACTTGAAAGTGTCGTGAGCTCCATCACGTCCGATCGTAAGCGCTGGATCGACTTCATGATGCGGTTCGAGCTCGGACTGGAGAAGCCGGATCCAAAACGCGCCCCGATCAGTGCGGCGACAATCGCGGTGTCTTATCTAGTGGGCGGTCTGATTCCACTGCTCCCCTATATGCTGACAAGCAATTTGACAGAAGCGTTGAAAATCTCGGTGCTGACAACGGGCGTTGCGCTTCTGGTTTTTGGAGGCGTGAAGGGACACTTTACCGGCCTCAACCGGCTTGTGTCTGCGGGCCAAACCTTGCTGGTCGGCGGATTGGCCGCCGCAGCTGCATTCTGGCTTGCCCACCTGTTCGGTTAAACTCGTTCTGGCATGGAACAGTTTCAATTTGAAGACTAACTGGCCCTTCTCGGAAGTGCCGCGCTTTGCACCTCCGACATCGGAGTTTGATCCATTTCGGACCTCGCAATTTCTTGGGCGAAGTCAGGTCAGATCGCGCACGCTCTTAAGTTTGAAATTGACTCACATCAAAAATTAGCTTGGTGCGGCATGTTAATCAGCAACATGGGGCGGCGCCATCCGGCAATCATGGATACGAGCAAATGGTTACGCAAAGCAATATCCACTTCTTTACAAATTGGGCCAAGGAGCGTCTCGATGAAATGGACGCAACGGTGACCTCGCTTGAGGGCAAGGCTGCCGAGGTGCAGGCCGATGTCCGGGAAAAGGCCAAGAAGGTTCTTGCTGACCTGCGCAAGCAACGTGATGACTTCCGCGACACCATGAAGAAGCAGTCGGAAGCGAACGAGGCGGCCTGGATCCAGGCCAAACCAAAACTGGAGGCTGACTGGCGCTTGTTCGAGGCCGAGGTCAGGAAATATGTCGAAGGCTTCGGCAAGCAAATCGAGCACCAGCAGGCGACGTTCAAGCTTCAAGCCGATGCCCAATTGAAAGCGTGGCGCGAAGCAGCCGACAAGCTTGGCAGCGATGCCAAGAAATTCGCTTCTGAGCGACGGGGCGATATCGACGCCGCCGTTAAGCGTATGAACGCCGATGCAGTCGAGGCGGAGAAAAAACTCGAGAAGTTGAGCCAGGCGGGGACCCAGTCATGGTCCGCACTCATGGCGGCTTTGACGGAAACGCGAACTGCCTTCGATCGCGCTAATGAGGCTGCCCGGGAAGCGTTCAAGCGAGTTGCTTGACCGAGCATCGGTTAGACTCGGAGAGACCGCTGCGAGGCGGTCTTTCTTGTTTGCTCGACGAGGATCAAGAATGACATTTGGCAGACTTCCGATTGTGGCCCCTCGGCGATCTCGGGAGATGTGCGCTTTTCGGCCGCTGTTGCGGTTAAGCAGACATCAGGCGCCCGCCGCTCAATGAGTACACGGCTTACGCAGTGCTACTCCACTCGCTTGGCCGCTCCGATGAAGCGAGCACTACAATCCCGGTGATCTCGCCGCCCAGGCCTTGGTGGCCTGGCAGCTTTCCATCGCTCGGACGTAGGCTGGGCGTGCCGTCGTGCGGGCGAGATAGTCCCGCTCGGTCGAACCGGGGACGTAGTTGCCGGTTCGCAGGCCGAGCAGGAGGGCGTAGCTCACCGAGATATCGGCAGCAGTGAATCGGTCGCCGGCGAGATAAGGGCAATCCGCGAGTCGGCGGATAACCAACCCCAGCCGGCTCTCGAAGGTCTCGCGTGCCCAGCAGGTCACCCGGGCATCTCGCTCGGCTGCAGGCGCCAGTTGGCGACCGACAATGACGGCGTTCATCGGCCCGGCGAGCCCCGCCTCGCCCAGGTGGAGAAATTGCAGATAGGACGCGAAGGCGGGATCATCAGGGGCAACCGCAAGCGAACCTGAGCCGTGGCGGGCAAGCAGGTACTCAAGAATAGCGATCGATTCGACCATGATCGTCTCGCCGTCCTGCAGTGCGGGAATAAAGCCGGCGGGGTTGATCGTGAGGAAATCGCGATCGCTCTCGACTGCGAGCAGATCGACCGGGCGCAGCCGATAAGCCATCCCTAACTCGCAGAGGCTAGCCGTCCGCGCAACGGACGATCGATGGCGCATAACGCAGGGAAGGCTTGGCGCATATTCGTCATCCTACCATGCGGGCCTTCATTTTGAGCCAATCTTCGCAAATTGACAAATCCCGCTTCGCGGCGGGCTCTTTGTCGGTCACCCGGCGAGCAGGATGGTGGGACCGGCGACCTCGCCCGCCGCGATGCGCTTGCGCAGCGGCAGCGTGTTGTTTGGATCGGAGCCGAGATCCCAGACCGTGGTGAAACCCCAGCGCGTCAGCATCTCCTGCATGTGCTGCGTCAGCACCGCGGCCGGCGCTGCGCCGGCATTGCGCCAGACACGTTCCGTGAAATGTACATGGCTGTTCCAGAACCCGGCAACAACGGTCTTGCCGCTGCAATCGATCACCCGTGCATCCGAGGGCACGGCGACCTCGCCGGATTTTCCGACCGCGCTGATGACGCCGTCCGAGATCACGATCACGGCATCAGGAAGCGCGGCGGCATCGGCCGACGCGTAGAGCGTGCCGCCGCGGAGCACCACGGTCTCGGCATTCGACGCCACCGAGGTGGCGGCCAAACCAATGAGAACAAGCGCGACGCGTAGCCAGGTCCCGGTCATGACGGCCTCTTTCAGGATTTCACGCCGGCAACGGTCCGGCGCGCGGCAACATAGAGGCTGTGCGCGGCGCGATTTGATCGTTCTTGCTGTACGCGAGGGATATGGAGGCAGCGCCCCCGCCTCGTCACTCCTCGGGCGCGTTCTCGATCGGGTCGAAGCGGTCGGCCTCGAGCCCGAGCAGATTCCAGGATTGCAGCATGTGCGGCGGCAGCGGCGCGGTGGCATCGATCACGCCGCCGCGCGGATGCGGAATCACGATGCGGCGGGCGAGCAGATGCAGCCGGTTCTGCAGGCCGCCCGGCAGCTGCCAGTTTTCCTTGTTGAAGTATTTCGGATCGCCCACGATCGCGTGATCGATATGCGCCATATGGGCGCGCAATTGATGGGTGCGCCCGGTCACCGGCTTCAGCGACACCCAGGCGAGCTTCGTCGCCGAGGTTTCGACCACGGCATAGTAGGTCACGGCGTGGCTGGCGCCCTCGTCGCCATGCGCCGCGATCCGCATGATGCTGTCCTCCTCGCTCTCCTCCTTGGCGAGATAGGTCGAGATGCGGCCCTGCTTCGGCTTCGGCACGCCGGCGACCAGCGCCCAGTAGATCTTGCGCGCGGAGCGATGCCGGAACGAGCCGGTCAGAGCGGTTGCGGCAAAGCGCGTCTTGGCGATCAGCAGGCAGCCCGAGGTCTCGCGGTCGAGCCGATGCACCAGCCGCGGCTTCTGCCCCTTGGCGTCGCGCATCACCTCCAGCATGTCGTCGACATTGCGCGTGATGCCGGAGCCGCCCTGAACCGCCAGACCTGCGGGCTTGTTCAGCACCATCACGTCGGCGTCCTCGAACAGGATCATGTCCTTGAGATCCTGGAGGGTCTTCTTCGCCGCTTCGGAGAGACTAGCAGCTGCCTTCGGCGTATCGAGCCGCAGCGGCGGAATGCGGACGCTCTGCCCTTCTTCCAGCCGGTCCTTGCTGTCCGCACGCTTGCCGTTGACGCGCAACTCGCCCTTACGAACGATGCGCTGGATGTGGGAAAACGACAGGCCGGGGAAACGCGCCTCGAGAAAGCGGTCGACGCGCATGTTGTCCTCGTCCGCCGTCACCACCACGGTCTGCACCTTGGTCGGCAGCGGCGGCGGGTCGGCGACGCTCTTCTCCGGCTCGGGCACGAATGGCTTGGGCGCCCGCTGCTTGTCGCCAAGGCGCACCGCCTGCTTGCCGCCCGCACGATGCGCCGGCCCCCGCTCGGCTGCCGGGCCGCGATGGGGACGCGCGCCTTTGGCGCGGTCGCCGGCTGGGCGGAGAGGTCTCTTGACGCGGCGGCTCATGGGGTTGCAACTCCGAAGTTAAGCCCGTGGGTAGCGCAAATGCCGCGAATCGTCACGGCGAAATCGGTACAAATCCGGCGCAACATCGGCCATGTTCGGCCGCCTGCGGCAATCGTGGGGAGCCATGGAAGGGGGCTTGGAATGAGACTGGCGGTATCGGCTGTGGCGGCGGCCCTGATGCTCTCCGGACCGGCGCTGGCCCAGCAAGGCCCGATGCCGGAAGATCTGGCCTGGAAGCTCCTGGAACTCGGCCGCGTCATCGACCCGCCCAAGACGGCCGCGCTCTACGCACCGCTGCAGCAGAAGGAGCCCTACCAGGGCGTCAAGGTCGAACGCGACGTCAAGTATGGCCCTGCCGACCGCCATCTGCTCGACATCTTCACGCCGGACCTAGCGTCGGCGGCGGCCCGGCCGGTGCTGATCTACATCCATGGCGGTGGCTTCATTGCCGGCAGCAAGCGCAACCCCGGCAGCCCGTTCTACGACAACGTCATGCTGTGGGCCGCCAAGAGCGGCTTTGTCGGCGTCAATGCCACCTACCGCCTGGCGCCGACCTTTCCCTGGCCGGCAGGCGCCGAAGACATGGGCGCCATCGTGCAGTGGGTCGCGGAGAACATCGGCTCCCGCGGCGGCGACCCCAGCCGTATTTTCCTGATGGGCCAGTCGGCCGGCGCGATCCATGTCGCGAGCTATGTCTCGCACAGCGAATTCCACAAGGTGACGGGCGGCGGCCTTGCCGGCGCGATCATGGTGTCGGGCATCTACGATCTGACCGCCTCGCCCGCCGGCGACGCCGAGCTCGCCTATTACGGCTCCGACCCCTCGCGCTACGCCGAACGCTCCTCGCTGCAAGGCCTGGTCGCCAGTCCGATTCCATTTCTGATCACCGCAGCCGAGCTCGATCCGCCGCGCTTCGTCGAACAGTTCGAGCTCATGAAGCAGGCCGGCTGCAAGCGGCCGAGCGGCTGCGTCCGCAGCTTCATGCTGCCGCAGCACAGCCATATGTCGGAGGTCTACGCGATCAACACGCCGGACACGCGGCTGACGGATGAGATTCTGGAGTTCGTGAAAAGCGTCAAGTGACGCGCGAGAGCAATATGAAATTATGGGCCGTCGCAGCGGGCTCTACCAAAATATCGAGAACAACCCCATGCAAAGTAGCCGGCGGCGGCCGGCGTTCGACAAGCAACTTGACACGTCGGGCAATTCAGGGATATATTTCTAATATTCCGAAATCGCGCGCAAGTGTTCCTCGTCCAAAGCTGTTGCATATGGCATTTGCGGGCTTCTGCAACGGACGCTCCCGCGCTGCGGGCCGGAACGGGAACACGCGTTATTCGCGGCCGCAGCCTAATCTCGTCTTGCTCTAGCTCCCGCCCCGCTCCTTGCGCAGCCTGTTCCAGTAATCCAGCCGCTTGCGGATCTCGCGCTCGAAGCCGCGGTCGGGGGGATCGTAGAAGGTCTGGCGGCCCAGCGCTTCCGGGAAATAGTCCTGGCCGGAGAACGCGTCGGGCGCGTCGTGATCATACTGATAGCCGGAGCCGTAGCCCTCCGACTTCATCAATTTCGTCGGCGAATTCAGAATATGCTTCGGCGGCAGCAGCGAGCCGCCCTGCTTCGCGGTCTGCATCGCAGCGCCGAACGCAGTGTACACCGCGTTCGATTTCGGCGCGGTGGCGAGATAGACCACGGCCTGTGCGATCGCGAGCTCGCCCTCCGGCGAGCCCAGGAAATCATAGGCATCCTTGGCGGCGTTGCAGACCGCCAGCGCCTGCGGATCGGCAAGACCAATGTCCTCGACGGCCATGCGTACAACGCGCCGCGCCAGGAACAGCGGGTCCTCGCCGGCATCGAGCATGCGCGCGAGATAATACAAGGCCGCATCCGGATCGGAGCCACGCACCGACTTGTGCAGCGCCGAGATCAGGTTGTAGTGGCCGTCGGCCGACTTGTCGTAGATCGGCGCGCGGCGTTGCAGGATGGCCTGCAACTGCTCGGCGTTGAACACCTCGCCCTTGCGCGCGGCGCGCCAGACCTCCTCGGCGAGCGTCAGCGAGGCGCGGCCGTCACCGTCGGCCATCCGCACCAGCACGGCGCGTGCTTCCGGATCGAGCGGCAGGGTCTTGCCCTCGATCTTCTCGGCATTGGCAAACAGCCGTTCGATCGCAGCCGTATCGAGCGAGTGAAACACCAGCACGCGGGCACGCGATAGAAGCGCCGCGTTGAGCTCGAACGACGGGTTCTCCGTGGTGGCGCCGACCAGCACCACGGTGCCGTCCTCCATCACCGGCAGGAAGGAATCCTGCTGCGCGCGATTGAACCTGTGCACCTCATCGACGAACAGCAGCGTGCCCTTGCCAGTCTCGCGCCGGGCCCGCGCGGCATCGAACGCCTTCTTCAAGTCGGCGACGCCGGAGAACACCGCGGAGATCTGCTCGAAATGCAGCTCAGTGGCATCGGCCAGAAGCCGCGCCACGGTGGTCTTGCCGGTGCCGGGGGGTCCCCAGAACACCAACGAGCCCAGCGTGCGCGTCTCCAGCATGCGGGTCAGCGCGCCGTCGGGGCCGAGGATGTGATCCTGACCGACGACGTCGGCCAGCGTACGCGGGCGCAGCCGGTCCGGCAGCGGGTGTGGCGCGTCCTGCTCCATCCCCGCCGCAGCGAACAGGTTCGTCGCGTCCCGCGGTTGCTTGGGGCTCATCCGCCGAGCGTCACGTTGATCTGCTGGCCGCCGCGCACCAGCGTGATGCGCCAGATCCGCGACCCCGCCTTCGATACCTTGTCGAGGTCGCTGGTCCGCACGATCTTCTCATTGTTGACCGCAAGGATGATGTCGCCCTTCTGGAAGCCGACATTGGCGGCCGTGCCGTCATCGGCGAGCTCGGTGACGACGACGCCCTCCGCGCCGGCGTCGAGATGCAGCTCATCAGCCAGCGCCGGCGAGATGTTGGCAACCCTGGCGCCCTGGAATGGCGAACGCGCGGTCAGCACGATCTCGTCGCGGTTGGTATCGGGCGCGGTCTCCAGCGGCACGGTGAGCTTCACCGGCTTGCCGGCGCGCTGCACTTCGATCTCCGCGCTGCCGCCGAGCGGGCGGGTCGCGAAGCGGTAGTCGAACGCGTTGGGATCGTCGATCGGCGTGCCGTCAATCCCGACGATCAGGTCGGACAGCTTGAGCCCGGCCTTCGCCGCCGGGCTGTTGGGCGCGACGTTGGCGACCAGCGCGCCGGTCGGCAGCTTCAGCCCGAGCGTCTCCGCGATCTCCGGCGTGACGGCCTGCAGCCGCGCGCCAAGCCATGGCCGCTTCACCGCCTTGCCGCCGCTCTTGGCGGAGGCCACCACCACGCGCACCATGTTGGCGGGGATCGCGAAGCCGATGCCCTGCGAACCGCCGGAGCGCGAGAAGATCGCGGTGTTGATACCGGCGAGCCGGCCGGTCATGTCGACCAGCGCGCCGCCCGAATTGCCGGGATTGATCGCCGCGTCGGTCTGAATGAAGAATTGATAATCCGTGATCCCGACTTGAGTGCGCGCCAGCGCCGAGATGATGCCGTGCGTCACGGTCTGGCCGACGCCGAACGGATTGCCGATCGCCAGCACGACGTCGCCGACCTGCAGCTGATCCGAATTGGCGAAGTCGAGCGTCGCGAATTTCTCCCTGTTGGTTTCCTTCAGCCGCAGCACGGCGAGGTCGGTGCGGCTGTCCTTCAGCACGATCTCGGCCTCGTATTCGCGCTTGTCGGCGAGCGAAACCTTCACCTGGTCGGCGCCCTCGATCACGTGATTGTTTGTGACCACGAGGCCGGAAGCATCGACCATCACGCCGGAGCCGAGCGAGCGCTGCATCTGCTCGGGCTGCTGCCCCGGGACGCCGAAGAAGCGGCGGAAGATAGGGTCGTCCAGAAACGGATTGCGGTTCTGCACCATCTTGGCGGCGTAGACGTTGACCACCGCCGGCTGCACCCGCTGCACGATCGGCGCATAGGACAATTGGAGCTCGGCCTGCGAGGACGGCACGCGGCGATCCTGGGCCGCGGACGGGGACGGATTCCCCATGAAAGCCAATGTGCACAGAGCGGATATGGCAGCGAAGCGGATTGGTCGGAGCATTCTCACCTCTCGTGGAAACGCCGGAATATAGGCGTGTTCGCCTGGCAATTGAAGGGCGCCCGGCCGGATAACTGGCCCCCCGCCGGACCAGTGCAAAACCGCCGGAAGCCGCGTTGAAGCGCGCCACCAGGCCCCTATGATGACTGTCGTCTCACTGCGTCGATCCGCTTGTTGCCTGCGGACAACAAGCGGAACCGCGATGCCAGGCGGCGCTGTCGTGCGTCAGTCACGATCAACTCCTAGGACGTTTCAGTGAGTGAGTGGGGAATTCAAACACAACAGGGGTGCACAATGGGTGCGACAAAAGTTGGTGCAATCGCCATAGGGCTTGCAGGGGCGCTCGCCGCCTCGCCGGCCTATTCGCAATCGGCCGGAGGCGGCAGCGACGCGGAGATCGCGCTGCTGAAACAGCAGCTGAAGATGCTCGAGCAGAAGCTCGACAAGCTGCAGAAGCAGACCAATGCCAATACCGCGACCGCAGCCAGCGCGAATGCCAACGCGAAGGCGGCGGATGCCAAGGCCGCGCGGGTCGCAAGCGCCAACGCCGCGATCCCGGTCAAGGGCCCGATCGCGCCGTCGGGCGTCGTGGTGACGATGCCGAACAACCGGCCGACGATCTGCACCGCGGACGAACAGAACTGCGTCGCGATCACGAGCCGCGTGCACTGGGACGTCGGCGGTTACGACTATCGTCCGAACACCGCGGCCACCTCGCCGCAGAAGCTCGACAGCGGCGAGAACCTGCGCCGCGCCCGCATCGGCATCGTCGGCAAATTCTTCGGCGACTGGAATTACGCGCTGATCTACGATTTCGGCGGCTCGTCCGACGGCTTCGGCGGTGCGGCACCGGGATCGCTGCCCGGCGGCGGCACCTCCGGCGTCGAGAATGCCTATCTGAGCTTCACCGGCTTCAGGCCATTCGGCGGCAAGATGGCGATCGAAGGCGGAATCATGGACATCCCGTGGACGCTGGACGAATCGACGAGCTCCAACGACATCCTGTTCATGGAGCGCGCCTCGGTCGGCATCATCGCACAGAACATCGCGGCCGGTGACTTCCGTTCGGGCGCCGGCACCCGCTGGTGGAACGACCAGCTCTGGGTCGGCGGCTATGTCACGGGACCGACGACGGGCGCGATTCACTCCGCGTCGTCAGCCGCGCCGGCCGGCACGTCCGAGCAGTATGGCGGTGTCATCCGCGTCGCCGGCAATCCGATCAGCGGCAAGAACTACTCGGTGCATATCGGCGCCGATGCGGAATGGCTGGTTCAGCCGCCGCGCAACCAGCTCACCCAGGCGCAGACGCTCACGCTGAACGACCGGCCCGAGCTGCGCATCGACCCGACGACGCTGATCTCGACCGGTGCGATCGCCAACGTCTCGGGCGCGCAGGTCTACGGCGTCGAGGCGGCAGCGACCTACGGCCCGTTCATCGCACAAGGCGAGTACTATTGGTTCAATGTCGACCGCTCTGCGAATACCGGGCTGCCGCCGTTCGGCGCGCCGAGCCTGAAATTCGACGGCGGTTACGCGCAGGTCGGCTACGTGCTGACCGGCGAGAACCACGCCTACAATCCGGCAACGGCCTCCTATGGCGGTATCAAGCCGCACGATCCGTTCTCGCTTGCCGGCGGCGGCATGGGCGCGTGGGAAATTGCCGGCCGCGTCAGCACGATGAATCTCAACGACCAGGTCGGCCAGGCCGTCGGCATCGCGGGCGGACGGCAGACCGTCTACACCGCCGCGCTGAACTGGTACGTCAACAACAACGTCCGCTTCATGCTGAACTACCTGCACGGCGACATCGCCAAGCAGGCCTCGGCGACATCGCCTGTGGATGCCGGCTCGAAGTTCGACGCGGTCGCGCTGCGTACGCAGGTTGCGTTCTGACGCGATCTGATCAGCGCCGATAACAATGGCCGGGAGCGACACGCCGCTCCCGGCCTTCTTCATTACAAATTGTCAGGCCGCGCGCTTCGACTTCTTCACAACGACCTCCGGCACCGGCGCGCAGGACAGCCGTTCCTGATGGCCCTCGCCCCAGGCTTTCAAAATATCGATCACCGGACGCAGGCTCTCGCCGAGTTCGGAGAGCGTGTATTCGACCCGCGGCGGCACCTCGGCGTAGACCTTGCGGGTCACGAGGCCGTCGTCCTCGAGCGCCCGCAGCTGCTTGGTCAGCATGCGCTGGGTGATGCCGGGCATTCGCCGCCGCAACTCGCCGAAGCGCTGGGTGCCGGCCTGCAGGTGATACAGGATCACGCCCTTCCACTTGCCGTCGATCAGGTCGAGCGCCGCCTCGACCGCGCAGCCCGGCCGGCGCGCGAAATTCTTCCGTTTCATTGGTAATTTCCCAATAGTATACAAACAGGGACTAGTTCCCTGATTTTACAGTACTTGCCAAAACGACGCCAGCGCGACAGGTAAGACGGCAGGCAATCGCCCACCACGGAGACCAGGCATGAAGGCCGTCGGATACCAAAAATCGCTGCCGATCGAGGCGGCGGATTCGCTCGTCGATTTCGAAATCGCCAAGCCAGAACCGAAGGGGCGCGACATTCGCGTCGCGGTGAAGGCGATCTCGGCCAACCCGGTCGACTACAAGGTGCGCAAGCGCGCGGCGCCGACCGACGGCTACAAGATCCTCGGCTTCGACGCTGCCGGCGTGGTCGACGCCGTCGGGCCCGACGTCTCGCTCTTCAAGCCTGGCGATGAAGTGTTCTACGCGGGCTCGATCCAGCGCCAGGGCACCAATTCGGAATTTCATCTGGTGGACGAGCGCATCGTCGGCAACAAGCCGGCATCGCTCTCGTTCGCGCAGGCCGCCGCCCTGCCCCTGACCTCGATCACCGCGTGGGAGCTGCTGTTCGACCGGCTCGGCGCGGTGCCGGGCAAGAGCCTCGATCCGCGCACGTTGCTGATCACCGGCGGCGCCGGCGGCGTCGGCTCGATCCTGATCCAGCTCGCGCGCCGCCTCACCGGGCTGACCGTGATTGCGACCGCGACGCGGCCGGAGTCTCAGAAGTGGTGCCTCGATCTCGGTGCGCATGCGGTGATCGATCACTCGCAGCCGATGAAGGAGCAGATCGAGCAGCTGAAGTTGCCGCCGGTCGGCCTCGTCGCCAGCCTCACCTTCACCGACCAGCACTACAAGTCGATCGCCGACTTCATCGCGCCGCAGGGCAAGTTCGGCCTGATCGACGATCCCGCCGAATTCAACGTCGCCGTGTTCAAGGGCAAGGCGGTGTCGGTGCACTGGGAATCGATGTTCACGCGCTCATCGTTCCAGACGCCTGACATGATCGCGCAGCATCATCTGCTCAACGACGTTGCCGACCTGATCGACAAGGGCGCGCTGCGCACCACGCTCGACCAGACCTTCGGCACCATCAACGCCGCCAACCTCAAGCGCGCCCATGCGCTGCTGGAAAGCGGCAAGTCGCGCGGCAAGATCGTGCTGGAGGGCTGGTAGCCCCGATGCGTAGGGTGAGTTAGCGCAGCGTAACCCACCATCATTTCGCTCTGCGAACGACGGGTTACGCCGACGCTAACCCGCCCTGCCAACTCGCGAGATATCCCCACAGACTGGCGCGTGGCTTTGCCAAAGCCCTGACATCGCCTGTATAATTTGCGCAACGATCACCCCGTCCTCAATCCGGCCGCGCGAGACGCGGCCGGAACGGTGGTGACGCCCCAAGGGGAAATACGGGGATGGGAGGAAACCGATGAGTTTGCTCACGGCCGATCCGTCGCGGATCGATCCGGAGTGGATGACGCAGGCGCTGCGCGCAGCCGGTATCATCGACCAGGTGAAGGTCGTCGAACTCGTCTGCAAGCCGGTCGGCAATGGCCTCGTCGGCGACAGCTATCGATTTCATCTGACCTATGACGGCGATGAGCCGAACGCGCCCTCAAGCGTCGTCGGCAAATTCCCGGCCGCAGATCCCGACAGCCGCCGCTCCGGTTCCGCGCACACGCTCTACATCCGCGAGGTCGCCTTTTATCGCGAACTGGCGGCCACCGTCGACATTCACACCCCGCGGCCGATCCTCGCCGAAATCGATCCTGCGACCGACGACTTCACGCTGATCCTGGAAGACCTGGCGCCCGCACGCCCGGGCGACCAGCTCGCCGGATGCGCGATCGCGGACTGCCTGACGGCGATGCGTGAGGCCGCCGCGCTGCATGCGCCGCGATGGAACGACCCAACGCTCGACGCGGTGCAATGCTTCGTGTTCGCCGCAAGCCGGCGCAGGGATCTTCGCGCGGTGCTGCCCGCCATCATCGGTCACTACAAGGAGCGCTATCACGGCGTGATCGAGCCGGAATTCCTGGATCTGATCGACCGGCTTCCGGACGCGATACCGCGCTACCAGTCCGATCGATCGGTGCCGCGAACCTTGCAGCACGCGGACTTCCGGCTCGACAACATGCTGTTCGAGGTGCGCGGCAACGCTCGTCCGATGGCGACGCTGGACTGGCAGACGCTGACGGTGGGGCCAGGCATCGTCGACGTCGCCTATTTCCTGTCGGCCGGCGTCGATCCGTCCGAGCGGCGGCTTCATGAAGCCGATCTGGTGCGGTTCTATCATTCCGAGCTGATCCGGCGCGGCGTGCGGGATTATGGCTGGGATGATTGCTGGCGGGATTACCGGCGCTACACGCTGCATGGCATCATGATGGGCGTCGTCTCGGCGCTCAGCGTCCAGCGCTCCGAGCGGGGCGACGCGCTGTTCCTGAAAATGACCCGTGGCGCCTGCGCGCAAGCGCTGGACCACGACAGTTTTTCATACTGGCAGGACTGAAGCGCGATCGGGCGAAATGATTCCCGTGAAGACAACGCGTCAAGACAGCGAAAGGGATCGGCGTGCTCAACAAACTGGACGACTTCCCCATCCACCAGACGCCGGAGCCGATCGCGGTTCCCTCGACCAGCGACCGCAACGTCTATGACCGAACCTGGTTCAACGGCTACACCGCGGACGGCGCGTATTATTTCGGCATCGGCATCGCGATCTACCCGCACCGCAAGATCCTCGATTGCGCCTTCAGCGTCGTGGAGCGTGGCGGACGGCAGCATTGCTTCTACGGTTCGCGGCGGGCGCCGCTCGAGCGCACCGAGATGCAGGTCGGCCCGTTCAGGCTGGAGGTCATCGAACCGATGCGGCGGACGCGGGTCGTGCTCGACGACAATGCGACGGGTCTCGCCTGCGACCTGACCTTCTCCGCGCGCACGGCCGCGATCCAGGAAGCACGGCAGACGCTTTGGTCCGGCGACCGCCGCGCGATGGATTCGACCCGGTTCGACCAGTTCGGCCGCTGGAGCGGCGTCGTGCGCCACCCCGATGGCGAGATCAAGGTCGACGAGCACACGTGCTACGGCACCAAGGATCGCTCCTGGGGCGTTCGCAATGTCGGCGAACGCGATGTCGGCGGCGCGCCGATGCCGCCGCCGAACGTGTTCTTCCTCTGGGCCCCGCTGGTCTGGGACGACCACATCTCGCACGCCATCTTTTTCGACGGGACGCAGGGTGAGGCGCTGGTCCGCGAGGGCATCACCGCGCCGCTCTACCGAAGCGAAGCCGAGATCCCCGGCGTCGTCGATGGGCGCGACCGCCGCATGGCAACCGCGCGGCATCGCGTCAAATACGTCCCGAACACGCGCCTTGCGCAGTCAGCCGAAATCGACCTGGTCGACATCGACGGCCACACCTTGACCATCGCGCTCGATCCGATCCTGAAATTCCAGATGAAGGGCCTCGGCTACGGCCATCCGCAATGGGGCCAGGGCATGTGGAAGGGCGAGCTCGAGATCGGCGGCGAGTCGTTCGATCCCGTCACGCTCGACCCGCTGGCCCGCGAGAACGTGCACGTGCAACAGGTGGTGCGCGCCCGCCAGGGCGACCGGACGGGTATTGGCGTCCTGGAGCAGATATGCTTCGGCCCCTACCGTGCGGCCGGCTTCAGCGAGTTTCTCGACGGCGCCAAGGGTTAGCAAGGGTTAGCTCGGCGGCACGCCTTCGACGAAGATCAGCCTGCGGTCCAGTGCGGTCCGCCGATGCTTGAGCGCCTCGGCATATTCCGGCGATGCGTACCACTCGCGCAGCCGCGTCATCGACGGGAATTCGACGACGATGATGTTCTTCGGCGGCGGCCCGCCTTCGACGGCCTCCGCAGCACCGCCGCGCACCAGATAGCGCCCGCCGTACTGCGCGATGGCCCTAGGTGGTGTGGACTCTAAGGATTCCCTTTTAGGCGCAAATCAGATTCAAGACTGCTTTTGGGGAGGCAGTCTTGGGTGTGATGGACCGTTTGGTATTGAGCGACGCGGCTTGGGAGCGGATGGCGCCGCTGATCATAGGTCGCCCCGACCAGAAGGGCTCCACTGGGCGCGACAATCGGATGTTCGTGGAAGGTGTACTTTGGATTGTTCGCACGGGCTCTCCCTGGCGTGATCTCCCGGAGGCGTTCGGGGATTGGAACAGCGTGTTCCGGCGCTTCAGTCGATGGAGCATCAAGGGCGTCTGGTGGCGGATCTTCGAGGCGATGTCCGATGATCCGGACTTCGAATATCTGATCGTCGATTCCACCATCGTCCGGGCGCATCAGCACGCCGCCGGCGCCAAAAAAGGGGGTCTGAAGATCAGGCGATCGGCCGCTCGCGCGGGGGGCTGAGCACCAAGATACATATGGCCGTTCGTGGCTTGGGATGTCCCGTACGGTTCGCGCTGACCGCAGGCCAGCAGGGCGATGCACCGCAAGCTGCCGCATTGATCGAGGGACTACCTGCCGAGGTCGTCATGGCCGATACGGCCTATGACGCCGATCATTTGCGCCAAGCCATCGCCGCCAAGGGCGCGCTCGCCGTCATCCCCAACAACCCGTCACGCGCACTCAAATACCCGCTGGACAAGCACCTCTATGCCCAGCGTCACCTCGTCGAATGCTGCTTCTCAAAGCTCAAGCAGTTCCGCCGCGTCGCAACCCGCTTCGAAAAGACCGCCCGAAATTATCGCGCCGTCGTCACTCTCGCAGCCATCGTCCTTTGGATGCGGTAAGTGTCCACACGACCTAGAGCATTTCATTGCTTAACTGAATCGGAGGGGATTCCGGTTTTTGGCGGTTTGTGATTCAAGATGCTGACTGGATTGGAGGCCAGCATCGCATGACCCGACCTCTTTCCCTGGATCTTCGCGAGCGTGTGGTGGCGTCGGTTTTGGCGGGCGAGAGCTGCCGATCTGTGGCGGAACGGTTTGGTGTTGCGGTCTCGTCGGTTGTGAAGTGGTCACAGCGGCAGCGGGCGACCGGCTCGGTTGCGCCCGGCAAGATGGGCGGTCACCGCAAGCCCTTGCTTGATCCGCATCGTGCCTTCATTGTCGAGCGGATCATTCAGACGCCGCACCTGACGCTGCATGGTCTGAAGGCGGAACTGGCAGCTCGTGGGGTCAAGGTCTCACACAACGCGGTCTGGCTGTTCCTGCGCCGGGAAGGGCTGCGGTTCAAAAAAAACACTGTTCGCCCTCGAACAAGCGCGCGCCGACGTCTCTCGTAGGCGCCAGCGTTGGCGATCCTGGCAGGCCGGACTTGATCCGGGCCGGCTCGTCTTCATCGATGAGACTTGGATCAAGACCAACATGGCCCCTTTGCGGGGCTGGGGCCCCAAGGGCGCACGCCTGCGCGGCTTCGCCCCGCACGGTCACTGGCGTACCCTCACATTCCTCGGCGCGCTCCGCCATGACCAACTCACGGCACCCTGCGTCTTCGACGGCCCGATCAACGGCGAATGCTTCTGCGCTTATGTGAAGCACCTTCTCCTGCCAACCCTGCGCGAAGGCGACATCGTCATTCTCGACAACCTCGGAAGCCACAAGTCGAAAGCTGTCAGGCAAATGATCCAGGCTGCTGGCGCCAGGCTCTGGTACCTGCCGCCATACTCGCCCGACCTCAACCCGATCGAACAGGCCTTCTCCAAGATCAAACACTGGATGCGGCAGGCTCAGAGGCGCACCGTCGAAGACACTTGGCGCCACATCGGTCACCTCGTTCAGGACATCCAGCCTCGCGAATGCGCAAACTACTTCGCAAACGCCGGTTATGCTTCAGTCAAAATGTGAAACGCTCTAGCGGCGATCGCGCGATAGGCCTCGAAGCCCGCGGCATCCCTCCGGTCGACCTCGGAAATCACATAGGCTGACATGGCCGCACCTCAGGCAATCGTGTTGACGATGCCGCCCTCGGCGCGCAGCGCGGCGCCGTTGGTCGCGGACGCCTGCTTCGAGCAGACATAGACGACAAGGTTGGCGATCTCCTCGGTGCTGGCAAAGCGCTGCAACAGCGAGGTCGGCCGGTGCTGCTTGACGAAGTTGGAGGCCGCCTCCTCGACCGACTGGCCGTTCTGCTGGGCGAGATCCTTGACGAAGGTCTCGACGCCCTCGGACATCGTCGGCCCGGGCAGCACGGAGTTGACGGTGACCGCGGTGCCGCGGGTCAGCTGCGCGAGCCCGCGCGCGATCGCAAGCTGCGCGGTCTTGGTCGTGCCGTAGTGGATCATCTCGGTCGGGATGTTGAGGCCGGATTCCGAGGAGATGAAGACGATGCGGCCCCAATTGCGCTTCAGCATGCCCTGCATGTAGCCGCGTGACAGCCGCACGCCCGACATCACGTTGACCTCGAAGAAGCGGCTCCAATCCTCGTCGGGAATGTCGAAGAACGGCTTCGGCTCGAAGATCCCGGCATTGTTGACGAGGATGTCGACCTCGGGCAGCGCCGCGAGCAACGCCTTGCAACCGGCCGATGTCGAGACGTCGGCCGCAATGCCGCGGACCTTGGCGCCCGGCACCGTCTTGGTGATCGCGGCAACCGCTGCATCGACCTTGGCCTGGCTGCGGCCGTTGATGACGACATCGGCGCCGGTTTCTGCCAGCCCCCTGGCGATCGCGTTGCCGATGCCCGCGGTCGAGCCGGTCACCAGCGCGGTCTTTCCGGAAAGGTCGATTTTCATTTGTCATCTCCATTGATGTGAATGGAGATATCGGGCGTGGGATCACGCATAGCAATTGCACCTCACCGACGCGTGAGGAACTTGAAGACATCTGGTCGTCCTGGCGAAAGCCAGGACGACCACTGGGATGGAACGCCGCGCAAAATGAAAACGGCGCCCGAAGGCGCCGTCTTCGAAACCTGGCTCGAGAGCGGTCTAGCCGCCTCGGTGAAGTGGCGTTACGCCGCCTCGGCTTCCTTGCCCTGGGTCGGACCGGAGTCCTGGCCCTTGGCATCGACGTCGCGGTCGACGAACTCAATCACGGCCATCGCCGCGTTGTCGCCGTAGCGGAAGCCGGCCTTGATGATGCGGGTGTAACCGCCCTGGCGGTCCTTGTAGCGGGTCGCCAGCGTATCGAACAGCTTCTTGACCTGGTCGAGGTCGCGCAGCTCCGAGATCGCCTGGCGGCGCAGGGCGAGACCGCCCTTCTTGCCGAGGGTGACGAGCTTCTCGACGATCGGCCGCAGCTCCTTGGCCTTCGGCAGCGTGGTGACGATCTGCTCGTGCTTGATCAGGGCTGCCGCCATGTTGGCGAACATCGCACGCCGGTGCTCGGCGGTGCGGTTGAGCTTCCGATGAACCTTGCCGTGACGCATTGTCTATTCCTTACTTTGTGATCTGCCGCGACGGTTCGTCGGACATGTTGCTCAGGTGGGCTGCCTGCGTTCGCCCGGACGTCATTCCGGGGCGGCTCGCAGAGCCGAACCCGGAATCTCGAAATTCCGGATCGCCGCTTCGCGACGTCCAGAATGACGAATTCTCAGTAGTGATCCTCGAAGCGCTTGGCGAGCTCGTCGATGTTCTCCGGCGGCCAGCCCGGCACTTCCATGCCGAGGTGCAGACCCATCTGCGCCAGCACTTCCTTGATCTCGTTCAGCGACTTGCGGCCGAAGTTCGGGGTGCGGAGCATTTCCGCTTCCGACTTCTGCACGAGGTCGCCGATATAGACGATGTTGTCGTTCTTCAGGCAGTTTGCCGAACGCACCGACAGCTCGAGCTCGTCGACCTTCTTGAGGAACGCCGGATTGAACGCGAGATCGGGGATGATCTCCTGCGTGACTTCCTTGCGCGGCTCTTCGAAGTTGACGAACACGTTGAGCTGATCCTGCAGGATGCGCGCCGCATAGGCCACCGCGTCCTCCGGCGTGATCGCGCCGTTGGTCTCAATCGTCATGGTCAGCTTGTCGTAGTCGAGGATCTGGCCCTCACGGGTGTTCTCGACCTTGTAGGAGACCTTGCGGACCGGCGAGAACAGGCTGTCGACCGGGATCAGGCCGATCGGCGCATCCTCAGGCCGGTTGCGCTCGGCGGCGACATAGCCCTTCCCGGTCGCGACCGTGAACTCCATGCGGATCTCGGCGCCATCGTCCAGCGTGCAGAGCTGCAGGTCGGGATTGAGCACGGTGACGTCGCCGACGGTCTGGATGTCGCCGGCAGTGACGGCGCCCGGACCCTGCTTCTTCACGACCATGCGCTTCGGGCCTTCGCCCTGCATCTTGATCGAGATGTCCTTGATGTTGAGGACGATGTCGGTGACGTCTTCACGGACACCGGCGATCGAGGAGAACTCGTGCAGCACGCCGTCGATATGCACCGACTGCACCGCGGCGCCCTGCAGCGAGGACAGCAGGATGCGGCGCAGCGCGTTGCCGAGCGTCTGGCCGAAGCCGCGCTCGAGCGGCTCGGCGACCACGGTGGCGAACCGGCTCGCGTCCGAGCCCGGCGTCACCTGCAGCTTATTCGGTCGAATAAGTTCTTGCCAATTTTTCTGGATCGTCACTTGTTCACCCATGGGCCAGTCGTCGGGCCCGTCGAATGGCCGAACCTGGCGTTGGAGATCGCGGAACAGTCCGCGCGGTCAATTCCAAAAACGATCGCAGGGCGGCTAGACGCCGCCCGCGATTTACAGATCAGACGCGCCGACGCTTGCGCGGACGGCAGCCATTGTGCGGGATCGTGGTCACGTCGCGGATCGAGGTGACGGTGAAGCCCGCAGCCTGCAGCGCACGGAGCGCCGACTCACGGCCCGAACCCGGGCCGGCCACTTCCACCTCCAGCGTGCGCATGCCGTGTTCCTGCGCCTTCTTGGAGACGTCTTCGGCCGCGACCTGCGCGGCATAGGGGGTCGACTTGCGCGAGCCCTTGAAGCCCATCGTGCCAGCCGACGACCAGGCGATGGTGTTGCCCTGCGCGTCGGTGATGGTGATGGTCGTGTTGTTGAACGACGAATTCACGTGCGCGATGCCGGAGGCGATGTTCTTGCGTTCGCGGCGGCGTACGCGGGTGGCTTCCTTGCCCATTTCAAACCTTTCCTGTGATCTCAACGCCGCCGTAGTGCCAGCGGCTACACCTCAAAACGCAAATGGCGAGCAGCGAATTTTGATTCGCTACTCCCCACATGCAATCGCGAAACTTACTTCTTCTTGCCGGCGATTGCCTTGGCCGGGCCCTTGCGCGTGCGCGCATTGGTGTGGGTGCGCTGGCCGCGCACCGGCAGACCACGGCGATGGCGCAGGCCGCGATAGCAGCCGAGGTCCATCAGCCGCTTGATGTTGATGCCGACCTCGCGACGGAGATCGCCCTCGACCAGATAGTCGCGGTCGATGACTTCGCGGATCTGCAGGACCTCCTGGTCGGTCAACTGGCTGACACGACGGTCCGCCGGAATCTTGACCTTCTCGATGATGTCGGCCGCGTTCTTCTGGCCGATACCATGGATGTACTGAAGCGCGATCAGCACGCGCTTGTTGGTAGGAATATTGACGCCGGCAATACGGGCCACGGACTTCTCTCCTGTCGCCGCTCCATCACGGATGCGGGCTTCTCAAGTTCTTGCTCTCTGCGGGCTTGTGTCCACAAACGCGAACACGACGCCCTTCCCCTGATGTCCTTCGGGGCCCGGCATCGTCATAAAACTATCCAACTTGGATGCGGGGCTTATTAAAGGATTCATGTCGGTTTCGTCAACCGCTCCTAGCGTTTAGCTCGCTTTTTCGTGAGCCTTTTTGCTGCCTTTTTGGCGGCCTTTGCCCCCTTCCGGGCATTCGCGGTACGGGCGGCCTGCCTTGCGGCCTTCTTCACGGTCTTCCTGGCCGGTTGCTTCGCCGTTTTCTTGGTAGTTTTCTTGGTAGTTTTCTTGGCAGCTTTGGCCTTGGAGACCAGCTTTGAGGCCGCCTTGGCCCCCTTCCGGGCCGGCTTGGCGGCTTTTTTGGCCGATTCGGCGGCCTTCTTGGTCGCCCTTTTCGCAGTCTTCTTAGCCGTCTTGGACGCCTTCGAGGCGCTCTTGGGCTCCTCGTGCTCCTTCGGTTCCAGCGCGCCGAGTGCGCTCAGGATCCGGTTGATCTCGCGCGTGACGTGCTCAATGGTCATCATGCCATCGACCGTCAGAAGCTTCCGCCGCTCCGAATAATAGTGAATCAGAGGTTCCGTCAGCGAGCGGTACTGCGCCAGGCGCCTGGTCAGCACTTCCGGCGTATCGTCGAGGCGCACTTCCTCGCCGCGCGCGCGGGTTTCCTCGGCACGCTTCTCGACGCGGGCGAGCAGCGCACTCTCGTTGACGCGCAGTTCGACGACGGCATCGAGCTTGAGGTGCCTTTTCCGGAGCAGCTCGTCGAGCGCCTCCGCCTGCGGCACGGTGCGCGGGAAACCGTCGAGAATGAAGCCCTTCTTCGCATCAGGCTCCTCGATCCGGTCGGCGATGATTCCGACCACGACCTCGTCGGGAACCAGGCCGCCATTGGCCATGATCTCCTTGGCCTGCAAGCCGACCGGGGTGCCAGCGGCAGCGGCAGCGCGCAGCATCTCGCCGGTCGAGAGCTGAACGATGCCATGCCGGTGCACCAGCCGCTGCGCCTGGGTTCCCTTGCCCGAGCCCGGCGGCCCTAAAAGGATCAATCTCATATCTGTTTCGCCCCCCGGCTAGGTGGCGAAGTCCGCACACCTGTGTTTTGAGTTTGGAGCCGCGCCGCGATCAGCGGCGGCGGCCTCCCCTGAGCTTCGACTTCCTGATCAGCCCTTCATACTGATGGGCGAGCAGATAGCCCTGAACCTGCGACACCGTATCCATCGTTACACTGACGACGATCAAAAGCGAGGTGCCACCAAAGTAGAATGGGACCGAGGCGTAGGAAATCAGAATTTCGGGGATCAGGCAGACGATCGCGAGATAGATCGCACCGAGCACCGTGATGCGCGACAGCACGTAGTCGATGTATTCGGCGGTGCGCTCACCGGGCCGGATGCCCGGGATGAAGCCGCCATGCTTCTTCAGATTGTCGGCGGTCTCGGTCGGGTTGAACACGATCGCGGTGTAGAAGAACGCGAAGAACACGATCAGCGCGAGATACAAGAGCAGGAACAGCGGCCGGCCATGGCTGAGCTGGGTGGTGAGCCACTGGAACCACTCCGGCCCCTTGCCGGCGTTGAAGTTCGCAACCGTGGTCGGCAGCAGCAGCAGCGACGAGGCGAAGATCGGCGGAATCACGCCCGAGGTGTTGAGCTTGAGCGGCAGATGCGAGGACTGGCCCTCGAACATCTTGTTGCCGACCTGGCGCTTCGGATACTGAATCAGCAGCCGGCGCTGCGCACGCTCCATGAACACGATGAAGGCGATCACGGCGACCGCCATCACGATGACGATCAGGATCAGGCCGGTCGACATCGCGCCCTGGCGGCCGAGTTCCAGCATGTTGGCGAGCGCCGACGGCAGCTCGGCGACGATGCCGGACAGGATGATCAGCGAGATACCGTTGCCGATGCCGCGCGAGGTGATCTGCTCGCCGAGCCACATCAGGAACATGGTGCCGCCGGTCAGCGTGATCGCGGTCGAGATCCGGAAGAACATGCCGGGGTCGCTGACGACGTTGCCGGCGCCTTCGAGGCCGATCGCAATGCCGTAGGACTGGAACAGCGCCAGGATCACCGTCAGATAGCGGGTGTACTGGTTCAGCGTCTTGCGGCCCGCCTCGCCTTCCTTCTTGAGCGCCTCGAGCTGCGGCGACACGGTGGTCAGCAGCTGCACGATGATCGATGCCGAGATGTACGGCATGATGTTCAGCGCAAAGATCGCCATGCGGTGGATGCCGCCGCCGGCGAACATGTTGAACATGCCGAGGATGCCGCCGGACTGGCTGCGAAACACCTGCTCCCAGATGTTGGGATCGATGCCCGGCAGCGGGATATAGGTGCCCAGCCGATAAACAAGCAGCGCACCCAGGGTGAACCAGATGCGCTTCTTCAGCTCGTCGGCTTTCGCCAGCTGTCCGAAATTGAGGTTTGCGGCAAGTTGTTCGGCTGCTGAGACCATGTTCGGCTTTCTCCCGGAGCCCGCTTCGCCGACGCCCCCAAGAAACTAGTTCTCTCGGGGCCATCGGCAGACACCGGACATTATCTGGTGCTCGGCCTCGATAAGTCCATCATTCGATCTGCGGATTGCCCGCGCAGGCCGCGGGCAATGACGCAGATGTTACGCCGCCTCGCCTTCGTCCTTGGCGGGGGCCAGGATCTTGACCGAGCCGCCGGCCTTCTCGACCGCAGCAATGGCCGACTTGGAAGCGCCGTGCGCCTCGATGGTCAGCTTGGTCTTGATCTCGCCGCGGCCGAGCAGCCGCAGGCCGTCCTTGGCGCGGCGCAGCACGCCGGCCTTCACCAGCGACTCGACGTTCACCGTCGCGCTCGCATCGACCAGCTTGTTGTCGATCGCTTCCTGCAGACGGTCGAGATTGATCTCGGCGAAGTCGAGCCGGAAGATGTTGTTGAAGCCGCGCTTCGGCAGACGGCGATGCAACGGCATCTGGCCGCCTTCGAAACCCTTGATGCGGACGCCCGAACGCGCGGTCTGGCCCTTGCCGCCGCGGCCCGAGGTCTTGCCCTTGCCGGAACCGATGCCACGGCCGACACGCATGCGCTTCTTGCGCGAGCCGGCGTTGTCGGCGATATCGCTGAGCTTCATCGCCCTTCTCCTTATCTCTGCTTACTCGCCGACGACGCGGACGAGATGCTGAACTTTGCTGATCATGCCGCGAACTTCAGGGGTATCCTGCAGCTCGGCAACCCGGCCGATCTTGTTGAGCTTGAGGCCGATCAGCGTCGAACGCTGCGAGTGATGGCGGCGGATTGCGCTGCCGATCTGCTCGACCTTGATGGTCTTGCTGGCCTGATTGTTGGCCTTGGCCATGACAGTAACTCCGAATAGCGCTTCGAGAAGCGCGCGTTGTTATTCCGCCACCACTTCGGCGTCACCGCCGACGCGGCGCGACTGCAGGGTGGAGACCTTGATGTTGCGGCGCGCAGCCACCGAGCGCGGCGAATCCTGATGCTTCAGCGCGTCGAAAGTCGCGCGAACCATGTTGTAGGGATTCGACGAGCCGATCGACTTCGCCACCACGTCCTGGATGCCGAGCGTCTCGAACACCGCACGCATCGGGCCGCCAGCGATGATGCCGGTACCGGCCGGAGCGGCACGCAGATAGACGCGGCCGGCGCCGTGACGGCCGGCGATGTCGTGATGCAGCGTGCGGCCTTCGCGCAGCGCGACCCGCGTCAGGTTGCGCTTCGCCGATTCGGTCGCCTTGCGGATCGCTTCCGGAACTTCGCGCGCCTTGCCGTGGCCGAAACCGACCCGGCCCTTCTGATCGCCGATCACGACCAGCGCCGCAAAGCCGAAGCGCTTGCCGCCCTTGACGACCTTCGCCACGCGATTGATGTGGACGAGCTTGTCGACGAACTCGCTGTCGCGCTCCTCGCGATCCCTGCTCCGTTCGCGTCCGCCGCGTTCGCGTTCACCTGCCATGGTGTTTTCCAATCTCTAGGAGGCCTGACGCCTCTATCCCGGTAATCGTTCGATTCGTTTAGAAGCTCAATCCGCCTTCGCGCGCCGCGTCCGCGAGCGCCTTGACGCGCCCGTGATAGATGTAGGCGCCGCGATCGAACACGACTTCCTTGACACCCTTCTGCGCCGCGCGTTCCGCCAGCAGCTTGCCGACGGCCTTCGCCGCATCGATGTCGGCGCCGGTCTTGCCGGCGTCGCGCAGGTTCTTCTCCAGCGACGAGGCGGACGCGAGCGTCTCGCCCTTCTGGTCGTCGATGACCTGGGCGTAGATGTGCTTGGACGAGCGGAACACCGACAGCCGCGGACGGCCGCCTGCCGAGCGGCGAAGCGCAAGGCGGACGCGCTGCTTGCGCCGGGCATTCGTAACCTTGAGTGACATGACCGGCTCCGTTACTTCTTCTTGCCTTCCTTGCGGAAGATGAATTCGTTGGCGTACTTCACGCCCTTGCCCTTGTAGGGCTCCGGCGGACGGTAGGCGCGGATCTCGGCGGCGACCTGGCCGACGCGCTGCGGATCGTTGCCGGTGATCGTGATCTCGGTCGGCTTCGGCACCGCGATGGTGATGCCTTCCGGGATCGCGTAGACCACGTCGTGGCTGTAGCCGAGCGCGAGCTGCAGGTTCTTGCCCTGCATCGCGGCGCGGTAGCCGACGCCGGTGATCTCGAGCTTCTTCTCGAAGCCCTTCGTGACCCCCTCGACGAGGTTGGCGACCTGCGCGCGCGCGGTGCCGTACATCGCCTGCGCGCGGTTGGTCTTGACGCGCGGAGCGACCTTGACCTGGCCGTTCTCGAACTTCACCTCGACGTCGTCATGCACGACGAACTGAAGCTGGCCCTTCGGCCCCTTCACCTTCACCGTCTGGCCCTCGACGCTTGCCGTCACACCCGACGGGATCGCCACCGGCCTTTTGCCGATACGTGACATCGTAAAATCCTTCCTCAGAACACCGTGAAGAGAACTTCGCCGCCCACGTTGGCGTCGCGCGCCTCGTGGTCAGCCATGATTCCCTTCGGCGTCGACAACACCGAAATGCCGAGACCGTTGTTCACGCGCGGCAGGTTCTTCACCGATGCGTAAACGCGGCGGCCCGGCTTCGACACCCGCTCGATCTCGCGGATGACGGGCTCGCCGTCGAAATATTTCAGCTCGATCTCGAGCTCGCTGCGGCCCGAGGCATGCTCGACGCTGGCGTAGCCGCGGATGTAGCCCTCGGACTTCAGCACTTCGAGCACGTTGGCGCGCATCTTCGAGCCGGGGCTCGAGACCTTGGACTTCGAACGCATCTGCGCGTTGCGGATGCGGGTGATGAGATCGCTGATCGGATCGTGCGTAGACATTGTTCCGACCCTCCCCTTACCAGCTCGACTTCACGAGGCCCGGAACCAGGCCCTTGGAGCCGAGTTCACGCAGCGCGATGCGCGAGAGCTTGTTCTTGCGATAGATCGAGCGCGGACGCCCGGTCAGCTCGCAACGGTTGCGGATGCGCGTCGGCGACGAGTTGCGCGGCATCTCGGCGAGCTTCAGCGTCGCCGCGAAGCGCTCTTCCATCGGCCTGGTCTTGTCGGCGATGATCGCCTTCAGCTTTTCGCGCTGCGGGGCAGCGTTCTTCGCCATCCGCTTGCGCCGGTTATTCTTCTCGATCGAACTCTTCTTTGCCATGCTTGGCTCCTGGGTATCCGCGTTTGAGTGGCTTTGGCTCAGCTACTCACTGCCGGAACGGGAAATTGAAAGCGGCCAACAAGGCACGCGCCTCGTCGTCGGTCTTGGCGGTGGTGCACACCGTGATGTCCATGCCACGCGCTTCCGAGACCTTGTCGAAGTCGATCTCGGGGAAAATGATGTGCTCCTTGATGCCGAGCGAATAGTTGCCGCGGCCGTCGAAGCTCTTCGGGTTCAGGCCGCGGAAGTCACGGACGCGGGGCAGCGCCACGTTCACCAGGCGGTCGATGAACTCGTACATATGGGTCTTGCGCAGCGTGACCTTGCAGCCGATCGGCTGGTTCTCACGCAGCTTGAAGGTCGCGATCGCGATCCGCGAATAGGTCACGATCGCCTTCTGGCCGGCGATCTGGCTCAGCTCGGCAGCGGCAGTCTCGGCCTTCTTGCGGTCGTTGACGGAATCGCCGACGCCCATGTTGAGCACGACCTTGTCGAGGCGCGGCACCTGCATCACGTTGGCATAACCGAACTTCTCGGTCATCATGCCGCGGATCTTCTTGTCATACTCCGCGCGCAGGCGCGGCGTGTAAGCTGTCTCAGCCATCGATCTCTGCTCCCGAGCTCTTGGCAACACGAACCTTCTTGCCATCGGCATGAATCTTGAACCCAATGCGGGTCGGCTTTCCGTCTTTGCCGACATACGCAATGTTGGACAGGTCGATCGGCATCTCCTTGGAGATGATGCCGCCTTCCTGGGTCTGGCTCTGCTTCTGGTGACGCTTCACCATGTTGATGCCGCGAACGAGAGCCTTGTTCTCGTCCGGACGCACCTCGAACACCTCGCCGGTGCGACCCTTGTCGCGGCCGGTGAGCACCATCACCTTGTCGCCCTTGCGGATCTTGGCAGCCATCACAGCACCTCCGGCGCAAGCGAAATGATCTTCATGTGGTTCTTGGCGCGCAGCTCGCGCGGCACCGGCCCGAAGATACGGGTGCCGACCGGCTCGGACTGATTGTTGATGAGCACGGCGGCGTTGCGGTCGAAACGGATGACCGAACCGTCGGCGCGGCGGATGTCCTTGCGGACCCGGACCACGACGGCCTTCATCACGTCGCCCTTCTTCACCTTGCCACGCGGAATGGCTTCCTTGATCGACACAACGATAACGTCGCCCACGGTGGCATAGCGGCGCTTGGAACCTCCAAGAACCTTGATGCACATGACACGGCGTGCGCCTGAATTATCGGCCACGTCGAGGTTGGTCTGCATCTGAATCATTGATGCACCTCGTCCTCTTTCTGCGCTTTAGCGCGCCCAAAATTTCCCTGAATGTCTTCGGCCAGGCCGAAGTAATCAGGCCGTTTTCTTGTGTTCGCCCCGGACCACGGTCCAGCGCTTCAGCTTCGAGATCGGCTTCGATTCCTCGATCCAGACCATGTCGCCCGGCTTGAACTGATTGTCCTCGTCGTGCGCGTGGTAGTTCTTGGAACGGCGGATCGTCTTCTTGTAGATCGGGTGGGTGAAGCGGCGATCGACGCGCACCACCACGGTCTTGGCTTGCTTGTCGCTCACGACCACGCCCTGCAGAGTACGTTTCGGCATAGCTGGCCCCTTACTTCTTCTTCGCGCGCAGCTGCGCGGCGATGGTCTTGATACGAGCGATATCGCGGCGGGCTTCCCGCATCCGCGACGTGTTCTCCAGCTGCCCGGTGGCGCGCTGGAAACGCAGGTTGAAGCGTTCCTTCTTCAGGTTCAGGACCGCGTCTTCCCGCTGGTCGTCGCTCATCGCGCGAATGTCTTCAACTTTCATCTCGGCCATGGCGATTACTCCGCAATGCGCGCAACGAAGCGCGTCTTGATCGGCAGCTTGGCGGCGGCGAGCGACAGCGCCTCCTTGGCGGTCTGCACCGGCACGCCGTCGATTTCGAACATCACGCGGCCCGGCTTGATCCGGACCACCCACAATTCCGGCGCACCCTTGCCGGAGCCCATGCGGACTTCGGCGGGCTTCTTCGACACCGGCACGTCCGGGAACACCCGGATCCAGACGCGGCCGGCGCGCTTCATGTGACGGGTCAGCGCGCGGCGGGCGGCTTCGATCTGACGGGCGGTGACGCGCTCAGGCTCCATCGCCTTCAGGCCGAACTGGCCGAACGCCAACGTCGCGCCAGAGGTCGCAACGCCGTGGATACGGCCCTTATGCGCCTTCCGGAACTTCGTCTTCTTAGGTTGCATCATGGCTTTAAGCCCTCAAATTCCTGCTTTGCCTCAAGCGGCGTCGCGGCGCGAACGCGGCGTGTTGTCGCCCTCGGCCATCTTCTTGTCCTGGGCCATCGGATCGTGCTCGAGGATCTCGCCCTTGAAGATCCAGACCTTGACGCCGCAGGTGCCGAAGGTCGTGAACGCGGTGGCAACGCCGTAGTCGACGTCGGCGCGCAGCGTGTGCAGCGGCACGCGACCTTCGCGATACCACTCCATGCGCGCGATTTCGGCGCCGCCGAGACGGCCCGAGCAGTTGATGCGGATGCCCTCGGCACCGAGACGCATCGCCGACTGCACGGCGCGCTTCATGGCGCGGCGGAACGCAACGCGGCGCTCGAGCTGCTGGGCGATCGATTCAGCGACCAGGGTCGCGTCGAGCTCCGGCTTGCGGATTTCGACGATGTTGATCACGACGTCCGACGAGGTGATGTCGGCGACCTTTTTGCGCAGCTTGTCGATGTCGGCGCCCTTCTTGCCGATCACGACACCCGGACGGGCCGAGTGGATCGTCACGCGGCACTTCTTGTGCGGGCGCTCGATCACGATGCGGGCGACAGCCGCCTGCTTGAGCTCCTTGTGCAGGATCTCGCGGATCTTGACGTCCTCGTGCAGGAGCTTGCCGTATTCCTGCTTGCCGGCGAACCAACGGGAGTCCCAGGTCCGGTTGATGCCGAGACGCAGCCCGATTGGATTGATCTTTTGACCCATCGTCTTCTCCTGCGCCCTTCTTAGGCGCTTGCCTCGGCCTCGACCTGACGAACCACGATGGTCAGGTGCGAGAACGGTTTGAACACACGGCCCGAACGGCCACGGCCGCGCGGAGCAAAACGCTTCATCACGATGCCATTGCCGACATGCGCCTCGGCAACGACGAGATCGTCGACATCGAGGTCATGGTTGTTCTCGGCGTTCGCGATCGCCGATTCCAGGCACTTCTTGACGTCGACCGCGATCCGCTTGCGCGAGAACTGCAGGTCGGCGAGCGCAGCCGATGCCTTGCGGCCGCGGATCAGCTGCGCCACCAGGTTGAGCTTCTGCGGGCTGACGCGCAGCATGCGGGCGACGGCCTTGGCCTCATTGTCCGCGAGGCTACGTTCGCGCTTTGGTTTGCTCATCGTCTATTCCTCAAGCCTTCTTGGCTTTCTTGTCGCCCGAGTGGCCGTGGAAGGTCCGGGTCGGCGAGAACTCGCCGAACTTGTGACCCACCATTTCCTCGTTGATCGCCACCGGCACATGCTTCTGGCCGTTGTAGACACCGAAGGTCAGGCCGACGAACTGCGGCAGGATGGTGGAGCGACGGCTCCAGATCTTGATGACGTCGTGACGGCCGGACGCGCGCGCGGCATCTGCCTTCTTGAGCAGAGAACCCTCGACGAACGGGCCTTTCCAGACTGAACGAACCATGTCCGGCGTTCCTTACTTCTTCCGCTTGTGGCGGCTGAGGAGAATGAATTTGTTGGTCGACTTGTTGGTGCGGGTCTTCTTGCCCTTGGTCGGCTTGCCCCACGGAGTAACCGGGTGGCGGCCGCCCGAGGTACGACCTTCACCACCGCCGTGCGGGTGATCGATCGGGTTCATGACGACGCCGCGGTTGTGCGGACGCCAGCCGAGCCAGCGGGTACGACCGGCCTTGCCGATCGAGATGTTCATGTGATCGGGGTTCGAGACCGCGCCGATCGTGCCGCGGCAGCGGCCGTGCACGAGACGCTGCTCGCCCGAATTCAGGCGGACGATCACGTAGTCCTGGTCGCGGCCGACGATCTGGGCATAGGTGCCGGCGGAGCGCGCCAGCTGGCCGCCCTTGCCGATCTTCAGCTCGATGTTGTGCACGATCGTGCCGACCGGCATGTTGCCGAGCGGCATGACGTTGCCCGGCTTCACGTCGACATAGTTGCCGGCGACGACGGTGTCGCCCGCCGCCAGACGCTGCGGCGCCAGGATGTAGGCCAGCTCGCCGTCCTGATACTTGATCAGCGCGATGAACGCGGTGCGGTTCGGATCGTACTCGAGCCGCTCCACGACCGCCGGCATGTCCACCTTGTCGCGGCGGAAGTCGACGGTGCGGTAGGCCTTCTTGTGGCCGCCGCCGCGGAAACGCACGGTGATGCGACCGGTGTTGTTGCGACCGCCATTGCCGAGCTTGCCCTCGGTCAGGGTCTTCACCGGCTTGCCCTTGTAGAGCGCCGAACGATCGACCATGACCAGCTGGCGCTGGCCCGGCGTCGTGGGATTGTAGGTTTTCAATGCCATCGTCGTTGCGCCTTATAGTCCGGTAGTCACGTCGATGCGGTGGCCCTCTTCAAGGGTCACGATCGCGCGCTTGGAGTCCGACTGCGAGCCGAGATTGCCGCGGAACACCTTGGTCTTGCCCTTGCGAACGAGAGTGTTGACGCTCTTCACCTTGACGTCGAACAGCTTCTCGACCGCTTCCTTGATCTGCGGCTTGGTCGCCTTGCCGGCGACCTTGAACAGCACCTTGTTGTGCTCGGAGGCGAGCGTCGCCTTTTCCGTCACGACCGGCGAGATGATGACGTCGTAGTGGCGCGGATCGATGTTCTTCATTTGAAGCGCGCCTCCAGCGCATCAACCGCAGCCTTGGTCAGCACCAGCTTGTGGCGGCGGAGAATGTCGTAGACGTTGATGCCCTGGATCGGCAGCACGTCGATGTTCGGGATGTTGCGGGCCGCGGTCGCGAAACCGTTGTGCAGCTCCGCACCGTCGATGATCAGCGCGTTGGTCAGGCCGAGGCCCGAGAAGTGACCGAGCAGTGCCTTGGTCTTGGCGGCCTCGAGCTGCGCATTGTCGATCACGATCAGCCCGCCGTCCTTGGCCTTGGCCGACAGCGCATGCTTCAGCGCGAGCGCGCGCACCTTCTTCGGCAGGTCGGTCGCATGGGAGCGAACCACCGGACCGAATGCACGGCCACCGCCGCGGAACTGCGGCACGCGGGCCGAGCCGTGACGGGCGCCGCCGGTGCCCTTCTGCTTGTACATCTTCTTGCCGGTGCGCCAGACGTCGGCGCGGCCCTGGGCCTTGTGGGTGCCGGCCTGGCGCTTGTTGAGCTGCCACTGCACGCAACGCTGGATGATGTCCTTGCGCGGCTCGAGACCAAAGATCTCGTCCGACAGCTGAACCGAGCCGGCGTCCTTGCCTTCAAGGGTGGTGACTTTCAGTTCCATCTCACACGCCCTCCTTCTCGGCTACAGCCTCGGTAGCTTCACCGCCGGCGACCTTGAACTTGCCGGGCTTCGGGGCTTCCTTCGGCAGCGGCTTCTTGACGGCGTCGCGCACCGAGATCCAGCCGCCCTTGGAGCCGGGAACGGCGCCTTCGACGAGGATCAGGCCGCGCTCGACGTCGGTCGATACCACGCGCAGATTGAGCGTGGTGATGCGGTCGACGCCCATGTGACCGGGCATCTTCTTGTTCTTGAAGGTTTTGCCGGGATCCTGACGACCACCGGTCGAACCGATCGAGCGGTGCGAGACCGACACGCCGTGGGTGGCGCGCAGACCGCCGAAGTTCCAGCGCTTCATGCCGCCGGCGAAGCCCTTACCGATCGAGGTGCCGGTCACGTCGACAAACTGGCCGACCACGAAATGGTCCGCCTGGATCTCCGCGCCGACCGGGATCAGCGCGTCCTCGGACACGCGGAACTCGGCGACCTTGCGCTTCGGCTCGACCTTGGCGACCGCGAACTGGCCGCGTTCGGCCTTCGGCATGTACACCGTCTTGCGGGCGCCCGAGCCGAGCTGAAGAGCGACATAGCCGTTCTTCTCGGTCGTGCGGTGGCCCAGCACCTGGCAGTTGCCCAACTTCAGCACGGTCACAGGGATATGCTCGCCGGTCTCCGTAAAGACCCGCGTCATCCCGACCTTTTGTGCGATCACTCCGGAGCGCATCGGCGTGCTTCCTGTCTTTCTGTCCGCAAGCGGCGGACGTAAAAATCCAAAACCTTAGAGCTTGATCTCGACGTCGACACCGGCGGCCAGGTCGAGCTTCATCAGCGCATCGACGGTCTGCGGGGTCGGGTCGACAATGTCGAGGAGGCGCTTGTGAGTGCGCATCTCGAATTGCTCGCGGCTCTTCTTGTCAACGTGCGGCGAACGGTTGACGGTGAACTTCTCGATGCGGGTCGGCAGCGGAATCGGTCCGCGAACCTGCGCACCGGTGCGCTTCGCCGTGTTCACGATCTCACGGGTCGACGTATCGAGGATTCGATGGTCGAACGCCTTGAGACGGATGCGAATGTTTTGGCCGTTCATTGCCGTATCTCTTTCTTCGTCGCTCAATTAGCGAATAGCGAGTGGTGAGCGGCGGGTGGGCGAACCCACCCGCTGCAAACTGACTGATCCACCCTTACTCGATGATGGCGGCGACGACGCCGGCGCCGACGGTGCGGCCGCCTTCGCGGATCGCGAAGCGCAGCTTCTCTTCCATCGCGATCGGCACGATCAGGTGCACTTCCATCGCGATGTTGTCGCCCGGCATCACCATCTCGGTGCCTTCGGGCAGGTGCACGACACCGGTCACGTCGGTGGTGCGGAAGTAGAACTGCGGACGGTAGTTGGTGAAGAACGGGGTATGACGGCCGCCCTCTTCCTTGGTGAGGATGTAAGCCTCAGCCTTGAACTTGGTGTGCGGCTTGACCGAACCGGGCTTGCACAGCACCTGGCCACGCTCGACTTCCTCGCGCTTGGTGCCGCGGAGCAGCGCACCGATGTTGTCGCCGGCCTGGCCCTGATCGAGCAGCTTGCGGAACATTTCGACGCCGGTGACGATGGTCTTCTGGGTGTCGCGGATACCGACGATTTCGATTTCCTCGCCGACCTTGATGATGCCGCGCTCGACACGGCCGGTGACGACGGTGCCGCGGCCCGAGATCGAGAACACGTCTTCAACCGGCATCAGGAACGGCTGGTCGATCGGACGCTCCGGCTGCGGAATGTACTCGTCGACATTCTTCATCAGCTCGAGGATGGCGTCGTGGCCGAGCTTCTTGTCCTTGTCTTCGAGGGCGGCGAGCGCCGAGCCCTTGATGATCGGGATCGTGTCGCCCGGGAATTCGTACCTCGAGAGCAACTCGCGGACTTCGAGCTCGACGAGCTCGAGCAGCTCCGGATCGTCGACCATGTCGCACTTGTTGAGGAACACGACGAGCGCGGGCACGCCGACCTGGCGGGCGAGCAGGATGTGCTCGCGGGTCTGCGGCATCGGGCCGTCAGCAGCCGACACGACCAGGATCGCGCCGTCCATCTGGGCAGCACCGGTGATCATGTTCTTCACGTAGTCGGCGTGGCCGGGGCAGTCGACGTGAGCGTAGTGGCGGTTCTTCGTCTCGTACTCGACGTGAGCGGTCGAGATCGTGATGCCGCGCGCCTTCTCTTCCGGCGCCTTGTCGATCTGGTCGTAGGCGGTGAACGTCGCGCCGCCGGTTTCTGCGAGCACCTTGGTGATCGCTGCGGTCAGCGAGGTCTTGCCATGGTCGACGTGACCGATGGTGCCGATGTTGCAGTGGGGCTTGTTACGTTCGAATTTAGCTTTGGCCATTTGACTCTCCGTTCAATCGTTGACTGCCATCAACGACAATCAGGCAAACTTCTTCTGGACTTCAGCCGACACGTTCGCCGGAGCTTCGGCGTAGTGATCGAACTGCATTGTGAAGGTCGCGCGCCCCTGGCTCATCGAGCGCAGGTTGTTCACGTAACCGAACATGTTCATGAGCGGCACCATCGCATTGATGACGTTGGCGTTGCCGCGCATGTCTTGACCCTGGATCTGGCCGCGCCGCGAATTCAAATCGCCGATGACCGAACCGGTGTAGTCTTCCGGGGTCACCACCTCGACCTTCATGATCGGCTCGAGCAGAACGGACTTGCCCTTCGTCAGCGCCTCGCGGAACGCAGCCCGCGACGCGATTTCGAACGCCAGCGCCGACGAGTCGACGTCGTGATACTTGCCGTCGACCAGTTGCACCTTGACGTCCACCACCGGGAAGCCGGCAACGACGCCGGAGCCCATCACGCTGTTGAGGCCCTTTTCGACGCCGGGGATGTATTCCTTCGGCACCGCACCGCCGACGATCTTCGATTCGAACTCATAGCCCTTGCCGGGCTCGTTCGGCTCGACGACGATCGACACTTCGGCAAACTGACCGGTACCGCCGGTCTGCTTCTTGTGCGTGTACTTGACCTCGGCCTTCTTGGTCACGCGCTCGCGGAACGCCACCTGCGGCGCGCCGATGTTGGCATCGACCTTGTAGGTGCGCTTGAGAATGTCGACCTTGATGTCGAGATGCAGTTCGCCCATGCCCTTGAGAATGGTCTGGCCGGACTCCTGGTCGGTCGACACGCGGAACGACGGATCCTCCGCGGCGAGCTTGGCAAGCGCCACGCCGAGCTTTTCCTGGTCGGCCTTCGACTTCGGCTCGATCGCGATCTCGATCACCGGCTCCGGGAATTCCATCTTCTCGAGGATGACCGGCTTGTCGGGATCGCACAGCGTGTCACCGGTGCGCGCTTCCTTCAGGCCAGCCAGCGCGACGATGTCGCCGGCATAGGCTTCCTTGATGTCTTCGCGGTTGTTCGCATGCATCAGCAGCATGCGGCCGATGCGCTCTTTCTTCTCACGGGTCGAGTTCACCACGCCGGTGCCCGACTGCAGGATGCCCGAATAGATGCGGCAGAAGGTGATGGTGCCGACGAAGGGGTCGTCCATGATCTTGAACGCGAGCAGAGCCAGCGGCTCCTTGTCGTCCGCATGGCGCACGACTTCGTTGCCGTCCTCATCGGTGCCCTTGATCGCGGGCACGTCGATCGGCGACGGCAGGTAGTCGACGACGGCGTCGAGCAGCGGCTGCACGCCCTTGTTCTTGAACGCGGAGCCGCACAGCACCGGATAGAACGCGCCGGTCAGCACGGCCTTGCGGATCAGGCGCTTCAGGGTCGCCTCGTCCGGCTCCTTGCCGTCGAGGAAGGCAGCCAAAGCATCGTCGTCGAGCTCGACGGCGGCTTCCACCATCTTCTCGCGATATTCCTTGGCCTGCTCGACCAGGTCTTCCGGGATGTCGACATAGTCGAACTTGGCGCCGAGCGACTCATCGTTCCAGACGATGCCCTTCATCTTCACGAGGTCGACGAGACCCTTGAAGTTGTTCTCGGCACCGATCGGCAGCTGGATCGCGATCGGCTTGGCGCCGAGGCGGTCGACGATGTCAGACAGACACTTGAAGAAGTCGGCACCGGTCTTGTCCATCTTGTTGGCGAAGACGATGCGCGGAACCTTGTACTTGTCGCCCTGACGCCAGACGGTCTCGGTCTGCGGCTCGACGCCCTGATTGGAGTCGAGAACGCAAACGGCGCCGTCGAGCACGCGCAGCGAACGCTCGACTTCAATGGTGAAGTCGACGTGGCCGGGGGTGTCGATGATGTTCAGGCGCTTGCCGTTCCAGAACGCGGTGGTCGCAGCCGAAGTGATCGTGATGCCACGCTCCTGCTCCTGCTCCATCCAGTCCATCGTCGCGGCACCTTCGTGCACTTCGCCGATCTTGTGGCTCTTGCCGGTGTAATACAGGATGCGCTCGGTGGTCGTGGTCTTGCCGGCGTCGATATGCGCCATGATACCGAAGTTGCGGTAGTCCTCGATGGCATGTTGGCGGGGCATGAGACTGTTCCTTAAATTCCGTTGATCGCCTTACCAGCGATAGTGCGAGAAGGCGCGGTTGGCTTCCGCCATCCGGTGCACGTCTTCACGCTTCTTGACGGCGTTGCCGCGATTGTTCGAGGCGTCGAGCAGCTCCGCCGACAGACGCTCCGTCATGGTCTTCTCGTTGCGCTCACGGGCGGCCGAGATCAGCCAGCGGATGCCGAGCGCCTGACGGCGCACCGAGCGGACTTCCACCGGCACCTGGTAGGTCGCGCCGCCGACGCGGCGGGAACGAACCTCGATGGTCGGCATCACATTCTCAAGCGCCTGCTCGAACACGCCGAGCGGCGGCTGCTTGGTCTTGGCCTCGATCATGCCGAGCGCACCGTAGACGATGTTTTCGGCGACCGACTTCTTCCCGGCGTACATCACCGAGTTCATGAACTTCGTAATGATGACGTTCCCGAACTTCGGATCCGGAAGAACTTCACGCTTCTCAGCAGAATGGCGACGCGACATCTGATCGTTTCCCGCTTACTTCGGACGCTTCGCGCCGTACTTCGAACGACGCTGCTTACGGTTCTTGACGCCCTGGGTATCCAGCACGCCACGGAGGATGTGGTAGCGCACGCCGGGCAAGTCCTTGACGCGGCCGCCGCGGATCATGACCACCGAGTGCTCCTGCAGGTTATGGCCTTCACCCGGGATGTAGCCGATCACCTCGAAGCCGTTGGTCAGGCGCACCTTGGCGACCTTACGAAGCGCCGAGTTCGGCTTCTTCGGGGTCGTGGTGTAGACGCGCGTGCACACGCCGCGCTTCTGCGGCGACTGCTGCAGCGCCGGCACCTTCTTGCGCGACTTCTGCACTTCACGTGGTTTTGCGATCAGCTGGTTGATCGTCGGCATGCAGCCTTCACCCTTTAGTTCGCGCGGAAACCTTGAATGGCTCCGCAAATTTCTTCTCAGGACTAGCCGTCCCGTACGGCCCGCCCGACGCGGAACAAACACCCGCGCAAAGCGAAATCGCGCCAACCACTCATCACTGAGCGGAAAGCGCATCGACGCCACAGAGGACCGCGATTCCGAACCGTTCAGCGTTCGCTGTTCGGTCCGCCACCGAGGTCATGCATCCGAATTCACTCTCAAGAGGACGCGCTCAAGAGAACTAAAATCGTCCTGGCATTGCCTAGCTATCATCGACAGCGTTTGAGCGGCATTCGTCGAGGTTGGTGCCCGTCCGGCGCCTGAAAAAGGGCTTTGGGGTGTTCCGTTCCGACGCTGGCGTAGCTCACCGCCTGTCGTTAAGTGAGCGCCTTGTATAAGCGAGAGATAGTGAAGTCAAGCAAAACGACAAGCAAAGAAACGCCTCTGGCGCTTGCAGATTTCGCATTTCGCGGCGCCTCGCCGAGCGATGAAATGTGACAGCCTTCACGCCTCCCCTCGCCTCAATCCGAATCTCCGGTACGCCAGCGGAATCACATTATATCCGGGTACAATATGATTGGAAACAATTCTCCCCAACTTGGACCCGAAGGCCAATTTCGAAACTAAGCCTTTATTTGCCATTCGCAGCGCAAAAATTGCGGTCTACGGCCACGGAAAACGTCATGCGGTACACCGACATCGCGATCATCGGCGGAGGTCTTGCGGGCTCGACCGCGGCCGCCATGCTCGGCCGTGCCGGGATACCGACCGTCCTGATCGACCCCCATCAGGTCTATCCGTTCGACTTCCGCGTCGAAAAGATCGGCGGCGACCTGCAGCTCGCGCGATTCGCCCGGACCGGGATTGCCGAATCCGTGCTGCTTTCGGCGACGCTCGACGGCGAGAACTGGATCGCGCGATTCGGCCGTCTGCTCGACCGGCAGCCGAGCCGGCAATACGGTCTCATGTACGACGCGCTGATCACTGCGATCCGGGCCGAGATCGCCGGGCCGGCCGAATTCATCCGCGACAAGGTCGTCAATGTCGCGACCAGCTCCGAGCGGCAGCGCTTGGTGCTTTCGGGCGGCGAGGAAATCTCGGCGCGCCTCGTGGTGCTCGCCAACGGCCTGAATGTCGGGCTGCGCCGGATGCTCGGTATCGAGCGGCTGGTGACCAGCTTCTGCCACTCGATCTCGATCGGCTTCGATTTCGTCCCCGTCGGCCGCCCCGCCTTCCCGTTCGCGGCCATGACCTACTTTTCGGAGCGGCCGAGCGACCGCATCCCCTACATCACGCTGTTTCCGGTCGGAAACCGGATGCGCGCCAACCTGTTCACCTACCGCCCGGCCGACGATCCGTGGCTGCGGGCGATGCGGCGCAATCCGGTCGAGACGCTCAACGCGGCGCTGCCGCGGCTGCGCCGGCTCACCGGTGAGTTCGATGTCGCCGGCGACATCAAGATCAGGCCCGCCGACGTCTATGTCAGCACCGGCTATCGGCAGGCCGGCGTCGTGCTGGTCGGCGACGCCTTCGCCAGCACCTGCCCCGTCACCGGCACCGGGACCGACAAGGTGTTCACCGACGTGTCCCAGCTCTGCAACGTCCATATCCCGGCCTGGCTTGCGACCGACGGGATGGGCGAGGAGAAGATCACGGCGTTCTACGACGATCCGGTCAAGACGGAGTGCGACGCCTGGTCGAATGCCAAGGCATTCAACTTCCGCGAGGTGTCGATCGGCAGCGGGCCCTACTGGCAGGCCCAGCGCTGGGCGCGCTTCCTCGGCTATCTCGGCCGGGGCACGCTGCGCCGGCTGCACCGCCCGCAGGCAGCGTCAGCGACACGGTCCGCCAATCACTTCCAGCAACGTCCGCACGCCGCAGACAGGGCGTAGAGGCGTGATCAGCAGGAGCGTTTTCGAGCGAAGGGGAAAGAAAACGCGTTAAAAAGAATCCAGCGTCCGACCATCGCCGGCGACGCGGCGCGGGACTCACACCTCGTCTTCGTCCTCATCGTCTTCGTCATCGTCATCGTCGTCGTCATCCTCGTCGTCCGCGTCGTGGTGGACATGCCTCTGGTCGTCCCACAGCTTGCGGTAGACGCCATTCAGGGCCAGCAGTTCCTCGTGCGAGCCGCGTTCGATCGCCCTGCCGCCGGAGATCACGATGATCTCGTCCATCTCGACCACCGAGGCCAGTCGGTGCGTCGACCAGATCATGGTGCGACCCTCGGCGACCTTGAGCAGCGTGCGGTTGATCGCCGCTTCCGTGGTCTGGTCGAGCGCCGAGGTCGCCTCATCGAGCAGCAGCACGGACGGGTTGCGGATGATCGCGCGCGCGATCGCGATGCGCTGGCGCTGGCCGCCGGACAAGGTGTCGCCGCGCTCGCCGACCGGCGTGTCGTAGCGCTGCGGCAGGCTCATGATGTAGCGATGGATCTCGGCCTTCTTCGCGGCGTCCTCGACCTCCGCGTCGCTGGCCCCCTCCTTGCCGAGCCGGATGTTTTCGCGGATCGACATGTTGAACAGCATGTTCTCCTGGAATACGACCGCCATGCTGGCCCGCAGCGACTCGCGCGTCACCCGGCGGATATCGACGCCGTCGATGGTGACGCGGCCCTCGTCGGGCACGTAGAGCCGCAGGATCAGGTTGATCAACGTGCTCTTGCCGGAGCCGCTGGGACCGACGATCGCAATGCTCTTGCCGGCATTGAGCTTGAGGCTGAAATTGTCGAGCACCGGCGTCTGCGTTCCCTCATATTGGAAGGTGACGCGGTCGAAGGAGATGTCGTTGGTGATGCGCGGCAGATCCGGCGCACCGGGACGGTCGGCGCCGCGGGTCGGCTCATCGAGCAACTCCTGGATGTGCCGCACCGCCGCCGCAGACTGGATCGACACCGGGATGAAATGCATGAGATGGGCGATGTTGTACGACACCTCCCAGAATGCGCTCTCGAAGGTCACGAAGGTGCCGACCGTGATCTGCCCCTTGGTGGCGAGATAGGCGCCGATCGCCAACACCACGAGGTGCAGCAGCAGCACCGAAATGGTGACGGTGCGCTCCACCATGGTGGACAGGAACATGGCTGAGGCGGCCTTGGCGCGGACGTCGCGGTTGCGCAGCGTGAACCAGCCGAGCGCCCGGCGCTGCAGGTTGAACGCCTTCACCACCGCCTGGGCAGCGACGTTCTCCTGCACCATGCCGAGCAGCGCGGCTTCGTTCTGCTTCTGCTCGTAGTTCGCCAGCACCGCCTTCGGCGTCAGGATTCGCGGCCCGATCAGCGTGATCGGAAACACCAGCAAGGCGACCACGGCAAGCTGCCAGTTCAGGAACAGCATCAGGATGATGCCGGCGATCAGCTCGAGGCCCGGCAGCGCGGCGCTGTTGGCGAAGGTCTTGACCGAGCCCTCGAAGGCCGACAGATCGATCGAGAAACGCGACAGGATCTCGCCGCGCTTGGTGCGCGCGAAATAGGCCGACGGCAGGTTCTGGACGTGGTCGAAGATGCGGGTCCGGACGTCGGCGATGATGCCCGCGCCAAGCCGCGCATCCCAGCGCTCGTACCAGACCGCGATGATCGAGGTGACGATGCCGGCGACCGCGAGTACGCCGAGTATCTTGTAAAGGGCCTGGAAATCCTCCTCGCCGAGCGCGTCGTCGATCAGGAATTTCAGGCTGAGCGGCATGATGACGTTGAACAACGTCTCGACCAGCACGCCTACGGCGACGAAAGCGAGCGGCTTCTTGTAGTTGGTCAGGATCGGCTTGACGAAGCCGAAGATCGTGGAGAGCGCGCCGGCGGCTTCCCTGGCGGTGAAGACGACGAGGTCCTCGTCATCATCGTCGTCGAGCTCGAACTCGTCGTCCTCGTCCTGATCATCGTCGTCATTGGCCGGCGCAGCGGCCGGCTTGGCGGAGGCCGTTGCCGCAGGCGCACCGGCCGCGGCCGCAGACTTTTTCTTCAGCTCGATATCGTCGGCCGCCGATCGATTCGGATCGTCTGATGCAGGAGGTCTTGATGCAGGAGGTCTTGGCGCCATGAAACCAACCGATGCTCCACGGCCGGCATGACCGCAAATCGAAACCGCAGCGGCGAACGCTGCCGGTACAATCCTATGCGATCACATTGAATTCGGCAAAGCGTTTGCAACGGCGCGGCGCGCGGTCCGTGGATTCGGGATCACGGCAACGCCGCGTTGCCGCTAGTCGTCGAGATCGGCCTCGACCTTGTCGAAGAAGGAATAGCGCAGGCTGTCGGAGTCGGCGTACCACTGCCCCGGCCCCTTGTTGGCGGCAAGCGTCAACGTCCACAGCGCATCGGTGCAGTCGCGGCGATGCATCGACAGGTCGAAGCCGTTGCCGAAGAACAGTTCCGACCATTCCCACCAGGTGCCGAGCTTCTTCACGCCGCGCAGCAGGTCGTAGCGATCAATCACCGCCGGCGCCATGTCCGAGGTCACCGACGCGAATACGACACCGGTCTTGACCACGCGGTTGAGCTCGCGCACCCCGCGCACCACCTGCTTCTCGCTTAGATGGCACAGCGAGGTCTCGAACACGAAGTCGAACTCGTTGTCCTTGAAGGGCATATCGGCGATCGAGCCGAGCTTGTTGTACTTCTTGAGCGCCTTCGGCGTCTTGCCGTGGATGTAGCGGTTGTTTTCGATGCCCCAGGCATCGATGCCGCGCTCGCGCAACGCGCCGACCAGTTCGCCGCTGGCGGAGCCGGCGATCAGCAGCTTGTAGCCCTTCGCCCTGCCCCACACCGTCTTGATCAGGTCGGTCAGATAGGCCGGGTCGGTGAAGTTGCGCCAGACTTCGCTGTAGGGACCGGCGCCGCGATAATTCTCGAAATAGTGGCGATCGATCTTGTCGGACAGCGCGCCTTCGTCCTGCGCACGGGCGCGGCGCAGCCGCATCATCTCGGTGACGATGATGTCGGTCGCGGCGTCGGAGGAATCGAGCAGCCCGTTCAGCGTCGAATCGAACAGATAGTCGCCGACCACCACGATGCCGGGGTGCTGCTTCGGGTCGGGACGGTGGTTGGTCATGACGTCGCGCACCGGCAGGCCGCCCGGCAGCGCGTTGACCGACGACAGCCAGCGATGGGTCTTGCCCTCGAGGAAATGCGCACGCGCATCGCCGAGCGAGGCCGGCAGCGACTTCAGCGCGGTGTCGATCAGTTCCTCGTCGCTGAGATTGGCGAAGGCGAGCGCGTCGGAGCCGGCGATCAGCCAGTTCAGCACGCCGTGCTTGCCGACATCGTGGCGCGCGCCCTCGTTGTAGACGCAGCAGCCGCCGAACGCTTCCGACATGAACCAGGCGCCCGGGATCTTCTCGCCCCAGAACGGCTCGTCGAACAGGATCGAGACGCGCAGATAGTGCGCCGGACGATCGAAATAGGCGACGTGCTTGACCATCGACTTGCGCAGCTGTTCGCCGTCCCAGCGCATGGTCGCGAGCCAGGAGTGCGGAAGGCAGACCAGCACGAGGTCGAAGTCGCGCGTCTCCGGCCCCTTGCCGTTCATCATGTTGAGCTGGTAGCGGCCGCTTGCGGTCTTGCCGACCTTGAGGACGCGATGGTTGAGCTGGATGTCGGCGCTGACCTCCGAGCGCAGGCAATCGATCAGCTGCTCGTTGCCGTTCTGGATCGAATACAGGCCGATATAGCCGTCGACATCCATCACGTAGTTCTTCAGCGCGTTGAGGCCGTTGGTGTTGTGGCTCTCGGTCGCGAGGTCGGAGCGCGCCATCACCTTGAAGAACCGCTTTGCGGTCACGTCCTCGACCTCTTCGTCGAGGATCTGCTCGGCGGTCTTGTAGGCCCACGGATGTTCGTTGTCGTGGGCGCCGACGCCCTCGTAATACTCGATCGGCGACACCAGCTCGCTGCAGCGCTTGCGGAACGCCTCGATCGCAGCCGCGGTCTTCGCGCCGTATTTGCGGCGCATGCCGGGAACGTCGGCCAGCAGTTCGCCGTCGAGCTGCACCTGCTCGGCATCCATCGGGATCGTCTGCAGTCCGAAATGCTGGATCAGCTCGCGCAGCGGGTCGGGTCCCGTCATCGAGTAATCGTAGATCTCGGCGACGCCGGCCTCGTACATCGCGGGCGCGGTGTCGAATTTGCGCGTGAGAATCTTGCCCCCGAGACGGTTCGACGCCTCGAAGATGGTGATGCGGCAGAGGTCGCCGAGTTTGCGCTTCAGATACCAGGCGCTCATCAGCCCCCCGGGGCCGCCGCCTACAATCGCCAAGTCGAGCATATCGATTCCGTCGTCTCCGGCACGAGCCAAACAGCCGGTCTAAGTCACCCTAGCAAAGGCACTTTTTTGCCTGAAGGGAAGATGAACAAACTGCGTCCCTGCACCGCAGCAAGGCAAGAAAGTAACAAAAAGGCCGGCAGAACGCCGGCCTTCTCGCTGACTACCGTAGTCTTGCGGATGCTTATTCCGCGGGCGGCAGCGCCAGCGGCTCCGCTTCCGGAGCCGTCGGCACGATCGCCGCCTGCTGCTTCTCGCGCTCGTCGAGGATCAGCTTGTCGCGCTTGACCGCGACTTCGCGAATCCGCGCCATCGAGGCGCCGGTGCCGGCCGGGATCAGGCGGCCGACAATGACGTTCTCCTTGAGGCCTTCGAGCGGGTCCACCTTGCCGTTGACGGCAGCTTCGGTGAGCACGCGCGTGGTCTCCTGGAACGACGCCGCCGAGAAGAAGGAGCGGGTCTGCAAGCTCGCCTTGGTGATGCCGAGCAGAACCGGCGTCCCCGTGGCGGGCTTCTTGCCCTCCTCCTTGGCCTTGGTGTTGAGCGCGTCGAACTCGATCTTGTCGACCTGCTCGCCCGAGATCATGTCGGTGTCGCCCTGATCGGTAACTTCGACCTTCTGCAGCATCTGACGGACAATCACCTCGATGTGCTTGTCGTTGATGAGCACGCCCTGCAACCGGTAGACCTCCTGGATTTCGTTGACCAGATAGGCAGCGAGTTCCTCGATGCCCTTGATCGCCAGGATGTCGTGCGGCGCCGGATTGCCTTCGACGATGAAATCGCCCTTTTCGACGATGTCGCCGTCCTGAAGGTGGATGTGCTTGCCCTTCGGGATCAGGTACTCGCGCGGCTCCTCGGTCTTGTCCATCGGCTCGATCGAGATGCGGCGCTTGTTCTTGTAGTCGCGGCCGAAGCGGATCGTTCCCGCGGTCTCCGCGATGATCGCCGCATCCTTCGGCTTGCGAGCCTCGAACAGTTCCGCCACCCGCGGCAGACCGCCGGTGATGTCACGCGTCTTGGCGCTCTCGGTCGAGATACGCGCCAGGATGTCGCCGGGCATCACCTTCGCGCCGGTATCGACCGACAGAATGGCGTCGACCGACAGCATGTAGCGGGCATCGCCGCCACGCGCGAGCTTCATCACCTTGCCGTCCTTGCCCTTGACCACGATGGCCGGACGCAGGTCCGAACCGCCGCGCGTCGTGCGCCAGTCGATGACCACGCGCTTGGCGATACCGGTCGACTCGTCGAGCGTTTCCGAGATCGACTGGCCTTCGACCAGATCCTCGAAACCGATCGTGCCCTCGACTTCGGTGAGCACCGGACGGGTGTAGGGATCCCACTCCGCGATGCGCTGGCCGCGCTTGACCATGTCGCCTTCGTCGACGTGCATCTTCGAACCGTACTGAATACGGTGGGTTGCACGCTCGGTGCCGTCGGCATCGACGATCGCAACGACCATGTTGCGCACCATCGCGACCAGATTGCCTTCGCTGTTGCGGGCGATCGCCTTGTTCCTGATCACGATCTTGCCGTCGAAGTTCGATTCGACAAACGACTGCTCGTTGAGCTGCGCTGCGCCGCCGATGTGGAACGTGCGCATCGTCAGCTGCGTGCCGGGTTCACCGATCGACTGCGCCGCGATGACGCCGACGGCCTCACCGTGGTTGACCGGGGTGCCGCGGGCCAGATCGCGGCCGTAGCACTTGGCGCAGATACCGTTGATCAGCTCGCAGGTCAGCGCCGAGCGGATCTTCACTTCCTGGATGCCGGCCTGCTGGATCGCGTCGACATGGGTCTCCTCCATCAACGTGTCGCGCTTGACGACAATCTCGTTGGTGGCGGGATCGCGCACGTCATCGCAGGCCGTACGGCCCAGGATACGCGAGCCGAGCGAGGCAACGACCGTGCCGGCATCGACGATGGCGCGCATCTTGATGCCGAGCTTGGTGCCGCAATCGGTCTGCGTGATGATGCAGTCCTGCGCGACGTCGACCAGACGGCGGGTCAGGTAGCCGGAGTTCGCGGTCTTCAACGCGGTGTCCGCGAGGCCCTTGCGGGCGCCGTGGGTCGAGTTGAAGTACTCGAGCACCGACAGACCTTCCTTGAAGTTGGAAATGATCGGCGTCTCGATGATCTCGCCCGACGGCTTGGCCATCAGGCCGCGCATGCCGGCGAGCTGGCGCATCTGGGCCGGCGAACCACGCGCACCGGAGTGCGCCATCATGTAGATGGAGTTCACTTCGGCTTCCGCTCCGCTGGCCGTCTTCTTGACGGACGAGATCTCCTTCATCATCGCCTTGGCGACTTCTTCACCGGCCTTCGACCAGGCGTCGACGACCTTGTTGTACTTCTCGCCATGGGTGATCAGACCGTCATTGTACTGCTGCTCGAAATCCTTCGCCAGCGTACGGGTCTGATCCACGATCTTCCACTTCGACGCCGGCACGACCATGTCGTCCTTGCCGAACGAGATGCCCGCCTTGAAGGCGTTGTAGAAGCCGAGCGCCATGATGCGGTCGCAGAAGATCACCGTCTCCTTCTGACCGCAGTGACGGTAGACCTGGTCGATCACGCCGGAGATCTCGCGCTTGGTCATCAGCTTGTTGATGATGTCGTACGAGATCTTGGTGCTCTTCGGCAGCAGGTTGCCTAGCATGACGCGGCCCGCGGTGGTTTCGATCCACCGCTTGGACATCTTGCCTTCCTCGTCGAGGCCTTCCCACCGGTACTTGATCTTGGTGTGGAGGTGGATGACCTTCGAATGCAGGGCGTGCTCGAGCTCGGCCATGTCGCCGAAGATCTTGCCCTCGCCGGGCAGGCCTTCGCGCATGATCGAGACGTAGTAGAGGCCGAGCACGATGTCCTGCGACGGCACGATGATCGGCTGGCCGTTTGCGGGATGCAGGATGTTGTTGGTCGACATCATCAGGACGCGCGCTTCCAGCTGCGCTTCGAGCGACAGCGGAACGTGCACGGCCATCTGGTCGCCGTCGAAGTCGGCGTTGAACGCGGCGCAGACCAGCGGATGCAGCTGGATCGCCTTGCCCTCGATTAGCACCGGCTCGAACGCCTGGATGCCCAACCTGTGCAGCGTCGGCGCGCGGTTCAGCAGCACCGGATGCTCGCGGATCACCTCGTCGAGGATATCCCAGACCTCCGGACGCTCCTTCTCGACCAGCTTCTTGGCCTGCTTCACCGTGGTGGACAGGCCCTTGGCGTCGAGCCGCGAGTAGATGAACGGCTTGAACAGCTCAAGCGCCATCTTCTTCGGCAGGCCGCACTGATGCAGGCGCAGCTCGGGACCGACCACGATCACCGAACGGCCCGAATAGTCGACGCGCTTGCCGAGCAGGTTCTGACGGAACCGGCCCTGCTTGCCCTTCAGCATGTCGGCGAGCGACTTCAGCGGGCGCTTGTTGGCGCCGGTGATGACGCGGCCGCGGCGACCGTTGTCGAACAGCGCGTCGACGGCCTCCTGCAGCATGCGCTTTTCGTTGCGGATGATGATGTCAGGCGCACGCAGCTCCATCAGCCGCTTCAAGCGGTTGTTGCGGTTGATGACGCGGCGATACAGGTCGTTGAGGTCCGAGGTCGCGAACCGGCCGCCGTCGAGCGGCACCAGCGGACGCAGGTCCGGCGGGATCACCGGCACGACCGTCATGATCATCCATTCCGGCTTGTTGCCGGAGACGCGGAAGGCCTCGACGATCTTCAGACGCTTGGCGAGCTTCTTGTGCTTGATGTCGGAGTCGGTCTCCGCCATGTCGGCACGCAGCGTCGCCTCGAGCTTTTCGAGCTCGAGCCCCTTGAGCAGCTCGCGGATCGCTTCCGCGCCGATCATGGCGGTGAAGGAATCCTGGCCGTACTCGTCCTGCGCCTTCAGATACTCGTCTTCCGACAGCAGCTGACGGTCCTTCAGCGCGGTCAGGCCCGGCTCGAGAACGACGTAGTATTCGAAGTACAGGATCCGCTCGAGATCCTTCAGCGTCATGTCGAGCAAGAGGCCGATGCGCGACGGCAGCGACTTCAGGAACCAGATGTGGGCGACCGGCGCCGCCAGCTCGATATGGCCCATGCGCTCGCGCCGGACGCGCGACAGCGTCACTTCGACCGAGCACTTCTCGCAGATGATGCCCTTGTACTTCATCCGCTTGTACTTGCCGCACAAGCACTCGTAGTCCTTGATCGGCCCGAAGATGCGCGCGCAGAACAGGCCGTCACGCTCCGGCTTGAAGGTGCGGTAGTTGATGGTCTCCGGCTTCTTGATCTCGCCGTAGGACCAGGACAGAATCTTCTCCGGAGACGCGATCGAAATCCGGATCTGGTCGAAGACCTGAGCCGGCGTCGTCGGATTGAAAAGATTCATAATCTCTTGATTCATGGTCTTCTCCTCGCGTGCCGATCGTCACCGGCAGCAAATTCGAAACTTTTATTCAACGCGCGCCCCACTCAACGTCCGAGCAGAGCGCGAAGGCCCGGCGCTTTCGCGCCGGGCGTAAATCAACGCGTTACTCGGCCGCTTCCGACGTCGGCGCCGGTCCCACCTTGGAATTGTGCAGGTCGACGTTGAGGCCGAGCGAGCGCATTTCCTTGACCAGCACGTTGAACGATTCCGGAATGCCGGCCTCGAAGGTGTCGTCGCCGCGCACGATCGCCTCGTACACCTTGGTACGGCCGGCGACGTCGTCCGACTTCACGGTCAGCATTTCCTGCAGCGTGTAGGCGGCGCCGTAGGCTTCCAGCGCCCAGACCTCCATTTCGCCGAAGCGCTGGCCGCCGAACTGCGCCTTGCCGCCCAGCGGCTGCTGGGTGACGAGCGAGTACGGACCGATCGAACGCGCGTGGATCTTGTCGTCCACGAGATGGTGCAGCTTGAGCATGTAGATGTAGCCCATCGTCACCTTGCGATCGAACGCATCGCCGGTGCGGCCGTCATAGACGGTCGACTGGCCGGAGGCGTCGAAGCCCGCGAGCTTCAGCATCTCCTCGATGTCGGCCTCCTTGGCGCCGTCGAACACCGGCGTTGCGATCGGCACGCCGTGGCTCAGATTGCGGCCGAGTTCGACCAACTCGTTGTCGTTCAGCGACTTGATGGTTTCATCCTCGCCATAGATCTTCTTCAGGGTCTCGCGCAGCGGCTTGAGATCCTGCCTCTGATAGTAGGCGTCGATGGTCTGGCCGATGCGCTTGCCGAGGCCCGCGCAGGCCCAACCGAGATGGGTCTCAAGGATCTGACCGACGTTCATGCGCGACGGCACGCCGAGCGGATTGAGCACGATGTCGGCATGCGTTCCGTCCTCGAGGAACGGCATGTCCTCGATCGGCACGATCTTCGACACCACGCCCTTGTTGCCGTGACGGCCGGCCATCTTGTCGCCGGGCTGGATCTTGCGCTTCACCGCAACGAAGACCTTGACCATCTTCATCACGCCGGGCGGCAACTCGTCGCCACGCTGCAGCTTCTCGACCTTGTCGAGGAAGCGCTGCTCGAGGCCCTTCTTCGACTCGTCGTACTGCTTCCGCATGGCCTCGATCTCGGCCATCAGCTTGTCGTTCGGCGAGGCGAACAGCCACCACTGCGACTTCGGATACTCGTCGAGCACCGCACGGGTGATCTTGGTATCCTTCTTGAAGCCCTTCGGGCCGGCGATGCCCTGGCGGTTCTCCAGGAGCTCGGCGAGGCGGTTGTAGACGTTGCGGTCCAGGATCGCCTGCTCGTCGTCGCGGTCCTTGGCCAGTCGCTCGATCTCTTCCCGCTCGATCGCCAGCGCACGCTCGTCCTTGTCGACGCCGTGGCGGTTGAACACGCGGACTTCCACGATGGTGCCCTGCACGCCCGGAGGCACGCGCAGCGAGGTGTCGCGGACGTCGGAGGCCTTCTCGCCGAAGATGGCGCGGAGCAGCTTCTCTTCCGGCGTCATCGGGCTCTCGCCCTTCGGCGTGATCTTGCCGACCAGGATGTCGCCGGCGCGGACTTCCGCACCGATGTAGACGATACCGGCTTCGTCGAGGTTCTTCAGCGCTTCTTCCGAAACGTTCGGAATGTCGCGGGTGATTTCCTCAGGACCGAGCTTGGTGTCGCGGGCCATCACCTCGAATTCTTCGATATGAATCGAGGTAAACACGTCGTCCTTCACGATGCGCTCGGAGAGCAGGATCGAGTCTTCGAAGTTGTAGCCGTTCCACGGCATGAACGCGACCAGCACGTTGCGGCCGAGCGCGAGCTCGCCGAGATCGGTCGACGGACCGTCAGCGATGATGTCGCCCTTCTTGACGACATCGCCGACCTTCACAAGCGGACGCTGGTTGATGCAGGTCGACTGGTTGGAGCGCTGGTACTTCATCAGCCGGTAGATATCGACGCCCGACTTGGTCGGATCGAGATCCTCGGTGGCGCGGATCACGACGCGGGTGGCGTCGATCTGGTCGATCACGCCCGAGCGGCGCGCGGCAATCGCCGCGCCCGAGTCACGGGCGACCACGCCTTCCATGCCGGTGCCGACGAACGGCGCCTCGGCGCGAACCAGCGGCACTGCCTGGCGCTGCATGTTCGAGCCCATCAGCGCGCGGTTGGCGTCGTCGTTCTCGAGGAACGGGATCAGCGCCGCGGCGACCGAAACCAGCTGCTTCGGCGACACGTCCATGTAGTCGACCTTGTCCGGCGTCACCGGCAGCACTTCGCCGGCATGACGGCAGACCACCAGGTCGTCGGTGAAGCGGCCCTTGGCGTCGAGCGGCACGTTGGCCTGCGCGACGCGGTAGCGGCCCTCTTCCATCGCCGACAGATAGACCACCTCGTCGGTGACCCGGCCGTCCTTGATCTTGCGATAGGGCGTCTCGACGAAGCCATACTTGTTGACGCGCGCGAACGTCGCCAGCGAGTTGATCAGGCCGATGTTCGGACCTTCCGGCGTTTCGATCGGGCAGATACGGCCGTAATGCGTCGGATGCACGTCGCGGACTTCGAAGCCGGCACGCTCGCGGGTCAGACCGCCCGGGCCAAGCGCCGACAGGCGCCGCTTGTGGGTGATCTCCGACAGCGGGTTGGTCTGGTCCATGAACTGCGACAGCTGCGAGGAACCGAAGAACTCGCGCACCGCGGCGGCCGCGGGCTTGGCGTTGATCAGGTCCTGCGGCATCACGGTGTCGATATCGACGCTCGACATGCGCTCCTTGATGGCACGCTCCATGCGGAGCAGGCCGATCCGGTACTGGTTCTCCATCAACTCGCCGACCGAGCGCACCCGGCGGTTGCCGAGGTGGTCGATGTCGTCGATCTCGCCCTTGCCGTCGCGCAGGTCGACCAGCGTCTTGATGACCGCCAGGATGTCTTCCTTGCGCAGCGTGCGATGAGTGTCGGGCGCATCGAGCTCGAGGCGCATGTTCATCTTGACGCGGCCGACCGCGGAGAGGTCGTAGCGCTCGGCATCGAAGAACAGCGACTGGAACATCGCCTGCGCCGAATCCAGCGTCGGCGGCTCGCCCGGACGCATCACGCGGTAGATGTCGAACAGCGCGTCCTCACGCGTCAAGTTCTTGTCGGCCGACAGCGTGTTGCGGATATAGGCGCCGACATTGACGTGGTCGATGTCGAGCAGCGGCAGGTCTTTGTAGCCCTGCTCGTTCAGCACCTTGAGCGACTTCTCGGTGATCTCCTCGCCGGCTTCGGCGTAGATCTCACCGGTCTTCGGGTTGACGAGGTCCTCGGCGAGATAGTTGCCGACGAGTTCCTCATCCGACATCCGCAGGGCCTTGAGGCCCTTTTCCTGCATCTGACGCGCGCTGCGCACGGTCAGCTTCTTGCCGGCCTCGAGCACCACCTTGCCGGTGTCGGCGTCGATCAGGTCGTTGACGGTCGAATAGCCGCGGAAGCGGTTGGCATCGAACGGCACGCGCCATCCGTCCTTGGTCCGCTTGTAGGTAATTTTCTTGTAGAAGGTCGACAGGATCTGCTCGCCGTCGAGACCGAGCGCGTACATCAGCGAGGTCACGGGCAGCTTGCGGCGGCGGTCTATGCGCGCGAACACGATGTCCTTGGCGTCGAACTCGATGTCGAGCCAGGAACCGCGATACGGAATCACGCGCGCGGCAAACAAGAGCTTGCCGGACGAATGGGTCTTGCCCTTGTCGTGGTCGAAGAACACGCCGGGCGAACGGTGCATCTGCGAGACGATGACGCGCTCGGTGCCGTTGACGACGAAGGTGCCGTTCATCGTCATGAGCGGAATATCGCCCATGTAGACGTCCTGCTCCTTGATGTCCTTCACCGACTTGGCGCCGGTTTCCTCGTCGATATCGAACACGATGAGGCGCAGCGTCACCTTGAGCGGCGCAGCGAAGGTCATGCCGCGCTGGCGGCACTCGTCGACGTCATATTTCGGCTGTTCAAACTCGTAGCGGACGAATTCGAGCATCGAGGTGCCCGAAAAATCCGAGATCGGAAATACCGAGCGGAACACCGCCTGCAGGCCCTCGTCGAGGCGACCGCCGGCTGGCTCGTCAACCATCAGGAACTGGTCGTAGGATGCCTTCTGAACCTCGATGAGGTTCGGCATCTCGGCGACTTCCTTGATGTGACCGAAAAACTTGCGTACGCGTTTGCGACCGGTGAATGTCTGCTGCGCCATCGTGGCCTCTCATTTTCGTCGCCTTTGTGGGGCGAACCTTCCGGGACGCGATTGCCATCGCCCCCGGGTTGAATTTCGAATCGTCCCGAAGGAACGAAGCGCAAGGTCAGGAATTAAATCCCCGGCTCGGCCCCATCACCTCCAAAACGCAAAACGACGCGCGAGGCGCATCACTGCACCCGCTCGTCCAAACGCTTCGCTTTACGGACTGAAAAAGCCCGAAATCTGACTGTCTCCCAACGGCTTCCGCCGGGTGCCCTGCCGCCCCCGCCGCCTACCGTGTTTTTCTGCTGCCAACCCGATATGGGATGGCAATAAAGGAGATTCGAGGGTTAAGTCCACGGATCCCCACACTTTTTTGTGTCCAATGCGCCACGCGACAACCTGTCGCACGCCGTTTGCATGGCCCGGGAGCGCCCCGCGGCGCTCCCGGATCGCGCATTACTTGAGTTCGACCTTGGCGCCAGCCTTCTCGAGCTGGGCCTTGATCTTGTCGGCTTCGTCCTTGTTGACGCCTTCCTTGACGGGCTTCGGAGCGCCTTCGACGAGGTCCTTGGCTTCCTTCAGGCCCAGGCCGGTGATGGCGCGGACTTCCTTGATGACTTCGATCTTCTTGTCGCCGGCGGCAGCCAGCACAACGGTGAAGTCGGTCTTCTCTTCAGCCGGAGCAGCGGCAGCGCCGCCGGCAGCCGGGCCGGCAACCGCGACGGCGGCAGCGGCGGACACGCCCCACTTTTCTTCGAGGAGCTTGGCGAGTTCGGCGGCTTCGAGCACGGTGAGGCTCGAGAGGTCGTCGACGATTTTCTGCAAGTCAGCCATTGATCTGTTTCCTTAAACGTTTGGTTCGAACCAGGTTTGAGATTAGCGAAGGGTCAGGCCGCTTCGCTCTTTGAGGCATGAGCCTGAATGACGCGTGCGAGCTTGGCCGCAGGCGCGTTCGACAGCTGAGCGAGCTTGGTCGCCGGCGCCACGATGAGGCCCACGATCTTGCCGCGCAGTTCGTCGAGCGACGGCAGTGAGGCAAGCGCCTTCACGCTGTCGACATTCAGGACGGTTTTACCCATCGAGCCGCCGAGGATGACGAACTTCTCGTTCGCCTTGGCGAATTCGACGGCAACCTTTGGCGCCGCAACCGGATCGTTCGAAGTGGCGATCACGGTCGGCCCCTTCAGCAGGGAGCCGATGGCAGCGACGTCAGTGCCTTCAAGAGCAATTTTGGCGAGACGGTTCTTCGAGACCTTCACCGACGCACCCGCCTGCTTCATCTGCATGCGCAGCTTCTGCATCTGGGCCACGGTGAGGCCGGAATAATGAGCAACGATCGCAACCGACGTGGTCTTGAAGACCTCGTTGAGTTGTTCGACCGACTCTTTTTTTGCCGCTCGTTCCACAGCAAGCTCTTTCCGGTTGGCGGCCTTTCCGCGAAGGCAGGACCGCCGGGTTGCACCCATCGTCCCGCCCTAAACCTGATCCGTTGGGCGCGAAGACCCTTCGGACATGCCGGGCAAGACGACATCTAGAAGCCTGCCCTCCCAGAGCCTTGCGGCCATGGGCTGTCGAGGTTCGAACCAAACCAGCCTCCTAGCCGCGAACAGGCCGCGACGTGGAGCACAAAATCCGGTCTTCACCCGTCTATGCAGGCCATGCGATTAAGCCGTTGAAAACACGAGGTTCTCGTGGGCGCCTGCAGTCTCGGACAGGATCGGGCTATCGGCCGGGGCCGAACGCCCTGCTCTCATTCCGTTGGAGGCGACGGGTTTCCTTCCTTTCGAGCATCCTTGCGGACATGCGGAAAGGAATGATCCCCTATCATCTCAGGTTTTCGGAATGCGAACACGGACATGCCAGCAAGTGCCAGCACGCCCGGAAGCCGCTATGTAACCGGTCCCGCCCTGCTTGCCAAGAGCAAATTTCAGACCAGTTTCACATTGCGGCAGGGGAACCGGTTTCGAGACCGGAACCGCCAGCCGCTCAGTCGCCCCTTACCTCATACGGCAGCGGCTTGCCGGCGAAGAACGCGTCGAGATTGGCGAGCACGCAGTCCTGCATCGCCACGTGCGATTCCAGGGTGTGGCCGCCGATATGCGGCGACAGCACGACGTTCGGCAGCGCGGTCAGTTCGTCCGGCGCGTGCGGCTCCTTGGCGAACACGTCGAGGCCTGCGCCGGCGATTGCGCCATCGGTCAGTGCTGCGATCAGCGCATTCTGGTCGATGACGGAGCCGCGCGAGATATTGACGACGATCCCGCTGCTGCCGAGCCGGCGCAGGATATCGGCATTGACGGCATGGACCGTGTCCGCACCGGCGCGCACCGCGATCATCAGCACGCTGCACCAGTCGGCGAGCGCCTCAAGGCTCGGAAAGTGCTGATACGGCACGTCTCGCCGTGACCGGCTGAAATAGCCGACCTCGGTTTCAAACGCCGCGACCCGCGCGGCGATCTTGCGGCCGATCTCGCCGAGACCATACACGCCGACCTTGCGGCCGCGCATGCCGGCCTGCGGTCGCATCATCGGCGACGGTTTGGCGGCGATCCAGTCGCCGCTGCGGACGTAATGATCGGCGACCGGCAGGCGACGCGCAGCGGCCAGCATCAGCGTCACCGCGATGTCGGCAACCGATGCGGCATTGGCGCCGGGGCTGTGGCCGACCGCAATTCCGCGCTTGGCCGCAGCTGCAAGGTCGATCCCCTCATAGCCCGTGCCGTAGCAGATGATCGCGCCAAGCTTCGGCAGCATGTCCATCGCCTCGCCGCCAAGCGGGGTCCCGCCCGCCGTGACCATCGCCCGGATCTCGCCAAGCTCCGCCGCCGGAAATATCTCGGTCGGCGGCTTGCCCGCGGCATTCAGCAGCTCGTAGCGCTCGCCGAAGCGCACCAGTTCGTTTCTGGGAAAGCGCGAATAGACCAGCACCTTATCGGGCATTGTTGTTGTTTCCTGCGAGAGGCTTCACCTGGAGCCTTTCCCTTTCGATTGAATCGGAACGAGGCTTTGGATTCTTGTCTTGGCGCGTCTTCTTGATGCGAGCCGGTGGCCGCTTCGCGCGACAACGCTCCGGCAAAACAAAGGGCGGAACCGGTTGCCCGATCCCGCCCCTCTTTATTTCGTCACGACGAAAGACCTCAGCCGAGGATCGTGCCCGGCTCGACCTTCACGCCCGGGCCCATGGTGGAGGAAACCGCCACGCGCTGGATGTAGGTGCCCTTGGAGCCCGCCGGCTTCGCCTTGGAAACCGCGTCCGCGAGCGCCTTGACGTTCTCGACCAGCTTGTCCTCGGAGAACGAGGCCTTGCCGATGCCGGCCTGCACGATGCCGGCCTTCTCGACGCGGAACTCGACCGAGCCGCCCTTGGCGCCCTTGACGGCGTTGGTGACGTCCATGGTCACGGTGCCGATCTTCGGGTTCGGCATCATGCCGCGCGGACCGAGCACCTTACCGAGACGGCCGACCAGCGGCATCATGTCGGGAGTGGCGATACAACGATCGAAGTCGATCGCACCGCCCTGCACCTTTTCGACCAGGTCTTCGGCACCGACGACGTCGGCACCGGCGGCCTTGGCTTCCTCAGCCTTGGCGCCGCGCGCGAACACGCCGACGCGCAGCGTACGGCCGGTTCCGTTCGGCAGGTTGACGACGCCGCGGACCATCTGGTCGGCGTGGCGCGGGTCGACGCCGAGATTGATCGCTATCTCGATCGTCTCGTCGAACTTCGACTTGGCGCGCTCCTTGACCATCTTGATGGCGTCCGCGAGCGGGTAGAGCTTCTCGCGATCGACACCCTCGCGGGCCTTCTTCAAACGCTTTCCGATTGCCATGGCCCGTTACCCCGCAACTTCCAGACCCATCGAACGGGCAGAGCCCTCGACCATCTTCATGGCCGATTCAATGGTGTCGCAATTCAAGTCCTTCATCTTCTTCTCGGCGATCTCGCGCACCTGCGCCTTAGTCACCTGGCCGGCCTTGTCGCGGCCCGGCGCCTTCGAGCCGGACTGGATCTTGGCAGCCTGCTTGAGGAAGAACGACATCGGGGGCGTCTTCATCTCGAAGGTGAACGAACGATCGGCGTAGATCGTGATCACCACCGGGATTGGGGTATTCTTCTCTTCCTTCTGGGTCTGCGCGTTGAACGCCTTGCAGAACTCCATGATGTTGAGACCGCGCTGACCAAGCGCGGGGCCGATCGGGGGCGAAGGATTCGCCGCACCGGCCGGGACCTGAAGCTTCAGGTATCCGGTCACTTTCTTTGCCATTTATCGCTCCTGTTGTGCCGGACGGTGCCGGCGGTTTCAGGTTCCGTGGTTCGGTTGAAGGGGCTGGCGACCGCCTCCTTCCTCCCACGGCCTCTCACTTGACGCCGGGCATATACCCCACGCCGTCCGGTCAGACCACCCTTTCGACCTGACCGAATTCCAGTTCCACGGGGGTCGCGCGGCCGAAGATCGACACCGCGACCTTCACGCGCGAGCGCGCCTCGTCGATTTCTTCCACCACGCCGGAGAACGAGGCGAACGGGCCGTCGGCCACGCGCACGTTCTCGCCGATTTCGAACGATACCGACGCCTTGGGACGCTCCACGCCCTCCTGCACCTGGTGCAGGATCCGCATCGCCTCCGATTCCGAGATCGGCATCGGCTTGTTTTCAGCGCCCAGGAAGCCGGTCACCTTCGGGGTGTTCTTGATCAGATGGAACGCCTCGTCGGTCAGCTTCATCTTCACCAGCACATAGCCCGGGAAGAACTTGCGCTCGGCGTCGATCTTGCGGCCGCGGCGCACCTCGGTGACCTTCTCGGTCGGCACCAGCACCTGCTCGAACAGCTCTTCCAGCCCGCGCTGCTTGGCCTGCTCGCGGATCGATTCCGCGACCTTCTTCTCGAAGTTCGAATAGGCGTGAACGATGTACCAGCGCTTGTCCATCAATTGAGTTCCCATGCTCATCAGTGGATGCCCAGTATCAGGGTGATGAGGTAGCGGATGACCTGGTCCGCGGCGAAGAAGAAGATCGAGGCCAGCGCCACCATCACGAACACCATGATGGTGGTGATGGTCGTCTCGCGACGCGTAGGCCAGGTGACCTTGGCGGTCTCCGAGCGCACTTCCTGCAGGAATTTGAACGGGCTGAAAGCCATCGTGAGATCCGCGCCCGTCTCCGGACGATTTGCAACGTTTCAAGGAATCCGAACAGCCGACCTTGCGGACCCAGCCCTCGTTTGGAAGGTTGAGCCGATAAACGAGCTCGAATGTTCGGGGAATTAGGCCGCGCCGGATATCCGCGATCAAAGCGGGCCGGCTGCGAGTGCCGGGTATCTACTGCGAGACCGGCCAAAGGTCAAGGTCGGCGGGGTCGCGCCCCACCCCGGCCGCGTCCGCGGCGGATCGGAACGGGGCCCCTCGAATCAAGGACTTAGGCTGATGGTACGAGGTCCGTTGCCCCGGCCGCCCACCGCGGCGACCGGGTGGATCACCCGGCAAAGCTCTTCTGGACCGCCTGATCCAGCGTGGCACCGCCGACATAGCGCTGGCGCAGCTCGCGCTTGAGCAGCTTGCCGCTCGGATTCTTCGGCAGGGCATCCACGAAGATGACCCGCTTCGGCACCTTGAAATGGGCCATCGACGCCGCGCAGTGCTTGATCACGGCCTCGGCATCGAGGCTCTCGCCCGCCTTGGCCACCACGATCGCGGTCACCGCCTCGATCCAGCGCGGATCGGGCAGCCCGACCACCGCGACCTCCGACACCGCGGGCAGCCGGTAAATCATCTCCTCGACCTCGCGACTCGCGACATTCTCGCCGCCGCTCTTGATCATGTCCTTCACGCGATCGACGACCGTGATGTAGCCGTCGGCATCGACAGTCGCGAGATCGCCGGAATGAAACCAGCCGCCGGCGAATGCCGCAGCGGTCTTGACCGGATCGTTGTAGTAGCCGGACAAGAGATGCGGCGAGCGGTGCACGATCTCGCCGACCTCCCCCACCCCGACGTCGGTCATGTCCGGCTTTACCACCCGCGTCTCGACATTGATCGCGGGCTTGCCGGCCGAGCCGGCCTTCGGCAGCTGGTGCTCCGGCGCCAGCACGGTCGCGAGCGGCGCGATCTCGGTCTGGCCGTAGAAATTCCAGAACTTCACGTCGGGCAGCCGGCGCTGCAATTCGAGCAGCACCTCGACCGGCATGATCGAGGCGCCGTAATAGCCCTTGCGCAGGGACGACAGGTCGGTGCGATCGAACGCGGCCGAGCGCAGCATCGCGATCCAGATCGTCGGCGGCGCGAAGAACGCATTGATCTTGTGAGCCGCGATCAGCGCCAGTACGTTGTCGGGCACCGGCTTGCCGGTAATGAGACTGGTGGCGCCGAGATAGATCGCGGGCCCCAGGAAGACGTCGAGCTGCGCGCAGTGATAGAGCGGCAGCGCGTGCAGCACGGTGTCGTCGGTCGCCATGCCGCCGTCGATGATGCAGCTGACATACTGCCACATCACGGCTTCATGGGTGAGGATTGCGCCCTTCGGCAGCGATTCCGTGCCGCTGGTGTAGACGATCTGCGCGGGATCGCGGCTGTCGACCGAGGCCTCCGGCGCCGAGGCGTCGCCGTGCAGCAGGCTGTCGAACGTCGTGATGCCGTCGGGCGCGGTGGCCGGATCCTCGCCGGGCAGCCAGATCAGGGTTTCGACCGCCGAGCCCTTGGCGGCCGCAGCGTGCGCGGTCTCCACGAAATCGGGGCCGACCGCGAGCAGCTTCGCGCCGGAGTTGGCGAGGATGAAATTGATCTCGTCGGGATTGAGCATGAAGTTGATCGGCACCAGGATCGCGCCGATCCGCGCCACTGCGAAACGCAGCGCGGCGAAGCCGTGCGAGTTGCGCGACAGCACTGCAACGCGATCGCCCTTCGCAATGCCAAGCGCGAGCAAGCCGCGCCCGAGCCGATTGCAGATCGCGTCCATCTCCGCGAAGGTCCAGCTCACCTCGCCGCAGATCAGCGCGGTCTTGTTGGGGTAGCGCTTGGCCGACCGGCGCAGCAGATCGCCGATGCTGTGCTCGCGGGCGCGCCGGATGGTTGCTGCGATGTCTCCGCTCATGAAGTCCCTCCCGAATGTGCTTCTTGTCGTTGTCGTGTCTTCGCCGCGCCGTCCCTACTGCCGGGCGGCGTAGGCGTGTTCCATGTAGGTGTGCTCGACCGAGCGATCGAGCGAGGCGATCTTCTCAAAGCCGCGCCGCCAGTCCTGCAAATGCCGCCGGGTCCACAGCACGCCGGCCTCCTTGTCGCGCCGCGTGATCGCATCGAGGATGTGGCGATGCGCCTCGACAAGGCGCGCGCCGCCCTCCGGCACGCCGCCGACGATCATCTCGGTGGTCGGAAAGAACAGCTGCGCGGCGGGCTCGCGGGCGAGCTGCAGCACGCGGTTCTGTGAGGCCTTGGCCATCAGCACGTGGAATTCCGCATCGAGCTCGGCGAGATTGGCGGGATTGCCGACCACGGCCGCACTGCGGTCGAGATTGCCGGCGAGCTCCGCGATATTCGCATCGGTCGCGCGCTCGACCGCCCCCTCGACGCTCGCGACCTCCAGCGTCATCGACGTCTCGAACAATTCGCGGAACGTCACCTCGTGCAGGATCAGCGCGCGGGACAGCCGCGTGGCGAGCTTGTTGTAGCGCGGCAGGCAGGCCTGCAGGCGACGGCTGGAATCGCGGCGGATCAGCCCGCCCTCCTCGAGCACGCGAATGCCTTCGCGCACCGTCGAGCGGTTGACGCCGAACTGCGCGACCAGCTGCTGCTCGGTGCCGATCGGCTCGCCCGGCTTGATCCGGCCGTTGATGATCTCGCGTTCGATCGCGTCCGCGACCTTCTGATAGGCCGGCGCGACATCGATGCGCCGGAACAGCGGCGTGGCGGGCATCTTCACTCCCCGGGAGGCTTCCGATTGTCGTTTGTCGGACAAAGAATAGGCGAAGGCATTTTGAGCGTCAAATCGGCTAACTTTGGCCGGATTGTCGCACCCGCTCGGCACGAATTGACAGCGGAACTGGGCAAATCTAGCTTTGTCGGACAAACCGATAAGAACATCTGGGAGGCGCATCACCATGAAATCCATCGTCACGAGTCTGTCCGCCGCCGGCCTGATCGCCGCGGTGCTGGCGGGGCCCGCGCTCGCGCAGCAGACGCCGCTCAAGATCGGCGTGCTGACCGATTTCCAGTCGGTCTATTCGGACATCGGCGGCGCCGGGAATGTCGAGGCCACCAAGATGGCGATCGAGGAGTTCGGCGGCTCGATGTTCGGCAAGCCGATCGAGCTCGTCACCGCCGACGCCCTCAACAAGGCCGACGTCGCCGCCACCATCACCCGCAAATGGTACGAGGCCGAGGGCGTCGACATGATCATCGACATGCCGACCTCGGCGACCGCGCTCGCCGGCATGGAGATGTCGAAGCAGTTCGAGAAGATCATGATCGTGACGGACGCGGCGAGCTCCGACATCACCGGCAAGTCCTGCTCGCCCTACACGCTGCACTGGACCTACGACACCTACGCCAACGCCCACACCGTCGGCAGCGCGATCGTCAAGAACGGCGGCGACAGCTGGTTCTTCATCACCGCCGACTACGTGTTCGGCCATTCGATCGAGCGCGACACCGGCGACGTGGTCCGCGCCGCCGGCGGCAAGGTGCTCGGCAGCGCCCGCCATCCGCTCAACACGCCGGACTTCTCGTCCTTCCTGCTGCAGGCGCAATCGTCGAAGGCCAAGATCGTCGGCCTCGCCAATGGCGGCGGCGACACCATCAACGCGATCAAGCAGGCCGCCGAGTTCGGCATCGTCGCGGGCGGACAGAATCTGGCCGGGATCGTGATGTTCATCTCTGATATCCACAGCCTCGGGCTGAAGCTCGCGCAGGGCCTGATCATCACCGAGGCCTACTACTGGGATCTCAACGACCGCACCCGCGCCTTCGGCAAACGCTTCTTCGAGCGCATGAAGCGGATGCCGACCATGAACCAGGCTGCGACCTACAGCGCCACCCTGCACTACCTCAATGCGGTGAAGGCGGCCGGCACCAAGGAGACCAAGCCGGTGCTGGCAAAGATGCGCGCGACCCCGGTGCGCGACGCCTTCACCGACAATGGCGTGGTGCGCGAGGACGGCCGCATGGTGCACTCGATGTTCCTGTTCGAGGTCAAGAAGCCCGAGGAATCGAAGGCGCCGTGGGATTACTACAAGGTGCTCGCCGAGGTGCCCGGCGACCAGGCGTTCCGGCCGCTGAAGGACGGCGGCTGCCCGCTCATCAAGTGAGTGAATACGATCATGGCCGGGGTCCAGGACCTCGGCCAACACATTCAAATGATTGGGTAAAAGCTGGCAGGAGTGGCAGGGCTCGAACCTGCGACCCCCGGTTTTGGAGACCGGTGCTCTACCAATTGAGCTACACTCCTGCAGGGAACCTGCGTCGCCGCCGGTTCGCGCCGTTTCAAGCACAGGGCATGGCCGGTTTGCAAGGGCGAAGCGGTGAAGCTTCTGTTCATTGCAAAACTTCTGCGCCAGACTTCGGCCATCACTCCAAGATCACCCCATGCCGGCGCTCCGCCGCAAGAATCAATAACCCGGGAGAGACCATGAACGCCCAGACCGCCACCAAGCACGCCGCCAGCCCAACCACCCCGCCCCTCCCCCTCGCCAAGCCCGAATCGATCGGATTGTCGAGCGCGCGGCTGCAGGCACTGTCCGACACCTTCAAGCGCGAGGTCGACAAGGGAACCGCGCCGGGCTTCACGGTGCTGGTGGCGCGGCGCGGTCAGATCGGCTGGTTCGATGCGATCGGGCGGCAAAGCCCGGCGGCGTCGGCGCCGATGACGCATGACACGATCTTCCGCATCTTCTCGATGACCAAGCCGATCGTCTCGGTCGGCATCATGATGCTGCTGGAGGACGGCCACTTCCTGCTCAACGACCCCGTCGCGAAATTCATCCCCGAATTCGCCGAGACCAAGGTCGGCGTCGAGCACAACGGCAAGCTCGAGCTGGTCCCCGTCCAGCGGCAGATGACGATCCAGGACCTGCTGCGCCACACCTCTGGCCTGACCTACGACCACACCGGCAACGGCCCGGTGCAGCAGCTCTACCAGCAGTCGCGGCTGCGCAGCCGCAAGATCACCAATGCCGAGCACGCCACCATGCTCGCCGGCATGCCGCTGATCTGCCAGCCCGGCGCCGAGTGGAACTACAGCCGCTCCACCGACGTCCTCGGCCGCATCATCGAAGTCGTCAGCGGCCAGACGCTCGGCGAATTCCTCACCGAGCGCATCCTCTCGCCGCTGCAGATGAACGAGACCGCCTTCCACACCCCGGAAGCCAACGCCGGCCGGCTCGCCGAGGCCTTTGCCAACGATCCCTGGACCAACGAGAAGGTGCAGCTGTTCAACATGCTGGAGAAGCCGGCGATGGAATCCGGCGGCGGCGGTCTGGTGTCGACCACGATGGACTATGCGCGTTTCGCGCAGATGCTGCTCAACGGCGGCTCGCTCGACGGTGTCAGGATCATCGGCCGCAAGACGCTCGAATTCATGGCCTCCGACCACCTCGGCGCCGGCGTCAAGGTCCAGGGCACGCTGGTGTCGCCCGGCCACAGTTTCGGCCTCGGCTTCGCCGTGCGCGTGCAGCAGGGCATCGCGCCGTTCTCCGGCTCGGTCGGCCAGTACTTCTGGAGCGGCATGGCCGGCACGTTCTTCTGGATCGATCCGCGCGAAGACCTGATCGCGGTCTTCATGATGCAGGGCCCCGGCCAGCGCGAATATACCCGCTCGCTGGTGCGCAACGGCGTCTACGCGGCGGTGGAGTGAGGTCATTGCGGCTCGAGATCCCCGATGCGCAATTGCGCATCGGGGGTTCGCGCTGACGCGCGCCCCGGGATGACGCTTCGCGTCAGCTGATCGTCGCGCCGCCGTCGATCACGATGGTCTGGCCGGTGAGGAAGTCGCCGGCGCGCGAGCCCATCAACACGGCGGCGCCGGCGATCTCGTCAGGCACGCCGATCCGCAGCAGCGGTGAGCGCGCGGTCGAGGCCTTGAGGGTGTCCGGATTGTCCCACAGCGCCTTGGCGAAGTCGGTCTTGATCAGGCCCGGCGCGATGCAGTTCACGCGGATATTGTGCTTGCCATATTCGCAGGCGAGGTTGCGCGCGAGCTGCATGTCGGCGGCCTTGGAGATCGCGTAGGCGCCGAGCACGGTCGAGCCCTTGAGGCCGCCGATTGAGGACACGATGATGATGGAGCCGTCCTTGCGCTCGATCATCTGCGGCACCACCATCGAGATCAGCCAGTTGTTGGCGACGATGTTGTTGTCGAGGATCTTGCGGAACTGATCGTCGGAGATGCCGGCAAGCGGGCCGTAATACGGGTTCGACGCCGCGTTGCAGACCAGCACGTCGATCTTGCCGAAGGCGCGATTGCTCTCGTCGACTAGATTTTGCAGGTTTTCCTTCGATGAGATGTTGGCGGCGATCGCGACCGCGGTGCCCTTGCCGAACTTGCCGTTGATGTCGCCCGCGACCTGCTCGCAGACGTCGGCCTTGCGCGAGGAGATCACGACCTTGGCGCCGTGCTCGGCCATGCGCTCGGCAATGGCGAGTCCGATGCCGCGCGTCGAGCCGGTGATGACGGCGACTTTTCCCTTCATGTCGAACAAGGTCATGTTTCTCTCCCTGATGTAAGGCGTTTGAATTCTGCGGTTGAGCTTAGGCAGCGTTCCGGAGTTGCGATAGCGGCAATCATGCAAGCTTGCTCGCCGGCCGGACTTCAGGTCCGGACGGCTGATGCATCGCGGCGTGGCGCGGATCGGCGATCCAGGGCTGCTGGTTCACCATCGGCAGCCGCCAGGTCGACAGGCCGATGCCTGCGATGTGATCGAGCCGCGTCACCGAGACATTGTCGATGTCGAACGACAGGCCCCGGTCCGGCTGGCCGCCGAGCGCAAGACCGACCGCAGCCCGGATCACGCCGCCATGGCCGACCGCAATGATGTTCTTGCCCGGCTCCGCGGCCGTGATCCGCACGATCGTGCGGCAGACCCGCGTATAGAGATCCATGAAGCTCTCGCCGCCGGGCGCGGGCTCGTTGACGTCGGCAAACCAGCTTCTGCCGGGTGGCTGGCGCGCGAGCAGCGCGGCCCGGTTCATGCCCTGCCACTGGCCGAGATGCTGTTCGGCGAAATCGCGTTCCTGCGTCATGTTGGCCGGCTTCGGAAAACCTGCGGCCCAGATCGCTTCCGCGGTCTTGTGCGTGCGCTTCAGATTGCTCGAATACCAGACCGCATCGCGTGGCAGCATCTTGGCGACCGCTTCGAACACTTCGATGTCGCCGGTGTCGCAGTCGATATCCTCTTGTCCGTAGATGTTGCCGCCGTCGCTGCGCACCGGCGCGTGGCGAACCCACCACCACCGCGTCACCGTCACGTTAGGCTTGTCTGGATTGGACATCGGATGAGCCCTTCAATACTGTCCCCCGTCGCTGTACGTCACGCCGCACATCGTCTCAAGTGCTTCGGACGTTTGAAATTTTGTTTGAATTCCGTCGCGCGGCAGACGCGCCACGGACCATGTGAACAGGGAGAAAAACCATGGGCCGCCTCGAAGGCAAATCCGTCATCATCACCGGCGCTGGAAGCGGCATCGGCCGCGCCGCCTCGCTGCTGTTCACCAGGGAAGGCGCCAAGCTGATCGCGGTCGATCGCACCGAGGGCGTCAACGAGACCGCCAAGCTGGTGCGCGATGCCGGCGGCACCGTCGAAGCCGTCACCGCCGATGCCGGCTCGGAGAGCGACGTGAAGGCGTTCATCGACAAGGCGCTGTCGACGTACGGCAAGCTCGATGCGATCTGGGCCAATGCCGGCGTCAGCGGCGGCCTCGTGCCGCTCGCCGACCAGACCGTGGAGCACTGGCAGGAAGTGTTGCGCATCAATCTGATCGGGCCCTTCCTCGCGATCAAGCATTCAATCCCGCACATGACCAAGCAGGGCTCCGGCTCGATCATCTGCACCGCCTCGGTCGCAGGCCTGAAGGCCGGCGCCAGCGGACATCCCTATGGCGCGAGCAAGGCCGGCGTGATCAGCCTGGTGCAGACCACCGCCTACTCGCTCTCCGGCACCGGCGTGCGCATCAACGCGGTCTGCCCGGGCCTGATCGAGACCGGCATGACCAAGCCGGTGTTCGATCGCGCCAAGGAGCGCGGCACCCAGGACAAGATCGGCCAGCTCAATCCGCTGAAGCGCCCCGGCCAGCCGCACGAACTCGCCGCTATGGGATTGTTCCTGGCGAGCGACGAGGCGTCCTACGTCAACGGCCAGGCCATCCCAGTCGACGGCGGCCTCACCGCGTCGATGCCGTATACGGGCAAGCCGATCTAGCAACGGCATTCCCCGTTCGCGGCGCGAGTCTGCATGGTGCGATGACGGCGCCACATCCACCACCGTCGTCCCGGCGAAGGCCGGGACCCATAACCACCGAGTTGTGTTGTTGGAAACAAGCCGTGGCCCCAGCGCCACGCAACAATGCGCATTTGTGGTAATGGGTCCCGGCCTTCGCCGGGACGACACCAAATATGCGGCGCGGCTTGTGAGTCAAACTACCGCATTCTCGCGACAAATTCCGTCCTGATCGAACGATTCCGCCACCCCAACCGAGCATGCAATGAGCCTTGCGAACGGCCCGCCTCAGCTCCCCTATCCGAAGCTGCCATTCTCGAGCACCGTTCGCCTTTCCTATTCGAGCTATTTCCGGAACCTCGCCGATCTCCTGCGCGTCGCCTGGCCGGCGCTGCTGCTCGTCACAGCGGTCGCTGGTCTGACCAAGTGGCAACAAGGGCCAGAGGCGTTTGGCGACTTTACCGCACCTCCATCTTTCTGGGCGGTATCAGCATGGCTGAGAGCGCTCCTTCTGATCGATACCACCCTGACGATCGTCGTGGCAGTAAGCATTGCAGTCACATGGCACCGGCTGATCATCCTGAAGGAACCTCCCAGTTTGATCGGACGCAACGTGGCAACGATTAACTTCTGGCGCTACGTGGTCATCAGCCTCGTTCTTGGCGCACTTGGGCTTGTGCCGGTGATGTGGAGCCTTCTGCCTATCGGATACATCCTTCCCGCGTCGTTGATTGCAAACATGAATATCCATTCCGAAAACACCTTGCTCGTGCTGACGCTGGGATTGCTTGTGGCGTACTGTGTATCTGCCGTCATTATTGCCCGGCTTTGTCTTCTGCTCCCGGCTAGCGCAGTCGGTCGAGGCAGATGGCCGATACGAGAAGCATGGGAACGGACAAGAGGAAACGTCTGGCGGCTGTTCTGGGGGCTGGTCTTCACCACACTCCCGCTCCACCTGGCCGCCAAATTCACGTTTGGCAGGCTGGTCGGCTATCCCATTTTCGCAAGGAACGCTGGCGCGGATTTAGAGGAGAATCTAGCCGCAGACCTCATATTGACTATGATTGGCTCCGACGTCCTAGTGGCAGTCGTCGATCTGCTGATCCTGCCGATCAGCATTGGTTTCCTGTCATACGCCTACCAGCACTTCTTCGAGCATCGGCCCGCGCAACCCACCTAGGTCCGCACCATGCTTGCCCAGCTGCGTTGGGCGACCTAGTTGTTGTACTCGTCGGCCGGCATAGCCGCGCCCCTTCAACCGACCTGGACCATGCAACATCAACGCCCCGACCGTATCCGCAAGCTATTGGCCGACCTCGTCGCGTTCGACACCATAAGCGACCGCAGGAACCTGCCCCTGATCGACTACATCGAGCGCTACCTCGCCTCGCTTGGCGTCAGCGGACAGCGCATCGTCGATGACACCGGACAGAAGTCCTCGCTGTGGGTCACGGTCGGCCCCGAGGACAAGGCCGGGCTGGTTCTGTCGGGGCATACCGATGTCGTGCCGGTTGCGGGACAGGACTGGAGCCACAACCCGTTCGAGCTCGTCGAGCGTGACGGGCGGCTGTACGGCCGCGGCACCACCGACATGAAGGGCTTTGTCGCGGTCTGTCTCGCGATGGTTCCGGAAATGCTCGCCGCCGGTCTGAAGACGCCGATCAACCTTGCGATCTCCTATGACGAGGAGATCGGTTGCGTCGGCGTGCGCCCGATGCTGCGCGACGTCGCACGCAAGCCGATCAAGCCGCTCGGCTGCTTCGTCGGCGAGCCGACCCAGATGCAGGTGATCATCGGCCACAAGGGCAAGCACGGCGTGCGCGCCACGTTCCGCGGGCTCGCCCGCCACTCATCGATCGCGCCTGATGGCGTCAACGCCATCGAATACGCGGCCGATCTGATCACCGAAATCCGCCGCCGCGCCGCGCTGCTGGCCGCGGATGCCGAGCGAAACAGCCTCTACGACGTCCCGCACTCGACCCTGCTCACCAGCATCGTGCATGGCGGCGCCGCGCTGAACATCGTGCCTGACAGTTGCGTGGTGGAATTCGAATGCCGCGGCATCGGCATCACCGAGTCCCGGCAGGTGACGGACGCGATCATCGCCTGGGCCAAGGCCGAGATCGAGCCTGACATGCGCAAGCGGCATCCGGAGTGTGGCATTGATTTCGAGGAAATCCTCGACTACCCCGCGCTCGACACCGCGGCGGACGCGCCGATCGTCACGCTCGCCAAGCAGCTCGCCGGCCGCAACGACCACGCCAAGGTCGCGTTCGGCACCGAGGCGAGCCTGTTCGTCAGCATGGCCGACGTGCCGTCGGTGGTGGTCGGCCCCGGCTCGATCGCGCAGGCGCACACGCCGGATGAGTTCGTCGAGATGTCGCAGCTCGCGGCCTGCGGAGAGTTCGTCGCGCGGCTGATTGCGCATTGCGCGAAGTGATACTCTGCTGCGCAGGGCGTGAAACAGGAACCGGGACCATGTCGACCGAAAAGCAACGTCAGCAGGGCGGAGTAGCGGAAACCTTTCGCGTGGCCGTGCAGGCGCTGATCATCGCGCTGGTGATCCGCACCTTCCTGTTCCAGTCCTTCAACATCCCGTCGGAGTCGATGGAATCGACATTGCTGGTCGGCGACTACCTGTTTCTTTCGAAATACAGCTACGGCTACACCCACTATTCCCTGCCCTTCTCGCCGCCGCTGTTCTCGGGCCGCATCTTCGGCTCCGAACCCAAGCCCGGCGATGTCGTGGTGTTCCGGCTGCCGAGCGACGACTCCGTTGATTTCATCAAGCGCGTGATCGGCCTGCCGGGCGATCGCATTCAGATGATCGACGGGCAACTGTACCTCAACGGCACCGCGGTGAAGCGCGAGCGGGTCGATGACTATGTCGATCGCGACGAGGGGCCGCGCCCGGTCCGCGTCAAGCGCTGGCGCGAGACCCTGCCGAACGGGGTCAGCTACGACACGCTCGATCGCATCGAGCGTTCCGAATACGACAACACGCCGGTCTATGTGGTGCCGCCGGGGCATTTCTTCGCGATGGGCGACAACCGCGACAACTCGGCCGACAGCCGCGTGCCGCCCGCGCGTGGCGGCGTCGGCTACGTGCCGTTCGAGAACCTGATCGGGCAAGCCAAGGTGATCTTCTTCTCGATCGGCAACGAAGCGCCGGCATGGCAAGTGTGGCGCTGGCCGTCCTCTGTGCGCTGGGACCGGCTGTTCACCGGCATTCACTGATGAGCGAGTCCGTCACCGACAGAACGAACGTGGTGACTGCGACCCGGATCAAGACGTAGCCTGCATGAGCGAAGCGATATGCGGGAGCACTCCCGGGTATCGCTTCGTTCACCCGGGCTGCGACGCTACGTCGTTCGCCCGAGGCAACGAACTACGGACAACCATTCGCAGCCAAGAATGTTCGGCACTCATTGGCAACCTTTCCGTCTGCGGCTGCGACGGAACTGGCTATGGCTATCAGTTGCTCAAGTTCGACAGGGTTATCGGACCAGTAAGCTCGGTCGACAGACAGGAGCGACCTCAGCAGATCGCCGGGAAAATACTCGGATTCAACGAGCGGATCGGTACGCAGGGACCGAAACGCCATTGGAATCAGCACATGGAGGCCAATCTTTTGGCCGATCAGCAGACGCACGTCGCCAGCGCTCAGGTTCTTCAAAGGTGTACGCCTCAAGCGCAGGCAGCGTGCCACCATGCCGGTTGGAGCGGTCTCCGGCTCCCCCCAATCCTGCCCGTCAAGTTCCTGTAGCGTTCGCCGCTCATCAACCATTGCGCTCTCCGCGATGTGTAGTTGTAGCGAGAATCGGCGATCTCGTCATTCGGTCCTCGAACGCGTGGGACACCGCGCCCTTTGGAGTCCGCCTATGGCTTATCGTACCGGCCGTTGAGGGATGGGTAGAGCGTAGCGAAACCCATCCTACGAGACCACGGATGGACTACAACCCGTCCGGCGGCAGGCCCGGCCCCGTCGCGGCCGGGCGCAGCTTGTCGCGCTTGCGCTCGCGGTAGAAGGCGTAGAGGCCGGAGGCGACGATGATCGCAGCGCCCGTGAGCATCTGAACGTCGGGCTGGTGGCCGAAGGCGAGATAGCCAAGCAGCATCGCCCACAGCAATGCGGAGTAACGGAACGGCGCCACCGCCGAGATGTCGCCTGTGCGCAGCGACACGATGATGCATTGATAGCCGATCAGGATCAGCACCGCGGCTAGCACGAGCAGGCCCAGCGCGTGGCCCGACGGCGCCTTCCAGCCGCCGAGCGGCACCAGGACGGCAGCGCCTGCCGTCGTCACCGTCACCGTCGTGAGCAGCGTGATGAACACGGTCGGCAGCGCTTTCGGGATGCGGCGGGTGGCGAGATCGCGCACCGCGCAGAAGCCGACCGACGCCAGCGCCAGAAGCGAGGCCTGGCTGAAGCCCTCTGCCCCCGGCCGCACGATGACCAGCACGCCGATGAAGCCAGCGGCGATCGCAAGCCAGCGCCGCCAGCCGACCGGCTCGCCGAACACCAGCGCCGCCCCTAACGTGATTACCAGCGGCAGCGCCTGGAAGATCGCCGACGCGTTGGCGAGCGGGATCTGCGAAATCGCCGAGAGATAAGTCAGCGTGCCGCCGATCTCGCCCATCACGCGCAATCCGACCGGCCAGATCAGGAGCGCACTGAAGCTGCGGAGCGCGTCGCGGTACCAGGCGAGTGCCGCGACCAGCACCATCGCGACCAGGCCGCGGACCAGCAGGATCTCCCCGATGTTGAGCTCCGCCGACACCGCCTTGGTGATGGTGTCGTTGGCAGTGAAGCTGGCCATGGCCGCAGCCATGAACAGGCTGCCGCGAAGATTCGAGGAAAGGGTCAAAGTGAAAATGTCCGATCAGGACCAGGGCGGGCGTTGACCGGACTGACTTGCCAAAGCGGCGCAGCGAACTCAAGTCACATGGCTACAATGCGGAAACATGCCGCAGCTCGCGGAAGCGGCGCGAACCCTGGGGGATCGCGCCGCTTTTTCTCATCAGGTTGCGCCGGCCTTCTGCGCGTATTCCCAGGACGCCTGCGACAGCGGCACGGTGCGCTTGGCCGACTCGAGGGCCTTGGCATTCGCGGCGGTGCCGTCGCGAACCCGGCCCGCAATGCCCTGCGTGATGCCGGCGAGGCGGAACAGGTTGTAGGAGAAGTACCAATTCAGATCCGGCACAGCCATGCCGGTGACGTCGCAGTAGATCTGCGCAGCCTCGTCCTGGCTTGGAATGTTCAACGCCTTGAGGTCGGCATTGGCGAGGCCCGGCATGGTCCACTGCATCAACAGATAGGTGAAGTCGGCCATGGGATCGCCGAGCGTCGACAATTCCCAGTCGAGCACCGCCTGCACTCGCGGCTCGGTGGCGTGGAAGATCATGTTGTCGAGGCGATAGTCGCCGTGCACGACCGAGACGCGCTTCTGCTCCGGCACCGTCTTCGGCAGCCACTCCGCGAGCTTCTCGAATTCGGGAATGTGCTGCGTCTCGGAGGCGCGATACTGCTTGGTCCAGCGGTCGACCTGGCGCGCAAAATAATTCCCGGGCTTGCCGAAATCGCCGAGGCCGATCTTTTCGGGATCGAGCATGTGCAGCTTCGCCAGCGTCTCGATCTTGCTGGTGAAGATCTTGCGGCGCGCGTCGGGCGGCTGGCTCGGCAGCGTCGGGTCCCAGAACACCCGCCCCTCCTCCATCGACATGATGTAGAAGGCCGAACCGATCACCGCATCGTCGGTGCACAGCGCGTAGGCTTTGGCGACCGGGAAATTCTGCTTGCCGAGCGCCGCGATGACGCGGAACTCGCGATCCACCGCATGCGCCGACGGCAACAATTTACCGAACGGACGGCGGCGCATCACATAGTTGCGGCCGGGGGTTTCGAGCTTGTAGGTCGGGTTGGACTGGCCACCCTTGAACTGCAGGACCTTGAGCGGGCCCTGATAGCCCTCGACGTGTTCCTGCATCCAGGTCGCGAGGTTCGCCTCGTTGATACGATGGCGCTCCTCGACTTCCCTTGTGCCGGAAAATTCTTCGTCTTTCCTGACGCCGTCCGCCACGATGACGCTCCCTCAACTCGATTTTTCAAGGAGCACATCGGGCGCTCCCTTAAATCAGGCTGGCACGCCAGCCTGATTTCTCTTTTCATTCTGAGCACGATGTCAGCGGGAACGCCATGCGTTCCGCATCATGCTCAGTGCGACGTGTTTGCATACTTCCGAAGTTCAAGTCTGGCAATGGCGCGATTGTGCACCTCGTCCGGACCGTCTGCCAAGCGAAGCGTGCGGATGTGGGCGTAGTCCTTGGCGAGCCCGGCTTCGTCGGAGACGCCGCCGCCGCCATAGGCCTGGATCGCCTGGTCGATGATCTTCAGCGCCATGTTTGGAGCAGCGACCTTGATCATCGCGATCTCGGCCTGCGCGGTCTTGTTGCCGACCTTGTCCATCATGTCGGCGGCCTTGAGGCACAAGAGGCGGTTCATCTCGATATCGGTGCGGGCCTCGCCGATGCGCTGCTCCCAGACCGAGTGCTCGATGATCTTCTTGCCGAACGCGGAGCGCGAGGCGAGCCGCTTCACCATCTTCTCCAGCGCCTCCTCGGCCTTGCCGATGGTGCGCATGCAGTGATGGATGCGACCCGGACCGAGACGGCCCTGCGCGATCTCGAAGCCGCGGCCTTCGCCGAGCAGGATATTCTCCTTCGGCACGCGGACGTTTTCGAGCAGCACCTGGGCGTGGCCGTGCGGCGCGTCGTCGAAGCCGAACACCGGCAGCATCTTCTCGACCTTGATGCCGGGTGTGTCGAGCGGCACCAGGATCTGCGACTGCTGCTGATGCTTGGCGGCGTTGAAATCGGTCTTGCCCATCAGGATCGCGACCTTGCAGCGGGGATCGCCGACGCCCGACGACCACCATTTGCGGCCGTTGATGACGTAGTGATCGCCGTCCTTCTCGATCCGGGTCTCGATGTTGGTGGCGTCAGACGACGCAACCGCCGGCTCGGTCATCAGGAAGGCGGAACGGATCTCGCCGTCCATCAGCGGGCGCAGCCATTTGCGCTTCTGCTCCTTGGTGCCGTAGCGGATGAACACTTCCATGTTGCCGGTATCGGGGGCGGAGCAGTTGAACACTTCCGAGGCCCAGGAGATGCGGCCCATCTCTTCCGACAGCAGCGCGTATTCGAGGTTGCTCAATCCCGCGCCGTGGAATTCGTCGTCCTCGTGCGAGGACGGCGGCATGAACATGTTCCAGAGGCCTTCGGCCTTCGCCTTCTTCTTCAGATCCTCGAGGATCGGGATCACCTTCCAGCGCGGGCCTTCGGCGTCCTGCTGGTCGTAGATCGGCACCGCCGGACGAACATGCGTCTTCATGAAGGCCTGAATGCGCTCAAGCCATTCCTTCTGCCTGGCCGACAACGTGAAATCCATGGGACGCTCCTCGTTTCCTAGACTTGGGCTTTGGACCCGGCCCTGAGTTTGGGCCTTGGCCTTTTGGGCAACATTGTTGACCTCGCCTCCGCAGCCCGCAAGGGCGTTCGCGGAAACGGCGGCGCTGGGGCGCCGGAATGCCGGCCCGCGATCAGCGGATTGACATTTCCGGCTCTTCAAACAATAGTTTCATACAAATGTTTGAAATGCAACTCCCCGTCGTCTTCGTCATTCTCCGGCGCACCGCGGAATAACGGAAAGGCTCAAGACCATGGCCAGCGACCAGACCCGATCCGCCATTCTCGCCGCCGCCGAGCGGCTGTATGCCGACCGCGGCTTCGGCGACGTCACGCTGCGCGACATCGTCGCGGAGGCGAACGTCAACCTCGCGGCGGTGAACTATCATTTCGGCTCCAAGGACGAATTGATCGCGGAGCTGTTCGTCACCCGCAGCATCCAGACCAACCGCGAACGTCTCAATGAATTGAAGGCGGCCGAGGAAAATGGCGGCGGACGCGCCTCGATCGAGGACATCATGCGCGCCCTCGTCGGCCCCACTTTGCGCGGCTGCCTCGGGCCCGATCGCGAGGGCTCGACCGCGGCACGTTTCATGATCCGCGCCTCGATCGAATCCGTGCCGCCGATCCGCCGCATCAAGAATCGCGAGGTCGATCACTTGCGCAAATTCGCCGCCGCGATGCGCCGCGCGATGCCGGGCCGCGACGACACCGAACTGTACTGGGGCCTGCACTTCGCGCTCGCGATGGCGCATCACACCATCCGCGAGAAGGAACGCCTGCTGCGGCTGTCGGAAGGCAAATGCGACCTCGACGACGTTCGCGCCATCATCGATCGCGTGGTCACGGTCTCGGTGATGGCGCTGACGATGGGCGACGTGCCGAGCAAGCCGGCGCTGCGGCCGGTCGTTGTGCACGGCCGGCTGACGCGCCAGGATTTGTGAGAGGCCCCGCCCTCAAGCGCGATTTTCCATCGCGCTTTCGTTTTCTTCTGAGCACGATCCGCGCAAACGCCTTGCGCTTGTCGCGACGGAAAACCGCTTCACACTTTTCCTGATCGTGCCCTACACCATCGCGATGCAATCGATCTCGATGTCGAACGGGCCGGTCCATTCCGGGATGCAGACGAAGATCCGCGCCGGCAGATCATCCGCGAAATATCTCCGGTAGATCGCGTTGAAGGTCGCGAAGTGCCTTGCCGAGGTGCAGAAGATGTTGCACTTCATCACATTGTCGAAGGAAGCACCGGCCGCCTCCAGACACTGTTTGAGCTGCTCCATCACCAGCTTGCTCTGCCGCTCGATCGAGGCGCCGGCGGCGATCTCGCCGGTTGCCGGATCGAACGGCGGCAGGCCGGAGACGAAGATCATGTTGCCGGCGCGCGTGACTGCCGAAGCCGGCGCATTCCAGCGCTCCAGCCAGCTCGAGATCGGTTCGACGCGCATCACTTCCCGTTTCATGATTGGCACCTTCGATAAGGGATCGATGGCGCCAATCTAGCACGGCGGTGTCAATGATGCTTCGATACGGATCGAAGTGTTGTAGCGCAGAAGACCGTCATCCTGAGGTGCGAGCGAGCTCTCGCGAGCCTCGAAGGATGAACGGCCCGGCTGGTGGCCGATTCATCCTTCGAGGCTCGCTCCGCTCGCACCTCAGGACGACGGAACGGAGTAGAGCGGCGGAATCGGCTAACGGCTGTTGGCGCACCAGCGCCTACAGGATCCCCTGCGCCTTCAGTCCTTCGACCTTGGCGTCGTCATAGCCGATCGTCGCCAGCACATCCTTGGTGTCGGCCCCTAACAGCGGCGGGGCGCGGTAGTCGGTGATCGGCGTGCCCGAGAAGGTCAGCGCGTTGCGGATCAGCGACAGGTTGGGCTCGAAGGGGTGATCGACCTTGACCCGCATGCCGCGCGACTGCACATGCGGGTCGCTGAACACCTGCTCGAAATTGTTGATCGGGCCCGACGGCACGCCCGCCTCCTCGAGCTTCTCCAGCCAGTAGGCGACCGGATGCTTCAGGAACAGGCCGGCGAAGATCGCCATGATCTCCTTGCCGTGCACGACGCGGTCGTTGTTCTTGACGAAGCGCTTGTCGTTGGCGAGCTCGGGTTCGCCGAGCACGGCGCAGGTGCGCTGGAACTGGCCGTCATTGCCGACCACCAGCATCAATTCGCCGTCGGTGCAGCGGAACACGCCAGCCGGCATGCCGCCATTGCCCCAGGTGCCGCGGCGCGGCGGCATGGTGCCGTTGACGAGATAGATCTGCAGCCAATGCGACAGCGAGGCGATCACCGTATCGAACAGGCAGACGTCGACATGCTGCCCTTCGCCGTTGTTGGCGTCGCGATGGTACAGCGCCGACAGAATTCCGATCGAGGTGTTCATGCCGGTCATGTAGTCGACGATCGAGGGACCGACCTTCATCGGGCCCGCGCCGGGCTCGCCGTCGATATGGCCGGTGACGCTCATCAGGCCGCCCATCGCCTGCAGGATCGCGTCATAGCCGGCGCGCGTGGCGTAGGGGCCGGTCTGGCCGAAGCCGGTCACCGAGCAGTAGATGATGCCGGGGTTGAGCTGCTTGATGGTGTCGTAGTCGAGGCCGTAGCGCTTGAGATCGCCGACCTTGTAGTTCTCCATCATCACGTCGACCGACTTGGCGAGCTCGCGGATGATCGCCTGCCCTTCGGGCTTGGCTATATTGACCGTGACGGACTTCTTGTTGCGGTTGGCGCAGAGGTAGAACGAGTTGTTGTTGTTCGCCTTGCCTTCGGGATCCTTGAGATAGGGCGGGCCAAAAGCGCGGGCGTCGTCGCCGCCGCCGGGGCGCTCGATCTTGATCACCTCGGCGCCGAGATCCGCCAGCATCTGGGCCGACAGCGGGCCCGCGAGCACCCGCGTGAGGTCGAGAATCTTGATGCCCGAAAGTGGCAGAGCCGACATGAACGTTCCTCCGAAATCTCGCTAAATCTTGATTATCCGGCACCGGACCGTGTCTTGCCCGTTTCCTGCCCGTCTCCTGGGCGCGCCAGAGCTTGCCGATACACCATTTTGCTGCCGCGAGCACTGCATTGTCGGCATGAAGCCATCCCCGTGTGGCGCAGCCGCGGGGTCCCTCGGGAACCCGCCGCGCGTATCGGGCCGATTGCCGCCACGCGAAATTGTGAAGTTGGCCGACACCGATTTGCCGCAGCATCAGCGGTATTTGAGCGCGACGAGGAGGACATCATGCGGACGATCGCAACAGTCGGACTGCTGCTGACTCTGCTTGCGGCCGCAATGCCGCCGGCGGATGCGCGCGGCGGCCACGGCCATGGCGGCGGCTTGCACGGCATGCATGCCGGCGGCGTAAGTCGCGGTGGCGGATTTGCCGCCGACAAACGCCACGCCGACGACCCCTACACCAAGGCAGCCTCCGAAGAGGAGGTGCTCAACAACAAGCTGAAGAGCATCTGCCGCGGCTGCTAAAGCGTGTCGTGATAATTCCGCAATGGGCCAGAGGCGGTAGCAAACCTGGTTCACGTCCAGCGAAGCCGCGCCAGGATCGCGCGGCCCATGATCCAGTCCTTGTCGCTTTCGGTGAGGAACGGAAGCTCCTCTGTGAATTGCGTCACGCGCTGCCGGTAGGTGGCCCGGGCGAATGAATTGGTGACATCGGTTCCCCAGTGGCAGCGCTCCGGTCCGTAGGCGTCGAATAGGCGGTGGATATGCGGGATCACGTCACGGAATGGATATGGCTCAGTCGAAATCAGCGGGACTGACGACAACTTCACCGACACATTGGCATACTTTGCGAGCGCGACCGCCTGGGCAATAGCTTCCGGCACCGCGTTGCTGCTTGTGGAATCCGATGAATCATGACGAGGGCGTAGGCCTGCGCCGACGCCCATGTGGTCGATGATGAGCGTCAGTTGCGGGTGTCGCTCGGCGATGCGGGCGAACAGCGATGTCTGGCCCGACGTCAGAAACATCACAGGCAGGCGGGCCTTCTCCGCCGCCGGCCAGAACCAGTCCGCGGTTCCGTCGGTCAGCCACGCCGCTTCGCCGGGGCCGAAGTTCAACCTCACACCCAGCACGCCGGGCTGGTCGCGCCAGGTCGCAAGCCGTGCCGCGCGGTCGGGCTTGTCGAGGGCGACACGCGCCATGATGGCGAAGCGGCCGGGGTACCGTTTGACCGCCTCTTGGGCATAGTCGATGCGCTCGCCTTCGAGCGACACTGGCGGAACGATGACGACGCGGTCGACGCCAGCCTCGTCCATCAGTGGAATTATTCGCTCAGTGGTGAAGGGCTCCGGTAGCTGCGGTTTGGCACCGGGGAGCCAGGGTCTTTCCGGCGTGCTCGCGGGCCACAGGTGAACCTGCGAATCAACGATCACTCGCTTTTGCTGCGCGACTGTTGCCGGCACGTACTGCATTGACAGCGCGACACCGGTCGCGACCGTGCCGGTCAGAAAATGACGGCGTGAAGGCATGTGATGTCCTCCCTGTTCTATCGTTTTGGTCACGACATGATGGTGATCGACACGACGCCCCTGAGCAGAGGTGACAGCAAACTGGCTCGCAATATTGAAAGATCACATCAGAAAATTGCGATCATAGAAATGGGGTTCAAAGGTCAATTGCGTCGCAACAACCTTGAACCGCGCGTGTCCCGGTTGGGTCAAGGCCGGACGCACTCAAGGAGAGTATGACGAATCTGCTTATGGGCGGATAGCGCCCCAATTGCACGGCTTGCGCTTCGCCCTGGCGCCGCCGCAACGCGCGGAAACTCAGGATGCGATCGCCTGCCGCGGCTGCGCGGTGGCGCCGACCAGCTTGCCGATCTCGGGCTTGCAGCCGCCGCAATTGGTGCCGGCCTGCAGGCAGCGGCCGATCGCCTCGACGCTGTCGGCCCCCTTCCTGATCTCCGCTGTGATCTGGTGCCGTCCGACGCTGAAGCAGGAGCAGACGATCGGACCGACATCCTCGCCGGCGCCGAACGGCCGCCCGGCGAGCAGCGCCATCCGCGCATTGGCCGACAATTGTTGCTCCGCGAACAACCCGGCGAGCCACGCCCGCGACGGCAGCGCGTGATCGGGCGCGATGAACACGCAGCCCTCGAGCCGGCCGTCGCGCACCGCCGCGTAGCGGAAACGGCCCGCGGCCGGATCGCGATAGGCGATCCATTCGATCTCGACGCCTTCGAGGCCGAGCTGCGCCCGCGCCCAGTCGCGCCAGCTCTCCGGGCGGAGGTCGAGCGCGAGCTCAAGCCGCGTGCAATCGCCGGCCTTGCCGTAAACCCAATAGCCGCTCACAGGGCGTTTGATCGCATCACGGCTCAGGATAAAGGCGTGCCATTTCGGCGCGTAGGGATCGGCCTTGACCGGCGTGTGCTTCGACTCCGGCTGGCCGGACAGCGGATCGACCGCCGGATTGACCAGCGCGTTGACGCGCCCCTCGCCGGCAAATTCCTCGTTCCAGTGCATCGGCACGAACACGCAGCCACGGCGCTGGTCGGCGCTGACCACGACGCGCGCGATCATCTCGCCCCAGCTGCTCGTCAGCCGCACCAGCCCTTCATTCTGCAGGCCGGCCTGCCGCGCATCCTCGGGGTGAAACTCGGCGTAGGGCTCGAAGATATGCGACAGCAGCCGACCGGTTTTCCCGGTCCGCGTCATGGTGTGCCACTGATCTCTGATACGGCCGGTGTTGAGCACCAGCGGAAAGTCGCGGCTGGTGGCATGGCGCGCGGCGCGCGGCGCGACCGGCACGAAGCGCGCCTTGCCGTCGGGCGTGAAGAATTTCTGGCTCTCGAACATCCGCGGCGTGCCGGCCGGATGGTCAGATGTCACCGGCCACTGCACCGGCGCCAGTGCGTCATAGGCGCCGTCATCGAGCGCAGCCAGCGCCGAGATGTCGAAATCGCGCCGGCCGTTATTCTCAAAGCCCGACAATTCGGCGTGCTCGCGGAACACTTCCGCCACCGAGGCGTAGTCGAAACCCGGATATCCCACGCGGACAGCGACGTCGCAGATGATCCGCCAGTCGGCGCGCGCTTCGCCTGGTGCTGCAAGGAACGGCCGCTGCCGCGATATCCGGCGCTCGGAATTGGTGACGGTGCCGTCCTTCTCGCCCCACGCCAGCGCCGGCAGCAGCACGTCGGCATGGCGCGTAGTGTCGGTGTCTCGCATGCAATCCGTCACCACCACGAGCTCGCAGGCGTCGAGCGCGGCGCGCGCGCGGTCGGCATCGGGCAGGCTCACCACCGGATTGGTCGAGATGATCCACACCGCCTTGATATGGCCGTCGGCGATCGCATCGAACATGTCGACCGCTTTCAACCCGCCCTTCTCCGCAATCATAGGCGCGCGCCAGAACCGCTGCACCAGCTCGCGATGCGCCGGGTTCTCGATCTCCATATGCGCGGCAAGCTGGTTGGCGAGCCCGCCGACCTCGCGGCCGCCCATCGCGTTGGGCTGCCCGGTCAGCGAGAACGGCCCCATGCCGGGACGGCCGATGCGCCCGGTCAACAGATGGCAATTGATGATAGCGTTGACCTTGTCGACGCCGCTCGACGACTGGTTGATGCCCTGCGAATACAGCGTGACGACGCGCTCGGTCCGCGTGAACCAGTCGAAGAACAGTCCGACCGCGCCTTCGGTCAGGCCACAGGTCGCCGCGGTCTGCGCCAGGGTCTGGCCGGCCACCTGCTTGAGGGCGTCGACGATCCCCGTCGTGCAATTGCCGACAAAGCCGCGATCGACCGCGTTGCTGCCGGCGAGGAACGCGAACAGCCCGTTGAACAGCACGGAGTCGCTGCCGGAGCGCAGCGGCAGATGCAGATCGGCGCCCTCGCAGGTCGCGGTGCGGCGCGGATCGATCACCACGATCTTGCACGCCGGGTTCTTCTCCTTCGCCGCCAGCATGCGCTGATGCAGGATCGGATGGCACCAGGCGGCGTTGGAGCCGACCAGCACCAGAAGGTCGGCCTGCTCGAGATCCTCGTAGCAACCCGGCACGGTGTCGCTGCCGAACGCACGCTTGTGCCCCGCGACGCTGGAAGCCATGCACAGCCGCGAATTGGTGTCGATATTGGCGGTGCCGACAAAGCCCTTGGCGAGCTTGTTGATGACGTAATAGTCCTCGGTCAGGAGCTGGCCGGAGACATAGAACGCGACCGCGTCGGGCCCGTGCTCGCGAATAACGCGACTGAAGCCATCGGCGACACGATCGAGCGCGTCATCCCACGCCGCCGGCGCGCCGTCGACGACAGGCGCGAGCAGACGCCCGTCGAGATCGATGGTCTCGGCGAGCGCCGAGCCCTTGCTGCAGAGCCGGCCGAAATTGGCCGGATGCTGCTTGTCTCCCTCGACCCGCACGGCGCCCGCCGCGTCCCTCGACGCGATGACGCCACAGCCGACACCGCAATAGGGACACGTGGTCTTGACGGACATGGTTGGCCGATCCTTGCCCGCTCAGCTCACCGCGGCCGCCTGCCGCACCGACAGCCAGACAACGCCGTTCTCGACCTTGGCCGGATGAGTATGCGTGCAGCCCTCATCGGGCGCGACCGCCAGTCCGCTGGCCAGCTCGATGACGAAATTGTGCAGCGGACAGGTCACGCGCTTGTTGTGCACGATGCCTTGCGACAGCGGGCCGCCCTTGTGCGGGCAGCGGTCGTCGAGCGCGAACACCTCGTCGCTCTCGGTCCGGAACACCGCGATGTTGCCGCCTGGCGTGCGCACCACGCGCGAGCCGAGCCGCGGAATGTCGTCGAGCGCGCCGATTTCGATCCAGCTGGTCATGCGAGCTCCAATTCGGCGAGAGGCGCGAACTCGTTGCGGTCGACGCCGCGGCTGGCACGCTCGGCCCACGGATCGGTCTGCGCGAATTGCTGCGAATGAGCAAAGCGAGAGAACAGCGCCTTGCGGTTCGCGATGTCGTCGACCACCCGCTTCCTGATCTGCTCGAGACCGACGCGGTCGCACCATTTGTACATGCGCTCGAGATACCAGCCCTCCTCGCGATAGAGCTGGGTCAGCGCCACGATCACCTCGAGCGTCTCGTCCTCGGTCTCGACCTTGGTCAGGAACTCGGTGCCCTTGATGTGCAGCCCGGCGGCGCCGGCGAAATGGATCTCGTAGCCGGAATCGACGCAGACCACGCCGACGTCCTTGCAGGTCGCCTCCGCGCAGTTGCGCGGGCAGCCCGAGACGCCGAGCTTGACCTTGGCCGGCGTCCACGAGCCCCACATGAACTTCTCGAGCTTGACGCCGAGACCGGTGGAGTCCTGGGTGCCGAAGCGGCACCATTCGGAGCCGACGCAGGTCTTCACCGTGCGCAGTCCCTTGGCGTAGGCGTGGCCCGACACCATACCGGCGTCGTTGAGATCGGCCCACACCGCCGGAAGGTCCTCCTTCTTGACGCCGAGCAGGTCGATGCGCTGGCCGCCGGTGACCTTCACCGTCGGGATGTTGAATTTCTCGGCGACATCGGCGATGGCGCGCAGCTCGCTCGGCGTGGTGACGCCGCCCCACATCCGCGGCACCACCGAATAGGTGCCGTCCTTCTGGATGTTGGCGTGGACGCGCTCGTTGATGAAGCGCGACTGCTGGTCGTCGCGATACTCGCCCGGCCAGGTCGCGAGCAGATAGTAATTGAGCGCCGGACGGCAGGAGTGGCAGCCGTTGGGCGTCTTCCATTCCATGAAACGCATGACGGCGGGGATGGTCTTGAGCTGCTGCTCGACGATGACGCGGCGAACGTCGTCGTGGCTGTGATCGGTGCATTTGCACAGCGGCTTGACCTTCGGCGCCGCCGAATAGTCGCCGCCGAGCGTGAACGCCAACACCTGCTCGACGAGGCCGGTGCAGGAGCCGCAGGATGACGAGGCCTTGGTATGGGCGCGGACGTCGTCGAGCGTGAACAGCTTCTTCTCGGAGATCGCCTTGACGATCGCGCCCTTGCAGACACCGTTGCAGCCGCAGATCTCGGTCTCGTCGCTCATCGCGGCAACCGAGTTTTGGCCGCTGACGCCGCCCTCGCCGAGATTGGCGGCGCCGAACACAAGGCGCTCGCGCATATGCGAGACGTCGGTGCCGTCGCGCAGATGCTGGAAGTACCAGGGGCCGTCGATGGTGTCGCCATAGAGCACGGCACCGACGATCTTCTTGTCCTTCAGGATGATGCGCTTGTAGACGCCGCGATTGGCGTCCTGCAGCACGATCTCCTCCTTGTCCGGGCCCGGCGCGAAGTCGCCGGCCGAGAACAGGTCGATGCCGGTGACCTTCAGCTTGGTCGAGGTGACCGAGCCGTCATAGGTGGCAAAGCCCTTCATCGCGAGGTGGTTGGCGCAGACCTTGGCCTGATCGAACAGCGGCGCGACGAGACCGTAGGTCTGGCGGCGGTGCTGCACGCATTCGCCGACCGCGTAGATGCGGCCGTCATAGGTCTGCATGGTGTCGGAGACGACGATGCCGCGCTCGCAGTAAAGCCCGGCCTTCTTGGCGAGCTCGAAGTTCGGGCGGATGCCGACTGCCATCACCACGAGATCGGCCGGCAACTCGGTGCCGTCGCCGAAGCGCACGCCGGTGACGCGGTCCGCGCCCAGGATCGCCTGGGTCTGCGCCGGCATCTTGAACACCATGCCGCGCTCTTCCAGCGACTTGCGCAGCAGTCCGCCGGCTACCGGATCGAGCTGGCGCTCCATCAAGGTGTCGAGCAGATGCACCACCGTGACGTTCATGCCGCGCTTCATCAGCCCGTTGGCGGCTTCGAGGCCCAACAGGCCGCCGCCGATCACGACGGCGCTGCGATAGTCGGTCGAGGCCTTGATCATGCGGTCGACATCATAGATGTCGCGGAAGCCGATCACGCCCGGCAGGTCCTTGCCCGGCAGCGGCAGCATGATCGGATTTGAGCCCGTCGCGATCAGCAGGCGGTCATAGGGCACGCGATCGCCGGCATCGGTGACGACTTCACACGTGCGGCGATCGATCATGCTGACCGTCTCGCCCTTGCGCAGCGTGATGTTGTTGTCTTCGTACCAGTCGACGGTGTTGAGCATGATGTCGTCGACGGTCTTCTCGCCGGCGAGCACGGGCGACAGCAGGATGCGGTTGTAATTTCCGTACGGCTCGGAGCCGAACACCGTGATGTCGTAGAGATCGGGGGCGCGCTCGAGCAGCGCCTCCACCGTGCGGATGCCGGCCATCCCGTTGCCGATCACCACGAGCTTCTGCCTGGTCACTTTGTCGAGCATGGTCTGCCTTTCAATTCCGACGGCGCTGCGCAGCGACGCGATGTGCGTCGTCGATGGGCACCGATAAAGGTTTGGAGTTGCAGGAAGCCCAGCCGCGGGCGCAGACCGTCTTCGATGACGACCGATGTTCCGTTGTCGGATAACATTCAAAACGCGTGCCAACTCGACGCGAACGAATCTCAACGCAAAATCAACAGGTTTTCCGTGACCTCGCATGTGCCTGATGATGCGCCGCCCGGCCTTCTGGCCGAATTTTTAGCCACGGCGATGATCTCTTGTGCAGCACAGCATCGCCGGCCGCGATGGCAATCGTGAACCCGCCATTGATACGCCATCGCGCGCTCGCGGCGCGTCGCACAAGAAAGCATCAGCGTGCGCGTTTGCGCGGCGGCGCTTGCTGCAAGCCACGCCAATTCCGATCGCCGAATTTCGTTCGCGATCTCGCGGCAACGTCTTGCGACTGCAAGGCAAAGCGACGCGATCGATTCGATGGCACGCTAATTGCTGACCTGGACTCTTGACGGAGTGCGTCTCAACGACGAGCGCGCACACGCATTCACCCACATTCGATTTATCTGCGCCCGAGAGAACCGCACGTGTGCGGCTATCTCCGCCGCATCACCGCGAGACGTTGTGATGAAGCTAGCCGAGTTCAAGAAGGCAGGTCACTGGCCGACCCTGCTCGCCGCGTTCCTGTACTTCGACATCAGTTTCATGGCGTGGGTCGCGCTCGGACCGCTGATCGTCTACATCGCGCGTGACATGAACCTGGCCGTGAACGAGAAGTTCACCCTGGTCGCCATTCCCGTGCTCGCCGGCGCGCTGTTGCGCGTGCCGATGGGCATTCTCGCCGACATCATCGGCGCCAAGCGCACCGGCATCATCGCCCAGCTCGTCGTGATCGCCGCGACCGCGTCGGTCTGGCATTTCGGGCTGACCAGCAAGCTCGCGATCGAGCTGTTCGGGCTTGCGCTCGGCGTCGGCGGCGCCTCGTTCGCCGTCGCCCTGCCCCAGGCCAGCCGCTGGTATCCGCCGCAATATCAGGGCGTTGTCATGGGGATCGCCGGTGCCGGCAATATGGGCGTCGTGCTCGACACGCTGCTCGCACCGAGCATTGCCGAACATTGGGGCTGGCAGGCCGTGTTCGGCTGCCTCTTGATTCCGATGCTGATGGTGCTCGCCTATTACGCGTTCGCGGCCAAGGACGCGCCGGGCGAGCGCAAGAAGATCTCGCTGAAGGCCTACGGTACGCTGCTGAAGGATTCCGACAGCCGCTGGTTCATGTTCTTCTACTTCATCACCTTCGGCGGCTTCGTCGGCCTCGCCAACGCGCTACCACTCTATTTCACCGTGCAGTATCACGTCTCGGGCGTCGCGGCCGGCATGCTGGTCGCGCTGATCGTCGCGTTCGGCTCGGGCTTCCGCCCCGTGGGCGGCATGATTGCCGACCGCATCGGCGGCATTCGTTCGCTGTCGATCCTGTTCGGCGTGGTCGTCGCGGCCTATCTCGTGATCGCCTTCATGCCGGAGGGCCCGACGGCGCCGACTGCAGGCGGCTGGGCGTTGACCGAGCTGCCGCGCATCGCCTGGATCTCGGTGCTGCTGTTCTCGATCGGCGTGCTGGCGCTCGGCATGGGCAACGGCGCGGTGTTCCAGCTGATCCCGCTGCGCTTCCGCCACGAGATCGGCCTGATGACCGGGCTTGTCGGCTGCGCCGGCGGCATCGGCGGCTTCTTCCTCGCCCAGACGCTCGGCTTCGCCAAGGGCATGACCGGCGGATTCGGCGCCGGCTTCCTGTTCTTCGGCGCGCTGGCGTTGCTTGGCTTCATCGGACTTGCGATGGTCAAGGTCCGCTGGCGCACCACCTGGGGCGCGGTGTCGGGAGCGCGCGTCTGACCGCTCGCTCCCCCAGGGAGAGGATAGCTCGGACGTGGCGAATGGCGCGCAACCGGATTTGAGCATCCGTGTCGGTTTCGCCAGCGAGACCGGCAAGCGCGCCGCGAATGAGGATTATGTCGCGGCCTGCCTCGGCCAGCCGGGCTCAGTGCACCGCGACGTCGTGGCCGCGGTCGCCGACGGCGTCGGCGGCCACAAGGGCGGACGCGAGGCCGCGGAGGTCGCGGTCCGCAGCTTCATCGACGCCTATTATTCGCTGCCCGAGACGCTCGGCGTGCGCCGCCGCGCCGCGCGGGCGCTGGAAGCCGCCAACAGCTGGATCCACAGTCAGGGCCGCGTCGATGCCGCGCGCAGTGGCATGGCGTGCGCGTTCTCCTCGATCATCCTGTCGCGGCGGCAATGCCATGTGATCCATATCGGCGACACCCGCGCCTACCGCCTGAGCGACGGACGGCTGGAGCGCTTGACGCAGGACCATATCGCCGGCCGCGGCGACCTCGCCCACATGCTCAACCGCGCCATCGGTTTCGAGGAGTTCGCCCGCTTCGACTATACCTCGGTCGGGCTGCGGCAACATGACCGTCTCGTGATCTGCAGCGACGGGGTTCACGGCGCGCTCTCCGATTCCCGCCTCCAGCAACTGCTGGAGGAGCGCACGCCGCCTGACGAATCAGCGCGCAGCATCGTCGATGCCGCGCTCGCGGCCGGCAGCAGCGACAACACGACCGCACTGGTGCTGGACGTCGTCGACCTGCCGCCGGCGGATCGCGACGATCTTACCCACGCGATCGCGACGCTGCCGATCCTCGACTTGCCCGTGAGCGGCGACACGATCGACGATTTCGCGCTCCACGACGTGCTGTCCGAGGGGCGCTACAGCCGCCTGTTCAAGGCGACCGACAAGCGCGCCGGCCGGGAGGTCGTGCTGAAGTTTCCGCATCCGCGGGTCGCCAGCGAAGGTTCCTACCGCCTCGCCTTCGTGCGCGAGGCCTGGGTCGCCGCGCGCGTCCGCAGCCTCTGGACCGGCGAAATCATCGAGGTGCCGGCGGAGCGGCAGACCAGGCTCTATTCGGCAATGCCGCTCTACGAGGGTGAAACGCTGGAGCAGCGGCTTGGCCGCGCGCCGCGGCTGTCGCTCACCGAAGGCATCGCGATCGCAACCAAGCTTGTGCGCGCGGTCACGGCGCTGCACCGCGCCGGCATCATCCATCGCGACATCAAGCCCGACAATGTGATCCTGCTGAAAGACGGTGGGCTACGCCTCGTCGATCTCGGCGTCGCGCGCGTGCCGCTGCTGGAAGACTTTCCCGCCGAGGATATTCCGGGCACCGCGAGCTACATGGCGCCCGAGCTGTTCGGCGGCAAGGCCGGCGATGAGGCCTCCGACCTGTTCGCGCTCGGCGTCACCGTCTATCGCATGTTCACCGCGAACTATCCGTTCGGCGAGATCGAGCCGTTCTCGCGGCCACGGTTCGGCAAGCCCGCGCCGCTGTCACGCTACCGGCCGGACTTGCCGGCCTGGCTCGACGCCGTGATCGGCAAGGCGCTCAGCGTCGAACCCGCGCAGCGCTTCGGCGACGCCATCGAGTTCGCGCACGAGCTCGAAAACGGCGCGACCTGGGCCGGGCCCGCCGTCACGGCCCGCAAATCGCTGCACGACCGCGATCCAGTGACGTTCTGGAAGGTGCTCTGCGCCGTCCTGGCCCTGATCATCGTGGTGCTGCTGGCGCGGCACTAGGAGGCCGTTGAAGACGTATTCCATGGCAGCGACGAAGCTGACTTCACCGCGAGGCCATGGAATAATTCTTCAACTGAACGCAAACGTTACTGAGCCCTCGTCACGAACGGACAGCCGCCTTCCGAGAGCGGCCGCCAGGCTTCGTCCGGCGAAATCGTCGCAATCACCTTTTCGTAGTCCCAAGGCTCGCGCGATTCGGATGGTGATTTGGCCTGGACCAAATACATCGAACGCATCACCTGCCCATCCTCGCGGATCTGTGCATTCTGCGTCATGAAATCGTTGACCGGAAGCTTGCGCATGGCGGCGGCAACGGCGCCAGCATCGTCGGTTCCGGCCGCCTGCACTGCCTTCAAATAATGCATCACTCCGCTGTAGACGCCGGCCTGGATCATGGTCGGCGCTTGCCCGTGCCGACGCGCCATAAAACGATGACCGAAGGTCCGGGTTGCCTCGTTCTGGGTCCACGAGAACGACGTCGCGTAGATGATGCCCTGCGCCGCCTCAAGGCCGAGCGAATGCACGTCCGTGATCAACATCAGAAGAGCGACGATGTTCTGGTCGGCAGATTTTCCGATGCCGAACTCCGAAGCCTGCTTTAGGCTGTTGACCGTATCGCCGCCCGCGTTCGCCAATGCAATGACTTTCGCCTTCGAGTTCTGTGCCTGAAGCAGGAACGACGATAGGTCCGACGCACCGAGCGGATGGCGAACCGAGCCAACGACCTTGCTCCCCGCGGTCGTGATGAAGCTTGATGCGTCACGCTCCAGCGCATGGCCGAAGGCGTAGTCCGCGGTCAGGAAGAACCACGTATCCGCGCCCTTCTTGAGCATGGCCTTGGTGACGGCGGAGGCTTCAGCGTAAGTGCTATAGGTGAAATGAAACCCGTAAGGCGAGCACTGCTTTCCCGTAAGATCGGAACTACCAGGCCCAGAAATCACAAAGATGCGCTTCTTCTCGCGGGTGATGGCCTGAATGGCCAGCGCCGTCGCCGAATTGCCGCCATCGGCAATCAGATCAACACCGTTCTCGTCGATCCAACGACGCACGATGCCGGAGGCGATATCGGGCTTGTTCTGATGGTCGGCGGACATCAGCTCAATCTTCTTGCCGAGCACGGTCGGGCCAAAATCCTCGATCGCGAGCCGGGCCGCTTCGACCGACCCCTCGCCCCCAAGATCGGAATAAAGTCCCGACATGTCGTTGATGACGCCGATGCGCACCACGTCGCCAGACACCTGCGCGCGCACGGACCCAACCGCAGCCAGACACAAGACCGCCGTGAGCGCGGCCGCAATCGATCGCATAGAGACCTCCCCGCGATGTTTTTTGTTCTCTTGTGGTCAGGCTGTCAGGGACCTGACCGCTTGACCGAATGTGACCGGCGCATCGCCCAGCATCAGATCGATGGCTTCGCGCCCCCACGCGTCGTCGGCCGGGGCCAGTGGATCCTTCGTCGACAGGCGATGCTCAAGCACGGAGCGCGACAGCAACAGCCGCCGCGCATCGACCTCCGGCTGGGATCCTTCCCATGCGAGCATGATCGCCGAGGTGGCATGGTAGAGCGCGCTGGCGGCAAGCCGCGCCGCATGCTCCGAGCCGGGATCGGCCGCCACCCGCTCTGCAAAGGCAATCGCCCGGTCGAGCGCAACGCGTAGGCGCTGGCGGAACGGCTCGGGCAACGCCTTCGCCTCCTCGAGGCGCGCCTGAAGGACAGCGGCAAGTGCCCGGTGCGCGCCGCTCTTGCCGACAGCCCGCGAGATGATGTCGAGCGCGTTGATGTTGCTGGTGCCCTCCCAGAGCACGCCGACATGGGCATCACGCACCAGCCGCGGCTGCACCCATTCCTCGATGTAGCCATTGCCGCCGCGCACCTCCATCGCGCCAGTCGCGACCGGAATGTTGTCGCGGCAAGCGCGGTACTTCAACAGCGGCGTCAGGATGCGCAGCAGGTCCCTCGCCTGCGCCGAACCGGCATTGGCATCGTCCATCGCGCGCGCGGCCACCAGCATCATCGACAGCGCCTGCTCGGTCGGCACGATCAGCTTCATCAGCTGACGGCGCAGCAGCGGGAAATCAATGACGCGCCGGCCAAACGCCGCGCGCGACGAGGCGCTGGCGACGGCTTCGTTGACACAGCGGCGCATCATCGCGGCGGCACGCACGCCGTGCGACAGGCGCGAGAGATTGACCTGCTCCATCATCTGCTTGAGGCCCTGCGCCGGATCACCGACGAGATAGGCGACCGCGTTGTCGAGCCGGATCTCGCCTGATGCCATCGATTTGGTGCCGAGCTTGTCCTTGAGGCGGACGATCCGGTAGCTGTTGCGCCGGCCGTCCTTGAGGCGGCGCGGCAGTGCGAACAGCGCGAGCCCCCTGGTGCCATCGGGCGCGCCTTCCGGCCGCGCCAGCATCAGCGCGACATCGGCATCGGCGTGCGAGCAGAACCATTTGTCGCCGGTCAGACGCCAGACGTCGCCATCCCGGCGCGCAACGGTCTCGACCGCGCCCACATCGGAGCCGCCCGCCCGCTCGGTCATGAACTGCGTGCCCTTCCACAGCGTCGCCATGTCGTCCGACAGCATCTTCGGCAACAGATAGGCCTTGAGCTCGTCGGAGCCGAACTTGCGGATCAGGTGCGTCGAGGTGTCGGTGACGCTGATCGGGCACATCAGCCCGAACTCGGACTGCACAAACAGATACTGAAACACGTATTTGGCCACGGCCGGCAACGGCCGGTCCATGCCGAGCACGCCGGCGCGATGGCTCATGGCGTGAAACTGAAAATCGCCGAACGCGATCGCCTCCATCTCGCGGTATGCCGGGTGGTAGTCGATCCAGTCCTCGTCGCGACCGTAGGCGTCCCTCGGATTGAGCACCGGCGCATGCTTGTCGGCGATCCGCGCAAGCCGGTCGAGCCTGCCGCCCGCTAGCTCGCCGAGGCGGCGGAAATGGGGCTCCAGCCGCTCGCGATCCTCGCGCGACAGATAGAGCCCCAGCAGGCCGCGAAGTCCGCGGTCGAGGTCATAGAAGTTGAGGCCTGCGCAATCATGCGAAATGTGGCGGGCCGGATCGGCCGGCTCCACGGCATTGTCGGGGCTGCGAAGGTCGCGCGCACTCATCTGCATCGAGGCTCTCCTTGTTCGGAATGACGTCGCAGCAGCCTTGCCGGTGTGCGTGATGTCATCGCTCGGTGTTCACACTTCGCCTGCAACATCGGGAACGATCGCGGCGATGTCCACCGGCGGACCAGCTTGCGCGAATAATTTCAGATACGTGGAAGAAATGCCGCCCGCGCGCGGATCGTACGTCCGGTCATGCTGCACCGCGGACGCTTGACCTCCGTTGGTTTCGCTGCACATTCGACAGTGGAAGGTGACGATGAATGCTGCATCGCACCAAGCATGCGCTGCGTTAAAGGACACGAGCGGCCAGAGATGAAGGGAGTTCGCTCCGACACCCAGCCCCCGTCCCGGCGGGGCCGCAGGCGCATCGTCGCCGACCGTGTGCGCACGCAAGCGGACGATCCCGCGGCGATGGTGATCGAGGCCAACCGGCATGACGAGTTGTTTCGCGCCGCCGACGGCAGCCCAGATCCGTCAATCGTCAAGTCGGCGCACCGCGTGCTCCGCATCTTCGAGTATTTCGCCGAGATCGAACGGCCCGCGGCCATGACCGAGATCGCGCGCCGGCTGAACTATCCGCCGTCGAGCACGTCGGCGCTTTTGAAGAGCCTCGTCGAACTCGGCTATCTCGAGCACGACCGGCAGGCGCGCAGCTATCTGCCGACGGTCCGCGTCGCCCTGCTCGGCGGCTGGCTCAAGAGCCAGACGCTCCCCGCCGGCACGCTCGATGCCATTACGCACGAGCTGCACGAGGCGACACGGCTGACCACCTTCGTCGTGGCGCGCAACCAGCTCTACAGCCAGTATATCCGCGTGCTGCAGGGCACCACGCCAGTGCGCTACTATCTCGAACCCGGCGCACGACGGCTCCTGACCCACTCGACCCCGGGCCGGCTGTTTCTCAGCCTGATGAACGACGAGGACGCCCGGCGGATCGTGCAGCGGATCAACGCCGAGGAAGCGCCGTCATCGGCCGTCCGTTTCGGCGATATCCAGCAGGCGCTGGCGACCATCCGCCGTCAGGGATTTGCCTATACCCGCGACATGGGAACGCCGGGTCTGAGCGCGATCGCAATGCGGCTGACCGATCTCGACCCGACGCCGCCGCTTGTCATCACCGTCGCCGGCCCGGGCTCGATCATCTCCGCGGAGGCGAAGGCGATCATCGGCAAGATGCGCGAGCTGGTCGAGCGCCAGTCGCCCGGCCTGCTGCCGCAGATCGACACCGACGCGGCGCCGATCGAGACCTGAGACCGGCCGCGCTTCGGAACTGCGTCAGGACCCGGCGCGGCGGATCGTGATCCGGCTTTCGTCGGTCATATCCTTGAGCTCCTTGTTGGGCTCGCGATAGAGGTGACGCTCGATCTCGACCGTCCGGCCGTCGGTGGTCTTGCTGCATGTCTCGTCGACGAAGACGCCGCCGACCTCCTGCTTTCCGGCGCCCGGCTTCGCCTCCGAGCAGCTCCAGCCGTCCTCGCCGTAGCGTGACTTCGCCTGCAGGCCGAGCAGAAACGCCTTCTTGCGCAGATAGAGCCTCGCCTTGGGATCGGTCTCGATCGTCAGCGCCGCGATCCTGGCGTCCTTGTCGATCATCACGGTCAGGATCGCCGGATGGCCGCCGACCATGGTGCCTTCCCGCGCGGTCTCGCGATCATACTCGAAGCGGATGCCGCGCAGCTGGTCCGGCCCGGCCGGGCAAGCCGCCCACTGCGCCCATTCCGCCAATCGGTGCGTCTTCTCACCGACACAGGTCAGGTTGATGTATCCCGCGTCGGGAACGCTGCTGATTGCCATGCCGACATTGATGTCGCGCAGGTCGCCCGCAGTTGCCATCGCCGGCACGGCCGCGGTGACTGACGCGGCGAAGACCAACCCGCGGATTGCCGATCCCTGCTTGCTCATGGCTTTGCCTTCTCGCTCTGGTCGGACGACGCGGCGGCCTGGCCGGCCTCCTTGTAGATATTGCAGACACGCGAGCCGTCGCCGAAGAAGGCGATGCATTCGTCATAGGTCGGCTCGCCCTTGCCCTTGACATGGGCGAGCACGTAATCGGCGACGGCCTCGATCTCGTTCGGCCGCAGGAACACGTTGGCCTCGGGCGGCATGCGCTCCGCGACATCCTGCCTCGTCATCTCGTAGCATCTCGTGGTGTCATAGGAGCCGCGCACGAAGAACGGCATGCCGGTGCCCGGCCGCCCGCACGTCACCGTCTCGATGATCTGCTCGCGCGTCAGCTCGGTCTTGCGCAGCGACAGTGCATCGCCACCATAGCCGCCGCCGCCATTGCCGTGCCATTTGTGGCAGCCGACACAATTGCCGCGCCTGAACACCGCCTTGCCCGCATCGGTCGGATCGCTCGCCGACTGTGCCTGCGCGGTACCGACAAATCCCGTCACCAGCGCGCAGCCGAGCCACGCGCCAACCAGCCATGTTTGTTTCATTTGTCTTGTTTCTTGTCTGATTTCTCTCGGCCAGATCGACGCGGGAGGCTTCTCGCCGAAGCCTCCCGCGCTTGCGATGTCAGAGTGCGAACACGTAGAGCATCGAGCCCGGCTGCATCCGCTTCAGCTCGGGCGTGGCATCGATGAACCACTTGTCCCAGGCTCCGCCGAGGCCGACCAGGATCGCGACATACTGCTTGCCGTCCACCGAGAACGTCATCGGAGGCGCATTGACGCCGCCGCCGGTGTTGAACTGCCAGAGCTGCTGCAGCGACTTCGCGTCGTAGGCGATCACCTCGCCGGACGGTTGTCCGGAGAACACGAGGTCGGGCGTCGCCAGGATGCCGCCGAGGTTCGGGAATTGCGTCTCCGCCTTCCCTGCCACCTTGCCGGTGGTGACGTCGATCGCGGTCACGCTGCCGGTGATCTTGACCGGCTGGCTCGGTCCGCCGCCGGTGAAGAACTCGCGCGGCTTGACCTTGTCCGGCGTCATCTCCTCGACCTTGATGTGGTTACAACTCTCGATGACGGGGATGTACCAGAGCTTCAGGTTCGGATTGTAGGCGGTCGGCGGCCAGTTCTTGCCGCCCATGTTGCCCGGGCAGATGTCCGTTTCCTTGTTGGTCCGGCTCGGCGTCACCGACGCGTTGTACTTCTGCACGCCCTGCTTCGGATCATACTCCACCGGCTTGCCGGACTCGGGATCGAGACCCTTGGTCCAGGTCACCTTCTTGACGAAGGGCAGACCCCAGATGAACTTGCCGGTGTTGCGATCGACCGCATAGGCAAAGCCGTTGCGATCGGCCTCAAGCGCGAGCTTCAGCGTCGTGTTGTTCGGACCGGGGACGTCGACCAGCACGTTCTCCGCCACGCTGTCATAGTCGTAGGGATCGTTCGGCGTGTGCTGGTAGTGCCACTTGATCTTGCCGGTGTCGGCATCGAGACCGAGCGACGAGTCGGTGTAGAGGTTGTCGCCGGGCCGGTACTCATTGTCCCAGTCCGGTCCGGGATTGCCGACGCCCCACACGATGGTGTTGGTCGACGGGTCGTAGCTGCCGGTGACCCAGGTCGATCCGCCGCCGCTTGCCTTGGCGTTCTTGTCGTCCTTCCAGGTATCGGAACCGGGTTCGTCCTTGCCCGGGATGGTGTGGGTACGCCAGACTTCCTTCTGGCTCTTCAGGTCGGTCGCCGCGATCCAGCCGCGAATGCCGTATTCGGCGCCGGCGACGCCCGTGATCGCCATGCCTTTGACGATCAGTGGCGCGCCGGTGATCACCTCACCCTTGTCGGGATCGGCGACCTGACGCTGCCAGGCGACCTGCCCGGTTTCCTTGTTGGTCGCGATCAGGCGGCCGTCGAGCGTGTGCGAGATCACGAGGTTGTCCCAAAGCGCGACACCGCGGTTGTCGACGCCGCAGCAGGCGACCGCGCCGGCCCAGTCGTGGTCGGTCTTGGGATCCATCTTCCAGAGCAGCACGCCCTTGCCGCCATGCGCGTCGATCTTGTAGACCGAGCCCCAGCCGTCGGTGACGTACATGAATCCGTTCTCGACGATCGGAGTTCCCTCCAGGCCGCCGTGCCCCCAGATTCCGCCGCCCTCGACGCCGCCGAGATGCATGGTCCAGGCGACCTTCAGGTTCTTGACGTTGTCCTTGTTGATATCCGCCAGCGACGAGAAGCGGGTCGCCGAATAGTCCTTGTGATGGTGCAGCCAGTTGCCTGCTTCCTTGTCAGCATTGAGCAGGCGATCCTGGTTGACATCGTCGGCGAGCGCGAAAGAGCCCGCGAAGGTCGCAGCGGATGCTACTGCTGCCGCAAGCATATGCGATCTAACCCAATTCAACCCTGTCATGAGTTCATTTCCTCCGGATCCAGCGTTCTTCATTGATCGAACCGCCCGTCATACACGGGCAGTCGCGCGAGAAGCCTTGCGTCCCGGCGGGTGATTCTTCACACCCGCCGCCTTCTTTAGTCACGTATCTTGGGTCACTTCTGGACCTGCACCTCCGTCTCGATGGTTCCAGCTTTCTGAAAAACGATCGCGCATTTGAAGGTCTCGCCCGGCGCGAGCGCCTGACGCAACTGCAGCAGCATGACGTGATAGCCGTCGCGCTTCAACTCGAGCGCAGCCTTTGCAGGTATCGGAATGTTCGGAATCGAACGCATGGCTGGTGCGCCTTCGCCGCGATCGACCGTGTGACGCTCGGAAAAATTGGCGACCGGGCAGCGGACCCGCAGCAGCGCGTCGGCGCTGTCTGCCTCATTCCTGATCGTCATCGTCAAGGGAAGGTCCCCGCCTGCTTTGTCGACCGCCGGTACACGCGCATCCACGATCGCCAGGGACTCGTTCGCGACGGCGTCATGCATCACTCCGAACGTGCTGATCAGGCAGAATAATGGCAATGCAATCCATGATCTGCACTTCGCGATCCTGCACGCAACGGCGCAATGCAACCCCCGCTCGAACGACATCAAGTTTTCTCCCGACAAGATTTTTGCGGCATTGCTTCATGCTTCGTCGCGCGCGACCAGCAATTGAAGATCGGGAACCCAACATCAATTCGATTTCGGCACGCATAGCCGTCATGCTAACTTTTTGTGCATGAGCGACATCGATACACTTCAGCCGGAACAGCGCGATGCAGCGCATGCTGCGCTGCGTGACGTGATCGGCAGGGCAACGGTCGACGCCGTGACGCCGATCTCAGGCGGCACGACGGGGGCGCGGCTGTTCGGAATCGATGCGGGCGGCCGCCGCTATCTGTTGCGAGCGGAGGGGCCGGTCAGTCCGCTGCAGCGATTGCGGATCGAGGGACCAGCGAGCGCGCTGCAAAATCCGCATCAATATACCTCACTGCGCATCGCCGCCGAAGCCGGCGTTGCACCAAGGCTCTACTACGCCGACGAAGGCTCGCGCATTGCCGTGATGGACTTCGTCGCGCGGCAACCGCTGGGCAGCTACGCTGGCGGATTGCCTGCGTTGGCAACGGCGCTCGGCGAATTGCTGGCGCGACTGCACGCGACGCCGGTCTTTCCACATCTGGTACGCTATTCGGATATCGTGGGCTGGCTCTGGTCCCACGTCTGTCGTACCGGTTTGTTTGCTCCTGGCACGCTTGATCGATACAGTGAGCACTTCGAGCGTATCCGCGCGGCCTATGTCTGGAATGATGCGAATTCGCTCTCCAGCCACAATGATCTGATTCCCGCCAACATCCTGTACGACGGCAAGCGGCTCTGGATGATCGACTGGGAGTCCGGCTATCGCAACGATCCGCTGGTCGATATCGCCATCATCGGCGACAGCATCGCGCGGTCGCCCGAACTCGAAGACGTCCTGCTACAGTCATGCCTCGGCCGCGCCCCGGACGGCGCCGTGCGCGCCCGGCTTCGGCTCGTGCGTGCCCTTAGCCGACTTTATTACGCCAGCGTCCTGCTCAGCGCGTCAGCAATGGCGCCACGCGCGGCACCTGACACAGAAATGACGGTGCCCACGCCAACGGAATTCAGGGCGGCCATCCGAAGGGGCCGGCTCAAGGCTGGCACGCCCGCGGCCAGGCACGTACTTGGAAAAATGTTCCTGGCCTCGTTCCTGACCGACGTCGCGACGCCCGGCTTCGATCTTTCGGTTTGACGGTCAGCCCGGCGGATTGAACGTTCGCGCAAAAGAACACCAAGGCCTTGGCCTTCTTCAGCCGATAGAGCTGCGCCGGCCGGTTCGGTCCCTTGCGCATCTTCGCGACCGGCTCGATCAGGTCGGCGGCGAGCATGCGGGTGCGGAAGGCCCTTTTCTCCAGCGGACGATCGAGCACGATCTCATAGGTCCGCTGCAATTCCGGCAGCGTGAACTCCGGCGGCACCGGACCGCGAAGGCCGGCTGGTGGTGTGAGCCTGCCGGGCACAGCTCACTGCGGCACCGGATGCAGCCGCGCCAGCTGATCAAGCGACAACCCGGCTTCGCGCTCCGTCAGGGGAAAGCGGACAATGATGTCCTGGCGCGCAAGCTGGCCCCACAGCGCGTCCGACGACCATTTCTGCGGCTCGGGTCCGCGCGGACCGTCAATCCAGATGAAATACCATTCCGTCATGGACGCGACCAATCTCCCTGGCCGGAAGATTGGTCCTTCGCCGGCCAATCCGCAACGCCGGATTTTTCGCCGGCCTGCGGTCCAGGGCCTATTCGTACGGCCGGCCGTCCTTGTGCAGAAAGCGGCCGTCGGAGCTCGGGCTCATCATATCGATGTCGGAACAGGTGATGACGTCGGCACGCGAGCGCGAGCCGACCTCGAGATAGGTCGCCGTCATCTGCGACCTGTTGATCATGTGGTGCCCGTTGCCGGAATTCTTCGGGAACGCCGCGCAATCGCCGGCGCGCAGCACCGTCTCGCCGCCGTCCTCGATCAGCACCACCTCGCCCGCGAGCACATAGACGAACTCGTCCTCGTCCGAATGCCAATGGCGCTGGCTCGACCAATTGCCCGGTGGCAGCCGCATCAGATTGACGCCGAAATCAGCGAGCCCGCCGGCGTCGCCGAGACGCTGCCGGATTCGTTCCGCACACGGTGCGGCGAACTCGGCCGGATAGCCGGTCCCCTTGCGTTCCGGCACTTTTGTCAGATCGATCTTCGGCATGGCAGCGTCCCGGGGGCGATGACAGCAAACGAATGCGTGGCCCTAAACGTGGATGTGGGGCTATCGCAACGGGCCGCCAGAATTGTGACGGTTCAAATTGTGCGACGTCAGTCGCGCCCGACCAGATCCTTCGTCATCAGGATGTCGTCGTAGTAGCGGCCGTCGATCTTCAGCGCGTGCTGCTCCAGCCCGTACTCCACAAAGCCCATGCTCCGGTAGAGCCGGACGGCCGGCTCATTGCCCTTCACCACGGCAAGCTGCACCAGTTCGACCGATTGCACGGCGAACTCGAGGGCGGATTCGACCAGAAGCCGGCCGACACCGCCGCGCCGCGACGCCTGACGCACATACATGCTCACCAGCGCGCCCTTGTGCTGCCGCTTCGGCCCCTCGGCCGCGACAAAGCCGACGATCCCGGCAAGTTCGCCGTCGCGAAACGCCCCGAGGATCACCGCACCGCTCGTGAGCCGGTCCGCGAACCATTCGCCGGGATGCACGCTCTCCGTCTCATACGCACTGCCGAACGCCTCCGGACTGAAGCGCAGCGCCTCGAGACGGATGTCGCGATAGAGCGCAGCGTCCGCAGGCAGGAGGCGGCGAATCTCGATTGATTGCGTCGTCATTCCGTGTCCCGTCTCCGTCGCGGCAGCATCGCCGATCGATCGGCACGTCGATCGCGGTATCTATCGCAAGGCCAGCCTATTCAAAAGGGGATTGGAGCCGGTAAGGGATTCGTCCCTTCGTATCCACGATATCGGCCTCGCATGGAGGTAGACTCCGGATGACGCTTGCCCGACACTGGCGTATCGAGGAGAAGCTGATGGTTTTTTGGATTGCGAGTGCGGCTGGATTGGCGACAGCTTACCTCCTCGGTTCCATACCCGCGGGCTATCTGGCGGGGAAACTGCTCAAGGGCATCGACATCCGGGAACACGGCTCCAGGTCCACCGGGGCCACAAACGTGTTGCGTACCCTGGGCAAGTGGCCCGCGTTGGCGGTCCTGCTGGTCGATGTGCTGAAGGGCGCCGGTGCGATCGCGTTTGCCCGCTGGTTCTATCCCTGGCTCGGGACATTACCGTCGGTCACGCCACCGACGGCGATCGATCTGCAAACCTTGCTGCCTTGGGCGGTCTGCCTGGCCGGACTTGCGGTATTGTTGGGGCACAGCCGTTCGATCTGGTTGAATTTCACGGGTGGCAAATCCGCCGCGACGGGGCTCGGCGTGTTGCTGGCGCTGTCCTGGCCGGTCGGTTTCGGCGCCGCTGCAGCCTTTGGCGTTGTGCTGGCAATTTCCCGGATCGTTTCCCTGAGCTCAATGTCGGCGGCACTCACTGCGATCGCACTGGTCTGCGCGTTGGAGCAGCCATTGCCCTATCGGCTGCTGGTCATCGCAGGTGGCCTTCACGTGATCGCGCGCCACCGCGCCAACATTCAGCGGCTGCTTGCCGGGGCCGAGCCGCGCCTGGGATCCGGTGGACGAGAATCGCAAGCGCCGTCACAAGGCTAGCGCGTGCACTCGGAGCGCGACCGATCCGTCACGCCGTTGGATCTACTCCTGAAATGGCCCCGATGACGTTTGACGAATGCGTCACAAAGCCGAAGCATTTCTTGACGTTGAAGAGAGTTGCTTCAACGCAGTAGCCCGGCGAGGTCGTTGCGCAGCAGTCTTCGACCAGAAGGCAACCGTAGCCCAGGAAGTTCGCGTCGGTGAGCGAATGCAGCACGCATTGATCGGTGTTGACGCCGGCAAACAGGATCGTCTTGGTTCCGAGATTGCGCAGAATGCTATCCAGCGGCGTGTCCCAGAAGCCGCTGATCCGGTATTTGTCGACGTGAATGTCCTCGGGCTCCTGCTTCAATTCATCGACAACGGCCGCGGCCCAACTGTCCTTCTGCAGCACACGCGCTCCACTGCCCGGCAACGGCTCGCCAAGGCCGATGCCGACGCCCTTCGGCTTGTAGAGATGGAGCTGGTTGGGCGCCATGTTCTTGAGATCGGGCCGATTGCCCCAGTTCAGCCAGATGACATGCACGCCGGCATTCCGCAACACTGGGAGAAGCTTCTGGAGCGGCTCGATCGGTGCCCGATCCGGCGTGTGGTCAAGGCCGAGATGGTCGACCCATCCCCCCTTCGCGCAGAAGTCGTTCTGCATGTCGACGACGATGAGAACGGTGCGATGCAGATCGACCGTCACGGTTTGAGGCTGCGCATCGATCGTGACCGCCCTGGGCGGCGGCGGCGCCATCGCCATGTTGACGTTGTTGTCGTCGACCAGCCATTTGTAACCGGGAGCAGACCCAAGAGGATTGGCGGTGCCGGGCGCGGCGGATTCCGCGGCCTTTGCTAAATTGGAACTCGTCATCGGACTTTCCTCCGTTGCCCATGTTTTCTTGAAGCCTGTTGCGGTCAGCCGCCGCGCTCGAACGGAATGGTCAGGGCCGAGGGCTGTCGGCTCTTTCCGACGAAGCCCGCGATGGCGACCAGCGCAAGCAAATATGGCAGCAGCAACAGCAGCGCGACCGGCACATCGAGCTGCAGCGCCGGCACCAGGAATTGCAGCGCGGTCGCGAAGCCGAATAGCAGACACGCCGCCAGCGTGTACCAGGGATTCCAGCCGCCGAAGATCACGGCCGTGATCGCGAGATAGCCCGCGCCCTTAGTCATGTTCTCGGTGAACGTATTGCTGTCCGCAACCGACATGAAGGCGCCGCCGAGGCCCGCCAGGATGCCGGCGTAGAGCACGCCGAGATAGCGCGTCCTCGCCACGCTGATGCCCGCCTTGTCCGCGGCGCGCGGATCCTCGCCGACCGCCCGCACCGCCAACCCGAACGACGTGTACTTCAGGATCAACCACGTCGCGACGACCATCAGGATGCTGACATAGGCAAGGCCGGTCTGGTTCGCCAATGCCGGTCCGATCACCGGGATATGCGCGAGCCACGGCAGATTGAGCTGCGCGAAGCCCGGAATCGGATCGCGCGACAGCGGGCCGAAGATCTCGCGGTAGAGAAACGTGGTTGTTCCCAGCGCCAGGATGTTGAACCCGATCCCCACCACCAATTGATTGGCGCGCAAGGTCACGCTCAGCACGGCCTGGACCGCGGCAACCGCCATCGCGACCAAGACGCCGGCCGCCACGCCGAGAAGCGGCGAGCCGGTCGCCCACGATGCGAGCGCCGCCGTGAACGCCGACATCAGCATCATGCCGTCGAGGCTGAGATTGAGCACGCCGGCACGCTCGCTCAGCATCTCGCCGGTTGCGGCGAAGATGATCGGAACCGCGAGGCGAAGTCCGGAACCGATGAACACGGCCATCTGTTCGTCAATCATCGGGTCACCTTTCGGTTGGTGAGGATCGCGGAGCCTGCAATGACAACGACGATCAGGCCCTGGCAGATCAGAACCACGGCGGACGGGACGTGCGCCGAGATTTCCATGTTGATGGATCCCGATCGCAGGAAGCCGAACAGCAGCGCACCGATCACCACGCCGACGGCCGAGCCGCGCGACAAGAGGCCGACCACCAAGCCGTCAAATCCGTATCCGGACGAGAAATCGCTCGTCAGATAGAATTGCTGGCCGAGGATCATGATCGCGCCACCGAGACCGCCCAGGCCGCCGGAGACCGTCATGGCCAGGATCACGTAGAAGCTCGTCCGCATGCCCGCGCGGCGGGAGGCGGTCGCATTCAGGCCGACAGCGTGCAGCCGCAGGCCGAGCGTGCTGTGCTTGAGCACCAGCCACACCACGACCACCGCAATCGCCGCGATCAGCAAGCCGATGTGGAGCGGAGATCCATTGTCCGGGAACAGCAGCGGCAGCTTGGTCGTGTCCGGAATCTCCGCCGATTCCGGCAGCGACGACACATCGCTGATCGGCTTGCGCAGCAGGTGAAAGGATTCGACCGACCAGTACACCAGCGGCAGCGCAATGAAGCTCAACAGCAATGTGCTGATGACCTCGTTGGTGCCGCGCGCCGCCTTGAGGAAGCCGGCCAGGCCGCCCCAAACGGCGCCGGCGATGGTTCCCACCGCGAGCGGCACGATGAACGCCAGTCCCAACGGCAGGTCGCCGGCGCCATACAGGGCCGCGGCCGTCGCGAACATCCCGCCCATCGCGATCTGCCCCTCGCCTCCCACATTGGTCAGGTTGGCACGGCTGGCGAAAATGAAGCCGAGCCCGACCAGCGCGAGGCTGATGGCGCGATTGATCGACGCACCGATGTTGAAATCGCTTCCCGCCATGCCGTCCCAGAACGCTTCGATCGCCTCGAGGACGGAGGCGCCGGTGGCGGCGATGATGAGCAGGCCGATCCCGAGCGCGACAAGGGTCGATACCACCGGAACCAGAACCTGCAACGGCACGAGCTCGAGTTTCGCGCCCTGCGCGACCCGCGCAAGCTTCGGATTTTTCATAACCATGGCCAACCTAGACATGCGCGTGCCCCGACATCATCGCTCCGATCGCCTCGCGGCTGAACGACCCGGCCGCGAGCTCGCCAACCAGCTTTCCGCGGTAGATCACCGCGATCCGATCCGACACAGCCATCAGCTCCTCGAGCTCGCTGGAGATCAGAAGCACCCCGAGGCCGTCATCGCGCGCGGCACGGATCCGATTGTAGACGGCCTCGATCGCACCGACGTCGAGGCCGCGCGTCGGCTGCGCGGCGAGCAGGAACACCAGCGGATCGAGCGAAAGCTCGCGCGCGAGCACCGCCTTCTGCTGATTGCCGCCGGAAAGGCTCGCCATCGAAACATCCGGGCTGCTCGCCCGCACGTCGAAGTCGCGCATCATGGCCTCCGCCGCCTTGCGCCGCGCCGACTTATCGAGCAGGCCGAAGCGGCTGAATTTTCCGATCGCGCCGAGAAACAGGTTCTCGGCCACCGACAATTCCTTGATGCAAGCCACCGCATGGCGATCCTCGGGAACGATGCCGACACCCGCATCCGTGATTTCCTGCGGCGTGCAGCCGCCGACCTGGGTCCCGCCGACGACGATCGCGCCGGCGCTTGGCGTGGCGAGACCGGCCAGGACCAGTCCGAGCTCGGTCTGGCCGTTGCCCTCGACGCCCGCGATCCCGACGATCTCGCCGGTACCGACCGTGAGGCTCAGGCCGTCGAGCCTCGGCACCCCATGCGGGTCGCGATATACGAGGTCCGAGATCTGCAGCACGGCCTCACCCGGCGACACCGGACCGGCCGCGACTGCGGGTTTCGCCGCCGTCTTGCCCTCGATGTCGACGGCGGCGGCGAGCACCGAACCTGCCGACTGAACGTCGCGGCCAACCATCGAGCGCACCAGCGACCGGATGTCGGCGCCGTCCATCGCGACGGTCTCGATGATCCGGCCCTGCCGCAGCACCGTCGTGCGATCGGCCACGCGGCTGATTTCGCCGAGCTTGTGCGTCACCAGGATCACGGACTTGCCGCGCAGCGCCACCTGGCGGCAGATCGCCAACAGCGCGTCGATTTCGTCCGGCTGCAGAACGGCCGTCGGTTCGTCGAGCACGAGCAATTGTGGATCGCCGAGCAGGCATTTGATGATCTCGACCCGCTGCCGCTCGCCGACCGAAAGTTCATCGATCCGCGCCTCGGGGTCGATTTCGAGCCCGTATTCCGCGGCGAGCTGCTCCATCCGCACGATGATGTCCTGTGGCTTCAGCACCGCGCTGGCGCGGCCGAGCATCAGGTTCTCGGCCACGCTCATGTTGGGCACCAGGCTGAAATGCTGATGCACCATGACGACGCCGCGCTGCAGCGCTTCCGCCGGGCCGCGCGGATCGAACGGCTCTCCGCCCAGCGTCATCCTGCCGGCATCCGGCCGGTGCACCCCGAACACCAGATTGCACAATGTCGACTTGCCGGCGCCGTTCTCACCGAGCAGGCAGTGCACCTCGCCGCGCTCGATCAGCAGCGATATGTCGTCGAGCGCGGTAAAAGCCCCGAAGCGCTTGGTCAAGCCAGACAGTTCGAGAAGAGCCACGGTCAACCCACCTTGACTTTGATCTTGTTCGACAGCAGGTCGTCTTTGAGCTCCTTGATCTTTGCCTGGATCTCCGGCGTCGCCGCGGCGCAGATCTCGATGTCGGCCGAACGTGGCCCCATGGCGAGGCCGAACTGCTTGTACTCCGGGTGCCACGTTCCGGCGACGGCCTGGTCGATGGCATATTCGACCATGAAGCCGATGCCGCTGACCGTGTAGGCGATGTAGAGCGGATTGTTGTCGGAGCAGTAGTTGGTATAGCTCCCGATCATCCTCGTGCCCTTCTCGCGCGCCGCCTGCTCCATTCCGCGCACGCCGAGATTGAGGATGTTGTAGTGGACGTCCGCCCCCTGCGCGATCGCGGCAAGAGTCGCTTCCTTCGCCTTGGCGACGTCGTCGAAGTCACCGGTGTAGGTCACGAAGCATTTGGTGTCCGGCTTGACGTGCTTGGCGCCGTTCGCGAACTCCGTTCCGGTGTTGACGATGGCCGGAATCTCAAGCCCGCCGACGTAACTCACCGCACTGTTCTTCGACATCATCGCGGCGACCGCGCCGGCAATGAAGCCGATCTGGGCCTGCAGCACGTCGTATTGCGCGACGTTTTCGGTCGGCTGTCCGGTCGGCCCGACGATGGAGAACTTCACCCTCGGGAATCGCTTGGCGACCTTGAGCACCGATGCCTGGGTCTGCCCCGCGGCGCCGATCACCATGTCGTTCTTGCTCGCGAGCGTGACGAGCGCCTGCTCCATGTCGGCGAACTTGACGTTCTCGATCGACGTGATCACGACCTTGCTGCCGTGGCGCTGCTCGGCCGCCTTCATGCCGTTGTAGGCCGACTCCATCCAGCCGTGGTCGGCCCGCGACCCCGGAATGAGAATGCCGATGCGCAGCGGCTTCGCCGCATCGTCGGCGAAGGCGAGCCGGCCTGATGAACCGATCCAGGCCGCCGAGAGCAGGCCTGTTTGCAGAAATGCACGACGGGTACCGCTCATGTGTTTCCTCCTGTTCGTTCCCGGTGTTGCCGCATTGTTTGCTGCGGCGTTTTTTGCATCGGCGGCGCGCCCGCGCCGTCGTCCTCAAAATCGCAGCAACGTCATCTCGCGGCCATCGCCGCCAGCGCACCGACGGCGTCGACGAAGCATTTCATCGGAGCCTGCACGACGCCGGCGCCGATGATCCCCATACCCGGCTCCTTGTGCGCCGTTGCGGTGTTGATGACCGGCCGCATGCTTTCGTCCACGACCTTGCGGATGTCGATGCCGACCGGAGCTCCGATGAAATCGAGCATCGGCAGGGTGAAGCCGGGATTGCGGCCGATCGTGACATGCGCCATCTCGCGCGAATAACGCAGCGCGTCCTGCGGCGTGCCGCCGACGAACTGGACCATCGCGGGCGCCGCCGCCATCGCGAACGCGCCGAGTCCCGCGGTCTCGGTGATCGCGCTGTCGCCGATATCGGGATTGGCATCGGCCTCGCTGAAGCCGGGCAGGAACAGGCCGACTGGGATGTCGGCCGGACCGACAAACCACTGCCCGTTCAGTCCGCTGACCCTGATGCCGACATTCACGCCGTTGCGCGCCATTGCGGTCACGATGCTGCTGAACGGCACGCCGTGCGCGGCATCCATGGTCGCCTTGCATGCCGCCATCGACAGGCTGAGGAAGAACATGTCGTCCGCCCCGATCGTCCGCAGCGTCTCGTGAACGAGATCGCGCGAGATCGAAGACTTGAGCAGCGATTCCGTGACGGCGCGATAGAGCAGCAGGGTCGCGGCCGTGTTGCGGTTGTGGACGTCGTCGCCCATGTGCAGCGACTGCGACATCAGCGGCTTCAACGGCAATCCACCATCGATGCCGGCGACCGCGGCCTTCAGACATGGCGCCAATACATTCTCGATCAGCTTGAGGCCTTCGATCACCTCGGGCGCGAAAGCGCCGAAACGCAGTGTCTTGGCGCCGCCGGATTCCATCATCGGCGCGTAGGCGCGATTGCCGGTGGTCTGGTTCAGCACCACGAAAAGCGGCATCGAGGGCGAGATGATCCCGGTCATCGGCCCGACTGCGCCGAATTCATGGCACGGCGCGAAGCGGATGCCGCCTGCCACGACGAGTTGTTCGGCCTCTTGCTGGGTCGCCGCCCATTTCTCATAGAGAACTGCGCCGACGACCGCCCCCTTCATCGGGCCGCACATATCGTCCCAGGCGATCGGCGGACCGGCATGGAGCAGCGTTCGGCCCATGTCCGGCCAGACCTCGGATGCGTGCGCCGCGACGTCGACCCATACCGGCTGCGCGGTCAGGATGCGCTCGAGCACTTCGGCATTGGCGCGATCGATCCGCGATCCGAGGCAGTCCGCATCACCGGCGTCGCCAACCAGTTGCGCGAGGCTCCAGGCGACCTCGGGACTTCCGTCGCCGACCGGCTGCCAGTGCAGACGCACCAGCGGGGCACCGCTGCTCTCGACACCGCGATCGAGGCCGGAGGCGCCGAGGCTGATGACGGAAGTCTTGTTCCGGAGCGCGGAGGGAGCTGCGGTCATCATCGTTCTCCACCTTGCATCATGCGACGCCCCGTGGCGTTGTCGGCCGCGGCCATGCGGCTCGCGATGGCTTGCGCGGAACGGGCTGCGCCCGTGCTGCTGCCGACGATCTCCGCGCCGGCGTCCGCCAACATGGCTTTCTGGGTCTCGCAGGGCTGCGGATCTGAATCCGTGCCGCAGACGAAGCAGACCACGGGAAGCTCCCGCCCCTGCGCTCGCGCCGCGGCTTTCGCCCGGCGGATCGCTGGGGTCAGGATCTCTGCCGGATTGGGGTGGCTGCCATAGCCGAGCACGACGTCCAGAATGATGCAGGCAACGGTCGGATCGTCCGCTTCCTTCAGCAGCCGTTCGATCCGGACGCCATAGTCGATCATCGGATGCGGACGCCCCACCGTGAATTCGTCACTGCCGAGATCGATCGCCGTGTGCGCATGGCTCTCTTCCACATCGGCCAGACGATCTACGCCGGCAAGCGGCGCGTTCGACCGGGCACGAATACCCGCCGCCCGCCAAATGGTCTGGGCTTCCGAGCAGAACGTTCCGCCGGAGTAGAGACCGCGCAGGTAGCGCTGCGAGGGTGCCAGCGACGCACAAACCCTTGTTGCCAACTGTTCGATCGCACCTTCGTCACTCCCGGGTTGGCGCGCTCCCGCAAGCACGACGGCCTGCCGCGCCGTCTCCTCGAGCGACGATGTGCGGTGAACATTGCCGGCGGATGCTGCCGGCTCGCCGCCGAGGAAGCAGATCACGGCCGGCTTTCCAATCGCGCTGGCGCGCTCGATCACCCGCTTCTGCACATCTGGCGCAGGAGGCTTGGAGACGATGGCGACAACTTTGGTCTGCGCGTCGGCCGCGAGCAGTTCCAGGCCCTGCAACATGGTGATGCCGCCGACCTCGCTGGAAACGTCGTGGCTGCCGGTGCCGATGGCCTGCGATATGCCCTGGCCATGGCGATGGATCTGGCACATCACCTCCTGCAGGCCCGTTCCCGACGCTCCGACGAGCCCGATCACGCCCCGCCGAACGACGTTGGCAAATCCAAGCGGCACGCCGTTGATGATGGCCGTGCCGCAATCCGGTCCCATCACCAGCAGGCCCTTCTGCGCCGCAACGCGCTTGATGGCCTGCTCCTGTTCGATCGGCACGTTGTCGCTGAACAGCAGCACGTTGAGGCCCTGGCGCAGCGCCTTCAAGGCTTCCGCGGCGGCATAGGGGCCGGGCACCGAGATCAATGCGAGGTCGGCATGGTCGGCGATCGCGACACCGCCGGAGATCGAGCGCGGCGGTGCTTCGGCCGCAGCTTCAGCCGATCCGCCCTTCGGCTCTTCGCCGGCGATCAGGGAGTGAATCTCCCGTTCCGCGGCTGCGAGCTTTTCGGGCGCATCGTCCGCCACGACGATCATGATATCGCCCGGCTTGGCGCTCTCGAGCGCCGGACTCATAAGCCCGGCCTGCCGCAGGAACTCCTTGTTGCTGCGCGTTCCCATCAGCAGCGTGACCCGCTGCACGCCGGTCCGCGCGACCGTGACCTGGGAAATCCGCATCAACGACACGGAATCCTTGTACAGGTTCGCCCTAATGCTGGATTGAATGGCCATTGCCTTGTCGTTCCCTTGAATCCCGCAGGCTGCTTGTTTGTCTTGTATGTGTGAGCTTGAGCCAGCGGCCAGCTCGATTGCCTGATCAGAATGAGGCGCCGATGCGTCTCAACTGCTTCAACTCGACGAGCCGGGCGCCATCGCGGCCATCAACATCGGACCGCCATCTTGCTCGACGCTCGAATGCAGATTGGCGCGGGCGGATGTCCCGCCGATGCGCCAAACCCGGTGGCTATTGAAAGACGTGCGTTCCCGTCTCGCCCCGCAGCGCCGCCATGGCGCAATCGAGGTGACTGATGATCGCACGCTTGCCGCCGCCCTCGAGAAACCGGATCGCCGCATCGACCTTGGGTCCCATGCTTCCCGGCGGGAAATGTCCCTCACGGTGGTAGGCCTTGATCTCCTCGAGACTGACCTGATCCAGATCCTTCTTGTTCGGCTTGCCGAAATTCACCGCGACGCGCGGGACCGCGGTCAGGATCAGCAACTCTTCGATACCAAGCACATTCGCGATGTGAGCGGACGTCAGATCCTTGTCGATGACCGCCGGCACGCCGGTGCGCACGCCCTTTGCGTCACGAACCACGGGCACGCCGCCGCCGCCGCCCGCAATGACGATCGTTCCGCGCTTGACCAATGCGTCGACCAGCGAGATGTCGCAGACATGCTTGGGCTTCGGCGACGGCACGACATGACGCCAGCCGCGCCCGGAATCCTCACGCATCGCCCAATTGAGCTCGGCGCTGATCTTCTTCGCCTCGTCCTCGGAAAAGAACGGTCCGACGAACTTCGTTGGATTCTCGAACGCGGGATCGTCCTTGTCTACCTCGACCTGGGTCAGCAGGCTTGCCACATGGCGCTGGTTGCCTTGCTCGCGCAGGGCATTCTCGATCGCCTGCATCAGGAGATAGCCGATGCCGCCCTGGCTGTGCGCGACGCAGATGTCCATGTCCATCGGCGGGATTCGGCTCATCGTCAGCATCTGGCGCATCATGATCTTGCCGACGACCGGGCCGTTGCCGTGCGTGATGACCAGTTCATTGTCGAGTTGCGCGAGCGGCAGCAGCGCTTCCGCAGTGATCCGCGCGACGGACTTCTGCTCCTGGGAAGTGCCCCTGATGTCCTCTGGGTGAACCGCATTGCCACCGATCGCGACCACGAGGCGACGCGGCACGTCATTGAGTGTACGCATTTCCTTACCTCCCGGCATTCCGGACGATGGCAACCGCAAGCTCGCACGCCTGCGCGTTCGACGGCGCAACGAGGATTCCGGCCTGCTCCAGTTTCCTGACCTGCGCGGAGCGCCCTTGCGGATCCTGCTCCGTGCCGACGACGGACGCGATCAACGCCGGCGCATCTTGCCCGCGATCAGCGACGATCCTGGTCAGATGCTCGGCGGGATCGGCATGCGCGCCATAGCCGAGCACAAGATCGAGCAGGACCACCGAAAGATCGCGGTCCTTGAGCGCGGCACGCAACGCGTCGTCGCGCACCGAGGGGTCGATCATCGGGTGCGGTCGGCCACGGGTATATTCGTCGTCGCCGAGGTCGATCAGCCGGTCCCGTCCGGCGTTCGGCTCGACGCCGAGCTTGACCACGCCGGGGATGGCGGCGTTCGACGCCACCTTCCGACCTGCGGCAGCGAGGATCACCTGAGCTTCGGCACACAGCGTTCCGCCGGCAAACAAACCTTCGATCCCGCCTCGGCCGCTGCGCGGAAGCCGTGATGCGACAGCATTCGCATCGAAGCCCGCGCCGATCTTCTTGTCTCCCAGTGCCAGTTCCGCGGCGCCCTTCAGTGTCGGCGAGAAACGGGCGTTCGGTGGCAGCTCGGTCTCCGAAGCACCGATGAAGCACACGGTGTACGACTTCCTGCTTCTGCCGATCCGCTCAAGGATGGATTTGGCGACATCGGGATGCGGCGGCTTCGAGATCAGCACCACGTGATCGGTTTCCGGATCGGACTCGAAGGCATCGATCGCCATCAGCGTGGTGATGCCGCCGATATCCTTCTTCAGATCGCGCCCGCCGACCCCGATGGCGTGAGAGATTCCCGCGCCGGCTTCCGAGATCAGGCATGAGACCTCCTGCGTTCCGGTCCCCGATGCGCCGATGATGCCGATCCTGCCGCGCCTGATCTTGTTGGCGAACGCCAGCGGCGCGCCGCCGATCACGGCCGTTCCGCAATCCGGCCCCATCATCAGCAGACCGGCCGCCCGCGCCTGCTGCTTGAGCGACAATTCGTCCTCGAGGGACACGTTGTCACTGAACATCAGGACATGCAGGCCGCGATTGAGCGCCTTGCGGGCCTCGGCGGCGGCGAACTCGCCGGGAACGGAGATCAGCGCAAGATTGATCTCCGGCCTGACCTTCACAGCGGCGGCGATCGAGTGCGGCCGCCAGGCAGCCTGCGCCTCGCCCTGGGTCTTCGGCTTGTCGAGCGACTTGATCGCATTGTCGAGGGCTCCGCGGGCAGCGGGCTCGGACTCGGCCTTGACCGCGATCACGAGGTCGTTGCCCTTCACGGCAGTGCCCTCCTCCAGCAGCCCCGCATTGCGCATGATCGCAGCGTTCGACGGAGTTCCCATCATCAACGCCGCCTCGATCACGCCGGGCGAGCCGGCCACCTCGCGCGACAGCCGCATCAGCGCGACCGAGTCGAGATAGAATCCCTTGCGGACCTCGTTCAGGACAACGACGTTCATGACACACCCAAATCCTTGGCGATCGCGACGATCGCCTGCTGGAAGCACGCCAACGGTGCCTTGACCACGCCGGCACCGACCTGCCCGATGCCGGGCTCGCGATGCGCGATGCCGGTGTTGATGACGGGCACCACGCCGGAATCGACGACCAGACGGATATCGATGCCGGTCGGCACGCCCGCGAAGTCCATTGCGGCGATGGTCCATTCCGGATTCTGCGCAACCGTGATCTCGCCCATCGAGCGGGTGAAGTTGCCGGCCTCGGACGGCGCACCGGCCCCCACGAAGCCTGCGACCGCCGGCGCCGCCGCCATCGCAAATCCGCCCAGGCCGATCGTCTCGACGATGGCGGAATCGCCCATGTCCGGATTGGCGTCCTTCTCGGAATAGCCGGCAAAATACAGCCCTTCCGGCATTTCGACCGGCGCGGTGAACCATTGCTCGCCGAGCCCGCTCACGCGGATCCCGAAATCGGTGCCGTTGCGGCACATCGTGGTAACGATGGTCGACCCCCGAATGCCGTTGGCGGGATCGGTGATCGCCTTGCCCATCGCCATCGCGATGTTGAGGAAGAACTGATCGTTCTGCCCGATGAACGCGAGGCATTCGGCGAGAACGGCGTTGTCGGTCGAGGTTCGCGCCATCCAGGGTGCGATCTCGCGAAGGAAGACGCTCGAGCAGGCCAGATTGCGTTGATGCAGTTCGTCGCCCATCGACAGGCCCCGCGCGACGATCGATTTCAGGTCGATGCCGCCGGCGGCACGGATCGCCTTGCCGAGCGTCGGCCCGAACACGTCGCGCAGCCAGGCCAGACGCTTCAGCACGCTCGCGTCGTTGCCGCCGAAGCGCATCACCTTGCCGAGCCCCTCGTTGATCGCGCAATAGGCACGGTTGGAGAAGCGCGCGTTCTCGACCACGAACAGCGGCATCGACATCGTCGTCATGCCGGTCATCGGGCCAACCGCCCCGAAGTGGTGGTTCGGATGAAATTCGATCTCGCCACTGGCGGCGAGCTTGGTCGCGGTCGGCAGGTCCGTCGCCCATCCCTCGAACACGATGGCGCCTGCGACCGCACCGCGCATCGGGCCGCACATCCTGTCCCAGGAGATCGGCGGTCCGGCGTGGAGGATCATCCGTTCGCGCAGGCCCGGGATCAATTGGCGGGCGGGAACGATGTCGATCAGCCGTGGCTCCCCTTCGAGGATCCGGGCGAGCGCCTGCTGGTTTGCGTCTTCGATCAGTTTCATCGGTGCGCCCTCACACACCGAGCTTCGCGAGCAGGGCCGCCATCTGCGGATCTCCGCCCGCCGACGGCTTCCAGTCGACGTGAACGACGTCGATGCCGCAGTCGCGAAGATCCTTCACGAACCCCTCAAGCCCGACATTCACGACTTCGACCTTGCGCGCCAGCAACTGCTGATACTGCGGCCTATCCTGATCCGTCATCGTCTCCGCCCTAATCAAGTTCGTTTTCGTTGTGTCGAGCTAATAAGAAAACACTTACTTCGTCACGGCTGGATTCTCGGAAAATGCGAATTTTCGTATCCGCTCGAATGACGGACCGGCCGAAGCGCAATCACGCCTTAAAAAAGAGCTCCGAACTTCGTTCGGAGCAGTCTGGGAGAACTCGAAATCTGATCTGCAACGGCGTCACCGCGCGCGAAGAGCGTGGCGCAGGACGATCAGACTGCCGGCAAATGCATCCAGTCCGGATGTATGCCCGATCGCCGTCAGGGCCGTGAGGGCGCGATGAAATCCGGCGGCCTCGCCGCTCATCGTTGCATTGACGGCAGCGTGCAGTGCCGCCGCGCCGTAACCCAGCGCCGCCGCGCGCAGGTGGATTCGGCTGATGTCGTTGGTGCCGTCGAGCAGCGCGCGGCAATGGTCCCACAATGCGTCGCGAGCTTCGATGCGTCCGAGCGCAGCCAGCGCGATCAGCGCACCGCCGATCAGATCGTCGCCGGACGGCGTAAGCCCCGGCCCGAGACCAATCAGGCTGGCAAGCCCGGACTCGCGATCCGCATCGTCATCCGAGCCTGCGAGGATTAGCTCCAGTGCAGCGAGACCGGGCATGGCGGCCCGAACCAGCGCAGAGGCGACGCCCGGATCACGTCCGGCCCCGACCGCGGCGAGGCCTTCCGAAGTCAGATCACCGCGCCACACTTCGTCGACGGCATCAAGGCCGCGTCGCAGGCTGGCCGTCGACCAGTGTGGTGCAGCGGGCGGTGCCCAGACCGACCGCGCGGCCAGATTCGCAAGCGGCGTCGCTCCGATCCACAGAATGGAGTCCGCAACCCGCACCGGATCGCCGACCGCCAGTCCCGGCCATCGGAAGTCGCCGACCACGTGCAACGGACCCGATCCGATGCCGATCCGTCCAACGCAGATCCAGATCCCGTCGATCACGGCGTAGAACGACCGTTCGAACACGGCGACGACCTCGCCCGCGGCGCGATCGCGAAGCGCCCTGTCGGCGAGGAGCCCGACTTCCACTTCGGCACAAAACGTCGCTACAGGCTCGGGACGCCGCGCGCCCGCGCGGCCCGACTGCCTTCCGTCCGTTTCCCGGCCTCCAACCAACATCCGCCCTCGCCTCCCTCAGCGTACCTGGGCCGCGAACCGTTGCGGCGCGCCCGCCTGGGCCTCGCCGCCGAGATAGGCCGCCTCGAGCAGCGGATCCTCGGCGATGATGTCGGCGGCCCCGCTCTTCAGGATCGCACCGGTCTCCAAAAGATAGGCCCGGTCGGCCAGCGCGAGCGCATGGCCTGCCATCTGATCGACCACGATGATGGTCATGCCCTCACTGCGCAGCCGCTCGAAGGACGCAAACAGTTGATCGACGACGAGCGGCGCCAACCCGAGCGACGGCTCGTCCAGCATGAAGATCTTCGGCCCGGTCAGAAGGCCGCGCGCCACCGCGAGCATCTGCTGCTCGCCTCCGGACAACAGGCCGGCGCGCTGGTCGATGCGCTCCTTCAGCCGCGGAAAGCGCACGAACATCGCTTCGATCTCGGCATCGAGATCGAGTCCCTTGCGCGCATAGGCGCCGAGCTGCAGGTTCTGCTTCACCGTCAGCTCCGGAAACACCTGCCGCCCTTCCGGCACCAGCACGACGCCATGGCGGGCACGAACATGCGCGGGCATCCTGTCGATGCGCGTCTCGGCGAGCCGCACTTCACCCGTGGAGCGCGGCGGTTCAAGACCGGCGATCGACCGCATCAAAGTGGTCTTGCCGGCGCCGTTCGCGCCGAGCACGGCGACCGCCTCTCCGGGAGCGACCACCAGATCGATCCCGTTCAAGGCGCGCGACAGGCCATAGAACGAATCGAGCGTCTTGACCTCGAGTGCGGTGCCCTGCCGCGCCGGCCGCGGCGCGCGGCTCTTCTCGCCGGCCATCGCATCGCCGAGATAGGCCTTGCGGACCAACGGATCGTTGCGGATCGCCGCCGCATCGCCGATCGCGATGCGCTTGCCGCCGTCGAGCACGACGATGAGATCGCTCAGCGACATGATCATCGGCATGTCGTGCTCGACGATGATGACGGCGATCCCGAGATCGGCGATCCGGCGCAACAGCGCGGTCAGGCGCTGCTTGTCGCCCTTGGAGAGGCCGGCCGCGGGCTCGTCGAGCAGCAGGATGCGGGGCCGCAACGCGAGCGCGCGCGCGATCTCGACCAGCCGCTTCTCGCCATGGGACAGCGAATCCGCGAGACGATCGACATCGCCGTCGACACCGGCAAAGCGCAGCAGGAACCGGGCGAAACCCTCGGTCTCCGCGTTGCGCAGCGCGGAGACCACGCCGCCGAGACGGCCGACCCGCTCGGCCAGCAGGATGTTTTCCAGGATCGTGAGCGAGCCGAACAGCTGCGTGGTCTGGAACGTGCGTGCCACGCCGACCCGCGCCAGCAAATGCGACGTCATGCCGGTGACATCGCGATCGCCGAGCTTCACCGTCCCCGCCTGCGGCCGGTAGAAGCCGCAGAGCAGATTGAGAGCGCTGGTCTTGCCGGCGCCGTTGGGACCGATGATGCTGGTGACGGCACCGGGCGGCGCCTTGAACGATACGCCCTGGACCGCGCGCACGCCGCCGAACGAGATCGAGAGATCCGTGGCGTCGAGCCCCACCGCGTTGTGGGTCTCGAGGATCGCCACATCGGTTTCCGCCGCAGCGATCGCGGGCCCGGCCACCGGCTTGCGCGCCGGCAGGACTCTTGCCGCGAGTTGCTCCACGAGGCCAACGATGCCGGAGGGCGCGGCGCGCAGCACGACGAACAGCAGCACGCCAAAGGCCAGCAGGCGATACTCGGCGAGATCCGACAGCGCTTCCGGCAGCAGCACCACCAGCGCTGCGCCGATCACCGGACCGAGCACCGAGCCGGCGCCGCCGACCATCACGGCGAACAACAGCAGCACCGATTGCAGGAACGGGAACGAACTCGGGCTGATATAGCCCTGCAGCGGTGCGAACAGCGCGCCGGCCAGCGCCATCGCGGCCGCCGAGATCACGAAGGCCACGGCGCGGACCTGCACCAGATCGATACCGAGCGAACGCGTCGCGACCTCGGTATCGCGGGCGGCTCGCATCGCATAGCCCCAGCCGCTGCGCTTCAGCCGCTCGAACAGGATGAGACCGGCAAACACCAGCACGACGCCCGCGATGGCAAGCGAACGCTCGGACAGCGCATAGCCGAACACGCTCGGCGGCGCACTCAGCATCAGGCCGTTGCCGCCGCCGGTGAGATCGCGCCACTCGATCGTGACGTGCTCGACGATGAAGCCGAAGGCAATCGTGACCATCGCCAGATACGGCCCGCGCACGCGCAGCGCCGGCATCGCGAGCAGCCCACCGACGATGCTGACCAGCACGATGGCCCCCGCCGTCGCGGCGAGGTAGGGCCAGCCGGCCTTCTCCATCAGCAGCACGGTGGTGTACGCACCGATCGCCATGAAGCCGATATGGCCGAGCGAGATCTGGCCGGCGAGGCCGAGCAGGACGTTGAGGCCGATGCAGCCGATCGCCGTCAGCGAGATCGTTGCGATCAGGAACACCGAATAGCTGTCCGCGACCGCGGCATAGCCGATGGCAATTACGAACGCCGCGACCGCGACGAGAAGGGAGGCGCGCGAGGTCATACCTTCTTAACTCCAGCTCGGCCGAGCAGCCCGTGCGGCATGACGACGAGGATGACGATGACGGAAGCGAACGTGATGATCTGGGTGTAGACCGATCCGAGATAGTTGGTCGCGAACACCTCGATCAGGCCAAGACACAATCCAGCCAGCATGACGCCCCAGGCGCTGGCCAGCCCGCCGATGATGGCGGCGGCGAACGCCTTGATGCCGAACAGCGTGCCCATCTCGGACGAAACGTTGAACAGCGGCGCGATCAGCAGCGCGGCGACGCCCGCCAGCATGGCCGACACCGCGTAGCTTGCGGCAATGGCGCCACTGACATTGATGCCCATCAGCCGCGCGGCATTGGGATTCTGCACCACCGCAAGCATCGCGACGCCATGCCTCGTGCGGCGGGTGATCAGATGCAGCGCCAGCGCAAGCAACAGGCCGACCAGGGGGATCAGGAGCTGCAGGGGATAGACCCCTGCCCCCTCCACGATCTGGATCGGCTTGGCCGCGAGCATCGACGGGAAGCTGCGCGGCTCCTTGCCGAACACGAACAGCATCACATTGTCGACGATGATGCCGACCGCAACGGTCGCCATCAGCCAGTTGTCCGACCCGCGCAGCACGAACGGACGAACCGCGAAGCGTTCAATCAGAACGCCGTAAACCGCACAGACCAGCAGCACCGCGGGGATGCCGATTGCGGCCGGCCAGCCCCACACGATGAGGAAGAAGTAGCCGGCAACGGCTCCCAGAGTCATTGAGCTGCCCTGCGAGAAGTTGACCGTGCCGGATACGGCGTAAGTGACGTGAAAGCCCAGCGCGAGCAGACCGTACATGCTCCCCAGCGCCATTCCGGTTATTATCGCCGAAAGAAACGACATCGATGATCACCCTGATCTGCTTGCTGGACGACCGCTGCCGTCAGTTCTTGAACGGCAGGATGTGGTTGTCTTCGAAGTGGGCCCAGATGTAGTCCTGCGCCGTCAGCGCATCGTGCTTGTCCTGGGCGAACGGCTTTTCATAGGTCTTGATCAGGCCTTCGAGCCGGTCGATTCCGTAAAAGCCGTCACGAACGGCGGTCGGATCAGTGCTGCCGGCCTTCTGGATCGCGCCGGCGATCACCAGGACGCTGTCATAGGCGTTGGCGAAGCCGACCGCAGGTGTCACATCCGCGGGGCCCTTGATGTCCGGATACTTCGCCTGCAACTCGGCGAGCACACGCTTGCCGACCGGCGAGAGGTTGCCGAAGAAGCTGTAGGTCTGGACGAAGACGACGCTCTCGGCGCTCGGCCCGGCGAGCTCGGTGAAGCGGCCGCCGGCCGGCCCCCAATGCGACACGATCGGGGGCGCCCAGCCCATTCGGTCGAGCGATTTCACGACCTGCGAGGACGGACCGACATTGCCGACCAGGAACAGGGAGTCGGCGCCCGCCTGCTTGAGCCGGGACAATTGCGCGACCACGTCGACATCGTTCGCCTCGAACTTCTCGACACCCGCCGGCTCGATCCCGGCCGCCTTCAGCGCCGCGCGCAGGCCATGCTCGTTCGATTCGCCCCAGGGATTGTTGACGAGGATGAGGCCCGGCTTCTTGGCTGCGAAGGTCTTGCCGGCGAACGCAACGATCGCCTTGTCGACCTCGTCGTCCATCGCCGAGACGCGGAATACATAGTTGGACGCGGCGCCGTTCTGCGTGATGTTGGTGCCGGCGGCCCACGGCACCACGAACGGCATCTTGACGTTGTTGACGAACGGCACGATCGCGAGCTGGACGGGCGTATCGAGACCGCCGAGCAGCACCGCGACCTTCTCGCGCTGGATCAGTTCGCGCGCGGCGGTCAGCCCCTTCGCAGGATTGCTTTCATCGTCACGGCGCACCAGCTCCAGCGGACGGCCGAGCACGCCCCCTTTCGCGTTGATCTCCTCGATCGCGATCGTGGCACCGCGGGTCAACGCTTCGCCGCCGCGCGCCGACTGGCCCGACAGCGCCGTGACCAGGCCGATCTTGATCGGCTCGGCGGCCCGCGCCGCAAGCGGCACAGAGCTGATGAGAATGGCGAGCGCGCCCTGCAAGACAACGCGGCGGCACAACCCGGTGATGGGGGTACAAGCGTAGCTCATTTCTGCGATTCCTCCCGCTCCGACGGCTCCCGAGCCGCCTCTGGTCCGCTGCCGCCGTCTCCGCGGCCTTGACGGAAGTAAAAACTTTCTTCACAAATTGACGAATGTCAAGCGGCTGATCGCGCGCCGAATGGAGATTGCAATGCAACGGGAGACTGGAGCAGAACCGGAGCGGGCCACCTCGCGTGGCGTTCTCGGCGGTGCAACATCCGCGCAAGCGGCGGATCCAGCGCGGGGTCTCATCTCTCATGACCGCTACCGCTACAGCGCGATCACCCGCCGCCCCGACTTCGTATGGCCGCACGGAAAGCGGCTCGCGGTCTACATCGCGCTCAACCTCGAGCATTTCGCTTTCGGCGATGGACTTGGCGCCGAACTCTGTCCGGGCGGTCCGCATCCGGACGTCCTCAATTACGCCTGGCGCGACTATGGCAACCGGGTCGGCGTGTGGCGGCTCATCGATCTGTTCGACGAACTGAAACTGCCCATCTCCGTGCTCGTTAACAGCAGCATCTATCACTACTGCCCGGAAGTCATGGACGCATTTCGCGCGCGCGGCGACGAGGTCGTCGGCCATGGACGGACCAATTCCGAACGTCAGGGCGTGCTCTCACCTGCCGAGGAGCAGCGGCTGATCGAGGAGGCGACCGATGTCATCGCGCGTGCCGAGGGACGCCGGCCGCTCGGCTGGCTCGGTCCGTGGATCTCGCAATCCGCGGTAACGCCGGACCTTCTCGCCGAAGCGGGCTACCAATATCTGCTCGACTGGTGCATGGACGACCAGCCGGTGTGGTTCGCGACGAGGGCTGGCGGGCGGATCCTGTCCGTCCCCTATCCACAGGAACTGAACGACATCCCCTCGATTGTCGGGCGCAAGGACAGCGGCGAACAGTTTGCGACCATGCTCACGGACACATTCGAGGAGATGCTTACACAATCCGCCAAGCAGTCGCTGGTGATGGGCATCGCGCTGCATCCATACCTGGTCGGCCAGCCGCACCGGCTGCGGCCGCTGCGACGCGCCCTACAGACGATCGTCGCAAGGCGCGACGACATCTGGATCACCACCGCCGGCGAGATCGCGGCATTTTCCCGCGCCCTGCCCGATGGCATCGTCCCGACATAAGAAACTGGAGACTCGAATTGACTGCCATCGACACACTCTTTCAGAACGCGCGGCTGACCGAGGGCCAGCTGGTCGAAATCGCCGTCCGCGGCGGCAAGATCGTGGCGATCGCGTCGTCCCCGCAAAGCTACGGCACAGTCGGCGAAAGGCGCGACCTTGGCCGACGCCTGGTGCTCCCCGGCATGGTCGAAGGTCACATCCACCTCGACAAATGCTTCATCGGCGACGACTGGAAGCCGCATCGGCCCTGCAGCGCGGGCTTCAACGTGCGCGAGCGTGTCAAATTCGAGAAGGAAGCGCTCGCCGGCGCCAAGCCGATCCCGGTTCGGGCCGCGGCTCTGATCGACCTTTGCGTCTCGCAGGGCACCACTCACATGCGCAGCCATGTGGATGTCGATGCCGAGGTCGGCCTGCGACATTTCGAACCGATCGCCGCCGCGCGGGAGGCCCACCGGGAGAAGGTTTCGATCCAGATCGTCGCATTTCCCCAGAGCGGCATCCTGACATCGCCCGGAACGGCCAAATTGCTCGAGGAAGCCGTTCGCGCCGGCGCCGATCTGGTCGGCGGGCTTGATCCCGCAGGCCATGATGGTGACGTCGCCGGGCATCTTGACGTCGTCTTCGGGATCGCCGAGCGGCATGGCGTCGGCATCGATATTCACCTGCATGACGGCGGTTTGCAGGGCATCTCGGAGATCGAGGAGATCGCGCGACGCACCAAAGCGTCGGGCCTTGGCGGCAAGGTCACGATCAGTCACGCCTACGCGCTCGGCGAAGTGGCTGTTGACGTGGCTCAACGTACCGCGCAGCAACTTGCCGAGGCCCGCGTCGCCATTTTCACCAATGCCCCGGGTGCGCACGCATTTCCGCCCGTGTTGCTGCTCCGCGATGCCGGTGTCATTGTGTTCTCCGGCAACGACAATATCCGCGATTCCTGGTGGCCCTACGGCGACGGCGACCTGCTCGAACGCGCAATGATGGTCGGCTATCGCTCCGGCTTCAACACTGACGATCAATTGGCCGCGGCCTTTGACATGGTGACGACCAACGCAGCGCGCGCGCTTGGCCTCAAGGATTACGGCCTCACCGTCGGCGGGATGGCGGATTTCGTCGTGCTGGATGCCCGGCATGTCCAGGAAGCCGTGGTCTCTCGTCCCAAGCCGCGCGATGTCTACAAGGCTGGCCGGCTGGTCGCGCGCGCCGGCGCAATAGTGGTAGCCGGCGCCCGGAAGCAGTGAACATGGAGGAATCGCCCTTGACGAACAGTCGTAATGCCGATCTCAATCCCAGCTGCTTGCGCCGGGAACCGGTCCGCTGCCCGATGTGGCCTGATGCGGACGTGCCCTGCGTGAGTACCCGAGCCCAGGCAAGGTTGACGCCGTGACAGAGACGACAGCACCGACCAGCCCCACCCGCACCACCACACGCGGAAAGCGGCCTCGCGACTCCGCGCTCACCAAGGAAGCGATCCTGCGCGCCGCGACCTTCGAGTTCTGCCACAATGGCCTCGGCGGCGCACGTGTCGAGGCCATTGCGCAGCGCGCCAAGGCCAACATGCGCCTGCTCTACGCCTATTTCGGCGACAAGAACGGGCTCTACATTGCCGTCCTCGAGGACGTCTACACCGAAATTCGCGCCGCCGAACAGCGGCTGAAACTGGATGATCTCGAGCCGATCGCCGCAATGAGCGGGTTGATCGATTTCACGTTCACGTTCTTCGGGCAGCACCAGAACTACATCGCCCTGATCAACACCGAGAACCTTCAGCGCGGACGCAATATGCGCAAGTCGCGCAAGATTGCCGAGCTCACCTTGCCCCTGGTTGCAAGCATCAAAAGCATTCTGCGTCGAGGCGTGGCGGCGGGCCTGTTTCGCGATGACGTCGATCCCATCCAGCTCTATGTCTCAATCACCGCGATGAGCTATTTCCACGTTTCCAACCGGTACACATTGTCGGCGATGTTCGACAAGGATCTCGGCGCGCCGGACTGGCTGGAGCTGCGCCGCAAGCATGCGCAGGACATGATCCTGACCTGGCTGACGGCCCCGGCCGGGGATCGCAAGGACAAGTCGGCAGCATCGAAGGCGACGGCGCGCCTCGGCAAGCCGTCCCGCTAGCGGGCAAGCCGCACGACGTAATATCGTGCGGATCGAGCGCACCAAATGCCCCTCAGCGGGTCGCAACGACGCCGTCGCTGCGCGGATCGCTGGCCCCTTCCATCAGGCCATCCGGATGCCAGACGATCGCGCCGGCGTGTCCCATGACCTCCTCGAACGGGCCGGTCACCTGAATATCGTGGCCGAGCGCGCGTAGCCGATCGACGATCGCGGGATCGAAGCGGGATTCAATCTTCAAATTGTTGTTTTCCTCGCCCCAGGTGCGACCGAGCAGCCAGCGCGGCGCCGTAATCGCCGACTGCAGCTCCTGGCCGTGCATGGCGTAGCGGGAGAAGATGGCGGCCTGGGTCTGCGGCTGCCCTTCTCCGCCCATCGTACCGAAGGATATCAGCCGCCCATCGCCTAGTTCGGCCATCGCCGGCTGGATCGTGTGAAACGGCAGGCGTCCCGGATCCAGCCGATTGGTATCGGCCTCGCCGAGGCTGAAGCTCGTTCCGCGATTTTGCCAGGTCACTCCGCTCTCGGGGAGGATGACGCCCGAGCCAAATTCCCAGTAGACGCTTTGAATGAAGCTGACACTGAGTCCGCTGCGATCGGTCGCAGCAAGCCACACCGTATCACCCTGCTTGGACGGATCGGGCCACGGCGCGGCGCGGCGGTCGGAGACCGTTTCGTGAAGCGCGGCGAGCGATTCCTCGGACAGGAATTCGGCGGCCGGGCGCTTCATGTAGTCGGGATCGGTCACGTGGCCGTTGCGAATACGGAACGCAGCTTTCGTGCATTCGACGAGCCTGTGCAGATGATCGACGCCATCGGCTTCGCCAGCGATGCGCCGGGCATAAAGCGCCAGGATCAGGAGCGAGGCCAGCCCCTGCGTCGGCGGAGGCATGTTGAAGACCTTGTGTCCGGCCACCTCAACCGAGAGCGGGGTCACCAGCGATGCCTGATGTCGCTCCAGATCAGCGAGCCGCAGCGGGCTCCTTACCCGCTCGAGGTCAGCCGCCATCGAGCGCGCCAGTTCGCCGCGATAGAAGTCAGCCAGCCCGGCCTTGGCCAGACGCCGCAGCGTCTCGGCGACCCGAGGCTGCCGCAGCCGCGCACCGACCGCGAGCGGGGTGCCTTGCGGCAGATAGACCTCGGCGTAGCCGGGCACGTTTTCGAGCTCATGCCGCTTCTTGCGGATGTTCTCGTGCAGCGTGCTGGTGACGGCCACGCCCTCCTCGGCATGCCGGATTGCGGGCTCGAGCAGCCGCGCCATCGGCAGCCGACCGTCATGACGATCGCGGCTGAGCTCATAGGCCTTCTGCCAACCGTCGACCGTGCCGGCGACGGTGAGCGCGGCGAGCGGGCCCCGGCCAGGAATGCTGCTGCAGCCACGCTCGCGATACCAGCTGCGATCCGCTGCCATCGCAGCCCGTCCGCAAGCCTGAATCCCGACCGGCATCGAACCAGCGCGGCCGACCAGCCAGAAACTGTCGCCGCCGAGCCCGTTCATGTGCGGATAGGCCACGGCAATCGTCGCGGCCGCGGCGATCATCGCCTCGATCGCATTGCCACCTTCCGACAGGACCGCGAGCCCAGCCTGCGCCGCGAGGTGGTGCGGCGCGGTCACCATGCCGCCATAGCTTCGTTTTGTCTGCAACATCAGCCGTCTCTCCCAAGCACGGTATGTAATAATATTTTTACTTACCGTGTCAAGGCGCCAGAGATCGGTCTTTGAGATACGGGTGCCGGGCCGTCGATCTCGTCATCAAGACCGGCCATTGCAGTTCGACACCGCGATCCTTGCATGAAGCTCAGGCGGCCGCCACCTCGTGGCCCGCCATGACTTCCAGCGCCCGCAGAATCGCGGAATGGTCCCAGGCCTTGCCGCCGAGCGCGGTGCAGGCGTTGAACAGCTGTTGGGCTGCCGCGGTGCCCGGCAGCGACAACCCGAGTGCCCGTGCGCCCTCCAGCGCGAGGTTGAGATCCTTCTGATGCAGCTCGATGCGAAAGCCCGGATCGAAATTGCGCTTCAGCATACGCTCGCCGTGCACCTCGAGGATCCGGGACGAGGCAAAGCCGCCCATCAGCGCCTTGCGCACCAGCGCAGGATCGGCGCCCGCCTTGGACGCGAACAGCAGGGCCTCGCTCACCGCCTCGATCGTCAGCGCCACGATGATCTGGTTCGCGACCTTGGTGGTCTGCCCATCGCCATTGCCGCCGACATGCGTGACATTCTTTCCCATCGCGTCGAACAGGGGCTTCATCGCGTTGAACGCCCGCTCCCGCCCGCCGACCATTATTGTCAGGCTTGCCGCCTTTGCGCCAACCTCGCCGCCGGAAACCGGCGCGTCGAGATAGTCGGCTCCGAGCGCATCGATCTTCCGAGCGAACTCCTTCGTCGCCAGCGGAGAGATCGAGCTCATATCGACCACGATCATGCCCTTGGAGACGCCCTCCGCGACACCGCCCTGACCGAACAGCACGGCTTCCACATGCGGCGTATCCGGCACCATGATGATCACGGCGTCCGCTTCCTGCGCCACCTGCCTGGCGGACTCGCAAGCGATGCCCCCGGCCGCAACCAGCTCTGGCGAAATGGGTGCGACGTCGTGCAGGAACAGGCGATAGCCGGCAGCCAGGAGGTGGCTCGCCATCGGACGTCCCATGGTGCCGAGCCCGATGAATCCTATGTCTTTCATTTGTCGTCGCTCCTGTCAGCCGGATTGGATGTTCTCCAGCGAAGCGGATTCCGCTTCGCGGGAAGAAAACGCGTCAAAACAAAAAATCCAGAGTTCGGTTCCTATTCGATCGAAACGCAAAAGCTCTAGGTCACGAAGGTCTGCGCGGCGTGCCAGGCGAGGCTCTCGAGCGTGGTCGTCCGCGGCTTGTATTCGCATCCGATCCAGCCGCGATATCCGATGCTGTCGAGATGCTTGAACAAATAGGGATAGTTGATCTCGCCGGTCCCCGGCTCGTAACGGCCAGGATTGTCGGCGAGCTGGACATGCGCGATCCGGCCGAGATGCTTCTGCAGGGTCCGCGCCAGATCACCTTCCATGATCTGCATGTGATAGATGTCGTACTGGATGAACAGGTTGGATGAGCCAACGTCGGAAATGAGCTGCACCGCCTGTTCCGTCCCGCTCAGGAAGAAGCCGGGAATATCGAGCGTGTTGATCGGTTCGATCAGGAGCTTGATGCCGTGCTGGCCGAGCGCGCCGGCGGCAAAGCGCAGATTCGACACCAGGACTTCGCGCAGCTCTGCGGCATCCGCACCGGCGGGCGCGATGCCGACCAGGCAGTTCAGCTGCCGGCAATCCAACGCCTTCGCGTAGTCGATCGCGCGCATCACGCCGTCGCGAAATTCATCGACCCGGTTGCGCAGGATTGCAATGCCCCGCTCGCCGGCAGCCCAATTGCCGGCCGGAAGATTGTGCAGCACCTGGGTCAGCCCGCAGCGCGCCAGTTCCTCCCCCAACGCGCCCTTTTCGAAGTCGTACGGAAAGAGATACTCGACGGCGTTGAAGCCGGCGGCCTTGGCGGCGGCGAATCGATCGAGGAACGGCAGCTCGTTGAAGAGCATGGTGAGGTTGGCGGCAAATTGAGGCACGGGTGGGATCTCCGCTTGGGGCAGCGCTGAATGATGTCGTCAGGCCGGCAACAGCGTGCCGGATCGTTGTGCGCTCGGCACGTCATCGAGCGGGAGATCGAGCACCTCCTCGAATTCGACGATGTTGTCGATCTCCGTTCCCATCGCGATGTTGGTGACCCGCTCGAGAATGAACTCCACCACCACGGGTACGCGGTGCTTCGCCATCAGCTCGCGTGCGGTCGCGAACGCGGTCTGTGCGTCGTTCGGATCCGTCACGCGGATCGCCTTGCAGCCCAGCCCTTCGGCAACGGCAACGTGGTCGACGCCGTAGGCGCCGATCTCGGGTGCGTTGATGTTCTCGAACGAGAGCTGGACGTGATAATCCATGTCGAAGCCGCGCTGCGCCTGCCGGATCAGCCCGAGATATGAATTGTTCACGACGACGTGGATGTAGGGCAGATTGAACTGCGCCCCGACCGCAAGCTCCTCGATCAGGAACTGGAAGTCGTAATCACCCGACAGCGCGACAATGTCGCGTCCGGGATCGGCGGCGCGCACGCCGAGCGCGGCGGGCAACGTCCAGCCGAGCGGACCGGCCTGCCCGGCGTTGATCCAGTTGCGCGGCTGATAGACGTTGAGGAACTGGGCGCCTGCGATCTGCGACAATCCGATCACCGTCACGTAGCAGGTGTCGCGACCGAACGCCTTGTTCATCTCCTCGTAGACGCGCTGCGGCTTGATCGGGATGTTGTCGAAGTGGCTCTTGCGCAGCATCGAGCGCTTGCGGTCGCGACAGGCCGCGGGCCAGGCCTGCCGATCGCGCAGCTTGCCGGACTTCCGCCAGTCCCGGGCGACGGTCACGAACATTTCCAGCGCGGCCTTCGCGTCCGACACGATGCCGAGGTCCGGATTGAAGACCCGTCCGATCTGCGTCGGCTCGATATCGACATGGACGAATTTGCGACCCTTGGTGTAGGTCTCGATCGAACCGGTATGCCGGTTGGCCCAGCGGTTTCCGATGCCGAGCACGAAATCAGATTCGAGCATCGTGGCGTTGGCATAGCGATGGCTGGTCTGCAAGCCGACCATGCCGGCCATCAGCGCGTGGTCGTCCGGAATGGCGCCCCAGGCCATCAGCGTCGGGACCACCGGAACGTTGACCGCTTCGGCGAAGGCCACCAGCAGCTCGGATGCATCAGCGTTGATCACGCCGCCGCCGGCCACGATCAGCGGTCGCTCCGCGGCGTTGAGCATTTCGAGCGCCTTCTCGATCTGCTTGCGCGTCGCCGCCGGCTTGTAGACCGGCAGCGGAGAATAGGTCTCGTCGTCGAACTCGATCTCGGCCAGTTGCACATCGAGCGGAAGATCGATCAGCACCGGTCCCGGCCGCCCCGACCGCATGATATGGAAAGCCTGGCTGAACACGCGCGGCACCAGCGCCGGCTCGCGGACGGTAACGGCCCATTTCGTCACCGGCTTCGCGATCGCCTCGATGTCGACGGCCTGGAAGTCTTCCTTGTAGAGCCGCGCCCGCGGCGCCTGACCGGTGATGCAGAGGATCGGAATCGAATCCGCGATCGCCGAATAGAGGCCGGTGATCATATCGGTTCCGGCGGGGCCGGATGTGCCGATGCAGACGCCGATATTGCCGGCTTTCGCCCTGGTATAGCCTTCCGCCATATGCGAGGCGCCTTCGACGTGCCGCGCCAGAATATGCCGGATCGAGCCGTTGCGCTTCAGCGCGGAGTAAAGCGGGTTGATCGCGGCGCCGGGAACGCCGAACGCGCAGGTGATCCCCTCGCGTTCGAGAATGCGCACTGCTGCATCCACTGCTCGCATTTTCATCTGATGATCCCGCTTCGCTATGAGTTGGCCTGAGCATGATCATCAGGCCCGCGATCATCGATCTCAACGCAAACGATTGGATTTTCCGCACAGTGGCAGCGCTCGCAATTTCTTGCATGTCTCCAAATGATTAGCGCGTGCGAAGGAATGGAAACCGGCAAGGGCGAGAACAGCCGCGGGCCTTGCGCCCTGCTAGGGTTGCGTGCAGCTGCTCCCGCGAAGCTCTGCGGAGAGCTCGGCTGCGATCTGATGCACGATGGCGCCGATCTCCGGCAAGCGCTCGTCGGTCAGCCGAACCGCCATCCCCGAGACCGAAACCGCGGCGAACGGCTCGCTGCAATCGTTGAAGACGACTGCGGCCACGCAGCGCAGGCCGAGCCGCGCCTCTTCATCGTCCACCGCATAGCCCTGGCGTCGCACGGTCTCCAATTCCCGAAACAGCTCGCCCGGCCGAATGATCGACTTTTCCGTCAGGCGCGGCATGCCGCGACTGCGGATGATCGCGTTGATGTCGGCATCGGAATACGCGGCCAGCACCGCCTTCCCCACGCCCGAGGCAATCAGCGCCACGCGTCCGCCGACCTTGGTCAGCGATCGCATGATCTCCCGGCTTTCGATGCGCGATACGACGATGATGGAATCATCATCGACCACTGCAAGATTGGCGGTTTCCCTGGTCTGGTCGCGCAGCTTGCGCAGATAGGGCAATGCCCGCGCGGAAAAATTGCGCCGGCGCATGAAGGTCGAGCCCACCACGAAGCTTTGCGCGCCGATGTGCCATTTGGATTCCTCGCGGTCGAACTGCACGAACCTGCGGTTCTCCAGCGTCGTCAGCAGCCGGTGAGCCGTCGACGGCGGCAAGCCGATGCGGATCGCAAGATCGGTCAGCCGATAGCCTTCGTCATCCTCTGCAAGCGCTTCCATGATTTGCAGCGCGCGATCGACCGATTGAACGCCGCCGTCTCGCGTGTCCTGATCCGGTTGCGCGCGAAAATCGGGATCGGACGGCTTGCGCCGGATCGGCTCTCTTTTCATCACGACCTGCCCCTAACCGGTTGCGGTTCAGAACGAAATTGCTCGCCGACAACGAGCGTAGGATTGGCATATGGCATACCAAAAGACCTCTGAGTCAATGTCATGAAATTCGAGAATAGGTAAGTATTTTTGCCATTTCTTTCGCAGAATGCGGCGATTCTTTTGTTTGACTTCTGGGATAATGTATACCACGATTGTTTCTTAACGATCCAATGATGCAACCGGGAGGACCATGCCATGTATGTCGGGGACATCCTTCGCACCAACAGTGCGCACGTGGTGACGATCGGCTCGAGCGAAACCGTGAGCATTGCTGCGAACCTGATGTACGCGAGCAATGTCGGCGCACTCGTGGTCAGGAACGCCTCGCGCAGCGTCGACGCCGCCGTGGTCGGCATGTTCAGCGAGCGCGACGTCGTCGCTGTGATCGCCGAGCGCGGCACGGGTGGACTTGCAGCGAAAGTCGCGCAGTTCATTTCGCCGCGGCCGCTGGTGTCCTGCACTTCGCAAGACGCGCTCACCGATGTCGAGCATCTGATGGTCCGTCACGACATCCGCCATATCCCCGTCATCGACAACGGCCGGCTCGTCGGTGTCGTGAGCATGCGGGACATCGGCTTTGCCCTGGAGGAAGCCGCCTGCGCGGCCTGACGGACTTTTCCGAGCCATTGCCACGCAACCCGGTTCGAGCCGTTGCGGCTCATGCTGTGTTCCCACTCTGCTCAAGAGGATTTCATGAAGGTCTGCATCTACGGCGCCGGTGCCATCGGCGGCTATCTCGGTGTCGAATTGATGCGCGCTGGCGCCGATGTCAGCCTGGTCGCGCGGGGCGCGCATCTCGCCGCGATGCGGCAGAATGGCCTGAAGCTCCTGATCGGCGACGAGGAGCGCGTGGTGCATCCTCGCTGTACCGATAACCCCGCCGAACTCGGCGAGCAGGATTTCGTCATCATCTGCCTCAAGGCGCATTCGATCACCGGCGTCATCGAACCGATGCGCCCCCTGCTGGGTGAGCGGACCCGCATCGTCACCGCCGTCAACGGCATTCCCTATTGGTATTTCTACAAGCACGGCGGACGGCACGAAGGATCGGCGCTCGAGAGCATCGATCCCGGCGGACGGCAGTGGAACGAACTCGACCCCGCGCGCGCCATCGGCTGCGTGGTCTATCCCGCCACCGAAATCGAGGCGCCCGGCGTGATCCGCCACGTCTACGGCAACAGCTTTCCGCTCGGCGAACCCTCCGGTGAGATCACACCTGATGTCGAGCGGCTTGCCGCCCTGTTCGCGGCAGCGGGCATGAAGGCGCCGGTCCTCGACCGCATCCGCGACGAGATCTGGCTCAAGCTGTGGGGCAATGTCTGCTTCAACCCGATCAGCGCCCTCACCCACGCGACCCTCGACGTGATCTGCACCAATCCCGGCACGCGCGCACTGTCCAGGGCGATCATGCTGGAGGCCCAGGCGATCGCGGAAAGCCTCGGCGTCAAGTTCCGGGTCGATGTCGAACGCCGCATCGAGGGCGCTCGCAAGGTCGGCGCGCACAAGACCTCGATGCTGCAGGATCTCGAGCGTGGACGTCCGGTCGAGATCGATCCGCTGATCACCGTGGTGCAGGAGATGGGCCGGATGACGGGGATTGCGACGCCCGCCCTCGATGCGGTGCTGGCGCTGGTCGCGCAGCGCAGCAGACTGGCGGGCCTCTATGACGGGGCCGCCGGCGTCGAAGCCCAATCGCTTGCGGTGGCGTGATCGCGATGGCCAATGTGACGCGCTGGGTCCGCTTCCGCCACCATGCCGAGATCGGCTTCGGGCAACTCACTCCGTCGGGCATCTCCGTGCACGCAGGAGAGATGTTCGGCGAGACACGACCGACTGGACAGACGCTGGCGCTGGACGATGTCGAGTTGCTCGCTCCGACCCAACCGAGCAAGATCATCGCGCTCTGGAACAATTTTCACGCACTGGCGGCGAAGCTGAAATCACCTGAGCCTGCCGAACCGCTGTACCTGTTGAAAGCGCAGACCAGCGTGACCGCGCCCGGTGCCGTCATCACGCGCCCTCCGGGCTACGACGGCAAGACGACCTACGAAGGCGAGCTCGGCATTGTCATCGGCAAGAGCGGCACGGCCATAGCCCCCGAACAGGCCGACGCCTTCATCTTCGGCTATACCTGCACCAACGACGTCACCGCCGCCGACATTCTCAATCGCGATCCGACCTTCCCGCAATGGGCGCGGGCCAAGGGCTTCGACGGATATGGCCCCTTCGGTCCCGTCATTGCCTCGGGCCTCGACCCCGCACGCCTTGTCGTGCGCACCATCCTCAACGGCGTGGAGCGCCAGAATTATCCGATCGCCGACATGATCTTCAGCGCGCAGGCGCTGGTCAGCAAGATCTCCCACGACATGACGCTGTTGCCGGGCGATCTGATCTGCTGCGGGACATCGATCGGCGTCGGGGTGATGAAGGAGCCCGTCAATACGGTCACCGTCGCGATCGACGGAATCGGCGAGTTGACCAACGAATTTCGTCAGTAGGCGGCGGCAGGACGACAGCCCGGCCCAACGACCACCATCTCTTTTGGGAGCGCACATGATCTCCAGCACGAAACTGGCATCGTCGCCCGGCAGCTTCCGCTGGCTCCAGCTCGCGATCGGCATCGTCTGCATGGCGATGATCGCCAACCTGCAATACGGGTGGACGCTGTTCGTTGATCCGATCGACGCTAGGTTTCACTGGGGCCGTCCGGCCATCCAGCTCGCCTTCACGATTTTCGTGATGACGGAGACATGGCTGGTGCCGGTGGAGGCCTGGTTCGTGGACAAATACGGCCCGCGCATCGTCATCATGTTCGGCGGGCTGATGATCGGATTGGCCTGGGTGCTGAACTCATGCGCCTCTTCTCTCGTCATGCTCTATGCAGCGGCTGTGGTCGCGGGCATCGGCGCTGGCGCCGTCTACGGCACTTGCGTCGGCAACGCGCTGAAATGGTTTCCGGACCGGCGCGGCCTGGCCGCAGGCGCGACCGCCGCAGGTTTTGGCGCCGGCGCAGCCCTCACCGTCGTACCGATCGCCAACATGATTGCCGCCAGCGGCTACCAAAGCACCTTCCTGACGTTCGGAATCGTGCAAGGCCTCATCGTTCTGCTGCTGGCCTGGTTCGTCCGCCCGCCGCATGGCGTCGAGGCCCCGAGGAAAAAGCAGCTTAATCTGCCGCAGAGCGCAATCGACTACACGCCGCCCCAGGTCCTGCGCACGCCGATCTTCTGGGTCATGTACCTCGTGTTCGTCATGGTTGCTTCCGGCGGGTTGATGACCGCCGCGCAAATCGGGCCGATCGCCCACGACTTCAAGATCGCGGATACGCCAGTCACCCTGGCGGGCTTCCAGATGGCGGCGCTGACCTTTGCCATCTCGCTCGATCGTGTCTTCGACGGTTTCGGCCGTCCGTTCTTTGGCTGGGTCTCCGACACGATCGGCCGCGAGCACACGATGTTCATTGCGTTCGCGACTGCGGCGCTGATGTTGCTGACGCTGTCCGCCTACGGCCATATTCCGGTTGTTTTCGTGCTGGCGACGGCGGTCTATTTCGGCGTCTTCGGCGAAATCTACAGCCTGTTTCCGGCGACGTCGGGCGACACGTTCGGCGCCAAATACGCAACCACCAACAACGGCATGCTCTACACGGCGAAGGGCACCGCGGCGATGCTCGTGCCGCTTGCGAGCATCATCTCCTCGCAGCTCGGCTGGCAGGCCGTGTTCATCGTCGCGGTTGCGCTCAATGCCACCGCGGCCCTCACGGCCTTGCTGGTGATCAAGCCGATGCGGCGCGCCTTCATTCTCGGCAGTGAGACGACGGCAAAGGCCGCGATCGCGCCTGCACCCCGCCGGAGTGCGGCGATTGAACACTGATTGGACGGACTTGCGGGCTCGGACGGCGCTCCGGAGGATCTTCGATACTGCCATCGCCAGCTGCGATCAAAGGATAACCGTCGCACGCGCCCTGCCGGCAAAGCCGAAGGGCAGATGCATCGTCGTCGGCGCGGGCAAGGCTTCGGCGGCGATGGCCGCAGGCCTCGACGCGGCCTGGCCCGATGTCGACCTGTCAGGCGTCGTGGTGACGCGCCACGGCCATTCCGTTCCCGCGGGCCGCGTCGAAGTGCTCGAGGCGTCTCATCCTGTGCCGGACGACTCGAGCAAGACGGCCGCCGTTCGCATGCTCGATGCCGTTCAGGGACTTTCAGCTGACGATCTCGTCATCGCCCTGATGTCCGGCGGAGGCTCGGCCCTGATGACCCTTCCCGCATCCCCGATGACGCTCGCCGACAAGCAGGCGGTCAACCGTACCCTGCTTGCAAGCGGCGCAACGATTGCCGAGATGAACGTCGTCCGCAAACATCTGTCCGCGATCAAGGGCGGGCGGCTGGCGCTCGCCGCCCGCCCCGCCCACGTCACGACCCTCGTGATATCGGATATCCCCGGCGACGATCCCGCGGCGATCGGCTCCGGTCCGTTGCTGCCGGACAGCAGCACAAAAGCCGATGCGCAGGAGATCGTGCGCCGGTTTGCGATCGACCTGCCGGACGCGGCGCGACTCGTGCTCGAGCGAGCCGACGAGACCCCGAAACCTGGCGAGATCGACGCCGATGTCCGCATCCTTGCCGCGCCGTTCCACGCGCTCGATGCTGCGGCCAGGGCCGCACGGGATGAAGGCCTGACCCCGATCATCCTTGGAGACGCGATCGAAGGCGATGCGCGCGAACTCGGAACCGTGATGGCGGGCATCGCCAGGTCGGTCGCGGGGCATGGGCAGCCCGGCCCTGCCCCTGCCGTGCTGCTCTCCGGCGGCGAGACGACGGTGACGATCGGACGTGGGCCGGCGGGCCGCGGCGGCCGCAACACCGAATCCCTGCTGGGGCTTGTCATCGCCCTGTCCGGTACGTCCGATATCTGGGCGATTGCCGGAGACAGCGACGGTATTGATGGAACGGAAGATGCGGCTGGAGCTTTGATCAGTCCGGATACGCTGCGGCGCGCAGCCACAAGCAGTCTCGACGCACGGGCCTATCTGGCAGCCCATGACAGCTACAAGTTCTTCGACCGCCTTGGAGACCTCGTGCGCACCGGCCCAACGCTTACCAATGTCAACGATATCCGTGCCGTGCTGATTGCGGCCGGCAAGCCAGCAATGAGGTGACCCATGCGTCGTCATCGACGGGCCAAGATCGTCGCAACCATCGGCCCTGCCAGCAGTTCCCGCGAGATGCTCAAGGCGCTGCTGCTGGCAGGCGTCGATACCTTCCGTCTGAACTTCAGCCACGGAACCCAGAGCGACCACGCAAGCATCCATTCCGCGATCCGAAAGTTGGAACAGGAAGTCAGCCGGCCGATCGGCATTCTGATGGACCTCCAGGGTCCGAAGATCCGCGTCGGCACCTTGCGCGATGGAAAGATTACCGTGGCGGCCGGCGAGACCATCCGGTTCGTGCTGTCCGGATCGGATGGCGACCGAACCGCAATCCCGCTCCCGCATCGGGAAATCTTTGCGGCCGTGACCCCAGGCCACGACCTTCTGATTGACGACGGCAGGGTGCGGGTTCGCGTCACCGGGCTCGGTGACGATTTCATCGAGGCCAAGGTGATCGTCGGTGGCACGATCTCGAACCACAAGGGCGTCAATCTGCCGGGAACGGTGCTCGATCTTTCGCCGCTCACCGCCAAGGACCGCCTCGATCTGGAGTTCGGTCTGAACCTCGGGGTCGACTGGGTCGCGCTGTCATTCGTGCAGAAGCCTTCCGACATCATCGAGGCGCGAGGCCTCGTCGGCGACCGCGCCGGCCTGATGGCCAAGATCGAGAAGCCGGCAGCACTCGAGCGGATCGACGACATCATCCAGTTGTGCGACGCCATCATGGTGGCGCGGGGTGATCTCGGCGTCGAAATTCCGCATGAGGACGTGCCCGGGCGCCAGAAGGAGCTGGTGCGGGCTTGCCGTCTCGCGGTGAAGCCCGTGATCGTCGCCACGCAAATGCTGGACTCCATGGTCGCCGCGCCGACACCGACGCGCGCGGAAGTCTCCGACGTTGCGACGGCGATCTATGACGGCGCAGATGCCGTGATGCTGTCGGCAGAATCCGCGACCGGCCGCTATCCACGCGAGGCCGTCGAGATGATGGACCGCATCATCCGCAGCACCGAACAGCACAAGATGTACCGCTCGATCGTCGAGGCGACCCAGCCCGGCGAAGAGCAGACGCCGCCGCATGCCGTTGCAACGGCCGCCGCCGACCTCGCCTCCGTCATTCACGCCGCGGCCATCGTGGCCTACACGTCGAGCGGCACCACGGCCGCACGCGTCGCGCGCAAGCGGCCGAGCCTGCCGATCCTCGCCATCACCCCAAGCCGCGAAGTGTCGCGCCGCTTGTGCCTGCTCTGGGGCGCGCACAGCGTCCTGTCCGACGACGTTCAGAACTATGAGGAGATGGTCGAGCGCGCGACGGCTCTCGCGCATGCAGAGCAGTTTGCATCAAGCCGAGACCTGCTGGTCGTTGTCGCCGGCATTCCCTTCGGGCAGGCGGGAAGCACAAACAACCTGCGAGTCGTTTCGCTCCCCTGACGGAGCCATCGCCCGGCGCCGCGGTCCCAGACGCCCCACGCATCCGGGCCATCCGGATTTTCTCGGGCTCGTTGCGGGCGCCCTAGTCTCACGGCATGGCGCCAAACCAGATCACGAGCGCGAACATCGTGCGGGAGCGGGATGCTGCGCCGGGGCGGTGGTTCACATCGGCACCAACACCGCCCGCTTAAAATGCATGCGGACGGCGTCGGCTCTAGCCCCAGGAAGGAAATGCAAAATCCCGGTAGCTATTACGTCTACACATCCGGGCAGGACCGCGAAGGCACGCCACTGGCACCCGCCCGCTTCTCTCCAATCCGGCGACTTGGAAGATCGAGGTTAGCGAACGCTCAACGGATCAATGCGTCTCGCAAACCTGCGCGCAATGTGCGCCCGAAAGCACGTCAAACGAGCCTCCCGCGCAGCTTTGACTATGGCCGCGTCTACACGCAACACATTGTATTGTCGTTATTTTTACGGACCGGCGATTGGAGCGGGTGAAGGGAATCGAACCCTCGTATTCAGCTTGGAAGTCTTCGATCTTCGCCAGTATATTCAACATCAATTCCGATATTTTACAGCCTTCCGGACGATTGAGATCACCACAGAATTTCGCTTTGTCGAAACGGCCGCAAGCACTGTTACCGAGCGCTAACAGGCTCCCTCACCGCGGCTGTGATTGGTCCGAATAGCTTGCTCTGGCACCCAAATGGCCTGGTGCCGCTTGCCCTGGAGACCCTTCAGCTGAGGCGAGTGCCCCTCTCGTATTTCGGGGCTATTGCGGGGACCACTGGCTATGCTTGTCCTTGGCGCTGGCGCATCTGTCATACGCTGGTCGGCTATGGCGCTCGATCCGCCGATCAGTGTCTTGATCCCACTTCAGATTGGCCACGGCTTGACGTTTGGCGCAACACAGCTCGGGAGTATGATCGCGATTTCGCATTTCACGCCGTCCGGAATGCCGGCCCGCGCCCAAGGCTGGGTTAGCTGCAGGATGGGCTAGCGTTATGGCAGCGCTGACAGGCCTTTGCGGCGCAGCCTATTCGGACTTCGGCGAGCGCTGTTACTGGATGATGGTTGTGGTTGCGCTCTTTGGTCTGTCGCTTTTTGTTCTCGCCGCAAGATTACGCTCTTCCCGGAGCCTGGGCTGATCTGGCCCACGCGCCTGCCCAGATCCCCCATCGATGAAAATAGTCGTTGTGCAGTTTGTGCCAACGTTCGTGAGGCAGTACTCAAAGGGGACGAGACAACTAAATCCTCTTTCGAACGAGTTGGCTTACCTCTCGCAGAGGCTGGCTAAGCCGTCGCCCGTTCGTGCTTCACATGATCAGCGCCGTTAACGCTTGCGCAGCCAGCGAAGACGGTGAAGAATCTAACTGCGAGTGACAACGCCCAGGTCGAGTAATCGTCAGGCTTCGCAACGGCGCGTGAGCGTAACGCAAGACGCGACCGCCCCGGGCCGACATTAAGGCAGAGCGCTTGGACGAAAGCGGCAATACCTGCATCAATCACCATGAAACTACCAGGCACACTATGGCAAATCTTCACGAACTTAGTGCAATCTTGCACAGCTAGATGCCGGCCGAACCGAATGCGTGCCTTTATGCTCCAGCGTCCTGACATGAATTCAATTTTGCGTTGCGATCACGTTCAGCGACCGGGCCAGTTCCGTTCACTTGGCGATTCGGAGTTTGTTGATGAAGCAGATCCTTATAGCTGACGATCATACAGCTGTCCGATCAGGACTACGGGCGGTTTTGGCGCAACGCGCGGACTGGGAAGTCGTTGCTGAAGCCAGCGACGGAAGAAAGGCACTGGCCGCAGCAATTCAAACCCGCCCTCACCTTGCCATCGTTGACTTCTCCCTGCCTAGCATGACCGGTGTTGAGGTCGCGCGGCGGATAAGACAGCATCCTCTGGAGACTGAGGTCTTGATCTTCACGGTGCACAACTCCGACCTCATCGCGCAGCAAGCGTTTGAAGCCGGCGCTAGAGCATACCTGCTCAAGTCGGACGCGAACAAGCTGTTGCTGGCCACCGTTGACTCGCTTCTGACACACAAGCACGTCTTCAATGGCAGATTTTCAAGCAAATCGAATAGCGGCAGGGTCGGAGATGGCCATCAGAGGCTCTCACCGCGGGAACAACTTGTGATCAAACTGGTGGCGGAGGGTTACAGTAACAAGAGCATCGGCGCCATCCTGAACATCAGCGTGAAGACGGCCGAGGCGCATCGCGCGGCCGCGATGCGCAAGCTGGATGTAAATTCAATTGCAGGTCTCGTTCGATACGCTGTTCGGACCGAACTCATCGAACCGTGATGGCTCGTCTGCACGTGCCGAACCAATTTAAGGAAGGTACGGCACGGCCTGCCAGCCTCCGATAGACCTTCAAATATGTGCAATGGCTTTTGGTGTCATGGCAAATCATGCTACCGCGCCGCATTGTTTGGTTTTGCCGCACCAAAGCCTAAGCCGACCCGATAACCGGGGCGTCGATTTCTGAATCCGTCGTCAAAGGAGGACGATTTGGACTTTGCCGGCGATCGGAGGTCCTCAAATTCATAGTAGCACCCCAATCCTTGCGCTTGGGGTCTCGCCAGATAGAACGGCTAGCACAGGGTGCTACCCTCCTCCGCGGCGGGCCGTCCTGATCACGACGGCCACAAGGCTTTGCCACTAGGTTGATTGCAGCGAGCACATTTTGCAATGACTGATCTGTGCAACAGCGGTCTATTTGGCGGCGGCCGCAATATTGGGTGATACCTGCAAAGCCGCTTGAGGTGTGACGTCGGTGAACCCATTGGTAGATTTGTCGTACGTGTTTCAGGGTTTTGCGGGATAACCCTTTGGGTGCCGATATGTTTGATCAGTTTTGCTGCGGGTATCTCCATTGATTTTCTGATAAATTGCGGGCCGGCATACGGAGAAGGCGCCGTGAAACGCATCGTTATTGCGGATGATCATGAAATCGTGCGATCCGGGCTTCGCGCGATCATTGAGGTAAACTCTGACTGGACCGTTAGCGGAGAGGCGGCCAACGGCGAACAAGCCGTAGCGATGGTATTGGAGACGCGGCCGGACATTGTGATCGTCGACTATTCGATGCCGCTGATCAACGGACTTGAGGTCAGTCGCCGGCTCAAGACCCTTCGTCTGCGCACTGAAATCTTGCTACTAACGATGTACGAAAACGAGGAGCTGCTGACCGAGGCCATAGTGGCTGGCATCCGGGGCTTCCTCTTCAAGTCGGATGCCAGTAAGCATCTGGTTTCCGCGATAGAAGCATTGCTCGACGGCAAACCCTACTTCACTAGCATCCTGCTGGAGAAGTTGCTCCACGACTACCAGGTTAGCAAGCGCAGCAATCCGGACATGCTCCTCACGTCACGTGAGCAGAGCGTCGTCCAGCTCATCGCGGAAGGACACACCAATCGGTCTATCGGCACTATCCTGAAACTGAGTGTGAAGACTGTCGAGACCCACCGCGCGTCAGCCATGCGCAAGCTCGGCCTGTCTTCGACCGCCGATCTAGTCCGCTATGCGATCCGAAAGAACATGGTCGAACCTTGATGGAATCGTCCGCGCGAACCAGGCGTCGCGCCAGCGATCCGACATCCTGGTTTTGGCCCGCAAAAAGCTGGCAGCTGGCGCTCTTGCGCAATATCCTTCGACCTAGGGTGATCGGCGCCGCTTGGTGGCCACTGCGGGCGCTACATCTGCCGGGCGTGCCGCGCCTCTAAGCCGCCTAGCGCCGGTTGCCGGCCAATCGTAGTAGCATCATGAACAGATTGATAAAATTGAGGTAAAGCGATAGCGCGGCGATCAACGCCTTGCGTCCCATAGACGTTTCATCGTCCCGGCTGTCGTACAAAGCCTTGATCCGCTGTGTATCGTAGGCAGTTAACCCTGCGAAGACCCCGGCGCCGACGACCGAGACCAACCAGTCGAGTGCGGTCGAGCGCAGGAAGAGGTTGACGAGACTTGCAATGATGATTCCGATCAACCCCATGAACAGGAAAGTGCCGAGTGCGGAAAGGTCGCGCCTGGTGGTGTACCCAAAAAGGCTAAGCGCGCCGAACGTCGCGGCGGTGATGAAGAATACGCGCGTAATCGAGGAATTGGTGTAGATGTGGAACAGCGTCGAGAGCGACACCCCGACCAGTGCCGCATAGGCGAAAAAGAGCCATCGCGCCGTCGTCACTGACAGCGAATTGATGCGCGCACTGATGAAGAATACCAGTACCAAAGGCGCCAGGACGAACACCCACATCAGTGGGCTCTGTAGAAGCGCGGGGCCCGTCACCAGGTACGTCAGCCACGCGGCGAGCGCCGTTAGGGCAACGCCCGCCATCATGTGGTTGTAAATTCGCAACATGTAGCTGCGAAGTCCGGTATCGATCGCCAGTGTATCGTCGGCCCTCAAAGCCGCGAAGTTCTCATCATACTTTGACACCACGCACCTCCATCGCCGGCCACGAAACAGATTAGCCTTCAGGCGCCAGCCGAGCCATCGGATAATCACCCGAGCCTCCAGGGGCAATTTACCCTATTTTCCAGTACCGTCAGGCTGGTCTCGGATCATCATCCACCTTTGCAAGTCGTAGGTCGAGACCCCGTCAGTTCCCATTCCACCTGCGGAGACCGCCGCACGCTCGTCTCCGAAAACCAACAATACTCGGCCCGATCTGACCGCATGGACCATCTGGACGCCAAGTATGCCGATTCCATCTACTCGCGTCGGACCGAGCGTGCCAAGCGTAAGCGGTCACGGAACTGCAGCGAATCTGGCGTGAATTCACATCGCGTCGCCTCACGTGACTGTCGCAAAGCGGTCTCGGCTCGCCCTGTTGCGGCCGGAAGGCCATGTAGGCGAGCACATCGGTCTCTGCCTCGTCGAGGAAGCCGGCGAGCTTGGGCAGCTTGGGCAGCTTGGGTGGTCGGCGACCTTCCGCCATTGGGTGCGAGCGGCCTCGGCATCGTCCTGGGCAAACGCAGTGGCGATGAACGCGGAGACGACGCGCCGTCCGCTCTTGCCGGCATGCGCCAGCGCGTTGCGCATGAAGTGGACGCGGCAGCGCTGCCAACTGGCGTTGAGCACCTTGGCCACGGTGGCCTTGATGCCCTCGTGGGCGTCGGACACGACCAGCTTGACGCCGCGCAGGCCGCGGCGGGCCAGTTTGCGCAGGAACGCGGTCCAGAACGTCTCGGCCTCGGAGGGGCCGATGTCCATGCCGAGCACCTCGCGCCGGCCGTCGCTGTTGACGCCGACTGCGACGATCACCGCGACCGAGACAATGCGCCCGTTCTGGCGCACCTTCACGCAGGTGGCGTCGATCCACAGATACGGCCAGTCACCCTCGATCGGCCGGGCGAGCAACGCCTTCACCTTGTCGTCGATCTCGCCACACAGCCGGCTCACCTGGCTTTTGGAGATGCCGCTCATCCCATCGCCTGCACCAGATCGTCCACCGAGCGGGTCGAGACGCCCTGCAGGTAAGCCTCAGCCTCCTGCACCACGGCGGTGAGCGCCTTCTCGGCCATGCGTTGCGGCTCCAGGAAGCCCGGGAAGTAGGAGCCCTTGCGCAGCTTCGGGATGCGCAGTTCGACCGCGCCGGCACGGGTCTCCCAGATCCCGTCGCGGTAGCCGTTGCGCTGGGCCAGGCGCTCGGGGTTCTTCTCGCCATAGGCTGACCCGGTCTGGCCTTCCACTTCCAATTCCATCAGCCGCTGAGCGGCAAAGCCGATCATCTCGCGCAGCAGATCGGCATTAGGGGCTTCTCCACGCGCGTGCGCAGGTTCATCATTTCGTCGGTCATCGGTGGCTCCTTGAATCAGGTTGGTGTCAGCAACCAACCCTACCGGCGAATCATCGATGACCACCGCAAAGCCGCCGCCCGCTACGGCGCTGTTTGGGCGCGCGCAGGCGGCTTTGCTCGATCGAGCTACACGATCACTCGGGACACGACCCGGCCATTGGTGTCCACCACCAGGTAACTCTTGCTGGTCAGGGCACCTCGTGAGCGCCCCGTATCTTGATGATTGTTGTTGCCGATACAGGCTCCGCGCTGGTGCACGCACACGACGGAAGTATCGATCATTTTTGCACCGCCGCGTCATGACCGCCAGCCAGTGCATTCATGATTTGGTCCCAGACGCCCGCCCGCCGCCACCGAACGAAGCGATTGCAACAAGTGGTCCGGGGACCGTGGCTTTCCCGTAGGTCGCGCCAGGAAACGCCTGAGCGCAAGGCCCAAAGATACCGTTCAGGACGCGACGGTCATTTACACGTTGAACGCAACGCGGCTTGTTCGGCAGCCTAGATCAGATGGCGGTCCATACATAATCGCTGAGTTGGTAGGACATGATTCGAGGCTCCGGTTTCGGAGCTTGAATCAAGTCTCGGCCAGCGCCACCACCCCCCATGACTTATGGCGCTGCCGTTAATGGTCTGAATTTACTTTCGTTTACCCCTTGACCCGTGACCGGCGGTGCAGCGAGGATCGGCGAGCTCTTGGTGATCTCCGGCTGAGTTCGAGGCAGTGGCTATTCCACTCGGCAGAGACCGCCTTCGCAGATCGGCAAGCCGGCTTTTCAACTAAGGACGCGCTTTGACCACTCATAAACATCCGACAGAACTGTCTCTCCATCTGTTGCGTCTTGTCAGCCCAAGCCAACCGGTAGGCGGCTTCTCCTATTCCAGGGGACTGGAATGGGTAGTACACACAGGAACGGTCCGAAACGAGCAGACTGCGAGCGCCTGGATTCTAGGCTTGCTTGAGCACAGCTACGCCACCCTCGACGGGGCATTGTTCTGGCGCATGATGCACGCGCTACAAGCTGGAAGCAGACAACTCTTTCTCGATGCAAATGCGTGGCTCGCCGCCAGCCGAGAAAGCCGAGAACTCGAGTTGGAGGACCTGCGAATGAGTGAGTCTTTGCTGCACCTCCTAGCAGAGCTTGGCGTTGGCTGCGCCCGTGACTATTGCGATCGGCGTCTCACCTATCCTGCAGCCTTCGCAGTTGCCGCCAATCATTGGAACATTCCACCCGCGGATGCATTGCGCGGACTGATGTGGACCGTTGTCGAAGGCCAGGTCGCGGCCGCGATCCGGCTCGTGCCCTTGGGGCACACAGCCGGCCAGCGCATTCTCATCGACAGCACCTCGACCATCGAGCGTGCTTTCCGGAGAGCAGCAACCCTCACGGATGACGAAATCGGCAACCTAGCACCGGCCATGGCGATGGCGAGCGCGTGGCATGAGAGCCAATATAGCCGATTATTCCGCTCCTGAAGATCGCCATCCGCCTTCCATGTACCGTCGGCGATTGTCCTCCGGGGTCGTCGCTTCGGCCGGTGGCACCGGCACAAGAGCCCTGAAGGCATACTGCCCGATCAGCATGAGCCACGTGACGATCACGAACGTGGACGTCAATACCGGCATCCCGATCGGTTTAAGAAATATAGCAATAGACGCCCATAGCCACGTAGCGACGATTGCACCGAAAATGGCGTACAGAAAGCTGCTCCAAGTCAAAACTAGGAAGAAGCCGCCAAGCGCCATGGCCGTAAGAGCAGCGTTGTATCCGAAAAGTCCGTCGCGAATAGCACCTTCCGGCCCGCCGAACAGCACGGCCACGGCCGCTCCAACGACCGCTCCAAGCAATCCCATCGACGCGCAAATCCGTGAATTAACGGCAATGCCAACGAGGATTATGTATCCACTGATCCAGTTGTCCTGAAAAAATATCTGGCCGATGGAGGTCCCTATGCCCATATACCAAGTCGGAAGGATATAAGCGTCTGCATAGGAGAACTGATCTGGCGAAACAGGTTTCGCCATCGGACCCGCATCGATGGCGTCAAACTTCAAGACCGCAAAGAGAAACAGCCAACCGATCAGAACGAAGGGCATGGTGAGCGGGGCGACTTTATGCGGCCCTAATACGACGCCTATGCTGGCGAACGCCATGGTCGTGAGTGCGGCTCCGCAGACGAGATAAACAAGCATCGCGAATGACGGGACAGCACCTGTGCGGAAGTTCTCGCTCGTAAACGCAACGAGCGCCAGCGCGACCAACGCTCCATTGAAGCCGTAGAGACCGTCTCGAATAGCAGCTCGATCCGCCTTGAGGATGAGGGCCGTCAGGGTACTCGCAATGACACCGACAACACAGATGGCAGCATAGATCCAAGAATTGACCAGGAGACCAATCAGAATAACGAGACCAGAAACAGGATTGTTCTGGAAGACGACCTGACCGACCCCCCGCAACGTCCAGTCGACAAAGCCAAGGACGGGATGGTCCCGAAATTGGTCCAGCTTCATGGCGCCCCCCTCTTACAGGCCACCTCTCGGCGGTGCTCCGCTTGCTCGATCCCGGGAGCCTTGCTTCCAAGATGGTTGCAAGGCTCCGTGTCCGGCAGCCTCTAAAACAGAAAATAACGCTGTGCCATTGGCAAGACGTCTGCCGGTTCGCAACTGATGATTTTTCCGTCAACCCGAACCTCATAACTCTGAGGATCAACCTCCAGCCTCGGCGTAAGACCGTTATGCACCATGTCCCGCTTGCGGATCGTCCGAATACCGCGGACCGCAACAAGCTGCTTGCTCAGTTTCAGTTTATACCCGATGCCATCATCAAGCGCTGCCTTCGAAACAAAGGTGACGCCCGTCGAGCCGAGCGCACGCCCCAGCACGCCGTACATAGGCCGGTAGTGCACGGGCTGCGGCGTCGAGATGGAAGCATTGGGGTCGCCCATGGGAGCGATAGCAATCATTCCTCCCACCAAGACGAGACTCGGCTTCACGCCGAAAAACGCGGGCTTCCAAAGAACTAGGTCAGCGCGTTTACCAATCTCGATTGAGCCGATCTCATGAGCAAAGCCATGGGTAATCGCCGGATTGATGGTGTACTTGGCGACATACCGCTTGGCGCGAAAATTGTCGTTGCGGCTATTGTCCTCCGGCAGAGCCCCACGCTGAACTTTCATTTTGTGGGCGGTCTGCCAACAGCGCAACGTGGTTTCTCCGATCCGCCCCATCGCTTGCGAATCCGACGACATCATCGAGAAAACACCTAGATCATGTAGGATGTCCTCAGCCGCAATAGTCTCTTTCCGGATACGCGATTCTGCGAATGCCACGTCTTCAGGGATCTTCGGACTGAGATGATGGCAAACCATCAGCATGTCCAAATGCTCGTCCACCGTATTGATGGTGTAGGGCCGTGTGGGATTCGTGGACGAGGGCAATATGTTCTCCTCGCCGGCCGCCGTAATGATGTCGGGTGCGTGCCCTCCGCCGGCACCTTCCGTATGGAAACTATGGATAGTCCGCCCCTTCATCGCGGCAAAGCTGTCGCGCACGAAGCCGCTTTCGTTAAGCGTATCGGAATGAAGGGCGACCTGGATATCTTCCTCGTCAGCCACAGTGAGACAATTATCGATCGCAGCCGGCGTCGTTCCCCAGTCTTCATGCAACTTGAGGCCGACAGCTCCTGCCCGAATTTGCTCACGCAGTGGCTCAGGCTTGCTGGCATTCCCTTTGCCGAGCAAGCCGACATTGATCGGCAGCGCCTCGGCCGCCTCTAACATCCGATGAATTGCCCAAGGACCGGCCGTCACGGTCGTCGCCAGGGTCCCAACCGTCGGGCCGGCCCCGCCGCCGACCAGCGTGGTCGTTCCGCTTGCCAGCGCCTCTTCGGCTTGCTGCGGAGCAATAAAATGGATGTGCGTGTCGATCGCGCCCGCCGTAAGTATCCTGCCTTCGCCTGCGATGACGTCGGTAGCCGGCCCGACAACGATATTCACTCCAGGCTGAATATCGGGATTTCCCGCCTTGCCGATCCCAGAAATGCGCCCGCCCTTGATGCCAACATCAGCTTTGACGATGCCCCAATGATCGAGAATGATGACGTTCGTAATGACAACGTCCGCGACGTCGGCGGCGTTGCGCTGGCCCTGTCCCATGCCATCGCGAATAACCTTGCCGCCACCGAAGGTAACTTCCTCGCCGTAGATGGTGTGATCATCTTCGATCTCTATTACGAGGTCCGTATCGGCGAGCCGTAACCTATCGCCTTTTGTCGGGCCGTAAAGATCTGCGTAAGCTTGCCGCGTGATCGTGGTCATCAGCCCCTCCTACAGTTTGCCCATGATCTTGGCATTGAATCCGTAGACTTCCCGTGCACCGTCGAGCGCCACAAGCTCGACTTTTCGATCTTGACCGGGCTCGAAGCGCACTGCTGTCCCCGCCGGAATGTTGAGGCGAAAGCCCCTGGCTAATTCACGATCAAATAAGAGCGCTTCGTTTGTCTCGTAGAAATGGTAGTGCGAGCCCACCTGAATTGGACGATCGCCCGAGTTCTCCACATGCATCACCCTGGTATCGCGACCGACATTGAGCTCAACAGATCCATCCTCGATAAGATACTCACCCGGAATCATGACGACCTCCTCAGGGGATCGGATTGTGGACGGTGACAAGCTTCGTGCCGTCCGGAAACGTTGCTTCCACCTGAATGTCGTGGAGCATCTCCGGAATGCCCTCCATCACCTCCTCGCGGGTGAGAAGAGTTGCACCGTATGACATCAGATCTGCAACGGTCCGGCCGTCCCGGGCGCCTTCCAGGATCGCGGCCGAAATATAGGCAACGACCTCGGGATAGTTGAGCTTCAGGCCCCTCGCCCTTCTGCGCTCCGCAACCAACCCTGCCGTGAAGAGAAGCAACTTATCCTTTTCGCGCGGCAATAGTTCCATTGTTGGTCCTCTCTTGTCGACTTCATGTTGCCCATACGCGCGGAGCTACAGCCCGTTTGCCAATGCCAGCTTCGCGCAACACATCCCACGCCCGAAGGAAAAGCCACTTTCCTTCCGACATCCGACCTCCCAGATAGCGACAGACAACTACCTGCCTGAGTTGAGTAACTGAAAAGACACCGCTCGCTGCCTCTCCGAGCTCTTCACGCATCCGTTCGGCTAAATCCTCCATCACTGGTCCGACATAAACCATCGTTCCAAAGATCGGTCGGCCCCCGAATGTGAACGGCGCCTCCGTCATCCGCGACTTCCCAGATAAGTCGAACTGCTCGAACCAGATCGGCGCTCCGTCCCGTACGATCTCAACACGTTGCCGAGCGCGCCCGGTCGCAAAGCGCTCGCCGGACGCGGGGCGCCCAAAGCTGATCAATTCCCATCCAAGATAAATTGAACCGGCAGCAAGCGTAATGCGCGTAGCGATCGAAGCATTCGCTCCGTCGAAGAAAATGGTCTCCTGAGGAAGGTACTCGCATATCGCTTCGGCTCCCACATTGATCTCAGTTTGCAATGCACTACGGTTCTGCAGACAGCGATAGAATTTGGTTGCGCCGGGCGTCGTAAGTACAGCCCGCGATTGTGGGCCCAGATGGCTGCTTATCGCCAGCCGATCACCTCCCGCGATACCGCCCGGAGGATGCAGGAGATAGACGTGGGCTGAACCATCTGCCTCTGGATGAAATGGGCGTTGCACAGAAAGGGGCCCGACGTGCCGCCGCCGCATGAGCCGCGTCATTCCATTATTTCTCTCGAACCACAGTTCGAGTTCGGCGTGCCACTCGCTCACCGCGCGCTCACGATCGGGGCTCTTCCGTTTGACGATCGGCGCGAACGGCACGCAACGGATGCGCCAGACTTTCCCGGGCAGATTGCCTTGAACATCCAGCCGCTTGAGGGACTCCCATCCTCCCTTTCCTTTCGAATTTGGATAGCTCCGCGATCACAGTTGCACTCTTCGTCGCACCCTTAGCGTGACATTGGCCGGCTCGCGAACGCACGGAACCTACTGCTTGCGCACGATTCCAAGCTGCGCCAACAATTCACCGCACGTACGTCAAAAGCCACTTAACGCTGGCGCGTCCTCCGCAGCCGAGTCTCCCATCCAAGACCTGATAACCAACCGAGCAAATGCTTGACAAAGCGCGAACCGTAGATCGGATTGCCTAGACCGCTCCACCGCCAACGCAATCGGCCAACTAGACGCCTAGGCCCCCGTGCGAGACAACGAATTCAAGGATCGGATCCAGACCTTTGCCCCTCGACAGATCGGTAAAGCCAAAAGGTCGACCTCCGCGCATTCGCTCTGCATCCTGACGCATTACGTCGAGGCTGACGTTCACGTATGGAGCCAGATCGCTCTTGTTGATGACAAGAAAATCCGAGCGCGCAATGCCTGGCCCCCCCTTTCGAGGAATCTCTTCGCCCTGGCACACGGAGATGACATACAGCGTCAGATCAGCGAGATCGGGCGAGAACGTTGCAGCCAGATTGTCGCCACCGGATTCAATGAAGACGACGTCGAGATCAGGAATCCTTCGGCTCATCTCGGCAACCGCTTGGAGATTAATCGAGGCATCCTCGCGTATCGCTGTGTGGGGACAGCCACCGGTCTCAACGCCCAGGATGCGCTCTTCGGAAAGCGCTTGACGTCGCGCGAGAATGAGCGCGTCTTCTTTGGTGTAAATGTCATTTGTTATGACAGCTATTGAGAAGCGATCACGAAGCGACTTACACAGCTTCTCGGTTAGAGTGGTTTTTCCTGAGCCGACGGGACCTCCTATGCCCACCCGGAGCGGTCCATTTTTTGACGCCATGTGCGATGTCCCGATTACTGTCGAACACTCCAAGCTTACAGCTACGAATGTTCCTGATGGTTCGGATGCGACTGATTGTGATCGAGGTCGTGTCCGTGTTCTTGGCCGTCGTAAGCCCCGCGAACCGGACTGAACGGCGCCACTGTTTCCCGAACGGCAGCGCCGAGGCCTTCGAGCATCGACTTAATGACGTGGTCGCGCAGAATCAGGATCTGATCCGGAAATATAGCGGCCGGAAGGTGACGGTTGCCGATGTGCCACGCCAGCTCAGCGAGCTGAGCGGAGCCATTCGCAGTAACTGCGTATAATGGCTCCTGGGCCGCATCAACTTCCACCACGGCACCATTGTCGAGTACAAGCTTGTCACCCGAAACGAGAACAACTGGGGTCGGCAGGTCGACGAGAAGCTCGACGCCGTTCCTCAGACTAATCGTCTTCCTACGCAGATGACGCTCGTCATGCCTTAGGACGATCGTACCGATCGTCGACGGCCCGCGCGCCGGTTCTGCATTCGACCGCTGTACCGCTATCGCGCGCAACATCTGTGGCTCCACAACAATTAGACGGCGGTCAAAGATACACGTACACGAGGACCATCCAGAGCGAGGCCGCATCTCACGCCAACATAAGCTTGATCACGCAGGCATCATCGAGACAAGTGCCTTAACATACCGACTTTGCCTTAGTTCGCGTCGGGAAACTACCTAGCCGATCGGTTCGTCAGCGGTGGATCGCTCACAAGCGAACACTTCAAGCTTGCGCACAGCAAGCGCACGATGGACTTCTGTGGTTTTGACGCTTAGATTCAAGACAGCGCGGATATCCGTGTTGCCGCAGCCCTCAGCCACAAAGGCTGCAACGAATCGCTCGCGCGGCGCACTTTCCTGATCCTCCTCCGATGCATCACCCGGCTCACGACTTGACCGACCACGGAACAGCCTGTCAGCAAGCGGACTGTGCGCTATCAACGCGGCTGCCGCCGTCGGCAGCAACTTGTTCGCATCTGATTTGACAAGACATACGTGGGTGCCGGCTTGAAACGCCTCTTTGGCCAAGATCCTCGATTCATGGATCGTGAAGATCAGCACCAGTGTCTCGCGCAGGCGACTACTGATCACTCGCCCGACTTCGCTTTCTGCCATGCGCGGAAGCGAAAACTCCGGTATTGCGACATCGGGCAGTGTCTCAATTGCCGCCTCGAACACCCCCTTGCCGCCGGCTACTCCGCGATGACGTTCCAACCTGGGCGTTGCTCCAGCTCCGTACGCAGCCCAGTCCGCACTGCAACATCGTCGTCAGCTTTGAGGGTTCGCCTCATTACCCATGGTCTTCCTTGAGGCGCCCGCCCTTGAGGAGCGCCCTTGCCACTTGGCACTTCGTCTCCCGAGCGTCAGCTCACTTGTCTTGGGTACAGGATCGCTCGGAAACGTCGCGCGCAGGGTCGTTCCTCGGTGTCCCATCACCGGGGGCGATAGTATTTGCAGCTGACCGCCCATCTCTTGCACCCTAGCCTGCATAATGCGAAGTCCGGTTCCTGGGGAGGGCGGTCGGAGGTGACATTTGCTGTCTCGGGACACCATACCTCGCCCGTTATCTCGAATCTCGAGCATCAGTTGCCGGCCCTTGGCAACGAGCGCGATTGATACCTTCGTTGCGTTCGCATGTCGGTAAATATTCGTCAGCGCTTCCTGCACGATCCGCATCACCGAACGTTGCTTCTCGAATGACAAGCGATCCACTTCGGATGAGATGCCGATATCGACGGACAACAAGGTTCTCGCTGCAAACCCGTCTGCATAGCGTTCAATTGCGGCCTTTACGCCGTCCTCGAAGAAGCTCTGCGGGTGAAGCAAATATGTAAGAGAGCGTAACTCGTTAAGAGCCAGATTGATGGAGTCGGCAACCTGCTCGCAAAGTACATCTCCCACCTGCGAATCGTTCATCGCCCGTTTGACTTGCATCATAGTCAAGCTCGCCGCGACAAGATGCTGGCACGTCGAATCGTGAAGCTCTTCTGACAGTTTCCGATGGAGTTCCTCTTGCAGGTGCATGAACTCAGAGCCGCGCTTGTCCTCCAATCTCAACTCCTTCCGACGTATACTTCGAACATTCCGGCCTATCGTCACGTTTCGCATGACATCACTCGCTCAACTTACAGCGCCGGCACGGATTACAGCGTCGGCGCGGGTCTTCGATCGCTCGGGCACTTGAAGACCGCCTCATCCCGTACAACCTTTGCGTTAGCAGTTGTACCCGAAACTTATATAAACCACTAGGTAGAAACCCTTTAGTCCAAGAATCCGAGAACCCCAATGGCAGGCCAGCCACCCTAAAATTTTGGACAGCATTCCTGCCATTTCGACCCGAGACTTCTCGCTTTGACCCAATGTTTGCTCCGCGACAAGCGGTCCCACCGAAGCGAGCGTCCGAACCTGCGCAGCCTTGCAAACGGCCTCCCGTAAGTCCTCCTTGACCATCTCCAAGCTGGCCCTGACGCCTAAAGACCAGAACGCCATAAGACCGTCTCCGAACGAAGCTTCATCCGTTCTGAAGGCAACGGTACGTCGCGCCAGATATTGGAAGGGAAGATCTCGGTCTCTATTGAGGCCACGATAAATCGAACGAACCGAAACACTGGGTAATTACCTATCCGTGGAGGAAGGATTCCCCTAACTGCAGCGCGTGTCGCGCTCATGTATCGTGTTCGGTGCGATGCCCACGAAGGCCCCATACTCACCAGAGCAACACCACGAGCGCATAGGCAGGTCGCTGAGCGTGACTGAGGCATCGGCCGTCACAGCCAGCGCACCGCGCGGTCCTGACGTTTCACCCGAGCTGGGATGGCATGCAATTGTCGCCATACTTCAGCTCGCCTTTGACACAGTCGTAGCGACTAGGACGTCGCTCTGCTATGGCCTCGTCGGCGCGGCGTTCGCAACTTGCCTTCCGACGCCCCTCGCAAGGCATCGCGGACGGCGCCTATATTCCGATATCGAGCGCGCTCCGTTGCTATCGTCAGCTGTTATTGCGGTTATCGATCGCAGGACGATCTTTCTGATTCCTACTTCGTCACGCAAAGCTGAACAACGTCACTCTCTTTCACACTAAAGGTCTGGTCATGGGACTTGTCGGGATATTGGTGGCGTTAGCGCTCTTGATGTGGCTTGCCTACCGAGGTTGGAGCGTACTCATCTTGTCGCCAGCGGCCGCGCTCATCGCGGCCGTAATTTCTGGCGAGCCCCTTCTGGCCCACTGGACGCAAACGTTCATGAGTGGTTCGGCTCGCTTCGTCGCACAGTGGTTTCCAATGTTTCTGCTCGGAGGGATCTTCGGCAAACTGATGGACGACAGCGGCTCAATCACTTCAATCGCGCGCTTCCTCACGGAACGGTTGGGCGTTCAACGCACGATGCTTTCAGTCGTGCTCGCATCCGCGGTGGTGACCTATGGTGGGGTGAGCGTCTTCGTTGCATTCTTCGTTCTTGTTCCAATGGCCCGTGAGATGTTCAAGGCGGCGAACATCCCGGCCCGGTTGATGCCGGCGGCGATCGGGCTTGGCGCCTTTACATTCACCATGTCCGCGCTTCCAGGAACCCCTTCAACTAACAATGCTATTCCGATGCCTTATTTCGGAACGACGACTTTCGCGGCGCCGGGGCTGGGCATTATTGCGTCCATTGTCACCTTTGCTTTCGGAATGTGGTGGCTTGCGCGGGTAGAAGGCGCGGCGCGCAAGGCCGGGGAAGCATATGTCGATGACTCCAACATCCCCGTTCTCGACGAGAAGACCCGTGAACGAGCTACGATATCGGGTGATTTCGACCCAGCCGAATTGCTCCACGGCCAACGCACCGATAGAAGCCCGCCTTTCATTTTCGCGGTGTTGCCCCTCATTGTCGTTATCGTAGTGAACTTCTTGATGGCGCTCATTGTTCTTCCGCGCATCGACTTTTCTTTCCTAACTGCCGAACCATGGAGGCTGAATGTCGGTGGACTCGTCGGCATATGGTCAGTTCTCATTGCGCTGTCAGCCGCAATCCTCGCTCTCATTATTGTCAACTATCAGCGACTTCCCAAGCTGCGCGAAAGTCTTGACGCCGGCGCGAATTCCTCAGTGCTACCGATCATGACTGTAGCCAGCCTCGTCGGGTTCGGCGCCGTCGTCGCTGCGATGCCGGCATTTACGATTGTGCGCGATGCTGTGCTGCAGGTTCCGGGGGGACCGCTGGCGTCACTGGTAGTAGCGATGAACGTACTGGCCGGACTCACTGGCACCGCTTCCGGCGGGATGGCCATTGCGCTGAATGCATTGGGGAGCGAGTACATGCGCCTCGCCCATGAGCATGGCATCGACCCCGCACTGATGCATCGCTTGACCACGATCAGTGCCGGCACGCTTGATGCATTGCCGCACAACGGCACTGTTCTTCTTCTCCTGCAAATCAGCAAACAGACCCACGCGGGAAGCTACTTCGACATGGTAATGACCGTGATCGTTAGCGTGATCATTTCGCTGGCGGTCGTCTTGGTGTTGGGTTCGATGTTTGGCTCGTTCTAAAGCACGAACTGAGGTTCGAGCGATGTCGACGTCATTGCGGAACCAATCAACAGCTCACGGGCACCTCCCGAATGAAGATACTCGAATGACAGAGATCGTATAGCGCTTCGCGCCCCGAACGGCGAAACGTTCATGCATTCCGAGATCAGGGAGATGATCACGGAGGCGCACCAACCTTCCGGCGTATCCCCTCCGATGCCTATGCCGAGACATTGCTGTCATGAAGCTCCGCCACCGCAAATTCAGACTCGAAGGCGATCGCCTCGTGCGACATGCTGCCCATCTCGTCCACCGCCGCGATCAGCGCTCTTACGATTGTCGTGGTCGTGACGCGCGGGACGGATGCGAGCCTCTCGTGAAGGAAGAGCTTGATCAGCTTGCGAGCGAGGTAAGCGACTGCTTCGCATGCTGTCTCTCTCATCACGGTTGTTGTTGAGATGCGAAAATGGTAGCCTGATTGTCGCAGGAAGTTCAAACGAGAAAGGTGAGGTGTTCGATGGCCTTTCGCGCACCTTTGATCATGACGTCCTTACCTGCTCGCTTTTCTTTCTTTCTGAGCGTTTGGCTCATGATCGCTGGTTGGAGGCAAGAGGACCTACCGGTCGGCCTCATTGCTTCCGCACTTGCGGCGTGGATCAGCCTGTCACTGTTGTCGCCCGCCGTCGCTCGTCCACGCCTTGCCCCGCTTGCCAAACTCAGCCTTCGCTTTCTTAGCGGCTCAATCATCGCGGGGTTAGATGTCGCCCGACGCGCACTCCTGCCGCACCTCGATTTGCGTCCAGGATTCGTCGATGTCGCCTTTACCCTGCCACCTGGCGCCGCTCGAAACGCCTTCCTCCTATATCAGAGCCTTCAGCCGGGGACCGCACCGACCAGCGCGGAAGGCGAAATACTCCAGGTGCATTGCCTCGACATTTCGCTGCCGATAGCGACAGCTGTTCTGGCTGACGAGGCTCTGTTCAAGAAGGCGATCGGCTATGAATGATTTGCTTCTCGTCGCAGCCGGCCTGATTCTCTTCACGGTTGCGGTAGGGCTCGCGCGCATTATGCGCGGGTCGGACGACGTAGAAGGGCTGATGGCAGTTCAACTGCTCGGCACGGGCGGCATCGCCGCGCTATTGCTGATAGCTACAGCAACAAGCGTCCCAGGCGTGGAGGACGTCGCGCTCGGCCTCGCTTTGCTTGCCGCGTTTGTCGCGATTGCCTTCGTCAATTTGCTCGATGCTGACCACGGAGACGCCGAGGCGTGATGACGCTTCTTCATCTTTTCAGCATCGCGGCCATCAGCGCCGGTACGTTCTTCTTTTTCGCGGGGACGGTTGGCCTTCTGCGCTTTCCTGACTCGCTCACCCGCCTCCACGCCTTGGCCAAGGCCGACAACCTTGGCCTTGGTCTGGTCGCGTTCGGCTTGATCCCGCTCGCGGAAAACACGCTTTCAGCGCTTAAACTGATCGTCATCTGGGCTTTAGTTCTGCTGGCTAGCGCGTCGACGGCGCAATTGATTGGCCGCTCGCTCAGGCGAGGCCGCAAATGAGTCTACTTGCCTATCTCGATATTGGTCTTGCCCTCTTGGTCGTCGGGGTCGCCATTTGGACCATCGCGGCACGAGATCTCTTCGCCGCCGTGATTGGTTATGTCGCGTATGGGTTACTGCTCGCTTTCGTCTGGATCCGCCTCTATGCACCAGACGTTGCCTTGACCGAAGCTGCAGTTGGCGGAGGGGTGACAGGGGTCCTGCTAATCACCGCAGGAAAAAGGCTAAAAGCGCTCAAGAATGTTACTCCCGCGGCACCAGGATTAACCATCAAACTGTTTACTGGTCTGCTCGCGGCTCTCGTCGCCAGCGTTTTGGGGGCTGTCATCCTGATGCTGCCTCAGCCGCCAGCCTCGCTTGCACCCGAGGCAGCAGCAGCCGTCGACAGTGCCGGCGCGGGTCTCGGTAACCTCATCACAGCGGTCTTGATGTCCTATCGCTCCTTCGACACGATGCTTGAGAAGGTCGTGCTGATCCTGGCCGTGTTCGGGATCTGGTCGGTGGGCACCGACACGGCGTGGGGCGGCGCACCCGCGCCGTTCCGCCAATCCAAACCTTATGCTCCGATGGTGTTTCTCGCCCAGATGCTTGCGCCGATCGGCGTGCTCGTGGGAGTTCATATTTTTTGGGCCGGCGCCGACGGCCCGGGCGGTGCCTTTCAGGGCGGCGCTCTGCTTGCGGCCATGTGGATGGTTACCATGATGGCGCGGCTGGTCGAGCCGCCCCGTATCGACGCGCGCTATCTCCGGCTGGCTTTGGTCGCAGGGCCTGCTGTATTCCTGATCGTCGGTCTCGCAGGCGAGCCGGTGGCGGGAAGCTTTTTCGCCTATCCGCACAGCTTTGCCAAACCAACCATTCTGTTCATCGAGGCGTTTATGGTTTTGTCCATCGCAGTGGCCTTACCGATGCTCGTCGCCGGTCCTCCAAACGAGAGATCTGATCTATGACTCCCTCAGTTCTCGCGGGATTGACAGGCGCAGCTTTGGTTGGTCTTGGGCTCTACGGCCTCATTCTCCATCCGCATCCACTTCGCAAATTGCTGGCGTTCAACCTGATCGGCAGCGGCGTTTTCCTTGTATTCGGGATTGTTGCACGCCGCGGCGCAACTGATGGCCTACGCTTCGACCCTGTTCCGCAGGCCATGGTCATTACCGGAATTGTTGTCGCCTTCGCCGCTAGCGCCGTCGCAGTGGCACTCATCTTGCGGCTTGCCGCGGAAAGCAGCCACGTCGCGTTAGACCCTGATGCCTCGACCAAGCTGAACGATGGGGACGCAGGGTGATAGCGGAACTGGGGGCGACCACACCGGGCGGCAGCCTACTTGTTCTCGCGATTCTGCTGCCGATTGCTGGAATTATCCTGTCTATCACGCTTGGAGGCCGTAATGCCGAACGCGTCGCTCTCAGCTCGACGCCGCTCGGGTTTGCTCTCGCTTGCGCAATCGCATTCTGCGTCGGTCGAACGGGCAAGCCCGTCGTATATGCGATTGGTGGACTGCCGCCGCCGCTCGGAATCGCCTTGCGCGCCGATGGCATTTCGGCGGTGATGCTGATCACCGCGGCGGTGATCGTAACCGTCGCCGCATTCTACGCGCGTGCAAAATTCAATACGCCCCGCAGCGTCCGAGAGAACCGAAGTTCATTGACTTTCTGGATCATGCTCCAGGCAATCTGGGCGGCGCTGACTATGATTTTCGTAGGTGGTGACCTATTCAACCTCTACGTCGCCTTGGAATTGCTGACGTTCGCTGCAGTGCCCCTCGTTTGTATCGACGCCCGTCCCGAGACGCTCGCCGCCGCATTGCGGTACCTGCTCTTTGCTCTCTTCGGATCGATTTCCTATCTGCTCGGCGTCGCCTTGTTCTACGGTGCGTATGGGACTCTAGACATTCCACTTCTCGCACAACGGGTTCAGGCTACACCCATTACTTGGACAGCAACTGCCCTGATGACCACTGGCCTAATCGCCAAGACGGCTCTTTTCCCGGTACACCTCTGGTTGCCGCCCGCTCACGCCAACGCGCCGGCGGCGGCGAGTGCAATACTCTCCAGCCTGGTCGTTAAAGGCTCATTTTTTCTCACGCTACGGCTGTGGTTCTATATCCTTCCGGCGCTTCCCGCAGACAAGGCGGCCATATTTCTCGGTTGTCTTGGCTCAGTGGCCATTGTCGCAGGTAGCATAATGGCCTTGCTTCAAGCACGACTGAAGCTACTGATCGCCTATTCGACTGTAGCCCAGATCGGCTACCTTTTTCTGGTTTTTCCGCTCGCTACCGGCTCGCAAACATGGAGTGCGCTCGGCTGGAGCGCCGGCATAATGCAAATGCTGGCTCACGCATTTGCCAAAGCAGCGATGTTCTTGTCTGCGGGAGTGCTCGCTGAGGCGCTCGGTCATGACCAGATCGCTGGAATCCGCGGCGCTGCGCGTATGCTACCCCTCACGTTCCTGACCATCGCCCTCGCAGGGGTATCGTTGGTGGGTCTGCCACCAAGCGGCGGTTTCAGTACCAAATGGTTGATGCTGCAAGCCTCCGTCGCGTCGGGCCAATGGATCTGGACGCTTCCCGTTCTTGCCGGTGGCCTTCTAGCGGCTGGCTACGTCTACCGGATTCTTGCGCCCGCATTCTCTGACGACCAAATCTCGTTGGTATTGGCCCCCAAGCGCAGCCAAGAGGCGGCGGCGCTCGCACTCGCAACGATCGCCATTGCGCTCGGCCTTATGCCGCAGAGTTTCTTTAATCTCCTTGAAATTGGTCGTCCAATTGCAAGGGGACTGCCATGACTAATCTGTACTCCGCACTGCTTGGTGCGAGCTTGGCGATACCCGCGGCCTTTCTAGCCGCCTGCTTCGCCAAACGCTGGCGCCGCCACGCCCTGGCCTTGCAATGGCTTGCCCCAATACCCAGTCTCGCAACTGGCCTCATCGGCTTGACCCACGCGCCGATGACCTGTGACATGCCGGTCTTGAGCTTCGCGCTCCGCCTCGATCCGCCGGGGGCACTGATTCTCACCGCCGCGGCCTTGCTTTGGATTATCATCAGCGCCGCCCTCTGGCGTGACCATCAGCCCGACAATCGCTTCGGACTTTGCTGGCTTATGACCATGACAGGCAACATCGGTGTTTTCGTCGCCGGTGATCTGGTTTCCTTTTACTTTTTCTATGCCCTCGTAAGCATCCCAGCCTATGGACTGTTCGCGTTTTCAGATGAAACTGAACGAAAGCGCGCGGGTGCGATCTATATCGCCTTCACAATTCTTGGCGAGGCGTTCCTGCTATTGGCCTTCGCGATGCTCATCGTAGGTGCACCGCACGGAAGCCTGCGCATCGACGATGTAGTGGCGGCCTTGCCCGCCTCATCTTGGCGAGACGCCGCTCTGGGGTTAATCATTGTCAGTTTCGGCATGAAGGTCGGCATGATTCCCTTCAATGGCTGGATGCCGCTGACCTATAGTGCCGCGCCGATTCCAGCTGCGGCCGCACTGAGCGGCGCGGGCGTTAAAGCCGGCGTGATCGGGCTGATGCGTTTTCTGCCGCTTGCTGCTGCGTTGGAAGGTTGGGGCAGCGCTTTGGCCATCATGGGCTTTCTTTCCGCCTTCTACGGCGTCGTATTCGGAATGACCCAACGAAATCCCAAAGTCATTCTGGCATATTCCAGCATCAGCCAGATGGGGATCATCACAGCTGCTCTTGGCATGGCGCTCGTCAATGGACAAACTGACGCTTCTCTCAATGTCGCTTTCTATGCCGCAAACCATTTACTGGTCAAAGCCACACTATTCCTGGCGATTGGTTCGCTAGCCCTGCGAGACAGAAGATCTTCCTATACGTCGCTTATTCTGATCGCAATTCTTGCCCTGAGCCTTGCGGGCCTTCCGTTTACAGGCGGCGCTCTGGCAAAGCTTGCCTTGAAGGCGCAATTCGCCAGCGGACCAACAGCGATATTCGCCACGCTTTCTTCGATCGGGACAGCACTACTGATGACACATTTCCTGATCCGCCTCGCCGTGCCGCTGCACGAGGCCGCTCAGGAGTGTCCAGCCAGCCTGATCCGTTTCTGGCACGCGGCGGCGTTTGCCGCGATCGCGCTGCCGTGGGTTTTCTATCCGGCAATTGGCGATACTTCAAATGCATTTGAATTCGGCAAACTCCTAGATGGGTTCTGGCCTGTGGCGGTCGGTGCGGGCCTCGCCCTGGTGCTGCAACGGATCGGCTGGCCTCTGCCCAACGTGCCAGTCGGCGACAGCGTCGTCCTTGAAGAGAGTGCGTTCCGCAGCCTCTTAAGTATTGGTCCATCGCTCGAAATGCTTGAAGCCCGGCTCCGGCAATGGCCGGTGGCGGGCGTCTCATTGCTTCTAATTATCCTGGCCCTGCTCACAGCGAGCGTCTCAGGAAGCTAGTTGTCCGACCGGTTCCTTGACGCGGAAGAAAATAACGTAGAGCGCAGGCAGGACGACGAGAGTTAGCATGGTCGCGATAAACAGGCCGCCCATGATAGCGAAGGCCATCGGGCCCCAGAACACAGTCGGTGCAATCGGAATAAAGCCCAAAACGGTTGAGATCGCCGTCAGCATGATCGGCCGGAAACGCGAGACCGCGCCCTCCACGATCGCATCCCACAACTCGCGTCCCTGGGCACGCTCTGCCTCGATCTGCTCGATGAGAATGACCGCATTGCGCGCGATCATGCCCATCAGCGCCAGAATTCCGAGAATTGCGACGAAACCGAGAGGGCGGCCAGAAATCAAGAGGGCCGCAACGACGCCGATAAGTCCCATCGGTACGAGGCAGAGCACCATCGCGAGACGACTGAAGCTATGCAGCTGCGCCATAAGGAACAGCAGCATCAGGAATAGCATTGCCGGAACCATCGCATAGACCGAGGCCTGCGAGTTGGCGCTTTCCTCAACCGTGCCCCCCACCGCGATGCGATAACCCGTCGGCAAGCTCCCCTGCAACTTGTCCACCTCCGGAGCCAAAGAGGCCACCGCGGCCTCCGGGCTCGAGCCTGGGGCCACATCGGCCTGAACCGTGAGGGTCGGCACCCGATCGCGTCGCCAAACAAGCGGATATTCCTGGTCGAACTCAAAGCGCGCGATCTGGCTTAAGGGGACCGTGCGGCCACTCGGCAAGGGCACCTGCAACGATCGCATCGTGTCGAGCGAAGCACGTTGCTCGTCTTGAGCTCGAGCGATGATGTCCACGAGATAAATATCGTCACGCAGTTGAGTGACCGAGGCGCCGGTCATTACCGCGTTCAGGTTGGTCGAAAGCGAGGTCGAGCTCAGCCCGAGGAGGCGGGCCTGATCCTGATCGATCACAATCCGCACCTTCCGCGCCGGCTCCATCCAGTCGAAGTTTACCCGTCGCAGATCGCTGTCAGAGCCGAGCACTTTACCGAGCTGCAATGCAATCATTCGAACTTGCGTCAAATCCGGGCCGCTGACGCGATATTGCACTGGCCATCCCACCGGCGGTCCCAGCTCCAACGGGGAGACGCGCGAAACGACGCTCGGCAACTCCTCTGCCAACTTCTTCTCAAGCGTTGCCTGCAGCCTCTTGCGGGCCGAAACATCCTTGGCGATGACCACGACCTGGGTAAAAAAGTCGTTGTTGAGCTGAACGTTCAGCGGAAGATAAAATCGGATCGCGCCGCGTCCGACGTATGTGCTCCAGCTAGCGACGTCGGGATTGTCCTTGAGCATGCTGTCGACCTTATGCGCTACAGAATCGCTGGCGAAAATCGAGGCATTTTGTGGCAAGGTCAGATCGACCACTAGCTCTGGACGGTCCGAGGCCGGAAAGAACTGTCGGGGCACAAGCGGAAGAGCAAGAAGCGATGCAACAAAGCATCCAAGAGTGACGGCAAGGGTCATCCAGCGACGTCGCATCGCCGTGAGCAAAAGCGCGCGAAAAGCGCTCACAATACGGCTCGGCTTCTCGTCTTTTCTCTGATCGGGAGCTTTGAGAAACCACACTCCAAGAAGGGGCGCGAAAAGCACCGCAACAAACCAGGAAACAATCAGCGCAATCGATACGACAGCAAAGATCGAGAACGTGTATTCACCAGCCGATGACCGCGCGAAGCCGATCGGCACGAAGCCCGCTGCGGTGACGAATGAGCCGGTGAGCATCGGAAATGCCAGCGTGTCATAAGCAAAAGTCGCTGCCCTCTCCTTGCTGTCGCCAGCTGCCATCCTTGAGGTCATCACGTCAACCGTCGTCATCGCGTCGTCCACCAATAGGCCAAGCGCAATGATCAGCGCACCAAGCGAAATGCGTTGCAGATCGATCCCGGCAGATTCCATGATCGGAAAGATAATCGCCACAGTAAGCGGAATGGACAACGCGACCACCGCCCCAGGGCGGAAACCAAGACTGACGATGCTGCAGGCCATGATGATGGCAATAGCCTGCCAGAGAGATTCCATAAACTCGCCGATAGCATTCTTCACCACGACCGGTTGGTCCGACACGAGAGCCACATCGATGCCGATCGGAAGATCAACCATGCTGGAATCGATCGCCTTCTTAATATTGTTGCCCAACGTCAAAATATCGCCGCCATCGCGCATGGCGATGGCAAGCCCGATCGCTGGCTTGCCATTGACACGGAACATGGGCTGCGGTGGATCGGATAGCGAGCGCCGAACCTCCGCGATATCTCGCAAGCGGATCAGGCGTCCGTTCGAAACAAAATTTACATCGAGCAAATCATTCTCAGACTTAAAGGCACCGGTCACGCGGATCGACACTTTCTCATCGCCGGTCTGGAGCGCGCCCGCCGGAATTACGGCGTTCTGCGCCTGGAGTGCGGCAATCAGCGCCGCGCGGTCGATCCCGAGGCCTGCAAGCTGCCGCGTCGAAAACTCGACATAAATCTGCTCGTCCTGCGCGCCGAGCATCTCAATCTTGGAGACGTCCGGAACGTGCAAGAGCTTCGAGCGAATGTCCTCGACATAGTCGCGCAGCTCACGATGACTGAAGCCGCCGTCCGTAGAGAATGCGTAAATAAGGCCATAGGTGTCGCCGAAATCATCATTGAAGCCGGGGCCCACCACGCCCTGGGGGAAGGTCCGGCGTATATCGCCGATGTTCTTGCGCACTTGATACCAGATGTCGGGCACCTGCCTTGCGGGAGTCGATCCTTTGAGGTTGACGAAAATCGTCGTTTGACCCGGACTGGTATACGAACGCAGGTAGTCCAAGCCCTGTGTTTCCTGCAACTTGCGCTCCAGGCGCTCGGTGACCTGGGCCAAGGTATCGTCGAGTGTTGCGCCTGGCCACGCTGCTTGCACAATCATGGTGCGGAAGGTAAAGGCCGGGTCTTCGTTGCGTCCAAGGCGGTAATAGGAGGACACACCGGCGACCACGATCGCGATCATCGCGAAAATGACAAAAGACCGATGCTTCAGCGCCCAGTCGGAAAGATTGGGGCCGATCATGATTTCACCCCTAACGGCCTGACCTTTTGTCCCGGATGCAGCACCTGCACGCCGGCAGTCACAACGATCTCACCGCCGTCGAGACCTCCCGACAGCACCACTGTCCCGGGATCAAAGCGCAAGACGTCAACTGGCTTCAGGGCAACGGTCATGCTCTTCGGATCGACGACCCAAACCGCCGGATTTTTCTCTGTGGCGGTTAAGGCGCTCGCAGGGAGCGAGATTCCGTGGCCATGGTCGACTTCCATGGTCCCTGACACGGTCGCACCAAGCCGCATGGACGGCGGTGGGTCGCTGACGGCCACACGGACCTTAAACGTGCGTGTGACCGGATCAGCCTGCGGATCGACTTGTCTCACTCGGCCCTTTGCTGTGACGCTGGGATCGTCCGTCAGGGCGATGATCACATCGGCGTCTCCCGGGGCCGTACGCAATACCTGTGCCGGAACGTCAAAGACCGCGTCCCAGCCTGTTTCACGCGCGACCGTGAACACCATCTGCCCCGCCTGCACCACCTCGCCGGATTCCGCTGCACGTCGGGTAATCGTGCCGCTCACACCGGCCTTGAGTTGGGTATAACTGACGCGGTCCTCCGCAATTTCGACCTGCGCCTTGGCGTCATCTACGGTCGCCCGCGCTGTACGCAATGCTTGCTGAGCCTGATCGAAACTTGCACGCGTCGTCCAGCCTTGTTTCAGCAGTGTCTCCTGGCGGTCGAAATGATTAGAATCCTGCTCCAAACGAGCTCTAGCAGCAGCAAGCGCGGCTTGCGTGGAACGAAGTGAGTTCAATTCGTTCTGCGGATCCAGCCTAGCCACCACTTGGTCAGGCTCGACTCGATCACCCGTATCCGTCAGGCGCTCGATGATCCGGCCGCCAATACGAAAAGCGAGCGCGACTTCCTTCTCCGCCTGAATTTGTCCCGTGAGGACAATCGACTGGCCAAGACCGCCCTTTTGGACGACCACCGTACGCACGGGACGTGGCGGCGGCGCTTCTTTGGCGACCTCTTGCTTGCAGCCGCAGAGCGTCAAGACGAGCGCCGGTGCGGCCGCGAGCAAGAAGCGGCGTAGACGCTGGGAAAGTCGAGAGCAAGGTGAAGCCAGCATGCGAACCTCAGGTTGACGCAGGGAAGTCGCAGTAGAACACTTTCAAAACGCACCTCCGAATGCCTATCATCATGCCACTACACGACGTTGTTGTATCTGGCCGATGGAAGTCTCCTGCCCTTGTACCAGGTCGGAAGAATGCAGCCGTCGGCATAGGAAAAACTGTTTTTGCGAAACAGGCTTAGCCATCGCGACCAGCGAAGGCACCCGTTCCAAGACCGACGACAACCGACCGACTGGAATAAAGGTACGGTGAACGGAACCACCCCGTGCGTCCCCAATATGGAGCACTCGCGCCCCATGAAGTTGGGCGACACTGCTCTCCACGACCTCTGTGGAGACACCGGGCACCATCGCGCTGACCATGATTGCGGTAGCGCATTATCAGGAAACTGGTCCACGGGGCTCTGCATCAGCGCAAGCACGCCTGCAACGGTAACAGCTGATATCATGGGTTGTCGTTCTCCGACGTCGCCCCAACATGAAGCCACGCCCCATAGTCCGCGCAATGCGTCAATTGCAGCAAAACTTCACTCCACAGCGCTTCGAGCTCGTTTGTTCTTCTCTTCTTCAGGGCGCGATCAGCTTCTTGCGGACAGCGTAGCGGACCAGCTCTGCTGTCGACGAGATGCTGAGCTTTCGCATCGCTGATGCGCGATGCGTCTCTACGGTCTTCGCGCTGAGTTCCAGAACAGCTCCGATGGACCTGTTCGTGTGGCCCTCCGCGATGAGCCGCACTATGCTCAGCTCGCGCGGCGTAAGTGGATTCTCTGGCCCGCGTTGCTTGTTGGCATAATTGTGGAGCAGCGTCTCCATGAGAGTACCGGTCACATAGGGCCTACCATCAAGCAATGTCTCGATTGCCGAGACCAGGTGCTTGCCGGCGTCCGACTTGAACAGGAAGCCGCGAACACCAGCCAAGACGGCTTCGGTCAGCAACTCTTCACCTTCGTGCATTGTCAGGATCAAGACCGCGGCCCGGAGATGCATTGCCTTGAGCCGGCGACTGACTTCCAGTCCGTTCAGAATTGGCATCGAGTAATCCACGATCACGATGTCAGGCCGCGTCTCCACCACCAGAGCGACAGCCTGCTCGCCGTTGATCGCCTCTCCGCTCACGATCCAATCGGATCGAGTTTCAACAATCGTGCGAAGTCCGGAACGGATGACTTCGTGATCATCCGCTATCACGATGCGTTTCACGGCGTCGTTCCCGTTTGCCGGCTCAATGGAGTAGAGCAATCGACGGCGATGATCTACAGTTACGGCAGAGACAGTACCGGTGACAATATCAACCGGGTATCCCATGAAACCCTGAGACCCCAGAGCAACTCTACCAAGTGACAGCAGTCCTAGCCATCCATGATTGGAGAAGAACTGATGTGGCACCGAGATCTTGGCTATGTTGATGTCCTGCCCCTCTTCTTAAGGAACCCGCGTCTACGGCTAAAACGCTACAGCGCCGATTGGATCGGAGAGCTTGCCGGTGCGGCAGCCTGAGGTCTTCGCCGGAGCCGGCCGTCGACGGAAGTGGAGCGACGAGGACAAGGCGCGGATAGCTGCGGAGATCATGATGAGCAGCGGCTCGGTCTGTTCGGTAGCCCGTCGGCACGGATTGTCGCTGCAGCAGTCGTTTGGCTGGCGATGTCAGTTGAGAGAAGCAGCGGGCGATCATTCCGAAGCGGAAGAATTACGGTTTGTGCCGGCGGTGGTCGATGCCCTAGTGCCGGCGCGTGCTCTTGGCCGGCGCGCAAGGTGGCGCTCTGCAAGGCCAAGTCGGATTCCGGGATCATCGAGATCGAAGTCGATGGGATCACGATCCGGGCCGGTCGTGGAGTGGACCCCGCAATGATAGCATCGATCGTCCAGGCACTGAAGGCGAACCGGTGACCGGCCCGCCGGGTGCGATTCGGGTGATGTTGGCCACCAAACCGGCAGACTTCCGCAAGCGGATGGAAGGGCTTGCGATCCTGGGGCGCGGTACGCATCCGGCGGGCGCCGTCTTGTCTGACACGCTGTAATTCGCCAAGCGTGTGACCTTAAGTCTAGCTTTAAGGTCATCAGGCGATGCGGGTCGAGGTTTTGGGCGGGCTGGAGCGTCGGCGGCGTTGGTCGCAGGATGACAAGGCACGGATTGTCGAGGAGACGTTGGCGCCGGGCGCAAAGGTGACAGCGGTTGCACGTCGCAACGGAGTAGCGGCCAGCCTGGTGTTCACCTGGCGTCGTCAAGCGCGGACATCCGAGCAGGTCGCACCGTCTTTTGCGCCGGTGCAGATCGCCGCCACGGAGGCAGAGGAAACTCCGAAGCTCTTACCTGCGGGTGATAGCCGAGGGCGGTCTGTAGTGGCCGCGCGTATTGGATTGATCGAGATCGACCTCGGTAACCGGCGACGGATCCGAGTGGATTCGCACGTCGATCCAGAAGCGCTGGCGCGGGTCCTCGAGGTACTTGAGCGCCGATGATTGCCATACCGGGTAATGTGCGGGTGTGGCTTGCGACCGGCCACACCGATATGCGCCGCGGCTTCCCGAGCCTCGCGCGTCTGGTCCAGGAGAGTTTGAAGCGTGATCCGCATGCCGGTGATCTCTATGTTTTTAGAGGCCGCCGCGCCCAACACTCGACATTCTGCATACAGTCTTCGAAGCGCGAAGATTGCGTATCCGTGGCATCCGCTTTTTGGGCGGACGCTTCAGGTGGCACCGTTCCGACGCGGCAAGGAGCTGAAATGCATCTACACAGAGGAGCGGCGTGGGTTTAGCCGCGAAGTTCCCAATTGGATGCTCGACGAAAGCTACTGCGCCGGCATGGCGCTAGGACCGCCGCAGGTCAGTATTGAGGGGCTGAACGAATTTGCTGCTGTTCTGAAGCTTCTGGGCGCGACTCAGGCGTCGGGCGCACAATCCCGTCCTTCTTTGAAGAGGGAGAAAGGACGTGCGGAGAAAAAGCCAATATCGCGAGCCGATGCAACTGGGTCTGGATCTGCGTCTTCGGATTCCCCAGAACCCGCTGGGCGCCAATCCCAAAGGTCTGATCGAGGCGCTCGCCGATCTGTTGCTGGAAGCGGCTGGCGTCGAACCCGCTCAGATGTCGGGAGGTGACCATGAGTGTCAAGATCACACGTGATCACCTCGACCGCGCCGCCGTCGTCTATGTTCGCCAATCGACAATGTCCCAAGTTATGGGGAATCTCGAAAGCCAGCGGCGGCAATATGACCTGGCGCAGGCCGCGGAAACCGCCGGATTTAAGTCGGTGGCGGTAATTGACGATGATCTTGGCCGCTCAGGCTCTGGCAGCACTCAACGGCCCGGATTTGAGCGGCTTGTGGCGATGGTTTGTTCGGGTAACGTCGGTGCCGTTTATTGCATTGAGGCGTCGCGGCTGGCGCGCAATGGACGCGACTGGCATCACTTGATCGACCTATGCGCCCTCGCGGGCGCGTTGGTCATTGATCCCGACGGCGCCTATGATCCGCGGCTTGTCAACGACCGCCTGCTTCTCGGACTGAAGGGAACGATGTCGGAGTATGAGCTGAGCCTGCTTCGCCAACGTGGAATCGCCGCTCGGGACTCTAAGGCCAAGCGCGGCGAGTACCGCTTCATGCTTCCACCTGGATTTTGTTGGAGTGAACTCGGCAAGATCGAAATGGATCCCGACGAACATGTGGCGGGATTGGTTCGACTCGTCTTCACGAAGTTCCGCGAGCTCGGTAGCGCCCGGCAGGTCTTTCTTTGGCTGCGTGCTGCCGACATCAAAATGCCTGTGGTTCTAAAAAACGTTCAAATCTACAAGCTCAGCTGGAAGGCGCCGGCCTATCACACGGTGATGCAGATCCTGCACAATCCGCTCTATGCTGGCGCCTATGCGTTTGGCCGAATCGCCCAGAAGACACGGATCGTGGACGGTCGCGCCCGCAAGGTCAGCGGGTTCAAAAAGCCGCGGGAGGAATGGAATGTTCTCCTGCGCGACAATCATCCCGGCTATGTCAGCTGGCAGGAGTATGAGGACAATCAGAGGCTGCTGCTGGAAAACGCCCACATGAAGAAGAACTGCTCGCGAAAATCGGCGCGCGGGGGACGCGCACTTCTGACCGGATTGATGCGGTGCGGCCATTGCGGGCGGATGATGCGTGTGTTCTACGGCCAGGCCAAGGGGAATGCCCATCGTTATCAATGCCGCGGCGATGACGCCCATGTCGGCGCTGGCCTATGTATCGGCATCGGCGGGGTGCGGGTCGATCGTGCGGTCGCGCTGCAAATCCTTGAGGCCGTCTCCGATCGGGCTGTTGAAGCAGCGATATTGGCGTCCGACCAGGTTGAGCGCTCAAGACAAGAGATCATCACGGCCGTCGAACGGGAGCTTGAAGTCGTACGCTACGAAGCGTCTCTTGCTGCACGCCGATACGAGCTTGTGGATCCGGCCAAGCGCCACGTTGCCCGCGAACTCGAGGCGCGCTGGAATGGCGCATTGGAGCGGGTTGCCGAGCTTGAAGGTCGTGTAAAGGAGCTGCGCACCGCATCGGCGGAAAGTCCCAAGATCGACCGCGCCCTGCTTCTGCAACTTGCGCATGATCTTCCGCGGGTTTGGAATGCACCGTCCACGGACACGCGCACCAAGCAGCGGCTGGTTCACATTGTGGTCCGAGAGATTGTTTGCGATCTCGATAGGAACACCAATGAGGCGGTTCTGCTCATCCACTGGACCGGCGGCCGGCACACGGAGGTTCGCGTTGCTCGCGTTAAGACGGGCCGATATCCGGGCGACATGGCACCGACTGCCGTTGACGCACTTCGTAAACTCGCTGGTCATTGGCCTGATCGAGAGCTCGCCGTGTCGCTCAATCGGATGCGCTGCAAGACCGGCGACGGCGAGACCTGGACGACTGTTCGCGTGCGGGAAATGCGCGAACGCCTGGGCTTGCCGGAATACGACCCCGCATCGTCCGACGGCAAAATGATCAGCCTTGCGAAGGCTGCGGCACACTTTGGAATTTGCGTCGGATCAGCAAAGAGCTTGGTGCTGAAGGACATCTTGCCGGCCACACAAGCAATCAAGGGCTCGCAATGGTTGGTTCCTGTCGACGCGCTGAGCTCGGAAACAGTACGTATAGCGGTGCAGCGCGTGATCGAGCGTCGGCCGAGAAACTACATTGATTATCAATATGATAGAATGATCCGCCTACCCGGTATCTGACAAAGGGACGTACAATGAAACGAGCTGTGCCGACCTGATCAAGATCATCTGGCATGATGGCCAAGGCGCGTGTCTGTTCACGAAGCGGCTGGAGCGAGGCCGCTTTTTGTGGCCATCAATGGCGGACGGCGTTGTGACGATCAGCGTTGCGCAGCTATCCTATCTCCTCTCCGGAATTGATTGGCGGATGCCGCAGGCAACCTGGCGTCCACAGGCTTCCGGTTAAATCGAGCGGGATTTTTTGCGACGAATATGGTTGATTCGTCCTCGTGACGACGCCCGCCGATCCGCTTCCCACCGACCTTGCCGCAGCACACGCGATGATCATTGCGCAGCGCGAGCAGCTGACGCTGGCGAAGAGCGAGGTGACCGTCGGCCGGTTGGAGATCGAGCGGCTGAAGCTGATGCTGGCCAAGGCACGGCGAGAACAGTTCGGGCAATCTTCTGAGCGCGGCAAGCTGCTGGTCGAGCAGCTCGAACTCGCCATCGAGGATCTTGAAGAGACCCAGGCTGAGCAGGAAACCAAGGCCGAGCTCGCAGCGCCGGAAGCCGCCAAACAGCAGCGCGTGCAAAATCCACGGCCGCCGCGACGTCCGTTGCCGGACAATCTGCCGATCGAACGCATCGTCGAACCCGCTCCTTGCGTATGTGGCAAGTGCGGCAGCGAGCGACTGCACAAGCTCGGCGAGGTGGTATCGAAGACCCTGGAATGTGAGCCGCGGCGCTGGAAGATTATCGAGCATGTCCGCGAAAAGTTCTCCTGCCGGGATTGTGAGGCAATCACCGAGGCGCCGGCGCCCTCCCATCCGATCCCGCGAGGCTTTGCCGGGCCGAGCCTGCTGGCGATGGTGCTGGTCAACAAGTTCCTGCTGCACCAGCCGTTGAACCGACAGAGCAAGACCTATGCCCGCGAAGGGATCGAGATCGACGTCTCGACCCTGGCGGATCGGATCGGCGCCTGCGTGGTGGCACTCGATCCCATCATTGAGGCGATCCGGATCCACGTCATGAGCGCGGAACGCATCCACGCCGACGATACGACGGTGCCGGTGCTGGCCAAGCTCAAGACGGTTACCGGCCGGATCTGGACCTATGTTCGCGATGACCGGCCGTTTGGCGGCACGGATCCGCCGGCGGCCCTGTTCTACTACTCACGCAACCGGGCTGGAGAACACCCGCAAAGCCATCTTGCCGGCTATGTCGGCCTCATGCAGGCCGATGCCTTCGATGGGTATAACCAGCTCTACAAGGCCCAAAGGAAGCCAGCTCCGATCCTTGAAGCGGCCTGTTGGAGCCACGGCCGCAGAAAGTTCTTCGACCTGGCGAAATCTGGAGAGGCGCCGATTGCCAGCGAGGCCGTGCGACGCATCGATATCCTGTTCGAGATCGAGCGCACCATCAACGGCAAAACGCCGGAACAGCGGCTTGCGGTACGTCGTGATAAGTCGAGGCCGATCGTCGCCGATCTCGAAATCTGGATGCGTCAGCAGCGAACCTTGCTCTCATCAGGCAACGATACTGCAAAGGCGATCAACTACCTGCTCAACCGTTGGGCGGCGTTCACCCGCTTCCTGGACGATGGTCGCGTCTGCCTCTCGAACAACGCTGCCGAACGAGCGTTACGCGGTGTGGCTGTCGGAAGACGAAATTGGACCTTCGCCGGTTCAGATGCCGGCGGCCATCGCGCCGCCGCCATCTATACCCTGATCGAAACCTGCAAGATGAACGACGTTGATCCGCAAGCCTGGCTCGCGGATGTGTTGGCCAGGCTTCCAGATCACCCCGTCAACAAAGTCGCCGACCTGCTCCCGTGGAATTGGAAGGCAACCCAACAGTCCAGAGCGGCTGCCGCCTGAGCGCCACGGCTGACCGGCGCGCCTGCCCGGGGTGCTGACCGGATGCGTACGGGGCGCGGAGCATGCGGGCAGATCCATTCTCGGGAGCTGCCTATGTGTCCGGGGCCAAGCGAGCACAAGCCCTCAAAGCTTTGGCCTGAGAACGACGCTTACGCCATGACTTTCGGCACTTACGGCGAACGCAGTTGCTGATGCAATTGCACCCGCGCGGTCATCCCAGTCCGTCCCAGGCCGGGCAGCGTCCCCGGCTAACATGCATGATTGCGGCCGGGGACCGCTATTCATCGCATCGGGCAGATGACCAGGCTCACCTCGTACAGCCTCGCCTCGGTGATGAGCCCCATCGGAAGCTCAGCGTTGTCCGCCGGCTCCTCAACAACCGGAGAAAGCGACACAGGCGTCGATATGTTCCGATCGCCTTGTGAGCACAACTTCTGGAACAGCAGCTGCATCTAACGGCCAGGTTTAGGTTTGACTATGGATGGGGATCGTCCGAAGTGGGAGCGATAAGCTCGGCAGAAGCTCGAATATCCTTCATAGCCAACCCGTCGCGCGACGTCACTGACCGACAATTGTCCATCCTGCAGCATCAGGTGCGCTTTCTCCATCCGAAGCAAGTGACCATACGCATGAGGCGTCATACCAAATGCTTCGCGGAATCCACTCGTGATATCATTCCGATTCAAACCAACGCGCGTCGCAAGTTGCGCGATTGTAGGAGGGTTGAATGTTTCCCTTCGATAGATCATCGCAGCGGCTTCTATCACGGCCCGCTTGTTCGGCACTGCGCGCAGAGGCATTTGCGCTGGCAAGCCGTTGATCTGCGCTGCGATCCCGCAAATGATCTCGACCACTTTCGCGTTCAAATAGAAATGCCTCAATGGTTCGTGATACCTGCAAGACAATATCTGGTCTGCAGCTAACATGATGTCCGGTTTCGCGGGCAACATCAAAGATGACGGGCTGCCAATCCTGGAACTGAAAATCGGTCGGTAGGCCTCCGGGACGCGATCGACATTCAACTTGAAATGATCAACGAAATATTCGCGGTTGCACGCAATCAGAACGCCGCACAGCTTCGTTCCCGCCCGTGTATCCGAGACTGACAAGGGCGCATTCGAGATGTGGATCGATGCCGGCTTCACAACGTCGACGTGATCGCCAATCGAGCGGTTGTAGGTTCCGCTCACGGCAATCTGGATGCATATGAACTCTGGCCGCGCCATCTGGAGGCTGTAAGGCCGGCCTATTTCGAAATCCATGACGTGAAGAAAGATGGCATCGTCGATGCGACGGTATCCATGTTCCTTTGTCTTGAATAGGCTTTCAGTAGGACCCAATATCTCGCTGCTACGGACAAAGTCACGCCCGCGAAGCTCGCTCTGAATAGCTCTAAAATCGATGTCCAACCACTTGTGCATGCAATCGCACCATTTTGCCGATCGCTAACGAACACGACATCAGCGAGACTGCTCGAATATTAACCTACGCTATCTTGTTGAGCTGCACATTTCAATGGACATGGATATCGTGCGTCGTCGCGCAGTCAGATCGCCAAGTAACGGATGTCAGGAGGGCCCAGGACAATCGCCGCATACCACATATCCACCAACGATGATTAGCTTCGGTTTAAGTGTTACTGTGATCGCGGTGGTCAAGTTACCGCATTCCCGCCACGTGATCCTACCCGCCTCTGTGCTGCTCGGCGGCTCTACGTCGACGCTCTATCCGATTTGTGTTGCCAACGCACACGATCAAATGCCATCTGATCAAGCAGTTGCAGTGAGCGGTAGACTGATCCTGATCGACGGCCTTGGCTCAATCCTCGGTCCGTTGATCGGCACAACGATGATGGCGCACTTTACCATCAACGGCCCGTTCTATGTCATGGCTGCTCTCAGCCTGCTCTTGGCCCTTATAGCCGTAACTCGTGGTTTGGCGACAACCTCGCCGATAAGCCAAGAGCGCCCCTTCGAGATTCTAACACCGCAGGCGACGTCGCTCGCGCACGATCTTCTTGCCCACGTTCCCACTCCGCAAAAGCTGGAGTAATATCCGTGACCACGACGCGAAGGATCATAGTCAAAATTCATGGGCCGATTGGGCGAAGCACTCCTGGAGCGACGGTTAGGTCGTAGGATTGTTGCATCGGGCTCTACGAAATGCCGATCCTCGTGCTCTATCGTGCCGTTACGATTTTCCTCACCAGCATCTCGCAGTACATGAGGAACCTTGAAGGCACAGGCCTACCTGTTGGCTTGTGGAGCCAGGACATTCCAGCTTCACTCGTCTGGCAATCAATCGGACTCAGCAAGTCGGGGCTAGCGAAGAGACAAACCTGCGATGCCCAATGCGAGATTTACGCCGAACTGTCCTTCAATCGACAATGGCTGCAACGAAATTGTACGATTGGATCCACCGACGAGTACGTTCGCGCCCAAACCAAGACCGAACGATGCGTTACCACTCGCACCCACGTAGGTCCCGCGCAGCGTGCCTGGACCGATGTGCGATGTCGGCGCAAAGACACCCCAAAAGAGCCTACCACCGCCGGTAACGCCCACATCAAGACCGAGCCGGTTTATCCTGCCCGTGTAGTAGTATCGTCGTCCCGTTGCATTCGAACGGAACACGCAATTCATCCGCTGGCGTGAGCCAACAAGTAATCCAACCCTTGGGCCGGTATCACAAGTCAGCCCACCCACCCGAATTGGCTGTGCTTGCGCGAGTGCCGGGGCCGATAGACCGATAGTCAGCAAACAAACGCCCGTCAGCACACTGTACTTATACTTCACCATCAACCTATCTCCCACGAGTAGATAAAGGCTAGTGTTCCTGAACTACTGCTTTGACTCCCCGCGCACTGCGCCGGCGGGCCAATTGACGTTTCATGAGCGACAGAGTTGGTGTGCCAACCTGAGCAACCACTTCTCAACGGCAGTACCGGTGTGACACAGCGTGAGAACGTCCACTGCGAGAGCGATACCAGCACTGCCCGTGGCGCCAATAATAGTTATGCCAATTCCGGTGGTGCGAGCCAGCGATCGCTCCGGCGGTAGCGCCAATTGCCGCGCCACGTCGACCGCCAACCGCTCCTCCAATAATTGCACCCGAAACGGCGCCTCTCCCCGCCTGCGCGAAGCTCTCAGTAGGCGGCGTCATTGTCATCGCAACGCAAACGAACAGCAGAAGAGTTAGACCATGCTTCATTGGTAGACCCCTTAGTCCGAGTGATCGTTGAAGCGTTCCCATTGTTCGATCATCGGAACAGCTCTGTGTTTATTCCGCGCGACGAGCCAGTCACGCATTCGGCGCAGATCGATTTCGCAAGACGATCTTGAGTGCGAGCAACCCAGCACCAACCAACAGGATTGCGCTTCCCAAGACTGTCAGTCCAACGTACGCGTATGTCATGCCCGTCGCCAGGATGACCAGGCCGACCGCCAATAGTCCGACGCCGATGATCTTTTTCAGAAGGAACTGCAGCGTTGCCTCCTCTTTCTCTAGACCAACATGACTCATGTCGCTGACGGCACAGGAGGTGGCGCGACCGACGCCATTGCGAGAGCGTCACGCAGCTTCTGCTCTTTGGTGTCGTCGAGCGACGTCTGCAAGATCGTTCCGCCCGCATCCTTGATTTCCCGCACGACCTTGTCCGTCGCCATATTCTTGACCAACAAGAACAGGCCTGCGCTTCCGGCCTCGATCTTTCCGGAGAGCTCCTTCATAAAGGCGTCATTGATGCCAAAGTCAGACAACGCTCCTCCAAGGGCCCCTGACGCCGCACCGACTGCGACACCGATCAAAGGGTTCAAGAAGACCATGCCAACCAAGAGCCCCCAGAAGCTGCCCGAGGCGGCCCCCATGGCGGTTGTATTCACAAGCTGGTTAAGCTTGACATTACCATCTGCGCCCTTGACCGCGATCACGGCGTCGTTGATCGTGATCAGGTACTCCTTCTGGAGAGATAGAAGGCGCTGTCGGACTTCTTCTGCCTTTGCTTCAGATGGATAGACAATAACTATCAAGTCGGACATCAAGGTCTCCTACGTGCTATTGACGCAGAACGTTTTATGGATCCTGAGCATTTTGTCGTCGCTACCAAGTCGTCGCCTTAGCTGTCCGCGCACGACTTGACTGCTCGTCGCGAACAGTACCACCCGACGTCTCCTGGGCCATCGGAAGAAACCCCGAGCAGGGGCAAGGAGAATACTCCCGAAGAGACGGGTGAGAACTACGGGGATCTAGTCAATTCGCGTTGAGCGGTCCCGCCGTTTTCGGATCGCGTCACTTCGGCAGCGATCACGATGTGATGACCTTGCGCTGTTGTCGACAGTTCGCAACCTCCATCGACAGCCGGTCCAGCTGGATCGCCTTTTATGCGCCGCTGACCAATCCGTTAGCGCAATCCAGCGGCGGCACCGCTCTCAATGCTCGCGCTAAGACGACGGGGCACGCCGTTAATTCGCGATCCGCGCGGTTTGAATGCACTCGACCGCTATGCTGTCCGAAGATATCGCAGCGGTATCCACGCTTGGAGACTGAGATGGACGCCGGTCTGAAGGATCTTCTATACATCGTCTCTCGACCAGTGCAGATCCGACGCTACATTATGATCGAGACCCGCGCCGCATTTGCTAGGCTCATCGCGTTCCATATGAGCTAACGCCGATTGGCGGCGAGACGCAGAAGCATCGTCCTGCGAAGACCCCGACACCTACGAGCGGTAGCCGCTAGATTCTGATCAAAGGCCCGACCAAGGTCTGACGTTGCGTGTAAGCAGCAGGGCCAAGCCAATCCTCAAGTTCTGTCCGGGGAGTATCGAATGATCATCTGGGCCCCGAACAACAATCATCTACTTGCCAGCGCGTTCAGGCCGCCTGACGGATCCACATCCGCGCTAAAGATTCACAGAATCCTGCGCTCCGCCGCCTGCGACGCGCGGCAACACAGCCCGGGTTGAGCTTCGCTCGGCTGACCAATCCAGGAGCGTCTTCCAGTTGCGATCGGAGCCCGTTCCCCTCGTGTAGGTCCCACGCTCGCCTAGATAACGCCGTGCATGCCGATTTCATGCCCCGACGCCTACAGAGAATCCCTGATGTGCGGAGGGGAACGTCGCATCTAAGGTCATAGATCGAGAAGGGTCGCGTCACACTGTTACTTCGAGGCGAACATGAAGATCCGGACTATCTGGGGTACCTTGGTTCTTTCTGGTTTGGTTGTAGTTGCTCCAGCAACCTCGTCCCTAGCCCAATCAAGCGGCGATGGCGGATCGGCGCCGAAGGAAGCCGTCACAGCTCCCGCCGGGAGCGCGGTTCGCAACGCAAATACGAATCCGGCCAAGCATCGCCATTGGCGTCACCGCGGCGGCCGCCATCCGCACTTTGGCAGCCACCGCGTTCGCACTTAGAGCCAGGTACAATTCGCGAAATTTCCCGTCTGGCGAGTTGACCGATCGATGAACGATATGCATGCGCAACAAGAGCAGCTCCGCGAGCATGTGCTCGAAGACGAACGGACCGGCCCGTTCGCGGTTGACGAGCGACGCAGCATTCCTCGCCCTGCTCGCCACATGCGTCGCCGTCCTTCTAGTCTGGCAAACGATCTCCAGTCTCCTCATCGTTTTCGCAGGGGTACTGTTTGCGGCTTTTCTAGACGCTGCTGCGAGGGCCTTGAGGCCCATCTTGCCGCTCAACCGCGTGTTGCGGCTGACGCTTGTCGCTCTGCTCTCCATCACTGCGCTTCCTGCACACGCCGAGGCGTTCAGGGCCGGCAGACTCGTGTGTGCCAGCACGCCACGAGTTGGGCTTGTGCTTGGTTCGGCCCAGCAGCTCCGTTGCTTGTTTTTACTCGAGGAACACGTCTTGGCGATACCTCTACGAGGGACGGATTAGACGTGTCGGTCTTGACGTGCAGTGCAGAGACTCTCGCCTGGGCAGTTTTCGCTAGGAACTCGCGTATCGGTCCCGGCAGGTTGCGCGGCAGCTATGTGGGCGCTAGCGGTAACTTCGCATTTGGACGAGGCCTCGGCGCACACGTCCTGATCGGCAGCTCTCGACGAACGGTTGCGCTCCAACCACTATCGATCGAGCGTTCAATCGGGGAGTGAAGCTCGCAGCTGCTGTTACTAACTTGACGCTTGGTCCGCGTGGATCGTCCGCCTGGTGCGAAACAAGATCATGGGTACGCTCGGCTACTCTTCGAAGTTAAATGCCGAATGGGATTTCCTCTGCACGTTGCATGAAGAGGGCCGCAAGGCTGCGGAGGAGTTCTTAGCGGTGCATGGTGAAAGCATCGGCAGATACTCTACCCGTGAAATCGATCACGTCGTCGAAGGCGCGTAGCCGTTACATTCTCCATATCGCCAGCTGACGTCGGAGCTGCCGAACTACCTGCTTTTCACGAAAGCCTGCAGCGTTGCGCTTTCGCGAAGAGCATCCCGACCTGCTGCGATGACGTTGTCGACTTGATCCGGAGGCAATTGAAACCGCGTCGGAACCGCGTCGAGCTCGGCAGCGCGCTCGGGATCGAACTGATCGAAGCCTAGCCGACCGACAAAGAACTTTAAGTCCTGGCAGTTCCAACCGGGTCCCACGCCAAACCTAGCACGATCGGTTGCGGACAATTGGCAGCGCCAGCGCACCAGCGACGTCTGCCAATCATTCATGGTACGGTTGAAGACGGTGTAAATCGCATCGAGACTGGCAGCCATTGACGACGCCACCGAAGCCCGGACGGTTTCGACGCCATTGGGGCCGTCGACGGCGTGAACCCAATCGCCAGCGATCCCAGTTTTTGCGTCAACCACCAAGAACAGCGCTCGGCGCAGTTTTACCGCCTGCTGCGGCGTCAAGGGCCCGTACGGCGTATCGGAGGATTCGCGCGCGATTGTGAGGCCGGAAATTCCGTAGTTATCGACAAGGCCTCCGTCAAGCAGCTTGATAAATGGCACCACACCATCTCGATAGCTGGCGATCGCAGCGGCATAGGAACGGACCATCGGCGGCGCCTTGCGATCGCGGGCCAAGCGTCGGACCCACGGCGGCAAAAGGTTAGTGCAGGCACCAGGAAACGCTTGAACGACGACGGGAGCAAATGCGATCGGTACGGCCGCGGATGCAGCAACCGCATCGGAAATTGGATACTTGGATAGATCGCTGCAAATCGCAGTGAATGCCGTGCTCCCAAATACGAAAGGTACCCTATTGAAGATGTCAGTCGCATTGATCCAGACCCGTGGTCGGTCGGTGCTGAGATCACCTAACGTCGCGCCGTTAAGCAGGTTTGCATCGAGCCAGGCAGTAAAGCCTCGAGAGTCATTAACGCCTCCGGTAAAGGCGCGGCCGATTGTTCCAAGAGAGACTGTGGTGGTCAGTCCTTCCTCGGCATTTTTCAGGAGAAAGCGCTCACGGAAATCTTTCAAGGCGAGCCGCTTCTTCAATCCATAATATGCCGCAGTCACCGAACCGCCGGAGACGCCTGACACGAATTCGACCCGGTCGAGCATGGAGCCCTCCGCACCGCGGACTGGCAGCGTGTCCAGTTCAGACAGGACACCGAATGAGAAGGCCGCCGCACGTGTACCTCCTCCCGAAAAAGAGAGTCCGACAAGAATATCATCTGCCGTACTCGTGAGACCGACGTTCAGCTGACCGATGCCGGCATCATCCAGCGGCACATTGACCGGTAAGTTGTACACGGACACACAGCCAAGCAGGGCGGCACTTGCGGCCACAGCGACCATCGCGGAACATAACCAGCGCATCTGTCTTACACGGCCGAAAGCGTTGAGTTTGGTAAGCAATCGTTCCAAGGGCTTGTTCTTACCGAAATCCGACGATCCAACCTGATGCCCTCCGCGAAACACATACTCAGCTCGAGAATGTCCGCGACTTCATTCTCCTGACGGACGCGAATGCATGTCTTCACACAAGAATGCAAATCCTTAGCGTGAATGGAGAACGTTTCTGACCGAGCGTCTGGCAGACCCGAGCGAACGACTTCGAAATCCAGTCGGCTGATCATTCGGCTCCGTCGGAACCCAGTAGCGCCGGCTAGAACGCTGTCGGCGTAGCTCGACCCCCGCAACGCGGTCTGGCCGCTACCCAAATTCCAAATAATGACCTGTCCCTCACCCGGAAGCGTCGCGTTCGTTTGACTAACGCCGTCTTGAAAACGCGTAGCGCGGATTGAGCCCACAACTAGCATTCGTGCCGGACGCTGCGGCCAGGCACTGCCGACGTGTGGCAAACTGGCAATTGCCAGGAATGCCCCATCGGCGACCCTGTAGACAGTATCGATCGTTAGGAGCTGCCTGGACATGGCTTGAGAAAGTTAACGTGGCAAGGCTTGCAAGCAGCGCCAACGCCAGGATGCTTAGACGCATTTTAGGCTCCTTTGCATGAATGCTTGATCGCAACACTCAACCTCGACGCCCGTCGCACAACTGAGTTCCGCATTGACCAACGAGAGTGCAGCGTCGCGGCGCCACCGCAAGGCGGAATGCTCTGTTCTCATCACGACAGTCGTTGGCCGACGAGGAGATCGACGCGCGGTAGCACGTGATCCGAGAGGACAATATAGGTAATGTCCCTGAGTTCGTAGGGAGCAATCAGAGCAACGTCCATCGCATGCCGAAGAAAACGCTAGAGCGTTTTCGAGCGAAGTGGACCCGGTTCGCGTGAAGAAAACGCGTCAAAACAAGCAACGTGGCAGCCGAGGAAATTACCAAACGCAAACAGGCCGAAGCGACGCTGCGCGCGCGAGCAGCAGTTCCACTCGCTGTCCGATTCCATTCCGCAGCTGGTCTGGATGGCAGACCATCGCGAACTCGATCTTAGATTTGAGATCATGCGTTGCCGTTCGAAGCACGCCCCCCAACACCGCAGAATCCCAGGTTTCGCTGAAACAAGCGCGCCAGCGTGGCCCAAAACATCGGTCCTTAGCCGGAAAATATCTGCTGCAACGTTGCCTTAAGGCGACCTGTCGTGCTTTCCGCGGCATGCGGGCGTCCCTTTTCACAGTCGGCAATTGATTGCGATGTCGCGGGGTGGACCGATTCACCCAACCGAAGGCGTTGCTCGGGCAGCGTCGAACGGTTACCCGACGTTCCAAGCTAGCTATGAATTCTTGTCCACGCGCTATTGTTTCGCATGCAAGCGACCGTGTCATGCGAGAGGATTGATGGCCATCATACAACGAAGTCGCGCGGCGGATCAGCCGCGAAGGTTATTCCGTCTCTCGCATGCCCGTCGCGCGCATTTCGGAGAATCGCCTCTCATAGGGGCATCAAAGCGGGCCCTTAGGCCAGGCGAGGCTGCAGATCGCTAGCGTCGATCTCAATGCGACCAACAGTGATCGCGCGGACGGCGGCCCGCCACTCGATCCTTACGGGTTCGCTGCGATCTTTAGGCGCTTCACGTGGGGATGCCCGTAGCTGAACCAAGGGTTTCGCCGGATAGAACAACTCACGTAGTCGCGGCTACCCTTCTTGCGGGCCATTCTAGTCCGGACGGTTGGTTGCGAAGCAACGCGCGGCTGACTCGATGAGGGAGCCAATGTTACGAACCCTGATCTGCGCGGGCGTCACGTGCCTGGCATATGCGTCCCAACCTTTCAATGCGGTGTGGGCGCAGGAGCGATCTTTAATCACGATCTTCGAAAATGTCCGCATCTTCGATGGCGAAAACCCATCTCTTTCAGCTCCGTCAAACGTCTTGATCCGCGGCAACATCATCGAGCGGATTACAACAGACCAGATTCCAGCCGATCGGCGCGCGGATACCCAAATCATTCGAGGTGGCGGTCGTGTCCTGATGCCGGGCCTCAGCGACATGCATTGGCACGCCATGCTGGTCCGGCCTACTCCCGCTCAGTTGATATCCAACGACGTAGGCTACACGACGCTATTGGCCGGCGCGGAAGCCACCGCAACTCTCATGCGCGGCTTTACCACCGTCCGCGACATGGGCGGCCCGGTGTTCTCCCTCAAAAGAGCGATTGATGAAGGCATTCTCCCGGGCCCGCGCATCTATCCTTCGGGTGCCGTAATAACGATCACTGGAGGTCATGGAGATTTTCGAGAACTCTACGACTTACCCAGAACGCCAGGCGGTCCCCTCAGCCGGGCCGAAGACCTGGGAGGAACCGCCATCGCAGATGGCCCCGACGAAGTCCGAAAACGGGCACGAGAACAACTCATGCAAGGCGCCTCTCAGATCAAGCTGACGGCCGGAGGTGGCGTCGCCTCACCGTTTAGCCCACTCGACGTCGTCACCTTTACGGACGCTGAACTTAAGGCGGCGGTTGAGGCGGCAACGAATTGGGGGACCTATGTTGCCACCCATGCTTATACGTCAGCCTCGATTCAGCGCTCGATAGCGGCAGGAGTGAAGGTCATCGAACACGGCCATCTGATGGACGAAGCTACGGCCCAACTCATGGCAGAGAAAGGCGTCTGGTTGAGCACACAGCCGTTCACGGATCTGGGTGGCGCTGCGGTTCTTCCGCCTGCACAGCAGCAACAGATGATGCAGGTCGTGAACGGAACCAACCAAGTCTACAGTTTCGTCAAGAAATACAAGATCAAGACTGCCTTTGGCACCGACATCCTGTTTTCGGAGGCGCTTGCTCAGCATCAAGGCCAGGAAATTGTGGATCTGACGCGATGGTTCACGCCGGCCGAAGCGCTCACCATGGCCACCTCAACAAACGGAGAGTTGCTTGCTCTGTCTGGCCCGCGTAACCCCTATCCAGGCAAATTAGGCGTCATCGAGCAAGGCGCGCTAGCCGACGTTTTGCTCGTCGACGGAGACCCGTTGAATGACATCCGTCTCGTCGCGGACCCGACGAATAAGTTTCTCGTCATCATGAAGGACGGCGTCGTTTACAAGAATATCGTCCCGAAGTGAACGCGGCTCAACCCGAGTGATACAGGCCATGAGCCTGTCAATATTGTTGCAGAGGAGCAAAACTATGTGTGACGCATGTGCGAACGCAGCTATCGGACGACGAGGACTGGTGCGAGGTGGCTTGGCACTGGCCGCGATTTCCGTGATGGGCAGCACATTCCTTCCGCGCCCCGCCCAGGCTCAGCCGGTACGAGCTGCGGATGCGCCGGACGCGGCGCTGAAGCTGCTGGTGGACGGGAACGCCCGCTACGTTGCAAACCAGCCGCACGAGCGTGATTTCTCCGCGAACCGGGCAAATACTGCCATCGGGCAAGCTCCCTTCGCCGCGATACTTGGATGCGCAGACTCCCGCGTCGCGCCGGAACTCGCATTCGATCAAAGGCCCGGTGATCTCTTCGTGGTTCGCATCGCCGGCAACTTCGTCACAAGCGAAGGGCTCGGTAGCCTAGAGTTCGGCTCGGCCGTTTTAGGAACTAAACTCATCATGGTGCTTGGCCACACCGAGTGCGGCGCAGTGAAAGCCACTGTGGAGGCCCTGGAGAAGGGCAATCATCTGCCAGGTCATATCGCCGGGCTCGTCACTGCAATGAAGCCTGGAATTGAAGCGGTGGTTAAGAAGGGCGACGCCAATCTTACCGAGCAGGCGACAGTTGCGAATGTCAGATACAACGTCGAACACCTGAAGAAAGCGAGCCCCATCCTCGCAGGATTAATTGCGAAGAACGAGCTGCGCATCGTCGGCGGCGTCTATGACCTTGCTACGGGGAAAGTGTCGTTGGTGTAGACAACCCATACGGTTTTGGTTGCAAGAAGCACCAGAGACGGTCATTGCGAACAATGGACAAACGTGCCGACTGCCGGGCTAGAGCGTTTTGGAGCGAAATGGACCCGGTTCGCGTGGAGAAAACGCGTCAAAACAAGAATCTAGAGCTTCGGTTCTGATTCAATCAGAACCGAAAATGCTCTAGTCCGAAATGCGGTTCGCAGTACATTGGTTAGTCTGTGATTGACTCCGGGGCACGACCGCAGACTTAGCTCCTCGTCCTATTGGACGCCTTGACCGGCTTTTGTTGAGTTCGCAGGGATCCCCTCCCCTACTCGCTCGATCAGATATGAAAAGAAGGGATTAGAAGACGCCCGCATGAGGGTATCAAGGCTCGCAATCAGCACGTTGCGTTCACCTCGAGGTGCCAATGCACCAAGGTTCTCTCCGAAATTCTCAGAGCCATCCGGTTCGGACCCATACAGAGAATCACTCATTGGAAACGGCAGTGCAACGTGCGACAGTGAATAGAACCCACGCGGATACACCAACCCAAGAGCACGAGACTTCTCGACGCTGCTATTTGGCTCGGTCACGCGCTCGATCACATCATCACCGCCACTATCGTCGTTCGTGATGACGGTGAGGCGATACCGTCGCGGCCCGCGCGGCACAATGCGAGCAAGTGCAGTATCCGCGCTTGCCCGCAGCAACGGGCCGAACTTCGCGGTCCGGTTGACATCAAACAATACTAGCTCACTCCCGTTTGCGGGAAGATGATCGTAGAGTGAAGAAACAATCGCTCGCGTACTCACAGTGAAGTCGATCAGAGATTGAAAGGTCAAGATAGGTGGTAACCGCTCAATCTTGCCATCGCGAGAGTAGTCAGCGATCCGCGACTGCAGAGTCTGAGTGAGCCGGTGGGATTGACGCGCGCCATTGACTGGAAACGAGTTGTACTTGAAGGGGTTGAATTCCGGTACTATGCCAAGCCATGCCGCCTTCGCAAAAGCCGGTAGTAGCGCCGGTAACCCCGCAAGCCCGGCAAAACGCGCGAAGCGCGTGATGCCCACCATAGGCGAGATCAACACTAGTCGATCCGGCTTCGCTAGTTTTTCGTCGCCAAGCGCATCTAATGCGTAGATCAAGGCCAGCGCACCACCATTCGAAAATCCGACCAAATGCAGTGGTCCTGTCGGCACGCGCCGGCGCGCTTCGCGTACAGCCAGGCGGGTCGCGGCAACCCAATCCTCCCACCTGACATCGGTCAGAGCGGCCGGAACAGTACCGTGTGCTGGCAACCGCGGCACAATCGCAACAAATCCGTGGTCCCGGTAAAAACTTGCGATATGACGCTGGCTATACGGAGAATCCGTCAGCCCGTGAAGCAATACGGCCACGCCAATTGGCCTTCCCTCGGGTTCAAGCACAAATGAACGATTAAAATCCTGCGCAAAGTGCGCCGGATAAACAGGGCTTTCCTCGAAGTAGCGATTGGCCGGCACACGTTCATCGGGTCCAAGCTTCTGAGACACCTCACGCTTGACGTCTGCGGATATTCTTGCTTCGGCTTCGAGATACTGCGTCCAATTGGCTGAGTTTAGCTCGTCCTCACTCATTTCATGGGGCACGTAAGTGTGCCACGGCTCGAGGGGCAACCCCCTCTGCGAATCGTAGATGCGGATGGCGAGAAGCACCGCTACCGCTAACCCAAACAGCGCAACCGCAACTTTTAGAGAACTAACGAGTCTTACTTTCATCGATCGTCACCGCCTGCACCCGACTTCCTCGTTCCTTTCCGGGCTGCCCGATCGAGCTTTTTAATCCACCGCACCTCGGGTGACCGGATACGTCAGCGAGAAGATACCGAACCCAACCATCGAGCCGACCACCATCGATGTCAACGCGAACGGCGAAAACATCTGGGGTGATGCGCTTAAACCATGTGAAGACCTCGCACGACGAAGACCAAGCAGAAGTAACCCGCCCCGGTCTCGCTCAGATGCGCACCGTGCGCTCAGACGATAACACCGGGTATCGGGAGATCACCTATTAGAGGGCGAGGGATTCCCCATCACGATTGGAGTGACTCGTTCAATGCTCGAAACGGAAGAGCACCTCCCTCGGGATTCGGTTACCGCCTCCGCTGGTCACTTCCACCTGACATTCACTAGTTGCCCTCTACAGAGGATCCCCAATTTGCATATTGGAATGCCGACTTTAAGGTGAGCTTGAGAGACCCACTTCGGCTCCGCCTAAGGACAAGCCGATTGTTCACGACTATAATGGAGCAGACCTGCATGCGATCGAACAAGTTGCATCGCAGGGCTTCCCAGTATCTGGTTCAACCATAGACGATTTTTGGAGAGGGGACACAGGGAGATTGGCCATGCTTTCGAAGCTAGTCGGCAATACCGCGATTGCCACAACTTGTTTGGTGACGATGTGGCCCGGAAATACACATGCGGAGATATTTATCACCACAGCGAATATAACTCGGGGAGAGTTAGTCATTGTAGGAAGGGTCCGCCGTCCGCGCGACCCCAACGTAGAGATCAAGATCAGCCCGAGCAAGACGGTGAAGGTCGAGAGCTCTGCGACCGGCGGTTTCAGGTGGATTGGTCCAGAATTTCCGTCGACTTGCACCGTTAAAATCAGCTCCGGATCGGATACGCGAGACGTAGTAATTCAGAATTGCGGCCTTCCGGGACCTGCGGGGCCGGCAGGTCCTCCGGGGCCTGCAGGTCCGATTGGGCCACCTGGCCCAAAAGGAAATTAGCGAGGGTCACGGAGCGCGCCGTCCATTTGCTGTTGGACAACCGGATTTGTATCCTGCGCCTCGTCGAGAAGAATGAAGTCGACGGCAATCGCGGGATTGCTGAGAGCCCACAGTTTCAGGTAGCCGTCGTGACCGAGTGGCATGGGATCGGTCTCGCCCCTCATCCGACCCCATACGAGCTTTGCGCCGTGGAGCGCGAACTCCGTCACGGCCCGCATCGTGGCCTCGGGGACGGCAAGCAGTGAACCGTGGCGGGAAACGTGATGCGCTGCCAGATCGGCATCGGCGCTCTGCATATAACGACGCAACGTATCGAGGATGAGATACCCCTGCGATCGCGGTCGCAGGACGTGCCGGCCGTCAACGTCCCACCGCTTCAGGTTCAACATCTCGGCAAGCTGATTGGCGTTGACCCTCTTGGTCATTTTATCGGAGTTGTTTCGATAGGCTGAGGGCGTCGCCTTGAAGGCGAGACCGTGGCTGGTCGAGCAGTTCACCGTGTTGGGAAACTTCTCCTTGGCATCGCGGACAATGTCGCGGTTGAACGCGATGTATTGACCGCGCCTGGATGTGCTGTGCGCCAGGAATTCGAGCGTTGAGGTTTTGCCCGTCCCGGCATAGGCGTTGATTTTCACGGAACCGCCGCGCTGAAACTGATCGATGGCCTGCTGCTGCTCCCCTGTCGGATTACGCGAAGGCTTGCCCTTCGCGGCGGGAGACGGCTTGGCGCCGGGCCCGTCTTTGCTTTCGGCGGCGGTTTTGCCGCGCCCTGTGGTTCGCTGCGCGGCTGCTCGGCAGTGCCCAGGAATCTTTCCGCGGCCTGAAGCAGCGAACCGGCCTTGGGGGTGGTGCGGAAGCGGAGTTCGCTAACGACTTTTTCGATTGCCCCCCTGTCGCCGCAGTCCTGAGCGCGTTCAAATTCCTCTTCGAGTTGCGCAATCGACCAACTCAAGGCGCACTACCGGCCGGAAAGCCGCCCGAACCACGTCTATGTCATCAACTACAAGACGAGCACGGGCTCTTGGGAGCCGCTCTTCGATAAGAAGGGCAAGCCGCTCTATCCCCTGCTGATGGCCGAGCTCGACGCCCTGAAGCATTGCGGCCGACGGGGGGCCTGATGCGGCGGCGAGATGGCAGCAGTCTGCCGTGGAGCGGCAAAGGCGAGATGCTGACTCAAGTCGAGCGCATTTCGAAGAAAATCATTCTGGCCGCGGGTTTGCGTCCTGAGCTGACCTTCACGTCGTTTGGCCGGCATGGCGGGACCACCGAGGCGAGCACGTCCGGCCTCACCGAAACTCAGCTGATGAAGAAGGGCCAATGGTCGTCGACCAAGGCGATGGCCCACGACCTTCATCACGACGATGAGGCCAAGCAGGACGCGCAGATCAAGCGCATCAAGCGGCGCAAGCAGGCGGCCAGAAAGTGAACATTTGTCGGAATGGATTCGGCGCCCTTGTCGGAATGGAAATGAAATATTCCGCTAAGCGCTTGAAATCATTGGAGCGGGTGAAGGGAATCGAACCCTCGTATTCAGCTTGGAAGGCTGCTGCTCTACCATTGAGCTACACCCGCATCAAGCGATCACCTAACACGGCCGGACGGCCGTCTCAACTGCCTCGGCGGGCGTCCTTGTGCGCCGGTAAACGAGAATATGTCCGCGCAATGCGACCGGTTCCTGGCCCGGATCGGACGGATGGACGGCGGCCTTAACAGCGGCAGATTCGCCACCTATATTGCTGGTCCCATCAACAAAGAAAGGAGGTGATCCAGTGTCTTGTCTCAAGCGCTGTCACCTCGCTGGGATCGCCCGCTAGGCGCTGAGCAATCAGCCTGGCATCGGGGCGCTCTCAGCCCTGGACCAGCGAGACAACAAATCCGGGGGCGCGGCGGAAGCGATTCCGCCGCGCCTTTTTTGGCTGTTCGGGCCGCGCGATTCGCCGCCGCCATGCCGTCGGCGGGATACCTTGTCGCAGCACAAAAACCGTCCGACTCACTACACATGAAATGTCGGCATGGGTGGCTTTGAGCCGTCCTTGGGCCTGCCGTATCAGAAATGAGGAGCTCACGAGATGCTTTATGCCATCCTGGCCTATCACGTCGAAGCCGAGGTCAAGTCGTGGAGCGCCGATGAGGACGCAGCCGTCATGGCGGGTCTGCGCGAGGTCCATCAACGGTTGAAGGGACGGCTTGGCCCGGCTGCCCGGCTCGGCGAGACCCGGAACGCCAGCACCCTGCGCGGGCCCGGCCACGGCATCGTGATCGACGGCCCGTTCTCGGAGACCAAGGAGCAACTGCTGGGCTTCTACGTGGTCGATTGCGCCGATGAAGCCGAAGCGATCGCCGCGGCGCGCGACCTGCGCAGCGTCAACCCGTCGGCGGTCTACGAGATCCGCGCGCTGAAGCTCTACATCCCCGGCGCGCCGTTTCCGGAGACCGCGGGCCCGAGCGACGCATAAAGTTGCTCAACGGCTCGAGCGTTTCGGCAATTTCGGCAGCTTGCTCGGATCGAACTTCGGCAGCGGCAGATCCGGCGGCGGCTCGGGTGTCACCTCGTGGCTCGGAATCAGCGTTACCTCGAAGGCGAGATCGGGCACGGCATCGGCCCTGCCCTTGCAGGTTGCGATCGCGCCGCTCGAGACGCCGTCGAGCCGCACCACGAGATCGTCGGTGCCGAACACGGTCGAATGTCCGTCGGAGTGCCGCCTGGCCGTGAGAACGGCGGAGAAGCGTTCGCCGTCGACCTCATAGGTGCCGCTGTAGAGCATGATGGCATCGCTGCCCCACAGCCTGCCATCGGCCACGTGCACGATGCCGGTGCCGTCAGCGAGCGACGTTCGAAACCACGCCGCGTAGGTGCCGTTCTTGAGCATGGAGCCGGTCTCCACTCGCTCCGTTTCACCGCAAACGATCTGGGCACCGTTGCGTTAACAGCGAGTGAAGGAACGTGCGACGAAGGAACGTGGAGTGAGGAACCTGGGTGAAGGAACTTACCCTGTGCTCATTGGCCGTCGATCTGCCGTCCCATGATGGCGATCGCCTTCTGATAGACCTGCGCTGCGTTCCATGCCTCGATCGCGGCGAAGTTGGGTTCCCCGGGCTGATAACCGGCGCCGGCGCGCCAGCCATGGGCGTGCAGGAAGTTCGCCGTCGAGCTCAGCGCGTTGGCGGCGACGTCGAGATTGCCGGTGCCATAGGCGAGGACGTTCTTCGGCATGAACTGGGTCTGGCCGATTTCGCCATGCATCGAGCCGCGCGTGCTCCCGGACAGAGTACCGCGGTCGATCAGCTTCAGCGCGGCATAGAGCTGGTCGGTGAAGAAGTCCGGGCGGCGGCAGTCATAGGCAAGCGTCGCGATCGACGACAGCATGTTCTGGTTGCCGCGCTGGCTGCCGAAGCCACTCTCCATGCCCCAGATCGCGATCAGCGGTCCAGGCGGCACGCCGTAACGCTGCTGGATCGAGGCGAACAGCGCCGCCTGCGACTGCTTCAGCGAACGGCCGCGTGCCACGATGGTCGCAGATCCACGCTTGGCCATGAACTGCTCGAGCGACAGGCCAAAACTGCGCTGGCCGCGATCCGCGGCGATCGTCGCACTGGCGTAATGTGCCTGCATCAACGCATCGATCGCAGTGGCTCCGACGCCCTTGGCCCTCGCCTCACCGGCAAACTGCTCCTTCCAGGCTTCGAACCCGCCGGGCCCGTTGCCGCACTGCGCCGCGTTCGCCTCTGCGCCCAGCGTTGCAACCATCACGACGATGGCGAGCGCCGACGTCGCAATCTGCCAGCCCCTGATCATCCGAAACCTCCTCCGCAAAAATGTGCCGCCGCCCCTCGCGGGCGCGGCGCTGACGATGGCCTGATGTAGATGACCCGGCGATGAACGATCCGCCTCAGATTCGGCCGCGGACCGTCACGATATGTCGCCGGCAGCGGATTGGCCATCCCGGCCAGATCAGGCAGGCCGGTCCCGACCGGCCGCAACATGCTGGTGCTGCATCCGGATCAGGCACGCGTCGAATATGTCGAGCATCGCGACAAGCATCCCGCCGACGCGCTGCCTTGAGCACGTCAGCAGACGGCGGTGATGACGGCAGCGCCAGCTCCCAAAATGTCGCACGCGATGCCGCACGCTACGGCACCTCGCCTCGCCGCAGCGGGCCGACAGTCTGCGGGCGGTTGAGGAAGAACTCGCGGTTGCCAAGCGCGGTCTCCGCATACTGGTCGATCGCCACGATGATCGCCTGCACGTGGTGAAAGCACCAGCCTTCCCGCGTCGCCATGTGCCGGACCTCGGCCAGCGCCTTGATCCAGGGCGCATGATCATCGCTGTCGTGGAAATACCGAAGCGGCTCTCTCATCTTTCCTCCGGCAGATCACGTCCTCCAGCTCGGCGCGCTTGCGCGACAGCAGAAGCTGCGCCGATGCACTATCGCGTCCGGCCTGCCTGAGCCGGTTCACGGATGCGTCGAGCTCGCGCAACTCGGTGCGCAGCCGTTGCATCCTGGGTGTGTCATCAGGCACGCGCTTCGCCGGCGACGAGCTCCCGCTTCGCCGCGCGAAGAAAGATCGGCGTCGCGGCACGGCGGCGCGGAGCAACGCTCGCATGCACGATGATCGGCTCGCGGTCGCCCAGCATGCCCCGCTCTTCGACCAGACGGCTCATCACCAGGCGCATCTTCAGGAGGTCCCCGGCCACGAAGGCGCAGTCCTCATCCCGGTTGATCTGCTGTCGCATGATGGCCTCGGCCTCGAGCATGCTGACGCGCAGCGCCCTGATCTGCCTGCGAATTTCGCTGATACGGTTGTCCATGGCGGCCTCCTATTCACGGTGGAGGGCAATTAGAACAAAACAAGAACATATAGTCAAGCGGCGGAGCCTGCCTGTCATGGATTTTTGTCATCGAAGGCCCTGCCCGGTTCCTGCTGCGGGAACCCGGAGGATCACCATTTTCACAAACCCAACGTGAGGACGTTCGATGAAGCGACCGAGAGCCATGGACGAACGCGCCCGGCCGGGGATCGGGCGAACGTGTGCAAGCTTGCGCGGTGAAGCCGCGACAGACCGTCACAGCCCGGCGGCCTCTTCATTTGCGGCCTCCCTTACGAGGATGCGCATCGTCAGGATTTCCTCAGTGCTCAGACCTTCCGCGGCAGACAAACCGCCGACACATGACTGTGGAACAATTCGCCCTTGGAACTTGTCTACTCAAATAGACAAATTAAGATGGGGTCGATTCCGTTTCGATCATTGCGCAGTACATGACGAAGTCTTCCAAACTGGTTGCCGCGAAGCGCGGCAAGGTCCTTCTGGTCCGACGTCGATCTGACGGGCTGTGGATGTTCCCCGGCGGACGCAGGCGTGCGCGCGAGACCGGCAAGGACTGCCTGAAGCGTGAGATCAAGGAAGAGCTGCCGAAGCTCAAGCTCGGCAGGCTCAGCCTGTGGAAGGAAGTGACGGCCAAGAACAAGCGTTCCGGCCTCAGGATGAGCGATGCGATCTTCATCGCCAAGAACGCCAAGGGACGGCTGGCGATCGGCGACAAGAAGGAGATCGACCGCGCCGCCTGGCAGAAGCCCCGCGGACTTCGCCTGACGCCGACCTCGCGCTACATCCGCGATCGGCTGTTTCCAAGGAAGCAGCGGAGCCGGAGATAGACGGCAGGTTATCTGCTGCCCGCGGAAAATCACAGATTTCGGCTTCGGCATCTGACGCCTGCGCGGGCTTGCCTTGCTGATTTATTGAGCTTCGCCCACCAACGACGCATGCTAGGAATGCCGTGATCCGTCCGGACCGGACCACGACATCAGCCGGAATTGCGTCAGAATGGGCTTCCCCTCCAACCGCCAGAGGCGGCTGTTCAGAATCGTTTCCGCGCGTTGGCAGCGCCGGGCCATCTTCCTGCTAGGCGGCATTGCGGTCGGTGCGGCCGCTGTCGCGCTCGCAGAACTCGCGGATCTGGCGCAGGTCGCCTTCTCCGCACTGGTGTCGCATGCCCGTTACGCCTCGCTGGTGCTGACGCCCGCAGGCTTCGCGCTCTCGGTCTACCTGACCAATCGCTTCTTTCAGAACGCGCAGGGAAGCGGCATCCCGCAAGCCATCGCCGCACGCCATCTGACCGACCAGACCGCGCGCGAAAGTCTGGTTTCGCTGCGCATTGCCGCCGGCAAGATTCTGCTGACCCTGTTCGGCCTGCTGTGTGGCGCATCGGTCGGGCGCGAGGGACCGACGGTGCAGATCGGCGCGTCGATCATGTTTGCGCTCGGCCGCTTCTCGCCCCGGCGTCAACCGGGCTTGATCCTTGCCGGTGCGGCGGCGGGCGTCGCGGCCGCCTTCAACACCCCGCTGGCCGGGATCGTGTTCGGCATCGAGGAAATGAGCCGTGCCTTCGAGACGCGAACCTCCAGCCTGATCATCGGCGCGGTGATCGCCGCGGGCCTGACGTCGCTCGCCTTGATGGGCAACTACACCTATTTCGGCACCAGCGCGACGGCCCTGCGCAACGGCACCGACTGGCTCGCGGTCCCGCTCTGCGGCGTGGCCGGAGGTCTGGCGGGCGGCCTGTTCAGCCGCATCCTGATCGCAACGGCGCGCGGATTTGCCAACCCGGTCGGACGCGCGATCAAGCGCTATCCGGTCGGCTTTGCCGCGATCTGCGGATTTGCGGCGGCGATTTGCGGAATTGCTTCCGACGGCGCGATCTACGGCACGGGATATCAGCAGGTCAAATCCGCGCTCGAAGCCGGATCGCAATTGCCCGCGAGCTTCAGCGTGTGGAAATTCCTGGCCACCACGTTTGCCTCGATCAGCGGCATGCCGGGCGGCATCTTCGCGCCCTCGCTCGCGGTCGGCGCCGGGCTCGGCTCCAACATCGCGCCGCTGTTCCACGGCGCTCCGCTTGCGGCCATCATGCTGCTCGGCATGGTCTCGTATTTCGCCGGCGTGGTTCAGGCCCCGATTACGGCCTTCGTGATCGTCACCGAGATGACCGACAATCACGCGATGGTCGTGCCGCTGATGGCCGCGGCCCTGATCGCCCACGCCAGTTCGCGCCTGATCTGCAAGGAAGGCGTCTATCACGCCCTCGCCAAGGGATTCATCGATCGGGCTGCACCGGCGCAGAAGGCGACGCCGGCCTGAAGATTTCTTCAGCCGTTATAGGCGAACAGCTCGATCGGCTCGCTGAAGCCGCGCACCGGATGCTCGCCGACATGTTCGAGCGCGAAATCGTGCTCGACAAGATCCGCGAAGGCGCGGGACAGCAGCACCGTCTTCTTCAACTGCTTGGTGAGGGCTTCGAGGCGCGACGCCATGTTCACGGCGGGGCCGATGACGGTGAAGTCGAGCCGGGTGCGCGATCCGATATTGCCGTACATGACGTCGCCGACATGGACGCCTATGCCGTAATTCATCGGCGCCCGTCCCATCATGCCGTTCCTCTCGCTCAGCGCCGCCATCGCCAGCCGCGCCTCGGCTACCGCATGGAGCAGGTTGGCGCAGGCCTGGGGTTCGCTGAGCGGAAAAATGGCGAGCAGACCGTCGCCGATGAATTTCAGGATTTCCCCGCCATGCCGCGCAATCGGCTCCGACATCGCGTCGAAATAGTCGTTCAGGAGATCGATCACGTCGTCGCGCGGCCAGGAGTCCGAGATCCGGGTGAAATCCCGCAGGTCGCAGATCATGATCGCGGCGCTCACCGTCGTGCCGCTGCCCCGCCGCGTCGCACCGGCCAGGATCATCTCGCCGGCGTGCGAGCCGACATAGGTCTCGAGCAGCGTCCGCGCCAGGCGGTTCTTCATGCGGATCTCGCTGACCAGTGCCAGCACCGGCAGCACCGTCTTCAGGCTGGCGATATGCGCGTCATCGAAACCACCGGCACGGTCGGTCGCGAAGGTCACGACATGCCGCTTGCCGAGCGTATGCCGCAGCGGCCACGCCACATAGTCGGTCAGGCCCTGCGCGCGCATCTCGTCATAGAGCGCGTGCTTGCGGCCCTGTGACGGGTCACGTTCGAGCTTCTCGCGCACCTCGTCGATACCCTGATGGATTTCGTAGACCGGACTGCCGATATATTCCGATCGCTGCTGGACATCGTAGTCGACCCGCGTGATCTCGGCCTCGCGCTTGCCGTCGGCCCAGATGATCCGGGCGCCGAGCCATTGCGGATGCTGGATCAGGAGGTTCATCGTCGCCCGCTTGAGCGGAATGCCCGCGCCCTGCAGCCGGATGCACAGCTCGGCGAAGATGTTGTCGATGAAGCGCTGGTCGCGCGTCTCGCTGGTCAGCCAGCTCACAACGTCGCCGTCGGACTGCGGCGTGACGTGATCGATGTTGGGGGGCGCGTTCATGGCTGGCTCCGGAGCGGCGGGTGGGATCGGCACGCGATATGTCGTGCTTTCGCCCAGCCGCGTCAACGCTGCCAGCATCAATGTGATCGGGCAAATCGGCCCGGCCTGCCTCCGCGTGATGCCGTGAGGACGAGCGCTTTGCCCGCGAGCGTGCTCAGGCGGCTCACCGGCCCAGCCGGTCGACCTCGGCCTTGCCGGCCTTCATCACCAGCGGGATGTGCTCGCCCTGGCCGAGCAGGCACGTTACATCGCGCAGCGGATTGCCTTCGACCACCAGCAGATCGGCAAACGCCTCCGGCGCGATGCGGCCGAGCTTGCCTTCCATGCCGAGCACCTCGGCGCCGACAATGGTCGCGCTCGCGATCACCGCCTGCGGGCCCAACAATTCGGCGCGGATCCGGAACTCGTCGCTCTGCAAGCGCTGCGACGGCCCGAGCAGATCGGTGCCGAATCCCATCTTGACGCCGGCCTCGCGGTAGATCGCGAGCGAGCGCAAGCCGGCGTCGCGCACGCCGGCGACCTTGGCGACGCTCGCGGCAGGCAGGCCGTATTTCGCGCCTTCGGTGGCCAGCGCCTCGTAGGTGACGAGGGTCGGCACCGCATAGGCGCCCTGCTCGGCCATCAGGCGCGCGGTCGGAAGATCGACCAGATTGCCGTGCTCGATGGTGCGCACGCCGCAGCGCACCGCGCGCTCGATCGCCTCCGCGGTGTAGGCATGGGCCAGCACATAGGTGTGACGCGCCTTCGCCTCCGCGACGATGGCGCGGATCTCGTCCTCGGAATAGCCGAACGCGCCGATCGGATCGGTGGGCGACGCAACGCCGCCGGACGCCATGATCTTGATCTGGTCGGCGCCCATCTGCAGCTCCTCGCGCACCGCCTTGCGCACCGCATCGACGCCGTCGACGACGCGCGCGATCGCGCCGACCCGCACGCAGCAGGAGCAGGTCGGGTCGCTCAGATAATCCGAGCGGCCGCGCCCGTCGCCGTGCCCGCCGGTCTGGCTGAGCGCGCGGCCGGAGACGAACAGCCTCGGACCGTCGGTCAGGCCGGTGTCGATCGCCTGCTTGAGCGCATAGCCGGCGCCCCCGGCATCGCGGACGGTGGTGAAGCCGCGCTTCAGCATGCCCCGCAGCAGCATGGTCGAGCGCAGCGTCACCAGCACGTTGGCCATGCGAGCCTGCTGCGACAGGTCGAGCTCGACGGCGACCGCGTGCACATGCAGGTCGATCAGGCCGGGCATCAGGGTCTTGCCCTTGAGGTCGATGACACGATCGGCCGTAGCTTCGATCGGCCGATCGGACACTTCCTTGATCAGGCGATCCTCGACCAGCACGTGGTGCCCTTCGAGCAGGTCGGACCGCAGCGGGTCGAGCAGCGCGGCATTCTTGAAGAGGATGGTGGACATAAGGTCTCCTGTCGGGACGGGGCCGCTCACTTTAGTTTGAGCATGATCTTTTCGGAAAACCGCTTCACACTTTTCCGGATCATGCTTCACGCGGCTTCGCTTGCGATGTCTTCCAGCGATCGCCCGCGCGTCGGCACGCCCATCAGCAGGACGGTGACGGCGCCGATCAACAGCACGGACGTGGTGACGCCGAACACGCCGGCAAAGCCGAACTTCGGGTAGAGATAACCGACCAGGATCGGTGCAATGATCGCGCCGATGCGGCCGATCGCGGACGCGAGCCCTGCGCCGGTGGTCCTGATCGCCGTCGGAAACACCTCGGCCGTGTAGGCATAGACGCCGGCATAGGTGCCGTTCATGAAGAACGACAGCAGCAGCCCGGCCGCCATGATCTGCCCGTCGCTCGCCGCAAAGGCGAGCCCGAGCGCGCTGGCGCCGCCGAGGATCATGTAGGACGCGATGGTGGACTGCCGGCCGATCCGCTCATTGAAAAAGGCGGCGGTGAAATAGCCCGGCACCTGGGCGCAATACATCGCGAGCGAATAGCCGAAGCTCTTGGTGATGCTCATGCCGTTCTGGACCAGCAGGCCGGGAATCCAGACGAAGAACGAATAATAGCTGAACGTGATCGACAGCCACATGATCCAGGTCATGGTGGTGATCCGCGCCTGGCGGCCGGCCAACAGCGCCGCAAAATTGCTCAGCAGCGTTCCCGACGATACGGCAGGCAGCGCGGGCTCTGCGACCGGCGGCGGCAGCACGCGGCCCTCGCGCGCGAAGTTCGCCTCGACTTTATCGAGCACCGCCTCGGCTTCCTTCACCTTGCCGCGGCTTTCCAGCCAGCGCGGAGATTCCGGCAGCGACCGGCGCCACCACAGCAGCATCACGACTGGCACGGCTGTGATGACGAGCACGATGCGCCAGCCATTCTCGTAGGCGGGCACGATGAAATAGCCGAGCAAGGCGGCGGCGACGAAGCCGAACGAGAAGAAGCCCGCCAGCGCGCCGGTGAAGGCGCCGCGGTAACGCCGCGCCACGAATTCCGCAAGGTACGGCGCGATGATCGCGCTTTCCGCCCCGGTGCCCATGCCGGCGACGACGCGCGCGGCAAAGAACGCCGGCCAGCTGTCCACCGTCGCACTCACCAGCGAAGCCGCGCTGTAGAGCGCGAGCGCCGACATCATCACCGCACGGCGGCCGATCAGGTCGCCCAGCGTCCCCGCGAGCAGCGCGCCGAACAGATAGCCCACGAAAGTGCTGCTGCCGAGCACGCCGGTCTCGACATTGGTGAGCCCCCAGGCGGTGCGCAGCACCGGCAGGATGAACGCCAGCACGGCGGCATCCATTGCGTCGAACAGATAGCCCAGGCCGCCCATCAGCAGCAGATGGACATGGAAACGCGCGAACGGCAGGCGCTCGATGCGCGCCGAGATCATCGACATGAAAAGCCCCCCTCCGCCCCGCCGTCGGCACGCGCCGCGAGGTCGGTCCGGGGAATGATAGACAAATCAATATTATGGGAATAATTTATAATTGTTATCTGGTACATCACCATTGTGAATATTGCTCGTGTCCTTCCGCACGCTCGACCTCAACCTGCTGAAAGTCTTCGAGGCGCTGATGACCGAGGGCAGCGTCACGCGCGCGGCGAGCGCGCTGACGATGACCCAGCCCGCCGTCAGCAACGCCCTCGCCCGCTTGCGTGACGCGCTCGGCGATCCCCTGTTCGTGCGATCAGCCAGCGGAATCCGCCCAACGCAGCGCGCGGTGGCGCTGTGGCAGCCGATCGGCGATGCGCTGGAGCACGTCCGCCACGCACTCGACGAAGACGCCTTCGATCCGCGGCGCGCCGAGGCCCAATTCAGCCTGTCGATGTCGGACTACGTGTCGTCGCTGGTGATGCCGCGGCTGCTCGACCGCTTCGGCGAAATCGCGCCTTCCGCGCGCATCCACACTTTGCCCAACACCATTCTCGAGATCGGCGACCGGCTCGAGGACAACCGGGTCGATTGCGTGCTGAGCGTCTATGTCAACGAGGCGCAGCAGCCGCCGGCCGCGATCCGCTCACGCTCGCTGTGGACCGTCGAATATGCCTGCATGATGCGGCGGGATCATCCGCTGGCGAACAGGAAGCGGCTCAACGCCCGCAGCTTCCTCGGCGCCAAGCATGTCGATGTCAGCCTCGCCGGCAAGACGCTGCCGACCTACGACCAGTTTCTCGCCTCGCGCGGGCTGTCGCGCAATCTGGTCGCGACCGTCAATCACTACAACGCCGCCTACGAGATCGTGCGCCAGTCCGACCTGATCGCGGTGCTGCCGCGCGATCTCAGCGCACAGTCCCGCCACGCGCCCTATCTGCATGCGGTGCCGGTGCCGCTGCCGGCCCCGCCGCGCATCGTCAGCCTGTTCTGGCACCAGCGCAACGACACCGTGCCCGCGCAACGCTGGCTGCGCGAGACGCTGGTGGAGATGTTCGCGCGGATGGAGTGAAGGACGGAGCGAATTGGGTCGTCGAATACAGCCCGCCTTCGCCCCTTGGGCTTTGGCGCGGCAGCCTTCGCTCACTTCGCTACGATGGAGTCTTGCTGGCTTGCCTGGCCGTCACTCGCGAAGCGAGCGAAGGCTGGTGGGGGGAGGCAGGACTCGAACCTGCGAAGCCATGAGGCGGCTGATTTACAGTTCGTTATTGACCCCTGACTCAAGCTCTTGGCCGATAAGGTCTTCTTCCAAAAACTCAAACTAAACGCCTAAAACTACGATACATCTTCTGGACAAAGCCGGACAGCGCTACATGCGCTGGACACGCCCAGCGCTTCGCGGTGCTGACATGGCGCTGACACGATCTCGGATGGCGTCATCCCCTGTGGACAAAAAGGAAGAGCCGCCAACTTGGGGAAGCTGACGGCTCAACGTCGGGCGTAGTTTGGGCCTACGCCTTGTGCTCATCAGCTCACGGCAAGAATCAAGCGTTGATCAAACAGTCGCTGGAAGATTTACGGGTAAGCTTCGAATTATGCCCCTACCTAACCCTGCGACGCGCCAGCGGCGGCGGCGGCACGTAGCGCTGCCAGATGGTGCCGTTATCGAACTGAATCGTCATGCCATCAGGCGTATAGACTGCACTAATATTGTAGGCATCGATCCAGATACGGCTGGTTGGATTAAACCAGTCCGGCCAAGCGCGGGAAGGCACGCCGGCTTCGGTCGTGAGATTGAACTCGGATCCGTTCTGCGTGACAACGGCAAGCAGATCGCCGCGGCACATCTGGACGCACGCGTAGGTGCCGGTGAGATCAACCGATTGGGCGGATGCCGCGGTCGCCGTCAGCGCCACAGCGCCAATTATCAGCGATAGACGCTTCATGCATTTATCCCTTCGTTCAATCTGAACTGGCTCCAACGGAGAGCTAACCTGAGCTATCTAGCCCCGCACTGAACGGCGGCTCGTTGATTTGCGTCAACTAAGTTTTAGCAATTCTGAGCAAAGCGGGATGGTCAGAAATTAAATAGCCGGACGCCGAGGGCTGGTCGGAAGAACTCAGCATGAGCACATGTCTTCCGGGATACCCCGCAAAGCGGACATTACTCGGTGCAGTTCGACGTGATGCCACCGAACCGCCAGAGCTGGTGTGTCGTCAGAGTGTCCGCGTGCCCTTCGGTCACGGCGCGCGCCGTTGCATACGCGACGTTGTTACCTGCGATTTGGCACCACTAAACGACGCGGTAGCGATCTCAAAAAAACTCGGGAAGGCGAAGCAATGACGGCCGCCTCGGCAAGCGGCTCGCACCTTACCCCTGCCCGTCAACTGCTTAGCGCCGCCCTGATCGGGTAATAGAATCCGATCGCTCTCGATGCTTCCCATATGCTTCCCAAATCTGGGAAGCGCGCAGCTACTGGGAAGCACCCACCATGTAAGCCATTGAAATGCTGGTGGGGGAGGCAGGACTCGAACCTGCGAAGCCATGAGGCGGCTGATTTACAGTCAGCTCCCTTTGCCACTCGGGACACTCCCCCGTCCAACAGCATCAGACCGGCCGCGCGAGTGGCGGCGGACCGGGTCATCGAGATGACGCTGATAACCGGACGCCCCGAAACGGGTGCGCGGTCGGGCGCGTTTATGGGCGAAGGCGGTCCCCAAAGTCAACCAAGCGAGCCGCCTATTTGGCATACTTTTGCAGACTGTCGCGATCTCTGTTCCAAACAAGCAAAAGCGGCGGCTAGATTCTTGTTTTTGACGCGTTTTCTTCACGCGAACCGCCCTCCACTTCGCTCGAAAACGCTGTGTAAATTGCCAATAATCGAGAGCCGTGACACAAGCCTCACATGAGCGATCGCGAGCGCAGACCCAATTTCCGAGGCAAGGGCGGTAAACCCTTCCAAAAAGGGCCGAAATTCGCCCGCTCGCCGGCCCGGCAAGAGCGCGAATCCGGTTCCGACGGACCGGTGATTCTGTATGGCTGGCACACGGTGGCGGCCGCACTTGCCAACCCGGACCGCCATATCCGCAAGCTTTACCTCACCGAGAACGCCGCGAAGCGCCTTGCCGACGAAAACATCGCGACCCGCGTCACCCCGGAGATCGTCCGGCCCGGCGACATCGACCGGCGCCTCACCCCCGATGCCGTGCATCAGGGCCTTTTGGCGGAGGCCGATCCCCTGCCCTCGCCCGGCATCGACGCGCTGGCACAGGAGGGCATCGTGCTGGTGCTCGACCAGATCACCGACCCGCACAATGTCGGCGCCATCCTGCGCTCGGCCGCGGCGTTCGCGGTGAAGGCGATCGTCACCACCGCCCGCCACAGCCCGGAGGCCACCGGCGTGCTGGCGAAGTCCGCCTCCGGCGCGCTCGAGCTGGTGCCTGTTGTCACCGTGCAGAATCTGGCGCGCGCGCTCAACGAACTGAACGACCACGGCTTCCAGACCGTCGGCCTCGACAGCGAGGGCACCGAGGATCTAGGCAAGGTTCCATTGCAGCAGCCGCTCGCGCTGGTGCTCGGCGCCGAAGGCAAGGGCTTGCGGCAATTGACGCGCGAGACCTGCCGCGTCGTCGCCCGCCTCGACATGCCCGGCGAGATCAAGAGCCTCAACGTGTCGAACGCCGCCGTGCTCGCGCTCTATATCGGCGCCAGCCGGCTCGGGCTGATGGGTTAGTTTGATAGTTGGAAGGGGCCGCAGATATCGTTCACCTCTCCCGCTTGAGGGCCAGTTTGCGGGTCAGGGGGGGCTTGCGAGGCGACGCTCGCATGATTTCGGAATATTCGAAATGTATCCCTGATTTGCCCGACGTGTCAAGTCGCCCTGTCGAACGCCGGCAGCCGCCGGCTCCTTTGCATGGGGTTGTTTTCTATATTTTGGCAGCGCGCACCTGCGGCGGTCGCATGCAGGGGTTGCGGCGCCCTTATGCGGAAGCGACCTCGCTTCAATTGTCAAACGAAGAACGCCCGCTCGCTTGACGCAAACGGGCGCTGATGTCTTCGACCGGGTCTCGAACCGATCGTCGGATCAGTAGTAGCGGCGCAGCACCGGATGGCCGTAGCGGTGCGGCGCGTAGCCGTAGCGATAGCCGTAGTGCGCACGGTAGGGCCGATAGTGATGGCGGTAGCCGTAGTGACGGTAGCCATAGTGGCGATAGCCGTAATACGGGCGGCCATAGCCTTCGCGGTAGTACGGATGCGGCGCCCAATTGCCCGGGCCGGTGTAGCTCGGTCCCTGGTTGACGTAATAGTACTGCTGCGCTGCGTCGGGATAGGCCGCATCCGGGTCGGGCAGGCGTTCGACCGCGCCGTAACCGCCGTAGCCGTAGCCGTAGCCATAGCCGTAGCCACCGCAGCCGCCGCAGCCGTAATTCACGACGGGCGCGGAATAGCCGCAAGGGTTGAAACCGCACGCCATTGCGGGCGCGGTCACCATGACGGCCACGGCCGCAATCAGTCCTTTGATCATTTGACGCATTACTCTCTCCTGATGGTCTCTCTGTTGGTCGCGTAGCTCTTGGTGGCTATGAAGGCGCCCCGCGAGGGGCTCCCGACTTGGGGCAGTTGATTTAGGGTCCTCGGGGACGCGGTGGCCGCGGGACTGGTCCCGGCAGCGGCCGCGGCCCGTTGAATTGCGGCGCGTAGATCACCGGCGGCGGATCGACCGGCACGCTCGACTGCGCCGGCAGCGGCGCGGAGTGCGCCGACCAGGATTCGTGGTAGCTCTCGGCCGGCTGAGGCAGGCGGCGGTTGACCGGCGGCTCGATCTCGAGGCGGCCATAACCCGGCATGCGACCGAGGCTCGGATAATAGTGGCCGACGTTCGGCTGGAGATCGATCGGGCGGCCGCCATAGACGGTCGGCACCATCGAGTCGTTGCGGGCCAGCCCCATGGCGCTTTCGACCACGGCGTAGGAGGCGTCGACGCCATTGATGATGATGGGCACGCCGGGCCGCACGGGCACAACGATGTCGAAGCCGCCGCCGGCCAGCGCCGTCGAGGTCATCGCAGCCAATATTGCCAGCGCAAGACTTCCGCGCATGTTCACCCAGCGTCCCGAATTGTTCCACCCGCAGCCTAATCCAACGGCTTGGCGGAAGGGTTAAGGACGCGGGCCAAACTGGCGGTAAGCCTAACGCGTAAGCATCGCCATCCGGTCAATGCGGCCGTGCGGGCTCAGAAATCGTTAACGGCAGTCCGGCGCGCGTGGTTGCGTCAGGTAAACGCGTTCTCGATGATCGCGTGGATGCCGATTGCGATCGTGACCGCGCCGACCGCCATCTGCAGACCGCGATTGGCCCAGGTCAGCCAGCGCGCGGAGGCCGCGAGCGGCACCGCAATCACACTCGACAGCACGCCCATCCCGATCATCGAGCCGACGCCGAACAGTGCGACATAGCCAAGCCCGATCACCGGGTTTGGGGCCTGCGACACCGTCAGCACCAACAGCGCCGCCGAGCCCGCCATGCCGTGCATCAGGCCGACCAGCAGCGTGCGCCAGCGGAAGCCATGGGCGTGGCTGTGCGCCGCGCGGACATACGGGCTGGTGGACGCACGCGCCACGGTTTCGCCGGCATGGCTGTGGGCGTGGAAATGCGTCATGCCCTCGCCATGCGAATGGGTGTGGAAGTGCACGCGGTCGCGCCACAGCCGCCACCAGACATGCGCGCCGAGGCCGACCAGCATCACGCCGACCGCGGTCTCGATCGGCTGCGCCACCGTCTCGGGGATCGCGTGCCCGAGCAGGATCGCGGCGCCGGCGAAGACGAACAGCGTGAGGGTGTGACCGAGGCCCCAGGTCAGGCCGTGCTTGACGATGTCACCGACATGGGTACGGCGCGCCGCGATGCTCGATACCGCCGCGATGTGGTCCGGCTCCAGCGCATGCTGCATGCCGAGCAGAAAGCCAAGACTCAAGATTGCGAACATCAAATCCCCCGCGCCGGCGCGTGACGGCAGATCAAACACCACATCGCCGATCTTGTCAGGCCGGCACCTCGTCAAACCAGCACCTCGTCAAACAGGCCTTGCATCGCCGCCCAGGAGCGGCGGTCGGCCCGAGCGTCGTAGAGCACGCCGGGACGCTTTACGCCGCGGTCCTTGAACGCAAGATAGCCGCGCAAATTGGCGTCTCCGGCGGCGCAGTCGATGTCACCAGTGTGCATGCAATTCTCGTCAAGACAGCATCATCCGGAACGGATCATGCGCGAGAGTTACGGGTGGCTTCCTTGGCGCAGCAGCCCTGCTCGCATCCGTGCTGGCCGGCCCCGCGATGGCGCAACAGACGATCGGCACCGCCGCGCGCTGCTCGAACGCCGGTCCGGACGCCCGATGCCGGGCGATGGGGTCAGACGCCGCCTATCGCCACCACACCTATCGGCGGGACCGCGACTGGCAGAATCCGGGCTGGCAAGACAGCTACAACCGGGTTGACCCCGGCCCGTTCGGGCCCGTCGACGCCGCGGCCGGCGTGGTCGGCGGCGCGGTCGGCACGGCGGCTGCGATCGCGACCGCCCCGTTCGGCGGACCCGAATACGCCCGCACCCCGATCGGCGGCGAGGAATATGCCCGGCAGAACGGCTTTGTCTGCACCCCCGGCACCTGGTTCCGTGGCAGCGACGGCCTGCGGCATCCCTGTCAGTAGCTCAGGCGAACCAATGATGCGCAAAAGGCGGCCTCCGGCCCGCCTTTTTTGCCGCCTGGCCGGTGGAGGCGAACGGTCGATCCGGACCTCCCGGGTTCTGGCCTTCAGGTTCTGGCCCCGGCGCACCAAGTCTGCTATGCGAGCGCGCAAATCATTCCCATGTCGCCGGCTTAGCTCAGCGGTAGAGCAGCAGTTTTGTAAACTGAAGGTCGGGGGTTCAATCCCCTCAGCCGGCACCAGTTTTTCACGAAATCAACGGGACGGGTCAGTTGACCGTGCCTCCGTACGGGGTACCCAACGTGGTCGCCTTGGAGGGCGGAGCGTTGGACAACCGGGTGGTGGAGGCTTGCACTCGCTGCAATCATTCCGCAAAATTGAGCGACAGGGAGCTACAGGCGGATTTCGGGCAGGCACCGGATGACGAAAAAGCAGTTGCGGGCGAGGACGTCGTTGCTGAAGGCAATGCTGTTGGTCTGCGCCCTGCTGATGGGCTACTCGGATCTGATAACCACCAACGAGATCTTACAGCGGGGAATGGGCGAACTGAACCCGTTCATGTGGCTGACCCAGGAGTGGCTGGGTGAATGGTGGCTTGTTGCCAAGCTGGGTTTGACCTACCTCGTGATATGGTTGCTCTGGCACGGCAACAGCGAACGCCAGATGGCTTATGTGGTCGCCCTCATCGCACTGCCCGTCTACAACAATCTGTTCATCCTCGCGGGCGCCAATTGAGCTGACCCTGCGGTGATGTTGGCGAGCCGCCGGTAGTGCGGCCTGGCAGAGTTGCCGACGCTCGCTGTTTCACAATGGACACTGCCAGGCGCGGTTCTGATGATGAACTGGTCCTACTATCTCGTCGGCGTTGCTGTTGTCCTGCTCCTGATCGCCTATCGCCTGCATGGCGGGTTGTACAGGAAGGATACGCTGCGGGACGAGAGACTGAATCGACTGATCGATGAACGCGTCGATCGCCTGGACCTGAAGCGCGACAAGAAACACAAGCCGTCCGAACTATAAAGACTGGCCAGCCATGCCTCGTCGCGCGCAGCTTCAGTCGGCCGAGATCGACCGTCGACCGCAGCAGCCCCGCCAACTCGTAGGAGAATACGGCAGCTCCGAGCATGGCGAAGCGGGTTTTGACGTCGGCGAACTGACCGAAGCACGGTTCTTCGACGCAGATGCCGACGCGGTCCGCTGCTGCAAATCTCTTGATGATCCCGTGAATGCCGACCGTCCTGCCGCCGATATTGCCTTCAAACCGAAGTGCCTGGGCATCGAGTCCTCCATCCATGTCTACACGGCTTGCGCCGCACATTGTCCTTGATCCAAGCCGAGCATGTATTTGCGGCTCAATCAAAGAGCCTCGCTTGGATTACCCACAACGTTTGACGGAAGCCGTAGTCTTCCGGTCTCGACGAGATGCCTCGCATCACCGACGGCACCTGCGGAACACGCAAGACTCCGGTGACTCATCGAAGGAGCCTTGCGCGGCAGGCTCGCAAGCGAAGCAGGATGATATCCGTCATCTCAGTGCGCTCTACGAAACGCAACTTGTACACCTGCCGCTGGAAGCCAGCAGCAGACAGCTCGCCAATCAAGCTTCCGCTGGTCTCAAGCGCGTCTCGGATATCGGCGATCATCGGGCGTTGCCGGCCGATATCGACAGCCGTCTGGAATAGCCGGACGCCCTGTGCATTGGCAGGAATCGTGGGATCATCCCCGTAGGATCACCCATCCCTTGCCTTGTTTCTGTCCTTGCGACCCGAATTGGGGTATGCAGAATGCGGGATGGGACTCAGCCAATGACCTATTTGATCCTTGCCCGGGATGGCACCAGTCAAATCGTGCTGAAGCGCGACAGCGAAGACGCGGCCGAGAAGAAGGCGCGCGAGCTCAAGGAGATGGGTTGGTTCGAGGTCGAGGTCCGCGAGGACAAGGCCGGCCACCCGGTCGCGGCTACGGCGACCGATCGGTCCAGCACCCTTCAATAGCGCCTGCCCTTCAATGACGTCCTCCCTTGAGTGACGTCTTGATGAACCTTTGCCGGACGGCCCTTACACATGTGTGAGGAGCCTACGATGTCCGACACAGCCCATTATCGCTTCCAGTCCGACCAGGCGCGACGGCTGGCCCGCCAGGTCACCGACGCCGCGGTGCGTGAAAAGCTGCTCGAAATGGCCGATGAGTATGGCCGCTACGCCGACCTGATCGAGGCCCGCAGCATCGAACCGGCACCTGTCGAGGCGATAGCTCACTAGGCTGATGGACTCGCGACTTGAGCTTTCAGGTCTGCTCCTGCCGCACCGTCTCAAGCTCGAGGCCAAACCGCGCGAAAGCACCTGAGGATTTGTTCGGAACATTATGCCCCCTCACGCGATTTTCCCCGCATGAGGGTGCACGAAACCAACCGCAATTTGATGCTTCTGGGCAGCTTCACGCTGCTGAGCGTAGCCGCCGCCGGCATCGTCGCCGTGCTCGATCCGGCGCCCGCGCCGGCCAGCACCGCGCTCCGGCCGGCCGCGAATCAGGCGCCGGTCCCAAGCCACGCACTGGCCCAGACACCGGTCCGGATCGTCGGTACCCCGTTCGTCCCGAACACCAATCCCCGCCAGCGCTGACCGTCCTCGCGCCCAGGCGCGTCACAATTTTGTCACCGTGCCTGCAAAACAAGCGTCTTCGTCAACCATCATGATGGCGAGCGCTTGCTTCCGCGGGGTTGCTCTGATGCAATCCGCGGGCTCAAGGTGCACCATGAAGTGGATGAAGGAACGCGATCTCCTGATCGCGCAGACAATGGCTTTCGTACAGTCGGTGAAGGGCAAGCTGCCCGACGCCGAACTGCCGACGCCTGCCCCGCGGACGGTGACGCCGCCTGCCGCCCAGCCGACCGCCACGCCACCCGCCGCACCAGTTGCACCCGCTGCCGCGTTGCAGACCGCCGCTGAACAGGCCTTGGTCGAGGCCATCGCCACGCTCAGCGTCAAGCCTGAGGCTGAGGTGCAAGCTGCACTCATGCCGCCACCGCTTCCGGTGCCGACCGTGATCGAAGGCCTGCCCCCCGCTCCACAGCCTTTGGCTGTGACCGTCGTCGAAGTCCCGCCGCCGCCGGCGCAGCCGCCGCAGTTTGCCAAGCTCGACATCCGCGGCGACTTCGGATCCGAGGTGCGGGAGCGTGTTGCCAAGTTCCGCGCGCAGCAGCAGCGTTTCCTGAGGGAGCGCGAGGAATACTGCACCACGACCATGGCCAAGGTCCGCGCCGCGATCCGCGACAACAGCGAGCTGCCGCGCTCCGGCAAGTAACCGGCCCCTTTAATCTCCGACTCGTTCGCTGAACTTCAGCCGCGCGCGCCCGGTTTCACCGGCTCGCTCAGGAAGCGTCCGCTCGATCGCGCCAGCGTCGGCTCCTCCACAGCGTCAACGGCAGGCTGCTTGCCTTCCACCATTGATCGGAGGCCGGCCACGGCCTGGGTCATCCGTTCGGCGAATTTGGCCGCGGCGCCATCGAGGAACGCCCGGTCCTTCGGCTTCGGCTTGGCGATCCGCAGCTCGAAACGCGACGTTCCGTCCGGGCCGTCGAGAACGGCCCGGGTCATGATGATACGCGGCGCTCCGGGTACCGGCAGCGTGATCCCGACCGTGAAGTAATCGACCGGACGCCAGTCGAGCGTCTCCTCGACGTTGGTATGGTTGCCGTGCGCGCAATGATTTTTGGTGCCGACACCGCGTCGCCCCTTGCCTGACTCCTCGATGATGTCGTCGGCGTCCCACCATTTCCGCCATTGCCCGGGTACGGTAATGAACTCCCATACCGTCTGCCGCGGCGCGGCGATGTCGAACTCCAGTATCGCGTAGGCGTCTTCGCGCGTCACCTCCAGCCGCGTTTGCGCGTCGTCCTGCTGCCACGCCGCCTCGAGATCGCGCGCCCACAGCATCACATCGCCGATGATGTCGATGGTTTCCTGATGCGGGATCAGACCTTGTGCCACCGGGTCGACGCCCATGGCACGGATCGCCGCGTCGCTGTAGAGCGCGTAGGCACGCCCGCCGACCTTCTCGCCAACCGTGTTCTTGAGCAGCCGGTGGACCAGAATGACGTCGCGCCCGGCGAGCTCTTCCCTGCCGCCCATCTTCTGCTTCACCATCTCGCCGTGATGGACGACAAATTTGAAATCGAGATCGCCCATCGCGACGCAGGCCTTGCACTCGCAGGTCGAGGCCTGGCGGACGTCACGCAGGCGCCGGCGGAATTTGAAATAGGCGCCCTCGATCGCGTCCTGCAGCAGCGAGCCGTCGATTGTCCCGGTCGAGTAGACGAAGGCGGCGTCGCCCTCGAACTTGGCGAGGCGAAATGGCGGGCGCAACCCTTTCACCACCACGTCCATGAAATCGGCGATGATGTCCTGCGCGTGGTCGAGCTCGACCGCCGCGAGGAAGTTGGTATAGCCGGAAATATCGGCAATCGCGAAATATGCCGCTTCAGCCTTCGGAAGCATGGAGACCTCCCGCGTAACCTTTTCGTGCAATTGCGCAGTCTGTCACACCGCGCCATACGAGGTCGAGAGTGGCGAATCTTGTTCTGACGCGTTTTCTGAGCGCGAACCGGTATCCACTTCGCTTGAAAACGCTCTAGCCGCCGCCAATCTTCTCTAGCACCGGCAGCAGATGCTTCAAGAACTCGCCCGGGTTCTCGCTCATCGGGAAATGCCCGAGGCCCTTCATAATGGTGGCCTCACTGCCGGCAATGCTGTTCGCCACCGCCAGCGTCTCCTCCGGCGTGCAGGAATAGTCGTATTCGCCCGACAGCAGGAACAGCGGGCAGCGTTTGGTGTCGATCTCGGCGACGCGGGAGCGGATATCGCCGTCGATCTTGTAGAAATAGAGGTCACCCTTGAACACGCCCGGACCGCCCTGCATGTAGTGCCACAGCGTCTCCCACCGCTCTTTGTCGGGCGCGTCGGGCCCAACCAGACCCGAGACGATGGCGGCTGCGACCTCGCCGCCATGCACGTCCGGCCGGTGCAGGAAGTTCAGGTCGTAATAGGGATCGACATGCGCGCCGGCCTGCAGGCCGATGATCGCGCGGAAGCGTTCGGGATGCTCGAGCGCGAGATGCAGCGCGATCCGGCCGCCGATCGAGCAGCCGATCACGATCGGCCGGTCGAGATCGAGCGCCTCCATCACGGCCAGGATCATCGCCATGTATTGCGCCGAGGTGAGCTGGTATTCCTCGTCGTGCCAGCCCTTGGGCGGCGACGACTTGCCGTGCCAGGGCATGTCGAAGGCGATGACGCGATGGTTGCGCGTAACGCTGACATCGTTCATCAGGCCGCGATATTGCCGCCCGTCGGCGCCCGCGGTGTGCAGGCAGAGCAGCGGCGTGCCCTCGCCGGCCTCCTCGACATAGACGCGGTGCGCCCGGCCTGACAGTTCGAGATGCATGTAGCGGCCGGTGATCGGTTCGAATTTGGCGCTCATGCGGCGGCTCCCTCGCGGCGCAGCTTGCCGAGCGCCTCCTTGAAGTAACGCAGGTTCGCCATGAAGATCTGCAGCTCGCCCTCGGCCTTCAGCACGCGGCGCTTGATCAGCGCCATCAGGTCGTTGGAGCCCGGTGGCGGCCGCTTTTCGCAGAACCGCTCCCATTCCTCGTCCGAGGTGCGCAGCGCAAAGGACGACGACGGCATCACGAACGGGCCCTTCGTCACCGCGACGATGCGGCCTTCATGGATCGCAATCAGCCAGGCGGCCTTGCCGATCTCGAGCAGGAATGTCGTGGTGAGGTAGCGGCCGCGCCGCACCAGGCCGGCGTCGCAATTGACCCGTTCCTTCAGCATCTCGATCATGACAGCTCCACCCCGATCGCGGCCCGTCCGCGCAGGCTGCGGCGGGCACTTGTTCTGGCGGCAATGATGGAAGGAACGGCCGGCCCGTCAATCGTTACAGGCGTCGCGCGGCCACGGCGTTTTCGCGTGGGCCGCTACATACAGGTTTTGGCCGGAGCCAGTTTCCCTAAAGCCACGACCAGACCAGCGCCACGTTGGCGGCACAGGCTGCGAGCAGCACAACCGCAAGCGCGAGCTGCACGCGTTCGTAGGGGGGCTGGTGGATCGCTCTCATGGCTCGGAGCATCCGGCGATTCTACCCGGGGAGTCCCGGGGATTCTTTTTTCCGGGGTTTACCGCTCATTAAGGACTCAGGCCCCTCCGGCGAAAGGCCTGAAATGACCCATGTTTTCAGACGGTTGTCCGGAATCTTAGCTCACAGTTCCGTGATCGGAACGGCGATCTTGCGTGAAACCCGGGACGTGCCTTGGCGTTGTCGGTTGTTTGGGGAAACGACGAATGCCGTACGCGCTGTTCTATCAAGACGCCAAGCTGAGCAAGACCTACCCGACCGAGGCGGACGTCTGGAAGCTTGCCTGGAAATCGGGCCTGGTGGTGGATACCGTCTCCGAGGAGGAGAAGTCCTCGCCGCGCCCGGTGCTGGACAATGACTACGAAATCCGGCCGTGCCAACCCGAGCCGAACGAGGATCCGGCCAAGAACAAGGCCGATGCCGAACGCGAAGCGCGTCTGGAGCCGCGGTTGAACTGAGGGACAGTGGGTCGTCCGGTGCGCATGGGCGGACCGGATGTCGATGCAGCCGTCGCGCTGCCGTTACGGCGTCGCCGTCGCCAGCGACGCCTGTTCGGCGGCGAGCGAGACGCAGATTTTCCGCCGATGCAGACCGCGGATCGACCCGGTCACCTTGAGCACCTTGCCGGCCGCGCAGGAGGCGTCCTGCACGAACACGACCTCGTAAGGCGCGAGTGCCAAGGGTTCGGATTTGAGGATGGTCTGGGCAAAGCACGGCACGGAGACCGCAGAGATGATCAGCCCTAACGCAAAGCTACGCATGTTTGTTTGTCCACCAGCCCGGCGATCCCACAATAGCGCATCACGATGAAAGTTCCGTGCAATGCAGGAATTATTTTTTGCATTGCACGATCAGGCCTGAACATCGGGTGAATGTGGGAGCGCGGGCACGCGGCAGGCCAACGAAAAAGGCCGACCCGAAGGCCGGCCTTTCGATCTCGACGATACGATGACGGATCAGTAGCGGGAGCCCACCGGACCGCCCCAGCCGAAGCGGTAGTTGACCCCGAGCTTGACAGTATGTTCGTCGTTCCGGAAGCTTGTACCGACAATGTCGGCCGGACCGCTGGTGAAGGTCGTCTTGCCGAAATTGTAGTACTGGTACTCGGCCTTCGCCGACCAGTTCGGGGCGAACATGTATTCGAGGCCCGCGCCGACCGTGTAACCATCCTTGTGACCGCCATCGGTGGTGAAGGCCGCCGGCACGCCGCCGACCGACGCCGTGATGTTGTTATTGTCGCGCCAGGCGTAGCCGCCCTTGGCGTAGAGCAGCGCCGGACCCCAAGTGTAGCCGAGGCGGCCGGTCACCGAACCGAGCTGGTCGGTATTGCCGGTCACGACCGTTCCGGCGGGGAACGTCAGGCCATTGTTCGAGGAACTCGGCAGCCAGGAATACTGCGCCTCGATACCCATCACCCAGTTCGGCGCAAACTGATAGTCGAAGCCGCCCTGCACGCCACCCATGAAGCGCGCGTCGCTGCCCATCAGATTGGTGCCGTCGGTGAACGCGCCGCCGACATGGCCGCCGATATAAAAACCGGTCCAGTTGTAGACGAGCGCCGGGGCGGTATAGGGCGGCGGTGCCTTGGTATAAGTGCGGGCCGGCATGTCAGCCGCAAATGCCGGGCCCGCAAGGGCGGCCAGCGCGACTGTGCCGAGCAAAAACTTCTTCATCTCTGATCCCCGTTACGAACGCTGCGCTGTTAAGCCAAACAACGTGACGCCAATTAGGTTGCTTTGGGGCAATGCCTGACCTGTGATGTTTCCGAGCTGTGACGGGGTCGCAACAACGCCCGTTTGTTCCTTGCCACAGAAGGTTTTTTCACCGGTTAAGCAGCCGCATTTCGGCTGTATGTAAGTCGCAAACGGCTAAGTTGAAGTTCAGCGCTCCCCGAAAAGTGATCGGAGTTCGCTAAGGATTCGATCAGGCTTGTTGCGACGAGCCGCCGCGCTCTACAGCGCGGGCATGATCTTCGCGCAAACGCTACGCGTTTGTCGCGAGGGAAAACCGCTTCACACTTTTCCGGATCATGCCTAGCGCGCCATTTTTTCCAGTTCCGGAAATGGCGCGTAGGACGCGCCGGCGCAGGCCTCGGCGGCATTGTCGAGGATGCGGTCGAGCCGGCCGTCGACGAACAGGACGCCGCGCTCCCGGGCCGGGCGGTAATTGCCGTCGGTATCCTTTGCGCTGTAGCGCAGGCACACCACATAGCGCAGCCGGCCGCCGACCGTGCGCTGCACCGGCTCGGCGATCCCGGCTTCGCGGACCCCGACCGGATTGTTCAGGTAGGTCCGCATGAAGGCCAGGATCTGGTCGCGGTACCGGTCCGGAAACGGCTGGTTGGCGACGCCGCGATCGTCGGTAAAGGTGGTCGAGCCGCCGCCGTCATCGCTGGTGAGGCAGCCGGCAAGCGGGATCGAGAGCAGCAGGATCGCCGCCAGTTTTGATGAGGTCCGTAAACGACGCTGTTTCATGAGTCCCCGGCCGCGTCTCATAAACCGCCAGGCGGGGAATTCGCAACTCGGTTGTTCCCGCCGAGCCGGCGCCCAGCCTCGCAACCGAAGCCCCGACGCACTCCGGCCCGCCGCCATTGGGGAAGCAATGGACGGACGGGCCGGTTCTGCATCCCAAGGGCGCAGCGGGGCAATGTGGATCGAACGACGCCCTTCGGATCAGGCTCAGCCCCGCTTGATCAGCCGCGCTTGGCCGGCGCGACGTGCTTGGTGGCGACCTTCGCGTGGACGTGCTTGGTCGCATGCTTCGGCGCCTTCACCTTCAGCATGCCCATGTGCTTGTGGTGGTGGTGATGGCGATAGTGCTTGTGGTGCATCTTGGCGTTGGCGTTGCGCACCTTCGAGGGCAGCTGCTCGCTCTTGATGACGGGGGCGGCCTTGGCCGCCGGGGCGGTCGTGGTCACCGGCGCGGGCGCAGCAGTCTTGCCGGCCTCAGCGGCGAGCGCGGGCGCTGCGATCACGGACATGGCGAGCAGCGCGGCGGAAATCGTCTTCAGCATGGTGGTCTCCTCTGCGGGATCGAGAGGTCTCCGGCCGGATGGTCGGCCTCACCGATCAATGCACGTGACCTTATGGGCCGCGCACTGAACCCGTTCTGAAGGGCGCTGACGGTATTCATTCATGTGAATGACATCTTGGTCATGTTGGCCGCCCCCTGCCGGCGGGGATCACGCAATCGTGGACCCGGGCGGGAATGTTCTGCACCCTCGGGTGTTCAAGTCAGCAGGCTTGGGTGTAGGATTACCGAGCACGATCAGGAACGATCAGGAGCAACCAGGAATGAGCAAGTCGCCGAAGTTTCTTTGGAAGTTTTTGGGCCTCGCAGTGCTCTCGATGACCCTCGCCGCCGGGCCGGTCATCTCGGCCTACGCCGCAGGCGGCGACAATCCCTCCCCGCCGGCTTCCGACAGCGGCAGCAAGGGCAAGAAGGCGAAGAAGGACAAGAGCTCCGCGATCGACGATCAGAAGTTCCTGGCCGGCTATCACGCCGCCTATGCCACGATCTACGACAAGCACGACTATAGCGCCGCGATCGAGCAGCTGAAGGCGCTCGGCCAAGATGACCGTGCCGACGTCGCCAACCTGATCGGCTATTCCTATCGCAAGCTCGGCGACTACAAGGTCTCGCAGATCTGGTACGAGCGCGCGCTCAAGGCCGACCCGGCCCATGTGCGCACCTGGCAGTATTACGGCCTCTGGCAGGTCGAACAGGGCAACCGCGATCAGGCGCAATACCACCTGAACCGCATCGCCCAGCTCGCCGGCACCAGCAGCGACGAATATCGCTCGCTTGCCGCCGCGCTGGAGAAGCCCCCGGGCACCGGCCTGGTTTACTGAGCAAGCGAACCGTTCAAACATCAAGCCGGTGTAGTCACAATGACTGCGCCGGCTTTTTGCTGATCGATGTCGCTGCGATAGGATAGGTAACCCATCTGGAGGTGATTGCCTTGCTTGGGCTCCGCAGCCTACGGGTAGTGCTCGAGGCGCCGGTCGGGCTTTTGCGGACGGCTCGCGCCCAACGTGCTGCCGTCAGCCGGCTTCGCCGGGTGCGCGGCCGTCGCGATCGGCGGGCCGCTGTCGCCGGTCTTCTTGCTGGTGTTCAGCGCCTGGCCGGTGGTGGTGACGTTGGCGGCCTGCCCGGCTCCCGCCAAGCCGGCCGACGGACCGGAGCTCTGCGCCAACACGGTTCCCGACAGCACCAATGCCGCCATCAGTATTGCCGCGTTGACTGTCATGGAGGGGCCTTCTGCGCACGAATGATGCACAGCAACGCGCCGCTGCCACGGACGTTCCCCCGGCGCCATCATTTAAGGTAAATGCAAGGCGAATTCCCCTGCCTCCCCTCCCACGTCTCAGGCGGCAGAACACGGCACGTGCGGCTGAATCCGCCATGCGCGGCTGCCGGCGGTGTTTCAGCCGACAGCCCATCGTGCGCGGAGCGACGAGACCGATGTCGCCTCACTTCGCCTTCTGGATCGCGGTGACGGTGTAGCCGCCGTCGCCCTCCTGGGCTTCGAACTTGACCTTGTCGCCGACCTTGACCCGCTTGAGCAGCGCGGGATCCTTGACCCGGTAGACCATCGTCATCGCTTCGTCCATGCCGAGGCTCTTGGCCGGGCCGTGCTTGAGCGTGATCTTGCCCGCGCCCTCGTCGATCTTCTTGACCTCGCCGTTGATGGCTGCGGCCTGCGCGAAAGCGCCGCCCAATGTCAGCGCCAGCGCGAGCGTGATCGCGCCTGCCATCCGGATCATCCTGTTCATCGTTGTTGTCCTTTCTTTTGTTGCTGGTTTCATTTCACGATGACGCGGCCGGTCATCCCGTAGTCGCGATGGTCGGGAATCAGGCACGAATATTCGAATGTTCCGGCCTTGGTGAACTTCCAGACGATCTCCGCGCTCTTCTTCGGCGCGAGGCGGACGCCGTTCGGATCGTCATGCTCCATGTGCGGATGCTTCTTCATGACTTCGGCATGCTTCAAATTCTCCTCGGTGGTCGCGAGCAGGAATTCGTGATCCTCGGTGCCGCCATTCTTGATCACGAAGCGAATCTGTTCGCCGCGCTTGACCTCGATGCGGAACGGCGTGAACTCCATCTCCTTCATCTCGACCTCGACCGTACGCGACGGCTTGCTCGGATCGCCGGGCTCACCGGCCGAATAGGATTGGTGACCGTGTCTTTCGTGACCGCGCGACGGCATCGCGGTGATGGACAGCGCAACGAGGGCGATGACGGTCGTTGTGAGATTCTTCAATGGACTCTCCATCTTGAGTTTGATGCTTGCTTTTCGTGGGACGTCGCGTCGATCCGCTACATCTTCATTCCCTTCATCGATGGCTTGCTCTTCCGCTCGGGCGCGGCCGGCGGCTGCCGCGCGGGCTCGGCGGCTGGCGCGTCGACCTCATAGGCAACGGTGCCCGATGGATAATTGTATGGACCGGGATCGGCGTAATCGTCGCGGCCGAGCCCGTCGCGGATCTTCATCACGGTGAACATGCCGCCCATCTCGATCGGCCCGAACGGTCCCGTTCCGGTCATCATCGGCAGCGTGTTGTCGGGCGCCGGCATCTCCATGTTGCCCATCGCCATCCCGGTCGATCCCATCACCATCGCGTCGGGCGCGAGCTTGCCGACCGCCTTCGCCAGATCCTGACGCGACACGCCGATGAAATTGCGCATGTCGTGGCCCATCGCGTTCATGGTGTGGTGCGACTTGTGGCAGTGAAACGCCCAGTCGCCCGGATTGTCGGCGAGCATGTCGAACGCCCTGACGGCGCCGACCGGCACGTCGGTCGTGGTCTCCGGATATTGTGCGCTCTGCGGCACCCAGCCGCCGTCGGTGCAGGTCACCGCGAAATTGTGTCCGTGCACATGGATCGGATGGTTGGTCATGGTCAGATTGCCGATCCGCACGCGGATCCGGTCGCCAAGCCGGATCGGCATCGGATCGATGCCGGGATAGACGCGGCTGTTCCAGGTCCACATGTTGAAGTCGGTCATCTCGTTGACCTTCGGCAGATAGGTGCCGGGGTCGATCAGGTAGCTGCTCATGATGAAGACGAAGTCGCGGTCGACCGGACGAAACGCCGGATCGCGCGGGTGCACGATGAACATGCCCATCATGCCCATCGCCATCTGCACCATCTCGTCGGAATGCGGGTGGTACATGAAGGTCCCGCTGTGCTTCATCTCGAACTCGTAGACGAAGGTCTTGCCCGGCTTGATGTGCGGCTGGTTGAGGCCGCCGACGCCGTCCATGCCTGACGGCACGATCATGCCGTGCCAGTGTACCGTGGTATGTTCAGGCAATTTGTTGGTGACGAAGATGCGGACCTTGTCGCCTTCAACCGCCTCGATCGTCGGTCCCGGCGCCTGGCCGTTATAGCCCCAGAGATTGGCCTTCATGCCGTCAGCGAATTCGCGCACCACCGGCTCGGCGACGAGATGGAATTCCTTCCAGTCGCCGTTCATCCGCCACGGCAGTGACCAGCCGTTGAGCGTCACCACAGGCCGGTAGTCGGGCCCGCTCGACGGATGCAGCGGCGGCTGCATCACCGCTCTGTCCATGGTCGGCGCCTCCGGAATGGCGGCAGCCTGAACGCGGCCGCTGACCGCGCTTGCCGTGACCAGCGCCGCGCTCCCCAAAAATCCTCGACGTGAAAACATCTACGTCTCCTCTCAATGATCGCCGGCCGCAGGCGCGGTCGAGGTGATGGCGGATGGTGTCGATGGCGCGGCCGCCGGGCCGTCGCCGTTGATCGCGGTCTGCAGGTCGGATTGCGCCAGCCAGAAGTCGCGTTTGGCGTCGATCGCTGCGCGCAGCGAGCCGAGCCGTTGCCGCGCTTCGGTCAGCAGCGCAAACACGTCGACCTGCATGCTGGAGAAGCGCAGCTGCATCTCCTCGGTGATGATCTGCCGCAGCGGCAGCACCTCGCGCTGGTAGTGGCTCGCGATGTCGTAAGTCGAGCGGTAGACGCGATAGGCGTCGCGCGCCTCGGAGCGGACATTGATGGCCTTCTCGGTCAGCCGGTTCATAGCCTGCCGGTAGGTCTCGGCCGCCTGACGCACCCGCACCTCGCCGCCGTCGAAGATCGGGATCTGGAACTGGACGTCGAAGCCGCGCTCCCTGAATGGCGGGCCCTCGGGATCGCGCGTCCGCCTGTCGATGCCGGCGACGTCGAGCAGCGTGACGAAGCGCGTCGCTTCGGTGAGATCGAGCGCCTTGGCGAGCGCGACAATCTCCATCCGTGCGATCTGCAGATCGACGCGATGACCGACCGCGGCGACCTCGATCGACGGCTGTTCCAGTGGCCGCTTCGGCAGCAATGGCAGCTTGCTCGAAATCCGGAAGCCGAGATCGCCGTCCCACAATCCCAAGAGACGCGCCAGCCGCTCGCGCGAGCTCGCCGCATTCTGCCGCGCGCTGGCGAGGTCGGCCGTGATCTCGGCGTAGAACACCTGCTCGCGGGCCTGGTCGAGCTTGTTCATGCCGCCGGTCTCGCCGAGTTTCTTCGCGAGCTGCGCGGTCGATTCGGCAGTCGCCTTCGCATCCGTCAGCAGCGCGACCGTCTCGTTCGCCGCTACCGCCGCGACATGGCCGCGCCGCACCTCGGCAGCGAGCCGCAAGGTAGCGAGCGCAGCCTTGAGCTGCGCCTGGCGGAAGCGCTCGCGCGCGATCTCGGAGCGCGCCGGCAGCATCGCGAGCGCCAGGATGTCGCCGACCACCTGCCGCTCGACCTCGCTGGCGCCGTTGCCGGTGATCCGGGAAACCGAGAAGGTCGGGTTGGGCGGCAGGCTGTCGGCGACGAGTTCCGTCTCCGCCAACGCCAGCTCGTTATAGGCGGCCTGCAAACCCTTGTTGTTCAATAGCGCGAGCTGGACGGCGGCATCCGCAGTCAGGTTGCGCGCCAGCAGCCGCTTCACCGCGGCGTCGACAGTTGTGGCTTCGTCTTTGGTGCGAACGAAGGCGATGTCCTTGCCGATCGCCTGCGCGGTGACCTCGGAGACGACGCCCATGCCGCCGTCGGGCGAGAATGACGCGCATCCCGCGAGCGCGGATGTCAGCAGCAGGATCGGCACGATGGCCAGATGTCGCATGGCGCCCTCCTACCGATTCGAATTGGTCGGCGGCGTCACGCCGTCGTTGCGCTCGCGCCAGGGCAGCGGCGTCGCCGGACGCAGGCTGCTGTAGGGCGCGATCGTCGAGCGGTAGCCGACGCTGGCGCTGCCCGCCGACGGGTTTGCCGGATCGCCTGCGGCGGCAAGCGGCCGGCCGTTGGCCATGCAGCCGGCAAGCGACCCGGCCGCGAGGATGGCGGAGGCGATCCGCAACGCGAATGTGGATGGCGCGCGCCAGCCAAGCCGGTTGCCAAGCCGTGTGGCCACGGCGGCGAGCCTCCCCCCGAAATGCGAATACATGGGTCTGTCCCGATCGTCAGATGAATGACAGGCATGCGCACGCGAGCGCGCGGCGCAGCCACGATGTCAGCTGAGGATCAGGCGATGGGGGGACGATAGAGCCGCGCCGGCGCCTCGCTGTGCAGGCTCTGAAGAGCCTCGGCGAGACGGGTCGCGATCGGGTGCAAGGGAGCAGTGACGGACGGAAGATCGGCCGGCAGCGCCGACACGCACATCATCGCGCAGCATGGTCCCGGCGCATTCTTGCCGTCGTGGCTGTGCTTCGCATGTTGGTCGGTGGCATTGGCCGCGTGCTGGCCATGCATGCCACCATGATCATGTGCGGCATGATCGTGCGCGACGCCTTCGGCATGCACCTTCGTCATCCCGTGCACATGCGCGGCGGCGGCCGGCGGGACCTCATCAGTCAAGCACGGAAACGGCGCTCCGAATGCAAGCGCAACGGACGGGGCGAGAACGCAAAACAAATAGGCCAAGATGATGGAACACCCCGCCCGCACCCGCCCTGACCTGTCCAACCGCACCAACACCCGCCCGATCGCTCCGATCGCACCCAGCAGCAGGCCAGCCGCAAATCAGCCTGCTGCAAATCGCGACCAGCTATATACCCCCTCTGGGTATCGCGCAATCGATCACGTCTGCTTCAACACCGCCGGATCGACCGGCATCTTTCGCAGCCGCTTGCCGGTCGCCGCGAAGATCGCATTGCTGATCGCAGGCACGATTCCCGATGTCCCGGTCTCGCCCATGCCGCCCGGCGGCTCTGTGCTCGGCACGATATGGACCTCGATGGCCGGGGCCTGATCGATCCGCAGCATCTGGTAGCTGTCGAAATTGCTCTGCTCGATGCGACCGTCCTTCAGCGTGATTTCGCCATAGAGCGCGGCGGTGACCCCGAAATTGACTCCGCTCTGCAGCTGCGCCTGCACGGTGTCGGGATTGACGACGGTGCCGCAATCCATCGCGCAGACGACGCGATGGACACGGATCGAACCGTCCTTGGCAACCTCGACCTCGGCGACCTGTGCGAGGTAGCTGCCGAACACGAATTGCAGCGACACGCCGCGGCCACGCCCGGCAGGCAGCTTGCCGCCCCAACCGGCCTTGGCCGCCGCGAGCTCGAGCGCCGCCTTGGCGCGCGGCGACTTGCCGAGCAGCGCCTTGCGATATTCGACCGGGTCCTGCTTGGCGGCCGCCGCCATCTCGTCGATCATGCTTTCGGTGACGAACACGTTGTGCGAGGGCCCGACGCTGCGCCAGAACGCGGTCGGAATGCCGGGTGGCTCGACCCGGACATATTCGACGTGGAAGTTCGGAATGTCATAGACGAGATTGATCGCGCCTTCTGTCGTGTCGGGGTCGAGACCGTTGCGGAACGCCGGGGGCGCCCATCGCGCAATGACGGAAGAACCCGCGAAGCGGTTGTTCCAAGCCACCGGTTTGCCGGCTGCATCGAGGCCGACCGCAATCCGGTCGCACCAGTACGGCCGGTACATGTCGTGCTGGATGTCCTCCTCGCGGGTCCATACCACCTTGACCGGCGCATCGACCTGCTTTGCGATCTGTACGGCGCGAATGACACCATCGACCTCGAGCCTGCGGCCAAAACCGCCGCCGAGCAGGTGATTGTGCACCACCACCTTCTCCGGCGGCAGGTCCAGCATCTTCGCGGCCACCGCCTGCACGCGCGAGAGCGCCTGGTTGCCGACCCAGATTTCGCAGCCGTCGGCGCGAACATGCACGGTGCAGTTCATCGGCTCCATCGTTGCATGGGCGAGGAACGGCAGCTGATAGCTTGCCTCGAGTTTCGTCGCCGCGCCCGCCAGCGCCTTGTCGGCGTCGCCGATATTCTGCGCGACCGCGCCGGGCTTCGTAGTGGCGGCTTCGAGCTCGCGCGCGATATCTGACGTGGCGAGCTTGGCGTGAGCGCCCTCGTCCCACTCGATCGTGATCGCCGCGAGACCTTTCTTCGCCGCCCCCATGTGATCGGCCACCACGGCGACCGCGTCATCGAGCTTCACGATCCGGCGCACGCCGTTGACGGCTTTCGCCGCCGCATCATCCACGCGCTTGACCCGCCCGCCGAACACCGGCGACTGCGCCAGCGTCGCGATCTTCACGCCGGGCGGCCGCGCGTCGATACCGTAGACCTCCGAGCCGTTGATCTTGGAGGGCGTATCGAGCCGCTTGGCCGGCGTGCCGATCAGCTTGAACTCGGCCGGGCTCTTCAGCGTCACGTTCTCCGGCACCGGCATCTGCGCCGCGTCGGCCGCCAGTTCGCCGTAACCGAGCTTGCGTCCCGACGCCGCATGATGCACCTCGCCGTTCTCTGCGCGGCACGCGCCGGGCTCGACGTTCCAGCGTTTCGCCGCGGCCGCGACCAGCATCGCCTTCGCCGTGGCGCCGGCTTTCCGCATCGGCTGCCAGGCGCCGCGCATCGCATTCGAATTGCCGGTGGCTTGCACGCCGAGCAGCGGGTTGGCATAGAGCTTGTCGCTCGGCGGCGCGTGCTCGAGCTGAACCCGCTTCAGGCCGATCTCGAGCTCCTCGGCGATCAGCATCGGGATCGAGGTGTAGGTGCCCTGCCCCATCTCGACATAGGGCATGGTCAACACGACCTTGCCGTCGCTGCCGATCCGGATGAAGGCATTCGGCGCGAAGTGACCGGCGGCCGCGGCTTCGCTCTCGCGGCTGGCGAACGGCAGGCTCACGCTGAGCAGCAGGCCGCCGCCTGCGATCGCGCTGGTGCGGAGGAAATTGCGCCGCGACAGATCGGCGGCGCGCTCAGACAAATTGTCGATCAGCGTCATGGCTCAACCTCCCGACTGCGCGGCTTGCTTGATGGCTTCGCGAATGCGCACATAGGTGCCGCAGCGGCAGATATTGCCCGACATCGCGTCGTCGATATCAGTATCGGTCGGCTTCGGCTTGCTTGCGAGCAAGGCGGAGGCGGACATGATCTGCCCCGACTGGCAATAGCCGCATTGCGGCACCTCATGCGCGAGCCAGGCGTCCTGGATCTTCTTGCCGGCCGGCGTCCCGCCGACCGCCTCGATGGTCGTGATCCTGGAGTCCCCGATGCTGTCGATCGTCGTGATGCAGGAGCGCACCGCGGTGCCGTCGAGATGCACCGTGCAGGCGCCGCACAGCGCCATGCCGCAGCCGAACTTGGTGCCGGTCATGCCGAGCACGTCGCGCAGCACCCACAGCAGCGGCGTATCGCCATCGGCATCGACCGAATGACTGGTCCCATTGATCATGATCTGGAAAGGCATCCTGACACTCCTGTCCTCGTTCGAGACCCGCCCGGACTGCGCCCCTCCGGGCGCAACCGCGACATTCCAAAGCGATCGAACGCGCAATCGCGCCGATTACTCACTTGTGGTAATAAATCCAATTCCAATGCCGCGTAAGCGGCGCGATGATGCGCACTGAAATAACCATTGGTTTACAATCCATGGACCGACTGACCAGCATGGCCGTGTTCGCCCGCGTCGCCGATCTCGGCTCCTTCACCGCGGCGGCCAAAGAGCTGCGGATCTCGCCGACCATGATCGGCAAGCATATCCGTTTTCTCGAGGACCGGCTCGGCTCGCAATTGATCAACCGGTCGACGCGGCGGCAGGGCCTCACCGAGCTCGGCCGCAGCTATCTCGATCACTGCAAGCATTTGCTGGAACAGGCCGAGGCCGGCGATGCGCTGGTCGAGGAAGCGTTGAGCGCGCCGCGCGGCAAGCTCCGCGTCGCGACCTCGGTCGCCTTCGGGTCGTACAGCCTGGCGCCCGCGCTGGTCCGCTTCATGAGGAAATACCCGGAGGTTTCGGTCGACCTCGTGCTCAGCGACAGGATGGTCGATCTGCTCGAGGAAGGCCTCGACGCCGCGATCCGCGTCGGCACGCTGACCGACTCCACCATGATGTCGCGCTCGCTGTCGCCCTACACCGGCGTGGTTTGCGCAGCGCCAGGCTATCTCGCCGAACACGGCACGCCGACCCATCCAACGGATCTCGCCGCCCATGAATGCCTGCGCTATCCTGGCTGGTCGGACGCGAGGCGTTGGAGCTCTCCGGGCCGGAAGGCGAAGTGCATGTCGACGTCGAGAGCCGCCTGACCATCAACAACGCATTCGGCATCCGCTATGCGGCGCTCGCCGGCGCGGGCATCATACTGATGCGCGACGAGCTGCTGGCCGACGATATCGCCGCGGGGCGGCTGCAGGTGCTGCTGCCCAATTACACGACGCAAAGCCGCGCGCGCCAGATCCTGTGGCCGAAGAACCGCAAGATGACGCCGAAGCTCCGCGCCCTGATCGATTTCATTGTGGAGACCTATGGCTGAAATAAATTGACCCGGTGCAATTCGGAAGCGTGGAATCGGAGGATGGGTGGAACGAAGTGATACCCATCAAATATCGCCGGCGCCGGCGACCTATTTGGCTTTTCAGAACATTCCCCAAACCAGACGTTCAATGCACCAGTCTCACCCGATCGAGGGGCGCTCGCGGTCGTCACGAGCGTGGGTCGAGATGCGGTGGACGCCGAGCGTGGTGCTGACGAGAGCACGCAAAGCGGACGGCGAAATCGTTTGGTCCCAACGCCGCCGCGGCGTATGGGTCCGGCTTTCGTCGGAAAGAGATCACGCTCCGTCCGCTACTCCACTCCGATCGGCAGCGATATTCCCCTCACTTCACCAGCGCCTCGACCTCCTTGCGGAATGCCTGGCGCGAGCCGTCGCGAGAGTAGAACATGTGGCCGCCGGGATAGACCGCGAGCCTGGTGCGGCTCGGACCCGCGAAGGCCGGCAGCTGGTCGAGGATGATCTTCGAGGCGAAGTACGGCGTCGCGAGATCGAACAGGCCGTGACCGATCAGGAGCTTCAGCTTGGGGTCGAGCGCCAGCATCTGGCGCAGCTGCGTTACCGACTCCGGCGGGTTGACGCCATGACCAAACTCCCAGGCCTTGTTCACGCTCTCGCTGAGCAGATGATAGGAGCCGTCCGGCCGCCAGTTCAATTTGCGCGTGGTGAGATCGACGGCGGCGCTGGTCAGCGGCGCCATCAAGGGATCGCCGGACGGATCGTTGAAGCGGAACGAGCTGGAGTCCGGAAAGGGATCGAAGCCTTCGACCGAGCCATCGTAGCGGCCGGTCACCTTGCCGTTCTTGCGATCGAACTCGCGGCGGAATTCGCCGATGTCGAAGCGGCCGGCGAGCCTGCGGCTCACCGCCGGGTCGATGCCGGTCAGGGTTGCGACCTTGTCGGCGAGCCGCGCGGTGGCCTCGGTATCGGCCTGCCCTTTGACGAGATCGAGCAGGAAATCGCCGCGCGCGTAGCTCTCGACGTCGGCGAGATCCTCGCGCGTCACCGGCCCCTTCGCGTGCCGCGCGACCGCCGTCATGGTCGGCAGGCTCGCGACATATTGCAGGATGCTGGTACCGGTATAGTCGCGGAAATCGAGCACCGGCGAGATCAGGATCAGGCCGCGGACCCCGACACCCTGCTGCATTTGCAGATTGCGCACCACCTTGGGCCCGCGAATGCCGCCATAGCTTTCGCCGGTAAGATATTTCGGCGAGGTCAGCCGGTCGTATTTCTCCAGCCAGCGGCGGATCACCAGCGCGACCGAATTGGCATCGCCATCGACGGTGAAGAAGCGCTTGCGCGCATCCTCCGAGGTGGTGACGAAGCGGCTGTAGCCGGTGCCGACCGGATCGATGAAAACGAGATCGGTGAAATCGAGCCAGGTGTCCGTATTCGGCTGCAGCTCCGGCGAGGCCGAGGACACCGCGCCGTCGCCGTCGAACGGCAGTCGCCACGGCCCGACATTGCCGAATTGCAGCCAGGCCGACGCGGAGCCCGGCCCGCCGTTGAACAGGAACGTCACCGGGCGGCTCGCCTTCTCGGCGCCGTCGAGCTGGTAGGAGGTATAGGCGATATCGGCGAGCGGCTCGCCCTTGTCGTCGAACACGCGGATCGAGCCCGCGGTCGCGCTGAAGTTCAGCGTGCGGCCTGGCAGCGCGACCGATTGCTTGGTCGTGGAATCCGGCGGCAGGCGGTGCTGCTCGGCGGCAGGCGTGTTGGCCACGGCGCCGGAGCCGGCCTCGCCGCGCCCTGCCCGTCCTCCCTTCTGGCCGCTTGGGTTCTGACCGCTTGGGGCCTGCGCGCTCGGCGACGGCGACGGTTGCGGTGTCTCGTCGTCGGCCCGCACCGCGGTTGCGAGGCAGGCCACCAGCAACGCCGCGGTGAGCTGTGTCGCAAAACTGTTAGCCATGCCGTTCACTCCCTGGGCCGACATTTACGCATTTCGTCTGCAAACTGCGCTAGCTTGGCGGCACCCGCAAGGCATGCGGTCCGTTCCTGGACCATCTCGACAAGCCCGTCCGGGATGTATAGACGAGCGCGGCGTGTTCCGTGCCAAACGAGTTCGTGAGCGATGGCTAGCTCCAAGCGGTATGACAAGATCGCCTTCGTCGCCAGCGCGAGCGCGGAAGCGCAGACCGCGCTCGAGCAGCTGACCGCGATGTACGGCAACCATTCGGCCGCCGATGCCGACGTCGTGGTTGCGCTCGGCGGCGACGGATTGATGCTGCAGACGCTGCACGCCAACATGCGCAGCGGCAAGCCGATCTACGGCATGCATCGCGGCACCGTCGGCTTCCTGATGAACGAATATTCGACGCACGAACTGCGCACGCGGTTGGCCGCCTCGCGAGAGTCGCTGATCAATCCGCTTCTGATGCGCGCGACCGACATCCACGGCGCGGTGCATCTGCATCACGCCATCAACGAGGTCGCGCTGTTCCGGCAGACCTACCAGGTCGCCAAGCTGCGCATCCTGATCGACGAGCATGAGCGGATGCCCGAACTGATGGCCGACGGCATCCTGGTGGCGACGCCGGCCGGGTCGACCGCCTATAACCTCTCCGCTCAGGGGCCGATCCTGCCGATCAACGCGGCGCTGCTGGCGCTGACCCCGATCAGCGCGTTCCGGCCGCGGCGCTGGCGCGGCGCGCTGCTGCCGAATTCCGCCTTCGTGGTGATCGAGGTGATCGAGGACGAGAAGCGCCCGGTCGCCGCGGTCGCCGACCATGACGAGGTCCGCGACGTCCGCCGGGTCGAGGTGCTCTCCGACAAGACGATCGCGATGCGGATGCTGTTCGACCCCGGCCACTCGCTCGAAGAGCGCATCCTGCGCGAGCAGTTCGGCTACTGACGGCGCGCCGCCCTTGCTCCCCTTGCCCGGCAACCAATCATTAACCCCGGGCAGGATATGGTTAACGTCGGGTAATACCGCATTGGCCCGGTATGCCCGTTCGGGACCGGACCATGTATCGCATCGATTTCAACAAGCTGCGATTTTTGATTTGCGACGACAATCCGCACATGCGCCGCATCCTGCGGACGCTGCTGCATTCGTTCGGCGCGCGCGAGGTGTATGAGGCCGAGGACGGCGCCACCGCGCTCGAGATGTACACCCATTACGTGCCCGACATCGTCATCACCGACTGGTCGATGCCGATCTTCGACGGCCTCGAGCTCGCGCAGATGATCCGACAGCCGGAATCCAAGGGCAATCCCTACGCGCCGATCATCATGCTGACCGGGCATTCCGAGAAGCGCCGCGTCACCGTGGCGCGCGATGCCGGCGTCACCGAATTCCTGGCCAAGCCGATCTCGGCCAAGGGCCTCTACCAGCGCATCATGAACGTGGTCGCCAACCCGCGCCCGTTCATCAAGACCAAGACCTATTTTGGTCCCGACCGCCGCCGCAACACCACCAACACCTATATCGGCCCCGAACGCCGCGGCAGCGGCGAGGTCGAAATCCTGCAACAGCCGTCGCTGCTCGAGAAGGCGCGCTCGACCATTTAGGATATCGCCATGGCGAAAGACAAACCCGGGACGATCGAGGTCAAGAGTTTCGGCACCCACCATGTCATCACGCAGCCGAACCCGCTGCGCAAGGTGCTGCTGCGCGTCCCCGAGAGCGATCTCGACGATCCGGTCGGCCGCGCCGAAAAGGCGCTCGCCGGGTTGTCGGGCGAGTTCAAGGAATGGATGGCGATCGAGGCCGACCGCCTCTCGGCCGCGCACGCCACGGTGCAGCGCGAAGGCTTCAACGACAAGACGCGCGATGAGCTGTTCCGCGCCGCGCACGACATCAAGGGCGATGCCGCGACATTCGGTTATCCCTCGGCGGCGGCGGCGGCCGAGAGCCTGTGCCGTATCATCGAGCACGCGCCCGACCTCGCCGCGGTGCCGGCGCAGCTGATTGCCCACCATATCAATGCCGTGCAGGCGATCGTGCGCAACCGCACCAAGCTCGACACTGCGGTCGTTGCCGGCGTGCTGAGCAAGCAGCTCCGCGGCATCGCCGATGAATTCCTGACCCACGCCAACCGCGACCGGCCCGAGCACCTCGAGGCCATCCTCGCGCCGAGCATCGCACCTGGCGAATAGCGGCGCGCCGCGGCGGCGGCCACGGCTTCAATCATCGTCAATCACGGGAAACGCGGCCTTCAGGCCGCGATCAGATCGTCGTCGTAAGGCAGCACCGCGATCGCGTCTTCCGCGGCGAGCTCCTCGCAGAACATCCGCGCATCCTCGCGAGCCGATTCGGTCGCAAAGCGGCGCAGCAGGATCAGCAGCGGCTCGGCGGCCGAATGATCGGTCTCGCAATGGGTCAGCACGCGCTCGACCATGCGGCGATGCAGCCGCGCGGCGCCGTCGCCGCTGTCGACATAGCCGACCTCGTGGCTGGCCTCGAGCGCGACGCGGAACGCCGCGTAGGTGGATTCCGGCAGGCCGGCCCGCCGCAGCAGCGCCTGCAGGCCGTTGCCGCCGCGGTCGTTCAGGAGCGCGGAAACGCGGCCATAGGGCAGTCCGGACAGTTCGGCGAGCGCGGCCCCGAACAAATCGAGATTGCCCGAGAGCAGCGCGCGCAGGATCAGCCCGGCGGTGAGCTGACCGGTGGCGCGCAGATGCGTGATCAGGTTCTGCATGTCGTCGCCGAAGGCACGCGCGGCGATGTTCACCGTGGAGCGCTCCTTCGCCTCGCCGGCGATGCGGTCGGCGCGGTCGGCGCCGAGCCAGTTTCGCGCGACGACGAACTGCGCCAGCGTGTCGGAGAGCTTTGCGACCAGCGCCAGCCGCGTCGCCGACGGCAAATCTTCCAGCTGCAGCATCGATTCCCTGATGGCGGCGAGATGGCCGTGGCGCTCGACGATGCGGTCGAAGGAGAATGGCGCAAGCCCGGCGTAGGGATTCTCGATCAGCTCGAGCGCGGCCGCCGCCGAGCCGACCTCGGCGATCGCCGCGGCGACCGAGGCCGGCAGATTGGCGCGGCGCGCGATCGCGCACTGCATCTCGTCGGAGCCGGTCGCGACGATGTCGACCAGGTCGGCGTCGATCAACAGCGGCGAATGCTCCAGCACCGGCAGCGCGATCGCCGGCTGGTCGGCCGACAGTGCCTGCACGATCGTGGCCGGCGCCTCCGCGCTGTAGGCAAACACCTCGGCCATCGCCTGTCGCACCAGCGGCGACGGGTCATCGAGCAGCATCAGCAGCGCGCCTTCGGCTGCGATGCGGTCGTCCTCGGTGAGATCCGAAATGAGCCAGGCCCGGGCCAACGCCCGCGTCGCCTCTGCCCGCTCGCCTGCTGGAGCGGTCCTAATCCAACTAATGAACTGCCGAACGATCATGGTCCTGCCGGCTTACGCAACGAGACGGCATCGACATACGACGCCACTACAAGGAAAAATAAACCATGACGCTTAACAAAGGGTTCACCATAAACGTTTGGGATTATTGACGTTTCGTTAAGACGGCCACGGCGCGCCAACGCGCCTGCGAAGCCAGCAATCTAGCCGTTGCTGTAGGTGCCGTTCGGGTCGCTGAAAAGATCAAGCCGTCCGGGCGCGCGGACCTTTGGCGTCGCCGACGCGGTCAGCGATGCGGAATTGCCCCACAGTTCCTGCACCGCCGGCGAGATCGGCTCCGAACGATCGCCGCCCTGGTAGAGCGAGCGGAAGGCTGGCGCCAGCTGTGCCGATGCGACGGCCGAGGTCGCACCGGCTGATGAGGCGGCGCGGGCATTCGGGAAGGTCGAAAGATAGGACGCGGTGTCCATGGTCAGCGCCTGTGTCGGCGCAGCGCTTGCGATCGCATAGGGGCTCATGGTGTCGCCGCCCGCCGCGGCAAAGGCCGTGCGCGTGTCGTTCGAATTCGCAGCCGCGGCGTAGCGCATGGTCAACATCGAATAGACTTGGCTGACGCTGCGCGCGCTGCCCGACTTGTCGTAGAAGATCGACTGGTTGGCGGCCGCCGCCTTCGGAAACATCGCGGCGGCATTGGCGCTCGGGCTGTCCTCGGCGCTCGAGATCAGCTTGCCGGCGCCGCCGACGCCCATGAAATGCGCCATATAGAGCTCGGCATCGGTCGGACGACGGCCGAGCGTGCCGGTGAGCTTGAAGCTGTTGGATTGCGTCAGCACCGCCGCCATCGACGACGCCGCATCGGGATCGTCGCGCAGCTTCATGACCGCACTCCGCGCTGAGGGATCGCTGACCGAATAACTGCCGTCGGAATTCTTGGTGATGGCGTCGGCATACTGGCCGTAGCCCAGTTGGCTTCCGGCCTCCTTGACGGTGCCGAGCCAGGTCTGGTCGATGAATTGATAGAGTCCGTGCGCCGACGAGGTCGTGGCACCGGCCCGCGGATTGAAATTGGATTCCATCTTCGCGGTCGTGAGCAAATATTCGAAGCTCGTGCCGGTGGTCGCGGCCGCCTGCTTGATCGAACCGGCGACCTTCAGGCGCGAAGCATCGACACCTGCCGAAGCCGTCGCATTGAAGAGGTCGACCGCCATCTGTCCGGGTGCCTTGCCGGGCGCCGGCAATCGGCACCCATGTCCGTTCAACTTGCCGTAATTATGGTTAACGGCGCGTTAAGATGAATCCAGAGAGCCCAGCAGGACCCGCTATTTGCGGTAGACCTGCGCCGGATCGAACAGCCGCTCGTCGTCGACAAAGGACAGGCTGACATTGCCGCCCTCGCCCTTTACGGCGCGATAGAAGCAGGAGCGCCGTCCGGTGTGGCAGGCCGCGCCGATCTGCTCGACCTTGATCCACACCGCGTCCTGATCGCAATCCATCCGGATCTCGATCACGCGCTGGGTCTGGCCCGAGCTCTCGCCCTTCCGCCACAGCGCATTGCGCGAGCGGCTGAAATACCAGCCCTCGCCGGTCGCGATCGTCTTGCGCAGGGCTTCTTCGTTCATATGCGCGACCATCAGCACGTCGCCGGTCGCGGCATCGGTCGCGACGCAGGTCACAAGACCTGTCGCGTCGAATTTGGGCTGGAAGGCCAGCCCTTCCTCGCGGTCATGATCGTGGGTCGATGCGGACACGGAAAACCTCGCTGAGGAAAATGCGAGGTTACCGGTTCGGTCCTCGCACCAGGGACAGGAAACGCTGCTGCTCCGCCGGATTGTCGCGGAACATGCCGGTGAAGCGGCTGGTGAAGGTCGATGCACCATGCTTGGCGACGCCGCGCACCGACATGCAGGTATGCTCCGCCTCGATCAGCACGGCAACGCCACGGGGCTTGAGCACCTCGTCGATCGCGGCCGCGATCTGCGCCGTGAGATGCTCCTGGGTCTGCAGGCGGCGGGCGAAGATATCGGTCAGCCGCGCCAGCTTGGAGAGACCCACGACGCGCTCCACAGGCGTGTAGGCGATATGCGCCTTGCCGTAGAACGGCATCATGTGATGCTCGCACTGCGAGGTGAATTCGATGTCGCGGACGAGGACGAAGTCGTCGTAGCCAGCGGTCTCGCCGAAGGTGCGGTTCAGCACTTCGGCCGGGCACTGATGATAGCCCTGATAGAGCTCGTCATAGGCCTCGACCACGCGGCGCGGCGTGTCGAGCAGGCCCTCGCGGCCGGTGTTCTCGCCGATATAGGCGAGCAGCGTCTTCACGGCGTCCTCGGCCTCCGCCCGCGACGGGCGCGGCTGGTCGGCGCGGACGGCCGCCGCCAGGAATTCTGAAGGGTCGAGCTCGCTGGCCTTCGCATCGGCCGGCTTGTTGGGGCGAATCGATTTGATCAAGGCGTCCATGTCTTCTCCGTTCGACCGGCCAGGCATTTGCCTTTGGGCCGGATGTGTCACCGGGCAGACGGGGCGGATCGTCGAACCGCCGGGCGCCTGAGTCCCATCTTTGTAGCACCGCCGCGGCGCAAGTGGCCCGCGGTGGAAGCATAGCCGGGCTATGTTTCGGACGATGCCGTTCATATATAGGACGGTGAGACCCAGCCGCCAAGAGCGCCCGGCGCAGCCGGAACCAGGCACCTACCCCCATGCTGAACGACATTTATAACAAGCGGATCATTGAGTTGGCCGGCAATATTCCGCGCCTCGGACGACTGGCCGAGCCGGACGCCAGTGCCACCGCCCACTCCAAATTGTGCGGTTCGACCGTCAAGGTCGACCTCAAGATGGACGGTCCCGTGGTGACGGATTTCGCCCATGACGTGAAGGCCTGCGCGCTCGGCCAGGCTTCCTCCTCGATCATGGCAAGCCATGTGGTGGGGTCGACCGCAGACGAGCTGCGCGAATTGCGCGAGACCGTCCGCAAGATGCTGAAGGAAAATGGCCAGCCTCCGCAGGGCGGCAAATGGGCCGACATCGCACTGCTCGAGCCGGTGCGCGATTACAAGGCCCGCCATGCCTCCACGCTACTGACCTTCGACGCCGTGGTCGATGCGATCGGCCAGATCGAGGCCAAGGCAAAGCAGCCAGCGTAAGCCCGACCGCCAGCCTCAACCTTACTGCGACGGCTGGACCGGCGCCGGCGCGGCGGTGCCGCCGGTCGGCACCACGGCCTCGGCAGTCTTGGTCGCCTTCGCGGCTTGCGGCAGCGCCTCGCCTTCCACCGCGCTGCTGACGAAGCGATCGGCGTTCTTCGGCTTCGCCTCGGCGACCGGGATTGCATTGTCCTGATGCGGCAGCACGTCGGCGACTGCATCCGTGGTGACGAGATTGGTCAGCCGCAATTCGGCCGCCGACAATTCGTGCAAATCTTCCCACGGCGGCACGCTGAGCGCGAGCGACAGCAGCTCACCCGCCCCACCCATCTCGAAGGTGTATTTGGCAAGACGGCCGATATCGCGCTCGACGATCATCAGGTCCTGCGCGGTGTAGCTGGCGGCCTTGGCGTCATCGGCGCGATCGCCCATCCAGATTTGATGCACCCGGATGTGCGCGGCCGGTGGCACATAGCGCGTCTTGCCCGACAACAGCAGGAACACGCACATCGACTCGCAATAGGCATCCGGCAGCACGCTGGCGCGGTCGCCCTGCGCGGCCGCATTGACGACGCTGGTGCCGACCGTGGTCAGCGCGCCGAGACCGCGGAAGCGGCGGCCGAGCGCGATCGCGTCGTTGACCGAGCCGCCGCTGGAGTCGAGCACGATGGTGGCGCCGCCAAGCTGGCGGCTGCGCGCGAACTCGTCGAATTCCTTGGGGCTGTCGGCCGTGATGATGCCGACCGCCGACACCCAGCCCCGGCAATTCGGCTGGCAGGCGACCCAGCTGAACTTCATCGGCAGCTTGCGTTCTTCGAGGGTCGAGCTGGTCTGCGTGGAGCTCCCCGCCCATGTGGCGGTGCCGGAAACCGCGAAGCAAAGGGCAACGGCGCCGGTGAGCACCCAACTGCGCAACGAAAGCGAGTTCGCGAGCCTCAATTTGGTTCCTTCCCCCAAGCCCTTGGTGATGCGAGCGGTGGCAATGGCCCCATGGCAATGCGCCACGAATCTGTCATCGGCGCGTAATGGGAACGGTAGCGTTGCCGACCTGGACCGTCCATAGGACCCCTTGCTGCACCGCGACCAGCGCTGTGCGATAATGGTAAACTGTGGCGTAAATATCTGTGACAGCACAGTTCCCTGGCTTGGAACCCCCGCAAGACTACGTACATAGTTGCGTCATGCAGCCGACAGATCATTCAACGTCACACCTCTCGCGATGCACGGACTGTGCCAGCACCATGCGCCGCATGCCGCGCAATTTCGGCCGCGTCCTAGTCTGGATCTACCGGCACACGCTGTCACCGCTGGTCGGCTACAACTGCCGGCATCTGCCGACCTGCTCGGTCTACGGCGATGAGGCGATCGAGCGCTTCGGACTATGGGCCGGCGGGTGGATGACGCTGGCAAGATTGCTGCGCTGCCAGCCGTGGGGAACCTCCGGCATCGACAATGTCCCGCAGACGCGGCCGCCTGAGGCACACTGGTATCTGCCCTGGCGCTACGGCCGTTGGCGCGGCGTCAACGACAGTTGATCGATTGCTGCGCCGCTCCCGCGGCGCGCATTGCTGTCCGGCGGAACTGTGGCGATACCTGGCGCATTGTTTCATTGCCCCCTTGGGGAGGAAACAACAATGCGCTGGAAACCCAGCCACAGCGGTCACGATCCCCGGCAGATCGATTTGCTGGCCGTGCTTGCCCTGCTCGTCGTGATCGTTGCCGCCTACGGCTACTTCACCCACAGTCCGAACAAGCCGAGCACGATGGCGTTCATCGTGCCCAGCCAGAGCGTGAAGTGGTGACGCGGAGCGCGTCAGTCGCCGGCTAGAACCAGAAGCCGCGCCACGACCAGCGCGCGACGCAAACAGCCGCAGCGCCAAGCCCCGGACCATGCGCCAACCTCACCCCATGTGGTATTGACGACCGAGCGATCTGCGCCACGCGGCATTGTCTGCATCCCGCATGCACCATAGGCTGCAACCATTGGGACAGATATTTTCTCGGGGGTGCGCATTGCAGGAAGGGTTGTACAAGCTCGAATTTCACACCGTCCACGGCACCGGCACCGGTGTGCTCTACGCGACGGGCGGCAAGCTGCGCGGCGGCAACTCGGCCTTTGCCTTCGTCGACAACTACACCGACCGCGGTGACGGCATTCACGCCAAGGTCTCGACCCAGCGGCACAATCCCGATCCCACCTTCCGGCCGCTGTTCGGGACCGACATGATCACGTTGGTGCTGAAGGGCACCGCGAACGGCGACATGGTCGATTTCGAGGGCGAGGCGCTGCAGCTGCCGGGCGTGAGCTTCAAGGCGTTCCTGACCTGGATCGCCGACTAGCGCTATGGGCGCACGCAGAGAACCGCGTTACGGCAAGAGGCTCACTCGGCTGCGGCAGCGCGCACCGTCTGTCGCGGTCGCGTGATGACCACGACCGCAAGGGCCGCCGCGACGAAGGCCGTGGCCACATAGCCCGCGCTGTAGAGCCATTCGCGCGCAAACAGCAATCCGCCGATCGCGGAGCCGATGGCCTGGCCGATGTAGAGCACCGAGGTATTGAGCGAGACCGATGCCGACGCAAGCGTCGGCGCCGCACCGACCAGACGCACCTGCTGCATCGAATTGGTGGACGCAAAGCCGAGGCCCCACACCGCAACGGAGGCCGCCATCAATGCGTAGGCGCCGGCGCTCAATGCCCAGCCGGCCACGCCGGCGAGCAGCAGCACGGTGAACAGCACCGACGTCTTCCAGGCGCCCCAGGAATCCACGATGCGGGTCGCGATCGCAATGCCGACGAACCCGAAGATGCCGTAGAGCGCGAACACGATGCCGACGGCGTCCGCGTTGGCGCCGGTCAATTTGCCGAGCAGCGGCCCCATGAAGGTGAACACCACGAACTGGCCGGACATCTGCAACGTGGTGATCGACAGCAGCAGGATGACGGTCGGATTGCGGCCGAGATCGGCCCAGGTCCTCAAGTCGACCGGCGCGCCATGCAACCCGCCGGGCAACCGCCACCACAGCAGCAGGCAGCTCACGAGCCCGGTCAGCGCGATCGCGCCATAGGTCGCGCGAAAGCCGTAGCGGCTTGCGATGAAGGTGATCAGCGGCAACCCGATCGCAGCGGCGAGCGACCAGCCGAGGAAGATATAGGCGATCGTGCTGCCGCGCTTCTCCACCGGCACGATCAGCGCCGCGGTGCCGGCCGCCTGTGGCGTGTAGAGGACACCGACCGCAAGCATCACCAGGCGGATGGTCAAGAGGCTGTCGTAGTCCGGCGCGAAGGCCGATGCCGCGTTGGTCAGCGTCAGCACCAGGAGCGTCGCCGTCAGCAGCGCCCGCCGCTCGAACCGGCTGGTCAGCCACGCCGTCACCGGCGAGCCCACGCACAGCACGATCGCGCCGAAGGTGATCAGGAGACCCGCGGCGTGGATCGTGACGCCGAGCCCGTTGGACAGCTCGGACAGCATGCCGGCCGGCGCCAGCACCGAACAACCGGTGACGATATTGCCGAGCATCAATGCGGTGGGAGCGAAGCGTTTCACGCCGCGTTGATAGCAGACCCCGAAATCGATGCAACTGCATCTAAACGCATGGCACGTGATCGATTGGCACGTGATCGAATGGCGCCTGTTGCGCTCATGGCGACGGCGACGCGGCCGGCACCGCGTTGACGCTCGGCGACACGGTGGCCGGCAACGGGCTCGCAGGCTTCGGGCCGGCGCTCGTTGCCGGGCACGACGCCAATAGCTGCGTCCAGCCCTGCTCCAGCCCGGTCGTGTCGATATCGAATGTCGCAAAGTCAGGCTTGAGATCGGACTTGATATCGGACTTCGGATCCGACTTGGGATCGGACTTGCCGTCCGACGGCGGCGTGCTTTCGCCGATCTGCAGATGCGGGACCGCCAGCATGGCCTTGACAGTGTCCGACCCCACCGGGTCGCTCCAGACCTCGTATTTGCCGAACCGCGCCGGCAACCTGCCGAATGCGATCGCCTTGGCGGCGCCAGCCATCATCACCACCGTGCCTTTGCCGGCGGCGCCCTCGTCGAACTCGCGCACGAACATCAGCCGCCCGCGATCCTTGCTCTCGCAGAACAGCCGCCACTCCATCATGCGGAACGAGCTGCCGTCGCCCTTCTTCTGTTGCGCGATCTTGCGGATATAGGGCCGAGTTTCCCTCTCCACCGCCCACAGCGTTTCCGGCAACGGCCGCGTATCGATTCCAAATCGATAGAGTTCCGGCCGCGTCAGCACGTGCAGGTTCTCGAACTTCACGGTCCGGATCAGCTCGCTGAGCTCATGACTGATCCCCATCGCCGCTAGGAACAGGTTGCGGTCGCGATCGGCGCTGACCATCTCGCGCCGCCTGAAATCGGCGACGACCTGCGGCGGCGGATTCCCGTGGACGACGAACATCAGCTTGGAGTTATGCACCGCGAGCACCGAGTCGGGGGCCACTTCACGATCGGTCGCGCCGAGGAACAGATAGGCGCAGGCCGAAACGCACATCGCGTTGCGCGTGGTAAGTTCGGCCTCGACCTCGCCTTTCGCAGCCTTGATCTGCTGGCAGGCGGCGTCGATCTGCGTACCCTTGGAACAGGCCGGCACGCTGGTGCGGCCGACCCGGGCAATCGCCTTGCGTGCACGCAGAAAGCGCGCGATCGCATAGGACTGCTCGACGTTTCCGCCCGGCGAATGAAGGTAGATCGGAAGCTGCGGGTCCTTGACGGCAAGCAGGAAGCTGCGAATCCGCGCCGCGGCATTCCGATCGATCTCGCCTTCGATCGCGATCCAGCGATCGCAACCGGTGCCGCAGGCATTCGCCGGTCCCTTCGCGAGGTAGATGGTCAGCCTCTTCGCAAAGCCGGCCTTCTCGACCGGTGCTTCTTCCGCCCGCAAGACGCCCGGGACCAGAAGCAACGCCACGAAAAACAGGAGACGGGAAAACATGAACCTTGCGGATCGCGCGATGGCGGGAAAGCTGACATTCGACGTTAAACGATGATCGGCAGCGTCGCAACGCTTGGTGCCGCCAGGTTCAGGCGAGCTGCGCTCGAATCGGTGCGCCGGAGGCCCATTTTCTTGATATTGCCGGATTGCAGGCGTCAAATCCCCTGCTATACCGCTGCTTTCCGCTTACCTGCGCTCGTTCGCAGGAGTGAGCTACAGGAGACATCGATGGCAGAAACGCCCAAATCCGAGTCCGGATTCCAGTACAGCCTCTCTAACCTCAAACCCGCAGAGCCCGTGAACAAGATCGCCCTCACCTTCCCTGATGGAGCGAGGCGCGATTTCCCGAGAGGGACGACCGGCCTCGACATCGCCAAAGGCATTTCGCCCTCGCTCGCCAAGCGCACCGTAGCGATGGCGCTCGACGGCACGCTCGCCGATCTCAACGATCCGATCGAAGCCGACGCCAGGATTGAATTGATCAGCCGTGAAGACCCCCGCGCGCTGGAACTGATCCGGCACGATGCCGCGCATGTGCTCGCCGAGGCCGTGCAGTCGCTGTGGCCCGGCACCCAGGTCACGATCGGCCCGGTGATCGAGAACGGCTTCTACTACGACTTCTTCCGCAACGAGCCGTTCACCCCGGAAGATTTCGCCGCCATCGAGAAGCGGATGCGCGAGATCGTCGCGCGCGACAAGCCGTTCACCAAGGAAGTCTGGGATCGCGAGAAGACCAAGCAGGTATTCCGCGACAAGGGCGAGGCCTTCAAGGTCGAGCTGGTCGACGCGATTCCCGGCAACGAGCCGATCAAGATCTATTTCCAGGGCGACTGGTTCGATCTCTGCCGCGGCCCGCACATGACCTCGACCGGCAAGATCGGCAACGCCTTCAAGTTGATGAAGGTGGCCGGCGCCTATTGGCGCGGCGATTCCAACAATCCGATGCTGACCCGCATCTACGGCACGGCGTTCGCCAAGCAGGAAGATCTCGACGCCTACCTCAAGCAGATCGAGGAAGCCGAGAAGCGCGACCACCGCAAGCTCGGCCGCGAGCTCGACCTGTTCCACTTCCAGGAAGAAGGCCCCGGCGTGGTGTTCTGGCACCCGAAGGGCTGGACCATCTTCCAGCAGCTGATCGCCTATATGCGGCGCCGGCTGCTCGGCGACTACAGCGAGGTCAATGCGCCGCAGATCCTCGACAAGGTGCTGTGGGAGACCTCGGGCCACTGGGACTGGTACCGCGAGAACATGTTCGCGGCGCAGTCCGCCGGCGACGAGGCCGAGGACAAGCGCTGGTTCGCGCTGAAGCCGATGAACTGCCCGGGCCACGTGCAGATCTTCAAGCACGGACTGAAGAGCTACCGCGACCTGCCGTTGCGGCTCGCCGAGTTCGGCGTCGTGCATCGCTACGAGCCATCGGGCGCGATGCACGGCCTGATGCGGGTGCGCGGCTTCACCCAGGACGACGCCCACGTGTTCTGCACCGAACAGCAGCTCGCCGATGAGTGTCTCAAGATCAACGAGCTGATCCTGTCGACCTACGCCGATTTCGGCTTCGACGGCGAGCTCACGGTCAAGCTCTCGACGCGGCCCGAGAAGCGGGTCGGCACCGACGAGATGTGGGATCATGCCGAGCGCGTGATGGCGACCGTGCTGTCGGAGATCAAGGCCAAGGGCAGCAACCGGATCCGGACCGAGATCAATCCGGGCGAAGGCGCGTTCTACGGGCCGAAGTTCGAATATGTGCTGCGCGACGCCATCGGCCGCGACTGGCAGTGCGGCACGACCCAGGTCGACTTCAACCTGCCGGAACGCTTCGGCGCGTTCTACATCGATCACGACGGCTCGAAGAAGGCGCCCGTGATGGTGCACCGCGCGATCTGCGGTTCGATGGAACGCTTCATCGGCATCCTGATCGAGCACTATGCCGGCAACTTCCCGCTCTGGCTGGCGCCGACCCAGCTCGTGGTCACGACCATCACCTCCGAGGGCGACGAGTACGCCAAGGTGGTTGCGGCAGCGGCGCGCCGCGCCGGCCTGCGCGTCGAGATCGACCTGCGCAACGAGAAGATCAACTACAAGGTCCGCGAGCACTCGCTGGCCAAGATCCCGGCCCTGCTCGTCGTCGGCAAGAAGGAAGCCGAGACGCATTCGGTCTCGGTCCGCCGCCTCGGCAGCGAGCGGCAGACCGTGATGCCGACCGATGAGGCGATCGCCGCGCTGGTGGATGAAGCGACGCCGCCGGACGTGAAACGGGCGCGATCGGTCGCCTGATCTTCACAATCGGTCTAAACTGCCTTTCGTCGGCTTGGTCGTGCCCCCATCTTGGGGGCACGACTCCACTTGAAGGACATTTCCGTGCCCGATGCCATTGAACTCCTGAAGACACGCCGCTCGATGAAACCGCGCGAGATGACCGGCCCGGGCCCGTCCGCGGCCGAGCTCGAGACCATTTTGACCATCGGTGCGCGCGTGCCCGACCACGGCAAGCTGGCGCCCTGGCGCTTCATCGTGTTCGAGGGTGAGGCCCGCGCGCGCGCCGGCGACGTGATCGCGAAGGTGTTTGCCCGCAAGAATCCCGGTGCGCCCGCCACCGACATCGAGGTCGAGAAGAAGCGCCTGACCGATGCGCCGCTGGTGATCGGCGTGGTCTCCTTCACCAAACCGCACCCGAAGGTGCCGCCATGGGAGCAGGAATTGTCGGCCGGTGCGAGCGCGATGAACATCGTCACCGCCGCGACCGCGCTCGGCTACGGCGCCTGCTGGCTGACCGGCTGGTTCGCCTTCGACCGCGATGTGCTCGACGGTCTCGGCCTGAAGCCGGACGAGAAGCTCGCCGGCCTGATTCACATCGGCACGCCGACCAAGCCGAGCGAGGATCGCCCGCGCCCGGCGCTGTCGGATATCGTGACGCGATTTTAGACGGGGCTCAGCCTTGTAGCCCGCATGAGCCAACGGGTCGCGCGAACGCGCGCCCGATGACGCGATATGCGGGTCCCTCGTCCCGGGTGTCGCGTTGCTCACCCGGGCCACGAAAGCCGTAGCCGTAACCGGCTTGACGCCTCGAACGCGCCTAAGCCGCCTTCGACGCGCGCTCCGCAAAGCCGCGCAGCAGGGCCGCAATCTCGTGCCCGGGCCGCGCCGCGCTGAACAGGAAGCCCTGCACCTCGTTGCAGCCTTCGGCGCGCAGCCAGTCGAGCTGGTCGGTTGTCTCGACCCCTTCCGCGGTCGTGGTGATCTTGAGGCTGCGGCCGAGGCCGGAGATCGCGCGCACGATCGCGAGGCAATCGGAGCGCCGCGCCAGGTCCTTCACGAAGGAGCGGTCGATCTTGATCTTGTCGAACGGGAAGCTGCGCAAATAGCTCAGGCTGGAATAGCCGGTGCCGAAATCGTCCATCGAGATGCTGACGCCGAGCTCGCGCAGCTGATGCAGGATGGCGAGATTGGCCTCGGTCTCCGCCAGAAACACCGACTCCGTGATCTCCAGCTCGAGCCGCCGCGCCGACAGGCCGGAATGCGCCAGTGCCGAAATCACGGCCTGGACCAGATTGCGGCTGCGGAACTGCACCGGCGAAAGATTGACCGCGACCTTCACGTCGGCGGGCCACTTCATCGCCTCGGCGCAGGCTTCGCGCAGCACCCATTCGCCGAGCGCGACGATCAGGCCGATGTCTTCCGCAACCGGGATGAACTCCGCGGGCGAGATCATGCCCTTCTGCGGGTGCTGCCACCGCAGCAGCGACTCGAAGCCACTGATGCGGTCGGCGGCGATGTCGACCAGCGGCTGGTAGTGCAGCTCGAATTCGCCGTTGCTGAAGGCCGCGCGCAGATCGCGCTCCATGTCGCGGCGCTTCTGCGCCTGCTGATCCATCTCCGGCTCGAAGAAATGATGCACGCCGCCGCCCTCGGACTTGGCGCGATACAATGCCATGTCGGCATTGCGCATCAGGTCCTCCGACGTCGTGCCGTCGCCCGGCGACAGCGCGATCCCGACGCTGGCGCCGACCACGACTTCGAGCCCGTCGATCTTGTAGGGCGCGCTCAGGGCATCGATCAGCCGCTCGGCGAAAGCGCTCGCTTCGTTCGGCGAGACATCCGCGGCTAGCACGATCGCGAACTCGTCACCACCAAGACGGGCCGCCACGTTGTCGTCGCGAACCACCTCGCGCAGCCGCTCCGCCACCAGCTTGAGCAGCCGGTCGCCCATCGGATGCCCGAAGGAGTCGTTGACGTTCTTGAACAGATCGAGATCGATGCACATCACCGCGACGCGCCGATTGCCGGACCGGCTGCGCTCCAGCGCCTCGCGCAGGCGCTCCTGGTAGAAGTCTCGGTTCGGCAGGTTGGTCAGACCGTCATGGTGCGCCATGTGCGCGATCCGCGCTTCGGCGGCACGGCGTTCGGTGATGTCGACCACCGCGACCAGATAGCCGTCGCGGCCCTCGAACGCCACCCTGCGTCCGAAGGTCAGCACATGGATCTCGGCGCCGTCCGCCTTGATGTGCCGCCAGTCGCGGCTAGATTGATAGACGTCGCCGACCTCGCGCAAGGCGGCGCTGTGCATGGCCCACTCATCCTCCGGCCAGATCTGGCGCAGCGTCATGCCGAGAAATCTCTCCCGGCTGTACCCATAGTGCTGAACGGCAGCGTCATTGACGCTGAGGAACTCCATCGTGCCGGCGTCGAATACCCACATCGGCATCGGGTTGTTCTCGAACAGCAGGCGGAACGACAGCTCGCGCTGCTTCAGCGCGGTGACATCGGACACGGTCAGCGACAGCATGTCTCCGAACGCCGTGACGCCGAGCCGCAGGCAGCGATCGCCGCTGTCGATCTCGAACTGGCCGCCAGGACCGTTGCCGACGAATCCGCTCCCGACGAACCCGCGCAGGCGGTTCATCACCGCCGGCGCTGCGAGCGGATTGCCGCCGGCGCTGAGCCGGCGCCACAGCAATTCGGTCGCGGGCTGCATCAGGAGCCTTGCGGCGCCCTGGTTGAGATGCACGATCTGGAAGTCGGCCGCCTCGCCCCGCGCGTCGCGGATCGCGGCGAGCGACAGCACGCCTTCGTCGGTGGCCGAGAAAATCGTATCGAGAAGATTGTACTGCGCATTGCGCTCGTTGACATAGACGCCGACCAGGATGCCGCCCCAACGCGACCGCGTCGGCAGCGCCAGCACGTCGAAGGTCCGCACCAGACCGTCGCGCACGCAATGCGCCGACGCGAGATAGGGCCGGCAGTTCTCGCGCGCATTCGCGGCGGCTTCGGTCAATGCCGTCGCGCAGTCCGGCGGCAGCGCGCTGAGTGGAAGGTCCCAGCGCTCGTCGTTCAGCCAGGTCTGGACATAGCGGCCGGTGTGCGAGACGCTGAGCTCGCCGTCGACGTTCCGCAACAGCACGATGTGATCCGCGAGCCGGCCAAGACTGCCGAGCATCACGTCTTCATAATGCGGCAGATTTTCACCGGGACGGACTGCCGCCTGCCACTTGCGTTGCAGAACCGGAACGTCGGCGAACATCTCGGAATTGAACTTGGCCGAAGTCTTTGCTGATTTCTTGTTGGCCATGATCATGGCACGCCCCGTTCACGCAACGCCGGAGCATGATCCGGAAAGTGCGAAACAGCCTTCCGAAAAGATCATGCTCAACCAAAAGCCAAGGCGCGATGACGACACAACGTGAACTCAGCGCGCTTTAGTCCCCGTGGCATCCAAGTCATGCCGCGGCTTAACGCCATGTAAAAATAGCGAGCCCGTGCGTCGCCGTCAGCGATTATGACAGCTCAAATTGGCGCGATGGTTAGTTCACGTTAGATACTATGACAGTTGCATGAAATGCAATTCGATCGGGCGTCAGCGCGCCACGACCTCGACTTCGCCATCGACGCCGTTGACGACGTTGAAGGGACGCTCGAACACCTTGCCCTCGTTCTTGGCGATCGCACGATACTCGCCTTCGGAGAGCACGACGCGCGGGAACGCGCCGATCGATTCCTTGATCACGTCGCCGCCCGGCGTGATCACCGACCATGCGGTGTTGGCGAGTGCTTCACCGCCCTTCTCGCTGACCAGCTTGAGGGTGATGACGGCCGCGCGATGCGTGACGGTGACGTCGGTGAGCTTGCCCGCCGCGACGCGAATGTCGGAGCGCACCACCGAGTTGGCGTCACCATAGTTGGAGACGATGTAATAGGTGCCCTCCGGCAGCAGCGCGACGTCGCCGGCGGACACGTTGGGCACCAGCGGGCCACGGTCCGAGCCGTCGAACTGGCTGCCCTTGTAGATCGCGAACGAAATCTGGTTGGCCGGGATCTTGCTGGAGCCGACCCGGCCTTCGATCCGCAGGCCCCCGGCCGGCAGCACGAAGGACTCGCGGTCGGTCTCCGACTTCAGACTGACGGCGCGTACCGCGCTGACGAGGCCGAGCGCGACATGGACGACATAGTTGCCGGGCGGCAGCACGACATTGGGCGTCGCCCCGCGCTCCTCGCGGATCAGCTTGTAGGTGCCGTTGTCATCCGGCTTGTCGGCGAACACCCGCCACACCAGCCCGGCATTGATGACCGGCAGGTCCTTGCCGTATCGCGCCGTCAGCGACAGCACCGCCTGCCCGGCGGTCGGCGAGCCGGCCGGCGGCATCACCGGAGGCACGGTCGCGGTCGACGGCTGGACGATGGTCGGCTGGGTCAGCGGACCGGGCAGAACGGGCCCTGAACCGGGCCCGGACGGCGGCGCCAAATTGAGCGCCGGGCCGGACGGTACGTCCGGAACCGAGGCGGGCGGGATTGGCGGTGGCCGGTCGCTGAAGAACTGCGCCGACACGGAAGTCGGGATCAAGGCGAGCAAAAATGCCGCAAGCGTCAATAGCGGAAGGAGCCGCATGCCCCGCCCGCATCCGCCGATGCCGTTGCCCCTCGAAGTCATCATCATGCTTTTCAACGAAAACGCGGCAAATTCAAGCCTTCGTCCAATGCTTTGTCACAGTCCCGGGGGCACCGTCCCCGGTTTGGAACCGCTCGATCAAGCCGATGTTAGTCCTATCGTCGCGGTCAAGTCACATTCCCTGCCTACCGCGGTCCACCCGGGGCATGAATCATGCCTGTGGGGAATAACCATGAAACCGGACGACGCTGGCGCAGCGATGCCGCGCGGCCTAGTCTCGCGCTGGCAGGAGATTTGCCGTGTTGGATAGCTGGATGGGCCGAGGCCAAAAGAGCTCCGACGGCCCCGACAAGGTAGGACTTGGAACGGTTCGCCGGCCGGTGATTGGGCTTGCGCTCGGCGGCGGCGCCGCGCGCGGCTTTGCCCATATCGGCATCATCAAGACCCTGCTCGCCCATGGCATCGTCCCCAACGTCGTGGTCGGCACCTCGATCGGCTCCGTGGTCGGCGGTGCCTATGCGGCCGGCCATATCGACAAGCTGGAGCAGTGGGCCCGCAGCCTGCAGCCGCGCAGCGTGCTCGGCTACCTCGACATCCGCCTCAACGGCTCCGGCCTGATCGGCGGCGCCAAGCTCGCCGCCGAGATCGAGGCGGCGCTGGGCCAGGTCATGATCGAGGACCTCGCGGTCAAGTTCGCCAGCGTCGCAACCGAAGTCCGCACCGGGCACGAGATCTGGCTGACCCAGGGCCGCGTGGTCGACGCGATGCGCGCCTCCTACGCCCTGCCCGGCATCTTCGCGCCGGTGCTGATCGGCGACCGTTGGCTGGTCGACGGCGCGCTGGTCAATCCGGTGCCGGTTTCGGCCGCCCGCGCCCTCGGCGCCGAGATCGTCATTGCGGCGAACCTCTCCAGCGACGTGTTCGCGCACTCGACCACGATCTACAATCACGGGCCGTCCGCCGCGCCCGAGGTGACGGTCGCGGTGACTGCCGAGGCAGAGATCGAGCCGGAGCCGCCGAAGCGGCGGTTCGGCCGCTTCTTCTCCGCCGAACGGACCGTGAAGCGAGAGTTTTTCGGCAGCGCCAGCCGGCCCGGGATCTCGAGCGTCATGGTCGACGCCTTCAATATCATGCAGGACCGCATCACCCGTGCGCGCCTCGCCGGCGACCCGCCCGACATGCTGATCTCGCCGCGCGTCGGTCAGATCGGCTGGTTCGACTTCCACCGCGCCGACGACCTGATCGCACACGGCATCCGCGCAGCCGAACGCTCTATCAGCGCGATCGAGGAAGCGATCGATATCCTGGTGCCGCCGTCCAACGGCGCGGGCGCCACCGGGAAGTAGCACTTAGGCCGTTTTGCTCAGGCGGTCTTGATGTAGTCGCGCAGCGCTTCCTGCTCGTGCTCATATTCCTGCACACGGCGCTTGACGACGTCGCCGATCGAGATCAGCCCGACCACCTTGCCGTCCTCGACGACAGGGAGGTGGCGGAACTTGCCGGTGGTCATCATCTCCATGAGGCCGCTGACGGTATCGGATTGGCGGCAACTCACGACCTTCTTGGTCATCACCGCGCTCACCGGCTCGTCCAGCACGCCCGCGCCGCGCTCTGAGAGCACGCGCACGATGTCGCGCTCCGACAGGATGCCTTCCATCCGGCCCTGCTCCATCACCAGTACGGCGCCGATCTTGCGCTCGCCGAGCAGTTTGACCGCGGCCGAGAGCTTCGCGCCGGGCGCGACGCTCATGACCTGATGGCCCTTTGCATCGAGAATGGAACGTACCGTCATTGCCGCCTCCCTGAATCCGCTCGCGCCCGCTTCAGCGGGGTCGAGCCTGTTCGCCAGAGTCTTCAATCAACAGTTCCGCGCCGATTTCGGTTCCGGGGCGCGGTCGGTAGCTGGGCTCGATGTGTCGGCCCGCTTTGTTCTGTGTCGCAAAGATGATGGAGGAATTCGAACCGAGCCGCAAGCGGCGATCAGACCCGGCCGGACTGGTCCATCGACGACGCATCCGCAGCATCGTCTCGCGCGCGCGGAATCGGATCGAACAGCGAGAACAGCAACAGCCCGGCGAGGAAGCCGCCGATATGCGCCTGCCAGGCGACGCTCGCCTCCTCGCCACCGAGCGACAGCGAGGTCGCGCCGAACAGGATATTGACGCCGAACCAGATCGCCAGGAACGCGAGCACCCGCCCGTTGCGCAGCGCCCGCCACAGCGACAGCGCGGGCACCTTGGCGGCCGCATCGGCATCGCCGCGGCTGAACGACAGGAAGCTGCCCTTCACAAAGGCGAAGCGGATTGCCGCCGCCATCGTCCCCGACACCGAGGCCGACGCGCCGATCATCGGCGCAATGGCGTGCTCATGGGTCAACAGATGCGCGAGCGCGCCGGCGGCCGCCGTCACCGCCATGAAGACAAAAAACCGCACCGCGCCGAAGCGCCGCGCCAGCGCGCTGCCGAACGGCAGCAGCCACAGCACATTGAAGCCGATATGGGTGAGGTTCGCGTGCAGCAGCGAATAGGTGACGAAGGTCCAGACCTTGGCGCCGTCTCCACCCGGGAAGGTGATGTCGAGCAGCGTCGAATCGTACCGCTTCGGGATGAAGCCGAAGACGTCGATGGTCCAGTTTTCCATCTCCGGCGGCAGCAGCACCCGCAGATGGATCACCGCGATCAGGAGGATGTAGGCGGTGAGCGCCGGCGGCAAGGTCAGGATCGGCTCGCGCGGCGCCTCCGGCGGCGGCACGAGCGGGGATTCGGGATGGGAGTCCAAGGGATCGGCGACCTCGCACGCGGCTATGCATCCCAGATAGGCGGCTTTCATACCGCTGTGCAAGTGCACAATCCCGAAATCGGACATCTCTCGTGTCCCGGACGAGGCGCAGCACGCACTGCTGCGACGCAGAGCCGGCACCCATCGAAATTTGGCAACGTTCCCTGAACTTGCGAGACTTAAGACGCCTTCCGCATCCATTTGGTGCAAGATGAACGCGCAATTCTTTGTTTACATCCTCGCGAGCGGGCGAAACGGAACGCAGTATGTGGGCGTGACCAAGCCGCTGGGCGGTGTCACCGAGGCCGAATTCGCGAAGCTCTTCGACGCCGAGGCGCAGGCGACCCGCAAGGCCGGTGAACGTCCCGCGACCGCCTTCGACCATGTTGACCTGCGCAAGGCGCATCAGTTGACGCGGGGGGTTTTAGAAGCTTGGCCCGAAAAACTCGCCCGCGAAGCTTTTTGCTTCCTGTAGCGGTAGAAGAAATTCTAATTCGCGACGTTTATGTTGGTTTGGCGTCGCGAAGGCGGCCTTATCCTTTCAACGCTCGGTATCGAAAGGGCGAGGCTGATCATCTCCCCGTCTCCCTGTTGCCGGGGCGCGTGTCCCTCATGGCTCGTAGCATCCATGACGGTGCTCTGGCGCGTGTAACACGACGATCGAGTGCGTGCGTTAGCAAGTCGAACGCCGTCAGCCGGTGGGATAAAGGAAGACCCTTTCCTCCGCGACTGCACCTTTGATTTACTGCATCGTCGGGATACAGCGAGGTCCCCGTTACCCTGTAGACATCGACAACGCCTAAGTGAATGTCCCCAAGGGCCAGAACCGGAACGTTTGGCCACACCTTGGCTCGGAGAAAGAGTCTCTCACCCACTATTCTGGGAAGTTCCTAGATTTTCGAGGGGGGCCGTCAGGCAGCAAATCAGTCCGGTTGATCCATAAGACACTTCAACGGAGCCTCTGAAATCGTCTTTTAATACCCTAGAAATGAGGCGCGAACCAAAGCCTACACTGGCTGGCTCCGACACAGGTGGTCCCCCAAACTCCTGCCAGACGAAAACGAAGTTTGGCTCACCGGCTTGATCTTCGGGTGTCCATGTAATCGACACGCGGCCGCCCGTCACACTCAAAGCGCCGTACTTCAAAGCATTGGTCGCAAGCTCGTGGATTGCCAAGGACAGAGCGAGAGCCTGTCGCGATTTGACAAGAAGTGGAGGACCCGAAACCGTAAACCGACCTTCGTCTGTTCTATATGGGCTCAGGGCAGTGCTGATTACATCTTGAAGGGGCGCAGCAGCCCAATTTGCTGCGGTAAGTAAGTCGTGCGCTCGTCCGAACGCTGCAAGGCGTCCTTGATACTTTTCGAGATCGGCTTTGCTAGATACATCGCGGAATGTCTGAGTGGCCACAGCACCAAGTACAGCTAGAGTGTTCTTGACGCGGTGCTTTAACTCTTCATTGATGAGGTTCAGCGCCTCTCTCGCCATGTGCTCGGAGGTGACATCTCTGCAGACGACAAGCACGCCGCCCACTTTACCTTCGAAATCGATTGGACCAAAGCTATACGTCCACCAAACATCCTCGCGACGACCGTGACGCGTTACCGGCACCAGTTGATCCTCATGCCAGGTCGCACCCTTACCAGCCGTGACGTACTCGATCTGGGGACCAATAATGTCCCATATCTCGGCCCAACAATCGCGTCCCCGCGCTCCCAAAGCGCTCGGGTGCCTTTCGGGCCCCATCGTTTCGCGATATGCATCGTTATAGAACTGGACGAGCTCCGGTCCCCACCAAATGAACATCGGATGGCGCGAGGTAAGGACGAGCCGGACAGTAACCCGAAGACTTTGCGGCCATGTTTCAGGCGAGCCGAGCGACGTTTTTGACCAGTCGAACCCTCTCGTCAAAGCGCCCATCTCGCCGCCCCCCGCCAAGAAGTCGCTGACTGCCTCTCCGCCCATACGCTCAACCTCACTCGGACGCTTGACGCCCAAGCCTAAAGCCTAAGTTCCGTAGAGTGCAATGTCCCGGGCGGGTCAAAAGCGGCCGATCTGCGAATCGACAAGGGACTTCCGCTTCACCCTAGAAGAGCCGGCGTTCGCGATGGTCATACAGACCTTCAGATATGGGCCAGATTCTGACTTCGAACAGTCTTCCAGACTAGCCGAATAAGTTCTGTTTTGATCAGACAAACCTCGCCGCGTCCGTGTACCGCAGTCGAATGCCGGGAAAAAAGGCGGCCGGGAAGCTGGCGCAGGCCCGAGCGGAATATCGGCCCTTGCAGGAAGGCACTCCAGAATGCTGCAGAAGCATGGCTGCCACTTGCGAGAAGGAATTAGTGCCTCTCTTACGCTAGCCGACGCTTCGAAGAGAGAAATTAGGGACACAGAACGTCGGTCGGTAGCCGCACTGTTGGTCCGGCTTGAGATTTTTGATCGTGGTCAAGTTCTGTCGTCACCGATGGCCTAGTTTACCCTTCATGATTTGGCACAATATTGAAACTGCGCCCTTTAACCGCGTTTTGGAATTGGCCGTAGTGGACTCGGACGGCCTCCACGCGCTGATATTTCCCTGTTGCCGAGTTCTCGGCGGATGGGTCAAGGCCGATTCAAATCGACCCGTGCTGGTTCATCCAACCCATTGGAGAGAGTGGAACATCGGCCTTACGGTGCACTGACGGGTGGTGTATCCCCCGTCGCGATCTCACGCTCAACGATCGACCCCAGCAAATTCAAATGCCCGGCCAGTCTGGAGAAAAGCTCTCGCTTCGGAATGTCGGCGGTGAGATCGCGGATCATGGCGCACTCCCCAGCATCGCAGCGGAGCTTCTCGAGATTAGTTCTGAATTTCCTTCATTTTTACGGACAGTACCCGCGCGGGCTCCCGTCGAAGTCCGCTGGACCGTGGGACGAAAGCCCGAAGAGGGCCAAAGGCAGACACAACCAATAATATCGGGAGCCGCGACAGCGCTTCTTGAGATGGATCAATCATCCTTGATGGTAACTGTATAGCCTGTAAGGCATGCCTCAGAGGCAAACATGCTTACTGGAGGCGCAAATGGCTGCAAACAACAAGGCCGGCTTCGATCGCAGAACGTTCCTCGCGACTAGCGCAGTCGGTGTCGGCGTAAGCAGCATCGGGTCGGTGGGATCAGTCCTGGCGCAGGCGGCACCCGTACCAACCGCAGTCGCCGCGCCTCCTCCTTCTGCAGCTATTGCTGCGACAGCAGTGGAGAGCACGCGCGACGTCATTCTGCGCATTTCCCGCGAGGTTTGGATGAACGCCGAGGGTCTCTTCGTCGAGGACAAATCGTCGGCGATTCACGTGCGAGAGTTGAAGGCGGCTGGCTTCAAGGTGATCACCGGAACGTCAAATATTCCAACCGCCTTTCTCGCGGAATGGAGCCAGGGATCGGGCGGTCCCAAGATCGGCTTCCTGCCTGAGTATGATGCCCTCCCTGGCCTCGGCAACGCAGCTGAGCCGCGCAAGACCCCAGGGCCGACCGGCTTTGAGGTCGGACATGGCTGCGGACACAATATGCTGGGCGCTGGGTGCACGGGGGCCGCTATAGCGCTGAAGAAAATGATGGAGCAGGACAAATCGCCTGGCACCATCTTGGTCTTTGGCTGTGCCGCCGAGGAGGGTGGAGCCGTAAAAGCCTATTTTGCGCGAGATGGACTTTTTGACGATGTCGACGCCGCTTTGTCCTGGCATCCAGCGCCAGTTGCAGTCACAGGCTCCGTCTCTACCGCTGCCAATGATGGCATTCGCATCAAGTTTTTTGGCAGGACTGCGCATGCTGGCGTGGAGCCGTGGCAGGGGCGTAGCGCACTGAAGGCAGCGGAACTATTCGGGATTGGCATACAGTTTATGCGCGAGCATGTGGAGCCGACCGTTCGCATGCACTACGTTTACGAAGAAGCGGGCGTCTCACCGAACATCGTGCCGGATTTTGCGCAAATGCTCCTCACGATCCGGGACAAGAATCGCCAAAGCGTAGTGAAGCTAACTGAGTGGGCGAAGGGCATCGCCGAAGGTGCGGCCCAGATGACCCAGACAAAAGCGGAATTCCAAGTGTTCACCGGCGTTCACCAGATACTTCCGAATGATACATTGATTGCGCTGACACATCGGCACATGCAGGCGACGCCGATTGAGTGGACAGAAGCAGAGCAGACGTTTGCGAAAACTGTTCAGAAAGAAATGAAGCTGCCGGTTCCGCTCGGCGTTGCCTTGCACACATGGGGTGTGACGGCATGTGGCGGGATGTCTATCGGTGACAAGGCATCCATCGCGTCGGCGAAAATCATGGCAGGCATTGGACACGATCTGATGACCAACGCCGACTTGCGCAAAGCGGCGAAGGCCGATCTGGTGCGCCGCCGAGGTGACTACAAATATGTCTCGCCAATTCCGCCAGAGATCAAACAGCCGCCGGGCATTCCCGATCGGCTGACGAAGGATATTGGGGATGAAATCCTCAGCGAGGTTAGTTCTGAAACGTGAGCGATACCCGCGATTGGCAACTGCAGCGTGGATGGTCCGGCTTCATCCACTAACCGTTTCTCGGATATGGTTCGGGCTGCTGACCTGCCCCTGATGGTGCCGATCCTTGGCCGTGGTGCTGGAGTGCCTATCACGCGGCCGCGAATGTTGTTTTCGATGCAAGGCCACGAGGGTTGCCGAGGTCGATGGTGGTCCTACGTGAAGCTCGCCAATCAAAAAGAGCATCGCCGTGATCGCCGCTTGGTCAGGAACCAGAACGGGAAGGGCAAAGTTATCGTGATAGTCCAGGCGCGTGACGGCAATTCCGTCCCGGCAGTGTTTCAATTCGCGGCAAGCAAAGCTGCTTCACTCAGTCGCGCTCGCAGGGTGTCCCTCATGGCTGGGTCATCCATGATGATGCTCCGGCGCGGCAAGACGGCGAGTGCCGCGAAACAAGTAACCACCGCCAGCCGGGACGAGGAGCAAGTGGCTCGGGCGCATACTCGCAAATACTGCATGTCCGCTTTCGAGAAGTAAGGCGGACACGCCATCCGACCGCAGGGATGTCGCCTTGGTAAGAGTGCACTACAACGAGGTCCGATACATGCCATTGCCTTGCCTTCAGTCGCTAATTTCTGGACCTCGATCTAATTCCGTTGATTTGGATCAATGTGAGGCTCTGCCATCAGTACAGCATATCCGCTTCTCTGACGGATTTCTGAACATGGGCAATGCGTTTCACATTTACGGCCCTTTCAAAGTTTCCAAGCCAAACAAAGAATCAGCCCCTCAGCCCAATACCCCAGCGTCAGCTCTGTCGCTCTCACAGCTAACCGCTGCTTCCACTGCGACCTAACGAAGTTATAGCGCGCGGTTGACCGCCGACGGGTTTTGTGAAGCGTAGTTTTCCTTTCATCGACAGAAAGAGAGAAGATCATGCCGAACGTTTACATTGAGGCACACCCCAAGGGCCGCTCCGAGGGGACCCATATCAACGAATATGTCGTGGAAGACCATGCGGACCACGCACTCGCCACTTTCAAAACGCAGCGTGAAGCAATCGATTGGGCGAAGGGTCAGGGTCATGCCCCTCTTGTCGCTCGTGTCAGGCACTTGAATGATAAGAAGACGCCTGATCACTGGCGGGCGGCCTAGGGGCATGGCCAAAAAGAATTCCAGACCAACGTTCAAACCGAAGCCGTTCCAGAGCCGCGCTGCCCTCAATGCCAGCACCGCTGCTGGAGCTTCTTGATCAGCTGTCGCACGCCCTCCGATAAACCCTGCTCGCTAGTCCAATCTGGCCCCACGCAAAAGCCGCCAAGGTTTCCCTCGACGGCTCTTACCGTTGCGTTGCGTTTGCATCGCAGTTTACCGCGCCGAGTCTCGCTCGAACGTAGCCAGAGACTGCCTTGCCGTGGGTGCCGCGCTCAAATGAGACGCTATTGCATTACCAATGTGTCGGGCCAACGAGCCCCGATGGCTTGTGACGTGTGATTGGCGACGATGCTAATCAAGCAAGCATTGCTGTCCTATAGATGAAATCGATGCGCGGACGATGTTGGACTATTTTGACCCCAGGGGCGCCCCAATTCGATTTTTGCAGTGGCCTTCGATTTTTGCAGTGGCCTTCGTTTGCATTTGTCCAGTAGCCGACATTTGACTCGCTATTTGCGTTTCCGAGGCGCAGCATAACCAACCTTGGCTCAACCAAAGGAAGTCGAGCCATGTTGAATTTCATTTTTCAGGCGAACATCGCTCACTACAAAGAGCTACTGGCGACGGCGACCGACGCTAGGAAGATCGCCATGCTCCACAAGCTGTTGGCGGAGGAAGAAGCCAAGCTGGCCGACTTCCATATCAAGAAGGCGAGAGAGAAGGCGGCGGCCTCATGAAGCTGAAGCTTCGGATTCTGCTGTCGGAAACCGTCATCGTCAGGAGTTGAACATGGCCCTCCTACGACGCGAGTTGTACCGTCAAGTTAGAGGCCCTGAGGTCACCCATGCGGATCGTTGCGCACTGGTCTTCGATACGGACACCAAAAGCTTGTATGTCGAGCGGGAGGTGGCGCATTTGGACGCACGAGTCAGCGGTACGATCGAGATCCAAACTGCCGCGATGGATATCGCGGATTATCTCAAGCAAGGTGGCCAAACAGCCGGGCACCGCGAATTGTGGCGGCTGCTGAGGACACTCTTCAAAGACGCTGATGATACCGAAGAGATGATCGGTTACGTGCGCGCGCTCCGATAGCCTGCGCAGCATTGCGATCTTCACCGCGTCCGTTTCGGTCCCCAGAAGGTCTTTGAAGTGGGCGATGTTCGCCGTGAAGATGAAGTCCGCCATAGCTCATCCCCCGCACGTTCACTGGAGCAATATTGGGCCACAACCGGCGCGGGCATAACATCCGTTTACTGAGTAATTGAGGGGCCATTTGTGCTTGCGGGGATGCTTATAACCTCGCCTCTGCGCTATTTGCGCAGCGACGCGATGTAAGCGGCGATATCCGCTGCTTCGGCTCGGTTCAGCGGAAAATTTGGCATCTTTGGATGCGGGTCGAGCAGGAAAAACGCCAGCTTCTCGGGACTAAAATCTGGGTTACGCGCAACTGCAGCAAATGGCGGCACATCGGCGACCGCCTGTTTCTGGTCGTCGCTCACCACGTGACAGGTGGCGCACCATCGTTTTGCCAGATCCGCCCCGTGGTTTGCATCTGCAGCAAGGGCCGCCGATCCGGTCAGTTCAAACGCGACGGCGAAAATCGCTGCATGACAGATTTGCATTGAGCAAGATTCCTACTCGATGGATCGCTTGTACCGCTGATCGGCCACGGCTTGAAGGGGGCAGATGATCGCGATACTCTCGTGCCGCATTGCAGCACGGCCGTATGTCCCTTGTGGGATCGGGGTCGGATCAACTTGGTCGGTGATTGGACGCCTATCCGGATGCCTGAAGAGATCGCGAACGCCAACATTGCGCACTTCAAGACGCTCCTTGAGACGGAAACGGACGCGGAGAGGCGCGCCGCCATCGAACGTCTACTGGCGGAGGAGGAGCTAAAGGTCGCCGCCTTCCGCAATGCCCGGACCGAGCACAACAAAGAGCGCTGAGTTGGAGGCCTGCCATTCGCGCCAATGGGTTGGATGAATGGCCACGGGGGCCGCCGTCTCCGCGCTTACCCAACCCCGAAGCACACGGCGGCACGGAAAGACAACCGCGTGGGTTTCTCCAGCGTCGAAGACCGCGACTTCGAGATCACGGTCGAACGGTGCGCTCGCTATCGTCTGCCAGCCCATAGTAAAATGGTCTGGCAGTTCCTTGGCAGCGTCTTTGACCTTCATCAATTCAAGCTTGGTCATTGTCGTCGAACATTGTTATTGGATACTCTTTGCTCATCATGGCCCGAGCATCCTGACCTCATCGAGCATCATCTAGCCCGAAGGAGCCCGTACTTAAAATTCGGGTGGTGTGCGTAAGGGGTTTCCCGGAGCTTGCACCCGGCGGCCTTCACTTGCTGCCCGGCTTTTCGCAAGCCGCGCTACCCTCAATGCAACTACCGCTGCCCGAGCTTCTTGAGCAACTGCCGCAAGTTGTTGGCGTATTCCTCGATGTTAGCCCGCGCCTCATCCATCTGCCGCGCCCTGCGCTTCGGCCTGGGTGCAGGCTTTGGTTTCGGCGGGGGCGGCGGTTCGTCGTCGGGGGTCATAGCGAAATCCTCTCGCGACGAGATGAGGGACGCGTTGCGGTGGATCAAAAGGAGACGGCTGTCCCGAACTGGAAATGCAGTGCGCCATAGAATCGGGGATCGATAGTCCAAACGTCCCGGCGCGAACCCGTCGGATCGACCCGGAAGCGGCCCGGAAGCGGCCCTCGGCCTCCGCTCCGAGCGCCCGTCCCGACACGCAGCGCGGCTGTCCGGTAGCGTTTTCCGGCCCGGCGGCCCGTCCGGCCCTCCCGGTCGCTGACCGTGCTCCTACGCCCGCGCTGCGGCTGACGCGCGCCGCTGTATTGACCGGGCCAAGGACCGAACAGGGGGCGGAGCTTAAAAAACCGGAAACACGTCAATAAAGACAAACAAGGGAGGGCGCTGAGAACGCCCTCCCTGATCGGCTGGTCTTCTCGTGCCCCAGAGGGATCGGGAGAGCATCCCCACCCCTCCCCGCACGGTGACCAAACTGTTTGACGCCACCTGTGTACCAACCACGCCGGCGCTTGGGGCAGCCGGCGAACGGGAACGCGCGGACCCTACGCGCAGGTTCCGCGGCCGCCAAGGACATAGTTAAATTTACCTTAACAACACAAAGCTGCCGATAAGCCGCCCAAACCGCGGCCACGGCATGGACGCTGCACAGCCCTCCCTGCACAACAGAGAAGGGAAGGCGCCTGAGCAAGACCGGGACAGATGTGTCCCGCCGAGCCAGTTGCCGGGCAAGGTTTTTGGATGAAACACAGCTCCAGCCGCGAATTCTTCGCCTATTGGAATGCGAAGCGCGGCGCTGCGCGTGCACCCGACCGGAGTGAATTCGAACCGTCCGCGGTGCGCGAGTTGCTGTCCGACATCTTCGTGCTGTCCTATGACGGCGAGACCCGCTTTCCGTTCCGCGTCGCCGGCACCCGCACCTCCGCCCTGCTCGGCTGCGACCTCAAGAACCGCAGCTTTTCCGCCCTGTTCGCCGATGCGAGCCGCGGCGAGATCGAAGACATCATCACCTGTGTCGTCGAAGAGACCCTGCCGGCCATCGCCGGTGTCACCGCCACGACCGAAACCGGCTCCAAGGCGCACCTTGAATTGCTGCTGCTGCCCTTTACCGCTCGCGTCCATATGCCGGCGAGCCTGACCGGCCTGCTCGCCCCGTTCGAGGATGACGTCACACGGCTGCACGACCTCGTCCTGACCTCGTGGCGCTACCTGCATCCCCAGGAGCGGCTGGTGCCGCGGACCCTGCGCAAGCTGGCCATCGCGCGCGGCCTCATGGTCTACGAAGGGCTGCGCTGACGCCTGCCCTCGTCCGGCGGCGAGACCGGCCGCGCCGGTCGCTTGCACCGCGGGCCGCGGAACTCTATTAGCTGTTTCGCCGCCATGGCGGGGGTGATCCGCTTATTGTAGCTGCGGCCGGGCTGGGCATGTTTCGCAATTCGATCAGGCAGAAGATCGTCGGCATCGCCGCGGGACTCATCGTCCTCGCGGTGATCACCTCGCTGCTGTCGATGGTGATGGCGGGCCAGGTCGGCCATCTCCTGGATGAGCTCACCAACCGCTACATCCCCGCCTATGGCCATCTCGCCCGCGTCAACATCCGCTCGCTGGAGCGGTCCCTGGCGATGCGCCGGATGATGATGGCGAAGATGCAGGCGCCGGGGGAAGCCAGCGGCTACGACGCGGCACGCAAGGCCTTCGACGAGATCGAGCCCCAGATCAAGCGCGAGGCCGACGCCGCACGCGCGTTGATCGATGCGATCATCGCCGATCCCTCGACCCCCTCCGACAATTATGCGCTCGGGCGCCTCGATGACCGCATCGACAATGCCGTCAACGACCTCCTGATGCGCCTGAACGCCGAGAACAAGACGCTCCTCGACCAGCTCGACGCCCAGGACTTTGCAGCCGCGAGAGCGACCACGCTCCGCGCCGACGTGCTGCGCGACGACTTCAACAACAGGATCGAAGGCATTCGTACCGACATGCTGGCGCAGGTCGCTTCGGCCGCCGCGAAGGTGATGAGTGCCCAGCAGCGGGCGATCATCATCTCCGGTGTCGTGACCGCGATTGCCGCGATCCTCGGCTTCGTGTTCGCGATGCTGGTCGGCAGCGGCATCACGCGCCCGGTGATGCGGCTGCTGGAGGGCACCCGCGAGGTCGAGGCGGGCCGCCTCGACGGCACCATCGCGATCACGACCCAGGACGAGATCGGCCAGCTCTCCGCCGCCTTCAACCGCATGATCGAGACGCTGCGTCACAACCAGCGCATCCGCGAGACCTTCGGCCGCTACATCAACCCGCGGATCGCCGAGGGCCTGCTCGAGCAGCCGGCGATCGCCGCCACCGAAGGCCAGCGCCGCATCATGACGGTGATGTTCTGCGACATGAAAGGCTTCACCAGCCTGAGCGAAGGCGTGACGCCGCGCGGCCTCGTCAAGATCATGAACCTGTATCTGTCGACGATGTCCGCGCCGGTCCACGCGCATCGCGGCATCATCGACAAATATATCGGCGACGCCATCATGGCCTATTGGGGCGCCCCCTTCGTCGAGGAAGCCGAGCAGACCCATCTGGCCGCGCTTGCCGCCATCGACATGATCGGCCAGGTCAACCAGCTGCGCAAGGATCTGCCCGAGCTGCTCGGCGTGCGCGCAATCCCGGCCGACTGCGATATCCGGATCGGGATCGCCACTGGCGAAGCGCTGGTCGGCAGCATCGGCTCGGAATTCATGATGAGCTACACCGTGCTCGGCGACACCGTGAACCTCGCCTCGCGGCTGGAAGGCGCCAACAAGTTCTACGGCAGCCGCAGCCTGATCTCGGAGGCCACCGCGAGCGCCTGCGCCGCGACCATCGAGCTGCGCGAGGTCGACCGCCTGGTCGCCGTCGGCCAGACCCAGCCGGTCGCCGTGTTCGAGATCCTCGGCAAGAAGGATCAACTGACGCCGGCGCAGACCGAGTTGCGGCAGCGCTACGCCGATGGTCTCGCCGCCTATCGTGACCGCCGCTGGGACGACGCCGAGCAAGCTTTCGCGGCCGCGCTGGCTGCGGCGCCGGGCGACGGACCGTCGATCGCCTTGAAGGCGCGCGTCGCAGCGTTCAGGCAAAATCCGCCTGCGGCGGATTGGGACGGCGCCTGGCACCTGGAGCAGAAATAGCGATGAGCCAGCGGCGCGCGCGACACGCGCGCCAGATGACGGGCGCCGCGATATGCGGAAAGAAATATCCCGGATATCGCTTCGCTCATCCGGACTACACGCATTGACTCGTCCGGACTGCACGGGCCGTTGGCGTCCTTCGGCCCCGTCCGCTATCGTGGGCACCCGAACCGTTCGCGAGTCCGTCATGCCCGACCTGATTGATTTCGGTACGTTGCAGCTCAAATTCCTGCAGAGCAAGGAGACCACCGGCGGCAGCGTCGATCTGTTCGAGATGACGCTGCAACCGAATTCCCGGATGCCGATTCCGCACTATCACGAGAGCTGGGACGAGACGATCTACGGGCTTTCGGGCGTCTCGACCTGGCGGGTCGACGGCAAGGAGATCGACATCGGGCCCGGCGAGTCGGTGTTCATCAAGCGCGGTGTCGTGCACGGCTTCACCAACCGTTCGAACGGTCCGGCGACCTGCCTCTGCCTCCTCAGCCCCGGCGCGCTCGGGCCACAATATTTCAAGGACATGGCGGCACTGATGGCGGGGGGTGCCCCCGATCCAGCCAGGATGAAAGAGACAATGCTGCGCTACGGCCTGGTGCCGGTCGCCTCCTGACCGCTCAGAAACCTGCACCGCCGGCGGCCTTGCTCAAAACCGCGTCGTGCCGAGCGGCAGGCCGAGCTTCATGCGCCCGGTCAGCGTATAGCTGTTCGGCGTCATCGCGACATGCTTGATCGCCGCCTGGACGTCGCGGATCGAACGTTCCAGCGTGCCGGTCTCGAAGATCGCGGCCGTGCCGGCGGCCGCCGCGATCATCTCGACGATTCGCGCGGCGCTTTCGCCGGCATTGGCGCACGCGATCCGGTGCAGCAGCCTTGCTTCGATCAGGCGCTCGCCTCCGGCCTCGCTCGCTGCCACCAGCTCCGTCATGTCCTCGACCAGCAGCGCCCGCGCCGACCGCAGCGCCGTTTCGGCTCGGCCGACCATCGCCTGAACCAGCTCGCCGTCGCGCAGCTGGCCGACGCCACCCAGCCGCGGCTTCTTGCCCGCGAGCGCGATCAAGGCGTCGAGCGCGCCGCGCGCGATCCCGAGCGGCACGACCGAGACCGTCCACGAAAACGCCGCCAGACCCGGCAGCCGGTACGGGATGCCCGGCTGGGTCGGCTTGAAGTCGACCAGCGGATGGGTGTGGCTGTCAGGCACGAAGCAGTCCTGCATCTCGAAGTCGCAGCTTCCGGTGGCGCGCAGTCCGGACACGAACCAGGTGTCGTGGAGGCGGACGTCGGCGCGATCGACGTAGCAGCACATCGGCGGGCCATCCTTGCCGTCGGGCCCCTTCACGCTGGCGAGTCCCATGAACCTGGTGGCGTGGGGCGCGCCGCTGCCGAACGGCCAGCGTCCGCTGACGCGATACCCGCCCTCGACCTCGACCGCCGTCCCGATCGCCCCGGTGGCGCTCGCGATGAAGGCGTGCGGATCGGCGAACCAGCCCCGCACCACCTCCTCCGGCAGATAGCCGCCGGCCCGGCTCATGCCGCCGCCATTGCCGACTAGCCAGCCGACCGAACCGTCGAGCGCGGCGGCCGCCTCTACGATCGTCATGAAGTCGAGCGGCGAGAATTCCGGCCCGCCCAGCGCCTTAGGCAGGTACAGCCGAAACATTCCGGCCTCGGCCAGGGCGCGGACCACGGCGTCGGGAAGCCGGCGCTCGCGGTCGAAATCCGCCCGTTGCTCGGCAATCAGCGGGGCAACGCGCTCGAGCGCGGCCAAATGGTCGGCAACAGCGGGGTTGGCAGGCTGGGGCATAGCGCCTTCCTTTTGCGAAAGCTGGCAATATCGGGAGTTCAGCGCAGCGACGCGGATTTGGCCATGGCACCTGGCGTCGCAGCGGGATTGTCATCTCTTTGTCATGAATTGTGCAGACAGGTTCAGCGGACCAGTTTCGGGGACATGCATGGACTATTTCAAACGCTTCAACTTCCTGTTCGCGGCGCCGGTTTTCGAGGCCGACGACCTCGAAGGCATCCGCTTCAACCAGATCATCGCCGAGATCGAGCGCTCCGGCTTCGAGGTGGTCCGCGCCCGCAAGCTGGAAGATGCCGAGATCGCGGTGCAGACCGATGCGGCGATCGGCTGCATGGTGGTCGACTGGGGCAAGAAGGGTCTCGAGGGCAAGACCGCGGCGCTGATCAACCTGATGCGCCGGCGCGGCCTCGACTTCCCGATCCTCCTGCTGATCCGTCGCAAGCGGTTCGAGGACCTGCCGGTCGAGGTGCTCGATTTCATCGACGGCTACGTGTTCCTGTCCGAGGAAACCCCGCCCTTTATCGCCAAGAACCTGATTTCGAGGCTCAAGCAATATGCCGAGAACCTGAAGACCCCGTTCTTCGGGGCGCTGGTCGACTACGCCGAGGAAGGCAACCAGCTCTGGACCTGCCCGGGCCACAATGGCGGCGTGTTCTACAGCCGCAGCCCGATCGGCCGGGTGTTCGTCGAGCATCTCGGCGAGGCGGTGTTCCGCGACGACCTCGACAATTCCGTGCTCGATCTCGGCGACCTTCTCACCCATGAGGGGCCGGCGCTGCGGGCGCAAAAGGAAGCCGCCAAGATCTTCGGCGCCGAGAAGACCTATTTCGTGCTCAACGGCACCTCGACCTCCAACAAGGTCGCGCTCGGCTCGCTGGTCACCGACGGCGATCTCGTGCTGTTCGACCGCAACAACCATAAGGCCGCGCATCACGGCGCGCTCCTGATCGGCGGCGGCATCCCGGTTTATGTGCCGACGGTGCGCAACGCCTGGGGCCTGATCGGCCCGATGCGCTGGGACCTGCTCGACGAGGGGAGCTTGCGCGACCAGATCCGCAAGCACCCGCTGGTCAAGGACGAGAGCGCCTGGAAGAAGGAGCGTCCGTTCCGCGTCGCCGTGGTCGAGCAGTGCACCTATGACGGCACCATCCACTCCGCCGAGATGATCCTCAAGCGGATCGGCCATCTCTGCGACTACATCCTGTTCGACGAGGCCTGGGCCGGCTTCATGAAGTTCCACCCGATCTATTCCGGCCGCTTCGCGATGGGGCTTTCCAACCTCAGCCCCGAGGCGCCTGGCATCATCGCCACCCAATCGACCCACAAGCAGCTCGCGAGCTTCTCGCAGGCCTCGCAGATCCACATCCGCGACCGCCACATCAAGGGCCAGAAGCGCCGGGTCGAGCACCGCCGCTTCAACGAAAGCTTCATGCAGCACGCCTCGACCTCGCCGTTCTATCCGATCTTCGCCTCGCTCGACGTCGGCGCGCAGATGATGAAGGGCCGCTCCGGCGAAGTGCTATGGGACGACACGATCCGGCTCGGCATCGAGCTGCGCAAGAAGATCCGCGCGGTGAAGCGCGAGTTCGAGGAGAAGGAGACGCGCGCCGAGCGACGCTGGTTCTTCGAGTCGTTCGTGCCGGACCGCGTGATGATCCCCGACGTCGCGCGCAAGAACGGCGTGCACAATGTCGCCTGGGAGACGATCTCGACCGATCAGCTCGCGACCAATCCGTCCTACTGGCAGCTCAGCCCGGGCGAAACCTGGCACGGCTTCCCGGAGCTGACCGCGGGCTTTGCCATGACCGACCCGAACAAGCTCACCTTGCTGACGCCGGGCTTCGATCATGCCACCGGCGCCTATGCCGACCACGGCATCCCCGCCCCGGTCGTGGCGCAATATCTGCGCGAGAACCAGATCGTCGCCGAGAAGAACGACCTCAACTCCCTGCTCTTCCTGCTGACGCCCGGCGTCGAGGCCAGCAAGGCCGGCACGCTGATCTCCGGGCTCGTCGCCTTCAAGAAGCTGCACGACGACAACGCGCTGGTCGAGGACGTCATCCCCGAATTCTTCCGCCGCCGCCCGCAACGCTACGCCGGCGTGCGGCTGCGCGACCTCTGCGGCGACATGCACCGCTTCTTCCGCGACGGCGGTGTCAGCACGCTGCAGGCCAAGCAGTTCCTGCCCGAACATCTCCCCGAGATCGCGATGTCGCCGCGCCAGGCGGCGCAATATCTGATCCGCAACGACGTCGACTATCTGCCGATCGACCAGATCTTCGGTCGCATCGCCGCGACGCCGTTCGTGGTCTACCCGCCCGGCATCGCCACCATCGTGCCCGGCGAGCGGCTGTCGGAACGCAGCAAGCCGATGATCGACTACCTCAAGATGTTCGAGGCGAGTTTCAATGCATTCCCGGGCTTCGAGGTCGAGGTCCAGGGCATCTACAAGGAGATCGACGACGCGGGCCGCGTCCGCTTCTACACCTATGTCGTGTCCGAATAGGCCAGCGGACGCAACACAATGGAGAATGATCAAAAGATCACCGTCCGTCCCTCGCGCGACAGCGACGTCGATGCGATGCTGTCGATCTACCGCCATCACATCCGCCACGGCATCGAGGAGAGCGTCGACGATTCCGGCACGCCGGAGCCCGATGACCTGCGCGACCGCCGCAAGAATCTGCGCAACACCCGCCTGCCGCATCTGGTCGCGCTGTGCGACGGCGAGGTGGTCGGCTACGCCTATGTGGTCCAGTTCCGCAAGCGCCCGGCCTATCGCTACACGGTGAAGCATTCGATCTATATTCACCACCGCTTCACCGGCAAGGGCGTCGGCGGCCGGCTGTTGCAGGAACTGGTCGACGCCTGCGCCGCGGCCGGCTTTCGCCAGATGATCGGCTACATCGACAGCGACAATGCCGCGTCGCTGGCGCTGCACGAGCGGTTCGGTTTCGCCCGCGTCGGCCATCTGCCCGGTGTCGCCTATCGCTACGGCCGCTGGTCCGACACCGTGATGCTGCAGCGCTCGCTCGCCTCCGGCTCGACCGCCCCGCCGCCGCCCGCGCCGCTGTCGCGGCGGTAAGGGGGGACCACACACCATCCGTCGTCGTCCCTGCGAAAGCAGGGAGACCCATACTCCGCGGCGGACGTCGTGACCGGGACTCGTCATTCCACCATCGCACAACAATGTCTGTCGGTGGTTATGGTCCCTGCTTTCGCAGGGACGACATCGACTATGTTGCACGGCCCCGGAGTCACACGTCCGCATTCTCGCGACCGTGCGCCCTATTCCAACGTGAAGCCAACCCGCAGCGCCACCTGGTAGTGGCCGACCTTGCCGTTTTCGATATGGCCCCGGGTCTGCACCACCTCAAACCATTTCATTTCCCGGATCGTCTTCGACGCGCGGCTGACGGCGTTCTCGATCGCCGCCTCGATGCTCTTGTCCGATGATCCGACCAGTTCGAGGATCTTGTAGACGTGGTCCTTATCGTGTGTCGTGGGCATGTCGACCTCCTTGGGTGGATGCGCGATCCGGACAATTTGCTCTCCGATCCGGACAATTCGTCGTCCGATGCGGACCGGCTCTCGTCAAACCGACGAATGCTGCGCGGCAACACACCGGTTGACTTGAATCAACGTGTTGCAACGCCTTTGGTGCCACCATGCATTTGGTGCCATTTCAGCGGCCCTTTGTCCGCACCGGCACCTATGGTAGCATAATCCATTCCAGTATTCGGGAGCGATACGATGTCGACCGCGTCCAGCTCACCCGTCACACCTCCTCACAGCCTCGGATCCGGGCTTGCCCATCTTCGCGCGAAGTGGGGCTGGATCGTCGCCCTGGGCGTGATCTACCTGATCGCAGGCGTGCTCGCCTTCGGCAGCGTGTTCTTCGCCACCGTCGTCAGCGTGCTGTTCGTCGGCGCGATGATGATCGTGGCCGGCGTCGCCGAGATCATCAACGCGTTCCAGTTCAAGACCTGGGGCAAGTTCCTGTTCTGGCTGCTGCTCGGCGCGCTCTATGTCGTCGCGGGCTTCATCACCTTCGAGAACCCCCTGCTCGCCGCAGCGACCCTGACGCTATTCCTCGGCATCGCGCTGGTGGTCTCCGGCATCGTCCGCATCTTCCTGGCGTTCGGCATGAACTCGGCGGCGCCGTGGGGAATGGTCGCGATCTCCGGGCTGATCACGCTGGTGCTCGGGGCCATGATCCTGGCGCGCTGGCCGGTGTCGAGCCTCTACGTGCTCGGCATCTTCCTCAGCGTCGACCTGATCTGCGCCGGCGTCAGCTGGATCAGCATGGGCATGGCGCTGAAGCGCAGGGCGTAAGGCGGCCTCATCGCCTCGGGCCGTGACGCTGGTGGCAAAGAAGCAAGCCGTGTGGAAGCGCCCGCCCCGTTGGCGATCGTCTTTGCTATGGTGTGGACCGGTGTACGGCTGCAGCCTTCGTTAGGCCGCCTCACCACCCGCACCATCACCTCTCGGCCTTTCGTCAGAGACGCATTATTGATGCCCGTTCGGTTCTCCCGTTGAAGGCTCAAGCTTCATCAACCCGGGGCTTCTTCCGTCAGGCAGAATAGACAACCTCCTCCACGACACATCCGCGAGCATCACCGTGTTGTCGGCACGGCTGCCGAGCTCAGCGGCCAGCATGCGACCGCCGGTCATCGCGCTTGATCTAGATCAACATGCTGTTACTCGCGACGCGCAGCATACAACGGCCTTAGTAACGGAGGAAATCGATATGAAGATGGCTTTTAGTACTCCAGCACTGGCGGCTTTGACATTCGCATGCGCGTTGTCGTTCTCGCCAAACTGGACGGGGCAGGGCGTCTTATCGCTGATGAGCACAGCGGAGGCACGGGCACGTGTCTATATTCACACCGGCTACGCCGCGAGCGCGAACTATTACACGACGGAGGGCGTCCCTTGGAATGCCGTGAGAGCGTATTACTTCGATGGTCCCTGGAGCGGCGCCGGTTACAGCTATACGGGCTGGAGCGATTATGCCGCGCGCAATGGCATTGCCTGCACGCCCGGCGCCGCGATCAAGGGCGGCGACGGCATCATGTATGTTTGCCAGTAGGATCGATCGCTGAAGATCGGCGAACCTGGCAATGCTCGTCAAATCGATCACTTCGGTTGATGGCGACATCATTCCCTCGAGGTTCGCCGGAAGCGCACTGTCGTGGCGAGCGCACTCAGTGCCCTCGCCACGAGTTGGGGTCTGCCGACGAGCATCGTCCCGGCAGATCAATTTGACTACGTCGCGGACTCGGCCCGGTAGACGTGTGGGTCGCGGAGAGAAAAATGCCTCTGGCCGCATATCTTTGCAACGTAGGCGCGGCTCTTCTCCTGCTGCTCTTTGCTGCGGATTATTATTTGCCGAAACCGGCCATCGTTGAAAGGGAAAAGGTCTACCCACCTGTCATACGCATTCATTCACTCGATAAATTGCCCGATCGCGTCGATTTCGATACAACGCAGCAATTGCTGATTGTCGCCGTCCCTGCCCGCGCAAACACCGAAGTCGCAGATATCGCTTCCAGTGACTGCGGGCCGCCGGCCACAAGCTTCGAGACCGCGTCGGCGCGCGCCGCATTTGCGCTGATGACGCCCGCAGATTTGCGTCCGCCAACTTCGCTCGACCAATACCGACGGCGGCCGGTACCGCAACGTGGCGCGTCACGGACGAAAAGACATCCGAGGCCGCGGATGATTGTGGCAGCGCATTCGAGGCAATTCGCTTGGTTGAGGTACTGGTAAGAACCGCATCCAAAAACTACGATCAAGGGAGAAACGCCATGTTTCGATTCATTGCTGTCTTGGGTTTTGCCGTTTCGCTGACGGCTTCGGCGCACGCGATAACCCCGGCACCGCTTCCTCAAGCGGACAACATGTTCACCCAAGTCGCCGTCGGCTGCGGTATTGGCAGAACTCGCGTCGCCGGCGTCTGCGTGGCAAGGACCACCGTCCGTCACACCCGTCGGGCCGCGCGCCGATGCCTGCGCTGGCATGGCGGCGTCTGCGCCCGATACGAGTGACGGCGCCGGCGGCGATCGGTTCGCGATCGGGTCTTCGGAGGATCGAACGAACTACGCTCCGATAGGATGGAGCCCTCCGAGGGATTGCGTCAGGCAAACAGATCGCTTCCGGCTGTCGGCCATCTCGGGCCGCGCCATATGGGTCGCACGCTTGGGCGAACCCGCCGCGCAGCGCATGCGCGCGAGATGGCGGGTTACGCTTGCGCTAACCCGCCCTACGGTCCTCCCCGCAACTCATCAGGGCTGCGCGAGGTGCCAGGCGCCGTTGAGAAAACCGTCGCCGGTGATGTCGCCGGCCTTCTGGTCCTTGGCGAAGGTATAGAGCGGCTTGCCCTTGTAGGCCCACTGCTTCGAGCCGTCGTCGCGCGAGATGATGGTGTAGCCGCCTTCGGCCTTGTCGCTGGCTTCCGCCTTCAACACCGGCCAGTTCGTGGCACACGGGCCGTTGCAGGCCGACTTGCCTTCGGTGTCCTTGTCGAAGGTGTAGAGCGTCATGCCCTTGGTGTCGGTCAGGACCGAGCCCTTCGCCGTGGTGCCGGTCTTGGTCGGCGGCGCGGCAAGGGCGGCAGATGCGAGCGCGAACGAAGCGGCGGTGGCGAGCGCGAGTGCGAGTGCGAGCGTTGTCTTCATGGTGTCTCCCTTTCGAATGCAAATGGCTTGCATGCGTAGGACGCCGAAGTAAGCACCGTATTCCGTTGGCGGCCTGCGAAGAATTTTCGACCGGGCGACGGGCGTGAGGGGAATAAAGCCGAGAGCGCGTGCCGATACCGGCAGCTACCGCCTGATCTCCTCGGCCGCGCGCACCAGCGGGCGGTCGGAGAGCTGGATCGGGCCGGAGAACGGCGTGCTCATTTCGAGGATCAGATAGATCGCGGCCGAGATCAGCGCCGCGGCAGCGATGGTGATCGAGACCACGACCGCATTGCGTGGCGCGCGAAAGCCCAGCGTCGCGAACATCAGCGTCAGCCACCCGACCAGGATGCAGATCAGCGGCGAAGGAAACGAACTGTCGGACTGCTCGGCAAAGGTCCAGCGCTGCTGCACCGCCTGCCGGTAGACCGACCGGGCGTCGTTCCACAGCGCGACACTCTGCTCGTCGTCGAATTTCAGCTCGCGGATGCTGGTGCCGACCTCGTCGAGCAAATGTTCGGACACCTCGTTCGCGCGCGAGATCGGGGCATCCTTGAGCGCCTGCTCGACATAGGCGAGCAGCCGCCGGCGCGGCTCGTCGGCGCTGGGGCCAAGCGGCCGCAGGCTGCGGTCGAGCAGGATGAGGTCGGTCGCGAAGACATGCAGGTTGCGGTCAACAGCCACATAGGTGTTGGCCGAATTGTTCATCATCAGGCCGAGCAGCAGCGACGGCATGGTGACGAACAGTGTTGCGACCAGGCGTATCGAGGTATTGGTCTCGTCGCTGCGGTGATGGTCCTTGAGCCGGCCATGGATCGCCATGGTCGCAAGCGCGGCGCCGCCGAGCAGCATGAAGATCAGGATGGCGACGACGACTGCAACCACGGCTTGCGAAAACCTGCGAGAGAATCAGGTGCGCAGGATAGCAAGCGCCGCGCGGCGGCGCATGTCCGGTTGACTGGCCGTCCCTACGCGCTATCAGTCCGGAGCGCTTTTTGGGGCGTCCGGCGCGCCCGAGGAGAGAAACAGTGCACATTGTCGACGACCGCGAGGTCAACCGCGTCCTGACCTTTCCGATCCTGATCGAGGCGATCGAGGCCGCGCACCGGCGGCCGAAGATCGCCGTCAAGGACGGCTATCTCGGCGACGACAGGGGCCAGCAGCTGGTGACGCGCAGCGCGGTCGATGCCGGCCGCTTCATGATGACCAAGCTGTACACCAGCTTCCCGGGCAACCTTGCGCATGGCAAGCTGCCGGCCGTGCAGGCGGTCTGCGTGCTGTTCGACGGCAATGACGGGCGGCCGCTGGCGGTGATGGACGCCGCGGAGATCACTCATTGGAAGACCGCCGCGGACTCCGCGCTAGGCGCCAAGCATCTGGCGCGGCCGGACGCCGAGACGCTGCTGGTGGTCGGCGCCGGCGAGATGGCGCGCTGGCTGGTGCGCGGCCACCGCACGGTGCGGCCGCGGCTGAAGCGGGTGCGGATCTGGAACCGGACGGTCGAGCGCGCGCAGGAGCTCGCCACGCTGCTGGAGGACGACGGCATCGCCGCCGATGTCGTCACCGATCTCGATGCCGCGACGCGCGAGGCCGCCATCATCACCACCTGCACCCGCTCGCGCGAACCGCTGGTGAAGGGCGCCAACCTGAAGCCCGGCACCCATCTCGATCTGGTCGGCGGCTTCACCCCCGACACCCGCGAGTCCGACGACGAGGCGGCGCGGCGCGCGCGCATCTTCGTCGACCGCCACGAATCCGCCTTCGACGGCGTCGGCGACATCCTTGCGCCGATCGCCAGCGGCGCCATCCGCGAGAGCGACGTGCTCGGCGATCACTACGACCTCGCGACCGGCAAGGTCGCCGGCCGGCAGTCGGCCAGTGACATCACCTTCTTCAAGAATGCCGGCGGCGGGCATCTCGATCTGATGACCTGCGAGACGGTGCTTGCGCAGCTGGGGAAGGAGCTGCGGTGACAGGTAGCCCACGCGAGCGCAGCAATTGCTGCTTGCTTACCGAGAATTGTCGGCGTTAATTTGTAGTTGTTGAAACTCATCGAGCCAATTTGATGTCTCATCCCGTAGATGACGATCCAGTCATGGCATCAGCAATAGGGCGATGTTCTAATAATTGGACCCATGTGGAGTCCATTCTTGCCTGGATGTTCAGTCACCTCACGGATACGAACTTGACTGTCGCAGTAACCGTTTTCAGCTTCTTTAAGGCAACTCGTACCCAATGTGACGTGCTAAATAAGCTAGCGAAGATGGCGCCGTTCATGACCGAGGAACTGAAAGCGAGTCTTCGCAGTGCGCTGAAGGATTATCGTCGGTTGGCAGAAGGTCGAAATGAGCTGCTGCATAATCCGATTGGGCGAAGCGTGGAGAACCAAGTTTATATTATGCTTAGGACAGCGACGCCTGAGGCAGGAAAACTACCCTATCAAACGAAGACCATAAGTCCGGCAGAGATCGATGACCTATCAAATAAGATTAGGCTTCTTAGTTCGGAACTCCGAGAAGTTGAGAGCGCCATAGGGAGCGCGAGGATTGTGGCTCGTTCCACGAACTAATACAAACGACCCGGCGGTCGATGAGTAGCCGGCATGAGCGTAGCGACATGCGGGAAAATCGCTCCCCGGATATCGCTTCGCTCATCCGGGCTAGATCTCTACTTTACGTCTCCCGCAGCCAGACCTCACCGATCGAATGGTCGGAGCGCTTGCGTAGCACGACGTCGGCCCGCGTCCGCGTCGGCAGGATGTTCTCCCTGAGATTGGCGCGATGATGCTCACGCCACAACCTCTCCGCGACCTTGCGCGCGTCGCCGGGCGGCAGGTCCCTGTAGTGGTGGAAATAGGAGGCGGGGTTTCGGAACGCAGTCGGCTGCAGCCTGAGGAAGCGCTCGACATACCAGGACTGGATGTCGGCCTCGTCGGCATCAAGGTAGATCGAGAAGTCGAAGAAGTCCGACACCACCACGGGCGCGGTGCCGCGCGCCAACAGCACGTTGAGGCCCTCGAACACCAGGATATCCGGCTGGCGGATGACCTGGCGTTCGGACGGCACGATGTCGCCGATCAGATGCGAGTAGACGGGCAGCTCCAGCTCGGCTTCACCCGCCTTGGCCGCCGCGAGAAACCGCAGCATGCGCGGCAGATCGTAGCTTTCCGGAAAGCCCTTGCGCCGCATCAGGCCGCGCTCTTCGAGAACAGCGTTGGGATGCAGGAAGCCGTCGGTCGTCACCAGCGCGACCCGCGGATGGTCGGCCCAACCGGCCAGCAGCGCGCACAGCACACGGGCGAAGGTGCTCTTGCCGACGCCGACGCTGCCGGCTAACGCGACAATGTGGGGCGAACGGCGCGCCGGCCGGCCGAGAAACTCCGCCTTGACCTGCATCAGATTGCGCGCCGCCGAGAAATGCAGATTCAACAGGGCGCGTCAGCGGCAGGTACACATCACTGACTTCGGACGATGTGATCGGCCCGTTCAGGCCGCGAAGCGCCGCGAGATCGGCGTCCGACAGCGTCAGCGACGTGCTGGCGCGCAACGCCGCCCAATCGCTTCGGCTGAAGAACATGTAGGCGGACAGCTCGTCGGGGTGGGTCATTCTCATCCGTCACGGTGAGCCTGATGCATGCGATCGATCTTGCCGAGGCAAAGACTGCCACGTCAATGGCGCAGAACCGTAGGGCGGGTTAGGCGAAGCCGTAACCCGCCGTCTTTCAGTTGGTCGAGTGCGCGGCGGGTTACGCTAGCGCTAACCCGCCCTGCCGCTTCCTACTCCGCGGCCCGCTGCGCCGGTGCGTCCAGCGCCGCCGACACCTTCGGCGGCGACATCGGCAGGCTGTAGAAGCGTTTGCCGAGTGCGTTATGCACCGCGTTGGCGACTGCGGCCATCACCGGCACTAGCGGCACTTCGCCGACGCCCTTGACGCCCTGCGGATGCTTCGGGTTCGGCACCTCGACCAGCGCGCAGTCGAGCATCGGCAGGTCGGAGCAGACCGGCATCCGGTAATCGAGGAAGCCCGGATTATCGACCTTGCCGTCCTTGTTGTAGATGTATTCCTCGTTCAGCGCCCAGCCGATGCCCTGCGCGACGCCGCCCTGCAGCTGGCCCTCGACATAGCTCGGATGCACGGCGCGGCCGACATCCTGCACGGCGGTGTAGCGGATCACCCTGACGATGCCGAGATCGACATCGACCTCGACGTCGCAGATATGCGTGCCGAAGCCGCCCTCGGCGCCCTGGGTGTTGAGCTGCACGCTGGCGCCGATCGGGCCGCCCTGCGACGGCGCCTTCTCGGCAAGGTCGGCGAGCGTCAGCGGTTCGAACTGGCCGGCATTCGGGCTCACCGGATGCGCGGCGCCGTTCTCCCACTTCACCGCTTCCGGGTCGATCTCCCAGATCTTCGCGGCGCGCTCGCGCAAGGTCGCGATCACCTTGTCGGCCGCCTGCGTCACCACCATCGAGGAGGCGAACAGCACACGGCTGCCGCCGGTAAGGTTGGAGAAGCCGATCGTCTGGGTGTCGCCGATGATGACGGAGACGCGCTTGTAATCGATGCCGAGCAACTCGGCGCAGATGTTGGCGATGCCGGCGCGCGAGCCGCCGATGTCGGGATGCCCGGTCGTGACCACGACGTTGCCGTCCTCGGTGATGTTGACTTGCGCGGAGGATTCACCGCCGGCGTTGAACCAGAATCCGGAGGCGACGCCCCTGCCCTGATATTTGCGGAGCGGCGCGGCATAATGCGGATGGTTCTTCGCGGCCTCCAGAGTCTCGATATAGCCGATGCGCGGAAACACCGGGCCGTGCGCGGCCTTGGTGCCTTCCTTGGCCGCGTTCTTCAGCCGCAGCGCCAGCGGATCCATCTTCAGCGCCTCGGCAAGCTCGTCGAGCACGCATTCCACCGCGTAGGCGCCGATCGGCGCGCCGGGCGCGCGATAGGCCGCGACCTTGGAGCGGTTGGAGCAGACGTCGAAGCCTTCCGACAGCACATGCGGAATGTCGTAGGGCGCGAAGCTGCATCCGACCGCACCGCGGATCGGCGAACCCGGGAAGGCGCCGGCCTGCAGATAGAAGCTGCCGTGGGCGGCGACGATGGTTCCGTCCTTCCTGGCGCCGATCTTCACCGTGCTCTTCGAGCCCGAGGTCGGCCCGGTGGCGCGCATCACCTCCTCGCGGGTCATCACCATCTTCACGGGCCGGCCGGATTTTTTCGCGAGCAAGGTCGCGAGCGGCTCGAGATAGACGATGGTCTTGCCGCCGAAGCCGCCGCCGATCTCGGCGGGGATGGCGCGGATGTCGTTCTGTGGGATGCCGGTCAGCATCGAGGTCATCGCGCGCACCATGAACTGGCCCTGGCTCGACGACCAGATCGTGGTCTTGCCGTCGGCGGCGACAGAAATCAGGCAGGCATGCGGCTCGATATAGCCCTGGTGCACCGGGCGCGTGGTGAAGGAGCGCTCGACGACGATCTCGGCGTCCTTGAACCCTTGCGCGATGTCACCCTTCCTGGATTCGATGCGGCCCATGATGTTCGAGGGCTTGCCGTCGAATTTGTTGAACTCGTGCAGGATCGGTGCGTCAGGCCTCAAGGCGTCGTCGATCTCGATCGCCCAGGGCAACACCTCGTAGTCGACCTCGATCAGCTTGCAGGCTTCCGCCGCGATCGCCTCCGTGGTCGCGGCGACGGCAGCGACGGGATGGCCGGGGAACAGCGCCTTGTCGCGCGCCATCACGTTGCGGCACATCCAGCGCATATCCTGGATGCCGAGCATCACGGCGCCCTTCTCGATCGTGAAGTCGACGATGTCGCGCGAGGTGACCACCGCCTTGACGCCGGGCAGCGCCTCGGCCTTCGCGGTGTTGATCGACTTGATGCGAGCATGCGGATGCGGGCTGCGCAGCACCTTGCCCCAGATCATGCCGGGCATGGTGGTGTCGGCGGCGAACGCCGCGCGGCCGGTTACCTTGTCGACGCCATCGGGCCTGATGGTGCGCTGACCGATCCATTTGTTGTTGACGACGTTCATGGCCTCATCTCCCGCATTTCAGCGGCGGTCTCCATCACCGCGCGGACGATCTTGTCGTAACCGGTGCACCGGCAGAGATTGCCGGCGAGCCAGAATCGGACTTCCTCTTCGGTCGGATTCGCGTTGCGCGCCAGCAGCGCCTCGGACGCCACCAGCATGCCCGAGGTGCAGATGCCGCACTGGAGCGCGGCGTGCTCGAGGAATTTCTGCTGCAACGGATGCAGCTTCTCGCCCGTGGCCATGCCCTCGATGGTCCGGATCTCGTGGCCCTCGGCCTCGGCCGCGAGCATCAGGCAGGAGCAGATCAGCCGGCCGTTGAGCGTGATCGAGCAGGCGCCGCAATCGCCCGAGGCGCAGCCCTCCTTGGAGCCGGTGAGCCCCAATTGTCCGCGCAAGGCATCGAGCATGGTCTCATACGGCTCGCACAGGAATTCGACCGGCTCGCCGTTGACGGAGGTGGTGACGTGCAGCTTCGGCATGGTGCTAGTGTCCTCCGGCGCGCTGGGCGGCGATCGCGGCGGTGCGCTTGAGCAGCACGCCGGCGGTTTTTGTCCTGTAGGCAATGGTGCCGCGCTTGTCGTCGATCGGACGGCAGGCGGCACGGCATGCCGCAGCAGCCGCTTCCAGCGCCGTATCGTCGAGCTTCGAACCAACAAGCGCCTGCGCTGCCGGCGCGACCAGCAGCGCGGTCGGCGCCACCGCGCCGAGGCCGACGCGGGCCGCGGTGCAGACGCCGTCCTGCAAGGTCAGGCTGACGCCGATGCCGACCACCGCGATGTCCATCTCGGTGCGCGGGATCATCCGCAAGTAAGCATCGCCGGAGCCTTTGGGACGCGGCGGCAAGGTGAAGCTGACGAGGATCTCGCCCGGCTTGAGGTTGGTCTGTCCCGGCCCGGCCGGCACATCCTCGACCTTGAGCTCGCGGCGGCCGTTTGGGCCCTGCACGGTGACGACCGCGCCTGCCGCGATCATCGCCGGCACGCTGTCGCCGGCCGGCGAGCCGTTGCAGAGATTGCCGCCGGCGGAGGCCCGGCCCTGCACCTGCTTGGAGCCGATCAGGTTCACCGCCTCGAGCACGCCCGGCCAGACCTTGCCGAAGCGTGCATGGTCGGCGAGCTCCATGCCGGAGACGGCAGCGCCGACGCGGAAACCGCCATCGGCGGTTTCGGTGATCTCGGTCATCTCGCCGATCTTCTTGATGTCGACGATCAATCCCGGCCGCACCAGGCCGGAGCGCATTTGCACCAATAAGTCGGTGCCCCCTGCCATAATGCGGGCGGCACTCCCGGCGGCAGCAAATGCGCCGATCGCTTCATCAAGCGTGCGCGGTGCTACGTATCGGATATCGGTCATGACGGTTCTTCTGGTCTCCCTCGGCTGCTTGTTCCCTTAAGGATGTGCGGGATATGGCCTTATTGCTGGCCGGCAGACCGCAAGCCTACACGGCGGATCGCCGTCCGAACAGCCTGCGAGGTGCGGCAGGAAGCGCAGGCTCCTATGCAGGATGCGCGCTTGCGCGGTGCCTGTGGTGGCGCGCGACGGCGACGGGTCATCGAACGTTCACGTCACCGGACCATGCGAACCCGCCGCCGAAATCCTGAGATTGGCGGCATGGCCCTTGCTTGCTTTGCGTCACGGATTGGTGAAGCATGCGGCTCGCTGCGGCCTACGTGCCGGCGCAACGACAGATCGAGGGACGGCGAATGGTCGATGTTTCGCGCAGAACGCTCCTCAAGCTCGCGGCCAGCGTGCCGCCGGCGATTGCGGCCCCGGCTCTCCTCTCATCGAGAGCCATCGCCGCCGGCAAGGGCAAGACCATATCGGCGGTGATGCATTCGGACCTGCGCATCATCGATCCCGGTTTCACCACCGCCTACATCACCCGCGACCATGGCTACATGGTCTACGACACGCTGCTCGGCATCGATTCAAGCTTCAAGGTCCGGCCGCAGATGGCGGACTGGACGGTCTCCGACGACAAGCTGACCTACACCTTCACGCTGCGCGACGGCCTGAAATGGCATGACGGCGCGGCTGTCACGGCGGAGGACTGCATCGCCTCGCTGAAGCGCTGGACCGTCGTCGACGGCATGGCGCAGAAGCTGGCCGAGTTCACCGCCTCCCTCGAGGCCGGCGGACCGAAGACGATCGTGCTGAAGCTCAAGGAGCCGTACGGCCTGGTGCTGGAGTCGCTGGCAAAGCCCTCCTCCTATGTCGCCTTCATGATGCCGAAGCGGCTCGCGGAGACGCCGCCAGGCAAGCAGATCGCCGAGCAGATCGGCTCCGGGCCGTTCAAATTCGTGCAGGCCGAATTCCAGCCGGGCGTGAAGGCGGTCTATGAGCGGAACGCCGACTACGTGCCGCGCAAGGAAAAGCCGGATTGGCTGTCGGGCGGCAAGGTCGCGAAGGTCGATCGCGTCGAATGGATCACGATGCCCGATGCGCAGACCGCGATCAACGCGCTGCAATCCGGCGACATCGATTTCCTGGAACAGCCCTCGATCGACCTGGTGCCGGTGCTCGAAGCCAATTCCGATCTCACCGTGGCCGTGCTGAACAAGTTCGGCTTCCAGATCGAAGGCCGAATGAATTTCCTGCACCCGCCGTTCGACAATCCCAAGATCCGCCGCGCGGCATTCCTGGCGATGAACCAGAAGGACGTGCTCGACGCCACCGTCGGCAACTCAAAATATTACGAGATCTGCGGCTCCTATTTCGCCTGCGACACGCCGCTCGCGAGCGACGCCGGCGCGGAGACGCTGATCAAGGGCAACGGCATGGCCGAGGCGAAGAAGGCGCTCGCCGCCTCGGGCTATGACGGCACGCCCGTCGTGATCATGATCCCCGGCGACGTGCAGACGCTGAAGGGACCGCCGACCGTCGCAGCGCAGCTGCTGCGCGCGGCCGGCTTCAATGTCGACGCGCAGGTGACCGACTGGCAGACCGTGGTGAGCCGACGCGCCAGCCAGAAGCCGCCCAAGGAAGGGGGCTGGAACCTGTTCTTCACCTTCACCGGCGCAACCGAGGTGATGAACCCGATCGTCAACAACCAGATCGCCGCGAACGGCAAGCGGGCCTGGTTCGGCTGGCCCGAGGACGCCAAGCTCGAGCAGATGCGCGACGCCTACGCGCGCGCCACCTCGCCTGAAGAGCAGAAGAAGCTCGCGGTGGAGATCCAGAAGCAAGCCTACGAGCAGGTGATCTATGTCCCGCTCGGCCAGTTCCGCTTGCCGAGCGCCTGGCGCAAATCGCTCACCGGCGTGCTGGAAGGCCCGGCGCCGCCGGTGTTCTGGAACGTGGACAAGAGCGAATAGGATCGGCGGCGCTTTTGCGCGCTGCCAAAATATCGAAAACAACCCCATGCAAAGGAGCCGACGGCCGCCGGCGTTCGACCGGGCAACTTGACACGTCGGGCAAATCAGGCATATATTTCCAATATTCCGAAATCGTGCATGCACCCCTCGCCCCGCAATGGCGAGGCTATCGCATATGGGCTCGATCTCCCCACGAACGCGTCATGCCCGGCCTTGTGCCGGGCATCCACGTCTTGGTTTCCGTGCGAGGGAGCACAACATCTTTGCGGTCGCTCGCTCGACGGCATCGCACGATCGCCGTGTCACTGGCCGTTGGTGCGGCGCCCGGCCTTCGGCGCCTCGTCCTTCAGCCTCTCCAATGCGCCGGGCATCATCTGCCCGAACATCGAGCTCAGCATCGCGGTCGGGATCAGGCCCGCATTGCCGCCTTCACCCGCCTGCCCGCCCGACATCAGGAATTGCGGCACCAGCGGCTGGTTGATCCGCGTCAGCGCATCGGCGAACTTCGCGAAGTTCTGCTCGGCAAGCCGGTACTCCGGCCCGCCATAGGCATCGACCGACAGCTTGGTCGCCTGTGCGTTGGCGGTACCGACCGCGAGCACCCGGTCGGCCTCGCCCTGGCCTTCCAGCCGCGACTGCTCGCCGACCGCAGCTGCGGTCACCTTCCTCGTCTCGGCATCCTTCTGCGCGCGGGCGAGCGCAGCCGCGCCCTCGTTCTCGTGGACCTTGACCTGGATCAGCGACTGGGTCAGTGCCGTCTGCGCTGCCGCCGTCGCCTTGGCTTCGTTCAGCGCGCGCTCCTGCACCGCGGCCTTCTCCTGCTCCTGATATGTCTCGATCTGCTCGCGTGCGATCTGGCGCGAGCGGAGCTGAATCAGGATGTTCTCGATGGTGTGGTCACCGGGGGCCGCGCGCGGCGTGCCGATCAACACCTCCTGAAGGTCGAGCGAATAGCTCTCGAACCTCGCCTTCATGTCGTGTTCCGCCTCCGCCTGGATCGCGGCGCGGTTCTGCAGCAGCTCGATCAGCGTCATCTTCTGCGCGATGTTCTTGAAGAACGCGCTGACCATCGGGTCGAGCGTCTGCTCGACCAGCTTCTTCACGTCGCCGAAGCGCTGGATGATCATCGGCGCCTTCTTGTAGTCGATATGCATCACCACCGAGAGCGGCAGCGTCGGCTCGAACGCGTCCTTGGTGATCAGCGAGATCTCCGACAGGTTCTCGTCGAGCTTCATCGCGCCGACCTCGCCGCGCACCCATTTCAGGATGAAGTTGACGGTCGGGATCACCTCGATCTTGCCGGCATAGGTGTTGAACGCGTACTTGCCCGGCAGCAGCGGGTCCTTCCAGACGCCGCGGCTGCCGTTGAGCACCAGCTCGCCATGGCGATACTGCTCGCCCGAGACGTCGTCGGTGCGCGGGCCGGTGTAGAAGATGACGACACCGACATTGCCGACCGGGATCACCGTCTTCGGCACCGCCTCGACGGTCGCGAACAGGCGGTTGATGTACCAGGTGCCCTCGACGATGACCTGGAGCTGGCGGCCGCGATAACCGCCGGCGAGCAGGAATTTCTCGGGCTCCTGGAAATTGTTGTGGAAGGTCGCAGCATCCCGCAGCTCGATACCGACCTCGGGCGCGATGATCTCGCCCGGAGGCAGCGACGGGCCGTCATGCACGGTGACGATGCCGACCAGATCGTGATCGGCCGCCAGCACCACCGGCGCAAAGCCCCAGCGCTCGGTGATCGTGAGCTGCATGCTCTCGAGCACGCCGCGTTCCCGCTCGCTGAGCGCATGACCGTAGACGCGCTCGTCGGTGATAATCGCGAACTGCGTTGTGTTGATCGCATAGGTACCTTCGCGCAGGACCTTGCGCTGCGGCCCCTTCTGGCCGCCGCCGAGCAGGAAGCGGCGCGCGTCCTGGAAGTCCGACTTGTCTTCGGTGTCGTTGGCGCCGAGCACCTGCGACGGCTCCAGCGCCGCACCGTCGCGCGCGAACACGTAGGCGATCTTGCCCTGGCCGACGGTCACGAGATCCGAGCGGTGGATCCGGTACATGAAGGGAAACATCACGTGCAGGCCGCCGCGCAGCACTTCCGGCTCGTAGCCGGCCTCACCGTTCAGCGCGATGAAGCCGTCCTCGATCGAGCCCTTGATCGCCCACAGCTTCTCGACGATGCCGACCTGATTGTTGGGAATGTAGCGAAATACGTTCGATACGCGCAGCAGGATCACACATGCGACCGCTATCGCGATCCAAATGGCAGGCTGGGTTAAACCTGAACCATTAAGAAAACCGAGGAAGTCCATAATCCATCTCCACAATTCGCAACTGGGCGGTTTGGGAGCCCAAACCTGCACCGAAGAATTGCGGTGCGGAGATGTGGTCGGCGGCCCAAGGGCCGCAAGGCGCGAACATTATTCGCACTGCCAATCTTTTTTTGATGACAGGATGAACCGCCGAACCGGTCGCGCGACATTGATGCGCGATGAGTCTGCTGCGATTGCGCATCATTCGCAGTGCGTTCGCCTTGCGCGACAGCGCGCAAAGCTGTCAGCTGTTGGAGAGCGCAATGCAAAATTACATAAATCACGAAAACGTCAGACGTTATCAGCGACTCATCGCGATCGGCGAGCCTGCTACGTCTCGCGACGGAACGCGGCACCAAACGCTATTCGCCGAGACCGTCGAACGCGGATTCGCGGCGGTCGACGAGCTGCGCTGAATCGGACTTGGCCCGGCTTCAGGCGGGTCGATGGCCCCAGCCGGCGCCAACTACGGCTGCGGTCCCGACAGATTCATCTCACGCTCCGCCCGAAACACGTTACCATAAAGAGTTGCTATCCATCGACGGCCGCGAGAGGTGACATTGAGATAGCGTATCGCCGTCTGAATTTGGGGAGCAACAGTCTTCCAATAGAACTGGGGATACTTATAAACGATGTCTGCCGGCGTCGCGTAGCCCAGCGTTTTGTTGAGCCCGACCTCTTCAAATTCGTAGAACAGCGCGTTCGACTTCCTCAGATAATGGGGATCGCCGAGCTGCCCGATAAGATCGGCGGCCCGCAGCAGCAACCCCTCTTCTTCTATCAGACTCTCGTTCGACGATAGCGAATAAGGAAAGCGGGTATATTCGATTGCCCGGGCCACGCGGTTCGCATCCAGCTCTTCCGAGTCCAGGCGCTCGAGGACGAACAATTTCGAACGGTCCACATGATACGGGGCAAGCGCGGCATCGGACGATCCCCGAGGCAGACGAATGGTGCCACCATTTACATCTGCGATGAAGGACTCGTCTTCATCTCCTTGAACAACGCCGCGAACGTACCCGATGTCATGGGTGAGGCACGCCAAAATGAAACTCGCATAATCGTTTGCTGTCGTCGGCCGCAACAGCGTACGTCCGGTTAAGATGTCGTGCCCGGCAAGGGTAACGAGCAGTGTATGCTCAATGTTGTGGTACAGGGCGTCGCTGTTACCGATGCACTCCAACGTGAGCTTCGCCGCAAACGGAAGCAGCTCAGTCAAACCGGCGTGTGAAGCTCCAAACCGGTCCTTCGTTTCCGCCGTTAGAAACGCCCCCAAGGCTTGCGATACCAGTTCCGGAACTGTGATCATTTCAATATTCCCTTCAGCTTGCGCAGCAATGACACGTCGAGCACTTCGTGTCGGGCAGGGTTGGGAGTATTTAACGCTTTCAGCGCAACTCTAGAGTAGCTGGCCCCTGCCCGTTGATCTGGATCAATGTAGTAGGCGCCTGGGTCACCGCCCCTTTTCGGAAGCGCCGCGCAAGCTATCGAAAGTCCGGTGTCGGGGTGAAGCGGACCTCACGGTTGCGCTTTCCGACGTCCGAGTTTGACCCCGAAGCGGACATTTCCTGGGGCAAGGCCCATGAATATGTTGAGCCAGATCAATGCTCGCCTCGCCGCCGGGTTCGACTTTCCGCCGTGCAGCCAGTCTGGAGATGGCACCCCGTGATGCAACCTTTACTCAAGGAAATCCGGCACACTCCTTTGCTCTGGATGCTGGTCTTCGTGCCGGCCGTGCTGGTGGCCGAAAGGGCTGCGCCACACTCCCACACCTTGCTGTTCGTGCTCGCTGTGCTTGCGATAGTGCCGCTTGCCGCTCTTCTCAGCCACGCCACCGAAGCCGTCGCCGCGAAAACCGGCGACGCGGTCGGTGGACTGCTCAACGCGACGCTGGGCAATCTGACGGAGCTGATCATCGCCATCACCGCGCTGCGCGCCGGCCAGTACACGCTCGTGAAGGCGTCGATCGCGGGTGCAATCGTCACCAACGCTCTGTTCATGCTCGGCGTCTGTCTGCTGATCGGCGGGCTGCGCTATCACGTGCAGGAATTCAACCGTTCCGGTGGGCGGCTCTATTCCGGTCTGTTGCTGATGGCGACCGTCGCGCTGCTCGCTCCGTCAGCGGTTGCCGACCTCGACCTCGCACAAGGCGAGGCAATCATGCAGAGGCTCAGCGTCGGTCTCGCCGTCCTGCTCATGGTCGCCTATAGCCTCGGCCTGTTGTTTTCGTTGAAGACCCATAAGGAGCTGTTCGCGAGCGCGGAGCACAACGAGGTTGAGGTGCAGTGGCCAGTTGGCCTTGCGGCCGGCACGCTGTTCGGCGTCACTGTGCTGGTCGCGCTGGTGAGCGAGATCTTTGTGGAGTCCGTGCAGAAGGCGGCGGAAACATTTGGGATGAGCCCGGCCTTTGTCGGCTTCATCATCGTCTCGCTGGTCGGCGCCGCCGCCGAGTTTGCCGTGGCCTTTTCCGCGGCGCGCAAGGACCGGCTTGACATGAGCGTCAGCATCGCGCTCGGCAGCGCCTCCCAGATCGCGTTGTTCGTGGCACCTGCGCTTGTGCTGCTCAGCTATGTCGTCGGACCATCACCGATGAGCCTGCAGTTCTGGCCGGGCGCGGTGACCATGGTGATGATCGCGACCGTGACGGCGAGCTTCATCACGAGCAGTGGGCGCTCGGCATGGTTCATCGGCGCGCTGCTCATCTTCATCTACGCGGTCTTCGCGTTGACGCTCTACGTAGTTCCGCCGGCGACCCAGGGGCCGGCTAAAGCCGACACCTCTTTCCGTGGCCCGTCCGTCAGCCCCACCCCGTTTACTCATTCGCGCGAGTAACTGAGTGGAGTCTGGCCCCTTTTTGGAAGTGGTGGCTCTAGACGTGGTGCCCGCTGTTGAGGGAAGACCGGAATAGCTTGACATGGATCAAGAGCACCATCGAGGAACCCGGGTCAGTGTGGAAACGCTCAAGCCAAAGTAAAGCCGCCTCGGAAGGCGGCACAGAACCTGATCAGGAGAAGAGCATGAAAACGCTAACGGTAGTCGGCGCGGCCCTAGGAGCAGCGATGTTGTGTTTGTCTCCCGTCTCGCTTCACTTGTCGCCTGCGGGGACTGTCGTTATCTCCGTGGACAAGGCTGACGCTCGTGTCGGTCGCCCGCTCACACCTGGCAGCGTCGCGGGGGTTAATAGGCGAGTGCATCGGCGCGCGTACTACGGAGCTGCGGCAGGTGCGGCTGCCGTCGGAGCAGCGGCTACTGGAGCGTACTATTACGGCCGTCGCTGCGGTTACTATCCATATCCGCCTTGCTGAGACCGTCAGAAGCAGCGGCAGTGAGGTGGTCGAACAGGTCCGCCGGGCTTCCGGTTTCGGGTCCAACATTCAGACCGGCATCGATGTCGCCTTCTTGAGGGCAAAGCGCTCGCGGGTCTTGTGAGGAACGGCGCTACCTCGGATGCCACCAGCGGCCGCCGATCACGACGCCTTCGGATGCGATCTTGCGATCGCCGGTCAGGTGTTCGCCGACCACGTCGACATAATCGAACTGCCCGTCCCTGATCGAGATCAGCGTGGCGTCGCCGACGCTGCCCGGCTTCAGGCTGCCGAGCTCCGGCCGCCGCAACGCCATCGCGGCGTTGACGGTGGACGCAGCGATCACGTCCGGCAGCGACATCCCCATGCAGAGGAATTTCGACATCGTCGTCACCTGGTCGAAGGCAGGACCGTCGATGCAGAGCCGATGGATATCGGAGGAGATGGTGTCGGGGTAGAAGCCGTTGGCGAGCATCGCGCGCGCGGTCTTGAAGGCGAACGAGCCCTTGCCATGGCCGATGTCAAACAACACGCCGCGCTCGCGCGCCTCCAGCACCACCTTCTTCACCGTGCCCTGCGCGGTCGCGGGCGTGTTGGGGAACGGTCGGAACGCATGCGTCAGCACATCGCCCGGGCGCAAGCGCGCGAGCACCTCCTCGTAGCTCGGCGGCGGGTGATCGATATGCGCCATCAAGGGCATGCCGACCTGCTCGGCAACCTCGAGCGCGATCTCGAGCGGCACCAGCCCCGAGGTACCCGAGGCGTGCAAGCCGACCCGCACCTTGATGCCGACGATGAGATCGCGGTTCTCGTCAGCCACGCGCGCGGCGTCGACCGGATTCATCAGCCGCAATTCCTCGCTCTCGCCGACCATCACGCGATCGGAGAAGCCGAAGATGCCGGCATGCGAGACATGCAGATAGGCGAGGATGCGGACCTGGCTCGGCTCGATCACGTGCTTGCGGAAGCCGGCGAAATTGCCGGGACCGGCGCTGCCGGTGTCGACCGAGGTGGTGACGCCGGAGTTGCGGCAAAATTCCTCCGCGTCGATGCCGAGCGAGGTGCCGCCCCAATAGACATGGGTGTGCAGGTCGATGATCCCCGGCGAGACGATCAGCCCGGAGACATCGCGGACCTCGGTTGCGGGATCGGCCATCAGCTCCCGGCCGACCGCAGCGACCTTGCCGCCGGCAAAGGCGACATCTGTCACCGCATCGAGCTTTTGCGACGGGTCGACCACCCGTCCGCCGCGCAGAATCAAATCGAAAGGCATCGTCGTCTCCGGATTTCAGTCCGGCACGATGGTCGACTTCGGCGCCGCCCGCAAGACGTTCAGCCGACGCTCGCCTGATGAGAGACCGGCGCGCTCACCGTCGTCTGATCCGCGCTGTCGTCCGCGCTCAAGTCCGCACCCGTGTCCGCAGCCTTATCCGCCACCCTGGCCGACGCGACGATGGCAGCAATGGCCGGATTATGCGCCGCCTCCGAGGCGGCAATGGTGTCTTGCGCCCAGCGATACGAGGACTCGAAGATTTCCTGATGGCGGTCGAAATCGGTCACGTCGATGCCCTCAGGCGTTGGCGGGCGCATCACCAGGTCGAGCGGCGTGGTCGGCAGCGTATCGTAGCGCTGATGCGCGACGAGGCTTCGCCACAACACGTTGACGGCGCTCGGCGCGGCCGGAAGCGCCTTCCGCCGGAACGGCGTCAGCAGCGACGCGAGCAGTTCCAGCCGTCCAGGCAGCGCGGCATAGTCGACGTCGAACATCTCGGTCGCCGGCTCGCCGAAATGCACCACCAGATTCGGCCCGCTCTTCAGCTGGTGCATTTGCGCCAGCGGAACGTTGTCGACGAGGCACCCATCGACCAGCATCGAACCGTCCTTGGTATAGAATGGCGGCAGCAGGCCGGGGATCGCGCTCGATGCACGCACCGCCTGCCAGAGCAGGCCGGTCCTGATCAATTCGAGATTGTGCGTCGACAGATTGGTCGCGACCGCCGCGAACGGCCGCCAGCAATCCTCGATCCGACAGTTGTCGCCGTACTGATCGGCAAGCGCCCGATCGAAGGCCTTGTGGTCCAGCAGCGCATAGCGCGGCCAGGTCGGGCGGCGGAAGCTGCGGCTGGAGACGAAGATCTCATGCGTGCCGCGCTCGAGATGCTCGGCGTCGTAGTTCTTGGCAAAGCCCGCCGCCATCGCCGAACCGACGCTGGTGCCGACAAAGATGTCGAACATGGTGCCGCGCTCGCGAAACGCCTTGTAGATGCCGACATGCGCGGTGCCGAGGCTGCCGCCGCCGCCGGCGACAAACCCGATGGCGCGACCGCACAGGAAGCGCACCAGACTCTCGATATCGATCTGGTCCTCGAGCGCGACATGGTGATTCATGAAGCAAGGCAGTCGCGCCAGCCAGGCCGCGGTGCCGCTGACCTCGTGTTGCCTGATATCATGAACACGAACCAGGCGTCGCGCCGACGCCGGATGCACCCCGCAGGCGAAGCTTTCGAGATCGGTGAGAACCGGCGGCGGAGCCTCACCGCGGCAGGCGAACACCACGAGGTCGGCCTGGCGAATGGTCTTGCGCGCCCATTCGGATGCTTCCGCACCACCGAAATAAGCCACCAGCGGCGCGTCGTACTCGATCCGGTTGAGCCAGTCGGCGACCTCGGACGAGTCCAGCGCGCGGCCGGGAAACAACGCCTGAACGCGCGCGAGATCGACGATCTCGGCACCTGCTGTGGCTAGGCCTTCGCGCAACCTCCGTTCAAAGGCAGCCGGCACCGGCTCCCGTCCGCCCGCAATCAGCGCGACGGTGCGCGCCTTTGGCGACGCCCGGACGGGCAACAGCCGCGCGGTCTGGATGGCAAACCGCTGCGCAAGCGCGGCAAGCAGTGCCTCGACGATGCCGGGCGCTTCCTGCACAAGCCTTGCATAGGCCGCCCGCGTCAATACCAGCACGCTGGTATCGCGGATCGCGATCACGTTGGCCGTGCGCGGGATGTTGGCGAAGAAGCCGATCTCGCCGACCAGTTCGCCGGCGCGAAGCTCCGCAATCGGCTCGGGATGATCGGTCCGATGCACCGCCAGCGCGCCGTGTAGCACCAGGAACAATGCGTCCGAAGCGCCGCCCTGCTCGACCAGCAGCTCACCACGCACCAGGTCGCGCCGGGTCATCGCGCCAAAGGCAATCAGCCGCTGCTCAGGGCTGAGCTTACGGAACAGCGCGAAGTCCTCGGACAGGTTTCCCCACGCAAACGTTGCGCTCGGCGGCACACGGTTCGATTGCATGCGCGCATGTTAGCGCCGGGCCGCCGTCCCGGCGAGCGATATCAGGCCGGTCCTGACGGCGCCCCGGCTGGCATTCCTTGGGAGCACTGCAACAGGAATAGCGACGCTTCCATTGGCCTGCTTCATCCGACCAGCTCCGGCCACGGCACGATGGTCGACTTCACCGTCTTCATCGCCATCGCGTCCGCCACCGCGCGTGCGACGCCGTCCTCGGTGAACGGATAGATCGTCTGCATGTCGAGCCACGGGTATTTGTTGCGCGTGCGGTAGAGCATGTCGACGCCGAGCGGCAGGTCGTTGCCGGTAAAGCCCCAGGAGCCGAGCACGTTGAGGTCCTTTGTGCAGATGCGGTGCCACGACGTATTGATCGAGCCGGCGTCGGTGAACTGCCCCATCTCGACATAGGTGCCGCCGTCGCGCAGCATCTCGATGCCTTCGGGGCCGGCGGTCGGATGGCCCGAGCAATCCATCACGAGGTCGGCGCCGAAGCCGCCGACGATGTCGCGCACCGCCTTGATGCGCTCCTCCGGCGTCTTCAGCAGCTCGATATCGACGGTCGCCTCGGCGCCGAACTCGCGCGCCAGCGCCAGCCGCGGCGTTTCCGGCGCGCCGACGCAGATCACGCGCCCCGCTCCCATCTCCTGCGCGGCCGCGACCGCGAGGATGCCGATCGGCCCGGAGCCCTGGATCACCACGGTGTCGCCCCAGCTGAAGCCGCCGGCGCGCGTGGCGCGGTTGAAGGCGCGGATGCAGGACGTCAGGGGCTCCGACAGCGCGCCCAGCCGCAGCGACATGTCGTCGGGCAATTTGTAGATCTTGGTGCCGGGCAGCATGTCGAGATCGACATAGACATATTCGGCCCAGCCGCCCCACATGTGCGGCGCCTTGTCGAAGCCGAGATAGCGGCCGTAATACACCGGCATCAGGCACTTGTTGGCGCTCTCGGGATAATGGATGCAGTAATAGCAGCGGCCGCACGGCATCAAGGGCGGGATCATGACCTTCGATCCCACCCGCAGCGGCTTGCTCATGAAGTCTTCGGTGAATTCCGGGCCGCATTCGACGATCACGCCGCCGAGCTCGTGGCCGAGCGTGAACGGCCATGGCAGCGGCTTCGGCCAGTGTCCCTTCAGGATGTGCAGGTCGGTTCCGCAAACGCCGCAGGCGCCGACCTTGATCAGGGCCGCCTTTTTGCCGACATCCGGCCATGGCACGGTCCGGATTACCGGCTTGGCTCCCGGTCCGTCATGCGTGCAGACGCGGATCTGCTCCATCGGTTCGCTCTCCCTGTCCTTGTCATTGGGCCGGGTTCGGCCGCACCGACTTTAGGTCAGGACGATCGGGATGTCATGAACGCCTGTCATGAACGCCTCTATGACAGACCTGGCGGGACGACGCGCTTCAAGTCTTGCCGGGAGTATTTTTCCGCAAGGAAGCATCGCAAAGAACCGTTGATTGTGAACGCAACCGAGGGCCAACAGGCTGGTAGCATTGCGGGGAACGACACATGAATTCTGGTATCGAAGGCATCGTCGGCATGTATGTCAGGCTGGGCGAGCTGGACACGCTGCAACGAATGAAGGAGCATCGGCAGAACCTGCTCGACCAATGTGTCGACACCGCGCATTTCAGCTTCGACGTCACGCGATCGATCTACAAGAGCGACATCGAGGTGATCGAAGCCGGCATCGAGAGCCTCTCGGGCGAGGTCACCGGCCATGTCGACGTCTTCAGCGAGAACAGGATCGCCGGCTGGGCCTTGTACGACCAGCACCCCGACAAACGAGTCACGATCGATATCTATTTCAACGGCGATCATGTTGCCGAAGTTGTCGCCGATCAATTCCGCAAGGATCTTCTCAAGCTCAACAAGGGCGATGGGCACCACGGCTTCATGTTCGAGCCGCCGGCCGGCTCCTATCAGCCGCCTTTGCAGCTCGAGATCCGTGCGGCGAAGCGCAAGGTGCTAAAGACCGTGACTGTTGAGCCACCGGCGGAGCCGGTCGAACCGGCCATGGACGCGGAAGCCAAGTAACAAGCCGCGTCGCCTGCGCACCGAGATCGTCGGGACGGCCCACGATGTGCTCGGCGTGCAGATGGGTGATAAAGTGCGCCGTGATCGCGCCGATCGAGATCTTCTTCTGGAACAGGTGGATGGTCGAACCGCGCCCGACGGTCGCACCGGAACATCGCGGCCCTGCATTGTTCCCATAACTTGCGCGCACGGATCGCCATTGCGGATCTGCCGTCACGCCGCTATATCGCCCATGTCGGAAAAGGCAGACTTGGTTTGGTAAGCCCAAGTCCTTTCGAAACGAAGTCCCTTCGGAATCGAAAGCTCTGGTCTCCTGCTGCGTGCATGAGATCCCCACGACGAACACCGGACGCTATCGAAGCGTCCATTGTTCGTCCGTGTGGTTCTCAATCCGACGAACCGCTCCGGTCGAACATCGACAAAGGAGCAGTTCATGCAGAACCACCACCCGCTTCCCCATGACGTCGTGATTGCCGGCGCCGGCCCGGTCGGCCTGCTGCTTGCCTGCGAGCTGCGGCTTGCCGGGTACTCGGTGCTGGTACTGGAGCAGGCCACAGACCCGCACTCGCCGTTGAAGCGACTGCCGTTCGGCATGCGCGGCCTCTCGGCGCCCACCATCGAGGCCCTCTATCGTCGCGGGATGCTGGACGAGATCGCGATGCCGCAGCGCGCGAAAGATGGCCTGGGCCGCAATGCGTCGAACGGCGCGCATTGGATGCAGCAGCCGCGCCGCCCGGCCGGCCATTTCGCCGGCATCCAGTTTTATCACGACGAGATCGACAGTTCGAAATGGTCCTATCGCCTGCCGGGTCCGGCCAGCACCAGCATGGCAGTCGACATGGAGTCACTCGAATCTGCGCTCGCCGCGCGTGCAATCGCGATGGACGTCGAGATCAGGCGCGGCGCGGCCGTCGAGGCGTTCGATCAGTCGGATGACGGCGTGACCGTTCGGGCCGGCGGCGAGATCTTTCATGGACGCTGGCTGGTCGGCTGCGACGGCGGCCGCAGCATTGTGCGCAAGACCGGCGGCTTTGAGTTTGTCGGCAGCGATCCCGAGTTCACCGGCTATTCGGTCGAGGTCGAGATTGCCGATCCGGACACGCTCCGTCCGGGCCGCCACTACACACCGACCGGCATGTATACCTACACGCGCCCCGGCACCATCGCGATGGTCGATTTCGACGGCGGTGCCTTCCACCGCACCCACGAGATCACGCGCGAGCATGTGCAGGCGGTGCTGCGCCGCGTCTCCGGCACCGACGTGACGTTGACGGCCCTCCAGCTTGCCACCACCTGGACGGATCGCGCCTGTCAGGCGACGGCTTACCGGAACGGACGTGTGCTGCTCGCCGGCGACGCCGCGCACATCCATTCTCCGCTGGGCGGCCAGGGGCTCAACCTCGGGCTTGGCGATGCGATGAATCTCGGCTGGAAGCTCGCAGCCACGATCCGCGGCGACGCGCCGGCCGGTCTGCTCGACAGCTATTGCAGCGAACGGCTTCCGGTGGGCGCGCAGATCCTCGACTGGTCGCGGGCGCAGGTCGCGCTGATGCGGCCGAGCCGCAGTTCGCGCGCGCTCGAAGCCATCATCCGCGATCTGATCGCGACGACCGACGGCGCGACCTATTTTGCCGAGCGCGTGTGGGGCGTTTCGCTGCGCTACGATCTTGGCGGCGGCCATCCGCTGGTCGGCCGTAGCGCGCCGGACTTCGAGCTCGCCTGCGCCATGAGGCTCGGCGAACTGCTCAGAGATGGGCGCGGCCTGCTGCTCGACTTCGAGCCGCGCTCTCCTCTGCGCGCGCTGGCCGATCGCTGGCGTGGGCGGATCAACTATGTCGCGAGCGATGCCGGGAATCGGCTGGGCTTGTGCGCGGTGCTCGTGCGTCCCGATGGCTTTGTGGCTTGGGCCACAGACATCGAGCCGGATCTGGAGGAGACTGCTCAAGCCGCGGCGCGATGGTTCGGAGAACCTGACGCGGCATCAGAATGAGCCTAACGCCCCCGGGCACGGCTCGCGTGAATTTCGCTTGTCGCTCTCGCTCCGTGTCCGGGTTCCCCTTCACAACCGTAACGCCCTGTTAACCCTATCAGCCTTACGGTCGTCGGGGCTCCGAATGGACGGTGGCCGGGTTTTGTCGTGATGTCGTTTGCACAGAAGAAAACTACCGTCGTCCCCGTTGCCGAGGAGCGGCGGCGCTTCCAGCGCGTCAAAGTGCACCTGCTCGGCCGCTACATGCTGCCCGACCGGCGCGAGTTTCCCTGCCAGATTATCAACATGTCCCCGGGCGGCCTCGCGCTGCTTGCGCCCGGCATCGGCAATGTCGGCGACCGCGTGATCGCCTATCTCGACCATATCGGCCGGGTCGAGGGCCGCATCACCCGCATCATCGACAACGGCTTTGCGATGACGATCGGCGCCACCGCGCGCAAGCGCGACAAGCTCGCCGCCCAGCTCACCTGGCTCGCCAACCGCGACATCCTCAATCTGCCCGAGGATCGCCGCCACGACCGTATCGTGCCGCGCAACCCGATCGCCCTGCTCACCCAGGAAGACGGCTCGCGGATGACCTGCCGCATCATCGACCTTTCGCTGTCCGGTGCTGCGATCGCCGCGGAGAACCGCCCGCCGCTGAAGTCGCTCGTGATGCTCGGCCGGGTGCAGGCCCGCGTGGTGCGAAATCTCGAGGAAGGCTTCGCGCTCGAGTTCGTCCACGAGCAGTCCGCGGAAACGCTCGAAGAGAGCGTTACCGCGAGGTAAAGCGAAAGACCGCTCAAGACCCCGTTTTCAGCCCGCGAAGGCGGCCTCCGGTACACCGGTGGCCGCCTTCGGTGCGTTTGGTCCGGCGAAATCGGCGGTTAACGGCCGCGGCGTTTGCTGCAACAAACCGTGCAGGCGCAGCGCTTGCCGGGTTAATAGATAAAATTTGAATCAATTGCAGTTGTTTCAAATTTTACGCGAATTCGATTCAAGTAAAGATCGAATTCGCCGCAGCTTTTATCAGTATTCGCGTCAAATCTACTTCGCACACTTAGCGGCGGCGCAAAAGCTTTGTGCGAAACGTGGTCCCAACAAGAAGAACGGGGGCCATGATGTTTGGGTTCAGGGGACAGGGGAAAGGTTTGGCGGTTGCCGCCATTCTGTTTGCGACGTGCGTGTCGGCCAAGGCCGGCGACGTGGTCTATGCCAGCCTGGGTGACGTTGCGCGCTCGCCGATCGGCTGGGTCGAATTCTGCGCCGACAACCCCGCCGAGTGCCGCGGCGGCAAGACGCAACCACGCGACATCGTGTTGTCGCAGACCGCTTGGCGCGACCTCGTGCGGGTCAACAAGTGGGTCAACGAATCCATCAAGCCGATAACCGACATGGATCATTGGGGCGTGATCGAGAAATGGTCGTTGCCGACAGACGGCTACGGCGACTGCGAGGACTACGTGCTCCTGAAGCGCAAGATGCTGATGGACGCCGGCTGGCCGCGCGAGGCGCTGTTGATCACGGTGGTCCGCGACAAGAAGGGCGAAGGCCACGCGGTGCTGACGGTGAAGACCGACAAGGGCGAATTCGTGCTCGATAACCAGAACGAGAGCATCGTCGCCTGGACGGAGACCGGCTACCGCTTCGTCAAGCGGCAATCGCAGAGCGATCCCAATGTGTGGGTCTCGCTCGGCGACAACCGCCCGGCAGTTTCAACCGCAAGCTCGCGCTGAGCGGCAACAAGGAATCGAGTTCGCGACCCGGTCACATCCCCACCCCTCCCCGTCCCAGACCGGTTCGCGCGCGGCCACCCTTCCCCCAAAGGGTGGCCGCAACCTTTTGAGGGGGACGCGGTAACCGATCAGAAGAACCGATCGAGGAACGCGGCCGTCTCGTCCGAGATGCCGGCGATCTTGTTGGCGGTCTGGCGATCGAATTTGAAATTGAGCTCGGTCTCGGCGCCGGCCGTCGCCCCAACGCCCCAAGCTTGACATCCTAGCATCCGCCCGATTGAATTGAATTCAATTCAACCAATGGACAAACGATGGGCGCGACGAGCCAGGGGACACGGGAGCGACTGCTCTCGGCAGCCCAAGACGAACTGATCGAAGGCGATGGGCATCTCGAGATGCAGGCCGTCGCGAGACGGGCCCAAGTCTCGGTCGGGCTTGCCTATCACCACTTCGGATCCAAGGCCGGCCTGATCGCCGCCGTGGTCGAAGACTTCTATGAACATCTCGATGAGGCGGCCTTCGGCGGCGCCAAGCTGTCCGCCAGGAACTGGGCGGACCGGGAGAAGGAGCGGATCGGCGCCTATGTCGCCTTTCACTATGAGCACCCGTTTGCGCCGCTGGTGATCGGACCGCTGAGCCGGGCGCCCGAAGTGCTTGATGTCGAGACCGCCTTCACCAGCCGCCAGCTTGCAGCCGGGGCGCGCATGCTTGAGGCCGCGCAGCGCGACGGGATCGTTCCCGGCAACCTCGACCCTCACCTCACCATCGCGCTGATGATCGGCGGCATCCGCCAGGCGCTGATCGGCGCGCTCACGGCCGAGCGGCGGCCGGATCCGGCAAGGCTGACCGGCGACATCTGGGCCTTCATGGCCGCGGCGCTGCGCCTGACTGCCAAGTCCCGGCCCGTCAAGCCAAAAGCCACGCGGCGCGGCCGCTCCTAACGTTTAACCATAACCCCAAGGTCGGTGGCCATCTTGTTCAACCCGCATGATTTTCACACGCCGCAATCGTCCTACAGCAAGCCGGATCTGCTGCGCTCGAGCACGGGCGGCTATTTCGGCCCCGGCAATGCGCAGCTGCCGGCGCCACCGATGCTGATGATGGATCGCATCACCGACATCGGTATCGACGGCGGCGCCTTCGGCAAGGGCCGTGTCGCCGCCGAACTCGACATTGCGCCGGACCATTGGTTCTTCGCCTGTCACTTCGCCGGCGACCCCGTGATGCCCGGCTGCCTCGGTCTCGACGCGATGTGGCAGATCATCGGCTTCTGGCTCGGCTGGTCCGGCTCGCCGGGCAAGGGCCGCGCGCTCGGGGTCGGTGAGGTCAAGTTCCGGGGCCACATCACACCAGACGTCAGGATCGTGCGCTACGAGGTCGACATGCGTCAGATCAGGCGCGGCCGACTGGTGCTGGGCATCGCCGACGGCCGCGTGCTCGCCGACGGCGCTTGCGTCTACCTGGCGAAGGACATGCGGGTCGGGCTGATCGCGCCGACGGACTGAGCCACGGACGCGCGCCGGACAGTCCCGTTTTGAGGCAGGAGCCGCGGAATTTGCGGCGAGTTTTGCACTCCCCGCGCCACCTGCTTGAATCCCCGGGGGTTTTGCCCGCATCGCGGTTGTGCTATGCGGAACCTTTCAATTGATGTCCGGTTCTGGTCGCATGGTCGAACTTGCCCCCCGGAATGCTCAAGCCAGCAGCCTGATCGGCGTGCAGCCGATCGCGATCGGCGCCGTGGCGCTGGTGCTCGTGCTATTCGGGATCGGCTCGATCGCGCTGTGGCGCGCCTTCAGCGGCAACGTGCCGGAGACCGATCGGATGATCGCCGCCCGCCAATTGCAGGCGCGGACCGCACAGGTCTCCGAGGCCCTGGTTGAAAAGACCAAGGGGATGGAGGCGACCCAGCAGGAATCCATCGACCAGCTGCAGGAGGTGCAGGACCAGCTGCTGACCATGCGCAAGCAGTTCGCCGCGCAGCAGGCCGACGCCAAGAAGCTCTCCGACCAGGTCGCCGCACTGACCGAACAGGTCGAGGGTCTGCGCCAGTCGCTCGCGAGCGCGCAGGCCAATGAGCCGGCAGCCGAGCCCGAGCCGCGCAAGCGGTCGAAGGCCACCCGGAGTTCCAACCGCAAGCGCCAAAGCCAAAGACCGCGCGGTTGACGACCGAAGACGCTGAGCGCCGTCACCAGCGCGGCCATCAAAATGCGCCAAATCCCGAACAACATCAGGACCTGAGGTGGAATTTTCCCGCTCCAGGCCAGCCGGCGGCGGCCCTGCATGAGTGCCCGTTAGCGTGAATTAATCCGGACTTTGTGAACTGGTTCACATATCCGACTTCGAATCCGAGTCATCCTTAATCACCGGATGGCGTGAGCCGATTTCAATATCCGGGGCTGGCAAGGTCGTTGACGGTATACTACGTCGACGGCCTTGTTTTTTGGGGGCCGTGAATTCCCGACCTCTGGATTGCCCACCCCGAAAACGCGGCGTGCTCGGATGACGGCTCTGCACGCGCGACATCGCAGCAGCCGAAGCCGCAGCGATCCGGGTTACCGCCTACCTGGTGCGGTCGCGCAGCACGCGATCGCTTCGCTGCCGCAGCCGCGCAAGCTTCGGCTCGAGCTCGTGGAGCATGTAGACGAATGCGGCGGCGAGGCCCGAAACAACCACCATGAACAGCAATGTCAGATCAGGAATGGTCAGCATCTCTGGTATCCTCTGAGAACCGGCTCCAATCGCAGCCGGACCGTTTGCTTTCGCGACGCGTTCACACACAGACTGCCGCGCTGCGCTGCAAGCCGCGTACCAATGCGCGACGGCCCCGGCATCAAGACACCGAGGCCGCGCCGATCATTCCAGGACCATCAGCATGGCGATCCGATGGACCGGCCATGCGTCGGCAGATATCTCAGTTGCAAACCTGCACCGGTCGCACCTGCCAGCCATACGGCGTCAGCATGCGACGGCGCACGACATAACAACCGCCGTCACCGTAACCATACCCGTCGTCGTAGCCGTAACCGGCGTAGTACGGGTTGCCGTAATAGCCGTCATAGTAATCGTAGGCGCCGTAGCCCAGGCCGAATCCGATCGCGGCCGCCGCCAACGGATAGCCCCAGCCACGCCGATAGTAGCCGCCGTGCCAGCCTCCACCATGCCAGCCGCCGCCATGCCAGCCGCCGCCGATTGCAGCCGACCGGAAGCCACCGCCCGCGCCCATGGCGCGGAAAGCTCCGCCGCCAAATCCGCCGCCGTGGAAGCCGCCACCACCATGGAAGCCACCGCCACCGTGGAAGCCGCCGCCGCCGAAGCCACCGCGCGCCGACGCGGCGTCGACCGTGAACAGGCCGACCGAGGCCGTCGCCAGCAAGGCAATCATCGTTTTACGCAACATCACCCGTTACTCCTCTTTCCAAGGCTTTTCGTCTTAAGCCTCCTCCGCCGCGTCCCGCGCATGCTAACCTAATGTAGGACCGGGGCTTCGACCGCGCGCCTATGCCGCGCTCACTTCTGCGCGACCCACGTTCATCAAGGCGCAGCCGTCAAAAACTAACAGCCGCGGCAGATGCCATTGACGCGGCGGTCGACGGTCCTGTTCTCGTCGGCGATCGCCTTGTCGAAGCTTTCGCTCGACGCCGAACCGGTGGTGACGCCCTCACCGGTATTCAGCCGGCCGGAAGACTGAGCCGTGCCGGCGCTGTTGGTGCCGGGCGGCGGTGACGCGACTTGCGGCGATGCCGGGCTGGCTGACGAGGGGCTGCCGCTCCCGGTACCGTTCCAGTACCTTGGGCGACGGTAACCGTGGGCGCCAGCAGAATGGCGATTGTCGCTGACGCGACGGTGACGGATAATTTGCGCATGGCAATTCTCCCTTGCGGACATCAACGGGTCCGCAAAACGCCGGTTCCCACAGGCGTTGGAGCAATACAGTTTGGGAGCAATTCAATTTGCGCAAGCTGATCGAGTTTGACGACGACACTTTCGACAAGCTGAAGCAGCTTGGGCGCGACCGGATGGCGACGCTGCAGGAGCTCGCGGACGAGGCCTTCGCCGACCTCCTCAAGAAGCACGGTATTCCGATCGACCTGAAAGACGCGCTGCGCAAGAGCGCAAGACTTCAGGAGACAGCAAGACTACAGGAGGCGGCAAAGCCAGGCCCCGCAACACCGAAGGGCGCACGCAAGCAGGGCCGGAAGCGCTGAGGCTTCAGCCGATCTTCTTCAGTCCGGCTTTGTACTGCGGGCCCCGGATCGCGTAGGACTTCGCCGGCCGCGACAACGCCTCCGCCTGCGCGGCATCGAGTGTGCGCACCACGCGCGCGGGCGCACCGATGATCAGGGAATTTTCAGGAAACTCCTTGCCCTCGGTGATGACGGAGCCGGCGCCGACGACACTGCCGCGCCTGATGCGCGCGCCGTTCATCACGATCGATCCCATCCCGATCAGCACACCGTCTTCCAGCGTGCAGCCGTGCACGATCGCATTGTGGCCGATCGTGACGTTGTTGCCGATGATCAGGGGAAAGCCGGGATCGACATGCAGGGTCGAATTGTCCTGGACGTTGGAGCGTTCGCCGATCTCGATCCACTCATTGTCGCCGCGCAGCACGGCGCCGAACCAGACGCTCGCCGCGGATTTGAGGCGCACCTTGCCGATCACAACGGCATTGTCGGCGATGAAGTAGCTGCCGTCGGCGGGAAGATCGGGCCCCTGCCCGTCGAGTTCGTAGATCGCCATGGAGGTCTCCCTGGAGCGTTTTCGGTTCTGATTGATCAGAACCGAGGCTCTCGTCAGGACGACCTTGGCACAGCGGCCGACATGGTTTCAAGCAAGCGCGATCCACGGATCAGGATCCGGCGCGGATCACCCGATCACGCCGGCAGCGCGCAGCGTCATCACGAAGAAGGTGCCCGACATCAGGCTCCAGAAGCCGGAGATGACGGTTGCCATCATCACGAACTCGAAACGGCGGCGCTCGATGCGCGCACCACGCAGCGTGTTGCGCATGATGATGAACGGTGCGGCAAAGACGAGAAACGGAACCGCGGCGAAGGTTCTCGGCGCCACGCCCTCCTGCAGCAGGCCGAAGCCGGCCGGACGCTCCGCCATCGCCTGATAGCCGCTGGCCAATGCGCCGGCGAGCGCAAAGCCGATGAAGAGCGAGAACAGGGAATTCAAGGTATCGGGCGACATCGGAACTTCCGCTACGCAACAGGCCACTCACCCTGCTTCGCAGAATTGGCGGCAGGCCGCCACATCATCCTTAAGGAAAGGTTAACCGGGGGCGCTTGGCGCGGCGTTTGCGCATTGCCATTCGCTCCGGGATTCCATTGGAATCGTACGGAAATTCCGCGTCACGTGGCATATTCGGCAGATGATTCGGCCACTCCCGACCTGCACTTTGCCTCGCTCATGACGCTACTCTCGACCGCCCAGCATCTCGCCCGCGACACCCGCCGCAATCCGCGCGCGCATCTCGTTCCGATCATCGCCTCGGCAGTCATCGCGGCCGGTGCGATTGCGCTCGTCGCCTATCTGCTGTGGCCGACCTATACGACCGTCCCGCCCAGCGATCCGTCGCGACTGCCGGTGAGCGTCGGCGGCACGCTGTTCAACGTGCCGACCATGGCGGTGCGCATGAAGATCCAGCGCCACTCCGGGCCGCAGGAGCGCGTCGATCTGAGCTTCCTCTATCCGTCGCTGGAGGCGCCTGCCGCGCCGAAGCACTACAGCGCCGATACGGTCGAGGACAAGGTGCAGCCAATCGACAGGATCTTCGTGTCGATCGCGGCGCATCACGATTCGCTCGCGCCGGACATGCGGCTGCGCACGATCTATCCGCGCTATCTCGACGAGCGCGCGAATACCGATGACGGCCTGACGGCACGCGCGTTCCGCGACGGCACGCCCTATGGCGGCGAGGACCTGTTCACCGCGACCGAGCCGCAATTGATCGCGCGCTGCACGCGCGATACGTCGACGCCCGGCATGTGCCTGAGTGAGCAGCGCATCGAGGGCGCCGACCTGACCTTCCGCTTTCCACGCGTCTGGCTTGCGCAATGGCGCGACATCGCCACCGCGATGAACCGCCTCTCCGCGCAGATGCATAGCGCGAAGGGGTAGCTTCCTCGTCATTGCGAGCGAACCAAAGCAATCCATCGAGCCGCTAACGCGGAAATATGGATTGCTTCGTCGCTTCAGCGCAAAATTGCTTTGCAATTTTGTCGCGAGCTCCTCGCAATGACGCGCCGAGACCAGGCTGTTCAGCCCTGCTCGCCCAGATCTTCTTCCAGGATGGCCATCTGGAACTGGAACGAGCGATCATCGTCCTCGTCGTCGACGAACAGCACGCCGATGAACTCCTCGCCGATATAAACCTCGGCCGAGTCGTCCTTCTTGGGCCGCGGCACCACGCGGATCTTGGGATTGCTGAACACGCGTTTGAGATACGCGTCGAGCTTCCTGACTTCCTGAACGTCCACAGCCGTCTCCAATCGGGTCGATGATTTTCGGGGGAGTTTTAGGACGAGACGGCAAAGATCGCCAGAGCCTTTTCAGGCTTTGGCGACGTGATGTTGCGCACACGCTAAAGCGCGTCGCGATCAGAAAGCGAGTGAAATCAAAGCCCGATCGCGTTGAGCATCTGGTCCATGGTGCGCGACGGCTCGGCACAGCCGGCCTCGCCGACGATTTTCGCCGGCACGCCCGCGACCGTGACGTTGTGCGGCACGGGCTTGACCACGACGGAGCCCGCCGCGATCCGCGCGCAATGACCGATCTCGATATTGCCGAGGATCTTGGCGCCGGCGCCGATCAGCACGCCGTGGCGGATTTTCGGATGGCGATCCTCGTTCTCCTTGCCGGTGCCGCCGAGCGTGACGCCATGCAGGATCGAGACATCGTCGTCGATGACGGCCGTCTCGCCGCAGACGAAACCGGTGGCGTGATCGAGGAAGATACCGCGGCCGATCCTGGCCGCCGGGTTGATGTCGGTCTGGAACACCGCCGACGAGCGGCTCTGCAGGTAGAAGGCAAAATCCTTGCGGCCCTTCTGATAGAGCCAGTGCGCAAGACGATGGGTCTGCAGCGCGTGGAAGCCCTTGAAGTAGAGCAAGGGATCGATGAAGCGCGAGGTCGCGGGATCGCGGTCATAGACGGCGACGAGATCGGCGCGGAAGGCGTTGCCGATATCGGGCTCATCGCGCAATGCCTCGCCAAAGGTCTGGCGGATCAGGTCGCCCGACAGCGCGGCGTGATCGAGCCGCTCGGCAATGCGATGGACCACGGAATCTTCCAGGCGCTCGTGATGCAGCACGGTCGCATAGATGAAGGATGCGAGCTCCGGCTCGCGCCGCAGGATGTCTTCCGCCTCACCGCGAATTCGATCCCAGATCGGATCGAGCGCCGCCAGCTTTGCCCCCTGCGGATTGACCTGATGAACTGCCATCGCTGCTCTCGCAATTCGGTTGTTCTGATGTGCGTTATAGCACGGTGACCCCAGCGCGTCCCGGGAAGGCTCGGCACGGTAAATCCCAGCCGAACGCCCCGGGCCGACGTCTAAAGGGAGTTGGTCGGGATTTTGCCGAAATCAAGCCGTGCTTCTGCAACTATTGGCGGATTTCGTCCCGAATGTGGTTTTGGGCATGGTCGGCCCCAATAAAAGGGGGAAACATCATCAATACCCGCAGTTTACGTGCCCGTCTGACCGACGCACGGTCGGTCTGGATCGCCACCATCGCCATTCCCCTCCTGCTGCTCGCGCCTGCCTTCTGGAACGGCTATCCGCTGCTCCAATGGGATACCGGCGGCTATCTGGCGCGCTGGTACGAGGGCTATCTGGTGCCGAGCCGGTCGACGGTGTTCGGCATCTACCTCCATGTCGGTGAGACATCGGGCTTCTGGCTCAACCTCGGCATCCAGACCCTGGCGACGCTGTGGATCCTGCAACTGACCCTGCGCATGCTCGAGCTCGCCCGGCCGGCCCGGCTGATCGCGATCAGCCTCGCGCTGATCGCCACCACCGCCCTGCCCTGGCTCGCCAGCATGCTGCTGACCGACATCTTTGCCGGCCTCTCGGTGCTCGCGCTCTTTATCCTCGTCCTGCACGGCGAGCGGATTTCGACGCTCGAGAAGGCGGTGCTGTTCGGATTCACAGCGTTTTCCGCCGCCACGCACAGCGCTACGCTCGCGGTGCTGCTTGGGCTCTGCTGCGTCGTCTGGATGCTGCGTCCGTGGCTCGGCCGCCGCGTCCCGGTCGCGGGCCTCATGCAAGGCAGCCTGACCATCGTCACCGCCGCCGTGATGCTGCTGGCGGCGAACTTCGCGCTGTCGGGTCAGCTTGCCTGGACACCCGGCGGCTATGGCGTCGCCTTCGGCCGCATGCTGCAGGATGGCATCGTCGCGCAATATCTGCGCGATCATTGCGCCAAGGAGAACCTGAAGCTGTGCCCCTATCGCGACGAGTTGCCGCCTACCGCCGACGACTTCCTGTGGGGCCACAGCATGTTCGACACGCTCGGCCGCTTTCAGGGACTGAATGACGAGATGGGCCACATCGTGGTGCGCTCGCTGGCCGAATATCCGGGATGGCAGGCCAGGGCGGCGCTGAAAGCAACCGCCGACCAGCTGTTGGATGTCGCGACCGGAGAAGGCTCCTCAGGCTGGATCCCGCATACCTACGGCATCATCGAGCGCTATATTCCCAAGCAGGTCGCGCCGATGCGCGCCGCGCGGCAACAACAATGGGCCCTCGACTTCACCGCGATCAATCGCATCCACGTGCCGGTCGCGCTGGCCTCGATGCTCTTGGTCGTGATCTTGTTCGCCCGCGGACTGTGGCAGCGGCGGCTCGACGATTTGACGCTGCTGGCGGGCACGGTGACGCTCGCTCTGCTCGGCAATGCCGCCGTCTGTGGCGTGATCTCGGGGCCACACGACCGCTATGGCGCACGCATGGTGTGGGTCGCGACCTTCGTGGTTCTGATCGCGGCGGCGTGCGCCTTCGCCAAGGACGATGCCGGGAACGATGCCGACGAGCTATTTTCGCCGCGACAGGAAGTCGATGACGCCGGTCTTGTAGACCTTGTCGCCGACCGCCCGCATGTGGTCGCGGTTCGGAATGTCGAGCACCAGCGATCCCGGAATGATCCGGCCGAGCGCTGACGCCGAGCCCGCGATCTCGTCCTTGCTGCCGACCGCGATCAGAACCGGCACACGCATGCCGGCAGCCTCCTCGCGCGTCATCAGGCGGCGCGAGCCGCGCAGGCAGGCGGCGAGCGCGCGGCGGTCGGAGCGGGTCTGATCGGCGAAGGCGCGGAACGTGCGGCCGACCGGATCGGTGACGTCGTCGAGCGACGGCACCTCCAGCGCCAGCGCAACGGCCTCGCCGGGACCGCCGCCCTCGATCAGCCCGATGCCGATGCCGCCGAGGATCACCGAACGCACCCGGTCGGCATTCTCACGCGCCAGGATCGCCGTCATCCGCGAGCCCAGCGAATAGCCCATGATGTCGGCGCGCGCGATTCCGAGATGATCCATCAGCGCGATCACGTCGCTTGCCATGTTCGCGATCTCGTACTGCGCGGCATCGTAGAGCTTGGCGGATTCGCCGTGGCCGCGATTGTCGAGCGCGACGACGCGCCGCCCGGCCTTGACGAGCTCCGACACCCAGGTCGGATAGATCCAGTTGACGTTCTTGCTCGACGCAAAGCCGTGCACGAGCACGATCGGCTCGCCCGCGCCTTCGTCGATATAGGCAATTTCAACATCGCCGTGATGGAAACTCGGCATCATCGATTCCGTTTTTTTCTTGCGATTTGGGATTTGGGATTTGGGATTGGCGATCGACCGGCGACCGCAAGCTTAGCCCTGGACGGGCATACTCGCCAGCGCGGCCTGCGCGGTCATCTGCCGCTTCAGGCGCAGCGCCTTGCTTCGTCTGAGCCACCACGCCGTGGTTCGCTCGGTGGTGGCCTTGATCGACGACAGGAAGCCGAACAGCGCAAGCAGCGCGCCGAACAGCCACATGGTGAGATTGAATGTGCCGGCCGCGAGCAGCAGTGCGCCGCGGCCGAGCAGCTTGATGATCGCGCGGGTCTGGCCGCCCTTCACGCCCGCGATGCGGGCCGCGCGCGCGATCTCCTGCGGGTTCTCCGCGACCTTCAGCGTATCCCGCGCGGCACGAACCCCGGCCGCCTCGCCGATGCGCCCGACGTCCTTGGCGACGCGCACCAGCGCGCCGGCCTTCTCGGCGCGGAACGCCGCGCGGATCGCGGTTGCAGTTTCCGCCGGCCGCAGCGCCGAGCCGGACGCGACCGCCTCACGCAGCGCCGACTGATCGACCACCTCGCGGGTCGAGCGCCCGGCCCATTCGATCATCCCCTCGCTCAGCCGTCCGGCCTTGCGCGTATCCTTGACCAGCGTCAGTCCGGCACGCAGCGGCGCGGCACCGCCGACCGACACATAGGTGGCCGCAGTCACGGCGAGCCCGGCGGCCGCAAGGCCAAGCACCAGTCGGTCGGTGTCCTCGCCCATCACGAGGTGCTTGCCCTCGCGCACGACATCCCTGACGTCACCGAACACGAACAGGTCGCCGGCGACAGTGCCGGACAGGCTTGCGACATCGTCGGCATTGCCGGTCACGAGACCGGCGGCAAATCCCTTGGCGAAATGCGTGGTGGACGATTGCTCGGCACGCGCGTCGTCGACGCGCCTTGTAAGTTCATCACTGAGCGCGATGTCCTTCTCGCTTGCGAGCGCGACAAAGCTGGTCGCAAGATCGGCATCTCCGGAGGAGAGTGCCGCCTCGATATTGTCCGATATCAACGCCGGGTTGTTGCGCAGGACGGAATTGAGCCTGAGGTCGGCGAGCGCAGCCGGATCGTTCCGCGCTGACAGCACCGTGCCGGCGTCCCGGGCGTGCGGCCAAATGGCCGCGCCCACGGCAGCGCTCGCTGCCAGGCCGGCCACCGCAAAACTGAGGCGCACCCCGTTCATTCCGCTGAAAACCTCTAGTTTTATTCGCCTTGGAAATAGTGTGTGCCGCTTTTGCGACACAACGGCTCCGACCAAAGAAGGGCTTCTCTGGGACGACAAGATTGTGTCGAATTTGCATGAGCAAATGAGCCATCGGGGCTCTAGGAATCAACTGTTCCCGCCAGTATGGTGCGCGGCATTTCGCGATGCCGCATGCTGTTGATGCGTCTGCCCATCGTTGCCACCAAGGTGAGAATATGTCCGACCACATCGTCCCGCACTTCCATAACGATGCCGGTGTCTCGGTGATCGAGATCGGGTCGCAGGAGTTCATGTGCGTGGGCGCCAACCCTCCGTTCGACCATCCGCACGTGTTCCTCGACCTCGGCAACGACAGCGAGATCATCTGCCCGTACTGCTCGACGCTCTATCGCTTCGCGTCCGACCTTGGTGCCGGCGAAGCACGGCCGCCGGAATGCGTGCTGAAAGACAAGGTCGCCTGACCGCTCCGTGGCGCTGACGCGAACCGTCATCGTTGCCGGCGCCGGGATCGGAGGACTGACGGCGTCGCTGACCCTGGCTGCTCAAGGCTTTCGCGTCGTCGTGCTGGAAAAGGCCGAGCGGCTCGAGGAAGCCGGCGCCGGCATCCAGCTCTCTCCCAATGCCAGCCGCATCCTGGTCGAGCTCGGGCTCAAGGAACCGCTGGCGCGGCGTGCGGTCACGCCGGAATCCGTCAACATCCTGAGCACGCGGGCCGGTGGCGAGATCGCGCGGATGCCGCTTGGCCGGGCCGCCGAGTTCCGCGCCGGTGCCCCCTATTGGGTGATCCACCGCGCCGATCTGCAGGCCGCGTTGCAGGCCGTCGTCAACGACCATCCCGATATCGATCTGCGGCTCGGCTGCCAGTTCGAGGATGTCACCAAGCACGCCAAGGGGCTGACGGTGGTGCAACGCCGCGGCAATGCACGGCAGGAGGAATTGGCGGTTGCGCTGATCGGCGCGGATGGCATCTGGTCGTCGGTCCGCGGACATTTGTTTCCGGATGTACAACCGCAATTCTCTGGCATGATCGCCTGGCGCGGCACGCTTGACGCGACCGCCCTGCCGCATGAATACACCGCGCCACGCGTGCAGCTGTGGATGGGGCCGGATGCGCATCTCGTGGCCTATCCGATCTCGGCCGGACGCCAGCTCAACGTGGTCGCGATCGTGTCAGGCACCTGGAACCGGCCGGGCTGGAGCGCGCCCGGCGACATCAACGAGATCAAGGATGCGTTCGCTGCCGCGCGCTGGCCCGCCGCGGCGCGGATGCTGATCGGCGCGGTCGATGGCTGGCGCAAATGGGCGCTGTTCACCCTGCCCGACATCGGCCGCTGGAGCGAAGGCGCGGTGACGCTGCTCGGCGACGCCGCGCATGCGATGCTGCCGTTTGCCGCGCAAGGCGCCGGCATGGCGATCGAGGATGCGGCCGTGCTCGCCAAGGCCCTGGCCGACTGCACCGGCGAAAACACCGCAGGCATTCCCGCCGCATTGAAGCGCTACGCCGAGATGCGGCGCGGCCGCGTGCTGAAGGTGCAGCGCACGGCGCGGCAGCAGGGTCGCATCTATCATTTGAGCGGACCCTTGGCGATCGCGCGCGATCTTGCGATCCGCGCCATCGGTCCGCAGCGCATGCTGGCGCGGCAGGACTGGATCTACGACTGGCGCGCCTGAGCCGAGCGCGCCTATGCGCACACAGCAACCGGCTCGTCCGGAAACGTTGACTTAGCGAACGAGGCCTCGCGGCGCGCGCGGGCCCTTTGCCCCCGGCGCAGGCGCCGCGGGTGCGGCCGCCGCCGGCGTGTCCGGCGGGCTCTCATGGCACTTGTTGGCGCGCCAGGCCTGATCCGCAAGCCTCTGCTGGGCGTGGATCGAGATCAGCTCGTTGCGATAGACCATCTCCGAGACCACGGTACCGCCGACGCCGGTCTCCGCCTTGGCCATCAACTTTTCCTGATCCGTCGCGCGAGACGCGAGATTCTTGCGCTCGGTCTCGAGCTGCTTGCAATCATACAAATCGTATTTGGCGGGATCGGCGAATGCCGACGGCACGCTGTCACCGATCTGTGCGCAACCGGAAACGCCCGCAGCCGAGGCGAGCAGCGCAACGATGGCTGCCGCGCGCGACAGATTTGGGCGGCGTGAGGGACGAACAGACATTCAGCTTTCTTAGTCCGACAGTGTTGAGATTGCCTAAAGCAGCCGCCGGTGTCCGGATTGAGGCTCAATCGCGGCGGCGCGCCGCTTATCCCAGCGCTCGGCCGCTGAAGCAAATGGAATTGCAGGCCGCAGGCAGCGGATAACGGAGCGCGGGGCTAAGCCAGGATGGATACCAGGCGCCGCCCCCCTTGCGACAGTAGCTTGATCAAGCATCCCAGGATGGAGGTCGCGGAGCGGACACAAGCGTACGACCGCGTTGAAGACGTGCGTATGTCTAGGCTGCCGGTTGCGTGGACTTCCTGACGACCAACTCGGGAGGAAGTACGACGTGCCGGATCTCGGCCGACTTGCTCTGGAGCATTTCGATCAGCATTCTGGCAGCGATCCGCCCCATCTCGCGGTGCTCGATGCGCACGGTGGTGAGGGGCGGCGAGACGACGTCCATGAGTGGCATGTCGTTGTGACCGACGAGCGAGATATCCTCCGGGCACCGCAGGTGCCGCTCCCTCAGAGCGTCAAGGGCGCCGATCGCCAGCAGGTCGTTCGCGGCAACGATCGCAGTCACCTGATGCGGCCCGCCGACGAGATGCATCGCCGCCAACGCGCCGCCTTCGCGCGTGTATCCCGCGGCGTCACGTACGGCACCGGTCAATCCGTGCCGCGCCATCGCGCGCTCGAAGCCGTCACGCCGCAGCGCGCCGGTTGATGTCGACAGCGGCCCTGCGATATGCGCAATGCGGCGGTGTCCGATATCGACGAGATGATCGACGGCGAGACGCATTCCCATTTCGTCGTCCGAGACGACTGAGGAGACGCGATCGCGCGCTTCGGATCGGTTGACCAGGATCACGGGAACGCCGCGCCGGATACAGAAACCGACGAGTTCGTCATCCTGCGAAACCGTCGCCAGGATCAGTCCGTCGACCCGCTGGCTGAGCAGTCGTTCGACAAAGGAGATCTGCTGCGACGATATATTCCCTGCGTCCGCGACGATCGGTGCGTAGCCTTCCGCAGAGAGAACCTCGGTAATGCCGCCAAGGATCGGAGCGAACACCGGATTGGTGATGTCGGGCAGCAGCACACCGACGAGATCGGATCGACCCAGTCGCAGGTTGGCGGCCAGCCGGTTCGGTTGGTAGCCCAGCGCCTCCGCCTGGGCGGAGATCCTCTTGGCGACGTCGTCCGCGACCAAATGCCGTTTCTTGGGATCGAGGGCCCGCGACACGGTCGAAGGATGGACGCCGGCGGCGTCCGCGATCTGCTTGATTGTCGTGACAGGTCGATTCACCCAGCGATTCCTGCTGCTTAGCTCGTTTGCGAAATGAGCATAGCGCCTCCCTTGACCGGCTGCAATCGATTGCATTAGTAACTGCAATCGATTGCATAATAAGTGTAACCGAACGTACAGGAGCCTACCGATGTCTCACGGCATTATCGAAAAGCTCGAGGACGTGACGCCGACCGTGTTGCGGGCGATGGCGTCGGCCGACAATGCGCGGCTCCGAACGGTGATGGAAGCCTTCGTGAGGCACCTCCATGCCTTCGCCCGCGAGGTGAAACTCAGCGAGGCGGAATACGATCTCGGCATCGATTTCCTGAACCGGATCGGACAGGCCACCCACGACAGCCACAACGAGGGCATCCTCTTCGCGGATGCGACCGGCTTCTCGACGCTGGTCTGCCTGCTGAACAACGGCAACGCCGGTGCGACCGAAACCGCGGCGGCATTGCTGGGCCCGTTCTGGCGGGCCAATTCTCCCCGAACGGAGAACGGGGCATCGATCGTTCGTTCTGAGACACCCGGCCCCGAACTCTTCGTCGACTGCGAGGTCGTCGACATCGCGGGCAAGCCCCTCGCCAATGTCGAGGTCGACGTCTGGCAATCCTCACCTGTCGGCCTCTACGAGAACCAGGACGAAACGCAGGCCGACATGAACCTGCGCGGCAAGTTCACCACAGACGCCTCGGGTCGATTCTCATTCAGATCGGTCAAGCCCGCCGGCTATCCCGTGCCGACCGACGGCCCGGTTGGCGACATGCTGCGCGCCCAGAACAGGCATCCCTACCGGCCGGCACACATGCACTTCCTGGGCTTCAAGCCTGGCTACAAGACGCTGATCACGCAGGTCTTCGTCGACCACGACGAACACCTGGACAGCGACGTGGTGTTCGGGGTGACGCGCACGCTGGTCGGCGATTATCGCCGGCATGACGACGGCGATCCACCGGCGCCCGGGGTCCGCGCTCCCTGGTACACGCTGAACTATCGCTTCACCATGGAAAATGGTGAAGCGATCCTCCCCAAGCCACCGATCAAGTGAAGCCGACGATGAATCAATCCATGAAGGACAAGGTCGTGCTCGTCGTAGGCGGCGCCGGCAGCATCGGGGCAGTGTCCGCCAAGCGCTTCGCCGAACTCGGTGCACGCATCGCAATCAGCCACCGCGACGTTCCGGACGAGACCGCCTCCGCGGCAACGGTGGTGCAATCCCTGCCTGGAGACGGCCACGCCGCCTTGATCGCCGACGTCGCGCAGACGGCAACCTTGAAAGCACTGCGCGCCGAGATCGAGCGGCGCTTCGGCCGGCTCGATATCCTCGTCAATGCCGCCGGCTTTACCAAGCCGGTGCCTCACGCCGATCTCGACGCGCTGGATGACGACCTGATTGACCGGATGTTCGCGGTCAACTGGCGCGGACAGTTTGCGGCGATCCGCACCTTCGCTCCGCTCCTGAAGGCGTCCGGTGACGGCCTCGTCGTTTCGATATCATCGATCGCGGGCACCAACGGGATCGGGTCCTCGATTGCCTATTGTGCCGTCAAGGCCGGCATCGACGTCATGACGAAATCGCTCGCCCGCGTGCTGGCCCCCGAGGTGCGGGTGCTCGCGGTCGCGCCCGGCGTGGTCGACACCGGCTTCGTTCCGGGGCGCGGCGCGGACTTCAACGCCAAGACCGCGACGACGACACCGCTGAAGCGGATTGCGACTGCAGAGGACATCGCCTCGGCCATTCTCGCCTGTGCAACCCAACTCGGCTTCGCGACCGGAACGACTTTCGTGGTCGACGGCGGCCGCTCGCTTTGAAGGAACAAGTCTATGCGATCTCCCCGCGAAAAGGTCATCATCACCTGCGCCGTGACCGGCAACCTGACGACACCCGAGCAGACCCCTCATCTTCCCATCACGCCGGCGCAGATCGCTGACGCCTGTCTCTACGCCGCCGATGCGGGCGCCGCCATCGTCCACATTCACGTTCGAGACCCGCTTACCGGCCGTCCCTCGATGCTGCTCGACCACTATGTCGACGTCGTCAAGCGCATCCGCGCGCGCAACCCCGCATTGATCCTCAACATCACGACCGGACCGGGCGGACGCTTTGTTCCGTCCAGGGACGATCCGAAGATGGCCGCCGAAGGCACGACCCTGATGGCGCCGGAGAGGCGGGTCGAGCACATCGCCGTGCTGCGACCGGACATCTGCACGCTCGATCTCAACACCATGAACTCCGGAGGCGAGGTCGTGATCAATACGCCGGCGAACGTTCGCCGGATGGCGAAAGTGATCGCGGACGCCGGCGTCAAACCGGAGATCGAACTGTTCGATTCCGGCGATATTGCCTTGATGCGCGATCTCTTGGCCGACGGCTCCCTGCAAGGGCCAGTCCTGTGTTCCTTCGTGATGGGCGTTCGTTACGGCCTTCAGCCTTCCCCGGAAACCGTATTGTACGCGCGCGGCCTGCTGCCGTCGGACGCGGAATTCACCGCGGTCGGCATCGGCAAGGCCGCATTCACGACGGTTGCACAATCTTATCTTGCGGGCGGTCACGTACGGATCGGCCTGGAAGATGCGGTCTATCTCACACGCGGCCAGCTCGCGACCTCCAACGCGGAAATGGTCACAAAGGCGCGCCGCATCGTCGAGGATCTCGGAGGCGCCGTCGCGACGATCGAGGACAGCAGGCGGATCGTCGGCCTGCCCTCGCCCACGAAGACAATCAAGGCTTAGGAGCGAGCTATGAGTGCCATCACCAGATCGGGGACCGATGTCGTCGTCGAGGCGACCTGCGTGCGGCTCAATGCCAAAGCTGCCGATGCGGCGGCGATCGCGCCGACCATCGAGAAACATTCGCTCACGCGGCAACCGCACGAAGTCGTGGTTGCGATCGAAGCGGCGGGTGTCAATCCGTCGGACGTCAAGGCCGCCACGGGATTGATGCCTTATGCGGTGTTCCCAAGAACCCCGGGCCGTGATTTTTCCGGGCGGGTGGTCGAAGGGCCGGACGCATTGATCGGAAAAGCCGTGTTCGGTTCGTCGGGCGACCTCGGAATCCGCCGCGACGGTACGCACGCCAGCCATGTCGTCGTCGAAGCCGCGGCCCTGGTCGAAAAGCCGGATGGAATTTCAATGGATGAGGCTGCAGGGATCGGCGTACCGTTCGTGACAGCCATCGAAGGCTTTCGGCGAGCCGGCGCGCCGAGACCCGGCGAATATGTCCTCGTCATGGGCGTCAACGGCAAGGTCGGACAGGCTGCGGTCCAGCTTGCGACCTGGCAAGGCGCCAAGGTGATCGGCGTGATGCGCAAGGACGAACCCTACGAAGGCCACGCCAACGCCCCGATCGAGATCATCAATTCCTCGATGGCCGACGTCGCGGAACGTGTGCGCGAACTGACCAACGGCCACGGAGCCGATATCGTCTTCAACACGGTCGGTGACCCCTATTTCGACGATGCGCATCATTCGCTCGCAAAGGCCGGGCGGCAGATCCTGATTGCCACGACCAACCAGACGGTTAAATTCAACATCCTGGAATTCTATCGCGGACGGCACACTTATCTCGGCATCGACACCCTCGCGTTTTCCACGATCGAAAGCGCAGAGCTGCTGCGTAGCGTGCTACCTGGGTTCGCCGGCGGCTTCCTGCGCCCCTATCCGATCATCCCGTCCTCGATCTACCCGCTTGCTGAGGCGAAGGCGGCCTACACCGCCGTGATCGGATCATCGCGCAACCGCGTCGTACTGCGACCGGGAGCCTGATCGGGCATCGCTTGAGCCCGATCAGGAACTCGGTCAGGGACGGCTGCGTTACTTCTGCTTGTCGCCGACGCCCTTGGCGGCCTGCTCGATGACCTGTGCCACTGCCTCCGGCTTCGAGACATACACGGCGTGGCTGCCGGCCTGATCGACGGTCTTGGCACCGGCGCGCTTGGCCATCATCCGCTGCGCGTCGACCGGGATCATCTTGTCGTTGGTCGCCACCAGGTACCAGCTCGGCTTGCTCTTCCAGGCCGGCGCGGTCACCTCGCCATTCAAGGCGGCGACACCCCAGGGCACCTGCGAGTCAGCCATGAATGCCGCGACATCGGGCTTCACATCGGCTGCGAACGCTGAGGCGAACTTCGCGTGATCGAGCGACAGGAAGCCGTCCTTCGGCGGCAGGATCGGCGGCACCGGCGCGCCGGGCGGAGGATTGGCGATCAGCTTGCCGACCGATTCACCCTGTTCGGGCGCGAAAGCCGTGATGTAGACCAGTCCCGCGACCTTCGGATCGGTGCCCGCTTCGGTGACGACGACGCCACCATAGGAATGTCCGACCAGAATGACGTTGCCGTCGGCGGCGGCGATGGCGCGCTTGGTGACGGCGACGTCGTCCGCCAGCGTGGTGGTCGGGTTCTGGACAATGCTGACCTTGTAGCCGTCCTTCTTCAGGATCTTGTAGACGCCTTCCCATCCCGAACCGTCGACGAAACCGCCGTGGACGAGGACGATCGACTTGACCGGGGCGGACTGGGCGTGGGCCGCAGGGATCGTCGCGATGGCGAGGCCCAGCGACGCTGCGGCGGCGAGCAATTTGGTGACAACAGACATTGAAGTTCTCCTGGATGTTTATTTCGCGATAATCTTTATCGCGATAATCATCATATAGCCGCGCTCGATTTACCTGTCTAGATAGTTTTTATCGCGATAATTATTTTGTGCTATGCTGGGCAAACCACATCGAAAGGGCCCTCCCATGCCAAATCCGGGACCGATTCCGCTGGATAGCCAGCTTTGCTTCTCTCTTTACGGGACGACCATTGCGATCAACCGCGCCTACAAGCCCCTGCTCGACGGCCTCGGCATCACCTATCCGCAATACCTCGTTCTCAGCGTGCTCTGGGAAAAGGACGGACAGATGATTTCGGCAATCGCCGACCGGCTCGCTCTCGAGCCCAGCACCATCACGCCGCTGGTCAAGCGGCTCGAAAATGCCGGCTTCGTGGTGCGTCGGCGCAGCATGGAGGACGAACGGCAGGTCGGAGTCCATCTGACCGACAGCGGCAAGGCGATGCAATCGCGCACCGGCTGCCTGACCGATACCTTGCTGGAGCGGTCCGGCCTGACCGTCGACGAACTCATCTCACTCAACAAGCGCGTCCAGGCGCTTCGCAACGCGCTGACGAATTCAGGAACGGGCTAACGGACAAACCGTGCCGTTCAGACCTGCGATTCGTTATCCCGGCGTTTGCCCGGCTGACGACGAAGAGCTAGAAGATGCGCCCGCCGGGGTTTTGTCCGGCACAGAACGAAACCAGATTTGGAAAACCGCCGAGGTATCTTGGAAAGTCTCTCGGTCTAAATTGCGAAAACTCAATAAAATCAAGATGCGGACGTGGCGGAACTGGTAGACGCAAGGGACTTAAAATCCCTCGACGGCAACGTCATGTGGGTTCGAGTCCCACCGCCCGCACCAGTCTGCTGCGCAACCGCTCTTATTTCTTGGCCTGCGCCTTCTTCGTCGTCTTGGCCTTTGTTTTCTTCGCCTTTGCCGGCTTGCCGGCCTTCGCCTTCTTCGCCGATGTCTTGGCTGACGTCTTGGCGACTTTCTTGGCCGATTTCTTCGGGGCTTTCTTCGTGGCTTTCTTGGGGGTCTTCTTGACGGCTGTCTTCGCCGACGCCCCGCCAGCCGCGCTGGGCCGTTGCGCCGCGCCGCCACCGCCTCCACCACGCGTCGGGCGTGGCGGCACCGGCTCCTCCATCCAGAAATCCAGCTCCTGCTCCTTGCCGCCGCCCGGCTTCCAGCCGTCGAGCGAATAGATCTGATCCGGATTGCCGCCGCTGCCGAGATAGCCGCGCCAGGAATAGTGGTCGTAGACGCCGTTGATGTGCAGCGCATAGGCCTGGGCAAGCTGCTTGTTGCCGCGGATGATCACGAGATTCTCGTCATTCTTCTCCGAGGCGGCGACCGAGAAATTGTGCGATCCGGTGACGACGGCGCAATTGTCGGAGAACGGATCGATCACGATGGTCTTGGAGTGAACGATCGCGATCATGCCCGCGTTGCGGATCTGCTGGACGCTGAATTCGACGTCGGCCCATGAGGGTTCGTTGGTCGCGCTCACGCCATGAGGCAGCTGGACGTCGTCATGGAAGGATTGCTTCGGTGCGCCCGATTTGACGACCTCCCCGCCGACCGAAACAATGCTGCCGTTCTTGCTCGCCATCATGGTCGACACCACGCCGCGGACATAGATGTCGTTCTGCTGTGCGCGGTCCAACAGGGAATCCAGCAGCGGCGATTGACCCGGCATGAACATCAGGAAGAGCGCGCCGTCCTTGGCGTTCTTGATCAGATCCAGCACCGGCTTGAACTCGGCTTCGCCGTTGGTCGCGGCGAAATAGACCGAAATGTTGCTGTCGCTGGTCGGACTGGAATTCGACGTCTTGAGCGCGGGCGGCATGGCGTTGCCCGCGGCGACCAGCTTGCCCCATTGATCGAGATAGCGCTTGGCGATCACCGCATTCTCGATGATCAGCACGTTGTTGAGCTGCGTGCACAGCCCGGTGGTGGTCCAATTGGTGCTGCCGGTCAGCACACGGATGGCGTTGCCGTGCGCGTCGCTCTCGACCACGAACTTGTTGTGGACGCTGGGCGACGACCTGCCCGCATTCGACAGATCGCGATGCTTGACCGTCAGACCGGCGCCGCCGAGCTCGCCCGCGATGTTCGGCTTGGTCGCACTGCCATTGCCAAGCAGGACGTTGCCGCGGCTGCCGAACGGTTTCAGCGCGCCGACCAACTCCTCGTCATTCATCTCGTAGATGGCGGCATGGATCTGGCTGCCGCGGAGATCGGCATCATGCAGAAAGGCCAGGATCTCGTGCAGGGCGTCGCCTGAAAGGTAGCGCCGCGCCTGGTTGGCCGGGTCGGACAGGCTCTTGACGAAATTGCGCAGCGAGTCGTCGGAGGTATTGCCCTGCACGAAGCGGCTGACGATCTGGGACATCAGGGTGCCGCGGTTGAAATAGGCCGACAGGCCGCCGCCCGCATCGCCGGAAGCGACCGTCGGCGTCGTCCAGGCCGACACCGAGGCGGCATCGGGCGTGAACGTGCCGTTCGCGCCGCTCTTCATCGCGGTGACGCGGTACGAGACGTTGTCGGTGTCGACGACGCTGTGATCGGTCCAGATGCAGCGCCGGAACGGCGACTGCGTCGAGGAGATGCCGGCATCCGCCACCGGTTTCTCGCCGGGCTTCGGCGGAATGCGGTTGGACAGCACGGTCGTCTGCTGCGTGATGTTGTTGCGCCGCTCGAGCTGGAAACCGACCCAGTCGTTCGACCAGGTGTCCGGCTGCCAGGCGATCAGGATATCATCGGCGTTCGCGTAGGCCTTGACATTGATGGTCATCACAATTTCCCCGAGGCTGGGTGAATCCGCAGCTGCGAAATATTGGACACCGCCTTCGCACGGCGAGAGCGTCCTGGAGCGGCACCGATATCGGCCCGTCGGACAATACCCCGGTAACCTTGGGTAGTTTGTGAAATAGGCGACAACTGTTCGCGCAAATCGGTGCAGGCGCGCCGCGCCTGGCATCGAGCCCTACTCGAACGCCAGTCCCAGCCGCTTCTGCTTCTTCCATGCGATGCGGCACGGCCACCGCTGGCCGTCGACGGCGAGAGTGAAGCGGTCGGGAAACCACAGCGGAGAGTTGACTTCGATGCAGGCGCCCTGAGGCGAGAGACTCCGGACCGTGCAGGCAATCGCTTCATTGCCGAATTCGATCGCGCCCGACTTGAGGACGCGGCGGCGTACGCCGGCACGCCGCTTCTCGGTCGGCATTGGCTGTTGCGCGCTGGCCGGTGCGGGCCTGCTATGGTCGTCGGCCATGGGCCCATCGCGGTAGGTACACAAGTTGGCGGTCAGACTGCGACGCAATACTGACGGGAACATTAAAGCGGCCGCTATCCAAATTGGTATGCCACGCGCCCGCCCACGGCCTGAGCAGGCAGCCGCGGCGTCACGGTGCTTGCATCACCTCATCGTGTTTTGCGGGTGTGGCAGGGTTCACATGCCGCGAGCGCCACTTGGTGTAGTGTCGTCGCATTGAAAATTCCGGCCGCACATTTCGCGGCCCCACACTTCGAGATCAATGAATTGGAGATAGGCGATGACGGTTGCTGATCGCAATCGGATTGCCGGTCGCAATCAGATTGTCGGCAATGCCGCGCCCGATCATGGCGCTTCTGTCCTCGAGCACGGCGACGACGCGGCTCATTGCAGCAACGGGCTCAACGCACAGAAATTCCTTGATGCGACGCCCGACGAGCGCGCGATCTACCGGCGCTGGATTCGCAGCGCGATCGTGCTGTACGGATTATTGGCATTTGCCGCGGGAGCGATGGTCTGGATGAAGGGCGGCGGTGTCGGACAGACAGAGCTCTCGAGCCTGTCGAGCACGAGCAATGCGAAATCAGGTCACGCGAACTAGGTCAGCCGCCGTTGCGGAGCGGCTGCGCGAAACGAAAACGGCCGGGACAAGTCCCGGCCGTTTGTGTTGCGTCAAGCCGCAAGCCTACTCGGACTTGTCGACATTCCAGAAGATCGGCGTCGCCGGACCGTCGAGCACACCGGTCAGCGACTTCCGCCAGGCGCTCGGACCCTGATACTGACCGAGCGGAATGTAGATGACCTGCTCGTAGGCTTCCTTCTGGATATCGGCCGCGATCTTCTTCTGCTCGTCAAGCGACGGCGCGCGAACGAAGGCGTCCTTCAGCTGTTCGATCTTCGGATCGTCGGCCCAGCCGAACCATCCGCCATTCTTGCCCTGGCCGCCAATCGAGAGGTTGGCGATCGGGTTGGAGACGTCGGCACTGACCCAGTTGGTGAAGAACATGTTCCAGCCGCCGTCCTTCGGCGCCTTCTGGCTGGCGCGGCGGGTCACCACGGTCTGCCAGTCGGTGGCCTGCAGGTCGACCTTGAAGCCGGCGTCCCGCAACTGCTGGGCGACAACAACCGGCTGCGCCTTGAGCGTGGTGACGTCGCCCGGCGCCATGATGACGACGGGCGTGCCATCATAGCCCGACTCGGCAAGCGCCTTCTTGGCCGCCGCCATGTCGCCGCCCTTCAACAGCGTCTCGCCGCCGACTTCGGACGCGAACGGCGTGTCGCAGATGAAGAAGGCGACGCAGGTCTTGTAATACTTCGGATTGCCGACCAACGCGTCGAGCACCTGCTTCTGGTTGATCGCCATCAGCGCCGCCTGGCGAACCTTGATGTTGTCGAACGGCGGATAAAGGAAGTTCATGCGGCCGAGCGTCTGGAAGCCGAACTTGTTCAGCGTCTCGACCTTGAGGTCCTTGTCGCTTTCCAGGATCGGCAACATGTCGAACGACGGGTTCTCCAGGAAATCGATGTCGCCGGACTGCAGCGCATTCATCGCGGTCTGCGCGTCGGCCATCGTGACCCACTCGACGCGGTCAACCTTTACGACCTTGCCGCCCGCGGTCCAGCTCGCCGGCTCCTTGCGCGGCACGTAATCCTTGTTCTTGACATAGACCGCCTTCACGCCCGGCTGGAATTCAGCCTGGACGAACTTGAACGGTCCCGAGCCGATCTGCTCCGGGATCGGCTTGTCCGGCGGCGTTTCGGCGAGCCGCTTCGGCATCATGAAGGCGACGCGCGACGACGGCTTGCCGATCGAATCCAGCACCAGGCCGTAGGGCTCCTTCAGCTTCAGCGTGATCGTCTTCGCGTCGGTGGCCTCGAGGCTCGCCGTGAAGTCCATCAGCTTCTGGCCCATGCCGTCGACCTTGGCCCAGCGCTTCAGCGAAGCGACGCAGTCTTCCGCGGTCACCGGCGTTCCATCGTGCCACTTCAGGCCGTCGCGCAGCGTGAACGTGTAAGTGAGCTTGTCGTCGGACACCTTCCAGTCGGCCATCTGCGGCTGAATCTTGAAGTTGGAGTCGGTCGCGACCAGCGTGTCGTAGACCATGTAGCCATGGTCTCGCGTGATGTAGGCCGTGGTCAGGATCGGATCGATGACGCGCAGATCCGAATGCATCACCGCGGTGATGGTCTTGTCCGCGGCGATGGCCTGCGGCGCAAACGACAATTCCTGCGGCGCGAACGACAACGCGAGCGCCGTCAACGCAGCCGCTAGCGTGCGGTGCTTCCAACGCGAGATAGGGAACATGCAATTTCTCCTGACGTGTAACTGGTCAAAGCCGGCTTATTCGTTATGCATGCGGTTCGTTATTTAGGCGAACTAACATGCTGTATGGCTTGTGAAATCGAGACTTGCATCAAGCGCAATGCGCGTCAATCGGTTTCCGGCAAGATCGAACGTATACGAACGAATGAGCGGCAGGTTCAGCGCATTTGACTTTACAAACTCGTCTTCCGAGCTTTTCGTACGGCACGCGAACGTGTATCGGCGCGCACAAACAACAAGAGAGAAAAGACATGAACCCCGCCAATCTTCCTTTTGATTCCGAAGCGATGCTGCAGGGGCTGCGCAGCTGGGTGGAATGCGAGAGCCCGACATGGGATGCGGCCGCAGTCGAGCGCATGCTCGACCTCGCCGCGCGCGAGATGGCGGTCATGGGTGCGACGATCGAACGCATCGCGGGACGCCAGGGCTTTGCCGGCTGCGTCCGCGCCCGTTTTCCCCATCCGAAACAAGGCCAGCCCGGCATCCTCATCGCCGGCCATCTGGACACCGTGCACCCCGTCGGCACCATCGAAAAGCTCGCGTGGCGGCGCGAAGGCAACAAGTGCTTCGGGCCCGGTATCTTCGACATGAAGGGCGGCAACTATCTGTCGATCGAGGCGATCCGGCAGTTGGCGCGCGCCTCCTTTACGACGCCGCTGCCGATCACGGTGCTGTTCACGCCCGATGAAGAGGTCGGCACGCCATCGACGCGCGACATCATCGAGGCGGAAGCCGCGCGCAACAAATACGTGCTGGTGCCGGAGCCCGGCCGGCCGAACAACGGCGTCGTCACCGGCCGCTACGCAATCGCGCGCTTCAATCTGGAAGCTGTCGGCAAGCCGAGCCACGCCGGCGCGACGCTGTCCTCCGGCCGTTCCGCTATCCGCGAAATGGCCCGGAAAATCATTGCCATCGACGGCATGACCACCGAAGACTGCACCTTCTCGGTCGGCATCGTGCATGGCGGGCAATGGGTCAATTGCGTCGCAACGACCTGCACCGGCGAAGCGCTCAGCATGGCCAAGCGCCAGGCCGATCTCGACCGCGGCGTCGAGCGCATGCTGGCGCTGTCGGGCACCGCCAACGACGTGACCTTCAAGGTGACGCGCGGCGTCACCCGCCCGGTATGGGAGCCCGATGCCGGCACCATGGCGCTCTATGAAAAGGCCAAGGACCTTGCAGCGGCGATGGGCCTCGATCTGCCGCACGGCAGCGCCGGCGGCGGATCGGACGGCAACTTCACCGGCGCGATGGGCATCCCTACCCTCGACGGCCTCGGCGTTCGCGGCGCCGATGCGCATACGCTCAACGAACATATCGAGATCGAGAGTCTCGCCGAGCGCGGCCGCCTGATGGCGGCACTGCTGGCGACGCTGGACTAACATCGATTTGCACTGCACAACACGTTGGCAATGCCGGACCGAAATTTAGCCTTGTCCAATTTTGAGGCTTCGCCTACGGTCCGGCCGTCCAACGCGACGATGCGGGAGAGATCGTAGCAACAACATTCGTGTTGTTGCTTCGGCGCCGACGGAGCAACCGCCCCGGAAACTCTCAGGCAAAAGGACTGTATCGTCAGGACGATCTGGAGAGAGGCGGACACGACCGCATCAAGGGCCGTGACGTCCACCGAAGGGGATAGTCTGCCATCGGGCCGAGGCCCGATGCGGATCAAGCTCTCAGGTACCGTGACAGATGGGGCGCCGACGCCGGTTTCACCGGTGGTTCGGCGACTCTAACCCACGGGAGCCTGAAGACCACCATGCCTCACATCGCAATCATTGGCGCCGGCATCACCGGCGTGACGACCGCTTATGCCCTGCTCGAACGCGGCTACCGGGTGACTGTCCTCGACAGGCATCGCTACGCCGCGATGGAAACCTCGTTCGCCAATGGCGGACAGCTTTCCGCCAGCAACGCAGAGGTGTGGAACAACGCCGCGACCATTCTCAAGGGGTTGCGCTGGATGCTTCGCAGCGACGCGCCGCTGCTGATGAATCCGAAGCCGAGCTGGCACAAATATTCCTGGATCGGCGAGTTCGTCGGCCACATCGGCCGCTACCGCACCAACACCATCGAGACCACGCGGCTCGCAATCGAAGCGCGCAGGCATCTGTTCTCGATCGCGCAGCGCGAGAATATCGCCTTCGATCTCGAACGCCGCGGCATCTTGCACGTCTATCACGACAAGGCCGGCTTCGAGGCGGGCCTGCGCGTCAACACGCTGCTGCAACAAGGCGGGCTCGACCGCCGCCCGGTGACGGCGGACGAAGTCCGCAGCATCGAACCTGCGCTGCAGACGACCTGCTATGGCGGCTTCTTCACGCCGTCGGATGCGACCGGCGATATCCACAAGTTCACGCGCGGGCTCGCCGACGCCTGCATCCGCCGCGGCGCGAGCTTCGTCCATGAAGCCGACGTCGATGCGATCGCGCGCGGCGACGACGGTTTCCGCATCGGCTGGAACGAAGCCGCTTCGCACGATGCTGCGGTCGCGACGCGACATGAGTTGCAGGCGGACGGCATCGTCATTTGCGCCGGCGTCGCGAGCCGCCACTTCGCCGGCCTGCTCAACGACCGCGTCAACGTCTATCCGGTGAAGGGCTATTCGATCACCGTGCAGCTCGATGCGCCGCCAAGCCGGGACGCTGCGCCGACCGTCAGCCTGCTCGATGAAGCCGCGAAGATCGTCACCAGCCGGCTCGGCGCCGACCGCTTCCGCGTCGCCGGCACGGCCGAGTTCAACGGCTTCAACCGCGACATTCGCGCCGACCGCATCCAGCCGCTGGTGGATTGGGTGCGGCAGCATTTTCCCGGCATCGACACGTCGAGGGTCGTGCCGTGGGCCGGCCTGCGCCCGATGATGCCGAACATGATGCCGGTGGTGCGCGCCGGACGGATTCCGGGCGTGTTCTACAACACCGGCCACGGTCACCTCGGCTGGACGCTGTCGGCCGCGACGGCGCAGATGGTGGCAGGGGCGATCGATGACTGGCGCGACCTCGACACGCCTTCGATGGTGCCGTCGCAGGTCGATGCGACCGCGACCGCCCGCGCAGCTTTCCCCTGATTATCCGGCCGACGAGGAAGATTATGAGCGTATTTGCGTGTGGCCAAGTCGGAATTCGCTGAGAAACACCGCATGACAAGGACTAGCGTCACATTGCGGAAAAGCGCTTCAGCGCGGGAGGGGACAATGCGCATTGGGGTGGCGGACACGCATGGCATTGCGGTCCGGCGCGGGATTCCGGACGGCAGGCGTGCCGGCTGCGATTTCTTCGGCGGACCGATACGTAACCTCGCCGCCGGCACGTGCACCAACTCGGCGCGCCGCCTTTCCGAAGCGGTCAACGCTCAGGCCTCTGCGCTGGGCTCCACGAAAGGCGCGACATGACAACAGAGACGTTGACCAGGCCGGATCAGATTGCCGCGGAGCTGTGTGCGGCGGTCGATCGAAACTTCGACGATCAGATCGCGTTCCTGTCGCGCATGGTGCAGTTTCGCAGCTTGCGCGGACAGGAAGCACCGCAGCAACGCTGGCTGGCCGAGCAATTCGCAAAGCGCCGCTACGACGTCGATGCGTTCAGCCTTGCCGACGTCAACCTGATGAGCCATCCGAAGGCTGCACCAATGGACGGCATCGATCTTGCGGGATCGCAGCAGGTCGTTGCGACGCTCAACAGCAAGGGCAGCGGTCGCAGCCTGATCTTGCAAGGTCATATCGACGTGGTGCCGGAGGGGCCCGCTGACCTTTGGGACCAGCCGCCGTTCGCGGGCGTCGTGCACGACGGCTGGATGTTCGGGCGCGGCGCGCAAGACATGAAGGCCGGTGTCTCGGCAATGATCTTCGCGCTCGATGCCATCCGCGACGCCGGGTATGCCCCGGGCGGGCGCATCCATCTGCAGACCGTGACAGAGGAAGAGAGCACCGGCAACGGCGCGCTGTCGACGCTGATGCGCGGCTATCGCGCCGACGCCTGCCTGATTCCCGAGCCGACCGGATACACGCTCACGCGCGCCCAGGTTGGCGCCGTCTGGTTTCGCCTGCGCGTCCGCGGCACGCCGGTGCATGTCGCCTATTCCGAGGCCGGTACCAGCGCGATCCTGTCGGCGATGCATCTGGTGCGCGCGTTTCAGGATTACACCAAGGCGCTCAATGCCCGGGCGCTCGACAACGGCTGGTTCCGCACCGTCAAGAACCCGATCAAGTTCAACGTCGGGATCATCAAAGGCGGCGATTGGGCCAGTTCGACCGCGGCGTGGTGCGAGCTGGATTGCCGGCTTGGTCTCTTGCCGGGCGAAACACCACAGCAGGCGATGCGCGGCATCGAGGAATGCCTGACTGAGGCGCACAATGCCGACGACTTCCTGTCCGACAATCCGGCCGAGCTCGTGTGGAGTGGCTTTCAGGCGGACGCAGCGGTGTGCGAGCCCGGCAGCGAAGCGGAAGCAGCTTTGTCTGCCGCCCATCACTCCGTCTTCCAGGCTCCAATGCAGGAGCGCCTGTCCACGGCCGTCAACGACACCCGCTACTATTGCGTCGACTACGGCATCCCCGCACTTTGCTATGGTCCTTACGGTATCGGCCCGCATGGGTTCAACGAACGTGTCGAGCTCGACAGCCTTCGCAAAACAACGCAGAGCATCGCACTGTTCGTCGCCAACTGGTGCGGCGTGATGCGAGCATGAATGGACTTGTCGTTTCGGGTCGGTGGCACATGACGACATGTGCAATTCGAAATAGCAGCTTCAGACCAAGGGAGGCTTCCAACGGCCTGAACCGCGCCTTGATATAACGTCGCCATTGGCACAGTATTTGCCTGCAAATTCATCACGTTCGCGCTAGCCTTGAGACAAGACGCAGAAGCGCATGAGACACATCACGGGGACACTATGAGTATGATGCGGCCCAGCCTTCGCTTCGCACCATCTGACGGCAGGAGATAGCAACGATGCTCGGCTATCTGCTCCGCCGCATCCTCGCCGCCATTCCCGTGATGGGCGTGGTGGCTCTGTTCGTGTTCCTGTTGCTGCGGCTGACGCCGGGCGATCCGGCCGCCATTCTCGCCGGCGACAATGCGACGCCCGAACAGCTCGATCGCATCCGCACCTCGCTTGGTCTCAACGAGCCGATCTACATCCAGTTCTATACCTGGGTCGCCAAGCTGCTGCACGGTGACCTCGGCGTCTCCCTGATCTCGAACAAGCCGATCCTCGAGATGATCGGACCGCGCCTCGAGCCCTCGATTTCGGTCGCGCTGGCCACCATCATCCTCTCGATCCTGGTGGCGGTACCGCTCGGCGTGATCGCGGCGTGGAAGCACGGCACCTGGATCGACCGCTGCGTGATGGGGCTTTCGGTGCTCGGCTTCTCGGTGCCGGTGTTCGTGATCGGCTATGTGCTGATCCAGGTGTTTGCGATCGATCTGCGCTGGGTGCCGGTGCAGGGCTTCAAGAGCATCTCGGCCGGCTTCGGTCCGTTCTTCGAGCGCATCATCCTGCCGACCTGCACCCTCTCCTTCATCTATGTCGCGCTGATCGCGCGCATGACACGGGCCTCGATGCTCGATGTGCTGGGTGAGGATTACGTGCGCACCGCGCGTGCCAAGGGCATCGGCGAGACCGGCGTGCTGCTGCGCCATGCGCTGCGCAACGCCGCGGTTCCGGTTATCACCGTGATCGGTTCCGGTTTCGCGCTGCTGATCTCGGGCGTCGTCGTCACCGAGAGCGTGTTCAACCTTCCCGGCATCGGCCGCCTCACCGTCGATGCGGTGCTGGCGCGCGACTATCCGGTGATCCAGGCCATGATCCTGCTGACGTCGGGTATCTATGTCGCGGTCAATCTCTTGATCGACCTCGCTTACACCCTGCTCGATCCTCGTATCCGGTACTGAGCAATGGCGATCGAAACCCTTCCCGAATCCTCTATCCCCGTCACCCGGCCGTTCCGCGTCAAGTTCGGCTTCCTGGCGTCGACGCCGATCATCGCTGTTGCGACGATCTGCCTCGTCCTGATCATCCTGATGGCGATCTTCGCGCCGCTGCTCGCGCCGCACGATCCGCTGTTGCTGACGCCATCGCTGCGGCTGAAGCCGTCGAGCGCGCAATACCTGCTCGGCACCGATGCGTATGGACGCGACCTGCTGTCGCGCGTCATCTACGGCGCACGGATTTCGCTCTTGATCGGGCTCGGCGCCGCCGTCTGCTCGATCGCCATCGGGCTCTTGATCGGCCTCGTCGCCGGCTTCTTCCGCTGGGTCGATGCAGTGATGATGCGCGTGATGGACGGCTTGATGGCGATCCCCGCCATCCTGCTCGCGATCGCCGTGGTTTCGCTGTCCGGCGCCAGCATCTGGACCGTGATGGTCGCGATCACCATCCCCGAGATCCCGCGCGTGGCGCGGCTGGTGCGCTCGGTGGTGCTGACCGCGCGCGAAGAGCCCTATGTCGAGGCCGCGATCTCGCTGGGCTCGAGCCTGCCGAAGATCATGTGGCGGCATTTGATGCCGAACACGATCGCGCCGCTGATCGTGCAAGGCACTTATGTCTGCGCATCCGCGATCCTGACCGAGGCGATCCTGTCGTTCCTCGGCGCCGGCATCTCGCCGGAAACGCCGACCTGGGGCAACATCATGGCCGAGGGCCGCGCCTACTTCCAAATCAAGCCATCGCTGATCTTCTGGCCGGGGCTGCTGCTCTCGATCGCCATTCTCAGCATCAACCTGATCGGCGACGCCGCGCGCGACGCGCTCGATCCCCGCATGAAACAGCGTGAGGGCAAGTGACCACAACCAACTCTGCCAACGTCGTCCTCGACATAAACAATCTCGTCGTCGGTCTCGGCCGCAAGGCTGACGCGCACCGCATCATCGACGATCTGTCGCTGCAGGTGCGCGAGGGCGAGACGCTCTGCCTTGTCGGCGAAAGCGGCTCGGGCAAGTCGGTGACCTCTTTGACCACAATGGGCCTGCTGCAGAAGGGCACGCTGGTGCCGACCGGCGGCAGCGTCAAACTGGTCGGCGAGGAACTGCTCACCGCGACCGACCGGCGGCTGCGCCAGCTGCGCGCGACGCGGATGGCGATGATCTTTCAGGAGCCGATGACCGCGCTCAACCCGGTCGTGCCGGTCGGCCGCCAGATCGACGAGGTGCTGCGGGCCCATACCGATCTCGACTCCCGCGCGCGGCGTCAGAAGATCCTGGCGATGATGGAGCATGTGCGGCTGCCCGATGTGGAGCGCATCTTCTCGTCCTACCCTCACCGTCTCTCGGGCGGACAGCGCCAGCGCATCATGATCGCGATGGCGCTGGTGCTGGAACCGAAGCTCCTGATCGCGGACGAGCCGACCACCGCGCTCGACGTCACCACCCAGAAGCAGATCCTCACTTTGATCCGCGACCTGCAACGCGACCACGGCACAGCCGTTCTGTTCATCACCCACGACATGGGCGTGGTGGCGGAGATCGCGGATCGCGTCGCGGTGATGCGGCATGGTCGGCTGGTCGAGACAGGCCAGCTGCAAGACGTGCTGCGCAACCCGACGATGGAATACACCCGGAACCTGCTGTCCGCGGTGCCGAGCCTCGTGCCGCGCGCGCCGCGCCCGGACACGACCGAGCCGGTGGTGCTGGAAGCCAACGAGCTCAGCAAGGTCTACCGGGAGCGGTCGCTGTTCGGCAAACCCCGCGAGGTCGCCGCCGCCAGCAACGTCACCCTCACTTTGCGGAAGGGCCGCACGCTCGGTATCGTCGGCGAAAGCGGTTCCGGCAAATCGACGGTGGCGCGCTGCATCGTCCGCCTGATCGATCCGACCTCGGGCGGGGTGCGCCTCGTCGGCCGCGAGATATCCGACCTGTCGCGCCGGCTGTTGCAGCCGCATCGCCAGAAGATCCAGATTATCTTCCAGGATCCCTACCGCTCGCTCAATCCGCGCGTCACTGTCGGCGAGAGCATTGCGGAAGGCCCGGTCAATTACGGCATGCCGCGCAAGGATGCGCTGGCGCGGGCCCGCGAGCTGCTCGAGCTCGTCCACCTGCCGCCCGACGCGATCTCGCGCTATCCGCACCAGTTCTCCGGCGGCCAGCGCCAGCGCATCGCGATCGCGCGCGCGCTGGCGCTCGATCCCGACGTGCTGGTGGCGGATGAGGCGGTGTCCGCGCTCGACGTCTCGGTGCAGGCGCAGGTTCTGAATCTGCTTGACGAAATCCAGCGGCGGCTCGGCATCGCGCTGTTGTTCATCACGCATGATTTGCGCGTCGCCGCACAAATCTGCGACGACGTCGCGGTGATGCAACATGGCCGTGTCGTGGAACAGGGACCGGCGGCGGAGGTGTTGACCAATCCGCAGCAGGCCTACACCCGTGCGCTGCTCGAGGCGGCGCCCGGGCGCGGCTGGGATTTTGCGAACTTCCGCCCTGTTTCGGAAGGCCTCGTGGCAACGGCCTAAGCCTTTAGCCGTAGCCTCAGTCTCAGCCTTGGTCTCTGCCTTGGCTTAGCCTTGGGCCTTTACGCCCATAGGGCATGCAAATCCGGAAGTGCTCGACGGCTTGCGCTTGGCGCGACGACACGCTTAACGTCGCGCGCCAGAGCGTGAGCCGGACGGTGGACACCGGTTCGCCGGAAGATCGCGCTCAAACCAATGAAACGAGATCGTGGCGCGAACCGTTCCGTTCGCATCATGATCGAAGAAACGTATCGAGACCAACTTCATGACCCGCATTGCCGTTGGCGGCTTCCTGCACGAGACCAACACCTTCGCACCGACGAAAGCAACCTATGACGACTTCGTGCACGGCGGCGGCTGGCCGTCGATGACGCATGGCACCGAGGTGCTCAAGGTCATGCGCAAGATTAATGTCGGCCTCGCCGGCTTTGTCGAGGCCGCGGAAGCCAATGGCTGGGAGCTGGTGCCGACGATTTTCGCCGCGGCGAGCCCGTCGGCGCATGTGAGCAAGGACGCGTTCGAGCGGATCGTGACGGAAATGGTCGACGGCATTGTCGCGGCCGGCCCGATCGATGCCGTCTATCTCGACCTGCACGGCGCCATGGTCACCGAGCATTATGACGACGGCGAAGGCCAAACCCTCGCCCGCGTGCGCAAGGCCATAGGCAATGATCTCCCGCTGGTGGTGAGCCTCGATCTGCATGCGAACGTCTCGCCTGAGATGATCGAACATGCCGATGCACTGATCGCCTACCGCACCTATCCGCATGTCGACATGGCCGATACCGGCCGCGCCTGCGCCGGGCATCTGGCGCTGATGCTCAAGTCCGGAGAGCGCTTTGCCAAGGCATTCCGGCAATTGCCGTTCCTGATCCCGATCAGCTGGCAATGCACCAACGACCAGCCCACCAAGGGCATCTATCAGAAACTCGCCGCCCTCGAGAACGAGGCCGTGCCGACGCTGTCGTTTGCGCCGGGCTTCCCGGCCGCCGATTTCAGGGATTGCGGGCCGAGCGTGTTCGCCTATGGTCGGACGCAGGCCGATGCGGACGCGGCGGCCGACAAGGTCGTCGCCCTGGTCGAGAGCCATGAGGACGATTTCGACGGCCGGATCTATTCGCCCGACGAAGGCGTGCAGCTGGCGATGGAGCTGGCGAAGTCGGCCAGCAAGCCGATCATCATCGCCGACACCCAGGACAATCCCGGCGCCGGCGGCGATTCCGACACCACAGGCATGCTGCGCGCGCTGGTACGCAACAGAGCGAGTGCCGCAACCGGCGTGATCTACGACCCTCAATCGGCGAAGGCCGCGCATTCGGCCGGCGTCGGCGCCACCGTCACGCTCGAGCTCGGCGGCAAGTCCGGCATTCCAGGCGATGCGCCGTACCGGGAGACTTTCATCGTCGAGCAGCTCTCGGACGGCAAGTTCGTTGCACCCGGCCCGTATTTCGGCGGCCGCGACATGGATATGGGGCCCTCGGCCTGCCTGCGGGTCGGCGACGTCCGCGTCGTCGTCGGCTCCTACAAGGCCCAGCTTGCCGACCAGTCGATGTACCGCTATGTCGGCATCGAGCCGACCGCGCAGAAAATCCTGGTCAACAAGAGCTCGGTGCATTTCCGCGCCGATTTCGAGCCGATCGCCGAGAAACTGCTGATCTGCGCCGCGCCCGGCGCAATGCCGGCCGATACCGCCACACTGCCGTGGAAACATTTGCGTCCCGGCATTCGTATCAAGCCCAACGGCCCCGCTTTCACCCTCTCCTCCCCATCACGCACAAACGGATAGAGATCATGCCGACCATTGAGCGCATCGACAGTTTTGCCGACGAACTCACCGCCATCAGACGGGATCTGCATGCGCATCCCGAGATCGGCTTCGAGGAGGTCCGCACCTCCGGCATCGTCGCCGACAAGCTCACGAGCTGGGGCATCGAGGTGCATCGCGGCCTCGGCGGCACCGGCGTGGTCGGCGTGCTCAAGGGCAAGGGCAATAGCTCCAAGAAGATCGGCCTGCGCGCCGATATGGACGCGCTGCCGATGGAGGAGAACACCAATCTGAAGTGGCGCTCGACGATCCCCGGCCGCTTCCATGGCTGCGGCCATGACGGCCACACCACGATGCTGCTCGGCTCGGCGCGCTATCTCGCCGAGACCCGCAATTTCGACGGCACCGTGCATTTCATCTTCCAGCCGGCCGAGGAAGGCCTCGGCGGCGCCCGTGCCATGATCAAGGACGGCCTGTTCAAGCAGTTCCCCTGCGACGAGGTCTATGGCCTGCACAACGCGCCCGACCTCAACCATGGCGAGATCGCGATCCTGCCGGGCCCGGCAATGGCCGCAGCCGACTTCTTCGACATCAGGATCCAGGGCTACGGCGCGCATGGCGCGATGCCGGAGCGCTCCAAGGACGCGGTCGTGATCGCAATGACACTCGGACAAGCGTTGCAGTCGATCGTCAGCCGCAACGTCGATCCGCTGCAGGCTGCGGTGCTGTCGATCACGCAGATCCATTCCGGGTCGGCGTACAACGTCATTCCCGGCGAGGCCTGGATGTGCGGCACGGTGCGCTGCTTCTCCGACGAGATCCGTGCGCTGATCCGCAAGCGGATGCGCGAAATCTCCGCCGGCTTTGCGGCGGCATATGACGCCGAAATCTCGGTCGAGATCCGCGACGGCTTCAGCGTACTGGTGAATCAGGAAGAACAGTCCCGCGTGGTCGAGGAAGTCGCGCGCACGGTGGTCGATCCAGCCAAGGTGATCACCCGCTCGACACCGAAGATGGGCAGCGAGGATTTCGCAGACATGATGCAGGCCATTCCCGGCGCCTATTTCTGGGTCGGCCATGACGGTTCGGTGCCCGTGCACAATCCCGGTTACGTTCTCGACGACAAGATCCTTCCGATCGGCGCCAGCATGTTCGCCCGCATCATCGAGAAACGCATGCCGGCAGGTGCGCATGCATAAGCCGAAAGGGGACGCCATCACGTCGCTGCACGATCTCTCGGCCGTCGACCTGCTCGCCGGCTACCGTGCCAAGCAGTTCTCGCCATCCGAGGTGCTGGAGGACATCATCTCCCAGGTCGCGACCTGGGAGCCGCACATCAAGGCGCTGTATCTGTACGACCCCGAAGGCGCGCGGAAGGTCGCCAAGGCCGCGACCGAGCGCTGGCAGCAGAGCGAGCCGGTCGGCACGCTCGACGGCGTGCCGGTCACGATCAAGGACAACGTCGCGACCAAGGGTCAGCCGGTGCCGCTGGGTGCGGCAAGCGTCAAGCTCGCGCCCGCCGAGAAGGATGCGCCGCCTGCCGCGCGGCTGCGTGAAGCCGGCTGCGTGATCTTCTCCAAGACCACGATGCCGGATTACGGCATGCTGTCGTCGGGGCTGTCGTCGTTCCATCCGCTCACCCGCAACCCCTGGGACGTCAGCAAGAATCCCGGCGGCTCGAGCGCAGGCGCCGGCGCGGCCGGTGCGGCCGGCTACGGCCCGCTGCATCTCGGGACCGACATCGGCGGCTCGGTGCGGCTGCCGGCCTCCTGGTGCGGTCTCGTCGCCCTGAAGCCAAGTCTTGGCCGCGTGCCGATCGATCCGCCCTATGTCGGCCGCGTGGCGGGGCCGATGACCCGCACCGTCGACGACGCGGCGCTGATGATGAGCGTGCTGTCGCGCCCTGATCGCCGCGACGGCATGAGCCTGCCGGCACTCGAGGTGAATTGGAAGGCGCTGGAGAAGTCGCCGCGCAAGCTGCGCATCGGGCTGATGCTCGACGCCGGATCCGGCCAGAAGGTGGAAGAGGAAGTCCGCGAAATCGTCGTCAAGGCGGCGAAGGCGTTCGAGTCCGCCGGTGCCGTCATCACCGAGATCGACGGCATCCTGACGCCTGAGATGCTCGAGGGGCTCGACAATTTCTGGCGTGCGCGGACCTGGGACGAGCTGTCGAAGCTGTCGCAGGCCGACCGCGGCAAGACCCTGCCCTACATCCTCAACTGGGCCGAGGCCGGCGCAAAGCTCTCCGGCGTCGACGTGGTGCGCGGCTTCAACCAGACGATGGCGATCCGCGCGGCTGCTGCAAAACTGTTCTGCGAGGTCGACTACGTGATCTCGCCGGTATCGCCGGTTGTGAACTTCCCGGCTGAGTTCGCAGCACCGCTGAACGACCCCGCAAAGCCGTTCGAGCACATCTGCTTTACCGTGCCGTGGAATATGTCGGAGAGCCCGGCGCTGTCGATCAACGGCGGCTACGACAAGAAGGGCTTTCCGATCGGCGTCCAGATCATCGGCCGCCGCTTCGACGACATCGGCGTGCTCGGCATGGGCAAGGCGTTCGAAGGCCTGCGCGGCCCGCAGAAGCCGTGGCCGACGCCGCCGAAGAAGTAGCGCCTCAACACAAGTCAGGATGCGCGGAACCACACCGCGCATCCCTCTTCTTCACAAGGGATGATTGCCGGGTTAACTGGATGGAGACGCGCGCCAGCGCCGTTCATTCAAGAAAACCGAGAGGAAATCATCCCCATGGCGTATGAGACGATCAAGTACGAGGTCGCCGAGCAGATACTGACCATCACGCTGAACCGGCCCGACAAGCTCAACGCCTTCAACGCCACGATGCAGCAGGAGCTGATCGACGCGTTCGACAAGGCCGACAAGGACGACGACGTCAGGGCGATCATCGTGACCGGCGAAGGCCGCGGCTTCTGCGCCGGGGCGGACCTGTCGTCCGGCGCCAACACGTTCGACCGCGATGCGCGGCGCGGCCCGGTCAAGCGCAATGCCGACGGCAGCGTCGACTACAGCGATCCGCAGGTGCGCGACGGCGGCGGCCAGGTGACGCTACGCATCTTCAAGTGCCTGAAGCCTGTGATCGCCGCGGTGAACGGTCCCGCGGTCGGCATCGGCGTCACGATGCAGCTTGCGATGGATATCCGAATCGCGTCGGAGGCCGCGCGCTTCGGCTTCGTGTTCTCCCAGCGCGGCATCGTGCCGGAAGCCGCCTCGAGCTGGTTCCTGCCGCGCATCGTCGGCATCTCGCAGGCGCTCGAGTGGTGCTACTCAGGCCGCGTCTTTCCGGCCCAGGAAGCGCTCGCCGGCCGTCTCGTCAGCAAGGTGGTGCCGCCGGAGGATCTGCTGCCGACCGCGCGCGCGCTCGCCAGGGAATTCACGGCCAAGACCGCGCCGGTATCGGTGGCGCTGATCCGCCAGATGATGTGGCGCATGATGGGCGCCGACGATCCGATGGAGGCGCACAAGGTCGACAGCCGCGGCATCTATGCCCGCGGGCGCTCCGAGGACGTCAAGGAAGGCGTGGTGTCGTTCCTGGAAAAGCGCCCGGCGCAGTTCAAGAACAAGGTGTCGTCGGACATGCCCGACTATTTCCCGTGGTGGCAAGAGCGCGACTATAAGTGAGCGAACGGCGTCCCGCGGCGTCCACTCCTGACGGCGTCGTCCTGCTGCATGGCATCAGCAGGACGGCGCGCTCGTTTCGCAGGATGGAGCTGGCGCTCAGGGATGCCGGTTTTGCCACCCTCAATCTCGACTATGATAGCCGGCGCAAAGGACTCGATGCGCTGGCCGAAGATATCCATCCTCCGCTCGATCGCTTCGCGCAGAGCCTCGACGGCTCCGTGCATTTCGTCTGCCATTCAATGGGCGGCCTGCTCGCCCGCGTCTACCTCGCACGACATCGCCCCGCGCGCCTCGGCCGCGTCGTGATGCTGGGCACGCCGAACGGCGGCAGCGAGATCGCCGACCGCCTGAAACACCTCGCGGCCTATCGTGCCTTCTTCGGTCCGGCCGGCCAGCAGCTCGTCACCCGCCGCGATGCCGCGACCAGCGCGCTGCTGCCGGCGATTGATTTTCCCGCCGGCATCATCGCCGGCAACCGCTCGGTCTATCCGATCACGTCGATGGGACTGCCGCGTCCGCATGACGGCCGGGTGTCGGTTACCAACACCCGGCTCGACGGCATGGCCGATCACATCGTGATCCGCACCTCGCATCCCTGGCTGATACGCAACCGCGAGGCGATCGCGCAGACGCTTGTGTTTCTGCGGAATGGGAAGTTCGCAAAGGCGTAACCATCATTGCGAGGAGCCAACGGGTCCGGCCTTCGGCCGGCCCGATGATAAACTCCGCGACGAAGCAATCCATACCTCCCGGTGAGCATGGATTGCTTCGTGGAGCCTGTCATCGGACGCGCGTTCGCGCGACCCGTTGGCTCGCAATGACGAACTACTACATCATCAACGCCACACGGCCGATCGCCTTGCGCTCAATCAGGAGCCGCATCGCCTTCGCGTAGTCCTCCAGCGGCAGCCGGTGCGAGATATTCGGTCGCACCCGGCCGGCCTCGGCCCATTCGCTCAGCGCCTTGACCCTGACCTCGCCGAGCGCGGGGTCCTTCCGCACCGCCTCGCCGGCGCGAACGCCGAGCACGCTCGCCCCCTTGATCATCAGGAGGTTGGTGCGCGCAAGGCCGATGCCGCCGGTGAAGCCGACGACGAGAATGCGCGCGCCCCAGTTGATGCAGCGCATCGAGTTCTCGAACACCTCGCCGCCGACGGGATCGAACACCACATCGGCGCCGCGGCCGTCGGTGAGACGCTTGACCGCATCGCGGAACGGCTCGCGCGCGTAGAGCACAAGATGATCCGCGCCACGTTCTTTGGCGATCGCGAGCTTCTCCTCGCTCGAGGCCGCTGCGATCACGGTGGCGCCGAGCAGCTTGCCGATCTCGACCGCGGCAAGCCCGACGCCGCCGCCGGCGCCATGCACCAGCAGCACCTCGCCCGGCTTGATCTGCCCGCGGTCGATCAGTGCGTGATGCGCCGTGCCGTGCGCGGCGAGGAAGGTCGCGCCTTCCGCATAGTCGAAGGTCGACGGCACCGGCACGAGCTGCGACGGCGTCGCGACGGTCTCATCGCAATAGGCGCCGAAGCGCATCTTGACGATCACCTTGGCGCCGACGGCGACACCGGCAGCTTCATTGACCTCGACGACATCGCCGGCAGCCTCCGAGCCCGGCGTGAACGGCAGCGGCGGCTTGAGCTGGTACTCGCCGGCGGCCATCAGGATGTCGGGAAAATTGATCCCGGCGGCACGGATCGCGACGCGCACCTGCCCCGGCTGCAAAGGCACCGAGGCAAAATTCTCGAGCTGAAGGCGCTCGGGCGGCCCGAGCTCGCGGCAAAAAACGGCTTTCGGCATCAGGCGGCTCGCGCCTTGAGGCGGGCCAGCGCCTCGCGGATCAGCGGCAGGCGGTCGTTGCCGAAATACATGTCGGTCTTGTCGAGATAGATCGTGGGCGAGCCGAAGCCGCCGCGCGCCATCACCTCCTCTGTGTTGGCCTTGAGCTGATCCTTGATCGCCTGGTCGCCGATACCGGCGAGGAATTGCGCCGGATCGATCCCTAGCTTGCTGCAGATCCCGGTCAGCACCGCATCCTGCGAGATGTCCTTGTCGTCACCCCAATAGGCCTCGAACACCGCGCGGGCGAACGGCACCATCTTGTCGTTGCCGAGCCAGATGCAACCGCGCATCGCCTTGACGCTGTTCACCGGGAATACGGTCGGCGGCATCTTGATCGCAAGACCGGCCGAGCGCGCCCAGTCGGCGAGGTCCTTCTTCATGTAGCGCGCCTTCAGCGGCACCGGCTTCTCGCGTTGCGCGTAAACCGACGGATTGACGGTGTTGAAGATGCCGCCGACCAGGATCGGCCGCCAGGTGATCGGCGCGTCGAACTCCTTCGCAATCGGCTGGATGTTGTGCCAGGCGAGATAGGTCCACGGGCTGGAACAGTCGAAGAAGAATTCGATCATTGGCGTTTCCTTTGTTTCATTCTTTCAATCTCGTCATTCCAAGATCGCGACTTTGTCCGCGCCGCGGAATGCCGGCTATTTCCTCTCGACCAGCTCCTTCGCACGCTGGCCGAACATGTTCTTGCGTGATTCCTCGTCAAACGGCTCCTTGACGAAATTTCCGATCGCAAGGCCCGCCTGCACCTGGGCCCGGGCGCGCACGGTCGCGTACCAGCGCTTGATGTTCGGGTAATCGTCGAGGGTAAAGCCCTGCGCCTTGTGGGTCATGGTCCAGGGGAAGCAGGCGATGTCCGCGATCGAATAATCGTCGCCGGCGATATAGGCGCCGGTCTTGCCGAGCTGGCGGTCGAGCACGCCATAGAGCCGCGCCGTCTCGTCGCGGTAGCGCTCGATCGCGTAGGGAATCTTCTCGGCGGCATAGAGCGCGAAATGGCCGTGCTGGCCGAGCATCGGCCCGAGCCCGCCCATCTGCCACATCACCCATTGGATGACATTCGACCGCGCACGCAGCTCCTGCGACAGAAAGCGGCCGGTCTTGTCGGCGAGATAGATCAGGATCGCGCCGGTCTCGAACACCGAGAACGGACCGCCGCCGTCGGCGGGCGCATGATCGACAATCGCAGGGATACGGTTGTTCGGGCTGATCGCCAGGAATTCGGGCCGGAACTGCTCACCGGCACGGATGTTCACCGGGATCACCCGATAGGGCAGCCCCAGTTCCTCCAGCATGATCGATATCTTCCAGCCGTTCGGCGTCGGCGCATAGTGCAGGTCGATCATCGGCGTCCACTTCCCCGTCACAAAGACTTTTGTTGTTCTGTACGTCCACCTTAGGACATGGCACACAGGCGCTCAATCAGAACCCAGTGGGAGGCACCCATGCTGTTTCCAACCACGATCGCAGGCTCCCTGCCGAAGCCGGAATGGCTCGCCGAACCGAACATGCTGTGGGCGCCGTGGAAATCCGAAGGCGCCGAACTCGCCCGCGCCAAGCGCGATGCCACGGTGCTTGCGGTGAAACTGCAGGAAGATGCCGGCGTCGACATCGTCACCGAAGGCGAGCAGGCACGCCAGCACTTCGTGCATGGTTTTCTGGAGCGGATCGAAGGCATCGATTTCGCCCACAAGGTCGAGATGGGCATCCGCAAGGACCGCTACAAAGCCATGGTCCCGCAGGTGGTCGCGCCGCTGCAGCTCAAGGGCCGCGTCCATGAAAGCGAGGCGCGTGCGGCGCGCGCCCACACCAGGAACAGGCTGAAGTTCACCCTGCCCGGCCCGATGACGATCATCGATACCATCGCCGACAAATATTACGGCGACCGCGTGAAGATGGCGTTCGCTTTCGCGGAGCTGTTGAACCTGGAAGCCAAGGCGCTGCAGGCCGACGGCGTCAACATGATCCAGTTCGACGAGCCTGCCTTCAACGTCTACATGGACGAGGTCCGCGACTGGGGCATCAAGGCGCTGGAGCGCGCCGCCGAAGGCCTGACCTGCGCCACCGCCGTGCATATCTGCTACGGCTACGGCATCAAGGCCAACACCGACTGGAAGCAGACGCTCGGCGGCGAGTGGCGGCAATATGAAGAGACCTTCCCGGTGATCGACAAGAGCACGATCCAGCAGGTCGCGATCGAATGCCGCAACTCGAAGGTGCCGATCGAGCTGCTCGCGGCACTCCCCGGCAAGATCGTGCAGGCCGGCGTCATCGACGTCGCCAGCGACGAGGTCGAGACCGCGGAGGACGTCGTCAAGGTGATCGAGGCGGTCGCGAAACACGTACCGAAGGGCAACATCATCGCGACCACCAATTGCGGCATGGCCCCGATGCGGCGGGATATCGCCGAAGCCAAGCTGATCGCGCTCGGCGCCGGCGCCAAGCTGGCACGGCAGCGGCTGGCTTAGGGACTACGCCGACAGATCACCCCAAAACGGCCATCGCGCTCGGATGCAACACCGGCCGATAGCCGGCCAGGAACGCACGGACCGTCGACGGCGGCGTCAGCAGCATGGCGGGAGCGGTCGCATCGGCCCGCTCGTAGCCGGCAAACGACCAGCGCAAGGTCTTGCCACCGGCAACGAGGTAGCTCTCGCCGTTCGCCTGCACCATCGCGCCGTCAGGTAGCACGGCGAGCGGCATCGGCAGCGGATGCAGCCGCTTCTTGCCGCGATCGAGCCGCTCGGCGTGCAGCACGGCGTCCATCGCCTTGACGCCGAGATCGCTGAGGCCGTTGCCTTCCTCCCACGCGGCACGAAACCGCTTGGCGTCGTCGCGGCGGCAGTAAAAACAGGGCCGGTGGCCGGCCGCGAATGCGGTCGCTTCGTCGAGGAAGAACAGCTCGGTCCAGCTCTGCCGGCTCATCACCTTGCGTCGCCGTCCCCTGAACTCGCAGACGCAGGTGAGCCAGGCCGGGCTCGACCAGCGCTTGTTCAGCAGTGTGCGGGTCGCCGGATCGTGGATGATGCCGCGATTGCCGGTGAAGGTGCCGCGGTGTTCGGTCGCAACGATGTCGCCAGTGGGCGTGACGCGGTTTTGCAGGGGCATGGCACAGCTCTAACCACGATCGTCATTGCGAGGAGCGCAAGCGACGGAGCAATCCATCGTACCGCATATGCGAAGGAATGGATTGCTTCGCTGCGCTCGCAATGACGACTACCTCACGCCGCCCCGTCTCGGATCGGGGGCTGGAACGACAGCGCCGTGTCCCAGGGGAAGAATATCCACGTGTCCTGCGACACCTCGGTGATGTAGGTGTCGACCAGCGGCCGGCCCTTCGGCTTGGCGTATACTGTGGCGAAATGCGCGTCGGGGAGCAGCTCGCGCACCAGCCTGCCGGTCTTGCCGGTATCGACGAGGTCGTCGACGATCAGAAGCCCCTTGCCGGTGCCGCCGCCGAGCTTGGCGGTCTGCTCCGAAATGCCCTTGAGCACTTTCAGGTCGCCCTGCTTGTCATGGTCGTAGCTGGCGATGCAGACGGTATCGATCACCCGCAGGCCGAGCTCGCGCGCCACGATCGCCGCCGGCACCAACCCACCACGGGTGATCGCGATCACCGCATGGAATGGGCCGACCTCGTTGAGCCGCCAGGTCAGCGCCCGGCAATCCCGATGGAATTGATCCCACGAGACCGGGAACGGCCTACCGGCCCGATCCTGCGCATGCGGTCCAGAATTTCGTTCAACCATGTCGACTCAACCCGCCGGCTTCTTCTGCGCGGCCTGCACCTGCTTCAACATCTCCTTCACCGCGGCCATCGCGGTCGCGAGCTTCTCCGGATCGCGCGAGCGGACCACCAGATTGGTGTTCGGCTTCTGGTTCTCATCCTGGAACGGATAGCTGCCGATGATGGTGTCGGGATGGGCTTCCGCGATCGCCCGCAGCGGGCCGCCGATGTCGCCTTCCCGGGCGTCGGCGCGGACCGAGTCCGATAGCATCCGCACGCCGGATTTCAGGGTCGGCGCCACGATGTCCATCATCGCCTGCATGATGGTGGGGATGCCGGCCATCACGATGACGTTGCCGAGCTTGAAGCCCGGCGCCAGGATGGTCGCGCTCTGGATCAGCTCGGCGCCATCGGGCACCCGGGCCATCCGCAGCCGCGCCTCGTTGAGGTCCTGCTCGGTCCAGCGCTCCCTGAAGCGCGCCACCACGTCGGGATGATGGTGGATCTCGACCCCGAACGCCTTCGCCACGCTGTCGGCGGTGATGTCATCATGGGTCGGCCCGATGCCGCCGGTGGTGAACACGTAGGTGTATCGATGCCGCAGCGCATCAAGGGCAGACACGATATCGGCCTCGTCGTCGGCGACGACGCGGACCTCCTTCAGGTCGATGCCGATATTGGTCAGGTATTCGGCGATGAAGCCGATGTTCTTGTCCTTGGTCCGGCCGGACAGGATCTCGTCGCCGATCACCAATATCCCCGCCGTGACGATCTCGCTCATGGTCCCATTTCCTTAAACTTGATCCCCTGACATTGCCGATCCAATGCCTTGATGTCACGGGGTTTGCCGCCGAATTAAGCAGACCTCAGCCGGTTTTTCGGGCAGGCCTTCCGCCTCCCCTTAGCAAATGCCAGAAGCCAATGCATATCGCGCTGGCCCGCCCCTTGCTACCATCCCATCAAGTCATGCACTGTGTCACATGGCTTGGGAGGGCAGTCGGGATATATGGCAGTCGCGTTCGATGAGATGAACGGCCTCGGCGAGGATATCCGCCCGGCCTACCAGGAGCTCTCCCGCTGGCTCAAAGAAACGCCGCCGGACGCGCTCGAATATCGGCGCCAGGAAGCGGAGCTGCTGTTCCGCCGGATCGGCATCACCTTCGCGGTCTACGGCGATTCCGAGGCCCAGGAACGGTTGATCCCCTTCGACGTCATCCCGCGCATCCTGTCCGCGACCGAGTGGACGCTGCTGGAGAAGGGCCTCAAGCAGCGCGTGCTCGCGCTCAACATGTTCCTCAAGGACATCTATCACGGCCGCGATATCCTGCGCGCCAACGTCATCCCGGAAGCCCTGATCTTCCAGAACCCGGTGTTCCGGCCGGAGATGAACGGCCAGGACGTGCCGCACGACATCTACGTCCACATCGCCGGCATCGACATCATCCGCACCGATCCGGACAACTTCATCGTGCTGGAGGACAATGCGCGCACGCCGTCCGGCGTCTCCTACATGCTGGAAAACCGCGAGATCATGATGCGGCTGTTTCCGGACCTGTTTTCGCGTCACCGCGTTGCGCCGGTGGAGCGCTATCCGGACGAGCTGCTGTCGGCGCTGCGGTCGGTGGCGCCGCACAGCGCCTCCGCCGAGCCGACGGTCGCACTGATGACGCCCGGCGTCTACAACTCGGCCTATTACGAGCACTCCTTCCTGGCCGACAAGCTCGGCATCGAGCTGGTCGAGGGACGCGACCTCATCGTCAAGAACGACGAAGTCTTCATGCGCACCACCGAGGGGCTGAAGCGGGTCGACGTGATCTACCGCCGCGTCGACGACGATTTCCTCGATCCCCTCACCTTCCGCCCGGATTCCGCGCTCGGCGTCCCCGGGCTGATGTCGGCCTATGCGGCCGGCAACATCACGCTCGCCAACGCGGTCGGCACCGGCATCGCCGACGACAAGGCGATCTATTCCTACATGCCCGACATCGTGAAGTTCTACCTCAGCGAGGAGCCGATCCTGAAGAACGTGCAGACCTGGCGCTGCCGCGAGGCGCAGGATCTGTCCTACGTGCTCGACAACCTCGCCGACCTCGTCGTCAAGGAGGTGCACGGCTCGGGCGGCTACGGCATGCTGATCGGACCCGCCGCCACCAAGGCGACCATCGAGGCGTTTCGCGACAAGCTCAAGCGCGAGCCGGAGGGCTTCATCGCCCAGCCGACGCTGGCGCTGTCGACCTGCCCGACCTGCACCGACAAGGGGCTGGCACCGCGCCATGTCGACCTCCGCCCGTTCGTGCTGACCGGCTCCAGCCACACCACCATCGTGCCCGGCGGCCTGACCCGCGTTGCGCTGAAGGAAGGCTCGCTGGTGGTCAATTCGAGCCAGGGCGGCGGCACCAAGGACACCTGGATATTGAGTGAGTGATTTGAAGCCCAACGCGCAGCGCGAGCCCTCCCTCCCCCTGCAAGGGGGAGGGAGGGGTGGGGGTCGGCCGCATACGCCGAATGGAGAGAGGACCCCTACCCGCCGCTGCGCGTCGACCTCCCCCTTTCAGGGGGAGGTGAAACACGTTTCGTCTTGTAGGGACTATCGCATGCTGTCGCGCACCGCCGAAAATCTGTTCTGGCTGGCCCGTTATGTCGAACGCGCCGAGTATCTCGCGCGCACGATCGACGCCACGCTCCGTGTCACCGCATTGCCCGCGGCCTATATCGGCAAGACCAATGAGTGGGATTCCGCGCTGCTCACCGCCGGCGTCGGCGCGGCCTTCTACGACCATTACGAAGAAGCCAACGAGCGAAACGTCGTCGAGTATCTGTCCTTCTCGTCGGAAAATCCCTCCTCGATCAAGAACTGCATCGAAGCTGCACGGCTCAATTCGCGCTCGGTGCGCACCGCGCTGACGTCGGAGATGTGGGACACCATCAATTCATCGTGGATCGAGCTGCAGGCAGTCTGGAACAAGGGTCCCGCCAACCGCGAGGAGCTGGCGAAATTCCTGCGCTTCGTGCAGGAGACCTCGCTGCGCTTCGACGGTTCGGCCTACCGCACCATGCTGCGCAACGACGCCTACTGGTTCTCGCGGCTCGGCGTGCATCTCGAGCGCGCCGACAACACCGCCCGCATTCTCGACGTCAAGTATCACATGCTGCTGCCCGAGGAGGAGCATGTCGGCGGCCCGCTGGATTACTACCAGTGGACCTCGATCCTGCGCTCGGTGTCGGCAACGACCGCCTATCACTGGGTATACCGGGAAACCCTGAAGCCCTGGCTGATCGCCGACCTCCTGATCCTCAACGACACGCTGCCGCGGTCGCTCGCCAGCTGCTACAGCAACCTGGTGCGCAATCTCGACCAGATCGGCGTCGCCTATGGCCGCCAGGGCGCCGCCCAGCGCCACGCCCGCGGCATCAGGAACCGGCTTGAGCACAGCCATATGGACGATATCTTCCAGCACGGCGTGCATGAATTCATCCAGGAATTCCTTGCGGATAATTCGCGGCTGGGTGAGATCATCGCCAAGCAATATTTGATCTGACCGCCGCGGCGGGAAAAGTGCTCAAAATGTCGTCATGACCGGGTCTGTCCCGGTCACCCATGTCTTGCTTTCGCGGCCGATTAGGAAGAAAGACGTGAGTGCCCGGGGCGTGATGTTCCTGCCCCAGAAGACCGACTGAACTCCGGTTGAGCCATGCGCCTGCGGATTGCCCACACCACCACCTATCGCTACGAGCCGGCGGCCTCGGGCGTGATCCAGATCCTGCGGATGACGCCGGGCAGCCATGACGGCCAGTATGTCGCCGACTGGCAGATCGACGTCTCGACCGATTCCCGGCTCGACACCCACGAGGACGCGTTCGGCAACGTCACCCACGTGCTGACGCACGGTTCGATCACCGACCTCACGATCCATTGCGAGGGACTGGTCGAGACCCAGGACACCGGCGGCGTGCTGAAGGGCACCGACGAGCGGTTTCCCCCGAGCCTGTTCCTGCGCGCCACGCCGCTGACCGACCTCAACCCAGCGATGACGAGTTTCGTGCGCGAGTTGCGCGCCGAAGCCGGCGCCGACGTGCTCGGCTTCCTGCACGCGGTGATGGTGCAGATCTACGAGCACATGACCTTCGACGAGGACCCGACGAACAGCGCGACCTCGGCCTCCGAGGCGTTCGCGCTGAAGCGCGGGGTCTGCCAGGACTACGCGCACATCCTGATCGCCTGCGCGCGCGCCGGCGGCGTTCCGGCGCGGTTCGTCTCCGGCCACTTCCTGCGCTCCGACGGCATGGTCAACCAGCAGGCCGGCCACGCCTGGGCCGAGGCCTTCGTGCCCGAACTCGGCTGGGTCGGCTTCGACGCCGCCAACGGCATCTGCACCACCGACGCCCATGCCCGCGTCGCGATCGGCCTCGACTATCTCGGCGCCGCCCCGGTCCGCGGCACTCGCTATGGCGGCGGCAACGAGACGCTGTCGGTCGCGGTCAAGGTCGACCAGGCCGGCCGCCCCGGTCAGTGGCAGAGCCAGACCCAGTCGTAAGGCTGATCCCTCTCCGCATCCGTCATTGCGAGCGCAGCAAAGCAATCCATCTGACCGCTTGCGGAGACATGGATTGCTTCGTCGCGGAGTTTATCATCGGGCCGGCCGAAGGCCGGACCCGTTGGCTCCTCGCAATGACGGCAGCGGTGCTATGATCGCGGCTGCAAACCGGATCAGCGAGAGAAACCATGGCAACCGTGAAACTGCTCTCCGACGACGAAATCTCGGCCGACGCACGTGCGGTCTTCGACGACATCCGCAAGACGCGGAACTCGGACTTCATCAACAATTTCTGGCGCGCACTCGCGCATGATCCGAAGACGCTGCGGCGAACCTGGGAGAGCATCAAGGAGGTGATGGCGCCGGGCGCGCTCGACCCGAAGGTCAAGGAGATGCTCTACGTTGCGGTCTCGGTGGCGCATGGCTGCAGCTACTGCATCCATTCGCACACCGCGGCCGCTCGCGCCAAAGGCATGACCGAGGCCGAGTATCAGGAAATGCTGGCGATCGTCGGCATGGCCGCCGAAACCAACCGGCTGGTCACCGCGCTCGGCGTGGCGGTGGACGACGCATTTCTGGTCGGGGCACCGGCGGGACGAAGCGAGGAGCCGTAACGGCCCTGCACCCGCCCCTATGCCGCGTCACTTGTCCAGCCAGACATCCTCGAAGCGCAGATTGTTGTACTGGCTGTTGTCGTGCGGATGAAAATTCCTCACGTAGGGCTGCCAGCAATTGCCGGCCGATGAGTGCAGGATGACCGGCCGCGCCGCGTCGTCGACCAGCAGGCGCTCGATGTCGAACACGATTTTGCGGCGCTTGTCCTTGTCGACCTCGCGCGACTGCGCAGTCAGCAGCTTGTCGACCTCGGCATTGCAATACTGGGTGTAGTTGCGCTCGGAGTTGCAGGAATAGTTCTCGACCAGATTGCCGTCGGGATCGTCGACGCTGACGCCGGTCACATTCAGGCCGATCGTGTAGTCCTTGCGCTGCAGTCGCGAGTACCAGCGCGGCGTGTCGAGGATATCGAGTTCGGCAACGATGTAGATCTTCTTCAACTGGTCGGCGAGGATCACGGCCGGGTCGCGATAGGTCGGCAAATTGCGGGTCTGGATCTTGATCGACAGCGGCTTGGCGTCGCTGTAGCCGAGCTTCTGCATGATCGCCTGCGCGTCCGCGAGATTCTTCCCGGCATCCGCGCCGTAGCCCATCAGCGTCGACAGGATTTCCGGCGGCATGCCCCACTCGCCTTCGGGCTTGGCCTGCATCGCGCCGCCGAGCCGCCCGGTGCCCTCGAACAGGATGGTGTTGAAGGCCTTGCGATCGAGCGCGAGCGACATCGCCTCGCGAATCTCCGGATTGTCGAACGGCGGATTGACCCGGTTGACCAAGAGATTGATCTGCAGATTGGTCGACGTCATCTCGCAGATCGCGTTCGGCGAGCGCGCCTTGACGTCCTTCATCAGGGGAATGCTGACGTCTGACGGAAAGGTGATGTCATAGTCGCCGGTCGCGAACGCCAGCATGCGCGTGGCGCGGCTGTCGATCGAGCGCACCGTGATCTCGTCGAGATACGGCCGGTCCTTCTTGAAGTAATCGGGGTTGCGGACGAGGCGGATCGAATCCCCGCGCCGGAATTCGACGAACTTGAACGGCCCGGTGCCGATTGGCTTGGTGCGCATCACCTGCTGCGGGACGTGGCAGGGATAGACCACCGAAAAGGCGCTGGCGAGCAGCGCCAGCAGGCCGGGCTGCGGCTCGGTCAGTTCGAAGGTCGCTTCATCGTCGCCATTGACGCTGACATCCTTGAGCTTCGTGTACCAGACCTTGCGCGGATTGCGCTTGAAGTCCTGGATTTTGGAGTCCTGGGTCTCGCTCTTGCCGATCAGCATCCGCCAGGTGCATTGCACGTCCTTGGCCGTGAACGGCTGGCCGTCATGCCACTTCACGCCGTGGTGCAGCTTGAAGGTGAGCTTCGTGTTGGTGGAATCCCACGACCAGCTCTCGGCGAGATCGGGGATTACGGTGTCGATGCTTTCGTGCACCTTGGCCGGATCGAACACCACGAGGTTGTTGAAGACCGCCGCGAACGGCATCACCGAGGCGATGGTGGATTCCTCGAGCAGCGAGGTCGAGGGCGGATTGTCGTTGTGATAGAGCCGCAAGGTGCCGCCCTTCTTCTGCGCCGATGCCGGGCTCGCCGCCATCACTGCTGCGCCCAATGCCATGAGGCACGTGGCCAGTTTGAACGACATTCTCGCCTCCCGGGATTTCTTGTTGTTGTCGGTTGCGGGCAGTCGACCACAACGCCAGGCGCCCCGCAATGACACGGGAGCGCTGATCATTGCCGGCTGCGCGCAACGCCGAACGAGGCCTTGGCGCGGACCGGGATTCTCAGGCGGCCGACGGTGGAACGGGTCCTGACACGGACCGTCGCCGACCCCCCTTGACCAGCCATCGCATGTCCCGTCACGGGGAATTAGGGTTGGATGCGACCTCGAAATTGGCTACACGTTTGGCGCCGAGAAACTCGGACCGTTTGGGGACTGCAAATGACCTATTGCTGCGGAATTCTGGTGCGCGACGGCCTCGTCATGATCGCCGATACCCGCACCAATGCCGGTCTCGACAACGTCTCGACCTTCCGCAAGCTGCACATCTTCGAAAAGCCCGGCGACCGCATCATGGCGATCGCCAGCGCGGGGAATCTCGCGATCAGCCAGTCGGTGCTGTCGACGCTGACCGAGGGCATGGAAGACCCGCACACCGGCCAGCTCGAGACGCTGATGAACGCGCCGACCATGTTCCAGGCGGCGCAGCGGATCGGCCGCGCCATCCGCGCCGTGCACGCCACCGAAGGCGAGGCGCTGCGCGCGGAGGACGTTTCCTTCGACGTCTCGTTCCTGTTCGGCGGCCAGATCAAGGGCTCGCGGATGCGGCTGTTCATGGTCTACACCGCCGGCAACTTCATCGAGTGCACCACCGACACGCCGTATTTGCAGATCGGCGAGCACAAATACGGCAAGCCGGTGCTCGACCGCGCCATGCATTACGACGTCGAGCTCTATGAGGCCCTGAAGACCGGGCTGATCTCGATGGATTCGACGATGCGCTCCAATCTCGGCGTCGGCCTGCCGATCGACGTGCTGGTGGTGCGCACCGATGCGTGCGAGGCCGATCTCAACCACCGCATCGAGGCCGGCGAGCCCTATTTCCACGACCTGCGCTCGCGCTGGTCGGCAGCGCTGCGCGCGGCGCATCAGAACATTCCACGCCCACCCTACAAGAACGAAACCGAAGCAAAAACCAGGTAAGAGGAAACTCGGATGACCGAAGCAAACAGCAAGATCGCGCTTGTGACCGGCGCCGGCACCGGCGTCGGACGCGCAGCATCGCTCGCTTTGATGGACAAGGGCTACACCGTGGTGCTCGCCGGACGCCGCATCGAGATGCTGGAAGAGACCGCCAAGCTCGGGCCCGCCGGCAAGAGCCTGTGCGTGTCGGCCGACATGGCCAATCCGGCCGCGATCGCCACGCTGTTCGACAAGGTGAAGGCGACCTATGGCCGGCTCGACGTGCTGTTCAACAATGCCGGCATGGGCGCGCCGCCGGTGAATTTCGAGGATCTGCCGCTCGAGCAGTGGCAGGCCGTGGTCAACACCAACCTCACCGCGCCGTTCCTGTGCACCCAGCACGCCTTCCGCATCATGAAGGACCAGACGCCGCGCGGCGGCCGCATCATCAACAACGGCTCGATCTCGGCGCACGCGCCGCGGCCGTTCTCGGCGGCCTACACCTCGACCAAGCACGCCATCACCGGCCTGACAAAAGCCTCCAACCTCGACGGCCGCATGTATGACATCGCGGTCGGCCAGGTCGATATCGGCAATGCCGCGACCCCGATGACCGACCGCATGGTCAACGGCCCCGGCGTGCTGCAGCCGGACGGCACCACCAAGCACGAGCCGCGCATGGACGCGAAAGCGGTCGGCGACGCCGTCGCCTACATGGCCGGCCTGCCGCTCGACGCCAACGTGCTGTTCATGACAGTCATGGCGACCAAGATGCCGTTCGTGGGCCGGGGCTGATCTTCTCCTTCTCCCTGCTCGCGGCAGGACTGTCACGTCGGCATGGCCGGGGCATAGCCGTCCGAAGGACGGCGTCGCTTCCGCTCGGCCTATGTCCCGGCCATGCCGTTCCAGGGGCGCACTGCCAAAATATCGAAAACAACCCCATGCAAAGTAGCCGGTGGCTGCCGGCGTTCGACACCGCAACTTGACACGTCGGGCAAATCAGCGGTATTTTTCCATTATTCCGAAATCGCGCATGCTCCCTCGCCCCGCTCTTGCGGGGAGAGGGTTGGAAGTGAGGGGGCTGCTTCGGCGAAGCCGGTGTCAGAAGAATTCGCGGAGAGTCCCCTCACCCGACGCTTCGCGGCGACCTCTCCCCGCAAGCGCGGCGAGGTAGGGAGAAGCCCTACTCCAGCCTCTCGACATTCCGCAGCGTCGGGAACAGCTTCATCCAGAGCAGCGCGACCGCGACCGTCGCGACGCCGCCGAGCACGGCCGACGGCACGGCGCCGAGCAGCGCGGCGGTGACGCCGCTCTCGAACTGGCCGAGTTGGTTGGAGGCGTTGATGAACAGGAAATTCACCGCGCCGACGCGGCCGCGCATCTCGTCGGGGGTGGCGAGTTGCACCAGCGAGAAACGGATCACGACGCTGATCGTGTCCGCAGCGCCGAGCACCGCAAGCGCCAGCGCCGACAGCCACATCCATTGCGACAGCGCGAACACCACCGTCGCGACGCCGAACACGATCACCGCCTGGAACATGCGCATGCCGACGCGGCGGTTGATGGTGTGTCGCGCCAGCAGCATCGTCATCAAGAGCGCACCGACCGCGGGCGCGGCGCGCAGGATGCCGAGCCCGAGCGGGCCGGTCTGCAGGATGTCGCGCGCATAGATCGGCAACAGCGCGGTGACGCCGCCGAACAGCACCGCGAACAAATCGAGCGAGATGGTGCCGAGGATCGCCGGATTGCTGCGAACGAAGGTGACGCCGGCATACAGGTCAACCGATGCGCCATCCTTTGCCGGCGCCTGTTGCAGCCGGCCGATGCCGCCGGTCAGCAGCGCGCCGAACAGCCAGAACACCATCATCACGGCATAGGGCGCGCTCGGCATCATCGCATAGGCAAAGCCGCCAAGCGCGGGTCCGGTGATGGTGGCAATCTGGGCGGCGCCGCTCGAGATCGCGGTCGCCCGTTGCAGCGAGCCTTGCGGCGCGATCAGCGGCAACAGCGCGGCGGTCGCCGGGCTCTCGAACGCGCCGGCGATTCCAAGCACGAAGGTCGCAGCGAAGATCTGGATCTCGGAGATGGTGCCGGCAAATGTGCTTCCGGCGAGAAACAATGCGGTCAACGCCTCTGCGACCTGGCAGGCCTGCACCACACGCTTGCGCTCGAACCGGTCGGCGGCGTGGCCGGCGACGAACACCAATAGCGCCGTCGGCAGGAACTGGACCAGGCCGACCACGCCGAGGTCGAACGCGCTGCCGGTCAGATCATAGATCTGCCAGCCGATCGCGACCGCGCCGATCTGGCTGGAGAAGCGCGACAGGCTGCGCGACGACAAGAAGAACAGGAAGGGTCTGTGGCCGAGCAGTTCGCGGGCACCGGCCGGCGTGGCAGAGGACATGCATGATTGCGTGACTGAGCCCCTGCAACTTGTCAATGGATTCGGGATGACCGCGTAACAGCATTGCGCTGCGCGGGGCCCCTGCTCATAATCGCTCGAGGGTTCTTGGGGGCGTGATGCTGCAATTGCAATCGGCGTTCGGCGTGGTGGCATTGCTCGTGATCGCCTGGGCATTGAGCGAGAATCGCCTGAAGGTGTCGCTGCGGCAGGCCGCGATCGGGCTTGTCGTCACGGTCGTCACCGCGCTGGTGCTGATCAAGGTGCCGCTGGTGACGCAGGCCTTCGGGGTGATCAACGATGCCGTCGGCACCATCGCGGCCGCGACGCGCGCCGGCACCGCCTTCGTGTTCGGTTATGTCGGCGGCGGTCCGGCGCCGTTCGATCCCAAGGCGCCGGGCTCGGATTTCATCCTCGCCTTCCAGGCGCTGCCGATCGTGCTTGTGATGAGCGTGCTGACGACGCTGTTGTTCTATTGGCGCGTGCTGCCGCCTGTGGTGCGCGGCATGGCCTGGTTTCTCGAGCGCACGCTCGGCGTCGGCGGCGCAGTCGGGCTCTCGACCGCCGCCAACATCTTCCTCGGCATGGTGGAGGCCCCGCTCTTCATCCGCCCCTATCTCGCGCAGCTCACACGCAGCGAATTGTTTCTGGTGATGACCGGCGGCATGGCGGGAATCGCCGGCACCGTGCTGGTGCTCTACGCGACGCTGCTCGCGCCATTGATTCCCGATGCCGCCGCGCATTTCGTCATTGCCTCGGTGCTCGGCGCGCCGGCCGCGATCCTGGTCAGCCTGATCATGGTGCCGGAAACGTCGGACAAGCGCACCGGAGGGTCGCTCGACGATCCCGATGTTCAGGTGTCATCGACGATGGACGCGATCGTGAAGGGCACCGCCGCCGGGCTCGAGCTGCTGATGAACATCATCGCGATGCTGCTGGTGCTGGTCGCGCTGGTCTACCTCGCCAACAAAATCATCGGCCTGCTGCCGGAGGTTGGCGGCGCGAAGATCTCGCTGCAACGGCTGCTCGGCTACGTGATGGCGCCGGTGTGCTGGCTGATGGGCCTGCCATGGCCGCAGGCGATCACGGCGGGAAGCCTGATGGGCACCAAGACCGTGCTGAACGAGCTGATCGCCTATGTCGACCTGTCGAAGCTCGGCCCCGACGCGCTCGATCCGCGCTCGCGGCTGATCATGCTCTACGCGATGTGCGGTTTTGCCAACTTCGCGAGCCTCGGCATCATGATCGGCGGCCTCGGCATCATGGCGCCCGAACGGCGCGACGAGATCAACGCGCTCGGGCTGAAGTCGATCGTCTCGGGCACGCTGACGACGTGCCTGATGGGGGCGATCGTGGGGATGCTGACGTGACCTCACAGCGTCGTTCCGAGGCGTCCGAAGGACGAGCCCGGAATCCATTGTGCCGCCGGTTATGCCGATAGATGGATTCCGGGCTCGCGCGGAGCCTGTCATCGGGCGCGCGTTCGCGCGACCCGTTGGCGCGCCCCGGAATGACGGCGTGAGTTACGCCTTCAGCTCCACCGTCTTGAACTCGGCCGGCAGGATCACTTCCAGAAGTTCGACGTCGTCGGAGTAGTCCAGGATCATGTGCCGGATGCGCGGCGGCTGGGTCCAGGCGCTGCCTTCCTTCATCAGCGTCTCGCCCTCGCCTTCCATGTAGGTCTTCACCCAGCCCTTGAGGACATAGACCATCTGGAATTCGACGTCGTGGAAGTGCAGCTTCGACACCTCGTCCGGATTGCACGGTCCCTGCAGCCGGATGACATGCGCTTGCGCGAGACCATGGGATGCTGCGGCGATGCCGAGGTCGCGGTACTTGGCATAGGCGCGCAGCCCGTCGGCCTTGAAATCCTCTTCGCGGTGATGGCTTACGGCGACGCGCTGCTTCGGCCGCGCCTTGCTTGCTGCCTTGCTCGCTGTCTTGGGCGCGCTCTTCTTGGCCGCGGTGACGCGGCCCTTGGACCTGATGGTCTTGCGCGCGGACGATTTCGTCGACGATTTCTTGGCGCCGGCGCCAAGCCCCGACCATTTCTTCTTCACCGCGGTCTTGGCTGCGGATCTCGATGCCGTCTTCTTGGCCATTGTTTGCCTCCCGTCTTTTTGTGACGGGCGAAGGCTAACACAAGTCGCGCCGCGCGAGGTGGGCAAAGGCGCAGGCCGCGCCTTGCTTCCCTTGCCCCCTTTGCGGATCAATGCAGCCGGAACACGCCGTCGACCGCGCGCAGTTCGGCCGGCTTGACCAGCTTGGAATGCGCCACCGTCACCGAGAACAGCGGGCCTTCGAGCTTCTCCTGCCAGAAGGCGAGGAAATCCCGCAGCGCCGGAAATTTCGGAAACAGGTCGTAGTTCTGCCAGACATAGGTTTGCAGCAACGAGGGATGATCCGGCATCCGATAGAGGATTTGCGCCGTCGTCAGTCCATACCCCAGCAACTGCTTCCGGAAATCGTCGGAAACACCCCCACCAACTCGCGAGACCATGCCAACCTCCTGTGACGGAGCGCATTCACATGGCGGCCGACCCCCGCCGGACCACCGGCAATGGATGCGCTCACATGAGAGAAATGTGACGCACGCGACTAACCCATCTCAAGCCTAAATGTTTAATAGGTTGTTGAAATTTCTTGCGCTAGCAGCAGCTTACCGCATCTGCTAATAGCCCGGCACCCCCTGCCGGGCGCGGTTAAGGATGCCGAAATGATCCTGGCAACCGTCATTCGCGAGTGCCAATTTTTCTGCTAGAGCCACTTGCCCGCCGCCAAGGCTTGGCTTATCTCCTGCTCAACCAGCTGGCACTCGCCGGGCTGGATTGCTAACACTCCAAAAATCTACAGCATATGCAAACGTTTAGGAGGACTGCATGAAATTCCGTCCGCTTCACGACCGCGTCGTGGTCAAGCGCATCGACGCCGAAGAGAAGACTGCTGGCGGCATCATCATTCCCGACAGCGCCAAGGAAAAGCCCTCGCAGGGCGAAGTCATCGCCGTCGGCCCGGGCGGCCGCGACGAGGCCGGCAAGCTGATCCCGATCGACATCAAGGTCGGCGACCGCGTCCTGTTCGGCAAGTGGTCGGGCACCGAGGTCAAGATCGACGGTGAAGACCTGCTGATCATGAAGGAAAGCGACATCATGGGCGTGCTCGACGTCCCCGCTTCCAAGAAGAAGGCGGCCTAAGCGCCTCCTCGCTCCGCAAGATTCCTCCAGGGTAAAACCATTCCAAGGAAAAATTCAGATGGCAGCTAAAGAAGTCAAATTCTCCGTCGATGCGCGCGACAAGATGCTGCGCGGCGTCGACATCCTCGCCAACGCGGTGAAGGTCACTCTCGGCCCGAAGGGCCGCAACGTCGTGCTCGAGAAGTCGTTCGGCGCTCCCCGCATCACCAAGGACGGCGTCACAGTCGCCAAGGAGATCGAGCTCGAGGACAAGTTCGAGAACATGGGCGCGCAGATGGTGCGCGAAGTCGCCTCCAAGTCCGCGGACGCGGCCGGCGACGGCACCACCACCGCCACCGTGCTCGCCCAGGCGATCGTGCGTGAAGGCGCCAAGTCGGTTGCCGCCGGCATGAACCCGATGGACCTGAAGCGCGGTATCGACCTCGCGGTCGAAGCCGTCGTTGCGGACCTCCAGAAGAACTCGAAGAAGGTCACCTCGAACGATGAAATCGCCCAGGTCGGCACCATTTCGGCCAACGGCGATGCCGAGATCGGCAAGTTCCTCGCCGACGCCATGAAGAAGGTCGGCAACGAGGGCGTGATCACGGTCGAGGAAGCCAAGTCGCTCGAGACCGAGCTCGACGTCGTCGAGGGCATGCAGTTCGACCGCGGCTACATCTCGCCCTACTTCGTCACCAACGCCGACAAGATGCGCGTCGAGATGGACGACGCCTACATCCTCATCAACGAGAAGAAGCTCTCCTCGCTGAACGAGCTGCTCCCGCTGCTCGAGGCCGTGGTGCAGACCGGCAAGCCGCTGGTCATCGTCGCTGAAGACGTCGAAGGCGAAGCGCTCGCCACCCTCGTCGTCAACCGCCTGCGTGGCGGCCTGAAGGTCGCGGCCGTCAAGGCTCCGGGCTTCGGCGATCGCCGCAAGGCCATGCTGCAGGACATCGCGATCCTGACCGGCGGCCAGGCCATCTCGGAAGACCTCGGCATCAAGCTCGAGAACGTCACGCTGCAGATGCTCGGTCGCGCCAAGAAGGTGATGATCGACAAGGAAAACACCACGATCGTCAACGGCGCCGGCAAGAAGGCCGACATCGACGCCCGCGTTGCCCAGATCAAGGCGCAGATCGAGGAGACCACCTCGGACTACGACCGTGAGAAGCTGCAGGAGCGTCTCGCCAAGCTCGCGGGCGGCGTCGCGGTGATCCGCGTCGGCGGCGCGACCGAGGTCGAGGTGAAGGAGCGCAAGGATCGCGTTGATGACGCGATGCATGCGACCCGCGCAGCTGTCGAGGAAGGCATCGTCCCGGGCGGCGGCGTCGCCCTGCTCCGTGCTTCCGAGCAGCTCAAGGGCCTGCGCACCAAGAACGACGACCAGAAGACCGGCGTCGAGATCGTGCGCAAGGCGCTGTCGTCCCCGGCTCGCCAGATCGCGATCAACGCCGGTGAAGACGGTTCGGTCATCGTCGGCAAGATCCTGGAGAACAAGGCCTACAATTACGGCTTCGACTCCCAGACCGGCGAGTATGCCGACCTCGTCAAGAAGGGCATCATCGACCCGACCAAGGTCGTCCGTACCGCGATCCAGAACGCTGCCTCGGTTGCCGCGCTGCTGATCACCACGGAAGCGATGGTTGCCGAACTGCCGAAGAAGAACTCGGGCGGCCCCGCGATGCCTCCGGGCGGCGGCATGGGCGGCATGGACTTCTAAGGTCCAGCCTCTCGGGCGATCCACGAAATGCAAAACCCCGGCAGAAATGCCGGGGTTTTTGTTTGGGGTAGGCTTGCCGGGCTACTTACCGCAGCGCGGCCAATGCAAATACCTTGCACAACCTCACGCTGATGCAGGGGCTTCACGCGGCTCTCAGCATGCACGCTATGCACAACACTCTCCGTAAACATACGTTGGCCTGAGTTGACAATCTCAAAAAAAATTTCGTGCGAGAGTCGCAAACCGAACCGACACTGTCGCCTTCGTCCCGCACAGTAAGCTCGGGACGAGATCGAACTTCACTCTCAAAAATCTGAATCGAGCACGGAGCGTCAGCTCCCGTGACGCGGGCAAGCGTCGCGGAGAATGCTCTCACTTGCGATGGAGGCTGTGCGGTGGGGGAAAGCGAAGAGGTTCTCTGCCAAGCCGCCTGAAGAAGCGGCGTTGAAGTCACATCGAGGATTCGTTCAAGGAGGGACCTGGCCGGTTGGAAGAAGCCCAGTGACGAGAGCGTGCAGCCCCCCACTGCCGATGCTCCGTCAAACGCCGCAGGTGTGCGATGCCCCCCAACTACCCCGCGCACCGATCTGGGGCCAATCCAACCGGCCGGACTATTTCTGCAAGGCAAAAGGCAAAAAAGCAAAAGGCGATATGGGAGGGAGGCGCTCATGGGCATGGTAATGGTCAGATGTCCGCAAACCGGACACGCGATTTCCACCGGAATCAAAACCGATCGCGAGAGCTTTCGACGCAGTACCGTGTTCTTCGCGCGCACGCCCTGTCCGTTTTGCCGCGCGGATCACGCCTGGTTTGCGCGGGACGCCTGGGTCGATGAGCCGAGCATCCGCGTGCGGCGACGCCGCGGCGGCGGTTCACCGGCCTGACAATGGCCACCGCTATTGACGACCGCGATGGAGGGACACCATGGCGCAGGTGCAGATCTCGACGGAAACGTCTGCCCGGCTGCTGCAGGCCAAGGACTTTCTCGATGAAGCACGACGGCTGAAGCCCGGTCCAAAGCGCAATCAGTTGGGCGAGACCGCAAAGGTGCTGCGCGAGATCGCGAAGCTCGAAGGGGTATCCTCGCCTGCACGGGAGCTTGATCGGCTGCCGGGAAGCTGATTCGACCAGGAACGCGCTCACACGGCGTCGTCCGCCTCGATTTCCGGGATGCGCGGATCGTTAGCCGGCGCCATTCCGCGCGTTCGAACCTTGTCGCCCGAGAAGATCTCCTCGGCCTCGATACGCATGACGCGATGGCATTCGCACGCCGCCGCCAAGAGCCGCGCCTGGTCGATCTCGATCCGGCCTCGTTGATCCGACCTGATCGCACCGCGCTTGCGCAGATTGCCCATCAGCAAGGTCACCGTTGTTCGTCGTACGCCGAGGATTTGCGACAGCGCGTGCTGGGTCAGCGGGAGGACGTCGCTGTCGACGCGGTCGCGAAGCTGAAGCAGCCAGCGCGCCATCCGCGCCTCGACCGGGTGGAGCGCATTGCAGGCGGAGCCGAGCTGAAACTGGATCAGCATCGATCTGACGTGCTTCTGGATCGCCTGCCGAATCCCGGGACTGCGGCCGAAAGCGGCATGAAAGCGCGGCGCCGGGATCCGCGAGGCGGTACCAGCCGCACGAACGACGGCGGTAATGCCCGACGGCGAGGCTCCAAGGACCGAAAGACTGCCCACGGCCCCTTCGCATCCGACCACACCGGTCGCGACCGTCTGCCCATCCGCCATGTCGATCATCAGCAGGATCGCGCCGCTGTGAGGAAAGAAGACGTAGTCGATCTCGTCACCGGCGCGCGCCAGGACCGCATCCTGTTCGAGCGCGACAGTCTCAAGTTCCGGTTTCAGGAGGTCCAGATCCGCCGGCAACAATGTCGCGAGAAGGCGATTGCGAGTTCCGCCGGAAATGCTCACCTGCGGGAACGTCATCAATGGTCGCACAGCTTACTCACTCGAACACAGGATCAAAAACAAATTCCAAACGATTGACCGCAAGGTGGAATTCTCCGCGGCAGCGTCCTTAAAGTTAGATGCAAATGCGCCGTCGGACGCAATAGCAAAATGCGCATCGTCGCACCGTAGAACTTCGGGAACCCAAGAACTTCGCCGAGCCCAAGAGTTCCAGTTTCGCACCGCAAGCGCCGCGCGCGACATCCGAACCTGCTCTTTCACCACTTGCGCCGGCTCAGGAAGATGGGCTGACGTGATGTGACTGCTCCACTGCGGCACCCGTCAGGACGCGCGCGAGTGGCGATCCGGCCACGCTCGCATGAGCAGTTCCTGCGCATCCTTGATTTCGGCAAGATCGAGCGCCGCATCGAAGCCGGCGAGCAACGGCGCCAACAATTGAGATATCTCCTCTGCCCGGCCGCTGCGGCTGTAAAGACGTGCAAGTCCCAGCGCGCCGCGGAGCTCGAACGTCCTGGTCTGTTGCCTTCGCGCAATCTCGAGGGCGCGGTGGAAGGCATCCTCGGCGCCGGAAATGTCGGGGGTGTCGCGACGCGACCGCAGCTCGCCCAATACACGATACAGCTCGGCATCCAGCCAGTGCTGCCCGGACTGCTCCGTCGCGTCGATCAGCTCGTTGATGATGTCGAGCCCCGCCTCGACATGCCCTGCCTCCGCGTTCGCCACCGCGATATGCAGTCCCCAGAAGGGATCACAGAGGTAGCAGTCGTTCTCGTGAAGCAATGTCCAGCCGCGCTGCATCTCCGCGAGACCTGCCACTAGGTCGCCGGCACGCCACTTCGCCAAACCATTGAGATAGGTGCCGGCGGCGACATACAGCGGCATCGTGTGATCCTGCGCCAGTCCGAGGGCAAGGATCGTCTCGGTCTGCCGCAACCGGCTGCCGCACAGCCCGTCGAAAACGGCCTTGTGAACCAGCGCATTGGCACGCGCGAGCGCGCGCTGTTCTCCGGAGACGCTCACCGCTGCGCCCGCGAGCTGCCGGGCTCGATCGATCTCGCCACGCGGCCAGAGCACGAGCGCCAGAAATCTCATGATGACGAACGGCAGATCGAGCGTCGACGCCTTGAACGTTGCCGGATCCGGCTCGGTCGCATAGGCAGCGAACGCCTTCTCGAGATGGATGGCCGCGCTCAGATAGTCGCCCGCAAACCAGCAGGTCACTCCGCTGGTCCAGCCCGCGACGATCGTCGCCACCGGCGATTCCGGATGCCGTTCCGCCGCGCCCATGATCGCCTCCGCCAACTCCCGCATCGGCGCGAGCTCACCGTGGGTCAAGCAGGCGTTGAAGAGGCCCGACTGGATCGGCGCCAGTTCGATTGGATCGTCAATGTCAGAGGCGAACCGCCGGGCTCGCGTCCAAGCGGCCACCGTCTCGGGGGCGCTGTGCCCAAGACTGCCCCGCAGCGCGCGGCCGTAGGCGATTTGCAGATGGAGCCGGCCGATCATCCGACCCCGCTCGTCGGGCAGTTCATCGGCGATGGCGACCGCCTTGCCGAGATGTGCGATCGCCTCGCAATAGGCCGAGCGCTTCAGCGCCTGCTGACCGGCTTTGCGCCACCACGCGAGCGCAGTCCGGCCGAGCCCCGCCTCGGTGAAATGATACGCAACGACTTCGGGCTCGATCTCGGCGATCTCGGCAAACTTGGCGCGCAGCACATCGCCGATCTGCTTGTGGAGCAATTGCCGACGGCTCTTGAGCAAGCTCTCGTAAGCCGCTTCCTGGACCAATGCGTGCCTGAAACTGTAGCTTGCATCCGGCGGCGTGCCCCGACGCAACAGCAACTCCGCCTCCTCGAGCTGGGCGAGCGCCGCGGCAAGCGTCAGATCATCGCGACCGGCCACGCTGCGCAGCAACGCGTATGAGAACTCACGGCCGATCGCTGCGCCGATCTGCGCCACCTCCTTGACCGGCGCCAGGCGGTCGAGCCGGGCCATCAACGAGTCCTGCAGCGTCGCGGGGATCGCCAGCGGTGGCAGCGGATTGTCGAGGCGGTAGCGTCCGGCATTCTCGACGAGCAGCCCCGACTCCATGACCATCTTGGTCAGCTCCTCGACGAACAGCGGGACACCATCCGTCCGCTCGATGATCTGCGTCATCATTTCGCCGGGCAGCAACCGACCGACGGTCACCTGCTCGATCAGCGCGCGCGTATCCTGCCGGTCGAGCCGATCGAGCCGCAACAGGCTGACATTGGCAAGCCCTGCCCATGGCGGCTCGAACTCCGGCCTGAACGTCATCAGCATGAGGATTGGCAATCCCCTGATCCGGTCGACCGCGAGATCAAGCAGTTCGAGCGACGTGGCATCGGCCCAATGCATGTCTTCGCAGACGACAAGCACCGGCTGCTGCCGGGCGAGGCCCTCGAGCTGGTCGAGCAGCGCGGCGAATGTCTGCCGCCGCTGCTGCGCCGGGCTCAGGCCGAGCGGCGGATAGCGGTCACCGGTCGGGATCGACAGCAGCGCCGCGATCAGCGGTGTCACGGTGGGCACGTGCTGGGTACCGAGCGCCAGCATGGCTTCGAGCTTGTCCAGCTTCTGGTCCGAAACATCTTCCGACCTGATGCCGGCGGCACGCTCGAGCTGGGCGACAAAAGGGTGCAGCGCGCTGTTGGTGTGATAGGGCGAGCATTGATACCGCACACGGCGGTGTGTCCCGGGCGCGAGGCTGTCGGACAGCATCGCCACGATGCGCGATTTGCCGATACCCGCTTCGCCCGATATCAGCACTGCCTGGCCTTGGCCCTGCCACGCCAGTTGCTGGCGCGACAATGCAAATTCGATCTCCGCCTTGCGGCCGACAAAACCGATCGAGCGCGCGGTCCGCACCGCCTCGAAACGGCTTTCCGATGCCGGCTCGCCTTCGACGGCCCACACCGCGATCGGCTCGGAGATACCCTTGACCTCGCGGCGACCGAGGTTGCGAAGCGTGAACAGATTGCCGAGCAGCCGGCGTGTCGTGGAGGCCACGACGACCACGCCCGGCTCCGCCAGGCTCTGCAGCCGCGCCGCGATGTTCGGCGCATCGCCGACCAGCGCCTGCTCCTCCGATGCGCCGCCGGAGACGAGGTCGCCGACCACGACAAGCCCGCTTGCGATCGCGATCCGTACCGCAACTCCCTCTTCCGCGCGGGTCTCGAGCTTGCCGATTGCGGCGATGACATCGAGGCCGGCGCGCACCGCGCGCTCCGCGTCATCCTCGTGGGCACGCGGATAGCCGAAATAAGCGAGGATCCCATCGCCGATAAATCTGGCAACGACGCCGTCGTATGTCGTGATCACCCGTGCACAGGCTGCGCGATAGGCGCGGATCACCTCCCACATGTCCTCGGGATCGAGACGCGCCGACAATTCCGTCGAGCCGACCAGGTCGCAGAACATCACAGTGAGGTGGCGGCGCTCGGCATCGTGCGGTGAAACCGGCGCGGCGATCAGTTCGGCTTGATTGAAATCGGCGATCGCACGCAGCATCTTGCGGCGGTGGCCGAGCAGGACCCCGAGCCTGTCGAAGTCTTCATCCGTCAATTCGGGAAGAACGCCAAGGTCGATCCCGTTCTCGGCAAAACGCAGCGCGTATTGCCCAAGCCCCAGCTTCTCAAGCCATTCCGCAATTTGTTGCATTGGCACCACCGACGGGCTGACGGCTGGCCGAATTCCGAACTACGGTAAACCGACGTTACCGCAATCTGTCCGGGGTGGCACTCTGTTTTGCGGTCGTCCGCCCGGAGCAGGATATGCGAATTGTGCCTTGGCGGTGCCCCGTTACAGCCGTGTGCATGCGAACATTCGTAAGCGTGCCGGCCGCCTCACTCCACCTTCGCCGCAACCGGCCCCTTGTCGGTCCAATCCGGCGGCACGCCGGCGCTGTCGCCGACCATGCCGACGAGGCCCGGCGCGCGTCCGAACGCCTCGCAGGCCGGATATTTCGGCGCGCCGCCGAGCAGGAAGCCCAGCCGCTGCATCGAGGGCATCGATGGCACGCCGCCGAAGGGCGTCACGCCGGTGACCAGCATCTGGCTGAAATCGCCGCCGAACGATGCCGCAAGGCCGTACGCATCCCCCTCCTCCGACATCCGCCCGCTGTCGAAGGCATTGGCCGCACGGCCCCAGACCATCGCCGCCTTTTGCTGTCCGGCCGGATTACGCGCCTCGGCTTCAAGCGACAGGCTGCCGAGCCCCACGGGAATGCGCGGAACCGGCACCGGCACGCCGGGCAACAGAATCGTCTTCGCCACCGACACACCTTTGGAGACGCCGACTGCCGTCGGATCGGTCGGCACCACATGCGTGATGACAGCGTGAACGGTCAGGTCGGCGGGCTCTGACGCAACCACGTAGAAGCGTTCGCTCAGGCCCGCACACAATGCACGGTCGGCGGCGTTGGTGACGAGCCTGCGCTGTGCCGCCGTGAAGGGCACTGCCGTTCCGTCAGAGAACACGGTTGGCACGATCCTGATCGTCTTCGCCGCCAGCACCTCTTCCTTGCTCACCCGCAGCTTCGAACGGGTCAACATCCCGTCCGATTGCTCCATATTGTCGTAGGAGCGGAGTGAACCGGCCTGGTCCAGCGTCGCGGTCGCGCAGCCCGAGACCAGCAGCCCGAGCAACGTCGCCCCCGCCCAGCCGCGGAGGAGTGCCCTCGGCCCGCTCACGAATCCAGTTGCCGCCGGAATCAGCTTGATCCGGTATATGCGCGAGCAGGTTGTCATTGGGGCCCCGACTGACTTACACTTCGTGTAAATATTACACTTGGTGTAATTATCGTGGCAACGATCTGCATCGGGAGCAGGTCGTCTACGAGACGCTTTGCGAGTTGTGGCCGGGCAAGGACCGCCGCGACCGCCTCCGTCTTGTCGCGATGGCCGCGAGCGGCGCACTGCGCATCGCGGTCGACGCCTGGCTCGAGCAAGCAATTGCGCACCGGGGAATGACGAGCGGAGAAATCCGCTTCCGTCAACCTCAGCCGCTGCGCGCGGCGTCCTGGAAGCAGGCGCGCAGCCAGTCGATGGTGACGCGCGTCGCCGCATCCCGCTTGAGGTGGCTTTGCACCAGCAGCCAGACATCGCGTCGCTTCGGCAACAGCGTGGCGTGCAGACGGCGATCGGTCATCAGGTCCACGCAACTATGCTCCGGCAGCACACCGACCGCTTGATGCGACTGGATGAGCTTGTGGATGATCCGAACATTGTCGGTCACGCAGCGCGCGCGAAGCCGCTTCGCGCGCAGGAACTGCATTTCCGGAATCCCTCCGAGTTCGTCGGGATAGGCGCACGTCACCGCCTCTCCCGCCGTCGTCGCGACCGGCTCGAAGAAATACAGCCTGACCTCGGCGAGCTTCGAGATCGAAAAGTCGCCCTTGTCGGGCTTGCGCAGGCGGATCGCGAGATCGGCTTCCCAGCGCGAGAATTTTACATTCTCGCTCGACGTCAGAAACTGCAACGTCAGCCCCGGATGGGCGCGCAGCAATTCGCTGGTGCGCGGCGCCAGCACCTCCTCCGCGATCGCATTGGTGGCGGCGATGCGCAGCCGGCCGATTGGGCCGGGCAGGCTTTCGCCGATCCGGCCGATCTCCTCGGCATGCGCGGCCATCGCCTGGATGTGCGCGAGCACCACGTCGCACTGCCGGGTCGGCTTGCGGACGCCGTCGGCAGCCTCGAACAACCGCAGCCCGAGCGCACGCTCGATCCGCGCCAGCCGGCGGCCAACGGTGGTCTCGTCGATCCGCAGCCGCGCACTGGCGCCGGCATAGGTGCCCTCGTCCCTGACGGCCGCGATGATGCGAAGGTCGTCCCAGTTCATGACCACAGGTTACATCGCCTCCGGCTGGCCTGCAATAACGCAGCCATCGGCTGCAATATCCCTGCATAACGGCAGGCCGGTCCGCGGCTATATTTTCGCAAGACGCATCCTCTGGAGTTCTCAGGACCATGACCGCAGCCCAAACGCTGATGCAGCTTGCCGGTATCGACCTCTCCCCGCCCCGCCTCGGCGACAGCTGCCTGGTACTGATCGATATCCAGAACGAATATCTCGCCGGTCCCCTCGCCCTGCCCGACGCCAAATCCGCGATCGCACGCGCCACCGCATTGCTCGCCCGCGCGCGGGAGAGCGGCACGGCAATCATCCACGTCGCGCACAAGGGAGCGCCGGGAAGCCTGTTCGATCGCACCGCGGAGCGTGGCGCGATCGTCGCGCCGCTGGCGCCACGGCCCGGCGAGATCGTGATCGAGAAGCAGTTGCCGAACGCCTTCGCCGGCACCGACCTGAACGCGCAGCTCGCCGCGACCGGCCGCAAGGAGCTCGTGCTAGCCGGCTTCATGACGCATATGTGCGTGAGCTCGACCGCCCGCGCCGCGCTCGATCTCGGCTTCCGCACCACCATCGACGCGGACAGCTGCGCCACCCGCGACCTGCCCGATGGCATCGGCGGCACGATCGCCGCGAAGCTCATTCACGACGTCGCCCTCGCCGAACTGTCCGACCGCTTCGCGATCATCGCGCGCGGCAACGCCCTCGCCTGAGGATGCAATATGCTCCAGCTCTATTTCTTTCCCATGGCCTGCTCGCTCGCCAGCCGCATCGCGTTGATGGAAGCCGGCATCGAGGCGCGTTACCACCTGGCCCATATCTGGACCAAGAAGGTGCTGGACGACGACAGCGATTTTCGCGTGGTGTCACAGAAGGGTGCGGTGCCGGTGCTGGTTCTTGAGAACGGCGAGCGGCTGACCGAAAGCGCGGCCGTGCTGCAGTATATCGCCGATCGGAAGCCCGAGCTCGGTCTCGCGCCGCCGCCTGGCGACCTAGACCGCTATCGCCTGCAGGAATGGCTGAGCTTCATCGGCACCGAGATCCACAAAGGCTTCCTGTTTCCGACCTTCTGGTACAAGGACGATGCATCGAAGGCCAGCGCGCGCGAACGGATCGGGCAAACCGTGTCGGTCGCAGCCGCGCGCCTCAATGGTCGCGACTATCTCGTCGGCGACCGCTTCACGGTCGCCGACGCGCATCTCGCCTGGGCCTTGATGCTGCTTCGCTCTGCCGGCGTCGATATCGCGCAGTGGCCCGAACTCGTCGACTATCTTGCGCGAATGCACGCACGCCCGCACGTGAAGGCCGCCGTCGGCATCGAGACGCAGCTGTGGAAGAAGATGGCGGCGTGATCGCCGGCGGGCGCTCCCTCTCCAGCGAGGGCTTACGAGCGCATCGACCGTGATCGGCTACTGAAACGCGACCTCGGCAAAACTGCGCAGCTTGCGCGAATGCAGCCGTTCGGATTCCTGCTGCTTGAGCCGCTCCAGCGCCTTCAGGCCGATCTGAAGGTGCTGGCCGACGCGCTGGCGATAGAATTCGCTCGCCATGCCCGCCAGCTTGATCTCGCCATGCAGCGGCTTGTCCGAGACGCACAGCAGCGTGCCGTAGGGCACGCGGAAGCGATAGCCATTGGCGGCGATCGTCGCCGATTCCATGTCGAGCGCGATGGAGCGCGATTGCGACATCCGCCGGATCACCTGCGGCCCGCTGATTTCCCAATTGCGATTGTCGACGCTGGCGACCGTGCCGGTGCGCATCAACCGCTTGAGCTCGAAGCCGGTGAGCCCGGTCACCTCGCCGACCGCCTCCTCGAGCGCGACCTGCATCTCTGCAAGCGCGGGGATCGGCACCCAGAGCGGCAGCTCCTGATCCAGCACGTGGTCCTCGCGGACATAGCCATGGGCCAGCACGTAGTCGCCGAGCCGCTGCGTGTTGCGTAAGCCAGCGCAATGCCCGATCATCAGCCAGGCATGCGGCCGCAGCACCGCGACGTGATCGGTGATGTTGCGCGCGTTCGATGGACCGATCCCGATATTGATCAGGGTGATGCCGCGATAGCCGGGCTCGACGAGATGAAACGCCGGCATCTGCGGGACGCGATCCGAGGCCGTCCCGCTCACGCCGCCGCCTGTCAGCGCGTTGCGCGTGATCACATTGCCGGGCGCGACGAACGCCTCGAGGCCTGCCTCACCCGAGGCGAGACGCTGCAGGCTCGATTGCGCGAAGGCGTCGACATAGAACTGGTAGTTGGTGAAGATCACGAAATTCTGGAAGTGCTCGGGATCGGTGCCGGTGTAGTGATAGAGCCGGCGCAGCGAGTAATCGACGCGCGCGGCACGGAACAGGGCCAGCGGCTCGGGTGTTCCCGGCGTCAGTTCAAACGTTCCGTCGGCGATCGCATCGTCCATCGCGGCAAGGTCGGGCGTGTCGAACACGTCACGCAGCGACCTTGTGAAGGCCGAACTGTCGGCGATGGTCAGCGCCGCCTCGATATTGATGTCGCGCCGGTAGGCGAAATGGATCGGAATCGCCTCGTTGGACTCGCCGATCTCGACCACCACGCCATGGTTCTTGATCAGGAGCCCGATCTGCTCGGTGAGGTAGGTCCGGAAAATGTCCGGCCGCGTGATGCTGGTCTCGTGGACGCCTGGTCCCGCGACAAAACCGTAGGCGAGACGGGAATCGAGCCGGGCATGCGAGGAGGTCGTGATGCGCACGAACGGGTAATGCGCCCGCACCCGCGTCGTGCACGGCACCCCGTTGACATAGGCCTCGAAGCGACTGCGCAGGAATCCGGTGTTGCGCTCGTAGATCTCCTCGAGACGGGCAACGGCGGCGCTAGCGTCGACGAACGCTTCGGTCGTGATCGGCGGCGGAGTTTCGATGGGAGGCGTGGGAGACATGTTCGCTTTGCACCCGATCCGTTGCCGAGTTGGGACTCGCCCTGGATCTGCGCAGTATAGCGACAATGGCCTTCAGTTCCAGATCGACGCCGATCGCGCCGGACCGTTCTAAAGCGCGATGAGATCAGGCTGAAGCGTCATCGCGCTTTAGATTCTTGTTTTAGCATGATCTTTTCGGAGAACCGCTTCGCACTTTTCCGGATCATGCCCTATTCCGGCTCGTGCGGCGGCAACGTGCAGATTTCGGACCTTGTCAGGAACCGGCGTTCGCGCCCATTGTCGAGCGAGAACATGCCGCCGCGGCCGGGAACGACATCGATGATCAGATCGGTGTGCTTCCAGACATCGTATTGCGCGCTGCTGATATAGAACGGCGCGCCGCCGATCTCGCCGAGCTTGACGTCATAATCGCCGATCAGGAAGTCACCTTGCGGATAGCACATCGGCGACGAACCGTCGCAACAGCCGCCGGACTGGTGAAACAGCACCGGGCCATGATCGGCGACGATCTCGGCAATCAGCGCCAGCGCAGCCGGCGTCGCGGTCACCTTGTCAGCCATCTCGGCCTCCGTGATGGAGGCTCCGGCGGGACGCCCCGCCGAAGCCTGTCGTCTTCGTCCCCTGAACGCGGGGCAACCGGGATATCAGAAGAAGCCGAGCTTCTTCGGGCTGTAGCTCACCAGCATGTTCTTGGTCTGCTGGTAATGGTCGAGCATCATCTTGTGGTTCTCGCGGCCGACGCCGGACTGCTTGTAGCCGCCGAACGCCGCATGCGCCGGATAGGCGTGGTAGCAGTTGGTCCAGACCCGGCCGGCCTGGATGGCCCGGCCGAATCGGTAGCAGCGATTGACGTCGCGGCTCCAGATGCCGGCACCGAGGCCGTAGAGCGTGTCGTTGGCGATCGAGAGCGCGTCCTCGTCGTTCTTGAAGGTGGTCACGGACACCACGGGCCCGAAGATCTCCTCCTGGAAGATGCGCATCTTGTTGTGGCCCTTGAACACCGTCGGCTTGACATAGTAGCCGCCCGAGAGCCCGCCGCCGAGATTGTTGCGCCCGCCGCCGGCGAGCACCTCGGCACCTTCCTTCTTGCCGATGTCGATGTAGGAGAGGATTTTCTCGAGCTGCTCGGAGGACGCCTGCGCGCCGATCATCGTGGTCGGATCGAGCGGACTGCCCGGGGTGATCGCTTCGACGCGCTTGAGTGCGCGCTCCATGAAGCGGTCATAGATCGATTCGTGGATCAGCGCCCGGCTCGGGCAGGTGCAGACCTCGCCCTGATTGAGCGCGAACATCACGAAGCCTTCGACGGCCTTGTCGAAGAAATCGTCGTCCTCGGCGCAGACATCCTTGAAGAAGATGTTGGGCGATTTGCCGCCGAGTTCGAGCGTCACCGGGATCAGGTTCTGCGAGGCGTATTGCATGATCAGCCGGCCCGTCGTGGTCTCGCCGGTGAAGGCGATCTTGGCGATCCGGTTCGACGAGGCGAGCGGCTTTCCGGCCTCGAGGCCGAAGCCGTTGACGACGTTCACCACGCCCTTGGGCAGGAGATCGCCGATCAGCTCGAGCCAGACCAGGATCGAGGCCGGCGTCTGCTCGGCCGGCTTGATGACCACGCAGTTGCCGGCGGCGAGCGCGGGCGCAAGCTTCCAGGTCGCCATCAGGATCGGGAAGTTCCAGGGAATGATCTGGCCGACCACGCCGAGCGGCTCGTGGAAGTGATAGGCGATCGTGTCGTGGTCGATCTCCGAGATCGAGCCTTCCTGTCCGCGGATCGCGCTGGCGAAGTAGCGGAAGTGATCGATCGCCAGCGGCATGTCGGCGGCCATCGTCTCGCGGATCGGCTTGCCGTTGTCCCAGGTCTCGGCGGTGGCGAGCTTTTCGAGATTGGCCTCCATCCGGTCGGCGATCCTGTTGAGGATCAGCGAGCGCTCGGCGGCGCTGGTCTTGCCCCAGGCCTCCTTGGCCGCATGCGCGGCATCGAGCGCCGCCTCGATATCCGACGCGTCGGAGCGCGGGATCTCGCAGACCGGAAGGCCGGTCACCGGCGAGATGTTCTCAAAATACTTTCCGGAGCGGGGCTCGCGCCATTCGCCGCCGATGAAATTGCCGTAGCGCTTGGCGAACGGCGCCTTGAGCACGGGCTGCATGTCAACCTTGTTCATGTGTTCCTCCGTTGGCACGCCGATGCACACGGCGTTGGCCGGAACGCTCGGTCAAATCAGACGGACAGAACAGGGGCTCGCCCCAAGGGCCGCGGGAGAACTGTCGCAAATCTGAGACAGAGTGCGCCGCAAATTGGCACAGGCGCGCCAGCGCTCCGGACGCTGGTTCTGCACGCTCGGGTATGCCCTAGAGCATTTCATTGCTTAACTGAATCGGAGGGGATTCCGGTTTTTGGCGGTTTGTGATTCAAGATGCTGACTGGATTGGAGGCCAGCATCGCATGACCCGACCTCTTTCCCTGGATCTTCGCGAGCGTGTGGTGGCGTCGGTTTTGGCGGGCGAGAGCTGCCGATCTGTGGCGGAACGGTTTGGTGTTGCGGTCTCGTCGGTTGTGAAGTGGTCACAGCGGCAGCGGGCGACCGGCTCGGTTGCGCCCGGCAAGATGGGCGGTCACCGCAAGCCCTTGCTTGATCCGCATCGTGCCTTCATTGTCGAGCGGATCATTCAGACGCCGCACCTGACGCTGCATGGTCTGAAGGCGGAACTGGCAGCTCGTGGGGTCAAGGTCTCACACAACGCGGTCTGGCTGTTCCTGCGCCGGGAAGGGCTGCGGTTCAAAAAAAACACTGTTCGCCCTCGAACAAGCGCGCGCCGACGTCTCTCGTAGGCGCCAGCGTTGGCGATCCTGGCAGGCCGGACTTGATCCGGGCCGGCTCGTCTTCATCGATGAGACTTGGATCAAGACCAACATGGCCCCTTTGCGGGGCTGGGGCCCCAAGGGCGCACGCCTGCGCGGCTTCGCCCCGCACGGTCACTGGCGTACCCTCACATTCCTCGGCGCGCTCCGCCATGACCAACTCACGGCACCCTGCGTCTTCGACGGCCCGATCAACGGCGAATGCTTCTGCGCTTATGTGAAGCACCTTCTCCTGCCAACCCTGCGCGAAGGCGACATCGTCATTCTCGACAACCTCGGAAGCCACAAGTCGAAAGCTGTCAGGCAAATGATCCAGGCTGCTGGCGCCAGGCTCTGGTACCTGCCGCCATACTCGCCCGACCTCAACCCGATCGAACAGGCCTTCTCCAAGATCAAACACTGGATGCGGCAGGCTCAGAGGCGCACCGTCGAAGACACTTGGCGCCACATCGGTCACCTCGTTCAGGACATCCAGCCTCGCGAATGCGCAAACTACTTCGCAAACGCCGGTTATGCTTCAGTCAAAATGTGAAACGCTCTAGCGATGCAAGCCGAGCTGCTTGAGCTTGCGGTGCAATGTGGCGCGGGACATGTCGAGATCCTTGGCGGCCTTCGACACGTTGCCGCCGGCGCGCGCCAGCGCGCGCTGCAACGCTGCGCGTTCCGCAGCAGCCAGGCCGCCATCGTCGCGCGTCTCGCCGATCAGATCGGCCGCCGGCAATGGCCGCGCCAGCGACGCCGCGTTGAGGCCAAGCGCCCGGCGCGCGGCGCGCGTTGCACCGATCACAAGATCGTCGCGATCGACCGCGAGCAGCGAGTTGACGGCGCGCCCGCTTCGCGGGGTCAGGAGGATTCGTGCATCGGGAAACGCCCGGCGAAAATTCTCGGCTTCGATCACGCGCGCGGCGTCCGTCACCGTGGTCGCGATCAGCCGGGAAAATCCGTCGGTCAGGTCCGCCCGGCAGGACGACACATCGAGCGCCGCGGCAAGCTCGCCATGCTCGTCGAAGATCGGCGCGGTGGTGCAGAACAGTCCGGAATTGCGCGTGAAGAAGTGCTGCTCGCGGTCGATCGACAGCGGACGCTTCTCGACGATGCTGGTGCCGATGCCGTTGGTCCCCTCGTACTTCTCGCTCCAGACCGCACCGGTCCAGAGCCCCCAGGCGTCGAACGTCGCGTCATCGGCGCCCGCGCCGCGCCGGTCGACGACGACGCCGTCGCGGTCCGCCAGCAGCACCGAGCAGCCGACCCCGCCCACGGCAAGGAACAGCCGGTCGAGCGTGCGCTGTGCGACCTTCAGGAATTCACCGAGGCGCTGCTGTGCAGCGGCGATTTCAGCCTGGCCGAGACGATGGGACGGCAGGCGGCTCGCCGGATCGAGCGCATGCAGATGGCCGGAACGACGCCACGACGCCGACAGGTCGGATGGCGCCCCGCCTCCGGCCAGCACGTCGAGAACCTTGTCCGTGTGCATGACGCCTGGCGACCGGCTCATGCTTCCCTCCCCTGCTCCGCGGGTTCTGTGACCCTCGCAAGCGCGGCGCTGTTGGCCCTGGCATCCTTGTATTTCGCAGGATATAGCGCCCCCGGCGGCCTTTCAAGGGATGGGACTGCGACCTTCGGACAGGTACGGGGGCTGCATCGCTCGTTCACGCCGTGGGGGCAGCGCCCCCAGATGGACGGCGCTTACTGAATCCTCGCCAAGACCGCGAGGCGGCGGATGCCCTTGTTACGGTAGGCATCGAGGAACGCGTAATAGTCCTTGAACGAGACGCAACCGTTGGAGTCGCCGTTCGGGCCGAGCATGAAGGTGTGCGCGAGCAGGCCGTCGCGGTTGAAGATCTTGCCCTCGCCGCCGATCGGATTGAGCCGCAGCGCCGGCACGCCGTGGAACAGCGCCTCGCGCGGCTTGAGTTCGTAGATGTGCGGCGGCGTCACGCCGACCATCTTCATATGCGAGGACCTGGGATCGTCGAGCCTGGAGCCGAGGCCGGAATGCGCCTCGAGGCGCGTGCCGTCGGGCAAATACACGGTCTTGGCCGAGATGTCGTAGACCGCGGTCTGGCGGTCATAGGGCGGCGAGCCGCCGAGCATCGGGTTCTGGTCCAGCGTCGAGGGGATGCTGCCGGTGACATTGGCATCGGCGGAGGCGAAGGAGAGCAGCCCGCCGCTCGGCTCGCGCTTGCCCCACAGCTTCTCGACCATGGTCTGCCGCTCGTTCGATGCGATCGACAGCACTGCGGCCTTGGCGCGCGCGGCCATGTCACGGACGCCACCGGATTTGGTCGCCTGCTTGGCCTCGGGCGCCTTCGCAGTTCCCTTGGGTTCAACCGTCGCGGAGGGATCGTTGAGCGCCACCTTCAGATTGGCGGCGGCTTGCTTCTTGGCGGTCTCGACCGATTTCGGCGCCGGCAAAGGCTTCGATGTCTCGGCGAGTTCTGCCGTCGCCACCGCCCTCGCCGCAACGGCAACCTTGGATTCAGCGGCCTGCTTGATCGGGTCGATCTGCAGTGCGGCGTCAGCCACGACGCTGGACGCGACGCCCTCGGGCGCGGCGGCCGCAAACCGATCGTTAAACATAAGCGACGGTGTCGGGGCTTCCGACTTCGCGACCTCGGTCTTGGCGGGCGCGGCCGGCGCCGGCGTCAGGGACGCGAACACCTCGTTGAACGCAGGTGCGGGCCGCGCGGCAACGGCGACGGGCCGTTTCGCCACCGGCGCGTCAAACGACGCATTGCCGACTGACGGATAGACGCTCGCCGCAAAGATGTTGGCATAGACGGTCCAGGCGCAGCCAAGCACCAGCCCCGCCACCGCGGCACTGCCGAGGAAATGCTGTGGGAGGATTTTTCGGGAGGATTTCTTGCGGCTTGGCGCCCCAAGAACATACGCACTCGCACTCGTACCCATACGCCCGGCGCTCAAAACAGGTCCACCTTTGTCCCTCACTCGACGCATCGTCGAACGATGTTCGGCTCAACGTCGCGCGGGGGCACAGACGGCCATTAAGGCGACTTTTAGTTAAATGCGACTTAACCGCGTGCGATCCCCTGCGGCGCGGGAAGTGCCTGTGGCGTAGGGCTTTTTTAAGATCACATTGGACCGCCAAAGCGGCTTTTTTGTCCCATGATGGGACATTCCGGCACGCGGCACCGCCGCCGCATGCGAGATAAATCCTAGGGAGAATTTCCTTGCCGATGGCCCCGTAATCGCGCGGGGATCGAGCAAAATCCATCTCTCAATAGCTGAGCTTCGGATACCAGTCCGCGCCGCGCCCCTCGCGCGTGGTGTCGAGCAGGGTCCAGAGCGGATCCATGTCCGGCGCGCCGCGCGGGTCCTGGCCGGGGTCGACCGTGCCGGCTCCCATCTCGCCCGCCCAGAAATGCCGGATCACGCCGCTCTGGCGCGTGAAGACATTGTAGCCGGGCACGTCGCGGTCATCCTTGCTGACATAGTCGCGCGTGTAATCGCCCGACGCATCCGAATAGACCTTGTGACGCGTCCAGCCGCGCGCCTTCTTCGCCTCGATCAGCCGCGCGATCGGCGAGCGCGCCACGAACACGAACGACACGCGCTGCTCGATGTCGGGCAGCTTCTGCTCCCATGTGCCCATGAACGATGTGCACATCGGGCACGGCTTCTCGCGCTGCGGGCCGAACATGTAGCTGTAGATGATGAGCGTCTGCTTGCTGCCGAAGAGATCGGCGAGCGAGGCCGGGCCGGACTCTCCCGTGAACTCATAGGCCCCGGTCACCTCGCCGCCCGGCGGCAGGGCGCGGCGCAGCTCGGCGACGCGCGCGATGTGCCGGCGCAGCTCGATCTCCTCGACGAGCAGCGCCTGGCGCGCCCGACGATATTCGGCGCTCTCATTGGGAAAGCGCCTGGCGTTGGTGCTGGCGAGTTCGGCTGCGGGCTTGAGGACGGAACTGGTCATGGTTGGAACCTCGCGGGGTTGACGGGTCCCTGGAAGACGAGCCGGACCCGGACGATCCGACATGCGCCAGTGACAGTTTTACTGCAGTTCCGGCGGCGGCGACCGGTCGAAGACGTCGCCCTTTGCGCCGTCCAGCAGATCGAGCGCGTAAGTCTCGATCACCAGCGGCCCGCGCATGCGCTTGACCTCGGCGACGGTTTCGACATGGGCGAAATTGTCGCGCACCGAAGCAGGCATCGCCTGCTCGACCTCATGCACATACAGCAGCTTGCCGGCCAGCTGCGCCGGGCTCGGCTCGGGCATGTTGACCCAGCGAATGCGCTGGCCCTGCTGGGCGACGCAGGTGCCCTTGGGAAGATAGAAGGCAAGCCAGCCGGTGGTGCCGTAGTCCGGCGACAGCACGCAGCTCGCGCCGGAGCGCGCGCGCACCGCCTCGATCTCATTGGCGAGCTCCTGCCAGCCGACGCCGACGCTGCGCACGGTAGCGTCGCGGCGGTAGCCCGAGAGCATGCCGGTATTGGCCTGCACGATCAGCAGAGCGAACAGCACGACGCCAGTGGGCGCGGCCCAGCGGCGGCAGAAATCGATCGTGCGCTGCTCGCGTGGCGCCCACTGCACCTGGATCGCCGCGACCGCGGCCGCCACCGCAAAGGCCGGATAGACCGGCGCGAACCAGTTGGCCTCGACCCGCGCATGCAGCGCGTGCCAGGTGAAGTAGACCACGATGGTCCAGAACATCGTATTGACCAGCACGCGCGCGGGCATCGCGCCGGCGCGGCGCCGGGAGAGCGCGTAGAGGCCCATCACACCGAGGATGAAGACCAAGGGCGTCGCGAACGCAAACTGCGTCGGGATCAGCTCGGCGATGTAATTCGGGCGGAAGTCCTCGATCCGGGCGCGGCCCATCTGCTTGATGAACGACACCCAGTGGTGATCGGCATTCCAGAGGATGACCGGCGCAAACAGGCCGGCCGCAACAAGGCCACCGAGATAGAGCCAAGGCGAGAGATACCAGCGCCGCAGCTTCGGCACCATCGCAAGCCAGATCAGGATCGCGGGTCCAAAGAACAGCGCCGTGTATTTCGACAGCAACGCCAGGCCTGCGCTGACGCCGACCGCAAGCCACCAGGCGCCGCGGCTGCTCTCCAGCACCTTTGCGAGCGAATACAGCAGGAAGCTCGCGGCAACCAGCAGCGGCGCATCCGGCGTCACGATCAGCGTGCCGACGGCGGCCATCAGCGTGACATTGAGCAGGATGGTTGCGCTCGCGGCGATGCGCCGGCCGCCGAACAGGATCTCGGCTGCCCGGTAGATCGCCCAGCTCATCGGCAACGCAAGCAGGATCGACGCCAGCCGCACGCCGAACGCCGTGTCGCCCGCGATCATGGTGCCGATCCGGATCACGACCGCCACCATCGGCGGATGGTCGTAATAGCCGCCGGCAAGCGCCTTCGACCACATCCAGTAATAGGCTTCGTCGAAGGTCAGCGGCGTCCATGCGGCGGCGGCCAGCCGCAGCACGAGCAGCGCGCACACCGCAAGAGCGGTGTTCCGGGCCAGCCGCGCCTCGTTCGCGTTCATGCCACCGTCATCGCTTGCGCCAGACGAACAGCCCGGACATCGCGTAGTTCCACACCACGCCCATCAGCGCGCCGGCCGCGCCCGCAAGCCACCAGATCGGCTCCTGGTCGTAGACCGAGAACGCGACGCCGACATTGGCGAGCAGGCCGACGCTGCAGACCAGATAGAACAGCAGCAGGCCGCGCAGGATGCCGAAGCCCTTCAGCCGCTGGTCGCGATAGGTCAGGAAATTGTTGAGGATGAAGTTGCTGGTCATGGCGACGATCGCGCCGGTGGCCTGGGCCTCCGGGAACGGCGCCTTGAACAATTCCAGCGCGATGAACAGCACACTGAGATGCACCAGCAAGCCGAGCCCGCCGACGGCTGCGAACAGAATGAAGCGCAGCGAGATAAGATCGTTGGTCAGCTTCGCCAGCACCAGGCCAAGGAAGTCGAGCGCGACCATCGAGTCCAGCTTGCTCTCGCCATGCTGGCGGGAACCGAATGTGTAGGGAATTTCGACCGCGCGCAGCTTGCCCTCCGCCGTCGCCACGACATCGAGCAGGATCTTGAAGCCTTGGGTCGACAGCTGCGGCGCGAGCTGCTCGAAACGGTCGCGGCGGATCATGAAGAAGCCGCTCATGGGATCGGCGATCTCGACCTTCAGCGAGCGGCGCGCGATCTCGGTAGCAAGGGCGCTGGCGCCGGCGCGCTGCTTGTTGAAGCCTTCGGTCTTGTAGCCCTCGATATAGCGGCTGCCGACTACGAGCTCGGCCTCGCCGCTCTGCAGCAGCGCGACCATCTTCGGGAGCTGGGTCTCGTCATGCTGGAGGTCCGCGTCCATGACCGCGGCATAGGGCGCGCTCGACGCCAGGATACCCTCGATACAGGCGCCGGACAGGCCGCGCCGGCCGATCCGGCGGATGCAGCGTACGCGGGAATCCTTCCGCGCCAGCGCGCGCACCACGTCCCAGGTCCCGTCGGGCGAATTGTCATCGACGAAGATGACCTCCCAGGACACGTCCTTCAGGGTCGCGTCGAGCCGGCGGTATAATACCGTGACATTGTCGCGCTCATTGAAGGTCGGGACGACCACCGAAAGCTGCGGCAAACTTGCTGCCTGCGAGGCGGTTTCGGGGGCTAGCTTGATGGCGTCATTCATGAGCGCCAGCGTATAGCCGCAGCCTCCGCCGCTGCCAAGGCGGGCTGGCCCAAACGCGGTCTCGGGAGGCGGGAAAACGGGGCAAAATACCCCCGAAAATGCCAACGACCACGAACAAGAGGCGCGCGTACATCCGGCGCAGCCAAACAATGTCGTGGTCGTCCCGGCGCCGGAGCCCTTAAGCTGCAACGTCGCCGTTGCAAGCTAGATAGGAAGGCCCCAGGCGGTCCGCAAGGGGCGGTCGGCAAAGGGCGGTCCCGAAGGGCGGTCCGCGAAGGGTCTTGGCGCTAGTTGTTGGGGACTTCCCGGATCACCGGGCCACGTGGCACCGGGGCCGCCGGTGCGGCCTCAGTGGCCGGAGCCGCCTGCGGCTGCGCTGCTGCGGGCTGGGTCGGATTGCGGAGCTGGCTCGGCGACGGCCCGTAGATGAACGCCGCCGCCAGCGCGATGGCTGCGACCACTGCGCCCAAAAAGCCTGCCGTCGATTGCGATCTCATGCCGATCATCCCCTCGCCTGCGCGGATTGATATCAAAAATCGGCCGGCCGCAACAGGATTCGGGAACCTATTTCGCCGCGGCCCTGCGCCGGGTGAAGGCGGTCACGATGTCCTTCTGCGCCAGCTCGATCGCGCGGTTGGCCGTCGCCAGATTGGCGTCGGCATCCTGCTTCGGAAACTGCAGCGACAGGAAGTCGATCAGCGATACCCGGAAATTCTGCCGTTCCGAGGGACAGACATTGGCGATCAGCGAGGTGAACTCCTGGTCGGACATCGCCTTGTTGCTGTCGCGGGGATATTCGCGGGCGAGACAATTCCAGTAGGCGTCGCGGCCGGTGATCGCGAGCTTGTGCGCATCGTCGACCTCGTCGGCCATCGCAGCGGAGGATATCGCAGCGGAGGACGTGATCAAGAGGGCGGCCGCAACCAGCATGCGCATCTGTTGTTCTCCATTTTGGCGCATCGTAGCGAAGAGCGAGAGCGACGATAAGCACCGCCGCGCCAATCTGGCAAACTGGCCAATCACGATTATTTTGACTACGTTCGATCCCTGTTCCCCCTCCTCGCGATGAGTGCAGTCGTGGCCAAAGCTCCCACCAAGGCGACCAAGACAGACGCAGGCAAAATCTATATCGGTATCGGCGGCTGGACCTTCGAGCCGTGGCGCGGGGTGTTCTATCCCGAGAAGCTCACACAGGCGAAAGAGCTGTCCTACGCCGCCTCCAAGCTGACCTCGATCGAGATCAACGGCACCTATTACGGATCGCAGAAGCCGGAGAGCTTTCGCAAATGGGCGAACGAAGTGCCCGACGGCTTCATCTTCTCGCTGAAGGGGCCGCGCTTTGCCACCAACCGCCGCGTGCTCGCCGAGGCCGGCGATTCGGTGAAGCGGTTCTATGATTCGGGCGTGCTTGAGCTGAAGGACCGGCTCGGCCCGGTGCTCTGGCAGTTTGCGCCGACCAAGAAATTCGACGGCGCCGATTTCGGCAAATTCCTCGAGCTGTTGCCGCGCAAGCTCGACGGCCGCGCGCTGCGTCATGTCGTCGAAGTGCGTCACGACAGCTTTTGCGTGCCGGAATTCATCGCGCTGCTGCGGCAATTCGAGGTACCCGTGGTGTTCGCCGAGCACGGCAAATACCCGGCGATCGCCGATATCGCCAGCGACTTCGTCTATGCCCGGCTGCAGAAGGGCAATGACGAATTGAAGACCTGCTATCCGCCGAAGCAGCTCGACGCCTGGGCCAAGCGGTTCCGGGACTGGGCCGGCGGCGGCGAGCCGGACGACCTGCCGCGGGTCGACAAATCCGTGCCGAAGAAGACGCCGCGCGACGTGTTCGCCTACGTGATCCACGAGGGCAAGATCCGCGCGCCAGCGGGCGCGATGGAGCTGATCGAACGGGTGAAGTGAGGGAGAGCCGATGGCGAAGGCATCGAGGCTGTTCACCATCGGCTACGAGCAGACGCCGTCCAAGGCCGTGCTCGATGAGCTCCAGCACGCCGGCGTCAAGCTGCTGGTCGACGTCCGCGCGGTCGCCTCCTCGCGCCGCCCCGGCTTCTCCAAGAGCCAGCTCGCCGCGGGCCTCGACGAGCGCGGCATCGGCTACGTCCACCTCCGCGGCCTCGGTACGCCGAAGAGCGGACGGGAGGCGGCGCGCAGCGGGCAATATGCGCTGCTGCACAAGATCTACTCGGCGCACCTCAAGACGGTGCAGGCCAAGGAGGAGCTCGACGAGCTGTCGGCGCTGGTGAAGAAGTCGGGCCCGGTCTGCATCCTCTGCTACGAGCGCGACCACGAACATTGTCACCGCCGCTGGATCGCCGAGATCATCGAGGAGCGCGACGGCGTCAAGATCGAGAACCTCGCAGCGCCGCAGGTCTAAGGCCTGATGAGATCAGGTTGAGCTGGAACGGCGTCGAAAGTTCACCTCTCCCTTGGGAGAGGTCGATTTGCGCAGCAAATCGGGTGAGGGGTTACGGTCAATCGAGAGAGCAAGAGCCCTCACCCGGATTGCACTGGACGATGCTTCGCATCGCCAGGCGCAATCCGACCTCTCCCCAACGGGGAGAGGTGAACCGAGACCGCGCCAGACCGATTCAACCAAAACTCATCCCGCTTTAGCCTTCGTTCCCCGCGATGCGCAACGTCCCCTCCATCATCTGCACACAGGCCCCGCCGACATGCGCGGATATGATTGCGCCATTCTGCTTGCGCACGCGGGTCAGCAGCAGGCTCGGCCGGCCCATGTCAAAACCCTGGCCGACCGTCAGCTTCAGGTCGCCGTCGCGCAACGCATCGAGCGCGGCAAGCAGCGCGGCCGCGGCGACCGTGGCGCTGCCGGTGGCCGGGTCCTCGATCAGGCCGCTTGATCCCGGAAAGAACATCCGTGCCTGCAGATCGCAAGGCGCCTCCGCGACGGGGACGTCGCGCGTGTAGAAATACGCGGAGAATGCTCCGTCACGCGGGAAGAAGCGCGCGAACGCCGCCGCATCCGGCTTGGCCCGCCGGACCGCATCGCGCGATGCGACCTCGAAGACCAGGAACGGCGTTCCCACCCCGACCACCTGCGGTGCCTGGCGATCCGTCCTGACGTCGTCTGCCGTGAGCGAGATCAGGCTCGCGACCTCGCCGGCGGAGAACTGCGACAGGCGCGACAGCGGCTGCGGGGCGGTCAGTTCAGTGGCAACGACCCTGCCACCCTCTCGCGCGATATCGACCGGGACCAATCCCGCCTTCTCCTCGAAGATCAGACGCGGCTTCGGCTCCTTCGCCAGCTGCGCCAGCACGAAGGCTGTGCCGACATTGGGATGCCCGGCAAACGGCAGTTCTCTGACCGGCGTGAAGATGCGAACCTGGGCGTCGTTGGCCTTGTCCTGCGGCGGCAGCACGAAGGTCGTCTCGGAATAGTTGAACTCGGTCGCGATCGCCTGCATCTGCCCGGTCGACAACCCTTCGGCGTCGAGCACCACGGCGAGCGGGTTGCCGCCGAAGGCGCGGTCGGTGAAAACGTCGACAGTGATATAGCGGCGCTGCATCTTGCGTGTCCTTGTGCCGGTCATTCCGATGGCGTCATCGTAGCACAGCAGCAACGACACCCTTCAGAGCACTCGGTACAATCGCGCGAGCTAAAAGCGAAACAGCTCGCGCGGCGATGCGAGCACGCGGGCACGCTCATCGGCATCGGTGACGAGCTCGTCGAGGAATTTGCGGTTCTTGGCGTAGCTCTGCGTTGTCTCGAATTGGGTGTGCGGCCAGTCGCTGCCCCACAGCAGTCGATCGACGCCGAACGCCGTGCGCAGCAACGGATAGGCCTGCTTCGCGAATGCCTCGCCGGCCGCGCCGTTGCGATAGGGTGCCGAGATCTTGACCCAGACATTTCGCGTCGCGCCAAGCTTGAGGACCGACTGGAATCCGGGATCGTCGATGCCGAGCTTTGGATCGGGCAAGGCGAAATGATCGAGCACGACTTTCACGCCCTGGTCGAGCAGCGTTGGCGCGAGCGTCGCGAGATCGCTGGCGTTGCGCTGGATCTCGACCTGCCAGTCGAGCGTTCTGATCTGCGCCAGCAGCGCCGTCCACTCCGGCGACGAAAGATCAGGCAGCTTCTGGCCGACCAGATTGAGACGGATGCCCGCTACCCCGGCGCGATCGAGCGTGCGAAGCTCCTCGGCGGCAACGGCAACGTCGACCACGGCGATGCCGCGCAGGCGGCCATTGGTCGCCTTCAGGCATTCGACCAGATAGGAATTGTCGGTGTCGAGAAAGCTCGGCTGCACCAACACGCCATTGGTGATGCCGTTCTGGTCGAGCTGCTGCAGATAGAGCGTGAGCGGCGCGTCGTAGTCGGGCGCGTAGCGTCGGCCGGGCGCAAGCTTCAGCCCGCGATGGAAGACGTGGGCGTGGGTATCGATCGCGAGTTTCGGCACCTCAGCCCTCACTTTGCTCGCCAATCCGCCCGCCGACAGCGCGGCAACCATCCCCGCGGCAAACCGGCGCCGCGTCAACCCACGTTCGTACCCAAGTTCGTACGATGTCATGATCATTCCTCATCATCACGCGCGCGTGGCGACGGCCTGCTCGAAAACCTTGCCGCGGGTTTCCGGCAGCATCAGCACCGCGACCAGCACCAGCGAATAGGCGAACGCCGCGTCGATCCCGATCGCAGCACCGAGGCCGATGTGATCGCTGAGGTAGCCGACCAGGAAGGGAAACGCCGCGGAGACGATGCGGCCGAAATTGTAGCAGAAGCCGACGCCGGTGCCGCGCACGCCCGCCGGATAGAGCTCGCTGAACAGCGCCGCCATGCTGGCGGGAATGCCCGCCGAGAAGAAGCCCAGCGGGAATCCGAGCACCAGCATCTGCGAATTGGAGAGCGGCGCGAAGATGTAGACCAGCACTGTCACGACACAGGCGGCGGCGAACAGCGTCACGTTGGCGCGCCGCCCGATTCGGTCGCTGATGATCCCCGACACCACGCAGCCGCAGAAGAAGGCGACGATGATCACGGCGAGATAGGCGCTGGAGCCGAGCACCGAGAGATGCCGCACCTCGCGCAGATAGGTCGGCAGGAATGTCGTCAGCGCTGCATAGCCGCCATGGGCGCCGATGCCGAACAGGCCGCCGATCAAGGTCGCGCGCAGCACGTCGCGGTGAAAGATTCCGGCGAGCGTGGCGAAGAACGGCGGCTCGCCCTCGCGCGGCGCGGCGCGCGGCGGCTCCTTCAGTCCGCGGCGGATATACAGGATCAGCAGCGCCGGGATCAGGCCGACGGCGAACAGGATGCGCCAGGCGATATCGGCGGGCGCATAGGTGAAGACCAGGGCCGAGAGCAGCACCGCCGCGCCCCAGCCGACCGCCCAGGCGCTCTGCACCGCGCCGAGCGCCTTGCCGCGATGCTCGGGACGAATGATCTCCGCCATCAGCACCGCGCCGCAGGCCCATTCGGCGCCGAAGCCGACGCCCTGAATGGCCTTCAGGACCACGAGCTGGCTGTAGTTCATCGCGAAGGCCGAGGCGAAGGTCGCCAGCGCAAAGGTCGCGACCGTGATCTGCAGCGCCTTCACGCGCCCGAAGCGATCACCGAGCGCGCCGCCGAGCCAGCCGCCGAACGCGCCGAAGAACAGCGTGACCGAGCCGAGCAGCCCCGCATCGGCCTTGCTGATCCCGAAGGCTGTGATCAGCGCCGGAATGGCGAGGCTGAACATCTGGACGTCGAGCGCGTCGAGTCCCCAGCCGCCAAAACTTGCCCAGAAGGTGCGTCGCTCGAGCGGCGAGCATTCGCTGTACCAATTTGCCATCATTCCCCCCCGTGATCTTGTCTGTTGTTCTGTTTTGACGCCGCGCTACCTGATCTCGGCGTGGTAGCGGAAGCGGTCCGCCGGCCCACGCGAGCGGCGCCATTCGATCGGCCGCCGCTCCAGATCGAAGGCCAGGCGCTCGATCACGATCAGCGGCGCGCTGGCCTCCAATCGCAGCAGGCGCGATTGCATCTCAGTCGCGATCTCGACGGTGAGGATTTCATCGGCGGACACCACGACCTGACCGCAGCGGTCCTCATAGAGCGGATACAGCAAGTCGCCGAACTCGGAGGTCGCGAGCGCGAGCAGCGCCTCGAAGCGCGACCTCTCGAGCCAGATCTCCTCGGCGAGCAGCGGCACGTCGTCGATCAGCCGCAGGCGCGACAGGCTGATGACGGGCTCGCCGACGCCGATTCGAAGCGCCGAGGCCACCGCCGAGGTCGCCGGCATCGCCTTGCGCCGCAGGATACGGCTTTGCGGCACGCGGCGCTCGCCGCTCTCCGACTGGAAGCGGAAGAAGCGGAACAGCGAGGAATTGAATCGCGCGCGGCGCACGAAGGTGCCGCGGCCCTGCTGGCGCTCCAGCACCCCGTCGCCGACGAGCTGGTCGATCGCCTTGCGCACGGTGCCGATCGCGACGCAGTAATGCGCGCCGAGCTCGGGCTCGGAGGGGATCAGGTCCCCTGGACGCCATTCATTGCGATTGATGCGCGCCGCGAGGTCGTCGCGGAGACGCTGGTAGCGCGGGAGGCGGTCGTCCAGGGTTGAATTCATCTAGTCATCTATATGAGCATATGATGCCGCGTCAATCGCTACCTTATTACCTCAAATCTGGATGGCTGCGGCCTACCCCAATTGCCAGACCGGCACCGGATGTTCGTAACCCCGCACCGGGATCTCGCCGCGCGAGACGGCGTCCGGGCACGCATCGCCGAGCGCCTCGCGCACGGCAGAGGAGATCAGGAACTGCGAGCCGAGCTCTTTGTTGAGCGCCTCGAGCCGGGCGGCAAAATTCACGGTGTCGCCGATCACGGTGTATTCCTTGCGCCGCGGCGAGCCGATATTGCCGGCGACGACCTCGCCGATATGGATGCCGATCCCGATGCGCAGCGGCCAGCTCGAGGCCGCATTGGTGCGCTCGTTGGCGGCAAGCATTTCGCGCGCGGCGGCGACCGCCTGATGCGCGGCGTCGCCGGCCTCGAACGGCGCGCCGAACAGCGCGAGAAAGCCATCGCCGAGAAACTTGTTCACGATGCCGCCATGGCGATCGAGAATATCGACCAGCACCGCAAAGGCGCCGTCGAGCCGATCGACCACCTCCTGCGGCGAGCGTGAGCGCGCGCCCGCGGTAAAGCTGCGGAAATCGACGAACATCACGGCGACCCGGCGGATGTCGCTCGCGGTAGAGGCCTCCTCCGCCATCAGGCGTTCGACCACCTGCGGCGAGACGTGCTGGCCGAACAGATTGGTGATGCGGTCGCGCGCGGTGGCGGCGGCGATGCTGGCCGCGAACTGGCGCCGCAGCTGCAGGCCGACGGTGCCCGCGAGCACGCCCGACACCAGGACCACCACACTGCGCGCGCAGTGATAGAAGAAATCCGGCGCGGGATCGAGCGTCCCGTCAGGACGATAATACATCGCCATCCAGAACAGCTCGGAGGCCGCGACAAAGCCGGTGAAGGTCGACAGCCAGAAATCCAGCCGCAAGGTCGAGGCGATGATGAAGATGAAATAGACCAGCGGTGCGACCCAGCCGAGCGCGGCGACCGGGCCCATGCTGTCGATATGCAGGCCGAGCGCAACCGTCGGCATCGACGTCTCGATCAGGGCGCCGATATAGCGCCTGATAATCGGCAGGTCGCGGCCCTGCTTCCGGTGCCTGATGATCGCGCTATGCACCCACAATTCGAACAGGATGAACGGCACAATGATGGAGTAGAGATAGGACGGCTTGAAATTGCCATGCCACACCCGCACCAGCGCATCGGGAGCCGTGAAGTAGATCACCGAACTGATCACCGAAAATACCACGGCGATGCCGATCAGCACCTTGATGCGCAGCAGCTCGGTGGTCATCACCTCCTGCATCAGGGCGTGATGGAAGTCCGCGGATACGGTGGTGTCCTGTCCCGTCTTCGCTTCGTCCCGGAATCCGGCCATTCCCCTGCTCCCGTCGTTCCGGGGCGCGAAGCGAGCCCGAAATCTCGTCATTCCGCGTTCGGTGCTGCGCGCCGCCCCGGAGTGACGATCATTGACGGCATCCATCCTAGCCTCAATCGAGCGTACGGCGGAAGCGCGTCACGGCGACTGTCATGGCGAACAGCATCAGGGCGGCGAGCGCAATCGTGTCATATTGCAGGTTCGGCATCGCCGCGCCCTTCAGCATGATGGCACGGACGATGCGGATAAAATGGGTCAGCGGCAGGACCTCGCCGATATATTGCGCCCAGACCGGCATCCCCGCGAACGGAAACATGAAGCCGGACAGCAGGATGCTCGGGAGGAAGAACATCATCGAGAGCTGCATGGCCTGCAGCTGATTCTGCACGATGGTCGAGAAAGTATAGCCGATCGACAGATTGGTGGTGATGAACAGCGTGGTCAGCAGCCCCAGCAATGTCAGGCTGCCGAGCACCGGTACGCCGAACAGCAACACGCCGATGCCGATGATCAGCCCGGCCTGGATGAAACCCACCATCACATACGGGATGATCTTGCCGAACATCACCTCGACCGGCTTGATCGGCATCGACAGCAGGCTTTCCATCGTGCCGCGCTCGATCTCGCGCGTCACCGACAGCGCGGTGAAGATCAGCATGGTCATGGTGAGAATGGTCCCGACCAGGCCCGGCACGATGTTGAGGCGGGATTCCGCCGCCGGGTTGTAGCGGGCATGGGCGCGGATCTCGAACGGCATTTCGGGCGGATCGCCGATATGCAGGTCGTGCGCCAGCGCCGACTGCACCAGCGGCCCGAGCGCGCCGAGCGCCGAGCCTGCAGCGACCGGATCGGTGGCGTCGGCCGCGACCAGCAGCGCCGGTCTGTCGCCGCGCCGCACCGCGCGCTCGAAGCCGCGCGGGATCTCGACGCCGAACAGCACCTTCCCGGATTGCAGCAGCTCGTCGAGCTGCTCGACGGTATGCACCTCGCGCGTGAAATGGAAATAGGCGGTATTCTCCATCGCCTTCAGGATCGAGCGTCCGAGATCGGAATCCTCCTGCAGCAGCACGGCGGTCGGCAGATGACGCGGCGTGGTGTTGATCGCGAAACCGAACAACAGCAGCTGCATCACGGGAATGATGATAATCATGGCGAACGACACGCGGTCGCGGCGAAGCTGGATGAATTCTTTGACCAGCATCGCGTAGCTGCGCCGCCAGAAACCGAATGCCGGCTCCCTCTCCTCATCCTTCCGGATCGTATCCGTCGCGCTCATCGGAACCTATCCCTGAAAATTGTCTTTGGAGCGCCCCATCAGATCGATGAAGACGTCTTCGAGCGATGGCTCGCTCGGCTGCCAGCGCCATTTCGAATTGTCTCGATACGGCGCGATGGCAGCCTCGAGCGCCGCCTTGTCGCGGCCGGAGACGTGCAGGCTGGTGCCGAACGGCGCCACCATGTCGACGCCGGGCTTGCCGGTGAGCTCGGCCATCAGCCCGTTGAAATCCTCGCCCGTGACCGTCCAGGTCGACAGCGCGGACTTCGCGATCACCTCATCCACCGTGCCGTGGGCCAGCAGATGACCGTAGGCGATATAGGCGATCTCATGACAGCGTTCGGCCTCGTCCATGTAGTGGGTCGAGACCAGCACGGTGAGGCCCTCGGCCGCGAGCGCGTGGATTTCGTTCCAGAAATCGCGCCGCGCCTTGGGATCGACGCCGGCGGTGGGTTCGTCGAGCAGCAGCAATTGCGGATTGGGCAGCGTGCAGGCGCCGAGCGCCAGTCGCTGCTTCCAGCCGCCCGACAATTCGCCGGCGAGCTGCTCCTCGCGCCCCTTGAGGCCGATGCGCGCGATCATGTCGCGCGCGGCGCCGCGCGCATCGGGCATCCCGTAGAGCCGCGCCACGAATTCCAGGTTCTCCCGTATGGACAGATCCTGGTAAAGGCTGAAGCGCTGCGTCATGTAGCCGACCTTGCGCTTGATCTTGTCGGCGTCGCGCCGGATGTCGTAGCCGAGGCAGGTGCCCTCGCCGCTGTCGGGCGTCAACAGGCCGCACAGGATGCGGATGGTCGTGGTCTTGCCGCTGCCGTTTGGACCGAGGAATCCATAGATCTCGCCGCGCTTGACCTGCATCGACAGGTCGTGGACCACCTCTCGTCCGTTGAACGATTTGGTCAGGCCCTTCACATCGATCGCGATGGACGATGCGTTGGACCGCGCGCTGGTGGGGCCGCCGTTCATCTGCGGTCCGCCACCGGCGTCTTGGGGTTGAGATAGATGCTGATCGGCTGGCCCACGCGCAGCACGTCGGGCCGGCTCGGCCGCGCCTGGATCAAATAGACCAGCTTGTTGCGCTCATCGAGGCTGTAGATGACGGGCGGCGTGTACTCCGCCGTGGTGGCGATGAAATAAATCTTGGCGGTGAGATCATCAGCGCAATTGTCGCAGGTCACCCTCACCTCGTCGCCGAGCGCAAGCTTCGGCAGCTCGGTCTCCGGCACGAAGAAGCGCAGCTTCATGTTGCCGGGCGGCATGATCGACAGCACCGGCCGCTGCGCCTGCACCATCTCGCCCTGGCGGAAATAGATCTGCTGGATCGAGCCCGCGATCGGCGCAAAACCCTTGCGGCGGTCGAGCCGCGTCTGCGAGGTGACGACGCGCGCCTCCGCGACGCGCAGCGCCGAGACGGCGGCATCCAGGTTGGCCTGGGTGCCGGCGCCGGTGCCGCGCAGCGAGGCCGCGCGGTCATAGCTCTGCCGGGCGTTCGCCAGGGTTGCGTTGTTCTGGTTGAGATCGGCGCGCTGCAGATCGTCATCGACCGAGTAGAGCAGATCGCCGGGCTTGACCTCGTCGCCCTCGCGCACGTTGAGCTTGATGACGCGGCCGGATTCATCCGGGCTGACGAAAATCATATCGGCCTCGACCCAGCCCTGGAAGCCGGGGTCGCGCTTCTCCTTGCATCCGGCCAGCGCCGTCGCCAGCGCGACGATCGTGATCAGCTTCATCATGCGCGAAGCGGTCATGTCTTGCTCCGTTCGCCGAAGATCAGATCGAGATGAACCTTGAACATCGCGAGCCCATCGAGCGGCGCGTGGCGGGCAAACAGGCTCTGCCAGATCACCGCGACGATCGCGGGCGCGACCACCAGCTGCGGGAAATCCCCGAGCTGCCGCTGCTTGATCTCGCCGCGCGTGATCGCGATTTGGATCAGCGCCTTCATGCCGGCCAGGCCCTTCGACACCACCTCGCGGAAATAGAAGTCGGCGATCGTCGGGAAGCGCGGCCCTTCGGCGACGATCAGGCGGATGATGTCGCCGCGGCGGGTCGCCACGATCTCGCGCATGAAGGTCTCGGCAAATCCCTCCACCGCGTCGCGCACGGGGCCGGTGATGGCCGGCAGCGCGGTCAAGCGGCCGATCAGCGGCACCAGCGCGGTGCGGATCAGCTCCTCGAACATCGATTCCTTGTCCTTGAAGTAGAGATAGAGGGTGCCCTTGGCGACGCCTGCCCGCTTGGCGATGTCGTCGAGCCGCGTCGCGGCAAAGCCGCGCGCGATGAACTCGTCCATCGCCGCCTCGACGATCGCAGCGCGCCGCTCCGCCGATTTCTCGGCGCGGTTCGCAGGCGGCCTCGCCTCAGGCAGCTTGGCCGAAGTCACCTTGGGGATCCTCGCCGAGGCGGCCCGGCTCGCGGTCCGGCGTTTTGCAGGTGGGGTACGGGTCGATGTGTTCATGCGCTCGGTCATGGCCAGAATATGACTGACCAGTCAGTCATTGTCAATGCGATTAAGGGAGAACTCGCTTGCTTACGAAAGGTTGCTGTTGGCCGCCTTGAGCGCGATCAAAACGCCGCGCCACATTTCGGGATCATGCCGCCTGGTGGAATGGATTTCGGGCTCGACGCTACGCGTCGCCCCAGATGCGCAATTGCGCATCGGGGAATGACGACGGAAGGGACACGCGCTGAAGCCCTGCTCCGCTCACGCGCCCAGGCGCTTGCTTGCGCTGGGAGCTACGTGTGAAACTTCAATCCATCGAGGATCTTGTCGACCACCTTCCGCTCGGCGCGGATGGCGAGGCCGACCAGGTTGAGATCGCTACGTGCCACCGCCCTCACCGCCTCGCGATTGGCGGCGTCATGCGTGGTCCTGAACATGTCCTCGGTGTAGAGCGCCGGCCGCACGTCGCGCGCCAACGCACGCTCCAGTGCCCGGGATAGCTGCGCGCGGTCGGCGCCGTAGATCAGAATCGGCTGGCCGATCAGGGGGAGATATCTGGTCCCCGATCCGTCCTCATAATTCTCGCCGATGCATTCGGGGAACGAAGCGGCGATGCCACCGACGAGAAACGACGCCACGTTGAGTTTCTGCCAGACTTCCAGGTCGGTGCGGATCACGACCGCGATCTTGGTGTCGAACTGCATGGCGGGAGCTTAGCCGCAGTATGCCGCGCCGGGCTACCCCTTGGCGTCGCAGGCCCAGGCGCGGATCACGCATTCCTTGCCGCCATAGTCGTAGCACTTCTTGGTCGCGGCATTGAGCGAGCTCGAGATCTTCGGTGCCACCGCATAGCCATGCGCGCCGCAAGGATTCTTCATGTCGATCGCAAGCGCGGCACAGGCGCGCTTCATGGTGACGGTGGTGCAATCGCCCTTGCACTGCTTCAGCGCCGCGACGCGTGCCGCACCCTCCGCCGGATAGTCGTAGGCCTGGCCATACGCCCCGCATTTGCCGACCGCGAACGCGCCGGCCGCGCGAGCCTTGGGGACGAAGTTTTCCACGGAGAAACGCGTGGCACCGAGCAGCAACGTCAGAGCGAGAATCGTCAGCACGCGACGCTGCGCGGCGGCGGTCGAAATGATCAAGCGGAAATCCCCCAAAGTCCGGCGCGGACTGTACGCAGGGGTCGTTTCCAGATGGTGAATGACGGGTTGAGACGAGTTCTATCCGACGTCGTCCCGGCCTAAAGCGCGATGAGATTAGGTTGAGCTGGAACGGCGTCGAGAGTTCACCTCTCCCTTGGGAGAGGTCGATTTGCGCAGCAAATCGGGTGAGGGGTTACGGTCTATCGAAAGAGCAGGAGCCCTCACCCGGATTGCTTCGCAATCCGACCTCTCCCCGACGGGGAGAGGTGAACCGAAAACGCGGCAAGCCGATTCAACCAAAACTCATCCCGCCTTAGTGCGCAGCTGCGCACGGTCGCCGGGACGCCTTGTGTGATCGAATTCGCTCGGGCCCCCAGCGTCGCACAATAAGTGCATCCTGTGGTTATGAGTCCCGGCCTTCGCCGGGACGACGGTGGATGGAGCTAGCCGCGCCTTGCTGCTTCCAGCGCCTGCGGCGTGTCGATGTCGAGGAAGGCGCTGTTGCCTTCGACCGGGACCTCGGCAACCACCTCGGAATGCTTGGCGATCAGATGACGCGCGCCGATGTCGCCATCGAGCGTCATCAATTCCCTGAAGAAACGCCGCGACCACAAGACCGGATTGCCGCGGCGGCCCTCGCTGACGGGGACCGCGATCAGATGGCCGCGATCGGGCTCGAAGGTCTCGATCAAACGATCGATCAGCTTCGCATCGATCAGCGGCATATCGCCGAGGCAGACGACCGCGCCATCGGCGCTGTCGGAGACCGCCGAGATGCCGGCCTTCACCGAGCTGGCGAGGCCGCCGACGAAATCCGGGTTGCGGACGAACTTGACCTTGAGCCCATCAAGCGCCTGCTCGACCAGGTCGGCCTGATGCCCGGTGACGACGATCACCTCCGAAGCCCTCGAGGCCAGCGCCTGCTCGGCGACGATGCGCGCGAGCTTCTTGCCGTCGAGCTCGGCGAGCAGCTTGTTCGGGCCGCCCATCCGGGTCGAGCGTCCCGCCGCGAGCACGATCGCCGCGACGTTGCGGTTGCCTTCGGTGTCGGGGACGGTGCGCGGCTGCGGCCGCGTCACGATCTCCATCAAGAGGCCGCCGACGCCCATGCCGGTGAGATCCGACCGCGTCACCTTGATGCCGGCGAGCAGCCGCATCAGCACCCAGTCAAAACCGTTCTCGACCGGCGAGCGCGCGCAGCCCGGCGCGCCCAGCACCGGCACGCCGCCGGCGCTGCCGATCAGGAGCAGATTGCCGGGATCGACCGGCATGCCGAAATGCTCGATGGCGCCGCCGATCTCGGTGATTGCGGCCGGGATCACGTCGCGGCGGTCGGCGATCGCCGACGCCCCGAACACGATGACGAGCTCGGCCCCCAAGCCGAGCAATTCCTTGATCGACGCCGCAAGCACCGTCTCGTCATGCGGCACCCGGCGCTCGGCGATGATGGTGGCGCCGGCCGGCGCGAGCCGCTCGGCGGTGACGCGCAGCGTCTTGTCGATCACTTTCGGCGCGAGGCCCGGCAGCAGCGTCGAGACCACGCCGACCTTCCGGATCACATAGGGCGCGATCCGCAGCGTGTCCTTGCCGGCGACGGCGACGGCCGCATCGCGCAGCCGGCCCTCGACGCCGAACGGGATCAACTTGACGGTCGCGATCATCTCGCCTTCGACCACCGGCTTGAACGCCGCAAGCGTCGCGAAGGTGATGGCCTCGTCGACGCCGTTGATGCGGTCGACCGCGGCGCGGTCGACCACCAGCACGCCCGGGCGCGCCGCGAACAGATTGGCGCGGCCGGTGAAGGCGCGCTCGACATTGACGCCCTCGCCCGCCACCGCCTGCGCGATGCTGGCGGCCGCGACGTCCTCGGAGACATCGCCCTCCTCGAGCCGCACCACGACGACGTCCTTGACGCCGGCCTTGGTCAGCGCCTCGACCTCATCCGGGCCGATCGTGGTGCCCTTCTTGAGCACCAGCGTGCCCTGGCGGAGCGTGTGCACGGTGACGCCGCCAATCGCGTCGGCCGGACTGGCGGGACCGAACTTCATGCCGCTTCTTCTTTTTCCTTGGGGGGCAAGCGCAGCTGCGCGGTGATCTCGGCCATGATCGCAACCGCGATCTCCGACGGCGACACCGCGCCGATGTCGAGGCCGATCGGCGCGTGGATGCGCGCGATGTCGCTGTCCCGCGCGCCTAGCGCGCGCAGCCGCTCGGCGCGCTTGGCATGCGTCTTCCGCGAGCCGAGGGCGCCGATGTAGAAGCAGTCGCGGTCGAAGGCGTGCAGCAGCGCCGGGTCGTCGATCTTGGGATCATGCGTCACCGCGACGAACGCCGTGTAGTGATCGACGTTGAGCGGCGGCAGCGCGACGTCGGGCCATTCGGCGACCAGCGGCACGTCGGGGAAACGCTCGGGGCTTGCAAACGCGGTGCGCGGATCGACCACCGTCACGTCATAGTCGAGCGAGCGCGCCAGCGGCGCCAGGGCCTGGCTGATATGGACCGCGCCGATGATCACGAGCTTTGCGGTCGGCGCGTAGACGTTGAGGAACAGCTTTCTTCCGCCGGCCTCGACATTGCCGCTCTTGCCCATCCGCAGCTGCTTGGCAAGCTCGACGCGCAGCGGATCGGCGGCGATGTCCGCAGCCTTCACCAAGCGCTGCTCGCCATTGGCGGTGTCGGTGACGATGATGACCGGGCGGCGCGCCGCGCGCTCGGCGTTTAGCTCTTTCAGGATCTCGAGCTTCACGGCTAACCGACCTTCTCGACGAAAACGCGGATGGTACCGCCGCAGGACAGGCCGACATTCCAGGCCGTCTCGTCGGCGACGCCGAATTCGAGCATTTTTGGCTGGCCGCTCGCGATCACGTCGAGCGCTTCCGTCACCACCGCGCCCTCGACGCAGCCGCCGGAGACCGAGCCGAGAAACGTGCCATCGTCATTGATGACGAGGCTCGAGCCGGCCGGGCGCGGCGCCGAGCCCCAGGTCTCGACCACGGTGGCGAGCGCCACGCCATGGCCCTGTTTCTGCCAGGTCTCGGCGGCCTGAAGGATGTCTTCGTCGCGGTTCAGCATGGTGGCCTCCTGCTATCGGGTCAGGCTTCTTAGGCTACAGAGCGGATCAGGCTGCGGTGGTGCGCCGGCGGCGGGGATGACAGCGCCCCGATCAAGCCCTTGATGGACGTCAAGTTATGCACCGGGCGAAATTCGTCAACGTGGGGCAGCATCATTTTGATGCCCTGCGCCTTGGCCTCGAAGCCCGAATAGCGCAGCAGCGGGTTGAGCCAGATCAGGCGGCGGCAGGAGCGGTGCAATCGGTCCATCTCGAAGGCCAGTTTGGCATCGGCCTCGCGTTCTAGTCCATCGGATATAAGGAGGACGATCGCGCCCTGCCCGAGCACCCGGCGGGCCCAGAGCTGGTTGAAGGTGTGCAGCGAGGTCGCGATCCGCGTCCCACCGGCCCAGTCTTCCACCGAGGACGTGCAGCTCGCCAGCGCCTCGTCGGGGTCGCGCGCCCGCAACGCGCGCGTCACATTGGTCAGGCGGGTGCCGAACAGGAACACCGAGACCCGCTTGCGGTAGTCTGTGATGGCATGCAGGAAGTGCAGGAACAGGCGGGTGTATTCGCTCATCGAGCCGGAGATATCGAGCAGCGCCACGATCGGCGCCGGCTTCTCGATCCGGCCGAGCTTGCGGATGTCGATGATCTCGCCGCCGGTGCGCAGCGAGTTGCGCACGGTGCGGCGCATGTCGAGCCGCAAGCCGCGTGCATCCGGCTGGTAGCGGCGGGTCACGAGTTCGGCCTGCGGCAGCCGCATCCTGGCGATCTCGCGCGTCACCTCGGCGATCTCCGCCGCGGTCATCTGCGCAAAATCCTTCTTCTGCAGCACCTCCTTGTCGGAGACCGAGAGCTTCAGCTCCTGCTCCTGGGCCTGCGGCCGCTCCTCGCTCTTCGCCGGCTGCGCCATCGCCTCCTGGACGCGGCGCGAGGCCGGCGGCGGCTTCTTCCTGGCGTGGTCGGGCAGCGGGACGGAATCCAGCATGCTCTTCCACTCCTCGGCGGCGCGGAAGAACAGCTCGAAGGCCTGGCGGAAGATCAGCCCATGCTCATGGCGCTTGACGAAGATCGCTTCCAGCGTGGCGTAGAAGTCGGAGCGATGTCCGACCTCGATCAGCTGCAGCGCATCGAGCGCATCGATCACCGAGCCCGGCCCGACTGGGAGCCCGGCCGCCCGCAGCGCGCGGGCAAAGCCGATCACGTTGTCGGCCATGTGGCCGGTCGGAGGCGCGAGGTGGTTGATGGCCATCTTGTTTGCTCGATCCATCAGCCTCGTCATTCCGGGATGCGCCGGCAGGCGCGCCCCGGAATGACGGGGCGCAAAATGCAACACGCGGACTTACGTCTCGCTCGTCGCTTCCTTCAATGTCTTCTGCAACGCATCGCCCTGCATCCGCGCGATGTCGTCCTGGTACTTCAAGAGCGCGCCCAGCGTGTCGCCGACCACCTGCGGCGTCAGCGAGCGCGCGTCGAGTTCGGACAGCGCGGTGGCCCAATCGATGGTCTCGGCGACGCCCGGCGACTTGTAGAAATCCTGGTTGCGCAGCGCCTGCACGAAGCGGACGACCTGCTGCGACAGCTTCGCGGAAATGTTCGGCACCCGCGACTTGACGATCGCAAGCTCGCGGTCGGCCGTGGGATAATCCACCCAGTGATAGAGGCAGCGGCGCTTCAGCGCGTCGTGGATCTCGCGGGTGCGGTTCGAGGTGATGATGACGATCGGCGGCGCCGGCGCCTTCACGGTGCCGAGCTCGGGGATCGTGACCTGGAAGTCGCTGAGGATTTCGAGCAGATACGCCTCGAACGCCTCGTCGGCGCGGTCGAGTTCGTCGATCAGCAGCACCGGGGGGCCAGCGACATCAGGCTCGAGCGCCTGCAACAACGGTCGCTTGATCAGGAAGCGCTCGGCGAAAATGTCGCTCGCAAGCTGGTCGCGATCGGTGTCACCGGAGGCCTCCGCGAGCCGGATCGCGATCATCTGCGCCGCGCTGCTCCACTCATAGACGGCGGAAGCAACATCGAGGCCTTCATAGCATTGCAGGCGGATCAGCTTGCGCCCGAGCGCCGCCGACAGGACCTTTGCGATCTCGGTCTTGCCGACACCGGCCTCGCCTTCCAGAAACAGCGGCCGCCCCATGCGCAGCGCGAGATAGGTCACGGTCGCGAGCGACCGTTCGGCGAGATAGCCGCGCGATGTCAGCAGCTCCTCGAGCGCATCGACGGAAGTGGGTAACGCCGGTGCACTCATGGAACAGCCAGTCTTCGAACAGGGGTTAGCAAAATCACGCCGTGGATTTGGTTCTTGAATCTAGACCTTGGGATCTAGACCTTGGGATCTAGCTCTTGGGATCTAGTCCCTTATCTAGTCCCTTGGATCTAGTCCTTGGCGTTGGCGGCTTCCACCGCCCTGCGCGTCAGAACGCCGATCAGATGGGCGCGGTATTCGGCACTGCCGTGCAGGTCGCTGTTCAGCCCGTCGGCCGAAACCGCAATGCCGTCGAGCACCTTGTGCGAGAAGCGCTTCTTCAGCGCCTCCTCGAACGCTGTGACGCGGAACACGCCGTCGGAGCCCGCGCCGGTGACCGCGACGCGCACGTCGGACGGACGCTTGGCCACGAACACGCCGACCAACGCATAACGCGAGGCCTGGTTGCGGAACTTCACATAGGCTGCCTTCTTCGGCAGCGGGAACATCACCTTGGTGATGATCTCGTCGGCCTCCAGCGCAGTCGAGAACAGACCCTGGAAGTATTCCTCAGCCTTCAGACGGCGCTTGTTGGTGACGATGGTCGCGCCCAGCGCCAGCACCGCAGCCGGGTAGTCGGCGGTCGGGTCGTTGTTGGCGAGCGAGCCGCCGATGGTGCCGCGATGGCGGACGGCTGGATCGCCGATCATGCCGGCAAGTTCGGCCAGCGCCGGGATCGCCTCGCCCACGATCGCGGAGTTCGCGACCTCGGCGTGCTTGGCGGTGGCGCCGATCACCAGCGAGCGGCCCTTCATCTCGATGGTGTCGAGACCTTCGATATGGGAGAGGTCGACCAGATGCGGCGGGCTCGCGAGCCGCTGCTTCATGACCGGCACCAGCGTGTGACCGCCGGCGATCAGCTTGGCGTCCTCGTTCTTCACCAGCAGGTTGGCGGCCTGCCGCACGGTCCCGGGACGATGATACTTGAATTCGTACATTGGAATGTCCTGATCGCTTGTCGCGACGAATCGCTGATTGGGCGAGATGCGACTTGTTAAGCCAGGTCCGATTTGGCCATCGCCTTGGCGCCGGCTGCGATCGAAGCAACGATGTTCTGGTAGCCGGTGCAGCGGCACAGATTGCCTTCCAGCTCTTCGCGGATCACCTCGTCGGAGAGGTCGTGGCCCTTGCGATGCACAAGGTCGACGGCGGTCATGATCATGCCCGGCGTGCAGAAGCCGCACTGCAGGCCGTGATGCTCGCGGAAGGCCTCCTGCATCGGATGCAGCGGCGCACCATCGGCCGCCAGCCCTTCGATGGTCTTGACCTCATGACCGTCGGCCATCACCGCAAGCGTCGTGCAGGACTTCACCGCCTTGCCGTCCAGGTGCACGACGCAGGCGCCGCACTGCGAGGTGTCGCAGCCGACATGGGTACCTGTCAGCCGCAGGTTTTCGCGCAGAAACTGGACCAGAAGGGTACGGGGGTCGACATTCGCGTTAACGGGGTTGCCGTTCACGATCATTGAGATCTTGGCCATCAGCACTCTCTTATCTGCGCCACCGCATATCGGCGAAGCAGGCGGTTTAAAATCATTCCAGACGGCATAATATGGGCGCGCCCTGCGATGGGCAACCTTTCGAGCCACCCATCCAGGACATAACGGCAAGGCACGGCGGGGCCTGAATGATCCGGCCCGCCCGCGGGGCTAACCTTGTACCGCCTTGGCGAAATTTGCAAAGAATTCGTCCGCCAGCTTCTTGGCGGCGCCATTGATCAGGCGCTGGCCGAGCTGGGCGAGCTTGCCGCCGATCTGCGCCTCCACGTTGTAGCTCAGCAGCGTGCCGCCATCCTTGTCGGCGAGGCCGACGGTGGCGCCGCCCTTGGCGAAGCCGGCCACCCCGCCCTCGCCTTCGCCTGAGATCTTGTAGCCGTTCGGCGGATCGAGATCGCTCAAGGTGACCTTGCCCTTGAAGCGGGCAGAGACCGGGCCGACCTTCATCTTGGCGGTGGCGCGGAAGCCGCCCTCGTCGGTCTTCTCCAGCTCTTCGCAGCCGGGAATGCAGGCCTTCAGCACTTCGGGATCGTTGAGCTTGTCCCACACAGCCTGGCGCGGCGCTGCAAGCTGGACTTCGCCGGTCATCGTCATGGCCATGGGGGACCTCCTCGATCACAAGAAACCTTTTCCCCCAAGTAAAGCAGCCGGGGCGCAAAGGAAAGGGCACCTTCGGAGGATGAGCGATGCATATTCGCACCGCAGCAAGACGCGTCCGCCGTTCACGAAATCGCGCGATCGGCGCTGTCGAAATTGGCGGCAGCGCCGGGGCATTGGCAGGAGCGCGCGACAGTGGTTAGGTCGCGCGCCATGAGCACAGCCCTCTCCCCCCTGCTTGCGTCGATGCTGTCGAGCGCCGCGATGCGCGCGGTCTGCGACGACGACGCCACCCTGCAGAACATGCTGGATTTCGAGGCCGCGCTGGCCCGGGCCGAGGTGGCTTGCGGCGTGATTCCCGCAGCCAGCGCGGGACCGATCGCCGCGGCCTGCAAAGCCGAATCATTCGACCTCGCAGCGCTGGCCGATGCCGCGACGCGATCCGGCAATCTGGCGATCCCGCTGGTGAAGGCCCTCACCGCCAACGTCGCCAAGGCGGATGCCGAGGCGGCGCGTTACGTGCATTGGGGGGCGACCAGCCAGGACGTCATCGACACTGCCACCATGCTGTCGTTGCGCGCCGGCATCGATGCGCTGCTCATCGACCTCGACCGCGCCGTTGCGGGTTTTGCCGGCCTTGCCCGCGCCCATCGTCACACCGCGGTGGTGGCGCGGACCTGGCTGCAGCACGCGCTGCCGATGCCGTTCGGCCTGAAGCTTGCCGAATATGCCGCGGCCCTGCACCGCTCCCGCAAGCGCTTGCTGCGCCTGCGCCGCGAGACGCTGGCCGTGCAATTCGGCGGCGCCGCCGGCACGCTCGCCGCGCTCGGCGACAACGGCCTCGCGGTCGCGGCCTGCCTTGCGAAAGAGCTGGACCTGCCCCTGCCCGATGCACCTTGGCATACCCACCGCGACCGCATCGCGGAGGCCGCGTCGGTGTTTGCGATCCTCGCCGGCAGCTGCGGCAAGATCGCGCGCGACGTCTCGCTGATGATGCAGACCGATGTTGGCGAAGCCTTCGAACCCGCGGGCGCCGGCCGCGGCGGCTCCTCCACCATGCCGCACAAGCGCAATCCGGTCGCCGCCGCGAGCGCGCTGGGGGCTGCGACCATGGCGCCCAACCTCGCCGCGACGATCTTCGCCGCGCAGGTGCAGGACCATGAGCGCAGCGCCGGCCCGTGGCATGCGGAATGGCCGACATTGCCGGGCCTGATGCTGGTGACGTCGGGCGCGCTCGCCGCAATCGTCGAACTCGCCGAAGGGCTCGAGGTCGATGCGGCGCGGATGCGCGTCAATCTCGATGCGACCCATGGGTTGATCATGGCGGAAGCCGTCACCTTTGCGCTGGCCGAAACGATCGGCAAGAGCGACGCCCATCATCTGATCGAGGCCGCCAGCAAGAAAGCGGTTGCGGAGAAGAAGCACTTGCGCGACCTGCTGTCATCGGATGCGAAGGTCACCGCGCATCTCGACGCGAAGCGGATCGCGGAGCTGTTCGAGCCGATGGCCTATCAGGGCGCCTCGCAGGCGCTGATCGACCGCCTGCTTGCTTCACTGGACGACAAGTAGCGACGATGTCATTGCCGGGCTTGCCCCGGCGATCGCATGACAAGAGGGACAAGACGATGCCGATGATCAACGCCGACGGATGCATGCTCAACGTCCAGGTGGATGGCCGCGATGGCGGACCGACCCTGATGCTGTCGAACTCGCTCGGCTGCACCTTGCAGATGTGGGAGCCGCAGATGCGGGCACTGACGCAGATGTTCCGCGTCATCCGCTACGATCGTCGTGGCCACGGCAAATCCGACGTGCCGGCAGGTCCCTACTCGATGGAGCGGTTCGGCCGCGACGTGCTCGCGATCCTCGACGACCTCAACATCGAGAAGGTGCACTGGTGCGGCCTGTCGATGGGCGGCATGGTCGGGCAATGGCTCGGCGCCAACGCCCCTGAAAGATTCGGCAAGATCATCCTCGCCAACACCGCCTGCTACTATCCCGATCCCACCAACTGGCTGAACCGCATCAAGGCGGTGAAGCAAGGCGGCATCGCGGCGGTCGCCGACGCCGTGATCGCGGGCTGGCTGACCGCGGACTTCCGCGAGCGCGAACCCGAGACCACGGCGCGCATGAAGGCGATGCTGCTCGCCTCTCCCGTCGAGGGCTATCTCGCCTGCTGTGAAGCGCTGTCGACGCTCGACCAGCGCGCGCTGTTGCCCAGGATCAAGAGCCCGACCCTGGTGATCGCAGGAAAGCAGGACATGGCAACGCCGGTGTCGGCAGGTGAAATGATCCGCAGCGGCATTCCCGGCGCCAGCATGACGCTGCTCGACGCCGCGCACATCTCAAATGTCGAGCAGTCGCACGCCTTCACCGAAGCCGTGGTCGGCTTCCTGACGCAACGCTAATCCACAACCACAAACGTCATTGCGAGGAGCAAAGCGACGAAGCAATCCATGCCTCCGCAAGCGGTGAAATGGATTGCTTCGCTTCGCTCGCAATGACGGGAGGAGACATCAATGGACGACAATCAGCGCCGTGACGACGGCATGACGCAGCGCCGCAAGGTGCTGGGCAATGAATGGGTCGACAAGTCGATCAAGAACCGCAACGCGTTCAACACCGACTTCCAGGACCTGATCACGCGCTATGCGTGGGGCGACATCTGGACCCGGCCGCATTTCGATCACCGCACGCGCCGCGTGCTCGTCATCGGCACCATGGTCGCGCTCGGCCAGTGGGACGAGTTCCGCCTGCATGTGCGCGCAGCGCTCAGCGAAGGCGGCTTCACGCCCGAGGACATCAAGGAGATCCTGCTGCAGCAGGCGATCTATTGCGGCGTGCCCGCGGCCAATCACGCCGTCAAGGAAGCCGGCGCGATCATCGCCGAACTAGGGCTGCTGAAGGGATAGCTCGCTCGCCGCTGCGTTGGTCTCGACGGCCGGCGCCTTGGCGACGGACTTCGGCGAGGTCTCGAACAGCATCACGATCGCGGTGCCGAGCAGCATCAGAAGCTCGGCCGCATGCATGCGCAACGCTTCGATCTCGCCGACCTTGGATGCCATCATCATGCTGGCAAAGCTCAGCACGCTGCCGAGGCAGAGCGCGACCGCCAGCGCCTCGTCGGCGCCGCTGCTGGTCTTGCGCAATGGCGAGAACGCGGCCATTGCGAGGAAGACCGCGAAGAACGCCACCACGGTGATCCGCGCCAGCGCCAGCAGCCATGCCAGCCGCACCGTCGCCATCTTGCCGAGGTGCAGATAGTCGTTGGCATACAGCGCAATCGACACGCTCGGCCGCTCATAGAGGCCGTGGATCGGCGACACCATGATGCTGAAGGCGATGATGGTCCAGACCGGAATGAAATAGGCCGCAAGCAGCGCGCCGTTGAAGGAGCTGATCCGCCAGTTGCTCGACATTGCCGCTTCCCGCTTCTCTCCGGCGCCTTTTGGATCGGCGACGGTTCAGCCTGCGAGGTAACGCCGATCGATTGCCGGCAGCAATTTAAACCCTTTGTTAAGGTTAAGCGCGGTGCGATGGTTCCGGATCGATGCGATCGGGCCAGGCCGGCACCTGCGCCGGCCGAGATAGAGGGGGTAAAATGACCGAAAGAACCCGCGTTTTCGTCGCGACGCCCTGTTTCGGCGGCGACCTGAAGATGGCCTATGTGCTGTCCGCCCTGAAGCTTCAGGCTGCGGCCACTGCCCGGGGCATCGACATCCAGTTCCACCTGATAGGAAACGAATCGCTGATCGTGCGCGCCCGGAACGAACTGGCCCACCAGTTCCTCGTATCCGGCGCCAGCCATCTGCTGTTCATCGATGCCGATATCGGGTTCGAACCCGAGGCCGTGTTCCGGCTGCTGGATTGCGGCACCGATGTTGCGGCCGCGGCCTACCCGCTCAAGCACATCGATTGGGCAAAGGTGCAGCGGGCTGCGGAAGCCAAGCGGCAGAACCTCGCGTCATCCTCGCTGGACTATGTCGTCACATGGGAGGGCGACCAGATCACGGCTCGCGGCGATGGCTTCGCCAAGGTCCGATATGCCGGAACCGGCTTCCTGATGATGAAGCGATCCGCCCTGGTAAGGCTGTGCGACGCCCATCCCGAACTCAAATATCGGGCGAACCACAAGAGCAACGACTTGAACACCGGCGACCTGGTTCGCGCCGACCTCGACCGCGTCTCGCTGTTCGAATGCATGATCGACAAGACGACCGGCGAGTATTTGTCCGAAGACTACGCCTTCTGCCGGCGCTGGCTCGATCTCGGCGGCGAAATCTGGCTCGACCTTCGAAGCGAGCTGACGCATTTCGGTTCCTACGCCTTTCGCGGCCGCTTCGCCGATCAGCTGGCCTGAGCAACAGTCAGAAGCTGAAGACCCAACGAAACAGAAGTCCCGAACAAAAAGGCCTCGCCGTTCGGCGAGGCCCTTGTGTTACATTTGCTCAATTGCGCCGAGCTAGCGCTCCGGATTGGGCTTCTGGCCCTGCCGGCCGGGATCCTGCTGCTGCTGGCCGGGCTTCTGACCGCCGCCCTGCTGCTGACCGGGCTTCTGTCCCGGATTCTGACTTGGGTTCTGGTTCTGCTGGCCGGGGTTCTGGTTCTGATTGCTCATTCGCTTAACTCCCTTTGCTTTCATCAAGCTCGGGACAACGCGCCGTCAGGACTGCGGTTGCTCGGGGAACACGGGTTCCGGCGCGATCATTGCAAGGCAACGGAGTGTCGACCCTGTGACATCGGAACCGCACCCGTCGAAGTAGTTATGTACAAGCCCTTTCGGCCGCAGCCGGCACTGTTGCCGCCGCCGGGGTTCCACTGTTAGAAAATACCACGACGCGACGGATCAGGCTGCCGGGGGCCCTCGGCGCGTCACCCCTCGAGTTACGGCAGCGCATGGATTATTTCGCCCAGCAACTGATCAACGGCCTCGTGCTCGGTTCGATCTATGGACTGATCGCAATCGGCTACACGATGGTCTACGGCATCGTCGGCATGATCAACTTCGCCCATGGCGACATCTTCATGATCGGCGGCTTCATTGCGCTGATCTCATTCCTGGTGCTGGTGTCGCTCGGCCTCACCGCGATCCCCCTGATCCTTCTGATCGTGCTGCTGGTCTCGATGGCGATCACCGCGCTCTATGGCTGGACCATCGAGCGCATCGCCTACCGGCCGTTGCGGCATTCGTTCCGCCTGGCGCCGATGCTGTCGGCGATCGGCATGTCGTTCGTGTTGACCAACTTCTCGCAGGTGTCGCAGGGCGCGCGCGTCAAGCCGGTGCCGCCGATCATCACCGGCGGCTACACGCTGCATGAGGGCTCCGAAGGCTTCGCCGTGCAGCTATCCAATATCCAGATCATGGTCGTGCTCGCCACCATCGTGGTGCTGGCGCTGTTCACCTGGCTGGTGTCGCGCACCCGGCTCGGGCGCGACATGCGCGCCTGCGAGCAGGACCAGACCATGGCCGCACTGCTCGGCGTCGACGTCGACCGCACCATCTCGATGACCTTCGTGATCGGTGCCGCGCTCGCCGCCGTCGCCGGCATGATGTATCTGCTGTATTACGGCCTGGTCGATTTCTTCATGGGCTTCGTCGCCGGCATCAAGGCGTTCACCGCCGCCGTGCTCGGCGGCATCGGCTCGCTGCCGGGCGCGATGCTCGGCGGGCTTGCGATCGGTCTGATCGAGACGTTCTGGTCGGCCTATTTCTCGGTGGAATACAAAGACGTCGCCGCGTTCTCGATTTTGATCGTGGTGTTGATCTTCATGCCGACCGGCCTGCTTGGCCGTCCCGAAGTCGAAAAAGTCTGACAGGCACTTCGTGAGCGCGACCTCAGCCCGCCCCTCGCACGCCGCGCAGCCCTTGGGCGGCGCCTTCATTCTCAAGAAAGCCCTGATCAGCGCATTGGTCGCGCTGGTGCTGTTCTCGCTGATGATCGGCGTGCGCACCGAGGCCGGGCCGCAAGGCGGCCTGATCTACTGGACGCGGTTCGGCGACCTCGCCGCCATGGTCGCGATCGTGTTTGGCGGAAGCATCATCGTCGAACTGTTGCGGCAATGGTGGGGCCCGGTCGACAAGGTGCGCATCGTACCCAAGCCGGTGCAAACCACGCTTGCATTCGCAGGCCGCTGGCTTGCGACGGCGCTGCTTGTGTTCACCTTCCTCGTCCCCGTGATCTTCTACGATCAACGCTACATTCTCGATCTCGGGATCCTGGTCCTGACCTATGTGATGCTGGGTTGGGGCTTGAATGTCGTGGTCGGCCTCGCCGGCCTGCTCGACCTCGGCTATGTCGCCTTCTATGCGGTCGGCGCCTATTCCTACGCGCTGCTTGCGACCAATTTCGGATTGTCGTTCTGGGTCTGCCTGCCGCTCGCCGGCATCCTCGCGGCGTTCTGGGGCGTGCTGCTCGGCTTCCCGGTGCTGCGGCTGCGCGGCGACTATCTGGCGATCGTGACGCTCGCCTTCGGCGAGATCATCCGCCTCGTCATCATCAACTGGCAAAGCCTGACCGGCGGTCCCAACGGCGTCTCGGGGATTCCGCGCCCGACCATGTTCGGCATTCCGCTGACGCCGGGCGACGACGGGCTCGCCGCCAAGCTCGGTATCGAATTCTCGCCGACCCACCGCCTCGTCTTCCTGTTCTATCTGATCCTGGCGATGGCGCTGCTCACCAACTGGGTGACGATCCGGCTGCGGCGGCTGCCGATCGGCCGCGCCTGGGAGGCGCTGCGCGAGGACGAGGTCGCCTGCCGCGCGCTCGGCATCAACACTACGACCACCAAGCTGACGGCATTCGCGACCGGTGCGATGTTCGGCGGCCTCGCCGGCGCGTTCTTCGCCACGCGGCAGGGCTTCATCAGCCCGGAATCCTTCACCTTCCAGGAATCGGCGCTGGTGCTGGCGATCGTCGTGCTCGGCGGCATGGGCTCGCAGCTCGGCGTCGCGCTTGCCGCGCTCGCCATGATCGGCGGCTTCGAATTGTTCCGCGGCCTCGATCAATACCGCATGCTGGTGTTCGGCATCGCCATGGTGCTGTTGATGATCTGGCGGCCGCGCGGGCTGATCGGCCATCGCGCGCCGACCGTGTTCCTGGAGCGCAACCAGGCGATCTCCTCCGACCTCGTCAAGGAGGGCCACGGATGAGCGGCGACCAAATCCTCACCGTCGATCGCCTGATGATGCGCTTCGGCGGCATCGTCGCGGTCAACGAGCTCTCCTTTGCGGCCGAGCGGCGCAAGATCACCGCGCTGATCGGGCCGAACGGCGCCGGCAAGACCACCGTCTTCAACTGCATCACCGGCTTCTACCGGCCGAGCGGCGGCGCGATCCGCCTCGCCCATGATGACGGCCGCACCATCCAGCTCGAGCGGCTGAACGATTTCCGCATCTCCAGGCAGGCCAAGGTGGCGCGTACCTTCCAGAACATCCGGCTGTTTCCCGGCATGACCGCGCTGGAGAACCTGATGGTCGCCCAGCACAACGCGCTGATGCGCGCCTCGGGCCTGACCCTGCTCGGCCTGCTCGGCCTGCCATCCTGGCGCGAGGCCGAAGCGCGCGCCATCGAGCTGGCGCGGACCTGGCTCAACCGCGTCGGCCTGCTCGACCGCGCCGACGACGCCGCGGGCAATCTGCCCTATGGCGACCAGCGCAGGCTCGAGATCGCGCGCGCGATGTGCACCGAGCCTGCGCTGCTCTGTCTCGACGAGCCCGCGGCCGGACTGAACGCGCGCGAGAGCGGCGGCCTCAACGAGCTCTTGCGGTCGATCCGCAACGAACAGGGCACCTCGATCCTCCTGATCGAGCACGACATGTCTGTCGTGATGGAGATCTCCGATCACGTCGTGGTCATGGACTACGGCGTCAAGATCGCCGAAGGCACGCCGCAAGCGGTGCGCGACGATCCCAAGGTGATCGCCGCCTATCTCGGCGCCGACGAGGAAGAGGCGATCGCCGTGATGGAGAGCGGCACGTGATGAGCGCAGCCGGCAAGCCCCCCACCTCCCCCTGCAAGGGGGAGGTCGACCGCGAAGCGGGCGGGTGGGGGTCACGCTTTTCCCGCACGAAAGATATGACGGCGCGCGCACGCTCCCTCCGCGTCAACATGACCGATGCGGAAGCGTGTCTCTGGCGCGCGTTGCGCCGCGTTCAGCTCTATGGCTTCTCTTTCCGCAAGCAGCACCCGATCGGTCAATACACCGTCGACTTCTACTGCTCGCGGCTTCGTCTGGCCGTCGAGGTGGATGGTGGGCAGCATGCCGAGCAGCGCAAGCAGGCCGACGATCGGCGGACGCATTGGCTCGCGGAGAAAGGTGTCACCGTCATCCGTTACTGGAACAACGACGTGCTGTCGAATTTGGAGGGCGTGCTGAGCGATCTGGTCACTCACTTGGAGCGATTGGCGCAAGCGGAGGCAACCCCCACCCCGGCCCTCCCCCTTTCAGGGGGAGGGAGAACGAACAATCGCACGCTTGGCGAAGACGGGAGCGAGCGATGACCACACCCCTGCTCGCGGTGCGCGGCGTGCGTGCGGCGTATGGCAAGATCGAGGCGCTGAAGGGCGTCGACATCGAGATCAACCGAGGGGAGATCGTCGCCCTGATCGGCGCCAATGGCGCCGGCAAGTCGACGCTGATGATGACGATCTTCGGCCGGCCGCGCGCCCGCGCCGGCCGCATCGAATTCGACGGCCACGACATCACCGGCGTGCCGACCCACGAGATCGCGCGGCTGCGCATCGCGCAATCGCCCGAGGGCCGGCGGATCTTTCCGCGCATGAGCGTCGCCGAAAACCTGCAGATGGGCGCCGACGCCACCGAATGCAGCGAGGCCGAACGCGAGGCCGGGCTGGAGCGCGTGTTCGCGCTGTTTCCGCGGCTGAAGGAGCGCGTCGCGCAACGCGGCGGCACGCTGTCGGGCGGCGAGCAGCAGATGCTCGCGATCGGCCGCGCCCTGATGAGCCGGCCGCGGCTGCTGATGCTGGATGAGCCCTCGCTCGGCCTCGCGCCGCTGATCGCGCGCCAGATCTTCGATGCCATCCGCACGCTGAACCGGCAGGACGGCCTCACCGTGCTGATCGTCGAGCAGAACGCCAACCATGCGCTGAAGCTCGCCCATCGCGGTTACGTCATGGTCAACGGCCTGATCACGCTAGCCGGAACCGGCGCCGAATTGCTGCAGCGCCCGGAAATCCGCGCCGCCTATCTGGAAGGCGGCCGCCGCGGCTAGCTCACCCCTGAGCGCCGCCCCTTGCAGCAGGATGCGGCTGATGCAGCGTCGATTTGCCTGAAAATTGCCGGTGACTTCGCCGCGAAATCAGCCGAGAATGCCGGCGGTTTTGGGGCCCGGCGTGCCGGGCCCTTCCGCAAGAGGCAACGACCACGAGGGACGTCTCATGAAATCACTGAAGCTGATCGGCCTGGCACTGGGCGCGTCGTTCGCATTATCGGCGAGCGCGTTCGCGCAAGACATCACCATCGCAGTCGCGGGCCCGATGACGGGCTCCGAATCCGCTTTTGGCCGGCAGATGAAGAACGGCGCCGAGCAGGCGGTCGCCGATATCAACGCCGCTGGCGGCGTGCTCGGCAAGAAGCTCGCGCTGGAAGCCGACGACGATGCCTGCGATCCGAAGCAGGCGCGCTCGATCGCGGAAAAGATCGGCTCCGCGAAGATCCCGTTCGTGGCCGGCCATTTCTGCTCGTCGTCCTCGATCCCGGCCTCCGAGGCCTATGCCGACGCCAACGTGCTGCAGATCACCCCGGCCTCGACCAACCCGCTGTTCACCGAGCGCAAGCTGTGGAACGTGGCGCGCGTCTGCGGTCGCGACGACCAGCAGGGCCTGGTCGCCGCCGACTACATCATGAAGAACTTCAAGGGCAAGAACGTCGCGATCCTGAACGACAAGACCACCTACGGCAAAGGCCTCGCCGATGAGACCAAGAAAGCGCTGAACAAGGCCGGCTTCCAGGAGAAGATGTTCGAGTCCTACAACAAGGGTGACAAGGACTTCAACTCGATCGTCTCGCGCCTCAAGCGCGACAATATCGATCTGGTCTATGTCGGCGGCTACCATCAGGAAGCCGGCCTGATCCTGCGCCAGATGCGCGACCAGGGCCTGCAGACCGTGCTGATGGCGGGCGACGCCATGAACGACAAGGAATTCGCCTCGATCACCGGCCCCGCCGCCGAAGGCACGCTGTTCACCTTCGGCCCCGATCCGCGCAACAAGCCGACCGCGAAGGCGATCGTCGAGAAGTTCAAGGCCAAGAACATCGATCCCGAAGGCTACACGCTCTACACCTACGCCGCGATGCAGGTGTGGACGCAGGCCGTCGCCAAGGCCGGCACCACCGACGCCAAGAAGGTGATGGACACCATCAAGGCCGGCGACTGGGACACCGTGCTCGGCAAGATGGGCTTCGACGCCAAGGGCGACATCAAGGCGATCGACTACGTCGTCTACAAGTGGGACGCCAAGGGCAACTACACCGAGATCAATCCGAAGGGCTCCTGATCCTCGCGCGCCCGATCCATTCAGAGCAACGAAAACGCCCCGCTCCGCCGGGGCGTTTTTTTTGACCGGATACCTGCAGGTCTTACCTAAGTCCTGCCGCAAGTCCGTGCGCACGCGCGGTCAAAGGTTGCTGCATCCGCCGCGGCTGCTATACCGGGTCGATCGGACAGCAGGCGGACGGACTCAATCGTGAAAAACCTTCTCACCGATATTGCCGGCGTCAGCGTCGGCCACGCCGACGACGCCATGATCGCCTCGGGCGTCACCGCGATCCTGTTCGAGCGGCCGGCGGTCGCCTCGATCGATGTCCGCGGCGGCGGTCCGGGCACCCGCGAGGACGCGCTGCTGTCTCCGCACAATGTCGTCGAGGCGATCGATGCCATCACGCTGTCGGGCGGTTCGGCGCTCGGGCTTGACTCCGCCGGCGGCGTGCAGGCCTGGCTTGCCGAGCGCGGCCGCGGCTTTCGGATCCGCGATGCGGTGATCCCGATCGTGCCGGGCGCGATCTGCTTCGATCTGCTCAACGGCGGCAACAAGGCGTGGGGACGCTTTCCGCCCTATCGCGATCTCGGCTACGCGGCCGCGAATGCCGCCTCCGACAATTTCGAGCTCGGCAGCGTCGGCGCCGGCATGGGCGCGACCACCGCCACCCTCAAGGGCGGCCTCGGCTCGGCGTCTGATGTGACCGACGACGGCGTTAAGGTGGCGGCGCTCGCGGTGGTCAACGCGGTCGGCAGCGTTACGGTCGGCAGCGGCCCGTGGTTCTGGGCGGCGCCGTTCGAGGTCGCCGGCGAGTTCGGCGGGCGCGGCCTGCCGCCCGCGTTCACGCCGGACATGCTGAAGCTGCGGCTGAAGGGCGGCGCGGACGCCACCGCCGCCGAGAACACCACGCTCGTCATTGTCGTGACCGATGCACAGCTGACCAAGCCGCAGGCGAGGCGGCTTGCGATGATCGCGCAGACCGGCATGGCGCGCGCGATCTATCCGGTGCACGCCCCGCTCGATGGCGACGTGGTGTTTGCCGCGGCCACGGGCGCCAAGCCGGTCGATCCGCTGTTTGGGCTGACCAAGCTCGGCGCGATCGCCGCCAACACGGTGGCGCGCGCGATCGCACGCGGCGTCCATTCAGCCACCGCCCTGCCCTTCCCCGGCGCACTGCCGAGCTGGCAGGACCGGTTCGGCTAAATCATCATGAAGTCGAGTTGAAGCGCGACCACGAGGGAGGTGCGCTCCCTCGCCCCGTTCTTACGGGGAGAGGGTTGCGGTGAGGGGCCGCCGCCGCATCAACGGTGACAGGTGCATTCGTGGAGACTCCCCCTCACCCGGAGCGCATCTCACGATCCGCTCCGGCCTCTCCCCGCACGCGGGGCGAGGCGAAGCAGAGCCAGCCTGCTCCATTCAAAGCGAAGAATGTTGCTTTAAGCGCTGACCGACAGCGACGACGAGGCCTGGGCCGAGATCGCCTGCGACTGGCGCTGGATCAGCTGCTCGATGAAATTGTAGGACGAGGTCGCGTTGCTGCCGGCAGAGGACGAGTTCGCGCTGCTGTTGGTCGACGACGTGGCCGCCGACGTCATCGACACCTTGGAGCCGTCGGCATAGGTCGTTGTCGTCGTGGTCGAGCCGTCGCTGTTGGTCACCGACGTCGAGGTCGCGCCGTTCAGCGCCTGCATCAGCGGATCGCTCGATCCGCCCGAGCCGCTGCTGGCGCCGGATCCGTCGGTCGCGCCGCCGGCTGCGTGGTGATGGTGATGGCCGCCGCCCTTGTGGCCCTGCAACGCCTGCGACATCTCGTCGAGGCTGACGCTGCCGTCGCCATTGGTATCGAGCTTGGAGAACACGTCGTCGGCCTGCGCGATGTTGGTGCCGCCGGCGCCGAGCGCATTCTCGAATTCGGTCTTGGTGATCTGGCCGTTGCCGTCGGCGTCGATCTGCGAGAACAGGTCCTTCAGCGCATCCGACCGGCTGGTCGGGGTCGCACTGGTCGAGGCCGTGGTCTGCGACTGGCTCTGCGCGTCGAGCAGCGCGCTCATGGTCAGCGGCGAAATCTGCGTCGAGCTGCTGCTGCCCGAGCCGGTAGCCGAGCTGCTGCTGGTCGACGTCGAGGTACTGGTCGAGGCCGAGAACAGCCCGGTCGACTGATTTCCCTGCGTGGAGCTGCCGGTCTGTGTCGTCGACTTCGACGACATCAGCGAGCTCAAAAGATCGATGGCGGATGACGCAGCGCCAATGGCAAATAACATGGCAATACTCCAACAAGGCCGCGCATGGCGGCTCAAACGCTTGCCAAAGGCGCAGCAAGGAGCATGCCATGGCAAAAACCCAATAAATCCAGGCCTTGGCGCATCGATGCAGGTTCCGCGCACCCGGCAAGAGCTGCCGCCGGCGGCAGAATTTTCCGGCTCCAAGGTGCCGTCCGCTCGCATTGCCCGCCACGCGCCCGCGTGTTAGGCGGGATCACCCGTCGCCCCCTGAAGCCTTTCGGAACTGCGCTATGACTCAGTCATTCACACCGCGTCCCCTCGTCATCGCTCCGTCGATCCTGGCGTCGGATTTCTCAAAACTCGGCGAGGAGGTCCGCGCCGTCGACCAGGCCGGCGCCGACTGGATCCATCTCGACGTGATGGACGGACACTTTGTTCCCAACATCTCGTATGGCCCCGACGTCATCAAGGCGATGCGGCCGCACACCAAGAAGATCTTCGACGCCCATCTGATGATCTCGCCTTGCGACCCATATCTCGAGGCGTTCGCCAAGGCGGGCTGCGACCACATCACGGTGCATGCCGAGGCCGGCCCGCATTTGCACCGCTCGCTGCAGGCGATCCGCGCACTCGGCAAGAAGGCCGGCGTCTCGCTCAATCCGGCAACGCCGGCGAGCGCGATCGAATATGTGCTCGACCTGATCGACCTCGTGCTGGTGATGTCGGTCAATCCCGGCTTCGGCGGCCAGGCCTTCATCCGCTCGGCGATCGGCAAGATCTCCGACGTCAGGGCGATGGTCGCGGGCCGCCCGATCGACATCGAGGTCGATGGCGGCGTCGCGCCCGATGTCGCCGGCCAACTCGCCGCCGCCGGCGCCAATGCCTTCGTCGCGGGCTCCGCCGTCTTCAAGGGCGGCACCATCGAGGCCTACAAGACCAACATCGCCGCGATCCGCCATGCGGCCGCCGAGGCGCGCGGCGAAGCGATCTGACAGAGCGTTTTCGAGCCAAGTGGGTACCGGTTCGCGTGAAGAAAACGCGTCCAAACAAGAATCCAGAACTTCGGTTCTGATCCGATCAGAACCGAAGTTCTAGAATAATGCGGGCGGCGTGACCGCGGCACCGGTCGCCGGGTCCGCCGCGCCGTCGCCGTCTTCGGCCTCCGTCGCCGGCGTCAGCCGCGACGGCCGTACCACGGTCACCGTGCACGGCGCTTCCCCTGCGACCTTGGCGGACACGCTGCCGAGCAGCGCACGCCGCACCGAGTTCTGCCGCGCGCCGATGATGATGTGGTCGACCAGATTGACCGCGGCGAATTCCAGGATGGCGGCAGCGGGATCGATCGCCTCCAGCACATGCACGGTCAGCCGCCCCTCCTCGAGCCTGAACGGCCGCGCCCAATGCTGGAGCGCCACCAGGCGGTCGACATGCTTGTTCTGGCCCTGCTCGTCATGGGTGCGGTCGATCGCCAGGCGATTGAGCTTCAGCACGTTGACGCAGGCGAGCCGCGCCGACGGCGACGTCGACAGCACCTGCTCGGCGGTGACGCGGATGGTCTCGTTCAGCGCCTCGGTCCCCTCGCCGAGATCGAGCGCGACGGCGACGATCGGGCTCGAGGCGAGCTGCGCCGCGACATCGGACTTCGGCTGCGGCGGCACCGCACCGAGATTGAAGCGGCGGCGCCACACCGTGCCGAGCGGATCGCGATCGAGCCGCTGCGCCCGCGCCGTCAGCTTGACCTGCTCGGGGTGGCCGAGATCGAACGCAAGCTGCGCCGCGGTCGGGTAGCGCGCGGCCGGGTCGATCTCCAGACAGCGCAGCACGATCTCCTGCAACCAAAGCGGATAGTCGGGCTTCAGCTTGCGCGGCGGATACGGGTCGCGCCACAGCCGCCGGCGCATGCCGCGCAGGGTCTCGGTCTCGCCGAACGGGCGAACGCCGGTGGTGAAGAAATAGAGCAGCACGCCGAGCGAAAACAGATCGCTGCGCGGATCGTCGCGCACACCGAGCAGGCGTTCCGGCGCCATATACGGCGCGGTGCCGTAAGGCAGCCGAAACTCCTCCTGTAACAGGTCGGGCAGATGCTGGTGATGCGAGAGACCGAAATCGATCAGCACCGCCTCGCCGCGCTCGCGGAACATGATGCTGCTCGGCTTGATGTCGTGATGGATGACGTTCTGCCGGTGCAGGCTGGCGAGCGCGGTCGCGACCTTGCCGCCGATCACCCTTACCTCCTCATACGGCATCGGCAGGGCGTCGAGCCGCTTGTAGAGCGTCTGGCCGGGGATGCGCTCCATCACCACATAGGCCTGGCGCTCGAAATCGCCGCTGCCGAAACAGGCCGGCACGTGCGGCCCCGACAGCCGCGGCAGGATCATCTGCTCCATCTCGAAGCTGACGATCGCCGCCGGATCCTCGCCCTCCGAGGTGAGCGGCACCTTCATCAAAAGCGGCACGGTGATGCCCGGATGGGTGACGGTCCACAGCGTTGCCATGCCGCCGCGGTGCACGCGCTCGCCGATGGTGAAGCCATCGATCTCGGTGCCCGGCTGCATCGTCAGCGCCGCCATCTGCATTACCTGCCGATCGGCAGGCGGTCGGCGAGCCAATGCGGCAGGCCGCTGGCCTTGATCCGCGCCGCGGCGGTCGCGACGTCGTAGGGCGCGCGGTGATAGGTGATCTCGCGGCTGATGGTGTCGAACATCGCAAACGAAGCCGCCGGATCGCCGTCGCGCGGCTGGCCGACCGAGCCGAGCACGGCTAGCCAGCGCCGCCCCGTCAACAATTGCACCGCGACGCCCGCGGTCGGAACGAAGCTGGTCATCTTCGCGGTCGAGGACATCGAGTAGAGGCCCGGACGATGGATGTGGCCGCAGAAGGTGATCTGCAATTCGGTTGCCATCATGCTGCGCGCAGCGTCGGCAGTGTCGCGGATATAGCGCCACTTCGCCGGATCGGAGGCTTCCGAATGCACGTAGAGACGGTAGTCCTCCTCGCGCTTGATCGGCAGGCTCGCAAGGAACTGCTTTTGCTCGCCGCTGAGCCGGCCGCGAGTCCAGTCGATGGCGGCCTGCGCGTCGGCAGTCATGCTGTCGCTCGGCACGCCGATCGCATTGTCATGGTTGCCGCGCACCGCGATCGCGCCCTTGGCCACGAGGTCCATCACTGTGTCGACGGCCCAATCCGGATCGGCGCCATAGCCAACGATATCGCCGAGGCAGATCAGCCGTTCGGCGCCGCGCGCACGCGCAGCATCAAGGCAGGCCGCGAAGGCCTGCCGGTTGGCGTGGATATCCGCAAAGAGCGCGAGCCGCATCGTCTTCCGCAGCAGTTAGCCTCAAGGGAGCGAGCCTGATCTTGACCGCCATCAAGCACAAGCGGCCTCCAGCTCGCAATCGGGCAGAAGGCGGTATCTGGACGCCGTGAATTCGGGAGGGGAGCGAGCTAGTCTGCCATCCCCGTGTTGAAGCGACGAAGCAGGGCCGTGAAGAGGCGTAGATCCGCCTCGCTCCAGCCATCGAGACGACGGCGAAAGACCTCGCCCTTGTGCTTGATCGCCGCGCGCATTTTGTTCGAACCTTGGTCTGTGAGGGACAGTAGAACTCCGCGCTTGTCGGCTGGATCGGGACGAGACTCGACGATTCCGGCTTGCTTGAGCTGCCGAACCAGGCGGCTGGTCGCGCTTCGGTCCATGGCCAACGCGTCCGCGACATGGCTCGCCTGGGCAGGCCCGAACGCGTAAAGCCACTGGATGATGTGGTAGGCCGCCGGTTGCAGATCGGCGTCGAAACTGGCAGCCATTTCAGCCGCGACCGCGCGGGACGCGCTCAGCAGTGCATTGAGCTGTTCGCCGAGCGACAGCCAGAGCGGCGGCATCTCATTTGTTTCGTTTTCAACTGAGGACGCCATGCGCCGGGCTGCCTTCCATTCCTTGGCGCTGCAGATATGATGGATATATATCCACTATATCCGTGAGGTGTCCATGCCCGATATTCCTGCCCCCATCATCGTCATGACTGGCGCCACGAGCGGGATCGGACGTCTGGCTGCGACCGAGATGGCCAGCCGAGGCGCACATCTCGTTTTGATCGCCCGCTCCGAGGTCAACGCCGAAGCCACGCGGAAGGCAATCAGGGGGATAGCACCGCAGGCGCAAATCGATTTTCATTTTGCGGACCTGACGCGTTTGGAGACCGTTGCCGCTGCCGGCCGGACGATCGCCGCGCGATATGACAGGATCGACGTGCTGATCAACAACGCGGGCATTCACGCCTTCGCGCCGCGGACCACGATTGACGGCTACGACGAAATGATGGCGGTCAACTACCTCGCGCCCTGGCTGCTTACGCGCACCCTGCGTGAGACGCTGATCCGCTCGGCGCCTTCGCGCATTGTGACCACGGCATCGGAAGCATCGCGCCATCACGCAATGGTCGAGCTGACCGGCGACATGTTTGCGCACACGCAGTTTTCCCGTTTGGGATCCTCACGGATCTACGGACGGACGAAACTGCTGGACATTATGTTCTCGCTCGAACTTGCAAGGCAGCTGGAGGGAACGGGCGTCACAGCGAACTGCCTCGATCCGGGCTTCAACGTCACCGGTCTGGGGCGGGAGCTGCGCTTTGCTCCGATCCTTGAACGAATGCTGACGAAGCTTAGGATTGGCGATCCCCGTCGGGGAGCGGGCATCATCGTCCGCCTCGCCAAGGACGCAGAATTCGAGGCCGTCTCGGGTGGGTATTTCTCCGTCAAGGGCACAAGGCCACTGAAGCCTGCATCACCCGCCGACGATCCTGATGTCCGGCGGGCCGTGTGGGCAATCACCAAAGACGTGCTCCGAGCGATCCCCTCAAGCATGTGAGTCCGTCCTTGCGGTTGGAAGGACCTATCGCGCACCGCTGCCTCGCACGGTCCGGCTGTCCACATGCCAGAGCATCGTCGCGGGTTTCTGCGGCAGTGTGCTCTTCGGAGACGAGCTAGTGCTTGCACACCCGCACGCCCCGCAGCAGCAGGGCAATCAGGGCGTCAATCCGCGACGGGCATTCGGGCTTGGCCCATTCCTCGGCGTGCGCCGGGTGGTGGTAGCGGACGGTGGCGTCGAACACGGCCCGCGCGGTCGCCTTCACATTGTCGACCTCGAACACGCCCTGCGCGACACCGTCGGACAGGATTTTCGCGATCAGATCGACCTGCTTGTCCTTGTAGGCTTCCACCACCTCGCGCGCGTCCTGCGCAAGCGCGAGGTAGGTCGCGAACATCTCGGGATCGTCACAGACCTTCTTCTGCTTGATCGTGAAGGCGGTGCGCAGCCATTTCTCCAGCCGTTCCGGCGCAGGGCCATCGCTTGCCGCCAGCTTGCACAGCGGCTCGTTGGCGCGGTCGAGCCAGCGTTTGGCGACCGCATCGCGGAGCGAGGCCTTGCTGGGGAAATGGCGGTAGACGCTGCCGTGGCTCACATCCAGCGCACGGGCAACGTCGACAACGGTGGCCTTGGCGAGCCCGAAGCGCCTCAAAACATCCTCGGTTGCTTCGAGGATCCGCTCGGGTGTCAATACCACCGCCTCGTTCATGCGTTTACCGTCTGGTTATCGCTGTCCTGCCCGCGGCTGAACTTGGCGGCCTGGGCTGCCAAATGGCGGGCGACGCGAAGATTGAGCCACTGTTGAATCTGGGCGGTCAATTGAAAGATTTCTATCGTCATGGAGGTAGTCCTTCGAGGTAGTCAAATTAAGTACGGCTCCCCGGCCAAATGCCGGAACAGCCACTGGGCGCCCTCCTCCCTTGGGCTCGTTAGCATATAGACCATCCCGCTGACAGATTTCAATATCTGTCAGACAAACTTTGCGAGATGACAGCTATGCGTCGGGACGGGCCCCTGCGGCCCGGCCATGCTGCGCGCTACACCGTTCCGTGAGCGGCCGGGGCGACTAGCCAGTCCGTACCTATGTCCCCCTCAGGGCTGCCCGGGAGAGGTTTGCATGGACCGGCCGATGACCTTCAAGGAGATCGCCAAGATCACCGCGGGCGCGGTGGTCTCGCTCATCATCGTCGGGTGGCTGATGGTTCTCGCGATCGCATTCCTGACAGTGCTCTGAGGCCGCCTCCAGCACCGGAACCTCAAACCGTGGAATTGGCGCCGGAATCGAAAGGGGCCGCTTCACGCAGCGGCCCCTTTGCCGGGAAAATGGCTTCGGGATGAAATCTAGCCCCGGTTAGGACTTAGATTACACCCACCTGACCGTTGGCGGGATTCCGGATGACTACCGTCCACCCGGCTGACCGATTATTGGCGATCCCTATTTTTATGCCATCCGCGTGTCGGTGCGCATCCACCTATTGCTGCTCGTCCTTGGGCGGCATCCGAGGCGGCGGCAGCGGCGTGAAGACCGACCCTTGTGCGCCGGCCGGCGGCGGCACGAAGGTCCCGGTCGTGGAGTCGCCGCCGGTGGTCTCCAGGATGGTCTTCGGTGTGATGTACTCCCTGACGAAGTCCATGATGGTCCCGTCGCCGCCGCCGAAATCGGCTGCCCGTCCACCCTGCGGATGCCCGGCCTTGATCTCGTTGTCGGCGGTGTGGGTCTGCTCCGCCAGCGCGTCGCTATAGGGAATCCGGAAGGCGCGCGGCACGGCGCTCGGCCGGTTGTCTTCATCAAGCTCTTCCACCCAGAGATAGATCGAGCCCGGATCGCCCTCCAGCGAATGCGGCTCCACGATCCGCGTCGAGAGCAGCTTGAAGTTCGCCGGCAGCTTTTCCGCGGAGGCCCAGCCGAGCAGGCTGCGCATGCCGCCGAAGCTGACGAAATAGAACGCGCTGGTCACGACGATCACGATCGCTTTCAGCGACCAGTGCAGCCGCGCATAGACCAGCACGATCAGCAGCAGCGCGCCGACCGCCGCGTAGGCGACCGCAAGCGTGAGAATCACTGATTGCAGACTAATCACGGCGCATCCTCACCCCGGTCTTCGGGTCGAGATCGGCGCCGTTGGCGTGGACGTTACGAAACGTCTCCAGCAGCGATTTCGGCCGCTGGTCCACGTTGATCACCTTGCCCTCGGCGTCGATGCGAAACCTGACCGCGGTCTTCTCGTCGCCGGTGTGAGTGACGGTCAGCTTGTCGTCGAAGATGACCTGCGCCGTCGGATTGAGCTTCTGCACCTTCACATTGGCCTGCACCGGCTCGCCGGTCGTCGCCTGGAAATGCGAGACGTTGACGGTGTATTCGCCGGCGACGATGCCGCGCAAGGTGACGATCTCCTCGCGGATCGGCGACGCGATCTTCTTGCCGTTGACCACGATGAAGTCGTTGGCGCCGCCGCGATCGTCACGATCGAGCGTCAGGAAGCCGGCCTCGCGATGCCGGTACCAGGCGATGTTGCCGGCCGGGTCCTGCACGAACAGGTCGAGATCATCAGGGTGGTTGTCCGGCCAGTCCATCGTGATGATGAACTCCGCCTTGGATTCGATCTTGCCTTCCTTGGAGTCCGGCGACACCGCCAGTAGCGCCAGGAAGAACAGGAAAGCGACGACCTGCAGCGCCTTGAACAGCATGACACCGAGGGGATCGAATGCTTCCTCGCGCGGATAGAGCCCGAACTCGTCCATCATGGCGACGTTCCAAGGGGCGTACCAAGGCGACGCTCCAACGCCGGGGTGACGTGCGTCTCGGTCAGCACGACGGCATCGGAAAACACCCGCTGGGTCGCGGAATCCAGCATGTAGTACTGGATCCGGACCAGGATCGATCCGATCAGCCCGGCCAGCGTCGTGTACATCGCGACCGCCATTCCGTCGCTCATCAGGCCCATCGATGATTTCATCGCGACCTTGTCGGCGGCATCGAGGGTGGCGATCGGCGCCAGCATGATGATGAAGCCGATGATGGTGCCGAGCAGGCCGAGCTTCATCAGCGTGTCGGAGACGAAGGCGCCAAAGCCGTTCGAGCCGCGCAGGCGATCCGCCAGCGTCCGCAGCAGCAGGGTCTGGTCGATGCGGCCTTTGGCTTGCGCATCGGCCTTCTGCACCAGGCTCTTGATGTGATCGGTGACGAGGCCACCGGGCAGGCCGCGCGCGTCCGATGCAAGCGCCTCTGATACAAGCACCTTGGCGCCATCGGGCGCGGCGAGGATGGCGCGGCAGCCGCGCGCGACCTCGCCTTCCCGCGCAATCGCCCGCGTCCGCCAGAAGCAATGGATGCAGGTGACGATGTAGAGCACGGCGATGACGCTGGAAATATAGGTGCGGTCGGAATTGACCATGAGGCGGATCAGCCCGTAGCGCCACAGCAGGAAGGCGGCGAACACCGAAAGGCCGGTGAAGATCATCCAGAGCAGCAGGACGCTGCGCTCCGCCGCATCCGTGCCGGCCGATGCGGCGGCGCCGACCTTGGCATTCATGCTGCGTGAGCTCCCTGTGACGATTGTTCCATGAGGCTCCGCGGCGGCCTCGCCTTCTGTTAGAGCAGAGCCGGCGTGTGTCGTCCAAAGACATCTGCCCAAGTTTCGTCGGGCAAATTTCCCGACCTGCATGGCTGGGCATGCTTGCACTTGCCGGGAACGGGGTTGCTGTTACGCTTCGTCCTTCATTCTGGATCGTGCTCCGGCTTTGGAGTGATCGCATGCGCCTCGTGCTTCAACTGGTCGCCCGCCTGCTCGTCATCGTCGCGCTGTGCCTCGGCGCGGCCACCGGCTGGGCCACGATCGATGCCTACCGCAGCGTCGATCGCGCCACGTCGGCGTCCGCCGAGCGGGTCTCGCAGGCGCTTGAAGCATTGTACTGGCGCGAATTGCTGCTGCGCAGCAACCGGATGCGCGAGCAACTGCTGCCGGCGCCGGACTGGCGGACCATCGAAACCATGGGATTGATCGCGCCGGGGATCTGCGTGCAGTTCGAACCGGCCGGCGCCTTCGAGAAGCCGCTCTGCGGCCAGAGCAAGGGGATCGGTAGGGCGCCGCCGCGCTGGTTCGCGGCAACCGTGCAGACGGTGCTCGGCGATCACGCCACCGTCGAGCGGCCGATCAGCGCCCGCGCCGCGACGGCTGGAACCGTCCGCGCCATCTCCGATCCGGACGCCGCGATCGCGCTCGCCTGGCAGCACATCCTGGACAATATCCATGTCGCGCTGCTGATGGCGCTCGCGATCGCGCTGCTCGCCTCGCTCGCGATCGCGCACACGCTGGCGCCCGCCCACTCGATCGTGTCAGCTCTGCGGCGCATGGCCGACGGCGAGTACCGCACGCCGCTGCCGCGCGTCCGCTCGATGGATCTCGCGATGATCGGACGCGCCGTCGGCGATCTCGGCGACCGCCTCGCGCAGGCCGAGGAGGAGCGCACGATGCTGACGCGGCGGCTGCTCGAAATCCGCAGCGACGAACGCCGCGCGCTGGCCCGCGAGCTGCACGACGAGTTCGGCCAGAATCTCACCGCGATCCTCGCCTTCGCCACCACGATCGAGGCAAGCGCCGGCGACAAATACGCCGCCGGCACCGAAATTGCGCAGGACGCACGGATGATCTCGCAGGCCACGCGCCGCATCATCGCCTGCCTGCGCGATACGTTGAACCGCCTGCGCCATCCGCCGGCCGAGGAACTCGGGCTGGAGGCAAGCCTGGTCGATCTGGTCGACAGCTGGCGATCACGCACGACGCAGCCGATGATCCAGCTCGATTTGCAGGGCGATCTCGCCGACATCAGCGGCACGGTCGCCGCGACTGCCTATCGCATCGCGCAGGAGTGCCTGACCAATGCGCTGCGCCATAGCGCCGCGCGCGAGATCGTGCTGCGGATCGAGCGGCGCACCGGAACCGAGAACGCGCTCTTGGTGCGGGTCGAGGACGACGGCGGCGGCGATGCGGCCAAGGTGGCGCAGTCGGCGGGCTTCGGCCTCACCGGCGTCAGCGAGCGCGTCGCCGCACTCGGCGGCTCGCTGTCGATCGCGCGGGCCAGCCGCGGCCTCTCGGTCGCCGCCACGATCCCGCTTGCCGCCTGAGATGACGACTGCAAAGACGATGGCCGTAAAGACAACGAACGTGAAGAGTCGCGGCATCTCGATCCTCTTGGTGGACGATCATCCCGTCGTCCGCCAGGGCTACCGGCGCGTGCTCGAGCATCAGGACGATTTCCGCGTGGTCGCCGAGGCCGACAACGCCGCCAATGCCTACCGCGCCTTCAAGTCGCACCAGCCCGATGTGGTGGTGATGGACATCTCGATGCCCGGCGCGAGCGGACTGGAAGCGATCCGCAACATCCGCGCGCGCGATGCCGACGCCCGCATCCTGGTGTTCAGCATGCACAGCGAGGCCGCCCAGGTGAAGGCGGCGTTCGGCGCCGGCGCCAGCGGCTTCGTCACCAAGGGCAGCGAGCCGGCCGAATTGATCGCGGCGATCCGCTCGGTGGCGCGCGGCGAGCATGCGATGAGCGACGACGTCGCCCGGGTGCTCGCGCTGGAGAGCCTGGTGCCGGCCAAATCGGCCCTCGACCAGCTCGGCGAGCGGGAGATCGAGATTCTCCGTCAGTTCGCTGCCGGCAGCACCAAGGAACAGATCGCTGCAAACCTCAACCTCAGCACCAAGACCGTGCAGAACTATCACTATCTGATCAAGGCCAAGACCGGCATGCGGACCGACGCCCAGCTGGTCCGCTTGGCGGTCGAATGCGGACTGGCGAATTTGTAGACCGTCCCTCCGTCCCTGTAGCGGGTGAGCGCAAGTGACACCCGGGAGCGGCCGCGAGGCCCCGGATATCGCTTGCGCTCATCCGGGCTGCGGCCACCACGCCGGCTATATTGGCCGGTTTTCCGCACTATATTCCCCTGTGAATGGCCCCGCCCCGCTCGATTCGGAGTGCGCAATGATTCCCCGCTATACCCGCCCGGAAATGGCTTCCATCTGGGAGCCGCAGACGCGTTTCAAGATCTGGTTCGAGATCGAGGCGCATGCCGCCGACGCGCTGGCCGAGCTCGGCGTGATCCCCAGGGAACCCGCCAGGACGATCTGGGCCAAGGGCAAGGACGCCACCTTCGACGTCGCGCGGATCGACGAGATCGAGCGTGAGACCAAGCACGACGTCATCGCCTTCCTGACCCATCTCGCAGAAATCGTCGGCCCCGAGGCGCGCTTCGTGCACCAGGGCATGACCTCCTCCGACGTGCTCGACACCTGCCTCAACGTCCAGCTCAAGCGCGCCGCCGACCTCTTGATCGCCGATCTCGACCGGGTGCTGGCGGCACTGAAGACGCGCGCCTTCGAGCACAAGTTGACGCCGACCATCGGCCGCTCCCACGGCATCCATGCCGAACCGGTCACCTTCGGCCTCAAGCTCGCCTATGCCCATGCCGAGTTCGCTCGCGCCCGCGCCCGCCTGGTCGCCGCGCGCGACGAAATCTCGACCTGCGCGATCTCGGGCGCGGTCGGCACCTTCGCCCAGATCGACCCGCGGGTCGAAGAGCACGTCGCGAAAGCGATGGGCCTGCGGCCGGAGCCGGTCTCGACGCAGGTGATCCCGCGCGACCGCCACGCGATGTATTTTGCCACCCTCGGCGTGATCGCCGCCTCGGTCGAACGGCTCGCCGTGGAAGTGCGCCATCTGCAGCGCACCGAGGTGCTGGAAGCGGAGGAGTTCTTCTCCGAGGGCCAGAAGGGCTCGTCGGCGATGCCGCACAAGCGCAACCCGGTGCTGTCGGAGAACCTCTCCGGCCTGTCGCGCATGGTGCGCGCCTATGTAACGCCGGCGCTGGAGAACGTCGTGCTGTGGCACGAGCGCGACATCTCGCACTCCTCGGCCGAGCGCATGATGGCCCCCGACGCCACCGTCACGCTCGACTTCGCGCTGGTCCGGCTCGCTGGCCTGATCGAGAAGCTGCTGGTCTATCCGCAGAACATGCAGAAGAACCTCGACCGGCTCGGCGGCCTGGTGCATTCGCAGCGCGTCTTGATCGCGTTGACCCAGAAAGGCGCCAGCCGCGAGGACGCCTACAAATTCGTGCAGCGCAACGCGATGCCGGTCTGGCGCGGCGAAGGCGACTTCCAGACGCTGCTGAAGCAGGACGCGGACGTGAAGAAATACCTGACGGATGCCGAGATCGAGGAAAAATTCGACCTCGGCTATCACCTCAAGCATGTCGACACGATCTTCCGGCGGGTGTTCGGGGAAACCTAACCTTCCTCCGTCATTCCGGGGCGATGCGAAGCATCGAACCCGGAATCTCGAGATTCCACAATTCGCAATTGCGAATTGGGGTTCGCCCTTTGGCCGCACCGGAATGACGGTTGCTTTCGCGTGACAAGTCGGCGGGTTAGGTTACGCTGCCCGCCCTACAAAGCTCACAAGAAACGGACGTCCCCATGCCCATCGTCAATCGCGTTGCCGCCCTCTCGGATGAAATGGCCGCCTGGCGCCATGACTTCCACGAGAATCCCGAACTGCTCTACGAGGTGCACCGCACCGCCGGCATCGTCGCCGACAGACTGCGCGAGTTCGGCTGCGACGAGGTGGTGACCGGGATCGGGCGCACCGGCGTGGTCGGCGTGATCCGCGGCCGCAAGTCCGGATCGGGCAAGACCATCGGGCTGCGCGCCGACATGGACGCGCTGCCGATCGCCGAGGCCTCGGGCGTCGCCTACGCCTCGAAGGTCCCCGGCAAGATGCACGCCTGCGGCCATGACGGCCACACCGCGATGCTCTTGGGCGCCGCGAAATACCTCACCGAGACCCGCAATTTCGACGGCACCGCGGTCGTGATCTTCCAGCCCGCCGAGGAAGGCGGCGCCGGCGGCAAGGCGATGGTCGACGACGGGCTGATGACCCGCTGGGGCATCCAGGAGGTCTATGGCCTGCACAACATGCCCGGCCTGCCCGAGGGCTATTTCGCGACCACGCCGGGCCCGATGCTCGCCTCGTCGGACACCTTGAAGATCGTCGTGCACGGCAAGGGCGGCCACGCCGGTGCGGCCCCGCACGAGGCGGTCGACAGCGTGCTGATCGGCGCCCAGATCATCAATGCGCTGCAATCGATCGTGTCGCGCAATGTCGATCCGCTGAAATCGGCTGTGATCTCGATCACCATGTTCGAGGCCGGCAGCGCGTTCAACGTGATCCCGGAGACCGTCACGCTGGGCGGCACCGTGCGCACGCTGGATCCCGGGGTGCGTGATCTGGTCGAGCGCCGGATCTGCGAGGTTGCTTCCAACATCGCCAAAGCCTATGGCGGATCGGCGGAGACGGACTATGGGCGCATGTATCCGGTGACGCTGAACCATGCGCGTGAGGCCGGCATCGCCGCCGAGGTCGCCCGCGATGTGGCCGGCGCCGACCGCGTCAACGACAATCTGGTGCCGGTCATGGGCGCCGAGGATTTCGCGTTCATGCTGGAAGCGCGCCCCGGCGCGTTCGTCTTCCTCGGCATGGGCGACGGCCCGATGTGCCACCACCCGGCCTACAAGTTCAACGACAACATCCTCGGCCACGGCGCGTCCTACTGGGTGCGGCTGGTCGAGAAGCAGATGCCGGCGGGTTAGCACCGGCCACGGGCCGTTGACGAACATGACGCCGGTCGCGATCAATTCGCGCCGGCGTCATCGTTTTCACGAGCGCGGCTGCCGTTGCGTCATGCAGTGAATGCCGCCGCCGGTAGAGATGCCATGATTTGGCGCGTGACTTGGCGCGTGACTCGGCGATTGTCCGCTCGCCCTGAGCGCGTGAACCTAACGAGCGCCGTCGACCTCGCCGGCGCCGCCGATCATCCGCGCGGCGACGCGGTCGCGGTTGACGAAATGATGGAAGGCGACCGCGGCGAGGTGCAGCACGATCAGCCCGAGCAGCACATAGGCGAAGAAGATGTGGCGATGCTCGAAGGCATCCGCCGCCGCCTTGTCGGGCGAGGTGATCTGGGGAACGTGGAACAGGCCGAAGAAGCTCGAATAGTCCTGGTCGCGGGATCCGGAATGCGCCCAGCCCAGGATCGCGACCAGGATGGTGACGGCATAGAGCGCGCCATGGTTGACGCGGGCGGCGATCCGCTGCCAGGCGGGCATGTCGGCCAGCGGCGCCGGCGTCGGATTGACGCCGCGCCAGAGCAGCCGCAGCACGGTGAGCAGCAGCACCAGATAGCCGATATCGGCATGGATCGACCGGTAGAAGAACTTGTCCGCCCGTGCCGGGAAGTGGTTCATCCACCAGCCATAGGCCAGCATGCCGATGATGGTGATGCCCAGCACCCAGTGGAACGCACGGGCGAGCGAGCCCCAGCTCGCGGTCGTATTGCGGATCATGGTCGAGTTGCCCCGTTTGGATTTCGCACGTCGCAGCAATAGTTTGCCGTGATACTTGCAGGGATCGGCCAAGGCCATATGAAATTCCCGCCTCCACCGCCTTTTGTCGGCCGCAGAGGCTGGCTAGCCAAAACAACTGAATGGTAACCCTGCCTCGGATAGACTTGTCACCGTGTCCACTCCCCCGACCATCCTCGTCTTCGATTCCGGCCTCGGCGGCCTCACCGTGCTACGCGAGATCGTCCGCGCCCGGCCCGACGCGCACTATGTCTATGTCGCCGACGACGCTTTCTTCCCCTATGGCCACCACACCGAGGACGAGATCATCGCCCGGGTGGTGCCGCTGGTCGGCGAGCTGATCGAGGCCCATGCGCCCGACCTCGTCGTGATCGCCTGCAACACGGCATCCACCCTGGTGATGTCGCATTTGCGCGACGCCTACCGCCTGCCCTTCGTCGGCACGGTGCCGGCGATCAAGCCGGCCTGCGCCTCGTCGAAAACCAGGCGCGTCTCGGTGCTCGGCACCAGAGGCACCGTGAAGCGCGAATATACCCGCAAGCTGATCTCGGATTTCGCGCAGGGCTGCGAGGTGACTCTGGTCGGCTCCGGCGAGCTGGCCTCGCTGGCGGAAGCCGCGCTCAGCGGCGGGAGCGTGCGCGACGAGGACATCGCGGCCGAGCTCGCGCCCTGCTTCGTCGGCGATGGCGCCAATGACCCCGTCCGCACCGATACCGTCGTGCTCGCCTGCACCCACTATCCGCTGCTGCTGGAACGCCTGACCAGGCTCGCGCCCTGGCCGGTCGACTGGATCGATCCGGCGCCCGCGATCGCCCGCCGCGTCGCCGATTTGCTCGGTCCTGCCGGCGCCGAAAGCGACGAGGCCGGTGCCGAGATGATCTTCACCTCGAAGCGCCCACATGCGCTGACAGAGGCGCTGACGCCGTTCTTCGGCGGCCGCGTTCCGGCCTGATCCTTTTCGCCGTCACCATGTGCTGCTAGCTTCCCTTCGCCTCATCGAGGGAGCACTGCATTGACCTCAGCACCGCTGACGCCGCTCAACCGCCTGCGCAAGACGTGGCGTGACAAGCGCCCGACCTTCGGCGCGATCGCGACCATTCCGAGCATCCAGACCGTGCAGATCATGGCGCAGTCGCTGGACTGGATCATCGTCGATCTCGAGCATGGCCCGATTGATCTCAGCACCGCGCATGCGATGATCGTGGCCACGTCAGGGACGCCGTGCGTGCCGATGGTGCGGATCGCCGCCAACGAGCCGCACCTCGCCAAGGCGCCGATGGACATCGGCGCGCTCGGCATCAACTTTCCGATGATCTGCAACCGCGGCGACGCCGAGAAGGCCGCGCGCAGCGTGCGCTATCCGCCGAAGGGCGACCGGCTCTGGGGGCCGTTCCATGCGCCGTTCCGCTGGGGCGTCTCGATGAACGACTACATGGCGACCGCCGACGACGACATGATCTGCATGATCACGATCGAGCATGTCGATGCCGTGAACCGGATCGACGAGATCATGGCGACACCAGGCATCGACCTCGCGGTGATCGGGCCCGGCGATCTCGCCACCTCGATCAACAAGCGCGGCCTGCCTGACGACCCCGAAGTGGTCGCGCTGATGCAGCGCGCCGAAGAAGGCATCATGAAGAGCGGCGTGCCGATCAGCGGCGTCGCGCGCACCGCAGAGCAGGCCAATGCGATGATCGATCGGGGTTACCTCGCACTTGCGCTCGGGTTCGACTGGTCGCTGTTCCAGCGCGGCATTGCCGCCGCGTTCGCAGGGATCAAGCGGTAGGAAGGCGCTAGCAGGCTGTTGAAGAAATGTCGGAACGACGTGCGATGAATGGGATGTCGTCGCCGTTGACGAGGCAGATTTCACCTTCGAGCGATCGGTTATCCTGCAGTTCGGCCCAGCCATCACCGCCGGCTGGCTCCATTTCGTCGTTTCCTTCCCAACTGAACTGGACGGCATCGCTGTCGCAAGGAGCCGTGGATGGAGCCCGTGAGGCAATCGAAGGCGAATTCGCCGCCGATCTCGTGCGTGGCCCGGGGTCTCGACGACGCGCCATCGACCCCGGATGCTCATGCCGGCGCCGTCAGAAGCTTGGGCAGGCGAATGAGGTTATAAGCTGCCAGCGCAAGTGTGAAGGCGGCGTCCACACGCGCACGGCCGCGCAGCTTGATTTTGGCGAGACCGGCGGAACTCTTGATCCAGCCGAATACTTCTTCGATGCGTTTGCGGCAGCGCTGGCTGATGTCATAGCCGGCGTGACGCGTGGTGCGGGCGTCGACCGCCGTCTTGCGTGGCTTGCCGGTCTTGCTCAGATGTCCGTCGATCGCGATATGCGGAGTGACTGACCGCTCTCTCAGGTCGCACACGAACTGGGTGACATCGTAGGCTTTGTCCGCTCCGAGAGTAATCCGCTTCGCGGATCCACGCCCGTCGATCATAGCGAGCGCGGCCTCCCGTTCGGCTGTGCCAGTCGCTTGGCTCACCCCGCCTAAAATCGCCAAACCGTTGCGATTCTCCATCAACGCATGGCCCATGTAGCAGAGCTTGGCCGGCTGGCCGTCGCCCTTCCTGTAGAGCCGGGCCTCGGGATCGGTCGTACTCTCATGGGTCTCGTTGGATCGCTTCTCCTTGTGGAAGCTACGCTCGGCATTGCGTCCCGGACCGTCATGGTCCTTGTCGCTGCCGCCCTTCCTCCGGAAGCTTTTGATCGAAGCCCAGGCTTCAATCAGCGTGCCGTCCACTGAGAAGTGATCGCTTGACAGCAAACGCTTCACCTTCGGCTGCGCCAAAAGCGCGTTTAAGAACTTGGCCGCAATCTCGCCTTCAAGCAGCCGATCCCGGTTCTTCGAGAAGGTTGAATGGTCCCAAACCGCATCGTCGACCCCAAGTCCGACAAACCAGCGGAACAGAAGATCGAACTCCATTCGTTCCATCAGATGCCGCTCCGAGCGAACCCCATAGAACGCCTGCAGCAGCATCGCCCGAAGCAACTTCTCTGGCGCAATCGAGGGCCGGCCGAAGTCCGTATAGAGCTTGCCGAACTCGCCTGACAGATCGCCCAGCGCAGCATTCGCCAGCTCCCTGATCACCCGTAGCGGGTGGTCGGCGCGAACCCGAGCCTCCAGGTCAATATAACTGAATAGCGCGCCAGACCGCTCGTCGCTTCCCCGCATCGCAATCCCCCGCCACGCCCAGATCCTAGGGAATCACGATCTAAACCGCTTCGCCAGCGACTTCTTCAACAGCCTGCTAGTCTTACTGAGTCAGAAAGTCGCGGACGTTTTTGACGACGAATCGGCTACCCGAGGGACTCACGCGAGGGGGAGCTGGAATGGGTAGCCGAAGCGGTAACCAGGGTGAATCGCGATTTACGGCCTATGTCGAGGGTTTGGCGAGCGTGATCGGGCACGCGGATCGGACGAGACCGCTGAGGGACTACTGTGTTGGCCTGATGCTGCCCGGGGATCGCAAAAGCGTCGAGCCGATGGCGGCGATAACAGCCCCGGAGCGAACGGCGGCCCAGCATCAATCATTATTGCATTTCGTCGGCGCGGGCGGATGGTCGGACGAGAAGGTCTTGAGCAAGGTGCGAGAGATGGTCCAGCCCAAGATCGAGCGACACGGTCCGATCGAGGCCTGGATCATCGATGATACTGGCTTTCCCAAGAAAGGGCGGCATTCGGTTGGCGTGGCACGGCAATACTGCGGTCAGCTTGGTAAGCAGGACAATTGCCAAGTGGCGGTCTCGCTATCGATTGCCAATCATCATGCGAGTTTGCCGATCGCCTACCGTTTGTACCTGCCGGAAAGTTGGGCCGAGGATGAGGATCGCCGAGAGAAGGCGGGCGTACCAAAGGATGTCACCTTCAAGACCAAGCCTGAGATCGCGCTGGAGCAGATCCGGTCGGCGTGTGCAGCGGGCATTGCACGCGGTGTTGTGCTGATGGATGCGGGATATGGGGCCGATACCGCGCTGCGCGGGGAAGTGACGGCACTGGGGTTGCGCTATGTTGCCGGTATCTTGCCGCACACCTCTGTCTGGCCACCAGGCACGAGACCGCTGCCACCAAAGCGATGGTCTGGGAATGGGCGGCCGCCAAAGCTGATCCGGCGCGACGACAAAAATAAGCCCTGCTCAGTCAAGGCGCTCGCGCTGCCGAGAACGGCCTGGCGCAATGTCAGATGGCGCGAAGGCAGTGCTGATTGGCTGACCTCGCGCTTTGCACGCGTTCGGGTCCGTCCCGCTAATCGCGATTACTGGCTGAGCGAGCCCCGTGCGGAGGAATGGCTGTTGATCGAATGGCCTGACGGCGAGGCGGAGCCGACCAAATACTGGTTCTCGACACTGCCTGAAAACATCTCCTTCCGCGCCCTGGTCAACTTCGCCAAGCTCAGATGGCGCATCGAACGCGACTACCAAGAGCTCAAGCAGGAGGTCGGCCTGGGGCATTATGAAGGGCGTGGTTGGCGCGGCTTCCATCACCACGCCACGTTATGCATCGCCGCCTACGGCTTCCTGATCTCCGAAAGGGAGACGATTCCCCCCTCACGACCTCGTCGGCCCGCGTTCGTCAAAGAATTTGCGCTTCCCAAAAATCAAAAGCCGCGGGGCGCTACCGCTCAGAACCGAGCGTCATATTCCGAATTCGATCGCTACCATGCGGCGGCGCCTTACCAGCGCATTGGTTAGCCGGCTACGTAGATGTCCGTGCTGCGCAGTCCAAATCCAGGTCGATGCGCCGTCATGATTTGTGACGCAGTAAGACTAGAGCGTCGTCAGATAAAGGCTCGGATCGAAATATTGCGTGGCCGGCGTTGCGGTTGTGAGCGGCGCCTCAGCCACGAAGAAATCGCTGACCTGGTGCAGCCATCGGGCCACGGTGCCGTCGGCATAGAGCCGCTTCCACTCGCGCGACGAAAACATCTTCTGCGCTGATAGCGCTTCCTCGATGTCGGCGATCGACGCCTGTGGATAGTGGTTCTTCCGCAATGTATCGGCCACGGCCTTGCCGTTGCGCAGCACGTGGTCGTTGGCGTCGGCCCAGCCGCGAACGATTCGGTCGAAGACGCCCCGGTTGGCGGCGAAGGCGAGCTGGAAATAGAACGGTTGCTCGGTCCACAGCGTGCCGTCGTTATCGAAGGTCGCGATACGCTCGGCGGGTGGCACGGAGTCCACCCCGCCCTGCGTCGTCACGCGTGCGACGAAACCGGTGATCGCCTTCTTCGCAGCGCCGTCATTCCACGACGGCCGCGGATCGGTCTGGGCAACAGCGGCAGCACAAGCGAACGCGACGCAGTTGACCACGATGAAAGCGATCAGCAGCCCGCGTCGAACAGCAGATGCGACAAAAGCAAACAAGCCCAACCTCACACCAAACGCGAAGATCACACCGGCCCGCAACGGAGCGGGCGGGCCGGCGCGTAGGAGGTACCAGCTATTTCAAGCCACGCTGCTGGAGCTGCTGGTCGATCATCTGGTTGATGCCGGATCGTATCTTGTCGATGCTCTGGGCGCGTTGTCCGGCCTTGGCCCGGTTGTCCTTGATGTCGTCCAGTTGCTCTTCAAGGATCGTGGCCGGCACGAAACTCGGCGGGAACGAGCGCGGCGGAAACTCCCTGAACGTCAACACGAAGGCGCCGACGTCGTCCATCGCGCCATAGACCTGCCCGACATGGTTGAGTTGCCAGTCCCAGAACGTGTTCGAGGTGATGTCGGCCCGTTCGAACGGATCCTGCAACAGATTGAATATTTTCTGGAGGCGAAGCTTGGTAAAGGGCTCCGCCCACACGCCGAGCGTCCCGGGCAGCCGCTGCTCGGCGTAGACATACTTGTAGTCACCCTTGCGCAGTGCCACCAGCAGTCCGTCGTCGTCGGAGTAGAAGAACTTGTCGCGGGCGCTCTTGGTGCCGTTGTTATTGCCGGCTGTGCCGCTGACGGTACGCAGGAACGTGGTCTGGTCGAAGCCGTCTAGGTGGACCTTGTAATTGATGCCGTTCGCGGTGTAGCCGGCCTTGAGCTTATTTACGATATCAGGTTCACCCGCGGCAGAGCACAGCGTTGGAATCCAGTCGTTGTGGCTCATCAGTTCGTTGGTGACTGTGCCTGGCTTAATGACGCCGGGCCATCGCACCAGACATGGGACGCGGAAGGCGCCCTCCCAGTTGGTGTTCTTCTCGGATCGGAACCAGGTCATGGCGCCATCCGGCCACGAGTTCATGTGGGGGCCGTTGTCGCTGGAGTAGACGACGATGGTGTTGTCCGCGATGCCCATGTCGTCGAGAGCCTTGAGCAAGGCACCGACGGTGTCGTCGTGCTCCATCATGCCGTCGATATACTCGCTATCTCCGTGGGTGTAGCGGCCACGATGTTCGGCGCGCACGTGGGTTCGCAGGTGCATCCGGGTCGCGTTGAACCAGCAGAAAAACGGTTTGCCCGCGCCCTGCTGCCGCTTCATGTAGTCGATGGCGGCGGCCGAGGTCTCGTCGTCAACCGTCTCCATGCGCTTCTTGGTGAGTGCCCCGGTGTCCTCAATGGTCTGCTTGCCGATCTTGCCGAAGCGCGGATCGACTGTGGGATCGTCGCGATCGGTCGCCTTGCACTTCAAGACACCTCGTGGGCCGAACTTGGCAAGATAGCTCGGGTCTTTCGGATAATCCGGCAGCTCCGGCTCCTCCTCGGCGTTGAGGTGGTAGAGATTGCCGAAGAATTCGTCGAACCCGTTCACAGTCGGCAGCGACTCGTTGCGATCGCCGACATGATTCTTGCCGAACTGCCCGGTCCCGTAGCCGAGATTCTTGAGCAGGCCCCCGATTGATGGATCGAGCTGACTCATGCCCATCGGGGCGCCGGGAAATCCCACCTTGGTCAGACCGCTGCGGATGCCGTGCTGGCCCGTCAAGAACGCCGCGCGACCGGCGGTGCATGACTGCTCGCCGTAATAGTGCAGGAATTTGATTCCCTCACGCCCGATACGGTCGATGTTGGGGGTCTCGTAACCCATCAGGCCATTCGAATAGGCGCTGATGTTCGCGACGCCGACATCGTCGCCCCAGATCACCAGGATGTTCGGCTTGCGGCCGGAGGTGCCGGCTGGGGCGGGGGTCGCAGGCGCGCCCTTTTGGGCCTGCGCGAGCGCGCTCGACGTCATCGTCGCCGCAGCCACCAGGGCCGACGACCCCAGCAAGATGTTGCGACGGTTCAGCGTGCGGTCTTCGATCTCGTTCGATGACGCTTGATGGCGCCCCTGGTCTCTAGTGTCGTCGGGCATTTCGGCTCCTGTGCACTATGAGGACGATGAACTTGGTTGCGCCGCGGGCGTCCTCTTCACGCAGCGAAATCCCACATGGCTGGTCGATGTATCGACCGGCTCGGCATGACGCGCGGCGGGGCGATAACGGCGGCAATAGTTCGGCGCGCAGAGATGCGAGCCGCCCTTCAGCACCTTGCGCGGAATCCTGATATTCGGTTGGCAGGCGTCGTAGCTCGCGTCCTCGCGGCCGCCGCGCGGATTCTGCGGGATGCAGCAAGGCTTTGCAACGTCGGCCTCATGGCGGGCCGACCACCAGTCGGCGGTCCACTCCCAGACATTGCCGATCATGTCATGGATGCCGTAACCGTTCGGCGGAAACGCAGTCACCGGCGAGGTTCGGTCAAAGCCGTCCTCGCAGAGATTCTGCAGCGGAAAATTGCCCTGCCAGGTGTTGGCCATGTGCTTGCCGCCGGGCGTCAGGGCATTGCCCCAGGCATATTCCTCCTCCTCGAGCCCGCCGCGCGCCGCGAACTCCCACTCGGCTTCGGTCGGAAGCTGCTTGCCGGCCCATTTGGCGTAAGCGAGCGCATCGGCATATGCGATGTGGACGACGGGATGGCTGCTGAGCACGTTGATGTTGCTGCGCGCCCCGTAGGGACGACGCCAGTTCGCGCCGCGCAGGAATGTCCACCATTGGCTCCAGTCGCGCAGGGTGTGGACCCGGCGCGGCGGTGAAAACACCAGCGAGCCGGCGTACAGCATATGCGGCAGCGCACCCGGATATTGCGCGGGATCGGGCGGCCGCTCGGCAACCGTGATGTGGCCGGTCTCCTGCACGAATTCGCGGAACTGGGCGTTGGTCACCGGCGTGCGGTCGATCCAAAAGCCATCGACCGAGGCCCGATGCGCCGGCGCCTCCTCGGGATAATGATGGTCCGAGCCCATGCGGAAGGTGCCGCTGGGAATCCAGACCATGTCGTCGGTCTGCATGCGGTCGTTCGGCTCGGGTTCAGCGGAGGCGATCTCTGCCCGGGACATGGCGATGCACCTGTTCGTGCTACTGTGGGCAATAGTCCCAGAAACGCTGCGTTCTCGATGGGGCGATGACTCCGATGGGCGCTCCGCGGAAAATGCTGCTGAAGATGGCAGCCTTGGAGATCGAAGCCTTGTGGATCACGGGCTTGGGTTCCTGGTGATCGAACGTCGTGCTCGATTGCATCGTCGCGCCCTTCTATTTTTTGACGCTGCACTTTTCGGCAGCGTTGATTGCGTCAGGCCTTCTTCCCTTTCTCTCCTCTTCGCCATCTGGACGAGCGCATCCGCTCCCGCGGCGCGTGCCCCGTCCCGACCGGACGTTGTCGCGAGCTGTTTCGCTTTGAGATCAAACATTAGCGCAACTCGCCTTGCGTGTGATGTGCAATTTGTGCCGATCGCAACCCAAGGCGTGCAGCCTTAACGGAAGATGTCCCAATTCCATCAATCCGATGCTGTCGTCAGATTTGTTTTTCGAGAAAACAAGCGGAAAACTGCGCGTTTGCAAAATCCGACCTACGAGCTAGCCGTTCGAATCCAGCCAAGCGAGGCACGATGTCGCACGGCGCTCGGTGCACCGACTACAAGCGCCTCGGTCAATCTCACGCAGTTTCGAACGGGGGATTTGCCGCAGACGCCGACTTGCTTCGCATTGGGCTTGCCTTGATCCCAGATACGACACACGGTCACGGCGACTGCCGAGGTTCCATCCGGTGGTTCGGGTCGTCACAGCCATCCCGGTGCTGAAACCCGCTATGTGCTCGAAGACGAGCTGGAACTTGTGATCGACGGCAAGCTGCCGTTGAAGCTTAAGGCAGGCCATTCCTGCCAGATCCCGGAAGGTGCGGGTATGGCGTGATCAAGCCGGACCACACCGTCGACGTGGTGCTGCGCTGGGACCATTTGGTCTGTGACGCCGCCCTGATCGTCCAGACCCTGGCCCGGCTCGAGCAGGTGCTCGGCGGCGCAATCGCCGCCGAATTGGGCGCGATCCGGCCGCAAGCCGACGCTCGGCCGGTCCGGGCCGCCGGGACCCGGCTTTGAGCCGCGAAAGGGGGCCCATTTTGACGCCGATTCGGTCCAAATCGCCCCCCCGTTTTGTTTGACAGGACCGGACTTTCTCCTTATGACCACCCTGCTCGCGGGCCGGTTTCGGCCCGCGATGCGTTTCGCGACCCGTGGTTCTCCCCGAGCTTTCGAGGCGGACCTGTCGGTACGGGCCTTTTGGCCGGTACACAGGAGGGCGCGTCTCCTCAAACCTGAAACTGACAAAACGCCGGGCGCTTCGTGCGACGGCTATCAAAGAGGACGCGATGACAAAGCGCAGTGAGGCGAAGTACAAGATCGATCGCCGCATGGGCCAGAATATCTGGGGCCGCCCGAAGAGCCCCGTGAACCGCCGCGAGTACGGCCCCGGCCAGCACGGCCAGCGCCGCAAGGGCAAGCTCTCCGACTTCGGCGTGCAGCTCCGCGCCAAGCAGAAGCTCAAGGGCTACTACGCCAACATTTCCGAGCGCCAGTTCCACGGCATCTATGTCGAGGCCAGCCGCCTGAAGGGCGACACCGGCGAGAACCTGATCGGCCTGCTCGAGCGCCGTCTCGACACCGTGGTCTATCGCGCCAAGTTCGTCGCCACGATGTTCGCCGCGCGCCAGTTCATCAACCATGGCCACGTCAAGGTGAACGGCCGCAAGGTCAACATCGGCAGCTACAAGCTGAAGGTCGGCGACACCATCGAGGTCAAGGAAGCCTCCAAGCAGCTGACCCCGGTGCTGGAGGCCGCCCAGCTGCCCGAGCGCGACCTGCCCGACTTCCTCGAAGTCGATCATGGCAAGATGACCGCGAAGTTCGTCCGCATCCCGGCGCTCGGCGACGTGCCGTTCCCGGTGCAGATGGAGCCGCATCTGATCGTCGAATTCTATTCGCGCTGATCACAGCAGCATTGCGAGATCCGAAAGGCCCCGGTTTTGCCGGGGCCTTTTTGTTTGGCTACAGTCGCGGCACGTCGACCGAGAGAAACATCATGCACTACACCCCTGCCCGGCCCGATCCCAAGGCGCCCGCCGTCCGCATCAACCTGTTGTCGGACACCCAAACCAAGCCGACGCCGGCGATGCGCGAGGCGATGGCAAGGGCGGAGGTCGGCGACGAGCAGGTCGGTGACGATCCGACCACCAATGAGCTCTGCGCCCGCGTCGCCGATATGCTCGGCAAGGAAGCCGCCGTCTTCATGCCGTCGGGCACGATGTGCAACGTCGCGGCGACGCTGGCCTATTGCCGCCCCGGCGACGAGATCCTGGCGCACGCGACCGCGCATATCATCGCCCGCGAGGGCGGCGCGCATGCCGCGCTCGGCGGCTTCCAGATCACGCAGCTGCCGGGCGATGACGGCCAGTTCACGCCGGAGACCTTTCGCGCCGCGCTGCATCCGCGCACCCGCTACCAGCCGCCGCAGGTGCTCGTCAGCGTCGAGCAGACCGCCAATATCGGCGGCGGCACGATCTGGAAGAAGACCGCGCTGGACGAGGTCGTGCGCATCGCCAAGGAGCACGGTCTTGTGACCCACATGGACGGTGCGCGGCTCCTGAACGCGACGGTCGCCTCCGGCATCTCGCCGCGCGACATGACGGCGGGATGGGATTCCGCCTGGATCGATTTCTCCAAGGGCCTGGGCGCGCCGATCGGCGGCGTGATCGCCGGCACCCGCGCCTTCATCGACGACGTCTGGCGCTGGAAGCAGCGGCTCGGCGGCTCGATGCGGCAGTCCGGCGTCTGTGCCGCCGCCTGCATCTACGCGCTCGATCGCCATGTCGATCGCCTCGCCGACGACCATGCCAATGCGCGGGCGCTGGCGCGCGGGCTGGCGCAGATCAACGGCATCGCCGTGCAGGCGCCCGAGACCAACCTCGTCTTTTTCAAGCCGGACGGCGCCGGCGTCTCCGGCGACAAGATGGTCAGCGAGTTGCGCAAGCGCGGGGTGACGCTCGCGATGATGGACGGCCGGATCAGGGCCTGCACGCATCTCGACGTCACGGCCGCGATGATCGAGGAAGCGGTCGGTCACGTCAGGGATATCGTGCGCGGGGCGTAGCTACGTAGCCCGATGAGCGTCTAAAGCGCGATGAGATCAGGTTGAATCGTCATCGCGCTTTAGATTCTTGTTTTAGCATGATCTTTTCGGAAAACCGCTTCGCACTTTTCCGGATCGTGCCTTAGCGCCCCATCGCCTGATAGATCAGCGTCTTCAGCTTCTGCTGGATCCGGCCGCGCTGTGACGGCGTCTGCACCATGAAGATCCCGAACAGATCGTCGGCGGGATCGATGAAGAAGAACGTGCCCCCGACGCCGTCCCAGCGATATTCGCCGAGCGGCCATGCGGTGTTCGGCGGCACCGAGGTGCGGACCGCGAAGCCGAGGCCGAAGCCGGAGTTCGGCCCCGGATAATAGTTCTTGTCGCGCACGGCACCGGTTTCGGGACCGATGTGATCTGACGCCATCAGCGCGATGGTTTCCGGTTTCAGATAGCGCTTCCCCCCATAGCTGCCGCCGTTCAACAGCATCTGCGAGAAGCGTGCATAGTCGCCGACGGTGCCGACCATGCCGCCGCCGCCGGATTCCCGTCGCAGCGGCTGGCGCGGGTCGCGAACCTCGGCCACCGGGCTGATCCTGCGATCCTTCGGCATCGGCTCGGCGATCAGCGGCCATTTCGCCCGGTCGGCAACATAGAATGCGGTCTCGTTCATCCCGAGCGGGCCGAGCAGCCGCTCCTTCTCGACCTGGAACAGGGGTTTCCCCGAGATTACCTCGATGACGCGGCCGAGCACGTCGGTGGAATAGCCATAATCCCATTGCGTGCCGGGTTGCTCGGCGAGCGGCAGCGCGGTGAGCCGCGCCACGAATTCGGCATTGTCGGGATCGTTGTTGAACAGGCCGGCATCGGCGTAGGTCTTGTTCACGACACCGCCGCCATAATAGCCGTAGGGCAGTCCTGCCGTGTGCCGCATCAGGTCTTCGATCGTCACTGGACGCTTGAGCGGCTCCAGCGTCATCGTCGCGTTGCCCTCATCGCCGCGCTTTTCGACGCCGACCTTCATGTCGGCAAAGGCCGGGATGTATTTCGACACCGGATCGCTGAGCGCAAGCTTGCCTTCCTCCACCAGCATCATCGCGATGACTGACGTGATCGGCTTCGACATCGAATAGAGGCGGAAGATGGTATCCGCGCTCATCGAGAGTTCGGTTGCGACGTCGCGAACCCCGAAATTCTCGTAATAGACCGGCTTGCCGTGCTGCTGCAGCAGCAGGATCGCGCCGGGAATCTTCCCGGTCGCGACCTCGTTCCTGACATAGTCGGAGACCTTGGCGAAGCCTTCCGGAGAAAAGCTCTGCGCGGCCGGCCCCGCGGAGCCGGCCTGCGCAATCGTAGCAGCGGACGCGAGCACGAGTGCCGCGACGAGTGCGCGGCACTCGCGCATATCAGTTTTCCATGGCTTCATAGACGAGTTGCTTCAGCATCCGCTGGATGGGCTGGCGCTGGCTCGGTGTTTGCTCCAGCAGGATGAAGAACATGTCCTGCTTGCGGTCAATCACGTAATAGCAGCCGCTTGCTCCGTCCCACTTCAGTTCACCGAGATCGCCGGGCGGTGGCGGCTTCGCAGTGCCCGGATCGGTACGCACCGCGATGCCAAGCCCGAAGCCGAAGCCGTCGCCGGGGAAGTAGAAAAAGTCGCGCTCGACGCCGGAGCCCGGGCCGACGCGGTCGGTCGTCAGTTCCTTGAATGTCTCGGGCTTCATGATGGTCTTGCCGTCGAGAGTGCCCCCGTTGAGGAGCATTTGCGCGAAGCGCGCGTAATCCGCCATGGTCGAGACCATGCCGCCGCTGGCGGACTCCCATTTCTTGACCTTGGTCGGATCGTTCACCCGGCCGACCCGGAAGTCGCTGTCGTTCGGCATCGGTTCCGCCATCAGCTTCTGCTTCTCGGGATCGGTGACGAAGAAGCCGGTGTCCTTCATCCCGAGTGGGTCGAGCAGCCTTTCGTGCTCGATCGTTGAGAGCTTCTCGCCGGTGGTTACCTCCATCACGCGCGCCAGAATGTCGGTGGAATGGCCGTATTGCCAGAGCGCGCCGGGCTGGTTGTGCAGCGGCAGCTTGGCGATCCGCTCGGCGAATTCGGCAAGATCGAAATCGCCGGCATAAATATTGGCTTCCTTGTAGGCCTTGCGGACCAGGCTGTCGCCATAGAAGCCGTAGGTGATGCCCGACGTATGCGTCATCAAATCGAGGATCGTGATCGGGCGCTGCGGCGGCACCAGTTCGAGCGTCTTGGTGCCGTCCTCGGCCTTCTTCTCGACGCCGACCTTCACATTGGCAAAGGAAGGAATGTATTTCGAGACGGGATCGTCGAGCTTGTATTTGCCCTCTTCCAGCAGTTGCATCGACACCACGGCGGTGATCGACTTGGACATCGAAGCCAGCCGGAAGATGGTCTTGTCGGTGATCGGCGCCTTGCTGACCACGTCCTGCACGCCGAAGGCCTCGTGATACACCGGCTTGCCGTGCTGCTGGATCAGGACGATGGCGCCGGGAATCTTTCCGGTCGCGACCTCGTTCTTGAAGAACTCGCTGATCTTGGCGAGCTTGTCGGGGTTGAAATGCGCGCCCGCCGGAATCTCGTAGGTGCCCTCGGTGTGCGCGTAAGCCAACGATGCCGCCAGCAACACCGCGCCGGCTGCGGCGGCGCACGTCAAACGAAGTGAATGCATTTGATCAATCCCTTCCCGGAAATCACGGGGAAGTGTAGCGGCGGTATCATCAGGCACAAGGGCTACCGAGGCTATCCAGGACCTTCCGATGGAGCTCGCCGCCTTGCGCCGAGAAGCAGCAGAAGATCGCCTGCGTGACGCCGGGTGCGGCTGCCAGGGCGTCGACGACGGCCTTGACCGCAATAGCGGCGGCGCGGTCCGGCGGGAAATGATAGACGCCGGTCGAGATGGCGGGAAATGCGACGGAGCCGAGCCCGTTAGCGTGGCACAACTCGATGCCTCGCCGATAGCAGGATGCGAGCAGCGCATCCTCGTTTTGGGTGCCGCCATGCCAGATCGGCCCGACGGCATGGATCACATGTTTGGCAGGGAGCCGGTAGCCCCCGGTGATCTTGGCATCGCCCGCCTTGCAGCCGTGCAGCGTGCGGCATTCCGCACGCAATTCGGGGCCCGCGGCGCGGTGGATCGCGCCGTCGACGCCACCGCCCCCAAGCAGCGACGAATTGGCCGCGTTGACGATGGCGTCAACGCGCAGGGTCGTGATGTCGGTAACGATGACTTCGAGCCGCGCCTTGCCGATCTGGCGCGCCGTCAAGGTCAGGCAGCCACGTCCACCGGGATGCCCTTGTCGGCAAACAACTGCTGCAATTCACCGGCCTGGAACATCTCGCGGATGATGTCGCAACCGCCGACGAACTCGCCCTTCACATAGAGCTGCGGAATCGTCGGCCAGTTCGAATAAACCTTGATGCCGTCGCGCAGCTCGGCCGATTCCAGAACGTTGAGGCCCTTGTAGCCGACACCGATGTGGTCGAGGATTTGCACGACCTGACCGGAAAACCCGCACTGCGGGAATTGCGGCGTGCCCTTCATGAACAGCACGACGTCGTTCGACTTCACTTCGTTGTCGATGAATTGCTCGATGCTCATTTTCGCTTCCTTCGGGGGCGGCGCTCTCAAGCCTTGCGGGCCGGCCCACCCTTCTAACCCGTGACTGGCTATATATGTAGCTCAAACCATTGTGCATCCAAAGCAAAATGGCGGAAATCTGGCATGCGGCCTGGGCCGGACGGCGCCGCAAAAAGGGCCAGGATTATCTGACGGCCCCAATATCATCATGGGGGAGGCTTTTTTCCCGTAACGGAGCCCCTATCTAGGACGAACTGTCCGTCTGGAACCAGTTTACCGAAGCAACGTTCTCCCCTTGAATCGGAGACCATCGTTGACGAAACCAGCCTCTGCCGCGGCCGCCATTCCCGGCACCTCCCCGTCATTGTCCTCCGAATCCGGTTCGCTCGCGCAGCGGCTGGTGGACGCCTATCGCGCGGTCCGCGACGAGACCGAGCGCCGGGCCGCGCCGCTGTCGGCGGAAGACCAGCTGATCCAGTCGATGCCGGATGCGAGCCCCACGAAGTGGCACCGCGCCCACACGACCTGGTTCTTCGAGCAGTTTCTGCTCGGCGAGCACGTCAAGGGCTACACGCCGTTCCACCCGCACTACGCCTATCTGTTCAATTCCTATTACGTCAGCGCCGGCCCCCGCCATGCCCGCCACCAGCGCGGCCATCTGACCCGCCCGACCGCCGACGAAGTCACCGCCTACCGCCGCCATGTCGACGCCGAGGTGGTGAAATTCTTCGAGAGCGCCCCGACGGACAAGCTCGCGGCGCTGGTGCCGCTGGTCGAGGTCGGGCTCAATCACGAGCAGCAGCATCAGGAGCTGATGTACACCGACATCCTGCATGCCTTCGCACAGAACCCGATCCCGCCGGCCTACGATCCGGCGTGGCGCTTCCCGGCATCGCAGCTCGGGCCTGAGGAATGGGTGACGCTCAACGAGGGCATCCACACCGTCGGCCACGCCGACGACAGCTTCCATTTCGACAATGAGAAGCCCGCGCATCGCGCGCTGGTCGGCCCGGTCAGGCTCGCCAAGAACCTCGTCACCAATGCCGACTGGCTCGCCTTCATGAAGGACGGCGGCTACTCCACCGCCACGCTGTGGCTGATGGACGGCTTCGGCACCGTGAGCAACGAGGGCTGGCAGGCGCCGGGCCACTGGCGCGAGATCGACGGCGAATGGAAGATCATGACGCTCGGCGGTTTGCAGCCGATCGATCCGCAGGCTCCCGTTTGCCACGTCAGCTACTACGAAGCCGACGCTTTCGCCCGCTGGGCCGGCAAGCATCTGCCGACCGAGATGGAATGGGAGGTCGCGGCCCGCGCCGGCCTGCTCAACGACGCCTACGGCATCGTCTGGCAATGGACCCGCAGCGCCTATTCGCCCTACCCGGGCTACCGCGCGATCGAAGGCGCGCTCGGCGAGTACAACGGCAAGTTCATGGTCAACCAGCTCGTGCTGCGCGGCTCGTCGCTGGCGACGCCGGCCGGTCACAGCCGTGTCACCTATCGCAACTTCTTCTATCCGCACCATCGCTGGCAATTCACGGGGTTACGCCTCGCCGACTATGCCTGATTGAGTCCTGTCGACATCGATAACGCGTCGGTAAGCGCGTTCGGGAGAGTATCATGAATGTGCATGCCGCCACTTTGGCCAAAGCGTATCCGTTCGACGAAGCGACATCGGCGTTTGCCGGCGATGTGATCGGCGATCTCGCCCGTCACCCGAAACGGCTGTCGCCGAAATATTTCTACGACGCCACCGGCTCGGAGCTGTTCGAGCAGATCACGGTGCTGCCGGAATATTATCCGACGCGCACCGAGCTCGGCATCCTGCGCGATCGCGGCCACGAAATCGCTGCGATCATCCCCGAGGGCGCGGCGCTGGTCGAGTTCGGCGCCGGCGCGACCACCAAGGTGCGCCTCTTGCTCGAGCACTGCGAATTCGCCGCCTATGTGCCGGTCGATATCTCCGGCGATTTCCTCAAGGCCCAGGCCGATGGCCTGCGCCGGGATTTTCCGGGTCTTGGCATCTATCCGGTCGCGGCCGATTTCACCACGCCGTTCGCACTGCCCGATGCGGTCACTGACATGCCGAAGGTCGGCTTCTTCCCGGGCTCGACGCTCGGCAATTTCGAGCCAAGCGAGGCCTTGGCCTTCCTGCGCAGTGCGCGCAAGATCCTCGGCCACGGCGCGCAGATGATCATCGGCGTCGACCTCGAGAAGGACGAGCGCGTGCTGTACGACGCCTATAACGACGCAGCCGGCGTCACCGCCCGCTTCAACCTTAATGTGCTGGTTCGGATCAACCGCGAGCTCGGCGGCAATTTCGACGTGTCGGGCTTCACGCACCGCTCGATCTACAACCGCGACCGCCATCGCATCGAGATGCACCTGATCAGCCGCAAGGCGCAGACCGTGCGCATCCTCGGCAACACCTTCGCGTTCCGTCCGGGCGAGAGCATTCACACCGAGAACAGCTACAAATACTCGCTCGAGCGATTCACCGCGCTCGCCCGCAGCGCGAGCTGGACAGTGCGCGACAGCTGGACCGACGCCAACACCATGTTCTCGGTGCACGCGCTGGTCGCGGACTAAGACCAAACCGGACGGGGCTCGGTCATGGGCCGGCGTGCGCTGCAGATCGCAACAATGGTGCTCGCCCTCGTCCCGATCCTGACCGGCATCATCAGCATGCTCGGCGTGAGCGACCCGCTCTACGCCTCGTCGGGCGTTCCGGCGCTGCCGGTGCTCGACAGCAATCTGCGCTTCTTCGGCGGGGTCTGGCTCGGTCTCGGCCTTGCTCTGCTCTGGCTGGTGCCGCGCATCGAAACCGAGAGCGTGCTGTTCCGCGTGGTCTGGGGCGGCATCTTCCTCGGCGGCATCGGCAGGCTGCTGTAGATGGCGATGGTGGCCTCCCGCCGCTGCCCTTCGTGGGCTTCACTGCGCTCGAGGTAATCGGCGCCCCGCTGTTCGTCTACTGGCAGCACCGCGTGGCCACCGCCGGCCGCAGGTAGCGACCCGCTATTCTTCCTCCCCGGTCGACCGCAGCGAGATCGATTCCCACGCGGCGACCACGATCATGATCGCGGTGGTGACGATCGAAAGCACCAGCGGTGACATCTCGCGGGCGAAATAGGCCGTGATCGCAAGTGCCACGATGCCTATGCCGTGCGAGAGCTGCAGGAAGTTGCGGATCACGTATTTGAACAGGATGGTTCCGACCAGGAACAGCGCGGGGCCGCCGACCGAGCTCACGATGGTCTTCAGGTCGGAATGGCCGCTGGGATGCTTCAGGACCAGTTCGTCGGCGACCGCGGTGAGGATGATGCCGCCGACGATCGGCATGTGCAGATAGGTGTAGGCGATCCGCGCCACGCGGCCGGATTCCTCGGACTTGGAGATCATGTCGGCGCCGGCCTCGGCGCCCTTGTTGAAATAGATCCACCACATCGCGATGCTGCCGACCAGCGCCGAGATGAACGCGGCGACATTCTCCGGCGTCCAGGTCAGCTCGGCAAAGGTCGCGCCGTCGACCACGATCGCCTCGCCGAGCGCAATGATGATGAAGCCGGCGCAGCGCTCGGCCATGTGGCCGCCCTCGACCGACCAGGCCTCCATCGAGGAGAAGCCGAGCCCAGGAGTCCAGAACCGCAGAGCCGGCGCGACGTACTCGATGGCCAGCGCCGCGATCCAGAGCCACATCCGCGTCTCGTGCTCGGCGAAGCCGCCGAGAATCCAGAGCACGGCCGAGCAGGACAGCCAGGTCAGGATGCGGATCGCGTTGTGGCGCACCGCGGTCCGGAGCCGCGGCGTCGCCAGCAGCCAGAACGCGGTACGGCCGACCTGCATCGCCGCATAGGTCCCGGCAAACCACAGCCCGCGGCCCTCGAAGGCGGTCGGGATCGAGGTCGACAGCAGCAGCCCGCCCAGCATCAGGACGAACAGCAGCAGGCGGACCGGCGTCAGGTCGGGATTAAGCCAGTTGGTGACCCAGGTGGTGTAGACCCATACCCACCACACTGCGAGGAACAGCACCGTAACCTGAACCGCGCCCAGCGGGGTGAAGTGGTGCAGTAGCGTGTGCGACAGCTGCGTGACGGCGAAGACGAAGACGAGGTCGAAGAACAGCTCGGCATTGGTGACGCGGCTGTGCTGGTTCGGCACGATGACGCGAAACATCGCGCCGCGCGGATTATCTGCCATCGCTTGGGGCCCCCGCCCGGTTGCCGGGGACTAGCCTTCCGGCACGCCGGTCTGCAGGGCCAGCGCGTGCAGCACGCCGCCCATCTGCCCCTTCAGCGACTGGTAGACGATCTGGTGCTGCTGAACGCGGGACTTGCCGCGGAATGACTCGGAAACGACAGTGGCCGCGTAGTGGTCGCCGTCGCCGGCCAGATCACGGATCGTCACCTCGGCATCGGGGATCGCTGCCTTGATCATCGATTCGATATCACGGGCGTCCATCGGCATCCCAGTCCACCTCCGTCAGGTCATTCGAATCAGGGCCGATTCGGCCAGGAAAACTAAGACGAAACCTAAGATAAACCTCAGACAAAACCTACCGCTTGAGGTCTTCTAGGTCATCCTGAGGCACACTATATTCCCATTCCCAGCGAATTAAACCTGCATCAATCGGTCACAAGCCATCACGCCGAAATGACCAGAAGAGGCGCAGAATCATGAAGCTCCCCGGCCCCGACCATCCGATCACGATCACGCCCAATGCCAAGCGTGTCCGCGTCACCGCCGACGGCATCGTCATCGCCGAGACCACCCATGCGCTGACCTTGAAGGAAGCGAGCTATCCGGCCGTGCAATACGTCCCCCGGCGGGACGCCAACATGGAGCTGTTGACCCGCACCGAGCGGACCACGCATTGCCCCTATAAGGGGGACGCGAGCTATTTCAGCATCAAGGCCAATGGCAAGACGCTGGACAATGCGATCTGGACCTATGAGGCGCCCTTTCCGGCCATGACCGAGATCGCCGGCCACCTCGCCTTCTATCCGGACAAGGTGAAGATCGAGGAAGTCGCCTAGACCGTCGCGCCTGCCGCAAGCGCCGGGCCTCGCCCGGCCGGTTCGGCGTGTGTCCACCCAGCCTGAAAAAGCGGAAATGCCCGGGCGAGGCCCGGGCATGACGACGGGAGGGTTCGGCCGGATCGCCGCTAGACCCTGAATATCGTGAGCCCGAGGATCAGCAGTACCAGGAAGATCACGACGAACACGTAGAACAGGAAGCGCGCGATGTCGGCGGAGGCGGCGGAAATGCCGGTGAAGCCGAGCAGGCCCGCGATGATCGAGACGACAAGGAAGACCAACGCCCATTTCAGCAGTGTCATTGCTTGCTCCACAAAACCGCGCGCGCTCAGCGCGTCCACCCGACAACGCCCGCCACCGACCCCGGTTCCAGAACGAAACAGATCGCTGAAATGACCGACCTCGACACCTCGGAATCGGCACGATTGGGCCTTGCTGAATCGGGTTCCCGATTGCAACATCCGGGGGCAGACCCGGCTGGGGGCACCATGAAATCAATTGCTCACGCGGCTCCGGCCGTCGACGTCCAGGCAGCACCGAAGCTCCACAAGCGCAACGTCGCCCTGGACCGTGCACGCACCTTCCTGACGCTGGTCGTGCTGCTGCACCACGCGGTGATCCCCTACACCCATTTCGGCCACACCGACCCGACGTCCTGGATCGGCTTCGACTGCGTGGTGCTCGCCACCGACAGCTTCTTCATGGCGATGTTCTTCTTCCTGTCGGGGCTGTTCGTCTGGCCCGGGCTCGGCCACAAGCCGTGGCTGATCTTCCTGCGCGACCGGCTGCTGCGGCTCGGCCTGCCCTTTGTGATCTGCGCGTTCACAGTGATTCCGATCGCCTATTACGCGATCGCGCTGCGCGAGACGCCGGACCTGACGTTCTCCGAATACTGGTGGAAGACCATGATTTTCGGGCCCTGGCCGAGCGGCCCGATCTGGTTCGTCTGGGTCTTGATGACCTTCGACGTGACGGCGAGCGTGCTGTACCGGGTGTCATCGCGCCTGCTCGAGCCGATCAACCGTCTGTCGATCAAGGGATTTGAACGTCCCTCGAAGTTCTGGCTGTTCATCGTGGTCGTCAGTGCCGCCGCCTATTTGCCGATGCTGGTCCATTACGGACAGAACTACTGGTTCGAGCTCGGACCGTTCTCGGTGCAGGCGAGCCGGGTGCTGCTGTATGCGTCCTACTTCTTCATCGGTGCAGGAATCGGAGCGGCAAACTTCGAGGGCGGCCTGCTCAGCGCGCACGGACGGCTGACCGAGCGGCGCTGGTTCTGGACCGGCATCACGGTGATCCCCTACTGCTTGATGTGGGTGATGATCTACATCAAGCGCGAGATCATCGGTAACCCCGACCCGCTGCCGGGCTGGTATCTCGCGTCCTACGGCACCTTTTACGTGCTGTTCAGCGCCTCGATCCTGTTCGCGATCCTGGCCTACTTCCTGCAATCGAAGGCGCAGGGACCGACACTGCTCGACCGCATGCAGGGCGACGCCTACGGCATGTTCCTGGTGCACTATCCGATCGTACTGTGGCTGCAATACTGGCTGTTCGATATGGAATTGCCGGCGATCGCCAAGGCCGCGATCGCGTTCTTCGCCGCCGTGGCACTGAGCTGGGCCGTCACAGCCGTGCTGCGCAAGCTGCCGGGCGCCAAATACGTGCTGTAACTACGCAGCGATCTCGCCCCGCGCCGCCACGCGTTCGAGACGCGGTGCGGCCGCGGCGCGATGATCGCGGGCGATCAGGATGTAGAAGGTCGGCAGCACGAACAGCGTGAACAGCGTGCCGATCAGCACCCCCATCACCACGACGATGCCGATGGCAAAGCGGCTGGCCGCACCGGCGCCGTCGGCATAGAGCAGCGGCGCAAGGCCCGCGACCATCGCGGCCGTCGTCATCAGCACCGGCCGCATGCGCACCGCGGCGGCCTTCTGGATCGCGGCGACGCGGTCGAGCCCTTCGTTATGCTGGATCTCGTTGGCGAAACTCACCATCAGGATGCCGTGCTTGGAGATCAGCCCGATCAGGGTGACGAGGCCGATCTGGGTATAGATGTTCAGCGTGGTGAAGCCGAAATACAGCGGCAGCAGCGCGCCGCAGACCGCGAGCGGCACCGTGACCATGATGACCAGCGGGTCGCGGAAGCTCTCGAACTGCGCCGCCAGCACCAGGAAGATCACGATCAGCGCCATGCCGAAGGTGACGATCAGGCGGTTGCCTTCCTGGACATATTGCCGGCTGTCCGACAGCCAGTCGACGGTCATGCCCGGCGACAGCTTTTGCGCCTGCATGAACGCCACCGCCTGCCCCATGGTGACGCCGGGCTTGAGCACCGCCGAGATCGTCGCCGCATTCATCTGGTTGAACTGCGGCAGCCGGTTCGGCTCGGGCTTGACGTTGACCTTGATCACCGTCGACAGCGGGAACATCTGCCCCGAGCTCGAACGGACATTGAAGTTTCCGAGATTTTCCGGCGTGACCCGGTCGGCCTGGCGCACCTGCGGGATCACCTCGTAGGAGCGCTCGAAGAAGTTGAAGCGGTTGACATAGTTCTCGCCGACCAGCACCGCGAGCGTGTCTGCGATGGTCTGCATGCTGACGCCGGCCTCGGCTGCCTTGGCATGATCGATGGTGATCCGCGCGGTCGGACTGTCGAACGCCAGATCGCTGTCGACGAAGACGAACAGCCCGCTCTTCCAGGCGGCCTGCTTCAGCGTCTCGACCTCCTGATAGATGGTTGCGAAATCGCCGGCCGAGCGCACGACCATCTGGAACGGCAGACCGCCGGTCGCGGCCGGCAATGCGGCCGGCTGGAACGGCGTCACGCTGGCGCCGAGCACGCCATAGGACATGCCGTAGAGCTGGTTCTGGATGTCGTTGGCGGAGCGCTCGCGCTTGTCCCAATCGGTCAGCGTGATGCCGCCGAAAGCATGGTTTTGGCCGTCGGTGCCGTTGATGACCCAACTGGCGTGATACTCCGGGAACGAGCGAAACAGCTGCTCGACCTGGTCGGTGTAGCGCGTGGTGTAGTCGACGCTGGCATATTGCGGTGCCCTGAGCACGGTGAACACATAGCCCTGATCCTCCGACGGCGCGAGCTCGCGCTGGCTGCCGAGAAACAGCACCACGATCGCCCCCAGCACGCTGACCGCGACCACGAGCACCGCGGCGCGCATCTTGAGCGTCGCGGTCAATAGCCGGCTGTAGCCGCGCGACAGCTTCGAGAACTGATGCTCGACGAAGCGGGCAAACCGTCCGTGCGAGGTCGCCGCGCCCAGCAGCTGCGCGCTCATCATCGGCGACAAGGTCAGCGCGATGACGCCCGAGACCACCACCGAGCCTGCCAGCGTGAGGGCGAATTCGCGGAACAGGCTGCCGGTCAGGCCGCCCATCAGGCCGATCGGCGCATAGACCGCGGTCAGCGTGATCGTCATCGCGATCACGGGGCCGATGATCTCGCGCGCGCCGATCAGTGCCGCGTCGCCCGGGCTCAGGCCCTCCTCGATGTGGCGATGGATATTTTCCACGACGACGATGGCGTCGTCGACTACGAGCCCGATTGCCAGCACCATCGCGAGCAGGGTCAGCAAATTGATGGAGAAGCCGAGCGCCAGCATCATCGCGGCGGTACCGACCAGCGACAGCGGCACCGTGACGACCGGGATCAGCACCGAGCGGAACGATCCGAGGAACAGCAGGATCACCGCCACGACGATCGCGATTGCCTCGGCCAGCGCATGCTGCACCTCCGATATCGACGCCTTGACGAAGTGCACGATGTTGAAGACGTCGGCGACGTTCAATCCGGGCGGCGCCACGCGGTTGAGGTCCTCGATCACCTTGGCGGTGGCGGCGACGATCTCCAGCGGATTGCCGTCGGGGGTCGGCTGCACCGCGATATAGACGGTGGGCTTGCCGCTGTCGCGCGCGTTGGAATCATAATTCTCACCGCCGATCTCGAGCGTCGCGACGTCGCCGAGCCGCACCAGGCCGCCGCCGCCGGCACCGGTCTTGATCACCATCTTGCGGAAATCGTCGAGATTGCGCAGGTCGGTCGCCGCGGTGATGTTGGTCACCGTCATCTCGCCGCGCAGTCGTCCGGGCGCCGCCTGCACGTTGTTGGCGCGCAGCGCAGCGGCGATATCGGCCGCGGTCAGGCCGCGCGCTGCCAGCTTGAACGGATCGATCCACACCCGCATCGCCAGCGACGATCCGCCCGATGTGTCGGCCGAGGCCACGCCGGGCACCGAGGTCAACAGCGGCTGCGCCACGCGGGTGGCGAAGTCGGTGATCTGCGCGGGCGTGAGCGTGTCGCTTGTGAAAGCGATGTACTGCACCGCCGACGCGCCGTCGGTGATCTTGGTGATGACAGGGTCGAACACGCCGGCCGGCATGCGGTATTTGACCTGCTGCACCTTGGCGAGCACTTCGGTCATGGCGCGGTCGGCATTGGCGTTGAGCACCAGCTTGGCCTTGATCTGGCTGAGACCCAGCGTCGAGTTCGAGGTCATGTACTCGATGCCGTTGGCGGTCGCGATCGATTGCGCGATCACCGACGTCACGAAGCCCTGCATGACGTCCTGGGTCGCGCCGGGGAACGACACGTCGACCTGGATGGTGGCGCTTTCCATGCTGGGATATTGCCGCACCGGCAGCGAGACCATCGCGGCGGTGCCGATCAAGAGGATCAGCAGGTTGACGACCGTCGCAAGAATAGGCCGGCGGATGAAGATGTCGGTGAAATGCATGATGGCTGCCCCTGGTCGCTTGCCGCTCGCGGGCTAGCGCCCTTTCTCCGGCGTCTCCGCCATGGTCATCTGGACGGCAGCACCCGGCATGACGCGAAGCTGGCCCGCGGTCACGATGTGATCGCCCGGCGAAAGCCCGTGCTCCACCACGACGCGCTCGCCGATGCGCTGCCCGGTCCTGACGGCGACGCCAATCGCTTTGTTGTCGTGCACCACGAGCACGCTCTCACCCGACGCGCTGGTCTGGATCGCGGTGACGGGCACCACGATGGCGTCGAACTGCGGCGGCAGCACGACGTTCACCGTCACGAAGAGACCAGGCCGCAGCAGCCGGTCGGGATTATCGAACAGGGCTTGCACGAGGACATTGCGAGTATCCTGGGCGACCTGCGGTTCGATGGCGTCGATCTTGGCCTCGAACACCCGATCGGGGAAAGCATCGGTACGGATCGTCACCGTGCCTCCCACCTTCAGATTTGACAGGCGCTGCTGCGGAACGGTGAAATTGGCATAGAGCTGGTCGAGCGCGGTCAGCGTGGCGAGCGCATCGCCGGCATTGACGTATTGACCGAGATTGACCTTGCGCAGGCCGATCTGGCCCGCGAACGGCGCGCGGATCGTCGTCTGCGCGATCTGCGCATCGAGCTGCTCGACCGAGGCGTCGGCCTGCTTCAGGTCTTCCTGCCGCTGCTGCAGCGTCTCCTGGGTGACGAAGCCGGAGGGCGCCAGGCCCTGCGAACGCTTCTCCTGCAATTGCGCAAAGCGTCCCTTGGAAACCGCAACCACGCGCGAGGCGCGCAGCGGCGCGTCATAGAGCTGCACCAGCGTTGCGCCCTCGGCGACATCGGTGCCGGCATCGAAATTGATCGCGGTGACGCGGCCGGCAACTTCGGGCGCCAGAATCACCTGCCGCACTGCCTGCAACGAGCCGATCGCCTCGATCGAGCTCGGCAAGGTTTCGGTCCGCACCACCATGGCCGCCACCGGCGTCGGCGGGGCCTCAGTCGAGGCCTTGGCTGACGCACTGGATCCGCCGGCACGCCAGACGAACAAGGCGGCCCCGGCACAAGCCAGCAAGACAAGAGTGATGCCGAGCGGCTTGGCACGAAGCCCGAGCCAGCGGCGCGACGAGGATGATGCGGACGGCATTTCGCTTCCAAGAACGAACCCCGGCATCGCGGCCGGAAGCTTGCCCCTGCAAGCCCGCGACTGGTATAGAACCTCAAGTATGGTTGAGGTCAAGGCTGACAGCTTGCAGGACTTCTAATCCGGGATTTCCGATCAATGGCGCTTCCACAGGAGCTTTCAGTCGGCGAAGTGGCGCGGCGCAGCGGCCTCGCCGTCTCCACCCTTCACTTCTACGAGAGCAAGGGGTTGATCGCGAGCCGGCGCACCAGCGGCAACCAGCGCCGCTACATGCGCGGCGTGCTGCGGCGCATCGCGGTGATCAGGATCGCGCAGCGCGCCGGGATTCCGCTGGAAGAGATCAGGCAGACCTTCGCCGCGATACCGCTCGATCGCGCCCCGACCATGCGCGAATGGGAGCGTGCGATGCGGGCCTGGACCGAGGCGCTGCAGCAGCGCATCAGCGATCTCACCGACCTCCGCGACAAGCTGTTCAACTGCATCGGCTGCGGCTGCCTGTCGGTGACCGATTGCCCGCTGCGCAACGGCGACGACAGGCTCGGCGCCGAGGGTCCGGGCCCCCGCATCCTGATCACCGCGGCCGAACGCCGGCAGCGCCGTGGGCGGCAAGGCTGACGGCAACGCTGACGGCAAGATCGCGGCCGACAAGTTGCGCACAACCTGCCATTGGTCACGTGCCGCGACGTGATTCTCGGTTATGCTGGCCGGACTGCTGACCTCAAGGAGTCCTGGGATGAACGACCCTCAAGTTGGATGGATCGCCGCTATCATCGTCGGCGGATTGGCCGGCTGGCTCGCCGAGATGTTCATGAAGACCGGAACCGGCATCTTCATGAATATCATCCTCGGCATCGTCGGCGCCGCGCTGGCGAACTGGCTATTGGCTCTGCTCGGCGTGTCGCTCGGCGGCGGATGGATCGGCTTTCTCGTCGCCGGCTTCATCGGCGCCTGCATCATCATCTTTGCGTGGCGCGCGATCCGCGGCGCGACGTAGGCTTTGATCCGCAGGGACAGTGGTCGAACAGACGAAAATAGCGCGATGACGGGTTCATCGCGCTATTGAAATGGTTTGCTTTGCGCCGCAGCGCTTGGTCTTGCCGGATCAGGCGGCGGTGTTGTGCATGTAGTTCGGCAGCCAGTGCTCGAAGGCGCGGGACAGGCTTTCGATCGTCACGGGCGGCTCGTCGGCGACCGCAATCGCCTCGCCGCCGGTGGTGCCGATGCGCGCACAGGGCACGCCGGCGCCTTTCATCTTGGCCAGCACGAGGCCAGCGTCGGCCGCGGGCACGGTGACGATGTAGCGGGCCTGATCCTCGCCGAACCAATAGGCATGCGGCACGATCGAGGACGGCGCCGCCAGCAGCTGCGCGCCGATGCCGCTGGCGATCGCCATCTCGGCGAGCGCGATCAGGAGCCCGCCGTCGGAGACGTCATGCGCCGCACTCGCGGTGCCGGCGTGGATCATGCCGCGCACCACGTCACCGTTGCGCTTCTCGGTGGCGAGATCGACCGGCGGCGGAGCGCCCTCCTCGCGGCCGCAGACATCGCGCAGGTAGACCGACTGGCCGAGCCAGCCTTGCGTGTCGCCGACCAAGAGGATCGCTTCGCCCGCCGCCTTGAAGGCCAGGGTCGCCGACTTGGTGAAGTCGTCGAGCAGGCCGACGCCGCCGATCGAGGGCGTCGGCAGGATGCCGCGGCCGTTGGTCTCGTTGTAGAGCGAGACGTTGCCGGACACGACCGGGAAGTCCAGCGCGCGGCAGGCTTCCGAAATGCCCTTCAGGCAGCCGACGAACTGGCCCATGATCTCGGGCCGCTCCGGATTGCCGAAGTTGAGATTGTCGGTGATGGCGAGCGGCCGGCCGCCGACCGCGGTGATGTTGCGCCAGGCTTCCGCGACCGCCTGCTTGCCGCCCTCGAACGGATCGGCCTCGCAATAGCGCGGCGTCACGTCGACGGTGAGCGCAAGTCCCTTCGGCCCGTCCTCGACGCGGACCACCGCGGCATCGCCGCCGGGGCGCTGCACGGTATTGCCCAGGATGACGTGGTCGTACTGTTCCCACACCCAGCGCTTCGAGCACAATTCGGGCGTGCCGATCAGCTTGGTCAGCGCCTCTGCGATGCCGAGCGGCGGCTTGACGTCCTGCCCGCGGATCACCGGCAGCGCAGTCGATGCGACGTGCGGGCGATCATAGACCGGCGCCTCGTCGCCGAGCTCCTTGATCGGCAGATCGGCCATCACGTCGCCGCCATGCTTGACGACGAAGCGCTTGCTCGGCGTGGTGTAGCCGACGATGGCGAAATCGAGCCCCCACTTGCGGAAGATCGCTTCGGCCTCTTTCTCCTTCTCGGGCTTGAGCACCATGAGCATGCGCTCTTGGCTCTCCGAGAGCATCATCTCGTAGGCGCTCATGCCGGTCTCGCGGGTCGGCACCGCGTCGAGATCGAGGTCGACGCCGAGATCGCCCTTGGCGCCCATCTCGACCGCCGAGCAGGTCAGGCCGGCCGCGCCCATGTCCTGGATCGCGATCACGCAATCGGCTGCCATGATCTCGAGGCAGGCTTCGAGCAAGAGTTTCTCGGCAAAGGGATCGCCGACCTGCACGGTCGGGCGCTTCTCCTCGGAGGCGTCGTCGAATTCGGCCGAAGCCATCGAGGCGCCGTGGATGCCGTCGCGGCCGGTCTTGGAGCCGAGATAGACGATCGGCATGTTCACACCGGAGGCCGCCGCGTAGAAGATCTTGTCGGCGTCGGCGAGGCCGACCGCCATCGCGTTGACCAGGATGTTGCCGTCATAGCGGGTGTGGAAGCGCACCTGGCCGCCGACCGTCGGCACGCCGAACGAATTGCCGTAGCCGCCGACGCCCGCGACCACGCCGGACACCAGATGCCGGGTCTTGGGATGCTCGGGCGCGCCGAAGCTCAGTGCGTTCAGGCAGGCGATCGGGCGGGCACCCATGGTGAAGACGTCGCGCAGGATGCCGCCGACGCCGGTGGTCGCGCCCTGGTAGGGCTCGATGTAGCTCGGGTGGTTGTGGCTCTCCATCTTGAAGACCACGGCCTGGCCGTCGCCGATATCGATCACGCCAGCATTCTCGCCGGGGCCCTGGATCACCCAGGGGGCCTTGGTGGGCAGCCCGCGCAGATGGATGCGCGACGACTTGTACGAGCAATGCTCGTTCCACATCGCCGAGAAGATGCCGAGCTCGGTGAAGGTCGGAACCCGCCCGATCAGCTTCAGGATGCGCTCATACTCGTCCGGCTTCAGCCCGTGGGCAGCGACGAGTTCGGGGGTGATTTGAGGCTCGTTCTTGGGCGCGGTCATGGGACCCTTATTAGGTAGATCGAACGGGGGCGAAAAGGCCTTTTACGGCCCATTTCCGGCCTGTCCAGAGCTTTGCGGCGGTTTGGCGCGGCCCGGGATTTGCAGCCCGGAATTGCACCTGGGATTTGCACAATGGGGATGGATCGGATTTAAGGTCCCGAACCCGATAATTGAAGGCCAGATTTCGTGAACGAACTCGCCAAGACCGCACGCACTACGGCATTCAACCGCCGCCCCGACCTGCACGTCGAGACCGGAGGCGAATTCGCCGGCTGGCGAACCTGGACCCGGGACAGTTTCGAGACCCATACCGGCCCTTTCTACCACCGCATGGACGAGAACGGTCGCATCGCCTGCGCGTTCCGGGTCGGCCCGAAGCACCTCAACGGCTCCGGCAACGTCCATGGCGGCTGCCTCATGACCTTCGCGGATTACTGCCTGTTCGCCCTCGCCTCCCCGGTGCTCCAGGGCCCCGGGGTCACGGTCTCGTTCGCCTCGGAATTCCTCGATGCGGCCCGCGAGGGTGCCTTGATCGAATGCACCGGCGAGGTCACCCGCGCCGGTGGATCGCTGATCTTCGTGCGCGGCATGCTGACATCGGCCGAGCGGCCGCTGTTCAGCTTCTCCGGCACCATCAAGCGGACGAAGCGCAAGGCGCCGGCGGAAGCAACAACGTAGAGCGCGCCGGAGGCCGCTCCGATTGAATCGGAACGGGCTCCAGACTTTTCTTTGACGCGTTTTCTTCACGTGAACCGCTACGCACGTTGATCGAAAACGCTTCGCGTCCGTGGACACCCGCCGTCATCCAGCCGTTACATCGCCGCGGGTTGAATCGACAGCACCGCGCCGGCGCGTTGTGTTCACGCGCGTTCTTTGCGTGAAGCATTCAAACGCCCGTTGTGACACGACGACATGCTGTCGTTGCGTCGTCGCGCGCGCGTCACATGCACGTCAGCCAAGCCCCAGAAGATTGCTGAACGGTTTCTGTTTGTGCATTCGCACAGCGAAGTTGGGGCATTCTCATGAAATTGAAGACGTTTGTTTCCGTCACGTCGGTGATGTCGCTTGTCGCATCGGTGGCGTGCGTTGCAACTCTGGCGCGCGCCGGTCAGGACGGCGACAATGGCGATCGCGGCGTCGGCGAGTCCCGCGGTCACGATCAGGATCAGGACCATGACGGCGACCATCATGGCCGCAAGCCGCGCGTGGTGATGATCTCGCTCGATGGTGCCAAGCCCGATCTCATCCAGAAATTCATCGAGGAAGGCGTGCTGCCGCGCGACGGCGGCCTCGCCCGGCTCAGCCGGCGCGGCGCAGTGGCGCTGCAGAACGTGACGGCGTCGCCGTCGCTCACCGCGGTCTCGCACATTGCGATCGCGACCGGTTCGACGGCGGTCCATAACGACATCCCTTCCAACACGTTCGAGCCGATCGTCGGCCCGATCTCCAGCAGCATCAGCGGCTTCGCCGCGCCGATCGGCGGCTACAACGAAAGCCCGCTCGGGCCGTCGGCGCACCCGACGGCGCAGCCGCTCTGGGTGCAGCTGCGCCAGCAGGGCAAGAAGGTCATCACCGCAACGTGGCCCGGCGGCGACGGCGCCGACATCTTGATCAACAAGACCGTGGTGCAGCCGGCCCAGCCGACCCGCGTGACCGACTTCACAGTGCCGTTCGGCGCATTCGGCGGCATCGGGGCCCAGGGCTTCTCACTGTCGCGCAGCGACTTCACGACCGATCCGGGCATCGTCGCGGCGCTGCAGGCTGCCGGCCGTTTCTCGTTCAGCCCGGTGCTGGTGACCTCGGCGCCGATCGAGACGTTCTCATGTTCCGCGGCGGCGACCGCGACCTGCACCAACGCCTCGACGCTCGACGTCAAATATTCGATCCGCGTCGCCGCCATCGACACCACCAATGACCGCAAGGTGAACTACGACACGCTGGTGTTCTTCGACGCCAACCGCGGCATCACCGCAGGACCGTTCCACGCGCCGTCGACCGGCCCGGCCTACGTCAAGTTCGGCGGCGAGAACGCGCCGTTCTTCTTCGAGGGCAGCGGGGCGAAGGTCGGCGCCGCCTACTTTGTCTCGGCGCTGTCGCCGGACCTCTCGGTGGTGCGCTTCGCCCGTTACGGTGCCAACTTCATCCCGCGCAACACGCCGGTGCTGGCCGATGTCGACGACATCAACAACAATATCGGGTTCTGGCGTCCGCAGGCCGACTTCCGCATTCCGGAGCGTCTGAGCCCAGGCTTCACCAGCTTCCCCGACGTCGAGATCGAGACGATGTTCGAGGACATGGTGAAGACCTTCGTGCGCTACCAGGCCAATATCGGCGAACGGGCGATCAAGACCCATCCGGACGCCGATCTCGTCATGGTCTATATCGAGCAGCCCGACGGCTCCGAGCACCAGTTCCTGCTGACCGATCCGCGCCAGGGCACCAGCCCGACCGACCCGAATTCGATCGGCGCCAACCAGGATCCCGCCAAGGTCAAGCGATACGCGTCCTACATCCGCTTCGCCTACCAGACCGCCGACAGAGCGGTGAAGCAGATTGCCGATGCTGCAGGCCGTGACAGCAACGTCGTCGTGGTGTCGGACCACGGCTTCGCGCCGTTCCACACCTCGGTCAATCTCACCAACATCCTCCGCAACGCCGGCATCGACACCAGCAAGGTCGGGATCCGCACCTCCGGCCCGGCCGCCGACATCTACGCCAACCTGCAGAACCGCGAACTCGGCGGCACCGTCGATCTGGCGACCTACCGTACTCTGGTGGCGCAGATCACCGATGCGGTGAAGAACGCCGTCGATCCCAATGCGCGCTTCAACTACTCGCTCAGGGATCAGCGCATCTTCACCGTCGTCGAGGCCCGGCCGCTGCAATGCGACGCCGGAACCGGACAGTGCACCAGCAAGACCGTCGGCCAGGACTATGGCGATGTGTTCGCGCTGATGGCGCCCGGCTACAATTTCGACGGCGTGCAGAACCCCGGCGTCGCGCGCCAGGGCGACGCGCCGTTCAATTCGGCGACTACCGCGCTATCGATGCCGAATTTCTACGGCGCCCACGGTCACGATCCCGAGCTTCCGGTGATGAGCGCGACGTTCATCGCCGCGGGGCCGCAGATCCGCAAGGACACCGTGGTGCGGCACATGCGCAATATCGACGTGGCGCCGACTATCATGCGGATCCTCGGCACCACACCGCACCAGGTCGATGGCGAGGTGCTGAGCGAGGTCCTGCGCTAGGATCTCACGCAAATGTCAAGCGATGGACGCCAGGCCGGCGTCCATCGTTGTTTCCTCCATATCCGGCCTACGGCGACCCCGTCGCCGTCCCCAGCAACTGCCGGAGCGGATTGAGCGGGCCAACGGGGATCAATTCGAAGCTCATCAGATGCGCCTGCCCCAGCGGCAATTTCTCCAGCATCTCGTGGGCCGCAGCGGTGTCGGTCATGTTCAGGATGAACACCACGCCGGGACGTCCTTGCAGCGAGAACCACTGGTCGATCTTGCCAGCGAGGTAGAGCTTGACGGTCTCGCGGACCTCGGTCGGCAGGATCGCTCGCGCGGCGGCCGGATCGACACCCGGGTTCAGGGGCCCGATCGCAAGAATTCGTGTCGTCGGTACCGGAGGAACTCCGGATTGAGCGCGAGCGACGTCCGCCGCCATCAAGCAGATGACCACTGCGGCGAAGCCGCAAACGAGAGTGTTCTTCATGCTGTGCTCCTTGTCAGTCGTTCGCAGAATGCGGTGTCGTCCGGACTGCTCCCTGCGCTTCGCAAGGAACGGCTGCGCACCGGCCAAACGCCCTAGCCTTGCGGCGCGGCGCCGCGCTACATTATACACGTCGCGCGCCAATGCGCGGGGGAGCCAATCAAGGTGCCGCAGAGCACAGCGAAGACGGGTGGCGTGACGGCTCCCGCAGCAACGCCCACGCCGTCCAGCGCCGCTCCCGGCGCGCGCGGCTGGCGCGACTATGCGCTGCTGCTGGCGCTGGCCTGCTGCTGGAGCTCGACCTATCCGCTGACCAAGATCGGGCTCGGCTCGATCCCGCCGGTCACCTTCATCTCCGCGCGCTCGCTGGTCGCGGCCGCCTTCCTGCTCGTGGTGCTGCGGATTCGCGGCATCCGCATCCCGACCGACATCAAGGCCTGGAAGCTGTTCGCCTTCCAGCAGACCATCAACTCGACGATCCCGTTCCTGGTGATCACCTGGGCGCAGCTCTACGTGCCGGCATCCAACACCGTGGTGCTGGCCTCGACGACGCCGATCTTCGCCTTCCTGATCACCTGGGCGATCACGCGGCACGAGCCGGCCTCGCCGCTCAAATTCGTCGGCGCGATCCTCGGCCTCGCCGGCACGGTCGCGATCATCGGCCTCGACGCGCTCTCGGGCTTCGGCAAGGAGATTGTCGCCGAGATCGCGATCCTGCTCGCCACCGTCTCGTTCGCCTGCGCCACGATCTTCGGGCTTCGTCTCTCCGACTACGATCCCATGGTGGTGGCCGCCGGCTCGCTCTTGTTCGGCGGCACCGTGCTGCTGCCGGTCGCCCTGATCGTCGACCATCCCTGGACGCTGTACCCGACGACGCAGGCACTGGTCGCGACCATCGTGATGGGCATCTTCTCCAGCGCGTTCGGCCTGATGCTGTTCTACATGTGCCTGACGCGGCTCGGCACACTCACCACGAACGCGCAAGGCTATTTGCGGATTCCGATCGGCGTCGCGTTGTCGGTGATCCTGCTCGGGGAATCCGTGCCGTCGAACCTAGCGCTCGGCCTCTTGCTGGTCATGGCCGGCGTCGCCGCGATGACAATCCCGGGCGAGGCCGTGAAGCGCTGGCTTGGCAGGTTGCGAGGATAGCCTTCCGGCTATTTCTTGTCGTCCGCCAGCAGCGCGCGGTATTTCGCGACGTCGCGGGTCACGAGTTGCTGCAGCACCTCGGGTGCGAGCTCATCGGCGTCGGGCGCAACGGTCGACAACTCGACGAAGCGCTTCTTCACCGCCTCGCTCGCGACTGCGGTGCGCGCGGCGGCGTTGAGCTTGGCGATGATTTCAGGCGGGGTGCCCTTCGGCGCGAACAGGCCGTTCCAGCCCTGCGCCTCGAACTCGGCCAGGCCGGCCTCGGCCGAGGTCGGCAATTCCGGCAACGAGGCGAGCCGCACGGTCGAGCCGACCACGACCGCCTTCACCAGTTTGTCGTCGATCGCCTGCGACACCGAGGCGGCTGCATCGCAGACGCCGTCGATCTGGCTGCCGATCGCGTCCGTCAGCGCGAGCGCCGCGCCGCGATATCCGACCAGCTGCACGTCGATCCCGGCGGCATGCACGAAGCTCTTGCAGATCAAATAGTTCGACGAGCCGATGCCGGCATGGCCGAGATTGACCTTGCCCGGATTCTTCTTCGCGTAGTCGATGAATTCCTTGAGGTCCCTGGCCGGAAAATCCTTGCGCAGCGCGACGATGCCGAAGGTCTTGGCGACCACGGCGATCGGCGCGAAGGAATCGGGCGTGAACGACAGCTTCGGATAGATCGTGTAGGTCACGGCATTGGTGCCGGCGTTGCCGATCGCGATCGTGTAGCCGTCCGGCTCGGCGCGCGCGGCGCGGGTCAGCGCGGTCGAGCCGCCGGCGCCGCCGACATTCTCGATGATGATGGTCTGGCCGAGCGCCGTGCTCATCTGGTCGGCCACTGCGCGGGCAATCACGTCCGAGGTGCCGCCCGCCGTGAACGGCACGATCATCGTGATCGGACGCTTCGGGAAGTTCAGCTTCGAGGTATTTTGGGCGTTGGCCACCGTCGCAAGCAGCAGGACCGCGGCCGCCGCCGCGGCAAGGCACCTTCGCAGCATGACAACTAGGCCGCCTTTTCCAGATGCTGGACCAGCCCTGCGAACAGGCCGCGGCCGTCGGTGCAGCCCATGATCTCTTCGACGTGGTTTTCCGGATGCGGCATCATGCCGAGCACGTTGCCGCGCTCGTTGACGATGCCGGCGATCGAATGCGCGGCGCCGTTGAAGTTGGAGGTCTCGTCGACCACGCCCTCGGCGGAGCAGTAGCGATAGAGCACCCGGCCCTCGCCCTCGAGCCGCTTCAGCGTCTCCTCGTCCGCCTCGTAATTGCCCTCGCCATGCGCGACCGGCACGCGGATCACCTGGCCGGCATTGTAGCCGCGGGTGAACGGCGTGTCGGAGCGTTCGATTCGCATATGCACGTCGCGGCAAACGAATTTCAGCCCGGCGTTGCGCATCAGCACGCCCGGCAACAGCCCGGACTCGCAGAGGATCTGAAAGCCGTTGCAGACGCCGAGCACCAGCCCGCCCGAGGCTGCGAAGTCGCGCACCGCGTCCATCACGGGCGCGCGGGCCGCGATCGCGCCGCAGCGCAGATAGTCGCCATAGGAGAAGCCGCCGGGCACCACCACGAGGTCGGTGCCTTTGGGCAGCGCGGTCTCGGCGTGCCAAACCATCGCGGTCTCATTACCGGATGCAAGCTTGAGCGCGCGCGCCATGTCGCGCTCGCGATTGATGCCGGGGAAGACGAGGACGGCTGATTTCATTGCATCACCTGGTTTTGGGTGCCAGCACGAGCTTAACTGCGGCGGCAAACTTCGCGTAATTGTCGTTGCTGGCCTTCTCGTCACGCGCCGAGCTGATCAGGCTGGCGGAGCCTTGTCCGCCAAGCAGCAAGCCGCTGACTTGATACTCGCTCGCGCCGTTGGCTGTCACGGTCAGGCGCCGTGCCTTGAACATGCGCGGCCCCGCGGTGCCCTTGTCGCCATCAACGCCGAGCAGCGTAATGTGCTGCCCCGGCGTCCGCTGCTCCAGCGCCTTGATGATCTGCTCCTGCCCCTCGCGGAACTGGTCGAGCGTCATCTGTTTTCCGCCGGTATAATACCGGTAGCTGACCTTGGAGCCCGCACCGCAGGACGATTGCGCGCAGCGGAACATATGCACATCGGAGCCGCGGCGCTCGTAGCTCCAACCGCTGACCGTGAACGGCGGCGGCTGCGTCGTCGCGGCAGGCGCTGCCGGTGCCGGCTGAGCCGAGGCCCCGCCGATTCCAGCTGCGGTCAGCAGGCCGACCAAGAGCGCTCCGACGAAGATTCGGTCGCGGCGAGCAGCGGCGGGAGCGGCTGTTATCATTTGGCGCGCTCGCTAGCTCAGAACCTCGACCCGGTAGTTCTCGATCACGGTATTGGCCAGCAGCTTGTCGGCGGCGGCCTTGAGCGCCGCCTCCGCCTTGGCCCTGTCGGTCGCGGCGAGCTCGATGTCGAACACCTTGCCCTGGCGAACGCTGGCGACGCCGTCGACGCCGAGCGATTTCAGCGCCCCCTCGATCGCCTTGCCCTGCGGATCGAGGATGCCCGACTTCAATGTCACAGTTACACGTGCCTTCACGGTCGCCCCTTAAGCTTAGCTCTTCACCAGCACCGGGCCGCTACCGGCCGGCCGCTCGTTTTCGATCAGAATGCCGAGCCGCTTCGCGACCTCGGTGTAGGCCTCAAGCAGGCCACCCAGATCCCGGCGGAAGCGGTCCTTGTCGAGCTTCTCGTTCGACTTGATGTCCCACAGCCGGCAGGAGTCCGGCGAGATCTCGTCGGCGACGATGATCCGCATCATTTCGTTCTCGAACAGCCGCCCGCACTCCATCTTGAAGTCGACGAGCCGGATGCCGATGCCCAGGAAGAGACCGGTCAGGAAATCGTTGACGCGGATCGCGAGCGCCATGATGTCGTCGATCTCCTGCGGCGTGGCCCAGCCGAAGGCAGTGATGTGCTCTTCCGACACCATGGGGTCGTTGAGCTGGTCGTTCTTGTAATAGAACTCGATGATCGAGCGCGGCAGCTGGGTGCCCTCCTCGATCCCGAGCCGCTGCGACAGCGAGCCGGCGGCGACATTCCGCACCACCACCTCGAGCGGCACGATCTCGACCTCGCGAATCAGTTGCTCGCGCATGTTGAGGCGACGGATGAAGTGGGTCGGCACCCCGATGTCGTTGAGGTGCTGAAACAGGTACTCCGAAATCCGGTTGTTGAGGACGCCCTTGCCCTCGATCACCTGGTGTTTCTTGGCGTTGAACGCGGTCGCGTCGTCCTTGAAGTGCTGGATCAGGGTTCCCGGCTCGGGGCCTTCGTAAAGCACCTTGGCCTTGCCTTCATAAATACGGCGTCGACGGCTCATTGGGATGTACCGTGTTTTGTTGAAATCCATGGATTTGGGTGCTCCGGATGACTTGGGGTTACGACCCACGACGGAGCTGCCGCGGAGGCCTGGAACCTGGGCAATCCAACTGGAAACAGAACAAGAACCATGCCTGTTGGCAACCTATCCGATTGGCCCATCCAGCACAATCGATAGTGCCCCCATCGGGGCACTTATACCGCCCCATCAAAAAGGCCCGATTCCGCCTGTTTTGCCTGCGGCTTAACGGCTCGTTGTCTTGCCGATTCCTCCTGCCTATCTAGGCAGGCATCGGGGCTGCCGCAACGAGCATCACCCCGCATTCAGCAGGGAATTGGAACTTCGGCATGAACGAATTCAACAAGCGCGAGGAAGGTTTCGAGAAGAAGTTCGCCCTCGACGAGCAGCAGAAGTTCAAGGCCGAAGCCCGCCGGAACAAGCTGCTCGGCCTGTGGGCCGCCGAGAAGCTCGGCATCACGGGCGATGCCGCCAACGCCTATGCCAAGGAAGTGGTGGCCGCCGACTTCGAGGAAGCCGGCGACAATGACGTCCTGCACAAGGTTCTGAGAGACCTCACCGCCAAGGGCCAGGCCACGACCGAGCGCGACGTCCGCGCCAAGATGGACGAACTGCTGGCCGTGGCTGCGGCCCAGGTAAAAGCCGGAACGTGAAGGCGGAAACTTAAGTTCTCGCGCCGCCTGAGCTCCGATTCGACTTTCTACGCGCGCCGGACACCTTTCCGGCGCGACGTTTTTGTGCCCCTCGCTTTGGTGAAGTCGGCCCGGATGATGTCGAGCAGGCGGCGCGACGCGGCGCTGAGAAAGCCGCCACGCCGCGTCACCGCGACGACCTCATGACTTGCGGTGAGATTGCCGACGCGGATCGTCGCGATCGAGGAGGCGCGCAGCTCCTCCGCCGCGTTGCTTCGTGACAGCAGGGCGATCCCGAGCCCGGCCTCGACCAGCCGTTTCTGCGCCGTGAGGCTGTCGACCGGCGTCCAGTCGACCTCGCCGAGCCCGTGCGTCAGGAACAGGGCGAACACGTGCGAAGCGGTGATCTCGCGCCGTCCGGGCACCTCGGGAAAGGCGATCCAGCGCTCGTCCCTGAGATCGGCAAGACGGCCGACCCGGCGTCCCGCCAGCGGGTGGTCCGGCGCGCAGACCACCCCGAGCGGCTCGGCGAACAGCACCTCGCAATCGAGATCGGCCGAGCGGTCGCGGTCGTAGCGCAGCCCGATGGTCGCCTCGCCGCGCCGGATCAGATCGCTGACCTCGGCACTGGTCGCGGTGCGCAGCGTCAGGGCGACATCCGGATGCCGGCGCGCAAAGCGCTTCAGCACCTTCGAGAGCCGCTCGCCCGCAAGCGTGCCGGTCACCGCCAGCGCCACCGGACCGGAATTGTCGCGCAGCAGCGCGCGCACCGCATTCTCGGCATCCTGTGCCGCCGCCACCGCCCGTTCGGCATAGGGCACCATCACCCGCCCCGCGTCGCTCAATCTCGTCTTGCCCCCGATCCGCTCGAACAACGGCACGCCGAGCTCCTGCTCGAGCAGCGCGATGCGCCGCGAGATCGCCGGCTGCGAACGATGCAGCGCCTTGGCGGCATTCGAGATTCCGCCGCGGCGATGCACCACCAGAAACGTGTTGAGCGCGTCGCTGTCCATCCCTCACCCATCATGCAAAAAACTGATGATATCGAAAGAAATAACAAATTTGTCTGATAGCCGAAACCGCCCTATCGCTGGTCTCAGTCGCTTTTCCAGCCATCAGGAGTTCACATGCGCACCCAGGCAGACAAGGCAGCACGGTTTCGCGAGCTGCATCAGCGCCCCGGCGCCTTCATCATCCCGAATCCCTGGGATGCCGGCACGGCGAAGCTGCTCGCGGCGATGGGTTTCGAGGCGCTCGCGACCACGAGCCTCGGCCTCGCCAACACGCTCGGCGGCACAACCGTCAGCCTCGATTCCATCATCGAGAACTGCCGGGCGATCGCCGATGCCACCGACCTGCCCGTCAATGCCGATCTGGAGAATTGCGGCGCGGATGATCCCAAGACTGCCGCAAAGGCGATCACCCGCGCCGCCGAAGCCGGCGTCGTCGGCGGCTCGATCGAGGACTCGACCGGCAATCCGCAGCATCCGATCTACGACTTCTCGCTCGCGGTCGAGCGGGTTCAGGCCGCCGTCGAGGCGGCACGGGCGCTGCCGTTCCCATTCACGCTGACCGCGCGCGCGGAGAACTTCCTGCACGGCCGCAAGGATCTCGAAGACACCATCAAGCGGCTGCAGGCATTCGAGGCCGCCGGGGCCGACGTGCTGTATTCGCCTGGTCTGTATGACATCGGCACCATCAGGACCGCGGTCGCGGCCGTGAAGCGGCCGTTCAATCTCGTGATGGGCTTTGCCGACCCGACCCTTACGGTCGAGCAGCTGTCAGCCGCCGGCGTCAAGCGCATCAGCGTCGGTGGCGCGATGGAGCGGCACGCGCTGGCCGCGTTCCTGCGCGCTGCCGGCGAGATGAAGGATCAGGGAACGTTCAGTTTCGTGCGCGACATGGCGCCGGTGAAGGAGATAAGAGACATGTTTGCAGCTGGTCAGGCATGACCTAACCGCCGACGGTCATCGGAGGGGCGCTGGCGACGAGCCGTTGGCCAGCGCGAGGCATGCCGGCGCCGCCCCGGATCGCCAGAGGCGACGGCTGCAAGGATCTGGTATGGTAGCGTCAACACCGCAAGTCCGGCCAAGGCGCCATCAGACCTGACGATTCATCACAGGTCGCGACTTGCAGGCAGCCTCAGGCAATGCCAAGAGAGCGGGATCATGTCCCAGGATCACATTTCCAACGTTCTCGCTGAACGTTATGCCTCACCCGCCATGCGCGCCATCTGGAGTGGCGAGGGCAAGGTTCGCCTCGAACGCGACTACTGGATCGCCGTGCTGAAGGGCCAGCGCGATCTCGGGATTCCGGTTCCGGACGGCGTGATCGAAAGCTACGAGCGCGTGAAGGACCAGATCAACCTGGACTCCATCATGCAGCGGGAGCGCGTCACCCGCCACGACGTCAAGGCGCGCATCGAGGAGTTCTGCGATCTTGCCGGTCATGAGCACCTGCACAAGGGCATGACCAGCCGCGACCTCACGGAGAATGTCGAGCAGTTGCAGGTCTACCGCGCGTTGCAGCTGGTCGAGACCAAGAGCATCGCCGCGCTGATTCGATTTGCGAAGCGCGCCCAGCAATTGCGCGACATCCCGTTCACCGCGCGCACCCACAACGTGGCCGCGCAAGTCACGACGCTCGGCAAGCGCATCGCCATGTCAGGCGAAGAGATGCTGCTGGCGCATCAGAACCTGGTCAATGTGCTGCAGACCTACCCCGCGCGCGGCCTGAAGGGCGCAGTGGGCACGCGTCTCGACCAGATCACCCTGTTCAATGGCGATGCCGGCAAGGCGCGCGCGCTCGAGGAGCGCATCCTCGTTCACCTCGGCCTGCCGAAAGCGCTCGATGCCGTCGGCCAGGTGTATCCGCGCAGCCTCGACTTCCGTGCGGTCAGCGTGCTCACCGAGCTCGCCAGCGGTCCCGGCAACTTCGCCAAGACCATCCGCCTGATGGCGGGCCACGAGCTCGCCAGCGAAGGCTTTGCCAAGGGCCAGGTCGGCTCCTCGGCGATGCCGCACAAGATGAACAGCCGCTCCTGCGAGCGCATCAATGGCCTGCACGTGATCCTGAAGGGTTATCTCGCGATGGCTGCCGGGCTCGCCGGCGATCAGTGGAACGAAGGTGACGTCTCCTGCTCCGTCGTCCGCCGCGTCATGCTGCCCGACGCATTCCTCGCCATGGACGGGTTGCTCGAAACGCTGCTCACTGTGCTCGACCAGATGGAGGTGTTCGAAGCCGTCGTCGCGACCGAGCTCAACCGCTATCTGCCCTTCCTGCTGACCACCACGGTCATGATGGAAGCGGTCAAGAAGGGCGCCGGCCGCGAAGGCGCGCACGAGGCGATCAAGGAGCACGCCGTCGCGGCGATCGGCGACCTGCGCACCGGCAAGATCGTGCAGAACGACCTGCTGCAGCGGCTCGCCGCCGATCAGCGCCTCGGCTTGAGCGAAGCCGAGCTGCAGGCCGTGCTCGACCAGGGCCGCGCCAACTCCGGCGACGCCGCTGCCCAGGTCGATCACTTCGCCGAGCAGGTCGACGCCCTGGCGAAGGCCAAGCCGGACGCTGCGAGCTACACGCCGGGCACGATCCTGTAGCCTGGCGAAACACCCGGGAGGCGCGCGGCGTGTAACGGTCGCGCCCCTCCTCACTCCTCCTTGAAGCCGTATTCCGGCACGTTGCCGCTGGCGCCGTAATATTTGTACGGCAGGAACTTGCCGCTCATGGTGATCTTGACGCGATCACCCTTCGGATTCGGCAGGCGTTCCATCACCATGTCGAAATCGATCGCCGACATGATGCCGTCGCCATATTCCTCCTCGATCAGCGCCTTCCACGCCGGTCCGTTGACCATCACGAGCTCGTAGAAGCGATAGATCAGGGGATCGGTCGGCGGCATCGGCATGCCGCGCATCGGTGTCTCGTTGAGCATCGCGATCTCGGACTTCGACAGGCCGAACAGCTCGCCGGCATTGGCAGCCTGCGGTTTTGTCAGCTTCATCTGGCCGAGGATCGCGCCCGTGATCAGCACCTCGGAATAGCCACCGATCTTTTCGCAGATGTATTTCCAGGTCCAGCCCTTCTCGCGCTTGATGTCGAGCAGCTTCTCGGTGAGGTCTTCGCGTTTCATGGGGGTTTCCTCCTCAGGCTTCAACGCGCAGCGCTCTGCGCGGGATTGGGTTCGACGACGCGTGGCGGCGAGACGATCGTGGGCTCGCCGACACCGGGCCGCACTGTCGGGACGTGACGCGGATCGTGATCGGTGACATCGGCCGCAAAGGTCTTGCTGCGGCTGACCAGAAAATCGACGATATGGTTGCGCAGCGCATAGTAATAGGGATGACGGTGCAGGTCGATGCGGCCGCGCTCCTTCGGCAGCGGGTTCTCGACGATCTCGGCCAGCACCGCGCCAGGCCCGTTGGTCATCAGGAAGATCTTGTCGGCGAGGAAGATCGCCTCATCGACGTCGTGGGTGATCATGAAGGTGGTCTGCCCGGTCTCCAGGCAGATGCGCCGCACCTCGTCCTGCAGCGTGCCGCGGGTCAGCGCGTCCAGCGCCGAGAACGGCTCGTCCATCAGCATGATCTTCGGCGTGATCGACAGCGCCCGCGCGATGCCGACGCGCTGCTTCATGCCGCCCGAGAGCTCGGACGGATGCTTGTGCTCGGAGCCGGTCAGCCCGACGAGATCGATGAATCTCTGCGCGTGGGCCCTGACCCGGGCGCGGTCCCATTTGCGCCATTTCGAGCTCACGGCATAGGCGACATTACCGAGCACCGTGCGCCACGGCAGCAGCGCGTGGCTCTGGAAGATCACCGCGCGGTCGAGGCTGGTGCCCTCGATCCCCTGCCCGTCGACGATGACCGTTCCCTCGCTCGGTTCGTCGAGCCCTGCGAGGATGTTCAGCACGGTGGTCTTGCCGCAGCCGGAATGACCGATCACGCAGCCGAACTCGCCGCGTGTCATCGACAGCCAAAAATTCTCGAACACCGTAGTGGGGCCGCCGCCGGCGCCGGGATAACGCCGCGCGATGCCCTCGATGGAGATGAATTTGTCGATCATCGCTACTCCGGAAATGTCACCATGCGCGTGAATCGCGCAAGCACCTGGTCGAGCAGCATGCCGACGAGGCCGATCAGAAGGATCGCGATGATCACATTGGTGATCGACAGATTGTTCCACTCGTTCCAGACGAAATAGCCGATGCCGGTGCCGCCGACGAGCATCTCGGCGGCGACGATCACGAGCCAGGCGATCCCGATCGAGATTCGCATGCCGGTCAGGATCGTTGGCGCCGCCGCCGGCAGGATCACGGTGAAGGCGCGCCTGATGGTGCCGACCTTGAGCGTCCGCGCCACGTTGATCCACTCCTTTCGCACGCCTGCGACCCCAAACGCGGTGTTCAACAGCATCGGCCACACCGAGCAGATGAAAATGACAAAAATCGCCGAGATCGAGGAATCCTTGATGGTGTAGAGCGCGAGCGGCATCCAGGCCAGCGGCGAGATCGGCTTCAATATCTGGATGAACGGGTCGATCGCCCTACTGATCAAAGGCGACATCCCGATTATGAAGCCAAGCGGGATCGCGACGATGACCGCAATGAGATAGCCGAGCCCGACGCGCCCCATCGAATAGGCGAGCTGGATGCCGATCCCCTTGTCGTTCGGCCCGTTGTCGTAGAACGGCCGCTTCAGATGCTCCCACAGCTTGGCGCCGACATCGAGTGGTCCGGGCATGGCCGACTTGCCCTGGGTCGCGGTCAGCCCCATCAGCCTGGCGTATTCCGGGCTCATGGCCGCCGTTGTGCCGCTGCTGCGGGTCGCGAGGTGCCATGTGCCGAGGAAGGCCGCGAGCAGCGCAAGCGAGACGATGGCGGCGCGGAGACGGAGCGAGAGAGTCATGCGCGTTCCCTCCCCGCGTCGTCCCTGCGAAAGCAGGGACCCATAACCACCGGCCCCAATTGTTGCGCTGAGTGTCTCCCCGCGCGCCTAGCCGAGAGAGTACGGCGTATGGGTCCCTGCTTTCGCAGGGACGACGGCGTGGATAGAATTTCTCCCCTCACGACGACTTCCTGATCTTGAAGCTCGCGAGATAATCGTCGGGCTTGGCCGGATCGAAAGTCTTGCCCATCACCGAGAACGACTTGTACGAGGTGGCGGGCGGCGCAAGCCCCATCTCGGCCATCACCTTTTTCGTGTCGGTGGCGAGATAGACCTGCTCGGCGACCGCCTTGTAGTCAACGTCGCCCTTGATCTGGCCCCAGCGCTTCATCTGCGTCAGCATCCACACCGCAAAGGACTGCCAGGGGAACGGATCGAAGTCGACGCGCTTCGGATCGGTCTTCACGCCGCCGAGGCCGTCGGCATAGGTGCCGGTCAGGACCTGCTCCAGCACCGTCACCGGCGCGTTGATGTAGTTGGCTGGCGCGATCGCCTCCGCGATCTGCTTGCGGTTCTCGGCCTTCGCCGCGTAACCGGTGGCATCGACGATCGCGCGGGTCAGCGCCGCGAAGGAATTCGGCGCCGTCGTGATGAACTCGCGGCTCGCGGCAAAGCTGCAGCAGGGATGGCCGTCCCAGATCTCCTTGGACAGGATGTGCAGGAAGCCGACACCGTCATAGATCGCGCGCTGGCAGATGTTGTCGGGCGCGAGGAAGCCGTCGATGTTGTCGGCGCGCAGATTGGCGACCATCTCCGGCGGCGGCACCGAGCGGAGCTGCACGTCGGTATCCGGATCGAGCCCGTGCTCGGCGAGATAATAGCGTAGCAAATAGTTGTGCATGGAGTAGTCGAACGGAATGGCGAACTTCATGCCTTTCCAATCCTTCGGATCGCGCCTGTCCTTGTGCTTGCTGGCAAGCGTGATGCCCTGCCCGTTGATGTTCTCGATCGCGGGCACGGTGAAGGGTATAGCGTTCGCGCCAAGCCCGAGCGAAATCGCGATCGGCATCGGCGCCAGCATGTGGGCGGCGTCGTATTCCTTGCTGATGGTCTTGTCGCGAATCACCGCCCAGCCGGTGGTCTTCACCACCTCGACGTTGAGGCCCTGCCTGGCATAGAAGCCGAGCGGCGCCGCCATAATGATCGGGGTGGCGCAGGTGATAGGGATGAAGCCGACCTTGAGGTCCTTCTTCTCCGGCGGTCCGGCGTCGGCGAACGCCTCCGTCGCCGTCTTCAGCGGGAAGAATTGTGACAGCGCAGCAAGCGCGGTCGCGGCGCCAACCGATTTCAGGAAGGCGCGCCGCGCAACATCCTGCGGAAACACGGCCCGCATCACCGCCGACGCGACGATGCCTTCGTAGCGCTTCTGTTCGCCGAGATCGGCGACCGGCTCACAGCGCAGCGTGCGCTCGGCACGCACATGCTCGGCGGCTGAGCTGTGCCGGCCACAGGCGCAGCCGGATCGCACGAGCGCGCGGTCGGCGTCGAAGGGATCGTCTGACGTGGACATGCTGCGCCTCATTGTCGCACCGAACCACGCAGAACTCCGCGATCCGGTTCATTGATCGGCGTCCGGCCGCGTTTTGCGCCGCCGGACGCCGACAAACATGCAGGTTCTATGCCGCCTTGTCCGTGACGACGGCCGCGGTCGGCAGACCCTCGTCGATCGGCAGCGCCGGGTCGCGCGACCACTCGTTCCAGGAGCCGAAGTACATGCGCACGTCCTTCACGCCGGCGTTCTTCAGTGCCAGGAAGGTGTTCGAGGCGCGCGCCCCCTTGAAGCAGTAGAGATAGACCGGCGTGGTCTGCGAGATGCCGACGGTGGCGCATTCCGCCAGGATCTCGTCTTTCGACTTGAAGCGCGGGCCTTCGCCGGTTGGCTTCATCATCCGGTACCATTCCAGCCAGACGGCGCCGGGGATGCGGCCCTTGCGCGGGCAGAAATCCTTGCCGTAGGGCGAGGAGCTCTCGCCGATCCACTCGTCGACATCGCGCACATCGAGGATCGCGACGCCGGGTTTGCCGACCGCGGCCAGCATTGCCTTGGCGTCGATCATGATGTCGCTGGCCTCCGGTACGATCGCAAAGGAGGCCTTCGGCGGCACCGCAACGTCGGTGGTGACAGGCAGATCGGCGGCTTTCCAGGCATCGAAGCCGCCATGCAGCACCTTCACCTTGGGATAGCCCAGCATCGTCAGCAGATAGTAGCCGCGGCAGGACTGGCCGAAGCCGGAATTCATCGACTGCTCGTAGATCACGGCGGTCTCCTTGCCGGAGAGACCAGCCGCGCCGAACGCGTCGGCGAACTTGGTCTTCAGCTCGTGGATGCCCTCCGGCGTCGAGGTCGCAAGGAATGTGAAGATGTCATGCACATTGACGGCGCCGGGCAGATGTCCCGCCGCATAGGCATCCGGATTCCGCGTGTCGATGATGACACACGGTTCTTTCTTGACGAGCTCGGCAAGTTCGCCGGCGGTGATCAGAACGTCCGTCATGGCTCTCTCCTGTTTGTGGTTGCAGTTGTGGTGGTCCCGAACTCCTTGTCAGCCGTCCGCCAGCATCTTGCGCAGCTGCTTGGTGGCGGGCGTGACGATGGCGACGAAATAGGCTTCGCGCAGCCTGCGCTGGGCGCGGTGGCTCATCAGATAGCCGCGCGCGCCGCAATGGAGCATCGCGGCGTGCGCGACGGCGACGCTGGCATCGCCGATCCGCAGGCGGAGCGCGACAACACGGCGCCAGTAGCTGTCATCGGCATTGTAGGGATCGCTTGCCAGCGTCATCGCCTCCTTCTCGAACTCGGCATAGAGCTCGCGGAATTGCAGCGGCTGCTGCGGCAGATAGCGGTTGACGTGACCGAGCGGCGCATGGACTTCGTCCATGATGTTGCTGCAATCCTTCATCAGGCCGAGGCCCATGCCGGCCTGCAGCAGGATGAATCCGGCGCGGATCTTCTTGACGAACGGCGCAGCCGGCTCGGCCAGGATCAGCTCGTCCGGCACGAACACGTCGCGGAACTGGACGCCATAGGTGCCGGTGCCGTCCATCGCCAGGAACGGCTTGCACGGCGTCAGCGTGATTCCGGGATCGGAGCAATCGGCAAGAAACATCACGGTGCTGCCCGGCTCGCCCTTGGCGCCCTCGTCCTCGCGCTCGAAAATCGTGCCGAAGTAATGGTCGGGGCCGAGATTGGACACCCAGGGCAGCGCGCCGCGGACGATGTAGCCGCCGTCGACCTTGCGGCCCTTCAGCTTCAGCCGCTCGATGCCGAAGAAGCTCTTCATCGGGTTGGACAGCCCGGTGCCGCCGAGCGCCCGCCCGCTGGAGAAGCAGTTGCCGAACCGAGCGGCGAGCTTCATGTTGGTGGAGTTGGCGACGTACCAGACCAGCGTGTTCTGGCACCACGCCATGAATGCGGTGGCGCCGCAAACCTCGCCGAGCGCGGCCATCGACTGGATCGCCCAGCGCAGGTCGGCAGGCCCCTCCTGCGGCACGTGGCTGCTCCACGCCCCGACCTTGCCGAGCCGGCGCAGGAATTCGCCGGGATAGACCGAGCCGGCATCGATCGCGGATGCGAGCGGTGCCAGCTCCTGACGGGCGAGGCGCGCGACCTCGTCCGTGATGGTCGGTGCGGGATCTTGAGCTGCGACCCGCGATAAAGCCAGTGAACCCATGGTTGGTCTCCGCACCTTGAATGGTCGGTCGAGCCTTACGCACTGACCTCGAGATTGACGGGGCGGGTGAAGGTGTTGGCGACCGGCGACCACTTCTTCACATGCGCCACCAGCGCGTCGATCTCGTCCTGCGCGACGCCCTCGCATTCCATATCGACCTTGACGCGGACGTCGGTGAAGCCGACCGGCTTCTCGCTGACGTCGCCGGTGCCCCACACCGCGGTGATGTTGAGGTCGCCCTCCAATTCCAATTCGAGCTTGTTGACGATCCAGCCGCGATGCACCGCGTTGGCGTGCAGGCCGACCGCAAGGCAGGAGCCGAGCGCGGCGAGCGAGGCCTCCGACGGATTGGGCGCGGTGTCGTCGCCGAGCAAGCCCGGCGGCTCGTCGACGATGTAGGGCGCGAGGTTGCGGATGTAGTTGGCGTGACGGAACTTGCCCTCGGCCACCGTCTTGCACTTCAAGGTCTTGATGACCTTCGGGTTGGCCTTGCCGTTGGCAATCAGCTGCTCGAGCCCGCCTCTATCGATCGGCGCGAGGCAGCCGGTCAGTGCGGTTTTTTGAGCGACAGCGGTCATCAGTTTTCTCCCTGGGAGCGATGGATTGATCAGGATACCGAACGGTCTGTTTCCTGCACGAAGCGTGCCAGTCCTCCGCCAAATCAAAAGGCGAAATCCCGCAGACGCTTAGCTGTGCCTGCCTGCGGATTGATCAGGGCGCGGCTGCTCAAACGCGGTGCATCTGCCGCGCCGCCGCGATTATTTTGAGCGCAGGACGGCGCACATGCCCGCCCCCGTGAAGATGCGGCTTGATGATTCCGCCGCGCTCCGATTTACTGCCGCGCATGGTCAGATCGCTTGCGAAGAAAAAACCTGCCGCGGCGTTCGCCGCCGGCGACGACGAATCGGCGCGCGGGCGCCTGCTGAATGCGGCGACGCATCTGTTCTGCAAGAACGGCATCAATGCCACCGGCATCGATGCGATCATCGACGAGGCTGGAACCGCCAAGACCACGCTCTACAAATTGTTCGGCTCGAAGACCAACCTCGTGCATGCCGTGCTGGAAAGCGAAGGCAAGCAGTGGCGTGAGTGGTTCATCGGCGCGATCGAGGCCGGCGGCGGCGATCCGCAGACCAAGCTGTCGCGGATCTTCCCTGCCCTCAAGACCTGGTTTGCCGAGGAACGCTTCTACGGCTGCCCGTTCATCAACGCGGTCGCTGAGCACGACAAGGACGCCAAGCAGTTCCGGAATATCGCGCTGAAGCACAAGAAGGTGGTGCTGGCGCATATCGAGAAGCTCGCCGGCGATATGGGCGCGACCGAACCGGCGGTGCTCGCGCATCAGCTCGCGCTGTTGATCGACGGCGCCATCGTCGCCGCCATGGTATCGTGCGATCCCGGTGTCGCCGACACCGCGGGCCTCGCCGCCAGCAATCTGTTCGCGCCGGCGAAGCTGAAGAAGACGAAGCGCGCGGGACGCTCGGACGAACTCATGGCAGTCTGACAGAAGAAGACGCCGCGACATAGCGACGCCCCCGATCCCCTCGTTGCCCGCCTTGATCGGCACGCCCGCCCGAAAATTAACCGCCGGCCGAATGGACCGTCGCGACAACGGCCGCGTCGCAGCCTCCGGCATCGGTATTTGGCGGCGCGATCGCCCGCGGGATTTACCTGTCGTCAATCACACCGCGCGATCCGCCGCGGCCTTAAACGCCTGTTAGGTCCGGCCGGGTCAGTTGCCACGTGAAAGCACGAGGCAAGAACAATGCAGTCCGAAAAAGGACGATACAGCCAGCCGCGCTGGGACGTGACGCGCTGGCTCGCCGATGCGGGTCCGGGCGTGCCCGACGACATCCGCTCGGCGCTGATCGGGGATCTCTATGGCTCGCTGCCGGTGTTCGCAGCCGGCGCGGTCAATACGGTCGCCGTCGCGGCCGTGATTGCGATCCGCGAGCCGACCGCGCCGTTCATCGCCTGGGTCATCCTCGAACTCGTCATCTGCCTCTCGCGACTGTCAGTGCTCGTGGCTGCGCATCGCGCGGCACGCGAAGGGCGGCCGACGCCGACCGATCTGCACCTCGTCCTCGCGGTCGCCTGGAGCGCCAGCGTGGGCTTCGGCATCCTGATCAGCCTCGCAAGCGGCGATTGGGTGGTTGCGATGCTCGCCTCGCTGTCGGCGGCGGCGATGGTCGGCGGCATCTGCTTCCGCAACTTCAGCGCCCCGCGCCTCGCCGGAACCATGATCCTGCTCAGCCTCGGCCCGATCGTGCCGGGCGCAGCGCTTGCCGGCGAGCCGCTGCTCTCCATCGTGTTCCTGCAGGTGCCGATGTATCTCGCGGCGATGACGGTCGCGGCCTTCCGCCTCAACAAGATGCTGATCGCAACCATGCGCGCCGAGCGCGAGAACGGCCATCTTGCCCATCACGACACCCTGACCGGCCTGCGCAATCGCGCCGGTTTCGTCGCCGCGCTGAACACGAAGCTGGCGGCTCCGGCTGGAAATGGCGGGCCGTTCGCGCTGCTGTTCCTCGACCTCGACAATTTCAAGCCGATCAACGACACCTATGGCCATGCGGCCGGCGATCAGGTGCTGATGCTGGCCGCCGAGCGGCTGCGGCGCGCTCTGCCCGAGACCGCGGTGATCGCGCGCCTTGGCGGCGATGAATTCGTGGTGCTGGCGAACGGCGTCATCGCCGATCAGGCGCGCGCGATCGGGCAGCGCATCATCCAGGCTGTCACGATGCCCTACCGGCTCGCCGACGGCATCTTCGCAAAGGTCGGCGTCAGCGTCGGTGTCGCTGTGTCGCCCGAGCACGGCACCGAAGCCGAGGAGCTCCTGGCCGTTGCCGATGCCGCGCTGTATGAGGCCAAATCCGACGGCAAGGCACAGTGCCGCCTGGCGTCCGTCGCCACCAATGTCGCGGCACTGCGCCGGCTGACGCAAACGGACCCCACGCCGGCGCTCGATCGCGGCGCCGCCTGAGGCGACGTCCGGCAGGGACGCGGCCCAGCAACCGGCAAACGCCGTCAGTGTCTTGTGTCGAGCTTGCGCAATTCGGCATTGGCTGGCGCCCATTCGACGTAGGTCTTCGGGCATCCGTCCACGGCGAGGCGAAGCAGCCGCGATGCCTCGTCTGTCGCACCCTTCGCGAGCGCCAGCTCACCGCCATAGAAATGCGCTTCGCAAAGCTGCCCTCTTACCTTGACCGGATTGGCATCGTCGGCGGCTTTAATAACCGCCTCCAGCGTTGTGGCACCGAGGAACAGGCGAACGATCGGCGCCGGCCATTGCGACTGGTCGAGCCGCCCGGAGGCCTCATCAAGTCCGCTCGGTTGGCCGGTCTTCTGGCGCACGAGGTCGAGCCATAGCAGTGTGTAAACATCCTTCCGATCGAGCTCGCTGGCACGAACGAACTCGTCGTGCGCTTCCGACAGGAGCCCGCCTTGAAAGTAAGCACTCCCCGCCCAGCGATGAAGTTGAGGATCGTTCGGGGCCAGCTCGATCGCCTGTTTGATGTTGGATAGTCCCAGTTCGAGGTCGCCGCGAGCGCGAAGGATGCTGGCTCGACCAACGTAAGGCAGGGGATTTTTTGGATTGAAACGGATAGCTTGATTGAAGTCGTCCAATGCGAGCTCGATGTCGCCCTTGATGATGTGAGCGTGTCCGCGGCAAATGAGGCCCACCCCCGCCCCGCGTTCTGGGCTGATCTCGATCGCACGATTGCAGTCAGCTATGGCCCGATCTGGCTCGTCCTTGAGATTGTAGGCGCGCCCGCGGCCGACATACGCAGCCACATTGTCGGGATGGGTTAGAAGGGCTCGGCCGTAGTCGTCGATCGCGCTGTCAACATCCTGCTTGATCAAGTGGGCGCCGGCCCGTCCCAGATATGCGTAGGTGTCTGTTGGAGCGAGTTCTATGGCTCGACCGTAGTCGGCAAGCGCTGTATCGATCTCGCCCTTCCGTTTATGCGCCCACGCCCTGCGGAGAAGAGCGATCTGATTGTTCGGATCGCGCTCGATAACGTAATTGTAGTCCTCGATTGCCCGATCAACGTCGCCCTTATCAAGATAGAGCGCGGCGCGTCGAAAATGCGCGGAGATCGTCGCTTGCAAATTGGTCGACATCGCCTCGATCAAGGCAGTGCAACCTGCGATGCGATCATCCAGGCTGATATTTCCGGCTACGGTGCACTTGGCCGGCAGGGGGAAGTTGTGCACGAGCAGCCGGAATCGGCACCAGCAACACGCCAAGCGCGATCATCATCGCCCTGGCGGCGAATACACGTTTTACCCGTTCTGTCACTTTGTCCCCCACGCCCACCAGGAGACTAGTAGCAAAGCCCCTGCCCGCAACACAACCTTTCGTTGCCTGTGCCGCAGCGGCGCGCCGGCGACGGTATTGGCGCGAGCCTACAGATCGAAATTCGTTGGCAGCATCACGACGTCGCGGATGGTCATGCCGCGCGGCCGGGTCAGCATGAACATCACGACCTCGGCGACCTCGCTGGCTTCCAGCAGGCCGCCCGCTGCCTTGGCCTCCTCAAGCTTCTCCGCCGGCCAGTCCGCGAGCAGCGCGCTGATCACGGGCCCGGGCGAGATCGAGCCGACGCGGATGCCGTGCTTGAACACCTGGCGCCGCACCGTCTGCACAAAGCAGTTGATCGCCCATTTCGACGACGCATAGACCGGCTCCCACGGCGTCGGGAAATGCGCGGCGAGCGAGCTCGTCACGATGATGTCGCCGGTCCCGCGCGCGATCATGTGCGGCAGCACGTCGCGCACGTTCTTCATCACGACGTTGACGTTGAGGTTCAGCATCCGGTCGATCGCGCCGGTATCGGCATCGACGAGATCGCCGCCGACATAGATCCCCGCATTGGCGTGCAGGATGTCGAGCTGGCCGGCCCTCTCGAGGATCGCGGGCAACAGCGTCGCGCAGGCCTTCGGATCGAGCAGATCGATGACCAGCGGGATCACCGCATCGCCGTGCCGGCCGGCGAGCGCTTGCAGCGCGGCCGCGTCACGGTCGACCATCACCACGCGCGCGCCCGCGGCCAGCATCGCCTCGCTGCTCGCAAGTCCAATGCCCGACGCCGCCCCGGTCACCGCCGCGACCTTGCCTTCCAATTGCTTCGCCATCGTCTCCACCCTGTCCGGTCAGTGCGGCGCGCATGGCAACACATCGCGGTCGCGATGTCAGCTCCCATGCGGCAGGCGACGTTGCCTGACGCGCATGTCTCGTCACATGCGGAGCATCGGCGGCCGCGTGGCGAAACGGCGACGCAGCCATTTTGCCGCCGGCCCCGCCGGCCGCTGCTTGTGCCAGACCACTTCGAGCGCAACGGGATGCGCGCCCTCGTCGAATTCCAGCTCGGGAATTGCGAGCTCCTCGGCAACCTGCGAGCTCGCCATGATGTGCGCCGGGATCAGCGCCCAGCCGACGCCCTGCTTGAGGATCTGCAGGATCACCCAATGGCTCTCGACCCACCACACCTCCGCGGCGACACGAAGCCGGTGCCGCTCGGTGCCTTCGTTGCGCACCGTGACCATGATCTGGCGATGCCGCTTCAGCTCCTCCCAGTCCACCCGGCCATGCGCCAGCGGATGGTTCTTGCCGCACACGAGCTGCAGCGGCACCCAGCCGATGGTCTTGAAGCCGAGCTCGGGCGGCAGATGCTCCTGCCGCCACATCACGCCGACATCGGCCTTGCCGTCGAGCACGAGACGGCTGACGTCCTCCATGATCGGAAACAGCAGCTCCACTTCGACATGAGGAAAGCGCTTGGCGAATTCCGCAAACAGCTCCCCGACCGCGCTCTCCGGATAGAGCTCGTCGATCGCCACCACCAACCGCTTCTCGACATGCGCCTCGAAACTGCTCGCGACGCCGATCAGATGCTCACGGCGATCGAGGATCAATCTTGCTTCCGGCAACAGCCGCGCACCGGCTTCGGTCAGCACCGGGTTGCGACCGGCCCGGTCGAACAGCGCAATCCCGAGGTCGGTCTCCAAATTGGCGACGTGGGTGCTGACGGCCGATTGCGCCTTCTTCAGAAGCCGGGCCGCGCCGGAGAACGAACCCTGCTCGGCCGCCGCCACGAAGGATTCGAGCTGGTCCATGGAAACGGCCATCTATCTGCTTTCCAGATATTACCTAACTTTTTAATCCCACAATATCAGATAGAAACCCGGTCACAACGACAGAAAGGGTTTCAAAATGTCTATGCGTTCCTTTTCCGACCGGGTCAGGCACGCAGTCCTGTTCGAACTGATCGGTATCGCCATCTTCACGCCGGCAGCCGCTTGGCTGTTCAATCAGCCGGTCGCCCATATGGGCGTCATCGGCGTCGTCTCGGCGACGGTGGCAACGATCTGGAACTTGCTGTTCAATCTCGGCTTCGACCACGCGCTGGTCCGCGTCACCGGCCGTGTCATCAAGACGATGCCGATCCGTGTCGCTCACGCGATGCTGTTCGAGGCCGGCCTGATCGTGCTGCTGATCCCGTTCGTCGCCTGGTATCTCGGCATCTCGCTGTGGGCCGCGCTGATGATGGATATCTCCATCGTCGCGTTCTATCTGGTTTACGCGTTCGTATTCAACATCGCTTACGATCGCGTCTTCCTGGTCCGCGAGCTCAGCGCGCAGGGTCGCACGGCAAGCCGAGCCCTGCCGGCCTGATCGGCCCTCGGTACTCGGCGCCTCGGATCATGTGATCTGCGGCGCCGCGCCGGACCCTGACACCGCAGCAATATTCCTAATGGTAGCGACTGCGCACAAGTTCCGCTGCGCAGCGCTCATAGACTGGTTTGATCCGGCTTGAGCGCTGTGGAATGCTTCAGGCCGACATGCCCGTCAGAGGCTGCCAAAACGGCCAAAAAGAAGAAGCGGAGGACTACAATGCCAAGGAACCGTTCACCCCACCTCACCCGCCGTCATTTCATCAAAGGCGCTGCCGCCACGTCGGCCACACTGCTGCTCGGCAAGCCCGCCATTGCCAAGGGCAAGACCGAGATCGTGATTGGCAACATCGACGCCTATTCGGGACCGGCTGCGGTCTATTCGTCGATCGGCCGCACGCCCGGCGGCTATTTCAAGATGATCAACGATCAAGGCGGCATCAACGGCCGCATGATCAGGTACATCACCTATGACGACGCCTACAGCCCGGCCAAGACCGTCGAGCAGGCGCGCAAGCTGGTCGAGGGCGACGAGATCGACGTGCTGTTTGCGCCGCTCGGTGCGCCGACCAATGCGGCGATCATGAAGTACATGAACCAGAAGAAGGTCCCGCACCTCTTCATCGCCTCGGGCGCGACCAAGTTCGGCGACTACAAGAACTTCCCGTACACGATGGGTTTCCAGCCCTGCTACCAGATCGAAGGCCGGGCCTTCGCGCAACACGTCCTGTCGACACAGAATGATCCCAGGATCGGCATCGTCTACCAGAACGACGACTTCGGACGCGACGTGCTGAAGGGTTTCAAGGACGGACTCGGCGGCAAGACCTCCGCAATCGTCGCCGAGCTGTCCTATGAGACCGCTGACCCGACCATCGACAGCCAGGTGGTCCGCTCCAAATCCGCCGGTGCCAACGTGTTCATGAGCATGACCACGCCGAAATTCGCCGCGCAAGGCATCAAGAAGATCGCCGAGCTCGGCTGGCAGCCGGCGCATTACATCGGCAACAACGCCTCCTCCGCAGGCTCGACCCTGAAGGCCGCCGGCTTCGACGTGTCCAAGGGGATCATTTCGAGCGCCTATTTGAAAGATCCGGTCGACGCCGCCTGGGACAGCGATCCCGCCATCCAGAAATGGCGCGCCTTCCTCGACAAATACGATCCGGCGGCGGCCAAGAACGACATCTACGCAGTCACCGGCTATCTTACCAGCCAGATCCTGGTTCAGGTGCTCAAGCAGTGCGGCGACGACGTCTCGCCCGAAAACATCATCAGGCAGGCGGCGAACCTCAGGGACGTCGAATCCGACATGCTGCTGCCGGGCATCAAGATCAACACCTCGCCGACCGACTACTATCCGCTCGAGCAACTGCAACTGACACGCTTCAGCGGCGAACGCTACGAGCCGATGGGTCCCGTGATCGACGGCGGCATCTCGAAGGCGTGATCGTCCGCGGCGTTCCGCGAAAACCAGCGCGGCGCGGACGCGAACCGCCTCGCAGTTGCCATCGGCCCCTCATCGGCCGATGATGCGCGAAACGGACCCAACCAACCGGGAGGAAGTGAATGCGTGGACGCCGTGTGCTGATGGAGTCGTTCGTGTCGCACGGCGTGCGTCATATCTTCGGCAATCCCGGCACGACGGAAACGCCGCTGCTCGACAGCCTGCCGGCATTTCCGCAACTCGAATATATCATGGCGCTGCATGAAGGCGTCGCAGTCAGCGCCGCCAGCTTCTATGCGCAGGCATCCGGACGCGTCACCGTTGCCAACCTGCACGTCGCTCCCGGCCTCGGCAACGGCATCGGCTCGCTCTACGGCGCGCTGAAAGCAAATTCGCCCCTGGTCGTGACGGCGGGTCAGCAGGACACGCGAATGCGGCTCAACAATCCGCTCCTCGGCCACGATCTCGTTGCAATGGCCGCACCCGTGACGAAGTGGAGCGTTCAGATCGAGCGCGCCGACGAGATCGCACCAATCATGCGCCGCGCGTTCAAGGTGGCGACCGATGCGCCACAAGGGCCGGTGTTCGTATCGCTCCCGATCGACATCCTGGAACAGGAGACCGCGGTCGACGCATCGACGCCGGATCATCTGTGGCGGTCGACACGACCCGATCCGGCAGGCATCGAAGCACTGGTTGCGCTGCTTCTGAAGTCGAAAAATCCGGCCATCATCGCCGGCGACGACGTCGCGAGATCGGGCGGCGAGCAGGCGTTGGTCGCACTTGCGGAAACGATCGGCGCCACCGTATGGTTCGAAGGGTTGCGGCATCACGCGCCCTTCCCGACCAGCCATCCGAGCTATCGTCAGTCGCTCCCCGGCGACGCCCGGCAGGTACGCAAGGTGCTCGGCGATACCGATCTCGTTCTCCTCATCAGCGGTCCGTTCTTCGAGGACATCTGGTTCGCGCCTGATAGCCACATTCCCCACGGCGCGTCCGTGCTCCAGATCGAAGCCTCAACCGAGCGGCTCGCGCTCAACAACAGGCTCGATGCCGGCATTGTCGGTGATATCGCGGTCAGCCTCGGCGCATTGACGGACGCGCTGCGGGCCAAGGCGAACGCGGACTTCAGGCAGGCTGCGCAAAACCGCAATACTGCGCTGGCCGAGCTGCAGGCGAAGGAGAAGGAAGCCTATCGCGCACGCGTCGAGAAGAGCTGGAACCGCGAGCCGAGCTCCATGCCGCGCGTCACCGCGGAACTTCGTCGCGGGCTGCCTGATGATGTGGTCATCGTCGATGAAAGCATCACGGCGAGCCTCGATCTCGCCCGCGCCTTCGACTATCACGGCTTCGGCGATTATTTCGGCGGACGCGGCGGCGGCATCGGCCAGGGTCTTGCCGGCGCGATCGGCGTCAAGGTTGCGATTCCGGATCGCCCGGTTGTCGCGATCTCCGGCGACGGCTCGGCGATGTATGCGATCCAGGCGCTGTGGACCGCCGCGCACCACAAGCTTGCGATCGTGTTCGTGGTGCTTGCGAACCGCGAGTACCGCATCCTCAAGCACAATGTGGACGTCTGGCGCCAGAATTTCGAGGCCGGCACCCAGCATCCCTATCAGAACATGGATATCACCGGTCCCGCGCTCGACTTCGTGCATCTTGCCGCCGGCATGGGCGTCGAGGCCGTCAGGGTCGAGAAGGCGGACGACATCGCTGGCGCAATCGCCAAGGCTGTCGCGGCGCAGCGCCCGTACCTCGTCGAGATCGCAATCGAAGGCAAGCGCTAAACGCGCTGGAGGAGTTTCTGATGGCAGGCATTCTGGACGGCAAGGCTGCATTGGTGACGGGCGGAGGCTCCGGCATCGGCCGGGCAACGGCGATCGCCATGGCGCGCGAGGGTGCGCGCGTGGCGGTGTCCGATCTGTCAAAGGACGGAATCGAACAGACAGTCGCTCTCATCAACGCCGCGGGCGGCCAGTCGATCGCGATCCAGGGCGACGTCACCGACGAGGCTGATGTCGCCAACATGGTGGCACGCACGGTATCGGCGTTTGGGCGCATCGATTGCGCGTTCAACAATGCCGGCGTGGCGGGGCGCTCCGTCGGCCCGCCCGGCCAACGCATCCATGAGCTCACGCAGCCCTCGGTGGCGAAGATGTTTTCGGTGAATCTGATGGGCGTGTTCCTGTGCCTGAAATACGAGGTCGCGCAGATGCTCAAGCAAGGCGGCGGCGGCGCGATCGTCAACACCGCCTCGATCGCCGGGCTGGTCGGCCTTGCCACGTCGGGCCACTACGTCGCAGCCAAGCATGGTGTCGTCGGGCTGACCAAGTCTGCGGCGATCGAATACGCCCAGGACGGCATCCGCGTGAATTGCGTCAATCCCGGCTACATCAAGACGCCGATGACCAAGGAGACGATGGACGAACGGTACGACGAAATCATCGCCAAGGTGCCCGCACGTCGCCTGGGCGTGCCCGAGGAAATCGCGGAGGCCGTGGTCTGGATGTGCTCGGACAAGGCGTCCTTCATGACAGGCGCATCGCAGGTGGTCGACGGCGGCTACAGCGCCGCCTGAGTTACGCTTCAGCGGGCGCGTCGCGGCTTCAGGCTATTCCCTTTTTAGACTATTCCTTTGGCGGCACCGTGCGCAAATAGGTGACGATGGCATCGAGATCGGCGGCTGACACGGTGGCGTAGTAATGGAAGCCCATCGGCGGATTGAGCTTGCTGCCGTCCTTACTGACGCCCTGAGTGATGGCGCGCTTGATCTCCTCATCAGTCCAGCCGCCAATGCCTTTCGTCTTGCTGGAGCTGATGTTTCGCGAAACCGAGACACCCCAGGGTCCCGGAAACTTGCCGCCGCCGGCGCCCATGCTGGTGGCAAATTCTCGCCCTTGTGGGCCCATCGGGGTGTGGCACTCCATGCAGTGCGCAATCGTGGCGAGGTAGAATCCCTGCTTCACCTTGTCGCCCAACATCGCTTCGGTGTACGGGCTTTCACCGCCCGGGGGAACAGGATGCCCCTGTGATATTTTGTAGATTGGCTCCGGCACCGCATTCCTGATCGGCTTGATCGTGCGCAGATATGCGATCACCGCATCGAGATCGCGATCGGTCATGATCTCGTAGAAGCCACTTGGCATGATCATGGCGACCCGCGTGCCGTTGCGCTTGATACCTTTGCGCAGCAGTTGCTTGAGTTCGGCGTCGGTGTAATTGCCGATGCCGGTTTCCTTGTCTTGCGTGATGTTCGAGGCCGTGACCTTGAACGGCGGCTCATCCCATGACGTGCCGCCCGAAAAGGCCTTATCCCTGATCTCGCCTGACGGTCCCTTCGGGGTATGGCAATTGCCGCAGGTCAGGATGCCGTTGACCAGGTAATCACCGCGCTGGACCAATTCCGATTGTGCGCTGACCGGGCTGCTCAATACCGCACCGATAACGAGCGCTAGCGATCCGATACGGATCATCACGACGCCTCCGATCAATTAAGTATGGCGATAGAACTCTGATCGAATTCCGGCTTCAAAGAAGTACGTCAGCGAAATATATGCGCACCGGTTTCAACGCTGCGAAGGCTATGTGCAAAACCAAGAACTACACGGCTGGCGCGCGAGAAAAAGCCGCGCGCAGATCGATGGTACGATCGCCACCCCTCTTTTCGGCAGATCCGATTGCCGGAGGGCTGACCAGACAAAATCTAGCAGATTTCACGCGCTTGAGAAGGCAGCCTGACCGCGCTGAAGTTCAAGGCGCAGGATATCAAAACCAGCAGCGACTGTTAGTGCGGGTCAGCGCGCAAAAAGGGAGGGCTGCGCCCTATGCCACGGCGCAAGCCCCCGTAGCAAGAATATTTCGGTTTATACGAATACTGAATCAGCGTATGAGTCCCTCATCTCACCCGATCGAAGGGCGCTGCGCATCGTCACGGGTGTTGCGGTGAGATGCGGTGGACGCCGACTGTGCGACAGACGAGTGCGCATGGGGCGGACGGTGAAGTCGTGTGGTCCTGACGCCCTACATGGAAGTCGTTGCGCGACGCTGGGACCACAGCTCTCTTCAACAACACAACCCTGTGGTTATGGGTCCCTGCTTTCGCCAGGACGACGCGTGGAGAGAGTCCGACAACTCAAATCCACGCTCACCTCATGGACAGAGTGAGAGACTCACCGCTCCTGCCGAAGACTCCCCTCCAGCCGCGCCAGCTCGCCGTCGAGGTCGCGCTCGACATCGGCCACCTGCATGTCGACCACCCGATAGTCGCGCGCTTCGAGCCAGGCTCTGCGCTTGGCGCGGTCGGTGCCGATGGCCTCGCTCTCGTTCGGATTGACCAGCTCGATCGCGAGACGGTGCACGAAGGAGACGAAGTCGGGGATGTGGCGACCGACCGGGGTCTGGCGCTTGAACTGGCCGGCGAAGCGGCGATCCCGCGTCAGCGCCTGCCACAGGATCCGCTCGGCGTCGGTCGGGTTGCGGCGGAGCAACCGGGCGAGGCCGCGCACCGTGCTGGAGTTGTCGGCAGCGGCGCCGCCCCCTCCCTGCTCGGCGAGCAGCGCCCGCAGCCGGGTCGCCTGCGCGCCGTCGAGCACGCCGCCCTTGGCCGGGCCCTTGCGGCCCTCGGCGATCGCCATCACGACCCCATGGAGCGTGTGCATGTCCTGCTTGGTCGGATCCATCCGGGTGAAGATGTTGCGCAGGTTCACCAGCATGGTGTCGCGTTTCTCCGCCGGCCGCAGGAACTCGACCTTGTCGAGCTCGGCAACGAGATTGTCGAAGAAGGCCTGCATCTGGTGCTGGGAGGCCGGCTCGGACCGCTCCGGCATCGCGAACGGCAGCGCGCCCGCGGTCGAAAGCTTGAACCATTCATACCCCATCAGCAGCACCGCCTGCGCGAGGTTGAGCGAGGCGAAGCCCGGGTTGACCGGGAAGGTGATGATGCGGTTGGCGAGCGCGACCTCCTCATTGGTCAGGCCGGAGCGCTCACGCCCAAACAGGATGCCGGCCCCGCCGCCGGAGGCGACATGGCTGACGATCTCGCCCGCCGCGCCTTCCGGCCCGACCACCGGCTTGGCCTGGTCGTGGGCGCGCGCGGTGGTCGCGAACACCAGCGTGAGATCGGCGATCGCCTGCTCGACGGTGTCGAACAGCTCGACGGAACCGATGATTTGGTCGGCGCCGGCGGCGGCGCGTTGCGCGGCGACATTCGGCCAGCCGTCACGCGGATTGACGATGCGCATCCGGGTCAGCGCGAAGTTGCCCATCGCGCGCGCGGCCATGCCGATGTTCTCGCCAAGCTGCGGCTCGACCAGGATGACGACGGGACCGGCAAGGTCGTGTCCTGCCTTGGTCTTGTCGGTGCCGGACATCTCACTTCACTTTCTGATTCAACGTCTGAAGATTTTGAATCAACTTCCGAAGCGGCTGATTCAAACTCTCATGCAGGGCGGCGCAACCAGCTTTGCACCGGTTTTGCGCGCAACCATTTTCTCCAAGGAGATAACAGGGTTAGCCGCGTTTGCGAATCCTCAACCGGAATCCCAATCGCAGCGCGCGATTACTGCCGCTTGCGCGCTTCGCCTTCGGATAGGCTATCAACCACAACTAAAGCGAAGCTGTAAAGGCACGCTTGAGACGCCGCTTGAACGGCGAGGCACTTGGGTCGAAGCACTTGGGGGGACGACGATGCGGGGCAGATGGACGCTGGCGATTGTGGGCGTGGTCTTGATCGTGGCAGGGGGCCTGCTCGCCCACCTCACGCAGACCGCAGGCGGCATCCGGATCGAGGATGTCAGGTTCAAGGGCGCCAAGGGCAACACCATGAGTGCCCTGCTCTACGTCCCGCCGAACGCGACGCCGCAGATTCCGGCGCCCGGCATCCTCGCGGTCCACGGCTACATCAACTCGCGCGAGACCCAGGACGGCTTCGCCATCGAGTTCGCCCGCCGCGGCTATGTCGTGCTGGCGCTCGACCAGACCGGCCACGGCTATAGCGACCCGCCCTCCTTCGCCAACGGTTTTGGCGGACCTGACGGGCTTGCCTATCTCCGCAGCCTGCCGTTCGTCGACAAGGAGAACATCGGGCTCGAGGGCCATTCGATGGGTGGTTGGACCGTGCTGGCGGCCGCCACCGCGATGCCCAATGACTACAAGTCGATGGTGCTGGAGGGCTCGTCCACCGGCAAGCCGTTCGCCGCCGAGGGCACCGCGAGCTGGCCGCGCAACACCGCGCTGGTGTTCGCCCAGTACGAGGAGTTCTCCACCCTGATGTGGGGCGTCGACCTCGCCCGCGACGTCACCAAGAGCCCGAAGCTCTGGGCGTTGTTTGGCACGCAAGGCGCGGTCGCGCCGGGCAAAGGTCTACGGCGGTCCGGCCAACGGCACCGCGCGGGTGCTGTACACCTCGGCGATGACCCATCCGGCCGAGCACATCTCGCATGAGGCGATCGGCTACAGCCTCGACTGGTTCGCCAAGACGTTGAAGGGCGGCACCGCTCGTCCGGTCGACGACCAGATCTGGTTCCGCAAGGAGATCGGCACCCTGATCGCGCTGATCGGCTTCGTCGCGCTTGTCATCGGGACATTCGACGGGCTGCTGGAGGCACCGACGTTCTCCCGCCTGCGGCTGCCGGCGATTGCCGACGGCACCATGCCGGCGCACGCGGCTGCGAGCGGCCGGCGCTGGACCACGGCGTTCATCCTGTCGGCCTTCATCCCCGCACTGACCTACTACCCGACCTTTGCACTGGGCGGCACATTCGTCACCCCGAGCGCGTTCCTGCCGCAGGGCATCACCAACCAGATCCTGGTTTGGGCCATCATCAACGGCCTGATCACGCTGGCCCTGATGTGGTTCGTCCCGAAGCGCGCCAGCCGGGCCGGCCTCGTCGGTCAATCCGTCGTGATCGCCGCGGCCTCGGTCGCGGTGGGCTACGCTGCGCTCTGGCTCGCCGACCTCGCCTTCAAGATCGACTTCAGATTCTGGATCGTCGCACTCAAATTGATGAGCGCGAAGCAATTCCTCATCTTCCTGATCTATCTGATTCCGTTCACGGCGTTTTTTCGTGGTGGCGCTACACGTGCTGCACCGGAATTTCTCGACCATGGGCGCCCCGCGCGGAGCGCTCTATCTGACCAATATTCTGGCGCTGACGCTCGGTTTCATCGTGTTGCTGGTGCTGCAATACGGCACGCTGTGGCTGACCGGAAAGCTGCTCAACCCGATCCCGGACCCAGTTTCGTGCCGCTCTCGACCATCGTCGCGATCCAGTTCGTGCCGCTCCTGACAATCGTCGCCGTGATCGCGTCCTTCACCTGGCGGCGGACCGGATCGAGCCTGCCGGGGGCCCTGATCGCGGGCCTGTTCGTGACCTGGTACATCGTGGCCGGGACCGCGACGCAGGTCCCGTTTTAGAGGGGCGCGCGCGCCGCCGTCAGAATGGCGGTTCTCGGCGAAAAGATGGGCTGAAAGTGCATAACCGGTGCGCTTCCGCCCGTCCCCGGGCGGTGCTATAGCGCAGGCGTATTCCACCCCCGCCGTCAAAAGCGCGCCGTTCCCAAGAGGGCCTCCCCGTCATGGCAAAAATCAAGGTATCCAACCCCGTCGTCGAACTCGATGGCGACGAGATGACCCGGATCATCTGGCAGTACATCAAGGACAAGCTGATCAACCCGTTCCTGGATGTCGAACTGCTCTATTTCGATCTGGGCATGGAATACCGCGATGAGACCAATGACCAGGTGACCATCGACGCCGCCGAAGCCATCAAGAAGGTCGGCGTCGGCGTCAAATGCGCCACCATCACCCCCGACGAGGCCCGGGTGAAGGAGTTCGGCCTGAAGCAGATGTGGAAGTCGCCGAACGGCACCATCCGCAACATCCTCGGCGGCGTCATCTTCCGCGAGCCGATCATCTGCAAGAACGTGCCGCGCCTGGTTCCCGGCTGGACCAAGCCGATCATCATCGGCCGCCACGCCTATGGCGACCAGTACCGCGCCACCGACATCAAGTTCCCCGGCAAGGGCACGCTGTCGCTGAAGTTCGTCGGCGAGGACGGCACCGTGATCGAGCGGGAAGTGTTCAAGGCGCCGGGCCCCGGCGTCGCGATGGAGATGTACAATCTCGACGACTCCATCATCGATTTCGCCCGCGCCTCGCTGAATTACGGCCTGCTGCGCAACTACCCGGTCTACCTCTCGACCAAGAACACGATTCTGAAGGTCTACGACGGCCGCTTTAAGGACATCTTCCAGGACATCTACGACCGCGAGTTCAAGAAGGAATTCGAGGCCAAGGGCCTGACCTACGAGCACCGCCTGATCGACGACATGGTGGCCTCGGCGCTGAAATGGTCGGGCGGCTATGTCTGGGCCTGCAAGAACTATGACGGCGACGTGCAGTCCGACACCGTGGCCCAGGGCTACGGCTCGCTCGGCCTGATGACCTCGGTGCTGCTCACCCCGGACGGCAAGACGGTGGAAGCCGAAGCCGCCCACGGCACCGTGACCCGCCACTACCGCGAGCACCAGAAGGGCAAGGAGACCTCGACCAACTCGATCGCGTCGATCTTCGCCTGGACCCGTGGCCTCGCCCATCGCGCCAAGCTCGACAACAACCCGGAACTGGCGAAATTCGCTACCACCCTGGAGAAGGTCTGCGTCGCGACCGTCGAAGAGGGCTACATGACCAAGGACCTCGCGCTCCTGGTCGGCGCCGACCAGCGCTGGCTCTCGACCACCGGCTTCCTCGACAAGGTCGCCGAGAATCTCGGAAAGGCGATGGCCGCCTAACGGCCGGCCTGTTGCCGAACACAATAGCGAGCGTGACCATGACCTTTCCCGGCCGGGTGACGCTCGCATCCTTGCTGCTGACCGGATCAGCGGCACTCGCTGCCGATCCCCTGCCCGGGCCGATTGCGGCGCCCGACGAGACCGCGGTCCTCACCGTCCACGCCGAGGGCGTGCAGGTCTATGAATGCAAGCCGGTCACCGACGGCAAGCTCGCCTGGTCGTTCCGCGAACCGGTCGCCACCCTGCTCGCCGGTGGCCGCACCGTCGGCCGGCACTATGCGGGGCCGAACTGGGAGCATGTCGACGGCAGCGCCGTGACCGCCCGCACCGCCGGCAGCGCGCCCGGCGCAGCGCCCACAGACATTCCCTGGCTGAAGCTCGAGGTGATCTCCCACCGCGGCAACGGCCTGCTCTCGAGCGTCGCCACGGTGCAGCGGATCAACACCTCGGGCGGCGAGCTCAGCGGCGCCTGCGACAAATCAGGCGCACTGAAGAGCGCGGCGTATTCGGCGGATTACGTCTTCCTGCGGAGAGACTAAGCCTAATCGCGAATGCCGCCGTCGGTCTCGCGCGGCGCCTGGGCGATCTCACCGGCGGCAAGGTCGCCACCGGCCGCAAGCGGGTCGGCGAGCCGCGCCTCCGCCGTCTCCCTGACATGGGCGCCGAGCGCCGGGATCCGCTCGGTCAGGGCATGGAAGTCCTGAGCATCGAGCAGCAGCAGCTTGGTCTTCCGCATCGCCGTCACCGTGCCGGAGCGGCTGGTCCGCCGGAGCAGCGCGATCTCGCCGAAGAACGAGCCGTCGGCAAGCCGCACGCATTGGCTCGGCAGGTCGATCTCGACCTCGCCGGCGGTGATGAAATACATCGACGACGCCGGATCGCCGCGCCGCACCAGCACCTCGCCGGCCTCGATGGTCTGCGACCGCAGCAGGCGCATGATGTCGGCGATCTCGGCAGCGCCGAGATGTGAGAACAGCGGCACCCGCGCCAGCATGCCCCAAGTCACGACGAAGTCGCGGCGCCGGACCTCGTCGGCGAACGCGGTCGAGACGATCGCGACCGGCAGCGCGATCATCGCAAAGCCGACCACGATCGCAACCACCGTGACCATCCGGCCGAGCACCGTCACCGGGACGACGTCGCCGTAACCGACGGTCCCGAGCGTCACGATCGCCCACCACATCGCCTGCGGCATGGTGCCGAACTTGTCCGGCTGCACCTTGTGCTCAATGGCATAGAGCAGCGAGGCGAACAGCAGCACCGCGCCGGTCAGGATCACGACGCAGCCGAACAGCGTGCGCCGCTCGGCATGCAGCGCCGCCAGCAGCGAGCGCATCGCGGTCGAATAGCGCACCAGCTTGAGGAACGGCAGCATGCCGAACAGCACCAGCGCGGTCTTGTCGCCGATCGCGAGCGCGATGGCCGATGGCAGGAAGGCGAGCAGGTCGATCACGCCGAGTGCCGAGAAGGCGTATTCCAGCCGCGCCTGAAGCGGCGTCATGTCGCGCAGCGAGCGGCCGACCACGCTCCAGAGCCGCGCGGCATATTCCAGCGCGAAGGCGGTCACCGCGGTGATCTCGATCGCCGTGAACAGCCACCAGAACTGGGCATCGACCTCCGGCACCGACGCCAGGATCGCCGCCAGCACATCGACCGTGATGATCGCGACGACGAGCCGGACAAATCGCGCGCCGACCGAATATGGCAGGTGGTCCTGCTCGAGCAGCTCGTAGAGACGCCCCCGCAGTCCGGGATCGCTGATCGTGGGCTTGCCTGGAGCCGTCGCCACGATCAGCCTCTCCGTCAGGCGCCGGCCGATGCCTGTTGAGTCATGGCCTGCTCGATCGCCGACAGCGCGGCGTCGGCCTTGGCACCGTCGGGCCCGCCGGCCTGCGCCATGTCGGGCCGGCCACCACCACCCTTGCCGCCGAGCACCTCGGAGCCCTTGCGCACCAGCTCGACCGCGTTGAAGCGCGAGGTCAGGTCGGCGGTGACGCCGACCACGATGCCGGCCTTGCCGTCCTCGGTGACCCCGACGATCGCGACCACGCCGGAGCCGATCTGCTTCTTGCCGTCGTCGACGAGGCTCTTCAGGTCCTTGGTCTCGACGCCTTCGACCGCGCGCGCGAGCAGCTTGACGTTGCCGACCTCGCGAACGCCGGAGGCCGCACCATTCGACGACGCTCCGCCGCCCATCGCGAGCTTCTTGCGGGCATCCGACAGGTCGCGCTCGAGCTTCTTGCGCTCCTCCATCAGGGCCGCGATGCGCGCCGGCACATCCTCGATCGTGGTGCGCAGCTCGGCCGCCGCGGTCTTCGCCAGCGTCATGGTGTCGTTGGCGTGCTTACGCGCATGATGTCCGGTCAGCGCTTCGATGCGGCGGACGCCGGACGCGACCGCGCTCTCGCTGGTCACCGAAATCAGGCCGATGTCGCCGGTGCGACGAACATGGGTGCCGCCGCAGAGCTCGACTGACCAGCCAAGCGCGTTCTGGCCGTGCTCGCGGGCGCTCTTGCCCATCGAGACGACGCGAACCTCGTCGCCATACTTCTCGCCGAACAGTGCGCGCGCACCGGCTTCGCGGGCGTCGTCGACACCCATGACGCGGGTCGTCACCTCGTCATTCTCGAGCACGACATCGTTGGCGATGTCCTCGACCCGGGCGAGCTCTTCCGGCGTAATCGGCTTCGGATGCACGAAATCGAAGCGCAGGCGATCGGGCGCGACCAGCGAGCCGCGTTGCGCGATGTGATCGCCGAGCACCTGGCGCAGCGCCTCGTGCAGCAGATGCGTCGCCGAGTGGTTGGCGCGAATCGACGAACGCCTGGCGTGGTCGACCTCGAGCTGTAGGGCGGTGCCGACGTTCAGGGTGCCCTGCTCCACCGTGCCGACATGCACGAACAGGTCGCCGGCCTTCTTCTGCATATCGGTGACGCGGAATTTGACCCCTTCGCCGGTCAGGATGCCGACGTCGCCGACCTGACCACCGGACTCGGCATAGAATGGCGTCTGGTTCAACACGATCGCGCCGCTCTCGCCGGCCTTGAGGCCGTCGACCTCGGCGCCGTCCTTGACCAGTGCCGTCACCACGCCTTCCGCGCTCTCGGTCTCATAGCCGAGGAATTCGGTTGCGCCGAGCTTCTCGCGCAGCGGGAACCAGATGGTCTCCGTGGCCGCCTCGCCGGAGCCTGCCCAGGAGGCGCGCGCCTTCTCGCGCTGGCGGTTCATCGCGTCGGTGAACGATGCCTGATCGACGCTGATGCCGCGCGACTTCAGCGCATCCTGCGTCAGGTCCAGCGGAAATCCGTAGGTGTCGTACAGCGTGAACGCGGTGTCGCCGTCGAACATGTCGCCCTTCTTGAGGCCGGCGCTCTTCTCGTCGAGGATCGAAAGGCCGCGCACCAGCGTCTTGCGGAAGCGCGTCTCTTCCAGCTGCAACGTCTCCTCGATCAGCTTCTCCGCGCGCACCAGGTCCGGATAGGCCTGGCCCATCTCGCGGACCAGCGCCCAGACCAGCCGATGCATCAGCGGCTCGCTCGCACCGAGCAGCTGCGCGTGGCGCATCGCGCGGCGCATGATCCGGCGCAGCACATAGCCGCGGCCCTCGTTCGACGGCAGCACGCCGTCGGCGATCAGGAACGCCGAGGAGCGCAGATGATCGGCGATCACCCGGTACGACGCCACGTTCTGCGGGTTCGGCCCATGGCCGAGCGCAGATGCGGCCGCATCGATCAGGTGGCGGAACAGATCGGTCTCGAACACGCTCTCGACGCCCTGCAGAATGCAGGCCATGCGCTCAAGCCCCATGCCGGTGTCGATCGAGGGACGCGGCAGCGCCACGCGCTCCTCCTTCGTCACCTGCTCGTATTGCATGAACACCAGGTTCCAGAATTCGAGGAAGCGATCGCCGTCCTCTTCCGGGCTGCCCGGAGGTCCGCCCCAGATATGCTCGCCGCGATCGATGAAGATCTCGGAGCACGGACCGCACGGGCCGGTATCGCCCATCGCCCAGAAATTGTCCGAGGTCGCGATGCGGATGATGCGATCGTCCGAGAAGCCCGCGATCTTCTTCCAGTAGCCGGCCGCCTCGTCGTCGGTGTGGTAGACGGTGACGAGCAGCTTGTCTTTCTTCAGCCCAAAATCCTTGGTGATCAGATTCCAGGCGAGCTCGATCGCGCGCTCCTTGAAGTAATCGCCGAACGAGAAGTTGCCGAGCATCTCGAAGAAGGTGAGATGGCGCGCGGTGTAGCCGACATTGTCGAGGTCGTTATGCTTGCCGCCGGCGCGGACGCACTTCTGCGACGTCGTGGCACGCTGATAGCTGCGCTTCTCGACGCCGGTGAAGACGTTCTTGAACTGCACCATGCCGGCATTGGTGAACATCAGGGTCGGGTCGTTGCGCGGAACCAGCGGCGACGACGCCACGATCTCGTGGCCGTTCTCCTTGAAGAAGTTCAGAAATGTCGACCTGATGTCGTTGACGCTGCTCATGTTCATCCAATCGAAAAAAGGGGCCGGCCACCGCAAAAAGGCGTCATTTTCCGGCCGAACGCTTTTAGACATTGCCAGCTGCGGTGTCCAGAAACTGTGCAGGCGGATCATGGGCTTGCCGCGGTAGCACAAAGCCCATTGGATAGCAGCGAGAGCTGCGTTGACAGTCTTGGTGGCGCCGTGTTTTCTACCTACCTGTTACTAGTCACGTCGGGAGAGATCGGCCTTACCGCCGGCGCCGAAGGAGCAACCGCCCCGGAAACTCTCAGGCAAAAGGACCGCGTGACGTCTAACATCTGGAAAGAGGCGCTGGGGTTCTCCCCGATGCGTCCGCCGACGGGATAATACTCTCAGGCACAGCGACAGATGGGGCTTTCTGCAGGTTTCTCAAGGGGAAATAGGTCCCCGGCGGGAACCGCGAGGGCCCCGTGATGCTTGCGTGCGAAACCTCCCCGCTGAAACAGACCCCGCTGCACGCGCTGCATCTGGCGCGCGGCGCCAAGATGGTGCCGTTCGCCGGCTACGACATGCCGGTGCAATACACGGCCGGCGTGCTGAAGGAGCACCTGCACACCCGCAAGGAAGCCGGCCTGTTCGACGTGTCGCACATGGGCCAGCTCGTGCTGAAGGCCAAATCCGGCAAGGTCGGCGACGCTGCGCTCGCGCTGGAAAAACTGGTGCCGCAGGACATCGTCGGCATCGCGCCGGGACGGCAGCGCTACGCGCAATTCACCAACAATGACGGCGGCCTGCTCGACGACCTGATGGTCGCGAATTTCGGCGATCACCTGTTCCTGGTGGTCAACGCCGCTTGCAAGGCCGAGGACGAGGCGCATCTGCGCGCGCATCTCTCCGATGCTTGCGAGATCGTGTCGCTGGCCGACCGCGCGCTGGTCGCGCTGCAGGGGCCGAAAGCCGAATCGGCGCTGGCGAAACTTTGTGCAGATGTCAGTTCGATGAAATTCATGGACGCCGGTCCGCGCCGCGTCGGCGATATCGACTGCTTCGTCTCGCGCTCCGGCTATACCGGCGAGGACGGTTTTGAGATTTCCGTGCCCGCAGACAAGGCGGAGGCCCTGGTCACCGCATTGCTGGACAATCCCGATGTACTTCCGATCGGGCTCGGCGCGCGCGACAGCCTGCGCCTCGAGGCCGGGCTTTGTCTCTATGGCCACGATATCGACACCACGACGACCCCGGTCGAAGGCGCGCTGGAATGGTCGGTGCAAAAGGTTCGCCGCAGCGGCGGCGCCCGCGCCGGCGGCTTTCCGGGCGCCGACAAGATTCTCGCACAGTTCGGACAAGGCGCTTCCCGCCGCCGTGTCGGCCTGAGGCCCGACGGCCGCGCGCCGGTGCGCGAAGGCGCCGGCCTGTTCGCCGATCCGACCTCGACCGAGCCAATCGGCAAGGTGACCTCGGGCGGCTTCGGCCCGAGCCTCAATGCGCCGGTTGCGATGGGCTATCTGCCGACATCCCTTTCCGCGCTCGACACCACCGTTTTTGCCGAAGTGCGCGGCCAACGGCTGCCGCTCAAGGTCGCCGCCACGCCCTTCGTCCCCAATACCTACAAACGCTAAACGCCAAAGGATCGATCCCCATGACGACGCTGTACACGTCCGACCACGAATGGCTCCGCATCGAGGGCGACGTCGCCACGATCGGGATCACCGACTACGCGCAGTCGCAGCTCGGCGACGTCGTGTTCGTCGAACTGCCCAAGGTCGGCCGCAACCTGAAGAAAGCCGAGGCCGCCGCGGTCGTCGAATCCGTCAAGGCCGCCTCCGACGTCTACGCACCGATCACCGGCGAAGTGATCGAGGTCAACGAGGCGCTCGCGGCCGAGCCCGCGCTGGTCAATTCGGATGCCGTCGGCAAGGCCTGGTTCTTCAAGCTCAGGATTGCCGACAAGGGCGAACTCGGCGGCCTGATGGACGAGGCCGCCTACGCCGCGCACACCGCCTGAAGATCAGTTTAAGGATCAAGCCATGAACGCGCCCTTCAAGCCGATCAACGAAGCCGCCACCGATTTCGTCCGCCGCCACATCGGACCATCCCCGCGCGACATCAACGCGATGCTGGAAACGGTCGGCGCCGCGAGCTTGCAGGCGCTGATGAACGAGACGTTGCCGGCGTCGATCCTCCAGAAGGCGCCGCTCGATCTCGGCCGGGCGCTGAGCGAAACCGAAGCGCTCGCGCATATGAGCGAGCTCGCCGCGCAGAACCAGACCTTCACCTCGCTGATCGGCCAAGGCTATTCCGGCACCATCCTGCCCGCGGTGATCCAGCGCAACATCCTGGAGAATCCGGCCTGGTACACTGCCTATACGCCGTATCAGCCGGAGATCAGCCAGGGCCGGCTTGAAGCCCTGTTCAATTTCCAGACCATGATCTGCGATCTCACCGGGCTCGACGTCGCCAACGCCTCGCTGCTCGACGAGGCGACCGCGGCAGCCGAAGCAATGGCGCTCGCCGAGCGCCACTCGCAGGTGAAGGCAAAGGTGTTCTTCGTCGACAAGGAGGTTCATCCGCAGACGCTGGCGGTGATGCGCACGCGCGCCGCGCCATTGGGCTGGGCGCTTGTGGTCGGCGATCCCCTGACCGAGCTCGACAAGGCCGACGTGCTCGGCGCGCTGCTGCAATATCCCGGCACGACAGGCGCGGTGCGCGACCTCAGGCCGGCGATCGCATCGCTGCGCGCCAAGGGCGCGCTTGCGATCATCGCCGCGGACCTGCTGTCGCTGGCTTTGCTGACCTCGCCCGGTGAGCTCGGTGCCGACATTGCCATCGGCTCGGCGCAGCGGTTCGGCGTGCCGATGGGTTATGGCGGACCGCACGCCGCCTACATGGCGGTGCGTGACACGCTGAAGCGCTCGCTGCCCGGCCGCATCGTCGGCCTCTCGGTGGATTCGCGCGGTGCACCGGCCTATCGGCTGGCGCTGCAGACCCGCGAGCAGCATATCCGCCGCGAGAAGGCGACCTCCAACATCTGCACCGCGCAGGTGCTGCTCGCCGTGATCGCTTCGATGTATGCGGTGTATCACGGCCCCGAGGGCCTGACTCACATCGCGCGCAGCGTGCATCGCCGCGCCACCGTGCTCGCCGCAGGCCTGCGCAAGCTCGGCTTTGCGCCGACCAGCGAGGCGTTCTTCGACACCGTGACGGTCGAGGTCGGAGCGAAGCAGATCGAGATCGTCTCCCGCGCGCAGGCGGAGCGGATCAATCTGCGCATCGGCGCGACCACGCTTGGCATCGCGCTCGACGAGACCACGACGCCGGAGACCGTCGAGGCGGTATGGCGCGTGTTCGGCGGCAAGCTCAGCTTTGCCGAGATCGAGGCCGCCGCACGCGAGGCGCTGCCGAAGGAGCTGCGGCGCACCAGCGCCTTCCTGACCCACCCGGTGTTCAACACGCACCGTTCGGAGACCGAACTGCTGCGCTACATGCGCAAGCTCAGCGATCGCGACCTCGCGCTCGACCGCGCGATGATCCCGCTCGGCTCCTGCACTATGAAGCTCAACGCCACCACCGAGATGATCCCGCTGACCTGGCCGGCGTTCGGCAATCTGCATCCGTTCGCGCCCGCGGATCAGGCCAAGGGTTATCACGCGCTATTCAAGCGGCTGGAGCAGTGGCTGTGCGACATCACCGGCTATGACGCGGTCTCGCTGCAGCCGAATTCCGGCGCGCAGGGCGAATATGCCGGGTTGCTGGCGATCCGTGGCTATCACCTCGCGCGCGGCGAGCCGCACCGCAAGGTGTGCCTGATCCCCTCCTCCGCGCACGGCACTAATCCGGCCTCGGCCGCGATGGTTGGCATGGACGTCGTGGTTGTCGCGTGCGATGCGCGCGGCGATGTCGACGTCAGGGATCTCCGCGCCAAGGCGGAGAAGCATTCGGCAAATCTCGCCGCTGTGATGATCACCTATCCGTCGACCCACGGCGTGTTCGAGGAGCATATCAGCGAGATCTGCGACATCGTGCATGCGCATAGCGGCCAGGTCTATCTCGACGGCGCCAACATGAACGCGCAGGTCGGGCTGTCGCGGCCCGGCGATTACGGCGCCGATGTCAGCCATCTCAATCTGCACAAGACCTTCTGCATCCCGCATGGCGGCGGCGGCCCCGGCATGGGCCCGATCGGCGTGAAGGCGCATCTTGCGCCCTATCTGCCCGGCCATCCCGCAACCGACGGGGCGACCGCACACGCCATCGGCCCGGTGTCGGCCGCGCCGTTCGGCTCCGCGTCGATCCTGACCATCTCCTACATCTACATCCTGATGATGGGCGGCGAAGGGCTCACGCGCGCCACTGAGGTTGCGATCCTCAATGCCAACTACATCGCCGCACGGCTGCAGCCGCACTTCCCGGTGCTGTACCGCAACGAGCGCGGCCGCGTCGCGCATGAATGCATCGTCGATCCGCGGGCGCTGAAGACGACCAGCGGCGTCACCGTCGACGATATCGCCAAGCGGCTGATCGACTACGGCTTCCACGCGCCGACCATGAGCTTCCCGGTGGCGGGCACGCTGATGATCGAACCGACGGAATCGGAATCGAAGTTCGAGATCGACCGCTTCTGCGACGCCATGATCGCGATCCGGGGCGAGATCGCGGAGATCGAGAAGGGCCGCTGGAAGGTCGAGGCGTCGCCGCTGCGCCACGCACCGCACACGGTCCACGACATCGCCGACGACGCCTGGAACCGGGCCTACAGCCGCGCCGAGGGTTGCTTCCCGGCCGGCGTGTCGCGGTCCGACAAATACTGGAGCCCGGTCGGCCGCGTCGACAATGTCTACGGCGATCGCAATCTGGTGTGCTCGTGCCCGCCGATCGAGGATTACGCGCAGGCGGCGGAATAACGGGCCATGTTGCAGGATGGGTAGAGCGCAGCGAAACCCATCCTGCGGTCCGGCAATCATAAGGTCCGACGAGACTGCGGGCGAACGACGGCGAGCAATACCGCCGCAGGAGGAAACATGCGCGAGGAATTCTGGTTTCATTTCCCGTTTCGCGTCCGCTATTCCGAAGTTGACGCGCAGGCCGTGGTGTTCAACGCGCACTACCTGACCTACTTCGATACCGCGATCACCGAGTATTTTCGCGCGCTCGGCTACGACTATCTCGGCGAGGTCGCGCGGACCGGCATCGATTTTCACACCGTGAAATCGGTGGTCGAGTACAAGGCGCCGATCCGGTTCGACGAGGACATCGAGGTCTGCGTGCGGGTCGAGAAGATCGGCCGTTCCTCGATCGTGCTTACGCTCGCGATCTTCGCCAAGGGCTCCGACGACCTGCGCGCGACCGGCGAGATCATCTGGGTCGCCACAGATCAGAAGACCCACCAATCGGTCGCCGTGACGGAAGACCTGCGCGCGCTGATCGCGAGCCGAGAAACGGCGCTGGCGGAGGGATAGCCGCCAGATATCTGATCCAACACCGCACAAAACCAAACGGGCGCCGAAGACGTCGGCAACTCAACGTCCTCAGCGCCCGCTTGCAGCGAAATGATTGAGCCTTGAGGCTTACTCCTCCACGGGCTCCTCGCCCTCGGCGTCGCGCTCGGGCGTGCCGGCGAGGATCTGCTCGGAAATCAGGCCGGAGTTCTGCCGGATCGCGGCTTCGATCTTGGCGGTGATGTCGGGATTCGCCTTCAGGAACGCCTTCGAATTCTCGCGGCCCTGGCCGAGGCGCTGGCTGTCATAGGAGAACCAGGCGCCCGACTTCTCGACGATGCCGGCCTTGACGCCCAGGTCGAGAATCTCGCCCATCTTGGAGACGCCCTCGCCGTACATGATGTCGAACTCGACCTGCTTGAAGGGCGGTGCCAGCTTGTTCTTCACCACCTTGACGCGGGTGGTGTTGCCGACCACCTCGTCACGCTCCTTGATCGCGCCGATGCGGCGAATGTCGAGGCGGACCGAGGCATAGAACTTCAGCGCGTTGCCGCCGGTGGTGGTCTCCGGCGAGCCGTACATCACGCCGATCTTCATGCGGATCTGGTTGATGAAGATCACCATGGTGTGGGATTTGTTGATCGAGGCGGTGAGCTTGCGCAGCGCCTGGCTCATCAGGCGCGCCTGCAGGCCCGGCAGCGCATCGCCCATCTCGCCCTCGAGCTCGGCCTTCGGCACCAGCGCCGCGACAGAATCGACCACCAGCACGTCGACCGCACCGGAGCGCACCAGCGTGTCGCAAATCTCAAGCGCCTGCTCGCCAGTGTCGGGCTGCGAGATCAGGAGCTCGTCGATGTTGACGCCGAGCTTGCGCGCATAGACCGGGTCGAGCGCGTGTTCGGCGTCGATGAAGGCGCAGATGCCGCCCTTCTTCTGGCCTTCCGCCACGGTGTGCAGCGCCAAGGTGGTCTTGCCCGACGATTCCGGCCCGTAGATCTCGACCACGCGTCCCTTCGGCAGGCCGCCGACGCCGAGCGCGATGTCGAGCCCCAGCGATCCCGAGGACACCGTCTCGACATCCATCGAACGGTCGTTCTTGCCGAGCTTCATCACCGAGCCCTTGCCGAACTGGCGCTCGATCTGGGAGAGCGCGGCTGAGAGGGCCTTGGACTTGTCCATGGAGGATCCTTCGACGATACGCAGTGCAGTGGCGGACATTTGGGATGTGCTCCTTATGGCGGGGATTCGCTAGCGGGAAAAACGGGCGATGGGATCGGGGCGGAATGCGTTGTTGATAGGAACCTCGTACCACATTTGTTCTATGTTCGCAATATGTTCTTTTTGGCCTATCGGTGCTGGCCTGCTTTATCCCCTAGTGGCCTAGTTTGAATTTGGGAGTGACCTGTTTTGAATTAAGCGAACAGCAACCATGGCTTGGCCGATGTTCTCGGTAGGACTACTGAGTCGGCAATTAAGGTTCCACCCATAGCAATCGTTATGGTCCGCCAACTGTTCTCCATCCACAGGGGAGAAGTGTTACCGGAGTTCTCCGTGGGTGAACGGAGCTCCGAATTGACTAGGAACCCTATGGCTACAGGCCTATTGTTTATTCGTCACTGCGCGACACGCGGTATCTGTCGGTGATGAGAACGCCCGGTTAGCGCTCCCGCCTTCCTCTAACGGAACGGAGCGCGCCATGGTCCTCAAGCGACCGCGTCTCATGCACACAGAATCACTTGAAGAGCGTCTCAACATCGAGGCACAGCGGCTCTTGAAGGAGGCTTGGCGCCACTCCCCCGGCGTCGAGCGCTCCCGCCTTATCCGCAAGGCGCGCCTTGCCGAAACCGCCTCACAGTTGAGCGACTGGCTGCGGTCGCCGGGTTTGCGAGCGCCGACGTGAGGGACGCGGCAATCAAGGCGGTCCTGAATTACTTCCGGAGCAGACACCCCGACAGAAGCTCCGCAGCGATGCAGAAGGGCAGGCTCCGCAAGTAAAAAGGTCATCGCACTCGAAAGTGCAATATCCGGGATTTTGTTCATACCCTCTCGGACTGGAAGGCTACGCCGCCTGTAAGAGTTTCAAACGGGCGGCGTAGCTTTGTCTGGGCCGCCTTAGTCCCTGATCTTGCCCTTACCTTCGCAGGCCGTGCATTTGACCGGATAGATCCTGTGACCCGGCTGCACCACCTGCGCAATCGGCTGGACGCCCATACCATTGCAGTTTGGGCAGATACGCTCTTTGATCTTCGGCTGCATGTTTGAGCCTTTCTGGCCGCCTCAATTGGGCGAGTCGAAAGGGGCCGCTCCACGCGCGGCCCCCTGCCGGTTTAGTTTCGAAAATCTGTTCGGGATGAAAATCTAGCCCCGGCAAGACTTACGTTAGAGTTTTCAACAGACCTTTAGGATTCCGATAAACTACGGTGTTTCGCTATCAGAACCAGGAACCTGACATTAGACGCTCGCGTTAACTGACCACTTGCCTCTCAACGAAAGGGACAAAGAGGAGGTTGGCATGATGGATCATCCCAATCTCGGTTCGTATTTAGTTCGAGCGCGCATCTGTCTTGGTATTGCGATCATTGGCGCGGTGCTGTTCGCCACGGTGATGCTCACTCGCATACGATAAGGCCGCCTCAGTTGGCGGCGGCCTCTTTCTCCTTGGCGCAGGATCGGGCGGCGGTCCCAATGATCCGCTTATCCAAGCGCTTCTTCAGAAGCTGCCAAAGCCAGGTCCTTGGAGTGCCGATGAGCGGGTTAACTGGCTTCCCACTTACTCACAGAATCGCCGGCCGCGCTTGAGCGAGATATGGTTGGCTTGGGCGTGTCTGAAAAGCAGGAAACTCATGCCCGACAAGTGTTGGAGCGGTCCGCTGAACTCTGCGGATTCGATCTCTCCAATGTTCACTTTGGAACTGAGCACCGGCCATTTGCATATTAGGATTCGTGGAACTCAAACCCAACGGTTCGGACCCGTAAGACGAGGTAGAGCTGTCATGAAGCGACGACGACGCCGGGTTGTTCGTAAGCGCGAATTTCTCCGCACCTTTTGCTTTTGAGAGTCCTGATGCATGAGGTGTCCACCAAAATAGGTGGACACCTTGTGATGAGCGACGATGATCAGAAACTGCGGGTCAGGCTTGTCGGCCGGAACGGTCGCCGGCGCTACGAGGCGGCATCGAAAGAGCGTCTTGTCGCGGCCTGCCTTGAGCCTGGGGTTTCGGTATCGAGGCTTGCACTCGAACATGGGGTCAACGCGAACCTCCTTCGGAAGTGGATCAAGAAGCACAGCGCGACCAGGTCGCTGCCGCCGTCCTCACGCCCGGCGTTCATCCCGGTTCAGCTTGAGGGGAAGTCCGAGCGGGACCTGTCGCGAAAAGACAGCGTGGCGACGGTTGATTTGCCGGCTTACGATGAAGTGCGTGGTTCGGAACCCAAAGGGACTCCAGCTTTTTGTTCTCCGGCCAAAGTGAGCGTGTCGCTGCCGAATGGCGTGAAGCTCGCGCTGGAATGCGGCGATGTGGATGCATTGACGGCGATCATCGGAGCGCTGGGCGATGTTTAGACTGGGCGATGACCTGCAGGTCTATCTGCACCGTGAGCCGATCGACTTCCGGGCTGGCATCAACAGCCTTGCGGTCCTGGTCCAGGAGACGATGGCGCTCGATCCATTCACTCCGGCGGTTTTTGCGTTCTGCAATCGCCGTTGCGACCGGATGAAGCTTCTGTTCTTCGATCGGTCCGGCTTTGTACTGGTCCTGAAGCGGCTGACCGAAGACAGGTTCCGATGGCCGCGCCGCCAGGAGGCGATCGTCACGCTGACGACGGAGCAATTGCACTGGATCCTTGACGGCATCGATATCGATGCGATGGTCCGCCATCCGGTGCGGCAATATCAGGTTGCCGGCTGAGCTCTCGAGTTGAGCGGTTGACGCGTCGGTACGGTTCAGATTCAAGAATTCGATGAATCGAACCGGCGATCCGAGTGTTGAAGTGCTGTTGGCACGCATTGCTGCGCTGCAGGCGGAGAACCATCAACTCGCCGACCGCGTCGCCAAGCTCGAGGAAGAACTGGCGCTGGCACGCCTGCATCGTTTTGCGCCGCGCAGCGAAAAGCATGTTGATCGTCTCTTCAATGAAGCCGAGCAGGCCTCCGATGAGGAGGACGCCGGCAGTGAAACGAACAATATCGCCGAACTTCCGGACACGGGCTTGCCACCCGTCGAAAACACAATGGGAAAGAAGCGCGGCCGCAAGCCGCTGCCGGGGAACCTACCTCGTGAGCGCGTCGAGTATGACCTGTCCGACGATCAGAAGGCGTGTCCTTGCTGCCGTGGCCAGATGCATCGCATGGGCGAGGCTGTCACCGAGCAACTTCATATCGAGGTGAAGGCGAAGGTTTTACAGAATGTGCGCTTCAAATATGCGTGCCGCCATTGCGATCGCACCGGGATCCACGCCCCTGTCGTGACCGCGCCGATGCCGCCGCAACCATTGCCGGGCAGCGTTGCCACGCCCTCGACGCTGGCGTTCGCGCTGGTTCACAAATATGTCGATGGCACGCCGCTCTACCGCCTGGCGCAGGCCTTCGAACGTGCAGGTGTTCCTGTCAGCCGCGGCGCTTTGGGCCACTGGGTGATTGGCTCGAGCGAGAAGCATCTGCATCGCATCTACGACGCCCTGAAGCTGCGGCTCAGATCACAACCTCTCATCCATGGCGACGAGACAACGGTTCAGGTCCTCAAGGAGAAGGACAAACGGGCCACCAGCACATCGTACATGTGGGCTTATCGCAGCGGCAAGGGCAGCCACGAGCCGATCGTTCTTCTGGATTATCAGCCGGGCCGCGGCCAAATCCACCCGCAAGCCTTCCTCGGCGATTACCGTGGCATTGTAATGAGTGACGGCTATACCGCATGGCGCACGCTGGAAGGGGCCACCCACATTGGATGCATGGCCCACTCCCGGCGGCGCTTTGTCGATGCCCTCAAAGCCAGGAAGAAGGGCGGCGGTCCGCCCGAGCAAGCGCTGCGGTTCTTTGAACAGCTCTACCGGGTTGAAAGGCGGGCGTGGGACGGAATACCGGAGAAGGGTGAAACACAGGCCTACTGCATTCGCCGCTTCCGCCAGCAACATAGTGTCCCCATCCTCAATGCTCTCAAAGTATGGCTCGATGACATGGCCCCGAAGGTCTTGCCTGACAGCAAGCTCGGCGACGCCGTATCCTACACCCGAAACCAATGGGAATATCTGACGCGCTACACCGGGGACGGCAGCATGCCGATTGACAACAATCTTCTGGAGCGCGACATCAGGGTTTTTGCAACTGGCAGGAAGAGTTGGTTGTTCAGCGATACCGTGGACGGAGCCAAGGCCAGTGCCGTCGTCTATAGCCTGATGCTGACCTGCCGCGCCTCACGTGTCGAGCCGTTAGCGTGGTTGCGCCACGTCCTCACCGAATTGCCTCAGCGCGCCGGCGACGCCGATATTACAGACCTGCTGCCCTTCAACTTCCACAAAGCCGCCACTGCCTGAACGGCTCGGTATCGCCCGATACCAGGGCAATCCATCAAAACCGCCGGCGTGCGAAGAAAATCGCGCTTACGGTTGTTCAGATTATCCCCCTTGAAGAACGCCTCACCCAGGAAGCCAGAGAGCCGCGCCAACGAGCCAAAAAACTTGCCCCGTGTCGAGAGCGGGAAGCATTGCTGAGAAGGGCGCGTCACAATGAGACCACCGCTCATTTGACGGAGTGGCTGATGTCTCCCGGGCCACGCGCTCCAACTTAGGAGCACGGCGGTGTCGGCGAACCGGAATCAATTCGATGGCGTTGAAACCGCCTTTGTCTGCGCAGTGGCGATGTCTTTTGTGGCGCTGATTACCAGCATGGCTTGGCTCTTTCTCGGATGAAGCCCACTGGAGGGCCGGGCAGTATTCCGTGACTGGCACAAATCGCACTGTCTTGCCGGGTTGCCCGAGCGTAGGCTTCAACCTCAATGCAGTGGTTGTGCCATGGGCAAAGAACCTGCTTGAGAGCGTTTGGATCGTGCTATTCGGGCTAAGCCCGCTCGTCATTATTGGAGTGGCATTGTACATGCAGTAAATTCGCCACCTGGCTCGGCGCATCGGGCCGGTAGATGGCCCCAGCAACTAGCCTTCCTTCACACAGGCCCCCAATGGTTGCTGGGGTCGCTCAATCAGAGGCCGCCTCGGTTGGCGGCCTCTTCGTCATCGTCTCCAAGCAATTCCAGATTCGCTTGAATAGCCTTTCGAAGTTTCCGCGCGGGGCCATGCCCCCCATAATCGGCTGGAGTTCAGTTCTCGCGATAGCGCTCATATGCGGCCCACTACACCGCCAAGCACGCTGCCAAGCGTGGCCGCTCCAAACCGGCATGGTTCATCTGGGCGGCGCGCGCCGCACCCGTTGCTTGCCCGCAACTAACCCTTCAGAGGTATCAAACTTTTTAATGCGCCATGCAGACATACCCTTGCCAGGATTTTGCAAATCCTTCCTGGGGCTAGAGCCGACGCCGTCCGCATGCATTTTAAGCGGGCGGCGTTCGTACATTTGAGTGTGTCGTAAACAGCAAGAAGCCCCGACGGGGGCTAGGTGGTGTGGACTCTAAGGATTCCCTTTTAGGCGCAAATCAGATTCAAGACTGCTTTTGGGGAGGCAGTCTTGGGTGTGATGGACCGTTTGGTATTGAGCGACGCGGCTTGGGAGCGGATGGCGCCGCTGATCATAGGTCGCCCCGACCAGAAGGGCTCCACTGGGCGCGACAATCGGATGTTCGTGGAAGGTGTACTTTGGATTGTTCGCACGGGCTCTCCCTGGCGTGATCTCCCGGAGGCGTTCGGGGATTGGAACAGCGTGTTCCGGCGCTTCAGTCGATGGAGCATCAAGGGCGTCTGGTGGCGGATCTTCGAGGCGATGTCCGATGATCCGGACTTCGAATATCTGATCGTCGATTCCACCATCGTCCGGGCGCATCAGCACGCCGCCGGCGCCAAAAAAGGGGGTCTGAAGATCAGGCGATCGGCCGCTCGCGCGGGGGGCTGAGCACCAAGATACATATGGCCGTTCGTGGCTTGGGATGTCCCGTACGGTTCGCGCTGACCGCAGGCCAGCAGGGCGATGCACCGCAAGCTGCCGCATTGATCGAGGGACTACCTGCCGAGGTCGTCATGGCCGATACGGCCTATGACGCCGATCATTTGCGCCAAGCCATCGCCGCCAAGGGCGCGCTCGCCGTCATCCCCAACAACCCGTCACGCGCACTCAAATACCCGCTGGACAAGCACCTCTATGCCCAGCGTCACCTCGTCGAATGCTGCTTCTCAAAGCTCAAGCAGTTCCGCCGCGTCGCAACCCGCTTCGAAAAGACCGCCCGAAATTATCGCGCCGTCGTCACTCTCGCAGCCATCGTCCTTTGGATGCGGTAAGTGTCCACACGACCTAGCGCGTCAGGGCCTCTTTCCGGATGCGGTCCTCCCCGGAGCGCAAACTCAACGCGCGGTCCGGCTGAGAGCGCCGTGAAGTGTACCGGGGAACATCAGCAATATAGAACGCTCTCCCGGACTACCTCGACTTGACAAGTGTCCTAATTCCCATCTGACCGTGTCCGAATTAGGACAGTACCGGAGGTGTCGGTGCTGGCCTGTTTCCATCCCTGTGGCCAGCTCCGATTTTCTGCGTGGCCTTGTCTGCCATTTACCCGTCGCAATCGTCCGCGTGACGTCGTCTGCCCCAACGGTGAAGCGCCGAGGCCGCACGGCCCGGATTGATCGCCGTAATAGCCAATTTGGGACATGTGCTGTGGCACAAATTGTATAGGCTCTCAGCTATCAGGATTTTGCACACCTTCCTGGGGCTAGAGCATTTCATTGCTTAACTGAATCGGAGGGGATTCCGGTTTTTGGCGGTTTGTGATTCAAGATGCTGACTGGATTGGAGGCCAGCATCGCATGACCCGACCTCTTTCCCTGGATCTTCGCGAGCGTGTGGTGGCGTCGGTTTTGGCGGGCGAGAGCTGCCGATCTGTGGCGGAACGGTTTGGTGTTGCGGTCTCGTCGGTTGTGAAGTGGTCACAGCGGCAGCGGGCGACCGGCTCGGTTGCGCCCGGCAAGATGGGCGGTCACCGCAAGCCCTTGCTTGATCCGCATCGTGCCTTCATTGTCGAGCGGATCATTCAGACGCCGCACCTGACGCTGCATGGTCTGAAGGCGGAACTGGCAGCTCGTGGGGTCAAGGTCTCACACAACGCGGTCTGGCTGTTCCTGCGCCGGGAAGGGCTGCGGTTCAAAAAAAACACTGTTCGCCCTCGAACAAGCGCGCGCCGACGTCTCTCGTAGGCGCCAGCGTTGGCGATCCTGGCAGGCCGGACTTGATCCGGGCCGGCTCGTCTTCATCGATGAGACTTGGATCAAGACCAACATGGCCCCTTTGCGGGGCTGGGGCCCCAAGGGCGCACGCCTGCGCGGCTTCGCCCCGCACGGTCACTGGCGTACCCTCACATTCCTCGGCGCGCTCCGCCATGACCAACTCACGGCACCCTGCGTCTTCGACGGCCCGATCAACGGCGAATGCTTCTGCGCTTATGTGAAGCACCTTCTCCTGCCAACCCTGCGCGAAGGCGACATCGTCATTCTCGACAACCTCGGAAGCCACAAGTCGAAAGCTGTCAGGCAAATGATCCAGGCTGCTGGCGCCAGGCTCTGGTACCTGCCGCCATACTCGCCCGACCTCAACCCGATCGAACAGGCCTTCTCCAAGATCAAACACTGGATGCGGCAGGCTCAGAGGCGCACCGTCGAAGACACTTGGCGCCACATCGGTCACCTCGTTCAGGACATCCAGCCTCGCGAATGCGCAAACTACTTCGCAAACGCCGGTTATGCTTCAGTCAAAATGTGAAACGCTCTAGGGCCAGCGCCGTCCGCAAGCATTTCAAGCGGGCGGCGTTGTGCTGTGAGGCATCAGTCGGAATGAAACCGGGCGGATCCGAGCACGCCGGGCCGTTGTCGACGCGCTTGGGCTGCGGCGCCGCGCGATCCGTAGTTCTCCGGGGCAGAACAAAGTTCCGCGAGCAGGCGGCTCGGCCCTCGTTTCGACTGCATCGGATAATCAATGAGTTACCGACGGATTTGGCGACGCCGGATCACGCCTGGCACAATCTGCATACTACCTTGGTACCCCTCCTGATGCCCAAAAAACTACGTAGCGTTCGAGGGAAGACTCGGGTTCCGGCAGTGTTCCCAACATTGAACTGTCCGGTCGACGCACCGATTGCGCGTCGCGAGGCAAGGCGACGCCGCCCGCGAACGGAACCACTTCGGGATCCACAACGACGTCCGAACGGGCGCGACGATCCACTCCATCCCTTGTCGGGTGCTAATCATTACTACGACCTTTGATTTAAATACCGACGACCGCCATTCATTCGCGGAACCGTTCCAGATGATTCACAAGGGCGTCGAATTCAGCGTCACGCAGCTCATGCCCGGCGTCTGGAAATGGCGTTTCCAGATCGGCGATCGGGTCTTCACCGGCAAGACCGAAGCAAAACTCGACCTGTTGGCGATCCGCCGCGTGCAGCTGCGGATCGACCGGGAGCTGAACAATCTCGGGCTGGGACGGCCCCGCGGACACCGCGATCGGGACTGAGGCGCAGTCTGTCCGGCAAGCTTCAGTCCGCGCTTGCCAGCCGCCGCATCGTGAACTCGATGTCGCCGCCGGGCAGCTCGCGCCAGCTCTCGACGGCGCTCATATAGGCGGCCTTCGGGTAGCGCTCGAGAAAGTCGCGCGCCCGCAGGCGGGCCTGATCGCGCGGCAGGCTAAAGGTCTCGCGCAGATAACCGTCATCCGGCTTGCGCCGGGCGGCCATCCGGCTGGCGAGATCGCGTGGACGAAATACCATTGCCGCAACTCCGACCAACTGACGACGCCGCAATATAGGGGCGGCGCCACAAGAATCCGAGTCTGCGGGAAATCGGCGAAGCCGGCCCGAACGGGTTTTACTGGCTGCGCTGCGCGGAGCCTCCGGGCTGCGCGGAGCTCCCGGTCTTGGTCTTCGGCTTGGCGGGAGGATGGGCTGCTGCCTTCGGCGCATCGCTGCGCACCGCGCCCCAGGGATCGGCCGATCCCTTGGCATCCGGAATCTTGCTCAACGAGTCCTTGTAGGCCTTGTCGTTGATCGCGTCCCGTTCCTTCTCCTCCTGGGTCTTGGTCTTGACCTCAGGCATCAGATTGACGTTCGGCATTTGCGCATAGGCCGGCGCCGACAGCAGCACCGCAACCGCAACTGCGCTCAAAACTCTCATAAGAACGCTCCTTGCATTTTCGTCAGCGGTATATCACCCCAAGAAAGCCGCCGCCAAGCGCGCCCGTCCCTGCCCTAGAGGTGGTCTGACTTGCAGGATTTCGGTGACTGCATCCAGTCGTCCCAGATCGGACCGCACCGCGTGCAGCCGCCAAGCGCAAGCCCGATCGCGATCACGCCGCCCAGCAATACCAACCTGCGGAACATGGACGCCCCCACCACCGACGAGCGGCAATTGGGCGCCAAAACTGGGGCATTTTCAAGCCGGGCACGGCGCTTGCAACGCAGCGCCCGCGCGCCCGAGCACAGCGCCGCCGCAGCGTCCGCGCGATGGTTTGACCGGGCGCGCCCCCAAACTACACTGCGCAACAAAGCAGAAAAGGAATCGACGATATGACTTTGGCGATGAGCTGGGACGAATGGACGCGGCATGACGGGACGGCGCTCGCCGAGCGCGTCCGGAACGGCGAGCTGACGCCCCGCGAGCTGGCGGCGCAAGCTGCCGCCGCCACAGCCAAGGTCGATCCCGCACTCTCCGGCGTCGTCGAGCTGTTCGACGACGTGATTGCCGATCCCGCGCGCGACGGCGCCGATCTCAACGGCCCGTTCGCCGGCCTGCCCTTCCTGATGAAGGATCTCGGCCCGACGCTGAAGGGCCGGCTACAGGAGATGGGTTCGCTGATGATGCGCGGCAACCGCGCCGCGGCCGACACCTTCCTGACCGCGAAGCTGCGCAAGGCCGGTCTCAATTTGATCGGCCGCACCACCACGCCGGAGTTCGGGGTCTGCAGCTCGGCCGAGAACCCCGCGGTCTATGTCACGCGCAATCCCTGGAACACCGACTATACCACCTGTGGCTCGTCGGCCGGCAGCGCGGCGATGGTTGCCGCCGGCGCGGTGCCGATCGCGCATGCGACCGACGGCGGCGGCTCGATCCGGATTCCCGCCGGCGTCAACGGCAATATCGGGCTGAAAGTGTCGCGCGGCGTGTTCTCGCTCGCGCCGCATCTGTCCGATCTCACCGGTCTCGTCTCGATCCAGGGCTGCCAGTCGCGCTCGGTGCGCGACACCGCAGCCTTTGTCGATAGCTGCCGCGGCCCGGCCCCCGGCGAGTTCATGCCGTTCTGGACACCGCCTGAGCCCTATACAGCGCTGATCGCGCGCGACCCCGGCCGGCTCAAGATCGCGCTGTCGCACACCTGGGGCGACTATCGCGCGACTCCGCACATCGCAGCCGAGCTGGAGCGGGTCGGCCGCTTCCTCGAAGGCCTCGGCCATCAGGTCGATTACGCACTGCCGTCGATCGACTACGCGGAAGCCTTCGCGGCGCAGACCACCTGCTACATCAGCAATTTCGCCGTCGTGATCGGCAACATGCTCGCGGCGCGCGGACTTGAGCGGCCCCCAGCGGACCTGATCGAGCCGATCAACATCCGCATTTGGGAGCATGGTCGCGACTTTAACTTCGCCGACCGCGCCCGCATGCAGGCTGTCTTCAACACGACCGCGCGCGGGTTCGGCGCTTTCTTCGAGGATTGGGACATCATCCTGACGCCGGTCACGGCGTTGCCGACGCCGAAGATCGGCACCACGGAATATCTCACCATCAGCGACAACCCGTCGGTGCTGGACTGGTTCGGCAATCTCTGGCGCAACTTCGCCTTCACGCCGCTCGCCAATCTCTGCGGCATCCCCGCGATCTCGCTGCCGCTCGCGACCAACGAGCACGGCCTGCCGCTCGGCATCCAGGCGATCGGCAAGCAGGCCGATGACGGCCTGCTGCTGCAACTCGCCGCCCAGATCGAACGGGCGATCGACGGCAAGTGGAATGACGGCAAGCGGCCTAGCGTGCATGTTACGCGCGATTAAGCGATAAATCAGCAAGCAAGAACATCAGCGGAGGGAACAGAACGCCATGCAGCAGGCCGGTGAATTCGGGATCGACGACGCGAAGCGCGTGCTCGGCGACGTCTTTGCGCCGTGGGTGCAGGACCTCAATCTGTCGATCGAGCAGTTCGACATCGCACCACCCGCAGGCGGCGATGCGGACTGGCAGCCCGGCGCCATCCTGCGCATGCCGTTTTCCGAGCGGCTCTGCCGCCAGGGCGGCATCGTCTGCGGCCAGGCGCTGATGGCGTTCGCCGACACCGCGATGGTGCTGGCCAATCTCGCCGCCAATAAGGGCTATCGTCCGATGACGACTGTCGACCAAACCACACATTTCATGCGCGCGGCGACCGCCTCCGACGTGCTGGCCGACGCCCGCGTGGTCCGGCTCGGCCGCACCATGAGCTTCGGCCGCGTCACGCTATCCATCGCCACCGACAACAAGCCGGTGGCGATGGTGTCGAGCGCGTTCGCGATGCTGCCCGGGTAGAGCATGATCCGGAAAAGTGTGAAGCGGTTTTCCGATGAAATCATGCTCAAACTAAAGGTTACTTGCCGAGCACCGCCTCGGCGGCGTTGACGATGCTGATGGTCGGATTCTTTCCGCAATAGGTGCCGAACTTCTTGGCGTTCTCGACGAACACCTCGGTGTCGATGATCGCCTCGTCGGAATCGCCCTTGTACCAGCCGTCCATCCAGATCAGCACCATCTTGATGGTGTCGTCGCCGCCTTCGACGAACTGCTTGCAGGTCATGGTCGAGAGATCGAGGACGGTGGCATTGGCCGGCGCAGACGACAGCGCGAGTGCAGCGGCAAGCATGATCGAGGCAGTGATCTTCATCGCAATCTCCATGGACAATGATCTGAAATGAACAGGCGCCGGAAGGCCCGGCGCGTCCGCTCGCGACCTCGTAAGCGAAGCGTCGCGGCGCACGCAAGCATGACATCGCGCGCGTTTGTCCGCACGTCGTTTCGGTGCACGGATTGAGAATCGATGTCGCCGATTTGTCATGCAGCGGCGCGGCGCGCGCCGCCGAACTACGCCGCCTTGACGCGACGCCTCCTGCGCCAACGCCAAAGCAGTGCGACGAGCACGATCAGCGCCACACCGGCTGCGAGTGCCTTGACAGCAAACCGTCCGCCGGGACGATCGATCAGGCGCGTGAGAAGCGACACGCCCTCGCCCTGGCGCGGCAGGCGAAATGCCACCACGCTGTCGCCGATCGATGTGCCGCCCTCGGAATGGCCGCCGGCGCCGATCACGACATACTGCTCGCCCTTCCAGAGATAGGTCATCGGATTGGCGACGCCCGGCACCGGAAGCCGGCCGAGCCACAACTGCAGGCCCGACTTGACATCGAACGCGCGCAGATAGGCATCCATCGCGCCGGTGAACACCACTCCGCCCGCGGTGATCGCGACGCCGCTGAGCAGCGGCGTGCCGGTATTGAGCGCGATGCCGAGCGGGGCGAGATCCTCGCTGGTGCCGACCGTCGCATGCCAGAGGATCTTGCCGGCCTTGAGGTCGACCGCCACCGTCTCGCCCCATGGCGGCTTGTTGCACGGCGACCCGACCTCCGTACTCGCCAGCGCCCGCGACATCGCAAACGGCGCGCCTTGCTGCTGGCCGAAATCGTGGCCGGGCGGCGGATTAAAGCCCTTGGCCTGGTCGCGCGGAATCAGCGTGATGACATGCGCCGCATGACTGACATTGGCGAACAGGATCTGGTTGACCGGATCAAACGCCGCACTGCCCCAGTTCACACCGCCGCCGGTCATCGGATAGACGATCGTGCCTTGCGTCGACGGTGGCGTGTAAAGCCCCTCATTGCGGGATTGCGCGAGCAGCTTCTCGCAGGCCGCGCTGCCGACGCCCGGCAGCAGGCCGCCGACATCATCGGCTGTCATGCGCTGCGTCAACAGCGGCGGCACATGGGTCGGGAACGGCTGTGTCGGCGACAGTCTCTCGCCCTCGGCGCCGTTCTGCGGCACCGCGCGCTCCTCGACCGGCCACACCGGCTTGCCGGTGTCGCGATCGAGTACGAACACAAAGCCCTGCTTGGTCGGCTGCATCACGACGTCGCGCATGCCGTTGCCAGTGTCGATCCGCGCCAGCGTCGGCTGTGCCGGCAGATCATAGTCCCAGACGTCGTGATGCACGGTCTGGAATGCCCATGCGAGCTCCCCGCTCTCGATGCGCAGCGCAACGACGGAATTGGCGTGCTCGTCATTGCCGGGGCGCTTGCCGCCCCAGAAATCGGGGCTGGGCGATGTCGTCGGCAGGAACACCAGGCCCCGCTCCTCGTCCACCGACATCGGCGCCCAGACGTTGCTGTGGCCGGCCTCGACGCTGTCATGCACCAGCGGATCGAAGGTCCAGCGCGGCTGGCCGGTCCGTGCATCGAAGGCGCGCACCGCGCCGACCGGCGCATCGACCCGCCGGTTGTCGCCGATCGCGGATCCGACCACGACCACGCCGCGGCCGGTCACCGGCGCCGACGTGATCTGAAACTCGCCCGGCCATTCCAGCTTTATCCCGGCGTCGATCTTGATCTCGCCATTGTTGCCGAAATCGGCGCAGGGCTTGCCGGTTCTGGCATCGAGCGCGATCAGGCGCGTGTCATTGGTGCCGGTGAAGATGCGTGACTTGCAGGCCGCATCATCAGCGGCGCTGTCATCGGTCCAGTGCGCGACGCCGCGGCAGACGAAGCGGTTGGCCGGCCGCTGCGCCATGCTGATCTTCGGATCGAACCGCCATTTCTGCGCACCGGTGCCGGGATCGAGCGCGATCACCTCGTTGAACGGCGTGCAGAAGATCACGCTGTCCTCGACGAACAACGGCGTCACCTCGAACTTGGTGCGCTTCATGACCTCGGGCGGACGCGCATCGAGATCGCCGGTGCGGAATTCCCAGCCGCGCACCAGCGTGCCGACATTGTCTGTCGTGATCTGCGTCAGCGGCGAGAAGCGCTGTCCCCCGCGGTCGCCGCCCCAATACTCCCAGGCGAGCGCCGGCTGTACGCACAGCACCAGCGCGGCAAGCAGGCGAAACAGCGACCGCATTGCGTCCTCCCGCGAGACGCGACCATCAAACGCCGCATCTCATGCGGGGAAAGCCTTTACGCGATTGGCGCGTCAGTATCCACCCCTGCGAAAGCCGCCGCCATAACCGCCGCGATAGCCACCGCCGCCGATGCCAATCCCGATTCCGATCGGCGGCCCGACCGGCTCGTAGACCACGGCCGGAGGCGGCCGCCGCACCACCACGACGTCGTCCTCGACCACGACGCGCGGCGGGCGCTTGCCGGCGCGCCGCGGCGGATCGGGATCGGCACGTTTCTTCACGGGCGCTGCGGCCTTCTGCTGCTCCTGCGGCGGCGCGGCGTTGCAGGGGCAGGTCGGAGCCGCCAGCGCGACGTTGGTCGCGGGCACACTGAGCGCTAAGGCCGGGGTCAGATCGGGACGGTAGCGCAACCGTTCGATCATCTTGCGCGCGGTCGCTGTCAGATCGCTGTCGGGATACAGCACGAGGAAGCTGCGATAGGCCGCCGCCGTGTTGGCGAGAATGGCGTCGTTCCAAGCCACCATGCGGCGATGCCGATCGAGCCAGTCGCGCGCCTGCAGGCCGCGTGGCGTGCCGGCGAACATCGCGGCGAAGGCTTCATAGGCTTCATCGGTGCCGTCGACCACCATCAGTTCGTTTGCAACCTCGATCGGCTTGCCCTGCAATTCGTGCTTCCATTCGTCGACGGTGCGCTTGGCCGCGGCCGGCGCCGCGGGCGAGGCCGCCGGACCTGTCATGAAGCGGAAATCGTCGGTGAGCGACGAGGAGTCCCACGGCGTCTGGCGACCGTCGGTCGCCTTGTTCACCGCGAGGCGGACGCGTTTGAAGGTGTCCTCGATCGGAATCCCCGGCTCCTTCGCCGAAGCCAGCAACGCGGTCGTATAAGGGCTGTTGGCGCCGCTGCCATCCTCGGCCTCCGCACCCGGTGACGTCGAGAACGAGACAAAGGTGCCGGGCGCGCCGATCTTGGCATCGACGATGGCAAGCCCATGCCCTGCAGTCTTGCTGAGTTCCGGGAAGGGATTGTTGCGGCAGGCATCGAGCAGCACGATGCGCATCCGGCTCGGCACTGAGGTCAGCGTGTTCAGGATGTCGTTGAGACGAACCGCCTGGATCGGGATGTCGGCCTCGCGCTTCGGATCGACATCGACCGGCACCAGATAGTTCTCGCCATCGATCTGCAGGCCATGCCCGGCATAGAACACCAGCGCCACGGTGTCGGCGCCCTTCGCCGCGACCTGGCCGGCGAAGTCGCTGATCCTTGCGCGCATCTCGTCCTGGGACAGATCCGATGCCGTGGTCACGGCAAAGCCGGCATCGGTCAGCATCTGTGACATGGCCCTGGCGTCGTTGGCCGGATTGGGCAGCGCGGGCACCGACTTGTAGGCGGACTGCCCGATCACCAGCGCCAGACGGCTTTCCGCCAATGCCGGCACGGCACCGAACAGGATCGCTGCCGGAACGATCAGGCTGAGGACGGAACGACGAAGCATGGCGGCCTCCGACAATGACGTCGGAGATGGGTCGATAGCCGTCAGGTGAAGGTTCATGCCGTCCGGCAATCTCTGCCGCCGGCACCGGTTCTCGCGTCGGAATTGTCGCAGGGATCGAATGGGCCCGGCTATTTCGGCTTCTTGGCTGGATCGGCGGCCGGCTTGGTGACGCCCCAGGGATCATATTTCTCCTTGGGCTCGGGGATGCGATCGAGCGCGGCCTTGTAGGCCTTCTCGTCGACCTTAGGCTTCTGCTCCGTCTTGGTATCGCTCGCGCCGCCGCCTCGCCGGCCCTGGGCCAGGGTCGGTGTCGCAATCAGCGCCAGAATGACGGCAGCAACCGTGAAGCTTTTCATGTCAGTCTCTCTCCCCCGCAGCCGTAGAAACATCCGGCAACACCTCTACCCCAAACATAGCTTGCCGCTCGACATTTGTTGATCGACAAAGCGCCGCGCGATGCGAATTCAGCGCCACCAGGGGGGCGCAATATGGGCGGCGGCAGATTAAATTAGCTCAATGGGACAGGGACAGGTACAAGTGGCGGCGCTGCTGGCCGGCGCCGCCTTGATGTTGAGCGGCTGCGGGCTGGCGGATAGCCACGCGATATGGCCCGACATATTGAAGGTCAAGGCCACCGAGCCGGCGCCGCTCGAGACACCTCCGGACGTCAAGCGGCTGGTGGCCGGCAAGCTGGATTCGGTGTTCACCGCCGGCTCGCAGCCGACCCATGTGCGGGTCTCCGCTCCGCTGCACGACCCCCGCGGCACCGGCTGGACCGCCTGCGTGCGCGCCGAACTGACTTCGGTGATCGGCAAGCCGCTCGGGACGCAGACCTATCGCGTCTTCATCAATGACGGCGCGATCTTCGATCGCCGGCAGGTGGAGGCTGACGACAACTGCGTGACCGAGACTTACGAGCCGGTCGAAAGCTCGGTTCAGGAAGCGCAACGAAGTCCCAAGCCGTAGCATTTGACACGCTGTCCCGGCATGAGCCCGCACAGCGCGAGCGCCGCGCTCGTGACGGCGGTATGCTGAACGCCCCGTTAATTTGACCACTCAAATTGCCGGATGACCTCAACGGCATTTTCCATTTCCTTCCGCTAGCGTTGCCCGTGATGAACGTTCAGCCTTGTAGACCGGGGAAACATGGGACGTGGCCGATATTGCTGACCAGGCAATGATCCGCCGTGCATCGCGCAAGGATGCCACGGATGATCGCGCGTTGCCGCCGCTGTCGGCTGCGTCGGTCGGCGCATGGCGGGCGCTTGCCGAGCGCGCGATCGAGGCCAATGGCTACTACCAGCCCGACTGGGAATTGGCGGTCGATGCCTCCGCGCCCGGCCGCACCGGCGCATCCCTGCTCAGCGCCACCGGCGATGCCGGGCAATTGATCGGGCTGCTGCCGGTCGTGCCATTGCGCCGAATCTACCGGATTCCCCTGCCCGCGCTGGTCGGCGCCGAACCCTACGGCACGCTGTGCACACCGCTGCTCGACCGCAATGCCGCCGAGCAGGCCGCCGGCAAGATGCTGCAGCAGGCACGCAATGCGGGCACGCATGCGCTGATCCTGCGCACCATGTCGCTCGAGGGCCCGGCGATGGCGGCGATCCGCGCGGTCCTCGCGCGCGACGGCTTGCAGCCACGCGTGCTGTGCGCCTATCAGCGCGCCCAGCTCGATGCGACGCGCGACGCCGATGAATTGCTGCGCGACGCGCTCGGGCCCAAGAAGCTGAAGGAGCTGCGCCGCCAGCGCCATCGCCTGTCCGACCACGGCGCGGTGCGCTTCGACGTCGCCCGCACGCCGCGCGACGTCGCGGCGGCGCTCGAGACCTTCCTTGCGCTCGAGGCCGGTGGCTGGAAGGGCCAGCGCGGCACGGCGCTCAGCCAGCATGCCGGCGACGCAACCTTCATCCGCCGCGCGACCTCGGCGCTGGCCGAATCCGGCCGCTGCGAGATCGTCACGCTGCATGCGGGCGGCACGGCGGTCGCGGGCGGCATCGTGGTGCGCCATCAGGACCGCGCCTTCTTCTTCAAGATCGGCATCGACGAGCGCTTTGCGAAGCATTCGCCGGGTGCACAACTGACGCTGGAGCTGACGCGCCATCTCTGCGCCGATCCCGCGATCAATTCGGCCGACTCCACCGCGGCGCCCGGCCATCCCATGATCGACCCGATCTGGCGCGGCCGCTTCGCGATCGGCGACGTGCTGCTGCCGCTGCGGCGACGCGATCCGCTGGTCGCCGCCGTTCATGCCGCGCTGACCCTGAACAATTTCGCCTACGAGGCCGCGCGCGGCGCCGTCCACTTCATCCGCAGCCGGCGCGGCAAGCCCGGATAACACGGTCCCCCTTACGCGAGCCCGCGCGGATCGAGGCGGCCTTGTTCACCGCGACCAATGGTTTACCTTTTCGTAGCCATGCAGACACATCAAGAAACAACAAGTTCCGCCGTCAGGTTGGTGTCAGCTGGCCCTTCTAGCGTTGCGGCGCGCTGTCTCTCAGGCAGCGCATGCCCTTGCCTGGAAAGCTTCATCTGATGGAAACATCGGGTGAGGCTTTCTGCCGGCTTTGCGCCCCCGGCCCGACCATCCTCTGTGTCACTGCAGCGGCGAGTGCGGGGCCGGCACCATGATGGTCGAGTGCATCTCCTCGAGCAGCTGCGTCCCCTTGTCCAGGAATTCCAGCCACGCCGGATCCTTCATCGCCCCGCCGCGCGCCGCGGCGCGGGCGTTGAGATCGGGATAGGCCCAGATGTGGCAGACCTCGTTGGGCTGCCCGGAATCGGTGTGCCAGAGGCCGACGATCTTGGAGTATTTCTCGCGCTCCGGCAGCACGCCGGTGATCAGATCGAGCCATTGCTTGACGCCGCCGAGCGGCTTAGCCCGATAGTTGCGGAATTCGTAGATGTTGCCCTTGGTGGCCGGCGCCACCGGCGGAATGATCGCATTCAGCAGCCGGACCTCCTGGCGCACCAAGAGCGGACGGATCGCCGGAATATACTCGCCGGTCCAGCGCGGATTCTTCGCAAGCTCTGCGCGCAGCCGAGCCCGCTCGTTGAGATCGGCGTAGCTCCACATGTGCATGACCTGATTGAGCGGCCCGATCTCGGTGATCCAGTAGCCTTCCAGCTTGCCGAAATTGTCGGCGCGGATGTCGCGCGAGATCGTGCTCGCCGCCTTCACCATCTCGCCGACGGTCCCTGGACGTACCGTGTAGGTGCGCAGCTCATAGATCATGATGGTCTCCCTGGTTGCTTCCGATGGATCGTGCGGGCAAACGAAAAAGCCCGGCATCAGCCGGGCTTTCGTGAACGATAACGGACTACTCGGCCGCCTGCGCGTTGATCTCGGCCGAGACCTCGCGGATGGCGCGGGCGAGTTGCTCGGCCGGCTGGGCGCCGGACACCGCGTATTTCTGCGCGAATACGAAGGTCGGCACGCCCGAAATTCCCTTCTCGGCGGCTTCCTGCGCTTGCGCCGACACCAGCGCCATATCCTCGTCGGTGGCAAGACGCTTGCGCACGTCGTCGGCGTCGAGCCCGACATCGGCTGCCGCCTGCACCAGTACATTGGTGTCGGTGAGATCGCCGCCGTCGCGGAAGTACAGCTCCATCAGCCGCTGCTTCATCTCGGCCGCCTTGCCCCTGGCATCGGCCCAGTGGATCAGGCGATGGCAGTCGATCGTGTTGGGCTGCCGCTTGACGAGCTCGGGATGGTAGGTCAGCCCCTCCTCATTGGCGGCGGCGACCACGCGGCCGGCAATGCCCTTGTAGGCGTCGACCGAGCCGAACTTGGCCGTGAGATATTCCTCGCGGCTGATGCCCTTGCGCGGCACCCAATTGTTGAGGAAGAACGGCCGCCAGTGCACCTCGACCGGCACGTCGGGCACCAGCTTGAGCGCATCCTCGATGCGATGCTTGCCGATGTAGCACCAAGGGCAAACGACGTCGGAGACGATATCGAGGCGAAGCGGTTTCAGATCGCTCATGGCGGGGTTCCCGGCGGAATTGGAACTCCAAAAGTAGGCCGAAAGCGCCCCGAGACAAGCCGCTATTTCATACTGGCTGCCATCTGTCGCATCCGCTCGGCGGTCAGCTCGTCGGCCGGGAAGAAGGTCTCCAGCGCCAGTTCCTGCAGCGTGATGTCGACCGGGGTGCCGAACACCATAGTGGTCGAGATGAAGCTCAGGATCTCGCCATTGAGGCGGAGCTTGAACGGGAGCGCGACGTTGTTGTCGGGGGTGATCGGGGCGGCCCGCGCCGGGATCGGATAGGACTTCAGGTCCTGATAGAGCTTGAGCAGCTCCGGATCAGCGGTTGCCTCGCACTGCCGATGCAGCCGCTCCAACAGATGCGCTGCCCATTCCGCCAGGTTCACGGTCCGCGGCGCCAGGCCTTCCGGGTGAAACGCCAGCCGCAGGATGTTGAACGGCTGGCCGAGCAGCCGCTGCGGCACGCCCTCGAGCAGCGGCGCCACCATGCGGTTGGCGGAGACCAGATTCCAGTGCCGGTCATAGGCCAGCGCCGGATTGGGCTCATGCGCCTTCAGCACCAGGTTGATCGCCTCACGCGCCGATTTCAGCGCGGGATCCTCCAGCGAGCGTTGCGGAAATGCGGGTGCGAAACCCGCGGCGACCAGCAGCACGTTGCGTTCGCGTAGGGGCACGTCGAGGCGCTCCGCCAGTTTGAGGACCATGTCGCGCGACGGCGCCGAGCGGCCGGTCTCGACGAAGCTCAAATGCCGCGCCGAGATCTCGGCATCGACGGCAAGGTCGAGCTGGCTGAGATGGCGGCGCTGCCGCCACTCGCGCAGGTGCTCGCCGATCAGGACGGGTTTTGCGGGCTCGGCCCGCGCCATGGATGCATGTGCGTTCATGGTGCAAAACCTACCATGCGAAATTCGCCCGTTCCATTACGCCTGAGGTAATCGAATTGGCGCGCGGGCCGGCTCATCTTTCCACGGCACAGGAGATGACCATGCTGATGCTGTCCCTTATCCGCGCCCTCGCCGTCCTGGTCCCGTGGCTGGTCCATCTCGCCACCTGGCTGGTCGCGCGTTCGCTCAACATGCCCCAGCCGATCGTGCACGCGACCAGCATGTTCGTGTTCGCGCAGGTCTATGCGGTCGAGATGCGGGTCGGCAAGGCGCTGTGCCCGTTCCGCCTGTGGCGTCAACTGCAGTCCCTGATGCGCTGAAAACCCATCCCAACCCGAGGAGACACTGCCATGATCCATTCGTCCCGGCTGCTGCGCCGCGCCCTGCTTGCCGATGCCGTGTTCAGCGGCGTATCCGCCATCGTGATGGTGCTCGATACCGGCGCGCTGGCCTCGCTGCTCGGCCTGCCGGACGCGCTGCTGCGCGAGACCGGGCTGTTCCTGATCGCCTACACCGCCCTGGTCGGCTGGCTCGGCGCGCGAACCTCGCTGCCGAAGGGACCCGTGATCCTGGTGGGCGCCGGCAACGCGGCCTGGACGCTTGCCAGCATCGCGCTGTTGCTCTCGAGCGCGGTGTCGCCGAACCTCTTCGGGACCATCGTGATCCTCGCCCAGGCGATCGCCACCGGCGTGTTCGCCGAGCTGCAATACATGGGCTTGCGGAAGAGCGAGGGTGTGGTGACGGCGTAACGGCCGCCGCCTGCTGTGATTGCGAGCGAAGCGAAGCAATCCATCGAGCCGCATGTGCGGAAGCATGGATTGCTTCGTCGCTTCGCTGCTCGCAATGACGGGGTCGGAGTGCGACCTTACTGCACGGCCCCCGCCTCGCTTCGCCGAAATCTCTCGCCAACCCCGAGCATCACGCCCTGTCCGCTGGCGACGCCCATCTCGAGGCTCGAGGCGATGCGCCGCGCGCGCTCGATGAAATGAAGCGCTGCGAGCGGCGGGCACAATTCATGCGCCGTCGCCTCGAACAGTTCGAGCCAGTGGTCGAAATGCGCGGCATCGACCGGCAGCGGCACGTGCTTGACCATCGGCGTGCCGTGGTAGCGCCCGGTCATCAGCGCGACCGACGACCAGAACGCGCACATCTGGGCCAGATGCGGCTCCCAATTGGTAATCCTGGCCTCGAACACCGGCCCGATCATCGGGTCCTTGCGGACCTTGGCGTAGAAGGCGTGCACAAGCTGCTCGATCATGGCCTCGGTGATCCCCGTCCGCGCGACAATCTCGGCGGTGATCTGCTCGCGGCGCTCTGCTCCCGTCATTCGCTCACATCCTAAATAGGTATTTTAAATACCTATTTAGACTGCTAAAGCGGATCCGCCAAGTGCTGATTTGGAAGGGCTTCCATGCGCCTGACATCATTCACGGATTTTGCGCTCCGCGCCCTGATGCGGCTGGCCGGCGAGCCGGACCGCTCATTTGCCACTAGCGAGATCGCGGCCGAGTTCGGCATTTCCCGCAATCACCTCGCCAAGGTGGTACGCGACCTCGCCGAGGCCGGCTTCATCGCGACCCAGCGCGGCGCCGGCGGCGGATTTTCGCTGGCGCGCACCCCGCAGGCGATCACGCTTGGCGAAGTGGTGCGCGCGCTCGAAGGCGGCAGCGCACTGGTGGAATGTTTCAGGGATGATGGCGGTGATTGCGTGCTGCTGCCGCGTTGCCGCCTGAAGGCGAGGCTCGCGGCGGCTCGCGAGGCTTTCATGCGCGAACTCGACGGAACCACGCTCGCCGAATGCGCTTATCTGCCGCGGCCTGCGCGTCATCCGGCGCGAACATCATGACGATCGTCGGACCGGATCGGTCTCGGAACTCAGGCCTGCAGCACCCGTACGGCGCCGCGCTTTGAAGGGGCCGCTCGCCTGCCGGCAGCGGCCGTCAGGCTGTGGCCGTTGAGGTGCTTGCTGTTCAAGGCCTTGCCATTCAGGGCCTTGCCGTTCAGCGACTTGCCGTTGCCGAGCTTGCCGTTTGCTTTGGCAGCTTTCTTCGCGCCGGCCTTCCGCTGCGTGGCTCGCTTCTCGGCATCGCGCTTGGCTTTCCGCTCGGCCCTTTCCTTCAGCCGCAGCCGCTCCGCCCTCGCCTCTGCGCGCTTCTTCTTGCGCTTCTTCTCGCAGGCATCGCACTTGCAGCCGATCGGCTTCAGATAGGCTTTGAAATAGTCGGTTCCGTAATCGTAGTTGATCTCGTCGCCCGGCTCGATGTCCTTGATGGCGCGGATGAAGACCTTGCGCTTGCGCGGCTTGACGTCGGATTCCGCGTTCGGCCGGCAGGCGTGGTTGATGTAGCGGGCGACGTTCTCACGGATCGAGCCGTCGATGGTCCATCGGTTGGTGAGCTCGAACAGATATTTGTTCTCGATCGCGTCCTCATCCTTCTTCTTCGAGTCGAGCAACGGCCCGAAATAACGGATGATCTTGGTGCCTTTCTTGATCGGCTTGGTGGCGAAAAGGCCAAGGCCAGTACGGGAACGGCCGACGCGATAGGGCTTTTGCGATGATGATGCGGGCATGACGATCGAAGCTAAGGCACGCAAGGTGCACGCGACAGAAGTTGCGAAGCCGCCCTTCTATGACGATTCCGCGCGCCTGTCAGGTGTTTCCCGCGTGTCTGTTGAACCTTCCCCAGATTGCATAAGTCAGACACAAAGTAACGTCCGGATCGCAGGTTTCCCCCGATGAAATACCTTTCTTTTGCAACAGCTGTGATGGCGCTCGCCAGCGCAAATCCTGGTCAGGCTGGCGCCCAAACGATCAGCAGCAGCTATACGTCGACCGCGCCGAAGGCCTGCCAGATGATCGGCAAGCCCAACGAGGAGGACGGCAGCACCACGCGGGTTTGCCCGGGGAAATCCGGCCTTGTGGTGCTGATCAACGAAGGCGATCTGCGCGAAGTGGTCTCGGTCGGCCGAAACCGCGCGGCAGCAGCCAGGGAACCGGCGGCGCAGGCCTGGTTCGGTCCGTTCAGTTCGACCGGCGATATCGTCGAATGGCGTGCCGCAGGCAGCAAGCCCTTCGCGATCATCCAGCGCTGGCAGATCGCCGACGGCAGCGAGCAGGACAAGCGCGGCGGCCCGGTCTCACGGGCGATGCTCGCCGTGACGCGGCTGCCGCCGGGCGAGGTCTGTCACGTCGCCTATGTCGACGTCGCCGCCAACCCCAACGCCAATGAGCTGGCGCGGCAGGCCGCCGACGATTTCGCCCGCGATTTCAAATACGGCGCGGACCAGGTGAAGACGATCGGCCAGAGCGGCCGCTCGACGTTGCTTGTGCAGCGCTAGCTCGTCCGATCGAACAGCGCCGCAGCGCAATCTCCCTCTCCCCGTTCTACGGGGAGAGGGGCTGGCTCCGCATCGACCGACGCAGAAGCGCTCGCGGAGACTCCCCCTCACCCGGCACGCATCTAACGATGCGTTCCGACCTCTTCCCGCACGCGGGGCGAGGTGAAGAAGAGCCGTCTCTTCAACACGGCTTCGCATTGCCTTTCAGCATCGCCTCGAACAGCATGTCGAGCGTGCTGCCCTGTGGCATCCGGTTGAGCACGTCGGTCAGGCGTCCGTCGAGCAGCAGCATCGTGAAGCCATGGACCAGCGACCAGGCGCGCACGATCGCGGCGGCCTGATCGAGCGACAGCGCTCTCTCCTGGATCTGCTCGTGACGGCTCTCGCCGATCGAACCGGCGAGCCCGGCGAACGAAATATTGGCCGCCTCATGCAGCGAAGGCCTCGACATATCGAGCCGCTCGGTGCGGAACATCAGCCCGTACATGCCGGGATGCGCCTGCGCATAGGCGACATAGGCCTTGGCGCGCGCCAGCCCCTTCTCGATCGCGGTGGCGCCGCTGGCGCCGGCCGCGATCATCGCCGCGTTGAACTGTCGGAAGCCGATCGCGGCAAGCTCGCTGACGAGGCCGGTGAGATCGCCGAAATGATGCGTGGGCGCGGCGTGCGACACGCCGGCCTCGCGCGCCACTGCACGCAGTGTCAGCCCCGCCAGTCCATCACGCTCGAGCACGCGCTCGGCGGCCTTGAGCAGCGCCTCGTGCAGATCGCCGTGATGATACGGCGTGTCATTGGCCCGGCGCCGCGGCGCCGGACGATCGGCGGCGGCACGCGCAATCCGGCGCCTCGGAGCCCGTGCCGGGCGAGCCGCCTTGTTTTCTTTGGATAATCTTGCCATGCGGCCCTTATATGTCGCAATTTTTACACTGTAAAGATTTTGCTTGACGATCGATGGCGTCATCCCTACTGATATCTTTACGGTGTAAAGATCATAATGCAGGGAGATGCGGAATGCTCGATCAGGTCACATCCAACACGGCGCGCACCAATCTGGCGCCGATCCCGTTTGAAGCCGATGCGCCGTTCCTGAAGATTTCGGGCGAGTTGCCGCGCGAGCTGAACGGCACGCTCTACCGCAATGGTCCGAACCCGCAGTTCGAGGCGCCGGGCGCGCACTGGTTCGTCGGCGACGGCATGCTGCACGCCTTCCACCTCGAGAACGGCCGCGCCAGCTACCGCAATCGCTGGGTCCGCACCCCGAAATGGCAGGCCGAGCATGACGCCGGCCGCGCGCTGTTCGGCGGCTTCGGCCGCAAGCTGCCGGACGCCCCTGCCGACATCACGACCGACGGCGGCGTCGCCAATACCAACATCATCTTCCATGGCGGCCGCCTGCTCGCGCTCGAGGAAGGCCATCTGCCGACCGAGATCGAGCCCGGCACGCTCAACCGCCTTGGCTATTGCGACTACAAGGGCGCGATCTCGGGCCCCTTCACCGCGCATCCCAAGATCGATCCGGTGACCGGCGAGATGGTGTTCTTCGGCTACAACGCCGCGGGTCCGCTGACGCCGGCGCTGTCGTTCGGCGCGGTGAGCTCGTCCGGCGTGGTGACGCGGTTCGAACGCTTCGAGGCGCCCTATGCGAGCATGGTGCATGACTTCATCGTCACCGAGAACCATGTGCTGTTTCCGATCCTGCCGATCACCGGCAGCATGCAGCGCGCGATGCGCGGACAGGCGCCCTACGCCTGGGAGCCCGAGAAGGGCGCCTATGTCGGCGTGATGAAGCGCAGCGGCACGTCAAAGGACATCGTCTGGTTCCGCGCCGAAACCTGCTACGTCTTCCACGTCATGAACGCGTGGGAGGACGGCAACCGCATCATCGCCGACGTGATGCAGTTCGAGGAAGCGCCGCTGTTCAACCATCCCGACGGCTCGCCGACCGACCCGAAAAAGAACCGCGCGCGCTATTGCCGCTGGACTTTCGATCTCTCGGGCAACACCGACCGCTTCACGCAGACCTATCTCGACGACCTCACCGGCGAATTCCCCCGCGTCGACGATCGCCGCGCGGGACTTGCGAGCAATCACGGCTGGTACGCCTGCGCCAACCCCGATTTGCCGATGTTCGGCGCGCTGTCGGGCATCGTGCATGTCGACGGCCGCGGCAAGCGGCTCGGCCACTACCTCCTGCCCGCCGGCGATACCATCTCCGAGCCCGTGTTCGTCGAGCGTGCCGCCGATGCCGCGGAAGGCGATGGCTGGCTGCTCGCGGTGGTCTGGCGTGCCCGCGAGAACCGCAGCGACCTCGCCGTCTTCAATGCCACCGACGTCGAGGCTGGCCCGACGGCGCTGGTCCATCTCGGCCATCGCGTGCCGGATGGGTTCCACGGCAATTGGGTGGGGGCGGAATAGCGGCGCGTCACTTCAGGCGTGTGAATACCCAGTCTCTCCACTCGTCATGGCCGGGCTTGTCCCGGGCATCCACGTCTCTGTCACCATTCGCGCGAAAGACCTGGATGGCCGGGACAAGCCCGGCCATGACGACTGCGAGAACCCAGCGAGCTCTCACCGCCAACGCAAAAGATTGAAATGACTATTTTTTGACAATAATCACGATTTTGACAGTGTAAAGATTTCGCTTGACGCTCCCTCTGCCTGCCTCTAGGTTATCTTTACAATGTAAAGATTAGCCTTTGAGGCTTCCCATGACGATCTTCCTGATCCTCGCTCCCTACGGCGCCTTCGCCACGCTGATGCTGGTGACCTCGGCCACGGTGAGCCTGCTCGTTGCCGCGCTGATCTGCCTTGGCGTCATCGTGTTCGATATTGCGCGCGGCCGCAGCATCAAGATCCTCGGCGTCGGTTCGGTGATCGTGTTCACCGCGGTCGGCAGCTACCTCACCTTCGTCGATGCGGCGGCGAGCACCATCGCAGTGAAGATCGCGGTCGATGCCGGCATCCTGCTGGTGTCGCTCACCTCGATCCTGATCGGCCATCCCTTCACGCGACAATATGCGCTGGAGCAGGTCGATGCCGAGACCGCGAAGCTGCCCGGGTTCATCACCGCCAACTACCTGATCACGGGAGCCTGGACCGCCGCGACGCTGCTGATGATGATCGGCAACATTGCAGTGCTCTACGTGCCGGCCCTGCCGCTGTGGACCGGCCTCTTGATCGCCTTTGCTGCGCGCAACGCCGCGGTGTGCTTCACGCGCTGGTATCCGCAATATCGCGCGGCCAAGGATGGGCTGCCGCCGGCCGGCGCGCTGCCGTCACGCTGAACACCCACATATCAAAATCACAACGATCATCTCGAGGAAACGGAACGCATGACGATGAAGAGCGTATTTGCCAGGCTCGCGAGCGACTTCCTCTCCACCATCGTGTTCCTGGTGGTCTATCTCGCCACCGACAATGTCCTGATCGCCACCGCTGTTGCGATCGTGGGTGCGAGTGCGCAGGTGGTCTATGCGCGCGTCAAGGGACAGGCGCTCGGCTACATGACCTGGGCGAGCCTTGGGCTGGTGATCGTGCTTGGCGGCGCGACGCTGCTCACCAACGACCCGCGCTTCGTGCTGGCGAAGCCCGCGATCGGCCACATCGCGATCGGCGCGATCATGCTCAAGCGCGGCTGGATGCTGCGCTATTTGCCGCCGATCGTAACCGAGACCATTCCGGAATACGCCACCCTCGCCGGCTACGCCTGGGCCGGGCTGATGTTCATCCTCGCCGGCGGCACCATCGCGATCGCAGCGACCGGCGACATGAAGCTGTGGGCGTTCTACGTGTCGATGGTGCTGGTCGGCGCCAAGATCGCGGCGTTCGCGATCCAGTACGTCGCATTCCGCTTCCTGGTCGGCAACCGGCTGCGCGCCGCCGCCCGCGCCTGATCGCCGCAGCCGCGAACTAGGCGCGCGCGGCAAGATAGGCTATACCCGCGCACGCTTTGTTCTGACGCGTTTTCTTCACGCGAACCGCTATCCACTTCGCTTGAGAACGCTTTTTAACCGGAGGGGAGACATCAATGGCGGTGGACGGAAACTGGAATCTCACGATGACGACGCCGATGGGCGAGCGCAAGGCGACCCTGTCGCTGGCGAGCTCGGGCGGCACGCTCACCGGCACGCAGGGCGCCGAGGGCAACTCCACCGAAATCTTCGACGGCACCGTGAACGGCGACAGCGTCGCCTGGAAGGTCTCCATCACCAACCCGATGCCGCTGACGCTCGAATTCTCCGGCACGGTCTCCGGCGACGGCATCTCCGGCGAGATGGGCATCGGCCCGATGGGCAGCTTCCCCTTCACCGGCACCCGGGCGTAAGTCTCCCCGTCTAGAACCAGATCTGCATCGGCAGATCATGTCCATCAAGCGGCTGCGATCCCTGAGGAACGCAGCCGCTTGGTTGATGAGCAGCCAAAGCCACCGCGCAGGCATCCAGCACATCGTCGCGTTTGGCGCCGGTGCCGATCCGCACCTCGCCGAGCCAGCGGTCGATCTCGCGAAAGCCTGATCGCTTCAGCAGCCTGCGGCGGAGCGCATCGCCCTCCTCCGACTTCTTGCGCGGCAATGGCGTGCCACCGTTCAGCCGCAGGAACACCAGCTCGGGATGCACCTCGCGGATGTTGTGTGCGGGGTTCGCGCGCACGAACGCGTCGACTTCCATGATCTTGTTACCGAGATGCCAGAGCTGGCGCGAGACGCGCGTCTGGCCGCGGCGCAGCGCTTCACGGTTCGCCGCGTCGGGATCGTGAAACTCCTGCCACAGCCAGCGCCGCGCCCCGGTGAAGACGCGCGAGGTGTGCGGGCGCAACCGCTCCCGGGCGAGACGATCACAATCGCGCTCGCCGTCCTCGGTCATGCCGATCGGGATATCGATTCCCGCACGATCGAACGGACGCGCCAGCGCATCCGCGACATCGCCGTGAAAGGAAATCGTGCGCTGGTCGCCGTCGATGCTGACGGCGACCCAGCCTTTGGAGAATCCGTCGAGGCCCGTTGCCCTCAACCCGGATCCTCAACCCAGATTCAATTCCTTGAAGAAGTCATTGCCCTTGTCATCGATGATGATGAAGGCCGGGAAGTCGACCACTTCGATGCGCCAGATCGCTTCCATGCCGAGCTCGGGATACTCGACCACCTCGACCTTCTTGATGCAGTGCTCGGCGAGGTTCGCCGCCGCGCCGCCGATCGAGCCGAGATAGAAGCCGCCGTGCTTCTTGCAGGCCTCGCGCACCGCGACCGCGCGGTTGCCCTTGGCGACCATCACCATCGATCCGCCCGCGGCCTGGAACTGGTCGACGAAGGAATCCATGCGGCCGGCGGTGGTCGGGCCGAACGCGCCGGAGGCGTAGCCGTCGGGCGTCTTGGCGGGACCCGCGTAGTACACCGGATGGTTCTTGAAATAATCCGGCAGCGGCTCGCCCTTCTCCAGCCGCTCGCGCAGCTTGGCGTGGGCGGAGTCGCGCGCCACGATCATGGTGCCGGTCATCGAGACGCGGGTCTTGATCGGATATTGCGACAGCGTCGCGAGGATATCCTTCATCGGCTTGTTGAGGTCGATCTTGACGACATCGCCGCCCAGCGACTGCTCGACCGCGGGCAGATACTGCGCCGGATTGTGCTCGAGCTCCTCGAGATAGACGCCGTCCCTGGTGATCTTGCCGAGCACCTGGCGGTCCGCCGAGCAGGAGACGCCGAGCCCGATCGGCAGCGAGGCACCGTGGCGCGGCATGCGGATCACGCGCACGTCGTGACAGAAATACTTGCCGCCGAACTGCGCGCCTACCCCCAAGCTTTGCGTCATCTTGAGGATTTCCTGCTCCATCTCAAGATCGCGGAACGCGTTGCCGTCGGCCGAGCCGTGGGTCGGCAGCGCGTCGAGATAGCGCGCCGAGGCGAGCTTCACGGTCTTCATGCAGAGCTCGGCCGAGGTGCCGCCGATCACGATCGCCAGGTGATAGGGCGGACACGCCGCGGTGCCGAGCGTGAGCACCTTCTCCTTCAGGAACGCCAGCAGCCGGTCCCTGGTCAGCACCGAGGGCGTCGCCTGGAACAGAAAACTCTTGTTGGCGGAGCCGCCGCCCTTGGCCATGAACATGAACTTGTAGGCATCATCACCCTCGGCGTAAATCTCGCACTGCGCCGGCATGTTGTTGGCGGTGTTCTTCTCCTCATACATCGACAGCGGCGCGACCTGCGAGTAGCGCAGGTTGCGGCGCAGATAGGCGTCGCGCGCGCCTTCGGACAGCGCGGCCTCGTCGTCGCCGTCGGTGATGACGTTGCAGCCCTTCTTGCCCATGATGATCGCGGTGCCGGTGTCCTGGCACATCGGCAGCACGCCGCCGGCGGCGATGTTGGCGTTCTTCAGGAAGTCGAAGGCGACGAACTTGTCGTTGTCGCTGGCTTCCTTGTCCTCGAGGATCGAGCGCAGCTGCTTCAAATGGCCCGGGCGCAGATAGTGGTTGATGTCGCCGAAGGCGGCCTCGGAGAGCGCCCGCAGCGCCTCGCGCGACACCACCAGCATGTCCTTGCCCAGCACCTTCTCGACCCGGACGCCCTCGCTCGTCACCTTCTTGTAGGGTGTGGTGTCGGCACCCAGCGGGAACAGCGGGGTGTGCTTGTAGGGCGGAACGGGCTTCTGCTGGTCGGGGAAGGCGGAGGGGGCGTTCATGAGCTGCTCTTTGGGCTTGCAGGTCGGGTTCGAAAGTCCGGTCCGGCCGCGCGGCCGCCGGAATGTGGAGCCGTTCTAAGCCTTTTTCGGACAAAGAAAAGGGAAGCCGGCCGGCTTCCAGCCATGCGCGGGACCGGCAATCCGCGTGCTATGTTTCATTCCTCCGTAATCTCTGGTTGCCACAACGCTTCAGCAATCCGCGAAACGGCCAAGGAAGCCATCAGGAGACCACCATGAAGACAGCGCTTTTGATCTGGTTCGCGGCGCTGGCTTTGTTGATCGCGGTCCCGAGCGGCGCCGATGCGGCCCGCCTCGGCAAGCCATGCGGCGGCCTTGCCGGCGTTCAATGCAGCCGTAGCGGCCAGTTCTGCCAGTTCAAGCCGGGACAATGCGGTCGTGCCGACCAGACCGGCGCTTGCGCGTTCCGGCCGACGATCTGCAACAAGATCTTCAAGCCGGTGTGCGGCTGCGACGGCAAGATCTATGGCAATGACTGCGAGCGGCGCACCGCCGGAGCCTCCAAGGCGCAGGACGGCAAGTGCGCATCCTGACGGATCGGCCATATTGACGCGCTGCGCGGGAGCCTGCATGTAGCTTCGCGTATTTTCATACCGCGGGGGTATTTCGTGACAGCACCGTTGCGCCGACGCTTTGCCTTAAGCATCCGCTCTTTCATGCCGGCCGCGCTGATCGCGCTGGCGACGGCCTTCGCCGCCGCGCCTGCACACGCCGATCCCTGCGAGGACATCGCAAAGCAGCTCGCCGGCCAGATCGACGGGCTGAAGGTCAACTTCAGCGCCGCCAACATCACATACCTCACACATCCGGCGGCGAAGGAATTGTCGCTCGGCTGCCGCGGCAAGGACTATTCGATCGAGCTCTTTGCCAAGACCGACCGCAAGATGAAGCCCGAGTTCTTCAACCTGGTCGGCTCCGCCACCGCGCTGGTCTTCACCGTGCCGAAGGACGACGCCGCCACCGGCACCTCGCGCTGCCTGAAGCGCATGGGCATCCTGCGCGGCAACACCATCACGATGCGCTACCGCCGCCTCAACCTCGAATGCACGCGCAACCGGACCGACGCCTCGATCACGGTCCGTCGCGGCAAGAACGAGTGATCCGTCAGAATCCCGCGGCGACCCGACCGATCGCATCGCAGCGTCAGCGCAGGAACACCTGGCCTGCTCCGAAAGTTGATGTTTACGGTCGCATGTTTGCCGGAAAAAGAGTGCGATAATCGCGGCTGGAATCACGAGCCCGCCCATGATCGCAAAGCTCCTCCTGCAGAACACCTTCTTCGTCCTCGCCATGGCCGCGCTGCTGTTTGGCTTCGCCGGCACGCTGCACTGGCCCGGCGCGTGGGCTTACCTGATCGCCTCGGCGCTGATCGGCCCGGCGTGCGGGCTGTGGCTTGCCAAGGTCGATCCCGGCCTGCTGGCCGAGCGCATGCGGCTCACCGCGCGCGAAGGCCAGCCCGCCGAGGACAAGCGCTTCATGCTGGTGTTCCTGGTCATTGCCGTGCTGTGGTTCGTCGCCATGGGCCTGGATCGCCGGTTTGGCGGCGCCAATGCCGGCATGCTGCTGATCGTGCTCGGCCTGGTGCTGTATCTGGCCTCGACCGCGCTGATCCTGTGGGTGTTCCGCACCAATTCGTTCGCCGCGCCGGTCGTGAAGGTGCAGACCGAGCGCCACCATCACGTGATCTCGACCGGGCCCTACGCACTGGTCCGCCATCCAATGTATACGAGCGTGATGCTGTTCTTCATCGGCGTGCCGCTGACGCTCGGCTCCTGGTGGGGCCTTGCCTTCGTGCCGGTGTGCTTCGTGATGTTCGCGTTCCGCACCGGGATCGAGGAACGCACGCTGGTGGCGGGGTTGTCAGGCTATGCCGACTATGCGGCACGGGTGCGCTATCGCCTCTTGCCCGGACTGTGGTGAGGACCATCATGGCAGAGAGCAAGACCTACACCGGCGGCTGCCATTGCGGCCAGGTGCGCTTCGAATGCACCACCGACATGGCGATGGTGACCGCCTGCAACTGCTCGATCTGCACCAAGAAGGGCCTGCACTTCGTGTTCCTGCCGCCGTCGAGCTTCCAGCTCCGCGCCGGCGCCGAGAACCTGAAGGAATATCTCTTCAACCGCCATGCGATCCGCCACCAGCTCTGCGTCGATTGCGGCGTCGACGTGTTCGCGCGCGGCAAGAAGCCCGATGGCACCGACATCGTGGCACTCAATGTCAGCTGCATCGACGGCATCGACCTGTCGAAGATCAAGATGACGCCGGTGGACGGGCGGAACAGGTGACTGCGAAGCAGTCATTCCGGAGCGATACGCAGCATCGAACCCGGAATCTCGCGCCACAACCTCTGGATTGCGGTTCACGCTTCGCGTGCCCCGGAATGACCATGCTTAGAGATCCAGCGCCTTGTAGCGCCGGAAAATCCCCTCCTCGTTGAACGGAATCCGCCGCGCGCTTGCGAGATACGCCTTGATGTTCGGCCGCTCGGCGATCCGATCGCGCAGCGCGATCAGGCGCGTGACCTTCTTCTCGAACGCCGCCATCCGTTTCGGAAACGCGTAGCGCAGGCCTTCGACGATCTGGAACAACGACAGATCGGCGTAGGTCAGCCGGCGTCCGGTGACGAAGGCACCGCCATTTGCCCGCACAAGATCCTCGAAATAGCCGAGATATTTCGGCACCCGCGATTTCCAGAACTCTTCCGTGCGCTTCTTCGCGGGCGCCTTCTGGTCCTCGTAATACAGCGACGGACCGAGCGGGTGATGGGTGTCGTGGATCTCCAGCACCAGGTCCGCAATCGTCAATTGCAGCTCGTGCACCCGGAGCTTCCCACCTTCCGCCTTCGGGGCCAGGCCATGGCGCGCGCCGAGATAGAGCAGGATGTTGGCGGTCTGCCCGATCACGAGTTGGCCTGCCTTGAGGAACGGCGGCGCAAAGGGCGGCGTGCCCTTGTGCGCGTCCATGATCTTCATCATGGCGCCGGTACCGCCCTTGCCGCGCGCGACATCGGTATATTCGGCGCCCGCATCCTCGAGCGCGAGGCGGACATATTCGCCGCGGCCCTGGATCATCGGCCAATAGTAAAGCTGATAGTGCATGCACTTACCTCCACAAACTTCACCGCATCGCTTTGCTTCACGGTGATCGTAGCCGTGCCACGGTCAGATCGTCCACCGCGCACCGCGCGTCTGTCCGAACCGCGCGGAGACTGCTAAGGTTCCAGCGTCGAATCTTCGACGAAGGATCAACTTATGGCGGACAACGAGAGGAAGCGGGGCGCGCAAGATCGCGCTCTGATCGCGTTGAGCGAGTCCTACGAAGTTGCGTACTGGTCCAAGAAGTTCAAGGTCACTCCGGCAAAGCTCAAGGCCGCCGTCAAGAAGGTCGGGCATTCCGCCAGGAAGGTGGAGGCCCATTTCAAGGAGCAGCGGCACATGGCCGCCGATCGCGCGCGGATCGCGATCAGCGAGCCCTACGAGGTCCGCTACTGGTCGAAGAAGTTCAAGGTGACCCCTGCCCGCCTCAAGGCCGCGGTGGCCGAGGTCGGACATTCCTCGAAGAAGGTCGAGGCCCATTTCGCGGCAAAGAAGAAAACCGCGAAGAAGAAAACTGCCAAGAAGGCCGCAAAGAAAACCGTCAAGCGCAAGAAGAGCTGAGCGCTGTCGCAGCACAATGAGCGGCGGTTATTGGTGTCCCGCCGTACTATCCGAGTCATTGCGAGCGGAGCGAAGCAATCCATCGCGCGGCATACGCGGAAAGATGGATTGCTTCGTCGCTATCGCTCCTCGCAATGACGGGGACATGACACACGGCTCCCCCCGTTCCCCGTCCCCTCAATTCGCCGCGAAGCAGTACAGCAGGCCGTCGCCGCCGGTGCTCTTCAGATCGGCCTGCGAGCAGCCGCCATCCGGGCCGCGCGAGGGATGCGACATGTTCCAGGATCTTGACGGCTCGTCATCGCGCAGGCCCTTGCGGTCGAAATGCCCGACCATGGCGGCACCCTGCGTGCTGCTTGTCCAGTTCTTGCAGGTGCGGTCCTCACCGGCCGCAAACGCCGTACCATCGGCCTGCGACCCCGTCAGCACGTCGTGGCGGTTCGGCGTATCGCCGGCACCGTTGATGACGTCGCCCTTCTCGGACAGCGCGGTCTGCTTGGTGAGATTGTTGCCGGCGCTGTGCAGATCGGCGACGTCCTTGGCGACCACGACGCCCTTCACATTCTTCCACGGGCCGTTGCCGATGCGATCGCGCGCGTTCACCGCTGCCTTGCCATCGGCCGCCTGGGTCGAGAGATAGGCGCGCCATGTCTTCGGCACCGAAACCCGCGGCCTGCGCCAGGGTCTGGCAATGATTGTCGGCGCCGGCGAGGCCGCCGAGATTGCCGCCATTGCCGATACCGTTGCTGGTGACGAAGAAGCTGGTGTCGGCGGTCTGCGCCGCTGCCGGCAGCGCGGCCATGACGACGAATACAAGGCAGGCAGGAACCGCGATATGCGCAGTGAACTTCATTTCGTTCTCCCGAATGGTTGCTTTAGCCCGCTGACATCAACCCGCGGCCCGTCCGGATATTCCGCCGCGACGACACGCGAATGAAGCCCACAAGACGAAAGCGCCGCGGACAATGCCGCGGCGCCTTGCATTTGCCATCTCTGGTAATCGATCAGTTGGTCTGCTGGATCGCCGAGAGTTCCCAGTTGCCGCCGCGCTGGCGCACGAAGGTCCAGACCTCGGTGATCTCCTCCGGCTGCCCGCCGCTGACCTTGCGGCCGGTGCCGCGCTCCAGCATGGTGTCGACCAGCGAGTAGCGCATCGCGACCGTCGCATATTCGCTGTCGCCTTCGCGCCAGGCTTCCGCCAGATCGCCCTGCAAGAGCTTCACATTGGACGTCTTGTTGGTGACGTTGCGCGCCTTGTTCTCCTCGAGATCCTTCGAGAAGTACGACACCATTTCCGGCGTCGCGAGCGTGTGCAGCTTGGCGATGTCCTCGTTCGACCACGCGGCCTGAATGTCGCCGAGCAGTCGCTCGAACGTCTCATAGTCGCCAGGTGCGATCTCGACCGGCGCGTTCGATCCGCCGCCAAGGCCGAAGCCGAAGCCCGAACGGGCGTTGGCCTGCGGACCGGGGCCGACGTCGGGTCCGCCAGCGTAAGCGGCGGCCGGCGCATTGCGCCGCTGCCACCACGACATCGCGAGCCGGACCACGAGTACGATCAGACCGATCTGCAGCAGCAAGCCGAACATCGACGACAGGCCGCCGAGACCCGAGAACAGGCCGCCGCCGAACAGCATGCCGAACAGGCCGGCGCCAAGGAAGCCCGCGGCCAGGCCGCCGAGCAGGCCGCGACCCATTCCGCCGCGGCCGAACAGGCCACCGGAATTCGCCGCCGCCGGCGAACCCATGCCCGGGCTACCAGGCTGGCTGAAGGTGCGGTTCATCGGAGCAACCGAGCCCGGCGCGGTGCTGGTCGAGGGCGGCGCGGAGAATGTCCGCGAGCCGCGCGAGCCGCCGCCGCCAACGCGGGCGTCGGCCGCCGAAACGGTCATCATCACGGGCAGCGCCAGCGCCATCGCGACGGCGATCGCCCGGACAATTCCACGCGTGCGTTGCGAGAAATTCATGTTGGTTTCCTCAAAGGATTCCCCGGCATGGGGAAACGCCCCTAACATGGGCAGGGCTCGATAAAAGTGAAGCGGGAAACGGGAACCGCGGCTGCGGCCCTCGGTCGCGGCGATGTGACACTATGGTCCTTGTGGATGCGACAGCGCGTCCTAGCGCGAGATGGGGCTCAGGTTCAACCGCGACCGCACTGCAACATCGCCCCTACCCTGCGGGAAGCGAAGGGTATCGTGGCTCGTCGCCCGCGCCTAGTTCGCCGTCATGGTTTCCTTCACCGCGGCCACCAGCTGCGTCAGCGTGAACGGCTTCGGCAGGAACGCGAACTGCTGGTTCTCCGGCAGGCTCTTTTCGAACGCGTCCTCGGCATAGCCGGAGACGAAGATGATCTTCAGCTCCGCATTGCGACTGCGCATTTCCTTCAGCAGCGTCGGCCCGTCCATCTCAGGCATCACGACGTCGGAGACGACGAGATCGACCTTGCCGTTGTTCTCTTCGAACGCCTCCAGCGCCTCGACGCCGTTGGCCGCCTCGATCACGCTGTAGCCGCGCGAACGCAGGCCGCGCGCATTAAGCGAGCGCAGGCCGTCCTCGTCCTCGACCAGCAGGATGGTGCCCTGCCCGGTGAGATCCGGCTTCGGCTTGGCGTCCGCGACGGCGGCTTCCTTCACCGCGCCGTTGCCGGCATGCGCCTCCGGTGCGACCTCCTGCTCCTGGCGATGCCGCGGCAAATAGATCCGGAATGTGGTGCCGCCGCCCGGCACGGAATCGACATAGACGAAGCCGCCGGTCTGCTTGACGATGCCGTAGACCGTGGACAGGCCGAGACCGGTGCCCTTGCCGACCTCCTTGGTCGAGAAGAACGGCTCGAAGATCTTGTCGATGATCTCGTGCGGAATGCCGGTGCCGGTGTCCGAAATCTCGATCTTCACGTAGTCGGCTGCCGGCATGCCCTTGTTGGCGAGCTGCGCGGCTTCCTCGGTCGGCACGTTGGCGGTGCGGATGATCAGCTTGCCGCCGTCGGGCATCGCGTCGCGCGCGTTCACCGCGAGATTGACCACCACCTGCTCGAACTGCGAGACGTCGACCTTGACCGGCCACAGATCCCGGCCATGCACGAGGTCGAGCTTGACCTTCTCGCCGATCAGCCGGCGCAGCAGCATGGTGAGGTCGCTCAAAGCATCGCCGAGGTCGAGCACTTGCGGCCGCAGCGTCTGGCGGCGCGAGAATGCAAGCAGCTGCCGCACCAGCGTCGCGGCGCGGGTAGCATTCTGCTTGATCTGCATGATGTCCTGGAACGACGGGTCGGTCGGCTTGTGCGCGTTGAGCAGGAAGTCGTTCGCCATCATGATGGCTGACAGCACGTTGTTGAAGTCGTGCGCGATGCCGCCGGCGAGCTGGCCAACCATCTCCATCTTCTGCGACTGGTTGATCTGGTTTTCCAGCGCGCGCCGCTCGGTGGTCTCGAGTATATAGACGATCGCGGTCTCGGCGTCGCGCTCGTCCTTCTCGACGGTGGTAACGAAGAACTGGGCGGAGCGCTCCTTAGGCCCGTCGAGCATCACCTCGACCGGCGCAATGTCGCCCTGGCCTTCGGCAGCCTGGTTGATCGCGGCGATCAACAGGCCACGGTCGCGCGGATTGACTGCGCGGAAGATCGACTTGGCCGCGCCGCCGTCGCCGTTCAGCCCCTGCGCCAGCTTGGCATAGCGCGCATTGGCACCGACCACATTGCCGCCGCGATCGACGGTCGCGATCGCCATTGGCGTATGGTCGAAGAAGCGCATGAAGCGCACCTCGGCGGCACGCTCCGGATCGGAATGCTCGTCGCGGGCGCGGCTGATCACCAGCGTGCGCGAGGCGCCCGCCGCGCCGTCGGCGCCGAAGGCGAGCTTGTGATAGAGCCGCACCGGCACGGTCTTGCCGCCGCGCATCCGCAGGTCGATGTCGAACACCTCGGTCTTGACCTCGCCGGGCACCGCCGCGATCGAGGTCAGCAGCGCCGCGCCGTCGCCCGAGACGATGTCGGTCAGCTTCAGGCCGCCCGAGCCGATCTCGGCCAGATCGTAGTCCAGCCAGTTCGCCAGCGTGGCGTTGATATAGGCGATCTCGCCGGCCGGATTGACCGAAAAGAAGCCGCACGGCGCATGATCGAGATATTCGATCGCGTGCCGGAGTTCCTGGAACACGTCTTCCTGGCGCTCGCGGTCACGAGTGACGTCGGCGATCGACCATACCGCATATTTCGCGTCGCGCTTGCCCTCGCCGAGCGGGCGTACCCTGAGCCGCAGCCAGCGGCCTTGTCCACCACCTTGCCCGGCCTCGTGCCCGGCGACGCGGACTTCCTCCTGCTGCCGCTTGCCCTCGCGCGCCGCCTTCAAGAGGCGGAACACCGCCTCGGAGACGTCGGGGTTGCCGATGAAGACGCGTTCGACGGGACGGACGTCCTGCGGACCGGCCGCGCCGGTCAGCGTGAGATAGGCGGCGTTGGAATAGACCACATGGCCGCGGGAGTCGGTGACGACGAGCCCTTCATGGGCGTGGTCGGCGATCCGTCCCATCACCGGGTCGTCGCTCGTGCGGTCGGAAAAGCGGATGATGCCGGCGGCAAGGGCGAACAGGTTGAACAGCCCGACGGTGGCGAGCAGCGCCAGCACAAACAGGATATAGGGCTGCGCCTGGGTCCGGCCGATGGTCATGAGCCAGACGGCCACCGCGACGATGCCGGTGGCGATCAGGAGAACCAGCAGGATACTGCCGCTCCGTCGCGCTGGCCCGTGAGCCACGAACGGCTCGGTCGCGGGAGGATCGTTGCTATCGGCGGTCATCTGGAGAGACATGGCTCGTCTGCATCACGAAGGCGACCGGCCGGCCACCTCGCCTCTGAGTGCCTGAATCGGACCCGAAAACGCAAGTCCATCAGGCGGCAATTTCGCAACTTACGCGCATTTCAAGCGGTTTTCCGCCCCTTACTGGCGCAGGCCGGACAGGCCGCGCCTCAGCCGCATCACGTAGCCGATGATTTCGGCAACCGCATGGTAGTGCTCGACCGGGATTTCCTTGTCGATTTCGACGGTCGCATAGAGCGCCCGGGCCAGCGGCACGTTCTCCACGATCGGAATGTCGTGCTCCCTGGCGATCTCCCGGATCTTGAAGGCGAGGTTGTCGACGCCCTTGGCGACGCAGATCGGCGCCGACATGCTGCGGTCATAGGCCAGCGCCACCGAATAGTGGGTCGGGTTGGTGATGATCACCGAGGCCTTCGGAACCTGGGCCATCATGCGCTTCTTGGCGCGCTGGACCCGCAACTGCTTGATCCTGCCCTTGACGTGCGGGTCGCCTTCCGACTGCTTGAACTCCTCCTTCATCTCCTGCAGCGACATCTTGTGACGCTCGTACCAGGTCCGGTACTGGAAGAAGTAGTCGGCGATCGCCACCACGGCGAGGAGGGCGACCACCGCCGCCAGCAAGTGCATCGTCATGCCGGTGATGGCAGGCAGTAGCTCGGCCGGATCGACCCGCAGGAACGATTCCATCCGCATCCGATCGGGCCACAGCACCATGACCATCACGACGCCGAGCGCGATCAGCTTGAACAGGCCTTTGAGGAAGTTCGCCACCGCCTGCTTGCCGAACAACCGCTTGAAGCCGGCCGCCGGCGAGATCTTGGAGAATTTCGGCTTGAGCTGCTCGCCCGACCACACGAGCTGATGCTGGATCATGTTGCCTGCGATCGCCGCCAGCGCCAGCATCAGGAACGGCACGCCGACCGCGGCAACCACGGCGTAGCCCAGCGTCTGGGTCAGTTGCAGCAGGCCGGCACCGTCGGTGCGGATCATCCATGAATTGGCGATCAAATTGCGCAGCGGCATCAAGATGCCGCCGCCGATCGAGCCCGAGAAGGTCGACAGCACCAGCGTGGCGCCCGCGATGACGAACCAGGTATTGACCTCCTGGCTCTTGACGACGTCGCCTTTCTCGAGTGCGTCATCGAGACGTTTTTGCGTAGGGTCTTCTGTTTTGTCTTCGGTATCCTCGGCCATCTCTTCTCCTGGTCAATTCATGGGAGCGAGTTGGCGCATGACGCCGTTGAAGTAGTCGAAATAGGTATTCATCATCGCCGCGAGCACGACGCCGAAGATCAGGAAGCCGACCACGATCGAGAGCGGCACGCCGACGAAGTAGACCTGCATCTGCGGCATCAGCCGCGCCAGCACACCGAGCCCGATGTTGAAGACGAGGCCGAACACCAGGAACGGCGCCGACAGCTGCAGGCCGATCTTGAAGGCGGCGGAGAACGCGGAGGTCGCAAGCGCGGCGACGTCGCCGGTCGGCATGATCTCGCCCGGCGAGAAGATGCGGTAGCTCTCGCTCAGCGCTGCAATGACGAGATAGTGGCTGTCGGTTGCGAACAGCAGCGTCAGGCCGAGGATGGTGAGGAAGTTGCCGATGATCTGGCCCTGCTGGCCCTGGGTCGGGTCGACAGCGGTGACGAAGCCGAGCCCGAGCTGCTGCGCGATCACGGAGCCCGCGACGTTGAGCGCCGACAGCGTCACCCGCGCGGTCGCGCCAAGCACGATGCCGATGATGAGCTCATGCACCATCAGGACGCCGAGCGAGGGGATCGACGTCAGGTCGACATGATAGGCGTTGCGATGCAGGGGAAGAATGATCAGCGTCAGCAGCAGCGCGATCGACAGCTTGACCCGTGCCGGGATGTTGCTCTCGCCGAAACCGGGCAGCAGCATCACCATCGCGCCCACGCGCGCGAAGACCAGCACGAAGATTGCGGCCAGCGCCGGAAGCAGGGAGACATCGATGCGCATGACCGCGGCATTAGTGCATCAACCGCCGATGATTCGCGACGAAATCCGCATCATGTGGCTGGAGAGCGCGTCCGCCATGAAGGGCAGCGCGAGCAGCAATGTGACGAAGATCGCGAGAATCTTCGGCACGAAGACCAGCGTCTGTTCCTGGATCTGGGTCAGCGCCTGGAACAGCGACACCACGACGCCGACCACGAGGCCGACCACCATCAAAGGCGACGACACCAGCACGATGGTCCAGATCGCATCGCGTGCCACGTCGAGAGTTTCAGGGCCGGTCATTGTTGTGTTCTCGCTTTTGCAATCTTGCTTCGCATCGCCCCGGGATGACGTCCTGACGGACGTCAGATCGGCATCTTCATGATGTCTTCATAGGCCTGGATCACGCGGTCGCGCACCGAGACCAGCGTCGACACCGCGACGTCGGTGTCGGCGACCGCCGTCACCACATCCATCACATTCGCCTTGCCGGAGGCCATCGCCATGGTCTGCGCGTCGGACTTCTTGCCCGCTTCCAGCACGCTGCCGACGGAGTCCTTCAGCAGCGCGCTGAAGGACGGGCCGGCGACGGCCTGCCCGGCCTTCTCGACACCGCCGCGCTCCATCAATTTGGCGAGGCTGGCGTAGGCGTTGGCGGCGACTGTCGGTGTAGCCATGATTTACGTTCCCTGTTCTTGTTGCGTCAGGACTTGAGGATGTCGAGCGTGCGCTGGATCATCCGCCGCGTCGCGCTGATGATGTTGAGGTTCGCCTCATAGGAGCGCTGGGCGTCGCGCATGTCGGTCATTTCGACCATCGAATTGACGTTCGGATATTTGACGTTGCCGGAGGCGTCCGCCGCCGGATTGCCCGGCTCGTGCTTGATGCGGAAGGACGACCGGTCGGGGCGGATCCGACCGAGCGTCACGACCTGGGCGTCGAGCGAACGATCAAGCGCGGAGGAGAAGGTCGGCACCTTGCGGCGGTAGGGATCGCCGCCCGCGGTCTGCGCCGTCGAATCGGCGTTGGCGATATTTTCCGAGATCACCCGCATCCGCCCCGCCTGCGCGCGCAGGCCCGACGTCGCGATGCTCATCGAGCGGGTGAAATCGCTTGTTCCATCTGCCATGGGATCCTCCCGCCGCGCTCAGGCGGCCTAGCCCTTGCCGATCGCGGTCTTCAGCAGATGCAGGCTCTTGCTGTAGAGCGAGGTGACGGCCGCGTAGTCCATCTGGTTGGCCGACACTTTCAGCATCTGGTCCTCGAGATTGACTGCGTTGCCGGCCGGGCGGGTCTGGAACCCGCTCTTGCCGCGATCATTGTCGAACGTGTCGGGGGCGCCGGACGCCGCCATGTGGGTGGCGCTGGTCTGCATCATCGGCAGCGTCCCCATGCCGCCGCCGACCGTGGTACCGGTCCGGTCGAACTTCGGCTCGACCAGGTCGCGCGGCCGGAAGTTCGGCGTGTCGGAATTGGAAATGTTCTCTGCGAGCACCCGCTGGCGTTCCTGGTGCCACTGCATCTTGCTGCGCAACGCCGACAGGATCGGCAGATCGTTCATGGACATCGCCGCGGCTCCGTTAACCTCTTCGACGACCCTTGGGCCATCCGAGGTAGGCAGAATTTGCCCGGTGTATGGTTAACGGGTGGTTAAAATGTCGGACGGAGCCGTGGAGAACGCCGCAACTGCGGCCGGCGAGCGCATTTTCGCCACGAATGCTGCGTTAACCAGCACAAACCGAGACAGCGTGGGGCGCTGAGAAGTCGTTTTGGGACAAGCGATTCTTGGTTTATTAATAGAACAGTCGGCTGCAAGCCGCTGGGAATTAAGAAATAAGGCGAATCTCGGGCGCGATTCGCTGCGCAAACCGCACCTATCAATCCGCGCTCGTTGATGGCGGAAGCTGAGGAAGGCCACCATGGCCGGGGACTCCAATATGCAGGTCATTACATTCGTCTTGGCATTCGTTGTCGTGCTGGCGCTGATCGGCGTCACCGCATGGCTCGTCCGCCGCTTCGCCGGGAACCGCCTCGGCGCCAACGCCAACCGCGGACGCATGCCACGACTGGCCGTGATCGACGCGGCTGCCGTCGATGGCCGCCGCCGGCTGGTGCTGGTCCGCCGCGACAACATCGAGCATCTGCTGATGATCGGTGGCCCGACCGACATCGTCGTCGAGCCGAATATCGTCCGGGCGATGCCGGGGCGCGATCAGATGTCGACCCGCCCCGCGGTCGCAGCCGATGCCGCGCCGCCGCGCGTGGCGCCGCTTCCGGATGCCGCCTGGAACGAGAGCGAAGCCGCCCGCTCCGACAATTTCGACCTTCCCGAGCCGGAGCTGCCGCCGCGTCAGGCGCGGCCCTCGTTCGCCGACGAGCTGCGCCGGCCCCCGCCGCCGATCGCCGAGCGTCGCAACGATCCGCTCGCGGGCTTCACGGCCGAGCGCAGCGAACCGCGGCCCGATCCGATGCCGCCGCGCCTGCCGCCGCGCTCCGAGCCCGTCATCCCGCGGCCGCCGCGCGCCGCCGAGCCGCCGAAGGCCCCGCCGCGGGCACCCGAGCGTGCCGTCACGCCGCCGCCACCGCCTCCCCCTGCTCCGCCGCCGGTCGCAACCCAGGCGCCTCCGCCGGTGCCGCCGGCATCGAACGCCGATGCCAATCTTGCCGAGATGGCGCAGCGGCTCGAGGCGGCACTGCGCCGCCCGACCGGCGCCAACGAGACCGTCGCACCGCCGGTTGCGCCCGAGGCGCCGCCGGTTCGCGCGCCGCGCAGCGAGCCGCCTGCCCCGCCCGCCGGCGGACAGAAGAGCGGCTTCGAGAATCTCGAGGACGAGATGGCATCGCTGCTCGGCCGACCGAAGAATCCTTCGTGAGGTTCGGGGCGGTCCCGCGTAGAGTTTTTTTCATCGCTGTCCTGATCGCCGCCGGATCCTTCGCCGATCCGGCGATGGCGCAGGATATCAGCATCAATCTCGGCGGCGGCAATGGCGGCGTAACCGAGCGCGCGATCCAGCTGATCGCGCTGCTCACGGTGCTGTCGATCGCGCCGTCGATCCTCGTCATGATGACGTCGTTCACGCGCATCGTGGTCGTGCTGTCGCTGCTGCGCACCGCGCTCGGCACTGCGACCGCGCCGCCGAACTCGGTGATGATCGCGCTCGCGATGTTCCTCACCGCCTTCGTGATGGGGCCGGTGCTGCAGAAATCCTATGACGACGGCATCAAGCCGCTGGTCGCCAACCAGATCGGCGTCGAGGAAGCGTTGCAGCGCGCCTCGGTCCCCTTGCGCGGCTTCATGCAGAAGAACGTCCGCGAGAAGGATCTGAAGCTGTTCATGGACCTCTCCGGCGAGCCGCCGCCGGCGACACCGGAGGAGATGTCGCTGCGCATCCTGGTCCCGGCGTTCATGATCTCCGAGCTGAAGCGCGCCTTCGAGATCGGTTTCCTCTTGTTCCTGCCGTTCCTGATCATCGACCTCGTGGTCGCCTCGGTCTTGATGTCGATGGGCATGATGATGCTGCCGCCGGTGGTCGTCTCGCTGCCGTTCAAGCTGATCTTCTTCGTGCTGGTCGACGGCTGGGCCTTGGTCGCCGGCAGCCTGGTGCAGAGTTACGGGGGGTAGCAGCCCCGCGAAACATTCATGGCCCGTCAGCTGGATCGGCCGTGCCGTTGCACTATCATGCGCGGCACCGCATCCAGGGAGCCGTGCCGTGCAGCAGCCATTCGACCGCGCCGCAGAAGACCTCGGCAATGCCATCCATCTCGAGCATGTCAACGTGCAGGTGCCCGACCAGCGCCTCGCCACGCTGTTCTACATCGCCGGAATCGGGCTGACCCGCGATCCCTATCTGATGGTCTCCGACAGCAACATGTGGGTGAATGCCGGCCGCAGCCAGTTTCATCTGCCGAGCGGACCGCCGCAGGTGCTGCGCGGCCACACCGCGATCGTGATCGCCGGACGGCAGGCCCTGCTGCAGCGGCTTGCCGCGGTCGCGCCCAAGCTCGAAGGCACCGCGTTCAGCTATCGCGAGCACAACGATCACGTCGAGGCCATTTGCCCCTGGGGCAACCGGCTGCGCTGCTTTGAACCGGACGCCGAGCGGTTCGGGCGCATCGCGCTTGGCATGCCCTATGTCGAGTTCGACGTGCCGCGCGGCACGGCCGAGGCGATCAGCCGGTTCTATCCCGAAATCATGGGCATCCCCGCCAGCGTCGTGAACGGCGACGCTGTCGTCGCGCGCGCCAAGGTCGGCAAGGATCAGTATCTGCAATTCCGCGAAGCCGACCAGGCGCAGGGCGAGTTCGACGGCCATCACGTCCAGATCTACATCACGGACTTCTCCGGCCCTTACAAGCGGCTGCGCGAGCGCAACCTGGTATCCCGCGAGGACAATCAATATCAGTACCGCTTCTGCGACATCATCGATCCCGCCGATGGGCGGCACCTGTTCACCGTCGAACATGAGGTGCGCAGCGCCACCCATCCGATGTATCTGCGGCCGCTGATCAACCGCAATCCGGCGCAGACCAACCGCACCTTCGCCAACGGCTACGACCAGGCGCCGTGGGCGATGGGGCCGGACCAGTATGACGGATGAGCGCGCGCTCATCCGCATCGCGACATCATCCGCAATCCCAGCCACGAGACGACATGCTTCCCTCCCAGCGCCATCTGTTCGAGATCCCACGCGACGTCTGCTACCTGAACTCGGCGTCCTACAGCCCGCTGCCGTTGAAGACGCTCGACGCCGGCCGCGCCGCGGTCGAACGCAAGGGCCAGCCCTGGACGATCGACGCCGGTTTCGCCGGCCGCCAGCATGAACGCGCCCGCACCGCGGCGGCACGCCTGATCAATGCCGATCCTGATGACGTCGCGCTGATCCCGGCAATCAGCTACGGCATAGCGACCGTGGCGAAGGCGCTGACCGTTCCGCGCGGCACCCGCGTCGTCGTGCTGGAGAACGATCACTCCTCGCCGGTGCTGGAGTGGCACGCCCGCGCCGAGGCGCAGGGTTTTGTCGTCGACACCGTGCGCCAGCCCGCCGACGGCGACTGGACGTCGGCGGTGCTTGCAACGATCGACCGCTCGGGCGCGCCGCCGGTCGGCCTCGCCTCGATCTCGTCGGTCCATTGGTCGGACGGCGGCATCATCGACGTCGACATGGTGCAGGCCGCACTGCGGCGGCAGGGTGCGATGTTCGTGATCGACGCGACGCAGAGCGCGGGTGTCGTCGCGATGGACGTGAGACGACTTGATCCGGATGCCGTGATCTTTCCAACCTACAAATGGCTGATCGGCCCTTACGGCCGCGCTTTCCTGTACGTTGCAAAGCGCCACCAGAACGGCGTGCCGCTGGAGCAGACCTCCACCGGCCGCCGCAATGTGAACTCCGAGAACCCCGTCTATTTCGGAGATCTCGCCTATGTCGACAATGCCCGGCGTTATGACATGGGCGAGCGCGATCATTTCATCACGCTGGAGATGGCTTCGATCGGCATGGAGATGATGGCGGAATGGGGCGCCGCTGCCGTCAGCGCGCGGCTCGCGATGCTGAACGGGCGAATCGCCGACGGCGTGCGCAATCTCGGGCTCAATCAGCTGGCGCTCGGCCTGCGCGCGCCGCACATCCTGAGCCTCGGCATGGCCGGCGGCGTCCCGAAGGAGCTGATCGCGCGGCTTGCCGCGGAGAACATCCATGTCGCGCTGCGGCTCGGCCGGATGCGGATCTCGCCGCACGTCTTCAACGAGGAGGCCGATGTCGACCGCCTCGTCGCTCTCTTGACGAAAGCGCTGCGCGCCTAGCCGCGCTTGCGCCCCAATGCAACTACGCTGAACAATTCGATCGCCAGCGCGACGGCGACTCCGGCCGCACCGATCACGAACAGCAGCGCATAGTCGCCGCCGCTCTGCGCGAACAGGTAGGATAAGCCGTAGGCGCCCGCCGCCTGGAACAGCGCGAAGGTCGTGGTCGCTTGCGCCCAGGCCGAGCGCTGGCTCGCGGCGGAATGCGGGATCAGTTCGTGGATGCGGCCGATCACCAGCGGCACGATGCCGGGCGTGAAGCCGCCGACGATGAGGCTCGACACGATCAGCGCGGCGGGCGAGTTCGTCACCGCGGGCAGCGCGACCGCAACCGCCTCGATCAGGAACGCCGCGCGCAGCGCCGCAGCGAAGCCGGCGCGGTCGGCGAGATGACCCGTGAGCAGCGGGCCGATCACGGCGCCGATGCCGTACAGCACCCAGTAGTACGACCCTGCCGCGATCCCCTGCCCGAGGCCGCGGGCGACATAATCGACCAGGAATACCATGTGCGGCACCAGCGCCAGCGCGTTGAGCCCGTACTCCAGGCACAGCGCGATCACCAGCGGCGAGCGCACGCCATGCGCAGCAACAGGCTGCTCCGTCACAGCATGCGCAGCAGGCACTTCCGCCGGCCACGCCTTCCAGCTGATCAGGGTCAGCACCGCCGACAGCACGCCAAGGCCGTACCAGGCCTGTTTGACGCCCTGCTGCAGCAACAGCGGCACCAGCGTGCCTGACGCTGCGATACCCAGTCCGACACCGGCGAAGATCACGCCGCCGATCAGGCCGCGCTTGCTTGGTGCGGTGTGCGGCAGGATCGCGGTCGCCGCCAGCACCATGATCACGCCGCCGCTGATTCCGGCGAGAAAGCGGAAGCCGAAGAACCAGATGAAGGAGATCGGCACCGCGCAGGCAAAGCAGGTCACGGCCGCCAGCACCATCATGCCGCGCAGCGCCCACACCGAGCCGACGCGCGCACCGAGATCGCGGGCGATCAGCGCGCCGGCGAGATAGCCGGCAAGGTTGGCGGCACCGAGATAGACCGCTTCCGCCGGCGTGAACCATTTTGCCGATATCAGCGCCGGGATCAGCGGCGTGTAGGCAAAGCGCGCCAGCCCGAGCCCGACCAGCGAGGCGCACAGCCCCGCGGCGGCGGACAGCCACAGCGGCCCGCCTGCATCGCGATGCGGCTCGGCGTGATGGCGCCGGTGATGATCGACATTGGCTGACATGGACATCGCAGTAGGCCCTCCGGCCGTTCATGAAAAATGATTAGTTCCGATCGCAGCGATCGCTCGCAGCGATCGTGGCTCACCTCTCCCGATCGGGAGAGGTGCCAGGTTCGATGTGGCAACAGCCGTCAGCGCCTCAGTGACCGGCGCTCTGGCCGCCATCGACGTGCAGGATCTCGCCGGTGACGAAGCCCGCGCCTTCCAGGAACAGCACGGCGTCGACGATGTCCTTCATCTCGCCCATGCGGCCGACCGGATGCAGCTTGGCGAGGAAATCATGGGTCGCGGGGGCGTGCATCGGCGTCTTGATCACGCCGGGCGCCACTGCGTTCACGCGGATGCCCCTGGCGGCATATTCGATCGCGAGCGACTTGGTCGCCGCGCTGAGCCCGCCCTTGGTCAGCGAGGCCAGCACCGAAGGCACGTTGCTGTTGGCGTGGTCGACGAGGCTCGTCGTGATCTGCACGATATGCCCCGACCCCTGCTTCACCATCTCCTTCGCCACGCGGCGGGTGATGTAGAAGAAGCCGTTGAGGTTGGTTGCGAGCACCGACGCGTAGTCCTGGTCGGTGTGATCCGTGAACGGCTTGGCGACGAAGATGCCGGCATTGTTGACCAGCGTGTCGAGGCGACCAAAGCGCGCGAGCGCCTGCTTGACGACGCGGTCGGCCACCTCGGGATCGCCGATGTCGCCCGGGACCGCCAGCACATCAGCATCGGCCGACGGCTTGATGCTGCGGGAATTGGCCACGACGCGGTAGTTGCGGTCGCGATAGCCCTTGACGAGCGCCTCGCCGATCCCCTGCGACGCGCCGGTGATGATGGCAACCTTCTGCTCTGCACCCATGATCTCTCTCCATCTGTTGCTGAAGCGGCGTCAGCACCGCCTCGATGGAGAGCAAGCTAGATACATCCGCTTTCCGCGCGAATGCCCGCTATTCGGCAGACACTCTTCCGCGACGCGAACGACTGGCCTGGCTGGCCTCACGTGTCAGCCGCTCGAAATAGCGCTTCAGCCGCGGCGCCGCGAAATCGACGAAGGCGCGCACCTTCGGCACGTCGAAGCGACCCTGCGGCGCCAACAGATGCACCGGCAAGGCCGGATGCTCGTCCTTGGCAAGCAGTATCTGCAATCGCCCGTCACGGATTTCCTCGGCGATGTGATACGAGAACAGCCGGGTGACGCCGTGCCCTTCGCTGGCCGAGGCGACCGCCGCCCGCACAGTGTTGACGACGAGGCGCGGCGCGAACTGGACCGCGCGCGCCACCTTCGACTTCGCGGCAGGCGGAAAGCTCCAGGAGTCGAGCCCGAAATGCGTCATCGCGATGATCTGGTGTTTTGCGAGATCAGCCGGCTCGCCGATATCAGGGTGCTGCGCGATATAGCTGGGCGACGCCGCGACTACGCGACGCACCTCGCCGAGCTTCATCGCGACAAAATTGGAATCGGCGAGCTGCGCGATGCGCAACGCGACGTCGATGCCCTCGTCGATCAGATTGACGGTGCGATCGAGCATCACGAGCCGCACCGTCACCGCCGGATACTCGGTCATGAAGGCGTCGAGCAGCGGCCGCAGCACGTCCTCGCCGACGACGACGGGTGCGGTGATGGTCAGCGTGCCGCGCGGCGCCGACCGCTCGCCGCCGGCCGAGATGTCGGCCTCCTCGAGCTCGCTGAGGATCCGCCGGCACGCCGCCGCATAACGCTGGCCGGCGTCGCTCAGTTTCAGCGACCGCGTGGTGCGATGAAGCAACTCGGCGCCGACATGATGCTCGAGGAACGCGATCGCCCGGCTGACCGCCGCCGGCGAGCGCCGCAGTTTTCGCCCCGCACCTGCAAGGCTGCCCTCGTCGACCGCCGCGACGAAGACCTTCATGGCGTCGATGCGATCCATCGCGGTCCCCGGTTCGCGGCCGCCCCTAGCTCTTTACGTCATACTGCTTGCTGAGATGATCGCCGATCTGTACCAGCATCGCGACGCATTCGGGATAGCCGGGCCTTGCCACCGTGGCTTCGTTGGCACTGGCGCGGAATTCCCAGCTGTCGCCGTCGCGCAGCACGGAGATGTCGATGCCGTCGGGGCAGTCGGCATGGACTTTCAACTCGGCCCGCGCCATCGCGACGAGTTCGGCTTCGGTCTTGATCGGCTTGCTCATGTAACGACGTCCTCCCGGCTGGCGACATCAGCCATGGTTGCCGATTTGGCGGCGGAATGTCGAGAGGACGCACCCGATCACGGGCTGTTGCAATTGACAAATTGCAGGTCCCCGGCGAACATCGGGCTGGGTCGATACCACCCGCCGCTTGCACCCCGCCCCGGGGACGGTGAACGTATCAAGCCAGGTTTCAGGCTTCCTTTGCCCACACGAACGGGTCAGCAATGCAAGCCCCTGACGCTTTCCGTTCGTCGATGCAAAGGTTGATCTCATGCGCGACTTTCGTGATGCCAAGGCCATGGCGCAGACGCTGCGCGAAGCGCTCGCCGCCAAATCGATCCCCCTCACCCACAGCGACAGCCTGGAGCTGATCGCCAACGTCCTCGGTCTGCGTGATTGGAACACGCTGTCCGCCCGGATTCACTCCGCCGGACCGCCGAGCACGCCGGCACAGGCTGCAGACTCCACCGCAGAATCACCGCCGATCGTCACGCGGCGGGAGACCGCCGTGGATTCAGCCACGCTCGATCGCTATGCCGGGTTCTATCAGCTCAACGACCGCGCCGTGTTCACGGTGACACCTGACGGACATCATCTGGTGATGCAACTGACCGGGCAGCGCTCGGTGCGGTTCTTTGCGGAGAGCGTGACCGAATTCTTCGCCAGGATCGTCGACGCGCAGGTCAGCTTCGTTGTCGGACCGGACGGGCGAGCCACCTCGCTGATTCTGCATCAGAACGGCAGCGATATTGCGATGGCGCGCATCGACGCCGCGGCCGCACGGAAGATCGCCGATCAGACGGCGGATCGCGTCAAGAACCAGTCGGCAAATCCTGGGACCGAGGCTGCGCTTCACCGCCTGATCGATGGGATCGCCTCGGGGACTCCCAACTACAATGAGATGAGCCCGCCGCTGGCGGCGGCGACCCGCAAGCAGATGGCGTGGCTTCAGCCCCTCGCGGACCTCGGCACGATCCAGTCGACCCGCTTTCTCGGTGTCGGCGAGCAAGGCGAAGACGTCTATAGCGTCAGACAGGCGAACGGCGCTACGCACTGGCGCATCGCGCTCGACGACAAGGGTATCATTTCGACCGCGTGGGTGACTCCCGGCCCGTGAGAGCCGGCGCCGCTCGAGCGTTTTCAAGCGAAGTGGGCACCGGTTCGCGTGAAGAAAACGCGTCAACACAAAGATCTAGAGCTTCCGTTCTGATTCAATCAGAACCGAAAATGCTCTACGGCGTCGCGCCGGCGCGGCGCTCGCCCTTGATGACCGGCAGCGCGCTGACCGGCGCGGCCTTCGGCTTCTCCGGCAGCGATCCGGTCGTGAACGGATCGGGCAGCGGCGCGCGGGCGGTGGCGTCGGGGAAGCGGGTCTTCATCTCGCGGATGAAGCCGTCGAGCGTGTCGACGCTGGCGGCCATCCGCGCGATCTGGGCGAATTCGCCGCTCGAGGTGGCGACCGGCTTGCTGGCCGCGTCGAACGCCAGCTTATCGGCATCGCCGGACATCAGCGGCGCGTATTTTTCGCGGAACCGGGACAGCCCGATGGCATCCTCGGCGAGCGCGTAGCCGACCACGGCGCGGATGATGTCGGCCTTCTCGCTCGGGTTGAGCGGCGTGAAATCGCGCCAGCGGTCGCCGTAATAGAGCTCGATCTGCTCGGACGCTTCGCGCCAGTGCCGCGACGCCCAATAGATGTCCGAGCGCAGCCGGATCGCCTCGCGCCCGGTGATGTTCGAGATGATGTCGAGCGCGAGGTCGTGCCGGCCGACGTCGCTCTGCGCGCGCGCCTCGAGCAGCAGCCGCTGCTGGCGCAGTTCGCCGGAGAGGTCTGCGATCCGGGTCAAGCGCAGCGCGCCAATGGCGCGGTCGGGCTTGCGGTTCATCAGATAGACCATCGCAAGCCGCGCGGCGACCTGGGCGCGCGCCGCGCCTTCGAGCCGCTTGTCGACCTGGTACTGCAGGAGGTCGGCGGCCTGGTCGAGCAGATCGACGCCGACGAGGCGGTCGGCGAGACGGCGGATCATCTCGTCCCCGCGGCGGCCGATCGGCGTCAGCTCGCGATAGTCGTAGAAGGTGCCGAGCGCATCGATCGGCGCCATCTCGTCGCCCTTCGGGCCGAGATAGAGCTGCACGAACAACGCCGAGGCGGCATCCTGCGCCTGGCGCGATTCCGGCGCGTTCGGCTGCAGCCGGGTCGCCGCACGGGTCACCGCGAAGGCATCGGCGTAGCGCGCGGTCTCGGCATAGATCTTCGACAATACGTACAGCGTCTTCAGCTCGATATTGTCGCCGCGCCACAGCATCGACAAGAGCTCGAGCTCCTTCAGCACATCGTCGCGGCCGATCTCGCCGCGCTTCTGCCGCAGCAGCGTCTCCAGCAGTCTGCCTTCGGCGGCGGCCTGACGGTCGGGCGAACTGGCGGCGAAGCGATAGGCGTCGAGCGCATCCTTCTCCTGGCCGAGCGCTTCGGCGAGCCGGCCGCGCAGCACCGCAACCGCGGGCTTGAGCGCGTCGGGAACGCCGACCACGTCGAGATCGCTCTTGCGCCGCGCGGCGCCGGCATAGTCCTTGACCTCGAGCGAGGCCTTCATCGAGTCGATCGTGACGATGCGCTGCAGATCGGGAGGCAGCGTCGCGACCGCGAATTCGGCGTTCTTGAACTTTTCGCGCGCCTCAGGCCATTTGCCCTCGCGGGCGAAGGCGAGCCCCTTCCACAATTGGGAATCGTAACCGTTGCCGATCACGGGATTGGCGAGGTCCTTGAGGCCCTGCGCCGGGTGCCCGATCAGGATGCTGGCAACCGCGTGCACCATCACCACGGACGCCGCCTCGCTGCCGCGCTTGCTCTCGGACAGCATCAGATTGGCCACACCATGAGCTTCCTGGTACATGCCGCGCGCCATGTAGAAATCGGCGAGATCGAGCCGCGCCTGCGGCAGCTGCTCGGCATTGGCGGTCGAAGCCGCCGCAATCAACCCGTCGAGCTGCTTGAGGAAATTCTCCGACTGGTTCTTGCGCCACTCATCCGGATCGAACAGCGGCTTCACCGCCGTGGTCGCGCGCTCGGCGGCGACGTCGGCCGACGACAGCGTCAGGCCGCCGGGCCGGCCCAGCATCACCTTGTCGGCGCCGACCTCCGCCTTGACGTCGTCGGCGTTCGGATGAACCACGACGCCGTGAATCGATTCCAGCAGCGAGAGCTCGACAAAGTCCTGCCGCTTGATGATGCCGCGGGTCGGCGGCGGCGCGGTCACGACCCAGAGCGTATCGCCCGCATCGGGATCGATCAGTCTGTGGAGCTGGCCGGGATTGGCGAGTGGCACGCTGACATTGGCGAGCGAGGGCTCGCTGATATTGCGCACCACGCTGAGCGGCAGCGGCGGCTTCTGCACCCGGTCGGCGAAGGTCAGCGTCCAGCTCACGCCGCGCGAGCGGTCGTCGCTCTCGAGTGACGGCATCTGCGGCCGATTGAGGCGAAAGCGCACCGCCTGCCCCTTCTCCAGCGCGATCCGGCTGACATCTGATATCAGCGAGCCGGCCTTGGCGCGGATCGGATCGATGTCGATCGCCTCAGGCGTGTCGAACACCATCCATACCGTGTCGGCGCGACGGAACAGCGCCGCCGGCGTCGCGCCGGGGAATGAGAACGTCACCCGCAACCCGTCGCTGTCGCGCAGGGCTTCGACCGCGGACGAGGCGCTGGCGCGGGCCTCTGCGGGGGGCGATGGCGCCGCCGCTGGCTTCGGCGCCTCCATGGCCGGCGCGGCTGCGACAGCAGGCGCAGGCTTTGGCGCGTCGCTCTGTTCGGTCGCAGCGCCGCCCGCGCGCGGTGCGGCCGGCGCAGCGGCTTTCTCGACGTCGGCCGCCGGCGCCGCGGCGATCTTCTGCAGCTCCGAATTGGGCAGTTCGGATCTCGGCTGTTCCGATTTGGCGGGCGCGGGCGCCGGCTGTTCGATCGTGGCCTGTTCTGACTTGACCGGCTCGGACTGCATCTGCTCGGACTTTACCTGTTCCGATTTGGCCGGCTCCGCCTTGGGTTGCTCTGCCTTGAGTTGCTCTGCCTTGAGTTGCTCTGCCTTGGGTTGCTCGGACTTGATCTCGATCTTGGCCTGCTGCGCGATGCTTTCCGATGTCACCGGTGCGATCGCAGTCGCCCCTTTCGGTTTGCCGCGCGGCGTCGGCAACAACGAGCTCAGCGAGGGCTTCGCCGCCTGCTGCTGCTCGCTCTGCTGGAAGGCGACATCGACGATGTAGTTCTTCTCGTCGCGGAACGAATGCACGTCGACATCGCCAATCAGCGTCACGTCGACCGCCGATGTATCCGTGTCGGCGCGCGAACTGATCGACGCGACGTTCGGGGGAGCGGCAACTTTGGCATCGGCCAGATCGAAGCTCAGGACCGAGTTGAAGGACAGCGTCAGCTTCTGCTCGTTCAGCACCGAGGAGACGCTGACCCCGTCGGGAACCTCGAACACGAAACGGACGAAGGTGGGCTGCACCAGTGCGCGAACGCGGATCGGCGGCTTCTTCTTGGCGGCATCGGCGGCGCGCTGGATGCGCAACAGACGCTCGGCGGCACGGGCGCGCTCCGCCAACTCGCGGATCACTTCCTGCGGCAATGACGGCGGCGGGCCGGTCCAGCCGTCGGGCAGGAAGTCGACGAAGATGCGCTCGCCGGCGGTCATGGTGTTGATGGTGACGCGGCGCGCCAGCGACAAGCGGATCGCCGAACCGTCGGGATCGCGGCGCGCAGCGCCGACATAATCGGGCACCGCATCGGAGAGTTTCTCGACGGGGATATCGACCGGACGCTTGAAGCGGATCACGATGATCGAGCCGGCAGTCGTGACCTCCGACTCGACATCCTCCGTCAGCTTCAGCACCAGCCGGGCATAGCCGTTCGCGGCGGAGAATGTCGCCTCGCCCGGCACCGGCGGCGGGTCCTGGGCCCGCACTGTGGTCGGACATGTGAGGGTTGCAAGGGCAAGGCCGGTGGCAAGCAGGCACAGATGCGCAGTCCGCGCCCAGGCGCGGCCTAGCGACCATGTTTCAGCGGCAGCCGTTCGCGCCATCTCGAAACGTCTTCTCGGGACCCCAGCCAAACCAGCGCGAAGCGCCCTCGCCCACGCGTTCCGATCTTGGATCGGGCGGCGTTAAGGAGCTGTTAACGTCAACGGATTGTTTCACGGAGGCTAGGAAGGAACCAGGAAGGTGTCTTTGAAGCGGGTTTCGGAGCCGGCTTGGCCCCGCGGTAATCTGCCGGCAATGGGTGTATCAGACCACAGTCGAACGTGTTTGCGGTATGGTTAAAGAACACTTGCCATCACGTTGGAACGGCTCGCGGAAATGGCGGTTCAAGATGCCGCTCGCTACGACGAGATTCGGCATCCGGGATCATCTGAAAGCACTTGAGCAGCAAACCGCTTGTAATTGCAGCGGCGCTGGATGAGGACGATCCATCTTTCGTCGCTACGGCTATCGCCGACGTCGCAAAGGCGCGTCGCCTGGCGCGCGCGCAAACCCACCGAAAATTAGCCTCAGAGGCTAACACACTCCGTCAATTCGTCTTCGGCGTGAGCATCTTGCCTTCGATCTTGGGCAGATCGTCTGTTGATACCGACTTGTCGCCGCCGGCGCGGCGGGCGAGTTCGACCGTGAGCCGTTCGGCGGCCTCCGGCTGCATCAGGCCGAGGATGTCCGACATCTTGCGCGGCTGGATCTGCGAGGCGATCTGGTAGAGCACGGTCATCTCCAGCCGGTCGAACACCTTTGCGGCGTCCTTCGGCTTCATGTTCTCGTACATGGTGACGATGCCCTTGAAGCGGGCGGCGTCGGCTTCTGCCTTTGCCGCCGCATCGGCATTCGCCTTGGCGTCATTGGCCTTGGCCTCCTCGACCTTGGCCTCAATACGCTTCTCGGCGGCCTTCAGCAGGCTTTCGCGGATCTCGACCTCGCGAGCGCGCGTCTCCAGCTCCTGGCGGCGCGACTGCAGCCGTTCCAAGATCGCGCGTTCGGACGCCGACACCGGCGGCGGCGCATCCAGATTGACCACCACGCCGTCGGGCTTGGGCGCCTCCGCGGCCGGTGCGGCCGGCTTCGGAGCCTCGTCCTTCTTCGCGTCCTTGCCCTCGACCGATCCCGTGATGTCGCCGGGATCGGCCTTGATCTTGCCGTCGGCAACCGCCTTGGGAGCGCCGGGGAAGTTGAAATTCTGCTGCGCCCAAGATGGACCGGCCGGGCCGGCCGGCGGCGCGTCGTCGGCAAACACGTAACCGCCATCAAGCACGAGGCCCGCGACCTTCAGCACCATCAGGCCGAAGATCGCGACCAGCACCACGGGCATCACTCTGATGTCACGAAGCAACTTCATGCAGCGAGGCCGCCGGCCCTCCTGCGCTCGGTGAAGGCTTCAGCCGCCGCGGCAACCGCGCGCGCCGCCGAAACCCTGGGCGCCTGCGCCACCGGCGCGGCAGGCGCCGCTGCTGCCGACGCATGCGCGGGCTCCGGCGGCCGCGCGGCCATCGCGATCTTGGACAGGCGGCGCACCACACCATCACCTTCCGCCAGCTGGTTCTTCAGCTGCGCCGACATCTGCACCGCCGCATCGAGCTGGTTGCCGAGGTTCTCGTTGACGTCGCGCACCGCGTGCTTCAACCCGCCGATCGCCCGCTCGGCGATCTCGGTCGCGGTGATCAATTCCGCAATCGTCGCCTTCAGCGAATGCTCGTCCGCCTTCAGCCGCTGCAGCCGCTTGTTGAGCAGCCAGCAATAGCCGATCGTCAGCATCAGCAGCACGGCCACCAGACTCTCGATTGCTAGTCCAAGCACATGACTCATGGTGCCTCCATCATCTTGGTCCGCTCGTCCGCCTTCTCGAACATCGCGAAGGTGGTTTGGGGTTTGCGCAAATTCTTGGTGACGCGGATCGCGACGCGGTCGCCGACGCGGCCCATGCGCCCCTCCGTCAGGGTGACATTGCCGCAACGGACCGAGACCAGCGCGTCGGAGCGGATGTCCAGCGGCAGCGTGTCGCCGACCTTGAGCTTCATCAGCTCCTTGAGCGGGATATCGGCCTCGTACAGCACCGCATCGACCGCAATCTCGGCCTGCGCCACCTCGGTGGCGAAATGGCCTTCCCAGATCGGATCGCGGCCGAACTTTTCGCCCATGAACATCTGCAACAGCACGTTGCGGATCGGTTCGATGGTGGCGTAGGGCAGCAGCAATTCGACATTGCCGCCGCGGTCTTCCATATCGATGCGCAGGCGCACCAGGATCGCCGCGTTGGCCGGGCGGCTGATCGCGGCAAAGCGCGGGTTGGTCTCGAGCCGGTCGATCGTGAAGGTCACCGGCGACAGCGGCCGGAACGCCTGCTCGGCATCCGACAGCACCACCTCGACCAGCCGCTTCACGAGGTTGGTCTCGATCGTGGTGTAGGGCCGACCCTCGATCTTGAGCTGGGTCTGGCCGCGGCGGCCGCCGAGCAGCACGTCGATCATCGAATAGATCAGGTTGGAGTCGACCATGGCGAGGCCGAAATTCTCCCACTCCTCCGCCTTGAACACCGAGAGCACCGCCGGCAGCGGGATCGAGTTCATGTAGTCGCCGAAGCGCACCGACGTGATGCGGTCGAGCGAGACCTCGACGTTGTCGGAGGTGAAATTGCGGAGCGACGTCGTCATCAACCGCACCAGGCGGTCGAACACGATTTCGAGCATCGGCAGGCGCTCGTAGGACACCATCGCGGAATCGATGATGGCGCGGATGCCGGAATGATCGTCGAGGCTGACGTCGCCGACCGTGAAGCCGAGGAGATTGTCGATCTCCTCCTGCGACAGCACGCGCTCGCCGTTGGTGTTCTTGCCGCCGAAGTCGCGGCTGCCGTCCTCGACCATGGCGGCCCATTGCAGCGCCATGTTCTCGGTGAGTTCGTTCTTGGCAGCTTCCGCCGCGGCCGCCGCGGGATCCTCGGAATCGAGCGAGGCTTCCCACTGGGCCGCAATGGCGTCCTGGTCCATCTGGTCGTTGCCGGCCATGGCTTTACATCCGCCCCGTCACTGGATCACGACTTCCTTGAACAGCACCGCGTTCACCTGGTTGGGCGCCAGCGCGAGGTTGACGCGCTTGGTCAGCTCTTCCTTGAGACGGAACAGGCCGGCCGAGCCGTTCAGATCGCTCGGGCGCAGTTCGCGCATATAGGTCTGGAACAGGTCGGTGACGCGCGGCAGCGCCGGCTTGATCGCCTCGACCTGCTTCTCTTCCTTGACCTCGAGCACGAGCTTCAGCTTGAGATACTGCACGCGCTCGCCGGGCGCGCCGACCAGATTGACCAGCATGTCGGGCACGTCGACGAAGCTCGGCGGCTTCGGCGGCGGCGCCTCGGCGTGCTGCTCCTCGCCGTGACCGCGCATGAAGAAGAACCATCCGCCCGCCCCCGCGCCGAGCACGACGAGGAAGCCGACGACGGCAATGATCAGCTTGAGCTTGCCCTTCTTCGGAGCGGCCGCGCCCTCGCCGCTATCCGTCTTTTCCTCGTCCGCCATCGTCCGCTCGCTTCGACCTGAAGGATGCGAACGCGATTTGCCCCAGCTTTGGCTTGAAGACGCGATACAAAGGCCGCCGGCGCACACGCGCCCCAATGCCGGCAACACTGGGGTCATAATGGTTAACGGAAGATTAGGATTTACCTTCCACTAGGAAAAAACTGCCGGGCAAACATGGTCAACAAGACCTTTCTGCCGCCCGGCACGGCGCCCTGCAAAACACCCAACCCATTCAAATATCTGATTATTTCAAGTTGGCACGGGTTTCGCTGAGAGGACGACGTGACTGGCGGGTTTGGGAGAACCCAATGGTTACCGACGGTCCGGCGTGAAGGTTTGGGAGAACCATTCGCATCGGATCACCTCACAGGGGAGAACCACCGATGCAGAATACGCTTCTGGTCGGACTATCGAAGCAGATGGTGCTGGAACGGCAGATGGATGTCGTTTCCAACAACATCGCGAACATGAACACCAACGGCTACAAGGCCGACCGGTCGCTGTTCCAGGAATATCTGTCCGCGAACGCGCATGAGGACAATTTCGCGTCCTCCGACCGCCGCGTCTCCTTCGTGCAGGACCGCGCGACCTTCCACGACTTCTCGCCGGGCCCGACCGAAGAGACCAAGAACCCGCTCGACGTCGCGATCGACGGCAACGCCTTCCTGGTGGTGCAGACGCCGGGCGGCGAGCGCTACACCCGCGACGGCAACCTTCAGATCAACAATCGCGGCCAGCTCGTCACCGCCTCGGGCTATCAGGTGCTCGGCACCGCCGGCCCGATCACGTTCCAGCAGACCGATCACGACGTCAACATCGCCCCCGACGGCAACGTCAGCGTGCTCGAAGGCACGTCCCGGCTCGACTCGATCCGCGGCAAGCTGCGCCTGGTCTCGTTCGCGCAGGCTCAGCGCCTGCTGAAGGAAGGCTCCAACCTCTATGTGCCAGGCGAAGGCGCAGTACCGCAGCCGGACACCAAAGCGCAGATCCGCCAGGGCTTCATCGAGAAGTCGAACGTCAATTCCGTCGTCGAGATGAGCCGCATGATCGAGATCACGCGGACCTACACCCAAATCGCCTCGCTGCTCCAGCAGCAGAGCGACCTGCACAAATCGGCGATCGACAAGCTCGCCGACGTGCCGAACTGATCCGGGGGACTGACAGATGCGCGCACTTTATACCGCGGCGACCGGAATGGCGGCACAGGAACTCAGCGTTCAGGTGATCTCCAACAATATCGCGAACCTGCGTACCACCGGCTACAAGAAGCAGCGCGCCGCGTTCCAGGACCTGATCTACGACCATGTGCGCCGGGTCGGTGCGCAGGCCTCCGACCAGAACACCATCATGCCGATGGGCATCGACCTCGGCGGCGGCGTCAAGACCGTCGGCACGCCGCGGATGATGACCCAGGGCACGTTGTCGCCGACCGGCAACGATCTCGACATCGCGATCCGCGGCGAAGGCTTCTTCAAGATCCTGATGCCGGACGGCACCTTCACCTACACCCGCGACGGCTCGTTCCAGATGGACAATCAGGGCCGCATTGTCAACGCGCAGGGCAATTTGGTGCAGCCGACGATCACGATCCCGCAGAACGCCTCCGGCCTCACCATCAATGCGCAGGGTCAGGTCTCGGTGACGCTGCCGGGCCAGACCGCATCGACCACGATCGGCCAGATCGGCCTGACCCGCTTCATCAACAAGGCGGGCCTGATGCCGATCGGCGACAATCTGTTCCAGGAAACGCCGGCCTCCGGCCAGCCGCAGGATGGCATCGCCAACACCGACGGCTACGGCGACATGCAGCAGAGCAACCTCGAACAGGCCAACGTCGAGGTGGTTTCGGAAATCTCCGACCTGATCGCCGCGCAGCGCGCCTATGAGATGAACTCGAAGGTGGTCTCCGCGGCCGACCAGATGATGCAGTCGACCTCCAACCTGTTCCGCTGAGGATGATGTCGATGATCGCCCGCTCATTCCTGGTTGCTGCCGCGCTCCTCGCGGTGACCGCGCTACCTGCCGCCGCGCAAGTCCGCGGCGAGACCATCGCGGTGCCGACGCTGCGCGCCAGCGTCACGGTCGCGGACGACATCGTGCGGGTCGGCGACCTCATCGACAACGCCGGCAGCGCCGGCAGCATTGCGATCTACCGCGCGCCCGATCTCGGCACCACAGGCACACTGCCGGTCGCACAGGTGCTGAACGTGCTGCGCACCCACCAGGTGATCGGCGTCGACACCCGCGAGCTGAAGGAGATCACCGTCACGCGGCTCGCGCGCATCATCGACAGCAAGGAGATCGAGCAGCAGCTGACGCGCGCGCTGGAGGGCCGGCACGGGCTCGGCAGGGCCGGCAACATCGCGCTGACCTTCGACCGCGATCCCGGCGACCTCCGCCTCGAGGCAACCAACACCGGCGCGATGCAGCCCGTCGCCGTGCGCTATGACCCGCGCTCGACGCGTTTCGACGTCACCTTCGAGGTCAGCAACGAAGCCGGCACGGCTCCGTACAAGCTGCGCCTCACCGGAACCGCGATCGAGACCATCGAGGCCGCCGTGCTGACGCGCAATGTGGAACGCGGCGATGTGCTGAAAGCCTCCGACGTGGCGGTCGAGCGCCGTCCGAAAGCCGAAATCGGCAACGACGCGGCGGTGCGCGACAGCGCCGTCGGCATGCAGATGCGCCGCCAGATCCGCGCCGGCCAGGCGCTGCGCACAGCCGACATGGCAAAACCCGATCTCGTCACCCGCGATCAGAACGTCACGCTGGTCTACCGCACCTCCGGTCTCTACCTCACGATCCGCGGCAAGGCGATGGATGGCGGCGCCGAGGGCGACGTCGTCAACGTGATGAACCTGCAGTCCAAGCGCGCGGTCACCGGCGTGGTCACAGGGCGCGGCGAGGTTTCGATCTCGGTCGCGACGCCGCGCGCAGCGCCGGCCGCCGACGCCGCCTCTTCAGATTCCGCTCCCGTCAAGCTGAGTTCAGTCGCACCAAACGCCGAGTAAAGTTCATGTCCCAGTACCGCATCAACCGCCTCATCCTGACCGGTGCGCTGCTCGCACTCGGAACGATCGCCAGCGGTTGCTCGTCGATCGACCGTCTCTCCCAGATCGGTGAAAAGCCGAAGCTGACGGAGATCGAGAACCCGACGGCGCAGCCCGGCTACAAGCCGGTGCAGATGCCGATGCCGAAGCCCGAGGTCGCCTCCTACAGCCCCAACTCGCTGTGGCGCAGCGGCTCGCGCGCCTTCTTCAAGGACCAGCGCGCCGCGCGCGTCGGCGACATCCTGACCGTCATGGTGAACATCACCGACAAGGCCGCGATCGCCAACGAAACCCAGCGCAGCCGCACCAATTCCGAAGATTCCGGGGTGACCAATTTCCTCGGCTCGCAGACTATCACCCAGGCCAACAAGATCCTGCCCGGCCGTATCCTGACCGCCGACTCCACGGCCTCGAGCGACGGCAAGGGCTCGGTCAACCGCCAGGAAGCATTGCAGACCAACGTCGCCGCCGTCGTCACCCAGATTCTCCCGAACGGCAATCTTGTGGTCGAAGGCAAGCAGGAGATCCGCGTCAACTACGAAATCCGCGAGCTGATCGTGGCCGGCATCGTCCGTCCGGAAGACATCCAGAGCGACAACACGATCGACTCCTCGAAGATCGCCCAGGCCCGCATCGCCTATGGCGGCCGCGGCCAGATCACCGACGTGCAACAGCCGCGCTACGGCCAGCAGGTTCTCGACGTGCTCTTGCCCTTCTGACGGGCATGATCCCGAAAAGTGGAAACCGGTTTTCGGATAAGGATCATGCCTGAGTAAGACTTTTTCGAGCTCCCACATCTCGTCGCGAACCTAGGCGCGGCGCGGTGTACCAACACGGCCCTCGCTAGCTCCCCTGGCGAGGGCCGTGGCATTCTTGTGACCGGTCGAATACACTCGCGCGATCGTCGCGCATCAGTCCGATACCGCTTCGCGCAACTCGCGCGATCGCTTTCTCGGTTCGTTAACCGTTGCAGCAGCCCGCAGTAGCAGTCGCTCCGATTGCAACGTAGCTAGACGACAACGCAGGGTTTGCAGTTCGTGACGGTCATGCAAAGAGACGGTCGATATGCGGCGTGGTTCCGGACGCCGCGGGGCGAAGGCACCGGAATAGTCCAGCTCACAAACGGCAGGATCAGCGGCGGCGACGCCATGTTCACCTATGCCGGCTCCTATCAGCTCGATGAGGACCGCTTCACGGCGGTCCTGACGACGCACCGATATGCCGACGGCCCGTTCACCACCGTGTTCGGATGCGACGAGGTCGAGGCGCAGCTGACCGGCACCTTCAGCGGCAATCGCGCGGTGTGCTCGGGCACGGCCAAGCAGGCCCCCGGCGTGCTGTTCGAAGCCACGCTGTTTCTGCAGCAACAGGAGCAGGCGCCCGCCCCCGGGCCAAAAACCGCGGCAACGCGCGCGGATCTGACGAGGCTGCCGAAGCTCCCCGACCGCCGCACAACCGTCGTGACCAGGCGCTTCAGCTGATCGGTCCGCAATCCCGATGGCATCTCCGCCGCTTCAGGCGTACCATCGCGGATGCGCGAAGCGCAGCCCGATCGATGCAGCCGGAAGGAGGAACGCATGTATGCCGCCATCCGTCACGCCAAGGCGAAGACTGGTAGCGCCGAAGAACTCGCGCGCCGGATCAAGGAAGGCGCAATTCCGATCATCAGCGATGTAGAAGGCTTCATGGCCTATTACGTGGTCTATGCCGGCGACGACACGGTCACCGCGATCAGCGTCTTCAACAACCATGCCGGCGCCGAGGAAGCCAACCGCCGCGCACTGGCCTGGATCGACGACAATCTCGGCCCCCTGTTGGTCGGGCAAGCCACCGCAATCGCAGGTCCGGTGATCGTGCACACCAAGGCGTGACGGTCGCTTCCCCGGCAAGGTTCACCCGGCAGAACTTTCCTGCGGCACGTCCGGCGCGTGCCGCGTCGTCGCGATTTACTTGAAATTGCTGACGCTTCGGATGGCACGCCATTTGCTCCGCGATTGCAGCATTGCAACGGGGACAGCGCGCGCAGATGACGTCGATCTCGGCCTTCGGACCGGTCACAGCCAACATGACGGCTGGCACGTTGAAGAAACCGCTGACGGCGGACGCCACCGGATCCACGCAATCGACCGGCGGCAGCTCATCCGACGACACCGTCGAGCAGAAGTTTCTCAAATACGCGCAGATGAGCCCGATGGACCGCCTGCGCGCGAATATCCTCAAGAGCATGGGTCTGTCGGAGCAGGACCTGAAGACCATGACGCCGGATCAACGCGCCGCGGTCGAGCAGAAGATCAAGGAATTGATCGAGCAGTCGTTTCAGAAGAACGCCGGCAAGGCCGGCCAGGCGGTCGACATCTCGGCGTAGGCTGGCCGCGCGCTAGGCGGACACCGCTTCCGGCATCGGCATTCCGCGCAAGGTCACGAACGATCTGCCGAGCATCGCCTCGATCTTCATCGCCGCCAGCCACAGCAGCGCACCGCAGGTCAGGTCGATGACGTAATGGCCGCCGATCGGAAGCGTCGAGACGAGGACGAGAAGATTCCAGATCAGCGTGATGCCGAACAACCACCGTGTGCCGATCGTTGCGAAAATCGTCATCAAGGCAAGACAGGTGTGGAACGACGGAAAGGTCACGACGCCCTGCAGATTGTTTAACGACAGTTCCGGAAACACGCCGTTGCGGAAGTACTCGAACTTTGCGAGATGATAGGTCCCCGCGTGCTCGGGCAGCGCATCGAGGATCGCGACGGGATGGTCGAAATAGACAAAGGCCCCCTTGGCGGGCCAGAACACCGAAAACGTCGTCGACGCAACGATCGTCAAGGCGAACACGAATGCCAGTTGCCAAAGCTTGTCGAAGCGCTTTGTCGCCGCCAGCAGCACGAACAGCGCGGCCACCTGGACGAATGAGCTGCAATAGCCCGCGGCGAGCAGCTCAGTCAGCCATGGATGGCTTGCAAACCACAGGATGATGGACGGCAAATCGATCCCGATGAAGCGATCGGCATCGGCGAGACTGCCATCGATCAGGGGGAACTTGTATCGCAGGCCAACGAGGCTGATCGTTGCTGCCGCCGCGGCCGACCAGAAGAACACGGCAACGGCTCCTGCCAGGTTGGACAGAACCGGCGCGGACCGCCATCTGCCATAGACGATATGGACGGCAAGGAGAAACCCCATCAGGCCCGAAAACAGCGCCAGGCTTTCGGGCTCGACTGTGATCTCGAATGTCCAGAGCAGGAAGCCGGCGAAACCGCTCGCCGCGATGCCAATCAACCATGCGCCCCGCTCGACCCGCTGATGGGGTTGCGGGATGCGAGTTTCCTCGCTCGTAGCCGCTGTTCTCGGGGAGGCCTGCTGTGCGACATCGGTGTCGACCGACGACGCGATCCGTGACGGACCGACCAACTGACTGAGCATTGCGACTGCCATTCCAACGGGCGCCTCGACACGAGACCCGCTCATTCCACAGCCACAGGTTTAGCAGCCACGCCTTCAATTGCGTTGGTAACGAGATACAACCTGTGGCAGGTCGCCGGTCATTCGTATCCGATGGTGAACGATTTATTTCCCGATATTGGTGCCAACGGGACTGGAGTTCCCGTGCGTAGAACTCAGGTTCCCGGCGCGGTCCGGGCTATCCGGGGGCGGGCCTGTCGCGCAGGACCACGAAAACCTTGCCGCCGAAGTCGTATCGCGCGACCTCGCGCATGCCGAGCCGCAGATGCGCCTTGAGCGAGCGCGGATTGTCTTCCCTGATGAACAGGATCGCCTCGCCGCCGGGAAACGTTGCCTGAAGCCTGGCGTATAGCGCGTCGAGGACGCCGAGGCCGCGCGCGTCCGGGGAGACGCACACGGGACCATACACATACGCACCGGGGCCGCCCGGCCAGGCCTTGAGCATGGCCTGCACCGGCGGGGCCTCGCCGAATCCCTTCTCCGACGTCAGGAGCGCGCCGAGCAGCCTGCCCTCATCGCCGGTCGCGATGACGATCGATTGCCCGCGTGCAATGCGCGTCTCAATCACCTCGCGCGGCCATTGCCCAAGCAGCATGCCGCCGCGGTCGCCGGCGTTGGCCGTCAGCAGCGCTGAGATCGCTTCCGCATCCGACGATGTGGCGAGCCTGGTCTCGATCATCACGGACGGACCGGATCGGCAGGCTGCATGCCGGCGCAGCTCATGCTTTCTTCTTCGCGGTTGCGCGAGCGCCCGCGGCCACCTTCTTCGCCGGCTTCTTCGCAGTTTTGCTGGATTTGGCCTGGTTGCGCTCGATCGCGGCACGGATCAGCGCCTTCAGCGCGCGGTCGTTGATCTTGTCGCCCTCGAACAGATCGATCGCGCGCCGTACATTGCCTTCGAAGCCGGTGTTGAACAGCTTGTCGGGGTCCGGAAGCTGCGCGCCATACATGAAGGTCAGCTTCACCTTGCCCTTGTGGGCGTTGCCGACCGCGATGATGCCGTCGCGCGACCAGACCGGGCTGCCCATCCACTTCCATTCCTCGACGATTCCGGAGTCGGCGGCGAGGATGCTCTTTCGCAGGCTGGCGAGCGTCTTGCCGCGCCAGTCGGTGAGATCCTCGATCATCTGGTCGATACGTTCCGATGCCGTCATTGCTGCCTCGTGGTCCCAGCCTGTCCCATGCAATCACATTTGGAATGTCCGGGCATCACGCTTGTGACGTCCCGGTCGATGCCCTACGCACGCGCCGCGGCGCCAGATAGGGTAACGCGAACAGATACAGGCCACTCAGCAGCATGAAGATCAGCGGGAACAGCGCCAGCAGGCCGATCCAGACGGCTTGCTGCTGCAGCACCATCGCGACGATGTTGATGATGACGGCAACCGTAAAGGCGATCGAGAGCCAGCGGTGAAATTGCCTGATCCAGTTGTTCCAGTTCATGTGATCTCCTGTTGGGTCGGTGCAAATTTGTGTATTGCCGTCATTGCGAGCGAAGCGAAGCAATCCATCGCACCGAGTACGCGGATCAATGGATTGCTTCGTCGCTATCGCTCCTCGCAATGACGAGAGAGAGAGAGAGAGAGAGGCGATCAGTCCTCGCGCACCAGAAGCTGATCGAGATTCTCCAGGAACTGCTTCCACCCGGCATGGGCGCCGCCATAGGCTTGCTTCTGATGCGGCTGGAAGCCGGACTGCTCGACGCGCAGATGGGTGCCCTTCGCTGTCGGCGTCAGCGTGAAGACCACCACGCTCTCGAGATTGTAGGCGGCATCCGCATGCGCGAAATTCCAGGTGTAGGACAGCGTCTTGTGCGGCTCCACAGTGAGCACCTTGCAGTCCAGCACGCCGCCCCACTCGCCGCGCAGATTGAAGCTGCGCCCGACCTCGGGCTTGAAGTCGTTCTTCATCAGCCATTCCTCCATCAGGTGCGGTTGCGTCAGCGCGCGCCAGAGCTTTTCCGGCGGATGGGGAAATTCGCGCTCCACGATGGCGGAGCGCGTTTCGGCGGTGGTCCTGTTCATTGGTCCATCCTTTTGAGAAGATCTTCGAGGTGGTCGAACCGGTTCTGCCAGAAGCCCGCCATCTGGCTGGTCCAGTCGATCAGCGGCGCCAGCGCGCCGAGTTGTGCGCTGTAATGCGTCTGCCTTCCTTCATGGCGATCGCGCACCAGCCCGGCCTGCTTCAGCACGCCGAGATGTTTTGACACCGCCGGCTGCGAGATCTTTGCCCGCGCGGTCAGCGCACCGACGGTCTGCTCGCCCTCGCGGCACAGGCGCTCGAAGATCGCCCGGCGGGTCGGATCTGCGAGGGTTCGAAACAGCACGTCGTGAGTGTCCGGCATTTTGCGATCAATAACCCATTGGCTATGGATTAACGTATAACCACCCAGCTATGAATTGGTCAAGCGGTAAGTTCAGGACCAGCGGCCCATGCCCTGAGTACCTAGCTTCCGGCCTGCTTGGTGTACGAACGGCCGCCCCGATATACCCATAGCTAACTGGTTATGCGATCGCCGCTAATCTGCCCGTCGGTCAACTCAGCAAGACCTGTCGATCTCAGCATAAGAAAATATTCCGCTTGGCGTTTGACCCAACTCAGATGTTCAATTGATCCGTCTCACCCGGTACGAGGGGCGGATCACGATCGTCACGAACGCGGCGTGGGATGCGGTGGACACTGAGTGTGTGACTGACGAGAGCACACGAAGCGGACGGCGAATTCGTGCGGGCCTGACGCCCTGGTGGCCGGTGTCTCATCGCAAGATGCGAAAGCGTCTTCGCGGAGACGGGGACAAACAAGCCCAGTCTCGCCGGGGAGAGCGCGAAGTAAGTTGTACAACCATCGCGCAGGGAAAGCCGGGTTGTTTCCGGTTACACCTGTGGTCCTACCTCCCGTGCTTTTTGTTGCACGGGACCATGGGTGCGATCGGCACCCGGCTTTCCCTGCGCGGCGAAACGAGATGCAAGACTCGGACAAAGCGTGTCGCGAGAACGCGGATGTGTGATTCATAGACCGTGCCACACATTCACCGTCGTCCCGGCGAAGGCCGGGACCCATACGCCGCAGCAATTGTAGTGAACGGGACTCGTCGTTCCAGTGACGCTCAACAATGTCCTTTTGTGGTTATGGGTCCCGGCCTTCGCCGGGACGACGATTGTGGATACAGCCGACGCGAGCGTACGAATTCAACTCGTTGTGAAGGCATTGCGCATGACCTACAAATATCGCGCGGATGCGGTCCTTGTTCACGGAAAACCTTGATGTGCCAGTTCTGCGAAATCATGCCTCCCAACCGAACCTCCCGGCGCTTCTTCCTCGCTGGCGCGGCGTGCACCGCGGCCAGCCTCGCCCTTGCGCCGGCCGTGACGGCCAAAGAGACAAAACCGCCGCCGAAGCCGCAGAACGTGCTGCGGCCGGACGCCGCGCTCGACCGGCTGGTGAAGGGCAACCTCCGTTATGTCGAAGGCGTTTCGCGGCGGCATGATTTCAAGCACGAGCGCGAGGCGCTGTCCGGCGGACAGAACCCGTTCGCCGGCATCCTGAGTTGCGCGGACTCCCGCATCGCACCGGAATACGCCTTCGATACCGGCCGCGGCGATCTGTTCGTCTGCCGCGTCGCCGGCAATTTCGCCAGCGACGAGATGATCGCAAGCCTGGAATATGCGCAGTCCGTGCTCGGCGTGCCGCTATTCATGGTGCTCGGTCACGACAGCTGCGGGGCGGTCGACGCCGCGATCAAGTCGCTGAAGGACAACACCACCCTGCCCGGCCATCTGCCCTCGCTGGTCACTGCGATCGCGACTGCGGTGAAGGCGACCGAGGGCAAGCCGGGCGACCGGCTCGCCAACGCTGTCAGGCAAAACGTCATCGACAACGTCGCGAAGCTGAAGACGGCGACGCCGATCCTCAGCGCCGCGGTCGATCAGGGCAAGCTCAGGATCGTCGGCGCGGTCTATCGGCTGACCGACGGCAAGGTCGAGCTTGTCACGGACGCCAGGCGTCCGGCGATGTGAAACTCAGGTGAACGTCGCTTCCACCTTGCCGAGCCCATCGAGCTCCATCACGACCGTGTCGCCCGCCTTCAGCCACACCGTCTTGACCAGGCTGCCGGTCAGCACGATCTGGCCGGCATGCAGGCCACGGCCTTCGGCGGCGAGATGATTGGCGAGCCAGGCGAGCGCGTTGTGGGGATGGCCGAGCACATCGGCCCCGGTGCCGCGCCCCTCCTCCTTGCCGTTGACGAGCGCGCGTCCGGCGACCTTGCGCAGATCGGGCACGGTGATACGCGGAACAGCCTCGCCGAGCACGCAGCCGGCGGCGAAGAAATCGTCGGCGATCAGCGTCGGCGCGCCGAGCGTCTGCCATTTGACGTAACGGTCGTCGACGATCTCGATCGCCGGCTGATAGGCCTCGATCCCCTCCGCGACCCATTCGGCGGTGAACGGCGCTTCGCTCGGAGCGAGACTGCGCGCCAGCCGCACCGCGATCTCGCATTCGACGCCGACATGGACGAAGTCGGCCGCCGGCAGCCGCACGCCGCTGTCATGCACGACCTTCTCGAACACGCCACCGCCGCAGGGGTGTGAGATGTTGATATACTCCTGCATCACCGCGCTGGTGCAGCCGATCTTGTAGCCGACGACACTGCCGACCTGCGGCTGCAGCAAATCGTGCAGCGCGTACTGCACGCGATAGCCTTCGGCCTCGTCAAGCGGCACGATGTCTTTCGGAAGCGCCTTGAGCGGCGCGCGGCTGCGGCGCGCGCTGGCAATCGCCTTTGCGGCCGCGAGGACCCGATCCATCTGCGCAGCCTCCCTGATGTTCTCGGCGGCGCGGTGGCGCCTCCGTCTGCTCACTGCAATTCAGCACTCGCCGACGCGTCTGGCAAGCACGCCGGACGGGCGAGGCCGTCAAGCCTTGACCAGGCCGAGCCTGATCAGGCTCTCGGCGGTCGCGACGATCATCTCCTCATTGCCGCGCGGACGCCAGCCGAGCAGGTTCTGCGCCTTGGCGCTGGTCGAGCGGCGCACCTTGCCGAGCAGCGGCAGGGCGGCGCGGGCCAACGGGTTGCGCCGCGCGGCGAGCCGCATCATCCAGTCCGGCGCCTGGAACCGGGGCACGCGCCGCGCCTTGCTGCCGAGTTTCCCGCGCAGCAGCCGGGCCACCTGCAGGACCGACATGGTCTCGCCGGCGACCGCGAGGAACCGCTCACCCCTGGCCTTGGGCGAGGTCATGGCGCGCAGATGCAGGTCGGCGACGTCGCGCACGTCGACGAGGCCGAAATGGATCCGAGGCACCGCCGGCATCGCGCCGTCGAGCAGCGCCTTGATGATGCCGATCGACTCGGAGAAGTCGGCGCCGAGCGCGGGGCCGAACACCGCGGTCGGATTGACCACGGCAAGTTCGAGGCCCTTGCCTTCGCGCGCGACGAAATCCCAGGCGGCGCGCTCGGCCAGCGTCTTGGATTTCGGGTAAGCCTGCACATCGGGGCCATCGAGGTTCGACCAGGTGGTCTCATCGAACGGCTTGGCTTGCGGCGGATGGCCGTAGCCGATCGCCGCAAACGACGACGTCACGACGACGCGCTTGACGCCGGCGTCGCGCGCCGCGCGCAACACCCGCAGCGTGCCTTCGCGCGCCGGAACGATCAGCTCGTTCTCATCCTCCGGCACATGCGCGCCAAGCGGCGATGCGACATGCAGCACGTAATCGCACCCCGCGACCGCCTCGCGCCAGCCGTCATCGCGCAGCAAGTCGGCGGTGGCGAAGCCGACCTGGTCGGCCGCAAGCGCGCCCCCCTCGCGCAGCATCGCGATCACGTCCTTGCTGCGATCCGGATTGCGCAGCGTGGTTCGCACTGCATGCCCGTCGGCAAGCAGCCGCAGTATTGTATGCACGCCGATGAAACCGGATCCGCCCGTGACCAAAACCGTGCTCATGTCGCTGCCCTCTTCATGGTTCGGCAGGTGGGCACACAATGCACCGTCCACCCTGCACAGGCCGCATCTGGTCACTGTCTGACGTCGGACAAGTAGAATGAGCCCCCACCCGGATCGCATCTAACGAAATGCGATCCGACCTCCCCCGCAAGCGGGAGAGGTGGACCAAGTTTGCGGAACGACAGCGTCAACCCATGCCGAGCGCGCGCCGGATCGCGATCTCGACCGGCGAATAGGCGCCATCGTCACGCTTGAGCCGGTACGGCTCGGCGGGACTGAGCGACGGTTGCGCCATGAAGCGCGGCCTCGTTCCCCGATGCTTCTGCGCGGCATGCACCAGGAAGGGATGGCACAGATAGACCGTGCCTGCTTCACCCGTCGCCAGCGCAAGCTCGCACTCGGCGCCCATTTGCGCGAGGTTCATCCGCGCGCGTCCGGCCTCGCCCGCCGGCGCCAGATAACGCGCCATCGGAAAGTGCGAACCGACCCTGATCCGGGTCGGCGCGTCGTCATCGCCGACATCGGAGAACAGGAACAACATCAGGAGCGCCCGGCCGCGCGAGTTGACGTTCACCCGCCATGCCGAGAAGTCGCTCCGCTCGTGCGGGTCGCAATCGTCGCCGGGAAAGCTGACGTCGATATGCCAGCCAACATCGCCGGGATCGTCCGGATGCGGAAACCGCACCGGGAAGGTTCCGATGTTGTGGCGCGGAGACCAGCGGCCGGGGCCTGCGATCTGGTCGAACGCCCGATACAGCAGCGGCGAGTTGATCGCCAACCGGAATGGTTCCTCGCCATAGCCGGGCAGCCGCACCACCGGGCGCGTCCAGGTCGAAGGATCATGCTCGCTGCACGGCAGGTCGCGCCACATGATGGCACGTCCCGCATCGGCGAGTTCGCGGGGAAAGGCATTGTCGATCCGGACAAAGCCCTGTTCGATGAATTGCTCGATTTGCGCGTCGCTGAGCACACGCGTGTCGTCTCGATCGGTCACGATTGCCTCTCAAATCATCGCCAGCCGTCGATGCTCCGCGAGGCGCGGAGTTTGGCCGGCTCATTCGGTTCACTGGAATCCCGCGAGCCCGGGCTCGTGGGGACGATCAGCGCTTCCGTGCGGAATCGAGATCAGCCCAGGAGAAAGACCGATGCGATGTTGAGAGTACGTGTCATCATGGCGGCGCGAACGTACGACCGGTGCGCGCCGGAATCAATCTGTAGTGGTCCACCGCCACTATTCGTCGCGATAGACCTTCTCGCGCTTCTCGTGGCGTTCCTGCGCCTCCACCGACAGCGTCGCGATCGGGCGGGCTTCGAGCCGCTTCAGCGAGATCGGATCACCGGTCTCTTCGCAATAGCCGTAGGTGTTGTCTTCGATGCGCTGGAGCGCCGCGTCGATCTTGGAGATCAGCTTGCGCTGACGATCACGGGCACGAAGTTCGATCGCGCGGTCGGTTTCCGAGGAAGCTCGGTCCGCGAGATCGGGGTGATTGACGTTCTCTTCCTGCAACGTCTGCAGCGTGACCTTCGATTCGCGGAGGATCTCATCCTTCCAGGCCAGCAGCTTGGCGCGGAAATAGTCGCGCTGCCGCTCATTCATGAAAGGCTCTTTTTCAGTCGGCCGGTAGTTCTTCAGCTTTTCCAAAGGCAGCCATGTCCCTGTCAGGCGGAGGGAACAGAACCCCTCCGCGCGGCGCCTTATATAGCCACGTCATGTGACAGACAATATCTGCCACCGCGAAAGGCGGGGTGCCCCCAAGGCCTTGCACAGGCAAACTTATCCGTGCTGCCCGGGGGCCGGCTTTTCCCCTCTCCTGGCCTGTCAGTAGCCGACCGTGAAGCGCTGGCGGATATGGGCCGGGCGCTCGATTTCGTCGGCGAGTGCAACTGCGAAGTCCTCGAAGGAGATCGAGCTCTTCCCGTCCGCAGCCGTCAAAAGCTGGTCGGTCCCGAGCCGGAACTTGCCGGTCCGCTCGCCTGCCACGAACAGCGCCGAGGGCGACAAAAAGGTCCAGTTCAGGTCCTTTTCCTGGCGCAGCAGGTCGAGGAACTCCGCCCCCTTCGAGGCCTCGGCCTTGTACTGGGCCGGGAAGTTCGGCGTGGTCACCAGGCGGACGCCCGGGGCCACTTCGAGGCTGCCGGCGCCGCCAACCACGAGATAGCGGCCGACCCCGGATGCCTTTGCCGCCTCGATCAGCTTGACCGGGTCGCTGACGGTGAAATGGACGGAACTGATCGCGGCATCGTGGCCGGCCCACAGCGCGGTCAGGGCGCCCTGGTCGTTCACATCCCCCCTCACGGCGGTGACACCAGGCAGGGTTGCGATCTTCTCCGGGTTGCGGGCGATGGCGGTGACGGCATGGCCGCGGCCGGCGAGTTCCGCGGTGAGGCGCGAGCCGGCCTGGCCGGACGCGCCGGCGATGGCGATCTTCATCAAGGTCTCCGATTGATAGTTTCCAATGGTGACTAGATAGCGAAATGGATGTAAGTGTGAAGAAGGCACTCTTGTTTCACCTGATTACGCCGGAGTAACCCGATGAAAGCCGCCAGCCTGAAGCCGGACGCCTATGCCGCCAATTGCCCGACGCGCCAGATCCTCGACCGGGTCGGCGACAAATGGGCGGTGCTGATCCTGCTGCTGTTGCGCAGCGAGCCGATGCGCTTCAACCAGCTTCGCCGCGCCATCGAAGGCATCTCGCAGAAAATGCTGTCGCGTGTTGAAGAGCCTGGAGCGCGACGGGCTCCTGCGCCGCCGTGCGATCGCAACCGTTCCGGTCACGGTGGAGTATTCGATCACGCCGCTCGGTTCGACGCTTGCCGAGGCGGTCGATCCACTGCGCGACTGGGCCGAACAGAATCTGAAGGAAGTGCTGGCCGCACAACGCCGCTACGACGCGCAGCGCAGGGCACTGGCGGCCTGAGGCAAGTTAGTTGATCGAGAGGAGCCTAATACTGCCCGGCCTTGGCGAGCTCGACTTCGACGCGCAGCTCGATCTCGCCCAGCACGGCATCGAGGCCGGGGTCACCGGAGGATTCCTTCAGGCTCGCCGCAGCATCGCGCAGCCGGTTCACAGTGGAGGAATCGAAATTGCCGGACAGCAGTCCGAGCTTGAGCGCGTCGAGCACGTCGAGCGCGCCCTTGCCACGAGCCACCGAGCGCTTGCGGCGTTCGGTTGGGTCTTCGACGCCTTGCAGCGCGAGCAGCGCATCGAGGCTGGTGGCGGCCTTCGGCGCGGCGGTGGAGCGAACCTCCTCCTGCGCGGTGGTCGCATCCGGCAGCGAGAAGCCGCTCGAGGAGGTGCGCCGCGTGGCGCTGGTGGACGTGCCTAGCGTGGTGCCGTTCGGTCCGTAGATGCGCATCGTCATGATCCCGCAGGCCTGAATGCCGCGAGCATCGCCGTTTTATGGTTAACGGTGCGTAAACGACCCGGCAATTTCTGCCGCCGCACGGCAGTTTCGCGCTCCCCGGCGAACCGGAACCGAACGGCGGCCCGACAATTTCGATAAATATATCAATACATTGCCCCAAAGAGGCGAAGTGGCACGCGGCTCGCATGGTTAATGGCGGATCGCCGTCATGGGAGTGTCGCGCGATCCGCGAGTTGAAGTTCGAGGGGAGCATTGGATGCCCGGCATCCGCATCGTAAGCTTATTCGGGTTGGCCTGTGCCGCGCTGCTGGCGCTGGCGGCGTCCGCCATGCCGGCGGCCGCGACGTCGCGGATCAAGGATCTCGCCAACATCGAGGGCGTGCGCCAGAACCAGTTGATCGGCTACGGCCTCGTGGTCGGCCTCAACGGCACCGGCGACACGCTCAACAACATCCCCTTCACCAAGCAGTCGCTGCAGGCGATGCTCGAGCGCATGGGCGTCAACATCCGCGGCGCCACCATTCGCACCGGCAACGTCGCCGCCGTGATGGTCACCGGCAATTTGCCGGCGTTCGGCACCCAGGGCACCCGCATGGACGTCACCGTCTCAGCGCTCGGCGATTCCAAGAACCTGCAGGGCGGCACCCTGCTCGTCACCCCCCTGCTCGGCGCCGACGGCAATGTCTATGCGGTGGCACAGGGATCGGTCGCGGTCGCCGGCTTCGCGGCCGAAGGCGCCGCCGCGAGTGTTGTCCGTGGCGTGCCGACCGTGGGCCGTATCGCCAACGGCGCCATCATCGAGCGCGAGATCGAGTTCGCGCTCAACCGGCTACCCAATGTGCGGCTGGCGCTGCGAAACGCCGACTTCACCACCGCCAAGCGGATTGCCGCGGCCGTCAACGATTACCTCGGCGTCAAGACTGCCGAACCGATCGATCCCTCCACCGTGCAGCTCTCGATCCCGTCGGAATTCAAGGGCAACGTCGTCGCCTTCCTGACCGAGATCGAGCAGTTGCAGGTCGATCCCGATCTCGCGGCGAAGATCGTGATCGACGAACGCTCCGGCGTCATCGTGATGGGCCGCGACGTCCGCGTCGCGACCGTCGCCGTCGCGCAGGGCAATCTCACCGTCTCGATCTCCGAGAGCCCGCAGGTCAGCCAGCCCAATCCGCTGTCGCGCGGCCGAACGGTCGTGACACCGCGCACCAACGTCGGCGTCAGCGAGGACGGCAAGAAGTTCGCAGTCGTCAAGGACGGCGTCTCGCTGCAACAGCTCGTCGACGGCCTCAACGGCCTCGGCATCGGGCCGCGCGACCTCATCAGCATCCTGCAGGCGATCAAGGCCGCCGGCGCGATCGAAGCCGACATCGAGGTGATGTGATGGCAAGCCTGATCAACAGCACCACCGGCAGCATGCCGAACAAGGCGCTGATGCCGATGTTCAACGGCCGCCCCGATCCCGTGCTGCAGGACGCGATGAAGAAGGTCACGCCGCAGCAACTCACCAAGGCGAAGGCGACCGCGACCGATTTCGAATCGATGTTCCTCAATACGATGTTCTCGCAGATGACCACCGGCCTGAAGGGTGAAGGCCCCTACGGCGACACGGTCGGCACCGGCGCGTGGCGGTCGATGCTGACCGACGAATATTCGAAGAACTTCGCCAAGGCCGGCGGCGTCGGCATTTCCAACGAAGTGTTCCGCTCGCTGATCCTGCAGCAGGCGAACAAGAGCTAATTCGGTTCTCAAGGAGCAGCGCGATGAATCAGCGTCCACAGCAGCATCGGCCAGCCGCCGCCGCGGCGCGGCCCGCGACGACGACGCCCCCCGATGTCGCACGTCTCGCCAACGAACTGACCGAAGTGATGAGCGCGCTGCTCACCGTCGTCGAGCAGGAGACCGAGTTCGTCCGCGCCGGCAAGATCCGCGAGGCCATGCTGCTCGAGGCGCAGAAATCGGAGCTGTCGCGGCGCTACATGCTCGCGGTGGAGCACCTCAAATCGATGCAGAAGATGCTGTCGCAGACCGACCCCGAACTGCTCGCCAGACTACGCCGTCATCACGAGACGTTCCGCGCGATGCTGCAGGTCAACCTGACGGTGCTTGCGACCGCACACGCGGTCTCCGAAGGCATCGTGCGCGGCGTCAATGCCGAGGTGCAGCGCCGCAACATCCCGAACACCTATACCGCGAACGGGCAGCGCGCCACGCCGGGCCCGCGCAACATGACACCGATCGCCGTCAGCCGCACGCTCTGACGTACGCACGCCGACAATTTAGCTCAATTCGACGCGGCTCCAGCAGCGCGGCATTCAGCGCGTTCCCTAACAGCCTGTTGAGAGGTTCCCCGTAGAGTTGCGGATCGTGAGGGGTTGGGATTTGACTCAAGCAAACTAGTGCCTGTGCACTACGAGGCTGCCATGAGTACAGATTTCAACATCAAGCCGGTGGGGGCACCGGTTGCAGCGCCGATGATCACTCCCACGAGTGATACGGCGCAGAAGGCGGTGAAGACCGAATTGCCCGCGAGCCAGAGCGTCACCGCTCCGGAGCCGAGCGTGCGCGTCACGATAGACCCCAACGCCGTCAATGCGTCGCTCTCAAATCAGGCAGCATCGGTCACCGACCAGGTCATCATCGACCGCGACGCGCGCGCCGTGGTCTATCAGGTGGTCGACAATCGCACGAATCTGGTGGTGAGACAGTTTCCGGAAGAAGCCGTATTGCGCCGCCGCGCCTATTTCCACGCGCTCGATCTCAGCAAGGACGCGCCGACGCGGGCGCACGCAACCGACCGCCGCGCATAACGCAAGCGGAGTGGTCGCTCACTTCTGTGTGGCGTAGGCCTTGTCGAGATAGGTCGATCCGGTGACCGGATCGGTGACGACATTGGCGATCAATGCCGTCCCCTGCTGCACCAGCGAAAACTTGGTATCGCCGACCCGGAACGAGCCGTCCTTGATCAGGACGTCCTGATACTTGCTGGTGGCGTCGCTCTGATAATGGACCTTGGCGCGGAAGCCATCGACGTTCGACACCGAGATGTTGAACGACTTGTTGTTGGCGTACTTGCCGCTCCAGCTGCCCTCATAGAGCTTCGGATCGACGGCCACATAGGGCGTCTTCGACGGAACCGTCAGGCCGGCGGCCTTGTAGTTCGCGGACAGGATGCTCAACACGTCGGCCATGCCGAGAGCTCCGTTGTGAACCGGCCGATCAGCCGCGGCCCGAAAGGCCGGCGGCGATGTTGCAGTTGATGTCGATCAGCGACTTCAGCTTGGCCGGATCCGGATTCATCTGGATGTCGATGGTCTGCTTCATCACGAACACGCTGATGTTCGCGATGTTCTGACGCACCTCGAGCGGCTGCGGATTGTCGGCGCCCTCTGCCGCGCTGAGGAAGATCGACCACAGGCGGCGATTGAACAGCAATGCGTGATCGAGCGCCTTGTCGAGCCCATTCCAGTTCGCCTGGACTTCCTGCAGCTGCCGCGCGGCCTTCAACAGCGCCTGCGCTTCGATTTCACGTGGGGAGGCCGTCGTCGTTGACGTACGGGCGTAGGCCTGGGCTGCATTCGACATTAATGACCTCGATGGGATGCGGATTTCTCGGGCCGCGGAGACGCAATTCTAGCGCCCGATATTTATGCATCCGGCGCCTTTAAATATGGTTAGCAGGCGTTACGGAATGCGCCGTTCTGACGGCATCGAAAGATACCGTAATATTCCGGAGGCAAAGAAAAACGGCGGGGTTTCCCCCGCCGCTCTTGAACCACTTGTCAGCGTGCTTAGCGGAGCAGCTGCAGCACGCTCTGCTGCGACTGGTTGGCCAAAGCCAGCGCGGACACCGCGATCGACTGGCGGGTCGACAGCGCCTGGCTGTTGGCCGCTTCCTCGTTGGTGTCGGCCAGCGTCAGGTTGGACGAACCGGTCTGCAGCACGTTGATCAGGTTCTTCGAGAAGTCCTGACGGATCTGCACGATCGAGAGGTTCGAACCGAGCGTCGAGGCTTCGCTGCGCAGCGAGGAACTCGCCGAGCTCAGGGACGCAATGACACTGTTCGCCGAGTTGTTATCGAGGAAGTCGGTGCCTGCCGCCAGCGATTTCAGGCCGAGGCCGGTGGCATTGAAGGTGACGCCGCTGATGGCGAGCGTGGACTTGCCGGTCTCGTTGAAGGTCAGCTTCAGGTTGTCGCCGTTCAACAGATTGATACCGTTGAACGAGGCGTCCTGCGCCGTGGTCGTGATCTGCGCGATGGTGTTGTTGTACTGAGTCACCAAAGCGGCACGCGCCGACTGCGACGCCGGGTCGGCAACCGGCGCCGTGCCGGCTGCGCCGAACGTCGCCGTGCCGCCGCCGGTGTTGGTGAAGGTCACCGCACCGATTGTCGAAGACGCCGCGTCGTTGGTCGTGGTGATGACGAGCTTGTTGGAGCTGTCGAGGCTCGCCGTCAGGTTGCTGGCCGCCAGCGACGTATTCAGCTGAGCCAGCGAACTGCTGGCCCCGAAGGTGAAGCTGAAAGCGGGCTGACCGGCCGAGGCCGCGATCGCCAGCACGTCGCCGCTCTTGATCGTGGTGCCATCGACGAGGTTGGCTGCCGTGCCGCCGAGCGCCGCGGTGGAGCTGACCTGCGACCTCGTGGTGTAGCCGGTCGGGCTCTGCAGCACCTGGTTGGCAATCGACTTCGCGGTATCGACCAGCTTCTGCAGCGAGGTGATGCCGGTGTTGGCAGCCTGCAGCACCTGCACACCGTTGCCGATGCCGTCGAGCAGGTTGTTGAGGTCGCTGGCGCGGTTGTCGAGCGACTGTGCGGTGAAGAAGTTGGTCGGGTTGTCGAGCGCCGTATTGACCTTCTTGCCGGTGGCAAGACGGTTCTGCGTGGTGGAGAGGAGATCGGCGGTGGACTGGAGGGAGAGGAGGTTCTGACGAACGGAGGAGGAGAGAATGATACCGGACATTTTCATACCTTTCTGGTGTGAAACTGAGAAGAAAGCCGCGCCAATCCTTTCTGACCGGGCGGATGGCCGATCCTGCGGTAGAGCCGCCAAGGAAAAAGAAATCTCCAACAAGGCATTTGAGACAAATGCCGAAGAATAAAAATGTCGCCACTGGGCGAAGTTCGCCGCGAAAACTACTGAGCCGCTTGCCGATTTCGGCCGGATCCCGCCAATCGCGCGGCCCCGCTGTTCACCAAGCGTTAACCATCATGGGAAAGGATCGCTGTCGCATCGGCCCCGGGCCGCGACGGCGGCTGCTAAGCAGTGCCGAACTCAACTTCGTTCCGCTGCAACGACGTCGCGCGACTGCCCGGCAAAGGAGAACGGTCATGGCCCTGAAGGTCGAACTCAAACCGAACGAGCGCATCATCGTCGGCAATTGCGTGATCACCAACACCGAGCAGCGTGCCCGGCTTCTGATTGACGGCGACCGCATCCCGATCCTGCGCGAGAAGGACATCCTGACGCCGGAGACCGCGGACACGCCGGCGAAACTGATCTATCTCGCGGTGCAGCTGATGTATCTGTCGCCGGACCCGATGGCGCACCACCCGACCTATTTCAGCCTGGTGCGCGACATCATCACTGCGATGCCAAGCGCCTGGCCGTTCATCGAGAGCGTCAACAACTTCATCCTCAACGGCGATCTCTATCACGCGTTGAAGGAATCCAAGAAGCTGATCGCGCATGAGGAGAAGCTGCTGGAAACCGCACGCGGTCGGCAGAACGTCAATCAGGACGATACCCGCAAGAGCGCGTAGAGCTTGCTGTTTTGACGCGTTTTCTTCACGCGAACCGGCATCCCCTTCGCTTGAAAGCGCTCTGGCCCCCGCCTGAACGAAAAGGCCTCCGCGAGGGAGGCCCTTTTTGCTGGCTGGAGATGAGGGGCAAGCGATCAGGCGATCGGCAGATATTTCAACAGCGTGGTCTGATAAAGCATCGACGTGGTCTGGTACGACGCCTGCAGGCTGGTCTGTAGCGCCAGGATCTTGGTCGCGACCTCGTCCTGATTGACGCCCTCGACCGAGTCGAGCATCGTTTCCGCCATGGCCTTGAGCTGGGTCTGACGATCGGTGGCCGCCTTGGTCGCCGTCTGCGCGCCGGCGAACTCGGCCTGCACGTCCTGGATCTGCTGCTGGCCGTTCTGCGGCGCAAGATTCCCGCTGACGCGCTGCGCGAGCGCCGTCACCTGCGCGCTTGCATTCGGGTTGCTGGCGTTGGTGGTGACCGCCGCATACACCGCGACGTTCTGCAGCAGGTAGCGGAACGCCTGCTCGTTGGCACGCGCGCCATACTGCACGGTGATCGACTGATCGACCTGCGCGACGGCGGTGCCGCGCGCCGATCCCGGGCCGTTCTCGCCGGTGTACCAGTACACGGTGTTATCCGGCGTGCCAGCGACCAGGTTGGTCGCGGTATCGAATGGCGGTCCCCCTACCCGGAGCGGCGCCGGGGTTGCGGTCGTGTTGTTGGCGATGCCGAGCGCACCAAGTGCGGCCGTATTCGAGCTCGAGATCGAGAGGTTCTGACCATCGGCGCCGTGAAGCGTGATCGCACCATTGCTGATGCTCGACGGGTTCTTGGTGCCGCTGATCTGGTCGATCTTCGCCATCAGCGTCTGCACGCTGTCGGTGACGTTGACCTGGTTGCCGGTGGCGCCCGAGGCAACGAAGGTGATCGGGGTGCCGTTGACCGTGATGGTGTCGCCGGCCGCGAAACTCGTCGACAGCGAGTCGGAGCCCGCCGCGCCCGAAAGGGCGGTGGCGCCGCTGATCGGCGCCGGCGGCGTGTTCTGGTTGTTGACGGCGGCGCCCGCGACGGTCGCGACCGGATTGAAGAAGTTGTTGGATGCCGCGACCGCGGACGCCGCCACCAGCGACGTGTCGCTCAGCGTCTTGATGGACGAGGTCAGCGTCGATTGAAGGTTGGCCGTCGTCGCCGTGGTGTCGGCACCGATCAGGAACGAGCCGGCCGGCGGCGGGTTCGTGGTCGTCGCCGTGAGCTCGATCGCATCGGTGGTGCCGTCGGGCAGCGTGAAGTTGAACTTGATCTTGTCGCCATCCTTGGGATTGACGGCGCCGAGATCGACCGAGGTGGACTTCGGCGTGCCGGCCGGCTGCGTCACGGTGGCGCCGGTCAACGACGACTGCACCGACAGCAGCTTCAGGCCGAACGGCGAGCCGTCCTCGGCGACGCTGGTCACCGTCGTGGTCGCCGGCGGCGACGAGACGCTCAGGCGTCCCATCAAACTGGTGCCCTGATCGGCCTGCTTGCGCTCGTTGATCAACTGGGTGAGGCCGGCCTGGGTTGCCGTTCCCTTCATCATGGTGTCGGCCGACACCGTGGCCGGCGTGTCCATGGCACGGCCGGAGAAGAGATAGCGGTCACCCGACTGGCTGTTCAGCATCGCGACCGCATTGGAGAACGCGGCCTGCGCCGTGATCTGGCCCGACGTCTGTCCGCTGTTGTTGAGCGTCAGCGTCGCGGTCGTCGCGGCGTTCTTCACCTGGGTCCCGACGTCGGACAGCCCCTGCAGGGTGAGGTTGGCGACACTCAGGCGGGTGTTGAGGTTGGTGGCCGTGTCCGAGAACGCGTTGATGCCGCTGATCTGCGCGCGCAGGCTGAGCGCGAAGCCGCGATCGAGCCCCTGCCCGGCATAGGTCGTCGATACCTTGCCAGTCGCAAGCTGCGTCGTGAGGTCGTTTAGCTGACTGCGCAGGTTGAGGATCGTGGTGCCGATATAGGAAGTTCTGCCGCTTACGCCGTCGATCGACATGTTACCCTCACGTGAGCTGCAGCAGCGCGTCGTACATCTGCTTGATCGACGACATCACGCGCGCATTGGCGGAATAGGCGTTCTGCAGCGACAGCAGATGCGCCATCTCCTCGTCCATGTTGACGCCGGAGGTCGAGTCCATCTTGCTCTGCAGTGTATTGAGCACGACGTCCTGACCGTCGGCCAGTTGCTTGGCCGCCGTCGCCGATTCGCCCTGCTGGCTGATGAACTGCTTGGCAAAGTTCAACAGCGTGCCGGTGAACGGTGCGCCCGACGTGCCGAGGCCGGTCTTCGGCGAATAGCTGTACGACGCGTTCGACAGCTGGTTCAGAATGAGGTTGGCGCGCGTGGTGTCGCCGGCCGGCGTCTGCGGATTGGTCGAGTACACGACCATGCGCGAGGGATCGCCGACCAGGGCGGTGTTGACGCTGATGCGTGCGGCAAGGCCGGTCGACTGCGAGCCGTTCGCCGTGATCGCGCCGGTGTAGAGCCCGCCATTGTCGGTGAACAGCGGAAGCTGCGGATCGCCCGACGTCAGCGACGAAACGGTCGATGTGACCGATGCTGCGGTCACGTCGGCCTTGTTGGCGGCGCCGTCGTCGAGCACGCGCAGCGTCGACCCGGACGGATTGGAGAATTGCAGACCGGTTCCGCCGAGCGCGCCGTTGAGCTGCGACAGCACCGAGCTCATGCCGCCGGAGAAATCCACGCCCAGCACCTCGTCGTTCGGATTGACGGTTGCGGTGTTGCTGAGCGGCAGCACGCTCGGATCGTCGACGCGGACGATCGACAGATTGTGCGTGATGCCGGTGGTGTTGTCCTTGTAGGAGACGTGGATGGTGTTGCCGCTCTGCAGCCCCGAGAGATCGAGGTCGAAGCCGGACTGCGCCCCCGCCGTCGCCGCGGTGCCCGCCGTCGTCTTGTCCGACAGCGCGCTCGACATCGCGGCGGCGAACTGGTCGATCTGCGTCTGGGCCTGCGCCAGCGTGTTGTCGCGGAGCTCGAGATAGGCGGCAATCTTGCCTGACCGGATCGAGTTGGTCGACACCATGTCATAGGTGCCGCCATGCGGGAAATTGATGGTGATGGTGCCGACGGTGCTCTTGGTCGGGTCGGTGTTGTACTGCGTGTTGGGCGTCATCGTGCCCTGGGCGTTGAAGCTGAGCGTCGCCGCTTCGGTGCCGACCAGCTGCACGCCGGAATTGGTGAACACGGTCACCTGGTTCTGGCTGTTGGTGACGGTGCGGATGTCCATCAGCTGCGAAAGCTGGGTGACGTAACGATCGCGCTGATCGAGCAATGCCGCGGTCGAGGCGTCGGTCGTGCCGCCGTTGGCCTGCAGTTGCACATTGAGGCGCGCGATCTGCTGCATCGCATTGTTGGCGGTATTGACGGAGTCGCTGATGCCGGCCTCGGCGTTGGCGCGCAGCGTCTGGATGCCCTGCGAGGTCGCGTTGAGCTGCTGTGCCATGGATTGCGCGGCATTGACGACGCCAATCCGGGCCGACTGCGAATCCGGGCTGGTCGACAAGCCCTGCACCGCGGTCAGGAACTTGTTGTAGGCGTCCTCGATCGTACCCGTGGAGTCGGGATTGCCGTAGACGCCCTGCAGATTGGCAAGGAAGCTCGAGCGGACGTCGGCGTAGGACGCGCCGGACGTCTCGGTGCGAAGCTGGGTCTGCAGGAATTCGTCGAGCTGGCGGTTGACGCCGGTGATGAGAACGCTCGACCCGAACTGGCCGGTGGTGCCGGTATCCTGGTTCAGCGTCTTCCTGACGTAGCCCGGCGTCTCCGCGTTGGCGACGTTCGACGACACGAGCGAGAGCGAGGCCTGCGTGGCGCGCAGGCCCGACATCGCGGTGGAAAGGGCTTGGCTCAAACCCATGATGTGTACTCGCCTTTACTGCTTCACACGCGCATGTCAGATGCGATCAGCGCACGACGTTCAGGAGGTCCTGCACCATCGAATTGGTCGTCGTGATCACCTTGGTGTTGGCCGAATAGGCCTGCTGGGTCACGATCAGCTTGGTGAACTCGTCGGCGATATCGGTGTTCGAACTCTCGAGCGACGAACCGACGATGGTGCCGGCCTTGCCGAACAACGCCGCGCCGGACTCGTCGGTCGCCTCGAACGCACCGCCGTCGATGCGCTTGAGGAAGTTGGTGCCGTTGAAGGTCGCCACCGAGATTTCGGCGAGGTCGATATTGCGGCCGTTGGTGTAGTTGCCGACGATGCGGCCGTTGGTCGAGACGCTGACCGACTGCAACTGGCCGGCCGGGAAACCGTCCTGCTGGATCTGGTTGACCTGGACGTTGCCGTTGGCGTCCGCGAACTGGGTCACACCACCGGAGCCGAAATTGATCACGGGGCTGCCGAGCGACACGCCGTTGACGACGGCATTGTTGAGCGCGACCGAGGAGATCGCCGGCGACATCTGGCCGTTCGACGCGAACGTGAAGTTGATGTTGGCGTTCTGCCACGAGACCTGCGTGCCGGTTGCATTGGGATTGACCTGATAGAACAGGTTCCAGCTATCGGTATGTCCGGAGCCCAGCGAGGAGCTGTCGGTCTTGGCCCAGCGGAATTGCAGGTTCACCGGCGCACCCGACACGTCGTAAGCCGTGACGGCGCCGCCCGAGACGGATTCGTTCAGGAAGGTCGAGTTGTCGTTGCCGACGACCTGGCCAGTGCCCACGGTGCCGCCGCCGCCGCGGGTCGCAACCGCCGAGCCGGTGAAGCCGAGCGCCGCGAGCGCGGTCGAGTTCGAGCTCGTCACGTTGAGGTCGGCCGACGTGCCGGAATGCAGGGTGATCTTGCCGCCGCTGATCGTCGATGGCGTCGCGGTGCCGGTGATCGAGTCGATCTTGGCGAGCAGCGTCCCGATGCTGTCGGTGACGTTCAGCTGGTTGCCGGTCGCGCCCGAAGCCACGAAGGTGATGACGGTGCCGTTGACCGTGATCGTGTCGGCCGGCACGACCGGGGGGCCGGCCGAGCCGGCGCTGAAATTGGCATTGATCGAATCGCTGCCCGCCGCGCCCGACAGCAGGGTCGCTGCGGTATTGGCCACCGACGGCGTCGCCTTGTTGTTCTGCGCGGTGCCGGTGACAGAAGAATCGGTATACGGCGCGGCCGGCGTGCCCAGCACCAGCGGATTATGTCCGGCGCTGAACGCGCCCGGCCGGATCAGCTCGGAGCCCGGAACCGAGGTGTCGCGCGTCGTGGTCAGGGGGTAGGACGCGAGGTTGGCGCGATAGTCGATCTTGGTGGTCTGCTGCGCCGGCAGGAAGTCGTTCTTGAACCGCAGCACCTGCGGCGAAGAGCCCGAGGGGTTGCCGGTGGTCGGGTCGATCGGCACGCCCTCGAGATAGTAGCCGGCGCCGTTGACGAGATAGCCGTCCTTGTTGAGCTGGAAATCGCCGCGGCGGGTGTAGCGGTCGACGCCGTCGAACACCGGCGAGCCGTCGGTGAAGCTGCCCGGCTTTTGCACCGCGAAGAAGCCGTTGCCGTTGATCGCCATGAAGGTCGCGACCGACGCCGACTGCACGTCGCCCTGCACCGAGTTGGTCGAGCGAGACTGCGCCGTGACGCCGCCGGCGAGCTGGGCGGTCAGCGCGGTCTGCGGAACGAGGTCGAGAAAGGAGGTATCGATGCGCTTGAACGCCGTGGTCTGCGAGTTGGCGATGTTGCCGGAGATGTTTTCGAGCGCGTACGACCCTGCGCGCAAGCCACCGACAGCCGTCGTAAGAGCGCCGAAGATACCCATGACATGTTCTCCAATTCGATTCCCGGCGGCTGGCAATCACAGGAATGGCCGCATCGGCGGAGCATGTCGCAAAGGTCGTGCCACGAAACGAAACGTAACAAAATCATGCGCTTGAAAAAAAAGCCCCGGCCGTTTAACCGGGGCACAATTGCCGGGCAGGCAACAATTGCCGGGACAGAGCGCAGTTCTGACCGCGCTCCTCCGTTTCGGTTTGACGCGTTTTCTTGACGCCAACCCTTCGCTCGAAAACGCTGTAGGCGTCAGATCGCCGAAGGGTCGGCCGGGTGAAACACCAGCGCAAAACCGTCCATGCAGTAGCGCAGCCCGGTCGGCTTCGGGCCGTCGTCGAAGACATGGCCGAGATGGCCGCCGCAGCGGCGGCAATGCACCTCGGTGCGCAGCATGCCGAAGGTGCGGTCCGACGTGGTGCCGATCGCATTGTCCAGCGGCTTCCAGAAGCTCGGCCAGCCGGTGCCGCTCTCATACTTGGTCTCGGACGAGAACAGCGGCAGGTCGCAGCCGGCGCAGGCGAAGGTACCCTTGCGGTGCTCCTTGAGCAGCGGGCTCGATCCCGGCCGTTCGGTGCCCTCCTTGCGCAGGATCTCGTATTGCTGCGGCGTCAGCTGCGCCCGCCATTCGGCATCGGTCTTCTCGATCTCGAATTTCTCGGCGGCCTGCGCCGGCGAGGCGCGCAGCCAGCGGAAGGCGGCGAGGCCGAACAGGCCGGCGACGGAAGCAAGCAGGATGCGGCGATCGATCATCAATCATCTCCGATGCGGGCGGCCAAAGCTGGCGAAACAAGACTGGCAAACTGGCTCGTCACCAAATACGAACCCCGCCGCCAGACGTTACATCCGCCCGTCCGAGATCCGCTCACTTTCTTGCGAGGGATGGGCAGACGGCGGCTCACCGCCCTCAACCTGCCGGGGCGCGGGCGGCGGCACCGGCCGCACGGACGACGGCGGCGGGCGGCGGGGCGGCGGTCCCCGGGTTCCCGCCTTGAGATTGGCCTCGGCCAGCCGCGCCTCGCGGCGGCGCTCCTTCGCACGTGCACCCTCGCGGTAGCGCGCCAGCACGCCCGCCGCGGACGCGGCGCCCCTCGCCCACAGGCTGATAAAATGACCGGCGATGCGGCCGGTGGTGCCGCCGGCCCAGACCAGCTCGAACGGCGAAAACAGCCGCCAGCGGTCGTCGCCCCACAGGATGCTGCGCGCGATCAACTGTCCCGCGAGTGCCGAGGTGTTGAGCCCCTGCCGGCCGAAGCCGCTCGCCACCCACAGGCCCCTGCGCAACTGCCCGATCTGCGGCATGCCATGCACGGTGACGCCGACTGCGCCACCGAACGTGTCGGCGATCGGGACCTTGCCGAGCTGAGGAAACACCGTGGCGATGCGACGCTGCACCGCCGCACCGAGCCGCTTCGGCCGCGCGTCCCAGGTGGTTTCGGGACTGGCCCACAACAGGCGATCGCCATCGACGACACGGAAATGGTCGATGCCGTCGCTGTCGACGACCGAGCCGGAAAAGACGATCGCCTCCGCCAGCCGTTCCCCGAGCGGTTCGGTCAACGCCGCGTAGCGCCACACCGGCAGCAGCGTATCCGACAAGCGCTTCAGCGGTGCGCCGAGATGGACGTTGCCGGCGAGGACAATATGGTTGGCGCGCAACCGCGCCGTGGGCGTCACGATGCGTTTGCGGATGCCGGAAAAATCGATGCTCACGACCGGCGTCTCCTCGAAGATCCGCACGCCCGCCCGCATCGCCAGCGCGGCGAGACCGTGCACATATTTGCGGCCGTCGATCTGGAACGCCTTCGGATAATAGATGCCGTGGAAATAGCGGCCGGTCCGCAGCACGCTGCGCACGCGATCGACCTGCCAGCCTTCGACTTCGGTGGCAAATTCCTCGCCCAACGTCTGCAGGCGGCTGATCAGCGCTTCGCCGGCATCCACATTGGAGACTTCCAGCGCGCCGTCGCTCGCCCTGATGCCCGGGATCAGCTCCTCGGTGGCAGTGGCGCGAACATAATCGGCGCCTTCTTTCGAGAGCGCCCACAATTCGCGGGCATCATCGAGGCCGACGCGCTCGATCAGATCCGCTATCGGCAGGCCGAAACCCGGCATCACGGTGCCGAGATTGTGGCCGGAGGCATTCCAGCCGACCTGGCGGCCCTCGAGCACGGCGACGCTGGCACCAAGCCGCGCCGCCTCGCATGCCACGGTCAGGCCGGCCAGCCCCGCCCCGACCACGCAAATGTCGACGTCGAGGTCGAACGCCAGACGGTCGCGGAACGGCGAAGCCGCCTCGTCGGGGCCGTCTGCCGCACTTGTGGAAGTCTCGCTCATGTCGTTTCTTACGAACCGCTGCGGCGCTTGTCACCTTGTCCAGGGCATGCGCCTGTAGAATTTAATTCGACCAGACCGAATCGAGATGGAAGTCCATGCGCCGTTTACTGCTGCTGCGTCACGCCAAGACCGAAACCGACGCGCCTTCGGGGCAGGACCAGGACCGTCGTCTCGACGAGCGCGGCCACCGCGATGCGGCGGAGATCGGCGGCTGGATCGCCCGCCATCCGCCCCTGCCCAATCTGGCGCTGGTGTCGCCGGCGGTCCGCACCACGCAGACCTGGGAGATCGTGCGCGAGGCGCTGAAGGGCGCCGGACCTGCGCCGAAAGTCGAATTCGTGCCGGAACTCTACGGCGCCGATCCGGCGCAATTGCTGACCGCGATCCGGATGGCTTCCGTCACCGACCCGAAGCGGCTGATGCTGATCGGCCATAATCCCGGCATGCACGAGCTCGCGCTGACGCTGACCGGCAGCGGCGACGAGGCGGCCAAGCGCGCGCTCGGCGACAATCTGCCGACCTCGGGGCTCGCCGTGTTCGACTTCGCGACCGACGACTGGAACGACGTCTCCTTCCGGCGCGGCAAGCTCATCCTGTTCGTCAGCCCTAAACTGTTGAAGCAGGCCTCGCGCGGCTGACCGCAAGCGGACAGCGCCGCCCTGCCATGCTATATTGATCTCGGCGCGACACGGGGACCGGTTCGCGGCGACACGACAAGCTACTCCAAGAAAAAGAAGGCGCGCGTCCCGGCACAGGGACCAAACGGCTCCAGACCAATCGCGGACAGGAGGCGCAGATGTACAAGTCCATTCTCGTGCCGATCGACCTCGCCGATACCGATCTGGCGAAGCCTGCGATCGCAACCGCTGCGACGCTGTCGCAAACCTGGAACGGGGCGGTGCGTCTGCTCAACGTATTGCCGATGACGCCGGTGATGCTCGCCGAATATGTTCCGGCGGATTTCGACAGCCAGCAGCGTGAAACGTCGGAAGAAGCGCTCGCCATCGTCGCGCGCGAGTCCGGCATCGCGCCGGGGCGCATCTCGGGCGTGGTCCGCCAGGGCGGCATCTATCACGAGATCCTCGAAGAGGCCGCGACCATGAAGGCCGACCTGATCGTGATGACCTCGCACCGCCCGGCGATGCGCACCTATTTCCTCGGCTCGAATGCCGGCCACGTCGTGCGCTACGCCAAATGCTCGGTGCTCGTGGTGCGGCACTAAAGCGGGACGAGTTATGGGGCCGTCACAGCGGCGCTGCCAAAATATCGAAAACAACCCCATGCAAAGCAGCCGGCTGCGGCCGGGGGTTGGCCAGGCGACTTGACACGTCGGGCAACTCAGGGATATTCTTCTAATATTCCGAAATTGCGCCCGCGTCCCCTCGCCCCACGCGTCGCAGGCGGGAGAGAGAACGCGCCCTATTCGCGGCCGCAGCCTGATCTCATTCTGCTTTAATCCTACCAGGACGCGGACTCATTAACGCGCAGCCACAACCGGATTGACGCGAGTTGGACGAACGCGGGGCAATTGGCAGCGTTTGTCGCAGCGCGCTGCCACACGCCGGGAGTGCTTGCTCTTGTTGACGAACCGCTAGGACACATCCGGTTGATTTAGCTCAACACTGATTGCTTTCCGTCTGTCACAGATAGCCATTGCGCAGGATCAGGACCGCCTGGAGCGCTGCGGTCCAACCAATTTGAGCGAGATTGTCATGAGCACGATGCAAATCGGCCGGCCGCCAGGAATGGGCCTTGGGTCAGTCATGGTGCACGCATTGGCGAAGAACTGGTGGGTGCTTCTGTTACGCGGCATTGCCGCGATCATATTCGGTGTGCTCGCGTTCGCCTGGCCAGGTATGACCCTGCTGACGCTTATTATGTTCTACGGTGCATTTGCGATGATTGATGGAGCGCTCGCGATAATTGCCGCCATTACCGGTGGCGCGCCGGCACCACGCTGGTGGCTGGCCATTGTCGGCCTGCTTGGCATTGCAACGGGGCTCCTCGTGTTCATAATGCCGGGTCTTACAGCGCTTGTGCTGCTGTATTTCATCGGCGGCTGGGCGATCGCGACCGGTGTGTTTCAGGTTGTCGGCGCGATCAGGCTGCGCAAGGAGATCGACGACGAGTGGTACCTGATTTTGGGTGGCGTCGTTTCGGTACTGTTCGGTATCGGTGTCATGATGGCTCCGGGGGCCGGCGCGCTCGCATTGCTTTGGGTCATCGGCACTTACGCCGTGATTATGGGCGTGATTCTGGTTGCACTGGCGTTTCGGCTCAAGAGGTTTGCTCACTCCTGAGCGGTTGCCGCCAGCCTTCCCGAGTTTTCATCCGACCCGCTGACGCAATCGGAGCAAATAGTAAGGCCCGCCCTCCCCTTGGCCCTCACCCGACAGGTTTGATTTGTCGAAACAAGCCGACCGTCAATGTTCCTGACAGTTCTGTTCGCTGCTTGTCTGGTGGTGATCACCGTAGCCATTCACGCGGTCGGGCTAGACACGCTGCTCCGGTGCATCATGCGGTCGCACGCCTTGTCCGCGTCGGGCTTCCGGCGCGTCACGTTAGCTGTGATTGCGCTGGCTTGCTGGCTGATTCTGATCCACCTGGCTGAGATTTCGGTCTGGGGTTTGTTCTATTTCTGGCAAGGCTGCCTTCCCGATCTCGGGTCTGCGTTCTATTTTTCCGCAGGCGCCTACACGACCATTGGCAGCGGTCTCGCATTGCCCGCGCACTGGCGGATGTTCGCGCCGCTCGAGGCCTTGACGGCCGCTCTCATGTTTGGACTCTCGACCGGGCTATTTTTCGCGGTCGTCAGCCGCTGGATCCGCAACTGGACGGACTGGCAAAACGCGCTCACGTCTGACTTGCAGCAGAACAAATAGAACGACAGCTATCTGTACCACGGTTGCGTAACGTACCTGCGCGCTCCGGCTTCCGCTCCCATATCGGACCATCACCCTTGCTTGACGTAGATCAAGCCCAACCATCCCCATAAGCCTATCGTGAGAACTTCGCCTGTTCTCCCCGCGTGGGCGACGCCGATGGATGTCTCATGACAATGAAAGCCGCGTGCAGATGCTCGACCCAATGCGGGATCGGAAAAATCGCGAAGTCCATTTCTCGTCTGATGGTTGGCGCGCTAGGCACGCTATTCTCCCTGGGGGCATTGGCGCAGCAGCCACAGCCCGTGGGGCCGTACAAGGATTTCAACGGCACCATCAATCTCGATGTTCGGGATTCGAAGGCCGACTGGGGGCCATTCACGCCGAAGAAGGCACCAGCGGGCGCACCGAACATCTTGTTCGTCCTCTACGACGACACCGGGCTTGCCGCCTGGTCGCCCTACGGCGGCCGGATCAACATGCCCACGCTCGACAAGCTTGCACAAAACGGAATCACCTATACGCAGTGGCATACGGTAGCGCTCTGTTCGCCGACCCGGTCCACGCTGTTGACGGGCCGCAATCACACCTTGAACGGCATGGCCGCCATTACGGAAGCCTCCAATGGCTTTCCGGGTTGGGCCGGTCGTATCCCGCCGCAAGCCGCGACCATCGCACAGGTCCTTCAGGACAACGGCTACAGCACTTTCTGGCTAGGCAAGAATCATAACGTTCCGGAGCAGGATGTTGCCGAGGGCGGCGACCGCAAGACTTGGCCTCTCGGTCAGGGATTTGAGCGCTTCTACGGCTTCATCGGTGGGGAGACTAACCAGTGGTACCCGGACCTCGTTGAGGACAATCACTTCATCGAGCCGCCGGCCTCGCCGGAGCACGGCTACCATCTTTCCAAGGATCTCGCCGATCAGGCCATCAAGATGATCCGCAATCAGCAGGCGGCGACTCCCTCGAAGCCGTGGTTCATGTTCTACAATCCAGGCGCCAATCATGCGCCGCACCAGGCCCCGAAGGAGTACATCGCCAAGTACAAGGGCAAGTTCGACGATGGCTACGAGGCGTATCGCACCTGGGTGCTGGCGCGCATGATCGAGAAGGGCGTGGTGCCGAAGGACACCAAGCTGACGCCGATCAACCCGATGCCTGAGTCCCAGGCGAACCCGGCAGATGCCGTTCGCCCGTGGAACACGCTCAACGCGGACGAGAAGAAACTGTTCTCGCACATGGCCGAAGTCTGGGCCGGATTGTCGGAATACACCGATGTGCAGATCGGCCGCGTCGTCGACTACCTGGCGAAGACCGGGCAGCTCGAGAACACGATGGTTCTCTACGCCGCCGACAACGGAACCTCGGGCGAGGGTACGCCGAACGGGTCCGTCAACGAGAACAAGTTCTTCAACGGCTATCCCGATGACCTGGCCGAGAACATGAAACTGTTCGACAAGCTGGGGGGACCAGACACCTATGGCCATTTCCCCACCGGATGGGCAGTGGCATTCTCAACGCCATTCCAGATGTTCAAGCGCTACGCGCAGTATTCCGGCGGCACGGCCGATCCGCTCGTCATTTCCTGGCCCAAAGGCATCAAGGCCCGTGGCGAAATTCGGGACCAGTACCACCACTCGGTCGACATCGTGCCGACGATCCTCGACGTTGTCGGCATCGAGATGCCCAAGGTCTATCGCGGTGTGGAGCAGTTCCCGCTCTCCGGCGTCTCGATGCGCTACACTTTCGACGCGGCGCCGCATGCGCCGACCCAGAAGAAGCGGCAGTTCTACTCCATGCTCGGCACTCGCGGGATGTGGGAGGACGGCTGGCTCGCTGCTGCGGTCCACGCCCCGTTCACCGGCAAGGGACACTTCGATCAAGACCAATGGCAGCTTTATCACGTCGACGAGGACCGCTCGGAGTCGACCGACCTGGCGAAGCAGTATCCCGAGAAGCTAGAGGCGCTCAAGAAGGCATGGGACGAGGAAGCCCGAGCCAATCTGGCTCTGCCGATTGATGACCGAACCGCGTCCGAAATCCTGCTGATCGAGCGCCCCTCGTCCGAAGCAATCCGTGACCGTTACGTCTATTACCCCGATACGGCGCCGGTGCCGGAAGGCGTCGCCGTCAACGTGCGCAATCGCTCGTACAAGATCCTCGCCAATGTCGAGATATCGGACGCGGATGCCGGTGGCGTGATCTTCGCCCACGGCTCTCGCTTCGGCGGGCACGCACTGTTCATCAAGGATCACAAGCTCTACTACGTGTACAACTTCCTCGGCATCAAGCCCGAGCAGAAGTTCGTCTCCAAAGAGACACTGAAGCCCGGCAAGTACACGCTCGGAATGGAGTTCACACGCACGGGTGCTGGCCCTCACAAGGAGTCGGTCGGTACAATGAAGCTGTACATCAACGACAAGGTTGTTGCCGAAAGTTCAATGAAGACGCAGGCGGCCAAGTTCACCTTGTCGGGCGACGGCCTCTGCGTCGGCTACGACAGCGGCGACGCCGTCAGCGCGGAATACAAGACGCCCGGGACATTCCATGGCGGAACCATTCAGGCGGTCGGCATCACGGTCGAAAAGGCTTCGTACGAGGCCCTCGAAATGGAGGCGCAGAGAGCGCTGGCTCGCGACTAACCGTAAGATAGCAGCTGACGCGGGCCGCTTGTAGGAGCGGCCCGCGAGATGGCTCTTTCTGGCCCTCTTGAGACAAGCCGGACGGCCGTGACAAAGTCCGCTTCCGAATGAAGACCGGAAGTGCCGGCCCGCCAGGTGTCGAGGGTGAAGGGACGTCCCGATTCTGTCCACGCCCTAGGAACAAGTGTTCACTTTGTAACTTGAAGAGTCGCCCTCGCTGGAGGAGGCAGGTCCATGGGCGCAATCGGGCAGAAAATCCAAGAGATCGAAAACCAGCCGGTCAAACCATGCCGCTGCGGCAAGCCGCAGGATTTGGTCCGGAGCATGCTGAATATCCGCACTGGCAGGCACGTCCGCATGTTCGAGTGCAGCACATGCGGCGAGCGAACTTGGAGCGAACGCGCGTTCTAGTCTGCGGACTTGCCCCTAAGTAACAAACCGGAATTGCTTCCGGCTGAACTCGGAGATAAGCGGCAGGCATGGCAAGGCACATTATCTTCAAATGCGAGCAAACCGGCTTGAACGTTCAGCATAGACTGGAACGCGAGAACGCGCCTGCCGACGAATACGACGTTGTGCAGTGCCCGGCCTGTTCCGGCTCCCATCTCATCAATGTGAGAACGGGGAAATTGGCCGGTAAGCGGCAATAGCTGAGCAAACTCCAGATCGAAGCGAGCCCGGCAAGCTGAGCCGCAGCTGACGCGTGAGATTTGATGAGTATCAATGCGCTGGCGGCAAAGCCGTCCGAACATTTTCGAATGAAATGGCAGACCATATCGACTGCACCGTTTGATCGGGAGCTTGAGGTTGCCGTCCTCGACCCTGCCGGCACGCATGCACTCGTCTTTCCCTGCCGTCGTGTCCTGCGGGGTTGGGTCAACTCGACCACGAACGACCCCGTAGAAGTGTATCCTACGCACTGGCGGGAATGGACGGAAGCTAGCCCTTCTTTCTCTCATTCTGCGACTTAAGGATGGCAGCTAACTTCTGTTCTTCTTCGGCCAGTTCACGCTCAATAACACTGCGCTTTACTGGGTCTTTCTCCGTCTGAAGAAGCTTCTTGAAATGCTCGATATTCGCTCTTGCGATCCAGTCGGCCATTTCTAATCCTGCCTCATACCCCGACCACTATTTACTCCCGACCACGCCGAGCGCCAAGCCGCTTTTGGATTTCAACGCCTCCTTGGGCAGGTTTCGGCCGAAATCGACGAACAAAGAGGTCCGCCCAATGCGGGAGGCCTCGCGACAAAGCGGGACGTCGGTTGTTGGCCCTCTCGAGACATGCCGGACGGCCGTGACGATTTCCGCTTCCCAATGGAGACCGGAAGTGCCGACCCGCCGGTGCGAGGTTTCAGTTTGACCCAATGTGGTCCTCAACGCTCCCGTGCTAAGGTCGCCTCACAGACCTTCGATCCCTCTTGGACTTCGTTGCTTTTGGACCCTGCGGCTACGACAGACGATAAATCCCAAAGGGGAGTTCTCAAGGGCATTTCACTTGGTAACCCGAAAGCGGCGCGTGAGCGTCTGCCGATTACACAAGCACCGATGCGTTCGCGGGAGGAACTTGATCCCGTGGTTCGTCAAATGTCATTGGATCGCCACCTCATGCAGAGATTTCGGGAAGTTATGGGGTGCGGGGACGAGGAGCGCGGGCGCGCGATGGTCGATGAAGTTCGGCTTATCGCTCAAACAATCGACCCGAGCATCAGCTACGCCGAAGGTGTCCGTGTAACTCTCTGCTTGATGCGGATGGTTCGCGATCAAGGTAAGGATGGATAGGGCACTTGCTGTCCGGTTATGGCCCTTCTGAGACATGCTGAACGACCGTGACGATGTCCGGATCGGAGCCAAGACCGGAAGTGCCGCCCCACCGGTTCGAGGTCTCAGTTTGACCCATAGCGGATATCCCGAGAACCGGAATACAATGAAGCATTACAAGCTCGCAGCCGCTAAGCATCGTAATTCGGATACCTGACGTGTCCCTCTCGCGTTCCGATCTGACCGCCGCGTTGGGACTACAAGTCGACCGGTATGAAGAGTCGTCAGGGCTGGCATATGCTCAGATCGACGTCGTAGATGGTGGAGATCAATGGGCCGCCGCTCTCGACTGTGTTAGATCAATCGGCGCCATCATCCCGCGGCTGGTTTCCGAAGGGTCGATTGGAACGCCGAGCTTGGACGTAGCTACCGCCTTCCCTAATTCGTCTCTGTCCAAGTCTCTGATCGTCCCAGCCGGTCTGGCCGCGGCGACTGGTGAGGCAGGGATCGATGTTGAACTGTCCATGTATAAGACCGAATGACGAGGTCGCCTGTTGGCCCTCTTGAGACATGCCGGACGGCCGTGACGATGTCCGCTTCCGAATGAAGACCGGAAGTGCCGACCCGCCGGTGCGAGGTCTCAGTTTGACCGACAACGGACCTCGGGCCACTTGCCATACGGTCATCCTTTGGGGTACTTCCCCCGGCAGTCACCGGCTTGGCAATTGTGCTGCCTCAGTGGCGCTCTGAATGAATGCCGAGATCAGCTTCGATTGTTACTACCCGGAAGATTGCGACCATATTGAGGGCTGCTATCGTCTCCCCGCCGAGGAGTGGCGAGTTTTCTATTTCACCCGCTGGTGGCAGGGAAAGCCGGAAGTTAGACCAGACGCGGTCTGGAGGAGCGGGATCAGGGGAGTCCAGGTGAACCACCCCAAAGATGCTGTCCTCAACAACTCCGTCGTAATACAAGTGCTATCGAGTGCACTCGGCGTCACCCACTGGACTGAGGTTCGCGGTCCCGACTCTCTCCAGCTCAAATAGCTTGGCGTTAGCCAACCTCTAGGGATGTACACAGAAGAAGCGCGCTGCAAGGCACGCCACAGCCATGCGCGAACATGAGACCCTAAGCTGACTTCGTCGGCCTCTATAAGACGAGCACACCAAAATGCGTACGGTTTTTCTGCTTTGGCACAGCTATCCGCGCGAAGACGGTCTAGATGAGAACGATACCGAAGATAAACTCGTCGGGGTCTACAGCAGCTCTGCCGAGGCGGAAGCAGCAAAAATGCGCAAGCTTCAATTTGAGGGCTTTCGCGACTACCCAGACTGTTTCCAAGTTAGCGAGATGGAAGTCGACAAGGATGCGTGGAGCGAAGGGTTCGTCACCGTGAAGACGTGAAGTGAACATGCGCCGATGTCTCCTAGTGGCACTTTTCGGAAGTGCTCTGCTGACTATCCAGGGTCAGGTGTCGGGGGTAAAGCGCACGTTACGGTTGCGCGTTCGGACTTCCGAGTTTTGACCCAACGCGGACATCGGTGTCAGTGATGCTGTCGTATATTCCTATGGTTGTAGCTTGCGCTAGATCAATTCGAGCACCTAGCCCCATGATCAGCGGATGTCTGCTCGCTGGGGCCGAGCGGACGTCGGCGAAAAGCCGCGCGACTTCCGAGTGTGACCCGGAACGGTCATCACCGCTACTCAAAAGCAAAGACGCGCTTCCAGTCGTTCTTCATATCTACCACTGTCCACTTATTCACAACTGCGGCGTCCAAAGCTTGGTCAAGGCGGCCGAAGGGTGACTTCCTGTCGTAAGCGTATTCGCGCTCCGCGTCGGTGTGATGGACGATCAGGCCGAAGCGTCTGCCAGCGGCCATTGTCGTCCATTGCAGCATTTCCAGATCGCCATCGGAATTGCCGAAAGCCGCAATCGGACGGCGACCGATATGTTCATTGATGCCGACCGGCTTGCCGACATTGTCGTCGATGAAATTCATCTCCGCCAACCGGAAAAGTTCCGGTCTGCCATCGCGCATCTGAAACTTGGTCTTGATGGAGGAGCCAACGATTTGTTCCGGCGGAATACCGTAGACCCGCTCGGTCCACGGGCGCATGAACTCGATGCCGCCACCTGAAATGATGAACGTCTTGAACCCATTGGAGCGCAGGTAGGCGAGCAATTCCACCATCGGCAGATAAGCAAGCTCGGTGTATGGTCGCTTGAAGCGCGGATGGCGGGCTGTAGCGAGCCAGTCAACAACGATCTTCTCAAATTCTTCCGTCGTCATTCCGGCGTGGCTCGCCAAGACCAACTCCGCCAACCCATGCTCGCCAGTCTTGGCGAGCGTCGCCATATCGTTCTCGAGAACGGCCTTGAACGGCTGCTTGTCTTTCCATTCTGGATGCATGGGTGCCAAAGCCTTCACACGGTCGAGTGCGAAGGTTAGTTGTGTAGAGCCGGGCAGCTCCACCCAGAGGGTGCCGTCGTTGTCGAACGTGGCGATGCGTTGGGCGGGAGGCACGAAATCCGGCGACCCCTCTCGCGTTACGGCGGCTACGAAATCCAGCATCGCTTGCTTTGTCGCGCCTTCATTCCATGAAGGAAGCGGGCTGCCTGTGGATGCTGCTGTCTGCGCTGATGCGGAGATGGGAAGGATCGCTCCGGAAAATGCCGGAAGCATCGCCAAAGCCGAGAACAGCGAGCGGCGGCTGAGCCCGGAGAAAAAGGCATTCGGGGGCATGGTTGGTTCCCTTTCGAGGTGGACGTTCGCCATGACAAGTCAGCAATCGGACCCGGGCGCCTGCAAGCTGCGCGTCTTCTCCGAAGACGATTACGGCTTCAGAGCCAGAGCCTTCAGCTCCTTACGAGCGGTACCAAAGCTGCCAAGCTGATAAACCGACGCGCCCGCTGGCGAGAATGTGAAAGCCTCGTACGGTTGGGCGAGCATCTCATTCAAATAGGCTTCGGTGCCAACACCAATTGTGACGTGGGGATTGAATTTCTTACCGGTCCCGATCTCCACAAAATTCGCCACGTAGCCAATCAAGAACTCTTGGATATCGCGGCCATCCTCGGTGCTCATGAAAGCTGACGAGGTCCCAGTCTTTTCGGTGAAAGGAGTGACTGCGTCGATTATTTTCTGCTGCAGTCTAAGCAAATCTTCAGTCGGTTCGACAACGATACCCGCAAGACCGATTGGCGGCGCCGGGATGTAATAGTATTTGTATGCCTTCAGTTTCCAGCCAAGAGGCTTCTCGCTGGCAAATACCTTGCTGACTGCGTCGTAAACCTGCTCAAGGTCCGCGGTGCAGACAAACTGCTGCAGCAAGGTCACGTGCGGATTGTGGGTCGCATCCAGCGCGAAGCCCTTCGGGAAATTGTTCAGCAAGCGGGCATTATCCGCCTGCGCATGCTTGATCATCGTCGCGTCCGGCTCCAGCGCAATGTCGATGGCTGTAACCGAATTTTGCTGCGCATGTGATGGCGCTGCAAATACAGGCGATACGGCTAGGCTAAAGCAGAGGGCCACAGGCCATTGAGCGTACTTCACCATAGCAAGAAGCCTTTCGTCTCGACAAACAGGCATCGTTCCATAGGTGAACACGCATATTGAGCCAAATCAACTGTTTGAATCAGGTCAGGCCATGTCGCTTATTGGCCCCTCTCTGAAGTGCCGCGCTGACATTGAAGGTCCGGTGCCGGGAGTGAAGCGGACGTCCCGATCGCGCGTTCCGACTTCCGAGTTTGACTCAAAGCGGAAACCTAACGCGCCAAATTTCGAAGTTTATCGCTCTGCGTTAAGAGTTGCTTCGGTTGCTTCATGCAACCTAAAGACGGTCTAGCGAGTTCCGTCGATGAGCCCACGAACCAAGCTCGCTCTTACTATCTTGCTGACGGTCGTCGCCTTGTTAGTGTTGGGCTGGCAGATGAAGACCGGCTTCTTCGTCCACGGCAGCAGCCGGTGGGCAGCGTCGCTCTCCCAGCACCAGTCCGAGGCGGTAGAGACAAAATCGGCCAGCCGTTGCTCGCTCTCCGTCAGGCGCCGCAGCGCGGAGGTCTCCTCCGTGACGTCGCGGACAATGCCGGACACGCGCCGGACCTGACCGCGCGCGTCGAATTCCGACTCGCCATGCACCACGCAGTCGAGCAGGCTGCCATCGGGACTGCGGAGCCTCGTCCGCACCGCATAGGGCTGCCCCTCCGCCCAGCAGGCCGCGTAATGCGCCTCCAGAACCTTCCGGCTCTCGGGCAGATAGCGCTCGCGCACCGTGGCGACGGGGATGAAGCCGTCGACCGTTTCGAATTCGTAGAAGTCGGCGAGCTCGGGCGATATCCAGAAATCGGTCGCCGCGGCACTCTGCGACTCCCAATAACCCATGCGGGCCAATCTGATGGCGCACCGCAGCGACCGCTCCTCATGCCAGCGGCGGCGCGCTTCCCGGGTCTGGGCCTGCCCTTGCGACAATTTGCGAGCGGCCATCGGTCCCCAACTACAACGCTAGCGTACGCAACCAATACGCTAGCATAGAGCGTCACAACCTTGGAGCGACGGCGGTGACAAAGCGGGGTTCTTCCGCTTCTTTGGTGTAGTTTCGGTGAATGCTGCAACCAGCACCGAGTGTCCGTAAGCGCCCCAATCCGAACAGTTCTTCGCCACGCTCAAACACTGGTTGGTTAAAGCCGCGCAGCGAACCATCACAGCCGTCTGCGATGCGACTGCTCCGATCACGCGAAGCCGTCGCATCACGCTTCTGTTCAGCGGATCCGCACCAGCTCCATATCGAGATCGCCGGCGACGGCGGGCTCGATCTGGCAGCGCGAGATTCCGATATCGCGCAGCGTCCGGTCATCGAGCTGGCGCAGCGTCTTGATCGCCTCCCGGCGCACCCAATAGGTCGCGAGCGCATCGCCCCACGCTCGGAGCAATCGGAGCAATCCGCCCATCATGCTGGACCGCGCGGGCGATGCCGCAGCTGAGTCTATCGTCGTCATTGTCATCTCCTTCGATGCCCAAACGACAAAGCTATGCCGTTGACGCAAATGTCGTTTCGACACCTGCGCCGTCGTAACCTCGGATCGCTTGCGCGCTCCTCGGTGCAATCATGGGCTTGTTGCCTCTTAAATGATCCGGTACATTGCTCGGAGCAAGTAAAACATTGCTCTCGGTGCAATAATGTCGAGGTTCGAATATCTGAAGCTGGCGGATGCGGTGGCCGCCGAGATCGCCAGTGGAGCGCTGAAGGCGGGCGACCGCCTGCCGCCGCAGCGCCATTTCGCCTATGACCGCAACATCGCGGTCTCGACTGCGAGCCGGGTCTACACCGAGCTGTTGCGGCGCGGGCTGGTGGTCGGTGAAGTCGGCCGCGGCACCTTCGTATCCGGCGAGGCGCGACGCGGCATTGCCGCTCCGACCGAGCCGCGCGGCGCCCGCATCGATCTCGAATTCAACTATCCGCTGCTGCCGCATCAGGCGACGATGATCGCCAAGAGCCTCGAAGGGCTGGAGCGGCCCGAGGTGCTCGAGGGCGCGCTGCGGCCGGCGACCAGTTTCGGCACGCGGGCGGCGCGCACGATCTCCGCGGAATTCCTCGCGCGCAAGAGCTGGGCGCCGAATCCCGACCAGATCGTGTTCACCGCCAATGGCCGGCAATGCATCGCCTCTGCGCTCGCCGCGGTCGTGCCGCCGGGCGGCCGCTGCGGCGTCGAGGCGCTGACCTATCCGTTCGTGAAGGGCATTGCCGCACGGCTCGGCATCGCGCTGGTGCCGCTTGCGATGGACGAGCACGGCGTGCGCCCTGACGCGGTGCAGAAGGCGCACCGCGAGGCGCATCTGTCCGCGCTCTACATCCAGCCCACGATCCAGAACCCGCTCAGCATCACGATGCCGGCCGGGCGCCGCGCCGAGCTGTTGCGCGTGGTGGAGAAGCTCGGCCTCGTCGTCATCGAGGATGGCGTCTACGGATTCCTCGACGATGAGGTGCCGCTGGCCGCGCTCGCGCCGGACAGCTGCATCGTGCTCGACAGTTTGTCGAAGAAGGTTGCGCCCGGCCTCGCGCTCGGCTTCATCGTCCCGCCGCCGCGGCTGCGCGAAAGCATCATGGCCGCGGTGCGCTCGGGCGGCTGGACGGCGTCGGGCTATGCCTTCGCCGCGGGGCAGCGGCTGATGGCCGACGGCACCGCCGCCGAGCTGTCACGGCTGAAGCGGATCGACGCCGGCCGCCGCCAACAGATCGCGGCCAAGCATCTGGCCGATTTCGAGATCCAGACCAACCCGAAATCCTATCATCTGTGGCTGACCTTGCCGCTGCACTGGCGCTCGCAGACCCTGGTGGCGGCCGCGGCACGACGCGACATCGCGCTGACGCCGTCGACCACCTTCGCCGCTACGCCGGGACACGCGCCCAATGCGGTGCGGCTCGCGCTCGCCGCGCCGCCGATGGAGCAACTCGACCTCGGCCTGCGGACGTTGGCGGGAATGCTGAGCGCGACCGAGGAGGATTTTGACTCGACGGAATGACGTCGCATCCGCACTTCGAAGCGGCGCAGCAGCCCAGAATTGGATACGATGGCACTCGCGATCGCAGCACTCGCGGCGGAGCTATTTCCAGCAATCCGAGCGCCAGAGCATCAAAAGCCACAGGCCGCATACGTCTTTCTCACGAGACGAAAATGCGCGCCCTCGGCTACAAAATCCACATCCAGGCATTGATTGCCTCTGCGATATTCCCCGATCACGCTGCACTGCAGATATTCGAGGTTGATCCGCCAGCGCTTTTCTCGCGGCGAGTAGGTCGCAAAGTCGTGCTGCGCGACAGGCGTTCCCTTGCAAATTCCAGCAACGTACTGCCGCACATCGAGGGGCAGGTTGTCGACGTGATTGTGGTCAAGCGGATCGTGTTTGTTGCCTACGCTGCCCTTGGAAAGAGCCGGGGCGATGCTCAGAAGCACGAGGCATAGAGCCAAGAATGGAGTCCGGATTGTCATTTGACACTCCAGCCAAAAGCAAATCAGGCGCCGAGTTTACAGCGCGTTGCTTACAGCCTGCTTACAGTCCGGTCGCGAGCGTTGCCTTCAGGCAACCGGCCATTCCGCGATGAACCCCCGCGCCTTGTACGGCTCGATCTTGTCCCATTCGCTGAGGACCCGGCGGCGAAACTCGGGAATGGTGTGCCAGTGCGTACGCTGCACCGCAAAATGATCCACCGTCACCAGCATCTTCTCGACCTCCGGCCAGTGCCGGTGCAGCGTCATCGGATAGCGCCGCGCGGTCCAGCTGTTGCCGAGGCAGATCACGCTCCTGATATTGGCGAGCCCCAGCGCCGCGTCGATCACCGGCAGCGAGAAGATCACGTTCTCGCCGGTGTTCTGCGCGCGATGCTCCTCGAGGATCCGCGCTGCAGGCACGCCGCCCGCCACCATCGCAGCCTTGATGATCTCGCATTCCGAGCGGTCGTCGCCCGGCGTCACGCCACCGCTCACGATCGACCAGCGCGCAAAGCCGTCGCGCCAGAGCCGGACCGCCGCGTCGACCCGCCCGGCAATATCGCCGCGCGTGCCGAACACGAACAGCAGATCGGCGGGCTTGAGCGGCGTCTCGATCAGGTGCCGGGCATTGATCGCGGCGATCTCCTCGCGTGACGGCATCCGCAAACTTCGATCGTCCATGCCCTGCTCGCTCCGCCTGCGACACCGCGCGCCGACGATGCCGCGCACGGACGCGCGCACGAAGTGACATTTCATTGCGCTCGATTGCGAACCGGCTTCGGTAAAAGCGTATCGGGCAATTGATCGAAGCTGTAGCGCCGCGGCCGGTTGCGGGTGACGAAGCCGCCGACCTGCCAGGTGAATAGCGCGGCAAAGCCGACCAGGAACAGCGCGCCCATCCAGTTCGCGGCCAGCAGCGCCATCACCAGCAATCCGGCCATTGCCACCGCAAGGCACGCCAGCAGCGCCAGCGCGGCGGTGTATGTCTTCGGCCCGAGGCCTCCGACCAGCCTGGCCGTGCTGCCCGCCGCCTGCATCCGGCGATGCAGCTCGACGACGAAGTCGCGGTAGAGATGTCCTTGCGGCGCGACCAGCGTCGCGGTCTGCCAGGTGGTCGACAGGATCGCGATCCGCCCACCCTTGGCATTGTCGATGTCGGCGCGAAACCGCTGCTGCTGCATCGAGACCGGACGGTAGGACAGTTTGACGGCAGAGATGTCGCTGTAATCCCATACGCCCGACCTGCCGGCGATCCGCCACGACAGCCCGTCATCGGTCAGCTCGAACTGGTGCGCCGAGCCGATCAATGAGGCCTTGTAGGCATAGCGCACGGGCGCGCCCTCGCCTGCCTCCGGCCGGTCCTGCAACGTTGTTGGCAATCCGCCGTTCCACCTGTTCCGACACATCCGCGCGCTTGCATGGGATGTCACGCCTATCCTACAAGCGAGCCATGCCCGAGACGACCTATTTTCCGCGTTACCTCATCCTCGGCGGCGCGATGATATCCGGCGTGCTGCTGGCGCTTGCCGTGCACATGCTCGGCGCCCGATACGGGCTCGACCTCGGCGGCCTGTGGCGATCCGATACCCACGAGTTCATGCCGGCAGGCGCGGCGGTCGCGTGGTGGCTGATCGCGAGCGTCGGGTTTTCGGGCGGCTACTTCACCGCCAATCTGATGCACAGCGCGGTGGCCGGCCAGATCCCGCAGCGGATGCGCCAGTTCCTGATTGTCGTCGGCGTGCTGATGCTGGCCGGCGCCGGCCAGGCCGCGGCGGCGCCGAGCACGGTCTCGACCGTTTCCGCCGTGCTCGCCGGTCTCGCCGCCTTGTGCCTCGGCGCGGTGATGGCGTTTTGCGGCGCCTATTTTGCCCAGCGTCGGAGCTAGGCGACCGACCGTTCCGGCGCCCGGCGCAACATCTTGGCGACGTCAGCCGCCGGCCGCGGCGGGCTGAACAGATAGCCCTGCGCCTGCGTGCAGCCTTCCCGACGCAACAGGTCGAACTGGGTATCGGTCTCGACCCCCTCGGCGGTGGTGACGATGCCGAGACTCTTGCCGAGACCGGTGACGGCGCGCACGATCGCCATCGAGTCCTCGCGCGTCGCCAGGTCCGTCACGAAGGAACGGTCGATCTTGATCTTGTCGAACGGGAAGCTGCGCAGATAGCTCAGCGAGGAATAGCCGGTGCCGAAATCGTCCAGCGAGATCCGGACGCCGAAACCGCGCAGCTCATGCAGCACCGCGAGCGTCGCCTCGCTGTTCTGCAGCAGCACCGATTCGGTGATCTCGAGCTCGAGCCGATCCGCCGCCAGGCCGGACGCCTGCAGCGCCGCCTTCACCGACGACACCAGGTTCGGGTTCTTGAACTGCACCGGAGACAGGTTGACGGCGACCGCGACGTCCGCAGGCCATCTCACCGCCTCGGCGCAAGCCTTGCGCAGCACGATCTCGCCCAGCGGCACGATCAGCCCGGTCTCTTCGGCGACCGGAATGAAATTGTTCGGTGCGATCAGCCCGCGCAGCGAATGATTCCAGCGCACCAGCGCCTCGAAGGCAACGACCCGATCGCCCACGACATCGCGGATCGGCTGATAATAGACCTCGAACTCGTCGCGCTGGAGCGCGAGCCTCAGGTCGCGCTCGAGCAGGCGGCGCGCCTGCGCACGCGCATCCATCCCGGTCTCGAAGAACCGATAGGTGCCGCGGCCGTCGGCCTTGGCGCGGTACAGCGCCAGATCGGCCTTTTGCAGCAGCTCGTCGGGATCCTTGCCGTCCTCGGGCGCCAGCGAGATGCCGATGCTGACGCCGATCACGAGCTGATGGCCCCCGATCTCATAGGGTGCGGCGATCCGCTCGACCACCGCACTTGCCAACGACGACACCACGGACGGCTCGCAGTTGCTGCAGAACTGCACGATGGCGAATTCGTCGCCGCCGAGCCGCGCCACGGTGTCGTGCTCAGTCACGCATTCGCTCAGCCGGCGCGCAACCTCGCGCAGCAGCGCGTCGCCGATCGGATGTCCGAGCGTGTCGTTGATCTCCTTGAAATGATCGAGATCGAGGCAGAGCACCGCCAGCTGGTCGGAGCGCTTGGCCAGTCTCGAAGCCTTCTCGAGTTGCTCGCGGAACAGCGTCCGGTTCGGCAGATTGGTCAGCGCGTCATGCCGCGCCATGTGTGAAATCTGTTCCTGGGCCTGCTGCCATTCGGTGATGTCCTCGAAGGTCGCGACCCATCCACCACCCTTCATCGGCTGATCGACGACACGGATCGCGCGCTCGTTGCGGCTGACGATCCGCGTCGCGCTGTTGCCGGCCTTTGCCTCGGCGACGAGCGCTTCGCAGAACTCCGTGGGATCACCGTCCCACTCACCGATGGAATGCAGGTCCTGCAGAACGTCGATCAAGAGGCGCCCCTGCAGCGGCACGCGATTGCGCCCCATCATCTCACTGTAGCGCTCGTTGAACAGCATGATGCGGCCATCGGCATCGAACATGCACAGTCCCTGCGACATGTTCTCGAGCGCGGTATCCAGCACAACCTTCTGCTTGTGAACCTCGGTCTTGGCGCGGCGATCGAGGATGGAGGCGATCAGCGAAAGCCCGAGGATCGCGAAGGCCGCAACCGCGGTCATGAACGACAGCACGCGCGGCGCGACCGAAAGCCCGTCTGGAACGATCGTCGGATCCGGGACGAGCGTCACCGCACCCATCCCGGTGAAATGATGCGAGACTATCGCAACCGTCAGAAGACCGGTCGCAGCCGCCGTGGTGCCAAGGCGTTCGCCGCGCGCGGCAACGACCAGCGCAAGCGCGCCAAACGCGCTTCCGAATGCGATCGATGCGACGACCGTGCCGGGCGACCAGACGATGCGCGCCGGCAGTTCCAGTCCCAGCATGCCGGTGTAATGCATCGCCGCGACAGCGACGCCGACGATCGCACCACCGGCGGCGGCCGTCTGCCAGCGTTCGTTGAGCGTTGCGACCGCCAGGCCGACGGCCAGGATCGCAACCGCGAGCACCAGCGACAACAGCGTGATCGGAATGTTGTATCCGGCCTCGATGCCGGGAACGTACGCCAGCATGGCGACGAAATGGGTGGCCCAGATGCCGCAACCGCCGACTGCCGCATCAAGACCGATCCAGATCTCGCGGGTTCGGCCCTCTGCCGCGCGGGCCCGGTGAAACAGGCTGATCGCGACGGCGCTGGCGAGCAGACAGATCACGCCACCGAGGACGACCAACCGCCAGTCATGTTCCAGGGTGAGACAGGTTAGAACGCGATACATATAGGCCCCCATTATGGACCCATAAAAACCAGCGTATTCGTGTACGAACGGTAACTGCACCGCAGCAAGGCTTCACGCATGGTGAAAAAGCCTTGAATGCACGCGATACAATCAGGAAAACGGCAATCGGCCATGAAATGGTCTCAGCCGCGCAACCCGGGCACCAGTTCGGCCCCGGTCTCGACCTTGAGCGACGAGCCGGCGAAATCGTTTCCGATCGGCTGGCAAGCACCGTCGAGATGCTTGGCAAGGAACGCTTCAGTGACGCCATAGAGGGCAAGCCGATTTTCCGGCCGCACAAAACCGTGCCCCTCATCGGCAAATGTAATGTAGGTCACGGGCACGCCACGCTGCTTGAGCGCATTGACCATCTGCTCGGACTCGGCCGCCACAACCCTCACGTCACGCATGCCCTGCGCGATCAGGATCGGCTTCACGGTACGGTCGATGTGGGTCAGCGGCGAACGTTCGACCAGGAATGCGCGGCCGGTCTCGGTGCCGGGATCGCCGAGCCGGTTTTTCCAGACGCTGATCCACGGACCCCAATAGGGCGGGATCGTCGCCATGAAGCTGACGAGATTGGAGATGCCGAACAGATCGACGATGCAGGCGAACACGTCGGGCGTCTTGGTCGCGGCGACCAGCGCCGCATAGCCGCCATAGCTGCCGCCGAAGAAGCCGACGCGCTTCGGATCGGCGATGCCTTGCGCGATCGCCCAATCGACCGCATCGATCAGGTCGTCATGCATCTTGCCGCCCCATTCGTGGTCGGCGGCGGTGATGAAGGTTTTGCCGAAGCCGGTCGAGCCGCGGTAGTTGACGGCAAGCACCGCATAGCCCCGGTTGGCGAGCCATTGATAACAGTCCCCGACCGCGCAAGGTGAGATACCGCGCTATAACCGCGCAACGACGGCCTCGCTCATTGCCGCGCTTGTGATGATGCGCCGATCCAGATCAGCGCGGCGGCGGCAAGCAATACACCGGCGGAGATCGCGAGTGCCGCATGCAAGCCCGCGACGAAAGCTGCGGACCGACCGACCATCGAGCCGAACAGCGCGACACCCAGCACACTGCCGGTCTGCCGGGTGGCGTTCAGCACCCCGGCCGCGATGCCGGCATGCTGCGGCTCGGCACTGCCGAGCAGCGCCGATGTCAGCGGCGGCACCAGCAGGCCGAGGCCGCCGCTGATTGCCAGCAGTTGCAGGCAGATCGCGAGATAGCCGGTACCGGGACCGATGAACAGCATCGCCAGGCATCCGGCGGCCGAGATCGCGGCGCCGAGCGCGATCGTCCTCGGCGCGCCGATCTGCTCCGCGACATGCGGCGCGATCAAATTGGCGGGCAGCACGGCGCCGAGCATCGGCACGAACGCGAGGCCGGTGGCGAACGCCGACAGCCCGTTGACTTGCTGGAAGTAGAGGCTGAGCACGAAGATCAGCCCGTAGAACGCAACGTTCACCAGCAGGCCGACCAGCGAGGTCAGGGCAAACATCCTGTTGCTGAACAGCGAGAGCGGCAGCATCGGCTGCGCCGTGCGCGCCTCATGCCAGACGAACAGCACGGAGAAGACGGCCGCCAGAGCGAAGCCTGCGACGACGAACGGGCTATCCCAGCCGAGCGCGCCGCCCTCGATGAGCGCGCCGGCCAGCGTGCCGAGCGCGGCGATCGCCGCAATTTGCCCCGGCAGATCGAGCCGGTGCTGGTGACGGCGCGTGGTTTCGCCGGCAAAGCGCCAGGCGAGCCACAGCCCGGCCAGGCCGATCGGCAGATTGACCAGGAAGATCGCGCGCCAGCCGACCAGCGTGATCAGCCCGCCGCCGACGAGCGGGCCTGCGGTCAGGGCAAGGCTCGCGCCTGCGGCCCAGACGCCGACCGCACGTCCGCGCGCCTTCTCGTCCGCGTAGGCGTGGCGGAGCAGCGCGAGCGAGTTCGGCACCAGGATGGCCGCGGCCAGCCCCTGCACGCAGCGCGCGGCGATCAGCGTCACGGCATCAGGCGCGACGGCGCACCCAACCGACGCCGCGGTGAAGATGGCAAAGCCGGCCATGAAAACGCGTTTGGCGCCGATCCGGTCGCCGAGCGCGCCCGCGGTCAGGATGAAGGCGGCAAACGCGATGGTGTAGGCGCTGACCACCCATTGCAGCTCGGCAACGCCGCCGCCGAGCGAGCCGCCGATGGCGTTGAGCGCCGTGTTGACGATGGTGACGTCGAGCTGCACGACGCCGTAACCGAGACTCATCGCGGCGAGCGTCAACGTCGCCGCAAGCCCGGTCGACTGCTGATGCGACGCCGCGCGCTGGTCGGGCACGCGCCGGAGGTTCGGGGATCTCTGTTGCATGGACTTGACCTCGCTCTGCGCAACCAATGCGAGAGATAGGTCTTCGTTTCTCAATGATACTTCGCTGCGGATCGAAGTGTGGTATCGACATGCCGGCCGGGGCCGCGGCGACGTTGCGCGGCGTTTTGCCTCAATAGACCTACGGACCGCCCCCCGGGCGCCTCATTGCGGCCCGAACTGCGGTCCACAGCCGGATCACGCAGATGCGCACATCGACTTCACGCTTTGGTAAACGCCGCGGCCGGCCCGAACCTCCCCCACGCTGATGCATATCGTCTATTCGCTCCGCTTCGACGGCCCCGCAGTGGTGCTGCGACGACGGCAAAATCGGCAAAAATACCGACGAAATCGCCTGGAACGGCTGAAGGACGGCGGAACGTGCAGTGATCCCGTCGCGGATGACGACATGGCCGCGACTCACATTCCGCAGAGCGAGAACATATGTAGCCAGTATGACAACAATGCTGGACGGGAGCAGAAGGTTGGCTTGTCAAGGACTGCACAACGCATCGGTTTTGCCTTATGGGTCATCGCGTACGGTGCGTTTGCCCGTTACCCGTCGCCGTCCGTGACCGGGTCCCACTGAAATTGTCCCTGCCGGGAGGATGAATGCTTCGGCTGCTGACCACGTTTGGGCGTGGCTTCAAGGAAAAGATCGGCTGGAAACGGCTCGGGATCGCTGCGAGCGTGCTCATCATCGCGTTCGCGGTCACGACGCTGGTCCACACCCTGAAGGGCGTCGACACCGGTATCATCCTCACCGCGCTGACCGACATCGCGCCACACCGGATCGCGCTCGCGGCGCTCTGCGTGGTCGGGGCGTTCTGTACGCTGACCTTCTATGACTTCTTCGCGCTGCGCACGATCGGCAAGACCCACGTCCCCTATCGCATCGCAGCGCTGTCGAGCTTCACCAGCTACACGATCGGCCACAATATCGGCGCCACCGTCTTTACCGGCGGCGCGATCCGCTTCCGGATCTATTCCGACTACGGCCTCTCCGCGATCGACGTCGCCAAGATCTGCTTTCTCTCGGGCCTGACCTTCTGGCTCGGCAATCTGTTCGTGCTCGGCTTCGGCATGGCCTGGCATCCCGCGGCGGCATCGGCGATGGACCTGCTGCCGCCGGCGATGAACCGGCTGATCGCGCTCGGCTGCCTTGCCGGCATCGGCGCCTATTTCGTCTGGCTCTTGACCGGCGAGAAGCGCCGCGAGCTCGGCCAGAACGGGTGGAAGGTGGTGCTGCCCTCGGCCAAGCTGACGCTGCTGCAGATCATCATCGGCGTGGTCGATCTCGGCTTCTGCGCGCTCGCGATGTATCTCCTGATGCCGACCGAGCCACATATCGACTTCGTCTCGCTGGCGGTGGTGTTCATCCTGGCGACGCTGCTCGGCTTTGCGAGCCACGCTCCCGGCTCGATCGGCGTGTTCGACGCTGCGATGCTGGTGGCGCTGCCGGAGTTCAGCAAGGAGCAATTGCTGGCGACGCTGGTCGTGTTCCGTATCCTCTATTTCCTGATCCCGTTCGGGATTTCGATCTCGATCATGGGCATGCGCGAGCTGTGGCTCAACGTGGTGCGGCCCTGGCAGGAACGAAAAAGACTCAGCCAAGCCTGCACGGCTTCGGCGACCGTGCGGCAACCGATCGAAAGCCGGCAGCAGCAGATCAGGCGGCTGAGACGGTAACAGCGAACGTTATCGGCCCCAGGGTCCCTGCTTTCAGTCCCGGTGTTTCGATCCCGGATTGTTGGTCTCTGCAGCCGCTTCTCTTATTTTCGCCGTACCACTCGCGTCAAACCACGCCATGATTGGCTTTCTGGTTCGATTTTCGTTTCGCGTCACGGTCTGCAGCGTGCTGCTCGGCAGCGCGCTCGCGGCGGTATTGGCTTCAGCCGCCGACGCGCAGGATACCCAGCTCTCGATCTCCTGGGAGGTCCGCAACCGCTTCCGGCTGTTCCGCGAGGAACGCGACTTCCGTCTGCATGTCGAAAGCGGGCTCGGCCGCAGCGTGCTGGCCTCGGAACAGGCGCTGGAACTGCAAAGCGACGGCCGCGGCTGGGCGCGCAACACGGTCAACCGGCTCTGCATCGACCTGCAGGGCCGCGTCAGCGAGCCCTGCACCCGCGACAACGTCAAGGAAAGCTATCTGACGCCGATCGATCACCCGATCGTCGTGCGGCTCACGGGTCCGGTTCCGGTCGGCGCGACCTGCGCCTGGTCGTTCGACGACGGCGACGGGCCGCAATCCTCGACATTCGATTGCGCCGAGCCGGTCAATCTGCGCGTCCGCTACGGCCGCACCACGGTCGCGACCGTCGATGTCGCCAGCGGCTCGGATGCCAACCAGCGCGTGACGACCCAGATCGCGGTACGCGATTTGCTGATCGCCGGCCTCGGCGACAGCATCGCATCCGGCGAAGGCAATCCCGATCGCGCGATCGCCCTCTCCGACGAAGGCTTCTGCTTCCGCTCCTATCTCGGCGGAGCGCAATACTACCGGCCGAGCCGCGCCGGCTTCAAAGGCGGCCGCGCCTGCGAAGCGCCCGACACCCTGACCAACTGGCAGCGCCAGAGCGCGCTGTGGCTCAACTCGGCCTGTCACCGTTCGCTGTACAGCTACCAGACCCGCACCGCTCTTGCGCTCGCCGTGCAATATCCGCACATCGCGGTGACCTATCTGCCGCTGGCCTGCACCGGCGCCACCATCGCCGACGGCCTGCTCGGCTCGCAGCAGGCGCGGGAGTGTCTGCCGACGAAAACCGCCAACACCTGCTCGGGCACCGTCAACGGCCAGATCGCGGAGCTGCGCACGGCGCTAGCCGCCGCCAAGCGCCGGCAGCCGGACCGTACGCTCGATCTCGTGCTGCTGTCGGTCGGCGCCAACGACATCTACTTCTCCGGCCTCGTCGCCAACGTGATCGTCGACACGCCGACCGAACGCACGCTGTTCAGCCAAGGCGGCTCGATGGCCAGCGTCGACGATGCCCGCTCGGCACTGGCACGCGACCTGCCGGCCGATTTCGCCAAGCTGCGCGATGCGCTGAAGCCGTTGGTCGGCGGCGACCTCTCGCACGTGATCTACACGGCCTACGCCAATCCGGCGCTGGCCAATGGCGGCGCGCCCTGCCCCGGCGGCCGCGCCGGCTTCGAGATCCATCCCTCGTTCAACGCCGATCCCAAGCGGCTCGCGGCGGTCTCGAGCTTCGTGCAGAACGAGTTCCTGCCGCAGCTCAAGGCGATCGCGCAGTGCCAGTCCGGCATCATCTGCCGCAATCCGCAGGCCGACCGCATGACCTTCGTCGATGCGCATCAGGATGCGTTTGCAAGCCACGGCTTCTGCGCACGCGCGTCGACCGATCCGGAGTTCGACCGCGACTGCTTCGCCGCCAACGGCGACAGCTTCGTCTCCGACATCGTCGCCGCGGCCAACCAGCCGCTCAAATGCGGTCGCAGCGCCGGCGAATACCGCGCCTATCTGCCACGGGCGCGCTGGATCCGCGACGCCAATGACAGCTATTTCACGGCGATGACCTACCCGCAGGGCCTGCCGTCCTCGATGCAGCCAACCGACATCCACGATGCGACATGGGGCATCCTGTCGGCGGTGTATGGCGGCGCGGTGCATCCGAGCGCCGAAGGTCATGCGGCGATGGCCGATGCGGCGGTGCCGGCAGCCGCCACCGTGCTGCGATTGAACACCACGGTGCCTGAGGTGATCTCCGAGCCGGTCGCGCCGTTGCCGACCGTGCCGGAGCAACGCTGAACGCTGCACGCTCGCGACGCCGCACGCGTGCGGCCGCGAACCAACGTGATCCCAAAGGGGGTCTAAAGCATGATCCGGAAAAGTGTGAAGCGGTTTTCCGAAAAGATCATGCTCAAACAAGAAGCTAAAGCGCGATGACGATTCAACCTGATCTCATTGCGCTTTAGTGCCGCTTCGTCGCCGGCAAGGGCGCCGGTGGCTTCATCGCTGCGGCTTGCGCGGGCAGATATTTGGCGACGATTGCGGGATCGAGCTGCGCCATCGCCGTGTCCGGCAGCCGGGTCCAGACCTCGTCCTTGCCGAACAGCGAGATGCCGAGATAGCCGCGCATGGTCAGCGTCTGTCCATCGGCGCTCAGGGTCATCTTGGCCTTGTAGATCTTGCCGTTGCGCGGATCGAGCACGTTGCCGCCTTCATAGGCGAGCCCATTGCGCTTCATGTCGCGGATCAGCGGAATGCCAAGCCACGGCATGTCCTTGCGATCGTCCGTGCATTTCGAGCAGACCGGATTGGGGGGTTCGCCGGGCGCTGAGAACATCTTTGCGATCATGCCTTCGAACAGGCCGTTACGCTCGATCACCAGGAACCAGCCTTCCGGCTTGCCGTCTTCGATCTTCTGCCAGAGGCCGGCCGCCGACGTCAGATCGGCCGCCGAGGCTGCCAACGGTGCAGCCAGCACAAAGGCCGTGGCGATCGCCAAGGTCAGCCGAAGTCTGGATAGCGTGTTCCGCATCATCATCACCTGATCAATCGACAAACTCGATTACGAGCAGACTACGGCCATTTCGCGGAGTGTTCCAGTACCCGCGCCGCATGGGCAATGGCCCATGCCCCTGGCATTGGTCGCTGATGACGTGGAATCAGTTCACCCCAAGCTTCTTCTGCAAACTTGATGACGAGGTTGTGTACTGGAACACCAGCCGCTTGTCCGGATACACGTAGCGGTGCGCCTTCTGCGCCATCAGCGCGCCCTCGTGGAAGCCGGAGAGAATGAGCTTCAGCTTACCCGGATAGGTGTTGATGTCGCCGATCGCGAAGATGCCTGAAACGTTGGTCTCGAATGCTGCGGTGTCGACCGGCACCAGATTGTTTTCCAGCGCCACACCCCAGTTCGCGACCGGACCGAGCTTCATGGTGAGCCCGAAGAACGGCAGCATCGTATCGCAGGCGATCGTCGACATCGCATTGTCGTTGCCCTTCAGCGCGGCGCCCGAGAGCTGACCGTTGGCGCCTTCGAGCCCGGTGACCTGGCCGATCTTCAGATCCATCTTGCCGTCGGCAACCAGCGAGCGCATCTGCTCGACGCTGTGCGGCGCTGCGCGGAAATCGTCGCGCCGGTGCAGCAGCGTGATGCGCTTGGCGATCGGATGCAGATTGAGCGTCCAGTCGAGCGCGGAGTCGCCGCCGCCGACGATCAGGATGTTCTTGTCGCGGAACTGCTCCATCTTGCGCACGGCATAGAACACGGACGTGCCTTCATAGGCTTCGATGCCAGGCACCGGCGGACGCTTCGGCTGGAACGAACCGCCGCCCGCGGAGATCACGACGACCTTGGCCTCGAACTCCTTGCCGGCATCGGTCTTCACGCGGAACAGGGGATCGCCGATCTTCTCGATGCTCTCCACCATCTCGTTGAGGTGGAAGGTCGGACCGAACGGCTTGATCTGCTCCAGCAGCTGCTCGGTCAGGCCCTGGCCGGTGACAAAGGGAATCCCTGGAATGTCGTAGATCGGCTTCTCCGGATAGAGCTCGGCGCACTGCCCGCCGATCTTGTCGAGGATGTCGACCAGATGCACCTTCATGTCGAGCAGGCCCAGTTCGAACACGGCGAACAGTCCGCAGGGACCCGCGCCAATTATCAGCACATCGGTTTTGATCGCTTCGCTCATATCCGCTTCTTTTCAGTTGAGATCGACCGGGCGGCTCGCGCCTGCCCAGCCAAGTATGGCCGGATCGGGACATGCATAATAGGGGTAGAGGCTGGCGCGGCAACCCCTTGCCGAGCCTTCGTAACTCGGCTGTATGGACGGAAACTGACGGAGATCAATTCTCGTGAACGCCCCTGTCCGCGCGGATGACACGCCGCGCCTGGAAGATTTCCCCTATCGGCTGTCCGACAATGTGCGGTTTGCCGACCTCGACCCCAACGGCCACGTCAACAACGCCGTCTATGCGAGCTATTTCGAGACCGGCCGCGTCACGCTGGTGAAGGACCTCAGCATGGGGCTGATGCCTGCCGGGCTTGGCTGGATCATGGTGCGGCTCGACATCCATTTCCGCGCCGAGCTGCATTGGCCGGGACAGATCGAGCTCGGGCTCGGTCTCGTCAAGTTCGGACGGACGTCGACCACGTTCGATCAAGTGGTATTTTCGGAAGGGAGATGCGTGGCGTCGGCGAAGGCGGTCACCGTCATGATCGATGAGGCCACGCGCAGACCGACGCCGCTGCCGGCGGAGGTCAAGCAGAACTTCCGCCGCTGGGTCCGTCGCGGTGTGAATCCGGACGGCGAATAGATAACGTTAAGCCTGCCGCTCCGGCGTCGACACGACCAGTCCGTCGAGATCGTCGGTCACCTTGATCTGGCAGGACAGCCGCGAATTCGGACGCACGTCGAAGCCGAAATCCAGCATGTCCTCTTCCATCGGCGACGGCGCGCCGACCTTCTCGCGCCACGCTTCATCGACATAGACATGGCAGGTCGCACAGGCGCAGGCGCCGCCGCATTCGGCTTCAATGCCCGGAATGGCGTTGCGGATCGCGCCTTCCATCACAGTCGCGCCGTTCTCGATATCAATGGAGCGTTTCTCTCCGGAATGGTCGATAAAGTGGATTTTGGCCATGATTGCTCGTGCTGCCGGAATGCGCCGGACGATGGTTGGAAAGGTCCCGGCAGTCGTATAACGGGTCGATCTTCACAGCGCTAGCGCGGAGACCGAAAACCTGCCGGCCGCCCAGGGCGGCGCCCTGCCCGTTGCCGCAGGCTGTGGACAGGCGGGAAGCCTAGGAGCGGCCCAGAATCAGCTCGATCGCCGTGCGCGCCTCGGCAATCGCCGCCCCGAGCGCGGCGAGCGGCTGGGCCGGGTCGGAACCGGCGGTCAGCGCGGTTTCCAGGTTGGCGGCCGCCTCGGCGACGCCGAAGGCGCCGATCGCCCGCGCCGATCCTTTCAGGGTGTGGGCGTGAGTCGGAGCCTCGGCCGGCAGGGCAGCCAGCTCGCCAAGGATCCGGGCCGACTGGGTCGAGAACATCGCCAGCACTTCCCGCTCCAGCCCCGGGTCGCCCAGCGTCATCCGTCGAAGGTGATCGACGTCGATCGGCCCGTCGCCCGGCGCGAGCGGCGGCGATTGCGTCCATTCAACCCGTTCGAGATGAAGCGGCATGGCCTGTCCCTGTCGTCTCTGCCGGGCTTGCCGGCGGACCGTTCGCCCAGCCAATCACGAAACTGGTTAACGAATTGTTGTCGGGATGATCGGCAAAACCGCCCGATTCTGGACAATTTCCGGACACAATCGGCCCTCTGCGGCAGGAATTTCGAGTACCCTAAGGCCTTATGGCGCAAAGCTGTTAACGATGATTAAGAAAGTATTAATCGCAAGCATTTCATTCGCATCGCTCTCCCAATAGGATGTTTGCGGATGTAGCGGACAAGCCGCCGAGGGGGCGCTTGCGCTCCGCTTGTGGGCACCGGCTTCGAGCTTGCGTGGGGACGATCGCAGGCTCGCCGACGCGTAAAATAGTGAGAGGGCTCAGACTGAACATGGCGAACACTCCCAAGAAGGTCAAAGATCCCACCGAAGTCGCGCTTTCTGCCATCCAGGAAGCCCTCAACATCGGCGAGCAAGGCGCGGAGAGCCGCAGCCCCCTCAACGAAGGCGCCGCGCCGTCGAGCCTGCCGCCGTCAGCTCCGGATTTTTCAGCCGCATCGTTCGAGTCCCGTACGAATACCGATCGTTCGGTGTTCGAGCCGATCGAGGAACCGCGCGCGCCGCGCCGCGCCGCCAATGATGATCGCGAAACCATCGGCCAGATGCTGCAGACGCTGCAGGGAGGGCGCGCCCGCAACGCCTTCACGCTGTTCTTTGTCTGCTCCGGCGCCTGGCTGCTCGGCGGCGTCATCCTCACCATCGCGTTCTGGCCGGCCCTGCAGGCTTCGATGGCGCAGGGCACTGGGGTCCTGGTGCTCGCCGGCCTCGCCGCGCTGTTCGCCGTTCCGGTGCTGCTGTTCTATTATCTCGCCAGCCTCGCCTCGCACGGTCAGCGCATGCAGATGATCGCGCAATCGATGGCGCAGGTCGCAATGCGATTCTCCGAGCCGGAAAACGCCGCCGCCGATTCCATGGTGACGGTCGGCCAGGCGATTCGCCGCGAAGTCGCGGCGATGGGCGACGGCGTCGAACGCGCGATCGCGCGCGCCGGCGAACTCGAGACCCTGGTTGCCAACGAGGTGGCGGCGCTGGAGCGCGCCTATTCCGACAATGAAGTGCGCATCCGCGCGCTGCTGCAGGACATCGCCCACCAGCGCGACAATCTGGTCGGCCAGGCCGAGCAGGTGCGCAGCGCGATCTCCGGCGTGCAGATCGACCTGCGCCACGACATCGCGCTGATCTCGGACGCGATTGCCTCGCGCGTCGACGAGGTCGCCAAGAGCATCACCGGCGCGCTGGAAGAGCGCGGCCAGCACATCACGACCGCGCTGAGCCATGCCGGCGACAACATGATTCTCGCGCTCGGCGAGCGCGGCGGCGACCTGCTCGACCGCCTCGAGGAAGCCAGCGCCGAGACCACGCGCGCGGTGATGGACGCCTCCGAGCGGCTCACCACCAGCCTCAACTTCAAGACCGGTCACGTCCATGACGAGTTCGTCGATCTGGCCGACCGCGTCCACGAGATGCTGAACGAGCGCATCGACCGCATCACCGGCGAGTTCGAGCAGCGTTCGTCCGTGATCGTCGACGGCATCTCCGACCGCACCGAAGAGGTCCACGACTCCCTGAAGAACTCCGCGGACTCGCTGCTGCTCGAGCTCGAGCTGCGCAGCAACGACCTCGTCAGCAAGATCGACGACGCCGGCAACCGCCTCGCCGGCCAGATCATGACGTCCGGCGACAGGGCGAGCGAGGCGCTCGACGTCACCGTCAATTCGCTGGTCGCCAAGGTGGTGGGCCAGACCGAGACCGCGCACGACTCGCTGTCGCTGCAGATGAGCGCGTTCGACGACCTGGTGAAGAACCACGGCAGCGAGCTCGCCGAGAAATTCGCCCGCGACTCCGGCACGCTCGGCGCGCTGATCACCCGCCACATCTCGGAATTCGACCGCACCGTGAAGACGTTCGGCGGCGACATCGTCGAGCGCATGGGCCAGCGGACCCAGGACATCGCCGACAGCCTGAAGACCTATGTCGACACCTTCGACCATCGCGTCACCACGAATAGCGGCGAGATCACCGCTTCGCTCGACCAGCGCCTGCTGCAGTTCGAGACCACGCTCGGCAGCCGCGTCACCAACCTCGACGCCTCGCTGACCGACAAGCTGTCGTCGTTCGACAGTTCGCTCGCCACCAGGATCGGCTCGTTCGACGGCCGCCTGCAGTCGCTGGATGACGCGATCGACGGCCGCATGCGGACGCTCGAAGTCACCTTCGAGAGCCGCGCCAAGTCGGTCACCGACACCATCGACAGCCATCTCGGCACGCTCGCAACCCAGCTGACCGAAGGCGCCACCCAGGCGATCCACTCGATCGACTCGCGCCTCGGCCTGCTGACCACGACCCTGACCGAGGGCACCGTGCAGGCGATCGCCGCGGTCGACCATCGCATCAACGGCGTCACCGAGACCATCGACGGCCACAGCAACCGTCTGGTCGACACCATCAACGGCCAAAGCACCCGCCTCGCCGATACCATCAACGGTCACAACACCCGCCTCGTCGAGACCATCAGCGGTCATAGCTCGAACCTGACCGACACCATCTCGGCGCGCTTCGCCGACATCCAGCAGGGCATCGAGAGCCGCGTCGGCGTCATCGCCGGTGACATCGACACCCGCGTCGCGCAGTTCGAGGACCTCTTGGGCTCGCGCGTCGAGGCCGTCGCCGGCCGCATCGAGAGCAGCGGCCGCCAGGCGAGCGAGGAGCTGATGTCCCGCGCCGAAATGTTGTCGTCGAGCATCAAGTCCCATGTCGAGGACGCCGAGCGCTCGCTGACCAACCTCGTGGTCAACACCAGCGAAACCATCCAGACCGGCGCGCGCACCGCGCAGCAGGCGCTGCTCACCGTGTCCGCGGATGTCGGCAACCAGCTCAAGCAGAGCTCCGCCGAGGTCGAGAGCGTGCTGACCGCGGTCGGCACCAACGCCGCCAATTCGATCCTCACCAGTGCCCGCGACGCCCAGGTGTCGCTGGTCTCCGCATCCGGCGACGTCGCTTCGCAGATCAAGGCGCTGTCGGAGGACGTCGAGCGGACGCTGCAGGCGGCGGGTAGCGCCACCGCAGCCTCGGTGCTGTCGGGTGCCCGCGACGCGCAGACCACGCTGGTCTCGGCCTCGATCGAAGCCGCAAGCCAGGTCAAGTCGCTGGCCGCCGACGTCGAGCAATCGCTGTCGATGTCCGGCTCAGCCGCCGCCGAAGCGATCATGACCGGTGCCCGCGAGGCCCAGACCACGCTGATCGCGACGTCGGCCGACGTCACGGGTCAGGTCAAGTCGCTCGCCAGCGACGTCGAGCGCTCGCTCTCGATGGCCGGCTCCGCCACCGCGGAAGCCGTCGTCGCCTCGGCCCGCGAGGCCCAGAGCACGCTGGCCGGCGCGTCGACCGAAGCCACCAACCTGGTCCGCACGCTCGCGGCCGACATACAGCACTCGCTCTCGACCGCCGGCACCGCGACCGCGGAGGCCGTCGTCGCCTCCGCCCGCGAGGCGCAGAACACGCTGGCCGGCGCGTCGACCGACGCCACCAATCTGGTCCGCACCCTGTCGGCCGACATCGAGCGCTCGCTGTCGATGGCAGGCTCCGCCACCGCGGAAGCCGTCGTCGCCGCCGCGCGCGAGGCGCAGAGCACGCTGGCCGGCGCATCCACCGAGGCCACCGATCTGGTCCGCACGCTGGCGGCCGACATGGAGCGCTCGCTCTCGATGGCCGGCTCCGCCACCGCGGAATCGATCACATCAGGTGCGCGTGAAGCCCAGAGCATGCTGGTCAATGCATCGACCGAGTCTGCGACAAAGGTGACGGCGCTTGCCGCCGATATCCAGCGCGCGCTGTCGATGGCCGGTTCGGGCACCGTCGAGGTGCTGACGGCCGGCGCTCGCGAGGCGCAGAACACCCTCGTCACCGCGTCGACCGAAGCAGCCAACCACGTCAAGTCGCTGGCAGCCGATGTCGAGCGCACCCTGACGTCGGTCGGCACCAACACCGCCCAGACGATCCTCGGCAGCGCCCGCGATGCCCAGAACTCGTTCGTGGCAACGTCCAACGAGGCCGCAACACAAATCCGCGCGATCTCGGTCGAGATCGAGCGCTCGCTGACCACGGCTAGCGCCGAGACGGCACAGACCATCCTGGGCAGCGCACGCGAGGCCCAGAGCTCGTTTGCGGCGACTTCCGCCGACGCGGCCGCCCAGATCCGCACGCTCTCGACCGACATCGAGCGCGCGCTGGGTTCGGTCACGGCCAAGACCACCGACAACATCCAGACCTCGGCGCAAAACGCACAGGCCGCGCTGATCAACATGTCCAACGAGGTCACGACCAAGGTCAAGACGACCTCCGCCGACATCGAACGTTCGGTGCTGTCCGCTTCCAGCGCATTCGGCTCGGCGATGACCGGCAAGACCGACGAGATCGTCACTTATGTGCAGCAGCAGACCGAGCGGCTGTCGCAGATGGTCGACGGCCGCCGCGGCTCGCTGGTCGAGGCGCTGACCGCCAAGACCACGCAGCTGTCGAACGACATGGATCGCGCCACCGCGGACGCGCTGAAGGCGATCGAAACCCGCGGCCTCGCCTTCTCGCAGTCGATGGCGGCGCACGGCGGCGATGTCGCGCGCAACATCACCTCGGCCGGCGATCAGGCGACCGGTGCGGTGGCGAAGTCGCTCAAGGAGCTCGAGCAGGCCTCACGCGCGGCGATCGACCAGTCGCGTCAGGTCTCGATCTCGGCCGTCAAGGAGATGCAGGAGACCAGCAAGATCCTGCGCACCGATACGGTGGCGCTGTTCGAGCGGCTGCGCGAGGGCAACATCCTGCTGCAGGAAGTGTTGACCGGCGCCCACGACAACCTCAACTCGCTGGAGCGCGCGCTGGTGACCCGCGTGGCCGACTTCGTGTCCGCCATGAACGACGTCACCTCGCGCAACGGCGTGGCGACCCAGACGCTGGAAGACCAGCTCACGGTGTTCAACAGCAAGACCGGCAAGGCGCTGGAAGATCTCGGCGCGCTGTCGAGCCAGTTCGAGGCCCATGGCAAGGCGCTGATCGAGGCGGCTGCCGTGGTCGAACAGGCCAACCGTTCGACGACGGCCTCCGTCAGCGAGCGCAAGTCGGCGCTTGAATCGCTGGTCACGACCATCGACCTGCGGACCACCGATCTCGACCAGCGGCTGTCGCGCTTCACCGGGCTGCTCGATGAATCGCTCGGCGCGGCCGAGGAACGCGCCCGCGACATCGCGCGCGTGGTGGCGGAGACCGCCGGCGCCGGTTCGGCTGCGATCAGCAGGCAGTTCGAGGCGGTGCGCCAAGCGGCCGAGAACGAGCGCCAGCAGACCGTCGACGCGATGAACGAGCTCTACCAGCAGAGCAACGCCGAGACCGATGCGATGTTCAGGGAATCGACGGAGAAGTTCTCCGCGATGGTCACGGCGATGAAGCAGATGGCGAGCGAGATGCACAGCGAGCTCGAGGCCACCCGCAACGAGCTGCGCCGCGGCGTGCTCGAGATGCCGCAGGAGGCCGCCGAAAACACCGCGCAGATGCGCAAGGTGATCGTCGACCAGATCGAGGCCCTGGCCGAGCTGAACCGCATCGTCGCCCATCACGGCCGCGGGCTCGACGTGGTCTCGTCCAACCGCGCCAGCGTCCGCCACGAGGAGCCGGTGATGGCTGCCGCCGGTGGCCGCAGCGACGTGCGCATGCGGGACGACGCGCGCATGCGGGATAGCGGCAACAGCGCCTCGACGCTGCCCCCGCCGGATCTCGGCATGGCGACCTCGCGCCGCACCGAGGCTCCGTCGGTCAGCCCGGCCGGCCCCAACAACGGCGATGGCTGGCTGTCCGACCTGCTCAACCGCAGCGACGCGCCGCCGCCGGCTCCGCAGGGCCGCGATGCCCAGCAGCGCCCGCGTCCGCAGCAGCAGCCGGCCGCCAATCCGCTGGAGTCGCTGTCGCTCGACATCGGCCGGCTGATGGACCGCACGCTCGCGGCCGAGATGTGGGATCGCTACCAGCGCGGCGAGAACAAGGCGTTCTCCAAGCGCCTCTACACGCCGGCGGGCCAGAAGGCCTTCGATGAGGTGGCCCGCAAGTACCGCGCCGACCGCGGCTTCAAGCAGACGGTCGACCGCTACATCGCGGAATTCGAGCGCCTGCTCGACGAAGTCGCCCGCGATGGCCGCGGCCAGCAGGAGTTGAGCAGCCATCTGACCTCGGAGACCGGGCTGGTCTACACCCTGCTCGCCCACGCCGCGGGACGGCTCGGGTAAGCGTTCGAACCATCGCAGTACAGGAAACGGAGGCAGCGATGCCTCCGTTTTGCTTTTGACCGCCGCAAGACTAGAATTGCGGGAGAACGAGCTGGGAGGCTTCGGATGTTGCTCGCGCGCTGGCGCCGCATCGTCGCGCTGACGATGCTCGGGACAATCGGGGTGGCCGCGATTGCGACGGCGGACCCGATCCAGCCGTCCAAAATCCGGACCATCAGAATAAAGGAAGAAAGCCAACCTGCGGCCGGTGCGCGCGTCACTCGAACGACGCCTGTCAGCCCGGCACCCGATGCGACCCACGATGTGACCGTCCGCGCATGGCCGGCAACACAGGGCCTCGTCAATGCGGCATCCGATCCCCACCCTATTCGCAGCTTGAGGATCCGCTCGGAGCAGACGTATCCGGACGACCGCTATCGCCGCTTCGTTCCTGAAGCAGCCGAGCCATCTCAGGCAGCGCCCCAGTAGGACTGCGACGATCGTCGGGACGAACGGAGGGCGCGCAGCCTATTGCTGCCGGCGCCGCGGCCCGGCCGGTGCTGCGGCCGGAGCCGGCGCGGGCTCCGGTGCGGCATTGTTGCTGCCGCCGAAGATCACCCGGCTCGGGTTGCGGTCGAAATTGTTCACGGCGCGGCTGATGTCGGACAGCGTGCGGCGGCCGTCGTTGATCAGGAGATTGGACCGCTTGTCGACGTTGTCGGCGAGCTCGCGGATCGACTTCACCATCAGGTTCAGCTCGCTGCCATTGTTGCCGCCCGCGATCGCATTGAGGCCCAGCATCAGATTGTCGGCCTTGCCCATCACGCCGTCGACCTTGAGCATGACGTCGTCGATCTTCTCGGAATTGCGCGCCAGCGCCTGGGTGAAGACCTCGAGATTCTTCAGCGAATTCTTCACCGATTGCTGATTGTCGGCGACGATGCGGTTGACGTTCTGCAGCGTGGCGCGGATCGCCTCGGTGACGTCCTGCAGCGCATTCGGGTCGGCGGTCAGAACCGGGATGCCGTCCTCATCCAGCGGCACGGGCGGGGCGGCCTCCTCGCCGCCCTTCAGCGAGATCGCGGCGACGCCGGTCAGGCCCTGAAATTCGAGGCCGACCAGGGTGTCCTTGCGCAGCGGTGCATTGTTCTCGATCATCGCCAGCGCGACCACGCGCCGTGGATTGTCGAGCTTGACCGAGACGACCTCCCCTATCCGGATACCGTTGAAATTGACATTGCCGCCATTGCGCAGGCCCGACGCCGGCCCCTCGAAGATCACCCGCAGGGGGCTGCGCTGCTTGGTGGTGTGCAGGCTCTGGAACCAGAGCACGAAGCCGAACGCCGCAGCGATTACCGCCAGCGTGAAAGCCCCGATCAAGACGTAGTTCGCCCGCGTTTCCATCAATTGCTCGCGTTCATCACTCTTGGGCGCTCGCGCAGTCGGCCTGCGTTCGAGCCCTTCGAATTCCCTGTTGGCGCATGATCTCGTCCGAAAACCGGCCCTTTCGTTTCGGGATCATGGGCTAGGCCACAACGGCACGGGCGCGCTTGCCGTTGAAATATTGCTGCAACCACGGATGCTGCGATGCCTTCATGTCGGCGATCGATCCTGCAGCAATGATCTTACCGTTCCCTAAAACGGCGATACGGTCGCACGCGGTGTATAGACTGTCGAGATCGTGGGTTACCATGAAAACGGTCAGCCCCAAAGTGCGCTGCAGGGTGCGCACCAGCTCGTCGAAATCGCCGGCGCCGATCGGGTCGAGACCCGACGTCGGCTCGTCGAGAAACACGAGCTCGGGATCGAGCGCGAGTGCGCGCGCCAGCGCGACGCGCTTGATCATGCCGCCGGACAGTTCCGACGGATAGCGATCGGCGACCTCGGGCTTCAGCCCGACCATCACGAGCTTCGCCACCATGATCTCGTCGAGCAGCCGCTGCGAGACGCGCAGGTATTCGCGCGCCGGAAACTGGATGTTCTGGCGCACCGTGAGCGAGGAGAACAGCGCGCCCTGCTGGAACAGGATACCCCAGCGCCGCTCGACGGCCCGGCGCTGCGCCGAGCTCGCGGCATCGAGATCGACGCCGAACACTTCGATGCGGCCGGAGACCTTCGGCACCAGGCCGATAATGGTGCGCGTCAGCACCGATTTGCCGGCGCCCGACGGGCCGACGAAGCCCAAGATCTCGCCGCGCTTGACGTCGAGGTCGAGGCCGTCGAGCACGCGCGTGTTGCCGAATTGAACCGTGATGTCGCGGACCCGGATGATGGCGTCGATGTCCTGCTCCGCCATGATCACATCCCGATCGCGGCGAAGAAGATCGCGAACACGCCGTCCATCACGATTACGAAGAAGATCCCTTTCACCACCGACGCGGTGGTGTGCTGACCGAGCGACTCCGCCGAGCCCTGCACCGCCAACCCTTCGACGCAGGCGACGATGCCGATCACCGCGGCCATCACAGGCGCCTTGACCATGCCGACGATGAAATGGTCGATCGATATGGCATCACGAAGGCGGAGCAGGAAGGCCTCCGGATCGACACCGCCATAGAGCCAGGCCACCAGGCCACCGCCATAGAGCGCGGCCATCGCGCCGAGAAAGGCCAGGATCGGCAGCGCCAGCACCAGCGCCAGCATGCGCGGCAGGATCAAGACCTCGATCGGATCGAAGCCCATGGTGCGCAGCGCGTCGATCTCCTCGCGCATCTTCATCGAACCGAGCTCGGCGGTATAGGCCGAGCCGGAGCGCCCCGCGACCATGATCGCGACCAGCAGCACGCCGATCTCGCGCAGCACCAGCACGCCCAGCATGTCGACCACGAAGATGTCGGCGCCGAACCTGCGGAAATGGAAGATGCCCTGCTGCGAGATGATGCAGCCGATCAGGAAGGTGATCAGCACCACGATCGGCACCGCACGCCAGCACACCTGCTCGAGATGATGCACCGTCGAGGTCAGGCGGAAGCTGCGCGGATGGATCAGCACCTTGCCGACGGCGGCCAGCACCGCGCCGAGCATGTCGACGAGGCCGATGATCGTGCCGCCGACCCCGGCCACCGTGCGGCCGATCTGCTCGAGCATGCCCGTGATCGACAGCCGGTCGCTCACGACCCTGGGCACAGGGCCGACGCGGCGCACCTCGTCGACCAGGCTGGAATAATTGGCGGAGAGGCCGGCGATCTCCGCTTCGGCGCTGGCATCGCTGAGGCTGCGGCGCAGCCGCTCGATCAGCCACGCGCCGAACGTGTCGAGGCTCGCGACCTGCGACACGTCGATGAAGATGTGGGGACGGGTGCCGCGCAGTTTCTCGGCCTCGGAGACGATCCGCTCGAGCGCGGGAGCAAAGCGGGCTGTCCAGTTGCCCGCCGCGCACAACGCCAGTCCTTCGCCTTGGGCTGTCCGCTCCAGTGTCGGGTCGCCGCTCACCTTTTGCCTACCCCTCAAGCCGGCTGGCCGTTGATCTCCGGCGGCTTGCCGGATCGGCTTGTCGAATCTGTCGCTAACCAGCCATAGTTGGTTGCGCGTCGCAAGCTACGGTGCAGGAAATAGTAGACATTAAAATGACTTCCACCCCTCCCGGAGCCATTTCCCTGACAGGGCGGATCGAGCGCTGGCCGATCGCCGGAACCTTCACGATCAGCCGTGGCGCCAAGACCGAGGCCGTCGTCGTGGTGGCCGAGGTGTGCCAAAGCGGCCTCACCGGCCGTGGCGAATGCGTGCCCTACCCGCGCTATGGCGAAACGCCCGAGGCGACGCTGCAGGCGATCCAGGCGATGCAGGGGCCGCTCGCCAACGGCATCGACCGCACCGCCTTGCAGGCCAGGATGCCAGCCGGCGCGGCCCGCAATGCGCTGGATTGCGCGCTGGCGGACCTCGAGGCCAAACGCGCCGGCAGGCGGATATGGAACCTGCTCGGCCGCCCCGCGCCCGAACCGCGCACCACCGCCTATACGATCTCGCTCGGGACGCCCGAGGCGATGGCGGAGGCCACCGCGAAGGCCGCGCACCGCGCGCTGCTCAAGATCAAGCTCGGCGGCGATGGCGACGCCGCGCGGATCGCCGCCGTGCGCAAGGCGGCGCCGGCATCCGAACTCGTCGTCGATGCCAATGAAGCCTGGACCGAGGACAACCTCGCCGCCAATCTCGCGGCCTGCGCCGATGCCGGCGTCACGCTGATCGAGCAGCCGCTGGCTGCGGGCAAGGACGAGGCGCTGCTGCGCATCAGGCGACCGGTTGCGGTCTGCGCCGACGAAAGCGTGCATGACCGCCCCTCACTCGAAGGCCTGCGCGGCCGCTATGACGCCGTCAACATCAAGCTCGACAAGACCGGCGGGCTGACCGAAGCGCTCGCGATGGCGGACGCCGCCCGCGCGCTCGGCTTCGAGATCATGATCGGCTGCATGGTCGCGACCTCGCTCGCGATGGCGCCGGCGATGCTGATCGCGCAAGCCGCGCGCTTCGTCGATCTCGACGGCCCGCTGCTGCTGGCCAAGGACCGCGACAACGGTCTGCGCTACGACGGCAGCCTGGTCTATCCGCCCGACGCCGCACTCTGGGGCTAGTGGGTTAGTCGCTTGCGTGCCAGCCACATCACGAACCCGCCCGTCGCCGCCATCGCCGCCATCATGTCGTAGACGCCGAGGCCGAAGCGCGCATAGACCATGCCGCTGACGATCGCCGTGGTGCTGGCGACGATGCCGCCGCAGGCGGTGAGATAACCCTGCGCGCGCGCCATCACATGGACCGGCACGTGATGCACCATCAGGCCCATGATGCCGACCTGGGTCAGGCCGAAGCTCAAGCCGTGTCCGAGCTGGACCACGGCCAGCACCGCAAGCGGCGGATCCTGCGCGGTGATCGCCCAGCGCGCCACGGCGCTGGCGGCCGCAATCATCACCAGGACAGCCGATGGCAGCGTGAAGCGCGGCGAGGCCGCAAACAGCACGATCTCGGCGATCACGCCGAGCACCCAGAGGACCGCGATGGTCAGGCCGCTGAAGCCGGCCTGCTGCCAGGCAATCGATGCGAAGATGTAATAGGCGCCGTGGCTGCCCTGGATCAGCGCCGAGGACACGATGATCGCGAGGAAAGTGGGATTGCGCAGCAGCCTCGGCGCGCCGGCCGCGTGCGCGACGGTGGCCACCGGGCGGCCGAGCGGCCGCAGCGTCAGCCCGACCAGCGCGCCGAGCACGGTCACGGCCGTGATGATCCAGATCAGATCGACCTCGGCGACATAGCGGAGCAAGAACCCGCTGATCAGCGCGCAGACCGCGAAGGCGGCCGAGCCCCACAGCCGCAACGGTCCGTAGCTCAGGCCAAATTGCCTGACGCCGCGCAGCGCATAGGCGTCGGTGAGCGGCACCATCGGCGTCCACACGCAGCAGGTCAGCGCATAGACCGCGAGCAGCACCAACGGCTGGTGCTGGGTGCCGATCACGGCAAAGCCCAGTGCGGTCGCGAATCCCGTGGCGATGATCGCACCTCGCAGCATCTGGCGGCGCTCCGCCGCCGCCGTGACCAGCGGCAGGACGGTGAAGCGCGTCACCGGCGGCACCGCCGTGATGATGCCGATCCAGGTGGCATCGATCCCGATCGCCTTCAGCCACACCGTGAAAAACGGCAGGTGGACCCCGGTCATCCCGAACGTCGTGGCATAGAATGCCGCGAGGCTGCGCGCGAATCGCCGCGGCGCGACCTTGGCTGCGATGGGGATTTGTGATTCGGAAGACATCAATTCAATTGCGATTCGCGCGATATCGTGGTGATCGTTAGCGTAACGCGCAGTGATTTGCGCGGAGAGATTGTGATGGCCGAAGAAGCATTCGCCCTGTCTCCGATATCCGCCCGCGCGGCCCTGCCGAGCGAGGAGGACTATGCTGCGATCAGCGCGGCCTTCATGGAGACCTCGCGGGGCCGCTGGTTCCTCGGCGAATACGCCAAGCGCAACCGCAATGCCGACACCCGCATGGTGCTCGACGCCGTGGCGCGGATCGAGGACAGCCTCAGCGCGCAGCGGCAAGCCGCCGCGGCGGCCATCCGGGACGAGCAGCTGGCGCAGGCGTTGGCCGCGCTGCGCGGCGCGATCGAGGCCGCCCAGGCCTCCGCCATCGCGGCGCTCGACGGCATCAGCTTCGAGCCAAATCTCGCGCCGGTACGCAAGGGCGTGCGGGTGATCAGGGAGATCTCCTGGCGGCTGCGCGAGATCGGCAATGACGGCCGGATCTGTGACATCATCGATTCGCAGGCCAGCGCGATCGAGGCCGGTGCGACCCAGGTTTCGATGGACGACGCCAAGGCCGTGCTGGATGCCGCTTTCGCGGCGTTGGCCCGCCGACTCAGCGAATTCGATCCGGACCAGGCGGAAGCGCCTGCGGCCGAACCAGATGTGGCCGAAGCACCGGTTGCGGAACCGCCCGCTGCTGCCCCCTCGCCGCCACCGGTGGCCGAAACCGCTGCCGCCGATAGTGCTGCCCCCGATGCTACACTGGCCGCCGCGCCGCCGGCGCCGCCTCAGGAGGCCGTTGCAACGCCGATCACTGGGACTACCACGGCCGCGGTGCCGGAGCCGAACGAAGCATGGCTCAAGGCGGAGGCCGCGCTGGCCGAAGCCGAAGCCGCAGAGCTCGCCCGCGTCACCGAGGCCGCCGCTGACGCCCAGGACGAAGCGGTGCTCGACCTCATCGCGATGGAGATGGGCGCGCCCGATCCGATCGACGAAGAAGCGATCGCCGAAGAGATACACGCTGCCGAGGAGATGCGGGTCGCCGAGGCGATGGCTGACGAGCCCGAGATGGTCGCACCGGCCATTCAGCCCGAGCCCGCACCGGCGCCCGAGCCGATCGAGATCAAGGTCGAGCCGCCACCGATGGCCGCAGCGCCGATTGCTGCAGCACCGGTTGCCGCGGCTCCGGCAACCGTGCCGCCGCCTCTCCCGCCCGCCGTCGAGGCTGCCGCTGCTCCCGCAGCAGAAGTCTCACTCGGCTCGACCATCATCGCGAGCGGCCTTCTGAAAAAGCCGAGCGTCGCGGCCAACGATCCGCTCGCACCGATCCGCCGCATGAGCCAGGTCGAGAGAATCGCGTTCTTCTCGTAAGCGCAGTCCGATGCCCGACGAAACCGACACGATCACTCTTTGGCGACCTGTGGGCCCCCAGGAGCTCGCGCTGATCGAGCAGAGTGGCATGCGTGCCTTTCCGCTGCGGCTTCTCGATCAACCGATCTTCTATCCAGTCCTGACGGAAGAGTACGCCGCAAAGATCGCGCGCGACTGGAACGTGCCCGCAAGTGGCGCCGGATTCGTCACACGGTTTCAGGTCAAGCGAAGCTTCATCGATCGCTATGATGTGCAGGAGGCTGGTGGCCACGCGCATCTCGAATACTGGATCCCGGCGGAGGACCTGCCGGCATTCAACGCTGCAATCGTCGGGCCGATCGAAGTCATCCGCAGCTTTCCTTGAGGCGGTTTGCTCCCATTGACCACCCGCGCAGCGTGACCCAGCTCACGTACGGCGGGCGTGTCCGCGCCTAGCCTCGCCGCGACCGGTCCTGCACCGGGACCAGCTTTTGGGAGCGCGCGATGGTCCGCCTGACATCCATCATGATATCGGCCGCATTGTTCGGTCTGTTGAGCCTCGGCGTATCGGGCACAGCATCTGCCGAGACCAGCGGCGTCACCGTCGGCAACGCAACGCAGACGCCTGCACAATCGATCGATCAAGCGGATTCGCCGGCGATGCCCACCGCAGCGGCGCCGGCTGCGCCACGCGGCCCCGAGCAGCGCGTCGCGCTCGTGATCGGCAATGCGAACTACGAGAATGCGCCAAAGCTCGCCAATCCCGGCAATGACGCGCAGTCGATGGCCGAGCTGTTGAACGCGGCCGGCTTCGAGGTGATCTCCGCGACCGACCTCAGGCAGGGCGACATGGTCAAGGTGTTGCAGGATTTCTCCGACAAGGTCGCGGCGCGCGGCCCCGGCACGGTCGCGATGATCTATTACGCCGGCCACGGCGTGCAGCTCGCCGGCGAGAACTATCTGATTCCGGTCGATGCCAAGATCGCAACGCCGTCCGACCTCGACGGCAATGCGGTGCGTCTCGTCGACGTGATGGGCACGCTCGAGAACATCCCGAGCCGGATGCGCATCGTGGTGCTCGACGCCTGCCGCAACAACCCGTTTCCAAATGTCAACGACGCCGGCCGCGGCCTTGCCGTCGCCGTCGTCGATGCCCCGAGCGGCTCGATCGTCGGCTATTCGACCGCGCCCGGCATGGAAGCGCAGGACGGCAGCAACGGCCACAGCCCCTACACCAACGCCTTCCTGCGCCTGGCGCGCGAGCCCAATCTGCCGATCGAGCAGCTGTTCAAGCGCATTCGCCTCGACGTCAACTCTACGACCGACGGCCGGCAGACGCCCTGGGAAAGCTCGTCGCTGACCTCCGATTTCTATTTCTTCGGCGACACCGCCGTCGCGTCGGCGCGGGCGCCGGCGAATGGCCCGGTGGTGCAGATGGCGTCGAACCTGCCGAACCGCTCGGTGCGCCAGGCCTATGACTTCGTGCTGTCGGAGGGGCGGCCGGACTATTATGAGGAATTCATCCGGCTTTATCCGCGCGATCCGCTCTGCGACCGCATTCGCTTCCTGCTGACGAACTGGTTGCAGGTCGCGGCATGGCACAAGGCGGTGCTCGCCAACACGCCGTTCGCCTACAAGACCTTCCACGACAATTTCGGCAACAGCCCCTACGCGCAGTCGGCGTTGAAGCTGCAGATGCAGCCGAAAGCAATTCCGCTGATGCAGTTCACTCGGCTTTCTAGTCGTCCAGCCTTCCGGCCGATCAATGCCGGCGCGCAGGGTGCCGTCGGCAAGATCGTGACCATGCCCGCGCCTGGAGCGAAGCCGGTCGGCATGCCAAGCTCAATCGGCAAGGGCAAGGTCCCGAGCCTTCCTGGAGCCAATGCCGGCAACACCACATCGAACCGGATCATGAAAGATAACAGCGGGCAGCACTTCCGTGCCGAGCGGCAGAGCATGCAAGTCAACCGGACGGGATCGGGTGGTAGCCATACAGAGTTCCACCCAAGTCCGTCCGGCTCACATCTCGGCGGAATGGGCGGCAGCCACCGTGGCGGCGTCAGGCACTGATCAGCCGCGCTCCACAACGAAACGGGGGCAGAGCGAGCACCGCCCTGCCCCGGTTTCATTTCAAGATGCAGGCCTCAGGCGACGAGCTTCGCGAACAGGTCGGCATCGACATTGCCGCCCGAGAGCACGATGACGACGTTCTTGCCCTTGGCGTCGATCCGTCCCGCCAGCAGCGCCGCGAGCCCGACCGCGCCGCCGGGCTCGACCACGAGCTTCAGCTCGCGATAGGCGAAGGCGACGGCGGCACCGACCTCGTCGTCGGAGACGCTGACGCCGTTTGCCAGCAGCTTGCTGTTGATGGCGAAGGTGAGCTCGCCCGGCATCATCGCCATCAGCGCATCGCAGATGGTGCGCGCCGCGACCGGATGCGCCTCGCGATGGCCGACCTTGAGCGACAAAGCGTGGTCGTCATAGCCCGCGGGCTCGGCGACGATCACCTGGGCCTGCGGATATTTCGCCTTCACGGCGGTAGCAACGCCCGCGATCAGGCCGCCGCCGGAAGCCGGCGCCACCACGATGTCGGGCACAAGCCCGAGCGCTGCCATGTCCTCGGCGATCTCGCGGCCGGCGGTGCCCTGGCCCGCGATCACGAAGGGATCGTCATAAGGACGCACCAACGTCGCGCCGCGCTTGCTGGCGATACCATTGGCGATCGCCTCGCGGTCGTCGCGATCGCGATCGTACAGCACGACCTCGGCGCCATAGGACTTGGTCCGCTCGCGCTTGGTGATCGGCGAGTCCGCGGGCATCACGATGGTCGCCTGCATGTTGAGGATCTTTGCCGCCGCGGCAACGCCCTGGGCGTGGTTGCCCGAGGAGAACGCGACGACGCCCCCGCTCCGCTTGTCCTGCGGTATCGAGGCGAGCTTGTTGAAGGCGCCGCGGAACTTGAACGATCCGGTCCGTTGCAGCATCTCGGGCTTGAGGAAGACCTGGGTGCCGACGCGTTCGTTGAGAACGGGGAAAGTCAGGAGCGGCGTGCGCACCGCGAACGGCGCGACCACCCTTGCGGCGGCATCGATGTCCGCAGCAGCGACGGGTGGATTGAGAGTGATGTCCGTCATCCACGATTTGTATCGCGGCGGCGGGCAACCCGGCAAGACGCTTTAGCGTGAGTTTGGCTGAGGCGCCGGCAAGGCCGCGAAATGGTGCTCTTCGGCGCCGAATTCGAATGCCTCCCCCTCGCCGTCGGGCGCGACGGGGCGGACGTTCATGCAGCGGTCGATGAACACCCGGGCCGACGCCTGCCAGGTGTGGAGCGCGGCAAAATCGACGCAGGCCTGCCGCGGGATGCTGAGCGCCTCCAGGCAGGCGTGGCGCAGATCCTCGTCGAGCACGCCGACCGGCGCCGCGCCGATCACGTCGCGGGGACCGGTGACCGGAAAAGCGGCAACCGGCAAGCCGCTGGCCAGCGCTTCAAGCAGCACCAAACCGAACGTATCGGTGCGGCTGGGGAAAACGAACACATCGGCCGCGGCGTAGATTTCGGCCAATTCTTCCCCATGGCGGGCGCCGAGGAAGAGGGCTTCCGGATATTTCCGCTCCAGCGCCGCCCGCGCCGGGCCGTCGCCGACCACCACCTTGGTGCCGGGCAGATCGAGATCAAGGAATGCTTCGAGGTTCTTCTCCACCGCCACCCGGCCGACGCTGAGATAGACCGGCTGCGGCAGGCAGAGATCGACATCGCGCGGGTGGAACAGCGCGGTGTCGACGCCGCGCGACCACAGCACCACGTTGCGGAAGCCGCGCTGGCGCAGTTCGGCGGCCAGCGCCGGGGTCGCGGCCATCACCGCCCGGCTCGGCCTGTGGAACCAGCGCAGTGCCCGCCACACCCAGGCTTCCGGGACAGGCGTCCGTGCCGAGACGTATTCGGGGAAGCGGGTGTGGAAGCTCGTCGTGAACGGCAGGCCGCGCCTACGGCAATAGCGGCGGACCGAGAGCCCGATCGGGCCTTCGGTCGCGATATGGATGCTGTCGGGCTTGGCCGCCTCGATCAGGCTAGCGACCTTGGCCTGGTACGGCAGCGCCAGCCGGAGATCGCGATAGCTCGGCATCGCGAAGGTGCGGAACTCGTCCGGCGTCAGGAAGCTCACCTCGACGCCGAGCGATTTGGCCGCCTGTGCCATCATGGTCAGCGTGCGGACAACCCCGTTGACCTGGGGATGCCACGCATCGGTCGCGACCAGGATATGCGTCATGCAGCGCGTGCCGTCACTCGCGGAACCGGCGCGATCCGGCGCACCGGGTCGGTCCAGGTGATGATCTCGAAATGGCCGTCCTCATGCTCGGCGAGCGCCGTGCAGCTCTCGACCCAGTCGCCGCAATTCATGTAGCGGATGCCGTGCTCGTCATGAATCGTCGCGTAATGGATATGGCCGCAGATCACGCCGTCGCAGCCGTGACGCCGCGCCTCGCCGGCCAGCGTCGCCTCGAACGCGCCGATATAGTTCACCGCCTTCTTGACCTTCAGCTTGGCCCATTGCGACAGCGACCAGTACGGCACACCGAACATCTTGCGGAAGAAATTGACGAACCGATTCATCTGGATCGCGAAGTCGTAGGCCTTGTCGCCGAGATGGGCGAGCCAGCGCGCGTTCTGCACCACGAGATCGAAGATGTCGCCGTGGATCACGAGGTAGCGCTTGCCGTCGGCGCCGGTGTGAACGGTGTTCTCCACCACGTCGATGCCGCCGAAATGCGTGCCGTAATATTTGCGCAGGAACTCGTCGTGGTTGCCCGGGACGTAGATCACCTTGGCGCCCTTGCGCGCCTTGCGCAGCATCTTCTGCACGAAATCATTGTGGGTCTGCGGCCAGTACCAGTTCGACTTCAGCGCCCAGCCGTCGACGATATCACCAACGAGATAGATCGTGTCGGCATCGTGGGAGCGGAGGAAGTCCAGCAGGCGGTCGGCTTGCGAACCGCGGGCTCCGAGATGAACATCGGAGATAAACAAAGTGCGAAAGCGCCGCTCTGGGCTTTCTTCACTCAAGGAGTCACTTCCCATGCCTGTGCACCTAACAGATTCCTGTGACAAGGCGATGACGATCCCCGCGACCCAAGGCCTCACTAACAGTTAACGAGAATCAGCAGCACGCCCTCCAGTGCGGATAACAGCGGCGTGCGACAATCTGGCGACATGGATGGACGCGGCTGTGCGGAACAGGAGTTGCCTGCATATCGCGGCGGAACAACGCGCATTTGAGCAACGAATGCGGAGCCCGGATGAAGCCTCCGAGCTTTCAATAATACTTGTGGAAGTGATGCACCGGTCCGTGGCCATGGCCGACGGCGAAGCGATCCGCCTGCGCGATCGCATCGGTGATCCACGCCTTGGCGTTGCGCACGGCGGTCTCCAGCGCCTCGCCTTTCGCGAGCCCGGCGGCGATCGCCGACGACAGCGAGCAGCCGGTGCCGTGCGTGTTCGATGTCGCAATGCGTGGCGCTGCGAGCGCGATGCTGCGCGCGCCATCGATCAGATAGTCGATGCTCTCGGCGCCGTGCCCGTGGCCGCCCTTGACCAGCACCGCGCGACATCCCATCGCCAGCAATTGCCGGCCCTGTCGCGCGACGTCGGACTCACTCGATGCGACCGGCTCGTTCAGCAGCGCCGCCGCTTCCGGCAGGTTCGGCGTGATCAGCGAGGCCAGTGGAAACAGCATGGTCTTCAGCGCATCGACCGCCTCGGCAGCCAGCAGCCGATCGCCCGAGGTTGCGACCATCACCGGATCGAGCACGACATGGCGCGGCGCCCAGCGCTGCAGCCCGTCGGCAATCGCCACGATCGTCTCGGCCTGCGCCACCATGCCGATCTTCACCGCGCCGACGTCGAGGTCGGAAAACACCGCATCGATCTGGGCCGTGACGAACGAAGCGGGCACCGGGTGGATGCCGCTGACGCCGGTGGTGTTCTGCGCCGTCAGCGCCGTTATGGCCGAGGCACCATAGACCCCGAGCGCGGCAAAGCTCTTGAGATCGGCCTGGATGCCCGCCCCGCCAGAGGAATCCGAGCCGGCAATGGTGAGCGCGACCGGCGTCATGTTGCGGGACCGGCGGTCGAGACGAATGAGACCATGACGAACGAGATCATGGCCTGTCCTAGCCCGGCCGCCCATCGGCAGCAAGTTCGCCTGACTCTACCGCGAGTTGGCCTTGTTGCCCCCTTGCCTTGCCCCCTTGCCTTGGCCGCCCGTTTTTGGCCTATAGTCGCGGAAATCCCCGGAGGCGACTTTGATGGTTCCTTTCTTCGTCCAGATCAAATGCAAGCTCGGCCAGTCCTACACCGTCGCCAACGCGCTGGCGGAGGCCGAGATTGCGTCCGAGATCTACTCCACCGCGGGCAATTACGACCTCCTGGTCAAGTTCTACGTCGACCACGACACCGACATCGGCCATTTCATCAACGAGAAGGTTCAGGTGATCCCGGGCATCCAGGACACCCTCACCATCATCACCTTCAAGGCGTTCGGCGCGAAGTAGGACGCGCCCGCTAGGACTCCTTCTCCTTCTTGACCGGCTTCGGCGGTCCCTCGACCGGCGGCAGCGACTTGATGTATTCGGCGATCGCGTCGCGATCGGTCGGCGAGAGTTGCGAGGTGTTGCGGATCACGCGCACCATCGATCCGCCGGCACTGTCGCCGTCCGGCGTCTGTCCGCTCTCGAGGAAATAGGCGAGGTCCTTCGCGCTCCAGTCGGCGATCCCCCGCGGCGTGATGTTGGGCACCCAGCCTTCGCCTTCCGGATTCGGGCCACCGGCGAAGCGCTGCGAGCTGACGATGCCGCCGAGGAAATTGCGCGGGCTGTGACACTCGGCGCAATGGCCGAAGCTGTTGACGAGATAGGCGCCGCGATACCAATGCGCCGAGCGGCTCGCATCCGCGACGAACGGCTTGCCGTCCATGAACAGGAATTTCCAGACACCGACATTGCGCCTGATGTTGAAGGGAAACGGCACATCGTGGTCGCGCACCTTGCCGGCGACCGGCGGCAAGGTCTTCAGATAGGCGAACAGGTCGCGCACGTCATTGAGCCTGGCGTGCTGATAGGATGTGTAGGGAAACGCTGGAAAATAGTGCGTCCCCGACGGCGAGGTGCCCTTCATGACCGCGGTGACGAAATCAGCCTCACTCCAGCGGCCGATGCCGTCGTTCGGGTCGGGCGAGATGTTCGGCGCATAGAAGGTACCGAACGGCGACGGTATCGCGAGGCCGCCCCCGAGCCTGGTGCGATCGTCCTGCTTCGGCACCGCATGGCAGGAGGAACATCCTCCCGCATTGAACGTTGTGAGCCCGTTGGCCAGATTGGGCTGGTAGGCGGGCAGCGCGCTCGCGGCAACGGTCGCGGGGATCGTCAGCCACCAGAACACACCGAAGCCGATCAAGCCGGCCAAAGCGGCCAGGAGGAGAATTCGTCGCAACATTCACCGATCCGTCATTGGCCGCGTCAGTTCATCAACCAGTATGATGGCAACCGGTCGCACAAGCTCGCATCAAATTTGCCGCACTCACGATCATTTTGGGAATAAATCCGGAGAGCCGCGGTTTGAAGATTTGCAACCATCGTGTGACGTCAAAGGGGAGAGAACCATGCCAAACAAGACCTTGCTTGCCACACTAACATTGGGCGCCGCAATCGCGCTCGCCGGTCCGGCCTTTGCCGAGAAGCTGCAGGCCAAATTGGACGGCAAGTCCGAAGTGCCTGCGACCACCAGCGCCGGCACCGGCACTGCCGACATCGACTACGACGCAGCCACCAAGAAGCTCAGCTGGAAGCTGACCTATTCCGGCCTGTCGGGTCCGGCCACCGCCGCGCATTTCCACGGCCCCGCCGAAGCCGGCAAGAATTCTGGTGTCGCGGTTGCCATCCCTAACGCGACGTCGAGCCCGGTCGAGGGCAGCGCAACGTTGACCGACGCGCAGGCCGCCGATCTCCTCGCCGGCAAGTACTATGTCAACGTCCACACCGCGGCCAACCCGGGCGGCGAGATCCGCGGCCAGGTCACGAAGTAATCAGTTCACCAAGTAGATCGCGCAAAGTCACGTCAACAAGAAACGGCCGGCACAAAAAAGGGCGGATGCTTCACGGCATCCGCCCTTTGATCGACCGAATGGCGATCAGCCCTTCTTGAGGCGATAGGTCTCGTGGCAGCCGCCGCACTGCTTGCCGATCACCGTCAGCTCGGCCTTCAGCGTGTCGACATCCTTGATCTTGCCCTTGGCGTCAGCGACAGACTTGGCAAAGCTCGCGATGTGCTGCTCGAAGCCGGCCTTGTCTTCCCAGATCTTCGGCCCAGCGGAGTAATCGCCTTCCGTCTTGAGGCCCTTGCTGCTTTCAGGGAACAGCGTCGGCAGCTTCTTGGCGGTGTCCTCGAACTTCGCCAGCGCGGCGTCGACCGTTGCCTGCTCGTAGGGCTTCTCGCCCTTGATGATGGCGCCGAGTGCACCGGCGTTCTTGCCGGTTTCCTTCATCTGGGCCTGGGTCTGCTTGACCTGATTCTGGTCGGCCACCACCGCCCCCGCACTCAACGCAAGCATCGCTGCAACGACGACAATCCGCTTCATCGACAAAACCCCTCAATCCCGCTCTGTCCCGGTCCGCAGGTACGCGGCCGGCCTGGTTTGCAAACACCGCCGGCGGAGTCTTCATTCCGCCTGCGACAATTTATCAGAGATTATGGCGGCGCTGCGCCTCGCGGATCGCGATCCAGACCCGCTCCGGCGTGGCCGGCATGTCGATGTGGTCGATCCCGAACTCGCGATGCAGCCCTTCGACGATCGCGTTGACGACTGCCGGGCACGAGCCGATCGCGCCGGCTTCGCCCGCGCCCTTCACGCCGAGCGGGTTGGTCGTGCACGGCACGTTGTGGGTCTCGAACACGAAGGACGGCCCGTCGGCGGCGCGCGGCATCGCATAGTCCATGAAGGTGCCGGTGACGAGTTGGCCGTCGGTCGGGCTATAGACCGCCTGCTCCATCAGCGCCTGCCCGATGCCCTGCATCGCGCCGCCATGAACCTGGCCCGCGAGCATCAGCGGATTGAGCGTGACGCCGAAATCGTCGACGATGACGTAGCTGACGATCTTGATGATACCGGTGGCGGGATCGATCTCGACCTCGGCGAGATGCGTGCCGTTCGGATAGGTGCCGTCGGCGCTGGCGAAGGTCGCGCTCGCATTCATCTTCGAGGTATCGCCGCCGGGACGCTTGGCGAGATCGGCAAAGCTGACCGAACGGTCGGTGCCGGCGATGCGGACGCGGCCGTCGGCGATCTCGAGGTCGCCGGCGCCGGCTTCCAGCGCCTGCGCCGCCAGCTCCTTCAGCTTGTTGCCGAGCTCGTGCGTCGCCCGCTGCACGCTGACGCCGCCGGACGGGATCGATGCCGAACCGCCGGTGCCGAGCCCGGTCGCGATCTTGTCGGTGTCGCCCTGCAGAACATGGACGCGCTCCGGCGGCACGCCGAACTGCTCGGCGACGATCTGCGCATAGGCGGTCTGGTGGCCCTGCCCGCTCGACTGCGTGCCGATCAGGATCGAGATATCGCCGTTGGGATCGAGCGCCACATTGGCGGTCTCCTCGCCCATGGTGCCGCAGACCTCGACATAGCTCGCCATGCCGATGCCCCGCACGAGCCCGTCCTTCTTGGCGGCCTTGGCGCGCTTCGGAAACTCCTTCCAGTTGGCGATCTCCATCGCGCGCTTCATATGCGCGGCGAAGTCGCCGGAGTCGTAGACCTTGCCGGTCGCGGTCGTGTAGGGCAGCGATTTCGGCGGGATGAAATTCTTCCGCCGGATGGCGTCCGGCGTCATGCCGAGCTTTCGCGCGGCGGCATCGACCAGCCGCTCGATCACATAGGCGGCCTCCGGGCGGCCGGCGCCGCGATAGGCGTCGACCGGCACCGTGTTGGTGAACACCGTGCGGACGCGGCAGTGGAAGGCCTGGATGTCATAGAGGCCCGGCAGCATGCCGGCGCCGCCATGCGGGATATAGGGCGCAAACGTCGAGAGATAGGCACCCATGTCGCCCATCAGGTCGACATCCATGCCGAGGAATTTGCCGTCCTCGGCGAGCGCCATCTTCGCGGTGGTGAGATTGTCGCGGCCCTGCGCGTCGCCCATGAAATGGTCGGAACGCTCGGCGGTCCATTTGACGGACTTCTTGAGCTTGCGCGCCGCGACCGAGATCAGCGCATACTCGCGATATGGAAACAGCTTGGTGCCGAAGCCGCCGCCGACATCCGGGCAGATCACCCGCATGTTCTCCTTCGGCATCTTCAGGATCATGTCGCAGAGGATCTCGCGCAGGCGGTGGCTGCCCTGGCTGCCGATCGTCAGCGTCAGATGATCCTTCCTGGCGTCGTACTCGGCGACCGCGGCGCGCGTCTCCATGAAATTGGTAATGACGCGCGGATTGACGATGGTGATCTCGGCCACCGCATGCGCCTTGGCAAAGGCGGCCTCGGCCGCGCCCTTGTCGCCGATCGATACGTCGAACAGCAGATTGCCGGGCTTGTCCGGCCACACCTGCGGCGCGCCCTTCTTCACCGCATTGATCAGGCCGGCCACCGCCGGCAACGGCGTCCACTTGACGTCGATGGCCTCGATCGCGTCGCGGGCATGATCGACGGTATCGGCGACCACAAAGGCGATGGCGTCGCCGACATGGCGCACCTCATCCTTGGCGAGGATCGGATAAGGCGGTGCGGTGAACGGATCGGTTTCGAGATTGAACAGGCACGGCAGGCCGCCGAGCTCGGCGACATCGGCCGCGGTCAGGATCAGCGCCACGCCGGGCATGCCGCGGGCCTTGCCGGCATCGATCGTGTAGGTCGCGTGCGCATGCGGCGAGCGCAGCATCAACGCGTGCAATGCGGGAGACGGTGCAACGTCGTCAGTATAGCGGCCCTTGCCGCGAATCAGAGCGTCATCCTCCTTGCGTCGCACACTTTGTCCGACGCCGAACTTGATGGGAGCTGCCATCGTCTCTCCAATTGCCTTGGTTGTTTGTATGCATATTGGCGTGGTTGTCAGCGAAGCGCAAACCGCTTTCCGCCGCACGCGGCGCTATCCCACGGTCGGCTCCTATGCATTTGATTTGACAGGTAAAACTATACGCGCCGCAGCGCGAACAGCCAGCCGCGGCCGAACAGTGTGAGGATCAGCAAGGCGTAGACGAAGGCGCCGACCGTGATCAGCAGCAGCAGGATCATCTCATCGCGAAAGATCTGCATCGGCGCGAACCACACATAGGCGAAATGCGAGGTCAGCCACAGCGCGAGCGCAAGCAGCAGCCCGCAAATCGCGAAAGTGCCGAACGAGCGGATCAGCGCGCGATCGAACGCGAGATAGCCGCGGCGCACCGCGAACAGCAGCACCAGCAGGAGATTGACCCAGGCGCCGACCGCGGTCGCGAGCGCGAGCCCGACCTGCGCCAGTGAGCCGACCAGCGCGATCTTCAGCGCGACGTTGACCGCGACCCCGGTCAGCGCCGCCTTGACCGGGGTTGCGGTGTCCTTGCGCGCATAGAAGGTCGCGACCGCGCTGCGAATCATCACGAATGGAATCAGGCCGACCGCATAGGCCGCGAGCGTGGCGCCCGCGCTTGCGGCGTCGGCCTTCGAGAAGGCGCCGCGGGCAAACATCGCGCGCATGATCGGATCGGCGACCGTCAGGAACGCCGCCACGAACGGCACCGAGAACAGCAGCGTGAAATCGAAGGCGCGGCGCTGCGCGGCCATGGCGCCGCCGTGATCGTCGGCGGTCAGGCGCCGCGACATCTCCGGCAGCAGCACGGTGCCGATCGCGATCCCGATCACGCCGATCGGCAATTGATTGAGTCGGTCGGCATAGTACAGCGCCGACAGCGCGCCGGCGGGGAGGAAGGTCGCGATGATGGTGTCGGCGAACAGCGCCACCTGCGTTCCCATCGAACCCAGGGTTGCCGGCCCCAGCGCGCGGAAGAAGGCGCGGACGTCCTCGTCGAGCCTGAGGGCCGCGAATCGCGGCAGGCCGCCGTGACGCCCGAGGTCGCCGGCGAGCAGGAAGAACTGCAGGAAGCCCGAGATCAGGACGCCCCAGGCCGCGGCGTGGCCGGCGCTCGGGAAGAACGCCGCGAGCGCCAGCGTCATCATCATGGCGAGGTTGAGGAAGATCGGCGCCGCAGCGGCGCTGGCGAAGCGATGCATCACGTTGAGCATGCCGCCATAGAGCGTCACCAGCGTGATCAGGAGCAGATAGGGAAAGGTGATCCGCGTCAGCTCGATCGCGAGTTGGCGCTGGGCTGCGTCCTCGGTGAAGCCCGGCGCGAGAATGCTCATCGCCTGCGGCATGAACACCACCGCCACCACCAGCAGCACCACCTGCGAGGCGAACAGCAGCGTAAAGATGCGGTCGGCGAACAGCCGCGCCGACGCCTCGCCGCGCTCACCATGAACATGGGCATAGGCCGGCACGAAGGCGGCGTTGAAGGCGCCTTCGGCAAAGATCGCGCGGAAATGATTGGGCAGCCGCAGCGCCACGAAGAAGGCGTCGGCGACCGGCCCGGCGCCGAGGATCGCCGCGAGCATGATGTCGCGCGCGAACCCGGTGACCCGCGATAGCAGGGTATAGCCGCCGACGGTGAAGATGCGCCCAAGCATGCGCTGCTTCTAGCGCATCGTCACCCTACGTCAAAATGACCTATTAGGCCGAAAGAGCGCTGCGCACAGCCGCGATGACGCGGTCCTGCGCCGCCTCGTCGAGATAGGGGTGCATCGGCAGGGCGATGACGTCCTTCGACAGGCGCTCGCTGACCGGCAGGCCACCGTCGGCAACCGGATAGTGGCTGTAGGCCGTCTGCTGGTGGACCGACTTCGGATAGTAGATCATGGTCGGCACGCCCTGCGCCTTCAAGGCGGCCGCGAAGGCGTCACGATCGATGCCGTTGGTCAGACGGATGGTGTATTGCGCCCAGACCGAGGTGCAGCCGGGAGCCACGCGCGGCACCGCGACGAGGTTGCCGAGCGCCCGCGAATAGCGTTCCGCCACCTTGTTGCGCGCCGCGATCTCGTCGTCGAAGATCTTCAGCTTCTCGAGCAGGATCGCCGCTTGCATGGTGTCGAGCCGCGCCGTGAGGCCGAGCCGCACGTTATCGTACTTGTCCGAGCCCTGGCCGTGGACGCGGATGCTGCGCAGCGTGCGCGCGAGTTCCTCGTCGTCGGTGAAGATCGCGCCGCCGTCGCCGAAGCAGCCGAGCGGCTTGGCCGGGAAGAAGCTGGTTCCGGTCGCGAGCCCGAAAGTGCCGAGCTTGCGGTTCTTGTAGGTTGCGCCAAAGCCCTGCGCGGCGTCGTCGAGCACGAACAGGCCCTCGGCCTCGGCGACCGCGCCGATCGCGTCGTGATCGGCGCTCTGGCCGAACAGATCGACCGGGATCACGGCAACCGGCTTCCATCCGCGTGCGCGCGCCGTTGCGATGCCGCGCTTCAGCGAGTTGACGTCGATGTTGAAGGTCTCCTCATCGACATCCACGAAAACCGGCGTCGCGCCGGTCAGCGTCACGACTTCGCCGGTCGCGCAAAAGGTGAAGGTCGGGCACAGCACCGCATCGCCCGGCCCGACATTCTTCGCCATCAGGACCATCAGGAGCGCGTCGGTGCCGCTGGCGCAGCTCACCACGTGCTTGGCGCCGCTATAGTCGGCCAGCGCCCTCTCCAGCGCGGTGACTTCCGGACCGTTGATGAACTGGCAATGGTCGAGCACGCGCGCGACCGCGTCATCGATCGACTTGCCGAGCCGGCGGCGCTGCGCGGCGATATCGATGAAGGGAATGGGCTCAAGCTGCATATGCTGGTTCATGGAAGCTCTTTGCACGTGTTGAATGGATGACAATCAGCCAGTGAAGGCAATCAGCCGGCGATGCGGCGCGGTCCCTTGCGCATCGTCGAGGCGGCGGGCCGGGCGGGCGATTCCAGGCAGCGGATCGCGATCGCGAGGCTCGCCACGCCTTCGTCGCCGGACACCGCCGGCAGCTTGCCGCTGCGCACGGCATCGAGGAAGGCGATCAGTTCGGCGCGCAGCGGCTCGTCGTGACCGACCGGCAGATGACGCATCGAATAGCTGCCGTCCGGCTTGAAGCCGAAGCATTCGGTGACCTGGCGGGTGAGCAGGTCGCCCATCACGTACTTGCCGCGGGTCGCGACCGTCACGTTGCGCGCCTTGAACGGCGTCAGCCAGTTGGTGTTGATGTGGGCGAGCACACCGGACGCCGTGCGGAATTGCAGCAGTGCGATGTCCTCGCGCTCGGCGACCGCGCTCGAGAGCTGCGGCTGCACCTCGACGATGTCGGACTCGGTGAACCAGCGGATCAAGTCGATGTCGTGCACGGCGAGATCGATCACGACGCCGACATTGGACATCCGCGGCGGGAACGGGCCGACCCGGGTGATGCCGATCGACAGGATGTCCTCGCCCGAGATCGCCTGCTTGATCGCGGCGACCGCCGGATTGAAGCGCTCGACATGACCGACCATCAGCGTGACGCCGGCCCGCTCGGCGGCTGCGACGATCTCGCGGCCCTCGTCGACCGTGGAGGCGACCGGCTTTTCGACCAGGATGTGGATGTTGCGCGCGATGCAGGCGAGCGCGATCTCGTGATGCAGGTGGGTCGGTGCTGCGATCGTCACCGCATCGATGCCCTCGGCAAGCAGCTGATCGAGGTTTTCGAAGGCGCGGCAACCGACCAGGTCGATGGCGCGTGTGCGGTGTTCCGGCAGCGGATCGACGATGCCGATCAGCACGACGCCGGGCAGTCCGGCCAGCACGCGGGCATGGTTGCTGCCCATCACGCCGGCGCCGATCACGCCGACGCGCAATGCGCGGCCGATATCGGCCCTCGCGCCGGCTGCGGACACTTTTGCATTCATATCGTAGACCCCAAGTAGCGTTCTGGCGGTTGTCCCGGCTCCTCAGGGAGCCATCCCGGCTCCGAGGGAATCAGACCAAGGCCCCTCGTCCCGATCTGCGCCCCCGGCGCAAATCACCCCGCTTCGTTGGCAGCCGCTATAGCACGGCGTCACAAATGTGGCGAATGCCAACGGCGAAATCCGGACACGTTTTGATTCAAAGAGTTACATCGTCCCGCGCCCGGCGATCGGCGCGGGAACCGGCTCGCCTCAGCTGCGCCGGTAGTCGTCCTCGATGCGGATGATGTCGTCCTCGCCCAAATAGCTGCCGGTCTGCACCTCGATCAGCTCGAGCTGGATCTTGCCGGGATTCTCCAGCCGGTGCACCGCACCGATCGGGATGTAGATCGACTCGTTCTCGTGCACCGTCTTGATCAGCTCGTTGACGGTGACCTGCGCGGTGCCGCGCACCACGATCCAGTGCTCGGAGCGGTGATGGTGCTTCTGCAGCGACAGCCGCCCGCCCGGCTTGACGATGATGCGCTTGACCTGGTGGCGGTCGCCATTGTCGACCGATTGATAGGAGCCCCAGGGGCGATGCACCTTGATGTGGTTCTCGGTCACCCCGGGCGCCGCCACTTTCAATTTCGCGACCAGCCGCTTCAGCCCGTTGGCGTCCTTCTGGCGTGACACCAGCACGGCGTCCTGGGTCGCGACCACGACGAGGTCGTCGACGCCTTCGAGCGCGACCAGCGCCCGGTCGGTCGAGACGTTGCAATTGCGGGAGTCCTCGAACACCGCCGCGCCGCGCGCCGCGTTGCCGAGGCTGTCCTTGTCGGAGAGCTCCCAGACCTGGCGCCACGAGCCGATGTCGGACCAGCCGCACGCCACCGGCACCACCGCGGCATGAGCGGTCTTCTCCATCACCGCGTAATCGATCGAGATCGCCTTCGCCGCGCCGAACGCCGCGGCATCGAGCTTGACGAAGCCGAGATCGCGCGTCGCGGTAGTGACCGACTGCTCCACCGCGGCAATGCTGTCGGCATCGACCTTGCGATACTCGTCGAGCAACACGCCGGCGCGGAACATGAAGTTGCCGCTGTTCCAGAGATAACCCGCATCGATATAGCCTGCCGCCGTCGCGGCATCCGGCTTCTCGACGAATTTTGCCACCGCGCGCACCTCGCCGGCGACCACCTCACCCGGGCTGATATAGCCGTATTCAGTGGCGGGCCGCTCCGGCTTGACGCCGAAGGTCACGATGCGGCCGGCTTCGGCAGCCACCAATCCGCCGCGGCATGCGGCGACGAAGGCCGGCGTATCCCGCACCAGGTGATCGGCGGCGAGCGCCAGCACGATCGCCTCGCTGTCACGGCTCTGCGCGAATGCCGCACCCGCCGCGATCGCGGGCCCGGAGTCGCGGCGCATCGGCTCCAGCAGCACGTCGGCCTCGCGGCCGACCTCGGCCAGTTGCTCCAGGACCATGAAACGATAGGCCTCGTTGGTGATCACGATCGGCCGCTCGAACAGGCCGGCGTCGGAGACCCGCAGCAGCGTCTCCTGGAAGGTCGAGCGCGCCCCGAACAGGGACAGGAACTGCTTCGGATGCACCTCGCGTGACGCCGGCCAGAGCCGCGTCCCTGCGCCGCCGCACATGATCAGGGGAATAATTCGTCGATCCATCGATGCCTCAAGTCCTGTCGTGTCCGCGGACGACACACTAAGATTTTTCCCGGGCAGCCGCAGCGGGCGGCCGGGTTACCTCCAAAGCACGATCCGAGCAGTATCACGCGTGCCCCCCGCACGTCTGGTCGGATTTTACCCGTATCGTAAACCCCGGGTGGGTGCTGTCCCTCCCAGTCCGGCCTCTTTAGCCGCCCCGTCGAGCGGGCCGCAATAGGGTCGGTACGGGGTATTGCCAGATCGGTGCGGAAACCATACCAAGGCGGCGAATTTGGGCGCGCGAAAGCGTTTTGCGCTGTTTTTGACACATCCTGAAAACCTGGCAGCGCGAACGGAAATGCGCCGAATCCTGCTTTCGACCGTCAAGATCCTGATCTCGGCTGCGCTGCTCTATTTCTCGCTGCGCAAGGTCAACCTGTACGACCTCGCCTCCCGCATCCAGGCTGAGAGCCTGGGCTGGCTCGGCCTCGCGATCGCGGTCACCTTCCTGCAGATCTTTCTCGGGGTGCTGCGCTGGCGCGAGATCAGCGTGGAGTGCGGCGCGCCGCTGGAAACCGCGCAGGCGATGCGCTTCAACGTGATCGGTACCTTCTTCAACCAGACCCTGCCGTCCTCGATCGGCGGCGACGCCGTGCGCCTATGGCTCGTCGCGCGCGCCGGTGCGGGCTGGCGCGCAGCCACCTATTCGATCTTCGTCGATCGCGCGGTCGGACTGATCGCGCTTGCCGTCGTCATCGCGGCCACCCTGCCCTGGAGCTATCGGCTGATCTCCGATACCCACGGCTGGATGGCGTTGCTGCTGCTCGACATCGCCGCGCTTGCGGCCGGCTTTGGTTTCCTCGTGATCGGCCTGTTGCCGTGGCCCTGGCTGAAGCAGTGGTGGGCGACGCACCACATCCACGCCTGCGCGGTCATCGCGAACCGGGTGTTGTTCAGCCGCAAGCACGGATTGCGGGTCGCGACCCTTTCGATCGCCATTCACGTGGTGACCGTCGTGATCGGCTGGTGCGTGGTGAAATCGATCACGGCACCCGTCACCTTCGGCCAGATATTCCAATTGTTGCCCCCGGTCATGCTGATCACGATGATGCCGATCTCGATCGCCGGCTGGGGGGTGCGCGAGGCCACGATGGCGCTCGCCTTCGGCTATGCCGGCCTGATCGCGAATGAAGGCGTCAACATCTCGCTGCTGTTCGGCGCGGTGTCGTTCGTGGTCGGTGTGTTCGGCGGCCTGGTGTGGATCCTGAGCCCGGAAAAGGCCGCCAAGGGCGCCGAGCCGATCGAAGTCCCGGGATCGCCATCGCGACTCCCGGGATCGCAGTGACCGGACCAGAATGAGCGGTTTCGAGACCCTCCTGTCATTGATCGCAGCGGTGCTGGCCGCATCGATCTCGGCCGTCCTGATCCAGGCAACGCGGCCTCTGCTGCTGCGCGTGGCACTGGCGAAGCCGAATGCGCGCTCGTCGCACCGCATTCCAACGCCGCAGGGCGCCGGCATCGCGGTCATCGCAGCCACGCTGCTGGCGGGCGGGATCGTCGTCGTGCTGGCCGGATCGCCGGACCTGACGATACCGTTCACCGTGTTCGCGGCCTGCCTGTTCATCGCGGTGGTGGGCTTTGCCGACGACATCCGGTCGCTACCTGTCGTCCTGCGGCTGTTGCTGCAGGCCGCCGCCGTTGCAGCCGTGGTGTTTTCAGCGCCGTCCGATCTCAGGCTCGTTCCGGCCTGCCCGCTCTGGCTCGAACGCGGCCTGCTGCTGATCGCCGGCCTCTGGTTCGTGAACCTCGTCAACTTCATGGACGGGCTCGACCTGATGACGGCGGCCGAGGCCGTGCCGATCACGGTGGCCGTCGCCCTGCTCGGCAGCTTCGGCCATGTGCCCGCGGCTTGCGCGCTGGTCGCGGCAGCGCTGTGCGGCGCGCTGCTCGGCTTCGCGCCGTTCAACCGGCCGGTGGCAAAGATATTCCTTGGCGATGTCGGCAGCCTGCCGATCGGCTTGCTGCTGGGCTGGTGCCTGCTCGAGCTTGCCCTGCATCAGCAATTCGCCGCCGCGCTGCTGCTGCCGCTGTATTATTTGACCGATGCGACGGTCACGCTGTTTCGCCGCGTCGCGCGGCGCGAGCCGTTCTGGTCCGCGCACCGCTCGCACTTCTATCAGCGCGCGACCGACAACGGATTTGTGGTGTGGCGCGTCGTCGGCGAGGTCTTTGCGCTCAACGTGGGGTTGGCGCTGCTCGCATTCGCATCGGTCGCCCTCAATTCCCTCGCCGCAGATATCGTCCTGCTGCTGGCCGGCGCGCTCGCCGTCGCCTGGCAACTGCGCCGGTTCTCGCGACCGTTCTGATCGGGCCAGAGCGTTTTCCAGCGAAGTGGCTACCGGTTCGCGTGAAGAAAACGCGTCAAAACAAAATCTACATATCCGTTCGGCGCAGCGCGCGTCTCAGCCCCTCATCGAGACTGATCGGCTGCTGCCATCCGGTGCTCGCGACCTTGGATAGATCGAGTTCAAGCGAGGCGAACAGGCTGTCATAGGCTTCCTTGCGGCCGCCCACCGTGAGCGACGCTTTCAGGAGCGGCAACGGCAGCCAGAACAGATGCGGCGAGGTTTCTGCCGCGCGGGCAAGGCGCTCGACGAACTCCCGCGTCGAGACCTGCTCGCGGTCGGCCACCAGAAAGACGTCGAAATCATTTCCCGGTCGCGACAACCGATACAGAATGAACGACGCCAGGTTTTCCGCCGACAGGAACGCGCGGCGATTCTTCACAAAGGCGAGCGGAAGCGGCATGCGATTGATCACCGCGCGCTTGAGCAGGGCGAAATTTCCCTTCGCGCCGGCGCCGTAGATCAGCGGCGGCCTGATCACGGTCACCCTCATGCCGCTGCCCGGCACAATCCCCTTCAGACCAACTTCAGCGGCCGCCTTCGAGTTTCCGTAGAGGCCGCGAGGCGTCAGGACGTCGTCCTCGCGAAACGGCGGGCGCCCGTAATTGCTGCGCCCATGCACCAGGATCGTGCTGACAAAAATGAAATCCCGAACGCCCGCCGCAACCGCCGAACGCGCCAGATGCAGCGTGCCTTCGATATTGACGTTGCGGTAGAGCTCGATCGCCTGTTCATCGGACTGCTGGTGAACGCGAGCCGCAAGGTGAACAACGGCGTCCACGCCATCGAGCGCGGCGCGCCAGTCGGTGGCGGGACTGAGCGAGCCGATCGCCACGTCGTTTGCATCCTGCAGCGGGGTGCGCACCGCGCGTCGCACCAACCAGCCGCTCTGCTCCAGCTCCGGCACCACGTGGCGACCGACAAAGCCGCTCGCACCCGTCACCAGAACCGTCGGGCGGCGATCATTCATGCTGTCCGCTCCACATCGTGATTGGATAACAGCTCCGCAACCAGCGCGGCGTAGCTCGACAGGGCCCGCTCGGGACTGAAGGTCCGCGCGGTCGCGACGGCACGCTCGGCCATCGCGGCGTCCTGCGATTGCGACGCCATCCTGATCGCACCGGCGAGTTGGTCGGGCCGTCCCGGCGTGACGACCCAGCCCAGCCGGTTCTCGCTGACGGTCAGCGCGGCCTCGGCTTCGGGTTCGGAGACCAGGATAACGGGCCGGCCGGCTGCGAGCAGATTATAGAACCGGCTCGGGACCGATACACCGGCAACGTTCCTGCGATAGGGAATGAGCCAGACGTCCGCGCTGGACAGCAGCGCATCGAGCTCGCCATCCGCGACGCGCTCGACCAGCGTGACGTTGGCGAGTTGCGCCTCGGCCTGCATCTCCTTTAGCCGCGCAAAGCCCATGCCCCATCCCGACAGCAGGAAATGAATATCGCGCTCGTCGCGCAACAGCCGCGCGGCTCCGAAGACGATCTCCGGATCGTGGGTGAAGCCGAGATTGCCGGACAGGCCGACGACGAAGCGGGCGGCGATCGCCTTGCGAAACGGATTGTCGGGGCTGACGGGACGATTGCCAGGGTCGAGCGTGGCCCAGTTCGGGATGAACCTGATCTTCTCCGGTGTCATGCCACGATAGCGCAGCAGCAGCTTCTCGGCATCGCGGCCGATGACGATGACGATGTTCAAGGCCCGGAACATCAGCGCGTTGATCGCGCGCATCGCCCGCGCGACCAGCGAGGACGGCCGCAGCAGCCCGGCCATCACGAGAACATCCGGAAACAAATCGTGCAGGATCAACGCCGACTTGGCCCCCTTCAGCCGCGCCGCGGCGGCAACCGCATAAGGCAGCGCGAAGGGAGCCGTCACCGTCAGCGCCACGTCGCCCCGCTGCAGCCGCGACAACAACGCAAAGAACATCCGTCCGGTGAACAGCGCCTCGGCCAGCGCGCGCTTGATCAGCGCCGCCTTTCCCGGCAGCCAGTTCCTGATCTCGACGACGACGGGGCGCCCCGGCGCCGGCGCCCTCGCCGAGCCCGGCATCCCGGAGACCACCACCACGTCCGCCTCCTGCGCGATCCGTTCGGCGATCGCGGACATGATCGCGGCGGTCGTGCTGTGGTCCGGCGGATAATGCTGGCTGGCGACCACGACTTTTCGAGAACTGGGCATCAATGGCTTTCGAAACGGTCCTGCCTGATCGCCCACAGGACGGCGCGGTCAGGCGGCATTCGATCCGAACTCGGGCACGGCGTCCTGAAGAACGGCACGGATGGTCACGCGGTCATCCCTCTCGATCGCATCTTCCAGCGCCGCGAGCCACTTGCGCAGCGTCGACATCGGAGGCTGGTTCGGCTTGGCGGCCATGACGCCGGCAACGCCGATTTCGAGCGTCGGCTCCTGGCTTGCGAACAGGATCTCGTTCAGCCGCTCGCCGGGACGGATGCCGCTGAACACGATCTCGACGTCGACGCCCGGTTGCAGGCCCGACAGGCGGATCATCCGCTCGGCGAGATCGACGATCTTCACCGGCTGCCCCATGTTCAGCACATAGACCGAGACGTCAGGTCGCGCCGGCGTCATGGCGTGCGTCGCGGCGGTGATCACGAGATCGCAGGCTTCGCGGATCGTCATGAAATAACGGACCATGTCCGGATGGGTCACCGTGATCGGCCCGCCGGCCTCGATCTGGGCCTTGAATTTCGGCACCACGGATCCGTTGGAGGCCAGCACGTTGCCGAACCGCACCGAGATCAGCCGCATGTGCGACTTACCCCTGGCCTCGGTCATCAGGTCATGATCCATCGCCTGACAGTACATCTCGGCGAACCGCTTGGTCAGGCCGAGCATCGACACCGGCTCGATGGCCTTGTCGGTCGAGATCATCACCATGGCGCTCGCGCCTGCGGCACGCGCCGCGTCGGCGACGTTCACGGAGCCGAAGATGTTGGTCTTGACCCCTTCGCTCCAGTCGCGCTCCAGGATCGGCACATGCTTGAGCGCCGCGGCATGGAACACGATGTCGGGCTTGAACTCGCTCATCAGGCGCGTGATGCGCTCGCGATCCCTGATGTCCGCGATCCGGCCCTCGATCTCGGGGCCGCTGTCGCGCGCGGATAGCGCCTCGGTGACCGCATAGAGCGCCGGCTCCGAGTTCTCGACGACCAGGAGACGCGCCGCGCCGAAGGTCGCGACCCTCTCGCAAATCTCCGCACCGATCGAGCCGCCGCCGCCGGTCACGATGACGGACTTGCCCTTCACCAGCGACTCGAGCCGCGCATAGTCGATCCTCTGGCTCGGGCGCAGCAGCAGGTCTTCGACCGCGACATTGGTGAGCCGTGGCGTATCGCCGCCCTCCAGCGACGGCAGGCGGCTGACCATCAGACCGAGCCGCTTGGCGCGCATCAGCACGCTTTCCGGATGCGCATCCGGCTCGAAGGCCGAGGGCGTCATGATCACGCGCTTGATCGGCCGCCGGCGGCTCTCGAAATCCCGAATCACGGCTTCGATATCATCGACGCCGCCGACCACGGGAATGTTGCGGATCATCTGGCCGCGGTCCGCGGCCGACGGCGAGAGCACGCCGACCGGCCAGAGCCGCTTGATGGCGCCGTTCTCGATGCCGCGCAGCACGACTTCCGCGTCGGCCGTGCGTCCGACCAGCAGCGCCGACGCGGCATTGTCGGATCGGGCATGAAGTCGCGTGCGCGAAGCGCGGAAGTAGCGATAGCCGAGGCGCAGCGCGCTCAGCGCGAACACCTCGAGGAAGAAGAACAGGATGATCGTGACACGGCCGAGGAACACCGGACTTGGCGAATTCGCTCCGGTGAAGAAGTAGACGTAATCCACCACGACCAGTGCCAGCGTCAGCACCGCTGCGACCCGCAGGATGTTCACCGCGTCCGGCAGCGAGGTGAAGCGCCATTTCGCCGTGGTCAGATTGGAGAAATAGCTGACCACGACGCTGAACAGCACGAACCAGGGCAGAATGCGCAGCAAATGCGGCAGCCGATCGGTAAGCAGGCTGCCCTCGAAGCGCAGATAAAAGCTCGCCAGCAACGCAAACGTCGTCGCGAGCGCGTCATGCGCCAGAATCAGGAAGTTGCGCAGGTGGAATTGTGAAAGGCGCGTCATCTAACGGACGGGTTGCTGGCAACTGGGAGTTCGCGACGGGACATTGGCAGGCTGTAGCGTATCTGCGGAGCCCTTGCCAGCGATCATGGACGGATCGGAGGCTCGGGTTCCATATCCGTCCCCAATCGCCCCTTCAACGCCATGCCGCCCGCAACGCCGACGCCCAGCACGTACATCCAGCCTTCATGAAAGTCGAAGATGTGTGAATTAAACAACGAACTTGAAATATTCTGTACCACGACGAGAAGCCCGATCCAGTTGACGAGACCGTCGCCGCGGAACAGCAACAGGTGCAGCAGCCACATCGCGTACAGTATCGCTACACCCACAATGCCCCACTGAACGGCGACGTTCAACGTTTGATTGTGGGGGTTTCCGATCACTTCGGCGGAAGCCTGGTTCACGCCGCCGGCCGCGACGCGCTCGAACAGGCCCCGCGTCGCTCCGGTGCCGTGGCCGATGACCGGTGCCTCGGCGAAGAAGCCGAGCGATTTGCGCCAGAATTCGAGCCGCAAACCAAGCGACGTCGGCTCGTTGCGCTCCATGTAGAGCTTGTAGTCGCGCTGGAATGAATCGGCCGTCGCGCGCAGTTGCGGCGAGGCATACCACGCCGCCACGGACAACGCACCGGCCGCACACAGGATCAGGGCGATGCTGCGCCAGCGCAAATGCAGCAGCGCAAACACCGCGAACATGATCGGGATAGTCACCAGCGCGGTCCGCGACACCACCACGAACGCCATGTTGGCAAGCAGGCTGAGCGCGATCCCGACCAGCAACACGGCCGGCAGAACGCGATTGGCCCGCAACAGCATCACGATCGGATAGGCCAGCGCGACCGCGCACAGCGTGAATTCCTGGCTCTGGTCGATGTAGTTCTTGACGAAGACGCCCTGCTCGCCGGGCGCCGGCGCCCGCAGCGCGAGGTGGGGATAGGCAAGCACCAGCCACGAAATCAGCATCAGCAGCGTGCAGGAGACGAGGAAAGCCACGAACACCCATGTCCCACGGGCCGAGCGCTGGAAGTGATAGAGCAGGACCGGAAGCACCAAGAGCTTTGCGGTCGGCCCGACCGCGTACAATCTCGCGCCCCAGGCTGCGTCCGACCAGAGCGTTCCGGCGAGCGCGAGGCAAAACAGCGCGATCGGCGCCACGCAGATCGGCCGCTTCAGCAGCGTCCAGAACGCCCGCAGGTCGACGGTCGGCGCAATCGAGATCAGCAGCACCACGCCGAAGATGCCGACCAGCGAGGTCGACCACGGCAGCGACAGCGCAATCAGGACCGCGACCACGTCGGTCGCACTCTGCCAGCGCGCCGGATCGCGCCAGGCCGGGCACGCCGCGGCGCCTGCCGGGGATGCCATGCTCGCGCTCACGCCTTGCCCTCGCGAGCCCGGGCAACCAGCGACGTCGTGCTGTGGCCCTGCAGAATCTCGACCAGCACCACCTCGCCGCCGCCGGCCTCGACGATCTCGTGGCCGACCACCTGCTCACGGGTATAGTCGCCGCCCTTGACCAGCACGCTCGGCCGCACCTTCGTGATCAGGTTGATCGGCGTGTCCTCCTCGAAGATTGCGACGAGGTCGACGGCTTCCAGCGCCGCCAGCACCTCGGCCCGGGCGCGCTCGTTCTGGACCGGACGCCCCTCGCCCTTCAGCCGCTTCACCGAGGCGTCGCTGTTCAATCCGACGATCAGGCGGTCACAGGCGCTCCGCGCGGCGGTCAGCACCTGGACGTGGCCCGGATGCAGGATGTCGAAACAGCCATTGGTGAAGCCGATCCGCAGATCCTGCCTGCGCCATTCCTCGAGATACGCGTCGATATCGCCGCCGGCCGGGACGATCTTCTCCTCGGCCGCCAGCGAGGCGTGCGGCAGGATCCTTCGCCGCAACTCGGCGGACCTGACGATCGCGGTACCGGTCTTGCCGACCGCAACCGCGGCTGCGGCACTCGCGATCCGCAGCGCGCCGTCCCAGTCGGCACCAGCAGCCAGCGCCAGCGCCAGCGCCGCAGCGACGGTATCGCCGGCCCCGGAGACGTCGCGCACCTTGACCGGCAGTGCCGGCACGTGGATCGAACCGCCCTCCCGCGTCACCAGCGTCATGCCGCGCTCGCCCTGCGTCACCAGCATCGCCTCGCAATCGGCGAGGACCATCGCATCGGGCGCGGCCTGCGCGATGCTGTCCTGGCTGTCGGCACCGCTGCGGGTCGCCTCGGCGAATTCCTTCCGGTTCGGCGTCAACACGGTCGCGCCGCGATAGATCGCGAGGTTGGCGCTCTTGGGATCGACGATCACGCGCTTGCCCGCCTGGCGCGCGGCGTCGATCACGTTGCGGATCACGCGCGCGGTCAGCACGCCCTTGGCGTAATCGGACAGCAGCACGATGTCGGCGCGCGCAAGGTGCGGCAGGATCGCATCGATCAGCTGCTGCTCGATGGCGGGCGCGGCCGGCGCGGCCAGCTCCCAATCGGAGCGCAGCATGTGGGTCGAGAATTGTTCGGAGACGAAGCGTACCTTGCGCGTGGTCGGACGCGCGGCGTCGCGCACCAGCACGGTCTCGATCCCCGCCTCTTTCGCCAGCGCTTCGGTCAATACCGTTCCGGCGGCATCCTCGCCGATCAGGCCGACGAAGATGCAGCGGCCGCCGAGCGCGGCGATATTGCGCGCGACGTTGCCGGCGCCGCCGATATTGATCTCGCTGCGCCTGACCGCGATCACCGGCGCCGGCGCCTCCGGCGAGATCCGCGACACCTCGCCGTACACGAACTCGTCGAGCATCAGGTCGCCGACGCAGAGCACGGTCTGGCCGGACATTGCACGCGAGATCGCTTCAAAATCGAACATCAGTCACCGTCATCCGCTCTAGCGATAGCGATCCGCGCGATCGAGAAAGCCGTTCACATAGGCCCCGACCGCATCTTCCAACTGCGTAAAACCGCCATTGTATCCGGCGCGCCCGAGACGATCGACGACGCTCTGGGTGAAATATTGATAACTGCCGCGAATCTGCTCGGGCATGTCGACATACTGGATGTTCGGCTGCAGGCCGAGCGCGCCGTAGGCCGAGACGATCAGGTCCTTGAAGCTGCGCGCCTTGCCGGTGCCGACATTGAAGAGGCCGGAGACCCACGGCGTTGCGACCAGCCACATCATCACCCGCACGACGTCGTCGACATAGATGAAGTCGCGGCGCTGATCGCCATCGGCGATGCCCTCGCGATGCGACCTGAACAGCTGTACGACGCGGCCCGCCTTGATGTCGTCGAAGCGGCGCGCCAGCACGCTCATCATCGTGCCCTTGTGATATTCATTCGGGCCGAACACGTTGAAGAATTTCAGCCCCGCCCATTGCGGCGGCAGAGGTTCGCCTTTCGCAGCGCGCTCGGCGACGGCGAGGTCGAACAGGTTCTTGCTCCAGCCATACAGGTTCATCGGCCGCAGACGCTTGAGCGCCTCCACCGAACCATCGTCGTCGAAGCCCTGGTCGCCGTCGCCATAGGTGGCCGCCGACGAGGCATAGATCAGCGGGGTTCCGGTCGCGGTGCACCAGTCGAGCAGCCGCATCGAGAGACGGAAATTGGTCTCGATCACCAGATCGCCGTCGGTCGCGGTGGTCGCCGAGATGGCGCCGAGATGGAGGACGGCATCCAGCTGCCGGGCCTGCAGCCAAGCCATCAACTCGGTCGGCGGCACGAAATCGGCGATCTGGCGCTTGGCCAGGTTCCGCCACTTGCCGTCGTCCCCAAGAATGTCGCAGACCGCAACGTCGCTGCGCCCGGCGTCATTCAACGCGGCCACGACGTTCGATCCGATAAAACCGGCGCCCCCGGTTACCAGAAACATGATGAAATCCCGCCAGATTCCTTTGCAGCCGCCAGCTTTGCCCCACTCCCGCGCCACAGGCAACGACGGCTTTACCTCACTTCGCGAAGCGGTTACCGACTTGGCCGCGCCGATCCGGCTTTGGCCTGTTTAGAAATGAATATTGATTCAATATCTGACATCGAAACCCAGGACACCGAGGATACCAGACCGATTCTCGTCGTGCCCTATGTTTGGATCGGCGATTTCGTGCGCGGCCACACCGTGGTCAGGGTGCTCCGCAAGCGCTGGCCCAACCGGCCGGTCGACCTCCTGACCAGCCGGCTTTGCGCCCCTTTGGTCGATTACATGCCCGGGGTCCGTGCCGCCGTGGTGTTCGACCTGCCGCGCAGCCGGCTGGCGCTGGCCCGGCAGCGGGCGCTGGCGGCCGAGTTTCGGAAGCGGAACTACGCCACCGCGCTGGTGCTGCCGCGCACCTGGAAGGCGGCCATCGCGCCGGCCCTGGCGGGCATTCCGGAGCGGGTCGGCTTCTTCGGCGAGGCGCGGTTCGGCCTGATCAACGCGATGCGATGGGGCGAGAAGAAGCAGCCGCGCTTCATCGACAAGAACGCTATCCTGGCGCTGCCCGATGGCACCCCTCGGCCGCCCGAATGGCCGGTGCCGCAGCTGCGGGTTCCCGCCGACGAGGTCGGCCGATGGCGGCAGGCCAACGGCCTCGGTGCCGGTCCGGCGATCGCACTCGGACCCGGCTCGGTCGGGGTCTCGAAACGCTGGACCTATTATCCTGAAGCCGCCCGGTTGTTCGCCGAACACGGCTTCGACGTCTGGGTGGTCGGCGGCCCCGGCGAGAAGGCGCTGGCGCAGGAGATCGCCGCTGTCGGCGGCGCGCGGGTCCGCGATCTCACCGGTACCGATCTGCGCAACGGCGTGCTGGCAATGGCCGCGGCCAGCGTCGCGGTGACCAACGACTCCGGGCTGATGCACATCGCGGCCGCGATCGGCACCCCGACCATGGGCATCTTCGGCCCGACCGATCCCTATCTCTGGGCGCCCCTCAACGGCCTCGCCGCCACGGTGCAGCAGACCAAAAGCAAGCTGCCGTGCCAGCCGTGCCAGCGCACGGTCTGCACCATGAACGACCATCGCTGCATGCGCGACATCGCCCCCGAAGACGTCGTCGGGATCGCCGAGCGCGTACTGGCTCAGATCAGCGCGCGATAGACCTTAGCGATCGCGTTCGCCTCCGCATCGAGGCTGAACTTATCCACAACTCGTTGGCGTGCCCGCGCCCCCATCGAAGCGGCCGATGCCGGATCACGCATCAGGGGCTCCAGTGCCGCCACCAGCGCGTCGGCGTCCCCGGGCGGCGTCAGTACGCCGGTGACGCCGTCTTCGACCACGAACTCGGCAGCGCCCGCGCGTGCGGCCACCAGCGCCGCGCCTGCCGACATCGCCTCGATCAAGGTCAGGCCAAAACCTTCATTGCGCGAGGTGAAGGCATAGATCGTCAGCCGCTGGTACCAGCGCACGACATCCTCGATCGGCAGCTCACCCGTGATGATGATGCGCGATTGCAGGCCGGCGGCCGCGATCTTCCGCTTCAGCTCATTGGCAAAGGCCTGCTGCTCCGGCACCACCGCGCCGACGATGACGGCGGTGAAATCCGGATAGCGCGGCAGCAGCCTGCACATCGCCTCGACGAACACGTCGCTGCCCTTCTGCGCGCGCACCCGCCCGAAGCAGCCGATCGCATAACGGCCCGGCAATCCGCTTTCCGCGAAGGCGTTCGCACGATCGGCCGGCGGCGCGTAACGATCGGTATCGACGCCATGCATCACCACGGTGGCTTCGCGCTTCAGATAGGAGGCCGACAGCGGGCTGGTGGCGATGATGGCATCCATGTTGCGGATCAGCCAGCGCGTCAGCCAAGCGTGATGGCGCTGCGCGGCTGACGTGAACAGCAGTTTCAGCGGCCAGCCAAGCGCCCGCAGCGCGAGCCCGACAATCATCTCGTCATTGCGCCGCGCGTGCCAGATCACAGGCCGGGCGCGCCGCCACAGCCGCATCAGATCGACCAATCCGATCGCGTCGATGCCGTCGGGCCGATGCGAGCCGAGCCAGCCTGCGCGAAACACTTTGGCAAGCTTCGGCGCGACCATGCGGTTGGTCGCGGTGACACCCGAATAGCGTCGGTGCAGATTGGGCACGATGAGCACAAGCTCGCCGGCAGGTGTGTTCTCGATCGGCACGCAAGTCTCCGTTTCGTGCCAGTTCCTATACGCAACATTAAGCATAGTGGCCAGTTCGGCCGCCGCGAAACCCCCTCTTCACCGCACTCCCGCTAGCATCACCGGTCAAAGATATCGGGAGAGCTCCATCCATGACCGTGCTCGTGACCGGCGGTGCCGGCTATATCGGAAGTCACATGGTTCATGCGCTGGTCGATGCCGGCGAGAGCGTCGTCGTCGTCGACAATCTTTCCACCGGCTTTTCCGCGTTCCTGCCCGAAGGTGTTCCGCTGTTCATCGGTGACGCCGGCGACGAGAACCTCGTCGAGGGCGTGATCGCGCAGCACGGCATCGACAGCATCATCCATTTCGCCGGTTCTGTCGTTGTGCCGGACTCGATGCGCGATCCGCTCGGCTACTACCGCAACAACACCATGACGACGCGCAGCCTGCTCAACGCGGCGGTGAAGGGCGGCGTCAACCGCTTCATCTTCTCCTCGACCGCGGCCGTCTACGGCAATCCGGACCAGGTGCCGGTGCCGGAGATCGCGCCGACGCGTCCGCTGTCGCCCTACGGCTCGTCGAAGCTGATGACCGAGATCATGCTGCACGATGTCGCCTCCGCCCATGGCATGAGCTACGTCGTGCTGCGCTACTTCAATGTCGCCGGCGCCGACCCGAAGGGCCGCGTCGGTCTTGCCACCATCGGCGCCACCCATCTGCTCAAGATCGCGGTCGAGGCCGCGACCGGCCAGCGCGCCAAGATCGACGTGTTCGGCACCGACTACCCGACCCAGGACGGCAGCTGCGTGCGCGACTTCATCCATGTCAGCGACCTCGTCGAGGCGCATCGCTCGGCGCTGTCCTATCTGCGCGGCGGCGGGCAATCGGTGACGATGAACTGCGGTTACGGCCGCGGCTATTCCGTGCTCGAGACCATCGAGGCGGTGCGCCGGGTCTCGATGCGCAATTTCGCGGTCGCCTACGCCGCGCGCCGGCCCGGCGACATCATGACCATGGTTGCCGATACGACCCGGATCCGCTCGCTGCTCGACTGGACCCCGCGCTACGACGATCTCGAGACCATCGCGAACCACGCGCTGGCCTGGGAGGAGAAGTTGTTCCGGGAGCGCGGTGGCGCTGCGCGACAGGCAGAATCGGCCTAAAAATCAAGCCGTTATCAAGCCGTTATTGTGCTTGAAAAAGCCCCGCCAAGCGGGCAAGGAGGTCCGCAACCCTGACGGCCGGCGCTGCCTGCCGTCAATGGAACGCGGATGGCTCAGTTTCCAAAGAAAATTACCGACGATCCCTATGGCGCGGCGATCCTGATTCGCCGTCTGGTCACGGAACAGGGGATCACCTATTGGCGGCGCTACCTGACGGCATTCGCCCTGATGGCCGTTGCGGCCGGCTCGACGGCCGGCGCCACTTACGTGCTCGGCCAGGTGATCAACCAGGCCTATGTCGACAAGAACATCCCCGGCATCGCGATGTTTGCCGGGGTCACGGTGGTGCTGCTGTTCATCAAGGGCGTGGCGACCTACGGCCACATGGTGATCCTGTCGAAGATCAGCAACGCCATCCTGGCGCGGAATCAGCGGCAATTGTTCGCCAAGCTGATGAGCGAAAGCATCGGCTTCTTCTCGCAGCGGCACTCGTCGGAATTCCTGGCGCGGCTCACCGCCGGCGCCAAGTCGATCACCGACGTGCTCAACATGCTGGTCAATGCGATCGGCCGCGACTTCCTGATGCTGATCAGCATGGTCGCCGTCATGGTCTGGCAGGACCCGCTGATGTCGTTCATCGGGCTCGTGGCGGTGCCGCCGGCGATGCTGGTGCTGCGCAAGCTGGTGAAGCGGATCAAGGGCCTCGCCTACAACCAGTTCACCGGCACCGCCGACATCATGGAGACGATGCAGGAATCGCTGCAGGGCATCCGCACCGTGAAGGCATTCACGCTGGAAGACACCATGCAGCAGCGGATCGACGAGAACATCGCGATCGTCGAGCGCAATGCCAACAAGATGGCGCATGTCGCCAACCGCTCCAACCCGCTGATGGAGATGCTCGGCGGCTTCGCGGTCGCCGGCTGCCTGATGTATGGCGGCTACAGCGTGGTGGCGCTCGGTTCCACGCCTGGCCAGTTTTTCACGTTCCTGACCGCCTTCCTGATGGCGACTGAGCCGGCCAAGCGCCTGGCGCGGCTCAACATCGATCTCAACAGCCAGCTGGTCGGCGCGCGGATGCTGCTCGAGGTCGTCGACAGCCCCGCAAGCGAGCAGGCCGACGACGACAAGCCGGCGCTCAAACTCTCCGACGCGCGGATCGAACTACGCGATGTCAGCTTTGCCTATCGGCCCGGTGAGCCGGTGCTGAACCGCTTGAGCTTCATGGCCGAGCCCGGCAAGGTCACCGCGCTGGTCGGCCCCTCCGGCGGCGGCAAATCGACGGTGCTCGCCCTGCTGCTGCGCTTCTACGAGACGCGCGAGGGCGACATCCTGATCGACGGACAGTCGATCCTGTCGGTCTCGCGCAAGTCGCTGCGCCGGCAGACCGCCTATGTCGGCCAGGACGTCTATCTGTTCCGCGACACCATCCGCGCCAACATCGCCTTCGGCAAGCCGGGCGCCACCGAGGCCGAGATCGTCGACGCCGCCAAGGCCGCTTGCGCGCACGACTTCATCATGAGCTTCCCGCTCGGCTACGACACGCCGGTCGGCGAGCACGGCACGCAACTGTCCGGCGGACAACGCCAGCGCATCGCGGTCGCCCGCGCGCTGGTCAAGAACGCGCCGATCATCCTGCTCGACGAGGCCACCGCCGCGCTCGACTCGGAGTCCGAGAAGCAGGTGCAGGAGGCGATCGAGCATCTCTGCCAGGGCCGCACCACGATCGTGATCGCGCACCGCCTGCACACCATCATGCACGCCGATGCGATCCTGGTGGTCGAGGGCGGCGAGATCGTCGAGCGCGGGCGTCACGAGGATCTGCTGCGCCGCGGCGGCCGCTACGCCTCGTTCTTCCGCCTGCAGCATCACCACGACCCATCCCCGCTGGCATTGGCGCCGATCAGCGCCACGGGCTAGACCGATCAAATCCACCCCAAGAGCAGCGAGACCCACATGAACGCCGCCTCCACCGTCATTCCGCTTCCCCCGCAGCCCTCGCTCCCCGTCGTCGGGGAATCCGGCGTCTATCCGGTCCGCCGCATCTGGTGCGTCGGCCGCAACTACCTCGAGCATATCAGGGAGATGGGTAATGACGAGCGAGCGCCGCCGTTCTTCTTCGGCAAGCATGCCGACATGCTGGTGCCGGATGGTGCGACGATCCCCTATCCGCCGCTGACCAAGGACCTGCATCACGAGGTCGAGCTGGTGGTGGCGATGAAGAGCGGCGGGCTCAACATTCCCGCCGACAAGGCGCTCGAGCATGTCTACGGCTATGCCGTCGGCATCGACCTGACCCGCCGCGACCTGCAGATCGCCTCGCGCAAGAAGGAGCGGCCCTGGGAGATCGGCAAGTCGTTCGACTATTCCGCGCCCTGCTCCGCGATCCAGCCGGCGTCGAAGATCGGTCATCCCTCCAGCGGCAGGATCTGGCTCACCGTCAACGGCAAGGAAGCGCAGAAGGGCGACCTCACCGAATTGATCTGGAACGTGCCTGAGATCATCTGGCAGCTCTCGCAGCAGGTGAAGCTCGCCGCCGGCGACATCATCATGACCGGCACGCCCGCCGGCGTCTCGCAGCTGCAGGTGGGCGACAAGCTCGAATGCGGCGTCGACGGCGTCGGCACGCTGAAAGTATCGATCGGCAAGCCGGAATAGACTTCGAATCCGATCCTCCAGCAGACCGCGGCCCCGAACCAAATTCGGGGCCGTTGCTGTATCAGAATTGCTCGTGGCCGGGATGATTGGGGTCGCCGAGATATCCGCCGCCTCCGCTGCCACCCGCACTGTCACCGCTGTAACCCGTTCCAAGCGAGGGCTGCGGATCGACCGGCTGGCGGTGCGGGCCGCCCGAACCGCCCGGGGGCAGTTTCGCGCCGACATTCTTCGGCGGCGTCATGTGAAGTCCGCCCGCATTTGCGGAGCTCAGCGCGGTAACGCCGAACGCGACAACGGCAGCGAAAGCAAGAAGCGAATTGCGTGTCATGCGACGTCTCCTTGAACTCGGGCCGGGGCACCATGCGCCAGCTCCGACGCCGCACGCTTCGCACGATTGCACTGGCTTGGCTGTGAGGTGGGTCACTCCCATTCCACGGCCACTTCCCGGCGACATCGCATCGCCCGGGAAACCCCGGGCCAGAGGTCCGGGGCTTTCCGCTGCGCGTGGTCAGCGCATCGTGCCGGGCATGCAGGGCGGCTCGGTGAAGGGCGCAGTTGCGAACGATCCGACGTTCGGCGCGCGCACGCAATCGGTCGTCTTGCTACTGACCGGTGTCGTCGTCGACGTCGTCATCGAAGCATGGGCGCGCCGCATCGCAGCATTGTTGCTGGCAGCGGACGCCTGAACCGAATAGGCAGCTGCCGCAACCAGAGCAAGCGTCACGAAGGTCAATTTGGTCATTGGATTTCTCCGCACGTGGATGAAGCCGACCGAGCTCGGCTCCTGTGACCAATGACTGTAGATGCCGAGAAATTATTTCATCACGCGCGATCACCGAACCGCGAGCGCCTGATCACATCAGGCGGATCGGGGAATACCGGAACGCGAGAGGCGCTCCATTTCATCAAGGCCGCGCGCAAACGCGGCGATGACGGCATGGAGATTCTGATGAGCGATCTTCGACGATTTGGCAGAGGACTTGGCCTGGCTGCAATCCTGACCATGGCAGTGACGACCTCCTGCTTCGCACAGGCGGCGGTTCGGGAGCCCAGTGCATTTGCCTCAAACGAAACCGCGACCCGACCATGGTCGGCGCCCCTCGGTCATCGCCAGCCGCGCGCTGCCGACATTCCGGCAGCGGCGTCGGCATCGCAGCAGATCATCGATCAGGAGGACGCGACCGTCGACCGCAAGATCAAGAGCATTTGCCGCGGCTGCTAGCTTCTAACGCTCCCCTGATCCTGCGCTGCGGCCGGACCAAGATGCGTCTTCTCGTACTCGAGCCACAGCTCGAGCAGCGCCATGAATGCGACCACCGCACCCGCGGCGATGGCAAAATGCATCGCGCGGGTGTGCGTGAAGCCAAGCAGCCAGGGCGAGGCGATCAGCCAGCATCCGACCAACAGATTGATCCATTCCTCCCAGATCGAGAACGCGACGATCGCCGCCAGCGACATGATTGCGATCGCGGCACCGCTGATCCTCAGATCGATCGCCGCCGTCGGGTTGGCGCGCACGAACAGCCACGGCGCTGCGAGCAGGAAGATCGCTGCGACGAGGTTATAGAGATCGAGCGCGGACTCCTTTCGCCATTTCACCATCTGCTTCTCCCATGCTGTGTTCAACTCACCGCTGCTGATGCGCGGCGGCGGCATTGATGTCCTTCCCGGTGTAGTCGGTCATCAGCGCGGTTGCGACCAGCGTGATGACGGCGCAGAGCGCGATATAGATCGAGATCGCCGTCGCCGAATGATAGGTGCCGAACAGCCACGCCGCGATCAGCGGCGCGGGACCGCCGGCGATCACCGATGCGAGCTGATAGCCGAACGAGACGCCGCTGTAGCGCAGGCGTCCGGTGAAGCTCTCGGCGATCAGGGCGGCCTGCGGGCCGTACAGCATGTCGTGCGGAATGAGCGAGAGAATGATCGCCAGGAAGATGATCGCCGCCGATCCCGTGTTCAGCATCGCAAAGTAGATGAAGCCGAAGATGCCGGTCGCCACCGCGCCGATCATGTACATGTTCTTGCGGCCGATCTCGTCGGACAGATGCCCGAACACCGGAATCGAGACGAACGACAGCACCGAGGCCGAGAGCACCGCGATCAGCAGGAAGTCGCGCGACACGTGCAGCGTTCCGATGCCATAGGAGAACACGAAAGCGGTGAAGATGTAGAACGGCGCCTGCTCGGCCATCCGCGCGAAGGCTGACAGCAGGATCTCCTTCGGATGATCTCTGATCACCGTCAGCATCGGCGTGCGGTCGAGCTGACGCTCGGCCACCAGCTTGGCGAAGACCGGCGTTTCGAGAATGCCGAGCCGGATGTAGAGGCCGACGCCGACCAGAATGATGCTGAGCGCAAACGGGACGCGCCAGCCCCATGCCAGGAACTGGTCGCCCGACATCTGGCTGAAGGCCAGCACGGCAAGATTGGCGAGGAACAGCCCGCAAGGCACACCGAATTGCGGCCATGACGCGATCAGGCCGCGGGAGCGATCGTTGCGCGCCCATTCCATCGACATCAGCACCGAGCCGCCCCATTCGCCGCCGACGCCGACACCCTGGATGAAACGCAGCACGGTGAGGATCACGGCGCCCCAGATGCCGATGCTGGAATAGGTCGGCACCAGTGCGACCGCCGCGGTCGCCAGTCCCATCAGGAGCAGCGTCGCGATCAGCGTCGACTTGCGGCCGATGCGGTCGCCATAGTGCCCGAAGATCGCGGCGCCGATCGGCCGCGCGACGAAGCCGACCGCGTAGATGGCAAAGGCTTCCAGCGTGCCGACCCAGGGATCGGAAAGCGGAAAGAACAGTTTTGCGAAAACCAGCCCGGTGACGGTGCTGTAGAGGAAGAAGTCATACCACTCGATCGCGGTCCCGATCGTGGAGGCGATCACCGCGCGGCGCAGCTGGAGCTGGTGCTCGGATGGCGTGAGTTGGGTCGAGTCGAGGCCAAGTGTCGTCATGGGAGCATCTCCCTCGGACAAGCCCCCGGACGGATTCTGACTGTTTGGGTCGTTTGAGTACGAACGACATGACGGCAGCGAAGGTTCCAACAGAAGGGAATGCGCAGGCTAGAACTTTAGTCGATCGTGAGCGGCGCCGGGCAGCGGCATCGAAGGAAAACCATGGCGACGCGCGGCCACAAAGTCTTCCAAATTCGGACTTAGGCGAAAACCGGGGTGACGAAGATGGTTCGGATACGTTCGTTCTCGATCAGTCTCTTGATACTGGCGCTGTCGGTGACATGCCCCGCCGCGGGCTAGATTCCGGATGTCAGGACCGGCGGCTCGGTCCCGACGTTGGCGCCGCTGGTCCGCCAGATCACGCCGGCCGTCGTCAACATCTCCGTGCACGGCCGGATTCGCGAGGACAACCCGCTCTACCGCGACCGGGTCTTCCGCGAGTTTTTCGACATCCCGAAGCAGATCGAGAAGGAGGTCAACGCCACCGGCTCCGGCGTGATCGTCGATGCGCAGCGTGGCTATGTTCTGACCAACAATCACGTCGTCGAAGGCACCACCGTGGTCCAGGTCACCACCAAGGACGGCCGTCAGTTCTCCGCCAAGGTGATCGGGCGCGACCCGCCCACCGATGTCGCCGTGTTGCGAATCCAGGACCCGGGCGGCCTCAAGGCACTCCCGCTCGGCGACAGCGACACGCTCGAGGTCGGCGACTTCGTGCTCGCGATCGGCAATCCCTTCGGGCTCGGCCAGACCGTGACCTCGGGCCTCGTCAGCGCGCTCGGCCGCACCGGGCTCGGCAAGCAGGGCTATGAAGACTTCATCCAGACCGACGCCGCGATCAACCCCGGCAATTCGGGCGGCGCGCTGGTCAACTTGCGCGGCGAACTCATCGGCATCAACTCGGCCATCATTTCGCCCGCCGGCGGCAATGTCGGGATCGGGTTTGCAATCCCGGTCAACATGGCGCGGCGCGTGATGGAACAGATCGTCGCCACCGGTCGGGTCGAGCGTGGTCGCATCGGCGTTGCCTTGCAGGACCTCCACCCCTCCAGCAACAAGGGTCGCACCGAAGGCGCTATGATTGCCGAGGTTGCCTCGGATTCGCCGGCGCAACGAGCCGGCCTGCGCAAGGGCGACGTCATTACGATGGCGGACGACCGCCCGATCCGCACGGCGGCGCAGCTGCGCAATCTGATCGGCCTTGCCCGCATCGGCCAGGACGTGAGATTCTCGCTGCTGCGCGACGGCGCCGCCGCCAGCGCGGTGGTGAGGGTGGCGCCGCCGCTTGAGCAAAGCGGCGCGCTGGCCGGCGGGAATCGGCCGGGCTAGACATAAATTATTCTCAAGCGAACGCGTCCGCGTCGCTCCCACACAGCGGATGGCTTTTCACCCATCAACCCTGCGTGTTGCGCCGATACGGCACGTAGCGCGGCGTCCAGACCTTGGCCTGGATACGGGCCTCGACCTGGTCGATCGGAATATCCTTGGCGAGCCCTTCCTTATGCGCCTGCAGCGCGACCGCCAGCGCCACCGTCAGCGACACATCGCGCAGCGCGCTGACCGGCGGCAGCAGATTGTGCTTCGGGTTGTTGCGGGCCGGCGAGACGCTGGCCAGCGCCTTGGCGGCGGCCATGAACATCCCGTCGCTGACGCGGCTCGCGCCGACCGCCAGCGCACCGACACCGACGCCCGGAAAGATGTAGGAGTTGTTGGTCTGGTCGACCTTGAAGCGCGCGCCGTCGCGCGTGATCGGCGGGAACGGACTGCCGACGCCGATCAGCGCCCTCCCTTCGGTCCAGGCTTCGATATCGGAAGGCGTCGCCTCCTCGCGCGAGGTCGGGTTCGACAGCGGGAAGATCACCGGCCGCTTGTTGCACTCGGCCATCGCGCGGACGATCGGCTCGGAGAACGCGCCGGCCTGGCCGGAGACGCCGATCAGCACGGTCGGCCTGGCGTTGCGCACGACGTCGAGCAGCGCGATCTTGTCGGGATGGTTGAGCTGCCAGCCCGCGATCGCCTGCTTGCTCTGGACAAAGGGCAGCTGGAACGGGGCGAGCCCGCTCATACCCTCGAGCAGCAGCCCGTCGCGGTCGACCATGAAGAAGCGCTTCGCCGCCTCGCTCTCGGACAGGCCAGCGTCGATCATCGCCGCGCGGATCAGGCTGGCGATGCCGCAGCCGGCGGAGCCCGCGCCGAACACCGCGACACGCTGCTCGGTCAGCGGCACGCCGGTGACGTTGATGGCTGAAAGCAAGGCGCCGGTTGCGACCGCCGCGGTGCCCTGAATGTCGTCGTTGAAGGTGAGGAGCCGGTCGCGATAGCGCTCGAGCATGCGCGTCGCGTTGTTCTTGGCGAAATCCTCCCATTGCAGCAGAACGCGCGGCCAGCGCTTCACCACCGCCGAGACGAACGCCTCGATGAAGTCGTCATAGGCCTGACCGCGGACGCGCTCGTTGCGCCAGCCGATATAGAGCGGATCGGCCAGGCAGTCCGGATTGTCGGTGCCGACGTCGAGCAGGATCGGCAGCGTCGTCGCCGGATGCAGGCCGCCGCAGCCGGTGTAGAGCGAGAGCTTGCCGATCGGGATGCCCATGCCGCCGGCGCCCTGGTCGCCGAGGCCGAGGATGCGCTCGCCGTCGGTGACGACGATCGCCTCGACGTGATCGAAGCGCGGATGGGCGAAAATGCGGTCGATCCGGTGCTGGTGCGGAATGCTGAGGAACAGCCCGCGCGGCTTGCGAAACAGCCGACTGAATTTCTGGCAGCCCTCGCCGACCGTCGGCGTGTAGACGATAGGCAACAGCTCTTCCAGATTGCCGACCAGGAGCGCGTAGAACAGCGTCTCGTTGGTGTCCTGCAGTTCGCGCAGAAAGGCATAGCGCTCGATGTCGGTCTCGTAGCCGCGCAACGCCTCGAGGCGGCGCGACACCTGCTCGTCCAGTGTCAGGATATTGGGCGGCAGCAGGCCATGCAGGTCGAACGCCTCGCGCTCGGCCTCGGAGAACGCCGTGCCCTTGTTCAGCTGCGGATCGGCCAACAGCTCGTAGCCGCTCAGCGCGGTGGTGGCGAAAGCTCCTGTAGACTCCGACATGACAAGGTCCCCTCGATGCGAAATGCCTGACGCGACCCTATCACGCCCGTGTAACGGATCGGAGCACGAAGGCACGGCGCCGCGCAAAGTTGAATGGCGCCGACGTCGCGGCTCGCGAGGTGGACCTCGTGGCAGCATCAGCCCGGCGGAGTTTTCGGCCAAGCGGCCATCAGTGTTCGTCCGGACTGAGGCAACGCGCTGCCGCTGCGCCTCCGGACAGACATCAACATACCTTGGTAAGGCCTCTCTGATTCCTTGTGATGCCCTATACCTACGCTCGTACAGTTGAGCGATGGCGGGCGATTTCTATACTCGCGGCCACTTCAACGGGCGACCAACGACTGCGGGCGCAAATGGCGTTCCGAAATCCGTGATCGGGATCACTGCTCCGGGGCGAAAAGCGCAGCACTATCACGGGAAGCAAGTGCCGACACGGACGCGGGTTCGAGGAACACTCACATGATCGTCAACATTCAGAAGCTGAACGGCCTGTGGCACCTCGTCGTCGGGTCGTGCACGATCCGGACGCCGTTCCTGGAGACCCAGGACCGGGAATGGGTCGTCGCCTATGCCCGGCGCGTCTACCCCGGCGCCAAGGTTTTCGAACGCGACTGATGCTGTTGCGCTTCACAGCTCACACCCCGGACAAAAAGCCCCGGTTCGCTCCGGGGCTTTTGCATTCAACGCGGCGCGGCCACTGCCTTCACCGCAGCGCCGACACCACAATCAGGCCGAGGATCAGCGCGGTCACGGAATATTTGAGCGTGTAGTACACGTTCCGGTTCCACTCCTTGACCTTGCGACTGGCGAGATGGATCTCGTAGAGCTTGCCGAACACCTTGTTCAGCGCGCCGACATGCTCACCGTCGACGTTCTGGGTCGCCGACGCCTTGACGATGTTGTGGCTGACCCAGCGATTGATCCGGGTCATGAAGCCATACTTCATCGGGCGCTCGACGTCGCAGAACAGGATGATGCGGTTGACGTCGGTCTTGTTCTCGGCGCTGTGGATGAAGGTCTCGTCGAACATGAAGGCTTCGCCGTCGCGCCAGACGCATTCGACGCCATCGACCAGGATGCGGCACGCGTTCGAGTTCGGCGTCACCAGGCCAAGATGATAGCGCAGCGAGCCGGCGAAGGGATCGCGATGCGCCCCGAGCTTGCTGCCGGGCGGCAGCATCGCGAACATCGCGCCGTGTACGTTCGGGATCGAGTTCAGCAGCTCCACCGTCTTCGGACACAGCGTGCGCGCCGAGGGCAGGAAGTCGTCGTACCATTTCAGATAGAACCGCTTCCAGCCGCTCTTGAAGAACGAGTAGAAGCCCCAGTCGTTGTTCTTGGCCGCGGCGCGGATGAAGCCCTCGTCGAACAGGCGCGTCGCCTCGTCGCGGATCGTCTCCCAATTGTCGGAGAGCTTCTTGAGCTCGGGAAACTGCTCGACCGGGATCACCGGCGTGTTCGGCACGTCGGAGCCCGCATACATCAGCACATTGTAGGGCGCGAGGTAGGTCGAGTGATCGCCGAGCTGGCGGGCGAAGCGCAGCCGCTGCTTGCCGCGGAAGTGTACGTAGAGCGTGGAGGCCACCAGCACGTAGAGAATGACGAGCTGCGGCGCAAAGAGTTGTCTCAACATGGTCCGTCTATGATCGCAGCGCGCCGATGCTGTCCATGCACCGCCCCGTAGCAGCCTGGACCCTCGACGGGCGGCTTAGCCCCGGGCGGCGAAGCGCAACGCCGTCCGCGAAAATTCCCCTGTTTCATAGTGACTTGGCACTGCCGCTGAACTCTGGCGCGAGCTCGAAGTCCTGCCGCGGTGCCATCCCGGATAAGCCATGTAAGCGTATGCTCACCAAATGTGAAGCACCGCCTCATTCGAGCGGACAGCTCTGTGGCAACATCCCCGCACCTATTATTCGCCATTGACAAATCGATTAGATAATTACTAATCACAAGACGGTCCGCCCGAGAACGCGGACATCAGAGGGAGGAATGATGAGACACGTTTTGGCGGCAGCCATTCTCGCGGCGATGACTACGGCCGCGCACGCGCAGGTTTCCGATGACGTCGTGCGCATCGGGGTGCTGACCGACCTGTCGAGCTGGGGGCGCGACAATTCCGGCCCGGGCTCGGTCGAAGCGGCCAAGATGGCGGTCGAGGAATTCGGCCCCACCGTGCTCGGCAAACCGATCGAGATCATCTCAGCCGACCATCAAATGAAGACCGATGTCGGCGTCCAGATCGTGCGCGGCTGGTTCGACAACGGCAAGGTCGACGCCGTCGTCGACATCCCGAACTCCGGGATCGCGATCGCCGTGCACAACATGGTGCGCGAGCGCAACAAGATCGCGCTGCTGTCCGGACCCGGCGCGAGCTCGCTGACCGACGAGCTGTGCAGCCCCAACACCGTGCACTTCACCTACGACACCTATGCGCTGTCGAAGGTCACGGCCTCGGCCGTGATCGCGGAAGGCGGCAAGTCCTGGTACTTCATCACCGCGGACTACGCCTTCGGCCAGCAGCTCGAGAAGGACGCCACCCGCTTCATCAATGAGATGGGCGGCAAGGTGCTCGGCAGCGTGCGCCATCCGACCAACACGGCCGACTTCTCCTCGTTCGCGCTGCAGGCGCAGAGCTCCAAGGCCGACGTGGTGGCATTCGCCAATGCCGGCCAGGACACCGACAATTCGATCAAGCAGTCCGGCGAGTTCGGCCTCGTGCAAGGCGGCCAGAAGCTGGTCGGCCTTCTGATGTTCGACACCGACGTGCATGCGATCGGGCTCAACGCCGCGCAAGGCACCTACATGACGACGGCGTCCTACTGGAACATGGACGAGAAGACCCGCGCCTGGTCGAAGAAATTCTACGCCCGCACCAACGTGATGCCGACCATGATCCAGACCGGCGTCTACGGCTCGGTCCTGCATTATCTGAAGGCGATCCAGGCCGCCGGCACCGATGATCCGAAAGCGGTGATGGCGAAGATGCGCGAGCTGCCGATCGAGGACACCTTCGTGCATGGCGGCAAGCTGCGCGAGGACGGCCGCGTCATCCGCGACATGTATCTGGCGAAGGTGAAGAAGCCCTCGGAATCCAAGGAGCCGTGGGACTATCTCGACATCATCAAGACGGTGAAGGGCGAGGACGCCTTCCGTCCCGTCTCCGAGTCCAAATGCCCGCTGCTCAAGAAATAGGATCGATCGCGTGGCCAACGAAGAAACGTATGACTGCGACGCGCTCGTCGTCGGCTCCGGCTGCGCCGGGCTGTCGGCAGCGGTCACCGCCGGCCATCTCGGCCTGAAGGTCCTGGTCGTCGAGAAGGAGCCGCGCTTCGGCGGCACCACCGCGCGCTCCGGCGGCTGGCTGTGGATTCCCGGCACCTCGCTGGCGAAGGCCTGGGGCATCGAGGAGAGCCCCGATCAGGCCAAAACCTATCTGCGCCACGAGGCCGGCAACAGCTTTGACGCCGCGCGGGTCGATGCGTTCCTGACCGAAGGGCCGAAGGCGGTCGATTTCTTCACGACCAAGACCGCCGTGCGCTTCGACATGCCGCTGACCTTCCCGGACTATCATGCGGAAGCGCCCGGCGGCGCGCAGGGCGGCCGCTCGATGGTGACGCGGCCGTTCGACGGCCACGAGCTCGGCGATGCCATCAAGGATCTCGGCAGCCCCCTGCCCGAGCTCACGGTGTTCGGCATGATGCTCGGCTCCGGCAAGGAGATCGTCCATTTCATGCGCGCGACGCGGTCACTGACCTCGGCGGCCTATGTCGCCAAGCGGCTGTCGAAGCACGCGATCGACGTGATGCGCAACGGCCGCGGCATGACGCTGACCAACGGCAATGCGCTGGCCGGCCGGCTGGCGAAATCCGCCTTCGACCTCAAGATCCCGCTCTGGCTCAATTCGCCGGTGCGCGAATTGATCGTCGAGAGCGGCGTGGTGCGCGGCGCGGTCATCGAGCGCGAGGGCCGCACCGTCCGCGTCAACGCCAAGCGTGGCGTCGTGCTCGCCTGCGGCGGCTTCCCGCATGACGTCGCGCGGCGGCAGAAGATGTTTCCGCATGCGCCGACCGGAAAAGAGCATTATTCACCGGGCCCGACCGGCAACACCGGCGACGGTTTGCGACTCGCGGAATCCGCCGGCGGCCGTGTCGAGGACTCGCTGCCGAATGCCGCGGCCTGGGTGCCGGTCTCGGTCACCACGCGCAAGGACGGCTCAAAGGGCGTGATGCCCCACTTCATCGATCGCGCCAAGCCCGGGGTGATCGCGGTGATGCGCGACGGCAAGCGCTTTTCCAATGAAGGCAATTCCTATCACGACTTCGTGCAGGAGATGATCAAGGCGGCGAAGCCCGGCGAGGAGATCGCGGCCTATCTCGTCTGCGATCACGAGACGCTGCGCAAATATGGCCTCGGCTGCGTGCCGCCGCGCCCGATGCCGCTCGGCCACCATCTGAAGACCGGCTATCTCAAGCGCGGCGCGACGCTGGCGGAGCTTGCCGCGCAGGCCGGCATCGATGCGAAGGCGCTCGAGGCAACCATCGCGGCGTTCAACACGACCGCGGCGGAGGGCCGCGACCCTGCCTTCGGCAAGGGCTCGCGCGCCTACAACCGCTATCAGGGCGATGCGCTGCACGGCCCCAATCCGTGCATCGCGCCGATCCAGCACGGGCCGTTCTACGCCATCAAGATGGTGATCGGCGATCTCGGCACCTATGCCGGCATCCGGACCGACGCCAATGCCCGCGCGCTCGACGCCGACGGCCAGCCGATTGCCGGCCTCTATGCCGCCGGCAACGACATGGCGAGCATCATGGGCGGCAACTATCCCGGCGCCGGCATCACGCTGGGGCCCGCACTGACCTTCGGCTACATCGCGGGCAAGCACATCGCCGGCGCAGCGGCAGAAAGAAGCGCGGCATGAGCACGATGGCGACCCTGCTCACAGGCAAGCGCGCATTGGTGACCGGCGCCGCCCACGGCAACGGACGCGCCATCGCGCTTGGCCTCGCGGCGCATGGCGCCGACGTCGTGGTCGCCGACATCGATCGCGCCGGCGCCGAGCAGACCGCGGCCGACATTCGCCAGCGCGGCCGCGCGGCCTGGCCGTTCCAGCTCGACGTGACCGATGCCGAGGCGTGCTCCGCCCTGGCGCAGGGTGTGGCGCGCGAAGTCGGGCCGATCGCGATCCTGGTCAACAATGCCGGCATCATCATCCGTGAAGGGATCTCTTCCCCGCGCGCGCACGACAATTGGCGGCGGGTGCTCGACGTCAACCTGACCGGCACATTCAACGTCACCCACGCCTTCCTGCCGGCGCTGCGCGAGACACGCGGCTCGATCATCAACCTCGGCTCGATCGCCTCCTTCCTAGGCGTTGCCGATACGCTGGGCTACGCACCGTCCAAAGGCGGCGTGAAGCTGCTCACCCAGGCGCTCGCCCGCGAGCTTGCCGCCGACGGCATTCGCGTCAATGCAATCGCGCCCGGCGTGATCGAGACCGCGATGACCGAGGCGACCCGCAACGACCCTGCCCGGCTCGCCGGATTTCTGGGGCGCACGCCGCTCGGCCGCGTCGGACAGCCGGAAGAGCTGGTCGGCCCGCTGGTGTTCCTGGCGTCGCAGCTGGCATCTTATGTGAACGGCGTGACCCTGCCGGTCGACGGAGGGTTTCTCGCCGTATAAGCAGATTGTCGAAGAACCGACAGGGCGACATGACGAGAGAAAGCCGCGGCATACAGTCGATCGAGGTCGGCGGAGAATTGCTCCGCGCGCTCGCCCGCAGCGGCGAGCCGATGATGCTGCGCGATCTCGCCCGCGAGGCCGGCATGCCGCCGGCCAAGGCGCATCCCTATCTCGTGAGTTTTTCCCGCATCGGCCTGATCGAGCAGGACGAGACCACCGGCCGTTATGAGATCGGGGCGCTCGCGCTCGAGCTCGGGCTGATCAGCCTGCGCCGGCTCTCCGCCGTGCGAATCGCGACGCCGCGGATCGCCGCGCTCGCCGACAGCATCAACCATGCGGTGTCGCTGTCGGTCTGGGGCACCCACGGCGCGACCGTGGTGCGGCTCGAGGAGCCGAGCCATCCCGTGCATATCGCGATGCGCGTCGGATCGGTGGTGGCATTGCTCGAGACCGCGACCGGCCGCGCCTTCGCCGCCTTCATGCCGCCGAACGCCGTCAAGACGGCGCTCGAGAGCGGCCTCGACCGCCTCGGCGTCGGCTACAATCCGAAGCGTGAGACCATCAACGCGAAGACCACGGAGATGCTTGCTGAGGTTCAGAGCCGCGGGCTCGCGCGCGCGATCGGCGATCCCCTCCCCGGCGTCAACGCCTTCGCCGCCCCGGTGTTCGATCACGCCGGCCACGTCGCTTTGGTCATCACCGCGATGGGACCGGAGGGCACTTTCGACGCCAGTTGGGACAGCGCGATCGCAGCCGCGCTGCGTGATTGCGCGAGCGACATCTCGCGGCAGCTCGGGCACGGCACGGTGCGGGCATCGGGATGATGGTGGGCCCTCCCCGCCGTCATTACGGGGCCAGCGAAGCGAGAGCCCGGAATCCATCGAGCCACGCGTCTTGCGGTTGAACGGATTCCCGGCTCTGTCCTTTGGGCTGCCCCGGAATGACGAAGAGAAGTGCGACAGAACAGCCCGACGGGCGCGCCCTCTGCGAGAGCGGGCGGAACAAGATGCAAAGCTCGGACAATTCGTGTCGCGAGATTGCGGATGCATGACTCTCAAGCCGCGCCGCACATTCGGTGTCGTCCCGGCGAAGGCAGGACGACGGCGGTGGATTTGGGCGACGTCAGAGAGTCGCCCAGAGAACCGCTGCCGACTTGTCACGCACACCACCTAAGCAAAAAGCCCCGGACGATGCCGGGGCTCTTCACTTCATCGATCACGGTCAGCGCAGATCAGTAGCGGTAGTGATCCGACTTGTACGGACCTTCCTGCTTGACGCCGATGTAGTCAGCTTGGTCCTTGCGCAGTTCGGTCAGCTTGACGCCGATCTTGGCGAGGTGCAGGCGGGCGACCTTCTCGTCGAGCGTCTTCGGCAGCACGTAGACCTTCTTGGCGTACTTGCCGTCCTTGTTGTTGGCGAACAGCTCGATCTGCGCCAGCGTCTGGTTGGTGAACGAGGCCGACATCACGAAGGACGGATGGCCCATCGCGTTGCCGAGGTTCACGAGGCGGCCTTCCGACAGCATGATGATGCGGTGCTTGTCGGGGAATTCGATCTCGTCGACCTGCGGCTTGATGTTGGTCCACTTCAGATTGCGCAGCGAAGCGATCTGAATCTCGTTGTCGAAGTGACCGATGTTGCAAACGATGGCGCGATCCTTCATCGCGCGCATGTGCTCGATGGTGATGATGTCCTTGTTGCCGGTGGCGGTGACGAAGATGTCGGCGCGCGGCGCCGCGTCTTCCATGGTCACGACCTCATAGCCTTCCATCGCCGCCTGCAGCGCGCAGATCGGATCGACCTCGGAGACCATGACGCGGCAGCCGGCCTGGCGCAGCGAAGCCGCCGAACCCTTGCCGACGTCGCCGAAGCCCGCGACCATCGCGACCTTGCCCGACAGCATCACGTCGGTGCCGCGGCGGATGCCGTCGACCAGCGACTCGCGGCAGCCATAGAGGTTGTCGAACTTCGACTTGGTGACGCTGTCGTTGACGTTGATCGCCGGGAACAGGAGGGTGCCCTTGTTGGCCATCTCGTACAGGCGATGCACGCCCGTGGTGGTCTCTTCCGAGACGCCCTGGATGTTCTTGGCGATCTCGGCGAAGTAACCCTTCGGCTTCTCCTTCAGCAGGCGCTTGACCAGCGCGTAGAAGATCTCTTCTTCCTCGGAGGTGGGCTTGTCGAGGAAGGCGGTGTCGCCCTGCTCGGCGCGGTAGCCGGCATGCACCAGCATGGTGGCGTCGCCGCCGTCATCGAGGATCATGTTGGGCGTGCCGCCGCCATGCCAGTCGAACAGCTTGGCGGTGTAGTCCCAATACTCGGTCAGCGTCTCGCCCTTCACGGCGAACACAGGAATGCCGGCGGCGGCGATCGCGGCGGCGGCGTGATCCTGGGTCGAATAGATGTTGCAGGAGACCCAGCGGATGTCGGCGCCGAGCGCAGCGAGCGTCTCGATGAGCACGGCGGTCTGGATCGTCATGTGCAGCGAGCCCGCGATGCGCGCGCCCTTCAGCGGCTGCTTGGGGCCGAACTCCTCGCGGGTGGCCATCAGGCCGGGCATCTCGGTCTCGGCCAGCGAGATTTCCTTGCGGCCGAAATCGGCGAGCCCAATGTCCTTGACGATGTAGTCGGTGAAGCCGGGCTTTGTAGGGGCGTTCATGTTGTTTTCCTGGTCGGTGTGTTCAGCGTGTCAGTAACAAGGCGAGCCAACCGCCCTGCGGCGCGGCCTACTCCCTCTCCCCGTCCTTACGGGGAGAGGGTTGGGGTGAGGGGCTCCATCCGCGCACTGAATTCGCGGAGAGTCCCCCTCACCCGCCACTTCGTGGCGACCTCTCCCCGCAAGCGGGGCGAGGTAAGAGTGAGTGTCAGAGCGCGCGCTTCAGCTGCTCGACGAGATCGGTCTTCTCCCAGGAGAAGCCGCCCTCATTGTCGGGCGTGCGGCCGAAATGGCCGTAGGCCGAGGTGCGCGCGTAGATCGGACGGTTGAGATCGAGATGGGTGCGGATGCCACGCGGCGTCAGATCCATCGCCTTGGCCGCCGCCTTCTCGAGCTCGTCCTCCGACACCTTACCGGTGCCGTGGGTGTCGATGTAGATCGACAGCGGACGCGCCACGCCGATCGCGTAGGCGAGCTGCAGCGTGCAGCGGTCGGCGAGACCGGCCGCGACGATGTTCTTGGCGACATAGCGCGCGGCATAGGCGGCCGAGCGGTCGACCTTGGTCGGATCCTTGCCGGAGAACGCACCGCCGCCATGCGGGGCCGCGCCGCCGTAGGTGTCGACGATGATCTTGCGGCCGGTCAGGCCGGAGTCGCCGTCGGGACCGCCGATGAAGAACTTGCCGGTCGGATTGATGTGCCAGATCGTCTTGCCGTTGATCCACTCCTTCGGCAGCGCCTCGCGCACATAGGGCTCGACGATGTCGCGGATCTGGCTGGACGAGAGGTCTTCGACGAGATGCTGGTGCGACACCACGATCTCGCGAACGCCGACCGGCTTGCCGTTCTCGTACTGCACGGTGACCTGGCTCTTGGAGTCCGGACCCAGCACCTTTTCCTTGCCGGAGTGGCGCGCTTCGGAGATCAGCCGCAGGATCTTGTGGGCGTAGAAGATCGGCGCCGGCATCAGGTCCGGCGTCTCGTTGGTGGCGTAACCAAACATGATGCCCTGGTCGCCGGCACCCTCTTCCTTGACCTCGCCCGGCTGCAGGGCGTCGACGCCCTGCGCGATGTCGGCCGACTGCGGATGCAGCAGGATCTCGATATCGCAGGTCTTCCAGTGGAAGCCGTCCTGCTCGTAGCCGATGTCCTTGATCGCAGAGCGAACCACGCCCTCGATCTGCTCGTTGGTGACCGAAGCCGGCCCGCGGGTTTCGCCGGCGATCACCACCTTGTTGGTGGTCGCGAGCGTTTCGCAGGCCGCGCGGATCTGCCACGGGTCGATGCCCGCTTTCGGCCCCTCGCGATAGAACAGATCGACGATCTCATCCGAGATGCGATCGCAGACCTTGTCCGGATGGCCTTCCGAGACCGACTCGCTGGTGAAGAGATAAGACGCGCGCATCAAGCAAACCCCTTGTTTCGTCGAAGTCCGACGTTGGTTGGTGAATATGTCCCCGGAATGTCAGTCTCGTCGCCGCGAGATGACGTAGGATTCGTCGTAAAACCACAGCCCGTTGTGTTTCCGGAGAACCTCGCGTGTGGCCTCGAGAGCTCGTCCGTTTTCGGTCGTTTCAGTCAACCGCTCATCTTCGATCTGCGCGACATACACTGCTGCATTCCACGCGGCGAAGGCGGTCGAGGTTCCGATCGAGCCGGTCACCTCATTAGGCAGCGCTTCCATATCATATCGGAAGATCGATCGGTTATCGGCGTAGGCGTTGAAGTTCAGCTCGCGGCCGGCCGAGCCCAACTCGTATTTCACCGCGCGCAGTATCTCATGACGGCTGACGGCGAAAGGATTTTCTCCCGGCCAGACCGACTGAATAATTTCAAGTCCGGGATCGCTTCCGTGGGAGTGGATTCCTATCAGCCGTCCGCCGCCGCGCAGCGCGCGGGCCAGCGGCGCGATGATCCGCTTGGCGCGGAAATTCACCGAGGATTTGGCGCGATAGGGCTGCGAGGCGATCACGAGGTCGAAATTGGCCTCGGTCCGGCCGGCGCGGGGAATGATGGAATCGAGCAGGAACCGGTGGTCGTCCCGGTACAGCACCAGCGCCACCGGCCGCTCGTAGATCGGCATCGCATTGCCGGGGCTGAGGTTGGCCCGCCAGTTCTGCTCCAGGAATGGACCGAGTTCGGCGATCTGGGTCTCGAATTCGCCGGAGGAAGCGCCCCGCAGGGCCACCTCGTGCCAGATCATGCTGGCCGCCGCCGCGGAGTTCTTGGGCGTCAGCCAGGGCGCCTCGGCGTAATACATGTTGGTGAACACGAAGACGCTGGCCGGGTGCTCGAACAGGCGGTCGGGGACCTTGTCGAGGGTGAGGCGGACGTCTTCCAGGCTCAGTTCCTTGCCGGCGACATAGAACGGCATATGTGGGAAGCGGCCATGCATGGCACGCAGGACCCGCGCCAGCACGGTGCCATCGCCCATCCCGGCATCGAAGACCCGCAGCGCCGGGGGCCGCGGGTGGATTGCGGCCAATTCGAGCGCAACCCGGTCGGCGATCACCCGCTTCTCGCTGCAGGTGTGCACAAACAGCAAATAGCGCTGGCGGTTCTCGAAGAAGCGGAAATTGCCCCTCGGATCGCGCTTTTCCGGCGGCACTACGAGCCCGCGCGGCGGCGCCACGCCGCCCGGCGTCGAGGTCGCAATGAACGCATTGATGCGGTCGAGCGTATCGATGGTGATGCGCTTGCCCTCGCGCAGCCGGTGCACCAGCTTGCCGTCGTTGACGGCACGGCGGCCGAACGTCGTCTCCGCCATGTCGGAGTGACGGCAGAAATCCGTGATCTGACTGAGGATTTCGTCGTTCTTCATGGTGCCTGGAGTGGGCAACGGCCAGTGGGACAAAAGTGGGCAGAGATTGTGTGCGGCGATGTCTTATCACCATTTTCCCACCAGTTGAACCCCCCTCCACGGCCGATCACCAAACAGTCATGGATAGCCTCCTGGACTGCCTCGCCGCCGCCGACCACCGCGACGGCCCTACCCCCGGATGACCGATGCGCCGACTGCTCCTGATCCCCTGCCTGCTCGCGGCCATCCTGTGGTCGGCGCCCTGCTTCGCCCAGGCGCGCTCCCAGCTCGGCCCGCTCTGCACGACCGACACCACGCCGGCCGACCAGATGATCGACGCCTGCACCAAGATCATCGCGTTGAAGGTGTTTTCCGGCGAGAAGCTCGCGACGATCTATTTCTGGCGCGCGGTGGGCTGGAACAAGAAAGGCAACTATGCGCAGGTGATCGCTGACGCCACCGAGGCGCTGCGCCTGAAGCCGGGCGCAGCCGTCTACAACCTGCGCGGCTCGGCCTATTACGACAAGGGCGAGTACGACATCGCGATTGCCGACTTCAACGACGCGCTGCGCATGGGGCCGCCGAGCGGCATCATCTTTCACAACCGCGGCAACGCCTATCGCGGCAAGGGCGACTACGCCAAGGCGATCGCCGACTACGACTCCGCGATCAAGGCCGGTCCGAAGTCGGCGTTCTCCTATCAGAACCGCGGCGCCTCGAAGCAGGCGCTCGGCGATCTCGACGGCGCGCTCGCCGACATCAACGAGGCCGTCAGGCTCGACCCGTCGCTGCCGCAGCCGCTGATCAGCCGCGCCGTGATCTGGCGCGCCAAGGGCGACATCGCACGCGCGATTGCGGACACGTCAGAAGCGATCCGGCTCGCGAAGGCGAAAGCGCCCGTCAACATCATGACGCCGCCCGGCAGCGTGCTGATCTCGGCCCACACCCAGCGCGGCCTCGCCTACGAGGCGAAGGGCGATGCAGCGCACGCCAAGGAGGACTACGCCGCGGTGCTCGAGGGCCAGGCCTCCGACGCCGGCAGCAAGGCCAACCAGGCCACCGCCAAGGTGCGGCTCGCACTGCTGAAGGAGGCCGACGCGGCGCCGCGCAAGACCGCGGCGGCGCCTGCCGCCGAGAACAGCTCCGCGCCCGCACCGCCGGCGCCCGCGGCAGCAGCTCCGGCCGCACCCGCGGCACGCGTGCAGGCCGCGGCAACCGGCCGGCGCGTCGCGCTGGTGATCGGCAACGGCGCCTATGCGCATGTGAAGGCGCTGCCCAATCCGCCCAATGACGCGCGTGCCATCGCCAGGAGCCTGCGCGACATCGGCTTCACTGTTTCAGAGGGACTCGATCTCGATCGCGACGCGATGCAGAAGACGATCCATGACTTCCTGCGCGAGGCGGCGCGGTCGCAGATCGCCGTGGTCTACTACGCCGGTCACGGCGTGCAGGTCGAGGGCCGCAACTACCTCGTGCCGGTCGATATCGAGTTCAAGGCAGGCGGCCGCATGACCGACGCGATGGTCGACATGGACACCATCATGGCCGGCCTCGACGATCAGATCCGCACCAATATTTTGATCCTCGATGCCTGCCGCAACAATCCGATGGCGCCGCGGGTGGCATCCGCTGGCCCGAGCCGCGGCATCGAGGCCGGCTCCGGCCTTGCCGCGCCGGCTTCGCTCGGATCGGGCTCGACGCTCGGCGCCGGCACGCTGATCGCGTTTGCAACCGCGCCGGGCCAGGTCGCGCTCGACGGCGAAGGCGCCAACAGCCCATTTTCCGCGGCGCTATCGCGCCATGTCGGCACGCCCGGCCTCGAGGTGCAGCAGATGCTGACGCGGGTCCGCGCCGAGGTCGTCGCCGCGACCAAGGGCAAGCAGGTGCCGTGGTCGAACTCCTCGCTGCTCGGCGAGGTCTATCTGGCGGAGCAGTGAAACGTTGCTCTCTCCCTGTCATTGCGAGCGAAGCGAAGCAATCCATGCCCCCACAAAAGTAAAGATGGATTGGTTCGTCGCTATCGCTCCTCGCAATAACGCGAGGAAACAGCGGATGTTATTTCCCCCACACCTCGTTCGCGACCTCGACCGCGAGCCGCAGCTTGGCCCACTGCTCTTCCTCGGAGAGGATGTTGCCCTCCTCGGTCGAGGCAAAGCCGCATTGCGGGGACACTGCGAGCTGCTCGATCGGCGCGAACTTCGATGCCTCCTCCAGCCGCCGCTTGATGTCGTCCTTCTTCTCGAGTTCGCCGAACTTCGATGTGATGACGCCGACCACCACGACCTTGTTGCCCTTCGGCAGGAAGCGCAGCGGCTCGAAGCCGCCGGCACGATCGGAATCATATTCGAGGAAGTAGCCGTCGTAATTGGTGCCGGTCAGCATGGTCTCGGCGACCGGCTCGTAGCCACCGGAGGAAATCCAGGTCGACCGGAAATTGCCGCGGCAGACATGCGTCGTGATCACCATGTCGGACGGACGATCGGCGATCGCGTAGTTAATGACGCGCGCATAGATCTCCTGCAGGCCATCGGGATTGTCGCCGCGGTCGCGCGACTTCTGCAATTCCTCCTGCGAGCACAGATAGGCCCACACCGTGTCGTCGAATTGCAGGTAACGGCAACCGGCGTCGTAGAACGCCTTCACCGCCTTGCGATAGGTCTTGCCGAGGTCCTGGTAGAACTCCTCAAGGTCGGGATAGACCTCCTTCGAGATCAGCTTGCGGCCGCCGCGGAAGTGCAGCACCGCCGGCGACGGGATCGTCATCTTCGGGGTGACATGCGCCTGGTCGGCGTACTTCTTCAGGAACCTGAAGTGATCGAGCATCGGGTGACGATCGGGGAAATCCAGTTTGCCGATCACCCTGATGGCGTCGTGCCTGGTCTGCACGCCCGCGAACTGGATACCCATGTCGGGGTGGAACAGCTCGCAGCCGGTGAGGCGGCTGAGGAAATCGAAGTGCCACCAGGAGCGGCGGAACTCGCCGTCGGTCGCAAGCTTCAGGCCGACCGAGGCCTGCTTGTGCACGACCTTCTCGATCTCCATGTCCTCGATCTTGCGCAGCTCGTCGGCCGAGATCTCGCGCTTCTCCAGTCTGGCGCGCGCTTCCTTGATCTTTGGCGGACGCAACAGGCTGCCGACCTCGTCGGCGCGGAACGGTGGCTTGGTTCGTTGCATGGTCAACTCCCTGAGAGCGTCAGTGTTTTTTGGTCCCGGCGACGCCGAGATGGCGCTCGAGGACGGAGGGATCGGCCTTTAGCGCGCTGCTTGCGGCATCGTGCACGATCGTCCCGCGTTCCAATATCACAACGCGGTCGGCGAGCCCGAGAATCTTTTGTGCATTCTGCTCGACGATGATCGAGCAGATGCCTCCGGAACGCGTGATGGTTCCGATCGCCTTTAACAATTCCTCAACGATGATCGGCGCGAGGCCTTCGGTCGGCTCGTCGAGCAGCAGCACTTTCGGATTCAGCGTCAGCGCGCGGCCGATCGCCAGCATCTGCTGCTCGCCGCCGGACAGCTGGTTGCCGAAATTGCCGCGCCGCTCCTTCAGCCGCGGAAACATCTCGTACACCCGCTCGACAGTCCACGGACCGGGCTGCGCCACCGCGGTCATGTTCTCTTCCACCGTCAGCGAGCGAAAGATGTTGCGCTCCTGCGGCACCCAGCCGATCCCGGCACGGGCGCGCTGGTCGGGCCGCAGTGCCGTGATGTCGTGGCCCGCGAGCGCGATGCTGCCACTGAGGCGCCTGACGATGCCGACGATCGAATTGATCAGCGTGGTCTTGCCGGTGCCGTTGCGACCGAGCAGCGCGAGCACCTGGCCCTCGGCAAGCGCCAGCGACATGTCGGGCAGCACCACCGCCTCGCCATATCCGGCGCGCAAGCCCTTGATGGAGAGCAGGTCAGACATCGGCCGCCTCGCCGAGATAGACCGATCTCACCTGTGGATCGCGCGCGACCTCGTCGGGCGCGCCCTCGGTGAGCAGCCCGCCATTGACCAGCACCGAGATGCGGTCGGCGAAGGAGAACACGAGGTCCATGTCGTGCTCGATCAGCAGCACGGTGACGTCGCGCGGCAATGCTGCGACCGCTGCCAGGATATCGTGGCGTTCGCTCTCCGGCACGCCGGCCGCGGGCTCGTCGAGCAGCAGCACCCGCGGCTTGGCGGCGATCGCGACCGCGATCTCGAGCAGGCGCTGCTTGCCGTAGGGCAATGTCGAGGTGAGCTCGGTCATCACATCCAGCAAATGGAAGCGCGACAGGATCTCGGCGATCTCGGCGTTGACGTCGCTTCGCGTCCCCATCCGCCGCCACCAGTCGCCGCCGCGGCCCATCCGTTCGGAGACAGCAAGCCCGATGGTTTCGAGCGGGGTCAGGTCGGGATAGAGCTGGTTGATCTGGAAGGTACGCGACAGCCCGCGGAGCACCCGCTTGTGCACGGAGAGGCCGGTGATGTCGCTGCCCTCGAGCAGGATTTGTCCGCTGTTCGGGGTCAGCACACCGGTCAGCTGATTGATGACTGTGGTCTTGCCGGCGCCGTTCGGTCCAATCAGCGCATGGCGGGCGCCCTGCATCACCTTCAGCGAGAGGTCGCGGGTGACGCGAAGACCACCGAAGGATTTCTCGAGGCCGCGGGTTTCGAGCGCGATCGTCATGACGGGTCACTCTCCGGCACGGCGGTGGCCTTGCGGCCGGCGAACTGGCCGATGATCAGGTTCGGCACGAACAGCGCCCAGCGGTGGATCCGTGCGCGGCCGACCATCACGATCACGACCAGCACGAGGCCGATCCAGAACAGCCAGTATTGCGGGGTGATGCTCTGAAACAGCTCCTGCAGCATTTTGAACACGACCGCGCCGATCAGCCCGCCATAAAGATAGCCGGTGCCGCCGATCACCAGCACCAGCATCAAATCGGCGGAGCGCTCGAAGGAAAACACGTCGAGCGAGGCCAGCGCCGTGGTCTGGGTGAACAGCGCGCCGGCGATCCCGGCATAGAAGGCGGCAAGTGTATAGACGGCGATCAGGCGGCGGTTGACCGGTATGCCGATTGCGGCCGCGCGCAGCGGATTGTTCCTGATCGCGCGCAGCGAGAGGCCGAACGGCGAATGCACCACGCGACGGGCAAACAGGAACAGGACGAACAGCACGATCAGCGAGTAGAAGAATCCGGTCTTGCCGAACATGTCGAAGGCAAACAGCCCGAGGATCGGCTGCATCTCGATACCCTGCAAACCGTCGGTGCCGCCGGTGATATCAGAGAAGCGCTCGGCGAGCGCTTCCAGCAGCAGCGCGATGCCGAGCGTCACCATCAGCCGCGTCAGGTCGACGCCGCGAATAACAAGGAAGCTGGTCAGGAAGCCGAGCACCGCCGCAACGAGACCGGCGGCGACCAGCGCGATGACGGGCTCGTTCATGATGCCATGCAGCGCCAGCAAGCCGGCCGAATAGGCGCCGACGCCGAAGAATGCCGCGTGGCCGAGCGAGACGATGCCGGCATAGCCGAGGATCAGGTCGAGCGACAGCGCGAACAGGCCGAGCCGCACGATGTCGGTCATGATCAGATAGCGCGACGGGAACAGGAAGGCGCAGCCGAGCGCCAGCACCCAGAAGGCAACCTCGCTGATCCGCCAGCGCGCGCCGGCCATCGCGTGAGTGGAGACGTCGGACAGCGCGGTCATGACCGTCTCACCGCGCGGCGGTGCGGCCGAACAGGCCGTTCGGGCGCCAGAGCAGGATCACGATCATGACAGTGTAGATCACGAAGGGGCCGACCTTGGGCACGTAATATTTGCCGGCGACATCCGCTATGCCGAGCAGCAGCGATGCGAGGAACGGCCCGGTGATCGAGGAAGAGCCGCCGACCGTGACCACGATCAGGAAGTAGATCATGAATTTCAGCGGGAAGTACGGATCGAGCCCGAGGATTTCCGCACTCAGCGCGCCGCCGAGGCCGGCCAGGCCGCAGCCGAAGGCGAAGGTGAAGGCGAACACCTGCGGCACGTTGATGCCGAGCCCGATCGCGGCGCGCGGATCGTCGACCGCGGCGCGCAGGCGGCTGCCGAATCGCGTCTTCGCGAGGATCAGCTGCAGCGCCAGCGTGAGCAGGCCGCAGATCACGACGATCATCAGCCGGTAACGTCCGATGCCCACGCCGAACAGATCGATCTGGCCTTCCAGCGCCGCCGGCAATTTGATGAAGACCCGCGACGATCCCATGATGTAGTCGACCGCCGCGACCGACATGAACACCAAACCGATCGAGAACAGCACCTGATCGAGATGACTGCGGGCATAGAGATGGCGGTACAGCGTGCGCTCCAGCGCGACGCCGATCACAGCGCTCCCGACAAAGGCGAGCGGCAGGCCTGCGAAGAACGGCCAGCCGGAATTGTTGACCAGCACGGCGCAGATATAGCCGCCGGCCATCGCGAACGCGCCATGCGCGAGGTTGACGAAGTTCATCAGCCCGAGCGTCACCGCAAGCCCGCAGGCCAGCACGAACAGCAGCATGCCGTAGGCAACGCCGTCGAACAAATTGGTGAGGATAGAGGCCATCGGGTCAGTTTAGCCTTGAGGACGCAACAAACACCATGCCGCGAATACCAAAGCCTCCGTCATGGCCGGGCTCGTCCCGGCCATCCACGCCTTCTCGCCGCGGGGAAAGACGTGGATGCCCGGGTCAAGCCCGGGCATGACGTGGAGAGAGCGAAGCTCGCGCCTCAGGAGCGCGTTCCGTCACTTCTTGGTCTTGCCGGAATCCTTGACGGCCTCGAAGGTCGCGAACTCGACATTGTAGAGCTCGCCGTCGACCTTCTCGACCTTGCGGATATAGATGTTCTGCACGATGTCGCGGGTTTCCGGATCGATCGAGATCGGGCCGCGCGGGCTCTCCCACTTCATGCCCTTCATCGCCTCGATCAGCTTGTCGCCATCGGTCGCGCCGCCCGTTTTCTTCAGCGCCTCGTAGATCAGATGGATGCCGTCATAGCCGCTGACCGCCATGAAGCCCGGGCGGTTGCCGTATGCCTTTTTGTAGGCGGCGACGAAATCCTTGTTCATCGCGGAGGGATGCGCCGCCGAATAGAGATGCGCCGTCACCGCGCCGAGCGCGGCATCGCCCATGTTGTTGAGCAGGTCGTCGTCCATCACGTCGCCGGGGCCGATCACCTTGATGCCGCTCTTGTCGAGCCCGCGCTCGGCATATTGCTTCATGAAGTTGCCGCCCTGCCCGGCCGGCACGAACACGAACATCGCGTCGGGCTTGGCGTCCTTCATGCGCTGCAGGAACGGCGCGAAGTCGGGATTGGCAAGCGGGACCTTGACCTCTTCCACGATCTCGCCGCCGCCGGCGGTGAAGTGCTGCTTGAAGAAGGTCAGCGCGTCATTGCCCGGCGCGTAGTCGGAGGTCAGCGTCGCGACCTTCTTGATGCCGTTCTTGACCGCCCAGTCGCCGATGATGGTGGAGGACTGCGCCAGCGTGAAGCTGGTGCGCACGATATAGGGCGAACGCTCGGTGATGATCGAGGTGCCGGCAGCCATCACGACTTCCGGGATCTTGGCCTGCGTCGCCAGCGGCGCCGCGGCCAGCGCCGCGGGCGTCACGCCGAAGCCCGCGATGAAATTGACCTTGTCGTTGACGATCAGTTCCTGCGCGAGCCGCTTGGTGTTGTCGGGCACCGCGGCGTCGTCCTTCAGGATGATCTCGATCTTCTTGCCGGCGACGGTGTCGCCCTTCTGCTGCATGTAGAGCTTGATGGCGTTATCGATCTGCTTGCCGGTCGAGGCCTGGCCGCCGGTCATCGGCAGGATCAGGCCAATCTTGACGGCGTCGTCCGCCCACGCCGGCACGCTGGCGCACAATCCCGGAAGCACGGCCGAAGCGGTGCCCCACAGCAATATCCTGCGACGATTGAACATCGACGTCCCTCCCCCTTCCATTCTTCTGCGTCGAGCCGAGTGCCCGGCCCTTTGCCTTACCTTAACCCAACATGTCACGGCCGAGCCGTAACGCGACAAGGCGTTTCCCCGCGCCCTCTGTCAATCGGACGATGGACGTGTGTCGCGCGCGCCGCGATTTGGCCCGCCGCAGAAACAAGTATCAGGATACCAGAATCATTCCCCGAAACTCAACGCCCCTACAGGAACGGCTCTCGCCTCTCAGACCTCCGTTGGCCCGCTTCATTTGTACGATCGTACAAATCAATCTGCAATGTCAACAAACAAGCACAATTGCAGCCGAACGGTCGCGCCTGAGATCATCATCCATAAAGATCAGGGCTGTATGCTGCCGCCAATGTCGATCTTCACACGCCACATCCCTGTCCTGACTGCCCTCGCGCTCGCGGCCTGTGCGCTCTGGGGATGCAGCACCGTGAACCAAAAGGTCTCGGCCGGCATGGCCGACACCATTCCGGCCTGGGCCGGCGGTCTGCCCGCCGACGCGCCGCCGCGGGCGGGCACCCCCGAGTACGACAAGTTCATGCAGGAGCGGGAACGCAAGCGCCTGATGCCGGCGGCGGAGCGCGGCGACGACGCCAAGCCGGCGGCGCCGGCGCAGAACGCTACCCAATGACTGCCTGGCTGGGCGAATCCTCGCTGAGGATGTCGCCGCGGTAGCCGAACTCCACCATATGCACGGTGACGTAGTCCGCGCCGATGAACGCGACGCCGTAGGACTCCGGCAGATCGGCGACGGTCAAGACCTCCGCGAACACGGGATAGCTTGCGTGGTTCGTTCCGCGCAGCGAGGTCGTGGGGACACCGGCAACAGAACCGCTGAGCACCATGTGGCAGTGACCGAAGAAGATGTGCCGGATCTTGCTCCGGTGCTTCGCGACGATCGACCGGAACGCGGCATCGTCGAGCAGGCCGATCCGGTCCACCGGGGCGATATGCGTCGGGAATGGATTGTGATGCATGAACAGGAAGAACGGACCGTCATGCTCCGATAGCTGCCGCTGCAGCCAGGCCTGCCGCCTCTCGCAGAAACTGCCGGCGGCCGTCTCCGGCTCATAGGTATCGAGGAGCAGGCAACGGCCGAACGAAGCGTCGTAAACGCCCTGCGCGAAACCGTCCGCGTCGGCGCATTCGGGAAACACGCCGAGAAACGTCTCGCGATGGTCGTGGTTGCCGATACAGAGCCGCACAGGCATCGGAAACCGGCTCAGGCGTTCGCGCAGCAATTGATAGTCGGCGAGGTCGCCGAGATCGGAAAGATCGCCCGAGATCACCATGAGCTCGGCATCGCGATGATCGGCAAGCACATGATCGAGCGCACGCTCGAAATTCAGCAGAGGATCACGGCCGAAGATCGTCCTCCCCGGCGCCGTCAGATGGATGTCGCTCATGTGGATGAGTTTCATGCAGCACCTCGATGCAGCTCGACACCATCGCCGTCAAAGCGCGGCAACCGGGATGAACCTGCGGATCAGTCCACGAACACCACGGTCTTGCGCCCGTTGAGGATGACGCGGTCGGCGAGATGGTAGCGGATCGCGCGCGCCAGCACGCGGCGCTCGATGTCGCGGCCCTTGCGCACGAGATCCTCGGGCGTGTCGCGATGGCTGATACGCTCGACGTCCTGGTCGATGATCGGCCCCTCGTCGAGATCGCTGGTGACGTAATGCGCGGTGGCGCCGATCAGCTTGACGCCGCGCTCATGCGCCTGGTGGTAGGGCTTGGCGCCCTTGAAGCCCGGCAGGAAGGAATGATGGATGTTGATGCAACGGCCCGACAGCCGCGCCGACATCTCGTCCGACAGGATCTGCATGTAGCGGGCGAGCACCACGAGGTCGGTATTGGTGTCCTGGGCGAGCTTCCATACCGCGTCTTCCTGCTGCCGCTTGGTCTCTTTGGTCACCGGCAGATGGTGGAACGGGATGTCGCCGAAATCGAGCGAACCGTAGCTCTCGCGCGGATGGTTGGAGACAATAGCGGTCGGGATCATCTCGAGCTCGCCGGTGCGCCAGCGATAGAGGATGTCGACCAGGCAATGATCGGACTTCGACACCAGCAGCATCACCCGGCGGCGGCTGGCGCGATCGCGCATCTGCCATTCCATGCCGAAGCGTTCGGCGATCGCGGCAAAGCCGGTCTGCAGCGCCGGCAGCCCGACCGCGAGATCGGCCGCGGTGAACACCACGCGCATGAAGAACTTGCCGGTCTCGATGTCGTCGAACTGCTGGGCGTCCAGGATGTTCTGGCCGTTATGCGCCAGGAACGTCGAGACCGCGGAGACGATCCCGGGGCGATCCGGACAGGACAGGGTCAGAACGAATTGATGGTCGGGCATGCCAATTGACCAAAGCTTGAGCAGATGCGTGGAACAGTCATTTTCGGCCCTCGTCTACACCGCAGGCGGCCTTGCGCCAATCCCGGCGCGGGGGTCAAATCGAACAAATGACGACAATGTTTGTTAGGGACCATCATGGCTGACCGGCTGAACGGCTACCGCATCCTGATCCTCGAGACGCGCGAGGAGGCGCAGTTTTCCCGCCTGCTCGCCGAGCAGGGCGCCGACGTGCTGCAATGCCCGATGTTCACCATCCACGACGCGCCGGATCCGGCGCCGATCGAGGCCTGGATTCGCCGCGCCATCGAGCGGCCGCTCGACGACCTCGTGCTGATGACCGGCGAAGGCCTGCGCCGGCTGATGAAGGTGGCACGCCGGATCGGGGTCGAGGCGGAGTTTGTCACGAGCCTCGGCAACACACGCAAATTCGCCCGCGGCCCCAAGCCCGGCCGCGCCCTGCGCGAGATCGCCCTGGAGCCGCAAATGACGACGGAGAAGCCGACCTCGGAAGGCGTCGCCGAGATGCTGTCGAAGCTCGACCTGAGCGGTCATCGGCTCGGCCTCCAGCTCTATCCGGACAAGGACCACGCCACCCTGATCGGCGCAATCAAGGCGCAGGGTGCCGAAGTCGATACGGTGCTGCCCTATGTCTACGATGCACAAGCCGCAGATGCGAACATCGTGACCGCGATCGAGGAAATGGCGCAGGGCCGCATCGATGCGATCGCGCTGACCAGTTCGGGCCAGGTTCGCCGCCTGCTCGAGGTGGCGCAGGCGCATCGGTGCGAAGCGCAATTGCGCGAGGGCCTGAAGCAGACCCCGATCGCCTCCGTCGGGCCCGTGGTGTCGGACGAATTGAAGACCTACGGCCTATCCACCGACATCTACCCGGCGAACGATGCGTTCTTCATGAAGCCGCTGATCTCGGCGATGGCGACGGCGCTGGCGAAAGCTCCGCCACGCGCGACGGCGCGCTAACATTCGCCCCCGTCATTGCGAGCGCAGCGAAGCAATCCATTTCGGGACGTGACGAGAAGATGGCTTGCTTCGTCGCTTCGCTCCTCGCAATGACGACTTGGAACGATCCAACGACTATTCCGCCGCCTGCTTGGTCTCGTTTAGATAGGCCTGGTAGGCGAGTTTGATGCCCTCCTCGAGCGAAGTCGCGGCGCGCCACCCGAGCTTGGCGAGCCGGCTGACGTCGAGCAGCTTGCGCGGCGTGCCGTCGGGACGCGAGGTGTCGAAACTGATATCACCGCGATAGCCGACCGTGGCCGCAACGACGCGGGCGAATTCGGCGATGGTGATGTCTTCGCCGGTGCCGATATTGACCAGCTCCGGAGAGGAATAGGTCTTCATCAGGTGGATACAGGCGTCGGCGAGATCGTCGACATAGAGGAATTCGCGGCGCGGCGTGCCGGTGCCCCACACCACGACATTGCCTGCACCCGAGACCTTGGCCTCGTGGAAACGGCGGATCAGCGCCGCGACGACGTGGCTGTATTCGGGATGATAATTGTCGCCGGGACCGTAGAGATTGGTCGGCATCACGCTGATGAAGTCGGCGCCATACTGGCTGCGATAGGCCTCGGCCATCTTGATGCCGGCGATCTTGGCGATGGCATAGGGCTCATTGGTCGGCTCCAGCGGGCCGGTCAGCATCGAATCCTCGCGCAGCGGCTGCGGCGCCAGGCGCGGATAGATGCAGGACGAGCCGAAGAACATCAGCTTCTCGCATCCATTGGCGTGGGCCGTCTGGATCACATTGGTAGAGATCGCCAGATTGTCGTAGAGGAATTCCGCCCGCAGCGTGTTGTTGGCGACGATGCCGCCGACCTTGGCGGCGGCGAGGAACACCGCCTGCGGCCGTTTTGCGGCAAACCAGGCATTGACCGCGGCCTGGTCGCGCAAATCGACCTCTCCGCGCGACACCGTCAGCAGATCGGCCTGTTCGCGCGCCAGCCGGCGCATCAGCGCCGAGCCGACCATGCCGCGATGGCCGGCGACGAAAACCGTCTTGCCCTTCAGTTCAAACGCCGCGCTTGCCATTGGCCGCATCCTGCCTGGCCTCGACGAGATCGCTGGCAACCATTTCCTTCACCAGTTGCGCGAACGGCGTCTTCGGCGCCCAGCCGAGCTTGGCGCGCGCCTTGCTGGCGTCGCCGATCAGAAGATCGACCTCGGTCGGACGGAAATAGACCGGGTCGATCTGAACCAGGGTGTTGCCGGTCGCCTTGTCGACGCCGACCTCTTCGACGCCCTTGCCGCGCCATTCGATGCTGCGGCCGACCTCCGCAAAGGCCAGCTCGACGAATTCGCGGACCGAGCGCGTCTCGCCGGTCGCGAGCACGAAGTCGCCGGGCTCGTCCGCCAGCAGGATCTTGTGCATGCCCTCGACATAGTCGCGGGCGTGGCCCCAGTCGCGCTTGGCATCGAGATTGCCGAGATAGAGCTTGGTCTCCAGGCCGACCTCGATGCGGGCGACGGCGCGGGTGATCTTGCGCGTCACGAAGGTCTCGCCGCGGATCGGGCTCTCGTGGTTGAACAGGATGCCGTTGCTGGCGAACATGCCGTAGGCCTCACGGTAGTTCACCGTGATCCAGTAGCCGTATAGCTTGGCGACGCCATAGGGCGAACGCGGATAGAACGGCGTGGTCTCCTTCTGCGGCACCTCTTGCACGAGCCCGTACAGCTCCGAGGTCGAGGCCTGGTAGAACCGGGTCTCCCTTTCCATGCCGAGGATGCGGATCGCCTCAAGCAGGCGCAGCACGCCGATGGCGTCGGCGTTGGCGGTGTATTCCGCGCTCTCGAAACTGACCTGGACGTGGCTCTGGGCGGCGAGGTTGTAGATCTCGGTCGGCCGGATCTGCTGCACCAGCCGGATCAGATTGGTCGAATCGGTCATGTCGCCGTAGTGCATCAGGAACGGCACGTTGCCGGCGTGCGGATCCTGGTAGAGATGGTCGACGCGTGCCGTGTTGAACGAGGACGACCGGCGCTTGATCCCGTGCACGGTATAGCCGAGGCCGAGCAGATATTCGGCGAGGTACGCGCCGTCCTGCCCGGTGATGCCGGTGATCAGCGCAACGCGCCGCTTTGAGTCCTGAGCCGCCGAATCCTTAACCGCCATGTCATCTCCAGAGAGCGCGAAAACCGCGCGGTCCCGACGAGGCCGGTCTGTAGCATCCGGCCTGCTTCAAGTCTAATGGCTTAATCGTTTGAAATCAGGACATTAGAGCCTCGAAAAGTGACGTCGTTCGGCCCCGAGCCGGTCACTCCCCGTAATGGCGTAGGCGGTCGAGCTCGATGATCGTCACCCCGCCATATTCGAGCCGCAGCAGGCCCTCGCGCTCGAGCCGTTTCAGGCACTGATTGGCGTTCTGCCGGGAGATACCCGACAGCGCCCCGATCTCCTCCTGGGTGATCTCCAGGTGCAAGGTGAGCTCGGGGTAGAGAATCGGATTGAACAGCGAGGCGATCGAGCGCGCCAGCCGCGCGGTGGCGTCCAGCGTGCGGCCATATTCGAGCAGTGCGATGAATTGGCCGAGCCGCTCGTTGAGCTGTCCGACCAGGAAACGGTTGAAGCCGACGCTGTTCTCGAACAGCCAGACGAATGTCCGGCGGTCCATCATCGCCAGGCGCGTGTCGCGCAGCGCGACTACGTCGTAGCGCCGCAGCTCGTTCTTGAGCACGGTGCCCTCGCCGAACCAGGCGCCGGCAGTGAGGCCGGCGAAGCTCGCGGCCTTGCCACCGCGCGAGACGATGCCCATCCGCGCCAGCCCTGTGACGATGCCGGTCCAGTACTGGAAATTGTCGCCGCGCATGAAGATGAATTCGTTGGCGCGGTAGGACTTCTCGGAAATGCCGGCGCGCGCGATTTCGATCTCTTGCTCGCTCAGTTCGCGCGACCAGGCCGCGATGCGCTTGAGGTAATCAGCAGCAATCATTCTAGCGACGGCATCCCACCCCAAGATACTGACACGATATTGCACCGCAGCAACGCCGTGCGCGAAGCCAGGAACCCGCTTCCTGCAATGCCAGCGAAAATTCCTGACCAATTGTCGGGCACATGACAATTCAACCTATCGCTTTCTCGTATTCAGAGCCACCTCGCCTAACGCCGCGTGCAGCGCCTTGATGGACCGCTGACCGCGGACGACGCGAGAGACGGGCTTGCAGGCGGGGTGCGGCGTTACCGCGCATGACGCAGGCGGTCGGGGCGAGCGATGCTCCCGAACGCCGGCTTCATTAGTCGGATGGTCTCCCTCCGGCGGCCCATGTAAGATCGAAGTCAGATCGAAGCGAAGATAAAGAGCGCGCCAAAGCGCCCGTATCTGGAGGGAACAGGGTGGCTAACAGTCTCGAGGTGCGCGGAGTCTCTTTGCGCTTTGGCGGCGTCCGCGCGCTGACCGAAGTCAGCTTCGGCGTCAACGAGGGCGAGCTGTTCTCCATCATCGGCCCGAACGGTGCCGGCAAGACCTCGATCGTCAACTGCATCTCCGGCCGCTACCGGCCGACCGAAGGCCAGCTGTTCTATCGCGGCCAGGATATCACCGGCCTTAACCCGAACGCGCGGCCCCGCCTCGGCATCGGCCGGACCTTCCAGAATCTCGCGCTGTTCCACCATATGAGCGTGCTCGACAACATCATGGTCGGCCGCCATCACCTGCTGAAGAACAACTTCATCACGGGATCGCTGTACTGGCTGACCGGCGCGCGCCGCGAGGAGCTGGAGCACCGCCGCAAGGTCGAGGAGATCATCGACTTCCTCGATCTGCAGTCGGTGCGCAAGGCGACCGCCGGCACCCTGCCCTACGGCTTGCGCAAGCGCGTCGAGCTCGCCCGCGCGATGGCGCTGGAGCCGCAGCTGATCCTGCTCGACGAACCGATGGCCGGCATGAACTTCGAAGAGAAGGAGGACATGGCGCGCTACATCGTCGATCTCAACGAAGAGTTCGGCATGACGGTGATGATGATCGAGCACGACATGGGTGTCGTGATGGACATCTCCCACCGCGTCATGGTGCTCGACTTCGGCCGCAAGATCGCCGAGGGCGATCCGGCGGCCGTGCTCGCCGACCCCCACGTCAAGCGCGCCTATCTTGGCGAAGAGGACGAGGTGCTGGTCGATCCCGACGACAAGCCGGCGGTGCGGGAGAGCGCGGCATGATGGACTATGCCGGTCGCGCCGCGCAGGCCGACACCTTTCCCAAGATGCTGCGTCTCAACGCCAGGGAACACGGCAGCGAGATCGCGCTGCGCGAGAAGGATCTTGGGCTGTGGCGCGAATTCACCTGGAGCGACTACCAGACCCGGACCCATGATTTCGCGCTCGGCATGGTCGAGCTCGGCCTCAGCCGCGGCGACGTGATCGGCATCATCGGCGACAACCGGCCGGACTGGGTCGCGGCCGAGATCGCCAGCCATGCGATCGGTGCCATGAGCCTCGGACTCTACCGCGACGTGCTGGACGAGGAAGCTTCCTATCTCCTGACCTATGGCGAGGCCAAGCTGGTCTTCGCCGAGGACGAGGAACAGGTCGACAAGCTGCTCGGCCTTGCCGACCGCGTGCCCAATCTCAAGCACATCGTCTATTCCGACCCGCGCGGCATGCGGAAATACGACGATCCGCGGCTGATGGAGGCGAGCAAGCTCGTCGCACTGGGCCGCGACCGCGCCGCGCGCGAGCCCGGGCTGTACGAGCGGCTGGTCGATGCCACACGCGGCGAGGACGTCGCGATCCTCTGCACGACCTCGGGCACGACAGCCAATCCGAAGCTTGCGATGCTCTCGGCCGGGCGCGTGCTGCGGCACTGCGCGACCTATCTCGCCTTCGATCCGAAGGGACCGGACGACGAGTATGTCTCGGTGCTGCCGCTGCCCTGGATCATGGAGCAGATCTACGCGCTGGGCAAAGCGCTGCTCTCCCGGATGAAGGTCAACTTCGTCGAAGAGCCCGACACGATGATGAACGACTTCCGCGAGATCGCGCCGACCTTCGTGCTGTTCGCGCCGCGGGTCTGGGAATCGATCGCGGCCGACGTCCGCGCCGGCGTGATGGATGCCTCACCGTTCAAGCAGCGGCTCTACGATCTCGGCATGAAGACCGGGCTTGCGGCGCTCGCCGACGGCAAGCGCTCTGTCTTCGCCGACCAGCTCTTGTTCCGTGCGCTGCGCGACCGGCTCGGCTTCACGCGGCTGCGCTCGGCGGCAACCGGCGGCGCGGCGCTCGGGCCGGATACCTTCAAGTTCTTCCAGGCGATGGGCGTGCCGCTGCGCACGCTGTACGGCCAGACCGAGCTGCTCGGCGCCTACACGCTGCATCCCGAAGGCAAGGTCGATCCCGATACCACCGGCGTTCCGATGGCCGATAACATCGAGATCCGCATCGACAATGCCGACGTCAACGGCGTCGGCGAGATCGTGGTGCGGCACCCCAACATGTTCCACGGCTACTACAAGAACCCCGAAGCATCGGTCGCCGACATCAAGGACGGCTGGATGCACTCGGGCGACGCCGGGTACTACAACGACAACCGGCAGCTTGTTGTGATCGACCGCATCAAGGACCTCGCCGAAACTTCGCGTGGCGAGCGCTTCTCGCCGCAATTTATCGAGAACAAGCTGAAGTTCTCGCCCTATGTCGCCGAGGCGGTCGTGCTCGGCGCCGGCCGCGACGCGCTGGCCGCGATGATCTGCATCCGCTACTCGATCATCTCGAAATGGGCGGAGAAGAACCGGATCTCGTTCACGACCTATACCGACCTGTCCTCGCGGCCCGAGGTCTACGCGCTGTTGAAGAAAGAGGTCGAGACGGTCAACGCCACCTTGCCGCCGGCGCAACGCATCTCGCGCTTCCTGCTGCTCTACAAGGAGCTCGATGCCGACGACGGCGAGCTGACGCGGACCCGAAAGGTCCGCCGCGGCGTCATCAACGAGAAATACGCCGATATCATCGAGGCGATCTACCGCGGCAAGGCCAACATCCCCGTCGACACCGTGATCCGCTTCCAGGACGGCACCACGCAGCGCGTCCGCACCACGCTCGAGGTCGTCGATCTCGGCCGCGCTGTGATCGCGGAGGCCGCGGAATGACTTACCCAGCGAAACCCACTAGCTTTCACCTCGCCCCGCTTGCGGGGAGAGGTCGGATCGCGTCAGCGATCCGGGTGAGGGGGAGTCTCCCCGAGGGCGGTGACAATCGTTTCGAGGACACCGGCCAAATTGCCGGAGACCTCGTTGTTCCAAAACCGCAGAACACGATAATTGTGGTCGACGAGCCATTTGTCGCGAACAGCATCGGGTTGACTGTCGGCGTGTTGCCCGCCGTCCACTTCAATCACGAGACGGCGTTCGCGACAGATAAAATCGACGGTGTATGGTCCAATCGGTTCCTGTCTTACAAACTTGTGGCCATTCAACCTGCGGGCACGAAGGCGGTACCAAAGCGTTCCTTCGGCATCTGTCGAAGCGGTTCGCAACCTCCTTGCGCGTTTGATCTTGGACTCATCGGCACCGCGCATGCGGAAGCTCCCCCTCACCCGTCGCGCTCCGGACGATGCTTCGCATCGCTCGGCGCGCGCCGGCCTCTCCCCGCAAGCGGGGCGAGGCGAACGGTTCAGTGTAGCACATGAACATCCAGTTCCTGATCCAGCTGATCGTCAATGGCCTCGTGGTCGGCACGCTCTACGGCGTGGTCGCGATGTCGTTCGTGCTGATCTACAAGGCGACGCAGGTCGTCAACTTCGCGCAGGGCGAATTGCTGCTGGTCGGCGCCTGGGTGTGCTGGGCGCTGCTGACGAAGTACCAGGTGCCGTTCTGGGTGGGCATGCCGATCACGCTGGTGTTCATGTTCATCTTCGGCATCGCGATCCAGGTCGTGATCCTGCGGCCGATGATCGGCGAGCCGATCATTTCCGTGATCATGGTGACGATCGGCCTCTCGACCGTGTTCCAGGCGGCGCTGAAATGGATCTTCGGCGTCAACCCGCAGCCGTTCCCGCAGATATTCCAGAGCCAGTCGGTCAGCCTGTTCGGACTGCAGATCCAGACCGTCTATGTGATGAGCCTCGTGGTCTCGCTCGCCATGATGGTCGGCATGGCCTGGTTCTTCCGCGCCTCCAAGTACGGCCTTGCGATGCGCGCCACCGCCTTCAACCAACAGGTCGCACAGTCGCTCGGCATCTCCGTGAAGAGCGTGTTTGCGATGGCGTGGGCGATCTCGGCCACCGTTTCGGCAGTCGCCGGCGTCGTGGTCGCCGTGGTCAACGGCGTGTCGTCCGGCCTCTCCGCCTACGGCATCAAGGTGTTTCCGGCCGCGATCCTCGGCGGGCTCGACTCGGTCGGCGGCGCCGTGCTCGGCGGCATCATCATCGGGCTCCTGGAAAACGTCGCCCAATATGTCGACAGCGAGTATCTGCACTGGGGTAATCTCTACGAGATTGCGCCGTTCTACGTCCTGATCATCATCCTGATGATCAAGCCGTACGGGCTGTTCGGCACCAAAGACATCGAGCGGGTCTGATCAATGGCAACGAGCACCCTCATCCCGTCGGGCGATTTCCGCACCAGCTACGCGGCCGACACCACGATCTTCCCGACCGCGACCAGCCGCAACTTCGCGATTCTGGGCATCGCGCTCGCCTGCTTCGCGCCGATGCTGCTGTCCAACTACCTGCTCTCGATCGCGATCCAGATCGGCATCTTCGCGATCGCAGCGCTCGGCCTCAACGTGCTGGTCGGCTTCACCGGCCAGATCTCGATCGGCCACGCCGCGTTCTTCCTGTTCGGCGCCTTCACCTCGGCCTACATCTCCAACAACGCACCGATCCCGGTGTTCTTCGCGATTCCCCTCGCCGGCGTGATCACGGCGCTGGTCGGCCTGGTGTTCGGCGTGCCGGCGGCACGGCTGAAGGGGCTCTACCTTGTCATCGCAACGCTCGCCGCGCAGTACATCCTGCTCGACTTCTTCTCGCGCGCCGACTGGTTCTCGGGCGGCTCGGTGCCAGCCAGCGCCAATCCGTTCTCGATCTTCGGCTACACGCTGCGCGGCGACCGGCAGTATTTCTACGTCGTGCTCGCCTACATGGTGATCAGCTATCTGCTGGTCACCAATTTGATGCGCACCCGCGACGGCCGCGCGCTGGTCGCGATCCGCGATCACTATCTCTCCGCCGAGATCATGGGCATCAACCTGACCAAGTACCGGACGCTGTCGTTCGGACTTGCCGCCTTCTTTGCCGGCATCGCCGGCGCGCTCTACGCGCACTATCAGCTCGTGGTGTCCCAGGAAGGCTTCGGCATCGAGCGCTCGGTGCTGTTCCTCGCGATGGTCATCATCGGCGGCACCGGCTCGGTGATGGGCACGCTGATGGGCACGGCCTTCGTCGTGCTGTTGCCGGAATCGATGGAATGGCTAAGCGCCTGGCTGAAGGGCAGCGCCATCGACAAGGCGCTGCAGCTCAACAACAACATCACCTTCCTGCGCGAGATCGCGATCGGCCTGATCATCATCGGCTTCCTGATGTTCGAGCCTGACGGCCTCGCGCATCGCTGGCGGCAGATCAAGGCCTACTGGAAGCTGTATCCGTTCTCGCACTGACGCTTGAAGCAACTCAAATTCGGTTCAACGAATAAAAGCAGGAGGAAACAACCAATGACGATTAGATCCCTTTTGAGCTCGGTCTCCCTTGCGCTGCTGATCGGCAGCGCGGCCGCCACCGCGCAGGCGCAGATCGCCATCGGCCATCTGCAGGACCTCTCGGGCGGCACCTCCGACGTCGGCACGCCCTACGGCCAGGGCGTCGCCGATACCTTCGCCTGGGTCAACAAGAACGGCGGCGTCGGCGGCAAGCAGCTCAATGTCGACAGCAACGACTATGGCTACCAGGTGCCGCGCGCGATCGCGCTGTACAAGAAGTGGTCGGCATCCGACGCCAAGGTCGCGGCGATCATGGGTTGGGGCACGGCGGACACCGAGGCGCTGACCGGCTTCCTCGCCCAGGACAAGATCCCCGACATGTCGGGCTCCTACGCCGCCGCGCTGACCGATCCCGAGGGCACCAGCGGCAAGGCCAAGCCCGCGCCGTACAATTTCTTCTACGGCCCGAGCTACTCGGATGCGCTGCGCGCCGAGCTGACCTGGGCGGCCGAGGACTGGAAGGCGAAGGGCAAACCCGGCAAGCCCAAATTCGTCCATATGGGCGCCAACCATCCCTATCCGAACGCGCCGAAGGCGGCCGGTGAGGCGCTCGCGACCGAACTCGGCTTCGAGGTGCTGCCGCCGCTGGTGTTCGCGCTGTCGCCCGGCGACTACTCGGCGCAGTGCCTGAGCCTGAAGAGCTCCGGCGCCAATTACGCCTATCTCGGCAATACTGCTGCTTCCAACATCTCGGTCATGAAGGCCTGCAAGACCGCCGGCGTCGACGTCCAGTTCCTCAGCAACGTGTGGGGCATGGACGAGAATGCCGCCAAGACCGCAGGCGATGCCGCCGACGGCGTGATCTTCCCGCTGCGCACGGCGGTCGGCTGGGGCGGCAATGCGCCCGGCATGAAGACGGTGATGGAGATTTCCAAGATGTCCGATCCATCGGGCAAGGTCTATCGCCCGGTGCACTACATCGCCGGCGTCTGCAGCGCGCTCTACATGAAGGAAGCGCTGGATTGGGCCGCCAAGAACGGCGGCGCCACCGGTGAGAACGTCGCCAAAGGCTTCTACCAGAAGAAGGACTGGGTGCCGGCCGGCATGGAGGGGGTCTGCAATCCCTCGACCTGGACCGAGAAAGATCATCGCCCGACGACGAAGGTCGACCTCTATCGCGCCAAGGTTTCCGGCGCGACCGATGGCGACATCAACGACCTGATGGGCAAGGGCACGATCAAGCTCGAAAAGGTGAAGACCGTCGAACTGCCGCGCAAGCCGGAATGGTTTGGCTGGTGAGGTCGTGAGGCTGCCACCAGCGCAGCCTCGACAACAATCGTCATCCCTCGCGAAAGCGGGGGATCCAGTACGCCGCGGCCTCTCGATTGATCGCCGGCGTCTCTGGAATACTGGGTCACCCGCTCCAGTGCGCAGTTGCGCACGAAACGCGGGTGACGACCGTGGAGAGTGATCGAGACCATGAACGAAACCCTCGAAGCGACCCGCCCGGTGCCGACGGCAGTCCCGCCGCCGCCACTGCTCAGCATTAACAACATCGAGGTCGTCTATGACGACGTCATCCTGGTGCTGCGCGGCCTCAGCCTCGAGGTGCCGAAGGGCGCGATCGTGGCGCTGCTCGGCGCCAACGGCGCCGGCAAGTCGACCACGCTGAAGGCGATCTCCGGCCTGCTCAAGACCGAGGACGGCGAAGTCACCCGCGGCGAGATCCTGTTCGAGGGCCAGCGCATCAACGGCATCGATCCCGACAAGATCGTCCGCCGCGGCATCTTCCAGGTGATGGAAGGCCGCCGCATCGTCGCCGACATGACGTCGCTGGAGAATCTGCGACTCGGCGCCTTCACCCGGCGTGACCGCGAGGTCTCGGCCGATATCGACATGGTATTCAAATATTTCCCGCGGCTGAAGGAGCGAACGGGTCTCGCCGGCTATCTGTCTGGCGGCGAGCAGCAGATGCTCGCGATCGGCCGCGCGCTGATGGCGCGCCCGAAGGTGATCCTGATGGACGAGCCCTCGATGGGGCTGTCGCCGCTGCTGGTCAAGGAAGTGTTCGCGATCATCAAGGAGATCAACCGCGACCTCGGGGTCACGATCCTGCTGGTCGAGCAGAACGCCCGCGCCGCGCTGTCGGTCGCGAGCCATGGCTACATCATGGAACAGGGCAAGGTGGTGCTCGACGGCTCCGCCGACGAGCTGCGCGACAACGAGGACGTCAAGGAATTCTATCTCGGCGGCGCCGGCGACCAGCGCAAGAGCTTCAAGAACCTGAAGAGCTTCAAGCGGCGCAAGCGCTGGCTGTGAGGGTATCGAGCGTTTTCGGGCGGAGTTGCGTGTGCAGAAAACGCGTCAGACCAGGAAGGCGGTTCTATCCGAGCACCTGCTCGGCCTCAGTGACCGCACAGAGCACATGGTAGAACGACGACGCCGGGATCGTGGCGACCAGCGAATTTCCGTCGCGGTCGAACTGGTCGTACCAGCCGCCGGCCACGGGATGGCTGAGATAGTGCCGTTCCAGCAGCACCAGCGCCGCGCGGGCCTCATCCGCAGCGCCGGCTTCGCCCGACTCCGCCTGCGCGATCCAGGCCTTCGCCAGCTCGCTCTGCGGCCACAGCCGCCTGCTGTGGCGACGGATATTGCCCTCAGTATCGCCCTCGTCGATCAGGCAGCCGGTCGCGTCGCGATAGCGCAGCGCAGAGGCCAGGAGCTCGCTGCGCGGGCGTCCGGTGGGGCAGCCGGTGATCCGTTCAAATCCCTTCAGCAGCCAGACCCATTCCGCGAGGTGCCCGGGCTCGACGCTGACCGGCGGAATCCTCGACCAGTCCTCCTCGAAATATTCGCCGAGGGTGTGGGTCTGCTTGTCGTAGAGATTGGCCAGGAACAGCGCGAAGAAATCGCCGGCGCGGTTCTGGAACGACAAATCATGCGTCGCGTCGAAGCAGGCGATCATCGCCTCGAACAGATGCATCTGCGGGTTCTGCCGGCGCGGCATCGAGGGCGGCAGGCCTTCCTGGAAACCGCCATGGGGCGAGCGCAGCTGGGTGTCGAGGAACGACAGCAGCGCGTCGATCTCGGCGCGAATCTGGGCGTCCTGGTCGAGGCCGTAGGCGGTCGCCAGCGCGAGCAGCACGAAGGCATGGCCGTAGGTGTCGCGCAGCGGGTCATGCACGCCGCCGTCCGGCGTCAGGCTGAACACGAAGCCCGGCCGGCCATCCGGCGCCTTGGCCTTGGCCAGCAAATATTCCAGCCCCTTCAGCGCGATCGCGCGGCCTTCGGGATACCAGCCCATCTGGGCCGCCTTGGCGTAGCAATAGATCTGGCGCGCCTGCACAAGCAGGCGGCGCGGCGCGGCGTTGTCGGCTGTCCCATCCTGATGCAGCCGGTCGACAAAGCCGCCGGCCGTGCCGTCCCAGCCGACCGTCGACCACAGCGGCAAGGCGTGGTCGATGATGCGGCGCTTCAACCTCGCGACGACGTCGGCGGCCCCGTCCGCCGCAACGCTCTCTGCCTCAGCCATCGTGCTCCCTGGAACCGTCCCAATGTCAGCGGTCAACGTTTGATAGCACGGGCGGACCGACACGCCACCTGCGCAAATCCTCTCAAGGACCTGCCATGACCGACCATTACGATGCCCTTGAAACGCGCGATCCGGCCGAGCGCGAGACCGCCCTGTTCGCCCGGCTGCCGGATGTGCTGCGCAGGGCGATGGCGGCGCCCGCCTATGCCAACCTGCTGAGAGGCACCGATCCCGCCTCCATCAGCAGTCGGCAGGCGCTGGCGGGGCTGCCGGTGTTGCGCAAATCGGAACTGCCGGCCCTGCACAAGGCCGCCCCGCCCTTCGGCGGCTTCGTGGCCGACAAGCCCGGCTCGTTCGCCCGGCTGTTCACCTCGCCCGGACCGATCTTCGAGCCCGAAGGTCGCCAGGCGGACCCCTGGCGCGGCGCGAGGGCGCTGTTTGCGGCCGGCTTTCGCGAAGGGGACGTGGTTCTCAACACCTTCAGCTATCACCTCACCCCCGGCGGCTTCATCTTCGACGCCTCCGCGCGGGCGCTCGGCTGCGCGGTGATCCCGGCCGGCCCCGGGAATACCGAGCAGCAATTCGAGCTGATCGAGGCCTATCGCCCGGTCGGCTATAGCGGCACGCCCGATTTCCTGAAGATCCTGCTCGACGCCGCCGCAGCGGGCGGCCGCGACGTGTCCTCGATCAAGCGCGCCCTGGTCTCGGGCGCCGCCTTTCCGAAATCGTTGCAGGAGGAGATGAAGTCGCGCGGCGTCGAGGCCTACCAGGCGTTCGGCACGGCCGATCTCGGCCTGATCGCGTTCGAGACGCCGGCGCGCGAGGGAATGACGGTCAATGAGGATCTGATCCTGGAGATCGTCAAGCCCGGCACCGGCGATCCCGTTGCGCCCAGTGACGTCGGCGAGATCGTGGTGACCTCGCTCGATCCGCATCATCCATGGATCCGCCTCGCGCTCGGCGACCTGACCGCCGCCCTGCCCGGTGCGAGCCCGTGCGGACGCACCAACATGCGCATCAAGGGCTGGATGGGCCGCGCCGACCAGACCACAAAGGTCAAGGGCATGTTCGTGCGCCCCGAGCAAATCGCCGAGATAGGCAAGCGCCATCCCGAACTCGGACGGCTGCGCCTCGTCGTCACCCGCGCCGGCGAGGCCGACGCGATGACGCTGAAAGCCGAATGTGCTTCGGCGCCGGATACCCTGTTGAATGAAGTTGCGGCGACGCTGCGTGCCGTGACAAAACTCGGCGGCGCCGTCGAGCTGGTCGGCGCAGGCTCGCTGCCGAACGATGGCAAGGTGATTGCGGACGAGCGATAGCCTTGAGGCCACCCGGGGGCATCCTCGGTCCACATTGTCGCGCGCGGCATTGTGAACTATTGAGCTGGCTCATGCCTCGTGGAGACGGGATCATCACCTCATGAGCAGCGCTTCCGAAAGTGAGCCGCGACGGCCGGCGGTCTTCTTCGATCGGGACGGCGTCCTGAACCACGACATCGGCTATCTGTTCGAGAGCCACAGGCTGATCTGGATCGAAGGCGCGCGCGAGGCGGTGAAGGCCGTCAACGACATGGGCTATCTTGCGTTCGTCGTGACCAACCAGTCAGGCGTGGCAAGAGGCCTCTATGAGGAGGCGCACGTCCAGGAGCTCCACGACTGGATGGCCGCCGAGTTCGGCAAGATCGGCGCACACATCGACGCCTTTGAGTATTGCCCGTTCCACCCGGAAGGGACCGTGGAGCGATATCGGCAGGTCAGCCACCGGCGCAAGCCGTCGCCGGGCATGATCACCGATCTCCTGGAGCGCTTTCCGGTCGATGTCGAACGAAGCTTTCTGGTCGGTGATCAGCCGACCGATCTCGAGGCCGCACGCGCAGCGGGCGTGAGGGGCTACCTGTTCTCAGGCCCCAATCTGGAAGCGTTCCTGAAGCCGCTGCTGCAGCGAAGCTGAGCCCTGCACTCAGCGCGAGGCTACGATCAGAACTTCCGAACCAGGTCGATCACCTCATCCTGCTGCTGGCGCGTGATCTCGGCGAAGATCGGCAGCGAGAGAATCTGGCCCTGATCGCGATGAGCGTTGGGGAATTGCTCCGCCCGGTGGCCAAACCGAGCATAGGCCGGCAGGAACGGCAGCGCGGTGGGGTAGTTGATCGCGGTCTGCACGCCATTGGCGTTCAGATGCGCGGCGAGCGCATCGCGGCGCGGATGCCGGATCGTGTAGAGGTGGTAGACGTGGCTGCGCGCCGGCGCCACTTCGGGCACCACGACATCCTCGATCTGGTTGAGGCCGGCGTCGTAGACCTCGGCTGCAGCCTGCCGGGCTTCGGTCCATGCGGTGAGATGCGGCAGCTTGGCCGAGAGGATCGCAGCCTGCATGCCGTCGAGCCGGCTGTTGACACCCTCGATGTGGTGCTGGTGCTTCACCAGCCCGCCATGGCGCGCCAGCATCGCCATCTGCTGGGCGAGCGCAGCATCATTGGTGACGACCGCCCCGGCATCACCCATCGCGCCGAGATTCTTGCCGGGATAGAATGAATAGGTCGCGGCCTCGCCGAACGTTCCGACCATGCGGCCCTTGTAGCGCGCGAGATGGGCCTGAGCGCAATCCTCGATCACCCAGAGCTTGTGCTTCCGCGCGATCGCCATGATGGTGTCCATGTCCGCTGGCTGGCCGTACAGATGCACCGGGATGATGCCGACCGTGCGCGGCGTGATCGCGGCCTCGATCGCAGCCGGATCGATCGTGAACGTCGCGTCGTCGGTGTCGCAGAACACGACGGTGGCGCCGGAATGGGTGATCATCGCCGCCGTCGATATCCAGGAATGCGCCGTCGTGATCACCTCGTCGCCCGGCTTCACCTTCAGCGCGCGCATGGCGAGGTAAAGCGCATCGGTGCCGTTGGCGCAGGATACGCAGTGAGCGACCTCCGCGGCCGCGGCGAATTCGCGCTCGAAGGCGTCGACATAGCTGCCGCGGATGAAGGCGTTGTCGCGGATCACGCCGGCGATCGCGGCATCGATCTCGCCCTTGATGGACTGGTATTGCAGTTGCAGGTCGGCAAACGGCACCGGCATCGATATTCCCCTATTGGCTCGCCAGCAGCCGGCGCGCCGGATTGCCGGCGTAGGTGCCTGATATCGTGATGTCCTTGGTCACGACAGACCCTGCGCCGATGACGACGTCGTCGGCGATCCTGACCGGCATGATCGTGGCGTTGGAGCCGATCGACACCCGATTGCCGATCACCGTCTCGCGCCACAGCTCCTTGCGGCCTCGCGCCGGGCCGCCGGTGGAGAACGTGTCGTTGACGAACATCACGCCGTGCCCGACGAAGCAGTCCTCGCCGATGGTGACGAGCTCGCAGACGAAGGCATGCGATTGCACGCGGCTGCGTGCTCCGACCACCACGCCCTTCTGGATTTCGGTGAAGGGCCCGATGAAGCAGTCGTCGCCCAGCTTGCAGCCATAGAGATTGCAGGGCTCGACGATCTTGACGCGTTCGCCGAACGCGACATCGCGCACGCTGGCCTGATGCACTTCCGGCCGATTCACGAAACGACACCCAGCCGGCTCAACCGCGGCGTGAAGCGCAGCGCAACTTCCTCTCCGGTTTCGATCGACTCATAGAGGGCCGAGATCAGCTCCAGGCTCTTGCGGCCCTCGAGCCCGTCGACCAGCGCCGCGCGCTGGTTCTCCAGGCAATCGACCACATGATGATAGTAAGCCTGATGGCCGAAGCCGTAGACGTTGGGCGGGTTGACCGAGAACTTCTCCACGACGTCCTTGTCCGACGGCAGCTCATTGACAAAGCGCCAGTGCCGGATCTGGTTGACCGCGAAACCGGAGATCTCGACCGTGCCCTTTTCGCCCAGGATCGACAGCGAGCCTTCGAGATCGGTCGGCCGCGCCGCGGTGGTCGCCTCGATGATCCCGAGTGCGCCGTTGCGGAACTTCAGCGTCGCGACGGCGGTGTCCTCGGTTTCGATGTTGGCGAGCGCCGTCGTCGCGCGCGCATGCACGCTCACCACGTCGCCGAAGAACCACTCCAGCATATCGACATGGTGGCTCGCCTGATTGGTCAGCACGCCGCCGTCATAGGCCCAGGTGCCGCGCCAATCGTCCTGGTCGTAATAGGCCTGGTCGCGGCACCAGCGCACCCGGACCGTCCCCAGGATGAGCTTGCCGAAGCGCCCGGCATCGAGCGCCTCGCGCGCCTTGACGACCGGCACGTTGAAGCGGTTCTGCTTGACGATGAACATCTTGATGCCGGCCTCGTCGCAGGCCCGGATCATGTCGTCGGCATCCTGCAACCGCAGCGCCATCGGCTTCTCGACCACGACGTGCTTGCCGGCCCGGGCGCAGGCGATCACATGCGCCGGATGCAGCCCGCTAGGCGTCAGCACGGCAACGGCGTCGATATCCTTGCGCGCCAGGAACTCGTCCATGTCGTAATGGGCGGGAACGGCGAACTTCCCGGCAATCGCATCGGCACGCGCACGAAGCGGATCGCAGACTGCAACCAGGCTCGCTCCCGCGATGTGATTGCCACCCAGGAGATCGGAATGGCGCTTGGCGATACGCCCGCACCCGAGCAGGCCAAATCTGATCATGCAACAGGCCCTGTCTTGTCTCGTGACCAGCCATTGCAGCCAGTCGAAGAGCCGAGGGAACAAGCGGCCTTGCGAGCCGCAGCATAGCGTCCATTACCCAGAAAACTCGGGATAAGGCAAGGCCTTGCCCCGATCGGACAGCACGACCCGCGGCGGATTTGTTGCTCAAGGCAACGCCGCCCCTGCATCACCGGGCAGGAAAAGCGGCATGAAGCGCCAGCCTATCCTTGTCGTTCCAGCGGCGCCGTGCCATGTCGTTGGACCCAGGAGGCGTCATCGTGTGGCGATTATTCGTACCCAGCCTGGCCGAATACGACGATCACCAACGAGACAGGCCAAACGCGGAGCCCGGTACGGCGGCAAATGAGAATGAACCATCGCGTCATGCAGCTCGGGCCGGATTTGGGCTGGCGCCAAGCCAAACTTGCCCTGCTCGCCTATGCCCACGTCGCGATTTGCTGCATTTCGCTGTACTGCATCACGATCACAGATTCCTTTCCGGGCGTCATCGGCTTCGACAAATCGCACCTGACATCTGCAATCCTGAACGTTCTGGTGTTCAGTCCCGTCGTCTTCCTGTTCGCAATCAGCCGCTTCAGCTTCGGCTATCTCGTCGGCTTCTACTTCTACATCATGGTCCTGGGATATCTCTGGCTGATCGAGTTCTCACTGCTCGACTACGATCACCGCCTGGCGCTCATCTCGATCGTGCTGTCGGCGTTCGCCTTCCTTGTCCCAACGCTGTTTATCAACTCGCCGATGCGGCAGGCTGTCGTCATGCCGGCACGCGCCTTCTACATGATGCCTTGCGTCATCCTGATCGCCTCGGCCGCGATCATCGGCATCGGAGCCCTCTACAACCTCAAGCTGGTCGATCTCAACGAGATGTACAAATATCGCGCGGAGGTCGCGTTGCCGGGCATCCTGCGATATGCGGTCTGGATCGTCTCAAACGCCCTGTTGCCGCTCGCCTTTGCCTGCTTCGTCACCAGCAAGCGGTTCTGGCAAGCAGGGATCGCGCTCGTACTGATGCTCCTGATCTACCCAATCATGCTGACCAAGATGGCGCTGTTTGCGCCGGTCTGGCTGCTTTTTCTCGCGCTCGTCTGCAAGCTGGCCGAGGTCAGGGTTGCAACGATCCTGTCGTTTTTCCTGCCTGTGCTGATTGGCACGATCCTGTTCGTTCTGGTCAAGACCGACCTGTTTCCGCTCAAGCCCGGACTGATCTATTTCGGCACCGTCAACACCAGGATGGTTGCGATCCCGTCGCTCGCCCTCGAGATCTACAACAACTACTTCTCGGCACATCCGCTGACCCATTTCTGCCAGATCAATGCGTTGAAGCTCGTGGTCGCGTGCGCCTACGACGAGCCGATATGGGCCGTCATGGCCAGGTCCTACGATCTCGGTGCTTTCAATGCTTCGCTGTTTGCCACCGAAGGCGTCGCTTCGGTCGGCCTCGTGCTCGCCCCGGTGTCCGCGCTGGGCTGCGGCCTGATCATTGCTCTCGGCAATCGCCTCTCGTCCGGGTTGCCGCCGCAATTCGTGCTGCTATCCGCCGGACTTCTTCCGCAAGTTCTTCTCAACGTGCCGCTTTCGACAGCCCTGCTCACGAACGGCACCGGGCTGCTCTTCCTGCTCTGGTACATTGCACCGCGGTCGGCCTTCGACCAGACGGCAGCGTCGACAGTCGCAGTGAGCGACCATCGACCAGGTGCTGAGGCCGCCTAGTGCTTCGGTTCTGGGCGAATGGCAGCCGGAGCGCGCCTGCGAGATCGCCTAGGCGCGAATGATATTGTCCGCCGGCTGAGGAAACTTTCCGCGACAATCGACCAGCAGCGGCGCATGCGCGCCGAGCAGTTGATAATCGAACTTGTCGTGGTCGGTGGCAAGCAGGACGCAATCGAATTGCCGCAGATTGTCCTCGGTGAGCGCGACACTCGACAGATCGAACGAATGCGCCCGCATCTTCGGGAACGAGGGGACGTGCGGATCGCTGTAGGACACCTTGGCGCCGAGATCACGAAGCCGCTCCATCAACGCCACCGACGGAGATTCGCGAACGTCGTCGACATTCTTCTTGTAGGCGATGCCGAGAACCAGGATCGAGCTGCCGCTGATCGACTTGTGCCTCTGATTGAGAGCCAGCGAGATCTTCGACACTACGTAGTCCGGCATCGAGGAATTGATCTCTCCGGCGAGTTCGATGAAGCGCGTGTGCATGCCGAATTCCCGCGCCTTCCAAGTCAGGTAGAACGGGTCGATCGGAATGCAATGACCGCCGATGCCGGGACCAGGGTAGTACGGAACGAACCCGAACGGCTTGGTTGCCGCCGCGCGGATCACCTCGTGAATGTCGATCCCCATCTTGTCGGCAACCATCTTCATCTCATTGACGAGACCGATGTTCACCGAGCGGTGGATATTCTCCAGGAGCTTGGTCAGTTCGGCGGCCTGCGTCGAGCTCACCGGGACGACCTTGTCGATCACCTGACTATAGAGCGCGACGCCGGCCTCGAGACATGCCGGCGTGCAGCCGCCGCAGACCTTCGGGATGGAACGCGTCGTGAAATTCTGGTTGCCGGGATCTTCGCGTTCCGGCGAGAAGACGAGAAATACGTCCTTGCCGACGGTGAAGCCGCACTTTTCGATGCGCGGCTTCAGCTCCTCCTCCGTCGTACCGGGATAGGTCGTGCTTTCGAGCGACAACACCATTCCCTGGTGGAGATACGGCAGCAGCGACTCCGTGGTGTTCAGCACGAAGCTGAGATCGGGCTCGCGATACTTATTGAGCGGCGTCGGAACGCAAAGGATAAGCGCATCGACCTCGCGGGCGCGCGAGAAATCGGTCGTCGGCTCGAACCCAAGCTCCGTCGCATTCTTGATGCTGGCGCTCGAGATATGCTCGATATAGGAGCGGCCGGCGCGAAGCGCGTCGACCTTGGTCTGGTCGATATCAAAGCCGATCACCTTGTAGCCGACCTCGCAATAGCGAAGCATCAGAGGCAGGCCGACATAGCCCAAACCGACGATGCCGATCTTGGCCGTTCTCTCGTTGAGCTTCGCGATCAATTCGGAATTCATTTCATCACTCGTACGGGGTTGTTACGGATAATCGGCCTGAAAACCATCTAACTGGGCCTCTGATAGCGCCATAGCGGCAAAGCCACAACCCTGGAAGCCGCGCTGGAGGCCTCTCCCGACGGCAAGGCTAGCGCGGACCGCCTGAGCTCAACAGGCGCGCAACATGGTAGGCGGCGCGACCAGTCCCATATTCGTCGATATCGCGCCGAACCGCTTGCGACGACTGCTTCCAGAGCCGGTTCCACCCGTGCGCGATGGTCTCCGTCCACTCGGTCTCGTCACGCAACGTGATGCACGGCACACGATGGAAATAGGCCTCCTTCTGTACCCCTCCCGAGTCCGTATAGACTTCGAGGGCGTTGTGCAGAAGCTTCGCCATATCGAGGTAACCCACTGGATCGATGACCTTCAAGCCGTCCAGATCGACCCCCATCGCCAACGCAGCCTGTCGGGTTCGTGGGTGCAGCGGGAGGACAACCGGAAACTTGCGCGACTGATCCTGCAAGAACTGCACGACCGCGAGAAGTTGCTGCCGATCGCCGGTGTTCTCGGCGCGATGGATCGTCGCGAGCGCATATGTCTTCGAGGCCAACCCGAGATTGGTCAATATCGCCGAGCTCTTCTCTGCCTTGTCGGTCACGAACAGGGTCGCATCGTACATCACGTCCCCGACGTGATGTACGCCGGCCGTCACGCCTTCAGCGGCGAGATTGGTGACCGCGGTCGTCGTCGGACAGAGCTGCAGAGCGGAGAGATGGTCTGTCACGACCCGGTTGATCTCCTCCGGCATGCGGCGGTTGAATGATCGAAGTCCCGCCTCGACATGCGCGACCGGAATGTGCAACTTCGACGCGGCGAGAGCACCGGCCAGCGTCGAATTGGTGTCGCCGTAGACGACGACCCAATCGGGCTTTTCCTCGAGCAGGATCGGCTCGATCGCCATCAGCATGCGTCCGGTCATATCGCCATGGCTGCCGCCATTGATATCGAGATGATGTCGCGGCTTGGGAATGTCGAGCTCTTCGAAGAAGACGTCGGACATGTTCGGATCGAAATGCTGGCCGGTATGCACCATCACTTCCGAGAGCCCGTCGGTCTCCCGGATCGCGCGACTGACGGCCGCGGCTTTGATGAACTGCGGTCGGGCACCAACTATGGTCAGAATCTTCAGCGTCATGGACTCTACTAACGGTGTTGCGATTCAGCCAGACGATGATCCGATGCGTCGACAGGGCTCGCCGAGATCGTCTTTTGAATCCCTTCCCTGAACTGCACAAATCGCCGCAAGTCCAAACGAGATGCAAGGCGGCTCAGATCAGGAACAATATCCACGGCAGGGGTGTTCGGGTTCACGATCTCGAACTTCGGTTCGAGGCCGAGCTGCTGACCTATCGTGTTCGAGATCTGCCGGATTGAGAGCGTCTCGGGGGCGGCCACGTTGAGCGTATCCGTCCAGAACGACGCAATGCTCGCAAGGATGACCTCGACGATGTCGTCGATGAATGTGGGAGCGAGGCGAATCCCCTCCGTGCCGCCAGAGAGCTGGATCGCCCCACCGTCCTGGATCCTGCGTACCAGTTGCGGAATGAGTCGATCGCGCTGGCTAGGGCCGTACGGAAAGAACAACCGCAGAATGCTCAGGGAAAAAATGCTGGAGAACGGCTTCGCAACGACTTCAGAAGCAAACTTGGTCGCGCCGAGGAAGCCGGGGGGCGCCAGGCCGGCATCCTCTCTCAGCACTGCCGCGAACGGCTCGTAGACCGCCCCCGACGAAAGCAGGCAAAAATGCTTGACCGCCGCCCGGGCCGCCCAATCCAGCAGCCGCATCGTCATGCCGACGTTGACGTCAAACATCTCGCGCGAATCCACGGGGAAATCGCGGTAGCGCCGCGACTGAGCGGCATGAACAACAACATCGATCGTTTTGGGGAAGCTGGAAGCTTCGATCGAAGCCGCTCCATCCCAAACCACGGTCGTTCCGAAGGCGACCGACGTTCCCGGCCGGCAGACGCAGAAAAGCTCGTGCCCCTCGGCCACCAACCGGGGGCCGAGAGCAGAGCCGACGAAACCGCTACAGCCCGTCAATAATATCCGCATGCCCGTGTCAGACCGTTGGCTTCGTCAGCAAGACCGAAATCCCGTTCGGATTGGAGTCATTGAAGGCATAGTCCTTGACTCCGAGCTCCTTCATCCAGCCCGCAACCTCGTCATCACTGTGCTGCCAGGCGTTGTGAGGATGATACCAATCGAAGTTGACCATGTTGTTTGTTTCATAGTCGAACGCCTCGTTCCAGAAGCATTTCAGGAAATTATAGTACAGCAATCGCTGAACGTTGTGCGTTCCTGCAGGAATCCCGAGCACCGGTATAGGCTTCTCAAGCGTGATCGTGGCGTTCAGCCGCGATAGCTCCCGGCCCAGTTCCGTGATCCCTTCGCACGCCGCGTAGCATTCCTCCGCGGAAAGCGGCATGAAATTCTGGCGGACATGGTCGTCGGCGAAGACGCGCACAGCTCCCATCTTCCGATAGACGTAGAAGAAGAACTGGCCGCCGGGCCTGACCTTTCGGTACAGGGCCTCCACCGCCGCTCTGGTGTCGGGCGTGTGATGCAGCACTCCGTCTGCGATGATGAAGTCGAACGTGTCGTCGGGGAACGGAGCTTCCATCAAGTCGGCCTGGACGACCGAGCAGTTCTCGAGATCGCGGGTATTCTCGAACGTCGTCAACGCCGCATCAGACACGTCGAGCGCGAACACCTCGCCCGGGGAGTTCTCAGCGATGAACCTTGTGTTGAAGCCCGACCCTGGACCGACCTCGAGCACGCGCTGCTTGGACCGGTAGAAAGCCTTCAAGGCATCCAGATCGGGCAGCCCTAGCTTCTTGCAATACCAACCGAACAGGAATTCCTTGTGCTCGGGTTGTAGCCCATACTGCTTGAAGCGGCGCCACTTGTCCGAGAAGGTCTGATTTGTCTTGGCCTGCTCATGGGCTTCCGGCCGGCTCTGCGCGGTTGCCGGCTTCGGCAAGCCGTACCGCGAGCAGAAATCGGTCAGGTCGGGCTGCATCGGGCCGCTCAGGAAGCAGGGAACCCCGTGCAGGATCGGATACCACAGCGATGCATCGGGCGTCCGCAGCACGCCTTCGATGACCTGGCCTTCCTGTTGCGTGAAAGCCTCAAGCTGAAGCTCCATTCCGTTCGGACGGAGACGTGAAGACGCAACGGTTCGCATAAATCTAGCTCCTACAACTGCAACTAATGGAGGGCGCCGCCATAGGCACCATGTTGCTTGCACCAGGACTCGAAGCTGAGCAAACACCAGATCAACGCGACATGGTTTGCCTTTTGCTCGAAATGCTCGTCCAGAATCCGACGTACGAAGTCGTGTTGGAATACGCCTCGCTGCCTAATGCGGGATTCCGAGAGTTGCTCCTCGATCCATGAGCGCAGAATCCCTCTGTACCAAGACGCGTCCGGAGGACCAAATCCCATCTTCGGCTTCCGGTAAATTGCGTCCGGGACCAGCGGCCGGACGGCCTCGCGAAACAGGATCTTGCCCGTGGTGCCGTCGGACAGCAGGCCCCAGTCCACGCCGAGCAGATAGTCGACCAGTTCGTTATCCAGAAGCGGCACCCTGGTCTCAAGGGAATGCGCCATGGACAGCTTGTCTTCCAGCGACAAAAGGCCTGGAAGATAGGTGGTCAGGTCGACGTGCATGACGGCGTCCCAGGGATCCCGCGACGGAACCGACCCGATCGCATCTCCGATCGCCGCGAGCGGATCGAAACCTCCTGCGGCTCGCAGAAATTCCGGCGTAAAGGCATCGCCGATCTTGTCGGCAGATACCGGGACGTTGAGGCTTGCGCGGTAGAGGGCAAAGGCATCCCGTGAGGCCGTCGGATCTCCCGCCGCGGCGCGAAAACGCTGCATGACACGATGCATCAGGGAGGCCGGAGCCGCCCTCGGCACGATGGCGTATCTGCCGACATACCCTCCGGTGACTTCGTCACCGCCCGTACCCGACAGCACGACCTTTGCGTCCTGAGCGACGCGTTGCGCGATCAGATAGTTCACATAGGCCATTCCCATGCGAGGATATTCAATTGCGCCAACCGTCGCATCGAGATGACGGGCCAAGGCATCCTGCGGCACCATGAGCTCGACACGTTCGATGTCGAGCTGCTTGGCGACCTCCCGGGAGAACTCGCGCTCGTCGACGAATTTGTCGACACCGACATTCTCAAGATCGAAGATACACGAATACGCGCGCACGACCGGATCGATCTGATGCGCACCTGCCGTGATCGCCGAACTGTCGATGCCGCCCGACAGATACGCCATGACCGGCACATCCGCAGCCAACTGCCTGCGCAGCGCCGCCTGCAATATTTCGCCGAATTCGCCTGAAGCCCGCGCCAGACCAGGCGCGTATTTGCGATGGTACGAGGCAGCCCAATAGGTGCCGCTCGAACTCCCATTCGCCGTAAATCGTTCGAACGTACCAGGCTTGAGAAGACGGATGCCCCGGAATGGCGTGCGCCCTCCCCAATTGTTCATCAGCGTGAAGTACTCCAACGTCGCTGACGCATCGAACTGCTTGTTCACCAATCCGCTGGCGTACAGCGCACGCACTTCCGAGCCAAACACGAGTCCTTGGCCGGGCAACTCCGTGACGTAGACCGGCTTGATCCCGTATCGGTCGCGGGCGATCACCAGCTCACGCTGGTTTTCGTCCCAGATGGCGCAGGCGAACATGCCGTTCAGCTTGTTGAACAACCTGTCCTTCCACTGCTCCCAGCCGTGGACCAGAACCTCGGTGTCCGAATGGTCGGTCGCAAAAACATGCCCGGCGGCCTCGAGCTCTTTTCTCAGCTCGCGGTGATTGTAGATCTCTCCGTTGAAGACGACCCATACGGTTGCATCCTCGTTGCTCATCGGCTGGTTGCCGGTGGCCAGGTCGACGATCGCAAGCCGGCGGAAGCCCAATGCGACGTCTGGCGATGCATGGAAGCCGCTGTCATCAGGGCCACGGTGTTCGATACTGGCCGCCATATTCCGGATCCGGGCGTTCGCGTCCGGACAGGCGCCAAAATGCAGAATGCCAGCAATGCCACACATCTGAATCTACTCGACTTCGACGCCCGCCGGCGCCAGCACGAACTTGCTGTCAGGGCTGCGATAGGCTGCGATCATCGCCCCCGCAATATGATCAGGATCATGCCATCGCTCGACATAGCGACGCGCCCGCTTCCCCAGTTCAGTCCACTCGGCGCGACGCTCAAGAATAGCCGCAAGATCTTCCGTGAGCCGTCCGGGATCGACGTTCAGGATCGCAAGATCATCCCGCATGGCCGGCGGGACGAACTGCAGGTCGCTTTGCCTGACATAACATACCACCGGCTTTCCCATGGCCATCATCTCGACGGCAAAGCCGCCGTACCAACCCGCAAGCACCTGGTCAATGGCAAGATCGGCGGACCTGTAGATGGCCATCGCCTCCTCATGCGTTTTCTTTTCAACCAGGATCAGCTCGAAGTCGAACCGGGACTTCAGACGCTCCAACGCATCGAGTATCATCTGAGTGCCCTTGATACTCGCATCACTCGGCGCATGGACAATTCTCGGCCTGCCTTCAGCGCGGGGATACTCGGGCGAGAAATGACCGATCTCCACGTTGGCGTAAGGCAGGAACTGCCCTCCCGGGACGACGTGCCCCAGTTCCGGATTGAGATAGAACACGCGGTCAAACAGCGGAAGCACGCGATCGATCAGGCGGGACCGGCGCGCATCGAGCGACGTGATGCAAGCTTCATAGGCCGAGCAACGCCCGCTGGCGCACATGGTCCACTCGTTTCGCCGATTGCCCTCGCCCGCAAGCCTTGCGTCGCATCCCTGCAAGGTCATGAACCGCTTCTTGCCCAACCCCCTGGCCAGCTTGAGATCGATCGTCACGAGCCGATTCAGCAGCGGCCCCATCCGGCCGACGCCCTCGAACGCATAGCCTGGATACAGGAACGTCGTTCCAAAATAGTAGTGGAGCACGTCGTAGCGCAGGAGCGCCGACAACCCGAACCACGCGCTCCGGGCCACTTTCTGAAAGTCGGTTGCCGTGTCGTCATACAGAACCTTGTCGGCCGGGTATCGAAACCAGGTCCCGCTTCGAACGACCAGGTCGCTCCTGTTTCCGCGCCGGCGCTCGGCACGCGAGAGTGACCAGGGCTGATTACCGATATTGAAGGGGCCGTGAAGAATTTTCATCTTGCTGAGCGAATGTGACGATCTGTGCGCGTCGCTGCCATGCATCGCGATGGTGGTTCAGGCCCGAACGGATTCGATGTGCCGTCGATACGCTGCCAACTGCAACTCGACGATTCTCGCCGCGGAATGATACTTCTGGATCCAGGCTGCTCCGGCGGCGCCGAGTCCATGCCGGTCGTCCCGATCCGCGACGATCTTGCGAAGCGCCTCGGCGATCTCACTCTCGGTCGATGCCGACAGGATGGGAGGCGCTTCGGAAAAGAAATCCCTGGCCGCCCCCGCATCCACGTTCGTGATGACGCGCCTGCCCAGCGCCAGGGCCTCAAAGGTAATTCCACCGAATGATGGAAGAACGAACTGATCCAGCACGGCGTGGCTGCGGAGATACGTCCTCCACAACTCCGGTTTGCGCATCGGCGCAAGCCACTGCACCTTATCATCGAGCCCCAGACTTCTTATGAGCCCCCGCGAGGCGTCAAGGTCGCGTCCCCAGGCGATCATCGCAAGTCGCAGCGCAGGCGCTTGCTGCGCAACGCGCGCGAAGGCACGGATCAGCCGGTCATTACCCTTCACCAGGCTGGGGTCCGCGTCCCGCCAGTCCTGTCGAGTCGGATGAAAAACGATGACCCGGTCGTCGGGCGGCCTGATCGCGCTGTTTCTGGCCCCGAATTCAACGAGCTTCGTATCGTCGAACGCATGCGGAAGCGGCGTAATCCGATCCGGTGGCACGCCAAGCCGTCGTGCGGCGGCCACGCAATCGATGTTGGTGACGAAGACGTGGTCAGCTCCGAGGAACACCGTGGCGGTGAGCCGCCCGATGCCGTCGTCCTGAAACGGGATTGCTCTCAACGTTCCATGCTCATATCCGAAATAGGGGCGCTGAGCGAGCAGCGGCCAGGCACCGTCGGTTGCGTAGGCCTGGATGACGTCAAACCGGTCCAGCAGGCCCATAAGCGGCGCGAGCCGCGCCCTGTAGCTGCCAAAGTCCGCGGCGCTTGGCGGAGACCCCGGCGCACGCCCTTGCCGCCAGACATCAACAAGCCGCTGCTGCTCCGGGTCATCCCTTGCCAGAACGCGTCGCATGAAGATGTCGCGCGCCATTGCGGGGGATCGACGAATCCTCCGTCTTATTTTCTGGCCAAGACGGATCACGCGGGCAGACGCTCTCTGCGAACACACCGACTGCCGGGCTCGATCCAGCGAGCGTCGGAATTCCTCGGCGAGGTCCGGCTGCTCGCCGACCTCAGCGGCAATCATTGAGCAACACAAATTCAGAGGTCCAGAGGCAAACCATTTCGGCCGCTGGTAGCCTCCGAGATCGACCCTGGTCCAATCCGGAAAGAATGGATCGCCGAGGTCTCCCTCGAACGTCGCCTCCTCCCATTCCGGGGAAGCCATGATGTGGTAGTTTTCGTAGGCGATGACATAAGCGTCGATGCCGTGCTGGCGCTGGATCCTGGCATTGTTGAACGCGTTGTTCGCGATGTTGCCGAGGTGCAGTACGCGCAGCGCTCGCCCATGCTGTTCCTGGAAACGCCGATGCCAATCCGGCCCCTGTGGCTGCCGCGAGCGCATGATTGCGCCTGATGTGTCGACCGATGTCACCTGAGATACCCTAGCGGTCCGATCATCGGGGAGTCGTCCCGGCGAGCGCACTGAGACCTTCTGAAGCGGGCTGCCTCGCGATCTGGAATGGATGCTGCCAATTCCTCACGAGGGGAATGGCGTTGCGCCGGGCTTCTTCCTGCTCCTGCTGGCACCGAATGCGATCGACGACACCAGGCGGAAAGTTTGCCGTATCCCGATAGAGCTGTCCAAGCCGCGCAGCGATCGCCGATATGCCGTGCCATCGCTCGACGTAGCGCCGGCCCTGCTCGCCTATCGTGCGAAGGCTATCCCGATTGCGGATGACCCACAGCAATGCCTGCTCAAGTTCATCCGGCGTTGCGTTGATGATCGGACATTCCTCCGGCGCTTCGACCAGATCCGCGCTTCTAACGAAGCTCAGGACCGGCTTGCCAAGCGCCATCGCCTCAAGCGCGGTGTAGCCGTAAGCACCGCCGATAAACTGATCCGCCACGATGTCAGATTGGGCGAAAAGCGCGAGAACCTCACTGTTGGGAACGCCTTGTATCTTGCAATACTCGATGTCGTATCCCTGCGCCTTCAGCCTGTCTATCGTCCGCTCCAGGTATTTTGAGCCCTTGAAGTGCGTGTGATTTGGCGCATGAGCGATACGAAGAGGACCGGATGGCGGCGTATCCGGGAGAACCACACTGAACCGATCCAGATCCAACGGCCAGTAGTTGATATGTTTTGCCGTAGGCATGTAGGTCAGCATGTCGCCGAGCGAGACCAGGGCCGTTACGGACTTGGTCAATTCGGAAACATAATGTTGAGCCTCTGCGTCGTGACACGCGCAATATTTGGGTGGCTCCGTACAGTCGACGCAGAAATTCCATTTGCCGAGGGCCAAGGTCGCAAGCCTGGTACGAACATCGGCACCATACGCATAGACATAGACCCGCTTGCCGGGCCTCCGCAGAGCGGCAAGCTCCTCGGAATTGATCTGCAAACGCTCCGTCGAATCGAGCAAGCCGCGGTCCGCGAAGAAGTGAAACACGTCATACCGAACCAGGGCCCATGCGAGCACCACACGCTGGAACGCGAGCCCCAGGCCAAATTTCAGTGCCAGAACGTAAGGCCGTTGGAGATTCAGGTCGAAGCGGGACGTTATGACGTAGGTTACGTAGACAAGCGAGGTCGATCGAAAGCCAAGTTCTCGATCTGCCCTGGCTTTGAGTTGCAGGGTCAGGATCGGCGTTACACCCCACAAGCTCCTGGGCTGCCCGCGCCGCAACCGCACGGCTCCAAGTGCCGGAGCGACGCAAATCGCGAGTCTTAGAATGACAATCGATAGTGCCGTAGCGACCAGGCCTAGGAGATTTTTCGGCAGCGCCTGCAACTTGTGGCGGACTATTGTCCCCCGACCCGGCGATCTCGCAATCGACCAGGTTGTGAGCATCCACCTTCGAACGCTCCACGGCAACACAAGCCGCGCGAGTGATCTCAGTCGGTCTTTCATTGCATGGATCCGCGTTGCGGCGGCTTTCCTGGAGAAAGGCTGTCGTAGAGCGAAACAACCTTCCGCCACTCCGACTTTGCATCCAGCCTTGCGAGCGTCTTCCGCGTGCTGGCGGTGAGGGCCGCTCGGAGTTGCTTATCCTGGACGAGGCGGTTGATCGACTCCGCGATGGAACGCGGATCGTAGGGATCGAACGTCAACCCGACCTCGTTCTCCATGACAAGACGCTTTGCCTCGGGGTAGTGCGCAACGAGCACGGGAAGATCGGCGGCCAGGTATTCAAAAATCTTGTTGGGGAGCGCAAAGGTGAAGTTGCGGCACAAAGCCGGCAACGTCCAGATCCCCGCATCCGCTCCTCGGGCGGCCGCGACGACGTCCTTCGACGGCACCGGCGGAGCAAGCACAAGCCTGCCCTCCACGCCGGTGCGCCGCGCCAATGCCAGATAGTCGGGGCCAAACAGATCCAGAGAAGGCCCCCGAATGACGAAGATACAATCAGGTGCGTAGGCAAGGGCTTCAATAATCGGCTCGATCAAGCGCGTTGGGCCAGTCCCTCCCTGCCACAGCAGAACGAACGTCGAGTCCGGCAGCCCCAGCTGCCGCTTCAGCGGCGGATACTCGCGCGACGGCGTCACCGCGATATCGGGAATGTTGCGGACCACGACGGGACGGCGGCCGCCGAGCTCGGCCTCCATTGTATCCGCAATTGAGTCACACACAGTGATCGTGGCTGACGCCTCGTTAAGACAACGAACTTCCAGCTCCTGAAGCGCCCGCTTCCACTCGGCAGGGTACGGCGCCCAGGCGGACTGCTTCGTGTTCCAATGAACATTCTCCGAAAACCACTCGTGGAAGTCGACCACGAGGTGCGCGCCTCGGTACTTTGCGGCCGCCATTGCAGCATAGGCGGTGGAGAGATCATGCGCATGGAACGCAAACGGCTTCCTCTTCACTGCTCCCCAGTAAAGTTGATCCGCAAGGTAACCCGGCTGCTCGTTCATGAACGTCGCCGCCGTCCAGTCGGCGTACTCAATATGAACGCGCGGTCCCCAATCGAGATTGAAGGATATCCCCACCCCCTTCGAAGGCTCGGGACAGATCACCGTCACGTCATATCCGGCGGCAGCAAGCGCTCGAGCTTCCCTCTCAACTCTCGAGTCCACGCGCAAATCGGAAACGACAAGCATCACCACTTCGCGACCGGAGGCGGATCTTCCAATCCGTCTGTTTTGCGACGTGGCTTCACCGACGTCCTGCATCCTCGGGAAACGAGCGTGCGCGAGCCACGCGCGAAAAATCGCAAACCGTGCGATCAAGGCATTCCGCACGCGAAAAAAGAAATAAACTCCCGGCCGCAGGGCGCGGAAAAGCGGCGGGCACCGCTTTATGAACGATGAAATCTGCTTGAACATCACGCTACAGGATCGCCAAAAATCAGGAACGGCATGGGATGAGGCGTCCTCACCACTGGCCTACCAACAGGTTGCTATACGCCTTGCACTGGAGAGCAACGATTCTTTCCGCCGAATGGAAGGTCGTCATCCACTGAGAAGCAGCCCGACCCTGGCCTCGGGAATCAAGAGGATCTTCGATGACCTCCCGCATCCGCGCGGCGCATTCGCCAACGCTATTAGCCGCGAGACACGGCGGCTCCTCACCGAAAAACAAGGCTGTCTGTTGCCGGTCGATCGCGGAAATCAGCCGGACGCCCAACGCCATCGTCTCGAATCCGACGCCGCCGAGAGCTGGAACAACGAATTGGTCAACGACTGCATGCGATACGCAGTAGCGCTGCCACAGCTCCCGCTTCGACATGGTCGGTATCCACTCAACCAGCTTCGTCAGGCCTAATTCCTCGATCAACTCCTTGCTGTCCGCAACCTCTTGGCCCCATTCGACGAATACAAGCTTGAAGTCGCTTCGTTCTCTTGCAATCTCCGCGGCTGCGCGAATGACGACGTCGTTGCCCTTCTGCCACGACGTGTTTCCACGTTTCCAATGATGACGCGTCGGACTGAAGAAAATGACGGGGCCGCTTTTCGGCGGGGCAAGCTCGGGATGCGCAGCGCGAAACTCAGCCAGTTTTCGGTCGTCGAATGCATGCGGCAGATAGAACACCCGCTCCGGCTTCAACCCCAGCCGCTCCACCGAAGGCAGCACGTCGGAATTCGTGACAAACACCGCCGGAGCGCGCTGAAACGAGAAGCGGCATATCAAGCCGGTCAGATTGTTCTCGAAAGGAATCTCGCGAAGTGTGCCGTGCTCGTAGCAGCAGAAATTCTTGACGCCGTTGATCATGGGTATCAGCCCGTCGATGGCGTACCCCTGAATGACGTCATAATGGGAAAGGATCGCCTCGAAAGGTCTCGGATGATTGGTGATGTACTCTTCGCGATAGCTGAGGGATTGTCCGTCAAGTTCGGCCGGATCCTGCCTGATCTCGTCGAGCATCGTCTCGATCTCTTTTGCCCGTGTGACCGGATCAGACATGGATCGAGCGACGCAACCCGTTTCCGTGACGGGAAATAGCCTGCGCAGTATCCGCTCCAGCAGCGACAGCGAGCGCTCAACGAGCGTCCGCGCCGGCGAAGCGGCGCGCTCCAGCCAATGTTTCGTCAGACCCCGAACCCCGGCCGCCCGCAGCCTCCGAACATCCTCTCGATATGCGGCGAGTGCGGCACGCGACTCGATGTCGACCTGAGAGCCCCGCCGCGTCATCCTCAGCCAGGCGGCAGCCGAAATCCGGTCCAGCCGGGTCGGCTCCGAGCGACCATATTGGGTGTCGTCGCGACCAAGGATACCGTTCGCGACGGCTGACCCCAGCCATATCCTGTAGAACGTGAGACGCCGCCCATTTCCAGGTTCGGCTTGCCCGCTCGCCTGTTTGAGCCAGAGCATGAACTTCAGCCGTGCTGGAATATACCTGGCCGGCGACTTGCCGGGATCAGCGGATCTGGCGTCCTGGAACGCTGCCAGTTCGAGCTCCAGCCACTTCAAATAGCTGGTCGATCTCCAGCGCGCATTCCTGGCACGCAAATATTCAATGCACAGGCCAGATGGTCCCTGCACAAACCAGCCCGGCCGTTTCCATCCACGCAGGCTTGTCGCCCACCAGTCCGGCTTGAAATGATCTTGCCCAAGGGCGGAAGCGCCCTCCTGGATTGCGCCGTCCTCCCACTCCGGGCACCCCATGATGTGGTAGTAGTTGTAGCATAGCACGTCAGCCTCGATGCCAAACTGTCGCTGAATGCATGCGTTGTTGTATGCGTTGTTGGCGATATTGCCGATGTGCAGGATGCGAAGAGGACGACCGGCCTGCTTTTGGAACTCGCCAATCAGGCCAAGACTTCTCCTGTTCTGCTGTTGAACTTCTTGCGGAGTCATCAGGTGCGATTCGGCGTTGCTGATCGAGTTGCTTGGGAAGAGTGGAATCTTCGGCATCAAACTGAGCGTCGTCGGCCGACAGACATTCCTAGGGATCGACGTAATTTGGGAAGGGCGGAGCAGAGGAAAGCTGACTTGCGTGATACCGCTGCTCGTCTGCGGAGAGTGGCTCCAGCAATGGCGAACCCGAGAAGGACAGGGGAATGCCCGCAGCCAGCGCTTCCAGCAACACAGTGTAGGTTTTGGCCCACCTCTCGGATGACTGCGCCCTGATGAACCACTCCCGGGCCTGTTCCCCGGCCTTTCGGCACTTCGCTCTATCTTCGTAAAGGCTGTAGAGATGCCGCTCGACGTCCGTTCCACTTTCGGCATCAAGAACCGGCGGAGCCCCGACATCGATGAGCGCGTCATATTGCTCACGTTCGATCCGCATGATGACCGGCTTGCCACAGGCCATGGCCTCGAGGGCCGAAGCTCCATAGTAGCCCAGAACGAATTGCTCGATGACCAGATCAGCGGCCCGAAGATATCGCACGAGCCTCCTCTTGCCGACCGTGGGCAGGAAAAGCACGCGATCCTGAAGTCCCAACTGGGTCATCCGGCTGCGGGCAAACTCGATATCCTCGCCCCAGCCAAGAACCACCAGCCTCGCCGATGGCGCGCGGGAGGCGAAGCGGGCGAAGCCCTCCAAGGCGTGCTCGGCGCCTTTCCAGTGGCGATCCATTCGCATCGAGGTGAACACGAAGAACTCGCCGCCGATCTGCTGTCGCCAGTCGGCGCGGATGTCATCCGCATCGCCAGGACTGTAGTCGTCCTCGCTCAGTGGCCACGGGACATAGAGCACGTTGCTCAGACCGTATCGACGCGCATGTGCCAGAGTGATCGGATTTGAAACAAGCACGGCAGCAGACGCCGCGATGGCGCGGCGCGTCAGTATCCCGAACGAATCGTTGCGTGATGCTTCAAACCAGATGTCTCCGCCGATTTGACCGAACAGATACGGCCTGCCGGAGAAGTACCCAAGATACGGAAACTGGGAGACGAGCAGCGCATCATAGCACGACAATGCCGCCAGCGTCGGAAAGTACTGCATGTATTCCGGCCACAGCAGGATTTGTGCGGGGGTTGCGGCGAATTTGTCGAGCTGAAACGGGATATGCTCCCAATTGGGTTCCGACTGATGGCGATGGACCCATGAAGGCAACGCCTTTTCGAGCAGCGCCTTCTTCGGGTCTGCGCCGAGATCCGTAACCTCGCCGTCGAATTCCTCCCAACCCGGCTGCGCAAAGATGAAGTCATCGTGCGGATGCAGGACAAGATCGACCGGAACGTTGCGCTGCCGAAGCGGCCGGGCGCGGATGTAGTTGACGTTCGCCATATTACCCACGAAGGCAAACCGCTGCCCCACTTCCCTTGAACCGCCGATCAGACGGTCAACCTTGCCTCTCAGCCAGCTCCTCTGCTGCGATTTGTCCCTGCCTCCGTTGGCTCCGAGCAACGCCCCGAGCTCGGACAGTTTGGCTGCGCTAAAATCGGCAAAGTGCCGAATGTTCTCCGGCTTCATCCAAGGGTGGTTCCAGGGCGTCCGGTCGAAACTATGCCATTCGTCCCTGGGCGGAGACGCTTCACCGGCGCGCCTCCACCGCTCTTCCAGAGGCAGGTTGCACTCCACCAGCGACTTCCGCAGCGCCTCCGTCTCTTCCTGAGAGAGCGCCATCAACCCATCGCCCGCACGATCTGCACGACCTTCCGCTGATCGTCCTCGGTCATGCCAGGAAAAATCGGCAGCGTTATCGTCGTATCTTCCGCGGACGCGGCATTCGGAAACTGTCCCGCTGTCAGCCCATACTTCTTTGAATAGTACTCCAACCGGTGAACGGCATGAGTACCGGGCCGTGTCTGGATGTTCTCCTGAGCAAGAGCCCGCATGATGTCATTTCGGTGCTTGCGCCCACCATCGAGCACGCGGATCACATAGGACTGATAGGTATGCCCGTCGACGTCTCCACCTGACGGAAGGCCAATCGAATTTACATCACTGAGCAGATCGGAGTAACGACGGCCCAGCCGGCGGCGCTCGACAAGCAATCGATCGAGTTTCCCCATCTGAGCAACTCCGACCGCTGCCTGGATATCGGAGAGCCGAAGATTAAAGCCGAGATTGCCAAACGTGGCCATCGTCCAGGGACCGGGAGGCTCGATCGAAGGATCCGGCGCTCCGGTGGCACCATGATTGCGTTGCGAGCGCACGCGCGCAGCAAGATCATCGCGATTGGTCGTTACCGCCCCGCCCTCTCCTGTCGTAACAGCCTTGCGCGGGTGAAAGGAAAAGCAACCGATATCGCCAATCGCACCGACGGGCTTGCCCTTGTACGTGGTGCCAATCGCGCAGGCAGCGTCCTCGATGATGGCGATGCCGCGTGGTTCCGCAATGGCCTTGATCTCATCCATCGGGGCGGCGAGACCGAACAGGTGGACCGCAACGATGGCCTTCGTGCGCGGCGTGATAGCTGCCTTTAGCTTCTCGGGATCGATATTGTAGGTCGACAGATCGACATCGACGAAGACAGGCTTGGCACCGACGTATTCAGCCGAGTGCGCGCTTGTTACCCACGTGAAAGCGGGAACAATCACTTCGTCTCCTGGCCCAAGTTTCAGGGCCATGGTCGCCAGATGCAGCGCGGCGGTGCAAGACGTGCACGCAAGGGTATGCTTGACGTCTTGCTTCTCTGCAATGAGCCGCTCGAACCGTTCTGTGAGCGGCCCCTGCGTAACCCATTTCGAGTCGAGGCACTCTCGCAGCAACGCAATTTCAGCTTCGTCGAAACTCGGTTCTGTGATGTTCATTGGATCGCTACTCTCGATGCCTGGAATCCGGCGGTGCGCTGACGGACAGGTCTTTGACCTGACCTTAGGCCGAATACACTTCCACTCCGTAAGGTGCCAGCTTCGCCTTCACTTGATCGAAATAAACCGGACTGATCGCCAACGCCACGTGCCGGATCCCCAATTCCTTGATCTTGTCGAGACCGCCCACCGGACGTCCGTTCAAGCCGCTTCCCCACGTGGAACGATTTTCATCGAGATAGGCCGCGATCTTCCCGGCGTCGAAGCCAAGGTAGAACGGTGCAAACAAGCCCGACGACCCGAGGCCGAAAATGGCGAATGGCTCTCCGGACGCATCAGCGGCCTTGCGACACCGATCGATCGCATCCATCGCGCTCCTGGCCACGGTCGCGTTCTGATCGACCGTGTGCTGATTGAGCTCTGCCACGTTCACCGCATGCGGTTTCGGAGCGTCAATCTTCCTTAGCAGAACAAAGATCGGCACACCTGCCTCTTTTGAAGAGACCACATCAAATCCGGCGACGTGCGCCAGCGATTCCAATGAATGCAGGGTAAGCTTCGAAAGGTGGTCTGCGCAAAACAGATCGTTCGGATTCTTCGCAAAGTTGGGAACGCGAATGTAGAAGAGGCCGGCCTCCTTGAGGTGCCTATGCGCCCACTTCAACATGTCGAGTGGATTCTCGACATGCTCCAGGACGCCCAGGGCGACGATGAGATCGAAGCTTGCCGCTTCGGCGTCAAAATCCTTGTAGTCGCAGCGTCGAAGCCGAGCGGCGGGAAATCTCTTCTGCAGCACGTCGAATGCCGAGCTCGGCTCGAATGCCGCCGCGCGCCAGTCGCCAGATTCTTCAAGGAAGTGCCCCAGGAAGTCGCCCTTTCCGGCGCCTATCTCCAGCACCGATCCGCCGGTCGGCAGACTGGTCATTTCCCTCAGAATCTGGTGCGTGCGCTCCGCTTGAGAGATGGGAGCCGGACCCGAGAAGCTCTGGATTGCAGCGTCCGGGCTCTTCATCATCAGATTGTAGCTGTCCTTGTAGAAGGCTTCGGCCCGCCCCCTCGTCCCGCCGGCGTTGAATATGAGGCCGCATTGCTTGCACAGCCGATTGTCGAGGGATGCCTCTCGAAGCACCATCATGTCGGATGTGATGCAGGTCCCGGAAAAGGACGGGTAGATATCGCTTAGGTGCGTCGATTCGCACACCGGACATTGCGCTGTCATAAGCTCACTCCTTGTTGATCCGCTGCCGTCTGTCGAGTTCAGATCGCCAATTGGCCAAGCGGGTGCTCCTGCAAACCCCGCAGGATTGTCATTTCCTTGTATGGAAACCGGACCGGGATATTCTCTCCGTAGACATCTCTTCGGACGAGAATGTCCGGTTCGTTGTATCCAGCCATTGCCCTCAGCGAGGTCGTTCCCGAAAATCGGGGATTGATCTCGAACGGGATCACGGCACCGTCCACGACACGGCATTGCACGTTGATCGGAGCTCTCGGCGAGAGCGAGCCGGCAATCTTCTCGCACGCGCTTCGCACGTCGGGCCAGTCGGCAATATGTCCCTGAGAAATGCCGGTCGATATCACGAGCCGCGACCCGAGATCGGGACGGCCCGACCGGTTGGGGACCTGGGTACGGATCGTCAGGGCGTTGTTGATGACTCGCCTGATCGCAATCGAATTGAGGAGGGTACCATCCGCACCGAACAGCACGCCGACCGTATATTCGTCGTCCGAGGTTCCGATGTATTCCTGGATAATGAAGGCTTCACAGGTCGCAAGCAGATAACGCGCGAAGGCCAACAGCTCTTCGCGCGATTGAACGATGAAGACATTCGCCGACCCACCGCCGCCGACAGACGGCTTGAGGATTGCCGGCAGTGTCTCCCATTGGTCGAGATCCGACAGTTCGCGCACTTCCATGAAGTTCGGCGTCGAGAATCCGCACGAGGCCAGGTGAGCCATCGTTTTCGTCTTGTCCTGGCAAATCTCAAGAACCGCGGGCGGATTTACGGGTACGTACAGGCCGTCAGCCTCGAGTGCGGATCGCGCCCGGCTCAGAACAGCCATCTCGGGTTCTGATCCATGAAAGACGGCAACACATTTTTCCGATAGGGCCAGTGATCGAAGCTCATCCAGATACGCGGGGTGGCTCGCCCGCGGCAATTGCACAAACTTATTGACGAGGTTTCGGTTTGCGCACAGATCGCTCACGTCCGTGCCTACGATGTCGTACTCGAGCTCGCCCAAGCGGAGAGCCTTGAGTATTTGTTCACCGTGACCGCCCCCGCCGATCCCTGTCAGCAGAACTTTTGCGCGTCTACTCTTCAATATTGCACCTCGCTCGCTTTGAAATCGGCGCACCTCTCAAGGAGGGAAGCGACCGGAGGCGCTAGCGGGTAGCGCGACAGGACACGACGGCAGGGACCTGAGATATCGAAGCGGATGATCTCTGCGGTCCGCTCGCCTTGATCGAAGATACAGACCGATCCCCGAAGATCACTTCCTCGCGGAAGGCCGCAACTCCCGACATTGACAAACAGCTTGTCCGCGTGCTGCCGCACAAAGGGATGATGTGTATGTCCCATGAAGACGACATCTGCGTCGACCTCCGCATAGTCCGACAGGCTGCTGTCCGGATACACGTAGCCTCCCAACGGATCCTTGGGGCTGCCGTGAACAAACAGGATCGTCCCACGCTCATCGCGGACGGTCAATTTCGACGGCCAGCTGCTGACAAAGTCACGCTCATCGTCGCTCAGCAGCGCAAACGTCTCGCGATGCAGATAGATCGCCTCACGGTCCGCGGTCGTCGTCTGCCGGACCAGCATGTCATCGTGATTTCCTCTCACCACCTGGATGCCGCCTGCCCGAAGCGCGCTGACAACTGCTTTTTCCGGGATGTACCCCACCGAATCCCCGAGAAAGTAGATCGCATCGGCTTTCGCGTCTGCCAAGACGGCCAGCGCCAGCTCGAACGCTTCGATATTCCCGTGAGCGTCGGACAGAATGCCGAGGCGCATACTCAGGTGCTCCGTCGGCCCAAAAGACGGGCCCAGGAGAAGGCCGGCCGAACGTCAGCCTGCCGCTGCTCGGGACGGCTCTCGAACCACGCGAGGCATTCGCTCATCGTCCATGGAACGAATCCGTCGTCGACGACCTTGCGAACCGCGTGATGCATCCCGCGGGTCTTGTCGATATTCTCCGGATGCAAATTGACGACGATCACGCCGGGGACGCCGCTCTTGCGAATATCGTCCGCAAGTCCAAAAATGCAATCCGCCGATTGATCGTCATTCCAGCCGTGCACGAACACGATCCCGTCGCCGATGGCGGTCAGAATGCTCCAGTGATCGGTGAGCTTGTCATCGAGCAAGAGTCTTGCAGGTAACAGCGAGCCGTTGAGCATGCGACCGTCAAGCCCGGGCAGGTTGGAGCTACCTTTCACACCGTGCGCATTCCACGGCTCGGCATGTTTCCAATACCCGTCGTTCAGAAATCCATGATTCCGTACAGTCCGCGTGTCCTCTCCCGTCAGCTGCTTGAACCAGTTCGCCTGTTCCGAGAAGAGATCGGCATATTTTTGCGGCTCTTCGAGCGCATCGGGATGCAAGCCAAGTTCGACGCGCCCGCGCGACTTGAGTTGCGCCAACGTCTCCGGAGTATGCTTGGTAAGGGGATGAAGGAAATATGTAACCGGCAGCGAGCCGAGTGCTTTCAGTTGCTGAGCATACCGACCGAGCCCGGCTTGATCGTCATCGCCCGTGATGACGATCGCACCCGGCGCCCCATTCGGCAACATCGGAAGCCTGGTCTCGCCGCACAGGCGCGTCAGCGCGTCCGACAGCACTTCGCACCACCAGTCCGCGTGACGCTCGCGCGGATCCTCACCGGCAAGGTGGCCTTCAAAGAGATAGTTTGGCCGCTCGCCAGCGATGCCCCACAACGGCTCGGTGGGCCGCTTGTTGGCGGCCGCGGGATCGCCCTGCCGATACCGAACGAGGTCCGAAACGAAATCGGTGCCGGCGAATATCATCGACCCGCCCGCAGGAGTGCGTAAGCCGAGCCAAGCCGCCCGCCCCTCGTCATCGGTGACAACGGGCGCGCCTTCCGCCGCCACAAATCGCATATACGAGTGAAGTGTCCGCAGCCTTTTCCAGGGCTTCTGCCCCGCCATTTCGGCCTGCAAGACCCTCGCAGAATTGACAGCCCTTGCTTCCGACCTGACAGCGAATGCCTTCGCAAACCCAACGGCCGGCAATACGGCAACGACGGTACCGCCGCGACCAAGAAAGTCCGACACTCGGCTAACGTCCTCGCTCCGAGGACGATACAGAACCAGAGGCCCGGCGTCCGGCGACGCCGAGGCACCAGGGAATCCGAAAACGCGCAGAAGGTGGGCAACAAATTCACTACCGGCTCGCGCGGACACGAAAGACTCCGCTGCGCGATAGCCCACGTCCTTGAGGTTCTCTTCGAACGCGTGCAGCTCCCGACGGTATCTTTCCGGGCGACGAAACACGCTACCCTGAATGATCGGCAACGACATCGATCCGAACTTCGTCTTGAAGTACGACACTTTCGAAATCGGCCAGTCCCGCGGCACTTCCGGGAACCACGGTCCCAGGCGATAAGTTCGGAATCCGGCTCTCTTGGCCCACAACATCGCGTTCCAATGAAGCAAGTCGTTGGGTCGGAGTTTCAGGGCATCGGAACGGGCGGCTCCGGCCATGAAGTGCACGGCCGTCTTGTCGCTGAGCACGATCAATCCGGCCAACCGGGTGTCTCGTTCACGCACGAAGAGCAGATGCGCCCGGCCCTGTGCGAAAAAGCCATCAAGGACCGCCTCATAGTAGGAAACCGGCGGCAGCGCCTCTCCCGTCCTGACGGCCGACTCTTCGGCTATTTCCAGGTAGTCCTTCAGAGCTGATCGATCGGTAGCGACTTCGAACTCGAGACCTGCCTTGAGCGCCTTCCGAACGGCCCTTCGGCACCCTTCGTCCAAATTCGAGAACAAATCGTCTTCGGACTGGTCAAGATCGATCAGTTGATCGGCATTGACCGTCGAGAGACCCGGAAAAGGGCTCATTCCATTTGGACCAAACGCTATTCCCAACTGGAAACCAAAATCTCTCACCCAAAACGGAATTTCCTCGCGCGAACCCGCCTGATTGCTCGGTGCGAGATTGTGCGAATTAAGCTGGATCCGATCGACATCGTACAGTGTGGCCAGTCGGAATATCTCGTCCATGGCCGCCGTGCGGACGGCTTTCCTGGTACCGCGGTCGATCTGCCCGCTCGTTGCCAAGCCGGTATGACGATGGATTCCCGAATGCAGAAGGCGCTCACCGAACGGCGTACTTGTCCCGTCGCTCAGGTACAACGGCTGGATACCGACGATTTCGTCGTTCTCGATCAGGGCAAATGACAGGTTCGCATCGACAAAGAAGCGCTCTTCGATCGAGACCCACGCCGTATCATGGTTCAGCCAGGCCTCGGGCGACGACGCCGCCAGCGCGTTCCAGCGGCCACGATCGACGTCGTGAAATCCGACGATTCTCATTTCGCGACAAAAATGACGTTGAAGCGGGTGCCGAGATAGGGATTGCGCGGGTGGATATCGACTATCTCTGTCTCGACCCGAAGGCGCTTCCCGAGATCGATGAAGTCCTCCTTGAGGAAGTCATACGATACGATTTCCGGTTTGATCTGCGCGGCGGCCGCGTCTTTGGCAAATCCAAGATAGCTTGCAACCTTGGCCAAGGAATTGAGCTTCCGTTGCTTGACCATGGTTTCCAGCGGCGGGCGGGCGGCTAGCTGTGCGCCGAATCCGGCCGCCAGTTGCGCTGCGATCTGCTGAGACTGTTCAAGCTTGCTCCGGTCGGGCACAGAGCCGACGAGCACGCGTCCGCCAGGGCGCACGACCCGAAGCATCTCTCGAATGATCAATTCGCCGGTCTGAAACTTCGGAAAGTTCGAGAACACATCGTAGCAAAAGGCGGCGTCAAACTCGCGGTCACCGAATTGCAAATTCTCCCCGGCCGCCTGGCGGAAGTCGGCATTGGGAAGCTCAAGCCGTCGCGCAACGCCGAGCGGGGTCTCCGCCAGATCGACGCCCACGTATTTGCCCACGTTCGGCGCAACGAGCAACGCAAGAAGGCCGGCGGCGCATCCCACCTCCAGAACCTTGCAGTTCTGGTCGAGCTGCATCTGGCTCAACATGTGCGATTTCAGATCGGAAAGCAGGTCCTTGTCGGTCCAGAGAAATGGATTTCTGCCGGCGACATAACAGAGGTCGTCCAGCGTCGGCTTCTCCGATATCTGCCGTGCGCGAAGCTCAAAGAACGCCTCGAGCTTCTCCTGCCAATCACCATCCGTCATCGTCATCAGCTTCGCTCGATACTGCAGGTGAATTTCGGATCGTAGAGATAATTGAAATGCCACAGTGAATCGCGCGACACCGAGAACTGCGCGGCCTTCTCGACATAATGCAGGATGGCTTCCGCCCCCTTCGGCAGCATGTGCCGGCACAGAGCGGCGGAGATGTAATATTGCCCCTCGCCAAGAGCGAGCTCGGGCACCTCGTAGATGACGCTTCCGCGTTCCGGCAGGCCATCGTCGCCATCGAGAAACAGGCCGCCGTCGTATCCCTCGATTCCGGTCACCGCCTGAAGGCGTGCGGTATCGATCCGCAGACTTGCGTAGATCTGCTTGTGCTCGGAGAAGCCCGACCACGACACCCGGATTCGAAGTGGCTGCCCGTTCTTGACAACGCCGATCGGCTTGCCTTCGACGTCGATCACCTCGACAGCCGTGATCTGCAGGGTGTCGCCGCCAAGCTCGTATTTTCCGGTTTCGGCCGTGCTCTCGACCGACTCGCTCAGCTTCTTGGTTTCCCGGAGATTGCGCGCTTCCTCGATATCCCAAACACTCTGCTCATAGGCCTTGCTGACGCGCTGCGCATTTCCGTGCATCAGCACCCGCCCCTTGTCGATCCAGATCGCCTCGTCGCACAGCTCACTGATCAACCCGCTCGAGTGCGAAACGAACAGAACGGTGGCGCCGCTTTCGCAGATCTGACGAACCCGCTTCATGCACTTGTTGACAAATGCGGTATCGCCAGCAGCGAGAGCCTCGTCGACGATGAATAATTCCGGATCGACGCTGATCGCCGTGGCGAAGGTGAGTCTCGCCTGCATACCGCTCGAGTAGGTCCGGAACGGCTGATCGATCACCTCGGCAAGCTCGCTGAAATCGATGATCCAGGGAACCTTCGCCTCGATTTCGGCTCTCGTCATACCCAGGCACATGCCGCCCAGCACGATGTTGTCGCGACCCGACACATCCGGATGAAAACCGGTCCCCAATTCCAGGATCGCGGACAGCTTTCCGGCCACTTCAACTCGCCCGGTTGTGGCATCCAGCAGTCCGGCAATGATCTTCAGGAGGGTACTTTTTCCCGCGCCGTTCGGCCCGATGATGCCGACCACGCGCCCGCGCAACACTTCGAAGGAAACATTCTGGACCGCCCAATGCTCATGGTGCCGGGGCTTTCCGGTGATGATCTCCTTCAGGAAGTCCAACGGCTGCTGATAGAGCCGATAGGCCTTTCCCAGGTCAGTGACGCGAATGGCGCACTGCGGCTCCAGTGACCCGGCAAGCGGGATCAGTTCGCCGGCGTCTCGATTGTCAGAGAGCATTGCCATAGTACGGTTTCAGCTTTTCAAACATGCGGTATCCGAGCCCCAGACTCAGCAGCGCGAACACGAGGGTAACCGCCCAGGCGTACGGATGCTTGAACGAACCGAAGAAGAGGACGTCCTGGTAGACCCAGACGAGGTAACTGAACGGATTCGAATAGATCAATGGACGAAGGGCGCGCGGCATCCAGTCTGGCAGGTACACCGTCGGCATCAGATACATCGCGATCGAGGTGAAGACGGTGACGATCTCGCGCAGATCGCGAAAGAAGGGAGTGACTGCAGCAAGGGCGAAGCTCAATCCGATCGCCAGAATTGCATGAACCGCAAATACGGCCGGCAGCAGCAGGAGCATCCAGCTGAGCCCCCCCACATGAGCCTTGTAGAGAATGACGAGCGCAAGCGCCGGCAGATGAGGGATCGTTGCAGCAATGGTTGCCGCGATCGGAAGCAGCTCGATCGGAAACACGACCTGCTTGACGAGACTTGCGCTCCCTATCAGCGCTCCGGGCCCGCGAACCAGCGCAGCCTGCATCATCAGCCACGGAACCAGACTTGCCAGGATGTAGGCAGAGAAATCACCGGGAAAATCTGCGCTGATCGACAGCTTGCTGCCCAGCACGAAGCCGAAGATGAGCAGGTATGTTCCGACCACGACGAGTGGATGAATGAACACCCACAAGGCGCCAAACCCGTGGCGCGCATGCGCAGCGCTCAGGTCACGATCGACCATCTCCCGCAAGAGATCGGGATATCGCCGGATCTGGCTGATCGTGGTCCATAGGGCCTGAGAGTTGCGGTATGGCGACAGGCCAACCCGCACCCATCTTGCCGCCGGGAAGAGACCGTTCATCTTCAGCGCGCTCCCATTTGTGCGTGCCTAAAAGCTGCTTTCCATGATCTGCTCGAGATTGAGCAAAGACCAGATCAGCAGCCGCCTGTTTTCCCGTCCTTCCAGATGTTCGTCGACCAGCGAACGAACGGTCTTTCGGTCGACCAGGTCGTAGATGCGGGCAGTGTTGCTGAAGAGCCTCCGTTTGACATACTCGATGCTCTCCCCCTTGAACCAGCTGGCATCCGGCGCAGAAAAGCCCTGCTTCTCGCGCTCCGCCACTTCGTCGGGGATATGCCGGCTCATCATCTTCCGCAAAATCAACTTGCCGTCCTTGGTGCGTTCGTAATAGCGCTGCGCCTTTCCGCCGGGCTCGTTTTCGTTGAGGCGAATGACCTCGGTCAGGTTGCCGAGTTTCATCTTGGCGGGAAGCTTCATTGCGAAATCGACGAGATCATTGTCGAGAAACGGCACTCGGCTCTCGAGTCCATGCGCCATAGCCAGCTTGTCCTCGACGATAAGCAGCCCGTTCAGGAACGTCTTGGCCTCGAAGTAGAGCGAGTGATTGACGTAGTCCTCGGGCCGCCGCAGCTCCGAGGCGTGCTCCTTGAACACTCCCCTGAAGATATCGATCGGCGAAGTCTGCCTGGCCTCATCCCATACCGGCCCCAATAGCTTCGGCATCGTTCCGCTCGGAACCATGCGCTGCCAGAATCCGAAGTACTTCTCGATATAATGATCGAAGTCATCGTTAACGACGGCGCGGTAGTAACGCCAGGGGTATCCGCCGAAGAGTTCGTCTCCCCCGGTCCCGGTCAGGACCACCTTGCCAAATTTGGATGCAAGTTTTGCCGCATAGAAATTCGGATAGGACTGGCCGACGCGAGGCTCTTCCAGATGCCATGCAAGCTGAGGCAATGCCCGCTCCATGTCGCCGGCCTTCAAGACCATCTCATAGTGCTCGGTCTTGAACAGGTACGACATATGCTCGGCCTTCGTCCGCTCGTCGTATCCGAGTTCGACGCCCGAGGCCGAGTTGAGATCGAAGCCAACCGTAAACGTCCGCATGAACGGCAGTTGGCTCGATGCCAGCGCGGTGATGGAGCCTGAATCCATGCCGCCGGAAAGATAGCACCCGACCTCGACGTCGCTGACGAGCTGCCGGTTGACCGCCTGCCTGAACAGGCGATCGAGCTCGTCGGTCGCCTCATTCTCATCGAGGGCGTACTCGGGCTCCTCGAAATGAAAATCCCAGTACTGCACCGGCTCGACGGCCCTGCTGTCCTGCGAAATCTGCAGATAGCAGCCGGCCGGCAACAACTTCACGCCGGCAAACAGTGTCCGCTCAGCGAAAAAGTTCTGAAAGCTGAGATACTCCGACAGCCCCCTGATGTCGACGCGCGGCTTGTACTCCGGAAATGCCCGAAAAGCTTTATGCTCGGAGGCGAACACGAATGTCTGCCCAAGTTCGGCATAGTAGAGCGGCTTCACGCCGAAGCGATCCCGGGCCAACGTGAGCTTCCGCTCGTGATTGTCCCAGATCGCAAACGCGAACATGCCGTTGAACTTGAGAAGCGCACCAAGACCCCACTCGGCGAAGGCGTGCAGCAACACCTCGCTGTCGCCGGAAGAGTTGAAGACGTGGCCCCTCGCGGAAAGCTCGACCTTCAATTCCTTGAAGTTGTAGATCTCCCCATTGTAGGTCAGCACAAAGCGGCCGTCGCGCATCTCCATCGGCTGCCGGGCGGCGTCGGTCAGATCAATGATCGACAGCCGGCGATGACCGAGCCCAACGGGACCGTTGCAGTAATGGCCCTCGCCGTCCGGCCCGCGATGAGCAATGATATCGGTCATTGCCGTCAACGTGGTGATTGAAGCGGGCCGCCCGTCGCGGTGCAGAATTCCGGCTATGCCACACATGTGATTCTGGCCGATCTATTCAATGATGTCAGATGCGAGCTCAGATCTGAGCCTTCAGATTTGAGCCTTGGCACGACGCTGATCGACCTGATCGATATGGCTCCTGCGCCAGTCGATCAGCCGCCGCAACCCTTCGTCCAGGTCGATCGCGGCGGCGAAGCCGATCTCCTCCTGCGCCCGCTTCGGCGATCCGATCCGATTGCGCACCAGCGTGGCCTGGCTCCGCGGCGCATAGTTGATGGGCTGATTGGAGCCGGTGAGGTTCAGAAGCTTTTCGGCGATCTGCTTCAGCGAGGTCCGGTGTCCTGTACCGACATTGTAGAAGCGATCCGTCGCACTCGCGCCCATGGCGCACAGATTGGCGCGCGCGCAATCCTCCACCGCGACAAAATCGAATGCCTCCGAGCCGTCCCCCAGAATCGTCGGCCCCTCTCCCTTGTCGATCGCGTCGAGCATCTTCATAATCACGGCGATATATGCTCCCCGATAATCCTGACGCGGTCCGTACACGTTCATGTACCGGAGGCCGACATAGTCGAGGCCATAGCGGAAGTGGTAGGCACGGGCCATCGCTTCGCCGCAGATCTTGGTCGCACCATAGAAATTCTTGTTGTTGAACGGATGGTCTTCCGTCATCGGCTCCTCGACGGCATCGCCATAGACGGAGGCCGACGACGACCAGACCAGCCGCTTCACACCGTTGCGCACACATCCGTCCAGGACGTTGAACATTCCGTTGACGTTGACGTCAAAAGCCGTTCGCGGGAATTCGTGACACTGTAGCAGCCAGAGCGCAGCGAATTGAAACACCCCGTCGGCTCCCTTCAGCGCCGCATCGAGGATGTCGACCTGTGTGATATCGCCGCCGGCCTCGAAAATCTTGACGCGCGGGTCACGCAGCGCGCCCGCAAGGTTCTCATGCGTGCCGCGCACGAAGTTGTCGTAAATGACGATCTCGCCGACATCAGTCTGCGTCAGCTGATCGACCGCATGCGACCCGATCAGCCCGGCGCCCCCGATAACGACAACCTTCTTTCCGCGAATGTCCATTTTCTTCAACCCTCGATTTCAACCAGTGCTTCATGATGAAGCTCATAACGACGGTGAGTGCGTGGGCAGACCAGATCGCTACCCAGCCGCTCGCCTGCTCTACTCATCCAACCAATTCGGCGGGCCGGATTGCCTGCCATCAACGAAAATGCGGCGACATTCTTCGTGACGACGGCACCGGCTCCGATGAAGCAGTACTCGCCCAGCGAATGTCCGCAGATGATGGTCGCGTTGGCGCCAATGCTGGCGCCGCGTCCGATCGGCGTCTTGCGAAACTCGTCCTTCCGCGACACGCCGGCGCGCGGATTGTTCACGTTCGTGAAGACGCAACTCGGGCCGCAGAACACGTCGTCGTCAAGTTCGACGCCATCATAGATCGAGACGTTGTTCTGGATCTTGCAGCCGTTTCCGATCTTGACGTTCGGACCGATCATCACGTTCTGCCCGATCGAGCAGTCCTCGCCGATCACCGTCCGCGCCAGAATGTGGCAGAAGTGCCAGATCTTGGTGCCGCGCCCGAGCACCGCCCCATCGTCAACGTAGCTCGATTGATGGATCAGGACGCCTGGAAAGCGCGGATCCTCGCGCATCTCGCTCATTTGTGCATCGCCTTCTGGGCAAAAGCGTGAACGCCGTTGCTTCTGACGATCGGCGCATGGCGAAACGTGGAGACGATATCGATCGAGGGGCGGACTTCGTCCAGCCTGAATCCGCGCCCGGCGACGATCTCCTCATAGCTCCGCGTGTGGAGATCAGTGAATCCTTCCGAGAATTCGACCTCCTCGCCGTCGACGGTGATCGAGCGATAGGTTGTCTTCTTGCCTTTCACGCTGTCGGGCAGATCGTTGCGGTCCAGCGACAGAAACCAGCTGACGTCCGCGCGTTCGCACTCCAGAGAGCCGGCCGCCCTCTCCGCCTCGCGCAGGTGCGCCTCGTTGCGGCTGGCGGGGCCGAACACGAAGCTCAGCATGTCGAAGAAGTGCACCCCGATATTGGTCGCGACGCCACCCGACTTCGCGTCTGCTCCCTTCCAGGAGGTGTGATACCAGCGCCCGCGCGAGGTTATGTAGGTCAGCTCGACCTTGTGACGCTTGCGCGAGTTCGCGAAGCGATCGCGCAGGGCGATGATCGCCGGATGCAGCCGCAATTGCAGAATGGTCGAGATGCGGCGGCCGGTGTCCTGCTCGATGGCGGCCAGTTCGTCGATGTCGCCGGGATTGAGGACCAGCGGCTTCTCGCAGATGGCATCCACTCCCGAGCGTAGCGCAAACCGGCAATGCGCGTCGTGCAGATAGTTCGGCGAGCAGATCGACATGTAGTCGATCTTTCGGCCGCCCCTGCGCAACTGGTCGACGTAGCGATCGAACAACTCGAACTGGGTGAAGAACTCGGCATCGGGAAAATGGCTGTCCATGATGCCCACGGAATCGTTGGGATCGTACGCCACGGCCAGATTGCCGCCGGTCTCGGCCATCGCCCGCATGTGCCGCGGCGCGATGTAGCCGGCAGCGCCGATCAATGCGTAAGTCGTCATGGGCCCCTCTCTCTCGAACGTTTCTGCCTGCTTCAGGCAAGCTACCGCACTCGGGGTGAATCGAACATCACACCCAAGCCAAACATGTCCGTTACGCCTGCCCGGAGGCAGACGCAGTTACGCCGCAGCGATCAGGTCCGTCCCGACAAGAACACGGACCTTGCGGCCCAACAGGTTCAAGAGAACCGCAACGCGATGCTGATCGCTGGCGTCTTCAACGAGCGCAAGACTGTCGACGAACGCGCCTTCGACAATTCGCACTTTATCCCCGGGCGAGAACGCCGGCCTGCGCGCAAGCGTGATGAAGCCGGCGTCGTCCTCGCGCCCCTTCAAGGCATCGATGACGCGATCTTCCACCACCGCGGGCCGGTCCCCGACACACACGAGGTGTGACACGCCGAGCGTCGATTGAATGGCTCGCCACCGCTGCGACGCGAGGTCGATCCCGACAAAGAGATAGCGCGGAAACAACGGACGCGGCACAGTCTCCACCTTCCTGGCATGGCTGCGGCGTTTCAGGTAACGGGGAAAATAGATCGAAAATCCCTGCCGCTCGAGGTTGGCGGCCGCCTTTGCTTCGGCATTGACCTGCGTCTGAACGACGTACCAGCGTGAACCGTGCTCCATGGCCATCACGCCCCCAACGATTGCTTTGGACGCAGGCCCAGCAGATCCGGTGCAAGGACCTTCTCCGCGCCGAAATTGCTGACCGCCTGATCGAATACACTGCGCGCGGCCGTCAGATGCGTCACGACGACCGCATCAAACGGCTCGTCCACCAGCGCATAGGAGGAAACGACCTTGACACCGATGAACCGGGTCGCGGTTGCATCAGGATCGACGATCGCAAGGACAGAGATGGGCCCATCGACCGCGCACAGGATCGCGATTTCGCAGAGGTCGGACTGTCCGGCGAGCACCACCCGCCTGAAGCCGAGCGCCTGAGCACGCTCAAACAGCCTGCCATATTCCTCCTTCGCCTTGCGGAAGAGCGAAAACGAGTCCGACAGGAACTGGACAGTCAGTCGCGATTTCTCGGAGAAGCCTTGCGGCGTGAGGTAGTAGGCGTATCGCCGCGCTGGCGCCTGCCCGACCTTGACGAAGCCCTTCTTGATCGCCCGCTTCAGGTAGGCGTTGACCAGGCCGAGCGCGACGCCGAGATCGGCCGCGATCCGCCGCTGCGACTGCGCACCATCGGCTTCTAGCGAGGTGAGCAGACCGAGCACCAGCCGGTCGCTGTCATTCTCATCTGTCGGTAGAATGCCCGCCATCACGCCTATCCCCACGGAGTGGCTGATAGCGCGTTCACCGGATGAACGTCAAGCGAATTCGTTCACGCCATGAACATCGTAAGCTATTGATAACAAATAAATTTACCTAAGACGCATGTGTCGCCGCAGCCACACCTAGGCCGGATCCCCGGCCTCGGCCAGATACCGCGCGGCAAGCGCCGAATAGCTGTACCGCTGCGCAATGGCGACGCGTTCGGCCCGCGAACGCGCCGGACCGTCGAGCGCGGCGCGCAGGGACGCGGCGAGTGCGCCGGGGTCGTCCGGCGCGCATCGCGCAGTCACCAAATCCTCGAGCCCGGCGAGCGCCTGCGCTTCGCAGGCAATGACGCTGCGCGGCGCGAAGAGGCAGTAGTCGAATAGCTTGTTGGGGCTGATGCCATGGTGATAGAGCGCGTTCTTGTGGAAGGCGACGACCGCGCAATCGGACGCGTGCAGCATGCCGTGCACGACCGAGCGCTCGACTTCATCGTGAAATTCCACGTTGGCAAGCGCAGCTGCCCGCTGCTTCAGTGCGGCGAGCGAAGTGCCTGAACCGATCAGAACGAAACTGATCTCGGGGCTTGTGCTGCCGAGGACAGCGGCGGCGTCGAGAACGACCTCCACTGCGTTTGGCGGTCCCATGCCGCCGGCATAGAGGACAACCCGCCTGCCCTGCTGCTTCAGCTGATTGATGCGGTCGATCAACGGATGACCGAGAGTTTCGATCGTCAGCGCGCTCTGGATCTCGCCGTCGGACACCCCGTTGGGTATCCAGATGAACTTGCCGGCGCTCAAGCCGCGCGCCCGCATATGGGCTTCCGCACCGGCCAAAAGACAGATCACGCGATCCGCGGCGCGATAGGCGGACCGCTCCTTCCAGCCGAGCAATCTCACGAGGGGGTGCCAGGTCGGGGTCATTCCAAGCGCCACGATGCTCTCCGGCCAGAGATCACGAACCTCCAACCAGAACCTGGCACCGAAGCGCCGCGCGATCTGACGCGCCGCCGAAATGAAGAACAGATGCGGGCTGGACGCGATCATCAGATCCGGCTCGCCGAATTGCGCGGCGATCGCGGATGTCGCCGAACGAAGGGCCGGCGCAAAGCTCAGATTGTTGCGCAGCCGCCCCAGATTGCCGCCATCATAGCGCGGGGTATCGAGGAACCAGAAGTCGACACCGTTGATCCGCTGCGGCCCCGGAGCGCGCGGCTCCCTGTGCAGGTGATGGAAGCCGGCACTGACCACCACGACCCGATGCCCCATCTTTTCCCAGGCATCTGCGAGCCAAAACGGACGCCAGTGACGGCCGAGGCCCGGCCCGCCTGCGAACGGATGCAATAGCCAGATGTTCATCGGGCCGCCCGGAGAGCAGCGGCCGACAAGCCGGCGATTATCGACAGCGACGACGACATCCAGGAATCATTAGGCCTCATGGCGCTTCGACCCGAAAGCGCTCACCCCAGAGCGCAACGCAATAAAGCCTCCAGCGCATTCCAAGATCGAGCCGGTGAAATTTCGTCTTGAGCTTCGGCATGTCGACATAGCGGGCCAAGAGCTCGCTTGCGATCACCTTGTCATACATCGCGGCGGAGTGTCGCGTGAGCCAGATCCGGTCGGGAGCAGCAAAACCGATCTTGTCCCTCCGCCAGGTGATGCTGGCCGGCAGCAGATCGCTCATGGCTGCGCGAAGCGGCCATTTTGCCCATCCCTTGTTCAGCTTGATGCGTGTGGGAAGCGCCAGCGCAAATTCGACGAAGCGATAGTCGAGGAACGGAAGTCGCGTTTCGATGCCGAACCGCATGGAGTTCTTGTCCTCGAAGCGCAGCAGCATCGGCAAATTGGTCTCGGTAATCTCCAGCACTTGCATGGCCTGCGCATCCCTCGTCTTCGACGCAAAGCGGCGAAGCGGCTCCGGCAAGTCGGGATTTCTGAGGAAAGTGTAACGCAAGCGGTAATAGGCAGCGCGCAGCCCCGCCGAACCGGCACCGAACAAATACATCAGCAACCGCCGGCGCGGAATACCCGCCCGCGTGGCGGCGCCGAAGGCGGACAGGAATCCACGGACGCCACCGCTGCGAAGATGGTCGAGCAGCCACGCCGCATAGTAGCGATGGTACCCCAGCAACGTTTCGTCACCGCCCTGACCGTCCAGCAGCACGATAACGCCGTTCGATCGCGCGGCCTTCATCACCGCATACTGCATCATGATCGAAGGACCCGCGAACGGCTCCTCCTGGACGTCGAGCAAGGTCTCCGCCGTCGATGCAAAGTCCTGATAGGACGGCTTGGTGCGCAGCCAGTTCAACTCTGCCTTTTCTGCAACCTCCGCCGCGTACGCCTCTTCATTGTTGGACGCCTGCTCGCTCACGGCCGTTATGGCAAAGAAGCGCTCGCTCGAGCCTGGCGCATAGCGCCGCGCAGCCAGCGTCGCGACACTCGAACTGTCCAACCCACCCGACAAGCAGGTTCCGACCCGAACATCCGAACGCAGCCGCAGACGCGTCGCGTCATCGAGCAGTTCCCGCAACGATTTCGCCGCGCCGCCTTCATCAGACACGGCCAACCCAGGCGCTAGTGAATAGTAGCGCTCGATTTCGACCCGCCCCGTCGACACATCGACGCGCATCCGATGCCCGGGAGGCAACTTCTCGACGCCCTTGAAGAAGGTCCGGCTGGTATGGTCGGTCATGCCGCAAACGAGGAAATCGTTGATCAGATTATCATCCGCGATCGGGCGCTCGATCAGCGGAAGAAGCTGGCGGATCTCGGAGCCAAACGCGAACTGCGTCGCCGTATTGACGTAGTAGAACGGCTTCACGCCAAACCTGTCGCGGGCGCAGAACAGCGTGTTATCGCGCTCGTCGTGAATCGCAAACGACCACATGCCGTTGAAGCGTTCGAGGCACGCCGTACCCCAGCAAACATAGGCTGTGAGCAGGACCTCGGTATCCGAGGCCGTATGAAAGGTGTATCCGAGAGCCTCAAGCTCCGCGCGGAGCTCAACGTAATTGTAGATCTCGCCGTTGTAGGTGATCCAGATGGGAAGCTGTCTGTCGCGCATCGGCTGTGCGCCGTCATCGGTCAGATCGATGATCGCCAGCCGCCGGTGTCCGATCCCGACGTTGCCGTTGATCCTCACCCCACGCCCATCCGGACCGCGGTGGGCAACGAGATCGGTCATCTGTCCCACTTGGCGGGCATCGACGGGCCCGGTCTTATCTATTAGGCCAAATATGCCGCACACGAAATGCCTATCCAGATTGATTCGATGGCGGAGCTCGGTATAACCGCCGCGTCAGAATATGCGCGCATTTGGAACAAACCGCGGCTGTCTTAACCTGTTCGTGTATTGAACGTCAACGTTCCCGGACCAGTCGAAGCTGTTTTCATACGCGGCTGAAACCTGAGATAGCGAGGGCCGCCGCCAATTCTGCACCGCCTCTCCGGGCCTGCATCGCATGGCCGCTTCGGACCAAACCTGTGCTAGAAGCTGCTGGCTGATGTTGAGCTGGCATCCATCGGATCCCTGAGTGAACAAGATCGAACCCATCGGACCGACGTCCCTGACGGAAGCACCGCTTCCCGCCGACGACGTTGCATCTTCCCGGCCGGCCCAATCTGCCATCGTGGATTTCGTTACGCGCGTGCTTGTTCGCGCGGCGCGGCGCGCCACCGAGAAGCGTCTTGCGAAGGGAAAAGTGCGTACGTTGTGGGCCGCCACCCCGATCCTCACTTTGCCGCTTCTCGCACGCTGCGATCGAATGCTGGGATTTCGCTCCTCGTCGCTGGTGTTCAACACGTACTATGTGACGAGATCATTCGACATCAACCTCATCCTGTTCGAGGGCTTCCTTCGACTGCTGCGCAGCCGCAGAGGTCTCGGCCTGTTTCGTCGCATGGTTCTGGCGTGGGCCCTGCTGCGCTACGATTTCTTCAACTACTTCTATGATCGCGGCCTGATGCTGAGCGATGGACGCTATGGCATCAATCCTGAGGAACTCGACCTCCTGTTCCGGTCGGGAAAACGATTGTATACCTACGCCTACGGCGCCGACGTCCGAGCACGGGAATCAACGCTCAAACTCGGTCATCCCAACTTGTGCGAAGAATGCCCGGCTCCGGGCAAGTTCTGCGTCTGCACGACGGAGATGCACGCCTCATCGATCAACCGCCTCAAGGGCCGTGCGACCGCGCAGATCGCGATGGGGGATATGGTGACGTATGTGCCCGGCTGCCGGGACATGCACTACTGGCCGATTGACGCAAGCAAGCTCGTCGCGCGGCCGCCGGCCTACAAAGCCGGCGACGTGCTGAGAGTGGCACATGCGCCGAACCACGGGCACTTCAAGGGAACCAGGCTTCTGATCGAGGCGATCGATCGGCTGGTGAAGGAGGGCGAGAAGATCGAGCTGGTTTCCGTGCAGGGAGTTCCCAACAAGAAGGTCATCGAGCTTTTCGGCGCCTCGCACATTGTTGCGGATCAATTCGTCGCGGGCTTTCACGGCTATACGGCCCTGGAGGCGATGGCCATGGCCAAACCCGTTCTGTGCTTTCTGCGCGACGACCGAATGATGGTCGATCCGGCAACCTGCCCGATCATCAACACGCGTCCCGACGAAATCTATGATGTGCTGAAGCGATGCTTGAGGGGTGAGTATGACCTGAGCGATATCGGCCAGGCGGGGCGCCGCTATGTAGAAGCGCATTACAGCTTGCAAGCGGTCGCAGCGAGGCTCGGACGGCTTTATTGTGAAACCGCTGATCTGCCCGAGGATCTGCGGGCAAGCCTGACGAGGCATGTCGGCGAGCTGGAGAGCGATGATCATGCCTCGTAGCCACGTGCGGACTTCGCGCCCGTCAGCCCATCTGAATACGCGCACATGAGGATCCTGCACGGACCAGTCAATGTCGGAAATCAGCCCTGGGTGCTGTCCCGCGCCGAGCGGCGGCTGGGAGCATCCAGCGACGTGGTCGTTCGCAACGACACGTGGCTCGGATATCCGGCAGACCGGATGCTATCGGCAAAGGATGCCGGATTTCTTGAGACGGCCATTCGCAGCGCGGCGTTCGGTCTGAGGAACCAGTGGCATTACGATGTTCTTCATTACTATTTTGGACAGACCTTTCTGTCGCCGGGTTTTCCCCTCTCCGCGCCGGGATCAGTGCTCTCTCGGCCATCGCTGATAACGGACATCATCAACAGACTAGCGACCGCCGACCTGCACGCCGCCCGGCTGTTCGACAGCAAGCTGTTCATGACCCTGCAGGGTTGTGATGTCCGGTTGGCGAACGAAGGAAACAAGCGGAACGAATGGACGATGTGCGCCCCGCAACACTGCGAGCTGTATCAAAGATGCACGGACGCTCTCGACCATCGACGGCACTTTCTGATCGAAAAGGTTCTGCCGCTGTTCGATCGAGTCTTCTATCTGAATCCGGAACTCGGACACGTCGTACCGAACGGCCAGTTTCTCCCATATTCAAATGTCGAGATCGAGAAGTTCGACGTTGTGCCGCCTTCCGAACAGGGGCGGCTCAAGATCGTTCATGCCCCGACTGCCGGACGGATCAAGGGTACACCGATGATCCTGGAGGCCCTCGAACAATTGCGGTCACGGTACGACTTCGACCTCATCCTTGTCGAAAAGACGAGTCACGAGCAGGCGCTGGAGATTTACCGGTCGGCAGACCTCGCAATCGACCAGGTGCTGGCAGGCTGGTACGGGGGCTTCGCGGTCGAGATGATGGCGATGGGAAAGCCGGTCGCATGCTACATCCGGGACGAAGACATGATGTTCGTTCCGGATGCCATCAGGCGCGAGCTGCCCGCTTACAGACTTAACCCCGGAAACCTTGTCGAGGACATTGCCGCCATTCTCGATCGCCGATCTGAATGGCTCACGCGTGGCCAGGCATCACGGCTCTATGTCGAACGATGGCACAACCCGGAGCTCATTGCGAAGGCCATGCTGAGGGCCTACGAAAGCCCCAACTCCGACTTCGAGCTGGTCCCGCAGGCGAAATGAGGCCGGCGTTTCGCTCAACGTTTGCTTCCAACTTAGACGGGTTCAGACATCCTGTGCGGCCGCCCGGCGCATCGTCGCCGCGAAACTCGCCGCAAACGCCCTGACGTTGTCATCCTGGTGCAGGACAACATTTCTAACCACGAGCCCGCGAGCCTCCTGCGAAGCCTGCATCAGATGATCCGCCAGCGCGACCGGATCATCGACGCCGAAATAGCGCGCAGCGCCGGCGGTCTGCTCCCGGTGCACATCGATGTCGGACAGGATCATCGGAACGCCGAACGACTTCGCCTCCTCGACCGTCGTGCTCCAGCCCTCGAAGCGCGACGGGTTGAGCAGGGCTGTGGAAGCCCGCAGCAGCGCGTAGACATGCGGCAATGGGATCACGCCGAGGTGACGAAAGTGCGTATCGAGGCCGCGCTTCCGGATCTCGGAGTTAACCAGATCATAGTAGCCCGGCTCACGCCGATCTTCGGTGCTGCCGGATGCACACACAACCACCTCGACCCCACGACGCTTCAGGATCGCCAAGGCTTCGACGACAAGCTGATGGTTCTTGTGGCGATAGAACTGATTGGGTAGGTAGAAGTAGTTCGTCGGCAGATTGTACGCCGCGACGACCTCTGACGGGTCGATGTCCAGGAACGCGGCCGGCGGCTGGGTCGCGAAACGAACGACGCTGACCCGGTTGCTGGCGTGTGGGTAATATGCCCTGAAATCGCGGAAGGCGCTCTCGCTGCTCAGCATGATGGTCCGCCCTGACGCGATCTGAGCGCGAAAGCCAATCTCGCGGCGCCAGCGTGCCGTCCGCGGAAACAGCTGAGGCAGAGAATGGTGCTGCAGATCCGGAAACCACGCCACTGCAGGGATCGCCAGCCGCCAGCCGAAGAAACGCGCGGATTCGACAGCAACATCCACGTGCGCGGAGCGAAACGCCGCCGCAGCTCCGCGATCCAGACCAAGCGCGAGTGCCGCAGCGAGACCTGGCTGCCCATCGAACGCCTCCGATCGGACGATCTCGACACCCGGTATCGCATCGAGCTCGGCTAGCTCACTCTCGTCGGCCCGTATCCCGGCAAAGACGACCGGGGCGAACTCGCCGGGGAGAAACCGGTCGAGCGCCGCGAACAGATTGCGCTGATAATTGTAGCCGCCGGCCCATATCCGTCGCGAAATGTGATTGAACGCGAACCGCAATGGGCGGGACGTCACGAAGCCTGCCCCTTGAACCAGGCCACGTAATCGGCGAGGCCCTGATCGAGCGGAATGCGCCAATCGAAGCCGATCTGGCACAGCATCGCAGCATCGGCCAACAGGCTCATGGGATCACCGGGGCGGCTTACACCCGAGTGCCGCACAACCGTCTTGCTGCCCCACTGTCCGATGAGACCCGCGGCGATGTCGGCAACGCTGGTCCCCCGACCCGAACCGCCATTGATGACCCGGAAGGCCTCCCGTGACGACGAGGTTTCCGCGACGCTTGCAAGCAGCCTCGCGACGTCGCGAACGTCGGTCCAGTCACGTATCTCGTTGCCGGTCCCACCGAGCGTGAGCACCTGTTCCCTGGCGTTGAGCCGCGAACAGATGTCCCAGAGCAATTGTTTGCGCAGGTTGGGCCCATAGACAGAGAACAGCCGCACGACCGTGCAACGCAACCCGAACGACCGCGCGTAACTCGCGCACAATTGCTCCATCATCAGCTTATGTTGCCCATACGGCGACATCGGAGTTACGATCGCGCTTTCAGCAATCGGGCCGAAATGATCGGCGCCATAGACAGCCGCACTCGACGCCGCGATCACCGCACAGTCTGGCGCGGATCCGCGCAGCCATTCGAGCAGCCGCGCGGTGCTCGCGACAGTGCGCGAAAAATCCTCGAACGGCCGTTCGATCGAGACGCCGACGGACGATCCGCCAGCCAGATGAAAGACACGCGTCGGCAGCCCGTGCGCAGCCGCGAGCGCGTTGAGATTGGCCGCGTCGATCTCGCCGTTGATCCAGCTCTGCAAGCCGAGCCGCCGGGCTTCCGTTGCGTCAAGCGCGCCGTGTCCGACGCCGTGCACCGCATGGCCTGCCCCCGCCAACGCATGCACGAGATGGCGGCCGATGAACCCATTCGCGCCAGTAACCCAGACGATCATCGCTCAAGCCTTGTGACAGACAAAGGAGTAGAGCCGGCCCGGTCGATGATCGAAACGTTCGGCCATCAACAGCAGCGAGCCGAACAGCCGGGGTGAGGCAAGCGCAGTTCGCCATAGCGGAGCAACCGGAATCTTTTGCGACAACTTGGTCACGATCGCGGCTTTCAGGGTCTCCGACGTATAGGGAAACAGGTTGATCGGGCTTTGCAGCGGCGCCAGCGTGTCGACCGCGGAAAACCCCGCCTTGGTCAGCGCGCCGGTGTAGCGATCGAGCAGGAAGGCATGTTCGCCGCCGTAGAGATGATGCAGCGGATGCTGCGCAAGGAACTGCGGAAGATCCGCCTCCTTGCTGATGACATGCTCGCGCGCCGCGATCAGCATGCCGCCGGGCCGCAGCACGCGAAACATCTCCCGGCACGCCCCATCGAGATCGCGCGTATGGTGCAATACGGCGCGGGCGAAGACGAGATCGAACGTCGCATCGGCGAACGGCAGCCGCTCGGAAAACTCTTCGACCACCTGAATCGGCAATTGCGTCTGTTGCGCCAAGCCTCGGATCGCCGCCCCTCCCACGATCGCGCTCGGGTCCGGTTCGAGCGCCGTCACGGCGAAGCCGGTTCGGGCGAGCGCGTAGCTCGCGATGCCGCGACCGGCTCCAACGTCGAGTGCGGTACCTGACCGGCCGGCGAGCAGCGTGGCAACCGCTTGCCACTCGGAGCTCTGGAAATAGCGCTCGGCAGCGCCAACCAGCGGATCGTCGTAAAACGCGTCGAGCACGAGCTGGCGCTGGTCAGGCTGATTGCGCAGCCAGACCACCGCATCCTCCCAGGTGGTAAACTTGCGTTCACCGTTCATCGGGGCCAAGCTCCCTTACCAGCACGGCCGGATTGCCCGCCACGATCGAAAACGGCGCGACATCCCGGGTCACGACCGCGCCGGCCGCGACGATAGCGCCTTGCCCAACCGTCACACCGCGCAAGACCATCGCGCCCGCGCCAACCCAGGCGTCGTCGCAGATCTTCACCGGGCTCTCGTCAAGCGAAATATCGTTCGGATGTCCGCGCGTAAAAATCTGCTGGACCTGACGGTGCCGCTCCGTCGCCCGGAGCGGATGCGTGAGATTGTCGAAAACATTTGCCGAATGCGAGATCAGAACGCGGTTGCCGATCTCGATCGAGGCCGCCGACCAGATCCGGGTTCCCTCGCCGACGTAGCACCACTCGCCGATCTTGATCTCCCCATCATGCGCGAAGGTCAGGAGCTCGCCGAGGATGCGGCTGTTGCGACCGACGACGATCTTGTCGGAATCGCCACGGATGTTTCTGATCCTGGCATGGCGGCCCAGCGCCGCGTCCGGCTGCAAGCGGCACGTCGCGCGACCGAGCAGACGCTGGATCCAATAATCGAGATTCATGCCGTCAACTGCAGGCACGCGACGGCGCGCGACGACGCCGCAAGGTCGTTGCCCTGCCCCTTGCCGGTGTGGATGTCGAAAACGGTGGCGTCGGCGAGCGCCTCGGCGCTCTGCCGCGACCAGCCTTGTCGCGAATAACCGAAATAGTCGACATGGTGAGACACCGCGCCGAATGCCTCGATGATCCGCTCGATCATCGCAAGATCGAACACCTGATACCAACCGAGATTCTCGCGCTTGCCGAACGGCACCGAGATCAGGCAGGTGCCGCCGGGCTTGAGAATGCGCTTGAACTCCTGCACCGCCGGAACAAAGCCGTCCCGATCGGTCTCGGCGTCGCGCGGGTCGCCGGTGTACAGCATCTGATTATCGAGGCCGATGTGCTCGATCGTCGAAATGCTGGCGACGGTGTCGAAGACCTGATCGCCGAACATCGTCTTCCGGAGGTCGCCGAACACATAGGAGTAGCCGTCATGCCAATAGCACCGCCTCTCCGGCGCCAGCGTCATGATGGTGAGATCCGCGCCGCGCAACGGCGGACGCTGCAGCAGGAAGTCGTGGTTGAAGGTCGACCCCGCGTCCAGCATCTTGCCGACATTGTTCAATCGGCCATAGACCCAGGGATATTCCACCACGCGCTCGTCCATGGCGACGCCGTAGCCCGGCGGAAGCTCCTTTCCTGCCTGAAGCAAGCCGGCGTCGATGGCCGCGGTGATCGTATCGCGCTTGACCGTCTGATAGCCCGGCCCGAACGGCCGCGGCCGCAACCTGAACAGCGGCACGGCAAGCCCGTCGGCCACCCATTTCAGTCGATGGATCAAGTCACTTGCAGACATCATCTCGGCCCGATCGCCCGCCCACCGGCCGGCACTGTGCACCGTCTAGAGCCTTTTCGGCTCCGATGGAATCGGAACGGAGCTCCAGGTTCTGGTTTCGGCGCACTTTCTCTACGCGAAACGGTATCGACTCCGCTCGAAAAGCCCTCTAGCACGGCTCGATCCGCGCCACGAGATCGATAAACTGGGCCCATTGCGAGGCCTTGCTGTAGGTCTGCTGCACGCGCCTCCTGCCCGACGAGGCGATGGCGGCCCATTGCGGCCAATCCTGCAGGCTGCTCGAAATCGCCTCGGCTGCCCGTTCTGGCGCGTCGTAGGTGCGCATCGTGACACCCTCCTCCATCGCCTCCGGATAGTTGCCGGAATCCGACACGAGCAGCGACCCGCAGCCCATCGCCTCGAAGCAGCGCATGTTGCCGCGGTCGTTGCCGGCCATGTCGATTGCGCCGTTGAGCACGATCTTGGCGGATCCGAACAGCTCGTAGAGGTCCCTGCCGAACAGCGGCAGCCGCGCTATTCGCGCGATGACGTCGGGCCTGCGGTGCTTCTGCAGCGGCAACAATCGACCGACCGCGCTTTCGGCAAGCCGTGTCAGCCGTGACGCATCGAGGCAGAACACGATCTTGCGTTCAGCGGCCAGTGCCGCGACCTGTTCGAGCGTCCTGCCCCGCGCGCTGTGATGCCGCGAATATCCACCGACAAACGCCACATCGATCGGCCGTTCGCCGTCGCCGTACTGCTCCATGACAGGATCGATCGCGGGGAAGAACAGCTCCGCCCGGCAGCCTTTGCTACGCCAGGCCTCGAGGATCGACGGGAAGTTTCCGAGCACCGCGCCGTAGGCGGTCAGGTCGGCATTGCCGGAAGGCGCCGCGCGCCAGCACAACGTCTTCTTCACGCAGCCCGGAAGCCTGGCGATGAACGAACTCGGATAACGCACCGGATCGAGATTGTAGAACACGTCGGTCCTGTGATGCTCGATCTGCGCGAGCAGAATGGCTTCGAGCGTCGGCGTCCCCTTCATGCCCTGCTCGCGCGCCCACTGGCGCTGCAGCACTTCGTCGTCGCCATTGGTGAAGAAGGCTTCAGGCGCACCGTCGAGCACGGGCTCGAGAAAATGTGCCGCGCCGAAGCGATCATGCAGGAACACGTCGCGACGCGCCGCGAAGGTTGACGCTTTTGCCGCAAGCTGGTTCAGCCGCGGCAGGTAAGACGGATAGAGACCGCTATTCTGGAACAGACGCATTGGTTATACGGACCTTGCCAACATCCATTTCATGTTCAGGTATGGCCAGATCCGGCCGACGGATTCCCAATCCCAGCTCTGCGATGCCGTCAAACGGCCGACCGTCTTTCGAAGCGGCACTTCGTCGACGAATTCGGCAAACGCCGAGACATTCCGATTGAGCAGCTCATTAGTCCAGCCCGCCAATGGCCCGTTCAGCCATTCCGGCATCGGCGAGTTGAAGCCGACCTTGCGGCGCGCGGTGCGGATGCTCTCGGGCATCAGGTTCGCCATCGCCTGCCGCGCGACCACCTTGGTCATGCCGCCGGCCGACTTGCTCGTTTCCGGCAGCGCCATCGTGTAGGTCACCAGCCGCCAGTCCATGAACGGCATGCGCACCTCGATCCCGTGCGCCATCGAGAGCCGGTCGAAATTGCGTAGAATGGTGGGCAGCGTGGTCGAGTGGAACATGCGATAGAGACGCCGGTTCAGCGCGCCCCACGCGTTCGGCAACTCGTCATCCTCGGCGACCAGCGGCAGCGCTGCGGGCATCGCCGTCAGGCCTCCCCGCAGGAAATAGTGCCCCTGGCGCCTGATCATCTGCGCCCGCAGGAAGTCGATGCCGCGTTGCGCCAGCTGCGATCGTGACGTGAGCGCGGCGGCGGCGTTCCGGATCCGGAATGCAGTCGACTGCCCCTCCTGCAGGTAGGCGCCCATCAATTCGTCCGCTCCGTGGCCGTCAAGCGAGACGGTGACGTTCTGGCGCCGGAGTTCGCGATAGATCAGCCACGGCGCGCTCGGCAGGCCGATATAGACGTCGTCGTTGTCGTCAAGGATCCGATCAAGGTCGGTGAGCGCATCGGAGCGCCCGATCTCGAGAAAGCTCGGCGCCACGTCGGCCCACGCGGCCGCCTCCACCGCCATCGGCCGCTCGTCATTGCTGGCGCCGGGAAAGGTCGCGACAAAGGCGTGCCGCCAGGCCGTGCTGTCGCGCGGTCCCATGCCGGCTTTCTCATGAGCGGCCATCGCACAGATCACCGCGGACGAGTCAAAGCCACCGGACAGGCAGGTGCCGATAGGAACGTCGCTGCGCATCCGCAGGGCGACGGAATCCTGAAACAGGTCGCGAAAGCGCGCGACGCGTTCGGATTCAGTATCAGGAATCGCGGGCAGATGATCCACGGTCCGCCACCAGCGGCGCACCTGCACGCGCCCCTGGCGCAACCACATGCAGTGGCCGCCCTGCAGACGACGCAGTTGCGCGAACAGGGTCCGCTCGCTGCCTTCGATCCCGAACGGGTCAAGCAACAGCCGCCGCGCCACGTCGATATCGAGCGACGTCTCAACCAGTCCGCTCCGCGCCAGCGCCCGCTGCTCGGACGCGAACACGAACCGCTCGCCTGACAACGCGTACAGCAGCGGCTTGATGCCGAACCGATCGCGCGCCAGGAACAGATCGTCCGTGACGGTGTCGTAGATCGCCAGCGCCCACATGCCGTTGAAGCGCAGCAGCATGTCCTCGCCCCACGCCTGCCAGGCGGCAAGGATCACTTCGGTATCGGACTGGCTGCGAAAGACTGCGCCCTTCGCCTCGAGCTCACGGCGCAATTCAAGGAAGTTGTAGATCTCGCCGTTGTAGACGATCACATGGCGGCCGTCGCCCGACACCATCGGCTGATAGCCGCCCTCGCCGGGATCGATGATGGCGAGCCGGCGGTGACCGAAAGCGACGTTTCGCTTGGCGTTGAACCAGGTGCCCTCGCCGAACGGACCGCGATGCGCGATCAGGCTGGTGAGCCGCGAGATGTCGGCTGGGTCCACGGCGGCGCCGCGCAGATTGACGATGCCTGCGATACCACACATGTCTAGGCGGCCTTCAACGGCAAGAAGCGGGCGATGATGATGCGGAGATCACGCCAGCAGACGGCGCGATAGGGACCAAGCTGCGACACGGCGACGGCGGCGACAAAGATCGCCGCCGCCGACACGCCGTAGAGCGACACCACATACCACCATGACGGCGCGTGGTCGAACGACACGTGGCCAAGCTGCGCGCGCAGCACCAGTGCAACGGCGATGCCGGTGCCGAGCGGGATCAAGACGAAATGCAGCATCCGTGACCACATGGCCGAGAGCCTGAAGGTTCGCCGCAGCAGCAGCACCGTGACGACCATCTGGGCAACCATCCCGACGCAGGAGCTCCAGCCGGCCACTTGCCAGCCGAAATACGGCAACGCAATGGCGCTGGTCGCCAGCGTGAAGCAGCCGGTGACAAGCGAGATCAACGCGTTGAAGCTGGAGCGCCCTTGCGACAGCAGGTAGAACGCGAACACGTTGGCGCTCGACCCCAATATCCCACTGATCGCAAGCACCACCAGCACCAGCTGCGCCTCGGCGGCGACCTCGGCGCCGGTCCATCGATACAGCAGCGCCCCCGCAACCGGGATCAGGCCGCCAAGTGCGCTCGCGGCAAGCACGTTGAGAATCCAGGAGGAGCGAAGCAGCAGGTCGACCTTGCGATCGTCGTCCTCCTTCTGCAGCGTGCTGAAGAACGGGAACAAGATCTCGCCGATCTTCAACACGCCGATATAGACCGCCTCCTCCAGCCGCTGCGCGACGCTGTAGAAGCCGACGAATTGCGGCTGCAGCAGCGCACCGAGCAGATAGCGGTCCGCCTGGCCGGCAAATAGCGCGCCACTTTGCGCCGCGACCTGCCAGCCGCCAAGTTTCACGAGTGCGCGCAGTGCACTGCGATCGAGCACGGGCCGCGCCAGCCAGTCGCTGATTGCGTGCCGCGACCAGGCGAAGGCCATTGCGAGATTCGTCGCGAAGCCCAAGGCCTGACAGCCAAGGAAGGTCGAGGCACGCGGCGCATATGGGATTAGCAGCAGCATCGACATCGTCGTCACCACCGTGCCGGTGATGCCGATCGACGCGATCCGCCGATAATCCTGGCGCGCTGTGAACAGCGAGAGGAAGACCGCAAACAGGCACTGGAACAGCCAGCCGGCACCGGCCAATGCGAAGGCAAGCCCGAGGTCGTCGGACGCCGGACCACCCAGGTGAAATCCCAATCGCGCGAGCGGCGGTCCGGCAAGGATCAGCAATGCCGAGATCAGGCCGCCTACGGCGATGGCGAGCGCAAGGGCGGTCGCGAAGAAACGCCGCGCCTCATCGCGATCGGCCGGTTCCAGCCGTTGCGCGAGTTCGCGCGCCGTCGAGAGGCCAAGCGCGTTGCTGAACATCAGCGCAGGCGCGACGCAGGCAGTCACCAGGCCCGCAACCCCGAACGCGGCAAGGCCGAGCCGGAAGATCACGAACGGGAGAATCGCGAGGTTGAGTAGCACCGCGACCGCGAACGCCGTCGCGTTCCATGCCGAATTGCCGAGCAGATGGGATGGACCCTTTTTCACCGCCATGCCAGCTTTCGGTCCATCGCCTTGATGCGCCTCAAGTGCCTCTTCCATAAGGGCAAAACTCATTCGGATGGCGACGGGCTAGCAGCCGGCGCAGTGATTGTCGAGGGTTGGCGGATGGCAGGGCCTGCAAGCAGGTGTTGGGAAGCCTGAACGACGGCCGAGGCGGAGGCCGATCTGAACGGAACCATGCCTGTTTGTTTCCAGTCTGGTTTGTGGTCCGGGTAACAGTTGGAAAGGTCAGCCAAATTGTCTATGGCAGATAGGCAGTAGCCCCAGAGCGGCCCGCCAAACAAGAGGTGTCTCAATGCCCTTTCCCCGCGCATCCCAAGCCCTGTCCCGGTTCACCGTGCTGGATTTGACCCGGGTCCGGTCGGGGCCGACCTGCGTGCGCCAGCTCGCCGACTGGGGTGCCAACGTCATCAAGATCGATGCGCTGCTGGAAGACGGCGGCGGCGAGCAGCCGGGCGGCCCCCGCGGCGGGTCGGACTTCCAGAACCTGCATCGCAACAAGCGCGCCATGACGCTGAACCTGAAAGACCCCAAGGGGCTCGAGGTGTTCAAGCGGCTCGCCGAACAGGCCGACGTCATCGTCGAGAACTTTCGGCCCGACGTGAAGGCCAAGCTCGGCATCGACTATGAGAGCGTACGCAAGATCAATCCGCGGATCGTCTACGGAAGCATCTCCGGCTTCGGCCAGGACGGCCCCTATCACAAGCGCCCGGGCTTCGATCAGATCGCGCAGGGCATGGGCGGCCTGATGTCGGTGACCGGCGCGCCCGGCGGCGGCCCGATGCGGGTCGGCATTCCCGTCGCCGACCTCACCGCGGGGCTGTTCTGCGCGATCGGCATCCTCACCGCGCTCTTGGAACGCGACGTGTCCGGCGAGGGGCAATGGGTGCAGACCTCGCTGCTGCAGGCGCAGATCTTCATGCTGGATTTCCAGGCGGCGCGCTGGCTGATGGAAAAGGAAGTGGCCAAGCAGGCCGGCAACAACCATCCGACCTCGATCCCGACCGGCGTGTTCAAGACCACCGACGGCTATATCAACATCGCCACGACAGGCGGGCGGATCTGGGAGCGCTGCGCACAGGCGATCGGCGCGCCCGAGCTGATTACCGACCCCGATTATGCGACCGCACCGGCGCGCTCGAAGAACCGCGATGCGCTGAATGCACGAATCAACGTGCTGACCGAGAAGAAATCGACCGAGACCTGGGTGGAGGAGCTGAACGCCGCCGGTGTGCCGTGCGGGCCGATCTACTCGATCGACCAGATGTTCGAGGATGCCCAGGTCAAGCATCTCGGCATGGCCCAGCACGTTCCCAACGATGAGAACCGGCACATCCAGCTGGTCAGCCAGCCCGTCACGCTGTCGCGGACGCCGAGCAAGATGGCGGCGCGCCCACCGGAATTCGGCGAGCAAACCGAGGAAGTGCTGGCCGAGTTCGGCTTCGGCCAGGACGAGATCGCCGAGCTGCGCCAGCGCAAGGTCGTCTGACGCTTCACGCCTTTGCCGGCCGCACCAGACGCGCGACGCCGGCAAAGGCCCGATCGATCACCGGCCAGAACAGCAGCACGATCGCCAGGGTCGTGATGGTGCCGACCAGGCCGTTCGACCAGAACACCTTCATGTCGCCGCCGGAGCCGATCATCGAGAGCCGGAACGCGTCCTCGGCGCGGCTGCCGAGCACCAAAGCGAGCGTGAATGGCGCAAGCGGGATGCCGATCTTCTTGAAGACATAGCCAACGACGCCGAAGCCCAGCATCAGCCAGATGTCGAACATCGCATTCTGGATGGCGTAGGCGCCGATCGCGCAGGACACCACGATCATCGGGGCGACAGCCGCAAACGGCACGCGCAGAATCGAGGCGAAGATCGGCACCGTCGTCAGCACCAGCACCAGGCCGACGACGTTGCCGAGATACATCGAGGCGATCAGGCCCCAGACGAAATCCTTGTGCTCGACGAACAGCAGCGGGCCGGGGTTGAGGCCCCACACCATCAGGCCGCCAAGCAGGATCGCCGCGGTCCCAGAGCCGGGAATGCCGAGCGCGAGCATCGGCAGCAAGGCCGCCGTGCCCGAGGCGTGGGCGGCGGTCTCCGGCGCGAACACGCCCTCAATGCGGCCCTTGCCAAAACTCTCCGGATCCTTGGCGAAGCGCTTGGCGAGGTTGTAGCCCATGAAGGACGCCGCGATCGCACCGCCCGGCGTGATTCCGAGCCAGCAGCCGATCACGGACGAACGCAGCAGCGTCACCCAATATTTCGGCAGGTCCTTCCACACCGACAGCACGACGCGCAGGCTGATACTGGCGGCGTGTCCGCGCAGCGCCAGGCGCTCCTCCATCGTGAGCAGGATTTCGCTGATGCCGAATAGGCCGATCACCGCAACGAGGAAGTTGATTCCGCGCAACAGCTCGGCAGAGCCGAACGTCATGCGCAGCTGCCCGGACACCGTATCCATGCCGACGCCGGCGAGCAGCAGCCCGAGCGACATCGAGATCACGGTCTTGTGCTTGGCTTCGCGGCCGAGGCCGACGAACGAGCAGAAGGTCAGAAGATAGACGGCGAAGAATTCCGGCGGGCCGAACTTCAGCGCGAACGACGAGATCATCGGCGCCAGGAAGGTGATCAGCAGCACCGCGACCAGCGAGCCGATGAAGGACGAGGTGAACGCGGCTGTCAGCGCTTCAGCCGCCCTGCCCTGCTGCGCCATCGGATAGCCGTCGAACGTGGTCGCGACCGACCAGGCTTCGCCGGGGATGTTGAACAGGATAGAGGTGATGGCGCCGCCGAACAGCGCGCCCCAATAGATGCAGGACAGCATCACGATGGCGGATGTCGGATCCATCGTGAAGGTCAAGGGCAGCAGGATCGCAACGCCGTTGGGACCGCCAAGCCCGGGCAGCACGCCGACGAAGATGCCGAGCACGAGGCCGACCATCATCAACAGCAGCGTCTTCCACGTCAAAAGGACGGCAAAGCCATGCAGCAGGAGACCGAAAGCTTCCATGTCCCGAAATCCTGTCGATCGCTCAGTAGCCGAAGGCCGCTTCGAGCGGCCCCTTCGGCATGATGACGTCGAATGCGACGTCGAAGGTCACGAACATCGCGGCGGTGAAAACGCAGGCGGTGAGCAACGACTTCCACAGCGCGATCTTGCCGACGAGGCGCATGAAGCCTGCGATCAGGAGAAAGCTCGCGACGTAGAGGCCGAGATATTGGGTAGCGAGGCAGAACAGGAATGTCGGCACGAACACCGCCATCACCCGGCGAAACTGGGCTCGGGTGACAAAGGTCTCGGCTGCTTCCCGGCGCGAGACGAAGGCAGCGCCGAGACCATAGAGGCTGGCGGTGCCGAGAATCACCGAGAGGTAGAACGGAAAGTAGCCCGGCTGCGGCCCGGTCGAATCCCACGATGCGCCGGTGCGCCAATTGTCCCAGCCGAGCACCAAGGCGAGCGCAAGCAGCAGCAGCGAGACGACGACGTCGACGGCGCCGGTGCTGACGACGGCGGGCGAATTCTCTTCAGGCGCGGTCGGATCGTCGACGACGATCTCAAGTTCGGTATTGGACATGGACTGGACGGTCTGGGTTGCGAGGGCAACGATTGGGATAGCGTGCTGAACCAATCACCGTCAATGCAGCCTTCAGCTAACGCCCGGAACGTTCGGGAAATGCGCTCGCAAGCGCAGCACGATTCGCGCCGAGTATACCGCGCTCGGTGATCAATCCCGTCACCAGCCGCGCCGGCGTGACGTCGAAGCCGAAATTGGCGACGGAAGAGCCGTCCGGAACCACGCGCACGGTTTCGATCCGTCCATCCGCCGTGCGGCCGGTGAGGTGCGTCACCTCGCTGGCCGCGCGCTGCTCGATCGGAATCTGCCTGACGCCATCGTCGATACTAAAGTCGATGGTCGGCGACGGCAGTGCAACGTAGAACGGCACGTCGTTGTCGTGCGCGGCGAGCGCTTTCAGATAGGTCCCTATCTTGTTGCAGACGTCGCCATTGGCGGCGACGCGGTCGGTCCCGACGATCGCAAGGTCGACCATGCGATGCTGCATCAGATGGCCGCCGGTGTTGTCGGGAATCACGGTGTGCGGCACGCCGTGGTGACCGAGTTCCCACGCGGTGAGCGAGGCGCCCTGATTGCGCGGCCGCGTCTCGTCGACCCAGACATGGACCGCAATGCCTCGATCATGCGCCTGGTAGATCGGTGACGTCGCCGTTCCCCAATCGACGGTTGCGAGCCAGCCGGCATTGCAATGCGTCAGCACGTTCACCGGCTCTCCCGGCTTCTTGGTCGCGGCGATTTTTTCGATCAGGCCGAGGCCATGGCGGCCGATCTCGCGGTTGATCTCGACATCCTCATCGGCGATCTCGCGGGCGCGGGTATAGGCCGCATCCGCCCGGGCCGAAGCAGCGAGCGGCGCGAGCGCGCGTTGCATCTCGTCGATCGCCCACTTCAGATTGATCGCGGTCGGCCGGGTCGCAGCCAACATCTTGCCGGCGCGGTCGAGCGCCGCATCGGAGGAATCGGCGCGCATCGCAAGCGCCATGCCATAGGCTGCGGTGGCGCCGATCAGCGGCGCGCCGCGCACCAGCATCGAGCTGATGGCCTCGCCTGCTTCGTCAGCGGTCGTGAGTTTGGCGACGTTGAACTCATGGGGCAGCCGCCGCTGGTCGATCGCACCGACGGACCAGCCGTCGGGCTCGAGCCAGATACTGCGAAAATGCCGTTCATCGACCTTCATCCGCGCAACATCCTTCCAGCCACGGCATCGAGCTTCGCCAACAACTGAGGATCGCGCGCCGCAGGCGCGGTGATCAGCGCGGTATCCAGCGCGCGATCCGAACCGATCGGACACGGCTCGTGCTCGCGCGGGAAATCCCGCGCCAGACGCGCGACCAGCGCCTTTGCCTTCTCGGCGTTCGAATTCAGCACACGGATGATATCCTGCACCGTGACGGCATCATGGGCCGGATGCCAGCAGTCGAAATCGGTGACCATCGCGACGCTGGCGTAGCAGATCTCGGCCTCGCGGGCGAGCTTGGCTTCGGGCATGTTGGTCATGCCGATCACCGAATAGCCCTGCGCCTTGTAGGTCAGGCTTTCAGCGAGCGAGGAGAATTGCGGCCCCTCCATGCAGAAATAGGTGCCGCCGCGCGCGAACGCGATGCGCTCGGCCTCGGCAGCGGCGGCGAGATGCTTCGCCAGCAGCGGCGATACCGGATGCGCCATCGACACATGCGCGACGCAGCCCTTGCCGAAAAACGAGCTCTCGCGCTTGTACGTGCGGTCGACGAACTGATCGACCAGCACAAACGTCCCGGGCGGCAGCTCTTCCTTGAACGAGCCGCAGGCAGACAGCGCGACCAGGTCGGTGACCCCGGCCCGCTTCAGCACGTCGATATTGGCGCGATAGTTGATGTCGGACGGCGACAGCGCGTGTCCCTGGCCGTGCCGCGGCAGGAACACGATCGGCAGTCCCGCCGCCTCGCCACGACGCAGCGGCGCGGATGGTTCGCCCCAGGGACTCGTGATCGTTTCCTCGCGGACATTTTCCAGGCCCGGCAGATCGTAGATGCCGGATCCGCCGATGATACCGAGAACGGCTTTGGTCATGATCGCTCCTCACGGTCCCGCAACGACGACGGAGGGGTGCCCCAGCCCGATCGGGCTCGCCGGACGTTTGACCATACTGCGGCGCAATAATCACTGCGCCACTGCCGCTTGCAAGCCAATTCCGGCCCGAAGGTAAGCAAACCGCGACCGCTACTTCGCGACAAAGCCCGCCGCGTTCATCAGCGAAGCATTGAGCTTGTCGTCATCCTCGAGGAATTCCACCATGTCCTTGCCGGTGAGGAAGATCGGCTTCAGCGCCTGCTTCTCCATGTAGTCCTTGTATTCCGCCGTCTGCGTCACCTTCTGGAACAGGTTGGCATAGAATGCCTGCTGCTCCTGCGTGACCTTGCCGGGCAGGAACATCGCGCGCAGCATCAGATACTGCACGTCCAGCCCCTCCTCCTTGCAGGTCGGGATGTCGTTCCAGGATTGCGTGTCGGTGACCTTGGTCTTGTAGGAGATGCGCTCCTTGTCGAACACACAGAGCGCGCGAACCTGTCCGGCGCGCCAGACTTCGAGGTTTTCGCTCGGATTGTTGACGTTGGACTCGGTGTGGCCGCCGACCAGTTGCGTCGCGGCCTCGCCGCCGGACTTGTACGGCAGATAGGAGAATTTCGCGCCGGTCTTCTGCTCCATGAACACGGTCAGCACATGATCTTCACGCTTGGAGCCCGTGCCGCCCATCTTGAACGGCGCGCTCGCGGCCTTGGCGGCCGCGATGAAATCCTTGACGGTCTTGGGGCCCGACGCATTGTCCCACAGCACGAACTGGTCGAGCGCGATCACCGACACCGGCGTGAGGTCGCGCCAGTTGAAGGGAATCTTGGCCGACAGTGGCAGCATGTAGATCAGCGAATAGGCGATCAGCACCTTGTTGGGATCGCCCTCGCTGGACTTCATGTACATCAGCGCTTCCGCACCCGACGCGCCGCCCTTCAGCGAGACCACCATCGGCTGCTTCATCAGATTGTTCTTCTGGATCGCCGCCTGCATCATGCGCGCCATCTGGTCGGAGGCGCCGCCGGCGCCGGCCGCAACCACGATCTCGACCGGCTTGCTCGGCTCCCAGCCGGCAAAGGCCGGCGTGCTCAGCAGCAAGGTCGCGATGGCTGCCGTGGTTTTCACGATCTGTCCCACGTGTTTCTTCCCTATCTATTTGTTCGGCTTCGCAAAACCGTCGAGGTGGCGGGTTCGCGTCATTGTGCTGAGAAAGCAGGTGAGTGCAAGCCGCCGAACTGCCGCATGACCTATGACTTTGGAATGAGGCGGGTGTCGTTGCGAGCCATCGGACGCGCCACGGCGACCAGGATGAAGTTGAACTCGCGATTTTTCCAATCGTCGTCCCGGCGAAGGCCGGGACCCATACTCCGCGGCGGGTGTTGCCAATGGGACTTGTCGTTGCAGTAGCGCTCAACAATTCGCATCGGTGGTTATGGGTCCCGGCCTTCGCCGGGACGACACCGGTTGTGTTGCGGGAGCTTGCGCAGTCGGGCAACGAAGCGAGAGCCCGGAATCCATCAGGCCACGCATTCCTCGGATGAATGGATTCCGGGCTCGCGCCAAGAGGCGCGTCCCGGAATGACGACGGAGAGCACCCGCGTCTTGCGCCAACCCGCCGCCGCTATTTGCCCTTGAAGTTGGGCGCGCGCTTGTTGAGGAAAGCGTCCATGCCCTCGCGGAAATCCTCGCTCATATAGGCGCGCAGGATCAGGTCTTCGCCTTCGTCGCGCGACAGCGTGCGGCGGATGCGGCGCACCGCTTCCTTGGTCACCTCCAGCGTGATCGGCGCATGGCCGGCGACGAGTTGCGCGGTCTCGGTGGCGCGGCGCTGCAGCGTTTCCACGTCGGGGACGACTTCGTTCAGCAGCCCGAGCGCCAATGCTTCGGGCGCCTCGACCAGGCGCGCCTTGAAGATCAGATCCTTGGTCCGCGCCGGACCGATCAGCGAGACCAGCCGCGAGATGTTGGACATCGAGAGGCAGTTGCCGAGCGTGCGCGCGATCGGGAAGCCGATCCGTGTCGCTTCGGTGCCGATGCGGATGTCGCAGCATGCAGCGATACCGGCGCCGCCGCCGGTGCACGCGCCGGCGATCGCCGCGATGACAGGCACGCGGCACTGTTCCAGCGTTCCCAGCACGCGGTCGATCCGCGCCTCGTAGTCCAGCGCATCCTGCGCGGTCTTGAACGCCCGGAACTGCGAGATGTCGGTGCCCGAGGCGAACGCCTTCTCGCCGGCACCGGTCAGGATCAGCGCCTTGATGGAGTGATCCTGATTGATGTTCTCGCAGATCGAAGCCATCTGCTCGTACATCGCAAAGGTCAGCGCGTTGCGGGCCTGCGGCCTGTTGAACGTGATGCGCGCGACCCCGTCCGCGACGGAGTAGATCAGGTCTTCGGTCGGTGCGACAGGCGCGTTCATGTCTCGCTCTTTCTGTTCTTTGCGATGAGGTTTCAGGCCAGCCTACTCAAGCAACGGCTTTCGACGCCTGCGATGGGTCGCGTCCCTTGAGGACCTCCATCGCCGCCAGCACACCGCCACTGCGGTGCGGCACCTTGGCCAGATCGAGACCCATCTCGACGCCGGACAGCGTGCCCATCAGCATCAGGTCGTTGAAGTGGCCGATATGCCCGATCCGGAACACCTTGCCCTTGACCTTGTTGAGGCCGGTGCCGAGCGACATGTCGAAATTCTCGAGCACGACCTTGCGGAAGTGGTCGGCATCGTGGCCATCGGGCACGCGCACCGCGGTCAGCGCCGGCGAATGCGCGCCCTGCTCCTGGCACTGCGTCTCGAGACCCCAGACCTTGATGGCGGCACGCGTCGCTTCGCTGTGGCGCTTGTGGCGGGCGAAGACGTTGTCCAGCCCCTCCTCCTCCAGCATCTTCACGGCCTCGCGCAGGCCGAACAGCAGGTTGGTCGCTGGCGTATACGGCCAGGTGCCGGCCTTGTTGATGTTGATGACCTCCTGCCAATCCCAATAGGAGCGCATCCCCGGATTGGCCTTGGCCACCGCCAGCGCCTTCTCCGACACGGCGTTGAAGCCGAGGCCGGGCGGCAGCATCAGCCCCTTCTGGGAGCCGGCGATCGAGACATCGATGCCCCAGGCATCGTGCTCATATTCGAGCGAGCCGAGGCCCGAGATGGTGTCGACCATCAGGAGCGCCGGATGCTTCAAGGTGTCGAGGATCTTGCGGACGTCGCGCGGATAGGTGACGCAGGCGGTCGAGGTCTCGTTATGGACCACGCACACGGCCTTGATCTTGTGCGCCTTGTCGGCGGATAGCCTGGCCTCGATCTGCTCGAGGTCGGCGCCATGGCGCCAGTCGCCCGGAATGAAATCGACGTCGAGCTTGAACTTGTCGGCGATGCCGTGCCACAGCATCGCGAACTGGCCGGTCTCGCACATCAGGACCTTGTCGCCCGGCTGCAGCGTGTTGACGATCGCGGCCTCCCACGCGCCGGTCCCCGACGAGGGGTAGATGATCACGGGCTGCTTGGTGCGGAACACACGCTGCATCGCGGAAAGCACGGCAAAGCCGATCTCGGCGAATTCGGCACCGCGATGGTCCATGGTCGGCATGTCCATCGCCCGCAGCACCCGGTCCGGCACATTGGTCGGTCCCGGAATCTGCAGAAAATGCCTTCCAGTGTGCACGGTCATGAGCGTCTTTCCCGGTCTTGTCTTGGTCGGTGGTGAGCCGCTCGCATATCACTATCCGGAAATCGAAGCCAACCATATCAGCCCATAGCGGCCCACATGGCTTAGCTCTTCTTGAGATGGCTCAGTGAGTTGGCATCCGAGGCCATACCCGGCCAGACCGATCCAGCGCGACGCCATCTGGAAGAATGCTGGACCACGCCTGTCGGAGCGGGGCCCGCCCCAACCGTACCGGCCGCCCGGATGGGTACCGGCCCAAATCCTGGCGATCCCGACGACTCAACTCGGGAAGCGCTCGAAGGCCGGAAGATCGTGAAGGGACCCTACCCATCCGACGCGCTCGGCAGTCTGCACCTGAACCCTGGGCGAGATCGAATTCGGATCGTCGAGCGCAGCGATCCTGACTTGCATCATGCCCATCTGGTCGAGAATGCCATTGCCGAAGAACAGCCCCGCGCCGCACGTCGGGCAGAACGAGCGCTGGCCGCTTTCTGAAGACGAATAGACCTTCGGCTTCCCCTGGATTGATACCGCGGCCTTCGGTACCATTGCCCACGCCAGCATCGGCGCTCCAGATTGCCTCCGACAATCGTGGCAATGGCAGACGGTACTGAAAGCCGGCTGATCGGGGACTTCGAACCTGATCTCACCGCAATGGCAGCCGCCGCAAAGCATACCCAAATTCACTACTCCCAGCCTCTCTTCAAGACTGCATCCATGTCACCATTTTCGCCGGATTTGTCCTCCGCCCGGCGGGGGTCAGTCATGCATATCCGGCGGCGCCTTGCGGACACCGGCAGCCGTTCATTCGGCGGCCACCACCTTTCGCGGCGCGGCCAGTTCGCCGGCTCCCTCGAACGGCCGCTCCGGATGCATCAGGAACGCCGAGAAACCACCAAGCAGCAGCAGCCCCATCGACATCAGGAACGGCAGGTACCAGTTTCCGGTGGCGTCGATGACGAAACCGGCGACCAGCGGCGAGACGATCGCCGCGAACGCCGAGCCGCTGTTCATGATCCCGGCGGCGGTGCCGGAATATTTCGCGGCGATATCCATCGGGATCGACCACATCGGGCCGATCACGAGCTCAGCGAAGAAGAAGCCGGCCGACAGGCAGAGCGCGACCACTGTGATGTCATGAACGAACAGGATCGGCATCAGCGAGAGCAGCGCGCCGGCGAATCCCACGATCGTCACGCTGAGCCGCGCCAGCCGCACATTGCCGGTGCGCTCGAGGATGCGGTCGGAGATGACGCCGCCGATGCTGTCGCCGACCACGCCGGCAAAGAACACGCCGGATGCGAACAGCGCCGAGTTCTTCAGATCGAGGCTGTAGTTGTTCTTGAAGAACAGCGGCAGCCAGTTGAGGTAGAGCCACAGGCACCAGCCGTAGCAGAAATACGTTAGCGTCACCGGCCACATCCGCTGCAACAGCGGTCCCCACGGCACCTTCGGCCGCTCGCCCTGCGGGCGCGGCGGCAAGGTCGCAAGCTCGGCCGCGGTGATGGCGTCATGGTCGCCCGGCTCGTTGCGGAAATACCAGACCCACGCAACACCCCAGATCAGACTGACGATGCCGAGCGCGACGAAGGCGCCGCGCCATGTCAGCCAGAGGATCAGGAGCGCGACCACCGGCGGGGTCACCGCGTTGCCGAGCCGTGCGAACGCGTGTGTCAGGCCTTGCGCGAAGCCGCGGCGGTTCGCGGGCGTCCAGTACTGCATGGCACGTGTCGCGGTCGGGAACGTCGCCCCTTCGCCGAACCCTAGCGCGAAGCGCGCGACGAACAGCGCGGCAAGACCATGCACAAAGCCGGTCATGATGGTGGCCGCGGCCCAGATCATGCCGCACCAGAACAAGGTCTTGCGTGGTCCGAAGCGATCGCCGACCCAGCCGCCGATCACCTGGAACAGCAGATACGGATAGGCGAAGGCCGAGAACACCAGGCCGAGCTCGGTGTTGGACAGGTCGAGTTCCTTCTGGATCTCGCTGGCCGCGGTGCCGATGTTGACGCGGTCGACATAGGTGATGAAATACATCACGCAGAGCATGGCCAACACGACATGGGTGGCCTTGAACCGAAGCCTCATATCCCTCCCCTTCCCTGATCCGCGATTTTTCTGAGCCGTTGGCGTGCGGGATGCCGTTGGTCGGCGCTTAGGTGCTGACCACCTTCAGGTGCGACGACGCGTTGCGTTGATCGCGCTGCTCGAGCAGCCGCATCGCCGCCTCGACGCCGCCCGAGCGGTGCGGCACGCCGGCAACCGACAGCCCCATCTCGACGCCGGTGAGCGCGCCGAGCAGCGTCAGCTCATTGCACTCGCCGAGATGGCCGATGCGGAACACCTTGCCGGCGACCTTCGACAGGCCGGCACCGAGCGACATGTTGAAATTGTTGAGCACGGCCTTGCGGAACTGATCGGCATCATGGCCGGGCGGCATCAGCACCGCGGTCAGCACCGGCGAGAATTCCGAAGGCTCCTGGCAGAGATTCTCGAGCCCCCATTGATTGACGGCGGCACGCGTGGCGGCGGCGAGCCGCCGATGGCGGGCGAACACGTTGTCGAGCCCCTCCTCCAGCAGCATCGCAATCGCCTCGCGCAGCCCGTAGAGCAGGTTCGTCGCCGGCGTGTAGGGGAAGAAACCCTTGGCGTTCGGCTTCAGCATCTCCTCCCAATCGAAATAGGAGCGCGGCATCTTGTTGGTGCGGGACGCGGCGCGGGCCTTCTCCGAAATGGCGTTGAAGCCGAGGCCGGGCGGCAGCATGAAGCCTTTCTGCGAGCAGCTGACGCTGACATCGACCTTCCACTCGTCGTGCCGGTAATCGACCGAGCCGAGCGAGGAAATGGTGTCGACCATCAAGAGCGCCGGATGCGCGTTGCGGTCGATGGCGGCACGGATGTCGGCGATCCGGCTGGTCGCGCCGGTCGAGGTCTCGTTGTGGACGACCATCACCGCCTTGATGCTGTGCGCGGTGTCCTCGGCGAGCCTTGCTTCGATCAGCGCTGGGTCGGCGCCGCGCCGCCAATCGCCGGCAATGAAGTCGACCTCGATGCCGAAACGGCCGGCGAGTTGCCGCCACAGCGTGGCGAAGTGGCCGGTCTCGACCATCAGGACCTTGTCGCCGGGCGACAGCGTGTTGACGATCGCGGCTTCCCAGGCGCCGGTGCCCGACGACGGAAAGATCACCACCGGGCCCGCAGTCTGGAAGATCTTGCCGCTTCCCTCGAGCACGGTGCGGCCAAGCTCGGCAAACTCCGCGCTTCGGTGATCGATGACCGGCATGTCCATCGCGCGAAGAATGCGATCCGGCACAGGGCTCGGCCCTGGAATCTGCAGAAAATGGCGTCCTTGATGCATGAGAACCTCCCAATCGCCGGATTTCGGCTCCTTGGCCACCAATTTTGCATTCATTTTTTGTATTTTCAATCCAATTTTGGTATTCGATTGCGGAGATCGACGCGTCCGCGCTGGCAAATTATTGTTCAGAATATGAAATCTGCGATTCCCGAGACCGGGGCTCCGATCACCGAGCCCGCTGCCGGCAACGGCGGCGACCGCCAGGAGATCTCGCTTCACGGCGAGATCCTGCTGCGGCTCCGCGACTATGTGGTGGAAGGCAACATTCCCGAGGGCGGGCGCGTTCCGGAACGCCAGCTGTGCGAAATGCTGGGGATCTCCAGGACGCCGCTGCGCGAGGCGCTCAAGGTGCTGGCCGGTGAAGGCCTGATCGAGCTATTGCCCAATCGCGGCGCGCGCGTGCGCCAGCTCAGCCAGCGCGACCTCGAGGAACTGTTCGACGTCATGGCCGGGCTGGAGAGCCTTGCCGGACGGCTGGCCTGCGAGAGCATAACGGACGAGGAAATCGGCGCGATCGAGCGGCTGCACTACGAGATGTACGGCCACTATCTGCACCGCGACATGCACGGCTATTTCCAGACCAACCAGCAGATCCACGAGAGCATCGTCTCGGCTGCGCGCAACGAGACGCTGAAGACGACCTACGCCAACTTCGCCGGCCGGATCCGCCGCGTGCGCTACTCCGCCAATTTCGCCCGCAAGCGGCAGCGTTGGGCCGAGGCGATGCGCGAGCACGAGGCGATCCTCGATGCGCTGCGCCGCCGCGCTGGAAGCGAGCTCAGCGACATCCTGTTCGGACATCTGCGCAACAAGCGGAGCGCTGCTATCGAGCACCTCGCCGAGGGACCGGACAGCGGCCAAGAGGCGACGCCTCAAGGCAGCTAGTTGCTCATTTTGAATTCATAATGTAATTCTCGGCTCAATCGAATGAATAATCCCCGGGCAATATGGGTTGCGCCGCGGATCACATCGGATCTGGGATGAAGAACGTCTCATCGCTCGAACAGCGCCTGCGGTCCGACCTGACCGGCGACGTGTTTTTCGATGCCTTCAACCGCGGCCGCTACGCGACCGACGCCTCGTTCTACCAGATCATGCCGGCCGGCGTGGTGGTGCCGCGCACCGTCGACGAGGCGTTGCGCACGCTTGCGATCGTCCGCGACGCCGGGCGGATCGTGACCCCGCGCGGCGGCGGCACCTCGCAATGCGGTCAGACCGTCAATGACGGCATCGTGGCCGACCTCTCCAAGCATCTGAACCGTATCCTCTCGCTCGACGTCGAGAACCGGACTTGCGTGGTCGAGCCCGGCATCGTGCTCGACGATCTCAACCGTCAGCTGAAGAAGCATGGGCTGTGGTTTCCGGTCGACGTCTCGACCGCGTCGCGCGCCACCATCGGCGGCATGGCCGGCAACAATTCCTGCGGCGGCCGCTCGCTGCGCTACGGTACCATGCGCGACAATACGCTGTCGATGGATGCAGCGCTCGCCGATGGCACGCTGCTGCATTTCGGCGAGGTGCCGCGCGACCTGACGCGGATCAATGCGTCCGACAGCGGCTCGAAGCTGTTCCGCGACATGCTTGATCTCGGCGAGCGCGAGGCGGCCGAGATCGCGGACAAATTCCCCAAGGTGCAGCGCCGCGTCGGCGGCTATAACCTCGATGCGCTGGTGCCGCGCAACGCGCCGAACAACATGGCGCATCTGTTGGTCGGCTCGGAAGGCACGCTCGCCTTCACGACGCAGGTCGAGCTCAAGCTGTGGCCTGTGATCCGCAACAAGGCGCTCGGCGTCTGTCATTTCGGCAGCTTCTACGAGGCGATGGATGCGGCCCAGCATCTGGTGAAGCTGCGGCCGATCGCAGTCGAGCTGGTCGATCGCACCATGATCGCGCTCGGCCGCGAGATCGCGATGTTTCAGCCGATCATCTCCGCAGCTGTGCGCGGCGATCCTGACGCCATCCTGGTGGTCGAGTTCGCCGAGGAAGATCAAGCCGACAACCTCGCCCGCCTGAAGCAGCTCGGCGAACTGATGGGCGACCTCGGCTTCGGCTGGGACAAGCCGCAGCGCAAGTGGGGCGGCGTGGTCGAGATCGTCGAGCCGGCCCTGCAGACCGGCATCGCCGATTTCCGCGCGGCCGGGCTCAACGTCATGATGTCGATGAAGCAGGAGGGCAAGCCGGTCTCGTTCGTCGAGGATTGCGCGGTGCCGCTGCCGCATCTTGCCGACTACACGGAACGGCTCAATGCCGTCTTCGCCAAACACGGCACCCGCGGCACGATGTATGCGCACGCCTCCGAAGGCTGCCTGCATGTGCGCCCGGTGCTCAATCTCAAGCTCGAGAAGGACGTCAAGGCAATGCGCGCCATTGCCGAGGAAGCCTTCGCGATGGTGCGCGAATACAAGGGCTCGCATTCCGGCGAGCACGGCGACGGCCTGGTGCGCTCGGAATTCCACGCGACGATGTTCGGCGCGCGCATCGTCGCCGATTTCCGCGAGGTCAAGCAGCGCTTCGATCCGGACAACACACTCAACCCGGGCAAGATCGTCGATCCGCCCAGGATGGACGATCGCTCGCTGTTTCGCTATTCGCCGGACTATCGCGTCGGCGAATTGAAGACGGCGCTCGACTGGTCGGCCTATCCCGGCGCCGGCGGCGGCTTCCAGGGCGCGGTCGAGATGTGCAACAACAACGGCGCCTGCCGCAAGCTCGAAGGCGGCGGGATGTGCCCGTCCTATCGGGCGACGCGCAACGAGAAGGACGTCACCCGCGGCCGCGCCAATACGTTGCGGCTGGCGATCTCGGGCCAGTTGGGTGCGAACGCGCTCGCCTCCGACGAGATGATGGACACGCTGAAACTCTGCGTCTCCTGCAAGGCGTGCCGCCATGAATGCCCGACCGGCGTCGACATGGCCAAGATGAAGATCGAGGTGCTGGCCGCCCGCGCCGCGTCGCACGGCCTGTCGCTGCGCGACCGGCTGGTCGGCTATCTGCCGCGCTATGTCGATCTCGCCTCGCGCTTCGCTCCGCTTGCGAACTGGCGCAACCGCAGCCCGCTGCTGCGCGCGCTGTTCGAGACGCTCGCCGGCATCAGCGCGAAGCGCGCACTGCCGGCGTTTCGCCGCGACACCTTCCGGCCCGACGCCGAGGTGCTGGGTCCGGCTGATGGCCGCGAAGTAGTGCTGTTCGCCGACACGTTCAACCGCGGCTATGAGCGGGAGAATCTCGACGCCGCGGTCGAGGTGCTGGTCGCCGGCGGTTATCGCGTGCACCTGCCGAAACCGTCGGACGGCGGCCGTCCGCCATGCTGCGGACGGACATTCCTGTCGGCGGGTCTGGTCGAGCAGGCGCGTGCCGAGCTCGACCGGCTGGTTACGACTTACGCGCCATTCGCAGAGCGCGGCGTGCCGATCATAGGCCTGGAGCCGAGCTGCCTTCTGACCCTGCGCGACGAGCTGCTGTCGCTGCGTTCGGATGAGGCCGCCAAGACCGTCAGCGCGCACGCCCTGCTGTTCGAGGAGTTTCTGGTGCGCGAGGCCGAGGCTGGACGCCTTGCTTTGCCGCTCGGCACGGTCGCCGGCAAGGCCGTCGTGCACGGACATTGCCACCAAAAGTCCTTCGGCGCGTTCAAGCCGGTGGAGAAGGTGCTGCGGCTGGTGCCGGGCCTCGACGTCAAGACCATCGAGTCGAGCTGCTGCGGCATGGCCGGCGCGTTCGGCTACGGCGCGGACACCTATCAGGCCTCGATCGAGATGGCTGAGCTGTCGCTGCTGCCGGCAGTCCGTAGCGCGAACCAGGATACGCTGATCGTGGCCGACGGCACCTCCTGCCGGCACCAGATCAAGGACGGCAGCGGACGCACGCCGCTGCATGTCGCCCGCGTATTGGCGATGAGCCTGAAACGTGCGAAATCGAATTCCGACCAATCATTGCCGACAAAGGAAAAGGCCCATGGCTGAGCTCACTCTCGACATCGCCCGCAAGATTCTGGATGCCGCACTCGCCAAGGGCGTCGAGAAGAAGCTGAAGCCGCTGGTCGTCACCATCCTCGACGCGCGCGGCGCGGTGAAGGTGACGGCGGCGCAGGACGGCACCAGCCTGATGCGGGCCGAGATCGCCCACGGCAAGGCCTATGGCGCGCTGGCGCTCGGCATGGGATCGCGCGCCCTGTTTCAGCGCGCGCAAGAGCAGGCCTATTTCATCGATTCCGTGAACACGCTGGCGCAGGGCCGGCTGGTGCCGGTCCCGGGCGGCGTGCTGATCATGGACGGAGCCACCCTGCTCGGCGCCGTGGGCGTCAGCGGCGACACCTCAGACAATGACGAGATCTGCGCCGTGGCCGGCATCGAAGCGGCCGGCCTGAAGGCTAACGCGGGCTAGAGCATTTTCGGTTCTGATTGAATCAGAACCGAAGCTCTAGATTCTTGTTTTGACGCGTTTTCTTCACGCGAACCGGCGTCCACTTGGCTCGAAAACGCTCTAACACGCGACAGGGCGAGCGACGGGATGCACGATTTCGGAATATTAGAAATGTAACCCTGATTTGCCCGACATGTCAAGTTGCCTTGTCCAAAGCCGGCCGCCGTCGGCTCCTTTGCATGGGGTTGTTTTCGATGTTTTGATAGTGCGCCTGCGGCGGCCGCACGCGGGGCGAGGTGAGCGGGCACAATGATGCCTCAGCGCCCCGTCCAGGTCGGCTTGCGCTTCTCGCCAAAAGCCTTGAGGCCTTCCTTGGCGTCCTCGGTCATCGCGAGCAGCGCGATCTGGCTTTCGGTATAGGCGATGCTTTCGTCGAACGACATCGACGCGATCGCCCGCATCGCATATTTGCCGCGACGGATCGCAGTCGGTGACTTGTCGACGATGCGGCCGATCAGCCAATCGACCTTGGCATCGAGCTCGGCCGCCGGCACGACGTAGTTGAGAAGACCCGCGGCCTGCGCGGTCTTCGCATCGAACGGCTCGCCGGTCAGCGCCCATTCGTTGATAAGGCGTGCGGGGGCGATCGATTGCAACAGGCTCAGCACCTGCATCGGAAACACGCCGACCTTCACCTCGGGCAGACCGAAGATCACCTGATCGCCGGCCACCGCCATGTCGGTCATGCACAGCAGGCCCATGCCGCCGGCCATGCAGACGCCGCCGACCCGCGCGATCGCGGGCTTGGTCGCGTTCTGCGACAGCCGCAACAAATCGGCGTAGTCGACATTCGGACGCGAGAAATCCATCGAGAACGCCGCGCCGCTGTTCTGTAGATCGGCGCCGGCGCAGAACGCCTTGTCGCCCGCGCCCGTCAGCACGATGACGCGCACGTCCTTGTCGTCATGCGCCTCGCGATAGCCCCTGGCGATGCCCGCGATCACACCGGCATTGAGCGCGTTGCGCTTGTCCGGGCGGTTGATGGTGATCCAGAAAGCCTGCCCGCGCTTCTCGAGAAGAACGCTGTTGTCGGTCATGTTTCCTGCCTGTTTCTTGCCTGTGTGCCGTTGCCAGCAGATATTTGCGGCAGGATCGGCGCCGACTGCAAGCAGGATTTAAGCGGCGGCGGACGCCTTCCTGATCCAGACCTTGTTGTCGTGGAACGCGGCGCCGCCAAGCGGTGCGACGGCCTCCGCCCCGGTCAGCATGTTGATGCCGCGCCCGCCGATGTGGGACTTGTTGGGATGGATCGACTCGGCGATCAACACGCCGCGGCGAACGCCATCGAACAGTTTTGCGGTCAGCGTGGTCTCACCGCGCATGTTGCCGAGCGTCACGGCCTCCCCGTCGGCGATCGACAGCGCAGCCGCATCATCGGGGTGGATCATCACGGTCGGCGCGCCCTCGCGGGCCTGCGACGACGGCGTTTCGTTGAAGCTGGTATTGAGGAAGCTGCGCGACGGCGACGTCGCGAGCCGGAACGGATGCTGCGCGTCCGCCTCCTCGATGATGGTCCAGTGGTCGGGCAGCGAGGGCATCTTGTCCCACGCACCCATCAGCCCGCCCGCCCCCACCGGGACCTTGGCCCAATCGACCTTGAAGTGGAACTTCTTGTCGGGATGGGCGAAGCCGTCGAGATAATGCGAGGTGCGGAAATCCGGCTGCAGGTCGCGCCAAATATCGGCTTCCAGCGTCTCGATATCGCCGTGCCCGCTTTTCTTCAAAGTTGCGTCTATCAGCTGGCGCGGCGTCATGTCGAAACCGGGATGCACGGCATTGAGCCTGCGGCCGAGCCCCTGCAGCACCTCGTGATTGGAGCGGCATTCACCGGGCGGGTCGATCAGCTTCGGGCCAACCGAGATGTGCTGATGACCGCCACCGTAATAGAGATCGTCGTGCTCCATGAACATCGTCGCCGGCAGCACGATGTCGGCCATCTGCGCCGTCTCGGTCATGAACTGCTCATGCACCGCGACGAACAGATCCTTGCGGGCAAATCCCTGCCGCACCAGCGCCTGCTCGGGCGCCACCGTCATCGGATTGGTGTTCTGGATCAGCATCGCCTTGACCGGCCCGCCGCCGCGTAGCGCCTCGGAATCGCCGGTCAGGATTCGGCCGATCTTGGACTGATCGAGCACCCGGGTCGAGGGATCGATCGCGTCGTGGCCTTCGATGATCGACTCATCGAAGCGCCAGATGCCGGCATTGTTGAAGAACGCACCGCCGCCCTCATATTGCCAGGCACCAGTCACCGCGGGAATGCACAGCGCGGCATGCATCTGCGCGGCGCCGTTGCGGCTGCGGGTAAACCCGTAGCCAAGGCGGAAGAACGAGCGCTTGGTGGTCCCGACCAGCCGCGCGAACGACTCGATCTCCTCGACCGGCACGCCCGAGATCGCTGATGCCCATTCCGGCGTGCGCGCCTTCAGATGCGCTTCCAGTTCGTCCGGGCAATCGGTATAGCGCGCGAGATAGTCGCGATCGGTAAGTCCCTCGCGGAACAGCACGTGCATCACGGCGCAGGCGAAGGCGCCATCGGTTCCCGGCCGCAGCAGGATCTTGATGTCGGCTTGCTTCATGGTCTCGTTGTTGTAAACGTCGACCGCCGCAATCTTGGCGCCGCGCTCCTTCCGCGCGCGCGCTGCATGCGTCATCACGTTGACCTGGGTGTTCACCGGATTGGTGCCCCAGATCACGACGAGGTCGGAGACGCCCATCTCGCGCGGATCGACGCCGGCGATCTTGCCGGTTCCGGCGGTAAAGCCGATGCGCGCGATGGTCGAGCAGATCGTGCCGTAGAAGCGCGAATATTTCTTCACATGCGACAGCCGGTTGAGGCCGTCGCGCATCACGAGCCCCATAGTGCCGGCGTAGTAGTAAGGCCAGACCGACTCGGCGCCGAAGTCCCGCTCGGCAGCGTCGAATCGCGCCGCGATCTCGTCCAGCGCCTCGTCCCACGAAATCCGCGCGAACTGACCGGAACCCTTCGGGCCGGTCCGGCGCAGCGGATGCATCAGCCGTTCAGCATGGTGGATCCGCTCGGCATAACGCGCGACCTTGGCGCAGACCACGCCAGCCGTGTAGGTTTGCTGTTTGGAGCCGCGCACCCTGCCGATCGAGCGTCCTTCGATCACCTCGACATCGAGCGCACATGCCGAAGGGCAGTCGTGCGGACAGGTGGAATGGCGAATGTCGATCTTGGCATGCGGGTTCATGCCAAATTGGTAACATCAAATATCCGCTCCGCCGAGGGACATTATTGACCCAGTCCGGGCGAAAACCGCGCATAAGCCATGCGGCGAACGCCCAGATGCCCGGCTATCGGCCGACTCCGTCCGTCAAACGCGGAAGATTCGGGTGTAGTGCGACTTGATCGATTCCCCCTCCCTCTCCACCGCCGCGGGGTCGTCCTTCATCGTCTTGATGTCCTTCAACGGCTTGCGCCCGGCCTTCTCCTGGGCCTGCGCGTGGACCGACCTGAGGCCGCCGATCTCGACGTTGAGCTGCTGCCCCTCACGCCCGAGCGCGAACGATTGAAACAGCCTTGCCGCATTGGGATGCGGACAGTCCTTGAAGATCCCATTGGGACCGACGATGATCGGTGCCCCTTCGGTGGCGTAGACCGGCTCGACCGGGCGGCCCATCTCCTTCAGCTGAAAGATGTTGTACTCGTTGCCGTCGGCCATCACCGCGCGCTCGCCGAGATCGAGCTTCTTCGGTGGATCGGTCGAGGACTGCACCTGCATGATGTTCTGCTTTGCGAGCTTCTCGAAGAAGTTCCAGCCGAGGTCGCGCTGCATCTGATAAGTCGCGGTCATGATGGTGCCGCTATAGCCGGGGTGCCCCTTCACGATCTTGCCCTTCCATTTCGGATCGAGCAGATCGGCGAAGCTCTTCGGCGCATCCTCGGCCTTCACGAGATTGGTGTTGTAGGCAATGATCGAAAGCCAGACCCGGAAGCTTGCGAACTGACCGTCCGCATCGCGATGCTCGTCCGGATAGAATTTCGCGACCTCCTCCGGCACGTAGGACGCCAGAATGCCGTCGCGCTTCCACACGATGAAATGCGCGGCGTCGGAGGAATTGACGACGTCGACCGCGTGAATGTTGCTGGCGTATTCCTGGCCCACCCGCTGGAACACACGCTCCGCGCCGGTGCGTTCGACACGCACGGTGATGTCAGGATATTTCGCTTCGAACGCCTTCGCCAGCTTCTCGGCGACCGGCAGATCGGTCGAGGTGTAGTAGACGACCTGCCCCTCTTTCTTCGCAGCCGCGATCAAGGTCGGCGTAACCGGTTCCGCAGCTGGCGCGGCGGCCATCACGCGTGTCGAAAGGGCGGTCCCTGTCAGCACGGCGCTGGTGCCCTTCAGCAGATCGCGGCGCGAAAGCCCAGGATGTTTCCTCATTTGATTCCCCGCACGCGATGGCGAAGTTTGAGTACACCATCCTCCCGCTCCTATTTCGATGCGCGAAGACGATGTCTGTCGTCGACAGATGCTTCAGGTTGCAGCTAGACTTCTCGTCAAGAAAGAAGACTAAAGTTGGGGGAGACGATCAATGGCGGACTTTCGGTACGCCGTGATGTGTGTCGCGGCATTGCTGACCGTGTTGGTGTCAGGCTCGCATGCGGACGCCGAGGATTATCCCGAGCGGCCGGTCAGGATCGTCGTTCCCTTTGGTCCCGGCGGTCCGGCCGACGTCGTTGCGCGCCAGATCGGCAGCATCTTGCAGGAAAACCTCGGCCAGCCCTTCGTGGTGGAGAACCGCACCGGCGCCGGCGCGTGATCGGCACGCTCGACATGACCCACATCGAAAGCCTGTGCAATCTCGAGGCCATGCTTGGCGAGGGCCCATTCACCTTCATCGGCTTGCCGATGAAATGGCGCGACGGCACCGCATCGCCAATTCACGCGCATCGCTGAGCGACGACGGCAAGGCCAACATTCTCGGCCGGACCGCAGCGAAGGTGCTCGGCGTTGCCGCCTGACGATGGCGGCGCGGCGGACCGTTGGACAATCTGAGTTTGCCGCCGTCGCGCAATCACGAGCGACGGCAGTGCCGACGATCAGTTGGCCTTCACCGTCCGTGTCTCATTGCGCGGCAGCGCCGTGGGTGCCGGCTGCGCAATCTTGGTCAATGGATCGACGTCGACAACGTCGGTTCCCGCGAACTCCGCTTGCGCCGCGTCCGATATCCATTTGACCGCGGCGGGGTGGCTGACCAGCATCCCGATCAATGCAACGATCACAAGCACCGGCAGAGCGATCAGCTTGATACTGAAGCTCCCGTAGTTGCTTTCCGGATCCTGCTGCCGGTTGTCGAAAGAGCCCTGCATGGATTCCTCCACAGTGCGAGTGTGCTCCACCGAAGCGTCACTTACCGCAGGGCACGCGCGGCCGATGTGAATGGTTTCACAGGCTTTGTCCGGTTCACCATTTCGTGAAATGCCGGAGCGACCGCGCAGACGGGAGAGCGACTACTCGCCGTCATCAGCCCCGGCGTCGACCAGCGCCTGCAGCGACTCGGGCTTCAGCACGACGATCGCACCATGCTCGAGCCTGACCCAACCGCGTGTCGCCCACGCGCGGAGCTGCTTGTTGATGCTCTCGCGGGTCATCCCGACCATCTCGCTGATCTCCTGCTGGGTGATCGAGATGGTGCGCCCCTGCGGCTTGTGCTTGTCGCTCAGACGCAGCAGCGCGCTCGCCAGACGGCCCGGCAAATCCTGCAGGATCACCTGCTCGACCTGGTCGCTGGTCCAGCGCAACCTTGCGCAAAGCAGCTCGATGAACTTCATCGCAAGCGTCGGCTGGCTGCGCACGAACGGAATGAACTCGCGCCGGTCGATGACGAACAGCTCGCAATTGGCGTTGGCGGTGGCGTCGGCCGTCCGCGACAAGCCGTCGAGCAGCGCGATCTCGCCGAATATCTCTCCTGCCTCGATCAGGTTCAGGATCGCGTTGCGACCGTCCGGCGAGGAGATGCTGATCTTCACCGTGCCCGAGATCACCGCAATCAGGCTGGTGCCCGGATCGCCCTTGGAGAAGATCGTCGTTCCGCGCTTCAGCGTGGTGTGCTTGGCATAGCGGCAGAGCTGATCGAATGCTTCGGGCTCCAGATCGGCGAAATAGGGATGCTTGCGCAGCACCGATAGCTTGTTGTTTGAAAACAACGGCGCGCCGGCAGTTCGTTCTATGGGCAGCGCACCGGTCATTGTGATCCAGACTGATTGTGTTGCGTTCAATCGGCGCGCCAGCAGCGCGACACACCGACAAGCCATCGATCAATGAAAGCGGAAAGGACTATAGCCCCACCAGGGGCCTACAGCAACAAAAGGTCCAGGCCGGTGAGATCGGGCTGGAAGGCATCGAAAGTACAATTTGGAATAAATATGTGCCTAGTTGCAACGCTCAATTGTAGGCAACGGCCGTCCTTGGTCTTGAAAACCCGCCCGTCACTGGCAATCCCGCCTGGCGAAACCCGTTCGCGTGAGGGGTCGACGCCACCTACTCACAGCAGCTTGCCGTCCGGCCCAAAGAACGGGTGCGGCCCATCGAACTGACCGATGGGGATCTGGTGCGTGACCAGTTGTCCAAAGTCCTGCCCGGGAAACCAAGTGTGCAAATGAAATGCGGGCGGTTCCACCTTGAACGATGGCTCGCGGAGCTGTCCGAGGTCCAGGTCGACCGCGTGGTTCGGCGCGGGGCATATTGTCACGGCAATCCCGGCGAAAGTGGTCAGCATCGCGCGGTGGACGTGCCCGCACGCGATCAACCGCACACGCGGGTGACGCCTGACGATCTCCGCCAATGCGTCGGCATTGAAGAGGTCTTGCCGGTCCATATGCCAGATGCCGCCCTTGAATGGCGGGTGATGCAGGAAAAGCAGCGCCGGCCGGTCCGCTGCCGTCGTCAGCGTCGCGTCCAGCCATTGCAGCGTGGATGGTTCGAGCATGCCGTGCGGCTTACCGGTGACGCTTGAATCCAGCAGCAGGAGATCAAGACCATTCACCTCGATCTTCTGGTCGAGCGCACCGGTAGGGTGAGCATACGGCGCGGCTGAAAACGCCTCACGCATCCACTGACGCGAGTCGTGATTGCCGGGAATACCGGCAAACGGCAGGCGCAGCGGCGCCAGCAATCGCTTGAGATAGTCGTATTCCTCGACCGACGGCGTATCGACAAGGTCGCCCGAGATGACGACGAAATCGGGCGCCGGCTCGAACGCGCCGAGCGCCGCCACACAGCGCTCAAGCGCCTTCGCGGTATCGACCCGGCCATAGGCCAGCGCTCCCGGCGGCTTGATGTGGAGGTCGGATATCTGTGCGATGAGAACCGGTTTCAGCGGCATCGATCAATCTCAGGGTTCGGAAGGGAGCAGACGAACGGCGTCGGCCGCGATCGAAAGCCCGATTCGATCGCCAACCTTGGCCTGGATTGTGTTGGGCGCGTCGACATTGAGCGGCTTGCTCGATGCAGCACTCACGACAATTCGTTGCCGGTCGCCGATGAAGCTGACGGAATCAACTGCTCCCGAGAGCAGCCCTGCCCCGGCGTCCGTCACGCGAATGGTTTCGGGACGGATCATGACGGTCGCGTTCGCAGCCGTCGCGCCACCCTCGATCGGCAATCGCCCGCCGGGCAGGATCAGCATGCCGTTCTCGATCGGAGCCTCGACGATGTTCGCCGCTCCGATGAACTCCGCCACGAAGCGGTCCTTCGGTGCGAAGTAGACCTCGCGCGGCGTGCCGATCTGGGCGATCGCACCTTTCCGCATCACCACGATGCGGTCGCCCAATTCCATGGCTTCGGACTGATCATGGGTGACATAGATCGTCGTGATACCAAGCGCTCGCAACAGCCGGTTGAGCTCGCCTCGCAACCGGTCCCGCAAGGCGGCATCAAGCGCGGTCAAGGGCTCGTCGAGCAGCAATATGCCCGGCCGGATCGCGACGGCACGCGCCAGTGCCACACGCTGGCGCTGGCCGCCCGAAAGCTGGTCGATGCGGCGGTTCTCCAATCCCGTGATGTTCGTAAGAGCAACCAACTCGGCGACGCGCGCGGCACGCTCGCCCCTGGCAACACCCCGGATCTTCAGGCCGTAGGCGATATTGTCCGCGACCGTCATGTTGGGGAACAGGGCGTAGGACTGAAACACCATGCCGACATTGCGCCGCTCGATCGGGACCGAGGTCATATCCTTGCCGTCGAACAGCACCTTGCCGCCCCCATCCGGCAACTCGAGGCCCGCGATGATCCGCAGCATCGTGGTCTTGCCGCAGCCCGATGGGCCGAGCAGCACCAGCGTCTCGCCGCGCGCGATGTCGAGGGTCGCGGGATCGAGGGCCCGCGTGCCGTCGGCAAAGGTCTTGCTGCATGCCTCGATACGCACCGCTGCACCGTGCCCCGCCGTGTTCATCGCTTGTTGTCCCTGTCGGCCAGCAGCTGCATCGCGACCAGCAGCGGAATGATCATCACGAAGAAGATCAGCGTGTAGGCCGAAGCCACTTCGAGCCGCATCGAGGCGTAGCTGTCGGCGAGCCCGATCGGCAGCGTCTTCGTCAATGGCGTATGCAGCATCCAGGTCAGGTTGAATTCGCCGAGCGACAGCGTGACCACCATCAGCGCGCCGGCCAGAATTCCCGGCAGCGCGTTCGGCACGATGACATCGCAAAATCGCCGCCATGACGATGCCCCCAGCGAGGCAGCCCCCTCATCGAGCGTCTTGATATCCACGGTCGCGAACACCGCCATGACCGAGCGCACCATGAACGGCATGGTGAAGATCACGTGGCCGACCAGGATGAACAGCCAGGAACGGCGAAAGCCGCCAAAGCTCCCATAGGCGAGCAACAGCGCAAGCGCGATCGCGAGCCCCGGGATCGCCAGCGGCAGTGTGATGATTTCCTCGACGATACGAGCAAGCCGGCCTCCCCGCGCATGCAGTGCGTAGGCCGCGGGGACGCCGGCGAGCAGCGTGACGGCGAGTGTCGCGAATGCGATCACGAAGGACAGCAGGATGGTGCCGGCATAGAGCTCCCAGACCTGAGCGACCCATTGCAGGGTCACGCCGGACTGGATGCCCCGGAAATAATTGACGGTCACGCCCGCCGAGATCGAAAGCCCTGCCGGCACCACCAGGAACGCTGCAACGAGCAGCGTGAAGATGAACTGGCCGGTGAAGATCAGGCGATCGCGCATGCTTTTCACCCGGCCGCTGCGACCGCGCTGCCGCTGAATGTGCGGGCGAGCGCGAGAATGAGCCAGGTGATCAGGCCAAGCCCCACCGACAACGCCGCCGAGGTCGCGAAATTCGCGGCCAGCGTGAACTCGGTGTAGATCAGCATCGGCAGCACGTCGATGTTCGTCGCCAGGGTGAAGGCGGTGCCGAAGGCGCCCATCGCTGTCGCAAATGCGATCGCACCGGACGCGACGAAGGCCGGCGCCAGTGCCGGCAGCACGACATCACGCTGCACCGCCCATGGGCTGGCGCCGAGCGAACGCGCGGCTTCCTCCAGACCGACGTCGAGCTTTTGCACGGCCGCCATGATGGTGAGGATGACGCGCGGGATCGAGAAATAGAGATAGCCGAGGAAGAGCCCGTAGATCGAATAGGCGAAAACGAACTTCTCGCCGAAGATCCGGTTCGAGAGATCGCCGATCAGCCCTTGCCGCCCTGCCAGCAGAATGATCATGAAGCCGACCACCACGCCGGGAAAAGCCAACGGAAAGGTCAGCATCGCGACCAGCACGGCCCGCCCGGGAAAGCGGTGCCGCTGCAGGAACATTCCGGCGATCGTTGCCACGATCAGTGTGACGACCGTGGTTGCCGCCGCCAGCAGCACGGTATTGATCAGCGTCGCGCGATAGCGGCCTTCGGTCAGGATGGCGAGATATCCGGCAAGCCCGTGCGGCCCTTCGGCGCCCGCCACCACCAGCCGTGCCATCGGCAACAGGAAGAACGCCGCCGTCACCAGCACAAGCGGCAGCAGGCAGAGCCAAACGAAGGATTTTTGCGACATCGGAAGAATGGTGCCCCGGCGAAGGCACCATATTGCCTCAGCGGACCTCGGCGAGATAGCGGTCGACGAAGGCTTTTTGCACGTTTTCCATTTCGCCCCAGTCGACGCTCTTGGCGCGGGCATAGTCGCTGTCGGGGAGGAATTTGCCCTTCACGGAGGCCGGCAGCTCGATCGGGCGGGCCGGACGCAGATAGGCATTCGTCCAGATCGCCTGGCCCTTGTCGGACAGCAGATAGTCCATCACCTTCTTCGCCTTTTCCTTGTCGGGCGCGTTCTTCACGAGGCCAACGACATAGGGAAACACCACCGACCCTTCACAGGGAATCACAAACTCGAAGTTGCCCTTCTCCGAATATTTGGCGCGGTAAGCGTTGAAGTCATAGTCGAACAGGATCGGCATTTCGCCCGACACGACGCGGGCATATGACGTCTGCTTGGGCACGATCGGATCGTTCTTGCGCAGTTCCTTGAAGAAGGTGATCGCCGGATCGAAATTGGTGGGCGAGCCGCCCAGCGCGAGATTGACGGCGACCGCGCCGACATATCCGACCGCAGCGGACGACGGGTCGAGATAGCCGACCATGCCCTTGTAGTCAGGTTTCAGGAGGTCCTTCCAGCAGGCCGGCACCGGCTTGCCGCCAAGCGCGTCCTTGTTCACGAACAGGCCGAGCGTCCCGGAGTGGATCGTGGTCCAGTAGCCGTCGGGGTCCTTGAGGCCGGCGGGGACCTGATCCCAATGCGCCGGCTTGTAGGGCTCGAGCGCGTCCTGGGCCTTGGCCTTCATGCCGAAGGTCACGCCGAAATAGCCGATATCACCGACCGGGTTGCTCTTCTCGGCCAGGATCTGGGCTAGCGCCTGGCCGGAATTCTTGTTGTCATGAGGGATATCGTAGTTGAGGTCCGCCTTGATCGCCTTCAGCATCGACGCCCAATCTGCCCATTCCGGCGGGCAATTGTAGCAGATCACGTCGGCCGCCCTGGCGGATTGCCACGGCGCAATCAGTGTCAGCGCGAGCAACGCGAGGACAAGGCGGACGGTCTTCATGGGGGGCTCCGGTCTGGGAGGAGGAAGCAATGCGGACTTCAACATCAACGCAGCGACCAAGTATAGACCACGCATGAAGGTTTTGCGACGCGCTTGCTGCCGTGCAGCAAATGCAGCAGCCCGGATGCCAACGACCGGAGGCTCGCGGCGAGCCGTCGTTTCGCGCTAGGCTGGGAGCCGAAAGAGGAAGCGCCCATGTACCAACCGCCCGGCGTCGAGACATCGTCCGACCTTCCCGTCCCCGACCTGATGAGAGCCTGGGTCCTTGGTGACCCCGACCAGCTCCAGCTTCGCGAGAAGCCGACGCCGATCCCGACGCGCGCCGAGGTGCTGGTGCGCATCGACGCGGTTGCGATCTGCGCCACCGATCTCGAAATCATCCATGCCGGGTCACCTGCAAGCATTCAGGGCGGCCTGCCCTTCAACAAGAACTTTACGCCGGGTCACGAATACATGGGCACGGTTGCCGCGCTCGGTCCAAACGTCGACGAGTTCAGGATCGGAGAGCGCGTCAGCGTCGAGATCCACGCCGGCTGCGGCCAATGCAAACGCTGCCGCCAGGGCATGTACACATCGTGCCTCAACTATGGAAAGCCGGAGAAGGGTCACCGCGCCAACGGCTTTACGACCGACGGCGGATTCGCCGAATACGCGGTGAACCACATCAATACGCTGGCGCGCGTCCCGGATACCATGAGCGACGCGGAAGCGACGCTCGTGGTGACTGCCGGGACGTCGATGTATGGCTTGACGGAATTGGGGGGATTGGTGGCCGGCGAGAGCGTCGTGGTGATCGGCCCAGGGCCAATCGGACTTCTCGCAGTTGCGGTGGCCAAGGCGCTTGGTGCAAGCCCGGTCATCCTGACCGGGACGCGCAACAAGCGGCTGGCGATCGGCCAGGAACTGGGGGCCGACCGCGTCATCAACATCAACGACGAAGACGTCGTTGATGTCGTGAAACAACTAACAGGGGGGATCGGCGCGGACTATGTCGTCGAATGTGCCGGCACCGAAGCGACACTCAACCAGGCCATTCACATGACCAATCGCGGCGGCAAGATCTGTCTGGCCGCCTTCCCGCACGAGGCCGCGACGCTGGACATCGCGCATCTCGTACGGAACAACATCTACGCCTACGGCATCCGCGGCGAGGGCCGCAGCGCCACGCACCGCGCGATGGAATTGATGGCAGCGAAGCGGTTCGACGCGACCAGGATCCACACGCATACGTTTCCGCTGGCCGACCTGCCGACGGCGCTGAGATATGCGCGGGACCGCGTGGATGACGCGATCAAGGTCGTCGTCACCAATCGGAAAGCCGAAACGATCGCGAGCGCTGCGGAATAAGGCCGGTTCGGACGGCTCGCGAAAGCACGAACCCGAGAGCCTGCTCACACCGAACAGTAGCGCTCCTTGATCTCGTCGTCGGCGAGCAGCGCCTGCGCCGACGCCTGGTGCACCACCGCCCCCTGATCCAGCACATAAGCACGATCGGCGATGCCAAGTGCGAGCTCGACGTTCTGCTCGACCAGCAGAACCGTCGTTCCTTGCGCCTTCATGCTGCGGAACAGCGCGAACATCTCGTCGACCAGGACCGGCATGATGCCCTCCGACGGCTCGTCCAGCATGATCAGGTCGGGCTTTGCGATCATCGCCCGCGCGATCGCCAGCATCTGCTGCTCACCGCCGGACATCGTGACCGCCTCTTGATCCATGCGCTCGGCCAGCCGGGGGAAGATCGCGGCGATCTCGTCGATCAGCTCGACTTCCCGCTTCTTCTCCTTCGAGGCAACCAGCCCGAGCCGCAAATTCTCCCGCACGGTCAGTCCCTGCACAATCCGTCGCTCCTCTGGAACGTAAGCCAGTCCCAACGCGAACCGCACATGCGCCGGCTGACGCAGCAGCTCTTCACCCTTGAAGATGACCGAGCCGCGCGCCCGCCCCATCAACCCCATGATCGATTTCAACGTCGTCGTCTTGCCGGCCCCATTGCGACCGATCAGGCAGACGATTTCGCCCTTGCTCACCTCGAGACTGATGTCCTGTAACGCGTGACTTGCGCCGTACCAGGCATTGAGCTTGCTGATCTGCAGCATCCCGTCAATGCTCCCGCTGGCCGAGATAGACGCGCTTCACTGCCTCGTTCTGCCGGACCTCCTGCGGCGTTCCCTCGGCCAGCAGTTCTCCGTGGTGCAGCACGAGGATGCGATCGCTGATCCCCAGCACCAGCTTCATCTTGTGCTCGACGAGGATAACCGTACGCTCCTTGGCGAGTTTCACGATCAGATCCATCATGGTCCGGGTTTCTTCCGGGCTCATGCCGGCCGTCGGCTCGTCCAGCAGCAGCAAGCGGGGCTGGCTGGCAAGCGCCATGCCGATCTCCAGTGCCCGCTGCTCACCGTGGGCCAGCGTCTTGGCCGCGCGTTCCCGGGATTCCCACAACCCGACGAGCGCCAGCAGTTCGTCGGCCCGCTCGATCAGTTCGGTCAGGCGCGCACGGGGACGCCAGATATCGTATCGCGCCACCAGCGCCTGCAGACCCACGCGGATGTTCTCACGTGTCGTAAGCTGCGGAAACACGCTGGTGATCTGAAAGGATTTCGCGATCCCCATATGTGCAAAGCGGTGTTGCGGCAGACCGGTGACATCCTTGCCCTCGAACTCAACGCTGCCTTTCGTCGGCGGAAGGGCGCCGCACAGCAGGTTGAAGTAGGTGCTCTTTCCAGCCCCGTTCGGACCAATAATGGAAGTGATCGCTCCTCTGGAAAACTCGGCCGAGATATTGTTGAGGGCGACAAACTTCCCGAACGTCTTGCCGACGCCCCTGGTGCGCAGAATGATTTCTCCTGCGTGGCCTTCTGCGGCGCTCATCGTCTGCCCCGCGCGATCAGCGTGCCCCAGATGCCCGCCGGGAAGAACAGCACGCATGCAATGAAGATGGCGCCAACGATGAGTTGCCAGTGAACGGTCCACACCGAGACCACATTCTCCAGGACCAGGAAGACCGCAGCACCAATCATCGGCCCGAAGAACGTCCCCATACCGCCCAGGAGAGCAATCATCACGACCAGGCCCGAGGTCTCGTAATGCAGGATTTCGATCGGAACGATCGACAAGTGCAGGGCCTGCAACGCACCCGCAAGGCCGCAGAAGCCGCCCGACAGGACGAAGGTCAGCAATCGCGTCAGGGTCACGTCGTAGCCGGACGCGCGTGCACGCATCTCGTTCTCGCGCACCGCTTCAATGACGGCACCAAAGGGCGACGCCAGAATGCGTGACATCACAAAAAATGCGGCGATCACAAAGGCCGCGATGACGTAGTACCGGATCATCGGATTGATGAAATCGATCCGCAGGCCGAACAGATCGATGGTGCGGACGTTGATGCCGCGAAGGCCGTTCTCGCCGCCGGTCAAGTCAACCGACTGGTAGAAAAGGTAGTAGACACATTGCGACAGTGCCATTGTCACCATGGCGAAATAGATGCCTCGTGTCCTGATCGCGAGCACGCCGATGAACAGCGCCATCAACAATCCGCCGGCGACCCCGGCCGCGATCGCTGCATACCATGGCCAGCCGAAATGCACGATGGCGATGCCACAGAGGTACGCACCGGTCCCGAACAGCGCCGCGTGACCAAACGACAGAAGACCCAGATATCCAAACACGAGGTTGAAGCCGAGGGCGTACAAGCCATAGATCAGGATATTCACGGCGAGGGCCGTGAACGGCATCACCAGCGGGAAAACCAGGATGACCGCCGCGACAATGCTGGCCCGATGCCGCGTCGCGAACTCGTACCAACTGCCCGTCGTGGCACCGGGCCGTTTGATCGATTGAGTGGTTTCGGTCATGCCGGGCTCAGCTCATCAATCCGGCGCGGCCGAAGAAGCCCTGGGGACGAACGATCAGAACGATGGCCATCAAGGCAAAGATCGAAACCTTGGCCATCTCGGGTGCGAACAGCGATGTCATGCTGACCACCACACCGACCAGCAGGCCTGCCAGGACGGAGCCGCCGATCGACCCCATCCCTCCTACCACGGTCACGACAAAGGCTTCGGCGAGGATCGTGCCGCCCATCTCCGGAATGACGCCTTGAAGCGGCGCGGCCAACAGTCCGGCAAAGCCCGCGATCGCAGTACCGATCCCGAATACGATCAACCAGACCTTGGAAACGTCGACCCCAAGAACACGGACGATCTGCGGATCGCGCGCCCCGGCGCGGACGATCAGCCCGAAGCTGGTCTTCTCCAGAAACAGCCAGAGCGCCAGCAGCACGACGGCCGTCGCGCCTATCACGAACAGGCGGTAGAGCGGGAAATAGCCGACGCCAATGTCGACAGCCCCCTGCAGAACTTCGGGCGTGTCGAAAGGATAGCCGGTCTTGCCAAAGGCGATGCGCACGCATTCGACCATCACGTAGCTGAGCCCGAAGGTCAGCAGCAGCGGATAGTCGATGCCGCGACCGTAAAGCGGCCGGATCAGCACGCGCTCGACGGCAAGGCCGAACAGTCCGATTACGATCGGCACCGCCACGAGGCAGATCCAGAAATTGCCCCCGATCGAGGTCAGATAGAGCCCGACATAGGCGCCGACCATGTAGAACGCGCCATGGGCGAAGTTGACGACCGTCAACATCCCGAAGATCAGCGAGAGGCCGATCGCAAACAGCACATAGATGGCGCCGAGCGCCAGCCCGGCAAACAGTTGCAGCGCTATCAGGTCAAAGCTCAGGCCCGCCATTTGTCCCCCTCAAGCACGGCGCGTTCCGTCCCGCGGCGCGCGCCGCGCCGTCGCACGAGCTCAGCTCTTGTGGCCGAGCGCTTCGCAGGTACGCAGGTTCTTCTCGTTGGGCTCTTCGGTCGACAGAACCTCGAACACGTCGGACTCGTTCCTCATGTCCTTGGACTTCGACTTGATCACGAGCACCGATTGCACCGACTGGTGGTCGCATTTGCGATAATATTGCGGCCCCTTGTAGTCGTCGTACTTCAGAGCTTCCAATGCCGCGACGACCTTGTCGGTCTCGACACTGCCGGCGCCCTTGACCGCCTCCAGCACGGTCCGAACACCGCCATAACCGAGCGCACCGTAGTCGGTGGGCAGCTTGCCGTCGTACATCTTGCGGAAGGCATCGTTGAACGCCTTGGTCGAGGCGAACTTGTCCTCGATACCCCAGTAGAAGGAGCAGCCGCCGACGACGCCTTCGAACGCCTGGGGGCCAGCCGCGACACGGCTGGCATGCGAGAGCAGCGGCGCGATGATCTGGATCGACTTCTTGATGCCAAAGTCGGTCGCCTGCTTCAGCGCGATCTGCTGGTCCCGGCCAAAATTGCTGATGCACAGAATATCGGGCTTCAGCGCCTGGAGACGCGGCAACAGCGTGGAGAAGTCAGTCGTTCCCAGCGGATGGCGGATGTCGCCGAGGTTCTCGACGTTGAATTCCTTGCCGACCTCGAGGAAGCCGCGAACCATCTCGTGACCGTAGGCGTAATCCGCCGTGAGAAACGCAACCTTCTTGCCGAATTTGGCGAAAGCATAGCGGCCGACCGCGCCTGACGTCATATGCGGGTTCAGCGCTTCGTGGAATGTGTATTTGCTGAAGTCGGCCGCCTCGTTGATGGCGTCGGACTGGCTGATCGAATTGAAGATGACGCCGCGCTCCTTGGTGACGTTGTTGATCGCAAGCTGAACCGCCGCGGACAGACTGCCGACGACGAAATTCACCTTCTCCTTCTCGACCAGTTCCAGTGTCCGCGTTGCCGCTTCACCGGGATTGAGCTTGTCGTCTCGCACGACAAGCTCGGCCTTGCGGCCGTTGAGACCGCCAGCATCATTGAACTGGGCGACAGCAAGCTGCCCCGCCCGCACCTGGTCCTGGGCCTCCGCACCATACGGACCGGTCAAGGGAACAGGGAAGCCGATCTTGATGGGTGCTTCCTCGGCCTGGAGCAGGTTGATGCGAAACGGCGAGACGGCGAGAGCGGCGCCGGCGCTTGCCGTCGTCAGCAGACGACGCCGCGATATCGATCGAGCTTTGGTGACCTTGTTCGTCATGACTATTCCTCCCCAAGAACTGTCTGTGTTTTGTTATCGTTATCTTTGCCGGAACGTCTCCACCTCAGATTCGTCCCAAGGCCGTCAGGATAACCTGAGGCGTGAGCGGAATCTCGGTAATTGTTGCGCCGAACGGCCGCAGCGCATCGTTGACCGCGTTGGCAACCGCAGCTGCCGCCCCGGCTGTCCCTGCCTCACCCGCCCCTTTGGCTCCGAGCTCAGATTCCTGCGTTGGAGACACCACGTGGCCAATCTCGATATCGGGCATCTCGCCGGACATCGGGACCAGGTAGTCCGCCATATTGGCGTTGGTCAGCTGACCACGCTCGTCATAGATGCATTTCTCGAACAGCGCCGCGCCGAGCCCCTGCACGACCCCGCCCCGGATCTGCTCGTCGACCAGTTGCGGGTTGATGATGGTGCCGCAGTCTTCGACAACCCAATGCTTCAGCAGCGTCACGAACCCGGTCTCGGTATCGACCTCAAGCCAAGAGGCCTGAACCCCGTTGGTGAATGCGAAGGGATACTGGCGCGGCACGAAATGTCGGGTCGCCATCAACTCAGGCTGGATGCCCGGCGGGAGGGTATCCGGCCGAAAATAGACGATCCGCGCCAATTCGCTCAGCTCGATCCGTGGCGCACCGTCGTCGGCACTGACGATGCTGTTGTTGACGATATCGAGCCCGCCCGGCGTCGATTGCAGGATGGCCGCGGCGATATCAAGGATATTCTGGCGCAGAGCCTTGGCGGCCTGCAACGCCGCTTCGCCGCCGATGCCAGCGCCGCGCGAGGCCCAGGTGCCGCCGCCATAGGGCGTGTTGTCGGTGTCGCCCAGGATCACGCGGACCCGTTCCATCGAAACGCCCAGCACGCTGCCCACGATCTGGGCAGTCAGCGACTCCGAGCCCTGCCCCTGTTCCGTGATGCTGGTCTGGCAGATCACCGAGCCCTGCGCGTCGAGCCGAACCGCAACGCCGTCCTGCGACGAGATTTTCGCGCCGCCGACGCCGTAAAAGGCAGCACTGGGATTGGTGACCTCGATGAAGCTGGCGATTCCGATACCCCGGTGAATATTTCTCGCGCGCAACGCCGCTTGCTCAGCACGCAATGCGTCGTAATCCATCATCTGCAGCAGCTTGGCCAGCGATGCGTGATGCGAAAGCTGCTCGAATTTCATGCCGGAGGGTGATGCACAGGGATAGGCGTCGTCGGGGATCAAATTGCGCCGGCGGATCTCGACGGGGTCCATGCCGATCTTCGCTGCGGCAAGGTCGACCAGACCCTCGGTGACCGAACAGGCAATCGGGTGTCCGACCGCCCGGTACTGGCACATCACGTTCTTGTTCTGGAAGACGACCCGCGCTCGCGCCCGATAATTCGGGGTGACATACGGCCCCCCAACCAGATTGACTACCTGATTGGCCTCGATGGCGCTGGTGCGCGGATACATCGAATAGGGACCGATGCCCGTCAGGTCGTCGATCTCGAAGGCCGTGATGGTGCCGTCCGACTTGACGCCGGTCCGGCCCCTGCATCGATGATCGCGAGCGTGAATGTCCGTGTTGAAGCTCTCCACCCGGTCAGCCACGAATTTGATCGGCCGCCGTAGCAGCTTGGACAGCGCATAGGTCGCCATTTCGTCGGCGTAGATGTGGACCTTGATGCCGAACGAGCCGCCGACATCCTTGCAGACCACCCGGACCTGCGCTTCCCTTAGTCCGAGATGCAGGGCTGCAATGTTCTGCACCATGTGGGGCGCCTGTGTGCCCTGATAGATCGTCAGCCGCGCCTCGGCAGCATTCCAGTCGGCAACCACCGCTCGCGGTTCAAGCGTCACGCCGGTGTGGCGCCCGAATACAAAGTCGGCCTCGACCACCTCAGAATTCGACCATGCTTGGTCGACATCGCCGGCGTTGAGGGTCCGTTCAAAGGCAAGATTGTCACCGAGCGAGGCGTGAATGACAGGCGTTGCCGGATCGAGCGCAGTGCGCATGTCGGTGACCGCCTCGAGTTCCTCGTAGTCGACGGCAATTTGCTCCATTGCATCTTCAGCCACCGCACGGCTGGTTGCGACGATCGCCGCGACCGCCTCACCCTGCCAGCAGGCCCGGTCGATCGCGATCGCATGCTGTGGCGCCGACTTCAATCCCTTCAGATGCGAGAGCACGCCGACCCATGGCGTGATGACGGCCTCAAGCTCTCGACCCGTGACGATGGAAATGACGCCGGACATACGTCGTGCCGCGTCGGCATCGATCGCCACAATTCTGGCGTGGGCATAGGGCGACCGTAAAAAAACCACGTGCGCCATCCGCGGCAATTCCAGGTCGCTGACATACTGTCCACGCCCTTGCAGCAACCTGTCGAGGTTCGGTCGTGGCACCGTCTTTCCGATATAGGAGTTCGGGCGATCGAGCACCGAAAGTGTCTCCGCTGGCGCACGGGTCACCGTCATGCCGGTCGCTCCGCGCGCATCCTGGCTGTCGCCTCCACCGCGTCCACAATGGCTTGATAGCCGGTACAGCGGCAATAATTGCCGGAAAGATGCTCGCGGATCGCTTGACGATCAGGCATAGGCAAATGCTTCAGCAGGTCCTGCGCCGTCATCAGCATCCCGGGCGTGCAATAGCCGCACTGCAATGCATTGCGTTCGCGAAAGGCCGCCTGAAGATCAGCGATTTCGCCGCTGTCGGACAGCCCCTCGATTGTCTCGACTGACGCCCCCTGCGCCTGGACCGTCAGCATCAGACAGGAGCGGACGATCTCGCCATCAATCCGGACCGTGCAAGCACCACAGACGCCGTGCTCGCAACCGACATGGGTTCCGGTCAGCTTCAGATTCTCCCTGAGGAAATCAGCGAGATTGAGACGCGGCAATACCAATGCATCAATGGGCTCGCCGTTGACCAGAAGCGAAACCGACACCGGTGTGCTCATCCGGTCACTCCCGCTGCGAGATCGGGCCGCGCCAGCAATGCGGCCGCACAGCGCCGGAGCAAGACCGTAGCAAGATGTCGGCGCATCGCCGCGGTCGCCTGCTGATCCTCCGGTGGATCGAGTTCATCGACCAGCGCTGTCGCGGCATCTGCAAGCAAGGCAGTGGTCACGGATGCATTGATCAACCTGCCTGCGGCCGCTGCTAACAGGGGCCGGTCTCCAATCGCAAAGAAGCCGAGCCGAAGATCCGTGAACCTGCCGGCTGCAACAGCAGCCCGCGCAGCGAGACCAACGACGGCGTAGTCACCATGCCGCCGGGCATACTCCTGAAAGAAAAATGTCGAGCCCTCACCCGCGACTGGCACCTCGATCGCGACAAGCAATTCGTCCGGCGACAGCGCCGTTTCGTAGATGCCCTTGAAAAACTCGGTCGCGGCAATCCGACGCTCGCCCGTCGGGCCGCGAATAACGATCGTGGCGTCAAGCGCCACAACACAGGCCGGCAGCTCCGATGCCGGATCGGCATGCGCAAGGCTACCGCCTATCGTTCCGCGATTGCGAATTGCGGGGTGAGCGACGTAGCCAACGGCGTCCCGCAGCAGCGGCGCATGCAGCGCGACGTCTGCCGATCTGAGCAGGTCGACATGTCGGGTCAGCGCACCAACAACCAGTAGGTCTCCCCTCACCGCGATGCCGCGCAACTCGGCGAGGCCGCCGATATCGACCAGGATGTCCGGGGATAAGAGCCGCAGATTCATCGCCGGCATCAGGCTCTGGCCACCCGACAGAACCTTCGCCTTGTCGCCATGCGCGGCAAGCAACTCCAGCGCATTCACGACGCTGGTCGCGCGGGCGTAGGCGAAAGCCGCAGCTTTCATGTGGGCGTGGCCTCCCGGCCCAAATTTGGTTTGCCCGATTAGAGGGCCGCCCCCTCCAAAGGTCAAGCTTGTTTATCGAGTGATTATTTGTGCGGCAGGACTTGTCTTCATCTTGGGAAGGCCGCAGGTTCCTTGCCAACTAAAGCTCAATGCGCAGGGAGGCGGATGATGAAGCTCGGATTCTTTACGATGCCGATCCATCCTCTCGACAAGGATTGGCGGCAATCGCTCCGGGAGGATCGGGAAGCCTTCCTGCTCGCGGACGAGCTCGGGTTCACGGAGGCGTATGTCGGCGAGCACGTCACCGACAAAGCCGAGAACATCACCTCCAGCATTGCGTTCATTGCCTGGCTCGCGGCCGCAACCAGACAGATCAAGCTTGGAACCGGCACCATCAACATGCCGAACACTCATCCGGCAGCGGTTGCCGCATCCGTCGCCATGCTCGATCACATGCTCGATGGCCGCTTCATACTCGGAATAAGCCCCGGCGGATTGCTGTCCGACGCGGAGGTGTTCGGCAATCTCGATGCCGACCGCAATGCCATGTTCCTGGAGGCGATCAATCAGGTTCTCGATATCTGGGCGGGCAAGCCGCCCTATGATCTGCGGGGCAGATACTGGAATGTCTCGGTCCAGCGAACCCTGATCGAGGACATTGGGCAGGGATTCGTAGCCCGCCCATTGCAAACTCCTCACCCGCCGATCGTGGTGACCGCGGTCGCACCGTTCTCAAAAGGCGTCACGGAAGCCGCTGCGCGCGGTTGGGATCCGATCTCGGCGAACTTCCTGATGCCTGCCTGGGTGAAGAGCCACTGGCCCAAATACGTCGAGGGTTGCGAGCGTGTGAACCGGGTCGCCGACCCCGCCAATTGGCGCGTCGCCAAGAGCGTGTTCGTGGCAAACGACACAGCAACCGCGAAGGCCTACGCCACGTCGCCCGATAGCCCCTACGTGTACTATTATCACCAGCTATTCACGAAGCTGAAGCGCGGCGGCCGGCTCGAACTGTTCAAGACGAGGCGGGATCAACCAGACTCTGAGGTCACCCTCGAATCGATCTGCGAGAAGCTGATCATCTACGGCACGCCTGAAAACGTAGCCGATCAGCTGCTGGCGTTCCAGGAAGAGACCGGCACCTTCGGAACCTTGCTCTATGCCGGCAAGGACTGGAAGGATCGCGAGCTTGGCCGCCAATCGATGATCCTGATGGCCGAGAAGGTCTTGCCGCAGATCAACGCCGCCGCCGGATCATCCGTATGACCTAAGGAGTTTCGACGTGGCTTTCACCGATCGCATTCCGTACCAGGCTCAGATCGATCGACCGAAACTGGCATTGCCTGATGGCAAGAAGCTTGCTGTCTGGGTCATCCTCAATGTCGAGGAATGGCGTATCGAAAATGCGATGCCACGCACCGTGCTGAGCCCACCAATGGGCCAGCCGCTGCTGCCTGACGTGCCGAACTGGTCGTGGCATGAATACGGCATGCGCGCCGGCTTCTGGCGGCAATTCAAAGCCCTCACCGACCGAAAGATACCGGTGACGCTGGCTACGAATGCCAACGTCTGCAACAGCTATCCGCGCGTGGCCTCGGCGGCGCGCGAGGCGGGCTTCGAATTTATGGGGCATGGGTTCGTGCAGGGCCCAATGCACAAGGTCGAGAACCAGGCGGATGCAATCAAGCGTGCTGTCGACACGATCGCCGCATTTGTGGGCAAGCCACCGCGATCATGGGAAAGCCCGGGCCTGACCGAGACCGAAGAAACACTCGATCTCCTGCGCTTGAACGGGATCGAATATGTGGCCGATTGGGTGATCGACGATCTTCCTCAGGACATCGCGACACCGCACGGAACTGTGACGACGATTCCCTATTCCGTCGAGACCAACGACATTGTCATTCACGCGCTACAGCACCTGCCCTCGGAACAGTTCCTGACGCGCTGTACCGACCAGTTCGATCGGCTGTATCTCGAAGGCGCAGAGAACGCGCGGATCATGGCAATCTCGGTGCATCCTTACATCACGGGGGTACCACATCGAATCAAATACCTGGAGGCCCTGCTCGACTACGTGATAGGCCATGACGGCGTCGCGCTCATGACGGCGAGCGAGATTGGAGATTGGTATCGGCACCAGATCGCGGCAAGGTAATCCGACTCAGCCGACGACCTTGATCGGCGCCCGCCGACGATCGGTTGCACCCTCCGCTACCCTCTCAAATCCCGCCAGAAAAAGATCCAGCGCATCAGTGATCATCTGCGCCTTGTCCTCGAGGACGGGCGCTTCGTAGATGTACTTGCGTACACCGTAATAGAAGATGCCGCCGTGAAACACCCAGGCCAGCTCCAGTTCGGCAGCGCTTGGCCTGCTCTGCGTGGCGAGGCCGGCGTCGTGGCGACATTCCCTGACAATGCGTGTCAGGATCTTGTCCTTGACCACGCCAACATACCAACGATTGATATCGAGGCCCTTCAGTCCAGAGTAGAGATAGATCCGCAGCCATTTTCGGTCGAAGATGGCGTCCGTGTAGACTTCGTAAAATTCCTGAAGCCGCACGCGGAGTGGACGCGACCGGTCGGAGAGCAACTTTTCCCAGCCGATTTCAAGAGACTCGAGATAGACCTTGCGGTAGACCTCCTTGATGAGATCGTCCTTGCTCGGAAAGTAGCGATAGAGCAACGGTTGCGTCACGCCGAGCCTGCGAGCGAGGGCACGCGTGCCGCCGCCAAATCCTTCCTCCGCGAAAAGATCTGTCGCCTTGCTGACGAATTCGCTGCGACGATCGTCGGCCGACAGCCGCCTCTGCTTGGCACGAGTTCGCTTGACGGGCGCCTTTCGATTCATGATGCGTTGCCGTCATCGTCGGCCAGAAACCGGCCAAAACCTCCCTGCGCGAACAGCAGCGGATTGTTCCGGTTATAGGCGTAGGCCTCCACCGCCCCGAGGAAAATGACGTGATCGCCGCCGTAGTAGCGGTTGGCAGCCCGGCATTGGAAATTTGCGACCGCGTTGGCAAGCACGGGGGCGTTCCCAAGGCCTGGTGACCAGCTCACACCGGCGAATTTGTCACCCGATGATCTGGCAAACTTTATCGCCAGCGTCTGCTGCGACGCGTCAAGAACGTTGACCGTGAAATGGCTGGCATTCTGAAAGATCGGCAGTCCCTGCGAAAACATCCCCAGGCTCCACAACACGAGTGGGGGGTTGAGCGACACCGACGCAAAGGAATTGCAAGTGATTCCGTACGGACGTCCTTCGGTCGACATCGCGGTGACGATTGTCACACCGGTCGCAAACATACCGAGGGCATTGCGAAGGTCGCGGGGATCAATCGCCGAACTGTCGCTTGCGAGTTCAGTGGCCCGGTCCGGCGGATGTTTGGGTGAGTCAGACATCCGGCTGGCCTCAAAGCGTCAGATTTTCAGACGGCAGCCCAAGAGCAACTCGCCCATAGTTGGTGCCCGCCGCGTCGAAATTGAACGCGAGATGTGAGTTCACTGCATGCGCATCGCGAAATTGGCGCTGCAGTGCTCCCGAGGTGAACAGGCTGCGCGCCCCGCTCGCTGCAAATAGAAGTGACACTGCTTCGGTACACAGATTGACCGCGAATGCGCCATCGCGCCGAAGCCTCGTCTTCCCCGCTATGCTCGGGATCGCGCCACGCCGGACCTCCGCAAGCACCTCAATGCAATTCGTACGCATAATGAGCCGCGCGGCATCTATTTTCGCAGATGCCTCGGCAATCTTGATCTGTGTACTCTGCAGATCGCCGATCTTGGCTCGGTTATATGTTGAAGCGCGGTGTCGCGCGATCTCGACGTAATCGTCAAGACAAGCCTGGGCATTCCCCAGACCGACACCAGACAGCACGTAGGGAAACAACGAGAAAACCGGAAGCATGTAGAGCGCATTCGGATTGACAACACTGCCAGGCGTTGCGCCACCCGCAAGATCGCTGACGGCAATCGTCATATGCTCGGGAACGAATGCATCAGTTACCCGCACGTCGTTCGACCCTGTACCGCGCAGACCAGCCGCATTCCAGGTATCGTCGATGCTGTAGTCTCGTCTGTTCAATAGGAATAGCCGATATTCGACGCCATCGGCCTCGTCATCCGACGCAACCACGCTTGCGAGCATGTTCCATCCGCACGCCTCCACTCCGGACGAGAACGGCCAGTGACCACTCAACACATATCCGCCACTTGTTTTCCTGGCACGGCCTGCAGGGAAAATAAAGGAAGACGCTATCAGCGTATCTGGATTCTCGCCCCACACCGCGCTCTGCGCTTCAGGCGCAAACATACCCAGCATCCAGTGGTGACTTGCAAGGTTGGCAAAATTCCAGGACACCGAGGCATCTCCCTGCCCCAGCGCATCGGCGCAATCGACCAATGCAACATAGTCGAGCTCACTGCCCCCGACGCGCTGGGGCTGCAGGATCCGGAAAAGGCCGCTATCATGCAGATCGCGCTCGGTCTCCGGTGGCAGCCGGCGCAGCTCTTCGGTCCGCGACGCCCGTTCACGTAAAGCCGGAACAAGCGACCTGGCTCGTGCGACCATGGTCGAATAATGACCCATATCCGGGCCTGGCGGCACCTTCGCGTCGAACCCGCGGCCAACCTGAACCATAGTCTCTTCCTTCGTTCGATCTCCTAAGTATTCACGCAGTGCGACCGAGCCGTACTGCGCAGTTTATCGAGCGATCACCAGAGATCAAGACGCACAAGCCTGCGTCTCGCGAATTCAATGCTCAAGACCCACGACTGCCGCAAGGCGCCCATTTGCGGGAACGCCTCCAGCAAGACTTCGTCCGCACGCGCCATTCTAGCATCCTCTCGCCCAAGATTCGATGCGTAGCCCAAACTCCAACTAACGACTGCAGCCTGCTAGGGTGCTAGTTACAGCTCAGAAACGCGAAAACGCCCGGTGGCTTCGGCCACCGGGCACTCTACGTCGTCGAATTGTCGGCAATGGCCCGACCACCTCACGGGATCTAGACGAGCTCCTTCCGCCAATACAGCGTGTGCTGCCATGCCCAGGGCGAGGCAGGTTCGAAGAGCCGATACCCCTGCCGGATGAAGTTGTTGGCCGAGAAGTGATTGTCGGTGGTATCCGAGACGATGGCTTTCCAGCCGGCCCGTCGCGCTCGCGCTTCCAGCGCGCGAGTAAGCCGCACTTGCAGGCCGTGGCCGCAGTGCGGCATCGCGACGCCAACGCGGCATAGATATCCGGCGTTGGCAACATGGGTTGACGAAACGACGCCCGCGAATGCAATCGGCTTCAGCCCACGGAAACCAATCCACCAGTATCCTTGGTCGAAGTCCGGTACACGGGTCCCGTCGCAGAATATCAGCTGATGCAGCTCGGTGAGCGATTCCGCGACCTCATCGTCCTGTGCGTCGACCTCACGTATCCGATACATTTCTGCACCCTGAGAAAATTCATTGTCCACCAAGGTGCCCGGATCCATGGCCCCTGGACATCGATCCGCCGCGCGTTGAGGATGAGACAGGTCACTTTCCGAGCGTGGCTTTGATCCCCAGCCAAACGGCACCGAGAAAGCCAGTAGCGATCACGGTGATCACCGCCTTGAAAGTATAGCTTTGCGCCTGCTCCACGCTCTTTCGCCATCGCCGGAGGTGCTGAAAGTCTGCGCGCAATTCTCGTCGGTCCCCCTCCTCAAAGCCGAATGAAGTCAGGACTGTCGCGATGGTCTTGACCACAACGGCGTCGATGTCGCTTCGGCGAACCCGATCTTGCTCGATCAACGTTTCCATGACGATTGCCTTGACATCGGCTTCATGCATCGGATCACCGTCGTATGATGCGGGCGACATTCTCGAACGTGCGCTTTCCGAAATAGAAGCCCATGATCATGCCAGCCCAGGTGCTCACGTCTCCCGCAAGTTGCGGCGTCGTCCCAAGGCCGAGAACCTTGTCCCAGATCACGCATTTTCCCGACCCCCGGCCGCCGAATGCCCCCTTGTAGCGCGCCGGCCGAAGCAGCGGCTCGAACACTTTTGCGGTTGGAATTTTCAGGATCGACAAGGCTGCTCTCGGTGACGCAAAACGGCTTGCACGCCCGCCGGCCGCCTCATGGCGACCATCGGGCTGGAATTGTCATTGATGGAGCCGCGCCCTGGTCAGTTCGGTAAGCCAGTCATCCAGATCGGTATGCGCCGCACCGGAAGCGTCCGGAATCCCAGGCACCGACGGCGGCAAATATCGCATCGGCTGTCCGCTGAACGGGCTCAGCGGCCTTGTCGAAGCCGGAGCCGCGCCCGCGAAAGCCCCGAAGCGTTCGTCGAATGTCGCGGGCTGACCTGCCTGCGGAATCGAAGCCGACGGAACGAACGGCACGGCAGGCGCTCCGCCGTCGAAATCGGCTTGGCTCTCGCCTGCCGGCAATACCCGCACCAGGCGCCGGACCGGTGTTTCCATGGTCGATTCCTGCGGGAGGTCATCGGGCGGCGCAACGAACGACTGCGTCTCGTAAAGTGGTCGCGACGATGTAGCCGATCCCGCCGAAAACTGGTCGCCGGTGCCGAACCGGCCGAAGGCGCCGGAATGGCTCGGCGACGGCCGGAGATAATCATAGCCCGGATCACGCGCCGCAGTGTCCCGCGGCAACAAGCTGCGCGGAGGAGACGCAGGATTGCGGGAGTTCAGCGGATCGCTGCCGTAGATATCTTCCCAGTAGGCAGGGTTTGAATCGTAGAGAGCCCGCGCTTGAGGATAATCGCGGAGACCGAACTCCCGCTTAATCCGGTCAGCATACGCCTCCGGCTTGCTCAGATCATTGCGGAAGAGCTCCTGGAACGCCTTCCAGCCCTCGCCCTTCACGGCTTGCGATACAAGCCGCCTCGCGAACTCATCCAAGAACAATTGCCACACAAGCAATCTCCACTTCAGCTAAAGGCACCGGAAAACTCCACGAAATAGCGCAGCGCAATTGCCAATCTTCGGCATTCGCGAGACGCCCCATTTGGCGTTCCCGCAGCATTGCGATCGCCATCGCGTGATCCAGGTTCGAACGAGCCCGCAACACCGAGACCGTCGACACGTCGCCTCGAACGCTCTGATATCTTGGGGATGAAGACCGCCTGTTAAGGCGATCAGCGGCAGAATGCGCGATCACCGCAAGGCTGCGCAACAGATCACTCGTTTGATCAAGCCGCCCAATATCTCTTCGCAAAAAATACGAAACGGGCCGCCCAAATAGGCTCGTTACATCATCCTACGAACCATAAAACCGCAGCCAGATAGAGCGCGCAGATGACAAGGCCGATCCCACTTGCAACGCCGGCCCCGAGCTCCAACCGCCCAAAACCGTCACGCCGGCCGCCAAGCCAACCAAACTCTCCTTCGTCGCAATTGTAGGCGGCCACCCGAATTCGTCCAAACGAGACGACTGGCACGATGAGCCGCGCCACGGTATATCCAATCACATCGACGATGAAGTAGAAGAGCACCTCAACAAAGCTTTGGATAAGCCACATTGACCCCTCGCCATAGCGGCGCTCTGCTTGGACACGCCATGATTGATATCATGCCGGCTGGCACGTAGGTAAGAGCAACCCCGCAGAACCGGACACACGATGCCGCGAGTGGCCCCGATAGCGGTCCGAGTTCTCGATGATGTGATTGAACGGTTTCGGAAAGACCCTCGACGAAGCAACTCAGCAATCCGTTGGGGTTGGATGAACTGCGGCCGCCGCTCTCAGATATCTTCGCCCTCAACCTCCTCGGGCTCAACAATGACTCGCTCGATGCGGTGCACAAGTTCGAGCGCTCCGTCGCCGTTCTCGATCGCCTGCGGCGCTTTGCCCCAGCCGCGATCGAGGATGGCATTGGCTGCGGAGACGCGGGCAGCCGGCGTTGCGCTGGTCGATCGCATCACACCGACCAGTGCATTGAGTGCGCTTCTCGTATGGCTCCGCGCAAGCGAACGGATTTGCGTAACCGACTTTGCCAACCTACTTCTCCTGCCAATCGGACGGGAGATACTCGCTCGGGGCCGTGTCGGCGCGGTCCGACTCTGAGTCGGGCAGCGTCAAGCGGAATGCGATCGTAGGAAAGTCCGTCTGCTCGCGATCCCGGCGTGGGCGCGGAATGAACTGAATGATCTCAGCAGTCATACGGCGGTCTCCCACAGGACGAGGGCTAACAAGCCCGCAAGCGCGAGCGATATCAGATAGGCGGTCATGCAAACCTCGTTGATCGGCCGGCAGCGCACGAGCGCGGCCATCGAATTAAAGATGCGGCAGATCGCGCAGCTGGCGGCGATCTTTGGGGCGCGAACCTTATCCCTGACGAGTGGGGCCGCGGGCGGCGCCGGCTTTCGCCGCGCCGCAGGACCGGCGCGTTCGCGCGCACCGGCCAATTTCATGCTCGTTTCAATGGGTTCGGACGGCGGCTCGCTTGCGACGCTCAGGCGACGGGCTGGGAGGATGTGGCGTCGTGACGTTGCGGCCGCCGTCCGATTGGTGAAACGGCAAACAAAAAGCCCGCCGCGGATTGCTCCGCGCGGGCTCAACAATTTCTGATTATCAGATTATGCCCTGAGTTGCCCGACGTGTCAAATGTTTTTACGGGCTGAATCCGATCGGTAAAATCTGATGCGTCGGCTTCGAAGGCGGGAAACCGCTTTGAACGAATCTCTGCGCATAATCCGGAATCGCAACACGAGCCGGCGACGATCGGCCGTATGCTTGTTGCGATGATGTCAGTGTGCCCCTGAGTTGCCCGACGCGTCAAGCGGACAAGCGGTCACAACATTTGGATCGACATCAGGACAGTTTTGGCTCGCGTCGGTCGACCCGCGCCGCAGTTAGATTGCAAGGAGGAGGCGCCAATGTATTTCGTTGCTGCCGTGCTCGCGGTCCTGTCCGGCCTGTTCTATGCAGCGGGCCATCATGAGATCGGCTCGATCGGTGCCACCATGTGCCAGTATGGCGGTATCTTCTGCGACAGTCCGGTACTGGTTCTCGTCGGTGCCGGGTTCGCTGCGGCGTGGGGCATGCTCGTTAGCGTGCGCTGATCGTCCCGCAGTATTTCGACTATAGCCTTGTGCCGCTGATTTGCCCGACGAGTCAATTCTTGCACTTTGCATCAGATGCGATCTCAAGAGCGCCCGCATCTATTGCGGTGTGCTCGGATTTGCCGGCTGAGCGGGCTTTGGGCCGGGTGGATCAGGCTCAATCGTTGCCTTGGGCTCGGTCGGCATCACCTTTGCGCCCGCGGCACGTGCCGCCTCGCCGGTCGTTGAATAGTTGGCGGAAGCGGCCGGCTGCACCTTCGGCTTGCTCCACGGACCGTGGTCGACCATCAGCATGCCCAGCACGCCGAGGATCGCAACCAGGGCCGCGATCAACAGCGGCGTTCCGCCGTGCCGATTTCGATGCTTGACCAAACGACCATCCGATATGCCATGAGCCTGCATTGTCATCATCGTCTCCTCCATGGAAACAAGCCGCAACCGACGCGTAAGTTTCCTGTTCCCCGATGCGAAAGCGAGGCATGTTGGTGGAACCAATCCGCAGCTGCTGAATTTCCCCGATATGTGGACGGCGCTACGCGCACGTGCGGGTAGCCAGGTTAACGGCCACCCCACCTTTAGTGAAAATCGCGGCACGACACATGAGCTCTGAAACACCCGAGTCTCCGCTTCAGCCATCACTCGGCGAGCGGGCGATCGACACCGCGACCGACGTTTCGCGTACCATCACGGAGGTGTCGGACGGACTTCGAGCGGCGGCCGATCGCCTCAGCGACGCGATCGCAACCTCGCGCCGGCCGGGCGGAGCCCTCGCCACCGTGAGCGCGGTCACGCGGGAAGCGCCGCTCGCAAGCCTGTTCGTCGCGTTTCTGCTCGGCGTTGCTGCAGCGCGCCGGCACTAGGCGTCGACGCGCTGCGAAGGCCGCCTGCCCTAGAACTTGCCCTTGGTGGCGTCCTTGGTTGCGGACATCACGCTTCCGCTGATCTGCCGCATATGTTCGCCGGCATTGGTGAATTGGCTGCGCAGAAATTCCGACTGGATCCGCATCGCCTCCTGCAGATCGGTCGCGTGCACGAGCTTGCGCGCATGCTCGAACGCCGCCTTCATGTTCTGCTCGGTGAACGACAGCGCCTGTTTTGAAATCTCGGTACCCGTGCCCGGCATCGCTGTCATCGACTTGCTCGCGGCATCAAAGAACAGGCTGAAGGCCTGTTCGGCCTGGTCGATGGTCTTTTCCGCCAGATCGCGCAACTCGGCGGGAACTTCAAGCTTCGGCTCAATCATGATCGCGCCCCCTGAAAAAAGCGTTTGCCAAGGTTAGCATAGATTGTGACGGCGTCAGCGCCGTATCGCCAAACCATGAGAGGCCCACTTGTTGCAGCCAAGGAAAATTTACCTAGCGACGGCTGGACTGCACCGCAGACCGATTCCAATCGTGTCAGCACTGTGGCATAGTGATTCGGCCTCGTCGTGGTCGCGTTCGCGTCTCTTGTGGGGAATAAGGGGATCCGATGCTACGCGCCGTTCGTCCAACACCGACCTGCACCCGCTTCAAGACTAGCATAGAGATGCCGTGCATGAAGTGCGGCACGCAAATGCGGCTCGCCTTGATCGAGCCGCGCGACCAAGTCTACGACGTGCTGACCTATCAGTGCGCGCCGTGCAATTCCGGCGAAAGCTTCCTGAACGCGCGCTAGGCTATCGGCCCGTTCAGTCGTTCAGCACCGAGGCCCCCGCCTCCGTCAGCTCGGGCTGGTCGTCGTACAGTTCGACCAGGCCAAGTTGGATGAGGACGCCCAGATCCTCGTCGCTGACCGGCGACAGTTTGAGCCGGCCGGCCTGGATATCACGGAGGGTCCAGCGCAAGGCGATCGCGCGCTCAAGTGAAAATTCAGCGAATGGATTGTTTGCCATTCGCTTCGACTAGTGCGGCATTTGGATCAGACTTTGTCTTGGCCGCGGCGGCTTCATGGACACCGCAGATTGACGGCGAGCCGGCGCGATCGAGGTGCCCGGCGCCCCGATCGCGTCATCACTCCATATGTCTTCGCAGCGGCGCGGCTCAGTAGCGATAGGGATCTATATCGAGCAGCGGGAATGCGCTGAACACGCTCGGCAGATTGGTCGGCGTCGCCGGATGCAGATAGGACTTGTCCAGTTCGGCGAAGCTGGTGACGCCGAGCAGACCGAGGCAGCGGATCACCTCGTCCTCCAGCAATTCAAGCATCCGGACAATGCCTGCCTCGCCGGCCGCGGCGAGCGCCCAGCATTGCAGACGGCCGATCCCGACGAGATCGGCCCCCGATACGATGGCCTTCACGATGTCGGTGCCACGGCAGATCGAGCCATCGACCATGATCTTGGCGCGGCCTGCGACGGCCTGAACGATCTCGGGCAGGACGTGCATGGACCCACGGCCGTGGTCGAGCTGCCGTCCGCCGTGATTTGAGACGTAGATCCATTCGACCCCGTGATCGAGGGCGATCTTGGCGTCTTCCGCGGTGGCGATCCCCTTGAGGATGAGCGGGATCTTGAACTTGTTCTTGATCAACTTCACCGTCCGCCATTCCAGCCCTTTCTGGAAATCGCCGCCGGTGGCGCGGATGCGGCTTTCGCGGACGTAGCGCTTGGCAATGTCGCGCTCACGCCGGCTGTAATGGGCGGTGTCCACGGTGAGGCAGAACGCAGCGTAACCGTTGTCGATGCTGCGGCTGACCACATCCTCGACGAACGCATCGTCGCCGCGCACATAGAGCTGGAAGATGCGCAAGGCGTCGGGCGCCGCCTTGGCGGTATTCTCCAGCCCCGGCTCCGACACCGAGCTCAGCATATGCGCCGCGCCGAACGTTCCCGCTCCGCGCGCGACGGCCGCGCCCGCCTCCGGATCGAAGATCTCGAGCGCGCCGACTGGCGCGATCATCACGGGAAGCCGGAGCTTGCGGCCGAAGACCTCGGTGGACGGATCCACATTGATGACGTTGCGCAGCACGCGCGGCCGGAACGCAATCTCGTCGAGCGCCATTCTGTTGCGGCGCATCGTGGTCTCGGTTTCCGAGGCGCCGACGATGTAGTCCCAGGCGTTCTGGTTCAGCCTGGCGCGGGCCTTTTGCGCGAATTCGTGCAGGTTCTGGAATTCCTCGCCGCTGGCGCCGAGTTCGACGTTGCGCGCCTCCCGAATGGGGGTCCCGTCAGTCATGGTCGTTTCTTCTCCCGATTTGGCCGGCACATTAGCCGCAGACAAACCTGAAAAGCTACCACCTTGACCGACGAATCCGGCCAGCGAAGGCCAGCTATTCGCTTGTGAGATGGATCGGGTTTCGACACCAAGCGGCCGCTTCCGAACTGAGCCGCCCGACGCGCTAGCTGCCCGAGAACCGGTTTCGGTACTCGGTCGGCGACACGCCGAGGTGGCGCAGGAAGGCCCGCCGCATTCGTTCGTCGTCGCCAAATCCCGCGCGCTTGGCAATCTCGACCACGCCGCCGATCTGGCGGCTTTCGAGCAGCAAGCGCGCGGTCTCAACGCGCAGCGCCTCGACACCGCTAGCAGGTGTCATGCCGGTGCGGCTGACATAGGTCCGGGCAAAGGTGCGCGGCGTCATCCCGGCCTTTTCCGCAAGGGTCTCGACCTTGAGGTCGCTTGTGATGTTCTCGATGATCCAGGCATGCAGCGCGCTGAAGCGTCCCTCGACGTCCGACGCCTGAGCCGCAAGGACGGTCGAGAACTGACTCTGACCGCCCGGCCGCTTCAGAAACACCACAAGTCTGCGCGCGACATCGAGCGCGATGGTGTGGCCGAAATCCTCCTCGATCATCGCGAGCGCCAGATCGATGCCGGCGCTGACACCCGCCGACGACCAGACATGTCCGTCCTTGACGAAAATCGCGTTGGGCTCGACGCGGATGTCGGGAAAGCTGTCCTGCAAACGCGGACAATAGCGCCAGTGCGTTGCAGCACGCTTGCCGTCCAGAATCCCGGTCCAGGCCAACGCAAATGCGCCAAGGCAGACTGATGCGATACGGCGCGCCTTCGGCAGCGCCTCCGCAATCCAGTTCATCAACTCGGCGTCGTTGCGGATCTTCCAGATGCCGGGTCCGCCGGGGATCACCAGCGTGTCGACCTCGGCGGGCGCAACACTGGCGATCGGCGCCGTGTCGATCATCATGCCGACATCAGTCGGTACCAAGCCGCCTGAAGTCGACAGATAGGACAGCGAATAGTCCGGCCCGGGCAGTTCGATCGCCTCCAGCTCCGCGAACACCTGAGCCGGCCCCGAGATGTCAAGCAAGGTCACGCCCGGAAAGGCAACGATCGCGATTCGCCGTGTCGCTTTCTTGTCGCGCGGCTCGGGCCGGGGTGGCTTGGCAGTTTTCGAGGGCATATTGTCCTTTAAGCCATTCTTGGCTGCCCTGTATAGCTTGCAATGGAGTTCTGGAGTTCGGCCATGTCGCGAAATCTGGGCAACGAATACGAGGCGATCAAATCGCCTTGGGCGGATTACGCGATCTACAGTCTACCCGATGCCTCCCGGGTCGAAGCCCGCGACCGCCAGCGGTTGATGGACGCCATGAACGGCATCATTGCCGTCAACTGGCAGGCCACCGAGCCGCATTGGACGGCAACCTCCTCACCCTTCGACCAGAAGTACAGCCTGATCCTCGTCTATGACGGCTCCGGCCTCGTGGCCTTCTCGGTCTACCGCATCCTGCAGATGTCGGCCGGACTTGGAATCTATCGCAGCGGGACAGAAGTACTCCCGGCGCATCAGGGCCGCGGCCTCTACGGCTTCTTTACGGCTGAAGTTCTGAAGTGCTCGGGCGCCGCCGAGAGGGCCGACGGCAACGTGCTCTACGGCTGGCGGACCCGCAATCCAATCGTCTGGGCAGCGAACGCTAAAATTTGCGAAAAAGTGACTCCATCGTTGCTCGATGATGCGCAGGACCCGGCGTTGCAGGCGGCCTGTGTCGAGATGTGCACCTCACTCTATCCGGGCAAGCCGCTCGAACTGCCCGACATGATCATGCGGGGCGCTTACGGCCACATTAAGCACCATCGGCAGGCCTATCGTGGCACCGCGTCACTGGTCGATGCTGCGATGTCGCGGAAGATTCCGAATTCAGCAGATGCCCTGTTCTCGGTGGGTTACGCGAGGGTGTGATGTCGATGCTCGGACAACAAGCCGTTTACGCCCCGACGGCGCGCTTCACCGACCGCGCCTATCTCGCCTGGACGGCAGTGGCCATCGCCTACGCCATTGCCTTCCTGCAGCGGGTGTCACCGCAATCGGTAAGCCTCGGTTTCATGCACGACTTCAACACCGATGCGGCCGGTGTTGCGATGCTCGCCTCGAGCTATTTCTGGGGCTACACCTTGATGCAGATTCCGGCCGGCCTGCTGGTCGATCGTTACGGCGTCAAGCGCGTCGTCCTCCTCAGCATGATCGCCTCGTCGCTCGGCAGTGCAGCGTTCGCACTGGCGCCGAACCTGCTCGACGTTTTTGCTGCGCGCCTGATCGTCGCCTGCGGCGATGCGCTGGTCTTCACGGCACTCCTCAAGCTCGTGGCACAAAGCTTCGCTGACGAGCGGTTCGGCATGATGTCGGGTATTTCGCAGGTCTCCGGCTATGTCGGAGGCGTGATCGCGACCACGCCGCTCGCAGCCGCCGTCTCGGGGTTTGGCTGGCGGGCCTGCTTCCTGTTCATCGCCTGCATTGGTCTCGCCAACCTCGCCTTCGCCAAGCTTGCGCTCAAGCCTGATCCGGCATCGCATAGCAACAAGACGCTGAAGGGCGTCGTGATCGCTGCGCGGCGATCGCTGGCCCATATCGCGAACTGGGGTTGTGCAGTGACGTTTGCGTCGCACTTCGCGGTTGTGACGACGCTGTCCGGCGTCTGGGGCATTCCGATGGTCGCCCACTTCTTCCATATCTCTCCGACGGCTGCCGGCACGCCGCTGCTCGCCTTCATGATCGGCAATGCGCTCGGCTCGATCTTCCTCGGTCACGCCGCCGATCGTGCCGCGGCGGCGCTCGACCGCGCATTGATCGGCATTTGCGTATTGCGCATGCTGCTGATCGCGATGCTGCTGCCGCAGGTCGCCCGGACATTTGGTCTCGCCTACGTCACCGTCGTGTTCACGGCCCTGGGCCTCGTCGCCGGCGGCACCGTCCCGCTGGTGCTGAAATGCGTGAAGAAGCTCTACACCTCCGACCTGATCGGTGTCGGCGCTTCTGTGAACACCACCGCTGCCGGGATCTTCGCCGGTGTCTCGCAGCCGATCATCGGCTTTGCGATGCTCGCCGCCAGCAACGCCTCCGGAACCGACGCCGTGCACAACACGGCCGCGATCGGTGACGACGGCTACAGCGCCTTGATCGTCATTCTACTTCTCATGTCGCTGCCGGGCATTGCCGGGCCGTTCTTGATGAGAAGCAAGTTGATAGCTCGTTAGTGTCGTTATGAGTGTAGGGGGTGTTATGGAGCGCTTGTTCTTGAGAAAAGGCGAAGTCCCGTCAAGCTTTCCGGTCAGCAGCTGGCAAAGCGTGATGTTCTCCGAGTTTGAAGCGCAGATGAGCAGCGAGGCAAGACCGTTCCCTTGCGTGTTCGGGGTGACCGGACATCGCCAGGATCAGCTCCGCTATCTGTTCCTCGATCCGTATGACGTCGCGGTGCTCGGCGAGCAGCTCGCACAATATGTTTCGGAGGCGCGCTCGTTCGGTCCCAACACCTCGTTGATCGTGTTCACGCGGCCCCGCCCCGTACAAACGCTCGACGCCTATTATCGCAAAATGTGGTTGACGCTCGACCAGCTCGCGCGCCTGGACAAGAACCCGTGGCCGTCGGACATTCCGGAGCAGATCGACCATCCGATGTGGGAGTTCTCGTTCGCGGGCGAGCCGATCTTCGTCGTGTGCACGACGCCGGCCCATGTGATGCGCCAGAGCCGCCGATCCAGCGCCTTCATGCTCACGTTCCAGCCGCGCTGGGTGTTCGACAAGATCCTCGGGACGGAAAAGGCGGCGACCGCCGCGTTCGCCGAGGTGCGCAAGCGCCTGATCCCGTACGACAGCGCGAGCCCCTCTCCGCTTCTTGGCCGCTACGGCGCGACCGATGGCCGCGAATATCTGCAGTACTTCCTGCACGACGACAACAATGCGAGCGGAGGCTGCCCCTTTGCCAAGCTCGCGCACAACAAGACGCCAGCTATCGCGAACAAGGAACAGGCAGCATGACCCAGATCATCGCGGGCACGAAGACCGAATTTGCCATCGATCCGGAGATCCTGAACCTGCTCCCGGCCCAGGGGTCCGTCGAGCTGCAGCATGATGCAGCCGGCAAGGTGCATCACTTCCATACCCATCCGGTCGATGAAATCCTGATGATCATCACCGGCCGGTTGAACTTCATCTGGGACGGCGGTGAGCGGGTCGTCGGCGCCGGCGACACCATCCTGTTGCCTGCCGGCACCCGGCATCAATCCGAAGCGCTCGAAGGAGGCGCAATCTACGTGATCGCGACACAGCCGCCCGCCAGGCCAATGAACAACTGACATCCAGGAAAAACGCGAACACCTCAGGACAGTGAGGGATCGCGCGGCGGCTCAACCGCCAAACGTTCGACCAGCTCGATGACCTCGGAACGCTGGTCGGACGCAAGTCGAAGGAAGGCCTTCAACAGTCGCAGGCTTTCCAGTGTTTCGCTCGATGGAGCTCCGAGCTTGTTCTGCAGCTCTGCAACGTATGTGGGATTTTTCATCTCGCACCTTAAGTGAGGATTACGAATGGCATACCCAGGTAAACGTGAAGGCTTGGCCCAGAAGGTCGACACCGCAGCGCAAGAGGCCGAACGCCTTGGCCTGACCACGGCAACCCTCATACTCCGGATGGCCCGTCTCGAGATTGATCGGGCGGAGCCCGAGGAAGTTGAAAGTATGCCAAGGAACAACTTGCGCAGCAAGCCGAACTGAGGTCCCGAACGGGCCAGTTCCGGGTCGAAGGCCGCCGGCACGCGGCGGGGACCCGTGACGTCTGAACGACATCTTGCGAGGCGAGAGGCTTCCCTCCCGCCTCAGGTCAGGTGGTTAGCGCGTATCTGATCTTGGTTCAGACCAAACGGCTAGCCGGTGTTGCCTGGCTTGCCGAACGCGCCTGCCTCGGCCAACGCGGCGATGCGCCGGTCGTCGTAGCCAAGCGTCTTCCTCAACACATCCCGGGTGTGCTGACCGAGCAGCGGAGCCGCAACGGGATCGACTGTCGGCGTCAGGCTCATATTGACCGGCGACTCGATGTTCGGAACCGAGCCGGCGGTTGGATGCGCGATCTTGCTCAGGCGATGACGATCGCGCACCTCGGGTGCGTTGAAGCCTTCCTCGATCGTACGCAGATAGCCAACCGGAATATTGGCCTTCTTCATCTTTGCCATCCAGTGCTCGAGCGTGTCGCTTGCAAACACGCTGGCGATGATGGCGCGCAGCTTCTCCTTGTTGGCAGTCCGCGCCTTGCGGTGAGCAAACTCGGGGTCGGTGACGAGATCCGGGCGCTCGAGTACGTCGGTGACTAGCCGGCGATAAAGCCGGTCGTTGGCGCAGGCCATGTAGAGCGGCCCATCGGACGCCCGGTAGACGCCAACGGTCGGCGAACCGTTCGGAGAGTTGCCGAAGCGGCCGGGGTTGTTGCCGTTGATGAGATAGGCCATGCCGTAGAAGCCGGTCATTGACACTGCGGTGTCGATCAACGCGACCTCGACCTGCTGCCCGCGACCGAGCCGATCCCGCGCAATCAAGGCGAGCAGGATGGCGTTGCAGGCCGACATGCCGGTTGCCATGTCCACGATCGGTGGCCCGGTGCGCACCGGTTCGCCATCCGGAAAGCCGTTGAGCGACATAAAGCCGCTTTCGGCCTGCGTAATCGGGTCGAAGCCCGGGCGCAGCGCGAAATCACCCTTGCGGCCGTAGGCGGAGATCGAGCAATAGATCAGCCGCGGATTGGTCGGCGACACCGACGCATAGTCGAGACCGAATTTCTTCATCACGCCGCCGGAGAAATTCTCCACCACGACGTCCGCCTTGGCAATCAACGCGCGTGCGACTTCAAGCGCGGCCGGATTATTGAAATCGAGCGCAATGCCGCGCTTGTTGCGGTTGAGGCTCAGATACGCTGCGCTTTCCCCGCCAATTTCAGCGTGCTCATAGGCGCGAGTGTCGTCCCCACCGTCCGGATTCTCGATCTTGATGACCTCGGCCCCGAAATCGGCCAGCGTTTGCGTGCAAGCCGGGCCGGCGACGACGCGGGTGAAGTCGACCACCAGCAGGCCATCGAGCGCCGTCGGAACTCCCTCCCCGCGTGGCGCGCGCCCTGGCAATTCTGGTTTGGTCATGATCTGACGCTTCCTCTGTTATTTTGTCAGGCGAAATACTCCGGCCCTTGCCAGGACCGGCACTGCCTGCCTTTTAGCGGAAGCCCGTCACCAAAACCAAACCCGGATTTTGCAGGGCGGGACCTTCGCCTGACATGGCTGTCAGCGGCAACGGGGTCCCGCAGTGCCGGCAGCGCCGACACGGTCGAACGATTTCGAATGTCAAGGAAATCCGCCGGATACCGGATCCGTCAGCGCGGCCGGCGAGCGGAAGAATGGACATCGGCGGGTGGCGACGCTCCGTCGCCACCCGCTCGAGAACCGTCGCGCTATTCGGCGATCATTTCGCCGGAGCCGCCGAACTCGGCCGGAAAGTCCTTCAGCTTCGGCAGGCCATCGCGTATCGGCAGCACCGCCTCGGAATAGTTGACGTGAACGCCGGGGCTGAACTTCAGCGTCGGGATCGTTGCCGTGAACACGTCGACGAGCCCAAGCGTCGGGTGGTTCGTCATCAGGTGACCGCCGCACTTGGTGCAGTATTTGCGCTGGCTCATCGCGGTCTTCTCGAACGTTCCGAGATGATCGGCGCCCTTGGTGACTTCGACCGCCTCGGGCTTCCAGAGGCTGAATGCATTCACTGGGCCGCCGGACCAGGAACGGCATGAACGGCAGTGGCAATAGCCCATCGCCTCAGGCTCCCCAGTGACCTTGAGTTCGACGGCGCCGCAAAAGCAGGTTCCAGTGTGATTCATCGCTCGGTTCTCCTTGGGTGAATTGATTGGACTCCGCGCCGGCATCGACCCACGTTACTCGTGATGTTCGCGATGCAGGATAAGATCAAGGCGGGCTTGGCCGCTGCGAACTCCCTTGTGGACGTACCAGACCATTCCCCCGCACCAGAGGCAACACACTGCGCACGAATGCGGGCAGGTCGTCGACGTGAGCGAAGTTACATGAGAGTCCGCGCTGCTGTCGACCGTCTTCGACGCAGATCAGGACGAACTCAGTGTGAGGCAAACTATAGTGCCCCACACATAATGGATCACTGCCGCGCCGGATGCCTGAGCGGCACCCGGCACGTGAGCACATCGCTTCAGATCAGCATTGACGGTCCTTCACCGGAACCTTGCTCGGCGTGACAAGCCCGTACATCAGCGCCAGCCGATCGAGGCATTCCTTGAGGCGCCGCGCAAAATAGTCCTGCCAGCGCTGGGTACGCAATCCGCGCCGCTGCCCAACCTGCTCCATGGTCATGCCGAGGATCAGGACGTCGTGCACCAGTGCCGAACCGTCGGCACCGAGCTCATGCTCGGCGCGATTCAGGCGCAAGGTCGCCTGGCGCTGCCCCTCCGTGATCGGTTCACGTTGCTGACCGCCGTCAACATATTCCCGCGTCGTATCCACCGCGCGAGGGCCGCGCTCGGCCTTCTCCCAATCGTTCTGGAAGGCCCGACCGCTTCGGTACTGTGTGTCGTCGATCTGCCGGTGTGCATGCAACCGGCCGAGCGGATCGTTGCGTATCGAGCGAAAGGCAATGATCTTCTCGCCCGGCTCGAGCGCGAGGGGATCGTCGATCTCGACGGTCGCCACCTCGGCGTTAACGGGCAGATCTTGGGAGCGCCGATCATGTGTTCCAGCGGGATCGTACGGTTTCCGGCGTTTTGCGCGCGGCATTGGTGACCTCCGAAATGTGTGATGAAAGCGCGCGGCGGCGTCCGCGCGACCGCGGTTGTGTGGACCGACATCGATCGGTCGGAAGGTGAGCGGCCTCAGATGGCCCCGACGGCTTGAAGCCAGGCGTCGTTCAGTACCGGCCTCGTCGCTGCCTCGGGATCGCGGCTCAGGTGAAAATGCGGCGTGCAATAGCTCGCGCCCGGCCGGCACGGGTGACCGCAGAAGGTCATGGTTTCGCCGTCGGCATCCCCGCCATAGGGATAGCGGCAGTCTCCGCGCTTGAGGTCGAACAGTGAAAGGTGCCGTGGCGCGACCGCCGCGCAACGAAGTTGGGGCATCTCCACCGTTTCGGTGAAGCTTTTCGGCCAGCGAAGCGGATCGCACTTCAGCTCGGCCCGCCCTTCACGCAAGCGCCCGATCCTCGCTGGCTCCGGTAAGGCCGGCTTGGGTGGATCGAGGTGCCCTGGCAGGGACGGCTCCGGCCAATCGAGGCCCGCCAGCCCCATGCGCTGCGCCCGGCTGAGGGCCGCGTTGCGAGTATAGGCCGTGCTGAAGGTTGCGTTGATCGTGTCAGCGATTTCCGAATAGGACAAGCCGCGGGCGCGCAGGTCCTGCAAGGCAGCCGAATGCTCCGGCAGCCAGTTCACCATATCCATTCCAAATTCCCATTTTTGTCATTCCGCCGGCGCCTCGAACACCTTCCGATATTCCGAAGTAAAAGTCAAGCTTGAATTCTGATAATCGTAACGGTAGTAGTATGTCCAGCTTTGGAGAGGATGAAACATGCTGGACGCGGCACTTATCGAACGAGCACTGGAAAAGACTGGAAAGAGCAAGGGCGGGCTTGCCCGCGCAATGGGGGTTCGGGCCGGGGCGGTGTCCGAAATCCTGTCGGGAATCCGCTTGATCAAGGCGTCGGAGATCGCCCCGATCATGGAATACCTGGAGCTGAACTCGGTGCCGATCGTGGGCCGGGTCGGCGCCGGCGCCTCGATCCAGCCGGAGCTAGAGCAGGTCCCGCCGGAGGGTCTCGGCGAGATCGAGCTCCCCTTCCCGATGACGGAGGAAACCGTCGCTTTCGAGGTTTCGGGCGATTCGATGCTGCCGAAATACGAGAACGGCGATGTCATCGTGGTGTATCGCGAGCAGCGCTATCCGCTGTCGAGCTTCTACGGAGAGGAAGCTGCGGTCCGGCTGAAGAGCGGCGAGCGCTATCTGAAGACGATCGAGCGGGGCAGTTCGTCCGGTACGGTCAACCTCAAAAGCTTCAATGCCAAGCCGATCAACGGCGTCAAGCTCGAATGGATCGGCGAGATCTGCGTCACCCTGCCCCGCGGCCAGATCGAAAGGCTGCGCGGCAAGACGGCGGCGAAGAGCCGCAAATCCGCCCGGGCGCAGGGCGGACGGTCGTCCGAGAAGTAGCCGCCCGGCTGCAGGGGCCGGCCTGACCGATTCGGATGCCTTCGGGCCGAATCGGTCAGTGCGCCCGCGCCTGAGTTCCGATTATCGTCAATTTCCCTTGACATAATTCCGATTATCGGAAATAATGGCCAACGAAAGTCAACGCATCGAACCGCCAGGCAATGCAGTATTTTGTTGTGATGATCGACTATGGCCGCCGTGGCCGCGAGGCGATCGTCGATCCTGAAATGACGCGGCGCGAGGTCATCTCGCGGGTCGCGTCAGGGGAATACACCAACATCAGCTTCATCCACGAGGTTGCCGAGTGCTCGGTTGAGGATATCACGGACGATATCCTCGCGGAGGCTGCCCTGCCGGAGGTCGCCCCGACCGGCGCAAACCTGCAAGCCAATACACTGGATCACGCCCGCGACCTGCGCAAACACGAGCCGGTCTGACCACGCTCACGCGGCGATTGCGAAAACGTGATCTTTCTTGAGCCGGCCACTTGGCCGGAACCCGAAACAGACTAGATAGGGTTCACGCAGGGTCTATTCGGACCGGGCGTGGATTCCCACTAGATTAGCGATCGTCTTCCCGGGCCGGCAGATTTCAGCTTCAGATGACTTCGACAACAAACGCCGAGATCGCGAGAGCCGATGGCGATCTCAGGATCGCGCTGCTGCTTGGCATCGCAAACTGGTTTCTGTTCCTGGATCACGTTCCGCACAACGTCGTCAGCGCGCTGACCATGCGCAATTTCGGCTTTAGCGGCGCGACCGACCTTTTTGTGTTCATCGGCGGCTATGCAGTGACGCTCTTCTACGCCCGGATGGCGCTGGAGCGCGGATTCGTGGTGGCCGCGACCCGTATCTTCAAGCGAGTATGGCAGCTCTATGCTGCCTATATCGTCCTGTTCGTGATCTATGTCGAGTTGATCAGCTATGTCGCCACGCGGACCGCGGCGCCCGAGATCATCAGCGAGTTCAACATCACCGGATTCATCGACCACCCGATCCGGACGCTGATCTACGGCTTGTTCCTCCAGGCAAAACCCCTCAATCTCGACGTGCTGCAACTCACTATCGCCCTGATGGCCTTCCAGCCGTTCGTCGTTTTCGGATTGCTCTACGTGCCGAACGCAACGCTTCTCGCGTCCGTGGCGCTTTACGCTACCGCCCGCGTGTTTGACTGGAACCTGACTTCATATCCGTACGGAGATTGGTACCTTAATCCGTTCTGCTGGCAATTGCTGTTCGTGATGGGTGGCTGGCTCGCGCTCATCGGCACGCGCTATGCACCTGCGATCCGCGCGATGCAGGCCGTTACCGCGCTGCGCGCCACGGCGTTGCTGTACCTGCTGTTCGCGCTGACGATCGTCTCCGGTAGCGATATCCCGGCGCTCGCTCAAATGATGCCGAGCGGACTAAGCGACATGCTGCTGCAGAGCGACCGGGAGGACGTCGCACCTCACCGCATACTGCATTTCCTGACCCTGACATTCCTGTTCACCTGGTTGGTGCCGCGCGACTGGGGATATCTGCGATCTTACGCCCTGCAGCCGATCATCAAATGCGGCGAGGAATGGCTGGCCGTGTTCTGTGCGGGCGTGTTCCTCTCCTTCGCTGCGCACCTGATTTTGATCACCGGCCCATACTCACTGACAAGGCAGGTCGCGGTCAGCCTCGCCGGTCTCGCGGCAATGACGGCTGTCGCCTACTACGTCTCGTGGTCGAAGCGGCAGGACAACAAATCGGCGGTCGGCGCTCATTCCTGAATCCGTCGATCTAGAGCATTTCATTGCTTAACTGAATCGGAGGGGATTCCGGTTTTTGGCGGTTTGTGATTCAAGATGCTGACTGGATTGGAGGCCAGCATCGCATGACCCGACCTCTTTCCCTGGATCTTCGCGAGCGTGTGGTGGCGTCGGTTTTGGCGGGCGAGAGCTGCCGATCTGTGGCGGAACGGTTTGGTGTTGCGGTCTCGTCGGTTGTGAAGTGGTCACAGCGGCAGCGGGCGACCGGCTCGGTTGCGCCCGGCAAGATGGGCGGTCACCGCAAGCCCTTGCTTGATCCGCATCGTGCCTTCATTGTCGAGCGGATCATTCAGACGCCGCACCTGACGCTGCATGGTCTGAAGGCGGAACTGGCAGCTCGTGGGGTCAAGGTCTCACACAACGCGGTCTGGCTGTTCCTGCGCCGGGAAGGGCTGCGGTTCAAAAAAAACACTGTTCGCCCTCGAACAAGCGCGCGCCGACGTCTCTCGTAGGCGCCAGCGTTGGCGATCCTGGCAGGCCGGACTTGATCCGGGCCGGCTCGTCTTCATCGATGAGACTTGGATCAAGACCAACATGGCCCCTTTGCGGGGCTGGGGCCCCAAGGGCGCACGCCTGCGCGGCTTCGCCCCGCACGGTCACTGGCGTACCCTCACATTCCTCGGCGCGCTCCGCCATGACCAACTCACGGCACCCTGCGTCTTCGACGGCCCGATCAACGGCGAATGCTTCTGCGCTTATGTGAAGCACCTTCTCCTGCCAACCCTGCGCGAAGGCGACATCGTCATTCTCGACAACCTCGGAAGCCACAAGTCGAAAGCTGTCAGGCAAATGATCCAGGCTGCTGGCGCCAGGCTCTGGTACCTGCCGCCATACTCGCCCGACCTCAACCCGATCGAACAGGCCTTCTCCAAGATCAAACACTGGATGCGGCAGGCTCAGAGGCGCACCGTCGAAGACACTTGGCGCCACATCGGTCACCTCGTTCAGGACATCCAGCCTCGCGAATGCGCAAACTACTTCGCAAACGCCGGTTATGCTTCAGTCAAAATGTGAAACGCTCTAGTCGACCAGCAGCGCGCGCCTTAGCCGCGTCTCGCTGTCGTGCAGCATGGTGGTGTCGAGGTCCCCTCGCGCAGCTGCATCCGTCGCGCAATCGAACAGGCGGTAGAACTGCAACCCGTCATAGGCGACCAGCAACAGATCGACGCCCGCGTTCAACGCCTCCACGACCGCGGTGCAGACATCGTGCTGATAGATCGCGCCCATCACCAGATCGTCCGTCATGACGACGCCCTGGTAGTTCCAGCTCTTCCGGATCAGCCCGTCGACCACGGCCTTTGAATGCGACGCCGGCCGTCCCGGGTCGAGCGCATTCACCGCCACGTGCCCGACCATCAGGCGCGCATCGGTCGACGACAGCACATCGCGGAACGGGCGCCAGTCCGTCGCCTCCAGTTCGCCGGCCGGCGTATCGAGATCGGCGTTGAAATGATGCGTGTCGGCGCGCACGCGGCCCAATCCCGGAAAGTGCTTCACGGTGGCATTGACGCCCGCGGACTCGAGGCCATGGATGTAGGCGCCCGCGATCGCGCTCACCTTGGCCGGATCATCGGAGATCGCGCGCTGATTGATGAGCGTATTGAAATCGAGCCGGTTGTGCTTCGCCGCCGGCCGCAGGTCGAGCACCGGGGCAAAGTTCAGGTTGATGCCAAGCGACGCCAGCTCGCGTCCATGGATGCGCCCGAACTCCTCGGCTTTCGCTTTTTGCTCTTCCGGCGCCAGGGAGGCGAGTGCGGGCAGTCTCGTGAGCGGTGGTGCCAGATGCGAAACGATGCCGCCCTCCTGATCCGTGGCCACCACCAACGGCGGCAGCCCGGCGGCTCGCCGCCTGGCCTGCAGTGTGGCGATTTCCGCCTCCAAAGCGCCAGCCGTCCTGCCGGCGACGTTGCGCCGGGTGACATAGATGCCCGCAACGAACCCCTTCTCCACAAGCGGTGCGACCTCGTCGAACGACCGATAGCCGATGATAAAATGCTGCCCCAGCGACCGCGCGAGGGCCGGCTCAGTCTGGAGAACTCGGTGCTTCCGCACCTCGAACACACCATGCGCGGCGAGCATCGCGAGCGGCGGCAGACACCACAGGATCACCAGGAGCCTTCCTGACCGCGTCCGCCTCCGCCACGTGGCGCCGCGGGCCAGCATGAACACGACGGCGATACTTGCGAGCACGAGAAGAAGATTGCCCGTCCCGCGCAACGGGACCAGATACGGATCGTTGTTGTTGACGCCGGCCAAGACGAATACGAGCCCGACGATCCAGGCCAGGGCAATGCCGACGCGCTTGATCATTTGCATGGAGACGACGGGTGAACGAACCGAATGTATCGTCCGTATCAGACCGGAATCGCCGCAGCGAGCGGATAAAACCGCTCTGCACGCAATCTGCATAACAATCCTGAACTCCTGCTGATCGCCTTCCCGCCGTCTGCACGCGGCCAACCCAAGGTGCGCCCCGCCGCAACCGGGATCGCGTCCGCAGATCCGTCGATGACGTCAGCGCGAACGCCGAAGTCCACACGTCCTTCAGTCCAGAGGTCATGATGACAAGCCTAGAGTCACCGGAAACCGAGACCTACTCGATTGCCAATGGTTTGCCGCCGGCCAAGGCCGCCGCCGCGCTTGCGCTCGTCGCGCTGGCCGATTGGTTGTTCTATGATCAGAACGCCGGGCTATCGGTCGTCCTCTTCGCCTTCGCGCTGGCCGGCGTGTCACTGGCCGCCAACTTCGGTCACGTCGCTCGCCACAGGCTGCCGATCGCCGGCGCGATCGTTGTGGCCGGGCTACTCCCTGCCCTGGAGGAGGTCAACGCAGTCTCGCTGGCCTTCGCCATTCTTGCGCTCGGCACCGCGCTTGCTCTGACGACCAATCCCTGTCTCGACAGCGTGACCAGGGGAGTTGCCTCGCTGGTGGATCTCCTTCTGGTCAGCCCTTTCAGGTTGTTCCGGGACGTCGTCAGCGCATTCGACCTGCCGGGCCTCACCAGGGGGTTCATCCTATGGTTCGTGCCGTTGCTGCTCGAAACCGTGTTTGTCTTTCTGTTCGTCGCAGCCAATCCGGTGCTGGAGATATGGATCAGCCAGCTGAACCCCGGCAATCCCGCCGCCAGCCTCAGCCTCGGTCGCACGCTGTTCTGGATCCTCGTATTGGCGCTGGTCTGGCCATTCGTCCATGTCAAATGGCGGCGCTACACCAATGTCGCGCCCAGCGGACCGCGATCTTCCGCGCAGGGTCCGGCTGAACCCGATCATTTCATCGACTTGTTCGGCGCAGGCACCATCCTGCGCTCTCTGATCCTGTTCAACTTGCTGTTTTCGATTCAGACAATTCTCGATGCGATCTATCTCTGGGGCAACGCAACGCTTCCCGCCGCCATCACCTACGCATCCTACGCCCACCGTGGCGCCTATCCGCTGATTGTCACGGCGCTCCTGGCCGCGGCTTTTGTTCTGGTCGCGATGCGGCCGGGCGGCCCGGCCGAACAATCGCGGGTAATCCGACCGCTCGTCTACCTCTGGGTCGGGCAGAATATTCTACTGGTGATCTCCTCGATTCTCCGGCTTGATCTTTATGTCCAAACCTATTTGCTTACCTACTGGCGCGTTGCGGCATTCATCTGGATGCTGCTCGTCGCCGTCGGGCTGATCCTGATTCTGGTGCGCATTGCCCTGCGGGCATCGAATGAATGGCTCGTCCGCGGCAACCTGTTGGTACTGACCATCGCGCTCTATGTCGGTTCTCTGATCAATTTCGCCGCCGTCATCGCCGACTATAATGTCCGTCACAGCCACGAAGCCTCGGGCAGCGGCGTCAGTTTGGATATGGACTACCTGATCCAGCTCGGCCCGAACGCGCTTCCAGCCATCGACCAGGCGATCCAACTGCGTTACGCCAGCCCGGTCCTTGTCTCTCGCCGCAATAGCCTTGTAGAACAGCAACGCCAGCAGATGGCCTCATGGCGCGGCTGGAGCTTTCGCGGCTGGCGGCTTCAGCGTTTCCTGGACGGGCGACAGAGCAACGCGCCGGGATAGTCGAAGCGCCGGTTTTCGGAGACGACTCGTGACGCACCGCATCCTCATCGTCGACGACGACCTGCATATCCGCGAGGTCATCCGCGTCGCGCTCAAGAAAGCCGGCATGAACGTGGCCGAGGCCCGCGACGGCAAGGAGGCGCTGACCCGGTTTGCCGGCGAGCGGCCGGACCTGATCGTGCTCGATATCGGCATGCCGGAATTTGATGGCCTCGACGTTTGCCGCGAGATCCGCAAATCGTCCGACGTGCCGATCCTGTTCCTCTCCGCCCGTGACGACGAGAGCGACCGTGTCCTCGGCCTGGAGATCGGCGGTGACGACTACGTGACCAAGCCGTTCAGCCCGCGCGAGCTCGTCGCGCGGGTGAATGTCATCCTGCGGCGCATGACCCTGCGGAAGGCGGGGACAAGGACAGAGGCCGGCGTGCTCTCCCGGGGACATCTCTCGGTCGATCCCGAGCAGCACGTGGCGGCATTCGCCGGCGTGCCGCTGCGCCTGACCGCGATCGAGTTCGGAATTCTGCGCGCCTTCCTGACGCGGCCAACGGCGGTGTTCAACCGCGAGCAGATCATGAGTGCGGCCTACCAGCTCAACATCCAGGTCTCCGACCGCACCATCGACAGCCACATCCGCAACATCCGGGCCAAGCTCGCAGCCGTAAACTGCGACAACGTTATCGAAACCGTTCACGGCGTTGGCTTCAGGCTCGGTCGCGGCGAGCAGCAAGCATGACATCGTTCCGCGCCCGCCAGAAGTGGCGACCGTCGCTTGGTCTGGTCATTTTCACCGTGCTTGCGTCGGTCGCGGTCCTGCCACTGATGGGGCTGTTTTTCTTTCGCCTCTACGACAATCAGCTGATTCACCAGACGCAAGCCGAGCTGATCGCGCAAAGCCGTGTCCTTGCCGCGATCTACGCCGAACACGTGAAGGCGCGGCTTGGCGATGGCATCCTGCTCGGCGCCGCGGTACCGCCGGAGGCACTGCCTGATCGCGGCGAGCAGGTGACGCCGATCCGGCCCGCGCTCGATCTCGCCGGCAACGACCTGCTGCGGCGACGGCCCGATGCGCTGCCGGCGGCGAAGCCGGCGGATCCGGCCTATGTCGAGATCGGTACCGCACTCATGCCCATCATCCTGGAGACCCAGAAGGTCACGCTGGCGGGTTTCCGTATTCTCGATCCGCAAGGTGTGGTGATCGCGGGACGCCAGGAGGTCGGACAGTCGCTTGCCCATATCGAGGAGGTGGCTGCGGCGCTGGGCGGCCAGTATAGCGCCACGCTGCGCATCCGCATGCCGGACAAGCCTCCGCCACCGATCTATTCGATCAGCCGCGGCGTCGGTGTCCATGTCTTCTCCGCGATGCCCGTGACCGTCAACGATCACGTCGCCGGCGTGATCTACACGTCGCGGACGCCGAGCAACATCTTCGATCATCTCTACCAGGAGCGCGGCAAGTTCCTGCTCGCCACATTGGCCGTGCTACTGGCGACCGTTGCGATCGGGCTGATGTTCTCTCGTACGGTCACGCGCCCGATGCGCGAGCTCGTCGATCGCGCCGTGCGGATCGGCCGCGGCGACCGCAATGCGTTTCAACCGCTGCAGCATTATGGCACCCGCGAGCTCGCCCAGCTCTCCGACAGCTTCCTCGACATGGCCCAACAGCTGTCGCGCCGCTCCGACTACATCGCCACCTTCTCGGCACACCTGACGCACGAATTGAAATCGCCGCTGACATCGATGCGGGGCGCGGCCGAGCTGCTGCAGGATTCGCTTCAAAGTAAGTCGGACACGCTGACCCGATCCGAGCAACAGAGCTTCATCTCGAACATCCTTGGCGACGTCGCGCGGCTCGATGCGATGAGCCAGCGGCTGCGCGAGCTGGCGCGCGCAGAGAGCGCTCCGCAGAACGAGCAGACCCCGCTTTCTGGCGTCATCACGAACCTGAAGAGCCGCTTTGCACAGCGGACAATCGTGGCCAGCGGCCACCTCGACCGCTCGATCGGGATGTCCGGCGAGAAGGCTCTGATCGTACTGGCGCATCTGGCCGACAACGCCTTCCGTCACAATGCCAGGTCGGTGCAGCTCGAAGCGATTGCCGAAACCTCGACCCTCAGGGTGACGGTGAGCAACGATGGTGACCCGATCTCCGACGCCAACAGCGACAAGATCTTCGATGCCTTCTTCACCACCCGCCGCGATAGCGGCGGCACCGGCATGGGCCTCGCCATCGCGCAAGCCGTCATGGTGAGCCATGGCGGTACGATCCGTCTCCTGCCTGCCAGCCAGAGCGTCGCTTTCGCGCTGGAGTTTCCCGCGGTCTAACCGGCTTCAGACCCGCTCGATGATGATCGTGGCCGCCATGCCGCCGGCGGCGGCGCCGAGCCGTCGAGCACACCGGAGGAATTTCCCGCGTGGTGGACAAAATTGATCGATATCTGGTTGCCTCTCAGCATCAGCTTCCAGCCAGTTGGCCGTCGCGCGCTTACGGCTTGAAATCAAGCGCATCGACGTCCTCGACTTCCGCCCTCGCAATCGCGCCGGCGCATGGCCGCCTGCGCTCTCCGGTTGTCCGATCAGGCATGCTCAGCCGAGCCATGCTTGACGGGCAATTTCGTTTATGCGCAGCTGCTCAAAACAACAAGGCTACTCAGGGGCAGGACATATGGGCGGGCTTCGGCGCATATTAGCCGGTTACGGCTTCCTCATCGCGTCGGTCAATCTGGCGGCGGCGGAACCGATCAAGCTGCGGGTGGCCGACTCTTTTCCGAAAGGGCATTACCTCGTCCGCCTCGTGCTCGAGCCCTGGATGGCCGAGGTGCAGAAGCGCACCAACAACGCGGTGACGTTCGAACACTATCCGGCGCAGCAGCTCGGCAAGGCCGCCGACATGTTGAAGCTGACGCAAGCCGGCGTCGCCGATATCGGCTATGTCGCGCCCGCTTACGTCTCCGACAAGATGCCGGTCTCCGAAGTCGCGATGCTCCCCGGCGCGTTCGAGCATTCCTGCCAGGGCACGCTCGCCTATTGGAAGACCGCGCGAAGCGGCGTGATTGCAGAGCAGGATTATACCGCAAACGGCATCCGCCTGCTGCTCGCAGTCAGCCTTCCGCCCTATCGTATCCTGACCGTGAAGCAACCGGTGAAGGACACAGCCGACATCAATGGACTGAAGCTGCGGTCGACCGGCGGCGCGCAGGACCTCACCTTGCGCGCGATCGGCGCGGTGCCGGTACGGATGGCGGCCCCCGACGCCTACGAGTCGCTGTCGCGCGGCACGATGGACGGTCTCCTGTTTCCGCTCGAGAGCGTCGTCGCCTATGGCGCCGACAAGCTGGTGAAACATTCCACCGACGGCTTTGGCTTCGCGAGCTTCGTGGTCGCCTATTCGATCAGCGAGAACGCCTGGAAGAAACTATCGCCGGAGATTCAGAAGGCGATGATCGACACCGCCGAGGAGATCCTGCCGTCCGCCTGCAAGGAAGTGCAGAAGCAGGACACCGAGACCATGAAGTCGATGGAAGCCGCAGGCGTCCAGTTCGATACCTTGCAGCCTGACGTCGTCGCAAAACTCAAGGACCTGACGAAGGGCGTGGGCAAGGCATGGGCCGACGGGCTCGATGCGCGCGGCAAGCACGGCAGCGACGCCCTGAAGGAGTTTGACGCCGCGGTCGCTGCCGTCCCGGCAAAATGAATACGCAAAGCCACGGGGACAGAAAATTGATCGACGGATTGCTAAGGGCGCTCGGCGCCATCGAGAAGGTTGCCTCGACGATTGCGGCGACGTTCATGTTTGCGATCATGATGATCGTGTTCGGCGACGTCATCATGCGTTACGTGTTCAACAAGCCCTTCTCATGGGCCTATGACCTGATCTCGCTCTACCTGATGGCCGGTATCTTTTTCCTGGTGCTGTCGGACGCCCACGCCAGCCATGCCCATGTCAGCGTGGACATCCTGCAGCAGAAATTCTCGCCGGCGATGATCCGTGTCTCGGAGATTGTTACCTGCGTGGTCGGCATCGTCATATTCTCGCTGATCGCCTATCTGGGCTTGCTGCGTGCCGTCGACAGCTTCAGGTCCGCCGATGTGATGGCCGGCGCGATACCCTGGCCGATGTGGCCGTCGATCGGCCTGGTTCCGTTCGGCGCCGGGCTGATCACGATCCGCCTCACGCTTCACCTCGTTGCTCATGTGATCTCGCTCGCGACCGGACGTAGCGTGATCGCACTACCCACCTCGCACGCCGCCGGAGAGACGTTCGAATGACGCTGATGCTGGTAATGCTGGTGCTGTTCGTGCTGCTTGCGATCGGCACCCCAGTCGGGTTTGCGATGGCAGGATCCGGCGTGCTCGGCCTGTACTTGGTCGGCGGCATGTCGATACTGACTGGAATACTGCAGACCGCGCCGCTCTCGGCGGTGACCTCCTACGAGCTGATCACGATCCCGATGTTCCTGCTAATGGCGGAATTCGTGCTCGTGAGCGGCATCGCCGACGACCTGTTCAAGGCGACTGCGGCCTGGGTCGGACGAATCCCTGGCGGTCTCGGCATGGCGACGGCACTGGCCGGCGCCGGCTTCGGCGCGATCTGCGGCACCAGTACCGCTTCGGCCGCCACGCTTTCCGCCACGAGCCTGCCGGCAATGCTGAAGCTGGGCTATGAGCCGAGAATGGCAGCGGGCGTCGTGGCGATATCTGGCACTCTTGCGATGCTGATCCCGCCATCCGTGGCGCTGGTGATCTACGGCTTGCTGGCGGAAGTGAATATTGGCGCCCTCCTGATCGGCGGCGTCATTCCCGGGATCCTCGTCACCTTCACGATCATGGCGACCGTCTGGTTCCTGGCCTGGCAAGATCCCGCACGTGCTCCGTCGGCTCCCTCCGTATCGCTCGCGGAAAAGCTTCGTATGCTGCGCGTCGTAGGGCCTATGCTGCTGTTGTTCGGTATGGTCACCGGCGTCATCTATACCGGCGTCGCCACACCGACCGAGGCGTCTGCGCTTGGCGCATTTGGCGCGTTTGCGCTCGCCTGCTGGAAAGGCAGGATCAATCGCAAGACGCTGCGTAGCGCATTGCTCCGTTCGGCTCACGGCACCTGCATGATCGCCATGATTCTGTTCGGTGCCTCGATCTTCGGTTACTTCTTCACGCTGACACAGGTAACGCAGAATCTGGTGAGTTGGGTGGGCGGCCTGCCGGTGCCTCCGTGGCTGATCCTGACCATTATCCTGTTCGGTTATATCGTTCTCGGCTCCTTCATGGACCAGATCGCAATCCTGGTGTTGACGGTTCCGATCGTGCTGCCGCTGATCAAGTCGCTCGGCTACGATCCACTGTGGTTCGGCGTGATCAAGATCGTGACGGCCGAGGTCGGCATGATCACGCCGCCGGTAGGGCTCAATTGCTTCGTCGTGGCACGCTACTCGGGACGTCCGGTGAGCGAGGTCTTTCACGGTGTATTCCCCCATTTCGTCGCGCACCTGATTGCAATTGCGATCCTGGTGATCTGGCCGATGATCATCCTCTGGCTGCCCATGAAAATGGGCTACTGAAGACCAACGAACATGGGAGAGAAACATAATGTCGGTTCGACTGGCGAGGCCGCTTGCGCTGGCTGCAATTTCGTTGGTGGCAACAATGGGAGCTGGCAATGCCCAGGAGAAGATCACCCTGCGCCTTGCCGACAGCCTGCCGTCCGGCCACGTGATCCATGAGCTCGTCGGCAAGCCGTTTTCAGAGCTCGTCACGAAGCTGACCAACGGCCAGGTCACGTTCCAGCACTTCCCGGCGGAGCAGCTCGGCAAGGCCAAGGACATGGCCCAACTCACCGCGCTTGGCGTTGCCGACGTCTCCTACATCGTGCCGTCCTATTCGTCGGACAAGTTTCCGCTGACGGCCGTCGCCGAACTGCCCGGCATCTTCGACAGCGAATGCCAAGGCTCGCTCGCCTTCTACAAGGTCTCGCACAATGGCGGCATCCTGGAGACCAAGGAGTTTGCGCCGAACCAGCTTCGGCCGCTGGTGACGCTGGCGCTACCGGCCTACCAAGTCCAGCTTGCGACCAGCCGCGATGTCAAGACCGCAAAGGACCTCGAAGGCCTGAAGATCCGCACCACCGGCGGCGCGATGGACCTGATGATGCGCTCGATCGGCGGCGTTCCGGTGCGGATGGCCGCACCCGAGATCTATGAATCGCTGACCCGCGGCACGCTCGACGGGCTGATCTTCTCCTACCAGAGCTCGGCGTCCTACGACTTCGGCAAGATCCTCAAGTCGGGCACCGAGGGGCTGAACTTCGGCACCGCGATCTTCACCTATTCGATCGGCGAGCTGAAATTCAAATTGCTGCCCGAGAATGTGCGCAAGGCGCTGGTCGAGGCCGGCGAGCAGACCACGCGCGAGGCCTGCAAGCGGTTCGAGGACGGCGAGAAGGCCGCTGCCGACAAGATCAAGTCGCAGGGCACGAAGGTCATCAACTTCAGCGCTGACGACAAGAAGGTGTTCGACACCGCCTTCAAGTCGGTGGCCCAGGATTGGGTGAAGGACGTCGACAAGCGCGGCAAGCCGGGCACCGACGTCTTCAAGGCCTTCACCGAAGCACTGGCTGCTACACATTGAGCCAGGCCCCGACGAGAGAAAAACCATCCGCGCTGGCGGGTCCGCTCGCCGGCGTCAGGATCGTCGACCTCACCAGCGTGATGATGGGACCCTACGCGACCATGATCCTCGGCGACTACGGCGCCGACGTGATCAAGGTCGAGAGCCCCGATGGCGATGTGATGCGCCACGCCGCCCCGATGCGCCATTCCGCGATGGGCGCGATGTACCTGCAGGGCAACCGCAACAAGCGCTCGATCGTGCTCGACCTGAAGAAGGCCGGCGGCCGCGCGGCGCTGCTGCGGCTTGCCGCGGACGCCGATGTCTTCGTCCACAACGTTCGTCCTGCGGCAATGGCGCGGCTGAAGCTCGGCGCCGACGACCTCCTCGCCACCAATCCGCGGCTGGTCTACGCCAGCCTGCACGGCTTCGGCGAGACCGGGCCCTATGCGGGCCGGCCCGCCTATGACGACTTGATCCAGGGGCTGACCGCCCTGCCCGCGCTGACCGGCAGGATCACCGGTGAGCCGCGCTACTCGCCGGCGACCATGGCTGACCGCATCGTCGGCCTCAATGCCGTCCACGCCATCCTGGCCGCGCTGTTCCACCGCGAGCGCACGGGGGAAGGCCAGGCGATCGAAATCCCAATGTTCGAGACCATGGCGCAGTTCGTGCTCGGCGATCACATGGCCGGCCGCAGCTTCGCGCCACCGATTGGCCCATCTGGCTACTCCCGGCTGCTGTCGCCCGACCGCCGTCCGTATCAAACCAGCGACGGCTACATCTGCGCGCTGGTCTATTCCGACAAGCAATGGAACGCGTTCTTCGCCAAGATCGGCCTCACCAATGAGGCCGACCGCGACCCGCGGCTGAACAGCATCTCTGCGCGAACCCGGAACTACGATTTTGTCTACGACTGGTTCTCGCAGATGATGAAGACCCGCAGCACCGCCGAATGGATGCGCTTCTTCGAAGAGGCCGACATTCCGCATGCGCCGCTGCACGATCTCGACAGCCTGATCGACGATCCGCATCTGGAGGCCGTCGGGCTGATCCAATCAATGGAGCATCCGACCGAAGGCACGCTGCGGTTGGCCGGCCCTGCTGCCACCTGGAGCAAGACGCCGCCATCGATCCGGACCTATCCGCCAAACCTCGGCGAGCATGGCCGGGAGATCCTGCGCGAGGCTGGACTTGCGGATGCGGAGATTGCCGCCCTCCTCAAGGAGGGCGCGCTGATCGACCCCGACTGACTATTTCCTGCGCGACGCCAGGATCTTCTCGGCGGCGCGCAGATGCGGCTTGTCCAGCATCTTGCCGTCCATCTTGGCGACCCCGGACGGATTGTTGGCAAACGCAGCGATCACCCGCTCCGACCACGCGATCTCCTCATCGGTCGGCATGAAGGCCGCGTTGACGACATCGACATGCTTGGGATGGATCACGGCCTTGGCGAGGAAGCCGTCCTGCCGCGCCGCGATCGCCTCCGCCTTCAGCGCATCGAGATCGTTGATGTCGGTGGCGATGGTATCGATCGCGACCACGCCGGCTGCGGCCGCGCCGATCAGACAGAGATCGCGGGCGAGGATGAAGGGCGAGTGATAGCGGCCGTCGGTGCGGTTGCGCGTTGCGCCGAGCGAGGCCGCAAGGTCCTCCGCACCCCACATCATGCCCCAAAGCCGCGGGCTCATGTTCTCGAAGTCGAGGATTTTCAGCACCGCGCGCGCCGTCTCGGTCGCCACCGTGACGATCCGCGTGGTGCCCTGCGCGATACCTGAGGCGGCCTCGAATGCATCGAGATAGAGCGCGAGCTTGTTGACATCGGCAGCGCCGGCGCACTTCGGCAGCACGATGCCATCGGGCTTCCCGGGCATCACCGCCGCGAGGTCGCCAAGCGTCAGATCGGTATCGAGCGCATTGACGCGGATATAGAGCTTCTGGTCCGGATTGCGCGCATCGAGCATCTCGCGCGTGATCCCACGCGCGACAACCTTCTGCTCCGGTGCGATGGAATCCTCGAGATCGAGAATCAATGCGTCGGCCGCGGTCTTCTTCGCACTCTCATATTTCCGGGTGCTGTCGCCGGGAACGAACAGGAACGATCGCATCGTCTATGCCTTCGGCTTGCAGTGCATCAGGCCGGTGCGGCGGCAGCTTGCCACAACCTCGCCGCGCTGGTTGGTCATGGTGTGCTCGAATTCGACAATGCCTTGGGTCGGCCGCGACTTGCTGGCGCGCTTGCCGATGATCCTGGTATGCGCCTTCAGCGTGTCGCCATGAAACACCGGCTTTGGAAACTTGACGTCGGTCATGCCGAGGTTTCCGACCGTGGTTCCCAAGGTCGTGTCGTACACGCTCATGCCGATCATGATACCGAGCGTATAGAGGCTGTTGAACAGCCGCTGGCCGAACTCAGTCTTCTCGGAGAAGTGCGCGTCGAGGTGCAGCGGCTGCGGGTTCATGGTCAGGAGGCTGAACATGGTGTTGTCCATCTCCGTCACGGTCCGGCTGAACTCGTGATGGAATTCCTGCCCGACCTCGAACTCTTCGAAATATAATCCAGCCATTTACCGTCCCTTGTAGTTGGGCGTTCGCTTCTCAACGAACGCATTCAGCCCTTCCTGGCAGTCCTCCGTCGATGCGACCACCACAAAGCTTTCCGCCGTGTTCTCGACCGAGCGGCGGAAATCGGCATCGACCGCGCGCGTGAAGGCATCGCGGCCGATCTTCATCACGATGGGCGATTTCGACGCAAGCTTGCGTGCGATCTCATGGGCCCGAGCCAGCGCGGTGCCCTTCGGCACCACCTCGCTGAGCAATCCCATGCGGAAGGCGGTCGCCGCGTCGAAGGGCTCGCCGAGGAATAGCGGGCCGAACGCTTGGTGCTTGCCGACCAGCCGCGGCAGCTGCACGAAGTGGATCGCCGGGATCAGGCCGACATCGATCTCTGGATAGCCGAAGGTCGAGCCGTCGCCCGCAACGATCATGTCGCAGGAAATCGCGATCGTCATGCCGCCAGCCCGGACCGCACCATCGATCGCCGCGATCGTTGGTTTGCCCATGCGGTACTGCGTATCATTCAGCGCGAAATACAGCCGCTCGAGGAATGTCTTGGTCTCGATCGCGGGCTTGCCCCTGACGATATCGAGGTCGAGGCCGGCGCAAAACACCTTGTGGGCACTGCTGATGATGACGGCGCGCACCGCGTCATCATCACGTGCTCTGGCCAGCGCCGCCAGCAACGCGTCGATCAAGGGGATGCTGAGCGCATTCACCGGCCCGCGATCCAGCACGATCTCCGCAATCTGATCGCTGACCGAGTAACGAACGAGGTCCGTGCTCACGATGTCTTGCCTCCTGTGATCGCTTCGGCCTGCCGCACCGCGCCCGACAGCAGCAAGCCGTCGATCTCGACCGAACCAAAGCCAGCCTCCGCCAGCACCGCGCGGCTATCCTGCCCGACGTCCGGCGCGGGGCAGAGGTGATCCTCGGACAGGCTCGCGATCCCCGGCGTCCGGGGCGAATAGACCGCGCCGACGCCCGGCGTATCCTGGCGGACCGACGCCCTGATCGTCTCGACGTGCGGATTGCGCAGCCATTCGCCGGGATTGAGGATCCGCTCCGCGATGATATCGGCCCCGTGCAGCCGCGTCAGCCAAGCATCCGTCGGCTGCATCAGGAACACCTCGCGCAGCTGCGGGATCAGCGTGTCGGCCGCGTCGGCACGCCGGGCAAAATCGGCGAAGCGCGGGTCGCTTGCCAAATCCTCGCGGCCGATCGCGCCGCACAGCCGCTTGTATTGCGGCTCGTTCACCAGCGTGACCATCATCCAGCCGTCCTGCGTCTGGTAGGTGCCAGCCGGCACATTGAGCGCGCGCGGGGTGCCGCCCTCGAGGATGAACTCCGCGACCTTGTGCCCGAGCAGCGCCGACGTCGACTGGCAAAGATTGACGTCGATCCAGCGCCCCGTGCCGACCGTCGCACGCGCGAACAAGGTCGTCGCAATCGCCTGGAACGCGTACACGCCGGTGACGACGTCAGAGATCGTTGTGCCGACCCGATGCGGCACGCCATCGGTGCCGATATTGACCGAGACCAGCCCCGAAAACGCCTGCGCCACTGAGTCCGAGCCGGGTCGCTTCGAATACGGCCCGCTCTGCCCGAATCCGCTGACCGACAGATAGACCAGGCCTGGATTGTCGCGCGACAGGCTCTCATAGCCGAGCCCGAGCCGCTCCGCGACACCGGGGCGAAACCCTTCAATCAGCACGTCCGCCTCGCGCGCCAGCCGGTGCGCGATCGCGATCCCGTCCTTGTGCTTCATGTCGAGGCACAAGCTGCGCTTGCCGCGGTTATAGACGGCCGACAGCGTCGTGTGATTGCCATAGGTCGTGCCCAGATAGCGCGACCAGTCGCCTTCGGGCGGCTCGACCTTGATGACGTCGGCGCCATAGACCCCGAGCAGCATCGCGCAATAGGGCGAGGCGATCCCCTGCCCGAAATCCAGTACTTTCAGCCCGCGATACGGCGCCTCGTGCGTCGGCGTCAGCTTGCGTTCGCCCGCCATTTGTCCTCCCACAGCTGTCGAAGAGCCTTATTCTCTTGGGCGCGATCTTCTCGGAAAACCGCTGCGCACTTTTCCAGATCATGCCCTACAGCGCCAGATAGCGCTGCCGGATGTTGTCGTTGACCTTCAGCTCTTCGATGGAGGATGTGTAGACGATCTGCCCCTTGTCGATAACCGTCGCGTGGCTCGCAAGGCCAAGGCAAAAATGCATGTTCTGCTCGGCGATCAATACCGTGGCACCGGTGCCGCGGAGCTGCCGCAGCAGCTCGCCGATGCGCTGCACGATGATCGGCGCCAGCCCCTCGCTCGGCTCGTCCAGCAGCAGCAGCACCGGATTGCCCATCAGCGTGCGGGCAATCGCCAGCATCTGCTGCTCGCCACCAGAGAGCCTACCCGCGATCCGGTGCCGCAGCGGCTCCAGCAGCGGGAATACGTCATAGACGCGGCGGATCGACCACTCGTCCTCACCATCCGGTCCCTTCTTCTGGCCGATGACGAGGTTGTCCTCGACGCTATGCTCGGGAAAGATCTGCCGGTCCTCCGGCACGAAGCCGAGCCCGGCCCGCGCAATGTGATGCGGCCTCATCCCGGAGACCACGTTGCCGCGCAAGGTCACCTTGCCGCGGCGTGCCGGCGCCAGCCCCATGATCGCCTTCATGGTGGTCGACTTGCCGGCTCCGTTGCGGCCGAGCAGCGCCATGGTCTCGCCCTTCCGCACGGACAGACCGACGCCGAACAGGATCTGGCTGGTGCCATAATAGACGTCGAGATCCTCGACCTGCACCACCGGCTGGGCGCTCATGCCACCGCTCCCGCATGGTCGTCGCTGCCGAGATAGGCCTCGATGACGGCTTCATTCTTGCGGATCGCATCAGGCGTCCCGGTCGCCAGGATCCGGCCGTAACACAGCACGACGATCTCAGGTGCGATCTTGAACACGATGTCCATGTCGTGCTCGATGAACACGACGGTGATCTTCTGCTTCTCCCAGAGCTCGCGCACCTTGTCGATCATGCGCCACCGCTCCTCGGTGCCCATGCCCGCGGTCGGCTCATCGAGCAGCAGCACCTTGGGGTCAAGCACCAGTGCGAGCGCGATATCGAGCAGCTTCTGGTCGCCATGCGACAGCGTCGCCGCGGTCCTGTTGCGCTTGCCGGCAAGGCCGAGCAGCTCCATCGCGTGCTCGGCGCGGTCGCGCGTCTCGGCCAATGGAAAGCGGCGATGCATCACGCCGGCGCGGCGCTGATCGGCACAGACCGCTGCCAGCATCGTCTCCTCGACCGTCAGCGAGGGGAAGATGCTCGCGACCTGGAAGGCACGACCGATGCCATGGCGCACGATCTCGGGCGGCGTCTTGCCCGCAATGTCGACGCCATTGAGCAGGATCTGCCCGGCGTCCGGCCGCAGCGCGCCCGTGATCAGGTTGAAGAACGTGCTCTTGCCGGCGCCGTTGGGGCCGATCACGGCGGTGAGCGAATTGTCGGCAAAGTCGAGCGAAACGTTGTCGGTCGCCTTGACGCCACCAAAGGATTTCGAGAGGGCACGAATTTCCAGCATGGCTAACCACGCCCTTCACCACGTCGATGGCCGAACCATTCGACGACGAAGTCCATCAGGCCTTTTCGCAGGCCGATGGCAAAGAACAGGATCACGATGCCGAGCACGATGCCGTGATACTCGGTCAGGCGCGTGACGGTGTCGTTGAGGATCAGCAGCAGCACCGTCCCGACCATCGGCCCGAGGAAGGTGGTCACGCCGCCGAGCATGTTGATGAAGATGCCCTCGCCCGAGATCGTCCAGTAGGCGAATTCGGGATAGGCGCCGGAGACGAACAGCGCCATGATGATGCCGCCGGTCGCCGCGAACAGCGCCGCCAGCACGAAGATTGTCAGCTTCGCGCGCCAGACGTCGATCCCGATGAAGCTCGCCCGCGTGGCGTTGTCGCGGATCATGCGCAGCGTGTAGCCGAACGGCGACTGCGCGATCTGGCGCATCAGGAGCAGCCCGATCACCAGCAGCGCGCAGCTCGTGATGTAGAGATGCAGATGGTTCGACAGGTCGATGCCGAGGAACGGCGGCCGCGGAATGCCGCCGCGCAGGCCCTGGTCGCCACCGGTTAGCGATTGCCACGACAGGATCGTCGAGTGGATCAGCATCTGGAACGCCAGCGTGACGAAGGCGAAATAGATCTCCTTCAGCCGCACGCAGATCGCGCCGATGACAGCGGCGACGACGAAGGTCATCGCCAGCGTGGCGACGAAGGCAACGGGAATCGGCACACCGGTCTTCTGCATCATGAGGCCGAAGCCGTAGGCGCCGAGGCCGAAGAACATGCCGTGCCCGAACGAGATCAGGCCGGTGTAACCGATCAGGAGGTTGAGCGACGTCGCGAATAGACCGTAGGCCGCACAGCGGATCACGAAGTCGAGCAGTTGCTTGCTGCCGAACAAGACCGGCAGCAGCGCGAGCAGGACAAAAGCTGCGAGCGCGACCAGCACGTCGCGATAGCGCTGCGGCCTGGCGTCGACCCGGGGTACATTGAGGGGCTGTGCGCCCTGCCCGGCCTGCAACTCGGTCATGCCACCTCCTTGCCGAACAGGCCGGTCGGACGCGACACCAGCACGATCACCATGAAGAGATACATCAGCCCCTCGGTGAACAGCGGGAAGCCGAGCGATCCGAACGAGCGGATCAGGCCGATCAGGAGCGCGCCGATCAGCGCCCCCAGGATCGAGCCCATGCCGCCGATGACGGTGACGATGAAGGACTCGATCAAGACCGAGAAACCCATGCCCGGCGTCAGCGAGCGCACCGGCGCGGCCAGCGCTCCCGCCAGTCCCGCCAGCATGCCGCCGAGCGCGAACACGCCGCCATAGATCAGCCCGGTGTTGATGCCGAGCGCCGACACCATCCCGGGATTGTGCGCGGCGGCACGGATCACCTTGCCGATCCTGGAACGCGCCAGTCCTAACCCGAGAACCACCGCGGCGACGAGCGCCACCCCGATCAGCAGCAGATAATATGGCGGCACCACGCCGCCGGCGATGAATAGTGGCGGCACCTGGAATGCGGCCGGCATGCCCATCGACCTGAATTCAGGTCCCCAGATCATGCGGACGACGTCGTCGAAGATCAGCACGAAGGCGTAGCAGACCAAAAGCTGCATCAGGACGTCGCGGCCGTAGACCCGGCTCATGAACGCGCGTTCGAAGATCAGGCCGAGGAGCGCGGTGCCGACGGCTCCGCTCAGGATCGCCAGCGCAAAGCTGCCGGTGAGCTGGTAGGCCGTCATCGCGAAATAGGCGCCGAACATATAGAAGGCGCCATGGCTGAAATTGACCACCTTGAGCACGCCGAAGATCAGGGTCAGCCCGACGGCGACGAGAAACAGCAGCATGCCGATGATCAGGCCGCTGGTGGTCTGCGTCACCAGACAGGCGGGACTGGTGAGGCAACTGGCGAGCGCGTCGAGGTCCACGAGAATCATCCATTACGGCGGCCGCAACGCCGGCGCGCGACAAGCATCAGACGGAAGGCGGAGGCAGCCGGTCACCACCTCCACCCCGCATGCGGATCAGGTGTAGCCCTTGCTCTTCTTCCACTCGGCTTCGAGCTCGAAGATGGTCTTCCAGTCCCCGGCCTTGACGTCGGGCACGTAGGGCTCCTGCGGGATCGTGGTGCCCCAGCCGATCGCGTAGCCGACCAGCGTGTGGTCGTCGGCGCGCATGGTCACGGTGCCGTCGGCACCGAACGGGCATTTGATGGTGAGCCCGGTGAGGGCCTCCGCGACCTTCTTGCCGTCGGTCGAGTTCGCCTTCTTGACGGCCTCGTTGAGGAACATGACCGCCGTCGCGTTCTGCCAGGACCAGTTGGTCGGGTACTCGTTGTACTTCGCCTTGTAGGCATCGCCCCAGGCTGCATTCTCCGGCGTCGGCGGGAATGTCTTGATGTAACGGTCGCCCGAGTGGATACCCTTGGGCAGGTTCTTCACCACCGTCAGCGCAGTGTAGTCGGCCATGTTGACCGCGAACACCTCCATCTGCGTGAACATCGCGTAGATGTTGGCCTGATCGATGTAGGAGGTGAGATCGCCACCCCACAGGCAGGAATAGAGCGCCTGCGGCTTGGCCTGCAGGATCTTGGTCACCACCTCGGTGTAATCGGGCTGGAACAGTTTCGGCCAGGATTCGCTGATGATCTCGACATCGGGCGCGAATTTCTTGAGGTACAGCACGAATTCGCCGGTGGTATCGCGGCCATAGGCATAGTCGGGCGAACAGGTCGCCCATTTCTTCAGGCCCTTGGCCTTGGCGATCCCGGCCGCGTAGCCGGCGCCGACGATCGAGTCATGAATGCCCTGCCGCACGCAGCGGAAGGCGTTCGGAATATGCTGCTTGGGATCGGCGGTCAGCGACGACGCTTCCGAGCAGGTGTGGATGCAGAGCACGCCGAGATCGCGCGCCACCTCGTGAACCGCGAACGATCCAGACGATGCCTCGCCATCGAGCAGCATCTCGCAGCCGTCGGTGTTGACGAGCTCGCGCGCGATCCGCGCGGCTTCCTGCGGCTGTCCCTTGGAGTCGCGGATCACCATCTCGATCTGCCGCCCGGCGAGGCCGCCGGCGGCATTGACCTTCTCGACTTCCAGCATCACCGCGTTGCGCGAGGACGTGCCGAGTTGCGCGACGCGACCCGACAGAATGGTCGGCATGCCGATCTTGATGGTCTTGGCCTGTGCGCGCGCCACCCATGGCGCAGCAAAGCTCACCGCACCGGCGCCCATCAGCGCAAGCGTCGAGCGCCGGCTGATGCCCGGTTTCCGGGTCCTCGTCATATTCCCCTCCCTGTCGGATTCGCGTTCCCAAATCCCTGTCGGAGATCGTTTCGTCTCCATGGCCGCAATGTTTTCAGAGCGAGGGGGGTGACGTCAAGCCGAAGATGAATTACGACTCATAATTCATTAAGGGAGAAAATGGCGCCGGAATCGGCCCGACGGACGGCAAATGATCAATCTTTCCAGCTTCATCGCATTTCATGCCAGGCGGACTCCGGACCGCTGTGCGCTGAAATATCGCGGCGAAGACGTCTCCTATGCAGATTTCGATCTGCGGATCCGGCAGGTCGGCAACTGGCTCGCGACACGCGGAATCGCGCCCGGCGATGTCGTCGCCGTCCTGATGAAGAACAGCACGGCCTTTCTCGAACTGGTGTTCGCGACCAGCCATATCGGCGCGGTGTTCCTGCCGATCAATTATCGCCTGTCGGCCGCTGAAGTCGGCTATATCGTCGGCAATTCCGGCGCGCACCTGCTCGTCGCCGACGAGGAATTTGCTGCGATAGCAACCGGTGGCGCGCGGGTGGTGCTGCTGGGTGAAGTCGCGCAGTCCAGCGTCACCAATCTTGCGCCGGACATTGCGCCGGCGCCGATCCATGTCCGCCAGCCGCGCGACCTGATGCGGTTGATGTACACCTCGGGCACGACGGATCGCCCCAAGGGGGTGATGCTCACTTACGAGAACATCTACTGGAAATCCGCCGACCAGACCGTGGTGCTCGGGCTGAACGCCGATACGCGGCTGCTCGTCGTCGGGCCGCTCTATCACGTCGGCGCGCTCGACCTGCCCGGCATCGCCGTGCTCTGGCACGGCGGCATGCTGTGCATTCATCGCAGCTTCGAGCCCGAACCGGCGCTGGCCGCGATCGAGCGCGAGAAGCTGAACGCGGCATGGTTTGCGCCGGTCATGACCACGGCCCTCCTCACCTGCCCGAACCGCGCGCGATACGATGTCTCCAGCCTGCGATGGGCGATCGGCGGCGGCGAGAAGACGCCGGAGGTTCGCATCCGGGCCTTCTCCGACTATTTTGGGAATGCGCGCTACATCGATGCCTACGGCCTGACCGAAAGCTGCGGCGGCGATACGTTCATGGAGGCGGGCTGCGAGATCGAGAAGATCGGCTCGACCGGCCGCGCCATCGCCCATGTCGAGATCGAGATCCGCGACGATGCCGGCAAGCGCTTGCCCGCCGGCCAGAACGGCGAGATCTGCCTGCGCGGCCCGAAGGTCACGCGGGGCTACTGGAAGGATCCGGAGAAGACGGCATCCGCCTTCTTCGGCGACTGGTTCCGCACCGGCGACGTCGGCTATCTCGACGACGACGGCTTCCTCTATCTGACCGATCGCAAGAAAGACATGATCATCTCCGGCGGCGAGAACATCGCCTCCTCCGAGGTCGAGCGTGTCATCTACGAGATGCGCGGGGTGCGCGAGGTCGCGGTGATCGGCCTGCCGGACGACCGCTGGGGCGAGAAGCCGGTCGCCGTCGTTGTGCTGGACGGCGACGCCAAGCTCGATCTGCCCGACCTCACCGATTTCTGCCGCGCTCGGCTCGCCGGCTTCAAAGTGCCGCGGCAGTTGATCATCCGCGACAGCCTGCCGCGCAATCCATCCGGCAAAGTGCTCAAACGCCTGCTCCGCGCCGAACTCGAGGCCACCGCATGACGCAAGCGACATCCGCCAAAGTGACAAAACTCAACCGGGTCGAGCGCAACGCCTGGACCAAGCAGAAGATCTTCGATGCTGCGACCAAGGTCGTCGGCAAATACGGCTATGCCGAAGCCTCCGTTGCGCGCATCACCGAAGCCGCCGGTGTGGCGCAGGGCACGTTCTACAATCATTTCGAGAACCGTCAGGAGCTGCTCGACCAGCTGCTGCCGAAGATCGGCCTCGATATGGTCCGCTTCATCCATGCGCGCACCGGCACCGCCAACGAAGCATGGCAGGAGGTCGAGCGCTTCAGCGCCTTTTTCGATTTCATCCGCGAGGTGCCCGAGTTTCTCCGCATCCTCAACGAGGCCGAGTTCTTCGCGCCGATCGGCTACCAGAAGCACTTCGACAACATCTCGAGCGCCTATGTCCGGATCCTCCAGCGCGCGCGAGCCGCGGGCGCCACCAACACCTTCAGCGACGAGGAGTTCGAGGCCATCGTCCAGGTCTTGATGGGTGCGCGCGGCTATCTCAGCCGCCGCTATTCCTACTCCGAGCAAGGCGTCACCGCCGTGCCCGACTATGTCATCACGGCCTACCAGAAGCTGGTCACGCGCGGCCTGTTCAGCACGAGCGACAAGGGAAGAAAATCATGAGCGCCGACGGCACCATCCTCGTCACCGGCGGCAGCCGCGGCATCGGCGCGGCGACCGCAACCCTGCTTGCCGATCAGGGCCATCGCGTCGTCATCGTCGACATCGCGCCTGAGCCGCTGGTCGGAACAGCCGCCATCCTCTGGCCGGCGCCGTTCGACGTCGCAAGCGAAAGCGCCGTCGTCACCGGGGTCGCCGATATCGAGAAAGCGCACGGCCCGATCACCGGCCTTGTCAACGCGGCCGGCGTGTTCGGCAAGATGCACACGATCGAGCGGGTGCGGATGGAGCAATGGGACCGCGAGGTCAATATCGACCTGCGCGGCACCTTCCTGGTCGCGCGCACCGTCGGCATCGGAATGGCGAAGCGGCGGCATGGCGCGATCGTCAATGTCGCCTCGGTGGCCGGCATGACGTCGGGCCCGATCCACGCCTATACCGCGGCGAAGGCCGGCGTCATCCAGATCACGCAGACGCTCGCCGCCGAATGGGGCCGTTCCGGCGTGCGCGTCAACGCGGTGTCGCCCGGCTTCACCCGCACGGTGGCGCTCGAAGCCGGTATTGCGTCAGGCGCCTTGAACAAGGAGCTGCTCGCCCGACCGACCGCAATGAACCGGCTGGTCGAGCCGATCGAAGTGGCGCAGGCGATCGCCTGGCTGCTCTCGCCGCAGAGCAGCGGCGTGACCGGCATCAACCTGCCGGTCGACGCCGGCTACATCGTGGGCACCACCTGGGCCGCCTATGGCGGCCTGCCGGGCGCACCGGCCAGCTGAGGCAACACATGAATATCGAGCTTTCGCGCCAACACCTCGATCTGTCCTCCGCCATCGCCGAGGGCGACATCCGCGTGCTGCTGATGGTGCTGGTGCACATGACCGGCGACGAGAAGTGGCTCGAGCCGCCCTACAAGCCGAAGCGCGACGTCCGCCTGATACCCGATCCAGACGCCGGCGTACCGAAGGAGATCCAGAACGAGATCTGCGCAGCCGTGCTGAACCTGTTCACGAACGGAACGCCGAGACCCGTCATCACCGATCCCGGCGATGAGCTGATGTTGCGGATGATGCGTGCGACGCTCGGCGAGAACGTCCCGCCGGAGTATTCCCCGTTAATGCGGGAAGAGATGGGATTCGTTCCCCGCGATGCGCGCTGGCGCGAGCGCCCGTCCGATGCGAGGCTTGCGCAGCAGCACGTGCTGATCGTCGGCGCCGGGGTCTGCGCGATCGCGCTTGGCGTTGCGCTCGGGCGGCTCGGCATTCCCTACACGATCGTCGAGAAACAGGACGAGATCGGCGGCACCTGGTACGTCAACCGCTATCCCGGCTGCGGCGTCGATACGCCGAACCACTCCTATTCCTTCTCGTTCGGCCCCCGCAATCCGTGGACCCGCTATTTCGCGCAGCGCCAGGAACTGCTCGACTACCTGCTCAAGGTCGTGCGTGAATACGGCATCCGCCAGCACGTCCGCCTCTCGACCGAGCTCGTCGCTTCGCGCTGGGACGAAGGCAAACGCCGCTGGGTCTCGACGCTGAAGACGGCGAGCGGCGAAGAGAAATTCGAGTCCACCGCGCTGGTCAGCGCGATCGGGCAACTCAACGATCCCTCGCCTGCCTCGTTCAACGGAGACGAGGATTTCACCGGCCAAAAGGTTCATTCGGCGTTGTGGTCCGACGATATCAAACTCGACGGCAAGCATGTCGCCGTCATCGGCACCGGCGCGACCGCGATGCAACTGGTGCCGTCGATCGCCGACCGCGTCGCCTCGGTCACCGTCTACCAGCGCACTGCGCAGTGGGCGCGGCCGGTGAAGGGCTATTCCGACCCGATCACCGAAGGCGCGCAGTGGCTGCTGGCACATCTGCCGTTCTATGTGCAGTGGTACCGCTTCAACATGTTCTGGCGTTACGGAGACGGCCTGCTGCCGTTCCTCCGCAAGGATCCGGCGTGGCCGCATCCGGACCGCGCCGTCAACAAGGGCAACGACCGGCATCGCCAGGAACTGGCCGACTTCATCCTCTCCGAGCTGAAGGACCGCCCTGATTTGATCGAGAAGTGCATGCCGACCTATCCGCCTTACGGCAAGCGCATCCTGCTCGACAACAACTGGTTCAAGACGCTCACCATGCCGAATGTCGAGCTGGTCACCGACACGATCGACCATTTCGCTGCAGACGGAATCGTCACAGCCGACGGCAAATCCCGGCGGCACGACGTCATCGTGATCTCGACCGGCTTCAAGGTCTCCGAGATGGCGGCGCGTCTCAACATCACCGGCCGCGACGGCAAGAACCTCAAGCAGGCGTGGCGCGACGACAATCCGACCGCGTATCTCGGCCTCACCGTACCTGACTTCCCCAATCTGTTCCTGATGCTCGGCCCCAACTCGGGGCCCGCGCATGGCGGCAGCGTGATCTTCCAGTCGGAATGCCAGAGCCGCTACATCTCCGCCTGCCTCGTCGAGATGATCGAGAACGATATCGCCGCGATCGACGTGCATCCTGACGCGCATGACGAATACATCCGCAACGTCGATGCCGAGCATGAGCAGCTGATCTGGACCCATCCGGGCATGACGACCTACTACCGCAACAGAAGCGGCCGGGTATTCTCGGCGATGCCGTGGCGGTTCGTCGACTATTGGAAAATGACGCACGATCCGGACTTCACCCGGTATCGAACGACCAAGCGCGACAGGAAACCTGACCTGAAATACCCCGCTCGTTAACTTGACAGCAGGCCATATCTGCCGCAGCATTTCGCTACTGCACCTGTTGGGGTGCGGGAGCGCCTGCTCCCCGCGTCGCAGGAATTGACGGACGATTTTGGAATCGGCCGCCAGGCAGAGAAGCGGACAGAGGTCCGTCGGCCCACCCTTGGAGAGGAGCATGACGCCACCGGCGAAAGCCAGCGACCTTGCTCAGCGGCAAGGTCTCGGTGCACGTTGAGGCGAACAGCAGCTGCTAGCCGCGTGCGCTGCCGACAATCTGAACATATCCGCAGGACGAGAGCGCAAAGGCCAAGCGCTTTTAGGTCCCGAAACACCACTGGTCTACACCAGAGATCCTTCGCTAAAACGAAGCAGCAGGGCCCCGCGATGCTTGAATGCACCGGGGCCCATTCGTTTGCGCGCCATCTCTCCCTCGTGGCACCGCATTGCGTCACCGCGTGGGATCGGGAACAATTGTCCCGACAGGGTCAGGAACGATGATCGAAAAGCCGCGCGTACGCATCTACACAGACTACAAGTCGCCCTACGCCTATGTCGCCAACAAGCGGCTGTTCGAGCTCGAGGAAACCTTTGGCGTCGAGCTGGAATGGCTGCCCTACACGCTTCGCATTCCCGAGTTCATGGGCACGGTCGAGGCGCGCACGCCGCATTTCTGGCGCAAGGTGCGCTACTCCTACATGGATGCGCGGCGGTTCGCCAATGCGCAGGGATTGACCGTGAAGGGCCCGCGCCGGATCTACGACGCCTTCTACTCCAGCGCCGGAATGCTGTTCGCGCAACGCCATGGGCTGTTCCGGCCCTATCATGACACGGTGTTCCGGAGGTTCTGGAACCACGATCTGGAGATCGACGAGTTGTCGGAGATCGCCGGCGTGATTTCCGCGATCGGCGGTTCCACTGAGGCCTTCGAGGCCTACGTTCGCGGCCCTGCCCGCGCAGAACACGATCGCATCATCGACGAGGCCGAAGCGCTCGGCGTGTTCGGGGTGCCCAGCATGGTGTTCAACGGCGAGCTGTTCTGGGGTGGCGACCGCATCGACATGCTGATCGAGCGGATCAGGCATCCGGAATCGGTCGCGGTCGCGCTCGGGACCAGGCACCGGGCCTAAGCTCTCGCCGTTCTAAATCTGGTAGCCGTCCCTGATCGATCAGCCTCCATTCAGGATCGCCCAGCATCCCGTGCGTTCCAGCACGGGCTTCAACGCCGCCCGATCTCCGGCATCGAGCGCGGCAAATTTCTCGCGCAGCTGCTGCAGGCACTTGACCTGATATTTGAACGGCGCCTGCGCGTAAGGCAGTCCCCAGACGTTGATCTCAAGGCGCGCGAGGCCTTCGGCGAATGCATCCGCGTTAGCGGCAAGGAACGGCAGATAGAGTTCGCCCGCTATTTGCAGCAGCGCTTCGGCGAACCCGCCGAGCGCCTGCTCGCGCGGATACCATTCGCCCTCCACACCGGAGGCATCGTCGAGCCGCCGCACCCAGTGATCGGTGAACGGCGCGCGCTCGCGCATGATCCGCATCGGGGTCGGATCGGTCGCCATCTCGCTGAGCTGGCCGAACCAGGCGAAATCCGCCAGTGACGGCCGGCTGCCGAACAGGTAGTTCGCCATGCCGACATGCGGCTCGAACGCCGCAAGCGTCCGGCGATAGCTCTCCTCCAGCAGCGGCCGGTTCTCGTCGGTGGCGCCGAGAATGACCATACGCGAAATCTGCCGCCGCCGGAATTCCTCGATCTCCGCGCGGCTGCCGGCCGCGGCTTCCGACGTCGACCATTCCTCGCCGGCCCAGCGCGAGACGTAGATTTGGTCCTCGGGGTCCCACCAGCGATAGAGAAACAAGGGCTTCACTGCCCATTCGTCGGCGAGGTCCTCGAGCAGATCGCAGATGAAGGCTGCAGCCTTGTCCTCCGGGATCACCGAATGCCCCTGGTGACGCGCTTCCAGATCGTAGGCCAGCGTCGTGGTCTCGCCGCGATAGCTGCCGTCGGGATATTGCAGCACCGGAATCAGCATCGGCTTCAGATGCGCGGTCGCCAGGCGCAACGCCTTGGTCATGATGACCCAGTCGTGCGGAATCCGCCGGTAGCGCATCAGCGCCCGCAACTTGATCGCATAGGGTGATGCGGTCGAGCCGATCAGGCGGTAGCGGCCTTCCGTCATGACGCCTCCTCCGAAAACGCCGGATTGCCGTACGGATAGAACTGCGCAAGATCGACGTTCTTGTAGGGCAGCTTGTCCAGCTGCGTCGTGCCAAGGAAAGGCTCGTCAGGCTCGACCAGCAGGATCGTCTTGGCAAAGCCGTTGTCGTCGAAGCCGCGCCGGAAATGCACCCGCGACTTGATCGCCATGACCTCGAATCCACCGATGTCAGGCACCAGCGCTTTCAGCGAGAACGGCTCCATGATCTGCACCAGATAGGTGGAGAGGATCAGCACATTGTTGCAGCCGAAGCGCACGCAGACCCAGAACTGCCCGTACCCCTCGGCCGCCGCCGAGATCGTGCCCTGAATGCGAACCGGATCGCCCGCCGACTCGTCGGCACGGCCGCCGATCTCCATGTCGAAGGCATCGCCGGCCTTGGCGCCGGCCGCCTTCAGGCTTGCCGTTGCCCTGGCGTCGGCAACGGTCGCGATCACCGTGTTGGCGAGGTCCTGCGCGATGATCTCGCGCAGCAGCCAGGTCGCCGACCCCGACCGGTCGCTGTGATCAGCCAGCACCACCGGCGTGTTGCCATCGGCGACGGCCTGCTTGGCCAGCGCAACGCCCTCGGCAATGCTGCGCAGCCGGGTCGATTGCAGCAGCGCCTCGCGCAGCCGCCAGATCGTGCCGGCGAGATCGCGCGCGACCTGCTCGGCGAGCTTTGGGTTGTCGTTGGTCAGGACCTGCACGGTCATGCCGACGTCGGGAACATCGGCGAACGGGAAGCCAAAGAAGATGTTGACGTAAACGTCGACCTCGCGGGCCTCCCACACCAGCGCGCGCTGCACGAGGTCCATCCACGGACGCGCGCCGGTCCATTGCAGCACGGTAGACGAGATCACGGGAACCTTGATGGTCTTGTGCGCCGGTCTGTAGTCGCCGCGGATCGCGCGCACCAGCGTGCGCGCCGCCCGTTCGCCCTGCAGATGCGCGTCATAATGCGGGAAGTATTTGACGGCGAACGCCATGTCGGCCTGTTCGAGGAACGCCTCGTCCTCATTGCCGTGAGGGTCGAAGGTCGCGGCGATGAAGGCGGAGCGGCCGACCACCTCGCGGACCTGCCGCGCCAGATCGGCCTCAGGCCGCGGCACGTCGCGCACGGCCATCGCGCCATGCAGGCACAGATAGACGCCGTCGAACGGCCCGTCTTCCTTGAGCCCGGCAATCATCCTGCCGGTGAAGGTCCGGTAAGCTTCCTGGGTGATCCAGCCCGACCCGGTGTAGGTCTTCGGCCAGAGCGGGGATTCGATGCCGACCAGTTCGACCTCGGAGAATTCGCGCGCCACCTGCACGAAGCCGCCCATATAGTTCTTGGGATCGAACTGCAGCAGCGCCTCGCCCGTGGCCGGCGAGCCCGGATAGATGAAGTCGTCGAGCGTGGTTTCGTTCGGCAGGAACGAGACGGTTTCGTGAGAAAAATGCAGGACGGCGATACGAATCTTGCGTTCGCTCATTGTGTGCGCCCCGACTGTTTTCCGCATCCTGACATCGAAGGCGCGGCGCGCCAATGGTGCATTCGGTTTTTGCCCGCCAGCCCTGCAAATAAGCAGACGCGGGAGAGCTTGCCGTCACGCGGATTCTGCTATGTTCCACGCCAACGATCGAGGCCCGGCCTCGCAGACCTTTTCAAGGAGAGAACGCCATGAATCCCCCCGTCAGCTCGCCCGCGATCAAGGTCGTGAAATCCGTTCGCGAGCAGGTGAGCGCCGAGGAGTGGCAGGCCCGTGTCGATCTCGCCGCCTGCTATCGGCTGACGGCGATGTACGGCATGACCGAGATGATCGCAAACCACATCTCCTGCCGCGTGCCCGGCACCACCGACCAGTTCCTGATCAATGCCTACGGCATGCTGTATGAGGAGATCGACGCCTCCAGCCTGATCAAGGTCGATGTCGAGGGCAACACGCTGCTCAACGCCACCGACTACGACGTCAACGTCGCCGGCTTCGTCATTCACAGCGCCATCCACATGGCCAAGCACGACATGGACTGCGTCGCGCACACCCACACCCCGGCCGGCATGGCGGTCTCCGCGATGGAATGCGGCCTGCTGCCGCTGGCGCAGACCTCGATGCGCTTCCTGCACATCGCCTATCACGACTTCGAAGGCATCGCCGACAATGTCGACGAGCGTGAGCGGCTGGTCCGCGACCTCGGCGACAACGAGGCGATGATCCTGCGCAATCATGGCCTCTTGGTCGTCGGCCGCACGGTGCCCGCCGCCTTCAACGTGCTGTTCCGGCTCGAGCGCGCCTGCCAGACCCAGGTGATGGCGCTGTCCTGCAACACCAAGCTGACCTATCCGCCGCAAAACATCCTCGAAGACACCTATGAGCGGATGCTGCCCAAGCCCGGCCGCGCCGCGCGCAACGGCGAACTCGCCTGGCCGGCGCTGCTCCGAAAGCTCGATCGCACCGATCCGTCGTACCGTGACTGAGACGAAATCGCGTCTTCCTATCAACTTTGGGTGTCGCTTGCCCGCTATTTGAGCGCACATTTTGCCGTGACATCGCCGATGCTAGCCGTCGGCGAGACGGCAGGTGCGTGCGATGAAAACCTTCATTCGCGTTGTTGAGCTCTGGGTTTCTCGCGACACGAATCGTCCGAGGCTTGGTTCGTTGCCAGATCATGCGGTCCGGAACCCTGGCTTCGCAATTTCGCGACGGAAGCCGAAATCCGTTCGATCGCAATCGCTTACATGCTCGCGCAAGTTGCAACCAAGGTCCTGGCGCGGTCAAATCATGTCCGCAAGCGCCCGCAGCACCGGCGGCGTTTCCATAATCCTGCCCGACGCATCGCGGCGACACAAATTATTTGGTGCCGGTCGCCATCGACGCGACTTGAGGACCTTGCGCTTGACGTGCTGCCGATGGTCAACTCGCTGATCGGAATGTTCCTGCATCGTTGGGGGAAGCATGAAGTTCAAGTTGATTGCGATCGCGGTTGGCCTCGGGCTCGCACTCGCCGCCACGGCGGAGGCCCAGACACCGCGCAAGGGCGGGACCATTCGCATGACGGCCCCCTATGGTTCCAGCTTCACCAGCATGGACATCCACACGACACCGCGCGCCCAGGACGAGATCTACGCCAAGGCTCTGCACCGCTCGCTCTACATCTGGGACTCGACCGAGGGCAAGCCGGTGCTGGAACTTGCCAAGGAGGTCACCGTCTCGGGCGGCGGCCTCGTTCATACCTTCAAACTGCGCGACGATGCCTATTTCCACAACGGCCGAAGGATGACGGCCGCCGACATCATCTGGTCCTACAATCGCATCATGGACGGCACCAAGGCCTATCCCGGCGCGCGCTTTGTCCGCTTGATCGAGGGCGCGGCCGAGGTCGAGAAGGGCCAAGCCAAGGAAATCTCGGGCTTGAAGCAGATCGACGACTTCACCCTCGAAATGAAGCTGACCGAGAAAGTCGATCCCGCCTTCTATTTCTTCACCGCGTTGACCTCGATCTATCCGGCCGACGAAGGCGGCAAGGAGAGCTTCCTCCAGAAGCCGATCGGTCTTGGTCCATTCAAATTCGTCGAGCACGTGCCGGGATCGCGCATCGTGCTTGAACGCTGGGACCGGTTCTACAAGCCCGGCAAGCCGTACGCCGACAAGCTCGTCATATCGCTGATGGGCGAAGCCGCGGCCCGCGATGTCGCCTTCCGCAACAAGGAGATCGACACCTCGGTGCTTGGGCCCGCGCAGTATGTCGCCTATCAGGCCGACCCCAACCTCAAGGGCACCATCGTCGAGGTCGCCGAGGTCTTCACCCGCTATATGGGGATGAATCCCGCGTTCAAGCCGTTCTCCGACAAGCGGGTCCGGCAGGCCGTCAACTACGCGATCGATGCCGATCTGATCATCAGCAAGCTGGTCAAGGGCAAAGCCTATCGCGCCACGAGCTGGCTGCCTTTGACCTCGCCGGCATACCACAAGGCCATGAAGCCCTACCCTTACGATCCGGCGAAGGCGAAGCAATTGCTTGCGGACGCGGGCTATCCTAACGGCTTTGAATTCGAATGGACCACCAGTCAGAACGAAAGCTGGGGCTTGCCGATCGTCGAAGCCGCGATCCCGATGCTGGACAAGGTGGGCATCAAGGTGAAGGTCAAGCAGATCGAGACCGCGGTGCTGGCGGAGGTCATTCGCAAGGGCGACTTCCAGGCCTTCATTTATTCCCAGGCGACCGGCCCGGATCCGCAGGCAGCGCTCAAATGCTTCCATTCGGCGACGCCGCAATCGGCCTGCAACTACACGACCTTCAAGAACGCGGACTTCGACAAGATGATCGATGCAGCCGGCCAGACCGACGACGCCGCAAAGCGCGTCCAGCTGCTGCAAAAGGCCAATGCGCTGCTCCAGGACGAAGCGCCGATCTGGTTCTTCAACTACAACAAGGCCGTCATGGCGGTGCAGCCCTGGCTCAAGGGAATCCAGCTGGACGCGACGGAACTGACCCATCAAAACGTCGAGGACCTCTGGGTCGCCGACACCTCGCCGGCGAAGTGACAGGAGCCATCGCTCTCCCTCCGTCGTGTCAAATGATGGAGGGAATGAGGAAAACGTCCAATGCTCTCCTTCGCGATCCGTCGAGTCCTGCAAACCATTCCGACCGTGCTGGCTGTCGTGCTGGTGATCTTCGTGCTGTTCAGCGTCGTTCCGGGCAGCATCGTGTCGAGCATGGGCGACGACGGCCGGGGCCCGACGGACCCGCAGGTCGTCGAACGCATGAAAAAGCAGCTCGGCCTCGACGATCCCGTTTACGTGCGTTTCGGCTCCTATGTCGCCAAGCTCACGACAGGTGATTTCGGGACCTCGTTCCGGACCCGCGAACCGGTCACGACCATGGTCGCCAAGCGGATGTGGCCAACGCTGCAGCTGATCTTCGCAGCGCTGGCGTTTGCCATTGCGGTTGGCGTCCCCCTCGGTTTCATCGCCGCGCTGAAGCCGGGCAGCATCGTCGACACGCTCTCGATGGTCCTGGCGGTGTCCGGCCTCTCGATGGCCAAATTCTGGCTCGGGCTTTTGCTGATGTATCTGTTTGCATTGAAGCTCGGCTGGCTGCCGAGTTTCGGCTATGGCGATGGCAGCCTGAAATATCTGCTCCTGCCTGCCGTGACCCTCGGTGTCTCGCCGATGGCGCTGCTGGCGCGGACAACGCGGGCAGCCGTGCTCGAGATCATGACGGCGGACTTTGTCCGGACGGCGCGTTCGAAGGGCATGAGCGAAACCCGGGTCGTGACGTGGCACGTGGTGCGCAATGCTCTCGTCATCATTCTCACGGCGATCGGCCTGCAATTCGGCGTCGTGATGGGCCAAGCGGTCGTCGTCGAGAAATTGTTCTCCTGGCCGGGCATCGGCTCGCTGCTGGTCGACAGCGTCCTGCAGCGCGACATTCCCGCCGTGCAAGGCACCATTCTCGTGGTGGTGCTGTTCTTCCTCGCCGTCAATACACTGGTCGACCTGCTCTACGGCGTGATCGATCCCAGGATCAGATACGCATGAGCGGCGGCCAGTCTCATCACGTCAGCGCACGGTCGACCGTCGCGCCTGCCACGGTGGAGCGGCCGCGATGAAGCTTGGAACCAGCGCGATCATCGGCGGCTTGCTATTCGCGCTTGCGATCTTCGTCGGCCTGTTCGCGCCCTGGCTTGCACAAACAGACCCGGTCATGGGCGCCAACCTCATGAATGCGGAGGAACCGCCGAGCTGGATCTGGTGGTTCGGCACCGATGCGCAGGGCCGCGATATCTATTCCCGCGTCGTGCACGGCGCGCGCATCTCGCTGACGGTCGGCATCGTCTCGCAGCTCGTCAATAGCGTCATCGGCGTGACGCTGGGCCTGACCGCGGGCTATTGGGGCGGCTGGTGGGACGATGTAGTCAACGGGCTGACCAATGTCATGCTCGCCATCCCCTCTCTGATCTTCGCACTCGCCATCATGGCGGTGCTCGGCCCCGGCCTGACCAGCCTCCTGATCGCACTCGGATTGACCAATTGGTCTTTCACCTGCCGGATCGCACGCGCCTCGACGCTGTCGCTCAAGAGCCAGGGCTATGTGCAGGCTGCGCGCGTGCTCGGCTATGGAGATTTGCGCATCATGATCACGCAGCTGCTGCCGAACATGGTCGGCCCCATCATTGTCATCGGCACGCTCGGCATGGGCGGGGCGGTACTGGCAGAAGCTTCGCTTTCGTTCCTCGGCCTCGGCATCCGTCCACCCTATCCGAGCTGGGGCAGCATGCTGTCGGAGGCGCGCGACCAGATCACCACGGCGCCATGGCTGTCGGTCTTTCCGGGCCTCGCCATCTTCCTGACGGTGCTCGGCCTCAACCTGCTGGGCGATGGCTTGCGTGACGTGCTGGATCCACAGTCGCGGAGCCGGCGCGCATGACGGCCGCTCCGCTGATCGAAGTCGAGGATTTACGCATCGATCTCCATGACGGCGCCAATCATGTTGCGGCGGTCGAGGGCGTTTCATTCCGCATCGATCGCGGCGAGACATTCGGCCTCGTCGGCGAGTCCGGCTGCGGCAAGAGCATCACGGCCCTCGCCTTGATCGGCCTGCTGCGGCGGCCGCTCTCGGTCGCCGCCGGCGCGATACGTTTCGAGGGCCGCGAGATTCAGGGACTTTCCACGGCCGAGCAGCGGGCGCTGCGCGGCAACCGCATCGCCATGATCTTCCAGGAGCCGATGACGGCGCTCAATCCGGTGTCGCCCGTGGGCCGGCAGATCGCGGAGATGTTCGTACTGCACAAGGGCAAGAGCTGGCGCGAGGCAAACCAGCTGGCCGTCGAGGCGCTGGCGAACGTGCGCGTCCCGGCACCGGAGCGGCGGGTGAAGGATTATCCGCACCAGCTTTCGGGCGGCATGCGCCAACGCGTGATGATTGCCATCGCACTGGCATGCGATCCGGACCTTCTGATCGCCGACGAGCCGACCACCGCGCTCGACGTGACGGTGCAGGCGGAAATCATCGAGCTGATGCGCAATCTGTGCGCCGAGCGGGGCACGGCGATCCTGATGATCAGCCACGATCTGGGCCTGGTCGCCAACGTCTGCCGCCGCGTCGGCGTCATGTATGCCGGGCGTATTGTCGAGGAACGCGGCTCGAACGACATCTTCCGCGCCTGCGCGCATCCCTACACGCAGGGCCTGGTCGATTCGCTGCCGCGGCTGGGGAGCCGCGCAGCACTCGGCCGGTCGCGGCTCCGCGAGATCGCCGGCGTGGTACCGGCGATCGCGGACTTTCCAGCCGGCTGCCGCTTCAATCCGCGTTGTTCGCAGGCGACCGAGATCTGTCGGACCACCGCACCGGAGACGACATGGCTCGGTGCGGGCGGACTCGTCAAGTGCCACCACCATGCATGAACCCGCGGCGAGGCCCGGCGATGACGTCATCCTCAGCGTGGAGGATCTCGCGGTTCATTTTCCGCTCGGCGGCGGCTTGCTGGGCGGTGGTCAGCGGCTGCTGCGCGCGGTCGACGGCATCGATCTCGAACTGAAGCGCGGCGAATGCCTCGGTCTCGTCGGCGAATCCGGTTGCGGCAAGTCGACCGTCGCACTTTCGCTGCTCGGGCTGCTGACGCCGACGCGAGGCAGGATCGTGCTCGACGGACACGTTGTGACCGGCCAGCGATCGGTCGATCGAAAGCTTTTGGCCCGTACCGCCCAAATGGTGTTTCAGGATCCCTACGCCTCGCTCAATCCACGCCAGACCGTTCGCCGCACGCTTGAAGACCCGCTGCGGCTGCATGGCGTGACGGCTCAGAGCGAGATCGACGAACGCATTGCGGTGATGCTCAAACATGTCGGCCTGCGGCCCGAGCAGGCCGGCCGCTACCCGCATGAATTCTCGGGTGGCCAGCGCCAGCGCATCGGCATCGCCCGCGCGCTGATCCTCAATCCCAAGATCGTCATCTGCGACGAACCGGTCTCGGCGCTCGATGTCTCGATCCGTGCCCAGATTATCAATCTGCTGCTGGAATTGAAGGAGAGTCTCGGCCTCTCCTACATCATGATCAGCCACGACCTGGGAGTGGTCGAGCACATGAGCGACAGGGTCGCGGTCATGTATCTCGGCCGCATTGTGGAGACAGGCGGCTGGCGCGAAATCTTCGAGCGGCCGGCCCACCCGTATACGCAGACCCTGATCGCCGCGATTCCCGATCCGCTACGCCGCGCACCGCTCGCGACGACAAGGGGCGAGCTTCCCAATCCGCTCAATCCGCTGGACGGATGTGCATTCAGTCCACGCTGTCGCTACGCCGAAGCGGTGTGCCAGCGCGAGCCCGGGCCTTCGCTTCAAACACGCCCGGACGGGCACGCGGTTCGGTGCTGGCGAGCTGACGAGATTGCCAGTCAGGCACGGGCCGCGGCCGAGAGCGGACATCCCTGACGCGTCGGCGATCCGCAGGTTGCCTAATAGCCCATTGGCTCCCCCCATCCTACGCCTCTGCCTTCCTCCTATGATTTGCCCGCGGGGTGCGTTTTCAACTAAGGTCGCCGGATGGACATGCTCGTCAAGCTCTATGCCCTGCCCGATTCCCGGCCTGCCTATGATCGATTGCTCAAGGCCGGAATTGTCATGCGCCGGGCGCTCGCTCCCGAAAAGCACAAGGTCGTGGCGTGGGTGCGGGAGACGTTCAGCGAGGCGTGGGCCAGCGAAACCGAGGTTGCGTTCAGCTGCCAACCGGTCTCCTGCTTCATCGCGATCCAGCAGAAAAAGATCGTGGGATTCGCCTGCCACGACGCGGCCTGCCGCAACTTCTTCGGCCCGACCGGCGTCGCCCCGAAGGCGCAGCAGGGCGGCATCGGCAAGGCCCTGCTGTTCGCCTGTCTCGAGGACATGAAACACCAGGGCTTCGGCTACGCCATCATCGGCGGCGTCGGGCCGGCAGAATTCTATTCGAAGGCCGTCGGCGCGGTGACCATCGAAGGCTCCGCGCCCGGGATTTATCGGGGACTGCTGTAGCCACGCCGCAGTATCGCGCCAGTTCGCAGAAATAGATGGGCGCGCCTGGCGGTCGCAGCGGTCTCGCGCACCTAGCAGTGCGCGGCGGAACATGGCACACTTGCGATCGGTCGCACCTTTCGCGAGGTCTCCGTCAGCTTGACGGAGGCTACGGTCTTGTCGCGCAGCCAGACAGACTGACAATCCGTTTGTTCAAGAAGGTCGGATAACCCAAGGATGGGCGGCGGGTTGAAGATCACGACTGGCATCATTGCCGCGGTGCTGGTCACTGCGGCGATGGCTCAGGCGCGCAGTGTGCTCGCTCCGCTCGCGGCCGCCCTGTTCATCATTGCGATCGTCTGGCCCATTCAGGAACGGCTCAGGTCGTGGCTGCCGAAACTCCTCGCGCTCGCCATCACGGTCGTTGTTACGACCGCAACCTGCGCCGCGTTTGCCTCACTGGCGGCTTGGGGTTTCGGCCGCGTCGGACGGTACCTGATTGCGGATGCGGCGCGATATCAGGCCTTCTACGACGCCGCGGTGATCTGGCTGGATGGTCATGGCGTCTCGTTCGCCGGCCTTTGGGCGGAGCATTTCAATGTCGGCTGGCTGCTGCGCACCACGCAATACGTCACGGGCCGCATCAACACCACGTTGAGTTTCTGGCTCATCGCGCTGGTCTATGTTGTGCTCGGACTTCTCGAGGTCGACGATGCGGGTCGACGAATCCAGCGACTGGAGAATCGCACGGCTGCGCGCGTGCTGCTCAGGGGCAGCAAAGCGACGGCCGCCAAGTTCCGGAAATATATGTTGGTACGGACGCAGATGAGCGCGGTCACAGGCCTGCTGGTCGGCCTGTTCGCTGCCGTGACCGGACTGCCTTTCGCCTTCGAATGGGGCGTGATCGCATTTGTCCTCAACTACATTCCTTTCATCGGCCCTTTCATCGCGACGCTGTTCCCCACCCTGTTGGCCATGACGCAGTTCGAGAGTTGGCCCGCGGTGTTTGGTGTCTTCGCCTGCCTCAACGTCATCCAGTTCGTGGTCGGCAGCTATATCGAACCGCGGGTCGCCGGCTCGACGTTGTCGATCTCGCCGTTCCTGGTGCTATTTTCGATCTTCTTCTGGAGCTCGCTTTGGGGCCTGTTCGGGACTTTCATCGGTGTGCCGATCACGCTCGCTATTCTGACCTTCTGTGCCGAGAGCCCCTCAGCCGCCTGGATCGCGGATCTCTTCGGCGGATCACATGGAGATAAACCGGAAATGTCCTAGTTTTTGGCAATTTCCACTCGCTCGGGCTTCGCGAGGCAGAGCTTCCAATCCGGTCCGACCGCCATTCTGTGGATGTAAAAATAGGTGACTGCATCATCGGCGCCCATCACCGGCGACGGAGCGGAGACGATCTTCGACGCACCACATGTACCGATCCAATCGATATGACGGTGACCGTGCATCACGACCGAGCGGTCGGAGAACTTTTGCAACCTGCGCACAAACCAGCTGCCGTTGATCAAGGCCGTCCCGATGCGCTCGGCGAAGGTCTTCACCGGCATGGGATATTCCATCAAGTGATGATGTAGCGCGATGGTCCAGTACGCCGTCGGAAAATGACGAATCGCAGCTTCCAATCGCCGCGTTTGCGCTTCGGAAACCAATCCGAGCGCGTTGGTGAAGGAGAAGTGAGTTTCGGCATTGGAGTTGAGAATGGCGATCCCTAGGCCGCCGTCCCGGTCCGGCGGCAAGATCATTGGAAACTGATCATCGAACAAGCCGCGGAGCGCAGCTGCGCGGCGCACGCCCCCGTGCTGCGCAAATTTCGTTATCCGATCATGATAGGGCACCAGCGCCTGATTCAGCGTCACCGATGGTTTTCCGGAACCGTCGATAACGCGCACGCGATCACCCTGGACAGCCGCGATCGCTGATAGCGTACGCATCTGCCGTAATCGCTTGCCTGGGCTGAACGGCAGGTCGAGGCGCGCGGGATTGGCGCGGTCCACGACGTTGACGTCATGATTTCCCGGAAGCATGACGACGCGTGCGGCGAGTTCGGGATGACTTGCCAATGCATCAAGAAATTCGGCCCATTCGCCGGGCCGGCCGGCATCCGTCATGTCGCCGCTGATCAGCACGTGGTCGATCGGATCAACGGCGTGAATCTCGGCAAGCCTCGCCAGCACGCGATTGAAGCGTTCGTTTCCCTGCGGACCAGCCGTCCCGCTTTCGATGCGGAAACCGTATCGCTCGCCGACCACGTGGAGATCGGACAGATGTGCAAGGCGCCAGAGACGGCCTCCGGGCGGCGTTGCATCGAACACCGCAAGATCGGCCGGTTGGTCCATACTGGCGTCGGCTACGCTCCAGGCCAATGATGCGACCGCAAGATAGCAGGACACCAGCACCACAGCGTTCGCGAGCGTCGGCATCACAAGACGATGGATCAGAATCAGGTCAGTGATGGTCGCGGTCCATTGCGAAGCAGGCCAAGCCAGGATCGCGACCAAGGCCGCACCTGCAGCGAGCAGTATGCCAGCGCCGACAGAGCAGCCGCGGCGCAGCCTCGTGCGCGAGGCAGGCGTTGCGCCGGTGCACCAGAGCAGCTCCGCCAAATGGCCCAGCGCCTCGCGCGCGAACGCGTAGCTCGGTTGGATCGCGAGCGCGTTGAGTGACCAGAAGCTGGTTTCCGCGATTTGAACCAGCGGTCGCCCGCCGAGCCATCCTAACGCTGCGATCGCAACCAGCGCCAGCACGGCACCCAATTCGGACAATGCAAGAACGTGCTGCGAAAGGCTCGAAATCCAGGCGGACGCGACTAGCGGCGCAAGGCCGAGCAGCACGCCAGGAAGCAGGATCGAAATCGTCCAGGCAAATAGCAATTTCGCCGGGCTTATCTCGACGAGAAGGCTGCCCACGATCGAGAACAACGACCGCTGCTCGGGACTGGCGGCATTGTCCTCAAAGTCGCCGTGGCGGGGATCAAGCAGCATGCCGACGTCCCTCCGTTGCACAGCGCATTCTGTCACAAACCGCTCCAGACCAACATACGCGCTCTCGACCTTGGTGGCGGGTTGCTTCGTTCACACCATGCTCGCCTGGAGGTTTCGCTCGGGCCTTTCGGGAGGCTGAGGCGACCAAAAGCAGATCGATTCAGCGGTCACGACGCGTGCTGCTGACCAATAGGATCGGCTAACTCACAATATCTCTTGAGGATGTCGTAGCAGCCAGTCCGCAGGGTGGGGGGAGCGGAGCGATGCCCGTCATTCGCGCCTCAGATCCAAGTTGATGGGTATCGCTCCGCTCGCCCCATCCGCAGCTAGCGCAGCCTCCTGAAGAATTCCCGCACCTCGCCAACGAACAGCTCGGGCTGCTCGAACGCCGAGAAATGTCCGCCCTTCGGCATCTCGCGCCAGTGCTGGATGTTGGTGAAATTCGTCGCCATCCATTTGCGGACCGGCGTCACAATCTCCTTGGGGAACACGGCAACGCCGGTCGGCACGCTCACCTTGTGCGGGGTTCGCTTGCCTGGCCCAAGCTTTCCCAATAGAGCCGCGCCGACGATGCGGCCGTCTCGGTCACCCAGTACAGCATGACATTGTCGAGCAGTTCGTCGCGGCAGAGGATGTTTTCCGGATGCCCGTCGCAGTCGGTCCAGGCCCAGAACTTCTCCAGGATCCAGGCCGCCTGCCCGCTCGGCGAATCCGTCAGGGCGTAACCAAGCGTCTGCGGCCGGGTGGACTGTTGCTTGGAATAGCCGGAATCCCAGTCGGCATAGTATTTGATGCCCTCGAGCGCGCGGGTTTCCTCCGGCGTCGGCTGGCCCTCGACATTGGGCCGGGTCGACATCGCAAGCGTGATGTGGATGCCAGCGCAGTGCGCCGCATCCTGCCCGCCGATCGCGGTCGTGACCGCGGAGCCCCAATCGCCGCCTTGCGCGAAATAGCTGGTGTAGCCGAGCCGCTCCATCAGGACGGCCCAGGCCTTGGCGATCCGGTCGACACCCCAGCCTGTCGCGGCCGGCTTGGCCGAGAAGCCGAAGCCCGGCAAGGACGGACACACCACATGGAAGGCATCGGCCGCGCTGCCGCCATGCGCCGTTGGATCGGTCAGCGGTTCGATCACTTTGTGAAATTCGACCACCGATCCCGGCCAGCCATGGGTGATGAGCAATGGTCGCGCCTCGGGATGCCTTGAGCGGACATGGATGAAGTGGATGTCGAGCCCATCGATTTCGGTCGTGAACTGGCTGAAGCGGTTGAGCTGCGCCTCGCGTTGCCGCCAATCATAGGTCTCGGCCCAATAGTGGCAGACGTCCTTGATCCATTGCAGCGGCGCGCCCTGGCTCCAGTCGTCAACCAGCTCGGCCTCGGGCCAGCGGGTCCGGCGCAGCCGGATGCGGAGATCCTCGAGGACATCGTCGCTGACGGCGATGCGAAACGGACTGATGGCGGTATTCATGGCGTCTCCCCGGGGCTCGAAATCTGCCTGGGAACATAGGGTCGGACCGCCAGCCGATCAAATCGCCAGGTAACGCTACTTGCCGAGCGCCGTCGCCAACAGCGCCTGGGCCTGCTTGGTGGCTTCGGGGAATGCCGGCTGTTCCGGGGCGTGCTGAACGAAGCAGCGCTTGAATGCGTCCTCGCCCTGCTGGCGCAGGTCGCCGAGTTTGTCATAGGCCTTCTTGTCGATCCGCTTCTGACGCAGCTTCTCGTCCGCTTCGTCGGCCTTCTTGTTGTAGTCGGCGCGGATCGCGGCGCAGGCCGGCACCTGCACGGTGGGCTCGATCTCGCCATAGACGATGTAGAACTTGCCGTTGGCAAGCGCCGCGACAAACACCTCGTCGGCGGCCTCGGGGATTGTGTCCTGGGTGCGGCCGGCGAGGAAACCGTAAGTCAGGGTGGCCGACGCCGGTTTGACGACCGGCAACTCATTGAAATTGATCACCGCCGCATCGGTCGAAATCGCCTGCGTGTACAGGCCCTCGAACTTCAGGGCCGGTTCGATCTGCTGCGGCACATTCTTGCTGCCTTTGTCCCACCACGCCTTGTGCTCGTGCAGCCAGCGCGTGAACAGGGCTTCGGAGGTGACGATGATATGGGCTTTCGGTTCGACGAAGCTGCCGTCGGCGCGCTTCTCGCCGATCTTGCCGCCGTCCCTGCCGGTGTCTGCATCGAAGCGCAGGCCGTCCAGCATGCCGAACCCCATATCGCCTTTATATAGAGTGTCGAGGTTGAGCTGGGCGGGGGCAAAGCCAGGCCGGGCGGGCTGGGACAGGATCGCGACCAGCTGCCCCTTCAGCTCGTCGCGCGCGGCCGCTTCTGCCTTGTCGACGGCCTCGTCGATCTTGCCGTCCTTCTGCTGCCTGGCGAACTTGGCGATCGCAGCGTCGCGCGCGGCAATGTAGCGGTCCTCCGGCGACGCGGCGCGGGCCGGCGAAAGGACCAGGATCGGGGATAGAACGAGGGCAAGGCGGAAAATAAAATGCATGCCCTGTGGTCGCCCGCAGGGCATGCAAGGTTCAAGGTCACGGGTACTACCAGCATATCCGTCGCCGGCAGGCCCTCTGCCGACGCCGGATCTCGTCAGGGACGGCCGGTCGTGCCGCCCTTGTCAGGCTGCCGCGGTCAGGCTGCCCTGATCAGGCTGCCTTGGATTTCGCCACATGGGTGGCAATCGCGTCCATCAACGCCGGCGACAGGCAGTCATAGGGCTCGAGCCCAAGCTCCTTCAGCCGCGACCTGATCCCGGCCATATCGGCCGGCTTGACGCCGGACTCGATCACCGACGACACGAAGGCGGCAAATCCCGGAGCCGCCGAACCGGACTCCTGGAACAGCTCGGGATGAATGAAGTCGAGGCCATAGAACGGATGACCCTTGTTCTCGATCCGGCCGTACATGTGCGTGCCGCATCCGGTGCAGGCATGGCGCTGGATCACCGCGGCGGTATCTACGATCTTCAGCTTGTCGCCGTTCTCCAGCACGGTGACGTTCTCACGCGGGACGACCGCAACCACCGAGAAGATGGCGCCCGCAGGCTTCCAGCATTTGGTGCAGCCACAGGCGTGGTTGTGGGCGACGTCGCCCTTGACCCCGACCTTGACCTTCTTGTCCGCGCATTTGCAGACCAGCGTACCGCCGGCAAAACCGCCGGAACCTTGCTTGACGCCATTGTCGACTGACGGGTGGATATGAACAGTCATTGACCTATCCTCCTAGTGCTTGGTGTTTTGATTTTAGAACACGACGACCGAACGGATCGATTTGCCCTCGTGCATCAGGTCGAAGCCCTTGTTGATCTCGTCGAGCTTCAGCACGTGGGTGATCATCGGATCGATCTGGATCTTTCCGTTCATGTACCAGTCGACGATCTTCGGCACGTCGGTGCGGCCGCGCGCGCCGCCGAACGCAGTACCCTTCCAGACGCGTCCGGTGACAAGCTGGAACGGCCGGGTTGCGATCTCCTTGCCGGATTCCGCGACGCCGATCACGACCGACACGCCCCAGCCGCGGTGGCAGGCTTCCAGCGCCTGGCGCATCACGTTGGTGTTGCCGGTGCAGTCGAAGGTGTAGTCGGCGCCGCCGTCGGTGAGGCTAACCAAATGCTGCACGATATCGCCGCTCACCTTGGTCGGGTTGACGAAATGCGTCATGCCGAACTGGCGGCCCCAATTATCCTTGGAGTCGTTGATATCGACGCCGATGATCTTGTCGGCGCCGACCATCTTGGCACCCTGGATCACGTTGAGGCCGATGCCGCCGAGGCCGAACACGACGACGTTGGAGCCCGGCGTCACCTTGGCGGTGTTGACGACCGCCCCGACGCCGGTGGTGACGCCGCAGCCGATGTAGCAGCTCTTGTCGAACGGCGCGTCCTCGCGGATCTTCGCCACCGCGATCTCCGGCAGCACGGTGAAGTTCGAGAAGGTCGAGCAGCCCATATAATGGAAGACGGTCTTGCCCTTGTAGCTGAAGCGGGAGGTGCCGTCGGGCATCACGCCCTTTCCCTGCGTCGCGCGGATCGCGGTGCAGAGATTGGTCTTCTGGCTCAGGCAGCTTTTGCACTGGCGGCATTCGGGCGTGTAGAGCGGGATCACGTGATCGCCAGGCTTCACCGACGTCACGCCGGCGCCGACCTCGCGAACGATGCCGGCACCTTCGTGCCCGAGGACCGAGGGGAAGATGCCTTCGCTGTCGAAGCCGTCGAGCGTGTAGGCGTCGGTGTGGCAGATGCCCGTCGCCTTGATCTCGACAAGGACCTCGCCGGCCTTGGGGCCTTCCAGGTCGAGCTCGACGATCTCAAGCGGCTTCTTGGCTTCGAATGCGACTGCGGCGCGGGTCTTCATCTTGGTCTCCACAAAACATCAAACAGGTTTGTCATTCGCGCCGGTCACGCTCAGTTCTTGTTGCCCATGCAGGCGTCTTCCGCCTTTCCATAGGCATCCGACTTGTCTTCGTGCTTGGCCGGCCGAACACGCCCGACCGCATCATTGGCGCGGGCGCGCAGGTACACATAGAGGTCGTCCATGTAGCAGGCAACGTTCGGGTTATCGCCGAATGCTGGCATGACGTTTTCCTGCGACGTCGACACGTTCTTGCGCCCGCTCGCGACCACGCCCATAAAGTCGGCATAGCTCATGGTCTTCAGCGAATCCTTCAAAGCCGGCGCGTAAGTCGAGCCCATGCCGTCGGGTCCGTGGCAGACATGGCACTCCGAGTGATAGCGGCGGTAGCCGGAGTAGGTGTACCAGTCCACCGTACCGTCGGACGCGACCTTGAACGTCGGGTTTCCATCCTTGTCGAGATACTTGCCGTCCTCGGACTTGACGGCGGCTGGATCACCTGCGTCCTCGGCGAAGGCAACTCCTCCCATTGCCACGACGAAGATCGCGGCAGTCACAAACCAGATCTTACGCAAAAGCATATCCTCGCGTGCGGATTGAAGACGGACCGGCGCATGGAGATCGCTCCATGCGCCGGAACGAGGGTTGCTCAGCTCACTGCTGCAGCGAGAACACGGTGAGCGTTCCGCCGAGCGCGGTATAGTTGCTCAGCGCTGCGTAGCCGCCGACTGCACCGAGACCGGCCGTCGGATCAGTCAGACCAGCCGCGAGGCCGATGCCTGCCCAACCGCCAACACCCGACAGCACGGCGACGTACTGCTTGCCGCCGTTCTCATAGGTGGTGACGTTGCCGATGATGCCGGACGGGGTCTTGAACTTGTAGAGTTCCTTGCCCGTCTTGGCGTCGACAGCCTTCAGGTAGCCTTCCAGCGTGCCGTAGAACACCACGCCGCCGGCGGTCGCGAGTGCACCCGACCAGACCGAGAACTGTTCCTTGTTCGACCACACGATCTTGCCGGTCTTGCCATCCCAGGCGATGAAGTTGCCCATGTTGGTCTCACCGGGAGGCGGATACATCGACAGCGTCGCGCCGACATAGGGCTGACCTGCGGTGTAGCTCACCTTGAACGGCTCGTAGTCCATGCAGACGTGGTTGGTCGGCACGTAGAACAGCTGCGTATCCGGCGAGTAGGCCGCCGGCTGCTCGTCCTTCGAACCCAGCGCCGCGGGGCAGATGCCCTTGACGTTGTGGTCTTCGCCGGCCTTGTCGGTCGACGCTGAGTCAAGAACCTTCGGACGACCATAGGTCGGCGAGCTCTTGTTCATGTCGACGCCGGAGGTCCAGTTCACCTTCGGATCATACTTCTCGGCGACCAGCAGTTCGCCGGTGGCGCGGTCGAGCGTGTAGCCAAGGCCGTTACGATCGAAGTGCGTCAGCAGCTTGCGCGCCTTGCCGTCGATGTTCTGATCCGAGAGGATCATTTCGTTGACGCCGTCATAGTCCCATTCGTCATGGGGCGTCATCTGATAGACCCACTTGGCAACGCCGGTATCCGGGTTACGCGCCCAGATCGTCATCGACCACTTGTTGTCGCCGGGACGCTGCTTCGGATTCCAGGTCGAGGGGTTGCCCGATCCGTAATAGACGAGGTTGAGTTCGGGATCGTAGGAGATCCAGCCCCAGGTCGCGCCGCCGCCGATCTTCCACTGATCGCCTTGCCACGTCTTCAGGCTCGAGTCCTTGCCGATCGGCTTGCCAAGTTCGGTGGTCTTGTCGTCGACCAGAAGCTGGTCATCCGGACCTTCCGAGAAGCCACGCCAGACCAGCTTGCCGGTCTTGAGGTCGTAGGCCGTCATGTGCGCCTGAACGCCGAACTCGCCGCCGGAGATGCCGACCAGGACCTTGTCATTGACGACCATCGGCGCCGACGTACCGGTCGATCCCTTGCTCGGATCGCCGTTCTTGACGCTCCACTCCACCTTGCCGGTCTTCGCATCGAGCGCAACCAGCGTGGTGTCGGCCTGATGCAAGATGATCTTGCCGTCACCATAGGCGACGCCGCGATTGACGGTGTCGCAGCACATCACCGGAATGACGTTCGGATCCTGCTTCGGCTCGTACTTCCAGACGATCTGATTGTCCTTGGAAAGGTCAATAGCGTAGACCTTGTTCGGAAACGGCGTATGCACGTACATCATGTTGCCGATGATCAGCGGGCCGCCTTCGTGACCGCGCAGCACGCCGGTCGAAAACGTCCACGCTACCTGCAACTTTCCGACGTTCTGAGCGTTGATTTGATTCAGCTTCGAATAGCGCTGATTGCTGTAGTCGCCGGTCGGCATCACCCAGTCTTTCGGGTTCTGCGACATCTTGTGGAGTTCGTCATTGGCGTTGGCAGCTCCGGCGGCGAACACCGCCATTGCCCCAAGGCTGGTCGCGTAAAGCAGCTTGCGCATCGTGGATTTCCTCCCAGGTTCATGAACTCAAGGGTTTCCGCCGAAACGGCCCCACTTCTTCCATTTTGGTACCTCACTGGTAGTCCCATCGAACCCCGCTGACTTGCCCAGCAGCGAAGCGCCGTTTGCTCAGAAGCGAAGCATCGTCAGATTTTTGCGGTCGGGCCGCGAATTCGCCGGTAAAGCTGCTTCATGTTGCAGGGCATCAAACGTCTTCAGTGCCGTTCCAGCGTCGGAGTAGAACCGGCCCAAGGTTGCGCTTGACGCGCCCAGAACTAAGTCGGAGGATCACCCGACATTATCCGGGAAGAAGTCCCGCCGCCTCCCTAAGCTGTTCAGAATCAGGGAGAAGGCGCATCACCCGGGCCAGATTTCAGCTCGGTGAGCAGTCACGTTGGGGATCGAATCGGTGGCTGGAAAGATGTCCGATACAGTCCATTCACTCAGCACGAACGGATTGACGCCCAAGCGGCAGATCCAGCGCTGGTCGGATGCGCTCACTGACCTGTGCGGTCAGTTCGACGTCGATGCGCTGGAAGGATCCTCGCTCGAGGGCCGGATCAATTTCACGACGGTATCGCGATTGAAGCTGTGCCAGATCGAGGCAAGCCAGCATCGCATCGCCCACACCGTCTCGCGCATCAGGCTGAGCGAGCATCCCTACATCAAGATCGTCTTCCAGACCCACGGCGTCTCGCATTTCGAGCAGGACGGTCTGCACTTCGACATCATGCCGGGCGACTGCTTCGCCTACGACGTGTCGTGTCCGCACACCATCATCAGCCCGTCCCTGACGCGTCACGAGGTCGTCATCGTTCCGAAGGACCTGCTCAAGGAACGTGGCTTCCAGCTCTCCAAGATGGCGCCATGCAAGCTGTCGGCGCGCAATGGCACCGGCCGCATCGCTTATGATTTCGTGCATGCCGCGTTCGGCGAAGCGCCCACGCTGACCCCGGTCAACGCCGTCGGCGTGGCCGATGCGCTGATCGACCTGCTGCTGCTGCCGCTGCGCGAGACCGGCGCCATGTTCGACCGCGGCAGCGCCGAGGCGACCTATGTGCGAGCCCAGGGCTTCATCCGCGAGCATCTGCGCGATCCCGATCTCTGCATCGACCGCATTTCCGCGGCGCTCGGCTGCTCGAAGCGCTATCTGCACATGCTGTTCAGTGATCGCGGCATGACGGTCAGCGACTACATCTGGAAGGCCCGGCTGCAAAATTGCCGGCAGGAGCTGGAATCCCAGAACGGCAAGACTATCACGGACGTCGCGTTCTCCTGGGGCTTTTCCAGCTCTTCGCATTTCAGCCGCGTATTCCGGAAGTATTTTGGCATCGCCCCCTCCTCCGTGCACAAGGGTCTGCACGGCGGCATGCCGGTCGATGTGGTACTGGAATAGCGTTTCGCATGGCGTGCAGGCGCCACGCCATGCCGTCCATCAAGCTATCCTCAATCAAACTTTCCTCAATCAAAGCTTGGGCGCGCAACCTGAAACGAGACGGCGTTGCGCTGTATCTCGCGTCGCGTGATCCGCGCGTACCGTGGTACGCAAAGGCCCTCGCCGTCGCCATCGCGGCCTATGCGCTCTCGCCCATCGATCTGATTCCGGATTTCATCCCGGTCATCGGTTATCTCGACGATCTGATCCTGCTGCCGCTCGGCATCTGGCTTGCGATCTCGCTTATTCCGGACGAGGTGATGGCAGAGTGCCGCGCCAATGCCAGTGCCGTCTTGCAGCGCCCGACCAGTCGAGCGGGAATGATCGCGATCATCGTGCTTTGGATCGCCAGTGCGCTCGCGCTGGCATGGGCCGTCGTCACATACTGGCCGCGAACCGCGCCCTAAGCCTGCGCAGCCTTTGGCACCAGCGCCTCGACCGTCACGCCATCATCGCTGGAATTGATCTTGAGCGTGCCTCCGAGCGCGAGGATTCGCTCCTGCATGCCAGTCAAGCCGCGGCCAAGCCGGTGATCCCTGAGCAGGCCGCGGCCGTTGTCTCGGACTCGCACCAGCGCGCAGGCGCGGCCGCCGCGCGGGCCGGTCTGCCGCTCCGCAGGCTCGATCGTGATATCGACTGCCGTTGCGCCGGCATGGCGGAACACATTGGTGAGCGCTTCCTGGACGATGCGATAGATCGTCAGATCGGCCGTCTCGCCGGTCTCGCCGAGATCAGGCGATATGCTGCTCTCGATCTCCACCTCCGGGTGGGTCTCGCCCCACAGCCGCACCAGCGCGCCAAGCGCTTCCGCAAGCCCAAGCTCCGCCAATCCCACCGGCCGCAATCGCTCCAGGATGCGGCGAGTGAACTGCTGAAGCGCGTTGACCTGCTCGAGGATGGCGCTGCCGTGCTTGCGCAGCGCAGCAGGATCGGGCTGTTCGACCTCCGACAGCCGCGTCAGTGCGCCGGCATGCGCACGCAGCGCGAACAGATAGGGCCCGAACTCATCGTGCAATTCGCGCGCGATCTCCTTGCGTTCGGAATCCTGCAGCGAGACCGCACGTTCGGCCAGCTGCCGCTTGCTGTCCACGGCTTCGCCAAGGGTCGCCGCCAAATGGTTCAGTTTGGCACAGATCGCAGCCAGTTCAGGCGATCCGCCGGGCTCGACGCGCGCGTCGTAATCCCCGGCCTCGATACCGGTCATGGCCTGCGACAGCGCTTCCAGCGGCGCAAGTGCACGGCCGACCACCAGCATGGTCACCAGCAGCAGCGCCACCGCGATCGCGGAGCCGACCTCGATCTGGGTGACGATGCCGTCCCAGATCTCGGCCATTTCATCGTCGGGATGCGAGGTGATGACAAGCGATTGCGGTTTGCCGTGAACCGAGATCGGCACCCGCACCGAAGTCTGCTCGGGATGAACCAGCGCGACGAACCACTCAGGCGGGGCGCGCGGATCGCCTACCTCCTCCAAGCGCTCGGCAGACTTTGCGGTCGCGTCATCCTGCCGCGTGATGCTGACATGACGCAGCCGGCTCAGGTCCAGGACGATCTGGTCGAGCCGCGCATCGGGATCCGCCGCCTCGTCGAGACCGGCCACCATCGTCGCAACAAACTCGCGCGCCAGCCGGATCACGCTCTGGTCCTCGGCCTGGACGCGCGGCCCCGCTTCCAGCACGAGCCGCGCAATATTGATGCCCAACCCAAGCGCCAGTATCAGCGCCAGCAGCAGGTTGATCCGTGCGCGCAAGGATAGCTTTTGCCACATGACGTTGCCCCCGACCGCGATCCCTCCTCCGAGAGGATCGTTGACAGCCAAATTTGCCCGGCTATCTAATCGTACCCTATCGCAATCTCGTGCGAGGTGCACAACCGGTCGGAACCGAGGTGTTCTTCGTGCAAATCGATGTAGCGATGAGCTAGTCGAAGCAGGTCGCCGGAACAACGCCATGCGCATTCTGATCGTTGATGATCACCCCATCGTTGCCTCCGGTTGTCGCACCGTATTCGCCGACGATCCCGAGATCATCCTGCTGGAAGCTGCGGATGCCGAGAGTGGCGAACGGGCGTTTGTCACGGAAAAGCCCGATCTCTGCGTGATCGACATCAACCTGCCGACGGTTTCCGGCTTCGAGCTGGCCCGCCGCATCCTGTCGCGCGATGCATCCGCGCGCCTGATCATGTTCAGCATGAACGACGACCCGGTGTTCGCCGCCCGCGCCATCGACATCGGCGCCAAGGGCTACGTCTCGAAGACCGGCGACCCCAACGATCTGGTGGAGGCCGTGCGCGAGGTCGGCAATGGCGGGGTCTATCTGCCGCCGGCGATCGCACGCAACGTCGCCTTTGCGCGGCCGGGCTTTGCGCAAAATCCGCTCTCCAAGTTGACCTCGCGCGAGATGGAGATCCTTCGTCTGCTCAGTTCGGGCAAGAGCCTGTCGGAGATCGCCTGGCTGGTGCATTCGTCTTACAAGACGGTCGCGAACACGTCATCGATCATGCGCCAGAAGCTTGGCGTGCGCACCTCGGCAGAGCTGGTGCGCCTCGCGATCGAGAGCGGCGTCGGCTGACGTCGCACTCCAACACAGAGGAATATGGCAATGCAGACGGTTTCCCAGAACAAGTCGCATGGCGGCACGCAAGGCGTTTACCGGCATCCAAGCCGCGAGACAAAGACCGATATGACCTTCTCGGTGTTTGTCCCTGAGCATGCGGCCGGCGCCAAGCTGCCTGTCGTCACCTATCTGTCGGGCCTGACCTGCACGCACACCAATGTCACCGAGAAGGGTGAGTTCCGGCAGGCATGTGCCGAGCTCGGCCTGATCTTCGTCGCACCCGACACCAGCCCGCGCGGCGAAGGCGTCCCCGGCGATCCCGCCAATGCCTACGATTTTGGCCTCGGCGCCGGCTTCTATGTCGATGCGACCGAGCAGCCTTTCGCAAACAATTACCGGATGTGGAGCTACGTCACCGAGGAACTGCACAAGCTGATCGCTGAGCAATTCCCGGTCGACACGGCGCGGCAATCGATCCTCGGTCACTCCATGGGCGGACATGGCGCGCTGACGGTAGCGCTGCGCCATCCCGATCGGTATCGCGCGGCGAGCGCGTTTGCGCCGATCGTGGCGCCGTCACAGGTGCCGTGGGGTACCAAGGCGCTGGGCGGCTATCTCGGTAGCAACAAGCAGGCGTGGCGCAAGCACGATGCGGTCGCGCTGATCGAGGATGGCGCCCGCTTCTCCGATCTGCTGGTCGACTATGGCGATGCTGACGGTTTTCTCGCCGAACAGCTGCGGCCCGAGCTCCTGAGGGCCGCCTGTGAGAAGGCCAACATTCCCCTCACCTTGCGGCGTCAGCCGGGCTACGACCATAGCTATTACTTCATCTCGACCTTCATGGCCGATCACCTGCGCTGGCACGCCGCGCGCCTGAAGGCGTGAGCGTCACTTCACCGCGGGAGGGGGCGTATCCCGTCATCCTGAGGAGCCGCGGAGCGGCGTCTCGAAGGACGCACGGCCCAGCTGGTGGCCGATTCATCCTTCGAGGCTCGCCGAAGAGGCTCGCACCTCAGGGTGACGGTCGCACATTGGCGCGCAGCTAACGGGCTTGCGGCGCGCCATAGTTCGGCGCGAGCAGGCGGTTGCGCACGAGGTAATCGGTGGCGCGCGACCAGGATTCGTCGGTATTGCCGCGCATGTCGGCGCTCGCTGCTGCCACCAATTGCCCGGTATGTACGTCGCGCAGATAGAGATTGATGTTGAGGATCAGGTTGGAGACCTTCTGCACCACGCCGGTCATCACGAGATCGGCGCCCAGCTCGCCGGCCAGTTTCACGTCGCATCCGCCGCAGGCCTGAAGATTGCTGCCGTGCGCCGCAGCATTGACGGGCGCGATGTCGATCACGTGGAACTTGCCGGAATCTGCAAGCTCCTTGCGCACCTGATCGCCGGTCCGCAGCAGCCGCGCCTGTTCGTCGGTCCGCGGCCCGTCGAACTCTCCTTGAAGGCTGGTGTCGATCATCTCGAGGTCAAACACCGCGAGCTTGGGCGGTTCGGCGCGCGCCGCCGCAGACATCAGCAGCAAAGATATGACGACGACGAACTCTGATCTCATGATTGTGAACCAATCGAAATTTGGTACCGCGCAACGACAAAAAGCGGGGTTGCAAGCCAGGCTAATTCCGGCATCTTGCACGTCAACGCATGGCCCAGAAAAGCGGAAGCCGTTTTTCGACAATGCCACGCCGAGTGAAGAATGACTACGGGAGGAGTTATGTTCCGATGGCTGATCGGCACGATCGCGCTCAGCATGGTGGCGACCGGAGCGCTGGCGGCTGATCCCGTCGATGTCCATATCGGCTATCTCGGCCATGCCGGCATCAAATCGACGCTCTCGCTGGTCGAGCAACCGGCCGACAATGACGGCATCGCCGGCGCACGCCTTGCGATCGAGGACAACAATACGACCGGGAAATTCCTCAACCAGCGCTTCGTGCTCGACGAGGTCAAGGTCAAGGACAGCGACGACGTCGCCAAGGTCGCCACCGATCTCGCCGGCCGCAACGATTATATCGTCACCGACCTGCCCGCCGACACCCTGCTCAAAGTCGCCGACGCGCTGCGCGATCGCGGCACCGTGCTGCTCAATGCCGGCGCGATCGACGATCGGCTGCGCGAGCAGGACTGCCGTGCCAATGTCATCCATGTCGCGCCGACCCGCTCGATGCTGGCGGACGCGCTTGGCCAGTATCTGGTGTGGAAGCAGTGGAAGCGCTGGCTCCTAGTGACTGGCTCGCATGATCGGGACAAGCTCTACGCCGACGCGCTGCGACGCGCTGCGACGCGCTTCGGCGCCAAGATCGTCCAGGAACGGACATTCGAGGACACCGGCGGCGCGCGCCGCACCGACTCTGGCGTGACGCTGATCCAGCGCCAGATGCCGGTGTTCACGCAGCAGGCGCCGGCTTACGACGTGCTGGTCGCCGCCGACGAGAGCGAGGTGTTCGCGAACTATCTGCCCTACCGGACGTGGGACCCGCGCCCCGTGGCGGGTTCGGCGGGCCTGGTGCCGACCAGCTGGGACGCCGCGCATGACCAATGGGGTGCGGTCCAGATCCAGAACCGCTTCGTCAAGCTGAACATGCGCCGCATGACGGCGCTCGACATGCAGGCCTGGACGGCTGCGCGCATGATCGGCGAAGCCACCTCCCGCACCGATTCGGGGGATCCCAAGAAGGTCATCGCCTTCCTCAAAGGCAAGGATTTCTCGATCGCCGCCTTCAAGGGCACGCGATTGACGCTGCGAGACTGGAATCTGCAGCTCCGCCAACCCATCCTGCTGGCCGATGGTCGTATGGTCGTTTCGGTCTCGCCGCAGGAAGGTTTCCTGCATCAGGTCTCCGAGCTCGACACACTCGGTGTTGACCGGCCCGAAACGAAGTGCAAGCTGCAGTGAGGGAGATGAAACGCATGTGGCGCCGCTGTCTGTTGACCGGGATGCTGGTTTGGCTTGCCGCGACACCGGCGTCCGCCTTCGTTGCCTACGTCTCCAACGAGAAGGGCAACACCGTCACGGTGATCGACACCGACAGCTGGACGGTGACCAAGACCATCAAGGTCGGCCAGCGGCCGCGCGGCATCGAGTTCTCGCGCGATGGCAAGTTCGTGATGGTCGCGGTCGGCGATGACGACACGATCCAGGTGATCGATACCAAGACCCAGGAGATCGTCGACACCCTGCCCTCCGGCCCGGACCCCGAATTGTTCACCCAGGATGCCGCCGGCAAGACCATGTACGTCGCCAACGAGAACGACAACACGGTCACCGTGATCGATCTCGAGAAGCGCGCCCGGCTCGGCGACATCCAGGTCGGCGTCGAGCCGGAGGGCATGACGATCAGCCCGGACGGCAAGATCCTGATCAACACGTCCGAAACCACCAACATGGCGCATTTCATCGACACGACGACGCGCCAGATCGTCGCCAATGTGCTGGTCGATTCGCGGCCGCGCTTCGCCCAGTTCAAGCGCGACGGCTCCGAATTGTGGGTTTCCTCCGAGATCGGCGGCACGGTGTCGATCATCGATCCGGTCAAGCGCGAAGTGACCGGCAAGATCACCTTCGAAATTCCGGGGCTACGCAACGAGGCGATCCAGCCCGTCGGCATCGGCATGACCAAGGACGGCAAGACCGCATTCGTCGCGCTCGGCCCCGCCAACCGCGTCGCGGTGGTCGATGGCACGACCCACAAGGTCCTTAAATATCTCCTGGTTGGCCAGCGGGTCTGGCACATGGATTTCACGCCGGACGAAAAATATCTGATGGTCACCAACGGCGTCTCGAACGATGTCTCGGTGATCGATGTCGCAGCCCAAAAGGTGATCAAGACCATTCAGGTCGGCGAACTGCCGTGGGGGATCACGATCGCACAGCCATGACCGCAACCGACGCCCATATCGCGAGCCGGCCCTCGCCGGATGCAGGCCCTGTAACGGCCGTGCAGCCGGCGCTGTCGATCGGCAATGTCAGCCACAGCTACGGTCCGCGGCGCGCCTTGATAGATGTCAACTTCACGGTTCGGCCTGCGAGCTTCACCGCATTGCTGGGCCTCAACGGCGCAGGCAAGAGCACGTTGTTCTCGCTGGTGACGCGGCTGTTCGGGATCCAGAACGGGCGGATCAGCATCTTCGGCCACGACATCAGCCGAACGCCCGGTGAAGCGCTGCGGCTGATGGGCGTCGTGTTTCAGCCGCGCACCCTCGATCTCGATCTCTCGCTGACGCAGAACCTGCTGTATCACGCCGCGCTGCACGGCATCTCGCGGCGCGAGGCGCGGCTGCGCAGCGCCGAGGTGCTCGGCCGCATCGGGCTTGCTGACCGCGCCGCCAGCAAGGTGCGCGATCTCTCGGGCGGCCAGATGCGAAGGCTGGAGATCGCCCGCGCGCTGCTTCATCGACCGCGGCTGTTGCTGCTCGACGAGCCCACCGTCGGGCTCGACGTCAAGGCGCGCGCCGACATTCTTGACCATGTCCGCCAGCTCGTCACTGAACAGGGTATCGGCGTGCTCTGGGCGACGCATCTGTTCGACGAGATCATGCCGGGCGACGACCTCGTCGTGCTGCATCAGGGCCGGATGCTGGCGCACGGCCAGATGGCGCGCGTGATCGCGGACGCCGGCGCCCAGGACGTCAACACCGCGTTCATGCGCCTGACCGGAACGGCAACCCTCACCGGAAAACCGCCAACATGAGCAGCACGACGGTCACGCCTGAGCGACGCGGCTTCTCGGTGTCGGAATACATCGTCTGCCTGAACGGCATCGTGTGGCGCGAGGCGCTGCGCTTCCTGCATCAGCGCGAGCGCTTCGTCTCGGCGCTGGTCCGGCCGCTGGTCTGGCTGTTCATCTTCGCGGCCGGCTTCCGTCAGGTGCTCGGCATCTCGATCATCCCGCCTTATGACACCTACATCCTCTACGAGGTCTATATCGCGCCCGGCCTGATGGCGATGATCCAGCTCTTCAACGGCATGCAATCGTCGCTGTCGATGGTCTATGACCGCGAGATGGGCAACATGCGCACGCTGCTGGTCAGCCCGCTACCGCGCGGCTATCTCCTGTTCTGCAAGCTGCTCGCCGGCACGGCGGTGTCGCTGCTCCAGGTCTATGCGTTCCTGCTGATCGCGTGGTTCTGGGACATCACGCCGCCGACCCTCGGCTACCTCACCGTGCTTCCAGCGCTGGTGCTGTCGGGCCTGATGCTCGGCGCATTGGGCATGCTGATCTCGGCCAGCATCAAACAGCTGGAGAATTTCGCCGGCGTGATGAACTTTGTCATCTTCCCAATGTTCTTTGCATCGTCGGCCCTCTATCCGCTCTGGCGCGTGCAGGAAGGCAGCCCGATGCTGTACTATGTCTGCCAGTGCAACCCGTTCACGCATGCGGTGGAGCTGATCCGGTTTGCGCTGTACGGCAAGATGAACTGGGTTTCGCTCGCGGTGGTCGGCGGCTGCGCGGTGGTGTTCATGATCGGCGCGATCCTGGCTTACGATCCATCGCGCGGCCTGGTGCGCCGCGGACCCGGCGGAGGCGAGGCATGACAGGCTGGCGGCCAGCACTCGGCGCGCTGCTCGCGATGGTTCTGTCAAACCAGGTCGCGTTCGCTGCCGACCCGCGTTACCCGGACTGGCCGTGCGCCCAGGCCAAGGTGCCCGAGATCTCGCTCGCCGCGGTCTGGGCCGGGCCGCCGCTCGGCGATGCCGAGACCAAGTGGAGGGACGATCCGAAGATCAGCCAACTTGCGACCAGACTCGCGGCGCGCCGTGTTCCGCTCGAGGATGCGCAGAAGGAGATCACCGAATTCCTGTCGGCCGCCGCGGCCGACAAGGCCAATGCGGGAAAGCTGCTGTTCTCGGGGCTGTTCGATACGCTCAACGGTCAGCGGGCCTCGGTCATGAACGGGCTGGAGCGCGTGATGCGCAAGCAGCGCGAGGCCGCGGAAAAGATCCGCGCCGATACGATCGCGCTGCAGGCGCTGCAGGATGCCACGCCGCCGGACCAGGCCAAGGTCGACGCGCTCGGCAACCAGCTGGTCTGGGAAACGCGGATATTCGAGGATCGCGGACGCGTGGTAAAATTCGTCTGCGAGGTGCCTGCCATCATCGATCAGCGGCTGTTTGCGCTCGGCCGCACCATCCAGCAGGAGCTGGATTAGGCCTGCGACCGATAGCACCGGCGATTACCACCGGAACAAACTGCCCTGCCCGCTCGTTGTCTCTAACTATATCTGAAGTTGGGAGACCTCGATGAGAGCAGCCAAGATCGTCATGACCGGCCTCGCCGCTGCGAGCCTGATCACCACAGCGGCTTTGGCCCAGCAATCCATGTCGGGAATGGTCACCAAGATTGACCGACTGAGTGGAACCATCTCGATCCAGCAGACGCAAGCCGGCACGGTGGGCGCGGCCGGCGGCGCCATTCAGGAATACAAGGTGCCCAAGGGACAGTCGCTGGAGGCCTTCCACGCCGGTGACAAGGTGACGTTCACCACGACGGACGGCGACGGCGGCAAGACCATCAACAAGCTCGACAAGCAGTGACGGCTCGCATCGCGCGCACTTGACGCTCACCGGGCGCGTGAGGACGGGCCTACCGCTCGCCCTCTCGCGGCTCGGGCTCGGCATCCGCCAGCGGCAGATTGGCGCGTCCCCACCCGTCGGTTCCCTCCGGATACCACGCCACATTGCGGTAGCCGTAGGAGAGCACGCGCTTGGCGGCGTTCCACGACATCCAGCAGTTTTCCTGGCAGTAGATCACCAGCAATCTGGCCCTGTCGTCGCCGGAGGCGCGGACCAGGCCGCGTCGCATATAGTCCTCGGTCGATGCAGCGAGCTTGCCGTAGCCGGTGTCGGGCAACCAGATGCTGCCGGGAATATCCCGATGCGGCCGCTCGCGCCACACCGTGCCGGCCGGCAGATTTGGCTTCGGCGCGCGCGGCAGCACGTCGACGAAGGCGCCGGACTTATCGCGCCAGATCTCTGCCGCTTCCGCCGTTGTGAGCACCCGCGCGCCGGCAAGCGTTGCCGGCACCGGCGTGCGATAATCCTCCGTGCGATACTCCTCGGGCTCTGCAGGCTGGTCCTGCGCGCGGACATGCGAAGCGGCGAGCAATATCACCGCAAGCATTGCCGCGAGCCTGATCATGGCGACTTGGTCGCGGTCTCGGGTCCGATCGGACGGTCGTTCTCGTCGAGTAGCGGAACGCCGAAATCGAGCAGGATCTTGTTAATCGCCGGCTGGTTCTCCTGGATCAGGCGATTGAGCTGCCGCTTCCAGTTCTGATCGGACGCCCGCACGCCCATGCCGATGCGATAGACCAGCTTGGGCCCCGTCGTCTCCTTGAGCAGCGGCGTGACATGCAGCGGCGGGTTCGCCTTCTTGGCATAAAAGCCCGCCATCGGCCCCCACAGGATGCCAGCGTCGATCTCGCCCTTCTCAAGGTCGTTCATCATCGCCTCGGCCGAGGAATCGTAGCGCGTGTCGATCATCAGCGGATAAGGCTTCGCATTGCTCATCAGGCCGTTGATGGCCATGTTGGTCGCGGGCGGCGTTCCGGCGACGATGCCGATATGCTTGCCCTTGAGCCGATCGTCCTCGAGCGTCGTGACTTGATCCAGTCCACTGCCCGGCTTGGCGACGATCGCATAGGCCGTACGGTAATACGGATTGGTCCCTTGAGCGAGGTCGTCGCCTTGCGGAAAGCCCATGATCACGTCGCAGCGATGCGAGCCGAGCGTGACCCGCACGAAGCCGGTCGCCTGCGGGAAATACATGTGATCCAGCTTCTTTTGCAGCTTGTCGGCGAACAGCTCGCCGATCTTGTTCTCGAAGCCCTCGCCCTTGTCATTCGAGAACGGCAGGTTGCGCGGATCGGCGCATATGCGCAGCACCTTGGGATCGACCAGCTCGATGGAGAGTTCGCCCTGCTCGTTGACCTGCGCACGCGCGACTTCGCGCCCGGCGAAACAGACGATGAAGCCGGCAAGCGCAAGCAGAACAGGACGGCATCCGATAACTCTCATCGCGCGGTCTCCTCTTGATCGGACAGATTGCCGCCATCCACCAATTGCCCGGCGCACCATGACGTGCAACAGGGATAATGATCGCGACGGTGCCACGTTGCTTGTTGCAGCGCAAACTGGAGCGCGACGATATCGATCGCGCGTCCCGGAAAAACTGAGGCGGAAACATGGCTCATGGCGGTTCGGTGCTTGCGCTGCTCCTGATGCTTTGGGCGCCGACCATAGCGCGGGCTCAAGAGGCGGAATTGCCTGTGAGCGAAGTCGCCCCCGGAATATTCGTTCACACCGGGGTCACTGCATTGATGACGCGCGACAACGAAGGCACCATCGCCAATGTCGGCTTCGTGGTCGGCAACAGCGCCATTGCCGTCATCGACACCGGCGGCAGTGTCCGCGAAGGGCGGCAATTGCTCGCCGCGGTGCGCAGCCATAGCGACAAACCGATCCGCTATGTGATCAACACCCACGCGCATCCGGATCATAGCTTCGGCAACGCGGCTTTCGTGGCTGACGGGACCAGCTTCGTCGGCCACAAGACCCTGCCCCGCGCGCTGGCGACGCGCGGGCAATTCTATCTCGACGGCTTTCGCCGGACCATGGGCGATGCGTTGATCGACGAGGTCCGCATCATTCCGCCGACGGTGCTGGTCGCGGACACGCTGAAGCTCGACCTCGGAGGACGGACCCTCACCCTGAAGGCATGGCCACCCGCCCACAGCGACAACGACCTCACCGCGTTCGATGTGCGCACCGGGACCCTGTTCGCCGGCGATCTGGTGTTCCTCGAGCATATTCCGGTGGTCGACGGCAGCCTCAAGGGCTGGCTCCGTACGCTCGACGATCTCCAGGCTATTCCTGCCGAGCGCGTGGTTCCCGGTCACGGACCCGTGAGTGCGTGGCCTGCAGCGCTTGCCGACGAGCGGCGTTATCTTGAGACGCTGACCGCCGACGTCCGCGCGCTGGTCGCAGGCGGCAAGCCGATCACCGCTGCGGCGGAACATGCAGCGGCAACCGAGCGGCCGCACTGGCAATTGTTTGACGATTACAACGCCCGCAACGCAACTGCAGCATTCTCGGAAATTGAATGGGAGTAGCTGTTCGTCCTATAATGACGGGGCTGCATAGGATCTCGCGAACATGACCGGACATCGCGCCCGCCTGCTTTGCATCGCCAGCCTTCTCGCGGTTGCGCTGGGTACATCGGCTGCGCCCGCGGCCGAGACCTATGATCCCTGGCCGGGCCTCGTCCAGGACATCTTCAGCAATCGTCCGATGAATGACGGCAACGATATCATCGGCATCGAGATGCCGGCGCGCGCGGAAGACGCGGCAATCGTGCCGGTGACGCTGCGCACCAAGCTGCAGCCCAGCGATAGCCGCCGCGTCGTCGCGATCACGCTTGTGATCGACGAGAACCCGGCGCCGATGGCCGCGAAGTTCACGCTGGGGCCGGACGCCAACGTTACCGAGATCTCGACCCGCGTTCGCGTCAACAACTACACCAATGTGCACGCCGTCGCGGAGCTCAGCGACGGCAAGCTCTATGTCAGCAAGGTGTATGTGAAAGCTTCCGGCGGCTGCTCGGCACCGGCCGGCAAGAACGTCGAGGAAGCGAAAAACCGGCTCGGACAGATGCGTTACCGGCAATTCACAAAGTCCGAACAAGGGCCGGCGACGAGCACAAGGGAAGCCCAGATCATGATCGGGCATCCGAATAATTCAGGCCTGCAGATGGACCAGGTCACGCAGCTCTATATCCCGGCCTTCTTCGTCAATGAGCTGCACATCTGGCAGGACGACAGTCCGGTGCTTACGATGGAGGGGGGGATCTCGATTTCCGAGGACCCCAACATTCGCTTCACTTACGTCTCGAATGGCGCCAAGCACTTCCGTGCCGAGGCCAAGGACACCGACGGGCACGTCTTCGACCACGAATGGAAGGTCGAGAACCCGGGGACCTGACGCGTTCTCAATCTCACGATCAACGCTAGAAACACCTCACTTCGGCCTCGGCCTGCGCACGCCTGAGGTCGTTGAGCGCGTTGGCGGCCTGCTCGGACGAGCGGAACTGGCCGCCCAGATTGCCGCGCACCTGCGCCATGCTCAGCACGGTCTCGGCGGTGACATAGCGATCATAGGGGATGATCGAGGCGACCACATCGATCGAGCAGGAACATTGTTCGATCGACTGCCGGGATTCGCCATTGGACTTCATGCAGCCGAACACATATTCGGCCCGCGCCGAGGTCGGATAGTCATTGATCTCCTGGGCCCGCACGCTGACGGCCGTCCCGGCGAGCACCAGGACGGCGACAATCGGTCGTAGCATGCCAGCTCCTGCCATGGTCCTGCTTCCTCTTCTCTTTCGGCAAGCTATGCTATGGATGCTGATCAGAAAAGAAAACATTCGGGGAAGTGGCTCAAGAAACGATGATCATCTCTGTACGCACGGTGTTGGCTGCGGCAGTTCTGGCGGCCATGCAGTTCGGCACCTCGTGCAACGCGGAGACTATCCGCGTTGCAGCGCAGAAGACCGGAACGCTGGCCTGGGAACTGACCGTCATTCGCTCCCATGGTCTCGACAAGAAGGCCAATCTGTCGATCGATGTTGTCGAGCTCGCCAGCCCCGAGGCCGGCAAGATCGCGCTGCGCTCCGGGTCGGCCGACGTCATGGTATCGGACTGGCCCTGGGTGTCGCGCGAACGCTCGCTCGGCGCCAGGCTGCAGTTCTATCCCTATTCGAGCGCGCTCGGCGCCGTGATGGTCCCGGCCGCCTCGCCGCTCAAGACGCTCGCGGACCTCAAGGGGCGCAAGCTCGCCGTCGCCGGCGGCGCGATCGACAAGAACTGGCTGCTGCTGCAGGCTGCACTGAAGCAGGACGGCGTCGACCTGAAGTCGCAAGCGACCGTTGTCTACGGCGCGCCGCCACTGCTGGCCGCCAAGGCCCTCGGCGGCGAGATGGACGCGACGCTCAACTACTGGAATTTCTGCGCCGCGCTTGAAGCCAAGGGCTTTCGCCGGCTCGCCGGCATGGAGGAGGTCCTGCAAAAGCTCGGCAGCAAGGGCCGCATCGCGATGATCGGCTACGTGTTCGACGAAGCCTGGGCCAATGCCAACAGGGATCTGGTGGCCCGCTTCATCGCGGTGACGCGCGCCGCGAAGGAAATTCTGGCGACCTCGGATGCCGAATGGGACACGATTGCGCCGCTGACCGGTGCGCAGGATGCGGCGACGCTGCGCGCTTATCGCGACCGCTACCGCGAGGGCATCCCACGCCGTCCGATCGCCGACGAAGAGGCTGATGCTCGCGTGCTCTACCGGGTGCTGGCGCAGCTCGGCGGCCGCGATCTCGTCGGCACCGCGACCGAGCTCGATCCCGGCACGTTCTATCAAGTGATCCCGGGAGACTAGCGGTGCTGCGCCTCCTGTCATTCGCACTGTTCATCGCGACCTGGTGGATTGCCTCGCTCCTGATCGGCGATGCGAAGCTGCCGGCGCCGCCGGCGGTGCTGTCGGTCCTCATAGCCGAAGCACGATCGGGCGCGTTGTTCATCAATCTCGGCGCAACGCTGGCGCGTGTCGCGCTGGCCTTCACCCTCGCCATGGCGCTCGGCTCGGCGATCGGCTACCTGATGGGCCGCGTGTCGCTTGCCAATCGCCTCGGCGACCCCTGGCTGATCCTGCTGCTCAACCTGCCTGCGCTGGTCGTCATCGTGCTGGCCTATATCTGGGCCGGCCTGACCGAGGTCGCCGCGATCACGGCGATCGCCATCAACAAGCTGCCGACCGCCGTCGTCACCCTGCGCGAGGGGGCCCGCGCCCTCGACGCTGCGCTCGACGAGATGGCAACGGCGTTCGCCTTGCCGCGCGGCCGCGCGTTCCGCCATGTGATCCTGCCGCAGCTTGCGCCCTACATCGCGGCCGCTGCGCGCTCCGGGCTGTCGCTGGTTTGGAAGATCGTGCTGGTCGCCGAATATCTCGGCCGGCCCAACGGCGTCGGCTTCGAGATCGGGGTCGCCTTCCAGCTGTTCGACATCCCGTTGCTGCTCGCCTACTCGCTGAGTTTTGCCGGCGTCGTGCTCGTCATCGAGACCCTGCTGGTGCAGCCGTTTGAAACCAGGCTAACGCGGTGGCGGCTCCGTGCAGCTTGAGGTCGGTATCACAGGCAAGAGCTTCCAGAGCGCGGCCGGAAAGCGGCACGACGTGCTCGACAACATCACCTTCACGTTGAACGCCGGCGAGGTTGGCGTGCTGTTCGGCCCGTCGGGCTGCGGCAAGAGCACCCTGCTGCGGATTCTCGCCGGGCTCGACGGCAACTACCAGGGCCATGTCGCGCGCTCTCCGGGCATGCGCCTCGGCATGGTGTTTCAGGAGCCGCGGCTGTTGCCCTGGCGCACCGTCGAGGAGAATGTGCGGCTCGCCGCACCGCATGTCGACGACGGCACGCTGTCGGCGCTATTCGAGGTGCTCGAATTGAGCGTGCACCGCAACCACTTTCCCGGTGAGCTGTCGCTCGGCCTCGCCCGCCGCGTCGCGCTCGCCCGCGCCTTCGCCATCGAGCCGGATTTCCTCATCCTCGACGAGCCGCTGGCCTCGCTCGATAATGCACTTGCGGGGCGGCTGCGCGACCAGATCGCCACGCTGGTGGCCAGCCGGAAGATGATGACGCTGCTGGTCACCCACGATCTCGACGACGCAGTCCGCCTCGGCGACCGGCTGTTCTTCCTGTCGCCGCGACCTGCCCGAATCCTTCACGTCGAAACCATCGCCGCGCCACGCGCGATGCGCGGCGAGCCGGAGATCGACGAAATCAAGCGGCGGCTCTCACGGTTGGACCTTGCAAATATGTGAGACGCCGTCATCCTTGGACGAAAGCGTAAGGGAGAGATTGGATGGCGCGTGCTTTGATTGCGGTTGGTGTTGCGTTGCTTGTCCTGCCGACGACTGCGCTTGCCCAAAGCAAGGGCAAAGGCATCCGGCTGTGGAATCTGACCAGCGCCACGATTTCGAGCTTCGAGCTGTCCCCGGCGGGCAAGAACGAGTGGGGTCCCAACCAGACGCTCAACGACAAGGACAAGGAAGTCGACCACGACGAACGCTTGCGGATCACCGGCGTCGAGCCCGGCCGCTACGATGCCAAGGTCGGCTACAGCGGCGCCAGGCAGTGCTTCGTTCGCGACATCGAGATCAAGGCCGATGCCGTGTTTTCGGTGTCCGACAAGGATCTGAAGGACTGCAACAAGTAGGAGCTAGCCCGCCGGCGGCTTGCCGTCCGTGCTGGCGCGATCGTTGGTGTGCGGATATTCGCAGCGCCATCGCACCGCGGTCCATTTCGGATGTTCGCCGACCCATTGCGCGATGTAAGGCGGCGCGGCCATGGCGCATTGCTGCAGCGAACCGTTCCAGTTGAACACCAGATGCTGCTCCTCGCAGGTGGCGGGCGACAGCACGGCACATACAGTGACGATCAGATCAATCGGGTTCATACGCGATCCCTAGGCGTGCTCACGAAATAGATAGCACGACGGAATACGTAGTCAGCCAGGTCAGGGTTTCACAGGCCCGTGACAGGATGTGGGAACCCGGCTCTAGAAGTTCAGACCGTACACCAGCCGCGCTTGGTGGCGCTCGAAATTGACCAGGTCGAGGGCGGCATTGCTGCCGGCCCGCTGCCCCCAAGCCTGGACGCTCCAGGTCGCAGTCAGGCGCGAGCGCTCCGAGAGCTGGAAATAGGCGGTCGGACCGATGAACAGCGCCTGCCCGGACAGCTCGTCCATGCCGATTCCCTCATACTTCCTGAAATAGCGCGCTTCGCCCCCGATCAGGATATCCGGCCTCACCTTGGCCATCAGGCCAAACGCGACGCCGATCGTGGCATCTTGCTCTGCTGCGCCGGTGCGCGGCATCCGCGTCCATTCCGGCTCATAGCTGACGTTGAGGGCAGCCACCGCAAGATTCGGGATCACCTCACGGTCGAACGCCACCGTGAGTTCGGTGCCGTAGCTGCGGACAGCCGCTGCCGTCGTCTCATCGACGCGGTTGGCACCTGTCTCCAACGCGACCGTCATGCCGAAGGGCGCCGCCTCGCGCTCGAGAAAGCGATAACGAAAATCGACCGAGACGCTCTGCCACGACAATTGGCGCCGATCGTCGAAGCCCGGGACGCGATTGATATCGTACGCGCTGAACGACGTGCCGAGCTCGATACGAAAATTCGGCGCCGGAACGAGCTCAAGCTCCATTTCCTGATTGAGCGCGCGATAGCGGCCGGTATCCTTGGCGAAGCGCCCGGTAGTCTGGCTCTGGAATTCACGCTCGCCGACCTCGCCCACATCGGACCCGATCATGAAGCCGAAGATGTGCTCGGTATCAAAACCCTCGGCGCAGGCGGCGAGCGGCAGCACCGCCGCGACGCCGGCAATCGCCGCGCACAGCACGCCCATACAACACACTCGCTTGATTTCGAAACTCATCGTCCCCGGACCACCGCCTCAAGCCGCACTGTAGGACAAAGCAGGACGGCCCGCCAATCGGAGGTGGTCTCGATTTCAACGGGTTGTGGGAACGATCTGCGGGAAATTGTAGCGGCAGCATCGCGGCCGCGAAAGGCCCCTGCCGCGGCTCGATGCAGCAAGCTGCACGAGCCGGGCAGGCTGTCTCGCGTTACTTGTCTCGGATTACTTGCGCGCTGCGCAGGCGTACATGTTGATTTCCATGCCGACCGGCACTTCGACGATCTTCGGTGTTTTCCAGGCCATTTTCTTCTCCCAAGTCTAAGTTGGCGCAAGCGTCGCGCCGCGCGGCAAGCTAGGGCGGGCTGTTCCAGGGCGCAAGCCAGTTGGGTAAGGACCCGACTTCGCTGCTGGACATGCCGAAACGGACGACGGCTCGCTGACGTCCGCCCGGCTTTGAAACGGCTGGGAAATACCGACGCTGATCTGTCAGTCATTTTCCGGCTGCCGGGCGGCGACGTACGGATAAGCAGACCCGATCGCGTCGGCCGCGTCTTGCCCAAGAGCGAAATCGCAACTTTTTTTGTTATGCGCGAAAATCCAGCGTCAATAGGCGAAATCCGCTCGAAACAATTCGCTGGCACGGACCTATTTGAGCAGGCGAAGCAGCGCCCGGCCGGCGCGCGACTTCAACTCCTTCGCATCCAGCGTTCCGTCATTGTCGGGATCGGCGGCCTTGAACCGCTGCTCCACGACCGCGAGATATTCGTCGAGCGTCAGGGTGCCATCATGATCCGGATCCGCCTTCGCCAACTCTTTCGCGGTCAGCCGTCCGTGCAATTCGTGCACGTCGAGCGTGCCATCATGATCGGGATCGAGCTTCGCGAACAGGTCGGCGGCAGCTTTCTTGGCTTCGGCAAGGTCGACTGTGCCGTCATTGTCGGGATCGAGCATCTTGAGCGCGCTGCGACCACCCGATGCGGCCAGAGCGGGACCTGACAGGACGGCAACAGCCAAGGTCAAAGCAAGTGATCGGCGCGAAATCATTATTGGTCTCCCTTGAGCGCCGCTCCGGCAAGGATACGGAGCGTGCCCTGCGATCGAAGCTACCATAGCAGCTTCGACGAGGCTTCCTACGGCTAGTGTAACCGGTGAGGCCTGTCGGGTTTCGGGTGGAAAGGGACTGCCTCACGGATCATCTCTGGCGTTCGGCAGATGGCATCGCACCTGAACAAGCGAGGTGACCCATGAGCGACATTTGCAGGACCACGATGGGCTGCCTCGTTGCGCTCGGTCTGACCGCGCCCGCGTCCGCGCAGAACAGGGCCGCTACCCCATCGGCAGAGACCATCCAGCAGCGCACACTCACCGGCAAGGAACGGCTCGGACGCAAATGGACCGACGAGCAGCGCATCGACAATTGCAATGTGCCGCCGGACAAGCGAGGCACCAAGCCACGTCCGAGCGTCTGTCCGCATGCGCCGTGGAGCTGACCGAACCGTTCGCGCTGCGGCATAGCGGCGAGTCACACGTGGCGTCGTGTATTCCATGCCAGGGTAAGCTACGGGCGCATCAGCAAAAACCTGAAGCTTTCGACCGGCCTCCGGAGGCTGGCTGGGGTTCGTTCACGTTTCGTATTGACCCGCTTTGGTTTCAGGGGGATGGTTCCGTCCGCAACGTCAGGAATAGGCGTGCGGAAAAGGTTCATTGGGAGGATATGATGAGACGCATTGCGCTGGCCGCAAGCCTCGTGATTCTTGCATCTTATGGTGCAAGCGCTCAGACCAACGAGCAGTTGGTCAAGGGTGCGACTGATACATCGAACGTTCTCAATTACGGAATGGGCTACAATCTTCAGCGCTTCTCGACGCTGAACCAGATCAACAAGGACACCGTCAAAAATCTGGTCCCGGTCTGGAATTACAGCTTGAACGACGACCGCAGCGAGGAATCGCAGCCGCTCGTCTACCAGGGCGTCCTTTACGTCACCACCCACAATGCCACGATGGCGATCGACGCCAAGACAGGCAAGCAGATCTGGAAGACCAAGGTCGAGTATCCCGCTGAGACGCCGCGTATCGTCTGCTGTGGCATCATCAATCGCGGCGCGGCTCTGTATGACGGCAAGCTGTTCCGCACCACCCTCGACGCCAATGTGATCGCGCTCGATGCCAAGACCGGCAAGGAACTGTGGCGCGAAAAGGCTGCGGACATCAAGGAAGGCTACTCGATGACGGTGGCGCCGCTGGTCGCCGACGGCGTCGTGATCACCGGCATCTCCGGCGCCGAATTCGGCACCCGTGGCTTCATCGACGGCTGGGATCCGGCGACCGGCAAGCGCCTCTGGCGTACCTACTCGATCCCGACTCCGGACGAGCCCGGTGGCGACACCTGGAAGGGCGACACCTGGAAGCTGGGCGGCGGATCGACCTGGATCACCGGCTCCTATGATGCCGAACTGAACACCGTGTATTGGGGCATCGGCAATCCCGGACCGTTCAACTCGGCGGTACGTCCGGGCGACAACCTCTACACCTGTTCGGTGCTCGCGCTCGATCCGAAGACCGGCAAGATCAAGTGGCACTACCAGTTCTCGCCGAACAATCCGTTCGACTATGACTCGGTGGCCGAAATGGTCCTTGCCGACATGAATGTCGAGGGCAAGCCGACCAAGGTGCTGATGGATGCCAACCGCAACGGCTTCTTCTACGTGCTCGACCGCACCAACGGGAAGCTTCTCGCGGCCAATCCCTATGTGAACGTCAACTGGGCCACCGGAGTAGACTTGAAGACCGGACGGCCGATCGAGACCGACGTCGCCAAGGATGCACGTGACGGCAAGAAGGTCACGGTCTACCCGTCGATCCTCGGCGGCAAGAACTGGGAGCCGATGTCGTTCAATCCGCAGACCGGCCTCGCCTACGCCAACACGCTTGCCTTCGGCGGCCGCTACAAGTCCGAGCCGGTGACGTTCAAGCAGGGCGAGTGGTATCTCGGCATGGACCTCACCGATCCCTGGGAATGGGGCACCGGACCGCGCGGCCATCTCAAGGCGATCGATCCGATGACCGGCAAGGCGAAGTGGGAAGCGCCGAGCGACATTCCGCGCTTCTCCGGCGTTCTCTCCACGGCCGGCGGCGTGGTGTTCGCCGGTCAGCTGACCGGCGAATTCGAGGCATTCGACGCCGACACCGGCAAGAAGCTCTGGCAATTCCAGACCGGTTCGGGCATCGAAGGACAACCCGTGACCTGGCAGCAGGACGGCATGCAGTATGTCGCCGTCACCTCTGGCTATGGTGGCGTCTATTCGCTGTTCTCGGGCGACGAGCGGCTTGCCAAGGTCCCACCCGGCGGCTCGCTGTGGGTTTTCGCGGTCAAGAACTGAGCGCGGAGCACACGTGACTGAGAGAGTAACCCTGTTGACGGCGGCGATCTTCGCCGCCGTCGCGGCGGCCTTGATCACGTTGATCCCGGCAGCCGCACAGCAAACCGGTGCAATCGACCTTCAGGGTCAGGCCGACCAGGGCAAGGTCACCTACGCCAAGAACTGCTCGCATTGCCATGGGCCCAACATGGTCAACTCCGGCACCATCACGCCGGACTTGCGCGCGTTTCCCGACGACAAGACGCGCTTCGTGACCACCGTGAAGCAAGGCAAGAACGGCAAGATGCCGCCCTGGGCCGACATCCTGAGCGAGCAGGAGATCGCCGACGTCTGGGCCTTCCTGTCGAGCCGGAGGACCCCATGAGAGCGCCTATGAGAGCGCTGCTGGCGGGCGCCGCGACAGCCTTGCTTCTCGCCATGACGGCGGCAGCGCATGCCGCCGACGCGCCGCTCAAAGTATGCCTCGATGAGGATCTCCCGCCGTTGTCGGCGCATCATCGCGGCAAGCCGGATGCCGGCTTCGATGTCGCACTCGCGCAAGTGATCGCCGAGCGGCTCGGACGGCCGCTCAAGATCCAGTGGTTCGAGAGCAAGCTCGACGAGGATTCGAGCCCCGCGCTCGAGGCCAATGCGTTGCTGTCGGACGGGCGATGCTCGCTGGTCGGCGGCTACGCCCTCACCACGGACTCGCTGAAGGCGCCGGGTGTCGCGACGGCCAAGCTGCCGGACTTCGATGGCGCTACGCGCGACGATCGCCGCCGGCGGATTCCGATCGGGGTGCTGGCGCCAAGCCAGCCCTACATCTATTCGCCGATGACCGTCGTGCTCGGCCCCAAGGCCAAGGATCGACGGATCTCCGATATCGGGGATCTCGCCGGCCTTCGCCTGACGATCGAAAGCGGCACGCTGGGCGATGCCATCCTGATGACCTTCGACAAGGGAAAGCTGATCGGAGACATCACCCACCTCGTTCCCGGGCGTAGCGACCTCCTGGGAGAGCTCGAACGCGGTGAATTCGACGCCACCCTGCTCGACCTGCGCCGGTTCGACGCCTACCGTGCTGATCATCCCGACACCAAGATCACCGCCTCCGGCTATTACTATCCGATCGGCGCCAACCGCGGTTACGTCGCTCTCGAGACCGACAAGGCGCTGCTGGAAGCTGTCAACAAGGTGCTGTCCGACCTGCAAACCAAAGGCACCATCGCCGAGCTTGGCAAGACGGCAGGCCTGACCTGGCTTCCCCCGCGCGAGCCGATCATCCTCGGCGACGTCTGGCTGAAGATCCTGAACCGCTGATGCCGGCGACAGGCTGCTATCGCAGGTAGCTCGCCAGGTTCATGCTCTGGATCTTGGCGATCGCCGAATAGGATGCCGTCAGCTGCGCCTGATAGGTCGAAAGCTGTGCCGTCACCGCCGCGACGTCGACGCTGGTGAGGTTGGTCGACAGGGTCTTGGCGAAATTCTGGTAGTCGCTCTGGTTCGTGCTGGCGGTCTCGATCTGCGACGCCGAGGTCGAAAGCTTTGCCTGCACCGTTGACGTTGCATCCAATGCATTGCTGGCGAGGTCGAGCGCCTGCGAGATATCGGTCGACGACAACGTCGTGCTGTTGCCGACGTATTTCAACAGCCGCATGACCTGCTCGAAGGCAGGATTGTCGGCGGTGACGCCATAGGAGACCGACTGGCTGTCCGAAACGCGCACCGACGCGATCTCGCCGTCACCCTTGTAGTAGCTGGTGTCTGATGTCGTCAGCGAGCCCGTGCCGGTGTCATAGCTCGACAGATCCACAGGTGCGGTATCGGTGCGGGCGCCGCTGAAGACGTATTCGCCGTCATACTGGGTGTTGAGCAGCCCCTGCATCTGCGAGATCGCCTGCTGGGCATAGTTGATCACCGATGCCGTCGCCGTGCTGCTGCCGGTCGTGGCCGCGCTGAGCTGGGTCCGAAGCTGCGTGATGATATCGGTCACCGAGCCGACCGCCGAATACATCGCCTGCACCTTGTTGTCGGCGAGATTGCTGGCATCGATATAGGACTGGGCGCGCGTCACCGAGACCTGCAAATTGATCACGCGCCCGGCGCCTGAGCCATAGCCGCCGAAATCCTCGGATTGCAGCCCGGAGGACTCCTGCACCTGCTCATTGGCCATCGCCGACTGCACACGCAGCGCACTTGATATCATCTGCTCCGATTGCGCGAAGGTGGCAACACGCATCATCATGACAACGCCCTCACATTCAGGCTGCGGTCATCGCGGTCATCAGCGCCGAGAACATGGCATTGATGGTCGTAATGATCTGGGACGCGGCAGCGTATTTGTTCTGTAACGCACTCAGATTCGCGCTCTCCTGGTCAATGTTGACGCCGGACTGCGACGACAGCGAGTTCGCATAGGTCGACTGCGCGGTTTGCTTGGCTGTGTAGGTTGCCGATGCCTGGCTCGCCTTGCCGGCGACGTTGGCAACGATTGCTGCCGCATAATCGGTGAAAGAGCCGGTGGTGGCGCCCAGCCCACCCGCCATGGCGAAATTGGTCGACCCCGTCAGTGCGCTCAAGAGCGCATTCACCACCGTCGCGGAGCCCGATGACAGCACCGAGTTTCCGACCGTCAGCGTGGACGACGCATCGAGTGTCGCCGTTGGCAGCGCCGCCGTGCCGCTCAGGATGTCGCTGCGCACCGCGATGTTGGAGGCGCTGGTCCCCGTGATCAGGTCGTTGAGCCCGAAATAATCCGAAAATCCCTCACCCGAACTCCCGACCGAGCTCGTCATCTCGTTGATGGCCACGCCGTTGCCGGCTCCCGTCGCCGAGATCGTCAAATGTCCGTTGGCATCGACCGAAGCCGTAACGCCGGAGATCTTGTTGATATCGGTGACGAGATCACCGACCGTCGCGTATGACGAGAGGTCGAGATCCTTGTAGGATACGAGATTGCCGTTCTCGTCGGCGACCGCGATCCGCACCGTGCCGGTCGCCGATAGCGGCGTTGTGCTGCTCACCGTGGCGGTTCCGGTCAGACTCGTCGGCGGCGGCACCGATGTGCCCTGGTTCGATACCGCATTCACGCTCGAGGCCAGCTGCTGGGCAAGCTCGTCGAGCTGCGACTGCGCGGCCGGCAGGGTCTGGTCGCGCAGGGCAATCAGGGCGCTGACCTTGCCGGAGGAGATCTGCGAGGTGATGTCGATCCCGTTGACGGTAATACTGCTGAAGCCGCTCGACGATCCCGCACTATACGTCGTTGATGCCGTGACACTGGGGAGCGCCGTGAAGCTCAGCGGGTGCGCCGTGCTGTCGATCAGCGCCTGACCGGAGCCGGTATAGACCTGCAGGTCGCCGCTCGACGTGGTGAAATAGCTCACATTCATTTGCGAGGCGAGGTCCTGCAGCGCGCTGTTGCGCTGGTCCTCGAGATCGGCGGTCGACTGCCCTGCGGCCGCCTCCTGCTTGATCTGCTTGTTGAGGTCGGAGATCTGCTGCAGATCGGAATTGATGTCGGTGACCGCCGAGGCGATGTCTCGGTCGGCGTTGGAGCGCAGCTTCTGGATGCCGCTCGAGGTTTGCTGCAGCTGATTGGTGACCGCAGCGAGCGCGCTGACGGCGTTCGATTGCAGCGAAGCGCTGCTCGGCGTGCCCGCGAGCGAGGACAGCGCCGACTCGAATGCCGCGATCGTGTTGGCCAGCGAGGTACCCGTCGTGGAGCTGTCGCCGCTCGACGTGCTGCCATAGAGCTGCTGGAGCTCGGTCAGATAGTTGTTGTTGGTGTCGGCGGCGCCGAGATCGGAATCCGCCCCAACCAGCGACTTCAGGAGCAGCTTGTCGACCGCGCTGGTGATCCCCGAGATCGTGACGCCGGTGCCGACACCACTGGTGACGCTGCTGCTCTGGTTGGCGGTCTTCTCGGTATAGCCCTTGGTGTCGGCATTGGAGATGTTGGCCGAGGCCACGCTGATCTGCACCTGCGTGGCTGACAGCCCGCTGAATGCGATGCTTCGTGCGATATCGAGCGACGACACGACCCACTCCTTCCGGCGCCGGCGCGATCAGGCCCGCACGTTGGTGCCATAGGACATCGCGGATGTGACGCGACGGCCGCCAGCCCCGTAAGGCGATACGTTGGCGATCTGCTCGCGGATCGCCTGCATGATCGCCTCGATCCTGCGGTTGCTGGCATCGATCGCCGCTCGCAGCCGCATCACGTTCTCGTCCATCGCTACCCGAAGCTTCAGGATCCGATCCATCAGCTGCTCGCGCAGCACGCGATCCTGGACGTCGAGGTTGGCGGTCTTGCCCACGGCCTCCGCCACGCACTGCTCGAACAGCGTGGCCAAGCGGTTCTTCTCGTCGACCTGCTTCAGCCGCGAGGCCGGCAGGCCCTTGGCGAGCTCGACGTTCTCCTCGTTCACGATCTCGATCAGATTGTCGATCAGTGCGATCAACGACCTGGCGCGCTCGTCATTGCCCGCGGGATTGATCTTGATGTTGCGTTCCGGTGTCATGTCATCGCTCCCGTTCAAGCTAGTGTCCGCGACGCAGGGCGCGAACCGATTGTGCGCTGCGCCCATACGCGGTGATTGCCGTTCCCCGGACCGAGGCCCGGTTGATTTCCTGGTCGAGCCGCGCGCACTCGCGCATCAGCAGGTCTCGTAATGTTTCGACGTCGTCGAGCAACGCAGTTAGTTGCGCCCGATCGTTCGGCTGAACCGAAGCAGCCTTCGCCTTCAACCGCTGAAGCCTGACCAGCAAGCGGTCATTCTTCTTTCCGGCCATCATCGCGACACCGCCGAAATCAGCGTGTCGAACATCTTGTTGACGGTGGTGATGACCTGCGACGCCGCCGAATAGGCCTGCTGCGCCGAGATCATGTTGGAGAACTGACCGCTGGTGTCAGTGGTGCTCGATTCCAGCTCGCTGCCGTAGATCGTGCCGGCGCCGTTGGCCCCCGAGGTCTGCAGCGTGGCGTTGCCGGAGGCTGCCGTCGCGGAGTACAGGCCGTCGCTGGCCGCGCTCAATCCGTTGGGGTCGCTGAAGGTCGCAACCGCGATCTTGTAGATCGCGATGGTCTGCCCGTTGGAGTAGGTCGCATCGACCACGCCGCCCTTGCCGATCGCGATGCTGCTCAGCTTGCCGTAAGGCAGGCCGTCCGACGTGATGCTCGTGAGGTCGACGGAAGGCGTGGCCTGGCCCGACGAATATTGCGTGAGGCCGTCGGTCTTGCCGGCCGTACCGAGATTGAGCGTGATCGCCGCACCATTGGCGGTGGAGCTGTCGGCCGCGCCGTCCTTCCAGCCGGTGATCGAGATGGTCGGCGGACTCGGCACCGTCGAGGCGAGCGAACCGTCGGGATTGAAGGTGATCGCCACCGTATCGGTGATCGCGTTGGCGCTGGCCGTGCTGGAGTCCGACGCGAGCTTTGGCTGCTCGAAGCTGGCCTGCCAGGCATTGTCGGCGGTCTTCTTCCAGTCGATCTGGATCGTGCTCGCCGTACCAAGCGAATCATAGACCGTCATCGAGCTATTGAACGTCGCGCCAATAGCGGCGTCGGCCGGCAGATTCGCCGCGACCGTGGTCTTGGTGGTCGCGCTGCCGCTGGTGGAGGCGACCTGCGTGTTGATCGGCCCGAGACTCGCGGCGGAAGCATTGCCGATGATGTTGCCTTGAGCGTCGGTGCGCCAGCCCTCGAGATAGTTTCCGTTGTTGACGAGATAGCCCGAGTTGTCGGTGGTGAACGCACCGTTGCGCGTATAGGAGGTGGTGCCGCCGGTCGTCGCATTGGTGGTGACGAAGAAACCGCTGCCCTGGATCGCAACGTCGGTGGCGTTGGTGGTCGCGGTCAGCAATCCCTGCTGGGTGATGTTAGCGCGGCCGGACACCGTGACGCCGCCGGACGTGTACGAGGTGGCGCTGTTCGACGCCGTCACCAGATCTTCGAACATCGCCGACGTGGTCTTGTAACCCGTGGTATCGGCGTTCGATATGTTGTCGGAAATCATTGCCAGCGATTGGCTCTGCGAATTGAGCGCCGAGATCGCCGAGGAAAGTGCACCTGTAAGACTCATGATAATACTCCGGAAGCAATCAGGACGTGACGCCGATGATGTTGGCGGCGCTGACGGGGACGCCGTTCACGAGCAGCGAAGGTGTCGAGCCGGAGGCATCGATCCCGGTCACCGTTCCGGTCATCGTGGTGTAGCTGAGCAGCGAGTTTCCGGCGGAGTCAGTCGCAGTCACCTGGATCGTGTACTGGCCGCCGTTGCTGAGCTGGGTGCCGTTCGTGGTCTGGCCATTCCAGGTGAAGGTATTGGAGCCGGCGTTTCCGGTCCCCTTGCCGCTCCACACCATATTGCCCGAGGAGTCCTGGATCGCGATCGCGACGTTGGAAGCGGCCGAAGTGAGCGAGTAGCCGAAGGTCGCGGAGCCGTTGGTCAGCTCCGCCGTGTTGGTCTTCGCCTCGACGGTGTGACCGATATAGTTGACCGAGTTGAGCGTCACGAGGCTCGAGAACGAGCTCGCGAGCGATGTCATGCTGGCGTTGGTCGACTGCTGCTCGGTGAAGTTGGCGTACGAGGTGAGCTGATTAATGAAGTCGGTCGTGCTGGTGGCGTTCAGCGGATCCTGGTTTTGCAGTTCGCTGACGAGCAGGTTGAGGAAATCAGTCGAGCTCATCCCCATCGACGCGCTGCTTGACGAACTCGACGACGAGTTCGAGGCGGCGGAGGCTGCTGCAGAGGTTGCCGAGGAAACGGTCATGACAATGCTCTCTTCGCCGCGGGCTAGGCGACGGAACGCGGTGAAACATTGGAATCGTGAAGTCGTTCGCAGATAGAACGGATGACGCGGCGATTTCAGGCGCGGATTCATCCGCCCGGAATCACTTGATTAATCGGCAGAATTTGCCGTGTCGGTCGCGGCCCGGAGGCGCGCAAATGCGCGCGCAAGCCGACCCGCCGCGGAAGGGCGCGGAGTATTGCAAAAGGAATTGCGGAGAAATTAGAGCGAGAGGCTGATCGGCAGATCCGGCTCGGCGAGTATCAATGCCGGCGGCGCCAACGCGGGCAACAGGCAAAGGGCCAGCAACAGTGCAGGCAGCACCTTGCCTTGCTGTGCGGCATCGCCTGGAGCTTGCGCATCGTTCGGCTGCTCCTCAGGCGGGGCCGGCTTCGGAGCCGCCACTTCGGGCAGTTCCTTCTGGGGCAGTTTCGCCGCCGCGGTCACGATGCGGTCGACAAGACCCTTGGGTGCACGAACCGGAGGCGCCGTGAGCGCCCGGCGTACCGCGCTCGCCTGCTCATAGAGCCTCCGCGCCTCAGCCGAGGATGCGAGCAGCTGGACGGCGGCAAGACGTTGATCATCGGGCCAGCGGGACAGATCCTCCCCCAGCCGGTCGATCAGGTCTTCGAATGTCGCAACGTCCATCCCGCGCGCAGATCCAGCCTCGTCGCCAAGGCTGTCATAAAGCATTCGCGGGACGGCGGAAATCAATTTCCGCCGCCGTAGCGTCAGGTCCTGCATGATGCTCACCGAGCGGCCCTTTTTCCTCAACAGGACGCCCGCCCGAGCGCCCTGCCGCCTCCCGGCGAAACGGGGTTCGCCGGCCGATTCGCCCGCTCAGCGGCTGGCGGCTGATTCGAGCGTCTTGTCGAGCGTCCTGGCCTTGGCGGCCCTGCCGGCGGTCGCCTCGACGAACTTCCAGGCGTCGCGGAGCTCGGTCAGGCTGGTAATGATGCGCCGGAAATTCTCCCTGGCGTGCGGCCGGCCGTAGGAGCGCAAGCACGCCATGATCAGCGCATTGTAGGTACGGAACAGGCGGTCGGCCATCGCGCCCCCACGGGTGACGTCGAGATGGTGGCTCAGTCCGCGCAGGATCGCGGTCGCCCGCGTCAGATAAGTGTGCCCTTCCTCGAAGCGCTTCGCCTCGTGCGCGTCGAGCGCCTTCTGCAGCAACGTGATGGCGCCGTCGCACAGCATCACCACCGCCTTCAGCGGCGGGACCGCCACCGCGGCGGATCGATAGGCATTGTTGGCGAGGTAGGCCGTAGCATTCTGTGTCATTATTTGCTCGATGATGCGTTCAGGAGGGCACTCAGGTAGCCCAGCGTGTTGTTCGCGCTTTCGATGGCGGCCTGATAATTGGCGTATTGAAGCTGCAGCTGCGCCTTGAACGTCGCCGCATTGCTCTGGATGTCGCTGACCTGGGACTGCAGATCGGTATCGCGCGACTGCAGGTTGGTGATCATGGTCTGTAGCTGACCGCTGGTCCCGGAGTTGGTCTGCGCGAGCTGATAGAGTTGTGCCGCAAGCCCGGACGATGACGTCACGGTGATCGATTGCGAGGTCGAGCCGGTATAGGTGAATGCCATGCCGGCGTAGATCGTGCCCGAATTGCCGATGATGGTGTTGCCGACCACCGAAAAGCCGGAACTGTCGCCGCCGACCGAGGCGCCGGTCAGCGTGCCGGTCGAATCCACTGTGACATCGAGCGTGAACGATTGCGGCGACGTCCCGGTGTTGACGACGTTGAGCTGGCTGGACGAGGTCGTCGTCTGCGCGGACAGCAGCTTGGTAACGCCGGCCAGATTTTGCGTCAGCACGGTCGACAGCGTACCGGTATCGAGCTGCAGCTCGTTGTTCTCGTTGAACGACAGGCCGAGGTCGGCCATCGTCATGCCGCCAACGGAGCCGCTGAGCACCTGCTGAAGCTGGGTCATGATATCGCGCATCGTGCTGTCGCCGAACAGCACCGCGCTCGAGGCGGCCGTGCCGTCGGAATTCTGCGCGGACTGCGCGATCACCTGGTCGCGAAACGCGTTGTAATTGGTGACGAAGGTCTGCAGCGCTGACGTGATCTGGCTGGTGTCGGTCGAGATGCTGATGTTCAGGCTGGTGCCGCTGGGCGTCGGCTGCAGCAAATCGAACGTGACGCCCGAGAGAACGTCGGAAATATCGTTGGTGTTGCGGGTGAGCGCGATGCCGTCGAGGGTGAACTCCGCGGATTGCGCCTTCTGCAACACGTCGGTGAACGCCCCCGAAGTGTCGGTGACCCCGAGCTTGTTCAGGATGTCGTCGCCGGATGTCGATGAATAGGTGATGTTTGCGGCGTCCTGGGTCCCCGTCAGCACCATCTCGTAGGACCCGCTCGACACCTGGACGATGGAGGCCTGAACATTGGTCGCCGAGGTCTGGGCGTTGATGGTGTCGACGATATCCTGCATCGACATACCGCTGGTGATCGAGATCGCCGTGCTGCTGCCGCCGGCGATGCCCAGCGAAAACGTCCCGGAGTAGCCGAGCTCGGTCGAGCTGCTCGACTGCGAAGCGCCGATCACCTTCTGCGCGGTTGCGAGCTGGGTGATCTGGAGCGCGTGATCGCCGGTCGCCGAGCCGCTGTTGACGCTCATCGACAGCGCCGAGGAGGCGCTGACGTCACCGGTGGACGAAATCGTCGCCGAACGTGTGGCGAACGCATTGGTGGCGATCGAGTTGATGATCGACGAGCTGAGCGACGACAGCCCGGTTGCCAGCGTCGACAGCTCGGTCTGTAGGGACTGGTAGGCGGTGACCTTGGCCTGGTTCGCGGTAATCTTGGTGGTGATCGTGGTCGCCGCCGTGAGCTTGGCGTTGACTTCGGCATCGATCAGGGCAGTCCAGTCGATACTGGCCGAATTGGTCGTGCCGGTCGTGGTCACCGTGCTGGCAGAGCTGGCGGAACTCGACGATGTCGCGCCTGATGTGCTCGAGGTGGCGCTGCTAACCGTCATGTCGACACCTCCGCCGTCGTGAGAATCGGGCCGGCACGATGCCGGCCCGATCTATCGTTCGAATTAGCCGAGCAGCTTCAGCAGGTACTGCGGCATCTGGTTCGCGGCGGTTTCCGCCGACACCGCGGCCTGGGTCTTCACTTCGGCCGACGACAGCGTCGCCTGCTCGGAAGCGATGTCGACGTCCTTGATCGCCGAATTGGCGGACTGCAGGTTCTGGGTCTGGGTCGAGATCGAGTCGGCGCTGAAGTTGAAGCGCGATTCCTGGGCACCGATCTCGGCGCGGGCGGACGACACGGTGTCGATCGCGCTGTCGAGCGCCGACATTGCGCTGGTGGCGCTCGACAGGCTGGAGACGTCGAGCGAGGTCACGCCGAGCGAGGACGCCGTCAGGCTGGTCAGCGTGATCGTGATGGTGTCGGCCGAGGTCGAGCCGACCAGCACCGAGACGCCCGAGGAGAACACGCTCGAACCATCGAGCAGGCTCTGGCTGCTGTAGCGGGTGCCGGAGGCGATGGAGTCGATTTCGCCCTTGAGCTGCGTGAATTCCGAGTTGATGTAGGCGCGGCTGGAGTCGGCCACGGTGCCGGAGGCTGACTCCGAGGCCAGCGACTTCATGCGGGCCAAGATGTCCGAGATGTTGGACGCGCCGCCGTCGGCGGTCTGCAGGATCGAGGTCGCCTGCGCCGCGTTGGTGGCGGCCTGCTGAAGCGTCGTGATGTCGGAGGAGATGCGGGTCGAGATCGCGAGGCCGGCCGCGTCGTCGGAAGCAGAGGTGATGCGCGAGCCGCTCGACAGCTTCGACAGCGCGCTGGTTTCCTGCATCGAGTTGATATTGAGGTAGCGGACCGCGGAGTTGGCGGCTGTGTTGGTGGAAATTGCGGGCATGAGTAGCTCCTGTGCTGATGGGGCATGGCATGCCGCATCGTGAGAAAGAGAGGTGACGCGGATCCAGCCCCCGTCCGACCGATCAAACGGATCGGCCGCCGGTGGTCAGGCGCGAAAACTTCAGAAGCCGGAATTTATGGTTAGCAGTCGGTAAACGCACCGCGCAGGTCGCGCTCGTGCCGCTTGAGCAGCTCGCGCAGCTGTTGCCGCCCGCGCTTCAGCAGCGACTCGACCGCGGCCACGGTCGTATCCATTACCTCGGCGATCTCGCCGTTGCTCATGTTCTCGTGGTAGGAGAGGATCACCGCGACGCGCTGCTGCTCGGGCAGCCGCTGCATCGCAAGCTCCAGAAGATTGCCGATCTCGTTGCGCTCGATGACGGTAGAAGCGTCGAGCTGGGTGTCGGCGACCTCGGGCACGACATCGACATTCTCGGTGCGCGGCTTGCGGCGCAGGTCGATGCAGCGGTTGCTGACGACGCGATAGAGCCAGGTCGAGAACTTGGCACGGCCGTGCTGCCAGCGCCCGCGATGCGTCCAGACCTTCAGCATCGTATCCTGCACCACGTCTTCAGCATCTGCGGCGTTGCCGACGATGCGCAGCGCGATCGCGTAGGCGCGATCGACATGGCGTTCGACGAGAGCGCGAAACGCCGCCTCGTCGCCGGCGGCGAGGCGGTCGAGCAGTTCCTTGTCCTCGTCCTGGATCTCAACGGTGTCGAGCGGGCCCGCATCGGCAACCGTGGGGACGTTGCTCCAGGGAGCAGCCGCTTCGACCGGCGCAGCCGCGGCCACCGTGGCTTCCACCTCGGCCGCTGCCATCACATCAAGCGCGTAACTCATCCGCCGCTCTCCAACCAACGCCGCAAGCACACATCGCATGCGGCTTCTGAGCGTTGAACGGAGGGGTTGAGTAAACCAGGCGAACTTTTTTCGTTGTTTTTCAAATGCTTAGATGGATTTTTTTGCCGACCGCCCGGCAAAAGCTGCCGCTCCGCGGAGGCGCAGGCAGCAATTCTACGGAGTCTGGAGCAGTCGTTCAGCATCGCCTTGCATGCCCGCGGGAGAATTCGTCGCGCCGGAAAACGCTGTTGTCACATCAACTAACGCCACGCGAACACATGCATGCGCGGAGCATGCGAGTGATCCATCGCCGTTGGTCGCCGACTTGCATTCGACGATTGCGACTAGGCAATTTTTTCCGAATCACCGTTTCGACGTTATCGGATTTTTTGAGTCTGTCAGTCGCGAAGCGCGCGTTTTCGAATCCCGCATCAATTTTTTTGAATCATCGCGCCTGATTTGTCTCACGCAGGCGTTCAACGCATGAGGACTGGCGGGAATTTTGCGCATGACGATCATGACGGTCGACGCAACGCGTCGAGCGCAGAATGTTTCTGCATGTTCATTCGATGTTTTCGATACATTTCTGTTGCGTGCCTGCACGACGCCGGATGGCGTATTTGAAAGGGTCTTTCAGCTTTCCCGCATTACTGAAAAATTTCCAAACATGTCCGTCAGTTTCGTTCAGCATCGAATCCAGGCGGAGGCGCGTGCGCGCAAGCTCGCGCAGGAGCGCTCCGCTGAAGTGCGCATCGTCGACATCTATAAGTGCTTTCCGTTCAGGCTGTTCGGCCTGAGCCGCGATGCGTTGGGCGATCTCGCGCAGCTCGAGTTCGAAGCCGAGCTCGAGCTGTGTCGCGCCAATCCGGAAATGCTCGAGCAATATCTGGACATGAAGCGCGGCGGCTTTCGCGTCGGCTTCATCTCCGACACGTATTGGAGCACCGAGCAGCTCGCGCAATTGCTGCGCTCCTGCAGCCCCGGACTGACCTGGGATTTCCTCTACGCATCCTGCGATCACGGCTCTGGCAAGAGCAAAGCGCTATTCGAGGCCTATCTCACCGAGCAAGGCATCGATGCGGCGAGCTCGTTCCATGTCGGCGACAATCACAACGCCGATATCGAGGGCGCCCGCCGTCACGGCATCCGCCCGCGCTACTATCCGCAGGCCAGCGCGGCATTGGCATTGAAGTTTCAGCGCGAAACGTCGATCTTCGAATTGTTGTGGCCCGATCAGCCGTCGCGGCTCGATTGCGGCGCCCGCACGTTACGACGCGCGGTGACGGCACGTAGCGCAGAGCATTCTCCCGCTTTCAACCTCGGTGTGACCGTGCTCGGTCCGGTGATGGCGGCGTTCGACGCCTTCATCGAAGCACAGCGCGCTGCGCTGGCGCGCGAGAGCGCGCGCGTTGCGATCGGATTCCTCGGCCGCGACGGTCTGCTGCCGTATCGCGTCTGGCAGGCGAACCATGGCGAGACCGGCGCCTATGTCGAGATCAATCGTCGTGTGAGCCTGGTCGGCTCCGCCGATACGCTCGAACCTCTCAGTGAGTTGCTGAGCCGGGTCGTCAAGATCGACGCGGCAACCTTTGTCGATATCGTCAAGGTGCAGCCTCCCGCCGTGATGAAGTTCTTCGCCCAATATCCCGACGGCATTGCGAGCGGCCGCGAACTCGCCGACGCCCTGCCCGATCTGATGGACCCGCGCGAGATCACCGACATCGCCGCCGGTGTCCGCACGCGCCTGCTCGCTTATCTTCGGGCGAAGATCGCGGATTTCGACGGCTGCACCGACCTCATCCTCGTTGACCTCGGCTATTCCGCCAGCGTGCAGAAGTCGCTGCGGCGCATCTTCGATCGCGAAGGAATTCGCATCCGCCTGCATGGCGCCTATCTGCTGACGCTTGACGATGCCTTCGACGACATCGCCGACGACGACACCGCAGAAGGCCTGATCTCGGATCGCATCGTCACGCCGCACGTCAAGCGCATGTTGATCCGCAACGTCGCATTGCTGGAGCAGCTTTGCTGTTCCGATGAAGGATCGGCACGCGATTATCGCGGCGGTGAGGTGTTGCGCGAGGGCGACCAGCGCCCGGCCGCACAGCTGGCGCTGGCGAACGAGGTGCAGTCCGGGACGCTGGCCTATGCGTCGCGCGCCCGCGAACTGGCACCGAGCTATGCATTGCAGCCCGACACGGACCCCATTGTTGCCGCACGCTGGGCCGCCGCCGTGCTCGGACGTCTCCTGCTGCTGCCCGACGATGATGAACTCGTGCTGCTCGGCGGCATCAAGCATGACGTCAACCTCGGCACGCAGGCGCTCGCGCCGCTGCTCGACGCCGGCTTCATCAATGATTGCATCGTCGCCCGCGGCCTCTCGACCGCGTGCACGGCTCCGGCGCCGCCGATGTGGCTTGCCGGCAGCTTTGCCGCGTTGTCGCCGTCGCACGCCTATCTCTACACATTGTTCGGCGCCAATCGCCTGCCCGCGAACGTGTTCGGCGAGGCGCAATGCGGGACGCTGCAGGTCGGCCTGTTCGGGCCGGACGGCCAGGCGTCGCTGGAAGCCGTCAGCGTCTATCATACCGGGCTCGGCGACCTCCGGCTGCGGATTCCATTGTCGCGCCGCATGGCGGTCGCGACCATCGCGCTGCCACTGGCAAAGCTGACCCGCGCCGGGATGCTCCACGGCATCACGGTCCAGTACGGCGAGAGCGCCGCGAAGGCGGCGGAGAGTTCGAACGTGAAGGCGATCGCCGAGGGACGGCTGATCGATGCCGGCCTCGAGCGGAGCGGCCGTCAGTTCCGTGCCACCACCGAGGACGGCATGCTGCTGATCCCGGTCGACGGCTTCGAGGACGATGTTGCGATCTACACCGTCGCGCTGACCGCCCTCGACCATGACCGCATCCTGGCGGTCGAGGACCGCGACGATAACCGAGCCCCCTCGGCCACGCTGAGCTGGCGCAGCGCCAACAGTGCGCAGGCAACCATCGGCAACTGATTTGTCCGCCTGATCTGGCCGCCCCGCTCGTAGAAGGTTAACGAGGGGTAGTGCGGGCATGATTTCGGCTGACACGGTGCAAGCGGACGGCTTGCAGACGAATTTCGACCAATTGCTGGCGGCGAACAGCATCCGGATGAGCGCTGCACAGCGCCGGCGGCTCGCATGGCTGTCCGAACGGCTCGGACGCGCGACCGTCCACCAGGCCGGTTTGATGCCGGGGCGGGACCATGGCATCCTCATCCTCGTTGAGCCGCCGAGCGGCCCTGCCGCCGAAATCCTCTATCGGTCGCTTCGCGCCGATTGTGCAGTCGTTGTCCCCTTCGGCGAAAATCCCGCGTTCGATTTCCTGAAGTCCAAGCTGACCGACTTCGGGACGATCGGGCCAAGCTTCGACGGCCCGCACGAGATGTGGTGGGGCGGCCTCAACTGGCGCCCGATCGCGCCCGCGGAAGGCTCCCGGTCCGACACACCTCTGCGCGTGGTCTCCTGCTATCCCCGCGCCTGCGACGAGGATCATCCTCGCGCGCTCCGCGAGAAGCTGGCCGAATTCGAGATCGCCTGCGACATCGTGCCGATCGACACCGCGGACGGCCAGCACATGCGCGCGTCCGATAAGTCTGCCTTCATGCTGCGGATGTGGCAGGAGCACCGCGAGCCGCTGCTCTTCGTCGAGGCCGACGCAACCCTCAGCGAACCGCCATTGCTGCCGTCCTCCCTCGAATGCGACATCGCACTCCACAAGTGGAACCGGTGGGAGATGTCGGCGCGCACTTTGTATCTCGGCCGCACCCCAGCCGCCGAAGCGCTGCTGCGCAACTGGCATCACATCGCGAGCGCCTATCCCGCGGTCTGGGAAGGCTACCTGCTCGACCAGGCCTGGAGCCTGACGTCGTCGCAGATGGCGCTCGACACTGCCTGGCTGCCACGCTCGTACCATGCGCCCGCCGAAGACGCCGGCACGCCCCGCCACACCACAATCGTCCACAATCTGCCGACCGATAACAGCGACCTTGGACCCAATGCCGAATTCGGCGTCACGATGCGGGCCGCGCGGCGCGCCAGCCGCAGCGGCGGCCGCGACGCCATGATCGTGATCAGGTCGCAGGCGGCCTCGAACAGTGCGATCACCGTGATCGTGCGCGATATCGCCACCAGCGACGCACGTGAAATGGCGGCCAGCATCGAGGCCGTCACCGGCGCGTTCGCCGCCGATTGCGGCGGGTTCGGCCGGCTCGAGCTCGCGCTCTGCCCCTGGCAGGAAGATATCCGCGCGGCGAAATCGGCAGCCGCCAGCGCGAACAACCGGATCATCGAGATTGCGCCCTGGCAGGCATTGCCGGCCGATCTGTTCCGCACCGTGGGTCAGTCCCGCGATGCCGGCAGCGTCCTCGTCATGGCCGGGCAGCGCGGCTGATCAACAGTACAATAATCAGGCAAGAGAAGGACATCGAATTCATGAAGACCATCATCCTTCTCACCGGCGTCGCCAACCAGCAATTCGCGCTCACCGAGCTGTTGAAGGCGCACAACCCGGCGCTATCGTTCCGTTGTGCGGTGACGGCCGAGGACCTCGCGGCGATCGAACTCGAGGTGTTGCGCGAGGCCCGGCTGCTGGCGTTCACCACCAGCGTCATCGTGCCTGAAAGCATTCTGGCCGCGCTTGGCCATGGCGCCTACAATTTCCACCCGGGCCCACCGCAATATCCCGGCTGGGCGCCGGCGCATTTCGCGCTCTATGACGGTGCGCGCGCGTTCGGCGCGACCGCGCATGTGATGGCCGCGCGGGTCGATTCCGGTCCGATCGTCGGGGTCGAGTCCTTCATCATTCCCGACAAGATCAGCGTGCGCGGGCTCGAGCAGATTGCCTATGTGCGGCTTGCCCACCTGTTCTGGCGGATGTCGCGCGATCTCGCTTGCGATCCCTCGCCGCTGCAGGAACTGGAAATCGCCTGGTGCGGCATCAAGAGCACCCGGCAGATGTACCGCGACATGTGCGAGCTTCCCGCCGGCATCAGTGCCGGCGAACTGGCCCGCCGGATCCGCGCCTTCCACGACGACTTCCGCGCTATCCCGCTGACCATCTCCGTGCACGGCATCCGCTTCCAGCTGGCGACGACCGCCATGCAGACACCCGAGGCACCGCAGGTGGCATCGCCGCCGCTCGCAGCCGCGTCATGAAGGGCGACGAGACCAGGTTGAAGCGTCATCGCGCTGATCCTTTCGGAAAACCGCTTCGCACTTCTCCGGGTCATGTTCTAATGCCGCCAGGGTTCACCCTGTGGATCGGCAAGCATTCCGTTCAGGAGCGCTTCGGCCCGATGTAGCAGCGGCTTCGTTCCACTGCTCGATGCAATCGCAATTGCCGCGCGCAACTTGTGCAGAATGGAAGTCCTGTCGTTCTCATCAGACGCCGGCGATACCGCCGCCTCGCTGAACAGCGCCTCGGCCTCCAGACCGGAAAAGCCCTGCTGCCGCGCGGTATTTCGCACCTCTCGCAGCATGTTCAGCGCGGCTGGCGCATCGCCGAGCCGGCTCAGAGCGAGTGCCAGATAGATCGAGGTACGCAGCACGATCGAGGTATAGCTCACCGACCTGGCTACCTCTCGGGCTTCGACGAGCGTAACCCGCGCGTCAGCGAGACGTCCCTGTTCCAGATAGGCAATACCAAGATGGCAGGTGATGACAGGCACGAAGAGGCGAATTCCATACTTTTGCGTAACGGCAAAAGCGTCCTCCAGGACCGCCGCTGCTTCGCCAGGATTGCCCCGACCGAGCGCCAGACAACCACCGCTATAGCCGGCGCCAACGCGATCAAATGGCCTGTTGCTCTCATTGGCGATTGCCGACGCGCGTTGGTGAAACTCGGCCCCCGTATCAATCTCTCCCAAGGTCGTGTGGGTCACGCTTTTCATCATGCAGCACAGCAATTCCAGGGTTTTCGGCGTCGTCCCGGGCGGCGCGCTGGCATCCGGCCCGGACAGGCGGAGGCAAGCCTGTCCCAACATTTGCTCTGCGTCACGGTAGCGCCCGGCAATGAAATAGGCCTGGCCCAGGCTGTACTGAGCCAAGTTGAGCCAACCCGGATTGCCCCACTCTCCCGCCAGACGGGCAACCTCCTCGCCGGTTTCGATCGCCTCGACCGGGGTGCCGTAGAAGTTCTGCGCCCCCGACCTGACCGCCATCGCCGCGACCTTCCGCCCGATATCGTCGATCGCGTTGGCGCGCTCCTCCGCGTCTCTTCCGAGATCGAACCATTCGGCGACCTTGCCTGCGCTCATGAAGGCCGTGCGCGCCTCGATGCGAAGGTCGACCGCATCCGCTTCGCGCGAGCGAGCGAACGGCGTCTTGTCGAGTGCGGTCATCGCGATCTCAAAGTAGTTGGCTGCGTCGGCAAATGCCGATCGTGCCAGGCTCTTCCGCGCGGCAGTTCTGCCGTAGCTGAAAGCTTTCTGCCAGTCCTTCGCTCGCATTGCGTGATAGCAGAGCCTGCTGGGCTCATCATGCGAGCTTCCATTGCCCTCCAACGTCTCAAGAATGCGTGCGTGGACGCCTTCACGCACTTTTTCGACCATCGAGTCGTAGATGACCTGGCGGACCATTTCGTGTGGAAACTCGAGCACTCGATCCGGCTCGATATCGATCTTCACCAGAAACTCCGAGCGGTCGAGAACCGCCAGGCAGCGTTGCAGCACGGGCTCAGGGAGGCCGGACGCCTCGCGCAAGATAACTTCCGCCGAGCGCGGGCCTAGCGCTGCCGCGATCTGCAGCAGGGAGCGCTCCTCCCTCGATACCCGATCCAGACGCGCGGCGATGACCCCCTGGATACTGCTCGGGATACCAAGCTCGCCGACCGGACGCGCCAGCGCCAGATCGCCCCAATGCCCCCGCAGAATCCCGCTGTCCTTGAGGCTGCGGCAGACTTCTTCAATGAAGAGTGGCACGCTGGCCGTATGAAGCACGACGCGGCTCTTCAGATCGGCCATGTTCGCGGACCGCCCCAAGATATCGTCCAGCATTTCCCGTCCGGCATCCTCGGCGAGCGACCGCAACGCGGCGATCTCGGCGTTGCAGCGCGCGATCCAGTCCGGAATGCCGTTGGGTCTGCTGGTCAACAACACCAGAAGGCTTGGTATCTGCAGCGACGCGAGCGCAGCGACGACGGCCTCGCTGGCGCGATCGATCCAGTGCAGATCCTCGACGAGGATCACCGTGCGCTGGCGGGCGACCAGGCTCTCGAGAATCGCGCAGCTCGCGTCGCTGATCGCGCGGCCGCGCGCGTGTGGCTCCAGCTCGCCCCACTCTGGGTCCGATATCGGACGATCCAGCACCGCATTGATGGCGGAACGCGCTATCCCGGTCAGATCCGTCGGAGGCTCGGTCTGGATATCGGCGTCCGCCGCAGTCCCTTCGAGCATCGACAGCATGAGCGCCTTCAGCGCGCTGAACGGTGCACCTTGAAGATTCGGACTGCACTCTGCGTGGACCGGACGCCAGCCCTCGCGCTTGAGCTCGTCGACGAACTCGTGCACGAGCCGCGACTTTCCGATGCCGGGATCGCCAATCAAGAGCGCCGTCCGCCGGTTCGCCCCGGCATTTTGAGCCAGCTGCCTGAGCAATCCGGTCTCGTCCACGCGGTTGACAAACCGTGCGACGCTTCGCGCCCTGCGTACCCGCCAACTGGAGACATTGGTTGCGCCGGTCACACGGTAGATCGGCACAGGCTCGCTGAATCCTTTGAGTCGCTTGCGACCCAAATAGTCGAACTGGACATTGCCGTCGGCGAGATTCTGACAAGCCTCGGACGCGTAGATCTGATTCGGTCCGGCGACCGCTTCGAGGCGCGCCGCAAGATGCTGCGCTGCCCCTCCGATCTCATAGACCTTGGAATATTCGCTGGCGACCATGTAGGTCACCACGCGCCCCGAATGGAGCCCCACCCGAACCTGGAGCGCCGGATCGCCCAAACCCCCGATACGTCGGACGAGTTCGATCGCAGCATGGCAAGCAAGCGGCGCGTGGTTGTCGTCAGCAATCGGGGCGCCGAATACCGCGGCGAGCCCATCCCCCAATTCCTTGCTGACGATGCCGCCAAACTGGCGCACTGCGCCGCGCATGGCGGCCAGGGCCGGCTCCAGGCGGGAGACCGCCTCTTCCGGATCCAGGTCCGCTACGAGCCCCGTGGAATCGACCACGTCGGCGCGAAGGATGGTTACAAATCGCTGTTCACTGTCGGGATCGAGGCGCTTTGCTACGGCGGCACCGCATTGGGCGCACCAATTGTCGTCCGCTCCGATCGTCGATTGGCATGCAAAGCAAAGCATTCCTGCTCTCAAAGGCTGCTGCGGTCTCGCCAACTCAGCATCCCGGTGAGCAGCTTAGAGTAGAGATTACCAATCGGGACATGCTTATCAATCCGGACGTGCAGTCCGTCTGCATCCGCGCCAACCCGAGAGGTTGCTAAACTGGACGAGATACAGTCTTGAGTGGTAGGTCGAGGCGCGAGAAACCAGACGGCGCGACTCGAGCTGTACGACCGATTTCGTTCGACGTCCCCGCGTTGCATAACTTATGTATAGCCAGAGCACGCTAAAGTTGTAATGAAAGGGAAATCCTATGGGCGGAAGAGTATACAATAACCAGCAATTCAAAGATCATATAAACGCGCATTACTATCCTTTGCAGAACATGGTCAAGAGCGTCGCTATACTTAAGGCGTCGGATCTTATTGACATCGAGACGCTGGAATATGGCCAATACCAGCCGATCCTGTCGCCCAGGCACCAGTGGCCGGGCGGAAGCGGCAAGCTGTGGCAGAAGGAGATGGGCAAGGCGCGCCTGGACCTCGCCACTCAAGCAAGCACCACAGCCCTTTCCAAGGACGAGGCCGGCGTCGTGCCGCTGACGAAATGCGCGCTGCTGGATGCCGCCGTCCGCAAATGCTTCAACTCCGAACCGCCGATCCCGATGAAGATCGACGTGAAGGAGAAAGACAAGAATGCGCTGAACGCCGATCGGCACGACATTCTGCTGACCTGGGAACACGCCAATGGCGACAATCAGCCGCCGACGCTCCTCCTGCTGACGATGGTTTGCCCGGCCTGATCCCGGATCACGGGCGGGGCTTTCCGCACGGCGGTATTGCACCCCGCGCGGCTGCCTGATGGCAGGCGCGTCAGCCTTGGCGCGCCGGCGATGCCCTGGGGATGATCTATGACGCCGGGCGGCGCTGCTGCAACAGTGCCCTCACCGCACGCTCCGCGGCGCGAGCGGAGCCGAAATAGCCGCCGTCGAGGCCATCAAAGGCGCGATCCGAGGAGAAGAAGCAGAAGCCTCTGGTGTCGCTGACGACGATCCCCGCGGTTCGATCCGATACTTCGATGACATAGGCTTGGGAGCCTTGGGCTTGGGACATGCCTGCTCGATCGCCGGATGACGGCGCTCCTGTCTGATTGTCGGGTGTTTTGGATTTTCCTAAGCGATCAACAACAGACGCCGGTCGCCGCCGAGATGCAGCGATGCTGCATGCGGCTTGGCATGTCGCACATCAAGCTGCGGTGGTAATGTCGCATGGCGGTGACCTTGAACAACGCGGGATATCGCGCATCAATATCCGGCCGAACCGCGCGGCGGTCAATGAAATGACCGACCAAAGATCACCGCCCGGCGCGATACCTCATTCGCGCCGGGCGGGAAAACAGCACAGTTTTGGTAATGACGGTTGCGGTCCACCGAATTGGCCGACCTTGGCCGGGCACCATGCGTCCTGGTGCCCGGCCGCGATCGCTCAGGGCAGGATCGGCGGGTGATAGGTGAAGGTCGCCATCAGGATCGCGGCCAGCAGCATCACGATCGGGAAGTGGATGAAGAACTGCACCGACGTATAACCGATCAGATCCTTCGACTTAAGGCCGAGGATGCCGAGCAGCGGCAGCATCCAGAACGGGTTGATGAAGTTCGGCAGCGTCTCGGCGATGTTGTAGACCATCACCGTCCAGCCGAGATGCGCGCCGATATCGTTGGCCGCCTTCATGATATAGGGCGCCTCGATGATCCACTTGCCGCCGGCCGAGGGCACGAAGAAGCCGAGCAGCGCCGAATAGATTCCGACCAGGAATGAGAACACGGTGGAATTGCTGGAGGCGCCGACGAACCAGTGCGCGATCGTGTCCGACAGCGTCGTGCCGCTGCTGTTCGGCACCTTGGTCAGGATCTGCGCGATGCCGGCATAGAACGGAAACTGCAGCAACACGCCGGAGACGCTCGGCATCGCTTTCGAGAAGGACTCGATCAAGCTGCGCGGCCGCCAGTGCAGCACGATGCCGAGAATGAGGAAGACGAAATTGTAGGTGTTGAGCCCCGACAGCGTGATCAGCGGATTGCCCGACTGGAAGGTCTGCCACAGCCAGCCGGCGGCAAGCAGGGCGATCAGGATCGTCAGCAGCGGACTGAATTCCAGCCAGTCGCCCGGACGAGCCGGCTTCCTGGCCTCGATGCGATCGTCGCCGAGCGCAACGCCGAGATCTTCCGCCGTCTTCGCCTGCTCGGGTACCGGCGTCGTGAAATAGCAGATCGCCGCCGACACGATGCTCACCATCACAACGGTGACCATGTTCTGCCAGGTCAGAATGGTTTCCGAGAAGCCGATCACGCCGGTGATCGGCAGAAGCGATGCCGGAATGCTGCCGGCATTGGCCTGGAGTTGCGCGGCGGACGACGTGATGCCGAGGGTGAAGCCGCAACCGAGTCCGAGATAGCCGGCCGCGCCGGCCGCGCGATAATCGAGCCGGATATCCGTGCGCCGCGCGATCTCCCGCACCAGCAAACCGGAGAAGATCAAGCTCAGGCCCCAGTTCAGCAGCGAGAGGAAGATGCTGAGCATCCCGACAAAGACGACCGCGCCGCGGCCGGTCTTCGGCACGCTCGCGAGCCGCGCCAGCACGGCGGCGACCGGCGGTGACATCGCCACGACATAACCGCCGATCGCAACCAGGGCCATCTGCATCGTGAAGGGGATCAGATTCCAGAACCCGTCGCCAAACGCGCGGCTGACGGCAAGCGGCGAACCGCCATGCAGGATCGCGCCTGCGGCAACCGCGATCACGGCGATCAGGACGAAGACATACGCATCCGGAAACCAGCGCTCGGCGAACGCCACCAGGGCCTGCGAAAAACGCGCCATGATGTTATCAGCGACAGGTTTTCGCAGGCTCACGGCTTGGTCGTGCGTTGCATTCGTCATCAATCTGATTCCCTTCCGGTGACGCGGTTAGCCTTCAATCGTGATTGGTCATCAAAGCGCGAGCGTGAGGTCGGTGAGCGGCACGGCCTGGCAGGCGAAGCACTGCCCCTCGCTCCCGTCGACCGGGCCGAGATGGGTGAATTCTCCATCGACCACCTCGACCGCGCAGCTTTCGCATTGCCCGACACGGCAGCCGCTCGGCAGCGCGACGCCCGCCGCACTTGCGGCGTCGAGCAGCGTCCCCTGTTCCGGTCCCCAGGAAAAGCTCTGCTTGCTGCCCGCAAGCCGGATGGTTCGCGGTGCAAGATCGCTCGGCACCGATGGCGGCGACACGAAGCTTTCGGAAAAAATGTCGAAGCGTGGCACGCCAAGCGCGGTCACAGCCTCGATCTGCGCCGCGACGAAATCCGGCGAGCCGCAGATGTAGACCAGCGGCCGGCGCGCCAAGAGCGGCTTGACCTGTTCGAGATCGAGCCGCCCCTTGCGCAACGACTGCGCGTCGACCGAATCCTGCGCGAGCGGTGCCGAATAGAACGTCACCCGCGTCAGCCCCGGCGTGCTGGCTTCCAGTTCCGCCAGCCGCTGCGCGAACGGATGCTCGCGGCTGCTGCGGCAGCCGTGGAGCAGCAGGACGTGGGCGACGCGATCTTGTGGCGCTGTGTGTTGCAGCGTCTCGAGATGGCTGATGAACGGCGTGATGCCTATGCCGGCAGCGAGGAAGACCAGCGGCCGCGGTCCCTTCAATGGCGGCGTGAAGATGCCGCCCGGCGGCTCCAGCAGAACCTGGTCTCCAACGGCAAGACCATGCAGTCGATCCGGCATGAAGAATGGAGCATCGCCGCTCCGCGCTTCGCCGAGGAAACGTCCTTTCACCGCAATCGATAGCGCTTGCGGCAGGTTGCCCGATCCGGTCAGCGAGTAGGCCCGCGTCTCCGCTGTGCCCGGCAGCGAGATCATCACATGCTGGCCCGACAGGAAGTCGGGCAGCGGACCACCGTCAAGCGGCAGCAGGCTGAGGGCGATGACGTTATCGGCCTCGCCCCTGCGCTCGCCAACCACGAACCGCCGCTGGCCGCTCCAGACGCCGCGGCTGGCCACGCCGTCGCGCCTGATATCGCAGACGATCGCACGCAGCGGGACGGAGCCGCTGACCGGGTCGCGCGCATCGTCGTGCAGCACCGCGTTGATGTTGCGCGTGAGGGGGCCTGCCGCAGCCGAGCGATCGCGGCCGAGCGGCGGACAATCCTCCCACCAGCCGAATTCGGCGACGACGACCCGCGCGTCGAGCGCCGCATTGAGACGCACCTTCAGGCGCACGGCACCGCCTTGCGTTTCCACCACGGCCCAGTCGCCCTCTACCAATCCGCGCCGCTCGGCGAGCTGCGGGCTGATCTCGACGGCCGGATCGGGCGACTTTCGCCGCAGCGAGGCGACATGCCGCCAGGAGGAGTGAATGAACCAGCCGCTCTTGGCGGTGGAGAGCACGAGCGGAAAGCGTTCGTCTGCCGCTGTCGTGAGCGGGCTGCCGACCGGTTCGACATGATCGGGCAACGGGTCATGCCCGTGTCCGAGCATCAGCTCCGAATAGATCTCGATACGGCGTGTCGGCGTCGCAAAGCCCGCCGCCGTTCCGTCCTCGCGCGTGACGGCGTATTTTTCATCGCGGAAGACCTGCGGGAAGCGGCGTCCTTCCGGATGTTCGCGCAGATCCTCGACACCGATGCCGAGCGGCGCCAGCTGATAATTCCAGCCGGCCTTGATGTCTCCGCCGAAGAACAAGCTCCCCATGCCGAGCTTGAGCGCGAGCGCGGCGGCGATCTCGTAATCGGCCTTCACTGCACCGATCGGCTCGACCATGCGCGGGCGAAACTGCACCGTCTCGACGGCTTGCTGCGTGATCTCGAACCCGATCTTGAGCGCGTCGCGCTCCCACGGTGTGCTGGCCGGCAGGATGAAGTCGGCGCTTTCCGCGGTCGGATTCATGAACATGTCGATATGAACCTGGAATTCCAGCGCCTTCAGCGCCGCACGGTTGCGCTCGGAATGGCCCTGCGAGACGACGAAGTTGGTGCCGAAGGCGACCAGCGCGCGCACGCGGTAAGGTTCGCCCTCGAGGACGGCGCGGCTGAAATCGCGCGCCGTGATCCAGCCCTTCGCCGGCGGGCCGAGCGGCAATTCGGCAAGGCCGAGCGCCTTGGCCTGCTGCTCCGGCGAAAGGATGTTGTAGTCGTTGAGAGGACGTGTCGGCGGCGGCACCGGCCAGCGATTGCCGCCAGGCCGATCGCACGCGCCGGTCAGCGCATAGAGCGACGCGATCGCGCGCTCGATCGCGGTGGCGTTGGTGTGCTGACCGACGCCGGTCCAGGAGTGATAGGCGAGCCGCGGCCGGGCCGCGAGCAACGCATTGAATGCGTCGATATCCTCGACACGCAGCCAGGTCAGTTCCGCCACCCGCGCCGGCGTATAGGGCGCGGCCCGCTCGGCCAGCAATTCGAACGCGGTTGCGGCCGAGATCGTCCGGCCGTCGCGTGCACGGATCGACAGCCCGCCGCGCAGTCGCCCGCCGCGCTCCGGCGCGTATCGGGTGTCGCAAGCCACCGGCGACCCCGACGCATCGAGACGAACGAAGGCCTCGGGGGTGCCATCCGCCCACAACGCGTCGGCGCGCAGGAAGCGTCCGGTCGCGCGATCGACCAGCAGCGATCCATTGGTCCACGCGTCGACGAAATCCGCATCGAAGCTGCCGGTCGCGATGAGATGACGGATCGCGCCCATCGCAAGCGCGCCATCAGCGCCCGGGCGAATCCGCAGCCAGAGATCGGCCTGCTGACCCGAGCCGTTCGGCTTAGGATCGACGACGATGACCTTGGCGCCGCGGCGCCGCGCATCTGCGATCCGTGTCGCCTGCGCAAGCCAGGTGCGCGCGGGATTGTGGCCCCACAGGATGATTGCATCGGCATTGTCGTAGTCGGGAAAGCCGATGCCGCGGCCGAAGGTCAGCGCGTGCGCATAATCCTTGTGCCAGCCGCAGATCTCCACCGCGTAGATCAAATTGGGACTGCCAAAGCCGCGGATGAAGCGCTCGACCCACTCAAAGCTGTCGACCATCGGCGTGCCGCTCGGCGTGGTGACGCCGAACGCCACGGCCTCGGCGCCGCTCTCGGCGCGGATCCTGCCGAGCCGGTCGGCGATCTCGGTCAATGCCTCGTCCCAGGACACCTCGACCCAGCCCGGATCGGCGGCATCACGCGGCCGGGTCCGTTTGAGCGGCACGGTCAGACGGCGCGGGCTGGCGACGATTTCGGGGGCTGCCCGGCCCTTGGCGCAAAGCGCGCCACCGGTCGGGTGGTTATTCAATACCTCTACACCGACAACGCGCCCGTCCTCGACCACGGTGACAGAACCGCAGCGCGAGCGACAGAGCGTGCAATAGCCGGGTAGCCGCTGTTTCACCGCCGTCTCATGTTCAAGTCAGCCCTTGTGACGCATTCTTGTAATGCGTTACACATTTACGTCATACGCTACCGGTCGCGTCAAGGCTAAGTAATAATCAGGGACGAATCGGAGCTCCCGGCGAGAGGCACCCATGGACCAGAATTTGCGCGAACAGGTGCTGCAGCGGGTGCGCGCCGAGATCATTTCCGGGCAGAGCCTTCCCGGCACGATGTATTCGGTGCCGTCACTCGCGGCGAGCCTCGGCGTCTCCTCGACGCCGGTGCGCGAAGCGCTGCTCGAGCTCAGCCGCGGCGGCCTGGTCGAGCCGATGCGCAACCGCGGCTTCAAGGTCTTGGAACCGTCGCTGACCGAGTTGCGCAATTTGTTCGACATGCGCGAGGTGCTGGAGCTGCACGCCGCCGTGCTGGTCGCCGCCAATCCTCCAAGGGATCTGCCAGTCGTGCGCGGCTGGGCCGACCAGATCGCCAAGGCCGTCGAGACCGACGACGTCCAGCTCTATCTGGAAGCCGATCGCAACTATCATCGCGAGTTCATCGCAGCTGCCGGCAACGAGCTCTTGACCGACATGGTGATGGGCCTGCGCGACAAGATGCGGCTCTACGGCATCAGCTCACGCGCCGGCCTCGAGCGGCAGCAGGCCTCGGTGCCCGAGCACTACCGGCTGATCGAGCTCGCGCTCGCCGGCGAGACCGAGGCATTGCCGACGCTACTTCGCAGCCACATCCGCTCCTGGGAGCCGATCTTCGTCGACGCTTTGATGCGCTCGAAGGAGTACGCGCGCGAGCCGCTGCGGCAGGCGCGCAGTTGACGCACGGGGCGAGTTGGATCGCTCGTAACGATGACCCGCTAGTCCAGAATGCTTTTGTAGTGCTCCGAGAAGACATCGCGGCCGATGATCAGCCGCATCACTTCGGAGCTTCCGGCCAGGATCCGATTGACGCGCGCGTCGGTGAACATGCGGCTGATCGGATACTCATCCATATAGCCTGCGCCGCCGTGCAGCTGTACACCGAGGTCGAGCATCTTCCACTCGACTTCCGATGACATCATCTTGGCCTTGGCGCCCATATTGCTGGTCAGGCGCCCCGCATTGTGTTCGGCCACGCAGTGATCGACATAGACCTGCACGAGATCGATCTCGGCATCCATCTCCGCCATGCGGAACTGGGTGTTTTGCTGTTCGGCCAGCGGCCTGCCGAACAGCTTGCGATCCATCACGTATGCGCGTGTGATGTCGAACGCCTTGCGGCCATTGGCGATTGACCCGACCGCGGAGATCAGCCGCTCCTCGGCAAGGCCCTCCATCAAATAGTAGAAGCCCCTGCCCGGTTCTCCAAGCACGTTGGCTTTAGGCACCTTCACGTTCTGGAAGAACAGTTCGGCGGTGTCCTGCGCCGGCATGCCCATCTTCTTGAGATTGCGGCCGCGCTCGAAGCCTTCCATGCCGCGCTCGACGATCAGCAGCACCATCGCGTGCTTCTTCTCGGCACCTGCGAGCCTGGCGGCCACGATCACCACGTCGGAATTGATGCCGTTGGAAATATAGGTCTTCGAGCCGTTGAGCAGGAAATGATCGCCCTTGTCCTCCGCCGTCGTCCGCATGCCCGCGAGGTCCGAGCCCGCGCCGGGCTCGGTCATCGCGATGGCCAGGATCGTCTCGCCGCTGACGCATTTGGGCAGGAAGCGGTCGCGCTGTTCTTCGGTGCCGAAGCGCTTGAAATAGGAGCCGACCAGGCGGCTGTGCAGCGTGTTGAACCAGCCCTTGCAGCCCGAGCGCGCGGTCTCCTCGATGATGATCTGCTCATAGCGAAAGTCCTCGTCGCCCATCCCGCCATACTTTTCCTCGGGCCAGATCATCAGGAAACCGAGATCGCCGGCCTTCCTGAACGCGCTGCGGTCGACGATACCGGCCTCCCGCCACGCCTCCATATGAGGCGCGATCTTGCTCGCGAGGAATTTGCGGTAGGCGTCGCGGAAGATGACCTGGTCTTCGGTAAAGCTACGCATCATTCACCCAATAGAGCTCTCAAGCGGTGTGCAACGGGCCGACGTGGGGCGAAGCACTGACAAAAAAATCGGAGCGCCGGTTCTGCTTCAATCAAAACCAGCGCTCCGTCTTGAAACAAGCGACGCCTTACTTGCCCTTCCAGTTCGGCGCGCGTTTTTCTGCGAAGGCAGCTGCGCCCTCGCGGGCATCCTCGGACACGAAGACAGGAGCGACGATCTCCTGCTGCTTCTTCCACATCTGGTCTTCCGGCCAGAGCCGGGATTCGACGATCACCTGCTTGGATGCCTTGACGGCGAGCGGGCCATTGGCGCCGATCGCGGCTGCAAGCTCGAGTGCGGCGTCGAGGGCCGGGCCGTCGGTCACGCGGTTGATGATGCCGAGTTGGTAGGCGCGCTCGGCACCGAAGAACTCGCCCGTCAATGCGAACTCCATCGCCACGCGGAACGGCATCTGGCGCGGCATGCGGATCAGCCCGCCGGCCGCGGCAGCCAGCCCGCGCTTCACCTCGGGGATCCCGAACTTGGCGTTGCGGTTGGCGACGATCATGTCGCACGACAGCGCGATCTCCATCCCGCCGGCGAGCGCGTAGCCGTCCACGGCCGCGATCAGCGGCTTCTTCGGGGGGGCCTCGGTGAGGCCGGCGAAGCCACGGCCCGGGATCGACGGCCGCTCGCCCTTCAGGAACCCCTTGAGGTCCATGCCCGAGCAGAATGTGCCGCCGGCGCCGGTGATGATGCCGACGCTGAGAGCATCGTCGGCGTCGAGCCGGTCGATCGCCGCGGCCACGCCCTTGGAGAGGGCGAGGTTGGCCGCGTTCTTGGCTTCCGGCCGGTTCAACGTGATGATCAGCATAGGTCCGCGGACTTCAGTGAGGACCGGAGTTTCTTCGGACATCGCTTTGGTCTCCTGTTGCCGTGCGCTTAGCGCGGGGCCATGCGGATGGCGCCATCGAGGCGGACATCTTCACCGTTGAAGTAGCCGTTGGTGATCATGGTCAACGCCAGCTGCGCATATTCCTCCGGCATGCCAAGACGCTTCGGGAACGGCACCGACGCGCTGAGCGCGGCCTTGACGTTCTCCGGGGCGCCCTGCAGCAACGGGGTGTTGAAGATGCCCGGCAGGATGGTGTTGACGCGGATGCCCTCGGCCATCAGGTCGCGCGCGATCGGCAGGGTCATGCCGACGACGCCGGCCTTCGAGGCCGAATAGGCCGCCTGTCCCATCTGGCCGTCCTCGGCCGCGACCGATGCCGTGTTCACGACCGCGCCGCGCTCACCGTGCTCCAGCGGGGACAGCGACAGCATCCCCTGCGCCGACTTGGCGATGCAGCGGAAGGTGCCGACGAGGTTGATCTGGATGATGCGGTTGAAGGCGTCGATCGGGAAGTGGGTGGGTTCGCCGGTCTTCTTGTCCCGGCCTGCAGTCTTCACCGCGTTGCCGGTGCCGGCGCAGTTCACCAGGATGCGCTCCTGGCCGTGCGCCGCGCGCGCCTTGGCGAAGCCCGCATCGACCTGCTCGTCAGAGGTGACGTCGACCTTGCAGAACACACCGCCGATTTCCTTGGCGATCGCCTCGCCCTTCTCTTCGTTGAAGTCGAAGATCGCGACTTTGACGCCTTGTGCTGCAAGCGCCCGCGAGGTGGCCGCGCCGAGGCCGGAAGCGCCGCCGGTGACGACGGCGGCGACCGATGAATCGAGTTTCATGGCAATATCCTTTCGCGATCAGATGCGTTCGATGACGATGGCCGGCGCCATGCCGCCGGCGGCACACATGGTAACGAGACCATAACGTCCGCCGCTCCGCTCGAGCTCGTCGAGCGCCGTGCCGATCAGAATCGATCCGGTGGCGCCGATCGGGTGGCCGAGCGCGATCGAGCCGCCATTGATGTTGACCTTCTCGCGATCCAGCTCGAGGTCGCGGATGAATTTCTCGGCAACGACCGCGAAGGCCTCGTTGATCTCCCAGACGTCAATGTCGTCCTTGGTCAGGCCGGCCTTGGCGAGAACCTTCTTGGCCGCCGGAACCGGCGCGTTGAGCATCAGCGTCGGATCGTCACCCTGATTGGCATAGGCCACGATCCGGCCGCGCGGCTTGAGGCCGTGCTTCTCGGCATATTCTTTGGAGGTGATGAGGACCGCGGCGGCGCCGTCCACCACGCCCGAGCTGTTGCCGGCATGATGCACGCCCTTCCACTCGAGGCCCGGATAACGGCGCTGGATCTGCTTCTTGAACGTCACACCGTTGCCGAGGTCGAAATCGGCAAGCTGCTCGAAGCTCGGCTTCAGCGAAGCAAGGCCTTCGGCCGTGGTCTCGGGGCGCGGGAATTCCTCACGACCGAGGGCGACGCTGCCGTCGCCGTTGAGCACCGGGATCACCGACTTGGCGAAGCGGCCTTCATCGATCGCCCGCTTGGCGCGCTGCTGGCTGACCAGCGCCAGCGCATCGCAGGCTTCGCGGCTGATCCCCTCGCGCGTGGCGATGGCGTCGCCGCACACGCCTTGGTGCGACTGCGGGTGAATCTCGTCAAGCGCCGGATTGCCCGACCCCATCATCCGCGCCGGCTGTCCCGCCTTGGAGCGCTCGGCAGCGAGGGTCTGCTGATAGCTCATCATCTCGGTACCGCCGGCGATGACGCAATCCTCCATTCCCGACATCACCGAAGCTGCCGCAAGGTTCACCGACGTGATGCCGCCGCCGCAGAAGCGATCCAGCGTCGTGCCGCTGGCGTTGATGTCGTAGCCGGCGGCGAGCGCCGACATGCGTCCGAGGTCGCCGCCCTGCTTGCCCTCCTGGGTCGAGGTCGACCAGATGATGTCATCGACGGTCGACGTATCGAGCTTGTTGCGCTCCTTGAGCGCGCCGAGCACCGTTGCCGCCAGCTGCTGCGGATGCAGGTGCGACAGCGCACCCTTGCCCGGCTTGCCGATGCCGCGCGGCGTGCGGACCGCGTCAATGATGTATGCTTCAGACATGCGTTTCCCTCTGCTTGGATGTTTCTTGACTGTGGGCTCGTGCCGGGGTCCCGACCGTTTCGGGTCTTCTGCCCCGGAACAAGCCGAGGCGTCAGCGGTGTGGCGTCACCGCAAGCGGCGCGGCAACCGGCTTGTGCTGATCTTCGAAGTACTCGAAACGCGAGTTGATCAGCATCGACGGTTGCGCCGTTGCGCGCTCCCGCTCGTCGGCGCAGACGGGTTTGTCGCCCCCCTCCGCAAACAACGGGACGCCGGGCGCGGCAGCGTGAGGACCGAGAGCATATTTCTGCTCTTGCGGCAGGTAGATCAATTGCCCGATCTGGGTGAGGGTCAAGGTGAGACGGGAGACCGTCGACCGGGGAAGACCGCAGCGATCGGCGATTTCGCGATTGCCCAGGCGTATGCTTCGACCTTCGAAGCAACGCACGATGTCGAATGCGCGCGATACCACCTGTATCACGCGCCGGTTGTCCGTGCCGGCGGTGTCTTGCGCCATCAGTACCTCAGATCGACGTCCCATCGTTTACGCCTCACTCCTCATTGTCATACGGGTGAATCAAACCCGCCCTGGTTCGGGCAGGACGTGCCGGTCCGCGACATCGCTGTCGAGCGCGCAACGCCGAGCGGCGCGCACGCGAGCGGACCTGCATGCAGGATCTGACGGCAGCTATCGGCGCGCGCCACGTCGGTGCCCGTGATGATCGAGCCGGCGCTGTGCCATGCGCGCGCGGCCACGAATTCGGCGTGCCGGACAAGGCCATTCCCGGCCTGTTCGAGGCCGGTCTGCATCGCGCCGATGGGCGCTTGGCCGTCCAGCTCAGTGAAGCCGCGACCGCGCGGAGCAAGCAGCTTCGGATCGCAACGGCCGGCCAGCATCAGGCGGATTCTTTCCCTAGGGTTTCAGATCTTAATTAATTGATTAATTAGTCAGGTGATTAAAGTGAGCGCTCCCCCCTGTCAACCGTCCTCGCCGCAGGGCGCCCCGCGCTCGGGTCGCACCTCACGCATCGCTCAAGCCGCCCGGGGCCGGCTTGTCGGGCAGTAGCTGCCGATCCGTCGTGACGACCGTCAGACCGGTGCCGGACGGTGATCGAACGAAATGCGCGGCACGAGAGCCCACCCGCAAGCGCCGAGACGCAGCGACGGGGCATGGGGCCTCTTGGTTGCACGTCAGCTTTCGTCGTTCGGTATGGCGCGCGCCACGCGACGCCCGCTCCGCAAGTACCACTCAGATCTCGAAATGCCATCGCCGATGAGCGATCGCTCCGAGAATGAATTTCCTTTGTCGGTTCGACGGGCGAAGCGACCGTTCCAGAGAACTGGCACCGTTCGACTTATTGATTGCAAACTTACGCGCTCATCCGCCTCTTCGCCGGCGCGACCGTGATCGTCGCGCCGACCCGGGCAGAAGCCGAAGACCTGCTCGCGGACTATGCCGCACATGTCGACCAGACCGGGCAACTCGCTCTGCTCTCGGGTTGGACCGGCATCGATTTCTCGACCTATCGTCCCGACCAGGCGGTGCAATATGTCGAGAGCAACGCGATCCAGTCGATGGTGGAGAACTTCACCCTGCGGAGCGAGCGCCCGGTGCGCCGAATTCATTGTCGCACGAATGCCGAGCGGAGCCGCGGCGGAGATCTTAGCGGACCAATGCCACAGCGAGCTCATCTGGCTGCCGATGTCCTGAGAGAGCACCCGCATTTCGTCGAACTCGGTTGTCGGCAACGAGTCGCAGGTCCGCTACATCGCGAACCTCCGCCACGGCCCTGCGCATCCGTTGTCGTTACCGCGACGACAGACGCTGCCTTTCGTCATCGGTCAGCTGCTGCGCCTGCTCAGCCGTCAGTGCACCGCTGCCGACCACGCGAAACATACTGTTCGGATCATAGCTCTGCCGCTCGTTGCCGCCGCGGCGCTGGTCATTGTCGCCGGGCTCCGGCGTGCCGTCGCCTCCGCCATAGCCGAGCACTTCGACAATGATGACCGAGGGCTGTCCGGTATTGGCTGCCGGTGCCGCCGCCGTCGGTTGCTGCGCCGCGCCTGCGGTGTTGTTCGCCGCGGTCAACGCGCCCACCGGCGGCCCCTGCACCACCGGCACACCGACCGACGTGCCCTGCACCTGGATATTGGCGATGTTGAGCACCTGCAGCGCTTCGAGGGTAAGATTGCCCGACACGCGGATGCCGGCCTCGCCGGCATCGATCGTGCCGTGCGGCGCGAACAGGTCGACGTTACCGGGGGGAACGCCGGGCACGCCAATCAGGGTTGCGATGCCGGCGCCGGTTTGCGGCGTGTTCGGCGTTTTGGTCGCGCCGCCGTATTGATCGTAGACGACCAAAGGCGGCGATGTCACGATCGAGGTCTGCTTGCCCTTGCCGGCGTTGAGATCGCCGTTGGTCGAGAACATCAGGATGTCGCCGCCGAGTTCGGTGAAGACGCGCGACTGCGCCACCACGACGCTCCGATCGGTGAAGATGTTGATGTCGCCGCCTTCGAGCGTCAGCAGGCCGGGGCGCGCGGTGTCGGCCTGCCCGGTCAGGTCGGGCGTCTGGTTTTCGATGCCGAGCGACACGCCGCCACCGGGCGCCAGGATGTTGATGCTGCCACCCTGCTCGGTGCGGACGCGTGCGAGCTGGAACAGCGAAAGGCTGCCGGCATAGGCTGTGGTGGTGCCACCGATCACGCTGCCCGGGAACAGGGTCTGGATCGCCCGGTAGGCCCGATCGTAACCCTTGCCGCCTGCGCCATGCCCATTGGCTGCGGCTTCGCCGCCCGCCCTGAGCTCGGCGAAGTACACCTGCTCGATGAACGGCAATTGTGCGGCCGGGGCGAGGTTGCGGAAATCGGCGAGCGCCTGGTCGCGATTGAGGGCGATGCCCTCGATCCCGCTCATGTAGCTGGTGAGCTGCGCCAGATAGCCTTGCGTCGTCGCATCCGTGTTCCGCGGATCGAAATAGAGGTCGATGAAGGCCGCGTTGTCGGGACCGTTGGCACCGGTGCCGACCGCGATGCCGATCGAGGCACCGGTCGCAGGCAGCAACGGATTGTCCGCGTTGCCGACCGACGTGATGCCCACCCCCTGCGTGCCATACTGGCCCTTCTGCGCAACAATGTCGCGACCTGCAAGGACCGATAGCGATCCAGGCCCCGCCACACGAATGTTGAAGAAGTCCGGGTAGGCCAGGCTGCAAGGCTGGCAGCTGACGATGTCGCGCCCGGCCTGCATCAGCGAGACGTCGCCGGGCCCGGCGTTCTCGATGTCGATAATCGGCTTGACGATATCGAGGCCGGCGCGCACCTGCGCGCGCTCCGATGTCGCCAGCGCGAGGTTTGTCAGGCTCCCCTGGACCGCATAGACATGCACGGTGCGCGGATTGTTGAACTGCACCAGGTTCGAAGGCACTGACAAAGAGCCACCAAACGTGTCGTAGGACGGATTGGAGAGTGTGCTCGCGTAATCACTGCCTGCCGGTGCCGAGGCGCCGGTGAGCTGGGACGCCAGATCGACCGCCGTCATGCTGACGCCAAAACCTATGATGTCCTGCTGCGCCAGCAGATCGAGGCGCGCCGTCGGCGCGGCCAGTGCAGCCAGATAATGGAAGTTGAAGCTGCTTTGTTGAATGCTGCCGGCGCGGATCGAGCCGCCGGCCGCGGTCAATTCGAAGATCGGTGGCGCAAAATCACCATGCACCGTGATGTCGCCGCCGGCCGCGAACTCGGTCAGGGCGCTGGCGGCCGTCATGCTGGTGAAGAAGCCGTAGGGCGCCGCAGTAGTGTAGTAGAATGTGGGCGGCCCATTTCCCTCCAGACCGGCCGGGATGTGATAGCCGCCGCTGCTCGATGGATCGGGTTGCTGCGTCATCCGCGTCGGATCGCCGACGATCGCATTGATTCCCCGGCGTGACACAACGTTGAACTGGGCATCGCCGATCAACAGATCCACCCGCGCAATCGCCAGGGAACTGGCGTTCAGCGGTGCCATCCCGACCTCGCCGGCCTGGATGTCGGCCGTCCCCCGCCCGACCAGCAGATTGGCGTAGTTGATACTGCCTCCGACGGTCAGCGAGAGATTGCCGCCACCATACACCCACCATACACCGACAACGCACTGGTGCCGGTCAATCCGCCGGTCGTCGGCAGGCTGATGTCGACAGCCTTCAGGTCACCATCGACTGCGATCCGGACGTTGCCTCCTCCCAGCGCGCCGAGTCCCTTGAACGCGGCCACTGATGGAAACGAATCGCTCGCGTAATCGAGATACGGTTGATAGTAGGTGCCGAAATTGACGAACCAGGTCGGACTGGCAGCCTTCGGCTCGGTCCATAGCCAATAGGTGTCGAGTTCAGAGGCCGCGTAGCTCTTCACACCATTATTGCTTGTATCCGCGCCGATCAGGCTGCCATGCGCCTTGACCGTGAGATTGCCGCCGCCATTCGAATAGCTGGCGTTGAATGCGAGGGGATACAGCGTATCGTACGACAGCAGATTGAAGTTCGCGTCGTACGTATAGCCAAGATAGCTGCTGTAATCGTACGTGTTGGCAGACAGGATCGGAACGCGCTGTGTCGGCGTGAAATTCGGCGTTACGGGCTCTCCCGCGGTATAAATGCCGAACGCGGTCTGGATGTCGATATTTCCCGCCGCAGCGAGCTCGAGGTCGCGCGCGCCGGCGCGGACCACGCTCGGAATCTGTACGACGGTGCCGCTGTCATTGACGTTGGCGTCAATCAGGTACGGCGCCGCGAACACGATCGAGCCTGGCTCGGGATTGGCCGCCGTGGCCGCGGGACGCAGCACGGCCGGCACGACCGCCAGCGGATCGGCACCGGCGAGATCCGCGCCCGCTACCAGCCGCAGCGTCGCTGATCCGGAGCCCGCCGGCAGCGGCGCCGCGATGGCGAAGATGCTGCCGTCCGGCGAACTGACCGGCGCGGCAAAGCCGTCGCTAATGCTGCCGTTGATCAGCAGGTTTCCGGCCGCACGCAACGTCAGCACCATCGGCTCGCCATTGTAGCGGTAGGTGTGCAGATCGATTCCGGAATTGGCGCTGGAGGGATTTTGCAACAGCTGGAGGTCACCGCTGCTGCGCAGCTCGATGCCAGGCATCAGGTGGAAGGCGGTGACGGAGGTACCCGTCAGTGTGCCGATGCCCGTCTTGATCGTGGCCGCAGCGATATACGCCCGCGCGTCGGCATCGGCCGTCGCCAGGTTGGCGTCGACATAGGGCGTGCCGCTGACGTCATAGGTCTTGACCGCCTCGACAACGATCTCGCGCGCGCCGATGACCCGGACCCCGTTGTTGCTGACGCGTACGCCGGTGCTGCCGTCGCCGTTGGTCGTGCGCGGCGCGCGCAGCCAGACCTGTCCACCATTGAGCGCGATGTTCGGGTCGGCGCCGGCGACGCTGATCGTCGGCGTGCTGCCGGAGCCGGCGTCGACATCGAACGTCAACATACCCGAGCTGTTGCCGGCGAGGCCGAGAAACACCGTACCGCCCCTGGCCGAGGTGGTGCCGGCATTGAGCGCCGCATGCGCGCCGAGCTCCAGATTGTTGCCGGCGATCAGGCGAATGGTCGCATCGCTGCCGCCGCTCGCATCGATCAGGCCGGCAACGGTGATGCTGCCGCTGCTCGCGGTCAACTCGACGTTGCGCGCGGTGATGTTGCCGACATTGATGTCGCCGGTCGCCAGCGTCAGCGCCCGCTCGCCCGAGAACCCCGCAATGCTGCCGAGCAGTGCACCAGCGTCACCCGACTTGAGCGTGAGGACCGCCTGGCCGCCGGCGTAGCGCGGATCGGCGCTCGCCAGCAACTGCCCGTCGAGATGGGCGGTCCCGTTCGGCGCGACGATGGTGAGCGTGCCCGCGTTGCTGCCCTGGTCGGAGTCCACGACATTGAGCATCGGCAGCGTCACCGAGCCGAGCCGGCCGCCGCGCAGATCGACCACCGCCCCGGACGCAACAGCGACATCGCCGTTCACGGTCTGCAGCGTGACGCCGCCGGCCGGCGCAATCCGCACCACGTCGAAGAACGGCGTCACCGCGCCGGCGACATTGGTGACCGACCCGGCCTGCAGTGTGATGCCGTTCTGCGCGGTGAAGGTGATCACGCCGGATGGCAGGTCGATGATGGTGCTCTGGACGATGCTCTGCGCCGAGACCGAGAGCGTCGCGCCGTTGGAATTGACGGCCGACTGGACGGCGCCACCGGGCCGCGCGGCGAAGCTGACCGTGCCGGCATTGGCGACGAGCTGCGTCAGCGCGCCGGCCTGCGCCGTCACCAGGGGCGCCGCGATCGTCAGACCACCGCTGACGCTGAAGGTGCCCGGCATCACCTGACCGGGGGCGTAGGACACCGTGCCGATTTTTTGCATCGTGCCCGCAGCGATCGGGCCCGCATAGGCGACGCCGCCGATCACCTGCTCGGACGCCGCCAGCGTCACGGTGTTGAAGCCACCGAAGGCAAGATTGCCGCCGCCGCCCAGCGTCAGCTGCGTCGCATCGATCTCGAAGGCGCCTTGCCCGATTCCCGTCGCAGCTGCGCCCGTTGCGCCGCCGTTCAGCGTGATCGTGTCGGCGCGGAGCCTGACGCGGTCGGCGGCGGCACCAAATCCATTGACCACGGGCGCGCTCAACGTCAGCCCGGCGAGCAGGGGCTGACCGGTCGCCGGATCCAGATCACCGAGATCGACCGAGCCATAGACGTTGATCGCGGTCGACGCCGACAGCATCAGGTTGCCGGTCGCCGGCAGATGACGCAGCGGATCACCTTCGGACAACTGCGCGAGCAGGCTGGCACTCAGATTGAAGCCCGAAGCACCTCCCGCGCCGAAATTGATCACCGGCACGCTGACCATCACGGTCGGCGCCGCAAGGCGGGCGGAAGGATCCATGCTGATCGTGTTCGAGGCGCTCAGCGCCAGCACACTGCCGCCGAAGATTTGCGCGCCCGCGCCGATACTCAGCTTGCTCGCGCCGCCGCTCCCCGTCGGCAACGTGACCGGCAGCACCGGTGCGTTGGACGCCAGCACGAATGCGCCCGCCCCCCCTCCGCCGACACGCGCGAGCGCGATCGATCCCAGGGTCTTGCCTGTGTTCGGATCGTTCGGGAACAGGGTGGAGATCGCACCGAACGAGGTCGTGTCGATCTGCGCACCGGCTCCGATCGTGATCGCCTTGCTCGCCGTCAGCATGATTTCGGGTGCGGTCAGCGCCGCCCCACTGTCGATCTGGAGCTGCTGCGCCGCCGGCGTGATGGTCAGCACGTTGCCGTTCAGGTTGCGTGTACCGCCGATCAGAATGCTCTGCGCACCAATGCTGTCGAGCGCACTGGCCTGCAGCCCGGTCATGCCCGGCGCTGCGGTGCCCCCCGGCGCGAGGATCTCGAGATTCGGAGCCACGATATCGGCCTGCCCGCCCCGGCCGCCGGCCGGAGCCGAGAAGTCGCCGAACCCGCCGGTGACGGGCAACGACAGACTGTCGGTCGCACTGATGACAAGTTGCCCCGCATCGACCGGCAGATAGGGTGCCGCAATGCCGCTTGCAGCCGCCTTGGACGTATAGAACTGGCTCGCCGTGGCTTCGGCATATTGCGACTGCCGGCGGACGACCGCTCCCGGCGTAACGATGTAGGCCGAGGGCAGCGAATCGCGGAAGCCCGTATTGGCGACCTCGCCGTAGCCGATCACACGGTAGGAGCCGTCACGCAGTGCAAAGTTCAGGAGGCCGGTGGCGGAGATTCTCTGCCACGGTGACCTTGTAAGCGCCGGGCAACAACGCGTAGTGCCCCGGCAGCAAGGTATAGGTGCCAGCCGGCAGCCCCGGAATTCCGCTCAGATAGACTTGCTGACCGACCTGCAGCGCAACTGGCGCTGACGTCGTCTGCGCCGGATCGCTGAGCTGCATCTGCGGGTCGCGCGGTGCATAGCGGTTGCCGAGGCTCGGCAGGACCGCGAATGTCTGGGTGCCGTCGAGCGTATCGACCGATCCGCCAGCGCCGCTGACGAACTGCGCGCCATAGAGGTCGCCGCCGCCGGACTCGTCGATGTGCGCAGTGGCCGCTCCACCGGATGCGCCCGCAACCGTCAACGCCCGGCCGTAGAACGAGATTGTCTTGGCCGGTGGCGCGCTGATCGTGTTCGGCGTGCCGCTATTGTCGTAGCCGTAGATCCAGTCGGTGTTGCCGAGCGGCGCGCCATATGGGATCAGCGTGCCGGCCGCCGAAACCGACGTGATGCTTCCCGGGAGCAGGTTGATCACGCGCGTACCGGCGGGATTGTTCGGGTCTCCGAAGGTGATCTGCCCGAGCGGCGCCAGCAGGACGCCACCCTGATTGATGGTCGGGGCGATGATCTGCACGGCTCCGCCCGCTGACAGCGGCATGTAGGGCGCCTGGCCGTTGCTGGCAAAGCTGACCACGCTGTTGGGCCCGGTCGCCTGGATCAGGAACAGACTGCTCGTAATGCTTGCGTATGCATTGCTGACCGGTCCGCTGCTGATCGGGTAGATTTCCGTCCCCGTGAACGTCACGTCACCGGCCGTCGTCAACGTGGTCGGCTTGAGGGCGTAAGAGGTGCCGTCCTCGAGACCGGCACCAGACGGATATCGCCCAGGCTGTTGAACGACATGCTGGCCAAGCCAGGCAACGACACCGCCTGGCGAACGGGAGTGCTGAAATCGATGAAGCTGGTTACATAGCTGTAACTCGCACCGCTGCGCAGCGTGCCCTCGATGTCGATCAGGTCGGCATCGACCGCGAGACGCGCCGTACCGGCCATGGGCACTGCGGCGTAGCTGCCGAGAGGGACGTAGCTGCTGCTGGAATATTCGTTGACGTTGCGCTGACCGCCGCCGATGTCGACATAGGGCGCGCTGAGCCGGACCCTCGCGCCCGGCGTCGCGCTGATGTTGCTGGCGTTGATGGTCAGGCTGCGCGCCGCGGCAAGATTGACGTTGCCGTTGAACACCAGGGCATCGACTGCGCCGAGAGACACCGACGCGAAGCCGCCGCTGGAGATCTGGTCGGCGCCGATGAAGATATCTCCGAGCAAGCTGCCCGGGACCGCCTGCCCCTGCGACAGACCAGTCGTCATCAGCGGCGCCGCCTGGCTCACGATCGTCTGGAAGACCGGCTGTACGAATTGCGAGACCCCGGTGTTATCAGCGACATTGCTCCCGATCATCTGATCGATCGTCAGGCTGCCGCCCGCAGCGCCGGCCCCACCGGCCTGCGCCTTCATGGTGGCGTCGAACAGCAGACCGAGCGATGCGCGGATCGCGATGCTGCCGCCCGGATTCGCAACTCGTGTCTGGATCAGACCGGATCGACCCGCGACCTGGAGTATCGTTCCCGACGTCCCCGACACATCAATGATCGCTCCGGCTTGCGCCACGACGAAACCGAGCGGTTGCTCACCATATGGCTGGGTGGCTGAATAGGGATAGTAGAGCGAGGGCTGAGCTTCCTGATTGATGTTGACCTGACCGCCGCCGAGCACGGTGTTGACCGGGCGCCCGGATACATCCAGCGTCGATGTGACGCGGCCGGGCGCCAGCAACCGGGCGTCTGCTCCGATCCAGAGCGTCTGCGTGGCAGCATAGGACGGCCCGTTGTTGGGCGGCACGCCAACCGGCGATCCGACCGCGACCCAGGTTCCGGTCGTACCGGTCAAATCGAGATCGATGGTTCCCGCGGGCGCACTGATCGTGCCGTCGACCGTCAGTTGATGGCGTGCGTGCAGAGATATCGTCGCCAGAGGATCGGCATTGATCACGGCGCCCCGCTGAACATCGAGATTGCCGTTGAAGGCGTCGATCGCGCTGAGGACGAGGTTGACCGGCCCCGGCCGCAGATACGGGGGCAGCATCTGCACCGTCGCAACGCTTGCGACATCGCTGCCGGTCGGTGCCGAAATAGCCTGCGGATTCGGAACCAGATTGACCCCATGCAGCTCGAGATCGGTGCCGCCCGCGACCGTCAGGTTCTGGTAGCTGTAGAGGGCGTACTGGCTGAAGCCGCCGCTGGCAAAGAAGCCGGGCGACAGCCGCATCACGCTGGCGGGATCGACCGGCGTGAGATTGCTGGTCCCGTCGGCGTTGATGCTGCTTGTCGTGCGGAGCGGAAGGATCGCGTCTCCGCCGATCTGGATCACGGGCGTGGCGATGCCGAGCACGCCGCCACGGGTGAAGCCGTAGGACCGCAGCACACCGTCGAGATAGACCCGGCCCGGATAGGTCTGGGCGACCGTCGTCGAATTGTGCAGCGTCGCACCGAAACCGTCGGCGATCAGCGTGACGTTGCCACCCGTCCCGACCGGCAGGCCGTTGCTGGTCTTGATCCGACCCGTGCTCTGCATCCAGCCGCCGCTCGACGCATCGATCACCGCTCCGTCATCGATCCGAACGCTGCCGTAGGCGATCAGCTTGACGTTGCCGCCGTCGTAGAGCGCAGGCGGGGTATCGTTGCCGCCGGTGCGATCGTTGACCCACAGGCCGCGCGTATCGATCACACTGCCCGGATGCAGTTCGATGTCGCCGGTGAAGACAGTCGTTCCCTGCAGCGCCGCATTGACGGTTACCGAGCCGGCACGCGCCACCAGTTGACCGTCGATCGAAATTCCCCCGCCAGCAAAGGCGACGTTCGAGTTCAAGGTGATCGAGCCGCCGGGGGCAACCTGAAGCTTGGCGCCGCCCACGATGCTGATGGCGGGAGATACCGTGCCGCTGACCGGATCAGTCACGCCGCCGCGCGCATTGATGGTGATGCTGCCATAATTCGCCTGGTTGAGCAGATCGGCCGACAGATAGACGGTCTGTTGCCAGGACGGCGGCAGCGGCGACGTCGCACTCGCGAGATCCGGCGGCGCAACTGACGGCGCGATGATGCTCGCATCGGACGCCCCGATGATGAGCGCGGCGCCGGCCGGAAGCGAGTTGGCGGACCGCTGATAGGGCCCATTGATCGTCGCCGCAACAACCGAGGCATCGACCTCTGCTGCGCTCGCCATCACGGTCAGAGCGCCGGCGGCGCGTCCTTCGAGATAGGCGGGCTGGTACACCTGACTGGGGATCAGTGGATTGGCGTAGAATTCGGTGACGCCCCAGTGAGCGTGATTGACCGTAAAGCCGACCCCGATCGAGATGTAGGTCAGGTCGGCAGGGGCCTGATTTGCGCGGTAGATCCTGCCGTCCGAGCCGACCAGCCAGGTGACCGGCACATAGCCGGCCTGATGCGCGAGCGAGCCGCCGGCAATATCGATCAGCGCACCAGGTCGCAGGATGGCATCGCCCGTGGAGTAGGCGATCACCGAACCGCCCGTGGTCAGGCGCTGGTCGATCGGACGCGCGACCTGCCCGAGCCATCCCGACACCTCGAGCAGCCCGCCTGCGGTGTAGACCCGATCCGATGCCGCAGGGTCGAGATCGTGTACGTTCACCCACACGTTCTTGCTGGACAAGATGCCGCCGCGCTGCAATGGCGAGCCGCGCAGCTCGTTGGCGCGCACGTTCACCTGCACCACATCGCTCGACGCCGCGACCGGCACGCCCTGCAACCCCGAAACGTCGATCAGGGAACCTGCGTCGACAAGAACCCGCGCCCCGTCGCGATTGTAGTTCGTGTTGATCTTGGCGGTGGGATTGTCCTGCAGATAGAGCTGGTCTCCGTAGCTCGAGGCTTCAAGCGCAACCCGTCCGGACGGCGCGATGATCGCAGCTCCCGGCTGCATGTTGACGAAGCCGCCCTCGACCGTAATCCGCGACTGGGCCTGCGGCTGGGTGTCCATCGCGGTCAGACCGTCCTCCTCGGGAAGTACCGCGGTGAGGCTGCCACGCGCGAGCTGCACCGCACCGGTCTGCGTCGACACCGCGTAGTGCGAGGTGCTGTCATAGCCGAACATCCCCTGCAGTCCCTGCTGCGCGGACAACAGGATCGAACCGGCCTGGTTGACCGAGGTGGTCGCCACCAGCACGCCGGACTGCTGCAAATTCATGCCGACCAGCGTGATGTTTCCAGTTGGCGCCACGATGAGGCCGGTGTTGCTGACCGTGCCGCCATTGAGCACATTCAACAGCAGGCCCTGCTGGCTCGTGCTGCCGCTTGTCGTGACATAAGCCGACGTGCCGGCGGCGAGCGCGGCCTGGCCGCCTGGCGTGACGATGCTGCCGCCGTTCTGCACATTGGCGCCGAACAGGAATACGTTCCCGCCTCCCGTGGTGACGGATTGGGGCGCCGCCGTGACGATCACAGCACCAGCCTCGACGATGATGTTGCCGGTCGGGCCGCTGCTGCTGGCGAAGATCGGGGCCTGCAGGTTGCCTGCATTGTCGAACGGCGAGCGATTGAGCAGGGCGGTCTTGAATTGCTGATCGGTGATATTGAGTGTCGACGCCACCAGCGAGCCAACATTGATCTGACTCGCGCCGCCGAAAATGATGCCGCTCTGGTTGATGAGAAGCACCTTGCCGTCAGCCTTGATGTTGCCGAGGATTTGGCTCGGCCCGACATTGCCGGTCACGCGATTGAGCGCGACCCAGTTGCTGTTGCCCTGCTGGTTGAAGACGACGTCGGTCCGGGCGCCGACATTGAAGCTCTGCCAGTTGAGGATTGCCTGCGGCGCGGTCTGGGTGATGCCGACGCTGGTGCGTCCGTTGACGCTTGCCTGGCTCGGAAGATTGGCGCCCGACCAGAGGCTCGATCCGGGCGCAGCGCCCGGCGCGACCTGGAGCCCACCCGGCGCCAGACCATCGGGCACCACCAGCTGGGGCAGCGTCCGCGACGTGCCCGAGGCCTGTGCGGCACTGCGCGCGGCCGCCTGTGCCGCCTGCATGGCCTGGATCGCCTGCGCCGCCCGCGCCAATGAACCAGAGCTTTGGGCAGCCGCGTCTGCCGCCTGCTGGGCCGCAGCGCTCGCCGCATCAGCCGCGTAACGCGGCGCGGCGACCGTCCAGGCGCCGCTCAGCGGCCTCGCACTCGCAGGATACGCAGCGAGCAACAATGTCATCAGGCTGGTGCCGGCCATCAACCCGCCGCGGGACACTTGGCGCGACGCCCGCAACGGCGCACTGGCGGCCAATTCACCGCGTGCACGGGGATGATGGGTGGCTTGAACTCGAACCGGCATGACACGTCCTTCCAGCGAACACCGCAGAGGTCACACCAGCGTGACGGGAAGCCACGCCGAAAACCGCAAGGGACTTTTGTGAAAGTTTCGTGTCGCCGCAGAGCGGCCGGAAGATCGTGAGATCGCGCTCAGCTCAGCAGCACGATCCCGCCAGGCAGCAACCGCACGCGCGCATCGAACGCCTGCTGGATCTGGGTCAGAACCTCGTCCATCCGATCGATACGAAAGCGGCCACTGACCGGCAACCGTGCGATCGCGGCATTGACGATGAAGATGCGGCCAGGCCGGTAGCGGTTGATCTCCTCGACCGCATCGGATAGCGGCGTGAAGCGAAACAGCAGGAAGCCGCGCTGCCAGGCAGAGGCGGTCTCGATATCGGCAGCGGCAAGTGTCTCCCCGCGCGCGTCGTAGCGCAGTTGCTGCCCCTCCTTCATGGCGATCGCCTGGGCGCCAAGCTGGACCTGCAGCTCGCCCTTGAGGCAGGTCACACAGACCGGCTGCTCGCCGCCAGCCGGCACATAGCGCACGTCGAACTGCGCCTTGTCGGCGAGAATCCAGCGGTCGGCCGCGCGTACGCCAAAGCTGCGCCCGGACGTGGTGAATGCCGCCTCGCCGGAGAGCAACTCGATCCGTGCCGCGCCGGGATCGGCGGGCCGAAGCGCAATGCTGGTCTGCACGTTCATCTGGATCGAAACATCGCCCGGCAACGCCACGTGGCGCTGCTCGCCAGTGCCGGTCCGGTAATCGGCCGCGAACTCCGACCAGGACGGCCACAGACCGAGCGGCGGCCGCGCAAGCACATAGACGCCCGCCGCCGCGGCAGCGGTCGCGAGCCCGCCGCCGAGCAACGCACGGCGGTTGAGCGGGCGCGAAGCGCTTGGCAACTGTCCGGTCATCATTGCCGCCCGCACATTGCGGCCGGCCGGCGCAAGGTCTCGCCACAGGCGGCTCGCGGCGGCGAAAGCGGCGACATGGTCCGCGCTCTGGGCACGCCAACGCCGCAGCGCCTCGGCGTCCGCGGCGGTGGCATGTCCGGAAGTGAGATGCCGCACCCAGCCCACTGCTTCCCGCTTGAGCGGATCAAATTCCATGTCGTCCTTATCCATCGCGCTCATGGTCGGCGTCCGCCCCATGCCCACCTACGCCGAGATGCGGCGGCTTTTGCCACCACTCTCAAGGAGACGTTTCCAGCCCGGCGGAACCGCATGCTATCCGCCGCTCCGATCACGCCGCTCAGACAATATTCCTGCGCCCGCTGCAGCTCTAGCTCAACCAGGCGCAGGGAAATACCGAAGCGGCGGGCTATCTCCTGCCGCGGCATCTGGTCGAGCCGCGCTGCCAGCAGAATCGCGCGGCGGCGCGGCGGCAGCTCGTGCAGGATGGCTTCCAGCCCGCGCAGATCCGAACGCGCGCGCGCCACCTGCTCCGGATCTGGCGCGCCATCGGCGATCTCGAGCAGTCCATCGACCTCGGCTGCGCTCAGGGTGCGGCTATCGGTGTTGCGTTGGCGATCACGCGCCGCGTTCATGGCGACGCCAAAGATATAGCTGCCGGGATCGCGGACGACACCGACCGAATCCACCCGGGCCATGCGCAGCCAAGCGTCCTGCAGCGCCTCGCCCGCCAGCTCGGCCGATCCTAGCCGTCTTGCCAGCCGTCGCTTGAGTTCATCATAGCGCTCGACCAGCAGGCGTCTTATCAGGGTCAGGGACGCCTCGGTCATGGTGTCGCGCTGGCGCGACGCGCCGGCGAACCATTACAGGCCATCGTCGTGCGAGATCCCTGCGGGACGACCACCAGGGTAACCGGCTGGGCAAGGCCGGGCGGCGGCGGCGCGTCGACCTGCATCCGGCGTAGCGCGTGATCGATGCCAGCATCGACCGCGGCGCTGCCCGCCGAGCCCAGCCGCGCGAACCGCTCCACGTTGCCGGCCGGATCGATCCAGAACTGCAGCGCGATCCGATAACGGCCCGGCCGTGCATCGGCCTCCGCGCACAGTGCCGTCCGAAGGACGGTCTGCAGCCGCGCATAATAATGATTCACCGGAACCGGCAGCGCCGCCTGCGCCGTGGCCGGTGCGGGATAAAGTGCGAAGGACGTCTCTCCGAGCACACGCGCCGACAGACCGCTGCCCGCAAGCAGACGCGCAAGCGCTGCGTCCGCGGTCAAGGGCCCGCGCACGGCGCTGGAATGCAGTCCGGCCGTCAGGTTGCTGTTGTAGAGGATGTTCCGGCCAGCCACGGCACCATACTGCTCGAGCGCGGCCGCCAACGGCTGGGCTGTGATGTCAAAGTCGATCTGCGCCTCCTGTGCCGACACTTTCGGCGGCGCCAGAACGAGACAGACGCCGAACATCAGAGCACGGCACAGCCGAGCACTCGACGCTCGCGCATCGGGGGTCAACTCGGCTCCTCGCGCTTACAAGCCTGTCATGGTCGGGCGGGGACGATAGGCAGGCTGTGTAACAATCTCATGTCAGCAGGGACGGATGGCCGACATGCCCCGAAGCGGATGCGGACCCGGCGGCCGCCCATATCCAAGCTGCGAATCGCAAATACGGTGTTCTGAACGCTGCCAGCCAAACTTCTGGGCGGCACAACCGCAAGGGGACGGCATTGCTTTGATCGACACAAAGGAAAAATCGCGCAGCAATCTGGCTGCACCAGTGCTTCAGCAACAACCGTCGCGCGAGACCCATTCTGATCTCGGCGACCACTCCGCGAAGGTCCTGGAAAATAAGGATTTTCCTTTGGTGGGCGCACCAGGGCTCGAACCTGGGACCCGCTGATTAAGATGCAGCTCTTTTATACCTTATTGCAGATACTTAGCTGTAAAATCCCCTCTCGGGGCGGTCATATGCATCAATAGGTTACAGCCGGATTGTAAATCACAAGTCCTCCCATTACCTGCCCCAGCTTCTGCGTCCCCAACGCACGTAGCGGATGGAAAAATAAATAAAAACAACGGAGTTCGTTGGGGCCTGCCCCGTCGCGTGAGTTCGAAGATGCCTAATCTCAAGGACATCTCGCCGCTCACCCGGGTGCTCGAGCGCTGCCGATAAGTCGCCACCGGACCAGGCTGGCATCCCGCTCCACGGCCTTCCCTCACGGTTTTTGAGGCTGTGCTGGACGCCCAGCGCGGATAAGTTTCCGACATGCTCGCTTTTCAAGGCCCGGTACAACCAATTGCTGGCGCTTGGCGACGCGTCAGGACGCGGCCCGCGAAACCGTTTTCACCAGCTGGCGAAACCGGCCGGAAACACTCGGCTGATACCACTTCCCTCAAAATGATAAGGGGAAGTGTCATGATCGAAATCGCGATCATCGGTCTGCTGTTTGTAAGCACCGTCATCTTTGGCGCTCACGCTTACGACGCGATCCACACCCATTGAAGAGCCGTGACAGCCTCGGCGACGCCGTTGCCGGAGGACATCACCAAGGCTCACCATCACGCGGATTGCCCCCTAGATGGCTCGCTCAGGATGTGGGCGGTTTCGGCCAAACTTAGTCATCTTGATCCACAGCCACGATGCGCAGTAGGGCCGCCCTGTTCCCCGCTTCAACCGATCGACAATTTGCTGCGCCGTTAGAGCCCTACCTTCTGATCGCAACGGCTCGAAATCTCGGGAGTACATGAAGCGCCACCGTCGCCTTTCCCTGATTACTCTGCGCCCGTTGTTCGCAATGCCGGTGACGAGTGGAGGATCGAGTGCGTCCGACTTAGATCAATCGTGTCAGCGCGGCAACTCGCTCGTGGAGCACCCTTGAGATGTTATCTATGGCCGTTCTGATCGGAGCACTTTTGGAGGCGTCGTCGACGCAGGTTCGAACGGCGTACCTACAACGCTACTCTGCTGGCGCAGGCCTATGACTGGCTTCGATTGGCGTCCGGTCGCCGGGCTTTAGCGGGGCTGACAACGTCGTGAATGATCTCAAGACTGCTTTTCAAATCGCGATCAAGCGAGGATTCGCAATCGCGTCACGCGATTGAGCATCCGTACGCTTCACGACGCCGTCCGTCGATTCGATCGGCCCTTGCCGCGGCGGCGCCGCGTTTGTTGACGACGTTTTCGAGGAGGATCAGGCAATCTCGTCGCATCTGTCGCCCCCGGCGCAGCGGGTTCAGTGGTTGGCGGGTCGTCCACTGATCGAAGCGGCGATCTTCGAACAGCGACCGCAGTTTCTAACGCGGCCAGGAATAGCCGCCCCTCCGCCGTGATTTCCCAGCCCGCGTCATCGCGAAGCACGAACTTCGCCGAGAAGATATTCAGGTCCGGCGCATGCTCGGCCAACCGCTTCATGCGCTCGGTCCAGTCTCTGCCGCTGTTCATCAAGATTGCAACGGCGTGCCGTAAGTCGGCAACGGAGGCCCGCCCGGCGGACTGGCCGGCCAGCACTTTCAAGACGGTTAGTTGGAAGGACACTTCCACGTCTCCGGTCTGGCTGGGTGCAAAGTCTCGGCGAGATCGGTCAACCGCCCGTCAAAAATCGGACTGATGCGCCGGCTTATCCCCTCGCCAACTTCGAATTCTCCTGATCGATAACCGATCGTTCACCAAAATCACCCTACTTAAGCGCGTGACCTGAAGGTTCTCAGACGGTGCCGTCGTGCGCGTTGAGTTGGTGACGGCGACCCCTTCCATGAGCGAGAATTCAGCCAAGAGGCGAAACACCGTTCAGCGTGACGCTCCGATCGCGCGAGACGCGAGCGTGGCGCAGGCGGCTCTGATCTGGACGAGTGCTCTCCATAGCTTCTTCAACGGCTTGGTGATTGCAGTTATCACGGGCGCTGTGCTCAGCTTTCTGTTGATCGCCAAGCATTACTCGTGGTCTCTGGGCGGTGGAGGCATTTGCGATCGTGGCGAGCGGCCGCTGATTGGCGCTTCAGATTGCACAAAGCGCCGTTCGTAGTGGGCCGCTAGCTGCAGAAGGCGCAGCTTGATAAACGGATCAGCCTCTTCAGCCAGCGCGCGAACGGTTCGTGCCCTCTCCTTGCAGAACTCGTGGTCCATTGTGTCCTCGCTGAAATCTACAGCGGGGATAGTCTCGGTTAAGCGGCTGGGCCCCGGTGTGACGTAGGTACATTGCCAAGGGGTTTTCCCCGCAATTCGCCGGATACGTAGAAAGTCAAAGCAACGCCGGGCGCGCCATCGTGACCCCAGCTTCCGGACGTCCACCTTCGTAGGGTCCTTGCCGGCCTTCGACCGTCCTACCAGGCCCCGGGTTACGGGCTTCGGCGTCGCGGATTTGGTGTCTTCGTGCATTTCCTGCCGGGTAATGCCAGCGCCCTTTTGCGTGACAACGTCGGCGCGTGCGACATTGTCACGGTAGTGACCAGCTTTCCCAGCAGCTTCGCCCCGCGCCTGCGCCGCGTCGCATTCGTCACCCAAGCAGGTATCGAACTCGCTGACGGCGGATTTGAGTTGGTTGAGCGAGAGAGATTCAAAACTCCTTGGTCTACAAGCCTTTGGTTTGACGAAAATGTCGCACTGAACCGTTTTGCAGGGTTCTGAGATTCGGAGAAAATTCGGTTCTCCGGACCTGTCGAGGGCTAGTTGTGCCGACGATGAAATGTCTCTAACAGGCAAAAACACAGCAAAGCGGCCGGATCTTCGGCCTCTCCCGACGGCGAAGTACGAAGCGGCTTTGGGTTGCTGGCGGAGGGAGAGAATCTAGAGCCAAACTTGCTCACCGGCAGCACTCCGTCACGCCATAGCGATATCTAATTGATTTTAAATCGGAAACCCGGCTGAGCCGTTTACATCGTTTCCGTAAACGGCCTCGGAGCCATCCGCCCGAGACCACGCAATTCGGCCGGCCTCCGGCGATCCCCGCCGGAACGGATCCTGGGCGATGTTCGATTCGCCTGCGGTATCAAGACTGTTTGAGACCAAAGTCGTAGTGCAAATGAAAGAAGGGGGAGTCGCGGAAAACGCCATCGGGCGCGGCTCCGGCTGGCATCAGCACGAACTCGCGAACCAGGCTGTCCTTGACACCGAATACCACGTCCGAATCGAGATATTCGTCGCCCTCTGCGAATACGTGCGTCACCAGCGTTTGATACCTTGGGGCCGAAATCATGAAGTGAACGTGCGCAGGACGCCAAGGATGCCGCCCTTGCTTGCTTAACATCGCGCCGACCGGTCCATCGTGCGGTATGGGATAGGGTGCCGGCCTGATCGTCCAAAAGCGGAATTTGCCTTCGTCGTCGGTGCGGAATCGAGCCCGCATCGCCAAGCCTCCCGTGCGCTCTAGTTGCTGCACATCGTAGTAGCCGTCGCTATCCGAATGCCAAACGTCAACGGCGGCACCCTGGATTGCGAAACCATCGGGTCCATGCACGGTGCCTGTAACAAGGAAGGGATGGCCCTCCAGGCCTCCGGAAATGTCCTCGCCTAGCGATTTCGCGGGAGCTCCTTCGACGAAAAATGGTCCTAAAACGGTTGTATCCGTGGCGCCTTCAGTGGCTCCGTGGTTGATTGCATCTACCAACATCGAAACGCCTAGCGTGTCGGAAAGGAGCACGAACTCCTGACGTGTGTCACTGCAAACCTTGCCCGTCTGGGTCAGGAAGGCAATTCCCTTCTCCCACTCCGTAATAGTCGGTCTTACCTCGCGAACGAAGGCGTGAAGGTGCCGGACCAACGATGCGCTAATCTCGGCCGTCCGTTCGTCAGATGCGCCAGAGAGGCGGTCGAGGACCGCATCGGTAATCGTCAATTCATTGAAATTTCTCATGGGGGCCTGCTCTTTTTCTTTGTTTTGGCTCTGACTGGAACAGTCCGCCGAACAGGACGCGCGCCGGAGTGCCGGGAGATTGTGAAGTGCTGCGATGTCGCGCCCTGAGCGTCCATGAGTGGGATCGCGAATGTCCGACGGACAATCGCGACCCCTTCTGTTTCCGATCTAGCCTGCTGTTATTCGGCCGCGGTGCTCATGTAGCGCTTCTGGACGTCCTGCGCCTTGGCATAGTCGGGCTGGAAGCGAACGTTGGCGTAGTGCGAACTCTTCTGCTCCTCCTGAGCTCGCTTGCCGAGCTCCGCCGTATCGCCAAAACCGAGAACTTGGCGAGCTAGCTCTGTCAACGGGCCGTCGACCTGATATTCCGTGCGCTGCATTGTCAGCAGGTTGATCAGATAAAGCGGCGTCCCGTTGAACTTCTCGAACATCTCGTGCCGGTTTCCCCATTCGGTCAGGAATCGCTCGCTGATCTGACGGAAGATCTTGATACGGTCGTGGGCACTTATCTCGGCGCCGCGTAACGCTTCGGCGAGTTTCGGGCCGATGTAGGGATCCTCGAGCTCCCGCTTCGACGGCTGGATGACGACTCCGCGGCCGCAGCAATCGATGAGCATGTTGACCATCTTGTTCTGGTTCTCAAGATAATAGGCTCGGCCGAAGTCAATGTAGATGTTGTTCGGCTTGAACAGACCGCCAGGAGTAGCGAAGCCTGTCTCTTCGGCCGCAATCATGAATGCGCGGCACGTCTCGCGGAAGCGAATGAGTTCGGCCAGCTGAGCTTGGACGACGGGATTGTTGCTGGTGCCCAGAGACTGGGTGAGAAGCAGCGCAAGACCGACCATCAATTCGGCGTGGACGCAATGTCGGATTTGGGTCTCGAGGTGCACCCAGTCAAACTGGCGTTGCGGATACCACTTGGCATGTTCCGGATTGCCAACGTGTTGGACGCAGTCCCACGGAATAATGACATCGTCGAAGTAGACCATCGCATCCAGCTCGTCGCCGATCGTGGCCAGGGGGCGGTCATACGGGTCGGCATCTGGCTGAGCGTTGGACTTGCGCGCGACGACTGAGATCCCCTTCGTCGCGATCGGGATCAACGCGTAAACGGTCTGCTCCGGAGTCTGGCCAGGACGCCACAGGTTCCCGATCAGGAGATGATTGACGAACGGGACAGACGTGCCGATTGCCTTCCACCCCCGAACGAGAATGCCGTCATCGCGCTCCTCGATAATTTTGAGCATTGGCGTCTCGGCCATTGCATTGTCGCGACCGCGGTCGAATTGCACGTCGAGGAACATCGGGGAAATGGCAAGGTCCTTCGAAGTCACCTCTTCCCACTGACGCTGGATGTTGCCGGAGAGATCTCGTTTCTTTCCAGAGAACCGCGAATTGTCCGACCAGGGTTTCTGGTCGTCAACCTGGGTAAACATAACGACGTTCATTCCAGCCGGCGGCCGCGTGAAGATCCCACCCTTGAAGTGACGGCACAGAAAATCGCAGTACTCGCGACGCTTGATAACGTCCTCCTTGGACCGAGGAAGGAACCAATGCATGGACTGCTGATTTCCCTCATCGTCGACGAACGTTGCGATATCTTGATTTTTTGGATCAAGATGAAGATCGTAGTACTCGGCGATCGCGTTGGCGTAGCCCTTGGTCATCGGATGGGACGTTACGTCCTCAATCAATTCGCCTCCCACGTACACGCGCCGCCCGTCGCGAAGCGACGCAAGATATTCAGCACCGGATCTCATTGTCAGTCCTCCTTGGGGGTTGTCAGGAAAGTTGTCGCTGAAGCGTTGCAGCGTCCCAGTAGTCTTCGCTGCGGCGTATCAAGCCGCCCTCGATCTTGACGAGTTGAACACCTCGCAGGGAAATGGCCTTGGCCAGCTGAATGCTGTCTTTGCGCGGCGCTGTCGCGTGCATGGTATAGAAGGTCGCGACCGCTCCATCTTCCCCACCAACCATCGCCTTTACTTCCCAGCGAACATCGGGCAGCCATGAAAACAGCTTCTGCATTCCGGACACGATTTCATCGACCCCGCGCTTCGTACGCAGTTGAGACACTTCATCGTGCGTCGCGTCCTCGCGATACAACTCACGGATCGTATCGGGATCATGATTGTCATAAGCAGCGTAGAGCTTCTTTGCGATCCCGATCGGGGCTAATTCGACCGACAACCTCATGCTCGCACCTCCAAATCGATACTGTGCATGTAACGACCATGCCCGTAGAGCAATGGCGGGCGACGGCTCGGAGCATCAATGCTCTCGATTGCGGCGATCGCAACGAGATGGCTGCCAACGATCAATTGCTCGACTGTCCGGCATGTGAAAACCACCGACGCATCTCGCACCTTCGGTATCCCGTTCGCTCCCAACACTCTCTCTGCCGGCAAAACATGTTCATCGACGTACTTGTCGCCATTCGGACGCGAGCAGAGCTCCGAAAGATGACGTTGGTCCTGACTGAGAAGATTGACGGCGAACCGACCGAAATCGCGAACGTCGGCTGCAGTAACAGTCTTGCTGTTTAGACAGACCAGAATCGTGGGGGGATCCATGCAGATCGAGGTGAACGAATTAATCGTCATTCCCCATGGTCTGCCGTCGTGCCAGGTAGTTACGACACTCACACTGCCGACAAAGTGACGCATCGCCGCCCGAAACGCATTCGCATCCACTTCAGTTTGCGAAGACGAACATCTGGTGGCCATTCCTCCGACTTTCACTCTCTTCATCGCGCGCCTCGTTGCGACAATTCTTCTGTCGAAGAGGCTAGGTGGCGTCGGGGTCAAAATCTAATCGATATTTGAAATCCCAACTATCCGTGGCGTCGATCACTGGGCTGCTGCGATGCAGCGACAGGATGGGATGCCCGGAAACGCGTCAATCGATGAACGAATAAGCAGGACACTGCACACATTGCTCTTCAGCTCGGGCGAATGCCGCACCGTCAGTCGCGATCGGCGACTTCGCATTTGCGTGGTGCGTTATCGTCCAGTTTGCTAGGCTCGCCCCTTTCATTGGGGGACTGCGATGAACCTGCGAAACATCGATCTAAATCTCCTTGTGATCCTTGATGCTCTCCTCACCGAACGAAACGTCAGTCGAGCTGGGGAACGTATCGGGCTCAGTCAATCGGCGATGAGCGCCGCACTTGCCCGGCTTCGCGACATCTTCGGTGATCCGCTACTCGTTCGCGCCGGCCGAGATTTGGTCCTGACGCGAAATGCGGAAGAGCTGATCGTCCCACTAAAAGATTCGCTGAATAAGATCGAACAGACTCTGCTGCGGCGTCCGAGTTTCAATCCCGCAAGCGATGCCAGAACATTCTCCATTAGCGCATCCGACTATGCAGGATTGGTCCTTTTGACTCCGCTCGTCCAAATGATTGCGAACGAGGCTCCGAATGTGACCATACATCTACTGCCCCGCGCGCGAGACGCCACGCGCGTTTTGCAGACCAATCAAGCCGACATCGTTATCGAGCCGACCGAACTTTTCGGTTCAAATGAATACCCGAGCTGTGCGCTGCTGAGCGATCGCTGGCTTTGCGCGGTCGATGCTGAGCATCCTGACATCGCCGATGATGTGCTTACTGAAGAACAATTTCTTCAGTTGCCCCACCTCGTTTACGGGATCGGTACTCACAGGCAACTGAACCTCGCCGACCAGCATCTAGCAAACGCAGGTATAGCTCGCCGCATACAGGTGACAGTTGAAAGCTTTCTGCTTAATCCATTTCTAATTCAGGGGACTCGATTGGTGAGTCTCGTCCTAGAGCGGGCCGCGAAAAAGATAGCCGCGACATTGCAGATTAAACTGCTCGCGCCTCCGCACGCCCTCCCAGATATTCATGAGGCCATGTACTGGCACCCCCGCCATACGACCGACCCAGGACATAAGTGGCTGCGCGAAAAGCTTTCATCGGTGGCCAAAGAAATGAGCTAAACCTAAACATCCTGCGGCTCCGCACCGATCCGTGGGCAGGACGGCGGCACTATGCGCTTGCGTCAAGCAGCCGCCCGAGCCTAAGAATTTACCTATTAATACGGGCGATTCTTGAATTCTTGCAAAGACTTATCCATTAGCAGCAATTGCTCTGCAATCAGGGCAATCCCTCAGGCGCGTGGGCACGGTCGGGCAGGTAGACCATTACGATTACCGGCTTTCGAACCAAGGTCGCCATGTCCGAGTTCCCGAGGGGTGCTGCTTCGCCCGCCGCGATTGTTGACGCGCTTAAAGCGGCCGCCGGCGATCCGCCAAAAGCACGCGCGAGCTTTGCCAAAGGCCAATGCGTCCATGGCACCTACATTCCGTCAAATCAGGCGGAGGAAATTACTAAATCGCGGAGCTTCACAAGACCATCACGCGTGTTGGCGCGCTTCTCGATCGGTGGCGGCAATCCCAATGTGGCGGATACCGAGAATCTCGTGCCGCGCGGCTTTAGCTTCAGACTCGGCGACAGCAACCATCGCTCAGACATCCTCGCACAAGATTGTCCCGTCCACTATGCTCGGACGCTTGAGCAGATGATGGCGTTCCACGAAGTACGCGTTCCGGGCCCCGATGGTAAGCTGGATCGGGAAAGAATTCGTACGTTCTCTGCTGCTAATCCCGAAACGCTGCACCAAGTTAACTACATCGTCGCGCGGCCACTGCCGGCGAGTTTTGCCAGCACGACCTATTGGGGCGTGCATTGCTTTCCCGCCACCAATGCGATGGACGAGACACGGCTCATCAAATTCAAGATCGCGCCGGTCGGCGGTGACGTGACGCTGACGGGACCGGAAGCTAAGGCGAAAGCCGTCGACTTCCTGCACGACGAGCTCGAACAGCGGGTTGCGACAGGCAACGTTCGATTCAGCGTGCTGGCGTTGCTCGACCGCCCCGGCGACCCAACCATGGACCTGACTGTCCGATGGCCCGATGAGGACCATCGCGAAGCCGTGCGGCTCGGGACGATCGTAATCACCGGCATCGAACCGAACGAAGCCTGCGATGGCTCAATCTTTGATCCGGCAAGTCTCGCCGAAGGTATCGGTCACCCGCGCGACGAGATATTTGCGGCGCGCGCCGTCGCCTACGTCATCTCGCTGAAGATGCGTCGCTGATCGGGCGAGCCACCTCGCATTGTCAAGACTCACATTTCCGCTTCGGCCATGCCGAGCTTTTCGCGGCGCCACGCTCCCGGGCTGATCCCGACCACGGCCGTAAACACCCGCGTGAAATGACTTTGATTGGCAAAGCCGGCCGATATCGCGATTTCGGATAGGGGCAGCTCGCGCACCGTCATCAGTTGTTGGGCCACCTCGACACGTTGGCGGAGCAGCCACCGGTGCGGCGGCAGGCCGGTGGACATTCGAAATGCCCGCGAAAAATGGCTGACCGAGAGGTCAAACTCGGTCGCGATTTGTTGCAATGGAAGCTTTCCACCGAGGTCGGAATCCAGTTTTTCGCACGCGCGTTTCACCTGCCAGGGCGCGAGACCGCCGCGGACGAGTTCGGCTCTACGATGCATTCCGCCATAGGTCTGCGTGACGTGTGCGGTAAATGCGAGCAGCGTGTAATCGATGAAGAGGCGATTGGTCTCGGTCGGCCGACGCAGTGCCGGCAGGAGTGCCCCACCGATATGACGGATGACCGGGTCGTCATGGCCGACGCCGAACTGACAGGGAAGATCACCAACCCGCGGCGCGCGGGACTGCTCGGCGATGCCGTCCAGCGCTGAACGCGGGAGATAGAAATGGAGGGAGTGGAACGGCTTGTTGATGACGAATCGTGGATCGATCTTCATGTCGTACAAATAAGTTGCGCCGGCTCGGATATCGGCCTTGGTGACGCACTTGCCGCGAGCCCAGAGCTCGCAACTGGGGTAATCGTTAAGCTTTAGGCTGACAACATAGGAATCCTCAAGGACCATCCCGCCGGAAAGGCACTGGACGGGGGCATCATCCCGGGTTTCAGTGACGGCTATCTCGGTATTGCGCAGCGAACGCGTGATCAACGAGGGTGGTTCATGCTCCAGGTGCAAGAACCGCCTGACGTTCTGACCGTAAAAACCCCTCTGTGTCATGTAGGTCGGTCTCATCGCTGGTAGCTGAGCCAGGCGCCTCTCGCTTGCCCGCGCGTAGCTCATTACCCGATTGCGCGAAAGACATCGATCAACGATGCTGACCTAGCGCCCCGCGGGCCACTCATCACAAGACGTCGCGCAAATAGAGATTAAAGCAGGATCAGGCAAAACACAGCCGTTTTGGCAAACAACCCGCAGTCGTCGCATTGGCCGGAATCACCTATCCCCTCCAGACACGCCGAGCTTTTCGCGGCGCCACACGCCCGGGCTGATCCCGACCGTGGCCGTAAACACCCGCGTAAAGTGACTTTGGTTGGCAAAGCCGGCCGATATCGCGATCTCGGCCAATGGCAGCTCACGCACTGTCATCAACTGCATCGCAGCCTTCAGACGCTGGCGAAGCAGCCATTGATGCGGCGGCAGACCGGTGGAACCGCGAAAGGCACGCGAGAAATGGCCGACCGAAAGGCCAAACTCAGCCGCGATTTGTTGCAGCGAAAGTTTCCCGCCCAGATCGGAGTCTAACCTTTCACAAGCTCGCTTTACCTGCCAAGGCGCAAGGCTGCCGCGAGCCGATCGGGTGACGCGCTGCAGTCCACCATAGGCGTGCGCGATATGCGCGCCGAACGCGAGCATCATGTGATCAATGAAAAGTTGGTTCGCTTCATCTGGTCGACGCAGCGCCTGCAGCAGCGACGCCCCTACATGGCGCATCACGTCGTCGTCATGACCGGTACCGAACTGACAGGCAAGGTCATCCGCGCGTGTCGCGCCCGCTTCTTCAGCAACACGGTCGAGCGCCGAACGCGGCAGGTAAAACTGGATTGAATGGAACGGCTTGTCGATGACATAGCGCGGATCCTGTCTGAGATCGTACAGCCATGTTGTACCGGCCTTGACATCCGCCTTCGTTACGCACTTGCCGTGCTTCCAGAGTTCGCACTCCGGATAGTCATGAAGTTTCAGGCTGACGATATAAGCCTCGTCTTCCATCGAGCCCGAGAGACCAGGCAAAGGGTTATCATTCCGCGTCTCGCTGGCCGCAAGATCAATCCCGCGCGTTGAGCGGGTTACCAACGAGCTTGGCACGTCTTTCAGGTGCAGGTACTGCCTGACCCTCTGTCCGAAGGTGCCAGCCTGAGTCATGGAGGTCAGTCTCATCGCAAGGGGTCAGGGCAGGCGGTTCTCAATCGCCGCGTCCGCAATTATCAGGGATCGGCACGCTGCGGTCTAGATTTGCAGCGACGCGAACGGCCATTATGACCGCTTTACGACGCGACATTTTTCGCAGTTATTTCAATACTCGCGGCGAGATCGAGGACAAAATCTATCAGCGAGGCTGACCTAAAGTCTACGGCCGCTGATCACAAGGACGTTAGGCAAGCGACGCCTCAGGCAGAATTTGGCAAAACACCTCCGTTTTAGGAAAGAAGCCGTAGTTCTCCGCGCCTAGAACGCTCAGCGAACGCTCGCAGCATTTACCGGCACTTCCTACGAGCAAACACAAGGCGGCGACTTCGCGTGAGCACATGAAAGCCGAGCCGGCAGCGCGTGCGCATGGCCTCCGATACGAGCACAAGCCAATGAGCCAGCCGATCCAGCACGATGCCCCAGAGTCCTCACCGGCCTCGTCTGAGCTACATCAGCGAGAGTCACTCAGCCGCGACTATCGCGCCGCCGACGCGGAAATGGCGCGCGTGCTCGGGACGACGCCATTCCGCATGGCTTTGGATTCTTCTGGCGCCGGGATTGCGCATTGGAAGCATGACCCGTTGCATGACGTCGTCGAACCTATGAGCCACCATGTCATCATGGCCTATAACGGCTTGACACAGCGCGTGGAGCGGCAGTCAGGCAAATCAGTTGAGATTGGAACGTTCCGTCGCGGCGCTGTGATCATCATTCCGGAAGGATCGAGCTCGCGATGGGACATTCCGAAGCCCGTTGATGTCGTTCAACTTTATCTCCCACACGCAACACTCAAGCGCGTTGCCGAAGAAGCTACCACAGGCACACCCAGTGATCTCCTGGAGCGAACAGGACATCCGGATCCGGTCACTTCCCGATTACTCTTGAGCGCGGCTGGTGTGCTGGACGGCCATGGAGCTCTCGAGGGCCATGGGGCTCTTGATAGGCTATTCAGACATCAACTGGCAGACCTGCTAGCCCTGCGTCTTTTGGCTACTCACACCAGCTCGAGAACCAAATTTCAACCAACAGGCGGTGGGCTTTCGCCGAAAGTTCTGGCTCGCGCCATCGAACGCTTGCGCTCGGATAGCGATGCGGACGTATCCCTTGATGCGCTTGCTTCAGATGCGGGCATATCCCGCTTCCACTTCTGCCGCGCCTTCAAAGAAAGCACTGGGCTTACACCTCACGCTTGGCTGAGGCAGCACCGTCTCGGGCGGGCCATGAACATCCTTCGGGGCACCGACGCATCGATCGCTTTGGTCGCGGCGGAACTAGGCTATGCCTCGCAGACGGCCTTTGCCGCAGCCTTTAGACGACTGACCGGCGAGACGCCCGCCGATTGGCGGCGTCACGTGCGCTAATACATTCGCTTGAGAGCAAGTAAGTGTCTTCCGATCCCGAGGACAGCTCCATGAACATTCCGGTCGTGCACGATCATTTGCAGGCGCTCCAGCCACGTCCTTCCGACGCGCGGTCGAACAATCTCCCTGTCGGCGATCTCCATCCCGCCGACGCGGAGATGGCGCGTGTCCTGAAGACATCGCCACTCCAAATAGCTTCCGACCCTTCCAATGGCTCCATCGCGCATTGGAATCATGGAGCCCTGCACGACGTGGTTGAGCCCATGGCCGACCACGTTATCATGACCTACCCAACGGGCGTTCAACGCCTCGAGCGACGGTCCGGAAAATCGGTTGCTGTTGGGACGGCGCGATCGGGTGTTGTGACGATTATTCCGGCGGGTTCGCGAGCCAGATGGGATATTCCCGGCTTTGTGGATGTCATCCAACTCTATCTCCCGCACGTGACCCTCGAACGCGTTGCTCGCGAAGCCGAAGTTTCTGCTCCCGGCGATCTCCGGGAGCGCACGGGACATCCAGACGCCCTCACATCCTCGTTGCTGATAAGCGCTGCGGATTTGCTGGAGGGCAATGCGGCAATAGACGCGCTGTTGAGACAGCAACTGACCGACACTGTGGCGACGCGTATTCTCGCTGAGCACGCCGACGTGTCAACCGCATTCGGGCCGATCACTGGCGGACTTTCTCCCCATGCACTGCGACGAGCGATCGAGCGCTTGGGTTCGGACAGTGATGCTGACGTCTCTCTTGCGGCTCTCGCCACCGACGCCGGCCTGTCTCGTTTTCATTTTTGTCGCGCCTTCAAGGAAAGTACGGGGCTTTCTCCCCATGCTTGGCTACGTCAACAGCGGCTCGAGCGGGCGATGAACTTGCTCCGCGATACCGACGCGGCGATCGCGACGGTGGCCGCGGAGCTTGGCTATGCTTCTCAAACGGCATTCACCGCAGCGTTCAGGACTCTCACCGGAGAAACACCGAGCGATTGGCGACGACGCATGCGCTAACCGCAATCTCTCTTCAAAGACGTCAATCTCTCTGGCGCAGTTTCAGGTTTGACCCGCTAGAGAAACAGGGTGCCCACGATCCATTAGACGGAGACGGACAATGATCTGGAAGCGCTTCGTGAGCCTCCCCTCTTTCGAACCACGACGAAGGATCGTCGCGACCACAATCGTGTACGGACTTTCCCTGGCAGTTCGCTTCACATCGGCAACCGGTGATGAGGTCGAAATTCCACCGCAGTCCCTGCAGAACCCCAATCCAGGGATGTCCATCGTGACAAGGGACAGCGCCCAACTCCCCTACGCTGAATGGATCCCGAGCGCCCCTCGGCCAATCTTGCTGCGCGGCGAATATCCGCGGCGAACGCCACCGGTCGCAGGCTGTCTCTCGCCCTAGACTACCGATTTCGTCTCACGTCTTCGCGCCATCATTGTCTGCAGAACGCTTGCCGCAAACTGCGGTGATGGCGGGCGCATGCCCGGAAGAACCAAACCACAGGAGTATTCACATGAGACTTGTCATCATCGGCGCCGGCTTCGCCGGTATGTATGCCGCACTTTCCGCCGCCCGCCTGCGCGATATCCACGGCGTTTCGTCCGATACGTTCGAGATCGTGTTGGTCGCGCCGGAGCCCGCACTCGTGATTCGTCCGCGGCTCTATGAACCAAAGCCAGAGACCCTGACGGCGCCGCTCTCGGATGTGCTGAACGCCATCGACGTCACCTATGTGCGGGGCAGCGCGGGGACGGTCGACACGAAGTCCCGCACCGTGACCATTACGACCGCAACGGGCACTAATGAGCTCTCCTACGACCGTCTGGTCGTGGCCACCGGCAGCCGGCTGTTCCGCCCGGACATTCCCGGCCTTTCCGCGCACGGTTTCAGCGTTGACCAACTCGACGATGCCATTGCGCTCGACAAGCATCTGCATGGCCTGGCAGGCCGGCCGGCCAGCAGCGGCCGCGATACCGTAGTCGTCGCCGGGGGCGGTTTCACCGGCATCGAGGCTGCTACCGAGATGCCGGCGCGACTACGTGCGATCCTCGGCAAGAATGCCAAGCCGCGCATCATCATCGTCGAAAGGAACGCCGCGGTCGCACCGAACATGGGCTCGGATTCCCGTCCGGTCATTGAGAACGCACTGCGCAGGCTGGGGATCGAAACGCGGGTCGCTACCGACGTCGCATCACTCGACGAAGGCGGTGTCACGCTGTCCGACGGCGAGCGCATTGAAGCGGCGACCGTGGTTTGGGCGGCGGGCATCCGTGCCGCTCCGTTAGCCGCGGAGATCCCGGGCGAGCGGGACAGGTTCGGCCGACTGCTGGTCGATCGTGACTTGCGCGTTCCGGGGGTGGCTGGCGTCTTTGCCACCGGCGACGCTGCACGTGCGGCATGCGACGATGCCGGCAACTACGCACTGATGTCGTGCCAGCATGCGACCCGCATGGGCGCCTTCGCCGGCCACAACGCCGCCGCCGATCTGCTGGGCAAGCCGACCAAACCTTATCACCAAAAAGTCTACGTTACCTGTCTCGACCTTGGCGAGGCCGGCGCGCTGTTTACGCGCGGATGGGAGCGCAAGCTCGAAATCGTCGGCGACGAAGCCAAGAAGACCAAGCGCCAGATCAACACCGTCTGGATCTATCCGCCGAAAGCCGAGCGCGCTGCAGCTCTCGCTTCAGCAGATCCGGAGCAGGTGGTGAATCTCTAGTTGCCTCAAGCGAAGACGGCCGCGCTCCTCGACGTGCGCGGTCTGCTCAAGCACCACCCGATGTGAAACTTCACCACGAAACAGGAGACCACAATGACTGTGAAACAGATGACCAAACCCGCCCCGGGCAACCCTTCACATCTTGGCAAGACTGAGCCTGAAGAACTGGTGCCATCGCGTTACGCGCTGAAGGTCGGCGAGATCGAGGTGCTCGTCGTCAGCGATGGGGTGCTCCCACTCCCAGCCACGATGCTGGCACATAACGTCGCCTCGTCGGTTCGAACGGCCTGGCTGGATGATATGTTCCTGCCGTCAGACGCTTTCGACTGGGCGCTCAATGCGGTCGTCGTGCGCAGCGGCGACAAAACGATCCTCATCGACGCCGGCCTCGGATCCGACCCGAATCTGCACCTGCCACGGGCGGGTCAGTTGATCCGGCGCCTCGAGGCCGTGGGCATCGATCTCACGTCCGTGACCGACGTGGTGCTGACCCACATGCACATGGACCACGTCGGCGGCTTGCTTGCCGACGGCGTCAAGGAGCGGTTGCGTCCGGACTTGCAGATCCACGTGGCGGCCGCTGAGGTCAGGTTCTGGGAGGCGCCCGATTTCTCCCGCACCGCCATGCCGCAGGGATTCCCGGACGCGCTTCGCGCCACCGCCAAGCGCTTCGCGCAGGAGTACCGCGCCCAGCTCCGGCAATTCGACAACGAGCACGAGGTGGCGCCGGGAGTTGTGGTGTCTCGCACGGGCGGCCACACACCCGGTCACAGCGTGGTTCACGTGGCGTCCGGCGGGGAGCGGCTGATGTTCGCCGGCGACGCCGTGTTTGCGGTCGGGTTCGACCACCCCGACTGGCACAACGGTTTCGAGCACGACCCCGAGGAAGCGACGCGGGTTCGCGTCCAGCTGTTACGGGAGCTTGCCGAGACCGGCGAGTTGCTGGTGGCCACTCACATGCCGTTCCCCTCCATAGGCCGGGTCGCAGTCGATGGCGACGCCTTCCGCTTCGTGCCGGCCTTCTGGGACTACTGACCGCTGCTCGGCTTGCAGCGAAACGAGGGCGCGAACGTCGCTGCGAAGATGCGTTCGCGCCCCGGCAAACAGGTCACCGAAGAGGCGGCTGACGCATTGGCTGCAACGGAGTTTGAACATGCTGAAAGTGATGCGCGAGCAGACTAGTCAAGTGCAGCAGACGAAGCCGCTGCCATACGACGTCGTCGCTCTGGTGCTGCAGGGCGGCGGAGCTCTGGGCGCCTACCAGGCCGGGGTCTATGAAGGTCTCCATGAGGCCGGTATCCGGCCCAATTGGCTAGCTGGCATTTCGATCGGAGCGCTCAATGCCGCGATCATCGCAGGCGCCCCAGAGGCCGAACGAATAACACGACTACGCGAGTTCTGGGAAACCATCTGTGCTTGCCCGGTAGAATGGCCCGCCGGCGAAGGGCTGGCCGACGGCCTGCCGTTTGCTTTCGATTTCCGCTCGATCCACAACACGTTTGCAGCGATGAGGGCCTTGTTTCAGGGTCAACCCGGCTTCTTCAAGCCGCGCTTCCCCTCGCCGCTCTGGTCGCCCTTCGCAGGCGATGCCGCGACGAGCTTCTACGACACTACACCGTTGAAGCAGACGCTGGAGCGGCTGGTTGATTTTGATCGCCTAAACTCGGGTGAGATGCGCGTCAGCGTTGGTGCAGTCAACGTCCGTACTGGCAATCTGACGTATTTTGACACCGCCGAGCGCCGGCTGGGGCCGAAGCATTTCATGGCGTCTGGCGCGTTGCCGCCCGGATTCCCCGCCGTCGAGATTGACGGCGAGCATTATTGGGACGGCGGCGTAGTCTGGAACACGCCCCTTTCACGCGTACTGACCGGCGAACCACGTGACACGCTGACATTCCAGGTCGATCTCTGGTCGGCCAGGGGTCGTGTTCCCAGCGACTTGATGGAGTTGTCGAGCCGACAGAAGGACATTCAATATTCGAGCCGGACGCGCGCCATCACGGATCAGGTGCTGAGGATGCAGAAAATGCGTCGGGCGTTGCAACGCACGCTCGAACGCCTGCCGGCAAGTGCAAGGCAGGATCCGGAAATCGGCGCGATCGCGGATATGGCCCGCCACCGCGCCTACAACATCGTCCATCTGATCTACCAATCCAAGGTCTTCGAGAGCCAGTCAAAGGACTACGAGTTCGGCCGGAACGCGATGCGCGCGCATTGGCAGAGCGGGCTTGACGACATCCGCCGCACGCTGGCCGACCCGCGTCGCCTCGACCCCCCAAGCCACGAGCTCGGCATCGTCACCCATGATGTTCATCGTCCCGATTGACCTTCCGCGCCGCCTGCAGACATCGGAGAAAGCCATGTCCACCCTCACCTACGCTCCCGAACAAAACACCAAGACCGGCCTTCGCACATCCAGGCAGGCATTCAGACGATCGGCGATCGCCTTCGCCGCAATGCTCGGCGTCGCCAGCGCGGCTGCTTTCGCCCGCTACTACATCACGACCGGCCGCTATTTGCAGACGACCGACGACGCCTATGTGAAGGCTGACTCCACGATCGTCGCTCCGAAGGTTTCCGGCTACATCGCCGATGTGCTGGTTGCCGACAACCAGCCGGTGACGGCTGGCCAGCTCCTTGCGCGGATAGACGATCGCGATTTCAAGACCGCGGTGGACCAGGCCAAGGCGGACGTCGCCGCCTCCGAGGCCGCCATCCGCAACCTCGACGCGCAGATAGAACTGCAGCAGCCGATCATTCAACAACAGGCCGCCCAGGTCGAAGCGGCCGAGGCCAACCTGAAATTCGCACAGCAGGAGCGCGCACGCTACGACGACCTCATGAAGACGGGCGCAGGCACAATTCAACGCGCACAGCAGACAGACGCGGCGTTGCGCGCGCAAACTGCGCAGCTGCAGCAGGGCAAGGCAGGATTGTCCGCGGCCAACAAAACCGTCGAGGTGCTCTCGACCCAACGCGCGCAAGCCGTCGCGCAACTTGAACATGCCCGCGCGATTGAGCAGCAGGCCGCACTAAATCTGTCCTACACCCGGATCACCGCGCCCGTCGACGGCACCGTGGGCGCACGAACGTTACGGGTCGGCCAATATGTGCAGGCAGGTACGCAGCTGATGGCCGTCGTTCCCCTCGATCAGGTTTACGTGGTTGCCAATTTTAAAGAAACCCAGCTCACCTCTATGCGCAATGGCCAGCCCGTCGAGCTGCGCGTCGACAGCTTCCATTCGACCAGGCTGAAGGGGCATGTCGACAGCCTGTCGCCTGCGAGCGGCCTGGAATTTGCGCTGCTGCCGCCCGACAACGCCACCGGTAACTTTACCAAGATCGTTCAGCGCGTCCCCGTCAAAATCGTACTCGACGATAGGAGCCTGAGCGGCCTGCTGCGCCCCGGCATGTCGGCGGTACCGACCGTCAACACCAAGTCGACCGTTGTCGCCGAGCGCAAAGCCGCAGGGCAGCTGGCCCTGCGGGGCGATAGCCCCCGGAGCTGAGCAATCCGTTTTCCGGCGCACCCGAGGAAATAACCATGACCACGCGGCAAGCCACCTTCGAAGGCATTCCAGCCGGCGAACATCTGCCGTCCTCCGGAGCGCCGGTGTCTCCTGCCGTCACCGCAAAGACCTGGCTTGCGGTAAGCGGAGCCACACTGGGCGCATTTATGGCCGTGCTCAACATCCAGATTGTCAATGCCTCGCTGGCCGACATCCAAGGCGGGATCGGTGCGGGCCTGGATGACGGCGGTTGGATCTCGACCTCATACCTGATTGCCGAGATCGTAGTGATCCCGCTCAGCGGCTGGCTTGCCCAGGTTTTCTCCGTGCGCATCTATTTGCTCGTTAACGCGTTCCTGTTCCTCGTGTTCTCGGCGGCCTGCGCGATGGCGCAAGACTTACCGCAAATGATCGCGCTACGCGCCGTTCAAGGCTTCACCGGTGGCGTGCTGATTCCGATGGCGTTCACGCTGATCATCACGCTCTTGCCGAAGGCAAAACAGCCGATCGGGCTCGCGATGTTCGCGATCTCCGCGACGTTCGCACCAGCAATCGGTCCAACCATCGGCGGCTATCTCACCGAGAATTTCGGGTGGCAATACGTCTTCTACGTCAACGTCGCGCCCGGGGCGGTGATGATCGCCATGCTTTACGTTTCGCTGGAAGCGAAGCCTGTGAACCTCTCGCTGCTGCGCGAAGGTGACTGGAGCGGCATCATCACGATGACGATCGGGCTGGCCGCACTTCAGACGGTGCTGGAAGAAGGCAACAAAGACGACTGGTTCGGTTCGCCCTTCATTGTGCGGCTCGCGGTGATCGCTGCGGTCGCACTGACGCTGTTCCTCGTGATCGAGCTGACCACGAACAAGCCGCTGCTGAACCTGCGCATTCTGCTCCGTCGCAATTTCGGCTTCGGCGTGCTCGCGAACTTTCTGCTCGGCGTCGCGCTTTATGGCTCGGTCTATATCCTGCCTGTCTATCTGTCCCGTATCCAGGGCTACAATTCGGAGCAGATCGGTATGGTGCTAGCATGGACCGGCTTGCCGCAGCTCCTGCTGATCCCGCTGGTGCCGCACCTGATGAAACGCATCGACCCACGCCTCATCATCGGCATCGGCTTTGCGCTGTTCGCGGCCTCCAACTTCATGAACATCTACATGACCAACGACTACGCTGCCGATCAGTTGTTCTGGCCGAACGTCGTCCGTGCGATCGGCCAGGCCTTGTGCTTCGCGCCGCTCTCTGCCGTCGCGACCTCCGGGATCGAGCAAGAGAACGCCGGGTCTGCATCCGCCCTGTTCAATATGATGCGCAACCTTGGCGGCGCGATCGGAATCGCCGCACTGCAGACGCTGCTTACCAAACGCGAACAATTCCACTCCAATCTGCTTTCGCAGCAGGTCACGATGTTTGAGCAAGCGACCCGCGCTCGGCTCGATCAACTTACGCAGTATTTCATAAGCCATGGCGTAATCGACCGCGTCGACGCTATTCACCGTGCCTACGTCGCGATTGCAAAGATCATCCAGAAGCAAGCCTTCATCCTCGGCTTCAGCGACACGTTCTATCTGCTCGGCGTCTCGCAACTCATCGCTCTGGGCGCAGCGCTCATGCTCACAAGGCCCGACCGCCTCGACGGCGGCGGCGCCCACTGACGACCATCTTCAACCCCGAAAGGAGAACGACCATGAAACCCCGCATGAATTTCTATCGGGCCGCACCCGAGACCATCAAAGCACTCACCGCCGTCGAAGTCCAAATCCAGACGTCTGGGCTCGAATTGTCGCTGATCGAGCTCGTCCGGACCCGCGCCTCGCAGATCAACGGTTGTGCCTTCTGCATCAACATGCACACGCAGGATGCACGCAAGCACGGCGAAACAGAACAGCGGCTCTATCTTCTCGACGCCTGGCGGGAGGCTCCGCTCTATACTGATCGCGAACGCGCCGCGCTGGCCTGGACCGAGGCGCTGACCTTGATCGCCGAGACGCACGCGCCTGACGATATCTACGAGGAGCTCCGCAGGCACTTCTCCGAAGCCGAGGCGACGAACCTGACGATTCTGATCGGAACCATCAACGCCTGGAACCGGCTCTCGATAGCCTTTCGCGCGGTGCCCCCCGTGAAGGCAAAGCCGGCGACGGCTGCCTGATTTTCCCGTCTCAATCAGCGAAAGGAATTCCCATGTTGAAGGGAAAAGTCGCAATCGTCACCGGATCGACCAGCGGTATCGGACTGGGTATCGCGAAAGAATTGGCCGGGCTTGGTGCCGACCTGGTGTTGAACGGCTTCGGCGATACCGCGGAGATCGAGGCGATCCGCAGCGGTATCGGACGTGAGCACGGCGTGCGTGTCGTCTACGATGGCGCCGACATGGCAAAGGCAGAGGCCGTGCGCGGTTTGATCGCCGGGACGGTCGAGAAATTCGGGCACCTCGACATCCTGGTGAACAATGCCGGCATCCAGTTCACCGCGCCTGTGGAGGAATTTCCTGTCGCGAAGTGGAATGCAATCCTTGCCATCAATCTGTCTGCCGCGTTTCACGCTATTGCCGCCGCAGTTCCTCAGATGAGAAAGCAACGTTGGGGGCGGATCGTCAACATCGCCTCGACCCACGGCCTCGTGGCGTCCACCCACAAGGCCGCCTACGTTGCGGCCAAGCATGGGCTGGTTGGACTCACCAAGGTGGTCGGCCTGGAGACGGCCGGCAGCGGCGTCACCTGCAATGCGGTCTGCCCGGGCTGGGTGCGAACGCCACTGGTCGATAAGCAGATAAGCGACATCGCGGCGCGAAAGCAGATCAGCCAGAAGCAAGCCGCCGAGGCAATTCTGGCTGAGAAGCAGCCGTCTCTGGGTTTCGTCTCTCCTTCGCAGCTGGGCGGCACTGTGGCCTTCCTTTGCTCTCCAGCGGCAGACCAGATTACAGGTACGGCGATCCCGGTCGACGGCGGCTGGACCGCGCAATAACGATGCGAGCGCCGCAGCAGCGCCCATCCCTAGCATAGAGCATGGAGGCCTATCATGGCTGCAGAGCAGAGAGTCGCTATCATCACGGGTGCGTCGCAAGGTATCGGCGAAGCGCTTGTCAGGGCATATCGCGATCGCGACTATCGCGTCGTCGCGAATTCCCGTTCGATCAGGCCATCGTCTGATCCGAGCATCCTGGCCGTTGCCGGCGATATCGCCGATGCCAAGACGGCAGAACGCATCATGTCGCAGGCAATCGAGCGCTTCGGCCGCATCGATACGCTGATCAACAATGTCGGTATCTTTATCGGGAAGCCATTCACCGAATACACGGTTGAAGATTACGCCAACATGTTGGCGATCAATCTCAGCGGCTTTTTCCATATCACCCATCGCGCCGTCGCGGAAATGCTGAAGCGGCGAGCCGGGCACATCGTGCAGATCACCAGCAGCCTCGACGAGAACGCAAATAGCCAGGCGCCGTCGGCGCTGGCGGCCCTGACGAAGGGTGGTTTAAACGCCGCAACGAAGTCACTCGCAGTCGAATATGCGAGCCGCGGTATCCGCGTCAATGCTGTGGCACCTGGCGCGGTCAAGACGCCAATGCATGCGCCAGAAACGTACGACTTCCTTGCCAAGCTGCATCCTGTCGGACGGATGGGCGAAGTGCGCGACGTGGTCGACGCGGTGATGTATCTCGAAGGCGCCAATTTCACCACCGGCGAGATCCTGCATGTCGACGGTGGACAGAGCGCCGGGCTCTAGGGCAGGAGCATTGTCATGCGGGTCGCCGCTCGAGAGCGCGCTTTGGCGCCCTTGCAAATCCGCGATGGGCGACCGGGACGCACAAGCACTCAGCCTGGTTGCCGGCGAACGTCCCGAGCGTATCTGAATGTGAGACCGCAATGGAAAGATTTCCGGCGATCACCGTTCGCGTACGCGAGATTATGGAATTAGTAGACTGCCGAGTGATCGGAGCTGAGTAACTTGTCGAGAATTATGGCCGAGCACCCGGTCACAACGCGTTCCGGCGGCTCGAAGAGCGCCTGATTCAAATTCTGCGGTTGTCGAAAAGTGATGCTGGAGGGGGAGGAAGTCATGAGGGAACTCCTTTTCCAGGGGCTGATCGGCATGCCGGGGCCGGTCAGCCGTTTCCCGGTTTTCAGCCGGCGGGCGTATATACGGTCTCAACCTGCCATGAACCGGCAGGCTGGCTGTGCAGTTGCCAGAACTGTTCGGCGACGGCATTGGCGTCATTGCTGTTCATGACGAGGCCTGCGACCGTAACGGTCGCGACGTGGACGCCTTTTTCCCGGAACGGCTCGAAGATGCCTCGCGCCAGCGCGCGAATACCTGCCTTACCGATGCTCAGAGAGAGAAAATCCGGGTGTGGCCGAAGGCCGAATCCGCCGCCCGTGAACAGGATGGAGCCTGAGCCGCGTGCGATCATGTGGGGCGCCGCAGCCTGCGCAGCGACCATTGCGCCACCGACATTAACGGCGAGATCATAGTTGAACGTATCGCGCGGCTGATCTGCCAACGTGGCCTTTCGCAGCGCGGCCGCATTGAAGTGCAGAACATCTATTCCGGCGAATTCGCTTTCAACCTGCGATACGAGCGCTGCGACGCTCGACGGCTCAGCCGCATCGACCGTGCGCGCTCCGACCTGATGGCCCTTCGCCTCGAGCTGCCCCGCAAGCTCCTTTGTCTTGGTCTCGTTCCGAGCGCTCAAGATGACCCGGAATCCTTCGCCGGCAAACCGCTCGGCTGTCGCCAGGCCCATACCCGGACCAGTGCCAATGCTAAGAAACGTCTTCATGATCTACCTCCTCGACAATGGGATAACCCCACGTGTTCATCTTCGGTCGACATCCGGAAGCGCTCGAGATGCACGCTTCAACGCGACCAGTGAATCGAAATGCCCTCTGACCAACAGGTTGCTTCGCGCTCTGCTAGGCGCGCATCGCCGATTCCACCTCAAGCGGCGGAGCGGGCTGTTGATAGGGTCTCAATAAGAATTCGGGAGAATTCCTCTGGACTCTCCAGCGAAACGATATGTCCGGTGTCCTTGAGGACAATCATCTTTGCCCGCTTGATCCGGGCGCGGTTCGCTTCGCGCTCGGCCGGGCGTGACCAATCATGATCGCCATAGACAAGCGTCACTGGGACGTCGATCCGAGCGTAGTACGATCTCGCCGCGACGTAGCTCGCAAGGCCTTTATAAACGTCACGCGCAACGTTCGAATAGCCCAGCCGTTTGCCGCCCTTCACCAACTCGTCGATGAAGTCCGCCGGCAAACTGCGCGGGTCGTGGAAGCCGCCGTTCAGGATGCCGGCCAGACTTGCCCGGCTCTCCATAGCGGCGAAAATCGGCCCGATGAGGGGGGCTCGCACGATTTTAATAATGACCGACGCGAGAACGTTCGCCCGCTCCACGCCAGGCAAATAGTCGTAGGAATTGAAGGCGACGACCTGTTTCACGCGATCTCCAAGCATCGCTGCCGTCGTCAATGCCAATGTGGCACCCAGCGATTCGCCAGCCAGAGTGACGTCGCGCAAGTCGAGCCGTTCGAAGAAATCAACGACATGCTCTCGCATCGCCGGTTCTCGATAGTCGGCGCCCGGAACGATCTCCGACCAGCCAAATCCCGGATAGTCGAACGCGTATACGGTAAACTGATCCGTGAGCTTTGGGATCACCCGTTGAAACAAGTCGAGCTGTGTACGGATTGAATGCAGCAGCACCAGCGCCGGACCCTGGCCGGCCTGCAAATAGCGAACCTTTGGACCAGCCGGGGTTAACGACAGAAACTCCGGCTTCTGATCGGGGCACCAGCCGAGCGTATAGTCGAACTCATTTTGACAAACCATGATCGTTCTCGTTCGTTATGTCTGAAGTTGAGTTGACGGCAGCGCATCATCGTGATCCTTCGCCAGGGACCGCCGCGGTTAAATGTGCTGCTCGGACGGGTAAATGCCGCCGGTCGGCAGGTCTGCTCCGCGCATCGTGATCGGTCACGCTGCCTTCGCCTCGAGTACCTCGGCGAATGTGCGGGCAAAGCTATGGGTGTCGCCGGGCCAGCGCGCCGAGACATAATAGTCATCCCGCACCACCCAGGCAGGACGATCGTTCTTCAACGCGTCGCGTGCCGTGCCGCTTGTCTTTCGCTTGAAGTCGGGATCGCTCTCGGGAACGTCGATGAAATCCGCAGAACTCGCGAGTGCGCGGGTAACCTCCTGCTGCACGGACATGTATCCTTCGGGTTGCCCCGCCGCCTCAGTGTAAGTGCGATAATAGTCGCTGTCCCAGAAACGTCCGACATGAGCGAGAGCGCTGCCCTTGCGTTCCAGTGCCCAAGGCAGCGCTGTGGTCTTTCTTCCATAGAGCACGGATCGGCCGTCGACCCGCTTGCTGCGGGCGGCGAGCAGCACGCCATGACAGATCGCGGCCACCGGCTTTTCGTCGGCGAAGAACTCGGCGGTGATCCGCTGAAGAACAATGCTTTCGAGATATTCGCGCATGCCGCGCGCCCGGTGTCCACCGCCGAGCAGCAGAGCGTCGAAGTCCCTTGACTCGACCCGGTCCCAGCGCGTCGGGCTCTTGAAGGCCGGATCGAGTAGCATCTCGGTATACGCCTTCCGGGCATCGGCATTAGCGCCCAGCAGGAGGCCCAGGACACGGATATTGCGAAGCACGGGGATGCCACTCCAGGGGTCGAGACCGATACCGGAGAGCATGATCGGGTCGCAGGCGCCAGGCTTGCCGTCGGGAGTCGCGAAAACGACCTGATGACCGTGCTGGGTCAGCATTTTCCAGCTAACCGCGACTTCCGTGGGGTCGAAATCGCGGCTGGGGATCGGTAGTAGAATGGGGCTCACGGCGAGAGTCCTTTCGACGGGAAGCGTTTGGCCACCCGTGGCTTGAGATCGAGTGCTCGCACTACAAGACACGGCGCGAGGTCGACCTTGCGGCGCTGCGGCGTCTCCCGACAACGTAGATCAGGAGCGCGAAGCGGAGCTACCCGCCTCGCTTCCCTGCCCTATTTCAATGCCCGATGTGATCGCGGATGCCATTTGCGACCTGCAGTATCATCGCCTTAGTAGTCGGAAGGTCGGCAAGCGCATTCAGCAGCCCAAAGTCGTGGATCGTGCCGTCGTAGCGCGTGGAGACCGTGGGCACGCCGGCGTCCTGAAGACGATGCGCGTAGGCCTCGCCTTCGTCGCGCAGAACATCGTTCTCGTCCGTGACCACCAGGGCTGGCGGAAGTCCGTTGAGGTGGTCCAGACTGGCGCGCAACGGTGAAACATAGGGATTGTCCCGTTCGGCCTTGGTGGGAGCATAGAGATCCCAGCCATACTTCATGAAGCCCCGGGTCAAAAAGCGATTGTTGGCAAACCTCTCATAGGAACAGGTGTCGACACCAGCGTCCGTGGCCGGCCACAATAGCGCCTGATAACTGATCTTTGGTCCCTTCCGATCCTTAGCCATGAGCGTGAGCGCGGCGGTCATGTCGCCGCCGACCGAATTACCAGCGACCGCAATGCGGTTTGGATCAGCACCGAGTTCTTCGGCATGTTTGGCTGTCCATTCAAGAGCAGCGTAAGCCTGATTCAGTTGAACGGGGTACTTGGCCTCCGGCAGGGTAGTATATTGCAGGAAGACCGCTGGCTGTCCGGACTCGACAACAATGTCGCGCACGAGACGTTTATGGTTCTCGAAATCCCCAACGATCCAGACGCCGCCGTGCAGAAACAGGATGACGCCAGGGTGTCCATCCATGTGGTCCGGCTTCATAACGAACAGCTTGACGTCACGGCCATCGACCGTGAGCAACTGTTCGCTGGTAGTGACACCGGACATATCGACCTTGGTCTCGTTCTGTAACGCCGTCAGAATGTCCTGCGGCTTGGGCTGCGGTAGCTCCCAGAATGGGGAGGAGTTCTTGTTAAGCTTGACGAGGAATTTTCGGACGGCCGGCCCTATTTCAAGGTCGTCAGCGATATCTGATGTTGCCGGTATCACGTGCTCCGAGCACGCTTTGGGCTTGAAGGGAGCTTTTGCGTTGCCCTCATCCTGGGCGAACGCGTTCGTCATCGCCAGGACAGGCAGCATACATGTCCCAATCAGCAGATACTTGAGTCGAGCCATCGAAAACCCCTTCTTAACAACCATCATTGGTCTTGCGCGAGAACCTTAGCTGTCCGTCCGGAGGTGATATTTCGAATACGCGCGCGATTTTTTAGTGATCGCATTTCGATTTATCAGAGCCAATTGCATCGCCGGTTGCGCGCTGGACGTTGCTCCTCTGCTGAGAGCTGCGGGCCACTAAATTCTTTATGGTCGCTTTCTCTGTGGGGCGGACGCGCTGGAAGTAGCTCAGAAGGCGGCGGGCCCGCTTCTGTCAAATGACTGATCCGATGACGGACGGTTCGAGACCAATGCACACGTGGGGGGAAGTCAACCGACCTTTGGAACGTATGGGAAGGTTGACGACGGTTTGGATGTAACCGATTCTTTGCCGATGCCGAGTCGGATGGGCGTATTCGCCGCCATCGAAAACATGACGTCGGGCGCGTTGTCTATGAGCGACCGCCCATTCCAATCAGCGAATCCGAACACTGCTGACGTTCCGACGACATACGGAAGAATGTTCGGGAAAAGGCGTTGGACGACCATTTCGGCATAGGCGTTCGGGCTCTCGGCGGTGCCAGAGGCGGCCACCACAGCGGCGATCGCTTTGGCGACAATTTCGCCATAGGTCGCGAAGTCGTCGGCTGGGCAATCGGCATTGAGCCGGTTGCCGAGCACCTCATTGTATTGGGTGAAGAGCGGGTGGATCATTGGCAGGCCCACCCGATTAATCGAACGCCATCCGCCCGCGTCGGTGGCGAGCGTGGCCACGCCCCAGACGCCGATGCGGCGGCGGCCGGGCGCGTCAGCGAGCAGCACTGTGTCTGGCACCTCCAGCACGATGGAATAGACCGTGTGGCCGGCGAACAGATTCCGAGCTTGGTTCGGATCCCATCCGGCAAGATTGACCGGGGTACCGTCTTGGAACGCATGTCCCACGGCGTGAAGCACCTCGGGCTCGATCCAGAAGGGATCGCCAGCTTGGCCGGCCCAGATGCGCACCCCCTCTGAGGTCGTGACCATCTCGCCCGTCGTTCCGCGCGCGACGACCGTGCCGGCAGCACCAGGATCGGCGGCGTTTGCCCCCCTGAGGCAGCGAAGGACATACGCTTGATCGCCGCGCTCGTCGCGCGCGTCGAATGTTATGCGATAGGTCACATCCTCGACCGCATCGCCGTCGCTATCGACCTTGAACTCGTACATGCCTTCCGGATGATAGCCCGGGACAGGAACGGGGCCGGCGATCGAGTGGCAGACATTGATCACGAAGACCGTGCCGATCTCACCCCGGAACAGGTAGAGATCGGTAATGTCGAGCCGGATGTCCTGGCGCGCAAGCGGCGAATCGAGGTGGTGGGACATGATCTCCTTCCTTCATCGTACAGTGCGCTTCAACGCGGACGCTTCGGCCGGTATTGTGTCGGGTCGAACCTCTGCCCGTCTTCGCCTAGAGGATTTCAAATTGAAGTGCCGGATTTTGAGATTCGCACGGTCTCGTCAGGATCGTTCCATTGGAGTAGAAGATCTGGCCATCCGGGATACTCTCGTGCATGCCAATTTCGTGCTGAAGAACCAGCCTAGACGATCGGTGGCGATCAAGTGCGGAAGCGCGACACAAATGCTTTTGGTGGAAAACTGACGACCTCGCATGGCAGGATGCGCTGGTGAGAGCAGATCTGCGCCTTGTGCCTTAGTCTTCCAGTGCTGCTTCACAATTCTGAGTCCAGGGAGACGTTGATGACAAGACGCCCGATAAAGGCGCCTCGGTCAGAGCGACGGCAACAAGATAGTGGAAATCGTGGGCGCGCCGCGTCACCTGTTCTCTATGGGCGCGAGGACGATATTGCCATTATTGACGGGCTGCTCGACCGTGTCCGTGACGGCGGCGCCGCACTGCTTGTCAGTGGCGAGCCGGGCATTGGAAAAACGGCATTGCTTGAGGTTGCGCAGGCTCGCGCTCAATCGCATGGAATGCGCGTACTCCGCCTCTGCGGCGTGACATCCGAGGCGCATCTGCCCTTTGGGGCGCTCCACCAGGCCGTTGGACCGATGCTGAAGGAGGCGAAATCGCTGCCGGCGCGCCAGCGCTCGGCTTTGCAGGCCGCCTTCGGCCTGAGCGATGCTGCGACTGCGCCGGACATATTCCTCAGCGGTCTGGCGACGCTCAATCTTCTGACCGCGAGTGCTGCGCGCAGACCCATCCTGCTGCTCGCGGACGACATCCAATGGCTCGACCAGCCCAGCAATGACGTACTCGCGTTCCTCTCCCGCCGACTGAGCTCCGATCCAATCGTTCTCTTGATGGCGATTCGGGAAGGCTCGGACCGGTCTTTTCCGTATTCGGACGGGTTGCGGCATCGACTGTCAAGGCTCAGCATGGCCGCGGCCGAACGCCTGCTCGACGCCGAGGCGCCCGATCTCTCGCTGGATCTGCGTCATCGTTTTCTGGACGAAGCGGCAGGCAATCCGCTCGCGTTGGTTGAGTTGCCGCGCGGTGAGCGCAGGTCGAAGATCGGCGAGACGCCATGGCTGCCGCTTACCGATCGCCTGGAGCGCGCCTTCCTGAGCAGGGTCTCGGGTCTTCCGACAGCCACCCGCACACTGTTGCTCGTGATCGCAGAGAACGACAGCAGATTGCTGCGCGAGGTATTTGACGCGGGCGAAGTGCTGCTTGGCGAGTGCGTCGGGCTTGACGTCCTCGCGCCGGCGGTGTCGGCGATGCTGATCGAGATTGACGAGACTGAAGTACGATTTCGGCACCCTCTCGTTCGTTCAGCGGTGCATCAGTCAGCGGGCCCAGAGATGCGCCACGATGTCCGTGCTGCACTGGCCCGCGTCATCAAGGACCAATCCGATCGTGCAATTTGGCATCGGATGGCGTCGACCGTCGGACCCGACGATACTCTGGCCGAGGAGCTCGACGAAGCTGCCGCGCGATCGCAACGTCGCGGCGCCCTGGCGATGGCAATACTCGCGCTGGAGAATGCGGCGCGACTGAGCAGCACGCGCGTGGCAAGAACCGAACGGCTGCTGCGCGCGGCCGGGTTTGCCGCCGACCTCGGGCAGCCGCAAACGGTGGAGCGTTTGATACGCGAGGCGGACCTGGATCAGACGCAGCCGCGCCTGCGGGCGCGGTTCGCCTGGGTCCGCGAGATCGGCCAGCCTCTGATGGTCAACGACCCTGGAGGGATTTTCGCACTGGTCCGCTTTGCCGAGGATGCGCGCGCTGACGGCGCCAACGGCCTGGCGCTCAATCTGCTGTGGCGTGCTAGTCAGCGCTGCTGGTGGGGCAATGCGAGCGACACAGTGCGCACTAGTATCCTTGCGGCCGCGAGTGAGCTGGGATTTCCACCGACCGATCCGCGCATGATCGCTATCGCTGGCTATGCCGAACCGCTAAAGCACGGGCATCATGTGTATCAGCAGCTTTCGGCGCACGCCCCTGCAGGTGTTGCGAACCCGGTGGCGGCGTGGACTCTGGGTCTCGCGGCCAATTCGATCGGCGCGTTCGACTACGGCGTCAGTTGGCTGACCGAGGCGAGTACGGCATTGCGTGAGCAGGGACGGCTCGGAGCGCTGGCACGGGTGCTGTTCGCGCGAAGCTTCGCAGAGACCGAGACAGGCGACTGGATGGGCGCAATAAAGAGTTCCGCGGAGTCGATACGGTTGGGTGAGGAAACGGGTCGAACGGCCTGGGTCTCCGCGGCGACAATCGTGCAAGCGAGACTCGCTGCGATGCGGGGCAATCTCGATGCCGCGGAGGCTCTCGTGGGGCACGCGGAGCGGCTGGTGCGGTTGCCGGGCGCCAGTTTTTGGCTGGCAATGTTGCAGAATGCACGCGGTATTGCCGCACTCGGGGCCGGCCGGCCCGCTGAGGCTTTCGAACACCTGCAGCGCGTGCACATGCCCGCGGATCCCGCGTTCAACACCAGCTTGCAGTTTTATTGGCTCGTTGACTACGTCGAGGCTGCCGTGTCATGCGGCCAGGGAGCCGCGGCCGCCGCGGTCATCGATGAGGTTGAGCGACGTGCGGCGCCCATGGCCGTGCCGTGGGTCCGGATGATGCTCTCCCACGGCAAGGCCCTGCTTGCCTCACCGGCCCGCGCGGAGGCGTTCTTTCAGGAGGGTCTCGGCACCATCGCGCAGAACTGGCCGTTTTTGCGCGGGCGATTGCTGCTGGCTTATGGCGAATGGTTACGGCGTCATCGACGCGTCATGGAGGCGCGCGCGCCTCTGCGAACGGCGCGCGACATCCTCGATGCGCTGGGAGCCCTGCCCTGGAGCGATCGGGCAAGACGGGAATTGCGCGCTGCAGGCGAAACGAGCCGCCCCCGGGCGAACCTCGTGCTCGACGAGCTGACGCCCCAGGAACTGCAAATTGCGGAACTCGCGGCCAGCGGACTTTCGAACAAGGAAATCGGCACACGACTTTATTTGTCCCACCGGACCGTCGGCTCGCACCTGTACCGGATCTTTCCGAAGCTCGGCATCACGACCCGGTCAGGTCTACGAGCGGCGTTAAGCCGCTCTCCTCAATCCGCCACCTGATCGGAGCGGAGCAAGACGAGTCATCTGGTCAGTCATTCGACTGAAGCGGCGTCATCCGAACTTCTGCTATCCCTGCCGGATCAATCAGCGAACCTGGATAGCAGTTTTGACAGACAGCAACACCCTTGAGCTATCTGGCAACGAACGGCGTGCGCCGCGAGCCATTTGGAAAACCACGCAGGGGCAATCCCGGATCCTGATTTCGCTTGAGAGGCCTCGGCCAAGTCGCGCCATCATACACAAGGAGAAGAAATGGCGGCTGCCCGACATCTCCGAAGACATGAATCTGCGAAACCCGAGATTGGTCATCTCACGTTGGCAAGGGACGAATCGACACGAACATTCATTTGAAATTTCCGGCGAGTATCACATCCTTGCAATCGTTCTTCAGCCTTCCCAGCTCTCGCTACAGCTCGGACCAAAACTGTTTCCCTGTCAAAAGATAGTTCCTGGCATGATCCAGATTACGCCGCCAGGACTTCCGGCGCGTGCCATCTACTCGCAACCTTATGATACCCTCCACTTTCACATTCCGAACGTGCTTCTAATGGAGTGCTTCGAGTGGTCTCACGGCAGATGGCCGCGGGATGGAGTTGCTCTCCGAGATCCTCTGCCCGCTCGGGACGCGCTGCTGCAGAAACTCGGAACGACACTAACATCGATTGCCGATATTGAAGGTTCGCACGGCAGCCTGTTTGCTGACTTTCTAAGCCTAGCAATCATTACGCACCTTCTCGGCCTCTACGGCGAGACCTCGCCTTCAAAAACTCGAAGGACCAGTGCACTTTCCAAATGGCGACTGAGACGCGCCGTCGAATTCATTGAGGCGCATCTCGAATCTCCGGTGGCGCTTGCTGATGTTGCGGGAGCTACCGGCCTAAGCTGTATGCATTTCGCAGCGCAGTTTCGCGCAGCCACTGGCGTTCGCCCTCATGAATATCTGCTACGCCGCCGTATCGCGAGAGCGCAGACCATGCTGGCGACAACAGATATGCCTATTGTTGAGCTGGCCTTGACGGTTGGATTCAGTTCCCAAGCACACTTCACAGTGGTCTTCAAACGTCTTTCCGGCCTAACACCCCTTCGATGGCGCCAAGTACATTGCTTACGATCATGACATCGCCTACCTGCTGCCGGGTAGTGTATTCAAATTAGACTCGCCTTCATAACTTGTTCGATCAAAGGGTCGGCCCCATAGCGGCGAGCTTATCGAGGTTCGGGGTCCGGCCGGCCATCAGACCTCGGTGATAGGCGCCGATATTCCACATGCCGATGTCGTCACCCATGATGACAACGATGTTGGGCCGCTGGCCGGTCGACGCAGGCGCCGCGGTCGGTTGTTGCGCTTCTGCGGGACTTGTCAGTCCGGCAGCCGAAAACGCCGAAGCTGCGACGAGAGAGCTACCGCTGAGCAACAGATCGCGGCGTTTCAAACCTGTGCTGGATGGCGAGCGCTGGGCTCGGAATTTTCTGGAATCTTGTCGCTGCTCATGACGTACTCCTCTTCCTGACGATGCAACGGAAACCGACATGGCTGGCGGACGTATCGATCGGCTCGGCATGGCGGGCGGCCGGACGATAACGGCGGCAGTAGTTAGGAGCGCAAAGATGCGAGCCGCCCTTGAGCACCTTGCGTGGAATCCTGATCTTCGGATCCCGTGGGTCGTAGCTTGCCGTCTCCGGACCACCGCGCGGGTTTTCCGGAATGCAACACGCCTTCGGCGCATCCGCCTCGTGCTTCGACGAGTACCAATCGGTGGTCCACTCCCAAGCGTTGCCGATCATGTCGTGCACACCGTAACCGTTGGCCGGGAACGCTGTGACCGGCGAAGTCCGCTCGAACCCGTCGGACGCCAAATTCTCGTGGGGGAAGTTGCCCTGCCAGGTGTTCGCCATATGCTTGCCGCCGGGCATCAGTTCGTCTCCCCAGGCAAACTCGGCGTCATCCAAGCCCCCGCGTGCGGCGAATTCCCATTCGGCTTCGGTCGGCAATTCCTTCCCGGCCCACTTTGCATAGGCTTCCACGTCACGATAGGCGACGTGCACGACCGGATGATCGTCGAGTCCGCGGAGGTTACTGTGCGGTCCATAGGGACGGCGCCAACTGGCCCCGAATCTAAACGTCCACCATTCGCCCCAATAGCGCAGGTCGACAGCTTGCTTGGGCGGTGTGAAGACGAGGGAGCCGGCCTTCAGCATGTGCGGCAATGCGTTGGGATAGTCCTTTGCATCGGGTGTCAGCTCGGCGAAGGTCAACCCGGTGGCGTTGATGAACTCCCGGAATTCAAGATTGGTGACGGGCGTTCGGTCTATCCAGAACCCGTCCACGACAACCCGGTGCGCCGGCGCCTCCTCCGGATAGTGCCCATCCGATCCCATGCGAAAAGCCCCGCCCGGAATATAAACCATTCCCTCTTCTGCGGAGCGCTCGACCGCTTGCCCTCGGGCATTTTTCGTACTGGTGAAACTCATTACAAATCCCGACCCACAGCGACCATCAGATTGCGGCATCGCGGCCTCTCGCACTATGCAGTTTCGGCAAAACTACCATCCTGCAAGGGGGCCGCCGGCTGCGGCAACAAAGCTTCACCGATGCCGCCGCCTGACACGATGAAGGTCTTGAAGCCGTTCGTCCGCAGGTAGGCACGCAACTTCAGCATGGGATGGTACACCAACTCGGTGTAAAGTCGTCTGAAGCGGTGATCGCGCGCGTTCGCAAGTCAGTCAGTGACGATCGTCTCAAACTCCACCGTTGTCATGTCGGCGTGAGTGACCGCGACCAGTTCGGCCAGGCCCTTTTCGCCGGAAGCCGCCACCGCCTTCAGGTCGCCATCCAGCACCGCCGCGAACGGCTGCTTGTCTTTTCATTCCGGATGCATCGGAGCCACGATTTTCACGCGGCCGAGCACAAAGGCGAGCTGCACATACATTGGTTGCTCGACCCAAAGCGTGCCGTCATTGTCGAAGGTTTCTATACGCTGATCGGGTGGCAGGAAATACGGCCCGCCGTGCTCCGTAACGCGCTCGACGAGGTCGACGATAGACGCCTTGGCGGTGCCGTCATTCCAGGAAGGCAGCGCAACGCGCTGCGCTCGTGCCATCACCGCGCTGGAGTGAAGTGAGGCTGAAAGCAAGGAAGCACCGACAGCGAAGAGAGAATGATGCGGCGATTAAAGTGAGGAGATCTCATGACTGGCTTCATGATCGTCTCCATTTGCTCTGGCACATACCGCCTAGTTGCTTGACGGGAGCAGCCTCAGCTTCTCTAGGGCTTGCCTCGACCGAGAATGAACCTGGCCTTTGCGGAAAGCCTTCGGCTTAATGAGGTCCGCGGAAGGCCCGTGACGAGAGGTGACTAGTACAACCGCTATGTCTGGCAGTGAAGTGGCCGGCTCGTTGGAGCCGACCACCTTGTTCGGACGTCGAAGTCATTCGCTCTGGTGGCCGGCCTTCTTCATTTCCGCGAGGATGCCGTCGAGGTTATAGGTCTCCGGCGCCTGCATCGGAGGGAAGTCCTTGTACGAGAAGAGCTCCTTTTCCCAGAGCAGTTGGCCGAGGGGCAGGATATTCCAGTCGTAGAGATAGGCTGTGCTCGGCGAGCCGATCGAACCGGCATAGCCCAGCAGCGATTTGGCATCGGAGCCGACTGTCTGCTCGAATGGGTCACGCTTGATGTTGGCGACCTGCGTCCAATGGAAGCTCTGCGCTCCGAACAACCCGCCGGTGCCGGTGTCCGGCACCATCGTGTAGTACATCTTCCAGTTCTTGTAGCGTACCGCCGATGGCTGCGCGCCGGTGTAGTAGAAGAAGACTTCGCGCGCCGACTTGTCCGTGCCTTCGAGATAGGCGCGCTGATCGACGCCGTCGAGCGTGGTCTTGACGATGCCGGGATAGCTTCCGGCCTCGATCTGCTTCTTCAAAGCGTCGCCCTTCGGCCCGCCGGCGATGTCGACCAGCGTCGGCAGCCAGTCGAGCGCTGACATCATCTCGTTCTTGACCGTGCCCGGCTTGATGTGACCCGGCCAGCGAACGACTAGTGGAGCGCGCATGCCACCTTCCCAGGTGGTCAGCTTGCCGCCCTTGAAGGGCGTGGTGCCACCATCGGGAAAGGTGATGTTCTCTGCGCCGTTATCTGTCGTGAAGACGATGATGGTGTTGTCGAGCTGACCCATATCCTCGAGCTTCTTGAGGACGTAGCCGATATTGTCGTCCATCTGCTTCATGCCGGCCTCGTTGAGGCCCCAGTCCTTGCCGCCGGGCTCGCCGATCATCGCCTCGTATTTGGGGGGCAACACGGTCGTAATGTGCATGCGGGCAGGGTTATACCAAACGAAGAACGGCTTGTTGGTCTTCTTGGGATCGTTGCGATCAAGATAGTCGATGACCTTCGCCGAGATTTCTTCGTCCACAGTTCGTGATCGGTCGAGCGTCAAGGGACCTTCGTCCTTGCAGGTCTGGTTCGCTTGCGAGCCGTCCGATGATTTGCAGGCAAGCACCGGCCGCGGCGGCGTCAGGCAGGTCGTTGTCCGCGGGTCGACAGCGCCGGGCACCTCGGCCAGACCCGGGACCGGCGTTGCTTTGCACGGCGGCGCGATCCCTTGCACGGTCGGGCTCTTATTGATGTCGGGGAAGCTCACTCCCTGCATCGCGTCGAGGTGGTACAGATACCCCCAGAACTCCTGGAAACCATGCGCAGTTGGTAGCGCCTCGGGATTGTCGCCAAGGTGATTCTTGCCAAACTCACCGGTGTTGTAACCGAGGTCGAGCAAGAACTTGGCGACGGCGGGGGTGCCAGGCCGCAGCCAGGACGGGCTGCCGGGCAGTTGCGGGGGAATCATGCCCGTGCGAAGCGGATGCATGCCGGTGAAGAAGGCATTGCGCCCAGCGGTGCAGCTCTGCTCGGCATAATATGTCATGAAGAGCGCGCCGTCGTTTCCGATGCGGTCAATGTTAGGCGTCTCGCCAACCATCAGCCCTCGATGATAGATGCTCGGCTGCATGATGCCGATGTCGTCGCCCATGATGAAGAGAATGTTCGGCTTGCCAGCCGGCGCCTGGGCGGATGCCGTCAGGTTCATTGCGGGCAGGCTTATTGCCGCCAAGGCAACACTTGAAACCAGCTTGCTTCTTAAGCTTTTACTGATGTTCATGACTACAGCTCCTCCGATTGCGAATCGCGATGCGTGTTTAGGAAAGATCCTTCGGATTCCGGCGCTTGGTTGCAGGCAACAGATCATTTTTGCCAACGGCTATCGCCGTGGCCGTCCGCTGCCTGTCGATATCGATCTTCCTAGGTACCTGTAGGGCGCGCTATGCGACTTCGGCAGAACCTTTTAGATCATTCCGCTTTTGATCGAGCGCGGCGCAGCGTTGACGACGGCATTTCGCCGAACACGGCCCGGTAAGCCACGGCGAAGCGTCCGAGCTCAACGAATTGATGGTCGCGCGCGATCGCCGCCACACTTGTCGTCTTCGGATCGGCGCGCCGCAATGCCGCACGCGCCATGTTTAGGCGGCGCAACAAGTAGTATCGGGTCGGGCTCATGCCCAGAAACTCGGCGCAGCACTGTCGCAGGGTTCGTTCCGGCACGCCGATTGCCGCGCAGAGCTGCGACACATTCAAATGCGGCTCGCTTCGAGCTGCCAAGGCTTCCTCGAAGCGGATCATGACATCGCTGTGACGTCGTCTCCGTCTTGGGCTTTCGGCGGCAGAGCCGGTTGTCAGGCAATTGACAAGCGCGTGAAGCAACTCTTGCTCGAGGGCTCGCGCAACCTCCGGATTGGCGATTAGCGCACGTTTGTTTTCAGCGAGCCGACACACCTTTGAAAATAGCCCTAGCAAGCCTTTTGCGGCATCGTGCGCGGGCCGCGTGACCTGGCCTTGTGACGGCGGCCTGATGCTTTGCCCGGTCAGTGCCCTGCTGCAAGCCGCGAGCTGCTCTGGTGGAAGGGATATAAGCCCCCAAACGCCTTCCGCATCGGTCCGCTGATGGGCGCGCTCGCCGAGGCTATGGAATACGAAATCGCCGAAATTCAAGCCAACCCCGCAATACGCAAAGGACGATTCTCCGCTCGCGGGGAACGAGATGATCGCCTGGGCCGGCGGCAGCACAAGAAAGCCGATGCGCGGGATATTCTCCCGCCCGCGAACCACGTGCAGGCCGCCCACATTCAACCACGTCAGTCGCCCGTTGAAATCTCCCCCGGCGGTGACGAAGAGGCTGAGCCTCGCAGCTCCAATTGCGGCGCTGTAGTCTTCGGGACTGGCAAACGTGGCTGTGCCGTGCTCCGCCATCCAGGCCGTCTCATTCGATGCGTGCCGTCATCGCAAACCGCAATGGCCGAACGTGCAGGATGGAAGATCAGAGGTGATCCGGCTATGCAACTTCGGAAGCTGAGGGCGCTTTCCGGGACGGCGTTCTGTTTCCGCCCTGGGCGCCGTTTTAGGATGTAGCTGGTCAGCAGTGCTCGGAAGTGTTGCTAGAACGCATTACGAGCGGAAGAGTTACGGTTTTCGCCGTTTCGCATAGCCTCTCCCAAAACTTAGGATAGTCTTTGCACGAGAGTACTATGAGGCCACGCGGATGCAGCGCGATCGGCGAAGTGCAAGGCACCTTTGGCTCTCGCTGCCCAGCGCAATCGGCGCGGTGCTCATTCTTTTTCCCGAAGCTTCACTTGCGGACGAAAGCGGCATTTCGTTCTGGCTGCCCGGCTAGGTCAGCAGTCTCCCCGCAGTCCCGCAGGCGGCGCCGGGCTGGGCCATGGGAACGGTCTACTATCACACCAGTGTGGCGGCTTCCGGTGCGGTCGCCGCGGCAAGAGAGATCCAGATCCGCGGATTTTCGCCGACCGTCAATGTCAGCTTCAATGCCAGTTTGAACGCGCAAGCGGATCTCGTGCTGCTTAACCCGACCTATACTTTCGGTACCCCGGTTCTCGGCGGCCAACTTGCGGTCGGTGTCATCGGACTATTCGGTTGGTCGGCCGCGACCATCGATGGAACGCTGACAACGGGGTTTGGAGCCCGTGCTGTGCAGCACCATCCAAGCCGGACCTAGCAATATCGACTATGCGAAAACGGCAGCTCAATCCATCGCGGCGCTCCCATCAAGCGTCTACTGGTAGGTAACGCCAGCGAGCGACGATGGGCGCCCGAGCCGTTCGGGCTTGTCTTGCACCGGCCTGCGCAACGTTTCCGAGGGAGACTCCCCAAACAAGTTTCGATAAGAAACTGAAAATCGGCCCAGCTCCCAGAAGCCGTGATCGGTAGCTACCCGCGTGACGGTCGTCATCACGGGATCTGCGCGCAATAGTGCGCGGCGTACCAGATGCATTCGTCGCAGGGAGAGATAACGGATCGGCCCCATTCCCAGATGCTCCACGCAGGCGACACGGAGCGTCCGCTCCGCTGTATTCAGAGCCGCGCAGATTTCTGTCAGGTACAGCGGTCGGTCGTGGTTTGCTTCCAAAAGCTCTTCTAACCGCAAAACAATTATATTGTGACGACGACCGCCGCCGCTTATCTCGGCCTGCTCGCCCTCTGTTAGGCACCTGACCATCAAGTGGATTAGCTGCTGCTCCAGGGAACGAGCCACTTCGGTCAGCTCTAGAATGTCGGGTGTCGCCTTGGCCATTTGCCCGATGATCTCATGCAACGTCCGCAATCGCGTCATCAAGTAAGGGTTGGGCCGAACGACGTGCTTGTACGGAGAAGGTTCATACTTGCCGCCCATGAGCGCTTGGCACGCTGCATCAAAATCATCATCAGTCAGAGACATTCCGCCACAGCGGCTGTTGCCCGCGCTTTTTTATATGCATCACATCGGAGTTAGTAACTATCTCACAAGGCGAAATGTTCGCGCCGCGATGTTGAATATCTCTACGTCGGTGAGGAAGCCAATCACTTTGCGTCCCGGTCTGACAGTGCCGACCTGGACTTGCGGTAGTGTTTCGTGGAGACGCTGCATCCAGAGTTTGTTCAAATTGATCTGCGTCAACTCCGCGCGAAATTCTCCTTTGGTCGTCGGGAATATCTCCCAATCCGCAGCTCGAATAGCCGCCTGATAGAGAAACGGATCTCTAAACGCGAAAATCTGGCTCGAAGGCATTTTCATTCCCCCCGATTCTCGTCCGCTTCGCCTGATGCTTGGTGCAACGCATGCGTTGATAGATGTGCTTTCACTTCTTCGACGACCAAGATAGGCATGCTCGCCATGCTTGGTATTTTTACACGGTGCTCCTGACGATCATATTTCGGCAAAGCTCCCACCAGGCATGCGGCTGCTCACAATGCAGGCAACACCAATGTGCCGCGCAACGCCACAACGACCACGTTACTGTAAGACAACGCTCAGTTGATCGCTCAAACCCCGAACAGCTTCCGATCAGATTGGCCTGGTCCATTCGCCCAGCTCAGTTTGTCAGTTAAGCCGACGCTTTATGATTAGTCTGCGCATGAGTTGGGCTGGGCCGAGCGATTTCGATTGTGCGAAAATGGCGACTCGGGGCAGATAAAGCCGCCCTCGAAGGGCCTAGCGGTGGTGGACGCGCAGCCAGCTGCGAAGGCCGCTTCAACACTCCGGGCCTGTCTTTCGCACCCTGACGCAACGTTTCCGAGGGACACTCGCCAAACACGTTGCGATAAGAAACTGAGAATCGGCCAAGCTCCCAGAAGCCGTGGTCGGTCGCAATCCGCGTGACGGTAACGGTCGAGGGATCCGCGCCCAAGAGCGCACGGCGCACCAGGTGCATTCTTCGCAAATAAAGATAGCGGATCGGGCCCATTCCCAGATGCTCTTGGCAGGCGGCCCGGAGTGTTCGCTCTGCGACACCTATCGCGGTGCAAATCTCCATCAAATACAGCGGCCGTTTGGGATTCTCTTGCAGGAAGCCCTCGAGCCGCGCGACGATCAGACCATGGCGGTGACTACCGGCCGTCACTTCTGACGACGCGCTTTCGTCCAGGCATCTCATCATCAATTGGATCAGTTGTTGTTCGAGAGCACGCGACACCTCAGGTATCGCGAGCACATCGGGGGTCATCTCCGCCATTTGTCCAACCATCTCATGCGCCATCAACAGTCGCGACATGAGGTCAGAATTCGGTCGCACAACAAGCTTGAGAGTTGCTTCCGAGTTTTCGCGACCGGTTATGGCTGCGTAAGCCGCCGCGAAGTCGTCGTGCGTCAGAGACATCGATCCCCAGTGGTGGTTCGCCCTGTTTCGTTGATGTTGGGAACCTGTCCTCAGGATGATAATATCACCCAGCAAGACTTCATGACCGCAGTATACCATCACCTGCTCCCCGGTGAGGAACGTAATCGTTTTGCGACCGGGCTTGGCGGACCCAGCGACGACGTGCGGCAGATTTTCATGGCCGCGCTCCATCCGCAGCTTTTCCAAATCGATTTGCGTTAACTCTGCCCGAAACTTACCCGTGCACGTGGGAATGACTTCCAAATCGAAGACGCGCAGAGCTGCCTGATACGGCAATGGATCGGAAAAGACGAAAGAGTTGGTGAAGGGCATCCCACACTCCTTGCCGAACTGGAAAATTGTTTGCCGCGCGAGAGCGGCGTCCAAATTCTATAAGAGATCGTTGGCGTTTCGCTCCGGGGACGAAAGGCCTGATCCGTCATGGCCTGGATTGCAATAGATAGTGGTGTCTTCAATCAGGGAAAAACAGTTCCTTAATGGGTCAGGAACCTGACACAAAACCTATGCGTGTGCAAAGCAAAAGAGACGGCGACCGGGCTCTTGGGTACTGACGATTTTCATCGCATTGCGCCTTCCTCTCACAATCAAGAATCTGACGGCCGGGAAGATCGCCTTCTAATCCTTCTCACTTCGACCAGGTCCACCCTAGGGTAGCCGTGTCCAAAACGGCATCGAGACCTCTGTATTTCAACAAATCGCCAACGGAGTTGCATGCGGGGCGACCGAATAGGGCGGCGGATGAAATTCTTGATCTCGGCGGGCTTGGCTGATTTGTCGTCGATGAAATTGACATCAAGCGCCCGAAAGAGCGGGGTGCCATCCCGGAATCTTCTGCAATCCGGCCGCTTCTGCATATTCGATTGATTGAAAATGCCTCATACGATCGGTAGCGCGCCATCCGCACTGGGAGGCAACGTTTACCTAAGTCCCTGGCTTGGGTCGCGCCAAGGCGCCTTTGTTAGCAATAGTGGGGATGGCTTCAAATGAAACGATCCGCAAAACGCCGTCGTTGGCTGATCACTCTCGGGGCCGTGCCAGTCGTCTATTTCATATCGGCCTACCTCGTGTTGCCCGCGATGTGGCGCCACCATGAGCATGAGCCAAATTTGACGAATCTGCCCATGGTGACACGTACCTCTGCCGGCATTCCCGGCGACGCTCTAAACGTCGGGCTTGTCGGCGGCAAGGAAGACATCATTCGCGCCATGAACGCCGCTGAATGGTTTCCCGCCGATCCGATCACGTTGAGAACGAGCATCGAAATCATCGGCAGCGTCATGCTTGACCGCCCATACCGGGACGCGCCCGTTAGTCCGCTCTACTATCAAGGGAAAGAGGAACAGCTTGCTTTCGAGAAGCCAGACGGTAGGAGCGCCGATCGGCGGCACCATGTCCGGCTGTGGCAGGTTCTTGAAAAAGGTACAGATGGTCGCCCAGTTTGGCTCGGGTCGATCACCTTCGATCGTGGTGTCGGACTAAGCCACGACACGGGCCAAGTCACCCATCATATCGGACCGGATATTGATGCTGAACGTGACCTGCTGATGCATGATCTGAAGGTGGCTGGCATGGTCGAGGCGTTTTTCCAGATTTCCGGAATAGGACCGACCCTCTTCGGTCGAAATGGAGAAGGCGACGCCTATTACACAGATGGAGAAATCGACGTCGCCCGCCTGGTCGTGAACGGTGCCAGGAGAACCCAACCACCAACTGAATTGCCGCCTCCGACCCTGATTGCCCTCAAAGATCAAGCCTGGCACGGAATCAGCAGGCAATTCGCCCAGTGACGCTGTCGCGGCTTCGGCAGGGGGCGATCCTGGCAACGCGGGCGCTAACGCTCGAAGACTCTCTTGCCTCTGATGGAGACCTGTACGATACGGATGAAGGCCGGCACAACCGCCGTGCTCCGCCTAGCCGCGAACACGATGGTTTCCATTCCGGTCATCTCTGCGTGGCAAAGAGGCCGCTCGCGGACTAGATGCTTACACATTTGAGTTCCTTCCGAGGCATCGCGAACGTCTGCTGTTGCGACTCGATTGCGCTACCTAATGGGCGGGAGCAAACCAGCAGTCTGTTGCGGTCGTTCAAGCAGCCTTCTCTTTAGCTTCAGTCTGTAGGTCGGCTTCGGTGAAGCCATAGCCGCCGGGGCGCAGCGCCGAATGCTCGCGCTTGGAGTGGACTAGCGGGTAGAACATCTGCGTCGTCCAGCGCTCCGGGCCAAAAAGAATGTCGTCCTGCAGGCCGATCTTTGCCGGATATTTGCGCGTGATATGCGCCGTGCCGAATAGCACGTCCCAGAAGAACAGCAGATTGCCGAAGTTGCCCTTGTAGTGGCCGATGCCATCTTCGTTAGTAAGAGCGTGGTGCGCCCAGTGCGTGGCTGGCGTGGAGATGGTGCGCTCCAGCACCCACATCAGCGGATGCAGCGCGCGGATCCGGTACAGCGGCGCGTCCCACGCCCAGGCGCAGTGCGCGCCCAGGATGACCGCCAACTTGATCACCAGGTACGCCGCGTAGACCGGGCCGAAACCCAGGTACACCGCCACGCCGCCGATCCACAGGCCCGGCATCATCAGGTAGTAGAAGAAGTTGTTGCGGTAGGTGATGCGCACGCTCATGTAGGCCGCGCTGTGGTGCGCGCGGTGCAGCGGCCACAGCAGCGGCGTGTGCGAGGCGCGGTGCCAGAGGTACTGCGTGAGGTCATCGCCGATCAGCAGCAAGCCGGCCATGGCCCACCACGGCAGGTTGGCCCAGGCGTTGTGCTGCGCGGGCATGAGCCAGTTGCACAAGGCGTTGCTGCCCAGCAGTGCGATCGGCTGGGTGATGGCGAGCAGGCTGACGAACATCAGCACCTCGAGCCAGGCGTCGTTGGCTGTCGCGCTGCCGCGCACGGCGGCCTGGTAGCGCCGGGTGATGAACTCCATGGCCGCAAAGCCTAGGATGCAGGCGCCGATCAGGAGGTATTGCAGTTGCGAGCTCATGTGGGGCGTCTCCTACTCTCATCTTTTGTGTTGTGAGCGCGACATTAGGAGTGCGGTCATGATGCGTCCAATGCATAATCCACATCATTCTAATGCATGGGGAGCAACACCATGGATTTGCGCCGCCTCAGCCACGTCGTCGCCCTTGCCGACACTCTGCATTTCGCCCGCGCAGCCGAAGCCGTCCACTTGAGCCAGCCGGCTTTTAGCCGCAGCATTCAGGCCATCGAGAGCGAGCTAGGTATCCGCCCGTTCGAACGCGACGTTGGTGATGTCCGCCCCACCCCGGCCGGCGAATTCGTCATCGAGCGAGCGCGCAAGCTGTTGTTCGAGGCACGGTGCCTGCAACGCGACGTAGATCTTTACCGCGACAGCCAGCTCGGCGACACGCCCTTCGGTGTCGGACCGCTGCTGACGGCCACCCTGATGCCACGCGCGCTTGTGGCGCTGCGCCGCGAGCATCCGCAGGTGGCGCTGCGCATGGAGGTCGGCAACTGGTTGCAGTTGCTGGAGAGCCTGCGTTCCGAGAACATCGAGTTCTTTGCCGCCGATGTGCGCGACATGCCCAGGGATGCCGCGCTGGACATCCAGCTGATCGGGGGGCAACCGGCCCACCTCTACGTGCGAGCAGGCCACCCGCTAGCCGGCCGCGAGCACACGCTGCAGGAAGTCTGGGCATACGGTCTCGCGGTGCCGAAGCTACTGAGCCCCTCAAAGGTGGAACTAGCCGCCCTGCTGGGCCTGCCTGAGGGCCAGGAGGTCACCATTGCGCTCGAGTGCGACAACTATGGCATGCTCAAGACGGTCGCGCTCACCACGGATACCGTTCTGGGTGCGACGACCGCGGCGGTAGGGGAGGAGCTGGAATCCGGGAGGCTCGTCCGACTTATCGTGCACGGCTGGCAATCGCCGACGTCGACCACGGGCATTGTGCGTTTGCGAGGGAGAACCTCGTCGCCGGCAGCTAAAGTAGCCATTTCAGCGATTGTGCGCGCCGCGGGCGAGATCAACGTGTAGGCTTTACAGCACCGGCGCATGGTTCGGTCAGATGTTTTTGCAATGTCAGGACCGATGTCAGGACGGAGCGAGAGGCTGGAGCTCTCATTGAAAATTTAAGACCGCTCTTGGCGGGCTGCGCCTTCGAATAATCGACCGGTGTATGGAAGTCCGAGTCGAGCAAGCACCACAAACTGATAAGTTCCAGCCGATCTGTGTTTATTGGCTGGCCATCTGGCCAGCCCGTATCCTTTCGATCTTCATGAAATTTCGGTGCGATGCATCTTTTACAAATACGCGCAGGTTTCGTCGCGCGCTCCCCGCACGTTGCTGCGCTTCAGAAAGACCCCAAAACCGATGGGATGCAATACCGCGCGGACCGTCGTCTACTGCGTAAGCCCAAGGGCTACACTTTTTAGGTTTTCCGGACCGACATGAATGAGACCGTGACGTGGGGCGTCGATATCGGCGATCAAAAAGAAGGAGCTTGCGACCACGAGGGGAAGGACGAGAGCCAGTGGCATAGAAGTTCGCGCACGATAGCCCAACAACACTGTGCAGCACAAAGCGATTGCTGCCATTAAGAGCCATGCAGCGATAGGAATTCGGTTCCACTCTGCTGCCTGAGCGTCGCCCTGAGCCTTCAACACATCATTCATGCCGGCGACTATGAGGGCGACCACAGGCGTTGGCTGCGCCGCCGCAGCTTCGCGGATGGGTACCCAGAGATCGCCCTCCAGTTGGCTGGTGCGCTGAGCTATCTGCGCCCGTCGCGAAATGTCCCTGATGTCATAGAACAATATGCGCTGATCAAGATATTCTCTCAGAAGCTTGCGTACTTTCTCGGCCTCTACTGGCTGCAACAATTCGGCTCGCGCTATTTCAGTACGGGTCGCGCTGGCCTCCGCTTCTTCAAGCCTCTTGCGCTCATCGTAGCGGTTCGTGGCCATGGCGAAGCTAAAGCCTATGATCAGCGCCAAGAGTGTCAGTGTGGCCGCAAGAATGATGCCCAAATCGTCTTTATGATCTGCCGTGACAGTAGGGTATCGCTTGTGCAAGGAGGCACCCGCTATCGTGGCAATCGACAGGAAAATGAAAGTAAGGACGAACACAAAAAAAGGATAATGCGCCAAGCTTTCCATGGTGTGCCCTCGACTGCGAGCTGATTGGCCGTTTGTCATCGTGAAACGTTTACGCCGTCTGAGCGCAAGACGACCAGACCAGCCGCAAATCGGACCGCCTTTGGCCGTTATGCAACTGTGACAGCGTGACACGTTGACCCTATATGGTCATGAGGCTTCCTGCTGCCATTCGCCCATTCCGTCTACTTGCACCAAGCGTGGCTAGACCGGTACCCAGCCGCTGGGTGCGGAGCCGAAAGAGGTCTCTCGTCGCAGCGCGCTCGCTTTCCTTCGAGACGCGCCTGCATTTGGACTTGTCGCTCCTGCTGCGGTTCTGACGATCTCACCGGCTAAAGCCCAAACCACCTCTACTGCCGCCATCATCGCGACGCCGCCCACGGACGGCGAAGCCTTGCACAGAATGGCGACAGGAACGGCGAAGCGTACGCAGGAACGCCGCAAGGACGCGCATAGCGACTGCCGACAGCTGCGTGGTCCTCCCATGCTCGCCTCTGCATGGGTCGGCGCTGAAGAGTTTGCACAGTGGGTCTAGAAGTCTACCATGACTAAACGGCCATTGGTTGCTGATTGGCTGCAGCGGCGAATTGCGCGTTCGTCCTTGCAATTACTATGTATCGTCCTCTGAAAATAAACACCGCTTCGCACCAGCGGGACCCGATTCATCGGCTCCCGGCCTCTTCGTAAGCGATTCAGGTATCAATGGTTCTCGAAGGAACAGCTGCTGCGCCGTTGAGAACGGGGCACAAGATCGCCATCGGCTAGAATAAGATCCCTGAGTGGGAGTTATTCATGTCTGCTAGAACGCGCGATCGTGGCGTCCGCTTCACCCCCGAGACCCGACTTTCATTTGCCGGCGCAGCACTTCCGAAAGTGGGCCCACAACAGGCTCATGCACTGCAGCAAGACGCTCTCGATTTTGGCTTCGCTTTTATCGGCGATGGCCGCAGGCAGCGTGTAATGATCGGACTTCAAGCCCTCCCGAAGGATGAGCGGCAGGACTGTTGCCAATCCGCTCGCCAATGTGGCGTTCGATCCGCCTGGAAAGGTCCCCGAATTCAAGTTTTGCGCCATGCGCGTGAAGCCAGTGGCAATTAGGACGGCGGCGGTCGAGCAGGCGACGGCCGCGATCAATCGCCCGGGGCCGCTGTCAGTTGGCGAGAGGCGGCTGCCGCGCGATCTTGTTCTGCGCGATGATGGCTTCGGCCCGCGCGAGATTTTCCAGCAGGCGCTGGCTGGTCAAGATAAGGAAGTAATAGCCGAACTGCGGGTTTTGGAAGTAGATCTCGAGCAGCTTTTCGTAGCTGATAGTTAGAACGCGACCATCCTCGATACATTCGATCGTCGCGGTCCGGCGGTTGTCGGGCGTGAGGAAACCAAGCTCGCCCATCAAACGCCCCGGCGGAAGTTCGACGTTGATTTCGACGACCCGGAATTTGCCGGTGACGGTCAGCAGCATTTCGTTGGCCGCGTCACCTTTCCTCATCAAGATATCGCCCTTGCGATACTTGCGGTCAGTCATGAACGGCTTGAGCCATTCCATCGACATGTCGCCCTGCGTTGCGGTGCGCGCCTTCTTCACGAGAGCGAGCATTTGACGGAGGCGGTAGGCATTGATGGGAATCATCAGGAAATACAGAAAAAAGGTCGTGACGGCTCCGGTGAGCGCACCGAAGATGGCGAAGAACGCGCAACCGATCATGTTCGCGACCCGCAGCGGTACCATCGTGTGTGTCAGCAACGTGGCGACGAAGAAGATCGCGCCGATCAGGGCGAACATATTGGCAAGCGTGATGTTGTGCAGGAAGAGCTCCAGCAGGCGGTTGAAGATGGCGTCCCAGGTCACGTTGTTCGGATCGAGGCCCATTTGGACCAGAATCTTCGCGAACCTGAGGTTGTCGGTTGCTGCATCGAGGATGCGGTCCAGCATGATGGACATATCTCCTTTTGGAGCCGGTGAGGCCAGCTTACCGGAAGTTGTTATTCGCGGCGCAGCAAACTTGACCACCCGACTTCCGAGATTGGTCAATCGCGTCGTCTTTGCAGTCGGTCAGCTACTTCCGCTCTTACCCTTGGCTTCGGACATGCCGCTGCACTGCGTTAACTGACGCCGTGGGCCAGGAGGGGGAAATTCGTTCTCGGCGGACAACGCCGGGCCGCCAACCACCCCGCCAGAGGCGCGCCAAATGCCAGGCACCATGTGAATTGCGCAACGAACGGCGCGACGACGGCCATCATCGTCCCGAACACGAGTGCGACGACCGGAAAAATCGCTGTTGCCAGCAACTCGGGATTGCGGCGACCTCGCAGCGCCAGAACCATAGCAGCGCATTAAAGCCGGCAATGACAGTTAGATGGAAGCCGTAGCTTATTCGCGCCGTAAAGTCCATTTGTCACGGGAAGCATGACAATCGATAGCAGGAATATCAGATTGAGTTTCGAAAAAACCGATCTCGGTCAAACTCGCTCCCCCTCAAAGGTGCCGGACACGCTTCGCGGAACAGCGCCGCTTGAGATCCGGCCAATTTCAGCTGTTGGATTGCCGGATATAAATTGCTCTTTGTGGGCAAAGTAGCCGGCCTACACAGCCACTCCTTTGATTCAATAAGTCGCGAGGCTTTTGGAATGAACATCAAAGCACGTTGGTTGTGATTGGGATACCCGATCACCTGGCTTCATTCGTTTTCTTCGGCATCCCGCTCCCCTCCTAAATTTCGCGACTATTGCTTGCAATTGCTTCGCGGCGTAGCTCTTGCACCGCCACTCCTGAAAATAACTGCTCGCTCTTGCCAGAGGTGCCTTGCTTGTCGACGTCCGGTCTTCCACCAAGCGCTTGAAATATCTACCTTGTTCCCCAAAACACTGTGGCACACTTTGGTAACCGAACCGAAACTCTCGCCAGACCAGAAACAATCCCTGAATGAGGGTGGGGCCGGTCCGCGAGCGGAGACGCGCCTGAGGAATTAGCCGCCCCCCACCCAATCAATCGACGGCTTTTCGAAGACAGAACGGTTGAACTCGAGCCTCATCGCGGTCTCATTGCGTGTGAACCAGCGCTATGTGATCCTACGAGGATCGGCGTATGCCGTACCTTCTTCTAGTCGCCAACCCCTGCGACTGCGCCATCCAGGGGAAGTGCTATTCGACAAAGGAGCCCCGCAGGGTCAAACTTGACGGTCACCTCTCCGTCAAGATCATGAGCCAAGGTGCGTTCGAGCAGCGTAGATCCAAAGCCGCGGCGAGCCGGCGGAGAGACCACCGGGCCGCCAACTTCCTGCCAAATGATACCGAGCTGTGCCCGTGCACCGCTAGTTCTTCTCCAGTCAACTTGCACGCGGCCCTCGTCCTTGGAGAGCGCTCCGTATTTCCTCGCATTCGTACACAACTCGTGCAACGCCATCGCAATCGAAACGGCCTGTTTTGGCGTCAGCAGAACTCTCGGCCCGGCGAGCGATATCCGATTCGCGTTTGTCCCCTTGGCATCGAGAGTTGCCTCGGCGAGCTCCGCCAGCGACGCGTTCTCCCAGTTTGCGTGCGTGAGCAGATCGTGTGCGTGCCCTAGTGCAATAAGCCGCCCCTCAAACGCATGCCGTGCCTCGATATGATCGGCATTATTCCTGAAAGTCTGGTGCGCGATGGCTTGGACAATCGAAAGCGTATTTTTGACACGATGGTTGAGCTCCTCCACGAGCAGCTCGCGGGCCTTCTCAGCTTCGTCGCGCTCGGTGACGTCGACGTTTGCTCCAATCATTCCCATGAATTCGCCCGAAGTCGAAAAGCGAGGATGGGCGCGAGTTTCAAGCATGCGATAGCGGCCCTTCGCATCGAGGTAGCGGGCCTTTAGCTCGAAGTCGCTGCGTGTATTTAGAGCAGAGGAGACTTTGCTGACTACGCTCGCGCGGTCTTCCGGGTGCAATGTATCGCTCCAATCGAATTCTGGGACTCCTTGCGCTGAAACACCCCAGAACTCGCGTAGCATCTGATTGAGCTGGACGCATTTCCCGGCAGCATTGCTCATCCAGATCATCACGGGTGCGTTCTCAACCATGAGTCGGAAACGCTCTTCGGACGCGCGAAGCTCAATCTCGGCCTGTTTGGCCGTGGTGATGTCGAGTGCCACACCGATAAAGCCGACATGCTCTCCGTGCTCATCGAACCTGGGCTGGGATACGGCTTTGATCCATCTCCAATCTCCATTCGTTCGCAGGATTCTGATCTCGACCGCGAACAAATTCTTGGGTAGATCACGGCTCACTGGCACAAGCTTTCGCAGCTGTTCGGCCTTCAGGATTCGCTCGGCATCTTCCGGGTGCACCCGGGCGCGCCAATCAAGTTTAAGCGCCTCCTCGTAATTCAACTCAAAGAATTCCGTGTACGCCTGATTTACGAATGAGCGATCGCCGTCGAGTTTGGTGACCCACATTGGAATCGGCGCGCTGTTGGCTATCGTTCGAAATCGCTCCTCGCTCTCACGGAGAGCCTGTTCGGCAAGTTTTGCGTCCGTCACGTCGAAGTGCGCGCCTATCAGACGGATCGGTCGACCATCGGTATCTCGGTCGATTTGAGCCGCGACCCGGACCCAGCGTGTCCGGCCGTCGCTCGGCCGAATGATGCGATATTCAGCTGAGTAGTCCGAGGCGGCACTCGCCAAAGAATCGAGAAACTGGCCTTCGACGCGAGTTCGATCCTCAGGATGGATGCGTGCAACCCAGTCCTCATGAGTCTCGTTGGCTGCCGTCGGAGGGAGGCCGTGGATTATCAAATATTCGGGCGACCTTCGGTTGCGGAAGCCATCTCGAAGGTCGACCTCTACTCCGCCAACACCGGCGATTCGGTGGATCAGGGCTAGCTCCGCTTCGCGCGCTTGCAATTGCCGGAGTAGCCGGTGCACGTCGGGTCCAGCATCTTGTGTCAAAACACTCAATTATAGATCTCAGGTTAGGTGATTAAAACATACCCCAACGCTCGCAAGGAAAACTGGTTCCCAAGGTCAAGTCGATCGCTACTAAACGCCTTCCGATTGGTACCCCGCTTTTCAGCGGCCGAGCTGTACCAGCGATACTTTTGCGGTTCACCAACACTCCGCGCGATCTCCCCACCTTTAGTTCAAATGGGCTTTTTGTTTTTATTTCCGAACTTTTTGCGTGTGAACCATGGGGACCGGTCGACGAGAAACGCTCGTAGACTTTCGACCCCCACCCTGGTCAAGCGAACGGTCATCCGACTTCGCCGCATCAACCCACCTAACTCCTCTAACATCCCGAGCTCCTGCGATCACGAGACCTCGAATGTTCGGTGGTGAAGGTTTGTTGCGGAGGACATAGGCGAGCAATCCCAAGAACGGTCGCACGATCACGATCAGCGCCATAGACCGAAGCGCCAATGCCCTATCCGCTTTCCAGCCTGTCGTCTCAGGATACGATCCGTCATGAGGGCGAGGACGGCTACCGAATTAACGATCAAGAACCGAAATACCTGGCACCGGCTTCCGGCGACAATCTACGACTTCCTGGTGATTGAACGGGACGGAGAAGTCCGCCGGCCCGAACCGGCGAAAACAACCTCGGCGCGGGGAGCGTCCAACTCGCCGAAAGGCGATATCCCATTCCGGGCCGAGCCCAGTGGGCTGTTAGCAAATCAGCAAGCTGCTCGGCGTAGGCTTCTCCGTGGACGGCCCCGTTTTGGGGAACAGACGGTTACGTTTCGGGAGGGGCTGGTGCGTTTGCCACGACGTGCCGGCCCTTCTTTCGTTAACTTTGTGTGAACCAAGCAACAGTCACGCGCCTGCGCATCTGCTAGACAACCCGCTCTGGGGATTTCAGGGCCCAGGGCTGGAAGAACAGGGCGCCGCCGGGACGCTATATTTCGAGCCCGGCGGCGTACTTTTAAGCCCCGGGCGGCAGCCCACTCGGCAGACGATCCGGCAGTGGCTTGTCGAGCAGACCGGCGACCGGCACGCCGAGCGCTACACCTTCGATGGTCCCTTCGGCGAACTCAACGTCGTTGGCGTCCCATTGGAAATTCAGCACCGCTGAGACTATCGCCCGCATGCCCTCGATAGTCGTGGGGAGCATTGAGATCATTCGGCGAACATTGCCCGCAGCTGATCCATAGCGTCCTCAAACGAAGCTTCCGAAGCCGCATCGTCAGCGCCGATCGCTACTTGGCGGCCGGTCTCCTCGCTGGCCGCATCGCGGAGGATCAGCCATGGTCCAGGGTGGGCTGGCGCTTGGTCTGTACGGTCTGCGGCGTGGCCGGTGCCGTACACATCGTTCCCAATTGGCACGACATTGACGGTCGCGCTGTGCCGTTCAGCAAGGACTGGAGGACGCCCGCACGAAGCGGTTCCTAAGCTGAAGCTGCTCCTTCAGGGGTACAAAACCATTGGGCGCGTCGAGAGTCTTATCTTCGTCAGGATTTTGCACCACCGTCCTGGGGTTAGAGTCAGCGCCGTCCGCGTGTATTTTAAGCGGGCGGCGTTGTTGTTTTCGCGGGGCTTTGGGATGAACATAACCCATGTGAATTTGCCTCCACGTGGGGCGGGAAGGTCGGCAATGAGCTCAGTCGGAATGGTCGAGAATTTAAGTGGAGCAGCGGGCAGCGACTGGCCGAATCTCAGCCAATACCGAGACAGCAATGCTGCGATAACGGCGCCGCTGCGCGCGGTGTTCATCGGAGATTCTCTGACCCAAGCATGGCCTCACGTCGATCCCGAGTTGTTCTCGAACGGGATCGTCGGGCGTGGCATCGCTGGGCAGACCACGCCTCAGATACTGCTGCGTTTCATGGCAGACGTCATCAGACTTAGGCCCAAGGTGGTTCACATTCTGTGCGGCTGCAATGACATCGCTGGCAATACCGGCCCGACGACATTCCGCGACTATCAGAACAATGTGCTGGCGATGCTGACACTTGCCGATGCGCATGGCCTGCGTGTGATCCTCGGCAACTATGCTGATTACGACCAGTTCTCATGGGCACCAGAAGTCGATCCCAAACCTTGGATCTCGTGCATGAATGCCTGGATTGAGGACACCGCAAGAATGCGGGGGTATGTCTTCGCCGACTATCGAACCGCATTCGGAACGCTCGATGACGCCAGAAAGGCGGCAATCATGCCTGATGGTGTCCATCCTAATGTCGCGGGTTATGCTTTGATGCGGCCAGTGGCGCTCCGAGCGCTGGAGCAAGCCTTCGAACAGGCAGGCGCATAGCGGCGACAATGCCCATCACTCCGAAGTCCGCCTAGGACGGCACCGGATCTGCAACGAGTGCCACCGGACGCGCTTCGTTCCTGTAAGAAATTGATCGCCCCAGAAACGTCCCTGATATCTGCAAAAAGTGCCTGGGCAAACTGGCACAAACTACCTGCCCGGAAGATCACGGTGCGAGCGAGGCCTGCAACAGTTCCTTAACCGGCGACAGAAATGATTTTCGCGTATGGATCAGGGCGACCAGGAATGGTTCATGCTGACGCTGCCGCGCGGCTACTTCCGTCTTGCGGCCTGGATGGCGCGTTCGAACAGAACGTTAGAACCAGCCCGGCTACCGGAGCCAACAAGGACAGAGGCTCCGACTAGGATGCCAGAATCATCGCGGCGGTCCGAGCCGCCCCGCCCATAAACACCTTGCCATTGGAGCTAATACATTAAGGGAGCCTGGAGGTGAAAGGACTGCTGATGGCGATTGGCGTTATTGCTGTCTTTTACATTGGCGATCAGCAGTTCGCATAAGGCAAATACACCTACGCAGTCCAGCGCATGGTGGTCCAGATGAGGCATTCGTTTGGAATTTAATGCCAACATCTTTTTTGGCGGCTACACGAGCGGTGACCCGTTAGCCGACAGGATCGAAAACCGTATTTGGGAAGCAAAATGATGAACGACCGAAACCGACGGGCACCCACGGCAGCGGAACGGGAAGCCCACAAGGTATTCAAAGCGGTCGGGGCGAAGGAAGCTGTGACCGATTACGCCAAAGCCCAACAAGCGCTCCACGATAATCGAGAGCGCCTTAAGGTCGAACGGCTGGCGCGGGAGGCCGAAGCGGCCAACCGCACGAAAGCAGGCTAAAGGCGTCCATCTGGATGACTGCGGAGGAGCAAGCTTGGACCTCTGTCATGCCGCCATCGATGGCGTCGCGCAGGTTGATGGTGGTCCATTCCGGATCCAGCGTCCCCATGTCGCGAAGCCATAACGCATGTATTGCAGGGCGCAATGCAGTCCAGCCAGCGCTTTTGCTGGCGAGCACTGTAGCGTTTGCCGAGCGAGATTCAGCCCGTCGACGTAGAGATGAACGTGGGTGTCGATGAAGCGGGGAGAAACAATGCGGTCGCTCAGATCAAGGACATTCGCGCCGCCGGGCCGCCCGACCGAGCCCGATACCTCGACAATGCTATCGCCTTCTATGAAGATTTCAGTCGGGCCAAGCATCCTTTCGCCAGGCGGTCGAACAGTTTTCCGCGCAGATAATGCCGGATTTCGCCGTGTGAATTTTCCTCTGCTGTAACTGAACCTACTGATGGCACCTGGGCGTCCGCCATCCTTCCACAGAAGGCATCCGGCGCTAGGATTTCTTGGGGCCTTTCGAGTTGATTTTTCGCGACTAGGATCGTATCGATCCCCGAACTTCGCAACCGGAAGCCGCCAGCCGCGCTTCATCGCCATGACGCGCAGCGAGAAACATGAAATGAGCGCCACCGCCGTGACCGGCGCGACTGGCAACTGCAGCATGTGCCCGACTACCACGATGGCCGCAGCCGCCAATGCCGCGACGGCATAGAGTTCAGCCCGGAGTACCGTCGGAATTTCCGCGAGCAGTACATCGCGCACCATCCCGCCGCCGATCCCTGTGACCATGCCGAGCACTATCGCCATGAGCGGATTCAAGCCGTGGGCCAGCGCTTTAGAAGCACCGGTGACGGCGAAGAGCGCGAGACCCGCCGCATCGAAAAGAAGTACCGAGTTCGACATCCGCACGATCAAGGACGAGAAGTAGAAAGTGACGATGCCGGCGAAGAGCGACACGCCGAGATAGCGCCAGTCGGCGACCGCCCCGGGCGGGACGACGCCGATCAGCAGGTCCCGGGTGATGCCGCCCGAATTCGCCGCCGCGAACGACAGCACGAGTACGCCGAACAGGTCCAGTTCTCGCTTGACCCCGGCCAACGCCCCGCTGAGCGCGAAGACGAAGGTGCCCGTCAGGTCAAGCACAAGCGGAAGCTTCTCCATGATGCCACTTTCCGGCACTAGACGATCGCCACGAGATCGGTGATCATACTCATGCTGGCAACCAGGCGCGGGTCGCAACGACCAGCGTTTCCACGCCGGTTCGCAAGCTGGGGTGAAGAACCGGGGCGAATTTCGGGCTGTGGTTCACCGGAAGCTCGGTGAGCTTGTTTGCCGCTTTCGCCTTGGCGTAAGCTTCCGGATCAGTGCCGCCGACGAACCAGAAAACCGACGGTACGTGCCATTCGGTTCCGAACGATCCGAAGTCTTCGCTCGCAGGTGCGGGCCCCGTTTCCCTGACGCGCTCGGCGCCGAAATGTCCCCGGAACGCGTCGACCACCCGCTTGCTGGCCTCCCGGTCGTTCACGTTGAGAGGGTAGTGATCCAGCGACGTGATCTCCGGTTTGCGAGGGGCGCCAGACGCCGCCGCCTCGGCATTGACGATCCGCTCGATCGCGGCCAGTACGCGCGTCCGGACGCCGGCATCGAAAGTCCGCACATTCAGTTTGATGATGGCCTCGTCCGGAATGACGTTTTCTTTCGTCCCCGCCTGCAGCACGCCAACGGTCACGACCGCTGCCTCCGCAGCGGCAACCTCGCGGGACACGATGGTTTGCAGCCGCAGCACGGTCGCGGCCGCCATCACCACCGGATCGATACTGGCCTGCGGCATCGATCCGTGCGCGCCGCGGCCGAATAGACGAATCTGCAAGCTGTCCGCCGCCGAGGTGATCGCGCCTGCCCGTCCGGCAACCGTTCCCGACGGCCCCACCATGACGTGCTGGCCAAGGACCACGTCCGGCTTCGGGAAGCGCTTGAACAAGCCGTCGTCGATCATGGCCTGAGCGCCTTCCGCCGTCTCCTCGCCGGGCTGAAAGACCGCCATTACGGTTCCTCGCCACATCGTTTTGGCCTCGGCGAGCAATTTGGTGGCACCGACAAGCCAAGCGACGTGCATGTCGTGCCCGCACATATGACCGACCGGGACGGTGTTTCCCTCATGATCCTTCGCCGTGATCCTGCTGGCATAGGGAAGACCGGTTGCTTCCTCGACGGGCAGCGCGTCCATGTCGGCGCGCAGCATGACGGTCGGCCCATCACCGTTGCGAAGCAGGCCGACGACGCCGGTCTTTCCGACACCTGTCGCGACTTCGTAGCCGGCCGCACGAAGATGATCCGCCGCCAGTCCGGCCGTGCGCGTCTCCTGCATCGACAACTCGGGGTGCGAATGCACGTCCTTGTAAAGGTCTTCCAAGACTGGGAGGAGTTTTTCGAGATCGCGCAATGCTGGATCGGGAGAACTTTCCTGATTCAAACCCATGGCCTACTCCACTGTTAGGAATCCGAGAACTTGATTGCTGCGTGCGTCCCGTCGCAGAAGGGCTTGTTCTTCGATTCACCGCAGCGGCAGAGTGTGACGCGATTGCGCACCTCATATTCGAACCTGTCAGCAGCGACGGCCGGTATCCCACCTCGCAACCACAGGGGTCCGCTGCATTGCTGCTCGGGATCCTCGATCAAACCGATCGATACCGGCAACGCGTGTTCGACCGGCTTCCCGGAGGTTTTGTCCCAAGCCACCAAACGTCCAGAGGGACATTCGTTCACCTGGCGGACGAACATCGTCCGGACTCCGCGATCGTCGGTCTGCGCGACCTGACTCCAAACACTGCCGTTCGGGTCGCAGAAACGCCCGAACGCGAAGAGGCTTTCTGCGTCGGTGAGTTGAAGGATCGGGCCGTTCAGCAGATTCGCATGATCGAGATAAGCGTCTCCACTTGCAGTCTCGGTACCGACGAAGCCGATTTTGAGATGTGAGCCGTCGCAGAACGGCTTGGTTTGCGAAGCACCGCAGCGGCACAGCGTATAAGTTTGTCGATGCGCGACGGCCGGACCTTCCTGCCACGCCTCCGACCCGTCCTCAGCGTTCGTCATGATGGTTTGTTTGGCGAGAGGAATGTCGCCGGTGACCATGTAGGGTCCGTTTTCGGAAACGGTGACTCGAGCCTTGCTCTTCTCGGAAGTCATGGGTCAGTCCTCCGACGCCGTGGACGTATTCTTCGGGCAGCCGGCCCTTAGAAGTGGTTTCACCGTGCCATCTACAGTCGACCGAGGTACGAAATCGGCACCCGCCCGACCTGCGATGTCCCCCCGAAACATCCAACGCCTGTTTACGAATCGCGGCAAGTGGAGTTTCCGGACCGCTCGACTGTCAGAAACGTGATCGTGCCAGGCGCAAACGATACGGATCCCGCAGCGGTCGCCGCTCCCTCGATCAGCGGAAGATTGCCGCCGCCGTCGACCTTGAGCGCCGCCCCGTTCGGTTCGACGTCGCGGTTCTGGAGCGGCACAGCCGACAACGTGTAGCGCCTGCTTTCGAGCGGCACCTCGATCGCTGTCTCGGTCCGCGAGTTATTGATGACAAGAAGCGTCACGCCTCCGGACGAGCCTCTCAGGCAATGGGCACAGACATGCCGTCCCTCCGCGATCCCGACGCCGGGATCCAGGACGGCCGTTCCCATCAACTTGCGCCACAACAGCGCGGGACAATAATCCGGTCTGGGCGCGAACGTCCTCTGGACGAGGAGCCCGTAATCGCTCGCCGCCAGCGTGTTGTGGATCACCACCTGAACGCCCTGCTTGGCTAGGCGGCCCAACTGGTCGAGATAGCGGAAAGTATCGAGAAAGGTAGAGGCCCACGGATTTCCGCCGCAGGCCGCATCGGCGGTCTGGTAAGCCACATCGGCTTTCCGGGATCAAACTCGTCACGAAGGTTGCGATAGAACGCGAGGGTTTGGTCGGTGCGGGCGAGCCATTCTTCGGCGGGCGCCGCATCCGCGCTCGTCTGCGGCATTCCGGCCGTTCCCGTGCAACGTTGCGATGCCGCCCCATAGTGATGGTAGGAAAACGCGTCGATATCCGTACCCATCCGACGAAGCATGTCACGTGTCGGGATGACGCCGTGAGACCCGTAGTGAATCATCGCGTCCGGAGCGGTCGTCTCGCCGGCGGACCCGGGACCAGCTCTCTCGATCAGCACCTGCCATGGCTCGACGACCAATGGGCAGCCGGTTGCCGAAACGGCGCTGAACTTTGGCGCCGCTTGCGGGCGCGCGGCTTCCGAGGCTCGCCGCCGGAGGTTCGCCCCCACACGTTGCGTTTGGCTGGCCACCATGGCATTCTGGGTGCAACCTCGCGGCTACACCCCGGGCTACACTAGAGATCTCTGGCGTGCAGTAAGACCTGATTTTACGGGGCTTTCTCGAAGCCGTTTTATTGTGGCGGAGAGGGAGGGATTCACTCCCCCGTCAAGCTGGATGCCCATCGCTCATCAGAGGTCCCCGGTGCCCGAGCGAACCATCGCCCAAATCGGTCCGACGGCTCCTGATACCTAACTGCCGCCAACATACATCTACAACAGTTTGAGACGGCTCCTAGTGAGGCTTGGGCCGTAGCGAGCATTGCTCGCCTGGCGATCGGCAAGGAGCCCTAAGCACCGCGAGCCCTTCCGCCGCGCTACCGCTTCAATAGCTCGCTGACCTCCACACCCAGAGCCTTCGCCAGCTTTGCCAACATCGTGACCGATGCGCTGTAGACACCTGTCTCCAGCTGGCTGATGTAGCTGCGATCGACTTTCGCCTGAAACGAAAGCTCTTCTTGGCTGAATTTTCTCTCGTGGCGGAGACGCCTCAAGTTCCGAGCAACAATCTGCTTCATCTCGTCCATCGACGGCGAGATGCTTCCTGTTGAGTAAACTCATCAACTGAGTGTACTCAACAAAGAGGAGAGGCTTGTGCCGGTTGATCTCGAACCTTTCATTGAACTCCCAAGGCACGATTGTGCCGGGCTCGCGAGCGATGCATACCGCTTCGGCTACCGATGCACGGAGACCGGTGTCCCCGCCGCTATCGTTGAAATCGCGGCTACGACAGTAGCTCAATGCGTTCCATTGAAAGTTTCCGCTCGAATGACGATCGACGGGAAGATCGTCGTCCACGCTCAACTACCAGGCGTCGATCACGGCACGCCTAGCGGCGAATGCGAGGCGGTTTCCCTCATAGAGTTGGTTGAAGCAGCTCTCAGCGTCGACAACCTCCGCATGGAGGAGGCCGGCCGGCGCGAACTCCTCACCTTCCTCCGAGCGCTCGAGATTTCCATCCAGCGGATAAAGGTTGCCCTCGCGGCGATGTAACTCGATGGCGTCATGGCATCAAGCTTGAGAACGGGCAGTGAAGATCACTCGCCTTGATGCGCACCATGCGGATGTTGATCACAAGCCGGCGTGGTCCCTTGGCTTCCCCCCGCCGGCAAGCACCGCACGTTGCGCGTATCCAGGACCGATCCGTTCGCCTGAAAAGCTCGACGCGCGATCCGAACTGGCGCTACTTTCCGCCACCCGGCACGAGCACCGGTTCCCCTTCCTGCCTTTGCCATTCTCTCTCCGGCCAAGCATGACTTCGAATTCGTCGACGACGCCGCGCGTGCCGCAAGATCTTCTCGAAGAAGACCCCGGATATGAGAAGCCAGCGAGCTGCATCAAGACGCAGACCCAACTAACAAACGGTAGCATTGCCTTAGGCCGTAGTTGCCGACATGGCACCTTGCCGTGTCGCCAACTCTTGGATGTGCAGACAACCACTTAGCCGCCCTTCGGCGACAGTGCTTTTATCTTGCCATCCGCCCTACCCTCGTAAGCGTCCGGTTCTCGCACGTCTTTCGAGGATGCCTTGCCGTTCCATATTGGATTTTCCTGCAGCATGGAGAATCTCGTGGGGCGGAAACAATATGAGAACAGAGCACGCCGAACCTGGTGGTCGGTGCACATCGAGGCGTGGCGTAAGAGCGGGCTCAGCCGGCGCAGTTACTGCCGTCAGCATCGCCTGGATCAGGGCTCTTTTGCACGCTGGCTGAGCGTCCTTGTCGACGTAGAAGCCCTTAAGGTACAGGCCGAATTGAAGCGTGAAGAGCGCTGTCTGCGGCGGCCTCTCAAGCTGTCCAGCGACGCGCGCAGCCGTGCCGTCCAGGCGTTCTGGGCCATGCATGTTGAGGCGATGACATGGTCCGGGATGAGCGTGCGGGCGTACGCCAAGGCCCATGGAATCTCGCGTTTTGGTATGCAGCGGTGGCGCGATCTGATCGATACCAACGAGGTGGAAATCGACTGGCGAGCGCAGCTTCACCCGAGTGCCCGGGCGCAAATAAGCACTAGTGCTAAGGGTAGTGCTAAGGAGACGGACAGCAAATCGGTCTTGACAACGCCTGCGGTTGGCGATGCGGAAACGCCGGCGAAGTCGACCCGGCGCAACTTCACCGCCGAGGAAAAGCTGGCGATCGTGCTCGAGGTCGAGCGCACGGGACAGACGGTATCATCGGTCGCGCGACGGCATCGGATCGTCACCAGCGTGCTGTTCCGATGGCGCGCCGAGCTCGGCTTCGGCAAGGACAAGCGTTCAAAATTGGCTCGGGTCGAGCTCGCAAACGCAGCGTCGGAGGCTCCTTCGGCCCTCGTTCTGCATGATCTATTACAGCCACCAGATGGCATGGTGGCGGTCGAACTGCCCGACGGACGGCGCGTCTTCGCTCCCGCCGATGCTGATCCGGACATCGTCCGGCGACACGTCGCCGACCGGGAGAGCGCGTCATGATGATCGTTCCGGCGGGCGTGAAGGTGCATCTGGCTCTGGGGTACACCGACATGAGAAAGGGCCTCGACGGGCTCGCGACCATCGTCCAGGAAACGTTGAAGAAGGACCCATTCTCCGGCCACCTGTTTGCCTTCCGAGGCAAGCGGGCACAGCTCGTTTCATTGTACGTCCCTTTGTCAGATACCGGGTAGGCGGATCATTCTATCATATTGATAATCAATGTAGTTTCTCGGCCGACGCTCGATCACGCGCTGCACCGCTATACGTACTGTTTCCGAGCTCAGCGCGTCGACAGGAACCAACCATTGCGAGCCCTTGATTGCTTGTGTGGCCGGCAAGATGTCCTTCAGCACCAAGCTCTTTGCTGATCCGACGCAAATTCCAAAGTGTGCCGCAGCCTTCGCAAGGCTGATCATTTTGCCGTCGGACGATGCGGGGTCGTATTCCGGCAAGCCCAGGCGTTCGCGCATTTCCCGCACGCGAACAGTCGTCCAGGTCTCGCCGTCGCCGGTCTTGCAGCGCATCCGATTGAGCGACACGGCGAGCTCTCGATCAGGCCAATGACCAGCGAGTTTACGAAGTGCGTCAACGGCAGTCGGTGCCATGTCGCCCGGATATCGGCCCGTCTTAACGCGAGCAACGCGAACCTCCGTGTGCCGGCCGCCGGTCCAGTGGATGAGCAGAACCGCCTCATTGGTGTTCCTATCGAGATCGCAAACAATCTCTCGGACCACAATGTGAACCAGCCGCTGCTTGGTGCGCGTGTCCGTGGACGGTGCATTCCAAACCCGCGGAAGATCATGCGCAAGTTGCAGAAGCAGGGCGCGGTCGATCTTGGGACTTTCCGCCGATGCGGTGCGCAGCTCCTTTACACGACCTTCAAGCTCGGCAACCCGCTCCAATGCGCCATTCCAGCGCGCCTCGAGTTCGCGGGCAACGTGGCGCTTGGCCGGATCCACAAGCTCGTATCGGCGTGCAGCAAGAGACGCTTCGTAGCGTACGACTTCAAGCTCCCGTTCGACGGCCGTGATGATCTCTTGTCTTGAGCGCTCAACCTGGTCGGACGCCAATATCGCTGCTTCAACAGCCCGATCGGAGACGGCCTCAAGGATTTGCAGCGCGACCGCACGATCGACCCGCACCCCGCCGATGCCGATACATAGGCCAGCGCCGACATGGGCGTCATCGCCGCGGCATTGATAACGATGGGCATTCCCCTTGGCCTGGCCGTAGAACACACGCATCATCCGCCCGCAATGGCCGCACCGCATCAATCCGGTCAGAAGTGCGCGTCCCCCGCGCGCCGATTTTCGCGAGCAGTTCTTCTTCATGTGGGCGTTTTCCAGCAGCAGCCTCTGATTGTCCTCATACTCCTGCCAGCTGACATAGCCGGGATGATTGTCGCGCAGGAGAACATTCCATTCCTCCCGCGGCTTTTTGAACCCGCTGACCTTGCGGGCGCGACCGTCCACGATCCGTGTCTTCTGGGCGATTCGGCCAAACGCATAGGCGCCAGCATAGAGCGGATTGTGCAGGATCTGCATCACCGTGTGATAGGCCGGCGCCTTCCAGCTGAGCTTGTAGATTTGAACGTTTTTTAGAACCACAGGCATTTTGATGTCGGCAGCACGCAGCCAAAGAAAGACCTGCCGGGCGCTACCGAGCTCGCGGAACTTCGTGAAGACGAGTCGAACCAATCCCGCCACATGTTCGTCGGGATCCATTTCGATCTTGCCGAGTTCACTCCAACAAAATCCAGGTGGAAGCATGAAGCGGTACTCGCCGCGCTTGGCCTTAGAGTCCCGAGCGGCGATTCCACGTTGGCGAAGCAGGCTCAGCTCATACTCCGACATCGTTCCCTTCAGTCCGAGAAGCAGGCGGTCGTTGACAAGCCGCGGATCATAGGCGCCGTCGGGATCAATGACCAACGCGCCCGCGAGGGCGCATAGGTCGATCAAGTGATGCCAGTCGCGTCCATTGCGCGCCAGCCGCGACGCCTCAATGCAATAAACGGCACCGACGTTACCCGAACAAACCATCGCCACAAGCCGCTCAAATCCGGGCCGTTGAGTGCTGCCAGAGCCTGAGCGGCCAAGATCATCGTCAATTACCGCCACCGACTTAAATCCGGCGGTTTCCGCGGCCTGCGCCAGGTCATATTGCCGCCGCTGGCTTTCGAGATTCCCCATAACTTGGGACATTGTCGATTGGCGAACATAGACGACGGCGGCGCGGTCGAGGTGATCACGTGTGATCTTGACACTCATGGTCACCTCCCGACATCTGAGCGGGTTCGACGCCAGCCGCTTCCAGCAACAGATCGGCGAGCGCCTCGATCAGACCTTTGGGATTGGCGCCCAGCGGGTTCTGGGGAATCCGAAGACGCAGATCCAGACCCAGTTGCATCGGCTCGCGATATTGGCTTTTTCTCCGCACGTCCTTTCTCCCTCTTCAAAGAAGGACGGGATTGTGCGCCCGACGCCTGAGTCGCGCCCAGAAGCTTCAGAACAGCAGCAAATTCGTTCAGCCCCTCAATACTGACCTGCGGCGGTCCTAGCGCCATGCCGGCGCAGTAGCTTTCGTCGAGCATCCAATTGGGAACTTCGCGGCTAAACCCACGCCGCTCCTCTGTGTAGATGCATTTCAGCTCCTTGCCGCGTCGGAACGGTGCCACCTGAAGCGTCCGCCCAAAAAGCGGATGCCACGGATACGCAATCTTCGCGCTTCGAAGACTGTATGCAGAATGTCGAGTGTTGGGCGAGCATGCTGAAGATTCTGTTCTGGGACGGCAACGGGCTCTGTCTGTTCACCAAGAAGCTCGATCAAGGCGGCTTCATCTGGCCTAGAATGAGCGATCCCGGCGGCACGGTCACGTTGTCGCCGGCGCAACTGGCGATGCTTATCGAAGGCATCGACTGGCGCACGCCGGAGCGTCGATGGCGCCCTGCAATTGCGGGCTGAGAGCGCCAAAACCCCTTGTAATATAGCGAATCCGCTTCATCGAATCGGCGCATCCGAGTAGAATCGGATATGCAGCTTGACCTCAACAATCTGCCGTCTGACCCAGCGCTTTTGCACCGTCTGGTGCGCGACATCGCCTCGCTGATCGAGCATCGAAACAGTGAGATCGAGCGCCTCCGTCTGATCATCAAACAGCTTCAGCGCGCGCAATATGGGCGGCGCTCCGAGCGTCTCGACGCAGACCAGTTCGCGCTCGGATTTGAAGATCTGGACACCGATCTGGTGGTTGCGGAGACCAATCCGGACGCGTTTGCAGCACCCGCGCCGTCTCCCTCCGCACCGCCGAAACGCAAATCGTTGCCCGATCATTTGCCACGCGAAGAGATCGTTCTCGGTGCCAGCGGCGAGCCTTGCGCATGCTGCGGCGGCGCGTTGCATGCCATCGGCGAGAGCGTCAGTGAGATGCTGGATTGGGTGCCGGCTGAGTTGCGCGTCGTGCGTATCCGCCGCCCGAAATTTGCCTGCCGGGCATGCGGGACCATCACTCAGGCCCCTGCTCCCGAGCGCCCCATCGCGGGCGGATTGGCCACGCCGGCCCTGCTCGCCCAGGTGCTGGTGAGCAAGTATTGCGACCACACGCCGCTGTATCGCCAGGCGCAGATTTTTGCGCGCCACGGCGTCGAACTGGAGCGCTCGACACTCGCTGGCTGGGTTGGCGGCGCATGCTGGTGGTTCGAGGCTTTGCACGAACGACTCTGCAAAAACGTGTTCGCTTCCGACCATCTTTTTGCTGATGACACGCCTATCCCGGTGCTGGATCCAGGCCGAGGACGGACGAAAACAGGGCGCTTGTGGGTCTATGCCCGCGACCAGCGCGGCTGGGGTGGACCGGCGCCGCCGGCAGCAGTTTACCTGTTCGCGCCGGATCGAAAAGCCGAGCGCCCCGCCTCGCATCTCGAGCAATTTAAGGGCGTTCTGCACGTCGATGGCTATGCCGGCTTCGAGCGGCTGACCGGTAGCGGCGACATCATTCTTGCCGCCTGTTGGGCTCATACAAGGCGCAAGTTTTACGAAATTGCAGAGGCAGACGGTGCGCCGTTGGCGCTGGAAGCACTGCGCCGGATCGGCGAAATCTACGCCGTCGAGAGCAGAATCCGCGGTCAGTCGCCCGCGCATCGACTGGCTACGCGGCGCTCGTTATCCAAGCCGCACGTGGACAACTTCCGGGTCTGGATGGAGACGCAGATCCCCTTGCTACCCGGTCGTGCCAAGCTTGCCGAGGCGATGCGCTACGCTCTCTCGCGTTGGGATGGACTGACACGCTTCCTGCATGACGGCCGCGTCGAGCTCGATACGAACCCCGTTGAGCGCGCGATCCGCCCTGTCGCGCTCGGGCGCAAAAACCACCTTTTTGCCGGGAGCGACGGCGGCGGAAAGCGCTGGGCGGTGCTCTGTTCGCTCATCGAATCCTGCAAATTGAACGGCGTCGAGCCCTACACTTATCTTCGCGATGTGCTCACGCGGATGGTCGATGGACATCCCGTCAACCGCCTCGACGAACTGCTGCCATGGGCTTGGAAGGCCGAGAATCCCGTCAAGGAATAAGGTCTGGTGCAAGCTCCGGACGCTTACCTACCCTCCTCCGTCCTCAGGCTTCGTTGGTCAGGCTTTGCTCAAATTGCCAAGCGATCCATCCTGCGTTCAGTCGGACCGACGTGAATTGAGGCCTTTCACTCGACAAACGAGAGACAATTCGAGCTCTCGGAGCAAGAGTGGACACGTCATTGTGGCTCGTTAGATCAGCGAAATAGCACGCGTGGAAATCGAAAATCAGAGCTCGATCCGACGCAAAATTCCGATCGCTCAGCCGAAGACACTGCCCCAAAATCGATCCGGTCGATCGCATTATTTCGAGCGGCGAAGCCCCTTTTTCTGAACGCAAGAATACCCTTCTGCCTTCCTTCAAAGCGGCGCAAGAAACATAAAAAAGCCCCGCCTCCGAGGAGGCGGGGCCGACGATCCGTCAGGGTCAATCGCCGCTGCGGCGCGACCAGATGAGGGTGAATCTCTCGTCGCCTTCGACCTTCACCAGCGAGGCGTAGATCGGAGCCGGGAAGCTCGGATCGTCGAGCTTGACCGAGAGATATTCGCGCTCGCTGTCGCGGGCGGTCTTCTTCCAGGCGGCGCCGAACTCGGTTGCGCCTGCGAAGATGCGGTAGTCGGGAGCTTTGTCGTTGTCCTTCTCGGATGCGACGAGCTTTGCCTTGATGTTGAGCGTCAGCGTCTTGATCGAGCCGGCGTAGCCGGTGTCGGAAGCGGTGAAAGTGCCGATGGTCGCCATGATAATCTCCGTCTGTCTTTGCTCGGGCCGCGCCCATCGCAGCCTCGATGGCGATCCCTTGCCCGGGGAGCGATCGGCCCGCAGCCACAAGGCCCGCAGCGCCAGCGGAGGACGGCGAAGCCTGCTTTTTTGTCTTCCCGCGAGGAATGCCGGCCACTTCGCGGCAGGGGAAAAAAGCAGGCGCAGCCGTTGCGGGAAGGCGATCGAGGCTCTTGCCGCCCCTCGGGCTTGATCAGCCCAATCGAGACTGCGTTGGACGCGAGCACATGACTGAACTGTCAGAGATTTTCATGGCGACCGCCCCCTCGCAGCATCAGACAACGGCTGGATCGGTCGAAGAAAAGCCAATGTCCGCGCATCAATCGCAGGGCAGACGCAGCCGAATCAACGCAAGCGAACCCAACCACATCTGCGCGCAATGAGCCTACGGCGTCGGTAGAATTGTCGACCCAAACGCGCTCTCGATGCGCGCAGTCAAGACGCGATCCGAGCTTCCCGGCCCCGATCTACGCCTCGCTGGACGGATCGTCCCCCGATCGGATGAAGCGCTTGTGTAGGGAATCGCCACTTTGCAGCTATGGAATCGGCCGCGCGCCACAGGCGTGCGGCCGAAATTTTTGACCCGTCGGGGCCGCTTACGCGGCCCCGACGCCGGTATCACTCCGCAGCCTGCGAACGGGGCTCGCCGTCCTGCGCCTCGCTTTGCGCATCAGTTTGCCCCTGTGGGACGTCCGTCCTTAGCAGCGACGGCAGCCAGTCAGTTGCGGCCAGCAGCTGATCTGCGGCCTGCGCCATATCGGCCTTCTTCATGTCCGACAGGCGCTCAGCCGCCTCCTCGCTGACGGCTTCGCGCACGGCCTCCAGAATGCCCGCCTTGGTGACGCGGCCGAGATAACTGCGCACCGTCGGGCGCCAGTAACCGGTCATGTCGAGGGCCACGACTTCGGCCAAACGGCGGGCCGCCGCCAGGGCGTGCGGCCTCCGGTCAAATGGCAATTTGACCGCATTGACCGTCAGGGAGACGCAATGCGCGAACAACGCCATGCGGCTGTCGTGGTCGAGCTCGGCCACGAAATCCCACAGCCCGCTCGGGTCCGGGGGCATCTGCCTCGCCCAATTGGCGTGGCGATCCGACCACGCCTTTCCGGCCACCGTGTCCTCGATACCGGCCGCATGCACGGCCAAATCCGTTTTCACCGGTTGAACGCCGACGACATGGGCATTGGCCCCGAAATAGAAGATTTGCGCGGAGAGCGCATGGGTAACCGCCACGATGGCGACGTCAGGCTGCTCACTCAAATTGAGACGCAGCCCCAAGGTTCGGTGCGAAGTAAGGTCGCGAACAAGAGCGTCGGACAGCGGCTGGTCCTCGTCCTCCTCGTCGCTCGCGCTCTCGTCGTCTTCGCCATCCGGCGCGGCTTCCTCGCCTTCCCGGTCGTCCTCATCCCGCGCCTCGGCGTCGCCTTCAGGCCCGGTTTCAGCCTCGGGCTTCTCGTCTCCGGGGCGGATAAAGCCGCGCTCGATCCGGACTGAGCCATCGTGATTGAGGATCACAAAGGCCCCGCCGCGCGCGACGTCGTCGGGATCGTAAGCCTGCCGCTTTGCTTCCAGCCGCTCGATTTCGGTTTCCAGTTCGCCAAACCGCGCGTCCACGTCGTCAGACAGTTCCTCGGCCGTCTGATGCTGTTCGGTCAGCCGGTCGAACTCGGTCTGGACTGCCCGAAGGGCGGCCTGATCTTCCGCCGACAGCTCGACCGGATGCGGATAGATGCGGCGCATCCCGTGGGCATGCGGGAAGTCGAGATGGGCTTCCGTCCACCGCCATCCCTCGGCCGACCGCAGGGTATCGGCCTCGCGGCCAAGCCTTGCGGTCACCAGCAGATCGAGCAGTGCGACGTCTTCCAGATAGCCGCCGCGATCCTCGGTGAAGAGGTCGCGCAGGATCGTGCCGCCCGCTTCCGTATAGGCCTCAAGGCCGACAAAACGCGCGCGGCGATCCGTGGCCGCGACATGGGTTTCGGTGAGCAGGCGACGGATGGTCGAGGCATCAGGGTCAAAGGGCAGGCGTTCATAGACGGCTTCCTGCCGGGCATGATCATCCGTGATGGCAAACGTCATCAGCTGCTCGAGGGTAAGATCGCCGTCGCGATAGAGCTGCACCAATTTGGGCGAAACCGCCCCCAACCGCAGGCGCTGCCGCACCACATGCGCCGTCACGCCGAAGCGGGCTGAGATCTCTTCCGCGCCGAGCCCCCGTTCTTCCGCCAGCTTCCTGAACGCCTCGAACTGATCGGCGGGATGCATATTCTCGCGGGTGACGTTCTCGTCCAGGCTGATTTCGTGGGGATCGTTCGCGGTATCGACGATGCAGCGGATCGGCTCCGTCTTCTTGATCTCCTTCCGCTTCACCCGCAGCAGCTGAGCAAGCCGCCTGCCCTCGCCGATGGTTACGAGATAGAAGCCGGTAGCCGCTCCCTCTCCATCGAACTCCGGCTCGACCACGAGATTCTGCAGGATGCCCTTGGCGGCGATACTCGCCGCATAGCCCTCGATCGCCGCCTCGCTGTGCGGCGTCTTGCGCGCATTGTTCGGGGACTTCTTCAGTTTGTTGAGCGGAATGAAAATCTCCGTCCCGCTCGCGGGAATGATTTCAACTGACTTGGCCGACATGACCATTCTTCCTTTTGCTTCCATGGGTGCAAGGCGCACCACGCGCCTGCACCCCTGCCCGTCGGCGAGATCGGGGGTAGCAAGTGCCAGGGCGACCCGAGCGGTGGGGGATCGCCCGCCCGAAAAGGGCCGCTTCACGAGAAGCGGGTCTGCACAAGCGTGCATTGTCGTCCAAAGTCGGCGGAGTGAGAGAAGCGCGGAAGACCGGGGAGACCGCTCGGGGCGGCGCCGGCAAAAGCCGGCGCTGCACCCTGGTGCGCGCGAGGGGCGGAGCCCCTGAGATCTCAATCATGAGAGTGACGAGCAGCTCGAGAGAGAAGAAGCCCAAGGCAGAGTGAGAAAATCAGGAAGGCAGCCGCCGACAGGGCAGTGATAGCGACGCGGGCATGCAATGACCACGGGCCCCGAGGCGACTGCAGTCGCGAGACCGGTCAACAAGGCACCCGAACGCGGGACAGTGATAGCGACGCCGGCATACAATGACGGCGGGGCCCGCGGGCGAGTGCCTCCGGCGAGCGACACATTATATCTATCGCTACTTATCTATCTCTCCTTGCGCGAGGGATCGAATCCGGATGGCCGAGCCGCCATGCGGCTCGGTTGACGAGAGCCCAGTGCGGCGATAGCCGCACGCGCACCCAAATTAGAACCAATCGGACGGCGGGGCGGGGAGAGTAAGATCATTCGAAATCACCACCTCCGGCCATCGAACGATTCGCCGCGTCTCAAGACAATGTGAGCCGCCTGATCGGGCTTGATTGCAATTGCGCGATCGCATTCCCGCAAGGCGGGAGCTTGATCTCGATGCCGCTGCTTGCAGTTGCGCCGGCTGATGAAAAGGCGAAGCTCGTACTCGCGTTGGAGCGAGTTGCAACACTGGATCTTCGATGGATTCCGATCGGAAAAATGGCCAGCGCCTGGTGTCACGCGAACAGGCCGCATCCTATTGCAGCCTGTCCGTCAGCGCTTTTTCCAGATGGGTGAAGAGCGGGATACTGCCGCCTGCTCTTTCCGGTACATCGCGGTGGGACTTGAAAGCGATCGACCACGCGCTAGACTCTCTGAGCAAGTTACCCGCATCCGAAACTTTCGACGTTGCGAGTTCTGCCTTGGACGAGTGGAGAGCGAAGCGTGCGCGTCAATCTGAAGGGCATACATAGAGTCACACGACTGCTCGCAAACGGCGAGATGCGAGTCCACTACTATGCATGGCGCGGTGGCCCGGCGATTACGGAAAAGCCAAACACACCAGAGTTCTTGCTCGCATATAATGAGGCGCACGCAAGTCTGCGACAGCCCCGCGTGGGCACCTTCATGACGATCATTGCCCAATACAAGGCGGCACCAGAATTCACCGGCCTTGCCGCATCCAGTCGCCGCTCGTACCTCACCTATCTCAAGCTGATCGAGAACGAGTTCGGCGACCTGCCGCTGGCGGCGCTCGCCGATCGTCGCGTACGCGGCGACTTCAAGAACTGGCGTGACTCGTTCGCCGAGACGCCCCGCAAGGCCGATTATGCCTGGACCACCTTGGCGCGGATCATGTCGTTCGCCAAGGATCGCGGCATCATCGCAACCAACCCATGCGAGCGTGGCGGCCGCCTCTATGCGGCGGATCGAAAGGACAATATCTGGGGCGAGCAACAGATTGCAGCCATGCTCGAGACCGCCAGCGTTGAGATCAAATTGGCGCTCGTGCTGGCTCTGTGGACCGGCCAGCGGCAGGGCGATCTCTTACGGCTGCCGTGGTCGGCGTATGACGGCTCCGATATACGGCTGCGCCAGTCGAAGACAGGCCGCCGGATCGCGATGCCTGCGGGAGCTCCGCTCAAGGCCGTACTGGACAAGACCGAGCGGCGAAGCCCGCTCATCCTGACCAATTCCTACAGCCGCCCCTGGACGTCCGATGGCTTCCGCACCTCGTGGTCGAAGGCCTGCGACCGCGCCGGGGTCGAAGATCTTACGTTCCACGACCTCAGGGGAACCGCGGTGGTCAGGTTGGCCGTCGCCGGCGCGACCGTGCCGCAGATCGCGACCTTTACCGGACATAGCCTGAAGGATGTCGAGGCGATTCTCGACGCGCATTACCTCGGCCGCGACATTCAGCTGGCTGAGGCAGCCGTGCTGAAGCTCGAAGCGAGAACAAAACTGTAAACGGCGAGAGATCGCAAACTGATCAAGACAGCTAAGTCATTGAAAAGCTTGGTGGGCGCACCAGGGCTCGAACCTGGGACCCGCTGATTAAGAGTCAGCTGCTCTACCAACTGAGCTATGCGCCCGGAACTTGTCCGGAAATGACCCTCGCAAGAGAGGCCGTCGTTTAGCAAAGCGATTCCGCGATGTCCAGCAAGCTGGGGCAACTTTTCCCGACTTTCTGACAGCCGAAAGGCCGCCGGATTCCGGCGGCCTTTCATAGGCTTGGCAAGGATGCCGGCGGCTGGCTCTCAGAGCCGGCCGGAGCGCTCCTGATCCGCACCGTCATCGCGGTCGAAATGATGGTCGCGGCCGCCGCGCTCCCAGCGGTCCATGCCGCGCTCGAGGCGATGGCGGCGCCAGCCCTCGGCGCCAAAGCCGCGCCCTTCCATGTGGGTGAGCATGGTCAGCCGCCGCTTCTGGTTGTCGTCGAGCGTCTTGTAGAGCGGGTCGGCGGCATCGGCGATCTTCTGCAGCGACGTCGCGGTCGAGGCCATGTTGTCGGCGCGCTCGCGCAGCCGCGCGACCGGATCATCCGGCTTCGCGGCCTTGTCCGCATCGGTCTTCTCCGCGGCCATCCGCGCATTCGCGCGATCGAGCCGCATCTTGGCGAAGTCGCGCACCGCGGTTTCGACCGGCGGCCACAGTTTCTCCTGATCGGCGGTCAGCTTCAGCCCGGCGTGCACCGCGGCAATGCGCGCGTCGAGGAAGGCGGCCCGGTCCTCGGGGCTCATCCGCATCTGGCCATGGAACCACGGGCGATGCTGGGCATAGACCGCGGTCGAACCGGCAATCGTGAGCGCCGCGATGCCGGCGAGCAGAACTTTCTTCATCCAAACCTCCTTTGAAGGTTGCCTGAGAATGATACCGCCTGCTGCGGCCTTCAACTTACGGATTGGACAGAGAGACCTTTCTTGCCAAGATGTAATCCGCTTCATTGCCCGCCAGAAACATCCAAAGCGCGAGATCGCGCTTTGGTTTTCTGATTGTTTGCGCATGATCTCGTCGGAAAACCGCTTCACACTTTCCGGATCATCTGCTCGCTAGATCATTCCCAACAGCCGCGGCAGCCACAGCGAGATCTCCGGCACGTAGGTGATCAGGCCGAGGAACACCAGCATCGCGCATAGCCACGGCAGGACCGAGATCGTGATCTCGCTGATGCCCATCTTGGCGATGCTGCTCGCGATGTAGAGATTGAGCCCGACCGGCGGATGGCACAACCCGACCTCGGTGTTGACGATCATCAGGATGCCGAGATGCACCGGATGCACGCCGAGCTTGGTCGCCAGCGGAAACAGGATCGGCGCCATGATCAGGAGGATCGACGACGGGTCCATCACGTTGCCGGCGAGCAGCAGGATGACGTTGACGACGAGCAGGAACATCCAGACCGAGAAGTTCTTGTCGATGATCCAGGCCGCCATCTCCTGCGGGATCTGTTCATGCGTCATCAGGAACGAGAACAGCACCGCGTTGGTGATGATGTAGAGCAGCATCGAGCTCATGCTCGCCGCCTGCAGCAGCACCTTCGGCACCTCGGAGAGCTTCAGCTCCTTGTAGACGAACACGGTGATGAAGAAGGCGTAGGTCGCGGCGACGGCCGCTGCTTCCGTCGGCGTGAAGATGCCGCCATAAATGCCGCCGAGCACGATGACGATCAGCGACAGGCCCCAGATGCTTTCGCGGAACGCCGTGAACTGCTGGCCGATGGTCGCGCGCGGCATCTTCGGATAGCCGTTGCGCTGCGCCACGAAGAAGGTCACCGCGGCCAGCATCAGCGCGAGCAGCACGCCAGGCACGATGCCGGCCATGAACAGCGCGCCAATCGAGGTGTTGGTGGAAACGCCGTAGAGCACCAGGATGATCGAGGGCGGCACCAGGATGCCGAGCGCGCCCGAGGTCGAGATCACGCCGACGCCGAACCGCTTCGGATAGCCGTGATCGACCATCGCCGGCATCATGATCGAGCCGATCGCGACCACGGTGGCGACGCTCGAACCCGAGATCGCCGCGAACATCGCGCAGGCCGCGACGCCGGCCAGCCCAAGGCCGCCGGGCAGATGCCCGACCAGCGAGGTCGTGAACGCGATCATGCGCCGCGCGACGCCGCCGCGGGTCAGGAAGGTGCCGGCCAGGATGAAGAACGGGATCGCCATGATGCCGAAATTGTCGAGGCCCGAAAACAGCTTCAGGCCGACGCTCTCGATCGGCACCTCGGTCATGGTGAACAGGAAAGTGAGCACGGTCAGGCCGAGCGAGATCGAGATCGGCATGCCCGTCAGCATGAGGGCAAATAGCAGTCCGAAGATAAGTGCGGCGCTCATCACGCTTCTCCGAGCGCGACGGGCGCGGTCTTGCTGGTCTCGACGCCATCGACATGGGAGGCGTCATGGTGCGGCAGCTCGTCGGTCCACCAGTAATTCCAGCACACCTGCAGGAAGCGGAAGCACATCAGATAGGAGCCGAGCGGGATGCAGGCGTAGACGATCCAGCTCGGGATCTCGAGGTCGGGCGAGACCTGGTCGGTGTGCATCAGCTCGAACACGAACTTGGCGCCCATGGTGCCGACGATCGCGGTGAACAGCGCGCCGCCGAGCAGGCCGAAGCTGATGGTGCGCTTGCGCCAGGCGTCATTGAGGCGATTGATCAGCACGTCGACGCCGACATGGATGCCGGTGCGCACGCCATAGGCGGCACCGAACTTCGCCATCCAGATGAACATGTAGATGCAAAGTTCCTGCGACCATGCGAGATTGATGCCGAACAAATACGGATAGAGCACCGGCACGTCGACCAGGAAGCGGTGCACGACCGTGACGAAGGTCAGAAGCGTCGCAGCGCCCATCAGGCTCGCGATGATGATTTCCTCGAGCCGGTCCAGAATTTTCAGCAGCATTGATCTCCCCTGTCATGGCCGCCCCCTGCGGCCAGAGCACTAATCTCCCTCTCCCCGTTCCTACGGGGAGAGGGCTGGGGTGAGAGGCTCCGTCCGCGCACACGTTGATAGTTGCGTTCGCGGAAACTCCCTCTCACCCGAAATTCAAGCTGCGCTTGAATTTCGACCTCTCCCCGCACGCGGGACGAGGTGCAAACACCGCCTTAGTTCATCGGGCTGCGGCCCGTTTCCTTCAGGAATTCGTCGATCAGCGGCTGGCCGACGCGCGAGGCCACGTCCTTGTAGACCGGCATCATCGCCTTGCGCATCGCCTCGTCCTGCTCCGGCGTCAGCGAGATGATCTCGGTCTTGCCGGCCTTCTTGATCTCGGCGAGCGCGTCCTCGTTCTCCTTGGCGGACTGGTTGTTGCCGAACTCGGTGGCTTCCTTCATCGCCTTGTTGAGTTCGTCGCGGATGTCGGCCGGCAGGCCGTCCCAGAACTTCTTGTTCACGACCACGACGTAGCCGATGTAGCCGTGATTGGTGACGGTCGCGTACTTCTGCACCTCATGCATTTTCTGGGTATAGATGTTCGACCAGGTGTTCTCCTGGCCATCGACCACGCCGGTCTGCAGCGCCTGGTAGACGTCCGAGAACGCCATCACCTGCGGGATCGAACCGAGCGCGCGGAACTGGGCCTCCAGCACCTTCGACGACTGGATGCGGAATTTCAGTCCCTTGTAGTCGGCGGGCGCGATCAGCTTCTTGTTCGCGCTCATCTGCTTGAAGCCGTTGTCCCAATAGGCGAGACCGGTCATGCCCTTGGAATCCAGCTTCTTGAGCAGCTGGGCGCCGAGCGGACCGTCGGTCACCTTGCGCAGCGATTTCAGGTCGGGGAGGATGTAGGGCAGATCGAAGACTTCGAATTCCTTGATGCCGATCGGGCCGAACTTCGAGTTCGACGGCGCCAGCATCTGCACCGCGCCGAGCTGCAGTGCCTCGAGCTCTTCCTTGTCCTTGTAGAGCGTCGAGTTCGGATAGACCTCGACCTTCACCTTGCCGCCGGTGTACTTTTCGGCGAGTTCCTTGAACTTGTCGGCCGCCTTGCCCTTCGGCGTGTCCGAGGCCACCACATGGCTGAACTTGATGACGATCGGCGACTGCGCCGAGGCCTGCCCGACAAAGGTCAAAGCCGCGATCGACGCCGCAGCCAAAATAAATTTACGCATGTTTCCTCCCGCGTAATTGCGGAGCACGAACACCGGCCCCGAGACATCCGGTCGCACCATTACAGACAAGCCACGACGATTGCCATTGCCCCTTTAGCAGGGGCTAATTGCGCCATTGCTGCACTGCAAAATTCAATGCGACGGTATCCCTTTCGGCTCTTGCGACCGTTCATTGACACCGCCCCCACGCTGCGCCCGGCCGTGGCGGCGCGGTCAATGCGAGGTTTGGCAATGGCGGGTTCGCCGGGCGCGAATGCTGCGCGCTTCTTGCCGGCTGTCGTCCCTGCGAAAGCAGGGTCTGGAGAAGGTCGCCAGCAACTGCAACGGGGGATGCGAGTCGAGCCTGCCACACGGCAAAGACCCCTGGGTTGGGTGTAGCGAGTCGGCGGGCGGACAAACACATGGACCTTTCTCGTCAACATGCAGGGACAACCTCACCTACAAATCCTACGAGGATTGCGTCGAGACCAAGGTGTTCCTGGGCGAGTACCGAAATCGAGCCTACTGGGTTTGTAGCAGTCTGTCCGCCGCCGGGAAGTTTCAAGTCGCCGAACTCAAGCGATCCAGACATCCGCACTAGGACGTTTTCGAGTGAAGTGGATACCGGCTCGCGCGAAGAAAACGCGTCAACAAGAATCTAAGGCGTTCCGCTGACCGCCTAAAGCGCGATGAGATCAGGTTGAATCGTCATCGCGCTTTAGCTCTTTGTTTGAGCATGATCTTTTCGGAAAACCGCTTCGCACTTCTCCGGATCATGCTTTAGGCCACACGGCGATATTGGTAACGTGCCCCGCATGGACGCAGCGAACTTGCTGCGTCCATGAATGCCAGCCGGCATGGCCGCCTCTCGCTTGTCCTCACCGCGACGCGGTGCTGATGTTCTCGCCAAAGAACTTCCATGTCTTGCCGTCGAACTTCGCAAGCTTGAACGTGTCGAAGGTGGAGTAGTCCGTCGGCGACACCGATACCGTAATGCCGGGAAGCAGGAGCGGCAGCGAGACCTTGCTCAGGTTGGTGGCCTGCTTCAGCAGGTTCTCGCGCGTCAGCACGTCGCCGCAGTTCTTCAGGATGATGGCCGTGAACTGCGCCGACAGATAGCCGATCTGGTTGCTGCCATCGATCGGATTGCCCTCCGGATACCACTGCTTCATGAACGCCAGATAGTCCTGCACGCCCTTGTCGGTGTCCCATGCGGGGTCGCCCACCACCTTGGTCGCCAGCGCCGTCATCAGGCCGGTGGATGCTTCGGGGCCGGCAGGCTCGAGCACGCCGCCGATCGAGCTCGCGACGGACACGATGAAGTGCGTGGGCTTCCAGCCGAGATCGGCAACCTTGCGGATCGCCTGCGCGCCGAACTTCGGCGTCGTGATCGTCATCAGCACGTCGGCGCCCGCGGCCTTCAGATTGACGATCTGGGAATCGATCGTGGGATCGGTCACCTCGTAGCTGAGCTCCTTGACGATGAGACCGGCCTTCTCGCCCAGCCCCTCCTTGAAGCCCTTCAGATAGTCCTTGCCGAAGTCGTCGTTCTGGTAGATCACGCCGATCTTCGCGTTGGGCAGCTCCTTGGCAATGTACTTGGCGTAGATCTTCGCTTCCTGCGCATAGGGCGGATAGAACGGCGTGGTCCACGGGAATTCCTTCGGATCGTTCCACTTCGAAGCCCCGGTGGAGATCAGCAGATGCGGGATCTTCTTGCCGTTCAGATATTTTTGGATCGACGAGTTTGTCGGGGTGCCGAGTGACCCGATATTGGCAAGGATCTCATCCTGCTCCACAAGCTTGCGCGTCTGCTCCACCGTCTTCGGCGGGCTATAGCCGTCGTCCATGCTCAGCAGCGTGATCTTCCGGCCGTTGATTCCGCCCTGGCTGTTGATCATCTTCCAGTATGCGGCTTCGGCCCTGCCCTGCGTGCCATACGCCGAAGCCGGACCGCTGTAGGGCATGGTCTGCCCGATCTTGATTTCGGTATCGCTGGCGCCGGGATCGTATTTCTTGTCGGCAGCGAGAACCACCGAAGTGGAAACAAGGCCGAGCGCGGCGACGGCCGCGAGCGTGATGCAACGCATGTGTTCTCCCCATTCGCGTCGCTGTTTGCCGCGACGTCCGGCGAGATAATGATCATGCCCGCGCGAGATGTCGACCCCTGAAGTCGGGACATCGAACGGCTCTAGCCGTCGAACGTCACAGCCCCATCCAACCCATCACGGCTCCGAACGTTGCCCAGAGCGTCCATCCGAGCCCGAGCAGGCAGATCAGCGCAGCCGCCATCGCAATCGTCAGCAGCAGGCCGTCCTCCTGCAGGTAGGCGACCGCGATCAGGACGACCACCATTCCCGGAATGACGTTCACCAGAGGCAGCGGCCAACCTGCCGAGAAGGCCAGCAGAAACACGACCAGTCCGACGAGGCGGTCGATCACGTCGCGACGCGCGTCCCAGCGCGGCCGGCTGATGCGCTCGATCGCCTGCAGCATTGGACGCACAAGGACGGTGAACCGCTTGAAGCGCTTGAAGTCGAACTGTCGCTTCGACAGGAAGCGCGGAAACGATGGCGCGCTGCGGCCACGCATCATCTCGACCGCCGGAAACAGCAGCGCCAGCGTCGCAACCGTCGCGACGCCGGGGATGATGACCAGCAGCCCCAGGAGCAGCAGGAGAAGGCCGAACGACCGCTTGTCCAGGTTGCTGAGGAGCCATTCGAGATCGACGGGGCCGTCCGGTGCTTGAGCGACGAGTTCGTCAAGAAGTTGGGACGTGTGCGTGGGCGCCAATGGGGCTCCGGACGAGGGGGACATAGCTGCCAAAGTGGTCAGACTCGGCATCGATTGCAACAGCTGCCGAAGCAGACTAGGAAGCATGGGTGACCAACGATTCCGACCAGGCATGGCAGCACCATGCGCCGTCAAGCCCAATTCCCGCCGCGCGCCGCCGCTGGCCGTGGTTCCTGCTGATCGTCATCATCGCCTGCGCGGGCGCCGGGGGTGTCTACGCCTGGCCCCAGATCGCGCCGCTGGTCCCGTCCCTGGGCAACGAAGCGGCCAGCGACAAGGTGGCCGCAGGCGACAAGGAGACGTTGCCGGATCTGCTCGCGACCCAGCAGAAGCTCGAGGATGACATCAGCGCACTCAGCAAGTCGGTGGCGGACCAGCAGGAGCAGCTGAAGACCGTCGTCGACCAATTGGCGAGCCTGACGTCGAAGGTCGACGCGCTCCAGCGCCCCGCTCCGGCTCCCGTGCCGCAGCCGGCCACCGCAGCGGCCGACCAGCCGCACGCGCCGGTCGCGCAGGCTGCCGCGAAGCCCCGAAAGCCGCCACCTGCTCGGGCGGCAAAACCGGCAGGTCCGATTTCGACCGGTGGCGCGCCGCTCAACGTGGCACCCGCCGCCAGGGATCGCTGAGCCGCACCGCGACCGCGCAACCGGTTAGTGACGACGGCCTATCCGCGCGCCCGCTCCATGCCCGCCCGCCTGATTGCCGCGCGCAAGACATCGGTATCCGAGGAAAGGAAATCGATCAGGCGCCTGGCTGCGTCAGGCGACTTTGAGTCGCTGACGACAGCGGCGGTGAAGGTCTGCACGAGCTGGAGATCCGGAGGCAGCAGACCGACCACCTCGATACCGGTCTCCTGCACCAGCTCGCTGGTCGGCCCAATCGAGAGATTTGCCTTGCCCGCGCGCAGCGCTTCGGCCGCTTCGGTCCCCCGCGCCTCGAGGGTGAGCTTCACCGTGTCCGGCAGGTTCAACCTGGGGAATATCTTGTCGCGGACGTATTGTCCGCTCGTGCTGCTTGGCACCACCACCTGACCCGCATCGATCAAGGCTTTCCTGAGCGCGACAGCGTTGCCGATGTCCGGCTTCGCAGCGCCCGTCCGAACCGCTGCCGCCAAGGGAGCCGTCGCCAGGCCCGTGTCGGATCCCGCACGAATCCGCCCGTCTTCGTTCAGCTTTCGCAGTCCTTCCCGCGAAAGGATCACCACATCCGCCTTGGTGCCATGCGCAAGCTGATGCCTGATCGTTTTCGGACCGGTGCCCTCCGATGCGCCGGATCCGGTCTCCACCTTGATGCCGGTGCTTCGCTCGAATTCGGGCAGCACTTCCCGGTAGACCGCAGCGAAGCCGCCGGAAATGATGACCCTGATCGTTTCCGGCGTATCTGTGATTGCCGACGTCAATGCTGCGGCACCAGGTCGGCGGCCCGTTGGCTCATTTTTGAAGGTTTGCGGCAAACAGCTTGGCCGCCTCAGCCTTCGATTCCTGATCGGCCTTGGCATCGTATCTGAGCGGCAGGTTGAACTTCTTGCCGAGCTCGGTGGCTTCGGGGTTCGTGAACGCGTGCACGGCACCGGGATACTCGATGATCCGGTAATCGGCCTTCGCTGCGTCGAAATCCTTCTTCAGCGCATCATACTGCTCACGCTTCACGAACGGGTCGTCGGCGCCGTTCAGAATCAGGATTTTCGCCTTGACGGTGCCCGGCGCCGGCGCCGGCGTGTTGGGTCCGAGCAACGCGTGAAAGACCGCAACGGCGGCGAGATCGGCGCCGGCGCGCGCCATGTTCAGCACCACCGCGCCGCCGAAGCAGTAACCGACGGCGCCGATCCGCTGCGGATTGACCGAAGCCTGCTTGGCGAGCTGCTCGCGCGCGGCATTGAAGCGCTGCTCCATCACCTTCGGGTTCTTCATCACCGACCCGGACAGTGCGCCGGCGTCCTTCGGGTTGTCGGCGGTCTTGGCGTCGCCGTACATGTCCGCAATGAAGGCTGTGTAGCCCTGCTCCGCGAACTTCCGCGCCTCGTTATGGATATGCGGGGTGATGCCCCACCATTCGTGGACCATGACGATGCCGGGCCGCTTGGCCTTCGTCGCGTCGTCATAGACCACGAAGCCCTTCATCGTGGTCTCGCCGTCGGTGTAGGTGACCGGCTCTTCCTTGACCGCGGCGTGTGCGCTCGCGACCATTGCGATGGCGCAAAGTGCTCCGACGATGATCGTTCGCATGCTGATCTCCCTGCGGGTTGGCGTCGCCGCGTTGCGTTTTGTTTTGACCCGGACGGCTATTCCGCAGCGGTCCGGATATCGATCTTCTCGGCGCGGACCGCGCAGAACTTGAACTCCGGAATCTTGCCGAACGGATCGAGCGCCGGGTTGGTCAGCAAATTCGCCGCCGCTTCCGCGTAGCAGAACGGCATGAAGACCATGTTCTCCGGCACGTCGCGGTCGGCGCGCACCTTGACCTCGACCGCGCCGCGACGCGTCTCGAGGCGGATGAAGTCGCCCGGCGCGAGCCCCTTTTTGCGCATGTCCTTCGGCGTCATGAACGCGACCGCTTCGGGCTCGATCTGGTCGAGCACCAGCGCACGCCGCGTCATCGAGCCGGTGTGCCAATGCTCGAGCACGCGCCCGGTCGACAGCACCATCGGGTACTCGTCGTCGGGCAATTCGTCCGGCGGGATCACCTTGGCCGGCACGATCTTGCCGCGGCCGCTCTCGGTCGGGAAACCGGTCGTGAAGATGATCTCATTGCCCGGCTTGTCGGGATCGTCGACCGGATAGGTCACCGCACCCTCGCGAACCAGTCGCTCCCAGGTGATGTTCTTCAGCGACGGCATCAGCTGCGCCATCTCGGTGAAGACCTCGCCCGGCCCCGCATAATTCCAAGGCAGTCCCATCCGCTTGGCGATCTCCTGGATGATCCAGAGATCCTGCCGCGCATCGCCCGGCGGCTTGATCACCTCGCGCGCCAGCTGCACGCGGCGGTCGGTGTTGGTGAAGGAGCCGGACTTTTCGGCGAACGCCGAGGCCGGCAGGATGACGTCGGCATGGAACGCCGTCTCGGTGACGAACAGATCCTGCACGACGAGATGATCGAGCTTGGCCAGCGCCTGGCGCGCGTGCTGCAGGTCGGGATCGGACATCGCGGGATTCTCGCCCTCGACATACATGCCGTGGATTTCGCCGGCATGGATCGCGTTCATGATCTCGACGACGGTCAGCCCGCGCACTGGATCGAGCTCCTGCCCCCATAGTCTCTCGAAGGCGCCGCGCATGTCGTCGCGGCCGACCGGCTGATAGTCCGGCAGGAACATCGGGATCAGGCCGGCGTCGGAAGCGCCCTGCACGTTGTTCTGGCCGCGCAGCGGATGCAGCCCGGTGCCGGGGCGGCCGACCTGGCCGGTGATCAGGGCGAGCGCGATCAGGCAGCGCGCATTGTCGGTGCCGTGGACATGCTGGCTGATGCCCATGCCCCAGAAGATGATCGACGACTTGGCGCGGGCATAGGCGCGCGCAACCTCGCGCAGCGTCTCGGCGGGGATGCCGCAGATCGGCGACATGCGCTCCGGCGTGAACTCCTGGATCTTCGCCTTCAGCTCGTCGTAGCCCTCGGTATAGCCGGCGATGTACTGCTCGTCGGTCAGGCCCTCGGTGATGATCGTGTGGATCATCGCGTTCAGCATCGCGACGTCGCTGCCCGGCTTGAAGGCGAGATGCTGCGTGGCATGCCGCGACAGCGTCTGCCGGCGTGGATCCATCACGTAGAGCTTGGCACCGCGTTTCGCTGCGTTCTTGATGAAGGTCGCGGCGACCGGATGGTTCACGGTCGGATTGGCGCCGATCACCCAGATCACCTCGGCGTCGGCCGCGGCCGAGAACGGCGCCGACACCGCGCCGGAGCTCAATCCCTCGAACAAGGCCGCCACCGACGAGGCGTGGCACAGCCGCGTGCAGTGATCGACATTGTTGGAGCCGAAGCCGGTGCGGACCAGCTTCTGGAACAGATAGGCTTCCTCGTTCGAGCCCTTGGCCGAGCCGAACCCGGCGAGCGCCTTGGCGCCCTTCTCGTCGCGGATTTTCTTCAAGCCGGCCGCGGCAAGGTCGAGCGCCTCTTCCCAGGATGCTTCGCGGAAATGGGTGTAGGGATTTGCCGGATCGACCTGGTCGTTGGCATCCTTCCTCACACCCGGCAGCCGCACCAGCGGCCTGGTCAGCCGGTTCGGGTGGTGGATGTAATCGAAGCCGAAGCGGCCCTTGACGCAGAGCCGGTTGTGATTGGCGGGACCATCACGGCCTTCGGCGTAGATCACCTTCTCGTCCTTCACCTCGTAGGTGACCTGACAGCCGACGCCGCAATACGGGCACAGCGAGTCCATCTTGCGGTCGGGATAGACGACGCGCGTCTGCTTGTCGTCGAGCATCACCGCCGGCATCAGCGCGCCGGTGGGACACGCCTGGACGCATTCGCCGCAGGCGACGCAGGTCGATTCTCCCATCGGATCGTCGAAGTCGAACACGATTTTCGAGCCGTGACTACGATAAGCCATGCCGATCACGTCGTTGACCTGCACCTCGCGGCACGCCCGCACGCAGAGGCCGCACTGGATGCAGGCGTCGAGATTGACGCGCATCGCCGGATGGCTGGTGTCGGCGTGCCAGCGCTCGGTGGCGGGGAAGCGGCTCTCGGTGACGCCGGTCTTCTCGGCCCAGTGCCAGAATTTCGAGTCCGGATCGTGCGATGTCTCGCGCGCCGGCTGGTCCGCGACGAGCAGCTCCATCACCATCTTCTGCGCCGCGACGGCGCGCTGGCTGGCCGACTTCACCTTCATGCCGACCGAAGGCGTCCGCTTGCAGGACGCCGCCAGCACGCGCTCGCCTTCGATCTCGACCATGCAGGCGCGGCAGTTGCCGTCCGGCCGATAATCGGGCGCGGGCGAATAGCACAGATGCGGGATCTCGGTGCCCTGGCGCTTGGCGACCTGCCAAATCGTTTCGCCGGCGCGCGCTTCGACCTGATGCCCGTCGAGCTCGAACTGGATCAACTGCGGCCCACCACCCGTGCCGCCGACCTTGCCGATCGGCTCGCTGTGCGTCACGGTAACGCGGCCATCCGGAACGTTCTTTCCTCCGGCCGCGCCCTTGGCGTCGTGACCGTAGCCCTGTGGCGGAGAGTTCTGATCGTTGCTCATTCAAATCCTCGTCGAATTCGCCTGCTTGGCCCGCCCTACTCGGCGGCTTGCTGCGGACGAAACCCGTCCGGAAAATATTTGATCACGGAGGTCAGCGGATTGGAGGCGGCCTGACCGAGCCCACAGATCGACGCATCGCGCATCGCCTGGCTCAATTGGTCAAGCAGTTCCTTGTTCCAGACCGGTTGCTGCATCAACAGCGCTGCCTTCTCGGTTCCGGCGCGGCAGGGCGTGCATTGCCCGCAGCTCTCGTCCTCGAAGAACTTCATCAGGTTGAGCGCGGCGTCCCTGACGTCATCGGCCTGCGAGAGCACGACGACGGCGGCGGAGCCGATGAAGCAGCCGTATTTCTCCAGCGTGCCGAAATCGAGCGGGATATCGTCCATCGAGGCCGGCAGGATGCCGCCGGACGCACCGCCCGGCAGGTAGGCCTGCAAGGTATGGCCGTCGGCCATGCCGCCGCAGAACTCGTCGATCAGTTCGCGCACGGTGATGCCGGCGGGCGCGAGCTTGACACCGGGATCCTTGACGCGTCCCGAGACCGAGAAGCTGCGCAGGCCGTGGCGCTCGTTGCGGCCGTGGCTCTTCCACCAGTCGGCGCCCTGCTCGACGATGTCGCGCACCCACCACAACGTCTCGATGTTGTTGATCAGCGTCGGCAGGCCGAACAGCCCGACCTGGAACGGATATGGCGGCTTGTGCCGCGGCAGGCCGCGCTTGCCCTCGATCGATTCCAGCAGCGAGGATTCCTCGCCGCAGATATAGGCGCCGGCGCCGCGCCGCAGATGCAGCACAGGGCCGCCCGGCGGAAGTTTTGCGATCTCGCGCGCGAGGATCTCCCGGCAGGCCGGGTACTCGTCGCGGATATAGATGTACACTTCGGGCGCCTCGACCACATGGGCGCCGATCAGCATGCCCTCGAGGAAGCGATGCGGATCGCGCTCGAGATAGTAGCGGTCCTTGATCGTGCCGGGTTCGCCCTCGTCGCCGTTCACCGCCATCAGCCGCGGACCGGGCTCGCCGAGCACGGCGCGCCACTTGCGCCCCGTGGGGAAACCGGCGCCGCCGAGACCGCGCAGCGAGGCATCGTCGAGCGCCTTCAGCAGGTCTTCGCGCGGCAGCTCTCTCGAGCGCAAGCGCGCCAGCAGTTTGTATCCGCCGTCGGCGACATAGGCGTCGTAATCGACGTAAGGCGGGAGATGCACATGGGTGTCGCCGCTCTTCGCCGCAGCGAGCACGTTGCTGACGGTCGCATGATCGATAAAGTTGTGGCCGACTTCCGCCGCGGGCGCGGTGTCGCATCGGCCGACGCACGGCGCCCGCACGACGCGGATGCCTGGGCCGGCGCGATTCTGGAGATCCTTCAAAAGCTGCTCACCGCCGAGCATCGCGCAGGTCAGCGAATCGCAGACACGCACAGTGAGCGGCGCGATATCAGGCTCGCCTTCCTTCACGATGTCGAAATGCGCATAGAAGGTCGCGGTCTCGAACACTTCGGCAAATGACAGCTTCATCTCGTCGGCCAGCGCCGCAAGATGCTGCGCCGAGATCTGGCGATACTTGTCCTGGATCAGATGGAGGTATTCGATCAGCAGGTCGCGACGTCTCGGCCGATCCGCGAGCAGCACCTCGATCTCATGAGCGGCCGCGGGGTCGACCTGGCGTCCCTTGGGCGTGGCTTTCGCCCGCTTCCTGCCGGCTCCGGGATGCTCGAACGCGCGGACCTTGTGAACGTCGTCTCCACTCATGAAACCTCGCCTTGGAACCCGGCTTTGCGCAAGTTGCGCCGGTTCGACCCAACTCTATTCTCTGGCATGCCACAGGCAAGCACATTTAGAACGCCTCTAGCAGCGTCGGGTTGCCGCGCAGGCCGTTGTTAATGTTTGCCTATCGATCGATCTGAATTCTAAATCACGCGAGCGGCCGGCTCGCGCGATCTCGACCACGTCTACCGCCTCAGAGCAGGTCGGCGTAGCCGAGAAAGCCGACCGTATCGCCCGGCTCGACCCGCACGATAGACTCGCCGAGCTCGATCAACCCATCCGTCTCGATCAGCGACGACAACAGACCGGCCCCTTCGCGGGGAAACTTGGTCGCCTCCAGCGAGCCGTCCGCCGCCCGGCGCAGCGAAGCGCGGACATATTCGCGGCGGCCGCTCTTCTTCTTGTAGCTGAAGGCGGCACGGACCGGCATCGGTAGCAAGGCAGACGGCACCGCGCCCGACAGCGCCAGCACGGTCGGCCGCACCACATGGACGAAGGTGACAAAGCTCGCCACCGGATTGCCCGGCAAGCCGATCAGCGGCGTGCCGTCGATGATTCCCATCGCCACCGGGCGGCCCGGCTTGATCGCCATCCGCCACAGCACCAGCGAGCCGGCCTGTTCGATGCCGGCCTTGACGTGGTCCTCTTCGCCGGTCGAGACGCCGCCCGTGGTCAGGATCAGGTCGTAGCGTCGCGCGGCCTGCTTGAGCGCATCGGCGAGCCCGGCCCGTTCGTCGCGCAGGATGCCGAGATCGCCGACCTCGCAACCAAACCGCCGCAACATCGCCATCAGCATGAAACGGTTGGAATCGAACAATTGCGCTTCAGCGCGCGGGCTCCCCGGCGCGGCCAGCTCGTCGCCGGTCGAGAACACCCCGACACGCAGGCGCCGCACCACATCGAGCGTGGTGAGCCCAAAGGCTGCGGCGACCGCGATGTCCTGCGGACGCAGCCGCCGGCCCGCCGCCAGCGCGACATGGCCGCGCGCAATGTCTTCGCCGGCCGGACGCACATTGGCGCCGGCCATCAGGCCTGACGGCAGGATGACGTTGCCCGCATCGTCGATCCGCACGTCTTCCTGCATGAACACGGTGTCGGTGCCGTCGGGCATCGGCGCACCGGTGAAGATCCGCACCGCCTGGCCGGGCTGCGCGGGCGCTGCCGGTGCTCCCGCCTGCACGCGGCCGGCGACGCGAAACGCGCGCTCGCCGCTCGCCGGCAGGTCTGCGCCGGAGACCGCGTAACCGTCGACGGCGGAATTCATGAAAGGCGGCAGCGGCAGCGGCGCAGCGACGTCCTGGCTGAGAATGCGTCCGTCGGCGTCGACCAGGGCGACGGCTTCCGCCTCGCCGACAGGCTTGACGCGCGAGGCGATGATCGCGACGGCCTCGTCGACCGACATCATCGGTCCGCCGAACGCGAAGCAGTCGTCGGAAAGCTGCGCCATGATGTCCTCAGTCCTCGGCCATCGACAAGATTTGTTCGACCCACATCGCGAACTGCGGCGTTATCCTCAAAGCCGGACCATCCTTGACGAATCCTTGGCAGTTCCGGCAAAGCGGCGGAGAGTGGCCAGTCCGTCTCCGATCGTGCTTATATCCCCTGCTTCGCAGCCATGTGAACCCGTCTGGATGTGCGCCAGTGACCGAGAAGACCACCGCTCCCCTTATTGTTCCTGACCCGGATGACCCGCGGCTGACGGAGCGCGTCACAGGCGTCGATCAGACCGGCGCGCCGACCGAGATCAGGGTACCGGTCGAGCGGCCGCTGACGCTGTACCTCAACGCGCAGGAGATCGTCACGATGATGACGATCAACGACTATCCCGAATACCTGGCGCTCGGCTACCTCCTGAACCAGAACATGCTCAAATACGACGACGTCGTCACCGAGGTCGAATATGACGACGATCTCCAGGTGGTGGTGGTCCGCACCGCGCACCACACCAATTTCGAGGCGAAGCTGAAGAAGCGCACGCAGACCTCGGGCTGCGCCCAGGGGACGGCGTTCGGCGACCTGCTCGAAGCCGTCGAGAAGGTCGCGCTGCCGAAGGCCGAACTGCGGACCTCATGGCTCTACCAGATGACCCACACCATCAACACGATGCCGTCGCTCTATCTGGAAGCGGGCGCCATTCACGGCTGCGTGCTGTGCAAGGAGAGCACCCCGGTCTGCTACACCGAGGATGTCGGCCGGCACAACGCCGTCGACAAGATCGCGGGCTGGATCTATCGCCACAATGTCGATCCGGCCGACAAGATCCTCTACACCACCGGGCGGCTCACTTCCGAGATGGTGATCAAGACGGTGCGGATGGGGATCCCGATCCTGGTCTCCCGTTCCGGATTTACCGCCTGGGGCGTCGATCTGGCGCGGCAGGTCGGGCTGACGCTGGTCGGTCGCGCCCGCGGCAAGCGCTTCATCGCGCTGTCGGGTGAGGGGCGGATCGTCTACGACCAGAACCTCGACTATGTCGAAGAGGAATCGATGCGGCACAAGCGCAAGGGCGAGGCCGACAATGATTGATATCCCGGGCGTGCTGCTGGCCGGCGGCCTCGCGCGGCGGATGGGCGGCGGCGACAAGCCGATGCGCAAGATCGCCGGCCGGACCATCCTGCAACGGGTGATCGACCGTCTCGCCCCGCAATGCCGCGGGCTGATCATCAACGCCAATGGCGACCCCGCGCGCTTCGCCGGGTTCGGCCTTCCGGTCGTCGCCGACGATGTCGCCGATTATCCGGGTCCCCTCGCCGGCATCCTCGCCGCGCTCGATTGGACCGCGGCCAACCGGCCGGATGCGAAATGGGTGCTGAGCGCGGCGGGCGACTGCCCGTTTCTTCCGCGCGATCTTGTCGCGCGCCTGGAGCAGGCGCGCGCGGCAGAGAATGCCGAACTCGCGGTCGCCTCATCCGGCGGGCAGACTCATCCGGTCATCGGTCTCTGGAGCGTGCGCCTGCGGCACGAATTGCGCCATGCGCTCGTCGAGGAGGACGTGCGCAAGATCGATCGCTGGACCGCGCGCTATCCGCTGGCAACGGTGGAATGGCCGACCGAACCGCTGGATCCGTTCTTCAACGCCAACACCGTCGAAGACATCATGGAAGCCGATCGCCTCGCCGCGCTCGACGACGGCTGAGACGCGCGCCTGCGCTTGCGTCCGGAACGGACATCCCCGGCTGCGAGCACGCACGCAGCTAGCCGAGCTGTCCGCCGGCCCGCCCTCTCCGATCCGTTTCCACGGCGCGCAGATAGTCCAGCATCAGGCGGCCGGTTGCGGACAGATGCGCAGCATCGCGGACCACGATCTATTGGCCTGCACCATGCGGCAGACCGCATCGAAGCCCGGCACGTTGATACGCAGCCGCATCGTCTTGCCAGCTTGCGTCGCCGCATATTGCGATCGCAGATAGATCGAGCTCGCGGTGTGCAGGCCGAGTGGTCGAAATCGAGCGTCTCGATAAACAGCAGCTTCTCGCGGCCGGCGAGCGGATGGTCCGGCCGCATCACCACCACCAGATTGTCGTAGCGATAATGGAAGACTTCGAGCGCGCGGCTGTCGGCTTCGGCCGAACAGATGCCGAGCTCGGCCGCGCCCTGCTCGATGCCGCCCACAACCTGCCCGCTCGGCCTCTCCTGCAGATCGACGCGAAGCAGCTCATGCGCCGCGAAGAAGGCGGAGAGGTCCTCGGGCAAATACTGCACGATCGCCGAGAGGTTGGCGAGCATGCGGACATGGCCGCGCACGCCTTGCGAATATTCCGACAGCTCGACCGCGATCTTCTCGACATTGAGCAGCGTAACCCGGGCGTGATGCAGCAGCGCCTCGCCGGCCGGCGTCAGCGCCGCCCTTGGGGAGCCGCTTGAACAGCGTGACGCCGAGCGCCAGCTCGAAATCGTTCATCCGTTTCGACACTGCGGAGGCCCCAATCCCCTCCCGCTGCGCAGCGTGGGTGAGATTCTGCTCGTCGCAGACGGCGACGAACAGGCGGAGCGTGGTGAGGTCCACCCGGCGCGTCAGCGCGGTCTCTGCCGGCGTCGGGCTGCGTTGCGCGTCGACATCGATGGAGGCGAGCGGCATGGGCGGCGTCCTTGCGGGAGGGACGCTGACAGGCTAGCGCGGGTGGCCAGGCAAAAAATCCCAAACCGATCCGGAGACAGTCGGATTGTTGGGAATAGAATCCAACAACGCCCTTCAAGGGCAAACTTGATTCCAATCGAAAACCATTCTCCTCAGCAATCAGATGACGCAGCTACCGCCAATATCTGGTACAGTGCAGCCTTCGGGTGCCCCGATTAGCGTCAGCAATTGACAGGGCCCTGTTCCGACACGGACGCAGTACGCCCATCGGGCTGCCCTGCTGATTCCTTGGATCAGGAGAGCATCATGCGTGACGAAGTCATTGAACTACGTGAAAATTTGCGCGGCGCGGTCATCGCGCGCGGCGAAACCGATTACGACGAAGCTCGTGCACTCTTTAACGGCATGATCGACAAGCGGCCATCGCTCATCGCACGATGTGCCGATGTCGCCGACGTCGTCGCCGCGGTGAAGTTCGGCCGCGAGAACGACCTGCGCATCGCAATTCGCGGCGGCGGTCATAATGGACCCGGTCTCGGCAGCGTGGATGACGGACTGGTCATCGACCTGTCTGCCATGAAGGGCGTGCGCGTCGATCCGGTTGCCCGCACGGCGCGGGTCGGCGCGGGATGTACCCAAGGCGATGTCGACCATGCCACCCATGTGTTCGGCCTCGCCGTCCCGGCGGGCATCATCTCGACCACCGGGATTGCCGGCCTGACATTGAGCGGCGGCCATGGCTATCTCACCCGCAAACATGGCCTCACGATCGATAATCTGCTCGAAGCCGACGTCGTGCTCGCCGACGGCAGCTTTGCCGTCGCCAGCAAGGACGAGAACGCCGACCTGCTCTGGGCGCTGCGCGGCGGCGGGGGCAATTTCGGCATCGTCACGTCCTTCCTGTTCAGGCTCCATCCGGTCAATGCCGTGCTTGCCGGGCCGATCGCCTGGGATCAGCAGCATGCGCGCACGATCATGCAGCATTATCGCGACTTCCTGCCGACCGCGCCGGAGGAGCTCAGCGTCTTCCTCGGACTCAAGACGATCCCGTCAGGTCCGCCATTTCCGCAAGAGCATTGGGGAAAGCGCATCTGCCTGTTGATGTGCTGCTACGACGGTGCCGAGGACGGCGGCAGAGGAGCGCTGGCACCGCTGCTCGATGCCTTGCCGACGCCATGGTTCAACTGGATGGGGACGATGCCCTATCCGGCGGTGCAGAGCATGTTCGACGGGCTCTACCCCAAGGGGATGCAGTGGTATTGGCGTGGCGATTTCGTCAAGACGTTGCCGGACGCCGCGATCGACGCCCATCTCGAGCAGGCCGCAAAGACCCCGAGCGAATTGTCGCTCATGCATCTTTACCCGATCGACGGCGCCGTCCATCGCGTCGGCAGCGGCGAGACCGCGTGGAATTGTCGCGACGCGACCTGGTCGATGGTCATCGCCGGAATCGATCCGAATCCGCAAAAGGCAGGGCCAATCACACGATGGACCAAGGCCTATTGGGAGGCGGTTCACCCGTTCGACCTCGGCGGCGCCTACCCGAATTTCATGATGGATGATGAGGGCGAAGCCCGTCTCAAGGCTACCTACGGATCCAACTATGCGCGGCTGGCTGAGGTGAAGCGCAAATATGATTCCGCCAATTTGTTCCGGGTCAACCAGAACATCAGGCCGGCCGCCTGACGCCGCGGCTCGCGATATCGCGAAGGTGATAGCTTCGCGAAGGTGATCCAACAAAAAAACGCGGCGCCCAGGCGCCGCGTTTCCGAGTGCTTTGATCGAGTGAACCGTCAGCCCGCGACCTTGGTCGCCGGGACGTCGCGCTGGCGCTTCATCACGATCTTGTTCAGCGCGCCGAGATAGGCCTTTGCGGACGCGACCAGCGTGTCCGGATCGGCGGCGCGCGCGGTCATCGAGCGGCCTTCGTGCGCCAGACGCACCGAGACTTCGGCCTGTGCGTCGGTGCCTTCGGTCACGGCGTGGACCTGATAGAGCTCCAGCTTGGCCTCGTGCGGCACCAGACGCTTGATGCAGTTGAAGACGGCATCGACCGGGCCGTTGCCCTCGGCTTCCTCGATCTTGATCTGGCCGTCGACGTCGAGCTTCATGGTCGCGCGCTGCGGGCCATGGGTGCCGGCGATCACGGTCAGCGAGGCCAGCTTGATGCGGTCGTGGGCCGCCGCCATCTCCTGATCGACCAGCGCCTCGATGTCCTCGTCGTAGATGTCCTTCTTGCGGTCGGCCAGCGCCTTCATCCGCGTAAAGGCATCCTCCAGCTGGTTGGCGCCGAGCTTGTAGCCCATCTCCTCCAGCTTGTGGATGAAGGCGTGGCGGCCGGAATGCTTGCCGAGCACCAGCGAGGACTGCTTCAGGCCGACCATCTCGGGCCGCATGATCTCGTAGGTCGAGGCGTCCTTCAGCACGCCGTCCTGATGGATGCCGCTCTCATGGGCGAAAGCATTGCGGCCGACGATCGCCTTGTTGTACTGCACCGGGAACGAGGTGGCCGCGGACACCACCTTCGAGGCGCGGGTCAGCTGCGTGGTGTCGATCTTGTTCCAGTACGGAAACTTGTCGTTCCGCACATTGATCGCCATCACGATCTCTTCCAGCGCGGCATTGCCGGCGCGCTCGCCGATGCCGTTGACGGTGCACTCGACCTGCCGCGCGCCGCCGACGATGCCGGCCAGCGAGTTCGCTACCGCCATGCCGAGATCGTTATGGCAATGCACCGAGAACACCGCCTTGTCGGAGTTCGGCACCCGCTCGATCAGCGTCCGCATGAAGTGGGTGTATTCCTCCGGCACCGTGTAGCCGACGGTGTCGGGGATGTTCACCGTGGTCGCACCGGCCTTGATGACGGCTTCCACGATCCGGCACAGATAGTCCATCTCGCTGCGGGTGCCGTCCTCGGCCGACCATTCGACGTCGTCGATCTGGTTGCGGGCGCGGGCGACCATGGCGACCGAGGTCTCGATGACCTGCTCGGGGGTCTTGTTCAACTTCACCCGCATGTGCAGCGGCGAGGTCGCGATGACGGTGTGGACGCGGCCGCGGCGGGCGAACTTGACGGCTTCGGCGCAGCGGTCGATGTCGGCCGGATGGGCGCGAGCGAGGCCTGCGATGACCGAGTTCTTGGAGCGGCGGGCGATCTCGCTGACCGCCTGGAAGTCGCCTTCCGAGGTGATCGGGAAGCCGGCCTCGATGACGTCGACGCCCATATCATCCAGCAGCTCGGCGACCTCGAGCTTCTCCTCGAAGGTCATGGTGGCGCCGGGGCACTGCTCGCCGTCGCGCAGGGTGGTGTCGAAAATGATGACGCGGTCCTTCTCGGACTTGTTCGCGGTGGCCATGTCAGAAATTCCTTTAAGCTTCTGCGCCCGTCATGTTGCTCCTTGAGCAATTACTTGGGCGATTATCAGGGTCCGGTGATCTCGTACAAACCCCTGAGTGCCCAGGCGCAAACGCCCAGCCGGCCCTCAGGGGCAGGTAAGAAGAAGGCCGCCAACAAGCAGGGTGGGCGCCGCGGCCGGGATCGTGGCGGTAGCCTGGGCCACCTCCCCCGAAATCCCATCGATTTGGCCGCGAATCAGCATTGCCAGACCCTGTTGAGCGCCGAAATCCTCAGGCAAAACCGTTGACGGTTGGTTGCCGGGACGCGCTTGAATGCCGTCGTTCTAGACGATTATGGCAAGCCGCCGCAATGGGTAAAGATGGTCAGTGAGATTGACCTAATGCGGGGGAAGCCTATTCACATGGGCGACGGCCAAAGGCCCCTATCCGGCAGGGGATGTCGACGGGAAGACCTCCTCGCGATGGACCTCCCTTCCGGACTCATCGATCACGATAATGCACAGGTCGCCACGTCTCGTGGGCTCGTCATTCCGGATCTTCTCGGACACGATCTCGCTATGGCTGATCGCCTCGCCATCGTTCCTGAATTGAATCCCGGAACGGTCGCGTTTGCGCACGCCGTCCCGCAGGTCGAAATAGTAAGTCCCCATGAAATCACCTGATGTCGTCAATGAGAGCCACCCCGGAGACCAAGCGGGCAACCCGCCGAGGCCCCGTGCTCGAACGAGACATTGGACCGGAATCGGCACGGGAACCTTGATCCAAGACAACTCTAGCGGGTCTTGTGCACGCGATGATCGCGGTGCTTGGCCAAGCGCGGCGGCGGTTACCTTTACCGCCGGCGTCCGCGCAAGGATGCGCGCAGGCTCGATGGCGAGCGGCCGTAGAGACCGGCGAAGGCCGCGTTGAAACGGCGGACGCTGCCGAAGCCGGCGCGGAAGGCGATCTCGGTCATCGCGTCATCCGTGGTGTCGATCAGCCGCTTGGCGCGCTGGACGCGGAGGTTGGTCGCGACCTACTGCGGGCTGGCGCCGACATGGCGCTCGAACAGCCGCCCGAGGTGGCGCGCGGTGATGCCGAGCCGGTCGGCCAACGCAGCAACCGAGCCGCGCTCGAGCCCGCCGCCGTCGATCAGCTTCAGCGCGCGCAATTGCTGCCGTGTTCGCACCGGACGCCGAATGGATCGCGCCGGCCCGCAACGCCACCGCGGTCGCGCTCGATCGCACCGATCACATGGTAGTTGCGGAGGCGATCGCCCGCTTCGTCGCAACCGAGATGCATCGCCTGTTCACCGAGATCGACATCGCGTTCCGCGCCGTTCATGCCGACGGCGACAGCGTGATCGTCGAGGAGCGCATGCGCGCGACGCTGCCGGACGGCCGGCGCTACGACAACGACTACTGCTTCGTGTTCGTGCTCGAGGCGGGCCGCATCAAGCAGGTTCGGGAATATATGGATACGCGCAAGGGCTGGCAGATGGTGTTCGGAGACGCTGCGGCGTGATTGGTGCGCGACTTTGCCTGCCTCCTCGCAAGGGGAAGGCTTTCCTCCCCTTGCGGGTCGCGCAGCCTGATTGGCATCGACTAACCTATCCGCACCGTCATGGCCGGGCTCATCCGTCCGAAGTACGGCGTCGCTTCCGCTCGCCTATGTCCCGGCCAAAACACGAGCGCAGCGAAACCTTTCCTACACCATGACGGCATGCGCGGCATCGACCGGCGACTGCCGCGGCGCGTACGCGGCCGGGTAAATCAATCTTTGCTCAACTGGTTGCATCTAGTGTGCCGGCGGCGACCGGGTGTCAGGGCGCGTCCTTTGGTTGGTTAAGGAGATATCAGGATCATGCCCACGACGAACCTGGCCGATGGGCCCAATCAGCGCCAAGCCGGCTTCAATCTCTTCCTGGTCGGATTCCTGATCCTGTTTCTCGAACTGGCCTGCATCCGCTGGTTCTCGGCCAAGGTCGTGTTCCTGCAATTCTTCACCAATATCGTGCTGCTCGCAGCCTTCCTCGGCATGTCCTGCGGCTGCCTTGCCGCGCGGCGGACCACCAACTGGCTAGCGCTGTTTCCGGGGCTCGCCCTCGTGACCTTCGCTGCCGTGGCCACGATCATGGCGCTGTATTCCAACTGGGGCCAGTTCGCGGTCGACGTCGGCCATCAGGCCTCGCCGCAGGAAGTGTTTTTCGGCACAGAGTATCGCAACCCGGATCTCGCCAAGTTCGTCGTGCCGATCGAGGCGATCGCCGGGCTGTTCTTCGTTCTGATCGCGCTGATGTTCGTCGGCCTCGGCCAGACGCTCGGCCGCGCCTTCGACGCCTACCCCAACCGCGTCGCCGGCTATTCGCTGAATATCGGCGGCAGCCTCGCGGGCATCGTCGGGTTCTCGCTGCTGTCGTTCGCGCAGGCGCCGCCGGTGGTCTGGTTCGGGGTCAGCTGCGCCGGCATCGTCTACCTGCTCTACCAGGACAAGGCGCTGTCGATCCTGCGCCTTGCGACGATCATCATCGTGGTGGGATTTACCGCCTTCTACACCGATCGCTCCGACAGCCATGACATCCGCTGGTCGCCCTATTACGCCGTCGACCTCAACAAATCGAACGGCGTGATCACCGTCAACAGCATCGGCCATCAGGAAATGATGCCGTTCAGCGAACGCGGCTCGTCCTACTCACTGATCCACCTGCTGCAGAAGCACAGCGGCGGCGCGCCGTTCAAGGACGTCATGATCATCGGCGCCGGATCCGGCAACGACCTGGCGCACGCCTTGCGCTTCGGCGTGGAGCGCATCGATGCGGTCGAGATCGATCCTGTGATCCAGAATATCGGCATCCACAACCATCCCGACAAGCCCTATCAGGATCCAAGGGTGGTGCCGCATCTCGACGACGGCCGGCATTTCCTGCGCACCACCGAACGCAAATACGATCTGGTCGTGTATGCGCTCGTCGACTCGCTGATCCTGCACAGCGGCTACGCCAACATCCGCCTCGAAAGCTATCTGTTCACCGAACAGGCGTTCCACGACGTCCGCCGCGTGCTGAAACAGGACGGCGTCTTTGTGATGTACAACTACTATCGTCAGGGCTGGATCGTGCAACGCGTCGCCGAAATGGCCAAGCAGGTATTCGGCTGCGATCCGCTGGTGCTGCCGCTGCCCTACAAGGAAACGCTGACCTCGTCCGAAGCTGTCGGCTTCACCACCATCATCGCGGGCTGCAATCCGCGCATCTCGACCGCGTTCCGCGACCGCGGCCAATTCTGGCTGAACAGCCTTCCGCCGGAAAACCTGGCGGTCAACGGCTTCGACAAGCCGCAAGAAAAGGGACAGGACAAGGCTGCAGCCCAGCATGGCGACTGGGTGCCGCTGGCGCCGGCGAAACTGGTGGTCGACAATGCAGGCGCCAAGCAATCGACCAGCGACGACTGGCCGTTCCTCTATGTCAGCGGCAGGCTGATTCCCGACCTGACCGTTCGCTCGATGATCCTGCTCGGCGTGCTCGGGCTTGGCCTCGTCTATCTGTTCAAGCCGAAGGGCGCCTGGCGGCCCAACAACCGGATGTTCTTCCTCGGCGCAGCCTTCATGCTGCTCGAGACCAAGGCGGTGGTGCAGATGGCGCTGTTGTTCGGCAGCACCTGGCTGGTCAACTCGGCAGTGTTCTTCACCGCCCTGCTGCTGATCCTCGCCGCCAATCTGTATGTGATCAAGGTGCCGTCGACCCGGCTGGCGCGGCACTATGCCGGGCTGCTGGCGCTGCTGGCGGTCTCCGTGCTGGTGCCGCTGGACACGTTCCTGAGCGGCGGCATCGTCTGGCGCTACGTGATCCCGTGCGCGCTGGCGCTCGGCCCGATGTTCTTCGCCGGCGTGATCTTCGCCCGCTCGTTCCGCGACGAAGCCAATCCCGATCAGGCGTTCGGATCCAACATCGCGGGATCTGTCATCGGCGGCCTCGCCGAATCGTGCTCGACCCTGCTCGGCTTCCGCTATCTCCTGATCGTGGCGATCGGCTTCTATCTCTTGTCGGCCTGGATGCCGTCACGCAAGGGCTAGCACGCAAGGGACGCGCTGGCAGACCGGAGAACGGTACTCGCTACCGCAGATATCTGCGGTAGCGATCAAGCTCCCATCGCGGGCGCGCGCGGCCAAAATATCGAAAACAACCCCATGCAAAGGAGCCGGCGGCTGCCGGCGCTACCGGGCCACTTGACACGTCGGGCAAATCAAGGGTAAATTTCCAATATTCCGAAATCGCGCCTCGCCCGCAGGGCGCGAGAAAAAGGCCGCCCTACTTCTTCGCCGCATTCTTCTCCGCCGCGCCGCCCTTGCCTTCCGCCTCCAGCGCAGCACGGACACGCTTGAATTCGCTCAGGTCCGCCTTGTCGACCTCGGGGAATTTCAGCTCGAGCCTGTCGAGCGCATTGACGATGGTCGAGCCGATCACGACGCGGGCGAACCATTTGTGGTCGGCGGGCACGATGTGCCAAGGCGCCTCCCCGGTCGCGGTGTGGTGGATCATGTCTTGATAAGCGGCTTGATATTTGGCCCACAGCGCGCGCTCGGAGACGTCGGCCATCGAGAACTTCCAGTTCTTGGCCGGCTCCTCGAGCCGGTCGAGGAAACGCCGGCGCTGCTCCTCCTTGGAGACATGCAGGAAGAACTTCAGGATCACGGTGCCGTTGCGCGACAGATAGCGCTCGATCGCGGAGATGTCCTCGAAGCGCTCGCGCCAGATGTTCCTGGTCACCAGCCGTTTCGGCAGCTTCTGTTTGGCGAGGACATCGGCATGAACGCGCACGACAAGGCATTCCTCGTAGTAGGAGCGGTTGAAGATGCCGATGTGGCCGCGCTCGGGCAGCGCGATCATGGCGCGCCACATGAAATCGTGGTCGAGCTCCTTGGTCGAGGGCTGCTTGAACGAGGACACCTCGCAGCCCTGCGGGTTGACGCCCTCGAACACGCTCTTGATCGCACTGTCCTTGCCGGCGGCATCCATGCCCTGGAAGATCAGGAGCAGCGACCAGCGGTCCTGGGCGTAGAGCTTCTCCTGGAAGTCGTTGAGCCGCGTGCGGTTGGCTTCGATGATCTTGCCGCCGACGTCCTTGTCGATGCCGCCTTTCTCGGCTGTCGGATACGATTTCAGGTGGAATTCACCTGTCCCGTCGAAGCGGAACGGCGCGACGAAGGGCTTCAGTTCATCGGCGAGCGATGGGGACGGTTTGTTGCTCATGGCCTCTCGACGGCTTGCGTGGCGATTTGATCCGGTCGATCACGCTACCAAGAATGCCCTTGGGCAGGAAGATGATGAAGAGCACCAGCAGCACGCCATAGACCAGATTGTCCCAGCCGACCGCCTTGGTGCCGAACGAAATGCGCAGCACCTCGGCCAGCACGATGGTGATGATGGCGCCGACGGTCGGCCCAAGCGCGACATAGACGCCGCCGACGATCGCCGCGAACACCATCTGCAGGGAGACCGCGATGCCGCTCACCGTATCCGGCGAAATGAACATCTGGTACTGGCAATAGAGCGCGCCGGACAGCGCGGTCATCAACGCGCTGATCAGGGTGATCTTGAGCTTCTCGGCGGTGACGTTGACGCCAGCGGCGGCCGCCGCATCCTCATCCTCCGAGATCGCCTCCATGGCGTGGCGGATCATGCTGCGGTCGATCGCGCGCCAGATCACCAGACCTGCGACCCAGACCGCGAGTGCAATCAGATACCAGGTGATCTTGTCGTCGAATTGCAGTGCGAACAGCCCCTTGCCGCTCGGCGCGCGCTGCGGCGTGTAGCCGAGCGAGCCTCCGGTATAGTCGCGGGTCGCGGTGATGACTTGCAGCACGATGCCGGACAGCGCCAGCGTCACCAGCACGAAGTAGTGCCCGGTGATGCGGAAGCGGAAGCAGGGATAGGCGACGACGAGCGCGAGCACGCCCGCGGTCGCCATGCTCAGGGGAATCCCGATCCAGGGCGAGACGCCGAGATGGTTCCAGAGCAGCGCGGTGACATAGGCGCCGATGCCCATGAAGCCGCCATGGCCGAGCGAGACCAGGCCGAAGCGGCCCATGATCGACCACGAGGTGTAGGCGAACGACCAGATCAGGATCAGCACCAGCACGTGCAGATGATAGGGGTCGCGGTGCACGAAGGGCAGCGCGACGAGCGCGAGCAGCGCGACGATCCAGCCGGCGAGCTTGCTGTTCACGAGCGCCTCGCCAGGAGGCCCGCGGGCCGGATGAACATCATGACGATGAAGAAGGCGAACGCCAGCACGTAGCCCCATTCGAGATCGGAGAACAGGCCGCCGAGCGAGATGATCTCGGCGAACACGAAGGCCGCGATGAAGCCGCCGATGAAATTGCCGAGACCGCCAAGCACGCAGATCAGGAAGGTGATCGGCCCGAACGACAGCCCGACGAACGGATGCACGTCATATTGCAGCACCAGGAGGCAGGCGGCGAGACCCGCCAGCCCGCCGCCGATCGCCGAGGTGACGAGGTAGATGCGTTTGGGATCGACGCCCATCAGCGGCATGATCTGGCGGTCCTGCGCGATGGCGCGGATCGCGGTGCCGGTGAAGGTCCGGGTCAGGAACAGATAGACGCCGATCATGCCGACCAGCGCCGCCGCGAACGACAAGAGCCGCGCGTAGCTGAAATTCATCTCGCCGAGCGCCAGCACCGGCAGGCGGATACCGAGATTGCGGAAGTCGATGCCGAAGGCGACGGTGGCAAAGCTCTGCAGGATGAACAGCACGCCGCCGGTGGCGAGCAGCTGATTGATCGGCGGCGCGGTCAAGAGCGGAGCGATGACGAGGAAATGCAGCGCGGCGCCGAGCAGCGCCACGAGGAGGATGACGAGCGGCGCTGCGGCCCAGTACGGCAAATGAAACACCTGCACGAGATAGTACATGCCGTACATGCCGATCATCACGAGCTCGGCGTAGCAGATCCAGGTGACGTCGATGACGCCGAAGATCAGGTTGAGCCCGAGCGCCAGGAGCGCCAGCACTCCGCCGAGCAGGATGCCATTGATCACGGCCTCCAGCAGGTAGATATCGAAAATGTCGAGGAAGGATTGCATTGCCGCTCTGCCTTAGCTCGTGACGCCGGGTGGTTGAATTGGCAGCACCGTCATCCTGAGGAGCCGCGAAGCGGCGTCTCGAAGGATCGACGGCCACCAGCGGGGCCGTGCATCCTTCGGGACGCGCGTGCCGCGCTCCTCAGGATGACGGGAATATGAGTGAACGCACTTGCTGGCCAATCCCATCATCCCCTCACACGCCCAAATACGCCTGCTTGATGGTGTCGCTGGCCGCGAGCTCCGCTGCCGTGCCGGCGGCGCGGATAGAACCGGCTTCCAGGAGATAGGCGCGGTCAACCACGCGCAGCACCTGCTGCACGTTCTGCTCGACGATCAACACCGTCAGCCCGCTGGCGCGGATGCGCTTGACGAGCTCGAACACCTGCTGCACCACGACCGGCGCGAGGCCGGCCGATGGCTCATCGAGCAGCAGCAATTTCGGGTTCGACATCAGCGCCCGGCCGATCGCGCACATCTGCTGCTCCCCGCCCGACATGGTGCCGGCCATCTGGTGCTGGCGCTCCTTCAGGCGCGGAAACAGCTCGAACACGAACTCCAGCCGCTCGGCGTAGTGCGCGCGGGCGCCGGGCATGTACGCGCCCATCTTCAGATTGTCGGCGACGGTGAGCCGCGGAAACAGCCGGCGATTTTCCGGCACATGCGCGATCCCGAGACTGACGATGCGGTGCGCGGGCGTCGCGATGACGTCGGTGCCCTCCATCGCGATGCTGCCCCTGATCGGGCGGATCAGGCCGGAGATCACGCGCATCAAGGTGGTCTTGCCGGCGCCGTTCGGGCCGATCACGCCGACCGCCTCGCCCGCCTTGACGTCGAGGCTGACGTCGAACAGCCCCTGGAAGCTGCCATAGCCCGCGTCGATCGATCGGAGCTCCAGCATGCCGGTCACGCCCCGATCCGGCGGCGCGCCTGCTCGGCGACGGCGGCAGCCAGGCTCGCATCCGCATCGGTGCCGAGATAGACCTCGATCACCCTGGCATCGCCCGCGACGTCCGCCGGCAGACCTTCGGCGATCTTCTCGCCGTGATCCAGCACCATCACGCGATCGACCACACGCATCAAGACACCCATGATGTGCTCGACCCAGATGATGGTGATGCCGAGCTCGTCGCGGATCCGGCGCAGCATGTCGGCGGCCTGGTCCATCTCGGTCTCGTCCAGACCGCCGAGGCTTTCATCGGCGAGCAAGAGTTTCGGGCCGGTGGCGAGCGCCTTGGCGAGTTCGAGCTTCTTCAACCCGGCCGCGCCCAGCCCCTCGACACTACTATGCCGATCGGTCGGCAAGCCGACCATTGCCAGCGCGCGTTCGGCCGCCTCCTCGGCCTTGCTGCGGCTGTGGCGGCCCTGGCCGTAGAAGCCTGCGAGCACGACATTCTCGAAAATGCTGAGGCGATGGAACGGCCGCGGGATCTGGAAGGTGCGGCCGATCCCGCCCACGATGATCCGGTGCGGGGCGAGACCGGCGATCTCGCGGCCGTCGAACAGGATCGAGCCCTCGGTCGGCGGCAGCGTGCCCGACAGCATGTTGAAGATCGTGCTCTTGCCCGAGCCGTTCGGCCCGATCAGGCCGAGGATTTCGCCCTGCTCGACGCGGAACGACACGTTGTTGACGGCGCAAAAGCCGCCAAACCGCTTGACCAGGCCTTCGACCGCGAGCACGGCGTCCCTTTCGCGAGCGAGCTATTTGTAGCTGTAGGTGGTGCCGGCCGGCAGCGGCAGCACGGTCTCGCGCTGCATCTGGCTCTTCGGCCACACCACATAGGATTTATCGTCGATATATTGCAGCACCACCGGGAACGAGCGCGCGTTCTGCCCGGCGTACTGCTCTCCCTCGCCGTAGAACTTCACGCCGTAGCCGAGCATAGTGCCACCCTCGGGAATGTCGGTGTCGAGCGCGGCCTTGCGCAGCGCATCGGGATCGATGCCGCCATACTTCTTGATGGCGCGCGGCAGCACGTCGTCGAGGAAGACATAGGCATTGGCCGCGCCGATGCCGACATGGGCGGAGCGGATCGGCACGCCGGGCTTCAGCTTGTCGAACTCCTCGCCGACCATCTTGATGACCGGCGGCAGCTTCGGGTCCATGGTCTTCTGATTGGCGAGCCAGATCGAGATCGGGTCGGTGTTGAAGAGATAGTTGGCGTCGGCGCCAAGGCCTTCCTTCAGCTTCTCGTAGACGCCATAGCCGGCACCGTGGCCGACGATGGCGCCGAACTTCAGCCCCTGCTCGCGCGCCTGCCGAAACAGCAGGGTGATGTCCGGATTGTAGCCGGTGTGGAAGATCACGTCGGGCTTGGCGCGCTTCAGCTTGGTGACCAGCGCCGATAGATCCGGCGCGGTCGCCGAATAGCCCTCCTTGAGCACGATGTTGAAGCCGGCCTTCTTCGCGCCGGCCTCGTTGCCCTTGGCGACGTCGACGCCATAGGCGCCGTCCTCATGGATGATGGCAACCCGGAGGTCCTTCGGCTCCTTGCCGAACTTGGACATCGAGTATTGCGCGATGAAGTCGGTCGTCATCATGCCATACTGGTTGCCGGCGGCCTGCGGGCGGAACACGTATTTGTAGTTCTTGCCGTCGAACACGCCCGAGGAGATGCAGGTCGTGATCCACATGAACCTCTTCATCTGCTCGACCCGGGCCGCCACCGGCACGCATTGCGCCGAGGAGAAGAAGCCCATCACCATGTCGACCTTTTCCTGCTCGAGCAGGCGGACGGCCTCGTTGATGGCGATGTCGGGCTTGCTCTGCGCGTCGGCATAGACCGCCTCGACCTTGTAGCCCTCGACGCCGGTCTTGGCGTAATGGTCGAGCATGATCTTGACGCCGGTATATTGCAGTTCCGAGCCGCCGCCGGCCAGCGGGCCGGTCAGATCGAAGATCACGCCGATCTTGATCTTCTTGTCCTGCGCATGCGCTGAAACAGCCACACCCAGTGCCGCAAGCGCGACAGACAGACCCGCGAGCCAGCGGGCGGCCTTCCTGACCGGCATGAATCCCTCCCCAGAGATTGTGCACTGCATTTTTTGTTTTCGTACCACCCTATCACAGGGGGAGCGGCCGATGATGTCAAGCGCGATAGCTGCGTCGCCACGGCGCAGGCTTGCGCAAAATTTTGGCCGAACGGACCGGCGGCGATGGGTCCGGACTACGCGGAGCCCAGAGGAAACCGAGGGCTTGCTACCGAGTCTCCGATGGCGTGTGATGACAACAAGCTTTGCGTTCTGGGGAATGCTAATGCAACCTATTATCTTCGAACTGCGTGACGTAGATGCCGACGTTGTCAAAGCTTGGGAGAAATACTTCAAGGGCATCGACAATGTACGAATCTCGCAGGGCGATATCTTTGAAACATCGGCTGATGCAATTGTGAGCCCTGCCAATAGCTTCGGTTACATGGACGGTGGAATTGATCTGGTATATCTCCGCCGCTTCGGCTGGGAACTGCAAACAAGGCTTCAGGCTCACCTCAGGGATGAGCACGATGGCGAACTGCCAGTCGGCCAAGCGACAATTGTCGAGACATTCGACACAGCGATTCCCTATCTCGTGAGCGCGCCGACCATGCGAGTGCCCATGAACGTCTCCAACACGACTAACGCCTATCTGGCATTCCGGGCCGCCATCCGGGCGGTGAAGCTGCGCAATCTCGAAACCCCTGGAGATGACATTCGCACGGTACTGTGCCCCGGACTATGTACGGCGATCGGCAGAATGCCACCGGACTTATCCGCACGACAGATGGCCGCGGCTTTCGAGGCTTGTGTACTCAATCAGTTTGTCGGACCCAGCGGTCACCGCTACTTGTTGGGGTTGTGATGATCAGACCTATCTGAGCAACGCTTGCAGTCGAAGGCATCTTGTGACTGCTGATCCAAGTCGCTATCGCGCACCACAGAAGCACCCGACCTACGCCGGCAGCTGCGTTTCGATGAACGCGGTGACGAAGCGCGGCATGGCGGCGGTGAGGTCGGCGCGGCTGCGGACCAGATGGATGCCAACGAGTTCGGGATTTTTCTGAAGCGCGAGATTGGATTCGATGCGTGCACGCAGCGTGTCAGCGGGCATGTCGACCCGCAGGATCTGCATCATTGCGAGCGCAACGCCGGTGTAGATGCAGTGCCAATCGGCATCCGCGCGGCAATCCGCTGCGGTGAGGCCAGTCTCCTCCTCGAGCTCGCGCATCACGCTGCCGGCGATATCGACGGTCTCGCCGCTGATGTCGTCGAGATCGGGCGTGCCGGAGGGGAAATAGATGCGTCCGGCATTCGCCGTCCGCTCGCCCATCACGCCGCACACGAAGGCGCCGTCGCTCGAGAGCAGCGCGCCCATGCCGAAGCCGTTGAATATCTCCCTGTCGGGAAATCCCCAGTCGCGCCAGGCGAGGAAGCTTGCGAAATCGGTCTCGAAATAGCTTGCGCTGAGCCGCTTGCCGGCGAAGACCGGATCGCGCCCGAGCAGAACGCGGCCGTTCCACAAGTTCGGGTTGAGCCGCTGCTGCTCGGCGAAATGCGCATCGATCTCGCCGCGCCGCTCGTCCGCGAACGGCCAGGGACGCCACTGCAATGCCAGATCGAGCGCGGTGACGCGACGAATCAGCGGAGACTGCATGTCACTCACCGCAAACTCATTTCGGCATGATCTCCGCGCAAATTACTTCGCGCTTCCGGTCGTCTTCTTGACCTGATCGACGTACTTGTTGGTGTAGGTCTTGGTGACGTCGATGCCGGCCTTCGCCACTTCGGGTGAACCTTCGCTGAACACGGCGAGCACCGCCTCCGCGCCCTTGGGATCCATCTTGCCGGTCTCCGAATACATCGGGATCGTGTTCTTCAGCGCTGCGAGATACTGCGCCCTGTCCTTTCCGACGATCTCGTCCGGCATCTTGGCCATGATGTCTTCGGCGGTGTGCGAATGGATCCAGGCCAGCGTCGCCATGATGGCATTGGTCAGCGCCTGCACCTCCTTCTCGTGGCCGTTGACCCAGGCCGTGGTCGAATAAAGCGCGCCACCGGGATATTCGCCGCCGAACACCGCAAGCGTGTCGTGCTGGGTACGGGTGTCGCTCAGGATCTTGAGATCGGAATGGCTGCCCTGCAGAACGGTAACGGCGGGATCGAGCATCACGGCAGCGTCGATCTGGCCCTGCTCCATCGCGGCGACCGCGGTGGCGCCGAGGCCGACGCCGATCACGGCGGTCCCGGCCGGATCGAGTCCGTTCTTCTTCAGCATGTATTTCAGGAAGAAGTCGGTCGAGGACCCCGGCGCACTGACGCCGACCTTCTTGCCGGCGAGATCCTTGACCGAGTTGATCTCGCCGGTGTGCTTCGGCGACACCACCAGCACGAGGCCGGGATAGCGGTCATAGACCACGAAGGCCTGCAGCTCCTGCTTCTTGGCCGCGAGATTGACGCAGTGGTCGAAGTAGCCGGAGACGACGTCGGCGCTGCCGCCGAGCACGGCCCTGAGTGCATCCGAGCCGCCCTTGAGATCGACCAGTTCGACCGCAAGCCCGGCCTTGTCGTATTCGCCAAGCTGCTTGGCCAGCACGGTGGGCAGATAGCACAGGCAGGCGCCGCCCCCGACCGCGATGGTGATCTTGCTTTGCGCCGCGGCAAGGCCCGTGGACAGGGTCAGCGCCAGCAGCGTTCCGGCAAGCTTGCCCAGCAGTTTGTTCATGACGTCCTCCATTCGACTGGCCGGCAAGATAGAGGAGCAAGCCTGCCTTGAGAAGGCGACTTTCCGGTTACTGGTCAAGCCTGCCGCCACGGCATAGCATCGCGGATACAGGAAAACGCCGAACGAGCACCAAGAATATTTCAAGGGAAACACCAAGGGAGGTCTTCATGAAGCGTATTGCAACCGCGCTGTCGATCGCCGCTGCCTTCGCCGCCGGCTGTGGCGTCACCCATCTGCTGCGGCCGGCGCTCGCCGCCGAGAGCATCACGGCGCAGGTCATCCACACCGGCGAGATGGAGGGCGACAAGCTCGGCGACGCCAACAAGGTCGGCTTCCGCTCGAAAATGTTCGTCTCGGCCGACGGCGCCACCGTCTCGATCCAGGACGGTAACGTGCCGAAGCACATGCACCCCAACACCAACGAGATGCAATTCGTGCTCGAAGGCACCGGCACGGTCTGGCTCGGCGACAAGGAAGTGACGGTCAAGCCGGGCGATTTGATCGTGATCCCGAAGGGCACGCCGCATGGCGGCACCAAGCCGAACGGCCGCGCCATCAAGGCGATCGCGATCAAGACGCCGCCGCAGGCGCCGGATGATACCAAGCTGCTGGATTGACGACGGCTTTCTCCCCCGTCATTGCGAGCGGAGCGAAGCAATCCATCTCTCGGCATGTGCGGACCGATGGATTGCTTCGTCGCTTCGCTTCTCGCAATGACGACGTTGCGCCCGTGCGCGCCAAGAGCCGGTTCCATTACATGACGATTGACAGATAATTCACTTGCCTCGCGTCCGCTCGCTTCATAATATGATTATCGTCATTTTACAGAGAGCGAACCATGAGCCTGGACGATCACCCCACGGTCAGGGCGGTGCGCGCGCGCAGCAGCCAGCACGTTCACGACGTCCCGGTTTCTTCGGAACTGCTCAAGCGGATCGCGCGCGAGTGCGGAGCCGATGACGTCGGCATCATCGAGTTCGAGCGCGCCGTCATCGCGCCGCAGCGCGACTTCATCCGCAAGGTCTATGGCCGGACGCGTACCCTGCTTGCGATCGTGTGCCACATGAACCGCGAGCCGGTGCGCTCGCCTTCACGCTCGGTCGCCAACGAGGAATTCCACGGCACTTACGATCACGTCAACGAAACCGCGCGTGCCATCGTGCGCGCGCTGGACGAGCACGGTATCCCGGCCTGCAATTCAGTCGCCGCCTTCCCGATGGAGATGGACCTGCCCCGGATCATGATGGTCCAGCACAAGCCGATCGCGGTGGAAGCAGGCCTCGGGCGGATGGGAATCCATCGCAGCATCATCCACCCGAAATTCGGCAGCTTCGTCCTGCTCGGCACTGTCCTGCTCGGATGCGAGGTGGACGCCTATGACCAGCCGATCGACTACAATCCCTGCCTGGAGTGCAAGCTGTGCGTGGCCGCCTGCCCGGTCGGCGCCATCAAGCCGGACGGCGGCTTCGATTTCCTGTCCTGCCACACCCACAATTATCACGACTTCCTCGGCAACTTCACGCAGTGGGTGGAGAAGGTCGCGGACTCCAAGGACGCCAAGGATTATCGCGCCCGCGTCCCCCGCACCGAGACGCTGAACATCTGGCAATCGCTGTCGTTCAAGCCGGGGTACAAGGCGGCCTATTGCATCTCGGCCTGTCCGGCCGGCGAAGATGTGATCGGCCCGTTCCTGCACGATCGCGACGCGCATTTCGCCGATGTGGTGCAGCCGCTGATCGACAAGGACGAGTTCGTCTACGTAATCCCGGATACCGACGCTGAGGACACGGTGACGCGGCGCTTTCCGCACAAGAAGGTCCAGCATGTCACGTCCGGCCGCCATACCGGCAGCATCCAGGCCTACATCTTCTCGCTCTCGCTCGGATTTCAGCGCGGCAGGGCGCGCGGTCTGGATTTCGTGACGCATCTGCGCTTCACCGGAGCAAGCGCGCTGGACATGACAGTCGTGATCAAGGGCAAGGATCTGCAGGTGGTGCCGGGGCGTCATGCCGGAGACGCGGCGCTGAACATCACCGCCGATACCCAGGCATGGCTGCGCATCCAGAACCGCGACCTCGAACTGGCCGACGCGATTGCCTCGGAGCTGGTGAGCTACAGCGATGAGAAGCTGTTCGCGGCCTACATGCGGTGCTTCCCGCTCTAACGATCACACCAACAGACCACCGCCATCCACGGCAAGAATCTGCCCGGTCACGTAGCTGTTCAGCATCAGATAGACATAAGCCGCGGCCGCCTCGCTCGGCGATGCGGCGCGCGGCAACGGCAAGCCTGCCACGTAGCCGCGCACCCTCTCCTCCGGCATCTGCTTGACGCGCTCGGTGAGAATGAGCCCTGGGCAGACGGCATTGACGCGGACCGGCGCAAGATCGACGGCAAGGCCGCGGGCAAGGCTCTCCATGGCACCCGCGGCCGCGGTGACAAACGGCATCCCCTTTTGCGGGCGGTGTGCCAGCAGGCCGCCGGTCAGCGTGATCGATCCGTTCGCTGCGATCACGCGGCTGGCGTGCTTGACCGCCGCGAGCGAGCCCCAGAAGCGAAGGGTCAGAGCCTCGCGCGCGGCGACGAGATCGAGATCACGCGTGGCTCCGAACGCCGGGAGGCCCTGATCGCCCGCCGTGATCGCGAGGTGATCGATGGCGCCGACCTGCTCGAAGAAGCGCGACACGCTGGCTTCGTCCCGCAGATCGACGGTCATGCCCGAAGATCCCGGCAGCCGCGCGACCGCCGCATCGACATTGGCCGGCTTGCTGGAGGCAATCACCACCTCCGCACCCTGCTCCCGCGCCAGCGCGGCGATGGCGAAGCCGATCCCCGACGATCCTCCGATTGCGATCACACGCTTGCCCGCGAGCGACATCATGGCGTCTGTCATGGCCTGTCCTCCGCCGCAGCTACGCGAAATAAGCGGGGTGATCGATGTCGGCGATCAGCCCGGGCTGCTGCGGCTGCCAGTCGAGCCGCGCGCGCGTCCGCGCACTCGAGGTCGGCACATCGAAGGCGGCGAACCGGCTGAACATGCCGAAATGCTCGGCCGCCTCCTCTGAAGACTTCGACACCAGCGGAAGGTTGAGGCGGCGGGCGATGACCTCGGCGATCGCCTTGAACGGCACGCCCTCGTCGGCGACCGCATGGAACGGGCCGCCTTCGACGCCGCGCTCGAGCGCGAGCCGGTAGACGCGGGCCGCATCCAGCCGATGCACGCCGGGCCAGCGATTCTGTCCGTCGCCGATATAGACAGAGACGCCCTTCTCGCGCGCAAAGGCGACGAGGCGCGGCACGAAGCCGTGGTCGCCGTGACCATGCACCGAGGGCGGCAGCCGGACCACAGCGGCATGCACACCGCGCGATGCCACCGCCATCGTCGTCGCCTCGGACGCACGCGGATAGGCCTCGGAGACCGGAATCGGCGGATCGTCCTCGGTTGCGACGCGGCCCTGCGCCACCCGCGCGACGCCTGATGTCGTGATCAGCGGACGTTTCGAGCCTTCGAGCACGGCACCGAGCTTCTCGATCGCCCGCCGGTCGTCCGCGCAGTTCTGCGCAAACTTCGAGAAGTCGTGGTTGAAGGCGCAGTGGATCACGGCGTCCGCCCGCGCGGCGCCGCTCGTCAGGCTGTCGAGATCTTCCAGTGTTCCGAAGTGAACCTCGGCGCCGGCGGCGGCGAGCGCTGCTGCGCCCTTGTCGGAACGGGTCATGCCGAGCACCCGATGGCCGGCGGCAATCAGATCATCAGTGACGGCCGAGCCGACCCAGCCGGTGGCTCCAGTGACAAACACGCGCATCAGCAAGTCTCCAGGTTTTGCTGGCGACAAATCTGGATCGTTGCGATATCGTGGTAAAGTAGTGATCTTATCATGGTATAATGGGTAACAGGATGAGCGAGCCGCTCGCGCATGAGAACCTTCTCGGCGCCTATCTGAAGGACCGCCGCAGCAAGCTCGATCCGGCGACGTTCGGCTTTCCACCGGAGCGGCGACGCACGCCGGGCCTGCGCCGCGAGGAAGTGGCGCAGCGCGCCAACATCTCGGCGACCTGGTACACCTGGCTCGAACAAGGCCGCGGCGGCGCGCCGTCAGCCGATGTGCTCGACCGCATCGCGCGTGCACTGATGCTGACGGAGGTCGAGCGCGAGCATCTGTTCCTGCTCGGCCTCGGCCGCACGCCCGAGGTGCGCTACCAGAAAAGCGACGGCGTGACGCCGCGGCTGCAACGCGTGCTCGACGCGTTGCTGCCGAGCCCCGCCGTGATCAGGACTGCGACATGGGACATCGTCGCCTGGAACCGGGCGGCGACCGTGATGCTGACGGACTACGGATCGCTGCCGCCGCGCGAGCGCAACGTGCTGCGCTTCATGTTCCTCGATCCGCGCGTCCGCGCCGCGCAACACGACTGGGCAAGCGTGGCGCGCTTCGTCGTTGGCGCCTTCAGGGTGGACGCGATGCGCGCCGGCGCGGCCGCCGAGGTGCAACCCTTTGTCGATGAACTCTGCCGGCTCAGCCCGGATTTCGCGGCGCTGTGGCGCGACAACGACGTGCGAACCCATGGCGAGGGCGTCAAGCAGCTCCGGCACCCGATCCTCGGCCCGGTCAAGTTCGAATATTCGGCGTTCGCGGTCGACGGCCGCTCCGACCTCAGCATGATCGTCTACAATCCTGTCGACCCGGAGGCGGCGGAGAAGATCCGCGGGCTGATGGAGGCCGCGCCGGCAGTGGCCTAGTCCCGCGCCGCCGCCGTAGGCCGCCAGACCAGCAGCCGCTTCTCCACGACAGTCACCGCCATGTCGATCAGGATGACGAAGGCCGACAGCACGAACATGCCGGCGAACACGCCGGCGACGTCGAACACGCCTTCGGCCTGCTGGATCAGATAGCCGAGGCCGGCCGCGGAGCCGAGATATTCGCCGACCACCGCGCCGACCACGGCAAAGCCGACCGAGGTGTGCAGCGAGGAGAACATCCAGGACAGCGCCGAGGGCCAGTAGACGTGGCGCATCAGCTGACGCTCGTTCATGCCGAGCATGCGGCCGTTGTCGAGCACCGTGGTCGGCACTTCCTTGACGCCCTGGTAGACGTTGAAGAACACGATGAAGAACACCAGCGTGACGCCGAGCGCGACCTTGGACGAGACGCCGAGCCCGAACCACAGCGCGAAGATCGGCGCCAGCACCACGCGCGGCAGCGCGTTGACCATCTTCACATAGGGGTCGAACACGGCGGCGACGCGCGGCTGCCGCGCGAACCAGAAGCCGACCAGGATGCCGCCGGCAGAACCGATCACGAAGGCGAGGATCGATTCCCACAAGGTGATCGCAAGATGCTTCCAGATCACCCCGGTCGCGAACCATTTTACAATCTGGCTGAAGACGTCGACCGGATTGGAGAAGAAGAACGGCGGCAGCAGCACCTTGCCGAAAACGGGCACGGTGGCAAACAACTGCCACAAGGCCAGTGTGACGACCGCGACCAGGGCCTGCAGGGACAGCAACGTGACGCGCGACATCAGGCGGCTCCCACCTGCGTCGACTGCACATAGCCTTTCATCACCTCGTCCTTCAGCACGCCCCAGATCTCGCGGTGCAGGGCATGGAAATCCTTCTCCATCCGGATTTCAGCGATATCGCGCGGCCGCGGCAGCGCGATGCGCCAGTCGCCGATGATGCGCGCGGAAGGACCGGCCGACATGATCACGACGCGGTCGGCAAGCGCGATCGCCTCCTCGAGATCGTGGGTGACGAACAGCACCGCCTTGCGGTCGGCGGTCCACAATTCCAGCAGCAGATTGCCCATGATCTGCCGGGTCTGGGCGTCGAGCGGGCCGAACGGCTCGTCCATCAGCAGGATCTTCGGATCGCGGATCAGGACCTGCGCGAGTGCGACGCGCTTGCGTTGGCCGCCCGACAGCATGTGCGGATAGCGGCCGGCGAAGGCGCCGAGCCCGACCGAGGTCAGCCATTGCTGCGCGCGCGCAAGCGCATTCGTGCGCGGCGTACCCCGGATCTCGAGCCCGATCGCGACATTGTCGATCGCGGTCTTCCACGGGAACAGCGCGTCGGCCTGGAACAGATAGCCGGCGTCGCGGTTGAGGCCACTGAGCGGCATGTCGAAAATCCGCGCCGCCCCGGCGGCCGGTTTCAGCAGCCCAGCGGTGACGTTGAGCAGCGTCGACTTTCCGCATCCGGTCGGGCCGACAATGGCGACGAACTCGCCATGCGCGACCGAAAGATTGGCCTGCTCGACCGCGGTATAGACCCGTCCATCCGCCAACCGAAACGCCACCGTCGCACTGTCAAGCGCGACCGCCGTCGGCTCCGTCATCGCCACGCATTCCTCCCGAATATCAGGCACATGGCTTAGCGGTTCGCTCGGGCAAGTTCAACGCAGGAAGATGGCGCAGCACGCGCTGAGGGACCGCGGTCACGCGATTTTCAGAGAGGCCAGGTGGCGCACTGCGCAACCGGGGTTGCGCACTGCGCCGACTTCGTCGAGGCTGCGGGCCAAGGCATGGACAAGGAGACAATCATGCGGATCGCAGTGGTCGGCGCCGGAGGTGTCGGCGGCGGCTTTGGAGCGGCACTGGCGCATGCCGGCGCCGACGTCACTTTTATCGCGCGCGGCGCGCACCTCGCAGCCATGCGCAGCGAAGGGCTGAGGGTTCAGGGCGGCCGCGGCGAAACCCATCTGGTCCCGACCCAGGCGACCGACGACCCCGCAAGCGTCGGCCCGGTCGATATCGTGCTGTTCTGCGTCAAGCTGTGGGACGTCGAAAGCGCCGGCGAGCACATCAAGCCGATGGTCGGTCCCGACACCGCGGTGATCCCGCTGCAGAACGGCATCGACGCGCCCGACCGGCTGATCCCGATCCTGGGCCGCGATGCCGTGATGGGCGGCGTAGCGCAAATCTCTGCCTCGATCATCAGGCCCGGCGTGATCAACCAGGTCGGCACCTTCATGCGCATGATCTTCGGCGAGCTCGACGGCCGCATCACGCCGCGCGGCAAGGCGCTGCTCGCGCTCTGCCTGAAGGCCGGATTCGACGCCACACTGAGCGAGCAGATCAACACCGAGCTGTGGATGAAGTTCGTCGGCCTCGCCACCAATGCCGGCATGACCGCGGTTACGCGCCAGCCGATCGGCAGGCTGCGCGACGATCCCGATCTGCGCCCGTTCTTCGTATCGGCCTGCGAGGAGATCATCGCCATCGCGCACGCCAGCGGCATCAAGCTGCCGCCGGACCCGCTTGCGAAAGTGCTCGACTTCATCGGCCACGCGCCGCCGGCGATGAAGGCCTCGATGGCGCTCGATCTCGAGCGCGGCAACCGGCTCGAACTGCCCTGGCTGAACGGCAAGGTGGTCGAGCTCGGCCGCAAGCTCGGCGTGCCGACCCCGACGCACGACTTCCTTTATGCCGTGCTGAAGCCCTATGCGATGGGCACGCCGTCGTAAGCAGGCGGTCGCGCGTTGGAGCAGCGGCGCCGCTCAGGCGTGTTGCGGCGGGGCAAGCGTGGCGACCTGATCAGGATGCACCGTGATGGCCGTGCCGCCATGTCCATCGCTCGCGGCGACGAAGGTCGATGCCATGTAGTTTCCGAGCAAGGCGATGCTGGCGGCGTGGACGCCGTCCGAGACGGTGATCGATCCGCCCGCGGTGTTGCCGGCAAAGCCCACGGTTTGCCCGGCCGCAAAACTGATATTGGCGAAATCGATCGCGTCGGCTCCCGTCATGCCGGCGACGGTGCCGGAGAAGCCTGTGGGGTCGTCGAGCTTCAATGTCCCGGAGCCTGATGCAAAGGAGATTTGCGCCGAGCTCGCCGACGCAAGCTCGAGGGTCTGTCCAGCTGGAATGATCGAGGGATCGCTGATCGTGAAGGCGCTGGACCAGGCGCCCCAGACGGTCCCGTCATTGGCCTTGATCCAGAGCGTGTCGGTACCTACTCCGACCTGATACGTAAGCTGGGAGAGTTGTGAGGCCGTGACGACGTTATCCTGATTTGGTTGCAGCTCGAAACCGTTTAGCCAGAAGTGGCCTTGTCCCCCTCCGCTATTCCACACATCATACGATGTGGCGGAACTACCGAACGGATCGGAATAGGTGAAGAGCGAGGAAGCCGCGAAGTTCTGGCCCGAAACGGACAGCGTGCTTGAATTGGTCGGGGTCACGACCGGACCGGTATCCGCTGGCGCAGTCACGGTGAAAGCGCTTGACCATGATCCCCAGACGAGGCCGTCGTTCGCGCGCACCCACAGCGTGTCCGCGCCCGAACCGGACTGATAGCTCAGCGATGTCAGTTGGGCCGCCGTGACGTAGTTGTCCTGGTTCGCCGAAAGTGCCACCCCGTTGAGAACCAGGTGCCCGCCGCCTATGCCCGCATTCCAGACATCATATTGGGTTGCGGGATCGTTGAACGGGTCGTTGTAGGTGAACAGGGACGAGGCCGCATAGCTCTGGCCATGGGTAGCAATGATGTTCGACACCGTTTCGACGGGACCACTGTCGACTGGAGCAGTGACGGTGAAGGCTCTCGACCAGGCCCCCCATAGAGTGCCGTCATTGGCCCGGATCCAGAGCGTGTCTGCGCCCGAGCCGGATTGGTAGCTGAGCGAGGCCAGTTGGGCGACCGTGATGTAGTTGTCCTGATTGGCCGCAAGCGCCACCCCGTTCAAAACGAAGTGCCCGCCAACAGTGCCAGTATCCCAGACATCATACTGGGTCGCAGCACTGTTGAACGGATCGCTGTAGGTGAACAGCGACGAGGCGGCAAAACTCTGGCCAGCGGCCGCAACGATGTTCGACACCGTCTCAACGGGTCCGCTGTCGACCGGAGCATTGACGGTGAAGGCATTCGACCACGCCCCCCACACCGTGCCGTCATTGGCGCGGATCCAAAGCTTGTCGATACCGGAGCCGGATTGATAGGTCAGCGACGCCAGCTGGGCGGCCGTGATGAAATTGTCCTGATTGGCCAGCAGCGCCGCGCCGTTCAGAACGAAGCTCCCGCCGACGGTGCCGCTATCCCAGACATCGTACTCGGTCGCGGGGCTGTTGAACGGATCGCTGTAGGTGAACAGCGACGAAGCCGCATAGCTCTGGCCGTGGGGTGCGACGATGTTCGACACTGCCTCAACGGGTCCGCTGTCGAGGGGAGCATTGACGGTGAACGCGCTCGACCACGCGCCCCACACCGTGCCGTCATTGGCGCGGATCCAGAGCGTGTCGATGCCGGAGCCGGATTGATAGGTCAGCGACGCCAGCTGGGCGGCCGTGATGTAATTGTCCTGGTTGGCGGGCAGCGCCACGCCGTTCAGAACGAAGTGGCCGCCGACGGCGCCGCTATCCCAGACATCGTACACGGTCGCGGCGCTGTTGAACGGATCGCTGTAGGTGAACAGCGACGAGGCCGCATAGCTCTGGCCGTGGGGCGCGACGATGTTCGACACCGTCTCAACGGGCCCGCTGTCAACCGGCGCATTGACGGTGAAGGGGCTCGACCACGCTCCCCACACGGTGCCGTCATTGGCGCGGATCCAGAGCGTGTCGATGCCGGAGCCGGATTGATAGCTCAACGAGGCCAGTTGGGCGGGCGTGATGTAGTTGTCTTGGTTGGCGGCAAGCGCCACCCCGTTCAGAACGAAGTCGCCGCCGCCTGTTCCCTTGTCCCAGACGTCATATTGCGTTGCCGCACTGTTGAACGGATCGCTATAGGTGAACAAGGACGAGGCCGCATAACTCTGGCCATGAGCCGCGACAATGTTCGACACCGCCTCAACGGGACCGCCGTCGACCGGCGCGGTGACGGTGAAAGCGTTCGACCATTGGCCCCACACCGTGCTGTCGTTGGCCCGGATCCAGAGCGTGTCCGCGCCGGAGCCGGATTGATAGGTCAATGACGACAGCTGCGCGGCCGTGATGAAGTTGTTTTGATTGGCGGCAAGCGCCACCCCGCTCAGAACGAAATGGCCGCCACCGGTGCCGCTGTCCCAGACATCGTATTGGGCGGCTGCGAAGCCGAACGGGTCGTAATAAGTGAACAGCGAGGAGACGGCAAAGCTCTGGCCGTGCGTTGCCGTCACGTTTGCGGCCGTCACCACGGGCCCTTCCGGGGTTGCCGTAAATTCGGTCCAGGCGCTCCAGAACACGCCGTTGAACGCCTCCACCCACAGCTGGTCGCTCGCGGGACCGAACTGATAGGCAATGCTGGACCACTGTGAGGCAGCGACGTCGATCTCGACCCCGTTCGCCTGCGCCACCCCGCCCACGGTGAAGTGCCCGTTACCGGTGGAGTCCCAAAGCGCATATTCGATGATGGGCAGAGTACCGCCCGTCGTATAGAACATGGACGACGCTGCAATCGAGGTTTGCACGCGGCCGGTTATGTTTGACGCGACCACCGTGGGCGCGACGTCGGTGGGGCCGGAATTGTCGATGACGAAGTCGCCGCCCTCGCTGGCGATCTGTGTCAACGAAACCTCAAATTGCGCATCCCAGTTTTGGCCGGGATAGCTGTTTCCCCATGGATTGCGAACGATGAAATTGCCCGTCGCGCTGTCATAGCCGACGACTCCGAAAGCATGGTCCGGGACCAGCTGGATATTTCCAGCACCGTCATACGTGTACGGAGACGTCGAGGGAATCTCGAGGATGACGTCGTCGTAGTTGGAGAGCGCTGCGATATAGACGGACTTGTTGCTGTACCAGGAGGATGAACTGCTCAGATAATAGTTGACGCTCGTCGCGTCGGTCAGATTCTCCAGGACGTCTGTCGGAGGGTCCGCGGAAATGTTGTTGTAGCTGTTGACCGCCGGGTGCCCGATCTGTCCCGTTGCACTGAGCTGCGCGTAGGCCTTCTCCACCAGGGCAACCCACATTGCAGTGGGCTGCTCATTATAGTTGTGGCCATAGTCAAGTTCGGTGCCACTGACGACTGGAAACTCGTCATTGACGGTCTCCCATGTCTCCTGACCATTGACATAGAAGCGCACGCCATAGGTGCCGTTTCCATTGTCCACGATCATGGAGCTCATGACCTGAGGGTGAAAGACGACGACGTCGATCAATCCCGACATCAGTTCGCAATCGCCGTCTGCTCCCTGACAGATGTCGTTGACGGTGGCAGCGCCCGTCGAGGAATACAACGGTCCGGTAACCGCGCTGTAGCCCTGCAATGTCCAGCCGCTCCCGCCTGCATCAGGCGGCAAAGTCGGGTCCGGAAGATCGGTCCCCTGGAACCACTTTCCGATCAGTTCAGACATCTGCGTCGACGTCGTGCCAACCTGCAGATTGCCGAGCGTGACGTGAGCAGTGCCGCCCCCTGTCCAGGTGGCGTTAGCCGGATTCCCATCAACGAGCTGAACGAAAAGATGGGAGACATAGTCCGATGTGGAGAGGCCGCTGTTCAGATTGGCCGCGATCAGCTGCAGCGAGTTCAGCTCATTCGCGGTGACGCTCCCGCGATTGGCGACATCCGCCAGTAACTGGATGGCTTCAGGGTCGGTGAAGACGCCGTCCGCGGCAAAGTTGAGCATGTCGGACTTGATGCCGCTGTCGACCAGGGAATTGACCCAGCTTGCCGTCATGGAATTCCTTCGCAAGTCTTGACGCAATACGATTGCCGTCGGCCCGGCCTTTCCTGGCGAGGTTGCGCGCGTCCGGTCGCGACGGATCCAGCAATAGAATACGTAACTATCGCCATAGTTGTGAACGAATTCGAAGCGTGTGTCGATCTTGCCGAACGCTGCCGCCAGCGAAGGGAACCGAATTATAGTAAAGATTCCTTAATGCATGGCTGATGCGCCGGCTCGTCACCTGGGAGAGCGCCGGGTGCAGCCCCCGGCAGCCGACCCCGAAGGCGCCGACGCCTATGTCTCGCGCGAATGGCGACCGGAATGGGTGCGCGAGCGCTATGACTGGCAGTTCACCTACGACGCGTTGAGCGTGCCGGTCTGACGGCAGGCGTTCGTCGCGCCTCGTGCTCCCGCGTCAGTGATGGCGACTGCGATGCGCCCGGCGCTTCGGAGGCGGTGGTGGCGCGAAAAACGGATTCTCCGAGCACATCGCACCCCGGCCCGACGCCGACGCCTGGCACTGCGGGATCGAGGTGAAGCTGCAATCGATGTAGCTTCCGCCGTACTTGCCCTGAAAGACGTGCATGCACACCGGATAGTTCGGATCGTAGGCCTGCCCGGCGGCAGGTCCGGCCAGGGCGACCGCAACTGCGGCGATCGCGAACAGTTTCAGGCGCATCGGTCTCTCCTTGTCGCTCGGAAGGTTTCCCCACAACAACAGGAGTTAGTCAACTGCGCCAGCGACGCGACGGCGCGCTAGTTGACAGGCTGACGCTGTCGTCGACCCCGCTCCCTGGTCGGCTTTTTTGGAACTTTGTAGAAGGGATTGACCGAGCATGTCGCCGATCGTCCCGAGGCCGTTGCCTGGCATTGCGGAAGCGACGTGAAGCTGCAATCGATGTACTCCGGCATCAGCCTGCCGCCATAGACTTCCATGCAGACCGGATAATTCGGATCGTACATTTGCGCGGCGGAGGGCCCGGCGATGCCAACGCCGATAGCGGCGATGATGGTGAATTTCAAGCGCATCGAATTCTCCTCAAGCATGGTCCGGGACGCCGGGCGCGCGGCTATCGCTGCTCGCCGGCCGGCTTGCCGTCGTCCTCACCAAGACAACGGATGATGAAGGCCGTGGTGTCCCGCGGCAGAACCTGCGCGGCCCGCGCCCTGAGGCGGCATTCGAGCTGTGCGATCTGGCGTGCCCGTTGCCGTTCCGACGGCAGCGTCGATTGCCGCAGCCGGCGCAAGGTCATCGGCGAACCATCCGACTCGAAGCTCAACTCGTACCGCTTGCCGTTCTGATCGGTGGCGGCGCAGGTGATGGTCGACACCTGCCGCGTGATGAAGCTTCCGACCTGGCGGCAGGAGCCTGTCGACATCTCGACCAGCGGCACCGGCAGACCATCGACACGCGGACGGTCGCTCGACTTCAGCAACATGCGGTCGACCGCGAGCTCGAACAGATTGTCCTGGGTGCGCTCGGTGCTCTCGCCGGAGAACGAGACGATGTGGCTCTTGTCGGCGGGATCGTCGAGCACGACGGTGAATTCGGAACGGCCGCGCAGGGTGTGGAAGTAGGCCACCGCCTTGCAGGTATAGCTGCGGCCGGCGACCGTGACATTGCGGCAGGTGCCGGACATCAACGCATACAGGTCGACGTCGTAGACCGGGCCGGCGGCAACGGCGAGCGCAGGCGAGCACACGACAGCAATCGCAATCAATTGAACGCAGCGGGAGATCATGCTGAAACGGTGGAGAACACGGTCGATGGAGAGGTCCATGGCGCAAGGTCGCCGATTTCCACGGACTGTGCAACGATGAAGCAGGCCGAAATGTGGACGCCCCGCAATCGACCGGGGAATGCAGCGAGCCGTGCTGAAGGGCCGCGCCGCTGGTGCCGCGCGTCAGATTTGCGGGCCGGACAGGGTGACCTCGCGCTCGGCGCGGAAGACGTTGCTGTAGAGATTCGCAATCCACTGACGGCCGCTTGCCGTCATGTTCAGGCAGTTGATGGCGCCCTGGATGTGCGGCGCGACCATATTCCAGTAGAATTGCGGATAGCGGTCGACGATATCGGCCGGCGATTCATAGCCGAGCTGACGGTTGATACCGACTTCCTCGAACTCGTGATAGAGCGCGTTGGCTTTCCTGATGTAGTTGGGATCGCCGAGCTGTCCGATGAAATCGGCGGCCCGGACGATCGCCGCCTCGTCGTCATATTGCAGGCCTTCGGGTGCCGGAAACCGCGTGCCTTCGATGTTGCGCGCGACACGCTCGCGATCGAGCGGGAGGACGGCCTCGAGCCTGTCGAGCACATAGAGCTTCGAGCGGTCGACGTGATACGGCATCAGGCCGGCATCCGACGAGCCACGCGGCAGCACGACCTTCTTGCCGGAGGCATCGACGACATAACCATCCGGTCCATCGCCCTTCAGCAGGCCGCGCACATAGCCGATGTCGTGCGTCAGGCAGGCGATGATCGTGTGCGTGTAATCCTCCGCGGTGACATGGGTGTGCAACGCGCGACCGCGGATGATGTCATGCCCGGCCAGCGTGACCAGCATGGTGTGCTCGACATTGTGGTAGAGCGCATCGCTGTTGCCGATGCATTCAAGCGCAATGCGGGCTGCGGCCGGCAGGAGTTCGCCGAAGCGCGCCTGCGAAGCCCCAAAGGTGCGGCTAACGTGCGTGGAGAGAAACTTCTCCAAAGCACCTGCCGCCAACTCAGGTAACGTCATCATCGATGCAGCCCCGACCGCGCAACGTTCCTCGCTCGCCCCGATCTCACCTCGTAGTTGGGCAGAACTATAGCGCATCTGCGGGCGTGGGGCTACGCGCCGGCGAGCGCGTGATTCGTTCCGCCGTACTTTCCCGGTCTTGCCGGCTGCGGCACCAAAACCGCTGATAATGGCATGAAGCGTGCATGATTCGGTTCAGCCGGGTTAATCTTACGGATAAAGACCATCATGCTTGTTACGCTCGTCGCCATCCTTTGCAATGCCCAGCTCTGCATGGAAAAGGTCGTCACCAACAGCGACCAATCCGGCATCACCATGGGCGCCTGCGCTGTGAGTGCCCAGATCGGCATCGCCGACTGGCTCGCCAAGGGGCCGTATCACGATTGGCGCTTGCAGAGCTATAAGTGCATCATGGGCAAATACGTACCCAAGAACGAAGTGTGATGTGTGCTCACAGCCCCCGAAGGGGCTGACCGGCTTCGCGTGCCCGACTGGAACGGCCTGCGAAACCGCGTGATGCAGGCGCGTGCACCTCGAGTCAAAGTCCATTTTATGGGCTATCACTGTCATTCACGATGGTGAGACGTGAGGTCGCCCAGGAATGGCCCGAGAATGCCCGCAACGCCGCTGATTGCCTACGCGCATGTCGGCAAGAGTTTTGACAATGGTCGCGTGGTGGCGGTCGACGACGTCTCGCTTGACGTGGCCGAGGGTGAATTCCTGGCTGTTGTCGGCGGCTCGGGCTCCGGCAAGACGACGCTGCTGCGGCTCGCCAACCGCCTGATCGAGGCCGACCGCGGCCGGATCGCCATCGAGGGCGAAGACGTCAGCCGCATCGACCCGATCCTGTTGCGGCGCCGCATCGGCTATGTCTCCCAGAGCGGCGGACTGTTTCCGCATCTCACCGTCGCCGGCAATGTCGGCATCACGCCGAAGCTGCTCGGCTGCCCGCGGGCCGAGATCTCGGCGCGGGTCGACGAACTGCTCGACCTGGTGCGGCTCGACCGCGCGCAACATCGCGACCGCCTGCCGCACGAACTCTCCGGCGGCCAGCGCCAACGCGTCGGCGTCGCGCGCGCGCTGGCTGCGAAGCCGCGCATCGTGCTGATGGACGAGCCGTTCGGCGCGCTCGATCCGCTGACCCGCGACGCGCTTGGCGACGACTATCGCACCCTGCATCGCGAACTCGCCTTGACCACGGTCATGATCACCCACGACATGACCGAGGCGCTGCTGCTCGCCGATCGTGTCGCGGTGATGCGTGGCGGCAAGCTGCTCGCTTTGGGCACGCCGGCGGAGCTTGCGGGCAACACCGACGCCTATGTCGGCGAACTCTTGCGTACGCCGCGGCGACAGGCGGAACGGCTGGGCGCATTACTGCCGCGGGACGGCACGGCATGAGCGATCCACGCTGGAGCGAGGCGCTCGCGCATCTGCCCGACTATCTCGGCAACCATGTCCGGGTCAGCGTCGCCGCGCTGGCGCTCGGACTGCTGATCAGCCTGCCGCTTGCGATCATCGCGCGCAACCGGCCGGTGCTGCGCGGCATGCTGCTCGGGCTTGCCAGCATCGTGCAGACGGTACCCGGTCTCGCGCTGCTCGCGCTGTTCTATCCGTTGCTGCTGGCGCTCACGGCGCTGACCGCGGCGTGGCTCGGCTTCAGCTTCTCCGCCTTCGGCTTCCTGCCGGCGGTGCTGGCGCTCGCGCTCTATTCGATGCTGCCGGTGTTGCGCAACACCATCACCGGCCTTTCCGGCGTCGATCCGGCGGTGCTGGAGGCTGCCCAGGGCGTCGGCATGACGCCGCGGCAATCGCTCACCATGGTCGAGCTGCCGCTGGCGCTGCCGGTGATGATGGCGGGGATCCGCACCGCCGCGGTGTGGGTGATCGGCACCGCGACGCTGTCGACGCCGATCGGCCAGACCAGCCTCGGCAACTACATCTTCGCGGGCCTGCAGACCCAGAACTGGGTGTTCGTGCTGTTCGGCTGCTTCGCCGCCGCCGTGCTCGCGCTTGTCGTCGACCAGTTGCTGGCGCTGATCGAGAACGGCTTGCGCAATCGCAGCCGCGTCCGGACCGCACTTGGCGGGCTCGGCATTGCCGCCCTCATCGCGGCGACGCTGGTACCTGCGATCGCGCGGCCGCAGGCGCGCTACGTCGTCGGCGCCAAGACGTTCACCGAGCAATATGTGCTATCGGCGCTGATGGCACAACGGCTGCAAGCCGCCGGACTGCCGACGACGACCCGCGCCGGCCTCGGCTCCAACGTGATCTTCGATGCGCTCGCGGCCGGCGATATCGACGTCTATGTCGACTATTCCGGCACACTGTGGGCGAACCAGTTCCACCACACCGAGGTCAGGCCCCGCGCCGAGCTGCTGGGCGAACTGAAGACGACGCTGGCGAAGCAGGGCATCACGCTGTTCGGCGAGCTCGGCTTCGAGAATGCCTATGCGCTGGTGATGCCGAGGAAGCGCGCCGATCAGCTCGGCATCCGTTCGATCGCCGACCTGGCATCGCACGCCGCAACGATGTCGATCGCCGGCGACTATGAATTCTTCTCGCGGCCGGAATGGGCCGGCATCCGGAAGGCCTATGGGCTGACGTTCCGCGCCCAGCGCCAGATGCAGCCGGATTTCATGTATGCGGCGGTCGCCTCCGGCGAGGTCGACGTCATCGCGGGCTACACCAGCGACGGGCTGATCGCGAAATACGACCTGGTTACGCTCGCGGACGACAGGCACGCGATCCCGCCCTATGACGCGATCGTGCTGCTGTCGCCAAAGCGGCGCGACGACGAGACTCTCAAAGCGGCGCTGCGGCCGCTGCTCGGCAAGATCGGCATCGCCGTGATGCGCGAGGCCAACCTGCGCGCGTCGGGCAACGACGCATCATCGTCGCCCGACGCCGTGGCGCGCTGGCTGTGGGAGAAGGTAGGGCCGAAATAACCCCATCGTCATTGCGAGGAGCGAAAGCGACGAAGCAATCCATCGTCCCGCGCATGCTGATGGATGGATTGCTTCGCTCCGCTCGCAATGACGGCGGCGGACGCGTGTTGCATCTCACAATCCCTTGATGATCCCCGCGTCGATCAACAGGCGGTTGAAGCGGCGCGCTTCTGCGCCGTCCTTGCAGGAATAGAACGCGCCGTTGCAGCGAAGCATGATCGCCTTCTGCTCCTCGAACGACGGATCGAGCGGAATGCCCGCGGCTTCCTGAATCACCAGCGGCAGATAGGCTGCGTCGATCGTGTCCATCACCGTCGGGCTCTTCACCGGTTCGAAGTTGATGGCGTCGATCGCGTAATATGTCGCGTAGTAGCGCGGATCGTAATCCATCAGCTTTTTGCCGATGCCGGCCTCGTCGAGCCCGGGATCGAGCAGCTGCGGCGAGAACTCCGGCTGATGATCGCCATAGCGCACGATCAGGAACGGCTGCGCCGGAAACCTCTTCTTCAACGCGGCAACAAAGCCGGCATAGTCGCTGGCGCTCATCGCCTGCCGGCGCAGATATTCGTCGACCGACGGCGAGTTGCCCGGCCGCTTCCATGCCGGCAGCAGCTCGGGACGGAATTTCCTCTCCCACGGGAAATGGTTGGCGGCGAGATAGACGAAGGTGAACAGCGGCGCGCTGAGCGTCTTCTGCTCGGCCATCAGCTTCAGCGCCTTGTCGTAGAAGAAGCTGTCGGGTTCGACGTCCTTCGCATGCAGGTCGTGCGCGTCGTAGAATTGCTGGATGCCGGTCGTGGTCTGGAAGCTGCGCGCGCTCATGAAGGCACCGAACGCCGGATAGAGCGACAGCGTGTCGTAGCCGCAGCGGCGCAGCGCCAGCGGCAGGCCGCGCTCGACCCGGCCCGATGCGATGCGGGTGACGAAATAGGCGAACCGGCCGAACGAGCGCGAGGACAATCCCGCCAGCACGTTGTACTCGGTGAACCAGCTCGGCCCGCCATTGCTCTCGGCGAGGAATTTTCGCTCAATGCCGTCATAGGACTTGAACTGGCTGCCATAGCCCGGCGGAACCTTGACGCCGGACGCGGCGCGGATGTCGAAGCTCGATTCATCATGGATCATGATGATGTTCGGCCGCCGACCGGCGGGGTGGCAGGCGTCGACCAGGGGCATCTTGAGCTGATCGCTCGCGCTCGGATCCGACTCCATGAAGCCATAGGCGACGAAGTCCGACACCGCCGTCACACCGGAGCGCGCGAACTTCGACAGATAGCCGTCGTCGTAATAGCCGCGCCAGGCCTCATCCGGCCAGGCGAAGGCGTAGCCCGAGAGCGCCGCCGTGCAGGCAAGGCAGGCGGCCGCGGCCGGCAGGCGGCGGATACGGAACGGATCGAGCCACCACAGCGCGTACATCAACGGCAGCGTGACGAGGCCGGCGCCGATGATCGACCAGCGCAGGTTCGGAAAGATCGTGAGCAGGAACGCCGCGGTGTCGCGATCGATCACCATCAGGTCGACGAAGTTCGCGGTCATCTGCACCACGTCGTGCTTGAACCGCGACAGCAGCACCAGTACCACGACCAACGTCAGCGACAGCGCGCCCGACAGCGCCGGCCGGCGCAGCAGCGCGACGAACAGGAAGTTGAGGATTCCCCAAGAGAGCAGGAAGCAGAGCCGCGAGCCGAAATCGGTCTCAGTCCGCAGCATCAGGATCAGCGCGCCGAGATGCGGGGCGGCGACCGCCATCAGCCGCCAGATGCCGATCGCGGCAAGACCGCCGGCCAGCGCGGCAACGGAAGAGTTTTGCTGAGGCGCGGGCGCCATGGGCGGGACGCAATACAACCCGGCGCAATGCCACGGCCTTGACTGGCGATGGCCAGGAGGCACACCGCACAGCCGGAGTCTGCGCCGTGTCATGAAAACGTAATTGAATCGTCATGAACGCGCAATGAATTTGCCTGACCGGAGTACGTCCGGCACGGCGGGCCTCAGACCTTCGCCGCAGGCCTTGCAATGCCGGCGATGAAGAGGTCGACGATGTCAGCGGCCATCTGCTCGGCCTCCGCTTCGGCGACGCCCCAGCGCGGCAAATGGCCGTCGATATGCATCCGCGCAAAACCATAGACCAGCGCGCGGCCGGCGATCTGGACCTGCTTCGGGTCGCGCGCCAAGAGCTGACCGGCTGAAAAGGCCTCCGCCAGCGTGCGCTCGGTGAGGCCGATCAACTCCGCATTGTCGCTGGAAACGCCAGCCGAGCGGTCGTGGTCGAAGAAGCGGCGGCTGGAGATGATCTCGAAATGGGTCGGGTTCTTCATCGCCCAGCGCAGATAGGCGATCCCGAGGCAGCGGAAGCGGCCGAGCGGATCGCCTGACGGCGCATCGGCCAGCGCCGTCTCGATCTCGGCGCGGAAGCGGCGCTGCGCCTCCTCGGCCACCGCGTTCATCAGGGCATCCCGGCTTGGGAAATGCCGGAACGGCGCGCCCGGCGAAACGCCGGCGCGGCGGGCCGCTTCGCGGACACTGACCGCCTCCGGCCCGCCCTCGCCGACCAGTTGCATGGCGGCATCGATCAGGACCCGACGGAGGTCACCGTGGTGATACGGCTTGGCCGCCGGCGCCCGCGCCGCGACGGCCGGACGCGACTTGGCGGGCCGGCGTCCGATCGGCGTTTTTTTGGCGGGGCGGCGCATGGCGCACCTCTAGCATCACCCGCTTGTGAATGTAAGCGGCGATTACACGGATTGACCGCACTCCATCGCGGAATGTAACTGGTGATTACATTAACGATGGGAGGCAGGATATGGCGACGCGTCGAAACTGGTTCGAGGGCTGGCGGCTGTTCGGCCTGCTCACACTGACCCTGATCGGGCTTTCGATCTGGATCGCCGCGATGCGGCAGTTCGAGGTCGAAGGCGTGCGGATGGTGATCCGCTTCACGGCGCGGACCTCGCTGCTGTTGTTCTGCTTCGCCTTCTCCGCGGCGGCGCTGGCGCGACTGTGGCCGAACGCCTGGACGCACTGGCAGCGCCGCAACCGACGCTATCTGGGCGTCACCTTCGCCGCCTCGCACGCCATCCACGCGGTCGCGATCACCGCGTTCGCAATGCTCGATCCGGCCGGCTTCGCCGCCGCAACCTCTATCGTTTCCTATATCTTCGGCGGTATCGGCTATCTCGCCATCACCGCGCTGACCGCGACCTCGTTCGATCGTACGGCTGCGCTGCTGGGCCCGCGCGCCTGGCGCAGGCTGCATCTGATCGGCGGCTACTATCTGCTGCTGCAGTTTACGGTCTCGTTCGGCAAGCGGATTCCGGAGATGCCGCTCTACGCGCTGTTCCTCGTGCCGCTCGCCACGGTGTTCGCGCTCAGGATGATCAGCATGGCCGCGCGGCCTGTGCCGCGTCCGGCGCAGGCAAGCTGAGGCGCGACCGGGTCAGATCGGATCACACAAGGTGAAACTGGCGGCCGAGCCGGCGATGCACCGATAGCACCGCACGGTCTACGTCGCTGATCAGGCTGTCGCCGAGCACGACGTTCGGAATCTCCCAGTTGCGCCCGACCTGCCCATCGGGCAGCGCGGCGACCGCCCGTACGCGGGCGGTCTCGCAGCCGGGCTGGGCGCGCAGCGCCTCCTCCGCAAGCTGGGTCAGTTCGTTCTGGCTCTTTCCGTCAGTCATGACCAAGTCCTGGCACCGGAAGATGGCTCACTGATGGCCGAGATTCTCCAGTTCCTTGGCACGGATTTCGGTCATGCTGCGCATGCATTCGCCTGCGTCGAGGCGGGCGATGGTGCCCTCGCCGAGGTCGTAATACAGGCAATTCGCGTCACGGTACTGGATCCATAACCGTTGCGCGGTGCGCAGCTGTTCGCGCTGCTTGTCGCCGGCGGCATCCTTCAGCGCCTGCTGATAGGCGACATTCATCCGCTTGTCCCATTGCGCGGTCTTGGCCTTGAGGCACTCGACCATCTGGTAGGTATTGCCGTCGCAGGACTGTTCGGGATCGCCCTGATCGCCGGCCCAGGCCGACGAGATGGCGATGATGAAGATGGCCGCAACCAAGGACCCGAGCCTGAACACGCCTGTCGTGAGAGCCGATTTCATGCCGCCTTCCCTTCCGATCGATCCTATGGCCGCACCATACGTTGGTGCGGCCGCAGCCCATCCCGTTCATATCGGTCGCACCGCGGCTGGCCTTCCCGATCCGTGCGCGATATTTCATGGGCATGGAGGGATTCATGCGGCGGACGGTGACGCCTGCAATCGTTTTGGCCGTGTTCGGTCTGCTCGTCGGCGGGCTGTTTCGCTTCGCCTTCGACCAATCCGACGAGGCCTCCGTTGCGAACTATGCGCGCAGCGCGCTCGAGGGGGCCGCCATCAGCCTGATCGTCTGGGCGACGCATCTCTATCTGGTCGCACGCGGCGGCTGGCTGCGGCGGCAGCCGTTGATCGTCGAGCTCGTCGCGCGCTCCGTCATCCTGGCCGTCGTCGTTGCAATCTCGGCTGTTGTGCTGGAGATCGTTCTGTACGGGCATGGGCTCGAGGCGAAGTGGGTTCGCGACACCTTCCTGAAGATCATCGGCGTCGGCCTCCTGATGTCGGTCCCGATCACGATGATCTATGAGCTGGTCCGGATGATTGGTGGACGGACGCTGCTCAGCGTCGTGCTCGGACGTTATCGCCGCCCGGTGCGCGAGGAGCGCGTGCTCCTGTTCCTCGACCTGGTCGGCTCGACGTCGCTGGCGGAGGCGATGGGCGAGGTGCGCGTGCAGGAGCTCTTGACGCGCTTCTTCTTCGACATCGACGAGCCGATCGTGGCGCATGGCGGCGAGGTTCATGCCTATGTCGGCGACGAGGTCATCGTGACCTGGCCGGCCGACACGGGCCAACCGTCGCGGCGTTATCTCGACTGCGTGTTCGCGATCGAGGACCGCCTGGCCAAGCGGGCCAACCATTATCGCAAGGAGTTCGGCGTGGTGCCGGCGTTCCGCGCCGGGATGCATGCCGGCCCTGTCGTCATCGGCGAATGCGGCGACTCGCGGCGGCAGATCGCCTATTTCGGCGATACCGTGAACGTCACGGCGCGGCTGCAGGCGCATTGCAAGGAGGCCGGCCGGCCGCTGCTGATATCGGGCGAGCTGCTTCGCCTGCTGCCCTCGGACCCGGATTTTGCCATCGAGCCGCTCGGCTCGACGCAGTTGCGCGGGCGCGCCGCCTCGATTGACATCTTCGCCGTCGCGCGGCGCGCATCGTCCTAAACAATCTCTTAAGGCGCACCGCCATCGTGGCGATAGCACCAATTGCGTCTTATCCGGTCGGGGCCCGTTAAGGATGCGACGCACCCGTATTTGCACCGGGTTCCACCTTAACGCAGGTGTAAGATCGCTAGCATTATCGTGCAAACAGTTGTCATCCAAGAAAAACAAGGTTGCCCGTCGATGGCGCAACAGGCGTCACAATCGATTATTGCCGAACTCGAAGATGCGGTCCGGGACGGGACGTCGGCCAAGCGCGTGCAGACGCTGCGGCAGGTCACCGATCTGTTCCTGAACGACGGCGACCGCCTCAACGATGAGCAGGTCAAGGTGTTCGACGACGTGCTTTGCCTGCTCGTCGCGCGCGTCGAGACGCGTGCGCGGGCCGAGCTCAGCAAGCGGCTCGCGCCGCTCGACTACGCGCCGTTCGAGGTGATCCAGCACCTCGCCTGGGACGACGACATCAGCGTCGCCGGCGACGTGCTGACCCACTCCAGCCGCCTCTCAAACGACGCACTGCGCGAGATCGCCGCCAGCAAGGGCCAGGACCATCTGTTCGCGATCTCGGCGCGGGAGAACCTGCCGGCTTCCGTTACCGACGTCATCATCGACCGCGGCGAGGACAAGGTGATCCGGCGCCTTGCCAAGAACGCCGGCGCGCAGTTCTCCGACAACGGCTATTCCTCGATCGTCGCCCGCGCAGAAGGCGATGACGAGCTGGTCGAGATCCTCGGGCTGCGCATCGATATTCCGGCCAAGCTGCTGCGCGACCTGCTGCAGCGCGCCAAGGAAACGGTGCGCGCCCGCCTGCTGGCAATCGCATCGCCCAGGGCGCGCGAGGAGATCAGCCAGGTGCTGAACGACATCGCGCAGGAAGAGGCCGCGGCTCCCCGCCGCAACTACGGCATCGCCGAAGAGCTGGTCAAGCTGATGAAGCAGCTGAACGAGCTCGATGATGCGGCGGTCTACAAATTCGCCGAGGACGGCAAGTTCGACGAGGTCACGGTCGCGCTCGCCGTGCTCAACGACATGCCGATCGCGATGATCGAGCGCCTGATGCTCGGGCTGCGCTCCGACCTGCTGCTGATCCCGTGCCGCTCGGCGCGGCTCAACTGGCCGACGGTCGAAGCCATCCTGCGCAAGCGGCCGCTGCCGCATCCGCTCGACCATGCAACGCTCGAGGTCGCACACCGTGATTACCGGCGGCTGTCGCTGGAAACCGCACAGCGCACCGTGCGGTTCTGGCAGCTGCACAACAGGATCGAGAAGCAGCCGATGGCGGCTGGCTAGCTGCCGCCGCTGCCTTGCCGTGACAAAGAAAAAGGGTGGGCAACGCGCCCACCCTTTTTTTAATTCAATGCGTAAGGTGGGTTGGCCGAAGGCGTAACCCACCAATTCGTTCCGCGCAGACGCGGTGGGTTACGCTTCGCTAACCCACCCTACACCTACGCGTCCGGCGCTTAGTTCTTGCTCTTGTCGACCAGGGCGCCCTTCTTGATCCAGGGCATCATGTCGCGCAGCTTGGCGCCGACTTCCTCGATCGGATGCTGGGCGAGCTTGGCACGGGTCGCCTTGAACGAGGTCTGGTTGACCTTGTTCTCCAGCATCCAGTCGCGGGCGAACTTGCCGCCCTGGATGTCGGCGAGCACGCGCTTCATCTCCGCCTTGGTCTCGGCCGTGACGATGCGCGGACCGGTGACATACTCGCCGTATTCGGCGGTGTTGGAGATCGAGTAGTTCATGTTGGCGATGCCGCCTTCATAGATCAGGTCGACGATCAGCTTCACTTCGTGCAGGCACTCGAAATAGGCCATTTCGGGCGCGTAGCCGGCCTCGACCAGCGTCTCGTAGCCGCCCTTGATCAGCTCGACCAGGCCGCCGCAGAGCACCACCTGCTCGCCGAACAGGTCGGTCTCGCACTCTTCCTTGAAGGTGGTCTCGATGATGCCGGCGCGGCCGCCGCCGATCGCCGAGGCGTAGCTGAGGCCGAGGTCATGGGCGTTGCCCGACGAATCCTTGGCGATCGCGATCAGGCAGGGCACGCCGCCGCCACGCTGATATTCCGAACGCACGGTGTGGCCGGGGCCCTTCGGCGCGATCATCAGCACGTCGAGGTCGGCACGCGGATCGAGCAGGTTGAAGTGCACGTTGAGGCCGTGGGCGAACACGAGCGCCGCGCCCTTCTTCATGTTGTCGTGCAGGTGCTCGCGATAGACGTCGCCCTGCAGTTCGTCCGGGGTCAGCATCATGACGAGGTCGGCCCACTTGGCGGCCTCGGCGACTTCCATCACCTTGAAGCCGGCGTTCTCGGCCTTCTTGGCCGAGGCCGAACCCTTGCGCAGAGCGATCGCCACTTCCTTGACGCCGGAATCCTTCAGGTTCAGCGCGTGGGCGTGACCCTGGCTGCCGTAGCCGACGATGGCGACCTTCTTGCCCTTGATCAGGTTCAGGTCGGCATCGCGATCGTAGTAAACTCGCATCGTGTTTTCCTCGTTTGAAGGGGGCCAAAATCGGCCGATGAGTCAGGCTTTCGGAAGGTCAGAACCGCCGGGCGCCCGCGAATTTCCGGCGTTGTCTAGAGCATTTTTCCCCTCAGGGGAAACCCCCATCTCGCATGGCGCGGTGCGGCATCATGCGTCCATGAAGACCGGGTAGAGGGAGGCCAGCAGCAGGATGGCCATCACCACATTGAAGACGCGGATCGCCCGGGGCGAGGTCAGGATCGGCCGCAGGGCGGTGCCGAACAGCGCCCAGACGATGCAGGACACCGTCCCCAGGACCAGGCTCAGGCCGACCTGGATCGCGATGTTCCAGGGGAAGGCGGCAATCGCCGCGTAGGCCGTGATGGTGCCGATCACCATCACCCAGCCCTTGGCATTGATCCACTGGAACATGGCCGCGCCCCAGAACGTCATCGGGCCGCGGCCGGGCCCATCGTCCTTGTCCGCCGAGAGCGGTTCGGCCATGGCGATGACGGCGGCGAGATAGAGCAGATAGGCGACGCCGCCATATTTGAGGATCGTCTGCAGCACCGGATAGGCGATAAAGACGGCCCCGAGCCCGACGCCGACCGCACCGACCATGAAGGCGAAGCCGACCGTGATGCCGGCGATGTGGGGCACCGTGCGGCGGAAGCCGTAGGTCACCCCCGAGGACAGCAGCATGATGTTGTTGGGGCCCGGCGTGAAGAACATCGCGACGGCAAACACGACAAAGGCAAACAGCAGCGAATTCGACATAGCGCCCTCACGCGACTTTCGGCAGAGCTTTTGGCCGCTTCGACAGCAGCATCACGGCGATGCCGGCGATGACCGTGAGCATGCCGGCGAGCCGCAGCGGCCCGAACCTCTCGCCGAACACGATGCTGGAGGCGGCGGAGCCGACGAACGGCACCAGCAGCGCGAACGGCACCACCTGCGCCGCCGGATAATCCCTGAGCAGCCGGCCCCACAGCCAATAGGCGATGCTGGTGGAAACGGTGCCGACAAACAGCATCGAGGCAATGCCGACCGGCGACAGATGCGACAGCGCCTGCCACATCGGCTTCGCGCCCAGCGTCAGCAGCGACAGGCCGAACAACGGGATCGCCGCACACAGGCACAGCCATGCGAACAGGTCGAACATGCGCGCGCCCTGCGCCGGCCGCAGCAGCAGGTTTCCGATTGCGAACGAGATCGGCGAGATCATCAGGATGGCAAAGGCGTTGACGCTGAAATCGTATCCGACGGTGCCGCAGATCATCAGCAGGCCGATCGCAGCGATAGCGATGCCCACGGTCTGCAGCCGCGACGGCCATTCGCCGAACAGCACCGCGGCAAAGCCGATGGTGAACAGCGCCTGGCTCTGCACGATCACGCTGGTGAGCCCGACCGGCATGCCGTGGGCGATGGCGATGGATTGCGCAAGGAACTGGCCGAGGAACAAGGTCAGGCTGATTCCGATCAGAAGCGGCCACGAAACCTGGGCCGGCCTGGGCAGCAACAGGCACGGCACGGCCGCGATGCCGAAGCGCAGCGCCGTCATCAATTCGGGCGGCAGCTCATCGAGCGCGATCCGGCTCGCGACGAACGCAAGTCCCCAGATCACCGCGACCATGACGGCGATGCCAACATCGGCCGGCTTCATTGTTCTTCTTCTTTGGTTCGGTTTGGCTCTGTCGATGCAACCTCTAGATCTGTTCGTCCGGCTTCGGTTTGCGCAGCAGATAGGTGCCGTGCAGCGGCGCATGATAGTCGGCGGCGACCAGCGTGAAACCGGTCTCGGTCAGCATGCGCTCCATCACCCAGCCGAAGGTCGAGTATTCGTCGCGCATATGGGTCATCACGCTTTCGCGCTCGAAATCGTGGTTCTTGATCGAGAAATCGGCCCAGCCCTCGACATCGCGATCGACGCCGTCGGGCATGCTGACGAACACCATGTCGCGCAGATAGAAGTTCGCGCCGGGCTTCAGCGCGTTGAAGATCCGCGACAGCGCCACTGCCTTCCAGAAGTCCGGCAGGTGGTGCAGCGTGAACTCGCTGACGATGAGGTCGTAGGAATTCGGCTGGTAGGCAAAGGACAACAGGCCGGCCGGCTGGGTCCGGATCTTCGCCTTGCGGTCGCGCGCATAGATTTCGGCAAGCCCGATCATCGCCGGCGAGATATCGATGGCGTCGACCTCGGCGCCCATCAGGGCCGCCTCGGTCGCCAGCACGCCGTTGCCGCAGCCGATATCGGCGATCCGCCAGCCCGGCTTGACGCCGAGCATGGTCAGCGCCTGGCGGGCACGGACATCGCTGTCCTCGCTGACGTCATAGATCGAGGCAACCGCGGTATCGAGACCGACCTGCCGCCGTTGCGTGTAGTACCAGTCGCGCGCCAACATGATTCACATCCCTTCCGGCCCACGCGTGATCGCGGCCACCCCGGTTCGTGACACCTCGACCAGGCCCAGCGGGCGCATCAGGTCGATGAACTGACTGATCTTGGACGAGTTGCCCGTGATCTCGAACACGAAGCTCTCGGTCGTGGCATCGATCACCCGGGCGCGGAATGCATCCGCCAGCCGCAGCGCCTCGACGCGGTGATCGCCACCGCCCCTCACCTTGACCATCGCAAGCTCGCGCTCGATCGAGCTGCCGGTCAGCGTCATGTCGACGACCCGGTAGACCGGGATCATGCGGTCGAGCTGATGCTTGATCTGCTGGATCACCATCGGCGTGCCCGTGGTGACGATGGTGATCCGCGAGAGGTGTTTCTGGCTCTCGGTTTCCGAAACCGTGAGACTCTCGATGTTGTAGCCGCGGCCGGAGAACAGCCCGATCACGCGCGCGAGCACGCCGGGCTCGTTCTGCACGAGGACGGACAGCGTGTGCGTCTCGTTCGGATCGTGACGTTCCTCGAGGAAGTAGGCGGATGCGGGCTGGTTCATGGTCGTCCCCTTACATTCTGTTCACGCCACCGCCCGCTGGGCGGCCGGCGCAGCATCCGTCCCGATCCAGGTCCGGAACAGATCGAAATCGATATTGCCGCCGCTGAGGATCAGGCCGACCCGTTTGCCGGCGAGCTTGCTCTTTTCCTGCAGCGCGGCCGCGAGCGCCGCGGCGCCTGCGCCCTCGGCGAGATTGTGGGTGTCGGTCCAATAGGCGCGGATCGCCTGCCCGACCTCGTCGTCGGTGACCTGCACGATGCGGGAGGCGCCCTTGCGGATCAAAGCGAATGCATCGGCGTCCGGAATCCGCGTCGCCATGCCGTCGGCAAGCGTGTTGCTGGTCTCGGTGGTCACGATCTTGCCGGCCGCAAACGACAGCGCATAGGACGGCGCCTCGGTCGACTGCACGCCGACGATCTCGGTCTTCAGGCCGAGCAGGTCGCGCGCCATGATGCAGCCGGAGATGCCGGAGCCTTGCCCGATCGGCACATAAAGAATGCCGAGATCGGGCGCCGCACGAAACAACTCGAGCGCGTAGGTCGCAACACCCAGCACCAGGTCCGGGTGGAACGACGGCACCATGTGCAGGCCGGCGAACTGGGCACGGCGCTCGGCTTCTTCCCGCGCGGCCTGAAAGTCCTCGCCGTGCTCGACCAGCTCGGCACCGAACGCATGCATGGCACGGTTCTTCTCGACCGAGTTGCCGCGCGGCACATAGATCACCGCGGGCACGCCGTGGCGGCTCGCGGCAAACGCCAGACTCTGGCCGTGATTGCCGCGCGTCGCCGAGATGATGCCGGGCACATCGGGCCGCTCGCGCTTCAGCCGATCGAGATAGACCAGGCCGCCACGCACCTTGAAGGCGCCGATCGGCGTGTGGTTCTCATGCTTGACCACGACCTCGGTGCCGAGCCGCTCGGCCAGCAACGGCCAGGCATACGCCGGCGTCGCCGGCACCGCGGTGCCGACGATCCTGTGCGCGCGCTCGAGCTCGCTGAGATCAAACATCTTTGCTTCCAATCGTTCTGTTCTCTCGCTTGTCATCCCCGCGAATGCGGGGATCCAGTATTCCAGAGACGCCTGAGAGCAATCGAGGCGCCGCGGCGTACTGGATCGCCCGGTCAAGCCGGGCGATGACAGTGGAGTTTGTGTCGCGCATCGTCACACCAGTGCCTTGCCGCCGGCGAAGGCCTTCGCGGTGGCCTCGTCGGTCGCCTCTTCCGGCAGCAGCATCTCGTTGTGCGCCTTGCCCGACGGGATCATCGGGAAGCAGTTCTCCAGCGCGGCGACGCGGCAGTCGAACAGCACCGGGCGCCTGATCGAGATCATCTCCTTGATCGCGCCGTCTAGGTCGGACGGCTTGGTCGCCTGCAGGCCGACGCAGCCATAGGCCTCGGCGAGCTTGACGAAGTCCGGCAGCGCCTCGGAGTACGAATGCGACAGGCGGTTGCCGTGCAGCAGCTGCTGCCACTGCCGCACCATGCCCATGTACTGGTTGTTCAGGATGAAGATCTTGATCGGCAGCTCGAACTGAACCGCGGTCGACATCTCCTGGATCGTCATCTGCACCGAGGCGTCGCCGGCGATGTCGATCACCAGGCTGTCCGGATGCGCCACCTGCACGCCGACCGCGGCCGGCAGGCCGTAGCCCATGGTGCCGAGACCGCCGGAGGTCATCCAACGGTGCGGCTCCTCGAAGCCGAAGAACTGCGCGGCCCACATCTGGTGCTGACCGACTTCGGTCGTGATGTAGGTGTCCTTGCCTCGGGTCAGCTCGAACAGGCGCTGGATCGCGTATTGCGGCAGGATGATATCGTTGTTCTTGCGGTAGGACAGCGAGTTGCGCGCGCGCCATTGCGCGATCTGCTGCCACCACGCCTTGATGTCGGGCTTCTTGGCCTCTGCCTTGAACACCTGCAACAGGTCGCCGAGCACGTTGCCGGCGTCGCCGATGATCGGCACGTCGACGCGGATGTTCTTGTTGATCGATGACGGGTCGATATCGATGTGGATCTTCTTCGAGCCCGGCGAGAAAGCATCGACGCGGCCGGTGATGCGGTCGTCGAAGCGCGCGCCGACGCACAGCATGACGTCGCAATCATGCATGGTCATGTTGGCTTCGTACGTGCCGTGCATGCCGAGCATGCCGAGCCAGTTCGGCCCCGACGCCGGATAGGCGCCCAGTCCCATCAGGGTCGAAGTGATGGGGAAGCCGGTCGCCTCCACCAGCTGACGCAGCAGCTTGGAAGCCTCCGGACCCGAATTGATCACGCCGCCGCCGGAATAGATCACGGGACGTTTTGCATTGGCGAGCAGCGCCACCGCCTTGCGTATCTGGGTCGCATCGCCCTTCACGCGCGGCGTGTAGGAGATGTGAACGTCCGACTTGCGCGGCGGATGATAGGTGCCGGTCGCGAACTGCACGTCCTTCGGCACGTCGACCAGCACCGGACCGGGGCGGCCGGTGGTGGCGACATAGAAGGCTTCGTGCAGCACTCTGGCGAGGTCGTTGACGTCGCGCACCAGCCAGTTGTGCTTGGTGGCGGGCCGCGTGATGCCGACGGTGTCGCATTCCTGGAAGGCGTCGTTGCCGATCAGGTGGGTCGGCACCTGGCCGGTGATGCAGACCAGCGGGATCGAATCCATCAGCGCGTCGGTCAGCGGCGTCACCATGTTGGTGGCGCCGGGACCGGACGTCACCAGCACCACTCCGGGTTTGCCGGTCGAGCGGGCATAGCCTTCGGCGGCATGGCCGGCGCCTTGCTCGTGGCGGACCAGGATATGCTCGACTTCGCTCTGCTGGAAAATCTCGTCGTAGATCGGAAGCACCGCACCGCCGGGATAGCCGAAGACATGCTGCACGCCGTGATCGATGAGCGCGCGCACGATCATCGCGGCGCCGGTCATCTGATTGGGATCGTGGCTCTTGTCGGTCATGGTTCGCTCCGGATGCGCTTGTTTTTGCGCGGCTTTTGTCAGTTCTCGTCAGTTCTGCTTCGGGCAATAAAAAGGGGCCCTAGAGGCCCCATGCACACCGCCCGAATTTGGATGGCCGCTAGCCATCCCCGGCGGTGTGCCTGGGTACGACGACGATAAGCAGCTTGGTAATAATGTTGCGCACGAGGTGACCCAGTCTTCCCAAAGGTTGCGCGAACATAGCGGCCAAAGCCCGAATGTCAAGGCGAGGCAGGCAGTTTCGCGATTTTTGAAGTGTAACGGGGTTCCGACCGTTCGGCGAGTGTTTTTGCGCGGCGCAACGCGCATGGCAGACGGGCGCGCTGCGCTCCATCCGGGCTACGGGATTTGCTGCTGCAGCCACCCCTTCGCGACCTCCGGCACCACCCATTCGAATTCCGGGAGCTGGTGGCGAAACCAGGTGAACTGGCGCTTGGCGTAGTGGCGGGTGTCGGCCCGGCCGATCTCGGCGGCCTCCGCCCGGCTGATCTCCCCCTTGAGGTGCCGGATCAGGGCCGGGACGCCATGGGCCTTCATAGCCGGCAGCAGCGGATCAAGCCCGCGCGCGGCCAGCGCCGCGACCTCGTCGAGCGCACCAGTATCGAGCATCGCGCCAAACCGCGCATCGATCCGCGCATAGAGCCGCTCGCGCTCCGGCGCGAGAAACAGCGCATGGAATTGGCCCGGCGGCAGCAGCGGCGGCAGGCCATCGCGATGCCAGTCCGGCAGCGGGCGGCCGGTGGCCTCGACGACCTCGAGCGCCCGCGCGATGCGGGTGCGATCGCGCGGCTTCAGCCGTTCGGCCGACACCGGATCGCGCGCCGCAAGCTCGGCATGCAGCGCCTCGACGCCGTGCTGCTCCAGCCTTGCGCGCACACCGTCACGCACATCAGGGGGGATCGGCGGCACCGCCGATAGCCCGCGCGTCAGTGCCTTGAAGTAGAGGCCCGAGCCACCGATGAAGATCGGCAGGCGCTTGTCCGCACGGGCCTCGTCGAGCACCCTGGCCGCGTCAGTCACCCAGGCGCCCGCGGAAAAATTCACACCGGCGTCGACATGGCCATAGAGTCTGTGCGGAACCTGCGCCTCCTCGGCGGCCGTCGGCCGTGCGGTGATGATCCGGAGGTCGCGATAGACCTGCATGGAGTCGGTGTTGATCACGACCCCGCCGGCGCGCTGGGCAAGCTCGAGCGCCAGCGCCGACTTGCCGCTGGCGGTCGGCCCTGCGATAAGCACTGCCTTGTCCAACAATCCTGAATGCGCCTGCATGTCCCTCGTTGCCACGCTGATCTGCAATCCTGCAAGCCCCGCGCTCGACTCCACCATCGTCGACGCTGCGCGGGCCGTGCTGCCCTCACCGGGCCCGGCGCAGTGGCTGTTCAACGAGGTCGCCGTCGACATCCCGTTCGAGAGCCAAAATTCCAGCGGAGACGCCGGCAGGGACGACATCAAGGCCATCGAGGAGCGCCTGCGCCAGGCCCGCGGCGACCTGCCGATCGACATTGTCGTGCAGCCTCGGATCGGCCGGCGCAAGAAGCTTTTTCTGGCCGACATGGATTCGACCATGATCGGCCAGGAATGCATCGACGAGCTCGCGGATTTCGCCGGGCTGAAGGCCCATGTCGCCGCCATCACCGAGCGCGCGATGCGCGGCGAGATCGAGTTCGAATCGGCGCTGCGCGAGCGCGTCGCGCTGCTCAAGGGCCTGCCGGCCCGCGTCGTCGACGAGGTGCTGGAGAAGCGCATCACGCCGACGCCGGGCGGCCGCGCGCTGGTCATGACGATGCGCGCGCACGGCGCCTATACCTGCCTGATCTCCGGCGGCTTCACCCAGTTCACAAAGGTGGTCGCGGAGAAGATCGGCTTCCAGGAGAACCGCGCCAACCAGTTGCGGGTCGCGGACGGCGAGCTGACCGGCGAAGTGGTCGAGCCGATCCTCGGCCGCGCCACCAAGCTCGCCACCCTGGTCGAGCTGACCGAATCCTTCGACCTCGACGACATCGACACATTGGTCGCGGGCGATGGCGCCAACGATCTCGGCATGATCCAGGCCGCAGGTCTCGGCGTCGCCTATCACGCCAAGCCTGCGGTCGCAGCCGCGGCGGCGGCGCGGATCGATCACGGCGACCTCACCGCGCTGCTCTATGCGCAGGGCTATCGGCGCGACGAATTCGTGGCGGAATAGGCTCGGAAGCTTGTCGTTCCGGCGAAAGCCGGGACCCATCCACCGATGCCGGTTACCTGGAAAAGCCGTTGCCTACTTTTCTCAACAAGAGCGGCCGCGGCGTACTGGATCCCCCGCTTTCGCGGGGGATGACAATGAGGGCGCGGCGTCAGCGCGCTTCTACTGCACCCCGAGCGCGACGAAGCGCAGTTCGCCGTCGCCGTTGGAGACCAGCAGCAGCACGGACTTCTTGCCGTCCTTCTTCAGCTGGTCGATTCGCTTCTTGATGTCGGCGGCGCTGGACACCGCCTCCTGCGCCACCTCGACGATGACGTCGCCGGCCGATAGCCGCTTCTCGGCGGCATCGGAGGCACTATCGACGCCGGTGACGACGACGCCCTTCACGCTGTCCTTGATCTTGTACTTGGTGCGCAGATCCTTGCTCAGCGCCGCCAGATCGAGACCGAGCGCCTTCTGGGTCACCGGCTTCTCGGCGGTGTCGTCCTTGGGCTTGGCGTTGGCCTGCTGAACCTTGTCGTTGTCCTCGAGCCGGCCGAGCGTGACCTTGCGGGTCTCTTCATTGCCCTTGCGGATGACGACGACGTCGACTTCCTTGCCGACCGCGGTATCGGCGACGATGCGCGACAGATCCTTGGGGTCCTTGACGTCCTTGCCGTCGAACTTGACGACGACGTCGCCCGGCTCGATGCCGGCCGGCTTGGCCGGGCCCTTGTCGTCGACGCCGGCAACCAACGCGCCGCGTGCCGGCTTGATGTTGAGGCTATCGGCGATCTCGTCGGTGACTTGCTGGATGCGAACGCCGAGCCAGCCGCGGCGCAATTCGCCGAACTTCTGCAACTGGTCGACGACGCCGGCCACCGTCTTCGACGGCACGGCGAAACCGAGGCCGATCGAGCCCCCGGTCGGGGAGATGATCAGCGTGTTGACGCCGATCACCTCGCCATCGAGGTTGAACAGCGGACCGCCGGAATTGCCGCGATTGATGGCGGCGTCGGTCTGGATGTAGCTGTCATATGGGCCCTGGCTGATGTCGCGGTTCTTGGCCGAGACGATGCCTGCGGTCACCGTGCCACCGAGGCTGAACGGGTTGCCGATCGCGACCACCCAGTCGCCGAGACGGATCTTGTCGCTGTCGCCGAACTTCACCGCGGTGAGTGGCTTCGGCGGCTTGAACTTGAGGACCGCGAGATCGGTCTTCTTGTCGACGCCGACCAGCTCGGCCTTGATCTTGGTGCCGTCGTTGAGGATGACGTTGATCTCGTCGGCGTCGGCGATGACGTGGTTGTTGGTGACGACGATGCCCGCGGTGTCGACGATGAAGCCTGAGCCGAGCGAGTTGGTCTTGCGCGGCTGGAACTCGCCGCTCTTGTCGCCGCCCTTGCCGGGCGGCCCGCGGCGGTTCTTGAAGAAGTCGTCGAAGAATTCCTCGAACGGCGAGCCGGGCGGCAATTGCGGCATCGTCCGGTCCTTGGCCTCGATCGTCTGCGACGTCGAGATGTTGACGACGGCGTCGATCACCTTCTCGGCGATGTCGGCGATACCCTCGGGGCCGCGTGCGAACGCCGGCACAGAGCTCAGCATGCTCGCAGCACCGATCGAGATCGCAGCTCCCATCATGCGGAGGCGACGGCTCAGGGCTGGTCTGGCAGCGATCATGTCGGAGTTTCTCCAGGCAAACGGGTTCAAATTAGCTGGTCGCAGGATGCGCCCCGTGGTCACAGAGTGCGCCCGAACGGGCATATGGCGCAAGCATCTCACCCGGGCATTTCGGCGAAAAACCGGCTGCGAGAGGCTCACGATTATGTTCATTCCGGCGCGATCTGCGCGGTGGAACAAGCAATGATCAGCGCCGCACCAGCCAGATCAGGATCAGTCCCGCAACCGCCGAGCCGATGCCGACGATGCGCAGGATGTTGTCGGGCGTGGCCAGCGCACTCTTCATCGCCCGGCGCATCCAGGCGGGGCTTGCCGCAAACAGGATACCTTCGAGCACGAACAGGATTCCCAACCCGATGAGGAAGTCGCCGAACGCTATGGACTTCATCGGATGGCAGCCTCCCGCTCGATGCTTATTGTTGTTGAGTGGCGGCGACGCGTGATCCGCGTCGCCGCCAGGTCTTGATTCAAGTCGTGATGTTATTGCTTCGGCGCGGCGGCCGCCTCAGGCGCCTTGCCGTTCGCATTGCCGAAGTATCTGAAGAATTCCGAGTCCGGCCGCAACAGGAAACGCGTGTCGCCGGACTTGAGGCTGTTCTCATAGGCCGTCATCGAGCGATAGAACGCGAAGAAGTCCTTGTCCTTGCCATAGGCCTCGGCGAACAGGCGGTTGCGCTCGGCATCGCCCGCACCGCGGGTTTGCTCCGCGGTCGAGTTCGCATCGGCCACGATCACGGTCGCTTCACGGTCGGCCCTGGAGCGGATCTCCTGCGCCTTCTGGTCGCCCTGGGCACGGAACTCGGCGGCTTCGCGCTGACGCTCGGACTTCATCCGGTCGTATACCGCCTGGCTGTTCTGCTCCGGCAGGTCGGCGCGGCGGATCCTGACGTCGACGACCTCGATGCCGTAGCCGTCGGCCTCCTTGTCAAGCTGCTCGCGAATCCTTGCCATCAGCTTCTCGCGCTCGTCACGCACCACCGTGATGAAGGTGACCTCGCCGAGCACGCGGCGCAGCGCCGCGTTGAGCAGCGTGGTCAGCTGCAGATTGGCGGCCTGGATCGAGCCGACGCTGGTGTAGTACCGCAGCGCATTCTTGATGCGATAGCGCGCGAAGGCGTCGACCACGAGCCGCTTCTGGTCGGAGGCGATCACCTCCTGCGACGGGTTTTCGAGATCGAGGATGCGCTTGTCGACGTTGATCACCGAATTCCACGGCGCCTTGAAGTGCAGGCCGGGATCGGTGACGACCTCAACCGGCTCGCCGAACCGCAGGACGATGGTCTGCTCGGTCTGCTGCACGGTGAACACCGAGCTGTAGCCGACGGCGAGCACGATGAAGAGGACGATCAGGGACACAATGCCGGTGACAGGGGACCTCATCGGGTGGCTCCCTGCTGCTGGCCGGTCGTGGCCGGTGCTGCCGGCGGACGCCGCGGCGTCAGTTCGCCGAGCGGAAGGTAGGGCACGATGTTCTGGCCCTGGCCGCCGTCATAGACCAGCTTCTCGGAACTGCCGAGCACGCGTTCCATGGTCTCCAGATAAATGCGCTCGCGCGTCACTTCGGGTGCTTTCTTGTACTCATCATAGACTTTGAGGAAGCGTGCGCTCTGGCCCCTGGCCTCGGCGACCGCCTGCTCCTTGTAGCCTTCGGCGGCCTGCAGGATCTGCGCGGAACGACCACGCGCTTCCGGCACGATCCGGTTGGCGTAGGTCTGCGCCTCGTTCTGCTTGCGCTCGAGGTCGGAGCGCGCCGCCTGAACATCGCGGAATGCGTCGATCACCTGCGCCGGCGGATCGACCTTCTGCATCTGCACCTGCGCAATCTGGATGCCCGCGCTGTAGGAATCGAGCGTCTTCTGCATCAGCTCCTGGACGTTCTGCTCGGTGACGTTGCGCGCCCCGGTCAGGATCGGCTGGATCTGCGAGCGGCCGATCACCTCACGCATCGCGCTTTCGGCGACCGCCTTCACGGTGCCTTCGGGATTCTGGATGTTGAACAGGTAGGCGCCGGCCCCGCCGGGCTTGATACGCCAGAGCACGGTGAAATCGACATCGACGATGTTCTCGTCGCCGGTCAGCATCAGGCTCTCTTCCGGTACGTCGCGCATCGTGCGGCCGCGCCGTGCGGGATCGTCGATCAGGGTCATGCCGATCGAGATCGTGTTGACGCGCAGCGCCTTCGGCAGCAGCACCGTCTCGATCGGATACGGCAGGTGATAGCGCAGGCCCGGCTGCGCATCGCGGACGTATTTGCCGAAGCGCAGCACGACGCCGAGCTCTTCGGACTGGACGCGGAAGATCCCGGTGGCGAACCAGATCGCCAGCGCGGCGACCAGCACCAGCGCGATGCCCATGCCGCTGAAATGACCGCCGGGCAGCCACTGCTGCAGCCGGTCCTGGCCGCGCCGCAGCAGATCCTCAAGATCCGGCGGCCTTGGCCCGGCCGACTGCGGACCTGTGCCCCATGGCCCTTTCGGACCCGAGCCCCATGGCCCCCCGCCTTGATTTTTCCACGGCATCAAACATCTCCTCGACAAGTCCGGACGGGACGCCCGGCCTCGAATGTCCGGCCCGGTTATAGGGGACCGCTCAGGCCCTTACAACGCAAGCTTCCTGGCCGGACGAGCTATGCGCCGGGCCACAATTGTCAATGCAAACATTGGTTAACCCCGGCGGCGCCGACGATATGTCACATAGGAGAAGTCGGCGCTGTCGTCCGGACCTGCCGGATTTCGCACGCGCGCGACCTCGTCCCACTCCTTTGCGTCGATTTTGTCGAACCGTGTGTCGCCGTCCGGCCGGGCGTGAACCTCGGTGATCTCCAGCCGATCAGCCGTGCCCATCCACTGCGCATAGATCTCCGCGCCACCGATGACGGCAATTTCAGTGGCGAAACGCCGCAGCGCGTCACCAAGCGCAATTGCGCGGGCATTTTCGAACGACGACGTGACGATGGCGCCGCGCGCGCGGTAGTTCGGATCGCGCGTCACCACGATGTTGGTGCGACCCGGCAGCGGCCTGCGCAAGGATTCGAACGTCTTGCGTCCCATCACGACGGGCCGGTTGATGGTGATGGCCTTGAAGCGCTGCTGATCGGTCTTCAGCCGCCACGGAATTGCGTTGGCATTTCCGATCACGCCGTTCTCGGCGACCGCGACGACGAGCACGATCTCCATCAGCGCGCTCCTTCCGCGAGCGCCGACAGCGCCGGACCGTAGACGCGGCAAATCGTCCATTCGTCCATCAGCTCGGCGCCGAGCGACTTGTAGAATGCGATCGACGGCGCGTTCCAGTCGAGCACCGCCCATTGCAGCCGCGACCAGCCATTGGCGAGGCATTGCTTCGCCAGATGCACCAGCAGCGCCTTGCCGATGCCCCTGCCGCGCAGCGCCGGACGCACGAAGAGATCCTCGAGATAGATGCCGTGGCGGCCGGCGAAGGTCGAGAAGTTGACGAACCAGACCGCGAAGCCGGCCGGCTCGCCGTTCCATTCCGCGATGTCGCAAGTAAGCCGCGGGTTGGCGCCGAACAGCGCCTCGGCGATATCGGCCTCGCTGGCGTGGACCTCGTGCAAAAGCTTTTCGTAGTCGGCGAGCTCGCGGACCAGCGAGAACACCAGTCCGGCCTCATCGGGCCGCGCACGGCGGATGGTCAGCGACATGCAATCCCTCAGACCGCGACTTCAGCCTTGATGTGCGGATGCGGGTCGTAACCCTCGAGTTTGAAGTCCTCGTAGCGGAACGCGAAGATATCCTTCACGTCGGGATTGATCGCCATCGTCGGCAACGGCCGCGTCGGCCGCGTCAATTGCAGATGCGCCTGCTCGATATGGTTCGAGTAGAGATGTGCGTCGCCGAGCGAGTGCACGAAATCGCCGGGCTTGAGGCCGGTGACCTGCGCGACCATCATGGTCAGCAGCGCGTAGGAGGCGATGTTGAAGGGCACGCCGAGGAAGACGTCGGCCGAGCGCTGATACAGCTGGCAGGACAATTTGCCGTTCGCGACATAGAACTGGAACAGGCAGTGGCACGGCGGCAGCGCCATCTTGTCGACCTCGGCCGGATTCCAGGCGCTTACGATCAGCCGCCGCGAGTCCGGATTACGCTTGATCATCTCGATCACGTTCGTGATCTGGTCGATGCTGCGGCCATCGGGCGCGGGCCACGAGCGCCATTGCGAGCCGTAGACCGGGCCGAGGTCGCCGTTGGCATCGGCCCATTCGTCCCAGATCGTGACGCCGTTGTCGTTGAGATATTTGATGTTGGTGTCGCCGGCGAGGAACCAGAGCAGTTCGTGCACGATCGCCTTCAGCGGCAACCGCTTGGTGGTCAGCATCGGAAAGCCGGCCGAGAGGTTGAAGCGCATCTGGTGGCCGAAGATCGACAGCGTGCCGGTGCCGGTGCGGTCGTGCTTCTCCGCGCCGTCGGCGAGGATGCGTTCGAGCAGGTCGTGATACTGGTTCATGGCGTTGGTTTCGGACCCTTCGGGGGAAGCGGCGAACTTAACGGCCGAGGCTGCCAACCGACATGCCGATTCGGCGGATTGCACCGATTATACCCTGAAAAGTGAGCACCCTTGCGCCAAACGACAAGGGGCGGAACCCGTGTTCCGCCCCTCATCTATCTGCTTGATCGCCTTGGCTTAACTGGCCGGCTTGAGCACCGGGGTCCACTTCGCGATCTCGCTCTTGACGAGGGTCGCCAGCGCCTCCGGCGTGCGGTTGGCGGGCGCCGGGATCACGCTGCCGAGCTCGAGCAGGCGCTTGCGCACGTTCTCATCGTCGAGCGCCTTGATGGCCGCGGCATTCAGCGTGGCGATGATCGCGGGCGAAGTTCCCTTCGGCGCGAAGATCGCGTTCCAGGCCTGGGCCTGAAACGCCGGCAGGCCGGCCTCCGCCGTGGTTGGGACGTTGGGCAGCGACGGATTGCGCTCGGGGGTGGCGACCGCATAGGCCTTGATGGTGCCGGCGTTGATCTGCGGCACCGCGTTGACGATCTGGTCGCACATGTAATCGACCTGGCCGGCGACCAGCGCGTTCATGGCAGGGCCGGTGCCGTTGAAGGGCACGCCGACCGGCTTGACGTCGAGGATCGAGTTCAACAGCTCGCAGGAGGCATGCGAGACCGAACCGATGCCGGCATGCGCGGCGTTGACCTTCTCGGCATTGGCCTTCACGTAGGCGACGAATTCCTTCAGATCCTTCGGCGGGAAATCCTTGCGGGCAAGGATCAGGATCGGCGTGCCAGCGAGCAGCGCGACGGGCTCGAAATCCTTCTCCGGGTGATAGGCGAGCTTCGGATAGAGCGGCACGGAAGCCGCGTGCGTGCCCATATGTCCGGTGACCAGCGTGTAGCCGTCATTGCCGGCGCGGGCGGCGCGCGTCGTCGCCGTGGTACCCCCGGCGCCGACCACGTTCTCGATGACGATGCCCTGTCCGAGCGTCTGCGCCATGTGTGCGGTGACGATGCGCGAGATGACGTCGGTCGGACCGCCGGCTGCGAACGGCACGATCATGGTGATGGTGCGCGTCGGATAGTTTTGCGCGGAGGCCGGCACGGCGAATGCGCCCAGCGCGGCAAATGCCGAAAGGCATGCGCCCGCAAGCGAGCGAATGGACATCATCTCAATTCCTCCCGGGAACGTTTTGACCAAATAAAAATGCCGGCCAAATCGGCCGGCATTTTCATTTCATGAGACGATATCGAGTGTCGATTCGACTTCCGCCTGCGGCGCGCCGACGCAGGCCGGCGCTCATTTGTTGAGCATGATCCATCCGGAAAACCGCTTCACACTTTTCCGGATCACGCTTTAGCCCTCGGACTCCACGAACACTTCGTCGCGCTTCGCACGCAGGTTCGGCAGCACGGCGAGCACCAGGAGACCCGCCGCGATCGCCAGCAGCACCGCCGACAGCGGCCGCGACAGGAACACGCTCCAGTCGCCGCGCGAGATCAGGAGTGCACGACGCAGGTTCTCTTCCATCAGCGGGCCGAGCACCATGCCGAGCAGCAGCGGCGCCGGCTCGAAATCGTGCTTGATCAGCCAGTAGCCGACCAGACCGAAGGCACCTGCGAGCACGACGTCGACCGGCGCGTTGTTCACCGAGTAGATGCCGATCGCGCAGAACACCACGATCGAGGGGAACATCAGCCGGTACGGTACGCGGAGCAGACGGACCCAGATGCCGACCAGCGGCAGGTTGATGATGATCAGCATCAGGTTGCCGATCCACATCGAGGCGATCATGCCCCAGACCAGGTCGGGCTGCTTCACCATCACCTGCGGACCCGGCACGATGCCATGAATGGTCATCGCGCCGACCATCAGCGCCATCACCGCATTCGGCGGGATGCCGAGCGTGAGCAGCGGGATGAACGAGGTCTGCGCCGCAGCGTTGTTGGCGCTCTCCGGCGCCGCCACGCCCTCGATCGCACCGCGACCGAACCGCGATGGATCCTTTGCAATCTTCTTTTCCAGCGTATAGGCCGCAAACGAGGCAATCACCGCGCCGCCGCCCGGCAGGATGCCAAGGATCGAGCCCAGGATGGTGCCGCGGACGATCGCCGGCGCGGAATCCACCAAGTCCTTCCTGGTCGGCATCAGACCGGTGATCTTCTGCTGGACCAGGTCGCGGCTCACCTCGGCACCCGCGTCGAGGTTGCGGATGATCTCCGCAAAGCCGAACACGCCCATCGCCACCGTCGCGAAGCCGAGCCCGTCGGCAAGCTCCGGGATGTTGAAGGCCATGCGCGAGGCGCCGGTCTCGATATCGGAGCCGACCATCGACAGCAACAGGCCGAACACGATCATCGCGATCGCCTTCAGCACCGAGCCCTTGGCGAGCACCACCGCGAAGATCAGGCCGAGCACCATCAACGAGAAATATTCGGCCGGCCCGAACGCCAGCGCGAGCTTGGTCAGCGGCGCGCCGAGCACGGCGATCAGCACGGTTGCGACGCAACCGGCGAAGAACGAACCGATCGCGGCGATCGCGAGCGCCGGGCCGGCGCGGCCTTGTCGTGCCATCTGGTGGCCGTCGAGCGCGGTGACCACGGAGGTCGCTTCACCGGGAATGTTGACCAGGATCGAGGTGGTCGAGCCGCCATACTGCGCACCGTAATAGATGCCGGCGAGCATGATGAGCGCGCCGACCGGCGGCAGGCCAAAGGTGATCGGCAGCAGCATCGCGACAGTGGCGATGGTGCCGATGCCCGGCAGCACGCCGACCAGCGTGCCGACCAGCGCACCGATCAGGCACATCAGAAGGTTGATCGGCGAGAACGCGACCGCGAAGCCGTGGGCGAGGTTGGCAAACAGTTCCATCACGCCCTCACTGGATCAGGAAGCGCGGGAACATCGGCATCGGAAGTCCCAGCACGTAGGGGAAAAGCAGCGCGCAACCGATCGTCAGGCAGCCGCCGACGATGATGGCCTCGATCCATTTCGTCTCATGCGAGCCCATCGCCGCGATCAGGAAGGCGGCAAAGGCGGAGACCACGAGCCCGAGCGGACGGATCGCCACCGCGAAGAACACGATTGCCGCCGACACGAACAGCGGCCCGCGCCAGGAATAGGCCGCGATATGCGGACCATCCCGCATAACTCCCACCAGCGCCACAGCACCGCCGAGCAACAGCAGCAGCACGGCGAACATGCGCGGCGCGGTTCCGGCGCCGAACGAGAATCCGTGCATGCCCTGCAGATCGCTGGAGGCCCACAAGGCAAACAGCGCAACCGCCATCATGGCGAGCCCGCCGACAAAGTCCTGCGGGCCGCGCACCCATGTCGGCAAGATCGATTTGACCGGTGCCTCGCTCGGCGTATCGCTCATGACTTCGCTTCCCCCGTCAGGGCTGTCCCGCCCGTTGTGATTGATTGGCTTGGCTTGTGGTGCGTTGACCGAAAGCCTTGCTAGCGATTTTCGTCAGACAACGCCAGCAAAACCCAGGAGACCTCCGGCAAGCAACATCCATAACGGATTGATCCGTGTCGCAAAGGCAGGCGCGGCTGCGACAATGGTGATCAGGACCGCGATCCAACTTTGGTCTGATGTCTGCGCCACGATCAGGCCGGAGGCGGCCATCAAGCCGATCGACAGCGGAACCAATGCCGCCTGAATGATCGCCGGCCAGCGCGCGTCGCGCGAGCGGTCGAGGAAGCGGCTCACATAATAGGCGAGCAGCGCGGTCGGTCCGCACATGGCCACCGTCGCGGCCAATGCCCCCGCGACGCCTGCGACAGAATAGCCTATCAGCGTCACGATCAGCACGTTCGGTCCCGGCGAGAGCTGCGAGATCGCGAACACATCGGCGAACTGCTTGTCGGTCAGCCAGTGATGCACGTCGACAGCGGCGCGGTGCATTTCGGGGATCGCCGAATTGGCCCCGCCGACCGCAAACAGCGACATCAGGCCGAAGGTCCAAACCAGTGCTGCGATCGGACTGGACCCCGAGCTCATGCCTTCACCATGCGTCGCGCCAGGACCGTGGTCGCAATGCTGAGCGGGATCGCTGCCAGCAGCACGATCTGGAGCGGCCATCGGATCAGACCGATCGCGACGAAAACCGCGGACAGAATGACGAGGCCTGTGACATCGCGCCGCTTCAACAGCGGCATCATCATCTTGAGGACGACGGCGAACAGCAGCCCGACCGCGGCACAGGCCACGCCGGCGAGTGTCCGGCGCAGGATGTCGATATCGCCGTAGCGGACATAGAGTGCGGCAAGGACGGTCGCGATCACCATCGGCGGCCCGACCAGCCCGGCGAAGGCCGCAAGCCCGCCGGCGATGCCACGAAAGCGCGAGCCGAATACCACCGACAGGTTGACGATGTTCGGACCTGGCAGGAAATGGCACAGCGCGAAGGTCTCGTTGAACTCCTCCGCCGTCATCCAGCGGTGCTGCTCGACGATCGACCGCCGGGCCCAGACCAGGACCCCGCCAAAGCCGGCCAGCGACATCTTGGCAAAGGCCAGGAACAGCTCGAGCAGGCCGGGCTGGAGGGGCGGAGACGGTACGGAAGCATCCGGCGCCGGGGCGGCAGCCGGCGGGGATTCCGGGGGCATGGGCAAAATCTAGAACGGCACCAGGACGGTGCCAAGACACAGCACCAGGACGCCTGCCAACCCAAATCGGCGTGTTTTCACACCTGAACAAGCCTGAATCGGCTCTATTTTTCTCCGTCCGTGCCGCCTATATTAGGGGTGCCGGTTCGCCGGCTATGGAAATAAATGGCCGTCGCAATAAACCATTCGGACCCGGGGGCGGTACCCGGCGCCTCCACCAAAACCCATCCCGAGCCCCTTGCTTCGGTGGCTTTTGGCGGGGGCGAAATAGGATCGACGAGGGCGTAAAGGGCGTGTTTTTTCTCGGTATGGTTCCGCCGTTATCGGGCTAATGCAATAGTTGCCAACGACAACTTTGCTCCGGTTGCTCAGGCTGCGTAACGCAGTTTGAAAGACCATCTTAAAGTCCTAACGGGTTAAGCTCCGTTAGGCGGGGTTCGGAGGCACCTGGCAACAGAAGCCTCCACTTTATTTTCCGATCGGGCATCCGCCCGCATTTTCCGATGCCAGCCCTGCTGATTTCCACGTCCCGGCGGAGTAGCATGGCCAAAAGGGCGAGTCGGACGGGTCCGGCGGTGCCTTGCCGGCATTTTCGAAGCGACAGGAATACGATGGCGACCGATCACATCCGATATGACGTGCTGGCGCGCGACGCGCTGCGCGGGGTGCTGCGCCGGGTCTTGTCCGACGCCGCCGAACATGGCCTGCCGGGTGAGCATCATTTCTACATCACCTTCCTCTCGCACGGCGACGGCGTGAAGCTGTCGCCGCGGCTGCTCGCGCAGTATCCGGAGGAGATGACCATCATCCTGCAGCACCAGTTCTGGGATCTGGTGGTGACTGAGGACCGGTTCGAGGTCGGCCTGTCGTTCGGCGGGATTCCCGAGCGGCTCAACGTGCCGTTCGCGGCGGTGACCCGCTTCCTCGATCCGTCGGCACCGTTCGATCTGCGGTTCGACGTCTCGGAGGCATTGTCCGAGGAGGCCCCGCCCGCGACGGCACCGGCCTCTCCCCTTCCCGCACCGGCCGCCCGGGCGGCAGTCGAGACCGAGACGGCCGAGACCGAGCAGGAGCCCGCGAAGCCCAGCGAAGGCGCCGAGGTCGTGCGGCTGGACCGCTTCCGCAAGAAATAATCTAAACACCGATCGATCCTCGAGCTTGTAGGATGATTTCGAGGGCCGGGATGACAGATCGTCATCCCGGACTATCTTCTGCATGAACGTGTTTCTGCGCGGACGCTGTCGCGTTGCCGCGGCGAAAAGCTGGCGCACCGCCGGATCACGTTCTGATGACGCAACGGAGAGCATCCATGGCTCAATCGACGACACCATCCAACGCCGCCACCCGTAGCGAGACCGACAGCTTCGGTCCGATCGACGTCGCCGCCGATCGCTACTGGGGCGCGCAGACCGAGCGCTCGCGGCAGAATTTCAAGATCGGCCACGACCGGATGCCGATCGCGATCATTCACGCACTCGCCATCGTCAAGCTCGCCGCAGCCGAAACCAATCACGAACTCGGCCAGCTCGATGCACGCCGCGCCGACGCCATCATCAGCGCCGCCAGGGAAGTGATCGAGGGCAAGCTCGACGATCATTTTCCGCTGGTCGTCTGGCAGACCGGCTCGGGTACGCAAACCAACATGAACGTGAACGAGGTGATCGCAAACCGCGCCAACCAGATGCTCGGCGGCGAGCTCGGCGCCAAGCAGCCGATCCATCCGAACGATCACGTCAACATGAGCCAGTCGTCGAACGATTCGTTTCCGACTGCGATGCATATCGCTGCGGCGGACCGCATCGTCGCCGACCTGATCCCTGCCCTTACCGAGCTGCATCGGGCGTTGCACCAGAAGCAGGAAGCGTTTGCCAAGATCGTGAAGATCGGACGCACGCATACCCAGGATGCGACACCGCTGACGCTCGGCCAGGAATTCTCCGGCTACGCCGCGCAGGTCGAGAGCGGAATCGCGCGGCTGCACTCGGCGGTGAAGGAGTTGTTCCCGCTGGCGCAAGGGGGCACCGCTGTTGGCACCGGCCTCAACTCGAAGCCGGAATTCGCCAACGCCTTTGCCAGGCATGTCGCCGAGATTACCAAACTGCCGTTCACCAGCGCGGCAAACAAGTTCGAGGCGCTGGCCTCCAACGACGCCTATGTGCTGGTGCACGGCGCGATCAATTCGGTGGCGACCGGCCTGTTCAAGATCGCCAACGACATCCGCTTCCTCGGCTCGGGCCCGCGCTCGGGCCTCGGCGAGTTGGTGCTGCCCGAGAACGAGCCGGGCTCGTCGATCATGCCGGGCAAGGTCAATCCGACCCAGTGCGAGGCCATGACCATGGTCTGCTGCCAGGTGTTCGGCAATCAGACCACGATCACCGTCGCCGGCAGCCAGGGCCATTTCGAGCTCAACGTGTACAAGCCCGTGTTGGCATATTGTATGATAAATTCCATTCAGTTGCTATCTGACGTTGTCCGCTCATTTACTGAGCATTGCGTTGTCGGAATACGCGCCGACGAAAAGCGCATCAACGAGCTGATGCAGCGCTCGTTGATGCTGGTGACGGCGCTCGCGCCGAAGATCGGTTACGACAACGCTGCCAAGGTCGCGAAGTCGGCGCACACACGCGGAACGACGTTGAAGGAAGAGGCCTTGCGGCTCGGATTTGTAACTGCCGACGAATTTGATCGCCTCGTGCAGCCGGACAAAATGACACACCCCGGCTGAAGCAAAGCGCGCAATGTCCGGATATTTACGGTCAGCGCGCGTGATATAATTATGGATCATAACGCCTAAAGGCTAAGGCTGTTTGCCTATCAGCTCTGCGCTGGCGCATGGTACAGACGTCTAGTTTTCGCAGAGCGAAACGGATTCTTTGATGCTATCACAAGCATCAAATGGGGATTCGGGATGGATATCGAGCCGGGCGCTTAGCGCGATCGCTCTTGCTTTCGTCACGATGCATCACCAATTCCGCTCTGGGGACGATGAGGACGACGAGCATGGGCGACGTGGTCAACCTGAAACGATTCAAGAAGCGCGGTGAGCGCGAACAAGCAGCAAAGCAGGCCGAAGCCAATCGTGCGCTATTCGGTCGCACCAAATCCGAACGAGCGCGTGACGAATTTCTCGGCGAGCGCAGTACGCGCGTGCTCGATCAGCACCGCATCGAAAGTGGTGACGCATCATGAAGTCTCCCGTCGTCAAGCGGTCGATCGTCGTCGCCGGTCACAAGACCAGCGTCAGCCTCGAAGAAGCCTTCTGGAACGGCATGAAGGAGATTTCCGGTCTGCGGAACATGACGCTGTCGGAGTTGGTCGGCGAGATCGACAACAACCGTCAGCAGGGCAATCTGTCCTCTGCGATCCGGCTTTTCGTGCTCGACTACTTCCGTTCGCGCGCCACCCCGGGCGTGCCGACGGATGTCAGGCCGCAACAGGTCGACACGCGCCAGCAGGCCTGATGGCCTTGCCGACCGTCGATTCAGCAGACGGTCGTTCCGCCGCGTGGACTTCAGCATGAAGGTCAATCGCATCGTCGCGAACGTTGCCGCATCAGATGTCGCGGCAGCGAAGTCGTTCTATCGCGATATCCTCGGCCTCGAGCCGCTGATGGATTTCGGTTGGGTTGCGACTTACGGTTCATCCGAAACGATGCAGGTTCAAATCAGCTTCGCCTCCGAAGGCGGCTCCGGCACGCCGGTGCCTGATCTCTCGATCGAGGTAGACGACCTCGACGAAGCGCTGCACCGGATGCAGGCCGCCGGCATCGCGATCGAATACGGACCGGCGGACGAGCCATGGGGCGTGCGGCGCTTCTTCGTCCGCGATCCGTTCGGCCGGCTGATCAATATTCTCCAGCACCGATCGTAGGCTCTGGATTCCTGTTCCGACGGGTTTTCGTCACGCGAACCGGTCCCCACTTCGCTTGAAAGCGCTTTCTAGTTCTGCATTGCCGGCCGCGGCGGCGGATTGGCGACCTGCGGCGTCAGCGAGAGCGGCGGCCGCAGCGGCCTCGACCTGGCCGCGCCGGGCACTGGCTTGACCTCGATCGGCGGCGGCAGCGGCGCCAGCTGCGGCTGACTCGCAACCGGCGCAGGCGGCACGAGCGGCACGGCTGGAGGTGCTGTGGCAGCCGGCGGGACGATCGGCGGCCGCGGCGCAACGATCTTCGGCTTCGCCGGCACGCGGCGCGGATCAAGGCCGGGCACCGGCAAGTTGGCAGAAGGCACTCCCGGCGAATTCGGATTGGACGCGTCCGGCGCCGGTGCGGCGGGCGGCGGAAGGGCCGCCGGGGTCGGAGGCGGCACCGGTTCGCCCCGCTCGATCGCGTCGAGCCGCTTGGTCTCCCGGTCGATCGCGCGCACCGCCAGCCACGACGACAACGCCGCAATGTCGATGCTGCGCGACAATCCGTCGGGTGTGCCCACCGCCAGCAGCTGGATTTCCGGGCGGCTGGTGGCCGTGCCGATCTGCGTCGATGTCAGCGCGGTGCGGATGTCGGCCTGGTCGGCCGGAATGTCGTAGCCGCCGGACACGATAATGTTGGCACCGCTCGCCGCGAGCGTGGTGACGCCGATCCGGATCCGGCCGTCACGGATGTTGAAGGGAATTTGCGCCGAAGCGACCGACAGCCCGCCGGCTGCGAGCGCCGGTTCAACGATCTGCCTCAGCCGCGCATCGTCGGTCGCCTGCCCGGAATCGCTGGCGCGGATCGCAACGTCGAACGCGCGCGGATCGAGGCCCGGAAGGTTCAGCCCCTCCAGCGTCACGGCGCCGCTGCCGGACAGCGCACCGATCAGCGCCGAGGCGCTGCGGCCCTGCGTCAACAACGTCATCTGCATCGAAGCGCGTCCCTTGGGCATCGCGAGACTGCGGTAGCGCAAGGCCGAGCCGTCGACGCCCGAAAGCTGCACATTTGCATTTAAGGCGAGTCCATTGACGCCCTGCCGCGCATCGATGGAGGCGGTCGCCTCGCCGCCACCGATCTTGCCCTTGACGCCGTCGAAGGTCAGCGACTGCCCATCCGACCTGATGGTGCCGCTGACCGGCTGCAGCTCGGCGCCGCCCGGCAGCAGACCGTGCAGTGCTTCGAACGTGACCTTGCCGCGCCAGGCGCCCGTCAGCCCCTGGCCGAGCGGCTCGGTCGCGTCGTGACCGGCCGCGCCGATCGCCGCCGCGAAAATCGGCGCCAGCGCGATCTGATCGAGGCCGACTTCGCCGTCGATGCTCTTCTGATCGGCGAGCGTCAGCGCCAGCCGGCCGCGCAGCCGCGAACCGGCGACGATGCTGTCGAGATCGTCGAAGGTCAGCCTGTCACCCGCGAGCGTGACCCGCGATGACAGGCGGATGTTTGCCGCCGGATCGGATGATTTCAGATTGAGCAGCGGACTGATGTCGGCGCTGCGGACACGAAGGCTGACGTTCGATTTGCTCTCCCCGGCCCCATCCTTGGACCACGGCGCCGCGGTCCCCTCCGCATCCGCGTCGAGCCCGGCGCCCCAGAGCCGCGCCTTCAGCCGCAACGGCGCGTGCCACGCGCCGCTCGCGGTGCCCTCGAACTGCGTCAACCCCGCACCGGCTGCGACCGCGCGGTCGAGCCCAAGCAGCGCCAGCAGCGCATTGCCCTCGCTGGCGGAGAATTTCGCTTCGGCCGTGATGTCGCTGGTGCGAAGTGCGTCGACATCCAGCGCACGGATCGCAGCCAGCGACGGCGTCGCCGAGATCACCGTATTGCCCTTGAGTTGCGGCGTGTCGAGATCGACCATCGCGCGCGCGCTGACGCGATCGGCGGCCTTGCCCTTGCCGAGGTCGAGCGCGAGCCTGGCACGGACCGGACCGGCATCCGCGCGCAGCACGCCGAGCCGCGCGGCAAGCGCCGGCGCGAACGGCTGAACCATAGCCGTCAGCCGGCCAAGCGACGCGGCGGTCGCATCGACGGCGAGCTTGCCGGTCGAATTGGCGCGATCGAAATTGCCGCTGCCATCCAGCGTGACGTTGTCGGGCTGACCGATCTTCACGCGCTCGAGCACGATGTTCTTCGGGCTGTAGGCGATCTTCGCCAAAAGCGGCCGCAATTCCTGCCCCGAGGAGATCGCGCGCCCGACATCGAGCGACAGCTGCGCCTCGTCCGGCCATTCGGCTTGCGGGCCGGCCAGCGAGCGGATGAATGATGCGGTCGCATCGAGATCGAGCCGCTCCGCCTTCAACTGCGCCTCGACCTTCGAGCCGCTCGTCGCCTCGCGATGCGCGACCGCGACGCGGCCCTCGACCGTGCCGCCCTCGATTTCCGCCTTCATCGCGTCGATCGAAAAACCGGCCGGCGACACCGTGACGTCGCCGCGCAACCGCAGGGGCTTCTGGCTGCGATAGGCGATGTCGCCCCGCCCCTGCAGCCAGCTCATCAGCGTATCGGGGTCGGACGATTCGATGTTGAGCGCGGTCTTGAAGCTGCTCGAGGCACCGGCTTGGGCGCTGGCGCCGCTCATCGAGACCCGCGTCGATCCCGGCGCGCGAAACTCCAGCCGGCGCACGGTCCATGATTTCGCATCCGATTGCAGCTCTGCCGAGACGTCCTGCAACGGACGGCCGCCGAGCATGATCTGCTCGGAGGTGAGCTCCACCTGCGCCGGGATCGGGCTTTGCGGAAGACCTGACAACACCGCGCGCATCGCCGGCAGCACGCGGACCGGCTCGACATTGCCGTTGTTGCTGTCCTTGGCGGTATCCTTGGCGCTACCCTTGGCGCTATCTTTGGCGGCGAACTTGTCGCCATCGAGCTGCCGTGCCGAAAGCGCGGCGCGCAGCAGCGGCGACGCGCCGAACCGGAGATCGCCATTTCCTGCGAGCTTCAGCGCGCGGTCCTCGCCGCCATAGCTCACCTCGACCTGGTCGAGACGTGCCGCCGAATAATCCGATTTCACCTTGGCCGCGATCCGCCAAGGCGGCATGTCGCTGCCGCCGCGCTGGCCAGGTGTTCCAGCCAGCGTCACGGTGCCCTCGAACCGCGGCGCACGGGCCTCGAAGGTCAGGATGCCGTCCAGGTCGGCCGAGACCGGTCGCTGCCCGGGATCGATGTTGAAGTGCAGGCGGGTGCCGCCGCCGTCGGCGCTTTGCCCCGAGGAGATCCGGAACGGGTAGCGGTTGCCGTCAAACATGAAATTGCCGTCGCCGCGGACTGCGCCGGCAAGCGAACGGACATCGCCGCTGAAGGCAATGTCCTTAAGCTCGAGCGTGCTGCGGCTTGCGGCATCGTGCAGACCGACGCGGCCGGTCAGATTGAGGCGATCGATCGCCAGTGAAGCCAGGTTGAAGCTCCCGCTCGACGGCGACCAGTCGATCCGCCCCTTCGGATCGAGCCCGAGGTCGAGCGACATGCCGTTGATGGTGAGTTCGTTGGCGCGCCACTCGCCGCGCATCAGCGAGCTCAGGCTGAACTCGACGTCGAGATTGGCGGCCCGGACCTTGCCGAGGTCGTTGGCGCCGCCGATGGTGACGGTTTTCAACCGCAGCGAGGGCGCGGGCAGCAGGCGCGCGTCGAGATTGCCGGCGACACGAACCGGCGTGCCGATGATCTTGGACGCCTCCGCCTCGAACTGCGGCCTGAACTGGTTCCAGTCAACGAAATACGGACCGACCAGCGCGGCGACCAGTGCAAGAATGAAGGCAATTGCCAGGCCGAGCAGCGTCGTCTGCACGGTGTCTCCCTTTGAGCCGCTCCGCGGTGCTCAACCCTCGGCCGGAGCAGCCCAAATATAGAGACAAGTATGGCGAAGTCACAGCGGCAATACCGCTGCGACGTCAGGCGGATGACGGTTTTCCGCTCAAGCGTGCCTGCGCACCGGCCGTCGCGGCAGGGTTACTGTCCTGCCGCGCATCCGGAATGTCACCAGCTCGCCGGGAGCCGCTTCAGCCCGCGCAGCACGAAGGTCGGCCGCCATTCCGGATTTTCCGCGTCATCGAGCCGCAGGTCGGGGATCCGGCGCAGCAGCGTCGAGATCGCGATCTCGGCCTCGATCCGCGCCAGCTGGGCGCCGAGGCAGAAATGGATGCCGCCACCGAATGACAGCGGCTTCACGTTCGGCCGCTGGATGTCGAGCTTCTCGGGATGGTTGGGATAGACAGCCTCGTCGTGATTGGCCGAGCCCAGCAGGCAGAGCACGCTCTCCCCTTTCGGGATGCGCTTGCCGCCGAGATCCTCGATATCTTCCAGCGCGACGCGGCCGGTCAGCTGCACCGAGGAATCGTAGCGCAGGAACTCCTCGATCGCATTGGTGATCAGGCCGGGATTGGCCTTCAAGAGCGCGAGCTGGTCCGGGTTGCGGTACAGCGCCAGCAGGCCGTTGCCGATCAGGTTCACGGTCGTCTCGTGGCCGGCGCCGAACAGCAGGATGATGTTGGCGGTCAGTTCCTCGTTGGTCAGCTTCTGGCCGTTCTCCTCGGCCTGCACCAGTTGCGTGGTGAGGTCGTCACCGGGCTGCTTGCGGCGCAGCTCGAACAGCTGGTGGAAATACATCGCGGCCATCGCGTTGCCGGCGTTGCCCTGCTTGATCTCCTCCGCCGACAGCGGCACCGGCTCGAGCAGGCGTCCGCCGTCACGCGAGCCATTGTAGAAGGCATCGCGATGCTCCTCGGGGATGCCGAGCATGTCGCAGATGATCGTCACCGGCAGGCGGAACGCGAAATCCTCGATCAGGTCCATCCGTCCCTGCGGAATGATGCGGTCGAGCGTTTCGTCGACGACGTGCTGGATGCGCGGACGCATGTCCTCGACCCGGCGTGCGGTGAACGCCTTGACGACGAGGCCGCGCAGGCGGGTGTGGTCGGGCGGGTCCTGCTGCAGCATCCAATGGCTCATGCTGCGGATGACCGGCTCCTCCATGATCTTGGGGCCGTAACGGCGGATCGAGCGCTCGACATAGTCCTTGCCGAAGCGCTTGTCGCGCAGCACGAGGCCGGCTTCCGCGTGACGGCTGGCCACGAAGGCGCCGTGCGCGTTCACATGCATCGGATCGAGGCGGCGTAGCCGCTCATAATACGGATAGGGATTGCGAATGAATTCGGGCGCCAGTGGATTGAAAAGCGGCTCGCCGCTGGCCGGCTGAACTTGCTCGTTCATGGTGACCTCGTTCGTGCGCTACGCCGGTGCCTGCACTCTGGCGCGCCTTGGTGTCATCCTCAAGACCGCACCAGCACGGGTGCGGCTATTTTGGTTTTTGGCAACTCTGGTTTTAGCAGCTGCAACTCGATACACTCTTGTATCGAATTGCATTGTGCCCTAAACTGCAGCGATGTCAAGGGTTCGAACCAGACCGACACGGGACGACACCTGCGAGAAGCTGTTCGAAGCGGCGGCGCGGGTGTTCGAGGAACAGGGAATCGGCGGCGCCAGCATCGAGGCGATTGCGGCTGCGGCGGGTTTCACCCGCGGCGCCTTCTACTCGAACTTCAAGAGCAAGGACGAGCTGATCTTCGCGATGCTCGGGGATCACGTCGAGCAATCGATCCGGCGCAATCTCGATTTGCTCGCCAAGCACACGGACCTGGCCGACTTCCTGGAGGCATTGCGCACCGCGGACCGCAGCCGGCAGGATCCGCTCGGCCGCTCGCCTCTCCTGCATATGGAGATGATCCTGTTCGTGGCGCGCGCCGAGAAGCGCCGGCCCGAACTCGCCAAGCGCCTGCGCGCGCGGCGCAAGCTGATCGCCGACATCGTCGAGACCGCGCAGAAGAATAGCGGCAGGAACGCCAGACTCAATCCGGACTGGACCGGCGCGATCGTGCTGGCGCTGGAAGATGGTTTCCGCCTGCACCGTCTGATCGATCCGGAGACCACCCCCGCCGACAGTTGCCTGCGCGCGATCACCGATCTGCAGCGGGCGATCGGCGTTTCATCCGCCTGATGCGTCAGGCCGCGCTCGCGGCCTTGTGCATCTGGCCGGCGACGGCACGGACCTTGCGCGGCGAAGCCTGCCAGATCGCGAATGCCGACAGCAGGCTGACGGCGATGCCGAGCAGGAACGCGCTCGTGTAGCTGCCCGAGAGATCGTAGAGCTGGCCCGTGATCCAGGGGCCGGCGGCTCCGCCCGCGAGCGCGGCCAGCATCACGGTGCCGAAGATGCTGCCGTATTGCTTGCCCTGGAATATCTCGAGCACCACCGGTCCCATCACCGATGTCAGGCCATAGCCGAGCGCGCCCTGCGTGAAGACCATGAGATAGATCAGCGCCATGCTCGGCCAGTATTTCAAGGCGACGAGCGCGCCAAAGCAGATCACGAAGCCCAGGCACGAGATCGCCCACACCCATTCGCGGCCGATGCGATCGGAGAGATGCCCGAGCCAGATCTGGCCGGGAATGCCGAGCAGGCTGACGACGCCGAGCGCCCAGACACCGACGTTGGAGCTGAAGCCGATGTCGAGCAGGAATTTGGTCTGGTGCACCTGCACCGCATACCAGATGTACAGGCCGCAGAAATAGCCGGTCGCGATCCACCAGAACCGCGCGGTGCGCAGCGCGCGTGACAGCGTCCAGTCGGTGCCGGCCCATACCGGATCGACGATGTTCGATGCCGGCCTGGCCGACGTCGCCGTCGGCGCCGCATCGCCATCCGGCTGCAGGCCGATGTCTTCCGGCCGCTTGTGCAGCAACAGGTTGATCGGCGCGAGCGCGACCAGCACCACGATTCCCATCGCGGTGCAGGCGGTGCGCCAGCCGGTGTGCTCGATCATGTGCTGAACCCATGGCAGCAGCGTCACCGAGCCGATGCCGACGCCGGCGAAGGCGAGGCCGATTGCAAGGCCGCGGCGGCGGATGAACCAGTTCGGCACGAACAGCGATTGGCCGGAATAGCCGAGGCAGACGCTGCCGGAACCAACCAGCACGCCAATGGTGAGATAGAGATGCCAGGGCTGCGTGGTCAGCGGCGCCAGCAGCAGGCCGGAGCCCATCAAGAGCACACCAAGCACCATCACGGCGCGCGGACCGTTGCGGTCCATCAGCCGGCCGATCAGCGGGCTCGCGATCGCGGAAGCGATAAAGCCGAACGAGAATGCGCCCGCGGTAACGCCGCGCTCCCAGCCGAATTCAGAGATGATCGGCGGATAGAACAGCGAGAATGCCGTCCGTGCGTTGACGCCGATCGCCATGGTGACGAAGGTCACCGCGACGATGATCCAGCCGTAAAAAAAGGGAAATCGCATGGGGGTCTGAGTTGCCAAGGTTACAGGACGAATATCTGTTTCAGCCCGCGCCCCGCTGACGGTCAAGTCCCATCGACCGATAAGGTGGCTTCGAGCGAGTATATTCCATCAGGCCGCGTCAATTCGTTCAAATCAACCGCCCAACTGTGTGAAGCAATTCATAGACAGTCAGGCCCAGCGCGGCAGACTTGCGCGCGATGTCGATACCTCGGCCATGTCAGCTGACCTCCTGTTGCCTGCCGGAATTCCGAGCACGCTCCATCGGACGACCGGCAGCACTGGATACGACGATGGCGGTCGCGCCAGCGGTAACGCCGCGCTCCCCGGCTAAACTCGCCCATGATCGGCGGGAAGAAGCGAGAAACACCCTTCCCGCATTGACGCAATCAATGGCGACGAGTTGCTCCGCGACGATGATCCAGCCATGAAGTCAAGAGACGCATTTGCTTGCATGCTCAAGGCGCGAATGGCTGCTTGGCTCGCATCGCCCCCATCCGCCGGGGATATCGCGATTGCGCATCTGCGAACGCCTCTCGAAGGTTGCAAACACTATACTGTACCAGCCCACTCGGTTCGCTCACGCTGCCGGATGAGCCTTCCTTTATGATCTTGATGAAGATATTCTTTTCCCGTTGGAGTTCCGTACTTTGTGCCAAATTTTAGTCGCATATCCGTAAATTTTGCAGAAGTATCAATAATATGACGACCCCATCGGTCCCGGAAGTTCGCCGACGTCTTGCGGCAATCCTTGCGGCGGACGTGGTCGGGTATACGCGCCTGATGGAGGCGCACGAGGAAAACACCCATACCCGGCTGATGCGATTGCGCTCGGAAGTCCTCGACCCGGGCGTCACGGCGCAAAACGGCAGGATCATCAAGAATACCGGCGACGGCTTCCTTGCAACCTTCGATACCGCGCGCGACGCGACGCGGTGTGCCCTCTCGCTGCAGGAAGCTCTGGCCGTGAATACAGCCGGGATGCCCGCTGACGAGCGCATCAGCTTTCGCATAGGGCTGAATGCCGCGGATATCATCGTTGAAAAAGATGACGTCTACGGCGAGGGCGTAAACATCGCGGCGCGCCTTCAGAGCTATGCGCAAGCGGGCGGCGTCGTGGTTTCGGGCGCCGTTGCGGAGCAGATCGGCCAGGACCTGGACGTCAGCGTGATTGATCTCGGCGATCTGCATCTTCGCAACATGGGTCGGCCTGTCCGCGTGTATGCGCTCCACCGACCCATGCAGCCCGCGAAGCTTGTTGGCGAAGCCCCGGTGGGCTCGGAACCTCGTCCCTCGATTGCCGTTCTGCCGTTCCGAATGAACCTGGCCACCCCGGAAGAGGGGTATTTCGCTGATGGTGTCGTTGACGACATCATTCGCGGCCTTGCCGGGCTCAAGGAGCTTTTCGTCGTATCACGCGGGTCCAGCCTTGGCTTTAGCGGCCGCAATATCGACGTGCGCGAGATCGGGCGTCGGCTCGGAGTTCGCTATGTCCTCTATGGAGGGATTCAGAGGACGATGACCTCGGTCCGTATCGTGACCGAGCTCAGCGATGCCGAGTCGGGCGAAGTCATTCGTTCGGACTTGCACGAAGGTGACCTTCGCGAACTCTTTGAGCTTCAGGATCGGATCGCCATCAATGTCATCAGACAAATCGCGCCGCAGGTTCGCGAGCGTGAGCTTATGCGATCGATGCGCAAACATCCGCAGAACCTGACCGCCTACGATCTCGTGTTGCAGGCGCTCGATTTGTTGTACCGGATGGACTATGATTCCTTTTCCAAGGCGCGGGGCCTGCTCGAGCAAGCCATTTCATACGACCCTAATTTTGCGTTGGCCTATTCCTACGTCGCGCTGTGGTATGTATTCCGGATCGGGGAAATCGGATCGCCCGATCCCGAGGGCGATGTCGTCGCCGGTGCGCGATATGCCAAGGAGGCTATCGAACGAGGCGGTGACGATGCATTCGCGTTGGCGGTGTATGGTCACGTCCAGTCATTTTTGCTGCATGACTTTCAAAGCGCAAGGATTGCCCTCGACCGCGCAATTGCCGCCGGCCCGAGTTCAGCCATGGCCTGGACCATGGCGAGCGCAACATCCGGCTTTCTTGGTGATGGCCCTGCCGCCCTGCGCCAAGGTGAGCAGGGCGTCCGGCTTTCGCCGCTCGACGCGCGCTCGTTCTGGCACGAGGGATTGTTCGCCCAGGCTCACTACGTGAATGGCGACTATGAGCAGGCATTGGAGTGGGTACGCGGCGCACTGAACCGTAACGGACTTATTCGCTTCAATCATCGCCTGCTCATCGTCACGCTCGGTGCCTTGGGCCGTCGTGAAGAAGCAGCGGAGGCGGCACGCCGCTACCTGGAAATCCAACCCGGATTCCGTATTTCGTCCTACGCGCCTCGCTGCCCGTTTCGTGGCGAGGCGTTGGAGACCTGGCTCGGCCATCTGCGATCGGCGGGGCTTCCTGATTGACTGGTATTGCTGACGACAACTGCCGAACAAGGGAGAGACGTCAATGACGGGCAACACGGGTAACACGGGCAATACCGGAAATACCGGCAATACCGGCAACACAGGAAACACCGGCAACGTCGGAGGGGGTGGCTGGTTCATTTCGGACCGCGTCGACCTACCGTTCGTCACGAGGCTCGACCCCTCCGGCACAAACGAGCTTGGCAGCCTGCGGCGGACGCCGCCGGCGAATTTCGGCAGCCGACAATGGTCGGCTGACTGGTATGCATGGCGTGTCCTGCATCAGTTCATTGCCAATGTCCCCGGCTGGGCAGCAACCGTCGATGCTGACGCCACCCTCACGCAGATTCGGACCGACCTGGTCGCCAACTATTCCGCCCAGATAGACAACCTTGTGCTCGCCGCGCGGGATGAACGGCCGGATGCGATGGGCCTGATCCTCTCGCAGGACGTTGAATTTTTCACGGATTTCCTGGCGGTGCTGACCGCGAGGCCCGGCTCGCATACGCAAACCTGGCGCCTGTTGAATATCGCGAGTTTGATTGGGTCCTTTGCGGCATTGTATTTCAAGGACAGATACGATTTGCCTCGGCCGTCGCAGATTTGCCCCGCATTGCTGCCGCCGATCCAGGTCCCCGGTCACTCATCCTGGCCAAGCGGACATTCTACCCAGGCGCATTTCATGAAGAACTGCATGCTCAGGGTGTTCGCCGCGACGCCGATGTCCGCGGCTGACCAGGCCGTATGGAAATCCGACCTGTCGATCCTGGCGGATTCGATCGCCCGAAACCGCGAGATTGCCGGCGTGCATTATCCGAAGGATTCAGAAGGCGGCGCCAGAATCGCCGATCTGCTGGATACCGTCATTCTGACGCCAGCCATCGTGCCGATGTTTGACAGCGCCATCACGGCTGCCGCAGGCGAATGGCAATGAGCATCCGGGACGGGCGGAGCCCCACATACGACATCGAAGGCCTGAAGAAGGTCATCAAGAATTCGACGACCAGCGTTCTTCCTCCCAACGGATTTCGCACCTTGGTCGCGTCGCAGGACGAGCTCAAGGCGCTCGGCTTTCCAAGACGGCCGGACCCGGTGCTGCAGCCGGCCGAGTATGCATTCTGGCAGAAGATGTTCAGTCCGACAGTGGCGTTCGAGGCCTTCGATTTCCAAGTGCTCTCCCCTGTCACCGCAGGCCTCCGCCGATCTTTCGACCAATCGCCGCGGCGGGAAAGCAGCCTCAACTGGTCCGGTGCCTACATCACGCCGAGGGATGGAACCGTATTCTCGTCGGTCTGGGGGAAGTTTCAGGTGCCGACGCCAACCCAGCCGGCGAGCGGTCGGGCCAGCGAAACATATCACAGTTCGACGTGGATCGGCTTTGATGGACAACGTCGGTACTACCGATCGACGCTGCCGCAAATTGGTACCGCGCAGAACATCGACCCTGCCACGGGCGCGGGCGACCCGACGACGTCGTTCTTCGCCTGGTGGCAATGGTGGGTAAGGGGTGACCCGGCCCAAGCGCATCCCATCACGCTCGTGTCGCCGAAGATTCATGCCGGCGATCTGATCATGTGCCTCATGCAGGTAGCGCCGGATCGCACCGGGGTGTCGTTCGTGATCGCGAACCTCACGACCAGTCGCTCCGTGCAGTTCTTTCAAACCGCGCCTCTGACGCAGCTGGGGCAACCCTTCAAAATTCCCGGCGCAACGGCGGAATGGGTGATGGAGAGGTCGGCCCTCCCGGGAAATCCCACTCCGCTGCAGCTCCCGGACTACGGCACGGTGGTCTTCCACGACTGCGGCGCATCCGCAATCAACATGGATAGCGGAGCGATGGTGGAGCGCAATCTCTCCGGCGCGAAGCTCATCGACATGTACGTCGTGAAGGAGAACCCGGAAAGGACCGAGAAGCCCTCCATTGCGAAGCCAATCGATTCGACGGAGTTCCTTACCTATTTCCGCTAGCTAGCGTCAGGACCACACGACTTCAACGTCCGCTTCGCGTGCTCTCGTCAGCACCACGCTCGGCGTCCCCCGAATCTCGACCCACGTTCGTGACGACCGCGAAGCCCCCTCGATCGGGTGACACGGGTAAACCATACACTGAGCTACGCTTCTGATAAAGCGAAATACCTTTGCACCAGGCGATTGACAGGTTTTTGCTGTGTTGCCCGTCGGGTTTGTTTTGTCGCAGGCAAGGCATCCGCGACGCCGCTATTTCGACCGCGCCACCGTGGTGCCGTCCCAATCCTCATCGGTGGGATTGGCAAGCTGATGCCTGCATCGCGCGATCATCTGCGCTGAGGCCGCGTCCGTGCCGCGGAGTTGCAAGGACCTCTCGAACGCCGCGATCGCCGCAGTGAAATCACCGGCGCGCCAGGCCGCAAGTCCGGCCTCGTAGGACGCGATCCAGTCGCGCGCGATCGCGCCCTCGTCGGCCATGGCGATCAATTCGTAAATTTCGAGCCCGCCGGCGCGGCCGTAGACGGCGAGCCGGTCGAGCTCGCGCACGACGATGCGGTCGCCGGCCAGACGCCGCGTCTCCGGACCGATGATGATGGTCGATCCATAGACCTTGTTGGTGCCCTCGAGACGGCTTGCGATGTTCACGGCATCGCCGATCACGGTGTAGTTGAGCCGCACTTCGGAGCCGATATTGCCGACTAGCATGTCGCCGGAATTGATGCCGATCCGGATCCTGACCGCCTCTCCCTTGTCGTCGGCGAGGCCGGCCTGCGCGACCGCGCGCTGGCAGGCGAGCGCCGCCCGGCAGCAATCCGCGGCATGATCCGGATTGGCCGCCGGCGCGCCCCAGAACGCCATCACGGCGTCGCCGATGAACTTGTCGATGGTGCCGCTCTCCTGCTGGATCGCCGCGGAGACGATGTCGAAATAGTGCGACAGCAGCGGAATGATGCGGTCACCCAGCCGTTCCGACATGCCGGTGAAACCGGCAAGATCGACGAACATCACGCTCATCGGCCGTACCGCGCCGCCGAGCCGCGCACCATTGCCGTCGCTGACCAGCCGCCGCACCAGATCGGCCGGAATGTATTTACGGAACGCGGCGAGCCCCTGCGCCATGTCGCCGATCGCACCCGACAGGTTTTCGATCTCGGCAAGGCGCGACGGATGCCGCTCGACCTTGTCGAGGTCGAAGCGCTCGACATGCCTGATCTCGCCGACCACCTTGATCAGGGGCGCCGCGATCAGGCGCTGCGCCAGCCAGGCCGACAACAGCCCGGCGGCCGCGATCAGCGCCGCAAGCCCGATCAGCAAATTGCGGATCGTCATCCGCACCGGGCCGAGGAATTCGGATTCCGGCACCACCGTCACCAGCGACCAGCCGGGGAACGAGATCGGCGTCAGCACCGCCTGATAGGCCTGCCCGTCCCGCGTGACCTGGGAGCGGTACGCCTCGCCCTCGCCGGGATCGTAGGCCTTGCCGGCCTGCCTGACCGCGGCGACCGCTACCGGCAGCAGCGGGTGGTCGGTCTTCAGCGCATTCAGCTCGTCGGCGTCAGCATCGGGAGACGCGATCACGCCGCCGTCGCGATCGAGCAGGAAGGCGCCCGCGGACTTGCCGACCGTGAGCTGCGAGAGGAAGTTCGACACGCGGGTCAGCTCGATGATGATGGCGAGCACGCCGGTGCGCTCGCCGTCAACATCGATCGGCACCGCCAGCATCGCGGCCAGCCGCTCGCCGCGGGGCAGCGTCGTCAGCGTCGACCATTGCTGGTCGCGGGCTGCGATCGCATCGCGAAACCAGGGCTGCTCCGTGACCAGATATTTGCCGTCCTCGACAGTGCTGCCCTTCGGCTTGATGTCGATGCCGGCATAGTCGTATTGATCGGCCCGCAGCTTGCGGTCGGGCGAGATGGTCAGCATCTCGACGCCGGCGTCGCCGAGCTTGTGGGCCCCGAAAAACGAATCGTCCGGCCAGCCGAACGCAACCCACGAGATGGTCGGTTGCGACTGCAGCTGCGACAGGAACACGAACTGCCGCTTGCGCGCGTCGCGTGCGTCCAGCACCTTCTCGGTCAACAGCGTCCGCACCGCCGTCATCGACGAGCGCGCTTCGGTCGTGATCGACTGCAATTCGTCGCCGACCGCGGAGACGATCTGGTCGTTGATGGTGTCGGCCAGCGTCTGGCTCACCCGTTGTGCGGTGCGCCACCACAACAGATGCACGCCGACGGCGCTGACCACGATCGAGGTCAGGACGAGGGCGGAGATGGCACTGCGGATGCCGATGCGCATCGATGAGGTCCGGATCAGCGGTTGCTTTACCGCATTACGGAACATATCCGCGATTGTTTCGCCAGCCCGGGACGCAACGCAGCACCCGGACACGGGCCTGTGACCATAGTTGAAGGCCTCAGTGACGAAACTTCTGGATTGTTGGCCGCGTACACGCCAAGACAAGCCAGCTATCCTCGAAGGTTCCTTGATGCACGACGTCACGATCCCGGCCGCCTTGATCGCCGGTCTAGTCAGCTTCCTGTCGCCCTGCGTGCTGCCGCTGGTGCCGCCCTATCTGATCTACCTGACCGGTGCGACCATCGAGCAGGTCAACCAGGACGGCGCCACCGCGGCCTCCAAGCGCGCGGTGATGATCTCGGCGGTTATGTTCGTGCTCGGCTTCTCGACCGTGTTCGTGGCGCTCGGCGCCAGCGCGTCGATCGTCGGCGGGCTGGTGCGCGCCTGGTCGGCCGAGTTCTCGATCCTGGCCGGCATCGTCATCATCATCATGGGCCTGCACTTCCTCGGCATTACCCGGATCGGCCTGTTGATGCGCGAGGGGCGGCTGACCGCGCCCAAGCCGGTCGGGCTGTGGGGCGCCTATGTCATGGGCCTGGCGTTCGCCTTCGGCTGGACGCCCTGCATCGGGCCGATCCTCGCCGCGATCCTCTCGATTGCGGCCGCGGAGGCCACGGTGACCAAGGGCGCCGGCCTGCTTGCGGTGTATTCCGCCGGGCTCGGCATCCCCTTCCTGGTCGCCGCCTTTCTGGTCGAGCAGTTCTCCTCACTGTTCGCGCGGATGAAGCGCCACCTCGACACGGTCGAGCGCGTGATGGGCGTGCTGATGGTGATCACCGGCATCGGCTTCCTGACCGGCGCGGTGTCCGGTGTCAGCGTCTGGCTGCTGGAAACCTTCCCGGCGCTGCAAAATATTGGCTAGGGGCGTAACAAGCCCGCCATGTCAGGCGAAACTCCCACCATGACGCGGCCGTAGCTTTTGGCACGTGCCGGTTGACGCGCGTTCGCACCGAACGCCGGCGCAGGTTGCGTGGCGGAATACTGGGAGGGTTTCGCATGAACTTCATCGTCAACCTGCTGATTCTGCTGCCGGCGCGGATCGCCTCGCATTTCTCCTGGGCCGGCCCGCTGATCATGCGGATCATCGTCGGCTACACCTTCATGCTGGCCGGCTGGGGCAAGCTCACCAACCTCGCCCAGGTCACCGAGAACTTCGTCGGCTGGGGCATTCCGTTCCCGACCATCCTCACTCCCTTCGTGTCCGGCGTCGAATGCTTCGGCGGCGCGATGCTGATCCTCGGCCTGTTCACCCGCATCCCCGCCGCGATGCTCGCGGTGGTGATGATCGTCGCGATCAAGTCGGCGAAATGGGGTGACGTCGACTCGTTGGAGACGCTGCTCGGGTTCGAGGAGGCGACTTACTTCGCCGCCTTCATGTGGCTTGCGATCGCAGGTCCCGGCGCCGCCTCGCTGGACCGTCTGCTGGTTAACACGGCCGAGGGCCGGAAGGCGCCGACCTGAGCGTAACCCGGGAGGCTGGCTCACAATCCCGTGAGCTCGCGAGCCCCGATCCCGGCGGCCCCGTAGCTCAAACGACCCTCGCCTTCGGGAGCGCGCCATGAGACTTGTCCGCAGCATCGCAGTTCTCATGGCGTTGAGCGCGCAGCCCTCATTTGCGGCGGACGCCCCGGCATGGACCGGCTGGAGCCACGATCTGTTCGCGCGCGCCGCGACCGAGCAGCGGTTCGTCATCCTCGATCTCGAGGCGGTGTGGTGCCACTGGTGCCACGTGATGGAGAAGACGACCTACGCCGACCCCAAGGTTCAGGAGCTGCTTGCGGCGAAATATCTCCCGGTCCGCGTCGACCAGGACGCCAATCCGGATCTCTCGAGCCGCTACGGCGACTGGGGCTGGCCCGCGACCATCGTGTTTGCGCCTGACGGCAGCGAGATCGCCAAGATCAGGGGCTACATCGAGCCGGAGCGCATGCAGGCGCTGCTCAAAGCCATCATCGACGATCCCTCGCCGGGCCCGTCGGTCGGCGAGGCGTTCGAGGTCAAGCCCGCCACATCGGCCTTTCTCAGCAAGGCGCAGCGCACCGAGCTGACCAGGACATTCGACGAATCCTACGACGACAAGCTCGGCGGCTGGGGCGAGAACCAGAAATATATCGATGCCGACAGTCTCGACCTTGCGATCAGCCGAGCCGAAGCCGGCGACACGACGGCAACACAGCGCGCAAGGCAGACGCTCGATGCCGCGATCGCGCTGATCGATCCGGTGTGGGGCGGCGTGTTCCAGTATTCCGAGGCCGGCTCCTGGAGCCATCCGCATTTCGAGAAGATCATCTCGTTCCAGTCGCAATATCTGCGGCAATACAGCCAGGCTTACGCGCAGTGGAAGGAGGCGAAATATCTCGCGGCCGCGCGCAACGTCGAGCGTTACCTGACGGATTTCCTGCTGAGCCCCGACGGCGCCTTCTATGTCAGCCAGGACGCCGATCTCGATCATGACGTCGACGGCCACGCATATTATGCGCTTGACGATGCCGCGCGCCGCAAGCTGGGCCTGCCTCGCATCGACAAGAATCTCTATGCGCGCGAGAACGGCTGGGCGATCTCAGGCCTCGTGGCCTATTATGACGCGAGCGCCGATCCCAAGGCGCTCGCGATCGCCGAGCGCGCAGCGAAATGGGTGCTCGCCAATCGCGCGCTGCCGGACGGCGGCTTCCGCCATGGCGACAGGGATCGCGGCGGCCCCTTCCTCGGCGACACCGTTGCGATGGGACAGGCCCTGCTCGATCTCTACGCCGCGACCGGGAATCGCGACTGGCTGACAGCCGCGGTGAAAGCCGGCGACTTCGCCGCGACGTTCCGCGACGACGCCGGCGGCTTCTTCACCTCGAAAACGCCGGAAGGACAAGCCGGCGTGTTCGCCAGGCCCGCGAAGCTGATCGACGACCAGATCCAGGTCGCGCGCTTCATGAACATGCTCAATCGCTATACCGGCACCGACGGCACCCGCGAACAGGCAGCGCACGCGATGCGCTATCTCGGTGCGGCTTCGAGCGAGATGCCGCGGCCGATGCCCGGTGTGCTGCTCGCCGATGAGGAACTCGCCACCGAGCCGACGCATGTCACCATCGTCGGACACAAGGACGACACGCGCGCGCAACGCCTGCATGCGATCGCCCGCGCCCTGCCCGCCCGCTACAAGCGGCTCGAATGGCTCGACCTCCGCGAGGGCAGATTGCCCAACCCGGACGTCGACTATCCCGACCTCGGCGAGCCCGCAGCCTTTGCCTGCAGCAACCGCATCTGCTCGTTCCCGGCGTTCAGCGCCGCGGAATTGCAGGCCAACGTGGCCCAGATGGCGAAGCTGAAGCCGGCGCGCGCCGCCCAGAACTGATTAAAATGCACACAGTGCAGTGCAACCAACCGATCGACCTGGCGCAATGAAATACTCTTTGGCCCACGGTGTTTGACATGGACCGAGCGTCAGACCTGGACCAAACAAAATTTTCTTTTGAAACGCTGTAACCAAATCGCCTGATACCCCGTAGCTGATCTTGGACGAGCACTCAAATCGCGGGAAGCACCGCGCCGCGGACGCCCCTGCGATCTGATTGTTCTCCGAATGTCCATCCGTTGTGCGGTCCGGGATCGAACGATCGTCGGATGCTCACGGCGCCATGTTTTTTTGCTTTCAAACAATCATCGAGGAGATCGTCATGAAGTTGAGTTCGAAGTCCGGCGCAACGCTCGCCGTCGCTGCGGCCACCCTGTTCCTCGCCGGCTCCGTGGTTTCGACCACCTCGACGCCCGCCAATGCCGCCATGGGCAAGTGCATGGCCGGCAATGCCTGCAAGGGCCAGAGCGCCTGCAAAGGCGGCGCCAATTCCTGCAAGGGCCAGAACGCCTGCAAGGGCACCGGCTTCTCGCTGAACTCCGAAAAGCAGTGCAACGCGATGGGCGGCAAGTTCGTCAAGAGCTGATCGCAATCGTCCCAAGAGGGCCCGGCGATGGTGCCGGGCCTTTCGCGCCACGGCGCGGACAAATGATCCCAGCATGGGTAACCAAAGCGGTGCATATCCGTAGCTATCCCTGGGTGCAGCCTTCGGCCAATTCACACGGCTTGCAGGCGCATTCTTCAACCATCTTGCAAAAGGAGACGCTCATGAAGCTTACAACCAAGTCCGGTGCCACGCTCGCCGCCGCAGCCGCCACGCTTTTCCTGGCCGGAGCCGTGGTGTCGACACAGTCCTACGCTGCGAGCGAAGGCAAATGCGTTGGCGCCAATGCATGCAAGGGCCAGAGCGCCTGCAAGGGCGGCAATCACGCCTGCAAAGGTCAGAATGCCTGCAAGGGCCAGGGCTTTGCCGAGATGACGAAGGCCGACTGCACCGCGGCCAAGGGCAAGTTCAAGGCCGGGTGAACGGATCGGACCAAGCGGGGCCCGGTGTAGGCCGGGCCTCGTTTCCATGATAGTTTTTCAAGTTGGGCGCCACGATCCTGGCGCCGGAAGCGCGGAGCCGCCATGAACGTTGCGAGCCGATCACCGGACAAGTCGGTGCTCGCAGAGCGCCCGCTGCAATCAGCCAAGCCGCCGTTCCTCGGCTTCGGCCTCGGCCTGCGTGCCCAGCACTACGACGAGATCCTGAACGGAAATCCAGCGATCGACTGGTTCGAGGTGATCAGCGAGAACTACATGCTGCCGGGCGGCCAGCCGCTGCGCATCCTCGACCGGATCTGCGAGCGCTATCCCGTGGTGATGCACGGCGTCTCGCTGTCGATCGCCTCCACCGCGCCGCCGAATTTCGACTATCTGCAGAGCCTGAGGGACCTCGCACAACGCGTGAAGCCGAAATGGGTGTCGGACCATCTGTGCTGGACCGGCGTACACGGCAAGAACCTGCACGATCTGCTGCCGATCCCCTATACGCAGGAGGCGCTCGATCACGTCGTGAGCCGCGTGCAGCTGGTGCAGGATTTCCTCGGCCGCGCCATCGTGCTCGAGAATGTCTCGACCTATGTGCAGTTCAGCAATTCCGAGATGACGGAGTGGGAATTCCTCTCCGAGCTGTCGCACCGCTCCGGCTGCTGGCTGCTGTTCGACATCAACAACGTCTATGTCAGCGCCTTCAACCACGGCTACGATCCGATGGCCTTCCTCAACGGCATTCCCGCCGATCGCGTGGTGCAATTCCACATGGCGGGCCACAGCCATATGGGCACGCACATCATCGATACGCACGACCATCCAGTGTGCGAGGATGTCTGGGACCTCTATGTTGCGGCCTTGAAGCGGTTCGGACGCGTCTCGACCATGATCGAGCGCGACGACAACATCCCGCCGCTCGACGAATTGCTGCGCGAGGTCGACCGCACCCGCGAGATCGCCGAGCAGGTGCTGCCCGCGGGCGTGCCGGCGGCATGAGCGACTTCGCGCGCCAGCAGAGCGAGTTTCAGCACGCCATCCTCAGCGGCGACGACGGCATCCTGACCGAAATCCTCGACAGCCCCAGGGAGACGCGCGCGACGCTGTTCGGCGTCTATCGCCATGCCTACGGCTCGCGGCTGGTCGAGGCGATGCGCAACGACCACGGGCTGCTGCATCGCTTTCTCGGCGACGAGATGTTCGACGAGATGGGTCATGCCTACGTCAAGGCACGGCCGTCCGAGCATCCGAACCTGCGCTGGTTCTCGCAAGGATTGCCGGATTTCCTGAAGGCCACCGCCCCCTACAGCAACCATCCCGTGCTCGCTGACCTCGCCGCGCTGGAGAAGGCATTGAACGGCGCTTTCGACGCGAGTGAAGGCGCCGTGCTGGCGCTGGAGGCGATGGCCGGTTTCGCGCCCGAGGTCTGGAACGACCTCGTGTTCCAGCCGCATCCGAGCGCTGCGAGGGTCGACCTGTCGACCAATGCCGCAGCGGTCTGGATGGCATTGAAGAATGACGAGACGCCGCCTGAGGCGGAGACGCTCGCCGAACCCGCCCGCCTGCTGATCTGGCGTCAGGACACAACGCCGATGTTCCGCGAGCTACCGACGGAGGAAGCGATGATGTGGGACGAAGCTTCCGATGGCGTTCCGTTCGGCGTGCTCTGCGAGATGCTCGCGACCTATGACGATCCCGACAACGCCGCAGCGCGCGGCGCGGGCTATCTGCATGGCTGGATCACGGCCGGACTTCTGACGGCAGCATCCGTTCGCTAATAGGGGCGCGCAGCACGCCGCGATGAAAGGCATCCCGACATATCGCGTGATCGCTGGCGCGATGCTGGTCGCGGCAATCCTCATCGGCATCGCATCGTGCCACGTCAGGGCGCAGTCCGAGTTCATGCGCGGCGAGGGCATGCCCTACGACGCCTTCGATCGGCTGCCCAAGACCGATCTCGACGTCGCGGGCGCCACCATCCATGTCGGGTTCGCACCCGGCGAGATGGCGCTGCCGAAGGAAAAAGTATTCGACTGGATCAAGGCGTCCGCCCGCGCGGTCTCGATCTATTACGGCCGGTTTCCCGTCAGCTCGTTGCGGCTCTTGATCGTGCCGGTCGACGGTTCGCGCGTGCGCGGCGGCACCACCTGGGGCTATCGCGGCGCCGCGATCCGGCTGCCGATCGGTCGCGACGCGGGCGTCGACGATCTCAAGCGCGACTGGGTGATCGTGCACGAGATGGTGCACACCGCCCTGCCCGATCTCGACGACCGCTACGCCTGGCTGTCGGAGGGGCTCGCGGTTTATGTCGAGCCGATCGCGCGGGTGCAGGCCGGCGATCTCACGGCGCGGGAGATCTGGCTGGCGATGCTGCGCGACATGCCCAGGGGCCTGCCGCAGGCCGGCGATGAGGGCCTCGACAATACCGACACCTGGGGCCGGAAATACTGGGGTGGCGCGATGTTCTGCCTGTTCGCCGATGTCGAGATCCGCAAGCGCACCGGCAACAAATTCGGCTTGCAGGATGCCATGCGCGGCGTGCTCGTCGCCGGCGGCAACCACGAAAAGGACTGGCCGATCGCGCGCGTGCTCTCGACCGCCGACAAGGCCGTCGGCGTCGACGTGCTGACGCGGCTGCACGACCAATGGGGATCAAGGCCCGTGACGCCCGATCTAGCCGCGCTGTGGCGCGATCTCGGCGTCAGGCTGCAGGGCGAGAGCGTCGAATTCGACGACAGCGCGCCGCTCGCCGATATCCGCAAGGCAATCACGGAGGCGCGCGCGGGATAGCGACCCGCTTCGCGGCTGCGCACAGCCCTACGCCGCTGGATTTTACCGGCGCGATGTCGGACTATCGGGGAATCGCCGCAATCCGCATGGGAGACCGATGGCCGACGTTCATCAGACACGCGCCAACTGGCCGATCTTCCGTTCGCTCAGCGCGTTTCGGCCGAGCAATTTGCCCGGAGATCTGATCGCCGGGCTGACGCTCGCCGCAATCGCGATCCCCGAGCAGATGGCGACCGCGCGGCTCGGCGGCTTCTCGCCGCAGATCGGCTTCTTTGCCTTCATGGCCGGCTCGCTCGGCTTTGCGATGTTCGGCGCCAACCGCTTCCTGTCCTGCGGCGCCGATTCCACGATCACGCCGATCTTCGCGGCCGGCCTGGCGCTGATGGCGACCGCTGGGACACCCGACTATCAGTCGCTGGCGATGGCACTGGCGCTGATGGTCGGCGCGATCATGATCGCCGGCGGCCTGTTCAAGCTCGGCTGGATCGCCAATCTGCTGTCGACGCCGGTGACGGTCGGCTTCCTCGCCGGCATTTCCGTCCACATCCTGGTCTCGCAGCTGCCCGGCGTGCTCGGCCTGACCACGCCGGACGGGCCGACGCTCTACAAGCTCGGGGTCCTCGGCGAGAAGATCGGCCAGACCAATGCCTACACGCTGGCGATCGGTCTCGGCGTGCTGGCACTGGTCGCCGGATCGGAGAAGATCAGCGCGCGAATTCCGGGCGCACTGATCGGCCTTGTCGTGGCCACCATCGCGGTGATCGCCGGCCATCTCGAAAGCAAGGGCGTCAAGGTGGTCGGCACCGTGTCCGGGTCGCTGCCAACGCCGACGTTTCCGGACATCGCGCCGGAGCGATGGGCGAAGCTGGCATCACTGGCGATCCTGATCGCCATCGTCGTCATGGTGCAGACCGCGGCGACGACGCGCTCGTTTCCATCGGATCCGGACAAGCCCGCCGACGTCGATCGCGACTTCGTCGGCGCCGGAGCCGGCAGCCTGCTCGCCGGCCTGTTCGGCGCCTTCCCCGTCAACGCCAGCCCGCCGCGCACCGGTATCGTGTCGGAGACCGGCGGCCGCACGCAGCTCGCCGGGCTGTTCGCCGCCGCCATCGTGCTCGCGCTGCTGGCGTTCGGTGCGACGCTGCTGCAGCACGTGCCCGATGCGGCGCTCGGCGGGGTCCTGCTGTTCGTGGCGCTGCGCATCATTCGGGTGAAGCAGATCGTCGCGATCTACCGCCAGTCGTTCTACGAGTTCCTGCTGGTGGTGGCGACGGCGGCCGCGATCATCGTGCTGCCGATCGAGCAAGGCGTCGCGGTCGGCATCGCGCTGTCGCTGCTGCACGGCATCTGGACAACGACGCGCGGCCAGCTGGTGGAATTCGTCCATGTGCCCGGCACCACGATCTGGTGGCCGACGGGGCCGCACGTCACCGGCGAGCGCAAGCCCGGCATTGCCGTTGTCGGCCTGCAGGCGCCGTTGTCGTTCCTCAACGCGGAAGGATTCCAAAGCGGCGTGCTCAAGTCCATCGGCCGCGCGACACCCAAGCCGAAACTGCTGGTGATCGAGGCCAGCGGCATGGTCGAGATCGACTTCACGGCGGCGCAGGCGCTGCGCGACCTGTTTCGCGAGTGCCGCGATGACGGCGTGACCGTGGCGGTGGCGCGGCTCGAATCCACCCGCGCGCAGGAGGCGTTCGAGCGCTTCGATCTCTACGGCGTGCTGCAGAGGGACCACGTCTTCCACAGCGTCGATGAAGCTGTCCGTAAGCTGGGCGGACAGAGCTAGGGATTGGCTTGATTGCTGCCGCCGCGAAGGCGCTGTGCTCCCTCTCCCGCTTGCGGGGGGCCGGGGTGGGGGTGTCTCCGCACGACCGCCTCGGCGCAGCCCGCGGCATCGCGGCAGATCGCACGGATCCTGTGCGCAGCCTCGATGTCGCCGAGCGGCTACGCCAGGGGATCGTCCCGGATATCCTTCCGTTTGGCCTTGCTGAACCACGACATCGCAACGTCCTGTGGCCGGAATATCCGATCGGTTAAGCCGTAGGAACGATCTTGCCGGGATTGAAGATATTCTGCGGATCGAGTGCCTGCTTCAGCGCCCGCATCGCGTCGAGTGCCTCCACCCCGAGTTCGGCCTTCAGATATTTCTGCTTGCCCTGGCCAATGCCGTGCTCGCCGGTGCAGGTGCCGCCCATGGCCTGCGCCCGTTCGACGAGCCGATGCATGAACTCCTCGCCGCGCGCCATCTCGTCCTTGTCGTTGACGTCGCAGACCAGCGAGCAGTGGAAATTGCCGTCGCCGACATGGCCGACGATCGGCGACAGCAGGTTGAGCCGCTTCAGATCGTCCTCGGTCTCGGTGACGCAGTCGGCGAGCCGCGAGATCGGCACGCAGACGTCGGTCGCGACCACGCCGATGCTGTCGCCGGGACGAATCGCCTTGACCGACCAATAGGCATCGTGCCGGGCCTGCCACAGTTTGGTGCGGTCCTCCGGCTTGGTGGTCCAGCTGAAGTCACCGCCGCCGCACTCAGCCGCGATGTCGCGGAAATTCTTCGACTGCTCGGCGACCTCGACCTCGCTGCCGTGGAACTCCAGCAGCAGCAGCGGCGTCTCCGGCAGCGACAGTTTTGAATAGTTGTTGCAGGCCTTCACCTGCGCGGCATTGAGCAGCTCGATCCGCGCGACCGGGATGCCGGTCTGGATCGCGAGGATCGTGGCCTGGCAGGCACCCCGAACCGTCTCGAACGAACAGGCGGCGGCCGCGATCGTGTCGGGAATGCCGCGGAGGCGGATGGTGAGCTCGGAGATGATGCCGAGCGTGCCTTCGGCGCCGATGAACAGATGCGTCAGGTCGTAACCGGCCGACGACTTCTTGGCCCGCGTGCCGGTCGTGATGATCTCGCCGTCGCCACGCACCACCTTCAGCGCCAGCACGTTCTCGCGCATGGTGCCGTAGCGCACCGCGTTGGTGCCGGAGGCGCGGGTCGAGGTCATGCCGCCGAGCGAGGCATCGGCGCCGGGATCGATCGGGAAGAACAGGCCCTGGTCGCGCAGATGCTCGTTCAGCGCCTTGCGGGTCACACCGGGCTGGATCACGCAGTCGAGGTCCTCGGCATGCACCGCGAGCACCTTGTTCATGTCGCGCAGGTCGATGCAGACACCGCCCGCCGGCGCGTTGACCTGCCCCTCCAGCGAGGTTCCGGTGCCGAAGGCAATGACTGGCACGCGATTGGCGGCGCAGATCCGCACCACGTCCTGGATGTCGGCGGTTTCCTGCGCCATCACCACAGCATCGGGCGGCTGGGTCGGCAGCCAGGTGGTGGTATGGGCGTGCTGCTCGCGCACGGCCTGCGACGTCACGAGCCGGTTGCCGAAGCGCGCCGCCAGCGCGTCGATCGCGCGCTTCAGGGCCTGCGGCTCAGGTCGCGTCAGATTGCTCGAAATCGTTGTCGCCACGTCAAATTTCCTCCCGGCTTTAGCCGACCGTGGCAAAGCTTGTATAAGGGGTCAAGAGAGCCTGACTTGAAAAAGTGGACGCCGGAGTCACAGAAAAGCTCATGCTCGAACGCCAACGAACCGGGGACGGATGATGACTTCAGTGACTGCCACGAGCGAGATGCCACTACCGGCCGCCCCGTTCAAATCTTCCGTGATGCAGATCGAGCCGCAATGGATCGACTATAACGGCCATCTCAACATGGCCTACTACAATGTGATGTTCGACCGCGCCATCGACGAGATGTGGCTGCAGCTCGGCATCGGGCCGGCCTACATGAAGGAACGGCACTGTTCGACCTTCACGGCCGAGTGCCACGTCCGCTATCTGAGAGAGATTCATCTCGGCGATCCCGTGCAGGTCTCGGTCTTCCTGCTCGGCGCCGACGAGAAGCGGCTGCATACGTTCGAGGAGCTGCGCCACGCCACCGAGGGCTGGCTGTCCGCGACCTCGGAGAACCTCACGCTGCACATCGACATGGAGTCGCGCAAGGTGGCGCCATTCCCACCCGACGTCCGGACCCGCGTTCGGAAGATCGTGGATAGCTATGCGGGCGTGCCGCGTCCCGAGGGCATCGGCCGCAACGTGGCGATGCCCTCGAAGAAATAACCAGACCTTCGCTAGACCCAGCCTTTCGCTAGACCCTTGTGCGGCCGCGCGCCAATCCGACCACCGCCGACACCAGGAACAGGATGATGGCGATGAAGAAGATCGCCTTGGCGATTTCGATCGAGGCGCCGGCGATGCCGCCGAAGCCCAAAACGCCCGCGATCAGGGCGATGACCAGGAATGTGACGACCCAGCTCAACATGATCAAACCTCTCGCTTCGTGTCCTTGTTTGATTCCTGGCGCGGGCGTTTGCCCGGCGCCGCATTTGTTGAAACAATCCTGCGGGGAAACGCTGGTTCCAGACCGCGAAACCTCGAAATTTTCGCCGATCTCAGGAACCAGACCGATCGTGCGCTGCTGCCAAAACCGTTCCAGTCGGCCGCGATAAAACCTGTCAAAACGGCCGATCAGGCCCTATATGGCCTTCAATCCCTGTTAAGAAGGCTCCCCTTCACCGTCCCACGGTGCCATCGTGGGGCCGAGACGATTCGCCAATGACCGAGCCGAGCAAACTGCCCCATCACGGCGTTCCCGAGCACCAGCCGGTGGCTGGCGGCATCGCCGCGCGTGCGCGGGCCGCGGCGGGCGCTCCGCAATATCTCAACGGCCTCAATCCGGAGCAGCGCGAGGCGGTCGAGACGCTCGATGGCCCCGTTCTGGTGCTCGCCGGCGCCGGCACCGGCAAGACCCGCGTTCTGACCACGCGCATCGCGCATATCCTGAGCCAGGGCCGCGCGCGGCCGCAAGAGATCCTGTCGGTGACCTTCACCAACAAGGCGGCGCGCGAGATGAAGCTGCGGCTCGGCCAGATGCTGGGCCAGGCGGTTGAGGGCATGCCGTGGCTCGGCACCTTCCACTCGATCGGCGGCCGCATCCTGCGCATCCACGCCGAGCTGGTGCAGCTCAAATCCAACTTCACGGTGCTCGACGTCGACGACCAGGTGCGGCTGTTGAAGCAGTTGCTGCAGGCCGAGAACATCGACGACAAGCGCTGGCCGGCGCGGATGCTGGCCGGGCTGATCGACAGCTGGAAGAATCGCGGGCTGTCGCCGTCGCAGGTGCCCGCCGGCGAGGCCGCCTCGTTCGGCAACGGCAAGGGCGGCAAGATCTACGCGACCTATCAGGAGCGGCTGAAGATCCTCAACGCGGCCGATTTCGGCGACCTCCTGCTCGAGAACATCAGGCTGTTCCGCGAAAATCCGGACGTGCTCCGGCAGTACCAGAACCGCTTCAAGTTCATCCTGGTCGACGAATATCAGGACACCAACGTCGCGCAATATCTGTGGCTGCGGCTGCTGTCGCAGGCGCCGTCGCGGCCGGGGCGATCACTCGCTGATGTCATTCCGGGAGACATCACCTCTCCCGCCATTCCTGGACGCCTCGAGGAGTCGAACCCGGAATCCAGTGGTGAAGCGGACTCATCTCGAGATTCCGGGTCTGCGCTCTCAGCGCATCCCGGAATGACGGAGAATGCGGCGCCACTGAAAAACATCTGCTGTGTCGGCGACGACGACCAGTCAATCTATGGCTGGCGCGGCGCCGAGGTCGACAACATCCTGCGCTTCGACCACGATTTCCCCGGCGCCAAGGTCATCCGCCTCGAGCGCAATTACCGCTCCACCGGCCACATCCTGGCCGCGGCCTCGCATCTGATCGCACACAATGAGGGCCGGCTCGGCAAGACGCTGCGCACCGAAGATGTTGACGGCGAGAAGGTCACCGTCACCGGCTCCTGGGATTCGGAGGAGGAAGCGCGCGCGATCGGCGAGGAGCTCGAGGAGCTGCAGCGCACGGGCGAAAACCTCAACGACGTCGCCATCCTGGTCCGCGCCTCGTTCCAGATGCGGGAGTTCGAAGACCGCTTCGTCACGCTCGGCCTGCCCTACCGCGTGATCGGCGGCCCCAGATTCTATGAGCGCGCCGAAATCCGCGATGCGCTGGCGTACTTGCGCACCATCAATTCGCCGGCCGACGATCTCGCCTTCGAGCGCATCGTCAACGTGCCCAAACGAGGGCTCGGCGATGCCACCGTGCAGCTGCTGCACGACCATGCCCGCAAGCGCCGCATTCCGCTGTTCGAAGCGGCGCGCGCCGTGGTCGAGACCGACGAGCTGAAGCCGAAGGCGCGCGGGGCGTTGCGCGATCTCGTGATGCAGTTCGATCGCTGGCGCGCCCAGCGCGAGGTCACCTCGCATACCGAGCTTGCCGAGATCGTGCTCGACGAGAGCGGCTATACCGAGATGTGGCAGAAGGACCGCTCGGCGGACGCCGCGGGCCGGCTCGACAACCTCAAGGAGCTGGTGCGTTCGATGGAGGAATTCGAGAATCTGCAAGGGTTTCTCGAACATATCTCGCTCGTGATGGACCGCGACGGCGAGGCCGGCGACGAAGCCGTGTCGCTGATGACGCTGCATTCGGCCAAGGGCCTCGAATTCGACAACGTGTTCCTGCCGGGCTGGGAGGAAGGCCTGTTCCCGAGCCAGCGCACACTGGACGAACAGGGCCGCGCCGGGCTCGAGGAGGAGCGCCGCCTCGCCCATGTCGGCCTGACCCGCGCCCGCCGCCGCGCAAAAATCTATTTCGCGACCAACCGGCGCATCCATGGCACCTGGTCGACCACGATCCCGTCGCGCTTCCTCGACGAGCTGCCGGCGCACAATGTCGAGATCACCGAATCCAAGGGTGGATCGGGCTGGGGCGGCAGCGGCGGCTATGGCGCCTCGCGCTTCGACAACCTCGAATCATTCGGCTCGAGCTATTCGACCCCGGGCTGGCAGCGCGCCCAGGCCAACCGCAATCGCGGCGGCGGGGGACGCAGCGGCGGAGGCGGCTTCGAGGAGCGGCAGTCCAACTTTTCGTCCGACAGCTTCAGCCGCACCAAGCGCGGCCCCATGGTGATCGAGGGCGAGCTGGTGGCCAAGTCCACGGGCACGACGTCGGAATTTTCGCTGGATGACCGGGTGTTTCACCAGAAATTCGGCTACGGTCATGTGGTGAAAGTTGACGGCAACAAGCTGACCATCGCCTTCGAAAAGGCCGGCGAGAAGAAGGTGGTCGACAGCTTTGTGGAACGGGCGTGAGATCGCGGCCTTCCTTGGCGGCCTTCCCTGTTCGTAGCCCTTGACCATCGCTGATTTCACGGGTTGAGATGGTCCCATGGTCCGGGGTGGGTTTTTCCTTTTTGTCATCGCGCTCACTGCGCCGTCGCTGGCGGTCGCGGAGACGATCAGCTTTGGCGATTCCGCAGCGCAGCTCGCCAAGGCCTGCGGCGCCGACATCACCGCCAATTGCCGCGGCGTCAATCTCGACTCCAACCGCCTCAAGGAGTGCCTGTCGCGCAACCGCGACGTGATCTCGCCGCAGTGCAAGGAGAGCTACTTCTCCACCCTCGATGCGATCCAGAAGCGGATCGCGGCGCGCGTGACCGTTGCCAACGCATGCACTCGCGAGATCGTCAAGGTCTGCGGCGGCTCGACCAAGGAGACCAGCAAATCGGTGCCCTGCCTCGTCGGCGCCAAGGGCCTCAGCCGCAATTGCGCCCAGGCGATCAATGACGCGGGGTATCAATGATGCGCCTGAAGACGCGAGGCTTGCGCGAACTTGACCTTCTGGCCGTGGTCGGCACGCTGGTCTTGCTGGCGATGCCGCTCGCCCCTGCACAGGCGCAGACTGCGATCACGCGCGACGACGTCATCGCCAAGCTGAATCATTACGAGACGGACGCAACGATCGATGTCCCCGCATTGCGCCAGCAGGTGCTCGAACGATCGCGGTCGCGATCGAAGAACGAGCCGCCGCCGCAAAAGCGCCCGCCGATCGCCCCCGACCTGACCAACCTGCCGACATTCAATGCCGACATCCAGTTCGACATCGACACGCCGATCGTGCTGCCGGATTCATACCAGTCCGTCGGGCGCATCGCCGATGCGCTGACGCACGCCTCGCTGCTGCCGTACACGTTCCTGATCGTCGGTCACATCGAATCGACCGGACGGCGCGAGAACAACGTGCTGCTGAGCCAGCGGCGCGCCGACGCGATCCGCGACATCCTGGTCAACACCTTCAAGATCACGGCGAAGCGCCTGCAGTCGGTCGGGCTTGGCGAAGAGCAATTGCTCGACCCCGCCCGCCCCAACGCGCTGGTCAACAACCAGGTGCAGATCATGCTGATCGCCAAGGTCGCCGATACCGCGCCGCCAGCGCACCCCACCCCGGCGGCGGCCGCCAAGAAGCCGGCGAAACCGGCGAAGCGGCACTGATTGGATTGAATAGCGGGGCGTCGGAACCGCGTCCCCTCCCGCCCGTATGCGATGGCCACGGAGCGAGGGGCGCCCTCACGACTTCGGAATACTAGAAGAGTACCGCTGATTTGCCCGACTGGTCAAATTGCAAATGTCCGCCGGCAGCCGCCGGATCCTTTGCATGGGGTTGTTTTCGATATTTTGGCGGTGCACCCCTAAGGCGGCAGGTTATCAGCCTCGTTCGATAGCCCGGCCACGGTGGACTCGTCAGTTGCAGAAGCCGCAAGCGCCGTATGGCCCGGCCCGCAAGCGGGAGCGGTGCACGCCGCAGAATAAATTTCTCCCTCGCCGACCGATTGCAGAACGGACCGTGCGTCCCTATCTGGGCTGAACCCGCATCACGCCCCGCCCCGGGCCCCCATCCGCGCGCGTCCTTCCCTCACGCATCCGATCCTTCATGTCGCCGATCATTTCCGTATCCAATCTGTCAAAGACCTATGGCTCCGGCTTCAAGGCGCTGAAGGGCATCAATCTCGATATCAATCGCGGCGAGATCTTCGCACTGCTCGGACCGAATGGCGCCGGCAAGACCACGCTGATCAGCATCATCTGCGGCATTGCCAATCCGAGCGAGGGCCGCATTTCGATCGGCGGACACGACATTATCGGGGACTATCGCGCGGCGCGGTCGATGATCGGGCTGGTTCCGCAGGAACTGCACACCGACGCCTTCGAGTCGGTCTGGGCCACCGTCAGCTTCAGCCGCGGCCTGTTCGGCAAGCCGAAGAACCCCGACCATATCGAGAAGGTGCTCAAGGACCTGTCGCTGTGGGACAAGAAGGACAACAAGATCATCACGCTGTCGGGCGGCATGAAGCGCCGTGTGATGATCGCCAAGGCGCTCTCGCACGAGCCGCAGATCCTGTTCCTCGACGAGCCCACCGCCGGCGTCGACGTCGAGTTGCGCAAGGGGATGTGGGAAGTGGTCCGCACGCTGCAGGCGGCCGGCGTCACCATCATCCTGACCACGCATTACATCGAAGAAGCCGAAGAGATGGCCGACCGCATCGGCGTCATCAACAAGGGTGAGATCATCCTGATCGAGGACAAGGCGACCTTGATGCAGAAGCTGGGCAAGAAGCAGCTGACGCTGCAGCTGCAGAGCAAGCTCGACGCCGTTCCGCAGGCGCTCGCCAGCTACAATCTCAAACTCTCCGACGACGGCCACGCGGTGACCTACGACTACGACACCAAGGGTGATCGCACCGGCATCACCAGCCTGCTCAACGATCTGCGCAATGCCGGCGTCCGGATCTCCGATCTCGATACCAAGCAATCCTCGCTGGAGGACATCTTCGTCAGCCTCGTGAGGGCGCCATGAACTACCGCGCAATCCGGGCGATCTATCTGTTCGAAATGGCGCGCACCTGGCGCACGCTGCTGCAGAGCATCGTCTCGCCGGTGGTCTCGACCTCGCTGTATTTCGTGGTGTTCGGCGCCGCGATCGGCTCGCGCATCACCGAGGTCGAGGGCGTCAGCTACGGCACCTTCATCGTGCCGGGGCTCGTGATGCTCTCGGTGCTGACCCAGAGCATCTCGAATGCCTCCTTCGGCATCTACTTCCCGAAATTCGTCGGCACGATCTACGAGATCCTGTCGGCGCCGATCTCCTATTTCGAGATCGTCATCGGTTATGTCGGCGCGGCCGCCACCAAGTCGATCGTCCTCGGCCTCATCATCCTGGCCACCGCCGGACTTTTCGTACCTCTGCATATCCAGCATCCGGTGTGGATGCTGACCTTCCTGGTGCTGACCGCCGTCACCTTCAGCCTGTTCGGCTTCATCATCGGCATCTGGGCCGACGGCTTCGAGAAGCTGCAGATGATCCCGATGCTGGTGGTGACGCCGCTGACCTTCCTCGGCGGCAGCTTCTATTCCGTGAACATGCTGCCGTCGGGCTGGCGCACCATCACGCTGCTCAATCCCGTGGTCTATCTGATCTCCGGCTTCCGCTGGAGCTTCTACGAGATCGCCGATGTCAGCGTCGGGCTCAGCCTCGGCATGACCGCGGGCTTCCTGATCGCCTGCATGGTGATCGTGGCCTGGATCTTCCGGACCGGCTACCGGCTGAAGAACTGACTTGCGAAAGCAAGTCATTCCGGGGCGCGCCTTAGCGCGAACCCGGAATGACGATACCAATCAGTAGCAGTGGAAATGGCCGTGGCGGTAATAGCCGCGGCAGCGGTAGCCACGGCGGTAGCCGCGATCCGGGATACCGAACACGCCCTTGACCGCGCCCATCGCGCCACCGACGCCGGCGCCGACGGCACCGCCGACCACGCCGCCTATCGGACCGGCGGCCCGGTTGCCCTCATAGGCGCCTTCATGAGCCCCGCGGACGATGCCCTGGGCATGGCCGGCATGGGGGGCAGTCGCCAGCGCCAAAGCGAGAGCTGCGGCCGCAAGCAGGAGCCGCGCGGAGAGGCCGGCTGGGACGACGGCCGCGGTCTTTACCTTGGTGTTGTTCATCTTGGATCCTTGATGCGCGGCGCGAATGCGCCGCCGGGGCGGGATTGTGAAACGCCCATGCGGCCAGATGGTTGCGTGAGGTATCGCTCGAGCATGATCTATTCGGAAAACCGCCGCGCACTTTTCCGGATCATGCTCCTGACCGATCGGGGCCGTTGTCGCGGCCTGCTCGCGAAAATGTCAGTCCGCCGCGACAGGCCAGCCCGGCTTCGGCCTTGTTTGCGCCGCGTGCGGGATTAACGATGCACCAGATCCGCCACTGGAACCAAATTCGGATTCCGTGCATATTGGTTGCCGGGGACGGAGAGCCGCGGCATTGCGATCAGGCCTGGAGGCCAAAGGTAAAATGCGTTCGTTCCTCATTGCGTTCACTTCCGTAATGCTTTTTGCGGCCGGCGCCGCGCAGGCCAAGGTCGATATCACCATCGACAAGGACAACCAGCAGATGACCGTCGCGGTCGACGGCGTCGCGCGCTATCACTGGCCGGTCTCGAGCGGCATCCCCTCGCGCGAAACGCCGAACGGCACCTTCCGCGCCTTCCGCATGGAGGAGGATCACTACTCCAAGGAATTCGACGACGCGCCGATGCCGCACTCGATCTTCTTCACCAAGATCGGGCACGCGATCCACGGCACCGACTCGGTCGGCCGCCTCGGCACGCCGGCCTCGCATGGCTGCGTGCGGCTGTCGCGCGACAACGCATCGACGCTCTACGCCCTGGTCCAGAAGGAAGGCGTGCTCAATACCACGGTGACGCTGACCGGCTCGGCGCAGGTCGCGCTGGCGCGCAATCCGCGCGGGCGCAACGGCACCGCCGTCGCCCGCCGTGCGCCGCAGCAGGACGAGCAGTACGGCACCGCCGCCGCCGGCGACCCGGTCGTCCTGACACCGCAGCCGCGCGAATATCCGGCGCAGGCCCGCGCCGACGACGGCTACATCTATCCGGCCGACGGCAGCTCGACCGCGCAGCGCTACCCGGCGCCGCCGTCAAGCCGTCGCGTCTACGACGCGCAGGCCTATGGCCAGCAACAATACTACGGCAACCAGGGCTACGCGGCGGCGCCGCAAGGCTACTACCAGCCGCGGCCGTACTACCAGCAGCAGCGCGGCTTCTACGGCAACAACTATCAGGACTGAACAGCTCTCCTGATCCGCTGACGGCGCCGCAGGCAGCGCGGCGTCAGTTCACGCTCCCCTCACCCGCTTGTGACCGTCGCAAAAGGCCCGCGTCGTCGTGCGCCGTGGCCCGTCGTCGCGCCGTCATCTGATTGTAAAATTAGCCCGATATTCGGCGGCAAGAGCGCCCGCCCGGCCCCTGGAGGCCGATTCACGCGGAATGCCCCATGAAACCAGGGCGAGAAGCGCGGGTCGCGTAGGCAATATCAGAGGTCGACATGAAACGGGGCATCATTGTCCTTTGCCTGTGCATCGTGGCGATGGCCGGCTATTTCACGACGGACAGATGGGCCATCCGTCACACGACGCTGACGTTCCACGACGTCCTGCGCGACGATCGCGACGTCACGGTCGAGGTCGCGGTCCGGCGCGACCGGCAAATGCAGGCGATGGCCGAGATGATCGAGCTGCCGGTCGCGATCCTGAGCCACGGCAACACCGTCAGGAACACCGAGTACTCGTTCCTCACTAACGTGTTCGCGTCACGCGGCTACCTTGTGGTGAGCATTCAGCATGATCTCGACACCGATGCGCCGATGGTGACCAAGGTCGGCGAGGAATATGTCGGCCGCCGCATGCAATATAATCGCGGCGTCTTCAACATCATGTATGCGATCGACGAGCTGAAGAAGCTCTATCCGAACGCAAACTATCGCGCGCTGACCTTGATCGGCCACTCCAATGGCGGCGACATCTCGATGTTCTTCGCCAGGCAGCATCCCGACCTGGTCAAGAAGGTCGTGACGCTGGACAATCTGCGCGTCCCCTTCATCACCGACAGCAAGATCAAGATCCTGTCGTTCCGCTCCAGGGATCCGGTGTTCAAGGCAGACCCGGGTGTCGTGCCTGACGACGAGACCTGCGCCAGACTCGGCATCAAGGTGGTCAGAACCGAATTCCAGCACAACGACCTCAGCGACCGCGGCCCTGACAGCGCGAAGTCGACGATCCAGGCAAAGGTCGAGCAATTCCTCGACGAGGACGCCGGCGAGAGCACGCCGACCATGCCGCTGCTGGCGGCTTCGGCGTCGAGCCAGGACAAGGACAAGTCGGCGGCCCCCGACAACAAGTAGCGAACGACCGCCCAGACCATTTTCGGTTCTGATTGAATCAGAACCGAAGCTCTAGCTGTTGTTTTGACGCGTTTTCTTCACGCGAACCGGCGTCCACTTCGCTCGAAAACGCTCTATTGCTCGCCGTCACGCAGGCGCCGGTAGACCGCGCCCAGCACGTTCGAATAATCGTCGGTCCAGACCCACTGCTTCTCGTTGGCGTCGGTTTCGGTCCAGACATCGGACGACGCAAGCTTGCCGACGTCGGCGTCCTCGCGCGCGGAGACCACGACCGAGGTCGAGAAGATGTACTCGTTGTCGCGGCCGGAATCCTCGCTGTAGACCCAGCTCTTCATGTCGTTGGCGTCAGCGATGCCGACCACGACGCTGGCAAGTTCGAGATGCCGGTTGGAGACGTGCATCACGACCGCGCCCTGCGGCGCCAGCTTCTCCTTGTAGATCGCCATCGCCTCCTCGGTCGCAAGATGGATCGGGATCGCGTCCGACGAATAGGCGTCGACGATGATGAGATCGTAGACGCCGTCCGGCTCCTTGGCGAAGGTCAGCCGCGCGTCGCCGATCACGGGCTTCAGGTTCGGCTCGCAGCTCTGGATGTAGGTGAAGTATTTCGGGTCGCGCGCGGTATCGACCATCGACTGGTCGATCTCGAAGAATCGCCAGTCCTCGCCGGGGGCCGAGGCGCAGGTCAGCGTCCCCGAGCCGAGGCCGATGACAGCCACCTTCAGCGGCGCGCCCTTGCGCTCGCGCATTGCGGTGATGGCCTGCCCGATGCCGCCGTCCTTGTGATAGTAGCTGATCGGCTCCGGCTTTCCGGTGACCGGCGTGCCGTCGTCGTTCTTGAACCTCTCGGCGCCGTGGATCGTGGTGCCGTGCATCAGCACGTGATACTGCCCGTTCGGCGTCACCACGATCTTGTGCACGCCGAAGAAGCTGCGCACGGTTTCGACGCGGCCATCGTCGGATGGATAGGCGCGCAGCACCACCAGCGCGACCACGACGGTGGCGAAGATCTTCCAGCGATTGGCATTCAGTGCGAGCGCGAGCAGCGCCGAGAGCACGCCGACTGCGCCGATCACCCACACCCGGTGGTCGTCGAACCAGTTGAAGATGTCGCCGGCCGAATAGCTCGGCGCGATCAGCGCCACCGCCAGCACCGCAAGTAACGGCCAGTACCAGGCGCTCCAGCGCGGCAGCCGCTCCGCGCCGCCGGGCGGACGGCACAGCGCCGCGAGCGCCAGCAGGATCGGATATTCGGCGATCCATGAGAAGGTGAACGGCGCGATCAGCCCCGCGAACAGGCCGCCGACCATGCCGCCGAACGACAGCGCGACATAGAAGCCGGTGAGATATTTCGCCGCGGGACGGGTGCGCGCGAGCTCGCCGTGGCAGGCCATCGCGATGATGAAGAAGCAGAGCTGATGGCCGCCGAGCGTGAGCAGCAGGTTCTGCTCGCCGCCGACCGCGAGAAGAATAACCACGCCGGCGATCGCCAGCGGCTGCGCCAGCAGCATCCATTTGTGCGCCAGCAGCGGCCGCGACTGGAACACCAGCACCCAGGTCAACAGATACAGCGACAGCGGCAGCACCCAGAGCAAGGGAGCAGCCGCGACGTCGGTCGAGATATGCGCGGTCACTGCGATCAGCAGGCCGGACGGCACGGCAGCCAGGAAGATCCAGCGCGCCCGCAGCGACCAGGACGGCGCCGGTGCGTTGGCATCATCACCTTGCACGTCGCGTGCGGCGGCATAGGCCGGCGACCGCAACAGCAGCACGCCACAGCTTGCGATCAGAACGATCAGCAGCCCATAGCCGCCGGTCCAGATCAGGTTCTGGGTGCGCAAGGTGAACATCGGCTCGAGCAGCACCGGATAGGACAGCAGCGCCAGGAAGCTGCCGATGTTCGAGGACGCATAGAGAAAATACGGATCGGGGCCGTTGGGGTGGCCGGTGCGCACGAACCAGGCCTGCAGCAGCGGGTTGTTGGCGGCGAGCGCGAAGAACGGCAGGCCGATCGAGACCGCGAACAGGCCGAGCAGCCAGACCGCATAGCCCGAGGTCGGCGGCTCGCCCCAGCCGCTCCTGATCGAGAGCGGCAATGTCAGCAGCGCGACGACGAGCACCACGAGATGCACCACGATCGGCACCACACGGCTGTTCAGCTTCATCAAGAGATGCGCGTAAGCGTAGCCGCCGAGCAGCAGCGACTGGAAGAACACCATCGCCACCGACCACACCGCCGGCGAGCCGCCGAGCCGCGGCAGCACCATCTTGGTGAACAGCGGCTGCACCGAGAACAGCAACAGGGCACTGACGAAGATCGCCGCGGTGTAGACAACCAGCACCAGCCGGTTTCGCGAGGCGGACGGCTCAGATGTCATGAAAGCTCCGGCATGGCCCCGGCGGGCGCCGGAGGCGGACGGTCCGGCGCACCGCACCGGGGATTGGGATTGAGCATACGGCAGTATCACGGACAAGAAACCGCAGTCACGCGGACTTGACGACGGGGCGCTGCGGCGCCACAGCACGTGCTCTAATCACTGCCTCTTGAAGCGGACATGAACGAAACAGACGTCGTCATCATCGGTGCGGGGCACAACGGCCTCACCTGCGCGGCCTATCTCGCGATGGCCGGGCTCAAGGTCAGGGTCGTCGAGCGCCGCAAGGTGGTCGGCGGCGCCGCCGTCACCGAAGAGTTTTGTCCGGGCTTCCGCAATTCGGTCGCCGCCTACACGGTGAGCCTGCTCAACCCGCAAATCATCTCCGACCTGAAACTTGCCGAGCACGGCCTCAAGATCGTCGAACGCCGCGCGCAGAACTTCCTCCCCGCACCCGACGGCAGTTACCTGCTGACCGGCGAAGGCCGCACCCAGCCGTCGGTCGAGAAACTCAGCCAGCGGGATGCGGCAACGATCGGCGTGTTCTCGGGGGAACTCGAAGCCATCGCCGATGTGCTGCGCCAGTTCGTGCTGCGTGCGCCGCCGAACCTGGTCGAGGGCTTCGGCCTCGGCGCAATGGGTGAGGCCTTCAACGCGCTCGGCACCGCCAACATCCTGCGCCGGCTGTCGCTCGAGCAGCAGCGCAATTTGCTCGACCTGTTCACACGCTCGGCCGGCGAGATGCTCGACGAGCGTTTCGAGAACGACCTCGTCAAGGCGCTGTTCGGCTTCGACGCCATCGTCGGCAATTATGCCAGCCCCTACGCGGCCGGCTCGGCCTATGTGATGCTGCACCATGCGTTCGGCGAGGTGAACGGCAAGAAGGGCGTCTGGGGCCATGCGATCGGCGGCATGGGCGCGATTACCCAGGCGATGGCGCATGCCGCGCGCAGCCATGGCGTCAAGATCGAAACCGATGCGCCTGTCCGCGAGGTGATCGTCGAGAAGGATCGCGCCACCGGCGTCATCCTCGACAGTGGCGAGACTATCAGCGCCAGATATGTCGTCTCCAACGTCAACCCGAAGCTGCTCTACACGCGCCTGGTGCCGGAAGGCGCACTGGCAAGCGAATTCCGCACGCGCATCGAGCGATGGCAGAACGGCTCCGGCACGTTCAGGATGAATGTGGCGCTCGGGGCCCTGCCCTCGTTCACCGCGCTGCCCGGTCCGGGCGATCACCTCACGGCGGGCATCATCATCGCGCCTGGTCTCGGCTACATGGATCGTGCCTGGCGCGATGCGCGCGAATTCGGCTGGAGCCGCGCGCCCGTCGTCGAGGTGCTGATCCCCTCGACGCTCGACGACAGTTTGAGCCCGCCGGGCCAGCATGTCGCGAGCCTGTTCTGCCAGCACGTCGCGCCGCAATTGCCCGACGGCAAATCATGGGACGACCATCGCGAAGAGGTCGCCGACCTCATGATCGCAACCGTCGATAATTACGCCCCCGGCTTCGCGAGCAGTGTGATCGGCCGCCAGATCCTGTCGCCGCTCGACCTCGAGCGGCAGTTCGGCTTGCTCGGCGGCGACATCTTTCACGGCGCGCTAACGCTGAACCAATTGTTCTCGGCGCGTCCCATGCTCGGCCATGCCGATTACCGCGGACCGCTGCGCGGTCTCTACCATTGCGGTTCCGGCGCCCATCCCGGCGGCGGGGTCACCGGCGCCCCCGGCCACAACGCCGCGCGGGCCGTCCTCGCCGACCATCGCGCGCTGTTCGCATAGAGCGGAGGGCGCATCGGGCGGCGCAGTCATGGCCGGGCCAAGCTGTGGACAGGTCTGTTGAGAAGCTGTGGGTCGGCCGCAGGCAGGCCCGGTGTCCCTCGGCGGGACAATCGGTGCGTATCCCGGTGGACTGCCTGTGGAACGGAGGCCGACAACCCCGGGACAACGCGCTGGAAGCCTTGTGGACAGGCTGCGTGAGGCTCTGTGGGCAACCTGTCAAAAAGAAAACACCGGGCCTCGTTGCCCGGTGCTTACTCGAGAACGCCGCCGAAATTACTTGAGCGAGCTCGCGACCGTGCTGAACGTCCCGCTCAAGTTCGTGCCGACGCCATTCACCGCGGCGATGATGGCGATGGCGATGCCGGTCGCAATCAGTCCGTATTCGATGGCGGTCGCGCCGGATTCATTCTTCAAGAACCTAACGAAAAGAGTCTTCATTGCAGCCCTGCCCTGGGTTGTGATGCCTTGGAACCAAGGGAGCTCCCGAGTTCCGCCTCCGTACTAATACGGCGGTATCTAAGGTTGTCTGAATCGGGAACCTATCAATTCTCGCGATATTCGATTGAATCCGGCTTGAAACTTTAACAAAATCCACGCTACCGGCATCCGATGACCCCATCCACACACCGCGCCAGCATCACCCTTCCAGACGAACCGACCGCAAAGCGTGTGGTCGACGCGCTTTCCGAGCTGTATTTCGAGGATCAGGCGGCTTTTGCGGCCTTCGAGCGGCCCGACGGCCGCTGGGACGTCACCATCCATTTTGCCGAGGCGCCGGACCAGGCCTTACTGCGCGAGCTGGTCGGCCAGGCCGTGGTGCGACAGGATATCGCATCAACTTTGGTATTTGACACCGTCGAGGCGAAGGACTGGGTCAAGGCCAGTCTGGAAGATTTGGTCCCGGTCGCGGCCGGCCGGTTCATCGTCCACGGCCAGCATGACCGGCACAAGATACCGCCCAACAAGCTCGGGATCGAGATCGAGGCGGCGCTCGCCTTCGGCACCGGCCATCACGGCACCACGCGCGGCTGCCTGCTGCTGCTCGACCACGTGCTGAAGGCCTATCAGCCCCGCCGGGTGCTCGATCTCGGCACCGGGACCGGCGTGCTGGGGATCGCCGCCGCCAAGGCCCAGCATCGCAAGGTGCTGGCGAGCGACATCGACCCGCCCTCGGTACGGGTCGCCGAGGAGAATGCCCGGCTGAACGGGGCAGGACATCTGGTGGATGTGATCCGTGCCACCGGCTTTGCATCGCCGCGGTTTGCCGAGGACGGGCCGTTCGATCTGGTGCTCGCCAACATCCTCGCCAATCCGCTGCGCCAGCTGGCGGGGCCCATGGCCCGGCACCTCGCATCGTCGGCGCAGGTCATCCTCTCGGGCTTGCTGACGCATCAGGCACCGGCGGTCATCGCCGCCTATCGCGCCCGCGGGCTGGTGCCGCTGCGGCATCTGAAGATCGAGGGCTGGAGCAGCCTGCTGCTGCGCTCCGTCAGGTGAAATGACCGCGACCGGCAGACAGTGCGACGACTGCACGCTCTGCTGCAAGGTGATGGCGATCGAGGAGCTGGCGAAGCCGGCCAACGCATGGTGTGCGCATTGCAAGCCGGGGGGGGGCTGCCGGATCTATCCAAGCCGGCCGGCGGAGTGCCGCGCGTTCAGCTGCGTCTGGCTGGTCAACGAGCTGCTGGAGGAGCACTGGAAGCCCTCCCGATCGAAGCTCGTCCTGACAACGTCGGATGATGGCCTCGAGGTCAGATGCGATCCGGGCTTCCCGAATGCCTGGCGCAGGGAGCCGTTTCGCAACGAACTCAGGGAATGGGCGATATCCGGCGAGCCGCTCGACATGACCGTCGTCGTGATCGTCGGTCAGCGCATGACGCTGCTGACGCCGGAGCGCGAATTCGATCTGAGTGTCGTCGGCCCCGATGAACGGATCGTACGTGAACTCGAGGGCACCAGGGTCATCAATGTAACCGTGGCGAAGGCGTCCGACCTCGCACCGTAAACGCGATCTGCGGATTGGTTATTCGGGTGCAGCGGAATCGCGGCCGGCCGTGTCGGCCTTGCCTTGAGCGGCCGCGCGCCTGGCCCGCGCCTCGACCAAACGGTCGAGCATCTGGACGATGACGCCACGTTGCTTCTGCTCGACCGGCGCGATCGGCCCGCGGCGAACCGGCGGCGAGATCTTCTCAAACGTGAATGCAGGCATCGTGCATCTCCTCACCGTTGAGTTGAGACACTCCTGGACACCCCCCGTACACTTGACCGGCGATGGTGGACATCGTCCGGTCACTTCCACTATGCCATGATTCAAGCATAAGTTATGCCAAAAATGTGGTCATGCCTCAGCGCGTCGGCGCGAAGCTCATGCTGCATCCGAAGAGAGTGCAAAGGCAATGTTCGAAGCCCATTTCCAGACGTTCGAAGAGCCCGAAGGCGGCGTGGCGCTGACCGCGCGCTTAAGCGCGCTGCGCGAGGAATTAGCGCGGCGCAAGCTGACCGGGTTTGTGGTTCCCCGCGCCGATCAGCAGCAGAATGAGTATGTTGCGGCGTCCGAAGAGCGGCTTGCCTGGCTGACCGGCTTCACCGGATCGGCCGGGCTCGCGATCGTGCTGAGCAAGGAAGCCGCCCTGTTCGTCGACGGGCGCTACACGCTGCAGGCCGGCAAGCAGGTCGACCGCAAGGCCTGGCAGGTCGAACCGCTGGTCGATCCGCCGCCGGAGCACTGGCTGACCCGGCATCTGGCAGCCGGCGACCGCCTAGGATTTGACCCGTGGCTGCACACTTCTGCGGCAGCCGAACGGCTGGCGGCGGCCTGCGCCAAGGCCGGCGCCGAGCTGGTCGCCGTCGACGGCAACCCGGTCGATACGATCTGGCACGAACGGCCGGCACCGCCGCTCGGCCCGGTCGCGATCCACGGCGCGCAGTTCTCCGGCGAGATCGAGGCCGAGAAGCTGAAGCGCATCCGGCTCGAGATCAACAAGCTCGGCGTCGATGCGCTGGTGCTCTCCGACAGCCACGCTGTGGCCTGGACCTTCAACATCCGCGGCGCCGACGTCTCGCATACGCCGCTGCCGCTGTCCTACGCGCTGGTGCCGAAGGAAGGCCGGCCGCTGGTGTTCATCGATCATCGCAAGCTGGCCAACGCGACCCGCGACCATCTCGAGCAATCCGCCGATGTCGAGGAACCGGCGGCGCTGACGCCAAAACTGACCGAACTCGCCAAGCGCGGCGCCTCGATCGCACTCGACAGCGCGACCGCGGCAGACGCCTTAAGCCGCCTGATCTCCGGCGCCGGCGGCAAGCCGGTGCGCGGCAGCGATCCGGTCAGCCTGCTGAAGGCGGTCAAGAACCTCACCGAGATCGACGGCACGCGCACCGCGCACCAGCGCGACGCGGTGGCGCTCGTGCGCTTCCTCGCCTGGATCGACCGCGAGGCGCCCTCGGGCCACCTCACCGAGATCGACACCGTCGAGGCGCTGGAAACCTTCCGCCGCCAGACCGGCGCGCTGAAGGACGTCTCGTTCCCGACCATCGCCGGCACCGGGCCGAACGGCGCCATCGTGCATTATCGCGTGACGCGTAAGAGCAACCGCCGCATCGAGCCCGGCGATCTGCTGCTGATCGATTCCGGCGCGCAATATGAGGATGGCACCACCGACGTCACCCGCACCATCGCGATCGGCAAGCCGACCGACGAGATGCGTGACCGCTTCACCCGCGTGCTGCGCGGCCATATCGCGATCGCCCGCGCGATCTTCCCCGACGGCACCACCGGCGCGCAGCTCGACAGCTTCGCGCGGCAATATCTCTGGCAGGCCGGGATCGATTTCGAGCACGGCACCGGCCACGGCGTCGGCAGCTATCTCAGCGTCCATGAAGGGCCGGCGCGGATCTCGAAGCTCGGCACCACGCCGCTGAAGCGCGGCATGATCCTGTCCAACGAGCCAGGCTACTACAAGACCGACGCCTACGGCATCAGGATCGAGAACCTCGAGCTGGTGATCGGCACCGACATTGCCGGCGCCGAGAAGCCGGTCAACGCGTTCGAGACGCTGACGCTGGCGCCGATCGATCGCCGCCTGATCGAGGTCAACATGCTGAGCGAAGGCGAATTGAGCTGGCTTAACGACTACCACGCCCGCGTCGCGCGCGTGGTCCGCCCGCATCTCGACGACAACGCCACCAAGCTGTGGCTGGATGAGGCGACGGCGGCGCTGAAGTAGCAGCGCCCAAACGTCCACACACTCGACGTCGTCCCGGCGAAGGCCGGGACCCATAGCCACCGCCGTCTGCTGTTGCATGACGCTGGGGCCACAGCGCGCTTCAACAATACACGCCTGTGGTTATGGGTCCCGGCTTTCGCCGGGACGACAGTGTAGATGTTGCGCGAGACGAAACATCACCACGCTTCGTCGCCCGAATTCGCATGGGCGTATGCCGAAACACACGTATTCCGCGCGAACGGGCACGCTACAGTCTTTCCACAATGCTGGATCGGACCTGAATGCACGGCGTGATGGGCAAGCCGCCCGGCGCGGCCCAAGAGAACATCAAAGACAACGACATCGCGACATCGAAGGTCATGCTGCTGATGCTCGTCGTGATGACGGGCGTCGCGCCGATCTCGCTCTACATGCTGGTTCCGGCGCTGCCGGTGCTCGCGACCACGTTCGGCCGCGACATCGGAATCGCGCAGATGACCGTGTCGCTCTACATGGTCGGCATCGCGCTGTCGCAGCTGATCATGGGGCCGCTGTCCGACAAGTTCGGCCGCCGCCCGGTGCTGCTCTCGGGCCTCGGACTGATGGTGGTGGCCGGCATCGGCTCTGACTTCGCCGAGACTCTGCCGCAACTGATCGCGGCGCGCTTCTTTCAGGCGCTCGGCGGCGCCAGCGGCATGGTGATCAGCCGCGCCATCATCCGCGATCTCTATCCGCGCGAGCGGGTCGGCGCCATGATCAGCCTCGTCGTCGCCGCGCTGATGATCGCGCAGATGGTGAGCCCGCTCACCGGCGGTCTGCTGGAAACCACATTCGGCTGGCGCGCGATCCTCTATCTCATCACTGCGGCGTCGCTGATCACCACGATCTTCATCGCGCTCGCCCTGCCCGAAACCCGCCGCGACCGCACCGACAGCTCCAGCTTCCGCGGCGATCTCGGCAAACTGATGCGAAGCCGCGCCTTCGTCGGCTATCTGCTGTGCCAGGTGCTGGCCTCGCAGATCATCTTCGCCTTCGCCGGCGGCGGTCCCTATATCGTGGTGACCCAGATGGGCCGCAGCAGCGCCGAATACGGCGCGTGGTTCGCGATGACGGGGTTCGGCTACTTCATCGGCAATCTCCTCTGCGTCCGGTTCGCGCCGCGCCACTCGCTGGAGAAGCTGATCTGGTTCGGCCTCGCGCTGCAGGTCGGCGGCAGCCTGCTGAACCTGATCTGGAGTTTCGCCGGGCTGAACCAGGCGCCGCTCTGGCTGTTCGGCACCCAGATGATCGTGATGGTCGCCAATGCCTTCGTGATGGCCAATTCGGCCGCCGGTGCCATCAGCATCCGCCCCGAGGCCGCGGGCACCGCCTCCGGCGCGATGGGCTTCCTGCAGCAGGGCATCGGCTCGCTGATCTCGCAGTTCGGCGCCTATCTCGGCGGCCACTCGACCACCACGCTGCCGTTGACATCGGCGATCTTCGCGATCTCGATCGCCTGCTCCTGCACCATGATCTTCGTCGTACCGCGGCGGAACGTGGTGGTGAGCGAAGAGCTGATCGCGCAGGCCGAGGAGGATGAGCAGGGAATGATGTGAGTTGCACACGTGCCCACGCTTTCGCCTCGTCATCCCCAGCGAAAGGGGGGGATCCAGTACGCCGCGGCCTATCGGGTGAATCACTGCGGCCTCTGGAATACTGGGTCCCCCGCTTTCGCGGAGGACGACAGCGGCAAGTGCGGCAGCGCCGCGCCTTACGCTCCAATCAGCTTCAGCCACTCGTCTTCGGTCAGCACGGTGACGCCGTGTTTTTGGGCATCCGTCAATTTCGAGCCCGCACCGGGTCCCGCAATTAGGTAATCTGTCTTCTTAGACACAGAGCTGGCGGCCTTCGCGCCGAGCCTCTCGGCGTTAGCTTTGGCCTCGTCACGCGTCATCTTTTCCAGCGACCCGCTGAAAACCACGGTTTTCCCAGAGATCGCCGAATTGCTCTTCGGCTTCTCGGCGTCGATGATCTCGTCGAGCTCCCTGGTCAGACGCTCGACGATGCCGCGATTATGGCTTTCGCCGAAATAGTCCGCGATGCTCTTGATCACGGTGTCGCCGATCTGGTCGAGCGCGTCCATCTCGGCGATCGCCTCCTCGTCGCCCTTGGCGACCTTGAGGCAGGCATCGTGGAACGCCTCCCACGAGCCGTAGCCGCGCGCGAGCGCCAGCGCGGTGGTCTCCCCGACATGGCGCATGCCGAGTGAATAGATGAAGCGCTCCAGCCCGATCCGGCGACGGCTGTCGATCGCGGCGAACAGATTGCGTACCGAGGTTTCGCCATAGCCCTCGATGTCCTCGAGCTTCAGCTTGGCGTTGCGCTTCGGCAGCGTGAAGATGTCGGCGGGCTCCTTGACCCAGCCCTCGTCGAAGAAATATTGCAGCTGCTTCACGCCGAGGCCGTCGATGTCGAACGCCCGTCGCGACACGAACAGAATGAGGTGCTCGATCTTCTGGAACGGACAGGCGAACTCGCCGCTGCAGCGCAGCCGCGAGCCCTCCTCGCCAGTCGCGGTCTCCTCGCGCACCACGTCGGTGTGCAGCGGGCACGGGCACTTCTTCGGAAAGTGGAACTCCTTCGCGCTCTTCGGCCGCTTGTCGATCACGACATCGACGACCTGCGGGATCACGTCGCCGGCGCGCTGGATCACCACGGTGTCGCCGATCCTGATGTCGCGTCCCTCGCGCAGCACCTCGCCCTTGTTGCCGATGCCCTTGATGTAATCCTCGTTATGCAGCGTGACGTTCTGCACGATCACACCGCCGACGCCGACCGGCTCGAGCTTGCCGACCGGCGTGAACGAGCCGGTACGCCCGACCTGGATCTCGATGTCGCGCAGCACGGTCATGGCGCGCTCCGCCGGGAATTTGTGCGCGATCGCCCAGCGCGGCGTGCGTGACACGAAGCCGAGCCGCTCCTGCCAGTCGATGCGATCGACCTTGTAGACGACGCCATCGATGTCGTAGTCGAGCTCGGCGCGCTGCTCCTCGATCTTGCGATGGAAGGCGATCAGTTCGTCGACCGAGTGGCACAATTTGGTCAACGGGTTGGTCTTGAAGCCGCAGCGCTCGAACCAGTGGATCATGCCGGTCTGTGTCTCTTCCGGCATCGCGCTCATCTCGCCCCAGGCGTAGGCGAAGAAACCGAGCGGCCGCGAGGCCGTGATACCAGGATCCTTCTGCCGCAGCGAGCCGGCCGCGGAATTGCGCGGATTGGCGAAGATGGTGCCGCCTTCAGCTTTCTGCCGCTCGTTCAGTGCCAGGAACGCCTTCTTGGTCATATAGACCTCGCCGCGCACCTCGCAGATCTCGGGCACGTTGCGGCCCTTGAGCTTCTGCGGCACATCCTCCAGCGTGCGGATGTTCGCGGTCACGTCCTCGCCTTCGGCGCCGTCGCCGCGCGTCGCCGCAGTGACGAGTTCGCCGCCCTCGTAGCGCAGCGACATCGAGAGCCCATCGATCTTCGGCTCGGCCGAGAAATCGATTTTGTCGTCCGGCAGCTTCAGGAAGCGCGTGATGCGTCCGACGAAGTCGACCACGTCAGCTTCCGCAAACGCGTTGTCGAGCGACAGCATCGGGACCGAATGGCGGACCTTCCTGAAGCGCCCCGACGGCGCGGCACCGACCCTGTGCGAGGGAGATTCCGCGGTGACGAATTCAGGGAAACGCTTCTCGATCGCGTTGTAACGCTGCCGCAGCGCGTCGTATTCGGCATCGGTGACGCTGGGCGCGTCGTCCTGATAATAGCGCTTGTCGTGGCCCTCGAGCTCGAGCGCAAGCCGCATCAACTCGACCTTGGCCTGGGCCTTGGTGAGCTTGTCGACGTCGACCAGCGCTTTCTTCGCCTTGGCAGCCATGGGCAAACTAGCTCGCCGCCCTGAGCAGCCGCTCCGCCGCTGCCCTCGCCTCCGCAGTGATCTCGGCGCCGGCCAGCATGCGTGCGATCTCTTCGCGGCGGTGATCGGCGGCGAGCGCGTTGACGCGGGTGGCGACCCGCTTGCCCTTGTCGAGCGCATCCTTGGAGATTAGAAGATGCTGGCTGGCGCGGGCTGCGACCTGCGGCGCATGCGTCACCGCCATCACCTGCACCTTGCCGGCGAGGCGCGCCAGCCGCGAGCCGATCGCATCCGCCACCGCGCCGCCCACACCGGTGTCGATTTCGTCGAACACCAAAGTCGGCGCCGAGCCGCGATCGGCCAGCACGACCTTCAGCGCCAGCAGGAAGCGCGACAGCTCACCGCCGGAGGCGACCTTCATCATCGGCCCCGGCTTGGTGCCCGGATTGGTCTGCACCCAGAACTCGACACGGTCGATGCCCTGCGGTCCCGGCGCGGCGGCATTGGCCTCGACCTGCGTCATGAATTTCGCGCGCTCGAGCTTGAGCGGCGCGAGCTCGGCATTGACGGCCTTGTTGAGCTTCTCGGCCGCCTTGGCGCGCGCCGCCGACAGCTTTGCCGCCGCGGCAGCATAGCGCTTGTCGGCCTCGGCTGCGGCCGCTTCCAGCTTCTTCAACTGATCGGCGCCGGCATCGATCAGCGCGACGTCATCAGCGTATTGCGCCGCCAGCGCGGCCAGTAGATCGACCGGCGTCGAATATTTGCGCGAGGCGGCGCGCAGCGCGAACAGCCGCTCCTCGATCCGTTCGAGCTCGGCCGGATCGAAATCGGTCGCCGCCAGTGCGGCGTGGAGATGCTGGTCGGCCTCTTCCAGCGCATTGATCGCGATATCGATCGCCTTGACCGCCGGCTCGATCAGGCCGGGCGCATTGGCAGCACGCCGCTCCAGCCGCCGTACTGCCGCGGACAGGGCCGACACCGGCGAATGCGAGCCGCCGATCGCCTCCTGCGCCTCGCGCAGATCGGTCGCGACCTTCTCGCCCTGCATCATGGTGGTGCGGCGGTTGGCGAGCTCGGTCTCCTCGCCCTCCTTCGGCGCCAGCGCCTTCAGCTCCTGGGAGGCATGGCGCAGATAGTCGGCCTCGCGCGCGGCGCGCTCCATGCCGGCGCGATGCCCGTCGAGGTCAGCGTTGGCGGTCCGCCTGATATCCCACAGTGCTTCCAGCGCGGCGACGTCCTTCTCGTGGCCGGCGAAGGCGTCGAGCAGCTGGCGGTGGGTGGAGGCGTCGACCAAAGCGCGCTCGTCGTGCTGGCCGTGGATCTCGACCAGAGCCGCGCCGACCGCCCTCAGGGTCTGCACGCTGATCGCCTGGTCGTTGATGAAGGCGCGGGTGCGGCCGTCGGCGAGTTGCACGCGGCGCAGGATCATCTCGCCGGTGTCGTCGAGGCCGTTCTCGGCCAGGATCCTGGCGGCCGGGTGCCCCTTCGGGACATCGAACGTGGCGGTGACCTGCCCCTGCTCGGCGCCATGACGCACCAGTCCGGCATCGCCACGGCCGCCGAGCGCCAGCGCAAAGGCATCAAGCAGGATGGATTTGCCGGCGCCGGTTTCGCCGGTCAGCACCGCCAGGCCACGGGAAAATTCGATATCGAGCCGTTCGATCAGGACGATGTCACGGATCGACAGACGGGCCAGCATGCGAGGACAATTCCTAGCCGAGACCTATCTTCTTGAAGGTCCTGCTGATCCAGGATCCCTGATTCTCGCTCGGCTCGAGACCGCCGGACTTTACTAGATTATACGCGTCCTTGTACCAGCGGCTGTCCGGAAAATTGTGGCCGAGCACCGCGGCGGCGGTCTGCGCCTCGCCCACGATGCCGATCGCCATATAGGCCTCGGTAAGCCGGTAGAGCGCCTCTTCGACGTGGCGCGTGGTCTGGTACTGGGTGACGACGGTCTTGAAGCGGTTGATCGCGGCGGTGTAGTCGCGCTTCTCGACGTAGTAGCGTCCGACCGCCATCTCCTTGCCGGCGAGCTGGTCGCGCGCGGCCTGGATCTTGTTCTTGGCCTGGGTGGCGTATTCGGAGGTCGGATATTTGCGCACCACCTCTTCGAGTGCCGCGATCGCCTTCTCGGTGCGGCTCTGGTCGCGCGAGATATCCGGGATCTGGTCGAAATGCGATGCCGCGATGAGGTACTGGGCGTAGGACGCGTCCGGACTGCCGGGATGCAGCGTGACGTAGCGCGTCGCCGAGCCGATGCAGCTGTCGTAGTCGCCCGCCTGATAGTACGAATAGGCCGACATCAGGAGCGACTTGCGCGCCCAGTCCGAATAGGGATGCTGACGGTCGACTTCCTCGAACTTCTTCGAAGCGGCCTTCAAGTCCTTCTTCTCGTTCATCATGTACAAGCCCTCATTGTAGAGCTTGTCCGCGGGCTCATCGACGAAGGTGTCGTCCTTGGCCATGAACTTGTCCCAAAGCGCGCCGGTGCCGCAGCCTGAGAGCGGCAACGCCAGCACGATCAGGCCCGCCGCGAAGCGCAGCGTGCGCGCGGCCTTGGTCAGGCCGGAGACGTCAGAAGAATTGCGTTGTTCGAGCGCCATACGCATTGCCGACATGGATTGTAAAACCTGACGCCTTTGATGCGGTTAACGGCGACCCCACTCCACCCATGAACCGCGATCACGGATGCAATATCTCTCGTGCCGTTGGCGCCGGATCAAGGCAACCGCGGGCCTGTTTAACCGAAAAATGACCGTCGACCAACCGAATAGGGAGCCAATCCGCCGGGAATAAGGCGACCCGGCGAAGCTCACAGCCTGCTGTGGTTATTACGGAAATCGGGCCGACCGCCTGCGGCGATCAGGACACGTCCGGACCGTAGGCCGGGGCGACCAGGCCGCCCACTGTGCTTGCACCGGCTTCGACATGGCCGCGGACCGGCCGCCGGGCGGTCTCCGATTCGACCACGCGCCAGGCGCTGCGGTCGGCGAGCAGCGCCTTCAGCACCGCGTTGTTGAGCTTGTGGCCACCGCGGACCGAACGGTAGCTGCCGAGCAGCGGCAGACCGGCCAGCGCCAGATCGCCGATCACGTCGAGCACCTTGTGGCGGGCGCACTCGTCGGCGTAGCGCAGGCCCTCGGCATTGAGCAGGCGGGCCTCGTCGAACACCACCGTGTTGTCGAAGGAGGCGCCGAGCGCGAAGCCAGCGCCCCACAGCCGCGCCACGTCGTTCATGCAGCCGAAGGTGCGGGCCCGCGCGACTTCGCGGCGGAAGCCTTCCGGCGACAGATCGAAGGAGTAGGTCTGGTGACCGATCACCTTGTTGGCGAAATTGATTTCGACTTCGGCGCGGAACCCGCCGGCGAACGGACGCAGTTCGCCCATCGCATCGCCGATCTTGACCTGCACCGGCTTCAGCACCTGGATGAAGCGGCGGACGCCGGGCTGGGTCACAATACCAGCCTGATCGATGGCAGCGACAAACGCCGCAGCGCTACCGTCCATGATCGGAACTTCTGCCCCATCGACTTCGATCGTGGCGTTGTCGACGCCCATGCCGCGCAGCGCGGCGAGAACATGCTCCGCAGTCGAAACCAGCGGCCCTTCGCGGTCACCCAAAACCGTCGCGAACTCGGTCGCGATCACAGCGTCGGCGGTGGCGGTAACTTCGCGGTCGGCACCCTCGAGACCGGTGCGGACGAAAATAAAACCCGCATCGACAGGTGCAGGTCCCAGCGTGAGACTAACAGGAAGACCGGAATGAACGCCTACGCCAGTCACGGTGGCTTGCGACCGAAGCGTTGTCTGACGGCTGAACTTCATTCGATAATGCCCACTACCCGACTTCGCTCAACATCAAGTGGCCAAACTTCCCCAAGGCCGACTCGCATGAGCTCCCCAAGTCCCGGCAGACCATAGTCACAGCCCCAAATGGCGCCAACTCACGCTTCTTTACCGATTGTTACCCCATCTCCGCCGCATTCGCGCCCAAGGTTAATCCAATTGCGGCAGCGAAAACGGCCTTCGGCGAGTGGCCATCTGACCACCAAAACAATAATTAATCATTTAAAATCAGTTGCTTGTTTACCTGATGCAACCGCCTGCCCGCCAAAAGGAGAAGGCCTCGGCGGTTCCCCGCCGAGGCCTTCTTCGTCGCCAAGGTTGTAACAAACTTCAGTTTGCCTGCCGGCGCAGGAAGGCCGGGATATCAAGATGGTCGTCACCCTGTGGCGCCGGGGCAACAGGCGCCTGGCGGCCATGGGCATCCAATCCCTGCGGTGCCGGGCGCTTCGCATATTCAGATACCGGCGATTCGTTCGCCGATATCTGCTGGGCGACGCTGCGGGCCGGCTTGCGGTCGGGCAGCGGTGGCATCGTCGGCATCGCAGGACCCGAGGCACGGGCCGCGATCGGCGGCTCGGTCTCTTCGTCGCGGCGACCGAGGCCGACATTGGCCAGCCGCTGCAGCAGCGACAGCCGGGTCTTCTGCGGGTGCTCCGCCTCGCCGTCACCGCTGGCCTGGCGGATCTCGGCCTGCGCCGGCATCGGCAGATCCTCGAACTTCGGCATCCGCGGGGCACGGACCGGCGACCGCTCCGCCGCCTGCGGAATGAAGGTCTCGGGCGGCATCGGCTCGTGCTGTTCGGCGCGGGCCGCCTCGTGGTCCGGGAACAACGTCGGCTTCTGGGCGATCGGGCGCACGGTGACGTCACCGTAGGACCCCGGCTGCATCGGCGCCTGAGCCGGTGCGCTGTCCGGGGCAACCGCGGCAGCGATTGCCGCGAGCGCGGCGCGCTCGACGGCCGGACGCTGCTGCGGAGCGGCGGGCGCTGCAATCGGAGCAACCGTCACGCCGGTCGGCGGTTCCAGCTTCTGGGCGCGCTCGGCCATGCGCTGATTGTCGGCACGCAGGCGAGCGGTCAGATCGGCGAGCCGGCTCTCGGGCGAGCCGCCCGGCTGCTGCGCGGGAGCCTGGGCGCGGGAGGCGATCGCGGCCTGCTCGATACCGGTTGCGACCACCGAGACGCGAATGACGCCGTCGAGCGATTCGTCGAAGGTGGCGCCGACGATGATGTTGGCGTCGGCATCGACCTCTTCGCGGATGCGGGTTGCGGCTTCATCGACCTCGAACAGAGTGAGGTCCTTGCCGCCGGTGATCGAGATCAGCAGGCCGCGGGCGCCCTTCATCGAGCTATCGTCGATCAGCGGGTTGGCGATCGCAGCTTCGGCGGCGGTCAGCGCGCGCTTCTCGCCGGTGGCCTCGCCGGTGCCCATCATCGCCTTGCCCATTTCCCGCATCACGGCGCGGACGTCGGCGAAGTCGAGGTTGATCAGGCCTTCCTTGACCATCAGGTCGGTGATGCAGGCGACGCCCGAGTACAGCACCTGGTCGGCCATCGCGAACGCGTCGGCGAAGGTAGTCTTCTCGTTGGCGACCCGGAACAGGTTCTGGTTCGGAATGATCAGCAGCGTGTCGACCACCTTGTGGAGCTCGGAGATACCGTGCTCGGCGGTGCGCATCCGGCGCTGACCCTCGAAGTGGAACGGCTTCGTCACCACGCCGACGGTGAGGATTCCCATTTCCCGGGCGGCCTTGGCGATCACGGGCGCAGCCCCGGTGCCGGTGCCGCCGCCCATGCCGGCGGTGACGAACACCATGTTGGCGCCGGTCAGGTGGTCGCGCAGCTCGTCCATGACCTCCTGCGCGGCCGCAGCGCCGACATCGGGCTGCGATCCGGCGCCGAGGCCCTGGGTGACCTGGGTGCCCATCTGGATGATGCGCTGCGCCTTCGACATGGTCAGCGCCTGCGCGTCGGTGTTGGCGACGACGAAGTCGACGCCCTGCAACCCGGCGGTGATCATGTTGTTGACGGCATTACCACCCGCGCCGCCGACGCCGAAGACGGTGATCCGCGGTTTCAGCTCGCTGATGTCAGGGGGTGTCAGATTGAGTGCCATGGTTGCCTCTCTCGATTATGCGCGCGTTGGTTCGTCCCGGCCGCTGGCCGCAGGAGCTGGTGAAAATGCAATGAGCCGGGGTTTGGTCATCAGAAGCCCTCGCGAAGCCATCGTCCGACCTTTCCGAAGTAACCGTCTGTCCCTGTCCTGAGCTGCCGCGTACGCCGCGGTTCGACATGTTCAAGATGTGCGTATTGCGGATAGACCAAGAGGCCCGTCGGCACCGAGAACGACGCGCCCTTCGCCTCATTCGGCAGCCGGCCGAAGCCGAGCGGGCGGCCGATGCGGACCTGACGGTTCAGGATACGGGTGGCGAGCTCGACGGTGCCGGTGAGCTGCGACGCGCCGCCGCTCAGCACGACGCGCGCCCTCGTCTCTGCCGCAAAGGGAGAATCCGCGAGCCGGTCACGGACCATTTCGAAAATCTCCTCGGCGCGATGCCGGACAATGTTGGCGATCGTGGCGCGGGACACGATTTGCGGAGTCTCCCGATCATCGCCTGCAGTGGGAACGGACATCAGCTCGCGCGAGTCCGAACCACCGGTCAGCACCGTGCCGTATAAAGTCTTGATTCGCTCGGCATCCGCAATGCACGCGCCGATGCCGCGCGCAAGATCCATCGTGATGTGTTGCCCGCCGAGCGCAAATCCGGATGCGTGCACGAGGCGACCGCCGGAGTAAGTCGCGATCGTCGTCGAGCCCGCGCCCATCTCGACGACGGCGGCGCCGAGATCGGCCTCGTCATCGGTCAGCACCGACAGGCCCGCGACATAGGGGCTCGACGCCATCGCTTCGACGTTGAGATGGCAGCGCTCGACCACCAGCATCAGGTTCTTGGCGACCGTCGCGTCCGACGTCACGACATTCATGTCGACGCCGAACTGGCGCGCCACCATGCCTCTGGGATCGCGGATGCCCTTGACGCCATCGAGCGCGTAGCCGACCGGCAGCGCGTGCAGCACGGTGCGGCCGGCGCCGGCGGCGTGGCGCATGCCGGCCGAGGTGACGCGGCTGATATCGTCCGCAGTCACCGAGCCGCCGTGGATATCGGCCGCGGCCTCAACCAGTTGGCCATGCAGCCTGCCGCCGGAGACCGACAGCAGGACGGATTCGACACGGACCTTGGCCATGCGCTCGGCCAGCGCCACGGCATGGCGGACCGCCTTCTCGCATTCGGCGAGATCGACGACGGAGCCGGCCTTGACGCCGCGCGACTGGATCTGGCTGTAGCCGATCAATTCGACCGCATGGGTGCGGCCGCGCAGCGCCTCGTTCGGCGGCGACGGCCTGAGCCGCGCGATCATGCAGGCGATCTTGCTGGAGCCGACGTCGAGCGAAGCCACCATCGCGGTGCGCTTCTGCATCGGGCGCGTCTTCGGGGTCAAATTGCGATCGAGGCCGGTCATGCAGCGTCCCCGGCCTTCTTCTTGGACTTCTTGTCCTTGAACAGTTCGTCGCGCGCCTTGCCGGCTTCCTCGGACAATTGCACGATCAGCCGATCCGGCAGGCGCATGTCGACGGCGACAATGTCGCGCGAGAACAGCTTCTCGTCCTTGTCGAGCTTGGAGAGCGCGGCCAGCGCGTTGCCGACGTCGTTCTCCGGCAGGCGGACGTCGAGGCCGTCCTTGAGGCGCAGGTTCCAGCGCCGCTCGCCGACAAAGATCGCGGCCTTGGTCACCGAACGCACCTGCGGATAACGGTCGAGCAGCGCCAGGAAGTCCTGGGCGCGAGTGTCCGCGCCCTTGCCCACCACCAGCGGCAGATTGAGGAAGCGGCGCGAGACATAGGGCTCGAGCACCGCGCCGTCGGAGGCGATCACCGACAGGCGGCCATCCTGCTGCCACAGCGCGAAGGCGGTGCGCTCGACGATGTCGATCTGCAGCCGGCCCGGATAGAGCTTGAGGATCGTGGCGTCGGCGATCCAGGGATTGGCCTTCAGCTTGGCGCGCACGGTGTCGGCGTCGAGGAACAGCAGCGAGGAGCGGCCGTTGACGCCGCCGATCGCAAGCACCTCGTCCTGGCTCAGCTGCTTGCGGCCGTTGATGCCGACGGTGGTGATGCGGAAGCCCGCGGAATTGGCCAGCGCGTTGCGGGTGTCGCTGAGCGCGGTGGTGAACTCCTCGAGATGGCCGCCCCTGACGATGCCGAAGCCCAGGCTGCCGAACAGGATCGCGAGCGTCGCGACCAGGCCGATACGGCGCGGCAGATAGCGTTCGACCAGCAGGATGTAGCGGTTCGGCGGCTCGCGATCGATCACCTGCGGCCGCTTGGCGGGACGTCGGCGGCGACGCGCGAGATGGGCGCCGACATACTCGCGCAGCAGCACTGCCGCTCCAATAGCGGCTGCTCTCAGGTCAGCTTGAGGCCCCAGCGATCGCAGCGATCGGGTGAGGCGTCCTGCACCATCCATTGCACGAGCTCGTCACATGTTGCGCCCGCAAACCCTGCGGGGTCCCGGCACAAATCACGTCTCGGCTAGACCGGTGGGATTAGAGAGGCCCCCTGTTCCCTGGTTGCGATCCTCGAAGCGGTAATCCGCGACAGCTCACGCCCCGGCAGCCAAGCGCTACATGCGCCGCCAGCGTTAACCTTCGGGCTTCCTGGTAAACAAATGGTAAAGGAGTTCAGCCTGGAGTGTATTTTGATCAACGCTCTGAATACTTTGCCGCGAACCCGTTAGCATTTTAGCAACAGCGCCCGGGTTCCATCCGGCCGAGTCGGGCGGGTTCCCGCCCGGTTGGCCTTAACTCCTGGCGCGGCGGCGGCTGAGCTCGATCTGGTCACGAAGGAAGTCGGCAAAGGCGATGCCCTGTGCTTTCAAGGCCTTAGGGTACAGTGATGCCGCGGTGAGCCCGGGCAGCGTGTTGGTCTCGAGGTAGACCGGGCCATTGGCCGACACGATGAAATCGCTGCGCGAGTAGCCGGAGCAGGACAATACACGATGCGCCCGCAACGCATGGTCCATGATCGCGGCGCTGACCTCGGGCGCGAAGCGGCCGGGGCAGATCTCCTGGGTCGACTTCAGGAGGTATTTGGCCGTGTAGTCGAAGCCCCCCTCCGCCGGCACGATCTCGATCGGCGGCAGCGCGAACACCATGCCGTCGGATTGCTCGAGCACGCCGCAGGTCGCCTCCACGCCCGACACGAACGGCTCGATCAGATAATCCTCATGCCTCGCGGCATTGCGGACCGCGACGAGGTCCTGTTTCGCGTTGACGAAGATCAGCCCGTAGCTCGATCCGTCCTTGGCGGGCTTTGCGATCAGCCTGCCGTGCTGGGCGAACGCCTCATCGAGCTGTGCGACCGATATGCCCTGCGGCGCGTTGAGGCCTGCGATCGCGGCGAAGCGCTTCGCCGATGGCTTGTCGAACGCCAAATGCGACGACGCCGAGCCGGAGCCGGTGAACGCGACGCCACGCATCTCGCACATCGCCTGCAATTCGCCGTTCTCGGCACGGCCACCGTGCAGGCCGAGCACCAGCACGCGCCGCTCGGCGCTTGCTTGGTCGAGTGCCCGGTCGAGCGCGATGCCCCGACCATCGGGTTTGAAGTCGATCTCGAAGGGTCGCGTGTGGCCGAGCAGCTGCTCGGACGTCACCGCATGCACGGTGTCGTCAACGTCCCAGAACCAGAGGTCAGCGTCGGGCAGTGCGCGGTGCAGTGCCTGCGCGCTCGCCACCGAGACCAGCCGTTCCTTGTTGGTGCCGCCGAACAGAATGGTCACCTGCATCAGCTTTTCCCGATCCGCTTGATTTCCCAGTGCAGCTCAATTCCGCTGGTCTGCTTGACCCGTTCACGCACCGTCTCGCCGAGCGTCTCGATGTCATGCCCGGTGGCGCTGCCGGTGTTGATCAGGAAATTGCAGTGCATCTCCGACACCTGCGCGCCACCGACCTTGAGGCCACGACAACCGGCGGCGTCGATCAGCTTCCAGGCGCTGTTGCCGGGCGGATTCTTGAAGGTCGAGCCGCCGGTCTTCTCGCGGATCGGCTGCGCGGTCTCGCGATGGGCCTGCACCTCGTTCATGCGGGCGCGGATCGCGTCCGCATCGGTGATCCTGCCGCGAAAGCGCGCCGAGGTGAAGACGATCGACGGATCGACGCCAGAGTTGCGATAGACGAACTTCATGTCGGCATTGCTGTAGGTATGCTTCGTGCCGTCGCGGCCGATGCCGGTGGCCTCCACCAGCGCGTCCTTGGTCTCGCCGCCATTGGCGCCGGCGTTCATGCGCAGTGCGCCGCCGACCGTGCCGGGAATACCGAAGAAGAATTCCATGCCGCCGATGTTTGCCGCTGCCGCCGTCTCGGCGACGCGCTTGTCGAGCGCCGCGGCGCCGGCGGTGACGACATCCCCGGCCGCGCTGGTCTCGCCGAACGCGCGCGGCGCCAGCCGGATCACGACACCCGGGATGCCGCCGTCGCGCACGATCAGATTGGAGCCGACGCCGACGACATAGACCGGCAATTCCTGCGGCAACCGTTTCAGGAAATAAGCGAGATCGTCCTCATCGGCCGGCGTGAACAGCACCTGCGCCGGGCCGCCAACGCGAAACCAGGTCAGCTCGGCAAGCCGCTGGTTCGCCAGCAGCCGCCCGCGCAGCTCCGGCATCGCGGCTTTCAGGTCGGGCGTGATGTCCGGGAAGGTCATGCTGCGACAACCGGCTCACGAGCTCGATTGAGATCGCGTTGCATTGCATCTGGCGTCAGCGTCTGGGGCTTACCCCTCTCCCCAAGCCTCCCCCGCAAGGGGGGAGGGAGCCGGATGAGCGTGCTCACCTCACCTAACGTCAGGGCCGCACTCTCACCCGTTGCACGAGTCAGGCAGGCACCGGCGGAAGGGTTCTCTCCCCCCTTGCGGGGAAGGGTTAGGGAGAGGGGTGAGCCGCACGGGCGGTGCTCGTGATCAGCAACGAACATCATCACCCCAGCGCCTTCAATTCGCCGGGCAGTGCGTAGGCCCATTGCGTGATGTTGCCGGCGCCGAGGCAGACGACGAGGTCGCCGGACTTGGCAATGCCGTGAACGATCTTCGCGAGCTCGCCGGCGTTCGGCAGCGGAACGACGTTGCGATGGCCGTGGGCGCGCAGGCCGGCGGCGAAATGATCGCGGTCAATGCCTGCGATCGGCGTCTCGCCGGCCGGATAGACCTCCGCGACCACGACCGCGTCGGCATCGTTGAAGCAGGTGCAGAATTCCTCAAACAGCGATTGCAGGCGGGTGTAGCGGTGCGGCTGCACCACGGCGACGATCTTGCCGTTGGTGGATTCCCGCGCCGCCTTCAGCACGGCCGCGATCTCGACCGGATGATGGCCGTAATCGTCGATCACGGTGATGCCGTTCGTCTCGCCGGTCTTGGTGAAGCGCCGCTTGACGCCGCCGAAGCCGGCCATGGCTTGGCGGATCACGTCGTCGGACACGCCGAGCTGATGCGCGACCGCGATCGCCGCCGTCGCGTTCGACGCGTTGTGGCGCCCCGGCATCGGCAGCATGATGTCAGCGATCTCGTGCGTCGCGCCCGACTTGCGATCACGGATCGCGACCTTGAATTTCGAGCCGCCGCCCATCGGCGTCAGCTCCAGCAGCTGCGCGTCGGCCTGCGGATTCTGGCCGTAAGTGATGATGCGGCGGTCCTCGATCTTGCCGACGAGGGTTTGCACCACCGGATGATCGGTGCACATCACGGCAAAGCCGTAGAACGGAACGTTCTCGACGAAATTGCGGAATGCGTCCTGGATCGCCTCGAAGGTCTTGAAGTGATCGAGATGCTCGGGATCGATGTTGGTGACGATGACGACATCGGACGGCAGCTTCAGGAAGGTGCCGTCGCTCTCGTCGGCCTCGACCACCATCCAGTCGCCGGCCCCGAGCCGCGCATTGGAGCCATAGGCATTGATGATGCCGCCATTGATCACGGTCGGATCGAGCCCGCCGGCGTCGAGCAACGTCGCCACCATCGTGGTCGTAGTGGTCTTGCCATGGGTGCCGGCGATCGCGACGCAGCTCTTCAGCCGCATCAATTCCGCCAGCATTTCGGCGCGCCGCACTACCGGAATGCGCCGCGCGCGCGCCGCCATCAGCTCGGGATTGTCGCGCTTGATCGCAGTCGAGACCACGACGACATCGGCGCCATCGACATTCTCGGCGGTGTGGCCGACCGAGATCTTGGCGCCCTTCTTGCGCAGCCGGTCGAGGTTGTAATTATCAGACGCATCGGAGCCCTGCACCGTGTAGCCGAGATTGATCAGCACCTCGGCGATACCGCTCATGCCGATGCCGCCGATCCCGACGAAGTGAATGGGTCCGATCTCGCGCGGCAGTCTCATGATCCGGTTCCTGATATCATCGTCGGTGCGCGCCTCACCTCGGTCGCGCTGAGTACTGGATGCCCCGCTTTTCCCATGCGTGACAAGGGCTTTTTCCACCCCGCAGCCGTGGAAATGTCGCTGTTGTCAGCTACCGGCCGGTGCTGGTGATCTGACGTCACGGACATCTCCATCCCGGCCCGGCGGCTACGCCGCTCCCGACCGCACAGCGCGCGCCGCGAACTCATCCTGCATCTCGATGACGCGAAGATAATTGCGCAGGCGGTTGGTCTCGAGCGCACGCAGCAGCTTGTTCTGGTGATAGGGCAGCACCAGCTCGGCCAGCGATGCACTCCAGGCGGCGTTCATGTCGAACAGCACGCCGAGGCCGAACACGGCCGGGATCTCGGCGAAACCGAGCTCCCTGCCCTGCGCAAGCTCCTCCGCCAGGAAGTCATCGATTGCGGTCATCACGCCATTGCGCGCACCGCCGGCATGAGTAGCAAACGCGAACTGGCCCATGCCGCGAAATCCACGACCTTCCACCAGACTTTCGCGATCCAGCGTGGCGCCAGCGTCGAAACTATGCGGATGGCGATGCTCGGCGGGAATTTGCGAGGGCGCATAATATGCGTCGCGCCGCCCGCAGGGCCAGCCGACATCGTGGAGGAAGACCAGCACGGGCTTGCCGTCACGGCGGCTGATCGCTTCGATCTGCCGGAGCTCGTGATACACGGTGTACCAATTGTGGTCGCCGTCGACGATCCAGGCATCGGCCGCATCAAGTTCGCCGAACGCATCGAGGCTGGTCTTCGCCACGTGACGCACATCCGGATTGGCGTTGACCCAGTCGAGGAATTCGCGCTTCGGCGCCGGATCGACGCTGGTGAGCTGGCCGCCGCGGGCCCGGCAGTGATCGGAGAGCAGCGCCGACATGCCACCATACTCCGCACCGATCTCGACGATATTTTGCGCGTCCGCCAGGCGCAGCGCTTCGAGGATCAGGTCCGAGAATTCCGAGACGGAGTGAATCAAAAGACCCGTCATGATCAAGTCTCCCCCGGCGTCCTGCCGGATTGGCGCATCAAATCCCGGCCACCTTGGCAACCAGATCGGCCAGCCGCTCGGCGGCATCGAGCCGCCCGACACTGCGCGCGGCTTCCGCCATTGCGGTCAGTCTCTCGGGCTCCGCCGCGAAGGCCGAGATTTCGGCGGCGAGCCGTTCCGGCGTGAAGTCGCTCTGCGTGATGCGCAACGCGCCGTTCGCCTGCGACAGCACGCCGGCATTGGCAAACTGGTCCTGATCGATCGCGCCCGGCAGAGGCACCAGGATCGAGGGCCGCCCGATCGCGGCGAGCTCGGCGACGGTGCCGGCGCCGGAGCGCGAGATCACGAGCTGGCTCGAGGCCAGCCGCGCCGGCAGGTCAGGGAAGAACGGCGCGAGTTCGGCATCGATCTTGAGCCGGTCATAGACCGCCCGCACCCGCGCCATGTCCTCCTCGCGCACCTGCTGGGTGATGATCAGCCGGCTCCATAATGCCGGCTCGAGCTTCTCGATCGCCGGCGGCACGATGTCGCTCATCACCCGCGCGCCCTGGCTGCCGCCGACGACCAGCAGGCGCAGCGGCCCGTTCACCTCGGGCGGGGTGTATTTCACCGCTGCCGCCGCGAGGATCGCCGGCCGCATCGGTGTGCCGACAGTGGTCGCCTTGCCGGCGAGCGCGGGATCGCGGTCGAGCACGCCGGGCAGCGAGGTCGCGATCGCGTTGACGCGGCCGGAGAGGAAGCGGTTGGCGCGACCGAGCACCGCGTTGGCGTCATGGATGATGCCGGGAACGCCGAGCATCCGCGCCGCGATCAGCGGCGGCAAGGTGGGGTAACCGCCGAAGCCGACGACGGCCGACGGCTTAAGCCGACGCATCACATTGGCGGCGACCAGCGTGCCGTAGCCGAGCATCAGCACGGTCCGCGCCAGCGAGATCGGGTTGCGGCTGCGCACGGTCGCGCTCGGCACGAGCTCGATGCTCTCCCTGCCGAACAGGCCGGAGTAGCGCAACGCGCGGCCGTCAGTCGCGAGCCGCACCCGCAGGCCACGCCTGATCAGTTCCACGGCGAGCGCTTCGGCCGGGAACAAATGGCCGCCGGTGCCACCGGCCGCCAGCAGAATCAGAGGGGACTCAGCCATGGCAACAATTTATACCGTCCTTGCGAGCGAAGCGACTTGTCCGCCGAAGCCTCGGCGAAGGCGCAAGCAATCCATGGCGCTCCCCGCAATGACGACGGGAAGCTTCATGCGTAGGCGCGCCGGGCGCTGGCGCCTTCCATCGATTCGATCTCGGTGCGCGGCCGCTGCCGCGTCAGCGCCAGCATCATGCCGACCCCATAGGCGAGCGAGACGAACGAGGAGCCGCCATAGGAGATGAACGGCAGCGTCATGCCCTTGGCCGGGATCAGTTGCAGATTGACCGCCATGTTGATGGTTGCCTGCACGCCGAACAGGATCGCGAGCCCCGAGGCCGCAAAGCGCGAGAACATGTCCTCGGTGGCATAGGCGCGGGTCAGCGTGCGGATCACGATGAAGCCGAACAGCGCGACCAGCATCAGGCAGAGGATGATGCCGAACTCTTCGGCCGCGACCGCGAACACGAAGTCGGTGTGGCTGTCCGGCAGGCTGCGTTTGGCGATGCCCTCGCCCGGCCCGAGCCCGAACCAGCCGCCGTTCCAGAACGCCTCCATCGCGGTGTCGACCTGGAAGGTATCGCCGGAAGCAGGATTCATGAAGCGCTTGATGCGGCCCGCGACGTGCGGCACTAAAAGATAGGCGCCGAACAGGCCGGCGCCGGCAGCGCCGGCGAGCCCGAACACCCAGATCATCCGCATGCCCGCGATGAAGAACAGCGCGCCCCACACCGTGAGGATCAGCATGGTCTGGCCGAAGTCGGGCTCCATCACCAGAAGCGTGACCAGCATCATCAACAGCACCAGCGCCATCGAGGTCGCCGGCATCTCCGGCCGCTTGGTCGATTCCGCAAACAGCCAGGCCGCGACGATCACGAAGGCGGGCTTGGCGGCTTCGGAGGCCTGGATGTTGACGCCGAGCAGCGTGATCCAGCGCCGCGAGCCCTTGACCTCGGGCCCGATCAGCAGCGTCAGCACGATCAGCACGATCGAGACCGCGAACACGATCAGCGCGGTGCGCCGGATCTGCCGCGGCGTCATGAACGACACCCCGATCAGCACGATCAGCGACGGCACCAGGAACATGACATGGCGGTTGAAGAAGTGGAACGGATCGAGCCCGATCCGGGTCGCGACCGGCGGGCTCGCGGCCAGCGACAGGATGACGCCGGCCAGCATCAACGCGGCGATCGCGACAAGCAGCAGCTTGTCGACGGTCCACCACCAGTCCGAGAACGGGGTGCGTTGGTCACGGGCGAGCATGGGCGTCCCCAGATGGCAGAGATAACGTCCATTCGTGGCGCAGGATGGTTTCCAAGGGGTTAACGGGATGGGTAACTTTTGAGGGAGGTCATTTGAGGGCTCGCGGCGCGTTCGGTGTCGTCATCCGGGCATGCAGACGCCTCACACACAATCGTCGTCCCGGCGAAAGCCGGGACCCATAGCCACCGCTTTTGATTGTGAACGGGATCGTGGCACCCGGCGTCGCGCAACAATTGAGATTCGGGGTAATGGGTCCCGGCTTTCGCCAGGACGACGATGAGGATGGTTCTCGATTCAGGCTCACACCACGCGCTGTCATCGCCCGCGCATCGGGCGATCCAGTATTCCAGAGACGCCACGTCGGGCAATTCAGTGGCGGAAGCGCAGGCCTCTCCCCTTGTCCTTCCGGGGCGACGCGCAGTGTCGAACCCGGAATCCATCGTGCCACAAGACAAGCGGTGAAATGGATTCCGGGCTCGCGCTTCGCACGCCCCGGAATGACGGAGAGATTGTCCCTACACCACCGGCTTGACGCCGGGCAGCGCCTGGACGATGTCGCGGAAGGCGGTGCCGCGGATTTCGAAATTGCGGTACTGGTCGAACGAGGCGGAGGCTGGCGACAGCAGCACGACGGCCTCGCTAAGTCCCGACGCCTCGGCATCGCGCGCGGCGCTGGCGATCGCGACGTCGAGCGTGCCGGACATGTCGTGCGGGACGCGGTCACCGAGCGTGCCGGAGAACTCCTGCGCCGCCTCGCCGATCAGATAGGCCTTGCGGATGCGCGGGAAGTATTCGGTCAGGCCCGTGATGCCGCCGGCCTTCGGCTTGCCGCCGGCGATCCAGTAGATGTCGGCGAACGACGACAGCGCATGCGCGGCCGCATCCGCGTTGGTGCCCTTGGAGTCGTTGACGAACAGCACGTTGCCGCGGCGGCCGACCTGTTCCATGCGGTGCGCCAGACCCGGGAAGCTGCGCAGGGCGTTCTGCAAGACATCGGTCGCGATCCCCATCGCCAGCGCACAGGCCGAGGCGCAGGCGGCGTTCTGAGCATTGTGCAGGCCACGCAGCGAACCGATGCCGCCGAGCCGCGCGATCTCGCTGCGCGCCGCGCCCGACGCACGCACGATGGTCTCGTGCTCGACATATAGACCGTCGGGCAGCGGGTTCTTCACCGAGATGCGCACCACGCGCTTGCCGGCGCGATCGAGCCGGTCGGCGATGTCGCGGCACCAGCCGTCGTCGACGCCGACGATCGCCGTGCCGTCCTGCTGCACACCCGCGACCAGCCGCTCCTTCACCGCGGCGTAGTGCTCCAGCGTGCCGTGGCGATCGATGTGGTCCTCGCTGATATTGATCAGGATGCCGACCGAGGGATCGAGCGATGGCGCCAGGTCGATCTGGTAGGACGACATCTCGATGACATGGACGCGGCCGATCCGCGGCGGCTCCAGCGACAGGATCGCGGTGCCGATATTGCCGCCCATCTGGGTGTCGTAGCCGGCGACCTTCATCAGATGCGCGATCAGCGCGGTCGTGGTCGACTTGCCGTTGGTGCCGGTGATGGCGACGAACGGCGCGTTCGGCGCGTGACGGCGCCGCTCGCGGCAGAACAACTCGACGTCGCCGATCACCTCGACACCGGCCTCGCGCGCCTTCAGCACGCTCCAGTGCGGCGCCGGGTGGGTCAGCGGCGCGCCGGGGGTGAGGATCAGCGCGGCGAAATTCGCCCACGATACGGTGCGCAGATCGGCGGTGGTGAAGCCGGCCTGCGCCGCCCTGGCGACGTTGTCGGCACTGTCGTCAGCCGCGATCACCTCGGCGCCACCGGCCTTCAGCGCCTGGCAGCTCGCGAGCCCGGAGCCGCCGAGCCCGAACACCGCGACCGTCTTGCCCGAGAAGGAGGTGACCGGGATCATGTCGACGCTCAGCGCAGCTTGAGGGTGGAGAGGCCGGCGAGCGCCAGCATCACCGAGATGATCCAGAACCGGATCACGATCTGCGGCTCGGTCCAGCCCTTCTGCTCGAAATGATGGTGCAGCGGCGCCATCCGGAACACGCGTTTTCCCGTGAGCTTGAATGAGGTGACCTGCACGATGACCGAGACCGCCTCCAGCACGAACAGGCCGCCGATCACGGCGAGCACGATCTCATGCTTCACCGCTACCGCGGTGGCCCCCAGCATGCCGCCGAGCGCAAGCGAGCCGGTGTCGCCCATGAAGATCGAGGCCGGCGGCGCGTTGAACCAGAGGAAGCCGAGACCTGCGCCAAGCACCGCGCCGCATAGCACCGCCAGTTCGCCGGTGCCGGCGACGTAATTGATCTGCAGGTAGTCCGAGAACACCGCGTTGCCGGTGAGATACGAGATCATGCCGAAGCTCGCTGCCGCGATCATGACCGGCACGATGGCAAGACCGTCGAGGCCGTCGGTGAGATTCACCGCGTTGCCGGCGCCGACCATCACGAAGGCGCCGAAGATCACGAAGAACCAGCCGAAATTGATCACGAGGTCCTTGAAGAACGGAATCACGAGCGAGGTCGAAGATACGTCGCGCCCGAGCCGGACCAGCGCGTAGGTGGCGGCGAGCCCGATGACCGCCTCGATCAGGAGCCGCAGCTTGCCGGCGAAGCCGCTGTGCGACTGCTTCGTGACCTTCAGATAATCGTCATAGAAGCCGACGAAGCCGAAGCCGAGCGTCACCGCCAGCACGATCCAGACGTAGGGGTTGAGCGGGTTGGCCCAGAGCAGCGTCGACACCACGAGCCCCGACAGGATCATCAGCCCGCCCATGGTGGGCGTGCCCTTCTTGGAGATCAAATGCGACTGCGGACCATCGGTGCGGATCGGCTGGCCCTTGCCCTGCCGCAGCCGCAAATGATCGATGATCCAGGGCCCGAACAGGAATACGAACAGCGCGCCGGTCACCATCGCGCCGCCGGTGCGGAAGGTGATGTAGCGGAACACGTTCAGAGCGCTGCGGAATGCCCCAAACCCCGGAACGGTGTTGGACAGTTCGATCAACCAGTAGAACATTCAAAAAGTCCTATACCGCTTCTTCGTGCGCGGCCTTGTCGGGGAAGCGTTTTTCCAGGGCGCTGACAATGAGCTTCATCTTCGATCCCAGCGAGCCCTTCACCATGATCACGTCACCGGCACGGACCGCAGCGACCGCCTGCGCTTCGAGCGCCGCCGAACTCTCGGCATAGCCTCCCCGCTTGCCTGTGGAAAGGGCATCCCACAGATTCCGCATCAGCGGACCACAACAATATACGAGGTCGATGCGGTTGGCGGTCACGGCTTCGTTGAGGCCGCGGTGCAGGTCGGGCCCGGTCGGCCCGAGCTCGAGCATGTCGCCGAGCACGGCGATGCGGCGGCCATGCGGTCCGGTCGGGGCCTGGCCGAGCACGTTGAGCGCGGCGCCCATCGAGGCCGGGTTGGCGTTGTAGCTCTCGTCGATCAGCGTCGCCTCGCCATGGCCGACCTCGAGGGTGCGGCGAAGGCCGCGGCCGGTCGGCGCCTCGAGCTGCGACAGCGACAGCGCCGCGCGCGCGATATCGGCACCGAGCAGCGAGGCGCCTGCGAGCACCGCGAGCGAGTTCATCGCCATGTGCCGGCCGGGCATGCCGATCTTGTAGGTGATGTCATGGTCCAGAATATCGGCATGCACCGCCGAGCAGGTCGCGTGCAGCGAGAGGTCGATCAGCCGCGCCTCGGCGCGCTTGTCGGTGCCGAACGAGACGATGCGCGAGATGCCGGCCTTCTTCGCCTGCTTTTGCAGCCGCGAGAATTGCCCGTTGTCGCGGTTGAGCACCACCGCGCCATTGGGCTCGAGCCCGGCGAAGATCTCCGCCTTGGCGTCGGCGATCGCCTCGATACCCGCGAAGAATTCCAGATGCACCGGCTCGATCGTGGTGATGACGGCAACATGCGGCCGCACCATCTTGACCAGCGGCGTGATCTCGCCGGCATGGTTCATGCCGATCTCGAACACCGCGAAGCGCGCGCTCGCCGGGCAGCGCGCCAGCGACAGCGGCACGCCCCAGTGATTGTTGAACGATGCGACCGAGGCATGGGTCTCGCCCTGCGCCGACAGCACGCGGCGCAGCGCCTCCTTGGTCGAAGTCTTGCCGACCGAACCGGTCACCGCGATGATCTGCGCGTTGAGCCGCGCGCGCGAGGCATGCGCGAGCTCGACGAGGCCGGCGAGCACGTCGTCGACGACGAGCAGCGGCGCGTCGGCGGGAAATTTGTGGCGTTGCGCAGTCTCGACTACTGCGAGCCCGGCGCCGGCCTTCAGCCCCGCCGCGACGAAGGCATGGCCGTCATGGACGTCGCCTTTGATCGCAAAGTAGGCTTCGCCTTTTGCAACGGTGCGGCTGTCGATCGAAAGACCGGTGACGCCCTCCGGCAGCGCGCCTTGCGTGGCGGCGCGCATCGCTTGCGCCATCGCATCCGAGGTCCACAACATCGTGCTCATGCGCCCTCCTCGGCCAACGCATTCGCGACCGCCTCATGATCGCTGAACGGCAGCGTCGTGTTGCCGACGATCTGCCCAACCTCATGACCCTTGCCGGCCACGACCAACGCGTCGCCCGGCTCGAGGCCGGCGATCCCGGCGCGGATCGCGGCGGCGCGGTCGCCGATCTCGCGCGCGCCCTTTGCCGTCGCCAAGATCGCGGCGCGGATCTCCTCGGGCTTCTCGCCGCGCGGATTGTCGTCGGTGACGATGATCTGGTCGGCATTCTCGGCTGCGATCGCGCCCATGATCGGACGCTTGCCGGCATCGCGATCGCCGCCGGCGCCGAAGATCACGACCAGCCTGCGCTTCGCATAGGGCCTCAGCGCCTGCAGCGCCTTGGCGAGCGCATCGGGCTTGTGGGCATAGTCGACGAAGATCGGCGCGCCATTGTGCTCGCCGACAAATTCGAGCCGGCCCTTAGCGCCTTCGAGATGTTCGAGCGTGCCGAACACGTCATCGGCGGCGCTGCCGGTGCCGATCGCAAGGCCCGCCGCGACCAGCGCGTTCTCGATCTGGAATTCGCCGACCAGCGGCAGCCGGATCGCGTACTTGCGGCCGCGGTGCTCGATCGCGAGCTGCTGGGCAAAGCCTTCGATCGCGGCATCGGTGAGTTTGATGCCATCGCCGGCATCGGCATTGCGGCCGACCGTGATGATGCGCAGGCCGCGCGCCCGTGCTGCATCGATCACCTCTCGCGAGCAGTCGTGATCGGCCGAGATCACAGCAGCGCCGCCGGCCGCGACGAGATCGCGGAACAGCCGGAGCTTTGCGTTCCGGTAATGCGCGACATCGGGATGATAATCCATGTGGTCGCGCGACAGGTTGGTGAAGCCGCCGGCCGCGATGCGCACGCCGTCGAGGCGATACTGGTCGAGGCCGTGCGAGGACGCCTCGAACGCCAGATGCGTGACGCCGTCGCGCGCGATCTCGTCGAGCTGGCGATGCAGCGCGATCGGATCGGGCGTGGTCAACGAGCCGTAGACGGTGCGCTTGTCCGAGACGAGACCGATGGTGCCGATGCTCGCGGAGGATTGACCGAGCCGCTGCCAGATCTGGCGCGTGAATGCCGCGACCGAGGTCTTGCCGCTGGTGCCGGTCACCGCCGCGATCGTCGCGGGCTGGCGGGGAAAGAATTTGGCGGCGGCGAGCGCCAGCGCGCGGCGCGGATTCGGCGTGATCACGAACGGGACGCGGCCGTCACCTTGCGGCAGATGGTCGCTGGCGACCGCGACCGCGCCCGCGGCAATTGCCGCGTCGACGAAGCGTGCGCCGTCGGTCCTGCTACCGGCCAGCGCGAAGAACAGGTCGCCCGGCTTCACCGCACGGCTGTCGACCGCAAGCCCTCCGACAACGATCGCGTCGGCACTCGGATCGATCGTGGCATCGGCGCTGAAGAGGTCGCGAAGTCTCATGATCTTCCAGTCTGGCCGGCGCCGTTCTGGCGCCGCGTGATGATACGCCTTACTGGGTTGTTCTGGATGCCGCAAGAATAAGGCGGTCGGACGGCGGCAGGTCGAATCGCGGTTCAACGCCCAAAAGCGGCGCAATTCGGGCGATCACGTTGCCGCCGGTCGGCACCGCGTTCCAGCCCGAGGTGATGAAACCGTAGGTCTCCTTCAGGGGCTGCGGCTCGTCGAGCATGATCAGCAGCTGGTATTTCGGATTGTCGGCGGGCAGGATCGCGGTGAAGGCGTTCAGCACGCGCTTCTTGGCGTAGCGGCCGTTGATCACCTTTTCGGCGGTACCGGTCTTGCCGCCGATATAGTAGCCCTTGACGTCGGCCTTCTTGGCGGTGCCGACCTCGGCGTTGAGCCGCATCAAATAGCGCATCTTGTCCGAGGTCTCGGGTTTGATGACGCGCTTGGCCAGCGCCATCGCCTCCTGCTCGGTGCGCTTCAGGAAGGTCGGCGGGATCAGATAGCCGCCATTGACCAGCGCGTCGATGCCCATCACCGCCTGCAGGGGCGCCACTGCGATGCCGTGACCGAACGAGATGGTGACGGTGTTCAATTCGCCCCACTTCTTCGGGACGATCGGCGAGGCGCTCTCCGGCAATTCGGTGCGCAGCCGCTCGAGCTGCCCCATCTTGCGCAGGAAGGCCTTGTGCGCGTCGACGCCCATCGCCAGCGCAATGCGCCCGGCGCCGATGTTGGAGGAATAGTAGAACACCTCCTTCATGTTGATCATGCGGCCCAGGTTGTGATCGTCATGGATCGCGAACTTGCCGTAGTGCAGCGGGCCGCGCGCATCCCACATCGAGTTGAGATCGAACCGGCCGCTATCCAGCGCCATCGCCAGCGTAAACGCCTTGAAGGTCGAGCCCATCTCGTAGACGCCGGTGGTCAGGCGGTTGATCCGGTCGGGATCGTGCGCTTCCTTCGGATTGTTCGGATCGAAATCCGGCAGCGACACCATCGCCACGATCTCGCCGGTGCGCACGTTGGAGACGAGGCCGGAGGCGGCCTTGGCCTTGAACTTCTCCTTCGCCTTGATCAGTTCGTCGCGCAGCGCGTGCTCGACGCGCAGATCGACCGACAATTCCACCGGCTTCTGCAGCCGGTCGGTGGCGAAGCCCGCGCGATGCAGATCGGCCAGACCGTTATTGTCCAGCCACTTCTCCATGCCGGCGATGCCCTGGTTGTCGATGTTGACGAGGCCGATTAGGTGGGCGACCTCGTTGCCGGTCGGATAGACGCGCTTGTTCTCGCGCAGGAAGCCGACGCCGGGAAGGCCAAGCCGGTGGATGTCGAGCTGCTGTTTCGGCGTGATCTCGCGCTTCAGCCAGACGAAGCCCTTGCGCGAGGACAGGCGGTCGCGCACTTCGCTGGTGTCGAGGTCGGGCAAGGCCGCGGTCAAGAGCTCGATCGCCTCGTCCTTGTCGATCAGGCGGCGCGGCTCGGCGAACAGGCTCGGCGCCTTGACGTCGGTGGCGAGAATTTCGCCGTTGCGGTCGGTGATGTCGGGCCGGGCGGTTGCGATCGCGTCCTGCGAGGCGGTGCGCCGCGCGCCATGGCTGTCGGCGCCGACGGCGAACAGCACCAGCCGTCCGGCCAGCACGCAATAGACCGCGGCAAAGGCGAGGATCGCAAGACCGACGCGCGCGCGCGCCTTCGCGGCGCGGTCGACATTGCTTCCGTACAGCAGCGTGCGGATCAGCCGCGTGCGCCAGGGTTCAGCGGATTTTGCGGCCGGCTTGCTGGCGGCTGCCGGATCGGTCATGCCAGGTCCCGTCATTGCTGATCTCCCCCGCCCTGCTCGGAATCTTCTGCGGGCGCAGGCTGGTCGGCGGCCGGCTGGCCGGTCGCGGGCTTGTCGATCGATCCCGTCGTGCTGTCGGGCGCGGCGGCGGCCTCGATGGTGTCGATCATCGCGCCGATCGGATCGCGCGAACCGGGCCGCGCGAAGCTCGGCGGCCGCTCCGGCAGGTTCTTCAGGGAATCGTACTGGTTGGCGTTGACCGGCTTCAGCGGCAGATGCCGCTCGGCAAGTCCTTGCAGCCGCAGCGGCGCGTCGAGCTTGGCCCATTCGGCGCGCAAGGTGGCGATCGCATTGCGCTGCTCGCGGATCTCGGCGTTGAGCTGCAGCACGCGTTCGACGCGCGCGGTCGATTCCATCTTGATGCGGTAGACATAGGATGCCGCGAAGATCAGCATGCCGATGACGAGGAGATGGAGGAGGCGCATCGTCAGCCTCCCCGCTTCAGGTCGGACAGCCGTGGCCACGACGGCAGGTCGTCGTCCGCATGCGCCGGCGCCGCGGTGCGCTCGGCCGCGCGCAACTTGGCCGACCGGGCGCGCGGATTGGCCGATATCTCGGCCTCGCCTGGTGTCACCGGGCGCCTGGTCAGGATCTGAAAGCTCGGCACGGATTGCGCCACTTCGGGCCGATGCCGCGAGCCGCCGGAAACCTTGCCGCGTTCTGTGAGGAAATTCTTGACGATGCGGTCTTCCAGCGAATGGAACGAGACCACGGCAAGCCGCCCGCCCGGCTTCAGCACCCGCTCGGCCGCAGCGAGCGCTAGGTAGAGCTCATCGAGCTCTTCATTGACGAAGATGCGCAGCGCCTGGAAGGTCCGCGTGGCCGGATGAATCTCGTTCGGCTTGGCACGCACGACTTTCCCGACGATGTCGGCGAGCGCCTCGGTCGTGGTGATCGGCGCGTCCTTGCGCGCGGCGACGATGGCGCGCGCGACACCGCGCGAATGGCGCTCCTCGCCGAAGATATAGATGATGTCGGCGAGCTGCTTCTCGGACGCGGTTGCGACCACATCGGCCGCGGTCGGGCCGCTTTGTGCCATCCGCATATCGAGCGGACCGCCGAGGCGGAACGAGAAGCCGCGCTCGGCTTGGTCGAGCTGCATCGAGGAGACGCCGACATCCATCACGACGCCGTCGACCTGATCCACCCCCTGCGATGCGCAGACCTCGGCGAGATCAGAGAAGCGGTCCTCCACCAGCGTCAGCCGGCCGCCCGCACCGTCGACCAGATCGAAGCCGCCTGTTATCGCGGTGCGGTCGCGGTCGATGCCGATGATGCGCGTACCGGCGACATCGAGAATCATGCGGCTGTAGCCGCCGGCGCCGAAGGTTGCGTCGACATAGATCCCGCCGGCGCGCGGCGCGAGATAGGCGACCGCCTCGCGGCCCAGCACGGAAATGTGACGGGGAGCACGCTCGCTCATGCGCCGCCCCCGGACAGGGCCGCGAAACTGGCATGCAAGCTGGCTGCGCGCCGACTCATTGCGTCTCGAATCCTCGCGCTGGCTGTTCCGGCAAAAAGGCCGCTGCGTGATCCCAGCGCCAACTCCCGTCCTCGGCCGCAAATCCTGATATCCGACCGGAATTGGGAGGGTTTCCATGGGATTTCGCGCAACAGCGGACCTTGGCCGTCCCCCGAAACCGGTTCGGCACTTCACCTCTCAGTAACGGCACTTAACGTTAAGAAAACGTTGATGATCGGTTAGCGCAATCGCGCGACTTTGACCCGCATTCGAGTGATATTCTCGGCCCTCGCTTCGGGCATCATTGCGCGGCTCACGGAGCAGCCCCTGGAACCGGCAGGCCGATTGCGCGGCCCTCACGGTAAAGGAATAGTAAACGCCTATTTGTTTATCCATATGTCAAAATGCTTTCTCCTGGTTCGGGTTTTGAGTGATTCGTATGGCTTCTGGTTCGTCCTCGTCCGGCAACGCTGATTCGAAGCGTCAGCGCGTCCTTCCTGTTCCGAAGGGCGTGGCCGACGTGGAGACGTTCACGCCGGATTCCTCGATCGCCTCCGACGTGATCCCGTCGGTGAATTTCGGCGATCGCGCCAACAACCGTCAGCCCGACATGATCGTGCTGCACTACACCGGCATGCCCGATGTCGAGGGCGCGATCACCCAGCTCTGCACGGCAGGCACCGAGGTCTCGGCGCATTACATCGTGCTCGAGGACGGCCGCATCGTGCAATGCGTGCCGGAGAGCAAGCGCGCCTGGCACGCCGGCGTCGCCGCCTGGGCCGGCGAGGACGACATCAATTCCTGTTCGATCGGCGTCGAGATCGTCAATCGCGGCCACGATTGGGGCTATCCCGACTTCCCGCTGCGGCAGATCGCGGCCGTCATCGCGCTGTGCCGCGGCATCATGCTTCGCCGCAAGGTGGTCTCGCATCGCGTGCTCGGCCATTCCGACGTGGCGCCTGGGCGCAAGAAGGATCCCGGCGAGAAGTTCCCCTGGCACTCGCTGGCCAATTCCGGCGTCGGGCATTGGGTGCAGCCGGCGCCGATCGTGCGCGGCGACGCGCTGCAGCTCGGTGCGATCAGCGACAGCGTCTCCGCCATGCAGGCCGCGTTCCGGCGCTACGGCTACAACATCCCAACCAACGGCAAGTTCGACGGCCCGACCATGGAGGTCGTCACCGCCTTCCAGCGTCACTTCCGCCCCGAGCGCGTCGATGGAATCGCCGACCTCTCCACCATGGCGACGCTGCACGCGCTACTCGAGAGCCTGCCGCCGGATGCGGCGAGGTAGGCTCGGTCTTTCCATCGTCATTGCGAGGCGCGAAGCGACGAAGTAATCCACGTTTCGGCGTGCGGCGCGATGGATTGCTTCGCTCCGCTCGTAATGACGCTACCGGCCAAATCCTCACGCGCAAACTGGAACTTTTTTTCCGGGTCCCGTCTTCTTATTTGGGGCGGTCTGAGTGGAGATCCGTCCATGTTCAAAGCACTCATCAGCGGAGCTGTCGCCATCGGCCTCATCGCAGCTCCAGTTGCCGCAGGTGCGATGTCGACCCAGGACAAGTCCATGTCGACCCATCACAAGACCCACAAGGTCCATCATGCGCAGAAGAAGATGATGGCGCCCGGCACCACGACCGGCATGTCGAGTGGAACGACGACAGGGCAATCCACGGGTGCCAAGGCCAAGACAGGTACTGAGCGTTCAACGCCGCGCGGCACGCTAACGATCGTTGACGTGAACGGCGCGCCCTCACGGACCACGCACGCGATGAGGTGATGTCAACTCATCTCGGCGATGCGGCGCGCGTAGAGCCGCCGCAGCGGCTCAAGCTGCGTCGCAGCGGCGGCGGCAAGATAGGCCTGCCGCGCTTCGTCCTTGCGGCCGAGGCGGCGCAGCAGATCGGCGCGCACCGCGGGCAGCTGGTCGTATCCCCTCAGGCTGCCGCGCGCGTCCAGAGCGTCGATAAGATCGAGCGCACGCGCCGGGCCGTCGACCATCGACACCGCAGCGGCATGATTGAGTTCGATCACCGGTGACGGGCTGATGCGGAGCAGCACCTCGTAGAGACCGGCGATCTGCGGCCAGTCGGTATCCTTGTAGCTGGGCGCCCGCGCATGCAGCGCGGCGATCGCGGCCTGCACCGCGTAGGATTGCGGCCGGCCCGGCATCTGCAGCGCCTCCTCGACCAGCCTCACACCTTCGGCGATCTGCTGGAAATCCCACAGCGAACGGTCCTGCTCCTCGAGCAGCACGATGTCGCCGCCTGCGGTCTGGCGGCCGGCGCGGCGCGCATCGTGCAGCAGCATCAATGCCAGCAGGCCCTTGATCTCGCCGCGCGCCGGAATCAGCCGATCGAGCAGCCGCGCCAGCCGGATCGCCTCGCGCGCAAGATCGGGCCGCATCAGATCCTCGCCGGCGGTCGCGGCATAGCCCTCGGTGAAGACGAGATAGATCACGGCAAGCACGCCCGTGAGGCGCGGCTCCAGCGCCTCGCGCTCCGGCACCTCATAGGGAATGCCTGCGAGCTTGATCTTCTGCTTGGCGCGCAACAGCCGCTGCGCCATCGCGTCCTCGCTCACCAGGAACGCGCGCGCGACCTGCGCCCTGGTCAAGCCGCACACCGTGCGCAAGGTCAGCGCAACCTGGACCTCGGCGGCAAACGACGGATGGCAGCAGGTGAAGATCAGCCTCAGCATGTCGTCGTCGAGCGTCGCATCGGCCGGCTCGGGCGACGCCTCCGCATCCAACAACAAGTGATGCGTCAATTCCTGCTGCTTGCCGCGGAACGAAACCGCGCGGCGGACGCGGTCGATCGCCTTGTTGCGGCCGACATTGACCAGCCAGGCGCGCGGGTTGGCAGGGAATTCGCCAATCGGCCAGCGCTGCAGCGCGACCGCGAAGGCATCCTGCAGGGAATCCTCGGCGAGATCGAAATCGCCGACGAGACGGATCAGCGTTGCGAGCGCCCGGCCCGCCTCGTCGCGGAAAATTTTCTCGATCTGGCTGGGTGTCATGGCCATCAATTGTCGCTCAGCGGCCGCGCCAGGTGACGCGGCCGCTGCATTCATGTTGCGAAACTGGGGTCATCGCGGGTTGTCGTAGATCATCACCGGCCTGACCTCGATCGAGCCATCCCTGGCGCCGGGAATCCGCGCCGCGAGGCCGAGCGCGGTGTCGAGATCCTTGGCCTCGACCAGATAGTAGCCGCCGAGCTGCTCGCGGGTTTCCGCGAACGGCCCATCGGTGGTCAGCGTCTTGCCGTCACGAACCCGCACGGTGGTTGCCGTCGACACCGGCTGCAGCCCGTCGCCGGCCTTGAAGTGCCCGCTCTGGATGATGGACTGGGTGTAGGCGCCGTACTCCGCCGTCAATGCCTTGCGGTCGTCAGCGGTCATGTGGGCGTACTGCGCGTCGCTCCGGTAGATCAGCAGCAAATATTGCATCTCGTCTCTCCTCTTGATCGGCTGGATCGCCGACACCCAGTCGAACGGGCGACAGGTCAAACGACATCTTCAGGATAAATTATTTTGTCCGCCCTGGCCGCCGTTATCCGCTTGACGGATCGGGCGGAAACGCCCATGCCGTGGGAGTCAGTCGGCCGGACGGCCGCTCCCGCTGGTGCCGAAAGGCCGCGGGGGAGGAAAGTCCGGGCTCCATCGACATGCGGTGCCGGATAACGTCCGGCGGGGGCGACCCCAGGGAAAGTGCCACAGAGAACGAACCGCTCCCTCCTCGGAGGAAGCAAGGGTGAAAAGGTGCGGTAAGAGCGCACCGCGTTTCCGGCAACGGAGACGGCATGGCAAACCACACCGGGAGCAAAACCGAATAGGGACGGCAACGCGGTTAGTTCGCGCACGCGCGATAACACCGCAGGGCGATGTCAGGCCCGCTGTCCGGGTAGGTTGCTTGAGGCGAGGTGCAAACCTTGTCCCAGAGGAATGGCCGTCGCGTACCATTCGCAAGAATGGTGCCCTACAGAACCCGGCTTACAGGCCGGCTGATATTTTTGGAGTATGAAGGGCTCGGCGTAACACGCCGGGCCCTTCGCCATATTGACCTCGCACACAATACGACGCGAAGTAACTGCATTGCCAAAGCCGACCATTCAGCGCGAAATCTGGGGCGACCGATGATCACTGATCAAAACGCACACTCGTGTTGGATTGAGTACATGCTCGACGAAACCGGAAAAACGATAGTCCTCGTGGTGGAAACGGATTTGCAGCTTGATCCGGCTGAAATCGACTTTGAACCTGCGAAGGTAGACGCGCTGTGTAAGAACCTCGAACAGCATCGCAAGGACACTAAGTATGTTGATGTCGTTCGCTTGATGCGTAGGCCAGCCCCCTCACCAGTATCCGTCGAGACGACCGCGCGGTTCGGCGCCGCAACATTGAGATTCAGGCCAAAGTAGCGCCGGCACGAAAGCCGTTGTCGCCGCCCAAATGCGACCGCTAGCGTCAATTGCGCCACCACCAGAGCATCCCATTTCCTAGAATGTTCCCTCGCGGAGGATCGCAGATGGACCTTCAGAAGATCATGGCGAAGGCACGAGACATCGCCAAGAGCACCGGCACGATCACCACCGAACAACTCAACGGTCTGTGCCCGACCAGCATGGAGTCCGATGATATCGCGGCTCTGCTTACGGCTCTGCGGGCCGAAGGCATTCGGCTCAAGGATGACGACGCATAAGACTAGGCGCCGCAACTGCTCGGACGTCAGGCCACGATCTCCTGCAGCAGCGCCATCAATGCCTCGGGCGCCGTGACGTTCGGCGAGTGGCTGGCGTCGATCTCGAAATAGCGCCAGCCGGCTTCATTCTTGATGCGCCTGGCGAACTGGCCGAACGTATCGGCCTGGGTGGTGCGCGTGGCGTAGATGTAGCTGCGCGGCAAATTCGTCTCGCCATGTTGCAGCTTCAGCTTCTGCTCGAAGCATTTGATCGGCATGTCGACGCGGCGCGCGGTGAGCCATTCGACATCTGCGGGAGACGTATCCGGCGGCGTCGGCATCGGCGGGATGCGCCAGCCGTCGGCGTCGCGCGCGAGCTCGCGCATGGTCTCGATGGCCGGCTCGTTGAGGTCGAATAGGGATTGGCCGTCGCGCGGTACGAAGGCGTCGATATAGATCAGCTGCGCGATGCGCTCGCGCACCCGGTCGGCGACGCCGGTCGCGACCATGCCGCCATAGGAATGGCCGACCAGCACGATGTCGTGCAGATCTTCGTAGGAGATGACGCCGAGCACGTCCTGGATATGCGCCTCGAGGTCGAGCCCTTGATGCGCAAGGTGCGCGCGCTCGCCGAGCCCCGTGTAGCTCGGGGTCACGAGCCGGTGCCCGGCGGCCTGCATCAGGGGATGCATTTTCCTCCACGCCCATCCGGCCGACCAGGCGCCGTGACAGACCAGAAAGGTTTTGGACGAACGCGCAGTCGACACACTCGCAGTCATGGGGATGCTCCATTCCGATTATCGTTGATGAGCCTCGATTTTGAAGTGTACCCGCCACCCGCGTCGTGTAAACGTCGCGGCAATGAACAAAACAACGAGACGAGGATGAACCCGGCAAGCTACGCGGTCCTGTTCTTCGGCGCGCTTGCCGGCGGTTTCGTTTCCGGTCTTGCCGGCTTCGGCACCGCGCTGATGGCGCTCGGTATCTGGCTCTATGTGCTGCCGCCGACGCTTGCGGTGCCGCTGGTGCTGGTCTGTTCGGTGATCGCGCAGGTGTCGACGCTGCCGTCGATCTGGAAGACCATCGATTTCCGCCTGGTCTGGCCGTTCGTCATCGCGGGCCTCGCCGGCGTGCCGATCGGCATTTTACTGATCGCCCGCGCCGACCCCGAGGTCTTCAAGCTGACGATCGGCGTCTTCCTGCTGATGTTCCCGACCCTGCTGTTCCTGCAGCGCAAGCCGATGTCGATCGCCTTCGGCGGCAAATGGGCCGACGGCGCGATCGGATTTGCCGGCGGCATCCTCGGCGGCCTCGCCGGATTGTCCGGTCCGCTTCCGATCCTGTGGGCGAGCCTGCGCGGCTGGGGCAAGCAGCAGCGCCGCGGCGTGTTTCAGATCTTCAACTTCACGATCCTGGCGGCCGCGCTCCTGGTCCAGATCGCAAGCGGCCTGGTGAAGCCCGAATTGATTTGGCTCGTGGCCTGCGCGTTTCCGGGAACGCTGCTCGGCGCCTGGCTCGGCGCGCGGCTGTATCACGCACTCAGCGACCGCAATTTCTCCGACGTCGTGCTGGTGCTGCTGTTCCTGTCCGGCGTGGCGCTGGTGTGGAACGGGCTGGCGCCGAAATAACCGACAGCGCGCGGCTGACGGACATCGGTCCATCAGCCACGCGCCACTGCCTTACTCCGCCGCGGCCTGGCCGAACTCGGTCGCCTGCCGCTCGAACAGGCCGCGGTAAATGCCGCCCTGCCGTGCCGCAAGCATGTCGTGCGTGCCCTGCTCGACGATCTCGCCGCGATCGAACACCAGGATGCGATCCATGCTGCGCACGGTCGACAGCCGGTGTGCGATCACGATCGAGGTGCGGCCCTTCATCAGCCGCTCCATCGCCTGCTGGATCAGCGCCTCGGATTCCGAATCGAGGCTCGAGGTCGCCTCGTCCAGGATCAGGATCGGCGCATCGGCCAGGAAGGCGCGTGCCAGCGCCACGCGCTGCCGTTCGCCGCCCGACAGCTTGACGCCGCGCTCGCCCACCAGCGTGCCGTAATCCTTCGGCAGCCGCATGATGAAGTCGTGCGCGTTGGCAAGCCGCGCCGCCTGCTCGATCGCCTCCATGCTGGCGCCCGGCCGGCCATAGGCGATGTTCTCCGCCAGCGTGCGGTGAAACAGGATCGGCTCCTGCTGCACGATCGCGATCTGGCTGCGCAGCGATTGCTGCGTCGCCTTCGCGATATCCTGACCGTCGATCAGGATCTTGCCGCCGGAGACGTCGTAGAGCCGCTGCACCAGCTTGACGAAGGTCGTCTTGCCGGAGCCGGAGCGCCCGACCAGGCCGACGCGTTCGCCGGCATCGATGTCGACCGACAGCCCGTCATAGAGCGGCAAGCGATGGCCGCCATAGTGGAACGTGACGTCGTCGAACATGATGCGGCCGCCCTGGATGTCGATCGCCCCGGCATCATCCGCGTCGACAATGCCGAGCGGCTCGCCATGGATCTGCACCAGTTCCTCCATGTCGTTCACCGAACGCTGCAGGTTGTTGATGTGCATTCCGACATCCCGCAGATACGCGTGGATGATGTAGTAGCTGGTCAGCACATAAGTGACGTCGCCCGGCGTGGCGTGGCCGGCCGCCCACAGCAGGATCGCGCCGCCGATCACCGAGGCGCGGAAGCATAGCAGCACCAGGAGCTGCGCCGTCGAGGTGTGGTTGTAGCGCAGCCAGGTCCGCCGCACCCGCCGGCGCCAGCGGCTGATGACGCCGTCCAGCCGCATGTCCTCGCGCGTCTCGGCGCCGAACGACTTCACCACCGCGTTGCAGGTCAAGGCGTCGGCCAGCGTGCCGCCGACCTTGGTGTCCCACGCGTTGGAGACGCGCGCGGCAGGCGCGACGTAGCGCACCTGGAACACCATGGTCATCGCGACATAGATCACCGAACCCACGGCGATCACCGCGCCGAGCTGCGGCCAGTGCAGCCCGAGCAGGATCATCGAGCCGAGCAGCACCACGAGCGACGGCAACAGCGCCATCAGGATGGTGTCGTTCAGGAGGTCGAGCGCCCACATGCCGCGCGTGATCTTGCGCACGGTGGAGCCCGCGAAAGAGTTGGCGTGCCAGTCGGTCGAGAAGCGCTGCACGCGCATGAAGGCCTGCTGCCCGACGTCGGACATCGTCTTCAGCGTAAACGGCACGATGGTCTGGATACCGACCAGCCGCAGCAGCAGCGACAGCGCGCCAAGGCCGACGATGGCGCCGAACGCCAGCATCGCCGCATGGCGGGCAACGGCATCCGTCGCCCCCGCGGTCAGCGCGTCGACCAGATGGCCGGAAAACACCGGCATGAACAGGTCGGCCACGGTCGCACCGAGGAAGCCCGCCATCACGGCGAAAGCGCGCAGCGGCTGCTCCAGCCAGTGGCGGAACACGAATGGCAGGACGATCCGGATCGCGGCCGGTCGCTTGGTCGTCGGAGAGGTCATGTCATATTCCGGCCACGCTTCTGCAGCGCAAGCCGGCTCCACTTGAGGCGACGGGCGGACGGAATCCGGCCGCTGATGTCGCTGGAAATTGTAGATAACGTGTTCGGAAGTTTGGGTGATCGGGGATCAGGCCCGATCAGCGCCGGGAGCTAACGCGCTGCGGCGTCAAGCACCATCGAACGCGGGCGCGCGATCTGCGAAATAAACGACTTCATGCGCATCTCCCGGGTTCGAGTAAAGAATGCGCTGCTTATAAATGCATCACGCGCAGTTGGCAACATGACAAGCGCGTGAGTGCGTCAATGTGTCGGCGATGCAACGCTCTGCACGCCAACGGGTGCACTCCGCGTGCAAAGCCGATGCGCTCAATGCGCGTCGCCGCCGCCTGCGGTCATCGACGGCGGCTTGTTGACGAACAGCACGAGGAGGCTGAGGCCGACATAGAACAGCGACAGCATGAAGAAGGCGTCGCCATAGCTCATCACCTGGGCCTGGCGATGCACGAGCTGCGAGAGCTGCTTCATCGCCATGGTGGCGGCATCGCCCATGCCCTGCAGGCGCTGGGTGAAACTGTTGAGGGTCTCGACCGCGGTCGTGTTGCCCCAGGTCACGCGGTCCTGCAGCCGCGAGATGTGCAGATCGGTGCGGTCGTTGAGCACCTCGTTGATCACGGCGAGCCCGACCGCGCCGCCGAGATTGCGCATCAGGTTGAACAGGCCGGAAGCGTTCTTGACGCGGTCCTGCGGCAGCGTGGCGAGTGCGATGTTGTTGGTCGGCACCATCGCGCACATCATGCCGATGCCGCGCAGGATCTGCGGCACCAAGAGCTCGTAGAAATCGTACTCGCGGGTGATCCAGGTCATCTGCCAGGAGCCGAGCGCGAAAGTGACGAGGCCGAAGGCGATGATGTAGCGCAGATCGACCTTCTGCATCAGCCGGCCGACCACCGGCGCCATGAAGAACATCGTCATGCCGGAGATGAACATGGTCTCGCCGATCATCAGCGCGCTGTAGCCGCGGATCTCGGCGAGATAGCGCGGATAGACGTAGGTCAGGCCGTAGAGCCCGATGCCGATGCAGAACTGCAGCACGCAGCCGACCGCGAAGTTGCGGTTGGAGAACGCATAGAGATCGACGATCGGCTCCTCCGCGGTCAGCACCCGCCAGAAGAAGGCGATCGCCGAGACGAAGCAGACCGCGGCGCAGATCGCCACCGAGGTGTCCTGCATCCATCCATATTGCGGGCCTTCCTCAAGCACATATTCCAGCGAGCCGAGGAAGCCGCCCATGAAGATCAGGCCCCACCAGTCGAACCGGTCGAGCAGCGCGAAGTTCGGCTGGTCGAAATCGATCAGCGCCAGCACGCCGATGGTGATGATGATTCCGGGCACGACGTTGATGAAGAACAGCCAGTGCCACGACATCAGATCAGTGATGTAGCCGCCGACGGTCGGCCCAACGGTCGGCGCCAGGGTCGCGACCAGCCCGATGATCGGCGCGACGATGTAGAACTTGGAGCGCGGAAAGATCGTGTAGGCCGAGGCGAACACCGTCGGGATCATGCCGGCGCCGAGGAAGCCCTGCAGCGCGCGCCACAGGATCATCTGCTCGATCGAGGAGGCGAAGCCGCACAAGAGGCTCGACACCGTGAAGCCGAACGCCGAGATCGCAAACAACAGCCGGGTGCCGAGCGCGCGCGACAGGAAGCCGGACAGCGGGATCGCGATCACCTCGGCGATCAGATAGGCGGTCTGCACCCACGACACTTCGGTCGAAGACGCCGACAGGCCGGCCTGGATCTCGGTGAGCGAGGCCGAGACGATCTGGATGTCCAGGATCGACATGAACATGCCGAACACCATGATGATGAAGGCGACCACCCGCTTGGGCTGGAGCCGCTCGGACTCCGAGGCGCCGGTCATCATCGAGGGAGAGGCAGTAGTCGCGTCGGCCATGTGCTCATCAGGCTCCGCGCTTCGAACCCGCGGCCCGAAGCTTCAAGGCATCACTGCGGATGGATCATCGGCGCGTCGAGGTCGGTATCGGCGTCCGCATCGGCCGCGCCCTCTCGCGTGTCGACGGTGGTGTAGACCGACATGCCGGCTCGCAGCATGCCCTGCTTGGCGACGCTGTTCGGCACCCGGATGCGGACCGGCAGACGCTGCACGATCTTGGTGAAGTTGCCGGTGGCGTTGTCGGGCGGCAGCAGCGTGAAAACCGAGCCCGCGGCCGGCGAGATGCTGTCGACGATGCCGGTGAACTTGCGGAAGCCGTAGGCGTCGACCTTGATCGTCACCCGTTGTCCGGTGCGGATGCGCTTGAGCTGGGTCTCTTTGTAGTTGGCGTCGATGAAGACGCCGTCGAGAGGCACCACATTGCCGAGCCGCTGGCCGACATTGACGTAGTCGCCGGTGTTGACCAGGCGGTTGGAGAAGGTGCCGTCGACCGGCGCGCGCACCTTCGTGAAATCGAGATCGCGCTCGGCCTTGGCGAGTTGGGTCTGCAACTCGGCGAGCTGGGCGCGGGCCTCGGCCTGCTGCGCCTTGGTGACATCGACGTTGCTCTTTGCGGCCTCGTAGGCAGCCTGCGCCGACCGCACCGCGGCCGCGCCCTGATCACGGCCAGCTTCGGAGACTTCGAAGGTGGCGCGCGAGGCGAAGCCCTTGGTACTCAGCGCCTGCTGGCGATCGAAATCGAGATCGGCGCGCTTCAGGCCGGCTTCGGCCGAGACGAGCTGCGCCTGCGCCTGCTCGACCGAGCTTTCGGCCGCCGCGACCTGGCGACCGATGCGCTCGATCGTCGCCTGCTGGGTCGCGATCCGCGTGCGCGCGGCGTCGACCGCGATGCGATAGTCGCCGTCATCGATCCGGAAGATCACATCGCCTGCACGCACCAGCGCGTTGTCGCCGGGCAGGATCGCCGCGATATGGCCCGCGACGCGCGCGCCGAGCATGGTGTTGTTGGCGCGGACATAGGCGTCGTCGGTCGAGATGTAGTAGCGCCCGACCAACAGGTAATAGGCGGCATAGCTCGCGCCGGCGAGCGCGAGCAGCCCGAGCACGCCCATCATCACGAATTTGCGCTTGCCGGACTTCGGCGCCGCGGCGGCGGCCGACGCCGCCGGCTGTTCGGGCGCAGAAGCGGGCGGCGCCTCGGCAGGACTCTTGTCGCCGGGGCCCTTTTCGCCGGGACTCTTGTCAACACGGCTCTTGGCTTCGTCGGCCCTTTTGGCTTCGTCAGCGCGGCCCTGCTCGCCGAGATCGGCGGATGCGTCGCGCGCCATCGCGTCCTCGGCCATTTCAGGCTCGGAACGAACAATGCGTGCAGCCTGATCCCGTGCTGCGGCCATAACCGAGGCTCCCCACCAAAAATCCTGACGCGCGCAATGGCGGAAGAAGGGCCGTGCGGCGCATCGTCACTCCTACCAATACCATTGACCGAACGGTTCGGTCAATCTACATTCCCGCCCAGCGGATTATAAGGCTTCGATTCTTCCCGGACTGATGCTGGCTTGAGTTCTTTCGCGAGAAGCTAAATCAATGGTTGCAGCGCCCCCAAACCCCCTCCACCTCGTCGTCGGCGACGAGGAGTCCTCGAAGCGCCGCCAGATCCTGGACGGTGCCCGCAAGGTATTCCTGGAACTCGGCTTCGACGGCGCCAGCATGGGCGAGATCGCCCGCGCCGCCGCCGTCTCCAAGGGCACCCTGTACGTGTATTTCCCCGACAAGGCCGGGCTGTTCGCGGCGATTGTCGAGGAGGAGAAGCGCGAGCAGGGCAAGGTCGCCTTCAACTTCGATCCGGCACGCGACGTCGACACCACCCTCCCCGAATTCGGCCGCGCCTATGTCGCGGTGCTGTGCCGCCCCGGCGGCGGCTCGGCGATCCGCACAGTGATGGCGATCGCCGAGCGGATGCCCGAGCTCGGCAGCCGGTTCTACACCCATGTGATCGCCCACACCGTCGACCGCTTCGCCGCCTATCTCGAGGCGCGCGCCGCGCTCGGCGAGCTCGAGATCGACGACTATCAGCTCGCGGCCTGGCAGTTCATGCAGATGTGCCAGGCGACGCTGTTCCAGGCGTTCATCTTCCAGGCCAATCCGTCGCCCTCGCCGGACCGGATCGCAACCGTCGTCGACAGCGCGACGCGCGTGTTCTTCGCGGCGTATCGGCCGAAGCAGGCGGATTGATCTTTTCGTCATTGCGAGCGAAGCGAAGCAATCCACCCTTCTTGCTCGCGGCCGATGGATTGCTTCGCTCCGCTCGCAATGACGGAGAGCCATTAGCGGGCTACCATGGCTGTTGCGTCGCTAATTCGAGGTGATCATCCGCCATGAACGACCTCACCATCCGGCAGATGCGGCCCGAGGAGATCGCGCTCGCGATCGACTGGGCCGCGGCGGAGGGATGGAATCCCGGTCTCGCCGATGCGCCCTGCTTTGCCGCCGAAGATCCGCTGGGATTCTTCATCGGCGAGCGCGACGGCCAGCCTGCCGCGGTGATCTCCTGCGTCAATTACGGCGCGCGTTTCGCTTTCCTCGGCTTCTACATCGTGCGTCCGGATCTGCGCGGCCACGGCCATGGCCTGAAGATCTGGAATGCGGCTATCGCGCATGCGCATCCGCGCGCGATCGGGCTCGATGGCGTGGTGGCGCAGCAGGCGAACTACCAAAAGTCCGGCTTCGCGCTCGCCTACGCCAATGTGCGCTACGGCGGCGCGGTCACCGTACCGTCGGCGCCGAACATCGGCATCGTCGCGCTGGCCGATCTGCCTATCGCGCTGGTCGAGGCCGATGACGCCACGGTGTTTCCCGCGCCGCGCCCGGCTTTCCTCCGCGCCTGGATCAATGCGCCGGGACATGTCGGACGCGCGCTGATGCGCGACGGCAGGCTGGTCGGCTGGGGTGTGATCCGCCCATGCCGCACCGGCCGCAAGGTCGGTCCGCTGGTTGCCGACGACCGCGCCGGCGCCGAGACCATCCTGTCCGCATTGCTCGCGAACGCAGGCGGCGGCGACATCTTCCTCGATGTCCCCGCGGTCAACCGCGATGCCGTGGCGCTGGCGCAGGGCCTCGGGCTGTCGCCGGTGTTCGAGACCGCGCGGATGTACACCGGCGCGATCCCGCCATTGCGGATCGACCGCGTGTTCGGCGTCACGACGTTCGAGCTCGGCTAGAGGAGCCCGTGCGTTCAAATGACGCATGATCGCGGACGCGGCTCCTGTGAAGCAGCCCATAACGCGATTATTCAACAATGAAATACACCTCTGGTTGAGCGAGAGAGCCAGTTCGGCGCACTTCCGCGCGCTGCGCTCGTCCGCAACAGAAGGAGGTGTCGCATGGCGTTCCTGTTTTTCAGTTTCCGCAGCATGGGCCTCAGCGAGGCGCTCGCCAATGTCGGCGAGCTCAAGGGCGTCGTCGCCAACACGCTGAAGCAGAACGGCTTCACCGATGTCGTCAATACCCAGTCAGAGGTCGCCGGCAACAAGAACGGCGTTCGCGTGTCCATCCTGCATCTGCATAATGTCGATCGGCAGTTCTGGCAGGTGTTCATGGCCGGCGGCGATACCGCGGCCACCAAGCAGACGCTCGACGACGTCGTGAACAAGGTCGAGCATCTCGCCTTCCTCTAGGGCTGGTTCTGATTGAATCGGAGCTCCGGGGTCGGAGTCGTGCGAAATCCCCGCGGGCAAGCCGCGGGGATCTGCGCTTCCCTAATTCGCCGCGGCGTTGACCCGCGGCGCGGCGACGTTGTCCTGCTCCAACTCCTCGGGCAGTCCGGCGAAGCGTCGCAGCGCCTTCGCCATCTTCACGCGGCCGGCGACGCCGGTGATGATGACGTCGACCATCACGAACGACGAGTGGAAGTGGCCCCGCGCCTTGAGCTGCTCGACCTTTACGCCGGCCTTCGCGAGCGCGTCGCCATAGGCATTCCCCTCGTCGCGCAGCGGATCGAACTCCGCAGTCGCAATGAACGCCGGCGGCAGGCCTTCGAGCTTGCCGCGCAACGGCGCGACACGCGGATCGGTGCGGTCGGCCGGCGAGCAGTACAGATCCCAGAACCAGAACATCAGCCCGCGGGTGAGGAAGTAGCCGGCCGCGTTGTCGACATAGGACTGCCGGTCGAACGAGGAGTCGGTGACCGGGCAGATCAATAGCTGGCCGGCGATCTCGGGCCCGCCGCGATCGCGCGCGAGCTGGCAGGTCACGGCCGCGATGTTGCCGCCGGCGCTCCAGCCTGCGACCAGCACCGGCCCTGCCCTGCCGCCGAGTTCGGCGGTGTGGGCAGCGATCCAGCGCGTCGCGGCATAGCCGTCCTCGGCCGCAGCCGGGAAGCGATGCTCGGGCGCGTGGCGGTAGCCGACGCTGACGATGATCATGCCGGTGCGCCGGCACAGATCGCGGCAGAACGGATCGTCGGAGAGTTCGTCACCGAGCACCCAGCCGCCGCCGTGGAAATACACCACGATCGGATGCGGCCCCGGCGTCGCCGGCCGGTAGAGCTTGTACGGCAGCGGACCTTCAGCGCCCTGCAGCATGCCGGTGCCGACCTCGCCGACCGGACGGCCGGCGGGACGGCCCTTGTTGAACTCGGTGAGGAAGTCGCGCGCGCCCTGTGCGCCCATCGTCTCGATAGGCGGCAGGTTCATCTCGTCGAGCATATTGAGCACCAGCCGCACATCCGGCTGCAAACGCACCACCTCGCCGTCATTGCACTGCTCGGCAACGCCGGGACCCGAGAGCCTGAAGCCGAGCATGCCGCGCCCGACCACCTCGTTGCAGATGCTGCGGTACGGACCGACGCCACCGGTATAGGGCATCACGCCCTGCGGCTTGCCCGGCACGTTGGCGCCCGTGTACCAGGTGTTGGCGAGCCGATGCAGCGTCAGCGTCGCGCAATCGGCCATGTGGCGTTCCCAGCCGGCCTGCGCGGTCTCGGTTGCTTCCATCGTGGTGAAACCGGCGTCGCGCAACGCGGCGATGCGGTCGACCACCCAGTCGACATGCTGCTCGATCGACACCGCCATGTTCGACAGCACCGACGGGCTGCCGGGACCGGTGATCATGAACAGATTGGGAAAGCCCGCGACGGTGACGCCGAGATAGGTCTGCGGTCCGTGCGCCCAGACATCCGACAGCGACTTGCCGCCGCGGCCCGAGATCGGATGCACCGCCATGATCGCGCCGGTCATCGCATCGAAGCCGGTGGCGAACACGATGACGTCGACATCGAAGCTGCGCTTGTCGGTCGAGATGCCGCTGGCGGTGATCGCCTTGATCGGCTCCTGCCGCAGATTGACCAGCGTCACGTTCGGACGGTTGTAGGTCGCATAGTAATTGGTATCAAGGCAGGGACGCTTGGCGCCGAACGGATGATCGTGCGGGGCCAGCGCCGCAGCCGTCTCCGGATCCTTGACCACGGCACCGATCTTCTCGCGGATCAGATCGGCGACCAGCCGGTTGCCTTCGACATCGACCGCCTGGTCGGCCCAGAGCTGAGAAAGGATGTGGACGAGGTCGCCCGCCGCCCATGCCTTCTCGAACCGCTCGCGGCGTTCGGCATCGCTTAATTGCCAGCTCACCACGGTCTGCTGCGGATACGGGACGCCGGCCATCGACCAGCGCGCCTGCTCGCGATAGGCCGCGCGGTCGCTCTCGAAGAAGGTCTTGCGATCTTCCGGCGCCGGACCGTTGCCGGCCGGCAACGCGAAATTCGGCGTGCGCTGGAACACGGTGAGTTGCGCGGCTTGTTCGGCGATCAACGGGATCGACTGAATGCCCGACGATCCGGTGCCGATCACGGCGACGCGCTTGCCCTTCAGGTCGACGCCCTGATGCGGCCAGCGGCCGGTGAAATAGATCTCGCCCTTGAAGTCCTTGACGCCGTCGATTTCCGGCGGCTTCGGCGACGACAGGCAGCCGGTCGCCATGATGTAGTAGCGGCACGAGACGTTGGCGCCGTTGTTGGTCGAGATCAGCCAGCGCGCGGTCGCGTCGTCCCAGGTCGCCTGCGTGACCTTGGTGCCGAACCTGATATCGCGGCGCAGATCGTAGCGGTCGGCGACGAAGCCGAGATAGCGCAGGATTTCCGGCTGGGTCGCGTACTTCTCCGACCAGGTCCACGCCTGATCGAGTTCGGGATCGAACGTGTAGCTGTAATCGATGGTCTGGATGTCGCAGCGCGCGCCGGGATACCGGTTCCAGTACCAGGTGCCGCCAACGTCGCTGCCCTCTTCGAGAGCAACCGCCGAGAAGCCCGCCTTGCGCAGCCGATGCAACAGATAGAGACCGGCGAAACCGGCGCCGACGACTGCGACGTCGACCTGCTGCGTGGTTCCGCCGTGCGTGGAGTCCGAAGCGCGTGCTGCGACTGCTGCGTCTGGCATGCCATTCCTCCCGTATGTTTTGATTTGACGGAAGGCTAGCCCTGCGCTTTCAGTTTGTCATCACGACAAACGCAATCTGAGGTCGCCGCAATTGTGACGCGTGCAGCCTGGAATGCGCCGCGCAGCGCGTAGACGCAACTGGCGGCGCAAGTTGCGGCGACGCTACGACAACGACGAAGGAAGCGAGTGCGCGAAGCCAGATCTGTCATCCTGTGACGGCACGAACGGCGCCACACACCCACTGTCGTCCCGGCGAAAGCCGGGACCCATACCCCGCAGCGGGTGTTGTGAACGTTCCACCGACGAGCAACAATGGCCATGGTGGTTATGGGTCCCGGCTTTCGCCGGGACGACTCCGAGTGTTCGGAGCCACCAGTGAGTCGTGAAACCACCTGCCCTTAGGATGACGGGTTTACTGGTCGCCTCAAACCGACCGCATCAAACCGCCATCGACGCGAATGTTCTGGCCGGTGATGTAGCCCGCGCCGTCGGAGACGAGGAACGCGATCGTCGCGGCGATCTCCTCCGCCTTGCCGTAGCGCTTCATCGGCACGCTGTCGCGGCGCGCGTCGGTTGCTGGCAGGCTGTCGATCCAGCCGGGCAGCACGTTGTTCATGCGGACGTTGTCGGCCGCGTAGCTGTCGGTGAACAGCTTCGTGAACGCGGCGAGCCCGGCGCGGAACACCGCCGAGGTCGGAAACATCGCGCTCGGCTCGAATGCCCAGGCGGTGGAGATGTTGACGATCGCGCCAGACTTCTGCGCCTGCATGTGAGGTGCGACCAGACGCGTCGGGCGGATCACGTTCATCAGATAGACGTCGAGGCCGGTGTGCCACTGCTCGTCGGTCAGCTCCAGCACGCCCGCGCGCGGGCCGTGGCCGGCGCTGTTGACCAGCGCATCGATGCGACCCCACCGCGCCATCACGCCGTCGACGGCGCGCTTCAGATCATCGTTCGAACGGTTCGAGCCGATGAAGCCGATGCCGCCGAGCTCGCCGGCCAGCGCCTCGCCCTTGCCCGACGACGACAGGATCGCGACGCGAAATCCATCTGCGGCAAGCCGCCGTGCCGCCGCCGCTCCCATGCCGCTGCCGCCCGCGGTGACGAGTGCGACCTTCTCCAAAGCCATGACCTGGTATCCCTGTTGATGACGAAGCTGGCGCAAGGTCTATCATCAGCAATCGCGCGGCGCGACACCCGGGGCGGCGCTCAGGACGAGGTTGCGGCAAGAGCGATCAAGACGACAAAGACGCCAAGTGGCACGAGATGAGAAAAATCACGGTGGCGCAGAACGGTGAAAACCGCGGTCGCAATGATGGCCGCCCCAAGCGCCAAGCCAACAACCCGACTGACTGGAAGCGCGATCAGAACAGCGCTTATCATCTCCAGTCCACCGGTCAAAATGCCCCACCAGCGCGGGTAGCCCCACCGAGCGAAGTCGCCTTGGGTCGCTGACGTGCTGATCGCGTTGAAGAAGCCTGCGCCAAAGAAGCCGGCAGCGAGCAGCCAGATTGGAAGAGCATGCATCATCTCAGGGCACTCCAATGATCAGGGGCATAGCCGCAAGGACCATGATCAACGCCGTGAGACCGTGAATGCCGAAGGCGCTTTTGGTGGAGCCCTTCGCGGCAAGTATGACCAGCATGTCCCCGATGGGGATGATGGCTTCAACCAGCAGGATGATGCCGACATCTCTCGGAGTGCCGAACACCATGAATGCCAGCACGACCAATCCCGCGACAATGTCGCGCACCCCTTTGAGGCGAAGCCACCAGGCGATGTTGATGCCGCTTTCAGGAAGCGGCAGGCCGAAGCTGCGTGTCATAGTCCTCGGGCTCGCGATGTAGCCGATGCCGATCGCGATAATTCCGAGGGCGACGAGCAATCCCGTACCGAGCGCAAGCCAATGCATCACACCGATCCATTCCTAGCCGAAGAACATTATCTAGCATTGCTAGATATGTAGCAACGCTAGCTTTTCAAGCATCGGTATGATATTGAAATGTTTGGACCTTCCAGTCCGGGGGATCGACGATTGGGTACCGCTGAGCGGAAAGGCAGGGACCGGGCTGAGCGCGAGCATCGCATTGTCGCGGCAGCGCGGGTAATCGCAGAACGCGAAGGATGGGATGGCGTTACAATCCGCCGCCTCGCCGATGAGATCGAATATAGCCAGCCTGTCCTCTACTCACACTTCAAGAACAGGGATGCGATTGTTGCGGCCGTTGCGGTCGAAGGTTTTCAGGAAATCACGGTAGCGCTTCGGGAAGCGGCAAGCCGATCGACCGGACGACGAAACGCCCTCAAGAATGTCGCCTTGGCCTATCTCGCCTTTGCGCTGAGTCGTCCCGCACTCTACGACGCGATGTTTGTCCTTCCGACGGATTTGCGGTTCGCGGAAGCTGGAACCAGACCGGAATTGCGGGCCGCTTTCGAAGCGCTTGCGGCGGTCGTCGCGCCGTATTGCGTAGAGGTAGCTGACGTGACCGAGACTTTTTGGGCAGCCCTTCATGGGTTCGCCGCCCTCGAGCGCTCAGGCCGAATCAGGCCCGGCGCGCGCAACGAACGCATCGCACTTGTTGTCCGGGCGATCGTCGCTTCCGGAAACAGCTCGCGTGCTCGCGGCTGAGACCGTTCGTTGAATGACTGCTTCAGCGCATCAAGACCATGGCTGCTCGCTCATGGATCTAGGCGCTGGTCTGCCGCAATGTCGCACTGCTTCCGGAACACCTGCTTGGAACAGGCGTCGAACCTGGCTACCGGCCGGTCCATCTGCCACAGTTCGATATCATGGCGGTCGACAAGACGGCTGGCCGACATGACGGCCGCATCGTCATCGCTGCAATCCATGTTGACCACGCCGATGGATCGGCTGTGCGGTCCGACGATATAGGCGCGATAGGTCGTCATCTTTGCCTCCATGGAGCTCTGCTGGCGAGCTTGCTCGCCGGGAAAGTGAACCGGAGGACGTATGAATTCGAGGAGGGATGCCGCGGCATGATATAAAGAAGGAATAAGTGCCGCCAGTTCACGGGCCGTCGCTTGGCGCGACACCCGGTCCGCTTTGCGGCACCGGATCAATTGGGGCATGGTGACCAGCGCGACTTCATCTCCTGCCCTCCATCACATGCTGACCACATGACACTCCTGTCTCGACACCTCGTCATCGCGGCCGTGCTGTTGTTCGCCGGTCCCGCGCTCGCACAGACCCGCTCCATCATCGTCGCCTCGACGACATCGACCGAGCAGTCCGGCCTGTTCGGCTATCTGCTGCCACGCTTCTCGCAGGCTGCGGGCATCGATGTGAAAGTGGTCGCGGTCGGCACCGGACAGGCGCTCGACATCGGACGGCGCGGCGATGCCGATGTCGTGTTCGTGCACGATCGCGTAGCCGAGGACAAATTCCTGGCCGAGGGCTTTGCGACCAGGCGATACGATGTGATGTACAATGATTTCGTCATCGTCGGCCCCAAGGCCGATCCGGCGCGCATCGCCGGCGACAAGGATGTCGCGGAGGCCTTGCGCAAGATCGCCGCGACCAAGTCGGCCTTCATCTCGCGCGGCGACCACTCCGGAACGCACGAGGCCGAGTTGCGGCTCTGGAAAGAGGCCGGCATCGATCTCGGCTCCGCGAAAGGCCAGTGGTATCGCGAGATCGGCCAGGGCATGGGTCCGGCGCTCAACATGGCCGCGGCGTCGAATGGCTATGTGCTGTCCGACCGCGGCACCTGGCTGTCGTTCAAAAATCGCGGCGAGCTCGCCGTGCTGACCGAAGGCGACAAGCGGCTGTTCAATCAGTATGGCGTGATGCTGGTCAATCCAGCGAAGCATCCGACGGTAAAGGCCGCGGACGGCCAGGCCTTCATCGACTGGCTGGTTTCGCAGGCCGGGCAGTCGGCCATCGCTGGCTACAAGGTGGGCGGCGAGCAGCTATTTTTCCCCAACGCCGCGCACTAGCAGAAACGCGATCGTGCTGACGCTGACGCTCAGCGCAAGCAGGATCACACCAAGGCCGAGGCCGAGCGCCAGCTCGCCCTTGCTGGTCTCGAGCGCAATCGCGGTCGTCATGGTTCGCGTGTAGCCGCTGATGTTGCCGCCCACGATGATGATGGCGCCGACCTCCGCGATGGCGCGGCCGAAGGCGGCGAGGAACGCTGTGAGCAGCGAGGTGCGACCCAGCGAGAAAACCAGCGCGAGGCTGCGCAGGCGGGACAGGCCGTCGGTGCGGATCAGGTCGGCGTACTCCGCCCACAGCAGCGCGACCGGACGATGCACAAGCGCGACCACGATCGGCGTCGCCAGGATGACCTGCGCCACGACCATCGCCGTCGGCGTGAACAACAGGCTGGCGAAGCCCAGCGGTCCCGATCGCGACAGCAGGAGATAAAGCCCGAGGCCGACCACGACCGGCGGCAGGCCGAGACAGGCATTGGCGAGCACGATCACCACCTGCCGACCACGAAATCGGGATATCGCAAGCCAGCCGCCGATCGGCGCTCCGATCAGAAGCGCGAGCAGGCTCGCCAACAGGCTGATGCGCAATGACAGTGCGACGATGCCAAGCAGGACCGGATCGCGGCTGGCGATCAGTGAAGCTGCCGCCGCGATCGACTGTGCGAAGTCATTCATGCCGGCCTAGCAGCCACATTTTGCCCGCGCAACATGCGTATTGCCAATCTTGCGAGGGGCTATCGATCGCTCAGGCCGGCGCGCCGTTCTTGAGCAGCTTCGCCACGGCGGCAACCAGCTGATCGGGCGAGAACGGCTTGTTCAGCAGCACGCTGTCGGGCACGCCTCGGGTCGGCCACTCGTCGCCGCCGCCGCCGGTGATGTAGAGCACAGGGAATGACGGATCGATTTCGCGGGCGCCGCGCGCCACACGCCAGCCGTCGAGCCGGCCGAGCAGGCGGATGTCGGTGACCAGCGCGCTGTATTTGGTGCGGAATGCCTTCAGAAGCGTCAGCGCTTCTTCGCCCGAGCCTGCGATCGCCGGCTCATAGCCGCCGTCCCTCAGGGCGTCCTCTACCATCATCTGAAGATCACGATCGTCTTCGATGACGAGAATGATCGGCACGTCTTGCAAAGCTATCCCCCAGGAATCAGCCGGGTGCGCCCGGCTCAGCGAGCATATGCAGCAAATAGTGGCTACCGTTTGCACGGCATCCCCAGTAAAAATACGGGTATCAGACGCGTCCTATTCGTCGGCGAATTCGTCTTCTTCGTTGACCCCCGCCTTACCCCGCGGGGCAGGCTTTCTGCCGCCGAGCGATCCTGTGACATAAGGTTCGCGCGCTGCATAGGGGCTACGGCCGCCGGCACGCGCCGCGACCTCTTCGCCGGAGACGGCAGCGGGTTGGCAGATCAGGCGCCGGCTGGCACGGCGCATCAGATCCACATGGATGTGGTCGTAGTGATAGACGTTGGAACCCGGCGCCAGCACCGTAGTGAATTGCTGGCAGGCGGCGGCCTGGACATCGCGCAGAAAGCCCTGCTCCTCCGGCAGGCCCTTCCAGCCATCCTTCACCGAGATGCGTCGGCCATCAGAGAGCGTGAAGGCCGCGATATCGAGCGCATTGCCGAAGGCGTGCTCGGAAATATGCGCATGCGAATTGCCGTTCATGCCGCGGCAGGAATAGGCCGATATCTGCTTGATCTCGACGACCCGCGCGCCGAACCAGCGCTGCGCCGCCGGCTGCACGGAATCGGCGAGCCAGCGCTCCAGCACCGAGACGATCGGACACGCCAGCGTTGCCGCAGGCTTCACCGCGACCGGGCCGACCGTCATCACCGGATTGCCGTTCGACGGGCCAAGCCGTGGCGGCGGCGCCGCGCCCGACGGTTGCTGGGAATAAGGCGCAGGTGAATAAGGCGCGGTCGCGCCCTCGCGCTGCGGATTACGGGGCAGACCCGGATAATAAGGTCGCTCGCCGCTGGCATCGGGCGAGCCATCCGGCGGCAGGTCGATCTCGCCCTGCTGCGGCGGGACGCCGGGCGCCGACAGCGACACCGGTCCGTTCGGTTGGCTGCCATAGTTCGGCTGGCCGACGGCCTGTTCGGAGTATGGCGCCTGCGCGGGCGGCGGGCCCGGCTGACGATTGATCGGCCAACGCGGCTGGTTGCCGACCGACGCCGGTGGACGCAGGCTGTCGTCGGCAAATCCGTAAGCCGAACTGGCTTCGCCGAGCGCGGCGACCTTGAGCGGAAACTCGGCGCCACAGACACCGGGGCCGGAAATCGGATCGATGCGGACGAGGTCCGGGCCTTCCTTGACCGCGCCTGATTTCAGGCAAGCGGCCTCGGCCTCGGCCCGCCACGGTTCGCGCTCGGCAGTCTGGAACAGACCGCGGCCGCAACCAGCAAGCGACACAAGGACAAGGGAGCCGACGAGATACAAACGAACTCCACGCGTCATGGCGCGGAGGTTCTGCGAATTTGATTAAAGACTCTTCAACGCATTTCGACTGCTTGATTTCAGGTGTCTTTAACCATGCAGCGGAACCCCGCAGGGCAATTCGCGCGACCGCATCGATCTCGCTGTGTCAACTGTGGCGAACGCTTCGCGTCACGTCGCAGCGGAGCGAGGTGATCGCCACCGCATTGTTGTGATCGAGAATGCGTGGAGGTTCGACATCCTGCGGCATCGCCATTCACCTTTTGATTGTGTCTCGCATCATTGCAATCTTTCTGAAATCTGATGACGGTATCCGGGACCCGCGGCCAGACCGCAACCCGCAACCCCGCGGAATTTATTTGCGGGCGCTTCAACGCCTTGATTCGGCGTCTGTTTGAGCCACGCATCGCAATGCGGCATCGCATGGAAACATCGAGCTTGGCAGCAACGCTGACTTTTTCGGCCAGGAACCTCTTGCTAGCTTTTGCGTTGATGCGGGCAGCATTGTGAGCCAAGGGAGCTTCCCAATGGATTTCGCGAGTCCTCTGCTGAGCAAGCTGAGCATTGTGGCCGCGTACATCGCGTTCGCCTTCGTCGGCGCCATCATTCTCGGCGTGTTCTAAAGCATTCGACCAGGCCACGAGTTCGGCGCCCGGCGGCCGCACCCGCCGGGCGCTTTGCTTTCTTGCGATAGCTTATTCCGTCACCCTCTCAGGAGCGCCATCGCGCGCGTCTCATCCGGTTACAAATTGGACAGCTGCGCTCAGGAGCGCGGCTCGCCCCGGGGCTGCCCCTGCGTGATCACGCGCTGCCGCGCGTGCGAGACGCGGACCCAGTCGGCACCGGTGCAGTAGACGCGGCCGAGCGCGCAGGACGAGACCCGCAGCTTGTCAGCGCCCTTCAATTCGATCGTGCCGTAACGGATGTTGCCGCTGTCCTGGCTGTAGACGCCGCCATTCCAGCGCACGTCCGTCTTCGGCTTCATGTTGATCAGCACCGCTTCACCGAGATCGCGCGTGGTCCTGTCGAGCGCATAGCCGCACAACGCCGTACCGCAGAGGCGGATGCGCACCAAATTGCTGGCTTCGGTCTGCCAGTCGCCGATCGGACCGTCGTCCGGTTCGTCGGCCTCGCGCGAGACGCGCATCACCGGCGGCGCCGGACGCACAGGCGCTGCAGGCACCGCGGCCGGCGGCGGAGGCGGAGGCGGAGGCGGAGCTGCGATGACCGACGGTGGCGCGGGCGTCATCACGCGGGGCGGCGACGGCGCTGACGGTGGCGTCGCGGCAGCGGGGACGACCGGAGCGGGCTTGTACACGATGATCGGTGGCGGCGCGGGAGGCGCTGCCGGCACAGGCGCGGGCAGCGGCTTCAACGTGCGGCCATTGTCACCGCCGTCGTCGCGCCTGGATGCGCCCGACACCGAGACGCAGGACAACGAACGGCAGCGCCTCGAATCCACGTGGACGCGGTGGCCGCCAATCGAAAACGTGATGCCCTCGCTGGCATGGGCGAGCGGCGTGAACAGCATCAGCGCGACGAGCGGGCAGAAGCGCTTCATCGAAGCCTCCAAAACATCCGATGACGCTAGGGGCGGCCTGCTCGCGGCGCAGTGATCTCCGTCACCGTGGCGAGGCCTGCGGCTCAGCCCGGCAACGTGATGCGCATCACAGAAGCGGGTGCCGGTGGCGCGTAGCGTCCGGACCAATCGATGCCCCCCGCTCAACGCCATGGAGACTTAAGATGAAGAAGCTCGTTGCGATCGCCGCGCTGCTGATGGCCACCACGTCAGCGCATGCCGGCGGCACCGGCATCACCTTCCAGATTGACGGCCAGCGCATTCATGTCGAGGCGCCGCGCAATTGCAGCGCGCTGTCCTGCATCCGCATCTCAGCGCCGGGCTATAACGGCACGATCGGCGGCATCAGCAAGAATCTCGGCTCGAAGTCCGACGACGATGACGATGCCGCCTCGACGATCTCGCCGTCACCCGCCCCGCCGGCGGCGCCCGCACCTGCGCCGGTTCAGGCCGCCGCACCGCAGCCGGCCGCTGCCGCCGTCCCGCCGCCTCCCCCGCCCCCTGCGCCACCGGCAACGGTTGCGACCTCGGCCCCCGCGCCGGTTGACGCCGCGCCCGCTGCGCCTGCACCGGTCGCCGCGCAGCCCGCGCCGCAGCCGCAAGCCGCTCCGATTGCAGCAGCACCAGCGGCGGCGCCAACCGGACCGATCGGCGTCTGGGCCACCGAGGAAAACAAGGGCAACGTCCGCGTCGAATCCTGCGGCACCAATCTGTGCGGCTATTCGATGAAGAGCAACGAGCGCATCCTGATCAACATGAAGCCCGACGGCAGCAAGTGGAGTGGCCGCATCCACGATCCCGATTCCGGCCGCAACTACGACTCGACGATCGCGATGAAGGGCCCGAATGCGATGCGCGTGCAGGGCTGCGCCTTCGGCGGCATGTTCTGCGGCGGCCAGACCTGGAAGCGGGTCAGCTAGCGCGCCGACACGGCACGACCTGATGTCCGCTGCCGCGCAGACGGCGGGCGGACATCAGTTTTTTTACCGGTCCGACGATCGCTTCATGTCGATCGCCGGACGCGCTATAAGCGCAGCAGTGTCGAGTTGAATCGAACCTGCAGGCGGCTTGCGATGGCGATGACGGCTCTTGAACTCGGTCTCCGGGGCGCGGTGGTCGCGCTGTTTCTGGTGGTTTGCGCGGTGCTGCTGCTGCGTTACGCGGCGGTGCATCGCGCCGCGCATCTCGGTGCCGCGATGGGCGTGGCCGGCGCGGCCTACGCGATTTCGACCGCACCCTTCTTTCCCGCATCGTCATTCGGCTGGAGCTCTCCGTTCATCGCCTTCGCGATGGGCTCGCCGGTGATTTTCTGGCTGTGGGCGCGCGCGATGTTCGACGAGCGGTTTGCGCTGCGGCCCTGGCACGCGGCGGTGTGGACGCTGCTCGCCGGCCTTGGTGTCGTGAGCCACAATTGCTGGACGATCTGGCCCGATCTCGCCGGGCCGTGCGGCCGCGCCCTGGCGCTGGCGACGATCGCCTTCGCCGTGCTCGGGATCGCGCAAATTCCGAAGGGATGGCGCACCGCCGTGACCACGGCACGTGGCCGGATCCTGATCGCGCTGCTGATCGGCATCGGCCTTCAGATGATGTTCGCCGCGGCGGCCGGACTCGCCGCGATTCCGACCCGGTCGATCAGCCTCAGCGCCGCGCTCGCCCTTGGCGCATTCGCGCTGATCGCGATCTGGATGATGCTGTTCGATCCGCCCGAGAGCCAGCCGGCGGTTGCCGGCGCCCGCGGCGGAAGTGGCCAGGCCGCACCGGTCGCGCGTTCGCTCGCCAATGCCGGTCCGCCGCCGTCCAGCCAGGCCGCGCTCAATCACCTCAAGCACCTGATGGCGACCGAGCGGACCTATCGGCAGGAGGGGCTGACCATCGGCGTCTTGGCGGTCAGGCTCGGCATGCCGGAATACCGGCTGCGGACGCTGATCAATGACGGGCTCGGCCACCGCAACTTCAACGCCTTCCTCAACCGCTATCGGCTCGACGAAGCCAAGGCGGCGCTCGCCGATGCCGGCCAGGCCGAGGTGCCGGTGCTGACGATTGCGCTGGATGCCGGGTTCCAGTCGCTGGCGCCGTTCAACCGTGCCTTCAAGGCGGACACCGGGCTGACGCCGACCGAGTTTCGACGCCGGGCGACGGCCGCGCAAACCACGAACGCTGCGGAAATCGCTCGGTCAGGGTGAGAAATCACTCCTCGATTTCAGAAATCGATAGGCTTGCGGCCCCACAATCTGTCTAGCTGTGCCGGCGCAGGCGCGGATCGCGCCAAGGCGTGGCACGGCGAGCGGAGCGCAACGACCGATGAAGCATTTTCTCACGGCGGCAAAACTGCTCGCCCTCGACCTGGCCTCGACCCTCGTCTTTCTCGTTCTGTTCCTGCTGACCCACAACACCGCGCTCTCGGTCGGTATCGGCATCGCCTTCGGTGTGACGCAGATCGGCATCCAGATCGTACGCCGGAGGCGGATCGACACCATGGAATGGCTGAGCCTGTTCCTGGTCGTCACCGCCGGCACCGCGACATTGCTCACGAATGACCCGCGCTTCGTGCTGTTCAAGCCGAGCGTGATCTACGCAATCGTCGGCGTCGTGATGCTGAAGCGAGGCTGGCTCAACCGCTATCTGCCCGAGATCGCGCAGACGGTCGTGCCCGATGTCGCCGTCATGGTCGGCTACGCCTGGGCAGCCCTGATGTTCACCTCCGCCGCCGTGAATGCCTTCGTCGCGCTGACCTGCGAGATCACGACATGGGCTGTGGTGATGCCGATCTTCGGCATCGTGAGCAAGATCGTGGTGTTCCTCGGCGGTTTTGCCGCCCTTCGGCTCACCGCCAGGCACCGCATCCGCGCCATGCCCGAAGCCCAGCGCGAGGCCGTGCTCGCGCTGGAGGGGGCTCCGGCGGCAGCGACACCGTAGGCGCTGACGTTACCCGTCGGCGTGTGGTTGACGAAACAAACCGGCGCGCGACGAAACCATTTTGCAGTGCGCACGAAGAATTGCCGAAACCAAGCCTCCCTAGTGATGGCCTCGACGACGCGCTGCGTCGGCGCGCTCACCACAAGGGGGACATCATGGCTTTCACCGCTTCCGCGCTTCGTCAGGGCAAACTGCTGGCGGCAACCGCGTTCACGCTCGGTCTGTTGACCTCCGCGTCCTATGCCTACACCGACGAGCAGCAGCAGATGTGCACTGGCGACGCGATGCGGCTGTGCAGCTCGGAAATCCCCGATGTCGATCGCGTCACCGCCTGCATGGTCCGGCAGCGCGCGCTGCTCAGCGACGGCTGCAAGGCGGTGTTCCACTACGTGCCGGCCGCAACCGCCGCGCAGCCTGCAAGCTATGCGCCCGCGGCCAGGCCGGCGAAGCCACTCAACATCACGCCTCACAAGCGCGGCTAGCCACCCCCCCAACAACAACCAAGCGCCGCGCTTCCTTCCGGGAGTGCGGTGCTTGATCGTTCGGGGCCGCCATGACAACAAGGCAGCACCGTTCATTCGGCATTCAGCCTGACGCGGCTCAATTGCCGATCCCCAATGCCTCCCGGGAATCGATGGTGATGCGCCGCGCCTTCCTTTATGCGCTTCTGCTTGGTGCCGGCGTCACGATCGGTTGGCATGCAACGGCCAATGCCGCACCGGACCTGATGCAGCTCGCGCAAGCGCAGCCTGCACCGGCGCCTTCGGCCGCTCCGGCGCCGAGTGCGACACCGTCAACGCCAGCGCCTGCCACGCCTGCACCCGCTCCGGCCGCCGCGCCGCAGGCAACCGCGCCCGAGCCGATCGGCAACGTCGCGACACTGACCGGCACCGCCACCGTCACGCGCAACAACACCACCACTCCATTGCAGATCCGCGACGACATCTTCGCCAATGATGACGTCGCCACATCGGCGACCTCCTCGCTCGGCATCACCTTCAACGACGGCACCACCTTCAACCTGCGGGCCAACGCCAGGATCGCGATCGACAATTATGTCTACGAGGACGGCGGCCAGCAGAACAGCGCGCTGTTCAACGTCGCCAAGGGAACGGCGGCGTTCGTCGCCGCCGCCGTCGCCAAGACCGGCGACATGAAGATCTCGACGCCGACCGCAACCCTCGGCATCCGCGGCACCACCGGCCTTGTCGAAGTGCCCGAAGGCGCGACCGCGACCAGCAACAATGTCGGCATCAAGCTCTATCCCGACGCCGACGGACATGTCGGCCGCATCGAGGTCAACGACCGAAGCGGCGCCTCGCTCGGCGTGCTGACGCGCGGGGCGAGCGGGTTTGCGATTCGTCCGGGCACCGGCGGCGCGCGCTTCGCCGCGGTGCCGCTGACGATCTCGCCGCAACAGATGACGCGTGACCAGGGCTTCGTGCGCGCGGTGCATTCCGCGCAGACACTGGGCCGTCAGGTCGTGAGCGAGCAGCGTGACTTCCGCCGCGCCAATCCGGACTTCCGCCGGGCCAATCCGGCCGCGCCCTATCCGAACCGCGGCCAGCCGGTGCAGCCGAACCCGCAGCGCCAGAACGGCCCGCCAGGCCAGAACCGCAACGCTCCGCAGCAACCGGGTCAGCAAAACCGTCCGGGTCAGTTGCAGCAGCCCGGCCAGCCGAACCGTCCGGGCCAACCGCAGCAACCGGGCACGCAACCGGGCACACCTGGCCGGCAGGGCTCGCAGCAGCAGCCGGGCACGCAGCAGCAAGGCGGCGCACAGCACGCGCTGCCCGGCCAACCCGGCGGCACGACGCTGCCGCACGCGCCCGGCGTCCAGACGCCGGCCGGACAACAGCCCGCGCGCCAAGAACCTGCACGCCAAGACCCCACGCGCCAAGGCGGCGCGACACCGCCCGGCGGACAACAATCGCCTGCACGTCAAGGCGGCCTGCAACCCGGTCGCACACCGATGCCAGGCGGCGTGCGCCAGCCAGGTCAACCGGCTCAGCCAAGCGTGCCGCGACAGGGCGCGGCGCAGCCTGCGCCGCAGGCACCCGGCCAGGCGCGGCCCGGCATTCAGCAGGCCGCACCGGGTCCGCGTCCGGGCGTACAACGGCCCGCAGTGCAGGCACGCCCGGCCTTCCAGCAACGACGCGCGCCACCGCCGCGCGCCGCGAAGCCGCCGCCCAAGGACAAGCGGCACTATTGATCGATCGCAGCCATGTCGTGCTCGCTTGAGCGTCCCTGACGAGCTTCTGCGACCCAAGGTGCGAGCGTGGCACCGGCGAGGACGCCGGCACCACACTCCAATCGACGAATTGCGAACGGCAGATCAGCCCCGCCTGGTGATCACGGCCTCCAAATATTCGCTGGGGATTACCAGCGTTCCATCCTTGGCGACGTTGAACTGGTCCATCAGGCCGAACAGGTCGGCGGCCAGCAGCTGCTGCTTGACGGCATCGATCGCCCCGAAGGCTTTCAACACCGGACCGTAATAGGTGCGGAAGATCTCGAGGAAATGCTCGCGCGACCGGTAACGGAAATTGAAGTGCCTGCGTTGGGCGTCAACCCTGGCGTCCGCGCCGAACATGGCGGCGAGATGCGCCTCGGTGCCCCATAGCGCGGGAGATTTGACGCCCGGAGTCGGCGGCACATATTTGCCGATGGCCTTGAACACCTGGCCGATGAAACCTTCTGGCGTCCAGCTCGCAAGGCCAATCTTGCCGCCGATGCGGCAGACACGGCGCAGTTCATTCGCCGCCTGCTGCTGGTCGGCGGTGAACATGACGCCAAAGGTCGACAGCACGACATCGAAGCTCGCGTCGGCGAACGGCAGCCTCTCCGCATCCGCCTCCTGGAACGTGACCGGCAGCCGCTCCGCGGCCGCACGCTCGCGGCCGCGCTCGAGCAACGCTCCGACGTAATCGGTCGAGACCACGTCGGCAAAACGCCGCGCCGCGGCCAGCGTCGCGTTGCCGTTGCCGGCGGCGACGTCGAGCACCATTTGATTGCTGCGCAGATCGATCGCCTCGCAGAGCAACTCGCCGACGATCTGAAGCGTGGTACCGACGATCGCGTAGTCCCCCGAGCTCCAAGTGGCTTGCTGGCGTGCCTTGACGGCGGCGAGGTCGACGGTGGGCATTTCGGTCTGAACGTTCATGTGTATCTCCTTTAAAAATGTGTGGTGCGGCTGCCGGCGAAGCCGCTGGCTTCGCCTGAAGTCCGGGAGTTGCGCCAAAGGGCGTCGTGCAATGACTTCAATGTGCTGCGAGCTAGGTGCGACGGTCGAGAAGGACCGGGATGGTGGATGCGGCAGCAATGCTCCAATCCGAACGATGCCTGCAGCCGCGCCCACTGCGCTGAGGCCAAACCACCTGCTGCGCCTGAGCTGCACGATGCTCCCGAACGGCAGGCTCCTCCGCTCTGGTGAACACCGGCGACGACAAACCTGCGATCATCAGCCCGAGCAGCGCACTTCGAATGATCGGCCGAGAGCCGCGGTTGCCGGCGCCCTTCGACCGCCGGCCGCCGATATCGCGCGACATCAGGCAATTTGCCTGCTGCTCGCGGCGTGCGAGCATCTCTGCGACCGACTGATCGACGATCCGGCGGATGCGCAAGAGCAGAATGGAAAAATGCCTTCGCACCGGATTGTAGAAGGACTCCATGAATGAAATCGACATTATCGTTTCCTTGATCGAAGTGTGATGGCGCTCCGGATAATGGTTGGCCGGGATGCGCCATGCGACGCCTCGCAGGCGTCATTCGGCTGCAATGGGCGGTTGGATGGGATCACCGCGCACCACCACTGTGGTCGCGACCTTGTAGAATTCCTCACCCGGCATGCCGACGCAGCGCGCATGATCCCGGATCGAGTCACCGTCACGCGCCTCGTAGATGCAGAAAGTGCCAATGCGACCATCTGCCTCATGCACGACGTAGCTGCGGATCCAGCGGACGCGGTCCGGCATCTGCTCGTCGCCGATCCTGGCGGACGTTGCACCGGCAAGCTCCAGCTCGCCCATGTTTGCCCAGGCGCTCGGACGGCGAATGACATAGAGTTCCATCGAAATCTCCTCAGTTTACGACTGTTGGACAGCGGGCCACGATGATCTCGGGCCATGATGAGCTATAGGCGCTGTCGATGCCGACTGTCCTTACCGCGGACTGATCATTGTCTGATCTTTGCCTGAACCTTTTCCGGCGACGCCGGACCCATACACATGGCAATCTCATTTGGACTGTTCGAGCTTGATGAAGCTGGACGCGTGCTGCTGTGCGCGCGGCAGGAAGTCGCTTTGCAGCCGCGTGTGTTCGATCTGCTGGTCTACCTTGTCCACCACCGCGACCGGGTCGTCTCCAAGGACGAGCTGCTCGAGGCCGTCTGGCCGGATGTCACGGTCACCGACAACTCGCTGCAGCGGGCGGTGAGTTCGTTGCGCGCCGCGCTGCGCAAGGGTGGCATGGAGGGAGCGATCCGGAATCTGCCGGGCAAGGGATATCGGCTCTTCGTTGATTCCGAGATCAGGCAGCCGGAACGTGCTGGCCAAAAGCAAGCCGATGGCATCGTCGGTGCACTCGGAGCAATCGGTCTTGCCCGACGCGCAGCGGCCGGGCAATTGTGGCTGCAGGCAGCCACCCTGTTCGCGAGCGCGGATGAAGACGGCCGGCTCAACGCTGAAGACTTGCACCAATGGGCGCTTGCCCTGCAATGCCTCGGCAGGACCGCGGCAGCCATTCCGATTCTGGTTCGCGCGGTCGCCGCGCGCAACGAAGCCGGCGACGCTGCCGGCGCAGCGGTCGAAGCAATCGCGCTCTCGGGCCTGCATTTCGAGAGCGGTCAGGCCGCGATCGGAAAGGGCTGGCTCGCGCGAGCGGAAGATTGGGCCTCCAGGCTCGACGATCCGCCGACGACTGCCCTGCTGTTATGGATGAAGTCCAAACTAGCTGCCTTCGATGGCGAGCCGGAACAGGCACTCGCGTTGGCCGACGCGGCCTACACCGCCGTCCGATACAAGGATGCGCTCAACATCGAAGCTCTGAGCCTGGCCTATCGCGGCTTCTATCGGCTATGCCTCGGCGACACGCATGGTGGACTGGCCGATCAGGACCATGCCGCCGCGGTCGCGCTGTCCAGCACCAATCTGGACCCGATCATGGGCGGCAACCTCTATTGCAACATTCTGTGGGCAGCCCGGATGTTCGGAGATTGGGCGCGGGCCGACCAGTGGACGCGGAGCTACCAGAATTTCTGTTCGAGCAGCGGTATGGAACTGACAGGTTCATGCCAGCTGCATCGCTCCGAGGTGCTCGGCATCAGGGGTTCACTCGACGAAGCGCTCGCTCGGATTCGGGACGCGCTCGCGCGCCTGACCAGCGATGCGCCATGGTCGATGGGCGATGCCAACCGGGTGCTGGGCGATATCCTGGCTGCCATCGGCAATGACGACGCAGCGCTCGAAGCCTACGACAGGGCTTACACGATGGGTTGGTGCCCGGAGCCGGGCCGCGCGATGTTGCTGCTCGCAAGAGGCGAAGCGGAAGCGGCCCATGCGAGTCTCGAACGGAGCTTGATCGGCAAGACCTGGTGGACCCTGCAGCGGCGGGGAATCCTGCTCGCGCATCTGGCGCTGGTCGCGGCACACACGCATCGGACCAGTCAAGCGAAGGCATTGATCTGCGAACTTTCGGGAAGTCCTGATCGCTGGCCGATGCCCTCGATCCGCGCGCTCACCAACGAAGCGCAGGCGATCCTCGCGCTCTCCCGGCAGGACCATGAGACAGCAATGCGGCATCTCCATCTCGCCCGCCAGCTGTGGTCCAGCATCGAAGGGCGGGTTCAGGTCGTGCGGCTGAGGCTGCAGATTTCCAGGCTCCAGCTGGCGCACGGGGACGTTCGCGGCGCCATGGCGGAAGTTCATGCGGCACAGCTTCTCGCAAATGAATTGGGTTCGCCCAAGCGCGTTGCCGAGTGTCTTGCCTTGCAGCGTGACATCGACGCCTGGCAGCCAACCGCACGGCGCCAGATGTGCGGGTGATCAGGCCGCGCGGCGCAGCCAGTCCCGCACGCGCGCGATCAGGTTCTTGCGCGGGATCGGCCGGACGGCCGTGGCAAGGGGTTCGATCCCGCGCGCGGATGACGGTGATGCTTCGGATGCATCCGCCGCCGGCGCCCCGGCAATATCGGACGGCTCCGCCATGACCGCCGCCTCGGCAGGCGCCGGCGCGTCAACGACGACCGGCATCTCGGCATCCACGCACGCCTCAGCGACCACGGACGCTTCAGCGACCGCCGGAGTCTCTGCGGCGGCGGGAGCTTCGGGGTTTGCGGTCGTATCGACGCCCGGCTCCTCTTCGACAAGCCGCACGCGCCGTCGCTCGGCGGCCTGCAACGCGATCGGGCCGACATTCTCCAGAAACGCACGTTCATAGCTGCGCGACAGGCGGTCGAGCGCCGCGTCGAGCGGCAGCCAGTCGACTTCCCTGATATCGCTCATCAACGCGCGCACCGGCTTGCCGTCGGCATCCATCCGCCAGTAGTGCACCACCTTGGAACGTCCGCCTGAATCATAGACCAGCGTGCCGAGGAATTCGTGCACCTCGACATCGTGGCCGGTTTCTTCCAGCACCTCGCGCTCGGCGGCGGCGCGTGGCGTCTCACCATCGTCGAGCTTGCCCTTGGGCAGCACCCATTCATTGCGCTTGCGCAGGCGCACGACGGCGAAGCGCTGCGGTGCGTCCCGCCGCAGCACAATGCCTCCCGCCGCCAGAACAGGCGTCCGCGCCATCGCGTGTCCATCAGGTTTGCGATTCAGGATCGTCGCGCGACGATCCCGCATATCTTAAAGCATGATCCGGAAAAGTGGAAACCGGTTTTCCGGGCAGATCGTGCCCAAAGAATGACGCGCAGGAAACAGCGAGATCAGAGTTCATATTTTGACGCGCTTTCTTCACGCGAACCGGTGCCCACTTCGCTCGAAAGCGCTATGAGGGCTTCCGCAATAACGCCTCGCCGCATTTGATCCGTGCTCCCTCCGCGACATTGTCGCAGAATTCGAAATTGCCGGGCGCGAGCACGATAATCGTCGAGCCGTGTTCGAACCAGCCGAGTTCATCGCCCTTCTTCACATGCGCGTCACACGGGAAATCCACCGGGCCGCGCGACTGCGCATTCAGCGTGACGTCGAGGAAATGCAGGCGGAGGCTCGCCACCAGGATGGCGGCGACCGGAACCAGCGTCAGCGCCTCGCCGGTCGCAAGCTTCGCGCGCAGCACCGCGCGCTCGTTCTTGCAGAACAGCCGCTCGATCCGCTTCAGCGCGATCGGATTGACGTTCCAGACGTCGCCGTGAATGAACGTCACCTTGTCGATCGCAAGGTCATAGGGCGCGTGGAAGCGGTGATACATGCTCGAGGTCAGCCGCAGCGTGACGAAGCGGCCGTTGCTGTGCCGCTCCACCAGCGCGGGATCGCCGACCAGGTCGAGCAGCGAATAGGGCGCGCCCTTGACCTGGAACAACTGCCCATCCTCGATCCGCCCATGCGCGCCGATGATCGCATCCGACGGGCTCGCGATGATGGCGGGATCGGCCACCGCCGGGCGCAGGCCGCGCTTGAGCTCGCGGGTAAAGCAATCGTGCAAACTCTTGAACTCGGTCTTCTTCGCCTCGGACAGATCGAGGTCGGAGAACAGCTTCCAGCAGGCGATCGAGACGTCGCGCACCAGGGGGTTCTCGGCCTTGGAGAACCAACCCATGAAGCGGGTGATCGCCGCCCGCGGAATCCGGTTGGTTAGCAGGAAATTGAGGTCTTCCTGCTGGGTGAATGCCGAGATCAGGCCCTTGACTGTCATGAATTTGTTAGGTGCCGAGGCTAGCGCTTCTGTCATGGAAACATCCCTTCCGATTCTCTCGCTGTCCGCCGCCGCGCTTGCCGGCGCCGCCGCAGCTTTCCCAAAAATTCAGGCCCGCCTCGCGCTGTCGCGGGCCAAGCACCGCTCGCTGACCGGACACTCCAAGATGTCCAAGATGGTGGCGCGCATGGTGCCGCACTACGAATTCGACATCGACGAGTTCTTCCGCTCCGACGGAGCACCGAAGGACGTCGCCATGCAGCGGCAGGATGGCTTCTTCCGCCTCGCCGGCCTCTACGCGGATCGCTACCCCAAGGGCCGCGCGCTGACCGCCGAGGTGACGGAGCGGATCTCCGACCTGCAGTTCACCGAAACCTACCGCGTACCGTTCCAGTACAGCCGCCTGGTGCGCGAGCATCTCGGCACCTCGGCCTTCGTCGAGGCCTCCAGCGGCGTCACCGTCACCGACCTCGACGGCAACGTGTCCTACGACCTGACCGGCTCCTACGGCGTCAACATCTTCGGCAACGACTTCTACAAGGAGTGCATCGCCGAGGGTGAGAAGCGGGCGCACGCGCTCGGCCCCGTGCTCGGCCCTTACCACCCGGTTATTGCCGACAACGTCAGGCGCCTCTGCGAGATCTCGGGCCTCGACGAGGTCTCGTTCCACATGTCCGGCACCGAGGCCGTGATGCAGGCGGTGCGACTCGCGCGCTACCACACCAAGCGGACCCATCTGGTGCGTTTCGCCGGCGCTTATCACGGCTGGTGGGGCGAGGTGCAGCCCGGCGTCGGCAATCCGGTGTCGCCGCACGAGACCTTCACGCTCGCCGACATGTCGGAGAAGACCCTGCACGTGCTGCGCACCCGCAAGGACATCGCCTGCGTGCTGGTCAATCCGCTGCAGGCGTTGCATCCGAACGGCAACGCGCCCGGCGATTCCGCGCTGGTCGATTCGTCGCGCTCCTCCCGATACGACCGCGCCGCCTACACCGAATGGCTGAAGAAACTGCGCGAGGTCTGCACCGAGCGCGGCATCGTGCTGATCTTCGACGAGGTGTTCGTCGGCTTCCGCCTCGCCGCCGGCGGCGCCCAGGAATATTTCGGCGTCAAGGCCGACATGGCGACCTACGGCAAGAGCCTTGCCGGCGGGCTTCCGGTCGGCGTGGTCTGCGGCCGCAAGGACCTGATGCGCCGCTTCCGGGACGACCGGCCGGCCGACATCTGCTTTGCCCGCGGCACCTTCAACTCGCATCCCTATGTGATGACGGCGATGGACGAGTTTCTGAGCCGGCTCGCCAGCCCGAACTTCCGCTCGATCTACAACGGGCTCGACGAGACCTGGAACGGGCGCGCCATGGCGCTCAACGACCGGCTCAAAGCGCAGGACCTGCCGGTTCGGGTCGGCAACATCTCGTCGATCTGGACGGTCTATTACACCGAGCCGTCCCGCTACAACTGGATGCTGCAATACTATCTGCGGGCCGAGGGACTGGCGCTGAGCTGGGTCGGCACCGGCCGGCTGATCTTCAGCCTGAACTACACCGACGCCGACTTCGCCGAGGTCGCCGACCGCTTCGTCGCGGCAGCCGAGAAGATGAAGCGCGACGCCTGGTGGTGGCACAAGGAGGGCCTCACCAACAAGAACATCAAGCGGCAGATCCTGAAAGAGATGGTCGCCGTGAGGTTCGGGCGCTGAGGCGAGCCACCGCTCTCGCGCTGCCTCGTCCCGCCCTTGCGGGGAGAGGGTTGGGGAGAGGGGCCGCATCCACAAGATCGGTAACAGACGGATTTGCGGTGAGCCCCCCTCACCCGGATTGCATCTGGCGATGCAATCCGAGCTCTCCCCGCACGCGGGGCGAGGTGAAGAGATTGCACAAACGAGAAGCTTCAAGACGAGACCTTGTTGTTGCGATGCCCCAAGACGTAGATGCCCGGGACAAGCCCGGGCATGACGCATATCGGAAAGATATTGGAGCAACGATCAGGCGTGCTTGACGTGCTTCTCGAGACCCGGATCGATCAGCTCGCCCTTCATCAGGAACAGCGGCGCCTTGTGATAGAGCTTGAGGTCGTGGAAGGGGTCGGTGACGATCTTGGTCATCCAGACGAGGCCGGTCTCGATGTCGCGAATGAAGAACAAATGGATGGTGCGGAACAGGAGGCCGCCGATGCCGACTACGAGCCAGACCTTGGCCACCTGACGGGTGAAGTCGCCCATCGTGACCCAGGGCTTGAACAGGCCGAACAGGGTCGGATCGAAGTACAGCACCATCGGCGACAGCGCCCAGATCGCCATCAGCACGACCTTGCGCTGCAGGTTGTAGCCGACCTTGATGTCTTCCTTGTGCTCGTGGGTCGCCTGGTTCACGTGGTCATACCCCTTCGGCTCGAAGAAGAAGTGACCGGCCTGGCGCGAGGTCATCGAGACCAGCCAGCCGACCAGCGCCGACACGACCGGATCAAAGAACAGCATCACATAGGCGAACAGGAAGCTCAGCGCACTGACGAAGTGCAGGCTCTGGTTGATCCGGCTGTGGTGGTAGAAGCGATGGTCATCCCAGCGCTGGGTACGCAGCTCTTGCAGAAAATTCTTGATCATTGGTTCCCCCAACATCTTTCGGGACAGGATTTACAGGGATTCGATGTATCGCGTGTGACATCATCATAATGACATATGACAATGCGGAGCGACGCCTTGACGCAACCGGAGAAGGGTCTCGCCTCATCCCGGCGAGGCTTGCGGAGATGAGGCGAAGCAGATCGTAGCCTCCTGGCTTGGGGCGCGCTGTGCGCCACCTCACCCGGGAGGACCGGCGGGCTGAGCCGCCAGGCCAACCGCCTCAGGCGGCTTTGGCGACGTCCGCCTTGCGGAAGCGGACCAGCGAGAAGTGGCCGAGCGGCGGGATCAGGCGGCGCTCAGCGAGCTCCATGCCGCGCGCGCCGGCCAGCCATTTGGTGTAGCGCGACCAGGCGAATTCGGCGGTCCGGAACCCGAGCGGGCGCACCACCGGCTGCAGCTTCTGCTCGATGAAGCGGCGGACGCCGGCATCGGCGCTGACGCGGGTCAGGATGATCAGTTCGCCGCCCGGGCGCACCACGCGGGCGAACTCGTCGAGCGCGGCTTCCGGGTTCGGCACCGCGGACAGCACGTACTGCGCCATCACCACGTCGAACGAATCGTCGGGGAATTCGAGCTTCTCGGCGTCCATCACCGCAAGGCCCTCGACATTCTTCAGGCCCTGCTCGGCAACCCGCTTCTTGGCCTTCTCGAGCATCGCCTCGGAGATGTCAGTGCCGAAAATGCGCACATTCTGGCTATAGAGCGGCAGCGAGATGCCGGTGCCGACGCCGACCTCGAGCACACGGCCGCCGATCTTGTTGGTGGCCTGGATCGCAGCCTGCCGGCCCTTGCTGAACACGCCGCCGAACACGAGGTCGTAGATCGGCGCCCAGCGGTCATAGGCCTGCTCGACCGTTTCGCGGTCGAAGTCCATGGAACGGTCGGCGCCCAGCTTGATGATTTCAGCCATAGATAAGTCTCTCGTCTTTCGTTCGTTTGAGCTGTTAATTCGGAACCGCACTGCGGCCGGCAACGCGGCGGGCGGGCCGCGGCGCGCGGCTCGGCTGCAACGTGGCCAGATTGCCGATGAACTGACGCGCACTGTTTTCCCAGGAACGCTCCAACGCAAAATTGCGGCAGTCGGCACGCGACATGTTCAGCGCGCGCAGGCAGGCGCTGCGCAGATCGTTGTCGATCGCGCCGATCGGATGATCCGCGATGACGTCCTTCGGGCCGGTGACCGGGAACGCCGCGACCGGCGTGCCGCAGGCCAGCGCCTCGAGTTGCACGACGCCGAAGGTGTCGGTCAGGCTCGGGAACACGAAGACGTCGGCGGCGGCGAGGTGCGAGGTCAGATCCTGGCCCTTCTTCTCGCCGAGGAAAATCGCGTCGGGATATTTCTGTTCCAGCGCAGCCCGTTGCGGGCCATCGCCGACCACGACCTTGGAGCCCGGCAGATCCAGCGACAGGAAGGCGTCGAGATTCTTCTCCACCGCGACGCGGCCCATGGTCATGAAGATCGGACGCGGCAGGTCGAGCAGCGCCGGTTGATCCGGATTGAAGATTTTAGTGTCGACGCCGCGGGTCCAGAAGCCGAGTTTGCGGAAACCGCGCTCGGCAAGCTCTGATCGCAGCGAGTCGGTCGCAACCATCGTCATCGATCCGGCCGCGTGGAAGTGGCGCAGCACGGCATAGCCGACGCTGTCGGGAATTCCGGTGCGCACCGAAACATATTCCGGAAAGCGCGTTGTATAGGATGTGGTGAACGCGAGCTTGTTGCGCTGGCAATAGCCGCGCACCGCCCAGCCGATCGGTCCTTCGGTCGCGATGTGGATCGCCTCGGGCGCGGCCTCCTCGATCCGGCGCGCGATCTCGCGGCGGTTCGGCAGCGCCATGCGCAGGCCCGGATAGGTCGGCACACCGACCGAACGGAACCCGTCGGGGGTGAGGAATTCGATCTCGGCGCCGAGGGTCGCTGCGCTGCGCGCAAGCGACGTCAGCGTCCGAACCACGCCGTTGACTTGCGGATGCCAGGCATCGGTCGCAACGAGTATGCGCATCGCAGGAGACCCAAATCGTTAATCTTGATTCTGCTCGCACGACGTTCTGACATGGATGTTTCAAACGTATGACGTCATCGAAATGTTAGGTTGTTTTTCACGGCGAACTGCCGGTTTTTCGTGTAACATGACAGCCAGATGTCAGAGCAGAGCGAACATCCCGGCACCTCGCGCCGCAGGCTCAAAAGGCGAAACTCGTCGCTGCTGATCCTGGCGGCCGGCATCTTCGTGTTTGGCGCCGCCGGAGGCGTGCTTTTCTACGCACTGCGTCCGGTGACGCTGAAGATCGCGGTCGGCCCGACCGGCAGTGACGACGTCAAGCTCATCCAGGGCTTCGCGCAGGCTTTTGCGCGTGACGGCCACTCGGTGCGGCTGAAGCCGGTCACGACACAGGGCGCCGCCGAAAGCATCGCGTTGTTCACCGCGAACAAGGTCGACCTCGCGGTCGTGCGCGGCGATCTCAGTCTGCCGGCGAGCGCCGAGTCGGTTGCGATCCTGCGCAAGAATGTCGTTGTGCTGTGGGCACCGTCGGGCGGCAAAGGAAAGCCGCGGTCTGCGAAGATCAAGAGCATCGACGATCTCCCGGGCCACAAGGTCGGTGTCGTCGGCAGTACCGAGGCCAACGTCACGCTGTTGCGGGTGATCCTGACCGAGTCCGGCGTCAACCCCGACAAGGTCACGATCAGTCAGTTCGCCGTCAACAAGGTCGCCGATCTCGCGCGCGATCCCTCGCTCGACGCCTACATGACCGTCGGGCCGCTCGACAGCAAGATCACGGCGGAAGCGATCGCGGCGACGGCGGCGGCGCGCGGCGAACCGAAGTTCCTCCCGGTCGATGTCTCGGAAGCGATCGCGCAGAAGCATCCGCTCTACGAGTCCGAGGAGATCGCCGGAAGCATCTTCTCGTCGTCGCCGGCGCGGCCCGAGGACAAGGTCGAAACCGTCGCCGTCAATCACCTCATCGTCGCGCAGCACGCCCTGAATGAAGCGACCATCGCCGCGCTCGATCGGCAGTTGTTCACGCAGCGGCTCCAGGTCGCGCGCGACCTGCCGGCGGCCGCCAAGATCGAGAAGCCGGACACCGACAAGGATGCCGCATTGCCGGCGCATCAGGGCGCGGCCGCCTATATCGACGGCACGGAGCGCACCTTCCTCGAAAAATACTCCGACTACATCTGGGGCAGCATCCTGCTGATCTCCGGCCTCGGCACGGCGGGCGCCTGGCTGCGCCACTACGTGAAACGCGACGAGCGCGAGCGCTACATCACCCATCGCGACGGTCTGCTGACGCTGATCTCGCGGGTGCGCGGCGCCGAGACGCCGGAGGAGCTCGCGGCAATGCAGGGCGATGCGGACGCGCTGCTGCGCGAGGCGCTCGATTGCTACGACGACGGCGCGATCGAGGAAGGCGATCTCACGGTGATCGGGCTGACGCTCGAGCAATTCCATCACGCCGTCGCCGACCGCCGCGCGGTGATCAACGGCGACCGGCCGGGCGTGCCGAGAATGCGCGCAAGCTAGCCCGCTCGGGCACACCAATTGCACCGAGAGCAATGTTTGGATTGCGCCTGCATGCGTACGCCCCCATGCTGCGCCACTATGATCGCATCCCTCATCGTAGACCTGCCCGCGCCGTTCGTGCTCGCGGTCGCGCTGGCCGGCGTGTTCCTGATCTCCTTCATGAAGGGCGCATTCGGCGGCGGTTTTGCCATCGTCGGCATCCCGCTGCTCTCGCTCGCGATGGACCCGATTGCGGCCGGCGCGCTGCTTGCGCCATTGTTCATCGTGATGGACCTTACGGCGCTGCGTTTCTGGCGCCCGAGCACGTGGTCGCGCGTCGACCTCGCGATGCTGCTGCCGGCGCTCGTGGTCGGCATCGTTATCGGCTATTTCGCGCTGCGCGATCTCGACCGGCATGCCGTCGAGATCGTGATGGGCGTGGTGACGCTGGCGTTCGCCGCGTTGTGGTTCATCGGCGGCGGCGAGATTAAGCCGCGGCCGCGCTCGACGATCAAGGCGACGCTCGCCGGGCTCTCTTCCGGCGTCACAACGATGGTTGCGCACTCGGGCGGACCACCCCTTGCGATCTACCTGCTGCCGCTCGGCATGCCGAAGGCGCTCTACGCCGGCACCACCAGCCTGTTCTTCACGGTCGGCAACCTCCTGAAGGCCGGTCCGTGGCTGGTGCTCGCCACGCCGTCGCGAAGCCTGTGGATGCTGATGGCGCTTTGCGTGCCGGCCGTACCGATCGGCGTCTGGGCCGGTTGGCGGCTGCACGAACGCCTCGACCAGCGGGCGCTATACCGCGCCTGCTACGCCATTCTCGTCATCACCGCGGCCAAGCTGCTGTGGGACGGACTGGCCGGATACATTCACCTCTGAGCGCAGGCGACGCTGTTGCTGCTCGTCAGGAAGATCGCCTGCTCCGGCTGCCGCTGACGCTGACGGCAAGCGGCCCGATCCCCTCGAGCATCTCGACCATATCCTCCGGCTCGAGCCGCTTGCGCGCCACGAACGAGAAATGGCGGCGCAGCTTCAGGACCGGCTTCTCGATCCAGTGCCAGGAGAATGCCGCGAACGCCGTGATCAGCACCAGCGCGACGGCGAACTGGACAACCAGCGGCGCGTTCGGCAGCCACACCTTCACCACCTGCTGCATCGGGAAACCGTACAGATAGATCCCGTAGGAATAGTCGCCCCTTGAAAACAGCGGCAGCCGCGGCAGCTTCGAGACACCGAGGAACACGGTGATGTAGACCAGCGCCGGAGCAATGACGGCATTGAGGACGGGCTGGGTGATCCAGGCTGCCGGTCCGAGCAGTGCTGCTCCGAGGCAGAGCGCGCAGCAGACGGCGAGAATGCGCCCGTCATGGGGAATGCGGTCGCGGTAAAGGTAGATCGCGATCCCGAGCAGGCAGGCAACCGGCAGTTTCGCGCCGCGCCCGAGGAACAGCGCCGTGCTGAAGACCTTGTCATACAGCGTGCCGGCAACGCCCGGAGGCAGTTGCGACGGCGTTGCGCCATGCCCGGTGATCTGCACTGCAAAGCCGATGCCGATCAGGACGACGACGCCGAGCACGATCAGCGCCGGCCTGCGCAGCAGCCCCAGGGTCATGATGAACGCCATCACCGCGTAGCAGCCATATTCGAACGGCACGGTCCACAGCGAACTGTTGACCTCCGGCGCGGGATTGCCGGCGAACACGCCCGGCAGCGTGTAGTTCACGAGGCCGACGACATTCGTGAAATATTTCCAGGTACCGGCGCTGGTGAAATAGTCCCAGAGCGGCAGCGTGGTGAAAATCGGTCCGAGGATCAACGCCGACAGCACGATCTCGACCGCGAGCGCCGGAATGATCCGCATTCCGCGATTGATCAGGAATTCCTTCAGGCTAAGCCGCAGCCCGCTTGCGGCGATCAGGAATCCGCTCAATGCGAAGAACATCACGAGGATGGCAAATTGGGGAAACCAGAGGATCCACGTCGGATCGGCGTCGCCGCGACCGGTAGCAACATAGGACGTATGCCCCGCGACGACGGAGATTGCGAGCGCAACGCGGAGAAAATCAAACCCGGGACCAAAGCCTTTCTGCTGATCCAGCATGCTCCCCATCGAAGGCGCTGGCATGACTTCCACTCCATTCCAAACCACGCCTTCGGACAGCAAGCGCCGTGCCGGGAACGATGTCTTGGGATAGGACAGCCCCCGGCAACGCGCCCTTAACCGTGCGACGAAACACGGACGAAACAAATCCCTAACGGCACGAAACCATTTTGGCGATTTCGTGCAAACGTCCTGAAACGCCTCACCTGTACTGGTTTAACCCAACGACGCGCCGGAACCGGCGCGCAGGGCGCAAACCACAGGGGTCGACAATGTTCAATTCCATCAAGCTGAACGCACGTCTCGCTGCCGCCGCCTTCGGTGCGCTGGCGATTGGTACCGTCGCTTTCTCGGGCTCCGCCGCGGCCGCTCCGCTGCCGATGTTCCCATTCATCCTGACGCCGCCGACCGGGGCGGTGCAGCCGCCGGTGCAATCGATGCCGCAGGTGCAGGACGCAGACCGTTCCGTCGAATTGCCCGCCAGGCTGCGCCGCCAGGTCGTCGCCTATCCGACCCGCGAGGCTCCCGGCACCATCATCATCGATACCCCGCACACCTATCTCTATCTCGTGCTCGGAGGCGGCCAGGCCATGCGCTACGGCATCGGCGTCGGCCGCGACGGCTTCACCTGGTCGGGCACCCAGACCATCACCAAGAAGGCGGAGTGGCCGGATTGGACCCCGCCGCCGGAAATGATCGCCCGCCAGCCCTATCTGCCGCGCCAAATGGCCGGCGGCCCCGGCAACCCGCTCGGCGCCCGCGCCATGTATCTCGGCGGTACCGTATACCGCATCCACGGCACCAACGCGCCGGAGACGATCGGCACCCACGTCTCCTCCGGCTGCCTGCGCCTCACCAATCAGGACGTCACCGACCTCTATTCGCGGGTCAGCGTCGGCACCAAGGTGATCGTGCTGCCGATGACCGACCGCCGCGCCGACCTCGGTTCGGCCGTCCGCTAGGCGCGACACATTCAGTCATTGACGACGGCCCCGGCATCATGCCGGGGCCGTCGTCGCGTTCATAATCGTTAACGTCCGGGTCGTTGACGTCCAGGTCGTTAACGTCCAAGTGATCTCGGGCGGCCGCCGCTGAAGCAGCTTGATCCCGCCATACTGGCGCCCTCGTCGGCGGGCCTGTACAACCCGTCAAGTTGATTTCATCCGGGGGAATGATGCGTCTACCGATGCATCCAAGAACAATCGCGCTCGGGCTCACGGTGGTGCTGGTCTCGTTCGCGATCAGCCTCAAGGCCATGGACTGGCTCGCGCCGAGCGTCACGGTGCAGACGCCGCCGCTCGTGCAGCTGCCGCCGCTGCCGCAGGCGCCGCGCTCCTCGACGGTCGTGGCGCAGGTCTCGGTCGCGCTGTCGGCAATCCGCGATGCCGCCGAACGCGGTGCGCCGAAGACCTTCGGCGGCAAGGCCGACAATCCGGTCCAGCAAATCCTGCAAAATGCCGACATCGGCTGGACCGCCTCGCGCGGGCCGATCGCAGCCACCGGCGCACAGGACGTGCTGACGCTGACGACCCCGATCAACGGCACGCTCAAGGTCACCGGCTCACTGTCCGCGAAGGCGACCGGCGCGGTCAGCGACGCGCTCGGCAGCCTGCTCGGCGGCAATGTCGCCAAGCAGATCGGCGCCGTGAACATCAAGAACATCAACGCCAATGCCGACATCAAGGGCAGCGTCACGCTGACCGCGCGGCCGAAGCTCGGCGCGTCCTGGCGGATCGAGCCGAACCTGCAGGCGCAGGTCAATCTCGGCGACACCAGCCTGTCGGCCGCCGGCGTCCGCATCAGCGTGCCGGCCCAGGTCAAGCCGGTCATCGACAAGGCGGTCGCCGACCAGATTTCCGTGGTCGAGGCGCGGTTGCAGAACAACCCCGTGTTCCAGAACGCCGCCCGCACGCAATGGGTCAAGGCCTGCCGCTCGATCCCGCTGCAGGGCACCGGCGGCACCGCGTCGATGCCGCCGATGTGGCTCGAGCTGCGGCCGACCCGCGCGATCGCGGCGCAGCCGAAGGTCGATGCGTCCTCGCTGATCCTGACCATGGGGATCGAGGCCGAGACGCGGATCACGGAGACGCAGACCACGCCGAACTGCCCGTTCCCCGACAAGCTCTCGATCGTGCCGCCGATCCCGAGCCAGGTCTCGGTCGGCCTGCCGGTCGACATGTCCTTCACCACGCTGACGCAGCTCGTCGAGGCGCAGTTGAAGGGCAAGACGTTCCCCGAGGACGGCTCCGGCCCAGTCGACGTGACCGTCAAGAGTGCGAGCATCGCCGCCTCCAGCGACCGGCTTTTGATCTCGCTTCTGGTGCACGCCAAGGAGAAGAAGAGCTTCTTCGGCCTCGGCGCCGAGGCGACCGTGCACATCTGGGGCCGGCCACGGCTCGACCAGGCGGCGCAGACGTTGCGGCTCGCCGATGTCGAGCTGGCGGTCGAGTCCGAAGCCGCGTTCGGCCTGCTCGGCGCCGCCGCGCGGGCGGCGATCCCGCATTTGCAGCAGGCGCTCGCCGACCGGCTGGTCGTCGACCTGAAGCCATTCGCGACCAACGCGCAGCGGAAGATCACCGCCGCCATCGCCGACCTGCAGAAGAACGAGGAAGGCATCCGCGTCGACGCCGACGTCAACAGCATCCGCCTCGCCGGCATCGCGTTCGATTCGAAGACGCTCCGGGTGATCGTGGAGACCGACGGCACCATCAAGGCCGCCCTCACCGCGCTGCCGGCGCTGTAGGGCGCGAATCCCGGCGTTCCATCCGCCGCGCGCCCTACGCATGCCCAAAAAGTCGTCTTTGCGACAGGTTGCCGCACCGGATAGAAGGTGCCCCGTGGAAGCAACCTCGAACGAAAAATCAGGGAGAGAAACACGATGAAATCGCTCTTGGCCGCAGCAGCGGCCGGCCTCGCGCTGGCGGTCTCCGGCACCGCGGCGAACGCCCAGATCTCCGACGACGTCGTCAAGCTCGGCGTGCTCACCGACATGTCGAGCCTCTATGCGGACGCCACCGGCAAGGGTTCGGTCGCCGCGGTCGAGATGGCGGTCGCAGATTACGGCGGCAAGGTGAAGGGCAAGCCGATCCAGGTCGTCGTGGCCGATCATCAGAACAAGCCCGACGTCGGCGTGAGCATCGCGCGCAACTGGTACGACAACGAGAAGGTCGATGCGATCCTCGACGTGCCGACCTCCTCGGTCGCGCTGCCGATTTCGGCGCTGACGCGCGAGAAGAACAAGATCAACATCAATTCCGGCGGCGGCTCCTCCGATATCACCGGCACCGCCTGCTCGCCCAACACCGTGCACTGGACCTACGACACCTACGCGCTGTCGAACGTCGCCGGCAAGGCGATGGTCAAGCGCGGCGACGACACCTGGTTCTTCGTCACCGCCGACTACGCCTTCGGCATGGCGCTGGAGCGCGACGCCGCCAACGTCGTCAAGGAGACCGGCGGCAAGGTGCTGGGCGACGTGCGCCATCCCCTCAACTCGTCGGACTTCTCGTCCTTCCTGCTGCAGGCGCAAGCCTCCAAGGCCAAGGTCGTGGCGCTGGCGAATGCCGGCGGCGACACCACCACCGCGCTGAAGCAGGCCGCCGAGTTCGGCCTGGCCCAGGGCGGCCAGAAGCTGATCGCGCTGCTGATGGAAATCACCGACACCCACGCGTTGGGCCTGAAGGCGACACAGGGCCTGATCGTCACCGACGCCTTCTACTGGGACATGAACGACGAGACCCGCGCCTTCTCGAAGCGTTTCAACGAAAAGGTCGGCCACATGCCGACCATGATCCAGGCCGGCCTCTATTCGGCGACCATGCATTACCTGAAGGCGATCGAGGCGATCGGCACCGACGAGGCGCCGAAGGTGATGGAGCAGATGCGCAAGACGCCGGTCAACGACTTCTTCGCCAAGAACGGCCATATCCGCATCGACGGCCGCATGGTGCACGACATGTACCTGTTCGAGACCAAGAAGCCCGAGGAATCCAAGGGCGAGTGGGATCTCTACAAGCTGATCGCCACCGTGCCCGGCGACGAAGCGTTCCGCCCGCTCGACAAGGGCGGCTGCCCGCTGGTGAAGTCGAACTGACCTGCAGGCTGCCGCGGGCCGGGTCGCCCGGATGTGCGCCCGATGACGGCCAACAAGAAATGCGCCCGGCCGCCACCGGGCGCATTTTTCTTTATTCCGCGGCAAGTCCCGGTAATCGCCCTCGTCAGCCGGCGCTATTCGCCATTCGCGCGCGGGATCATCCAGGTCGAATACGTCTGCCAGACGCCGTCACCCAGATTGCGTTGATAGGCGATGAAATCGGCATGGTCGCCGTGCACGAGCTCATAGCGATAGTACCTTGAGAGGTCGTCGATCTGCTTGGTCATGGAACGTCTCCGTCATAAGGGGAAGCCACTCTATTTCGACGTAGTCGGGCGGCGCCGGCGATCAATAGAATGATTGGTATCATTCAATCACAGACGCGAGAGCTGGTCTGATCCGGTTTGAGGATGTGGGGCGATCGACGCACATCCTCTTTGCTGGGCCTCAGCGCCCGGCACGATGCGCACTGCGGCGCGGCACGTGAACGACGCCGATGCCGCTCTCCTGCGCCTGCAGCGTTTGCAGCACCGCCGGCGGCAGCAACACCAGCCTAGCCGCGGGCGTCGGCGCGCCGTTATTGAGCACGTCGCGATACGGATACAGCGCCTGGTAGGCGGCCGGCTCGGAGATCGCGGCCTGGGCCGAGGCCGCCGTCGCCGTGATGGCCGACAGGGCCACAGCCAGCGCGACAGTTCTGAACGGCGTCGTTCTGAACGTCCTGGCGACGTGGGAAATCCTGGTAGTCATGGTAACGCTCCCGCGATTTACATCGCATACGATTAATTCGCTCGCGCCAGATAAAGGCATCGCACGACCGGTCTTCAAGTATCCCGATTTAATCGGATACGATTTATTCGGGCGCGGGCTTCAAATATCCGTGTGACCGGCGATGCCATGCGCGGCCCGCAATGGCGGCCTGCTCGGGCCACGCGGCAGCGGCGCGAAAGTCAGCGGGCACGCTGGCGGTCGCAGGCGCGAACCTCGGCGGAACCCAGGTTCAACGCCACGGCAACATGGCCGGTCACATGCAGCGAGCATGCGGGCTCCGCGCGCTTCAAAGGGTCCGGCCGATGCACGGCGCCAATCCCGCCGCCGCTGGAATTGTGCATGCAACCGCGCCTCGATGCGGCGCACATCGAAGCGAGATCGCGCCGATCGCACCGGAGGCGGTTGCTTCGGTCAAATTCGAGCCGGATCGGACAGGCGGCCGAGGTTGGCAGGATTTAACATCCACGCCATAGTGAATGACTATCCTGGTCGTGAGCCAATGTGGGGTCAGCTATGGACGTGTCACCTTCTGGTAACGAGAGCCGAAGCACGTCGGAGCCACCACAGGCAGCAGGCCAGGACAATGCGCACGCCGCGACGCGCATGCCGGCCATCATTGTCGGCGTCGTTGCAGCGATCATCGTTGCGCTCTCGGTCTACTATCTGCTGCGGCCCGAGCCGCTGCTCGTGCAGGGCGAGGTCGATGCAACGCGGCTCGATATCGCCGCGCGCGTCGACGGACGGGTCAAGGACATCCCGGTCGAGCGCGGCCAGAACGTGGCGGCGGGCGTCGTCCTGGTGCGCATCGACAACCCGGAAACGCTTGCGAAGCAAGACCAGATGCGCGCCGCCAAGGCCGTTGCAGACGCGCAGCTCGCCAACGTCATGGTTGGAACGCGAGTGGAAACCATTGCCGCGCGGAAGGCAGAAATGGAGCGTGCGGAGGCCGCGCAGGTGCTGGCGCAGAAGACCTTCGATCGCGCCAAGACACTGACCGAGCAAGGCAACGCGCCGCAGGCCCGTCTCGACCAGACCACCGATGCGCTGCACGAAGCCGAGCGCGGGCTCGACCAGGCGAAATCGGCCTATGAGCAGGCGGTCAACGGCTACACCAAGGAAGAACGCGCGATCGCGAAAGCCAATGTCGAGAAAGCCGAAGCCGACATTCAAAGCGTCCAGTCGGTGATCGATCAGCTCGCGGTCTACGCGCCGGTTGCCGCGCAAGTCTATCAGCGCAATGTCGAACCGGGCGAGTTCGTCTCGCCGGGCGTGCCGCTGGTGACGCTGATCAATCTCGGCGACCTGTGGATCCATTTCGATCTGCGCGAGGATCTGGTGAAGGGCCTGAAGGTCGGCGACAAGTTCGACGTCCGGATTCCGGCGCTCGACGACCGCCATGTCACGGTCGAGGTCAAGCTGATCGCCACCAAGGGCGAATATGCGAGCTGGCGGGCGACCCGCGCCACCGGCGATTTCGATTTGCGGACATTCTCGATCCGCGCCTATCCGGTGCAGCCGGTGCCTGAGCTGCGGCCCGGCATGAGCGCCTATCTCGACTGGCGGTCACGCCAATGAGGCTGGCCTCAAAGCCCGGATTCTGGCGGGTCGCACAGCGCGAATGCCGGTGGCTGTTGCGCGACCGCGTGGCATTGCTCTTGATCGTCGGCGTGCCGCTGTTCGCCTTCGTGGTGCTCACGGCCGTGTTCAGCCAACCGGTGATCCGGGGCCTTGGCGTCACGATCGTCGATACCGACAAGTCGGATACTTCGCGCGCGTTGACGCAGCAGGTCGCGGCGTCGCCGAGTCTCAGAATCGTCGACGATTCCGGCTCGCTGTCGTCAGCCGTACAGGACATCCGGTCCGGCAAGGCGATTTCGGCGATCTTCATCCCGCCGAATTTCGAACGCGACCTGAAGGCCGATCGCCGCCCGCAGGTCGTCGGCTTCTACAACCAGCAATTCCTGACGGCAGCCGGCATCGCATCGTCGGGCCTGAACGATGTGCTGTCCGCCGCCGCGAGCGCGGCCGCTCCCGCCAATCGCGCCGCCCCCGCCCCGGCGTCGATGGGAACGCTATCCGCAGAGACCATCGCGCTGGTCAATCCGCAGAAGAACTACGCGCAATTCCTGCTGCGTGCGCTGCTGCCGACGATCATCCACGTCGTGATCACGCTCGCCGCGGGCTATTCGGTCGGCTCCGAATTCCGCCGCCGCAACGCACGGGAGTGGCTCGAAAGCGCCGGCGGCGATCCGATCGCCGCGCTCGCCGGCAAACTGGCGCCGCTGTTCGTGATCTTCATCCTGATCATGCTGGCCCAGCCGCTGATCCTCGAGGGCGTGTTGCAGATTCCCTTCAAGGGCGACGTGCTGCTGATCATCGCCGCGGGGCTGCTTCTGATCATCGCCTATCTGTCGCTCGGCGCCCTGCTCCAGCTCCTGGTCCGCGACCTCGCGACGGGGCTCGGACTGGCTGGCCTGATCGCCTCCCCCGCCTTCGGCTATGCCGGTGTCGGCTTTCCCACCATCGGCATGAATACGTTTGCGCAGGTCTGGAGCGCGATCCTGCCGCTGCGCTGGTACATGTCGGTGCTGATGGGACAAGCGGCGCGCGGATTGCCGGCATCGGAATCGGCAATTCCCTTCGCGGCGCTCGCAGGCCTCACGCTGCTGTTTGCCGCGCTCGCATTGCTGCGCATGGTGAGCCTGACGCGCCGGGGCTGGTTTGCAACAGCGCGGCCCGAGGAGCCGCCAGCGAGCGAGCCGGCGCCAGCAGGCGTCGGCGGCGCCTTCGCGGCGGAGTGGCGGCGCGTGCTCGGAACGCGCAGTGCCTTCAGCCTGGTGTTCCTCGCGCCGCTGGTCTACGGCATCTATTATCCGCAACCCTATCTGAACCAGATCCTGCGCAAGCTGCCGATCGCGGTCGTCGACAATGATCTCAGCGATCTCTCACGCCAGGTCGTGGAGACGCTCGATGCCAGCGGCACATTGAGCGTGACGGTGCGCGCCCGCACCCTCGCAGAGGCACGCACCGCCATCGACCGCGGCTATGCATTTGCCGCCGTGCAGATCCCGTCCGGCACCGAACGCGACGTGCTCAAGGGCCTCACCGCGCACATCCCGGTCTACGCCGACGCCACCTATCTGTTCATCTTCCGGTCGACCGCAGGCGCCGTCGCCACCGCGATCGGCACGCTGACATCCGAACTGGTGTCGCGGGGCGCCCGCGCCGACGGAAGCCTGGTCAAGGCGAAGCTCGCGAGCCTCAGCCCGGCCAACGTCCTGCTGCAACCGATTTTCAACCCGGTCGGCGGCTATGCGAGTTACATCGTCCCAGCGGCGTTCATTCTGATCCTGCAACAGACGCTGTTGATCGGCGCGGCAATGCTGACCGGCACGGCGCTGGCGAATTCCCGCAACACGGTCGCGGGCGTGTTCGGGCGCGGCGTTGCCCATCTGACTATCTATCTGCCGGCGCTCGCGCTCTATCTGATCGTGCTGCCGCGGATCTATGGCTTCTCGACGCTGGGCCATCTGCCGCAGATCTTCGCGCTGGCGACCGTCTTCCTGCTGGCGACGAGCTTCCTGGGACAGGCGATCGGCGCCTGGTTCACGCGACCGGAGAACGCCACCATCCTGCTGCTGGCGACCAGCCTGCCGCAATTCTTCACCGCCGGCTTCGCCTGGCCGCGCGAGGCCATCCCCCCTGCGGCCACGGCGCTCGGCCGGCTGTTCCCGGCCGACTCGGCGATCGATGGCCTCGTGCGTATCAACCAGCTCGGCGCCAGCATCTGGGAGGTCTCGCATGACTGGCTGAGGCTGTGGTGTCTGGCCCTGGGCTATTTCGCGCTCGCCGTAATCTCCGCGCTGGTGTTCAAGAGAGGACAGCAACATGCCCAACGCTAGGCGCGTCGCCATTGTCGCGATCCCGCTTGTGCTCGTCGCGGGTGCGCTGATCTATGCCGAGAGCCGCGCGACGCCGGCCCCCGCAATCGTCGGCGTGGTCCGCTCGACCGAGGTCAGGATCGAGCCGGAAGTGAACGGCCAGCTGGTGTCGATCGCGGTCGAGAAAGGCGCCAAGGTGCACGCGGGCGACGTCCTCGCCAAACTCTCCGCGGTCGAGTTGAGCGCACAGGCGGACCAGGCGCGGGCCGCGCTCGCCGCCGCGGTGGCGAGCCGCAACAACGTCTATGCCGGCGTACGCCGCGAGCAGATCGACTCGCTGAAAGCCGCGATCTCCAAGGCCAATTCACGGCTCGACTATGTGGAGACCCAGCTCAAGCGGATCACCACGCTGGCGAGCCAGAGCTTTGAAACCCAGCAGGCGCTCGACCAGGCCGAGAACGACGTTGCCGCAGGCCGCGCCGGCGTGGCGGCGGCCCAGGCGAATTACGATGCCGCCGTCGCAGGGCCGACCAAAGAGGAGCGCGCCATCGCCGACGCGCAGGTGCAGGCGGCCGCGGCCGCCGTCGCAGTGCTCGAGCGCCGTCTCGACAAGATGGTCTTGCGCGCGCCGGTCGACGGCGTGGTCAGCGTGATCGCCGCGGAAGTGGGCGAGAACGTTCGCGCGGGTCAGCCGATCCTGATGATTGCTGCAGCCGGCAAGCAATGGCTGTCGTTCAATGTGCGCGAGGACCATCTCGACGGTCTTGCGATGGGCAAGACCGTGAGCGTGATACAGAACGGTTCCGGCGCCGCCACCAAGGCTGCCATCACCGAGTTGCGGCCGCTTGGGGTGTTCGCCACCTGGCAGGCCGAGCGGGTGATCGGCGATCACGACCGCAACACGCTGCGCCTGCGTCTCGACCCCGCAGGCGCCGCGGAAGGTCTCGAACCCGGCATGAGCGTCCGGATCGAACGTTGACGCGCACAACGCCCGGCCGCGAACCGCGATGACCTGCGCGCTCCGGCGCGTCCCGGAAGCTTCGTCTGCTCGCCTTGTCCAACGGTCATCGGACTGTCAGAAGATTGCGACAAGAAGACAATAGCGTCGGCCCTGTTGGGCTCGGCCCTCATGGCATCTCCCCGATGCCACGCAAGAGATGGAGACTTGGCCGTGAAGCAGATTCGTTCGCGACGGAAGGTGCATGTTGGCGCGATGCTGCTCGGTGCGGCGGCCTTGGCGGTCCTGCTGCCGTCGATGGCATCAGCGCAAACCGGCTCGGCGCCGGCCGGCGCCAAGCCGTTCCTGACCGTCGACGGCAAGCAGCCGCTCGTGATCGGGCATCGCGGCGTACCGGGCCTGGTGCCCGAGGAGACCGAGGCATCGTATGAGCTGGCCGCCGACCTCGGCACCGACGCGCTTGAAGAGGACCTGCATTTGACCAAGGATTGCGTGCTGGTGGCACGCCACAATCCATGGCTGGGCGACAACACCAACGTCGCCGAAGTGGCGAAGACCAATGCGGAAGTCGCGAAACGCAAGCGCACCGCGCCCGGCGTTCCCGCCAAGGTGAAATGGCCGCAAACACCCACCAGCGGGCCGGCCGAATATCTCACCGACCTCATCGACCCGGCCGATCCCAAATCGGTGCTGAAGGCGCTGATCGTGGACGGCGACGACCATACCAATGATTGGTCGATCACCGATTTCACGATGGACGAGCTGAAGACCTGGATCGCCGGCACCACCTATGATGCGGCCAACGAACGGCCGAAGCTGTTCAACGGCAAGTTTCCGGTCATCAGTTTCCAGGACATCATCGACATAGCCAAAGCCAAGGGCAAGGCGACGGGACGTTCGATCGCCGTCTATCCGGAAACCAAGAACCCGACCTGGAACAACGCCCAGGCGATCGCCAATGGCTGCGGCGCGCCCGGCAGCCACCCGCTTGAGGATGCCCTGATCAAGATCATCAGGGATAACGGCCTCAACGCGAAGGACGCGCCGATCATCGTTCAGAGCTTTGAGCCCGGCAGCCTGAAATATATGCGCAGCCATGGACTGGAGACGAGGCAGGTCCAGCTGATCGACGGCAACGGCGTCGACTTCAAGACCGGCAAGGTCCTGCTCAACAACATCGCCAATTCCCGCCCGTACGACTGGACGGTTGCGGGGGACTCCCGCACCTTCGATGCGATGCTGACGCCCGAGGGTCTCGCAGAGATCAAGACCTATGCCGACGGCATCGGTCCGTGGAAGGCCTATATCGTGCCCTACAAGATCTCGCCGTGGAAGGACAGCAACGCCGATGGCAAGCCCTACAAGGGATCGACGGCGGACGCCTCGACGCAGGACGCCACCAGTGTCATTGCCGACGCGCACAAGCGCGGCCTGTTCGTGCATGTCTTCACGTTCCGCAACGAGAAGAAGTATCTCGCCGCCGACTATCGCGGCGACCCGAGCCTGGAATATCTGAAATTCTTCCGTCTCGGCGTGGATGGGGTGTTCACCGATTTCACCCACACCGGCGTTGCCGCCCGCGCGGCTTACTTGCGTGAACTGGGCTGGTGATGCCGGCAACAGACGCGGATTTCATGCACCTTACGACAAATGCACCCGGCATCGCCGGGCGCATTCGTCTTTCAGGCAGCCTAACGCGCGTTACTCGGTCGCGTACTTGAACTCGGGCATCGCCTTCAGCTCATCCTTGGTCGCGCTGAACACCGCGTGATCCGGATACCAGGGATTCGATTTCGACGTCGCCGCCGCGGGCGCAGCGCCGGTGGTGGTCGTCGACTTGGTCGTGCTGCCGGTGTTCGAGGCACCGGTGTAGGCGACCGGCTCGTTGACGAACTTCACCTTGTCGAGCGGCACGGCGACCAGATGCTCGCCGACGCCAAGGAAGCCGCCGACGCCGATCACGACCACCTTGATGGCACCATCCTTGTCCATCAGGAGATCATTGATCGAGCCAACGCTCTCGTTGCTATCGTTGTACACGCTGAGGCCGACGACCTTGGACGCGCGCCAGTCGCCCTTGTACGAGGTCGTCGACGTGGCCGTTGTCGACGCCGCCGGTGCCATCTTGTCGCCCTTGTCGGCGGGTGCCTGCGCAAACGCGACGGTTGCAAGCAGTGCTGAGCCGGCCACGCCGGCAACGATGGATTTGATCAACATCATGCGCTCTCCTCAGTTCACAAAATCGATGCTGGGAGAACCCGTGATGTGCGTGACCGTTCCTAATCAGCCTGCGCTCAAAAGCCGCCCCAATGCCCGGGAACGCCACGGAAGCAGTGCGGCACCCGAGGGTTGCATGGAACGTTGCGGTGCTTGACGAAAGCGATCGTGATCTCTCAAGCAGGCTGCGGTTGAGCCTCACGACTGCGCCGGACGCGCAGTCCCTGATGTGACGACGTTTGGCTCACTAAGTCGCCCCGGCGAACCGCGCTTGCCCAAAATCATCCGCGCACGCATGTCGCAGCGCGCCCGCGCCAAGGAAGCTGATCGAGCGCGACGTGTTGCGCTCAGAAGCCGCCCCAATAGGGCGGCACGCCATAGAAGCGATGCAGCTCGACTTCCTGGGAGCGGTCGCCCCAATCGAAATCCTTGTCGGCGCGGAACGACGGCGCGCGCTTCAATTCGTCATCCTCGATGTCGAGTTCATAAGCCTCGAACTTAGGATTGTAGTGCAGCCGGGCCCACGGCAGCGGAAGCAGATTGGTTCCGATACCGAGGAAGCCGCCGAAGCTCAGCACCGCGTACGAAACCTTGCCCGAAATCTTGTCGATCATCAGCCGCTCGATATGGCCGATCATGTCGCCATTGGCGCGGCGCACCGCCGTGCCCTCGACCCGATCGCTTGCAATGAGCTGATGCGGCCTTGTCGCCACCTCGACAGCCATCTCATCCTCCTGGCCTGAAAGAGAAACAACGCGTCGCCCTGGGAACGGGTTCCGGCGTCGGATAGGACAGCGGTCCTCTCCTTTTTCGGACCGCCATGGCGCCGCGCGACCGACGTGCGGCATCGGAAACTTCCGCCCGTATTTCAATGGATTAGGCTTGATGACGGAACGATAACTTTTCTCCACGGCGCCGACCTGTTAACTTATCGTGCCGGGTAAGATTCCAGAAATGCACTGAAACAAAATTCCTGAGCCGTTTCACCCGAATCACAGACAAAAGATCGGTATGACCGAGGCTGCGCCCAATATCCTCGTCGTCGAGGACGACCGCGAAACGCGATCTCTCATCGCAAAATATCTCCGCACCAATTCCTGCAATGTCACGACCGCCTCCGACGGCCGCGAGATGGCCAAGGCCATGACCGATCACCGCGTGGATCTGCTGGTACTCGACGTCATGCTGCCGGGCGAGGACGGCCTCAGCCTGTGCCGCAAGGTGCGCGCGGAGTCGCAGACGCCGATCATCATGCTGACCGCGCGCGGCGAGGACGTCGACCGCATCCTCGGCCTCGAGATGGGCGCCGACGATTACCTGGCCAAGCCGTTCAACCCGCGCGAGTTGCTGGCGCGCATCAACGCGGTGCTGCGCCGGCAGGCCGCCGCGCGCAACGCCAGCGCGATCGAGGGGGCGACCACCCTGACCTTCCTCGGCTGGCGCATCGACATCCGCCTGCGCGAGCTGCGCAACCCTGAAGGGGCGCGCGTCGCCATGACCAGCGCCGAGTTCGACCTGCTGCGCACCTTCTGCGAACGGCCCGGCCGCGTGCTGTCGCGCGACAGCCTGCTCGACCTGACGCAAGGCCGCAGCGCCGGCTCGTTCGAGCGTTCGATCGACGTGCTGGTCAGCCGTATCAGACGCAAGATCGAGCCCGATCCGCAGGAAGCCACCATGATCAAGACGGTGCGGTCCGGCGGCTATGTGTTCACTCCGAGGGTGGAGGCGGTTGCCGCCACGAGCAACTGACCATGAAGCTGCCGCGCGTGCTGAGTCTGCGGGGGATCGGCGCCCAGATGGCGGCGCTGGTCGTCGTCTCGATCGTCACGCTGCACCTGATCATCACCGCCACCTTCCTGATCCATCGCCCGGACCGGCCGGAGCCGTCCGATCGCTGGCACACCCAGCTCGCCGCCGCCGCACAACTGCTCGGGCACGCGCCGGCATCGGAGCGGCCGCGGCTCCAGGCCGACATCATCAGAGCCTTCCCGCAGCTTGCGATCGGTGACCTGCCGGCCGATACCGGCACGCTCACCGAGACCGACCCGCCGAGCCTGCACGCGCTGCGCCGGCTCGGCGCCGGCTATCACGTCTACTCTCTGCCGCGCGAGGCGGGCAGGACGTCGCGTGACGGCGATATCCGCCGCGTCGCGATCCGCCTGCCCGACGGCGCCATGTTCGCCGCGAACCTGATGCCGGACCAGCACATGCGGCCGTTCTGGGGCGGGCCGTGGATGATGACGGTGTTGTTCGCGGTCATCAGCGTCACCCTGCTCGGCCTGTGGGCGGCATGGGCGCTGACGGCGCCGCTGTCATCCTTCGTCAAGGCCGCGGAGACCTTCAGCCTGAACGGTGCCGCCGCGCCGCTGCCCGAACGCGGCCCCGAGGAGATCCGCTCGCTGGCCAAGGCGCTGAACCGGATGCGCGAGCGGATCACGGCATTGATCGACGACCGCACCAAGATGCTGGCTGCCATCAGCCACGACCTGCGCACGCCGATCACGCGGATGCGGCTGCGCGCCGAATTCATCGAGGACGAGGCCCATCGCCACCGCATGCTGCGCGACCTCGACCAGATGCGCTCGATGCTGGAATCGGTGCTGTCGTTCCTGCGCAACGACCGCAAGCTCGAGGAGATGACGCTGGTCGACATCGCGAGCACGCTGCACCTCGTCACCGACCAGTTCGCCGACATGGGACACAAGGTCAGCTACGAAGGTCCGCAGCACGCGATGGCGACCGCGCGGCCGGCCGACCTGCATCGCAGCATCACCAATCTGGTCGACAATGCCGTGCGCTTCGGCGGCGAAGTCGCCGTTCGCCTCGACGTCAAGCCGGATCGCCTCGTCATCGACATCGAGGATGACGGCCCCGGCATTTCGGACGCACACAAGGCAAGCGTGCTGGAGCCGTTCGTGCGCGGCGACCAGGCGCGCAACATGGACGAGGCCGAAGGCTTTGGCCTTGGCCTGTCGATCGCCAACGCCATCGTGCTCGCGCATGGCGGTACGCTGTCGCTGCACGATCGCAAGCCGCATGGGCTGGTGGTCCGGATCGAACTGCCGGCGCGGCAGCAGCTGCTTCAATCGCCGCGGAAATCCGCGGCCTGATCAGGCTGATCTGATCGGCGACGAGCTGACCGAGAATCAAGGGATCAGGCGGCGAGCGGCGTGAGCTGCGCTGTGTCGTAGATCGCGATCGCCTCGAAGCGGTAATTGCAGGCGCGGCAATTCCACAGGAACGACGTGCGCCCCTCGCTGTGCTCCACCCAATCGGGGCGGGCAATCGGCTTGCCGCATTGCGCGCAGGGATTTTCGCGAGGCATGTAGCCGGTGTCCTGACGGACCATGGCGCATCTCCCGAATGTTGTTTTTTGCGTGCTTTGGAACGGACAGACGTGCTGACTCAACACGCGCGTCTGTCGTTGGATGCAGTGTAAACCTTCATCAAGTCGTTTGCACGACAATCCGCTGTGGATAGCGTGCGGCAAAGGGCGGCCGAGAAAATCGGCGGCCAAGAAGATCGGAGACAATTTTCGGCTGCGACGTTTGAAGCAAACAATTTGAAGCATCTGTCTTCGCAACCGCGTCGTGCGCTTCACCCGCACCCGGACAATCACGGACGCAGAACGTTTCGCCGATGCGAAGGTTCTGCCACATTCCTGCCCGCTCGCCGTACCAATAAGACCGCAGAACCGACGCGCGTTTGATCACCCCGGGCGACCCGAGATGAAGACCCTTCAGACCCTTAGCTGCCTTGCCGCCGCAATCGCGGTGCTGGCGTCCTGCGCCAGCGCGCGTGCACAATCGCGGGCGCAATATGAGGCGATGGTGGCGGCGGAAGCTCAGGCGAACCTGGTACCGGAAGAACTGGTGCATCGCGTCATCGTCCGCGAGAGCAAGTACCATCCGCAGCTGATCGGGCGCGGCGGCGCCATCGGGATGATGCAGATCAAGCTCGCGACCGCCCGCGGGGTCGGCTACACCGGTACCGCCGAAGGTCTGCGCGACGCCGCGACCAACCTCAAATACGGCGTCAAATACCTCGCCGGCGCCTATCGCGCCGCCAATGGGGATTTCGACCGAGCCGTGCGTTATTTCGCGGGCGGCTATTACTATGTCGCAAAGCGGCAGCGCGGCGGTCACCTCAAGGAGGCGATGCATGGCGGCGCGGGTGCGCCACCGAAGGAACTCGCCAAGCAAGAGCAAATGTCGGCCGAGACCGCCGAGCCAAAGCCGGAACAGGCTCCCAAATAGGTGCTTGCGTGTCCCGGAGGCGCTGCAACGCAAGCGTTGCTCCGCAGAGCCGGGACCTGCGTTTCGAAAGAATGGGCCCGGCTCAGCAGCGCACCGCCGTCGCGCTGGGCTGCGTCCGAGGCACGAGCGCTCTGCGCACGCCGCGGTGCCGCTCCTGGCATACAAGTTGACACATCCGCCCATCAGCCTACATTAGGCGCGTTCCGAGGGGTGCTCCGAAGGAGGAGCTGAGATACCGCAAGCTTGGACTTCGCCATCACGGCGATCAGTTCGGGACCGCGGTGACCCTTTGAACCTGATCCGGGTCATGCCGGCGAAGGGACAGGGATGTATCAGACGTCACAACCGCGGGGGGATTCCCCCGTCTCCGTCATCGGCGCAGGCATAACCGGCGCCTGGCATGCGTTGTTGCTCGCAGAGGCCGGACGTGCCGTCACCCTGCATGAGCGCAGTGACGCTGCGATGACGCAATCCACAAGCCACTGGGCCGGCGGCATGCTGGCGCCCTGGTGCGAGGCGGAGGCCTCCGAGCCTGTAATCTCGCGGCTCGGCATTCGTTCGCTCGACCTGTGGCGGCAGCATTTTCCGGAAACCCCGTTCAACGGCTCGCTGGTGGTGGCGCATCCGCGCGACCGCGCCGATTTCGAGCGCTTTGCCCGCCTCACGTCAGGCTATCGCCGGTTCGATGCGGAGGGCGTCCGCGAACTCGAGCCGTCGCTCGAGGGCCGCTTCCGTGACGGTCTGTTCTATCCCGACGAGGGCCATGTCGAGCCGCGCCGCGTGCTGCCGCGGCTGCATGCCGCCATCGCCAAGGCCGGCGGCGCCATCAAGTTCGGCAGCGACGCCGAGGCTGATGATCTCGACGGCCTCGTGATCGACTGCCGCGGTCTTGCCGCGCGCGACCGCGAGCCGAGCCTGCGCGGCGTCAAGGGCGAGATGATCGTCATCGAGACCGCGGAAGTCGAATTGTTGCGCCCGGTGCGGCTGATCCATCCGCGCTGGCCGCTCTACGTGATCCCGCGCGGCGACGGCCGTTTCATGCTGGGCGCGACCTCGATCGAGGCCGAGGACAACGGCGTCAGCGTGCGCTCGGCGCTGGAATTGCTCGGCGCCGCCTATGTGGTGCATCCGGCGTTCGGCGAGGCGCGCATCGTCGAATTCGGCGTCGGCCTGCGCCCGGCCTATCCGGACAATCTGCCCAAAATCAGCATCGAGCAGGACCGCATCACGGTGAACGGACTCTACCGTCACGGCTTCCTGCTCGCGCCGGCGCTGGCCGAACTGACGCTCGCCTATCTCGCGCGCGGCGAAATCGACAATGAGGTGATGCAATGCGCGTGATCGTCCAATGCGTGTGATCATAAACGGCGAGCAGCGGGAGATCGCGGCTTCCAGCGTCGACGCGCTCCTGGCCGAGCTCGACTACGAGGGCACGCATTTCGCGATCGCCCTGAATTACGACGTGGTGCCGAAGAGCCGCTGGGCCGAGACCGCACTCAAGGCTGGCGACGAGATCGAGATCATTACGCCGCGGCAAGGAGGGTGATGTGAATTTGTTCGCACACTCCCTCCCCGAGTCGTCCCGGCCGAGTGCGCGCTTGCGCACGGAGCCGGGACCCATAACCACGACCGGCAATTGTCGGAAAGAACGTCGTCCCGCGTGCCCCATGAAGGGCCGCGGCGTATGGGTCCCGGCTTTCGCCGGGACGACGAGTTGAGTGTGGGGCTGAGAGCAGAGAGACAATGACATCATGGTCACCTTCTACGGCAAATCCTTCCCCTCCCGCCTGCTGATCGGCACGGCGCTGTATCCGTCGCCTGCGATCATGCAGGGCGCGATCCGCGCCTCCGGCGCCAGCATCGTCACGGTGTCGCTGCGGCGCGAGGCGGCGGGCGGCAAGACCGGCGATGCGTTTTGGGCGCTGATCCGCGAGCTCGGCGTTACCGTGCTGCCGAACACCGCGGGCTGCCGCAGCGTGCGCGAGGCGGTCACCACCGCGAAGCTGGCGCGCGAATTGTTCGGCACGCCCTGGATCAAGCTCGAGGTGATCGCCGACAACGACACGCTGCAGCCCGACGTCGTCGGCCTGGTCGAGGCCGCCGCCATCCTGATCAAGGACGGTTTTGAAGTGTTCCCCTATTGCACCGAGGATCTCTCGGTCGCCTCGCGGCTGGTCGAAGCAGGGTGCAAGGTGGTGATGCCGTGGGCCGCGCCGATCGGCAGCGCCAAGGGCATCACCAACCGCGACGCGCTGAAACTGCTGCGCGACCGCCTGCCCGACATCACGCTGGTGGTCGATGCCGGCCTCGGCGCGCCGTCGCATGCGGCGCAAGCGCTCGAGCTCGGCTACGACGCCGTGCTGCTCAACACCGCGGTGGCGAAAGCCGCCGATCCGGTTGCGATGGCCAACGCCTTCCGGCTCGGCGTCGAGGCCGGCCGCACCGCCTATGAAGCCGGGCTGATGGAAGCCCGCGACTTCGCCTCCCCCTCCACCCCTGTCGTTGGGACCCCGTTCTGGCATGCCGTATCCTGATCCGTTCTATCCCGTCGTCGACAGCATCGAGTGGGTCGAACGCCTGACCAAGCTCGGCGTCGGCACCATCCAGCTGCGCGCCAAAGAGCTTGACGATGCCGAGGCGTTGCAGATCGTCAGCGACGCGCTCGCCGTGACCAGGGGCAGGGGCACAAAACTCGTCGTCAACGATTACTGGCGCGCGGCGATCGTCGCCGGCGCCGAGCATCTGCATCTCGGCCAGGAAGATCTCGCGGGAGCCGACCTCTCTGAAATCCGCAAGGCCAAACTCACGCTCGGCGTCTCCACGCACGATGACGCCGAGCTCGCAACCGCGCTCGCGGCGAAACCCGATTACGTCGCGCTCGGCCCGATCTTCTTCACCACGCTGAAGTCGATGCGGTTCGAGCCGCAGGGCATACCGAAGATCACCGAGTGGAAGAAGCGCATCGGCGCGATCCCCCTGGTCGCGATCGGCGGCATCAAGTTCGAGCACGCCGCCGAGATCTTCGCCGCCGGCGCCGATTCGATCGCCGTCGTCTCCGACGTTACCCAGAACGCCGACCCCGACGCGCGGGTGCGGCAATGGCTCGGCCTCAACGCGGAGGCCGCGTGATGCACCCTGTCCAAAAGTCTCGTGCCACTCCACACACTCTGCCGTCATCGCCCGGCTTGACCGGGCGACCCAGTACGCCGCGGCGTCTCCGTATCCCGCCGCGGCCTCTGGAATACTGGATCCCCGCCTTCGCGGGGATGACAGCCATGTTTGTCTCTCGCGCAGCGATGCCAACGAATTGAAGTAAGGAGGATTCCATGAACATCCGCTCCAACCCCGACACCACGCTCCCCGCCGTCACCACCGGCGCGCTGCCCTCCTCGCGCAAGATCTTTGCGACGCCTGCGGCCGCGCCCGACATCCGCGTGCCGCTGCGCGAGATCATCCTGTCGGAAGGCGCCGGCGAGCCGAACCTGCCGGTCTATGACACCTCGGGCCCCTACACCGATCCGGCCGTGACGATCGACGTCAACAGCGGACTGCCGCGCAATCGCCTCGCCTGGGTCAAGGAGCGCGGCGGCGTCGAGGAATATGAGGGCCGCGACATCAAGCCCGAGGACAACGGCAATGTCGGCGCATCGCATGCCGCCAAGGCCTTCACCGCGCACCACAAGCCGCTGCGCGGCCTCGACGGCCACAAGATCACACAGCTCGAGTTCGCCCGCGCCGGCATCATCACCAAGGAGATGATCTACGTCGCCGAGCGCGAGAATCTCGGCCGCAAGCAGCAGCTCGAGCGTGCGGAAGCAGCCCTTGCCGACGGCGAAAGCTTCGGCGCGTCGGTGCCGGCCTTCATCACGCCGGAATTCGTCCGCTCGGAGATCGCGCGGGGACGGGCCATCATCCCCTCCAACATCAACCATGCCGAGCTCGAGCCGATGATCATCGGCCGCAACTTCCTCACAAAAATCAACGCCAATATCGGCAATTCGGCGGTGACCTCCTCGGTCGAGGAAGAGGTCGACAAGATGGTGTGGGCGATCCGCTGGGGCGCCGACACCGTGATGGACCTCTCCACCGGGCGCAACATCCACACCACCCGCGAATGGATCCTGCGCAACTCGCCGGTGCCGATCGGCACCGTGCCGATCTACCAGGCGCTGGAGAAGTGCGAAGGCGATCCCGTCAAGCTGACCTGGGAGCTCTACAAGGACACCCTGATCGAGCAGTGCGAACAGGGCGTCGACTATTTCACGATCCACGCAGGCGTCAGGCTGTCCTACATCCACCTCACCGCCAACCGCGTCACCGGCATCGTGTCGCGCGGCGGCTCGATCATGGCGAAGTGGTGCCTCGCGCATCACAAGGAGAGCTTCCTCTACACCCATTTCGACGAGATCTGCGACCTCATGCGCAAGTATGACGTCTCGTTCTCGCTCGGCGACGGCCTGCGCCCCGGCTCGATCGCCGACGCCAACGACCGCGCGCAGTTCGCCGAGCTCGAGACGCTCGGCGAGCTGACCAAGATCGCGTGGGACAAGGGCTGCCAGGTCATGATCGAGGGCCCCGGCCACGTGCCGATGCACAAGATCAAGATCAACATGGACAAGCAGCTCAAGGAATGCGGCGAGGCGCCGTTCTACACCCTCGGGCCGCTGACCACCGACATCGCGCCGGGCTATGACCACATCACCTCGGGCATTGGTGCGGCGATGATCGGCTGGTTCGGCTGCGCGATGCTCTGCTACGTCACGCCGAAGGAGCATCTCGGCCTGCCCGACCGCAACGACGTCAAGGTCGGCGTCATCACCTACAAGATCGCGGCCCACGCCTCCGATCTCGCCAAGGGCCACCCCGCCGCGCAGCTCCGCGACGATGCGCTCTCCCGCGCCCGCTTCGACTTCCGCTGGCAGGACCAGTTCAACCTCGGCCTCGATCCCGAGACCGCGAAGAACTTCCACGACGAGACGCTGCCGAAGGAAGCCCACAAGGTCGCGCATTTCTGCTCGATGTGCGGCCCGAAATTCTGCTCGATGAAGATCACCCAGGACGTCCGCGACTACGCCGCGACGCTCAACGACCCGACGAGTGTCGGGGCGTCGATCTCAGGCACCATCGAGGACGGCATGGCGACGATGAGCGCCAAGTTCAAGGAGATGGGCGAGAACCTGTATCTCGACGCGGAGAAGGTGAAGGAGAGCAATCGGGTGTTGTGAGGCGCCCCCCTCACCACTCCGCATGCCCGGGCTCGACCCGGGTATCCATCCAAAACGAAGAGGCCGGGCGACAGCCTGGCCTCTTTGCTTCTAGGGCGCGTACGCATCAATCCATTGCGCGTGTGCGAGATGGCAATGCCCTCTCAAACACGGACACTGACGGTGCATAAATTTGATATCAGCTACGGGTCAGGAGCTGACATTAGCGAAACCTGCCCAAGTTGCAAAACTTACGAGTGGGGATCAATGGGTGACGTCGCTGCTCAGACGTTGCTATGGTCAGCCGACGGAAGCCTGGAGTTGGCAATGTACACGATGCGGGACATCGAGATTATTGAAGGACTGGACATAATTCGGCGAAGACCAGATATGTATATTGGTACGGTTGAGCCGGATCGATCTTCGGCATTGCGCTTGCCGAGTGCAGTTGTCGATGCCATTGCAAATTTGGAGCCTTCGCCAAAAGAGATTTGTGTTGGGTTGTGGAGTCAGTCCACAATCACGGTGGCTTGGGACGGAACGCCGCTTCCCATCGTACCCTTCACTCCGATTGGGAGAACCGTGCCGCATCCAGCAATCTATGAACTATTCTTGTACATCCGCGCTGGTGTGCCACCATTCGAGCCATTCGCCATCGGTGCCATCTTGAACGCCCTGTCAGAGCGGCTCGTTGTATCAACCGTGCACGACGGTCAACGATACCGGGTCAGTTTTTCCAAGGGGAAGCTCGTCTCCCTTCTCGACGTAGTGAGTTGCGATAGACCATTGGGAACCAATTGGTTCACCTTTAGCCCTGACGCAGCGACCATCGGCGGCTATCAAGTGACGTGGGCCGACATACAATGCCTCACGATGAGGCAAGAAAATCGGCGGCTCTCTATTGAGGACCATTCGGGGGAGAAGGCCGATTGGTGGTAGGAGCCATGCCAGCTTTGGGTCACAAGGCGACAAAGGCGTAACCCACCCGTTGGTCGACGAGACAATGGTGAGTTACGCTTCGCTAACCCACCCTATGATGCCGACGCGCCAACAGCCACCGCCCTCACACCACCACCCACCCCGGCCCCAAACTCAATCTCCCGATACCCCTCCGCTGCAACCCCATTGATGATCCCCAAGAACTTCGGTGTTCCTCCGTTGTACACGAAGTACCGCACCGTCCCCTCTTCGTGGCCGGCGACGTTGGAGTTGTAGCCGGTGAACCACGACTTGGCTTTGCGCATCAGCATGATCTCGTACATCTTTGCGACATGCGCGGTCCAGCGCTGCTGCGCCTCTTCCGTGGCGTCGGCGCGGGTGAGGCCGCGGTCCCACATGTATTGCAGGAGATTGGTGCACCAGTTGACGCCGTTCTCGATGCCGCGCGGAAAGTTCGTCGAGGCAGAGGCGCTTTGCGGGCCGGTCGGCATCAACAGGTTCGGGAAGCCGTGGACCATCATGCCGAGGAAGGTCGACGGCGCCTGCTTCCATTTGTCTGATAGCTTCGCGCCGCCGATGCCGGTGATGTCGATCAGGTCGTAGGCGCCGGTGATGGCGTCGAAGCCGGTGGCGTAGACGACGATGTCGAAGTCGTAGTCGCGCGCCGTGGTGCGCAGGCCCGTCTCGGTGACGCGCACCAGCGGCGTCTCGCTGAGGTCGATGAGATGCACGTTGTCGCGATTGTACGCCTCGAAATATCGGGTCTCCAGCGGCAGGCGCTGCACGCCAAAACCGTGATCCCGCGGGATCAGCTTTTCGGCGACCTTCTGATCCTTCACGCGGCGGCGGATGCGGTCCGCGATATATTCGGACAGCTCCGCATTGGCGGCCTCGTCCATGAAGATTTCGCGGAAGTTCGCGAGCCAGATGCCAAAGCCGGGCTCGTCGTAGAGCTTGTCCCAGAGCGCCAGCCGCTCCTCGCGGCTCACCTCGTAGAAGCCGCGCTTGTCGGGGCCGTGCACGAAGCTGCCCGGCGTGAGCGCGCAGGCGGCGAAGATCTCGTCATAGCGCGCGCGGATGTCGGCCATCTCGGCTTCCGAGATCTCGCTGTTGTTGAGCGGCGCGCTCCAGTTCGGCCGGCGCTGAAATACCGTGAGCTCGCCGACCTTGTCGGCGATCTCGCCGATCACCTGAATGCCGGTCGCGCCGGTGCCGATCACGGCGACCTTCTTACCCGCGAGATCGACCGGCTCGTGCGGCCAATAGTAAGTATGGAACGAGCGACCCTTGAAATCCTCGATGCCAGGCACGCGCGGCATGGTCGGCGCCGAGAGCAGGCCGATGCCCAGCACGACGAAGCGGCAGGTCAGCGCGCGGCCGTCGCTGATCCTGAGTTGCCAGAGGTCGCGCGTCGCGTCGAACTGCATCGCCTCGACCTTGCAGTTGAACTGCATGTGCCTGCGCAGGTCAAACTTGTCGGTGACGTAGTTGAGGTAACGCAGATTCTCGGGCTGGCCGGAGAAGCGCTCCTTCCAGTGCCACTCGTCGAGCAGCTCGCGCGAGAACGAGAAGCCGTAGGTGTAGCTCTCGGAATCGAAGCGGCAGCCCGGATAGCGGTTCCAGTACCAGGTGCCGCCGAGATCGGGCGCGGCCTCGAGCACGGTGGCGCCGATGCCGAGATCGACGAGCCGCTTGATCTGGTAGATGCCGGCGACGCCGGCGCCGACCACGATCACCTCGAAATGGGTTTTCGCCTCACCCGTCATTGTCAGCTCCAATAGTCTTCTTGATCTGTTGGGCTGGATTACAGACCCTTTTGCCGGATCAGGCAACCGCGCGGCGGCGCGCGCGACTTGCGTTGAGGCGCTGCCTGCACCACATCGATCTCAGCATTTCAACGCGCGGCAATCCGGACCAGCGAATGGACGACAATCTCACCGGCGTCTGGGACGGCAGCTACGTCCAGCCGAGCGGCATGGTCACGTTCCTGGCGACGTTGATCGACGCCGGCGGCGCGCTCGGCGGCAGCGTGACCGAACCCTGCGTCGCGCCGGGCTGCCCGATCAGCACCCACAATGCCTCGCTGGCGGGTCACCGATCAGGCCGCGCGGTGACGTTCGTCAAGCGCTACGAACCATCAGGCTACGGCTATGACACCGTCCACTATGAAGGCGCTGTCAATGCCGACGCGACGGAGATCGACGGCCGCTGGAGCATCCGCGGCACGGCGTTCTCGGGACGGTTCTTGATGGTGCGCTCGACGGGGCCGGCGCAGGCGGTGACGGCCGAAGACGAGATCAAGGAGCCGGTGCGCTAGGTGGTGTGGACTCTAAGGATTCCCTTTTAGGCGCAAATCAGATTCAAGACTGCTTTTGGGGAGGCAGTCTTGGGTGTGATGGACCGTTTGGTATTGAGCGACGCGGCTTGGGAGCGGATGGCGCCGCTGATCATAGGTCGCCCCGACCAGAAGGGCTCCACTGGGCGCGACAATCGGATGTTCGTGGAAGGTGTACTTTGGATTGTTCGCACGGGCTCTCCCTGGCGTGATCTCCCGGAGGCGTTCGGGGATTGGAACAGCGTGTTCCGGCGCTTCAGTCGATGGAGCATCAAGGGCGTCTGGTGGCGGATCTTCGAGGCGATGTCCGATGATCCGGACTTCGAATATCTGATCGTCGATTCCACCATCGTCCGGGCGCATCAGCACGCCGCCGGCGCCAAAAAAGGGGGTCTGAAGATCAGGCGATCGGCCGCTCGCGCGGGGGGCTGAGCACCAAGATACATATGGCCGTTCGTGGCTTGGGATGTCCCGTACGGTTCGCGCTGACCGCAGGCCAGCAGGGCGATGCACCGCAAGCTGCCGCATTGATCGAGGGACTACCTGCCGAGGTCGTCATGGCCGATACGGCCTATGACGCCGATCATTTGCGCCAAGCCATCGCCGCCAAGGGCGCGCTCGCCGTCATCCCCAACAACCCGTCACGCGCACTCAAATACCCGCTGGACAAGCACCTCTATGCCCAGCGTCACCTCGTCGAATGCTGCTTCTCAAAGCTCAAGCAGTTCCGCCGCGTCGCAACCCGCTTCGAAAAGACCGCCCGAAATTATCGCGCCGTCGTCACTCTCGCAGCCATCGTCCTTTGGATGCGGTAAGTGTCCACACGACCTAGCGCCTGACGAGATCAAGGGAATCCAGCCGCGACCTCGCCCCGCTTGCGGCAGGCAATCGCATAGGGCTACGGCCATGTCCCGTAGCGTGGGGTGAGGCGCGCCTGTCCTATTTCTGAATAATAGAATAATGCCGCTGATTTGCCCGACATGTCAAGTGGCCGTGTCGAATGCCGGCACGCCGCCGGCTCCTGTGCATGGGGTTGTTTTCGATGTTTTGGCAATGCGCCCCTGCGGAGGCAGGCCATATGCGGCTAAAGCCCCTCACCCAGCCCTCTCCCCGCAAGAACGGGGAGTGGGCGATTTACCGACAGCGCTCAGCCCAGCGCCGCGATCTCGTGCGCGAGATTGTCGCGGGCGCGGCGGTCGTAGGTCGCGGCGAAGCCGGCATCGGGGAAGATCACCTGGCGAGCAGCAAAGTGGCGAAGCACCTTGGCGCGGCCGGCGCGATAGTCGGCATCGGCGACATGGATGAACTCCTGCCGGATCGCCGCGGCATAGGCATCGTAGCGCGCGGGCTCGGCGCCGAGAATGCTGAGGTCGATCGAGATCAGGATCGCGCCGAGACGATCATCGGCCTGAACGTCGTGCGTCTTCGTCAGACGGATCAGGCGGCCGACCTCGTGGCCGATCCCGGCGCGAACATGTTGTTTGGCGAGCTGCGCGCTCAGCTCTTCATTGTCCGGCCGCGTCGGGTCGTAGACGACATCGTGCCACCAGATCGCCTCCGACAGGATCTCGCGCTCGACCACCGAGAGGCCGTCGACGCGCGCGAGCGCCGCGAGGCAGTCCTCGATATGCGCGAGGTTATGATAGTGGCGGCCGGGCGCCGTGTAGGCGGCGACCAATTCTTCGCGGTTCATCGCCGAGGTATATGACGAGAGCGGCGGAAATGGTAGCGGTCGGGTCCGTCACACCGGCGGCTTCCACGATCTCTCAAATGCAGGACAACGACAGCCACCGCCTTCCCGACCAGCTCCGCGCCAATCTGCGGCTGGTGTTCGTCGGCACCGCGGCCAGCACGCGCTCGGCCGCCGTCGGGCATTACTACGCGCATCCCGGCAACCGCTTCTGGCGCGCGCTGCATGAGGCCGGCATCACGCCGCGGCGCTATCGGCCGGAGGAGTTCACGGCCTTGCTCGAACTCGGCATCGGCTTCACCGATCTCTCCAAGACCGGCGCCGGGATGGATCATGAGATCGCGCGGGGCTCGTTCGATGTCACGGGCTTCAGGACCAAGATCGAGATGGTTCGGCCGAGGACCATCGCCTTCACCAGCAAGAAGGCCGCGAGCCTGTTTTACGACAGGCCGACCAGCGCGCTTGCGCTCGGCCGGCAGCCGGCCGTGAGCGGTTTTCCAGACGTTTTCGTGCTGCCGTCGCCGTCGGGTGCGGCGTCCGGGCATTGGACGTTGCAGCCGTGGCGTGAGCTGGCGCAGTGGATCACGGAACCGTAGGACGGGTAGAGCGCAGCGAAACCCATCCTACGAAGCCCGCCCGTTACTCCTTCAACGTGATCGCAAGCCCGCTGAGATCGACATTGGCCATCAACCCGATCTGCTTGCCGCTCAATTCGAGCACCGCGCCGTTCTGGTTGGTCAAGAGGATGCCGCGCACGCCGGCGCCGAGCGCAACGCCCATGCCCGCCGCGGCATAGACGCCGGCGATATCCTGGGCGCGGCGGATGTTGCGCACCCGCCCCTGCAACGTGGTCTGCGAGCCACCGAACACGAGGCCGTAGTCCAGCCCGCCGGCGGTCAGCCCGTAGGTCTGGCCGTGGAAGGTCAGGACGCCCTTGCCGGCGGAGCCGCCGAATATCCAGCCGCCCTTGAAGATGACGAGCGTCACCGCGCCCTCGTCGGCCAGTGCAGCGGACGATCCGGTGAGCAGCGCCAGCGCGAACAACACGGCGCGGGCGGCGGATGACAATCTCATGGGGAGTTCTCCGGACGAAGTGAAGCGAATCGCGGCAATCCAATCGGGCGGCGGCACGTCGAAATGCCGGCAAAGCACGCGGGATTGCGCTTGTTCCTGTTACTGCGAAGTCTATCATCGCCCGCATAGTCGCGCGACCATTGGCGCATGCACGCCCGGCGCTTTGCGCCATCGCTGAGGAGTTTGCGCAACAGGGACCCGCATCGATGCACGATTTCACCCCACTTTCCGGCCTCGCCGGCGGCGCACTGATCGGGCTTGCCGCGGCGCTGCTGATGCTGCTGACCGGGCGGATCGCCGGCGTCACCGGCATCGTCGGCGGCCTGCTCCAGCCCGATACCGCCGACCGCGCCTGGCGCATCGCCTTTATTGCGGGGCTGATCGCGGCGCCCTTGATTGCGGCTCTATTCGGCGCGCCGCTGCCGCGGCCGGCGATGAATGCGAGCCTTGTGGTGATCGCGATCGCGGGGCTTCTGGTCGGGTTCGGCACAAGGATGGGCAATGGCTGCACCTCGGGCCATGGCGTCTGCGGCTTCGCGCGGCTGTCCGGCCGCTCGATCGTGGCAACGTTCATCTTCATGACGGCGGCGATCGTCACCGTTGCCATCGTCAGGCACGGGATCGGAGGTTGACCATGCCGGTTCTCGCAAGCTTCCTCTGCGGTCTGATCTTCGGCGCGGGCCTTTTGATCTCGGGCATGACCGATCCGCTGAAGGTGCTAGGCTTCCTCGACCTGTTCGGCGCATGGGATGCGACGCTCGCCTTCGTGATGGCGGGTGCGGTTGCGGTCTCAGCAATAGGCTTTGCGATCGCGCGGCGGTGCACAGCGCCTGCCTTCTCGGCGCGCTTCCTCTGGCCGGACCGCAACGACATCGATGCGCCGCTGGTTGGTGGCGCAATCCTGTTCGGCATCGGCTGGGGCCTCGCCGGCATCTGCCCCGGGCCCGCGCTGGTCAATCTCGCCGGGCTTTCGCTGCCGATCGTGGTGTTCGTCGTCGCGATGCTGGCAGGCATGATCGGCCAGAATCTCTTCGGCAAGAATCTCTGGCGCCGGCGCACAATGGCGCCGCGCGGCGTCGAAACCGCTTCCCTTCCATCTCGCGCAGACGGCTGACCCCAATGACAGAAAACACAGCAATCAAGCACTTCCCTCCTCCACCCGGCATCACGGCGCCGCCGCTCTCGTTCGGCGCCCGCGTCGGCGATCTCTTGTTCATCTCAGGCATTCCCGGCTTCGACGCCAACCGCGACCTGCCCGATAGCTTCGAGGCGCAGTTCGCCAATGTCGTTACCAATTTCCGGCGCGTGCTGACCGAGGCTGGCGCCACGATGCGCGATCTCGTCAAGGTCAACGTGCTGCTGACTCGCGCCTCTGACGTCGCGACGATGAACGTTCTGTATGCCGGCGCGTTCGGCCCTGCACCCTACCCCGCGCGCACCACCTGCGTGGTGGTGGCGCTGCCCAATCCGAAGATGCTGATCGAGATCGAGGGCGTGGCACACGTCAAGGGGTGATCCCCGCACTCTCAGTGTCGTCCCGGCGAAGGCCGGGACCCATCACCACCGATGCGAATAGTTTCGCGCTATTGCAACGACGAGTCCCACTTACAATATCCGCCGCGGCGTATGGGTCCCGGCCTTCGCCGGGACGACGATGTGGGAAGAGCGGCGCGCCATCTGCACCGCGCACCGCGCTTCTTCAGTGAGCCCTCAAAACAGCGACCCCTGCCCGTCGTCCTCGCGCACAGGCGCCTTGCGCAGCGCTGCCTTCTTCGGGGCCGGCGCGTCCTCCGCCGCGATCTCTTCCGCGCTCATCGGCAGCAGCAATTGCGCATCGTCGTTGGCGACGGCATTCACGCGCATCGTCACCTGGTGCCAGGCGAACTCGCCGACATCGGGCCCCTTCAGCATCGGCATCACGTCGTCGACATCGTTGGGCAGGCAGTCGAGCCAGTGCGCGAATTGCTCGGGCCGGATCGTGACAGGCACGCGGTGGTGCAGTTGCGCGAGGTCGGGGCTCGCAGGCGCGGTAACGATCGCGACCGTGTCCTGCTCCTCGCCGTTCGGTCCCATCCAGGTCTCGGCGAGTGCGGCGAAGGCGAGCGGATGGCCGTCGCGGCGATGGATGAAGAACGGCCGCTTGCGGCCGCCGGCGTCCTGCCATTCGTAGTAGCCGTCGGCCGGGATCAGCGCGCGGCGCCGCTTGATCGCGTTCTTGAACGCGGGCTTCTCCCGCACCGTCTCGGAGCGGGCGTTGATGAGCAGCGAGAACGTGCGGGGATCCTTGACCCAGGACGGGATCAGGCCCCAGCGCATCAGTTGAAAGTGCCGGCCGCCATTCTGCAGCAGCACGACCGGGATCGGCTGGGTCGGCGCAACATTATACCGCGGCGGAAAATTCGGCTGCTCGATGTGGCCGAACATCTCGCGTAAGGCCGCCGGCGGCGAGGTAATGACAAAGCGTCCGCACATATCCTGTCCAGGGTGGTATCCGTTTATTCCGCCTTAACTTAGACCGTTAAAGACTGCGACCAATGACCTCAACGGCCGCCATAGCGGGCTCTTCCCCGCGACCGACGTACCCCGACGAGGCGCGGGCGGCGCTGTTGCGCGCCGCCAACATCAATCCCCGTACCGGGCTTGCGACCGACTACCTCAATCACTTCAACGAAGCCATCATGCTGCTGGAGATGGTGCCGGACCTGCCGGAATGCGCCAGCGATTTCCTCGAATGGCAACCCCTGTCCTATGCCGAGCATTTCACCGCGTCCAATTTTCGGGCGCGTGAGCTCGCGATCGAAGCCTATCAGATGGCGGATGCCGCCATCCGGGCCGAATTCGACCAGCTCACCGACAGCATGACCAAGATCCTGACCGAGGTCGGCTCCGCGATGCGGCAATTGCACCAGGACAAGAGCCGGGTCGCGCTCGCCGAGCAGGCAATCGTCTGGGTCAAGCCGCTGGTGATGCAGACTGCCGGTGTCATCAACGGCGCCGCAGAGGCCGATGTCGAGCGCATCATGGCGGGCGCCTGATTTATCGGGCATGATGGTCGTCAAAACTGGTTGTCGTCTTGAGCTCTCCCGAACCTCCGATCCGCCCGCAACTCGCCGTCTCCGGCGTGATTTTCCGCGACGGCAAGGTGCTGCTGGTGCGCCGTGCCCGCTCGCCCGGCAAGGGCTTCTATTCGCTGCCCGGCGGCCGGGTCGAATTCGGCGAGACGCTGCACACCGCCCTGCACCGGGAGATCGATGAGGAGACCGGTCTGCGGGTCGAGATTCTGGGGCTGGCCGGCTGGCGCGAGGTGCTGCCGACCGGTCCCGGCACCGGGCACTATATGATCATGACGTTCGCGGCGCGCTGGACCTCCCGCGAGCCTGCGCTGAACGACGAGCACGACGATTTCAAATGGCTGGCGCCGGAGGAGATCGGCGACCTCAAGGTCACTGGCGGTCTCCATGAGGTGATTGCGGCCGCCCGGCGGCTGGTTTGAGGCCTGTTTTTGGACCTCGCCCGCCTTGCCTCGGGCGCATTGAGGGGGCATACCACGGCGATTCCGGAACCCCTGATGATCAGAGCCTTTCTCGCCGTTGTGATCCTGATGTCGGCATGCCTCGCGACGCCCGCCCGGGCGCAGGACGCGGCTGCGCCGTTCGACGGCGATCTGCAGCGGCTGGCCGAGATCCTCGGCGCCCTGCACTATCTGCGCGGCATCTGCGGCTCCAACGAGGGCGCCAAATGGCGCAACGAGATGCAGGCGTTGATCGACGCCGAGACCCCCTCCGGGGACCGCCGCGCCCGCATGGTCGCGGGCTTCAACCGCGGCTACAACGGCTTCCAGCAGAGCTACCGGACCTGCACCCCGGCCGCCACCGTGGCGATCCGCCGCTATATCGAGGAAGGCTCGAAGATCTCGCGCGACCTGACGGCCCGCTATGCCAACTGAACGCGCGATCTTCTTCGACCTCGACGGCACCCTGACCGACCCGAAGCCCGGCATCACCGGCTCGATCCAGTATGCACTGGAAAAGCTCGGCCGCCCGGTTCCGTCGCAGGACGAACTGACCTGGTGCATCGGGCCGCCGCTGAGGGCGAGCTTTGCGATGCTGCTTGGCGGCGAGGAGCTCGCCGACAGCGCCGTCGAACTCTACCGCGAGCGGTTCGGCGATGTCGGGCTGTTCGAGAACAGCGTCTATCCCGATATCGCGGACGTGCTGGCGGAGCTGCGGCAGGCACCGGGGCGCATCTACGTTGCGACCTCGAAGCCGCATGTGTTCGCGACGCGGATCGTCGCGCATTTCGGCCTCAGCGGCTATTTCGACCACGTGTTCGGCTCCGAGCTCGACGGAACCCGGGTCAACAAGGTCGACCTGCTGGCCTATGCGCTCGAACAGACCGGGGCCGATCCGGCGCACGCGCTGATGATCGGCGACCGCAGCCACGACGTGATCGGCGCGAATCGCAACAGCATCCGCGCGATCGGCGTCACCTATGGCTACGGCACGCCGGAGGAGCTGATCGGGGCTGGCGCCAGCCATCTGTGCGCCTCGCCGCGCGCTGTGCTGGACCATATCCACAGCTCATTTGGCTGATCGCGGCGGCGACATCCGGAATTCCCCTTCAAATGCCGTGGCGGGCGTTAACCTTTTCGAAAGATGTGGGCTAGGCGGTACCGGCATGCGTGATAAATCTCGCGCGTCGCAGTGGTTCGCTCCTCGGACCGCGCGCATCCATTTTGCAGAGTTTCATGCGCCATCCAGCGTCCTTTCCCCATCACCAAGACCCGCGTCCCGATCACGAGCAGAAGCAGGCCGCGCTGGGCTATTTGAACGAGGCGTGGGCGGAAGCGCGTCACGACGGCGTCGACGGCGACTGCCTCGCCCAGGCGAGCCTGTTCGCGGCGCTCGCCGAGCTGGTCGGCACCTATGGCGAGGATGCGGTGGCGAAGTTCGCTGAGGGCCTCGCCGCGCGGGTGCGCAACGGCGAGTTCTCGCTGGCATTGGCCCGGCAGTAATCCCGCAAAGCGTTTTCGAGCGAAGTGGGCACCGGTTCGCGTAAAGAAAACGCGTCAAACAAGGATCTGGCGCATTTGATGCGCTAGGCCCTCAGCGTCTCGAGGAACCGGACCGGCTCGCCGGTCGACGGCGTCGTGACTTCGCCCTGCCACATCACCCGTTTGCCGCGCACGAAGGTGCCGACCGGCCAGCCCTGCACCCGCACGCCATCATAGGGCGTCCAGGCTGCGCGCGAGGCGATCCATTTGTTGGTGATGGTCTCGCTGCGCTTCAGATCAACGACGGTGAAGTCGGCATCATAGCCCGCCGCGATGCGGCCCTTGCAGGCGATATTGAACAGGCGCGCCGGACCCGCGCTGGTGAGATCGACGAAGCGAGCCAGCGACAGCCGCCCGGCATTGACGTGATCGAGCATCAGGGGCACCAGCGTCTGCACGCCGGTCATGCCCGACGGCGAGGCCGGATAGGTCTTGGCCTTCTCCTCCAGCGTATGCGGCGCGTGGTCGGAGCCGAGCACATCGATGATGCCCTGCTCGATGCCGTACCAGATGCCGGCACGGTGATCGGCCGAGCGCACCGGCGGGTTCATCTGCGCCAGCGTGCCGAGCCGCTCGTAGCACTCCGGCGCGGCCATGGTGAGGTGGTGCGGCGTTGCCTCGCAGGACGCGACATCCTTGTGATCGCGCAGATACAGGATCTCTTCCTTGGTCGAGATGTGCAGCACGTGGATGCGCTTGCCGGTCTCGCGCGCGAGATTGACCAGGCGCTCGGTCGCCATCAGCGCTGCGGTCTCGTCGCGCCACACCGGATGCGAGCGTGGATCGCCCTCGATCCGCAGCGGCTTGCGCTCGTTCAGACGATACTCGTCCTCGGCGTGGAACGCGGCGCGGCGCCGGATCACCTGGAAGATCCGCCGCAGGCTCTCGTCGTCCTCGACCAAAAGAGCGCCGGTGGAGGAGCCGATGAACACCTTGACGCCGGCGCAGCCCGGCGCGCGCTCGAGCTCCGGCAGGTCCTGCACGTTCTCGCGGGTGCCGCCGATGAAGAACGCGAAGTCGCAATGCATGCGATGGTGGCCGCGCTTGATCTTGTCGGTAAATGCCTCTTCGGTGACGGTCAGCGGATTGGTATTCGGCATCTCGAACACCGCGGTGACGCCGCCCATCACGGCGCTGCGCGAGCCGGTCTCGAGATCTTCCTTCTGCGTCAGCCCGGGTTCGCGGAAATGCACCTGGGTGTCCATCACCCCGGGCAGGATATGCAGACCCTTGCAGTCGATCACCTCGCCGGCCGAGGCCTGGCCGAGCGATCCGATCGCGGCGATGCGGCCATTCGTGACGCCGATATCGCGCACGCCCTCGCCGTCCTGATTGACCACAGTGCCGGATTTTAGAATGGTGTCAAAATGCTGATTCATCGGTCCTCGGCGCCCGCTTTCGGCTGTCGCGCGGGCCTTGTTCGGCGCACTCTAGCGCCTTAGCTTGGCAGGGGATATCCGCGGGGACAGCGTTTCCCAAGGAACTTGGAAAAAGAGCCAATTTTGCGAATGAAAGCAGCGTTTCTTCCAGATCGGGGCGTGGTCAAAATCTCTGGCGAGGACGCCCGCAACTTCCTCAACGGCCTCATCACGACCGATGTCGAGCAGCTGGCCCCGGGACAGGCCCGGTTTGGCGCGCTGCTGACGCCGCAGGGCAAGATCATCGTCGACTTCCTGATCACCGAGATACCCACAGGCCATGGCGGCGGCTTCCTGATCGACGCGCCGCGCGCGCTCGCCAAGGGGCTTGCCGACAAGCTCGGCTTCTACAAGCTGCGCGCCAAGGTCGTGGTCGAGAACCTGTCCGACAGTCTCGGTGTGCTGGCAGCCTGGGACGGCGAGCCGGCGGCAATCCCCGATCTCGCTTTCGCCGATCCGCGCAATGCGGCGCTCGGCTGGCGCATCCTGATCCCGGAAGATCTGAAGCAGAAACTCACCGACCTGATCGGCGCGGATCTCGTCGACTCCAGCGCCTATGAGGCGCATCGCATCGCGGCCGGCGTGCCGCGCGGCGGGCTCGACTTCATGTATGGCGACGCGTTCCCGCACGAGACCAATATGGACCGCCTCAACGGCGTCGATTTCGACAAGGGCTGCTATGTCGGCCAGGAGGTGGTGTCGCGCATGCAGCATCGCGGCACGGCGCGCACCCGCACGGTGAAGATCATTCTCGACGGCCCCTCCCCCGAGACTGGCGCGATGATCCAGGCTGGCGACAAGCAGGTCGGCACCATGGGCTCGACCGCCGGCGAGAAAGGCCTCGCGCTGGTGCGCATCGACCGCGTCGCCGGCGCGCTCGACGCCGGCCTGCCGCTGACCGCGGGCGGGCTCGCGCTTCACCTCGCCGAGCCGGACGCCGTCCGCACCCCACCCAAGAAGACCGTCGCATGAGCCGCGCCGCGCAACTGCACCCCGACGGCGAGACGCGCTGCCCGTGGCCGGGCGAGGATGCGTTCTACGTCGCCTATCACGACAATGAATGGGGCGTGCCGGAATATGACGACCGCGCGCTCTATGAAAAGCTGATCCTCGACGGCTTCCAGGCCGGCCTGTCCTGGATCACGATCCTGCGCAAGCGCGAGAATTTCCGCAAAGCCTTCGACGATTTCCAGCCCGAGAAGATCGCGCGCTACACCGACAAGAAGGTGCACGCGCTGATGAACGACGCCGGAATCGTCCGCAACCGCGCCAAGATCGAAGGCACGGTGGCGAGCGCCAAGTCGTATCTCGAGATCATGGAGAAGGGTCCCGGCTTCTCGAAATTCCTGTGGGACTTCGTCGACGGCAAGCCGAAGGTCAATCAGTTCAAGACCACCGCGAGCGTGCCGGCCTCGACGCCGGTCTCGATCAAGGTCTCCAAGGAGCTCGGCGCGCGCGGTTTCAAATTCGTCGGTCCCACCATCGTCTATGCCTTCATGCAGGCGACCGGCATGGTCAACGATCACCTCGTGACCTGCTTCTGCCACGAGGCCTGCAGCGGCAAGCTCCGCACACCGCGGCTCAAGAAGAAATGACTGCGCGTCAATCGACCGAGACCACCCGCGCCTGGCAGCGGATGTTGTCGGGGCGGAGGCTCGATCTGCTCGATCCGTCGCCGCTCGATATCGAGATCGTCGACATCGCGCATGGACTGGCGCGGGTTGCGCGCTGGAATGGCCAGACCTCTGGCGCGCACATCTTCTCGGTGGCCCAGCACACACTGCTGGTCGAGGCCGTGATGCGTCAGCAGATGCCGCGCGTCGATATCAGCCATCGTCTCGCCGCACTGCTGCACGACGCGCCTGAATATGTCATCGGCGACATGATCTCGCCGTTCAAGGCGGTGCTATCCGGCGAATACAAGGCGGTGGAGAAGCGGCTGCTGTCGGCGATCCATATCCGCTTCGGCCTGCCTGCGGTATTGGCGGACGAGATCACCCAGCAGATCAAGGCTGCCGATCGCGGTGCCGCCTATCTCGAGGCAACGCATCTGGCGGGATTTTCGCAGGCCGAAGCCAGGCGGCTGTTCGGCCGCGATCCGGGATTGCCGGAAGCCACCGAGCGCGACTATCTGACGCCATGGACCGCAGCGAGGGCCGAAAAGCAGTTCCTCGAACGCTTCAAGGCATTGCACGTATCGTAGGCGCGGCACCGCGAAGCGTGCAGCCGGTTGCGCCGCAAAACCAGGTACGGGCATCGCCCGCAAAACCAAGAGCGGGCATCGCGACGCCCGGCTTTGCCCACCCGGGAGCAGCCGTTATAATCGGGCGCACCCGCTAGCCAAGGACCATCATGCTTCACGTCTGCTCGCTTGCCGCGCTCCCCGACACGGTTCGTGCCACCGGCGCCAGCCATGTGCTGACCGTGATGGCCAATGTCGACCAGGTCCAGCGGCCGCCCTCCGTGCTTCCGGGCAACCATCTGAAAGTGTCGATGGACGACATCATCGAACAGATGGACGGGTTCGTTGCGCCGAACGAGACGCATATCGAGAGGGTGCTGGCCTTCGTGCGCGGCTGGGATCGCAGCGCGCCGATGGTGGTGCATTGCTACGCCGGCATCAGCCGCTCGACCGCGAGCGCCTTTGCCACGGTCTGCGCGCTCAATCCGCACCGCGACGAAATGTCCATCGCCCGGCTGATCCGCGAGGCCTCGCCGATCGCGGCGCCCAACCGGCTGATCGTCAGCCTCGCCGACAAGGCGCTGGGCCGCGAGGGCCGGATGCTGCGCGCGCTCGATGCGATGGGCCCCGGCAGCATGAGCGTCGAGGGCCGGCCCTTCCGCATCGACCTGGACTAGCACGGCTGGCCCCGGCCGATCGCTTGAACTTCCAGTCCGCTCAACTGCACTACTAGAGCGGGATGACTTTTCTTCGAATCGTCATCCTGCTCTAGTTCTTTGATTTGAGCATGATCTTTTCGGAAAACCGCACGCGCTCTTCCGGATCATGCTTTAGGTTGCGACGGGCGGCCGGCTGGCCGATGGTCCGGCGCGTCCCGCCGGAGGCCCAATGTTCGATTCGCCGTTCGATTTCCTCACGCTCGTTATCGCGATTGTCGCAATCATCTTTGCGCGCAAGGCGCTGGGCCAGAATGCGGTGCTGCAGCGCCGGCTGGATGCGATCGAGGCCGCAGGCGTGGCCGCCGCGCGGACGGCCGTGCCGCCGCCGCTGACGCCGCTGCAGGAGTTCGAGCACACGCTTCCTGCGGCACCTCCCATCGTGCCGCCGCCGCTCCCCGAAGCGGCTGCGAGCGAGCCGGATGTGCATGCAGAGGCAGCCACGGAGGCGGCAAGCGCCACGCCACCGCCCCTGCCGGCCCCGCCGCAGCACGCACCCGGCTTCGAGGAGACGCTCGGCACACGCTGGGTGGTGTGGATCGGCGGCCTGACGCTTGCGCTTGGCGGCTTCTTCATGGTGCGCTATTCGATCGAGGCTGGGTTGCTCGGGCCCGGCGTGCGCACGATGCTCGGAGGGCTGTTCGCGCTGGCGCTGCTCGGCGCCGGTGAGTGGACGCGGCGCAAGGAAAGCATCTCCAGCATCGCGGCACTGCCGGTCGCCAACATTCCGGCGATCCTCACCGCCGCCGGCACCGCGGTGGCGTTCGCCACCGTCTATGCCGCCTACGCGCTGTACGACTTCCTCGCGCCGGCAACCGCCTTCATCCTGCTCGGCATGGTCGCGCTCGGCACGCTCGCGGCCGCACTGCTGCATGGGCCCGCGCTGGCCGGGCTCGGCATCGTCGGCGCCTTCGTCACCCCGATTCTGGTCTCCTCCGACAAGCCGGACTTCTGGTCGCTCTACATTTATCTTGCCATCGTCACGGCGGCGGCGTTCGGCCTCGCGCGCATCCGGCTGTGGCGCTGGCTTGCGGTCACGACGATCGCCTTCGCGCTGCTATGGACCTTCCCCTGCCTGCAGTGCGGGCCGGAGATGATCGCGCCGCACGTCTTCCACGTGATCGCGGGCTTCGTGCTGGCGGCGCTGCTCGTGGTCTGCGGCTTCATGTTCGGCCCCGACGGCGATGGCGAGGAGATCGAGCCGATCTCGTCCGGCTCGCTCGCGGCCTATCTGTTCGGCGCGATGCTGATCGTGCTCAACAGCGCGCATGCCGACATCGCGATGATCGGCTTTGCGCTGCTGACGGCGGGCAGCCTTGTCGTGGCCTGGCGCGCCCCGGCCGCGGCCGGCGCGATCGCCGCCGCGTCGGTCTTCGTCTTCATCGTGTTCGGCGAATGGGCCATCCGCCGCAACGTCGACATGCTGGTGCTGCCGGGCGGTGCGATCCCTGGCATCGGCCCCTCCGCGACCGACGGCTCGGTCTCGCTGCATCTCGTCACCGCGGCGCTGTTCGCCGCCGCCTTCGGCATCGCCGGCTTCCTCGCGCAACTGCGTTTTGCCACCACGAAGATCACGGTGACCTGGGCCGCGGCAGCCGTGTTCACGCCGGTCGCGCTGCTGGTCGCACTCTATGCACGCATCGCGCATCTCGATCGCTCGATCCCGTTCGCGATCCTCGCCGTGCTGCTCGCCGCCGCCTACGCGGCCGCGACCGAAGCACTGACCCGGCGCGGCGAGCGGCCGGAGCTGTCGCCCTCGATCGCGCTGTCGGCCACCGGCGCCCTCGCCTCGCTGGCGCTGGCGCTGACCTTCGCACTCGACAAGGGCTGGCTCACCATCGCGCTGGCGCTGGTGTCGATGGGCGCGGCATGGCTGTCGGTGCAGCGGCCGATCCCGTTCCTGCGCTGGCTCGCCGCGATCCTGGCCGGCATCGTGGTGCTGCGCATCGGCTACGAGCCGCGGATCGCGGGCGACGCCGTCGGCACCACGCCGATCTTCAACTGGCTGCTGTGGGGCTATGGCGTTCCGGCGCTGTCATTCTGGGCCGGAAGCCATTTCCTGCGCCGCGATGGCGACGACGTCCCGCTGCGCATGGTCGAATCCGCTGCGATCCTGTTCACGGTGCTGCTCGCCTTCATGGAGATCCGTCACGCGGTCAATGCCGGTGACGTCTATCGCGAGAGCGCCGGGCTGACCGAGGTCGCGTTGCAGGTCGGCGTGACGCTCGCGATGGCGATCGGGCTGGAGCGCCTGCGGCTGCGCAGCGGCAGCATCGTCCACAATGTCGGCGCGGTGCTGCTGACCGCGTTCGCCGGGCTTGCCAGCCTGTTCGGGCTGCTGGGGCTGGAGAACCCGATGCTGTGGTGGCAGGACGTCGGCGGCAGCTTCTTCAACCTGCTGCTGCTCGGCTACGCATTGCCGGCCGTGCTGGCGCTGCTGCTGTCCTACGCGGTAGCGGGGCATCGTCCCGCTGCATATGCCAACACGATCGCCGCCGGCGCGCTGGTGCTCGCGCTCGCTTACGTCACGTTCGAAATCCGCAGGCTCTATCATGGACCGGTGCTGACGCGCGGCGAGACCACGGGTGCGGAGCAATACACCTATTCGATCGCCTGGCTGATGTTCGGCGTCGTGCTGCTCGGCATCGGCATCGTCGTCAACTCGCAGCGGGCGCGGCTCGCCTCCGCCGCGGTGATCGGGCTTACGATCCTGAAAGCGTTCCTGGTCGACATGTCGACGCTCACCGGAGTCTACCGGGCGCTGTCGTTCATGTGCCTTGGCATCGTGCTGGTCGCGATCGGCTGGCTGTATCAGCGGATCCTGTTCCGCAGGCGGGCCGCTCCGCCGGTCCCGCAGGCTGGGGCCTGAAGCTTGTTGTCCTGAACGGCGAGCGCCTCAGTCGACGGATTCGGCAACCAGCCGAATCCTGAACACGGGCTTCCGGCTCTCGTCGAGCAACTCCATGTGCCATTCGCTGTCTTGCTTCATGTTGCGCGAAATGCTGCCAAGGAAATTACCGCAGACCTTGGTCATCTCGGCCCAGGCCACGTCACGGCTCTCGAACTCCGTCGCGTGGTCGGACGCACCAGCGTAATCGCCATCACTGATACGGAAAAAATATTGCGCCATATGACTACTCAAATCGGTGTCCTCGTCATCCCGCCTGTCGGCGAACGCTAAGGTATTGAGTAGCTATCAACGCGCGGAGACCGCCATCCGTATGACTACGGCTTGGCGTTATTCCCGCTAGCGCGCAGATGAGACGTTAGTCGGTGGAACGGCGCAATTCCGGCGCGCTTTCGACCTTGGCGGGCTCGGCCTTGACCGGCTCGAGCTTCGCGCTTCCGACCTGCGGTGTCTCGACGCGCGACACTTCGGTCGGCGAGGCATCCGCCGATCGGGTGCGCGGGTGCAGCGAACGCGGACGCGCCACTGCGCGTGCCATCAGCATTTGCTGGCCGCCCTGGTGATGGAAATCGCAGTAGGCGAAGCCCATGCCGGAGACCGAGCCGCGGAACGTGCGGTCGTCCTGCTTGTCGAGATTGAAGCAAGGTTCGAACGGAATGCCCTTCAACGACGCGCAAACGCTCTGACCGCGGATTTGCAGCGTATTGCCGGGCAGGCGCACGTGGCGGATGGGTCCGGAGCCGGAGAACTGGATCGAGCCTGCCGCGCCCAGATCGTCGAGGATACGGCCGGCGCCCCGGGTGCCGTCGAAGCAGGTGAAGGCGAACACCTTGCCGGCGACGAATTTGCGGGCCTCATCGGCGTTCATCGCGCCTGCGAATGCCGGCACGACCATCGCTCCGGCCGTGACGGCCCCCAACAGCAAACGCCCAAGCATGAGCTACTCCACTTACGAGCGCGGGCACCCGCTCCTTGTTGAGCATGACCCCCGCACCAACGCTTCTCGACGTCTGCGCGAGGAAACCCGGCCCCCCGGGATCATGCTGCAAGCCTCTTTACCCGCTGCTTACCATACCAACCGTGGCAACATTGGAGCAGCTTGGTTGGTAAAGTCTGAACGTCCTCAGACTATTTTTACCACGATCCGGCCGCGGACCTGGCCAGCGAGGATTTTCGCACCATACCCCATGACCTCGTCCAAGGCGATTTCATGAGTGATATCAGCCAGTTTTGCCTTATCCAGATCGCTGGCAAGGCGGCGCCAGGCAGTCCTGCGGAGCTCGATCGGGCACATCACGGAATCGATGCCGAGAAGGCACACACCGCGCAAAATGAAGGGCGCGACCGACGACGGCAGGTCCATGCCGGCCGCCAGGCCGCAGGCCGCGATGGCACCGCCGTACCTGGTCATCGAAAGCAGATTGGCGAGCGTGGTCGACCCGACGCTGTCGATGCCGCCGGCCCAGCGCTCCTTCGCAAGCGCCTTGGGGGCACCCGACAGCTCGGCGCGGTCGATCACCTCGGTGGCACCGAGTCCCCTGAGATAGTCGGCCTCTGACATCCGCCCGGTCGAGGCGATGACGTGATAGCCTAGCTTCGAGAGCACGGCGATCGCGACCGAGCCGACGCCGCCGGCGGCGCCCGTCACCACCACCGGGCCGCTCTTCGGGGTGAGACCGTGCTTCTCCAGCGCCAGCACCGAGAGCATCGCGGTGTAGCCGGCGGTGCCGATCGCCATCGCGTCACGGGCCGAAATCCCGTCCGGCAGTCGCACCAGCCAGTCGCCCTTGACGCGGGCCTTTTCCGCATAGGCGCCGAGATGGGTCTCGCCCATGCCCCAGCCGTTGCAGACGACCTTGTCGCCCGCCTTCCAGTCGGGATGGCTGGATTGCTCGACGGTACCGGCGAAATCGATGCCGGCGATCATCGGGAAACGGCGCACCACCGGCGCCTTGCCGGTCAGCGCCAGGCCGTCCTTGTAGTTCAGCGTCGACCATTCGACGCGGACGGTGACGTCGCCGTCCATCAATTCCGCGTCGTCGAATTGGGTCAGTGCGGCGGTGGTACCCTTGTCCGCCTTGTCGATCCTGATTGCCTTGAACGTTGCCACGATGAGCACTCCCCGTAATCTTGGTTTCGGGGGAGTGTTTAACCCATCAGGCCGGCTGCGCAACCGGGCGCACGACCGGCTTTTCGACGATCGGCAGGTTGATCAGCGCCGACAGCACGCCGAACAGCACCGACAGCCACCAGATCGGCGTGTAGGAACCATACTGCTCGAACACGACGCCGCCCAGCCAGACCCCGAGGAAACCGCCCACCTGGTGGCTGACGAAGGCGAAGCCATAAAGCGTGGAGAACCAGCGGGTGCCGAACATCAGCGCAACCAGCGCCGAGGTCGGAGGCACGCTCGAGAGCCACAGCAGCCCCGAGACCGCACCGAATGCAATCGCCGAGAACGGCGTGACAGGGAACGAGATGAAGGCCACGGTCGCCAGCGCGCGCGAAAAGTAGATCACCGAGAGCAAATAGCGCTTCGGAAAGAAGTTCTGCAGCCAGCCGACGCTGAGCGAGCCCACGATGTTGAACAGGCCGATCGCCGCAACCACCCAGCCGCCGGTGGTCGCCGGAATGCCGCGGTCGGCCAGATAGGCCGGCAGATGGATGGTGATGAAGGCAAGCTGGAAGCCGCAGGTGAAGAAGCCGAGCACCAGCAGCACGTAGGAGCGATGGCCGAAGGCTTCGGCGAGCGCGGTCTTGAACGACTGTTGGTCGGCGGCCGACACCTCGCCGGCCTCGGCGGGCGGCGTCGCAAGCGCGAGTGAGAGCGGCACGATCAACAGCATCAGCGCGCTGAACACGACGAGCGCGGTCTGCCAGCCGAAATTGTCGATCATCGCAACACCGAACGGCGCGAACAGGAACTGACCAAACGAACCGGCGGCGGTGCCGGCGCCCAGCGCGATGCCGCGCTTCTCCGGCGGCAACAGCTTGCTGAACGCGGCCAGCACCAGATTGAACGACGAGCCCGACAGGCCGAAGCCGATCAGCACCCCGGCGCTGATGTCGAGCGACAATGAGCTGGTCGAGTAACGCATCAGCAGCAGGCCGGCGGCGTACAGCAAGGCGCCGACGACCATGACGCGCAGCAGGCCGAACCGGTCGGCAATGGCGCCTGCGATCGGCTGGCCGAGCCCCCACAACAGGTTCTGCAGCGCGATGGCAAGGCCGAACACGTCGCGGCCCCAGGCGAATTCGCGGCCCATCGGCTGCACGAAGAAGCCGAGGCTGGAGCGCGGGCCGAAACTCAGCAGCGCGATCGCACAGCCGCAGACGATGATGACGAGCGGTGTGCGCCAGGTGGTGCCCGATGTCGGTCGGAGATCCCCGCTGGTAACGGCCATCTTGTCTTCCCCCGCAACTGCTGCGGGGGAACCGCCCCGCGAAACATTGCCGGGAGTTAATGCATCTGCATGGAAAGCCCAAGAGGCGGCGGAGAAAAATATTCGCTCGCAAGGCAGCTCTGCGAAATATGCGACGGTCATTCCGGGTCCTGGTCCTACGGGCCATCCCGGAATGACGTCGCGAGATTACGACGCGGTTGAGCACAGCTCCGAATATTGCGGCGACTCAGGCCGAATGGCAGGGGAACGTCGTCTCCTCCTTCCCCCTGAAAGGCGGAAGGTCGGGATGGGGGTCAGCCACACACATCGCTGCTCATGGAGAGACCAGATCCCCACCCGCTTTGCTCTGACGAGCAAAGCGACCTCCCCTTTTCAAGGGGAGGTTAGGTTGGCACCTATCGCCTGGCGCTCGCCTGCTCGGCCGAGCTCTGGGCGGCCTCGGCGAGCTGCGCCGAGATCTTGGCGGTCTCGGCCGGATTGCCCCAGCTCGGCGCGTCGCTGCCGTCGCCCCAGGCGCGCGGGCGATAGAAGGTGTGGACGCCGAACTTGTACGTCTTCTTCATTTCACTGACCCAGGACGGCCGCACCCAATAGGCGTGGTAATGGGTCGAGCGATCGACTTCCGGCAGCCACAATTTGCCGTCGAGGATCGCCTTCGAGATCTTCTTCGCGCGGTCCCACATGTCGGGCTCGCGGACCACGTCGGGGATGTTGTCGCAGGCGAAGGTGAACTGGCAGGCGTAGTGGCGGTTCTTGTTCTGGTAGACCACGCCGCACACCGTCTCCGGATATTTGCCGGAGAAGGCGCGGTTCAGCACCACCTGGGCGACCGCGATCTGGCCGCGCACCGCTTCGCCGCGCGCCTCGAAATAGACCGCCTCGGCGAGGCACTTCTCCGACTTGGCGCGCGATTTCTCGTCGAACAGGCCGAGCCGTTCCGCCGGCGTCTTGGTGTGCTGGTCGTCGGCGTTGACCTCGCCCTTCGGCGCGATGCTCTCGCCCATCTCGCCCGCCTTCACCGGGCCGTCGGCATCGACCGGCAGTGACGCCATCACCTTCAGGTCGGGATCGGGCTGCGCTGCCGGCACCACGACAACCGGCGCCTCGCCGGGCTGCCAGCGCTCGAGATTTTCGGGCGTGCCGAGCGACGAGCCGAAGAACAGGCTGGCGGTCTTGAATGCAAACGGGTCGCGCTCGTGCGTTGCATCGGCAGGCGGCGCAGCAGCAGGCTTCGCGGGCACAGGCTTCAGATCGTCGAGCGGGCTGGCCTCAAGCGACATCGACACGTCGTATTGCTGCGGCGACGGCTTCACGTATTGCGGCAACGGCGGCGCACGCAGCGCCTCCTGCAATTCGGGATCAAGCGGCGCGTTGTCGGCCGGCGCGGTCGCGGTCTTCATGCCCTTGACCGACGAATTCGATGTCGCGGGATCCTCGTTCGCCGGAGCCGGGTTCGCGGGCTGTGCAGGATCGACCTGGTCAGGCCGCCCGACGACGAGACGATCGCCCTTCAGGGTGCGATCGACCTTGGGAAAATCCGATGCCTGGTAGCGCGGTGGCGGCGCAGCGATCGGATTGCGCGTCACGGTGCCGGTGATGTCGGCGCTCGGACTGTCCAGCCTTGCGAGCAGGATTTGCGGATCCTGCGGCGCGGATGTTCCGATCGGACGGCCGAAGCTGTAGGTCGCGACCTGGATGGAGCCGACCGCGGAGGCGAAGACGCGCTTCTGCCAGCGCTCGGCGACGCCGGGCTGCCGGGCCAAAAGCGAAGCAATATCCTGATATCCGAGCTCGGTCGGCATCAGTGCGAAGATGCCAAGACCGAGACCGAAGAGCGCAAGACGTGCGCCCTTCGGCTGGTTACGCGACACAAACATCGTACGCTCACGCAACGCTTACTGAGTGCAATCGAACGCGGTACATCCGCGCAATTCGACCTTTCTCGTTGCTAACTTGTTTAGGTTGCCGCGGAGTTAATCGGCGTTGCACGCGCGCTACACTCAAGCGATCGCGCATCCGAGGCGCGCTGCATCAGGCGCCTTGGTAAATGCGCGGCGCATGAAAGTCGTAAACACCGGGTCAACGAAGATGGTGAACAAAGTGTTGCAGGCGTCGACCGCCAATGCACCGTCGTTGCGAGCGAAGCGAAGCAATCCATCGCACCGCACATGCGGGTCGATGGATTGCTTCATCGCTATCGCTTCTCGCAATGACGGTGCTTGCTAAAGCGCGATGAGATCAGGTTGAAGCGTCATCGCGCTTTAGCTTCTTGTTTGAGCATGATCTTTTCGGAAAACCGCTTCACACTTTTCCGGATCATGCTTTAGGTGCAACGACAAACAAATGGCCGGGACTTGGTCCCGGCCATTGCACTCTCTGAGCCGACTGATCGCTCACGCCTGGCTGGCGATCTCCTTGCCGAGCGCGGCCTGGGCAGCGGCAAGACGCGCGATCGGCACGCGATAGGGCGAGCAGGAGACGTAATCGAGCCCGACCTCGTGGCAGAACGCGACCGACGCCGGATCGCCGCCATGCTCGCCGCAGATGCCGACCTTGAGGTTCGGCCGCGTCTTGCGGCCCCGCGTCACGCCGATCCTGACCAGCTCGCCGACGCCGTCGCGATCGACCGAGATGAACGGATCGATCTCGAGAATGCCCTTGGCGACGTAGGTGCCGAGGAAGCTCGCAGCGTCGTCGCGGCTGATGCCGTAGGTGGTCTGCGTCAGGTCGTTGGTGCCGAAGGAGAAGAACTCCGCGGTTTGTGCGATCTCGCCCGCCATCAGGCAGGCGCGCGGCAGCTCGATCATGGTGCCGACCTGGTAGGTCAGTTTGACGCCGGTTTCCTTCATCACCGCGTTGGCGGTCGCATCGATCCGCGCCTTGACCAGATCGAACTCGGCCTTGGTCGCGATCAGCGGCACCATCACCTCGAGGCCGACTGGCTTGCCGGTGCGCTTGCCGGCTTCGACAGCCGCCTCGAAGATCGCGCGCGCCTGCATCTCGGCGATCTCCGGATAGGCGATCGCGAGACGGCAGCCGCGGAAGCCGAGCATCGGGTTGAACTCGGACAGTTCGCGGGCGCGGTCGGCGAGCTTGCGCGGATCGGTGTTCATGGCGCGCGCCACTTCCTCGATCTCGGCCTGGGTGTGCGGCAGGAACTCGTGCAACGGCGGATCGAGCAGGCGAATCGTGACGGGCAGGCCCTTCATGATCTCGAACAGCTCGACGAAGTCGGCGCGCTGCATCGGCAGCAGCTTCGACAGCGCGGCGCGGCGCGATTGCTCGTCCTCGGAGAGGATCATCTCGCGTACGGTGCGGATGCGGGTCTCCTCGAAGAACATGTGCTCGGTGCGGCAGAGGCCGATGCCTTCGGCGCCGAACTTCACCGCGGTGCGCGCGTCGTCGGGCGTGTCGCCGTTGACGCGGACACCGAGCTTGCGGACCTCGTCGGCCCAGCCCATCAGCGTGCCGAACTCACCGGACAGCTCCGGCTCGATCATCGGCATGCGGCCGGCCAGCACCTGCCCGACCGAGCCGTCGATGGTGATGACGTCGCCGGTCTTGAAGGTGCGCGAGCCGATGCTCATGGTGCCGCGGCCGTAGTCGACACGAATGGTGCCGCAGCCGGAGACGCAGGGCTTGCCCATGCCGCGCGCGACCACCGCCGCATGCGACGTCATGCCGCCGCGGGTGGTCAGGATGCCTTCCGCGGCGTGCATGCCGTGGATGTCTTCCGGGCTGGTCTCGATGCGGACCAGGATCACCTTACGTCCGTCGGCCTGCAGCTTGGCCGCTTCGTCCGACGAGAACACGATCTCGCCGGAGGCAGCACCAGGCGACGCCGGCAGGCCGGTCGCGATCACGTCGCGCTTGGCGGCGGGATCGATGGTCGGGTGCAGCAGCTGGTCCAGCGACGCCGGATCGATCCGCGTCACCGCGTCCTTGCGCGAGATCAGGCCTTCATTGGCGAGCTCGACCGCGATGCGCAGCGCCGCCTTGGCGGTGCGCTTGCCGCCGCGGGTCTGCAGCATCCACAGCTTGCCCTGCTCGACCGTGAACTCCATGTCCTGCATGTCGCGGTAGTGCTTCTCGAGCAGCGTGTAGATCCGCGTCAGCTCCTTGAACGCGGCCGGCATCGCGGCTTCCATCGACAGCTTGTCGGAGCCGGATTCCTGGCGCGCCTCTTCGGTGATGTCCTGCGGCGTGCGGATGCCGGCGACGACGTCCTCGCCCTGGGCGTTGATCAGGAACTCGCCGTACAGCTTGCTCTCGCCGGTCGAGGGGTTGCGGGTGAAGGCGACGCCGGTCGCCGACGTCTCGCCCATGTTGCCGAACACCATCGCCTGCACGTTGACCGCGGTGCCCCAGGATTCCGGGATGTCGTGCAGCTTGCGGTAGGTCACCGCGCGCGCGTTCATCCAGGATGAGAACACGGCACCGATCGCGCCCCACAGCTGGTCGTGCGGATCCTGCGGGAAGTCGTGGCCGGTCTCCTTGGCGACCGCTTCCTTGTACTTGCCGACCAGCTCGACCCAGTCGTCGCCGGTGAGGTCGGTGTCGAGCGAGTAGCCCTGGCCGTCCTTGAAGGTGTCGAGGATGTCCTCGAAGTGATGATGCTCGAAGCCGAGCACCACGTCCGAATACATCGTGATGAAGCGCCGATAGCTGTCATAGGCGAAGCGGCGGTCGCCGGAGAGCTCTGCGAGCGCTTCGACCGTGCGGTCGTTGAGGCCGAGATTGAGCACGGTGTCCATCATGCCCGGCATCGAGGCGCGCGCGCCCGAGCGGACCGAGACCAGCAGCGGGTTCTTGGCGTCGCCGAAGGTCTTGCCGGTCAGCTTGCCGACATAGTCGAGCGCCTTTTCAACCTGTGCCTTCAACTCCTTCGGATACGTCTTGTCGTGGTCGTAAAAGTAGGTGCAGACCGAGGTCGGGAGGGTGAAGCCGGGAGGCACCGGCAGGCCGAGATTGGCCATTTCCGCGAGATTGGCGCCCTTGCCGCCGAGCAGATTGCGCAAGGTCGCCTGGCCCTCGGCCTTGCCGTCGCCGAAGGTATAGACCCACTTGCCGGCCTTGATCGCTGGCGGAGCCGCCTTTTTCGCAGCGGTGACGGCCTTGGCCGGCGCCTTGCTGGCAGGCTTTGCAGCCGGCTTCAGAGCCGATTTGGCGGCGGGCTTTGCAGCCGGCTTCGGGGCGCTCTTCTTCAGCGCCTTGCGCGCCGGAGCGGCCTTCCGGGCCGGTGCCGAGGACTTTGATTTCGCTGCGGTTTTCTCGGCAGTTTTCTTGGACTTCGCGACGGCTTTGGCCATGTCAGACAACAATCCGAAAAGAGGGGTCGAAGATGCGCGCCTTACACCATTTTGGGGGGTTCCGCGCAAGCCGCGAAACCCCGCTTTCCCGCTACAGGTGCAGCCAGCGCAGCAGGCCCATCCCCACGAGCCCGACGAAGATCAGGTAGATCGCGACGATGTAGTTGAGCAGCCGCGGCATGATCAGGATCAGGATGCCTGCAATCAGAGCGACAATGTGCGGCAAATGCCCAGCGGTGATGACCATTGAAGAGTTCTCCGGCGGTTTTTTGGAGGAGCGAATCGAGCGGCAGTTTATCCGCTGCGGGGGTTTCCACATCAAGACGTCCGTCACGGCCTGAGAGTTCCCGCAACTCACGAAAATTGCTCCAAAATGCCGCGTATGTGGCGGCGGTTTTTCCGGAACATCGCCACACCAGATGCATTGGCTCGCCGTGCGCATCGGCGAAGGTCGGCGCGTGCGTCAAAAGAATGGAGCGAGCCATGCGAAACAGAATACTTGCCGTTGCAGCGGTTGCTGCTGCGATCACGGTGCCGGCTGTTGCCGCACAGGCCCAGACCGTCGGCGTTGTCCGCGGTGGCCCGCCGGTTGCAGTCGAGGATGACGAAGGCATTGCGGTCGAGCAGCGCCCGGCATTCCGCGAATACATCGTGCGCGAGCGCGTGCCGAACTACGCCGTTCCGGATCGCGTCGTGGTCGGCACCGTGCTGCCGGATGCCGGCGTAACGTATTACGACGTGCCGCAACGGTTCGGCGCGACGCCCTATCGCTACACCGTCGTGAATGGCGAGACCGTTCTGGTCGAGCCGCGTTCGCGGCGGATCGTTCAGGTCGTCGAGTAGCTCAACTCAGCACGATCGCCTGAACGAACAGTCCGGGCGCCGCGCAAGCGGATGTGCGCGCAGATCGACCGGACCAGAAAGCCCCGCCCGGCCTCCCCTCCGGGCGGGGCTCTTCGGTTCTAAAGCATGATGAGATTAGGTTGAGCTGGAACGGCGTCGAAAGTTCACCTCTCCCTTTGGGAGAGGTCGATTTGCGCAGCAAATCGGGTGAGGGGTTAGGGTTTATCGAGAGAGCAAGCGCCCTCACCCGGATTGCACCGGACGATGCTTCGCATCGCCGAGAGCAATCCGACCTCTCCCCGACGGGGAGAGGTCAACCGAAAGCCCGGCAAGCCGATTCAACCAAAATTCATCCCGCTCTAGTGTCGCACCAAATTACGATTTCAGGATCGAGAGCAGCGTCGAGGTCGACTTGTAGCTCTTGATCGCCGCGTCCTGGAAATCCTGCGTCCAGTTGGCCGCCTGGCGTTCCTCAGCGCTCATCGAGGAATATTGCTTGAGGATGCCGAGGCTGAACTGGCGCGGATCGCCGGCGGACTGGCTCTGCTTCAGCGCATCGAGCACCGCAAGACGGGTCCGCGTGTTGAGTTCCTGCTTGGCCGCGAAGATCTCCTCGCCTGAAAACTTCTTGTCCTGGTTCAACGAGATCGCCGACAGCGAGCGGTTGTCGAGCGAGGACAGATCGGCGAGCTGCCCGGTCTTGCGGCGGGAATCGTAGACCAGTTCCTTGCCGCTCTTCCCCGCCTCGCTCTTCTGCCGATCGAGGAAGGCGCGCGCATCGCTCGCCACGCTGCCGAAATCGCGTGGCTTACCCGTCGTGGGAGACGTGGTTCCGGCCAGCGCCGCCGCGACCGGGTCGCCTGAAATTCCAGCCGGCGCCTTGTTCGGATCCTGCTGCGTCGCCTGATAGCCCTTCAGCACCGCGGCGCGCTGGCTGGCCCAGGTTGCGGTTGCCTTTTCCTCATCGCTGGCGCCGTCGAGATAGTCGAGCGCGGACTTGTAGCTGACGCCGTAGTCGCCGGTCAGGCGCGTGGTCGCAAGCGATGGCGCCAAGGCCTTGTCGAAGCGCTGCTTCAGCTCGGCAGCGGCGACCGCCTGCTCGTCCGGCGTGAACTTGCCGCCATTGTTGGTCGAGATCGCAAACAGTGATCGGCGATCCAGTGTCGAGAGATCGATCGTGGTCTTGCCGTCGACGATCGGCTTCTTCACCCCCGCGACCGTGTAGAGCCGGTCGAGCGTGACGCGCGCGTCATTGGTGACGGTCGCAAAATCCGGCAGCGGCGCCTTGGCAAGCTGCGCGCGGGCGGCGTCCGACAGCGTGAGGTTGGTTGCAGCGCTCGATGTCGCGGACGCCGACAGGTCGCCGGCGGTACCGTCGCCTGACAAGGTCGCCGCCAGCGAGGGCGTCGCGGCGGCCCGTGCGTAGGCCGAACCGTATTGGGCGTAAGGATTGGGCGTGGTGCCGATCGAGGTCATCGGAGAGGTCCCTGCATTGGCGCGAGGGGCGATTTCTTAAGAAATCGTTGACTCGCCAGGACCCTCGCAGGGCATGGTTAATAAATTGCGAATTGTTTCGAAATATTTCTGGCGCGACGCATCTCGCGGCGGTGGCCGTTTACCTGTCGACGACCCAAGCGTGGCGGCGCTGGGTAAAGACCGATTGCGACGGCGCGGGAAAATCCGGGTCCGCGAAGGCGCCGACCGCAACGCCGATCAGATCCGGCGCGCGACCGGGCTCCCAATAGACCGACGATCCGCAATTCGGGCAGAAATGAAACACCACCGCAGACCCGCTGCCGCCGATGCGGCTGTATTCGCGCGCCTCGCCCTGCGGCTCGACATCGGCACGCGGAAAGAACGCGGCGACGCCATAGGTGCTGCCGGTCCGCTTCTGGCACTCCAGGCAGTGACACAGCGATATCGTGAGGGGCTCGCCCTGACAGGTGATGCGGAGCTGTCCGCAGGCGCATGTCGCGAGCCGCGCCATCACCGCCTGCCCTTGCTGGCGACCAGCCGGTGAATGACCTTGCCGGACGAGGCGCTGACGACTTCCGCGTCGAGCAGCAATTCGGCCGCCGCAAGTTCAGCCCGCACCAGCGCCGTATCGAAGGCTGCATAGAGCCGGCCATGCGCATCGCGCGCATCGTCACCTGCGGTGACGCGCCAGCTCAGATAGAAGATGCCGCCGAGCTTCACGAGTTCGAACATGCGGCGCACCGACGGCGCGATCAGCGCGGGATCGAGATGCATGATCACGGTCTCGCAGAGCACATTGTCGAAAGTGTTGGCGGCGATGCCGGACAGCTCGGGCAATTCGGCGCGCACAAAGCGCAGCGCCGGGTAGCGGGCGCGGGCTTCCGTGAGCAGGCCCTCGGAGGCATCAAAGCCTTCGGCCGGAAAGCCATTGGCATTGAGCCACGCCACCTCGCGGCCGCTGCCGCAGCCGATATCGGCTGTCACGCCGCCCTTGATGAAGAATTGCCCGACGGTCTCTTGCAGGTCGACCGGCGCCGGCTGCTCGTGCCAGTCCTGCGCAAACGCCGCCGCATCCTTGTCGTAAGCGGCGAGCGTCGCGCGGTCCATCGGTCAGCCCTCGATCCGGGAGAAATCCGCCACCGCGCGCGTTGCGGCGCGGATCTCGTTGAGCAGCTTCAGGCGGTTTTCGCGCACCTTCGGGTCGTCGTCGTTGACCTTGACCTTGTCGAAGAACGCGTCGACCGCCGGACGCAGCTTGGCCATCGCGCTCATCGCGGCGGCGAAGTCTTCCTTGGCGACGGCGGCGGAGGCCTCGGCTTTCACCTGGTCGATCGCCGCAGCCAGCGTCTTCTCTTCCTCGAGCTTGTAGAGCGCGGCGTCGGGCGCGCCGTCGAACGTACGCTTGTCCTTCTTCTCCTCGATCGCGAGGATGTTGCTGGCGCGTTTTGTGCCCGCAAGCAGGTTCTTGCCGTCGTCGCTGTCGAGGAATTTGCCGAGCGCCTCGACGCGGCGGACGACGAGCAGAAGATCGTCCTGGCCGCCGAGCGAGAACACGGCGTCGACCAGGTCGTGCCGCGCGCCCTGGTCGCGGAGCTGGACCTTCAGACGGTCGGCGAAGAAGGAAAGGAGGTCGATCGCCACGACTGGAACCGTCTCCCCTTTCCACGGTGTTGATATGTGGCCTAGTACAGGCTTCGCCAATTGCTTGTACATTCTGGCAGCATGCTTACCCGGCGTCGTAGCAAGGCTGATACGTAAATTGTTCTCAATGACAAGTCTGATGACACCCAATGCCGCACGTCGAAGTGCATAAGGGTCCTTCGAGCCCGTCGGCTTCTCGTCGATGGCCCAGAAGGCTACCAGCGTATCCAGCTTGTCAGCGAGAGCTACCGCGACGCTAACCCGATCGGTCGGCACCCGATCGGTCGGCCCCTGCGGCTTCCAATGTTCCTCGCTTGCCGCTGCGACAGACGCATCCTCGCCTTGAGCCAGCGCGTAGTACTTGCCCATCAGGCCCTGCAACTCGGGGAATTCGCCGACGACTTCGGTCAGCAAGTCCGCTTTCGCCAGGCGCGCGGCGCGCCTGGTCGTGTCGACGTCGGCGCCGATGAGCAATGCGATCTCGGCGGCAAGCTGCTCGATGCGCTTGATCCGCTCCGCCTGGGTGCCGATATCTTCATGGAACACAATCTGCTCGAACTTCGGCAGCCGGTCCTCGAGCCTGGTCTTGAGGTCGGTCTCGTAGAAGAATTTTGCGTCGGACAGCCGTGGGCGGATCACGCGCTCATTGCCGGCGACGATGGTCTTGCCGCCGTCGGGCGCCTCGATGTTGGCGGTCAGCACGAACTTGTTGGTCAATTTCCCGGTCTTGGGATCCTTGACCACGAAGCACTTCTGGTTGTTGCGGATGGTGGCGCGGATCACTTCATCCGGGATCGACAAGAATTCCTTCTCGAACGATCCCATCATCACGACCGGCCATTCGACGAGGCCGGAGACCTCGTCGAGCAGCACCTGGTCCTCGACCAGCTCGAGGCCCTGCGCGAACGCCAGCTCCTTGGCGTCCTCGAGGATGATGTCCTTGCGCGCCTGCGGATCGAGGATCACCTTGGCGGCCTTCAGCTTGGCCTCGTAGTCCTCGAAGCGGCGCACGCTGATCGCACCCGGCGCCATGAAGCGATGGCCATAGGTGGTCTGCCCGGCCTCGATGCCGTCGACCGAGAATTTCACGATGTCGGGCTCCTCGGTCTCCAGACCGAAGGTCGCGGTGATGGCGTGCAGCGGGCGCACCCAGGTCAGCGAGCCTGATTTCGCCGAGCGCGCGCCCCAGCGCATCGATTTCGGCCAGGGGAAGGTGCGGATGATCACCGGGATCATTTCCGCGACGACGTCGATCGCGGCGCGGCCGGGCTTTTCGATCAGCGCGATGTAGAAATCGCCCTTCTTCGGATCGGTCTGGATCTTGGCCTCGCTGATCGAGGACAGGCCGGTGGCCTTCAGGAAGCCCTGGATCGCGGGCTCGGGTCCGCCGACGCGCGGGCCGCGGCGCTCGTCCTTCAGGTCGGGCTGGCGCGCCGGAATGCCGTGCACGGTGAGCGCCAGCCGGCGCGGGGTTGCGAACGCCTTGGCGCCCTCATAGACGAGGCCTTCGGCGACGAGCTTGTCGGTCACCATGCGGCGCAAATCGTCCGCCGCCTTGGCCTGCATGCGCGCGGGGATTTCTTCGGAGAACAGTTCGAGGAGGAGATCCGGCATCAGACCGCCCTGCCCGTTTCGGTGTGGATCCATGCCTCGCCGCAGGCCTTGGCCAAGTCGCGCACGCGCGCGATATAGCTTTGCCGCTCCGTCACCGAGATGACGCCGCGGGCGTCGAGCAGGTTGAACACGTGGCTCGCCTTGATGCACTGGTCGTAGGCCGGCAAGGCCATCAGATGTTCCTTCGAATTGCTTCCCTCGCGCCAGCCGGCGGCGAGATATTTGCGGCAGGCCTCTTCCGCCATCCTGAACTGCTCGAACAGCATCGCGGTGTCGGCGTACTCGAAATTGTGCCGTGAATATTCCTGCTCGGCCTGCAGGAAGACGTCGCCATAGGTGACCTTCTCGGCGCCCTCGCGGCCGTTGAAATTGAGGTCGTAGACGCGGTCGACGCCCTGCACATACATCGCGAGCCGCTCGAGCCCGTAAGTGAGTTCGCCCGCGACCGGCGCGCATTCGACGCCGGCGACCTGCTGGAAGTAGGTGAACTGCGACACCTCCATGCCGTCGCACCAGCATTCCCACCCCAACCCCCAGGCGCCCAGCGTCGGGCTCTCCCAGTCGTCCTCGACGAAGCGGATGTCATGGACGGCGGCATCGATGCCGATCGCGGCCAGCGACTTCAGGTACAGGTCCTGAAGGTTCGGCGGCGACGGCTTCATGATCACCTGGAACTGGTAGTAGTGCTGCAGCCGGTTGGGGTTTTCGCCGTAGCGGCCGTCCTTTGGCCGACGCGAAGGCTGCACATAGGCCGCGTTCCAGGGCTTCGGGCCCAGCGCGCGCAGCGTGGTCGCGGGATGGAAGGTGCCGGCGCCCATTTCCATGTCGTAGGGCTGCAGGATGACGCAACCCTGCTCGGCCCAGAATCGCTGGAGAGCCAGGATGAAGCCCTGGAACGAACGTTCCGGGCGCATGTGGTCAGGCAGGGCGTCCATCGTCTCTACAGGTCTCGCGAGGGGGTTTTGAAGCGCGCGGGACCGTATCGGCGGCGGCCAATGGAATCAAGGCGATGCCGGAAATCCGGCAACGCCAATTTGCGGGACTTAAAGCCTGCTAGCCCGGGCGATAGGCCCCGGTCACGGGGTCGCGGCGCAGGGTCTTGATCTCGCTCGCGCGTGTGGGCTCGGCCATGCGGGACAATCGCGCCTCTTCCAGTTCCTGGTTGATCCGGACGGCCGTCTTGTAAGCCCAGCGGACCACGGCCAGGCCACCCAGAACGCCTGCGAATGCAATCAGCGGCGGCATCGGTCGATCCTTGTCGTTCACGTCTGTCAGGCCCCCAATAAAAGGTATTCTCGCGCAACCCGGTCTGCGCCGCAATCGCCGTTTTGGGGCTAAATGGCGCGCTCAAATCCCCGTGTTCACAACCCGAATCGGGCCCAGATCGCCCTTGTCTCGACCGCCGAGATCAGGTCGTCCGGCAGGGTCGCTAGTCCGTCCAGCGCCGCCATCGAGCCCGCGCCCGGCGCCCGCCGGCCGAGCAGGCTGGACAGCATCCCGCTTGCCGGAGCGATCACCGGGGTCAGCACCTTCTCGCCATAGCGGGCCCGCAACGTCGCGCGCAGGTCGCCGATCCCATCGGCAAGCCCGAGCCCGATCGCGGTTTCACCTGCCCAGTATTCGCCGGTGAACAGCATGTCGTCGGCAGCTTTGAGACGGCTGCCTCGGCTCTGCTTCACCAGGGTAATGAAAGTGGCGTGGATTTCGCGCTGGATCGCCTTGAGGCGGGCGACGTCATCGGGATTCTCGGGAAGGAACGGATCGAGCATCGCCTTGTGGCTGCCGGCCGTGTAGAGCCTGCGCTCGACCCCGATCTTCTTGATCGCCTCCTGAAAACCGAAGCTGCCGCCGACCACCCCGATCGAGCCCAGAATCGAGGACGGGTCGCAATAGATCTCGTCGCCGGCGCAGGCGATCATATAGCCGCCGGAGGCCGCGACATCCTCCGCGAACACCAGCACCGGCAGCTTCTTCTCGGCGGCCAGTTGCCGGATGCGCAGATAGATCTGCCGCGACTGCACCGGGGAGCCGCCCGGCGAATTGATCACCAGCGCCACCGCCTTGGCATTCCGGGTGTCAAAGGCGCGCTCCAGCATCTTGGCGACGCCCGAGAGCGTCAAGCCGGGCCGCAGCGGCGTCACCGCTCCGATCACGCCTGACAGCCGCACCACCGGCACGACAGCAATGCCGGGCCTGAACCGCGCCGGAAGCATTCCCTGCACGCGTTCGAGCCATCCCGAACGTCCTCCAGAATGCGCTCCGGAATGTCCTTGGCGATCACTTGTTTGTTCATTCATGCCGTTACCTCGAATTAACCACTTTTTATCACGCCAGTGTCATTGGATTTCGTGGAACGCGTTTTGCATTTTGTCATTGGGGCTGCAACGCGCGGGCGGAGAGGAAACCATGAAGATCTACCTCCTGATTTTGCTGATCGGTACGCTCCTCACGGCGATCCACTTCACATCCAGGCCTGAACGCCAGTCGGAAACGGCCCCGCAGTGATTTAGTGCCAGTACGACGCGGGCAGAATCCCTGCCCGTCAACGCCGCGCCAACGGCAATTCTCCCTTTCCAGCCAAGACCTCCTGCACCCATTTATTGGGCACACCTGACTCTTCATTGAGCAATAGCGCGGCATGCAGCCGAGTCGGCGCCCGGCCGCCCTTGGTGGCCCGCACCAGGATTCGGATCGCCGGCGAGGCCGCGTCGCCGTGAACCGGCAGGATCTCGAGGCTGCCGAAGCCGCGATCCAGCGCGGCCAGCACCTCGGCAATTCCGTCGGCCCGCCAGATCATCGCAAGCTGCCCGTTCGACTTGAGGATCCGCCGCGCCACATGAACCCAGCTAGCCAGCGTGGTCGCGGTCGCGACATGGGCGCGCTCGCGCACGCCGTCCGGCGAGGCGCGGTGCCTTGAGGGATCGTTGAACGGCGGGTTCATCAGCACGACGTCGGCGCTGTCGGGCGTGAGGCCAAAATCATCGAAGGCGGAGGCGCCGGCCTCGACATCGAGCACGATCACCTCGGCCATGATCGCGTTGGCGACGGCGTTATTCCGGGCAAGCTCGGCCAATGCCGGGTCGATTTCGACCAGAACCAGATCGATCCCGCTGACCCGCCGCGCCACCGCCAGCCCGGCGGCGCCGACGCCGGAGCCGAGATCGACGACGCGGTCGCCTGATCGGGCCGGCGTCGCCGCGGCCAGCAGGATCGCGTCATGGCCGGCGCGATGGCCGCTGCGCGGCTGCCGCAGCCGCAATTGCCCGCCGAGAAATCCGTCTTCGGTGATCTCAGCGGCCGGAGACTGGTTTTTTGACGCGTTTTCTTCACGCGAACCGGGGCCAACTTCGTTTGAAAACGCTCTACTCATCGGCCCGCAATTCGTGGCCGAGGCCGGCATCGGTCAGGAGCTGGCGGGCCTCGTGGTTGTCGTCCTCGTGCACCAGGATCCGCCGCGGCAGCACGCCGAGCGAGCCCTCGATGATGCTCATGTTCTGGTCCAGCACCAGATGATGGATGTTAGCGCTGTCGAGCAGCGCGCCGACGGCGGAGACCAGCACCACGTCATTGGTCCGTACCAATTCCCGCAAGATCCACTCTCCTCTCCGCCCGGCTGTGCGGCCAATGCGTCACATGTCAACAACTTCGTGGCCTTGCCGCTGCACCGCGCAGTTTCTATTGTTATAGCTGAGGATAGTGCGAATTCGGCAAAATTGGAGACCAGCGTGGCGGTTATTGTACCCTTCGAAAGCCCGTCCAATGCTTCGATCGACGGGCTGGTGGGACTTGTCGCCGCTGACATGGAGCGCGTCAACGCGACCATCCTTTCGCGGACCGGCTCCGAAGTCACCATGATCCCCGAGGTCGCCAATCATTTGATCTCCTCCGGTGGCAAGCGGCTGCGCCCGATGCTGACCCTGGCGATGGCCCAGCTCGCCGACTACACAGGCGACGGCCATATCAAGCTCGCCGCCGCGGTCGAGTTCATGCACACCGCGACCCTGCTGCATGACGACGTGGTCGACGAGAGCGAGCTGCGCCGCGGCAAATTGTCCGCGCGGATGCTGTGGGGCAACGAGGCCAGCGTGCTGGTCGGCGACTTCCTGCTCGGCCAGGCGTTCCGGATGATGGTCGAGGTCGGCTCGCTGCGCGCGCTCGATATTCTCTCCGCGGCCGCCGCCACCATCGCCGAGGGCGAGGTGATGCAGCTTGCCGCCGCCAAGAACACCGCGACCACCGAGGACGAGTATCTCGCCGTGATCCGTGGCAAGACCGCGGAGCTGTTCGCCGCCGCTTGCGAGGTCGGTCCCGTGATCGCCAACCGGCCCAAGGCCGAGCAGACCGCCTGCCGCTCGGTCGGCATGAATCTCGGCATCGCCTTCCAGCTCGTCGACGACGTGCTCGACTATGGCGGCAAATCCGCAAAACTCGGCAAGAATGTCGGCGACGATTTCCGCGAGGGCAAGATCACGCTGCCGGTGGTGCTCGCCTTCCGCCGCGGCAACGACACCGAGCGCCAGTTCTGGATTCGCGCACTGGAGCGCGGCGAGATCGGCGCGGCCGATCTCGATCACGCGATCGGGCTGATGACCAAGCACCGCGCGCTGGAGGACACCATCAGCCGCGCCCACCACTACGGCGCAATGGCGGTCGACGCACTGGCGCTGTTCCCGTCCTCGCCGATGAAGACGGCGCTGGAACAGGTCGTGGCGTTCTGCCTCGCAAGATCGCACTGAGTAGACCCTGCAATCACCGCGCATCATAGACGGTGTCGTCCCTGGGAAAGCAGGGACCTATACGCCGCGGCAAGAGTTGTGAACGGCAGTCGTCGTTCCGAAGTGTTCAAACAATAGCCACTTGTGGTTATGGGTCCCTGCTTTCGCAGGGACGACAGCCAATGTGTTGCACGATCTGCGAGCCACACCATCGCATTCTCGCGACATGATACGACCGGCTCGAACGTTCGGCGCGCCCGCGACCTTCAGCTACAGGTCCTGCACGCGGTCGAGCACGGCGTTGAAAACGGCTCCGGGAATACGCACCCGCTCATCGCGATCAAGCGCACCGAGTTCATCGACGTGAGCATCAGGCTCACGACTGACGATTGCCAGCCGGTCGAACAAGGCGAGATCGAGTTCGCTGTCCTGCATGCGCATGGCGCCCCAAACGTCCCACGGCAGCATCTCGCGATTGTTCAGAGCGGCGATGTCGCGGACAAGATTGCCCGCAATGAACCAGAGCCCGTGCATGTCGAGGATGCCGAAGGCGCGCGGATCATGACTCCCGGCACGACAGAGCGACCAGGCATCGCCCGCGACCAGGAACTGATCCCGTGGTACATCCGCCGCATCGAACCCGATCCCGAACAGCTCACGCTGGCGATCGTCGATCTGGGCATCGAACATTACCCAGCATTTCCGTTCTTCGTTCCAGTACTCCGTCACCCAATGGTCGAGGTATTTTCGCGCTTCGAAATAGGCGCCGAACCCGCAACGGGCACGTGCCGGAATGCCCTGCGTACGCAACATCGCCACGTGAAGCAGCGTGAAGTGCCTGCACACACCGACCTGGCGCTCGTTGACGGCACGCGCCACGGCGAGCGGCCGCGCGTCGCGCGTCACGATTTCATCCAGCATTGTCTCGACGGCGCGGACCTGCGATTGCGCGTGCTGGTCGCCGCCGAGCGTAACCCCATAGGCCGGAGCGATGTGCTGATGGATCAGCACACCCTGCACGGTCGTCGCAAGCGCGCCGGCGCCCCGCGGCAGGCCATCGAATAGAGGCGCGTGACGCCCCGGATCGCTCATGGCAACCGGTCTTTCGTATCTGTCGACCTTCATCTGAAAGGTCTCCCGCACCTCTCGCCTCCCGCGCAACCACCACACCGGCCGCTACTCCTCCACCGGCACCCAGATCTCGAGCCCGCCGTTACCGCTGTTCTTGTCGAACTTTTCGTCGTAGCGCTCGAAGTTCGGCGCGTCCGCGACCTTCATGCCGGACTGCGGCAGCCAGCGATTCCAGATCGTGTTGACGGTGCGGCGAATGGTCGAGATGTGGTCGGCGTGGGTGAACACCCCGTATTTCCGCGCGGGGATCCGGACCCGCGCGAACTCGCGCGGCAGGTCGGAGAAATCGGCGACCTCGACTCCTGCGATGTAGTCGAAATTGCCGGCATCGTCGCCGTTGCAGCAGACACCATAGGCAACGTCACCGACCTGGCGGGGAATATGCGCGCATTGCTGGTGGAAGCCATGCCACTGGTTCGGGATGCCGGCCGTGCTGTCATTGGCGTGGTTGTAGCGCTCCCCGACACCGGCGACGAGAAAGGTCTTGCCGGTCGCGATGCGTGGCGGATCGATGTGATCGAGAGCGGTCGAGATCATGGTGATCGGCTCCTGAAGCTTGAGCTTGGTCAGGCACGTCGTCGCGCGCACCGTCTCCGGCGTGACGCCGAAATGGTCGCGAAACGCGCGGGTGAACGCCTCGTGGGAGCCGTAATCCGCATCCAGCGCCAGCGTGAGAATGTCGGGCGCACCGGCCGCGAGCTCGCGCGCGGCCTCGCTGAGGCGGCGCGCCCGCACGTAGCGCATCACCGAAAACCCGGTCGCCTCCGCGAACGCCCGCACCAGATGGAAGCGCGAGACCCCGGCAACGACCGCGATATCATCGAGCGTCAGCGAGGTGCGCAGGTGGCTTTCGATGTACCAGAGCGCCTTCTGGGCTGGATTCATGGACGACGGCCTTCCTGCAATGCTCGGGCATCATGCATGGCTGCCGCCCGCGGCATTTGACAGTCCTTGCTGCGCGGCGGCGAAACTATGATTCCGCTCTGCGAAATTTTACCGCAAAGCCGTCGCTGGCAACACCGCTGCAATCGTGCATACTCGCAGTTGCATCGATCCGACGGCTCACCAAGCTGCCCGAAAATCAAGACTGCACGAGCCGCGGCCAGCATGTCAGGGAGGACAATGATGCACCACCAACGCCTGAGCTATGTCAACTGCGTCAAGTCTGCGGCGCTTGCGGGGCTTTTGACGATCGCCGTCGTCAGCGCAGCCAACGCCCAGAAGAAGTACGATCCGGGCGCGACCGACACCGAGATCAAGGTCGGCAACATCATGCCCTATTCGGGCCCGGCATCCGCCTATGCCACGATCGGCAAGACGGAAGCGGCCTATTTCACCAAGCTCAACAGCGAGGGCGGCATCAACGGCCGCAAGATCAACTTCGTCTCCTACGACGACGGCTATAGCCCGCCGAAGATGGTCGAGCAGGCCCGCAAGCTGGTCGAGAGCGACGAGGTGCTGTTGATCTTCAACCCGCTGGGCACGCCGGGCAACACCGCGATCCAGAAATACATGAACGCCAAGAAAGTGCCGCAGCTGTTCGTCTCCACCGGCGCCGCCAAGTGGAACGATCCGAAGAACTTTCCGTGGACCATGGGCTGGCAGCCGAGCTACCAGGTCGAGGCGCGCATCTATGCCAAATACATCCTGCAGAAATATCCCGGCAAGACCATCGGCGTGCTCTACCAGAACGACGATTTCGGCAAGGACTATCTGATCGGCCTGCATGAGGGGCTCGGCGACGCGGCCAAGAAACTGATCGTCGTCGAATCCTCCTACGAGACCACGTCGCCGACGGTGGATTCGCAGATCGTGCAGATCAAGGGCGCCAATCCCGACATCTTCGTCAACATCGCGACGCCGAAGTTCGCGGCGCAGGCGATCAAGAAGGCCGCCGAGCTCGATTGGCATCCGGTCCAGTTCCTGACCAACGTCTCCGTCTCGATCGGCGGCGTGATGAAGCCGGCCGGCTATGAGGCGAGCCAGGACATCCTGTCGACCCAGTATCTGAAGGATCCCGCGGATCACGAGTGGAAGAACGATCCAGCCATGAACGAGTGGCGCGCCTTCATGACCAAGTGGTATCCCGAGGGCGACCAGAACGACGCCTCGACCGTGTTCGGTTACGGCGTCGCCAAGGGGCTCGAGCAGGTGTTGCGGCAATGCGGCGACAACCTCACCCGCGAGAACCTGATGAAGCAGGCGGCCAGCCTCAACTTCGAGATCGGCATCTATCTGCCCGGCACCAAGATCAAGACCGGGCCGGACGACTATGCACCGATCGAGCAGTTGCAGATGATGCGCTTCAAGGGCGAGAGCTGGGAGCGGTTCGGCCCCGTCATGAGCGGCGAGAAGAGTTCGTAGCAGCCTTCTCCACAGTTTTCGGATTTCGTGATGCCCGGCGCCACGCCGGGCATCCACGTCTTCGACACGATTCACGAGCAAGATTTGTCACGAGCAACGCTTGCCACAAGCAAGGGCTGCGATGGCTGGAACCCAGGCGAGCCGAAGCGACGCCGTCCAGGCTGCCGCGTCCGGCCCTCACGAACTCCAGGGACACCCTGCTACATCCTGCGATCGGAAGGACAACAACAATGAAAATCACCGACGTCCGCGCCCACCATATCCGCATTCCCTATGACGCAGGCCCTGCGAGCTTCCGCCAGGGCGCTTCCGCGATCTCGGCGCTCGACATGGTGCTGGTCGAGATTTCGACCGATGCCGGCCTGACCGGCTGGGGCGATGCCTTCGCCTATGTCTGCCCGAAGACGAGTTGCGCGGCGGTGGCCGAGATGATCGCACCGGAGGCCCGCGGCCTCGAGGTGCCCGACGCGGCCAGCATTCCCGCCGCGATGGAGCAGATCCAGCGCAATCTGCATCTGTTCGGCCGCTACGGCATCACGATGTTTGCGATCTCGGCGCTCGACATCGCGCTGTGGGACCTCGCCGGCAAGGTGAAGGGCGTGCCGCTGCATCAATTGATCGGCGGCGCCAAGCGCAGCACGATTCCGGCCTATGCGAGCCTGATGCGGATCGGCAATCCGACGCACATCGCCGCCGAATGCAGGAAGGCGATCAAGCTCGGTTACGCCGCGATCAAGCTGCACGAGACCACCGTGCCGGCCGTTGCTGCGGCGCGCGAAGCGATCGGCCCCGGCGTGCCGCTGATGGTCGACATGAATTGTCCGCTGGATGGACCGGCGGCGATCCAGTTCGCCCGCGACTGCAAGCAGGCCGCGCCGATGTTCCTGGAGGAGCCGGTCTGGCCGCCGGAGGATTTTGCAACGCTCGCGGAGGTGCGGAGAGAAGGCCGGCTCGATATCGCCGCCGGCGAGAACGCCTGCACGGTGCATCAATTCCGCCAGATGATGACCGCGGGCGCGGTCAGTCACGCGCAGCCGTCGGTGATCAAGGTCGGCGGCGTCACCGAATTCCTGCGCGTGGCGGTGCTCGCCGACGAGTTCGGCGTCCAGGTGATTCCGCATTCGCCCTATTTCGGGCCGGGCTTCCTTGCCACGCTGCACCTGATGGCGATCCGCGACGAAGGCCTGATCGAAGTGTTCTTCATGAAGCGCCCCGCCTGCCTGTGGGGCGACCGCATCGACGTCGACGCCCGTGGCCAGGTCGCCGTGCCGCAGGGCCCCGGGCTCGGCTACGAGCCGGATCGCGACGTGATGGAGACGTATCGGGTGGCGTAGGCCGACGGTCCCTCCAACCCGTCATTGCGAGCGAAGCGAAGCAATCCATGGTGTCGTGTGTGGCGGGATGGATTGCTTCGTCGCTTCGCTCCTCGCAATGACGCCCCCTATTTCGTCCCGTCCTTCGTTGCCGGCGTCGCATCCTTCGCCGGCGGCACGTCGGCTTTCTTCTTCATATCCTCGGTCAGCTTGACCTGCGCCGCCTGCAAATCGGTGACGAGCTTCTGCAAGCCCGCGATTGTGCTCTTCAGGCTCTCGATCTGCCGGTTGGCGGCGTCGAGCTTCTGCTGGTGATCCGATGTGAGCTTGCCGATCGTCTTCTGCAGAAAATCGACATTGCTCTGCAGGCAGCTGGTGCGCCGCTCCATCGTCTTCTCGACGGTGCAGATCTCGATACCGGGAACGTCCTGCGCATGCGCGGTTCCGACGACGCAGAGTGCGAGCGGCACGAGCAAGGCAACAACGAAACGCGCGATCATCGACATCCCCAATCACATGCGTCATTCACAGTTTTGTGCTCGCGACGCTGAAAGCCAGGCACACATACCACACTGAAACCGCATTCGAGCGGTGTGCTTGACCCATTACGGGGACTACTCGTGGGGACGGGGCCTTCGGAACTTGTTTGGTTCGACCCCTTTTGGCTCGACCTTGGGCAGTGGAGACAGATCGTATGGCTACGCGCGAAAAACGGCTGGCGCAATTCGACGGCAATGGTGAACCTTCGCCGGAACAACGCGTGGAAGTGCTTTGCGAGGATCACAGCGGAACGTATCAGCTGCCGTTCGCCTGCCGCTTCATCGACGGCCAGTGGCGCAATGACACAACCGGCGGCGCGCTGGAGGTCAATGTCATCGCCTGGCGCATGCCGCGTGTGAAGCAGGCGGGCATGGCCTGAGGGGCGTTTGGCGCGCTGTTTCAAAACGCGACGCGCACGCGGCGCGTTTTAAGATTTGGAACGCGGATGGAACGAACCGCGTCCGAATCACTGATGGAGCGACGTACTCCGTTGTTCACGGCTAGATGTGGTCATCATCCCGAGGCGGCGCACCACATACAGAAGCATGACGATCGGCCGCAGCCAGCGGCCGACGACAAAGGTTAATTCCTCCGCGGACGACATTTGCGGTCCCTCCTCGCGATCATTTCCACGGCGTCACCGGCGGCACGGTCTCGGTCGCAGGCGGCACATCCACGGTCTTGAAATCGGCGGGGCTGACGATCTCGAGGTATTCCATGTCCTTCGAGTAATCGAACAGATAGTGGGTGATGCCGGGCCGCTGATGGATCACGTCGCCGGCCTCGACCAGCGTCTCCTTGTCCTCATACATGAAGCGCGCCCAGCCCTTGGTCATGATGACGATCTGAAAATCGCACAGATGCTTGTGCCAGCCGGTGCCCTCTTCCGGCGGCAGGTCGGGATTGGCCTTGACCAGATGGCAGATCACCTGCCCGCCGGTGGCATCGGCGATGCCGAGATCGCGATACAGGAAGAAGTCGCGCAGACCTCCGCCCTTGAACTCGGTGTCACCGGGTTTGACGTGGGAGAATTTGCTGACGATGGCGTGCTGGTTCATTTCAAGCCTCCACGGTTCTCGTGTTCGCGAAATCGCGGCGCGGCTCAGCGTCCAAATTTTCGGCAGCGTCGCATCGTCGCGGTCACAGCTCGCTTGTTGCTATGCGAAATCCTTGCCAGCCCGGTTGTGCTGCGGCGATCGGTCCCGCCATGCGCTGATATCGCCGCGAAGCATTTGGCGCGAGGCACATATTTGCGTTCGGCGGCTGCCGGGCGCGCCCGCCGCACGCTGCCGGTACCGGACGCCGAAGGCACGTCCATTGAGCAAGGCTTGCCTGGAGCTTGAGCCGCCGAGGCAGGCAGGCTGGGTACGCGCTGCCTAATATTCGACCTCGAGCTCCTCGACATCGGCCGGCTCCGCCTTCGCGGCCTCGATCCATTCCTGCATCTCGGGCATGGTCATGATGGTGCTGGCATACACCGCAAGGGCCGGTTCGAGCTTGACGTCATAGGTCATGAAGCGGGTCACGACCGGTGCATACATCGCGTCCGCCATGGTGCGGCATTCGCCGAACAGGAACGGGCCGCCGGACTTGCCGAGACAGTCGCGCCAGATGGTGCAGACGCGGTCGATATCGGCCTGCGCCCGCGACCAGATCTTGAAGCCGGGAAAATGCCCCTTGAGGTTGACCGGCAGCGAGGACCGCAGCGTGGTGAAGCCGGAATGGATTTCGCCCGAGATCGAGCGGCAATGCGCGCGCTGGATCCGGTCCTCCGGCAGCAGCCCGGCATGCGGCATGACCTCGTTGAGATACTCGCCGATCGCCAGCGTATCCCAGACGGTCGCGCCCTCGTGGCGCAGGCAGGGCACCAGGATCGACGACGACAGCAGCAGCAGTTCGGCCCGCGCCGAGGCGTCATCGGGCGCGGTGACCACCTCCTCGAATTCCAGCCCGGCGAATTTCACCAGCAGCCAGCCGCGCAGCGACCAGGACGAATAATTCTTGCTGCTGATGGTGAGTGTCGCTTTCGCCATATCGAATCCTCACGCCCGAACGCGTCCTTAGCCCCGGTGACCGCGCGCCGGTCCAACCGCCGCGCCCCGGAGCCGTTCAATTTTGCAGCAAGCCACGTGCCAATTTGCCGGGCAGCCCGCCCCCGCTCTGGCGTCGATATTGCATATCCAGCCGGGCCAGGGGCGGATGCGTATGATGTCAATGATGTACCAAGCCTATCAGAACCACATGGACCTCACGGCGCCATGGCGGACCGGGGCTGCAGCCGCGCTGAAATACCTCAATCTGGTGCCGCAGGGCGCCGCCGACCGGGTGTACGGCCGGCTCGAGGCGGCGCTCGAGCTGATCTCGCGCTCCACCCTGACCTACGCCCGTCCCGACTACGCCATCGGCAGCGTGTCCGCCGGCAACCGGGAATACCAAGTGACTGAGGAGGTCGCCTACGCGACGCCGTTCGGCTCGCTGCTGCATTTCAGGAAGGTGGACGGACCGGAGCAGCCGCGGCTCTTGCTGGTGGCGCCGATGTCCGGCCATTTTGCCACGCTGCTGCGCGGCACCGTGAAGACGCTGCTGCAGGACCACGACGTCTACATCACCGATTGGCACAATCCGCGCGACATCCCGCGCCAGGAAGGCCGCTTCGGGCTCGAGGACTACACCGACCATCTGATCGACTTCCTCGGCCAGCTCGGCCCGCGCGCGCATATGGTGGCGATCTGCCAACCCTCGGTGTCGGCGCTGGCGGCTGCCGCGGTGATGTCCGAAGACGATCATCCGGCGCGGCCGGCATCGCTGACCCTGATGGCCGGACCGATCGACACAAGGATCCTGCCGACCAAGGTGAACGAATTCGCCAAGAGCAAGCCGATCAAATGGTTCGAGGACAATCTGATCAACTACGTGCCGATGCAGTGCAAGGGCGCGCTGCGTCAGGTCTATCCCGGCTTCGTGCAGCTGACGGCATTCGTCTCGATGAACCTGGAGCGCCACATCAAGCAGCACATCGACCTCGCCGACCATCTCGCGAAGGGCGAGACCGCCAAGGCCGAGGTGATCAAGACCTTCTACGACGAGTATTTCGCCGTGATGGACCTGCCGGCGGAATTCTACATCGAGACGGTGCGCGACGTGTTTCAGGAGCATCTGCTGCCGCAGGGCATGCTGATGCATCGCGGCCGCCCGGTGAACCCGGCGGCGATCCGGCGAATGGGCCTGATGACGGTGGAGGGCGAGAAGGACGACATCTGCTCGATCGGGCAAACGCTCGCCGCCCAGGACCTCTGCACCGGCGTGCGCACCTATCGCAAGGTGCACCACATGCAGGCCGGGGTCGGCCATTACGGCGTGTTTTCCGGCAAGCGCTGGAACAACGAGATCTACCCGCTGCTGCGCGATTTCGTGCATGTGAATTCGTGAGGACTGGCGACGTTCATTCCCGTCATTGCGAGGAGCGAAGCGACGAAGCAATCCAAGGCTCCGCAAATGCGGCACTATGGATTGCTTCGCTTCGCTCGCAATGACGGCGGAGCTAGTCACGCATCCCCTCGCGCAGTAGTCTCCCCGGCCACGACGACCTATTTCCCAAGAATCGTCCAGGGAGAAACTCCATGCGCGTCACTTTCCGTGCCCTCACGCTCGCCGTCATCGGCGCCCTCGCCCTCACGTCGGCCGCATCCGCCGCCGAAGTCCATGTCATGATCTCGGGCGGGCTGACGGCGGCCTACAAGGCGCTGGTGCCGGAATTCGAGCGCAAGACCGGGCACAAGGTGGTGACCGCCTTCGGACCGTCGATGGGCACCACGACCAACGCCATTCCGGTGCGGCTGGAGCGCGGTGAGCCGGCCGACGTGCTGATCATGGTCGGCTATGCGCTGGGTGACCTCATCAAGCAGGGCAAGGCGGTGGCCGACAGCCGCGTCGACCTCGTGAAGTCGCCGATCGGCATCGCGGTCAAATCAGGCGCACCGAGGCCGGACATCCGCTCGGCCGATTCAGTCAAGCAAGCGCTGCTGGCGGCGAAATCGGTCGCCTATTCCGACAGCGCCAGCGGCGTCTATGTCTCGACCGAGATGTTCGGCAAACTCGGCATCGCCAATCAGATGAAGGACAAGGCGCGGATGATCCCGGCAACCCCGGTCGGCGAGATCGTGGCCAAGGGCGAGGCCGAGATCGGCTTGCAGCAGATCTCGGAGCTGAAGCCGGTTGCCGGCATCGACATCGTCGGTCCGCTGCCGGAGCCGGTGCAGAAGATCACGGTGTTCTCCGCCGGCATCGCGACCGCCTCGAAGGAGCCCAACGCCGGCAAGGCGCTGATCAGCTTCCTCGCCTCGGCGGATGCGCGCGACGCGCTGGTCAAGAGCGGGCTGGATCCGATTGCCGCCGGCGCGACGCATTAGCGAGACATCGCCGGATCTATCCCTGTCATCCCCCCGCTCTCTCCCCGTCATCCCCGCGCAAAGGCTTCGCCTTTGCGCGGGGATGACGGGGATAGGTTGGGCGGATTTGGCGCCCTACCCCAAATGATGAGCGCCGTAGGCGAGCAGCACCACCACGACGAGCGCCAGCACCAGCGTGGTCGACTTCCAGAACAGCACCGGGTTGCGCTCGATCAGCGGGGTCGATGACGTCGTCAGATATCTTGCGTTGGGATTGCGCAGGTCGAACAGGAACTCCGAGAAGGTGTCGTAGCGTTTGAGCGGATTGGCGTGCACGGCGCGCTCCAGCGTACCGTCGACCCAGGCCGGGATGTCGCGGCCGCGATGCGCAGCCGGACGATAGAGCAGCCGGTTGAAGTCGGATCGGGTGCGGGCGCGCGCGATCTGCGCACCGTAGGGCAAGCGGCCGGTCAGCATCTGATAGGTCACGACGCCGAGCGAGAACAGGTCGGAACGCGCGGTGCCGCCCTCGCCCAGGAAATACTCCGGCGCGGTGTATTGCTGGGTGCCCAGAATGTCCTCGACGCCCGCCGGCGCCGCATCGGCAACGCCCGAGATCCGCGTCGAGCCGAAATCGATGATCTTCACCGTTCCGGTCCTGTCGATCATGATGTTGTCGGGCCTGACGTCCTGGTGCAGCATCTCCTTGCGGTGGAACGCGCGCAGCCCTTTTGCAATTTGCTCGGTGATGTCGCGTACCGTCTCGAGCGCCGGTGACGGATTGTCTGTTATCCACTGCGTCAGAGTCTGGCCGTCGATATACTCCATCGCGACATAGAGGAAGTTGCGCCTGCGCTGCGGCAGAAACGGCTTCAGCACATGCGGGCTGTCGATCCGCCGGGCGACCCATTCCTCCAGCATGAAGCGTTTCAGATAGGCGCCATCGTCGCGCAGATCGATCGAGGGGATCTTGATCGTGACCGTGGTGCCGCTCTCCTCGTCGACCGCGAGATAGATGTGGCTGCGGTGCGATGCGTGCAGTTCGCGGACGATGCGGTAGCCGTCGAACAGCATCCTTGCATCGAGCAGCGGTGGCAGCGGCAGCTCGGTGGGCTGGCCGAACACCTCGCTGGCGTCGCCGTCTGGCAATTCGTCGATCCGGATGATCTGCGCGGTGAGATTGTCCGGGCTGCCGCTCTCATAGGCCTGCTCGACGATCGACTTCGCGGCGGCATCGAGATCGGCAGCGCCGTCGAGGATCATCCGCGCCAGCTGCCGCGCGGGAACATGCTCGTAGATGCCGTCGGTCACCAGCAGGAAGGTGTCGCCCCGCTCGAGCCGCAGATTCTGGTAGTCGATCTCGAGCTGCGGGTTCACGCCGAGCGCGCGGCCCAGATAGCTCTGCTGCGAGGAGATCACGACGCGGTGGTCGTTGGTCAGTTGCTCGAGGCTGTTGCCCGCGACGCGGTAGATCCTGCTGTCGCCGACATGGAACAGATGCGCCGTGGTCGAGCGGATGACAAGCGCACTCAGCGTGCAGACGTAACCCTTGTCCTTGTCGTAGGGGTTCTGGCTGCGCCTGGTCTGCGCGTGCAGCCAGGAATTCGTCGCCTCCAGCACGCGCTGCGCCGAGGTCTTCACCGACCAGGATTCCGAGGTGCAGTAGTAGTCGGTCAGGAAGCTCTTGACCGCAGACTCGGCGGCAATGCGGCCGACGCTGCTCGAGGAGATGCCGTCGGCAAGCACCACGGCGATGCCCTTCAGGCCGAGCAGCGGCTCATCGGGGATCAGCACGCCGTGGAAATCCTGATTGGTGTCCTTGCGGCCCTGATCAGAGAATTGCCCGACCGATATCTTCAGCGCGCGCGGCATCGACCGTCCCAATGCGAATGAGGCCCTCCGTGACAGGAGAGCCCCATAAGCCGGCCAGGATCAAGCCGCGAGGCGCTGGCGCTTCGGCGCCGTCTTCACATGCGTCGTGTAGAGTGTGAGCCCGGTGAAGGCGAGACCGCCGGCGAGATTGCCCAGCACGGTCGGGATTTCGTTCCAGATCAGGTAGTCCATGATCGAAAACTTGGCATGGAGCATCAGTCCTGACGGGAACAGGAACATGTTCACGACCGAATGCTCGAACACCATGTAGAAGAACACCAGGATCGGCATCCACATCGCGATGACCTTGCCGGGCACCGTTGTGGAGATCATGGCGCCGACGACGCCCGTCGAGACCATCCAGTTGCAGAGCATGCCGCGGATGAACAGGGTGGCCATGCCCGCCGCGCCATGCGCCGCGTAGCCCAGCGTTCGCGCCTCGCCGACGTTTCCGATGGTCATGCCGACCTTGTCGGGCTCCTGCGTGAAGCCGAAGGTGGTCACGAACGCCATCATGAACGCCACCGTGAGCGCGCCGGCAAAATTGCCGATGAAGACGAGGCCCCAGTTGCGCAGCACGCCGCCGAGCGTGACGCCCGGGCGCTTGTCGAGCAGCGCGAGCGGCGAGAGCACGAACACGCCGGTCAGCAGATCGAAGCCCAGCAGATAGAGCATCACGAAGCCGACCGGAAACAGCAGCGCTCCGATGATCGGCTGTCCGGTATTCACGTTGATCGTGACGGCGAACCAGGCTGCGAGCGCGAGGATCGCACCGGCCATGTAGGCGCGGATCACGGTGTCACGCGTCGACATGAAGATCTTGGATTCGCCGGCGTCCACCATCTTGGTGACGAATTCGGACGGTGCGAGATAGGCCATTCGTAAATTCCCCTTGCGCAATTCGGCCGCGCCGGTTGCCTGCCGGAAGCGACGCGGGTTGGTTTAATTGCTCGTCCATCCGGGGGAGTTAGGGGGTGCAACGATTGCTCGCGACGCCCGGGCGGGGCGCCTTGATCCCCTCACCTCGGCCTGCATTGGCTTCGGCAATCCGGAGGACGGCAGTCGTCATTGACTGGTGCATCTAAAAGCAATGGCCATGCCAACCGGAGGCGCTCGCGGTTGGCCTCAAATCCTCTTCAATCCAATGAGTTAGAGAGGTGACGCAGGAGCCGCCGAGCGCGATGGCGCGGAATTATGCAGCATGCCCAGATGTCGCCCACGCCGGATGCGCGCCTCTCCATCCCCGTCATCCCCGCGCAAAGGCTTCGCCTTTGTCGCTGGAGGAGCGCGCTCTTGCGCGCGTCTCGAAGGATGAACCGCCCGGCTGGTGGCCGTCGACCCTTCGAGACGCGTTGTGCGCTCCTTAGGGGTGAAGGGGAAGGGTCGATACGCGCCGGACTACTTCACCTCGGTGCGGATCGGGGAGCCCTTCAGCCCGTTATTGTCATAGGCCTTGCGCAACGTGCCGTTGGCGATCGCTTCCGTCATGAACCTGGTGGCGAACGCCGCGGCCAGCGGATGGTTGAGCGGCACCGCAACCGCAGTGACGGTCTGCTTGAAGGTCTCGTCCAGCACGCGGGTGCCCGGAATCTTCTTGGCCATCGCATTGAGCTGATCGCGCGACAGCGCGAACGCGTCGATCTCGCCGCTCTTCAGCAGATTGAAGATCTCGTCATAGGTCTGATAGCCCGTGACCTTGGCGTGCTTGAGGTGTGCGATCGCGCCGCGCATCGTGGTGGTGGCATTGACGGCGGCGACCTTGACGCCCTCCTGGTCCAGTGCGGCGAAATTCGCGATCGCCGAGCCCGGCTTGACGATGTAGGTGGCGTCGGCAACCTCGTAGATCGGTCCGAACGTCATCCTGGTCTCGCGCTCGGGATCCTTGGGCAGGAAGGTGATGTCCCAGGTATTGCTCGACGCCGCATCGGTGATCTGGCCGGAATTCTGGTGCACGACATAGTCGACGGGAACGCCGAGCTGCGCCGCCATCTCCCTGCCGAGATCGACGGGAACGCCGGCATAGCCATTCTCGGTCCGGGTCGACCAGAACGCGCCGCCCGCCGGACTGATCGCGATCGCGACCCGGAGCTTTCCGGTCGGCGCGATCTGATCCTTCAAGGCGTCGGCATTGGCGTATGTGGCCATGACAATTACTCCCAGAACGAGGCCAGCCAGACGCAGCAGTCGAGACAACATCGGACGCCCTCCACGCCGGGTCTAGCGCCCGGCGGCGCGCAACAAACCGCACGAGGCCGCTTTGCGCAAGCGGCGGTCGCGCAAGGGAGCTATCCGTATCGGCCTATTTGACCCGGATGGTGATTTTTTCGGAGACGACCGGCGGGTTGAATGGATAGTGCTTGGCGTCGCCCAGCACCAGCTGCAAGGTGTGCTTGCCGGGCGCCAGATCGAGCTGCGTCTCGGTCTGGCCCGCACCGAAGTGCTGGTGAGACTTGTCCGACGGGATCGGCTCATTCGGATTCAACGGCTCATCCACATCGATCAGAAGATGGTGATGGCCACTGTTCGGGTATTCGTCGCCGGCATGCGTGATGCCCATGTTGCGCAGCCCAAAGCGGCACCAGAACGGGCTTCTGACCTTAGCTCCGTCGTGCGGCCAGATGAAATACAGCTTGGCGTCTTTCCCCGCCGGTTTGTTTTGCGCGATGGCCGGACTGGCGAGCAATGTCAGTGCCGCAGCGAGCACGATCAGGCCTGCACTTTTCATAACCCCTCCAAACCTGACGATTGCAGACGATCTCTCAGGGAGACAGCGCGACCCGGAAACCGTGGGTCGGGTAGCGAACATTGGTGTCGTAATTGTCGCGATTGGCCGGACGGACATAGCGTGCATCATTCTTCCAGGAGCCCGAACGAATGACGTGGGAGGCGCAGTCGCCGCCGGACCACACCGCACCGTCGGCCGGGGCGCCCTGGTAGTTCCTGTGCCAGCAATCCTCGACCCACTGATCAACACTGCCGCCCATGTCGTAAAGACCGAACGGATTCGGCTTGAAGCTGCCGACCTTGACCGGCTGTTCGGAGCCGTCAGCGCCGCCGCAATCCTTGCAACCGGCATTGCCCGATTGCATCTGGTCGCCCCACCAGTATCTTGATTGCGTTCCGCCACGCGCCGCATATTCCCATTCGGCTTCGCTCGGCAGCCGGTAGGCCTTCCCGGTACGCTCGGCGAGCCACGCCACATACTGTTTCGCGTCGCTCCAGCTCACATTGGTGACCGGCACGTCGTCCTTGCCGCCGGCCGTGAAGTCACAGGCCTTGGCCGCCGCGCAGGCGTTCCATTCCCGCACGGTGACCGGATATTTGCCCATCGCGAACGACTTGACCGTCACCCTGCGGATCGGGCGTTCCGAGGGATCGTCATTGCTCCCCATCGAGAAGCTGCCGCCCTGGAGCGCAATCATTTCGGGCTCCGGCACCGACACCACGGCTGGACTTGTCGAGGGTGCGGCTTGCGGTGTCGCTTGCTGTGCCGGCGCGGCACCTGGGATCGGACTTGAAGCCTGGCCTGGAGGCTGAGCGGGAGCCGCGGTTGCTGCCGGCTGCTGGGCTGCGGGCGATGCCGTCGGCACGGAAGGCGCCCGCGCCACGTCGGTCAACTTGCCGCGCGATTGCGCGAGCATGTACCAGAGCGCACCCGCGGCGATGATTGCGATCGCCAATCCGAGCAGCGTGAGCAGGATGGCCTCACGACGCCTGCGCGTTCTTTGGTACGCGGCGGCGTCCGGCAGCACGCGATAAACCCGGACCGGATCGGTGATGTTCTTGACCTTGCGGTCCCCGAGCGATTCGTATCCGCAGACCATCTTATGCTTGATCTGCTCGTAGATGCCGCCGGAAATGAACACTTCACCGGGCGCCGCAATCCCTTCCAGACGCGAGGCCACATTGACACCGTCGCCAAAGATATCGTCGGCCTCGATGATGACGTCGCCGAGATTGACACCGATCCGGTACTCGATCCATCGATCTCTCGCGATCGCCGCGTTGCGGCCGATCATGTTCTGCTGAATCACGATGCTGCAACGGACGGCCTCGACCGGACTGTCGAACATCGCGATGAAGCCGTCGCCGGTGGTCTTGACCAGCTTGCCGTGGTGCTCGGCAATGGTGGGCTCGACCAGATCACGCTCGAGCCGCTTGACGCGGTTGTGGGTGCCCTCTTCATCGAGCTGCATCAGGCGGCTGTAGCCGGCGATATCGCCCGCAACGATCGCGGCAAGGCGCCGCGGCATTGCTTCGCCGGGCGGTGGCTTGCCCGGCTTGCCGGATTTGAAGTCGCGAATTTCGCCCATGGCCTCGGCTGCTCCACAAACCACAAATGGCAGTGACCGGCGCAACCGGCGCCTTGGGCCCGAAGGCCCGTGTGGAGCGTATCACACCACAGGGTCCGGACAAAGTTTACGGATACAATTGTGCGATGCGCGAAAAAGCGCCATCCCGCTTGGGGCGGATGGGCGCTGCGGCCTATTTCAAGCCGAAATGGATGCGGCAAACCGCCAGGACGTCAACCCGCCTGCGTGGCGGGCGTCCGGATCTCGCGCGGCAGGATGATCGCGGCCGCAATCGCCAGCAGGCACAGCGCCGCGAACGCACGCAGCATCATCGCGAAGCCGCCCTGGTCGTACAGCCAGGCCACCAGGCCGACGGAGGCGCCAGCGGCGGTGAAGCCGACGAAATAGCGCACCGCATAGGCGCGCGAGCGCCATTCCTCGGTGGTGTACTTGCCGACCATGGCATCGTTCACCGTGACCTGGCCGAATGCGCCCATCACGATGCCGATCGAGACCACGATCAGCGGCAGGTTGGACAGACTCGCTGCCAGATAGAGGAACGGCGCCAGCATGAACGACAGCGGCAGCGCCACCGTCTTCAGGGAATGTCTGTCGAGCAGTTTGCCGATCGTATACTGCGTCATCGCGCCGAACACATAGACCCCGGCCGCGATCACGCCGAGCAGCGCCGGGCTCCTGGTCAGATCGGCGAGCCGTTCGGCGAACAGCTTCGGCAGCGCCACCGTCACCGCGTTGAACGTGGTCGAGATCGCGATCACCACGATCAGCAGCGACAGCACCACCCGCCACATGTCCTCCTTGGCGACCCGCACCTGGGCTGCGGCCTGCCTGGAGCCCTTGCGGTCCTCATGCACCACCGTCATCGCAAAGGCGATGCCGACCAGCACGGTGACCGTGCCGGGCACGATGAAAGCCCAGCGCCAGCCGAGATACTGGCCGATCACGCCGGTGACCAGCGCCGAGGAGGCGACGCCGAGATTGCCCCAGACGCCGTTGATCCCCATCTGGGCGCCGAGCTTCTCTGCATAGGACACGATCATCGCGGTGCCGACCGGATGGTAGATCGAGGCGAAGATGCCGATCGCGAGCAGTGCTGCCCCGAGTTGCAGCGGCGTCTGCACGAAGCCGACCGAGATCATCGACAGGCCGATGCCGACGAAGAAGATCACCATCATATGGCGGCGGCTCCAGCGATCGCCGAGCCAGCCCGTGATCAGCGAGCCGGCGCCGAAGGCGATGAAGCCCGGCGTCGCATAGGGCAGCAGTTCCGAATAGGCCATGCCGAGCGCCGGGCCCATGATGATGACGGCGGCCGCGAAAATCAGCATCGCATAGTGGTCGATGAAATGGCCGGCGTTGACGAAGCTGATCACCCGGCTTGGACTGTTCGTTGGGCTGCTCATGGGCAGGTCTTTCACTGGCAAGTCTCTCACGCGATTCTTCAATTGCTCGAAAATAGGTTATAGGTCCTTGTCCTGACGGGATGTCGCCAATGACTATCGCTGAGCCGCCAATAAGAGCCCTCCACAAGGACCGGCGCGTCACCGGCGACGGGGTGCACATGGTCGCACGCAGCTACCGGAAGGGCGTCCGACTCGACCCGCACATGCACCGCGAGGCGCAACTGGTCTATGCCGCGAGCGGCACCATGCAGGTGACGACACCGAAGGGCCGCTGGCTGGTACCGCCGGACCGCGCGGTGTGGGTCCCTGCTCTGCTGCCGCACGCGATCGACGTGCTCGCCGATATCGAGATGCGCACGCTTTATTTCGACCGGGCCTGGCTTGCCCGCGAAAAGCGCAGCAACAGCCTCGGGCATGAATTCGTGGTGCGGGTCTCGCCGCTGGTGCACCAGGCGATCCTTGCACTGTTCGACGCCTCATGTGGACGCGAGCGCACCGACCTCCTCATCAGGCTCGTGATGCTGGAACTGCACCAGGCCGAGGATTCCGCGACCTTCATCCCGCTGCCGCAGGAGCCGCGCTGCCGCCGCGCCGCCGACATCGTGCTGGCCGATCCGACCAGGGACCACGAGATCGATGCGCTGGCGCGCACGGTCGGCACGTCGGCGCGGACGCTGTCGCGCCTGTTCTCGGCGGAGACGCGGCTGTCCTTCAAGAGCTGGTGCCAGCGCGCCCGCATCGCGGCCGCGATTGAGCGCCTGTCGACCAATGCGAACGTTTCGGTCAAGCAGGTCGCCTCCGACCTCGGCTATGCCAGCGTGCCGGCATTTTCCCATGCATTCCGCCAGGTCACCGGCAAGACACCGACCGCGTTCGCAGAACGGACGTGAGCGGGGTTTGTCATCGGGCGCAGTGATGAAGAATTATACCGTTGTCGCGCTGCGACATATTTCCGTACGATCCATGCGCTTGATTGCATTCCTGCCGACCTTAAATCCCGTGTAAGGTCCGGCTTCACTGGATGCGACCCGCTGGATACGACCCGCACATGGCCAACGCCTTCTTCTCCGACCTGCTCTCGACGATTTCCGAACGCGGCCGCGTCCTGCTCGGCCGCGCCAGCCCGGCAGACGACAAGCAGGATGCCTCCGAACTCCTGGAATTGTGCGAGGCGCTGCTGTCCGGCCGCGGCGAAGCCTCCGGCACCGCGATAGCGCGCGAAGTGCTCGACCGCTACCACCACCTCGATGCCGCCGGCCGCCTGTCGTTCTTCCAGACGCTAGCGCGCGATTTCGGCCCCGATCACGCCAAGCTGGCGCAGGCGATCGAAAGCTGGCGCACCAAGGTGAATGACAAGACCAATGGCGACGACGCCAGCGACCTGCATTTCGCCTCCGAGCCGCGCCGCCAGGAATTGATCCGCCGGCTCAACCGCGCGCCGGGCGGCACCGGCGAGTTGGTGTCGATCCGATCGGATCTGCTTTCATTGATGAAGGGCAACAAGGACCTCGCCGCGCTCGATCGCGACGTGGTGCATCTGCTCTCGTCCTGGTTCAACAGGGGATTCCTCGTGCTGCGCAGGATAGACTGGTCGTCGCCGGCCAATATTCTGGAGAAGATCATCCGCTATGAGGCCGTGCACGAGATTCGCGACTGGGACGACCTGCGCCGCCGCATCGATCCGGTGGATCGCCGCTGCTACGCCTTCTTCCACCCGGCGCTGGCCGACGAGCCGCTGATCTTCGTCGAGGTCGCGCTGACCGAAGCCATTCCGGGCGCGATCGCGCCGCTGCTTGCGGAAGAGCGCGAGCCGGTGCCGGTCGAGCGCGCCCGCACCGCGGTGTTCTATTCGATCTCCAACACCCAGCGCGGGCTCGGCGGCATCTCGTTCGGCAGCTTCCTGATCAAGCAGGTGGTCGAGGAGCTGCGCCGCGAATTGCCGAAGCTCGACAATTTCGTGACGCTGTCGCCGGTTCCGGGCTTCATGCAGTGGGTGAAACAGGCCGATGACGTGCCGTTGTCAGATGAGGACCGTCAGCTCCTGGAAGGCCTCGGCAAGCCCGGCTGGTTCGAGAACGCCGAACTCGCCACGCAGCTGCGGACCGTGCTGGAGCCGCTCGCCGCCTACTACTTCCTGAAGGCACGCACGCCGAAGGGACGGCTGATCGATTCGGTGGCGCGCTTCCATCTCGGCAATGGTGCGCGGCTGGAGCGGATCAACTGGCTCGGCGACCTCTCGCCCAAGGGCCTGCGCGAATCCGCCGGCGTCATGGTCAACTACCTCTACCGCCTCGACGACATCGAGAAAAACCACGAGGCCTACGCCAACAATGGCGAGGTGATCGCCTCGAGCGCGGTGAAGAAGCTCTTGAAGGGCGAAGGCCGGCGGCTGCTCGACATGCGGCTGTCGTAGGACCCTTTTCCAGATACGAACCAGCTCTCTCAATTGTCGTCATGCCCGGGCAGGCGTCACGCGGTGGCAGACCGCGGACGCAGCCCCGCCGGCAGATGCGCCTCGAGCCAGGCGGCGATCGCACGCTCATTGCGATGGTAGAGCAGTCCTGCGGCGATCACCGCAACTCCGATCAGCGACAGCGAGAACGGAAACCACAGCGAGTCCTTGAAGACGACGTCGGCGAGATGTCCGAGATAGATGCAGATGCCGAACGCGCCGAACACCGCATAGGCGCGCCGCATCAGGATCACCGCAACCGCGACGAGACCGATATTGAGCAGGCAATAGACCGCTTTCGAGAGTTCGGTTGATCCTTCGGATGCGGTAATGCCGCCCCAGAACGCCATCAGGCCGAACAGATGCAGCCAGAACGCAAAGTCACCATTGCGGCTGCGATAGTCGACGATCCAGGCCACCGCGAGGACGGCCAATCCGAACCACACCGACACCCGGCGCCGTGTCTCGAAGTCGGCATAATTCGTGCCGCTGAACCACGGCGCCAGATCCATCGACATGAACCACAGCGCGAACGCGATGATCGCGACGATGAAGGCGAAGCGGAAGTAGCGCAGCGCGACAATGCCGGCGGCAACGGTCGCGATCTCCATGAAGATCCAGCTGCCCTTCACCCAGATGTAGAAATCCTGCACGGTTCCAGGCTTGCCGAACTTGCCCCACCAGCCGAGCTCGTCCTGGATGCCATAGACCGCAAGCGGCGCCATCGAGACCGCGATCGCGATCAGCAGGCCGCCGGGAACCCGCAGATTCTTGCCGTACCAGAGGTGGTGACCGGCCACAGCGAAAGCGGTGGCGTAGGCGATCGCGCAAGCCGTGAGGGCCCGGCCGCCCATCTGGGTGAACGCCAGGGTCGAGAACAGGCCCATGGCGCCGATCACGATCAGCGCGCCGGTGTACCAGAGCACATGGGCGGCATCGAACCTGGCCGCCGGGCTTGCGTCGCCCGCCGCGCCCTGCCCGTCATGGCTCGCCAGGAACGCGAGCAGCCGGTCCAGATCAGCCGCGCTGATCACCCCGGCATTGGCGGCGTCCCGGAGATTCTTCGCTGAATATGGCATGCGGTGATCCTCATGGCCGGTTCCACGCCTCTCCCAGTAACCCGGAAAGAGGCATCTCTCCTGGATGAGTATACCGGATCGTGAGCAACGTTCAATAATTTATTGAGCGACGCTCAATTTTGTTTGCAAGCGGACTCGCGCCGACCGGGGGCTGGCCGGATGGGCACCGGCTACGCCGCCAGCGCCTTCATTTCCGCATAGAGGTCGGATTTGCCCTCGAAGCCGATGCCGGGAAGGTCGGGCATGGCGATGTGGCCGTTCTCGACGCGCACGCCGTCCGGAAACCCGCCATAGGGCTGGAACAGGTCGGGATAGCTTTCATTTCCACCGAGGCCGAGGCCGGCGGCGATGTTGAGCGACATCTGATGGCCGCCATGGGGGATGCAGCGGCTCGGCGACCAGCCGTGGGTCTTCAGCACCGCGAGCGTCCGCTGATATTCGCAGAGCCCGTAGGACAGCGCGCAGTCGAATTGCAACCAGTCGCGGTCCGGCCGCATGCCGCCATAGCGGATCAGGTTGCGAGCATCCTGATGGCTGAACAGGTTCTCGCCGGTCGCCATCGGACCCGGATAGAATTCGGCCAGCGCGGCCTGCAACGCGTAGTCGAGCGGGTCGCCCGCCTCCTCGTACCAGAACAGCGGATACTCCCGCAGCATCTTGGCGTAGCCGATCGCGGTCTCCAGATCGAAGCGGCCGTTGGCGTCGACCGCAAGCTGCGCGTCGCGGCCGATCTCCTTCAGCACCGCCTCGATCCGCTCGCGATCCTCGGCAAGCGGCGCGCCGCCGATCTTCATCTTCACGACGTTGTAGCCGCGGTCGAGATAGCCGCGCATTTCCTTGCGCAGCGCACCGAGATCCTTGCCCGGATAGTAATAGCCGCCGGCGGCGTAGACGAACACGCGCGGATTGGCTGATAGCCCGTGGCGCTCGGCAAGCAGCCGGAACAGCGGCTTGCCCGCGATCTTCGCCACCGCGTCCCACACCGCCATGTCGATGGTGCCGACCGCGACCGAACGCTCGCCATGGCCGCCCGGCTTCTCGTTCGACATCAGCGTCGACCAGACCTTGTCCGGATCGAGATTGGCGCCTGAGGCATCGAGCAGCGATTTCGGATCGGCCTCGAGCAGCCGCGGCGCAAAGCGCTCGCGGATCAGACCGCCCTGCCCGTAGCGGCCGTTGGAATTGAAGCCGTAGCCGACCACCCGCTTGCCGTCGCGCACCACATCGGTGACCACGGCGACCAGGCTCGTGGTCATCTTGGTGAAGTCGATATAGGCGTTACGGATCGGCGAGGAGATCGGTTTTGTCACCTCGCGGACGTCGACGATGCGGACAGACATGCTTGCGCTCTCCGAGTTAGGCCTGCCGTTCTCTCCTCATCGTCATTGCGAGGAGCGAAGCGACGAAGCAATCCATATTCCACTTGCGGCGCGATGGATTGCTTCGCTTCGCTCGCAATGACAGTGGAGAGTGCCCGTCAGGACTTCGCCTTATCCCGGAAATACGGCTCGACCGGCCCGTGCACCTTGATGGTCAGCGGATTGCCGTAGCGGTCCTTGGCGTTGCCGGCGGTGACCCGCACCCAGCCTTCGCTGATGCAGTACTCCTCGACATTGGTCTTCTCGGCCCCCTTGAACCGGATGCCGACGTCACGCGAAAGAATCTCCGCGTTGTAGTACGGGCTGTTCGGGTCGACCGAGAGGCGGTCGGGAAATTGGTCGTTGGTGTCGTCGCTCATAGCAGCGCCTCGATTTCCTTCTTCAATCCTTCGGGCCGGGCGGTCGGCGCATGCCGCGCCACGACCTTGCCGGCGCGATCCACCAGGAACTTGGTGAAGTTCCACTTGATCGCCGGCCCGAGCAGGCCCGATTTCTCACGTTTCAGATGCTCGTACAATGGATGCGCACCGCTGCCATTGACGTCGATCTTGGCGAACATCGGAAACGTCACGGCATAGTTGGTCTCGCAGAACGCGGCGATCTGTTTCGCATCGCCCGGCTCCTGCGCGCCGAACTGGTTGCAGGGAAAGCCGAGCACGGCAAAGCCACGCGCCGAGAGGCCGGCGTGCAGCTCCTGCAGGCCCTTGTATTGCGGCGTGAACCCGCAGGCGCTCGCCGTGTTCACGATCAGCAGCACCTGGCCCTCGAACCGTTGCAGCGGCACCTCGTCGCCTGCGAGCGACCTGGCGGTGAAATCGTAGACTGTCGTCATCTCAAACCACCGGATCGATCGGCGACGACGGCGTGCCGCCGGCTTCCACCGCCTCACCCGCGGCAAGGCAGAGGTCCTCGCGGTAGCGGCCAGCCACCAGCTGCACGCCGACCGGAATCCGCCCGACGAGGCCCGTGGAGACGACGAGCCCGGGAAGCCCCATGAAGGGGATCGCGATCTGCGGCAGCTGCGCGTGCCACACCCGCGCGAACGACGCCTCGTCCTTGCGGTCGAGATGATCGGGGAACGGCAGCTCGCCGGAGACCGGCATCAGCAGCACCGGATATTTATCGAGGAACGCAAACCATTCGCGCGTCAAGGTCGCGCGGCGGGTCAGCGCCTGCGACAGGTCGAACGGATGCACCCTGGCGCGGACGCCGCGCAGGCAGGCCAGCGCGCCGGGATCGCCCTCGCGTTCGGCAAACGCAAGCTGGGCCTCGTAGCCATCGCCGAGCCAGAGCCTGGTCTGAATCTCGGCCGCCTCGCGCAACGACGGCGTATCGGCGATCTCCTCGACGATCCAGCCGGCCTCTCGCAATCGCCTGCCGGCATCGGCCACCGCGGCGATCACCTCCGGTACCGGGTTGAGGCCATCGGGATTGAGGCACATCGCAACACGCTTCTCGCGCGGCGGTCCCTCGAGCGGCACCGGCGCGTACCAGGGGTCGCGATAGTCCGGCGCCGACATCGCCGCGAGCGAAATGCGCAAATCGTTGACGGTGCGCGCCAGCGGGCCCGACACCGCGCTGATCTGCGGGCCGATCGGACGCTCCGGCAATGCCGCGTTGAAGGCCGGGATGCGGCCCATGCTCGGCCGAAGGCCGTGCACGCCGCAGGCATAGGCCGGATAGCGGACCGAGCCCGCGATATCGGTGCCATGCGCAATGTGGCCGATGCCGGCCGCGACCGCCGAGCCCGCGCCACCGGACGAGCCGCCCGGCGTGATGCCGGGATCGCGCGGGTTCTTGGTGTCGCCGTGAATGAGATTGGTGGTGAACCAGCGATAGGAGACCGCGGGACAATTGGTGCGGCCGAGCAGCACCGCGCCGGCCTTGCGCAGATTGGCGACCACCGGATTGTCGACCTTGGCGATCAGGTCGCGCTGCGCCTTCAACCCGTTGGTGGTGGCGTAGCCCTCCTGGTCGACATTGACCTTGACCGTAACAGGCACGCCGGCCAGCGGCCCGACGGCCTCGCCGCGCGCAATGGCCGCATCGATCTTCGCGGCCTGCGCCAGCACGTCGTCCGGCCGGTGATCAACGACCGCGTTGATCTTGGGGTTGACCGCATCGAGCCGGGCGAGCCCGGCCTCGGCCGCTTCTTTCGCTGACACCTTCTTGGATTTGATGAGGGAGGCGAGTTCAGCCGCCGACAGACGCCAAATATCCTGCATGAGACACTCCGTATGACGCGGGCTTTTTAGCGCCGCACGCAAGCCAAGGCCAGCGGCCCGCCGCCTGATGTTTCAGCGGACATGCGCGATGTAATAGGCAAGGTCGCCGATCTGCTCCTTGGTAACCGTCTGCATCACGTCGGCCATGGTGGCGTCGTAGCCGTGGCGGCTGTTGTCCTTGTATTCGACCAGCGTCTTGGCGAGGTAGTCCTCGCGCTGGTTGGCGATGCGGGGGACGTTCTCCTTGCCCGAGAAGTCGGTGTTGTGGCAGCTGTTGCAGCGGTTCTGCTGCGCCAGCGCCTGGCCACGCGCCATCCGCGCCGGATCGCCGGTATCCGCGGGCGGCGCAGGCTTCGGCAAGGTGGCGATGAAGTCCGAGAAGCTGCGCAAATCGTCGTCGGTCATCGCCTTCGCCATCTCGTTCATCGGGTCGAATACCCTGAGCTTCTCGCGGAACATGAAGAGCTGGATCAGCGCATAGGGCGCCTGCTGGCCGCCGAGCGAGGGCGTGTTCTCGGTTTCCGACGTGCCATGCTCACCATGGCAGGCAAAGCACGCGACTGTGCGCTCCTGGATGGTCTCGGCATTTGCGGAGAAGCTGAGAGCGGCCAGCGCCGCGGCGATTGCGAGCTTACGCATCGGTCCATCCTTAGGTGCAGTTCAAAAGAAAATCGGGGGCAGCAGACGCTGCCCCCGATCTCTGGCTTCAGCTTACTGGTTGGCGACCTTCGGCTTGCCGTAGCTGACGCGATAGACCGCGCCGTTCCAGTCGTCGGAGACGAGCAGAGAGCCATCCTTCAGCAGCATCACGTCGACCGGACGGCCGACATACTTGTTGTCCTCGAGGAAGCCGGTCATGAACGGCTCGACCGACTTCACGGTGCCGTCCTTGTTCAGCTTGACGACGACGACGTCACCGCCCTGCTTCTGCGACTTGTTCCAGGAGCCGTGGCGCGCGACGAAGATCGCGTTCTTGTAGGCCTTCGGGAACTGGCTTCCGGTGTAGAAGCGCATGCCGAGCGAGGCGGTGTGCGGACCCATCAGGCCGACCGGCGGCGTGTAGTCCTTGCAGTTCTTGCCCCAGCCGAGCTCCTGGTCGATGATGTTGCCCTGGTAGCAGTAAGGCGCGCCGAAATCCTCGCCCGCCTTGGTGACGCGGTTGAGCTCGTCTTCCGGCACCGTCTCCGACAGCCAGTCGCGGCCGTTGTCGGTGAAGTACATCTGCTTGGTCTCGGGATTCCAGTCGAAGCCGACCGAGTTGCGCACGCCGAGCGCGTAGACCTCGGTGCCGGAACCGTCGAGATTCATGCGGCGGATCTGGCCATGGTCGGCGTCATGCAGCACGTTGTTGCCGGGCTGGCCGACCGGAACATAGAGCTTGTTGTCGGGACCGATGGCGATGAACTTCCAGCCATGCGCCTCGTCCTTCGGCAGCTTGTCGTAGATGACGGTCGGCTTCGGCGGGCTGTCCAGATTGTCCTCGATCTTGTCGATCTTGGAGACCTTCGACAGCTCGGCGATGTAGAGCGTGCCGTCCTTGAAGGCGACGCCGTTTGGACGGTAGAGGCCGGAAGCGATCACCTTGACCGAGCGTTTGCCGTCCTTGTTGACGATCGCATAGACCTTGTCGACGAGCCGGCTGCCGACGAACACGGTGCCCTTGTCGCCGAGCGCCAGTGAACGCGCATTGGCCATGCCCGCGGCGTAAACCTCGACATTGAAGCCGGCCGGCACCTTGAGCTTGGCGAGCGGCAGCTTGTCGGGCGCGGACGGCAGCGGCGGCGGCGCCACCGGCGCGAGCTTGGCGGCGGCTTCATTGTCCGGACGCCCGATCATGGGCGAGCCCGGCGGCAGCGGCTGGGCGGCCGGCGCGGCACCTGCGGCGGGCGCGGCCGCCGGCTGTTGCGCCGCAGCGGAAAGCGTGAACGCTCCCAGCATGGCCCCCGCGAGCAGCAGGCTGCGCGGTGCGAACGAGTGTTTTTTCATGATGATCTCCCCTGGGTGGAAGCCGTTGTTGATTGCGCCATTGACGTCGGCCGGCGCGGTTCGGCTTTCCGTTCATAGTCTTGCGAATTTGTCCGGACAATTGCAATCGGAAACATGCCGACATCGGCCAACGCATGGTTGTGGCCACGCGACCCTGTAGGTGCGCCTCTGTGTCGGCGTCCCTCAGTGCCTCGTCATCGAGCGGTCAGGGCGATCGAGAATCGCCTCGGTGAATGGAAACTCCAGCACGATCTCGCCCTCGTCGTCGGTGACCTCGATGACCGCGTTGAGCAGCGCGCCGTCGGTCCCCTCGGTCTTGAGCAGTTCGCGAATCATCGCCCGCGCCATTTCCCACGCACGATCCGGATCCCGCAGGATTTCGCCGTCGGGGTCGGAGATCAGCTCGTCGCCGATACGGGTATTGAAGAAATAACGTGGCATCGGCAGAACTCGGCTCGGTTAGTCGCGTCCCGTCACCGGGAAGCACGGAATCGTCATCAGGACCTTCGGAGGATCGAATGGCCCCTGTCTCATAGTCCAAGATCACCATTCGAGATGTGGCGAACAACAGTAAAAAGGTCTGATCCCACCGGGTTTTGACCGGAAATGCGCGCACAAATTTGTGAGTGGGCCGGATTTGCTTCCCGCAGTGCAGCATGCGTTCCCGCAGTGCTGCTTGCGAAAAATTTAAGTGGCGAACTTTTCCAACCGCAGTAGTTTAACTACAGGGCGGAAAGTTCGTCCGGTTGCAACAAGGAGAGCCAAATGGCCTGGAAAGCACCGAAGATCGTCGAAGTGTCGGTCGGCATGGAAATCAACATGTATATGTGCGCCACCCGCAAGTAAGCGGCAGCGCCCTATACACGTTTAGCGTTTTAGCGCAGGTGGACATCCGGGCGTAACGCGCTCCCGAGCATGGGAGTGTGTTCCAAGCCGGGGTCCACCTCGTAACGTTTCTGGGTTCGGATTTTTCGGATCTGAGTTAGACGTCTCCAGGGGACGGATCATGCTTCGTGTCGTCGTCCTGGGTGCCGCAGCGGGTGGCGGCGTTCCGCAGTGGAACTGCGGATGTGCCGTTTGCAGGACGGCGCGAAGCGACCATCCGGAATTGCAGAGCACGCAAGCCTCGATCGCCGTCAGCGGCGATGGCGCGCACTGGTTCCTGATCAACGCCTCCCCGGATCTGCGTCAGCAGTTGAACGCGACGCCGCAGCTGCATCCGAAGCACGGCGCCTTGCGCCACAGCCCGATCGCCGGCGTCATCCTCACCAATGGTGAGATCGATGCGGTCGCCGGGCTGTTGTCGATGCGCGAGGGCTCGCCGTTTGCGATCTACGCGCATGAGCGGGTGCTGGCGATCCTGCGCGCGAACAGCATCTTCAACGTACTGAGCGAGAAGAACGTCGCGCGCCGGCCGATTGCGGTCGATCAGGCCTTCGAGCCGGCCCTGCCCGACGGATCGCCGTCCGGGCTCGAGGTGCTGCCGTTCGAGGTTCCCGGCAAGGGTGCGTGGTATCTCGAGGGCAAGGCGCACCCGGCGGGCGCCGACGGCGTCGGCGATACGCTCGGCCTGCGTATTGCGGACAAGCGCAGCGGCAAATACTTCTACTTCCTGGCCGCCTGCGCCCGGGTGACCGAAGACCTGAAATCACGGCTCAAGGGCGCGCCCCTGGTGTTCTTCGACGGCACGGTGTGGCGCGACGACGAACTGATCGCGGCGGGGCTTGGCAACAAGACCGGCCAGGGCATGGGACATATCGCGATGTCGGGCGATCAGGGCGCGATCGCGAGCCTCGCCGGGCTCGACATCGGACAAAAAGTGTTTTTGCATATCAACAACTCCAACCCGGCGCTGCTTGGGACTTCGGCCGAACGCAAGGTGGCCGAACAGGCGGGTTGGCAGATTCCCGCCGACGGAACGGAGATCGTGCTGTGAATGTCGTGCCTACCTCTGGAATGACCGCGCTCTCGATCGGCAAGGGCATCACGCTCGATAGCGCCGAGGCGATGGAGGCGACGCTGCGCACGATCGGCGCAACGCGCTATCACAGCCTGCACCCGTTCCACCGCTTGCTGCATGGCGGCAAGCTCAACAAGGGCCAGGTCCAGGCCTGGGCACTGAACCGTTACTACTACCAGAGCACGATCCCGCTGAAGGATGCGATGGTGATGACACGCTTCCGCGACCGCATGACGCGGGTCGAGTGGCGCCATCGCATCGAGGACCATGACGGCGATCTAGGCAATGAGGGCGGCATCGAGCGCTGGCTGAAGCTGACAGAAGGCCTCGGCCTCGACACCGCCTACGTCGAGTCCACCGAAGGCATCTTGCCGGCGACGCGCTTTGCCGTGGAAGCCTATGTGCATTTCTGCCGCGACCGCACGCCGCTCGAGGCGATCGCCTCCTCGCTCACCGAACTGTTCGCGCCGAACCTGCACGAGGAGCGCATCTCCGGGATGCTGAAGCACTACGACTTCGTCAACCCCGACATCATGAGCTATTTCAGCCGCCGCCTGACCCAGGCGCCGCGCGACGCCGGCTTCGCGCTCGACTACGTCAAGCAGCATGCCAGGACGCCGGCCGAGCGCGAGGCGGTCTGCAACGCACTGATCTTCAAGACCAACGTGCTGTGGGTGCAGCTCGACGCGCTCTCACACGCCTATATCGACGGCCATATTCCGCCCGGCGCCTTCGTGCCGAAAACCAGCTAGAGACGTAACATGGCCAGCCGCAACATCAGCGTCAGCGAGACCAGCCGGCCGAAACTGCCGCGCCACACCAGGCTGAAATTCGACGAGACACGGCAGGTCTGGGTGATCCTGGCGCCGGAGCGCGTGCTGGCGCCGGATGAAATCGCGGTCGAGGTGCTGCAGCTCTGCGACGGCGTGCGCAGCGTCGCCCAGATGGTGGACCAGCTCGCGGAAAAATACGCCGCGCCACGCGAGGCGATCGCGACCGACGTGATCGCGATGCTGCAGGATCTGGCCGACAAGGGCTTTCTCACCGAAGCGCGCGAGAGCACGGCATGAGTGACACGCTCGCCGGTAACAAGACAACGACAGCAGGCCCGACCGACGGGCTCGCGGTGCTCGAGCAAACGCGCTCGGCGGCGGAGACCTACGGCATCCCGCTCGCGGTGCTGCTCGAGATCACCCACCGCTGCCCGCTGCAATGTCCGTACTGCTCTAACCCGGTGGAGCTCGACCGCGGCTCGACCGAGCTCACGTCAGACGAATGGAAGAAGGTGCTGGGCGAGCTCGCCGAGCTCGGCGTGCTGCAAGTTCATTTCTCCGGCGGCGAGCCGACCGCGCGCAAGGACATCGTCGAGTTGGTGCAGCACGCGACCGATGTCGGGCTCTATTCCAACCTGATCACCTCGGCCGTGCTGCTGACCAGGGACAAGCTTTCGGCGCTGGCCGATGCCGGCCTCAGCCATGTGCAGATCAGCTTCCAGGGCAACGAGCCCATGGTTGCCGATCGCGTTGCGGGCCTGAAGGATGCGCATCGCAAGAAGCTCGAAGTCGCGAAATGGACGCGCGAGCTCGATATGCCGCTCACGGTGAATGCCGTGATGCACCGGCAGAACCTGCATCAGCTGCCCGACATCATCCAGATGGCGGTCGACCTCGACGCCGACCGGCTCGAAGTCGCCAACGTGCAGTATTACGGCTGGGCGCTGAAGAACCGCGCCGCGCTGATGCCGACGATCGAGCAGATCGAGGAAACCAGCCGGATCGTCGAGGAAGCCCAAGTGCGCCTGAAGGGCACGCTCGCGATCGACTATGTGGTGCCGGATTACTACGCGCTGCGGCCGAAGAAATGCATGGGCGGCTGGGGCCGCCAGTTCTTCAACATCTCGCCGGCCGGCAAGGTGCTGCCGTGCCACGCCGCCGAAAGCATTACCGGGCTCGAATTCGAGTCGGTGCGCTCGAACCATTCGATCGCCTGGATCTGGCAGAACTCGGAGGCCTTCAACCGCTATCGCGGCACGGGCTGGATGCCGGAGCCGTGCAAGAGCTGCGAGTTCCGCGAGGTCGACTACGGCGGCTGCCGCTGCCAGGCCTTTGCGCTGACCGGCGATGCCGGCAACACCGACCCGGCCTGCGCGCTGTCGCCGCGGCATGAGGAAATCTTCAAGCAGGCCGAGCAGGAATCCGCCGGCACGCAGAACCGCTTCCTCTACCGCAACTTCGCCGGCGGCACGCTGGAGACGGACGAACCCCAGGAAAAACCGCATGGCGCCTGACGCCGATGCCGGCAAGGCCACAAGGCGCGCCGATCCCTTCGCTCCGCTGACGTCGGAATGGCTCGATGTCGGCGACGGCCACGAGCTCCATGTCGAGAGCGTCGGGCGCGAGGGCGGTATCCCCGCGGTCTATCTGCATGGCGGCCCGGGCAGCGGCTGCCAGCCGGATCATCGCCGCCTGTTCGATCCCGAGCGCTTTCACGCCGTGCTGTTCGACCAGCGCGGTTGCGGCCGCAGCCGGCCGAAGGGCAGCCGCGACCACAACACCACGCAGCATCTGATCGCCGACATGGAGAAGATCCGCGAACGCTTCGGCTTTTCGCGCTGGATGGTGGTCGGCGGCTCCTGGGGCGCGACGCTGGCGCTGGCCTATGCGCAGGCGCATCCCGAACGGGTCAGCGGACTGGTGCTGCGCGCGACGTTCCTCGGCACCAGCGAAGAGCTGGAAGACGTTTTCCTGCGCGCCTTGCCGCGCTTCTATCCCGGCCTCTCCGAGGACTTCCTCAACTTCCTGCCCGAGGCCGAGCGCGCGGCGCCGCTTGCGGCCTACTACCGCCGCATCCTCGATCCCGATATCGCCGTGCATGCGCCGGCCGCACGCGCCTGGCACGACACCGAACGCACGCTGTCGGAGCACACGCCGAAGCAGACGCGGCTCGACCTGACGAAGACAGCAGGCGCCCTGCCCTCGACGCCGTTCATGGAGGCGCATTACTTCGCCAACAACTGCTTCATGCGGCCGCACCAGCTGATGGACGAGGCCAATAAGCTCGCCGGCATTCCCGGCATCCTGGTGCAGGGCCGCTACGACCTGCTGTGCCCGCCCGCGACATCGCACGCGCTCGCCGCGCGCTGGCCGGACAGCAAGGTCCGCATCATCGACGGCGCCGGCCACATACTCTACGACCCCGGCATCCGCAACGCCGTGATGAAGGCGATCGCGGATTTGGCGGCCCGGATTGCAAGATGACACCTGACGTCGGCCCTTCGTTTGTCCAACTCAACGAGGGCTGGAACGCCGAGCCAAATGCACCACACCCAAGGATCAAGGTAGTGGGCACCGACGTCTTCCTTAAGTTCTTTCTCAATCCCTATCAGTTTCCGCAGTTTGATCGTGACGAACTTGGAATCATTCGCTTTTCCACTTGTTCACGATATCGCATCGGCGCGACAAACGATGAGGGCTGGTATCGCGGAAAATGTCGTTACAGCGCTATCGCCCCAGCTTGGGGAGAGTTCTATGAGATCGTCGGGACGGATGTCCGATTGGACGAACCGACAGACTGGCAAGTTATCGAAACGACGGCGACCGCCTCGAGGCATTTCCTGTTCTACCTGCGAGACGAGACGTTTGAATGCATTGCTAAGGATTGGGAGCTCGCGCCCGATCCAGTGAATGCCCTCGTGCAGAAGGTGCGACCATTGGGGCGATCGTAACGCCTCAACCTAAACCAAACTCAAATTCTTCGGCTCAATGCCGGCAAAGATCCGCTCAAGGCCGGCCTGCTGCACGCCGTAGCCGTGCTGGATCGGCCCGGCGAAGAACGCGCGGCAGTCGGTCAGCACGGGATGGTCGCCGTTCTGGAACAGCGTCGCCTGCGCGACCTGGACTCGTTCGCCCGGCCATGCGGCCGCCACTGCACGATTTCTGAATAATGGAAGAATGCCGTTGATTTGCCCGACGTGTCAAGTTGCCGTGCCAAACACCGGCAACCGGCTCCTTTGCATGGGGTTGTTTTCGATATTTTGGCAGTGCCCCTTTAAACCAGGTTCAGATCCTTCGGCTTGATGCCGGTGAAGATGCGCTCGAGGCTCGCCTGCTGCAGGCCGTAGACGTGCTGGATCAGGCCGGCGAAGAACGCCTTGTAGTCGGTCAGCACAGGGTAATCGCGGTTCTGGAACAGCGTCGCCTGCGCGACCTGGACCTGCTCGCCGGCCATGCGTCCGCCGTTGATGCCGCCGCCCATCACCCAATAGACGCTGCCATGGCCATGATCGGTGCCGCGGTCGCCGTTCTCGCGGAAGGTGCGGCCGAATTCGGAGATCACGACCACGACGGTGTCGCGCCACATCGCGGGGCCGATCTCTTCCGAGAAGCCGGCGAGGCCCCTGCCCAATTCGCCGAGACGGTCGGCGAGATAGCCGGTCGCCGCGCCCTGGTTGACGTGGGTGTCCCAGCCGCCGACATCGACGAAGCCGAGGTTGAACTGCTCGCGCATCAGCCGGCCGATCCGCCGCGCCGACAGTTCGAAGCCGCGCGGCGACACGGCGCCGCGGTTGGCCGCCATCATCTCCTCGGAGACCGACTTGTAGACGTCGTCGCGGACCCGAAAGCCTTCCGATACCGAATTGGCGAGATCGCCCTTCGCATACATCTCCCGGATCAGCCGCGCCTGCCGGTCGTCGACACCGGGCTTGCTGACGCTGGCGATGCCAATGTTCGGGATCTGGTTCTGGCCGCGGAAGATCAGCGGCAGCTGGTCGGTGAAGGAGATCGGCTTCACCCGCGTCAGCTCGGTCGCGAGCCGGCTCATGAAGCCGGAACGGTAATCGCGGCTGCCGCCGACGGCCTGCCCGAGCTCGATCGTGTCCTGGGTCTCGAAATGGCTGCGCGAGAGATCGTCGCTGGTGCCGGCAAAGGGAACGAACGCGATCTCTCGCTTGGCCCACAGCGGATAGATCGAATCGCGCAAGCTTGGATGCAGCCCCCATCCGGCGTCGAGCGCCAGCGCCGCATTCGGATTGCCGGCATCGGGCCGGGCGACCGCAAGCGTCGGGCGCGAGGCGTAGTAGAACTCGCTGCCGACGGGCACGACGACATTGGCGGCGTCGTAGGCGCCGCGCAGGAACACCACAAGCAGCCGCGCGTCGGTCGCGGGCGCGGCCCAGACCCGGCCGGCAAGGGTGAGCGAAGCGGAAGCGGCGAAGGCCTTGATCAGTTCGCGGCGGTTCATTTGCGAACCTCCCTTTCAGTGCATGAACTCGGGTGACGACAGAAACAGCGTGTTCCAGTCCTGCGGCGAGACGGCCTGGTCGAGCGCGGCGAGCGTGGTCGGGCTCAGCGTCTGCCTGATGTTGCTGAAGTAGAGCCCGTTCATCACCAGCGGAAACGCCGGCTGGTCGACGGCGTTGGGCTCGTTCGGCTTGAACAGGCCGGCCGATCCCGAACCGATCGCGCGCGCGATCTCGAAACGCAGCATCATCTGCCCGGGACCGTTCCAGGCCGCCGACAGCATCGAATAGCCGTCAGGCGTCTCGTGATTGAACAGGCCCTCCGACAGGCGATTGAGCCAGCCCTGGATCGGCAGCGTATTGAGGACGACCTTGGTGTCGTAGGCGAGCCGCACCGACGACATCACGTAGAGCATCGGGTCCTTGAACTTGGCGCCGCCCTTCAGGCTGGCGGTGAATTCCGGCGCATGAACCATCGTCGACATCACGGCCGCGATATCGCCGTCGGTCTTCTGGAAGGTCTGCGCCATCTGCTGCACCAGCGCGGGCGGCGGATTGTCCGACACGAAATAGGTCGCAAGCTGCTTTGCGATGCGCGTCGCGGTCGCGGGATGACGGCAGAGGATAGCGAGGGCCTCGTCGACCTCGGCGAGACCGCGGCCCTTGATCTGATGGCCGAGGAAGGTCTTGTCGCCGAAATCGTGGCGCGCCGGATTGAACTCGAACGCGCCCTCGCGGACCAGCTGGGATTGCAGTTCCAGCTTCAGCTTCGGATCCTCCGACTTGAAGTCGATGCCGACGCCGGTGAGGATCCGCGCCAGCGCCTCGACGTCGGCCTGGGTGTAGCCGGAGCCGACGCCCATGGTGTGCAGCTCCATGATCTCGCGGGCGTAGTTCTCGTTGAGGTGGCCGGCCGCGTTGTCGGCATTGTCGAGATAGCGCAGCATCACGGGATGATGCAGCGTTGCCGAGAGCAGGTTGCGGAATTTGCCGAGCGCGTTGGCGCGGATCGCGCGATCCTCGTAGTCGCCGACCAGCACGCGGATGTTGGCCTTGTACTGGTGGACATTGAAGTGGTTGAACCAGAACCAGGTCAGGCGTTCGCGCAATTGATCGGGCGCGTAGAGCGCGTGCAGGATGGTGCGGGCCGCGGCCTGCCTGGCGCGGTCGTTCATGGCCTGCTGATAGACCTGTTGCGCCGCCTTGCGCTGCTCCGGATCGACGACCTGGTTGGCGGATTTCGCCTGCTGGTCGAACGAGGCCGCAATGTCGAACGGGAAGCGATGCACGTCCGGCATCGCCTCGATCTGCTTCTGGACGGCGGCCGGCAGTGCGGTGTTGGCCGGATGCAGCTGCTCCTGCAGCCAGCGTTCGGTGCCGATCTCGCGCAGATGCGCCGCGCTCGAGGCGCTGACGCCCCAGGTGAGGCGATCGAGCAGCGCGATGTCCTGCGCTGCGAGTTCGGCCGCCCGCGCCGGCTGGTGGCACGCCACCAGCCCCGCGATCGTCCCGATCATCAGTTTCGCGACTGTCCGCGCTCCGAGTGCGGCCGTGTTGCTCATGTAGGCTGACCTGCCCGGCTCATGGTGTCATGCCCTCAATGTTTGCATTTGCCGGGAGGGCATGCCGGCGCGGCGCGGGGTGCTGCTGCGGGCCTTGGCGGCGGTGCCGGCCGCGGCGGCGGCGGCGCTGCGCGTTGCGCCTGCACAGCCGGCCGTGGTGGCGGCGGCGGCGCGGCACGCGGAGCCGGTGCCGGATGCGGCGCAACGGCTGCGGCGCGGGGCGGCGGCGGGGGAGCCGCGCGGGCCGGAGCTGCGGTCCGCGCCGGCGCAGGCCGGGAGACCGGTGCCGGCGACACCGCGGCATGCGCGGGTGCCGAACGCGCAGCCGGCGCCTGCCGTGCTGGCGGCGTGCGGGTCGCCGGCGACGGCGCTGTTGCAGGCTTCACGTTCGCGGTCGGTGCGGTCGCCGCATGCGTGAGCGGTTGCTGCCTCTCGGGCTTGCCGGCGGTCGCGGGCGAGGCCGGCGCGTTGGCCACCGGGGCAGCGCCGGGCTTGGTCGGCGGAGCCGGCTGCGCATTGGCAGGCGCCATGGCAGTCGCCGGCTTGCCTGGTGTCACCGCGTTCGGCTTTGCCCCAGGCTGCGTGCCGCCCGGCTGCACGTTGCCCGGTTGCACGGCGCCGTGCTGCTGCGCGGGATTGGCCGGCGCGGTCGCCGACTGCGGCAGCGGCGGTCCATTCTTGGCGCCCGGCAAAGTGTGCGCACCCGGCGCACCCATCGCGTTCGGCGCGGCGGCCGCGTTCGGCGCAGCGCCCGGCGCTCCCATCGCCGCACCCTGCGCCGGCGTCGCGCCTTGCGGACCGCCCGGCCTCGTCAGATTGGCGCGCTGCATCGCCGCGGCCGGCAGTTGCGGCGCCGCCGTGACCGGCGCGCCGCCCATTGCCGCCGTCACCCCGGCCGCATGGAGCTGCGCCGGCGTCGGGTTTGGATTGTTGATCACCGTGTTGATCACGGTCGTGTTGTGGATGTTGTTGAACACGATGTTGTTCTGCGGCGGCACGACGTAGGCCGGTGCGGCGACATAGGCCGGCATCGCCACGAAGAACGGCGTCGGCAGCACGAACAGTCCGATCGGCGGCGGCGGCGGCGGCAGCACGACGAAGTCGGGCGGCGGCGGCGGCAGGAAGAACACCGGCGGCGGTGGGGGCGGCACGAAGTCGAATACCGGATCGCTATAGTAGAGCACCGGGCGGTCGACATAGACGATCTCGTCGGGGGGCGGCGGCGGCACGTCGTAGTCGAGCGCCGTGAACTGCGGCGGCGGCTCCAGCGCGGCCGACAGATAGGCGAGCCGGCGCCGGGCGTCGTATGCATGCGGGCCGCGCGGATAACGCCGCAGATACGACCAATACGCATCGGGCGTATCGGCGTTGTAGGTGCGCCGCCAGGTGATGGCCTCGCGCCGCGCCGCCACGATCGCGCGCACGCGCCTGGCGAGCGGATCGGTCGGATAGGCCTGCAGATAGTCCTCGTAGCCTTGCAGCGTGTCGCGCTCCAGCGCGGCGGCATAGGCGTCGCGCGCCGGGAAATCGCGGATCGGCTTGGTGCGCAGTCCGGCATCGACCTGCTGCGGCGGCGCGTCCGGCTTGCGCTCGAAGAACATGAAGGGCACGTCGACCTTCTGGGCATTCCACGGGATCTCGGCGCCCTTGGTCATCTCGTTGACGCGGAGGCGCACGCGGTCGAACACCTCGGGCAAGGTCAGGCCGCCGGCGCGAATCATTTCCGCCAGCGCTTGCGCGTAGGGCCCGTAAGGCGGCGCACCGTCAGGGGCGACGGTGCCGGGCGCCGAATTGAAGGCGATCAAGAGCTTCGGATCGGGATCGACCAGCGCAAGGCCGCCGGCCAGCGGCGGGCCGTCCTTGGCGAAGGGATTGCTGCGCGCCGCATCGAGCACGATCACGCCGGCCTTGATCGGCAATGCCGAGAGTTGATGGCTGTAGTCGGAGAGGCGGATCGCCTCGACCGGCACGTCGGTGTCGCGGGCAATCTTGGCGTCGACCGGCACGAAGTAGTTCTCGCCGGTGAGTTGCACGCCGTAGCCGGCGACATAGACGAAGGCCACGGCATTGGGCCCTGCGTCCTGCACTTTCTGGACGAAATCGCGGAACGACTTGCGCAGCGTCTCGCCATCGAGATCGCGCGCTCCGACCACGTCGAAGCCTGCGGCCTGCAATGTCTGCGCGATCAGGCCGGCATCGTTTGCGGCGGTCTGCAACGCGCCGGCCTGATAGGCGCCGTTGCCGACCACGAGCGCGAGGCGCTTTTCCTGATCCTGCGCATGGACGGGAAGCGACGAGAGCGACACCAGACCGACGATCAATGCCCACAGAATGCGCGCCATAGTGGTCGTCCCTTTTCTTCTCGAGAGTTGGCGTTACGGATGGAAAGGCTACTTCCGTGAATGCGCGCTGAACAGGATTGCGGCAATTGTGGCAATCCTTGGTCTGCACGGTCGCCGGCAACCCGGAATCGGCTTCCCGGGCGCGCGCTATCAGGCGATATTGCGCAGATAAAACAGGCAAGAAAGGAGGACTCTATGCCAATCGCCGGACAAGGCATGCTGTTGACCTCGATGGATATCGACAGCTTACACGAAGCTGAATTCAACCGCTGGTACGATCGCGAGCATCTCGAAGAACGGGTCGCGATCGACGGATTCCTGGAGGCCCGCCGCTACGTCGCCCATGACGGCAGGCCGAAATATCTCAGCCTCTACTCGACCGCGACCTTCGAGGTGCTTGAGAGCCCCGCCTACCGCAAGGCGCTCGCCAACCAGACCGACTGGTCGAAGGCCAACATCGCGCGCTTCCGAAACATGATCCGCGGGGTCGCGCGCATCACGGTCAGCCGCGGCGTCGGCCGAGGCGCTGCCCTCGGCATCATCCGCCTGCGCCCGCCGGCCGAGGGGGCGGACAGACTCCGCGCTGCATTGCGGGAGCAACTCGATCCAGCCGCGCGCGACGGCATCATCTCGATGCACCTGCTGGAGAACGACCCTGACCTGTCGAAACCGCTGACGCCGGACGCCGGGAAAGGCGATCCCGGCGCCGGCGACTGGTTCGTGCTGATCGACGCCACCGATGTCGGCGCGGTCCCCCCGGCCGTGGCAGGCATCACCGGCAACGCAGCCTTGAAGCCGCTCGTAGTCACCAGTGGCGTCTACCGGCTGTTGTGGGATGTCGCGAAGAGCGATCTTCCGCGCAACTGAAGCGTGGTCCGGAAAAGTGCGAAGCGGTTTTGCCTCGCGACCAACGCGCAGCGCTTGCGCGGAGATCATGCTCGGACAAGCGTGGTATCGCGATGCAGATCATGCTGCACCGCCACATAACGCAAACGAGATTAACGCTAGACGCGCATCAGCCGCGCGAAAGCTGATGATCGGACAATTTAGCCTTTGCCTTCTCTGGAACGGCTCTAATAAGATAACCCTATGATCCAATTCAAAAACCAGAACAACGCCATGTGAGCGTTCGTCGTCAACAATAAGGCCGCGCGGTCAGGCATTTTCGCGCGGGTCAAAGGTAGGAATGAAACCGACTGATATCTCGGCGCCGGATTACTTTCATAAAGTAGTCGATTGCCAATGGGCTTGCCCCGCACACACCCCCGTTCCCGAGTACATCCGGTTGATTGCTGAGGGGCGCTACAGCGACGCCTACATGATCAATTGGAAATCCAACGTGTTTCCCGGGATTCTCGGGCGCACCTGTGACCGTCCCTGCGAGCCGGCATGCCGCCGCGGCCGGGTCGAAGACACTCCGGTCGCGATCTGCCGCCTGAAGCGCGTCGCCGCCGACTTCAAGGACGACATCAAGCACCGGCTGCCGAAGCCGGGGCCGAAGAACGGCAAGCGCATCGCGCTGGTCGGCGGCGGCCCCGCCTCGCTGACCGTGGCGCGCGATCTCGTCCCGCTCGGCTATCACTGCACCGTGTTCGACGGCGATCCCAAGGCCGGCGGCATGATGCGCAGCCAGATTCCAAAATTCCGCCTGCCCGACAACGTGATCGACGAGGAGACAGACTACATCCTCAACCTCGGCGTCGAGTTCAAGGGCGGCCAGCGCGTCGACAGCCTGAAGCAGCTGCTCTCCGAGAATTACGACGCGATCTTTGTCGGAAGCGGCGCGCCGCGCGGCCGCGAGCTCGACATTCCCGGCCGCAAGGAGGCCGCCGCCAACATCCATATAGGCATCGAGTGGCTGGCCAACGTGTCGTTCGGCCACGTCGAAAAGATCGGCCGCCGCGTCATCGTGCTCGGCGGCGGCAACACCGCGATGGATTGCTGCCGCACCGCGCGCCGTCTCGGCGGCGAGAGCGTCAAGGTGATCGTCCGCTCCGGCTTCGAGGAAATGAAGGCCTCGCCGTGGGAGAAGGAGGACGCCCTCCACGAGGACATCCCGATCCTCAACTACATGGTGCCGGTGGCATTCAAGCATGTGGCCGGCAAGCTGATTGGCGTCACCTTCCAGAAGGTGAAGGCGGAATACGACGACAAGGGCCGGCGCAATCTGGTGCCCTCGGGCGAGCCGGACGAGACCGTGTCCTGCGACGATGTGCTCGTTGCGGTCGGCCAGGAGAATGCGTTCCCCTGGATCGAAGCCGATTGCGGCATCGAATTCGACAAGTGGCACATGCCGAAGGTCGATCCCAAGACGTTCGTCTCGACCAATCCGAAGGTGTTCTTCGGCGGCGATGCGGCGTTCGGGCCGAAGAACATCATCTGGGCGGTGGCGCACGGCCATGACGCTGCGCTGTCGATCTACCGGATGCTGTCCGGCGAGGACATCACCGAGCGCCCGCTGCCCGAGGTGCAGATCTCCTCGCAGAAGATGGGCATCCACGAGTGGAGCTACGACAACGACATCTCCGCCGACAAGCGCTTCAAGGTGCCGCACCGCGACAAGGTAATCGCGCTGAAGGACATTCGCGCCGAAGTCGAGCTCGGTTACGACCTCAAGCTCGCGCTCGGCGAAGCGCAGCGCTGCCTGAATTGCGACGTGCAGACGGTATTCTCCACGCCGCTCTGCATCGAATGCGACGCCTGCGTCGACATCTGTCCGATGGACTGCATCACCTTCACCGAGAACGGTGAAGAGGATGACGTGCGGCAGCGCCTGAAAGCCCCCTCGCCGCATCACGACCAGGCGCTCTACGTCTCCGGCGACCTGAAGACCGGCCGCGTCATGGTGAAAGACGAAGACGTCTGCCTGCATTGCGGGCTGTGTGCCGAGCGCTGCCCGACCGGCGCCTGGGACATGCAGAAGTACCTCATCGATATGGTTCAAGCGGGATCAACATGTCAGTCCAAAGCCCGATCAGCAGCGTAAACGACTTCGTCGTCCGCTTCGCCAACGTCAACGGTTCGGGCTCGGCCTCCGCCAACGAACTGTTCGCGCGCTCGATTCTGCGCCACGGCGTGCCGGTGTCGCCGCGCAACATCTTCCCCTCCAACATCCAGGGCCTGCCGACCTGGTATGAAGTGCGCGTCACCGAGGACGGCCATCTCGGCGCCCGCGGCGGCGTCGACATGATGGTGGCGATGAACCCGCAGACCTGGGACAAGGACGTCGCCTCGATCGAGCCCGGCGGCTATCTGTTTTACGATTCGACCAAGCCGATGCCGACGTCGAAATTCCGCGAGGACATCACCGTCATCGGCGTGCCGCTGACCGCGATCACCAACTCGACCTACACCGATCCCAGGCAGCGCCAGCTGTTCAAGAACATCATCTATCTCGGCGCACTCTGCGCGCTGCTCGACCTCGATCCCAAGCTGGTCGAACAGCTGATCGGCGAGCAGTACAAGGGCAAGGAGAAGCTGCTCTCCTCCAACGTCCATGCGCTGCATCTCGGCCGCGACTGGGCGCTGCAGAACCTGAAATGCCCGATCGGGCTCCGGGTGAAGAAGTCGGACAAGGTCGGCGACCGCATCTTCGTCGAAGGCAACAGCGCCGCCGCGCTCGGCGCCGTCTATGGCGGCGCCACTGTGTGCGCCTGGTATCCAATCACGCCGTCGTCGTCGGTGGCGGAAGCCTTCACCAGCCACTGCAAGAAGTATCGCCACGATCCCGAGACCGGCAAGGCGAAATACGCCATCGTGCAGGGCGAGGACGAACTCGCCTCGATCGGCATCGTGATCGGCGCGTCCTGGAACGGCGCCCGGGCCTTCACCGCGACCTCGGGTCCGGGCATCTCGCTGATGACCGAGTTCATCGGCCTGTCCTACTTCGCCGAGATCCCGGCCGTGATCATGAACATCCAGCGCGCCGGTCCCTCGACCGGCATGCCGACCCGCACCCAGCAATGCGACGTGATCGCCTGCGCCTATGCCTCGCACGGCGACACCAAGCACGTGCTGCTGTTCCCGGAAGATCCGGCGGAGGCGTTCGAGTTCGCCGCCGCCGCCTTCGACCTCGCCGAGCGGCTGCAGACCACGATCTTCCTGATGCTCGATCTCGACATCGGCATGAACCACCGGCTGTGCCGTCCGCTGAAGTGGGACGACGCCAAGCAGTACGACCGCGGCAAGGTGATGACTGCGGAGATGCTCGACGAAGGCCGCGACTTCGGCCGCTATCTCGACGTCGACGGCGACGGCATCCCGTATCGCACCTATCCCGGCACGCATCCGACCAAGGGCTCCTACTTCACCCGCGGCACCTCGCGCGACCGCTATGCGCGCTACTCCGAGGAAGGCGCGGTTTACGCCGACAACATGCAGCGCCTGGTGCGCAAGTTCGAGACCGCGCAGGACATGGTGCCGCGGCCGCTCCAGGCCAATGCGGCGAAGCCGACCAAATACGGCGTGCTGTATTTCGGCTCGACCTCGCCCGCGATGGACGAGGCGATCGGGATCCTGGAGGCCCGCGGCCATCAGCTCGACCGCATGCGCATCCGCGCCTTCCCGTTCCACTCCAGCGTCGCGAGCTTCATCGCCGATCACGACTTCGTCTACGTGGTCGAGCAGAACCGCGACGCACAGCTGCGTCAGCTGATCGTCAACGAGAACGGCATCGACCCGGTGCGGCTGGTGCCGATCCTGCACTATGACGGCACGCCGATCACCGCGCGCTTCATCGCCAACGCGATCGGCGACCACCAGGATCATCTCAAGGTGACCCCTCTCCGCAAGGCCGTGACATGACCTACATTGCAAAGCCGAAGTTTCATCATCCCGGCCTGAAGAAGAACGAGCTGGGCTATACCCATCGCGACTACGAGGGGAAGATCTCGACCCTGTGCGCCGGCTGCGGCCACGATTCGATCACCGCCTCGATCATCGAGGCCTGCTACGAGCTCTCGATCGAGCCGCACCGGGTGGCGAAGATTTCCGGCATCGGCTGCTCGTCGAAGACCCCGGACTATTTCCTCGGCAATTCGCACGGCTTCAACTCGGTGCACGGCCGCATGCCGTCGGTGCTGACCGGCGCCAACATCGCCAACCGCGACCTGATCTATCTCGGCGTCTCCGGCGACGGCGATTCCGCCTCGATCGGCTTCGGCCAATTCGCGCATTCGATCCGGCGCGCCGTCAACATGACCTACATCGTCGAGAACAACGGCGTGTACGGTCTGACCAAGGGCCAGTTCTCGGCCACCGCCGACCGCGGCTCGAAGTCCAAGAAGGGCGTCACCAACACCGACAATGCGATCGACCTGGTCGCGATCGCCTTGCAGTTAGGGGCCACCTTCGTGGCGCGCAGCTTCTCCGGCGACAAGACGCAATTGGTCCCCTTGATCGCCGCCGCGATCCGGCACAAGGGCGCGTCCTTCATCGACGTGATCAGCCCCTGCATCGCCTTCAACAACCACGCCGGCTCGACCAAGAGCTTCGACTATGTCCGTGAGCACAATGACGCGGTGAACCGTCTCGACGTGCTGGTCGGCCGCGATCCGATCAGCGTCGACTATGCGCCCGGCACCGTTCAGGTGGTCGAGCAGCATGACGGCACGCGGCTCGCGCTGCGCAAGCTCGACGCCGACTACGATCCGCATGATCGGCTCGGAGCACAGACCTTCCTGCAGAAGCACGCGGCCAAGGGCCAGATCGTCACCGGGCTCCTTTACGTCGATCCGGATGCCGAGGATCTGCACACCCATCTCGACACCGTCGAGACGCCGCTCAACACGCTGGACGAACAGGCGCTCTGCCCCGGCTCGGCCGTGCTGGACAAGATCAACGCCAGCCTGCGCTGAGCACTCATCCCAGCCGTCACGATGGCGTGGCAGGGATGTGCAACAAACCCGCTGTCGTCCCTGCGAAAGCAGGGACGACAGCGGAGGTGGTGACGGCTACTTGTCGCTCAAGACGTCGCCGAACAGCGCCCACGACTGGCCGTCGAACCGCGCCATCTGGATCTGGCGGATCGGCGTCACATTGTCGGGCTCGGTCTGCACCTTGATGCCCGGCAGCAGCATCGGCAGTTCGAGGGCCTTCAGATTGGTCGCCTGCTTGATGATATTGTCGCGGCTGTAATCGCCGTTGCAGTTCTTCAGCACCGCCGTCATGACCTGCGCGACGGTGTAACCCTGCACGTTGAAGAGATCGCCCGGGCTCGCATTCGGCTGATACTTCTTCATCCAGGCGGAGAACTCCTTCTGCGCCGGATCGTCGGCCCAGCGCGGATCGGTCGGGTCCTTCAGATAGAGCCCGGTCACGACACCGACGACGTTCTCGAGCCCCGCCGGCTCAAGCACCGCAGAGACCGAGTTGGAGACGGTCGGCAGGATCGTGAGCGGCTTCCACCCCATGCTCGCCGCCTTGCGCAGCGCCTGCGCCGCAAATTTCGGCGTCGCCTCGGCGAAGAACACGTCGGCACCGGACTCGCGCATCGTCACCATCTGGGAATCGATGGTCGGATCGGTCGTGAGGTACGTGGTCTCCGCAACGATCTGGCCGACATGCTCGCCGAGCCCGTCCTTGAAGCCCCTGAGATAGTCCTTGCCGGCGTCCTCGTTCGGCGTGATGACGGCGATCTTCGCGTCCGGCTTGGTCTTAAGGATGTACTTTGCATAGAGCCGGCCTTCGAGCTCGTAGGTCGGATTGAAACCGACCGTCCACGGGAACTGCTTCGGATCGTTCCAGCGCGTCGCGCCTGAGGACACGAACAGCTGAGGCACGTGCTTGATGTTCAGATACTTCTGCACCGAGATGTTGGGCGCGGTGCCGACTGCGCTGAAGATCGCGAGCACCTCGTCCTGCTCGACGAGCTTGCGGGTCTGCTCGACAGTCTTCGACGGCGAATAGGCGTCGTCGAGACTTTCGAAGTCAATCTTGCGGCCGCCGATGCCGCCCTGATCGTTGAGCATCTGGAAATACGCGGCTTCGGCGCGTGCGATCGTGCCGTAGGCGGACGCCGGGCCGCTATAGGGTGCGGTGTTTCCTATTCTGATCGCGGAATCGGCTGCAGCGGACGGCGAGATCGACGAGGCTGTGAGCGCGGTGAAGGCGAGAAAGCCCGCCAGGCGGGAGCGAGTGGACAAGAGCGTATCCTTTTCTTGGTTTTCTTGACGCGGCGCACATTATCAATCGCGCCCGCGCAGGCAATCACCAAGACGACTTCAACGAGATTTCCGCATGCCGGCAGTCACGTTCGCGCGCGGAACATGACGCGCTTTCAATATCGGAATGTTGCCGGGATGTTCATGATGCGAGCCTTCGATAGACACGAAGGTTCACCAAGCAAGACTCGCATTCCGCGCGACGGTCTCCGCGCACGGATCGCTGCGTGAGCGCACTCCTCAGGCAGCGACCGCAGCCGCGCGCGGGCTGACGACGTATTCCTTCAGCACCTTGTCGGTGCCGTCGAGTTCGGTGAGTGCCACGTCGTAGGTCCACAGATCGGCGAGATGCTGCAGCACGCGCCGCGTGTCGGTCTCGTTGAGTTGCGCGCCCTTCACGGTGGTGTGACGCAGCATCAGACGGCGGTCGCCGTCGAGATCGACATCCACGACCTCGATATTGGCGTCGACGAAGCCGACGTCGTATTGCCGCGCCAGCTCGCGGCGCACCCGGCGGTAGCCGCGCTCGTCATGGATCGCATCGACCTTGATGCCCTGGCTTTCAGACGGGTCGTCGTGCAGATGGAACATGCGGAAGCGCCGGATCAGCGCCGGGCTGAGGAACTGGTTGATGAAGCTCTCGTCGCGGTAGTTGCTCCAGATATCGCGCAGCACGCCCTCGACGTCGCCCTTGCCGGCGATGTCGGGGAACCAGGCGCGGTCCTCGTCCTCCGGAGTCTTCACGATCCGCTCGATGTCCTGCATCATGGCAAAGCCGAGCGCGTATGGATTGAATCCGGAATAGCGGCGATCGTCGAACTCGGGCTGAAACACCACATTGGTGTGCGACTGCAGGAATTCGAGGAAATTGCCGTCGGTGATCCGGCCCTGCTGATGCAGCCGGTTCATGATGCGGTAATGGACGTAGGTCGCGGTGCCTTCGTTCATCACCTTGGTCTGGCCCTGCGGGTAGAAGTACTGCGCGATGTGACGCACGATGCGAATGAGCTCGCGCTGCCAGCCTTGCAGGCGCGGCGCGGTCTTCTCGAGGAAGTAGAGGATGTTCTCCTGCGGCAGGCCGAGCAGCGCGCGGCGTCGTTCGGCGCTGAGCGTAGCCTTGCTCTTGGCCTTGGTGTTCGGCACCGTCCGCCACAGATCGTTGAACACGGCTTCCTCGTGCTGCCGGCGCTCGCCGGCGCGCTTCTCCTCGGCACGCAAGTCGAGCGTCTTCTTCCCGGGATAGCGGTCGACGCCATGCGACATCAGCGCATGCGCGGCATCGAGCGTCCGCTCCACCGTCTCGCGGCCATGGCGATCCTCGCAGGCCGCGATGTAGCCCTTGGCGAATTCGAGATAATCGAGGATGCCGTCGGCATCGGTCCACTGCTTGAACAGATAGTTGTTCTTGAAGAAGTGATTGTGCCCGAACGCCGCGTGCGCGATCACCAGCGTCTGCATCGTCGCCGTGTTCTCCTCCATCAGATAGGAGATGCACGGCGAGGAGTTGATCACGATCTCATAGGCGAGGCCCATCAGGCCCTTGCGATAGGACGCTTCCTGGAACGCGAACTGCTTGCCGAACGACCAGTGCTTGTAGAACAGCGGCATGCCGACGGACGAATAGGCGTCGAGCATCTGCTCGGCGGTAATCACCTCGATCTGGTTGGGATAGACGTCGAGGCCGAGCTCTTTGCGCGCGACCTCCTCGCAGGCATCATGAATCCGCTGCAGCGTCTGGAAATCCCAGTCGGCGCCCTCGAACAGCCGTTCGCCGGAAGACCCCATTAAACTATACCCTTTCCTGGCTGGTGCGGCGCTTGAACAGGTCCTGGAACACCGGGAAGATCTCGCCGCGCTCGCTCACCTTGCGCATCGACAACGGCGCGCCGTCGTTGCGCAGACGCTCATAGAGCGTCCAGAGTGAGGAGTCCGGCATGTCGAAGGTGTAGTTGGCGGCCTCGCCGACCTCGAGATATGCGAAGAACTGGCAGACCGGCAGGATCTTGTCGGTCAACAGATGCCCGGTCACCGCGCTGTCGGAGGTCATGTTGTCGCCGTCCGAGGCCTGCGCGGCGTAGATGTTCCAGTCGGCGGGACGGAAGCGGGTGCGGACGATGTCGTTCATCGCGACCAGCGCGCTCGACACCAGCGTGCCGCCGGACGCCGGTCCATGGAAGAACGTATCCTCGTCCACCTCCTCGGCGCGGTCGGTGTGCCGGATGAACACGATCTCGACATGCTTGTAGCGCCGCTTCAGGAAGACGTAGAGCAGCATGTAGAACCGCTTTGCCAGATCCTTCATGTGCTCGGACATCGAGCCCGAGACGTCCATCAAGCAGAACATCACGGCCTGCGCCACCGGCTTCGGCACCGTCTCGAAGCGGCGGTAGCGGATGTCGATCGGATCGATGAAGGGGATCCGCCTGGCCTTGGCCTTCAGCGCTTCGAGCTGCGCCAGCAGCTCGAAGCGGCGCGTCTCGTCCTCGCACGCCGCGAGCTCCGCCTCGAGCGCCTCGATCTCGTCCTTGCGCGGCCGGCGCAGCGCCACGCGGCGCGCCAGTGCCCGGCCCACCGTGCGGCTGATCGAGATGTTGGCGGGCGAGCCCGACGTCGCATAGCCGGCGCGCTGGATGCCCTCGCTCTCGGTTTGCGCAAGCTTGCGCTTGGCAAGGTCAGGCAATTCGAGGTCGTCGAGGAAGAGGTCGACGAACTCCTCGCGACTCAGCACAAAGCGGAAGGCGTCCTCACTGTCGCCCTCACCCGCGCCGGAGCCCTTGGCGCCGCTCTGGTTCGGACGCTGCAGCCAGTCGCCCTCGACGAATTTCTTGTTGCCCGGCAGCACCATGTCACGCGTGCCGCCCTCGCGCCGGAACCGCGGCTCATCCATGCCGTCCAGCGGGATGGTCACCTCGCCACCCTCCAGGACATCCTTGATGTCCCGGTCCTGCGACGACTTCTTGACGGCCCCCTGCACCAGCGCCTTGGCGCGCCGCAGGAAGCGTTGCCGGTTCTCCAGGCTCTTGCTACCCGGATTCAACCGCCGATCGACGATATGCATGACCACGTTGCATCTGCCTCACGCCGGATGCGATCATGACAGTCGCATCGCATTCTTATTGGACGGGACGAAACGAGACGGAAAGCCGTTGCCGGCTTTCCGGATCGTGCACTAGCCGGCCTGCTTCACCCGCATGTACCACTCGACGAGCCGGCGGACCTGGCGCTCGGTATAGCCGCGCTCCACCATCCGCTCGACGAATTCGCCATGCTTCTTCTCGGTCTCGCCGTCCTTCTTGGAGCCGAACGAGATGACCGGAAGCAGATCCTCGACCTGCGAGAATATCCGTTTCTCGATCACGTCGCGAACCTTTTCGTAGGAGGTCCAGCTCGGGTTCTTGCCGCCATTGTGCGCCCGCGAACGCAGCGAGAACTTGACCACCTCGTTGCGGAAGTCCTTGGGGTTGGCGATGCCGGCCGGCTTCTCGATCTTGGTCAGCTCCTGGTTCAGGAGCTCGCGGTTCATCAGCTGGCCGGTGTCGGGATCCTTGAAGTCCTGGTCCTCGATCCAGGCATCGGCGTAGTCGACATAGCGGTCGAACAGGTTCTGGCCGTAGTCGGCGTAGGATTCCAGATAGGCCTTCTGGATCTCGTTGCCGATGAACTCGGCATAGCGCGGCGCGAGGTCAGCCTTGATGAATTCGAGATAGCGCTTCTCGACCTCGTCAGGCAGCTGCTCGCGCCGGATCGCCATCTCCAGCACATACATCAGATGCACCGCATCGGCACCGACCTCGGTGGTGTCGTGATTGAAGGTCGAGGCCAGCACCTTGAAGGCAAAGCGGGTGGAGACGCCGTCCATGCCCTCGTCGACGCCGGCGGCGTCCTTATATTCCTGCACGCTGCGCGCCTTCGGATCGGATTCCTTCAGGCTCTCGCCGTCGTAGACCCGCATCTTGCCGAACAGCGTCGAGTTCTCGTGCTTGCGCAGCCGCGACATCACCGAGAAGCGGGCCAGCGTTTCCAGCGTTGCCGGCGCGCACGGTGCGGCGGCAAGCTCGGAGGTCTGGATCAGCTTCTCGTAGATCTTCTGCTCCTCGGTGACCCGCAGGCAGTACGGGACCTTGATGACGCAGATGCGGTCGATGAAGGCCTCATTGTTCTTGTTGGTCTTGAAGCTCTGCCACTCGGCTTCGTTCGAGTGCGCGAGGATGATGCCGGTGAACGGGATCGCACCGATGTTCTCGGTGCCGATGTAGTTGCCCTCCTGCGTCGCGGTCAGCAGCGGGTGCAGCATCTTGATCGGCGCCTTGAACATCTCGACGAACTCGAGCACGCCCTGGTTGGCGCGGTTGAGGCCGCCGGAATAGCTGTAGGCGTCGGGGTCGTTCTGGGCGTAGGTCTCGAGCTTGCGGATGTCGACCTTGCCGACCAGCGAGGAGATGTCCTGGTTGTTCTCGTCACCGGGCTCGGTCTTGGCGACCGCGATCTGGCGCAGGCGGGAGGGCTGGATGCGCGCGACGCGGAATTGCGAGATGTCGCCGCCGAACGCCTCGAGCCGCTTGTAGGCCCAGGGCGACATCAGCCCGCTCAGCCGGCGGCGCGGAATGCCGTACTTCTCCTCGATCATCGGCCCGAGCTGCTCGGGGTCGAACAGCCCGAGCGGGCTCTCGAACACCGGCGATAGCTCGTCACCCGCCTTCAGCACGTAGATCGGATGAATCTCCATCAGCGCCTTGATGCGCTCGGCAAGCGACGACTTGCCGCCGCCGACCGGTCCGAGCAGATAGAGGATCTGCTTGCGCTCCTCGAGGCCCTGCGCGGCATGGCGGAAGAAGCCGACCAGGCGCTCGATCGTGTCCTCCATGCCGAAGAAGCCGGCGAAGGCCGGATACGACCTGATCGTACGGTTCAAAAAGATACGGCCAAGGCGTGGGTCCTTGGCCGTGTCGATCATCTGGGGCTCACCGATCGCCGCTAATAACCGCTCGGCCGCATTGGCATATCGCATCGGGTCACTTCGACACGACTCCAAATACTCGGCCATCGACATGTCGGTCTGGCTTCGCGCTTCAAACGACCTTGCGAAGGCGTTGAACAAAGAATCGTTGTACATGATCCCTCTCTCCACGATATGTATCGCCGCACGACTGACACGAGTCGCAACCAGAGCGTCCTAGGATCGAATCAGCGTCGGCACGCTGGGTCCATTGGACACTCGACCGACTCATTTCGGCAATGCACGGCGCGTGCAGCCTCTGCCTTATCAACAGGCAGGAAGCTTAATGGTTCATCAATATCCCCCGTTGGTAGCCTGATTTTAACGGTTGTAGCCCCTCAGCCACATCCGTGGTTTACCGGGGCCCAGGCTTCCGAGGCGGACATCCGAGCGAGGCAACTTCCCCGTCCGGCGATGAACGTTGGGCTCCCTGAAAAGGTGTGACTGTCCAGCCTTGGCGTCAAGATGTGCAAGTCACAGACTCGCATGAACAAACTGTCAGACGAGGCTGAACGTGCCTCCTTGTCGCCGCGACTAAGGCAACGAGCCCGCGCAGTTCCACGCGGCACCATTGCCGCGCATTAAAGATGACACCTTGGAGGCGCGGGCTATTCCCGAGGCGGCCATGAAGCAGACGTTCCTTGTTGTCGCACTTGCCGCCGCAGCCAGCGCCGGCGCGGCGTTAACCGTCGAGGCGCAGGAAGGCGTCGACAAGGCCAAGGCGGCCGCCTAAGACAACAGGATGTTCGCAGGCCCGCCCGGCGCGAAAGCATATGCCTGCTTCGTGGGGCGATACGATGCAAATCATCTGGCGCAGCATCCGAAGCAGAAGGTCAGCGCGATGAAGCTGCTCGTCGCCGCCGAGAATGCGCCGGAGGACAAGACCACCAATTATTCGTTCCGGCTCGGCGTCGCCTACCGCCACCGCCCCGGCAATTTCGACTCCAGCGGCTACTGCAACCACGCGATCGCGACCGAAACCGGACACGAGATACGCTTCGAATGCAGCGTGGATTGTGAGGGCGGCGGTATCACTGTGGCGCTGTCGAAAGACGACAAATCCGCGATCGCGCGCCTTGGCCGCATCGTGGTGTGGAATCGCAACAAGCCCGACGACGATGCGGGCGAAGCGCTGTTCGCCGGCGCCGACGACAAGATCTTTCGCGTCGATCGCGCGGACTTGTGCGAATGCGCCGAACTTGTGACCGACCGCAAGGAACTCGCTGCGCTCCGCCACAAGTGATAGGCTTTGCGCCGGCCAACAATCATTGCGCGAGGGACGCCATGCACCGACGCAGCATCCTGTGGGGCACCCTCTCGGCGATCGGCGCTGCCTTTACGGTGTCGCGGGTCGGCGGCTCCGGCAATGTGACGATCGCGCTCGTGGTGCACGGCCAGGCGCTGAAGGCGTTTCACTCGGCAGCCGCCAACCCCGACCTGTCGAAGCAGGTCGGGCAGTTCACCAAGGATGGCATTGAGCTCGCCGCCTGCGGCAACACCATGAAATCGCAGAACATCACCCTCGCGGACCTGCTGCCCGGCTTCGTCGCCGCCGAGCGCGGCGGCGTGGTCCGCCTCGCCGAGCTGCAAACCCAAGGCTACCTCTACCTGCGGCCCTGACCCGCGGCCGCGCGCCCGCAACGCGTCATAAAAATGTGCCGAGATCAGGGTCTGCTCGCACCCGCGTCCGAGGGGATCGAACTGTTGTGAATGGCGTTATCCCTTGGGAATGCTGATATTCCGCCCGGGCCCCCAGTCATGTTGACAATCCGCCTCCGCCCCCGAAAGCTGCCCGGGAACCCAAAAATCGACCCTCGATCGAACGAGAACAGGCACCCATGACCCCCGTCAAAGCACTCGAAAATCACCGCCAGGCCGTCTGGCTGGACTTCCTTGCCCGCGGCTTCGTCGCCAAGGGCGATCTGAAGCGGCTGATCGAGACCGACGGCGTCAAAGGCGTGACGTCCAACCCCTCGATCTTCGAGAAGGCGATCGGCAGCTCGGACGAGTATGACGGGGCGATCGGCAAGGCCCTCAAGAAGGGCGACCGCTCGGTCGCCGACCTGTTCGAACACCTCGCGGTCGAGGACATCCAACACGCCGCCGACGTGCTGCGCCCGGTCTACGACCAGAGCCATGGCGGCGACGGCTTCGTCAGCCTCGAAGTGTCGCCGTATCTTGCGATGGACACCAAGGGCACGATCGCGGAGGCCGAACGGCTCTGGAAGGACGTCCACCGCAAGAACCTGATGGTCAAGGTGCCGGCGACGCCGGAGGGCCTGCCGGCGGTCGAGTATCTGATCGGCGAAGGCATCAGCATCAACATCACGCTGCTGTTCTCGCAGAAGGTCTATCGCCGGGTCGCGGAGGCCTATCTCAAGGGCCTGGAGAAGTACGTCGCCAAGGGCGGCGACCCCTCCCATGTCGCAAGCGTCGCCAGCTTCTTCGTCAGCCGCATCGACAGCGCCGTGGACAAGCAGCTCGACGAGAAGATCGCGCGCGCCAACGACCCGTCCGAGAAGGAACGGCTCGCGGCCTTGAAGGGCAAGGTCGCGATCGCGAATGCAAAGCTCGCCTACCAGGACTACAGGCGGCTGTTCTCGGGCGCGCGCTGGGACAAACTCACGGCCAAGGGCGCCAAGCCGCAGCGGCTGCTGTGGGCTTCGACCGGCACCAAGAACAAGGACTATAGCGACGTGCTCTATGTCGAGGAGCTGATCGGCCCCGATACCGTCAACACCGTGCCGCCGGCAACCCTCGATGCCTTCCGCGACCACGGCAAGGTCCGCGACAGCCTCGAGGAGAATGTCGAGGACGCCCGCCACGTGCTGGACGAGCTGGAGAAGTCCGGCATCTCGCTCGATGCGATCACCGAGGAGCTGGTCAAGGACGGCGTCAAGCTGTTCGCCGACGCGGCCGACAAGCTGTACGGCGCGGTCGCCCACAAGCGCGCGACCTCGCTCGGCGGCGGCATCGACCATCAGAAGCTTGCGCTCGGCGCCGACATCGAGAAGGCGGTCGAGAAGAGCACCGAGGACTGGCGCGCCTCGGCCAAGATCCGAAGGCTCTGGCACAAGGACAAGTCGGTCTGGACCAGCGATGACGAGGACAAATGGCTGGGCTGGCTGACCAGCGCCGCGACCGCCGATGTCGCCGACTACGAGGATTTCGCCAAGCGCGTGAAGGGCCAGAACTTCACCGACGCCGTGGTGCTCGGCATGGGCGGATCGAGCCTCGGGCCGGAGGTGCTGGCGCAGACCTTCCCGCACAAGTCCGGCTTCCCGCGGCTGCACGTGCTCGACTCCACCGATCCGGCGCAGGTGCGCGCGATGGAGGAGTATGTCGACATCGCGAAAACGCTGTTCATCGTCTCCTCCAAATCCGGCGGAACCACCGAGCCGAACGTGATGAAGGATTATTTCTTCGACCGGGTGGCCAAGGCGATCGGCAAGGACAAGGCCGGCCATCGCTTCATCGCGGTGACCGACCCCGGCTCGGCGCTGCAGAAGGTCGCGATCAAGCAGGGCTTTGCCCGCATCTTCTACGGCGATCCCGCGATCGGCGGCCGCTATTCCGTGCTGTCACCGTTCGGCCTGGTGCCGGCGGCGGCCGCGGGCATCGACGTCCGCAGCCTGCTCGGCCATACGCTCGCCATGGTGCGCTCCTGCGGCGCCGACGTGCCGCCGCAGCAAAACCCGGGCGTCCAGCTCGGGCTGGCGATGGGCATCGCCGGGCTCGAAGGCCGCGACAAGGTGACGATCTTCGCCTCGCCCGACGTCGCCGATTTCGGCGCCTGGGCCGAGCAGCTGATCGCGGAATCGACCGGCAAGGACGGCAAGGGCCTGATCCCGATCGAGGGCGAAACGATCGGCGACGCCGCGGTCTACGGCAACGACCGCTTCTTCATCGACCTCCGCACCGAGGGCGAGAACGACGCCGCGCATGAGGCAAAGCTCGCCGCGCTCGAGGCCGCCGGCCATCCCGTGGTTCGGATCGTGATGAAATCGATCGACCATATCGGCCAGGAGTTCTTCCGCTTCGAGATCGCGACCGCGGTCGCAGGCGCGATCCTCGGCATCAACCCGTTCAACCAGCCCGACGTCGAGGCTGCCAAGATCAAGACGCGCGAGCTGACGGCGGCATTCGAGAAGACCGGATCGCTGCCGGCCGAGCAGCCGGTGGTGTCGGCGGATGGAGTCGAGCTCTACACCGACGCGCAGAACGCAGAGGAGCTGCGCAAGGCCGGCGCCAATGGCGACCTCAATTCCTGGATCAAGGCACATCTCTCCCGCTCCGGCCGCGGCGACTATGTCGCCCTGCTCGCCTATATCGAGCGCGATGGCGACACCATCGACGCCATGCAGGCGATGCGGCTGAAGGTGCGCGATGCGAAACACCTTGCGACCTGCGCCGAATTCGGCCCGCGCTTCCTGCATTCGACCGGACAGGCCTACAAGGGCGGGCCCGACAGCGGCGTGTTCCTGCAGGTCACTACCGACGACGGCTTGGACCTGCCGGTGCCCGGCCAGAAGGCGAGCTTCGGCGTGATCAAGGCGGCGCAGGCGCGCGGTGATTTCGACGTGCTCACCGAGCGCGGCCGGCGGGCGCTGCGCGTGCATCTCAAGGGCGATCTCACCTCCGGGCTTGCAGCACTCGATGCCGCGATCTCGGCCGCACTGAACTGACGGAGGCGAGGATGCAACTCGGCATGATCGGCCTCGGGCGGATGGGCGGCAACATCGTTCGCCGCCTGATGAGCAACGGCCACACCACCGTGGTCTACGACAAGGACCCCAAGGCGGTCGCGGCGCTGGTCGCCGACAATGCCACCGGCTCCTCGTCGCTGGAGGATTTCGTCCTCAAGCTGGAAGCGCCGCGCACCGCCTGGGTGATGCTGCCGGCCGGCAAGATCACCGAAGCCACCATCGAGGCGCTGTCGAAGCTGATGCAGCCCGGCGACGTCATCATCGACGGCGGAAACACCTTCTGGCAGGACGACGTCCGCCGCGGCAAGGCGCTCAGGGAGCGCGGACTGCATTATGTCGACGTCGGCACCAGCGGCGGCATCTGGGGCATCGAGCGCGGCTACTGCATGATGATCGGCGGCGACAAGGGCGTGGTCGACCGGCTCGATCCGATCTTCAAGACGCTGGCGCCCGGCATTGGCGACATCCCGCGCACGTCCGGCCGCGAGGGGCGCGATCCCCGCATTGAACAGGGCTACATCCACGCCGGTCCGATCGGCGCCGGGCATTTCGTCAAGATGATCCACAACGGCATCGAGTACGGCCTGATGCAGGCCTATGCCGAAGGCTTCGACATCCTGAAGAACGCTAATATCGAGGCGCTGCCGCCCGAGCACCGCTTCGATCTCGACATCGCCGACATCGCCGAAGTCTGGCGGCGCGGCAGCGTGATCCCGTCCTGGCTGCTCGACCTCACCGCCTCGGCGCTGGCACAGAACCACACGCTCGACAATTACTCCGGCTTTGTCGAGGATTCCGGCGAAGGCCGCTGGACCGTCAACGCCGCGGTCGACGAGGCGGTGCCGGCCGAGGTGCTGACGGCGGCGCTCTACACCCGCTTCCGCTCGCGCAAGGATCATACCTTCGCCGAGAAGATCCTCTCGGCGATGCGCGCAGGCTTTGGCGGCCACAAGGAGCCGCCGAAGAAGGCTTGAAACGAAACCGCGGAAGGTCACGTGCAGAAGAAACCCGACCCTTGCTCCTTCATCATCTTCGGCGCCACCGGTGATCTGACACACCGGCTGGTCGTTCCGGCGCTCTACAATCTCGCCGCCAGCAACCTGCTCCCGGAGAAATTCTGCGTCGTCGGCATCGCCCGCAAGGGCATGTCGAGCGAGCAGATGACCGACAGCCTGATGCAGGGGCTGCGCAAGTTCGCCACCCGCCCCGTCGACGAGGCGATCGCGAAGCGGCTGTTCGCATGCGTCACATCGATCGAGGCTGACCCGAGCGATCCCGCATCCTTTGATGCCATGGACGAGCAACTCGACAAGCTTGAAAAGGCGCGTGACACCGGCGGCAATCGCCTGTTCTATCTCGCGACGCCACCGAGTGCGTTCCAGCCGATCAGCGAGCAACTCGGCCGCACCGGCATGCTTAAGGAGAACGGCGCCTGGCGGCGGCTGATCATCGAAAAGCCGTTCGGCACCGATCTCGCGTCGGCCAGGGCGCTGAACGCCGCCCTGCTGAAGCTGATGGACGAACACCAGATTTATCGCATCGATCATTACCTCGGCAAGGAAACCGTCCAGAACATCCTGGTGCTGCGCTTTGCCAACGGCATGTTCGAGCCGATCTGGAATCGCAACCATATTGACCACATCCAGATCACGGTCGACGAGAAACTCGGCGTAGGCCATCGTGGCAGCTTCTATGATGCCACCGGCGCGCTGCGCGACATGGTGCCGAACCATCTGTTCCAGCTGTTGTCGCTGGTGGCGATGGAGCCGCCAGCCCGTTTCGACGCCCATGCGGTGCGCTCTGAAAAAGCGGAGGTGCTCAGCGCGATCCAGCTGCAGAGCGAAGCGGAAGCCCTGAACAATTCGGTACGCGGCCAGTATCGCGCCGGCAAGATCGGCGATACCGAGATCAAGGACTATCTGAAGACTGCGGACGTCAAGCCTGACAGCACCACCGAAACCTATGCCGCGCTGAAGCTGACGATCGACAACTGGCGCTGGGCCGGCGTCCCCTTCTATCTCCGCACCGGCAAGGCGCTCGCCGCCAAGCGCACCGAGATCGCGATCAAGTTCAAGCAGGCGCCGATCGGAATGTTTCGCGACACATCGGTTGATCGGCTGTCGCAGAATTTCCTGATCATCTCGACCGAGCCGAACGAGGGAATCGAGCTGCAGTTCAATACCAAGGTGCCGGGCCCGGCCATCAACATCGACGGCGTCGAGATGAAGTTCCGCTACAAGGACTACTTCAAGGCGGAGCCGTCGACCGGTTACGAGACACTGATCTACGACTGCATGATCGGCGACAATTTGCTGTTCCAGCGCGCCGATAGCGTCGAGGCCGGATGGCAGGCGGTGCAGCCCTTCCTCGACGCCTGGAAGACTGCCGGCGGGCGTGGCCTGCAACCCTACAAGGCCGGCAGCGAAGGCCCGGAGGCGGCCAACGCGCTACTGACGCGCGACGGCCGCAGCTGGCGGAAGCTCAGCTGACCATGACCACGAGCGGCGAGCGCAAGATCATCACGGTCGCCGATCCGGCCGCACTGGCGCAGATGGCCGCCGAACGGGTGATCGCCAGGATCGACCAGAACAGCGGCCGGATCGCGATCTGCCTCACCGGCGGCTCCAGCCCCAAGGCGCTCTACCAGCTGCTGGCGACACCGGACTATCGCCGGCGGATTCCGTGGGATCGCATCGACTGGTTCATCGGCGACGAGCGCCTGGTGCCGCGCAAGGACAAGCTGCACAATATGAGCATGGCGCGCCAGGCCTTCCTCGACCGCTGCGCTCCGGCCGCGAACGTCCATCCGATCGCAACCGACACCGCCGATCTCAGGGATCCCGACGTCAGCGCGGCGCTTTATGAGAACGAGCTGATGGCCTTCTACGGCGCCGAACAGCTCGATCCGAAGCGGCCGCTGTTCGACCTGGTGCTGATGGGCATCGGGCCCGATGGCCACACCGCATCGCTGTTTCCGGGCTACCCCGCGGTCGAGGAAACCGAGCGCTGGGTGGTCGGGGTGCCCAAGGCGAATGTCGAGCCGTTCGTGCCGCGAGTCTCCTTGACCTTGCCCGCGCTCGCCTCCTGCCGCGAGATGCTGTTCGAGGTCGCGGGCGAAAACAAGCGCGCGATCTTGACGCGCCTGCTCGCAGGCGAGAACCTGCCGGCAAACCGCGCGCGATCGCTGGGCGAAACCGTCTGGCTGATCGATCAGGCCGCGCTGCCGGAGGATTTTCGTGGATGATTTTCCTGGGTACTTTCTTGGGTGACTTTCTTGGGTGACGGGCAAAACCCCTGCGCACTGGTCGTGATGGGCGTCTCGGGCTCGGGCAAAAGCACCATCGCCGACCGCCTTGCGATCAGGATCGGCTGGCGCTTCGAGGACGGCGACAGCTTTCATCCGCCGAGCAATGTCGCGAAGATGCATTCCGGCCAGCCGCTCACCGACGAGGATCGCTGGCCCTGGCTGCACGCGATCGCCAATGAGATCGACCGCACCTGCGGCGTCCGCGAGCGCGCCGTCATCGCCTGCTCCGCGCTGAAGCGCGCCTATCGCGACATCCTGGTGCACGGCCGCGACGATATCCGCATCGTCTTCCTCGACGGCACAGAGGAGCTGATCGCCACGCGGCTGGCCGCACGCAAGGACCATTTCATGCCGCCGGGCCTGCTCGCCAGCCAGTTCAAGACGCTGGAGCCGCCGACGCCCGACGAACGCCCGATCACGGTTGCGATCGACCGTTCGGTCGACACCATCGTCGAAGACATTGTCAGTCAACTGAAGCTGGACCGCCCATGACCCGCATCGCCCTTGTCGTATCCGATGTCGACGGCACGCTGCTCACCAAGGACAAGACCCTGACCGACGGCGCCCTGGCGGCCGTGCGCAGGCTGCATGAGACCGGCATCGGCTTCACCATCGTCTCCAGCCGGCCGACCATCGGGATGGGCTTCCTGGTCGAGCCGCTCGCGATCACACTGCCGATCGGCGCCTTCAACGGCTCTTCGATCGTCGATCCGCAATTGCAGCCGATCGAGCAGCATTTGATCCCCCCTGCGGTCGCCAAAGGCAGCATCGACCTGCTCCGCGAGCGCGGTGTCGACATCTGGCTGTTCACCAACGACCGCTGGCTGACGCGGAATCCTGACGGCGAGTACAACGCGCACGAAAAGCGCGCGATCAAGCATGATCCGACCATCGTCGGCGATTTCACGCCCTATCTCGACCAGGCCTGCAAGATCGTCGGTGCGAGCTCGGATGCGCCTCTGCTGCAGCGCTGCGAGGCGGAGATGCAGCAGATGGTCGGCAATGATGCGACCGCGGTCCGCTCGCAGACCTACTATCTCGACGTCACCCCGCCCGGCCACGACAAGGGCACCTTCGTCGAGGGTATCGCGAAGCGCCTCGGCGTGTCGCTCGAGAACGTCGCCACGATCGGCGACATGCAGAACGATCTGCCGATGTTCGCGCGAAGCGGCGTCTCGTTCGCGATGGGCAATGCCAGCGATGACGTCAAGGCGCGCGCCACGCATGTGACCGAAACCAACGAGCGCGACGGCTTCGCGCGCGCCATGCACACGGTGCTGACGATGGGCCGTTAAGGCGGTTCTTCTAAAAAGATTCTGCGCAAGACAAATGCTCCGATCAGGTCGACCGCTGCACCGCCGGCTTCTCGGCGTCGGCCTTGGCGGCGCTGAGATTGTGCGCCGTGTTGATCAGCGCGATATGGGTCAGCGCCTGCGGAAAGTTACCGGTCTGCCGGCCGGCGCCGGAGTCGAACTCCTCCGCCAGCAGCCCGAGATCGTTGGCGAGCGCGACGACGCGGTCGAACATGGTTTGCGCCTTATCGAGATCTCCTGCCAGCACATGGGCGTCGGCGAGCCACAGGCTGCAGGCCAGGAACGCGCCCTCGATCGGCTGGATTTCGTCGGACACCTCGCGCGGATCGTGCCGCAGCACGAACCCGTCGCGCATCATGTGCCGCTCGACAGCCGCGATCGTGCCCCGGATGCGCGGATCGGCCGGCGGCAGGAAGCCGACCGACGGCAACAACAGCAGGCTGGCGTCGAGCATCTTTGAGTCATAGCTCTCGACGAAGCTGTTGAGACCGGGATCGAAGCCGCGCCGGCAGACGTCGCGATGGATCGCCTCGCGCAACACCCGCCATTTGACCAGCGGCCCCTTGAAGCCGAACCGCTCCGCGCTCTTGATGGCCCGGTCGAAGGCGACCCAGCACATCACCTTGGAGAACACGTAGTGTCTGGGAGTGCCGCGACGCTCCCAGATGCCGTGATCCGGCTGGTCCCAGACGTCGGCGAGATGACCGACGACGGTGCATTCGAGCGACCAGCTCTGATCATCGAGTTTCAGCTTGGCCATGCGAGACTGGTGGAAGGCGTCGATCAGTTCGCCATAGACGTCGAGTTGCAGCTGCGCATGCGCGGCATTGCCGACGCGAACCGGCTGCGCGCCCTCATAGCCGGGCAGCCATTCGGCTTCCCACTCCAGCAGGCGCCGCTGCCCCAGGATGCCGTACATGATCTGCATATCTGCAGGAGCGCCGGCCGCGACCCGCAGCAGCCAATTGTGCCAGGCGGCCGCCTCCTCGGTATAGCCCGAATTCATCAGCGCCAGCAGCGTGAAGGTGGCGTCGCGCAGCCAGCAGAATCGGTAGTCCCAGTTGCGCGCGCCGCCGAGTTTTTCCGGCAATGACGTGGTCGGTGCGGCGACGATGCCGCCGGTCGGCCTGAAGGTCAGCGCCTTCAGCGTGATCAGCGAGCGCATCACGAGGTCGCGCCGGTAGCTGCCGTCATAGGTCGAACGGCTGCACCATTCTTTCCAATATGCCTCGGTATCCTTCAGCGCTGCCTCGGGGGCGATCGACCCCGGCACCGGCTGATACGACGCACCGTATGTCAGGACGAACGGCACGGAGTCGCCCTCGCCGATCTCGAACTCGGCGACCGTGGTCAGGTCCTTGCCCGATGTCTTAACCGGCGTGCGCAGCACGGTCATGTCCTGTCCGCTGATCGCCAACAGTCCGTCGCCGTCCGGGTTCTTCTTCACCCAGGGGACATCGACCCCGAAGCCGAAGCGGATCACCAGCTCCATGTGCATCTTGACGCGGCCGCTGATGCCGCGAACCAGGCGGACCACGTTGGAGGCATTGCCGCGCGGCGGCATGAAGTCGATCAGCGCGACCACTCCGTCCTCGGTCTCGAACCGCGTTTCGAGGATCAGCGTATCGTCCCAATAGCGGCGGGAGGTCTGCCTGATCGCCCCGGCCGGCGCCAGCAGCCAGCGGCCATTCCGCGACGTGCCGAGCAGCGCCGCAAAGCAGGCGTCGGAATCGAACGCCGGCCAGCACAGCCAGTCGATCGAGCCGTCACGGCCGACCAACGCTGCGGTCTCGCAATCGCCGATCAGTCCATAGTCTTCGATACGAGAGGCCACGCGCCGTACTCCGCGTTGTCAGCCGTGCGACCGCTCGCGGGTTGCACGCTTGAGCGCGTCGATATCGATCGCCGACGCGAGATGCTCGATCGAGACCGGCAGCCGCCGTTTCCAGTTCGGATGCTCATAGACGGTGCCGGGGATGTTCGGCTGCTCGACAATGCCGAGCAGATCCTCCATCGAAACCGCCATCATCCGCGACCGCGTCCGTGCCATGAAGTTCACCACCGAATAGAAATCATTGTGTTGGATGTCGTGACGGCGCAGCTCGTCGTCGAGATGGCCGAGCGCATTCCAGCGCCCCTGGTCGGTCTCGCCGGGATCGATCCCGAGCGCGCGCTTGGTCTTGAGGTCGCTGAACGAGCGCCAGCCGGCATAGGTCGAGAGGTCGTGGGTGTTGAACGTCACCAGCGCGTTCGGCAGATAGTAGTCGGCGTTGCGGAAGACGCCCTGGTCGTCGGTCTCGAACATCATCACGAGATAGGACCAGATGCCCCAGCCGTTCATCTGCTCGCGGAACCCCGGGGGCACGGTGCCGAGGTCTTCGCCGATCACGACGCAGCGGCTTGCAACGCTCTCCTGCGCGGTCGCCGCCAGCAGCGCCTCGAACGGCATCAGCACATAGGCGCCATTGGCCGGGCCGAAGCCGCGCGGCACCAGATAGAGCCGCTTCAGCCCGAAGGCGTGATCGAGCCTGATCGCGCCGGCATGGTGCATCGAGGCGCGCAGCATCTGCCTGAACGGCTCGAACGAGCGCTGCTCGAGGCCCGCGGCATTGAAGCCGGCAAGCCCCCAGTCCTGGCCCGCGGTGTTGAGCGGGTCGGGCGGCGCGCCGACGCCGAGATGACGCGAGATCGCGATCTGCTCATTCCAGGCGTCGAAGCCATCCGACTGCACCCCGACGGCGACGTCGAGATAGAGTCCGACCCGCATGCCGAGCTTGTGCGCGAGCACCTGGCAGGCGCCGAGCTGCCGGTCCGCGGTCCATTGCACGAATTCGACGAATTCGACCTCAGTGGCGGTGTCGCGCGCCCGGCGCAATTTCGCGCACGCCGTATCGTCGGGCTGACGCCACTGGTCCGGCCATTCCCACCATGGCGTGTTGAATTTGTGCCGCATCACCTCGAAACAGGCGAAGCGCGACAGCAGCACGCCCTGCTCCTTGCGATAGGCCTCGAAATCCTGCCAGCGGCCGAGGCCGGGATTGGCCTTGAAGGCCGCGAAGGCGGCACGCAGCGCGGGCCATTTCAGCGCCGCGGCACCGATGTAGTCGACCATGTCTCGGCTGCGGAGCTGCGCCAGCGCGGCTTGCGTCTCGGCATCGGCGCGGAATTCGGGAATCTTCGCGACGTCGATATAAAGCGCGTTGAGGAACAGCCGGCTGTTCGGCGAGTATGGGCTGCAATCGCCAGGCCGATCGTCGAACAGCGCATGCAGCGGATTGAGCCCGATGCCGTCGGCGCCGAGCCGATGGGCGAATTCGAGCAGGCCCTGCAGATCGGTGAAGTCGCCGATGCCCCAGTTACGCGCGGACCGCACGCCATAGAGCTGGACCGCGATCACCCAGCAGCGGTCGAACACGCCGCCGAATGCGCCGTCCGGCGCCACCAGAAACGGCAGCTCCTCGTTGCCCGATGCGTCCTTGAGCTGCAACCGGTGCACGCCCTCGGGCAGGCCCGACGGCCACGTCACACTCCGCTCATGCGCCTCGCCTTGCGCGAGCACTGTCGTGCCGTTGGTGAGCTTCCATTGCACCGGAAGCCGGGCCGCCTCGGCGAGCTGCGTCTGTCCACGCTGGCCCCCTCTGACCACCACGGGATCGGCGATCATCCGTCGCGGCGCCTGGGGCGGCAGCGCCGCGAGGATCTCCGTCAGCGCCTCGGGGGTTGTCACACGGCGGTGACCGCTACCATCGATATACTCGGTCTGGATTCCCAGGGTCTGGGCTTTGGCGTAAAGGTCCATTCGGCACGCTGCCTGCTCGCAACGGTATTGGGATCGTTGCTAAATTGTACAGATACGGGAAAGGGATAGTTGATGTTCAACGCTCTACCCTATCCGGCGTTCCCACCGGGAACCATTGCCCGGCGAGCGGCTTTCTATATGGGTCTGGCGTGCCTCCTTCCCGGCGCCGGGACTTCATTTGCCTATTCAATGGCGGCATCACCGTGAACAAAACCGCCCGGCCTGTCGAGAGTGCCCACAGCACTTTTCATATTACCGATGTCTATCCGTCGGTTGATGGCGGCCGCTTTGCGGTCAAGCGCATCGCGGGCGAACCTGTCGAGGTGTGGGCCGACATCTACCGTGACGGACGTGATGTGATCGCAGCGGCATTGGTGTGGCGACATGAGGGCGACGGCGAATGGCAACACGCGCCGATGACGCCGCACAGCGACGACCGCTGGGGCGGCGCCTTCGTGCCCGACCGACCCGGCCGCTACAGCTTCGCAATCGAGGCCTGGACCGACGAATTCGCCAGCTGGCGGCATCGCTTCGAGCAGAAGCAGCGCGACGGTGGCGACCACACGCTGGATGCCGTCGAAGGTGCGGGCATGCTGACCCGGGCGCAGGCCGGTGGCCCGGCCGCGGCCGCAATCATCATCAGGCAGTGCGAAATCTTTCTGCAGACCGGCGAGCCGGGCGCGCTGCTCGTACCGGAATTGCGGGAGGCGATGGCCGACAGCCAGTTTCGCCGCGACCTGATGCGATCGCAGCTCTATCCCCTCACCGCCGACCGGCCGCGGGCGCGCAGCGGCGCCTGGTACCAGATGTTTCCGCGCAGCCAGGGCAAGACACCGGGCGTGCACGCGACCTTCAACGACTGCATCGCGCGGCTGCCCGATATCGCCGCGATGGGCTTCGACGTCGTGTTGCTGGCGCCGATCCACCCGATCGGGCGGACCCATCGCAAGGGCCGCAACAATGCCGCCATCGCGCAGGCGGGCGATCCCGGCAGCCCCTACGCGATCGGTGCGGCCGAGGGCGGCCACGACGCGGTCCATCCGGAGCTCGGCACGCTCGACGACTTCCGCGCCTTCGTGGCGGCATGCCGGGCCCATGGCCTCGAGGCTGCGCTCGATTTCGCCGTGCAATGCTCGCCCGATCATCCCTGGCTGACGGCGCATCCGGAGTGGTTCAAGCGGCGTCCGGACGGATCGATGCGCACGGCCGAATATCCGCCGCAGCGCTGGGACGATGTCGTCAGCCCGGATTTCGGATCCGAGGATGCCGCAGCGCTGTGGCGCGGGCTGCGCGATGTGGTGCTGTTCTGGGTCGAACAGGGTGTGAAAATCTTCCGGATCGACAATCCGCACACCAAGCCGCTGGCGTTCTGGGAATGGCTGATCCGCGAGGTGCAGGACCGCGATCCGGACGTGCTGTTCCTTTCGGAGGCCTTCGCGCGGCCGAAACTGATGAAGGGCCTCGCCAAGCTCGGCTTCACGCAGTCATACACTTACTTCACCTGGCGCACGCAGCGTTCCGAGCTCGAACAGTATCTCGGCGAGTTGATATCCTATCCCGATCGCGACTTCTTTCGGCCGAATTTCTTCGTCAACACACCTGACATCCTGCCCTTCCACCTGCAAAGCGGCGAATCCTGGATGTTCAAGTCGCGTCTCGCGCTGGCCGCGACGCTTTCAAGCAACTACGGCATCACCAGCGGCTTCGAGCTGCTCGAGCACACGCCGGTGCCCGGCCGCGAGGAATATCTCAACTCCGAGAAGTACGAGATCAGGGTTCGCGACTGGGATCAGGCCGGGAACATCAAGCCCTATATCGCGGCCGTCAACCAGATCAGGCGCGGCAATCCGGCCCTGCAACAATTCGCCAATCTGCGCTTTATCAATGTCGATGACGGCGGCGTGATCGGCTTCGTCAAGGAAGCGGCCGATCAGGGCAATGTGATCGTGGCCGCGATTGCGTTATCGTCCGAGCCTCGCGACGTTTGGCTTCCGCTCGGCGACGTCACGGTCGGCCTTGGCGATGCCCGCCGCCCCGTCGCCGCCGTGGAAGACCTTGTCACCGGCGAGCGCCACGCGCTCGAATGGGGTGGCATCCGCCTGCGTCTGGATCCTGCGCGCGATCCCGCGTTGCTGTTGCGCTGTGTCGCCTGAAGGAGCCGTCATGAACGTATTCTCCTCCGTCAATACCCAGGAGAAGGTCGCGACCGAGACCGCGGACCAACTGTGGTACAAGGACGCCATCATCTACCAGCTGCACGTCAAGGCGTTCGCCGACAGCAACAATGACGGCATCGGCGACTTCGCAGGCCTGACGGAGAAACTCGGCTATCTGCAGGAGCTCGGCGTCACTGCGCTGTGGCTGTTGCCGTTCTATCCCTCGCCCGGCCGCGACGACGGCTACGACATCGGGGACTATGGCGACATCAATCCCGATTTCGGGACGATGAAGGACTTCAAGCGCTTCATCCAGGAGGCCAAGAAGCGCGGTCTGCGCGTCATCACCGAACTCGTCATCAACCACACCTCGGACCAGCACGCCTGGTTCAAGCGCGCGCGCCGCAGCCCGCCGAATTCGAGCGCGCGCAGCTGGTACGTCTGGAGCGACACCGACCAGAAATACCTCGATACCCGCATCATCTTCACCGACACGGAGAAGTCGAACTGGACCTGGGATCCGGAAGCCGGCCAGTTTTACTGGCACCGCTTCTTCTCGCACCAGCCGGACCTGAATTTCGACAATCCCCGCGTGGTGCGCGCCATCGTGCAGGTGATGAAGCGCTGGCTCGATACCGGCGTCGACGGCTTCCGGCTCGACGCCATTCCCTATCTGTGCGAGCGCGACGGCACCAACAATGAGAACCTGCCGGAGACGCATGCCATCATAAAACGGCTGCGCCAGGAGCTCGACGCCTATGCCAAGGGCAAGATCCTGCTGGCCGAAGCCAATCAATGGCCGGAGGACGTGCAGGAATATTTCGGCCATGGCGACGAATGCCACATGGCCTATCACTTCCCGCTGATGCCGCGCATCTACATGGCGATCGCGCAGGAGGACCGCTTTCCGATCACCGACATCCTCAGGCAGACGCCCGACATTCCGGCCGCCGCCCAGTGGGCGCTGTTCCTGCGCAATCACGACGAGCTGACCCTGGAAATGGTGACCGACGTCGAGCGCGACTATCTGTGGTCGACCTATGCCAACGACCCGCGCGCCCGCATCAATGTCGGCATCCGCCGCCGCCTTGCGCCGCTGATGGACAACGACCGGCGCAAGATCGAGCTGATGAACTCGCTCCTGCTGTCGTTCCCCGGCACGCCGATCATCTATTACGGCGACGAGATCGGCATGGGCGACAACATCTATCTCGGCGACCGCAACGGCGTGCGGACGCCGATGCAGTGGTCGCCGGACCGCAACGGCGGCTTCTCGCGCGCCGACCCGGCGCGGCTCTACGCGCCGATGATCATGGACCCGGTCTATGGCTATGAGGCCGTCAATGTCGAGGCGCAGTCGCGCAGTCTGTCGTCGCTGCTGTCGGCGACCAAGCGGCTGATCGCGGTGCGCAAGTCGACGCTTGCCTTCGGGCGCGGCACCATGACCTTCATCCGCCCCGAGAACCGCTCGGTGCTCGCCTATGTCAGGCAATACCAGGGCGAGGCGATCCTGTGCGTCGCCAATTTGTCGCGCTCGGCGCAGGCCACCGAACTCGACCTCTCCGCCTTCAAGGACCGCATTCCGCTCGAGATGCTCGGACGCACGCGCTTCCCGGCGATCGGCGAGCTGCCCTACATGATCACGCTGGCGCCCTACGGCTTCTACTGGTTCCAGCTGCAGGAGCGCGACAAGTCGGAGCCGGTGAAGCCGCGGGCGGTGCCGGAGTTCGAGACGCTGGTCGTGCCGCTCGGTTCGACCTGGACGTCGCTGGCGCGGGAGCGCGGCGTGTTCGAGCACGACGTGCTGCCCGGCCATCTCGCTCGCTCGCGCTGGTACCCGGAGCATTCCGCGAAAGCGATCCAGCCGACGCTGGTGTCCGCGATTCCGTTCTGCGACATCGGTGACAACCGGCCCTGGCTGATCTTCTTCGAAACCACGGAGCGCGGCACCACCAGCCGCTACGTGCTGCCGATGCAGATCGAATGGGTGCGCTTCGACCGCGAGCGCTACAACCCGCGCGCCTTTGCCGCGATCCGTCAGGGCGCGCGCGAGGGCACGCTGCTCGATGTCGCCACCGACCAGATCTTCACCGGCCTGTTCCTGCGCAATCTCAGGGAAAACCTCACGGTCGACGAGGGCGAACAGGGCCTGAAGCTCGAATTCCGGCCGACCAGCCGCTTCTCCGACCGCCCGGTCCGGCAGCCGGAGCGGATCCGCGTCTTCGAGAACGACCAGCCGCATTCGACTGCTCTGGTCGACAATGAGTATGTCACCAAGATCTACCGGAAGATCGAGGTCGGCATCAATCCGGAGATCGAGATGGGCCGCTTCCTTACCGAAGTGGTCAATTTCCCCAACACACCGGCATTGCTCGGCACTTCGGAACTGGTGGAGGGAGCCAATCGCAGCGCGATCGCGGTGCTGCACGCCATGGTGGTCAACCAGGGCGACCTCTGGACCGTGGCCGCTGCGCACCTCGATCGCCTCGTCGAGCGGCAGCGCCTGCTGGCGGCGAGCGAAAATCCTGATGAGCACGGTGATCATGCGACTTATCTGCGCCATCTGTCGCACGGCGGAAAACGTCTCGCCGAGCTGCACATCGCGCTCGCTGGCAACCGCGACCTGCCGGACTTCGCGCCCGAACCGACCAGGCCCGAAGACCTGCAGCGCTGGAGCGACGAGATCATGGCGCGCGCCGAGCGCGTGTTCGATACGCTGAGGCAGCGGCGCGGCTCCCTGAAAGAGGCCGACCGGCTGCTGGCCGATCAGTTGCAGGCCCAGCACGACATGCTGCCGGAGCGGCTCAAGGCGCTGCTGCCGCGCGAGACCGACGGGTTCAGCATCCGCCATCATGGCGACCTGCATCTCGGTCAGTTGCTGGTCGTCAAGGACGACATCTTCATCATCGATTTTGATGGCGGACCGGGCCGCACCATCGCCGAGCGGCGCCGCAGAGCGCCGGCGGCGCGCGACGTCGCTGGCCTGATCCGCTCGATCGACTATGCCGCGACTGCCGCGCTGGAACGGGCTCTCAAGGTCGCGCCCGACGAGAGCGGCAGGCTGAGCCTCGCTTTGGCCGAATGGCGCGACCAGGCCGCGCATGCCCTGCTGGCGGCCTATCGCGAAACCATGGCCGGCCAGCGGCTGTGGCCTGCCGACGCCAGGGCGGCCGACCGCCTGCTCAACTTTTTCCTGCTTGAGAAAGCCTTCTACGAGATCGAGTATGAGCTGGCCAACCGACCGGATTGGCTCCGCGTCCCACTGACTGGCCTGTTGAGACTCCTGGCCCAACAGCCGCATGAGGTTGCATGACCAAACTGCCCGCCGAGGCCTATGCCATCATCGAGGGCCGCCACTCCGATCCCTTCCACTATCTCGGGCTTCATGCCGAGGGGGATCGCAACGTCGTGCGTGCCTTCCTGCCTGATGCCAGCAATGTCGAGGCGATCGGGGAGCATGGCGAGGCGGCGCCGCTGGCCAAAATCCATGACGCCGGCCTGTTCGCGGGTCCCTTGCCGAACGGCTCGACGCGCTACCAGCTCCGCGCCCGCTTCGGCGACAACGTCGTTGAACTGGAGGATGCCTACCGCTTTCCGCCGATCCTGAGCGATTTCGACCTCTATCTGCTCGGCGAGGGGACGCATCTGCGCGTCTACGACACGCTCGGCGCGCATCCGATGATGCTCGACGGCGTCGACGGCATCGGCTTCGTGGTGCTGGCGCCGAACGCGCGGCGGGTCAGCGTGGTCGGCGACTTCAATTTCTGGGATGGAAGGCGCCATCCGATGCGCGTCCGCGGCCCGGGCTATTGGGAGCTGTTCATCCCGCGCGCACGCGTCGGCGACCACTACAAGTTCGAGATCATCGGGCGCAACGGCCAGCATTTGCCGCTGAAGTCAGATCCGCTGGCGTTCGCCGCCGAGGTGCGCCCGAAGACCGCCTCGATCGTGATCGACGAGCGCAAGATCCCGCATCCGCGTCCGGCACCCGATCGCGTCAACGCGCTGAGCTCGCCGATGTCGATCTACGAGGTCCATCTCGGGTCGTGGCGCCGCAAGGGCCGCAATGAGTGGCTGACCTATCGCGAGATGGCGGAGCAGCTTCCGGCCTACGCCAGCGACATGGGCTTCACCCATATCGAATTCCTGCCCATCACCGAGCATCCGTTCGACGGCTCCTGGGGCTATCAGCCGACCGGCATGTTCGCGCCGACCAGCCGTTTCGGCTCGCCTGATGATTTCGCCGCGCTGATCGACGCCTGCCACGGCGCAGGCCTTGCCGTGCTGCTCGACTGGGTCCCCGGGCATTTCCCCGATGATCCGCACGGTCTCGGCAATTTCGACGGCACCGCGCTCTACGAGCACGCCAATCCGCTGCAGGGCCGTCACCTCGATTGGGGCACGCTGATCTACAATTACGGACGCACGGAGGTCACCAACTTCCTGGTGTCGAACGCGCTGTTCTGGCTCGATCGCTACGGCGTCGACGGGCTGCGCGTCGATGCCGTCGCCTCCATGTTGTATCTCGACTACAGCCGTCCGGCCGGCGGCTGGATTCCGAACAAATATGGCGGCCGGGAGAACATCGAGGCGATCGACTTCCTGCGCCGCTTCAACACCGAACTCTACGCACACTTCCCGCAGGCGATGACGGCGGCGGAGGAATCCACTGCGTGGCCGCAAGTGTCGCGTCCGGTCGAATATGGCGGGCTCGGCTTCGGCTACAAGTGGAACATGGGCTGGATGCACGACACGCTGAAATATATCAGCAAGGATCCCATCCACCGCAAATTCCATCACGGCGACATCCTGTTCGGCCTGCACTACGCCTTCTCGGAGAACTTCATCCTGCCGCTGTCCCACGACGAGGTCGTGCACGGCAAGCGCTCGATCCTCGGCCGCATGCCCGGCGACGACTGGCAGCGCTTTGCCAATCTGCGCGCCTATTACAGCTTCATGTTCGGCCACCCCGGCAAGAAGCTGATGTTCATGGGCTGCGAGTTCGGCCAGGAGCGCGAATGGAATCACGACCACTCGATCGATTGGCATTTGCTGCAACAGCCGAGACATGGCGGCATCCAGAACCTGGTCCGCGACCTCAACCGGCTCTATCGCGCGCTGCCGGCGCTGCACGAGCTCGACTGCGACCAGGCTGGCTTCGAATGGGTCATCACCGACGACGCGAGCAACAATGTGTTCGGCTGGATCCGCAAGGGCAATGATGCGCGCGCCCGCTGCCTCGTGGTCCTGAACTTCTCGCCCAACGTCTACCGCAACTATCGCGTCCGGGTGCCGTTCGCGGGCAAGTGGCATGAGGTGTTCAACTCGGATTCCTCCCATTACGGCGGCACCAATGTCGGCAATATCGGCGAGGTCCGTGCCTCGGAGGGCGCCACGCCCGAGCTGAGCCTGACCATTCCGCCGCTGGCCGCGATCTTTCTCGTACCGGAAAGCTGATCCATGCGACTGACCGGGGGTACGTCCGCACGGCTCGGTGCAAGCTGGGACGGCAGAGGCACCAATTTTGCGTTGTTCTCGGCGAACGCGGAGAAGGTGGAGCTGTGCCTGTTCGACGGCCAGGGCCGCCGCGAGCTCGAGCGGATCAAGATGCCGGAGCGCACCGAGGACGTCTGGCATTGCTATCTCAACGACGTCTCGCCCGGCCAGCTCTACGGTTATCGCGTCTACGGGCCCTACGCGCCGGAGCGCGGCCACCGCTTCAATGCCAACAAGCTGTTGCTCGATCCCTATGCCAAGCGGCTCGCCGGCCGGCTGGTGTGGAGCGATGCGCATTTCGCTTACCGTACCGGCAGCGCGCGCGAGGACCTTTCGTTCGACCGGCGCGACAATGCCCGCGGCATGCCCAAGGCGGTCGTGGTCGACGAGACCTTCAACTGGGGCCGCCGCGAGATCCGGCCGCAGGTTCCCTGGCAAGAGACCATCATTTATGAAGCCCACGTCAAGGGCCTGACGCAGAAGCGCGAGGACGTGCCGCCGAACCTGCGCGGCACCTATGGCGGCCTGTCGTCGCCGGCGATGATCGACCACCTCAAGCGGCTCGGCGTCACCACCATCGAGCTGTTGCCGATCCACGGCCTGATCGACGACCGCGTCCTGGTCGAGAAGAAGCTTTCGAATTACTGGGGCTACAACACCATTGCCTTCTTCGCGCCGGAGGCGCGCTACGCCCAGGACAATGCGCTGGACTCGTTCCGTACCACGGTGGCGCGGCTGCACGATGCCGGCATCGAGGTGCTGCTCGACGTCGTCTACAACCACACCGCCGAGGGCAACCACATGGGCCCGACGCTGTGCTTCCGCGGCATCGACAACGCCTCCTACTACTGGCTGAACCGCGAGAACCCGCGCTTCTACGACGACTTCACCGGCTGCGGCAGCTCGGTCAACCTTACCCATCCGCGCGTGCTGCAGATGGTGATGGACTCGCTGCGCTACTGGGTCGAGGTCTGCCATGTCGACGGCTTCCGCTTCGATCTCGCTACGACCTTGGCTCGCGGGCCCAACGGATTCGATCGCAACCATCCCTTCCTCACCGCGATCCGCCAAGACCCGGTGTTGGCAACCGCCAAGATGGTCGCCGAGCCCTGGGACCTCGGTCTCGGCGGCTACCAGGTCGGCGCGTTTCCGTCACAATGGTCGGAATGGAACGACCGCTATCGCAGCGCGATCCGGCGCTACTGGAGCGGCGAAGGCAGCCTGATCGGTGACATCTCGGGCCGCATGACCGCGTCCTCGGATCTATTTCACCACGACAACCGCGCGACCCGCGCGAGCGTCAATCACATCACGGTGCATGACGGCTTCACGCTCGCCGATCTCTTCAGCTACAACGAGAAGCACAATGAGGCCAATGGCGAGGACAATCGCGACGGCTCGAACGACAATCACAGCAACAATTGCGGCCATGAAGGCCCGACCGATGATCCCGCGATCATCGCGCTGCGCCGCCAGCTCAGGAAGAACGCACTGGCCTGCCTGCTGCTCGCGCAGGGCACGCCGCTGATCCTTGCCGGCGACGAAGTCGCCAACACGCAAGCCGGCAACAACAACGCCTATTGCCAGGACAACGAAACAGGCTGGATCGGCTGGGAGAACCTCGGCACGGACGACGACGCCGTCGCCTTCATCGGTCATCTCACCGCGCTGCGCCAGCGCTTCGGCCAGATCCGCTGCCAGAGCTGGCTCGACGGGCGCCGCGCCGACGGCACCTATGGCGTGATCTGGCTGACGCCATCAGCGGAGGAAATGACGGAGTCCGACTGGAAATTCCCGGAAAGCCGGTTCCTCGCCTACGTGCTGGGGCCGATGGAACAAGGGCAGGCGCCGATCTTTATCGTGCTGAACGCCGCGCCGCAGGAGATCGTATTCAGGATGCCGCGGATGGCGGAATACACGAGCTGGCAGCAAGTCTTGAACACGACCATGGCAGAACAAACGGCCGAGCAATTCGCAGCCGGCGCCGACACCACGGCACCGCCGCGCTCGGTCCTGGCATTCGCAGGCTCCGCATGAGTGCGCAGCATTTCGGACCCGAACTGACCCCTGATGGCACGCGCTTCCGGCTCTGGGCGCCGGCGGCGAAGCGTGTCGATCTCCTGCTCGACAAGCCGCATACGGGAAGCCGCGATGCGCATGCGCTCACGCGCGATGCCGCCGGCTGGTACATCGCCGAGATCGCGGGCGCGCGCGCCGGTACGCGTTACAGATTCCGCATCGACGACGACGTCGATGTGCCGGATCCGGCCTCCGCGTTCCAGCCGGACGACCTGGTCGGCCAGAGCGAGGTGATCGATCACTCAGCCTTCAAATGGCGCGCGACGGAATGGCGCGGCCGGCCCTGGCACGAGGCCGTCATCCTCGAGGCCCATGTCGGCACCTTCACGTCGGAAGGCACCTACCGCGCCATGATCGACAAGCTCGATCATCTGGTTGCAACCGGCATCACCGCGCTCGAACTGATGCCGCTGGCGGATTTCGCAGGCAAGCGCAACTGGGGCTATGACGGCGTGCTGTGGTATGCGCCCGACAGTGCCTACGGCCGCCCCGAGGACCTCAAGACCCTGATCGACGAAGCGCATCTGCGCGGGCTTATGGTGATGCTCGACGTGGTCTACAACCATTTCGGGCCGGAGGGGAATTATCTCGGCCGCTATGCGCCCGCCTTCTTCAGCGACGCGCATACGCCATGGGGCAGCGCGATCGATTATCGCGTACCCGAGGTGCGCGCGTTTGCGATCGGCAGCGTCGTCAACTGGCTACGCGACTATCGCTTCGACGGGCTGCGCTTCGACGCCGTCAACACCATCGTCGAAGCCGGCGAAATCTCCATCCTGCATGACTTCAGCGTGGCTGCCGGCAAGCTCGCCACGGAGACCGGCCGGCGCATCAACCTCGTGCTCGAGAACGGCGACAACATTGCAAGCCTGCTCGATGCCGCCGAGGACCCGCCGCACGGCAAATTCCGCGGCCAATGGAACGACGACTATCATCACGCCTGGCATGTGCTGCTGACCGGAGAATCCCAAGGCTACTACGGCGACTACCGGACGCCGAAGCAGGACCTCGCACGCGCGCTGTCGTCCGGCTATATCTACCAGGGTGAAGTCTCGACATTCTGGGGCGGCAAGGCCCGCGGCGAGCGGAGCGGCGCGCTGTCGCCGATGTGCTTCATCAACTTCCTGCAGAACCACGACCAGATCGGCAACCGGCCGCTGGGCGATCGTCTCGAGAGCATTGCAAAACCGGCGGCGATCGAGGCGGCGCTCGCGGTCACGCTGATCGCGCCGACCACGCCGATGCTGTTCATGGGCGAGGAATGGGGCGCGACGACGCCCTTCCCGTTCTTCTGCGATTTCAAGGGCGACCTCGCCAACGCCGTCCGCGCCGGCCGGCGCAAGGAATTCGCCTGGGCCTACGCCAAATATGGCGACGACATTCCAGACCCGCTCGCCGAGGAGACGGTGCAATCGGCTGTGCTCGACTGGGCTGCGCTTGGCCACGATCCCGCCCGCGCGCGGCTCGCGCTGGTACGCGACCTGCTCGCCGTGCGGCGGCGCGAGATCACACCGCGGCTCATCGGGGCACGATTCGGCGGCGACCGCGTCACGGGCGATCTCTTGACCGCGCATTGGCGGATGGGCGACGGCCGCACGCTCTGGCTGGAAGCCAATTTGTCGGATCGGGAGATCAGCGGCGCAGCGGAACCGAAGGGAACTGCGATCTGGGGCGGCGCGTTGTCGAACGACCTCCCCGGCTGGGCGGTGCGCTGGCACATCGGATAGTACAATGCCTCCGGCGATCCCGATCGCAACCTACCGACTGCAACTCACTGCCGATTTCGACTTCGATGCCGCCGCCGCCGTGGCGCCGTATCTGAAGGCGCTCGGCATCAGCCATGTCTATGCCTCGCCGTTCACGAAGGCGCGCAAGGGATCGACCCATGGCTATGACGTCGTCGACCACACCAAATTCAACCCAGAGCTCGGCGGCGAAGAGGGCTTTGCGCGGCTCAGCGATGCGCTGAAGCGCCATGACCTCGGCCTGATCCTGGATTTCGTGCCGAACCATGTCGGCGTGCACTTTGCCGATAATCCGTGGTGGCTCGACGTGCTGGAATGGGGACCGCTGTCGCCGCATGCGGTCTCCTTCGACATCGACTGGGACCTCTTGCCCTATCGCGCGCGCGGCGGCGTGCTGTTGCCGATCCTCGGCTCGTCCTATGGCCAGGCGCTGGAGCACGGCGAGATCGAGCTGCGATACGACGCAAGCGAAGGCAGTTTCTCCGCCTGGTATTTCGAGCACCGCCTGCCGATCGCGCCGGAGCGCTATGGCGAGGTGCTGCGGACCGTCGTCCGTGAGGCAGGCGCCGAAGACAGCACAGCCGGGCGCGCGCTGCTCGAGCTCGCCGCCAGGTATCGCGGGCTGCGTCACCCGAACCGCAAGGAAGCGCCGGCCCTGAAGGCCGCGATAAAGGCAATCGAAGGCGGCGCCGAGGTCATCGCGCACGGACTCGACGCCTATCGCGCCGGCGAGGATCGTCCCACCCAGACGCTGGCGCTGCATCATCTACTGGAACGCCAGCACTACAAGCTCGGACACTGGCGGCTTGCTTCCAGCGACATCAACTATCGCCGCTTCTTCGACGTCAACACCCTGGCCGGTCTCAGGGTCGAGGACGCCGCCACCTTCGAGGCGAGCCACAGTCTCGTGAAGCGGCTGATCGCGGAAGACCGGCTGCAAGGCCTGCGGCTCGACCATATCGACGGCCTGCGCGATCCCGCCCAATACTTCCAGCGCCTGCGCCGCCTGATCCGCTCCGCGCAGGGCGCCAAGGTCAAGCCGATCTACATGGTGATCGAGAAGATCCTCGGCGAGGACGAGAAGCTGATGAAATTCAGCGGCGTCCATGGCACCACCGGCTATGAATGGATGAACACGATCAGCCAGGCGTTGGTCGATGGCGGCGGGCTCGATCCGCTCAACGAGATCTGGCGCCAGATCAGCAACCAGTCACCGAATTTGACGCCGGTGCTGCGCGCGGCCAAGCGCCGCGTGCTGGAGACCTTGCTGACCAGCGAATTCACCGTGCTGGCGCGGCTGCTCGCGCGTATCGCCAGCGGGCACTATTCGACCCGCGACTTCTCCGCCGACAGCCTGCGGCAGGCGCTCGAACTCTATGTGCTGCACTTCCCGGTCTATCGCACCTATCTCACCGCCTCCGGCCCGACCGCGCATGACCGCGCGCTGATCAGCGCGACCATCGAGCGCGCCCGTGCCGACTGGTTCGCCGCCGACGAAGGCATCTTCGACTTCCTGCGCGATGCCCTGACCATGGACCTCTTGAATCCCGGCCGGCCGCCGCACGGTGCGCCACGGATCCGGCGCTTCGCACTGAAGGTGCAGCAATTCACCGGCCCGATGATGGCGAAGTCGCTGGAGGACACCACCTTCTATCGCTACCACCGCCTGCTGGCGCTCAACGAGGTCGGCGGCGATCCGGCGGCGAGCGGGATTACGCCCGAGACCTTCCACGCCATGATGCAGACCCGCGCCCGCGAATGGCCGCACGGCATGACGGCGACCGCGACCCACGACACCAAGCGCGGCGAAGACGCCCGCGCCCGGATCATGGCGCTGGCGGAAATCCCCGGCGAATGGACCAGCGCAGTGGCACGCTGGAAGGTGCTGAACGCGCCGCATCTGGTGCTCGACGGCGAAACGCGCGCCCCGTCGGCGACATTCGAATACATGCTGTATCAGGCCCTGCTCGGCGCCTGGGACCCGGACGACACATCGCTTGTCAGGCGCATCCAGGCCTATGCCTTGAAGGCCGCGCGCGAGGGCAAGCAGGAGACCAGCTGGCTCAATCCGCACGAAGCTTACGAGGCGGGCGTGAAGACCTTCATCGATCGGATCCTCGATCGCAAGGCCTCGCCTGAATTCCTCGACGCGCTGGACACGCTGGCACAACGCACCGCGCTGATCGGCGCGTTGAACTCGCTGAGCCAGATCACCCTGAAGGCGACGATGCCCGGCGTGCCGGATTTCTACCAGGGTACCGAAAGCTGGGATCTTTCGCTTGTCGACCCCGACAACCGCCGTCCGGTCGATTTTGCCGCACGCGCGGGCATGCTCGCGGCGCTGGAGGCGCCGGACTGGGACGCGCTGGCGCAGAGCTGGCGCGACGGCCGCCTGAAGTTCGCCTGGACGCGGCAACTGCTGCGGCTGCGCAACGAGCTGCCCGCGGTCTTCAGCAGCGGCGACTACCAGCCGCTCACGGTCAACGGCCCGCATCGCGATCATGTCATCGCCTTCGTACGGCGTCATGGCCGCGAGGCGGTCATCGTCGCGGTGGCGAAATCATTTGCCCCGTTCACGCAGGGCGGACGCAGCTGGCCGCGTCCCGAAGCCTTTGAAGGCGAGATCGACGTGGCTGGATACACGATCACGTGCGGCGACAACAGGATTCAGCTCTCGACGCTGTTCGCCAAACTGCCCGCGGCGATGCTGAAGGCGAGAGTCCGGGCCGGAGCCAAGCAAGCTTCAAGCCGTGCGCGCGTGCACGGCTAGCGCAGCGCGTCAACGCTTGGTCAGCAACAACTGCCCGCTCTTCTGGATCGCGGCCTGCGCGACCTCGGCGAAGCGCTGCAGCAGCCACGGCAGCGTCACCTCCAGCCGCACATGGGTATCCTCGACATCGAGATGGCCGGCCGCGACCTGCCCCAGCGCGCGGACGCGGAAACTCATGCGATTATCCTCCCAGCGCTCTTCGTCGACGCTCATCACAGGCACGTTCGCCGCTGCGCGCGACAGGCCTGTCTTCAGGCGGCGCATCGCCTCGTCGCGGCCGAGGCTGTGGGGAATCGAGACAATCAGCGGAGCCGACATCGCGGTGCACTCCTCCATGGATTGCGTTGATGTAATTCTGTTCCACCGCAAATGGAAGGACCACACAGGTTTATCGCACCGCCGAATCCGGAACCTTCGTAGTTCCCACGTGTTTCCTTTCCCGAAGGGCAGAGATCAATGGGCCCACGGGCTGAGGAGAAACTCAATGTCACTTGGAACGATCATTCTTATCATTCTGGTCATCGCGCTGCTTGGCGGCTTCAGCGGCATCGGCGGCGGACCGTTCTACGGCACCGGCTATTATGGCGGCGGCGGCCTCGGCCTCGTGATCGTGATCCTGCTGATCCTGCTGCTACTGGGACGCCTGTAGCCTGCGCGGAGGTCGCGCACGATCCGCATCAACAACTGTCATCACCCGCGAAAGCGGGTGATCCAGTATTCCAGAGACGTCGACGATTGAACCGATGAGCCGCAGCGTACTGGATACCCCGCTTTCGCGGGGTATGACGGATAAGCCAGCGGCACAAGCTTGCCTAAACGTTTGCTACTCGGCCGCGAGCTTCTTCATCGCTGCCTTGATCGACGAGGCAGCATCCTCATAGCCGCTCCACGCCTTGCTCTTCGCAAGCAGCGCCGGCACCGACCGCACCGTGTATTTCTTCGGATCGAGGTCGCCGCGCACCTGGGTCCAGGTCAGCGGCATCGACACCGTCGCGCCGGGCCGCGCCCGCGGCGACAGCACCGCGACCGCCGTCGAAAGCCGGTCGTTGCGCAGGTAGTCGAGGAAGATCTTTCCGGTGCGCTTGGCCTTGGACATGTTGATCAGATAACGCTCGGGATCGTCCTGCGCCATCCACTGGCAGATCGCCTGCGCGAACGCCTTGGCCTCCCTCCATGTCACTCTGTCCCTGGCGCCTGCGAGCAGCGGCGCCACGACATGAAGGCCCTTGCCGCCTGTGGTCTTGCAGAAGCTCTCGAGGCCGACTGTAGTGAGCCGCTGGCGCATGTCCTTGGCGGCCGCGATCACATCGGAGAACGCGACATCGGGCGCGGGATCGAGATCGAACACCAGCCGGCCCGGCGTGTCATAGGCATCGGGCGCGCAATTCCAGGGATGCAGTTCGAGGCCGCCAAGCTGCGCGACCGCGGCGAGGCCCTCGACCTGGTCGATCTGCAGATAGGGCTTGCGGTCGCCAGACACCTTGGCGAGCTTGAGGAGCTTCGACGTACCGGCCATCGCGTGGCGCTGGAAAAACGTCTCGCCCTTTATGCCATCAGGAGCGCGCACGATCGAGCATGGCCGTCCCTTGAGATAGGAGATCATCCAGCCGCCGACCGCCTCGAAGTAATTGGCGAGATCGAGCTTGGTGACCGGCTCGCCGTCGCCGGCATCGGGCCACAAGGCCTTGTCCGGGTGGGAGATGGCGACGCCCAACACCTCGCTGGATTTTCCTTTGGCCATCGGCTTCACCACTCTGGTTACGACCGGCCGTTCGGCCTCGACCTCACGCGCCGGCTTGTCCTGGCGCATGCCCTTGAAGGCCGCCTGGCGGATATTGCCGGCGCCGGTCCAGCCGGCGAACTCGATCTCGGCGACCAGCTCAGGCTTCAGCCAGTGCACGTCGCGGGTCTTCTTCGGCGCGTCCTTGCCGCCGAACGGACTGGTGTCCGATGCCGCAGCCTTCAGCGCCGGCATGATGCGGCGGATCGTGTCCTGGCCGAAGCCGGTGCCGACGATGCCGACAAAGGCCAGGTGGCCATCGCGATAGACACCGGCCATCAGCGAGCGGAATTTGCCGTTGGTGGTCTTCCAGCCGCCGAGCACCACCTCATGGCCGGCGCGGATCTTCGCTTTGGTCCAGTCGTCCGAGCGGCCGGAGCGATAGGCGCCATGGAGCCGCTTGGAGACGATGCCTTCCAGACCGAGCTTGCGCGCGGACTCCAGGACAGCGCCGCCATGCTCCTCGAAATGCTCGACATAGCGGATCAGCCTGCCCTTGCGCGCGGCGAGTAGCGCCTGCAGCCGCGCCTTGCGCTCGGTGAGCGGCAGCGGGCGGAGATCCTCGTTGCCGGCAAACAGCAGGTCGAACGCATAGAAGATCAGCTGGCCGGTCTTGCCGTCGGACAATGCCGCCTGCAGCGTCGAGAAATGCGGCACGCCGTTCTCGTCGAGCGCGACGATCTCGCCGTCGATCAGGGCATCCGGCAGCTTGCCGGCCTCCTTCACGATCGCGCCGAACTTGTCGGTCCAGTCGAGCCCTTTGCGGGTCCTCACCACGGCCTTGCCGTCCTCGACGCGAAGCTGCACGCGGTAGCCGTCGAATTTGATCTCGTGGCACCAGCCTGCGCCATTGGGCGGACTCTCGACCACGGTGCAGAGCTGGGGCGAAACGAAGTCCGGCATCTCCGTTGCCTGCTTCGGTTGCGCTTTCGTCCTCGCCTTCAATTGCGCCTTGAGTTTTTCCCTGGGCGCCGGCGCCTTGGTCCTGGCGCGCGCGTCGGCGGCCATGCCGTGATTGGACTGCCAGACCGCATCCGCTTTGGCCTTGCCGTTGCCCTTGGCCAGCATGAACGGCTTCGGCGCACGGCCCTTGCCGGCTGCGATCTCTGCCATCGAACGGCCGGAGGCAACCGAGCGGTCGTCGTCGAGGACCGCTTCGCCGTTGCCGTCCACGGCGTATTCATCGCGATGCTTGATCAACAGCCAGTTGGTGCGCTTGCCGCCGAAGCGGTCGTTCTTCATCCGCACCAGCACCCAGCTGCCGTGCAGCTTGTCGCCGTGCAGCGTGAATTTGAGGTCGCCCTTCTTGAAGCCGCGCTCGGGATCGTCGGATTCCCAGGTGCCGCGATCCCAGAGCTGCACCGTGCCGCCGCCATACTGGCCTTCCGGAATGGTGCCTTCGAAGTCGCCGTAGTCGAGCGGATGGTCCTCGACCTCGACCGCCAGCCGCTTGTCATGCGGGTCGAGCGAGGGCCCGCGCGTCACCGCCCAGGACTTGAAGACGCCGTCGAACTCCAGCCTGAAGTCATAATGCAGCCGCGTCGCGTCATGCTTCTGGATGACGAAGCGCCGCTGCTTGCCGGGCGCCACCTTGACGTCGCCCGACGGCTCCTTGGTCTTCTCGAAATCGCGCTTCTTGCGATAGGTGGTGAGATTTCTCAGCGACACGTGATTTCTCAGCGACACATCCAGGCCTCGGCGCAAACCCCGGCCACCGCCCTCGGTGCGGCCATCAGGAACCAAAACCTACGGTATCCGTTCAAGTTCCAAACTCAAGCTGTTTGGAGACGATCATGGCCGCTCCCCGCGCCTACTGGAAAGGCACGCTCAAACTCTCGCTGGTGTCGTGCCCCGTGGCGCTTTACCCGGCCTCGACCACGGTCGAGAAAACCCGCTTCCACATGATCAACCGGGAGACCGGCAACCGGCTGAAGCAGCAGATGGTCGATGCCGAGACCGGCGACGTCGTCGAGGGCGACCAGAAGGGCCGCGGTTACGAGGTCACCAAGGGTAAATATGTCGAGATCGAGACGGACGAGCTCGCTGCGGTCCAGATCGAAAGCAACCACACCATCGACATCGACAGCTTTGTGCCCGAGGGCGAGATCGACAAGCGCTATCTCGACCACCCCTATTACATCAGGCCGGACGGCAAGGCCGGCGTCGACGCATTCGCGGTGATCCGCGACGCCATGAAAGACCAGGACCGCGTCGCGCTGGCGCGCATAGTGCTGACCAATCGCGAGCACGTGATCGCGATCGAACCGCTCGACAAGGGCATGCTTGGCACGACCCTGCGCTATCCTTACGAGGTGCGCGACGCCGGCGACTATTTCGACGACATCAAGAACCCGAAGGTGACCAAGGACATGATCGAGCTCGGTGGCCACATCCTCGACAGCAAGGCGGCGCATTTCGATCCGTCGAAATTCAAGGACGAGTACGAGACCGCGCTGAAGGCGCTGGTCCGCCGCAAGGCCGCCGGCAAGCCGATCAAGGCCGCCGCGCGCGAGGAGAAGCCGAGCAATGTGGTGAACCTGATGGACGCGCTGAAGCAGAGCCTGAAGGACCGGAAGGGTGGCGCCAGGCGCTCACGCTCCGTCGCGCGGCGCCCGGCCCCGCACCGCCGTGCCGCCAAGAAGGCACACCGGTCGAGTGCGCGGTCGCGCAAGGCGGGGTAAGCCTCTCCGCGTCATTGCGAGGAGCGACGCGACGAAGCAATCCATCTTTCCGCAGACGTGGACAGATGGATAGCTTCGCTTCGCTCGCAATGATGACAGGATAGGTTTGGCGTCCTACTTCTTCTTCGAACTCTTTCGCTTCTTCGACGTCTTGCGCGTCTTCGCCGTCTTCTTGGAAGCCTTCTTCGGCACTTTCCGCCCCTCGGCGCGGGCCTCTGACAAACCGATCGCGATCGCCTGCTTGCGGCTCGTCACCTTCTTCTTGGAGCGGCCGCTGCGCAGTGTGCCGGCCTTGCGCTTCTTCATCACACGTTCGACATCGCTTGATGCCTTCCGCGAGTATTTTCTTGCCATGGCTTCTCTCCCGGTAACGGAAAACAAGCCTCGATGGGAGCGAAAGTTCCGTTGGACGTCATCGGACGACTGATACGGATGTAACCCGCATGAGCGGAGCGACATGCGGGAGATGCCCCGGATGCCGCTTCGCTCATCCGGACTACATGCTAATCCGCCGCGCGCAGCCGATAGCCGATGCCTGTTTCGGTCAGCACGAATTGCGGACGCTCGGGATCGGCCTCGATCTTCTGGCGGAGCTGGCGCACATAGACGCGCAGATATTGCGCGTCGGTCAGCTCGTCCCACAATTCCTTCAGAAGGAAGCGGTGGGTCAGCACCTTGCCGGCATGCTGCACCAGCACGCGTAGGAGATCATACTCCTTCGGCGACAGCTTGATCTCCCTGTCGGCGACCTTGACGATCCGGCGCACCAGATCGACCGAGAGATCGCCGGAGCGGAACACGGGCCGCTCGCCCTGTACCTGCAACTGGTGGCGCAGCGCCGCGCGCAGCCGCGCCAGCAATTCGTCCATGCCGAACGGCTTGGTCAGGTAATCGTCGGCACCGAGATCGAGCGCCTGCACCTTGCCGGCCTCGTCGCCGCGGCTCGACAGCACCACGATCGGCACGCTCTCGTTGCGGCCGCGGATCATGCGCAAGAGGTCGTGGCCCTGGATGTCGGGCAGACCGAGATCGAGGATGATCAGCGCCGGCCCCTCGCCCAGCATCTCCAGCGCAATTTTGCCGCTGGAGGCTTCGAGAATGTCGTAGCCCTGCGTGCTCAGCCCCATCCGCAGCAGCTTGCGGATCGGCGGCTCGTCATCGATGACCAGGACTTTGATTGGCGTCGCGTTCATGCGGCAGTGTCCAGCGCGTTGGTGTCGGCGGTGATCGGCAAGCGGATGGTGATGACGGCGCCGCTCCGGTCGGAGCGATTGGCCGCCGCGATCGTGCCGCGCATCGCCTCGACGAAGCCGCGCGAGATCGCAAGGCCGAGGCCGGTGCCGGGGCGGACATGGTCGCCCTTCTCGGCGCGATAGAACTTGTCGAACACGCTCTCGAGCTCGGCGGCAGGAATGCCGTTGCCTTCGTCGAGGATCTGCAGCGTGATGGTGTCGCGGTCGCGCGCGCCGCGGATCGAGATCGTGGTGTCCGAGGGGGCGTATTTGGCGGCGTTGTCGAGCAGGTTGAACAGCACCTGCTCGAACAGCACGGCATCGAGCTCCAGCATTGGCAGGTCGGCCGCGAGTTCCAGCGACACCCGGTGATGCACCAGGATCTTGGCGGCGCGGCGCAGCGCGCTGCCGACGATCTCGCCGACATCGTGCCGCGCGGTGTTGGGCACGATCGCGCCGGATTCCAGCTTGGTCATGTCCAAGAGATTGGCGATGAAACGATTCAGCCGCTCCGACTCGTCGATCACGGTGGCCAGCAGATCGTGTTTCTGGGCGTCGCTCAGGCTGGTGCCGAGATCGCGCAGCGCCGAGGCCGAGCCGAGCACCGAGGCCAGCGGCGTCTTGAGGTCGTGCGAGATCGAGGTCAAGAGCGCGCCACGCAGCCGGTCGGACTCGACCGTGCGCTTGACGCGATCCATGTCCTCGACCAGCAGCACACGCTCGATCGCCAGCGCGCCCTGGTCGACCAGCGCATCGAGCAGCCGGCGCTGGTCGGGCGTCAGCAGCGGGCCGGTGCGGTCGTCGTCGATGCCGATCACGCCGATCGGGCCGCGGCCGGTGCGCATCGGCAGGAACAATCGCTTGCCGCCCGGCAGCGTGTCGGAGCCGCGCCCGGCCGGGCGATCGTTGCCCCAGGCCCAGTTGGCGGCGGCGAGGTCGGCCTGATCGAGCTGGTCCTCCGGCGGATAGCCGCTCTTGACGGTCAGCATCCCGTCCTCCGGCAGCAGCAGCACCACGCGCACCTTCAGCATCAGGGCGATCTGGTAGGCGGTCGCCCACAACACGTCATCGAGCGTCGCGGTGCCGGCGAGCTTGCGGCTGAACGCATAGAGTGACTCGGTGGTGCGGACACGACCGATCGCGGTGTCGGCCTGCACGCGCACCCGCGCCGCGACGTTGGAGACCAGAAGCGCGATCAGCATGAAGAAGAAGAACGCCGCGACATTGGTCGGGTCGGTGATGGTGAAGGTGTACACCGGCGGCAGGAAGAAGAAATTGTAGCACAGCGAGGCCGCGACGCTGGCCAAGAGCGACGGCCATAGGCCGTAGCGCGCCGCCACGCCGACCACCGCGGTGATGAAGACGAGATCGACATTCTCGATGCCGAAGAACGGCTGGATCAGCTTGGCCGCGCCGAGCCCGATGGCCGTCAGCAGCAGCGCCATCAGATAGGGCCGCGGGTTGAAAGGCTCCTGCCGCTGCGCGGTCTGCACCGCCGCCTTGCCGACCGGCAGCTCGTCGCCAGCGATCACGTTGACGCTGATGTTGCCGGCGCGGCGCACCAGATCGTGCACCACCGAGCCGCGCGTCAGCTCGAACCAGCGCGAACGCGTCGACTTGCCGATGATGATCTGGGTGACGTTGTTAGCCTGGGCGAAATTGATGACGTCGTCGGCGATGCGGCGACCGACGCCGGGAATGGTCAGCGCCTCGCCGCCGAGCGACTCGGCAAGCCGCATGGTGTCGGCCAGCCGGTCGCGCTGCTCGTCGCTCAGTTGCAGGCTGCGGCGGGTCTCGATGCTGATGGCGGTCCATTGCGCATGCAGCCGGTCAGCCAGACGCTTGGTGTAGCGCACGAGGCCGGCCGCGCGCGGATCCTCGCTGAGGCAAACCAGGATGCGCTCGCCGGCGGCCCAGGGCCCCTGGATGGCATTGGCCTGCATGTGGGTGAGCAATTGCTCGTCGACCCGCTCGGCAGTTCGCCGCAGCGCCAGCTCGCGCAGCGCGGTCAGATTGCCCGGCGAGAAATAGTGCTCCAGCGCCCGCTCGGCCTGTTTGGGCACATAGACCTTACCCTCCTTCAGCCGCTGGATCAGGTCGTCGGGCGTGAGGTCGATCAGCTCGATGGCGTCGGCACGATCGACCACCGAGTCGGGCACGGTCTCGCGCACCCGCACATGGGTGATCTGCGCGACGACGTCATTGAGGCTCTCGATGTGCTGGATGTTGATCGCGGTGTAGACGTCGATGCCGTGCGACAGCAGCTCTTCGACATCGAGATAGCGCTTGGGATGCCGGCTGCCCGGCGCATTGGTATGGGCGAGTTCGTCGACCAGCGCGAGCTGCGGCCGCCGCGCGATTAGGGCGTCGAGGTCCATCTCCTCGAGCGTCTGGTCGCGATAGGCCAGCCGCTTCCGCGGTATGACCTCAAGGCCCTTCAGCAGCGCCTCGGTCTCCGCCCGTCCGTGGGTTTCGACAACGCCGACCACGACGTCGACGCCCGCCTTGAGGCGGGCGTGGGCGCTCGAGAGCATCTCGTAGGTCTTCCCGACGCCGGGGGCGGCGCCGATGAAGATCTTCAGCCGCCCCGATCGCTCGGTCTCCCGGCGCGCCGCCTCCAGCAGCGCATCCGGCGAGGGTCGTTTATCGGGGTCACGCTGATTGGCCATACCGCAATATAGTCATCCTGCGAGAGCGGGCCTACTCCCCTATTTCGCCTTTGCCGCATCGAGCGCCAGGTTGAGCGCAAGAACGTTAACGCGGGGCTCACCGATCACGCCGGCGAAGCGGCCCTGTGTGTTCTGTGTCACCAGCTCGCGCACCGCGTCCTCGGACAGGCTGCGCGCCTTGGCCACCCGCGGCACCTGGAACAGCGCGGCGTCCGGCGAGATGTCCGGATCGAGCCCGCTGGCCGAGGTGGTCACGAGATCGACGGGCACGTTGGCCGACGGATTCTCCGCCTTCAGCTTCTCGACATCCTCCTTGACCCGGTCGTTCAGCGCCTTGCTGGTCGGGCCGAGGTTGGAGCCGCCCGAGTTGGCCGCGTTGTAGGGCGCCGGTACGGTCTTGGAGGCATCGTTTGGATCGGGCGCGACCGTCGCCGAAGGCCGGCCGTGGAAGTATTTATCCTCCTTGAACTCCTGCCCGATCAGGGCGGAGCCGATCACCTTGCCGTCCATCTCGATCAGGCTGCCTTGCGCCTGCTTCGGAAAGATGACGCCGGCGATCGCCGTCATGGCGAGCGGATAGGCAAGGCCCGTGATCGCGGTCAGCAGCACCAGCACGAGGATGGCGGGGCGGATTTCTTTAAGCATTGTAGGTCTCCTCAGTCTGCTTCGTCATTGCGAGCGAAGCGAAGCAATCCATGGCTCGGCACGGGGATCGATGGATTGCTTCGTCGCTTCGCTCCTCGCAATGACGTTGTGGTTACGCGAGGCCCAGGGCGGCGACGATGAGGTCGATCGCCTTGATGCCGATGAACGGGATGATGATGCCGCCGAGACCGTAGATCATCAGGTTGCGGCTGAGCAGCGCGCCGGCACCGACGGCGCGATACTTGACGCCCTTCAGCGCCAGGGGAATCAGCGCAATGATGATCAGCGCGTTGAAGATGATCGCCGACAGGATCGCGCTTTGCGGGCTCGCCAGGTGCATGATGTTGAGCACCTGAAGCTGCGGATAGAACGCGAGGAACATCGCCGGGATGATCGCAAAGTACTTTGCGACGTCGTTGGCGATCGAGAACGTGGTCAGCGCACCGCGGGTCATCAGCAGCTGCTTGCCGATCTCGACCACCTCGATCAGCTTGGTCGGGTTGGAGTCGAGGTCGACCATGTTGCCGGCCTCGCGGGCCGCCTGCGTGCCGGTGTTCATGGCGACGCCGACGTCGGCCTGCGCGAGCGCCGGCGCATCGTTGGTGCCGTCGCCGCACATCGCCACCAGCTTGCCCTTGGATTGCTCGTCGCGGATCAGCTTGAGCTTGTCCTCAGGGGTTGCCTGCGCCAGGAAGTCGTCGACACCGGCCTCGGCCGCGATCGCCGCCGCCGTCATCGGGTTGTCGCCGGTGATCATCACCGTGCGGATGCCCATGCGGCGCAGCTCGGCAAAGCGTTCGCGGATGCCGCCCTTGACGATGTCCTTCAGGTGCACGACGCCGAGCAGCTTGCCGTCCTTGGCCACCGCCAGCGGGGTGCCGCCGGCCTTGGCGATCTCGTCGGCAATCGCCTGGATCTCGCGCGCTTCCGGACTCATCGTCGCCGCGACCGCGCGCACCGTGTTGCCCGACGCGACGGCGCGGGACGAGCCGCCATCGACATAGGCGAGGATGGCATCCACCGCGCCCTTGCGGACAGACGAGGTGCCGGCATCGATGCCGCTCATGCGGGTTTGCGCCGTGAACGGCACGAAGGTCGCGGCAAGCTCGTGCATGTCGCGGCCGCGGATGCCGTATTTCTCCTTGGCGAGCACCACGATCGAGCGGCCTTCCGGCGTTTCGTCGGCGAGCGAGGCGAGCTGCGCCGCATCGGCGAGGTCCTGCTCGGTGACACCGCGGATCGGCCGGAACGCGGTGGCCTGGCGGTTGCCGAGCGTGATGGTGCCGGTCTTGTCCAGCAGCAGCGTGTCGACGTCGCCCGCGGCTTCCACGGCGCGGCCGGACATCGCCAGCACGTTGAAACGCACCAGGCGGTCCATGCCGGCGATGCCGATCGCCGACAGCAGCGCGCCTATCGTGGTCGGGATCAGCGTGACGAACAGCGCCACCAGCACCACGACCGAGATCGAGCCGCCGGCATAGGCCGCATAGCTCGGGATCGTCACCGTCGCGAACACGAAGATGATGGTGAGACCCGCGAGCAGGATGTTGAGCGCGATCTCGTTCGGCGTCTTCTGCCGCTCGGCGCCCTCCACCAGTCTGATCATGCGGTCGATAAAGGTCGAGCCCTGCGCCGCGGTGATGCGGACGCGGATCCAGTCCGACAGCACCTGGGTGCCGCCGGTGACCGCCGAACGGTCGCCGCCCGACTCGCGGATAACCGGCGCGGATTCACCGGTGATGGCGGCTTCGTTGACCGAGGCCACGCCTTCGATCACCTCGCCGTCGGACGGGATATTGTCGCCGGCCTCGACCAGCACGATATCGCCGACCTTCAGCGAGGTGCCGGGCACCATGCGATAGGTCCGGTCGGTGCCGGTCAGCAGCTTGGCCTGGCTCTCGGTGCGGGTCTTCTTCAGCGACTCCGCCTGCGCCTTGCCGCGGCCCTCGGCGACGGCTTCGGCGAAGTTGGCGAACAGCACCGTGAACCAGAGCCAGACGATGATCTGGAAGGTGAAGCCGAGGTTGGCGCCGCCGGTGACGAGGTCGCGCACGAAGATGATTGTGGTCAATGCGGCCACTACCTCCACCACGAACATCACGGGGTTCTTCATCATCAGCCGTGGATCGAGCTTGACGAAAGCCGACCAGATCGCCGGCACCAGGATCTTCGGGTCGAGCATGGTCGACGCCGTCACCTGCTTCTGCAGTTTCATGGTTTCCATGGATGTCACTCCGGACGTATTCGATCAGAACAGGGTGTTGACGTTCATCGCAAGGTGTTCGACGATCGGCCCGAGCGCCAGCGCCGGGAAGAACGTGAGGCCGCCGATGATCAGGATCACGCCGATGACGAGGCCGACGAACAGCCCGCCGGTGGTCGGGAAGGTGCCCGCCGAGGCCGGGATCGACTTCTTCTCGACCAGCGATCCCGCGATCGCCATCGCCGGCACGATCATGAAGAACCGGCCGACGAACATCGCCGAAGCGAGCGTCAAATTGTAGAACAAGGTGTTGCCGGTGAGGCCCGCGAACGCCGAGCCGTTATTGCCGGTCGAGGACGTGTAGGCATAGAGCACCTCGGTGAAACCATGCGGGCCGGCATTGGCCATCGAAGCCACCGCCGACGGCAGCACCACGCCGACCGCGGTCCAGCCGAGATACATCAGCGGCAGCACCAGGATCGCGAGCATCGCCATCTTGACCTCGCGCGCCTCGATCTTCTTGCCGACATATTCCGGCGTGCGGCCGACCATCAGGCCGGCAACGAAGATCGCCAGCACGACGAACAGCAGCATGCCGTAGAAGCCGGCGCCGACACCGCCGATGATAACCTCGCCGAGCTGCATGTTGATCAGCGGGATCATGCCGCCGAGCGCGGTGAAGCTGTCATGCATGGCGTTGACCGCGCCGCAGGACGCCGCGGTGGTGACGACGGCGAACAGCGAGGACGCGACGATGCCGAAGCGGACCTCCTTGCCCTCCATGTTGCCGCCGGTGAGACCCAGCGCCTGCAGCGCCGAGGTGCCGTTGGCTTCCGCCCAATAGGTGACGGTGACGCCGGCGACGAACAGGATGCCCATCACGGCGAAGATCGCCCAACCCTGGCGCTGGTTGCCGACCATGCGGCCGAACACATTGGTCATCGCAGCACCCAGCGCGAAGATCGAGATCATCTGCACGAGGTTCGACAGCGCGGTCGGGTTCTCGAACGGATGCGCGGCGTTGGCATTGAAGAAGCCGCCGCCATTGGTGCCGAGCATCTTGATCGCAACCTGCGAGGCGACTGGTCCGAGCGCGATGGTCTGCTTGCCGCCCTCCAGCGTGGTGGCATCGACATAGGCACCTAACGTCTGCGGCATGCCCTGCCATACCAGGAACAGCGCATAGACGATGCAGATCGGCAGCAGGACGTAGAGCGTGCAGCGCGTGACGTCGACCCAGAAATTGCCGACCGTGCGCATCGACGAACGGGTGAAGCCGCGGATCAGCGCCATCGCCAGCGCGATGCCGGTCGCCGCCGACAGGAAGTTCTGGTGGGTCAGGCCGAGCATCTGGACCAGATAGGACAGCGTGCTTTCGCCGCCGTAATTCTGCCAGTTGGTATTGGTGATGAAGGACACCGCGGTGTTGAAGGAGAGATCCTCGGCAACGGCGGATTGGCCGGCAGGATTGAACGGCAACAGCGCCTGCAGCCGCATCAGGCCGTAGATGATGAAGAAGCCGCCGACATGGAACAGCAGCATGGCGACCGTATAGGTCAGCCAGTGCTGCTCGCGCCGCTCGTCGACGCCACCGACCCAGTAGATGCCGCGCTCGACCGGGCGCAGCACGGGCGAGAGGAAGGTGCGCTCGCCGTTGAACACGCGGGTCATGTACCAGCCGAGCGGTTTGACCAGCGCGACCACGATCGCGCAGAACAGAATAATTTGAATCCAACCGATGACGGTCATTGCGTCAAACCTTTCGAATGGGTGCGAAGCGCAGCAGCGACACGAACACGCCGAGCAGCAGCCCGGTCAGCATCGCGTCAGCCAACAGAATTGTGCAAAGCGCTGACATCGCGGGCCGCCTAGAAGCGTTCGGGCCGCAGCAATGCGTAGGTGAGGTAAAACAGAAGGCCGAGCGAGACGAGGCCGGCGAGCGAGTAATCGAAGATCATCGCCGCCTCCCTTAAAGCCGTTCGCAGGCGTAGGCATAACCGATGCCGGCCGCGAAGAAGCCTATCGCGAGCGCCGCCATGAGAATGTCCATCATGAGAGACTCCTATGCGTCACAGGGCGCGGGCGAGCGTATAAGCGCTCCGCGCCGGATGGTCGTGACGTGCCATCCTGCGCATAGGTTTTCGAGATGTGGCGAATAACGACATTATAGGAATCCTATAAAGGCCCGACATGCTCCACCTTCACTAAAACCACCTTGCGCCCGCGGCAGCTTCAGATGTTGACATGGCGCAATTCATTGCGCCCGCGCTGGACAGGGCACGCTTCTCAGATCGACGCGTCTTGCGGCTTTCGCGAGGACCACAAGGTCACCCATCTTTATGGAATCCCTATATCTCCGCCCTCTGCCTCATCTCGTTTTCAAATGGCCATCAGGCCATTTTGGGCGTGCGGCCAATGCCTTGAGCCTTGAGCCTCACCTTGTTGGGCCGCGCCTTCGACGAGATGACGCCATGTCAGTGCTATCCCAACACACCTCCACCGAGCTCGGCGACCGGCTGCGCGACGCCTATGCTGTCACAGCCGAGTTCATGGCCGACATCGTCAGCCAGACCTGCCGGCGTTTTCCCTCGGCCGGTCAAGGCGGCAAGAGCGCCCGTGTCGAACGCCTGATCCAGTCCGGCGCCTGGACCGATGCCGCGATCGCGCTGCTCGATCTCGAGCTGCCGCAATGGCAGATCCGCCGGCTGGTCTATGACGAGGGTGAGTGGCATTGCGCATTGTCGCGCGAACGCGAGTTGCCCGACTGGCTCGACCAGTCGATTGAGACCCGCCATGCGGATCTCGCGCTCGCAATCCTCAGCGGCTTCGTCGAGGCGCAGCGGATCTCGGCGCCCGAGAGCCGCACCAGCGTACCAACCGTCCGCCGCAACACCAGCTCGCTCTACGAGCCGCTGTTCGTCGATAATATCGGTTGATGGCGGCGCCGTCATGAACGCGAAACAACTGCCGCAGCAGCTGCAGTCGGTCCAGGTCCTGGTCCGGTTCGGTTTCCGGCTTGCCATCATGATCGGCTTCGCCGTCTTCGCGGGCGCAGGCTTCGGCAGGGGCCTTGTCACGCTATTGTGGATGTCGGCGCTGATCTGCGCGCTGGCCGGACTGGTCAAGCGCGAGATGCCGTTTGCCGCAAACCTCAATCACTGGGACGAGATGACCGCCTATGTCGCGCTGTGCGCGCTCGGCACCGGCATCGTCCAGCACGTCTAGGCCCACCCTCAAATCCTATGCCGCTCCTATGAAGTCGGCCGTCCTCCGCGCTCGATTTCATATCCGGCAAGACAGACATTGAACGTGTGACTCCCACCTGAAGGACTACAATCGTGAAACTCGTCGAACCTCCCTCGTGTAGCGCTGCGTCCACCATTGTCTTCATCGGCCGAAATCACCGCGGCCAGTGGGTCGCCCAGCAGCAGAACGGCCTCTATGGCGGCCTGTTCGTCAACCGCGCCCAGGCCGTCAAATACGCGCTGTTCGAGAACGGTCAGCACCCCGAAATGATCGTCGAGCTGTCGCGCGAGCTCGAGCTCGATATGCGCGGCGAGACCGCGCCTCTCCCCGCCAGCCGCGTCGCCTGAGCCGCCCCATGACTGCGAAAGTCATTGCGAAGACGGTTGCGAAAGCGGATTCAGCGGCATGGCTGTCAGGCTTCATCCCCGACCTTCCAACCCCCTTCAACCACCGGGACGAAATCGACGCTGATGCGTTCGGCCGGCTGTGCGAGCGCCAGATCGCGGCCGGCGCCTCGGCGCTCGTGGTCGGCGAGACCGCGGGTGAAAACGCGACGCTCGAGCCCGCGGAGCGCGCGCAGCTGGTTCGCATCGCGGCCCGTGTCGCGCGCAAGCGGGTCCGCATCATCGCCGGCGCCGGGTCGAACGCGACGGATCGTGCCGTCACGTTCACGCGCGCGGCGGAAACGGCCGGCGCCGACGCCATCATGTCGGTCGTGCCGTATTACAACAAGCCGATGCCGCGGGGCATGGCGGCGCATTTCCGCGCCGTCGTCGCCGCCACGACACTGCCCGTGATCCTGCACGACATTCCCGCGCGGACGGTGAAAGGCCTCACGGACGAGACGCTGATTGAGCTCGCAGCATCGCCGCGTATCATTGGACTGCGAGATGGCAGCAGCGATGTCGCCCGCCTCAGGCGCCTGCGTCCACGCCTGCCGGCGACATTCCGGATGCTGACCGGCGACGACACCATGTCGCTCGCCTATATGGCCGCCGGCGGCGATGGCTGCATCTCGTCGGTCTCGAACGTCGCGCCCGATCTGTGCGTGGCGGTGGCCCGGCATCTGCGTGAGGGCCGGCTGTATCAGGCGCGTGAGTTGCATCAGCGGCTGGTGCCGCTCGCGACGCTGCTGGAGCGTGAGCATCCCGCCGCCCTGAAATTCGCACTGGCACTGTTGGGGTTCATGCAGCCGGTGACGCGGCTGCCGATCGTGCAACTGGATACAACGGCAAAGGCCGAACTCGCGCACGCGATGGCCGAGCTTGCCGACGAGTACCTCGCCGCTGCGCAGTGAGCTTTACCGACCCGACGCCAGCCATCGCGACGCACAATGGATCAGCGAATGGCGTCCTTGACACCGCGCCATATTGAGGTTCCGGAACGGCATCCCATATCCACGGCAAGGGAGTGCTTGCCGTGCAGACCTTCAAGGCGGCTCTCGTTGTGGCGATCGCCCTGGTCGCTCTGGTTGTTTCCATTGGTCCCGGTACGGCCGCGGACAACAACCGTCTTGCTCTGACCATTTCAATCGACGGAGCGATCGGGCCGGCATCGGCCAGCTACGTCAAGGACGGCCTGGCGAAGGCGGCCGAGCGGCACGCCGAGATCGTCATTCTGCGCCTGAATACGCCGGGCGGTCTCAGCACCAGCATGCGCGAGATCATCACCGACGTGCTGGCCTCGCCCGTTCCCGTTGTCGGCTATGTTGCGCCCTCCGGCGCCCATGCCGCGAGCGCCGGGACCTACGTTCTCTATGCGACCCATCTCGCAGCCATGGCTCCCGGCACCAATATCGGCGCCGCGACGCCGGTGCAGATCGGCGGCCCGGTGCCAGGTTTGCCGGGCAGCACCCCGGACAAGGACGGCAAGGAGCCGAAGGACGGCGGCACCCTGTCCACGACGAAAGATACCATGACGGCGAAGGTGACGAACGATGCCGTTGCCTTCATCCGCAGCCTCGCCGAACTGCGCGGCCGTAATGCCGACTGGGCCGAGAAGGCGGTCCGCGATGCCGTCACCCTCTCCGCCAACGCCGCGTTGCAGGCCCGTGTCATCGAGTTCACCGCGCATGATCCTGCCGACTTGCTCAGGCAGATCGATGGCCGGACGGTGGAGCTTGCCGGCGGCAAGACACAACGCCTGGCGACGAAGGACGCCGTGATCGAAGCCATCGATCCCAACTGGCTCTCGCGCGTGCTTGCTGTGATCACCGACCCCAACATCGCATTCGTTCTCCTGATGGTCGGCATCTACGGCCTGATCTTCGAATTCATGTCCCCCGGTGCCGTGGCGCCCGGAGTTGTCGGCACGATCTGCCTGCTGCTCGGCCTTTACGCGCTCAACATGCTGCCGATCAACTATGCCGGCTTCGCCTTGATGCTGGTCGGGATGGCGCTGCTCGCGATCGAAGCCTTCAACCCAACCATCGTGATCGGCCTCGGAGGCATCGTCGCCTTTGTCCTGGGAGCCGCCATGCTGTTCCGGATCGAGGCGCCCGGATACCACCTGTCATGGCCGCTCATCGGCATCGTCGCGGCGATGTTCGCAGGCCTTGCTCTCGTCGTGCTCGGGGCGCTGCGCCGCGCGCGCAACGGTCCGCTCCGGACAGGTGCGCAAGCCATGCGCGGGCTACCGGCCAAGGTGCTCGACTGGTCTGAGACCACGGGTCACGTCTTCACCAATGGCGAACGATGGCAGGCGCGGGGCACCGAGACGTTCAAGACCGGAGAGACGGTCGAGGTGGCCAACATCGTCGATTTGACGCTGGTGGTGCGGCGTGCGCCGGCTTCCGCCGGCGAAGGAGGTACAGCATGATGCTTGATTATTTCACCTATGCGGCGGTCGTCCTGCTTGTCATCATATTCCTGACCCAGGCCGTGCGCGTGCTGCGCGAATACGAGCGCGGCGTCATCTTCACGCTCGGCCGCTTCACCGGGGTGAAGGGCCCGGGGCTCATCATCCTGATTCCGGTGGTGCAACAGCTTGTGAAGGTCGACCTCAGGGTGATGGTGCAGGTGGTGCCGCCGCAGGACGTGATTTCCCGCGACAATGTCTCGGTCAAGGTCAACGCCGTCCTCTACTTCCGCATAGTCGACCCCGAGCGCGCCATCATCAAGGTCGGCGACTACATGGCTGCGACCAGCCAGCTTGCCCAGACCACGCTGCGCTCGGTGCTCGGCAAGCACGAGCTCGACGAGATGCTGGCGGAACGCGACAAATTGAACGCCGATATCCAGGAGACCCTCGACAAGCAGACCGACGTCTGGGGCATCAAGGTCACCGCAGTCGAGATCAAGGATATCGATCTCAACGAAACCATGGTGCGGGCGATCGCCAAGCAGGCCGAGGCGGAACGGTTGCGGCGCGCCAAGGTGATCAACGCGATGGGCGAGCAGCAGGCCGCCGAGAAGCTGGTCGAGGCCGGCCGGATCCTCGCCCAGGAGCCGCAGGCGATGCAGCTCCGCTATTTCGCCGCGCTGCTTGACATCGCCGGCGAGCGCCCATCGACCGTGGTCTTCCCGCTCCCGATGGACCTGCTCGATCACCTGACGCCGCGAGGTGGAACGACGTGATCCGATTTGCTGGCGTGAGAGTAGTTTGAGCCCGAACGGCGAAGACTCACCTCTCCCTTGGGAGAGGTGAACCGAAATTGCGGCGAGCCGATTCAGCCAAAGCTCATCCGCTTTAATGCCCGTGATGCTTGGCCCGCCACGCCGGACCCGGGCCGCGCATATAATGCGCCTCGGGCCGGTAGCCGCTGATCGGCTCCTCGCCGATCGAGGCGAGGAATTTCAGCATCCCTTCCGCGGCGCGGCGCAGCAGGGCAGCGATGAATGAAGCTGCGCGCATCTCAGTAGTCCCACTTCTCGCCGAGCACGACCGGCGCCCGGGGATATTTCTCGGCATCGCCGCCGAGCATGCCGACATTGAGATTGGCGCGCGCCCAGTCCTCATGGCCGCGATGCAGCAACAGCTCGTTGCGCAGCCGATGGATCTTGGCGGCGGCGATGGCGCGGTGGATGGTTCTGAAAGCAAGGCCAATCCGCCGGATGATCCGCCGCAGCGCCGGGGGCGTCGCACCGGCCGAACCATGCGGCCGGATATCGTGGTAATGGAGCAAGGTCATGTCCCACCTTCCTGTTGGCGGCGCGCGCGAGCGCACCGCGTCAGGCCAAACATGCTGGGACGGCCGTAGGAATTCGAGACGACCCGCAGCCCTGTCACATAGCCGCGGCATATACGGCCCATATGGCGTGCGTTTCGCGACCATGTGCTAATCGCGAGCATTTTGGACAATTTTTGCCTCGAACGACCCCGCCCGGGGGCGGTTTACGGTCGGCTGCAAGACCGGTAACGTCGCCTCCCAATACGACGTGGAGAGTGCCCATGCGGCCCAAGGATCAGACCAACTGGATGCTGACGGATGCGATCGAGGCGCTCGCCCGCGCCGAGCGGTTGCACCAGAGCTTCCTCAATTTGCACCCGCGCGGGGAGGGCAGCGAGCCGAGCTGGGAACCGCCAATGGACGTGATCGAGACCGAGGAGGAAATCCTCATCCTGGTCGCGCTGCCGGGGGTCGATCCCGACGAGGTCGAGGCCGCACTCGACGGCGGCACGCTGGTGATCTCGGGCCGCCGCATCCTGCCCGCTGAGCTGCGCAACGCCCGCATCCTGCGCCTCGAGCTGCCGCAGGGCCGGTTCGAGCGCCGCATCGCGCTGCCGACCGGGCGCTACACCATCAGCCGTTTTGCCGCGCATGGCTGCGTCGGCCTGCGGCTCGGAAAATCGAGCTGAGGGATTTCGACATGGCTGCTTCAGGCGCTTCAAATCCGGCGAGTTCGGCGCCGATCCCGAGCGACGCAACGATCATCGTCCCGGTGCGCAACACCGTGTTGTTTCCGGACGTCATCATCCCGATCACGATCGCGCGCGCGACCTCGATTGCCGCGGCCCAGCAGGCGGTGCGCGAGCAGCGGCCGATCGGCATCCTGCTGCAGCGTGATCCCGAGACCAACGATCCCGGCCCCGACGGGCTCTACCGCGTCGGCACCATCGCCAACATCGTGCGCTACATCACCGGCGCCGACGACAGCCACCACCTGGTCTGCCAGGGCGTGCAGCGCATGCGCGTGCTCGACTATCTGCCCGGCACGCCGTTCCTCGCCGCGCGCGTGCTGCAGATCCCCGAGCCGACCACCACCTCGCCGGAGATCGAGGCGCGCTTCCTCAATCTGCAGCGCCAGGCGCTGGAGGCCGCGCAATTGCTGCCACAGACGCCGCCCGAGCTGATCGCCGCGCTGCAGGGCGCGACCTCGCCGGCGACACTGGCTGATCTTGCGACCTCCTACATGGACATCAAGCCGGCGGAAAAGCAGGACATCCTGGAAACCGTCGATCTCGTGGCGCGGATGGACAAGGTCTCGCGGCATCTCGCCGAGCGCATCGAGGTGCTCAGGTTGAGCCAGGAGATCGGGCAGAAGACCAAGGCGGTGTTCGACGAGCGGCAGCGCGAGGCGATCCTGCGCGAGCAGATGGCGACCATCCAGCGCCAACTCGGCGAAGGCGACGGCAAGGCCGCCGAGGTCGCCGAGCTGACCAAGGCAATTGCGGACGCCAAGATGCCGCCGGAGGCCGAGAGCCAGGCGCAGAAGGAATTGCGCCGCTACGAGCGGATGCCGGAGGCGGCGGCCGAGTCCGGCATGGTGCGCAGCTATCTCGACTGGCTGATCGACCTGCCCTGGAGCATCCCCGAGGAGAAGCCGATCGACATCGCCGAGGCGCGCAAGATCCTCGACCATGACCATTATGGCCTGGAGAAGATCAAGAGCCGCATCATCGAATATCTCGCGGTGCGCAAGCTCGCGCCCGGCGGCAAGGCGCCGATCCTCTGCTTCCTCGGGCCGCCCGGCGTCGGCAAGACCTCGCTCGGACAATCGATCGCGCGCGCGATGTCGCGGCCGTTCGTCCGCGTCTCGCTCGGCGGCGTGCATGACGAGGCCGAGATCCGCGGCCATCGCCGCACCTATATCGGCGCGCTGCCCGGCAACATCATCCAGGCGATCAAGAAGGCCGGCGCGCGCAATTGCGTGATGATGCTCGACGAGATCGACAAGATGGGCCGCGGCATCCAGGGCGATCCGTCGGCCGCGATGCTCGAAGTGCTCGACCCCGAGCAGAACGGCACCTTCCGCGACAACTATCTCGGCGTGCCGTTCGACCTCTCGCGCGTCGTCTTCATCGCCACCGCCAACATGCTCGACGGCGTCCCCGGTCCGCTGCTCGACCGCATGGAGCTGATCAGCCTCCCCGGCTACACCGAGGACGAGAAGCTCGAGATCGCCAAGCGTTATCTGGTGCGCCGCCAGCTCGAGGCCAACGGGATCAAGGCCGAGCAGGTCGAGATCGATCCGGATGCGCTGCGGCTGATCATCAAGAGCTACACCCGCGAGGCCGGCGTCCGCAATCTGGAGCGCGAGATCGGCAAGGTGCTGCGCAACGTCGCGGTGCAGATCGCCGAAGGCAGCACCAGCCACGTCACCATCGCACCGAAGGACATCGTGGCGCTGCTCGGCCAGCCGAGGTTCGAGAACGAGATCGCGATGCGCACCAGCATTCCGGGCGTCGCAACCGGGCTTGCCTGGACGCCGGTCGGCGGCGACATCCTGTTCATCGAGGCCTCGCGCACGCCGGGCCGTGGCGCGCTGATGATCACCGGACAGCTCGGCGACGTGATGCGCGAGAGCGTGCAGGCCGCGCTGACGCTGGTGAAGAGCCGCGCCTCCCAGCTCGGCATCGACCCCGCCGTGTTCGAGAAGAGCGACATCCACGTCCACGTTCCCGCCGGCGCCACGCCCAAGGACGGCCCGAGCGCGGGTGTCGCGATGTTCACCGCCCTCACCTCGCTCCTGACCGATCGCACCGTGCGCAGCGACACCGCGATGACCGGCGAGATCTCGCTGCGCGGGCTCGTGCTGCCGGTCGGCGGCATCAAGGAGAAGGTCGTCGCCGCCGCGGCCGCGGGCCTGACACGCGTGATGCTGCCGGCGCGCAACAAGCGCGACTACGACGACATCCCCGCCGGCGCCCGCGCCAAGCTCGAGTTCATCTGGCTCGAGCGCGTCGACGATGCGATTGCGGCAGCTCTGGAGCCCGCCAAGGCGACACCCGCCGCGGCGGAGTGATTGCTTCGCATCGAGCATCGCGCCCGGGGCTTACCCCTCTCCCCAACCCTCCCCCGCAAGGGGGGAGGGAGTCCGACCAGCGTGCTCACCCCACGTTACGTCGCGCAAAAACCGCAGGCGATGTTTGGATAGCTGCAAGGTCTGTCATGCACACGAAGCGCTGCGAGCACCAACTCGTTCGGACGGTCTCGGCAGCGAATGTGTAAGGGAGTTACCGGCGGAAGGGTTCCCTCCCCCCTTGCGGGGGAGGGTTAGGGAGAGGGGTACCGCGCGGCGTACTCTCTCCGCTCAAGTTCAACGCATTGGAAGCGGTCGCGCTCAGCTCTTGGCCATGCAGTCCGAGATGTAGAACCAGCGGTCGTCGCCGGTCAGTCCCTTCTGCTTCACCTCTTTGCGGCAGGCCTTGAGCTTGGGCTTGTTGGCGCGCCACTGCTCCTTCATGGCCTTCAATTTCTCCATCGTCAGCTTGATCTTCGACGGCTTGGCCGTGGTGGTGGCGGCCGGTGCTGGTGCTGCCGGCGCCGCGGTCTGGGCCGACGCAGCATGAAGTCCGAAGGCGAGCAGCGCGACGGCAAGGCAAATCCGGGTGCGAAACATTGAAATCCCCCAATCCGATTTCTGTTCATGGAATAGAGCGAATGCCGCGGGCGCCGGGAATCGGCGGCCCGCGGCGATGATGGTCGCGATCAGAGGATTTTGACCGCGCTGAGCAGCGTCATGTAGATGCCCCAGGCCAGCGGAATGCCGACGAACAGCCAGAACAGCGCCGCCCTGCCGTCCAGGCCGCCCTTGCCGATGCCGAACGATCCGGTCGCGCCGTTGCCGCCAGTCGCCGTCGCCGCCTGCAGCTTGGCCACCTCGGCGTCGCTCATGTGCCACTTCGGATCGACCGGCTTGATCAAATAGTTGCAGATGAAGCCGGCGACCAGCATGCCGCACAGAATGTACATCGTGGTGTTGTAGAGCTGGTCGCGCGGCACGCCGGCGGCGAGCTGGAATTCGCGAAGGTAATTCACCACCACCGGACCGATGATGCCCGCGGTCGACCACGCCGTCAGCAGACGGCCATGGATCGCGCCGACGAACTGGGTGCCGAACATGTCGGCGAGATAGGCCGGCACGGTGGCGAAGCCGCCGCCATACATCGACAGGATGATGCCGAGGCCGAGCACGAACAAGAGCTTCGAGCCCATCGCAGCGAAGGTCGGCGCCAGTGCGTAGAGCACGATGCCGAGCACGAAGAACGTGTAATAGGTGTTCTTGCGGCCGATCTTGTCCGACAGCGACGCCCAGAAGAAGCGGCCGCCGATGTTGAACAGCGACAGAAGGCCGGCAAAGCCGGCGGCGATCGCCGCGATCTGCGCCTTCTGCGACACATCGAGCGCGTTGAAGCCGACATTGGGCAGTCCGATCAGCTTGCCGGCGAAAATCTCCTGCAGCATCGGCGAGGCCATGCCGATCACGCCGATGCCGGCCGACACGTTCAAGCACAGCACCCACCAGATCAGCCAGAATTGCGGTGTCTTGTGCGCATTGTCGAGATGGACGTTCTTGGTCGAGATCATCGCGTTGGTCTTGGCGGGCGGCGTCCAGCCGTCCGGCTGCCAGCCAGACGGCGGCAGACGGTAGCGGAACGCGCCGATCATCATGAACACGAAATAGATCGCGCCCATAGTGAGGAAGGTCTCCCAGACCCCCACCGAGGTCGGGGTCTTGAAATAGTTCATCAGCTTGTCGGCCAGCGGCGCGCCGATCATCGCACCGCCACCGAAGCCCATGATGGCCATGCCGGTCGCCATGCCGCGCCGATCCGGGAACCATTTCACCAGCGTCGATACCGGCGAGATGTAGCCGAGGCCGAGCCCGATGCCGCCGATCACGCCGGAGCCAAGCCACATCAGCCACAGCTGATGGGTGATGATGCCGATGGCGCCGAGCACGAGGCCGCCGCACCAGCACAGCGCGGCGACGAAGCCGGCCTTGCGCGGTCCGACCTTCTCGAGCCAGCCGCCCCACACCGCGGCGGAAACGCCGAGCACGACGAAGAACAGGGTGTACATCCACCCCAGGCTCGCGACCTTCCAGTCGCAGGTCGTGGTGAACAATTCCTGCATCAGCGAGATATCGGGACACGCCTTCGGCGCGGTCAGCCCGATCGCGCGCGACAGCGGCAGCCAGAACACCGAGAAGCCATAGGCCATGCCGATGCACAGATGGATGCACAGCGCCGCCGGCGGCACCAGCCAGCGGTTGAAGCCGGCTGTCGCGATCGTGTGTTCCTTGTCGAGGAAACCTGCGCCTGCCGCGGATACGCGTTCGGCGCTGCTCACTGTGGTCATTGACTCCTCCCCTGCAGCCGCCGTTACGTCAGGCGCATCTGCGTCTTCGATCCCGTCTCAGCCCTTTGCGGCCACCGTCAGGCGGCTACTCCGCACATTTCCTCGATGCGCCGGGACCAACCACGCGCATTCCGCAAATGCTAACCCCCAATACGACCGGATATGCCCAGCCGTGCGGCCCGTGATCTGGATGCTGGCCGACCGCCGTCCGTCGGTGTGCCCAAATCCGGGCACACCTCCATCTCCGCAACCCGGCGGAGATTATCAATTCGCGCAGAATGGAAAATAGGTGTCGATTGGCAAAAGGTAGATATCAAGCCGGATCTAGCGCATACGCGGCGCTGCAGCATTTGGGTTATCTATCGTTCCATTCGCCTTTTCGATCAGGAAAACGATCCGGACATCGCTTCGTTCGGTGATCTCGACCTTGTCGCCGGTCTCCTGGATGAGGGCCGGGATATCGATCACCGAAAGCGGATCGGTGCAGTGCACTTCGAGGAAATCACCCGCCGTCACGCTCTTCAGGGCCTTGCGCGTCTTCAGCGCGGGGAGCGGGCATTTCAGGCCGGTAAGATCGAGCTTCGTCGTGGTCATGGTTCGACCATGGCGAAGCCGTCATGCATCGTCAACGGCGGCACCTTCTCACCCCGTTCAGCTTTCCGCCGCGGCCGAAGCCAGCGCATCGTCGACCGGAATAGCGGAGCGCAGCATCAATTCGGCGACGTCCTCGATGTCGTCGAGATGCGCGACCGGCAGCCTGGTTTCGACCGCGACGTCGCTGGCGATCCCGACCACGCGCGGATCGTCGGGGAACAGCAGCGGCTTGCCGTTGGCGGCGCGATACACCTCGATCTTGTTGACCGGCTCGCGCTTGAATCCCTCGACCACGACCAGATCGACCCGGGCCATCTTGGCGAGCAGTTCCGGCAGCCGCGACTCCTGGGCTCCGCGCAGCTCGTGCATCAGCGCCCAGCGCCGCGTCGAGGACACCAGCACCTCGGTCGCACCGGCCTGCCGGTGCACCCAGGAGTCCTTGCCGGGTATGTCGACATCGAACTCGTGATGGGCGTGCTTGATCACGGAGACGCGCAAGGCCCGGCCAAGCAGATAGGGGATCACCCGCGACAGCAGGGTGGTCTTGCCGGCTCCGCTCCAGCCCGCGAGGCCTATCACTTTCATACGCAATCTCCGCAGACATATAACGTCCAGTGCTGCTTATATCAGCCTTGACGCAATGTCATGCCAGCCCCGCCGGCGGATGGCGATCGATCAGGCCCCGAAGGGGATCGCCTTGGTAAGCGCCTTGGGAAGCTTCCGGAGCAGCTGCGCCCGCGGCAGCGCAAACGCCAGCAGACCGCCCCATAAGGGCAATATTAACGGCATTTGCCGTACCAGTTCTCCCGATCAATGGGAGGCCTGTCCAGTGCCCAATCGTGATGGTGTTCGAGACGCCATAAGCCTCAAGAACAAGGTTCTGGTCACCACGATCTTCCTGGCATCGGGCGCGGCATCCCTGATCCTCCAGGTTCTCTGGTTCAAGCAACTGCAATTCGTGCTGGGAAGCGCGACCGTCTCCGTGAGCGTCACGGTGGCGAGCTTCTTTTTCGGCCTCTCCCTGGGCAGCGCTTTCGGAGGCCGGATCGCCGACACTGTCAGCCGCCCCCTGAAAATCTACGGCCTTCTCGAACTCGCGCTCGCGGTCGTTTCCCTGGCGGTGACCGCGTTCCTGTCGCACTGGTCGACCTGGGTGGGCTGGCTGTCGCCCATGCTGGACCTCGAGTCTCCACTCCGGTTGCCGCTCGTGGTCGCGCTGTCGCTCGCCATCCTGTCGCTGCCGACGATGCTGATGGGCGCGACCCTGCCCTTCCTCGTGAAGTTCCTGACCCGCACGCAAACCGACCTCGCCAATCGCATCGGCCTGCTCTACGGGTTCAACACCCTGGGCGCCGCGATCGGCACCCTGGCGGTCGGCTTTGTCCTGATGGGCCTCTGGGGGATCACAGGATCGAGCCTGGTCGCGGCAGGCCTGTATGTCTGCGTCGGCGGCGTGGCGCTGCTCCTCGCGCACGGCACAAGCCCCCTGTCGCCGGTCGCTGCGGAAGCACCGGCGCAAACCGCCGGGCCGGGACATCGCGGGACGTCCATCCTCATCGCGATCTTCGCGTGCTCAGGATTCGTGTCCATCGCCTATGAAGTCGTCTGGTTCCGCTTCCTGACCAATGTCAGCACCTCGAGTGTCTACGCCTTCTCCGGCATGCTCGGCGTCTACCTGCTGGGCTTGGTGATCGGCGCCCTGATCTGCGCGAGGCTGCTCGCCCCCCGCAAGGATCAACTGCTGCGGTACTTCGCCCTAACACAGCTGCTCATCGCGGTTGCGGCCACGCTGACCGTCGGAATCCTCGGCAAGGCGCGCACCGTGGAAGCAGTGCTGTCTCCCATTGTATCAGGCCTCGTTCCAGTCCCGGCGAAGGAGCTTTTGGGAGGTGATGTTTCATTCTTCCTGATCTGTGCCGTCGCCCTGTTGCTGCCGACCACCCTGATCGGCATCAGTTTTCCCCTGGCCAGCGAACTGACCGTGATGCAGATGAGCGCGCTGGGCCGTCGAATCGGCACGCTCTACGCCTTGAACACGATTGGCGGCGTGCTGGGCTCCCTGGCGGCCGGGTTTCTTCTGATCCCTTATCTGGGCAGCCAGGGCTCACTTACCGCACTGATTGTTCTGAACGTCCTGCTCTTTGTCGCGACGACCGTATCGCAACCGGGTCTTCTGAAAGAAAGCAGCCTTTGGCGGCAAGGGGCAGTCGCAGCAAGCATCATCGCTGCAGCGCTCCTGCTCTTCACCCCGCACTATCTTGAACGGGTCCTGACCTCGATCGAAGGCGGCAATGTTCTCGAGCTGCGCGAGACCAAACAAGCAACATTTGCGGTGGTCGAGTATCGCGAGAAGGCGGCGGGCACCTATCAGCAATTGGTGGTGAATTCGAAGAGCTATGCCAATAACCGTCCGGAGGGCCGACGCTACATGGCCGCGATGGGGCACTATCCCATTCTGCTGCACCCGGGGCCGGTCGAAACGGCGGTCGTCATTTGCATCGGGACCGGAACCACGGTGGGTGCGGTCAGCACCCATCAGGAATTACAATCCATCGACGCGGTCGATCTGGCCTCGACGGTCTTCGAGTTTGCGCCCCGTTTCGTGCCGATCAACAAGCAGTTCTATCAGAACCCCAAGGTCCACCAGATCGTCGCGGACGGACGCCATTTCCTGCTGGGGACAAACGAGACATTCGACGTCATCACCCTCGAGCCCCCGCCGCCCCATGACGCCGGCGTCATCAACCTCTACACAGAGGAATTCTATGCGCTGGCAAAGCAGAAGATGCGCCCCGGCGCCGTTCTCGCGCAATGGGTGCCGCTGGATTTCAACCGCGGCATTCTTCCGAAGATGATCCTCAAGGCGATGATGGGCCAGTTCAAGCACGTCTCCCTGTGGTTGCCGTCCAGAATGGAAGGCGTGGCCATCGCCTCCGATGAACCGCTGAAAATCGATCCTCGCGTGCTCGCCACGCGCATGTCCAAGCCTGGGGTGGCTGAAGACCTGACAGCAAACGGCCTGCGCTCGCCCGAGGATTTCCTGGCGACGTTCATCGCCGCTGATGAAAAGCTCGCGGCCTTTGTCAGGGATGTGCCGAGCCTCACGGATGATCGACCACGTCTCGAATATTACAACTGGTATCCGCTGAGTTCGGTCAGCGTGGACGAACTGAAGCGCCTCCGCGAGCCCGTGGAAACTTACCTTGCCGACAAATCCATCGACGAGGCCCGTCTCGACACCGCGCGCACGGTAGCCAATGCGATTCTGGATGAGCACCAAGCCACAGCTGAGGGTGACAAGTCGGCCGCCCGTGCCGCGCTTCGCCTGGCCGTCAAACTGGATCCGGATAATTCCTATGTCGGCTTCCTGGACCGCAAGCTGCGTGAGTGATCGGGCAACCTCCCAAGAGGGCCACTGGAAGCCGGTGTCGCCGCCGGGCGTGCCCAGGATCAATCACGTCACGCTGCCATCCGACTATCCAGCGGATATACCTCGAAGTTTCCAATGCACGGTGCGACCGGAACGCGATAATGTGCAGCGCTGGAGCATCAGCCATGCCTCGCTCGCCTTCGATCGTGCCGCACCAAATCGACCACGACACCTATCTGGTGCTGAACGATTTTGGCCGGCTTGGCCGCGCCTGGTGCGAAACCGATGAAGAAGGCAGCGACCGGAAGACGCTGATCCGCCGCCTGCTGGATGACCATTACAGCCGCCCGGTCCGCATCGTGGCCTTCAATACCAGCGAAGGATGGTCGCGCGACGTCACGACCGATATTGCCGACGAGCTGCGGCGCCGCTTCGTAGAATACGATGAGGTCCCGCGCTCCGTGCTGGAGTTCGTCGAGACGGCCATGCGGCACTGAGCCGGATCCGCTGTCGCACCGAGACCCGCGGCAAAACAACCCGCCGGGGAGAGCACGAAGTAAGCTGTAACCCATCGCGCCGGGAAAGCCGGATTGCTCCGGTTACACCTGTGGTCCTTCCCCGTGCTTTCTACCTTTTGCACGGGGCCCATGGGTGCGATCGGCACCCGGCTTTCCCTGCGCCCTCTTCAAGAAGGGGGCGGACCGAAATGCAAGGCTCGGGCGATTCACGTCGCGAGAATGCAAAACTGTGACTTGCAGGCCGCGCCACACACTCACTGTCGTCCCGGCGAAGGCCGGGACCCATAACCACGAATGCTGCTTGTTGCGCGACGTTGGCACGACGAGTCTTGTTCACAACACCGGCCGCGGCGTATGGGTCCCGGCCTTCGCCGGGACGACAGCGGTGACTGCTGCGGCATTCTTGAATCTACCATGCAGACGCCAACAATCGCCTACACCGGCCTGAACCCTGCCGCCGTCAACGCGGCGCGGCCCTCATCCGATGCCAGCGCGTCGAGAAAGGCCTGTACCGCCGGCCGCTGCTTGCGCGCCGCCACCAGCGCGAAGTCGTAATGCTCTTCGGCAAGCGGAATGAAACCGAGCCCGGACGCGCGCGCGACCGGGGCGATGGTCATGCCCCAGTCGGCGCGATGCTGCGCCACCGCGGCCGCGACCGCATTGTGCGAGCGCGGCTGATTCCAGTAACCGTCGGGCCGGCTGCCTGCCAGCAGGCGGTCGATCAGGATGCGGGTGCCGGCGCCCTGGTTGCGGTTGACCATGATGCAGGCAGGATCGGCGAGCGCGGCGCGCACCGCCTCTTCTGCGATCAGGCCGGCAAAGCGCGGGTCGTCCTTGCGGAACACGATGCCCTGCATGCGCCGCCAGCCCGGCACGAGCTCGATACCGTCGGTCAGATACGGCGTGTTGTAGGTCTCGGTCTTGTCGTCGAACAGGTGGATCGGAGCGAGATCGCATTCGCCGCGCCTGGCGGCGGCGAGCCCGCCGAGACTGCCGACCGCGATCGAACGCACCACAAGGCCGGCCTGCGCCAGCGGCGCGGTGACGAGATCGAGCCCGGTGCAATGGCTGCCGACGATGACGAGATCGGGCACCCGCACATGCGGCGTAAACAGCGTTACCTCGGCCTCGCTGCCGGCCGGCAGCTGGTCGGCGAGCGCCTCGATCTTCAGGAAGCCGTCGGCCTGGGCGAACGAAGTGATCGCGCCCGAGCCCTTGCCGCTCGGATAGGCGATGAGGCCGTCGGCGCCTTCGACCAGCGACACCATCACGAACTCGGTGCGCCCGAACTCGGAGGCGATCCGCACCGGCACTTTCGCCGCCACCCTGGCATCGGAGCGCGGCGGCAGGCCGGCCATCCGCCGCAGCACCGGCACGATCATGTCATGGAAGGTGAACATCGCCGAGGTCGGAAAGCCCGGCAGGATGACCACCGGCTTGCCGTCGCAGACCGCAAGGCACAGCGGCTTGCCCGGCTTCAGCGCCACGCCATGCGCGATGATGCCGGGCTTGCCGAGCCTTGTGATGATCCGGTGCGAGACGTCGCCCGCGCCCTTGGAGGTGCCGCCCGACAGCACCAGCATGTCGCTCTCCGCCAGCGCCTTGCGCATCGCGGCTTCGAGCATCGTCTCGTTGTCCGCGATCGCGCCGAGGAACGACGCGTCACCGCCATTCTCCGCAATCGCCGCGGTGACGATCGCGCCATTGGTGTCGTAGATCGCGGCCGGCCGCAGCGTCTCACCCGGCTGCACCAGTTCGTCACCAGTGGAGAGGATCGCAACACGCGGACGGCGCACCACCTGAACGTCGGCAATGCCGCAGGCCGCAAGCATACCGATCTCGCGCGACCCGATCATCGTTCCCGCGCGCAACAGTGCCTCGCCGCGCGCGATGTCGGAGCCGGCATAGGACACGAACTGCCCGGGCGACGCCGCGCGCCGGACCTCGATGGCGCCATTGCTGGCGGGTTGGGTGTGCTCGACCATCACGATCGCATCCGCGCCGCGCGGCACCGGACCGCCGGTCGCAATCGCGGTCGCGGTGCCCGGCAGCACCGGCCGGCCCGGCACAGTGCCGCACGAAATGATCTCGTCGTTCAGCGCGAGTTGCAGCGGCGTGGCTTCGCCGGCGGACGCAAGATCGGCGGAGCGCACGGCGAAGCCGTCGACATTGGAGCGATCGAACGGCGGCACGTCGATCGGCGCCACCACGTCCTCCGCCAGCGCACGGCCGAGCGCATCAGCGAGCAGCCGCGTCTCGGACGGCAATTGGCGCGGGAACAGCGCCGCCTCGAAGCGCGCGATCGCCTCCTCGCGCGACAGGATGGTCAGGAACTGGTCCTGCTCGACGGATGGGTTGCGTTTCGGCGTGAAGATATGGGTCATCTCGGGAACTCACTCCCGCAACATATAGGCATCGACGACCGCGCCCGCAGCAAAGCCCTCGGCAGGGCCGGGCACGATCAGAAGGGCTTCGGCGCGCGCGATGGCATCGAGCGACAGGTCCCCGATCGCAAGCACCGCCCAGGAACCGTGTTGAAGGCCCTGCCGAGAATCCTGCTGACGCGTCAGCAGCGCGACCTCGGCGATCCCGACGCCGGACGCGATCTTGCGCTCCAGCGGCAGGGCGAGCGTTTTGTGCGGGCGCCGGCCCGACAGGCGATCGAGCACCGGAAGCGCAATCGCCCACCAGGCCGCGAAAGCCTGATCCGGCGCGCCCGGCAAGGCGACGACCGGCGTTACATCGATCCGGCCGACCGCCGCGGTGCGCCCGGGCTGCAGGGCAATGCCGTGCGCGAGCAACGCTCCACGCGTCGCCAGCGCATTCACCGCCGCATCGGTGTGGCCGACGCCGGTGCCGCCGATCGTGATGATGAGATCGCAACCATCTGCCTCGAGCGCGTTTGCAATCGCCCCCACATCGGGCGCCGCCTCGGCATAGACGATCTCAGCGCCCGCGAGGCGCGCGGTGTCAGCGACCAGTTGCGCGGTCAGCTGGCCATTGCAGATGTTGACGATGCGAAGCCGAGGCCTCCGTACGCGCAACAGCTCCAGTCCGGCCGCGCGCGCGAGCAGCAGGCCGCGCGGCAGCAGCGGTTCTCCCGCCGGCATCACGGCACGCCCAGCCGCAATGTCGCTGCCGGCACGCCGGACGCCCTGCCCCGGGATGGCTTCGGCGAGCACCTGCGGAAGCGGACCGGAGGTGTCGACGGCATCGGCATCGACCACACAGTCGGTGCCGTCGGGCATCGCCGCGCCGGCCGCGACCCAGACCGGGAGTCCGGCCAGCGGCAGCGGCGCATAGGACGACGCGCCGACCAAATCGTTGGCGCGCATCGCCCAGCCATCGCTGACGGCGACATCGTGCGGCGGATAAGCGCGCAGGGCCGGCATCTCGGCCGCAATGCAGCGCAGTGCATTGGCCGGCGGCAGCTCGATCGGCTGGACCGGCGCGAGGTCGCGCAACACGGCAGCCAGCGCCGCATCGAGCGGGGTGAGCGAAGCCGGAAGGCGCTGGGCGGTGACCATGGCCCGCTATGGACTGAATCGGCCCCGAAAGAAACCGGTTAGCGCCTTTCCGGGGCACCCCCATTAGACCGATGGCGCGTTGACGCCGCCCCCAAAGTAGTTGCAAAAGAAACCAATATGACCGGGTTCCAGAAGGCCCGGCACAACCATAATGGCCAATGCGCCAATTCAGGAGGGAGACAGAATGATCGCCACCAGACTAGCCATGTTCGGGACGCTCGCAGCCGCGGTGCTGGCCTCCTCGGCCGTATCGGCACAGGTATCCGACGACATCGTCAAGATCGGCGTGCTGACCGACATGAACGGCCCGGCCTCGACGCCGACCGGACAGGGCTCGGTCACCGCCGCGCAGATGGCGGTCGACGATTTCGGCGGCAAGGTGCTCGGCAAGTCGATCTCGGTGATCGTCGGCGATCACCAGCTCAAGCCGGACATCGGCGCAACCATCGCGCGGCGCTGGTATGACGTCGATCAGGTCGATCTGATCGTCGACGTACCGGTGTCGGCGGTCGGGCTCGCGGTGCAGAACATCGCCAACGAGAAGAAGAAGCTGTTCATCACGCATTCGACCGGCGCGACCGACTTCCATGGCAAATTCTGCTCGCCCTATGCGATGCAATGGGTGTTCGACACCCGCGCGCTCGCGGTCGGCACCGCCCAGGAGGTGGTGAAGCGCGGCGGCGACAGCTGGTTCTTCATCACCGACGACTATGCGTTCGGCCATTCGCTGGAGAAGGACGCTTCCGCAATCGTGACCAAGAACGGCGGCAAGGTGCTCGGCGCGGTGCGGCCGCCGTTTGCGACGCCCGATCTGTCGTCCTTCATCCTGCAGGCACAGGCCTCGAAGGCGAAGATCATCGGCATTGCCGGCGGACCGCCCAACAACACCAACGAGATCAAGACCGCCGCCGAGTTCGGCGTCTTCGCCGGCGGGCAGCAGATGGCCGCGCTGCTGGCCTTGATCACCGACGTCCACTCGATCGGCCTGTCGGCTGCGCAGGGCCTGTTGCTGACCACGTCGTTCTACTGGGACATGGACGACAAGACCCGGGAATGGTCGAAGCGCTATTTCGCCAAGATGAACCGGATGCCGACGATGTGGCAAGCCGGCGTCTATTCCTCCGTGACCGCCTATCTGAACGCGATCAAGGACAGCGGCACCGACGATCCGCTCAAGGTCGCGGCCAAGATGCGCGAGAAGCCGGTCGAGGATTTCTTCGCCCGCAACGGCAGACTGCGCGAGGACAATCTGATGGTGCACGATCTCTGGCTGGTGCAGGTCAAGACCCCGGCCGAGTCGAAGTATCCGTGGGACTACTACAAGATCCTGGCCAAGATCTCGGGCGAGGACGCGTTCGGCCCGCCGGACCCGGCGTGTCCGATGGTGAAGAAGTGACGGCCGAGGGTCGTCATTCCGGCATGATCCGAAGGACCAGACCCGGAATCTCGAGGTTCCCCAGGGCGCAATTGCGCCCCTGAGGTTCGCGCTATGCGCGCCCCGGAACGACTGTGCCAATGACATGCCTCGCACCGCGCTAGCGCGTCACCCCGATCTCGCGGAAATATCTGAGCACGCCGGGGTGGATCAGATTGATATCGGGCGCGGCGGCGACGGTGTTCGCCGCCGTGGTCTCGCAAGCCTGGGCAAGCTTCTTGCAGAACGTCGCCTCGACGCCGTGCAGCGTCTTCGCCAGCCGATAGGCGACATCGTCGGGCAGGCTCTCGCGCACCAGGATGTAGCTCCAGGAGCCGACCGAGGAAATCGCCGCGATCTGCTTCGGATAGCTGCCGGCCGGGATCGTCAGCGGCTTCAGGAACGTGTGCTTGGCGCGGATGCGGGCGATCTCGTCCGCGGTCGGCGCGATGAAGCGAGCGCCGATCGTGCTCTCGGCCACCTTGCTGAATCCGGGCCAGCCGATGCCGGCGCCCCACAGCGCCGCGGCGCGGCCGTCCTCGACCATCGCAGGCCCATCGCCGGCGCGATCGAGATAGATCGACTTGAAGTCCTCGTCCTGCTTCAGCCCGATGCCGTCGAGGATGTTGCGCGACAGGATCGGCAGGCCGGAGCCCTTGGCGCCGAACGCAACGGGCTGGCCGACCAGGTCCTGGATCGTCTTGTAGGGGCTGTCGGCCCGCACCACGAACATGCCCGGGCTCGAATACATCGCGGTGAGGATCTTCAGCTTGGTGGCCGGCGGCCGGCCGATGCCCATGAAGGCCTCGTAGGACGGCTCGCCCGCAACGGTTGCAATGTCGACGCTGCCGGCCTCGAGCAGCGGGATGTTCTCGTTGGAGCCCTTGGTGTTGCGCGGCTCGATCGACAGCGTCGCATCGGTCGCGTTCATCACTTCGGCGAAGGCATTGCCATAGAGCGGAAAACCGCCGCCCGGCGTCGCCGTGGCGAAACTGATCGTGGTTTTGGAAATGGTCTTGCCCCCCTCTTGCGCCGCCGCGCCGCCCGCGAGCAGCAGCGCGCCGGCGCAGATCATAACAGCGAATTTCATCCCGAGCCTCAAGCATTGCACATGAGCGCGACTATCGTCGCACGGGCGGGGTCGTAGGCAAAGGCAGCGTTTTGTGAAACCATGAAGGCAACAGTCACAAGAAAATGACGGGAGAGACGATGTTCCGGTTCGCACGTTCCGCGTTGCTTGGTTTGATCTGTTGCCTGGCCTCCGTTGCCCCCTCCTCCGCATCCGACTATCCGAACCGTCCGGTGCGCTGGCTGATCGGCTTTGCCGCCGGCGGCCCGGTCGACATCGTGGCGCGCATCATGAGCCAGTGGCTGTCGGATCATCTCGGCCAGCAATTCGTGGTCGAGAACCGCGCCGGCTCCGGCGGCAACATCGCAGCCGCCGCCGCGATCAACTCGCCGGCGGATGGCTATACGCTCTTGTTCGTCGCGCCCAACAACGCGATCTCGACTTCGCTCTACAAGAAGCTGCCCTACGACTTCCTGCGCGACACCACCCCGGTCGCCAGTATCATGCAACTCACCAACATGCTGGTGGTATCGAACGCGATGCCGGTGAAGACGGTTCAGGAGTTCATCGACTACTGCAAGGCCAACCCGGGCAAGATCGCCTACGCCTCATCCGGCAACGGCACCTCGGTGCATATGTCGGCCGAGCTGTTCAAGGCGATGACCAAGTGCGACATGCAGCACGTGCCGTATCGGGGATCCGCGATCGCCTTCCCCGACATCATCTCCAACAAGGTGCAGCTGATCTTCGATAACCTGCCGTCGGCGCTGGAGCAGTCGCGAGGCGGCAGCGTCCGTGCGCTCGGCGTCACCTCGCCGCAGCGCTGGCCAGGCGTGCCTGATGTGCCCGCGATCGCCGAGACCGTGCCGGGCTTCGAGGCGGTCGGCTTCTACGGCATATCCGCGCCGAAGGGTACGCCGCCGGAAGTCATCGATACCCTGAATAAGGCGGTCGGCGAGGCCCTCAAGGACCCCAAGCTGGTGGCGCGTCTCGCCGAGGTCGGCGGCATCCCGAAGCCGATGACCCCGGCCGAATTCGGCAGACTGGTCGCCGACGAGACCGAGAAATGGCGCAAGGTGGTCGAGTTCGCCGGCGTCTCGGTGGACTAAGGCGCCGATCGTGGAGCGCGCCGGATGGTCACGGTAGATGGCTGCCGGGCCGGCGTTCCAACGATGCCGTCCGTGCGACGTGGCGGCACGACCGCGGTGGCACAGGCCCGGGGTTGGCATTGCCGAAACCCCACGCACCCTGTAAACGGAGCCCGCACCGTTGCCGGCCGCGCCCCGCGGCCCGCAAGGCGGCGGGGCCTGTAGCTCAATGGTTAGAGCCGGCCGCTCATAACGGTCTGGTTGCAGGTTCGAGTCCTGCCGGGCCCACCAGTGAAATCAGTCACTTGCAGAGCCTTAGCCGGTTTAGATTTCTCGCCAACCAATCGATCAACCAATATTACGTTCTTTGTTGGTGCTCGACGCGCACCAACAGCGTTCGCGGCGCCGCGCAGGTAGTCCGGATGGTGATGCCCATACGTCTCGCGAAGCGTCTTCTCGCTCATGCCGAGAAAGCCGGCCGCTTCCCACATCGGAGCGCTTGCCTGCATCAGCCACGTAGCCGCCGTGTGTCTCAGGGTATGCGGCGTGACGTTGCCTACCACAAGATCGAGCGCCGCAAGACGCACGCCAGATGCGAAGCCTGTCTTCACCGAGGCAACGGGCTTTCCATTCCACTCCACGAAGTGGCTCTTCGCTATGCCAAGCCGCGTCCAGCGTTCTAGGTGCGTCAGCAGCCGTGAAGGCAGCGGTACGGGCGTCTGCCGCTTCGTGGTGGCCCGCCTGCCGATCGCCAACCGATAGAAGATGCCGCGCGCAAGATCGACGTAGGACTTGCCTTCGACTTTGAATGGCGACGCACTGGCGATGGCGCCTGCCCGCGTTCCCGTGTAGAGGCCGATCAAGATGAAGCGCGCAATGTGCCTCAGCGGCCTTTTGTCCGTTTCGATCTTTTTCCCCTTAAGCGGCCCCACATGCACGGTTTGGGTTTCACGATATCCTGAGCTTGCTCTTCGCAATCGCATCATCTGGACATTCGGGCACGGCGCCCACGCAGCACATCGATTCAGTGGTCGTTACGAAACTATCCTGTGGTTCACCAAAGGCGACGACTACTACTTCAATCTGGATCGAGTTCAGGTTCCGCAGAAGTATCCGGGCAAACGGCATTACAGAGGCCCAAAGAAGGGTGACTTCAGCGGAAATCCGGCAGGAAAGAATCCCTCAGACGTTTGGGAAATCCCCAACGTGAAATCGTTGCATATAGAAAAGACAGCCCATCCTTGCCAGTTTCCAGTAGCGCTCGTGCAACGATGCATAAGATCGATGACCCCCTCGGGAGGATTGGTTGTAGACCCCTTCATGGGCTCCGGCTCGTCTGCCGTCGCTTCGGTGTTGGAGCAACGCAGCTTCATGGGCTGCGATATCGAAAGCAAATATGTTAAGATTGCCAAGCGGCGCGTGAAGCTTGCTGAAAAAGGGCAGCCCGTTCATCGCCCCTAGAAAAGCCGATCCTGGTGCCGAACGGATCACACGCAGTCAGCAAAGCGCCCGCGCACTTTCAGTCGACAGGCTTGCCGAATGAAATAGAAGCGACGGTTTGAGGGAAATGAATTCGAAGCGCCTATCGGACCAAGTACTAGGGGGAGGTCAGTCCTTGGCAGAAAGGGGCTCCGACCGGCCCATAGGAAATTATACTTATCCACAAAATGGAGAGTCCGCGCGCGGGGGCGGCCGCTCCGAGGCCATCCGCCGGCTGGTGGAGATCGGCCTGAAGGCAATAAGTAGCCCCCGTAGAAAACCCGGCTCGCTCTCCACCACTGGTTGCGGAAGTCTTTCGGCTCCCCTCTGAGCCGAGTGGTCCGCGGTTCGAGCCTGCGAGAGGCTGCCATGGTGCGGTGGCAGCCAGCATAGCCGCTTCTGCAGCAGCGGCACATAGGGCGGAACGTCGATCGGGTTGGCGCCGATATCGACCACGGCGGTGAGACGTTCGGGTACAAGCAGGGCGCTCAGGGGATCGACGTCGGCAGGACGCGATTGATGCGGATGACGTCATGGGACCTTACAGGGAACACGAAGTGCGTCTCTGTTCCTCTGAACGGTGAGCACCCCCAAAATCCTCCAGCGGCAGACTTCAGATTCTTGGTTGACACGGTTGACGCGCGACCTTCGTCAAGTTGGCAGGGTTGTCAGGTCAGAAAATTCCGGCTGCGGCTGGCGAGTTTTCGGCGCGCGTTTGGGCCGTAGGGGTTGGGGCCTCGGGGGGACCCAACGGGGCTCCTGGCAGATTTGCGCAATACATATAACAACATCGGCAGACAAGGCGGACCCGCTGTTTACGGCGCGACCCTTCGTGCAATTTGATAGTGCGTAAGCCTGCAGGGCGCAACCAGCCCGAACATCTGTCACTGAAGGCAATTCCGTTCACCGTGCCCCTGTCATGTAGGACAAAGCACTGGATCGCCCGGTGATCTTCGGCTATCGGATGCTATGGTTGAGTTATCGGCCCTTGCAAAAAACGTGAACAGTTTGCCGAACGGCGCGCCCAAAGAAACACGACGTTCAAGAAGCCCAGTATTTGCGAGACGAATCACGGTACCCAGCCGCCCCAACTGAAACCGCCGAAGGCATAGTTTTCTGCGACCATGAAAATGACCCAGGTAAGAAAGAATATTGTAACGACGATATTGATCGTCGTGGGTTGCGTCGTCGTTGCGAGCGGCTATGAGCTGACACGAAAGTATATCAACACTCGCATTGATCGAATGTTGGCTCAGAAACTCCCGGCGATGGTGCCGCCCTCGCCTCAGAAGACGGCCGTCGTTGAAGGGCAGCCGGCTGGAAACGCGCAGCTTATCGCGAGCATCGGGGCTCTTGACGCGCGTATCAAGGCACTTGAATCGCTGTCATTGGCGACAAATTTCGGAAGCAACTCCGATCGCCCCCCCCTTGTCAGCGATTACCGCGGCGTCGGCGCCCCGGTGTTTGCATTGTTCGACCGGGTCGGTCCGTATCGCAAGAATGGTCTTTTCGAGATCTATGGAGCAAGCCTGCGCGAACGCCGGACCGGAGCAATTCGGGTCAGTGAGGCTGATCTCGAAATCACGCACGACGAAGCCTGGGTCATCTGGTCACCGGATTATAGTCCAGCCCGCGATGCGACGCATCTGGAGGTGGATTTCTCAGCGGTTCCCACCGCGGGAAAGCTCACCATTGGCTTTATTGGCAAGGACGGTCAGGCCAGCGCCTATACGATCAATCTTGGACCGCCCACCCTCGCTCCAACAGGGCTTCTACCTCCGTTGCTTCCAGCCGACATCGTCGCAAAAGCGAATGCGGCGAACTCAATTGGAGAACCTCATCCGTCGGCAAACAAAGTGATTGCTCCACTGCCGGCAAATCTAATGCTGCAGCTTCGCAATGGGCAGCCCGACCAGATCCAGCAGTGGTTTGTGAAAATAAATGGCGCAGCCGGGACAACGGTACGCTTCAAGCGTCTGGCGTTGATCCGGCCAATGCCCGCCGTCACCACCATTGGCGTCACGTTATCGGGGCGCGTGTCGGGAGCAGATCTTCCCCCGGAAACGCCGATCGAACTGCTTGACGATTCCGGCCGGGTGACCAAACAAACGCTAGGGGCCGATGGCGGCTTTGCCTTTAAAGGCATCGATCCCGCGCAACCGGTCTCGCTACGCGTGCGGTATCCGCAGCTGGAGCATTTCGCGACTCTCGGAAGATGGTTCGTGCCGGGTTACGGTCGGGACGATATTTCGATCGACATGAGACCACACTACTTCAATAGCGATGGACACGCTCCCGATCCAAAGACAGCACGATTTGTGGGACCGCGCGTGCCTTCGCCAGACTCCGCTCTCTATGAACCCCATTCACGTCAATATTGGCCCGGCGGAAGCCAGGTGCAGGAATACGATTCAACGACGTTCACCAACAATCACGGCTATCAAGATAGCGACCGTTTTTTCGACAATCCTGATCATTGCGTTCGTCTGGCGAGCACGGGCGGCAGCGACATGGTCGCGCTTCAGGTTCGCGCCTTCGAGAAATTCAATATCATCCTGGAGGAATCGCTCGGCATCGCGCTCGGAAAGTGCGTCGAAGTAATTTCGGCCGGCGCCGACAATGGCGACCTTGGTACGAATTATCCTCGCATTCGTGACTATACGTCTAAGTTCAATGTCGATCACACGCTGGTGTCGATGGCTTCCGGTCTGGTCTATCAGGTCAACCCGCAAATGCTGCACGATGGCCTTGGCTTCGATCCGGAAAATAGCGCCTTGCCGAACTTCTACTATGACAAGAGCGGATCCTTCACTTTTCGTGCGGCATCACCCGTCTATCCGGTGTTTATGAGCAAGCCAACCCATCCGGAGTACGTCAAGGGCATTCCGTTCGGCTACACGTTGAGTGTGCCTTTTGACGTGATGCCCGACCCCGGCAAGGAGGCTTTTCGGTACTGGACAGAGATAGTCAAGTACATCGAGCAGCATCATCCTGGCCAGAAATTCATCTTCCACACCGGCATCGACCAGGCCCAATGCCGCAAAGGCTGTGAGACGACATTGACGCTTGCGGATGGCAGGACTGTCCCCGCCGGCGCAAAAATCTACGCGAAAGACGTGACCGAATACTGCCAGAAAAACGACTATCAGTGCATAAATCCGACCTTCTCGGATGCCTATGGCCAGATGCCAAACCTGCTGACATTCGAATTCGACGGTCACTATTCGCCGCTCGGTCATCAATGGCTGGCTCAGCAGTTGACCGCGCCGTTGGTGGATATCTTGCGTGCGGCTTCAAGATGAGGGCATTGCGATCAACCCAAGCCGCCGCTCGGGTAAGCACCCGGCTCTTGCTCTGCATTGCGCTGTTTCCGATCGCGGCGAAGGCAGCAGAGCCCAATCCTGTCGTTCGTTCGCTTCCGTATCCATTTTCCCACGTCGTGAGCTTCATCAGCGATGTCGATGAGCAGCGCCCGTGGCACGGGGCAGCGATCCATCGGGTCTTTAACGAAGACCTCGGCTTGACGATATCGGACTCGCTGTGGCCGCAGGGCGGCACTCCCCTGACGTCAGCACTTTTCTTGGGACCAGGGCGGCTAAATCGACGCAATTCAGGCGCCGGCAGCGAACCCACCTTCGCGTTGTTACTCCGCCAATGGCACCGTGGTAACATCGATCATTTCCACGGTTGGAGCGAGGACGGAGTTTTACAACTACAAAATCAGATTGATCCTCCCCTTGCGCTGTCTGCCGTCCGAACCAGTCAAGAACTACCCAAGGTTCCCGTCGCTATCTCCGGTCAAGAGGCCCAAAGTGTTCGATTCTATTTTTCCGCAGAGCCGCCAGCCGATTTGACGATCGCCCTGCACGATACCCAGGGCAAAAGCATATCTTTCAATTCGGGCTCCATCGGCCGGGGAAAAAAGGTCCTGGTCAGAGTCGGCAAACTCGGATGGATCGTCGAAGCCATCGTTCCGTCCGCCAATTCCGGATCGACGCCACTGGCAATCAATCCAATGCTTATTGATCGGGTAGACTTCATCGCTCCCTCTTGCGCGGGGGGCTGTCCCGTAAGCCTCACCCGGGTGGAGCGTGATCATTTCAGCCGACAGATCGTGCTGGACGAAATCCCATGGCTGAAGCGCTGGAATATTCGGCCCCAGATAACGACATCGCACGGCGGAAACACCCTGATCTCAGGGTTTGGAATTGAAGGCGCAGCACTCGATCTCCCACGAACGCCTGGTACCTTCTTTACCGACCCCGCAACAGTGGTTCACCGTGAAGCGATGGCCGATCGCATAGACACGTATGCGTATTACTCCGACTTGCTCCGTGAACTCTCTGTCCGAGCCGTCTGGTCATACTTCCCTGCCCACGGAACGGACCAGTATAGCTTCGTGGTTTCTGATAGCACAGCTTCCGACCTTACGAATTTGACCACGACTTACAACGGCCTCTACGATGTTAGACGAACATCAATACTTAACTTCGACCCTTCGGGTGTCCAAGCTTTTGCGGACGGTATGCGATTGACCGCGCCGGAAATGTCAGAAGAAGATCGCCGTTCGCTGTATTGCGCACCCACTTGCGATATCTCTCAAGGCGATGCGCTGCCGGTACTGTTGAGCGACAGCCTTTATCTGATCAACAAGGGGCAGAAAGTAAGGCATTTCTGGTATACGCACTTCGGGTCAGGCGGCTCGGATTTTGAGGCCTCGCAGGAAGAACCGCTCACACCTAAAACACTGAAGTGGATCAGGAAGCTCGCCAACCAGGTCTATAATTTTGATGGAAGCGTGAGCGTCGATCGGCGCCCGTGGTCGCCACCTGCGAATACCTGGTTTGGCTACCAGATCATGCAGGCGGGAATTAAGCCCAACCTCAAGGTCGGCGCGGGCGGATCTTCAGTCGAAATCACGCCTTGGGAAGATCCCGTCACGCATGTCACTGTCCCGGATTTGAAGGCAGGAACGCGCGACCTGCATGGGCTTACACTCTATGTTAGCGATCCAGAGCAGGCTTCGGTCGACGTCGGGGGCAAATCCGTCGATACCTTTACCCGCAACCCACCCGATGAGACCGGCAAGCCATCGATTACGATTGTCGGCGATAACGCCCCAACGCCGATTATCGGAAAAGTTGCGTTGCATGACCGCGGCGATGTCGAAATCCGCTCCGGCAAGTTTGTCGACGCGACGCCGGCCAACGACTTCGTCAGCCTCGAGGCGGATGCTGCGGGGCAAGCCGAGATCGTTTTCGAGCCCTGGAAGCTCGATCTCTGGAACACCAGTCATTTGCATTTTGCGATCCGGAAACGTTTATCGACGGCCGGTAGTTCAGCCGCATCTTCTGATGCCGCGTTGAAAATCGAAATGCTGATGCAAGACGGCGGCGTTGTAACGGCTCTGGAATCGGCACAGCCGCCAGCAGACCACGAAGGCTCGAGCGTCTGGGTGGTCCCCCCATTGACGGTCCCGGACCAGTGGCGAACGCACACGCTTGACGTCGCGCGTCTCGCCTGGCCAAAGCCACTGGCAAACCAGCAAGACTGGCGGCGGCCGCCGTTGCCGCTCGGACGGATTCGGGAGGTGCGGATCTCGCTGGCTAATGCGGCTCCCGGCGAAGCCATCGACATTCGTGACCTCAGGGCGCTGCGTCCCTCAGGTAACGGCGAGGCTCCGGACGGCGGAAAGCTCATTGCCGGCCGCGTCACGCGCGACGGAAGCGCTCCGCTGGCCCTGGTGCCGGTACAACTCACCTCCTCGTCCGGCGAAGTCGTCGACACCACCACAGACGTGGATGGATACTATTTCTTCTACCACCGAAAGCGGGAAGAGCAGCTTACGATCCGCGCGCTCGGTTCCAGCGGATTATCGTGCTTCCCGCAGCAAGGCCGTAAAATCGAGGTTGTCAAAAACGAAGCGGAACTCGACATTGCGATAAACGAGTGCAGGCATTAGACCATAGTAGCCAATTTCACTCCATTTGCCTGTTTGGTCCGGTGGGTCGAGCCGCCCGCAGCTCAAGGACGACCGGCACACGGGGCCGCCGACAGGATAGGCCCTGTCTTCAGTCTCAGTTGACCGCCAATAAAATAGGGGATATCGGCCTCATTCCAGATCCCGACCGGAAAGCACGGAATTGAGGCCGTTTTCCCGCATTCGGCTTTTCGCTAGGGTCGCCGGGGCGAGACCGCTCGCAAACGTCTTTTCAGTAGAAAAATGGCTCTAAACTCGTTCAGCTTCATCCTCATCACGTTTGCGGCGATTCTGGCCTGCCGCTTATGTGCGCCGCGGCTGATGCGCGAGCTCGTGGTCCTGCTGCTGAGCCTCTATTTCCTCGCAACCTTCATCACGGAATGGGACCAGCTAGCGCTGCTGGCCGCATTTCTGGCCATCGTTTATCTGTTGGGCGTGAGCAAGGCTGCGAATGCAAGCTTCTGGTCGATTGCCACGTCGTTTCTTATTGTCGCGCTGTTTTGGTCCGCCCTGTTTCTGTTGAAGGATCCCAACCTTCTCGGCGCCGTCAATCCATTTCATGCCCATCCGGTAAAGCTTATCGGCATTTCCTATATCGTATTTCGGGCGATCACGTTTGTGCTCGAAGTCGCTCCCGGCGACCGGCTGAGTCCGCTGACGTTCCTCAACTACATGATCTTTTTTCCGACACTTCTGGCGGGTCCGATTGAGCGATTTCATCGGTTCAATGAAACAACCGACCAGCCCGTGCCGCTTAAGCCAGCAAGCTTCGATGCCCTGAACCGAGTGCTCAACGGTTTTATCAAAAAGTTTGTCATTGCCGACAACTTCATGGATCTCGGCATCTTTTCAATGATGCCGCACGCAAATGACCTCTCAACTCCTGTTCTCTGGATTGGCGCGATTTCCACGCTGGCACTGCTGTATCTCGATTTCGTCGGCTATTGCGATATCGTCATCGGAGTATCTGCGCTGATGGGTTTCCGGATCGTAGAGAACTTTAACGCACCATTCGCCTCACGTAATTTGCAGGAATTCTGGGGCCGCTGGCACATGTCGCTCGGCTCCGTTATCCAGGATTACGTTTTTTCGCCGCTCAGCAAAGCCGTCATTGTCAACATACCACGCGAGAAGCAGATGTACGCGATCGCGTCGATCTATGTCGTGACCATGGTACTCGTGGCGATGTGGCACGGGACGACCATCGGGTTCCTGATTTTCGGAATACTCCAGGGCGCCGTGTTGTTTGCAATCCAGATCCGACGTGAATTTGCCCGCGCCAGGGCAAAAGCAAGCGGCGTACGGTATGCGGCGTCGCAGACAGCACTCAGTCTGTGGACGGGGCGAATTTCGACCTACGCCTTCGTGTCGCTGACAATGATCTGGTGGCAAGGGTCGCTACCTGACGCGATCATGACCTATCAACGGCTGGTCGGGTGGCACTAATGCGATCATTGCAACCAACGATCCTGCAAGTCGCCGTTATCGTCGTGAAGATCGTCATCATCCTGTATTTCATGAACTCGAAACTGGCGATCTTTGCCTACCAGAATTTCTGATGCCGGCGGATCCAGTGAAGAAAGCTTCTCCGCCAAGTCTGCAACGGCTGCTGCTCGCTGTACTGATTGCCTTTGTAGCGATTGACGCGGCGATCGCGTACGCCACCAAGACGACTACTTTTCTGGCAGATGCCGTCGACATCCAGACACCCGCCACGCTTTACGCGAAGCTGGATTATTTCCGGGAACTAAAAGGACGTCGCATCGCATTCGTGGGCGACTCCGTGGTCTACGGTCGCCGCATGGAGGAAGCCGGCGACGCAAACTGGCGGCAGCACACCATTCCCGCGCACGTCGGACAGATCCTGCACGAGAGGTTTCCTCAACAGCCACTTTCGATCATGAACCTTGCCATGAATGGCGGCTTGCCGGCCGATGTTGAACAGGTCGTGCGGCTACTCTCGCCGCTCAAACCTGATTGTATCGTCGCGGATATTAGTCTTCGCGCCTTTTCAACCGACTTTTCACAGGAAAGCAATCGATACAGTCGGCCGTGGCTCTCGACCATGGTTATCGACAGCTCCTTTAATTTGCATGACGACGATACACGCCGGACGTGGACGTCGCGGACGGAAACCACGCTGCAGGACTTCGCGCTTAGTCATTGGCGGCTTTACCGGATGCGCGATTTTGTCCAGTGGCGCGTTTTCGACGGAGAGCCTTCCGGCGTGATAAGGCGTTTGCGCGATCGGCTGGATCGCCGACTAGGAAGACCACCGGCGGAAGCCGATCCGCTCGATGATATCTTGCTGACGATAAAGGCAAAGAACAGATATGGCGCGGTCACCCTTACAGATGACAACCCTCAGATCGCCGCATTGAAGCGAACGCTTGATGGCTTGGCGTCGAATGCGCAATGCGCTGTATTTTTCTATGCGACAGAAGAAAAAGGCCAGCTCGCCGAACTGATGGATGCGCAGCATTATGAGAAGTTGCAGGACGCGCTTACGGCGATTTTCCTGCCCTACAAGAATCGCGGAATTATGTTCCTGCCGCCCCTCCCCGCCATCGGCAAGGAGTACTATCTCGACTACGGTCATCTAAATGATGCGGGGAACGCAATCGTCGCCAGAAATATCGTTGAGAACGGCCTAAGCCGATCCGTCCCGCAGCTGCGGAGGGAGCCCTGATGGCAAGCATGAATGTACGGGCCGACAATCGACCGCGAATCCGGATCCGAGGGTTTGGGTTTCACTTTCCGGGCGAGCCGGTGGAGATCTTGACGCTGCCTCTGACGGCTGATGAGGTCAAGCGACTTCCGCGCCTCGGGCAACAAATTACGCATATTTCTACCGAGGACTCAACGGCGCTTATGGTGCACGCGGGCCGTGATGCGCTGAGGCAATGCCAGATTGCACCGGACGATATCCGCATGGTGATCTCGGCGCCCTCGCTGATTACATCTTACGGTTTGGAAATTCCGGCCGTTGCCGTCCGGGCTGCGCTTGGATCGAGCAAGGCGGAATGCCTTAATCTGGCTCAGGGCTGTGTCGGCGTTCTCCGAGGAATTGATCTGGCGGTGCGACTGCTCGCAGCAGATCCTGACCGAGGCGACATTATGGTCGTTACCAGTTGTCGCGCGTCGTCTCACACCAGAAATATGAATCACGGTGCGTTTTTTTGGGGGGACGCCGCGGCGGCGATTGTCCTGACGGCAAGCCAGGGTCCCGGCCTCGAAGTCGCCGGCTATTCTGAGTCGTCGAGTAATGAAGACTGGGGAGCGATGCGCATCGATTTCGGCGACGCGCCCGGCGGCGAACCAAGTGCTGACGACCACCTGATCAAGGTTCATTTCAAGAATGCCGAGGCACAGATCAACTATGTTCGCGGCGAACAGCTGCATTTCGCTGCGGTTACGGACGCGCTTCTTGCGCAGCAAGGTTTGACGCAGCACGATATCGAGGCGATATTTTTGCCTTCGACCGGGAAAAACCGCGTTCCCATTCTTTTTAGCGAACATCGCGAACTGCTGATGCGTCTTCAAACAGACTTCCGATTTGCCCATTTCGGCGGCGTAGATCCGATTTTTGCGATTCGACAATACCTCGAACGTCGGCAGCCGCCCGCCGGCGCATGGTTGATGGTAGCCTCTCCTGCTTTTGCCGCACAATGGGGCGGCCTGCTGTTTCGAACACCGGCGTGATCTCGCGAAACTTGCGAAAGACGTCTCGCCTGATAACATGCCCGAATGGTTCTGGTGTTTAGCCGTGTTGCCCGGGCGACATGAAGAATGAGCTGGAGTTTCGATGACAGAGGCGGAAATCTATGAACGCATGAAGCCGGTTTTCGCCGACGTCTTCGATGATGACGGCATTGTCATTAAGCCAACGACGGTCGCGGCTGATGTCGATGGCTGGGACAGCCTGGCCCACATTCGTCTCGTCGTAGCGCTAGAGCAGGCATTTCACGTACGCTTCACGGCCGCCGAGGTATCATCGTTCGAAAACGTCGGCCAGGTGGTCGAAAGCATCATTAAAAAGGACGGCCGATAAGTTGAAGACGGATTCACCGATCAGTCTCGTTGACATAACCGAGCTTAGCTCCGCGACGGCCGAATTTGATTTCGTTGTCGGCGAAAAGGAGCAACAGGCGTTCGCGAGCATTTCAGGTGACTTCAATCCCCTGCATCTTGATCCGGAATTTGCGCGTGGCCGCGGCCTTAAGGGGGCTGTCGTTTATGGCGCTATGATTGTCGCCCAGATTTCCAGGATTATCGGTATGCGACTGCCGGGAAGCGCCGGCATCTGGAGTTCGCTGAAGATCGACTTTCGCGAACCGCTATATGTCGGAGAGGCCGCGCACATTTTTGCTCAAGTCACGCACTATTCAGAAGCCGCACGTAGCCTGTCGCTTAAGATAAAGGTAGCGTCCGGTGGGCGCACCATCGCGACGGCCAGCGCTTTGGCAACGCTGCATCTCTCATAGTTGACTTGCATGCACCGGGCCGCTCGCTGCACGTTCCACGTCGATTAGAGCCGCCCTGAACCACCTCCGGAGGAAGTGTGAGCGGTCTTGTTGTCATCACGGGCGCTACAGGCGGGATTGGTCGATGTGTCGCACGACAACTCGGCAACCAGGGACTGGTGCCGGTCGTTGGACATCGTCGGCATAAAAGCGAGGAGGCGCGCGCGATCGCGGAAGCGTGCGGGGGACTGTCAATTGCCTTTGACATGGCCGACCCGTCATCGATCGATCATGGCATCGCGCTGCTAGCCAAGGACGGCCGCCCCGTTGTCGGCGCGGTTCTCGCAGCTTCTCCGCCCCCCGTGATTGCTCCGTTCGGCAAGATTTCTGCTGCGGATCATTCCCTGTTCTGGACAGCAAATGTAGTCGGCCCGCAATACCTGTTGGCCGGGCTGGTCCGGCAGTTTTTCAGGCCCCGAAAGGCCGGATCCGTCGCCGCCGTGTTGACCGGGGCAATCGGGGTCCCGGGGGCCGCATCCGCTCTTCCGAAGGTAATGAGCAGCATGGGCGCCTACAGCATCTCGAAATTCGGCCTTCTCGGTGTTATAGCGCAGCTAGATTCAGAATTTCCCTGGCTCCGCGTGACCTCGGTTATGCCAGGATTTACAGAGACCGATATGCTGAAAGTCTTCGACGAGCGCTTTCTCGACCAACTGCGCCTGCAAGGTGCATTTACGAAGCCCGAGGATGTCGCCGTTGAAATCGTTGATCGTCTCGCGCTGAGCGCAATCAAGTGAGCCTTCCATGAATTTCGACCTATCCTTACTGCCCTGGCTCCCGCCCGCGCCTGAGAGCTTCAGGCGATTGTGCCGTGAGATCGATGGCGCCCCGGCAAATGGGGCCAACGCGTTGCGGGCGTTGTCGCAGCACTCGCTCAATGAGAGCCAGCTGAACGTTTTGGCACGGACGTTGGGTGAGGTACGCGAAAAGCAGGGCGGGCAGATTGCCGGCTTGCAGCCATTCAAGCTGGGCTTGGTCAGCAATGCCACGACCAAATTGATCGCACCGTCGCTATGCGCAAGCGCATTACGATATGGCGTGGACCTTCGCATCGTCGAAGCAGAGTTCAACCAGGTGATGCAGGCTGCGACGGAATCCAGCTCCAAGGTCATTAGGTCAGAGCCGAATGCGATTCTGTTGGCGCTGGATCATCGGGCTTACGAAGACCTGCAGTTTGGAATAACAGGCAGCGTCGAAAATGCCGTAGCTTATTTAAACACGCTGCGCGATGCTTTCAGGCAACGGTACAAAGGAACACTCATTTTCCAAACCGTCGCCTGCCCGCCGGAACAACTGTTCGGAAGCCTGGACGCGAAACTTGAGCTAACCCAACGCGGACGAATCCAGCGCTTCAATCAGGATATTGGTGAGACGCTTCGTCAAAGTCCCGACGTGATATTTGACGTCTCTGGCCTTGCGCAGAATCTCGGCAGTCAGAATTGGTTCAATGCCGTTCAATGGCATATGGCGAAGCTTCCATTCGCGCAGCAATATGTACCGATCTACGCGGACTATTGTGCACGGATTATCGGCGCGCTCATGGGCAAGTCGCGCAAATGTCTTGTGCTCGATCTCGACAATACCCTGTGGGGAGGCGTGATCGGCGATGACGGCCTGGACGGTATCGTGCTTGGACAGGGTTCGGCCGAGGGCGAGGCGTTTCTTGCCGTTCAGCAAATGGCGCTCGACCTTCGCGATCGTGGAATTATGCTCGCGATCAGCTCCAAGAACGACGAGCGCGTCGCTCGCTCCGCCTTTTCCGAACATCCAGAAATGTTGTTGCGGGAGGAACATGTTTCCGTCTTTCAGGCCAACTGGACCGACAAGGCGAGTAATCTTGAAGCGGTAGCAAAAGCACTGAATATAGGCCTCGATGCTCTGGTCTTTGTCGACGACAACCCGGTGGAACGCGGCCAGGTTCGACAAGCCCTTCCCCAAGTTGCTGTACCTGAGCTGGGCGAAGATCCAGCGCTGTATCCGCATTACGTGATGGGCGCAGGTTATTTTGAAGCGGTAGCGTTTTTGGACGAAGATCGTCAGCGCGTGGCGCAATACCAGGCCAATGCGCAACGGGCATCGTTGCTGAGCCAGGCCCGCGACCTGAATTCATATTTGAAGTCGCTGAACATGGTGATGACGATCGGCCCCTTCGACAACGCCGGTCGTAGCCGGATCACGCAGCTCATTAACAAATCCAATCAATTTAATCTCACGACGCGGCGCTATACCGAGGCCGATATCGAGCAACTGGGCGGCAATTCAGACGTACTGACCTATCAAGTACGCTTGGCCGATTCTTACGGCGACAACGGCATGATTAGCGTCATTATTGCACGAGCGGATGGCGCTCGCTGGACGGTGGACACATGGCTGATGAGCTGCAGGGTGTTGGGGCGCGGGGTCGAACAGGCCGTCCTGAACGAACTTGTCGCGCGGGTCCAGCAATCGGGCGGCAAGGAGCTTATCGGTATCTACCGCCCGAGTGGCCGAAACGATATGGTGGCCGACCACTACCGAAAACTTGGCTTTGCCCAAGTGGAGACGAAGCCGGATGGCAGCTCCGTGTGGTCGCTTGAACTCATCAACTACCAACCCAAAGATGTGCCGATGGCTATCAAGCGTGCGGGGACCGTCGATTGATGATACTAAAGAAGAAGGTCGGCCCGACCTAGTGAAGCATCAATTTATTGTCGCTGATCAATACGCCAGAGTCGGTTCGTTCAAACGTAATTGTGCCGAGCCGTTTCATTCCGGCAAAATTTGCGTTTCTGTACTCATCCATGCTCTGTATGAAAACAGGATAAACCGTCGTCTGCTTGATTTGTTTGTATTCTGGCTTGGCTAGGTAAGCTTTCGCATATTGGGCTGAAGTCGCGACGACGACCGCGGTACTATCGGGACTATGCTCAAGTCCGTCGCGCACGTTTTGAAAATTTAGCAGAATTATGAGTTTATCGTCACGAACCGCGGCGGCCTGATCTTTTTCATCCAGCGTAAGCCCGGAAGTGGCCCCTTGCGCCTCTGCAGCAGTTGCACTTGCAACGATCCATCTCAACGAACCCGCACCGTGCCCATCTGGCGCGAACAAGGCCAGCGTGGCCACGGCCAAAGCCTTTTTAAAGCAGCATGTCATTTCAATCGCTCGTAGGTTGCGGCCAGATCTCTCTGATGGCCGGGGGTGTGTCAAGTCCCTTGTCACGTTTGTAGCGTCGGCTTAAACACATAAAAGATGTTCAATAAGGCCGACCGATGGCATTCGCTTCCGGTTAGCTTGGTGTCTCCAGGGTTGGGGAAGATGAAGCGTTCAAACACGATCGGGATCGTCACCCTTGTGGTGGCTGTGGCCCTTGTGGGCGCCGTTGGATTCCCCATTGCAAAGCATCAATGGTTGCGCATCAAAAATGTGATTACGGGCATCCACGATGTGCAAAATGAGCAGGGCGCCAGGATCGAAGTAATTTCCAAGGAACTCGCTGCAGTTAAAGCACAACTCGCTCCAGCTAAAGCACAATCGGAGAAGGCCAGTAGTCTCGCAAATGATCTGGCAGCGCTACAATTTCGCTTCGAGCGTTTGGCTGCAAGCGAAAAGCTTTCCGTAGCGAACTCCCAAAGTGCAGCGAAGTCGCAAAGTGGTGCCAACGAAAGGTTGGCTTTCCTAGATCCCGTCGATCTGTATCAAAAGGCCGGCCTGGTAGAAGTGTATGGTGGTGTCTTTACCCAACGCCGTATTGGTCCGATTCGTGTTGATGCTGCAATCCTGACCTCCGAGCAGCAAGTTGCGCGCCTGATCTGGTCTCCCGATCGTTCGGAGCCGGCAGATGTTGATCAAATCAATGTCGAACTGTCGAGCGATACGCTTGACGCTGGACAGATCTCGATTGCAGTGGCACTCGACGATCATCGTGTCTTTGTGTGGCAATCTCGATTGGGGGATGACAGGCTTCCGCAAGCCGCGCCCGCAGGCGGCAATGAGCCGGAAGGTATCGATGCGAGTATCGCGAATGGGACACACCTATCGCTGACTGAGACCGCACACCATCGTCTGGTTGGATCTGTTCCGCGCGAACTTCACGATGCACTATTGAGTAGCGGGCAGGATCATCACATTCGTCGTTGGATCCTGACTATTGAGGGAATGACGAATACCGCTTTTGCAGTTCGCGCCATAGCGTTCACGAAGAGTGGAACAATCTTTGATCCATCCGAAGCGGCAAGTATTTATGGCCGGATAACCGGGGCGGCACCTGAACCTGGATCGTCACTGGAGCTGGTGTTTGAGGATGGCCGCCGACGCCATGTTGAGCTTTCGCTCGACGATGGCTTTGGAGTTACGGACTTGCCACCAAACCAGCCCGTCTCGCTCCGATTTCGTTTGAGAGGAGTTGATTATTATGCGAGCTCCGGGCGTTGGCTTTTCCCGGTAGGCCAAATCCATGTCACGATCCCCGTGGGACCAGAATTCCCCAATCCAGCGCACTTGCCTCCCAATCCGGAGGCGGTCAAGCTTGAGGGGGGCTTTGCTACGGTCGAAGGCGTCCCCAGCTATTATCGATACGCGCCGCATCGCGTTACGAGCTGGCCCGGCGGAGGTTCTGTCCAGGAATTTGCCGGGATCAGTTTCGCCAACAATTTCGGGCAACTGGATCGAGACCGAGTATCTGAAAACAGAGATCGCTGTTTGCGTATCTTTGTTGTTGGCGGAAGCGGTCTCGTTTCACTGCAGGTCAAACCTGGTGAAAAATTTAATCTCGTTGCCGAGTCAGAGCTAGGCATCAAGATGGGGCGCTGTGTCGAAGTAATCTCGGCGGGGCGAGACAACGGAAATCTTGGCGCAAACTACAGAGCCATACGCGACTACGGCATGAGATTCGATCCCGACATCATCGTGTTCGAGCACAATGCCGCCTACGCGCTACAGTTGAATGCCGCTCTCATAAAGAAAAGTCTCGGCTATAATTACGAACATAGCCCGCTCGACGATTTTTATTTTGACAAGGGAGGCCAACTTACATTCCGGAATTGGGACGCGGTGTGGGCGCTCGATGCGGTCGCGCCTGATCCCAGCCCGCTGCTCCCGGGTCTACCTATGTACCAAGCGTTCTCGATTCCACGCGAAGACTTTATTCCGGAGGCAAAGGCATCATTCGATCTGCTGCTGGCGATCATCAAGAAATTGAAAAGTGATTTCCCGCGGACCCATATTGCGATGTTAACAGCTCTTGACCAGGCAAACTGTCGCAAATCCACGACATGCGCCAGCAAGATAACCCTGCCGGATCAGCGAACCGTTCCCATGGGCATTGAGCAGGAGTTGCAGAATTTTTCAGCGCTCTGCAAGGAAGCGGGAATCAGCTGCATTCAGGCACCCGCCCCTGACGGCTCGGTTGCAGCACATGAACCGCTCCAATATGCGGACGATGCGCATTTCTCTGTCCATGGACACCAATGGATGGGGCGTCTGCTCGCCAACGGCCTTGAGAAGATCGTGCGCGACGAAGGGCTGGCGGGAAGCAAGAGGTTTTGAACGTGCGATCTCGGATTCTGTGCGCGATCCTGTGCGCGAGCCTTTGCGGCTCAGCTGACGCAGCGAGCTCTGATCTTCGCCGGTTGCCATTTCCCTTCGGTCAGATGGTCACCATCTCCAGCGACGCCGACTACGAGGCGCCATGGCACGAGGCAGCCATTCACAGGTTCCTTAACGAAGATCTAGGACTGCCTATTTCCGATAGTGTCTGGGTGAGCAGCTCCAGCGGACTACCCGATGTGGGAGCCTTTTTCGACTCTTTCAGCGGGTTGAACAGACAGCCTTCATTGGTTGACAACCTGCCTGTGTTCGAACTGCTTACTCGAGAATGGCACCGGGGCAATATCGATCATCTCCATTCATGGTCGGATGATATGGTGCCTCAGTATAAAGCAGCATTTCCCGAGCCGGTGAAACTCTCGCGCAGTACGACCGAGGTTTCGCTCCCCGATGCTCCGTGGTTGAAGAGCTTCGAAAAGCGCCGAGGCTATCAGCAACTTCGGCTTCTGCTGGATGGAACGGCGCCACAGGATCTGACCATCGAAGTCCGCTTTGCTGACGGCTCCTCATCAAGCTATACCAATGACGTCATCAGAAGCATGGAGAGCGACGGCGACGCCAAGACGCAGACGCCTCGCACCATAACGCTGGTTTTGAATGAAGAATGGCCTCTTGGTTCGCGGATCAACGACGTCTCCGCACCGTTACCGGCCGTAACCGCCCTGCTTCTGCGCGCTCCCTCTTGCACCACCGGATGCGATACCAAGATTACTGGAATCGAGAGGGACAATTTCAGCCGCTATTCGGTCTTGGCGCAAATTCCATTTCTTGAATACATGAACATAAGACCATCAATAGCCACTGGACACGGCGGGGTCACGTACCATCCAGACTTTGAAGGTCCCGGACCACACTACCGCCGCGGCGACCTTCTCGATCAGGGGCCGGGGAAAGATGTCGTGCGCCGCGACATGGAAGGATTGGCCGCCAGAAAAGGAAGCGACGCCTATCACGCGGACATCCTGAAAAAATTGGGGATTCGCAGTGTCACGGCGATCTACAACCCTCCCCATCAGGAAACCGTCAATTTTTCTTCGCAAATTCCTGCCGCATTCGAAAGCTTCGCCGGGTTCTACGCGCTTGTAAAAACACATGGCGATTTCGGCGCTTTAGGCAGCCCCCTCTCGGATGTTCCGAAGATGCTGGCCGAACTCGACCCCGCTATGGCCGACTTCGACGCGCAGCGTTTTTTGTGTCGCGAAAATGTCTACTGCCGGCAAGCAGACCAGGGATCAACGAGCGGCGGGCTCATTGCGTTGAGCTTGGCCCTGGTCAATAAGGGTCGTACAGTCGAGCACAATTGGTATACCCATTTTGGAACCACGCGCTTCGATCCGACATTCCACGCAACGACGGAGTCGCCTTTCGGTCCGGCGACCATGGCCGCTTTCGCAGAGCTCTCAATGCACTACTACGATCCCACCGCAAAGCACCCGTTCGGACAGCGGGTCTGGGTTCCAGCGGCAGGCGTATGGGCAAATTACAATATTCTTCGCACCGGCATCGGTGACCATCTTACCGTCGATCCGCACACGTCTGCCATTCAAATTAGATCTTATTTTGACCCGGTACTTGAAACCGTTTTTCCTGATCGTGCTGCGAGCACGCGCGACCTGAACGGACTTACTGTTTTTGTGAAAGATTCCGGCGTCGCCACGGTGTCCATCGATGGCGAACCGATTAGTTATTTCGTCCGCAATCCGGCCGACGAGTCAGGGCGCCAATCGATCACCGTCGTAGACGACAATACGCCAACAATTATTCTGGGAAAGGTAGCGCCGGAGCATTCTGCTCGCATCTCCTCGACTGGGGGACAATACGAATGGATCTCGGGGCAAGAATCTTCCGGCCCCTCCGCATTTGCCAAATTAATTGCGCAATCAAACGTCGCCTCGGTTAGCTTTGGCATGAACTCGCTGTCGGTGTTTAACGCCACGCATATTGCGTTTTCCTACCGCATACGAAGGGATGACGGGGCCGCTCCATCAGGCCACGCCTCGATTGTTTTTAAGCGTGCGGACGCAACACATGTGGAGTTTACCGACGTTATTCCGCCTGCACTGGCACCCGGTAATTCCTATGCAATTTTTGATCAGCACAATTCTGGCCAGCAATGGCAGTCGACGACGATTCCTCAGCATAGCTTGCGATGGTCTGAGGATTGGGTTGGGCGGCGCCTACCCCTTGTTCTCGGAAGAATCGAAAGCGTCGAGGTTCAATTGAAGGATGCTCGCCCCGGCGACATTTTGGAAGTTGGCGACTTGAAGACACTTCGACCCAGCGCGAACGGTGTTTCCCAGAACCAAACTGTCGTGGCCGCTGGTCGTGTGACGGGACTTGCCGGCAAGGCAGCTGCTGGAGTGACCGTCACTGGGGATTTTGATGGTTTAGAAAGACAAACGGTTACCGACGCTGCGGGTTTTTACGTTTTTAGCGGCGTGAAACGGGGTTCAATAGCGGCCATAAAGGCGGGATCTTGCGCTCCAACGCGCGGCGATCTTATAGAGTTAGAAATGAACGAGGTAGAAATCGATATAGATCTCCGGCCATTTTGTTAGCTGGGCTCTCATTTTGTCACCCTTATCGGTTCAACGCCGATTCACACTCAGCCAGCTCACGCGGCTCATCAACGAGCTCGCTGACTGTGGCCATTGCGATCGTGGCCATGGCACACTCACCGGGAGGACACCGGAAAAATTGGCAAACGGCACAGGCGATTTGACAAGGCGACGACCTCCAAGAGGCAGAGTATCTGCGAAGCAGTGCCGACATCAAACCCTGCTAGCCGTCAGCCGCAGCGACCTCAGCCCTGTCCCTTTGCTCTCCAAAATCGGACATGCCACTCAAGAGTTCGAGAAGTAATCCTGACAGGTCGAGGGCATCCAGTTGAAGCGTATCCGGCTTTCGCGATGCAATTGGCGCATTCCTCCGGCGTGAAGCAGTCCAGTAGAGCGCCGATGCGCATCCAGGTTGCTTCGACGGTTCGCTCGGCAGCCTTTCGGAGCAAGGTCTTGAGCTTGGCGAAGACCTGCTCGATCGGATTGAGATATGGGCTGTAGGGCGGCAGGAAGAACAGCTTTGCGCCAGCGGCGCGGATGGCGCGACGGACGGTCTTGCCTTTGTGACTGCCGAGGTTGTCGATGATGACAATGTCACCAGGCTTGAGCGTCGGAACCAGCATCTGCTCGACGTAAGCCAGGAAGTTCTCACCGTTGATCGGACCATCGATCACGCAGGGCGCGTCGATGCGATCATGGCGCAGGGCGGCTAGGAAGGTCAGCGTCCGCCAGCGGCCGTACGGGGCCTTGGCGACCAGTCGCTCGCCATGTGGCGCACGGCCGTGGGTGCGCGTCATGTTGGTTTTGGCCCAGGTTTCGTCGATGAAGACCAGCCGGGAAGGGTCAAGCCGTCCTTGATACTTTCGCCATTGCGCCCGCCGCCGGGCGACGTCGGGACGATCCTGCTCGCTGGCGTGCAGGCTTTTGAAGCTGATGCCTTCGTGTTCGAAGAAGTGCCACACCGCGTAATAGCTGACCTTGATCCCGCGCTCGGCCAGTTCCGCCAGCAGCGCGCGCAACGTCACGTCCGGCTGTTCGGCAAGCCGCTTGAGCAGCCAGTCGCGTTCGGAAGACAGCGCGTAGGGACGATTGCCGCCCATCTGCCGCGCTGCCGCGCTTCCGGTCGCACGAAACCGCTGCGACCACTTCACCACGCTGGCAACGCTGACCTTGAAGGTGGCCGCCACCGACCGGCAGCTTTCTCCCGCCGCTACCGCGGCAACAACGCGCTCGCGTAAATCGAGAGAATAGGACCGTCCCATCGGATGCTGGCCTCCACCCCAGCCAGCATCTTGAATCAGACCCCCGCCGATTTGGGAATCCCCAATCGATTCAGACCAAAACGATCACGCTCTAGAATATGCGACCGCACCGCGATTTACTGCTGCCGCCAAAGCAACAACCAATCGATAACCAATGCTACACCGCAACCAAACGCGAACAAACGCTACCAATCGTCACCAAATTCATCAGTGCTTTCCGCGTCGTTCGGCCACCCCTTCCCGCTCATAACGGTCTGGTTGCAGGTTCGAGTCCTGCCGGGCCCACCATTCGAATCAAAGTCTGTCGTCCGTTGCGTCGATCGATCAGAGATCGGTGCGTTCTTCGGCGATGTCGCGCCGCTGCTCCATGTTGAAGCGTCCCGCATAGATCGGCCGCCCGCCGGTGCTCGGACCGGGATATTGCACGATCAGGATATCGCCGCCGGTCGCGGTCTCGAACTTGCCTTCGAAATGCGGATCCGGATGAAAGATCATCGTGCCCGGTGTATAGAAATTGTCGTCGATCCTGAATTCACCGCTGAGGATGTACCAGACCTGCGCGAACTCGTGATTGTGGATCGGATGATGTGCACCCGGCTCCAGCCGCAGGATGCCCGCGTTCGGCTCGGTCGGCCGCTCCGGCCGCGGGTGGAACAGCATCTTGCCGGTCTCGCCAGGCCAGCGGATCGTCTCCCACTCGACATCGTCGATGTGCTTCGCCTCATACGGCAGGTGCCTGCCGGTCACGGTTGCGGTCTGCATGGATCAGTCTCCTTGGGGCTTGCTCTTGGGTGATCGAGGTGGGGCGGCGGCGCTCGGCACGCGCCACCAGTCGAAATGCTCGGCCTTCTGCGGCGACTTCGCGACCACCATCAGGATGCGCGCTTCGTCCTCGCTGAGGTTGTCGGCCCGGTGCGGCAACTCGGAATTGAGGAAAATGCCTTCACCGGGCGAGAGATCGAACACCTCGGCGCCGACGTGGAAGCGGATGCGCCCACTGATCACGTAGCAGTATTCCTGTCCCGGATGCGACACCATCAGGTCCATCCGGTTCTTGCGCGGGAACGAGAGGTGAAACACCTCCAGATCGTCGTTCGGCATGCCGCCTGCGAACAATCGCCAGCGATAGCCGGTGCTCGGAATGCTCTGGTCTTCACCATCGTCGCCATGGCGATGTAGCGTGACGTGGCTGCGCGACTGGTCCTGCGGCGCGGCAAACAATTCGCTGACGCCAATGTCGAGCGCCTGCGCGATCTGGATCAGATTGGCAACGGAGCTCGACACCTGCCCGCGCTCGAGGCGAGACACGAAGGCGTCGGACAGCCCGGTGGTGTCGGCCAGATCCTTCAGCTTCATGCCACGCTCCTCCCGCAGCGAGCGAATGCGTGCTCCAAGCCTCGCCACCGTCTCGTCCTGCGTTTTCATTGCTCCGACCCTCTCCTTAATTTGCTTTCTTGTCAATAAAAATTGCTCTACAAACAATTTTCTTTGTGCCTGATGTTGAAATTGCGAGGAATGCCAGCAGTTCTCCGCATCGATGCACAATCGAATTGCGTATCACGCAACACAACCAAACGGCAAACAAACACGACCTCCGGAGGAGCACCCGACCATGACAACCACTCTCAGGGCCTTATGCGCGGCGATGACCGCGACGCTGCTGCACGTTCACGTCGCGCACGCCGCGATGTCCGACAATGCGATCCGCATCGGGGTCCTCAACGACCGCTCCGGCGCCTATGCCGACCTCGGCGGCGAAGGCTCGGTCGTCGCGGCCAAGATGGCGGCGGAGGAGTTCGGCTACAGCATCGGCGGCGTGCCAGTCGAGATCGTCTCGGCCGATCACCAGAACAAGCCGGACATCGGACTTGGCATCGTGCGGCGCTGGTTCGACACGGAGAAAGTCGATGCCGTTGCCGACATTTCCAATTCGGGCGTGGGTTTTGCGGTGACCGCTCTCGCCAAGGAACGCAACAAGATCGTGCTGAACGCGTCGGCCTCCTCGGACTTCACCGGCAAGGCCTGTACCCGCACCTCGTTCCAGTGGGTCTACACGAGCTATACCAACGGCTACGGCCTCGCGCGCGCGCTTACCGCGCAAAAGCTCGACAGCTGGTTCCTGATCACGGTGGACTATTCGTTCGGCCACGCCTTCGCCGCCGACATGCGCCGCGCGGTCGAGAACGGCGGCGGCAAGGTGATCGGCGAGGTGCGCCACCCGCTCAACACCGCCGACTTCAGTTCGGTGCTGCTGCAGGCGCAGGCGTCCGGCGCCAAGGTGATCGCGCTGGCCAACGCCGGCGCCGACATGACCAACGCGGTGAAGCAGGCGGCCGAGTTCGGCATCACCCGCGGGCAGGCGCTGGTGGCGCCGACCGTGTTCCTCACAGACGTCGACGCGATGGGCCTTGCCGCCGCGCAGAACCTGCAGTTCGTCACCGCATACTACTGGGACCGCGATGCCGAGTCGCGGGCGTGGGCCAACAAGTTCCTTGAGAAGGTTGGGCGGATGCCGACCATGACCCAGGCCGGCGTCTATTCAGCCGTGCGGCACTACTTGCGCGCGGTGCAGGCCGCAAATTCCGACGATGGCCTCGCTGTCGCAGCCAAGATACGCGAATTGCCGGTTGTCGATTCGTTTGCTCGCGGCACGGTCCGCACAGACGGCCAGTTCGTGCACGACATGTACCTGGCGCGCGTCAAGACACCGGCGGCATCGAGCCGACGATGGGACTACTACGACATCGTCGCGGCGATTCCCGCCGAGCAGGCCTTCCGCACGCTCGGCGAGGGTGGCTGCGAGCTGGTCTCGCAGTGACGACGCAGGCGGACAGTGGCAAACACCATCGTCCGCCATCGCCCCGTATGCAGGTGGCGAGCGACGTCTCTTGGGCTGCGTCAGGCGGGCCTTCGCCGTCGAAGCCTGAATTCGATAGACCGCCGTCCAGCTCAACTGCCGAAGTCAGTTGCGCGCTTCCCGCCGAAGAAATTGAGCAATCGGCATCAAGGCGTCGATCGAGGGCAAACCTGCGCGCGCCTCACCGTATGACGACCAGGGATAGGGGATAGCCGAAAGCCATTGCAGGACAGACGTCTGATAGCCAGCCGGCAGCACACACATGAACTCAATCTTGATGAGCAGCCGCTTGACGCGACCGTCTCCGGCGGCATCAAAATCCCAGATGTACTCACCGCAACCGACGCGAACGTCGCCGTCGGACTTGTTCGACATCCCCACCAGCCAGTCGCATTGAAACCGTGGAAGGCGATTGGACTCAGGGCGCGAGAGGCAGAAAGTGCGCACATTCTCATACTGCAATCCAAAGTTTCGTACGAGAACGTCGGTGACGCCCTCCAATCCGCGAGCGGAGCTGGGAAACGAGATTGCGTCGGTCAGGAGCTGCATCTGGAGCTCACACTCCTGCACGAACGCGCGCCTCATGAGCTGGGGCAGGTTTCGGTCCTTTGCCTCGATGTACATGCTGACCGCCTCGGCTGCTGAAATCGATTGGGGCTGACTCAACATTCTCTCCAGAGTTGCGCGATCAGATGCCAGGTGACAGCGGTGCCAACGATGCCGCGGGAAACAGCGCGGTAGGCGCCGCTAAACCAGGCCTCACAATATACCGCAGGCTTGATTCCTTCACCCTCACGCCGCTGCGAAAGACGATTGCGATCAAGCTGCCGGAAATGCCGAGCACCGATCTGCCTGAATGGCAATGCCGACAGGAGACCCCATTGGCCAGCGCAGAACGGCCTGCTCGCCCGGGGATCGCACCAGCAACCGCTCCCCGGCGCACTCGATCTGGAGATCGACGTGGCCACCCTGGTAGATCTGGGCAACAACGCTCCCCTTGATGGCGCACGGCTCCTCGGGCGCCACAACGCTGAACTGCTCGGGGCGGACGAACAGGTCGACCGCCGCGGACTTCTCGAGCCCGGACAGGCTCTCGCCCGGCACCTGCACCAGGGCATCGCCGAGCGCGACGATCGCTTGCTTGGCCTGCACGCTCACAAGCTGGCCGCGCAGCCTGTTGTTGTCGCCGACAAAGCCGGCCACGAATGGATCCGCCGGGCTGCGGTAAACGTCGACAGGGCTTCCGAGTTGCCTGATACGGCCCTCGGACATGACAGCCACACGATCGGACATGCTCAAGGCCTCGCCTTGGTCATGCGTCACAAAGATCGTGGTCAGACCCAGCTTGCGCTGAATTTCCCGCAGCTCCACCTGCATCGAGGTCCGCAGACTCTTGTCCAGCGCCGAGAACGGCTCGTCGAGCAGCAGGACGGTCGGATTGATGACGAGAGCACGCGCGAGCGCAACGCGCTGCTGCTGGCCGCCGGACAATTGCCGGGGCTTGCGGTTCTCCATGCCCTTCAGCTTGACCAGCGCCAGCGCATCGGCGACGCGCTTGTCCCGCTCACCCCCGGGGACGCGCCGGGTCTTCAGACCATAGGCGACGTTTTCCGCCACGCTCATGTGCGGAAACAGCGCGTAGTTCTGAAACATCATGCCGATGCCGCGCTGGTAGGTTGGAATGTCATTCACGCGCTTGCCTTCGATCGAGATCGAACCGCCGTCCGGCCCCAGAAAGCCCGCGGCCAGCTTGAGCAGCGTGGTCTTGCCGCATCCCGATGGACCAAGCAGCGTCACGAACTCGCTGCGGCCAACGCCGAGCGTAACGGCGTTCAGGGCCACGACATCGTCAAATCGCTTGGTCACGGCGTCGAAATGGACCGCCGCTTGTTCCCCTTCAACATTCGCAGATGGCTTCAAGATCCGTGCTCCCTAGTGAGACTGCTCGATATTGAGGACCTTGCCGAGGCCCAGGAACGCATTGGCAAAGGCGATCAAGGCGGCGGTGCCGACGATATACATAACCGATAATGCCGCCATCGACGGATCGGCGAACTCGCGCACGTAATTGTACATCGCGACAGGAAGCGTCTGGGTACGCTGCGAAGTCACGAACAGCGAGGCCGTGAACTCGTTGAACGAGAGGATCGCTGCGAACAGCCAGCCGCTGACGAGCCCGGGCAGCAGCAGTGGCAGGGTGACGGTGGTCAGGACGCGAAGCGGTCCGGCGCCGAGGCTCGCAGCAGCGTGTTCATAACTCTGATCGAGATTCCTCAGCGACACATACACGCTGCGCAGCACGAACGGCAGCACCAGGATAACGTGGCAGATCACTACGACCGCAAAACCGCGGCTCAGGCCGACTTGCGCCGCGAGGATGAGAAAGCCGAGCCCTACCGTGAAGTGCGGAATCACCAACGGCGAAATCAGGATTCCCTCGATGGCGGACTTGAGCGGAAACTTGTACCGGTCGATGACAAAAGCGAACATGCCGCCAACGCACAGCGCGATCGTCGAGCTCCAGGCCGTGACGATCAGGCCGTTGAAGAAACCTTGCCGGAAATCCTCGTAGGCGAGGGCCCGACCAAACCATCGCCACGACCAGGTCTGCGGCGGGAATGACAGGATTGGCTTGTCGTTGAACGCGGCGATCGTCACGACTGCCGCCGGCAGCACAAGAAACGCGACGATGACGAGCACCGTCAACAATCCGACCCAGCCGAGCACTCTCTGATAGGTCGAGCGCGGGATCATCAATGCACCTCGATCTTCTGAAGCGGCCGGGAGGCAAGCTGAAGCAGCCCAAGCACCAGGGCCGTCAAAGCCAGCCCGGCCACGCACAATGTCGCGGCGAAGGGAAAGTTGAAGCTCGAAAATCCAAGCTGGTAGACCAGATTGGAGATCATATTGACGCGGCCGCCGCCGATGAGCTGCGGCGTGGCGAATGCCGAGAACGTCCAGGCGAATGCCGTCGTGGTGCCGGCGACCACGCCGGGCAAGGACAGCGGCAATGTCACGGTCAGGAACACGCGAATGGGACCGGCTCCCAGGCTCTCGGCCGCCCGGGAATAGCCGCGGTCGATATGGGACAATCCAGCAGCCAGCATGATGACCATGACCGGCAGCGTGACGTGCACGAGAGCAATCACAACGCCGAACGGCGTGAACATCAGTTGGAGCGGCTTGCCGATGAAGCCGAGGGACATCAGCAAGGAATTGATGAAACCATTGTTGCCCAGGACGATGATCCACGCATAGGTGCGAACGACCTCACCCAGAAACAGCGGCGTCACGACAATCACGAGGAGAATGGAACGCAGGATCGGCTGTTCGACGCGCACAAGCGCATAGGCCAGCGGATATCCAACGATCAACGTCACGACCGCGGTCATCGCGCATACGATGACGGTATCGAGAAACACGCGCGCGTAGAGCGGTTTCAGCAGGTCGGCGAAATTCCCCAGCGTAAATCCGCCAGGGTCGAGCGATCCCGGCACGTAGGCCCTGAGGCTGTATTGCAGAACCGCTACCATCGCCGCAAGGAATCCGATGGCACACAACGTCGCCGGCGCCGTGAAGATGCGCAGAAATGGCTGCTGATTCATGATGCGGGGTCGATCTGGCAACGGATCAGTTCATGATGTTTTCAGCGAACCATTTGCGCCATTCCGCCGTCTTGCTGGCGCGCAGCTTGGCGTCGATGTTGATCTGCTGCTTCCACTGCTCAGCCGACGTGAATACGCCCGGAAGCTTGGCGATTTCAGGATCGATCTTCGCGTTGAGGACTGCCGGGCTTCCTTTCTTCTGCTTCGAGATCTCGGCCTGAATTTCGGGGTCGTAGAGCGCGTTGATGAACTTGTACGCGAGATCGACCTTCTTCGACCCCTTCATGATCGCGACGGTGTCGATTCCCAGCACAGCGCCCTCTTTCGGCATCGCGAGCGTGATCGGAATGCCCTGCCCGATCATGTAGTAGGCGTTCATCGAAAGCACGATCTGCACCGGCGTCTCGCCGCTCGCGAGCAATTGCTGGCTGTTGGCGTCATTGGTGTAGAACGCCTTGAAGTTCGGCTTGAGCGCCTTGAGCTTCTCCTCGCCGTTTTCCCAATGGGCCGGGTCGGCGCCGGCAAGAATGGCGGAGACCGCAATGATGTGACCGGGATCGAAATCCGGAGCGGCGAGCTTGTCCTTCAGCTCCGGCTTCCAGAGATCATTCCAGCTCTCGAACTTGGTGTCCTTGATGAGATCGGGGCGGTAGCCGATCGTGTAGACATAGGCCCAGGCGCCGAGATGGTAGGGACTGATCCGCGCCTCGTCCGCGAGGTTCTTCGCATTGAGGATCTTCGAGGTGTCGATCGTCTCGAACAGCCCGTCATTGGCATAGAGCCACCCGACATGCGACGTGGTGAACGTCACGTCGCTTTCGGGATTTCCCTTGGCGAGCTTTTCCTTGTTCAGCCGATCGATGGTGCCGCCGGTGATGAATTCGACAGGGACGCCGGTTTCGGCCGTGAATTTCCTGGCAACCGTCTCGGCCACCAGATCGCGCCAACTGCCGCCCCAGATACTGACAACGAGCTTGTCTTGTGCGTGAGCCGGCAATGCAATCAGAACAGCGATCAACACGAACCAAAGGCGAAGCATATTTGCAGTCTCCCTCCAGCGAGGGAATGCAGCGCCCGGCTCCAGCTGCAATCCTCGGTCATGAAATTAAACTTATCATCTGCTTAATAGTACCTTTTATCAGGCGCCTCACCGACCTGCAATAGGTTTATCTTATCGACAATAGTACCTTTTGCGATTAGCCTGCGCGCCACGTTGGTTGAAATCACGGAGGCAGTCGATGACGACATCGACGGAAGCTTTAGAGGCCCATCGGCCGTCTGCCGTTCTCGATACGCTCAAGCGTCTAGGTTTCGGCACCGTCGTCTCCGTCCCCGACAGCTGGCTCGGCGAAATCCTTATTCGCATCGACCAGGAGCCGGGCATGACGCTGGTGCGCGCAACGCATGAAGAGGAGGCGCTTGCGATCGCTTGTGGAAGCCGGCTCGGTGGCGTTCGCACCGCCCTGCTTGTGCAGAATGCCGGCGTGCTCAGCATGGGTGCGGGCATGGTGTCGCTCGCGCAGCGTTATCAATTTCCGCTTCTGATGCTGGTGTCCTACCGGGGCACGCCCGATGATCCGGTCTTCTATCATGTGCCGAAGGGCCGAGCGACGGAGCCGGTCTTCCGCGGCATCGGCCTCGCCCATGCCTGCATCGACCGATGCCGCCCGATCGGTCCCCAGATCGAACATGCCGCAACCTATGCGGAAGAAGCCTCATGTCCGTTTGCCCTGCTCATGGGTCGGGAGGATATCCAGTGGTGACCAATGCACGACCGATCCGGGCGGATTACTACAGAGCGCTTGCCGGCAGTCTGCCGTCCCGCACGCTCGTCGTGACGTCACTCGGCAATGCTTCGTATTTGTGGGCATCGCTGCATCACGCACCGGAGAACTTCTACTTCGAAGACGCCATGGGACTGACACTCCCCCTGGCGCTGGGCCTGGCGCTCGCTCAACCGGATCGTCCGGTCATTGCTGTCGAAGGCGATGGCGCCCTGCTCATGCATATGGGCGCGCTCGTCACGATTGGCGCGATGAACCCGTCAAATCTCACCATCCTCCTGATCCAGAACGGCGTTCACGCAGCTTCGGGTGGCCAAGCCTTGACCAACGCGACGCTCGATCTGGCACAGCTGGCGCGCGCCTCGGGAATCAAGCACGCCGAGAACCTGAATGCGCCGAGCGCACTCGCCGCCGGCATCGCCGCGGCCGAAGAGCGCGATGGCGTCGGAGTCCTGGTTCTGGCGACGGAGCCCGACATCGAAGTCGTGCGGCCGCCGATCTCGCTCGATCCGGTCGCGACAAAACAACGCTTCATGGCTGCGATCGAGGCACCACGTTACATCCCGACGCTGTTCGGCGGCGGGATGCTCGAGCGGCCCTAGTCGACCAGCACTTCCCTTGCACAAATCCGTGGCGGTCCGCTTCGTTGCCGAAGCGGGCCGCTCTCTTTACTGCGCTCCCACATATCACTAGGCCGTCGGACGACGCTGCGATCTTAGGCACAGGACGTCGAAACTTTGAACTTGTCGGTCGTCCATCACATAGTACGATGTATGGGACTATGGAGTATTCGCTGGTTTGCTCGCTCTTGATGAGGACGACGACAACGATGCATCGCAACCAGGACACATTGCGGATCGATGTGGCCGCGTCGATTTCCGTCGGCATGCCCGTTATTCACTTCAATGACGGCGGCTCCCCGGTCCAGCCGAATAAGTTTGGTGAGACAGCGGCTGCGGGTCATCCGCAGCACGGCGAGCGTCGAATGCCAGTGCCTCAGGCCTTGCTGATGTGGATTTGCTCCTCATCCGATGAGGCATGGCCGTCCCTCGAGCTCATCCTGGGCGGCACGCTGTCGCCGCGGGACCCGGTCGGGCCCGGCGCTTCATAGGTCATCTGCTTCCGGCTTAGCCAATCGCAAGGCCCTGGCGCAGGCTGGCGCCGTTCGCCGCGTGCCTTACATCGCCTTGACGATGTTCTCGGTGACCTTCTTGGCGTCGCCGAGCAGCATCATGGTGTTGTCGCGGTAGAACAGCGGATTGTCGATGCCGGCATAGCCTGAGGCCAGCGAGCGCTTGATGAACATCACGGTGCCGGCCTTCCAGACCTGCAGCACCGGCATGCCGTAGATCGGCGAGGTCTTGTCCTCTTCCGCCGCCGGGTTGGTGACGTCGTTGGCGCCGATCACAAAGGCGATGTCGGCCTGGGCGAACTCCGAGTTGATGTCCTCGAGCTCGAACACCTCGTCATAGGGCACGTTGGCTTCGGCCAGCAGCACGTTCATGTGGCCGGGCATGCGGCCCGCAACCGGGTGAATGGCGTACTTCACCTCGACGCCTTCCTTCTTCAGGAGGTCGGCCATCTCGCGCAGCGCGTGCTGGGCCTGCGCCACCGCCATGCCGTAGCCGGGCACGATGATGACCTTGGAGGCGTTCTTCATGATGAAGGCCGCATCATCCGCCGAGCCGAGCTTGGCGGGTTTCTGCTCGCCCGAGCCGCCGCCGGCCGCCGCGGTCTCGCCGCCGAAGCCGCCGAGGATCACCGAGATGAACGAGCGGTTCATCGCGTGGCACATGATGTAGGACAGGATCGCGCCCGACGAGCCGACCAGCGCGCCGGTGATGATCAGCGCCGAGTTGCCGAGCGTGAAGCCGATGCCGGCCGCGGCCCAGCCGGAGTACGAGTTCAGCATCGAGATCACGACCGGCATGTCGGCGCCGCCGATCGGGATGATCATCAAGACGCCGAGCGCCAGCGCGATGATGGTGATCAGCCAGAAGTCGAGCGCGCTGCCCGACATCACCAGGCCGACGATGAAGAACACCAGCGCCAAGGCCAGCACGATGTTGATGACGTGGCGGAACGGCAGGATGATCGGCGCGCCGCTCATCCGCGCCGACAGCTTCAGGAACGCGATCACCGAGCCGGTGAAGGTCAGGGCGCCGATCGCGACCCCGAGCGACATCTCGACCAGGCTCTGCGGATGGATGTTGCCGGGCGTGCCGATATCGAACGCCTCGGGGGCGTAGAACGCACCGGCGGCGACCAGCACCGCGGCCATGCCGACCAGCGAGTGGAACGCGGCGACCAGCTCGGGCATCGAGGTCATCGGCACCCGGCGCGCGATGACCGCGCCGATGCTGCCGCCGATCGCGATCGCGACGATCACCAGCAGCCAGGCGACGCCGTCGGCCGGCGGATGGCTCGCCAGCGTGGTGGCGACCGCGATCGCCATGCCGATCATGCCGAAGAAATTGCCCTGGCGCGACGATGCCGGGCTCGACAGGCCGCGCAGCGACAGGATGAACAGCACCCCCGCCACGAGGTACAGAACAGCAGCCAGATTGGCGTTCATCTCAGGTCCCCCTTTGTCTTCGTCACCCCGAGGTGCACGCCGCTCACTTGGCTTTCTTCTTGTACATCGCCAGCATGCGCTGGGTGACCAGGAAGCCGCCGAAGATGTTCACGCAGGCGAAGATCAGCGCCACGAAGCCGAAGCCGCGGGCCCAGCCCGAGCCGCTCGACACCATGCCGACGCCGACCGCGAGCAGCGCGCCGACCACGATCACCGAGGAGATCGCGTTGGTCACGCTCATCAGCGGGGTATGCAGCGCGGGGGTCACCGACCACACCACGAAATAGCCGACGAACACGGCAAGAACGAAGATCGACAGCCGGAACACGAACGGATCGACGGCCTGCGCGAGATGCTCCATGGCTTCTCTCCTTACTTCGGCTGGAAGTTGGGATGGATGACGGCGCCGTCCCTGGTCAGCGCGGTGGCCTTCACCAGCTCGTCGTCCCAATTGACCGCGAGCGCCTTGCTGGCCTTGTCGACCATCGTCTCGATGAACGAGAACAGATTGCGCGCATACAGGCTCGAGGCCGAGGCCGCGACCCGGCCGGCGACGTTGGTGTAGCCGACGATCTTGATGCCGTCGGTCTCGACCACCTCGCCGGGCCTCGCGCCCTCGACATTGCCGCCACGCTCGACCGCGAGATCGACCAGCACCGAGCCCGGCTTCATCGACTTCACCATCTCGCCCGAGACCAGCTTCGGCGCCGGACGGCCCGGGATCAGCGCGGTCGTGATCACGATGTCCTGCTTCTTGATGTGCTCGGCGGTCAGCGCGGCCTGCTTGGCCTGGTACTCCCTGGACATCTCCTTGGCGTAGCCGCCGGCGGTCTGCGCGTTCTTGAACTCCTCGTCCTCGACGGCGAGGAATTTCGCGCCCAAGCTCTCCACCTGCTCCTTGGTGGCGGGCCGCACGTCGGTCGCGGTGACGACGGCCCCGAGCCGCCGCGCGGTCGCGATCGCCTGCAGGCCGGCGACGCCGACGCCCATCACGAACACTTTCGCGGCCGGAATGGTGCCGGCGGCGGTCATCATCATCGGGAAGGCGCGGCCAAAGGCTTCGGCGCCCTCGATCACCGCCCGGTAGCCGGCAAGGTTAGCCTGCGAGGACAGCACATCCATCACCTGGGCGCGGGTGATGCGCGGCATCAATTCCATCGCAAAGGCGGACACGCCGGCATCGGCCATCGCCTTCAGCGCGGCCTCGTTGCCGTAGGGGTCCATGATCGCGATGACGAGCGCGCCGCGCTTGTACTTCGACAGCTCGGACGCTTCGGGCCGCTTCACCTTGATGATGATGTCGGCGTCCTTGAGCGCATCGGCGCTGACGGTGGCGCCGGCCGCCACAAGCTCCGAATCGGGCAGCCCCGATTTGATGCCCGCACCGGGCTCGACCGCGACCTCGGCGCCCAGCGCCTTGAACTTCTTGATGGTATCGGGCGAAACCGCAACCCGCGGCTCGGACGCATCGATTTCCTTGGCAACGGCGATCTTCACACTCACAGCACCACTCTTGAGAACCAACGAGATCATTCACCAAATCAGCGGCGCAAGCACGGTATTGCCCAGAAGATCGTCCTCGATCCCAGGGTGGCCGCCCGCGTCGCAGGATTATCCGGCTTGGCAACGCTGACGCATCAATCGCGCGGCGTCTCGAGCCCAAAGGAGACAATTCCGCCGGGCTCGAAGTCGGCGCATCGTTGCGCGAACTTGACGATCTCGGCGCGAGCCTTGCGATCCCGCACCCTCATGAACGACGCGAGAAGAACCAGGCATTCGTCGGAACCCACCTCGTCCCTCGCTCGCGCCGCACCGCCCACGAGAGTCTCGTTATTCCTGCTCACCTACCGTCATCCACCCAAGTAGGCGGATCGGACATGTTCATCGTCGATGAGATCCTTGCCGCTGCCGGAAAGAACGATCGAACCGGTCTCCAGAAGGTAGGCGTAGTCGCACATCTCGAGCGCCGAGTAGGCGTTCTGTTCAACCATCAAGACCGTCGTCCCGGATTTCCTGATGCTATCGATGATCGAGAACACCTGTTCAACGATGTTGGGCGCCAGGCCGAGCGATGGCTCGTCGAACATCATGAGTCTGGGCTTGGACATGATCGCACGCCCGATCGCCAGCATCTGCTGCTCGCCGCCGGATAATGTTCCCGCCACCTGATGCCGGCGCTCGGCCAGTCGCGGAAACATCCCGAAGATCCGCTCCCGATCCGCCGCGATCTCCCGACGGTCGGACCGCAGATACGCGCCCATGTCGAGATTTTCGTCGACGGTCATGTCAGGGAACACCCGCCGCCCCTCGGGGCAATGTACGATTCCCTTGCTCAGGATTTCCCGCGCCGAGCACTTCGTAATGTCGTGGCCGTCGAACGTAATCCGTCCGGCCGCCGAAGGCAGGATTCCCGAGATCGCCCGCAACGTCGTGCTCTTGCCCGCACCGTTCGCTCCGATCAGGGCGACCAGCTGCCCCTGCCCGATCGACAAGGTGACGCCCTTGAGCGCCTCGACCTTGCCATACCGGCAAACAAGACCATTAATGTGCAGCATGCCGGCTGGCTCCTTCACCCAGATAGGCACGAATGACCTCGGGATTGCCGCGGATCGCCGCAGGCGGCCCTTCGGCGATGATGCGGCCGTAGTTGAGCACGACGATGCGATCGGAGACGCCCATGACCATCGGCACATCGTGTTCCACCAGCAGGATCGACATGCCGCGGCGGTGCAGCTTGTTGAGCAGTTCCATGAACCGGGCGGTTTCCGTCGCGTTCATGCCCGACACCGGCTCATCCAGCAAGAGCATCGACGGGTCTGTAGCTAGGGCAAGCGCAACACCGAGCAGGCGCTGGTCGCCATAAGACAGCGACCCGGCGAGCTCGTCGGCACGGCGCGCGATCCCGACGATCTCGAGCAGCTCATGCGCAAGATTCCTCAACTCCGCCTCCGCGCGCCCTTCGCGCGGCAACGCCAGGAGCGTATCCAGCAGTGTCGACCGGCTCCGTCGATGCAAACCGATCATCACATTCTCGAAGACGGTCACGCTCTGGAACACGCTGGTACGCTGAAAGGTCCGCGCCAGGCCGAGCGACGTAACTTCATGCGGCTTGAGGTTGCTGAGAGAGGTATTCTTGTAGCGCACCTCGCCCTTGGTCGGCCGCAGAAAGCCGGTGATGACGTTGAAGGCCGTCGTCTTGCCGGCACCGTTTGGTCCGATCAGGCTGACGATCTCACCCTGGTTGACGACGAAGCTCATGTCGGTGATCGCAATCAGACCGCCGAAGTGCACGGCGATATGTTCAACAGACAGAACCGGCTGCGGAGCGGTGGAGGGCATGGTGCTCATGGCGTGTCGTGCATCTTGGCTTGGAGAGGCTCCGGATCGGCGCGGCTGCTAGGCGCTGCGAACCACTTCTCGACGGCGGGGACAATGCCCTTCGGCAGCACGAAAACGATGATGATCATCAGCAGGCCATAGAGGATCCACTGGATCTCAGGCGTAGCGAAAGACCGGGCGGCCACGGGAATGAAGCCGAAGATGAGGCCGCCAACGATGGGGCCCGCAAGGGTGCCCTTGCCGCCCGAGATCACCATGATCACCATCGTGACCGTGTAGAGAAACGCAAACACGTCGGGATCAATGATCTTGAGGTAATGGGCGTAAAGGCTGCCGGCGGCCCCCGCGATGCCGGCCGAAAAGACCGCGGCCAGCACCAAATAGCGGGTCACGTCGATCCCGACCGAGACCGCGAGCGACTCGTTCTCCTTGAGCGCAATCATTGCGCGTCCGACGCGAGAGTAAACCAGACGCTGGATGACGATGTAGGACACCACAAGGACGGCAAGCACGAGATAATAGTTGGATTGCTTGCTGTAGAAATCGAGATAGCCAACTCCGGGCACCCCCAGCGTCATCGGTGGGATCGAGGTCAAGGCGAGCGGCCCTTGGGTCAACTCGACCCAGTTCAGCGCGACAAGCCGGACGACTTCCGCAAAGCTGATGGTCACGATGACGAAGTAGGCACCTCGCACCTTGAAGGACAGCTTACCGACGGCATAGCCGCAGAGCGCTGCAACGAGGGTGCCGATCACGAACCCGGTCCAGACCGGCCAGGGTTCGTGAACCACGCGGATGCCGCCGATCAACTCGACATCGAAGCCCAGCGATACCAGAGCGCTGGTATAGGCTCCGATTCCAAAGAACGCGACGTGACCAAGGCTCAGCTGTCCGGTGTACCCGAGCAGGAGATTGAGGCTCATCGCCGCGACAATGAGGATACCCGTCGTGATGAAGGCGTTCAGCAAATACGGATCGTGCAGCCAAAGCGGGACGGATGCGAATCCGGCGAGCGCGATATAGGGGATCAATCGCTTCATCCGATCCGCTCCGCGCGTGCAAAGAGGCCGGTCGGCTTGAAGAGGAGAACGACGATGATGATCAGAAAGCCCATGGCATCGCGGTACCCCGACGAAACGTATCCGGCACCAAGCTCCTCTGCCAACGCCAGCAAGAAGCCGCCGATGGTGGCCCCGCCGATGCTGCCGAGACCGCCCAGGATGACGATGGCGAAAGCCTTCAGCGAAGCGAGATTGCCCATTTGCGGGGAGATCACGTAGACGGGCCCGAGCAAGGCACCCGCCGCTGCCGCGAGGCTCGAGCCGATCGCGAACGTCGCCATGTAGATGAACTGGATGTTGACGCCCATGAGCGAAGCAGCATCACGATCCTGGAAGGTGGCACGCATCGCCTTGCCGAGTTTTGTGCGGTTGATCAGGAGGTAAGACACCCCGATCAGGGCAAGGGCAGCGCAGAAGACGAACAGACGCAACCAGGACACCGAAATCGAACCAATCACGAGCGGAAATTCCGGGAACGGCGTCGAAACCGACTTCGCGACACCACCCCAGATGAACTGCTCACCGTTCTGCATCACGATCATGGCGCCGATCATGACCAGCATGGTCGTATCGATGTCCGCGCCACGCATCGGGCGCAGCAAGACGACCTCGATCAGCGCACCAGCAAAGCAGCCCAGCACGACCGCCACGATCAGCGCAAGGAAGAAGTTCAGGCCGAGCATCACGCCGACGAAATACAGCGCATAGGCTCCGAAGGAGTAAAGCTCACCATGCGCGAAATTGACGACGCGCATGATGCCAAAGATGAGCGTGAGCCCAATGCCCAGCAGCGCGTAGGTGCTGCCCAGAATAAGCGTGTTGACGATGTGTTGCAGAAGCTCGGTCATGCTGATTTTTTCGGCCGAAAGACCGCTGATCCTCTCTTCAGAGCATGTTTTGGGCGAGGTAATGCCAAGGCGCCACCAATTATGGTGGCGCCTTCCGCGATCATCGAGCTCAGGAGCCCGACAGGATGATCTTTTCGTTCTCGATCTTGATCAGATAGAGGTTGGGCATGCTCTGGCCGCTTTCCTTGCCGGTCGGCCCTTGCCTCTGGAACTTGATCTGACCATTCAGGCCGGGAAAGTCGGTCGTCCAAAGCGCATCGGTGATCGCCGCGGGCTCTGCCTTGCCGGCCCGCTGGATCGCATTGGCGATCGTGCGAATTCCGTCGTAGCCGCGGAAGCTCTCGGTCGCGCCGGCGATCGCATAGCCACGCTTTTTCCACTCGCCGAGGAAATACTTGGTTGCTGCCGGATCCGGGGTCTTGTCCGGATACCAGGGCGCGAAGGTCGTCAGATGCATGGAGCCGTTCGCTGCGGCGCCCGCCTGCTCGATCAGCTGATCCGGATTCTGCGAACCACCGGTGGTGATGATGCGCTTGGTGATGCCGAGCGCTGCGGCCTGCTTCAAGACCAGGGTGAGTTGCTCAACCGCGGTCGTGACCATGATCGTGTCCGAGTCGGTTGCCTTGATCTTGGCAAGCTGCGCGCTCATGTCCTGGGCGGCCTGATCCATGATCTCCACGAGGCCGACCTGAATGTTCTGGGCCTTCATGATCTTGCCGAAGTCCTCGGCTGATCCACGACCCCAGTCATTGTTGATGACGAGGAAGTCGGCCTTCTTGATACCGAGTGACGGCATGATGGACTTGAACTCGGTCGCTTCGACCGACGACGGCGGCGAGATGCGGAAGATGTAGGAATTGCCCGACGTCGTGATCTTGCTCGAGGAGGAGGTCTCCACCACCATCGGGACCTTGTATTCCATGAGCTTCGGCATCACCGCGAGCGTCAGGCTCGAGCCCCAGGCGCCCATGATCACGGGCACCTTGTCACCGGTGATCAGCTTCTCGGCGACGGCCGCGGCCTCCGTGGGATTGCTCTTGTTGTCTTCGATGACCAGTTCGATCTTCCGACCGAGCAAGCCGCCCTTGGCATTGATTTCGTCGGCGGCAATCTTTGCGCCGTTCACGACATAGGTACCGGAAGCGGCGAACGGACCGGTGAGCGGCTCATTGACACCGATCTTGATGGTCTGCGCCGCTGCGCCCGTCGCCAGTGCGGTCGACATCGCCGCGGCGAGGGCCGCGCCCGCAATCAATCCGTGTGCTCGCTTCATCTTTCCTCCTGTGCTCGCATGAGCCGTGCCTAGGGAACGAAACACCAGTGCAGCGCGCCAGCTTATGGGTGCTGGCCATTCGTCACCGCCAGGATGATCCTATCATCCTATTCTTAGTATCTTAAAGATACTTCTAATCCGTCGTCAAGCAGGCGCCTGCTCTATTTTTGTTTTCGCAGTGCCCTCATTTGACGCAGCCGCTCATCATTTGCGCGATTGCTTTCGCCTAGACCGATTTCGAAACTCCTTCGACGGACACGGTGCCGCGCGTGCCGATCAAGCGTTCGCCAAATTCGCTTCCTTGTTGAACTCGATGGTGAGTTGATCCCATTCGCCCAGGCTGTCCTGAATTTTGCTCCAGAAGGACTGCGAACGGCGCCGTTCAAAATCGGCGACAGAAACCCCTTGCTGCTCGACCCAGGTATAGTAGCCGAGGTTGAAGACGGCGCGGCGCGAATGCTCCGTCAGCTCAACGACATTATCGGAGGCGGCGCCGAGCAGGCAGGCGCCGAAGATTTCGGCGGCGTTCACCTGATCAAGGCCACGCGCGTAGTGCTTCTCTTCGAACTGCCTGTGTTCGCTGCCGTACATGGAAGCGCTGTCCGTCGCCACGGTGACAATGGCTTTCTCGGGTCCGTAATTCATCTGCCTGGCCAGCTTGATCGAGGCGATGATGTTGGCGAGCCCGGAGATGCCGATATGGTCAAAGGCGCGGACCAGCGCGGGTTCGAGACCACGGCGCGTCTCGAGATAATCCCGGCCCGCTTTCGTGCCGAACAGCAGATTGAGCTGGTCCGTGGTTCGGTCCGAGACCCCGACGACGAAGTCGAGGTTCATGACATTGTGAATGAGCGGAATGTGCTTGTCGCCGATCCCCTGAATGTTGTGCTCGCCATAGCCGTTGTTGAGCATCGTCGGGCATTCGAGTGCCTCGACGGCTACGACCTTCGAGCCCCAGCGTCTCTTGAGAAAATCGCCCGCGGCGATCGTCCCCGACGATCCGGTTGCCGAGACGAAGGCCGCCAATTCGTGGTTGTCGTCCTGATTGAACGCCTTGAAGGCATCTTCCGCCGCGCGCCCCGTGCATTCATAGTGGATGAGATAGTTCGAGAATGACGAGAACTGGTTGAGAATGACGTTGCTGTCGTCGCGCCTGAGTTCCGCGCACTTGTCGTAGATCTCCTTGACGTTGCTCTCCGTGCCCGGTGTCCGGATGATGTCGCCCGGGTCCGTCACCCACTTCTCGAGCCATTCGAAGCGCTCGCGACTCATCCCTTCGGGTAAGACGGCAACGCCGCGACAGCCGAGGATCCGTGAAACGGCGACACCGCCGCGACAATAATTGCCGGTGGAAGGCCAGACAGCCTTCTGCCTAGATGGATCGAAGCGCCCGGTCACGAGCTGCTCGATCAAGGCGGCATAGGCCGGCAGGACCTTGTGCGCGCCGATCATCGGAAAGCGATCGCCGAGCAACACGATGATCTTGGCATCGACGCCGGAGATCTCCTTTGGTAGCACGATATGGCCCGGCACCAGGTCCCTGCCCCTGCGGTCTTCCGCATTGTACCAATGCATGCGCCAGAGGTTCGCGGCGCTCGGCTCGTCCGGCCCGACCGCCGCAATGTCCTCCCACACCTTGGCCGACGGAAGCTGCGGGTGCGCGAGCTGCGAGAAGGTCGGCAGCTTCAGGTTAAGTTTGCGCGCTTGCGCCGCGGCTTGCCGCAAGCCTTTCCTGTCGACGACATTCGGCTCGATTACAAACGCCATTTCCAATCATCCCTGTTGAATCTCACGGCCTCGCCCGGGTCCTTTAGCACCCCGCGGATCGCATGCCCGTGCTGGTCTGCCGCTCATGGACCGCGTCAAATGAACGCTGTCTCCGAACGTCATCCGCGACGCCATACGTCGTCGTGCGCTGACGCGGCACACGGCCGGCCGAAATGATGATCGATTCGAGCGCCTGCGGCGTCATTTCCTGGCCGTGCGAGGCGCCGGCCGACCGCGAGATGCTCTCGTCCATCAGCGTGCCGCCGAGGTCGTTGACACCGGCCGAAAGGCAGTGCCGCAGCCCCTCCGGTCCCATCTTGACCCAGGACGCCTGGATATTGGTGATGTGCGGGTTGAGGACGAGGCGCGACACCGCATGCATCAAGACCGCCTCGCGGAATGTCGGCCCCGGTCGCGCCCGGCCCTTGAGATAGACCGGCGCTTCCATGTGGACGAACGGCAACGGTACGAGCTCGGTAAATCCGCCGGTCTCCGCCTGCAAGCGCCGCAGCCGGAGCAGATGTCGCGCCCAATGGTCGTAGCGCTCGATATGGCCGAACATGATGGTGGCCGTCGATCGGAGCCCGATCGAATGCGCCGTGCGCATGACGTCGAGCCACTGCTGGGTCCTGATCTTGTCAGCGCAGAGCGTCTCGCGCACCTCGTCGTCGAGGATCTCGGCGGCCGTTCCCGGCAGCGTGCCCAGGCCGGCCGCCTTCAGCTCCTGCAGGAATTCGGCAACCGAAATGCCCAGCGTGTGCGCGCCTTGATGGATCTCGAGCGGCGAGAACGCATGGAGGTGCATGGACGGGACGGCGCCCTTCACGGCCCGACAGATATCCAGATATTTCTGCCCCGTATAGGAAGGATGGATGCCGCCCTGCATGCACACCTCGGACGCACCGCGGTCCCAGGCCTCGGTGACCCGCTGCGCGACTTCGGACATCTCGAGGTCGTAGGGCCGGCCGCGCAGATTCTCGCTCATCTTGCCCTTTGAGAAGGCGCAGAACTGGCATTTGAAGGAGCAGATGTTGGTGTAGTTGATGTTGCGACATACGACGTAGGACACCACGTCGCCGTTGACGCTGCTCCGCAGTTCGTCGGCCGCCCGGCAAATGCTGGTAAGGTCGTTCTCGTGAGCGCGGAACAGCCTGACGATCTCGCCCTCCGAAAGCTCATCGCCGCGCTGGGCCCTGGCAATGACGGATGTGACCTCGCTGCCGTGCGCGGTGCGCGGTGCGGATTTCAGCCACCCGAGCTCGCGCGATGGAAGCCCACCGACGTGCCCGGGGTGCCAGTCGTCGCTACGAGGAAATCCATCGCCGTCGATGCGATCGAGGACCGACTTCAGCAGCTTGTTGTCGAGCCAGCGCGACGGATAGCGTGCGAAGCTCGGATAGATCGGCAGCCGCTTCTCGAGTCGCTTGCCGGTTGACCGCGTTGCAGCCTCCAGGAGCCGCAGATGCGGCCATGGTGCTTCGGGATTGACGTGGTCCGGCGTGACAGGCGACACGCCGCCCCAATCGTTGATCCCTGCCGCAACGACGCGCCCCAGGGCCGCCGGGCTCAAGTTCGGCGGCGCCTGAATGTTCATCTCCGGCTCGAATATCAGGCGGGCGACAGCGACGGTCCAGAGATGATCGTCCACGGAAGGCGCCGGCGCATTGGCCATGCGCGTCCCGGCCTTCGGCCGGAAGTTCTGGACGATGATCTCCTGCAGATGCCGATGCGCATCGTTCAGGTCCCGCAGGGCGAGCAATGCATCGATCCGTTCGGCTCTGGTCTCCCCGATGCCGATCAGGATTCCGGATGTGAACGGAATGGCCTGCTCACCGGCAGTCTTGATCGTCTGAAGCCTGACGGCCGGCACCTTGTCCGGCGATCCGAAGTGGGGGCCGCCCTTCGCACAAAGCCGATCGGACGCGGACTCCAGCATGATCCCCTGCGAGACCGATACCTTGCGCAGCATGGCCAGGTCGAGCTCGCTCATGATCCCGGGATTGACGTGAGGGAGCAGGCCGGTTTGCTCGAAGACAGCCCTGGCGACTTCGGCGAGATACGACAGCGAGGATTCGTGGCCGAGCCTTGTCAGCTCCTCACGCGCGACGCGGTAGCGAAGTTCCGGCTTGTCGCCGAGCGTGAACAGCGCCTCGTGACAGCCGGCCTCCTTGCCTGCCTTCGCGATGGCGACCGCCTCCTCGATCGAGAGATACGGCTTCACGTTCGAACGCGGCGCGTGAGCGAACGTGCAGTAATGACAGACATCGCGGCAAAGCTGGGTGAGCGGGATGAACACCTTGGGCGAATAGGTGATGACATCGCCGTGCGCGGCATCCCTTCGCCTGGCGGCGGCCGTCAGGAGTTGGTCGATGTCCGCAAGATCGATCAGCTCGTAGGCTTCGCTTCGGGACAGGCGACGGTCGAACGGGAGATTCAAGACGGACGTCATCAGAACAGCCTCACGGGAACGGGATGGTCGTCGATGCCGAAGCGCTCGGCAATTTTGAGCTCATCGAGAAACGAGCCTGTATTTCCGAGGTTTTGCGACGAGATCAGATACGGACCAAAATCGATCGGGCAGTCGATGTCCTTGCCGATGCCATGGGACTTGAACACGCTGCAGCTCAATTGCCGCTGTCGCGCCAGGGCGCGGTGCGCGCGGAAACTGTCTTCGCCAAATCGGGGATCCAGCATGTCGGGCGACCGGATCGCCAGGGCATTTGTGCCGCCGTCGTAAAGTGCCGGTACGAGCACGATCGGCGTGTGGTCCAGCAACCTGATGACGTGTTCGAAGTCCTCCGGACGGGCGAACGGAATATCGGCGGGAACGACAAGAACCCGCCGCCCGTACGGCTGGAACGCATCGAGGCCACGTTGCACCGCGGCATTGACGCCCGTTTCAACCTCGTCGAAGATCATGGCCGCGCCGAAGCGCTTGGCGATCGCAAACGCTTCGGGATCGGCGCTCACCACGGCGATGCCGGCCAGCGAGCGCGTATCCCGCAGGTTTCCGAGAACATCGCACAGCATGGCTTGCGCCAGTTTTGTGCGCTCGGTCGCCACCAGGATGTCGCCCAGCCTGCTCTTTGCTTGACTGAACCGTTTGACAGGCACCAGGGCCCAGGTTTCGGAATCGTCCATCGCTTCGCTCAGCTGTTTAGTCGATCAATAAATCCGAGACACTCGCGTGCCAGCTGAACGCGTTCATCCTTCGAGTGCATGATCGTGTTCGTCACATGCACGGGAATGCCGATCGCATCGGCGTCGGCCTGGTCTTCGCGATCCATCACCAGACCATCGAGGAAGCCATAGTGCCTGGCAATCGAGGCGCAGTTGGTCGCGACGCCGAGCTCGTTCATGATCTTTGCGGTCGGTCCCTTGATGGCGCGGCCGCCGACCAGCGGCGAGATTGCAACGATGGGGGCCTTCGCCGCGTCCAAGGCAGCCCGGATACCGGGCACAGCCAGGATCGGATCGATGCTGAGATACGGGTTCGACGGACAGACAATGACGGCATCGGCGGCACCGATGGCCCGCAATGCGGCGCTGGTCGCCGTTCCACCACTGGGGCTCTGGAATTCGATCTTCCTCACCTCGGGCCGTGCCTGCAGCTCGACGAAATAGCGTTGAAACGCGAGCTTCTGATCGGCCGTCACGACGATCGTCGCAAACGGATCGTCGGTCATCGGCAAGATGCTCGCCTCAATGCCGAGATGCGATGCAATCCTGCCGGTGAAATCGGTCAAGGTTACGCCGGCGCTCAGCGCGCGCGAGCGCAGGACGTGCATGGCAAGATCGCGGTCTCCCAAACGAAACCACGTCTCGCCCTTCAGGCCGCCGAGCGCCTCCATGAAGTTCCAGCTTTCGCCGGCTCGCCCCCAGCCACGCTCTTCGTCGGCAAGCTCGCCCAGCGTATAGACGACCGTGTCAATGTCCGGCGAGATCGTGAGACCAAGATGCTCGAAGTCGTCGCCTGTGTTGACGATGACGGCAAGCTTGGCGCCCAGCAGGCGATTGAGACCGTAGGCAAGCTTGGCGCCCCCGACTCCGCCGCAAAGCGCAACAACGTTGAGGTCAGCGCCACTCATCGAAACATGTCCTGGCTCTTGGCTCGCGCGAGCGCGGCCGCGGGTGAGACCGGTCCATCAAGCGTGAGGCCACGGACGAGAATGATCGGCATCCCCTCGCCCGCCTGCCCCATCAGGAGCGACGCGGCGCCGGCGATCTCATCGGCGATGGCGATCTCGGTGACGCGCATCGCCCGGCCGAACATGTCGGGGACGCCGATTTGGCTCAGCAGCGACGGAATGCCTGCGGCGCCGATCGCCACGCCAACGACACCATTGCGCCAGGGACGGCCAAAGCTGTCGTTGATGATGATTCCAAGATTGAGGTCGCCGGATGCGTCCAGCGTGACCTTCAGCCTCTGCGCGGATCCGTCGGGATCTTTGGGCAGCAGCAGGACGCGCTCTTCGCCTTCACGGTGTTCGATGTTCGATTGATCGATGCCGGCGTTGGCCATGACGAAGCCGAGCCGGTGCGCGGCGATGACGACGTTCGGCCGCGTCTTGACGACCTCCGCCGACTCGCGTAGCATGACCTCGAGGAAGCGCGGGTCCTTGCCGACTGTCGCCGCGAGTTCGAGCGCCTGCGGGGAAGGCTCGACGTCGCTCAGCCGAACGTACCGCCCTTCCGACTTCGAGACGATTTTCTGCGCAATGACGAGGATGTCGCCCCGCTGCAGCTCAAGCGACATCCCGGCCAGGCCCTGACTGATGAGCGCTGCAAGATCCTCGCCCGGCTCGACGCGCCGAATGTCCTGCAGGGCGATGTATTCGACTCGCGTCCCCACAGGCATGGATCAGGTACCCGGGCTAGCGGACAGGCCGGTGATGCGGATGCCGGCGCCGGGCACCTTGTAGCGCCGATTGATCCCGATCAGCACGGATGTGAGCGCCTCGGCCGCCGCCGAATTCGCCAGCACGCCGCCGTCGATGCCGGCGGATGCAACTTCGTTCGCGAGACCGATGACGACGTCGCGCGCCGCCTTGTCGTCGCCAAAGACCAGAACGTCGCAATCCGCCCGGCTGCCCTGGTGCAGCTTGGTCGCACCCACATTGTGGAAGGCGGAGACAACCCGCACACCGGGTCCGAGCAACTGCTGTGCGATCTGCGCGGCCGAGCCGGCGGACGGAAGCTGGACGACGGACACTTTCGGCGGCACCAGCGGGACCGCGGCATCCACGACGATTTTGCCCTGGACCACGTCCTTGACTTCGTTCAGCGTCGCATCATGGTTCGCGAACGGCACGGCAACGACCACGATGTCGGCAGCCCGCGCCGCGGCGGAATTGTCGTCACCCGCGACGTCGCCGGTCATGGTCCGTGCCGCGCTCTTGGCCTTCTCCGCGGAGCGTGAACCGAGAATGACCTTGTAACCGGCCGCAAGCCAGCATTTCGCGAGGCCGGATCCCAAGTCACCGGTTCCTCCAAGGATGGCAATCGTCGGTTTCGTGTTCATGTCTCGGTGGCCTTTCCAGGATTAGTCGAGGGGCATTTCGGTGAGCGGCACCAGCTTGACGCCGGCCTTCTCGAGGCCCTCCCGCACCGCACGGGCCGTGGCGACGCCCGTGGGCTCGTCGCCATGAACGCACAGCGAGTGGACCTTGCATTTGATCTTCTTGCCGTTGCGGGAGGTGATGGTGTTGTTCAGCACCATATCGAGCACCTGCCGGGTGGCGACCGCCGCATCCTTGATGACCGAGCCCGCGATCTTGCGCGATGTCAGATTGCCGTCGTCGTCGTACTGGCGATCGCAGAAGCCTTCGATCGCGACGGGAAGTCCGAGCTTGCGGCCGGCCTTCTCCATCTCGGACCCCGCGAGAGCCACATAGATGATGCGCGGATCGACGGCCTTGATGGCGCGGCCGATGGCAAGCGCGTATTCGGCATCTTCGGCGGCCATGTTGTTGAGCGCGCCGTGCGGCTTGAGGTGGGTGACCCGCTCGCCTTCATAGGCCGCCATCGCCTGCAGCGCGCCAATCTGGTAGGCGACCATGTATTCGAGGTCATCGGGGCGCATATCGATGCGCCGACGCCCGAAGCCCCAGAGATCGTTGAAACCGGGATGGGCACCGATCGTGACGCCGAGGCGCTTGGCTTCCCGCACGACGTTGCGCATTACCCGCGGGTCACCGGCGTGAAAGCCGCAGGCGATATTCGCCGATCCGATGATCTTGAGGATTCCGGCATCGTCACCGACGTCGTAGGCGCCGAACCCCTCGGCCATGTCGGCGTTCAAGTTGATCGATATGGTCATCCGTCACCTCGTCTGCTCGAGCTATAATGTCCCATCATTAGTAAGACAATCCCTTTTTCAAACAATTTTTCCCGTTTTTCCGAAGATCGCCGGAGCGACGATTAGCAGGCGACCGTCTCACGCGATCAGCATTGATCTATCGTTCTAATGATAGTATGTATCCTCAATCCTGGCAAGCTACGCTGCCCGATGGCGACACGTCCGATCAGCGGCGGCAACTCCCATCAAACAACTCATCGCGAAGGCCGGTTCGAATGTTCCTGTCGAATACAAGTTCATCTCACGACCAACCGCTCGACCCGGCGGATGCCGCCACGCTGGCGCGTGAGGAAGCCAGCGAAGTCGAGCGCTTTCTCGCCTTCCGGCCGAACCACGCGGAAACGCCGCTGCGATCGCTGCCGGCGCTCGCCCGCGAATTCGAGGTGAAGTCCATCCATATCAAGGACGAATCGCATCGGCTCGGCCTCGGCAGCTTCAAGGCTCTGGGCGGATCCTACGCCGTCGTCAGGCTACTGCTGGAGCATGCCGGCAACAAGCTGGGCCGCGCGGTGGATATCAGCGAGATCGGGACGCCTGCCATGCGCGAGATCGCGGGCGGCCTGACGGTCGGCTGCGCCACCGACGGAAATCATGGTCGATCGGTCGCGGCCGGCGCGCAGATGGTCGGAGCCAAGGCGGTCATCTTCGTGCATTCCGGAGTTACGGATGAGCGCGTGCAGGCAATTGCCCGCTTCGGCGCGGAAATCGTGCGGGTACCCGGCACCTACGACGACTCCGTCGCGGTCGCCGACAAGGTCTGCCAGGACAATCATTGGATCGTCGTCTCGGATACGTCCTGGCCCGGCTATGAGCGCATCCCCGGACTGGTCATGCAGGGTTATACGGCGATGCTGAACGAGATCCTCCGGCAGCAGCCGGAGGCGCCCACCCACGTCTTCATCCAGGCCGGCGTCGGCGGCCTCGCGGCCGCGGTCGCGGGTTACTTTGATGTCGTTTTTGGCAAGAACCGGCCGGCATTCGTGGTCGTCGAGCCCGAACGGGCTGCATGCCTCTATCAAAGCGCCATCGCGGGCGCGCCGATCAAGATCGCCCACGGCGAGCCGACGATCATGGCCATGCTCGAATGCTACGAGCCTTCTCTGGTTGCCTGGCGTATCCTGTCGCGGAAGGCGGACGCGTTCATGATGGTCGGCGAAGAGGGCGCCGCAGCAGCGATGCGCCGCCTCGCGCACCCGACGGGCGACGATCCGGCCATTGTGGCCGGCGAAAGTGGCGCTGCAGGATTGGCCGGCCTTTGGCGTGCCGCCAAGAGCAGCGCCGCGCGTGTATCGCTGGGCTTGAACCAGGCGTCGCGCGTGCTGCTGATCAACACCGAAGGTGCGACCGACCAGAAGCGCTACACGGAGATCGTGGGCGCTTCGCCGGCCAGCATCCTCGCCTAGAGCATTTTCGGTTCTGATTGCATCAGAACCGAAGCTCTGGATTCTTGCTTTGACGCGTTTTCTTCACGCGAACCGGTGGCCACTTCGCTCGAAAACGCTCCAGCGCGGCCTCGGAGCGGGCCTTGCGCCCGCTCCTTCGTCAGGCCTTCGTTCGCTTCTTCGACTTTTCGAGAAGATCGGAACGGAGCGCGAAGCAACTGCGATGATAATGGATATTGGCGACATAGACGGCGATGCCGTTGCTGTCGACCAACACCAGGCGACAATCGGCGGTTGGCTCGCCGAGGCCGATCTTGAGCAGTTCGGCCGTTTCGGGATCGGCCACGCCGATCGTCACAACCTGATAAGCATGGGCGAGCGTTATGTCGTCCATCTCCATGATCTTCGTCAGCGCGGCCGTGTGGGTGAAGCGCTTGCGGTCCTTGAGATAGAGGTTGCGCGCCAGATGGAGGTTGACGACCGAAAACGGCTCGTCCTCGTTGTATTGCACGCTTCTGAGAAAAGCGTAGCCGGCGGCGGGCCGTCCTTCATGCGCGGCGAGCCGGGGCGGATCCGCATTCTCCTCGACATAGACGCGCTTGAGGACGTTGTTCCTGACGGAATCGACCATCGACTCGAAATCATTGGCCAGGTTCAGCCAGTGACGATTCTTGGGTCTTCCGGACACGAACGTCCCGCGTCCCTGCTGCGCATCGAGGAGCCCCTCGTTGCGCAACATCTCGATCGCCTGCCGGATCGTAACGCGCGCGACGCCGAATTCGGTTTCGAGTTCCTCGATGGTCGAGATCTTGTCGCCCTCTTGCCATCGCCCGGACTCGACCCGTTGACGCATGACCGATGCAACCTGCACGTAGAGGGGGACCCGGCTGCGCTCGTAATTTGGGACTACCTTATTCATGATAGTAAGATAGTCCATTTCATCGCCAAAGGCGAGTTTTTATCGCCGAACAACTAGGATCGTCGCAAGAGCCATCGAAGCGCTCGCCTCACATAACCCAACGCCATCGATCGCATGAGCGCGCCGGCGTCGAATTCCCTGACCATGGCCGGCTCGCCTTCGCCTCCACCCGATCGATGGGAGAGCCGCGTCTCGAGGTTCTGGACAAAGACAGCGATGATTCGTCCGGCCACATCCTGGATCAAGCCGGAGCGGCTGAACTGCGCCAGGGCCCCGGTCAAGGTGAAGCCAATGCTGAGATCGACCCTGGTTTGGTTCTCCACGTCACCCGGCTTGACGGCATAGCCGATCATACCGCGGGTTGAGGAGTTGCTGCGCTTGTCCTTTCCTGCGCCGACAATCGTGCCCGTGCGGGTCGCATCATCGCGCGTCACATCGGCGATGCCTTGAAATTCGGCAGAGATCGGCCCGACCTTGATCTTGATCTGACCGTCGACGTGACCGTTGACCGGCTCTCCGGCCAACGATGCGCCCGGCAGACAGGCCGCGACCGCGCCGATGTCGGAGAAGAAATTCCAGACGTCATCGACTGGATGTCCGACGGTGAAGCTCTGCGTGAACGTCGTTTGCGGCTTCCAGCTCGTATCCCTGAGCGAGGCCGCCGCCGCTGACGGAGCTTCGGCCGTTTTCGCCGTTGATGCGACGTTTGCCTTGGGCCGAACGGAGGCCGCGGCAACCGCGGTCGCATTGCCAGAGCCCGAAGGCCCAAGACGCGTCCGGTTTCCGTTTGGAATCGCCGCGATGCCTCGCCCCCTGCGGTCTGCGATCACACTCTGGATGGCGCGGACGATGCCGACATAGCCGGTGCAGCGACAAAGGTTTCCGCTCATGGCCACGCGAATATCGCGCTCGCTGGGGTCCTGCATGCGCAGCACGACATCGCGCGCCGACACAACCATTCCCGGCGTGCAATAGCCGCATTGCAGGCCGTGCTCCCTTGTGAAGGCCGCACGCAGCTCGCGCGTGATCTCGTCGTCGTCGAGTCCCTCGATCGTCGTGACTTCGGCCTGCTGGCAGGCCAATGCGAAGGTGATGCAGGAACGCGTGGGCACACCATCGACAAGCAGCGTGCATGCGCCGCAGACGCCGTGCTCGCAGCCCAGGTGAGTGCCGGTCAGATTGAGCTTCTCGCGGAGAAAGTCCGCAAGATGCGTCCGCGGCTGGATCTCCGCGCTGACGGCGCTCCCGTTGACGTTGAGGTTGCAGGTGCTCATTGCGGCCGTGCCTGCTCGATCGCGCGGCGCAGCGCAGCGACATGGGTTTGCTTGTCCAGGGGATCGACCATCCCTGCCTTCTCCAGAATCTCGTCGACGGCCCGGCCGTCGAAACTGTCGCTCGAACGCGGAGCGCGGCCGTCGCCGATCACATTGCTTGCCTTGGCAATGACGATCGGACGGCTTTCCGTTGCGCCGATCACCGCACGGCTGATGCCGCGATCGGGGTCGGTCATGAAGGCGCCGATCGCATGGGCAAATTCGCCCGTCTTGCGGCAGCTCTTGTAATAGCCCCAGCGCGCCGATTTGCTCAGTCGCGGCACCATGACGCGAACGAGAACTTCGCCAAGGCGCAGGTCGGCTTCAAGAGCGCCGACCATGTAGTCCTCAACAGCCACGGTCCGCTCTCCGGCCGAGCCGCGCAGCACGACTTTTGCACCAACCGCGGCGAGGATCGAGTGCCAGTCGGCCGACGGATCGGCATGCGTCAAGCTTCCGCCGATCGTGCCGCGATTGCGCACCGCGCGATACGCGATGCCGTTGGCCACCGTCGGCAACGCACCGCGGGTGACGTCGGTGACGCGGAGGTCCTCGATATCGGCATGCGTGACGCAAGCCCCGATCGAGATTTCGTCCGCGCCGTCACTGAAACAGCGGAGCTCTTCGATTCCGGTGAGGTCGACGATCAGATCGGGCTGCACGAGCCTGAGGTTCAACATCGGCCCGAGCGACTGGCTGCCGGCCATCATCTTGACGGTTCTGCTATCGTCCGCGATGAGCCTGATCACCGCATCGACCGCATCGGGACGTGCATAGTCGAAATTGACAGGTTTCACGCCGGCAACCCTTCCGCCAGTTCGGGCGCCTTCTCCTTGCGGCTCTCGGCTGCGGCCCGAATGGCCTGGAGAACACGCCGCGGCGTCATTGGCGTGTGCAAGACCTGCGCACCGAGAGGCCGCAATGCGTCATTGACCGCATTGCCGATTGCTCCGGGAGGCGCAATGGCACCGCCCTCGCCGATGCCTTTGACACCGAACTCCGTATACGGCGCCAACGTCTCCATGTGGCCGAGCTTGGGCGCCGGCACCTCGGTCGGGCCCGGCAGCAGATAGTCGGCAAAGGTCGATGCCAGGGGCTGCCCCGACGTATCAAAATTCATCTCTTCATACATTGCGGTGCCGATGCCTTGCGCCAGCCCGCCATAGATTTGCCCATCGACAACCATGGGATTGATCAGCTGGCCGCCATCTTCGACGACCACGTAGTCGATCAGCTCGATATCGCCCAACTCCGGATCGACGGCGACCACCGCGATATGGGTCGCGTAGCTGAAAGTGCCGGAATCACGCGCCGGCTTGTAGCCGATGGTGACCTCCAGGCCCCTCGGATCAACAGTTGCCGGCAGATCCTGCGGCCGGCGATACCAGGTGTGCGCGATTTCATCGATCTTCACGCTGTTGGATGGACCAACCACCGCGCCGTTCTCGAGCTTGACGTTCTCGACCTCGGTCTGCAGCAGATGCGCGCCGATGCCCTTGATGAGCTTGGCGAGTTCACGCGAGGCCGTCGCGACGGCGCCGCCGGACATCACCGCGCAGCGCGATCCCCAGCTGCCCGTCGAGTAAGGCGTGTACTCGGTGTCGCCGTGAACCAGCTTGATGCGCGCGACGTCGATGCCAAGGATCTCGTGCGCGACCTGCAGAAGCGTGGTCTCCATGCTCTGACCATGCGAATGCGCGCCGATGCGCAACTCGAGGCCGCCGTCGGGGGTCATGCGGGCGGTCGCCTGTTCGTGTCCCGGAACCATCGGGATGCCCCAGCCTGCGTAGACCGACGTGCCGTGGGCGCCCTGCTCGCAGTAGACGGATAGCCCGACCCCGATCAACCGACCATCCGGCTCGCCCTTCTTTTGGCGTGCGCGGAGACCGGCCAGATCAATCTTTGCCAGAGCCTGCCGCAGCGATTCCGGATAATTTCCGCTGTCGAAGTGCTTCTTGGTGATGTTGTCGAACGGCATCTGCTCCGGCCGCACCAGGTTCTTGAGCCTCACCTCGTACGGCTCGAGACCGCATTCGTGGGCGATGGCGTCCATCATCAGTTCGATCGCATAGCAAACGCCGGTTCGGGCAACGCCGCGGTAAGGCAGGATCGGGCACTTGTTGGTGGACACCGACCAGGTGCGGCAGCGATAGGATGGGAAGTCGTACGGGCCGGGCAGGATACTGGCGATCTGCGCGGCCTCCAGGCATGCCGAAAACGGATAGGACGAGTAGGCGCCGGAATCCACCGAGGCCTCGCACTCGACACCGCGCAACTTCCCGTCGCGATCGGCATAGACGGTGATGTTATAATGATGCTCGCGGCAGTTCGCGCCCGCCGTCAAATGCTCGCGACGATCCTCGATCCAACGCACGGGATAACCGCAGCGCATGGCCAGCCAACCCAGACAAACATCCTCCGTCAGCACGATACCCTTGTAGCCGAAGCCGCCGCCGACATCGGGCGAGACGATGCGGATCTTCAGCTGCTCGAGATTGAGGCATTCGGACAGGCCGTTGCGCACGATGTGCGGTTGCTGATTGCCGGTGTAGAGGACGAGCTGGTCCATCCGCTTCTGCCAGACCGCAACCGTGCCGCGGCCTTCCATCGGCGCCATGCTCTGCCGCGCGGTCGATATTTCGCGCGTGATCTTGATCGGAGCGTCGTAGGCCGCTTCCATGTTGATGTCGACAAACGTCTCGAGAAAGACGTTGTCGCCCCACTCTTCGTGCACCAGGGCCGAATCCGGACGCCGCGCCAGCAGCATGTCATGCACGGCCGGCAATTCCTCGAAATCAACTTCGACGGCAGCCGCAATGTCCTCGGCTTCCGCGCGGGTGTCGGCGACGCACATCGCGATCAATTCACCGACCTGACGGACCTTCTCGAACGCGAGGATCGGCTGGTCGGAAGGCTTGAAGCCCGGCAGTCCGGACACCGCGCGAATGGGACGCGTATCGGCCGCGATATCTGACGCAATGAACACGCTGCTGCGGAGATGCGGCGGGATGCGAATGTCCTTGATCCGCGCATGTGCAAGCGGACTACGGACGAACGCAACGTCGCGCATGCCGGGCAAGCGAATATCGCCGACATATTCGCCCCGTCCGCGGAGAAAGCGATCATCTTCCTTTCGGGAAATGGAAGCTCCAACGCCCTGCTTTGCCACTCCGTCTCCCCTCTTGTCGTCCGTGTCCAGAGCGATCGACGGCTCGAACATCAGATTCATTCTATTATCACAATGATAGCATCACTTGGATTGAGCGTCGAGTCTCGAGAACTCTTCTGCGCGCGACAATAGCGAGTTCGCACCACCGACGCCGCCAAAAAAGGAGGGGCCCAAACCATGGGCCCCTTCCCGATCGATCCGGCCCTTGATTACTTTGTTGGGGCGGAATTGCACCAGTCGTAGATGCTGAGAGCCATGACCTTGATGGCCGTCAGATAATCATCGATCGAGACGTACTCGTCGTTCGCATGCATGACCGCCGTCGAGCCGGGACCGAAGATCACGGTTGGCGTATTCGCGTACTTGTTCAAGAACCGCGTGTCCGCCGCACCCTGACGCCCCGAGATCGTCGGCTTCTTGCCGGTCACTTCCGTGTAGACGTCGCAGACGGTCTGCACGATCGGATGCTGGACCGGAATCTCCGAAGCCTCGGCGTCGTAGCCGACGAACTTCACCACGGGAGGATGGTCCTTCATCCAGGGATCCTGAGCCGCAACCTCGGCGATCTTCTTGACGAGACTCTGCTTGACGCCCTCGTGGTCCTCGCTCGGCACCGTACCGATCGATCCCTTCAGAACGGCGCTCGCCGGGAAGGCGCTCGGATAATTGCCGGCCTGGAAGCTGCCGATGATGCAGGGCAAGGAGTCGATGGCGCTCGGGTAGAGCGCGTGCTTGACGTTCGCGACGCGTTCGTCTTCCAGCTCCTGCACGGCCTTCACGATCTTGTTGCCGAGCTCGATGGCGCTGATGCCAAGGTAGCGCTGCTGGATACCGGCGGGCTTGCCTTCGATGTCGATCTGGAACCAGATACGCCCGATGCAGGCCGGCTGCACGAACAGGTCGCTGGTCTCGCCGGAAATGCCGGCATCCGCCTTGTATCCGCGGATGACGGTGTCGAGCGTGCCGTGTCCGCTGACTTCCTCGTCGATGACGATGTTGATCATGACATCGCCCTTTGGAGTGAGCCCAAGCTCCTTCAGGTACTGGACCGCGAGCACGTGGCTGGCAACGCCGCTCTTCATGTCGCACGAACCGCGGCCATAGATGCGCCCGTTCTTGATCGAAGCGGACCACGGATTGTCGCTCCATCCCTCGCCGTTGCCGACGGGGATCACGTCGGTATGACCGTTGAGAAGCAGCGAGCGGCCGCCACCGGTACCCTTCAGGGTCGCAACGATGTTGGGGCGATTCTCATAGCCGCGGTCGACCGGGCGATAGCCGGGATGCTTCTTGAGCTCGTCCCAATTGGTCTCCCACATGTCGACCTCAAGACCGACTTCGGTCAGGTAGCCGTGCATATGCTTCTGGATCGCGGCTTCGTCGCCGGTCACGCTCGGGATCGCGACCATATCCTGGAGGAACTTGATCGCGTGATCTTTCGAAGCGTCGACCTTGTCGAGGATCTTCTTGCGTACGGGGTCAGTCATCTGGTTGTCGCCTGTGTTGAGCGGTTTCCGGTTTCGTTACTTGGCGCGCAGGCGCGGGACGATCTCACGCGCGATGGTCTCGACCTGGTCTGCCTGATACTTGTACGGGACGAAGATGATCTTCTGGACGCCGAGAGCGATGTGCTCGCGAAGCTGGGCGACGCACTCATCGACCGAGCCCATGATGGCGCTCTCGCGGCTGCAGTCGCTGTGAGCCGGGAAGTCCCACTCCTTGTTGAGCCAGTCCATCATGTCGGCTTCGACCGTCTGCCGCGATTTGCCGATCATGATCGGCAGTTGCGAGGCGTTCTTCAAAGTCGACGGATCCTTGCCGCTCTCCTTGGCGAAGTTGATGATCTTGTCCCAGGACTTCTTGAAGTCGGCGGGACGATAGAAGTAGGTGAGCCAGCCATCCCCATTCAAGGCGGCGCGCTTCAGCACCGGATCGGCGTATCCGCCGATCAGCAGCGGAATTTGCGGCTGCGCCGGCTTCGGATACATCACCGCCTTGGAAATGTTGTGGCGCATGTATTCGCCGGTAACCGACTCTTCGGTCCACAGCCGGCGCATGATCTCGAGATTTTCATCCATGATCTTCCCGCGCTTCTCGAAGGGAATGCCGAGCGCGTCGAACTCGCGCTTGTACCATCCGGACGCCATGCCCATGATCAGGCGGCCTTCGGACAGCTGATCCATGCTCGAGAGCTGCTTGGCGAGAGCCACCGCGTTGCGGAGCGGCAGAACCAGGATGCCGGTGCCCATCTTGATCCGCTTCGTGCGCGCGGCAATGCCCGTCAGCGTCGTCAGCGAGTCGATGATCGGGAAGTTCGGATCGACGCCGAGAAGCATGTGATCCCAGACCCAGACCGAATCGTAGCCGAGCTCCTCGACCCGAACGCCGTACTCGACGAGCGCCCGGGCGTTGGGCATTTCGGGATAAGCGGTGAAATTGCGCGCGGCAATACCAAACGTGTTGGCAAGCGTGGTCATCAATAGATCTCCGGACTTGGTGTAGCTTTAAGCGGTGAAGAGACGGTCGGGATCGAGCATCCGCAGCGTCTCGAGTTCATGATCGGTCGGTGGCGACGTGACGTGGAGGTTCTCGTCGAAGTCGAGCCTGAAACCGGTATTGTCCTGCACTTCCTCGCGGCTGACGCCGGGATTGAGCGCGAGCACCTTGATGCGCCGGGTCCTGTTGTCGAAGCCGAACACGGCGAGCTCGGTAATCACGCGCCACATGCCGCCGCTTGGCAGGCCGGAGTCGCGCCGGCTGGTGCCGCCGCGGATGAACCCGGGGCTGGTGATGAAGTCGACCTTTTCGACGAAGCGACGCTTCTCGTGCTTCATCGCGACGATCATGCTGGTCAGGCTGGAGATGTCATTGCCGCCACCGGTACCCGGCAGGCGCGTCTTCGGCTTCGCCGGGTCGCCGATGAACGACGAGTTCAGATTGCCGAACTGATCGATCTGGGCGCCGCCCATGAAGCCGACATCGACGTATCCGCGCTGGAGCAGCAGCAAGACATCGGCGCTGCCGAGGACCATGTTGGCGCGCTTGGTGCAGCGCTGGTCGTTGGTCGACGGCGGCAATTTGCCCGGCTCGACGAAGGCGCCGACCACGCCGCCCTCGAACAGAATGGTCAGGGCTGGACAGCGGGTGCGCTGGGCCAAGGTTGCAGCGAGCAGCGGCACGCCGATGCCGGCGAAGACCACCTGCCCGTCCTGCAGCTGGCGCGCGCTCAAGATCGCGAGAATTTCGCTTGCGGTGTAGCGCTGCGCCTCAGTCATTATAGATGCTCCTGCCCTTCTGCGTCGCCTCCAACACCTCATCCATGCCGATCAGCGAGAGATATTCGTTCCAGGACTTCGGGCTGTAAAAATAGCGGTCGAGATATTCCTGCATGCCCTTTACGGGATCCGCGTTGACCTGCGCGACATAGGCTTCCATGTGCCGCATCATCGGCTCATAGAGGCCGTAGCACTCGTGCGGCGCCGATCCGTAGGGAACCTCGACCACGGCGTCGACGCAGAAGAACGGGATTTTCGTCTGGTCCGGCGCGCGCCGGATTTGGTCGTTCGACACGATCCGCTCGGTCGTGAGGATCACGCTGTTGGCAGCGAGCGCGAGATCGATGTCCATGAATTGCAGGCCGTCGATCTGGGCGTTGCCGTAGGGGTCGCAGCGCTGGACGTGGATCAGCGCGACGTCGGGGTTGAGCGCGGGGACCAGCAGCAGCTTCTCGCCCGTGAACGGACAATCGATCTGCCTGGCTTCGGGACGCTGACCAACGATATCCGACCCCAACATGGCGCGCGTCGGCAGGAACGGAACGCCCATGCCGCCGGCGCGAAAGCGCATGCCGACGGCCATGTGGCTCCATTCCTCATAGCGCTTGCTGCCACTTTCCACGTGATGCCGCATCACCTTGGACAAACCCCAGAGAATCCCCTGGGCGAACCAGCTGGTGACAACGTGGTTCGCGATGCCGGATCCGAACACGAGGTCGCCGTCCGTCGAGACGATGCAGCGCGAAATCGAAAGATCCTTGCGATGCTGGCGGATCAGCTCCCAGAGCATCGCCATCGGCGTGCGGGACATGGTTGACCCGCCAATACCCACTTTCATGCCATCTTGGACGAAGCCTGCCGCTTCCTCGAGCGACACCACCTTTTCGCGCAGGCTGCGGTCGCGCTGCGCCATCTTCTCTCTGAGCCGCGTATACGGCTCCACCAGGGTATCCGGCAAAACATCCTCCTTGTCGGCAATCGGCAGCGGAGCGAACCGCAGGTCCCTTCTTGCCAATTGGACCTATCGTACTAATGTTAGTCCCATACGTCTAGCAGAATTTTCGCGACGGCCAATCCTGATGGGCAGCCGCGAGATGACATGGCGAAGTAAGCGGCCATCGAAGGACCGCAGCAGTCCTTGCTGCGGGAGATTGAGCTATTGCGTCCGGCGACAATTGCTCGGCGCGTCATCGCCCGCCCCCTTTGGCCGGACGGTTGAGAACATCCGAATCACCAGGCAGCTCGGCAAGGCCGATCATTCCTTGACTCGAAAGCAGGACAAAGCACTTGAAATAGCGTTGCGGCATCATTGTGCCGCTTGGCGATCGCAAGTCATGAGTCGAACGCGCGAGCTCGCTCATGTCTCAGACGATCCGCGACGGAAGACGACAGGTCGGCTGCACGTGAGACGAGCAGCGCGCACTATACTTGACGGTCCCGTCTGTCACGGTTCCGGCCATCCGTTGCGCGAGCGGACGGAACTGCCGCATGGTTGACCTGGCCAGCTCAAAACGTCGGCTCGAAGCGGAGAGTATTGGGACCATAAGGCGATAGATAGGATGTCCTGCCCAGCATCACGGCTCTTGGCACAGATCGTGCTTATGAGCCAACGTCACTTTCGAAAGCCTCGCCATGCAGCGCCCTGCTTCCACAGCGATCACCCCGTTGAAGTGACCGCCTGGTGCCGCAGCGGGCGCGGAGGCGCCAACAAGAACCAATGAGAAAGGATGGCCCGTGGAGCATTATCTTACCTCGACACCGGATCATCTTCATTGGGGACTGTGGGATGATCGGCTCAGTCCCGTCATCAGAATTGCGTCGGGTGATCGGGTGACGATCGAAACGCTATCGGCCGAGCCGGATGAAGCGTTCGATCTTGTGAGCGACCTGCTCGAACCGCTTGGCTGCAGCGACATCCTTGCGTCCCACGGAGCCGCACCGCGGGGCTATTGACCGGACCGATCCACATCGAGGGCGCCGAACCGGGTGACGTGCTCGAGGTTCGTGTCCTCGATGTCCGCCTGCGATCGGACTGGGGTTGGAACATGAGAGCCTCGACCAGCGCTGCGCGGGAAACCTCATTGGACTTTTGCTGCCGGCATGTCCCGCTCGATCGCGCGCGCAATATCGCGCGCCTGCCTTGGGGACGGGAGCTGAGATTGTCGCCGTGCTTTGGCAACCTTGGTGTGGCGCCGCCGGCGAACTGGGACCCCCGCAAGCCGAACGAAGCGAACGGTTTTAGCGGGCGCATCGACAACAGGGAGCTCGGCGTCGGATGCATCGCCTATTTTCCAATTTTCGTCACGGGCGCACTGTTCTCGGCGGGTCATGGCCATGCGTTGCTCGACGATGGAGCTGCACACCTCTCCGCCATCGAAACGGCGCTCGCCGGTACGTTCGAATTTCACATTCGCCGCAATCTGCATCTTGCGACCCCTCGGGTCGAGACCACATCCGTGTCGGCCAGCTCATCGATCGTCAATGCGCACGCACCGCAAGGCCGCAGCCAATGCACGAACTAGTGCTGCACGCTGCGCACAGCGCCTTGGCTCATCGCCGCCGGCGCGATGACACCACCGTCTATTGCTGCTGCAACGCCCACTCAATGATAGCCACGGCTTCCGGAGGAGCCTTGGCCTTCCACATTGCGATTGGTGTCGACGCGCCTTGCTGGAGCGCGGCGAGAACAGGAGCCGGCGCCGGCTCTGCGATCTCAACCCCGTTGGCGCGCATGCGCGCATAATTCTCGGCTGTGCGATTGGCCAGAAGCTGGAACTGGCTTTGCTCCGTCTCGGCAGCCACCTGCATCACCTGGCGTTGAACCGATTCCGGGAGCGCCTCAAAGGCATCGGTCCTTACAAAGGCAATCGAGATCGGGATCGCGTAGTTGATCGCCGTGAAATGGGGCAGATCCTGCCAGAGCTTTCGGCCGGCCCCGCCGTCGCCCGACGTCAGGATGGCATTCAGCGCATGACTCCTTACCTTGGCGATTGCCTCGTTGAACGGAAGGTACTCCGCCGTTGCACCGACCGCGCGCATGACCTCGGCCGAATTGTGGTCATACGTCCGCGCGGCAATGGATCGCAGGTCGGCCGGCGTCGAAATTGGCTGGACACTCCAGAGGCCGGTGGACGGCCAAATGGTGATGTACAGAAGCTTGAGGCCCTGCGCGGCTAACGCCTTCTCATAAAGTAGCCGCGCTCGTGCGTTGATGGTCCGCGCCGCCTCGATGGACTGGACGACAAACGGCAGCGACGGCAGACCAAATACCGGATCGGACGCTTCGAGTGGCCCCGCAAATGCGTCGCCACCGGCAATCCGTCCCTCTTGGGCCACACGCGGCATTTCGCCGGAGCTGATCTTCAACTCGTTATCGAACGCATTGCTGACCGTGACGTATCCGCTCGTCTGTGCGGACACGAACTCCGCGAACTTTGCCAACCAACTCCCGAGATATTGCTTCGAGGATATTCCGTCGCCATCTGCCACGTCACTTGAGCGGACGCAGGTAGGCTGAAGATGACCGTCGACGCGATGAGAAGCGCCGCCATGGCAGAGCGCAGACCTGCCCAACTGGTCGACCAAGGCAAATCAGAATCCGAATTGAGCACCGGGTATATCCCGCAGGCACAGTTTGACTTCGATCAGTCTTGCCTATGCTGACGGGGCCGTCAAATGGCCCAGCTCTGCGGCTCGTCGCGCGCTGGCTCCATTCAATCGGAGCCAGGCTTCTCGCCTCCCTGCACATGCCGTCCTAGACCGGCGAGTGCCCGTCATTGCTTGCTGCTAAGCCGTTTCTCGGCGCGGCGCGGTGCCGCCTTTGCCGTCGCACGGGCCTTGTTCGGCTTTGGCGTCTGCAACCCGTAGGTGGAGAACCCCTTTGCGGTGTCGGCGATCTCCTCGTCGCTCAGGATGATCCGCGAGTCGAGCGCAAGCGAGAGGTAGTATTGCCGCGCGAGGGTCTCGAGCTCGACCGCGAGCCACATCGCCTTGTCGAGATTGGCGCCGAGCGCGATCATGCCGTGATTGGCGAGCAGGCAACCATTGCGGCCTTCGAGCGCGGCGATGGCATGGTCCGACAATTCCTTGGTGCCGTAGCGCGCGTAGTCGGCGCAGCGGATGTCGGTGCCGCCGAATGCCGCTATCATGTAGTGGCAGGCCGGGATCGGCTTCCGTGCGATCGCGAGCACGGTCGCGTAGGTCGAGTGGGTGTGGACGATGGCGCCGACATCGGGCCGGGCGCGCGTGATGTCGAGATGAAAGCGCCATTCGGTGGACGGCTGCAGCGGCCCCTCCCATGTGCCATAGGCGCCCTCGAGCGGCATCGACGCGATCATCTCCGGTTTCATCGAATCATACGGGGTCGCCGAGGGCGTGATCAGCATCCTGTCTTTGTAGCGGGCGGAGATGTTGCCTGATGTCCCCTGGTTGAGACCCGACGCATTCATCCATCGGCACTTGGCAATGATCGCCTCGCGCAATTGTCGTTCCTCACGGGTCATACGGACTGCCTTTCTCTTCAGCACGAATTGCCTCTTCAGCACGGATTGCATGGCGGGTCGCCGATGTCATGCACCGCCAACCGTCCTCTTTGCCCTGGACCGGCGTAGGACCTCGCCGCTTCATCCCTTCTCGGCGGAGAGGAACAGGCGATAGGCCGGATTTTCGCTCTCGTTCCAGTAGGGATAGCCGAGCGCGTCGAGCGCCTGAACGAACCGGGCGCGCTCGGAAGGCTTGACCTCGATGCCTGCAAGGATGCGTCCGTAGTCGGCGCCATGATTTCGGTAGTGGAACAGCGAAATGTTCCAGTCGGGCGCCAGGCTCTCGAGGAATTTCAGCAACGCGCCGGGACGCTCCGGAAACTCGAAGCGGTAGATCACCTCGTCCTTGAGAAGCGGCGCGCGGCCGCCCACCATGTAGCGCACATGGTCCTTGGCCATCTCGTTCTCGCTCAGATCCAGGATCGGATAGCCCTCGCGCCGGAGCAACTCCATGACTTCCCGCTTCTCGGCCTCGCCGCGACTCAGCGCGATACCGACGAACAGTTGCGCCGGCGCGGTGGTCTCGGCGAAGCGATAGTTGAATTCCGTGATGGCCCGCGAACCGAGGATACGGATGAAGTGCCGATAGCTGCCCGGCTTCTCCGGAACCGTGACCGCAAGCAGCGCTTCCCGATGTTCGCCGACCTCGGCGCGATCGGCGATGGTGCGCAGCCGGTCGAAATTCAGATTGGCGCCGCTGTTGACCGCAATCAGGCTCCCGTCGCTCAGTGCGCCGCGCTCGGCGTAGGCCTTGAGGCCGGCGAGCGCCAATGCGCCGGAGGGCTCGGCCACGGATCGGACGTCATCGAAGATATCCTTGATAGCCGCGCACATGGCGTCGGTATCCACGGTGACGACCTCGTCAAGCAGGTCGCGGCAGAGCCGGAACGTCTCGGCACCGACCTTGCGGACCGCAACACCGTCGGCGAACAGTCCGACCTGATCCAGCGCGACAACGTTGCCCTTGGCGAGCGCGGCCGCCATCGACGCAGCGTCTGCCGGCTCCACGCCGACGACCTTGATCGACGGATTCAGGAATTTCACGAAGGCGGCCACGCCGGCCGCCAGCCCACCCCCGCCGATCGGCACGAAGATCGCCTCGATCGGATCGGGATGCTGGCGCAGGATTTCCATCCCGACGGTCCCCTGGCCGGCAATCACGTCGGGATCGTCGAACGGATGCACAAAGGTCAGGCCGCGCGCGACCTCGATCTCCCTGGCCTTGGTTTGCGCATCGTCGAAGGTGTCGCCATGCAGCACAACGTCGCCGCCCAAACGCCGGACGGCTTCGACCTTGATCGCGGGCGTCGTCCGCGGCATCACGATCGTCGCGGGAATGCCGAGCTTGCGCGCCGCCAGCGCCACCCCCTGCGCATGATTGCCCGCCGACGCGCAGATCACGCCCTGTCTCCGCTGCGCATCCGGCAGCCTGACGATCTTGTTGTAGGCGCCGCGAAGCTTGAAGGAGAAGATCGGCTGGAAGTCCTCCCGCTTCAGCAGGACGGCGCGCGACAGGCGCTCCGAGAGCCGCGGCATCGGATCGAGCGGCGTCTCGACCGCCACGTCGTAGACACGGGCGGTCAGGATGCTTTGGGCGTAGTCGCGGAGCGCGTTGGCGGCAGCAGTCATGGGTCGCTTCTGTCGATGGGGAGGCAATCCATATCGGTTGCACCTGCCCATCGTCGGCGCCGACCTGCGAGCAGACGGCACGGAGCCGGCCGCTGCATCCAGGTCGAACCTTCGCATGACCGGAGGCTGGAGTGAAGCAAAGACCGCCGGATCAATCGCCTGGCCGAGCACACATGAAGTCATCGGGCCGTCGCAGGCAGGCGCCGCCAAAATATCGAAAACAACCCCATGCAAAGTAGCCGGCGGCGTCGCCGGCCTTGACCGGGCAACTTGACACGTCGGGCAACTCAGGGATATATTTCTATTGTTCCGAAATTTGCCGGCGAGCGCCTCCAGCACCGCGGCGGAATCGGTGCCCAGCCAAAAATGCCGTCCTGGCGTTGACCGCTTCACGCCGTGAGATGCGACGAATTCCACCCCCTGCCGTGGTCGCCGGGTGCTTCCCAGCCCACCTCGGAGACGAGCAGCGTGTCCTCGAGCTTGATGTAGCCGCGCGCCGGATGCAGCAGCGCGGTTTCGATCGAGATCACCATCCCGCATTCGAGCGGCTGGTCGGCGTCATAGGCCGCGTAAGGTACCGGGCCGGTCGCGGTGAGGCGCGGCGCTTCGTGGCTGACAAGCCCAATACCGTGTGCGGTGAAGTCGAGCACGGCGCGATGCGGAGAGCCCTTGACGGCTGCCTCGCCCGCCGCAATGATGTCGCCGCCCATGGCGCCCGGCCGGATCGCGCGCCGGGCCATCTGCTGGATGTCCTCGACCTGTTGCAGCAACTCGCGTAGCTCGCTGTCGGGCTCGCCCAGAATGCCCATGCGGCTGAGGTCGCCAATGTAGCCCCGGTAGTTTCCGCCGGAATCGACCGAGATCACGTCGCCCTCTTCAAGACGCTGGTTCGACGGCGCGCGGTTATGGCTCTTGCCCGCGGCAATCAGACAATATTCGAAGACGAGATCGCGATGCTGCTCCTCACGACGCAGACGGGCGACGACGTCGTTCTTGGTCATGCCCGGCGCGCAGCTCTTGAGCGTGGCCAGCATCGCATCGACGACCCGTTCGGAAGCCTCCCTGATGAGATCCAGTTCGGCACGAGATTTTACGGCACGAAGCCGCTCCAGCGTGAAATGGGCCTCGCGGACCTCGATGTTGCCAAGACCGGCAAGCAGGTGGTCCCTGGCGTCGGCCGGCAGGAAGGCCGCCTCGATGCCGACGCGCTTGGCGGATCCCCCGAGCTTTCTCACATGATCAATGGCGAGGCCGATCGCATCGATCGTTCCCCACGCGCTCGCTTTAACGATCGGCGCCGATATCCGTCCGAGTTCATGCTCGAACTTCTCCATGCGGTTGCCGATGTAGACGGAATTCTCCGGGTGGCCTTTCTGATAGACGTACACGGGCAGATAGCGGCTGGTACCGATCGCCTCCATGACGTCGAAGAAGAAGAAGCGATATCCGCCGAGCAAGTACTGCACATTATGACGCGAGGTGACGACCAGGATGTCGAGCCCCGCCTCATCCATCAGCCGATCGAGCTTTGCAGTATCGAACGGCGTCGCCGTTGCGATCGTGTCGGGTGCACGGTCCATCGTAAAACCTTCCGTCTTTCACATTGCGGTTTTCGCGGCCAGTGACTTCGATGCACTGCTCGCGCCTGCGTTTTCGCCAAACAGAGCCACCGGGCGTCCGTGCGGCTCGACGCCGAGGAACGTAAAGGCGAGTCCGATCAAGAGACCCGCGCCGGAAAGAAAGAGAAACGCCGGCATCACCGCCGAGGCGGTCGCGCTGGGATGCACGACATTGTCCGCGCCGGCGATCAATGCAAGACACAGCGGCCCGACGATCTTGCCGACCCCGTTCGAGAGCTGGGCAAGGCCGACCGCGCGCCCCGAAAGCTGGACTGGAAATATCTCCGCGGGATACGGCCCGATGTTCGAAAATCCACCGTCGAAGAACACGGCGCCAATGATCAGGAAGACCAGAAACAGCGGGACCGAGCCGGCAAAATCAGCGTGAAAATAGGCAGCCAGCGCCAGCGAGATCGCGGTGCCATAGCCCATCAACTGGCCACACGGCTTGCGGCCGATCCGGTGCGCGAGAAAGGCAAAGCCGGTCCGGCCAGCAACGCCGGCGAGGCTGACATAGATGAACATCTTCGCCGCGTCCTGGGGCGCGACGCCAACAAGCAGCGCCACGATGGTCGGTCCCCACAGGAAGACACCGTAATTCGCCGTGCTGGCGCCGAACCAGATCAGGACTGTCAGCCAGAAGCGCCGCTGCTCGGCAAACAGATCGGCGAACGTCGCCGGGTTCGCCGGCGGCAGCGTGGGCAGGACAAATGACTCGCCGCCGACCTGATAGAGCTTTCGGATATTCGACTGCGCCTCGCGCACGCGGCCCTTGCTGATCAGCCAGCGCGGCGATTCCGGCATGATCATCATGGTCAGAATTCCGAGGATGATCGGCAGGAATCCGACCGCCGCCAGGCCGCGCCAGCCCACCAGCGGCAACAGGAAGCTCGCCGTCAGCGACGCCGACAGCACGCCGAAGGCGACCGGAACGACCACGAGGCTCGTAACCAATGTGCGATGGCGGGTCGGTGCGAATTCGACGATGGCAGGAACTGCCGCCGCCGCGCCCGCGGCAAGACCGAAGCCGACGAAAAAGCGCAGGATCGCAAACGCAATCCAGCCGTCTTCCGGAATGAACGCGATCGCGCCCGAGGTCAGGCCACAAAGCAGAACGCCGGCAACCGCCAACGGCTTGCGCCCGAAACGATCCGCGAGGATCCCCGCGGCGAACGCGCCCAGCATTGCTCCAATGCCGGCGCTCATCAGCATGATCGAGGTTTGCCCAAACGTCAGGTGCCATTTCGGCGCCAGCACTGAGACCAGAAACCCGACCACAAAGAAATCGAAGAAATCGACCACGCCGGAGATGGCGAAGATGATGATCGATAGCCAATAGCGCGTCGTCACCGGCGCTTCGTCGAACGGCACCGCGCTCGCTTGCTCAGCCATGGTCTCCCCCTGTTGTTGTCAAGCCGCCTTCTTTTTCGAATTCAGAAATGCCGTCACCGCCTCCGCCACCCGCTCGGGGGCCTGGATCGACGCGACATGGCCGACGTCCGCGATTGTCTTGGTCTCGACGCACACAAGATCGCGGGCGAGCGCAAATGTCTCCGCATTCGGGATCAGCCGATCGTCAGCACCCGCCAGCAGCAGCGTCGGGCGATCAAAGCCCGTCAGATCGGCGGCGACGGGCTGCGCGAGCAAGGCGCCGCGTCGCGCCTTCTGGCCGTCGTCGCGGTTCGAGCCACGGAAGATGTCGATCAGTTCGGGCCGCGCACGCAGGTAGTCCGGCGGGAAGAAGTATTCTGCGATCTTCGGCGCGTTGCCGACGGTGTCCGCGCGATAGGACGCAAGTTTGCGGAAGACGTCCGCATTGACGTCCAGCGGACTTCGGTTGACCTTCCAGGTGCTGCTCAGGATCAGTCGGTCGATGCGACCGGGATGGCGGGCTGCCAGCACTTGCGCGATCAGGCCGCCGAGCGAGGTCCCGAAGACATGGGTACGATCGTAGCCGAGCCCTCCGATCAAGGCCGCGGCATCATCAGCCAGGTGGGCCAGCGAGTAGGACGACGAAGGATTCCTGGTGGCACCGGAATCGCGCTGGTCATAAGCGATCACGGTGAAATGCGCGGCCAGCGCGGGCGCAAGGCTGTCGAACATCGAATGATCAGCCTCTCCGCCATGCAGCAGCACGATCGGCTCGCCGCGTCCGGTCTTCTCAAACGCCGTGACGACGCCATTAGATTCGAACGATTGCATGGGAGGCCCCGCTAATGCAGCAGCGTTGAAAGCGCGCCGGCCAATTCCTTCGCCGGATCCGACGGCACCCACGGCATCCGCCACGCCACATGTCCATCAGGGCGCACCAGCACGGCGCCGCGCATGCCCAACTGGAATCCATCCGCCGGGTCGGCTGACGGCAATTGCTTGAGCGAGAGCGGCAGGCGGGTCTTCTCCGATACCTGCTTCCCTGCTTCCAGCCACTCGCTGCCGAGTGGACCCGTGACGACGGTGAATTCCTTGTCGAACCAGTCGAGCGTCGATTTCTTGCGCGAAGGCTCGAGCCACATATGCGGAAAGCGCGCGCCGGGGCGGTCCGTCGGCGTGTAGTAGCGGGAGTTGAGCGCCTTCGCGACGGTGCCATCAGGGATCACCGCGCCCTCCTCGTAATTGTGCCCGAGGTTCTGCCCGATGCTGTGCAGATGATTGTCCATATCATTGATCCAGAACTTGATCCGGTCCGGATTGCGCGATCGTACGGCGTCGTCGGTCAGCCCAAATCGCAGCCTGTTGCCGTAACTGAAATTGGCATTGGATTGCGCGATCGGGCGGCGCTCGCGGGAATAGCTGTCGAGCAGCTTTTCTTCGGCGCGGCCCTTCAACACGAAGGCCAGCTTCCAGGCGAGATTGTGCGCGTCCTGAACGCCGGAGTTCAGGCCGAAACCGCCGGTCGGCGGAAAGCGGTGGGCGCAGTCGCCGACCAGAAACACCCGGCCCTTTCGAAAGGTCTCGGCCACCTGCATGCTGACGCGCCAGATCGAGCGATTCAGAAGCGTGACATCGAGGTCCGGAATGCCGACATGGCCGCGCGCGATCTCGATGAACTCCTGGTCGGTCCACGGCCGCTCGCGATCGTCCTTGGTCAGCCCGATTTGCGTCACGGTGAGCCAGCGATCCCGACCGTTGGTGTTCAGGATGCCGGCGCGCGGCAGATCGGGCCTGTCCGGGACGATGATGAAACCGGCGGCCTCGCGCGCGATCGGCAATCGCGACAGATCGGCACGCCAATACTCGTTCGACATCACCGCTAGCGTAGAGGGGCCGACCATGTCGATCCCGGCGCTGCGCCGCGTCTGGCTGCCCGCCCCATCGGCGGCGATCAGGTAAGTCGCCGTCCACTGCGTCACCGCACCGGTTTTTTCGCAACGCGTCGTGACATTGACGCCGCTGTTGGTTTCCTCGAACGATTCGCAGGCCGTGTTGAACAGAACCGTGGCGTGTTTTGACTTCTCGACCACCCGCAGAATTTCCTCCTCGACGGCGTCCTGGGCGACCAGACTCTTCCAGGCGGGGGTGTGACCGACATTCGGTTCGGGACGGGTGCGGCCGAACTCGTGACCCGCGATGCTGTCGAGGAACACGAACATGTCGGAGTTGTCCTGCAGGCCGCGGTCGCGGATCGCCTGCTCGATCCCCCACTGCCGGAAGATCTCCATGGTGCGGACCCAGCAGCCGCGCGACTTCGGATGATCTGTCGTCGTCGGGCTCTTCTCGACCACGACGCAGTCGATGCCGAAGCGATCGAGCAGCAGCGACATCGCAAGGCCGACCGGCCCGCCGCCGGCGATGAATACGGACGTCTGGCGTGCCTCATCGGTGGCGATGCCCATCCTCGTCTCTCCTCGGTTTGATCCTTGGGAAGGAGACTGCTCCTTTCTTGGTATCTCACAAGAATATGTTTGATATGGTATCCATCTCGAATTGAGATGGAGTGCCCATCATGGACCTGCGGCAGATTCGCTATTTCGTTGCCGTCGCCGAGCGTGGTGGCTTTGCCGCCGCCGCGAGCACGCTGAACGTCGCCCAGTCGGCGCTCAGCCGCCACGTCAAGGAACTCGAGGACGAGTTGGGCGGCGCCTTGCTCGAACGCGGCGCGCGCGGTGTCTCGGTCACGGAATCCGGCAAGGTGCTGCTCGCGCGCGGGCGCTGGCTGCTTGGCACGATCGACGACATCAAGGCCGAGGTGCGCACGGAAAATCGGGAGCCCAGCGGTACGGTCCGGATGGGCGCGCCGCCAAGCCTCGGCGATATCCTCTACCCGCCGCTTGCCCAGACATTCGTGAAGCAATTTCCGCGCGTGCGGCTCGAGCTCAGCGAAGTCTTGACGGAAAACGCATCCGAACGCCTGCTGCGCGGTGAGCTCGATCTGGCGATCGTGACGACGCCGCCCCCCAACGATCACCTCGACTATGAAATGCTCATGGTCGAGCAGGTGTTCCTGATCGGGCCGCCGCGCGATCCGCTGCTGAAGCGTGGCAGACTGACCCGCAAGGAGTTCGACGCCCTGCCATCCGCCGTGGGCCCGCTCAGCCGCAACCCGTTCCCATCGACAATGCTCTGCGCGGTACGAGTCGACAACAGCACGCCGATGAAGCGCATGGTGGCCGCGGGCCTCGGCTATGCATTGCTGCCCTTCTCCGGCATTCACCAGGAAGTGGCTGCCGGTGCGCTATCGGCAGCGCTGTTGCCTTGGATGCGCGCCGACCGCGTCCTGGCATTGCCGCGTGGACGGCCGGTCAGCCGGGCAACGCGTGAAGCGATTGCAACCTTGAAGAAGATCTGCCGCGCCCTGATCGACGAGGGAATCATCCTGACCGCGCCGGCACGCAAGACCTGAGCGCGTCATTCCCCTCCAAACGACCTGTTGTTCAGCGCTGTAAGCCTGCGCGCGAGCCATCGGTTTGCTGGTGGTAGCAGGCGTTCTCCTCGTCGCGGCGCCCTGGTCTTGATCATGTGCTCTCACCTCGTGAAAGAATGAAAAGTCGGACTGCACCAAGTGTACCAAAATCCCCGACGCGCCGCGCTCTGCATGCAGGCGCGCTTGCGCCGGTCAAGCGCATTGCGAAGCGGAGATTGCCAGCCAGCGCCTGAAGGCGGCAGGCCGGGAAGGCGGCGATCGCGCGGATCGAAATTCGAGTCACGGTGCGGTGAGTGCACGAAGGAACCGGGCGTAATTTATGTTTCAGTAAGCAAGTTGCAGCTAGGATCGATCAGTGAGTTGCGTATAGGAGACTTCCAGTGATCGACTTTGACGAACTTCGTAGTATCGCCGCGGATGTTCGTATCTTTATCGATGCTTCGGAAGACAAGGGTGGCGCGTTGAAGGCCATCGTCGACGCCTACGATGTCGTCCTCGGCATCTTCCCCGCCGGCCCCGGAATGGACCTTCACGTGGTCAAGGGCACCGAGGTCCTCAATCACATCGCGCAGACCCAGGCCTCGTCGGGCTTCACGCATACCGCGATCGCTTTCCAGACCCGCGAGCAGGCTGTTGCGCTTGAGCACCTGATGGCGGCCTAGCCACCGGGGCAGAGCCGCTGACGACCGCGGAATTTGCTTTGAGATCAAACGATTGCCCGCCATGCGGCGGGACGATATGCAATTTGTGCCAGTCTCGTCCCCAAGGCGCGCGGTCCTGACAAAACGGCGTCCCGACCCATCGATCCCGTGCCGTCGTCCGCGTTGCCTTCCCGAGCAAAACCAGCAAGAATCCCGTCCACGATTCCGCCGTGGGACGCATGGATATGGGCCAGCACCTGACGGTCAGCACCGGCGAGCTTGACGGCTTCGAGGGACTCCACGACGCCGTCAAAGGTTCGCATGTCGAGGTCATGCAGCTTGAGCGCGGCAAGCTGCGCGGTACATTGTCCCATGTCGGGATCGGCGATTTCTCGCTCAGCATCGGCGCATTCAATGTCGGGGTCCGCACCCAGCGTACTTCGGCCGACGACAAGCTGATCATCGGAATGCTGCTGAACGCCACGGATCGCGTCACGCATTGGGCATTCGACATGCAGCCGGCCGACGTGCTGGTGATCCCTCCGTCGGTCGAGCATGACGGCGTCTTTCACAAGGCCTCGTCCTATGCCGCAATTCGCTTCGACATGGCCGATCTGCCCGACATATTCGGCGATGAGCCGCGGCTCGCCGATGCCGAAACATGGCAAGCAAGGAACCACTTTCGCGCCGACCCCACGCTCGGCATGGCCGGAGCGATCAGGCTGCCGCAGATCGTCTCGCATCTCGCCCGGTATCCCGACGCGCTGTCGGACGCCTCGTCCGAGTTCTGGAAGCGCGCGATCATCGATTGCGTCAGGCCGACGGCCATCACATCGCTGCCATCAGACGGAACCAGCTACCTGCCGTCGGCGATGAAGCTGGTACGCCAGGTCGAGGACTATCTGCACGCCGCAGGCTCCCGCCCGGTCCATGTCTCGGAAATCTGCACCGAGCTTCGGGTGTCGCGACGCAGCCTGCACCGCGCCTTCCACGAGGTGTTCGGCGTCGGCCCGGTGACGTTCCTGCGCTACAAGCGGCTCTGCATGATCCGTTCGATCCTTCGCGAAAGCACGCCGGAGCAGACCACCGTTTCCAAGGTTGCGATCGAACAGGGCTTCATCGAGCTCGGGCGCTTCTCGCAATACTACCGCGCGATGTTCGGGGAGTACCCGTCGCAGACGCTCGGGTACGCCGGTTAGAGCGTGCAAGCTCATTTCGATCGTCCCGGATCACCATTGCCGGACAACACCTGCGCGGCGCCGCCGATGCCGCGCCGGAAGGCCTCATCGAAAGTGACGCCGCGAAACCGCCATTTGTAGTCCCTGCCGCGCCACGCCATCCGCCATTGCGTGGTCCAGCCGAGATCCCTGTCATCCCAGACCAGCTGTCCGACCAGGATGGCCTCGCCGCCCCGCGGCGCCACGATCGAACTCAGCTGTGTGGGCGGCATCTTCGGGAGGCCGGCGGCCGTGACGTTGGCGCTCGTCAACGCGGCCGTATCGGGCAGCACGACGCGCATGCCGCGCTTGCCGGCCGCAGCCGCGAGTGCATCGCGCTGCAAATCGGACTGCGTCCCGTCAGAGGTGACGATAAAGTCCTTCGGGCCGTGCAGCATCTCGACGAAGACGCCGAGCGTCGGCCGCTGCGATCGCCACGGCTTGAGGCCGAGCTTGGCGAGAATGCCGTCGATCTTGTCCTCGTCGAAAGCCACCGTCAGGTCGTAAGGCCGGTCGCGGGTGCCCTGCTCGTCATGATGCGGCTTGCCGGCATACTGGTCGTGATAGTCGTAACTGCTGACGAACTCCTTGGCCCCGGATTTGTAGCCTGCAAGCCGGCGGTCGCTTGCCAGCATGGGCTGACCGGAGACCTTGATCAGGACGTCCTCCAGACACGCACCGAAGCCGATGATGCGGTTCGGCTCGCCCTGCCCGGTGACGACGGTCTGCGCGCGATACAGATTGTCGTCCGCCGCCGCGATCGCACCACCGCAACAGATGAATGCGGCGGCAAGCACCACCCTGACCACACCACGTACGAACGCGGCGATCGGATTGCGTTTCGTCTCAAGCAAGGCAGCCATGGTCACCTCCGCTCGGTCACGTCATCAACGGCCCATTGGTGATATTATCCGGCAGCGCCAACATGGTTGGACATGGGCGCCATTCCATCGGCCGCACTGCACGCTATGGCCACGCGCGGCAGGACTGACATATGCTCTATGCATGCGCGGCGGCGCCCGGAGCGCCGCCGACGACGAGAACAGCCAGCAGGAGACGTCCCGTGAAATGCTATGAGTTGCAAGGCCCCGGCGGCGTCGACGCGCTTGCGCTGGTCGACAAGCCGGTTCCACAGGCCGGTCCCGGCGAGGTGCTGGTGCGGCTGAAGGCGGCAACGCTGAACTATCGCGACCTTCTCACGGTCAAGGGCGGCTATGGCTCGCGCCAGAAATTTCCGCTGGTGCCGGTCTCCGACGGCGCCGGTGTCGTTGAGGCGGTGGGCGCCGGGGTCGGGAGCTTCGCGGTCGGTGATCGGGTGATCGGCGGCTTCTTCGAAAGCTGGCTCGGCGGCGAGCCGAGCGAGGCGCGGATGCGCGCGGCACTCGGCGGCAGCGTCGACGGCGTGCTGACCCAATACCGGGTGTTCCCGGCGCACGCGCTGGTGCGCACGCCGGACCATCTCAGCGACATCGAGGCCGCGGCGCTGCCATGCGCCGGCCTCACGGCGTGGAGCGCGGTGGTCAAGCTCGGCGACATCAAGCCGGGACAGACCGTGCTGACCCAGGGCACCGGCGGCGTCTCGCTGTTCGCGCTGCAATTCGCCAAGATGTGCGGTGCCCGCGTCATTGCGACCTCTTCCAGCGACGCCAAGATCGTGCGGCTGAAGCAGCTCGGCGCCGATGTGACGCTCAACTACAAGACCACGCCCGACTGGGGCAAGAAGGCGCGCGAGCTGACCGGGCGCGGCGTCGATCTCGTCGTCGAGGTCGGCGGCGTCGGCACGCTGAACGAATCGATCCGCGCGACGAAAATCGGCGGCACCATCGCCTTCATCGGCGTGCTCGCCGGTCCCGCCTCGTCCGACACCCGGCTGCCGCTGATGGTGATGCAGCAGCAGCGGCTGCAGGGCGTCACCGTCGGCTCGATCGAGGATCTGCAGGCGCTGTGCGACGGCATCAGCATGCACGGCGTCAAGCCCGTGATCGACAAGGTGTTCGCGTTCGACGAGGTCAAGGACGCGTTCGCCCACATGGCGAGCGGCGCTCATTTCGGCAAGATCGCGATTGCGATCGGCTGACTTGCATACCATCTCGCTCTATCGTCCCGTGAACTGGGCCTTGCGCTTCTCGACGAATGCCTTGCGGCCTTCCTGCGCGTCGGCGCTTTCGCGGATCATCATCTGCAGCTCGATTTCGCGGCGGAACTGATCGGCGTAGCTTGCGTGCTCGCTCTCCTCGAGCAGCTGTCGCGTCGCGACCAGCGCGCGCGTCGGGCCGTCGGCGAGGCGGCCGGCGAGCGCTTTCGCCTCGTCGAGCAGCCTTGCGTCATCGACCACGTCGCGCACCAGTCCCCACTCCTTGGCCCGCTCGGCCGACAATGGCTCGTTCAGCAGCATCAGGTCGAGCGCGCGCTGGCGCCCGACCAGCCGCGGCAGCAGCCAGGTCGAACCGAGATCGGGCACCAGGCCGATCCGGCTGAACACCTGGATGAAGCTCGCCGAGCGCGCGGCCAGGATGATGTCGCCGGACATCGCAAGGCTGAAGCCGCCGCCGGCCGCGACGCCGTTGACCGCGACCACCACCGGCATCTGGCACTCGCGCAAGGCCTGCATCGCCGGTCAATAATGCTTCATCACGCCGGTATAGATGTTGTCGCCGAGCGAGTTGAACGCCTTGAGATTCTGCCCGGAGCAGAAGCCGCGCCCCTCGCCGGTCAGGACCAGCGCGCGGATGCCGGGATCGACGCCCATTTCGCCTATGGCGCGTGCGAGATCGCCGAGCAGCTCCGGCGTCATGGCGTTCAGGGTGGCGGGATCGTTCAGCGTCAGAATACCGACCTTGCCGTCCCGTTCACGCTTCACACTGCTCATTTTCCGCTCCCTGAAACTGGTTCTTGTTGCACTGACAGTGCCATGCTTGGCATGCTACGCCAACGTGACCCGCCCGCAACAAGAACAGCGAAAGCAACGCCATGTCCGACCAGTTCTCCAACTCGCAAGTGATCCGCAAGCCGGCCGTCAGTGCCAAGGGCGGCGTCGTCGCCGCGCAATCGCGCAAGGCGGCCGAAGTCGGCGCGGAGGTATTGGCAGCGGGCGGCGATTGCGTCGACGCCGTGATTGCAACCACCTTTGCGCTGGGCGTGCTTGAGCCGTGGATGAGCGGCGCCGGCGGCGGCGGCGCCATGGTGCTGTACCGCGCCAAGGAGAACCGCGTCGAGGTGATCGACTACGGCATGCGCGCGCCGGATGGCCTGCGCCTGGAGGATTATCCATTGACCGGCGGCGCCGCCTCCGACCTGTTCCCCTGGGCGCGGGTCAAGGACGACCGCAACCTGCACGGCCCGGGCTCGATCGCGGTGCCCGGTGTCGTCGCCGGCATGGAGGAGGCGCATCGCCGCCACGCCAAAATGCCGTGGAAGGACCTGCTGGCGCCGAGCGTCAGGCTTGCCGGCGAAGGCCTGCTGGTGGATTGGTGGACCACCGACATGATCGCAAGCTCGGCCGCGGATCTGCGGCGCTATCCGGCCAGCGCCGCGGCCTATCTGCTGGATGGCCTGCCGCCGAACGCGCAATGGGGCATCAGGTCGGTGGTCCGCATGCCGCAGGACAGGCTGAAGGCGACGATGGCGCAGCTTGCCGCGGCCGGGCCGCGCGATTTCTACGAGGGCGATCTGGCGCGCAGCATCGCCGACGATATCCAGGCCGCCGGCGGCGCGCTGTCGGTGCGCGATCTCGCCGCCTTCCGCGCCCATCTGCGCGAGCCGCTCAGGATTCCCTATCGCGGCGGCACGGTCTACGCGACGCCGGAACTGACCGCGGGTCCGACCATGGCGCGTACGCTCGGCCTGCTGCAGAAGGCGTTCGAACCTGCACAGGGCGGTCCGGATGCGGCCGCCTATACCGCCTACGCCGAAGCGCTGCAGGCCGCTTATCGCGAGCGGCTGAAGGACATGGGCGACGTCGACGGCCGCCGTGCGCTCGGCGCGGAGGCGATCGCACCTAGCTGCACCACGCATTTCTCCGCTGTCGATCGCGACGGCAACATGGCCGCGGTGACGCAGACGCTGCTGTCGACCTTCGGCTCCAAATTCGTGACGCCGAACACGGGCCTCACCATGAACAACGGCATCATGTGGTTCGATCCGACGCAAGGCGCACCGAACTCGCTCGCGCCCGGGAAGCGCTGCCTGACCAACTACACGCCTGTGGTGGCGGAGGCGGCCGATGGCCGCAGACTCGCCGCCGGCGCATCCGGCGGCCGCCGCATCCTGCCCGCGGTGTCGCAGCTGCTTTCCTTCGTGATGGATTTCGGCATGGATCTCGACGCCGCGATCCACCAGCCACGCATCGACGCCAGCGAAGGCGCTGTCGTGATCGGCGATGTCCGCCTGCCGCAAGCCGTGCGTGAGGTGCTGCGCGGCAGCTTCGACTATGCGGAGGCGCGCATCCAGACCCAGCCAAAGAAGTTCGCCTGCCCCAGCATCGTGCTGCGCGATGGCACCACAAACAGCGGCGCCACCGAGCCGTTTCATCCGTGGAGCGATGCGATCGCGGAGGCGTGAATCGATCACGGCGCGCATAACGACAAGCATCCCGGGGAGGCTGTCATGAACTACGAACACATCACGTGCGACATCGACGGCTCCCTGATGATCGTCACGCTCAATCGCCCGGACAAGCTCAATGCCTACACCGGTACCATGGGCGCGGAGATTGCCGACGCGTTCCAGCGTGCCGACGCGGACGACGGCGTCCGCGCGATCGTCGTCACCGGCGCGGGCCGTGCGTTCTGCGCCGGCGCCGACGTCTCCGGCGGCGCCAAGAGCTTCGATACGTCCGGCAGCCATGGCGCGGGCGTGTTTGCAAGCTCTGGCCAGCGCAGCGGCCGCTTCGTCGAGGCGATCTTCAACTGCCGTAAGCCCTCGATCGCCGCGATCAACGGCGCTGCGGTCGGCGTCGGCATCACCATGACGCTGCCGATGGATATCCGCATCGCCGCTCGCGGCGCCAAGATCGGCTTCATCTTCGCGCGCCGCGGGCTGGTGCCGGAGGCCGGCAGTGCGTGGTTCTTGCCAAAGCTCGTCGGCCTACCGCAGTCGCTGCGCTGGTGCCTCTCCGGCCGCACCTTCGATGCGGACGAGGCGCTGGCCGGCGGCCTCGTCAGCGAGGTGGTCGAGCCGGACGCCCTGCTCGAGCGGGCGCGGCAGATCGCCCACGAGATGACGGCGGAGACGTCGGCCGTGTCGGTCGCGCTGACCCGCCAGATGCTCTGGCGCTTCGCCGGCGCGCCCGATCCGTTCGAATTGCTGGCGATCGACAAACCGATGTCGGTCGAGCGCGGCGGCCACGCCGACGTGCGCGAAGGCGTGCAGTCCTTCATCGAGAAGCGGAAGCCGGCGTTTCCAGGCAAGGTCTCGCAGGACATGCCGAGCCAGTATCCGTGGTGGCCGTCCTCGGAATGACACATGATCGCGGCGCGGACCGTGGTGCTTCGAGACGGCCGCTGCGCCTCACGGTCGCACCTCACGCACCACCGTCGTCCCGGCGAAAGCCGGGACGACACCGAGGATGTGGCACGGCCGGTGAGTCATATGTAGGCATTCTCGCGACGCATGAGCACGGTTCGATCAGCAGCGCGGTATCCGAAAGGTGAACCGTGTTTCGGCAGCGGAGGACGTCACGTCAAGCTTGCCGTTGTGGGCGCGCGCAATTTCCGCAGCGATGTAGAGGCCCAAACCGAGGCCTTCGTAGGTGGACTGGTGTGCAACGCGAAAGAAGGGCTGGAACAACCTCTCGATAACCGCCGGAGCGATCGGCGCCCCGCCGTTGGCGACCGACAACTCAAAGCCCTCGCTGTCGGTTGCCGCAGACACCCTGATCGGCGAATTGCCATCGCCATGCTTCAGAGCATTGCCGACCAGGTTGGACAGCAATTGCGCGATCCGGGCAGGATCGCAATCAATACCGCGATTGATGGCGAAATCGGTCTGGATCACGCGATCAGGCCATGCCGCACGCAACTCGTTCACGACTTGCTCAAGCGCCAGCAGCAGTTGCGCGTCGGCGCTGCGCTTCAATTTGAAGCCGCCGCCCAGACGAGCGCGCGCGAAGTCCAGGACATCGTCGATCAGGGTCGCCATGCGCTTCACGCTGTTCTGAAGCAGCCCGACATAGGTCATCGACTTTTCGTTAAGCGGCTCCTTCAGCAACAGCCTCATTCCCGCGTCGATCGAGGCGAGCGGATTGCGCAAATCGTGCGCGAGCACCGCGATAAATTGTTCGCGAAGCTCGTCCGCATGCTGGTGGTTCAGCAGCGCGGCCTCGCTGGTTGCGACCCGCTCCTGCGCCTGCAGATGAAACGCGATCAGCGAAGCGAACAACTTGAACATGTCGACGACTTCCGCCGTGTTCACTTTCGACGGGTTCGGATCGATCGCGCAGAGCGTCCCGAAAAACGTGCCGTCGGCGAGGACGATCGGAATCGAAATGTAGCTTTGAAATCCGTACATCGCCGGCGTGCGGTGGTCGCGAAAGGCCGGGTCTTCGGCAACATGGTCGATTACAACGCCGTGTCCGCTCGCCCGGATTTCGTCGCAGATCGTCGTCTCGACCTTCAGCTCACCGCCGGGCTTCAGTCCGAACGAGATGTCGTCCCGCACCGCGCAGGCAATCCAGCGGCTTTCCGTGACTCTCGCCACCGCAGCGAAGCCCATGCCTGTGCTGCGGCACACGACGTCGAGGATGGTCGGAACTGCATCGATCCGGCCGATCGCCAGGATGTCAGCCTTCAGGTCAGCGGGGAGCTCTGTCGTCGCGGCGGCTGACGGCTTGTCCAGGTCCGATGCAGTCAATTCGGGAATTTGAGTCTACTCCACGCAAACGCCGAGAACAAAAATGCCCGATCATGGGTCGCGCACGATGGGGATGGTCAGCATCTCAAGGTGGCCCGAAACATTGACCGCTGTCTATATCAAAGGTGAACGTCTGATGCCGTGAGCCTTTGATTCAGCTACTTTTCGCCGTCTTTCCGCGAGACGCCGGTCGACATGACGATGCAATCGCCGCGGGGGCTCGGGCCGCCAGGCAACCCAGCGACTGGCGTTTTCGCGATGGCGCGTGGGCAGGCGTTACAGGCCGCGAACGGGCTGATACATTTAACCGGACAACAACCGAGGTGACGGCTTGAGTGATGCAAGCGCAGACGTGCCGCCCGGCGCCCAGCTCCTGGGACGCGAGTGGCTGGGCTTCGACGGCGAAATCGCCTCGATGCGCTTTGTGGCGCAGCCCCTGTTCACCAACCGGCACGGGACGATCCAGGGCGGCTTCCTTGCCGCGATGCTGGATTCGGCGACGGGCCTCGGCGCCCTCGCTGTACTCCCGTCAACCAAGACCGTGGTGACCAGAGCTCTCACCACCCGCTTTCTCAAGCCGGCGCGCGTCGGTCCGATCACGGCCAAGGCCAAGGTCGTCGCGCAGACCGACATGATCGTCGAGGCCGACCTGATCGACGCCGACAATTTGACGGTTGCCAGCGCCACGGCCGAATTGCGGATTCTGGACAAGCGATAGCCATGCGTTGTGCTCCCTTCGCGTTGTCAGCCCTGTTGCTGCTCGCGGTCTCGGCGGCGCAGGCGGCTGGGCTCCGGCACTTCGACGTTCCCGCCGGTCCCGACGGGCCCGCGATCAGAGGGGTGGTCTGGCACCCTTGCGCCGAGCCCCCGCACGAGATCGACGCCCGCGGCGGCAGAACGTTCTTCGGCGTCAACGACTGCCCGATCGTGGGAGACAAGTTGCCGCTGATCGTGATCTCGCATGGAAGGCGCGGCTGGCTCGGCGGCCACCATGACACGGCCGCAGCGCTTGCGGATGCCGGCTTCATCGTCGTGACGATCAATCATCCGACCGATACCGAGCGCGACACCAGCGGCACCGATAGCCTTGCCGTCACGGTCGAGCGGCCCGCCGACATCAAGCGCACGATCGACAATGCGCTCAGAGGCTGGCCCGATGCAGCTCGCATCGATGCCGGACGCATCGGTCTCTTTGGTTTCTCCTGGGGCGGCTATACGGGCCTCGCGGCGATTGGCGGTGAGCCCGATCTCCGCCGGGGCTTGCCGAGTTGCCAGACGTCGAGCTTGCGGGCCTGCAAGGAGCTCGAAGGCGGCGAGAGGCCGAGCGGACCGGTCATCCACGATCCGCGGATCAAGGCCGCGATCATCGTCGATCCCTTTCCTGTGCTGTTCTTTGCCGCCGAGAATCTGAAAGCCGTGACGATCCCGATTCAACTGTGGAGTTCGGACCCCGCGCAGAATGGCGACGGTCTCTCCGGGTGCTGTGCGGCCGCGATCAACGACAGGCTTCCGTCAAGACCGGAGTTTCACCTGGTGCAGGATGCGAAGCACTTCTCCTTCCTCGCAACCTGCACGCCGGAGGAGACAGCGAAGATGGCTGCCATCTGCACCGACGCGCCGGGATTCGATCGCCTCGCCTTCCATCAGCGCTTCCACGCCGCGGCCATCGCGTTCTTCAGAACGCACCTTGGCGAAGCCGGGACGCGATAGCGGCCGCTACACCCCGAGCTTGTCGCGTACCCGGCCGGTCAGCACCGCTGTGGTGACGCCGACGCGCCAGAAGGCGTGCATCGGGATCGGCTTGATGCCGGTCACGGGCATGTCGATCTCGGCCTTGGGACCTCCGATCAGGCGCCGGGCGAGTTGCGCGCCCATCGCGGTCGAGAGCGCGACGCCGCGGCCGTTGCAGCCGAGCGAGATCAGCAAATTCTCTGCGGGCGCATGGACATGCGGATAGTGATCGGCGGTGATGGCGAGCCGGCTGTTCCAGCCGTGGGTCCAGCCGACGCCCTTGAGCTGCGGCCACAGCCGCTCGGCGTAGCGGATCAGATAGGCGACGTCGGTCGGCTTGCTGATCCAGCGCATCGGGCCACGGCCGCCCATCAGCAGCCGGTTGTGCTGGTCGATGCGGTAATAGACCGTGATATGGCCGCTCTCGTAGAGCACCGGACGGCCCGGCATGATCGCACGCGCGATCTCGTCCGACAGCGGCGCGGTCGCCGCGATCGAGGAGAACACCGGCACGATGGTGCGGCGGAGCGCGGGCCAGAGATCATCGGTAAAGCCATTGGTCGCGAGCAGCACCTTGTCGGCGTGCACGACCGCGCGCGGGGTCTCGATCCGCCAGCTTCTGCCGTCACGGCGCAACGACAGCGCCGGCGTCTCGCCATGGACGGCAACGCCGGCGCCGATCGCGGCGCGCGCCAGGCCGCGCGCGTAACTCAGCGGATGCAGATCGCCGCCGCGCGCATCCAGCATGGCGCAGAGATAGCGGTCGCTGCCGGTCATCTCGCGCATCTCGGCGGCATTGAGCAGCTTCACCGGCATGCCGCGCCGGATGCACTGCTTCGCCGTGGTCTCGATCGCGGTCGCGCTGGCTTCATTGTAGGCGGCGCGCAGCGTGCCGTTCTGCCGCGCCTCGCAGGGAATCTGGTAGCGGCGGATCAGGTCATGCGTGAAATTCGTGGTGCCGTAGGAGAATTCGATCATGCGGCGGCCAAGGTCGGCGCCGAAATCCTGTTCGATCTGATCGGGGTCGTGCTTCAGCCCGGGATTGGTCTGGCCGCCATTGTTGCCGGAGGCGCCCCAGCCCGGCTCCTGTGCTTCCAGCACGGTCGCAAGCACGCCCTGCTCGGCGAGATGCAGCGCGGTCGACAGTCCGGTGAAGCCGCCGCCGATGATCGCGACCGGCACGCTCTTGTCTGACGTCAGCGGCGGCGTCGGCGTCGCCTCCACGGCCGTGTCGGCATAAAGGCTGGGCGGCAACGGCAGGCGGGTGGGCGCGTTCATTGAAGCTGACCTGATCACAACGGGTGCAGCACGCGGCGCAGAAAATCCTGGGTGCGCGGGTGCTGCGGTTGGTTGAGGACGGATTTGGCGGCGCCCTGCTCGACGATGACGCCGCCGTCGATGAACAGCACGCGGTCGGCGACGTCGCGGGCAAAGCCCATCTCATGGGTGACGACGACCATGGTCATGCCGTCGTCGGCGAGCTTGCGCATCACCGAGAGCACCTCGCCGACCAGTTCGGGATCGAGCGCCGAGGTCGGCTCGTCGAACAGGATCGCCTTCGGCTGCATCGCCAGCGCCCGCGCGATCGCGACGCGCTGCTGCTGGCCGCCGGAGAGCTTTGGCGGATGCACCTCGGCCTTGTCGGCGAGACCGACCTGCGCGAGCAGCGCGCGGCCGCGCGCGATCGCCTGCTCGCGCGGCTCCTTCTTCACATAGAGCGGCCCCTCGATGACGTTCTCGAGCGCGGTGCGATGCGGAAACAGGTTGAAGCGCTGGAATACCATCGAGACCTGGGTGCGGATCGCCACGATCGAGCGGTCGCCCTGATCGACGCGCGCACCCTCAACGCTGATCTCGCCGCGATCGTAGCTCTCGAGCCCGTTGATGCAGCGCAGGATGGTCGACTTGCCGGAGCCCGACGGGCCGATGATACAGACCACCTCGCTCTTGGCGACCGAGGCAGTGATGCCCTTCAGCACCTCGACCTTGCCAAAGCTCTTGTGGACGTCGCGCAGCTCGATCATTTGCGGTTCGCCCTGTTCTCGAAGTGCCGAACCAGCAGGATGAGCGGGATGCTCATGGTGAGGTACATCAGCGCCACCAGCGTGAACACGCTGGTGTTCTTGAAGGTCGAGGAAGCGATCAGCTTGCCCTGCAGCGCGAGCTCGGCGACCGTGATGGTGGAGGCTTGCGAGGAATCCTTCAGCATCATGATCATGATGTTGCCGTAGGGCGGCAGGATGATCCTGACCGCCTGCGGCAGCACCACGCGGCGCATGGTGAGCCACCAGCCCATCCCGATGGTCTGCGCCGCCTCGATCTGCCCCTTGTCGATCGCCTCGATGCCGGCGCGGAAATTCTCCGCCTGATAGGCCGAGTACGCGATGCCGAGCCCGATGATCGCGGCCTGCAGCGCCGACAGCGCGATGCCGAAATCGGGCATCACGAAATAGATGTAGAACAGCAGCACGATGATCGGGATGCCGCGGATCAGATTGATCAGCGCGGCGCTGAGGCCTGTGAGGATGCGAATTCCCGACACCCGCATCAACGCCCACACCAGCCCGAGCACGGTCGACAGCAGGAGCGAGCCGACGGTGACGACGATGGTCAGCCAGACACCTTGCAACAGGATCGGCACGAACTCGACGGCGTCATGGAAGAACTTTTGCATCGGCTCAACGTATCCAGTCCCGTCACGTGCTCGAATATTATTTCCGTCACCCTGAGGAGCGCGTAGCGCGTCTCGAAGGGTCGACGGCCACCAGCCGGGCCGTGCATCCTTCGAGACGCGCTACGCGCTCCTCAGGATGACGGGTGATTGAACTTGCGTAGCCCGGCAAGCCCAGTGGAGCACTGTGCGCTCACGACGCACTGGCCTTCTGGCCCCATTTCTCCAGGATCTTCGCGATCGTGCCGTTTGCCTTCAGCTTCGCCAGCGAGGCGTTGATCTTCGCCAACAGCTCGGTGTCGCTCTTGCGGACGCCGATCGCGACGGTGCCGACAGTGACGGGCTTGTAGCCGTCGACAAGCCGGACGTCGGCGAAATTGCCCTGCTGCAGATTGTAGGCGAGGATCGGATAGTCGGCGAAGCCGGCCTTGAGGCGGCCGGCATTCACGTCGCGCAGGATGTCGGGAATGGTGTCGTAGACCTTGACCTCGCTGAACAGCCCGGTCTTCTTCAGCGCGTCGACGAACGCGGTGCCGACTTGGGCGCCGACCACGGTGCCCTTCAGATCCTCTTGCGAGGCGTAAGCCTTGGTATCGGCCTTCGGCACCACGAGGCCTTCGCCATAGGTGTAGACCGGCTCGGAGAAGTCGATCACCTCCTTGCGCGCGGCGGTGGCGAACATCGCGGCCGCGATGATGTCGATCTTGTTTGCGGTCAGCGAGGGGATCAGCGCCGAGAACTGCATCGGCTCGATCTGCACCGAGAAGCCGGCGTCCTTGCCGATCTCGGTGGCGAGATCGACCATGATGCCCTGGATCGAATTGGTCTTGGTGTCGAGGAAGGTGAAGGGGATGCCGGTCGGCGTCGAGCCGACCTTGAGCACCTGCTGCGCGCCTGACGGCGCGCTCAAGGCAAGGGCAAGCGCCGCAACCGCTGCCTGGACGAGACGCTGAAACGACATCGCACACCTCCCGAAGCTGGCCTAAGCGCCGCATCGCCCTGCTTTTCGAGCTAGATGTTGCGGGCGACGCCGTTCCGGCCTATTTTCACCAATATGAAATTGTGGTCACGAAACCGCGGCCAATGCAAGCGGTTTTCATGCACATGAAGGAAGCGGACTGACGTGAGCGGCGGCAAGAGAATGCGCAAAGGCGCGGCAGCGCGGCCCGTGACGCCACGCCGCGCGGCCAAAAAGCCGGCCGAGCCGGCGATGGATCTCGAGGTCGGCCGCCGAATCCGCGACCTGCGCCGCACCAAGCAGATGTCGCTGGAAACCGTTGCCGCGCGTACCGACCTGTCGATCGGCTTCATCAGCCAGATCGAGCGCGGCCTGTCGTCGCCCTCGCTGCGCGTGCTGGCGACGCTGGCCGACGTGCTCGGCGTCGGCATCGCCGCGCTGTTCGGCGCGACGCCCAAGGATGACGGCGCCGGCGGCGTCGTGACCCGCGAGGTGCAGCGCGCCGAGCTGAAACTGTGGCGCACCGGCATTTCAAAGCAGCTGCTGAGCCCCGCGAGCAGCGAGAGCCGGCTCAATCTGTTCCTGGTGCATCTCGAACCCGGCGGCAACACCGGCGACGAGTTCTACACCCATGACGGCGAAGAGGCCGGCCTCGTGCTTGCCGGGGAGATGACGCTGACGGTGGACACCGAGACCTGGACGCTGAAGCAGGGCGACAGCTTCCGCTTCGCCAGCCGCCGCCCGCATCGGTTCTCCAATCCGGCCGGCGACGCCAATGCCGTGGTGCTGTGGGTGAATTGCGTGACGGCGGCGGGGTGAGGCCCGAACCATCCCGCGTCGTCCCGGCGAAAGCCGGGACGACAGCGCGGATAACTCGCGAAACGTCCGCTAACTTCCCAACCCCATCACCAATTCCTCGATCTTGATCGGGAAATTCCGCACCCGGATGCCGGTGGCGTGGAAGACGGCGTTGGCGACTGCGCCGGCGCTGCCGGTGATGCCGATCTCGCCGACGCCCTTGATGCCGAGCGGGTTCACATGCGGATCATGCTCGTCGACCGTGATCACATCCATCGGCGGCACGTCGGCATTCACGGGCACATGATACTCGGCGAGGTTCGCATTCAGGATGCGCCCCGAACGATGGTCCATCACCGCCTCCTCGTGCAGCGCGAACGAGAGGCCCCAGATCATGCCGCCGTAGAGCTGGCTCCGCACCATCAGCGGATTGATGATGCGTCCGGCCGCGAACGCGCCGACCAGCCGCGTGGCGCGGATCTGGCCGAGTTCCGGATCGACCTTGACCTCGGTAACGACGGCGCCATGCGCGTGCATCGCATATTGCGACTGTGCCGCCGCATCGGCCGCGCCGCTGCCGGTGGCGTCGACCTCGGCGACGCCGGCGCGCGCCAGGATGTCGGCGTAGCTTTCGCTGCGCGCGTCATCGTCGCGGCGATGCAGCCGACCGGCCCGCGCCACCACGCCGGCGTTACCGGCGCCGAACAACGGCGAGCGCTCATCCGAGGTCGCGAGCTCGGCGAGCTTTGCGATCACGGCCGCACCTGCGTTGTGGATCGCGGCACCGACGGTTGCGGTATGCCCGGAGCCGCCGGCAATGCCGGCATCGGGCAGATCGGAGCTGCCGGAGCGGAACGTCAGCTGATCGAAATCGAGACCGAGCGAGTCGGCCGAGATCTGCGCAAGCGCGGTCCAAGCGCCCTGCCCCATATCATGCGCGCCGGTCTCCATCACGCCCTTGCCATCGGCGCGGATCACCGCGCGTGCATTGCCCTGGAACATGATGGCCGGGAAGGTCGCGGTCCCCATGCCCCAGCCGACCAGAAAGCCGTTCTCATCCCGCATCTGCCTTGGCTGCAACGGACGACCCGCCCAGCCGAAGCGTTCGGCAGCCTTTGCGTAGCACTGGCGCAGCGCCTTGGATGAAAACGGCTTGCCGGTGGTCGGCTCGACCTCGGCGTAATTCTTCAGCCGAAACTCCAGCGGATCGATGCCGCAGGCGAACGCCGCCTCGTCGATCGCGCTCTCCAGCACGATCGATCCGGTGGCCTCGCCCGGCGCGCGCATGAACAGCGGCGTGCCGGTGTCGACGCGCACCGCCTCATGCGCGGTGCGGATCGCGGGGCTGGCATAGAGCGTGTGCGAGGCGTCGGCGGCGGGCTCGTAGAAATCGTCGAAGCTCGACGTGGTGACGCGCGCCTCATGATTGATCACGGTCAGCTGGCCGGCATCGTCGGTGCCGATCCGGATGCGCTGGCGGGTCGGCGGACGATGGCCGACCGGGCCATACATCTGGCTGCGGCGCAGCACGAGCTTGACCGGACGGCCGATCAGCCTGGCGGCCATGATGCCGAGCACCTGCGGCCCGGAGATCAGCCCCTTGGAGCCGAAGCCGCCGCCGAGGAACGGGCTGTTGATGTGGATGTTCGCCGGCGGAATGCCGAACAGCCCGGCGATGCGCATCTGGGCGAACCCCATGCCCTGGCTCGGCGTGTCGATGAACAGGCGGTCGCCGTCCCACACCGCGACGATCGCATGCGGCTCCATCGCGTTGTGATACTGCGCCGGCGTCTCGTAGGTCGAATCTGTCAGCTTCGCGGCTGCGGCCATGCCGGCATCGATATCGCCGTGGCGGACTTCGGCGGGATTGCCGATGCCGACCACCGGTGGCGCATAGGCCTCGCCGGCGTCGAGGCCGACGCGCGCGATCTCAACCTGGTAGCGCGGCGACAGCAGCGCCGCGCCTTCGGTCGCGGCTTCCAGCGTCTCGGCGATCACGACCGCGATCGCCTGGTTGGCGTAGCGCACCTCGTCGCTCTGCAACAGCTCCATGCGGAAGGCGAACGGATTGCCCTTGGCATCGGGATCTTCGGCCAATTCGGGCTTGTGCGCCGGCGTCATCACGTCGATGACGCCGGGATGACGCTTGGCGGCGCCAACATCGAGCGCGGTGACACGGCCGCGCGCGATGCAGCTGGTTGCGATCACGGCATAGACCATGCCGGGCGGATGATTGTCCGCGGCATAGCGCGCCTTGCCGGTGACCTTCAGCACGCCGTCGGTGCGGGTCATCGGCTGGCCGATGTTCGAGCCATGCCTGATATGGGCGGGGTCGCGGGTCAGACTGAGTTCAACCGTCATGCGTTACGCTCCTGCAACGGAGGAGAAGGGAGAGCCGGGCAGCGCGGCAATACGGTCCGGCGTGCCTGCGGCAGCAAGGGTGAGCGCGCGCACGACGATGCGCTGCGCGAGCTCGATCTTGAAGGCGTTGTCGCCGGATGGCTTTGCGTCCGCGAGCGCGGCGCGCGCCGCCTCGCGATACACCGCCGCATCGGGCGCGGCGCCTGCGAGCACCTGCTCGGCCTCGCGCGCACGCCACGGCTTTGCCGCGACGCCGCCGAGCGCGAGCCGCGCCTCATCGATTTTGCCATCCGCGATGCGTAAGGCCGCCGCGGCCGAGACCACGGCGAAGGCATAGGATGTGCGCTCGCGCACCTTGATGTAGCGGGCATGCCTGGCGAAACCTTGCGCCTCGGTCGGCAGCCGCAGCGCGACGATCAGGTCGCCGCGCTCCAGCGCGGTCTCGCGCTCCGGCGTATCGCCGGGCAGACGATGCAGCGCCTCGAGCGGCAGCTCGCGCCGGCCGGCCTTGCCCTCGATCTCGACGATTGCATCGAGCGCGACCAGCGGCGCGCAGAAATCGGACGGATGCGTGGCGATGCAGCCCTCGCTCCAGCCGAGCACCGCGTGCAGGCGGTTCTCGCCCTTCAACGCGTCGCAGCCGGCACCCGGCCAGCGCCGGTTGCAGGCGCTGCCGGCGTCGTAGAAATAGGCGCAGCGCGTCCGCTGCATCAGATTGCCGCCGACGGTCGCGGCATTGCGCAGCTGGGCGGATGCGCCCGACAGCAGCGCCTCGGCGACCGCCGGATAGTTGCGCGCGAACGCGGCGTCATGGGCGAGATCGGCATTGCGCACCAGCGCGCCGATGCGCAAGCTACCGTCAGCGAGATGCTCGATGCGATCGAGCCCGGGCAGCCGCGTGACGTCGACGAGACGGCTCGGCCGGCTGACGCCGCCCTTCATCAGGTCGAGCAGGTTGGTGCCGGAGGCGAGATAGCTCGCGCCCTTTTCGGAAGCCGCCGCGACCGCGTCCGCGACGCTGGCCGGCCTGACATAATCGAAGTTCATCATGCGGAGCGCCTCTGCTTGCTGGCGGTCATGTTGGATTGTGCCTCGAGCACGGCTTCGGTGATCCCCTGATAGGCGCCGCAACGGCACAGGTTGCCGCTCATGCATTCGCGCACGCGCTCCGGATCGTCGCCGGCCTGCCCTTCCTGGATCAGGCCGATGCCGCTCATGATCTGGCCCGGGGTGCAGAAGCCGCACTGGAAGCCGTCATGGGCGATGAAGGCGGCCTGCACCGGATGCAGCTCGCCGCCGCGCCCGACGCCTTCGATGGTCGTGATCTCGGCGCCGTCATGGCTGACGGCGAGCGCGAGGCAGGAATTGATGCGGCGGCCGTCGACCAGGATGGTGCAGGCACCGCACTGGCCGCGGTCGCATCCCTTCTTGGTTCCGGTGAGGTCGAGCCGCTCGCGCAACAGGTCGAGCAGGGTGACGCGGGGGTCGTCGAGGGCAATATCCCGGCGGACGCCGTTGATGGTGAGACTGATGGGGAGATTCATGCAAGGCGCTCCGATCCGTGTATGGTCGGGTGGAATCGAGGCAACGCGAACCCGTGGCCGCCGATGCATGATCGGCGCGCCTTGTCAGGCCCGGTGCTGGTCGCCATATACGGAGGCATCCTCCGTTTACAAGGGAGGGTGAAAAGAAAAAGGAATGGCCGGCTCATCACCAGAAATTGTCCGCAAGCCGCGCGCCGACGCCGTGCGCAATCGCGAGCGCGTGCTGGAAGCGGCCAAGGCCGTGTTCTCGGCCGGCGGCAGCGAGGCGAGCCTCGAGGCCGTGGCGCGCCATGCCGGCGTCGGCATCGGTACGCTGTATCGCCACTTCCCGACCCGCGAGGCGCTGTATGAGGCGGTCTATCGCCGCGAGGTCGAGCAGCTCGGCGATCTTGCCGAGCAATTGCAATGCGCGCCCGAACCGGTCGAAGCGCTGCGGCGCTGGCTGCGCGCCAATGTTGAATTCGTCGCGACCAAGAAGGGCATGGTCGCCGCACTCGCGCTGGTCGCCCACGGCTCGACCGAGCTGCACGCCTATTCGTTCGACCGCCTCACCAAGGCGATCGGCACCCTGCTCGCGCGCGCCGTCGCCGCCGGCGCCATTCGCGACGACATCAGCGCCGAGGACGTGCTGCGTGCGCTGATCGGGATGTGCTACATGCACGACCAGCCGGGCTGGCAGACCACGGCGCTCAGGCTCTTGGATGTGTTCGTGGATGGCTTGCGGGTGCAGCCGGCCGACAACATGACGGAATCGCGCAAGACAAAACCGGCGCCAAAGAAAGCCAGCTCCAAGCCGTCACGCTAGCCAGCGGTGTGAAGTAGCCCGGATGAGCGAAGCGACATGCGGGACCGACTGCCCCGGATATCGCGGAGCCTGTCATCGGGCGCGCATTCGCGCGACCCGTTGGCTCATCCGGCTCCGCCGTCGAGGCCCGTCGCCAACCGCCGCAGTGAAATCAGGGACGTCCCGTGCGTGGGCTCAGCCACCGCATGATGATCGCGTGCGGCGTTCGCCGGCTGCGCGGCAAGTCGTGGCGCTGCAGCGCAGCCTTGGCAAAAGCCGCTGCCTGCTCGCTGGAAGACCGCTTCTCGCGCGTCAGCAACATCCATTCGCGAATGACGGCGCGCCGGACCTTGGACATGGGAATTTCCTTTCAGGACGAGCGACGTTCGCCGTTGCGCACAATCAGCAGCGCGTCAGGCCGCCAGCCGAAGCGGATGAGCCTGCGATCGGCGGGCCGACAGCGCACAACCGCATTCGTGCACGATGCCCTGCTCGACGACGAAGCCGCGCCGCTCCAGCGACGCCCGCAGGCTCTGGTTGGCCGAGGCCTTCTGCGCATCGACCCAGACCACCAGCACCGCGCGGGCATTGAGGAAGGTCGTCAGCCAGTCCAGCGACGGTTCGAGTGCGAGAAGCGTGCGCCGCCGCCAATCGACCAGCGCGACGTCATACTGACCGGCCGGGCGACCGCAATTACCCGATGACGCCGCGCGCGAAAAACCGCGCCGGTGCAGCTCGAACATCAATTCCGTGCTCTTCGCGCCGACCACGACGATGCGCTGCTGGGTCGAACAACCGGCCAGCGCAATCATCGGTTCAATAATTCTGTCGCCGGCGGCAACCTGAAGCGAAGACATGACATCACCTGTACCCGTTTACTCTCGCACGTCCGGCCGAGCCTCGGCGGCCTGTCGTCTGCGGGAACGCTTGCATGGGGATCAATATCTTCAGGACGGGATATGAATTCGAGAGCGCCGCGGGCTCCGCGGCATATGAGCGGCATAAGCCCGCGCACCATTCTGCCGGTGGTGATATCGGGCCCCCTCGCCGGCCGAGCCCATTGCCACAAATATATCGGAATAAGATATATTTCGCGAAGAGGACACGTTTTGGGCGCGCGGATTCCGGCCATTGAACGAAGGTCGAATGAGGGACCCGGTGTTTCCATTCGCGCGCCGTCCCCGGGAATGAGTATGCTAGCAAAAAACGGGTAGACGCGAACTCCGCGATCTGCCGATTGGCCATGGCGAGGAAACGCGCGTTCGCGCTCGACCTTTTCGAGGGCGAGTCCCGGCATTCGGGAAAATGGTGCGCGTGCCGTTCATTTGGATTGCCGAAATGGACGAGAGCATCTCATCTCCGTTTATCCGCTACCCTATCGGCACCTCGCTGCTGATGGCCGGCATTCTGTTCGTCGGCATGGTCGCCTATCCATTGCTGCCGGTCGCACCACTTCCGCAGGTCGACTTTCCGACCATCCAGATCTCGGCAAGCCTGCCGGGCGCCAGCCCCGAAACCATGGCCTCCTCCGTTGCGCAGCCGCTGGAGCGGCAATTCGCGCAGATTCCCGGCATTGCCCAGATGACCTCGACGAGCTCGCTCGGGTCGACCGCGGTCACCATTCAGTTCGATTTGAACCGCAACATCGACGGCGCCGCCAACGACATCCAGGCCGCGATCAACGCCGCCGGCGGCCAGCTGCCCAAGAACCTGCCGTCGCCGCCGACCTATCGCAAGGTCAACCCGGCGGACTCGCCGATCCTGCTGTTGTCGGCGACCTCCGACACCCTGCCACTGATCAGGGTGAGCGATGCGGTCGACGCCCAACTCGGGCAGCAGATCAGTCAGATTTCCGGCGTCGCCCAGGTCTTCATCGGCGGACAGCAGAAGCCCGCGATCCGCGTGCAGATCGATCCCGCCAAGCTGGTCGCCAAGGGGCTCTCGCTGGAAGATATCCGCAGCCAGATCGCCATCACGACGGTCGACAGCCCGAAGGGCAACATCGACGGCGCGAGCCGCGCCTACACGATCTACGCCAACGATCAGCTCCCGGATGCCAAGGACTGGAATGACGTCATCGTCGCCTACCGCAACGGCGGCCCGTTGCGGATTCGCGACATCGGCCGGGCCGTCGCCGGGCCGGAAGACATGAAGCAGGCCGCCTGGGCGGACGGCAAGCGCGGCGTCTTCCTCGTCATCTTCAAGCAACCCGGCGCCAATGTCATCGGGACGGTCGACAGGATCAAGGCGCAGCTTCCGAGACTGATTGCCGCGATTCCGCCCGCCATCAAGATCAAGATCATCAGCGACCGGACATTGACCATCCGCGCCGCCGTCGAGGACGTGCAGATCACGCTGCTGATCACCATCGTTCTGGTCGTCATGGTGATCTTCGTCTTCCTGCGCAGCTTCTGGGCCACGGTGATTCCCGCCGTCACGGTACCGCTCGCACTGCTAGGCGCCTGCGCGCTGATGTGGGTGTTCGGCTATACGCTCGACAACCTTTCGCTGATGGCACTGACGATTGCGGTCGGCTTCGTGGTCGACGACGCCATCGTCATGCTGGAGAACATCACGCGATACGTCGAGCAGGGCGAGCGGCCGCTCGCCGCGGCATTGCGAGGCGCCGGCGAAATCGGATTCACGATCCTGTCGATCAGCATTTCACTGGTCGCGGTGCTGATCCCGTTGCTGCTGATGGGGGGCGTTATCGGCCGGCTGTTCCGCGAGTTTGCGGTGACCCTGGCGATGGCGATCTTCGTCTCGCTGGTGGTGTCGCTGACGCTGACGCCGATGATGGCATCGCGCTTCCTGCGCGCGCATGGCGAAACCAGGCACGGCCGGCTCTACCAATGGAGCGAGGCGGCATTCGACAAGATGCTGCATGGCTATGAGCGTGGCCTCGATCTGGCGCTGAGCTGGAGCCGGACCACGCTCTGCATCTTCTTCGCGACGCTGGCACTGTCGGTCTATTTGTTCGTGATCATACCCAAGGGATTTTTCCCGCAACAGGACAACGGCTTCCTGAACGCCGTGTCGGAGATGGCCCAGGACATCTCGTTTGCCGACATGAAGCAGCATCAGGAAGAACTCAGCCGGATCGTCCGGGCCGATCCCGCGGTCGACAGCATGGCCGAGTTCATCGGCGGCGGCGGCACCGCGCTGAATTCCGGCCGCATGTACATCACGCTGAAGCCGCACGAGGAGCGCGACGCGGACGCGCAGCAGATCATCGCGCGGCTGCGGCCGAAGCTCGAGGCCGTCGAGGGTGCACGCCTCTACATGCAGGCCTCCCAGGACGTCCGGCTCGGCGGACGCGCCACGCGGACGCAGTTCGAATACACGCTGCAGGATGCCAATCTCGCCGAGCTGAACGAATGGGCGCCGAAGATCCTGGCCAAGATGAAGACGCTGCCGCAATTGCGCGACGTCGCGACCGACCAGCAGACTGAGGGAACGACGCTGACGATGACCATCGATCGCGACACCGCGTCGCGCTACGGCATCCAGCCGCAATTGATCGACGATACGCTGTACGACGCGTTCGGCCAGCGCCAGGTGACCCAATACTTCACCCAACTCAACAGCTATCACATCATCCTGGAGATCCTCCCCGAGTTGCAGGGCAAGCTCGACACGCTGAACAAGCTCTACATCAAGTCGCCGACGACGGGCGACGAAGTCCCGCTCTCGGTGTTCTGCAAGTGGACGACGGTTCCGGTGCGCCCGCTCGCAATCGCCCACCAGGGCCAGTTTCCTGCGACCACGATCAGCTTCAACCTCGCGCAAGGGGTCGCGCTCGGCCAGGCCACCGATGCCATCCAGAACGCCGTCGCCGATCTCGGCGCTCCGGCGACGCTGAGTTCAAGCTTCCAGGGCACCGCGCAGGCCTTCCAACAATCACTGAGCTCGGTCCCGCTCCTGATCCTGGCTGCGCTGGTGGTGGTCTATCTGATCCTCGGCATGCTCTATGAAAGCTACATCCATCCGCTCACGATCCTTTCCACGCTGCCGTCGGCCGGCGTCGGTGCGCTGGCGATCCTGATGGCATTCGGGTTCGATTTCAGCCTGATCGCGCTGATCGGCATCATCCTCCTGATCGGGATCGTGAAGAAGAACGGCATCATGATGGTCGACTTCGCGATCGCCGCCGAACGCGAGGAGCATTTGTCGCCGCGTGAATCGATCCGGAAAGCGGCGCTCTTACGTTTCCGCCCGATCATGATGACGACGATGGCCGCCCTGCTCGGCGGCGTACCGCTGATGCTGGGCACCGGAACAGGGGCGGAAATTCGTCAGCCGCTCGGCTATGCGATGGTTGGCGGACTGATCGTGAGCCAGGCGCTGACGCTGTTCACCACGCCGGTCGTGTATCTCTATCTCGACCGGCTGTCGAACGCGCTTTCGAACTGGACGGCAACGAAGACGCCCGATGATGTCGAACCATCCGTGAAGAACGCCGCCGAATAGCCATTTGCGGGCGACGACGCGGCTTACCCGAAGCGGTGATCGTAGCGATTGATCGACAGCTCCTTGGTGTCGATCTCGGGCTTCTTGCCGGAGAGCATGTCGGCCAGCACCCGGCCCGAGCCGCAGGCCATGGTCCAGCCGAGCGTGCCGTGGCCGGTGTTGAGGTGCAGATTGGCGAACCGTGTCGCGCCGATCACCGGCGGGCCGTCCGGCGTCATCGGGCGCAGGCCGCACCAGAAGGTAGCCTTCGGAAGGTCACCGCCGCGCGGAAACAGGTCGGTCAGCGAATGGTCCAGCGTCGCGCGCCGCGCGTCGTAGAGCTTGGTCGAATAGCCCGAGATCTCGGCGGTGCCGCCGACCCGGATGCGGTCGCCGAGCCGGGTGATCGCGACCTTGTAGCTCTCGTCCATCACAGTCGACTCAGGCGCGCCGCTCGCGTCCTTGATCGGCACCGTGATCGAATAGCCCTTCACCGGATAGACCGGAAGCCGGATGCCGAGCGGCCGCACCAGATGCGGCGAGTAGCTGCCGAGCGCCAGCACATAGGCATCCGCCGTCATCAGACCAGCGCTGGTCGCAACGCCGGTGATGCGGGTGGCATCCGCGTTCAGTCCGTCGATGCCGACATTGAAATTGAAGCGTACGCCGATTTTCTCGGCCTCCAGCGCCAGCGCCTGCGTGAACATGTGGCAGTCGCCGGTCTCGTCATGCGGCAACCGCAGCCCACCGGCGAATTTCTGCTTCACGCCGGCCAGCGCCGGCTCGGCTTTGATGCAGCCGTCACGGTCGAGCACCTCGAACGGCACGCCGTATTGCTTCAACACGGCGATGTCGTCGCCGGTGTGATCGAGCTGGGCCTGCTCGCGAAACAGCTGCAGTGTGCCCTGCGCTCGTTCGTCGTAGCGGATGCCGATGTCATTGCGCAGCGCCTGCAGGCAGTCGCGGCTGTATTCCGCGATCGGGATCATCCGGCTCTTGTTCACCGCGTAGCGCGACGTGGTGCAGTTGCGCAGCATCTTCAGCAGCCAGAGCCACATCACGGGATCGAGCTTCGGGCGGATCACCAGCGGGCCGTGCTTCATCAGCAGCCACTTCACAGCCTTCACCGGCACGCCAGGTCCGGCCCAGGGCGACGAATAGCCCGGCGAGACTTCGCCGGCATTGGCGAACGACGTTTCGAGCGCAGGCTTCGGCTGACGATCGATCACCGTCACCTCATGGCCGGCACGCGCAAGGTAATAGGCCGAGGTGACGCCGATCACGCCACTGCCGAGAACAAGGACCTTCACTTTTCCTCACATCCTGCAGCGAAAACGCAATCGCCGCTGCGAAACCACTCTGCTTCGCAACGGCGACAGCAATTTGTAGAGCTAGCTAAAGTTTAGCTAGCAATTATCAGGCCCCGCGCTTGATGGCGTCGCCGAGGATCGAGACGATGTCGTCGATATGCGTCTTCTCGACGATCAAGGGCGGCGACAGCGCCAACGAGTCGCCGCTCATGCGGAAGTAGAGGCCGCGATTGAAGCAATCGACCATGACGTCGTAGCCGCGCGCACCGACGGCCCCGTCACGCGGCGCGAGCTCGACCGCGCCCATCAGGCCCTGATTGCGGATGTCGACCACGTTCGGCAGGCCCTTCAGCGAGTGCAGGCCATCGCGCCAGTAGTCGGAGAGCGAGGCGCCGCGGGTCAAGAGACCCTCGTCCTTGTAGATGTCGAGCGTGGCAAGACCTGCGGCGCAAGCCACCGGATGCGCCGAATAGGTGTAGCCGTGGAACAGCTCCATGGCGTTGTCCGGGCCGACCATCAGCCCATCATGGACCTGGCGGCTGGCGAACACCGCGCCGCACGGCACGGTGCCGTTGGTGATGCCCTTGGCGGTCGTCATCATGTCAGGCGTCACGCCGTAGAAGTTGGCGGCGAACGGCGTGCCGAGGCGGCCGAAGCCGGTGATGACCTCGTCGAAGATCAACAGGATGCCGTGCTTGGTGCAGAGCTCGCGCAGCCGCTGCAGATAGCCCTTCGGCGCCGGCAGCACCGCGGTGGAGCCCGGCACCGGCTCGACGATCACGGCCGCGATGGTGTCGGCACCATGCAGCGCGACCATCCGCTCGACATCGTCGGCGAGCTCGGCGCCGTGGTCCGGCTGGTCCTTGGCGAAGGCGTTGCGGGCGAGATCATGAGTATGACGGATATGGTCGACACCCGGCAGATGGGTCGCAAACTGGCGGCGGTTGGCGACCATGCCGCCGACCGACATGCCGCCGAAGCCGACGCCGTGATAGCCGCGCTCGCGGCCGATCAAGCGGGTGCGGGTCGCCTGGCCGGCGGCGCGATGATAGGCCAGCGCGATCTTCAGCGCGGTATCGACCGATTCAGAGCCCGAATTGGTGAAGAAGATCCGATCCAGCCCCTTCGGGGCGATCTCGGCGAGGCGCTCGGCGAAATCGAACGCCAGCGGGTGGCCCATGTTGAAGGAGGGCGCGAAGTCCAGCGTGGAGAGCTGGCGCTCGACGGCGGCCGCGATCTGCGGGCGGCCATGGCCGGCATTGACGCACCAGAGACCGGCGGAGCCGTCGATCACCTGCCGGCCGTCGACCGAGGTGTAGTACATGCCCTTGGCGGAGGAGAACAGCCGCGGCGCTTTCTTGAACTGCCGGTTGGCCGTGAAGGGCATCCAGAACGAATCGGTCTTGATGGTGTTCGGAATCTGATGAACGGTCACGGCGGCGCTCCATTGCTGACTACGCCTAGTCGGACCACTCTTCCCGGCACTCAACAAGTCCTTTTCTGTCGCACCGCAAGCCATTGATCTTGTTGAGGCGGTCTGCGAAGATTTGTTCGATCCGCAACACCTGCAACAGGGATCTGTCATGAGCGTCGACATCGGCGGTCGGCTTCGATTCATCCGCGCACGGCACAAGCTGTCGCAGCGCGAGCTCGCCAAACGCTCCGGCGTGACCAATTCGACGATTTCGCTGATCGAATCCAACCAGATGAACCCGTCGGTCGGCGCGCTCAAGCGCATCCTCGACGGCATCCCGATGGGGCTTGCGGAATTCTTCGCGATCGAGCCGGAGCGGCCGCGCAAGGCGTTCTACCGCGCCGATGAGCTGACCGAGATCGGCAAGAAGCCGATCTCCTACCTCCAGATCGGCGACAGCCTGTTCGGACGTGCGTTGCAGATATTGAAAGAGCGCTACGAGCCCGGCAGCGACACCGGCCGGGTGCCGCTGGTGCATGAAGGCGAGGAAGGCGGCATCGTGGTCTCGGGCCGGCTCGAGGTCACGGTCGACGACGAGCGGCGGGTGCTCAACGCCGGCGACGCCTATTACTTCGAAAGCCGCCGCCCCCACCGCTTCCGCTGCATCGGCGCCAAGCCGTGCGAGGTGATTTCGGCCTGTACGCCGCCGACATTTTGAACCCTGCGCAGGCGCTGCGCGACCTAAGCCGCAAGGGCCGCATGTCACGGCCAGCCCGCCCCTCGCCCGACATCGACAATTTCAAGGGCTCGATCAGGTAGCAGCGCGGCCGGACGGCTGCGCCATCACAGATTGCGGGTCTGGTGGTCGCCATAGGCGATCACGAACGCGACCGTCGCGAACATCATGGTCACGGCGATGACGACGAGAATGGTATCCAGAGTCATGGCGGTCCTCCAAGGTTGGCAAAACAAGGGTTAGTGCGCCGGCCGGAGGAAGCCTTGCGGCAGATCAATTTTTCGACGGGAATCGATCGCGCGTGAAACCACGCCGGATTTGCCGCGTAAGCTCAAGGATCGACCAGGGAGCCTTCCGATGCGCGCGATCGCCCTCATTGCCGCCATTCTGTTCGCCATCGCCTCGCCGGCCATGGCCGACGATGTCGGCGCCGCGCAGGACGTGATCCGCGCCCAGGAGCAGGCCTTCGGCCGCGACGACGCCACGGCGGCCTATTCCTATGCCGCCCCCGCGATCCGCCAGATCTTTCCGCAGGCCGATGTCTTCATGTCGATGGTGCAGAACCAATACGCGCCGGTCTATCGCCACAGGAGCTTCGAGTTCGGCGAGGCACAGAGCGCGGGCGACCGGATCGCGCAACGCGTTCACATCGTCGACGCCAATGGCGAGGCGTGGGAGGCGCTCTATACGCTGGAGCGGCAGGCCGACGGCAGCTTGAAGATCACCGGCTGCTCATTGCTGAAGGCCGGTCAGGCCGTATGATCGAGGGTCAGGCCATCGCCAGCCGCTGCCGCGACCGCATCAGGAGCAGCAGGATGATGCTGACATTGAGCAGGTTCCAGGCCAGGCCATTGGTGAAGGCCGCGGCATAGGAGCCGGTGGCGTCGAAAATCACGCCCGAGATCCAGCCGCCAAAGGACATGCCGAACACCGAGGCGAAGATCACGATGCCGATCCGGGTCGCGGCTTCCGAGGCCGGCATCGCCTCGCGCACGATGATGGCGTAGCTCGGCACGATGCCGCCCTGGAACAGGCCGAACATTGCCGAGATGATGTAGAGCGAGGTCAGGCCGTCGAAGAACAGATAGAACAGCAGCGCCGCGCCCTGCGCGATCGAGCCGATCAGCAGCGTGCGGATGCCGCCGATCCTGTCGGCGAGGAAGCCGGAGCCGATCCGGCTGATGATGCCGAAGCCCAGCATCAGCGACAGCATCTCGGCGCCGCGCGCCACGCCGTAGCCGAGATCGCCGCAATAGGCGACGATGTGAACCTGCGGCATCGACATCGCCACGCAGCAGGAGATCGATGCGAGCGACAGGATCGCGGTGAGCGCGTTGGTGGAGAGCCGCATGTCGACCCGCGGCGGCGCGGCGTTGACATGGCTGCGCCGGGTCGCCGCGCCCATCAGCAGACGCAGCACCACGAGCGCAAGCGCCATCGCGATCGCGGTGAAGATGCCGATCGCGATATGGGTGGTGCGCCAGCCGATGCTCTGCATGCCGAAATTGACCAGCGGCGGCCACACCGTGCCGCCGACATAATTGCCGCTCGCGGCGATCGCGACCGCGAGGCCGCGGTAGCGCTCGAACCAGTGCGAGGCCTCCGCCATCAGAGGGCCGAAGGTCGCGGCCGACGACAGGCCGATCGCGAAATGCAGCAGGATGAAGGCCCAGATCGACGCCGCGTAGCCGGCGCAGATATAGCCGAGGCCGAGAATGCCGATCCCGGCGCCGATGGCAGCGACGATGCCGTGGCGATCGCTGATCTTGCCGGTCACGATCTGGCCGAGCCCGAAGCCGAGCATCACCATCGTGAAGGCGAGCGACGCCGTTCCACGGGTCGCGCCGAAATCGGTCTGCACTGCCGGCAACGCCACCACGACCGACCACATGCCGACGCTGCCGAGCGAGCCGATCACCACGGCGACGGCAAGACGCAGCCATGCCCGGCGCGAGTCGGGAATGAACACTGCGGCTTCAGGGGAAAATTCAGAAGAAATTACCACGGCGCGCGGAACTTCGTCGGCATTTGCCTCCGGGTCAAGCCACATTGCCGAGAGATTAGGCATGCGCCAGCGAGGGGACGCATTGCCTTCACCGGCGCGTGAGACGGCTCAATTGCCGTAGTTGGGATCCTGCGCCTGGAACGGACCGCACTTCGCACCGATGCCGAAGCGCTGATCGAAATCCACGGTGCCGCCGCCGACCGGTATGCGGGTCGGCGGCAAGCCGCGTGTGTACTGGTCGACGGTCACAGACTTCTTGTCCGCGCTCATCGTCACATGCACCGGCTCGAGGTCCTTGCCCTTGTTGAGCTCGGTCAGATCGAGCGTGTAGTAGCCGTCCGCCGATTTGCCCGCGACCATGCCGCCATGCGGCGCGAAGACAACGGATTGCGGCAGGTAGACCTCCATCAGGACGCCGTTACCCTTGCAGGCGATCATGCGGATCATCCAGGCCCGGTCGTCCGGCAGCGTCACGGCGGACGCCGGCGCCAACAGCAGCGCGATCGCGGCAGCAAAGCCTGCTGTCATGGTTCGACCTGCCCGGTTCGACATGGATGCCTCTGGCGGCTGATGGCGTTGCTGGCGTTTAGTCGAAGGCCGGGCCGCGAAAGTTCAATCCGCATCGTGCACCGCAGCGGACCGATCGGCCGGGAATATCGTCCGTCGAGCGGTGATCCATGCTGACGAGAAAAACTGCTACAATGCGAGCCGGTTCACATTGGCGGCTCACGGTCCGGACCTATCATCCCGCCCGGATGGCGCGCAGCTCGCAAGGTAAAGGAACGCACATCGTCGGAGGATCGTCATGCATTCGTCGTCAGCAGAGTGGTTACCCGTTGCGTCAGCGCCGTCGGACCGGGAGCTCGAGGTCTGTGTCCTCGACTATGACGGCATGGTCCACGCGCTGATGTTCCCGTGCCACCGGGACGGCGCCGAATGGGTCGATCATGCCGGCAGCAGGCATCTCGACATCCAGCCGACGCATTGGCGCAGATGGATGCTCTCAGCCAATTGACGCCGCCATGATCGGTCTCGGCCAGCCGACGCCGATCTCGCGCCGGTCCGGATATTGGGCTAGACTTGTCACGTGAGGTTCAAGGGTGGGCCAGGAGGCTCGTCATGGAATCACACGTGATCCCCTTCGAAAATCGCTGGACCAACGGCAAGCATGCCTGGGAGTGGCATTGCGAGCTCGAGCGGCTGGGCGTGCCCACGGTCCGGACGATGTATTGCGAGCATGAGACGCACCATCGCGACGAGCTTGCCGTGGTGTTCGACATTCCCGCGGGTTTCGTTCGCGACTGGCTGGCCTTTCATGACCAGCGCGCCGCCCGGCAGCAATTGCTGTGGCGCGCCAGCGTCATCACGCTCGGCCTCATCGCCGCATCGGGCGTCGTGATCGGTATGCTGAGATAGAGGCTGCGAACGTCCCTCGACCGGTCCCGCCGCCCCTCGCGGCCGAAAATCCCCCATGCCCGGCGCCTGCGACGACCCGTGCCCCCGCAAAACGCACTTATTAACCCTTTGCTAACCATACACCCGGCAAGAATTGCCCAGTGAAGTCGAGTGTCGTCGAACGCGTCTAACGGGCGGAGATCCCCGTGAACGCCAGCGCGGTGCCTCACTTTCGGAACGGCGGCCCTGCGGCCGTCGCGCAGACGCTTGGCGGCCGCGGCCGCCAGTCGCGGGGGAGAGCGGCAACCATGGTCGACGTCACGGCGGGTCAGGGCACGGCAGGCAAGAGCGGATTGCCGAGCCTCGGCGAGATCGGCGACATCCTCAAGCGCGGCGATCTCGCGCTGGCGCTCGGCGTCCTCACCATCCTGGTGGTGCTGATCCTGCCGCTGCCCGCGATCGTGCTCGACCTCTTTCTGGCGGTCTCGATCACGATCTCGATCCTGATCCTGATGACCTCGCTGTTCATCCAGGCGCCGCTGGAATTCTCGTCTTTTCCGACCATCCTGCTGATCTCGACCATGATGCGGCTGTCGCTGAACATGGCCTCGACCCGGCTGATCCTGAGCCACGGCCACGAGGGCACGGCGGCCGCCGGCCACGTCATCGAGGCGTTCGGCAACTTCGTGATGGGCGGCAACTTCGTGATCGGCATCATCGTGTTCGCGATCCTGGTGATCGTGAACTTCGTGGTCATCACCAAGGGTTCGGGCCGTATCGCCGAAGTCGCGGCGCGCTTCCAATTGGACTCGATGCCCGGCAAGCAGATGGCGATCGACGCCGACCTGTCCGCCGGCCTGATCGACGAGAAGGCCGCCAAGGAGCGCCGCAAGGCGCTGGAAGACGAAAGCGGCTTCTTCGGCGCGATGGACGGTGCCTCAAAATTCGTCCGCGGCGACGCCATCGCCGGGCTTTTGATCGTCGGCATCAACATCGTCGGCGGCATCATCATCGGCGTCGCCCAGCAGGGTCTTTCGTTCGGTGAAGCCGCCCGCACCTACACCGTGCTGACGGTCGGCGACGGCCTCGTCACCCAGGTGCCGGCGCTGATCGTCTCGACCGCAGCCGGCCTCCTGGTCTCCAAGGCCGGCATCACCGGCGCCGCCGACAAGGCGCTGATGCGTCAGCTCTCCGGCTATCCGCAGGCGCTCGGCATGTCGGCCGGCGTCATGCTGGTGCTGGCGCTGCTGCCGGGCATTCCGACGCTGCCGTTTCTGGCGCTCGGCTCCGGCGCCGCGGCGCTGGCCTGGAACGCGCGCAAGAAGAAGCGGGTCGCCAACGCCGCCGAGGCCGCCGCCGCTGCCGCCCCCGCTGCAGCCGCTGCCGCGGCGGCCGCCGCCGCCGAGGAGCCGATCGCCGCCGCGCTGAAGATCGACGACCTCAAGATCGAGCTCGGCTATGCGCTGCTGCCGCTGGTCAACGGTCCCGACGGCACCGACCGCCTCACCGAGCAGATCAAGGCGCTGCGGCGCTCGCTCGCGATCGAGATGGGCTTCGTGATGCCGGCGGTGCGCATCCTCGACAATGTGCAGCTCGAGGCCAACAGCTACGCCATCAAGATCAAGGAAGTCGACGCCGGCACCGGCAAGATCTGGCCGAGCCAGTTCATGGTCATGGACCCCGCCGGCAACCAGGTGCAGCTGCCCGGCATCCACACCATCGAGCCCACTTTCGGCCTGCCGGCGACCTGGGTCGATGCCGGCCTGAAGGAAGAGGCCGCGCTGAAGGGCTACACCGTGGTCGACGCCGCCACCGTGCTGTCGACGCACCTGACCGAGTTGCTCAAGACCAACATGTCGGACTTGCTGTCCTACGGCGAGGTGCAGAAGCTGCTGAAGGACCTGCCGAAGGAGCAGGGCGAGCTGATCAAGGACATCGTGCCGAGCCAGGTCACGGTGTCGGGCATCCAGCGCGTGCTGCAATTGCTGCTCGCCGAGCGGATTTCCATCCGCGACCTTTCCACCATCCTCGAGGGCATCGCCGACGCGCTGGCGTTCTCGCGCAATCCGGCCACCATGGTCGAGCATGTCCGCGCCCGGCTGGCGCGCCAGATCTGCGCCCAGAACACCTCGCCGAACGGCTATCTGCCGCTGATCGCGCTGTCGGCGCGCTGGGAACAGGCATTTGCCGAATCGATCGTCGGCCAGGGCGACGACCGCAGCCTGGCGATGCAGCCCTCCAAGCTGTCGGAATTCATGACCGCCGTGCGCAACGCCTTCGAGCAGGCGGCGCGCGAGGGCGAGGCGCCCGTGCTGGTAACCTCGGCCGCGATCCGGCCGTTCGTTCGCTCGCTGGTGGAGCGGTTCCGCTCGCAAACCACCGTTTTGTCGCAGGCCGAGATCCATCCCCGGGCCCGTCTGAAGACCGTCGGCAGCGTGTAGAGCTTCTTGTTTGGACGCGTTTTCTTCACGCGAACCGGCGTCCACTTCGCTCGAAAACGCTCTAGCCGTCGCAAATCATTTGCGTTTTCGCCTGTGCTTTCTCGCCACAGGCAACTGATTTATGCGGAACTGTCCGGAACGGCCCTATCTAGGGTAACATGATCCGGCTTCCAACCAAGCTATTGATATTACATCCAGTTAATGTTGGTTTTGGGAGCCGGAGACAGTTTTTGATCGCGCCCGATCACGTCTCATCACGCCCTTGTGATGCCCCCTAGGGAACGGAATCGGCAAATCCTACGTTGGAGAGGGACGAGACGTTGAACCGGACAACAGACCGAACCGACAGATTTACTGAGAGCAGGAAGGCGGAAGGAGACTTCCATGAACCACTCGATCTACAGCGCTGATCGTACGACGCACCTGAAGATTGTGGTCGTGGCCTTGGTCGCCGGTATCCTGGTTGCTGGTTTCGGCATCACCGCGCACAATTCGTCGGACGAGGGTTACACCCAGACGGCACGTATCATGAAGGCCGGCAAGCCGGTCGCGATCACGAGCACGAGCAACTCGCTGGTCCGCTAAGAGGAGAGTTTCACGAATTCACGTAGTGTTCTTTACAGCCCCCCAAAGTCGCTGCGTGGATATTTAAGACCCCCAACTACCCCAAGTTGACTATCGAAAACGCCCGCTCCCCACGGGCGTTTTCTTTTTTGTGCGGATGGTGGATCGTCGCCATGGCTCTCCACGTCATTGCAAGCGAAGCGAAGCAATCCATTGTCACCTAAAGCATGATCCGGAAAAGTGCGAAGCGGTTTTCCGAAAAGATCATGTTCAAACAAAGAGCTAATGCGCGATGACGATTCAACCTAATCTCATCGCGCTTTAGCACGCGGAACGATGGATTGCTTCGTCGCTAACGCTCCTCGCAATTACGGGACTCCAACGATTTTCAGCCCTGGCGCAGAGCAGAAATGAGGAAACACCGTCTAACGCGGCGTCGAACCCGACGCAGGCGGCACCGTCTCGATCAGCTTGCCGGTGAAGATCGGCGCCGAAGTCGGCTGGCCATTCGGCGAACCGCCGGCCTGCTCGACGGTCACCGCGTAGGTGGCGCCGTTGATCACGTCGGGATCGTAGCCCGACAGCACCGGGCGCACGGTGAAATCATCAGCGCCGATCACGCCGAGCGAGCGCGGCTGCGGCAGCTTGTCGGAGATCAGCCAGAGCTCAAAGCTCTTGCCGGGCTCGGACGGAGCGCCGACCTTACGCACGGTGAAATTCTTGGTCGCGCCGTCGATGGTCATGATGAAGGCCGGCCCGCCGTTCTGTCCCTGCAACAGCGCGACATATTGCGCCGACGGCGCGAGCGCCGGCGCCGGCGTCTTCACTTCCACGGTCTGGATGCGCGGCTTCGGACGGATCGCATTCGGCAAGGCGTCGGGCCGGTAGACCTGCAGGCCGAGCGTGACCAGCAGCGCGGCCGCGATCGCGGTCGCGACTGAGGCGATGCCGCGCCAGCGTTTCACGCGGCTCGCAAGCGCGACGACGTTGCTGTCGCCCGCGCCGATCGGTGGCTGGACCGGTAGCTCGCGGATCTCGGCCGGCCGACGGATCTCGGATGGCTGCGGGGGCTCCGGATCGAACGCCGAGCCAAATTCGGGATCGTCGGTTATCGGTGGCGGCGGTGTCACCGTCGCAGCCGGCGTCTCGGGCAGCACCAGCGGCGCCTGCGACGCGCCGGCATGGCCGATCGACGCCTTGATGTTTTCCCAGACCACCGGGCGCGGCTCGACCAGGCCGACCATCTGGTTCAGCGGCCCGAGCCTGAACTCCCAGGCCTGCACGAGCGCGGCAAACTCGGTGTCGACGGCCATCATGGTCTCGACCTGCGTGCGCTCGTCGGCATCGAGCGTACCGAGCGCATATTCCGCGGCGAGCGCGATATGGTCTTCGCTATAGGCCATCAATCAGAGTCCAAGACACTCCCGGATATCCATCAGGCTGCGGCGCAGCCAGGTCTTCACCGTGTTCACCGGTGTCTCGAACTTTGCGGCGAGCTGCTCGCGGCTCCAGCCATTGTAATAGGCGAGCAGCACGAGCTTCTGACGATCGGGCTCGAGACGACCGACGCACTCCAGCAACCGCTTCAACTCTTCCGTCATTTCCCGTCGCGCCAGCGGATCGGGCGAGTCGGCGGCGACTTCCATCGCCGCAGGCTCATCTTCCAGCGAGGACTCGCCTCGCTTGCGCACGACATCGATGGCGCGGTTGCGCGCGATCGACGCCATCCACGTGATCGGGGACGACAGGGCCGGGTTGAACTGCCCGGCGCTGTTCCAGATCTTGACGTAAGCCTCCTGAATGACCTCCTCGGCGAGGTCCTGACGCCGCAAGATACGGAGTACGACGCCAAAGAGTTTCGAGCGGGTTGCGGCGTACAGTCGCTCAAAGGCGTCCTGATCCCCCTTCGCGACGGCGGCGATCAGCCAGACGAGCTCAGCCGGCGTCAGCATTCAGCGCCCTCCAAGCCTGCATTCCCCATCGCCCCATTGCCACCGCGCCGCCGATCGTCATCTGGTCCGGACCGGTGGTAGCATATTTTGGGACAGCACGATCCGCCAAGTGGCCGACGAGGGGCCGGCTTGTGGACAGCGCCCAACAAAAAGCCCGGGCGGTCGGCCCGGGCTCTCAATCTGGTCAGCGGAGGGAACGAGTTATCAGGCGATGACGCCGAGCCGGGCCCGCATCAGGCCGATCGAATCCATGTCGGCTTGCTCGCGGGCGCTTTCCTCCGCGCGTTCGCGCGCCTGGTCCCGCTCGTCCAGCAGCTCGACCTTCTTCAGTTCCTCGAATGCTTCCGACAGCAGCGCCTTGGCGTCGTCGAGCTGGGCACGCAGTTCGTCGGCCGAACGGGTCAGGTTCTCGCGGCGCTGGATCGCGGCCTTGGCGTAGGTGGGATAGGCGAAGTGCGAGGGATCATTGATCCCGGCGCGCTCCTGCTCGGTCTGGATCTCGCGCTCGAGCTCGACGGACATGCGCTGGAAGTCGGCGATCATGCCTTCGATCTGGGTAACCCGACGGCGCTTTTCATCGACCTGAAACTTCTTCAGGCGGATCAGCGTTTCACGTGACTTCATCGACTCATACTCCCCAGAAGTCCCAATTCTGAACGCGGGACAGAACCGGCTCCCCCCTGGGCCCCGCCGGCATAGCTATGGTGTGCCGAGGATGATGGCCTGACAAAGTTAGCGTTCCGTTTCCAAACCCGACAGGATTTGAGCGAGTTGCCGGTAGCCGTCGCCCAGGCTGGTCGCCTCGTCCTTGGCCTGGCGCAGGAAGCTCTCCAGCGGCTCGTGCAGCCGGATCGCCTCGTCGACCTCGGGGCTGGAACCCGGTCGATAGGCCCCGAGCCGGATCAGTTCCTCCATGTCGGCATAGGTCGCCATCACCTGCCGCGCCTTGTTGATGAAGGGCAGGAAGTCGGGGTCGGCGGACCGCGGCATGGTGCGTGAGACCGATTTGAGGATGTTGACCGCGGGATAGCGGCCGCGCTCGGCGATCGCGCGCTGCATTACAATATGGCCGTCGAGGATGCCGCGCACCGCGTCCGCGATCGGCTCATTGTGATCGTCGCCGTCGACCAGCACGGTGAAGATCGCGGTGATGGTGCCGACGCCGGTGCCCGGCCCTGCCCGCTCCAGCAGCTTCGGCAATTCGGTGAACACGGTCGGCGTGTAGCCCTTGGCGGTCGGCGGCTCGCCTGCCGAGAGGCCGATCTCGCGCTGCGCCATCGCAAAGCGCGTCACCGAGTCCATCAGGCACAGCACGTCCTGGTCCTCGTCGCGGAAATATTCGGCGATGGCGAGCGTCAGATACGCCGCCTGGCGCCGCATCAGCGCCGGCTCGTCGGAGGTGGCGACCACCACGACCGAGCGCGCCAGCCCCTCCTCGCCGAGATCCTCCTGGAGGAATTCCTGCACCTCGCGGCCGCGTTCGCCGATGAGCCCGATCACCGAGATCGCGGCATCGACATTGCGCGCCAGCATCGACAGCAGCACCGACTTGCCGACGCCGGAGCCGGCGAAGATGCCGAGCCGCTGGCCGCGGCAGCAGGTCAGGAAAGTATTGAGACCGCGCACGCCGAGATCGAGCGGCGGACCGACCCGCTTGCGCGAATGCGCCGGCGGCGGCGAGTTGCGGTAGGACATCGGCGAGGCGCCCTGTTGCAGCGGCCCCTTGCCGTCGATCGGCTCGCCCATCGCGTTGACGACGCGGCCGAGCCAGGCCGGTGACGGCCGCACCTGGCTCGCCGCATTGGCGATCACGGCGCGGCACCCGCGCCTGACGCCCTCGAGCCCGCCGAACGGCATCACCACCGCGTTCTCGCCGGAGAAGCCGATCACCTCGGCCGGGATGAAGCGGCCGGCGCCGACGTCGATCACGATGCGGGCGCCGACCGACATCGCGTGAATGGGGCCGGCGATCTCGACCATGAGCCCGCGGACGCCGACCACACGGCCATAAATATTGACGCCGTCGATGTCGCCGATCTGCTCCGCGAGCGCCTTCATTGCGAAAACCTTAAGTTTCCGCAATTTTGCGCCGGCCGCTTAACTTCGTGTTTACCCGCATCATTAATCATTGCGTCACTGTCTTTGGTGACTGAGGTCGCTCGCCCATTCAGAAGAAGGGCGAGTCGCGAGAGTCGGTTAAGCCCGGCTCTTAATGTGGAAACTGAACGAGCGCGGTTAGGAAAAGCTTCTTCTACGCAATATCTTAGGGCGATTCGACAAAAATTGCACGGTTAGAGCTTGCGTCGAGGAATCAGTTTTTGTTAACCATATCTCGTCAGGATCCGAATCAGTTGTTCAAAGGCGTTTTGTGAGTGCCGCAAGTGCGGCCGACCTGACGCCCGGAGCGGCGACTATAGGGGACTGGCATGCGCGTTTTGCTGATTGAAGATGATAGCGCCGTCGCGCAGTCGATCGAATTGATGCTCAAATCCGAGAGTTTCAACGTCTACACGACGGATCTCGGTGAAGAAGGCGTCGATCTCGGCAAGCTTTACGACTACGACATCATCCTGCTCGACCTCAACCTGCCCGACATGTCCGGCTACGACGTGCTCAAGCAGCTCCGGGTTTCGAAGATCAAGACTCCCATTCTGATCCTCTCCGGCCTCGCCGGCATCGAGGACAAGGTCAAGGGTCTCGGCGTCGGCGCCGACGACTACATGACCAAACCCTTCCACAAGGACGAGCTGGTCGCCCGCATCCACGCGATCGTGCGCCGCTCCAAGGGGCACGCCCAGTCGGTCATCCAGACCGGCGATCTCGTGGTCAATCTGGACACCAAGACGGTCGAGGTCGGCGGTCAGCGCGTGCACCTCACCGGCAAGGAATACCAGATGCTGGAGCTGCTCTCGCTCCGCAAGGGCACCACGCTCACCAAGGAAATGTTCCTCAACCATCTCTACGGCGGCATGGATGAGCCGGAGCTGAAGATCATCGACGTCTTCATCTGCAAGCTCCGCAAGAAGCTCGCCAACGCCTCCGAGGGCCGCAATTTCATCGAGACCGTGTGGGGCCGCGGCTACGTGCTGCGCGAGCCGCACGAGGCCGACGAGCGCATCCCCGCCTGACCTTCTGGCCCGCCGCGTTCCGACTTCGCTTTCGACTTGAGCCCCGCCGCAAATGGCGGGGTTTTTGTTTTTGGGATGTTACGCCACGGGGATCGCAGTCAAAGCGGCGAGCAGATCAGCGCCCTTCGGAACACCGAGCCCGGTGCAGGCGCTCCAGCCGGGACCGGCATCGTAGCCCTTGCCGCCGACGCGGTTGTTGCCCTGCTCGACCACACGGAATGCGCCGCGGTTGGAATAGAGCGCAGCGTTGAGAAAGCCGATCTGCTCGCCGCGCGCGGCGATCGCAATCGCGACCAGCGCGGCCCATAGCGGTGTCGCAGCACTGGTCCCGCTCATCGCCATCGCCTGTCCGTTGACGATGATGCGGTAGCCCGGGCTTGCCGCGGCCGCGCAGGCGACATCCGGGACGCCGCGCCGGGTGGCGCCGTCGTTCTGCGATTTCGGCAGCGTCAAATGCGACTGATAATCGGGGACCGGAAACGCGTCGCTGATGCCGCCGCCGGTGCCGACCGCACCGGCATTCCAGACCGCCTCCGTTGCGGCCGGCCCATTGCCCGCGGCAAGCACGGGCTGGGTGCCGCCGCAGCTCGTCGCATAGGGGCTCGAGGCGGGAAACCAGACATGGACCTTGCCGTCGGTCAGGCCGCTCGTTGCGAGCTGATCACCGGAGGCGAACAGCACGCTGACGCGCAGCCGCGCGGCATCGGCCAGCACCGCCTGCATCGCGTCGCGCCCCCGCCCGGTCCAGTATTTCTCGGCACTGCCCCAGCTGACGGAGACCACCTGAGGCGCATGCTCTTCATCGAACACCGCCCGATGGATCGCGTCCGTCAGACCGGCGGCGGAGTTCTCGGCAAAGTAGACGACGATCTTGGCCTTCGGCAGCAGGCCGGCGAGCACCTGGAGATCAAGCGCGATCTCCTGATCGGCGACATCGTTGCTGCCGAAGGTGCCATCATTGCCGGTCGGCGGCACATTGACGACAACCGGCGGCGAGCGGTTCATGCCGGCCACCGCCATGGCGAGATCGCTCGCGAGATAGCCGCCGCCGAGAGCTATGATACCGACGCAGATCGACGACACGTCGCGATCCAGCGGAATGCCGTAGAGGACCGCGATATCGGTCGGCCACAGCCCGCTGCCGCTGCCCATGTCGGCCTGGGCCTGCACAAGCGGCGTCCTGGTCCGCAGCGGCCGCTGATCGAAGCCGAGAATGGCGCGGGTCCATGGCGCGATCTCGGCCGGCACCGTCAGGCCGCCGACGCGCGCGCGAAACGCGCGCTCGCCGTCGCGGTAGGTGCGAAGCGTCGCGCCGAAGATTTCGGCCATCTGCCGCGCCGTGCCTTCCAGCTCGACCGTGCGCGCGACAGAATCTGTGCGGCCGATGGTCAAGCCCCGCTCTAACGCCAGCCGCACCACGCGGGCGACGGCACGGGCATGGCTGCGATGGCGCTGCGTCGCGAGCTGGTGCCGCGTGATCGGCCTGGCGAGCCGGGCGAAATCCCCGGCGCTGCCCGGCGGAAACTTGTCGGGCGTGCGTCGCTTGACATAGACCACAATGGGGATCCGCTCGTCCGGATCGACATCGCCGACCAGCGTCGCGCCATCAGGCGCGGCGCGGTTGCTGCCGACAAGCGGAACCCTGCGCTCGGAGGTGCTCGCCATCGATGCGACCTCACTTGCCGCCACATGGCGTCGGCTGCACCGGAGTTTGCGTATCGTCGTAGGCGCAGAACGGGGTCGACCACACGAAGTCGGCCGAGGTCGCGATGCGCGTGAGACCGGGCTTGCCTTCGAAGATCGGCGGCTGGCCCGAGACCTTCCAGTACCATTCGGGCAGCAGCGGCCCGAGCGGAGCGACCGGACCATTCGGGCCGAACGACAGGAATCCCGCCTGCGACGACGGCGTGCCGTCCGCCTTGAAGGCCGCGCGGCCGTGGCAGGTGATGCAGGACGATGTTGCGACGAAGCCGTCCTCGGTGACGGAATTGCCGACCCTGACGTCGAGCCCGACACTGTCGACGAAATCGGCCTGGGATCCCTTCAAACAATAGTTGCTGTAGACCGGATCGATATCCGCGCTCGACAGCATCGCCGCCAGTGCAGCCGTCTTCACGCAATCCGGATAGCCCTGGCCGGCAGTCCGGTTCGACGGCACGAACGCGGTCTGCGCGCCGAAATTGTCACGACAGCCGATGATGTCGCAGCGACTCGGGTTGAACCGGTGCTCGAACGTCGCCCAGGTCCAGTTCGGCACCTGCTTGCTGATCACGTGCATCGAGACCAGGGCGTACTGCACGCCGGCCGCGCTGTTGACGTGATAGAGCTCCGGCGCCTGCGCCACCGTCACCTTGTTGTTGGTGAATTGCGGAATGTCGCTGACCGGCAGCCAATTCCCCTTCACCTCGATGGAGTCGACCGGAAACGACAGCGCCTTGCCGAATGCAGCCTTCACGCCCGAGCGCTTGTAGAGGTTGTTCTGGACGACGAAGTCGAACGTCGGCTTGTTGTGACGCGTTTCCTCCATCTGGCCCTGCGCCGCGCCGGGCGGCAGCGCCGGCAGCAAACCACCGCTCTCCTGCACACCTTCTCGCGCCACCTGGGGGAGGATCGGCGGACGCAGCGACGGCGGCGTCGCGGCGGCCGGAAACTGCGGATTGGGCTGGAACAGATCGGTATCGCTCGCCCAGGTCTCGAACGTCGAATTGCTGCCGCCGGCGCGGGTATTGGCCTGGATGAAGAGCTGCCAGGCGACCTGATCCGGCGCGGTCATCGCGGGATTCGGCGACGATTGCGCCGCGGCGGGCAGCGCGGGAAGCACAAGCAGACCACAGACGAGCAGCGTATCGATCGACCTTCTCATCTTGCTCTCCACATCGGGTTCAAGGTTGGAATCCGTCCCCCATCCAGTTCGCATAGGTATCGAGCGCGTCCTGCGACCATCGGTGACCGGGCGGCATGAAGCCGGACGACAGCGCAGCGAAGACGCGGCGTGCATTGGCGTGATCGGCAAAGTCATCATTGCCGGCCGGGTCGCAGATCCAGCCGGCGTCGCCGAGCCGAACGCCCTTTGGGGTCATGCAGGCGATGTCGCCCGGTCGAAACATCGGCAGGATGTCGTTGCCAAAGCTGGTCGTCATCGGGATCACCGAACCCATTCGCGACATGCACTTCTGGTTGCACATCGTATAGGCGACCATCGCAGCAGCCGCTGTGAAGCGGCTCACACCCTTGCGCAGCAATTTGCCGGCGGTTATCCGCGGCCAACGGAGCCCACAGGTTGGATCGAACCGAAGCTTCGCGAACCGCGACCTATCAGCTATAGGATGGCCATCTAGGGCTGTTCGGGCGCATCACATGATCCTGCAATCCCTCGCCGGCCTCCCGGCGTTCCTGGTCTATTTCTGCACGGCGCTGATCGCCGTGGTCGCCTACCTCTTCGTCTACACCCGCGTCACCCCGCATGACGAATTCCAGCTGATCCGCGATAACGACCCGGCGGCGGCGATTGCGCTGGGCTTGAGCCTGCTCGGCTTCGTGCTGCCAGTGGTCAGCGCCATTGCCCATTCCGCCAATGTGGTGGACTGCCTGATCTGGAGCATCATCGCGCTGATCGTGCAGATCATCGTCTATTACATCGTGAAGATCCCGGTGCCGAACCTGTCGGCGCGGATCGCCTCCGGCGAGATGGCGGCGGCGATCTGGCTCGGGCTGTCCTCGCTGGCCGCAGGCGCGCTGAACGCCGCCTGCATGATCTATTGAGCCATAGAGCTGACCATGGCGCGCAAACCGAACCCGGAATTCGGCAAACGGCGACCGCTGGTGCCGGCGGTGCCGCCGCGGCCGGATCCGCCTTCCAAGCGCTCCAGCCATGTCGCGCTGCTCATGATGGGCACGCTCGCGGTCGGCGGCAGCGCCTACGCGCTGATGCCGCGGCAGAATTGCCAGCCGATCCAGCCGACGCCACCGGGCGTGACCACGCCGGCGCCCCTGCAACCCGGCGCCGATTGCGCGCCGCGCAGTTCGTCGTCCGGGTCGGGCGGCAGCGGCGGCGGCTCGTCGCACAGCAGCTTCTACAGCGGCAGCTCATCGTCGGGCGGCTCTTCATCCTCGTCGAGTTCGTCGTCAAGCTCGTCAGTGAGCCGCGGCGGCTTCGGCTCGTTCGCGCACGCGTTCGGCTTCGGCGGCGGCTGACAAGCACTTTGCCGTGTCGTCATGCGCTTTCACTTGCCCGGCGATCGGAGCTGATGGAGACTCGCCGCGGCTCGCAAACGACAAGACAGAAGGCAAGGATCACGTCCATGAAACGCTCGCGACGGGTCTGGCTGAAATTGATGGGAAGCGTCGCGATCGGCACGGCCTCGATGGGCCTGGCACCAGGCCATGCCCGCATTCACCACCGTCATCCGGAGCACACGAAGCGAAAGCCCGAGCAAATGTTACCTTCCGGCGGCTTCGGCGGCGCGCCGCGCACCATCGCCCACTACGACAACGGTCCCTCGCATGGCGGCGGCTGACACCGAGCCGACACACATCGTCTGAAGATCACGGACCCCTTCATGCAACGCATCGCATGTTCCGAGCGCGACGATTGGCAGGCAACCGCCGAAAGCGCCGGCTTCACCTTCCACACCATCGACGGCGAACGCTACTGGGACGAGCGCGCCTATTACGCCTTCACGCTCGACGAGATCGAGCGCGATATCGAGGCGCCGACCGGCGAGATCGACGCGATGTGCCTCGAGCTCGCCGGACACGCGGTCAGGGATGAACAATATCTGCGCCGGCTGAAGATACCGGAAGCGTTCTGGGATCTGATCGCGGCGAGCTGGCGCCGCAAGGAGCCGAGCCTCTACGGCCGGCTCGACCTCAAATTCAGCGGCAACGGCCCGGCCAAGCTGCTCGAATACAATGCCGACACGCCGACCTCGATCTTCGAGGCGGCGGTGTTTCAATGGACCTGGCTCGAACAAGCGATCGAACGCAACATCATCCCGAAGCGCGCCGACCAGTTCAACTCGATCCACGAGGCGCTGATCGAGGCCTGGAAGACGATCGGCGCGACCCATCCGCTGCATCTCACCGGGCTGACCGGCAACGCCGAGGACGCCGGCACGCTCGCCTATCTCGAGGACACCGCGGCGCAGGCCGGGCTGAAGACCACGCTGCTCGACATCGAACAGATCGGACTGCGCAATGACGGCCAGTTCGTCGACCTCGACGAAAGCCCGATCGCGCTCGCGTTCAAGCTCTATCCATGGGAGTGGATGTTCCACGACGCGTTCGGCAAGAACCTCGCGACGGCGCCGACACAATGGATCGAGCCGCCCTGGAAGGCGATCCTGTCCAACAAGGGCATCCTGCCGCTGCTGTGGGAGATGTTCCCGAACCACCCCAACCTGCTGCCGGCCTATTTCGAGGACGACCCGCAGGCCGCGCAGCTCGGCACCTCGTTCGTGCGCAAGCCGATCTATTCGCGCGAAGGCGCCAATGTCGAACTGGTCAGCGCCGGCATCACGCTGGTCGCGGAGCAAGGCCCCTACGGCGCCGAGGGCTTCATCCGGCAGGCCCTCGCGCCGCTGCCGAATTTCTCCGGGCAGTATCCTGTGCTCGGCAGCTGGCTGGTCGATCACACGTCCTGCGGGCTGTCGATCCGCGAGGACGAGAACCCGATCACCGGCAACACATCGCGCTTCCTGCCGCACGCGATTTTGTAGAGCGTCGACGCGGTTGCGGTTTCATCCGTCATCCTGAGGAGCGCGTAGCGCGTCTCGAAGGATGAACGGCCCGGCTGGTGGCCGTCGATCCTTCGAGACGGCCGCGTTGCGGCCTCCTCAGGATGACGGACCAAGCAGTATCGCGCAGCCAATCGGAGAACTCCAGCTTAGCGCGCCGCGGACGCGACCGCCTTCAGCACATGCGCGGCGCCGGCGCGCGCGACCGGCGCGGTGCTGGGCTGATAGAGCCCGCGGCGGTCGGGATAGGGCCTGAACAGATTGGTGATGCCGACCACGGATTCCGCCGCGCCAAGCGCCAGCACGCCGTCGGGCTCGAGCATCCGGGAGATCTTGCCGAAGATGCCTGCCTTGGTCTGCTGATCGAAATAGATCAGCACGTTGCGGCAGAAGATCACGTCGAAGGTGCCGAGATGCGAAATGTCCTGCAGCAGATTGAGCTGGCGGTGCTGCACCATGCCGCGGATATCGGCATTGAGCTGCCAGAGCTCGCCCTTCTGCACGAAGTGCTTGACCAGCAGCTGGATCGGCAGGCCGCGCTGCACCTCGAACTGGCTGAACAGGCCGGCCTTCGACTTTTCCAGCACCGCCTGCGACAGGTCGGTGGCGATGATCTCGATGCGCCAGCCGGTGAACAGCGCGGTCATTTCCTTCAGCAGCATCGCGATCGAATAGGGCTCCTGCCCGGTCGACGAGGCCGCGCACCAGATGCGCAAGCTGCGGCGCGCGGCGCGCGCCTGTGCCAGCGCCGGCAGCACCGCCTCCTTCAGATGGTCGAACGGGATCTTGTCGCGAAAGAAGAACGTCTCGTTGGTGGTCATCGCCTCGACCACCTCCGACGTCAGCATCTCGGCGCCCCCTTTCATCTTTTGGACGAGCTCGGGAATGCCGGCGAGGTTCGACCGGCGCGCCAAGGGCAGCAGGCGGCTCTCGACGAGATATTGCTTGTCGGCCGACAGATCGAGGCCGGAACGTTCTTTCAGCAGCTTACGCAGATACTCATAGTCCAGCGGCGTCACGAACGGTCTCCGGCAAACACGCGAACAAGCTTCGATGCGATCTGATTGAGCGGCAGCACGGCGGCGCAGATGCCGGCATGGACCGCCGCACCGGGCATCCCCCACACCACGCTGCTCGCTTCGTCCTGGGCGATCACGCTGCCGCCGGCGGCGACGATGTCCTTGCCGCCGCGCATGCCGTCGGAGCCCATGCCGGTCAGGATCACCGACATGATGCTGCCCTGCCAGACATCGATCGCGGAGGTGAACATCGGATCCACCGCGGGTTTGCAGAAATTGACCGGCGGCCCGTCGTCGAGCGCGATCGTGGCATCGATGCCGTGGCGCGCGATCCGCATGTGGCGTCCGCCCGGCGCCAGATAGATCTGACCCGGTTTGATGCTCTCGCCGTCGATCCCCTCATGCGCCGGCCGCTTGCTGGTGCGCGCCAGATGCTCGGCGAGAATGGTGGTGAAGGTCGGCGGCATGTGCTGGGTGATCAGCACCGGGACGCGATCGATCACAGGGCCGATCTCTGCGACCAGCGTCATCAGCGCCTGCGGACCGCCGGTGGAGGAGCCGATCAGCAGCACCTTGGGCTGCAGCAGGCCGAACGAACGACGCGCGACCTGGGCGGGCGCGGCGGCCGGAGGCAGCCCCGGGCGCGGCTTGTCGTGTCCGGGCGCAAGCGGCGGGCTCACCGCCGTATGCACCGTGCTGCGCCGCGCCTTGGCGCCGAGATGACGGATCTTCTGGATCAGGTCGTGGCGGAAAGTCTCCGCGGCGGTCGCCTCACGCGTGCTCTCCGGCTTCGGAATGTAGTCGGACGCGCCGAGCGAGAGCGCCTTCAGGCTGATCTCCGCGTTGCGGCGGGTCAGCGTCGAGGCCATGATAATGACGAGGTCGCGCTTCTTCGCCAGCAGCTGCGGCAGCGCCGAGATGCCGTCGAGGTCGGGCATCTCGATATCGAGCACCGCGACGTCGGGGTTGACGCGCTCGAGCTGGTTGACGGCATCGAGGCCGGTGCGCAGCGAGGCCACGACCTCCATGTCGGGTTCGGCGCCGATCCAGCGCGAGATCATCCCTCGGATGACTACGGAATCGTCGACGACCATCACCCGCACCTTGTCGGAACGGGTCGATGTCGGGACCGCAGTACTTGTCAACGCAACACTCATGACTTCACCAGCGACGCAACACGACGCACAACAACCGTTGAGCCGAAGGCTTCTGCCGCCGGATCGAACGTAGAGTTAAATCAAACCGACTTCCTGGAACTTCGCGGTGACGATGTCCCGGTCGAACGGCTTCATGATGTATTCGTTGGCACCGGCATGCAGCGCGCGTGCGATATGCGCGACGTCATTCTCGGTGGTGCAGAACACGACCTTGGGCTGATCGCCGCCGGGCATGCGGCGGAGATTGCCGAGGAACTCGTAGCCGTCCATGACAGGCATGTTCCAGTCGAGCAGCACAGCCTCGGGCATCGCGCGCTTGCAGGCCTCGAGCGCCTTGGCGCCGTCCTCGGCCTCGACGATCTGGAAATCGAGCCCTTCCAGGATACGGCGGGCAACCTTGCGAATGACGCTTGAGTCATCGACAACAAGACACGTTCTCATCTGCGACCTCTACTTCCTCATCCCCGGTGGGATGTTTCAGTTCTTCGATTCAGTCGGCCGTCTCAGGCCGCTTTGGCATCAGGCACCAGTTCGAGCACGCGATCGACATCGAGGACGACCATGAGCTGGCCGTCGAGGCGGTGAACACCGCCGGCGAGCCTGGCCATGCGGGGATCGAGGTTGACCGGATTGTCCTGGCGGCTGTCGTCGGGCAGCCGCAGCACCTCGCCGATCTGGTCGATCAGCAGGCCATAGGATTCACCGCGCTGGTCGACGCCGACTGCCATCGGCGGCGTGCCGTCGTCGGCCTTCGGCAGGCCGAGCCGGGCCCGCATGTCGACCACGGTGACGATGCGGCCGCGCAGATTGAGCACGCCGGCGATCTCGCTGGAGGCCAGCGGCACCCGCGTCAGCCGCTCCGGCATGAACACGTCCTGCACCCGCGAGATCGGCAGCCCGAACAGCTGCCCGCCGATCACGGCAGTGACGTATTCGGCCATCGCGCCTTCGCTGGTCTCGGTCTTGCTGCTCATCGATGCTGTTTCCCTGGATTCCGTCATGCCGCCCGACGCAGTTCGGCGGTCTGCTCTTTCAGCGCCGCGATCAGCCCGGGACGATCGAACTTGGCGACATAGTCGTGGAAGCCGGCCTGGCGGCCGCGCTCGATCGCCGCCGGCGACACCATCGCCGACAGCGCGATGATCGGCAGCCCGATGAGGTTGTGGTCAGAGCGGATGTTCTCGGCGAACTCGAAGCCGTTCATCTCGGGCATCTCGATGTCGGTCAGCACGACGTCGAAAGCCTGCCCCGAGCGCAGCGCGGCGAGCCCTTCCTGCGCGCCTCCCGCGGTCCTGACCTTGTAGCCGGCGGCCTTCAGGACCGGGGCCAGCATGTTGCGGAAGAACGCCGAGTCATCGACCAGCAGCACCGACTGCGCCGAGGCCGACGGGCGCATCTCCTTGCGCGAGAACCAGTCGGCGAACGCCATCGGCAGGAAGTGGCCGACGTCGATCACCTCGGTGGCCTGGCCCTTGATCACGGCCGAGCCCAGAATGCCGTCCTGCGAGCCCGCGACCTCGATGTTGAGCCGCTCCTCGACGATGTCGATGATCTCGTCGACCACGAGCCCCATCGAGCGGCCGTCGTCGGCGAACACCAGGATCGGCTGCGACCCCTGCGTCTGCACCTCGACCCCGGCCATCTGCACCAGCGGCATCAGCTGCTCGCGGTACTGCACCATGTAGCGGCCGTTCGAGAGCTCGATCTTGTCGGTTGCGATCTCCTCCAGCCGGGTGACGAGGCCGAGCGGCACCGCCTTGGGCTGGCTCGAACCGGCGCGGAACACCAAAAGCGAGGTGAGCTGCTCGCCGCTCGAGGTATGCGCGGCGGCATTGTCGTCGGCCATGTCATGGGCCGCCGCGCTGGAGGCGCCGAGCGCCTTGGCAATCCCATTGGGGTCGATGATCATGATGACAGCGCCATCGCCCAGAATGGTGTTGCCGGAGAACATGTCGATGTGCCGCAGTTTGGTCGACATCGGCTTGACCACGATCTCCTCGGTGTGGAACACGCCGTCGACCACGATGCCGAAGGTCTGGCTGCCCACTTGCGTCACCACGATGAAGCCGTTCTCGGCATCGCTGGTCGCGCCGTCGTCGATCTTCAGGAGCTTCTTCAGATGGATCAGCGGCAGCAGCTTGTTGCGCAGCCGCAGCACTGCCGTATCCTTGATCCGCTCGATGCGGTGCTCGGAGTTGGCGCGGGCCCGCACCAGCTCGACCACCGAGAGCTGCGGGATGGCAAAGCGGTCGCCGCCGGCTTCCACGATCAGGGCGGAGACGATCGCAAGCGTCAGCGGGATCTTGATGGTGACGGAAGCGCCCTCGCCCGCCACGCTCTTGATGTCGATGGTGCCGCCGATCTGGTCGATATTGGTGCGCACCACGTCCATGCCGACGCCGCGGCCGGACACTGAGGTCACCTGCGCGGCGGTCGAGAAGCCCGGCGCGAAGATGAACTTGTGGATCTGGGCTTCCGTCATCTTCTCCAGTTCGGTCTCGGTGACGAGACCGTTCTGGAGCGCCTTGGCCTTGATCCGCTCGGTGTTGAGCCCGCGGCCATTGTCGGCGATGCAGATGATGATGTGGCCGCCCTCGTGATAGGCGCTTAGGCGAATGGTGCCCTGTTCGGGCTTACCGGCAGCGACCCGCTCGGCGGTGGTCTCCAGGCCATGATCGGCGGAGTTGCGCACCATGTGCGTCAACGGATCCTTGATCAGGTCGAGCACCTGGCGGTCGAGCTCGGTGTCGGCGCCGTGCATTTCCAGTTCAATCTGCTTGCCGAGTTCGCCGGAGAGATCGCGGACGATGCGCGGCAGCTTCTGCCAGGCATTGCCGATCGGCTGCATGCGCGTCTTCATGACGCCTTCCTGCAGCTCGGCGGTGACGTTGGAGAGCCGCTGCAGCGGCACCTTGAACTCGGTGTCCTCGTTGCGCCTCGAGATCTCGAGCAGCTGGTTGCGGGTCAGGACCAGCTCGGAGACCATGGTCATGAGGTGTTCGAGGGTGTCGACATTGACCCGGATCGACTGGTTGGCGATCTTGTCGCCTTCCTGGACATCCTCGGTGGCGGCCTTGCGGGCCGGCTTCTTCGCAGCTTCAGCCGGCTCGGCTGCGGGGCCAGCGGCGACGGGCTTCGCGACCGGCGCGGGTGCTGCGACTTCGATCTCGGTCTCGCGGAAGGCGCGCTCGAGCTCGTCGAGCGAGACCTCGCCCGGGCGCAGCGGACGCTCCAGCGTCTGCACCACCAGCGTGCCTTCGGTCATGGCCGGTTGCACCGACGGGGCTTCGACGACGGGCACATCTTCTTCAGCAACAGCCATCGCCGCCATGCCGTGCTCGACCATCGCTTCCAGCTGATCGATCAGGTCGCGGTCGTTGCCCTCAGGCTCGGCCTCGGTCGCCTCGAGCCCGCCAAGGATCTCCTTGATGCGGTCGATCGAGGACAGGATCAGCGTCACGGCTTCCGCCTTCACCGGCATGCCGTCGCGGAATTTGCCCATCAGGGTCTCGCCGGCATGCGCCAACGCTTCCAGCCGCGGCAGCCCGAGGAAGCCGCAGGTCCCCTTGATCGTGTGCACAAGCCGGAAAATGTTATCCAGGATCTTCGCGTTGTTCGGATCCTGCTCGAACTGCACCAGCTGGTTGTCGACCGTATCCAGGCTCTCGCTGCTCTCCGTCAGGAACTCGCGCAACAGATCGTCCATGAAACCAACCTTCGAAAAACGCCGAAAACGCTGCGGCGCGCGACATCGACGCGCCGGCCGGAACTTAGGTCAGCTTGTCCGCAAAGCGTTTAAGTTTGGTTGAGTAATTGGAAAAGAACGGGATCAACAAAGAGATAAGGCCGCACGATCGAATCGCGCGGCCAGTCGTAACCTTTGCTTAATGATGTTCCCGCGGCCGCGTTCAGGACGCCAAGATAACGACCTTGTCGCCGTCGAGCGCGAGCGTCACTTTCAACCCGCAGGCTTCAGCCAAGAGGCGCGTGTAATGCGGCTGCACGGCATGCGCATCGACCGTGTTCGACGAGCTTGCATTGAGCAGGTCGACGATGTTCTGCGGCACCCGCGCATTGAGGCCCGCGGCCAGGATGCGGAAGCTCATCGTCTCACCCTCGCCGACCGGATCGATGGTGAGCGTGCCGCCGCGCGGGATCGTCTGCTGCGCGATGACCAGCATGTTCAGCAGCAGCTTGACCCGGTTCTTGGGCAGCAGCAGCCGCGGCAAATTCCAGGTCAGCGTCACCTTGCCGTCCTCGATATGTCCCTTCGCCATGTTCTGGGCATCGCCGAGGTCGATCTGCGCGCCGGAGGAACCCGCGGCACCGAACGCCAGCCGGCAGAACTGCAGCCGCGCCGAAGCGGTCTTGGCGCTCTTGCGGATCAGATCGAGCGCGAAGTCGCGGTCTTCGGGCTTGGGATTGTCGTCAAGGACCTCAAGCCCATTGACGATCGCGCCGACCGGACTGATGAGATCGTGACAGACCCGCGAACACAGCAGCGCCGCGAGCTCGAGTGCATCGGGAGCGGGACCGGGAGACGAAGTGCCAGACATCAATTGTTTCCTGGAAAGCCGCACGCCGCGGGAGGAGTGCGAATCACGCATGCCTGTCGGCTTGATACACCGCGCAGACGGATGCTGCCAGCTTGCGGCGGGACTGATAACGCATGATCCGGAAAAGTCGAAACCGGTTTTCCGAAAAGATCATGCTCAAACAAGGGGATGAGATCAATGATGCGATGCCTCGTCATCGCATCATGATCTCAGGGAACACAAACAGGATATGAGACCCGCCCATGAATAAGGCAAAGCCGTCCCTGATCGGCTGCGAAGCCGCCGCCACGCTGCTCGAATCGCTGACCGAACTGGTGATTCAGGCCGGCGAGGCGATTCTTGCGGTCAACCGATCCGCCATGAACGTCACAGGCAAGAGTGACGGTTCGCCGGTCACCGAGGCCGATCTCGCCGCCGACACCATCATCGTCGAAGGGCTGACCCGCCTGACGCCGCATGTGTTGCTGCTGTCGGAGGAACGCGTCCAACTGGCGACGCCGCCCTACAAGGACAGTTTCTTCCTGATCGATCCGCTCGACGGCACCAAGGAATTCGTCGCCGGCCGCAATGAATTCACCGTCAACGTAGCGCTGGTCACGCAGGGCGTGCCGCTGCTAGGCATCATCGGTGCGCCCGCGCTGGGGCTGATCTGGCGCGGCATCGTCGGCAAGGGCGCCGAGCGGTTGACGCTGCAGAATGGCGCGGTTTCGCAGGCAGTGCCGATCAAGACCCGTCCCTGTCCGCCGCGCGGCGCGCCCTGGACCGTTGCGGTCAGCCGCTCACACGGCGACGCGCGCACCGAGGCCTTCATCGACGAACGCGGCGGCGCGGTCCGCGCCGTGCTGGGCTCGGCCGTCAAGTTCGGCCGCGTCGCCGAGGGTGCAGTCGATATCTATCCCCGCCTCTCGCCGACGTCCGAATGGGATGTGGCGGCCGGTCACGCGGTGGTCGTCGCGGCCGGCGGCAAGGTGACCGATTCGAACGGGCGCCAGTTGTGTTTCGGGCTCGGCCGCAAGGACTTTCTGGTGCCCGAATTCATTGCGTGGGGCGACCCGGCCGCAGCATTGTGATTACTGCGCGAGACTTTCTTCCAATTCCGGCCAGCGCGCCGCGGCTTCCTTCAGGAAGCGCGCGGGATCGGCAGCGAAGGCGTCGCGGCTGTGTTCCCGGTTGAACAGATAAAGCCTGTTGCCGAAGACGGCCCAGAACCGCGGATTGCCGGCACAGGTCACGCCCCGCACCAGATCGGTCGGATCGTAACCGCCAAACTGCGGCCCATAGATTTCAGGATGCGCCACGAACGAGGCGCGGTTGCCTTCGTTGCGGAAACGCCAGACCACGCCGCTTTCAGCAGCCTCGAATTCCGGCCGCCCCTGGGTGGCGGCGGCATCGGTGAAATAGGCGACGGGATCGAATCCCTCGATCGCGAGGCCAGAGTAGCGGTTCGTCACCACGCGCTCGGTCGTCGTGGCCTGAACAGGCAAAGAGGGCCAGATGGCCGCCAAAATGCCTGCCAACAGGCCGAAAAACGCCATGCCCCGGCACGATCCATATCTTTCCTGCCGTTGTGCCGTCATAGTTGATACCGATAACATCCGAGTCGAGGGGACACTGGGCGCAACCTAGAGCCGTGCCTGTTGGCATCAGGTTAAAGGGCAACGCCCGGATTTCGATAGCAGGGGTTCTTTATGACTTTCGCATCACGCCTTGCCGCGGTCGCGTTTGCCGCGCTGATGTGCTGGAGCGCAGGGGCGTCCGCGCAGCAGCCAACGCAATATCCGCCGCCGCAGCGTGAACCGACACCGTATACTTACGGGCCCGACGAACTGGTCGGCGCCGGACACAAGTTCTTCGGCAACGTCTCGCGCGGGCTGGCCTCGGTGATCGAGCGCGCGGTCAGCCAATGGGGCCTGCCCAACGGTTACGTGCTCGGCGAGGAAGGCTCCGGTGCTTTCGTGGCCGGGCTGCGCTATGGCGAAGGCACGCTCTACACCAAGAACGCCGGCGACCTCCGGGTCTATTGGCAAGGCCCTTCGGTCGGCTTCGACTGGGGTGGCGACGGCGCTCGCACCATGACGCTGGTCTACAACCTGCCCTCGACGCAGGCGATCTATCAGCGCTTCGTCGGCATCGACGGCTCGGCCTATATCGTCGGCGGCTTCGGCATGACGGCGCTGACCGCCAACAACATCGTGCTGGTGCCGATTCGCTCGGGCATCGGCTTGCGGCTCGGTGCCAGCGTCGGCTATCTCAAATTCACTCCGCGCGCGACCTGGAACCCGTTCTAGGTCTTGAGCCCGGACGGGATGATCGCGGCGCCGGTTGATCCGACACGGTTAGCGATTCAGGTTAACGCGGCAAACGGGCTGGCCTTTGGCCGGCCCGCCGTGGCATTGTGATTAACAAATTCCTTCTTTCTTTGGAGTGACCCTTCATGATCGAGCCGATCATGTACGCGGCGATCGGTTTCCTGATCTCGATGCTGTGCGGCCTGATGATCGTTCCGCTGGTGCATAACCGGGCGGTGCGGCTGACCACGCGCCGCATGGAAGCGGCCACCCCGCTGTCGATGGCCGAGATCCAGGCCGACAAGGACCAGCTCCGCGCCGAGTTCGCCATGTCGGCCCGCCGGCTCGAGATGAGCGTCGACCAGCTCAAGAGCAAGACCACGAGCCAGCTCGCCGAGCTCGGCAAGAAGACCGATGCGATCAACCGCATGAAGATCGAGCTCGGCGAGAAGAACGCCGCGATCTTCGCGCTGGAGGCGCGCGAGAAGGCGATGAAGGAGCAGCTTCGCGCCACCGAGGAAGAGTTTTCCGCCAAAACCGAGCTGTTGCGCAACGCCGAGCAGGCGCTCACCGACAAGCAAAGCGAGCTTGGCAAGATCAACGCCGAGCTCAACGACCGCTCGATGACGGCGGACAGCCGCCAGATCGAGCTGGTCGCGGTGCGGACCCAGGTCGAGGAGTTGAAGAACCGTGTCGGCGATGCGGCCAGGGAGTTTGCTGCAACCCAAGCCCGCCTCGCCCAGGAGCGTAACCAGTCGGAAACCGCAACGCGCGAGCTCGCCGACGCGCGCGGCCGGGTCGAGAATCTGAGCCAGCGGGTCACCGATCTCGACCGCCAGCTGATCGTCCAGGTCAAGGAAGCCGAGATGCTCGGCAACCGCGTCACCGACCTCGAGACCCGGCTTGCGACCCAGGGCAAGCTGCTCGCCGAGCGCGAATTCGAGAATGGCCAGCTCAAGCAGGCCAACGCCGCTGCCGAGCGGACCGTGCAGGAGCTGCGCGAGGAGATCGCTGCTGCCGGCGGCGGCAAATCGTCCGTGCTCGAGAAGCTGCGGCAGGAGAAGGCAGCGGTCGAGGAGCAGCTGCGCATCGCCCGCGACGAGCGCGGCAAGCTGCAGCGCGACATCAACGCGATCCAGCAGCAGGCCGAGAGCTCCTGGGCGACCGAGCGGATGGAGAACGCGCTGCTGCGCGAGCGCATCAACGACATCGCCGCCGAGGTGGCCAAGCTCGCGATCCAGCTCGAGGGCCCCAATTCGGCGATCGAGGCCATGCTGGCGGCGGAGCCGACCGTGCCGGCCAAGGCGGCCGCCAGACCCGCCAACGGTGCCGCAAATGGCATTTCGGCGGGCAGCGGGATGCCGGAAGGCGGCGGCACGCTCGCCGAGCGCATTCGGGCACTGCAGTCGCACGCCTCCCGCGCCCGCCAGCAAGGCGCCTGATTCCCGCAGGGTTTGGCTTGACACCCCTACCCGGCACTTCGTAAATCGCACGCTCTGACGAAGCGCCACTGTCGACCGGCCGCCGACCAGCGGCTTTTGGCACGTCACATCCCGGACGCATAGCTCAGCGGGAGAGCGTTCCCTTCACACGGGAGAGGTCCAAGGTTCGATCCCTTGTGCGTCCACCATTCCCCTTCCTGAACCGCCAGTTGCGGACGATTGTCGACATTCTGCTGCCCTTCGGGACCGCGCCTGATCAAGAATGTCGAAAACAACCCCATGCAAAGTAGCCAACGCAAGCCGGAGCGGCGCCTGACCGCCGTTCGCCGCGCCGTCCCGGCTCAGTGCCGGCGGCGGCGCGGGGCGGATGACGGCTTGGCGGTGCGTCGGCTGAGTTCACCGAGCAGGTCGCGAACCGCGCCGTCGAGTTCGTCGGGCGGGGTGGCGGGACCGTGCTGCTGCGTGCCAGGCGGCTGTCGCAGGTTACCGGCGGAGATGTCGTCGTTCGCGGCGAGGAGCGCGTCGGCGTCATCATCGTGCCGTCTCCGTGCCCAATGCCGCGCGGCGCGAACCTTAGGCGCGTGAACGCCGAGAGGAGACCGCCGTTTGCGGCGGGAGATCAGTTCGCGCACGCCGTATCCGGATACGAACCCGATCCCGATGACGAGCACGACAATCACAAATTCCACCATTGTGTCGTCCCACCCTCACCCTGCCGCAACGCAATAAGCGCGACAATGCGGCAGCGGCTTGACCGGGACAGTTCCTTTTCACTGTGCCGAGCACAACGCTGACCCTCGGAGTCCTACGGGGTTTTGTTTGCAGGCTTCCTCGGTTACCTTCCCGGAACTCGCGGAGGCCGGGACGTCTCGATGCGCAAGGGCAACGACTACATTTTGAAGCTGCGGCCGTGGTCATTGTCGACGTTCGTCGTCGCCCTGCTGGCCGTGGTGCTCGCCACCGCGACGCAGGAGATGTTCGCAAGCTTCGGCATGCAGTTCTATTTCGCGGCCTTCGTGCCGGCGATCCTGATCGCCGGGCTGATGGGCGGCGCGCCGGCCGGCGCCTTTGCCACCATCATCACGGTACCGATCGTGTGGTGGGTGTTCATGCCCCCCTACTTCGAGTTCGCCTGGCCGACGGCCGACGATTATGACAGCATCGCGACGTTCCTGCTGTCGAGTGCGCTCTTGCTCGGTTTCTCCCAGCTCTACCGGGAAGCGCTGGCCATTTTGCGGAAATAGCTGACCGGCGCAGGCCGCGAGCGCCCGCCGGCGCCGGCAAGCCGGTTGCCTGCGCGGATCGTTCGCCCTCAGATCCCGAACATCCAGACCGCGACGATGGTCGCCAGTGTCGCCAGCCCGCTGATGGTCCAGCCCACCGTGTAGAAAGTATCCTCGGGGGCGGTGTCGAGCACCGTATTGGTGGTTTCCGTCATTGACCGCCAGCGCATGGCGTCTCTCCTCGGAACTCCTGCCCAGCGACATAACGCGGCTCGCGGTTCCCGGTTCCGGCTCTTTCGCGGCGACTGCGCCGTTCACGCACAGCTCACGGACTGCTGATCGGGGTCGCGGAACCTGCGACATTCTGTCCCGTTGAGGGGCGCCGGAAACCAACTTGGGAGAACCATCCGATGCGAACACTGATCCTCGCCGCCACGGCGCTTGCCTTCGTCTCGTCCACCGCACTCGCGCAGGACAAGGCCGGCAGCAGCCCGGCCCCCGCAGCGCAAAGCGGCGACACGGCGACCAAGGGCGAGGCGACCAAGATGGCGCCGAAGAAGAAAGCCAAGAAGTCCGCAAAGAAATCGAGCGCCAAGGGAGGCACCAAGGGAGACGCCAAGGCTGGCGCCGCCACGACCGGCGACGATGCGGCCAAGCAATAAACAGAAACAATCGCGGTAGCCGATCACGGATCTGGCGATCACGGAAAAGGCCGCCCCGAAGGCGGCCTTTTTGCTTGCTGTCTCGGTGCGGATGCCGCCTCACCCGTCGCGTCGCGATCAAATGCGCCGACCGCTTGGGGCAGTGATTGTTGGGCAAGCCAAAATTGAACCAGTGAGAATTGAACCAGAAAATTAAAGTGCGGGAGAGGGAGCGAAAGAGGCGCAGAGCCGATAATCCGCACCGCCATCGGATCGTTCTGAAAATTGACCACCAGCTCCAGGAATTGCTCCACCTCCCGCATTTTCTGTTGTGACGCGGGTGCAGCGGCAACGCATGATCCAAACGGGCTATCACCGCGATGCGTCGAAAGATTCATCGATGGGCTCAATGCTGAGCGCCATCGTCGCGCCTGCCCGCTAGCCCGCTCTCGCGTAGCCGCTCCGCAAACCAGCGCGACGTGGCGCTGTCGATGGCGCCGCCGGCATAGACTTCGGAAGAACTCACGCCGTGCCGTCCGACGATCACCAGAACGCCCATTGCATAGGCAAACCAGACATTCGGATCGGTCAGCGCCTGCAGCTTGCGCTGATCGTGCTCGAGCGGCTGGTGGTTGCTGTCCTTGCGCAGCTCGATGGCCAGCAGGTTGTTCGGGATGTCGCGCTGATGCACGACGATATCGGGGTAGATCGACTTGCCGAGATGGTCGTCGGTCGAGCTCCCCGAGCCTCGCGGCAGCCGCAGCGTGCGCTCGCCGAGCCGATCATAGTTGCAGTCGACCTGCCAGCCGGGAAACTGGCGCTCGACATAGACACCCAACCGGTGAGTAAGCGTTCGCTCGCCGAGATCGCGCTCCAGCAGGAACGTTTCCTGCGCGTAAAACTCCTGCACGGCGGCGATCACCTTGTTCAGCTCGGTCTGCATTGGCGCCTCCGACTGGACTGGGCCGCCGCCGCGGCCTCTTCAAATCGCGCTGCTACATCTGCACTTCGATCAGCCGCGGGCCCGGCTCGGCGACGGCATCAGCCAGCGCCTTGTTGAACTCGTCGGCAGTCGTCACCGGCACCGCCGGCACGCCCATGCCCTTCGCGAGCGCGACGAAATCGAGCGTCGGCCGATCGATCTTCAGCATGTCCTGCGCTCGCTTGCCCGGCTCGCCGGCGCCGACGCCGTCGAACTCGCCGCGCAGGATCTGATAAATCCGGTTGGCGAACACGATGGTCACGACGTTGAGCCCTTCGCGCGCCTGCGTCCACAGCGACTGGATCGTGTACATCGCGCTGCCGTCGCCCACCATGCAGATCACCTTGCGGTCCGGACAGGCAACCGCGGCGCCGGTCGCGACCGGCGTCGAGAAGCCGATCGAGCCGCCCATGTTCTGCAGCCAGTCGTGCGGCGCGGCCGCCGCCGTCGGCGGGAAGAAGCCCCGGCCGGTGGTGACGGATTCATCGACCATGATGGCGTTCTCGGGGATCGCGCACGCGATCGCCTGCGCGATCGTGGTGTGGTTCAGCGCGCCGGTCGGCTTGACCAGCTCCTGGTGCTGCTGCGGCTTGACGTCCTGCGCAGTCGCATGCAGCGCATTGGCGAGCGCCCCGAGGGCTGCGACCGAATTCTCGCCCCAGGCGGTCATGCGATGCACCTCGCAGCCTTCCGCCTTCAGCATGCTCGGCTTGTTCGGATAGGCGAAGAACGCCACCGGATCGTTGGCCTCGACCAGCACGATGTGACGGAAATTCTTCAGGATCGGCAGCGCCTGCTCGATCACATAGGGGATGCGGTTGATCGAGAAGCGGCCGCGGCCGCGCGCCATGCGCGGGTGATAGGTCTGGCCCATCACGGTGCAGCCGGTCTTGCCGGCGATGCGCTCGGCGAGCGCCAGCCCCTGCTCGGTCAGCGCGCTGCCGGTGACCAGCAGCAGCGTGTGCGCGGCATCGCCATGCAGGATTTTTGCCGCGGCGTCGACCGCCTGCGGCGAATAGCTCGGGCGCTGCGTATCGACAGCCACCTCGGCGATGCCGTCGGCCTCGTTCCAGGCGGTGTCGGCCGGCAGGATCAAGGTTGCGATCTGCGGCGGCGCGCTCTTGGCCGCGGCGATCGCGGCCGCGCCATCGGCGGCGACTGACTTGGCATCGGGTGACGTGCGCACCCAGGACGACATCGGCCGCGCCAGGCCTTCGATATCGGACGTCAGCGGTGCGTTGTAACCGATGTGGTAGGTCGCGTGCTGGCCGACGATGTTGACGATGCCGGAATGCGCCTTCTTGGCGTTGTGCAGATTGGCGAGGCCGTTGGCAAGGCCGGGCCCGAGATGCAGCAGCGTCGAGGCCGGCGTTCCCTTCATGCGGAAATAGCCGTCGGCCGCACCGGTCACCACACCTTCGAACAGGCCGAGCACGCAGCGCATGCCGGGGACCTTGTCCAGTGCTGCGACGAAATGCATCTCCGAGGTGCCGGGATTGGTAAAGCAGACGTCCACGCCGCCTGCGACCAATGTCCGCACCAGACTTTCCGCACCGTTCATGCTCACGCTCCCGTTTCGAGATGTTCTTGAGGTGGCTCCAGATCAACCATTCTTCATCCGCTTCGTCAAAGGTTTGGCCGGACAATGCAGCTATCGCTTCCGGTCTGTTGCCTTTTTAAACCGTCTTGTTCGAAAGTGCCTGAAGTCACGGCTTCGTCGCTTGCGAAAGGCCGGCGATTGTGGCCTTTTTGGCTGCATATTTGATTGTTCGCGAGGACGACGACGATGCGCCCGATTGCCGTGATTTTTGCCGCGCTCACGATCCTGGCAGGTGCCGGCCAGGCCCACGCCCAGTTCTTCGACTCCCGTGGCTACCAGACCGAAGCCTCGAGCTTCTTCGGCGGTGGCGGCGCGAGCCCGATCCCGCGCACCACCGTCAACTACCCGACCAACTATGCCCCCGGCACCATCGTGGTGAACACCGCCGAGCGCCGGCTTTATCTGGTGCTGGCGAACGGCCAGGCACTGCGCTACGGCATCGGCGTCGGCCGCGACGGCTTCCGCTGGGGCGGAGTCCACCGTATCAGCGCGAAGAAGGAATGGCCGTCGTGGACGCCGCCGTCGCAGATGCTGCGCCGCCGCCCCGATCTGCCGCGCCACATGGCCGGCGGCATCGAGAACCCGCTCGGCGCGCGCGCGATGTATCTCGGCTCGACGCTGTACCGTATCCACGGCTCGAACGAGCCCGAGACGATCGGCCAGGCGGTCTCGTCGGGTTGCTTCCGCATGACCAATGACGACGTCAAGGACCTCTATGATCGCGTCTCGGTCGGCACCACCGTGGTGGTGAAGAACTGATCGCGTCGATTTCAACGGAACCAGGCGCTTCCATCCGACAAGATCGCTGATCCCGCCTTGCGCTGCCGCGCGCATTGCGGCAGCGTGGTTCGAATGCGCCAACCTTGCTCGCCGATCCTGCTGCTGCTCGCCGCGGCGCTCACCATCTCGCTCACCGACGCCATCGCTCCGGCGACGGGCGCAGAGATTCCGGCCATCGCCTCGCGCCAGCGCAACGAGAAGAAGGTCTTCACCGATGCCGAGATCGTCGAGGGCTTTCTGAAGACCGCCTTCGGCGCCGAATATCATCTCGCCGGCCGGGTCGACCGCATCCGCAAATACGACAGGCCGGTGCGCGTGTTTGCCGACGGCAACCGCGCCGACCGCAAGGTCCAGCTCGCCAGGGTCATTGCCGACATCCGAACCAAGGTGCAGCATCTCGACATCGCGATGACCGATAACAACGACGCGGCCAATGTCGTGGTCAAGCTGGTGCGCGACCGCGAGCTGTATCGCACGATCGCGACTTTCTACGGCCAGGAGCGCGCCAAGGAGATCCGCACCTCGCTCGACCCGCAATGCCTGTCCGGCTTCCGCAAGAACGAGAATTACGAGATCGAGCATTCCGACGTCATCCTCACCGTCGACAATGGCGATTTCGTCTTCCTCGACTGCGCCTATGAGGAGCTGTTGCAGTCGCTCGGCCCGATCAACGACACTGCGACCGTGCCGTGGACCATGTTCAACGACAGCGTCTCGATGGGCTTTTTCGACGTCTACGACCAATACCTGCTCAATCTGCTCTACGACCCCCGCATCAAGCCCGGCATGAACGTGCAGGAGGTCAAGGTCGCGCTGCCCGAAGTCCTCACCGACGTCCGCGCCTGGGTGGCGAAGGTGAACCATCTGGAGTGAGGGCGGGCCGCCGCAACAGGCAGGGATGCCGCAACACATAGAACTGTCGTCCCGGCGAACGCCGGGACCCATAACCACAGGATTGGCTTGGTGAGGAAGGCTGTGGCCCCAGCGTCGCGCAACAATCGCCTTCAGTGGTAATGGGTCCCGGCGTTCGCCGGGACGACACTGAGTTTGTGGTGCCGCTTGCGAGCCATACTTCCGCATTCTCGCGACATCCTTTGCCCGAGTTCTGCATCTCGTTCCGCCCTCTCCTCGAACAGAGGATGCAGGGAAAGCCGGGTGCCGATTGCGCCCATGGGTCCCGTGCAACAAACGGCATGCTCACCTCACTGTCATTCCGCGACCTGGGGACGGCCACCCTGCCCGCTTGACCTTGCCCCTGCGGCCGCCTCCATAGAAGCGCGGTCAGACGACGCGAGGTGATTCGATGAATGCTCCTGCTGCCCGTTTCCTCAGTCCGTCCGAAGCTGCAAGGCAGCTCGGGATCTCGGCGAAAGCGCTGCGCCTCTATGAGGAGCGCGGCCTGCTCGCGCCTGGCCGCACGCCGGCGGGATGGCGCGCCTATGGTGCGGCCGAGATGGCGCGCGGCGCCGAAATCGTCGCGCTGCGCGCGCTCGGCCTCAGCATCAATGAAGTGACGCGGATCCTGAGCGGCGACGCCGTCATCCTGGATCGCGTGCTAGCCGCGCACGAGGCCACGCTCGAAGCACGCATCCGCCAGAGCGGCGACAGCATCGCCAGGGTGCGCCGGCTGCGCGCCGACCTCGGCCGCGGCAGGATGCCCGCGACGTGCGATCTCATCGGTGCGGTCAGGGTACGGCCCGCGATCGGCGTCGCGTTCGATCTGCCGTGGCCGTGGGGCGGCGAGCGCTTCGAACTGCGCGACATCAAGCTGCTGAACTACATCGTCGGGCCGCTCGGCAGCGGCAAGACGCGCCTCGCGCAGCGGCTCGCTGAAGTGCTGCCCGACGCCAGCTTCGTGGGGCCGGATCGCACCGCCGACGGCGGCACGGCCGTTCGTGCGCGGCTCGATGCCGATCCGGCCCATAAGGCGAGGGTCGAGGCGAGCCTTGCCGTCCTCCTCGCCGACGGCGCGGTGGACTCACCCGCACTGACCGCCCTGCTCGCCGCTCTCGAGGCCAATGGCGACACGATCCTGGTGATCGACATGCTCGAGCAAGGGCTCGATGCGGCCAGCCAGGAAGCCGTGATCGCGCATCTGCGCCGCCGCGGGCCCGAGGCGCGGCCGCTGTTCTTCCTCACACGCTCCAACGCGATCCTGGACCTCGACGCGGTCGGCGACGATGAAGCGATCATCCTGTGCCCCGCCAATCACAGCCGGCCGATCTGCGTCACGCCCGTGCCCGGTGCTCCCGGCTATGAAGCGGTCGCGACCTGCCTCGCCTCGCCGGAGGTGCGGGCGCGCACCGCAGGCATGGTTGCGTGGCGGCCATCCTGATTTCTCGCATTGGTTGTATTATAATCACGCGACAAGGTCGGATGCACGGCAGGAAAACTGTGCTATAAGCTCACACAATGACCGAGCTTCCCCGTACCCAGGCCTTGCGTTGCTTCATCACGGTTGCCCGTGAGGGCACTGTATCGCGCGCCGCAGCGATGCTGAAACTGACCCAGCCGGCGGTCAGCCTGCAACTCAAGGCGCTGGAGGAAAGCACCGGATTGCAGCTGTTCAACCGCACACCCAGCGGCTTCACGCTGACCGAGGCCGGCGCCGCGCTGCTGCCGCTGGCGCACCGCGCGGTGGCCGCAGCATCCGACTTCAAGGCGATGGCGGACTCGCTGAACGAGGCGCAGCGCGGCACGCTGCGCGTCGGCACCATCCTCGACCCCGAATTCACCCGGCTGGGGCCGTTCGTACGCAGCCTTGCGATGTCCTCGCAGCGCACCGAAGTGTTTCTGCGCCATGGCGTCAGCGACGACGTGCTGGCGCAGGTCGGCCGGGGCGAGCTCGACGTCGGCTATTATGTCGACGCCACGCCGCCGGAGCAGCTCAACCATCACAGCTTCACTGAGCGGACCATCGCCGACGGCCGCTACCAGCTGGCGCCGCTGCTCAGCTACCACTACCGCGTGATCGCGCCGATCGGCTGGCGGGACCGGGTGATCGGCAAGGACTGGGCGGAGCTTGCCGAGCTGCCCTGGCTCGCGACACCGCCGCATTCCGGCCACCGGCGGCTGCTCGACGACATCTTCCGTCCGCTCGGCGCCTTGCCGAAGCGGGTCGGCTACACCGATCAGGAAGAGGCGATGATCGACTTCGTCGAATCCGGCCTCTGCCTCAGCCTCGCGCGCGACAGCGTGCTGGCGCCGCGGATGGCGCGCCCGCATCAGTTCGTGGTCTCCGACAAAGTGAAGCTCAGCTGCGACCTCTCGTTCGCCTGCCTCGCCGCCCGCCGCCAGGAGCCGGTGGTCGCCCACGCCTTCGCGGCCGTGCGCGCGGTGTGGAATATCAAGCCGGCGATCGCCGGCGCCGGCCCGACGCGAACGCGGAAGGTCGCGAAGAACGTGTAAGCGGCGGACTTGCGCCAACCTACTTCAACGCCAGGCTGGTGCAATACGCGGAAACTTCACCGCTTCTCCAACCGTTATTCAATCCGGTTTCCGTGCACTGATTGTAGCTCTTGAAAGGCACGCCGCCGGGGCCGATGTTTCGGCATCCGGTATAGGCGGACGCGCCGGCAGACCAGGAGCATCCGATCCAGGGGCGGTCACCTGACTTCATGCTCGTCATGCAACCGCCGATGCAAAACACCGAGGTCGCAGCCGCATGCGGCGACGAAGACGCGGTGCTGCGAGCCGCCGCGTGCTGCTTCGGCCTTGGTTGCACGCCGACATGCCTCGGCGCTTCGACCGAAATGTTGGGCAGCGGGCTGGGCTGCGACCGAGCCGGGCCGCTCGATCCGCACAGCAGCGGCGCGATCGACAAGACGGTGGCAGCGAGATTCGTGAAGAAGAACGACGGGCCTTTCATAGCCAGGTCCTCCCAAGATGCCGGACGACAATTCCATACCGGGATGCAGGCTAGCACACATTCAACCGCCGGACATTTCCAATCGGCAGATCGGTAGGTCGTCGTGAACCGAGACCTAGGCTGCGACGACCAGCGGTCTCGTCATGTCCGCCATCGTCGGCACCAGCGATGGCGCCTGACAATCCTGCCGAGCGAGCTCATCCACGAGCTCTTGCAGCCTTGGCGGCAGATCGGCGTAATCGCCGCGCAGGGCGTAGCGCAGCCGCTCGCCGATCTCCTCGCAGATGGCGCGCGCGTGCTCGGGCGCGATCGGATGATGCTCACTCATCGACGTGGACTGCCTGGACGTAAACTGCTTGCAAAGGCCGCGAGCCGTCAGACGGCATTTCCGCGTACGCGGATCCCGCATGCGCACATGCGATCAAAACCAGGATCCGAACAATGCTGAGCATGGTTCGTACTCCCTCTTCTGATCTTTCAATAGCAGCAGGTCGTTGCTGCCTGATTAGGGAAACTGGTTCTCGCGACCTTTAAGGAAGTGGTAAACGCGAGGTTTCAGGACCGGGTCGCAGCCGGATCACCAACCCTCCCTTGTGTCCCCAATCAGGGGGACAGACGCATCCGGTGGAATCAATAAGATGCCGAACCGGAAGCCGGTCGGCTATCATCGCCGGCGCACTACAGAAAAAGAACCTGCTGGGGAGGATTTGCAATGAAGCTGGCCATGGCCGGACTCTGGGTACTCGCGGGCGCGCTCCTGATCGCGCCGGACGCGCGTGCCGACATCAAGGTCGGCGTCGTGGTGTCCGCATCCGGGCCGGGCTCGGCGCTCGGCCAGCCGCAGATGCGCACCATTGCGGCGCTGCCGAAGGAGATCGGCGGCGAGAAGGTGGTCTATATCGCGCTCGACGACGAGTCCGACCCGACCAAGGGCACGCAGAATGCCCGCCGCCTCGTGATCCAGGACGGCGTCGATATCCTGATCGGCTCCTCGCTGACCCCAGTGACCATGCCGATGCTCGACGTCGCCTTCGAATCCAAGACGCCGATCATCTCGCTGGCGGCGGCGACCGCGATCGCGCGGCCGATGGACGACCGCCGCCGCTGGGCGTTCAAGGTGGTCCCCAATGACGATCTGATGGCGGCGGCGATCCTGAAATACATCGCGAAATCCGGCATCAAGACGCTGGGCTATATCGGCGTGTCCGACGGCTATGGCGAAGGCTACTACAATGAGGTGTCACGGCTGGCCCCCCAGCTCGGGGTCACCGTCACGACGCATGAGGTCTATGCGCGCGCGGACACCAGCGCGATGGGCCAGGCGCTGAAGGTGATCGCGACCAACCCGGAGGCGGTGTTCATCGCCTCCGCCGGCACGCCGGCCGTGCTGCCGCAGGAGGCGCTGCGCAGCCGCGGCTATGCCGGCAAAATCTTCCAGACCCACGGCGTTGCGTCGGAGGAATTCATCAAGCTCGGCGGCGCCAATGTCGAGGGCGCAATCTTCACCGGCGAGGCCTTCACGATCGCCGACGATCTGCCGGCGAGCGATCCGTTCCGCCAGGCGCGCGACGCGTTCGTGACGTCCTACGAGAAGGTCAACGGGCAGAAGCCGAACATTTTTGGCGCGCATCTGTGGGACGCCGTCACGCTGTTCAAGCGGGCGGCGGCAAGCGCGCTGAAGACGGCAAAGCCCGGCACGCCGGAATTCCGCGCCGCGCTGCGCGACGAGCTCGAGCGCGGCAAGGACGTCTATCTGAACAACGGCCTCTCGACGATGAGCCCGACCGACCACAATGGCTATGACGAACGCTCGGCGTTCCTGATCAAGGTCGAGGCAGGCAAGTTCAGGCTGGTGAAGTAGCGGTTGGGCTAGAGTCTATCCCGTTCCGATTGAATCGGAACGGGGCTCTAGATTCTTGTTTGACGCGTTTTCTTCACGCGAACCGGTATCCACTTCGCTCGAAAACGCTCTAGTCGCCGCCCCAGCGCCAGCGCGGCGGCTCGCCCTTCCACCAGCACACGCCGGTGAGCAGGACGCTGAGCACGACGACATAGGCGATGAAGCGTGCCGGAGAATGCGGCAGGATCGTCGCTGCGCCGACGGCGATCAGCGCGACAAAGCCCGCGAGAACCGCCCAGCCTTGCCAGTTGTTCGGAGGTCCCCAGCCCCAGCCGTAGCGCTTGGCGGGAAACCAGTATCCGACGTCACGCGGCATGGGACTGCTCCAGTCTCGAAATCCCCTGCTTCACACCTTGCCCTTGCCCGATCCGCAGATGCCCTTCAGCGCCTGCCATTCGGCCGGCGACAGCAGCGGCTGGCCGTTGGCCGGGCCGGCGGCATCGGCTTTGTCCATGCGCGCGAGGCGATCCTCGGTCAGCGGATGGCTGGAGACGAGCGAGAGTCCCTTGCCGCCTTCCTTGCCGGTGACGCGGAACATCAGTTCGCCCATCGGCTTCGCCGGACGGCCGAGCTTGTGCATGGTCTCGATCGCAAAGCTGTCGGCATTGGTCTCGGCGTCGCGCGAATAGGATGACGTCACCAGCGAGCGCGAGGCGAAGAGCAGCGCGCCGGACCCGGTGATGTCGCCGAACAGCAGCCCGATCAGGAACGAGGTGCCGCCATTGTGGATCAGCTCGCGCATGCTATCGCGATGACGGAGATGACCGAGCTCATGCGCCAATACGCCGGCGATCTCGTCGGGATTTTCGGCCTTCTCCAATAGCCCCTCGAACAGATAGACCTTGCCGCCCGGCAGCGCGAAGGCGTTCGGCACCGACGTCGCCAGCACGCCCGACTGCACTGAATTGTCGAGGCCCGCGGTCTCCCGCAGCTTGCCGACCAGCTTCTCGAATGCCGCCTGGCCGGCCGCGTTGCTGCACGGCTTGCCGTCGAACACCACCATGACCTGCGCTTCCGCGACGTCGCCGAGACGCCGCTCGAAGGAATCGGGCACCAGCGGCGTCAGCCGCTCGGCGGCGAGCGGCACGCCGAACAGCACCACCAGCATGATCGACACCGCGGCCGCGAGCGACCAGCCGACGATCCCGGCGACGCCCTTGCGGTTCGGCAGGTCCTGCTCGAGCCTGTCGCAGCGCGCGACCAGCGCGGCCGTCAGCTGCGCGTCGCGGATTTCAAGCCGCGCCAGAGCCGGCGCGGTCAGGCAGCTCAGCCGCAGCAGGCCGGCCGGGCTGTCGGCGCGGCGGATGTCGGCAAACGCCCAGCGTGCGAGCAGTTCGCCGCCTTCCCTGATCTCCAGCGCATCGGACAGCTTGAGCGCGACGATCCGCCGGCGGTTCGATGCACCGTCGAAGAACACGGCGCCCGGAACCGGCGGCGCCGCGGAATTGGCCTGGCTGACATCGGCTTCCATGGCGCTAGAATCCTGCGACGTCGAGGCCGTCGGCAAAGCCTTCGCCGAGCGCATTGGCGAGCTCGCCGCGCGCGGTGACGTTGGCCGCCGCCTCGATGTTGTGCACGATGGTCGACGACAGCACCCGGACCCAGAGATCGCGCATCAGGTAGACCCGCATCACCACGTTCATCGCCAGCGCAAGGGCAAGATAGCCGATGCCGAGCAGGACCATCAGGGGAATGCTCCTGGCGAACGCCTCGGTCCTGAAGAAGTCCGCGATCGAGGAGCCGTCCATGCTCGCGGCCAGGAAGATGCAGAGCGCGAGATAGGCCGAGAACAGCGCGCCGAGCAGCACGGCCCAGCCGATCACCTTCCAGTACAGGCCGATCAGCTCGCTGCGACGCATGGTGGATTCCAGCCTGACCCCACCGAAGCGGATGCCCGACAGCCACCAGCGCCACTCGATCGCCTTGAACGCGGCATAGGCGAACGGGCCGAAGACAGAGACCAGCGCGAACGGCATCAAGAGCCAGAGCCACCAGCCCCGCTTGAAGAAATCCCAGCCGCGGCCCTCGAACGAGCCCTGCAGATCGCCGTAATAGGAATGCCGCATCTTGTAGCGTTCGAGCGCCGCCTCGCGCCAGGGCAGCGCCAGGCCGAGCGTGATCACGACCAGCAGGCCCCACAGCGAGGCCTTGAGCGCATAGATCCAGCCCGAGCCACTCATCCAGAAGCGGACGCCGCGCCACACCGTGCGGGTCAGCCGATAGCGCCGCGCCCGGTAGATCGCAAACTGGCCGAACAGATAGAAGAAGGCGACCAGCGGCAACGAGGCGAACGCCTTGAGATGCTCGGCCTCGATGCCGATCAGGAAATATCCGAGATAGATCGGCATCAGGATCGCCAGCGCGACCAGGAAGCCGATCAGGAGCTCCTTGCCGCGGCCGGTATATTCCGGCGCATCGCCGTCGATCAGGGTGTTCGACCAGAGGTGACGGCGGATGTCGGTGGTGAGCCAGAACCGGTAGAAGCCGAGCGTGACGAGCTCGAGCCCGGCGCCGCGCGCGACCAGGCGGAAGAACTCTTTCCGGCTCCCGGAAAACGCCACCGGCATCGGAGGCGGAACCGGTTGCGGTGGCGGCTGCGGCGGCCCCGGCGGGGTCCAGCTCATGTCGTTCACGGGATAGCTCCAGGACGGGACAATCTCTGCGCATCAAAAGCACAGGTTGGTCGCTCCGAGTGTGATGCAGGTTTCACAGGAGGTCGAGAGCGCGGGCCGCTTTTGGCTGGGTGGGGTTGGCTTTGCCTTAACGGGACTGCTGGAGATCGGCCGCAAGCCGAGCTGCCGCCCTTTTTCCCACCCCGAGGTCACGAGCGTCGAACCCAAAGCGGGAATTTGCCGACTTAGCCGACAAGCCGAACGGCAAAGACGCCGCCCCAAGCGCGAGGAAACCTTGGCAATGAACAGATGGATCTTGGCGGCGTGCTTTTTGGCGCTCACGGTGGCTTCCGCGGCTGCCGTCGACGTGCGGCTGGATTCCTATCGCAATCCGAAGAATGAGAACTTTCGCATCTTCAATCATATGTACCTGGACGGCGTCAGGGGCGGCCTGATGGCTTCCAATGCCTGGTTGAAACGGCATGGCGGCCAATTGCTGTTCTGCATGCCCGACACCCTCGCGCTGACCAGCGAGCAAACCGAAGAGATCATGCTCAAGTCGGCCGACAAGCGGTCCGCGAAAGGCGAGATGGCGGTCGCTCTCCTGCTGCTCTGGGGCATGCAGGACACCTACCCCTGCGAAAAGCCCGGCACCCAATAGACGCCACCCTCGCAGCCCGACCAATATCAAACGCCGTTTCAAACAGCGTTGGTCGCCGCCTCGCCCCCTCCACCGGCGAAAAGCCCGGATTCGGCCGCTTTGACCTGACATCAATGCAGCCAAATGCGCGTTGAGAGCCCTTGCGCAAACCGCGGAATGAGAATGTAATTCGGTAAAACATACCGCGCCGGCGATGCCCCGGCCGCGAAACGGTTGAGGAGCCGCTCATGCACGGGACCATCGATCTGGTCGACGACACCAATCTGGATGCCGCACGCGAACGCGCCAACACGCTTGCGCTCGCGGACTACGATCCCGGCCATCCCGAGCTGTTCAAGACCGATACCTTCTGGCCGTATTTCGACCGGCTGCGCCGCGAGGATCCGGTGCACTACTGCAAGGATTCGATGTTCGGTCCGTACTGGTCGATCACCCGCTACAACGACATCATGGACATCGAGACCAACCACGCGGTGTTCTCCTCGGCCGCCTCGCTCGGCGGCATCACCATCCGCGACGTGCCGCCGGACCTGCGCCGCGAAAGCTTCATCGCGATGGACCAGCCGCGCCATTCGGCGCAGCGCAAGACCGTGGCGCCGATGTTCACGCCGACGCACCTCGACGAGCTCGCGATCAATATCCGCAACCGCTCGACCGAATGCCTCGACAATCTGCCGCGCGGCGAGGTGTTCGATTGGGTCGACAAGGTCTCGATCGAGCTGACCACGCAGATGCTCGCGGTGCTGTTCGACTTCCCGTGGGAGGACCGCCGCAAGCTGACCCGCTGGTCCGACGTTGCGACCACGCTGCCCGGCGCCGGCGGCCTCGTCGCCACCGAGGACGAGCGGCAGGCCGAACTGATGGAATGCGCGAGCTATTTCGCAAGGCTCTGGAAGGAGCGCAGCAACCAGCCGCCGAAGAGCGACCTGCTCTCGATGATGGCGCACAGCGACGCCACGCGGAACATGGACCCGAAGAATTTCCTCGGCAACCTGATCCTGCTGATCGTCGGCGGCAACGACACCACACGCAATACGCTGTCCGGCAGCATCTACGCGCTGAGCAAGCATCCGGAGCAATACCGCAAGCTCAAGGAGAACCCGGCGCTGATCGACAGTTTCGTGCCCGAAGTGATCCGCTGGCAGACGCCGCTCGCCCATATGCGGCGCACCGCGCTCGCCGACTTCGAGTTCCGCGGCCGCCAGATCAAGAAGGGCGACAAGGTCGTGATGTGGTACGTCTCGGGCAACCGCGACGAAGAGACGATCGAGAAGCCCTACGAGTTCCTGATCGACCGCGCCCGGCCGCGCACCCACATCTCCTTCGGCTTCGGCATCCACCGCTGCGTCGGGCTGCGTCTCGCCGAGCTGCAGCTCAAGATCATCTGGGAGGAAATCCTCAAGCGCTTCGACACGATCGAGGTGGTGGAGGAGCCGCAGCGGGTGTATTCCAGCTTCATCAAGGGCTACGAGACGTTGCCCGTGCGCATTGCCGCCTGACGCATCGCGAGCCAACCGGGATCAAGAACCATGAACGTCCAGACCGCCATCCGCGCCGACCGGGCCGAGTTGCTGCGCCAGGCGCGCGAGGAAGCCAATGCGACGCCCCTCAGGGATTTTCACCCCGGCGCGCCAAAACTATTCCAGAACGACACGTTGTGGCCGTGGTTCGAGCGGCTGCGCAAGGAAGAGCCGGTGCACTACTGCACCAATGCGCCGATCGAGCCGTATTGGTCTGTCGTGAAGTACAACGACATCATGCATGTCGACACCAGCCACGGCATCTTCTCCTCCGACTCCACGCTCGGCGGCATCTCGATCCGCGACGTGCCGCCCGGCTACGATTATCCAAGCTTCATCGCGATGGACCAGCCCAAGCACGCCCATCAGCGCAAGACCGTGTCGCCGATGTTCACGCCGACGCATCTCGACGAGCTGGCGAAGCTGATCCGCCAGCGCTCGGCCAGCGTGCTCGACAATCTGCCGCGCAACGAGACCTTCAATTTCGTCGAACGCGTCTCGATCGAATTGACCACCCAGATGCTGGCGACATTGTTCGACTTCCCCTGGGAAGAGCGGCGCAAGCTGACGCGCTGGTCCGACGTCTCGACCGCGCTGCCGAAGAGCGGCATCGTCGATTCCCCGGAACAGCGGCGGCAGGAAATGGACGAGTGCTACGCGTATTTCTCAAAGCTGTGGAATGAGCGCGTCAACGCGCCGCCGAGGAACGACCTGCTGTCGATGATGGCGCACAGCGACGCCACCAGGCACATGGACCCCGACAATCTGATGGGCAACATCATTCTGCTCATCGTCGGCGGCAACGACACCACGCGCAACACCATGAGCGGCTCGGTGCTGGCGCTGCACGAGCATCCCGACCAGTTCAGGAAGCTGAAGGAGAACCCCGCGCTGATCGACACCATGGTGCCGGAGGTGATCCGCTGGCAGACGCCGCTCGCGCACATGCGGCGCACCGCGCTCCAGGACACCGAAATCGGCGGCAAGACGATCAGGAAGGGCGACCGCGTCGTGATGTGGTACGTCTCCGGCAACCGCGACGACGAGGTGATCGACCGCCCCGACGAGTTCATCATCGATCGTGCCCGGCCGCGCATCCATCTGTCGTTCGGCTTCGGCATCCACCGCTGCGTCGGCATGCGGCTCGCCGAGCTGCAGCTCAAGATCGTCTGGCAGGAGATGCTGAAGCGCTTCGACCGCATCGAGGTGGTCGGCGAGCCGAAGCGGGTCTATTCCAGCTTCGTGCGCGGCATCGAGAACCTGCCGGTGCGGATTCCGGGCTGAGCCTTAGAATATCCTTGGCTGCAAGTACGTTCGGCCCTATGTCTGCCTGACGTGACTGTCGATGCGCGGCTGCTGGCCGGCCGGTGCGGCAGTATCTTGCAGCTTGGGCCAGTTGACGGAACATGAACCGAAAGGAACGGCGGGCGGCCGGTAAGCGACGGGACGAGTCCGGCAAAAGCGCACCCGCGTTCGGCTCCGCCAGCGTCAGCATTGCCGACCTTGCTGCCGAGGCAAGCCGCTTCTACGGGATGCGCCGCTTCAACGAAGCGCAGGAGATCTGCCGGCACATTCTCGCGCGCGAGCCCACCCATGTGCAGAGCCTCAATCTTCTCGGCCTGATGGCGCAGGCAGCCGGCGATCACCGGGCTGCCGCGAAGATGTTCGCGAAAGCGATCGCCTCCGACGAGGTGAACGCCGCCTGCCACTACAATGCCGGCAATTCGTACCAGGCGCTGGGCAATCGCGCCAAGGCGGCCGCACATTTCGCCAAGGCGCTGGCGCTCGGCATGGATACGAAGGCTGTCGGCTTCATCATCCAGAGCCCGACCGTCACCGCCTATATCGGGCGGATCGCCGGCAAATGGCCGCTGCCAGTCACGAGCACCGAATTGTTCGGCACTGACAGCGTCGGCCTGCTTGCTCGCGACCTGTTCCTGCGCGCCGCGATGGAAGCGACGACGCTGGCAAGCATGCAACTCGAGGTGCTGCTGGGCTATGCACGGGCCGAGCTGTTGCGGCGCGCGAGCGATCAGGACGCAGCGGACGACGAGATCGTCGGCTTTGCCTGCGCGCTCGCCCGGCAATGCTTCATCAACGAGTATGCCTGCGGACAGAGCCAGGCGGAAGGCGAACTCGCCGGCGCATTGCGCGATCGATTGCTGCAAGACCTCGCATCGGCGGCCGCGATCGCGCCGATCACGCTGGCGGTGGTGGCGGCCTATTTTCCGCTTCATGCCCTGCCTGGGACGGACGCGCTGCTGCGGCGGGACTGGCCCAAGGCCGTAGCCGGCCTGTTAAAGGTACAGCTTCGCGAGCCACGCGAGGAGGCGGAAGAGCGCGGCGCCATTGCGACGCTCACCCCGATCAAGAACGATGTATCCGTCGAAGTGATGCGCCAATACGAGGAAAATCCCTACCCGCGCTGGACCATCAACCCGCTGACGGCATTCGCTGCCGATCGAGCGCGAGGACGAATCGTCGCGACCGAAGAACAGCAAGCCAGGCTGGACATCCTGATCGCGGGTTGCGGCACCGGCTCGCACGCGATCCAGACCGCGCAGGTTTATCCGAATGCCCGCGTGCTCGCGGTTGACATCAGCATGACCAGCCTTGCCTATGCGCGCCGCAAGACGCGGGAGCTGGGCTTGCACAACATCGAATATGCGCAGGCGGATATCCTGGAATTGGACGCGATCGGTCGCACCTTCGACAGCATCGAATCGGTCGGCGTGCTGCACCATCTGGCCGAGCCTTTTGCCGGTTGGCGCGTACTGGTCTCGCTGCTGCGGTCGGGCGGCACGATGCGCATCGGCCTGTACAGCGATCCGGCCCGCCGCGTCATCGTGGAGGCCCGCGCCCGCATCGCCACGCGCAATTATCGCACAACCGCCGACGACATTAGACGGTGCCGCCAGGACATTTTTCGCGAAGCCGAACAATGGAAGCCGCTGATCAGCGCCAAGGATTTCTACAGCATGAGCGGCTGCCGCGATCTGCTGTTCAATGTCATGGAACATCGCCTGACGATTCCCGAGATCGCGGCATTCCTGAACGAGCACGGCCTGTCGTTCGGGGGTTTCGAGCCGTTTGACGATCCGGCGGTGCTCGAGCAATTCCGCAAACAGTTTCCAGGCACGGCCGACGAGACCAATCTCGACCAGTGGCACCGCTTCGAGGTCGAGCACCCCGAGACGTTCTGGGACATGTACGTCTTCACGGCCGGCAAGAACGTGCGCTGAAACGTTTCGGCTCTACCGGACCAGGGCTCGATCATGCCCCGGTCGGATTGAAAACGGGGCTGGTGCGCTGGCGCGCGATCCGCCTACCGCGCTGGGCAAGGTCACGCAACTGAACGAACATCATCGCCGTCATCAATGCGTCGTCGAACGCATCATGCTGATTGAGCGAGGGAATACGGAGGTCCTTGAGGATTGCGGAAAACGAGAGGTCAACCGACGTGCTGGGCGGCGCGTCGGCGTATTTGCGCTCGTAGTAGAGCCGTGAGACTTCTATCCGCTCGTTCGGCAGTTCTATGCCCACCAGCGGAAGGATGTACTTGTCCAGCATGGCGACGTCGAAGTCGACGTAATAGCCAATCAGGGGACGCGAACCGATGAAGCGCAGAAAACTCGGCAGCACCTTCCAGACGATTGGCGCAGCCTCGACATCGGACTGACGCAAGCGGTGGATCTTGATCGCCTCCGTCTTCATCTCGCTGTCGGGGTGCACGACTGCTTCGAAATGCTCGCTGGTCAGGATTCGATTGCCGCGGATCTTGATGGCGGCAATGGTGACAACGTCGTCTTTCCGCACGTTGAGCCCGGTCGTCTCGCAGTCAATGGCGACGAGGTCGTCGTCCGGGGGGCGATCGAACATGAAACGGTACGACTGATCGCTCAGGGTCGCCTGGTGGAGCAATCGCTTGATCGCACGCGGAAGCATTCTAGAATATCGCCAGCTTGAAGTGGTGACGAATGATTTCACGAAACTGTTTCACCACCTGAAGCGCGTCGCGCAGCAGATGGCGTTCCATGCTGGACAAATGCGCCGGTCTCACCAGAGTGCCCGACGTGCCGGCAGACGCAGCCAGCTGTTCGTCGAGCCGAAGCATCAGCATGAATCGGAAGGCCTGCTTCAAGTCGCGTCCAAATTCGGTACGCAATATGCCCAGGTCGCACAGCCGGGATATCCGCTTGTCGGTGGAGGTCTCGTGCAGACCCTGCTCGAGCGCGAGGCTGCGAACGCCGTGGACGATGGGAAAGATGCCGCCTTTCTTGAGGTCGAGCGCGTCCCCGGTGCCCTCCGACGTGATCAGGTTGTTGAACAAGCCAATGGGCGTTGCGAACGCATCGATCGCGCGCGCGAAACGGGCCAGAAAGGCCTGCTCGCCCCGCATCAGGTCGATCAGCTCCGCTTTGGCGCTGTCCAGCAGCTGCAAATTGCCGGCAATCGCCTGCGCATCATAGATGATGGCGACATTCATGTGCGCGGCCTCGTCGGGGAGCGCAACCCATCGACGGAAATCCGCAAGGTAGTCAGCCAGCGGCTTGGACCATGCCGGATTGCTTACCATGACGTTGCCGGGACAGGGCGGGAAACCGAAACCCTGCAGCGCACCGGAGAACGCGCTCCGGAACGATTGAAGAATCTCGACATCGACAGGGGCGGACAGGATGAGGCCGTTGTCCTGATCGGTGCGCATGGTCTGCTCGCCGCGCCCTTCGCTGCCCATCACGATCAGGCAGCTGTCGCTGCGCATGTTGGCCGGCGCAACCATTTCAAACAATCGGGACAGCAGGCGTCTGTTGAGGTCGGAGACGATCTCGGCGATCACTTCCACCTTGACGCCTTGTCGCCGCAGCACCCGTGTTTGAGCTTCGATCTCGCGTGCCGCTATGGCCAAATCCTGCTGGCTCGAAGCTCGATCGATCCGGCCGGCGGTAACTTGAGCGCTTCCTGCCAGAAATCCCAGCAGGTCGATCTCCTCCAGAATGCCGACGAACCGTTCGCCGTCCTTCACCGCGAGCCGCCGCTTGTTGTGTTTAGTCATGAGCAGGAGCGCCGAGGACACGAAATCGGTTCGTTGGACCGACACGATGTCGAAGTTCGCGAGCAGACCAACCGGAATCTCGACGGACTCGCGCCGCAGCACCACCGCCTTCGACAGGCTCATTCCCGTGATCATGCCGACCCGCTCACCGTCGCGGACAAACAGCGCATTGCTGTCGATCTGGCGCATCAGGCGACCGGCGGTCTCGATCGTATCCTCTGCAACCAGAAACGCCGGAGGGTGCAGGAAGAGTTCGCCTACCTTGGCATACATCAGCGAACCGAAACGTTTCGCCTCCTCGTCATTGGCGAGTTCGTCCAGCTTCTGCGATATCTCGCGGTAGAAGAACGCGGCAAAGCGCGGGTTCGCCTTGATCAGGTCGAGCGCAACCTTCCTGGGAATGGTGTAACAAAGCGTCTCATCGCGTGCCAGAAACGCGTGCCCGTTCTGGTCGTGGACGAGTGCGCGGCTGTCGAAAGTGTCCTTGTTGCCGAGCAGGGCCACCAACCCGGATTCGTCGCGCTCCTCGACCGTGCCCTTGATGATGACGTGAAGCGCATCCGCGGGCGCGCCCTTTCCGAGGATCACGTCGCCGGGACGGAAATATGCCACATCCAGCGAAGCCCGCAGCATCTCGGCTTCGCCCGGCGTCAGGCGATCGAACGGTGCATTGCTGATGTCGAACGCCTTGGGCATGTCGGTCCTGATGGCCGGCTGAGAGGTGTACCGGCTGGTTCGTGAACCCGGCCGGTACCGAAGCACTGTCCTGGAAGCTCTTTCAGTGCGTCGTGGCAGAGGCAGCCCCGATACCAGTCTGGCTCCTGACAAACTGCGCATCAAAGCCGTCGCGGTCGATCGCCGCCCGCTTGCTGCGATCCAGGATCGAAAACAACCAGATCCCGGCGAAGGCGATCGCGATCGAAAACAGGGCGGGATTGTCCAGCTTGATCGGCGCCGAACCCTTGGCGTAGCCCAGAGTCGCCTCCCACACGGCCGGCGATAGAACGACACCGACCACGGCGCTGATAAGACCGAGGAAGCCGCCGATCAGCGCGCCCCGCGTCGTCAACCCCTTCCAGAAGATCGACATCACCAGCACCGGGAAATTGCAGGAAGCGGCGATGGCGAACGCAAGGCCGACCATGAACGCGACGTTCTGATTCTCGAACACGATGCCCAGGAAGATCGCGAGCACGCCCAGCACCAGCGTCGCAATTTTCGAGACCCGGATCTCGTCCTGCTCGTTGGCGGCACCGCGTTTGATCACCATGCCGTAGAGGTCATGACTGATGGATGATGCACCGGCCAGCGCCAGACCGGACACCACCGCCAGGATCGTGGCAAAGGCGACCGCCGAGATGAAGCCGAGAAACAGGTTGCCGCCCACCGCGTTCGCGAGATGGATAGCCGCCATGTTCGAGCCGCCCTTGATGGCCGCGATGCCGCTCTTGGTCTTCTCCAGGATGGAGGCGTCCAGGAACGTCGCATCGGTGGACACCAGCGTGATCGCGCCAAAGCCGATGATGAAGGTCAGAACGTAGAAATAGCCGATGAAGCCCGTGGCATAGAACACCGACTTGCGGGCAGCCTGGGCGTCCTTCACCGTGAAGAAGCGCATCAGGATGTGCGGCAGGCCGGCTGTTCCGAACATCAGCGCGAGGCCGAGCGAGATCGCCGACAATGGATTGGAGATCAGACTGCCGGGCTCCATGATTGCGATCTTCTTGGGATGCACCTCGGTCGCCTTGGCGAACAGCGCTTCCGGGCTGAACCCGAATTTGTAGAGAACGGCTCCGGCCATGAACGTCGCGCCCGCAAGCAGCAACACGGCCTTGATGATCTGCACCCAGGTTGTTGCTTTCATTCCCCCGAAGGTCACGTAGATCATCATCAGACCGCCGACCAGGACGACCGCGATCCAGTAGTCGAGACCGAACAGCAACTGGATCAGCTTGCCGGCCCCGACCATCTGGGCGATCAAATAGAACGCAACGGTGACCAGCGAGCCGCACGCCGCCAGGATGCGGATGTCGGTCTGTCCGAGCCGGAACGACGTGACGTCGGCGAAGGTGAACTTGCCGAGGTTGCGCAGCTGCTCGGCAATCAGGAACGTGACGATCGGCCAGCCCACGAGCCAGCCCACCGAATAGATCAAGCCATCATAACCGGAGGTGTAGACGAGGCCCGAGATGCCGAGGAAGGAGGCCGCCGACATGTAGTCGCCGGCGATCGCCAGCCCGTTCTGGAAGCCGGTGATTCCACCGCCGGCCGAGTAGAAGTCCGCAGCCGACGCGGTCCGTTTTGCGGCCCAATAGGTGATGACGAGCGTCAGCATGACGAAGCCTACGAACATGCCGATCGCCGACCAATTGATCGCCTGCTTTGAGCCGCCATCAATGGTACCTGCGGCAAGCGCGAACGTCGGCATGCCGACGAGGAGAAGCGTCAGGAGCCAGGAGACCTTTTTCATGGGCGGTTCTCCTCGACAATCTTGCGAACGAGGACGTCGTAGCTGGAATTCGCCTGGCGCACGTAGATGCCCGTCAGCACGAAGGCGAGCACGATGACGGACAAGCCGATCGGAATGCCGATCGTCATCACGCCGCTGCCCAGTGGCATGCCCAGAAACTTGGGAGCGTAGGCCACCAGCAGGATGAAGCCGAAATAGACGACAAGCATGATCAGCGACAACCTCCAACCCAGCGACGACCGTCGACGCACGAGTTCCTGGTAGTTCGGATCGCGTTCAATCCTTGCGAGATTAATCACATCAATGATCCCTTGGGGTTCTTCCGGTTGAGACGTCCCCCTTGTATGGCGAGGGTTCAGCTAGTCTGTATTGCGTCGATCGACCGGCTCTATGATCCAGATCAAAAATGCGACCCGAGATAGACATCGTGCAGGTCAGGCGGCCACGGGGACAACGGCCACGACTTGCCGGCGAAGCCGGCTATCCCTCGCTTTTCCCGCTCAAGTGGCCTGAAGCAGCGTCCTGGCGAGGCGCTTTCCGGCGGTCCCTGGAAGCGCGCGTCAACATCATGGCCGGATTTGCCGGCACCCCGCGCAGGAGATTTTCACGCGCGCGCCGGACTCCAAGCCGGACGGCTGGGCCGTAGCCCTCGCCAGTTGCCCCGCGCCAGCAAGGCACCGCCGGACTAGCGAAGGTGCTGGCCCTTGTTTGTCGGCAACGGGCAATTGGTACAGACGCGGTCATCGCACATCCGGCAGATCGTGAAGCGATCCATCTCGGACGTGTCCTGCCTAGCCAGCAGCTCCCGGATCAAGGTTCCTAGCTGCTTCCGCTCAGACGACGACAGCACATCGAGCAATGACGTCACGGCCGAAATCCGCGACGCCAGCAGTTCGTTCCGGGACGCGGCGCCGGTCGCCGTCAGATGCAAGGCGACCTCGCGGCCGTCCTTGCCAGGACGGCGTTCGACGAGCCGATCCGAAACCAGACGATCCACCAGCCGAACCGTTCCGGAATGCGACAGGCCGAGGATTCGCCTCAGCTTGTCGTTGGTCATGCCCTGGCCATAGCCGATGACGATGAGGGCCGCGGGCGTCTCGCCGCCGCGGCCGACGACCTCGCGCGCGCCCTGCTCGATACGGTCGATGACGGCGAGCGACAGCGCGCCCAGCAGATTGGCGATTCCGTTTTCCATAGGGGAAATAATATGTGCGCTGCGCACAAAAAACAACTTGACCATATATGTGCGCTACGCACATATTTGCCAGGAAAGCACCAACGACGGAAAGATGGAGAGAGAGCGATGACGATCCGAAGCACCGCACTGGCAACGCCTGACGCCGCCGGCAGCGAACCCACGTTGAAATACGTGCAGGCCAACGGCGTGCGATTTGCCTATCTCGAACAGGGCAGCGGGCCGCTTGTCATGTTCATGCACGGCTTTCCCGACAACGCCTGGTCGTATCGCAAGCAGCTGCAGGTGTTCGCTGATGCCGGGTATCGCGCGGTCGCGCCGTTCCTGCGCGGCTATGCGCCGACGGAGATTCCGGCCGACGGCATCTTCGATCCGATCGCGCTGGGCCAGGATCTCGAAGCGCTGATCGCCGCGCTCAGCGACGACGGACAGGCGCGCGTCGTCGGCATGGATTGGGGCGGCACGTCGACGTTCCAGGTGCTGGCCACGGCGCCGTCGGCGATCAAGGCCGCGGTGGTCATGAACACCGCGCACCCGATCACAATCGCGAGCCTCAGGAGCGATCCCGATGCCGTTCGATCGGTCTTCCATGTCTATTTCTTTACGGTGCCTGGCGCTCACTCGGCGGTCAACATCGAGGGACTTCCCTTCGTCGACTACCTTTGGAAGCTGTGGTCGCCAACCCTGGAGCACGACGAGCATCTCCGCTCGGTCAAGGAGACGCTCAGCTCTCCCGGCACCATGAAGGCGGCGCTGAAATACTACAATGGCCTGGTCGATGCGGGAGTTGCGGGGCGCCTGCCGATCAGCGACATGCATACGCCGACGCTGACGATTTATGGCGGCAACGATCCGACAGCGCGATATTCGATGAAGGAAGAGCCGCTCTTCAAGGGGCCACATCAGCGCGTTGTCCTGCCCGATGTCGGGCACTTCCCGCACCTCGAGCGTGAGGCCGAGGTCACCGGTCTGATCATGGACTGGTTCAAGACCCACGCCGCCAGCTGAATAGGCACGCCGCAACCAGCGGCCACGGCAGCCTTTCGAATTCTCTCCAACCAGGAGTGCGCGCAATGGACGCCACGACACAGCAGCAATACGCCGAAGCATTTCATGCTCTTCACAGGACGGACGACCCGCTCATCCTGTTCAATGCCTGGGACGTCGCCACCGCCAAGGCGATCGCGAAGAGTTCGCCGGCGGTGGCGACCAGCAGCGGCGCGGTGGCGTCCGCGCTCGGCTTTGCCGACGGCGAAAATGCCCCGCTCGACATCGTGGAAGGTCTGGTCTCGCGGATGACCGCTTCGGTCCCGGTTCCGGTATCGATCGATCTGGAGGCCGGATATGGCGACACCGCGGAAGCCGCCGCGCATTCGGCGGCGAGGATCCTGAAGGCCGGCGCGATCGGCATCAATATCGAGGACGGGCTTTTGGGCGGCAAGCGGCAGCTCGCCAGTCCCGAGCTGCCTGCCGCCAAGATCAGGGCGGTGCGGGACACCGCGCAACAGCTCGGCATTCACCTCTTCATCAATGCGCGAACCGATCCGTTTCTGCTGAAGTTCGGCTCGCCGGAGCAAAGCCTGAATGAAGCGGCACGCCGCGCGAAGCTCTATGCCGATGCCGGCGCCGACGGCATTTTTGTGCCGGGCCTCACCGACCTTCCGCTGATCGAGCGGCTCGTCCAGCTGACGCCGCTGCCGGTCAACATCATGGTGACGCGGGGCGTTCCCGAAATCCCGGAGCTTGCCCGCGCCGGCGTGCGCCGGGTCAGCCTTGGGCCATGGCCGATGATGGCGGCGATACGCGTCATCGGAGAGGCCGCCGCCGCGGTCGTCACGAGCAGGCAATACGGCACGTTTCTGCAGCCGAACGCCTGAGTTCGAGGGTCCCGGCTGCGCTGACGGGGATATACAAATCCGGTATAGCTGCGCGAGCCAGATGCGAAGGGGATTAAGGCTGCTCGCGCGGTAAAGGGCTTCGGTGAGGACGCGCCACTGCGCGCCCCTAGCCGAGGCCATGATGGACCAGATTGCCGTTCACCAGGACAACGCCACCGGCACCGACTGGCCGGTTGCGATCTACCGCACGCTGAAGAATTTTGGCGTGGCGCAGGTGTCCTACGTCCCTGATGCCGGACACTCGAAGCTGATCAAGCTGTCGCACGCCGATGCCGACATCAAGACCACGGTGCTGACGACCGAGGAGGAAGGCGTGGCATTGTCCGCCGGCGCCTGGCTCGGCGGCGACCGCGCGGTGCTGCTGATGCAATCGAGCGGCGTCGGCAATTGCGTCAACATGCTGTCGCTGATGGCGAGCTGCCGCTTCCCGCTGCTCACGCTGGTGACGATGCGCGGCGAATGGGCCGAGTTCAATCCCTGGCAGATCCCGATGGGCCGGGCGACGCCGCAGGCCTTCGAGATCATGGGCACCACCGTGCTGCGGCTGGAGAACCCCGATGACGCCGAGGAAGTGATCTCGGCCGCCGCCTCGCTCGCCTATGACGGCGACCAGCAGGTCGCGGTCTTGATCTCGCAGCGGATGATCGGCCGCAAGAAGTGGACCAGGGAGACGCATTGATGTCAGCGCCAACAGGTACTCTCGACCGCCGCGCCGCCGTGAAGGCGTTGCTCACTGAGCGCGGCGACCTGCTCGTGATCTCCGGGCTCGGCTCTTCGTCCTATGACGTGTTCGACGCCGGCGAGCACGCGAGCAATTTCTATCTCTGGGGCGCGATGGGCGGCGCCGCGATGGTCGGGCTCGGGCTGGCGCTGGCGCAGCCGAAGCGCCCGGTGCTTGTTATCACCGGTGACGGCGAGCAACTGATGGGGATCGGCAGCCTGCTGACCATTGCCACCAAGCAGCCCGGCAATCTCTCGATCGCGGTGCTCGACAACGGCCATTTCGGCGAGACCGGGATGCAGCTCAGCCATTCCGGCTTAGGGGCCAGGCTCGAGGTGATCGCGAGCGGCGCGGGCATCGGCAATGTCTCCGACATCGCCGACATGGCCGGCATCGAACGCTTCCGCGCGAGCCTGCGCGATCTCGCTGGCGGTCCACGGCTGGCGCGCATCCGCATCGCGGCCGGCGAAGTCGAGCGCGCGCTGCCGCCACGCGACGGCACGTACCTGAAGAACCGCTTCCGCGGTCATCTTGGCTTCCAGGTGAAGTGATGCGAAGCCGCGTTCAGGCGAGCTGGATATCCCAGAGCCCCTCGGCGCGGCACGCGGCGACCTCGTCGCGCAGCAATTTGGCGATCAGCGTGATGGCATTGGAGCCGGGATGCTCGACCGGCGAGGCCAGGGTCAGCTCGCGCCGCGGCGCCGGCCGCGCTAGCGGCGCGGTCTCCAGCCGGCCTTCCGCGACCTCGCCGCGCACCGAGGACGGCGGCAGCATGGTGTATCCGAGCCCCTCCTCGACCAGGCTCGTCAGCACCCGGAACGAATCCGCCTCGAGCTTGACGTCGAGCGTGACCTTCTTCTTCGCCGCCGCATGCTCGATCATGGCGCGGAGCCCGTGCGAATGACTTGGCAGCACCAGGCGCTGGCGCAGCAGCCAGCCGATATCGACCTGCTTCTTCTGCTTCAGCCCGCTGCCGCGCGGGCCGACCGCGACGATCGAGTCGCGGCCGAGGCTCTGCACCGCCAGATGCAGATCGACCGACGGGCCGTAGATCACCGCAAGGTCCATCTCGCCGCGATGCAGCCACTCGATCAGGTGGCCGCTGTAGCTTTCGACGATGCAGAGCGAGATGCCGGGATAGCGTTCCACCGTGCGCCGCGCCAGCCGCGCCGAGATCACGCAGCTCACCGTCGGCACCAGCCCGAGCACGACGCGCCCGGACGGCGCGCCGCCCGCGGACTGGATGTCGTCCCGGATCTGGTCGATCTGCCGCACGATACCGCCGGTGCGCGCCAGCAGCAGACGGCCGGCATCGGTCAGCACCATGCCGCGGCCGTTGCGCGTGAACAGTTCGGTGCGCAGCTCGTGCTCGAGCAGCTTGATCTGCCGGCTCAGCGCCGGCTGCGCGACCCGCAGGGTATCGGATGCCTTGCTCAGACTCCCGAGTTCCGCGACGCACGCAAAGGTCCTAAGCTGGCGGAAATCCATACTTGCCAATCCTGGAAGGCAGGTTCATACGCTATAACAAAACAGCATAGGGAGTTTACCGGGACCCCACAACAGCGGGCGTTTTCCTCACGCGAACCGGTTTCCGCTTCGCTCGACAACGCTCCGGCGCAACCTCTCGGCAAAACGAAATCATGACCGCACACGATCAGCACACCGACGACCACACCGACATCCGCGACGCCGTCGCAAAACTCTGCGCGCAGTTTCCCGGCGAATACTGGCGCAAGCTCGATCGCCAGATGGCCTATCCGAAGGAGTTCGTCGATGCGCTGACGGAAGCCGGCTATCTCTCGGTGCTGATCCCCGAGGAATATGGCGGCGCGGGCCTGAAGCTGTCGGCGGCGGCGGCGATCCTGGAAGAGATCCAGCGCGCCGGCTGCAACGGCGGCGGCTGCCACGCCCAGATGTACACGATGGGCACCGTGCTGCGGCACGGCAACGACGCGCAGAAGGCGAAATATCTGCCGAAGGTCGCGACCGGCGAATTGCGGCTGCAGGCGTTCGGCGTCACCGAGCCGACCAGCGGCACCGATACCTCGTCGCTGAAGACTTTCGCGCGCCGCGAGGGTGACCACTACGTCGTCAACGGCCAGAAGATCTGGACCAGCCGCGCCGAATATTCCGACCTGATGATCCTGCTCGCGCGCACCACGCCGAAGGAGCAGTCGAAGAAGCGCACAGACGGCCTCTCGGTGTTCATCGTCGACATGCGCGAGGTCAAGGGCAACGGGCTGGAGATCCGCCCTATCCGCACCATGATGAACCACGCCACGACCGAAGTGTTCTTCACCGACATGAAGGTGCCGGCCGAGAACCTGATCGGCGAGGAAGGCAAGGGTTTCCGCTATATCCTCTCCGGCATGAACGCCGAGCGCATCCTGATCGCCGCCGAGTGCGTCGGCGACGCCAAGTGGTTCATCGCCAAGGCCAGCAACTACGCCAAGGAGCGTAGCGTGTTCGGCCGGCCGATCGGCCAGAACCAGGGCATCCAGTTCCCGATCGCGAAGGCCTATGCCTCGATGCGCGCGGCCGAATTGATGGTGAAGGAAGCGACCCGCAAATACGAGGCCGGGCTCGATTGCGGCGCGGAAGCCAACATGGCCAAGATGCTGGCGGCGGACGCCTCCTGGGAAGCGGCCAACGCCTGCGTGCAGACCCATGGCGGCTTCGGCTTCGCCGAGGAATACGACGTCGAGCGCAAGTTCCGCGAGACCCGGCTCTACCAGGTGGCGCCGATCTCGACCAACCTGATCCTATCGTTCGTCGCCGAGCACGTGCTCGGCATGCCCCGCTCCTACTGAGTTTCTCGATCATGCTGCCGCTTGAGGGATTGACCGTCATCGCCGTCGAACAGGCGGTCGCCGCGCCGTTCTGCTCGTCACGCCTGGCCGATGCCGGCGCTCATGTCATCAAGATCGAGCGCCCTGAGGGCGATTTCGCCCGCGGCTACGACGCCGCGGCAAAGGGCCAGAGCAGCTATTTCGTCTGGCTCAACCGCGGTAAGGATTCCGCCGTGGTCGATCTCGCCACCAAGGAGGGCCGCGCGCAGCTCGAGGAGCTAATCGCGGGCGCCGACGTGCTGCTGCAGAACCTCAAGCCGGGCTCGATGGACAAGCTCGGCTTCTCGCGCGAGCGGCTGCGCAAGGACTATCCCAAGCTGATCATGTGCACCATCACGGGATACGGCGACACCGGTCCGTACGCCGATCGCAAGGCCTATGATCTCTTGATCCAGGCCGAAAGCGGCCTCGCCTCGATCACCGGAGGCCCCGAGGGCGCCTCGCGAGTCGGCATGTCGATCGTCGATGTCGCGACCGGTGCTACCGCGCATGCTTCGATCCTCGAGGCGCTGATCGGCCGCGGCCGCACCGGCCAGGGCGCCGATATCCGCATCTCGATGTTCGACGTGATGGCCGACTGGCTCACCGTGCCGCTGCTCAATGCCGAGGACGGCAAGTCGCCGAAGCGGATCGGCCTCGCCCATCCTTCGATCGCACCTTACGGCGTGTTCCGCTCGAAGGACGGCAAGGAGATCCTGATCTCGATCCAGAGCGAGCGCGAGTGGAAGACGCTGTGCGCCAAGGTGCTGGGCCAGCCCGGCCTGCCCGACGATCCGCGCTTTGCCAACATGGTCGAGCGCGTGCGCAACCGCGCGTTGACCGATGGGATCGTCAGCGACAGCTTCGGCAAGCTCACGCGCGAAGACTTGCTGGCGAAGCTCGCCGAGGCCGACATCGCATTCGCCGAGGTCAACAGCATGGACGACCTTGCCAAGCATCCGCATCTTCGCCGCATCGAGGTCGACACGCCGAACGGCAAGGTCAGCTATCCGGCACCGGCCGCGGTCGTCGTCGGCGAGGACAGGCACTACGGCAAGGTGCCCGCAATCGGCGAGCGCACCAAACGATCCTGAGATCCCTCCTGACCGGGCAACACAATCATGACCGATAAACTCGACCTCGATCATCTCCGCCAGTGGATCGGCCGCTCCCAGGAGGCCTCCGACGTCGTCACCAAATATCTCGTGATGGGACTGCGCGCGACGCTGTTCCAGAAGATCGGCGAGCCGAAGGCCGGCGACGCCGCGCCGTGGACCACGCATTGGTGCCTGGCGCAGCCGGTGTTTCCGATGTCGCAATTGAGCCAGGACGGCCACCCGACCCGCGGCGGCTTCCTGCCGCCGGTGCCGCTGCCGCGCCGGATGTGGGCCGGCGGCGAGCTCGAATTCTTCGACGCGTTGCGCATCGGCGACGACGCCAAGCGGACCTCGCGCATCGCCGACGTCACGGTGAAATCAGGCTCGACCGGCACGCTGTGCTTCGTCTCGGTCCATCACGAGGTGACGACCTCGCGCGGGCTTGCAGTGCGCGAGCGGCAGGACATCGTCTATCGCGAGATGACGAGCACGCCCGCCGCCGCCGCAGCGTCCGCCAAGGCGCCGCCGCCTCCCCCGGCCGCGCAGCATCGCGAGAGCCACGTCTCCGATCCGGTGCTGCTGTTTCGTTACTCGGCGCTGACCTTCAACGGCCACCGCATCCACTACGATCGCGACTACGTCACCAAGGTCGAGGGCTATCCGGGCCTGATCTTCCACGGCCCGCTGCAGGCCTCCTTCATCGTCGAATTCGCCGCCAAGCTGCGCGGCGGCAAGCCGCCGAAGAAGCTCACCTATCGCGGCGTGCAGCCGCTGTTCGAGGGCAGCGAGTTCTCGATCAACGCCAACGCGAACGACAGCGGCATGGAGCTGTGGACCGCGAACGCCGAGGGCCAGCCGACCATGAAGGGCACGGCGAGCTGGTAGCTCGCAAGCGCGACCCACATCAGAATGCTTGGGAATAAAGAGGCGCTTTCATCGGCGCCTCGTATTCCCTATGGTGATCGCATTCATCCCTGGATCGCAGATCATGAGCCGCTTCTGGAGTCCCATCGTCCACAATCTGTCGCCATACGTGCCCGGCGAGCAGCCGAAGATCGACGGCCTCATCAAGCTCAATACCAACGAGAATCCCTACCCGCCGTCGCCGCGCGCGATCGCGGCGATCACCGCGACCACGGATCGCCTGCGGCTCTATCCGGATCCGCGCGCAACCGCCCTGCGCGAGGCAATCGCGGCGCGCTACGGCGTCACGTCTGACGAAGTGTTCGTCGGCAACGGCTCGGACGAGGTGCTGGCCCACGCCTTTCCGGCGCTTTTGAAGCACGACGCGCCGCTCCTATTCCCCGACATTACCTACAGCTTCTACCCGGTCTATTGCCGCCTGTATGGCGTCGGCTACGAGACAGTCCCGCTCGATTCCGCGATGCGGATACAGCTTGCGGACTACCGGCGGCCGGGCAGCGCCATCCTGCTGTGCAATCCCAACGCACCGACCGGCATCGCGCTGCCGCGCGCCGCGATCGAGGCGCTGGTCACCGAGCATCCCGACCGGCTGGTGGTGGTCGACGAGGCCTATGTCGACTTCGGCGCCGAAAGCGCCGTGCCGCTGGTCGCGCGCCACGACAATCTGCTCGTGATCCAGACGCTCTCGAAGTCGCGCGCGCTGGCGGGATTGCGGGTCGGCTTCGCCATCGGCCAGCGCCCGCTGATCGAGGCGCTGGAGCGCGTCAAGGACAGCTTCAACTCCTATCCGCTGGATTGCTTCGCGATCGCGGGTGCAGTCGCCTCGATCGAGGACGACGCATGGTTTGAGGAGACCCGGCAACGCATCATCAGGAGCCGCGAGGCGCTCGCCCGCGGCCTCACCGAATTGGGCTTCGAAGTGCTGCCGTCGCATGCGAATTTCTTGTTCGCCCGCCACGGCGACCATCGCGGCGCGGATCTCGCCGCGAAGCTGCGCGAGCGCGGCGTCCTGGTGCGGCATTTCCAGAAGCCGCGGATCGAGGATTTCCTGCGCATCACGGTCGGCACGGACGATGAATGCGGCCGCCTGATCGGCCTGCTGCGTCAGATGGTCTGATCCGGCATCAGCGACGACGCCAGCGACAAATATCAAAGAGAGCGCGATGGGAGGCCTTCAAGGCGCCCCGCCGAAACACCCGACGCCGCCGGCGCAAGCGGACGACGCGAGAGCATTCGCACCGTCGCAGCGTCTCGATCACACGGGCCCGATCCGGCCGAGCCCCGCATAACAAACGGAGACCACCATGCCATTCGTTCGTATCGATCTGAAGCGCGGCAAGTCCGCCGAATATCGCAAGACCCTGGGCGAGATCGTCTACAAGGCAATGCGAGAGGTGATCAACGTGCCCGAGAACGACAAGTTTCAGGTCATCACCGAGCACGATCGCGGCGACCTGAATTATGCCGAAAACTATCTCGGCAATACCTACAGCGACGATCTCATCTTCATCCAGGTCACGCTGAATGCCGGGCGTACGGTCGAGATGAAGAAGGCGTTCTACAAGCGGATCGTGGATGATTTCCAGAGCCAGTTGCAGGGACGACCGGACGATATCTTCATCAACCTGGTCGAGGTCGCCAAGGAAAACTGGTCGTTCGGCAACGGCATCGCACAATACGCGAGCTGAGCGCGGAACAGGCATGCGCCGGACAGGCGGTGGCATGTCCGGCTGCTTACTGTCCGCGGCTTGCGATCGGCGTTGCCGGCACGCATAGTGCGCCTCCGTGCACAAACAACAACAAATGGGGAGGCAACCATGAGGACGATCGCAGCCGCGCTGTGCGCGCTCGCGCTGATCACAACCGGGGCGCAGGCACAGACGCTCAAGGATTTCATGGCTGTTGTCATGAAGAAATGGACCGCACCGTTCGAACCGTTCCAGCTGGTCGACAATATCTACTACGTGGGCACTGAAGGGATCGCGGTCTATATCATCAAGACGTCGCAAGGGCTGATCCTGATGGACACGGCGATGCAGCAGTCGACCGGCATGATCAAGGACAACATCGCCAAGCTCGGCTTCAAGGTCGCCGACATCAAATATATCCTCAACACCCACGCCCATCTCGACCACACCGGCGGCTTTGCCGAGATCAAGCAGGAGACCGGCGCGCAGCTGATCGCCGGCGAGCGCGACAAGCCCCTGCTAGAGGGCGGCTACTATCCGGGCGACGAGAACAACGCCGATCTTGCCTTTACGCCGGTCAAGGTCGACCGCATCGTCAAGGAAGGCGACAAGGTGACGCTCGGCGACGTGACGCTGACTGCACACACGACACCCGGCCATTCGCCCGGCTGCACCAGCTGGGAGATGACAGTGAAAGACGGCAACCGGCAGCGCAACGTGCTGTTCTTCTGCAGCGGAACGGTGGCGCTGAACCGGCTGGTCGGCCGCCCGACCTATCCCGGCATCGTCGACGACTACCGCTCGACCTTCGCCAAGGTCAAGGCGATGAAGGTCGACGTGCTGCTCGGACCGCATCCGGAAGTCTACGACATGCAGGCCAAGCGCGCGGAGATGAAGGACGGCGCGCCGAACCCGTTCGTCAAACCGGGCGAAAACGCCAGCTATGTGGCGGGGCTGGAGCAGGATTTCGACAAGCAGCTCGCCAAGCAGACCGCTGCGCTGCAGAAGGCCAATTAGCAGCCACTGCGAAATGTCGTCCCGTCATCCTGAGGAGCCGCGAAGCGGCGTCTCGAAGGATCGACGGCCCGGCCGTTGGCCGTCGATCCTTCGAGACGCGCGCAAGAGCGCGCTCCTCAGGATGACGGGATAGGCGCCCTGGCAATTTTCAGCCGTTGCCGCGGCAACTATGGGGCAGCGGCTTGACATCGTCAGGCAATCCATCGAGAGGTGGATTGCCTTTCCGCTTTTGCTCCAGGCAATGACGGAACGTAACAAGACAGCAATGGGAACCGCCCGATGTCGTCCCGCAAACCCGCCGCCAGCAAGGGCAAGACCGTCACCGTCAAGGACGCCACCTTCGGCCTCCTGCGCGCGTGGGGCATCAAGAAGGTATTCGGCAATCCCGGCTCGACCGAGCTGCCGTTCCTGAGCGACTGGCCCGACGACATCGACTACGTGCTCGGCCTGCAGGAAGCCTCCGTGGTCGGCATGGCCGACGGCTACGCACTGGCGACGCGCAATGCCGGTTTCGTCAATTTGCATTCGGCGGCGGGCGTCGGCAACGCGCTCGGCAACATCTACAACGCCTATCGCAACCAGACCCCGCTCGTGATCACCGCTGGCCAGCAGGCGCGCTCCATCATGCCGCTGCAGGCGTTCCTCTATGCCGAGCGCGCCTCCGAATTCCCGCGGCCTTACGTGAAATTTGCGGTCGAGCCGGCGCGCGCCGAGGACGTGCCGGCGGCGATCGCACGCGCCTATTATGTCGCGATGCAGCCGCCCTGCGGGCCGACCTTCGTCTCGGTGCCGATCGACGACTGGGCGCATGCGACGCAGCCGCTCGACGCGCGCCAGGTCAGCCGCGAGGTCGGCCCTGATGCGGCCGCGATGCAGGCGCTGGTGGCCGCGCTCGGTGAGGCCAAGCGCCCCGCCCTCGTCGTCGGCCCCGCTGTCGATCGCGCGCAAGCCGTCGATCTCATGGTGAAGGTCGCCGAGAAGACCAAGGCCGCGGTCTGGGCCAGCCCGTTCTCGGCGCGCTGCTCGTTCCCAGAGCGGCACCCGCAATTTGCCGGCTTCCTGCATGCCGCACCGGGCCAGCTCTCCGATGCCTTGCGCGATCACGATCTCGTCGTCGTGGTCGGCGCGCCGGTTTTCACCTTCCATGTCGAGGGCCATGCCGCGATCTTCGACGGCACGACCACGATCTTCCAGATCACCGACGATCCCGATGCCGCCGCGATGACGCCCACGGGCCACAGTATCGTCGCCACCATGAAGCCGGCGCTGACGGCGCTGCTCGAGATGCTGCCCGAGAGCAGGCGCACCGCATCGCCGGGCCGCATCCTGCCGCCGGCGCCCGCGGCCGGCGACCCGATCCCCGCCGAATACGCGCTGCATGCGCTCTCGGCCGCGATGGGACCGCAGGACGCGCTGGTCGAGGAGGTGCCGTCGCATCGCCCGCTGATGCAGAAGGCGATGCCGATGCGCGGCCAGGACAGTTTCTACACCATGGCGAGCGGCGGCCTCGGCTACAGCCTGCCGGCCGCGGTCGGCATGGCGCTCGGCCGCAGCACGGGGCGCACGGTCTGCCTGATCGGCGACGGCTCGGCGATGTATTCGATCCAGGCGCTGTGGACCGCCGCGCAACGCAAGCTGCCGCTGACGGTCGTCGTGATGAACAATTCCGGCTACGGCGCGATGCGATCGTTCAGCCAGGTGATGCAGGTGCGCAACGTGCCGGGCCTCGACCTGCCCGGCATCGATTTCGTCAAGCTCGCCGAAGGCATGGGCTGCGATGCGGTGCGGGTGACGAAATCGGCCGAGCTTCCGGGCGCCTACAAGCGCGCCCTCTCGCATCAGGGCGCCAGCCTGATCGAGGTGATGGTGGATTCCGCAGTGCCGCTGCTCTACACGCAGAAGGGGTGAAGTAGGGTCACGTCATTGCGAGCGAAGCGAAGCAATCCAGCTTCCAGCAAGCGGAAATATGGATCGCTTCGTCGCTGTCGCTCCTCGCAATGACGGTTGTATCTACTCACGGCTCTTACTACGAAGGCACTGGCTCCTGCTCCAACGCCGCCGCTGACGGCGCCGGCACCTCGCAGCCGGTGGCGCAGCAGCGGCCGGGCTGCTTCGACACCCGCTGTCCTTCGTCGACAAGGCCGCGGCCGAGCAAATTCTCGACCAGCTCGGCCTTCTCCATGACCGGATAGTTGCGCCAGATCTCGCGCTTCATCGCCTCCGGCGAACCGCCGCCGTGCAGCGAGATCACGGAATACCAACCCGCTTCGTGCGACACCGTGAGGTCCTCGATCAGCCGCGCCACCTCGGCGCGCTGCTCGGCCGGAATATCGGGCCGCCCGCCCATGACAGCGGCGAGCGAGGCTCGCGTCTCCGGATTGTGGTCCTCGTCGGGACCCGGCAGCGCAACGATCAGCCCGCCGGAGACGTAATGTGCGACGCGATGCATGTCGTAGATCTTGGTTGCCAGCAGCAGCTTGCCGATGTTGGAGAATACCGCATCCGGCATCACCGAGCCGGCCGGATCCTTCGTGCAATAGACCGAGGACGCGACGCCGCAGGCATAGAAGCTCTCGGTGATGGTGATCAGCTCGACCATCGCTTCGCGGATATGGGCGTGCTTCTCGGCATCGAGCCCGTTGGCTTCGATCATCAGCGCGCTGGCGCCGATCAGCAGATCGCCGAAGCCGGCACGCGCGCCGATGCAGGAATGACGGTGATGCGTGGCGTAGGACGTGGTGAGGAAGCCGCCCTCCTCGGTCTCGCCGGCGAGGAAGACACGGTCATGCGGCACGAACACGTTGTCGAACATCACGACGCCGACCGACTGGCCATACTTCGCCGAAAATTTCGCCGATGCATCGCCGGGCCGGCCCGCCGGGCGCGCGACGATGGTGACGCCGGGCGCATCGACGGGCACGGCGCAACAGACCGCGAAATCCCTGTCATCGGGCACATGGGTGCGGCAGGGCATGACCAGGAATTCGTGCATGTAGGGCGCGCCGGTCACGATCGCCTTGGTACCGCGGATCACGATGCCGTCGGGGCGGCGCTCCTTGATGTGGACATAGACGTCCGGATTGGACTGCAGGCCCGGACGCTTGGAGCGGTCGCCCTTCGCATCGGTCATGGCGATGCCGAGCGTCAGGTCCTGGTCCTGCACCTCGTGCAGATAAGTGCGGAAGCGCTGGCTGTAGTCCGTGCCGTGGCGATCGTCGGTCAGCTTCGTCGCCTGATAGAGGCCGTTCAGGGCATCGTGGGTGAGGTAGCGCTGGGCGCAGCCCGACGTCCTGCACACCAGCCGCACCGCCTCGAGCTTGTAGAGCAGGTCCTGCGAGCTCTCATTGATGTGGAGCATCCGGTTGACGGTCTTGCCCGAACTGCCCTGCCGCGCCGTCATGATCGGCGCGTGCTCGGCGCGATGGGCGAAATCGTAGGTCACGCCGACACCCGCCACGCCCGGCGCCAGCAACGGCTCGTCGGCGACGCTCGCTATCGCCTCGCCATTGACGAACACCCTGGGCTTGTAGCGGCGCAGGGATTCCAGGTAGTCCGCGGCCGTCATCAGCATGACGCTTCTCCCTTGCTCATTTATTTTAACATTGTTAGATTATCTGACGCTGTAAGAATTGAGTCAAGAACCGAGTCGCCGATGCAGATGCGCGAGAGCAGGAAGGAAGCGGTCAGCCGCCATAAGCGAGAGCTGATCCTCGATGCGGCGCGTAGCGTGTTCGCCGAGGAAGGCCTCGAGGGCGCGAGCCTGCGGGCGATCGCGACGCGGGCTGGCTACACCCCGGCGGCGCTGTATTTCCACTTCGATTCCAAGGAGGCGATCTATGCCGAGGTGCTGCGCCAATCGCTGGCCTCGCTCGGCGAAGCCGTCAGCGCGGCGGTTGCGACGACGCGCGGCGCCAGACAGAGGCTGCACGCCGCCGGCATGGGCTTCTTCCGCTATTACGCGGATCATCCGCGCGACCTCGATCTCGGCTTCTATCTGTTCCGCGGCGGCATGAAGCCGGCCGGGCTCGGCCATGATCGCGACCACGAACTGAACGCCGCGCTGGAAGCCGCGCTGCATCCGATCGCCGAAGCCGCCGAGGCGCTCGGCGCGTCCAGGCAGAAGGCAAACACCGTGATGGTGGACTGCTTCGCCCACGCGACCGGCCTGCTGCTGTTGCTGCACACCGGCCGCATCAGGATGTTCGGCGCGTCCGCGCCCGATCTGATGGACACGTATCTGCGCGACCGGATCGCGCAACTCGGCAAGGTGTGACCCGGATTACGCTTCGCTTCATCCGGGCTACAGGTCTCACTTCCCCTGCGCTTCCCGCATCTTGGCCTGGATCTTGGCCATGCCGCCGATCCAGCGGTCGTAGTTCTCGGTCTTCTTGCGCATGTAGCCGAGCACCTGCGGGTGCGGCAGGATCAGGAACGTCTCCTGCTCGATGCCCTTGAGCGCATCCTGCGCGACCTGCTCGGCGGAGAGATCGCCGTCGCCGGATTGCGGCCCCTTCGGGATCGAGCGCAGCATGTTGGTGTCGACGCCCTGCGGGCAGAGGATCGAGACCTTGATGTTGTCGGCGCGGTGCGAGATCGCGAGGTTTTCGGCAAAGCCGACCGCGGCGTGCTTGGTGGTCGAATAGGCCGGGCTGCCGACCTGCGACAACAGGCCCGCGGCCGAGATCGTGTTGAGGAAGTAACCGCCGCCGCGCGCCTTCATGCGCGGCACCAGATGCCGCGCGGCATAGACATGCGCCATCACATGGATCGCCCAGCTTCGCGACCACGGCTCGTCCGAGGTGCCGCCGGCATTTTTCGACAGTGGATCGAAGCCGCCGCCGATGCCGGCGTTGGAGCAGAACAGCGCAATCGGGCCGAACATGCGCTCGGTCTCGTCGATCACGTGCAGGATGTTCTTCTCCTGCCCGACATCGCATTTGAACGCGGCGCCGCCGACCGACGCCGCGACCTGCTCGGCCGCCGCATGATCGAGGTCGACCACCACGACCTTGGATGCGCCCGCCGCGTGGAACGCCTCGCACAGCGCCCTGCCGATGCCGTTGCCACCGCCGGTGACCACCACGACTTTACCTGCCACCTGCATGGCTATCCTCCCGATATATTTGCTTGAACGCTGTCACGTTGCTCACCCATCTATCTATCCCGTCATCCTGAGGAGCGCGGAGCGCGTCTCGAAGGATGCCGGCCCGGCTGGTGGCGTCGACCCTTCGAGACGCGCGTGCCGCGCTCCTCCAGCGACAACGGCAAAGCCGTTGCGCGGGGGTGACGGGAGAGAGCAGGACGGGCCTACGGGCTTATGATAACCCATCCGCCGCGGATGGCGAGAACTTCAGCTCGCCAGCACCACGTCGAACACCGCCGTATAATGACAGACGGCCCCGAGCAGCACGAAGCCGTGCCAGATCGCGTTCTGGAAGCGCAGCCGCCGCCAGGAGTGGAAGATCACCCCGATGCTGTAGAGAATCCCGCCCGCCAGCACGAAGCCGAGCGCCTTCGCCGGCAATGCCTTCACGACGGCGTCGTAGAGCATGATGCCGCTCCAGCCCATCGCAAGATAAAGCCCGACCGCGAGCCGGTCGAAGCGGCCGGGATAGGCGAGCTTCAGCCAGATCCCGACGATCGCGACACACCACACGCCGACCAGCAGCGCGATCGCGAAAGTGCTGTCCTTCAATTCCAAGATGAACGGCGTGTAGGTCGCGGCGATCAACAAATAGATCGCGGAATGATCGAAGCGCCGTAGCACCCATTTGGCGCGCGAAACCGGCCAGAGGTTATAGGTCGCCGACAGCGTCAGCATCGCGAGCAGGCCCGCGACATAGACCGAGACCACCGCAATATCGAACGGACCGGCATAGACCGCGGTCAGCACGATCAGCGCGGTGGCGGCAACCAGCCCGAAACAGACGCCGACGAGATGGACGACGCCGTCGGCGATCAGTTCGGCACGGTCGTAGTTCCACAGCGCGGCGCCGGCCGCGTGGATCGAGGTCGAGATTTGCTTCAGGCGAAAGACCGTCATGCAGGGCTTCCCTGTGGGCCGATGGACTATGGGTAACGTGAATGGTGTGACGCGTTCAATTCCCCTCGCAATCCCTCGCCCGCAAAGGCGCCGGAAATGTGAAGCTTGATTTTGGCCCGATAATCGCCACCTTGCGGGTGATCGCCCGCCTTTTTGGCTCCTCCTGCCGGGTCCTTTCGTTAACCCTCCATGCCCCCCCGCTTCTCTGATATCGTCGAGGAAGCGCGTCTGTCGGCGCGGGCGCTGCTCGACTATAGCGAGGGCCTTTTCAAGCCGACGGTGCGGCTCGGCGTCACCGGCCTGTCGCGGGCGGGCAAGACCGTGTTCATCACCGCGCTGGTGCACGGCCTGACCCGTGGCGGCCGCTTCCCGGTGTTCGAGGCCTATGCCTCGGGGCGGATCGCGCGCGCCTATCTCGCCCCGCAGCCCGACGATGCGGTGCCGCGCTTCGCCTATGAGAATCATGTCCGCACCCTGATCGAGGAGCGGACCTGGCCGAGTTCGACCACTGACATCTCCGAACTCCGCCTCGTGATCGAGTATCAGCGGCAAAATGGCGCGGACCGCACGCTGACCCTCGACATCGTCGACTATCCCGGCGAGTGGCTGCTCGACCTGCCGCTGCTCAACAAGAGCTACGAGCAATGGTCTGCGGAGAGCCTCGCGTTGTCGCGCGAGCTGCTGCGCGCAAAGCTCGCGGCGCCCTGGCACGCCCATCTGGCAACGCTGAAGCCTGAGGCCAAGGAGGACGAGCAGGCCGCACTCACCGAAGCAAGATTGTTCACCGATTATTTGCGCGCCTGCCGCGACGAGCGCTTCGCGATGAGCCTCTTGCCGCCCGGCCGCTTCCTGATGCCGGGCAATCTCGCCAACACGCCGGCGCTGACCTTTGCGCCGCTCGACGTGCCGGTGGACGGCGGCGCGCCCGACGGCTCGCTGTGGGCGATGATGCGGCGGCGTTACGAGGCCTACAAGGACGTCGTGGTGCGGCCGTTCTTCCGCGATCATTTCGCGCGGCTCGACCGCCAGGTCGTGCTGGCCGATGCGCTCTCCGCATTCAATGCCGGCCCCGAGGCGCTGCACGATCTCGAGGCCGCGCTCGCCGGCATCCTCGACTGCTTCCGGATCGGCCGCAGCACGATCCTGAGCGCGCTGTTCCGGCCGCGCATCGACCGCATCCTGTTCGCGGCAACCAAGGCCGACCATCTGCATCACCAGAGCCACGACCGGCTCGAAGCCGTGCTGCGGCGGATCGTGGCGAGGGCCGCCGAGCGCGCCGAATATGCCGGCGCCGAGATCGACGTCGTCGCGCTCGCCGCGGTGCGCGCCACCCGCGAGGCGCAGGTCCAGCGCGGCCGGGACAAGCTGCCCTCGATCCTCGGCACACCGGCGCCGGGCGAAGTCGCCAATGGCGAGCGGCTTGATGGCGAGACGGAGGTCGCGACCTTTCCGGGCGACCTGCCCGACAACCCGGAGGAGCTGTTCAACGGCGGCTTCCGCGGCCTTTCCAGCGGCGACACCAACGCGGCCGATTATCGTTTCCTGCGCTTCCGCCCGCCGAAGCTGGAACGCAGCGGCGATGCGGAGCCGGCGTTGCCTCACATCCGCCTTGACCGCGCTCTCCAGTTCCTGATCGGAGACAAACTGCAATGAACGAGAAGACGCCCCCGCGGCGGCCGGCGACGTTCAAGCTCGACGATCCCGGCGTGGTCGTGATGGATCCCGACGACAGCGGCCGCCTCAGCCGCGGCACGATCCAGATCGTGCCCGAGGCCGAGCCCGCGCAGCTCCCGGTGCCGGTCGATACGCCGCTGCTGCCGGCGCGCCGCGGCTTCCGCTGGGGCACGCTGTTCTGGAGCGCAGTTGCGGGCCTTGTGGTGCTCGGCACCGGGCTTGGCGTGATCAACCTGGTCGAGGATCTGTTCGCGCGCAATGAAGGCCTCGGCGTCCTCGGGCTCGGGCTCGCGGTCATCGCCACGGTGGCGCTGGCCGTCGTGACCACGCGCGAGTTGGTCGGCCTGGCGCGGCTTGCGACCATCGAGAAGCTGCATCTGCGCGCCGCGGAAGTGCTGATCAGCGACGACCGCGCCGCGAGCCGGGCTGTTGTCGTCGACCTGCTCAAGCTCGCACACCAGACCCCGCAGCTCGCCCGCGCCCGCAGCGCGTTGCAGAGCCACACCGACGACATCATCGACGGCGCCGACATGATCCGCCTCGCCGAGCGTGAATTGATGACGCCGCTCGACGAGGAGGCGCGGCGGCTGGTGTCGACGGCCGCACAGCGCGTCTCGGTCGTCACCGCAGTCAGCCCGCGCGCGATGATCGACGTGCTGTTCGTGTTCGTGGCGAGCTTGCGGATGATCCGGCAGCTGGCGCGGCTCTATGGCGGCCGGCCCGGCGCGCTCGGAATGATCCGCCTGCTGCGTCACGTCATCGCGCATCTGGCGATCACCGGCGGCATGGCCGCGAGCGACAGCCTGATCCAGCAAATGCTCGGCCACGGCATCGCGGCAAAACTCTCGCAGCGGCTCGGCGAAGGGATGCTCAACGGCCTGTTGACCGCCCGCCTCGGCCTCGCCGCGATCGACGTCACCCGCCCGCTTCCCTTCAACGCACTGCCGCGCCCGGCGCTGACCGATCTGGCGAAGGACCTGATCCGCAAGCGCGAGGAAGAGGAATAGCGGCGTAGGGGGGACAAAGGCACGTTTGCGCCGTGCCCGCCATCCACGTCGTGCTCGCGACAAACACAGCTGTCGTCCCTGCGAAAGCAGGGACGCATACGCCGCAGCGGATTTTGTGAACGGGGCTCGTCGTTCCAGCAACGCAAGATTGCGGCTGAGGGAGCTTGATGCCGACGCGCACCGGGTGAACTCACAGCAGTGGCCGATTTCGGTTGGCGAAGCCGATGCGAGAGAGTTGATCGCGAGGCGCGCGGACGCTGGCAGGCCCCACCTGGAAAACGCAATTGAACACGGGCTGTCGATCACCTTTGCTAAGACACGGCTGTCGGGGCTGGTACACAATGCGCAGCCGGGAGCCGTCGCCTTCATCGAGGCCGAAGATGCTGTTGGGCTCATCTGTTGGCTGCTCGGCAAAGAGCTTTTGGAAAAAACCAGCGCCGGTTTTCGTGAGATTGGCGACCCAAAAAATGCGCTCGACGAGCGGCAGCGCGCCGAAATGCTCGCGACTATCGCCGCAGACCGTCTTTCTGCGGAACGCGCCGAGTGCAGCTTGATTTGGGGCGCTGCTGCGCGCGGCGAAATTACTGATTTTCGCCCGACGACATCGCCACAGGCAGTGTTGGGCGTGGCCCTTCGCACCGTCTCGCGCGGGGCACCGCCGCCATCGTCGCCGGAGCATGCCTACGACATCATGCAGCCGGGCGGCGGACGGCGGTGACACCGATCGTGCGAAGTCGGGAGGGTTGCCTGCCACTCCGACATCGCACGGGCGGCGGGGATGTCTTTCCGTGAGCGTCCTCGCCGCCACCAATATGACGATCGCGCTGTCGAGAACCACTGGCAGCGCCGACCAAACGGCGACGGGCCTCACTGGCGGCGAGCCGTCGCGTAGGGCCGGATGCTTCCCTTGCTGGCGCATGGGGGACATCCGGCCCGCCTCGCTGGGCGAGCGCGGGGAATTATAGGTCGCTTCAGCAAACCTTTGACACGGCAACGGAAAAGCGCGTTTCGAGGGGCGATTATCGCCAATCCTCCGCGCGCTCGCGTCTGACCGCATCGCTCTCCGGGTTTTTCACCTTGAGTAGCCAAGGTCTTCATCGGATGTCGGGCGAAGGTTCAGACGCCAGTCAATTTCACCACGTATATCGCACCCCGGCGGCTCCCCGGACGCCGTCGCGCCTGCCGCCGTCGGTGTTGCCGACGGCAAACTGATAGTCGGCATTGGCGTAGAAGCTGACATTCGTGTTCACCTTCACGCTCAGGCCACCGCCCAGTTGCAGGCGCGTGGCCTGTTCCAGTAGCGGCACCAGATCGACGCCGGAATATGTCGTGGTCGCCTGCGCCCCCCAGTCACGCCACAGATTGGCGCGCACATAAGGCTGCCACACCTGCCCGCCGTCGCTGACGATGGTCCATTTGCCGCGCAGGCCGATCCGCCCGCTTGCGCCCGACGTGGTGCCCAGCCCGACCTGACCCAAGCCGTCATTGGCGTCGTCGAACGACACACGCTGCCAGACGATCTGCGCCTGCGGCTCCAGCACGAAGCCGGGCCCGAACAGCGGCATCCGGATCGGATAGCCCGTCTCCAGCGATGTGAGGACGCCGAAGCCGGAGGTATCAAGTCTGGCGAATTGCGTAGACGCCGCGCCTTGATAGTGCGTCGCCTGCGCCACCGCGTCGAGGTACCAGTCGCTCGGGCCGTAATGCGTCCAATAAGCGCCGCCCGACCAGGCATCGAGATTGAGGCCGCCGGTGTGGCGAAGCACATAGCCGGTTGCCGCCTCGTTGGTGACGAGGCCGCTCACATCGACATTGGCATTGGCATATCCGACATAAATGCCGGCGGCATCGCGATGGCCCGGGATCCATTCGCCACGCCACAGATCGATGCCGCTCTGAAAGCCCAGCAACTGGCCGGAGGCGCGCGGATCGGCAAACGCCCGGTAATGGTTGTCGATCTGCTGGCCGAGGACCCGGCCCCAAATCGAGGGCCCCCAGCCGGCGTTCGGGCAATCGGCCGCCGGCGCTTTCGCCGGCGCCTTGCGGAACATCCCGTCCGGTGTGCCGCCATCGGCTGGGCATGGCGTCCCCACATTTGCGAGCGAAGTATCGCCGATGCGCTCATGCAGGGTGCCGAGCGTCGTCATCCCCAATTGCCGGGCGATCGGCTGGACCACGCCGTAGGTCGCGATCTCTGGCCCGATGATCGGGAAGACACCCGGCGGCAGCGGCCCAGTCACCGGCGGTTCCGGCGGCAAGATCGGCGGCTCGGTCGGCTCGACCGGCGGAATGATCGGCGGTCCGACAGTGAAGGTCGAGCGGAGGAACCAATCGTTGGGACTGCTGCCGCTGAGGCCACCCCGGAACAGATCGTAGTCGAAGGCGCCGCCGCGCACCTCGCCGGCGAGCGCGAAGGCACCGGGCACCGTCGTGCCGCCGTTGATCGCCTGCACCACCGGAATGCCATTCGCCACCGTCTCGGCACCGCGACCGCCCGCATTGGTAATACGCAAGAACGAATTGCCGGTCGCAGTGCCGCCGTTGATGATGAGCTTATCCGACGGCGAACCGTCGCTCCCCAAGAAGGTGTTCAACGCGATCGTTCCGCCATTCCCAATGTAGTTGGTCGTCGTCAAGACCGTGCCCGGGGCGGCGCCCATGCCCATGTTCACCAAGCCGGCATTGGTGACGCCGGGGACGGTCTGGTTGAAGCCGTTGAGATCGAGCGTTCCGCCGCTCACGACCGCCACGGGCGAATTTGGGCTGAACGTGTTCAGCGCGCCGGCGCGCAACGTGCCCCCGTTGACGTTCGTCGGGCCGCCGTAGCTGTTGGCAGCGGTGAGCGTGGTGGTTCCCGCAAGTACATTGACAGTCCCGACGCCGCTGATCGCGGGCGCAAACACGTAGTCGGTGGACGTGTGATTGAAGTTGATCGTACCGGTGCCAGCGCCAAATGCGACGCTCGGCGCCGTGAGCGTGCCGGGTGCGGCCGCCGGAGCGCCCGCACCGGCGCCGATGTTCAGTGTTCCAGTCGCACTGGCGTTTGCCGCGATCGTGACGGTAGGCGCGATGACATTGCCGCCGTCCGCGATCGTGAGCGTGCCGGTGCCCGACCTGCCAATATTAATCCCCGCAATGTCGGTCCAAAGGGAGCCCGCGCCGGTCACCGTCACGGTACCGAGCGAACCTGCACCGTTGCCGATGTTGCTGACGAGGGGGGTGATATCGATGACGCTCCCGCCATTTGAGATCATGAGGGTGCCGGTGCCAAAACTGCCGATATTGAGCCCGCCGCTTGGTCCGTTGATCCAGCTGGAGCCCGGGCCGGTCACTATCACCGTCCCCATCGAGCCGGCGGCCTTTCCGATCGAGCCGCCCGTAGTGCCCACCGTGGTGCCGTCCTGAGCCGAGCCGCCGTCTTGAATGATAAGCGTGCCCGTACCCAAGCCGCCGACCACCACATCGTTAACATTCGTCCAGCTGGAGCCCGCGCCGGTCACGATCACCGTGCCCACCCCGCCAGGTAGATCGCCGATCGTCCCAAACTGATTGGTCAATGTCCCGCCGGCCAGGATCGTGAGCATTCCTGTCCCGTTTGCGCCGACGGTCAGGTTCCGGGCTAATGCGCCCGGGCTCGCAACCTCAGTCGCATTCGGCGTCACGGTATTGATGTTTGCGTCGGTCAACTGCCCGGGAAAGGAGGGGGACCAGTTGCCGATCGAGAACCATTCAGAGGAGAGCCGTCCGGTCCAGTTGGTCTGGGCGTGTGTCGAAACTGTCGATACTGCGAAAAGCGCGATTGCCGCCAGCAATCTGGAGGAGGCAAATTTGCCGCCGGCGGGTGCCGGTGACGTCGTGCCCCGGCGCGGTCCGATGGACGACAGTGGTCCGCACCCCATATCAGCCCCAATCAATCGGCAATGCTGACAATTACTGGGCCGCCACAGCCCGATACTGGGCCGCCACAGCCCGACGCACAAACTGAGCTTGCGAATAAGCGAAGTCACAATCGTCACCTCGATTGCCGCAATTGTGACGATGACGAATGCAACTTTACCTTTTCTGATGGCTGTTGCTCTCCGGCCACGCAATGCTGACCGCGAAGCCAGCAAGTGGCCCATTCGGCCTCTTTAGCGAAGGGCAGAATGCCGCGATCAGGTGCGCCAGCGGTTCGAGAACCTGAACACGTTGACGAGGCGCGGTCCCGGCTCGATGTCGATCAGGCCGAGATGGTCGAGCAGCTTCAGCGATGGCGAGATGGACTGCCGTCCGATGTGGTGATCCGCCCTGAAGTCAGTGTAGCTCACGCTCGCGCTGCTGCCGTTGCCGATGGCCCGCTCGATCGCACCGAACACCCGCCGCGCGCTCCGGGGCAGCATCCGGAAAGCCGGTGAGTTCTCCCGATCTGGCATGTCGCCTCCCTCGACCAGTAAACTCGCGGTAGCGCCGGGACACCGCGAGTTGCGCTCACGCCAACAGCAGCACCGTGACCGCGACGATCACCGCCGCGATGAAGATCAGCGCCTGACTGGTCGACATGCGCCACATGGTGCGCCTGTACGTCGATGCCCCGCTGCCGGATTTGCAGCCGGTCTTCAACGATCAGGCCAGCGGTATGTGCGACGGCCCGGCTTACTCTTCAAATAGGAGCGGGGGTGCCCACGGATGCCGAACCGTTTGCTTGGGCGTCTTGGGTACTGCGTTCTCCACCGGAAGATGGCGATCGAGTTCACGCACAATGGCAGAGAGTTCCCGCTCAATTTCTAATTCGCGTTTTTCGCTGATTGGCACATGACGCTCCTTTGGTTGCGTCCCCGGCCTTTTGCTACTGCGGACGATCGATCTATGTAATTGTCCCGAGGAGCATTGTCCTATGGGGCAATGGCGCGACCGCACCCCTTTCGCATGTTTGCAATTTTTGTTTTTTGAGGTTCATTTGCTGAACGCTTTTCAAAGGGCTCGCGAAATGCCGCCGCGCGCTGATCTGTTCGAGGCCACGATGCAGGGCTGGGCGCGGCTCAAACCGCAGCAGCGCGAGCGGTTTTTCCAAGCGGGCCTGAAGGCGGCGCTGCGCCTCGATCGGCAACAATTCCGCGAATGGCTCATGCGGCGGCTGATCGAACCCCCGCTCGCCGCGCCGGTCGATCCGGCCAGCTTCGCCATTTCGCAGGCCGACATCGCGCTTCTCATGCGATCGGCGCGCCCGAAAAAGGCGGCAGAAACTTCCGGGTTTTCGGAAGCACCGCTCAAATAAACCGCAGGCCGCCTCCGCAACGCAATCTGGGAAACCAAAATTGCAAATATGTTGACATCTTGCCGTCGCGCGGTCCCCCCGGAGGAGGCTGAGCTTCACAGTACCCCACGCCCGAACGGGGCGATCACTGGGACATTGCTTGAGACATCTCGGGGCGTGTCTCCGCGTTGCGCGCAATCGCATCACGTCACGATCGCAAGCGTCATCGCGATCGACGATGACGGCGACCGGGTGCAACGGGAAGCAGCAGGTGGCGCGCACAGGGACCGCATTGCATGAGAGGGAGAGCGGGACCAAGGCGCGTTTGACGCGCGCTATTTTATTTTCCAGTGTCCTAAGTGCTGCTACCAAAAGTGATCGCCGCATGGTGCGGAGAAAATCGAACCCAAGCTCTTTTGGGTTCACCTCCGCTTTCGGCGCATAGATCGCAATATCACCATCGTCATTGAAGGTGACTGCCAAGCTGACAAGGTTAGCTGCTTCATATGCGACGGACAAACCATCGCGCTTGATCAACTTGTCTGTTGTCTGCTCGCATGCCGAAAAGGTGTCCTTCAACTCCTTGCGACTGAATTCCCGCGATGAGGTTAGACGACGCACCTTAGCCATGTCGCTGGTCTTTCCTTCGGATGCCACCCAAGCATCTTCGGAAGGAGTATTTGTCGGAAGCCTGCGCAAAATTTCCCGACAATAAGCGGAAAGTAATCGAACAAACTTTGCGCGGCCCGGTTTCGTGAAATCGAAATCAGGTCGCACCGCGATAGAGATGAGTTCTCTTGCCGCCGGGATTTGTTCTTGAGCAACCACCTCTCTCGGGAACCAGACAAATCCAGCCAAGAGCAACAGTGCGGCCCCATTCTTTGGAAAGACCAATCTTAATCGCATATCGAGCCTTCACCAGTCGTTGAGTTCGAGGATCAAATCGGCATCGGGACCCTGATCGGGGTCCCTGCGGCTAAGTTCATTCAGTTCATCGCTCATGCCAGCAAGTCTGATCTGGATCGTCTTCAATCGCATTTCGAGTTCGCTGGTCATCGACAGCGTGAACGCGCCGAGCCAGCAGATCAGCGTGTCAGTCCGATCCAGATTGAGGAGCCACGGTGCGCAGATCGCGCCGATTGCCATGATTGTCGTTCCAGCGCGCCGCCATGATCGCATCCGACGATACTTTTTCAGCGCGCCCTTAAGCTCGAACTCCATCTCGCCCCTCCCGGAAACTCAGGCCCGCGACAGCGTCGACCTGTTCGTTGGCGGGGTGCGGGCTGTTTGCTGCTATCCACAGCGTATCAAGCATCGCCATGCACTCGCGACCACAACCGCTGATCTGTCCGCCGCGACGGACCACCGCGTCACCATCGACAGCCGTCGCGCATCAGCCCCCACTCATGGTTGGCAAACGCCGCGCGACACGGCATCCTACCGGCGGGCAGGAGGCGAACACTCATGGATCGGGTACCGCCGGACCGCGCGTTGATCGAGTTCAAAAAATACGAGCGCGTCATCTCTGCGGAGAGGAACAACGAGCACGGCACGGTATACGTCATCAGCAAATACAGGTGCCAAGTGCGCTTCGATGGCGGCGAGAAAATATGGGTCTTGAAGTCGTCCCTGACCAAGCATCCCGAAGGGCTTATGTTCAAGCCTGAGATAACCAAGGGCCGCCGCGTGCTCTATCAGACGCTCGACAACTTCTCGCGCGCCGAATGGTGGGGTTTAGTTTTGCAAACCCAGAAAGACAAAGCACTCGTCCACTTTGACGACCACGGCACGGTTTGGGTCGAACGAGACAAGCTGACGATACTCAAATAGGAGAGGCGACGGGTCGCGCGGCAGGCGACGGCTCGTCCATAGCCTACCGGAAGCGCGCCGGGGCGGGACCGGGTCCTGCGCACCCGGCATCAGGACAGCGGGCAAGCGCGGTCATCGCATCCAGCAGCCTCGCGCCGCGATCTGCCGGGCAGTGCGCATGGTTGGGTCAGCATCACGCCACGGACAGGCGCGGCATCACAGCATCGCGTCGTCCCGACTTCGATCCCGATCGCGTCAGCAGACCCGCAGGGGACGCGCGTGGTGCGGGTCTGGGCTGTTCGACGCATTCGGGTATAGTCGGCGCGAGGACGCATCAGCGCGCGTCCCTGCGCACTCTGAGGGCCTTATGAAAAGTACACAAACAGGGACACAGACGGGAACCGCTGTTCGATTATCCCATTGAGAAACATATGTAATTTTTTAGACGCTCTCCCGAAATTCTCTCACAAGGGGAGAAGGAAGGAATACGCATCGCCAGCACGCGCCAGCGGAAGAACGTGGTGTCCGGCGGCGGCGACAGATCGGGTGTCCAGCCGCTGATCTTCTCCAGCGCATAGGTGTCCATCACCATGCCGCGCCAGCTCCGCGTCACGCGCTCCAGCGGCTGGCGCACCGCTGATGTCTCGCTCCATAGCGGCAGGTTGTTCTCGGGCTCGCGCCCCACATAGATGCCGACGTGATCCCTGATCAAGCTGATGCCCGGATCGGCAAAGCCCTGGAAGCGGCCGCGCTCATTGACCTCAATCACCGGCACCCGCCCGCGCAGCATCCAGCGTAGCATCGCATAGGTGCGATAGTCCGTGGTCGCGACCCAGGTCGCGCCGGTCGCCTGCACCTGCGCCAGAGTATGCGCAGCCACCACATCATAGCCTGCCTCGGTGCCGATCGGATCGGTGCGGCCGATCAGATTCCACGGCGCGAACATGTAATAGAGGAAGACGCAGACGACGAAGACGATGCCCGATGTGATCGCAGTCCGCGCCCAGCACACGGTCGATTTGACGAGCCCGATCGACCAGCCCTCGAACGGCATCCGCGTGACGTTGATGGCAACCGCCGCAAAGCCCGCCGGCCACAGGAACATCGGCCAGGTGTCGCCGACCCGCAAGGTCAGCGACTTCCAGAGGAAATAGGCGAACGGCACCAGCACCGCGGTTGCAAGCAGGATCGCGACCGGCTCGCGCCTGACATAACCGCGCCATGCCGTCAGCACTGTCCCGAACAGCGTCACCGGCAGCAGCACGAAGCCGACCAGGCCGAACTGCATGCCGATGAACTCGCCGAGCGTACGGAACGTCAGATCGCGCTCGGCGGTGGCGCGCACCGCCTGGAAGCGGAACGAGGCCCAGTCATGCTCCGCATTCCAGATCAGCACCGGCGAGAACACGACGATCGCGATCAGCGCGGCGAGGTAGGGATACGGACTGCGCAGCCAGCGCCAGCGCCAGTCCGACACCAGCGCAAAGGCGAGCACCGCCGGCGCGAACATGATCGCGGTGAATTTCGACAGCAGCGACAGCCCGGCAAACAGCCCCGCGGCGAGCCACCAGCGCCCGTCATTGCTCTGCGCGAGCCGCACCAGCGACCACAGCATCGCGACCGAAAACGGGATCAGCGCGGTGTCGGGTGCGACCTTGGCCATTAATAATCCGTAATACAGCGCCGCCTCCGGCAGCAGCAGCGCCAGCATCACGGCACGGACATTGTTCGATGTCACGCGGCGGACAATGTCCGCGAGCAGGAGTTGGGTGGCCAGCATCGCCACGATGCCACCGAGGCGGACGCCGAGATTGGTGTCGCCGAGGATCGCTGTGCCAAAACGGATGAACCAGGCGACCATCGGCGGATGGTCGAGGAACGACAGCACGTTTTCCTTCGACCAGGTCCAGTAATAGGCCTCGTCGGTGCGCAGATCGAGCGCATGGGCATAGACCAGCCGCATCGCGGTCATGGCGACGATAACGGCGATGACGCCGCGCCAATCCGGCGCGCGCGAGCGGGCCGGCTTAACGCTGATGTTATCGGCTCCGGATTGGGCTTGGGCTTTCGTCACGGCGCCTTTTGTTCGACTATTAACGGAGTGTCAACGTGCTGCACGGCCCGCTACCGCGACCCATCCGGACCCGCGATGGTGTTCAGCGCGGGAATTAATCACTAGAATTGCCGATATGAATCACATGGCCTCCCCCTCGCGCGAACATTTGCAGGAAATGGCCCGCGGCATCGGCCAGCGGCAGGTTCGCCTGGTCACGGGGGCGATCATGTTCGCCTACCTGATCAGCCATTTCCTCAACCACGCGCTCGGCAATATCTCGACGGAGGCGATGGCGATCGGGGTGCATTACCACACCGAATTCTGGCAGTTCCTGCCGGTCGCGATCGTGTTCTATGGCGCCTGCCTGGTACATACCGGGCTCGGGATCTGGGCGCTGTATCAGCGCCGCGAGTTCCACTGGAAGGCGATCGAGCCGCTGCAGCTCACGCTTGGCCTCAGCATCCCGATGCTGATCGTCGCGCACGTCGTCGGTGTGCGGCTCGGCAAGACCCTGTACGGACACGAGAAGCTCTACCCGCAGGAGCTGTACACGTTCTTCATCGCCTCGCCGAACCGGCTGTGGCTGATGCTGGCGGTACTGCTGATCGCCTGGGTGCATGGCTGCATCGGCCTGTATTTCTGGCTGCGGCTGCGTGCGTTCTTTACGCGCGCCGCGCCGTTCCTGCTCGCCACGGCCGTGCTGATCCCGACGCTGGCGATACTCGGCATCTATCAGGCCGGCCGCGCCACCATCGCCGACTACCAGGATTCCGACTGGCGGCGCGAGGAGCTCTCGGTGCAGAAGCTCGGGGCGGCGGCCCAAGGGACCACGCTCGAGAAGATCACGGATGACCTGACGATCGGCTATCTCGGCCTGCTCGGCCTCGTGCTGCTGGCGCGCGGCGCGCGTGCTCTGCTGGAACGCCGCGGCGGCATGATCGCGCTGTCCTACGGCAACGGCCGCACGCTCCGGGTGCCGAGGGGATTGAGCGTGCTGGAAGCGAGCCTGCGCTACAACGTGCCGCATGCGAGCGTCTGCGGCGGCCGTGCGCGCTGCTCGACCTGCCGCATCCGGATCATCGGCGATCACGCCGCCCTCCCCGAGCCTTCCCCGCGCGAAGCCTTCGTGCTGCACCGGGTCGGTACCGACGATCCGTCGATCCGGCTGGCCTGCCAGTTGCGGCCGACCGGCGACCTGGCCTTCTTCCAGCTGTTCCTGCCGCACACGATGTCGGCGAACGGGCACGCCGCCAATCCGACACGGGTCGGCCAGGAGCGCTATCTCGTCAGCATGTTCGTCGACATGCGCGGCTCGACGCAGCTTGCCGAGAAGCGGCTGCCGTTCGACACCGTGTTCATCGTCAACCGCTTCCTCGGCGCGGTGTCGCAGGCGGTGCTGGAAGCCGGCGGGCGGCCCAACCAGTTCATCGGCGACGGCATGTTGGCGCTGTTCGGGCTCACCACCGACCGGCAGGTGGCCTGCCGCCAGGCACTGCGCGCGGCGGCGCTGATCGCAGCCAATATCGACGAGCTGAACCAGTTTCTCGGTCACGATTTGCGCGAGCCGATCCGCTTCGGCATCGGCATCCATGGCGGCGAGGTGATCGTGGGCGATATCGGCTATCGCGACCACATGGTGTTCACCGCGCTCGGCGACGCCGTCAACGTCGCGGCACGGCTGCAGGACATGACGAAGGCGCTGGCTTGCGAGGCGGTCATCTCCGACGAGGTGCGCGTCACCGCCGGCCTTGCCGACGATACCCTGCCGGCGCAGGAGGTCGCGATCCGCGGCCGCAACGAGCCGATGACCGTGCGCACCGTCGAGGCGACGCGCGTCCTGTCCGCGCTGGTCGACGACCGGCACGCCGTCGCGGCCTGACCGGTTCATCTCCCCCTTCACCGAATGTGACCTGCCGCACATCCGAAGCTGCGTTGAGCAGAGATGCTCGAACGCGCCCGGTGCCGGATGCGACTGACTGGCGATGGGTAACACTGCAACCGCGCCGCGACAGAGTTCAACGCGCATCTGAAGGAGACGACCATGCTTCGCAAAGTCACGCTTGCTCTCGCGACTGCCGCAACACTTGCTGCCGCCGCGCTGACACCGACCTCGGCTTCGGCCAAGCCGTTCTTCTGGCATCCGTATCACCATCACTTCTGGGGCGGCCCGGGCATCTCCGTCGGCTTCGTCGATTCCGGCTGCTACGTCACCCGCCTGGTGCTGACGCCCTACGGCTATCGCTATCGCACCGTGAACGTCTGCTACTGATCGAGCCTTCGACTTGGATGGAAATGCCCCGGTCGCCGCATGCGACCGGGGCTTCTCGTTGTTGCGACGCAACGCTGCGAAAGCTCAATTGACTTGCAGTTGTCAGGTGCGACATTTGTCGCCGCGCGCATTCCGTGATGCGAACGCGCGCAAGGCAAGGTGAGCCTGGTGATGACCAGCTCACGACAGAACAGCTTCGGAGGAAGCGGAATGCTCGATCGACGAGACTTGATGAAGCGCGCCGGGTTGGCCGCTTTGGTGACGGGGCTGGGATCAAGGGGCGCATTCGCCCTCGACACCGTGACGCTCCCCTTCGGCAATGGCGAACGGCCGCTGGTGCACTACCCGCAGAAGCGCCCGATGATCGGCCAGACCAGCCGGCCGCCGCAGCTGGAAACGCCGTTTGCGATCTTCAACGACGGGCCGCTCACGCCGAACAACGCGTTCTTCGTCCGCTATCACCTCGCCGGCATCCCCTACGATCTGGATCCGGACAAGTTCACGCTCGAGATCAAGGGCAAGGTCGACAAGCCCGTGAGGCTGTCGCTAAGGGACATCCGGAAGCTGAAGGCTGTCGAGCTCGTCGCCGTCAACCAGTGCTCCGGCAACAGCCGCGGCTTGTTCAATCCGCGCGTCGCCGGCGGTCAGCTCGGCAACGGCGCGATGGGCTGCGCACGCTGGCACGGCGTGCCGCTGAAGACCGTGCTGGACATGGCCGGCGTGCAGACCGGCGCCAAGCAGGTCACCTTCAATGGCATGGACGGTCCGGTGATGGATACGACGCCTGACTTCGTGAAGGCGCTCGACATCGACCATGCGCGGGACGGCGAAGTGATGCTGGCCTGGGGCATGAACGGCGAGGACCTGCCATTCCTCAACGGCTTCCCGCTCCGCCTCGTGGTGCCCGGCTATTACGGCACCTATTGGGTGAAGCACCTCAATGAGATCACCGTGATCGACAATGTGTTCGAGGGCTTCTGGATGAAGTCGGCCTACCGGATTCCGGACACGCCGAACAATGCGGTCGAGCCCGGCACCGCGCCAAAGGCAACGATCCCGATCAACCGCTTCACGGTGCGTTCATTCATCACCAGCGTTGCCGACGGCGCCAGGCTGAAGGCCGGCCGCACCACGCTGCGCGGCATCGCCTTCGACGGCGGCAAGGGCATCAAGGAGGTCGCGGTCTCGATCGACGGCGGCAAGAGCTGGACGCCGGCCAAGCTTGGCAAGGATCTCGGCAAATACGCCTTCCGCGAATGGAAGCTGAAAGTAGCGCTTCCCGCCGGTGCCTCGGATCTGAAAGTGCGCGCCACCAACAATGCCGGCGACACCCAGCCGATGGATCCGCTGTGGAATCCCGCCGGCTATCTGCGCAACGTCGTCGAAACCGTGCGCGTCACCGCGGCGTGAGGAGAAGCATCATGACCAGCAAGCTGCTTCCCGCCCTCGCCGCGATCGCCATGCTGTCGATCGGGGCTACGATGGCCGCGCCCGTCAACTACACGCTTCCCGAGGAGACTGCGGCCTTCAGGCCCGGTCCCAACCTCGAGGTGGTGCAGAACAACTGCACCGCCTGCCACTCGGCCGACTACATCAAGACCCAGCCGCAGGGCGAGAAGTTCAAGAAGGACTTCTGGCAGGCCGAGGTGACCAAGATGATCAAGGTCTACGGCGCGCCGATCGACCAGGCCGACGTCGGCAAGATCGTCGAGTACCTCTCCGCGACCTATTAAGACGCGGCCGATCCATTCCCCCGCGCGCTAGCGGAAAGCCCGCGCGCGGGGCTATCGATCCAAGTGGGACCGATCTTTTTGCAGCGCATCAATTGACCACGAAACAGGCAATCCGCCACCAAAACCCTGCAAAGCGGGTTGTTTCCGGACAAAATCACACCGTGGTTTGATCTACCCAGCTTTTTTCAAACTGCTATCCTGTGCGGTACGGACAAGCCGGTTTGTGCGGGGACCGACTGGTCTGTTTTCGATTGATTCCGCGGAGACGACTGGAATGCCCAAAGGTACAGTGAAGTGGTTCAACCCGACCAAGGGTTATGGATTCATCCAGCCCGCATCGGGCGGTAAGGACATTTTCGTTCATATTTCAGCAGTTCAGAAGGCCGGTCTTCAGAGCCTCAACGAAGGCCAGTCCGTTGAATACGAAGAGATCGCCAATCGCGGCAAGACGTCAGCCGAGAACCTCAAGGTCTAGCGCACCGCGCGAGATCCAGCGGCGCACTCTCGGACACGATCCGGGAGTGAAGGCCGATCCAACCTCACACGACGTGACGTTAGGCGGAGCGGGCACGGCGCCCTCGCGCCACGGCGTTGAACTTTTTTCGGCCACCACCGATCGCGTGCCGCTATTGGCCATTTGACCGTCATATCCGGCACCGACCAATTGCTGTGGCCCGCCGCACGTGAGCCTCACCGACAATCGCGGGATGTGTCTCTCTGCATCATGCCCGGGTCGTGACGGAAAATGCTGCGCCGTGAACGGAACGCGCGCGGCAGGAACGTTCAGCCGTTCAATCTTCCGTCACCCATTTGGCGACGGTCATGACGTCAGGCGGTTGCAGATAGCCGCGGGGCCAGAGATCGACGGCCCATTCCACCTTGGTGGCGCGTTCGAGCAGAACGGCGGTGTTGTGCGGCGTTTGCGCAAACGAAAATCCGCGATAGTGGGGATCCCCGACGTCGTGGAACTTGAACAGGTTCCACGATTGCATCACCAGCATCAGGCTGGTCGTGTTGCGGGTGGTGTCCCAGCAATCGTAATTGTGCTTGTCGTCATTGGCGCGGAAGTCCGCTTTCGCCACGCGCTTGTCGGTGCCGAGGATCGGCCCCATCCGCCGGTCGAACCAGATCACGGCCTTTTGCACGGCCGCGCGTTCGGCGGCGGCGTTGGCGCGGCCCGTGGCCATGATCCTGCTCAGAGCCGCCCGGTCGGCCGCGCTGAAGTCGAGCATCTCCCGGCGCCGGCAGACGAAGCCGTAGCACACCGTCATCGCCGAGGCCGATGGCGGATAGATCGAGACCGATGTATAGAGCTGCATGATGCCGGAGCTGAACTCGGCCGCGCGCGACGGCGACGTCGCGAACAGGGACAAGACGGCTGCACATAACGCGCCGGCAACCCCGGCTCGCTTCGCACCTATCGGCTGATTGGCATCGTCCATGTCGCGGCCCCCAACTGAGGGGCAGAATTATCGCGGGTGCGTCGCGATGCCAAGACATCCCGCGTACATCCTGCGCATGGCTGTGGATCAGATCCGGAGCCTATCAACCGACCGGCAGCGGCGCGTCGCGCTTGACTTCCTCCATCACCGCGTAGGTTCGGGTCTCGCGCACGCCCGGCAGCGCCAGCAGGGTCTCGCCCAGAAACCTGCGATAGGCGGTCATGTTGGCGACGCGCGCCTTGACCAGATAGTCGAAGCCGCCGGCCACCATGTGACACTCCAGCACTTCCGGCGCGGCCTGGACTGCCTTGGCGAAGCGCGCGAACACATCGGGCGTGGTCTTGTCGAGCAGCACCTCGACAAACACCAGGAGGCTGAGCCCGAGCCGGTGCGGATTGAGCCTCGCGCCGTAACCCTCGACGAAGCCGTCGCGCTGCAGCCGCTTCAACCGCTCGCCGACCGAGGTCGGCGACAGCCCGATCCTCTCGGCCAGTTCCACATTGGCAATCCGGCCATCCCCTTGCAGGATCGAGAGGATTTTGCGGTCTGTCTTGTCTATCTCTGTCATATCCACGGCAATATCTGAAATGGTCCGGATTTTCTAAGGCAAATCTGCTAATTTGTCTATCGAACTACGGTGCGACCGCGCGTAGGTGTTCCCGTGCAACCCCAAGGAATCGCCAGGAACCGGCAAGGACCGCCAAGGAACCATCATGCCAGACCCGCTCCCGTTCAGCGCGCCCTACGCCCCCGATGACACCGCGATCGCCGGCCGCCTGCGCGGGGACGCCAGGCTTGGCGCAGACCAGGAGGCCGGGGTCGACCGCACCGCGCGGCGCCTCATCGAGGCGATCAGGGCCAACGACGATCCGCTCGGTGGGGTCGAGGACATGCTGCGCGAGTTCGCGCTATCGACCAAGGAGGGCCTGGCGCTGATGGTGCTGGCGGAGGCGCTGTTGCGGGTGCCCGACGCGCGCACTGCCGACCAGTTCATCGAGGACAAGCTCGGCCAGGGCGACTTCGTCAACCACGAGACCAGATCGAGCGCCTTCATGGTCAACGCCTCGGCCTGGGCGCTCGGCATGTCGGCCCGCGTGATCCAGCCCGGCGAAACGCCGCAGGGCACGATCGGGCGGCTGACCAAGCGTCTCGGCGCGCCGGCGGTGCGCGCAGCGACACGGCAGGCGATGCGGCTGATGGGCAGCCATTTCGTGCTTGGCGAGACCATCGAGGCGGCGCTGGCGCGTGCCCAATCGCACACCGCGCGCGGCTCGCGCTATTCCTTCGACATGCTCGGCGAGGGCGCGCGCACCGCCGACGACGCCCATCGCTATTTCGAATCCTACGCCCGCGCGATCGAGGCGATCGGCAAGGCAGCCGGCGATCAGGCCCTGCCCGACCGGCCCGGAATCTCCGTCAAACTCTCCGCGCTGCATCCGCGCTTCGAGGCCGTCAGCCACGCGCGGGTGATGACCGAGCTGGTGCCGCAGCTCATCGATCTGGCGCGCCGCGCCAAGGCGTTCGACCTCAACTTCACCGTCGATGCCGAGGAAGCCGACCGGCTGGAGCTCTCGCTCGACGTCATCGCCGCTGCCTTCGCCGATCCGTCGTTCGCCGGCTGGAGCGGCTTTGGGCTTGCGATCCAGGCCTATCAGAAGCGCGCCACTGAGGTGATCGACTATATCGATGCACTCACGCGCGCGCTCGACCGCAGGATGATGGTGCGCCTGGTCAAGGGCGCCTATTGGGACACCGAGATCAAGCGCGCGCAGGAACGCGGGCTCGACGGCTATCCGGTGTTCACCCGCAAGGCGATGACCGATCTGAACTATGTCGCCTGCGCGCGAAAGCTGCTCGCGCTGCGGCCGCGGCTGTTTCCCCAATTCGCCACCCATAACGCGCTGACGGTCGCGACCATCCTCGAACTGTCAGACGATCCCACGAGCTTCGAATTTCAGCGGCTGCACGGCATGGGCGAAGCGCTCTACGCACAGCTCGGCGACGACAGGCCGGAGATCGCCCATCGCACCTATGCGCCGGTCGGCAGCCACCGCGATCTGCTCGCCTATCTGGTGCGCCGGCTGCTCGAGAACGGCGCCAACTCGTCCTTCGTGGCACTGGCGGCGGACAATCGCGTCTCCATCGTGGACCTGTTGCGCCGCCCGGCCGAGATCATCGGTGCCGACAACAATGCTGCTCACTCCGGAATTCCGTTGCCGGCCGATCTCTATCGGCCGCAGCGCGAGAATTCGCACGGCATCGAGTTCGGCGAGCGAAAGGCGCTCGACGCGTTGACGTCTTCGATTGCCGTCCAACCCAAGGCCGCGCCCGGCATGGTTGCGACATCGACGGTCGAACAGGCGAATGCCGCGGTCGCCGCCGCCCGCGGTGGCTTCAAGGTCTGGAACGGCACGCCGGCCACCCAACGTGCGGCGATCCTCGACAAGGCCGCGGACCTGCTCGGGCAGCGCCGCGCGCACTTCCTCGCCTTGCTGCAGAGCGAAGGCGGCAAGACACTCGACGACGCACTCTCGGAGGTGCGCGAGGCGATCGACTTCTGCCGCTACTACGCGGCACTCGGCCGGAAGCTGTTCGGGCAGGGGGAGGCGATGCCGGGGCCGACCGGCGAGAGCAACACGCTGGAATTGCGCGGCCGCGGCGCATTCGTCGCGATCTCGCCATGGAATTTCCCGCTCGCGATCTTCCTCGGCCAGGTGACGGCGGCGCTGATGGCCGGCAATACGGTGATCGCAAAGCCGGCCGAGCAGACGCCGCGCATCGCGGCTGAGGCCGTCGCGCTGCTGCACGAAGCGGGCGTGCCGGGATCGGCCCTGCATCTGGTCCAGGGCGACGGCGCGGTCGGTGCCGCGCTGGTCAGCCATCCCGGCATTGCCGGCGTGGTCTTCACCGGCTCGACCGAGGTGGCGCGCGCGATCAACCGGACCCTTGCGGCCAAGGACGGCCCGATCGTGCCGCTGATCGCCGAGACCGGCGGCATCAATGCAATGATCGTCGACGCCACCGCGCTGCCCGAGCAGGTCGCCGACGACGTCGTGACCTCGGCGTTCCGCTCCGCCGGCCAGCGCTGCTCGGCGCTGCGGCTGCTGTTCGTGCAGGACGACGTCGCCGACCGGATGATCGAGATGATCGCCGGCGCCGCGCGCGAACTGAAGATCGGCGATCCCTCCGCACCGTCGACGCATATCGGACCCGTGATCGATGCCGAGGCCAAGCAGCGGCTCGACGCGCATATCGCGCGGATGAAGCAGGAGGCGCGGGTGCATCTCGCCGGCGATGCCCCGGCAGGCAATTTCGTCGCGCCGCATATCTTCGAACTGTCGGCGGCGAGCCAGCTGCGTGAGGAGGTGTTCGGCCCGATCCTGCATGTCGTCCGTTACCGCGCCGAACGGCTCGGCGACGTGCTGGCCGCGATCGAGGCAACTGGATTTGGGCTGACGCTCGGCATCCATTCCCGCATCGACGACACGATCGAGCACGTGATCGACCGTCTCCAGGTCGGGAACGTCTATGTCAACCGCAACATGATCGGTGCGGTCGTCGGCGTGCAGCCGTTCGGTGGCAGCGGCCTCTCCGGCACCGGCCCCAAGGCCGGCGGGCCGCACTACCTCACGCGCTTCGCCACCGAGCAGACGGTCACGATCAACACCGCCGCCGCGGGCGGCAATGCGGCGCTGATGGCGGGGGTGGAATAAAGCTCCTCACCGACGTGTCATTCCGACATGGTGCATGAGCGCCGGGCCCGGAATGACTCCCGTTGCATCGTGCCCCCGAGATGGGTCAAATGGCGGTCCGATCGGGATCATCGCACACGATAATTCCAGCTACCGGAAAAACACCAACAAGCGCCACGGGAGCGACGGCACGATGGAAAAAGGCATTTTTGACGGGCTCAAGGTCCTGGACTGCGCGAGCTTCATCGCGGCGCCCGCGGCCGCCACCGTGCTGTCCGACTTCGGCGCCGACGTCATCAAGATCGAGCCACCGGGCGCCGGCGACCCCTACCGCAATCTCCCCAATTTGCCCGGCTATCCCGCGAGCGAGCACAATTTCGCGTGGATGCTGGAAGCCCGCAACAAGAAGAGCCTCGCGCTCGACCTCACCAAACCGGACGCGCGCGAAGTGCTCTACAAGCTCGTCGCCGAGGCCGACGTGTTCATCACCAACATGCCGCCGCAGGTGCGGGCGAAGCTCGGCATCACCTACGATCATCTTGCGCATCTCAACGACCGGCTGATCTATGCCTCCTTCACCGGTTACGGCGAGAAGGGCGAAGAGGCCAACAAGCCCGGCTTCGACTCCAACGCCTACTGGGCCCGCTCCGGCCTGATGGATCTGGTGCGCGCCGACGAGGACACCACGCCGGCCCGCTCGGTCGCCGGCATGGGCGATCACCCCTGCGCGATGGCGTTCTACGGCGCGATCGTCACCGCGCTGTTCCAGCGCGAGAAGACCGGCAAGGGCTCGCATGTCTCGACCAATTTGATGGCCAACGGCGTCTGGGCCAACGGCGTGCTGGCGCAGGCCAAGCTCGCCGGCGCCAAGTTCAAGAAGCGCAAGCCGCGCGAAGAGGCGCTCAACGCCGTCACCAACCACTACAAGTGCAAGGACGGCCGCTGGCTGATCCTGTCGCTGCTCAACGAGGACCGGCAATGGCCGACCCTGGCGCGCTGCATGGGCCGCGAGGACCTCGTCGCCGACGCGCGCTTTGCCACCAAGGCGGACCGCCATGCGCGCTCGGTCGAGCTGATCAAGATCTTCGACGAGGTGTTCGCCGGCAAGGATCTCGCCGAATGGCGCAAGATCCTCGACGGCAACGGCCTGGTGTTCGGCGTCGTCGGCATCCTCGACGACATCCCGAACGACAAGCAGATGATCGAGAACGAGGTGCTGGTGCGCTTCGAGAACGACACCATGCTGACCGTCAACAGCCCGATCTTCATCGACGGCGCCAGGAAGGTGCAGCCGCGCAAACCGCCCGAGGTCGGTGAGCATTCCGACGAGATCCTGCGCCAGGCCGGCTACGACGAGGCCACGATCCAGAAGCTGCGCGCGTCGGGCGCGGTTGCCTGAGGTCGAACTGATGCTGCTCCTCCGTCGCCCCGCTCATGCGGGGAGACGGGCTTCCCCGGGAGCACAGAGATGCAGGTGAGACCTGTACTCCTGACCCGGATCGCGGCCGCGCCTGAAGCATTACGTGTGAGTGACTATCTTTTCAGCCAGGACCAGACCAGGGCCACGGCAATAATGCCGATGACGACCGCAAGCCCGATCGCCCAGCTGCTGACGCGGACGGCGCTCACCGCCTGACGCTCGGCCTCGTTGGCCGCGATCTCGCGGTTGCGCTGCTTGTCCTGCTCGGGAGCACTCATCGGCCGGTCTCCGCTCAAGGGCTGGGCTGTTCGGGTCGTGGTCGCAAGGCGGAATGTAGCACCGAATAATGACGCGCAGGCGCTTCGGTTCCAGCTGAAATCACCGACCCTTCACGAAGCACATGCCCATCCGTGAGGTCTTCCCCGCGACCTGGCAGGCGAGGCCTTCAGCGCAGGTCCAGCCGCGAAAGCTGCGGTCGGTCTCGGCCGGCCTGGCGCCCGGCAGATAGCAATGCGCGCCCCAGCCATCGCTGTATTCGGTGCCGGCAAGCTCGGTGCTGCTGCGCAGTTGCGGCCGGTTGGAGAAGCCGCGCGAGAAGTCCGGCGCCTTGCCGTCGCGGAAGCTTGCGAGAATATCGCGGCGCCGAGGTTGGTCGCCGAAGAAATGCGGCGAGGCCGGCACCACGGTGGAGTTCGACGGTTTTGCCGCCATCCAGTCGACGCCGGGGAAATGGAAGCCGCCAATGCCGCGGGTCTGGTGACAGCCCGCGCAGGTGACGTCGTTGAGGCGCCGCTCGAAGCCGGCCAGCGACTGGATGTTTTGCAGCTTCGTTCCGTCCGCCGCGGCCTTCTGCAACGCGCCGACCACGTCACCTTCCGAGAACACCGCCGGCCCGGCCGTCCCCTCGCCCTGCACCATCCCGAACTCCGGCTCCTGGTCGCTGACGTCGAAACCGGTCGGCGTCGGCGCCACCGCACCGGTTGCGAGGAAGCGATCGGGGATCAGCAGGGTGCCGCGATCGAGCTCGGCAAAATGCCCGGGATCGAGCAGCCATGTCTTGAAGTCGCGCTTCAGCGCCTCGTCGGCCAGAATGCGATCGCGATCGACCTGGTTCTCCAGCGGCGCCTCGACAAAGCGTCTCGTCGCGCCGTCATAGTCGAACACCTTCAGGAGATAGTCGGTGCGGAAGTCGCGCACCGCGGATTTCGGCGCGTGCGCGATCTGCAGATTGGTCTCGATGCGATCGATGTTCCGCGCGTCGATCAGGCCGAGCGGCCCGTCCTTGCCGAACAGCTTGTCCATCATCGGCGGTGCACGGCCGGTCGCGAGCCAGCGCCGCGCGATCTCGCGGCAGCTGAGCAATGCATCGTTGCCGCCGCCCTTCGCCTTCAGCACCAGGTTCAGCGTCATCGGCAGCCGCTGCGAGACCGCGTTCTCGCCGATCAGCGGCACGTCGGTGCGGGTCAGCCGGTAGATCAGCCGTATCTCGCCGCAGTCCGTCGGCGCGACATAGGCGCGGTCCATGCGGTTGACGATGCCCGACAGCACGAAGCGAACGTCAGGGGATCCAAACAGCGCGCGGTCGAACAGCTGAAACGCGAAGCCGTCGCCGACCCCGATGCTCTCGTTCGGCAGGCTTGCCCTATGCTTTCCGACATAACGATCGAATTCGCGATCGAGCGCCTCGCGCACCGGCACCATCGCAGGCAATCCGAACAGATCGCGGTTCGACAGCGGCGTGTCGGCGGAACGCTCCGGCGCGAGCATCCGGCCGAGACTGAGGCGGCCATGATCGAGTTCGCGCAGGATCGCGGGATCGATCACCGCCGCGCCGCGCTCGAGCGCGCGATCCTCCGCGGCGCGTGCCGGCACGGCGCCAACGAGCAGAACGGACATCACCAGGAGGCATTTCAGCGCGCGGCTCATGCCCCACTAACACCGCACCGCAAACCCTATTCAAGAAAAAAGGCGCTTCACATCGCGGTGAAGCGCCTTGGTATCGTCGCGTTTTGTCGATCAGCGCGAGACGATCAGACCCTTGCTGGTGACGACCACCCAACGGCCATCCTGCTTGCGGATCGCGTCGACGCGGCCGAGACCCGGGACGGGATCGCCGGCATAAACCTCGTAGATGCCGCCGCGGCCCTCGATCAATGCGCCGCCATTGCCGACGTCGCGCAGCGCCCAGCCGTCGACCACCGGAAGGCGGCCGACCTCGGGCCTTGGGGCCGCAGGTGTTGCCGCGGCAGCCGCCGGGGTGACCGAGCCCGTGACCTCGCGGGCGGGCGTCGCAGCGGCGACGGTCGTCTGCGGGGCGCGGAGCTTGTCGACGGTCTCGCTGAGCTTGTTGAGCTTGGCCAGCGGCTCGGCCTGGGCCTTCTCGACCTTCTCGATCCGGTCGCTGGCCCTGCTGAACTGGGCCTGGCCGGCCTTGGCGGTCTGCTCCACGCTCGCCTTCAGCGCGGCGATTTCGGATTCGATCCGGGCGAAGGAGGCGTCGGCCGCTTCCTTGGCGGCGGCATCCTTGGCTGCGTCCTTGGCAGCCACATCCCTGACGGAGGCAGCGGCGGGGGCGGCGAGATGGCCAAGCCCGGCGGTCGCGAGTGCGCCACCGATGGCCCCTGCCACGGTCGCCAGCGCAATCACGGCGGCCATCGCCCCGAACCGGCGCGTGCCTGCCGGCTTGCCTGCTGCCTTGGCCGCCTGCTCGGCGCCCGGCTTGGAGGCGGTCGCTTCGTGGTCCCAGGTCCGGTCACCGGGCGCCATGATCATCAGCTTGCCCGGGAAACGCGGCTCTTCACGCTCGCCGGTCTCGACCTTGGGCACGTCCATGTTGATCGGCTCGATCTTCGCGTCGATCTTGGCCTCGATGATGGGATCGAGCCGGGACGGCTCAACCTTGGGGGATTCAACCTTCGGCGCGTCCATCCTGGGCGCGTCGGCCTTTGGCGACGTCTCTTCCTGCTCGGGCGCAAGCCTGGCAGCCTCGACGCCGGCCGCGACCATCGCGGGCCCGCTCTTCGCCGCCATCTCGGCGCCGGCTTGACCGCTGATCGGCTCGCTCTGCTGCTCACTCACGTTCAAAGTCTCCAGACTGGGTTGACAATTCGGTAACTTTTATTGCTTGCGAAATGGTTACCCCGCTCCGCCATTACCTAAATTTTAGGGAGTTTTCCGGGCCGGATTTGGGCGATGTTGCCATGCGGCAATCTGCGTCGGCTCCGTTTGCGCGCGGCGTTTTCCCGATTAACATACCGCCGTCTTCCAGCCAGAAGGCAGGAGAGCGCCATGACGATCGAGAAGTGCATCAATGAATTTGATGTCGATGACGTCATTTTTGAGGAAGGCTCGACCGGTCGCGAGCTGTTCGTCGTGCTCGACGGCACCGTCGACATCGCCAAGATCGATGGCGGACACAGGACGGTCATCGTCAGCCTCGGCAAGGGCGAGTTCTTCGGCGAGATGGCCGTGATCGACGGCTCGGCGCGCTCGGCAACCGCGATCGCCTCCGCGACCGCGACGCGGGTGATGCGGATCAACCACGCCCGCTTCGTCTATCTGGTCAGCCAGCAGCCGGCGTTCGCGCTGATGGTGATGGATGCGCTCTCGAAACGCCTGCGCGCGTCCAACGCCGTCACTTACCGAGCGGCAGGCGCACCATGAGCGACCGTAAGCCGAGCCCGTTCAAGACGCTGTTCGACGCCGACGTCGCGACGCTGATCCAGGCGGCCGACGACGTCTACCAGATCCGCTTCAAGAACCGTGCGGCGAACGCCTATCTCGTGCGCGGCAGCAAGCGGACCATCATGATCGACGTCGGGCTGTCGACCAACTATCCGTCGCTGGTTGCCTGCCTCAACCATCTCGGCATCACGCCCGAGATGATCGACATGGTGGTGCTGAGCCACGAGCATCTCGATCATATCGGCGCGGCCTATCATTTCCACGGCAGCGCCTACATCGCCGCGCACCGGCTCGCCGCCAACAAGATCATGCTGCGCGACGACTTCTCGATGCTGCGCAAGATGTTCAACGAGCCGAACGTGCCGATCGACATCGACATCTGGCTCGAGGAAGGCAATTTGATCGACCTCGGCAATTTCCGCCTTAGCGTGATGTACACGCCGGGCCATACCTCGGCCTGCATCTCGCTGTTCGATCAGGACAAGGGGCTGCTGTTCGCCGCCGACACGCTGATGCCCGGCGGCGTGATGGGCGGCGTGTTCGGCTCCGGCTCGATCGCCGATTACATCCAGTCGCTGGAGCGGCTGAAGGGCCTCAATTCGAAGATCCTGCTGTCGGGTCATGGCCGGCTGTCCGACACGCCGCAGGACGACGTGCGGATCGCGCTGCAACGCTCGCATGCCCTGCTCGAGGACACCGCGCAATTGTTCGACGCGCTCGATGCACGCTCGAATTTCGAGCCGATCATGCAGTCGGTGCGCGACCTCAACAAGCTCGACGATTGACGCCAGGACCCAGCCAAGGGGGCCCGTTGTGGCCCGCCATGACTTTGCTTTAGGATCGGCTCGCAACGATAAAAATCATGGGCTCGGCGATGCAAGCCGTTGCCGACAGCGGGGAGACGAAACGAATGCAGGCTGACACGATGGCGCAGATGCGCCGCCGGGTGGTGATCTCCTCCACGATCGGCAATGCGCTGGAATGGTTCGACTTCACCGTTTTTGGCCTGTTCGCCGGCATCCTCAGCAAGCTGTTCTTTCCGGCGGACAATCCGCATTCCTCGCTGCTGCTGACCTTCGCGACATTCGGGATCGCCTTTGCAGCCCGGCCGTTGGGTGGCCTGGTGTTCGGGCTCTATTCCGACAAGCACGGCCGCAAGAAAGCGCTGGTCGTGATGATATCGCTGATGGCTGTCGGCACCGGCCTGCTCGGCCTGTTGCCGACCTATGGCGCGATCGGAATCGCGGCACCGCTGTTGCTGCTGCTCGCGCGGCTGATCCAGGGCTTTTCCGCCGGCGGCGAGTTCGGCAGCGCCAGCGCGATGCTGATCGAGTTCGCGCCGCCTGGCCGGCGCGGCTTCTACGGCTCGTTCCAGATGGTGTCGCAATGGCTGGCGTTCGGCCTCGGTGCCGCGATGGCGATCGGTCTCAATCTCGGCCTGTCGCCCGATGCCTTCGCGAGCTGGGGTTGGCGCGTGCCGTTCATCCTCGGCATTCTGATCGGGCCGACCGGATGGTATCTGCGCCGCAGGTGCGACGAGTCGCCTGAATTCCAGGCGTATCTCGCCGAGAAGGCCGCCACAGTGCGGCCGAGCAGGCAGACCACGCTCGGCCAGTTATTCTCCGAGCACCCACGCGAGTTGATCGCCTCGTTCTGCCTGATCGCGGCCGGTACGGCGATCAACTATGTCAATGCGATCTTTCTGCCGACCTACGCGGTCGCCGAGCTGAAGCTGCCGATCCTGAATGCACAGCTGGGCCTGCTCGTCGTCAGCGTCATCAACGCGGCGGTGGCGGTGGCCTGCGGCGCGCTCTCCGACCGGATCGGTCGTCGCGCGGTGCTCGCTCCGGCGCTGATCGTCTACAGCCTGCTGTTCTATGTGATCCTGCAGCGGCTCGTCGCCGCCCCGACCACCGCGAACCTTTGGCAGTTGCAGATCGTCGCGGTCCTGCTCGGGGCCTTGGCCGGGCCGATGCCGGCCTTCATGACCGAGATATTTCCGGTCGGCGTGCGCTCGACCGGAGCATCGCTGGTGTACAATCTCGCCGTGATGCTGTTCGGCGGGCTGGCGCCGTTCATCAACATCTGGCTGGTCCAGATGACGGGCGACAAGGCGGCTCCCGTCTACTACATCCTGTTCGCCGCGGCGGTCGGTCTCGTCGGCCTGGCGGTCTATCGCGGGCGACCGTCCGCGACGGAAATCGCACCTCGACCGGCGCAATGACCTCCGTCGGCAGACGACAGGCAGACCATGCGGTCGGTACGCGACCGGTACGACGACTGACGCGTGCGCGACCGCACATGTGACGCTTCATTTGACAAATCCGCGCATGGCCTGTTCAACAATGGCAACAACAACGCTGAAGAACAGGGAGCGAGAACCATGAAGCTTTACGACTCGATCGGACCCAATCCGCGCATCGTGCGCATGTTCATGGCGGAGAAGGGCATCGAGATCCCCAAGGAGACCGTCGACCTGCGCAAGGGGGAGAACCGCGAGGAAGCGCATCTGAAGCGCAATCCGCACGGCCAGATGCCGGCGCTCGAGCTCGACTGCGGCAACTACCTCTCGGAGATCACGGCGATCTGCGAATATCTCGAGGAGAAGCACCCCTCGCCCGCGATGATCGGCACGACGCCGGAAGAGCGCGCGGAGTGTCGGATGTGGACGCGCCGCGTCGATCTCAACATCGCCGAGCCGCTCGCCAACGGCTACCGCTTCGGCGAGGCGCTGAAGTTCTTCGAGAAGCGCATTCCGGTCGCGCCCGAGGCCTCGCCCGGGCTGAAGATGATCGCCGCCAACCGCATCAAATGGCTTGATAACCAGATGGCCGACGGCCGCGAGTACATCTGCGGCAAGCGCTTCACGCTCGCCGACATGCTGCTCTATTGCTGGCTCGATTTCGGCAACCAGGTCGGCCAGCCGCTGGACCAGTCGAACGCCAACATCGTGGCCTGGTTCAACCGCGTCGGCGCGCGGCCTTCGGTGAAGGCGTAGGGGTCTTTCTTATTCTTATCCTCCACTGGAGGGGGAGGATCGGTTTGCATGAAGCGCAGCGCAATGCGAACCGAGGTGGGGTGATCTCTCCACTCGGGCAGCGTTCACGCGGAGAGACCTTCACCCCACCTCGCCGCTCATTGCATTCGCGTCGATCCTCCCCCTCCAGGGGAGGATGAAGAGCACCGGACCAAATCGTTGGTCGCTCAAATCACCACCGGCTTGTCCGGCAGCTCGTTCGGGTCTCCGGCGACATGCGGGAAATACCGCGCGAGCTCCCGCGACACCGCCTCGATCCCCTTGATCACGCCCTGCTCGAACCGGCCGGCCCGAAAGTCGGTTTCCATCGCGCGGCAGATCACTTCCCAACCGGCGTGGCCGACCTTGGCGTCGATGCCGCGATCGGCGACGATCTCGACGTCGCGGTCGGCGAGCAAGAGATAAATCAGGACACCGTTGTTGTGATGGGTGTCCCAGATCCGCAAGTGCGCGAACACGTCAAGCGCCCGCTCCCGCGCCGGCTGGTCGCGGAACAGTGGCACGCCGTCGAGCGCGCCCTCGACGACGAAGCGGATCTGGCCGGAATGGGTCGCCTCCCCCGCCTTGATCGCCTTCTCGATCGCGTCGAGCACGCGCGGCGGAAACTCGCGTCGCACGCGCCAGCGGTGTTCGATCAGATGCTTGCCGATACGCTTGATGCCCATATGCCTACCAGCTCCCCGAGGCGCCGCCACCGCCAAAGCTGCCGCCTCCGCCGCTGAAGCCGCCGCTGCTGCCCGAACTCGAGCCGCTGCTCCAGCCGCCACCACCGGACCAGCCCCCGCCGCGCCGGTATGGTCCCGCGCCGGCCGCCGGACCGCCAAAATTCAATCCGCCGAAGATCAGCGCCGCGACGGCAGCGAACAGGCCGACCACCAGGGCAGTGGCGAGCGAGCCGGCTACCATCCAGGCGAAGACGCCGACGATGCCGCCGGTCGCGGCCGAGCCCAAGAGCCGCCCCAGCATCGCGCGCAACACGCTCGCCACGATGATGACGACAAAGATCGTCACCGGATTGGCGAGATCGACGAGATTGGGGCCCTGCCAATGCTCGGGCTCCGGCGCCGGCAGCTGCTCGCCATTGATCAGGCGGATCATGCGGTCGACGCCGGCCGAAATGCCGCCGGCGAAATCGCCGGCCTTGAATTTCGGCGTGATGTCCTCGTCGATGATGCGGTGGGTGACGACGTCGCTCAGCACGCCTTCAAGGCCGTAGCCGACCTCGATGCGCAAATGCCGGTCGTTCTTGGCGACGACGAGCAGCGCGCCGTCGTCGACCTTCTTGCGCCCGATCTTCCAGGCCTCGGCAACGCGGATCGAGAACTGCTCGATCGTTTCCTCTCCGGTGGTCGGCACGATCAGGACCGCAACCTGGCTGCCCTTGCGGGTCTCCAGATCGTTCAGCCTGTCGTTCAGCGACGCAACATCGCTCGCCGACAGCGTCCCGGTCTGATCGACAACGCGGCCGGTGAGCTGAGGCACCGCGACCTCGGCCCACGCCGGGCATACGAAGCCCAGCAGGAAGGCCAGTAGGAAGACGCGTGCGGCTATCATCGCGTTGCTAGGCACGCCGGCGCTATTTCGACGGCGCGGGCGACGGCGCCGGATTGAAATCGACCTTCGGCGCGGTCGAAATCTCCTTCTCGTTGTCGACCGTGAAGTTGGGCTTCTCCTTGTAGCCAAACGCCATCGCAGTCAGATTGTTCGGGAAGGTCCGGATGCCGACGTTATAGTCCTGCACTGCCTTGATATAGCGGTTGCGTGCCACGGTGATGCGGTTCTCGGTGCCCTCGAGCTGCGCCATCAGGTCGCGGAACAGCGCATCCGATTTCAGCTGCGGGTAGTTTTCCGTCACGACCAGGAGCCGCGACAGCGCACTGGTCAGTTCACCCTGCGCCTGCGTGAACTTCTGGAACGCGGCCGGATCGTTAAGAACTTCGGGCGTCGCCTGGATGCTGCCGACCTTGGCGCGCGCGTTGGTGACGCCGAGCAGAACGTCCTTCTCCTGCTGCGCAAAGCCCTTCACCGAATTGACGAGGTTCGGCACCAGATCGGCGCGCCGCTGGTACTGGTTCACCACCTCCGACCAGCTCGACTTGACCGTCTCGTCATTGGTCTGGATCGCGTTGTAGCCGCAGTTGGTCAGGCTCAATGTCGCCAGCGCTGCCAGCACGGTCCAAAGCTTGCGCATGAAGAAGGTCCTCCCGGTGGATTCTCGATCAGAGTAACAGATTTTCGCCCGACAATCCCGCGTGGCGGGATTCGCGGCGGATTTTGCCGATGATGGCCCTTGCCTATCCCTCCCTGCGCCGTTCATCATGCCGAGAAAATCGATCCCGGGAGGATCCATTGGCGTCTGAACAATTCGAGACGATTGTCGTCGAGCGGCCGGATCCTGCGATTGCGCGGATCGTGATGAACCGCCCCGAGGCTCGCAACGCCCAGAACCTGCAGATGACCTACGACCTCAATGCCGCCTTCGACCAGGCGGTGCAGGACGACGCGATCAAGGTCATCATCCTCGCCGGCAACGGTCCGCATTTCTCGGCCGGTCACGATCTCAGGCCGGCCGGCAAGAACCAGGCAGGCGTCGATTTCCCGCCAGTCGGAAATTGGGGCGGCTTCGCCGAACCCAACACGCACGGCCGCTTCGCGCGAGAGCAGGAGATCTACCTGCAGATCACAAGGCGCTGGCGCAATCTGGCCAAGCCGACGATTGCGGAGGTGCATGGCAAGTGCATCGCCGGCGGGCTGATGCTGGCCTGGGCCTGCGATCTGATCGTCGCGAGCAGTGACGCCGAGTTCTGCGATCCCGTGGTGACGATGGGCGTCTGCGGCGTCGAATGGTTCGTGCATCCCTGGGAACTCGGCGCGCGCAAGGCCAAGGAGATGCTGTTCACCGCCGACGTCTGGAGCGCCGACGAGGCGCATCGCCTCGGCATGGTCAATCACGTGGTGCCGCGCGGCGATCTCTCCTCCTTTACGTTGGCGCTGGCCCGGCGGATCGCAGCAAAACCCGCGTTCGCGTTGAAGCTGTCCAAGGAGGCGGTGAACCGCTCGATCGACATCATGGGGCAGCCTGCGGCGATCGATCAGGCCTTCGCGCTGCATCAGCTCTGCCACGCGCACAATCTGCAGGAGTTCGGAATGGTGGTGGACCCGGCAGGCCTGCATCCCTCCGTCAAGAAAACCGCCAACGTGAAGTGACCAGATGGACCTCACTCTCAGCGACGAGCAGCGCTTGCTGCGCGAAAGTGCCGACCGCTTCGTGGCGGAAACCTTCACATCAGACCATCGCAAGAAGGCGGCGAATGATCCGCTGGGCTATTCGCCCGCGATCTGGAAGCAGTTCGCCGAGCTCGGCTGGCTAGCGCTACCGATCAGCGAAGCCCATGGCGGGCTTGGCGGCGGCGCGATCGAGATCGGGCTATTGATGGAAGCGTTCGGCCGCGGACTGGTGTCCGAGCCGTTCCTCTCCACCGTCGTGATCGGCGCTGCGCTGGTCGCCGAATGCGGCACCGAGGCGCAACAGCGAGCGATCCTGCCCAAGGTCGCCGAGGGCGCGCTCACGCTCGCCTTCGCGCATTCGGAGCGCACCGCACGGTTCGATCTCGGCCATGTCGACACGACGGCGAAGAAAACGGCCGACGGCTGGCGGCTGAACGGCAGCAAGATCGCGGTGCTGGACGGCGCATCGGCCAACCAGATCATCGTCTCCGCCCGCACTGCCAATGCCAATGGCGCATCCGGCAAGCTCGGCCTGTTCCTGGTGCCGGCTGGTGCGCCCGGCCTTGCCCTGCGCGACTACGCGCGGCTCGGCGGCGGGCGCGGCTGCAATCTCGATCTGAAGGACGTGCAATTGCCCGCCGACGCGTTGCTTGGCGACGGCCAGGATGCGCTGCCCGCGATCGAAACCGTGGTCGACCGCGCGATGACCGCGCTCGGCGCCGAGGCGGTCGGCATCATGCAGACGCTGCTCGACACCACGCTCGAATACACCAAGATTCGAAAACAGTTCGGGCGGCCGCTGTCGGCCAACCAGGTGATCCGCCACCGCCTCGCCGACGTCGCGATGCAGGTCGACGAAGCCCGGTCAATGGCGCTGCGCGCTGCGCTGATGGCCAATGCCGAGCCGGTGGCCCGCGGCCGCGCGGCGTCCGGGGCCAAGGCGAAGATCGGCAAATGCGCGCGCTTCGTCGCCGAGCAGGCAGTCCAGTTGCACGGCGCCATGGGCGTCACCGAGGAGCTCGACATCGGCGCCTATTTCAAGCGGCTGCTCGCCTTCGATACGCTGTTCGGCGGTAGTGCCCATCATTATCGCCGCCACGCCGCGTTGAGCGGCCGCGCCCACGCGTAAACGGAGAGCGCACCATGGATCTCACCTTCAGTGCCGAGGAACGCGCCTTCGAAAAGGAAGTCCGCGACTACATCGCCGCGAGCCTGACGCCGGAAATGAAGCGCGCCACCGCGCTGACGCCGTCGGTGTTCTCCGACCCCGACATCGGCATGGCCTGGCAGCGCGCGCTGCACAAGAAGGGCTGGGGCGCGCCGGGCTGGCCGGTTGAGCATGGCGGGCCGGACTGGACGCCGGCGCAGCGCTGGATCTTCGAGGCCGAATGCGCGCGGGCCGGCGTGCCGAATGTCAACGTGATGGGCGTGAAGATGGTCGGCCCCGTCATCATCGGCTTCGGCTCGCCCGAGCAAAAGAACTTTTACCTGCCGCGAATCCTCTCAGGTGAAGACTACTGGTGCCAGGGTTATTCCGAGCCGGGTTCGGGCTCCGATCTTTCGTCGCTGAAGACCCGCGCGGTGCGCGATGGCGACGACTACATCATCAACGGCACCAAGATCTGGACCACGCATGCGCATCACGCCAACCGCATGTTCGCATTGGTGCGCACCAATGAGGGCGAGCGACAGCAGGACGGCATCAGCTTCATCCTGATTGACATGAAGACGCCGGGCATCACCACGCGTCCAATCCTGACCATCGGCGGCGATCACGAGGTCAACCAGGTGTTCTTCGACGACGTCCGCGTGCCCGTCGCCAACCGGGTCGGCGAGGAAGGCAAGGGCTGGACCTACGGCAAATACCTGCTCGAATTCGAGCGCGGCTCCGGCATCGCCTCCGCCAAGCTGCGCGAGGCGCTGAGGACGATCTCCGATCTCGCCGGCTCCGAGGTCACCGGCCGCGCCATCGAGGACCCCGACATCGCGATGCGGATGTCGGAAGTCGAGGTCGATATCGATGCGCTCGAGATGACCGAGCTTCGGGTGCTGTCGGCGCTGCAGACCGGGCAGAATCCCGGCGCGGTGTCGTCGCTGATCAAGCTCAGGGTCAGCGAGATCCGCCAGGCGGTAACGCGGCTTGGCGTCGACGTGATCGGCAATGACGGTCTCGCCGTCGAGCCGGCGCGGCCGTTCTACCGGCTCAACCACGAGCCGGCGATCCCGGAAGAGCTGTTGCCGGTGGTGCCGGAATATCTCAACGGGCGCGCCTACACGATCTTCGGCGGGTCGTCCGAGATCCAGCGCGACATCATCGCGAAGATGGTGCTGGGGCTGTAGCGCGCCGGGACGCGCTCGCCTTCCCGTCACCCTCGCCTGGAGAGAGGTGACGGTGGAGGAACTTCTCGCCAAGTGCGCGCCGCCAAAATATCGAAAACAACCCCATGCAAAGGAGCTGGCGGCTGCCGGCGTTCGACCAGGCAACTTGACACGTCGGGCAAATCGGGGATATATTTCCAATATCCCGAAATCGTGCAAGCGCCGTCCTGTAAGTGCCCTCCTCGTCCGAGGGTGGCGACGCTGGCGGGCTACGCCCCCGCCTTCGCGTCCCTTATCGCCTGCCAGATCTTCACCGGCGTCAACGGCGTGTTCAGCTGGGTGATGCCGAGCTCGCTCAGCGCATCCATCACGCCGTTGGTAATGCAGGGCGGGCCGCCGATCGCGCCCGACTCACCGCAGCCTTTGGCGCCCAGCGGATTGGTCTTGCAGGGCGCGGAGGGATCGAGCGTCACGGTGATCGGCGGAATGTCCGAGGCGCGCGGGATGCAATAGTCCTGATAGCTCGCGGTCAGAAGCTGACCTTCCTCGCTGTAGGCCACGCCTTCGTACAGGGCCTGGCCGATGCCCTGGACAACGCCGCCATGCACTTGCCCCGTCACCAGCATCGGATTGACCGCGACGCCGACGTCGTCGACCGTGGTGTAGCGCACCACCCGCGTGACGCCGGTCTCGGGATCGATCTCGACCTCGCAGATGTGGGTGCCGTTCGGCCAGCTCGGCCCGTCGACATTGCCCTCGCTCTCGACCGAGAGCTTAGCGCCGCTTTCCTTGGCCGCGATCTCGAACAGGCTGATGCGCCTGTCGGTGCCGACCACGGTGAGGAAGCCGTCGCGATACTCGATGTCCCCGACGGAGGCTTCGAGCAGGTGGGACGCCTTGTCGCGCGCCTTGTTGATCATGTCGTTGGTAGAGACCGCTACCGCGGTGCCGCCGACGAACAGCGAACGCGAGCCGACGCTGCCGAAGCCGGTGGCGAGATCGGTGTCGCCCTGGACGACGTCGATCTTGTCCATGGCAATGCCGAGCGTATCGGCGATCATCTGGGTGTAGGTGGTGGCGAGGCCCTGCCCCATCGCCATGGTGCCGGAATGCAGGATGACGCGGCCTTCTGCGGTCGCATGCAGCGAGACGTTTTCGGTGTGGGCGCGGCCGCCGGTCCATTCGATGTAGCTCGTCAGGCCACGGCCGTAGAGCAGGCCCTTCTTCTTCGCCACCTTCTTGCGCGCGGCAAAGCCGTTCCAGTCGGCCAAGTCAGACGCGCGCTCCAGCATGTGGGCGAAGGCGCCGGAGTCATACACCTGTCCGACCGCGTTCGTGTAGGGCAGTTGCGCCGGCTTGATGTAGTTGACCTTGCGGATGGTGCGCGGGTCCATGCCGATCTGGCGCGCTGCGGCATCGAACAGCCGCTCGACGATGAACACCGCCTCCGGCCTGCCGGCGCCCCGATAGGCGCCGACCGGCGCGGTGTTGGTCATCACCGACTTCACCTCGAAATGCACCAGCGGCAGATCGTAGACGCCGGTCTGCACGAACGGGCCGAGCACCAGCGGAATGATGTTGGCGGTGCCCGACGAGTACGCTCCGGTGCCGCCGATCGAGCGCACGCGGTAAGCCAGCACGCGGCCTTTGGCGTCGAGCGCGAACTCGCCGGTCGAAGTGAGGTCGCGGCCGTGGGTGCCGCCGACGAACTCGTCGGTGCGGTCGCCGCGCCAGCGGATCTTCTCATTCAGCTTGGTCGCGGCATAGGCGACGATGCCGTCTTCGGGGTAGAGGCTGGTCTTCTGGCCGAAGCCGCCGCCGATATCGCCGACCAGCACACGCACGCTGTCCTTCGGCCGCTTCAGGATCGATTCCGCCAGCAGATCGCGGGTCGAGCCCGGGGTCTGCGACTGCACGTGGAGAATGAGCCGGCCGGTCTTCTTCTCAATCTCGGCAATGGTCGAACGCGGCTCCATCGCCGACGGCACCAGGCGCTGGCTGACCAGATCGAGCGACACCTTGTGCGCGGCGCTGGCGAAGGCTTCCTCGACCTTGGCGGCGTCGCCATAGCTCATCGCGGCCACGATGTTGTCGGGCGCCTCCGGCCAGACCGCCGGCGCACCGGGCTTGATCGCCTCGACCGGATCGACCACCGAGGGCAGCACCTCGTAATCGACCTCGATCGCTTCGGCCGCGGTCTGCGCCAGCACGCGCGAGGTCGCGACCACAGCCGCAACGCCCTCGCCCGCGTAGCGCACCACCTCATGCGCCAGCAGGCGCCGCGGCGGCACGGTCATCGGCGAGCCGTCGGGGCGCTTGAAGATCGCGAGCGTCGGCAGCGTGCCGATATCGTCCTTCACGAGGTCAGCGCCAGTATAGACCGCCTTGACGCCGGGCATCTCGAGCGCCGCCTTGACGTCGATCGATTTGATGTTGGCGTGGGCATGCGGCGAACGCAGCACGTGCAGCCAGAGCGCGCCGTCCTGTGGCTTGTCGTCGATGAAATGCCCCTTCCCGGTGAGCAGCCGCTGGTCTTCCAGACGCTTGACCGGCTGGCCCGCACCAAAACGCATATTGCCGGGAAGAATGTTCATCGGAGGGTCCTTGATTTCAGAAATTTCGGCGGGTTTTAGCGGATTTTCGGCGCGAGACAACACGCCCAAGAAAGACGACGCAATGCGCCTTATGCAACGCGCAAGCCAGGTTCAGTTGAGATCGCGCAACGCGGCCTCGACCACCTTGCGGTGCTCGGCGGTGAGCGGCGCCTGCGGCGGCACGGGGTCACCGACATCGTAGCCCTGGCTCGCCAGCCCGGCCTTGATGCAGGCGGCGAGGTTGAAGCGGGCGAACGCCTCGTTGATGCGCCAGAGCTTGCGCTGCAGGGACATCGCCTCGTCCCAGCGGGCACGGCGGCACAGATTGTAGAGCTCGACGCTTTGCCGCGGGATCATGCAGGCAGGTCCCGCCATCCAGCCATGGCCGCCGATCAGCATCACCGCGGCCGGAATATGGGCGGAAGCCGAGAACACTTTCAGGCTGTCGCCGCAGCGGTTCATGATCGACAGCAGCCGGCCGGTATTGGTCGAGGCGTCCTTGATGTAGCCGATGCGCGGATGCGCGGCGAGCCGCGCGATGACGTCGAGCGTGAGGTCGGAGCGCTGGAAATTCGGATTGGTGTAGATCACGACCGGAATGTCGACGGCGTCGGCGATGGCGCGAAAATAGGATTCCACCTGGGCGTCACTGAGCGGAAAATACGCCTCCAAGATAGCGAGAATACCGGCAGCACCGCGCTTCTGATAGGCCCTGGCCTGCGCCACCGCATCCGCCGTCGAGGTCGAGGCGACGCCGGCAACCACGGGCACGCGAGCCTGCGCGGCCTCGATCGTGGTCGCCACCACCTGCATGCGCTGCGCATTGTTGAGATAGGCGAACTCGCCGGTCGAGCCGAGCGGCGTCAGGCCGTGGACGCCGGCCTTGATCAGATCGTCGCAGAGCCGGCCCAGCACCTCGGTGCGGACATGGCCGGCGGGATCGATCGGGGACACCAGATAGGGAAAGACGCCGTGGAAATCAGCCATTTGCGAGCCTCGTTGACGGCGAGACATAGTCGGGATCGTGCGCAAAGGGAAGCGGCTCGCCGCTGCGCAGGGCGCCGAGCACCGCTGCAAAGTCGGTGACCGCGCGGAAACCAAGCAGGCGTTCGGCCTTGCTCGCGTCGTAGATCCGGCCGATCGATTTCGGCAAATGCCAGCCCCGGCGCGCGAACAGCGCCGGCGCATCGGGGAAAATGCGCGCGATCACGCCGGCGGCGTCCGTCTTCAGATCAGCGACGTCGCTGCGCGCAAACGGCGTCGGCGCGCTGATCACGAACACCTCGAAGCCGCGGATCTTCTCCAGCGCCACGACATGGGCGTCGGCGGCATCCTCGACCGTCAGGCGGCGGTACAGCAGCTCGGTTGCCTTCAGGTTCTCGCCATGGATGTCGCGGATGGTGTCGTCGTCCTCGGGGAAGAAACGGCTGGTGCGCAGCACCGCGCAGTTCAGCCCATGCTCGCGGCTGTAGAGCCGGCACAACCCCTCGGCGGCGAGCTTTGTAACGCCGTAGATGTTGCGCGGCTCCAGTGGCCCCGAGCTCTCGTCGAGCCACACCGCCGCATGGCCTTCATCGTCGCGGATCGCCTGCGAGATCATCAGGGACGTCGTCGAGGTGAAGACGAAGCGGTCGTGGCCCGCGGCGGCCGCCGCCTGCAGCAGATTGAGCGTGCCTGACACGTTGACGTCGACAAAGGCCTGCGGCGAGAACCGCGCGATGTCAGGCTTGTGTAGCGCGCCGCCATGGATCACGGCCTCGATGCCGTGATCGGCGAAGACGCGATCGACCGCCGATCGGTCGGCCACGGAGCCGATCACATTGGTCGCCTCGCCCGCAACGACGTCGAGGCCGGTCACGTCATGGCCGGCCTGTCGAAGCCGCGGCGCGAGGAAGCGGCCGAGCCAGCCGGAGGAGCCGGTCAACAATACGCGCATGAATTCCGCCGGGCCCGTGCCTCAGAACACCTTGGCGATCGCGGCCTGCGCGTCACCCTGGATCTTCTTTAGATGATCCGGCCCGCGGAAGCTCTCGGCGTAGATCTTGTAGACATCCTCTGTGCCGGAAGGACGCGCGGCAAACCAGCCGGCCTCGCTCTCGACCTTGATACCGCCGAACGGCTGATCGTTCCCCGGCGCCTTGGTCCTGACCGCGCGCACGGGATCGCCCGCGAGCTCGGTCATGTTGAGTTGCTCAGGCCCGAGCGCCTTCAGCGCGTTCTTCTGCTTCGGCGTCGCCGCGACATCGATCCGCTCGTAATAGGGAACACCCAATTCGGCCGTCAACTCGTTGAACAATTCGCTGGGGTCACGACCGGTCTTGGCGATGATCTCTGCCGCCAGCAGGCCGAGGATGATGCCGTCCTTGTCCGTGGTCCATACCGAGCCGTCACGCTTCAGGAACGACGCGCCGGCGCTTTCCTCGCCAGCGAAGCCGAAGCCGCCGCTGCCGAGCCCTTCGACGAACCATTTGAAGCCGACCGGCGTCTCGACCAGCTTGCGACCGAGCTTTTTCGCTACGCGATCGATGATGGAGCTCGACACGATGGTCTTGCCGATCGCGGCGTCCTTGCTCCATTGCGGCCGGTGCGCGAACAGATAGGCGATCGCGGTGGCGAGAAAGTGGTTCGGGTTCATCAGCCCGTTCGAGCGGGTCACGATGCCATGGCGGTCGGCATCGGTATCGTTGGCAAAGGCGACGTCGAACCGGTCGCGCATCCCGATCAGGCTCGCCATCGCGTAAGGCGACGAGCAGTCCATCCGGATCTTGCCGTCCCAATCCGCGGTCATGAAGCGGAAGGTCGGATCGACCGCATTGTTGACCACGGTGGCGTTGATGCCGTAGCGCGCGATGATCGGCTGCCAGTAATGCACGGCCGCGCCGCCGAGCGGATCGATGCCGATCCTGACGCCGGCGGTCTTGATCAGCGCCAGATCGACCGTGTTGCCGAGATCGGCAACGTAGGGCGTGATGTAGTCGTGCAGATGCGTGGTCGCGGCCTTGCGCGCGCGATCATACGGCATTCGCGCGACGCCCTTGAGGACGGCCTCGATATAGCGGTTGGCGTTCTTCTCGACCACGGCCGTGACATCCGTGTCGGCCGGGCCGCCATGCGGCGGATTGTATTTGTAGCCGCCATCCTCCGGCGGATTGTGTGACGGGGTGATGACGACGCCGTCGGCAAGCCCTGTGCTGCGGCCCTTGTTGTAGCTCAGGATCGCGTGCGAGATCACCGGCGTCGGAGTGTAGCCACTCTGCGCGTCGATCATGATCTCGACGCCGTTGGCCGCGAACACTTCCACCGCGCTGGCCAGCGCCGGCTCGGCGAGCGCATGGGTATCGATACCGATGAACAGCGGCCCGGTGAGGCCCTTCTCACGCCGGTAGTCGCAGATCGCCTGGGTGGTGGCGAGGATATGGTCCTCGTTGAAGGAATTCTTCAGCGACGAGCCGCGATGGCCAGAGGTGCCGAAAGCAACCCGCTGGGCAGGATCGCCGGCGTCGGGCTTGCCGGCAAAATAGGCCGTGACCAGCCGCGGCACATTGGCAAGGGCGGCGGGATCGATGGGCTTGCCGGCGGCAGGATTTGGTGCAGTCACGTGACCTCTCAGATCTGGTATCGCCGACCATCAGCACAACGAGTGATGCCGTGGCTTGATCGCTGGGCGTGCTACCATGGCGGCTTACGTTCAATCAAGCCGAGGGCATTTCGTTCCGTGCCGTCGGCGGCAATCCGCTATTCGACGTCGATCTGCTGTACCTTCTCGCGCAGTTCGTCGACCAGCACCCGCTTGTTCTCGGTATAGTCGATCGGCACCACCACGAGATGCACGCCGCCGCCGGAGAAGGCCCGCTCCAGGGTCGGGACGATCGCCTCCGTGCTCTCGATCCGCGAACCCTTGGCGCCGTAGCTTTCCGCATATTTGACGAAATCCGGATTGCCGAAGGTCAGGCCAAAATCCGGGAAGTTGTCGACCGCCTGCTTCCAGCGGATCATGCCGTAGGCAGAATCCTCCAGGATCAGGATCACCAGATTGAGCTTGAGTCGGACCGCCGTCTCCATCTCCTGCGAGTTCATCATGAAGCCGCCGTCGCCGCAGACCGCGAGCACGCGGTTCTTCGGATACAGCATCGCCGCCATCATCGCCGACGGCAGGCCGGCGCCCATGGTGGCGAGCGCGTTGTCGAGCAGCAGCGAGTTCGCAAGCAGCGTGCGGTAGTTGCGCGCGAACCAGATCTTGTACATGCCATTGTCGAGCGCGACGATGCCGTCCTCGGGAATAACCTGCCGCACATCGTGCACGATGCGCTGCGGCGTCGGCGGCCAGCGGCCTTCGGTGGCGCGATCGGTGATCCTCGCCAGGATTCCTTCGCGCAGGCTGAGCAGCGCGCTGGCAGACGGCAGCTTTCCCGCGACCCGATCGGCCAGCAATTCGAGGCTCGGCCCGACGTCGCCGATCACCTCGCATTGCGGGAAGTAGACCTGCTCAACATTCGCCGCCGTGTAGCTGACATGGATCACCTGCGGCCCCTTCGGCCCCATGATGAACGGCGGCTTTTCGATCGTGTCGTGGCCGATCGCGATGATCAGGTCGGCGCGGTCGATCGCCTCATGCACATAGTCGCGCTCGCTCAGCGCGGCCGTCCCCATATACTGATTGGTGCCACCTGATACCGTGCCCTTGCCCATCTGGGTGGTGAAGAACGGAATCTTGGTGCGCCGCACGAAGTCGCCGATCCCCGCGGTACTACGCGGCCGTGATGCCGCAGCACCGAGCATGATCAGCGGGCGCTGCGCCTTCAGGATCATGTCGGCGGCGCGGTCGAGGGCGGCCGCATGCGCGATCGGAATTTCGATCGGATGCGGCGGCACGATCTCGACCGGGGCAATCTCCTCGCGCGCGATATCCTCCGGCAGTTCGAGCAGCACCGGCCCCGGCCGTTCCTGCGTCGCGATCCGGAAGGCGTCGCGCACCAGCGTCGGAATGGTCGCGCCGCTGACGATCTGCAGCGACAGCTTGGTCAGCGGACGGAATGTGTTGACGATGTCGACGATCTGGAACTTGGCCTGCCGGCTGCTCAAGATGCCCTTCTGCCCCGTCAGCATCACCATCGGCATCGCGCCGAGCAACGCATAGGCCGCACCGGTGGTCAGGTTGAGCGCGCCGGGGCCGAGCGTCGTCATGCAGACACCGGGCTTTCCGGTCAGCCGGCCATAGGTCGCCGCCATGAACGCCGCCGCCTGCTCGTGGCGAGTCACGATCAGCTTGATCGAGGATTTGCGCAGGCTCTCGACGACGTCGAGATTCTCCTCGCCGGGAACGCCGAACACCCGTTCCACGCCCTCATTCTCGAGGGCCGCGACCAGCAAGTCGGAACCTTTGACCATGTCAGCCTCGCATCGTTGATTGCATGCCGCGCACGGAGCATAGCCGCATCGCGCGCCGCCGGAAACTCTCTTGCGATCTCACGGCTTGTGCGCCCTGATCCAGGCATCGGCGGCGGGGAGCACACGCGCGGCGAGATCGGCCGAGATCGCGATCGCCTGCAAGGAGCGCGCCACCGTCACCCGCCCGCCGCTGGTGGATTGCGACGGGGCGAACGCGGCCAGCTCTGCCGCGTGGCCCTGATCGGTAAAATTGATCATGAAGTTCGGCACGAACTGGTCGCGGAAGCTCGGGCCCTGCTTCGCCAGCAACGTCTCGAAATTCGCCTGGACGAAATCCCAGGCAAGCTGCGGCTGCTCGCCTGCGGATGCAACCGCGTTGATCATCCCGGTGACGATCGTGTCGGGCAATTCGTCGGTCAGCGTCAACGCCAGCGTCGCGCGCGCCAGCTCCGTATCGCGGGCGCTGGCCGCCGCGAAATAATAGCGCAGCCGCTCACTGGTCGCCGTGCTGTTGCGCGCGAGCGCCAGCAGTCTGCCATATGTCGTCCGATCGGCCGTGATGCCGACGACATGGGTGACCGCGTCGCGCAGCGTGGTCGGCAGCGATTTTGGATCATCGAGAAACGCCGCAAAGCGCCGCTTCGCCTCTGCGACGATTGCCGCGTCGCCGAGGTCGCCAAGCGTCGAGATCAGGCTCGCGCGCAACAGCGCGGTGTCGTCGTCGCCCGAGGTGCCATCCCATCCGATCCGGTCGAACACCGGGCGCAGCCTGGCGCGGGCATAGGCCTGGATCACCGGCCGTTCGCTGCGGTCGCGCGACAGGCGGTTGAGCGCAGCGAATGTCGCGATCACCTGGTCCCACACCGCGCGATGATCGCCGGCATCGAGCGCATCGAGCAGCGCGAGATAGGATGGCGCCTCGGCGCGGCCCGCCTGCACCAGCGCCCAGCTGTCGGTGACGACATTGAGCCGGTCAACGACCTGCATCTGCGGGAAGGCGTTCAGCAATGCCGCACGGTTCTTGGGGCCGTATTCGACCCTGAAGTAGCCGACATCGCCGAGATTGACCTTGATCGCATCGCCGCATGCGCCGGCCGGAATATCTGTACTACCCTTCAGCAGGATCTCGTCAAACGGCTTGCCTTGCGCCGGCCCGATCGCAACCGGGATCTGCCAGCTGTGGGCCGGCAGCGGCGGATCGTTGGCCGGCGCGATCACGAAACGGTCCTGCCGCAACGTCAGGCGTTGCGCGGCACCATCGCAGGCCGTCTCGGCCACCACCAGCGGCACGCCATCCTGCTCGGTGAATGAGGCGGCGATGCCGGTGATCGCCTTGCCGCCGGACGTCTCGAGCGCCTGCCAGAGATCGGCGGTGGTGGAATTGCTGTAGGCATGCGCGGCCATGTATTTGCGGATACCGTCGCGGAACGCCTGCTCACCAAGATAGGTCTCGAGCATGCGGATCAGCGCCTGGCCCTTGTTGTAGGTGATGGCATCGAACGCCGTGACCGCTTCGCTGTGATCGGCGATCGGCTGCTGCACCGGATGCGAGGTGCGGCGCGCATCGAGCGCCATGGCGAACTGCTTCGCACTGTTGCCGTTCAGCCAGTTCTGCCATTGCGGATAGAACTGCTCCGAGGCCTTGGTCGCCATCCAGCTGGCAAAGCCCTCGTTGAGCCAGAGATTGTCCCACCAAGCCATGGTGACGAGATCGCCGAACCACATATGCGCCATCTCGTGCGCGATGATGGCGAAGATGCCGCGCTTGGCGGTCTCCGCATTGGTTGCGGGATCGAACAGCAGCCGGCTCTCGAAGAAGGTGATGCCGCCCCAGTTCTCCATCGCACCGCCGAACCCGCCGGGGACGGCTATCAAATCGAGCTTCGGCAGCGGATATTTGACGCCGAAATAGTCGTTGTAATAGGCGAGCAGCTTCACTGCGCTGTCGAGCGCGAACCGGCCCTGCCCGCTCTTGCCCTCCGTCGTCACCACGCCGATGGTGACGCCGCCGGCATCCGCAGCGACGCGCTCGAGCTCGCCGACCGTGAGCACGAACAGATAGCTCGACATCTTCGGTGTCGGCGCGAACGTGACCTTCTTGAGATCGTCGGTGACCGGCGCCTCGCTCGTCACCGGCATATTGCCGACCGCGAGCAGATTGCGCGGGATCACGACACTCAGCGCGAAGCTCGCCTTGAACGACGGCTCGTCCCAGCACGGGAAGATCCGCCTTGCGTCGGCCGGCTCCAGCTTGCTGGAGATCAGTCGCTTGATCCCGGCCGGGGTCGGATAATCGACCGCAAACAGCCCGGTGCCGAATTTGTTGATCTGCGCCGTGAAGACAATGCGGAGCTTGTGCCGGCCCACTGCAAGCGGCTTGACGAAGGTCAGCGTCGCCGTCTGCGCGGTGGCGTCGGTCGTCACCTCCGCGCGTTGCGCGCCATCATCGATCGTGGCCTCGGCGAACGTCGTGTTGATCGCATTCAGCGTCAGTTGCGCCGTGGCCTCACGCACCTCGATGTCGGCGGTCTCGACGCCCGGCAGCGCCAGGCTCGTGATATCAGGCGTCAGCTCGATCGCGTAGCTCAACGGGACGACCGTCTTCGGCAGCTTTCCGGGTGTGCCGTCGAACGAAAATGTCTGCTCTGCCTGAGCTGCAGCGGCCGTCGCCAGCAGCAAGCCGATTGCCGTGGCAAGACGACGCAGCAGCGCGGTTCGGACATGGGTCGCAGGCTTGTTCATCGCGCGCAGCTCACCGGGATCTCGGGATTTTCGGATGTCATTGCGGAAGGACGTAGCAGGCAATCTAGTAGAGAACATGTCGCCATAAAACTGACAACTCCGCGACATCTGACATCGCAACGGTTTGCATCGATTGGTGCGCCGCTCGCTACCGCGCCTCGGCCTCTCGGCCGTTGTTGCTCAACGGCAGGGTGGAAGGTTAACCTGCGGCTGGCATTCCAGCCACAGCGTCCGGCCACGGGAGACAATAATGTTCGGTAAGTTCTCGCGCCGGCAGTTTGCGGGCCTTGCGGGCCTCTCGGCGCTCGGCCTGTCGGCCCCGGGTCAGGCCGCAAACCACGCTCCGCGGCCCGACGGCGCGAACTTTCCGGCCGGCTTTGTCTGGGGCACCGCGACCTCGTCCTACCAGGTCGAAGGCGCGGTCAATGAGGACGGCCGGGGCCCGTCGATCTGGGACACATTCACCCACACATCGGGCAAGATCGAGGACGGCTCGACCGGCGACCGCGCCAACGACCACTATCACCGCTACAAGGACGATATCCGGCTCATCAAGGAGCTCGGCGCCAGGGCCTATCGCTTTTCGATCGCCTGGCCGCGGGTGTTCCCTGATGGCACCGGCACGCCGAATCCGAAGGGCCTCGACTTCTACAACCGCCTGGTCGACGAGTTGCTTGCGAACGGCATCGAGCCCTACGCCACGCTCTATCACTGGGACTTGCCGCAGGCATTGCAGGACCGCGTCGGCGGCTGGCGCTCACGGGAGACGTCGAAGGCGTTCGGCGACTACGCCGGCTACGTGGCGCAGCGATTGACCGACCGGGTGAAGAACATCTTCACCCTCAACGAGGTCGGGCGTTTCCTCCCCTTCGGCTATGCGCTCGGCGTCGACGCGCCGGGGCTGACGCTGCCGCCGGCCGAGGTGAACCAGGCGCGCCATCATGTCGCGCTGGCGCACGGCCTCGCGGTGCAGGCGATCCGCGCCAAGGGCCGCCCCGGCACGCGGGTCGGCCCCGCGGAAAACATCACCGCCTGCGTGCCCGCGATCAACACGCCGGAGCACATCCGCGCCACCGAGATCGCGACGCGCGAGCTCAATGCAGGTTTCCTCGGCGTCCTTCTCGAAGGCAAGTACACCGAAGGCTTCCTGCAATATGCCGGCGCCGATGCGCCCAAATTCACCGCGGACGAGCTGAAGATCATCGCGCAGCCCAACGATTTCGTCGGGCTCAACATCTACGCGCCGCACTGCTATGTCCTCGCCACCGACCAAGCCCCCGGCTGGAAGCCGCTGCCGATGCCGGGCTCGTTCCCGCACATGAGTTCGGATTGGCTGCGGATCGCGCCGGAGACGATCTACTGGGCACCGCGGATTGCCGCCAAGCTCTGGAACATCAAGAGCATCTATATCAGCGAGAACGGCACCTCCGGCGAGGACAAGGTGCAGCCGGACGGGCAAATCTACGACCTCGACCGCATCATGTTCCTGCGCAACTACCTCGCCCAACTGCAGCGCGCGACCGCCGACGGTGTGCCGGTCCACGGCTACTTCCTGTGGAGCCTGATGGACAATTTCGAATGGATCTTCGGCTACGCGAAGCGCTTCGGCCTCTATCGCGTGGATTTCGAAACCCAGGCGCGGGTGCCGAAACTGAGCGCGGCGTTCTACCGCGACGTGATCGCGCGCAACGCGATCGGGGTTTGATCTATCCGGCCCGCGGCCGTGCGCCCGACCACGCGCGCCGGAGCAACTCGCTGATGCCGCGCTCTTCGATCGGCCGCGGATTCCAGTAAGGATTTTTGGTGGCGAGCGCGGCCGCGTTTGCGATGCCGTCTTGGGGCATTCCGATCTCGGCCAGCGAACGCGGCGCGCCGAGCCTTGCCGACAGATCGAACAGGCCGTCGGCCGCATCGGCAACCCCGAGCGCCCGTGCGGCGCGGCCGATCGCATCGCGCGCGGCCGGCGTGTTGTAGGCGATGGTATGCGGCAGCAGCACCGCATGGGTCTCGGCATGCGGCAGGTCGAACAGCGCGCCGACGGTGTGGCAGAGCTTGTGGTGCAGCGCCATGCCGACGGTGCCGAGACAGACCGCGCACAGCCACGCGCCATACAGCGCGTCGGAACGCGCATCGAGATCGCGCGGCCGCGCGATCACATCCGGCAGCGATGACGCAAGTTTCGCAATCGCCTCTTCCGCCATCAGCGAGGTGATCGGATTGCCGTCCCGCGCATACAGCGCCTCCGCCGCATGCGCGATCGCGTTGAGGCCTGATATCGCGGAGAACGTTGCCGGCATCGAGATCGTCAGGTTGACATCGTAGATCACGGCTTCGGGCAATATCGCGGGCGAGGATTGCCTGGTCTTGACGCCGTCGACGGTTTCGCCGAGCACCGGCGTCATCTCGGAGCCGGCATAGCTGGTGGGGACGATCAGCTGCGGCAGGTCGGTGCGCAGCGCGATCGCCTTGCTCAAGCCGGTCGCGGCACCCGCGCCGATCGCAACCACGCCATCGGGCTTCAACTCGCGGACCATCTGCATCGCGCGTTCGGTGACTGCGACCGGCGTGTGCACGACAGCGCCGTCGAACGGGCCAGCCATGCGGCCGCCGGTCAAGCCCGAGAGATCGCCGAGCTCGGCCTGCTGCCGCCGGCTTGCGAGCACCAGCGCGCGGCTGATTCCGAGCCGGCCGAGTTCGTCCGCCAGCTGCGCGACGGTGCCGGTCCCGAACACGACCCGCATCGGACTGACTTGATAGATGAATGATTGTGACATCGTGATTTCCGAAAATTGCGTTAGCCGCGGCGCCAGTCGCGCGGCGTGCAGCCGAAGCGATGCCTGAATCGCCGCGTGAAATGCGACAGATCGGAGAAGCCCCAGTCGAACGCGATGTCGCCGATCGCGCGCCCGGCGATCGCGGGATCCTTCAGGTCGCGCGCCGCACCGTCGAGGCGGCGGTCCATCACGTAGCTCGCGAATGTCGTCCCGGCGCGCTCGAACAGTTTGTGGACATAGCGCTCGCTGATGCCGATCGCGGCGGCGATGGCGGCAACGGCGAGCCCCGGCTCGCGCAGCCTGCGGTCGACGGCGCGGCGCAGCGCGAGCCAGGTCGCATCGGCAAGGCTCGCGCTCTCGGCAACGCCTTCGCGACCGGACCGCGACAGGCTGAGTGCGACCAGGTCGAGCAGCACGCCGAACAGCCGCGCGTTGTCCGTATCGGACGCCCGGAGCGCCGAATTGTTCAGCACCTGCGCCGTCTCGGCGATGAGATGGCCGACGAAGGGATCGTCGGAGACCCGCGCCGGTGCGACCTCCGGCGCCGACGGCAGCCGTTCATCGAGCGCCTCGGCCGGCACCCAGAACGAGGCGACCTGCAGCGCAGGGCCGCGGTCGTGCAGCAGCGCGAAGCGCTGCCCGCTGTCGAAGATTCCGACCTGCCCCGGCGACAGGCTGATCTCGCGCCCGGCCTGCTGGATGCGGCAGCGGCCGGCGAGCTTGAGATTGAGGTAGTAGCAGCGCCGGCTGGACGCGGCGATGTCGGCCGCCGAGCGCCGCACGATATGCTCAGGGAAGCTGACCCGGTTGACCGCACCGTCGCCGAGCCCAACGGTCTCGACCCGCGCGACGAAACCCGGCGTCGCCGGCGGCTCCGGCGTCAGGTTCATGAAGGCCTGGCAGATCGCCTCGCGATAATAGGCAAACTGCTCGCCCGGACGTGTGTCCGCGGTATTCCAGCTCAGCCTGCGCGAGCGATCCGCGGCGGCGATTTGCTGCATCAGTTCACTCCGAGCCCAGTCCGGTTCGGTTACAGCCAAGCGCGTTCCGTGGCCCCGGGTCAATATCCATCAGGAACCGCATGATATCAGCGCGATATCCCCGGCCGTCCGAACCGCGCAATTGATCTGACCAAACCACACAGGGAGGTACAACATGTCGACCTATGTTCTCGTCCATGGCGCCTGGCATACCGGCGCCGAGTTCGAGCCGGTTGCGGCCGCCATCCGCAAGGCCGGCCACGTCGTCCACACCCCGACCATCAAGGGCAACCGCCCCGGCGACCGCAAGGACTCCGGCCTTGCCGAGGCCATCCAGTCGATCGTGGATTATCTCGCCGAGCACAATTTGAATGACATCGTGCTGGTCGGCCACAGCTATGGCGGCATGGTCATCACGGGTGTTGCCGATGCCGCCGCCGATCGCATCCGCCGGCTGGTGTACTGGAATGCGTTCGTGCCGAACCATGGCGAGAGCCTCAACGACATGGTGCCGTCGCACTATGTCGGCCTGTTCGATGCCATCCATGCCGAGCGCGGCGACGGCTCGGTGGTGTTGCCGTTCCCGATCTGGCGCGAGGCCTTCATCAACGACGCCGACCTCGAGACGGCGCAGCGGGCCTATGACAGGCTCAACCCGCACCCGCTCAAGACCTTCCAGGACAAGATCGCGCTGCGGACCAATCCGGCCGAGATGCCGATCGCGAAGTCCTACGTCAACTGCACCGAGGATACCGCGATGCCGCACGGCCTGCCCTGGCACCCGCGGCTGTCGGAGAAGCTCGGGCTGTTCCGCCTGGTCCAGCTGCCGGGCAGCCATGAGCTATGCTTCTCCAATCCGGAGCGCCTGGCGCAAGCCTTCCTCGACGCCGGCCGCGACTGATCGGTTGTTTGAGCATGATCCTTTCGGAAAACCGCTTCGCACTTTTCCGGATCATGCCACCGCCTTGTATTCAGGCGCGGTCGCAAGGAAGCGCGCATAGGCGTCCGCATCCGGCGGCGTGAATTTTTCGACGAGCGGGTTGCGGCGCGACGCCTTGGTGCCGATGTCCGCCAGCAGTTCGTCGAAATGCTTGAAGTGATAGGGCGCGACGCAGAGCCCACCATAGACGCCCGCCGCCGGCCGCTCGACGCGCTTGAAGTTCAGCATCATCGCGATGTTGTCACGCATCTCGGCCGCGCTCGGCTGCCGCGCGAGCTGGCCGTCGGCATAGCGCACCAGCCAGTTCGCGGCGAGATCCGCGCACAGCACGGTGCAGAAGCTCGAATTGAACCCGACAAATCCCATGTCGGGCAGATCGGGGTTGGCGATCAGCCGATAGAGCCGATACTGCCCGTCGGGTTCGACCAGCTTCTCCTGATACTCCTTAGGGAGGAACGGCACGCCGAGCTTGTAGCCGATCGCAAGCACTGCGACATCGGCCGCGACACGCTGGCCGCCGCTCATCACGATGGTCTTGCCGTCGTAATGATCGAAGGTGCCCTGCACCGCCTTGATCCGGCCATCGGCAACCATCGGATAGAAGCCGGGGGTCGCAATCGGCACCGAGCAGTTGACGCCGTCCTCGATCCGCTCCTTCGGCACCATGCCGCACTGCTTCAGCTTGAGCTGCATCTTCAGCATGCTCTCGAGCCCGCGCCAGTTCGCCCAGACGAACGGCTTTGCCACGACATGCGCGAGGCGTGCCATCGGCCCGATGCCCCAGCTCGCAAACATCTGCTCCTGGGCGCGGATGTAGAGGATGCGCTTGAAGTTGACGAGACCGCCGACGAAATAGGGAATCCGCCAGACCGGCTCGCGAAACACGATGGTGACTTCGCTGGCGCCTGAATTGACCGCATTCACGGCGATGTCGGTCGCCGATTTCGAACCGCCGAGCACGACCACCTTGCGGCCCTTGGCGAGATCGGGTTCGCCGTATTGCGACGAATGCAGGATCTGGCCGCCCTGCGCCTTGAAGCCGTCCTCGCCGGGCAGCGGCAGCGACTTTGGCTCGTTGAATTGCCCGGTACAGACCGCGACGAAGTCGAAATCCTCATGGCCGGTCGCGCCGTCGGTCGAGCGCAGCGCGAGCGTCCAGCCCGGCCTGCCGTCCGCGCGGCGCATCATGCTCTCGACCCTGGTGTCGAACCGCATCGCACCGTCGAGCCCATGGCTGCGAGCATAGTCACGCAGATAAGCATGGACCTGCGGACCCTTCGGCCACTCCGGATAGGACTCCGGCATCGCCTTGTCGGTGTAGCGATAGAGCTCCTTCGGGCTTTGGGTCTGCACGTCGGGATAGGAGCGCGCCGGCTCCCAGACCCCGCCGAGATCGCCGCTGCGCTCGATGATGGTCACCTTGTGACCGCGACCGGCAAAGGCTTTTCCGGCGGCGAGCCCTGAAATGCCGGCGCCGATGACGCACACATGCTTCTGCTTGACCATGAAACGTCTCCGCGATGAATGAACAGGTGCAATTTCGTAAGTGCGCGCATCTCCGCGATCGCCGGAGCCTGCTCCGGCGATTGCCGCCTCGCGTGCGTATTGTCTGCTGGCCGCCGGCCTACTCGTTGGCTTCCGGCGGCAGGAAGTCCACCTCGTGCTCGGCGGAAATGCGCACCACTTCGACGGGGTCCTGCAGATTGTGCAGCTTCTCGAACAGCGCCTCGAGCTTCTGCATCGGCGATACCCAGAACAGCGCCCGCGCCGGCTTATCGGATTTGTTGAAATAGCCGTGCGGAATGCCGCGCGGCATGCGCACCAGGTCGCCGGCCTTGGCCTGCACCCAGACGCCGTCGAGCTTGAGGTCGAGCACGCCCTCCTGCACCAGGATGAACTCGTCCTGGGTCGGGTGGATGTGCACCGGCACGAACTGGCCGGGATCGCTGTTGGTCTCGAACGCGAAGGTCGAGTCGGTGACCGCCTTCGGATAGTAGACCTGGCCCAGGATATTCCAGGTTTTGCCGCCGTAGCCGGTGCCGGTTCGGGTAATGCCTTTTTCGAGCGCGCCCATGTCAGCCTCTCCAGTTTTGGATGCGTATTGCCGATACCGAGCCTGTCGCCAGCCGGTGCGGCTGTCTAGCCGATAAACGAATCCGCAGCCGGCGCGACCATGCTGCAATGCGGCAGCGTCGAGCCCGGAAGCCTCTGCCCAATGCCGCCGCATCCGCCTGCGCGCCGATCGGGCAGTTTGCGCGACGAAACGGCGTTCCCCTTTGCCGACGGATGCACTAGGCTGCATGATGTTTTAGACCTCAAACAACTCCGGACGGCCGGCGTGACTGCTGTTGGCAACGAGGTTTCGGCAAGGGCCAGTTCGACAAGCGCAAGGCTGAAGGATTTCGCGCGCGTCGCGACCGCGCGTGTCGACGACGCGGCTGAAGCGATCGGGCGCATCTTCTGTCCGCACGATCTGACGCCGGTCGATCGTTCGGAGCGCGATTTCTCCGCGCACCACAATTGCGCCGGGTTCGACGGGTTCTCGGTCAACTATGTCGCCTATGGCGGATCGGTCGCGATCAATCCGGGCTGCCTCGACCGCTTCTTCCTGTTGCAGATGCCGCTGTCCGGCTCGGCCGTGGTGCGGACCGCCGCGCGCGAGCTCACCACCGGGCCGCAACACCGTGCCTCGCTGCTGTCGCCGACCATTCCGACCGAGATGACCTGGCGCGACGACTGCGCACAGCTCATCGTGCTGCTCGACCGCAAGCTGGTCGAGCATCGCGCCGCAGCGCTTGGCGGGGTGGCGGTCCGGCCGATCGAGTTCGATCCGGCCGTCGCACTGAGCGGGCCACTCGGGCAGATGCTCTCGGCCAGGATCGAGCAGGTCGTGACGACAGCCGAGCAGATCGGGCCGCACAAGAGCTTGTCCGCGGTCGCGGCGGCCGATTGGCGCGAGTCGTTTCTCAATGTTTTGCTCAACGAGCAGCGGCACAGCCTGAGCTCGGCGATCGATGTCTTCAACGGCCGCACCGAGGCCCAGCCGGCGGCGCTGAAACGCGTGCGGGCTTATCTCGAGACCCGCGCGACCGAGCCACTGGATCTCGCCGAGCTTGCCGAGATCGCTGGCACCGGCGTCCGCGCGCTGCAACTCGGCTTCCGCCGTCACTTCGGCACCACCGTCTCCGAGATGCTGCTCGACATCCGCCTCGCCCATCTCAACGCCCGCCTCAAGACGGCGCGGCCGGGCGAACGCATCGTCGATATTGCGTTCGATCTCGGCTTCACGCACCTGAGCCGGATGGCGAGCGCCTACCGCGCCAAGTTCGGCGAAAGCCCGAAGGCGACCCTGCATCGGTTGAGCTGAACCGACCCGGGTAACGACCCGCGGCTAGAGCTTCGGTTCTGATTGAATCAGAACCGAAGCTCTAGATACTTGTCTTGACGCGGTTTCTTCACGCGAACCGGTGTCCACTTCGCTCGAAAACGCTCTAGCGGTGAAATGGCGCTGTCTTCGCCTGGGCTGAAAAATCCGTAGTTGGTGGTTCGATCCGCTTGGTCTGCCTGACCATATGCACGCTCGTCACCTGCTGCGAACGCTGGGCGTATTTTGTTGGTGCGCTGGCGGACGCGCCGCCTTGCGCGGCCGGTGCCATCAACACGGCAATCGCAAGGGCACTGATCATTGTGGCAAGGGACTTCAGCATCGCACCCTCCAAGAGGCTGAGACACGTCCGAACAGCAACAGGCGTTTCCGATCGACGCCTCTGCTCGGCGTCTTGTTGACGATGCGGAATGCTGGTCCCAATTTCTGTGAATCGCAACAATAATCATCAGTTGCCGAATTTTTGGACAAGCGGCCGCGTCGGCCAGGAAAGCGGCACCCGACGATGACCAGCCGATTGCGGTGCAATGCAACTTGCGGACGGTGCGGGCTCCAGCGTTCGCGTCACCTGCTCCGCCCTGCCGTCCCTTCAGACGCAATGCGGCGACGGTCGTCTCCCGCCGCACCCGCGGCAGTACATCCTGCACCGACGGTCGCGTCAGGTTTCAAATAGCAGAGATCTCTTCCGTCGGCAGGCGGCAGAGCTCCCGCGCCATCCGCTCCGCTTCGACCGCGGCATATCCCGGCGGAACGATCATGTCGATCAAGCCCGCTTCATAGGCTCGCTCCGCGCGCATCGAACGTCCGGGAACGAGCATCGCAAAGGCACGGTGCTGAGCAAGCCGTCGAGGAATGAGCAGGCTCATCGCGCCGTCCGGGACCAGATCATGAGATTCGAGGGGCGAGGCAAACGTCGTGGATGTGGCAGCGATGACCTCGTCGCAATAGAACACAATGGCCGTACCGATGCCTGCCGCCGCTCCCTCGACGGCGGCGATGATCGGTTTTGCATTGCTGGCGAGCGTGTGCAGGAGGCCGGTCACGCTCGGCAACAGAAATCCTTCCGACCCGGCGCCACCGACAGCACGGTGTTCTGCGGCCTCGCTGCCTGCCCCGAAGCCATCGAACCCGCCGGCGACGACGATGCAGCGGATGGCAGGATTGCGCTGCGCCGATTCGATGGCCTTCGTCATGGCGAGACACAAGTCATCCGCGCGCGCGTTGATCCCTTCCGGGCGCAACACCGCAATCGTCCGCACCGCTGCTTCCTCGCTGACCACGACGCGTCCGGCCACCGGGTCAATTCTCCGCCGGTGCACGCCACATCGGAGATTTCGGGCCGCCGTAGTAGCGCATTTGAGAGCCACCGACGGTGTCCCCCGTCGGCGGCGTGATGTCGCTGACACAGCCAGCGACCGTGGCGCAGACGCCGGCGAGCACAACGACGCGCAGCAGCAGCTGTCTAGATGTCGAGATCGTCACAGCATCCTCCTCACGCTCTCGCGCTGCTTCAGTACTTCGCGACGACTGGCCCGCCGAACTTGTAGTCGAGACCTACCGTCACGACGGAAAACGTGCTGTCGACGGAGTAGGGAATCTGGCCGTTCAGCGGCGCAGCGCGCTCGTACCGGCCGAAGTCGTAATAGCGATACTCGAACTTGCCGATCAGGTTGTTGGTGATCGCATAGGCGATACCGCCGCCCGCGGTCAGACCGCTTCGGTTGGCGTTGAACTGATCGACACCGAACACCGGATCGGTGTTGGTGTGCTGGAGCTCGCCATAAGCCCAGCCGCCGGTGAAGAAAAGCAGCAAGCGGTCGACCGCAATGCCGCCGCGCGCCCGGAGGGTGAAGCCGTCGCGGAGACTGGTCGCATCAACCGAGCCGATCGGCAAGGTGCCGGCGTTGAACTGGTCGACATCGCTGCCCTTGATGCCGGACCAGAAGCCGTCGGCTTCCACGCCGACCACGATACTCCCGCTCTGGACGTTGTAGCCTATCTCGCCGCCCGCGATGCCTCCAGTGGAGGAATAGTTGATCGTGTAGTTGGCAAAGCCGGCCGGCCCGATTGCGTTGTTGAGATTGTGGTTGCCGTACCCCCCGCCACCGAACACGCCGACATAGAAGCCGGACCAGTCGTATTCCGGCGCCGCGATCGCAGGCGCCTTGGTGTAGAGCGGCAGGTCCGCACTCCTTGCCGGAGAGGCGAGCAGCAGCGCTCCGAGCGCTGCGGTGGTGAACAGAACGTGCTTCATTGTGAATCTCCTGGTTTCTGATGAGGACGCCACGCGATCTCCTTGTGGCGCCGCCTGCGGATCAGAAGTGAATGATGATGTCGGCCGAACCGATCAGCGCGAAATTCTTGGTCGGGGCGATGCCGAGATTGGAATTGCCGTTGAACGCATTCGCATCCAGCGACCTGTAGTAGGAGACCTCGGGCCGGATCTCGATCTGCGGCGAGAACCAGTGCTGCCAGCCGATGCCGGTCTCGACGTAACGCGTCTTCACGCCGGTACGCTGACCCTGCTTGTCGTCGTAGAACTCGATGCGATACGAGATGTTGTCGAGCGGCGACGCCTTGTAGTTCAGGTAAGCGAGATAGGTCTGCACCGACGCCGTGCAGGCGAACACCGTCGCGCTGCTGCACTGGGCGAGGCCAGGCGCATTGAACGGCAGGTATTGCGGCGAAAACGGCGTGCCGCCCGCGGCGAACGCGGCCATCGCAGCCGGATTGTTGGCATTCAGCACATTGTTCTGATGCAGATTGTAGGTCTCGAACGAGATGTGCCACTGGTCGTTGAACTTGTGATACGCCGTCAGGCCGTACCATTGCAGGTTGTTGTAGCCCCAGGTGCCGCTGTTGATCGCGTCGGCGACGACGTAGACGCTGTCGTTGCCGGAATCGCTGGTCCAGCGCACGCCGCCGGTGACGCTCGGTATCGCGCCCGGGTCCTTCAGCATGGTGGTGCCGGGGAACAGCGGATTTGGGAACGGGTTGGCGATTTTGGCGCCGGCGTTCCACGGCATGGTGTCGCTGCCGACCGACACGCCCAGCTGCAGCATCCAGTTCTTGGTGACCGCGAGCGTGCTCTGCAGACCCGTGTTGGTGTAGTTGTCGAACGTATACGTCATCGAGTGCGTATACATGTAGTTGTTCGGCGCGAGCTGCGCCTCGATGTCGGGGATCGAGATGAAGCGGCCGAACCGCAGCAGGAGGCCTTCCGCGATCTGCGGAATGAAGACTTCGCCGTAGGCCATCGGCAGGTCGTAGCCGTAGTTCTTGTTCTGGTTCAGGAGCTGATTGCTCCAGAGACCATAGGCGGTCGTGTAGCGATAGTTCTCGCCGTAGATCGGCGCGAGACGGAAGCCCCAGTCGACGTGATCCTTCTGGACGGTGTCGGGCAGGCGCTCGATGTAGACGACTGCCTGGTCGAGCTGGACCGTGTTCGGGTTATAGTCGTAGGCGGCCGGCGCGTTGCCGCCGCGAACCGTGTTGGAGCTCAGATTGCCGCCGGCATTGATCCAGCCATAGACCTGGATGTGCGCATCGTTCATCCACTGTCCGGCAGGCGTGTTGCCGAGCGCCGCCATCAAGGGACTGTCGATCGAGCTCGGCCTCGTCACGCCGATGCTGGTCGAGCCGCCATACGGCCATTCCGTGAACGGCATTGGCGGTGTGCTCTGTGGGGTCGTCGGCCAGCCGTCGCGGCGGGACGGCGGCGCTTTCGGATCCGACGGCGCGGCGTCGTGGCCCCACTCGAGCCGATAATAGTTGACGAAGCGCGAGAAGAAGTCGCTGCCGAGATAACCGTCGAGGCACGAATAATTTTTGTAAGGATCGCAGGCGGCGGCGGGCGCCTTCAACAGCGGCGGATTGGCGTCCGCTGCGTGGGCCGCGTTGAACAGGCTCACCGCCGCCAACGATACGCCCGCCAAAAACAGTCTCTTCATGATTTTTGCCCCAGGATATTGCTACCGACGCTTCGAGCGTTGTCGCGTGTAACGTCTGCGTCATCATTCGTGGGGCGTTGAGAAAAAGGCGATACGGGTCTCCTCGCGCTTTCATTAAGATAAAATATCCGAAACATTCGTCGCCGCGTCGTTTGCTCGCAGAAGCATCAATTGCTCGCGCACCGGCTCAAGGACCCGGCGGAAATCTTGACGTTTTGCGACATTCGCTCGTTGCATTGCGATAGATTTCCAAAACTCTGTGTCATTTCCGCCATAGCTCTGCCAGCATCCGAACTGCGCGCTATTTTATTGCTATGCGGATCGCCCTGGATCGAGATCGAAGATATACGCGCCTCGTGGCTAAGCTCTCTGCATCGAGCGAATCCTTCGCATCGAGTGCAATGGAGCGCTGCGCGTCGTGGCGAATGTGACGAATAGTGCGAACGGCGTCGCTCTCACCGGCGAGATCAACGACGTCGATCTTGGCTTTCTGCCGGTCGATCTCACGGCACAGTGCCGCAACCTGATCGAGAGCTATCACGACATTCATGGCTACGCCTGCCTGCCGGACATGCTGTGGCGAGCCCGGCTCGGGCCGTTCATCGAGCGGCATCACGAGTTCAGGCAGCGGCTGCGCAAGGCTTCGACGACCCGAAGCGCCAAGAAGTCCAACCAGGGTTTCGTCGAGATCGCGACGGCGATCCTGTCGCTGGAGATTCTGGCAAGCAGCTTTGCGGGCTGGACCGCACTCTATCCGGAGGCCGGTGCGAGCGCGCATGCGGTCCTGAAGCGGCAATCCGGCGGCTCGCAGACGCCGCTGATGGATTTTTATCTCTACCCGCCGAAATATGTCAGTTCGGCCGCGATCGCCAAGCTGACCCCGCCGCGGACGAACCAGACGGGCGAATTCAGCCTCTACCGCACGTCGAAGCCGGAGCTTGCCGGAGAGCGGCTGGCGCTCGGCTATGTCAGCGAGATGTTGCAGAAATCGGATGATGCCGCCCTGCTTGAGCAGCACTGAAGGTGCTTCGCGCCGCCGTCTTGTACTGCTATTCGATCCATGCGGCGGCGACGGCAATCGCGGGTCTCGCGTTTCGACTATTTCTTTTATATTTCTCGCCCGCATCAACAACATGGATTTTCTATCCGTTCTTGGGCAATGCTCGGATCGCTGGGTAGTTGGTGACATCGGAGCAGCAGCCGACGGTCGAACGTTGAAGCATTCGCGAGGGCACACGCCGTCCTGACGGCGCCTGCCCCGTGTCTTCAGCGCTCACATCGGATGTTGCGGGGGCGGATTTCGTACAGGCCGAAGCGGCCGTGACGAGGATCTTCCGGTGTCGTGCTCTGCGAAGGCAAAATCCTTGATCTATTCCCTGCCCCTGTTTCAACGGCTCGCGGATATCCATGCGCGCCGCGCGGAAGCGGAGCACGTGTTCGCGCCGGGGTTCGAAGCGAAGCCGCAATTGGTCATGTGGACCGACGTCCTGCCCCTGCTGTGGTCGGTCGGATCGATCGGCGTCGTCACAGCGCTGCTGTTTGCGCTCAATGAGCCCATCGCCGCGAACCTGGTGCCAATCGCCTATCTGATCCCCATCATCTATGCGGCCACCCGATGGGGGATCTGGTCGGGCACGCTGGCATCGCTGACCGCGATCGCCGCAGCCGACTTCTTCTTTTTCACACCGCTCTACAGCCTTCGGGTCGACAGTCCGCAGGAGGCGATCGATCTCCTCGTCTTCCTCGTCGTCGCACTGGTGAGCAGCAATCTGGCGTCGCGCCTGCAACAGGAGACCGAACGGCTGCGGCGCCGCGAGCGGGAGATCCAGCACCTCTACGAATTCTCCAAACGCCTGGCCGCCTGCTTCACCATCTCCGATCTGATCGACGCCGTCAGTCACTATCTGGCCCATACGCTCGGCCAGCGGGCTGCATTGTTTGTCGCGTCCGCGGGAGGTCATTTCGAATCCCCGCCGGAATTGGGAGCCGCTCCGCCGGCCGTGCAGGAGAGCGTGGCGGCGATGACGGCGACGGTCGGCATAACAGATCGCAGCGTCATCGATGAATCGACCCAGGAGGTGTGGCTGCTCCGTGCCGTCGGATCGAAGACCGTGGTGCACGGCGTCATCGCCATCAATGCCGGACGCGGTACGCACGAGGCGATCAGGATGCGCACACGCCGGATCGAGGCGGTGCTGGAGGAGGTCTCGCTGACGCTGCAACGGCTCGACATCGGCAAGGCGATGGACGACGCCAGGATGCATCTGCAGGCCGAACTGTTGCGGGACGCCTTCCATGGCACACTCTCGCATGAACTCTGCTCGCCGCTCGCCGCCATCCAGGGATCGGTGAGCGTCATGCACGCGATGCCGGCCGTCAGCGCCGACGAACGGCTGCGTTCGCTGGTCGAGGTGGTTTCGGACGAGGTCGCGCGGCTCGACGGCCACATCCGCAATCTCCTGAATGCGACGCGCGTCACGGCCGGCGGGCTGACACCTCGTCTCGAATGGTCGGACCCGCGCGACATCGTCAACGCCGCCGTCAAGGCGCGTGCGCCGCGGCTGGCGGCGCACCGCGTCGAGATCGGATTTGACGACGATCTCCCACTGCTCAACGTCGATTCCGGCCTGGTCGCGGAGGCCTGTGGCCAGCTGCTCGAGAACGCCGCCAAATACTCCCCGTCCGGGTCGACGATCTCGGTGCAAACCCGGCACGTCGCCGGGCGTGTCGTGATGTCGATCATCGACCAGGGGGTTGGCGTCACGCCGGACGAACAGCGCCACCTCGGCCGCAAGTCGTTCCGCAGCCCGCGGCACCAGGCGAGCGTCCCCGGCTCCGGGCTCGGCTTCTGGATCGCATCGACCTTCGTCAGGGCACATGACGGCACCGTCGAAGTCGCGAGCCGCGGCCACGGCCTTGGGACGACGGCATCGATCTTGCTACCGGCACGGCAGACCACGGATTCAGATTTGGTGACCTGCGACGATGAGTAAGCCGCGTAACCTCGTCCTGCTGATCGATGACGAACCAAAGATCCGCCGCTTCCTGCGCGCCGGCTTCGAGATTCACGGCTTCTCCGTGGTCGAGGCCGAGAACGCCGCCGACGGGTTGAAGATCGCGACCTTCAATGCGCCCGACCTTGTGATCCTCGATCTCGGTCTGCCGGACCTGCATGGCAGCGAGACGCTGGAGCGGCTGCGTTCCTGGTCCAACGTTCCGGTGATCGTGCTCTCCGTCGAATCCAACGAGGACGAGAAGGTCCGCCTGCTGCAGGCCGGTGCCGATGACTATGTCGTCAAGCCGTTCGGCATGGCCGAGTTGCTGGCGCGCAGCGACGCGGCGTTGCGCCGCTATTTCAAGAGCGCCACCGAGAATCCGGTCGTCGTCGCCGGGCCGCTGTCGGTCGATCTCGTCAGCCGGACCGTCTCGCTCAACCAGGCCAGGATCAAGCTGACGCGGAAGGAGTACCGCCTGTTGCACGTACTTGCCGTACATATCGGCCTGGTGGTGACGCACGATCAGCTGCTGAAAGAGATCTGGACCGGCAACCAGCGCGACAATATCCAGTATCTGCGCATCCTGGTGCGCAAGCTGCGCCAGAAGATCGAGGTCGACCCCAACCAGCCTCGCCTGCTGGTAACGGAGTCCGGGGTAGGCTATCGGCTGGAAAACCGCCTGGAGACCAGCGTGGCGGGCTAACGTCTCCAACGCCCGCCGGCCGGCGTATATACAAAAATAATATATTTCCGACCGAGAAAGCCTTAGCGTGCCGGGAAAAGGGGCACGTGGTGCAGTTCCTGGTTCAACCGTTTCACTTCCTCGGCTTCGAGGGTCAGAACTGGATGCTGATCGTGGTCGCGCTCGTCGCCGGCTTCGCCCTGCTCGGCTGGAGAACCCGCGACCGGAGCTGAGCGGTCCGGGCTCCGCGGACGTTCCGCGTCCCGGCCCTGCCCATCCGGCCAGTTTCACCGCCGGCCGCAACATCCCAGATTGGGGGAAGCCAACGGAGTTTCCCATGACCGAACCGACCCCACTCGCCTCGCTGTCGTCAGCCCTTTCCGAGACTATTGCACGCGCTGCGCCTGCGATCGTCTCCGTGCATTCGCATCGCGCGCGCGCCTCCGGCTTTGTCTGGAAGACCGGCCTGATCGTCACTGCGGACGAAGCGCTCGCCGACGAGGGCGAGATCGAAATCCAGTTTGCCGACGGCAGCCGCAGGCAAGCCACCGTCGCCGGACGCGACCACACCACCGACGTCGCGCTGCTGCGCGTCGAGGGCGACGTCGCGCCGATCAGGCTGTCGAGCGAAATCCCCGCGCTCGGATCGCTCGCGGTGGTCGTCGCGGCCGACCGCGGCGCGCCGATCGCGCGGCTCGGCATGGTCTCCCGGTCCGGCGCCGCATGGCGCAGCCTGCGCGGCGGCGAGATCGACGCGCGGATCGAGCTCGACGTCCGGCTGCGGCACAGCCAGCAGGGCGGGCTGGCGCTGAATGCCGCGGGCGTGCCGTTCGGCATGGCGGTGCTCGGCCCGCGCCGCGTGCTGACGATCCCTGCCGCGACCATCGAGCGGGTCGCAGCCCAGCTCGAGAAGAGCGGCCGCATCGCGCGCGGATATCTCGGCGTCGGGCTGCAGCCGGTCCGTCTCGACGACGGCCTCGGCGCAATGGTGATGAATGTCGACAAGGCCGGCCCCGCAGCCGCCGCCGGCATCCGCCAGGGCGACGTGATCATTGCCGTCAACGGCGAGAGGCTGTCGGGCGTGCGGGCGCTGTCGCGCGGCCTTGGGCCGCAGAGCGTCGGCAGCGTCGTCGAGCTCACCGTCCATCGCGGCGGCGAGCCGTTGAACTTCAAGGTGACGGTCTGCGAAAGGCCCGAGACGTGAGCAGTGAGCCTGCCTCCGACATCATCATCGCACTCGAGATCGACGACCCCGCCCTCGCCGACCGGCTGGCGACGCTGCTCGGCAGCATCGCAGGCCTGCGGCTTGCCGCGCCGGGCGAACAGGCGACGGCGACGATCGTCGCACGCAACCGGGACACCGCGGGCGGCAGTGACTTCGAGCTGACGCCGCGCGAGCTGGACGTGCTGGTGCTGCTGGCCGAAGGCGCATCCAACAAGATGATCGCGCAACGGCTCGGAATTTCGGTCCACACCGCCAAGTTTCATGTCGGCTCCCTGCTCGACAAGCTCGACGCCACCGGCCGCACCGACGCCGTCGCGCATGCGGCCCGGCGCGGGGTGATCAATTTGTGAGGTCGGGACGTACAAGGTTGATTCGGGCGGATTGAGACCTATCCCTCCGTCGTCCTGGCGAAAGCAAGGAGCACCGCATTCGATGCTGAACCGAACTGTGGCCCCAGCGTCGCACACCAATTGAGATTTGGGGTAATGGGTCCTGGCTTTCGCCAGGACGACGATGAGGATGGTTCTCGATTCAAGGATCGCGCAACCACTGGACAACGACCCCCAACTCGGTGATTGCAGAAGATTCCGTGATGCGGACGCCTGGACCAATTGTGTAGGTAGTCGTCCGGATACAGACGCCTCCTCGATCTGGTTATGCAATCTTCAGCCAACAAGAAGAAGCGGCATGAAGAAGCTGATCGATCGTCACCGGGACATTCAATACACGCTCACCAACATCGAACCCGACCTCTGGAGCTGGTCATTCGAAATTAACGGCAAGATGAGGCAGGGCACCACGCGCGCGCGGCTCGGCCTGCTGGCGCAGCGGCGGGTTTGCACGCTGATCGATCGCGAATTGAAAAGCGCGGAACGCGCAAAGCCGAAAGAGCCTGACTAGGGTCTGCACGCGTCAACGCGCAGAAGTTCGGCCTCAAGGCCAAGCGGAAATGCTTGGGTCGGTGAGGGCAATACCGATTTTTCCCCAGGGACACTAACGACACCATGGGATCGCCACTTCATCGGCCTTCATGCAGCCGCATGATCTGGCGACCTCGCATGACCGCGAAAGCGGGCGTCGGACGAATTGTCATCCGCCGCTTAGTGCCAGGTCCTCTGCATAGCGCTCATAACGGTTTCGCTTTTGTGCGATTTGCAATAGTTGCCGACGACCTTTCGATTTCGTTCGACGTATCGAAAATCGAGCATGTTTAGATTCTTCGACGCGCTGAAGTAACCGCCCATCCAGGAGCCAATCAGAACCTGCCTGTCGAGGTCGGCTTCGAGCAACTGCTTGCAGGTGATGAGAGACATGTCCAATACAACTTGCGCTCTCGCAGGACCAGCCGGCAAGAGCACGACGCACCAACAGAGTACCGCTATAAAATTCAGTCTTCTCAGCATTTTTACCCTCTACTGCCCGGTCGTTGCGCGCTGCAGACCCGCCATGACCGTTTGGGTGGGATTAACTGCGCACCATGATTTCACGTTCGAGACGTTGCGCCGGTACGCGTCCACATCGATCCACGTGTAACCTTTCTTCTGATTGAACCAGCCGCTCATCCAGGCGGAGAAACTTGCCGATTGCGACTCGGGCAGGGCCAGATACTCAGCACAGGTGACGCGTGACATATCGATCATGACCTGTGCTTGCGCGATCGACGAATACATTGTCGCCGCCGTCAGGCAGAATGCGAATATTTTCATGAACTAAGCCCCACCAATACAATTGTCGCGACTACGCCGGGCGCAATCCGGCGTCCCTCGGGAGCAAGTTACGGGGTTCCTCCGAGGTTGTTCGTTGATGCAGATCAAGACCGGCGACGATTTTTCGAGAGGGAACCATTTTGCTAGAATCTCTGCCCCTATCCCGAAGACATTGACGTTGTATCCCTCTTTTCCACCACCCAGTATTCCATAACCGTCAGCGGCGCGACCTGCCGTCGGTCAATTTAGGATCAATGGCCAAGCGTAGGCCACCGCGAGGGTGGCCAGGGTGCGGCAGCGCCGCGTGCTGGCTGACCAGATGCCGATAGGGCAGCGCCGCTGTCCAAAAGGCGAAAATTTTCACTCGAAGAGTGTTGATTAGAGTCAAGCTCACGCTCGGGTGAGCTGGGATCGTTATTGGCCAGAACTAAGGAGGCTCACATGAATAATCAGTCTGGGATGATTTCGCGCCGCGGTGCAATTTCGCTGCTTGGACTTACCGCTGCGCTGAGCGCTATGGTCCCGGCGATGGTGCTATCTGCATCAGAAGCGGAGGCTCAGACCGTGGGGATGGAGCGCCGCCAAGAACGGCGCGCAGGTCGGCACGAACGTCGCGAATCGAGGCGTACCCGACGCCATGAGAGGCGTGAGACTCGGCGTGGTGGAGGCGAACCGGCGCCGACTGGGACCGCGCCCGCCGGGTCGAAGTAGTCTGGACCAGACTGTTGATCGAGCGGTTGACTTTCCCGTCACAATGGTCGGCTGGTGGCGCTGCAGTTGCTTGCGCCCAGTGTGAGTGAAGTTCGCGACGGCTGCGATTCATCGCAGCCCAATGCGGCGAGCAATCCGAAAGCAACGATCGACGTAGCCGAGTAATTCTCGTGGCATTGGCGAGACAGCGTACAGAATGAGAAGGAACTATTTGAAGGGAGAAAGGCCATGCGCTGGATCTATTTGGCCGTGATTGTTCTATTCGCCCTCGTGACTTTGATCTTCGCGATGCAAAATCTCGAAGTCGTTACCGTGTCTTTCCTTGGCTTCAAGGGATCCACGCGTCTCGCCATACTCGCGATTTTCGTTTACATCCTCGGTGCATTCACGGGAGGTAGTTTGTTGGCCCTGCTGCGGCGATCTTACGAGAGGTCGCAATGGACGATGGGTAGTTCCTGACGATGCGGGTTGGATGATACTCTGGTTGCTCGCACCCCGTTGCGACTCGCAGTTCGAAGCGGGGTGCGCTTGAGGGGCCGACGAAGCGCTCTCCGTGCTTTCTTCATATTACACTCAATGATCCCGCTCGAGCAGAACGAGATCAGTTCTTTCATGTTGCGCTCCACGAGGAGGAGAGAATGAACCGCCCGCTGCTAATGATGATTATTCTACTCGTTGGGATGTTCGAGGCTCGCGCCGATCCTCAAGCTGTGCAGTGCTCGTCCTACTACATTTCGGAAATCAATCTTATATCGACAGCCGATGCCGAGGCTGGACACGTTCAGACCTATGTCGGGTTCGGTACTTCAAAAGAAGAGGCGGAGAAGAGCGCCTTGGGCTGGTGCTCACATATCAGATTCGATCTTGAGACTTGCTTGAACTCGGACCGTATGACGGGTCGCAACTCCCCTTCTCAGGGAGGCGACAATTCGTTGCATCTGAAGTACATGAAAGCCGTCAGGCGTATCACCGGCTGCAGTTAGACTGCGTTTGCGGTCATGAATTCGGGCCGGCGATGCAGCGGGCGGACCACATCATTCACCGACACGAAGGTGCGTGCAGCGCGCCCGCTACGCCCGAGCAAGCGTCGGCATAGATCACGAACTGGTGGCCCGATTTTCTCGGCAGCAGAGACGGAATTGCATCATGCATGGTCGGACCACGTCCTCGCGAGCCGCATCATAGAGGAAGGCGGACTGATCGCTCAAGGTAGACATGCGCACGCAAGGTTGCAGCCGGCCTCTGCGGCAGACAAGTTTCTCTACACACCTAGACGTGACGCTACGGAAAAGCTGGTCTGCCGGCACCCGCTAGGCGGCGGCGCGCCAAGCTGCTAGCCTTTTGTGCTTCAGATTGGCCAAAGCGCGATGAATCGTCATCGCACTTTGGCTCATTGTTAGGGCATGATCTTTTCGGAAGACCGCTTCACACTATTCCGGATCATGCTCCAGCGAGCCAAGGGACCGAAGCAAATGGACAACCGTAGTGACGTCTGGCGCGGCGTCGACACCATCAAGCCGCGTTTCATCGAATTGAGCGACCGGGTCTGGGCGATGCCCGAGGTCTGCTACACCGAGGCGCGCTCATCCGCCGAACATCTGGCCGAGCTGCGCCACCAGGGTTTTCGCATCACCGAGAACCTCGCCGACATTCCGACCGCGGTGATGGGCGAATGGGGCGAGGGCGGCCCGGTCATCGCCTTCCTCGGCGAATATGACGCCCTGCCCGGCCTCAGCCAGGAGGCTGGCGTTGCCGAACCTCGTCCGGTCGAGAGCGGCGGCCACGGCCATGGCTGCGGCCACAATCTGCTCGGCTCCTCCGCGCTGCTCGCGGCCACCGCGGTGAAGGACTGGCTCGCCGCCAACAAGGTGCCGGGCCGGGTGCGCTATTACGGCTGTCCGGCCGAGGAAGGCGGCGCGGCAAAGGCTTTCATGGTGCGCAGTGGCGCGTTCGAGGACGCCGACATCGCCATCACCTGGCATCCGCACAGTTTCTGGGAGGTGGCGGTGACGCCGTCGCTCGCCAACACCCGTGCCGATTTCATCTTCACTGGCCGGACCTCGCATGCGGCGGCCTCGCCGCATCTCGGCCGCAGCGCGCTCGATGCGGTGGAATTGATGAATGTCGGCGTCAACTACATGCGCGAGCACATGCCGAGCGATGCCCGGGTGCACTATGCGCTGCTCGACACCGGCGGGATTGCACCCAATGTTGTGCAGGCCCATGCCCGCGTGCGCTACTCGATCCGCGCCCGCGACCTGCCCGGCATGAACGAGCTGGTCGAGCGCGTGCACAAGATCGCGCAGGGCGCAGCCCTGATGACCGAGACCAGGATGGAGATGAAGATCATCTCCGCGGTCTCCAACATCCTGCCCAACACCCCGCTGGAGCAGACCCTGCACCGGATCATGGAAGATCTCGGCCCGCCGCATTTCGACGATGCCGACAAGGATTTCGCCGGCAAGATCCGCGCGACCCTGACCGACAAGGACATCGCCTCGGTCTACTATGCGATCGGCATGGAGCCGACCGACCGGCCGCTGGCCGATTTCCTGGTCCCGATCGACGCCAGGCGCAATCCGCTGATCGGCTCGACCGATGTCGGTGACGTCAGCTGGGTGGTGCCGACGGTGCAGGTCCATGCACCGACGGTTGCAATCGGCACCCCGTTCCACACCTGGCAGGTTGTGGCGCAGGGCAAGACGCCGGCCGCGCACAAGGCGATGGTGCAGGCCGCCAAGGCGATGGCCGGCCTCGGCGTCAAGGCGCTGATGGAGCCGGAGCTGATCGCGGCCGCCAAGGCCGACCTCAAGAAGCGGACCACCCGGACGCCCTATGTCAGTCCGCTGCCGGCGAATGTTGCACCGCCGTTGGACATGTCGGTCGCCTGACCGCCGCATCTGCAGCCGGGCCTGCGCGTCGATGCGAGGCCCGGCCAGCGCCTATGCTGATCCGATTGGATCGGAGCGGGGCCTCTGGATTTTTGCTTTGACGCGGTTTCGTCGCGCGAACCGGCATCCGCTTCGCTCGAAAACGCGCGCGCGTGACAAAAAAGCATCTCGGAACAAAGGATAACGAACAAATTTTCCGCACTGCGAGGCGCGCGCAGGCGCGCTTTGGCACCGAAATGCCGAACCGATGTGCGGCGCGGAGCGGTTCTGCACAAGCGATAGCCAAAAGACCTAGTCGCTGAACCTCGGGAGGCGTTGACCTTCGCGGTCATTCGGTGTGCCATCTGCCGCCAGCACGGCGGCCGGTTCCAAGGCCCGCCGCAATCACACGTGAGCCGGACCGAGGGGACAATGTTCGACAACAATCTGCGCGGGATGATCGACGACGTAAGGGACGGACGGATGGACCGCCGCGCCTTCGTCAAGCGAATGATTGCCGTCGGCCTCACCGCGCCGTTGGCGAACCAGATTCTGGCGATCGGCGGCGTCGCGATGGCGCAGAGCCCCAACCCCTACAAGCCGACCAAGCGCGGCGGCGGCGGTCCGCTGAAGCTGTTGTGGTGGCAGGGCCCGACCCTGCTCAATCCGCATTTCGCCACCGGCACCAAGGACCAGGACGGCTCGCGCATCTTCTACGAGCCGCTGGCCAGCTGGGACGTCGACGGCCATCTCAACCCGATCCTCGCCGCCGAGATCCCCTCGATCCAGAACGGCGGACTCGCCGCCGATGCCAAATCGGTGGTCTGGAAACTCAAACCCGGCGTCAAATGGCATGACGGGAAACCGTTCAGCGCCGACGACGTCGTCTTCACCTGGGAATATGCCAGCGACCCCGCGACGGCAGCGGTCTCGAGTGCGACCTACGCCGGCATGACCGTGGAGAAGGTCGACGACCTCACGATCCGTATCAAGTTCAAGGATCCGACGCCGTTCTGGGCCAACGCGTTCGTCGGCGCCTATGGCTGCATCATTCCGAAACACCTGTTCGCGGAATTCAAGGGCGGCAAGTCGCGCGAGGCGCCGACCAATCTGATGCCGGTCGGCACCGGACCCTACAAGTACATCGAATTCAAGCCGGGCGACCTGATCCGCGGCGAGATCAATCAGGACTACCACATGGCGAACCGGCCCTATTTCGACACGATCGAGATGAAGGGCGGCGGCGACGCGGTGTCGGCGGCCCGCGCGGTGATCCAGACCGGCGAATATGATTTCGCCTGGAACATCCAGGTCGAGGACGAGGTGCTGCTGCGGCTGGAGAAGGGCGGCAAGGGCAAGACGCTCTACGCCGTCGGCGGCGACATCGAATTCATCGCCATCAATTTCACCGACCCCAACACCGAGGTCGACGGCGAACGCTCGTCGATGAAGACCAAGCATCCGATCCTGTCCGACCCGCGCGTGCGCCAGGCGCTCGCGCTGCTGGTCGACCGCGACTCCATCAAGAAGGTGATCTACGGCCGCGCCGGCCGCACCACCGCCAACTATCTCAACGGCCCCGAGGAGTTCGTCTCCAAGAACACCAAATGGGAGTTCTCGGTCGAGAAGGCGAGCGCGCTGCTCGAGCAGGCCGGCTGGAAGGCGGGCTCCGACGGCATCCGCGAGAAGGACGGCAAGAAGCTGAAGCTGCTGTACCAGACCTCGATCAACGGGCCGCGGCAGAAGACCCAGGCGATCGTCAAGCAGGCCTGCCAGAAGGCCGGCATCGACGTCGAGCTGAAATCGGTGGTGGCCTCGGTGTTCTTCTCCTCCGACGTCGCCAACCCCGACACCTACTCCCATTTCTATGCCGACATCGAGATGTTCCAGATCCCGATGACGCAACCCGATCCGGCCCTGCACATGCGCCGCTATCATTCGCGCAACGTCGCCACCAAGGAAAACAAGTGGCAGGGACCGAACTTCCCGCGCTGGGTCAACAAGGATTTCGACGCCGCAGTCGATGCCGCCGATACCGAGACCGATCCGATCAAGCGCGCGGATCTCTACATCAAGTGCAACGATCTGATGTGGCAGGACACGGTGATGATCCCCGTGATGCATCGGCTTGCGGTGGAAGCCTGCTCCAACACGGTGCGGCCCGCGCTCTCCGGCTGGGCCAACCAAACCGACAATCTGCAAGACTGGTATCGTGAAACCTGAGACACGGGGACGGGTTCGGAGTTGAGTGGGTGATCTTCTCTCCCCGTTCTTGCGGGAGAGGAGCTCCAACCGCAAATGCCGTGAGAGATGAGTTCGTGGAGAGTCCCCCTCGCCCGGAATTTAAGCTGTGCTTGAATTCCGACCTCTCCCCGCACGCGGGGCGAGGAGAAGCTCGCCTTTCGACTGGAAGCAAGATCAACGTGCTCAAGGTGCGAGCGTCAGCTAGATGATCTCTCGATGAGTCAATATATCCTGCGCCGTCTGATGATCGCGATCCCGAGCCTGCTCGGGATTTCGGTCGTGCTGTTCGTCGTGCTGGCGCTCGCGCCGGGCGATCCGTTCAGCGAGCTCGCGACCAATCCGAACGTGCCGCCCGAGGTACAGGCCGCGCTGCGCACCAAGTTCGGGCTCGACGATCCGATCTACCTCCGCTATCTGCACTGGCTCGCGGCGATGGCGCAGGGCGACTGGGGCTTCTCCTTTGTCAGCCGGATCAACGTCGACACGCTGATCCTGCAGCGGCTGCCGACCACGCTCTACGTGATCGGCTCGGCGCAGCTGCTGGCGCTGCTGATCGCGATCCCGGTCGGCGTCTATGCCGCCACCCGGCCCTATTCGCTGTTCGACCAGCTCGCCAACACCTTCGCCTTCATCGGCTTCTCGCTGCCGACCTTCTTCACCGGCATCCTGTTCATCCTGGTGTTCTCGGTGAAGCTGGACTGGCTGCCCTTCGTCTACACCGATGTGCCGGGCAGCGGCATCCCCTGGCTGCTGGAGATGATCCGGCAGGCCATCATGCCGGTGATGGTGCTCGGCCTGTTCCAGGCGGCGTCGATGACCCGCTTCGTGCGCTCGGCGATGCTCGACGTGATCCGGCTCGACTATGTCACCACCGCGCGCGCCAAGGGGCTCGGGCAGGCCAAGGTGATCGTCAAGCATGTGATGCGCAATGCGATGATCCCGGTCGTCACGCTCATCGCACTTCAAATGCCCGCCGTGTTCGGCGGCGCCATCGTCACCGAGCAGATCTTCCGGATTCCCGGCATCGGCTCGCTGCTGATTTCCTCCATCCTCGCCAACGACACGCCGGTCGTGATGGCCGTGACCTTCGTGTTCGCGTGTCTCGTGGTGCTCTTCAACCTGATTGCAGATGTCCTCTATGGCTGGCTTGACCCTCGCATCTCCTTCCGCTGAACGGCGCGGCTATTCGCCCTGGCGCGAAACCTGGCGGCGCTACCGCCGGCACCGGCCCGCCGTGGTCAGCGCCGTGCTGCTGCTGCTGCTGATCGCGGCCGTGGTGATCGGCCCGTTCATCTGGCGCGTCTCGATGAGCGACATCGACGTGGTGGCGGGCATGCAGGGCCCCTCGCTGGCGCATCCGTTCGGCACCGACGATCTCGGCCAGGACCTGCTCGCCCGCATGATCTATGGCGGCCGCATCTCGCTCGCGGTCGGCCTCGCCGCGATGCTGGTCTCGGTGTTCGTCGGCACGCTGATCGGCGCGCTCGCCGGCATGTCGCGCGGCCCGCTCGGCTATGCGCTGATGTGGCTGACCGACCTGTTCCTGTCGCTGCCGCAACTGCCGCTGCTCTTGATGCTGATCTATCTGTTCCGCGACGGGTTGAAGGCTGTGTTCGGCCCGGAGGGCGGCATCTTCATCCTGATCGTGCTTGTGATCGGCGGCCTGCGCTGGATGCCGGTCGCCCGCCTGGTGCGCGCCCAGTTCCTGTCGCTACGTGAAAAGGAATTCGTCGAGGCGGCGCGCGCGCTCGGCGCGAGCCCGGTGCGCCAGGTGGTGCGCCACATCCTGCCCAATGCGCTGGGACCCGTGATCATCGCCGGCACGATCGACGTCGCCGCCGCGATCATCGCCGAATCGACGCTCTCGTTCCTCGGCCTCGGCTTTCCGCCGGATACGCCGACCTGGGGCCGCATCCTCTATGACGCCAAGGACTTTCTCGATATCGGCCCGCACTGGGCGCTGTTTCCTGGCGGCGCGATCTTCATCGCGGTCGTCGCCATCAACTTCATCGGCGACGGGCTGCGCGACGCGCTCGATGCGCGCAAGGTGATCTGATGGCGCTGCTCGACATCAAGGGCCTGAAAACCCATTTCACCACCGACGACGGCATCGTCCAGGCGGTCGACGGCGTCGACATCAGCATCAACCGCGGCGAGACGCTGTGCGTGGTCGGCGAATCCGGCTGCGGCAAGACCGTCACGGCGATGTCGATCCTGAAGCTGATCGCGATGCCGCCGGGCAAGATCGTCGCAGGCGAGATCATGTTCGAGGGCCGCGATCTGGCGCCGCTGACCAGCCATCAGCTCGACGACATCAGGGCCAAGGAGATCGGCTTCATCTTCCAGGAGCCGATGACCTCGCTCAACCCGGTGCTGACGATCGGCGAGCAGATCGCCGAGAGCCTGCGCCGCCACGAGGCGGTGACCAGGAAGCAGGCGCTCGAGCGCACCGTCGAGATGCTGAAGCTGGTGCAGATCCCCAATGCCGCCGGCCGCGTGCATCACTATCCGCACCAGTTCTCCGGCGGCATGCGCCAGCGCGTGATGATCGCGATGGCGCTGGCCTGCCGGCCCAAGCTCGTCATCGCGGACGAGCCGACCACCGCGCTCGACGTCACCATCCAGGCGCAGATCCTCGACCTGCTGCAGGACATGAAGGAGCGCCTCGGCATGGCGGTGATGCTGATCACCCACGCGATGGGCGTGGTCGCGGAGACCGCGCAGCGCGTCGTCGTGATGTATGCCGGCAAGGTGGTGGAGGAAGCGCCGGTCGACGAATTGTTCGGCAATCCGAGCCATCCCTACACCCAGGGCCTGATCCGCTCGATCCCGCGCATCGATCTCGACGCCGAGCACAAGACCCGGCTGGAAGCGATCGGCGGCTCGGTGCCGATCCTGATCAACCCGCCGCCCGGCTGCCGGTTTGCTTCCCGCTGCAAACACGCCATGAGCATCTGCACCGACCAGGAGCCGCGGCTGCGCGAGATCGCACCCGGCCACCGCATGGCCTGCCACCTCGGAGACGCGTCATGAGCGAACCGCTGCTGCGCGTCAGCAATCTGAAGAAGCACTTTCCGGTGCTCGGCGGCCTGCTGTCCCGCGAGGTCGGGCAGGTCTATGCGGTCGACGGCGTGTCGTTTTCGGTCAACCGCGGCGAGACGCTGGGGCTGGTCGGCGAATCCGGTTGCGGCAAGTCGACCACCGGGCGTTGCGTATTGCGCCTGATCGAGCCGACCTCGGGTGAAGTCGTGTTCGACGGCCAAAACGTGATCGGGCTTGGCGGCGGCGACCTGCGCGCCATGCGGCGCAACATGCAGCTCGTCTTCCAGGACCCGTTCGCCTCGCTCAACCCGCGCATGACGGTCGGCGCGATCCTCGCCGAGCCCTTCATCATCCATAACCTCGTGACCTCGGCCAGCGAGCGCGAGGACCGCGTCGCGCGCCTTCTGGTCAAGGTCGGGCTGAAGGCCGAGCACATGCGGCGCTATCCGCATGAATTCTCCGGCGGCCAGCGCCAGCGCATCGCGATCGCCCGCGCGCTGACGCTGGAGCCGAAGCTGATCGTGTGCGACGAGCCGGTCTCGGCACTCGACGTCTCGATCCAGGCCCAGGTCATCAACCTGCTCGAGGATCTGCAGGCCGAGCTGAACCTCACCTACCTGTTCGTCGCCCATGATCTCTCTGTCGTCGAACACATCTCCGACCGCGTCGCGGTGATGTACCTCGGCCGCATCGTCGAGCTCGCCAAGGCCAGCGATCTCTACCGCAATCCGCAGCATCCCTATACCAAGGCGTTGCTCTCGGCGGTGCCGGTGGCGGATCCCAAGGCGAAAAAGCTGCGCATCCGCCTGAAGGGCGACGTGCCGAGCCCGATGAATCCGCCCAAAGGCTGTCACTTCCACACCCGCTGCCCGATCGCCGAAGAGCGCTGCCGCCAGACCGCGCCGGAGCTGCGGCAGGGCAGCAACGGGCATTCTGTGGCGTGCCATCTGGCGTAGGTGCTTCGCCAGATGCGATAGCCAGCCGTCGCGGGGGCGCACCTCCAAGAAATATCGAAAACAACCCCATGCAAAGCAGCCGGCGACCGCGGGCATTCGACACGGCACTTGACGTGCCGGGCAAATCAGCGGCATTATTCGATAATTCAGAAATTGTGGCGACGGTAGTTGGAATCACGTCGTCGGAAGTTAACGCCCCTTGGTCTTGGTCCGTGGCTTCGGTCTGGCCTTTGCCTTGATGTTCCGCCGCGGCGCAGGTGCTACGGCGTCCTCCACCTCACTCACCTCCGCCCGCAGCGTGTCGAGCAGCCAGTCGCGGAACGCGCGCATGCCTGGCGTCACCTCGCGCGACTTCAGCCAGGTCAACCAATACGACCCCGCCGGGACTTCAGCCGCGAATGGCCGCAGCAGCCGGCCCGACGCCAGCTCGTTCTTGAACATCGCTGTCGGCACCAGCCCGACGCCGACACCGCGCGCGGCCGCCTCGGCCATCGCAACCGAACTGTCGAAGATCGGTCCCTGGATTTTCGGGCATGGCGCGCCGGCCACTGCAAACCACAACGGCCATTCCTCGGCGCGGTAGGAGCGCAGCAAGAACTCTTGCGCGAGATCGGACGGCTTGCGCAGCCGGCCCGCCACGTCAGCGCAGCACACCGGCGAGAGCGGCGCGGACAGCAGATGGATCGCCTCGGTGCCGTGCCAGGAGCCGTCGCCGAAGCGCAGCGCAAGGTCGAGCCCGTCGCCCGCGATATCGACACGGTTGTTGTTGGTGAGCAGGCGCAGGTCGATATAGGGATGCGCGCGCTTGAAGCGATCGACCCGCTGCAACAGCCATCCGGTCGCAAACGTCGTGACGCAGCCGACGGTGACGACCTCGCGCGTGCCTTTGGCCTCGATGCGGTCGATCGCAGCCCCGATCCGGTCGAGCGCGTCTGACAGCACCGGCAACAGTGCCAGCCCTTCGTCGGTGAGCACCAGTCCGCGCGGCAGACGGCGGAACAGGCTCGCGCCGAGGAGTTCCTCGAGCTGCTTGACCTGGTGGCTGATCGCGGTCTGCGTCACGCGCAGCTCCATTCCCGCGCGGGTGAAACTTAATAGCCGCGCGGAGGCCTCGAAGGCGCGCAGGGCGTTCAGCGGGAGATGCCGGCGCACGGCGTCATGACCAAGTTTTCCTCATGCCTCGTTGTATAAATGATTGTTTGTACGCCGTCACGCCGTTGGGCAGTTTCGCGCCGCCAACGGAGACGAGACATGCTGACGAGACGGACATTCGGATTGCGCGCGCTAGGCCTTGCGGTGTCCTGGACCCTGCCGAGGCCAAGCGCCGCGGCAGGACAGAGCGCAGCAGCAGGACCAGGCGAACCGGCGCGGCGGCTGCAGGAGGAGTTTGCACGCATCGAGCTTGCGACCAGCGGCCGGCTCGGCGTCGCCGCGCTCGACATGGAGACCGGATTGCGCGCGAGCCAGCGCGGCGACGAGCGGTTCCCGATGTGCAGCACCTTCAAGGCGCTGGCCTCGGCCGCGGTGCTGCACCGGGTCGACCGCGGCGAATCCAGCCTCGACCAGCGCGTGCAGGTTGAGGCCAAGGACATCTTGGCCTATGCGCCGGTGGCCAAGCAGCACGTCGGATCGAGCATGACACTGTCCGAACTCTGCGAGGCCGCCATTACCCTAAGCGACAATACCGCTGCCAACCTGCTGCTGCGCGAGATCGGCGGGCCCGCCGGCTTCACCAGCTTCTTCCGCACCATCGGCGACAACGTCAGCCGGCTCGATCGCTGGGAGGTGGCGCTGAATGAAGCCGTGCCGGGCGATCCGCGCGACACGACGAGCCCTGTCGCGATGCTGAAGAGTCTGCAGCGCGTGGTGATCGGCGACGTCCTGCAGGCCGCCTCGCGCCAGAAGCTCGTGGACTGGATGGTGGCCAACAAGACCGGCGACGCCCGGCTGCGCGCCGGCGTGCCCCGCGACTGGCGCGTCGGCGACAAGACCGGCACCGGCGAGCGCGGCACCTATAACGATATCGGCGTGTTCTGGCCGCCCGGCCGCAAGCCGATCGTGGTGACGGTCTATCTGACCGGGGCAAGTGCTCCGATGGAGAAGTGCAACGAGGTGATCGCCAATGTCGCGCGCGCCGTCGCGCATGCGAGCACCGGCCAGACCGGCTAGAGCAGGCAACGGGCTCCGCTGCACCTCGCCCCGCACGCGGGGAGAGGTCGGAACGCATCGCTAGATGCGTTCCGGGTGAGGGGGAGCCTCCGCGCATCCGTCTGGCTTCGCATGCGCTGAGAGACCCCTCGCCCCAACCCTTTCCCCGTAAGAACGGGGCGAGGGAGCGCAGCGCGGTCGCGCTCGCTATTCCACATAATGTCATCGTGTTCTCGCGCGGCTGCGCGGCTTGGCATCAACCAAGGATCATGCGACGCTCAATCCGAATGGCGATGCTGATAGCAGGCCATACGGAGGACACGTCTTGTATCGCCGCATCGCCCTCGCCGCGCTGTTTGCTGCAGGCCACGTTCACGGCAGCCTCGCGGCGGCCGACCCGGCACGGTGTCGCGAACTGATCCGCAAATACGAGACCGACAAGGCGCAGCTCAGCGCAGTCGAAATCTCGCTGACCTTGTTTGCGGCGGCCAATGCCGATTGCATCAATCTCGCCACCGCGCTGCTCGATGGCGGCGCCTCGGTCGATGCGCGGGACCGGCTCGGCGCAAGGCCGCTGAGCCACGCCGCCCGCTCCGGCCATCTCGACATGGTCGATCTGCTGCTGGCCCGCGGCGCGCCGGTCGATGCACGCAACCTCGCGGGATCGACCGCGCTGTATCTTGCCGCCGAGCGCGGCCATGTCGCGATCGTGCAGCGCCTGATCGACCGCGGCGCCGACGTCAATCTCACCGGACGCAGCGGCGCTTCGGCGGTCGCGGCCGCCGCCTATGCCGGTCGGGACATGGTGGTGCGCGTGCTGCTGGCGCACGGCGCCGACGGCCGCAAGGCCGACGACACCGGCAAGCCGCCGGTGGTGTATGCGGCGGCCGGCGGCCAGCTCGGCATCCTGAAACAGCTGCTCGGGCTCGAGATCGACATCAACGCGCGCTATGCCAACGATCTGACGCTGCTGATGTGGGCGGCCGGACCGGATGAGACCGTGCCGGAGGCACAAGCGCTCGAGGTCGTCTCCTATCTCCTGGACGCAGGCGCCAGGGTCGACGAACGCGACGCCCGCGGTCGCACGGCGCTGATGATCGCCGCCGAAGGCAACCATCCGACGATCGCGAAAGCGCTACTCGCCCACGGCGCCGATGCGGCGCTGGCCGACAAGGCCGGCAAGCACGCCGCCGATCTCACCATCCTGTCGGCGCTGCGCGAGGAGCTGACGCCGCGCTGAGGCGGCCCGCCGCTATAGTCCCGCCAGATAGTCCACCAGCGCGGCAAGGTCATCCGGCGATGTCGCCAGCATCAGGTCGGACATGCCGGGATTGTTGCCGCGCGCGCGGGTGCGGAAATCGGCGATGGTTTTCGCGAGGTAGTCCCGTCCCATCCCGGCAAGCCGCGGCACCGTGCCGTCGCCCTGGAAGCGATCGAGATGGCAGGCCGGGCAGCCGACCGAGCGGCTGGCGCTGACCGCCTTCTCCGTGACATCCTTGGGCGCGCGCGGCTGGCCGAGATCGGGCCATTGCTTCTGCGAAAAATATTCCGCGATCGCCAGCATGTCGTCGCGCTCGAACTGGGTCGCGATCGGCTGCATGATCTCGCTCTTGCGATCGCCGCGCTTGAAATCGCGGAGCTGGATATAGAGGTAGCCGGCCTGCTGGCCCCAGATCGTCGGAATGGTCTTGTCGACGGGCTTGCCATCCTCGCCGTGGCAACCGGTGCAGACCTGCACCTTCTCCTCGATCGTCTCCGCGCGCGCTTGCGCCGCCATCAGCAGCAGCGCGGCGCCGCACATCATCAATTTACCGAACATTGGCTCATCCGAAGAAAACAGAGGCGGGACCGAACCGGTCCCGCCCCGCCGTCAATATTTTCACGCGCGATTATGCATCCCGCCGCGGCTCAGTCGAGCGTGAAGGCGATGATGTTGTTGCCACGCTTGTAATCGAGCTGGGTGTTACCACCCGCGCCGACCACGACATATTGCTTGCCGCCGATCATGTAGCTCGACGGCGGCGCGTTGACGCCGGCACCGGCGCGGAAGCTCCACAGTTCCTTGCCGCTCGACGAATTATAGGCCGCGAACTTGCCGTTGCCTTCGCCGGTGAACACCAGGCCGCCGGCGGTGGCGAGAATGCCGCCGATCATCGGCTCGGGCGTCTTGACCTGCCATTTGATCTTGCCGGTGTTGTAGTTCACCGCGGTGATGTTGCCCGACTGCTTCTCGCTGGGGATCACCTTGAAGGCGCCGCCCAGCCACAGCTTGCCGTTCGGATAGGCCGAACTTTCGACGTGGTAGGTCATCGGCTGGTGCAGGTTGATGGCGTAGGCCAGCTCCTGTCCCGGGTCGGTGGCGATCGGCGACCATTCGACGCCGCCATTGGCGCCGGGCAGCATGCGCGCGCCTTCCTTGGTCGGTAGCACCCACATGTTCTCCTGCGGCACCATCGCCTCGGAGAAGCGGATCAGGCTGCAGTCCTTGCGATCGTGCACATAGATGTGCCCGGTCTTGCCGGCATGGATGACGCCGGGAATCGTTTTGCCGTCCTTGTCCTTGACGTTGACCAGCACCGTCGGGCTGACCGCGTCGAGATCCCAGACGTCATGGGCGATGTACTGGAAATGGCAGACATACTTGCCGGTATCGAGATCGAGCGAGACCAGCGAGTTGGTGTAGAGGTTGTCGCCGGGGCGGTTCGAGCCGTCGAGGTCGGGCGACGGATTGCCGACGACGAAGTAGATCCGGTTGGTTGCGAGATCGACCGACGGGTTCTGCCAGACGCCGCCGCCGAGCTTGGCGTAGGGATCTCCGATCTTGGCGAGCATGTCCTTCTCGGCCTGGATGTTGCGATGCATGTCGCGGCCGGTGGCGTCCTTGGTCGCCCAGACGCCGACGGAGTTCTCCGGAATGGTGTTGAAATTCCACAGCTGCTTGCCGGTCTTGGCATCATAGGCGCGCACGAAGCCGCGGATGCCGTATTCGCCGCCATTGGTGCCGATCAGCACCTTGTCCTTGACCACGGTCGGCGCCATCGTCTCGCTGTAGCCGAGCTCGGGATCGGCGATGTTGGTGGTCCAGACCACTTCGCCGGTCTTGGCGTTCAGCGCCATCAGTTTGGAATCCAGCGTCGCCAGATAGACCCGGTCGCCGAGCACCTGAACGCCGCGATTGTTGGGACCGCAGCAATAGACCGTGATCGGGCCCATCTTGTGGGCATAGTGCCAGAGCTGCTGGCCGGTCTTGGCGTCGAGCGCATAGACATGGCTGAACGACGTCGTGACATACATCACGCCGTCGACGACGATCGGCGATGTCTCGAGCGACTCCTTGACGTCGGTCTGGAAAATCCAGGCGACGTGCAGGTTCTTCACATTGTCCCGGCCGATCTGCTTGCCCGGATAGAAGCGCGTCTGGGCATAATTTCCGTTGGTGAGCAGGAAGTCCTTGGCGTTCTTGTCGGCGGCGTTGAGCTGCTCCTGGGTCACCGGAGGCACATTGGCGTTACCCAAAACCGACTGCTTCTCCTGCTTGACTTCTTGTGCGATGGCAGCACCGGACAACAGGCCAACGCCGACCGCTGCGGCGAATGCCGCAAGCCCTTTCACGTACATAGTCTCCCCCGTCATTTCTTGGTTGCAGTATCAGGGATGATGTTTGCTACTTCCCCTTCGAGGCCTGGCCGCCGTAGCAAGCGCGCACCGTTGGTGGCCTTGGTTGCGCTGCAATAGGGTGATCAATAAAGACAACGACAGGTATCGATGGACGGGTTCCATGTTAGCGCTGTCCTTCACAAACACAACCGATGCGCTCGACGCGAAGCCACAACAGCATGCGTTCGCGCGACCGAAGTGCTACAAGCGCGGGCTTGCATCAACCTGAGCAATATCGGTGGCTTCCGGCGCCTTCGCGAATCGCCGGACAAAATCGCCTTCGCAGGCGCAGCACGCAAAATGAGACTAAGCGTCAAGCGACGGCGTCGCGCGAGGTGCGGCGTCGGCTGAGGCCATTGGTCTCCGCCGGCGCGATCGCCTCCTCCCAGATTACTCCCAAGTTACTCCCAAGCCCAGGTCGAGAAATCATTCTCGAACTGCGGCACGTCCTTCCACACGCCCTTCAGCTTCTTGCTGGCGATCGTGATCAATTGCGGCTGGAACAGGAAGCCGGCGACCGCATCGGTTGCCAGCATCCGCTGCGCGTCGCCGAGCAGCTTGGCGCGGCCGGCCTCGTCAGGCGTCGCCATGATCTGCTGATAGAGCGCGTTGAACGCCTCGGATTTGTAGCCGAGATAGTAGTCCGGCTCGGTCAGCTTCACGAGGTCGAACGGCTCGACATGCGCGACGATGGTGAGGTCGTAATTGTGCGGGCCGGTGAAGACCTGCGACAGCCATTGCGCCCATTCGACGTTCTCGATCTTGGCAACAATGCCGACCTTGGCAAGCTGGGCCGCAAGCACCTCGCCGCCCTGCCGCGCGTAGGACGGCGGCGGCAGCTTGAGGCTGAGCTCCAGCGGCGTCTTGACACCGGCCTCGGCCAGCAGCTTCTTGGCCAGTTCGGGATCATAGGGATTGATGCCGGTGGTATCGACATAGCCGAGCGATCCCGGCGTGTAGAAGCTGCCGATCGGCATGCCGAAGCCATCGACCGCGCCGTCGATCATCGCCTTGCGGTCGATCGCCGCCAGGATGGCGCGGCGAACGCGGACATCATCGAGCGGCTTCTTGCGCTCGTTGATGCCGACGATGGTTTTGGTTCGCGAGCCGCCGATCAGCACATTGAAGCGCGGATCGGCCTTGAACTGCGCCAGGCTGCGTGCCGCCGCAACCCGCGGGAACGCGTCGACATCGCCCGACAGCAGCGCCGCGACCTGCGCGGCGGGATCCCCGATGAAGCGGATCGTCACCTTGGCGAGCTTGATCGCGGCGGCGTTGCGATACTCCGGCCATTTGACCAGCGTGATCGCCGAGCCCTTGGCCCAGTTGCCGAGCGTGTAGGGTCCGGTGCCGACCGGCTGGGTCGCATCGGTCGGCGCGCTCTTCGGCTCGACGATCGAGCCCGACGCCTGGCCGAGCAGGAACGGCAGGTTCGGCTCGGAATACTTCAGCGCGACAACGATGGTCTCCGCATCGGGCGCCGTCACCGACGCGAAAGCCTGGTACAGGCTCCTGTCCTTGTTGGTCGAGGTCGGCGCGGCCGCGCGGTCGAACGAGAACTTCACCGCCGCGGAATCGAACGGCTCGCCATTGTGGAATTTGACGCCCTTGCGGAGCTTGAACGTGTAGGTCCTGAGATCGGACGAGGCCTGCCAGCTCTCGGCGAGCAACGGCGACACCGAGCCGTCCTCGTTGATTTTGGTCAGCGTCTCGTAGACGTTGTAGAGCGTGACTTCGGCGATCGCCGCGGCCGCCGCGTTGGTGGGATCGAGTCCCGGCGGCTCCAGCGTCATGCCCATCACGACGCTGTCCTTCTTGCCCTGCGCGAGGCCCGGCAGCGGCGCTGCGGCGAGCGCGGCAGCGGCCGCGATGACGCACAATTTCCTCAACATTGGTCTGCTCCCCGGACGTGCTCTTTCATCAGCCTGGGCTGGTCCCGCACGATAGACTAACCGGCCTCCGCGACCACCGGCGGCAGCGCCATCACGGCTTCGGCGTAATGGCAGGCCGCCAGATGGGCGTCTCCCACGCTGCGTAGCGCAGGCGCGGCCTCGCGACAATGCTGGTCGGCGAGAGGGCAGCGCGGCGCGTAAGGACAGCCGGCCGCGGCCGAGGCCTGCGAGCCGATCGCCTGCGCGCCGCGGCGCCGCCGGACGCGGCCTGCCCGGGCCCGCGGCACCGCATCCAGCAGCGCGCGCGTATAGGGATGGGCGCTGTGGGCGAACAGATCGGCGGGCCGACCCTGCTCGACGATCCGCCCGAGATACATCACCGCGATCTCGTCGCAGAGCAGATCGACCACGGCGAGGTCATGGCTGATCAGCATGTAGCTCAGTCCGAACTCATCCTGCAGATCCTGCATCAAATTGAGCACCTGCGCCTGCACCGACACGTCGAGCGCCGAAACCGGCTCGTCGGCGACGATCAACTTCGGCTGGGTGATCAGCGCGCGTGCGATCGCGATGCGCTGGCGCTGGCCGCCGGAGAATTCGTGCGGGAACTTGTCCATGTCGGCGTCGCGCAACCCGACCTGCCGCAGCACCGTGGCGACACGCTCGCGCAGGCTGCCGCGATCGATCCGCCCGAGCGCAGTCAGCGGCTCGGCAACGATGCGCGCGACGGTCTGCCGCGGATCGAGCGAGCCGTAGGGATCCTGAAACACCATCTGGAAATCGCGGCGGGCGCGGCGCAGCTCGTCCGGTGGCATCCGGTTGAGGTCGCGCCCCAGCAGTGACACCGTGCCCGATGTCGGCCGCTCCAGCGCCATCACCAGCCGCGCAAAGGTCGATTTGCCCGACCCGGACTCGCCGACGACGCCGAGACTCTTGCCCGGCATGACCCGCACCGTGACGCCATTGAGCGCGTGCACCTGCGCCGCCGGCTTGAACAGGCTTTCACGCGGCAGGGTGTAGCGTTGCGCGAGATCCGTCACCTCGAGCAGCGGCGTCGCGGGCGCGGGCTGGGGCTGATCGAGCACAATCATGCTCCAACGCCTCCGGCCGCCATCGAGACGTCGGTCCTGATGCAACGCACGCCATGGCTGCCGCCGACATCGACGACAGCCGGCAACGCCGCGCGGCAACGTTCTTCCACGATCGCGCAGCGATCGGCAAAGGTACATCCCGCGGGCAGGTCAGCCAGCTCCGGCACGGTGCCGGCGATGGTCCTGAGTCGCGTCCCCTTGCGCGCGCCAAGCCGCGGCCGGGCGCGGAACAGGCCCTGCGTGTAGGGATGCCCCATCCGCGTGAACACGGCGTCGGTGGCACCGCTTTCGACGATGGTGCCGCCATACATCACCATCATGCGCTCGACGTTCTCGGCGATCACGCCGAGATCGTGCGAGATCAGGATCATCGACATGCCGCGCTCCGCGACGAGATCGGCGACCAGATCGAGGATCTGGCCCTGGATCGTGACGTCAAGGGCCGTGGTCGGCTCGTCGGCGATCAGCAAATCGGGCTGGCAGGCGAGCGCCATCGCGATCGTGATACGCTGGCGCTGGCCGCCGGAAAACTGGTGCGGATAGGCATCGACCCGCTTCGCCGCATCAGGCAGCCCGACGCGATCGAGCAAGGCAATGGCTTCCAGCCGCGCCTCGGTTGACGAGATGCCGGTGTGACGCCGCAGCGGCTCGGCGACCTGGTGGCCGATCGTGTGCATCGGATTGAGCGCGGTCATCGGCTCCTGGAAGATCATGCTGATGCGGTTGCCGCGCAGCTTGCAATAGGCCGCGTCGGGCAGGCCGACGAGCTCCGCGCCTTCGAGCCGGATGCTGCCGCTGATCACGGCGCTGTCGGGCAAGAGCCCCATCAGGGCCAGCGCCGTGACCGACTTGCCGCAACCGGACTCGCCGACCAGCCCGAGCGTCTCGCCGCGGCGAAGCGCGAAGCTGACGCCGCGGACGGCCTGCGCCGGGCCGCGGCTGGTGTTGAGCCGGACGCCCAGGTCCTTCACCTCGATCAACGGCGCGCCTACCTCACGCATGCTCAACGCTCCCGCGCCAGACGGGGATCGAGCAGATCGCGCAAGCCGTCGCCGAGCAAATTGAGGCCGAGCACCGCGATCGCGATCGCAACTCCTGGATAGACCGCGAGCATCGGCGACTGGAACAGCAGGGTCTGCGCATCGTTGAGCATGCGGCCCCAGGACGGCTGCGGCGGCTGGGTGCCGAGCCCGAGATAGGACAGCGCGGCCTCGGCGAGGATCGCGAGCGCAAACTGGATCGTCGCCTGCACGATCAGGATCGACAGGATGTTCGGCAGCACATGCTCGATCGTGATGCGGAATGACCCCTTGCCTGCGGCGCGCGCCGCCAGCACGAATTCGCGGGCCCAGATCGCATTGGCCGAGCCGCGGGTGACGCGGACGAAGGTCGGGATCTGGAAGATGCCGATCGCGGTGATCGACGTCACCATGCCGGGGCCTGCGACCGCGGCGAGCATAATGGCCGAGAGCACGGCCGGGAAAGCGAAGGTGAAGTCGCTCATCCGCATGATGAGCTCCTCGGTCCAGCCCTTGCGGGCCGCGGCGGTCAGGCCGAGGCCAACGCCGAAGGTCAGGCCGATGCCGACGGCGATGACGCCGACCATGATGGTGGAGCGCGCGCCGACCAGCAGCAGCGAGACGATGTCGCGGCCGAGCACATCGGTGCCGAGCCAGTGCACCGCCGACGGCGCGTGCAGCTTCGCGGCGACGTCGATGTCGTAAGCAGACCACGGCGTCCAGACCAGCGACAGCAGCGCCGCGCCGAGCACAAGCAGGCTGAGCACCGCACCAAGCACGAAGCTGCGATGGCGCAGCGCGCGGCGCCAGAAGCCGGTCGCCGGCCGCGCGCCCGGTGCGATCGCCGCTGTGGCGGATGCGGTCAGCGGCGCGCTCACAGGTTGGCGACCTTGATGCGCGGATCGATGAAGGCATAGAGCACATCGACCACGAAATTGACTGTCACGACCATCGCGGCGAGCAGCATCACGCAGTTGCGCACCACGATCAGGTCGCGGTTGGCGATCGACTGGAAGATCAGCCGGCCGAGGCCCGGCAGATAGAACACGTTCTCGATCACGATGGTGCCGGCCAAGAGATTGGCGAATTGCAGGCCCATCACGGTCATGACCGGGATCATGGCGTTGCGCAGCACATGACGCCACAGCACCTCGCGCTTGCCGAGCCCCTTGGCGCGCGCGGTGCGAACGAAATCCTCGCGCAGCACCTCCAGCACCGCCGAGCGGGTGACGCGGGCGAGGATCGCGGCCTGCACCACGGCAAGCGAGATCGCGGGCAGCAGCAACGAGCGGATCCCGAGCCAGATGCCGTCATCCCAGCCGGCAAATCCACCGGCGGACAGCCATTGCAGCTTCACCGAGAACAGCAGGATCAGGAGGATCGCGAACCAGAAATTCGGCAGCGCGATGCCAATCTGAGTCAACGACATCACGCCGACATCGCCGAGCTTGTTGTGGTTGGCTGCGGTGTAGATGCCGGCAGCGAGCGCCAGCACCACCGTGATCAGCATCGACATGATCGCGAGCGGGACCGTCAGCACCAGCCGCTCCGCGATCAGGCCGGCCACCGGCGTGCCATAGACATAGCTGTTGCCGAGGTCGCCGACCGCCATGCCCTTGATCCAGAGCAGATAGCGAACCGTGAGCGGCTGGTCGAGCCCGAGCTTGACGGTGAGCGCGCGCACCGCATCGGGCGAGGCGTCGGCGCCCATCAGCATCTGCGCGGCATTGCCGGGCAGCGCGTCGAGCACCAGGAAAATGATCAGCGAGGCCGCGAACAGCGTCGCCACCAGGGTCAGGATCCGCCGCAGGAAGAATACGCTCATGCCCGCCCGAAGGGTAAGGAACAGGCCGCAGGTTTCAACATGTTCGCGAACCAATGCAAGCCCTTTGCCGCGTCATTCATGATTCAGCGCCGGCCAGCGGCCGAGCAGATCGCTCGCCTGCTCGAACAGCGCCGCGACGCGCAGCAGCTCGGCATCGGCCCGGAAGCGTCCGACCAGATGCAGGCCGATCGGCAGACCATCGCGGCCGAAGCCGGAGGGAATGCTGACCGCGGGATGCCCGGTCATATTGAACAGCATGGTCCAGGGAAACCAGTGCGGCCGCACGCTGTCGAAGCTCCGGCCGTCGATGTCGATGGTGCCGAACAGATCCTGATCGATCGGCAGCGCCGTGCGGGTCAGCGTCGGCATCGCCAACAGATCGCCGCGCGCGAACAGCGACTGCACCCGGCGGAACAGCGCGGTGCGGTCGAACATCGCCTGCTGGTAGTCGACGCCGCTGACCTTCGCGGCCAGCGCGAGTTGCTTCAGGAAGGTCGGGCTGAGGTGATCGGGATGATCGGCCGCGAGCTTCTCGAAGCGGGTGCGCCAGACGGTGTGATTGATGGCGCGCCAGATCGGCTCGACGTCGAAGCCGTCGCCGGGAAACTCTTCGAGTTCCGCACCGAGGCTGGCCAGCCGGTCGAGGCTCGCCTTGAATTCGGCGGCGACGTCTGATGTCACCGGGCGGCCCGGCGGCGACAGGCAGAACAGCACGCGCCTGCCCCGGAGATCGCCGCGCGGCGCCGCGCGATCGAGATAGTCAGGCACCGGCACGCCGATCGACCACGGATCGGACGGATCCTCGCCGGCCATCGCCTGCATCATCAGCGCGGTGTCGGCGACCGTGCGCGTGGTCGGCGTGACATAGGTCTGGTTGCCGAAGACGTCCTGCACCTGGCTGTGCGGGATCACGCCGTTGCTTTGCTTGATCCCGACCACGCCATTGCAGGCGGCGGGAATCCGGGTCGAGCCGCCGCCGTCGGTGGCAACCGCCAGCGGCGCGATGCCGCTCGCGACCGCGACCGCCGCGCCGCCGCTGGAGCCGCCGCTGGAACGCTCGGCGCTCCACGCATTGCGGGTGCGGCCGAACAGCGGCGAGTCGGTCAGGCACTTGGTGCCGAACTCCGGCGTCGTGGTCTTGCCGATCAATATTCCGCCCTGCGCACGGAGCCGGGCCACCGCCACGGCATCGTGGTCGGGCACATTGTTCCGGTACGGCACCGCGCCGAAGGTCGTTCGCACACCCTTTGTGCTGACGATGTCTTTCACGGTGAACGGGATGCCGTGGAGCAGGCCGAGCGGCTCGCCGGCCATGACCTGGAGTTCCGCGGCCTTCGCCTGCGCCATTGCCTCGTCGCCGCACAGCGTGATGAAGCAGTTCAGCTCAGGCTGCAGCCGCTCGGCGCGGGCGAGTACAGCGGCCGTGACCTCGACAGGAGAGACCTCCTTGCGGGCGATCCGCGCACGAAGCTCAACGGCAGGCAGCAGACAGAGATCATCGCTCATTGGGACAAGGCGCTCGCATCAGACATGATCGATCGCCGGGCATCGTGCCGTGCGGCATGTCGCAAGTCTATCGCCTCATGCGCATGGCGGCACACGGCGCGGCTGCCGATCGCGCATGGCCTACCAAGTGCCCGCGCGCAGCTCCCGGCTCCGCGGCGGATCGGCGCCGGCGCGCGTGCAGGTGAAGGCGGCGCAGTTGCAGGCAAACGACAGCGCGCGCGTGAGCTCGGCCGCGGGAATGTCATGCAGCCGCTGCCGTGCGATCCGATCCAGCCGATGCAGCGCGGCGAGCAGCGCCGCCTGAAAACTGTCCCCGGCGCCGATCGTATCCACGACCTTTACGGCCGGCGACGCGACCGCGATCGGTTCAGCCCGGCGATGCCAGGCGCTCGCGCCATCATTGCCGCGTGTGATGACGACGAGCGACGCGCCGCCCGACAGCAGCGCTTCGGCACGCGCAGCGTAGGCCTCATCGCCGAACAGATAGGAGAAGTCGACATCGGACATCTTTACGATGTCCGCCTTGCCGCAGAACGCCTGCATGCGGGCGCGATACGCGTCCTTGTCCTTGACCAGATTCGGCCGGCAATTCGGATCGAGCGAGATCGTCACCTTCGGCCGCGCATCTTCGATGAAGGCCAGCGTCTCGGTCGCGCCCTTGTCATGGACCAGCGTGGTCGAACCGGCGTGCAGGCATGTGACGCCATCAAGCGCGATCGCCTCGCGCCGGTAGGTCCAGTTCCGCGATGCCGTGTCGGCGTCATAGAAGGCGTATTGCGTCTCGGTGCCGGTGACGCGCGCAAAGGCCAGCGTCGCCTGGCGGTCGCTGCGCGTGGCGCGGCTGAGATCGACGCCGGACGCCGCGGCGTGATCGGCGATCATCCGGCCGAAGGTGTCGGTCGAGATGCCGCCGACGAAGCCGGCGGGAAGGTCGAGCCGGGCGCTGCCGATCGCGATGTTGAGACAGGAGCCGCCGACCGCGGGCGTCAGGGCCTCGCGTCCATCCGCCGTCCGCGACGGCAGGAAATCGATCAGCGCATCTCCGCAACTCAGCAGCATGCAAACAATCCCTAAGTCGGCGCCGCACCGGGCGCCCGCTTCATCGCCTCGCGGCTGTCGCGATCCAGCTGCCGCAGCATCTTGTGCACGCCGCGCTTCCTGCGATGGAAATCGGCAAGCTCGGGCCTGGTCGGCTCGCTCAACCGTCCAACTGCCGACATGCCGGCCATCGCCGCATTGATCGAGTTGTACGCACCACTGGCGACCGCGCCCAGCATGGCAGCGCCGAGCAAGACGGGTTCTTGCGTCTGCGGCAGCGCCACCGTGTAGCCGGTGGTGTCGGCCATGATCTGGCGCACCAGGGAACTGCGGCTCGCGCCGCCGCCGATCACGATCGTCTTGCCGCTGACGCCGTGGGCCTGCAGCGCCTCGATGACGTCGGCGAGGCCATAGGCCAGCCCGCACAGGCCGGCGATGAACAACCGCTCCAGCGCCGAGACATCGGTGTCGAGATCGAGCCCCGCGATCACCGCGCGCGAGCCGGGATCGGCATAGGGCGACCGGTTGCCGAGGAATTCCGGCAGGACATGGATGTTGCGCGCGAGCAGTGCTGCCGCGCCGGCATTGCCGCTGCGCGCCAGGATGCGCCTTTCGAGATACTCGATGACATCGACGCCGTCGTTCCTCGCAGCGAGCAAGACCTCGCCATGCGCCGGGTGCGACTTGAGCAGGTGATCGATCGCGGCACCTGCCGCGGATTGACCGCCCTCGTTCAGCCAGAAGCCCGGCACCATGCCTTCGAAGTACGGACCCCAGACGCCGGGCACGAAGCAAGGATCGACGGTCGTCGCCATGATGCAGGCCGACGTCCCCATGATGTAGGCCAAACGCTGGCCGACATCGACGTCGGCGCCTGAGCCGTCACGGCCACCGATCGCGCCGACGCCGCCGGCATGGGCATCGATCAGCGAGGCGCCGACCGCGGTTCCCGGCACGAGGCCGAGGTCGCGCGCGGCATCTTCCGACAGCCCGCGGCCGAGCGGCGAGCCGGGCGGCACGATCTCGGTGCCGACGCGGGCAAAGCGATCGGCGGCGAGCGCCTCGAGCCCGACCCCCTTCAGGAACGGTTCGCTCCAGCCGCCCTCGCCCGCGACATAGGTCCATTTGCAGGTGACCGTGCAGGTCGAGCGCGCCAGCGATCCGGAGGCGCGGAAAGAAAGATAGTCGGCGAGATCGAAGAAATGCCCGGCGGCCTCGAAGGTCGCGGGCAGATGCCGCTTGAGCCAGAGGATCTTCGGAATCTCCATCTCCGGCGAGATGGCGCCGCCGACATAGCGCAGCACGCGATCACCGGTCGCATTGACGAATTCGGTCTCAGCCATCGCGCGGTGGTCCATCCAGACCACGACATTGCGCGCGGGATCGCCGGACGGGCTGACGGTGAGCGGCCGGCCGGCTCTATCGAGCACGACCAGCGAGCACGTTGCATCGAAACCGATGCCCTTGACCCGCTCGGCCGCGACCGCGGCCTCCCGCATCGCGTTGCGGACGGAGGTCACGCAGGCCGCCCAGATGTCATCGGACGATTGCTCGACGATGTCGCCGGGCTCATGCCAGACCCGGATCGGATGCCGGGCCGAACCCAATAGCTTCCCGGCCTCGTCGAATACCCCCGCCCGAGCGCTGGTGCTCCCGACGTCCACCCCGATATAGGCTTGCCGCATGGCCGCTCCGTCATCTCCGGCGCGAGCTTACCAGCAAGTGTAGCCGCCATCGACCAGAACGATGCTTCCGGTCATCAGGCTTGCCGCCTCGGAGGCCAGGAACAGCACCACGGAGGCGATCTCGTCGACCTGCCCCATCCGCGCCATCGGGGTTCCACCGATCCAGGCGTCATACATGCGGGGGCTGTTCTTCACGAAGGCGTTCAGCGGGGTCTCGATATAGGTCGGCGCCACGGCGTTGACGCGGACCCCGCGCGCGCCCCATTCGGCGGCGAGCGATTTGGTCAAATGATGCACCGCGGCCTTGGACGCATTGTAGAAGCACTGCTCCTGCGGCTTGTTGACGATGAAGCCGGACATCGAGCCGACATTGACGATGGTGCCGGACTTCGCCTTCAGCATGTGATTGCCGAACGCGCGGCAGCACCAGAAGGTGCCGTTCAGATTGACGTCGATGACGTTGAGCCAGTGCTCGTCGGTCACGGTCTCGGCCGGCGTCTCGCTGCGCGCGATGCCGGCATTGTTGACGAGGATGTCGACCTTGCCGTACTTGCGGACCAGTTCGTCGGCGACCGCCGAGACGCGCCCGGAATCCGTCACGTCCATCAGCGCGATATCGGCGTCGAAGCCCTTGGCTTTCAGCGCCGCCTGCGCGTCACTGGCGACCTTGGCGTCGCGGTCGCCGATGATGACCTTGGCGCCGGCTTCCGCGAGCGCCTCGGCGCAGGCTAGCCCGATGCCCTGACCGGCGCCGGTGATGATGGCGGTCTTGCCGCCGAGCCTGAATTTATCGAGATACATTTTCTTCTTCCTTACGCGTGGATCGACTTTCCGCTGTCGTCGAAACGATGGATGCGTGCCGGATCCGGGATCAGCGACACCCGATCGCCGGGATGCAGGTCGAGCTCGCCGACATAGCGCGCGGTCAGCGTTCCCAATGCCGCAGCGTCGACATAGAGAAAGGTGTCGCTGCCGAGATGCTCGGCGACCGCGACCGTGCCGTGCCAGCCGCCCTGCCCGTCGCGCTCGACCTTCAAATGCTCGGGCCGCACCCCGATGGTGGTCGCGCCCTGCTGCCTGGCGAGCTCGCCGGTGACGAAATTCATCTTCGGCGAGCCGATGAAACCAGCAACGAACAGGTTCGCCGGCTTCTCGTAGAGCTCGAGCGGCGAACCGTATTGCTCGATCTTGCCGCCGTTCAGCACCACGATCTTGTCGGCCATGGTCATGGCCTCGACCTGGTCGTGGGTGACGTAGATCGCCGTGGTGCCGAGTTGCTTCTGCAACCGCGTCACCTCGAGCCGCATCTGCACCCGCAGCGCGGCGTCGAGGTTCGACAGCGGCTCGTCGAACAGGAACGCCTTCGGCTCGCGCACGATGGCACGGCCGATCGCAACCCGCTGGCGCTGGCCGCCGGAGAGCTCGCGCGGCTTGCGCTCGAGATAGGGCGTCAGGTTGAGGGTGGCCGCAGCGGCCTCCACCTTGCGGTTGATCTCGTCCTTGGCGACCCCTGCCATTTTCAGGCCGAACGCGATGTTGCCGCGCACGCTCATATGCGGATAGAGCGCGTAGGACTGGAACACCATCGACAGCCCGCGCTTGGCCGGCGGCACATCGACCACGTTGCGTCCGTCGATCAGGATGGCGCCGCCGGTGACGTCTTCCAGCCCCGCGATCAGCCGCAGCAGCGTGGTCTTGCCGCAGCCTGACGGACCGACGAAGACGACGAAGGAGCCGTCGGCGATCTCGAGGTCGGCGCCCTTGATGATGTGGACCGGCCCGAATGATTTTTGCACACCCTGCAGCGTAATCTGACCCATGGCGAAAGCCCTTCTGCTACTTGACCGCGCCGAAGGTCAGGCCGCGGACAAGCTGCCGCTGACTGAACCAGCCGAGCACGAGAATGGGCGCGATCGCGAGCGTCGACGCCGCCGACAATTTCGCCCAGAACAATCCTTCCGGGCTCGAATAGGATGCGATGAACACGGTGAGCGGCGCGGCCTCGAGCGTCGACAGATTGAGCGTCCAGAACGCCTCGTTCCACGCCAGGATCAGATTGAGCAGCAAGGTCGAGGCGAGCCCCGGCACCGCCATCGGCGTCAGCACATAGATCAGCTCGCGCCCGATCGTGGCGCCGTCCATCCGCGCCGCCTCGAGAATGTCCTTCGGGATTTCCTTGAAATAGGTGAACAGCATCCAGATCACGATCGGCAGATTGCCGAGGCACAGGATGAAGACCAGGCCGCTGCGGGTATCGAGCAGGCCGAATGTCCGGTAGATCAGGTAGATCGGCACCAGCACGCCGACCGGCGGCATCATCTTGGTCGAGAGCATCCAGAGCAGCACATCCTTGGTCCGCTTGGTCGGCGAGAATGCCATCGACCATGCCGCCGGAATTGCGATCAGCATCGCGATCAACGTCGAGCCGCCGGCGATGATGATCGAGTTGAGCGCGTGGTGGAGGTAGTCGCTGCGCTCCTGCACCGTGACGTAGTTCTCCGTCGTCCAGTGGAAGAACAGGAACGACGGCGGGATCGCGAAAGCCTCGAGCTCGGTCTTGAAGCTCGCCAGGACCATCCAGAGGATCGGGAAGAAGATCAGGAAGCCGACCAGCCAGGCCGCCGCCGTCGAGATCACCTTGTTCCGTGTCGTGACCTTCCGCGCCATGAGGTTACGCCTCCAGATTCCGGCCGACGATACGAACGAGGAAGAACGCGACGATGTTGGCGAGCACCACCGCGACCAGGCCGCCCGCCGAGGCACTGCCGACGTCGTACTGGATCAGCGCCTGCGAATAGATCAGGAAGGCGATGTTGGTGGTCTGCAGGCCGGGGCCGCCGCCGGTGGTGACGAAGATCTCCGCGAACACCGTGAGCAGGAAGATGGTCTCGATCAGGATCACCACCGTGATCGGGCGCGCCAGGTGCGGCAGCGTGATGTAGATGAAGGTCGAGATTGCGCTCGCGCCGTCCATCTCGGCCGCCTCCTTCTGCTCCTCGTCGAGCGACTGCAGCGCGGTGAGCAGGATTAACGTCGCGAACGGCAGCCACTGCCAGGAGATGATCAGGATCACCGAGAACAGCGGCGCATCGTTGAACCAGTCGATCGCCGGCAGCCCGAACAGATGCGCGATCCAGGCGAACAGGCCCGACACCGGATGCATCAACAAGTTCTTCCAGACCAGCGCGCTCACCGTCGGCATCACGAAGAACGGTGCGATCACCATCAAGCGGACGATCGAGAGCCCGACCACCTGCTGGTCGAGCAACAGCGCCAGCGGCACGCCGAGGATGATCGTGATCGCGAGCACCGAGCCGACCAGCACCAGCGTGTTCTGCAGCGAGGCGAAGAAGGCCGGATCGGTCAGGAAGTAGCGGAAATTCTCCAGCCCGACGAAGGATTCGGAGCCTGGATCGAGCAGATTGTAGTGCAGGGTCGCGAAGTAGATCGTGAGCGCGAGCGGCACGATCATCCAGATGAACAGCAGCGCCACGGCGGGCGTGAGCAGCGTGCGTGCAAGCAGTTGGGTCTGCTGGGTCGCCATCCCCGCCTCCTTCTTAAGGAAAGGAGCGACCATCCCGCTGCGGGACAGGATGGTCGCAAGTAGCCCAGCTCGGGAGGTCTAAGCTGGTCGGGCGGCCAAGGCGCGTGCTGCGCCCTGGCTTTGTCCATGCCTGCTTATTTGATGTAGCCCGCGCGCTTCATCTCGCGCTCGGTCACGGACTGCGCAGCGGTGAGCGCCGCGTCGACTGACGTCGAGCCGGACAACGCGGCCGAGAACTGCTGGCCGACCTGGGTGCCGATGCCCTGGAATTCAGGGATCGCCGCATACTGCACGCCCACGTAAGGCACCGGCTTCACCGTCGGCTTGTTCGGATCGGCGGCGTCGATCGAGGCCAGCGTCAGCTTGGCGAAGGGCGCGACCTTCAGATAGTCGGGGTTCTTGTACAGCGAGGTGCGCGTGCCGGGCGGCACGTTGGACCAGCCGTCCTTCGCGGCGACGAGCTTGGTGTAATCCTTGCTGGTCGCCCAGGCGATGAACTTCTCGGCGGCATCGACTTTCTTCGAGCCGGCGGGGATCGCGAGGCTCCATGCCCACAGCCAGTTGGCGTTCTTGCCGAGCCCGGTGTTCGGCGCCAGCGCGAAGCCGACCTTGTCGGCAACCTTGGAATCCTTCGGGTTAGTCACCATGGACGCCGCCACCGTGGCGTCGATCCACATCGCACATTTGCCGGCGCTGAACAGCGCGAGGTTCTCGTTGAAGCCGTTGGACGAGGCGCCGGGAGGTCCGGCCTGCTTCATCAGGTCGACATAGGTCGTGAGCGTCTTCTTCCATTCCGGCGAATTGAACTGCGGCTCCCACTTCTCGTCGAACCAGCGCGCGCCGAACGAGTTGGACATCGCGGTCAGGAACGCCATGTTCTCGCCCCAGCCGGCCTTGCCGCGCAGGCAGATGCCGTAGACGCCGCCGGCCTTGTCGTTCAGCTTCTTGGCGGCATCGACCACGAAGTCCCAGGTCGGGCTTTCCGGCATCTTCAAGCCGGCCTTGTCGAACAGGTCGGTGCGATACATCACCATCGAGCTCTCGCCGTAGAACGGCGCGGCATAGAGCTTGCCGTCGACCGAGACTGCGTCGCGGATCTTCGGCAGCAGGTCGTTGACGTCGTAATCGGCGCCGAGCTTGTCGAGCGGCACCAGCCAGCTCTTCTTGGCCCAGATCGGCACCTCATAAGTGCCGATGGTGAGCACGTCGAACTGGCCGCCCTTGGTGGCGATGTCAGTGGTCACGCGCTGGCGCAGCACGTTCTCCTCGAGCGTCACCCATTTGACTGTGATGTCGGGGTTCTTCGCGGTGAATTCGCTGGTGAGCCCCTGCATGCGGATCATGTCGCTGTTGTTGACGGTCGCCACCGTCAGCGTGGTCTGGGCGATCGAGGGGGCAGAGATCAAAAGAGCAGCCGCGCCCGCAACGGCGCAAAGGACGTTTTTCAAGGTGACCTCCCTTATGTCACGTTGAGCATATGCCCACGTGTTGGGCGTATGTTCATCCCATCGTTAAAATTTGTCAAGCACGCGACTGCGCCGTCCCGCGCGATCGCGGGTTCCATTGCACGCTGGAAGGGTGGTTCCTGAAGAGAGAGCCGCTTAGCGGTCCAGCACCGCGCGCGCGGTGGCCTCATCGGTGATAAGGCCGTTGATCACCCGGCCCGCCAGCGCGGCCCTGATCGACGGCACCTTGGCGGCGCCGACGGCCGCCGCAATCGTGGTCGATACCGCGGGGATCTGCGGCGGAATGCTGGTCAGGCGCTTGTTGGTGCCGCCCTTGATCAGGCGGCCCTTGGCGTCATAGGCCCAGCCCGTCACCTCGCCGACAGCGCCGAGCCGCATCATCTCCAGCAATTCTTCGCGGGTGACGAAGCCGTCGACATGGACTTGCGCCTTCTGGTCCATCTGGCCGATACCGATCAGGCGCAGATCGGCCTTGGCGGCGACCGCCCTCACCCGCGCGATCGGATCAATGCGGATCATGCGGTTGCGCTCGTCCTCGCTCGACATCAGGAACGGCAGCGGCATCGGGTAATGCCGCGCGCCGGTGCGGTCGGCGAGCCGCCCGACCGTGTCGTAGAAGCTTGCCGAGCCGTCGGCGGAGATGTTGCCGACCAGCGAGACGATCTGATGATCGGGCCGCTCGATCGGCGAGACCCGCTCCACCGCGGCACGCACCGCGCGGCCGGTGCCGAGCGCCACGATCACAGGCGTCTCCGAGCGCAGCGTCATCTCCAGCAGATTAGCGCTGCGTTCGGCGATCCCGGCATTTGACAGCGGCGCCGCCGGATCCGTCGGCACGACGTCGCAATGCACCAGATCGAACCGCTCCTTCAGACGAGACGCCAGCTCCATGCAGGCTGCAATGGGGTGCTCGAGACGAAACGTGATCAGCCGCTCCGCCAGACACAGCGACACCAGGCGCTGCGCCGAGGCACGCGACACCTGCAGCATTTTTGCTATTTCGTCCTGGGTGTGGCCCGCGATGAAATACAGCCAGCCGGCGCGCGCCGCATCGTCGAGCCGAGACTTTTCGTTGTCGGGCGCAGCCATGATCGTGCGTCAGCCTTCGTTCCAGAAATCCGTCATCGCAGCGAAGATTCGATCCGCCCCGGCCTGCTCCAGCAGAGCACTGCCATCCGCCAACCGATAGTGGGCGCCACCAACAAATCCCCACACTTTCATACCCGCGGCCTTCGCCGCCGTCACCCCGCTGACGCTGTCCTCGATGACCAGCGTGCGGCGCGGCTCGGCTGCCATTTTGCCGGCGGCAAACAGGAATAGATCCGGCGCCGGCTTGCCATGCTCGACCATCTGCGCGGTGTAGAGCCGCTGTCCGAAGCTCGACGCAAGACCGGTCAGCTCGAGCGAGAACCTCACGCGGTCAAGATCGCTGGATGAAGCGACACAATACGGCAGGCGCAATTCCGCGAGCACGGCGGCGATGCCGACGATCGGCTTGAGCTGCGAGCGGAAGGTCTCGCGCACCTGGTGCGCCAATTCGGGCAGGAAGGTCGCAGGCAACGGCTTGCCCACGCCCCGGCAATAGTCAATCAGGGCCGCGGTGCTGCGCCCGAGGAAGAGTTCGAACGCCCGCTCGGTGCTCATCTCGATGCCGGCCTTCGCCATCGCCTCGGCGAGGCAGCGGCAGCTTAATTCCTCGCTGTCGACGAGCACGCCGTCGCAGTCGAAGATGACCAGATCGGTCTTGGGCAGCCGCGGATCCATTCCGGCATGAGATCATATGCTCACGCCATGAGCAATAGATCACAGTTCCGCGCGCGGAATGCCGCGCCTCAAATGGTCGCGGTGCACCGCCAACCATGCTGTGCGACAAGGCGAAATGCCGCATGACACACCTCTGATCGCGACCGTCGTCGCGGGCCTTGGACTCGCCTTCGTCTTCGGGACCATCGCCCAGCGCTTTCGGGTTCCGCCACTGGTCGGTTACTTGCTCGCGGGCGTCGCCGTGGGTCCGTTCACGCCCGGCTTCGTCGCCGATCAGGCGCTGGCAACCGAGCTCGCGGAGCTCGGTATCATCCTCCTGATGTTCGGCGTCGGCCTGCATTTCTCGCTGAACGACCTGCTGTCGGTGCGCGCGATCGCGGTGCCCGGTGCGATTGCGCAGATTGCGGTCGCCACACTGTTGGGCCTCGGCCTCGCGCTGTTGATGGGCTGGACCGTCGGCGCGGGCATGGTGTTCGGGCTCGCATTGTCGGTCGCAAGTACCGTCGTGCTGTTGCGCGCGCTGCAGGAGCGCCGCCTGATGGACACCGAACGCGGCAAGATCGCGGTCGGCTGGCTGATCGTCGAGGACCTCGCCATGGTGTTTGCGCTGGTGCTGTTCCCGGCGGTGGCGAGCTTCCAGGGCGGCGACAGCATCGCGCTCGTCGCCGACCCGCTCGCCACCCGCTTCGGCCTCGGGCTGACCGGCGTGCTGGCGCTGACCCTGATCAAGATCGCCGTGTTCATCGCGCTGATGCTGGTGGTCGGACGGCGGCTGATCCCGTGGGCCCTGCACTACATCGCGCACACCGGCTCGCGCGAGCTGTTCCGGCTGGCCGTGCTCGCGATCGCGCTCTGCATCGCGTTCGGCGCGACCAAGCTGTTCGGGGTGTCGCTTGCGCTCGGCGCCTTTTTCGCCGGGATGATGCTGCGGGAATCGCCGCTGAGCCAGCGCGCTGCCCAGGAAACCCTGCCGCTGCGCGACGCATTCGCGGTGCTGTTCTTCGTCTCGGTCGGCATGCTGTTCGATCCGTTCAGCGTGGTGCGCGAGCCGTGGCCGTTTCTCGCGACGCTGTTCGTCATCGTGGTCGGCAAGTCGCTTGCCGCACTGCTGATCGTCGTGCTGTTCCGTCATCCGATGGCGACCGCCCTGATGATCTCGGCGAGCCTTGCCCAGATCGGCGAATTCTCCTTCATCCTGGCGGAGCTCGGCGTTGCCCTCAATCTGCTGCCGAAGGCCGGCCGCGACCTGATCCTGGCCGGCGCGATCTTCTCGATCATGCTCAACCCGCTGGTGTTCGCGGTCGTCGACTGGCTGACCGCGCGGCTCGAGAAACCGCAGGCCGCCTCGCCGACCGTTGCGACCTCCAAGGCGATCCCGGTGACCGACTTGCGGGATCACACCATCCTGGTCGGCTACGGCCGGGTCGGCAGCATCGTCGGCGATGCCCTGCATCAGCGCAACGCGCCGTTCCTCGCGGTCGAGGCGTCCGACGACATGGTCGCAAGGCTCAGGCAGCGCGGGATCGAAGCCCTGATGGGCAACGCCGCGCGCGCCAGCGTGCTGCGCGCGACCAATCCGGCCGGCGCGCGATCGCTGGTCATCGCCATTCCCGAAGCGTTCGAGGCCGGGCAGATCGTCGAGCAGGCGCGCGCCGCAAATGCCGACATCCAGATCATCGCGCGCGCCCATTCCGACGCCGAGGTCGATCATCTGAAGGGCCTCGGAGCCGACATCGTGATCATGGGCGAGCGCGAGATCGCCCGCGGCATGATCGAGGAGCTCGATCGCGGGCATTCTGGTGTTGCCGCGCAAAATGCGGCAACCGCGAGGGAAGATTCCGCAGCCTGAGGTAACGGCGTCCACCGTCCAACACGGTGATATCAGCGCTTTGCGCGTGATGAAAGGAGATCAAGACATGGCGTTCAAGAGCCCGCACGTTTCGCTGGTGTCGTTCTCGGTCGAGATCGGCGCCGATGTCACAACCAATGTGATGCAGATCGAGACCGATCTGCATCTGAACACCCGTCATCCGAGCTATGACGCCGCGGCGATCGAGCGTCTGGTACGGGACGCGCAGTCCTATCTTGCCGGCAATGCCGACCAGATCACGCAAATCCGGTTGATCTCCAACCGCAGCGGCCAGACCTGACAAGATCAACCGCCGAGAAATGCCGGCGCCAGATCCTCCTGCACGATGATGTTGGCGGCTTCCGTCGTCAGCTCGCTGCCGACAAGGTCGAGATTTTTCGCGGCCTCGAACAGCATCGAGCGGACATCGTCCGGCGTCAGCACGCCCTTTGCGATCAGCTTGCGCACCAGCGCCTGCAAAATCAGAACATCGATCTCGCCATGGGCCAGCGGTGTCGGCTTGTCCGTCATGATCGTCTCCCAAGGCTGATCCAGAGGCTGAGGTTCGCCGCAAGCGAGGCGGCTAAGGCATGATCCAAAAAAGTGCGAAGCGGTTTTCCCTCGCGACAAACGCGAAGTGTTTGCGCGGAGATCATGCTCAAACAAAGAGCTAATGCGCGATGACGATTCAACCTAATCTCATCGCGCTCTAGCGCGGCGATGACGCGATATCCCTGTGCAACTCCTCGAACGCACGGCGCAAGCCATGCAGCTGGTCGACCAGATGGAGGATGACGTCGATCCCCTCGTCGTTGACGCCGAAGTCGCCCTTCAGATCCCGGATCAGACGCGCGCGCGCCACGTCGGTATCGGAAAAGCTGATCTCGTGCGCGGTCTCGTCCGGAACGAGCCATTGCTGCTCGATCCAGAACTCCAGGGTCTGCACCTCCAGACCCGCATCGATCAGGAACTGCTGCTTGTTCATGATGCACCATCATCGCGTGGATTGAATCCCTTGCGATCCCAGTTCGACACGAACGCCTCGAGCGCGGGATCGGGGCCCTTGGGCAGGACCACCTTGAGCTTGACGAACTCATCGCCATGACCGCCGCCGACCCGCGGCGCGCCCTTGCCGCGCAACCGCAGCGTCGTGCCGGTGTTCGAGCCCTTCGGAACCGTCATGGCGACCGCGCCGGTCGGCGTCGGAACGTTGACCTTGCCGCCGAGGACAGCCTCTGACAGCGAGATCGGCAATTCCAGCGAAATGTCGTCGCCCTCGCGGGTGAAGCGCGGATCGGGCCTGATCTCCACTTCGATCAGCGCGTCGCCAGAGGCGCCCTTGCCGGTGCCGCGCATGCCCTTGCCGCGCAGACGAATGACCTGGCCGTCGATCAGTCCCGGCGGGATCGTCACGTCGAGCGTGCCGCCGTCGGGAAGCGTCAGGCGCTTGCTCGCGCCGGCGATCGATTCGGCGAAATCGATCACGAGGCTGTAGTGCAGGTTGCGGCCGCGCCGGTTCGCCCGCGCCTGCTCGGTGCGCCGCAGCAGCTCGGCGAACGCGTCGTCCTGGTCCATATAGTCGGCATAACCCGAACTGTCGGCATAGGGATGCCCCCCATCCGCGGTGGCGAAATCCCGATAGTAGCGATGCTGTGGCCGCTCGGTGCCATCAGCGTCGATCTCACCGGCGTCGAAGCGCTTGCGCTTGTCGGCATCCGAGAGCAAATCGTTCGCCGCGGCGACTTCCTTGAACTTTTCTTCGGCCGCCTTGTCGCCCGGATTGAGATCCGGATGCAGCTTCTTCGCCAGCTTTCGATAGGCCTTCTGGATATCGGCCGAGGACGCCGTCGGGGCAACGCCTAGAACCTCGTACGGATTTCTCACAACCTGCTCCGCAACACCGTGAGTGCACCTGCAATCATGAGGGCGCAAAAGCAGGCGATTTGCAAGTGCGCCGGCGCGCCGCCCGGCAATGGGCCGCGCAGCACGCGCTCAGACCGCGGGCGCTACGAGGTATGTCCGGGATCGAGATAGTTCGGCATGTTCTTTTTCTGCTGCGGCGTCATCCTGGCGGGATCCGGCTTGCCCGGCACGCCCCGCGGGCCAAGCAGGGCTCGCTGCATATCGTCCTCGCTCAGGCGCGGCTTGCCGTCGTCAAGCTGTCCGCTGCCACCGTGACTCTGTGCCATGACCGACCTCCAGTGATGATCGCTTGCGCGCGGGAAGAAGAGAGTGTGCGCTCCGCCGGGAACGAGCCGGCGGAGCGCGATTGTACCTCAGCGTTGCTCCTGCCGCTTCTCCTCTGCGGGGTGACCTGCCACGGGCGCAGCATGCGGCGGCGCCTGAACGTGCGGCTCCGGCCGTGCTGCCGGCTGCGGATGCGCCTCAGGGCGTGCCATGGTCTCCGGCCGCGCTTCCGGCCTTGGCGCAGGCTCCGGTCGTGCTTCGGGCCTTGCTGCCTGCTCCGGCCGCGCGACGGGCTTCGCGGCAGGCTCTGGCCGCGGCTCCTCCTTGCGCACCTCCTCGGGCCGCTTCTCAGGTGCGGCAGGCCGCGCCGCTTCCGTTGCAGGCCTCGGCTCAACCTTCGGCTCGGAGGCGGGCGCTGCGCGCTTCTCCTCGACCGCGGGCCTGTTCACCTCGGCGGACGGATGCGCCGCCGGGAGCTCCTTGCCCGGCACCGGGAGCGCATGGGAGTCGGCCGGTGCGGGCGCAGCTGCAGCGCCCGGCCGCGCCGGCTCCGCGGCCGCCGGCCGTGCAGCGTTGGCAGGCACCGCCTCGCCGGCCGGCCGTGCGCGAACCACGCCTGGTCCCTTCAACTCGCCGGGACGCGCTGTTGCCGCAATGGCGGGCACGCCGTTGTTGGTCCGCTTGAACAGGCTTGGATCCTGGCTTGCGGCCTCGACCTGCTTGCGTTGCAACGGCGTCGCCGCGAAATGCTGCTCCTTGGCGACCGCACGTTCGGCGGGAGTTGGCCGCACCTCGATGCCGCCGCGGCCGCCATTGTAGCTGACGTTGTTGACGGTGGTCTGGTTGATCGTGACGTTCTTCTCGTAGACGTTGGTGATCCGCGTACCCTGCAGATTGTTCACGGTACGATTGTAGAAGAAGTTGCCGTGATCCCAGCGGCCGCCTTCATAGCCTGAACCGCCGTAGCCGAAGCCGTAATTGATGCCGCCGTAGAAGCCGACGCGATCACCCCAGTAGCCCGGATGGAAAATGAAGCCGCCGCCGAAAGCGCCCCAGTAACCGGGGGTCCACAACAGCCCGACCCGCGGCGGCTGCACCCAGGTGCCCGGCACCCAGTAGTAATCGCCGCGATCCTCGTCCCACGACCAATTGCCCGGCGACCACATGTAACCGGGCCCCGGCACCGGCGGCTGATCGTAGGTCGGCAACGGCGGCGGCGCGGTATCGACGGCAGAGACCGGCGCGCATGCCGCATCCTGCGCGATTGCCGGCACGGCGGTCGCAGTGAACAGCGCCGTGGCAATCGCAGCGCACGACGCGGTCGAAAGAAGACGAGTGATCATTGGGGGAGCCTCTTCGATGAGCACGTTCAACGTGAGAACCGGAACAAAAGTTCCGTGCATCGGCAACGCACCGACACACTTCATCGCTAACGCCTTGACCTTACATCAACCTGAAACAGCGCCAAGCGCATCGCGCAGCCATTCATCGACGGTTCAGAGTGTGCAGTGACTCATGATCGCGCGATTCAGTGGAACAGCGCGCGACGCACGTCTGCATCATCGCGTGCATTCCGCGAGGTGCGAGATGACAGTTACTGAAATCGCGAACATGACTTCGGCTTTCGCACGATTACAACCATCCGGGCTCGTCGCGCCGCTCATTTCGCAAGCACCGCGATCAGCCGAGCCGCCATCGGCGTGATGCCGGACCCCGATTTTGTCGGCGCGTCCGTGGCGGTGCCTCCGGATGAGTGCCAGAAGCGAACACCGGCAGTCGCAACACCTCAAAAGCGGTAGGCCCGCGACCACGCTCCGCGATTGACACTCCCCTGAAACGATCACACGATACGAACTGCGGCAGCGTCAGGCCCGCAGTTCTCCGCCCTGCACGATTGCACTGGCCTGTCGCATGATGGATGTCATCGTTCCGCCATCTGTCGCCGGCGGCAATGCATGGCATAATGGATCTCGACGAGCCTGTGCTGCCTTGAGGTGCCACAATGAACATTGAAAAATATACCGATCGCGTCCGCGGCTTCATTCAGTCGGCGCAATCGCTCGCGACGCGCGAGGGACATCAGCAGTTCTCGACGCTCCACATCCTGAAGGTGCTGCTCGACGACAGTGAAGGCCTCGCGGCCGGCCTGATCGACCGCGCCGGCGGCAACTCGCGCGCGATCCTCAAGGCGACCGAGGACGCGCTTGCGAAGGTGCCGAAGGTCAGCGGCGCCGGCTCCGGACAGATTTACCTCGCGCCGGAGACCGCGCGCGCCTTCGCCGCGGCGGAGCAGGCCGCCGACAAGGCCGGCGACAGCTTTGTCTCGGTCGAACGCCTGCTGCAGGCGCTGGCCGCCGACAAGGACAGCGAAGCCGGCAAGCTGCTCGCCAAGGGCGGCGTCAATCCGCAGAACCTGAACGCGGCGATCAACGCCCTGCGCAAGGGCCGCACCGCCGACAGCGCGTCGGCCGAGAATGCCTATGACGCGCTGAAGAAGTACGCCCGCGATCTCACCCAGGCCGCACGCGACGGCAAGCTCGACCCCGTGATCGGCCGCGACGAGGAGATCCGCCGCACCATCCAGGTGCTGTCGCGGCGAACCAAGAACAATCCCGTTCTGATCGGCGAGCCCGGCGTGGGCAAGACCGCGATCGTCGAAGGCCTGGCGCTCCGCATCGTCAATGGCGACGTGCCGGAAAGCCTGCAGGACAAGGCGCTGCTCGCGCTCGATCTCGGCGCGCTGATTGCCGGCGCAAAGTATCGCGGCGAGTTCGAGGAGCGGCTCAAGGCGGTGCTGCAGGAGGTGACGTCTGCCGAGGGCGGCATCATCCTGTTCATCGACGAGATGCACACGCTGATCGGCGCCGGCAAGGGTGACGGCGCGATGGACGCATCGAACCTGTTGAAGCCCGCGCTCGCCCGTGGCGAACTGCATTGCATCGGCGCCACCACGCTCGACGAATATCGCAAGCATGTCGAGAAGGATGCGGCGCTGGCCCGGCGGTTTCAGCCGGTGTTCGTCTCGGAACCAACGGTCGAGGACACCATCTCGATCCTGCGCGGCCTCAAGGACAAGTACGAGCAGCATCACGGCGTGCGCATCGCGGATTCGGCGCTGGTCGCTGCCGCCACGCTGTCGAACCGCTACATCACCGACCGTTTCCTGCCCGACAAGGCCATCGATTTGATGGACGAGGCGGCGGCGCGGCTGAAGATGCAGGTCGATTCCAAGCCCGAAGAACTCGACTCGCTCGACCGCGAGATCATCCGTCTCAAGATCGAGCAGGAGGCACTGAAGAAGGAGACCGATCTCGGCTCCAGGAGCCGCCTGCAAACCCTCGAGAAGGATCTCGTGGATCTGGAGAAGAAGTCGGCGGACATGACGTCGAAATGGCGGTCGGAGAAGAGCAAGCTCTCCGACGCGCAGAAGATGAAGGGCGAGCTCGAGCAGTTGCGCACGGAGCTCGCTAACGCGCAGCGCAAGGGCGAATTCCAGAAGGCAGGCGAGCTGGCCTATGGCCGCATTCCGGAGCTCGAGAAAAAACTCGCTGCCGTCGAGGCCAGCGAGACCTCCTCCGCCAGCGAGACCGTGACTGCCGACAACATCGCGCAGGTCGTCTCGCGCTGGACCGGCGTTCCCGTCGACAAGATGCTCGAAGGCGAGAAGGACAAGCTGCTGCGCATGGAGGAGATGATCGGCAAGCGCGTCGTCGGCCAGGCCGAGGCCGTGCGTGCGGTGTCGACCGCGGTGCGCCGCGCCCGCGCCGGCCTGCAGGATCCGAACCGGCCGATCGGCTCGTTCATGTTCTTGGGCCCGACCGGCGTCGGCAAGACCGAACTCGCAAAAGCGCTCGCCGAATATCTGTTCGACGACGAGACCGCGATGGTCCGGCTCGACATGTCCGAATACATGGAGAAGCACTCGGTCTCGCGGCTGATCGGCGCGCCGCCCGGCTATGTCGGTTACGACGAGGGCGGCGCACTGACCGAAGCGGTGCGGCGCCGACCCTACCAGGTCGTGCTGTTCGACGAGATCGAGAAGGCGCATCCCGATGTCTTCAACGTGCTGCTGCAGGTGCTCGACGACGGCCGTCTCACCGACGGCCAGGGCCGCACCGTCGATTTCCGCAACACGCTGATCATCATGACCTCGAACATCGGCGCGGAATATCTCGTCAACCAGCCGGAGGGCCAGGGCACGAGCGCGGTGCGCGAGCAGGTGATGAACATGGTGCGGGCGCACTTCCGCCCCGAATTCCTCAACCGCATCGACGAAATCATCCTGTTCCACCGGCTGCAGAAGAGCGACATGGGCCGCATCGTCGAGATTCAATTCTCGCGCCTGCGCAAGCTGCTCGAGGATCGCAAGATCGAGCTCGAACTCGATCCGAAGGCACGCGACTGGCTCGCGGAGAAGGGCTGGGATCCGGCCTATGGCGCCCGCCCGCTGAAACGGGTGATCCAGCGCAGCGTGCAGGATCCGCTCGCCGAGATGATCCTCGCCGGCGACGTGCGGGACGGCTCGCAGGTGAAGCTCTCCGCCACCAAGGCCGGCCTCACCTTCAACGGCAAGAAGCCCGAGAACGCTGCCGCGGACGAACTCGAACCGGTGTGAGAGAAGCCCGGATTGCCAACGACGCGCTGTCATCGCCGCGTCGTCCGGGCGCATCATATGCAAGCTGAATATACAAGCCGACCTTCAACCAGGGAGAGCGCCATGACGCAGCAGAACATCAAGGACAACATGGAGGTCATCGGCGCCGACGGCGTGCATGTCGGCACCGTCGATCACGTGGAAGGCAACCGCATCAAGCTCAAGAAGAGCGAAAGCGACGGCTTCCACAAGGGCCATCACCACTATATCGAGCTCGGCTTCGTTGCCGGTGTCGAAGGCACCAAGGTGCGGCTCTCCGCCAACGCCGCCATTGCGGTGACGCTCGAGGAGGAGAAGTCCGGCAAGCCGGTTGGTCCGTCCGCGGAAGCCTAGCAATCCGGGCTCTTGTAAAGGCTCCGATGGCATGCTCCTGTGCCCCTGTCTGGACGTCAATCCGGCGTCCGGTCCAGACCCTTTTTGCGTGAAAGTGCCGTTAGTTAAGGAGAGATGCGTGCCATCAGCCGTTCCGCAACCGGTCGCTGCGAAGCTGACGCGCGCGGCCATCTTCCTTGCGGTCACGATCAAGCCCAATCCGGAATACGATACCGTGGTGCGGTCGCTGTGTGCCGATCTGGCTGCGCTGGTGCGCGCGGTCGGCTTCCGCGATCTCGAAGGCCGGCTGTCCTGCGTCATGGGCATCGGCTCGGATGCATGGGACCGGCTGTTCGGTGCGCCGAAGCCGAAAGGTCTGCATCCGTTCCGCGAGATCAACGGCGTCCACCACGCCGTCGCCACACCAGGCGACCTGCTGTTTCACATCCGCGCCGTGCCGATGGACCTGTGCTTCGAGCTCGCGACACAGATCATGTCACGGCTCGGCGAGGCGGTTGCCACCTCGGACGAGGTGCACGGCTTCAAATATTTCGACGAGCGCGACCTGCTCGGCTTCGTCGACGGCACGGAGAATCCGGAGGACCAGGCGGCGACTGAGGCCACGATCATCGGCGACGAGGACGCGGCCTTCGCCGGCGGCAGCTATGTGATCGTACAAAAATACCTGCACGATCTGAAGAAGTGGAACGAGCTGCCGGTTGAGATGCAGGAGAAGATCATCGGCCGCACCAAATTGTCCGACATCGAGCTCGACGATGCGGTGAAGCCGAGCTACGCGCACAACGCCCTGACGACGATCGTCGAGAACGGCGAGGAGCTCGATATCGTCCGCGACAACATGCCGTTCGGCAACATCAGCAAGGGCGAGTTCGGCACCTATTTCATCGGCTATGCCAAGTCCCCGCACCGGATCGAGCAGATGCTGGAGAACATGTTCGTCGGCAAGCCGCCGGGCAATTACGACCGCCTGCTCGACTTCAGCCGCGCCGTAACCGGCACGCTGTTCTTCATCCCGTCGGCGACCTTCCTGGAGGACGTCACCAGCGAGGCGCCGGCAGCCGCGCCGGCTGAGCCGTCGCTGGATGACGCCGGGGCTGACGAGCCACCTGCACCAAGAATACCGCCGTCCGACGGATCGCTCGGGATCGGCTCACTCAAAGGAGAGGCTGGACATGAATAATCTTCATCGGGGACTAGCCCCTATCTCGGACGCGGCATGGGCCCAGATCGAAGAGGAAGCCTCGCGGACGTTGAAGCGCCACCTGGCGGCGCGCCGTGTCGTCGACGTCGATGGTCCGAAGGGCACGGACTTCTCCGCGGTCGGCACCGGCCATCTCAAGAAAATTGCCACGCCCGGCGACGGGGTCGAGGCGACGCAGCGCGATGTCCGCGCGCTGGTCGAGCTGCGCGTGCCGTTCGAGCTCTCGCGGCAGGCGATCGACGACGTCGAACGCGGCTCCAATGATTCCGACTGGGATCCGCTCAAGGAGGCCGCGCGAAAGATCGCCTTCGCCGAGGATCGCGCGGTGTTCGATGGCTACGCGGCCGCCGGCATCCAGGGCATCCGTCAGGGCACCAGCAACCCGGTGCTGAAGCTGCCGTCGAGCATCAAGAATTACCCCACCGTGGTCGCGCAGGCGGTGAGCCAGTTGCGGCTCGCCGGCGTCAACGGTCCCTATACGCTCCTGCTCGGCACCGAGCCCTATACCGCGATCGGCGGCGCGACCGACGACGGCTACCCGGTGCTTCAGCACATCCAGCGCCTCGTCGACGGCAAGATCATCTGGGCGCCTGCGATCGAGGGCGGCGTCCTGCTCACCACGCGCGGCGGCGATTTCCAGCTCTCGATCGGCCAGGACCTTTCGATCGGCTATCTCAGCCACTCGGCGACCTCGGTCCAGCTCTACTTCCAGGAGACCATCACCTTCCTGATGCTGACCAGCGAAGCGTCGGTGGTGCTTGCGCCGGAGGCGAAGAAACCCGCCTAGACCCGCCGGCGTTGACTCTTCCAGGAAGCCTCCGGCCAATCTGTGCCGGAGCTTCCGTTGAACTTCAACGGAGAGGAGCGCGCAATGGACTACGATCTCTACATCAACCCGAAGAAGGCATCGGTCGGCCTTTATGTCCGCAAGGGTGCGGGTCTCCCCGATCTCGCGGACGCCAAGGACTGGGTGTTCGACGGCACCTCGGCGCAGGCCAACCTGCCGCCGCAACTCGTGAAGGCGATCGAGGCCAACGGCCACGCCTTTCGCGACATGGACTGAGCTCAGCGGTTACTTCTCGCCGACCTTTACCGGGGCGGTCTCAGGCATCAGGCTCATGGCCACGATACCGACAGCCGCTGCGAACAGCAGATACCAGGACGGCGCCAGCGGATCTCCGGTCACGTGCAGCAGCCATGTGACCACGAGCTGCGCGGTGCCGCCGAAGGTCGCGATCGCGACCGCGTAGATCGTGGCGAACACGCCGCCGCGAATATTCTGCGGCAGCGCTTCGGTGAAGGCGGCGTAGAATGCGGTGAACGGCAGCGATCCGATGAATGACAGGATGCCGAAGCCGAACAGCAGCGACCACGCGCCGGGATCCCGCACGATCCACAGGAAAGCCGGATAGGTCAGCACCAGCACGACCAGTTGCGGCCAGATCATGATCGGCTTGCGTCCGAGCCGGTCGGCAAGCCAGCCGCCCAGCACCGCGCCGATGATCTGGAGTGCGTTGCTCACCAGCGAGACGGTGAACGCCAGCGAAGGCGACACATGCAGCGTGTTCTTGGCGTAGGTCGTCATGTATTGCGTCACGTAGGTCGAGATCGTGCCGCTGGCCAGGATCATCACGGCCAGCATGATCACCCGAAGATGCCGGCGCGCCAGCATGACATGGCTCGAGCTCTCGACGCTTGCGGCAGCGCGCTCGCCGTGAGGGACCGTTTCCGGCAGCGTGCGGCGCATCCAGATGCCGAACGGCAGGCACACCGCCCCGAGCAGAAACGCGACGCGCCATCCGTAGGCCTGGAGCATGTCAGGCGCCATCGTACTGCTCAGGATGACGCCGACCAGGGCGCCGACGGTCGCCGCGACCTCCTGGCTTGCGGGCTGCCATGCCACCACCAGGCCGCGATTCCGGGGTGCCGCGATCTCGATGAGATAGGCCGTGGTCGGTCCGACCTCGCCGCCAAGCGCGAACCCCTGCACCATCCGCGCCAGGATCACGATGATCGGAGCCACGACGCCGATCGCGGCATAGGATGGCGTCAGCGCGATGGTCAGGATCGCGCCACCCATCAGCGCGAAGCTCAGCAGCATCGCCGGCCGCCGGCCGACCCGGTCGGAGAAGATGCCGAGCACGATGCCGCCGATCGGCCGCGTCAGGAAGCCGGCGCCGAAGGTCGCAAGCGACAGCATGAGGCTGCCGTATTCGCTATGCGCGGGGAAGAAGGTGCGCCCGATCTCGGTCGCAAAGAAGCTGTAGGTGATGAAGTCGTAGAACTCCAGCATGTTGCCGATGGTTGCGGCAAAGGCTGCGCGCTTGACATCGAACTGTTCCCTGCTCGCAATGTCCGGCAACGCTCTCGATTCCCTGGTCTGTCCGGAGCGAGTATCATTCCTCGGGCCATGCAAGGCAAGGCATGGCGTCCCGCGCGATCCTGAATCAGAGACCGCGCGTGGGCCGCATGGATTCATCGAGCCGGAGGAATGATCGCGCGGAGGATGTCCCTGTTCCAGCGTTGCCGGGCGCCGTCGAATGCCGCGAAATCGTGATCGAATTGCCAATAGGCCCACGCCCAGCCGAAGCTTTCAGCGCGCCTCGCCACGAACGACAGGTACTTCGCCCGGCTCTCCGCCGGCGCACGCTCGTAGACGCCGAACTCGCCGAGATAGATCGGGCGCTGCTGCCTCTCCGACCAGGACCTGACCTTGTCGAAATCGGCGGCAGCCTTGGCTTCGTCCTCCGCGGAGCCCCAATTCAACGGGCCGATCTTCGAAAAGGTCGCCGACCACGGCGCGCCTTGATGGGTGAATTGCAGCGGCAGGTAATAGTGGAACGTGACGATGAGGTTCCTGTCGCCGGCCGGCAGCGTCAGCTGCTCGACCGGCAGCTCCTCGGTGTTCAGGACGGCGACAACGACATCGCGCTTCGGATTCGTTCCCCTGACGATGGCCAGGCATTCGCCGAGCAGCGCGTTCCACTCGGCCGACGTCATATTCCCGCCGGGCTCGTTCAGGATCTCGAACACCAGCGCCGGATATTTGCCAGCGTAGCGCGATGCGATCTGGCGCCAGAACGCCTTGAGCTTCGCCGTGCATTCCAGCACGTCGCGCTGGCAGAGACCGGTGTCGTGCTCATCGAGGATCGGGATCAGTTTGTTCGCCAGCACCTGCTCGATTACGGCATCGAGGCGCCGCAGGACGGCTTCATCCAGGATGTTGCCGGTATCCATGTGCTTGAAGCCGAAGAAGTTGATCCGGACGTGTGAAAAGCCCGCCTTGCGGATGGCGGTGAGGTTTTCCAGGCGAAAGGGCGCGTTCGGGTAACCTTCCCAGATACCGTCATAGCCAAGAATATTGATGCCACGCCCCAACGTCGCGACGTCCGCGGATGCCCCCTGCCCGGCCGCATGCGCGGGCGAGATCAGCACGGCAGAAAGCGCCACCGCCAGCAGCGCGCTTAAGGCTCTTTGCGGAACAAATCGAAACGTGGTCATGAGAGCTCCAGCTCGCGCAACTGCAGGCGCGACGACGGCAACGAGCGGCAAGCGGCGAGGAAAAGGGCGATCAACAGCACCGACGTGAACATCGTCGAACGCAGGAAGACCGTTTCGGTAAAATTGGTCTGGCAGTTGAGGAAGACGAACCCGATGATCAGCGCACAATGCAGACGGTCGATAGCCCGCTCCGCGATCAGGCAGAGCATCTTGTAGGAAAACAGAAAGACGCTCGCCGTGAACAGGAAATAGCCCAGGAATCCGGTTTCGACGAGAATGGCGATGTAGCCGTTGTGGTAATTGTCGAGCACCCAGCCGTGGTTCTGGTTGAAATAGTCGTAGATCTCCGGTCTGGTCCAGAACCCGTTGATGCCAAATCCGAACAGCGGCGCATCATCGAAATGGCTGATGGCGTACTGCCAGATGAAGGTTCTCTCGGTAAAATTGATCGTCGTGTCGAACACGTGAATCGAGTCGTACCCGGTCGTGTAGAAGTACAGAATCAGCAACGCGGCCGCAACGCACATGGCACATGGCAGCACCGCGTAGACTCGCATGCACCTGACCGACCACAAGGAGGTCAGCAACAGCGCACAGGCGACCAGCGACAAGGCGCCGGCGCCGCGCGACTCCGAAAGGACGACGCAGGTCGAAGCGAGTGCGAACGTCACGAGGAACGGCAGCCATCCCTGTCCGGTTATCTTTCGATAACAGGCAAAGAACATGAGATAGGCGCCGGCGAAGCCCAGGGTCTGCTTCGACTCGAAGACGCCCTGCCATTGCCCATTGTGCATCCAGGTCTGGTCCACCCCGATGTCCGGGAGCGCGACCGCACAAAACGCCGAGCCCGCGATCAGGACGAAGAGGCCGCGGGCGGTTGCCTTCACGATGTCGTCGATGTCGACGCGGCTGACCATAAAGAATGCGCCCAGCGACGTAACCGCGAGCGCCCCAGCCTTCATCAGGGCCGCCGCGTCCAAATTGGTCCAGAGCACCGAAGTCGTGGCGAACGCATAGAATGCGACGATCACGAGCGTGTCGAGATTGAAGGCCAGCCGCAGGCAGGGACGGATGAACAGGCTCGCATAGATCAGCACGCCCCACATCAGCAGGGCGACGGCCTGCTGAACCAGCGTTACCTCGGTCGGAAGCAGCGCGGGGTGGAACGTCCCCATCGACATGATCACGTTGACGGTGATCGACCAGTTGACGACGGTTCGCGCGAAATTTTCTGCATCGACGCCCGGCGCCTGCCAGACCGAGCTATCGACTGCTCGACCGTCCATCGGTTGTACTCCGCTCATTGAAGAGCTCGCCGCTCCGGTGGATCGGAGCGGCACATTGCACTCGGTACGGATTCAGTCCCTGGTCGCCGAGGACCGGGTCCGGTTGAACAGCAGATAGAGAGCGTGCGGATTGGTCGTCAGATAACGCCAGAACAGCCGGCGCGGCTCGAGCCAAAGACGCCAGGCCCATTCGAGCCCGACGATCTGCATCCATCTCGGCGCGCGCGGCCGTGATCCGGACAGGAAGTTGAACAATCCGCCCGACGTCTTGATGACGCCGACATTGCCAAGCCGCGACATGAACTCGTCGACGAAGGCCTGCTCGTAGGGCACGCCAAGCGCGACCCAGAGAAAGTCCGGCGCCAGAGCGTTGATCTCATCCACCTTGGCCCGAAGCGCGTCGCCGCGCAGATAGCCGTGCGAATGGCCGACGATCTTGAGCGCCGGATAGGCCCGGCGGACATTGGCGATTGCCGCCTTGTTTTCGGCCTCGTTCGCACCAAACAGGTAGAAGGTCAGCCCGAGTTCTTCCGCCTTACGCGCGACGTCGTGGAACAAATCCGTGGTCGCAACGCGCTCGGGAAGCGGGTTCGGCGACCGCAGCTTCGACACCATGACCAGCGGCTGCCCGTCGGCATTGATCAGGTCGGCTGCACGGAACAGCCGATCGGTCATCGGCTCGGTGGAGCAACGCGACAACACCTCGCCATTGGCTGATGTCAGATACAGCGGCCGATTGATACGCCGGTTCGGATACACCGCCTCGACCATGAAATCCGCGGTCTGCTCGCGATCGAGCACGGCGAGCCGCAGCCCGCCGATGGTTGCCCGGGCAACGCTGGCGGTCGCAGCCCTGCCGACAGGATTGGTGCGCCGCTCCAGCATGCCGTTCGGCATCGTTGATTCGGCTGGCACATCCGTCGAGGAAACCGGTTGCTCGCCGCCCAAAGTGTTGCAAATCCGGACAGGCGGAGCAGCCATGCCCGAATTGAGACGCCGAGGCGGCTCGCGACCGTCCCGCGGGGACGAAATATCGTAGGAAGCGCGGGCTTTTTGGCTGTGACTCAACATTTCGGCAGGGCTCCAGTACTCACGTGCCCTTAATTGCAATATCCGGTCCAGACCACATGCGATATCGCGCAGCCGTGTGATCAGGGATGGCCGTAAAGGGATCGTTAACGATGCTGGTCGTTCGGCGCGGCGACGTTCGAGCAGCAGCACTGCGCAAAGGTCGAGGCATTACATTAATACAAATCGTATTCTACCGGTGCCTGAGGTCATCAGCCTTTGCTATAACGGCGGAGCGCTGGCTTGACCGGCGCTTTTAAAACGCCGTTTATTTGGTTTCACATGAACAAGAATGATGACGCGTTCGATGTCTGCATCGACGACGCATTCGACTTCCTGTCTGAAGAATACGCGACATTGTTTGAAGGCTCGGACGCGACCGCCTTCCAACACCCGTTATGGCTGGACAGCCTGTATCGCAAGCTCGCTCCCGCCGCGGCAGCTAAGCCGCTGGTCGTCATCATCCGTCATCGCGCGGACAGCGCGCTCGCGGCCGTGCTGCCGCTGCTGCGGGTGCGGCGCGGCCCGATGCGCACGATTGAATTCGCGGACCTTCGCGTGTCCGACTATTTGTCGCCGGTCTGCACCGCGAAGACATTCGCCGACCTGCTGCAGGACCGCCAGGCCTGCGAGAAGCTACGCAAACTGGTCCGGCCGTTCGACCTGCTGCGCATCCCCAAGCTGCTCGATGCCAGAATGCCGATCGAGAATTTGCTCGGGGCGCCTCACCGCAGCCTGATGGACACCAATGCCTATGCGACGGTCCTGGTCGCGCCGTTCGAGCAATGGCAGCTCAACGCGCTGGGAAAATCCTATCAAAAGGAACTGGCAAAGAAATGGCGCCAGATCCACAAGAAGGGCACGCTCACCTTCTCATGCTGCGACGACAGCGCTTCCATCGGCGAAGCCATGGACGTGATGAGGAAGTTTCGCGGCCCGCGTTTCCAGGCACATGGCGACGGTGACCTGCTGCAGCGTCCGGAATATTTCGATTTCTACTCGAGCGTGGCGCTGCGCGGCATGGGCTCCTTTACCCGGCTCTATGCCATGAAGATGGACGGCGAGGTCATCGCCACCGCCCTTGGGCTGGCTCACCGCGGCAGCCTGCTCGTCGTCATGACGGCTTTCGACATCGAGGGATACAAGAGCCAGTCGATCGGCGCGCTGACGTTCGAACGCGTCGCCAAGGACTGCATCGAGCGCGGAGACCGGGTGCTGGATTTCACCATCGGTGACGAACCCTACAAGATGCAGTTCGGAGGCCAGCCCACGCCGATGTCGAGCGTGACGCAGGCCGGCAGCGCGGCCGGATCGCTTGCACTGTTTGCGCTGAAGCAGGCGCCCTGGATCAAGCAAGCCGCCAAGCGGTTGACCGACCTCAGGCCGGTCCGCACCTCGACCGGCACGCGGTAAGGCCGCCTGGGAAAAGCCTTACCGCCGCCTAAGGCGCGATGAGATTAGGTTGAGTCGTCATCGCACATTAGCTCTTTGTTTGAGCATGATCCTTTCGGAAAACCGCTTCGCACTTTTCCGGATCATGCTCTATCGGAGCGCGCTGCGAACGCGCATCACCCACCCCGGATGAATCCGGTCCACCTGATGCGTGATCATGCGACGCAGGAAGTGCAGCTTCCGCTGCATGGTCCAGCGTACATCGGTGTTCGAGGTCAAAGCCTGGCGGAAGTGCGCCAGTTGCAGTGAATGCCGGTCGGCGGCGAGCTTGTCGCGATCGGAATAGAACTGCGCAATCTTCGCCGTGCCCATGCCATCGGTCTCGAGCCAGCGCGGCACATATTCAGTGCAAAGACGCTCGACATCCACCAGCAGGCGGCTCACGCCGGTTCCGGCCGCAGGACAGTTGGTCTGGTAGGCATCGCCGATCAGCACGACGCCCGGCTGCAGATGGCCCTCCGTCACCGACAGGTCCATGACCCAGTTGTGCACCTGGCCGACGATCTCGAAATCACCGAGGTAGAGCTGCAGTCCCGGCATCAGACGGAGCAGCGTCCGCCTGGTGTCGCGGCGCAGCTCGCGCATGATCGGATCGGTCGGGTCGCGGAACATGAACAGGTTCGCGCGCATGCCGCCCGACATCGGAAACAGGCTGAGATAGTCGACGCCGTCAGCTGCCTGCTTGCCGTAGCAGGTCAGCGCGTCGAAGCCGAACGGCGCGTTACCCGGCCGCGCGATCGTGAAGCCGAACGTCACCGAATGGCGCGCGGCGATCATCTTCCGGCGCATTCCGAGATTGTAGCCAAGCGCGCCCGCCATGCCGGTCGCCAGAACGACCAGGCGCGAGACGACGCGCTTTCCGGAGGCCAGCGTCAATAGCTGGCGATCCTCGCTGCAGCTGATATTGATCACCTGGTCGGGCAGGAAGCTCGACGTATCAGGCGTCAGGCCGCGGGCCATGTCGACGAGGTTGGCATAGGAAACCCCATAGGATCGGCCAACGCCGATATCGACCAGCTTGCCGTCCCTGATGTTGAGCACCCGGTCATAGGACGAGGCGACGGCCTCGACGTCGTCGATGAAGCCCAGGCGGCGGAAGATATCGATCTGCCGTCCGGCGATCTTTTCGACGCGAAATTCGTCCGGCGGGATCGAACGCTTGTCGATCAGGACGACCCGATACCCGGCACGCGCGAGGACGGCCCGCGCGAGCGAGCCCGCCAGACCGGCGCCGACAATGGCGACGTCCGCTTCGATCGTTTCAGCCTCACAGGTTGCGATCGGCTGGGTGGTGCTTTGCTCGGCAATCATCTTTGTCCGCTCCGCGGCTAATTGACCACCGAACTGCAATTTCCTTACCCGTCCTGCTGCCTCGCAGAACGAACACGACGAGTTCCATTATTGAGGTTAACGACAACGCCCCCATTGCGATCAGCCCCTTCCCGGCACGTGGCTTGCAGCCACAGCGGTCATGAAATCGATGTTTTGGACGCTCCGCAGCAGGCCGGCGGGGCAACAGCCACGCCATGGAGCTTCGACGGATGCCGTTGACGCGCTAACGCGGCTTCAACCAGCACGGCCCACGCTGTCGAACCGGGCGCCGGAGGAAAATCCGATCTGCGCCGTTTGGACACAGCGAGGACGGCAGCGTTCCAGAATGGAGCAGCGCGACATCTTGGCCAGGTCACGACTGCGTGGCGCCTTGAGGCCGGTTGGGAACGGAATTTTAGCAACAGAACATTAACACTCCTGACCTCACCGATTGCTAGGGTCAGCAGCCTGACAGGATATTGAGACGTCGCTTGTGATTGCCTCTGTTCTTCGAATGCTACGGCGCGATGTCACGCGCGGCGTTGCCGGGACCATCCTCCTCAAGGTTGGCAGCGGCGGGCTCGCGTTCGCCCTGTTCTCGCTGGCGGCGCGGACGATGACGCCTGACGCGTTCGGAGACTTCGCAACCTTGCTCTCCGTCGCCCAGATCGCCGCGGTCGTGGGCCTGGTCGGTCAGGAGCTGCTGCTGGTTCGCTTCCTCAATGAGTACGAGGTGCGCGGCCAAGCCGAATTCACCAAGGGCGTGCTGCTGTCGAGCCTGAAGTACTCGGCGATCGGGATGCTGATCTCGATCGCCGCGATCGCCGCGGTGGCAAGCATTCGCGGCGAATGGTGGCTCTTGATCCTTTCGGTCTCGGCGTTCACCGCCGTCAATGCCGGGCTGATGCTCGGCAGCCAGATCGCACGATCGCTGGTCAGCATCCTGATGGGCGAAGGCAATCGCGAATTGTTCTGGCGGGTTGCCGTTGTCCTGGTCCTGATCGCGACGCTGTTCGGCCACCGCCAGCTCACCCCGGCCGAACTGTTCGCCGCGATGACGGTCGCGATGGCGTTGGGGCTGGTCGTGCAGATCGTGTCGATCGTGCGCGTGCTGCCGAACCTGCGCGCGGTCACGGCGCGCTTCGAGACGTCGCGCTGGAACCGCAGCGCGTTCCGCTTCTGGCTCGCCTCGATTCTCGAAGCGGCGAACCAGTATTTCGACGTCATCCTGGTCTACTGGATGCTGGATCCGGCCACTGCGGGCGTCTATTTCGCCGCCTCGCGTCTGGCCAACATCTTCGCGATGCTTTCCGCCGCGCTCTACACGTTCGGCGCTCGCCGGCTGCCGTCGCTGTATTTCAGCAAGAACCACCGCGAGCTCGAGCATACGCTGAAGCTGATGTCCGAGGTGACCGCGCTCTGCGTGCTCAGCGGGCTCGTCATAGTCTGGGTCGGCGCTCCCTACCTGCTCGGCCTGTTCGGACCGCATTTCGCCGCGCAGCAGTGGGTGTTGATCGTGCTCGCGATCGGAACGGCCTTCCAGGCGGCGGGCGGCCCGGCGGCGGCGGTCCTGCAGCTGACGGGGCATGAGCGCGATTATGTTCCGGTTGTCGCCGCCAACGTGGCGTTGCGACTGGTCGGATTTGTCGTGCTGATCCCTTGGCTCGGCGTGCTCGGGGCGGCGATCTCGGCGACGGTTTCCCTGGTGCTCGCCACCGTCGCGCTCAATGTGCTGTGCCGCCGGCGGACCGGCGTCGACCCGTCAATTCTGGTGCTGTCGCATCTCGCGTCGTCGAAGGCAGGCGCTTACGCAGTCCGCGTTGCGGATAGCAAGGACTAGAGCGCTTTCAAGCGAAGTGGACGCCGCTTCGCGTGAAGAAAACCCGTCAAACAAGAATCCAGAGCTTCAGCTTGCCAATCCCAGGGCTTCGCGCCGAGAGTTGCTGACCGCGGCATTGGCCGCCACGCGATTGACGACGAGCGCAATCGGGACCGAACCGAACCTGGACAGATCGGTCCGCGCCTTGCCGATCGCGGCCGGGTTGGCGGCGCCCTCGCGAACTACCAGGATCACGAGGTCGGCTTGTGCAGCCAGCGCGACAGCGGCCGGCTGCATGGCAAGCGACGATGCGTCGACGATGATCAGGCCGAAATCGGCGCGAATGTCGTCCTGCGGATAGGGCGGCGCCTTGCTGCTGGCGCCCAGCAGTTCGACGACCGACGGCAGATCCGCCTTGATGATCCCCGAGCCTTGCGGCGGCGCGGCTTCGGTGCGCCTGGTTTCCATCTCGATCAGGACGCTGAGCATCCCGTTCTTGACGGCGGACCGGTTGAGCGACCGTGCGACGGTGCTGCCGCCCGCACCGGTCTCGACCGACAGCAGCAACGCCACCTTGCCGTGCTCACCCGGAAGCTGCTCGATGTTCTCGATCAGCAATTGAAGATGCGGACTGAGATCGGGCTCGGCCGTCGTCGAAATCGGGGTCTGCCAGACGCTCCTGACGGCATCTGACGACACCATGTTGGGAATGCGGGCCAGCACCGGCAAGCCCGGCGGCAGCGGAGATTGCGGCGCGGCCGAGGGCGGTGCCGGCGCCGGCGCCTCGGCGCGGCGAAGCGGCGGAATGCTCTTGATCGGGAGCTGCTTGAGATCCAGACCGGGCACGGCGACGATCGCCGTCGACGTCAACAGCGAGACGATCGCGAGCGCGACGAGCAATAGAGGAAGCGGCGGAAGCGTCGAACGCACCGGCGGCGTCGCGGGCGATGCCACCTTGGTCTGCGAATTCTGAAGACCGCGCTGCTCGTCGGTCGTCCTGTAGCGCGACAGGAACTGTTCGTAGATATTCTTGTTGGCATCGGCATCGCGCTGCAATTCCTGCAGCTTGACGAGCGCTTGACCATCGACAAGGATCTGCTGCTCGGCCGCCTTCAGCTGGTCTTCGAGCGCCTTCTGCTGATCGCGCTGCGCCTCGTATTCCGACTTGGCGGTGTCGATGTTCTTCTTCCGCTCGATCTCGATCTGCCGGTTGAGATCGCTCAACTGGCTGAGCGCCATCACGAGGTCGGGATGACGATCGCCGAGCACCCCACGCTTCTGCGCAATCTGGTCGTTGAGCGCGGAGCGCTGGGCCCGCAGCGCGCTCAGCAGGTCCTGCTTGACCGGCCCGTCGACATTGGCCTTCAGGTCGCGTTGCAGCTGCTCATAGCGCGACTTGGCCTCCTCGGTGCGGGCCCGCGCCGCGGCAACCTGCTGCGTCAGGTCGGTGACGCGCAATTGCTGCGTGGTGGATTCCTTGCCCGCGTTGACGATCCGGTGCTCGAGCTTGAACTTGGCAACGGCATCTTCCGATGACCGCAGCCGGTCGTTCAAGGTCTTGAGCCGGCTCTTAAGCCAGTCGGCGGCCTCGTCGGTTGCCACGCTGCGCGTCCCGCGCTGGCTCGCCACGAACGCCTCGGCCACCGCATTGGCGTAGTACGCAGCGCGCTGCGGATTGTTGGACGTGAACTTGATGGCGATAACATAGGTTAGTCCGCGCCTTGAGATATCGAGCCGGTTGCGAAATCGGTCGAGCAGGCGCGTGGCGTCGGTCTTTCCGCCGGAGATGTCGCTGTCCTCGGCGACCTTGAGCTGATCGATCAGCGGCCCGAGAAATCCATCGGATTTGGCGATCTCGACGTAGCTCTGCAGCGCTGCGGCATCTTGACCGATCCCGGGCAGGACGTCCTGGTCGGCGGTCACGCGCTGCTCGCGCGGATCGAGGACGACGAGCGCCGTCGCGGCGTAACGCGCCGGGATCAACATCAGCAAAATGATACCGACCGCGAAGATGACCGCGGCGAGCATCAGGATGCGTTGACCCTTCTCGCGAAAAAAAGCCAACACACCCGGAATGCTAAGCACGCCCTTGGTGGTTTCCGCGGAGGATTGGCCAGCCGGCACGCCGGCAGATTCCCACGACGCTGCGGGTTCCGTGACTTCGGAACGTCTCGGGCCTATCCGGCTACCGAACTTCATGGGTTCTGACTCGAATTCAACTGACAGTACTGCTCCAACGTAAATATCCATGGTTAATCGCCGGTTACCCCCTCTATGGGTTGGCGTAACCAATTAGTTAACGAGCCGGCTGTACCCTGTCTGTGAGATAATAGTTTTCGATTGCCGACACATGTCTGATTGCTAAATGAGCAGTAACCTCAACACGCGCTACTCGATGCACGAGCGCGCTTCGCGTGATAGTTACGCGCGCAAAAATGAAGGGGGCGAATCCACCCCTTCAACGGGTGAGGAATCCGTGCTCCAACAAACGCCAGGCACAGAATTGCGCGAGGCATCGGCCGCATCACGCGATCGACCGAACGAGAGCAAGCGAAAGCTGCGTGTTGTCCTGGTGCAGACCCAGGCCGAGAACGCCGGCGCGCAGGAGATCTCGCGGCTGCTCGGCGCCGGACTCGCCGCGCGCGGCTATGATGTCGCCAACCTGTTCTTCTTCCGCAAATCGGATTCCTTCGACGAGCCGCCCAATACGTTCTATTGCGCGCAGACCCGTCCGGGAAATCCGGTGGCGCTGCTGCGGATGCTGTGGGCGCTCGCCCGTCATCTCAGGACCATCAAGCCCGACGTCGTCCTGACTTTCCAGCACTTCGGCAATGTGATCGGCGGAGGCGTGTCGCGCCTCGTCAGCCGCGCCCCCGTGATCGCCAACCAGGTATCCTCGGCGCTGTCGATGAGCATGCCGGTGCGCGCTGCCGACATCATCATGGGCTCTACCGGTTTCTTCCAGTGCATCACGCTGAACTCGCGGGACATGGAGCGCGAATATGCGCGCTATCCGGCTCCGTATCGATCGCGCATGAAGCACGTCCCGCACGGCTTCGACGACAAGTCGCGCAGCCTGCCGAAGGACGTTGCGCGGCAACAGTTCAAGCTGCCACCGGACCGTACCCTGCTCGGCTGCGCGGCACGGCTGCACCCGCACAAGCGGCTTGATGCGGCCATTCGCTTGCTGGCTGCCGATCCATCCTGGCACCTTGCGCTCGCCGGTCAGGGCGCGGACGAAGGGCGGTTGAGGGCCCTGGCGGACGAGCTTGATGTCTCGGACCGGCTGCACTTCATCGGCGAGATTGCACCGCGCCAGATGGCCGATTTCCTGGCCTGCCTGGACGTCTTCGTATTCCCCACGCAGGCCGAAACCTTCGGCCTTGCCGCGGTCGAAGCCGCGAGCGCCGGCATTCCCTGCGTCGTCAACGATCTCCCCGTGCTGCGCGAGGTGCTGTCCTACCAGGGACAGCCTGCCGCGGTATTCGTTGACGCTTCGAACGAGGCCGAATTCTCGGCCGCCGTGTCGATGGTCCTGACAGATCGTGTGTTGAGCGACCAGCTGCGGCAAAGCGCCGTGGGCCTCAAGTCGCGATATTCGTTGGATGCCATGATAGAGGAATACGTCCGCATTCTCGGCGACGCCGTGGGAGCGGACGCGCACTAGGAAGTTCGGCTGGCCATGATTATCGAGTTTCGCTGCGATCGCGAGCAGCCGCGGCTCTGGATGAGCCGCGAGTCGTTGCGCGTCAACGATCAGGATATTCCCGTTCAAATCGCCTGGACCACGACGCCGGAGCCCCGACCCGCCGGCCTCGACATGCTGTTCGAGCTCGAGCGCGTCGTGCTGCGCAAGGGCACGACCAGCGGCGCTGACCGGCTGAAGGCGATCCCGCAGCGTCCGCGCGCAGGCAACCCCGACGTGGTGGTCGACTTCACCAGCGCCGCGCGGGATCCGAACTGCTCCGCCAGGCTCTATCTCCGTCCACGTTTCAACGGGCACACGGGAGAAAGTGCCGTACTTTCGGCCATTCTCGCCGGCGATCTGCCGGTGATCGAAATCGTCAATGAGCTCGACGGGTCGGTGATGGACCGCGGCCATCCCTCCGCGGAAATCGCGGCCGGCCTGAGCGGCGGGCTCGAAACTGTGATGGCACGCACGCTGTCGATGCTGCCGCCGATACTGTCAGGAGCTCCGCGGCTGGTGCCGCAATTGGCTGCTCCGGCGAGCGGCGGTGAGCTGCGAAATCCCGCGCCCTTTGTCGTGCGCGGCGTGGCGACTTCGATTGCGAAGGAAATCTATCGCCTGTGCTGCTACGCGCCGCATTGGCATGTCGGTTGGCGCTTCGCCGGGAATACGGATACCTGGCGCACCGGCGACCTGTCGGGACCTGCCTGGAACGTGCTCGGCGATCCCGGCAACCGCTTCTATGCCGATCCGTTCCCGGTGAAATGGCAGGGCAGGACCTTCGTGTTCTTCGAAGACCTCGACCACCGGACCGGCAAGGGCATCATTTCCGCGATCGAATTCGACGGCAAAGGGCCAATCGGCACGGCCATGCCGGTGCTCGAAGAGCCCTGGCATCTGTCGTACCCGTTCCTGATCGAGGATAGCGGCGAGCTCTGGATGATCCCGGAAAGCACCGCGCATCGTGACGTTCCGATCTACAAATGCATCCGCTTTCCGGACAAGTGGGAGCGGCACTCAACGCTGCTGTCCGGCCTCGAACTTGCCGACGTGACCGTCACGCAGCACAACGGCCTGCACTACATGTTCGGAGCCTGGCGCGATGGCACCGGCGGCTACTCCGACACGCTGGCGATCTACTACGCCGGGCAATTGCTCGGCCCCTGGCAACCGCATGCGGCCAATCCGATCCTGATGGATCGCGCGACAACGCGGCCGGCCGGCAACTTCGTGACCGTCAATGGAAGGCTGTGGCGGCCGGTCCAGGACTGCACCGACGGATACGGCGCGGCGCTCGGACTTGCGGAGGTGCTCGAATTGTCGCCGACGACGTACAAGCAGGCCGTTCGACATTTGCTCAAGCCCGGGCCGCAGTGGACCGGGCGCAAGCTCCACACGCTCAACCGGTGCGGTCAGCTCGAGGTGATCGACGGCTCGCGGGTGCAGCCGAAGACCAGGGCGTTCCTGGCGAGCCTGCGATCGGGCGACCAATCATCGCAATGGGGTTGGCATGGTACGCTGGCGAAGCCGATCGCACGACGGCTCCACTAGCACGACGCGTTAGTCATCCTTGCGACGGCTCAGTTCGGCTCGGCGCTCAGCACGCCGCCGAACTGCTCCCAGGAGCTCCCCGTCCAGCGCTGCAGCTGAAGCTGCGTATAGGCCATGCTGTTGTCGGGCCCGGTGTTGACCGTGATGCCCGGCATCAGCGTCGGCAGCACAAGCCCCTTGATGTTGCGCGCCTGCTTCACGATGTTCTCGCGCGACAGGTCGTCGCCGCACTGCTTCAGCACCTGCTCCAGGATCTGGCCCTGCTGGGTCCCGAACAGATAGTTGCTGTCGCCGATATCGGCACCCGGAAGATACTTCTCGAAGTGGGCGCGATACCATTTGATGCCGGGATCGTCGGCCCACTTCCTGTCGTTCGGATCCTTCGCGATGGTCGCCACGACGACGCCGATCGCCTTGTCCGCCCCGGCCGGCACGATGGTCGAGGAGACCGAGCTCGACACGTAATTCACGATGGTGAGCGGCGTCCAGCCGATCTCGCTCGCCTTCTTGATCGCTTGCGCCGCGAATTTCGGCGTGCCGGCGATCAGGAATGCCTGGGCGCCCGACGCCTTCAGCGTCACCACGCGGGATTCGATCGTAGGCTCGGTGACCTCATAGGGAGATGTCACTACTTTCCTGTCGAACTCGCCCTTCAGGGTTTCCTTGAATGCGGCCACGAAGTCACGGCCGAGATCGTCGTTCTGGTAGAGGATCGCAATCTTCGCGTCGGGCGCCGTCCGGGCAATGTACCTGGCGTAGATCTTTCCTTCGGTGGTGTAGCTCGGTAGCCCGGTGGTCGTCAGCGGAAACTCGGCGAAGTTCGCAAACTTGGTCGCACCGCTGACGACGAAGAGGTGCGGCACCTTCTTCGCAGTCACGTATTTGATGGTTGCGCCGATGCCTGGTGTCCCCAGCGGGCTGAACAGGAACGCCACCTCGTCGCTCTCGATCAGCTTGCGGGTCTGCTCCACCGCCTTGGGCGGCGAATAGGCATCGTCATAGGTGATGAGATTGATCTTGCGGCCGTTGATGCCGCCGCGATCATTGATGGAATGGACGTAGGCGATGAGGCCCTTGCCAACATTGCTGAGCGGCGATGCCGGGCCGCTGAACGGGAAAGTTGCCCCGATCCTGATTTCAGATTCCGAGACGCCGGGCGTTTCCGCGCGGACCGCGGTAGCGGCAACGGCCGCAAGCATCGCAATGGACACAGCAAACGTCGTCTTCACCAACATGAACTCCCCCTGAACTCTTATGAATTGACCGGCTGTTGCGACCGCCGCGCGGCGCCTACCAGGCTTCGCCGAACGGCCTGATCTCGACGTTGAACGACCACGCGCTGCGGTCCTGATGGGCGACGTGCCAGACCTCGTCCGCGATCGCCCGCGGCTTGATGAAGAAGTCGTCCGGCCGCTCCGGCCAGCGCTTCCGCGTCCATTCCAGATCGATCACGGCGTCGATCACGAGATAGGCGACGTGGACGCCTTGCGGCCCGAGGTCGCGCGCCATGGCCTCGGCCAGAATGCGCTGCGCCGCCTTGGTCGGCGCGAACCCCGCGAAACCGGCCTTGCCGCGCAATGCCGAGGTGTTGCCGGTCGCAACGATGGCGCCCTTGCCGGCGCCGATCATCGCCGGGGCAAACCGCCGCGCCAGGTACAACAGGCCCATCGTGTTGACCTGGAAGTTGCGATTGAGAATCTGCGGATCGATCTCGCGGAAGGAGCCGAACGCGCCGCCGACGGCGTTGTGGATCACGACGCCGGGGCTGCCCAGATCGCGCTCCACCGCCGATGCGATCGTTTCGACCTGCACCGGGTCGGACACATCGCATCGATAGGCCTTGGCGCCCGGCAGCTGCTTCTCGAGCGCGGCGAGACGCTCCTCGTTCCTGGCGAGAAGCGCGGCCCGATAGCCGCCTTCAGCGAACCTCCGGGCAAGCGCCGAACCGGTGCCGGGCCCAACGCCGGATATCAGACAGACGGGTGCGGTCATGCAGTCAATCCTCCGCGTTGCAGCCAACAGATTTCAAGATCAGGCGGCCGCCTTCGACAGCAGCTTCTCGACGTAGGGCTTGAGGTCCGGCCTGACATGCTCGTGCTCGACCAGCCGGGCAAAGTGAGCGAACATCAGCGGGTATTCATCCGTTACCCCCGGATGCAGAACTCTCTCCAGCCCCTGCGTGCGCAATTGCTCGGTCCGTGCATGCTCGTTCATGAACAGCGCAAGTTCGGCGGCAAGGCAAATGTCGGCAATCGAGATGCCGCTCCCGACCAGCGCGTCTCGCCGTGGCGACAGTGCCTGCTCGATCCCGGAGGCGTAGATCGCGAACGCGTCCTTGGCACGGGCATGAATGGCCGCGTCGACCGTGCCGCCCGACAGCGCGAGCAGATAGATCTGCGTGTCCCGCGCAAACACCAGGCTGACGTCGAGAAAGCTGTCGATCCTGGACGCCTCATAGGCGTCGCGTCCATAGAGCGGGAACGCCGCCTCGCCGAGCCGCGCCACCGCCCGCATGATGCTGTTCGATTCGAAGATTCCGACCTTGCCGTCGGCGCCAAACGCCGCCGGCACGTTGCCGAACGGCTGCGCCGCCATGAACGCATCGGTCTTGAAGAGCTGCGCGCCGGTCAGTCCGACCCGGCCGGTTCGCGCGAGCGAGGCGAACTCAGTGCGCTCCTGCTCTGCCAGCGGATGGGCATCGTAATCCCACAACCAGTCGCGCAATTCCTTGCCGGAGGCGCCTCTGACCTCGACGTCGACGCCGCAGAACCGCGCGGCGATGGTTGCTTTCCAGACCCGCGGGTTCGGCAGATAAGAGAAGATGCGCAAGGCGGCCATGATGGGCTGCTCCGTGTGCTGTTGCCTCAGGCGGCCAGCTTCAGGATCTTGACGACGTCGCCGGGCTCGCGGATCGGCTGCGGGTTGGTCCGCGTGAAGATCGACAGCATCGCGTTCCTGCCGATCAGTTCGAAGCGGTCTTCGCCGACACCGACATCGGCCAGCCGCCGCGGCAGGCCGAGCTCCGCGATGAAGCCGGCGAACGCTTCGCTTGCGTCGCGGCCGGGCGCACCGAGCGCGGCGGCGATCGATTGCTGGGCCGCTTCCGTCGCGGGACGGTTGTAGCGCAGCACGCTCGGCATCATCACTGCCGTGCAGAAGTAATGCGGAACCTCGCAGGTGCCGCCGAGCACATGGCCGATGGCGTGGCTTGCGCCCATCGGCACCCGTGACTGCAACCCGAAGGCCGACAGCCACGAACCCAATTGGCAGCTCAGCCGCGCCGCCTCGTCGTCGGGATTGGCCCTCGTGCGCAGCAAGCCGTCATGCAGGTAGCGCAGTCCCTGCTGGCACACCGCATCGACCAGCACGTTGGGCCGGCTCGAGCAGATCGCCTCGATGCCGTGATCCATCGCGCGGGTGCCGGAGCCGAGCCAGAGCTTCTCCGGCGTATACTTGGTGATCGCGGGATCGAGGATGACGCTGCGCGGCATCATCATCGGGTGATTGAAGATCTGCTTCAGCTTGCGGCCGGTGTCGGTGACCAGCGCGCCGGAATTGTATTCGCCGCCCGAAAGCGTGCTGGGGATCGCGATCATCCGGACCTTTGGCGTGCGGAACGGTCCGAACCGGCGGTCCGGCGTAGTCTCGAAGCCGTCGAGCCCCGCCGGCTCGAAGATCTCGTGCTCCATGCACATCAGCACGATCTTCGCCGCGTCGACCACCGAGCCGCCGCCGATCGCGACGACGAGGTCCGCCTTGGCTTCGCTCGCCTGTCGCGCGATCTGGGTCACGACATCCCGCGTCGTGTGCTGCGGCACGCCGTCGAAAGTCGCGGCATGGCGATCGCCGAGCGACTTACGGACTTTCTCGATCTCGTCGGTGGTGGTGTTCAGCGTCCGGCTGGCGATCAGATAGACGCGCTTCGCGCCCAGCCGTTCGGCCTCCTCGCGCAGTGCTTCGGCTGCGCTCTTGCCGTAGATCACGGATTCCATGGTGGGATATTGATGGCTGCCGACGACGTGCATGCTTTGGCTCCCTCGATGTGTCCGTGAGTTAGCTGTCGGTCAGGCCGACAGCTTGGTGAAATCGGGCTGGCGCCGTTCGGCGAACGCGGCAAAGGCCTCGCGCGCTTCCGGTGTCGTCAGCCGCTGCTTGAACAACACGCCTTCCTCGCCGATCTGCGCCGCGATCCGCTGCTGCTCGCGCATCAGCTTCTTGGTCAGGCTGAGCGAACCGGCCGGCCGCCTGGTCAGCGCGACTGCGGCGTCATGCGCCTTCTTGCGCAGATCGGCCTGCGGCACCACGGCATTGGCGAGGCCGGACGCCAGCGCGCCCTGCGCATCCATCGGCTCGCCGAGCGCAAACATCGCATAGGCGCGCGCATGCCCGATCCTTAAGGGAAGCAGCCAGCTCGATGCCGCCTCCGGAACCAAAGCGAGATTGACGAAGGGCGTGATCAGCCGCGCGTTCTCGGCGAGATAGACGAGATCGCAATGCAGCAGCATGGTGGTGCCGACGCCGACCGCATTGCCCTGCACCGCCGCGAGCAGCGGCTTGCCGACCTTACTGATGGTTTCGATGAAGCGATGCGCGGGGCTACCGACCGCGCTCTCGCCGCGCGCCTGGCTCGCGAAATCGGCCAGATCGTTACCCGCGGTAAAGCTGTCGCCGTCGCCCTGGAACAGGATCACGCGGACGGATGAATCCGCCTCGGCCTGCTTCAGCGCGTTCGACATCGCGTCATACATGGCGCCGGTCAGCGCGTTCTTCTTCTCGGGCCGTTGCAGGGTCAGCGTCATGACGCCGGCAGCGACCTCCACTTTGACATGCTCGGTCATGGCACTCTCCCGTCAGGCGACCGCGCGGGCCGCCGTGGTTTCAAACTTGCCGTCGAGGAAGCCGGTCAGCCGCTGCCGGATAATCTGCTCGGCCTCGGTCATGATGCGGTCGATCAACTCCTTGACGGTCGGGATGTCGTGGATCAAGCCGACCACCATGCCGCAGCTCCAGGCGCCGGCATCCATCTCGCCGTCGATCATCACCTTCGGGTAGACGCCGACGACCTGCTCGTGGATGTCCTCGATCTTCAGCCTGGCGCCCTTCTCGCGCTCGATCTCGAGCAGCTCATCGACGCCCTTGTTCTTCAGCACCCGCTCGGTGTTGCGCAGCGCACGCATCACGAGGCGGGTGTCGAGCTCGTCGGCATCGAGCAGCGCCTGTTTCACATTGGCATGCACCGGCGCTTCCTTGGTCGCGATGAAGCGCGTTCCCATGTTCATGCCGGACGCGCCCATCGACAGCGCGGCGACGAGGCTGCGCGCATCGGCCATGCCGCCGGAGGCCACGAACGGAATCTTCAATTCGTCCGCCGCGCGCGGCAGCAGGATCATGTTGGGGATGTCGTCCTCGCCCGGATGGCCGCCGCACTCGAAGCCGTCGACGCTGACTGCGTCGCAGCCGATCTTCTCGGCCTTCAGCGAGTGCCGCACCGAGGTGCATTTGTGGATCACCTTGATGCCGGCTGCCTTCAGCGCCGGCATGTACTGTTCCGGGCTGCGGCCCGCGGTCTCCACCGCCTTGACGCCGCCCTCGCGGATAACAGCGATATATTCCGGATAGGGCGGCGCGGTGAAGCTCGGCAGGAAGGTGAGGTTCACGCCGATCGGCTTGTCCGTCATGTCGCGGCAGCGCGCAATCTCCTTCGCCAGCAGCTCCGGCGTCCGCTGGGTCAGGCCGGTGATGATGCCGAGGCCGCCGGCGTTGGACACCGCGGCCGCCATCTCGGCGAAGCCGACATAGTGCATGCCGCCCTGGATGATCGGATGCTGGATCCCGAACAGTTCAGTGATTGCTGTCTTCACAAGTCTCTCCCGCGTTACCGGTCAGTGGACGATTTCAAACAGGCCCGCCGCGCCCATGCCGCCGCCGATGCACATGGTCACCACGCCATATTTCGCCTTGCGCCGCCGGCCCTCGATCAGAAGGTGGCCGGTGAGCCGCGCCCCGGTCATGCCATAAGGATGGCCGATCGCGATCGAGCCGCCATTGACGTTCAGCTTTTCCGGGTCGATGCCGAGCTTGTCGCGGCAATAGATCACCTGCACCGCGTAGGCCTCGTTGAGCTCCCAGAGATCGATGTCGTCGATCTTCAGATTATGCCGCTTCAACAGCCGCGGGATCGCCGCAACCGGGCCGACACCCATCTCGTCCGGCTCGACGCCGGCGGCGACGAAGCCGCGGAAGATGCCGAGCGGCTTCAGCCCCTTCTGCGCAGCGATCTTGTCGCTCATGATCACGCAGGCCGAAGCACCGTCGGAGAGCTGGCTGGCATTGCCGGCGCTGATGGTCTTGCCCTCGAACACCGGCTTGATCTTGGCGAGCCCGTCCGCCGTGGTATCCGGCCGCGGACCCTCGTCCTTGGCCAAGGTCACCTGCTGGAAGCTGACCTCCTTGGTGTCATTGTTGACCACGGCCATTTTGGTCGTGATCGGAACGATCTCGTCGTTGAAGCGGCCGCCCTGCAACGCGGCGCCGACGCGGCGCTGGCACTCCAGGCTGTATTCGTCCTGCTTGTCGCGGCCGATCCCGTAGCGCTCGGCGACGACCTCGGCCGTCTCCAGCATCGACATGTACATCTCGGGCTTCATCGCCATCAATTCATCGTCGACGGCATGGAACCTGTTCATGTGTTCGTTCTGCACCAGGCTGATCGACTCGATGCCGCCGCCGATCGCGATCTCGACGCCGTCGAGCATGACCGAACGCGCCGCAACCGCGATCGCCTGCAGGCCGGAGGCGCATTGGCGGTCGATGGTGGTGCCGGCCACCGTGACCGGAAGTCCGGCACGGATCGCGCCCTTGCGTGCGACATTCATCACCATGGTGCCCTGCTGCATCGCGCAGCCCATCACCACGTCCTCGACCTCGCCGGGCGCAATGCCGGCGCGCTTCACGGCTTCGGCCATCACATGGCCGGCAAGGGTCGGGCCGTCGGTGTTGTTGAGCGCGCCGCGATAGGCCTTGCCGACGCCGGTGCGCGCGGTGGAAACGATGACTGCATCCTGTGACATGCTTGCCTCTCTGGCTTATGCGACCGCGTCGAGCTGCGCATAGCGCAGCACGTGGTAGGCGGGATCGCCGAACTGAATGTTGATGGAGGAAATCCGCTTGAAGTAGTGGCCGACATTGAGCTCGTCGGTCATGCCCATGCCGCCGTGCAGCTGCACCGCTTGATCCGCCACGAACTTGCCGGCATAGCCGATCTTGGACTTGGCACCCGAAGCGAGCCGGGAGACGCCGGCATCGTCGTCGCTGAGACTGAGGCTGAGATGCTGCATCAGGGATAACGCTTCCTGATGCGCGATGAACATGTCGACCATCCGGTGCTGCAGCACCTGGAAGCTGCCGATCGTGACGCCGAACTGCTTGCGCGTCTTGGAGTAGTTCAGCGTTGCATCGTTCAGCTCGCCGATCGCGCCGACCGCCTCGGCACAGAGTGCGCCGATGGCCCGGTTGCGGCAGGCTTCCAGCGCCGCGACGCCCTCGCCTTCCCTGCCCAGCAATTCTCCGCGTACGCCGCGCAGGCTGATCTCGGCCGCCCGGCGGCCATCAATCGTCCTGAAGCTCTGCAGATCGAGATTGGCGGCGCGGCGATCGACCACGAACAGGCTGACGCCGCCGCGATCGTGACGATGGCCCGAGGTGCGGGCGGAGACGATGAGGTAGTCGGCCCAGGGTGCGGCCAGCACCGCCGTCTTCTCGCCGGTGAGCACATAATCGGTGCCGTCCCGGCGCGCTGTCGTGGTGACCGTGGCAAGATCGAAGCGCGAGCCCCTCTCGGTCCACGCCAATGCCCACAGCTTCGTCCCCGCGATGATATCGGCGATGTAGGCCTGCTTCTGTGCGTCGGAACCTGCCTGCTCGATCAGGCCGCCGGCCACCACGACCGTCTCGACGAACGGCTCGACCACGAGATGGCGGCCGAACTCCTGCATGATGATCATGGTCGACAGCGGCCCGCCGCCGAGCCCGCCGGCGGCTTCCGAGAATGGCGCGGCGAGCAGACCAAGCTCGGCGAACTCGGCCCAATGCTTGCGGCTGAAGCCGTCCTCGCTCGCGACGATCTTGCGGCGCGCATCGAAGTCATACCGGTCACGCAGCAGCCGCTGCACGCTGGACCGCAACAATTCCTGCTCTTCCGTGAACTGGATATCCATCCGATCCTCTCGTGCCGCTGCTGCTAACGCGCGATGCACTCTAACGCCTTGTTTGAGCATCACGCCCTAGAGACCAAGCACCGCCTTGGCGATGATGTTGCGCTGGATCTCGTTCGATCCGCCGTAGATCGAGAGCTTGCGCGAATTGAGATATTTCTCCGACGCCGTGTGGCCGTAGTCCGGCCCCGGCATGAAGTGATTGGCGCTGACAGGATGCTCGCGGATCGCAAGGCCGTCATTGCCGATCGCGCGATGGGTCAGCTCGGTGATATCCTGGAAGATCTCGGTGCCGCGGATCTTGAACAGCGAGGCTGCCGGCCCCGGATCGATGCCGCGCGCCATCTGCGCGACGACGCGAAGCTCGGTCGCCTCCAGCGCCAGCACGTCGAGCTCGACGCGGGCGATGTCCCTGATGAATTCGAGGTGCGCCGGATCATCTTCCGGGATCTCGGCTTTCACGATTTTCTTCAGCCGCGCGATGTAGCGCGTCGAGCGGCCGATGCCGGCCATGCTCGTGCGCTCGTTGCCGAGCAGGAATTTCGCGTAGGTCCAGCCCTTGTTCTCCTCACCGATCAGATTCTCGACCGGAACGCGGACATCCTCCAGGAAGACGTCGTTGACTTCGTGCGAGCCATCGATGGTGATGATCGGGCGCACCGTCACACCCGGCGACTTCATGTCGATCAGGAGAAACGAGATGCCGGATTGCGGCTTGGCGGCCGGATCGGTACGAACCAGGCAGAAGATCCAGTCGGCGTGCTGCGCCAGCGTGGTCCAGGTCTTGTGCCCGTTGACAATGTAGTGGTCGCCGTCGCGCACTGCCTTGGTGCGGACGGTGGCGAGGTCGGAGCCGGAGCCCGGCTCCGAATAGCCCTGGCACCACCAATCCTCGCCGGACAGGATGCGCGGCAAGAACTTCGCCTTCTGCGCCGCGTTGCCGAACGTATAGATGACCGGGCCGACCATGGTGACGCTGAACGCCAGTGGCGGCATCGTGCCGGCGCGCGTCGTTTCCTGCTCGAAGATGAAGCGGCGGGTGATCGACCAGCCGGGCCCGCCATATTCCTTGGGCCAGAGCGGCGCGATCCAGCCCTTGTTGTGCAGGATGCGATGCCAGAGCAGCATCTGCTCCTTGGAGAGATCGGTCTCCGGATTGGGGACGCGCATCTCCGCCGGGTAGTTGTCCTTGATGAAGGCGCGGACTTCGTCGCGAAACGCCGCGTCTTCAGGGGATAGCGCGAGCTCCATCTGCCGTGCCCCCTACCACTTCTCGCCGAAGGGCCGGATTTCCAGCTCGAAGGTCCAGGCACTCTTCGGCTGCTGGTAGAGCTGCCAGTAGGACGCGGCGACCGAAGCCGGTGGCATCAACAGATCGGGATTGTCGAGCGCGTTCGGGCCGAGCGCCTCGATGCGGCGCTGCCGCACCCATTCGGTGTCGACGCCGGAATCGATGATCAGATGCGCGACGTGGATGTTCTTCGGTCCGAGCTCGCGCGCCATCGCCTGCGCCACGGCGCGCAGGCCGAACTTGGCGCTGGCAAAGGCAGCATAACCGCTGCCGCCGCGCAGCGACGCGGTCGCGCCGGTGAAGAAGATGTTGCCCTCTCCACGCGCCGTCATCAGCCGCGCCGCCTCGCGCCCCGCGAGGAAACCGGAGTAGCAGGCCATCTCCCAGACCTTGCGGAATACGCGCTCGGTGGTCTCCAGAATCGGGAAATTGACGTTGGCACCGATGTTGAAGATGCAGACCTCCAGCGGCGCATGCTTGTCGGCGTCGTTGAGGAAGGAGATGATCTCCTCCTCCTTGCGCGCATCGAGTGAGCGCGCATGGATCTCGCCGCCGGCGGCCTCGATCTCCTTGACCAGCGGCGCGAGCTTGTCGCCGTTGCGGCGGCCGGCGAAGACCGTGAAGCCTTCGGAGGCGAACTTCTTGGCGATCTCGCCGCCGATGAAATCACCGGCACCAATGACGGCGACCGTCTTGTTTCTCTTCTGCATGGTGTACTCCGGCCTTGTTTGAGTGAACTGGCTTGCGGCGGCGGCTCAGCCTCAGCTGCGCAGCGACTCCGCGAGCTTGTGCTTCAGGAGCTTGCCCGTCGATGTCGCAGGCAGCGCGTCCATCAGGATAATCTCGGACGGGCGCTTGTACGAGGTGAGTTGCGGGGCAATATGGGCCATCAGGTCCTGCACGGTGGCCGTCGAACCCTTGATCAGCTGCACAAACGCAATGACCTCCTCATTACCCTCGACCGGCCGGCCGACTACGGCGCACTGCACAACGGCGTCGTGCGTGCTCAGCACCGCCTCGATCTCGGCCGGGTAGACGTTGAACCCGGAGCGGATGATCATCTCCTTGGTGCGCCCGACGATGTAGAGGACGTCGTTCTCGAAGCGGGCCAGATCGCCGGTGTTGAACCAGCCGTCGGGGTCGATCGCCTTGGCGGTCAGATCAGGCGCGCGGTAGTAGCCGCGCATCACGTTAGGACCGCGAACATGCAGCTCGCCGACCTCACCCGGTGCAACCGGCTTGAGATCGCGGCCGACCAGTTTTGCTTCGAGGCCCGGCATCACGGTGCCGACCGCGTGGTCGGCACGCGGGTTATCGGGCCGCACGCCGGAGATGCCGGGCGAACATTCGGTGATGCCATAGCCATTCAGCAGCGGCAGCCCGAGCTCCTGCTCGACCCGGGATTTAAGCTCGAGGTCCAGCGGCGCGCCGGCCACCGAGATCACCCGCAGCCGGCCGCGATCGAGCTTCGGCAGGCCGGCGTTGCGTCGGTATTCGAGCAGACGCTGATAGGTGGCGGGCACGCCGTTCAGGATCGTGATGCCCTCCTCGGCCATCGCCTTGACCAGCGCGGCTGGATCGTACTTGGCGACCAGGCGTACGGTGGCGCCGACCATCAAGGTCATCGCCAGCAGCGAGATGCCGACGATATGCGAGATCGGCAACACGCAATATTGCACGTCATCGGCCGTCATCTTGCGGAAGCCCGCAGTGCCCCGGGCGCTGAACAGGAGATTACGGTGGGTCAGCATCACGCCTTTCGGCGTGCCCGTGGTGCCGGACGTGTAGATCAGGACCGCGACCTGGTTTGCGCCGTCCGCCTCGACCGGCTCGGCCGTGGTCGCGAGATTCAGGCCGGTGACGGCAACGCCACGAAGCGGGCCGACATCCTGCAGGACAGCCTCATAGCGCGCGGCATGCGCGGCTGCCTCTTGCGAGACGTCAGCAGTGAGCAACACGCGACGGGCGCCGCTGTGATCTCTGATCTGATCCAGCTCACGCGGCGACAGCCGCGGATTGACCACGATTGACCAGACATCGAGCCGGCTCGCCGCGAGCAGCAGGCAGGCCAGCGGAATCGAATTCTCGCTCACGATCATCATGCGGTCGCCGGCGCGGATGCCGAGCGCCCGCAATGCTTCGGCGACGCGGCCGACCGTTCGATCGAGCTCGCGATAGGTCAGCCGCCCCTCGTCGTCGATCAGCGCCGGATGATCCGGCGTCGCCGCGACGTGATGATCGATCACCTCGTGGATGCGGTTCGGCAAGCCTTCCACACTTCCTTCGATAATCCGGATCGGCGCCTGCACTGAAACCTCCCTGTCGCAGCCCCTCGGGCTTGTTGTGTTGAGGACTTTTCCGCTCAGGCGGTCTTGCGCTGCCCCGCAGCCAGCTGCGCGACGATCTCTTCCTCGACTTCGCGCACCTTGTCCTTGCCGAAGAAGATCTCGTTGCCGACATAGAAAGTCGGCGATCCGAACGAGCCGCGCGCGACCGCGTCGCTGGTGTTGTCGATCAGTTTCTTCTTGACGTCATCCTGCTGGGCGCGGGCGATGAGACGATCGATGTCGATACCCGAGGACAGGAATGCCTCGCGGAAGACCTGCGGGTCGTCCATCTTCTTGGGCTCGACCCACATGTGGTTGTAGGCCGCCCGGAAATAGGGCTCGAACACGCCTTCGAACTGCGCGGCCACCGCGCCGCGCATCAGCGCCAGCGTGTTCACCGGAAAGAACGGGTTCATGGTGAACTTCGTGACGTTGTGGCGGCGGAGGAAGCGCTCCGTCTCGAGCGCGTTGTATTCGGGCTTGTTCTTGATCCCGCGCAGCGACTCGCCGGGCGACATGTTGCCCGTCGCCTTGTAGACGCCGCCGAGCAGCACCGGGATGTACTCGAACTTGACGCCGGTGCGCTTCTCGATCCCCGGCAGCGCGAGCTCGGCGAGATAGGCGTTGGGGCTTCCGAAATCGAAATGGAATTCGACCTTGAGCGGAGCAGCCATGGAACGCCCTTCCCTTCGTTTGGCGGCAATCGCCTGTTGCCGCCGGTTGATCGTGGGCGGACCATAAGTTCTATTTTAGAACTGTCAATATGATATTTGTCATCCAATGGCTGAGATGTGGCCAATAGAGAGGTATCCTATTGAAATGTCGTTAGTTCTATTTTAGAATTTTATGTGCGATGCCGTTGCAGATCGCAGGAGACGCCGATGAAATGGGATACCCTCGAGGAGGAGCCGTGCTCGCTGGCCCGCACCGTCGCTGTGATCGGCGACCGCTGGAGCCTGTTGATCCTGCGCGAATGTTTCCTGCGCATCCGACGGTTCGATGACTTCCAGGCATCGCTCGGGATCACACGGCATCTGCTCGCCGACCGGCTGAAGAAGCTGGTGCGCTTCGGCGTGCTGCGCAAGATTCCCTATCAGGAAGCGCCGAAGCGCTACGAATACATCCTGACGCAGAAGGGTCTCGACCTCTATCCGATCATCATGTCGATCGTGCACTGGGGCAACATCCACATGGTCGATGCGCGCGGCCGGCCGATGCTGCACGAACACAAGGCCTGCAAGAAGATGTTCGACCCCGTCATGGTCTGCTCGGAATGCGGCGAGCCGCTGACGGCCAAGTCCGTCCACGTGCATCCGGGCCCCGGCGCGCGGAAGTCGTCGCCGGTGCACGCACGGGCGCAGGAACGAGCCAAGCGCGCCGCTGAATCGAGCTAGAGATCAGCTCATTTCAGTGTGACGGCGCGGCCATCAACACGACATTGCCGCCGAGCAGGCAGCCGACCGGACGGCCGCCGGCGAAACCGATGCGAACGCGAATCTCCGGCAGACGCCCCATCGCCCGGCCCTGCAGGATGCGAATCTCTTCGTCGTTCGGCGACCAGGCCGTTGTCGAGCAGGCCGAATGCCAGCGCCGCGGCCGCGGGATCAAGTGCGTTCAGCGCCTGATGAAGCCGGTGACGGGACCGCCGTCGTCATGATGCCGTCCGCTTGTCTCGCCGTTGCTACTTGACCAGCGCAGCGCCGGTCTCGGGATGCTGCAGCCAGCCGAGCAGCGCCTCGTGGAAGCGCGCCGGCGCCTGGATCTGCGGCGAATGGCCGAGGTCGGGAAATTCGATCAGCTGCGCATGCGGAATCCGCTTCGCGGCCGCCTTGCCCAGCAGCGGATAATTGCCGAGCGTCTTGCGGATCTCGGGCGGCGCGGTGTCCTTGCCGATCGCGGTGGTGTCCTTGTCGCCGACAAGCAGCAGCGTCGGCGGCTTGATCTGCTCGAACTCGTAGAACACCGGCTGGGTCGCGATCATGTCGTAGAGCCGGGCCGAGCTCGACGCCACGGCGGCGCGGCCCTCCCCGCGATACATGCCGGCCAGCATCTGCACCCATGTTTCGTAGGACGGATCCCAGGTGTCGGCGTAGTAGGTGGCGCGCTCATAGGCGCGGATGCTGTCCGCGGTGACGCGGGTCTCGCGCTGCATCCAGCCGTCGAGGCTGAGCCAGGGCACGCCCTTGGCCTTCCAGTCCTCGAGCCCGATCGGATCGACCAGCACCAGGCGGTCGGTGGCCTCCGGATACATCAGGGCGTAGCGCATCGCCAGCATCCCGCCGGTCGAGTGGCCGACCATGATCGAGTGTTCAATCCCAAGCGAAGCCAGCAGCGCGCGGCTGTTGCCGGCAAGCTGCTGGAAGGTGAACTGATAGCGTTCCGGCTTGCTGGATTTGCAGAAGCCGATCTGATCCATCGCGATCACGCGATAGCCGGCGCCGCTCAGCGCCTTGATGGTGCCGTCCCAGGTCGCGGCGCAGAAATTCTTGCCGTGCAGCAGCACCGCGGTCTGGCCGTTCGGCGTCGCCGGCTTGACGTCGAGATAGGCCATGTCGAGCTCCTGCCCCTGCGAGCTGAAGCGATAATGCTCGACCGGATAGGGATAGTCGAAACCCTGCAATTCCGGTCCGTAGGCGGGCTCGGCGGCGGATTGCGCCGATGCGCTGGACGAACCGAGCGCAACGGTCGCGGCGACGGCAAGATGAAACAGGGTTTTCAGGTGCATCTCGGCAAATCCGGAAATCAGGGACGATCTCGTGATGCCGTAGCCGAACGGTCGGGCGCCATCCAGCGCCCGCCGATGATTTGTTCGTGATCGGCCGTAAGCCTCCCCGGAGGCTCTTTGTTTTGAGCATGATCTCTTCGGAAAACCGCTTCGCACTTTTCCGGATCATGCTCTACGCCGGATCGAACGCCCGGATCGGCGGCAAATTGCCGTTGAAACGCTCGACCTCGACGGTCGTCAGCTGGCCGGTGCAGCCCTGCGCGAAGGATGACGTGCCGGTGTCACGGGTCAGCACGTTCGGATTGCCGTGCACGCAGAGCGGCGCCTCCTCCTCGGGGTCCATCGGGTCATACCAGGCGCCGGTCGGCAGCTGCACCACGCCGGGCGCGATGCCGTCGGTGACATGCACCGCGGCAAGGCAGGCGCCGCGCGCGTTGAAGATGCGGATGATGTCGCCGTCGGCAATGCCGCGCGCCGTGGCGTCACGCGGGTTCATGCGCGCGACCTCGCGGCCGCGATGCTTGGCCCCTTGCGAGTGCCCGCCGAAATCGAGCTGGCTGTGCAGGCGCGTCACCGGCTGGTTGGCGACGAGAAAGCACGGCGCATCTGATGTCGGCGTGTCGGTCTTCGTGAGCCAGACCGGATGGCCCGGGCAGTCCGCATCGCCGTGGCTAGCGATCTTCTGCGAGAAGATCTCGATCCGCCCGCTCGGCGTCGGCAACGGCCGCGCGACCGGGTCTTCGCGGAAGCGGCGCAGCGAGCCGCCGTCGTCGAGATGTTGCGGCACGACCAGGCTGCCGCGCTGCCAGAATTCCTCGAAATGAGGGGCCTCGAGCCCGCGCGCGGCGAGCGCCTTGCGGGTCGGCTCGTAGAGATGTTCCAGCCATTGCCGCGACGTGCGTCCCTCGGTGAAGGGCTCGCGGGCCCCTAACCGGTCGGCGAGATCGGCGAATATCTCGTAGTCGTCGCGCGCGAGGCCGAACGGCTCGGCGATCCGGTGCATCGCGACCATCAAGGGATCGTTGCTGGAATAGCCGATGTCCTCGCGCTCCAGCGTCATGGTCGAGGGCAGCACGATGTCGGCGTGGCGCGCGGTGGCGGTCCAGGCCAGCTCGTGCACCACCAGCGTATCGAGCCGGGCAAAGGCCTTGCGCAGGCGATTGAGGTCCTGGTGATGGTGGAACGGATTGCCGCCGGCCCAATAGACCAGGCGGATATCCGGATAGGTCCGCGTCTCGCCGTTGTAGCGATAGGTCGTGCCGGGATTGAGCAGCATGTCGGCGATGCGCGCCACCGGAATGAAGTCGGCGACGCCGTTGCGGCCCTGCCCCAGCGTCGGTCCCGGCACGGCATTGACGCGACGCCCGTAATAGCCGATCGCGCCGAGCGAGTAGGCATAGCCGCCGCCGGGCAGGCCGATCTGGCCGAGCGCTGCCGCCAGCACCATGCCCATCCACACCGGCTGCTCGCCATGCTCGGCGCGCTGCAGCGAATGCGACACGGTGATCAGCGCGCGCCGCCCGGCGAGCCGCCGCGCCAGCGCCTTGATGGTGCCGGCGTCGATGCCGCAGATCGCGGCGGCCCATTCGGCGCTCTTCGGCACCCCGTCGGCCTCGCCCATGAGATAGCGCAGGAACACCGGCCAGCCCTCGGTGTAGCGATCGAGGAAGGCCTGATCGTGCAGGCCTTCGCCGACCAGGGTGTGGACGATGCCGAGCATCAGCGCGGTGTCGGTGCCGGGCACCGCCGTCAGCCATTCGGCGCCGGCCTCGACCGGCAGATCGTCACGCAGCGGGCTGACCAGGATGAACCGGCAGCCGCGCCGCTGCGCCGCTTCCATCGCGCCGCGCTCGACATGCTTGCTGATCGAGCCGCCGGCCACCATGGAGTTCTTCAGCGCCATGCCGCCGAACGCCAGCACGATGTCGGTCTCGGCTGCGATCTGCTCCCAGGTGACGTTGCGCTTGGTGATGTCCTCGTAACCGCCAAGGATCTGCGGCAGCAGCACCGAGGACGCACCCGACGAATAGCTGTTCACCGAACGCACATAGCCGCCGAGTGCGACGTTGAGAAAGCGATGCACCTGGCTCTGCGCGTGATGGAAGCGGCCCGCGCTCGACCAGCCATAGGAACCGCCGAACACCGCGCCGGGACCGAGCGTGTCGCGAATCCGCGAAAGCTCGCCGCCGAGCAGGTCGAGCGCCTGCTCCCAGCTGACCGGGACGAATTCATCGCGGCCGCGCCGATCGTCGGGACCCGGACCGCGCTCGAGCCAGCCGCGGCGGATCGCCGGCTGGGCGATGCGCGCCTGGTGACGCAGCGCGCCGGGGAAGTTGTTGATGATGCCGCTCGGATCGGGATCGCCGCCATAGGGCCGGACTTCGAGGCCGGCTTTGCCGAGCCGCGCCGAGAACACGCCCCAATGCGAGGTATGCGGCTTGAAACCATCGGACAGATCGAGGCCGGGATCGGGGTGGCCCAAGGTTTCACTCATCTCATCTCCTTCATCCGCAGGCCGGCGGTCCGGCCGCGCCTCGGTCGCAACGCTCCGGCCAGTATAATGATCCGATCGGCACGCGGTACCCGCCGGCCGGTTATCGCCCCGTGCCTTGCCGGCATGACTGCGGGTGATGGTGCCGGAACGCCCCGCCGCGGGGCGCGCCGCCAAAATATCGAAAACAACCCCATGCAAAGGAGCGGACGGCGGCCAGCGGTCGACGAGGCAACTTGACACGTCGGGCAACTCAGGGGTATCTTTCCAATATTCCGAAATCGTGAAAACACCCCCTTCGCCCGCACCAGCGGCCGCGCCGGGTGCGCTTGCGACCAAACCCTCCTCACAACCGACATCGCACCGGCGCCCGCAGCGAGCGATCGCCTGCGCGCGCGCCGCGCGCGTTCCTGGGACACGCGACATGACCACTGCACCCGACATCGCCGTGCCGACGACGGCGGCCGCAACCGATCGGACCCCCGCTGCCGCAACCCCGCGGATCAAACTCTCGCCGCGCGGCTACGCCATCGACCATCCCGATCCGAAACTCGGCGAACAGCTGATGGCGAACGCACTGGGCGTCGCCGATCGCGACGCGATGGAGGGCATCCTGCGGCAATTGGTCAAGGCCAGCGTGAACGGCGGCAAGGCCTGCAAGGTCAATCTCGCCTTCATGATCTCGATGGTGAAGAGCATCGGCCCACGGGATTCCGTCGAGGCCATGCTGGTGGCGCAGATGGTTTCGGTTCATGTGATGGCGATGCGCTGCGCCCATCACCTCGCGCATGCCGACGACCTCGCCCAGCACGACAGCGCCGCGCGGGCGCTCGGCCGGCTCACCCGCACGTTTCCCGCCCAGATCGACGCGCTGACCCGCTACCGCAGCCAGCGCGAGCCCGCCATCACCGTGCAGAACGTGAAGGTGGAGGACGGCGGCAACGCCATCGTCGGCAACGTCACCCAGCATGCGAACGTGATCGTATCGGACAAGCCGCCGGCACCCGCGGCGCGGGCACTGAGGCCCGCGGGCTCCAGCGACGGCATGATTGCGCCGATGCCGGGCAGGACGCGCAAACATGAGCGGTCACAGCGGCACGGCCGGCCCGATGCGGGCGAGCCCGCGCTGTGGCGCCAAAACCCGCTGCGGCGGTTCGTGCCGCGCACCGGCGGTGCACGGCAAGACGCGCTGCCGCATGCACGGCGGCGCAAAGGGATCCGGCGCGCCAAGGGCAAACCGGAACGCGCGCAAGCACGGCCTGTTCACCAGGGATGCGATCGAAGAGCGGAGGGAGATACGGGCGTTGTTGGGGGACGTCCGGAAGGTGCTGGAGGAGATGAAGTGATGTTGCGGCGGTGCGAGGAGATGAAGCCAAGGGTGGCGGTAGCGGACCGGATAGCCGTGAACCAAGGCCCCCGATCGTCGCCGCGGGATAGGTACGAGCTCAATCTTCATATCTATGAGCTGAGGGTTGAAGCTAGGAATTTCAGGTGACCAGCCGCACTGCATCGCAACAAGTCCTCCGGCGGTGATAGCTGCACCGTGGACAAGGGCCGACCATACACAACGCTGCATTGCATTGGGCATGCGGCTCTATATAGGTTAGATAACCCTTTTTCGGACTGCTTGACAGAATTGATGAATAGAAATCCGCCTGAGCGCCTTATCCTGTCCCTTCCCGATGATGAGCTTGAAAAATTTACCCGCAAGTGGGCGCTCCAAAAAAAGGGATACTTTGAGGTCGAGCGCTCTTCAGGTGCGGGCGACATGGGACGCGACGTTGTTGGGTATCTTACCAAAGCACGCCATGAGGGGGATTGGGACAACTACCAGTGCAAGCAATATGGCAAGCCCGTACCGCTCGGTACTGGTCTGCTCGAGCTTGGAAAAATCTTGTACTTCGCGAGCATCGGAAAGTTTACCGCACCCGTCAAATACTACTTTGTTGCCCCAAAGGGCGTCCAACGGACGCTACGGGACCTGATCTCGAAGCCAAGCGAGCTGAAGCAAGCGCTCATCGTTGGCTGGGGCAAGTACTGTTCCACCGCGATCACAAAGAAAACGAAGATTGCGCTTACGCCTGAGCTCAAGCAATTCATCGAAGCTTGGGATTTCTCCCGGGTTACAGTGCTCTCCATTGATGCCATTCTTGATGACGTTGCCAGCAAGGCCGTGATGGCAGAATGGTTTGGCAAAGATCCCGGACCGGCGCCTCGCGGCGCGGCCCCTTCGGAAATTGAACAGCGTGAAATGCCTTACATCCAGGCCTTGGTCGAGGCATACGGGGAACGCGACGGCCTCCCCTACGCCGGTCACGCGGCCGTGAAAACCCACGCAGACCACGGACCGCACCTCGACGTCCAAAGAGAGCGATTTTTTGATGCGGACGCTTTCTCGCGCTTTTACCGCGACAACACTATGTCCGAAGAGATCGAAGTTCTTAGAACGGACATGCTGCATGGCGTGTTCGACGTGCACCGAATCCCTCACGCCGACTCCCTCGCACGCGCTGATGCCGTCTTGGCACAAGCAGCGAACGTCCAGCCGTCTGGCGTGTTATCGCGTCATGCTCGAGTTCCAGTGAAGCAGGGTATTTGCCATCATTTCGTGAATGAAGGTCGGCTCACGTGGCGGAAGAAATGACTGATACTGGTTCCGACGAAACCGTGCCGCTGTTCAATAGCGCGCTTGAAACGGGCGTGCGTGCCGTCGTTATTCTCGACGCCGTTTACCCGCGGGCGTTTGATATCACTCACCTCGGATGGTGCGACCATCTCGTTGTTCACACGTCAGATATCGGAGGGCCTGTGAGCCTCCATCCTGATATTCCGCAGCGAACGGGCGAACTTCTGGTACGACGGCGCTTGGTAGAGGATGGAGTTCAGCTTATGCGGCGCCTCCACATGATCGACGCCGACGTTGGCGACGCCGGTATTCAGTTTAAGGCGAGCGAGGACGCGTCTGCCTTTGTGGAAACGCTCCGCACGGAGTATTCGCGTGGCTTGCGGTCACGCGCGAGATGGCTCGCGTCGTATTTGGAGGACAAATCCGACGCAGCCCTTGCAGCAATGATTGCCGAGCGTATCGGCCGTTGGGCGGTCGAATTTCAGGGAGAGGCCGGTAGGCCTAGTTCTCCATGAAAGGACATGTGCCGCGCATCGCTCTCTCGGGCTTGACGTTTACTGGTAAGGACAAAACGCCTGTTGGCGTTTCCTTGCAACCTAATCTAAACGTGCTATGGGGCGCGTCTAACACGGGCAAGTCCTTCACCGCAAAGACGATAGATTTTATGCTGGGGGGCTCCCGCGCCCTTCCGGATATCACCGAGCGCGATGGCTACGAGCGCGCCTGGCTCGCGTTGACGCTCCCTAAGTCCGGGCCATCCACGCTCGTTCGCGCCCTCGCCGGCGGGGCATTTGAATTACTATCCGGGCACGTTCTGGACTTTGATCCAAGAAATAAGGAGCGACGGAAATTGGCGGGCAAGCACAACGCTGCGCGCCCCGACAACGTTTCGCAGTTCTTATTGGGAGAGCTAAGCTTAGCCGGACAGCTCATCGCGGACGATGTGTATGGCCACAAGCGACCGTTAAGTTTCCGCGACCTCGTTCGATATTGCCTCGTTGATGAAGCATCAATCCAGAGCGAGACATCTCCCGCCGAATCCGGTCAATTCGTTTCGCCGACCGAAGAGCACAGCGTTTTGAAACTACTTCTCACGGGGCAAGACGATAGCGCGATCGAGACTGTGGTGGATCGAAAGACCTTTACGACGAAGACTAATGCAAAACTGGAAATGCTAGACGAGCTTTTGAAGGGAATTGCCGACGAACTGGCATCAGACTTTCCAAAGGCAGACGAGCTGCAAGAACAGAGCACACGCCTTGAGGAAACATTGGCCGCCGTGCAGCAGGAGGTTCAAGCTGCACAAGAATCGATTCGCGGCCTGCTGAGCGAGAAGAGCCGACTCGCGAAAGTTACTTTTCAGCGCGAACAGCGTCGCGCCGAGATCCAGATCAACTTTGGTCGGTTTGAGCAGCTCGAACTCGTCTACGCCTCCGACATAAAGCGCCTTGAGGCGATTGAAGAGGCCGGTTTCGTTTTAACACTTTCTGGAGATCAGCCCTGCCCGCTTTGCGGAGCCTCACCAGAGGATCAGACCCACTCACATGGCATGAACGATATCAAGCGCGCCCGCGCGGCCGCCAATTTCGAGATTGAGAAAATTCGCAAACAGCAGGGTGATTTGCGTTTGACTATCGAGGCTCTCAACTCTGAAGGCCTACAGATTGAGGAGGAGCTGGCGGTATTGGGATTGGAGCTGGAAGAGACTGAACGCGACCTCGGTCGTTTGGCTCCAGGCGCAGACGATAGCAAGCGAAAGCTCGATGACGTGCTATCCGTCCGAGACCGGGTGCGAAAGGGGTTGGATCTCTTAATGCAACAGAAATCGCTGGTTGAGCGGAGGGAGCAACTCGTAAGCGCGAAGCCCGCGTCGAAAGCCGACCGCCCGCAGCTTGGCGTGCCAAGCAGCGTGATGCACGACTTTGCACAGAAGGTCTCAGAGGTTTTAGCAGAATGGCAATTTCCCGGTAGGCGGCACGTTTCGTTTGACGACGGCGCCTATGACATGCGGATTGACGGTAAGCACCGGAAGGATAACGGGAAGGGTGTTCGTGCTGTCACGCACTCCGCTTTTAAAGTGGCACTTTTACTATTTTGCCAAGAGCGCGGGCTACCTCACCCGGGATTTTTGCTCTTAGATACCCCGCTGCTTACCTATCGCGATCCAATCAAGGGGCCTTTAGCAGCAGACGAGCAAGAGCTGAGTAACACTTCGCTGAAGGAGTTCTTTTTTGAGCACCTTTCGAAGGTTTCGAAAGGCAGTCAGATCATTGTAGTCGAAAATGTTGATCTGCCTTCGCAGATCGGAGCGCTTGCGCATGTTGAAACGTTTACGGGCGATCCCTCGAATGACCGGTTCGGGCTCTTTCCCAGGAATTTCACGCCGCGCGTTTGATCCCGACACTCGCTCTGGTCTCATCCTGGGCAGAACGTGGCATATTTTGCTTCTCGTGCAACATAGTCACGGCAACAGTGTACTCAATTTCCATTCTTAAAATGGTGCGATGTTACGGTGACAGTGCACTTAATTCCAGTCTCGAAATGGTCCGCGCGCGGCGGTGACGCGGTGCGGCTAGTCGAGGATCGCGATACGGACGAGGCAGGATGAGGATGATGGAAATAATGGTGTCAGGCATCAATTGAGTGCACTGTCACCGTAACTTGTAACTTGAGGATTTCGCGGCGCTACGTCACGCGGCGCCACTAGTCGGGCGCGACGGCATCATGCATTAGCTGAATGCACTGTCACCGCGGTTAGGTTGGCACATGAGCCCGCAACCGACGCCGTCTCAAGCTGAACCGGGAGGATGGGACCTTGCCCACTCAAAGCACTCTCGCTGGCAAGCGCTCAAAAATGCCTTCTCGTCAGTAACGTAATAGCCAACTCGTTTCGCGCCGCTTACGAACCCTCTTAAAGCCTCCTCACTAAGCTCACCGCTCGCTAGACCGCCCTGATTTACGCAGACTGCTGTTAGCAATGGAATGCCACGTGCGTGGCAAACGTCTAGCAAAATGTCGAGATGGCCGTGCGAGCCATTCATTGCGTGTCGAGCCAAATTCCACGGCACACCATTTGCCTCCGCTAGGTCGCCGTAGGTTGTGAAGCGCTCCGCAAAGGCCGCCTCATGCAGATGACGCAGGGACACCTCTATTTTCAGCCCGCGCGATTGCCGCTTTGCCCGCTCCTCCAAGAGTTTCTTGTAGAGGGCGTCGGCCGTGGCGCCCTTGCGTTCGTAGTTTCCTATCCACGTATCGATTTCATTGTCAGTCTTGGTCGTTAGATCGATCTCAGGCATGGCGCAGGCCCAGTTCCTATTCTAAATCGATCGAGTTCGCGATTACGGCTTAACAAACACTGGAAGGGCGCACCAAGGCGGCGGCCGTAGAAAAAAGCTAACGCGGCTGTGGCAAAGCTGCGCGGATGAGATGGTTGGTTGAGAGGAAGAGGCCGCCCAAGTTGGGACGGCCTCACTGGTAAAAAACTAGGCTTGAGAAAGAAGCTTCGTTTCCGCAAGTTCCCTCTCATCGCTAGCCGCAAGCTCAAGGACCATTTCGCCAAGCCTTTCGACCGGGATAGCGATCTTGCCCTCAAGCACCAGCGCGCCCAACTTACGGGTGGCAACGCCAAGTCTCTACTCCGCAGCACGCCGGCGTGTGCGCTCATCTTTCAACGCGCCGCGGGCCTCCGAAAGCCATTCGCGGTACTGATCTTTGGTCGGCTGAAGCATGTAACTGCCATATGTACGGGCCATGTTCTTCTCTCACAATTCCAGCACCCATCGCAGATATGGGAACGCGGGAAAGTTCCGAAAGGGGAGAATCATTGATTTGTCAGGGAGAGCAAGCCGGGACCGGCCAAATCAAAAGGTCTGAGGGAGAAATATTGGCGCTCCCTAGGGGGATCGAATCCCTGTTGCAGCATTGAGAGGGCCGCGCCCTAACCGCTCAATGAGAGCGAAGGCAACACCTTGACGTCCGGCTGGTCGAGCCAATAGATGATATACATCATATAACGACCCGACGCCCGGGCGGCTGCGACTCCCGGCCAAGCCGGCTCACCCGACGGGCGCGACAGGAGAACCATGCGTCGAATTGTCGTAACAGGCCTGGGGACGGTGTCCCCGCTGGGCTGTGGCACCGAACTGGTCTGGTCGAGGCTGCTTGCGGGGCATTCCGGGCTTACGGCATTGCCGGCCTGGGCAGCGGCGCTGCCGGGGCGCGTCGCAGGACAGGTCCCTGACAAGGCTGCGGATGCCGAGGGCGGTTTCGATCCCGATTCCGCGGCCCCGCGCAAGGACCAGAAGAAGATGGACCGGTTCATCCTGTTCGCGCTGCTGGCCGCGGCGGAGGCCGTAACGCAGGCCGGCTGGATGCCGGCCGAGGCGCTTGCCGAGGCGCGCACCGCGACCATAATCGCGTCCGGCATCGGCGGGTTTCCCGCGATCGCGGACGCGGTGCGCATGGCGGAGACGAGCGGGCTGCGCCGGCTGTCGCCGTTCACCGTTCCCTCCTTCCTGGCCAATCTCGCGGCCGGGCACATCAGCATCCGATACGGCTTCAAGGGTCCGATCGGCGCGCCGGTGACCGCCTGCGCGGCGAGCGTGCAGGCGATCGGCGATGCCGCGCGCCTGATCAGGTCCAATGAGGCCGACATTGCGATCTGCGGCGGCACGGAGGCCTGCATCGATCCGGTGAGCCTCGGCGGCTTTGCGGCGGCGCGGGCGCTTTCGACGTCGTTCAACGACACGCCGGCCCGGGCCTCGCGGCCGTTCGACCGCGACCGGGACGGCTTCGTGATGGGCGAAGGCGCGGGCGTGATCGTCATCGAGGAGCTCGACCACGCGCTGCGGCGCGGCGCCAGGCCGATCGCCGAACTCGTCGGCTACGGCACGACGGCGGACGCCTATCATATCACCGCGGGTCCCGAAGACGGCGACGGCGCCCGGCGCGCGATGGAGGCGGCGCTCCGGCAGGCCGGCTTGCGACCCGACCAGATCCAGCATCTCAACGCGCATTCGACATCGACGCCGGTCGGCGATCTCTCTGAACTCGCGGCCATCAAGCGCGTGTTCGGGCGTCAGGGGCGCGTTGCCGTCAGCGCGACCAAGTCGGCGACGGGACATCTGCTTGGGGCTGCCGGCGGCATCGAAGCGATCTTCACGATCCTGGCGCTGCGCGATCAGGTGGCGCCGCCCACCCTCAACCTGGAGAACGCCGATCCGGCCGCGCAGGGCATCGACCTGGTCGCGAACGTCGCGCGGCCGATGGCAATCGAATACGCGATCTCGAACGGCTTCGGATTTGGCGGCGTCAACGCCAGTCTCGTGTTTCGACGCTGGTCCTGAGCCGGCTGAGTGGCCTGGCGAGACAAAGAGGTTGCTCGCGTGACGGACGACGTATTCCCGCGGAACGTTCGCGGAGAAGAGCAACAGGTCGCAGGCAATCAGCAATCGATTTCAACAGCACGGGAAAAATCCCTCTGAAATTGTGGGAGCATGGTGGCGCTCCCTGAGGGATGCCAGGGGCGGCTTTTATTCCGTGTCGTGAGCGCATCAGTGGCGCACGAAACAAGCGCGATGGCGCGAAATCTTTTGACTGATTATGGGCCGGACGCTTTCGTAGAGCCCATGTTTAACGTGATAATTTCCCTTTTGATCATAGTAAGCGTCGGCATTCTCGTTGCCCACGCCATCGATGCGTTTCGGTCCTGATCGGTACAGGTGTTGCGGGTCGGCTTGGCGAAATCCGTGACAGCCGTGCCGGCCCCATCGGTCGGTGCATGAAGGCCACGATCGACGCAATCGACGCGCTGGACTTCGCTCGAAAACGCTCCATGGCGGGATGAAGTGAGGTTGAATCGGTTTGGCCACGGGTTCGGCTCACCTCTCCCCAGCGGGGAGAGGTGACCTTCGACGCGGCTCCAATTCAACTTGATCCCATCCCGCTCTAGTTCAACCGGACGAGCGCGAGGTTGAGCAGCGACGCAAACGCCACCCACAAAGCGTAAGGCGTGAAGATAAGGGCACTGATCTTGTCAACCTTCCACGTTGTGATCTGGAAGGTGACGATTGCAGACAAGAGGGCAACGATGACGGCAAGCGCAACGCCGGGCCGATGCAAGCCGAAGAATATCGGAGACCATGCGAAGTTCAGGGCCATCTGCGCCAGCCAAAGTCGCCAGCTGACGCGAGAGCCCTGCTCCCAAACACGCCAGCCCACAATGGCGATCAACAGATAGATGATCGTCCAGACGGGAGCGAACAACCAGTTGGGAGGGTTGAATGCGGGCTTGTTCAGGGCTGCATACCAAGCATCAGGTCTGTTCAGGTACCCGATCGCAAATCCGGCCCCGAGCACTGTCGCCACGAACAAGACCAGTCTTCCATACCTTATCATCGATCCATTATCCGCTCATCGCGTTTGCACGGCTGGCTCGAACAGCCGCCGTGCGGCCAAGACAGGTGCATCGCGATGCGTGACACGATAACTGCCCTTCCCAGACGTCCCGGTTGACGTGTAACGACTCGTTGAGGGGGTGTGGATCACCATTTTCTCGATATTATCGGCGACATGGCGATCCAGGAGTGTGCAAGCAGCGTTTCCCGCATGAAGTCAGGAGCGTCATCCGCGTCCTGATTTTCGCGCGATCTCGAACGGCTTCGGATCTGGCGGCGTCAACGCCAGCCTCGTGTTTCGACGATGGTCCTGAACCGGCCGGCTGTTCACCTCTCCCCGGCGCGGAGAGGTCGATTTGCGGCGCCGCTCAACGTCAACCCTTCGCGACGCCCGCATCGATCAGGAGCTTCGCCGCCGCGAGCGCCGACTGCGCCGGTCCCTCTTCCGACTGCTGGCCGGTGACGTAGATGCCTTCGATCAGCAGCAGCAGGGCGTCGCCGAGCACGGCGGGGTGACGCGCGCCCATGCCGGCTGCGAGCTCGCGCAGGCGCTTGCGGAACACCTTCTTGTGGGCTTCGGCGACCTGCCGCGCGGGATTGTCCCGCGCCGGATATTCCACGGTCGCATTGCTGAGGCCGCAGCCGCGATAGCCCTTGCGCACCGCGCGCGTCGACAGGTCACGAATGTAGGCGAGCACGTGCTCGCGCGCATCCGAATAGGATTTGCCGCCGGGCTTCTCGAAATCCTCCCAGAAGGCCAGGTCGTAATCGCGCATATAGGCGGCGGCGAGATCGTCCTTGGACGCGAAGCTGCGATAGAGGCTCGGCTTGGTGACGCCGGCCCGGTCGACCACCTCGTCGACGCCGACGGCGCGGATGCCCTCGCGATAGAACAGCTCGCGCGCGGAGGCGCGGATCCGGTCGGCGGCGCGCACGGGGCGTTCCGCAGACGGCTCGACGGTTTTCTTCATGACGGCTCCCTCCGGGTTTTGCACGCCGCACGCTTGACAATGTTACTTACCGGTACGTATACACGCCGCATCGCAATACGTACCGGTAAGTAACATGCCCGATGCCTCCATTCAACCCGCCCCCGTGTCGAGACGGCCGTTCGGCCAGAACTACGCCTTCGTCGTCGTCGCCGTGATCTTCCTCGCGCTGCTCGCGTCAGCCGGCCTGCGTTCAACGCCGGGCGTGCTGATGCTGCCCCTGCAAAAGGCCTTCGGCTGGGATGTCGGCTTGATCTCGTCGTCGGCCGCGGTCGGCATCTTCCTCTATGGCCTCGCGGGCCCGTTCGCGGCGGCCGTGATGCAGCGCGTCGGCATCCGCCGCACGGTGCTGGGCGCGCTCGTGCTGATGTCGGCCTCGACCGGCGCCAGCTATTTCATGACCGCGCCGTGGCAATTGTTCATGAGCTGGGGACTGCTCTCCGGCATCGGCTCGGGCGCGGTCGCCAACGTGCTCGGCGCCACCATCGTCAATCGCTGGTTCACCACCAATCGGGGCCTCGTCATGGGGCTTTTGACGGCGTCGACCGCGACCGGCACGCTGATCTTCATGCCGGGCCTCGCGGCGCTGGTGGAATGGGGCGGCTGGAAGCCGGTGGTGCTGACGGTGGCCGCGTGCTGCGCGGCGCTCGTTCCGCTGGTGTATTTCCTGGTGCCGGAGCGGCCGGCGTCGGTCGGCCTGCGCTCGTTCGGCAGCCCGCACGAGGATCATGCCGCGCCGCCGGCTGCGGGCAACCCGTTCACCGCCGCATTCAGCAATCTCGCGCGCGCCGCGAAGACGCGGGCGTTCTGGTTCCTGTTCGCCACCTTCTTCATCTGCGGCTTCACCACCAACGGGCTGGTCGGCACCCATCTGATCGCGTTCTGCGGCGATCACGGCATCGTCGAGGTGCAGGCGGCGAGCCTGCTCGCGCTGATGGGCTTCTTCGACCTGTTCGGCACCACCTTGTCGGGCTGGCTCACCGACCGTTTCGATCCGCGCAAGTTGCTGTTCTTCTATTACGGGCTGCGCGGCCTGTCGCTGATCTACCTGCCCTACTCGGATTTCTCGCTGGTCAGCCTGTCGGTATTCGCGGTGTTCTATGGTCTCGACTGGATCGCGACCGTGCCGCCGACCGTGCGCATCGCCAACGAGGCGTTCGGCGACAAGAACGCACCGCTGGTGTTCGGCTGGGTGGTCGCAGGCCATCAGCTCGGAGCCGCCTGCGCCGCGTTCTTTGCAGGCTTCATGCGCTCGGCCCAGGGCGATTATCTGCAGGCCTTCATGATCGCAGGCTTGACCGGCATCGTCGCCGCCGTGCTGTCACTGATGATCACCCGGCGGCCGGCGCGACAGGTGCTGGTCGCGGCGTGAGGACGCGCTGGAAGGACCGAGCGCAAGTGAAACCGTCGACCATGACGGAACCATTGGTCGCAGTCAGCATTACTCATCATCATCTTACGGGAAGGCAACGTCATGCATCTCTCCAATCAAGGTCTGCTCGTCATCCTGGTGGTCGGCGTCGTGGCCGGTTGGTTGGCAGGCAGGGTCATGGCGGGCGGCGGCTTTGGCCTGATCGGCGACCTGCTCGTCGGTCTGGTCGGTGCGTTCATCGGTGACTGGCTCATGCCGCAACTCGGTATTCACCTTGGTGTCGGCATCGTTGCCCTGATCATCAACGCCTTCATCGGAGCCGTTGTGCTTCTGCTGATTCTGCGATTGATCGGGGGCGGTTTTGGTGGCAGGCGCCGCTGGATTTGACGATGCTTGCTGGCGACTGGCTCGCGCGATCCCGAGCAGGAACGCGCGACGCTCTGCGCTCTCAATTCCCCTAGGCCATTAGTGGCCGACGGAGCGTCGGTTCATTTCCTCCAGGGGCCCGCGCAGGGCATCGAACTGCGCGCCGAAACCTTTCAGGTCTCCGGCCTTCAATCGCTCCACCGCCTGATTGTAGCGATCGAGCGCCTGCTGCGCCGGGCTCGCCGCCCCGCCCGCAGGGGACACCGCTTCCGTTGCGTTTGAAACGGCCGGCACCGCACCAGGCTCTGCGAACAACGCGGCCAGGGCATCGGCGAGCGTCTCCTTCATCACGACATGCTCACCGTAGGCTGCGATCACCCGCTTCAGCTCCGGCAGGTGTCCAAGCTCGGCGCGCAAATAGAGCGGCGAGACATAAAGGATCGAGTTCTCGATCGGGATCACCAGCAGGTTCGCACCGCGTATCACCCGCGAGCCCATCTGATTCCACAGCGTGAGTTGTTGCGAGATCTCGGTATTCTGATTGATCCGCGCCTCGATCTGAAACGGCCCGTAGACAAGTTTGTCCTTGGGGAACTCGTAGACGATCAGTTTGCCGTAGTCGGGCGCGTCGCAACGCGCAGCGAGCCACGCGATCATGTTGTCGCGACGGCTCGGTACCATGGGAAGCATCAGGAAGAACTCGGCCTGCGGCTCGCCGGGCAGCCGCATGATGATGTAATAGGGGGTCATCACCGAGGTGCCGTCACCGCCCGGCTGTCGCGGAAACTGCCAGAAGTCCTCGCGGTTGTAGAAAGTTTCGGCCTGCTCCATGTGGTAGGTTTGATACAGCCGCGCCTGAATCAGGAACAGATCCTCCGGATAGCGTATGTGCTTCTGCAAATCCGCCGGCATGGCCGTGAACGGCTTGAACAGGCTCGGAAAGATGCGCTGGTAGGTCGCTGCAATCGGGTCGCGTGGGTCGATCAGATAGAAATCGACAGTCCCGTTATAGGCATCGACGACAATTTTCACCGAATTCCTGATGTAGTTGAGATCGAGCTCCGGCACAGGCTGCGCGGAGGGGAAATAGGAGCTCGTGGTGTAGGCATCCAGCATCCAGAACATCCGCCCGTTGCTGATGATCAGATACGGATCATGATCGAGCCTGAGAAATGGAGCGATCGTGCGCACCCGCTCCCGGATATTGCGCCGGATCATGATCCGGCTGTCGGCCGTAATGTAGCTTGAGAGGACCAGGTTCGCGTCATTGAAGTAGTAGGCGAACAGCGTTCTCCATCCCAATGGTCCGATCGGAACACCGCCACTGCCGTCATAGGCCGCATAGACGTTGTCTTTCCCCTTCGGATAATCGAACTCCGGGATGCTGGCCTTGACGATGACGTAGTCGTCGCTCTCTTCGCCGTAGTAGATGCGCGGTTCCTCGATCTTGGGACCGCCTTCCGCAACGGGCGGAATATCGCGCAAATAAAAGAACGGCAGTCCTTCCGTGCTCTTGCGGGTGACCGGGCTCATCACCGCGCCGTTGCCATGCGTAAACAGAACGTGGCGGTTGACCCACGTCTGGGCGTTTGCCGGCAACAGCGAGGCCCGCAGTTCGCGGGCCGAGAGCATCACGCTCTGGTAGGAGCCGTCGAGCCAATAGCGATCAACGTCAAGATCGTGGAATTTGTAGTAGGTACGGATCTCCTGCAGCTGCGCGTAGGTGTCCGACAGCGGCAGCCAATCCCATAGCCGTATATTGTCGATGGTGGCCTTGTTCGCTTCCAGCGTCTTGAAGGTCAGCCGCTGTTCGGCGGCAAACGGCTTGGCTGCGATCCGGTCGAGATTGTAGGCCTGCCTGGTGAGCGCGATGTTGCGTTCAATGTACGGCTTCTCCAGCTGCAACTCCGTCGGTTTGACGACGAAGTGCCGGAACAGCGAAGGGACGAGGCTCGACAGCACGACAGAGCCGGCGCCGACGAGGATGAACCCGGCGGCAAGAAGCCGGTAGGTGCGGGCGCGCAAATTGGCCCATGCCATGAACGCCGCGATGATCGAAAGCCCGATCATCAGCCACAGAGCCGGCAGCCCCAGATGGACATCGGTGTAGCTTGCCCCGACCACGACACCATTGTCGGCGTAGAGCAGCAGATAGCGGTCGAGACCATAGGACCAGGCCTTCACCGCGAACAGAAGGCCAACCAGCGCCGAGCCATGCGCGATCACCGTCGGCGAGATTGATCGGTTGTGGACGTCGTACGCGATGTCGCCGCGCGCCCAGTAGATCGCTCCGGCAAACAGCGCGCTCAGGACGATTGCGAGCAGCATCCAGTTCTTGATCGCGAGATAGGCGGGTAGCGCAAAGAGATAGAAGCCTATGTCTTTGTTGTAGAGCGGATCCTCCGCGCCATAAGGCACGTGGTAGAGAAACTGCAGGAAGATGCCCCAATTGCCGGCTTCGTCTGCGGCAACCAGCACGCCGAGCAAACCCGCACCGAGCGCGATAAACCACGGCCGTGTTAGTCGATCGCGCAGCATTGCGGACAGATCCGGCGGCGGCGCAACACCGACCACCTTCCACGGGGCGGCCGGAATCTGTCGCGGCTGCTGCATGGCAAACCGCGCCGCGAGCACTCCGTTCAGCCAGAGGACGACGGCGGTCGCCGCCAAGACCGCGAAAAAGACGGTCGCCTTAGAGCCGATCGCCGTCAGGAAAACCTCGAGATAACCGATCGAGGAAAACCACAGCCAATCGACGAGGAAGTCGCTCGCGAGCGAGAGCAGGACCAGGCAAATCGTGATGACGACGGCCGCAACGATCAGCCTGACCACGCCACTTTGCCGTGGTGCCTTCGGGCCGGGTCCGGTAATCCCGATCGTCATGGCTTGATCATAGCGGAAACGAGGGACGCTCGCCGCTTGATTCGTGGGAGGGATGGCCCCGCCAAGGCGCGATGAGGGCTCGAAGCTCCGTCACCGGACACGAATGAGCACAAGGCGGCAACTGCTCAAGCGTCCGGAGTGATCAATCAGTCATCGAGCAGGAAGGCGCTCGCGAACGGAGGCGCGTCGCACAACGTCGAGGAAAAAGCGAAGATTTGGCGCTCCCTAGGGGAGAGCATCAACCTCGCGTTATCAAACACTTAGCCGATGATTTGGGAAATTCATCCAACATTGAAACTCAAAGGGTTTCCGAGGCCGACCCCAAACCCGAATTCGAGCCTCGCGAGCATTCCGTCTATGTCGGCCGCCAGCGGCTGGGGCGGTACGAGCGCGCCTCGGCAAAGCGGTACGGCAGGCGATGGGTTGTTGCCGTCAAGTTAAGAGGGCCGTCGGACGTCAAGGCCAATGCCAGCGCTGACAATGAGAGAGGCTATGACGTACCAAACGTACGACCACAGATCGCGTTCCCCTGATGTGAAAATCGGTTCAGTTCATTGAAATCGTGATCGTGCTCAAGTTGGCGGCGAACTCCCAGCCGCCTCTTGGACCGCGCAGCTCCATCGTGACGCCCTTGTCGTTCCGCAGGTGAACGGCACCAACGCCGCCGACGAGTGATGCCCCACCGCCGACAGAACTGTACGTACCGGCAAAATCGGAGATCTCTCGAATTCCTGACGCCGACCCCTCGAGCCGGCCGACAGTCGCGCCGGCCGTGACACCGAGGCTGATGCCGGACCAGCGAAAGCGATAGTTGCGGCCGCGATAGCTCAACACGCCGCTGCCCGCGCCCGCACCCACGAGCAAGCCCGCTTTGACGATCTTGAGCTGGACAAAAGCGGGGGCCTGGGCGAAGGACGGCGTCACGGGGACCGCGAACGCGAAAAATACGATAGCCGCCAAGCGGACGAAGCATGTCCGCAGGACAGTCTGCCTGCTCTCACGGTTTCGCGGCATCGACTTTCCTCCAAGTCTGGTCCGGATCGAACAGCATGATCCGCTTGGCGATGATCTCAGTGCGCTTACCCAGATCCTTTTGGTAGACCGTACCGGCATGATTGACCATGAAGGTCATCACGCCGGAGTTGCCGTATTCGGCAGGATAGGCGATCAGCGCGAAGCCGCCGAGCATCTTGCCTCTGACGACGTAGTAGAGCGCGCCGCCAGGCGCATCGGAGCCCTGCCCCTTCAATATCCGGAAATAGTATCCGTGATAGGGCGCCCCTTGCCCGTCGACCTTGTAGCCTTCGTTTGATGCCCGCGCCGCCAATTCGCCGAGCGGGCTCGGGTCGCGGTCGTCGCGCCAGAACAAGCCGTCCTTCTTGCCGGAACTGCTGACGATGCGTTGCGCATAGACGCCCGCGCCGTCGCCGCGATCCTTGTCGGCATATTCATTCTCGGCATCGACGAAGGCAAGGGAGGTCTTGATCGCGTCCAACTCATTACGACCGATGCGGCGATAGAGAATCTCGATACGACCTGCCTCCGTGTCGAACTCCCAACCGCTCTTGGTGTTGACCAGCGGAATCGGGAACGGAAAGTCATCGGAGCCGAGAACGAGCGTGGCCTTTTTATTGCCCTCCGTCTTGACGGAATGTCTGGCATCATAGGCAGAGGCAAAGCTTCGGCGCGTCTCGGCATCTGCAACCTCGTCACCGGAGGCAACGAGGTCCTCGGCAGCGTTGCCGAGCACTTTCAAGACTGCCCGGTTCGTGCCGCTCTTGACTGCCGCAGCCAGCGCGGCCGCGGCATCCTCGGGCGACGGATAGGCCTGCTGCGCCTGGGACGCAGACGTCAGCAGTGCAAGCGCCATGATGCCTGGCAAGGCTGCGCGATGGAGCGACCTCAAAATGATCATGGTGTCATCTCCGCGGGAATCCTTGCACCGTCTGCGAGCCAGTCTCTGTAGCTACGCAGCTTCAATCCGAGCCTTTCATAATAGACACGCAAGTAGCCGTCGCGGCCGCGGGTCACGGCCTGCGGCATCACGCCTTCCACTTCCTGCGCTATGACGCCGACATAGGCCTTCTGGCTGCCAAGATAGCTGAAGCGATAGAAGCCGAGACCGTTGGCGAGACGCCCGAGCAGGACGATGTCATGCTTCAGCGCAATGTCGGACCGCCGTCCTCCACCGCCTCCGCCACGACCGCCCCCACCACTGAAGCCACCGCCACCACGCATGGCGCCACCGCCGCCACCGCCACGCCCGGCGAAGCTCGCCCCGCCGCCGCCGCCACGGGCGCCTATGCTGGCTTGACCGCGGGCTGAGGCGGCGGCAACCGCCCTGCCCGACGACACGTTCATGGCACCGCCGCGATTTTCGCCGCCGCGGCGTGCCGCATTGCCAGCATTGCTGGCAGCCCTCGCGCGATCTGCGCCGCCTTTGGTAGCAGCTTTACCGCCCCCCTTGGGAGCACCCTTGCCGCCTCCCTTGGCGCGATCTGCCGCGCCCGAGCGGTTGGCGCGATCCCCGGCGCGATCCCCGGCGCGATCAGCGACACCGGCACGATCCTTGAGCACTTGCTGTCCATCACGGCCGCGGAAATCCATTCGATCAGCAGCACCGGCCTTCAGATTGTTGTTACCGAAACGCTGCTGAACGTTCGTGTTATTGTATCGTACCCCCTGGCGATGCGCCGGATTGTGCTGCCAGTTGTTTCCGACGTTGTTGATCTTGTTATAATGATTGACGTAAAGGTTGCGGTTGCCCCAGTTGCAGCCGCCGCCCCAGTAATTGCCCCAACGCCCGATTGCCCATCCTGCCCCAAAGGCAACGCCAGCTGCGATCACGCCTGCACCGATATAAGACGGATACCCGAAATAGTAGGGCGGATATTCCGTGTAGGGCCAAGTTCCGTACACGGTGGCCGGATCGTAATACGGCACGTAGATCGTATCCGGCTCAGCCTGTTCGATCACGACCACCTGCTTGTTGTCCTGAGTCTGAACGCTGACCTTCTGTTGCTTGGTGGTGACCAGTTTCTTGTTGTCGTATGCCTTGGTGCGCAGCCGCTGGATCGCGTCCATCAGGTCCGGTTGCTGCGCGAGCACGGCATCACCCAGGCTTTTGATCCATTCGAGTTTGTCGCTCATCATCGTCAGAACGTCGGCGGTGCTGGTGAGTGCCTTTATGCTGTCGTCCCAGGCCTGCTTGTCGACCTCCTTCTTGAGCGCATCGCCCTTCAGGTTCTTGCGTTCCTTGAGCCAGCGGTCGGCCTGCACAACCTCCAGCGGGTAAGTCGACGCCGCCAGCACATTGGCGAGCAATTCGTCCGGATAGAGCGCGATCGGCGCGACAAGCGCCTCGAGTTGCTCAGGCTTCAACAGCTGATCGGCCGGTTCAGCCGGGCTCGCCGGCTGCGCCTGACTGCTCTGAGCAGGCGGCTTCTCGGCGGTCTGCGCCATTGCGGCGATCGGAATGCCCAGCAGCAACGCGAGCACGAGCAGGATTTGGCCACAACGAGACATCGACACCTCCCTCGCCTTCCAGCGGGAAACATCGGCGTTGCCGATGGGGCAAGTTTGATCAAGATCAAGGAAACTGGTCATTCAGGGACGCGGCGCCTGTTGCAGAGCAAGAGAGATGCGGCGGTCGTGGATCAGATTTTCGAGGCGATGAGCCGCAACATTCGCAGCCGTGACTTCGCGTTACCAGCGATAAGCAAACATCCCCGCCCCGCCGGCCAGGATCACCAGCCCGCCTAACAGGACGACGCGAAACCATTTTGGCAATCCAGCCGCGCTCATCGGGTTGGGCGGTCAGCAGCGATGCCGCTCGCCCGTGAGCATCGATGACCGGTGTGCTTGTCGGCGCGACGCATGTAGCTGGAGCGCCAGCCGCGCGCAAAAGAACAGCGACGCTCAGCGCGGGTCGCATCATCGGTTCAAATGTCGTGACAGGCTCCAACCAGGACTCCATTGGCTCGAGGTATTTGAGGAATATCGGAGCGCCCTGGCTTTGACCCTGAATTTTGCAGGTTGATCGGCGCGCAGACGAGCCGGCGGGCTAGATCTTGCAACGGTGATAGTTCGTATCCATCCCGTCCACGCCCGGGAATAGCCGCGTGACCGTATCGTCATCGATGACCTTCAGGAAGAACTGGATGTTGGAGAGCATGACACCGTTCGCACAAGCGACAACGAGGTTGATCGAATCACGGTCGTCCTTTCTGGCCTTGATCGTGCAGGTTTCAAACTTGCTGCGCAGGCGATCGGCCTCGACGAGAAAGCCGCCGCCATAGGCGCCGGAGAAGTTGGTGAAGTCGACCTGATTTGCGCGCCCTCTCCGCGCAAACACCTTGCTGCATTGATCCGCCTTGGCCGTCCACGCGCCAGCGAGTTCGAATGCGTCAAGCCGCTGCGTTATCGCTTGGCAGACAATGACAAGCGTCGTCGCGACAAACAACTTGCGTGACCTCGCGATCGCGACGCCCCCATTCCCACTTGCTCTGCTGGTTGGCTTCGATTTCATGGGTTCGGGCAGCGGTGATAGGTGATCTCCATGCCGTCCATGCCTGGAAACAGCCGGATAATGCTGTTCGCATCCAGTTTCTTCACGCTGAACTGAACGCTCGACAACATGATATCCGTCGCACAACCCGCGATCAGGTTGATGCTCGAGCCGTCCTCCTTCTTGGCTTTGATCTTGCATCGCGCGAATTTTCCGATGATCTCGTCGCCATCGATGATGAAGCCGCCGCCATAGACGTCGGACATCTCAGTGAAGCCGCGCTTGCCACCCTTGCGGTTGAACACCTTGTCGCATTGATCGGCGTCGCCGACCCAGGCGCCATTGAGATCGAAGGCCTCCGCGCGCGCGCCGGTTGCGACCGCTGAAACGATCAGCAATCCAGCCAAGGTGCAGAGTTTCGGTGAGCAAACCATGCATTCGTTCTCCCCGACCCTTTTTCAGTGACCGCCCAGCACAAGCGTCTGGATCGGCAGCACCAACGCCTGGATTCGCAGAAGCATTGCATGTACGAGGCCGACGCCGTCGACGACGTGCAACGCGATCTTCCGACCGACGCTGGTGTCCTTGGCGGAAATCTCCTCGTGGTTGCTGGTGTAGGCGTTGACGATGCAACTGCTGCCCGCCGTGACCCCTTCGAGACCGCCTTTGTAAAGCGGCTCGAGGTACACCAGAATCGTACCGGGCTTTGCAATGTTCTGGGCCTCGATCAACTGCTCCCCACCGCGAAACTGACCTGTGGCGACGTAGTCCTGAACAGTCGTGACCACCATCGGAATAATCACCCATGGCTTGGATATGCAGGCCGCTTCGGCCGGCATTCCTTCCTTCATCACCTGGGCCTCGATCTGACCAAATCCGGCGAGCACCGCGCGCTGACCGGCGCCTTCGGGTATGAGTATCCCCGCGGGACGCATCAGCGGGTTGACAACATCTCCGACGCGAAGAAGGAACTGCTCGACCCGCCCGTTGACGCCGGCGCGGACGACGGTCTTGTCGAGATCAACCTGGGCCTGCGCCAGCGCCGCTTCGGCGCTTGCCTTCTCCGCCGGCAAGAGCACCGAAACCCGCAACGTCGTCGATTGCTTTGCCGCAGTGGCGGCATCGATTCCAGCCTGCCGCTGATCGACCAGTACCTGGAGCTTTTCGATATCGCGCTGCGGCACAATGCCGGGATTGCGGCGCTGCAGTTCGGTCTTGACCTCCAGTTCGTCCTTGGCTTGTTGATGGTTCGCCCTGGCCTCCTGGATCTGGGCTTCGGCCTTGACCACGTCTGACTGCGCGGTTTCCATGGACGCATCGACCTCGGCGACCTTGCGCCTGGCGGTTTCGAAGGCCGCCTCCTGCTTTGAGCTGTCAAGTTTGAACAGCACGTCGCCCTTCTTCACCGCTGCGCTATAGCCGAGATCGACCTCGGCCACCCGACCCGAACCTTCAGGGAGAATTGGGATCGTGCGAAAATACAGCGCGGCTGAGTTGGTCGCCGGATGAAAATAGAAGATCATCGTGATCAGCGATATCGTGAGCATCAGGCAGCCGGTGATGCCCCATCGCAGCTCATACCAGACCGAATAGAATGTGATCTCCTTGCCGAAGCGCTTGCCTTGGGCGTAGCGGCGGAACAGATAGTCAGGCAGTATCGTCAACAGGGAGCAGAACATAAGCTCAAACATTGCTTTGCTCCCTCGCCTTCGCGGGGCCGGGCTTCTCAGTCGGCGGAGCATTGGCTTGGCCGTCGGCCGGCAGAGGTGACGGCGCGGCTTCGTTTCCGTCTCCCGGCGCCGTCTCGGCGATCTTCTCCACTGAATCGGCAATGCTGCGCAGCGGGGTGCCGAAATCGGGAATATCGATCAGCGCGAGAAACAGTCCTATCACCCAGAAGAGATGGTTATGCGTGAACAGGGACAGCAGGCCGAGAATGGCCACGATTTCGAATTGCAGCTTCTGTGACTTGTGCGCCATCCGCTCGGGGAGGCTGTGCAGGCGCCAGTAGATCGTTCCGACCCAGAATACGGCGCCAACCAGGAAGATCCCCATCAGCACCATCAGCGTATCGGTCCCGTTCGCCGGGGCCAGATAGAAGGGCAGATGGTGCGGCGCCATCGGGTGAAGCTGCTCGCTCAACGTTCCCTCCCTTGATGGCAACCGGCCGGCTCCCGTAGATAGCGCCCAGACTGACCAAACCGGGGATGAGCCCGTTTGATCTGGATCAAGGGATCGAGCCCTTCGGGCCTTACCCTTTGCAAGAGCGCTGCAGCAGCAAACCGGCCGGGAGGCGTCAGCCATGTCCAACGCCATCGACGATCTCATTCCGAACGCGATGCAAATCCGGAAGGAAGCAGCGCTCAAGGAGGCCGAAAAGGTGGACGAATATGCCCGCCTTGCCGCCGCAGCCGAGGCCGAGAAACACGCCTTGATCGATCGATTGAGCAAACCATCAGGCAAGACCGAGGAGGAAAAGATCAAGCTCGCCTCCACCATCATCCAGCGTGCGGTACGAAACGGGATGACGGAGGTCCAAGTCTATCGCTTCCCCAATACGCTGTGCACAGACAAGGGCCGCGCCATCAATCAGATGGAAGCTGGCTGGGAGAACACCCTGACGGGAATCCCGAAGGAGATTTTCCAGCTCTGGACGGATTATCTGAAGCCACGTGGCTATCGCATCGCCTACCAGATCATAGATTTTCCGGGCGGCGTGCCTGGCGACATCGGCATCACCATCTCTTGGGGAGATTGAAGGCCGTCCGGTCGCTTTGAACCTGAAGTAGCGAAAGATGCGCATGGCAAAGGATGAGCCCGCGGAGCGGATGAAGCGCAAGGAATACGAGAAGGAGCTCGAAAAGCTTCAGGTCGAGCTTTGCCATCTTCAGGACTTCGTGAGGGCGAATAAGCTGCGGGTCATCGTGCTGTTCGAAGGCCGGGACGCGGCCGGCAAGGGCGGCACGATCAAGGCGATCACGGAGAAGGTCAGTCCCCGCGTGTTTCGCGTCGTCGCGCTTCCGGCGCCGTCGGATCGAGAAAAGACACAACTCTTCTTCCAGCGCTACATGGAACAGTTTCCCGCCGGCGGCGAGATCGTGATCTTCGACCGGAGCTGGTACAACCGCGCCGGCGTCGAATATGTCATGGGCTTCTGTACGCCCGCCGAGCACGACCGCTTTCTTTCGCTCTGCCCCCAGATGGAGAAGTACATCATCGACGGCGGCATCATCCTGATCAAGATCTGGCTCGAGGTCGGGATGGACGAGCAGGAGCGCCGCTTCAAGGCGCGTATCGACGATCCGGTACGACAATGGAAGCTAAGCCCGATGGATCTGGAATCCTATCGGCGCTGGTACGACTATTCGCGCGCCCGCGACCTGATGTTGAGAAAGACGAGCACGAAGCACGCACCTTGGTATGTCATCCGATCCGACGACAAACGGCGCGCGAGGCTCAATTGCATCGCGCATCTCCTGAAGGCGATCCCGCACAAGCGCGTCAGGAAGGCCAAGGTCAAGCTGCCGAAGCGTTCCGACAAAGGGCGTTACAACGACCAAGCGGGCCTGCGCGGGATGAGATTCGTCGCAGAGCGGTATTGAGCGGACCAGGCCGCGCATCGCGCGGCCCAATCGCTCGCGCCACTATTTCAAGCGAATCGTCACACCGCCTACCGCGGCCGACACCTCCGCGCCCACTTTCGGGCCGCTTAGCTGCAGGATCACCCCGTTGCCGTTCTGCAATTGCACGCCTCCTGCGCCGGCCGCAACCGCACCGCCCGCTCCGGCCACGGCGTAAGAGCCTTCGATCGAGGCCGGCCCCCTGAGATTGATGGCCCGGCCGACAAGCTTGGTGGTCGATGCGCCGATCGTGAAACCGACGCTCATGCCGGATACGGTAAATGGGTATCGCTTGCCGCGAAGAACGAGCACGCCCTCACCACCGCCGACCCCAACGATGAATCCGCCTTTGGTGAAGATCACGCCGACCTGACCGGTCTCGGCACGCGATGGCGTGCTGAAGCCAGCTACGCCTGCAAGAAGGGCGACGAAAACGGTGGGGATAGCAAATCTTCTCATGGTTTTCTGTCCTCTAGGGTTTTGGCGCCCGGCTACTGAGCCAGGAGCATGGCGAAGTAACCGAATACGGTAAGCAGGATGCCCGAAACGGCATAGCCGACCGGGAATCCGATCCAGGGTACGGAGCTCTGGATTTCCACCGCGGCCTCGCGGCACGGACCTGAATGCGATCGCGCGCCGGCGACACCGCCCATCAGCACGGCTGGATTGATCTTGAAGATATGAAAGCCGATCGCCCAGACGATGAACGGGGGAATCGTGCAGGCGACGAAGCCGACGATGAATATCTTCAGCGCGACGGCGCCCGAGAGCTGTGCGAGCAGACCCGCTCCCGCATTCACGCCGACGATTGCGACGAATACGATAAGGCCGAGATCCTCCAGCACGTTACGCGCCGCGTTCGGCGTATTGCCGAAGAAACGCAGCCGCGACACGATCGACGATACGATCACGCCCGACAGCAAAAGGCCGCCGGCATTGCCGAGACCAATCTTGGCGCCGAAGGCCGGAAATTCGATCATGCCAATCAGGAAACCGATGATCATTCCCACGGCAAGCGTCAGTAAATCCGTCGACGTGTTGGTTCGGGCGATGCGTCCCCACATCTCGCCAAGCTCGCCGACGGCGGACTTCAGACCGACCACCGAAATGATATCCATCCGTTGCAGCTCGGTCTTGAGGCCTGCCGGAATCTGCACGCCTCCGCGCTCGACCTTCGTGACCTGCAATTGACCGGCAAGCGCCTTGTTGCGGAAGGATTCGAAGGTCCGCCCGACAACTTCCTTGTTCGTGACGAGAATATCCGCCTGATCCATGGGCACGCTGAGCGCCTTGGCGTCCGCGACCTCGGGACCGATCAGCCCCATTTTGTCGGTGAGATGCTCGGTCGCGCCACCCAATGCGATGACGTCACCCCTTTGCAGGACGAGATCGGGATCGGCCCCCAACGATTCGCCCGCACGCAACACGTTGATGATACGATACTCGGGATTGCTCTTTCGGAAGCCGGCGATGCTCATGCCGACTTGGGCAGCGTTTTCCAACCGGTATGCGCGCAAGCCAAATTGCCGGTAGCCGGTGAGGCCGCCGCCTTCGAGATCCTTGACCCCGAATTCCTGTTCGTACTGCTTGGCTGCAGCCCTGGCGTCAACTCCCCACCAGCGCGGCAGGTATTTGCAGATCAGGATGATGCCAACGGTACCCCAGATGTAGGTGATGCCGTAAGACAGTGCGATCATGCCGGTCGCGTCCTCGGGCTTCATACCTTCGGGCAGCTTCACCACGCCGGAAGTGATTGCCTGCTCCGCCGAGCCGATCGCGGCCGACATGGTCTGCGAACCCGCCAGCATGCCACCTGCTGCGCCGATGGGCAGCGAGAAGAGCTTTGCACCGATGACGACAAGCGCCAACCCGAGCACGCTCGATACCAGAGCCAATACGCAGAATTTGAGACCGTCACCCTTTAGACTGTTGATGAAGGAAGGCCCTACACGCAGCCCAACGCCGTACATGAAGAGGTAGTAAAATAGGCTCTTGGCAAAATTGTTCAGCTCGAGCTTGACCCCGTAGGTCGAACCCCAGACGGATAGACCCGCGCCGACCACGATGGCGCCGGCGACCATGCCGAGGCCATAGCCCTTGATGCTGGCCCGTCCAATCCACACCGCGAGCCCGACGACGAAAAACAGCAGCAAGAACGGATTTTGCTGAAGAAATGTGAAAAACCCCTGCATGTTCGTCCCCTTTACGGATTATGACGCGGCCTTGAGCTTCGGCGCGGCGGCCGGCCTTGGCCTTCCGATCTTGGCCAGCGCTTCCGTGCGCACGAGCTTCAGTCCCTCCTTGGCGTCGTAGCCATGGATTTCCTTGACATCGAGCTTCCGCATGAAGTCGATGGTTTCCTGCGTGATGACCTGGCCCGGTACCATGATCGGGAAGCCCGGCGGATACGGGATCACGAAATTGGCCGAGACGAGTTCGGGACCGGCCTTCAGGCGGCGATCAATCTCGGGATCGCCGAGGCGTATGTGTTCGCAACCCACCGCGTCATAGGCGGCATAGAAGCCGGTGCGGATGTCGCCTTCGTTGGTCTTGGTGCCGGCATCGCCACGGAAGCTCGGATGGAAATGCGAGAAATTCGGCAAGTCAGGCACGTCAGTCATCAAGCTCTTGACCCGCGCTTCGAAGGTCTTCTTCGCATTGGGACCGCCCTGCGCGAGCCCGCGATCGACCTCGCCCGCGATCTCGGCGAGGACGCGAATGAGATGCGCAACATCGCTGCGGGTGTTGTTGATGTTGGACTGGACGAGCACCGAGTTGCGTGAGGTCTTGTTGACCTGGATGTTGTACTCGCTGGCCAGAACGCCCTTGAATTGGGTACCGTCGTAGCCGGCCGTGCCGCACACCAGCGTCATCCGGGTCGGATCGAGGCAGAACTCGTCCTCGTCCAGGCTTTTGAGCGTATTCGCCCAATTGACACCAGGTGCGAGATAGTCGGTGAAGCCGCTCTGGCGGTATTGCGCCGGCACCATGACGTCGGCGCCGAGAATGCGGAAATACTTCGAGAGCAGCGGGTTGTTGTTGACGGCATGGCGGATGGCGAGCGCGATTTCCATCGCGTTGGCGACAAGACCGTACCCCTCCAGTTCCATCTGACGCCGCGAGATGTCGAGGCTGGCGATGAGCTGCTGGTTCGGACTAGTGGAGGCATGGGTAAAGACGGCCTCCTTGAACTGCTGCTCGACCGTGTGGAATTCGACGTCCTTGACCGAGAGCATGGAGCCCTGTCGGATCGCCGACATCGACTTGTGGGTCGAGTTGGTCTGATAGACGCGCAACCGGATCTGGCGCGGATCGGGAATCAACCGCGTCTTGAGCAGCACTTCGTCCGACGGATTCTTGCCGAGATCGGCCTGCTGTTTCTCATAGGCCGCGACCGATTTCGGATCGTGCATCCAGGCCTCGATCTCGTTGGCGGCTCCCATGGCTGTGCGCCGGCGCAGGAATGGCGAGAAGCGCGCGAAGCCGAACCAGGCTTCATCCCAGAGGAAGATCAGGTCAGGCTTGATGGCGAGGCATTCCTCCATGACGCGGCGGGTGTTGTAGATGTGGCCGTCGAAGGTGCAGTTGGTGAGGTCCAGCATCTTGACCCGGTCGAGCCGGCCATCGGCCTTGGCGCCGAGCAGCGCCTGCTTGATGGTCTTCAACGGCACCGCGCCGTACATCGAATATTCCGTCATCGGGAAGGCTTCGACATAGAGCGGCTGCGCGCCTGCGAGCACCATGCCGTAATGGTGCGACTTGTGGCAGTTGCGGTCGACGATCGCGATGTCGCCCGGCGCGAGCAGCGCCTGCACCGCCATCTTGTTCGAGGTCGAGGTGCCGTTGGTGACGAAGAAGACGCGGTCAGCGCCGAGCGCGCGGGCGGCCTTCTCTTGCGCCTTCTTGATGTTGCCGGTCGGTTCAAGCATGCTGTCGAGGCCGCCGGTAGTGGCGCTGCTCTCGGCCAGGAACAGGTTCGGGCCGTAGAACTCGCCCATGTCACGGATCCAGTCGGATTTGAAGATCGACTTGCCGCGGGCGATCGGCAACGCGTGGAACGTCCCCATCGGGCGCTGCGCGTATTTCTTGAGATTGTCGAAGAAGGGCGTGTCGTAACGATCCTGGATGCCTTCGAGGATGGACAGATGCAGCTCGAACAGTTCCTCCACCGAATAAAAGATGCGGCGGACGACGCTGGCTTCGGGATTTCCGGCTAACTCCTCGACGTCGCGATTTGAGATCATATAGAGATCGAGTTCGGGTCTGACGCGCTTTATGATCTGGGCGAGCCGCAGCGCCGAGGCATCGGACTCGTCGTTGAGGCCGGCGGCAGCGGTGATCGAGCGCAGTACCGGCGCATTGTGCCGCGAACGCAGGCCAAAACCCTCGTTGATGATGACGGCCGCGATGTTCGGATTGAGCATCGTCGCACAGAAAGCGTCTTCGAGACTGCCGACGATGACGGGCTCATAAATGAAAGCATCGACCGGGCGTCGCAACTTACGCCATTCGGCGGCGAGCGCCGGCCATTGGCCGGGGGCCACCCCGGTGACGATCAAGGTCTCGAAATAAGGCCTGCGTGTCGTATGCGCGCCAAAGGTCGGCGGGACCAGCTCGGGCACATCGCCATTGCCCTCGTCCTTCGCGCTCCAGTCGCCGGAATGCTGGCGGAAGGATCGCGTCGCCAGCGCCTGGGTGATCCGGGTCGCAAGGGCAAGCGATGTTGCCGCATCGTCGGCGGCCGCGGCTTCCTGCAGCGCCGCCATCAATTGCAGGCCGGGATAGCCGTGAAACTCCTCCGTGACCGAGAGAGCTGCCAGCGCTGCATCGTATTTCGCGCGGTCGCCGCCGCGAGCCCACGCTTTCGCAGCATCTACCAGATCGCGCCACTCGTCCGCTCGCCCACCGGGGCCGGAAAAGAATTGATCGATGCGCTTCTGGGTGGGCTTGGCGTCATTGGGCATGTCCCTGTCTCCCGGCTAGTAGGCAAAGCTGATGACACACCGTGGCTCCCTTCCCTCGTGCTCCCTTGATCCAAGTCAACGGTTGCCGGCGATACTCAACTCAAGATATTTCCGATGATGGTTGCGGGGCGCATATGTCATCGCACTGCAATAATGCGCCCGAGAGGCGCGAGAGGATCGACCGGCTCCGAGATCAGAGCGTCAGTTCGCCTTGTCGTTGCCCAGCACGCTGTCGAGCGACCTGAGCCAAAGACCGCTGTCGGTCTTTTCCGCCAATCCTTCCGCCCGCAGCAGGTCGCGCAATTGCGCATGCGCGCCGACGATGCAGAACGCGACGTGCCGGGTGGCGAGCTCATCATGGAGATCGCGCAACATGCCCGCACCCGCCAAATCGATGTAGGGCGATGCCGAAAGATCGCAGGCAACGAGCTTGATGTCGGACGATTTTCTGAGCACACCTAAAACAGAGCCCAAAATCGTCTCGGCGTTGATGTAAAGCAGCGAGGCTTCGGGGCGGAAAGCGATCACGCCAACGAGCGGCTCCACGCCCTCGTGTCGGGCGCTGTCGGAATAACGCCCGGTTCCCGGAAGGCGCCCGAGGAACGCGATGTTCGGGCTCGATGTGCGTGCCAGCAGCAGGAATATGGACGCAATCGCCGCCAGCAGCACGCCCTGCAAAATTCCGAGGAGGAGTACGGACACCAGCGCAATCGCCGCGGCATAGAAATCAAGCCGGCTGACCTGCCACATCCGCATCAGCGCCGGGATGTCGACCAGCCTGTACACGGCGACGAAGACGATGGCGGCCAGTACGGCTTTTGGCAGATTAGTCAATAGTCCGGTGAAAAACAGCAGGCAGAGCGCCAGGGTCGCTGAGCAGATCACGAGAGCCAACGGCGTGCGCGCACCTGCACTGTCATTCACCGCGGACTGCGACAGGCCGCCCGCGACGGGATACCCGTGACCGAACGCCGCCGCGAGATTCGCGGCGCCGAGCCCCAAAAATTCCTGCCGTGCATCCAGATTGTAGCCGTGCTTGGCCGCAAAGCTGCGGGCCGCCGAGACCCCCTCTATGTAAGCCAGCAGCACGCATCCCGCCGCGAGCGGAAAGAGATCGTCGAACTCCAAAAGACCAAACGTCGGAAGCCCAAGTGCAGGCAATCCCTCCGGGATTTTCCCGGTGACCGGCACGCCCGCGGCCGGAAGACCGAGCAGTGTTGCAACCACGATCGAGAGCGCCACGATCGTGATTCCGACCGGCTTGCCTGGCAGAAGCCGTTCGCCGAGCAGCAGCAGCACGAGCGCCGCCGTGCCGATCGCCACGATGAGGAGATTGACGCCGCCGAGCTGACCCGCGAGCTGGAACACGCGCTCGAAGAAATTATGACCGCCGCCGGCGACGCCAAACAGGCTCGGAAGCTGGCTCACGATGATGGTGAGCCCGGCGCCGGCTTTGAAGCCGACCAGGATGCTGTCGCTGACCAGGCGGACGAGGACGCTGAGCTTGAACAGCCAGGAGATAAAGCACAAGACTGCGACTGCGAATGCCGCAAGACTGGCAATTTGCGCGTATCGCACCGCATCTCCGCCCGCGAGCGCCCCGACGGTGCTGGCAATCATGAGCGAGATCGCGGATGTCGGACCAATCGCAAGCTGGCGGGACGAGCCGAGCACCGCGTAGCCGATGCCGCCGAGCATGTAGCCATAGATCCCAACCTGGGGCGGCAAGCCGGCTAGCGCGGCATAGGCCAGCGATACCGGGATCGCATAAGCTGCCAGCGTTATTCCGGCAATTGCGTCGAAGGACAACCATTCAGCGCGATAGCCGACAAGCCAGTCGGAAGGCGGGAAAAGCCGTGTCCAACCTGCGCGCTGCTCAGATTGTGAACTCATGTTATCGCATCTTTAGATTGAATTTCGCAGCGCAGCATAACGATCACCAGGGCGATCACTGGAATCCCAAGCGCCAGATCCGGGATGTTCTCGGTCGCAAAGGCACCGACGGCCGCCCCGAGGCCGAAGGCGATGCATAGCCCCGTAAAGATGCCGGAGCGGCGGATCGTCCCGAGCGGGCCACCACTGCACAGCGCAAGGAAAACGCCTTCGATCGCCTGGCGCATGTTGCCGGTGATCATCACCGAGCTGTAGGCCACGCCTTCGACCTTGGTGAAGATGGCAGTCTGCATGGCGGCGACGAAGGATATCCCCAGCGTTCCCGCGAGATCCGGCAGCCGATTGTGCAAAATGCCGATCGCGACCAGCAGCAGGATCTCGATCAACGTGTTGATCGCGCTGGCCCGCTCGCCGCTGGCCCGGCGCAGCCACGCGGCGGCGACGATGCCGATCGCAAATGCCAGGATCGGAGGCACGAAGCGGATCGCCTCGCCCCAATTGCCCGCCGTGCCATAGACCCAGAGCAGAACGAGATTGGCGGTTTGGGCATTGGCCATTACGCCATGGATGATCCAGGTGTAGGCGTCGAGGTAGCCGCCGACAAACGCCAGCAGCAGTGCAATCGACACGGCTTCGTCGCGGGGCGGCAATGGAATGGCAGCGATATCCTGTGAACTCATGTTTGGGACGTCGTGTGTCGCCGGTCATCGTTTCATCAACGACGCCTCGGCGCGTGAGAGGATTGATTTGGATCAAGCCTTCACCCGGGTTGGAGAGCTCAATTGAGCTCAATCAATGACACTGGGGACGTACGGCTATGGATACGGTCAGGTGGATCATCGCCACCGCTCCCGAAATCTTTCTACTGTTAGCGATCGCGCTCGGCACCATTCTCGGCCGCGTTAAGCTACTTGGATTTTCTTTCGGCACGACGGCGTGCACGCTGATCGTGGCAGTCCTCATCGGACAGCTCGGCAGCTTTACGTTTCCTTCCGTGCTGAGGGTTGTTCTCTTCAGCCTGTTCGTATTCACCATCGGCTACCGCTCAGGGCCGGAGTTCTTTGCCTCCTTGAGCGTACAGACGCTCGCACAGGTTGCATTGGCCCTCGTGCTCGGCGGCACCGGTCTCGCCATCGTGCTCATTTTTGCTTTTGCCTTCGGGCTCGATCCCGGCACGGCATCGGGTCTCGCAGCCGGTGCCTTGACGCAATCCTCCGTGATCGGGACCGCATCCGGCGCGCTGAGCCAGCTCGGGCTCCCAAAAGCTGCGCTGGAACAGCAGGAAGCGAATATCGCAGCGGGTTACGCTGTCACCTATGTGCTCGGCTACATCCTTACACTCATCTACGTCCCGCTATTCGCGCCGAAGCTGATGGGGATCAACCTCAAGGAAGAAGCGAAGAAGCTCGAGATCGAGCTTTCGGGCGGCAAGCCTCCGAAGGCCGAGAACCTGCATTATCGCAAGTTCCAGGCCCGCGCCTATCGCGTTGCGGCGGCAGCCGGCCGAACCGTCAGGGCTATCGAAGACGAGATCGGCAGCCGCACTGTGATCGAGCGGATCGTGCGCGAAAACGCGGATATCGAACCGCATCCGGACACTGTTCTCGAGGCCGGCGACGATATCGTGATTGCCGGACGAACGGCCGCCATTGTTGCCGCCAGACCCGTCATCGGCACCGAAATCGATGCCGACGAGATTCTGAAGGCGATACCCGGGAACGTGATCGACGTTCTGGTGGACAGCCGCAAGCTCCATGGCCGGTCCCTCCAGGAGGTCGCCGATCGCGTCGGCGACAATGCACGCGGCGTCTTCTTGCGCACGCTGACGCGGATGGGCCATGAGGTCCCCTTGAGCCCGGATACCAGGCTCTACGTCGGCGACGTCATGACGTTGGTCGGCAGCACCCGCAACATCGAGCGCGCCGCCGCGCAAGTCGGCCAAATCCTGCGTTCCGGCGACCGAACCGACATCGCCTTCCTTGCGACCGGCATCGCCGCGGGCCTGCTCGCGGGTCTCGTCGGCTTCAGGGTTGGCGGCATCGCGCTGTCGCTCGGTGGCGGCGGCGGCGCATTGATTGCGGGTCTCGTCTGCGGCTGGCTGCGCTCACGCCGGCCGACAATGGGCGCGCTGCCGCCCGCTGCGCAGCAGACCCTGAGCGACTTGGGCCTCGGCGGCTTCATCGCAGCTATAGGGCTAGGCAACGGCCACGCCGCCTGGGTGGCTATCCAGGCGCATGGCGTTCTGCTGGTCGGCATGGGCCTTGTCGTCACGCTGGTGCCACTGATCGTCGCGACCTTGTTTGCCTATCACGTCCTTCGCATGAATCCGGTCATTACCTGCGGCGCGCTGGCTGGCGCGATGACGGTCGATGCCGCCGTGACCGGATGTTGCGACGTTGCCGAAAGCCAGACGCCGGTGCTCGGCGTCGCCGTGCCATACGCCGTCGGCAATGTCGTGCTGACCGTGCTGGGCCCGATCATCGTGGCTCTGACATACACCGGCTGAAGGAGGTTTCGATGCCTCGGCAACCTGCCGCACTGTTCGGCTCGCTTGTGACCGCCCTCCTCTGCCTCGCTTGTTTGATCGCACCGACGCACGCCGAGGACAAGGCGGCCTCGCCCCGCATTCAGGAGGAAATCTGGGCTCTGCCGCTGCAATTGCCGATGTTCGCCTATGTGGTCCGCCCGGTCGGCGACGGGCCGTTTCCGCTCGCTATCATGAACCATGGTGTCTCGCTCAATCCGACCGAGCGCAGCTTCTTTCCGCTGGTTGAATTCCGCGATGCGGCCAAATGGTTCGCCAGACGCGGCTATCTCGTGGTCGCGCCCGTCGGCTCGGGATATGGAGCTGCTGCCATCGATCTGCCTGAACGCGGGGTCTACGGCCCATTCTTTTCCAAGGTCGGCAAGTGCACCAACCCGAATTTTCGCGATCCCGCCATGGCGGTCGCCCAGGCTGACCTCTGGATCATCGATTACATGGCGGCCGAGAAGCGTATCGTGCCCAGGGATGTCATTGTGGTCGGACAATCCGCCGGCGGCTGGGCTTCGATCGGGCTGTCGAGCCTGAACCCGCCACAAGTCAAGGCGATCATCACCTTTGCCGCCGGCCGCGGCGGCCGTGTCGGCGGCAAGCCGAACAACAATTGCGCGCCCGACAAGCTGGTCCAGGCAGCCGGCGAGTTCGGCCGCACCTCGCGGGTGCCGATGCTGTGGATCTATGTCGAGAACGACACGTTCTTCGGCCCAGCCCTGACCCAGCGCATGCACGAGGCCTTCACCGCCGCGGGCGGCAAGGCCGAATACCATCTGCTGCCTCCGTTCGGCCACGACGGACACTTCTTCATCGGTTCACCCGATGCGATTCCGATCTGGTCGCCACTGGTGACCAAATTTCTCGATGAGCAGCGATAACGGCAAACGCCGACCCTTGGAGGTGCAATCGTGCCACACGATCCACGTAAGCAAGACCGGCTACAACGCAGTATCGCAAAGCCTGCTCTCGCATCACTCCTGCTGGCTGTCGTTCTTGGTGCCTCCGGCACTGATCCATCCGAGGCGCGGGACAAATCGTCCGTGACGTCGAAACCGATCGCTGCCGAAGTTTCGCCCCGCGGGGAGCGCACGACAAAGGACATAAAGTACGGAGATTGGCGAAAGCTCTGCTTCAAGGCAGGTGGCGCAAAGACGCTTTGCAGAACGACGATCACTGGAACATTCGAAACCGGACAGACGGCAGTCCGCGTCGATCTGGTCGAGCGCGAAGGCGACCGCACCGCGCGACTTCAACTGTTCGTTCCAGTCGGGATGTATCTCCAGATCCCGGCCAAGCTCAAGGTCGACCAGGGTCCGCCTCATTCGATCCCATACAGTTGGTGTCTCGCCAATGCCTGCATCGCGGCCGACGTCGCCGATCCGAGGCTCATCAAGGAATTGGAGGCAGGACACACCCTCGAACTGGTCGTTGTCGACTCTAGTCTTCTGTCGCTCAAGACCGTACTGCCGCTTGCACAGTTCGCCGATGTTCACCGGAGTGCGCCGGCGCCGACGCTTGAGCAGGACATCGATGAATAACTGGCTTCATGTCTCCTCTGGTTGAACTCAATTGATTCTCGGAGGGCGACCGTAGCTTGATATGGGTCAACGTATGCCAACCAAGACAAAGCATCGTCAAATCTCGACGTGAAGATACGGGAGATTCCAATGATCAGGATGATCGCAGTTGCTGCCTTTGCCTTGACCGTCGCAACGTCGGCGTAGGCCATGTCACCCGCGCCGCTTCATCAGCCCGACGGCATGACCACAATGGTCGCCTTCGGATGCGGAGCCGGTCGAACGCGAGTTGGCGATGTCTGCGTAGCCAGGACCACCAAACGCCAGGTCCGCAGGTGTGCGGTGTGGGGCGTTGGAAACGTCTGCCGTCGGTGGCGTTGAGACGCTGCGGCCCTAGCCGGAGAACAACGCGGCGTTCTGCCTTTAGTTTCCCCGCTTGGTTGCGGCTTTTGGCATGGCTCGGGTGAATCCTCCCGCGGTGCACCCAAGCCGGAATGTCCGGATCTCACATCTCAACGACGGAACGCTTGCTGCGGGTCCTCTTGGCCTGAGGGCTCAATCTTGTTGCGGCGGCGCTTTCGCATTCTCAACCGCCAACAACCTCATAAGCAACTCTCGCTCATCGTCTGTCTTCACCTCTGCGAAGCGCTTCCCGAACAGCGCAGGATTCTGTTCGTGAATGAACTTCTCCATCAGCGAATCTCCCTGATTACGCACAGCTGCCTTTCGGACGAGCGACGCTCGCAATCCAGTTGCTCCAGGCCGTCGACTTCATGGGGTCATCCGAGCTTCCGACTGCACCGACGACATGAATCGCCCTTGGGCATCCCTTGCACGCCGGAAACTCGAACACGCAGAACTCATAGCTCGAACGCGCGCCTGCTGCCGTCATGGAGAACCGGCACCGCACGTTGTCGGACTCATTCCGGTCTGGTTGAATTTCGGACACGTATTGTGCCCTCGTTTTGTCAGGCGGGAGCGCAACGCTCTCTGTCACCGGTGAATGCCGAGATCGGAGCGGTGATGAAGCTAGTGGATACCTGTTGCGTTCAGGAGTCGATTGAAAACTGGAGCTCGAGCCTCTCAGTTACCGACAGCACTATTCACCTATATTGAGTTAGAGTCATTGGCACTCCTTTCCAAACCGGCACGTACGAGTACGGAGAGAACCGGTCTGGCACGAACTGCATAGGCGACTGCCTCAACCAATCTGCTTGACACATCTTATGCCGAGGCGAACAATTATGGCGGGGTTGTGAACGCGCTGCCAGACGTAGTTCTCATTTGATTTTCATCAATACGCGTCCACTCGACAGTTTATTAACTAGAGCTATAAGCCAACGCAGCCGATGCCCCACCACTTGGATCAGTAGAATAAACTCGGATCGCAAACTAGCGTATTTCAGCCGCCAGGCGGTGTGGCTGAAGTCAAATGAAATCGAATTGATCGATTGACGATCGAGACCGGCGCTGTCGGACGCCGCAGATCAACTAGCGCTGGAGAGAAAAGCGCGGCGCGTTCACGGTGCATCTGGAAGGAATTCTGCGAAGTTCAGGAGTTCGGTCATGTTAGTGCGCATCGCGACAGGCCCGACAGGGCGCGCCAATTCCCTTGGCGAATTTGGAATGACCAGCGATTCAAATCCGATCGTCAGCTTGAGCGAGTTTACCTACAAGAGAGGCACTGAAATCTACGGCGAGAAGGAGTCCGCCGAGTACGTCTATCAGGTCAAGACTGGTGCAGTTCGAAGCTACAAGCTGCTCACGGACGGACGACGACAGATCGGTGCGTTTCATCTCGCCGGCGATATCTTCGGGCTGGAGAACAGCGCTACGCATCGGTTCACGGCGGAAGCAATCATCGAGACCACGGTTCGTCTGATCAGGCGACAAAGCCTTGAAATGGTTGCCGATCACGACTTAATGGTCGCGAGGAATTTGCTCAGCATGACTACGACCAGTTTGCAGCACGCGGAAGACCATATGCTGCTGCTGGGACGCAAGACATCCCTGGAGCGGGTTGCCGCCTTCCTGATCGAGATGGACAAGCGGCTGACAGCGGCCGGCATCATGGCGCTACCGATGTCGCGACGCGATATCGCCGACTATCTCGGCCTTACACTGGAGACCGTGTCTCGCGCGCTATCTCGGCTGCATGAGCTCGGCATTCTCGGATTCATCGGCAGCACCCAGCGCGAGATCGTTCTGCTGGACCGGGTGCAGCTTGCTCACCTCGATCTTCAAAGCTGAAGGCTGATGGCCCGATCGATGCGAGATCTTCGCTTCCGCATCGCCTCGTTCGGGATCACCTGATGTGAGATCGCCGCCACGATGGTACGTAACCTTCGAAGTCCGCAAGGTCGGTACTTTACCCAAAAAGCGAAGCCCTCGAGAGACGAGAACCTTTCGGAACGAAGCCGATGCCCGGAGCTTCGCCCGCAGCATAATCGCCGAAGGCCGCCTTGTATTCGCCGGCACGATCAATCCTCACTCCCCCAAACAACTTATCTCCCCCGAGAGCATCTTCAGCTGGAGTTGCAACGGAGAGAGCGAGGCACCGCAAACGTCCGGCAAGCGTACGGACTGAGCAGCAATGCCTCGGGAAGCAAAACCCTTCATGACCGGATGGTGCCACATTCATATTTGCAATGCGCAGCTTTTGATTGAGTGTTGCCATTCTGACACATGGCTCTTGTTGCTCGCGAACTAGGCTCTCGGAATAGATCAACGTAATTGCGATTGATGGAGCAATGAGATGAAGGGAATTCCAACAATAGTAGCCCTCGCCGTGTCCCTGGGCCTGATCGGCCATGCTTCGGCTGCCGATCTTTCAGCGCGCCCGGTCAAGGCGCCACCGCCCATGTTGAGCCCCGTGTACGACTGGACCGGCTTCTATATCGGTGCGAATGGCGGGTGGGGCGAGAGCCGCAATTGCTGGGGCTTCGTTCCCGTGGCCGGGGGCGTCATTCCCGACGGATGCAGCACACGATCGGGAGGAGTTTTCGGCGGTCAAGTCGGCTACCGTTGGCAGATGGGTCAGGCCGTTTTCGGTCTTGAAGGACAAGGCGATTGGGCCGATCTGAAAAGCTCTCGCCTGAGCCTGATCAACCCGGCCCTTTCAACAACGACAAAGATGGACGCCTACGGGCTCTTCACCGGTCAGATTGGCTATGCCTGGAATGCGGCTCTGCTCTATTTGAAGGGCGGCGCTGCCGTGACCAGCAACCGGTACGACGTGTGGACCACGCTTGGCGGAGTCGGGGTCGCATCTGCGACTGCCACTCGCTGGGGCGGCGCACTCGGCGTTGGCTTTGACTATGGCTTCACGCCGAACTGGTCAGTCGGCATTGAGTACGATCGGCTGTTTATGGGTGACGCAAACAATTCCTTCTCGGTCGCAAATCCGATTGTGGCCGGCGCCCAGAATCGAATCAGCCAGGACGTCGACTTGTTGACCATCCATCTCAATTATCGGTTCGGCGGTCCCGTCGTCGCCCGATATTGATTGTCGAGAACCAATTCAGAAAGCCCCGACAGAATTCTGCCGGGGCTTTTGTTGCACCAACGATATGCCGGGCGAACTGAGGTAGAAGAACCCATATCGGCCATCGATGCCATTTTCGACTACCGCCAACTGGCTGCGGCCAGAGCATGATCCGGAGAAGTGTGAAGCGGTTTTCCGAGAAGATCATGCTCAAACAAAGAGCTAAAGCGCGATGACGATTCAACCTGATCCCATCGCTCTACTAGGCTCGATCTTCAGAGCTGAAGTCCGGCGCGGCGATCGCCGCCAAATGCTCGAGCGTCTTGCGCAACACTTCGAACAGGACGGCGGTTGACCAGCCGAACATCAGGATACCGTTCATGGCCGTCATCGGCCCGGTCAGGCGCCACGCCTCGACCGGCGTGATGTCGCCATAGCCAAGCGTGGTGTAATTGACGAAGGCAAAATAGATCAGATCGCTGCCGGCGGGTGCCACCTTGAAAATGCGATATGCCAGCGACCAGACCAAGATCTCCAGCGTGTGCGCTATCATCAAGGCAGTCGCAGTCGCGACCATAACGGCCATCAGATGCAATCTCGGCCACGCCGTATGGCGTAGCCCGGCCCACCGGGCGATGCCGATGGCGCCGACAGTTACCATCGCATGGATCATGATGTTGATCCCGCTGACGACGGCGCCGACAAGGAATTGAAGCGTCATATGGACCAGTCAAGCCTCAGCCGCGTTTAGGCTTGCCTTGGTCAAGGCGCAATCTCTGCGCTCGCATCCGCCTGACCTCTTCATTCAGGGCCTCGGTCTTTACATCGAGCTGCTGATCCCTCGATTTCAGCCGATCGCCACCGCGCAGCTTTTCGAGCGCCTTCTCGACCGAGAGTTTCGTCGTTTCTGCCATGAAATTCTCCTACGTCACCGTTCTCACGATCTGACCGAGCACCGACGCGGCGCCAGGCCACCGGGACGATTCCAACTCCACCCGTCTCTAAAGCTTCAGCCCTTGTGGCCGAACATTCCGCTTGCGGCCTTCATGGCCGTCTCGCCCATGTTCTTGGCCTGGTCGGTCAGTGCTCGCATCTGGTCCTGGAAGAACTCCGACTGCGTCTTGAGCGCGTCCTGCATGTCCTTGGCCTGAACGAGCTTGTCGCCGAGGTCGAACGTCGCGGTAACGTTGCGCTGCATGAAGTGGCAGAACTGCTTGGCCTGGTCGGCGATGGGCAGCGGCGAGGAACTCAAGCCCTTCTCCAGCAGCGCAAAATACTCCTCATTGGCCTTTCGCAGGCGGTCGAGTGTTTCGGTCAGCATCGCGCGCATCTTGTCGGCGGATGGATTGATCTCTGGCATGACAATGCTCCTTTGCTCGTTTGCAGTTACGCGGCAAGTCCCCCGAACCAGGCGCCGAAATAGCCGGCGTAGAGGGCCGGCAGCTCGAGATTCATTGAGTGCCCGATACCGGGTACGATGACGAGCCGACAATCCGGCATCGCCTCGGCCATTGCACGAAGATCCGACGGCGGAATCCAGCCGTCCCGCTCACCCCACAGCACCAGGTGTGGATGGCGGATGTCCCGCATGCGGCGTTCCAGTTCGCCACTCTCCCGCTCACGGGTGAGATTGACCGGCGTTCCGATCCAGATTCCTTCGGAGACGCCGAAGGTCTGTTCGATGATCCGGTCGAACAGCGCCTGGATATCCCCGAGCCCGTCGCGGAATCGCGGGATCGCATTCGGCGCCATGCTGTCCGGCACGAACAGCGAGGACGCCGCGGTGGCCATCACCGTCCGCGTCAACTCCTTGCTTGCCATCATCGCCCGGAAAAGGCCGATCTGGTCCGCATTGAAGGCCATGCCGAGCGGGGTCACCGGATCAAGCGCGAACACCCGACCGAACCGATGCGGCTGCATCAACAGCATCCGCGCTGCAATGATGCCGCCGGTCGAATGGGTTGCGAGATGGCAGAACTTGATACCCAACCCATCCAGCGCCGCCAGCATGTCCTCTGCGTGCTGTTGCATGGAATAGTTGGAATAGTCGGCCGCGGGCTGCGGCCGATCGCTGTCGCCGCAGCCGCGCCAATCGATCCCGATCACCCGCAGGCCGATGGGAAATAGCGGCGCGGCGAGCTCGATCCAATCCTTGCTGGCGAGATTGCCGTGGATGAAGACGACGGTAGTGTCGCCTTTGCCCCACTCCCGCCAACCCAACCGAACATCACCCGCCTGCACCGTTGACATGACCCGGCCTACTTGTTCAGGCCGGCCGTCGGCGCCGCACCGGCCGGCGTCGGCGCCACAGGCAACGCCGATACCGCCGCACCCTTGATCATGCGCTCGGTGCCGAGCGGCGAACTGGTATCGACCGTTCCCTTCGCCACGAAGTCCACGACGTCGGCCGGGAATTCCACCGGATTGTCCGTGTGGATGAAATGCCCCGTGTCCGGGTAGATCTTCAGGATCGGCCGGTTGCCGGCGTTGGTCATGCGCGACATGAACGGCGTAATGACGTCGCGTCCGAGGTCCGTCAGCCCGTTGAACGCAGGCGTCGGGATGAACGGCTCCTTGTCGCCGAACGACAGGAAGATCGGCGCCTTGATCTGGGTAAGCCGTTGGTACAGGTTCTTGGGATTATCCTGCTGCAGCTCCGCCCCGATCGTATAGACGTCGAAGATGAAGACGTTGCACCACTGCTCCAGCTCCTTCGGATTGCCCTTGGTCAGCCCGACGCGCTGCTCGGTGTGGAAGCGGGCATATTCGCTGTCACTGAAGAAATAGCCGCTCTTTGCAGCCGACACGGCGTTGGCGTCCGGATCGCGCTTCTTGAAATAGAAGAAGTCGCGGATGTTCTGTTCGGAGCGTCCCATTTCTGCGGCTAAAATGCCGGTCTGGTCCCAGGTCTGCTTCCACTTGTCGAAGTCGCGGCCGAAGGCCTCATCGAACAGCCGCGCTTTCTTGTCCTTTGCGATGGTGATGTCGCGCGGATATTCCTCCAGACCGGACGGCGCCTCGAGCGCGAGAGCCTGCACCGCGTCCGGCCACGTCAACGCGTAGCCCATCACGAACTGACCGCCGAGCGAGTGGCCAAGATAATACGCCTTCTTGACGCCGAGCTGGTTGACCACGAGGTCATAGATAACCTCGCGCATGTCTTGCATGGTACGTGCCGGGCTCTTGTCGAGATTGCCGGGCCCGGACATGCCGTAATGCGGCAGATCGGGCGCGATGACGCGCAACCCGCTGCGCAAAGCATACTGCATGACGTTGCCGTAATGCCCGGCGAACGCGCCCTTGCCGTGGATGATGACAAGCACTTTCGGGTCCTTGTCGGTGCCGGCGTACTCGTCCATGTAGCCGATTTGCCAGGACGTGCCACGTTTGTCCTTCGCGGTCGCGTATTTGACCGGATAGGGATAGGTCACATAATTCTTCCAGAACGACTTGGTCGGGTCGATGTTCTCGGCAACGCCGGGCACGCGATAGTTCTTGTCGACGTATTTCTGCGCCCGGTCCAGGCTCGCCACGTCATCCATGAAGGCGACGAATTTCGGGTCGTTCTTCCGGTGGTTGATGATCGGGAATACGCCGTAATGGGCAACTGGGCTTTCCTCGCCGATGATCTGTGCACCGGGAACCCGATCGACGGCGCGTTCGGCCAGCTTGTAGTTCAGCCACTGATCGTTGGTGATGTGCATCACCAGGGTACGGGCCTGGATACGGCCGAGATATGGATTGACGTTGTGCGCCTCACCAACGCGGTTGCGCCAAACGAGATCAACGGCGTCATACAGCTTGGCGCGCGTGATCACGCTGCTGCCCGCCTTCTCGTTCGGTGGGTCCCAATAAAACACTTCCGGCTGTACTGCCGAAAAGCTCTGCGTCGTTCGGAAGCCGAAATCATAGCCGGTCAGGCCGAGCACCGACCAGCCGAATGCCACGCCGAGCATCGGATGCTTCTCTTTGGGCAGCTTGTAGTAGTCGCCCTTGGTGGCCTGCCATACCGGATCGGCCTCGATGGCAGCGGTCATCAATTGGAACGTCCAGTTGCCGACCGGATCTTCGGCGTCCGATTGCGTGGTGCCGCCGATCGGCATCAGCCCACCCATGAAGTCCGGATGCATGACGCCCCAGACATAGGTCTGCGTACCGCCCATCGAGACACCGGTGATGAGCGCGGCGTGCGCGATCTTCAAGCCATCGCGCAGCATGCGGTAATTCGCCTGCACCATGTCGTAGTAGCTGTACTGCGGAAACTTGATGCCGAGGCCGTCGGACGGCTTGCTCGCGCCCCAGGTGCCGAGCGGATCGACCATGACGACGTAGTAGCGATCGGTATCGATCGGCCGACCCGGGCCGATGATCGGCACACCGCCCGACAGGGCAGCGCCCTTGACCCACTGCTCGTACATGTCGGTGGAATCGCCGGAATAATAGGAATTGATGATCACGGCATTGGTGATCTCGCCGGCAGCGTTGCGGCGTGGCGTACCGATCGCGATGTAGGCGCTGTGCAGTTTTCCGGCGCCGAGTGATTCCAGCGTGACGCCGCCCTCGCCGCCATTCTCCCATTTCGAGGGATCGCTCAGATCGTATTTGCCGCCGAGGCGGAAGTTGGCAATCTCGATCGTCTTCTTGAGCTCATCATGCTGCATCTGCGATGAGCGGCGGGTAAAGGGCTGCGCAACTGCAAGGGCGGTGCCGATCAGCAACAGGAGCACGCCGACGAAGCAATGCCTTGCAAAATTTCTTGCGGTCATGGCCGATTCCTCCTGGCAGCTTTGGAGGGAGGCTAGGTACGGCGTCTCGGTCGACCGTTGATATAGCTCAAGGGATTACCGCTTTCATGGACGAGTATTTATTGTCATTCCTCTGGTGCGGACCGCCGCAATGCCCTTTCTCAGTCACGGCTCATATCGCATACGCTATGAGCTCGAGGGGCCGACGGATGCCCCCGCCTTTGTGCTGGTCAACGGACTGACGCAATATGCCGAGCTGTGGGCGGCCTATCGCGACGCCCTCGTCACGCGTCACTTTCGCGTCGCGACATTCGACCTGTTGGGCCAGGGTGAGTCCGACAAGCCCGCCCTCTTCATCAATCAGGACGACCAGGTCGCAGCGCTTCATCTTCTGGTCGGCGAGCTCGGCGAGGTCCCTGTTTTCCTCAGCGGTATCAGCTTCGGGGGCCTGATCGCGCTGCGCTATGCCGTCGCGCATGGCGAGCGGCTCGCGGGACTGGTGCCGATGAGCTGCTTCGCGGAACTTCCGCCGCAGCTCCTCCTGCTCGGCAATGCGCTGCGCACCGGGTTGATCCTCGGCGGCACGGGCTATCTACAGGACTTGCTGCTGCCGATGAACGTGTCCGATCAATGGTTGAAGCCGGTGCTGGACAAGCTGGACAGCGTGAAGCGGCAGGGCTGGCTGGTCAACGACGTCTACGCCCTGCAAAACCTGATGGAGTCCTTCCTCGATTTCCAGCCGCTGACAGCGCAGCTGCCGTCGATCAGCGTACCGACCATGATCCTGAACGGCGAATTCGACTTCCTGACGCCGCGCGCACTGCACGAGACGCTGCGCGTCCATATCCCCGACAGTTCGCTGGTGATCATCCCGAGAGCCTATCACGCCTTCACGCTGGAAAAGCCGGCGCTGACCGCGGACCTGCTCGCACGTTTCGCGGAGGATGTGCTGGCCGGTCGTTGGCACGGCAACAAGGCCGTCTGGATCGCTCCGGATGACGCCGGCGGCGAACTCGTTCCATTTCCGGCCGGCTATGATCATCTACGCGCGATCCCGGTGCAGGGAACGACCCAATGAGCGCATTTTTCGGGCCGCTCGACTCCGAAGGCCGCGTGCCGCCGCGTCAGCAGACGCGCGCTGCCGCGTTCCTGACCTCCGCCCATGGCGCACTGGCACGCCAGTTCGCATTTGCGTTGCCCCCGAAGCTGGAATCCGCCTGGCAGACCGAATTGAACGCGCAGTTCTACCACGAGGCGGAGATCGTTTCTCTGCTGCTGCGCGCGACCTCTTGGGTGCCGGATGTCGCGCTGGGCTATATGGCGATGTCGTGGGAGACGGCATGGTTCCCCCGGCCGCCCGAAGAGATTCCGGATCGTCCGCTGGCGCTGGCGCTCGATCTCGCAACGCTTGCACATGCCGTTCATGCCGGCATACGGCCGGCCGCCTTGCTCCCGCTGGAAGCCAATGCCAGCGACCCCTTCATGATGGCGCTGCGCCGCATCGAATTCGAAAGCGGCCGGCTCCTGCAGGCGCAAATCCTGTTCCTCAAGGGTTCGGCACTCCTGCCATTTCGCGCGGCCGTCAACGCGGCTCTTGAAAGACGTCACGCCGAAGTGCGCAAGCTCTGGCGCGAAGCACTTGAAGGCGTCGGCGTCATTGTCCGCGAATGATGAGAAGCCTTGACGCAGATCAACGGAGCCTAGCGATCGCGCGCCAACATCCATGCCCTGTCGTCCTTCTTTGATCGCCTGCAGACCGGAGTTACAGTCATGAGGGCCGTTTCCGTCGAAGAAGCCGTCGCGATGATCCCGGCCGGCGCCACCGTCATGGTCGGCGGCTTCATGGGTGTTGGAACGCCGGAGCGCCTGCTTGATGAGGTGGTGCGGCAGCAAAAGAGCGGACTCACCATCGTCAGCAACGACGCGACGGTCCCCGGAAAAGGCGTCGGCAAACTATTCGATGCTGCGCTCGTGTCGCGTCTCATCGCGACCCATATCGGGCTCAATCCGAAGGCACAGCAGCAAATGCTCGCCAACCAGGTCGCCGTCGATCTCATTCCGCAAGGAACGTTCGTCGAGCGCATTCGCGCCGGTGGATGCGGTCTCGGCGGCGTCCTGACGCCGACCGGCGTCGGCACGTTGGTCGCGGAGGGCAAGCGCCAGATCGAGGTCGACGGCAAGCCGTACCTGCTCGAGACCGCACTGCGGGCGCAATTCGCCCTGGTGCACGCCTTCCTCGCCGACTATCTCGGCAACCTCTCCTACGCGCTGACTGCGCGCAATTTCAATCCGGTGATGGCAATGGCGGCCGATACCGTAATCGTGACGGCGGAGCACATTGTGCCCGTCGGGGTGATCGCCCCTGACCATGTCGTAACGCCGGCCCCGCTGGTCGACTATCTCATCACGAACCCGAACGGGTGAAACATGGACGCACAGGAGATCATCGCCCGGCGCGTGGCGCACGAGCTCCATTCCGGTGACCTTGTCAATCTGGGGATCGGGATTCCAACGCTGGTCGCAAACTACGTTCCACCGGGCTTGAACGTGTTCTTTCAGTCGGAGAACGGATTGATCGGCACCGGGCCGATCCCCGAGCAGGGATTGGCGCATCCGTTGCTGACGGACGCCGGCGGCCGGCCGATCAGCGCCCTGCCCGGCGCCTCGACCTTCGACAGCGCAATGTCGTTCTCCTTGATCCGCGGCGGCCATGTCGACGTCACCGTGCTTGGCGGTCTGCAAGTCGACGCGCACGGACATCTCGCCAATTGGATGATCCCCGGCAAGATGGTGCCGGGGATGGGCGGCGCGATGGATCTCGTGACCGGAGCCAAGCGTGTCATCGTCGCCATGCAGCACGCAGCCAAGGGCAAATCGAAGATCGTCACGCAATGCAACCTGCCCTTGACCTCGGCGCGGGCGGTCAGCCTGGTGGTGACCGATCTCGCGGTGATCGGCTTCCCCGACGGCAAGGCCACCCTGCTGGAAACCGCTCCCGGTATCACCGTCGGCGAAGTCGTGGCGGTGACGGACGCCGAGCTCGTGATTCCCGACATTGTTCCCGAAATGAAGATCTGAGCAGGAATGAACATGCGGATATTCAGCAACTTCAACGAGATCAAATCGGCGGTCGGTACCGAGATCGGGGCCAGCGACTGGGTCGAGGTGACCCAGGATCGCATCAACCGCTTTGCGGAGGCGACCTGCGACGAGCAATGGATCCATGTCGACCAGGAACGCGCGAAGAAAGAGTTGCCCGGCGGCACCACGATCGCGCACGGCCTGCTGTCGCTCGCGCTCGCGCCGATGTTCATCCGGTCGGTACTGGGCCTGAAGGGACTGCGCAACACCCTCAATTACGGCGCGGACAGGATCAGGTATCTGGCCCCCGTGCCGGCGGGCTCCAGGCTGCGCGGCCGCGTCACCGTCGCGGAGGCGGAGGACGTGCCGCCCGACGGCCTGCGGGTCAACTATCATCTCGTCATCGAGATCGAAGGCGGCAAGAAGCCCGCTTGCGTCGCCGAGCTGATCGCCCTGCACTATCGCTGAGCGGTGCGCGCCGCTCACGCTCACGGTCAGTCTATGATGTGGTAGCCGCCATCGATATAAAGCACTCCGCCGGTAATCAGCTTGGCGCCGTCGAGCGCAAGAAATGCCGTGGCGTTGCCGACATCGTCGATGCTGACGAGGCTGCGGCTCGGCGCCTTCGATTGCGCCTTGTCCATCAGCTCGTCGAATTCCGGGATGCCCGACGCAGCCCGCGTGGCGAGCGGCCCCGGCGAGATTGCGTGCACGCGGATGCCCTTCGGCCCCAGTTCGGCAGCAATGTAACGGACGGCAGCCTCAAGCGCCGCCTTCGCCACGCCCATCACATTATAGTTCTCGACCACCATCTGGCTGCCGTAATAGGTCATGGTGAACATCGTGCCGCCGTTCTTCATCAGCGGTTCGGCCAGATGCGCCATTCGCATGAACGACCAGCACGAGACATCCATCGTCTTCAGGAATCCGTCGCGGCCGACATCGACCACGCGTCCGTGCAGCGCTTCCTTTGGCGAGAAGGCGATCGAGTGCAGCATGAAATCGAGCTGTCCCCATTCCTTTCCGATCCGCTCGAACACCGCCTCGGTCTGCCCCTCCACCATCACGTCAAGCGGCATGAAGATCGGCGCCTCCAGCGCCTGCGCCAGCGGTTCGACGTGCTTCCTGGCACGTTCGTTCAGATAGGTGACCGCGAGCTCCGCCCCGAGCGCTCGAAATGCCCTGGCACAGCCCCAGGCGATGGATTGATCGTTGGCGATGCCGACGATGAGACCTTTCTTGCCTTTCAGGGCAACCTTGGTATCCGGAAATACTGGGATCATGACACCCTCGCTTGTTTGGGGTTCGGCGATGGCCTGTTGATCAGGAGCGACAGCGTGTGCTGTGCGATCATCAATTCCTCGTCGGTCGGCACGACATAGACCGGAATGAGGCTGTCAGGGCCCGATATGAGGGACGCGTGGCGGGAATTCTCGGCAGGATCCAGCGTGACACCGAGCCATCCCAGCTGTTCTCCCACGCGTGCGCGGATGGTTGCGGAGTTCTCGCCAATACCGGCCGTGAAGACGAAGGCGTCCGGCCCCTGCAACGCGGCTGCAAGCATGCCGGCATTGAGTCCGATCCGATAGACGAAATAGTCGATCGCCAATCTGGCGTTGGCATCTTCGTTGGCCTCAAGCTCCCGCATATCGTTGCTGATGCCGGAGAGCCCCTTCAATCCGCAATCCCTATAGAGGAAATTCTGCACGTCCGATGTCGACATTCCCTTCTCGGATAGAAGATAGAGCACAACGCCGGGATCGATCTGACCGGGACGCGTCCCCATCGGCAGACCATCCAGCGCGGTGAAGCCCATGGTGCTCTCGACGCTCCGCCCTTCCTTCAGCGCACACATCGAGGCTCCGCTGCCGAGATGGGCGACGATCACTCCGCGCTTCGCGATATCCGGCGCGATCTGCGGCAAGGTCCTTGCTATGTATTCGTAGGACAGGCCGTGAAAGCCGTATCGCCGCACGCCTTCGGCGTGGAGCTGATGCGGGATCGCGTAATGATCGGCGACCGCGCTATGCGTGCGGTGAAACGCGGTGTCGAAACAGGCGACCTGCGGCAATGTCGGAAAGCCGGCGAGGATCGAACGGATCGGCGCCAGATTGTACGGCTGATGCAGCGGCGCAAGGCTGACGAACCGTTCCAGGCGGGCGACCACCCCGTGGTCAATCAAGACCGGGCGGTCGAAGTCCGGACCGCCATGCACCACGCGATGCCCGACAGCGATGGGGTGGATGCGAAGCTCGTCCCGCAACCATTCGCCGGCGATGCCCATTGCGGCCGGGACATCCGGAATGGCTTCAATCGGATAGGCGCGGTCGGCCAGACGATCGCCGCTCGGACCGCTCGCCCGCAAGCGCGGCCGGCTGCCAATTCCGTCGACCTGGCCCTTGATCTGCCGCCGCAGTCTGCCCTCGCCCTCCACTGAATAGACCTGGAATTTTACGCTTGAGGAGCCTGCGTTGACGACGAGGATGGTATCCATGCCGATCACGCCGCTACTGTCGGAGCATGGCGGCGCCGCGCATTGGCGTAGAGCGCCGCCACCGCACAAGACGCCATTCGCGCGCGCGCCGAGTCCGCGCGCGACGTCAAAACGACCGGAACCCGGGCGCCGAGCACGATACCGGCACTATCCGCCTTGGCGAAATAAGCGAGGTTCTTGGCCAGCATATTGCCGGCCTCGAGATCGGGAACGAGCAGGATCTGCGCCCGGCCAGCGACCTCGGACCTGATGCCCTTTATTCGTGCGGCCTCCGGGTCGATCGCATTGTCGAACGCCAATGGCCCGTCGAGCACACCGCCGGTGATCTGGCCGCGGTCGGCCATCTTGCAGAGCGCCGCCGCCTCGATCGTCGACGGAATCTTGGTGGTCACGGTTTCGACCGCAGACAGGATCGCGACGCGCGGCGTTTTGCCGAATCCGGCCTCGTTATAGAGATCAATGGCGTTCTGGATGATGTCGCGCTTGGCGTCGAGGTCCGGAAAGATGTTGATCGCCGCGTCCGTCACGAACAGCGTTTCGGCATAAGCCGGCACGTCCATCACGAACACATGGCTGATGCGACGATCGGTGCGCAGGCCGCCCGCTTTCGCAGTGACAGCACGCATAAGTTCGTCGGTGTGCAGGCTGCCCTTCATGAGCATTTCGCCCTTGGCAGCGTGGATCAGTTCGACGCTCTTGGAGGCTGCTTCCTCGCTATGTGCGGCATCGACGATCTCGAAGCCGGAGATGTCGAGACCGTGCTTGCTTGCGGTGTCCCTGATCTTCCTCTCGGGACCGACCAGAATCGGTCGGATGATGCCGGCCCTCGCGCTCTCTACGGCGCCACGCAGCGAAGTCTCATCGCAAGGGTGCACGACAATGGTCGGGACCGCAGGCACGGCCTTGGCCGCCGCGATCAGGCGGTCGTACTTGCTGGGTAACTGCGTGTCGGCTGACATGATGCCGTCCCTTCCAACCGGTGTTACGACGCTTTCGCCTTGGGATCGAAAGGGGCAACTTTCGACGCCACCCCTGCATCGACGCCGAACAACTCGCCAACACGATTGAGACGATTGGCGACTTCACCCGAAACTTCGCTGCTGGCTGACAGCACCTCCCGGATCGCCGCAAAGGCCGCGCGACGTTCATTGGCATTCTCGGGCAACAATTTCGGAATTGCCGCCAACGCAGCCTCCTGGTCCAGCAGCAGCATGAAGAACTGCTCCCGGACCAGCATCTTGAACTCGGCCAGCGTCATCCGCGCACCGGCATCCTGGCGGCGCAAGTTGCGCAGTGCCTCGAGGCTGCGCTCGTCGACCATCCCTCGCACCGATCCGGCATAAAGCAGGCCGCGAATGCCAGCCTCGCGAAGGCCTCCCACGCTGATCCTCGATTTCAGTTCCGCGATCCGCTTCTCGAGCATTGCGCGGTGTTCGGCAGGCATTTCGCGATTGCGCGATGGCGCCGACTTCGGATCGATGCCGACAGCCGCCTGCAGCGCCGGCGAGCCATAGACGTTGAGGAAGATCGCCTCGCTCAGCGCCTCCTGCGAGTCACGCCAGCTATCCAGCATATGCACGATCTGCTTGGACATCTGCTCCTGAAATACCAGGAAGGGATTGTCCTTCGAAACCGGCTTGCGGCTCTCTTCTATGTCGTCAGCGGCCGACTTCACTGCCGTCATCCACGGATTATGGCTACTGAGCGCCTCATACTGGAGCCGCAGCGGATGCAGATTGCGCATCGTTTCCGCCATCTGCGGGGTAACCATGCTCTTGATCCAGGGCTGGACGAATTTCTTGTAGGCCGCGAGATTGAGCTCCGAGACACGCTTGGCGGTGGCGAAGCGCCTTTCGTCCTCGGGCGAGTTGCCGCCCATGGCACGAATGTCGTCGAGTGTCCGTGCTTCGCAGCGCATCACCCATTGGCCCACGACGAGATCGGAGCTTGTGGTTTCTTCGCCCTTGGCTTCGAACGTCGCCTCATAAAGTCCCGGCGGCAGCACATCGATCAGATCGATGTTACTGGAAAATTCCGCATGCTCCTTTTTCGCGACACCGCCGGAGACAAAGATGCCAAGGTGGCCGATGCTTTCGTGAACGGTGTAGACGATCGTCTGCCCGTAGGCCCTGATTTCGTCGACGTCGGCGTAGCAATCGAGGATCCAATCCAGCGCCTGCTGCGGCGGGGTGACGTTGTCGCCCTTGGAGCAGAACACCACGATCGGAGACCTGATGTTGCGCAAGTCGACCTTCTGGCCATCGGACATCTCGATCTTGCCGGCGGCGAGGTTGTTGCCGATGAAGAGCTCATCGACGATGAACTGGATCTCCTCGGCATTCAGGTTGACGTGTCCGCCCCACCAGCGCTCAAATTCGAGGTAGCGATCGGCTTCGGTGTCGGCCTTTGAATAGACGTTGTACTGCTTGGTCCACAGCGTGTTCGAGGGATTCTGATTCTCGAAATTTTGTACCAGCCAGGCACCGTCGAACTTGCCGGCTCCGAGATCGCTGGTCAGCGCGGTCAACCAGCTTCCGCCCAACAGGCCGCCCGAGTAGCGCATTGGATATTTGCCGTGCACCCCCGCCCAATAGGAAAGCGGCGCGCCGGCGATGATCAACGGCCCGAACAATTCCGGCCGTAGCGACGCCAGGATCATGACGGCCCAGCCTGCCTGGCAATTGCCTATCACGCAGGGTTTGCCGTCAGCTTTGGGATGCAGGCTGATGACCTTCTCGATGAACCGCGCTTCGGCGCGCGCGATGCGCTCGATGGTCTGCCCGGGCATCGGTTCCGGCAGGAACCCGACGAAGTAGCAGGTATGCCCCGCCTTCATCGCAACGCCGATCTCGCTATCGGCCTTGAACCCGCCAATTCCGGGACCGTGCCCGGCGCGCGGATCGACCACGATGAAAGGCCGCCGCTCCGGATCAATATCGATTCCCTTGGGTGGAATGATGCGGACGAGCGCGTAGTTGACCGGCTCGTCCAGCTTACGGCCGTCGATGATCAATTCAGCGGCATATTGCAGGACATGCGGCGCCGTCTGGGCGACGTGTTCACGGTACTGATCGCCACGTCTGCGCATGATGTCCATGAACAGCACGCTGCGTTGCCCCGCATCGACCATGTATTCCACGGCTGAGGCGACAAGCCCCGACATAGCGCCGCCCGGCAGATTTTGGGTTTCCATCGACATCTTCAGACCTCACTTGCATCTCGGTTCATACAAGGTGAGTTGCGTTGCAGGACGTTGATTTAGGTCAACGCCCGCCGGTTACTTGCAAGCTGGCCCGATCCGATCGGATCCAAGCCACGGCGAGTTCCCAAGCCACCGACAGGATGATCGGCCCGATAAAGAGGCCGACAATTCCGTGCGCAAGCGTGCCGCCAATCACGCCGATCAGGATGACCAGCGTCGGCGTCGTCAGCCCGCGCCCCATCAGCAGCGGCTTCAGGATGTTGTCGAGAATGGCGACGACCCCAAGGAACAACGTCAGCAGGAGCGCCGTGGTGACGTCCTTGTCGATCCAGATCCAGATGATCACGGGCAGGATGATGATCGTTGCACCGATCTGAACGATAGACAGCAGCAAAACCAGCAGCGCCAACAGGCCGGCGCTCGGGATGCCGGCCAGCTTGAAGCCGACACCGGCGAGCAGCGACTGGATGATCGCGACGCCGATCACGCCTTGAGACACGGCACGGATCGTTGCACCGGCCAAGTCAAGAAAATGCTCGCTTTGGTCCGGCACGATCCGCGACAGAAAACCCCTCCCTGCCGCCACAAGCTGCGATCCAAACGGAAGGATGGCGCCCGCGACAACCACGGAAAGCAGGAACTTGATCGCGCCGAGGCCGGCACCGCCCGCAAAGGCAAGTAAAGTGGCCGCGACGGTTTTCAGATGCGGCGCAACTTGATGCAGAACAGAGCGGAGATTGGTTGTAGCTTGGTCCCATAGCTCATAGAGCTGCGATCCGATCAGCGGCCAACTCTTGATGGCCTGGGGAGGCGAAGGGAGCACCAAATCGCCCGTGGTCAACTGGCCGGAGAGGTCCTTGAGTCCATCCAGCGCGCCCAGGCCGAGCCAAGCCGCCGGCCCGATGACGATGGCAAGGTTGATTAGTGTGAGCGCGGCCGCCGCAAGCTTCGGCCGTCCGCCGAGGATTTTGGCAAGCAGCACGAAAGCGGGATTGAGCGCAGCTGCGAGCACGAAAGCCCATGCCAGGATTGGCACAAACGGTCGCATCAGGACGAATGTCCAGAAGATCAACAAGCCGAGCAGTCCGAGCCGGATCAAAAGCTGGACCACGTCCTCTCCGGTGAGAAGCAGGCGAAGTGCTTTCACGTCCGCGCCTCCATCCTCGAGTTGTGCGTGCTACGATCAAGCGTAGCGGGCGCCTTCGTGCACCTGTCTTGATCCAGATCAAGCGATCGCGGGCTGCCCGACGGATTAATTCGTGGACCGGACAAGAAAGCCTCTCAATGTCGGATTTCGCCAACTACATCGCCCACGAACATTCGCGCGACGGTAGGCCGGTCGAAATTCGAGCGCTCCGGCCGGATGATGAAGCCGACATGCTGGCGGCGCTGGAGCAGACCAGCGCTCAGTCGCTGCAACGCCGGTTCTTCGTGATGAAGCGCCATTTCTCCGACAAGGAGCGTGCGTTCTTCCTGGACATCGACTTCAGCAACCATGTGGCGCTGGCAGTGCTCGCCGAGCAAGCCGGCCGGAAGGTCATCATCGGCGGCGGCCGATATATCGTCTTCGCGACCGGGCGGGCCGAGATGGCCTTTATGGTGATCGATTCCTGGCAGGCGCGCGGGATCGGCTCGATGCTGATGCGCCATCTCATCAAGCTCGCGGGTCATGCCGGGCTTAAGGAACTGACCGCGGAAGTCCTGCCGGAAAACGCGGCGATGCTGAACGTCTTCCGGAAGTCCGGCTTTAAACCCGTCTCGACCCGGGATCCACAAACGGTCCATCTTGTTCTGAAGCTCACGTAGCGCTGACGGGCGGTGAACTTGAAGTGCCAGCCGCACCTGGCGGACCCGCGTCAGGGGGCTTGCTGAGCTCCGTGGTCCCGTTCAACCAGATATTCGCGCTCACCAAGAGCACCCAGAATGGGAATACGACAAGGCTCCAATCGATGAAATAACTGCCGATCAGCAATATCGCCGCCACTGTATAACCCCCATGCGCCAGCCACCGAGGAGTCAGGCCGGTGTAGAGTGCAATCGTCGACGTCGTGATCATGAAAACCGAAGCGGTCTTGACCAGATAGACGTTGACCATTCCATAGGCCAAGCCGCGGCCAAAGTGGAAGGTCGCCGAATTGATCAGCGTTTCGGGTGCTGCGTGAAAGGCAAGAATGACCGCGCCGATGACGGCCGCTGCGGTGAACAGCATAGCGAGCAGCAGGACCGCACTGCCGAAGAAGATCGTCGCAAAGAACTGATCTTCCTGCGCGCCGAGGCGATCGCGAAGAAACCCGACGAACCAAAGAAAGGCGACGCCGGCGAAGGGCACCAGATTGAGTGCCAGTGCCACATTCCCCGTTCCACCCTCGAGCCATGCTCCAGGTTCGAGCGGATCGGCCGGCACGGAGCCGCGCATCAACAGGAATACGGCAAGGAGCAGCAGCGAAAACAGGATGCCGGCCACGGCGGCGACCCGCGGAGCCCGCAGTCTTGCTCGCATCGATCCGGATGACCCGGCGGTCACGATGCAGCCCGTCCGGCCGATTCCATCAATGCGGACTGATCGACTTTGCCGTCCTCGTGCCGATGCGACAAGCCTAGCCCCTGCCGGTCTTCGATACGGGCCGCGGCGCGATCCTGCAGATCGAAGCCCGACCGTTCGATGCTGGAATCGAGATGGCTGAGATAAGCGCGAACTATAACCGCGCGCTCACTGCCGATACAGTCGGCAAGCTCCAACAAAGCGGAGCGCAAGCGGCGCATGACCTGAATAGAAGTCGATCCGAACTGCCGAATCTCATCGAAGGCGAGTGCGAGGTAATCTTCCCAGGTTGGCATCCGGTAGATCACCCTCAGAACACCCTCCTGATCATGCGCGCTGCAGGTCTCCAGATCGCATTTTGCCAGCCGCCGCAGCAGATCCTCGATCTGGTCGATAGCCTGAACCGCCGTTGTGGGATCATTGATTGCTGGAGACAGGGCCTTAATGGCGATATCGACCAGCAAGCGTAACGCGTACTTCGGATCCTGCTCGAAGGTGCGTTGGTCGCCGAGATGAATGCATGCGTTCCACTGCTCTTCCGAGACCAAGGCGACCTTGCCGTGAGCATGCAAGATGGTTGTATCCTGGAGCAACGTATCGCCGACGGCGCAATCCAACGTGACGACTCCGTCGATCCGACGCGCATAGCCTACCAACCCAGCGATATCGATTGACGTAACCGATCGCGGATTTCCGGTACGCTTGACCGTAAGCACCGTCCCTCTGGATGGTTGCTGCGCTTGAATCGTCTCGCCGGATGTCAACCATGGGGCGGCCTGATAGGTGCTGATGATGACTTCTCTGCCCTTATCTCCCAGAATCTGCAGCACCCGCGTAATCTGAAGATTGTTCAAGCGCTCGACCAGCCGCGAAAGCATTAGCACGCTAGCCATCAGCATCGCGGCCACGATGGCCGCGGACAGCAAAGGAACGCTTGGCGCGTCCGCGCGATCGACCCAGGCCAGCGTCGCGAGGCTGTACATGAACGTCGCAACGAACATGCCCAATGAATGAAACAGGAGCCGATCGCGTGCGAACCAGACGACGAGACGAGGCGAATAGACGATAGCGTTGAATTGGACGAGCACAAAGGCGATCGAGAAAACGATGCCGGTCAAGGCCATCATTCCAGAAGCAACCGCCGACAGATACGCCTGGGCAGACGACGTCGAAAGGTGAAGGCTGATAGCGAGAAATCTGGACTCGAGGCGCGGCACCACGAAGCCGCCTGCGATGCTCAAAACGGCATAGATCGTGGGTATGAGCCAGAGCTGCATTTCACGTCCTCGCGGCGATTCATTGACTGCTAGTTTTCGGCGCCAGTCTTGACATAGGTCAATCGGGTACGGCTGCGGCACGGAAAGCTGTCCGCGATGGACCGGCGTGGTCCGTTCCTTCTGTCCCGTGCGCGAATTGGTCGCTCACCGGACAGATCTCGTTGTGCTTTGCGACGCAGGGGACACTTGAAGCATGAATTCCGGCTCCGTTCCCTTGCCGTCCTTCGAGATGACCACCAGCCAGTGGATACATTTGGTCGGCATAGGCATCGAGATATTTGGAGTCTTCATCATCGTCGCGGGGATCATATGGTCCAGCCGATACGTCTATCGTCGCGGACTCACGTCCCGTTACGAGGGCTACAAGATCAGCATCGGACGTTCGCTTCTGCTCGGGCTCGAAGTATTGGTGGCAGCAGATATCGTCAAAACGATCGCCATAGAGCTTACCTTTACGAGCCTGGGTCTCCTCGCCGGCCTGGTCCTGGTACGCACCTTCCTAAGTTGGACACTGGCGCTCGAAATCGAGGGGCGCTGGCCCTGGCAGCGAGATGTCGCGTCAATGCACCCGAACAAGCCTCGACAAGAGAGTACGGCTGGTTAGGCCTTGCGCCTCCTCACCCTGGTGGCGGGACCGCATCAAGGTCGATACCTTGTACAACCCGGACAGATGCCGAAATGAAGGCCTTCGAGGACCGATGGGCGTTTGGCACAAAGCAACGCGCGGCTTACGAGCTGATGCTCAACGTTAGCACGCATTGACACGCACCTGACGACATGGGTGCAGGCCGATGCTGACGATTTCGAGTACACGAGGCGCAAGACCGGTGTTCCAGTCCTAGTGGAAAAAGCGCAGTCCCTTTGCGCCGCCCTCGCCGCACTCCCTCGCAAGCACGTCTGCATCTTGACGACCGAATGGGGCAAGCCGTTTACGGTCGATGGTGGATGCGCGATGCGATGACGGACGCCGGACTGCCGCTCGATTGCCGACCGCATGGCCTTCGCAAGACCTTTGGCCGCCTCCTCGCAGACGCTGGCGCGACCGCTCACGACATCATGGCCGCACTGGGCCACCTGACTCTCGCGAAGCTGAACGCTACACGCGCGAGGCTGACCGCCGCCGGGGTGGCCGTCGCGCAATCTCAAAGCTTGAAGATCACAAGGCGAACAGAATTCCCCAAAACTCTTCGGTCAGTTGGGGAAACTGTCAAAAACTGCAGGAAAATCAAAATGAATGGAAGATCACTGGCGCTCCCTAGGGGAATCGAACCCCTGTTTCAGCCTTGAGAGGGCCGCGTCCTAACCGCTAGACGAAGGGAGCGTTGAGGGGGAAGGCAATAGCCTCGAAATCGCCCCGCCGCAAGATGGCTTGTGCGTTGCGGCGGGGATTTTGTCATCCATGCTTACCATGCCGTGCCGGCGATTTCGGCGCGGGGAGCGGCCCCGGAACGCTCCCTGCGCCCTGCGGGGCCTCAGCACGCCGCACCCGCACGGACGCGATGCGGCCGGGCCGCCCGTATGGTGGCCACCTCCGGATGTCATGTCTGTATCGTGCACGGCCCTGCTTTCGCCAAACGGAAATGCAAAACACTTGGCTGTGAAGTCACCCGGCGGCCTGCCTCTGCTAACATCGCAGCTCTTCACCATGCTGCGCCGGGCAAGGCGCTCGATAAGCGAGAGGAGTGCTTGGAACAAAGCGCAAGCGCGCCGGCACGACAACTGGCTCACGAATATCTTGGCAAAACAAACATCAACGCGGCCGCAGGCCATGGAAGACGTTCCGCCCTGCCCGCACCGGTCAATAGCTTAAGCAGAGCGAGGAAAGACCATGATCAAACTAAAAATCAACGGCCAGGAACAGAATTGGGACGGCGACCCTAATCTTTCGCTGCTCTGGTATCTCCGTGACGAAGCAGGGCTCACGGGCACCAAGTTCGGCTGCGGCCAGGCGCTGTGCGGCGCCTGCACCGTGATCGTCGACAAGGAGGCGGTGCGCGCCTGCATCACCTCGGTCTCCGACGTCGTCGGCCGCGAGGTCACCACCATCGAGGGGCTGCACCCGACCGGCGACCATCCGGTGCAGAAGGCGTGGCGCCAGGTCAATGTTCCGCAGTGCGGCTACTGCCAGGCCGGCCAGATCATGCAGGCGGCTGCGCTGCTGGACCAGAACCCGAAGCCCAACCACGACCAGATCCGCGAAGCCATGTCCGGCAACATCTGCCGCTGCGGCTGCTACCAGCGGATCGAGAATGCCGTCCATCTCGCATCGACGGGAGTGTGACATGAACATCCGCACCAACATACCCACCAATTCTGGCAAGCTTCGCGGCTTCGAGAAGCATGTGAAGGTCGAGAACGTCTCGCGCCGCAGCATCCTCAAGGGTCTCGGCATCGCCGGCTCTTTCGTGCTCGCCGCACCCGTGATGACACGGCAGGCGTTCGCCTATGAGACCGGTGCCGGCAAGATGCCGCACGGCGTCGTGGTCGACCCGCGCGTGTTCGTCGCGATCGCCCCCGACGGCGTCGTCACCATCCTGGCGCACCGCTCCGAGATGGGCACCGGCGTCCGCACCAGCCTGCCCTTGATCGTCGCCGAGGAGATGGAGGCCGACTGGGCCCGCGTCCATGTCCAGCAGGCGCATGGCGACGAGGTCAAGTTCGGCAACCAGGACACCGACGGGTCGCGCAGCACGCGGCACTATCTGATCCCGATGCGCCAGATCGGCGCCTCCGCGCGCTCAATGCTGGAAGCCGCCGCCGCCAAAAAATGGGGCGTGCCGGTCGCCGAGGTGAAGGCGCAGAACCATGAGGTTGTGCACAGCTCAAGTGGCCGCAAGATCGGCTTCGGCGATCTCGCGGCCGATGCCGCCAAGGAGTCGGTGCCGAGCATCGAGGGCCTCAAGCTGAAGGATCCGAAGGACTTCCGCTATCTCGGCAAGGGCGAGGTCTCGATCGTCGACCTGCACGACATCACCACCGGCAAGGCCAATTACGGCGCAGATATCCGCCTGCCCGGCCTGAAATACGCGGTCATCGCCCGTCCTCCGGTTACCGGCGGCAAGCTCAAGTCGTTCGACGACAGCGCGGCGATGAAGGTGCCCGGCGTCGAGAAGGTCATGGAGGTCAAGGGCTGGCCCTGGCCATCCAAGTTCCAGCCGCTCGGCGGCGTGGCCGTGATCGCGCGCAACACCGGTGCCGCGATCAAGGGCCGCGACGCGCTGAAGATCGTCTGGGATGACGGCGCGAACGCGAAATACGACTCCGCCACCTATCGTGCCTCGCTCGAGGAGGCCGCGCGCAAGCCCGGGCTCGTGGTGCGGAAGGAAGGCGACGTCGATGCGGCGCTGAAGAGCGCCGACAAGGTGATCGTGGGCGAATATTATCTGCCACATCTCGCCCATGTCAGCATGGAGCCGCCGGTCGCGGTTGCCGACGTCAAGGGCGACAAGGCCCAGATCTGGGCGCCGGTGCAGAGTCCCGGTGGCACTCGCGAGGACGTCGCCAAGACGCTCGGCATCCCCGAGGACAATGTCACCGTCAACGTGACGCTGCTTGGCGGCGGCTTCGGCCGCAAGTCGAAATGCGACTTCGCGCTCGAGGCGGCACTGCTGTCGAAGGAACTCGGCACGCCGGTCAAGGTGCAGTGGACCCGTGAGGACGACGTGCATCACGACTTCCTGCACACGGTCTCCGTGGAACGGATCGAGGCCGGTCTCGACAAGAGCGGCAAGGTGATCGCGTGGCGGCACCGCAGCGTGGCGCCGACCATCGCCTCCACCTTCGCCGCCGGCGCCAACCATGAAGCGCCGTTCGAGCTCGGCATGGGCCTCATCGACAACCCGTTCGAGATCGCCAATCTGCAGTGCGAGAATCCGGAGGCGGCCGCGTTCACGCGGATCGGCTGGTTCCGCTCGGTGTCCAACATCCCGCGCGCCTTCGCGGTGCAATCCATGGTCGGGGAAATCGCGCATGCGACCGGCCGCGACCAGAAGGAGATGCTGCTGGAGCTGATCGGCAGCCCGCGGATCGTCAACCTGTCCTCGGTGAAGGATCCCTGGAACTACGGCGAGCCCTATGACAGCTACCCGATCGACACCGCGCGGCTCCGCAAGGTGGTCGAACTGGTTGCCGAAAAGGGCGAGTGGGGCCGTACCGTCCCGAAGGGCCATGGTCTCGGCATCGCCGTGCACCGCTCCTTCGTCAGCTACATCGCGACCATCGTCGAGGTGGCTGTTGACGACAAGGGCAAGCTCACGGTGCCGCGGGTCGACACCGCGATCGATTGCGGCACGTACGTCAACCCGGAGCGGATCGCCTCGCAGATCGAAGGCGCCGCGATCATGGGGCTGAGCCTCGCCAAATATGGCGAGATCAGCTTCAAGGACGGCAAGGTGCAGCAGAGCAATTTCGACGACTTCCCGGTGATCCGGATCGACGAGTCGCCTGTGATCACCAACGTCTACATCGTGCCGCCCGGGGCAGACACCCCGCCGAGCGGCGTCGGCGAACCCGGCGTGCCGCCGTTCGCACCGGCCCTGAGCAACGCGATCTTTGCCGCCACCGGAAAGCGCATCCGCGCCCTTCCGATCGGCAAGCAGCTGGAGACCTGAGGCAGGAACGTTAGCTGAAGCGGGCCGTTCTCATCGATCCACTGGAGCAGATCGATGAGAACCCCACCTCGAAAATCCAAGACGCTCGCGGCAATCTTGTCCGCGGGCGTCTTTCTCTTTGCGACACAGGCAGCGTTTGCACAGACCGCCTCGCCGCCGAGCACGACCGCGACGCGTCCGGCCAAGGTACTGCCCGACCAGACCTCGGTTCCGAGCAATGGGCCGCCCTCGACCACCGGGCAAGCCACCGGTGAGGTCAGCCGTGATCCGACGATCAAGCAGATGAACGAGGACGAGAAGCAGAAGGTCGACACCAAGGGCAAGTAGCGCATGATCCGGAAGGATCATGCTGAAGACCAAAGCGGACCGGGAAGCGGCGGTCTCCCCAACCGCCGCTTCCCGATCGCATCGCCCCCTATCGGCGAGAAGCGCTTTTCTGGAGCTTCGGTTCTGATTCAATAGAACCGAAGCTCCGATCGCGTGCCCTATTTCTTGTCGAGCGCGAACACCCAGATCACGCCGCCTTGCGGGACGTTGTTCTCGAAGCCCGCAACCTTGCCGGCGAGCGCGTCCTGGATGCGCTGCGCGTCGACGCCCCAGCCCGACTGGACCGCGATGTATTGCGTTCCATCGACCTCATAGGACATCGGCATCGCCATGATGCCGGAGTTGGTCTTCTGCTCCCACAACAGTTCGCCGGTCTTGGCATTGAAGATGCGGAACATCCGGTCATTGGTGCCGCCGGCCAGAACCAGGTCGCCCGCGGTCGCCGTCACCGCGCCGAACAATTGCGAGGTCTTGTAGTCATGCTGCCAGACCTTCTTGCCGGTGACCGGATCCCATGCCTGCAATTCGCCGAAATGATCGGCGTTCGGTGCCGGCGTCAGACCGATGTCCTCCGGCTTGGTGCCGAGCCAGAGCTGGCCGGGAACCAATGGCTGCTTCTCGCCGGTGAAGCCGCCGCAGAAATTCTCGTTGGCGGGAACGTAGACGAGCTTGGTGTTCTGGCTGTACGCCGCCGACGGCCAATCCTTGCCGCCCCACAGCGACGGGCAGAACTCGACCCGCTTGCCGAGCACGGGCTTGTGCTCCGGATCGAGGATCGGCCGGCCGGTTTCTGCCTCGATGCCCTTCCAGACATTGGTCTTCACGAACGGCCAGCCGGCGACATAGTTGATCTTGTCCGGCTTGCGCTCCAGCACCCAGAAGATCGCGTCGCGCCCCGGATGGACCAGGCTCTTGAACGACCGTCCGTCGCGCTGCATGTCGATCAGCATCGGCGCATCGACCTCGTCCCAGTCCCAGGAATCGTTCTGGTGATACTGGAAGTGGGTCTTGATCTTGCCGTTGTCGGGATCGAGCGCGAGCACCGAGCTGGTGTAGAGATTGTCGCCGGGATGCATCGAGCCGGGCCACGGCGCGGCGTTGCCGACGCCCCAATAGACCGTCTTGGTGTCCTTGTCGTAGGTGCCGGTCATCCAGGCCGATCCGCCGCCGGACTTCCAGTCGTCGCCGCTCCAGGTCTCGTGACCGGGCTCGCCTTCGCCGGGGATGGTGAAGGTGCGCCAGAGCTCCTTGCCGCTGTTGGCGTCGAAGGCGACGACATAGCCACGCACGCCGAACTCACCGCCGGAGCCGCCGACGATCACCTTGCCGTCGACCACCAGCGGCATCAGCGTCATGTACTGACCCTTCTTGTAGTCCTGGACCTTGGTGTCCCAGACCACCTTGCCGGTCTTGGCATCGAGCGCGACGACGTGGTCGTCGGTGGTGGCGAGATAGAGCTTGTCCTCCCACAGGCCGACGCCGCGGCTGGTCGGATGCAGCTGGAACAGATCGTCCGGAAGCTGCCGCTTGTAGCGCCAGTACTCTTCGCCGGTCTTGGCGTTGAGCGCGATCACCTGCCCCATTGGGGTCGCGACGAACATCACGCCGTTATTGACGATCGGCGGCGCCTCGTGGCCTTCGATCACACCGGTCGAGAAGGTCCAGGCCGGCTTGAGGTCCTTGACGTTGGACGTGTTGATCTGGTTGAGCGGACTGAAACCCTGTCCGTCATAGGTCCGGCGATAGAGCATCCAGTTGCCGGGTTCGGGATTTTCGAGACGCGCAGAGGTCACCGAACTGTAGTTTTCGATCGGCCCTGCGACGGCGTAGGTCGAAATGAGGCACGTGAACGCGACACAACTCGACAGTAACCACTGCTTGCTTGTCATGAGATGCTACCTCCCTGCTCTGTTTTGTTTTTTCAGTTTTGTTTGAGCATGATCTCCGCGCAAACGCGTTCCGCGTTTGTCACGCGGAAAACCGCTTCACACTTTTCCGGATCATGCTTTAGGTCGTGCAGAAATCCCGATGTGGCCTCATCCTCCTTGCTGAGCACCCACCTTCCCGACGAATGGCGCGGCGACCGTGATCGCGCCGTCGGCAACCGTCAGCGGCAATGCCGCGAGGCGACGTGGCGCCGGCCCGAACACGACCTGCGCATTCTGCCGCGGATCGTATTCGGAGTTGTGACAGAGGCATTTCAGAACGTTCTTGTCGCCCTGATCTTCCTTCACCCAGGCGGTGATCGGACATCCGGCATGCGAGCAGATGATCGAGTAGCAGACGATGCCGTCCGGCGCGCGGGCACGCGTGGCATCGTCGAGTTCGTTCGGATCGAGCTTGACGAGCACGACCTCGTTGAGCCGCGAACCTTTGCGGACGACGGAGGTTTTCGGGTCCTGCGGCCAGGCGCGAATGGGCGGTCCGCCCAGCGTCAGATCATCCGACTTGATGACCTGGCCGGCCTTGTCGCCTTCGGCGCGGACCAGGACATCGGCTTTTTGCGGTCGCTCACTGGCGCCGGGCTGTTCTTCATCGTCGGCGGCTGCGGGTTCGATCGCCGCGAGACAGGCGCAGCCCGCAAGCGCGGTCAACACCGCGCGACGCGTCGGGTCGATCCGCGCCCCTGCTGCATCGGATTCACCGGACTGTTTGATGGAAGCGCTGGGGTTGGATTGCGACATGGCGCAAGCTGAGCGTGCAACTCAGCCGAAAAGATGGCGGCACACATTCTCGATGCGCGAACGCATGCGCAAAAAATACGCTGCAGCTTTTGGTTGATCGACCGCGCCGCTTCGCGATTGCCTTGATCAGGGCTCGTTGACGAAGCTCAGCCTGCCGACAGGTTTCAGTGTCTTTGCATCAAATGTGCGGATCTCTGTTGCACCGCCTATATCAAGCGTGAGGACCAGCCGTTCGCCGGCGACGCCGGTTGCGACGATGCGGGCGCCCTTCGGCAGCGCAGCAGTGACATCGGCAACGGAAACGGGGCTTCCCTCGCTGCGATAAAGGCGGTAGCCGATGGCAATCAACACGACGGCCACGGCCAAGGCCGAGGTCAGTCCCGCGATCAGCATCATGCGCCGCACCCGCGCGATCAGCGCGGCCTGGTCGGGGGTCGGTTCGGTCACAGCGGTGTCGGTCATCACAAGGCTCTATCTTTGCAACAGGTCGATTTGAATCAGGTCTCTTCGAATGGCGGTCGGAAGCTGGAGGTCATCGTCGCAGGCGACGAGGGCTCCGCCCGGCTTGACCGCGTGCTCGCACAGCGGACTGCGGAGTTGTCGCGGTCCCGGCTGAAGGCGCTGATCCTCGCCGGTTCCGTGGCCGTCAAGGACGCCGTCGTGCGCGACCCCGCTTATCATGTCGCCAAGGGCGATACGATCATAATCGACGTGCCGGAGGCCGTGCCCGCCGAGCCTCAGGGCGAGGACATCGCGCTCGATATCGTGTTCGAGGACGACGACATCATCGTCATCAACAAGCCGAGGGGCCTCGTCGTGCATCCCGCGGCCGGCCACGCCACGGGAACGCTGGTCAACGCGTTGATCGCGCATTGCGGCAGCAGCCTGTCGGGCATCGGCGGGATCAAGCGGCCAGGCATAGTGCACCGCCTCGACAAGGACACCACGGGGCTGATGGTGGTTGCCAAGAACGACCACGCCCATCAGTCGCTGACCGCGCAGTTCGCCGACCACGGCCGTACCGGCCCGATGGAACGCGGCTACATGGCGTTCGCCTGGGGCGTGCCGAACCGGCCCCACGGCACCATCGACGCGCCGATCGACCGCCATCCGCATGCCCGCGAGAAAATGGCGGTGCGCCAGAGCGGCCGCGAGGCGATCACCCATTTCGAGGTGCGAGAGAGTTTTGCCGGCCGCGACGGCAAGCCGGTCGCTTCGCTCTTGGCCTGCCGGCTCGAGACCGGGCGGACCCATCAGATCCGGGTCCACCTTGCCCATCTCGGCCATCCCCTGATGGGCGATGGCGTTTACGGCGCCCACTTCAAGACCAAGGCCGGGCAGCTCAGCGTGGAAGGTAAGGACGCACTTACCGCGCTCGATCGCCAGGCCCTGCACGCCTATCTGCTGGCATTGGAGCACCCCCGGACCGGGGAACTTTTGCACTGGGAGTCGGCTTTGCCGGAGGATTTGCTTCTCCTGCAGCGCGCGCTGGCAGCGGCGGTATGACGCACCACCTGCTGAAAAGCCTCGCTATGACAACAGGTTATGGCTGCCACACGGGGACGTGACGTCAGCAATCCTTCCCTATCACGGACAGTTTGGTGTATGTTGAACCTGCGTTGAATATCCAACGCGGAACATCGCAGCGTGGCCGGCTTTAACCCAGCGGCCACCTGCCGGGCCCGCCGCTATCGGGGGCCTGAACCACTGGAGGGCGCAAGTAATGGCCCGTACAGCTACGTTGCCGGTCCTCAATGGAGAATCCGGCCTCTCTCGATACCTCGCCGAGATCCGCAAGTTCCCCATGCTGGAGCCCCAGCAGGAGTACATGCTCGCCAAGCGTTGGCGCGAGCACGACGATCGCGACGCGGCGCATAAGCTTGTCACCAGCCATCTCAGGCTCGTGGCCAAGATTGCCATGGGCTATCGCGGCTACGGCTTGCCGATCTCCGAGGTCGTCTCGGAAGGCAATGTCGGCCTGATGCAGGCGGTGAAGCGATTCGAGCCCGAGAAGGGCTTCCGTCTCGCTACATACGCCATGTGGTGGATCAAGGCGTCAATACAAGAGTACATCCTGCGTTCCTGGTCGCTCGTGAAGATGGGCACCACCGCGAACCAGAAGAAGCTGTTCTTCAACCTGCGCAAGGCGAAGAGCAAGATCTCGGCACTGGAAGAGGGTGATCTCCACCCCGACCAGGTGAAGCTGATTGCCAAGCGCCTCGGCGTGACCGATCAGGACGTGATCGACATGAATCGCCGCCTCGGCGGTGACGCGTCGCTCAACGCCCCGATCCGCGACGACGGCGAAGCCGGCGAATGGCAGGACTGGCTGGTCGACAACTCGCCCAACGCCGAAGCCTTGATGGCCGAGAGCGAGGAGTTCGATCATCGCCGCCAGGCCCTGAACGGTGCGATCGGCGTGCTCAACCCGCGCGAACGCCGCATCTTCGAGGCGCGGCGTCTGGCCGATGAGCCGATGACGCTGGAAGACCTCGCCGCCGAGTTCGGCGTGTCGCGCGAGCGCGTGCGGCAGATCGAGGTCCGCGCGTTCGAGAAGGTGCAGTCGGCCGTCAAGGGCACGATCGCCCGGCAGGAAGCCGCACTCGAAGCCGCGCACTAATCGCGCGGCGACAAGCCAACAGACGCGAAAGCCGGCGGCAACGCCGGCTTTTTTGTTTGTCCGCAGGATGGGTGGCGCGCAGCGATACCCACCATCGGGCCACGCGGCACGAGGTTGATGGGTATCGCTTCGCGCCACCCATCCTACGAAGCTGCCGTAACGAAGTCCGCCTGCCGACAAATGTCCGCATCAACCTCGGGGGCGGACAAGGGACGCGCTCTTGGCCATGCCGGGTTAGGGCCAAATCCGAACCAAGCCCGAGCCAAGGCCATCACTCTATCTCGGGCTCGTCTAACCGCCACGGCACCGCCGCGGCATGAAACTCGAGCTGCACGACCTGCTTACCTTCCAGGCTCGGAAATCTCGGCGCTGAGGCCCGACACATCCACGCACTAAAATCCACGAGCTCAACAGGTGGAAAGTCACCTATTTCGTCGAGAGTACCGATGAAATGATACCACCCACCATAATCGTGGCGACCCGGAGCGATACGGGCGGTGTGATACACCTCTGCGTCCTTACTGGGATCAATCCCTAGTTGGCCAAGCAACGTAATGAACTCGGGAGGAAAGCAGTCGGGTCGGGCTGCTCTGAAATTCCTGCAGCCTGCGCAATCGCACGTATCGGCTCCGCCGCGTTCAGTTAGGCCATACGCCAAGATCGTCGCCTCGCGGTCAGCGCGACATTTCCACTTGGTGAAGTCAGACATATTCAACTCACGTGAGCTTTAGCAAATAACCTTAGCTGGCCGTTCTGGTGCCTACAATCGTCCGCCCTGGCTCAGTCCCAGTCGAATTATTGCGCTCCGGCGCGGAGACGGGTCGGCCAACCGACGCGGACCAAGGTTTCATCCGGGTCAGAGATCGCAAATTCGTACATCCCCCACGGCTTGTCCGCCGGTGATTGCTGAAATTCGCGCGCCGCAACGTCAACACTCTCGAGGTAGAGATAGAGCCCAAACGGGTTTCTGCCCGGCGTTAGCCATCCCTCGACCGCGTCCGTCAGATGTAGATGTCCGCCCTTCCCGTTCGACAGCATGCGATAGGTGTCGGGCTCTCCCGGAGCGGGCCTTTCGCTGTCCGGGCGCGCAAAGCCGAGCCGGTTGTAGAACCGCTCCGATGCATCGAGGTCATTACACGGCAGGATCGCGATCAATGCTCCGGAAGGGCTCATTGGTGCACTCCAACATCATGCAACAGTTTTCATCCGCTCTTCTCAAGGTCTGAAATTTGTCACCTTTAAGGTGGGAGTTGGAGTTGGGACAGTCTTTAGGATGGGTGGAGCGCAGCGATATCCATCATCCCTCCGCGCGGTACAAGGTTGATTGGTATCGCTTCGCTTCACCCATCCTACGGGCCGGTTTCCGGAGCTCTACTGCAGTTGTGCTTGCGCACAGCGTGCCAGGTTGGCCCGGACCACGAGGTGATGAAAAGGCCGGATCGCGTTGAGATAGGTGAAGCCCAGGGCATTGTGGGTGCGCACGACGGTTGTCGCGATCAGTAACGCGCCTGTTGGAGCATGGCGTCGGAGCAGGGATAGCCGGAAGTCCAGGTGCCGGTCATCCGCGCCGAGCACGATCTCGTCCTTGCCCTCCCAGTGCACCGGGAAGAAGTCCACCCGTTCATGGCCGTCCGGCGACGTCCTGACCGTATCTGATGTCTTGATGCCAAAGGGCGTTACCATGGCGTCGCGCAGGGCGATCAACGCCTTTTGCCACGCGGGCGGATTGACGAGCGTCCGCCTCGCCAGCTCGCGCATGCTCGCCTGTTCCGACGCGCTCAAGTCGATGCTGTAGCTATCGAGCAGACTGGCGTTCCCGTACCAGCTCGCAACGACACTTTCCGACGGCGGCGTCGTCCGGCGTACCTGCGGCTTGCGGTCCAAACCCACGCTCATGATGACGTCACCTTTTCGAGCGACCAATAGGAGAGCCATTCCCGGTTTTAGACGCGACGAATTTCCCTGCGCTGGGCCCGCAACTCGTCGCGGGTCTACAGGTCTTCAACTCTACGGTGATCGGCGCGGGGTCTCAAGGCCGGTCTACGCATTCAAGAGTGACCCGGGCAAGGTCACGACGAGAGGTCCGTTACGCGTTGCGACGACGGTGTGCTCGAACTGCACGGTCGGCGCTCTCGGGCTGCTGAAGAGCGTCCATGCATCTCCAGCTTCGCCCCCGTCTTCCGCCCACTCCGCGCCCAGCGAAAGAAACGGCTCCACGGTGAAGACGAGGCCTTCATTGATGATCCGCCGCTCGGATCGAACCGGCCAGGTCGCGATCTCCGTCGGCGCCTCATGCAGCGAATGCCCGACGCCGTGGCTGGCAAGATTTTGCACGAGCGTATAGTGATTTCGGCGAGCGAACTCGCCGATCGCGTTTCCGATGTCGCCGAGCGGCTTGTTCGCGCCCACCTGCCTGATGCCGGTCCACATGGCGCGTCGCCCATCACGGCAGAGCCGCTCGATCGCCCTGGAAACCGGCACGGCGAAGGATGCGCCCGTATCGGCAAAGACGCCGTTTCTTTCTGCGGACACGTCGATATTGACCAGGTCACCCGCGGCAATCCGACGGTTGCCCGGAATGCCGTGAGCGATCTCTTCGTTGACACTGATGCAGGTCGCACCCGGGAAACCGTAGCAAAGTTCGGGAGCAGGCGCGGCCCCTGCTCTTTCCAGAAGATCTCGACCGAATTTATCCAGTTCGCCGGTCGTCATTCCCGGCTCGATGGCCCCTCCCATTGCGGCCAGCGTGTTAGCGACAATGCGGCCGATCTCCTTGAGCCTGTCGAGCTCGTCATCGCTTGAAATCGTCATTCACCGTCCCGTTGATTAGCCTGAATTGCTTCGACGACCTTACCTCGAAAAGTGAGTATGGTCCCGGCCATCATCTTTCGGCCAGGGTGGCGGCAGCTTGTGCCGGAAGCACGATCACTTTCGCGCCGACCTTTACCCGGTCGTAAAGGTCCACGACGTCCTCATTGGTCAGCCGGATACAGCCGGACGAGACCCGCTTCCCGATCGTATCGGGCTTATTGGTGCCGTGAATTCTATATTCGGTATCGCCAAGATACATCGCCCGGGCGCCGAGCGGATTGCCGGGACCCCCTGCCATAAACCGCGGCAGATAAGGCTGGCGCGAAATCATCTCTGCCGGCGGACGCCAATCCGGCCATTCTGTTTTGCGGGCCACGGTCTGTTCACCGGACCATGTGAAACCTTCGCGGCCGACGCCGATGCCGTAGCGCATCGCTTGTCCGTCGTTCAGAACGAGGTAAAGGAATGTGTTTCCGGTATCGATGACGACGGTGCCCGGCGTCTGGTGACTGACGTAGTCAACCACCTGCCGAACAAATCTTCCGGGAGCGTCAACGGCTTTTGGTGTTTCGACCCGGGGCGCTGGGGCCGGGGTTGGAACCGGAACCGACGCTGGTGCCTGAACTGGCGCCGATACGCGAAGAGGAGTCGATGGCGTAGGAGCCGATGGCGCCGGGACCTGGTGCGCGGCTAGCTTCCGTATCGGTTGAACGCTCGCCGGCCGCCACAGCAAACCGTACCCCAATGCGACAGCCGCCACGGCGCCAATTGCAACTCTTCCCGCCACCGGCAGCGCGAGCGCCTCAGTCTTCCCACGTTTGGCCCGCTTTGCCATGTCTTTCCCTCGATCCCTGTGCTTCGAACAGGTACCCAGCAAATTTTAACAAGCTTCGAAGCGATTTCGTTCAGGCTGGAAATCGCCAAGCGTCGTTAACGCCAGCTCGGCTGTAGGATGGGTGGGTTTCCGCTTCGTCCCCGAAAGCGGGCGTCCTGGATTTTAATGAGTACGTACCCTACTCGCCCCACTCTCGCGCCATGGTCGCAAGCGCACAGCCCTCGCAGTAGCGGGCGTCCTTGAAGTCGATCCAGTTGTGCGCGTAGACGCGCTCCAGCGGGATGCCGTAACGCGCGCGCAGCAGCTTCACCAGCACCCGCCAGGCGGCGATCTGCGCATCGGTCGGGCCCTTCGTGACATCGGGAAAATTGCCGGCGAACTCGACGCCGATCGAGGTGTCCTTGTTCACCTGCCGATAGGTTTTGCTGTTGTCGATGTATTTGTTGTCGTTGCGGTCGGCGCCGTCGGTATGGGTTGGGACCAGATTGTCGGCGACCGCCCAATAGACCGTGCCGTCGGTTTCGACCCAAACCATCACGCCGCGGCGGGTCGGGTTCTTGTGCTGCTCGGCGGCGCCATTTCGCGCCGAGCCGGCCGGGCCTTCGGTCTGGTGCACGATGATGTTGCGCCACGGGTGCGATTTGGCGACGTCGCCCCAAGGCGACAGCCACACCATCTTCAACCCGGGAATCTCGGGCGTGCCCTGCGATCGCGCGATCGCTGCAAGATCGGTTTCGGCTGATACGGCGGAGGACAGCACGAGCGCAAGGAGTGCGGTGAACAGGCGAGGCATCATCACGGAAGGATCCAGTGTCGTCCCTCGTTAGCACGTCCCTCGTTAGCACGCTCAGGCGCGCTTGCGCAGGGTCTCCTCCACGAGAGCGACCATCTCGGACGGCAGCTTCGGCTCATAGGTCGCGTAGCCGTTCTTGCCGCCCTTCTTGGCGTCGTAGAGCGCATGGTCGGCGGCGGCGACCAGGCGGTCGGGATGCAGGCCGATCTCGCGGGTCCATTGCGCAACGCCGATCGAGACCGCGATCGGAATGTCATTGCCGGTGCACTGCTCGGCGTCGGCGCGGCAGACCTCCAGCACGCGGCGGGCAATCATGGCGCCCTCGCGCAGCGTCGAGGACGGCAGCACGATGCAGAACTCGTCGCCGCCGGTGCGGGCCAGCATGTCGCCCGGGCGGAGCCTCGTCTGCGCCATCAGCGTGAAGTGCTGCAGGCAGGCGTCGCCGGCAGCATGGCCATGGGTGTCGTTGATGCCCTTGAAGCCGTCGAGGTCGATCACCAGCAGCGCGAAGGCTTCGCCGTTGCGCTCGGAGCGCGCGCATTCCTCGGTCAGCCGCTGCAACAGATGGCGGCGGTTGCCGACGCCGGTGAGATCATCGAGCAGCGCAAGGTCGGCGACCTCGTTGCGCAGCCGGTCGATCGCCATCAGCAGGAAGCCGAAATTGAGCGCCATCGACAGGAACACCATCAGCAGGATCACCAGCGACTGGCCCGCATTGAAGCGAACGAAACTGAACTCGCCGGGCTCGAACACGGCGCCGACGAGGCGCAGCGCATAAATGCAGATCAGCAGGGAGGCGACGATGCCGGCGAGGCGCGCGCCGGGGTTGACGCGGCCGTTCTCGGGCGACAGCAACAGCTTCAGCGTCAACGCAAACGGCATGACCTGGGCGATGGTGTAGACCAGGATGCGCATCGGCATGCTGTCATAGGCAAAGATGAAGACGCCGAGGCCGGCGAAGGCGAGTGCGGTGGACAGCGCGGTGCTGCGCCAGCCGACCGGCTTGCCGTAGAAGCGCTCGATGCCCATCGCGGCAAGGCCGGCGGCGAACACCATCAGCGTCCCCGCCGCGAGCAGCGGCAGCAGCGAGTCCGTCATCATCACGCGGAGCATCGCGCAGGCCGCACCGGCGGACGCGACGAAGGCGGAGGCGGTCCAGAACCGCGCCGCGCCGAAAGCCGGATAGCTGCGCGCGACATAGGCCCAGATCAGGCCGAGCGCGAGAAAATTGATAACGAATACCGTCCAAAGCGTCGGAACGCTCAACATCGCCCCTGTTCGAGGCCCGTATCGGCCTCGCCTCTTCTGAAATGACCGTCCGCCCCTTAGGGCGTTTTCTCCCAATGGCAATCCCCGTTGCCTTGCGGGACAGGATGCGGCCGCGCCGCTTAACGGACTCTCACCCGCCACGCGCCAATCCGCGCTGTGGTTTTGAATTGATGAAGATCGGCGCACCGGCCGTTTGCGCGTCGTTAAGCATGACGGATACGACGCTGCCACGACGCGTGACACGCGCACACTGGCGAAAAACTGGCGAAAACACGTAACAGCTGTGGATAACACGATGACAGCGCAGTGACAGCACGCGGCAGCAGCCTCCGAATCTGCTGAGTTTGATACTGAGGATGTTGCGAGGCTGGCCCTCCGCCAAGCATGCCTCGGAGTCGCGTTCAATCCATGAAACCTTGAGAGGATACTATGGCTAAGAAAGCGAAGAAGGCGAAGAAGGCGAAGGCGAAAAAGGCCACCAAGAAGAAGGCCGCCAAGAAGTAACCAATTTCTCGCCCGGGTAGCGGCTCATGCCCTGCCCGGGCACCCGATCCGGACCATCCAGGCAGGGACGCAAGGCAGCAGGCGCAAGGCCTGCTTTTTTATTGCCTGCCGCAAGCCGCGAGCGAATACGAGGTCAGCGCTCCGCGAAGGCGAGCTTGGCGCCGAGCAGGGCAAAGCCCGCGGCAAAGCTGCGCCGCAGCCAGGCCATCACCTTCGGCCGGGTGATGACGCGGTCGCGCACCGACGCCGCGAACAGCCCGTAGACCGCGAACACCGCAAAGGTCATCGCCATGAACACACCGCTGAGCTCGACCATCCGCGCCAGCGGGTGGGGTTCGTCGACGGCGATGAACTGCGGCAGGAAGGCCAGGAAGAAGATCGACAGCTTTGGATTGAGGATGTTGATCAGGATGGCGGTCACGATCACCCGCCCGCTCGAGCGCGGCTTGATCTCGGTGTCGACGGCGAGCGCGCCCCGCTCGCGCAGCGCCTGCCAGGCCATATAGAGCAGATAGACCACGCCGCCCCATTTCAGCGCCGCGAACGCCATCGCGCTGGTGTGCAGGATGGCGGCAAGGCCGAGCATCGCCGCGATCATCTGCGGCAAGATCCCGAGCGTGCAGCCGAACGCCGCCGCCACGCTCGCGCGCGAGCCCCGGGTCAGCGCCACCGCCAGGGTGTAGAGCACGCCGGTGCCGGGCGAGGCGACCACGATCAAGGTGGTCAGCAGGAAGGACCAGGTCATTTCAAAATCCCCAGGGACATCAGCCGCCAATATCACGTCCCGCCCCCGGGGCGGAAGCAGCCACCGGCCGGCGGCTCGTCCCCCGCGCTGACAACTCTGTTATGAGGGCCCTGGGCTTGTCAGGACCTGGTCTTGTCAGAACCTGCGGACCCCGCCGCCCGACAGCGCCGACGCCTTCGTCTCGGCGACGCGGATCACGTCCAGCGGCGCCCAGGGTTTTGCCCAGAAGGTCGCGCCGTCGGGCAGGCGCTGCCGCAGCGGCTTGCCCGAGGTCACGATCACATCGAGATCGGGGCTGTAAATCTTGGCGACATAGGCGAGCTCGACGCCGGTCATGTTTCCGGCCAGCTCGACATCGGTCAACATCAGCACGACGCTGTCGCCGTTGCTCCGCAGCACCAATTCTGCGGCCTCCGCGCTTTCGCAGGAAATGACCTCGAACTCGCTCTCCTCGAGCAGCAATTCGATCATCTGGCGCTGCATCGGGTCGTCTTCGACAACCAGGGCCTTCGCACGACAGGGTCTCGATTGTCCCATGGCTGGGCCTCCCTTGGGTTGAATGCCTCGGTTTGAGAGTGTGACGAGGGTCAAACACCTGGGCGCTGGATAGTTCGGTTCCAATCTGAGAAAATTGGGAAAACCCGCCGTGTTCCTCACGGCTCCCGCCACCCCTCGTTCAGATGGAGCTGACCTGACATGACCGCGATCTCTGGATCTGCCGCCGCCGTGACTGGGGCCGCCAGCGGCATCGGCCGCGCGCTCGCGCATGAACTGGCGCTGCACGGTTGCGATCTGGCGATCGCCGACCGCGACGAGGCCGGCCTGCAGGCCGCCGCCGCCGAGATCGCCAAGGCGAGCCCGCGCAAGGTCACGGTGCATCGTCTCGATGTCAGCGAGCCCGGGCAGATCACGGCATTTGCCGAGGCCGCCGGCGCCGCCCATCCCGGGCTCAACATCGTCGTCAACAATGCCGGCGTCGCGCTGCTCGGCCAGTTCGACGAGATCGAGCAGGCGCAGATGGAGTGGCTGTTCAACATCAATTTCTGGGGCGTGGTGCACGGCAGCCGCGCCTTCCTGCCGCTGCTTTCACGGCAGCGCGAGGCGCATATCGTCAACGTCTCCTCGATCTTCGGCATTCTCGCGCCGCCCGGCCAGAGCGCTTATTGCGCAGCCAAGTTCGCGGTGCGCGGCTTCTCGGAAAGCCTGCGCCACGAGCTTGCGGTGGCGAATAGCCCGGTCAGACTCTCCGTCGTGCATCCCGGCGGCGTCGCCACCAACATCGCGCGCAACTCGCGCACCGGCGCCGGCATCACCGACAATGCCCGCCGCGCTGAATCGATCGAGCGTTTCGACTCGCTGGCCAGGACCACGCCGACCGCAGCCGCGAAGCGCATCATCGCCGGCATCGAGAAAAACCAGCCGCGCATCTTGATCGGCAAGGACGCCCGCTTCATGGACCTGCTGCAACGCTTCCGTCCTGCGACCTACTGGAAGGTGATGCAGCGGATGATGGAAAAGACGGCGGCGCGGCGGCTGGCGCGCGAGGCGCCGAGGGCCGGTTGAATGTGCGGCGTCGCGGGGGTAGCCCGTGCATATAACCGGTGTCGTCCCTGCGAAAGCAGGGAGCCATACTCCGCAGCAGGCGTAGCGAGCGGGACTCGTCGTCCCGACATCGCGCAACAACCAACATTTGTGGTTATGGGTCCCGGGTCAAGCCCGGGACGACACTGAGGATGTTGCGCGGCCCGCGGGTCCATACACCTGCCTGCGAGTCACACATCCGCATCCTCGCGACACGATCAGCCCGGGCGCGCTGCGAAGCCTGATCACCCCAACTGCTTCTTCACCCCAAGCGCCAGCCGAAACAGCGGATCGCTTCGCTCCGACGGATAGAGCGCGCTCTTCGTCACCTGCGGGAAATTGTCGTTCTTCCAGAACGACGCCGGCGCGAACGAGAATTTTGCGACCAGCCGCCGGCCGAAATCCATCTCGTAGGGGAAATAGTTTTGCCTCTCGTTGGTGCCGGATACTTCAGGATATTCGCCGAGCAGATAACCCTCCTGGATATGCGGCCGCACCGCCGCGGGCGGGCAGACACTGGAGAGGCGCACGATCTGCAGGCCGGCCTCGGCGCTCGCGGTGATCGCGCCGCTGAGGTTCGGCACGCCGAGCACATAGAGGAAGGCGGTGCCGGTCTCCGCCAGCGACGCAAACGACGCCGCGATCCGGATCGAATGGGTGACGTCGAGCAGCGGCGTGGTGCAGACCTCGTAGTGCTGCAGGATCGACCAGCGCAGGATGCGATGCCGCTTCAGCCGCTCCAGCCCGAGCAGCTTTGCTTTCCCGTATTCCGCAATCAGTATCTGCTCGGCGCGGGCCAGCGCCGCGAACCGCGCCGCCAGCGTCGCGCGGTCCGGATTGCCGCGGCCGGCCCGGAACAGCGTCGGCTTCAGCGACGAGTTGCGCTTGACGTTCCTGAAATCGGCGCCTTGGCCGCGGAACAGCAGCACATGGTCGCGGTTGAGGAATTGTAGCTCGGCGATTTTTGTGGCGAGCTCGAGATAGGAGCCGACGCGATGGCCCGGCCCCTCCCGCACCGCCGCGTTCTTCGCGATCTGGCATCCGCGACGGTCGAAGAACGACCAGATTTTTTGGCTGCCGATGGTTTCCATGCCATCACCCGGCCATGTCAGCCGTCATTGCGAGGAGCGAAGCGACGAAGCAATCCATTGTCCCCCATATGTTGAAAGATGGATTGCTTCGCTTCGCTCGCAATGACGGCAGACACAAAAGCCGCGCCCCTCACCGCCCGATGAGCTGATCGGCAAAATACCCGATGGTCTTGCGATAGATCACCGCCCTGTTCCACTCGCGCATCGCCTCGAAATTGGCGCTGCCTTCGCCATAGGGCGCGCCCATCTTGAAGCCGTTGGTATGCAGCAGGTTCGCGGTCGAGGCCAGCACGTCCGGCACCGAGTGGCGCAGATCGACATGGCCGTCGCCGTCGAAATCGACGCCATACTTGATGTAGGACGACGGCAGGAATTGCGTCTGCCCGATCTCGCCGGCATAGGCGCCGATCATGTCGTTGAGCCTGAGGTCGCCGCGCTGCAGGATCTTAAGCGCGGCAAGCAGTTCGCCCTGGAACAGCTCGGTGCGGCGGCAATCATGCGCCAGCGTGGCGAGCACGCGGAACACCGGCAGCTTGCCCATGTCTCCCTTGCCGAAATCGGTCTCCAGTCCCCAGATCGCGACCAGGATCTGGCGCGGCACGCCGTATTGCTGCTCGATCTTCGAGAGCAGCGCGGCGTGCCGCTGCAACATGGCGCGGCCGCCATTGATGCGGCCAGAGCCGACGCGGGTTGCGACATACTGCTCGAAGGTCTTGTTGAAGGTGTAGCGCTGGCGCCGGTCGAAGGCGAGCACCCCGCCGTCCTGCTGCACGCCGCCGAGCGCCTGCGAGATCACGTCCTGCTGGATGCCGGCCGCGGCCGCCTCCTGCGAGAATGACTGGACAAAGGTGGGGAAACTGCCGCCGCAGCGGGCGGCATAGGAGGGGGTGGCAAGCAGCAAGGCGCCGAACACAACCGCCAAACGACACCTGAGCATGCAACAATCCCTCGTGCTTCGAATGGCCCATCATGCCACGGAGCAAACGAGGCAGTCAAAGCATCGGCACCGACACTTGACCGGCGGTCTCGGCGTCCCGCCGTCGCACACCGGCCGCCGCAATCTCGCCCCGCCACTTCAGCGGCGCGTTCACCAGGCTGACCAGCGTGTAGCTGATGATCAGGAGCAGGAACCAGGAGCCGAGCTTGTCGATCGAGACCATCGACCAGCCGAGCCGCTGCGAGGGGTAGAGCCAGGTCTTGGTGAAGGTGCCGATGTTCTCCGTGAGCCAGATGAATAGCGACACCAGCACGAGGCCGAGCAGCAGCGGCATCGAACGATAGCTGGTCCAGACCTTGAAGTGGATCCGGGTACGGCCGAACAGCCAGATCGCCCAGGCGAACAGGAGCCAGCGCAGATCGAGGAGGTAATGGTGGCTGAAGAAGTTGACATAGATCGCAACGCTGAGGGCGATCAGGTTGAGCCGGCGCGGATGGCGCGTGAAGCGGAAATCGAACAGCCGCCAGCAGCGGCAGATGTAGCTGCCGATGCAGGAATACATGAAGCCCGAGAACAGCGGCACGCCGCCGATGTGGAAGATGCTGGGCTCCGGATAGATCCAGGAGCCGACATGTGTCTTGAAGATCTCCATCGCCGTGCCGACGACGTGATAGATCAGGATGACCCTGGCCTCCTCCAACGTCTCGAGCTTTGCTGCCAGCAGCACGACCTGCACGGCGAGCATGCAGAGAAACAGGAAGTCGTAGCGCGCGAGCGCCGCGTCCGGCGGATAGAAGCGCCACGTGCCGATCATCAGCGCCACCGCGATGCCGCCGAACAGGCAGGCCCAGGCCTGCTTCACGCCGAAGCGCAGGAATTCGTAGAGACCCGCGGTCCAGCGGCGCTGCGCCATCAACAGGCCGAGGCGATGCTCGCCGGCGATGAAGCGGCGCAGCGGCGGCCAGTTGGCCGCGGCGCTAGCGGTCGGTTTGGTGTCGCGTGTCAGCGGGTGATGCACGCCGCGGAGGATGGCCGTGGATCACGGTCGCAGCGCGGCGGAGTTGTGCAGATTTCCCTCAATCCCTGAGCTGCCGCTCCAGGTCGACGAAGTCGATCTCGGCCCAGCGCTCGGAGATCCTGCCATCGTGAATCCGCCAGAACGTCATGCCGCGAAATTCGACGTGGCGGCCGGTCGGGGCAATGCCGCGCCATGGGCTGCGGTGCCGGCCGCGCCAGACGAAGCGGCCGGCGACGATGTCGCGCTCGGCCACCAGGCATTCCGCCACCGCCGACAGATCGGCAAAGGTCTCGTGCATGGCGGCCGCATGCGCGGTCACTTCCTCCGCGCTCATCCGCTTGCCGACGGCATGGTCGAAGAAATCGGACGCCAGCTGCGCGCGGATCGCATCGGGATCGAGACGATTGGTCACGGCGTCGCAATGCGCGAGCACCAGCGCCTTGTTGGCGTCGAGGGTGGCGTTGGACATCGGCGGGGCCTTCAGTCAAAATAAAAGTTGCAGAAAGGGAAGGATGCGCCTCATACGCGAATCGGACCGGGCGGTGCAAGTGACGATGGTCAGCAAAACCTCAGCTTTCGACCGGCGCGCGTTCCTATTCCGAAGCGAAAGGCGGTCACCGGGAACGTGCGGCGACTTGCGTGCGGGCTGCCGCCCCGGAGCCAGCCCGATGCGTACGGCATAACCAGCCGGCATGGCGGCGGTAACATCATCCGATGGCTTGAGCATGCCGGTGGCATGCAAGCGGCGGCGCACGGCATCCGGCGGCGCATGGCACGGGAGCAATTCGGGGTCTGATGCGTGAACGCCGGGGCGCTGGCGGCGACCAAGAAGCACGAATTCGGCTCGCCGGTTCCGCGCCACTCGCGACCGGCCGCCGTGTCTTGTTCATGCAAAGGCGCGCCGCTAAAGCGTCGTGGGCCTGATGCGACCAAGCCGTCATTAGCGGGGAACACGATTCGATGACGGACGACACGATGAGGATGTGCCATCGATGACGATCACCGGGGGGTTCGTACGTGCGCGCAGGGCTGCCGCATCGCTCAGCATCATCATCCTTACGCTCGGCGCGACACTGACCGGAACGACAGGCACTGCCGCCGCGCAGGACGCCCGCGCCAAGCGAGCGCCGGCGCAAGGCACCGGGAGCACGCAGGCCATCGCCGTGCAGATGAAGAACGCTATCGCGCTGACGCGCGGCGGCAAGTTCGACGCGGGCTACGCACAACTGCTTACGGCACTGGATGCGGCGGACAAGCTCGACGACGCGCAGTTCGTCATGGAGCAATATTTCGACGCGACGGCCGCGCTGCGCGCGGTGAAACGCGACGACCTCGCCGAGAAGCTGTTCGTGCGGGTGTTCCAGGGCAAGGCGGCCGCGCAATCGCCGCCCGGCAAGGCCGATGTGCTCCTGATGTACGCGATCCTCCTGTCCGACCACGCCAGGATCGCGGAGGCGGTCCCGCTCTACATGAAGGCGATCGCGGCCTTCAACGCCTATTGGGGCGAAGGCTCCGAGGAATCGCTGATCGCGAACGACAAGCTCGCGGTCGCGCTGTCGGCCAACGGCTCGGCGGCGTCGGCGACCAATATCAGCCGGCGCAATTTCGAGCGCGCGGAAAAGGCGCTGGGGCCCGACCACCGCACCACCTGGAAGCTCGCCAACAATTATGCCGACATGCTGCGCGAGATCGGCGCGCCGGCGAAGGCGCTCGAGCTCGACCTGTTCGCGATCGAGAAGCGCGCCAAGCATTACGGCGAGAACCATCTCAACACGCTGGTGACGGTCAACAACGCCGGACAGGACTTCCTCAATCTCGGCCGCTTCGATGACGCTCGCCGCTACTTCCTCCGGCATCGCGCGATCGCGACCGTGCTCGCGCCGAAGGATCCGAGTTTCGCCGGCCAGGCCGACGCCTGGCTGTTCTACACCGACATGCTCGCCGCCGGCGACGCCGCGATGCCGCAAGCCGACCTGGCGCGGCTGGAGGCGATCGTCGCCAATGAGGAGAACTTCGCGGACTTCCTGCGCATCAAGGCGGCGGTGCTGGCGGCCGGCAAGCGCGAGCAGCGCGGCGAACGAGATGCGGGCATGCGGCTGCGCGAGACCGCGCTGGCGATTTCGACCCGCGCCTTCACCGCGCAGCATCCGCTCAGCTTCGAGATCAAGCTCGGCATCGCGGTTGCCCTGATCGCAACCGATCCGAACCGCGCCGTGCAGAACTTCACCGCGCTCGACCGCGAGATGTTCGACTGGATGAAGCGCGAGGTCGGCACATCCGGGGATCGCGCCGTCGCGGAAGCGATCCGCGCCCATGCCGACCATCTGCTGTTCGCGTTCGGCCGCTTCGTCACCTCCGCCGGGTCATCAGTGGCCCAGCCGGCGTTTGCCGCTGCCGTGCTGCGCTGGAAGACGCTCGGCGGCGGCGATGCCACGGCGCTGCGCCGGCTTGAGACGCAAATGGCGGGCAAGGACGAGGAGACCGCGGCGCTGCTGCGCGCGGCGCTGCGGCTCAACGGCGAGAAGCAGGAGCTGTTCTCGTCGGGCAATATCGACGACTGGGCGAGGTCCGTGTGGCAGCGGCAGGACGCGGCCGAGAGGGCGCTGGACAAGCGACTCGATGCGATCGGCGTGAAGCTGCCGCAGGACCCGATCCGTCCCTCGCAGTTGCTCGCGCCTGACGAAGCCGTCATCAACTACTTCATCACGCGGCAATGGAAGGCGGACCGCCAGTCGAAGCAGCCGCTGGCCGCGACCGTGCTCTACGCCATCGTCGAGACCGCAACGAGCGAGCCGCGGGTGATCGATCTCGGCGATCCCGGCCGGATGGTCGACACCGGCGTGCGGACCGAGATCGCGCGGTTGCGCGCGACGCAGGCCGCCGCGCCGGATCGCGACGCCAAGGCAGCAGACAACAAGGCGGCCGACGACAAGGCGCTCGACAGCAAAGGCCGCTTCCAGAACCTCCGCGTGCGGCTGTTCGCGCCGCTGGAGCCTGTCCTGAAGGACAAGACCACACTCTATGTGGTGCCGGACGGCTTCCTGTTTGCCGTGCCGTTCTCCCTGCTGCCCGGCGCCGACGGCGGCCTGCTGGAGGACCGCATCACGATCCGGATGCTGACCAGCCCCGACGCGCTGATCGCGATCCATGCGCGCGAGAGGCTCGACCGGACGGGGGCGATGCTGCTCGCCGGCGGCATCGAATACGGCCAGCCCGGGCCGATGCCGCTGCCCGGCACGAAGACCGAGATCGAGGAGATCGCCAAGCTCGCCCGCGCGCGCAGCGCGCCGGTCGAGATGCTGACCGGGCGCGGCGTCAGCGAAAGCGCGCTGCGCGAGGCGATCGGCAAGGCCCGCATCGCGCATCTGGCGACCCACGGCTTCTATCACGACAGCACGGCGTCCGGCCTCGACACGCTCTGGCAGAGCGGCATCGTGCTGTCCGGCGCCGGCGACAGCCGGTGGCCGCTGCGCGACGAGAAGGACGGCTATCTCTATGCCTTCGAGGTGATGGACTGGGACCTGTCCGGCCTCGATCTGCTGGTGCTCTCGGCCTGCGAGACCGGCCGCGGCGACGAGAGTTTTGTCAGCGGCCTGCGCGGCCTGCCGACCGCGCTCGGCATCGCCGGCGCCCGCCGCGCGCTCCTGGCGCTGTGGCCGGTCGCCGACGAGGGCACCGCGAACTTCACCGTGCGCTTTTATGAGCACCTGGCGGAGGGCCTGACCTATTCGGATGCGCTACGCCAGACCCGGCGCGATGCGCGCGACGGCAAGGTCGCGGGCGCCAGGGACGCGAGCGTGTGGGCGGCGTTCGTGCTGTTCGAGGGCTGAGGCGCGGGCCTCATATTTACGGCGCAAGGGCCCTCCGCCGCCGAATCGCGCAGGGCAGATCGGCACGGGCGGCAGGTAATTTGCTTTGACAGCGGCGGCCTGATCGGGGACAAGCCGCCCATGCCGAAAAAACCCGGGACCAATCCCAAAGGCGAATTTGCCTTCTTCAACGTCTTCTATGAAGACGGCTCGCAGCGCTCCAACCGCCGCGTGCCCTCGGAACTGCTGGGTGGGCTGGACGGCGACGAGCCGGCGCGCGCCTTCCTGCGCGAGCAGGACCGGGAGATCGCCGAAAAGGCCGGCCGCCCGCCGCTCGAGATCAAGACCATCGAGCGCGTCGGCGCCAAGAAGAAGTAGCGGCGCGCGCGAAGTTTTCGCGCCCCTTCAGCAGCGGAGCAAGCGGCACCCCTCTCCCTAACCCTCCCCCGCAAGGGGGGAGGGAACCCTTCCACCGGTGCCTTACTCATTCGCCATCAATCTTCAGGCTTCGCACAAGATGCGAAACGCATCGTGCGCTGTGATGTCATTAGGCACGCTCGTCAGGCTCCCTCCCCCCTTGCGGGGGAGGGTTGGGGAGAGGGGTGGCCCCGGGCGCTGGCGTTGAGAATCTTGCGGGATCTCTACAAATGAAAACGGCGGGCCTTTTGCCCGCCGCTTTTGTCTCGATCGATGCCCGGGTCAAGCCCGGGCATAACGACCCGAATTAGTTATCGAGGAAGCTCCGCAGCTTCCGCGACCGCGACGGGTGCTTCAGCTTGCGCAGCGCCTTGGCTTCGATCTGGCGGATGCGCTCTCTCGTCACCGAGAACTGCTGGCCGACTTCTTCCAGCGTGTGGTCGGTGTTCATGCCGATGCCGAAACGCATGCGCAGCACGCGCTCCTCGCGCGGGGTGAGCGAGGCCAGCACGCGCGTGGTGGTTTCGCGCAAATTGGACTGGATCGCGGCGTCGATCGGCAGGATCGCGTTCTTGTCCTCGATGAAATCGCCGAGATGCGAATCCTCCTCGTCACCGACAGGGGTTTCGAGCGACAGCGGCTCCTTGGCGATCTTCAGGACCTTGCGGACCTTCTCCAAGGGCATGCCGAGCTTCTCGGCGAGCTCTTCCGGCGTCGGCTCGCGGCCGATCTCGTTCAGCATCTGGCGCGAGGTGCGGACGATCTTGTTGATCGTCTCGATCATGTGCACCGGGATACGGATGGTGCGGGCCTGGTCGGCGATCGAACGGGTGATCGCCTGCCGGATCCACCAAGTGGCGTAGGTCGAGAACTTGTAGCCGCGGCGGTATTCGAACTTATCGACCGCCTTCATCAGGCCGATATTGCCTTCCTGGATCAGGTCGAGGAACTGCAGGCCGCGGTTGGTGTACTTCTTGGCGATCGAGATCACGAGACGGAGGTTGGCTTCCACCATCTCCTTCTTGGCCTGACGGGCCTCGCGCTCGCCCTTCTGCACGCCGTGCACGATCTTGCGGAATTCGCCGATCTCAAGCCCGGTGAGCGCCGCCAGCGACTGGATCTCGTGACGCAGGTCCTTGATGCGGTCCTTCTCGTGATGGACGAAGTTCTTCCAGCCCTTGGCCGACAGCTTGGAGACACGGTTGAGCCAGCGCGGATCAAGCTCCGAGCCCTGGTAGTTGCGCAGGAAATCCTCGCGCGCGACGCCGTGGCTGTCGCCGAGGCGCAGCAGGCGGCCCTCGAACGAGACCAGCTTCTTGTTGATGTCGTAGAGCTGCTCGACCAGTGAATCGATGCGGGCCTGGTTGAGGCGCAGCGACTTCACCTCGACGATGATCTCGTCCTTCAGCTTCTTGTACTTGCGCTCCTGCGAGGGCGACAGCGACTCGCTCTGCAGCTGGTTGGCGATGTCCTGCTCCTGCAGGCGGCGCAGCTTCTTGTATTCGGACGCGATCTTGTCGAAGGTCTCGACCACCTTCGGCTTCAGCTCGGCCTCGATGGCGGCGAGCGACATCTGGTTCTCGAACTCGTCGTCGTCCATGTCGGACTCGGCGGCGGCTTCGGCCGGATCCTTCTCCTCAACGCCGGCCTCGCCACCGGCGGGCGCGGCGCGGAACGGGGTCGGCGCCGGCGGCGCTGCGGGCGGCGCGACATGGGCCGGCGCGCCGGCCTGCAAGTCGCCGCCATTGCCTTCAGCGGCTGCGCCCTCGGCGCCGTTGTTGCCGATCAGGTTCGGATTGATGCCGCCCTTCGACTCGGGGCCGGCATAGGTGGCTTCGAGATCGATGATGTCACGGAGGAAGATCTTTCCTTCGTTGAGCTCGTCGCGCCAGATGATGATGGCCTGGAAGGTCAGCGGGCTTTCGCAGAGGCCCGCGATCATCGCCTCGCGGCCGGCCTCGATGCGTTTTGCAATGGCGATTTCGCCCTCGCGGGAGAGCAATTCCACCGTGCCCATCTCGCGCAGATACATGCGCACCGGATCGTCGGTGCGCTCGCCCGGCTCCGACTTCTTGACCTCGGTGACGGCCTTCTGCGTGACCTCGACGAGCTCGTTGTCGGTCTCGTCGTCGCCGTCGTCCTTCTCGTCCTCGCCTTCGCTGTCATCCGCCTCGGTGACGTTGATGCCCATGTCGGACAGCATCGACATGATGTCTTCGATCTGTTCGGGCGAGGTCGTGTCGGAGGGCAGCACTTCGTTGAGCTGATCAAAGGTCACGAAGCCGCGCTTCTTGGCCTGCTTGATCATCTTCTTCACCGCGGCATCCGACAGGTCGAGCAACGGCGACGGCGCGTCAGCGGCATCCTTCTCAGGAGCATCCGCTGCCTTGTCGTCCTTTTCCTTGTCCTTAACCTGCAGCGTCTTTGCCTTGGTGGCCATTCACTAAGCTCCCGAAACGCGGTCATGCCAGATGGCGCCACGCACGCGCATCCGCACGAAATCTAGATTTACTCTCTCGACGCGCAAAGGGCGGCGCACACTATCGCCACCCCTGTCATCCGTCTCGATGGTTTCCATCTGCAATAGCCACGAGGCTATTAAGTTTCGCTTAACCCTGTTTTTGCAGCCAAACCATGGATTTGGCGAGTCTTTTTGCGGGTGCGGCCAGCGCCGTCCGCAGCATTTTTGTTATCAGACGTTACGCTGGAACCGGCCCGATAATTCGCCGAACCCTTCAATCAGGGCTTCGGTCCCGTCGGCTTCTGCCATCCGGGCCTGGATATCCTGCAACCATGCCAGATTGGCCTCGCTCGAGTCTTCAGCCAAAGCCGCTTCCGCATCTTTTCTTTCCCTAAGTAAGGCGTGGGTTTTCTGATGCAAGGCAACCAGTTGACGCCAGGTCGATAAAACATCCTCGCGCGCGGCGCCGATCTGTGCACCCCACACCGCCTGGGTTGTGATCGCCCGCTCAACCCTTTGAAGAATCTGCGATAATCCGCCCGCATCGAGGTCGGAGCGCATCTTTTCGGCCTGCTCCTCGACGTCAGGGGAATGGTGATGGTCGTGAGCAAAGGCCGCAATGATGGCAGCCCGCAGCTTGTGGGCCTCGGGATGGGCGAGCTCGAGGGCCGCCACCTCCTCGAGATGGTCGTGCAGCAGCCAGGGGTGATTGATCAGGGATTGCAGGATCAGCGCCTCGCGGCTCGAGATCGCGCTGCGCTGGCCGCGCATGATCGGGCTGTTGGCCAGTTGCTGGCTCGCGGCCTGATAGGGACCCCGTGAAAACCCGGGGGTGGCGCCGCCCTTGGCGCCGAACCGGCCGCCTTGGCCCGGGCCGCCGCGGGGGGCAAACTGGCGGGGTGATTCGCCGCCGCGTCCGCCGCCGAAATTGCCCCTGTTGCCGTAGCCGCCGCGGCCATAACCACCGCGTCCCCCCTCCGGCGCAAAGTTGCGTTGCAGCCGCTCCTGCAGGTCCTGCCGGTAATAGCGGCGCACCACCTCGTCGCGGATGCCGTTGGTGAGCTCGCCGATCCGCGCTTCCAGGGCTGCGCGGCGCTCGGGGGTGTCGAAATTGCCGCCCTCGATCTCGCGCGACCAGATCATTTCGGCGAGCGGCCTAGCGGCGCCGATCACATCCTCGATCGCGCCGCGGCCGCCGGAGCGCGCGAGATCGTCGGGGTCCTGTCCTTCCGGCAGCAGCGCAATACGCAGGCTCTTTCCCGGCTTGAGCTGGGGCAAGGCAATGTCGGCGGCGCGATAGGCGGCCTTCTGGCCGGCGCGGTCGCCGTCGAAGCAGAGGATCGGCTCGTCCACCATCTTCCAGAGTATCGCCAGCTGGTTCTCGGTCAGCGCGGTGCCGAGCGGCGCGACGGCGCCGGGAAAGCCCGAGGTGACCATGGCGATGACGTCGACATAACCCTCGACGACGATCAGCTGCGCGCCGTCATGCGCGGCCTGGCGCGCGGTGAACAAATTGTAGAGATTATCGCCCTTGTGAAACAGCGGGGTTTCCGGCGAGTTCAGATACTTGGCCGGAACGTCCTTCTCCAGCGCGCGGCCGCCGAACGCGATGACGCGGCCCCGGGCATCCGTGATCGGGAACATGACGCGGTCGCGGAAGCGATCGAACGGCACCGGCTTGTCCTCGCCGGACACCAGAAGCCCTGCCTCCACCATGTCCTCGGTCGAGATGCCCTGCGCGCCGAGATGCTCCTTCAGCGCAAAGCGGTCAGGCGGCGCATAGCCCATCCGGAACTGGAGCTGGGTCGCCGGCGAGATGCTGCGGTCGGCGAGATAGCCGCGCGCCTTGGCGCCGTTGCGCGAGGCCAGCGTGTCGGCGAAGAACTTTGTCGCCAGTTCCATCACGTCGTGCAGGGTGCGGCGATGCTGCTCGTGGCGCGCCGCATCGGGCGTTGCGGCCGGCAGCGGGACACCCGCCATCGCGGCGAGACGCTCCACCGCCTCGGGGAAAGTCACGCCCTCGGTCTTCATCAGGAAGTCGAAGATGTTGCCGTTCAGCCCGGACGAGAAGTCGAACCAGGCCTGCTTCTGGTCGTTGACGAAGAATGAGGGCGTCTTCTCCTGCTGGAACGGCGACAGCCCCTTCCACTCCCGCCCGGCCTTCTTGAGCTTGACGCGCCTGCCCACGACTTCCGAAACCGGAAGCCGGGCGCGCAGCTCATCGAGGAATTCGGGCGTAAAACGCATCAGGGTGATTCTGGGCTCCGGCGGCGAATCGCGGACAACCGGTTAGCCATATAGCGGCACGGCCGGGCATGCCGAACAATGTGGGGCTTTTCCGGGCTATTCACAGGCCTGTCCGTCGCGGCTCCGTCGAGCGGGCTACCCCCGAATCCACGGTGGAGAGCCCGCACGGCAAGCTTGCCCCCTTCCCGCTTCCGGGATTGGATAGCGCCATGTTCACGACATTCAGGGGCGGACAGAGCGGCGGCTGGCAGGTCACGTCCATCACGCGGGTGAAGGGCGAGACGCTGCCGAAGGTCGCGGCGTTGTCGATCGTTGCGAGCGAGTCGATCGCGCTGCCGCTGTTGCCGGCGCAGACCTCCTGGCGGCTCGCCGGCGTTGCCAGCTATCTGCGCTACACCGGGAAGGAAGAGCGCGAGAAGCTCGCCGCCGTGCAGGCCGGGCTCGGCCGCAGCGAGGCAACGTATGCGGCGCTGATCCCGATCAGGAAATCCGCGGCGTGGTGGGAACTGACGCAGCAGGAGCGCCGCGAGATCTTCGAGGACAAGTCGCACCACATCGCCGGCACCTTGAAATTCCTCCCTGCGATCGCCCGCCAGCTGTTTCACGCCCGCGACCTCGGCATGCCCTTCGACTTCCTGACCTGGTTCGAATTCGCCCCTGAGCACGTCGCCCTGTTCGACGAGCTGGTCGGCATGCTGCGCGCGACCGAGGAGTGGAGCTATGTCGAGCGCGAGGTCGACATCCGCGTCGAGCGAGAAGTCTGAAGCAGTCAATGCTCGAGAAACTTCCCTGACGCGATCCGCGACAGCTCGGTAACCGGCCAGTTGTAGAGATAGGTCCACGCCTCGCTCACGCTGCCGTCGGCGAGCGTGACTTTGAGCATTTCGCGGACATATTCGGTCGGCGGTGGAAAGCCTTCACCGCAGGCTTCGTACATGTCGAATTCGCGCAGCATGGCCTCGCGCTCGCGCAGGCGGAACAATTCGCCGTGCACGATGTCGGCGGGATCGTCGGACGTCACCAGGCCCGGATAATGCTTCACCAGATAGAGCCGGCCGCGACACTGCGCCGGCCCGAGGAATTCGGCATTGCCTGCGAGCAGCTTGGCCATCGGATGGTCGAAACCGCGCATCAGCGTGCCATAGACGAAGAGAAGGTCGGAGATCATGAGCTCACTAGTCATTCCGGCAGAATGGGGCAGTATAACTCACAAGCTGCGCCTCACACTCGCTGTCGTCCCTGCCTGGTGCGCAATTGCGCACGGGAGCAGGGACCCATAACCACAAATCCAAATCGTTGCGCGACGCCGGAACGACGGGTCCTGTCAACAACAGGAGCCGCGGCGTATGGGTCCCTGCTTTCGCAGGGACGACGACGGGAAGCGCTGCAAAGCTGCGAGCCCTGAATGACGGAATGGTTGGGAAGAATCAAGCCGTCGCCACCTCATCGGTCACCACGACGAACTTCGTCAGCGTCATGCGGCCGAAGCTCGTGGTGAGCGCGACGTCGGCAGCGTCGCGGCCGGTCGCCATCAGGATGCGGCCGATCCGCGGCGTGTTGTGGCGGGCATCGAAGGTGTACCACTGGCCCGACAGATAGACCTCGAACCAGCCGGAAAAATCCATCGGCGCGGGATCCGGCGGGACACCAATGTCGCCGAGATAGCCGGTGCAGTAGCGCGCCGGAATGCCCATGCAGCGGCAGAAGGTGAGCGCCAGATGCGCGAAGTCGCGGCAGACGCCGGCGCGGCTTTCGTAGACATCGTGCGCCGACTTCATGTGATGGGCGTGCTGGTAGCCGAACGTCACATGGTGGTGCACGAAATCGGTGATCGCCTGCACCCGCGCCCACCCCTGCGGCGTGTTGCCGAACAGCGACCAGGCGACATCGGTCAGCTTGTCGGTCTCGCAATAGCGGCTCGGCATCAGATAGAGCAGCATGTCATCCGGCAGCTGCTCGATCGGAACCTGCTGTGCCGCCGGATTGACGACATCGGGCAGCCCGGAATCCCGCACCAGCGCGCTGCCGCGGAAGGTGACGCCACCGCCAGGGGCGACGAGACGCCCGCAGACATTGCCGAAGCCGTCGCGATAGAGGCCGATCGGGACATCCGGCTCGGCCGAGATGCTCTCGGTGCCGACGATATCGGCGTAGCGTGACGGATGGATCGACAGCATGATCACCATCGGGGTCGGCTGCGGAGCCGTATAGGTAATTTCGAAGCCGACCTTGATCTGCATCGTCAGGCTGTCTCCCGCTCCGCCGCATTCTCGCCGACCGACACGACCTTGATGTCGATATCCATGTCCAGAAAGGCATCGGTCGGGCCGAGATAGACACCGTGCAGCGGGATCGCCTGGCGTGGATCGCGCGCCACCGCGACGCGGATCAGATCGCGCGTGCCGACGATGCCGTTGGTCGGATCAAACTCGATCCAGCCCGCACTCGGCAGATAGACCTGCACCCAGGCGTGGGTCGAACCGCCGCCGACATAGCCATGCGCGCTGTCGGTGGGCATCGCGAGATAGCCGGAGACGAAGCGCGCGGCGATGCCAAGCCGGCGCAGCGCCTCGATCATGAACAGCGCATAGTCGCGGCAGGTCCCGGACTGCGTCCGCAGCGTATCGAGCGGGTGCTGGGTGCCATGCTCAAAGCGCTTGCGATAGCTGAACGCCTCACGGATGCCATGCGTCATGTCGCTCAGGATCTTGAACGTCAGCGTCGGCGCCTCGACATCCAGGAAGCGCCGCGCCCAGGCCGACAGTTCGCCGTTCGGGTCGCCATATTGCGGCGTGATGAACTGCTGCAGATCGGGGAATTCCTCATCATCGTAGAGGAACGGATAGAAGTAGGCGGCGTCGTCCGGCGTCAGCGCGAACCTGTCGGCCGGATTGTGATCCACCGTCGCGGTCGAGACAAACGACAGCGTGTCGGCGCGCTCGTCGAAGGTGGCGATCGCCACACCGTTGCCGAACACGTCGTGGATCCAGCGCAGCGACATCGGCTGCGGGTCGATCACAAGTGCGCTGTCGAGCACCCGCAGATCATGGCCGTCGCGGGGGCGCAGCATGATGCGGTGTTCGCCGAACGCCACCGGGCGCGCATAGCGGTAGACGGTCTCGTGATGGATAGTCAGGAGCGGCATCTTCAAACAATCATCGTGATTTGGGCCGCTAAATCTATAGAGAATGCTGCTTGATTCCAAACCAGCATGCCCCTTGAATAGGCAAAGTTGAGGAAAAAGCCCGTGAATCACGCCGGTGGCCCGTTCTTTCTACTGACAAACACCGATGTTTCACCGGTTCTTGAACATAATCCTGGCGGCCGCTCGCCGTTCCTTCTGACTTGCGATCATTATGGCAGGCTGATTCCCTCCCCGCTCGGCGACCTCGGCCTGCCCGAAAGCGAGCTCGTCCGGCACATCGCCTGGGATATCGGCATCGCCGGCGTCGCAACCCGGCTCTCCGACCTGCTCGGCGCGCACCTGATCGCGCAGCGCTACTCGCGGCTCGTGATCGACTGCAATCGTCCGCCGCATGTCGCAAGCGCAGTCCCGCTGATCAGCGAAGCCACCACCGTTCCGGGCAATGAAGGCCTGTCGCGCGAAGCCGCCGAGATGCGCCGCGCGCAGATCTTCGATCCCTATCACCAGCGCATCGACGAGATCATCGACGAACGTGCGCGTCAGGGCATTCCGACGGTGCTGGTGTCGCTGCACAGCTTCACGCCGGTCTACGCCGGCATCGCGCGTCCCTGGCACATCGGCACGCTCTATCACCGCGACACTGCGCTGCCGCCGCTGCTGCTGAAGCATCTGCGCAGCGAGGGCGATCTCGTGGTCGGCGACAACGAGCCCTATGCAGTCAGCGACGAGACCGACTACACGATCCCCGTCCATGGCGAAAGGCGCGGACTGATGAATTCCGGCATCGAGATCCGCCAGGACCTGATCTCAGACCAGGCCGGCGAGACGGCATGGGCCGAGCGGCTGGCGCGCATCCTCGCCGAGATCGAGACGACGCTGCGCGCGGAAGCGCGGGTCTAGCGCGTCGAACGCGGCAGCTGGTCGTCCGTCCGGACAGGCATCTTGAGACGTCGCGGACGAAGCCGCCGCTTCTTCATCGAGCGCGCGACAGTCGTCTTGAGCCGGACCTGGCCGCCCATCGTCGAACCGCGATCAAGCCAGCCTGTTCAATTCGGCAGGCGCCGCCAGATGAACAGCAGATAGAGCAATACGGGCAGGCCGAGCGCCACCCAGGAGACGGCATCCCACCAGCCGTCGCCGACCAGCGCGCTGATCAATCCCACCGTGCTCACGATCGCGATGACGAGCGGGGCGGCGAAGATCTGGCTCAATGAACGATGTGCGACCATGCTGATATCACGACGTGAGCGCGGTGTTATCCATCGAGGCGGCGTTGGCGATAGCGCGTTCCTGGCTCACGCCCGCCTTGCGCCGGCGCAGCCACAGATACACGCCGGTGACGAGGATGAAGATGGTGAGGATGTCGAGCAGCGCCCAGACGATCTTGAGCGGCATGCCGCCGTAATCGCCGAAATGCAGCGGCTGTGAAACGTAAAGCGTCGACACATACCAGGGCATATCGCGGCTGTCGGTCAGTGTCCCGGTTTCCACATCGATCAGCGCGGGCGTCAGCAGCCGCGAGGTCAGCGGCGTATCGCCGTGCAGGAACACCGCGTAGTGGCTCTTGCTGCTGAACAGGGTTCCCGGGAATGCGACGAAGCTCGGCGTCATTCCCGGCACCGTGTGCCTTGCGACCTCAACGGCCCCGTTCAGCGAGGTCAGCTGCGACGGCACCGGCCGGTCCTTGTACTGCGCGGTCATCTCGGCGAGTTGGCCGAATTGCCACATCTTGAGGACGAGGTCCGCCCAGGTGTTGATGACCCCGGTGAAACCAACGACCAGCGTCCAGGCCACCAGCAGGATGCCGGCGAGATTGTGGACGTCGAGCCAGCGCACGACGCGGGTCCGCTGCGCACGGTAGGCGCCGAAGCGCAGCTTCCGCATCGATGGCGCGTAGACGACGACGCCGGAAATGATCGCGACGCAGAACAGGATCCCCATCAATCCAAGGAACAACTTGCCGGGCAGGCCCGCGAACATGTCGGTGTGCAGCTTCAGCATGATGTAGGTGAAGCGGCCGGTCACGTCGGGGGAATCGAGATAGGCGCCGGTATGCGTGTCCATCCGGATCAGGAGGTTGTTGGTCGGATCGGCGTCGATCGTCGGACCAACGCTGACCCACATCGCGCGGGGCTCGTCGCGATCCCAGATCAGGAAGTGAGGCACCTTGCCCGGCGCGCGTGCGAGCGCGTTGGCGAGCAGATGATCCAGATCGGCCGGCGGCGTGCCCGCGGGGGCCTCGGCCGGCTTGACCTGGCTGTGCAGGAGATCGTCGATCTCGTCATGGAAGATCAGCGGCAGGCCGGTGATGCAGAGCAGCAGCATGAACAAGGTGCAGATCAGGCTGGTCCATTTGTGGACGGCGCCCCATCGCCGCAGGGATTTGGTCGTCGCAGTCAACTTCGCTACCTAATTCCAGTCTCCATTCTTGCCGTCACTAACACGATGAGAGATGCACGCGGTCGCGCGGCGATTAGAACCCGTCCAGTGTTGGACTTATCGTCGGTCGTGTTGCGATCACGCAACGAGATCGTCCGCGAACTGCGACGATGCGTCTCTGCCTTCAGCGCGATTTCCTGGGATCGTTCTAAATTGGATCTCCGCGTTCAGCCGGCCGACGCGGCGTGGACGGGATGCTTCGCACGCCATTTGGCGCCCGGCCCGCGCATGTAGTGCAGCTCGGGCCGGTAGGGATCGCGCATTCGCGCGATCAAATTCTGCCAGCCGGTCGTGATCGCGTTCAGGCTGCGGCCCAGAGGTAGCAATGACTGCAGCGACAGCATGGCTTCCTCTCAGTGCGGTTTGCCGAGAACGGATGCGAAGGACAGGATGACGATCTCCTCGCCGGCCTCGTCGCTGACATGCACCGCCCAGTCACGCCAATCTTCCAGGCTGGCGGTTGCGACCAGCGATCGCATCATGCAGGTCGCCGCCTCGCAGGCCTCGGCGAGGCTGGTCACCGAGGTGCTGCGGCGATCCATCAACACGCCGCGCGTATTCGAGCAGTGGAAATAGACCTGAGTTGCGTCATGGGCCATGTCCGTATCCTCGCAAGCTCCGGGCGATCGGGCTCGCCCTTGCATGACGAAGCTTGAGCAGCCAGCCGGCGCCGATCCGTGATGCGGCTCACACGGGCGCGGGACGGCCGCCAAGCCGCGCCGCCGCCCTCACCAAATCGCGATTTGACAGTTTTTCTATATTTGTCAAAATCGTCAAATGGGACCGAAAACCCGCATTCTCGACGCCACCATGCTGGTTTTCCGCCGGCACGGCTTTCGCCGCTCCTCGATCGAGCAGGTCGCCGAGGCCGCCGGCCTGACGCGGCAGGCGCTCTATCATCACTTCGAATCCAAGGAAGCGCTGTTCCGCGCCGTGATCGAGCGCGTGCATGAGTCCGCGATCGCAGCCGAGGAGATTGCCGTGGCCGAGGCAGAGACGGCGGGCGGCAATCTCGGCGACATCCTTGCCGCGGGCATGACCGCGCGGATGTCGACCATGATCGCATCGCTGGACGGCTCGCCGCATCTCGAGGAATTGTATTCCGAACATCTCGTGCATGCGCGCGATCTCTACCAGACCTACGCCGCACGCTACGCGGAGCGCATGGTCGCGACGATCTCGAAGATCGTGCGTGAGCAGCAGCTTGCGCTGCCGCAGGAGCTCTCGCCGGCCGAATTCGCACGGCTGGTCGAAATGTCAGTGTACGCATCGAAGTCGCAGTATCCGGCGATGCAGCCGGCGGATGCGTTCCTGAAGGACATGGCCATGATGGTACGAACGCTCTGCGCGGGCGCATCGCCGAAATCCTTGCCAAAATCCTCGCCGAAATCCGGGAAGCTGCCCGTCAAGAAGGCGGCAATCAAGGACAAGCCGGCACGCCGCAAGACAGGAGGACATCCATGAACACGACGACCGTGAATGGCCGCGTTGAATCGCTGCCCGATGATCCCGACGCACTCTTGATCGACATCGTGCGCGACCAGCTCAAGCTCACCGGCACCAAGCTCGTCTGCGGCGCCGGCGTCTGTGGCGCCTGCACGGTGCTGGTCGATGGCGCGCCGGTGGCAAGCTGCCTGATGCCGGCGCACGCCGCGGCCGGCAAAGCGGTGACGACGGTGGAGGCCATCGGCGCCGCCGGGCTGCATCCGGTGCAGAAGGCATTCATGGCGCATGACGCCCTGCAATGCGGCTTCTGCACGCCGGGCTTCGTCGTGGAAGCGACCGCGTTCTGCGACCGTTGGCGCGCAACTAGGGGGACGGCAGTGCCGTCACGCGAGGAGATCGGCGCGGCGCTGTCGGGTCATCTCTGCCGCTGCGGCGCCTATGACGGGATCTTCCGTGCGGTGGCGGATGCCTGCGCCGGCCGCTTCGACGGCGACAATGTCACGGCGCCCCGCGTCGAGGCGCGCGACAAGGTGACGGGCGCGGCGAAGTACACCGTCGACATCAACCATGACGGCCAGCTCGAAGGCCTGATCCTGCGCTCGCGCGAGGCGCATGCCCGCATCACCGCGCTCGATCTGGCTCCGGCGCGCGCAATCGCCGGCGTCGCCGCGGTTTCGCTGCTCGGCGACGACCGTATCGTGCGCTATGTTGGCGAGCCGATTGCGGCGGTCGCCGCAAAGGACCGCAAGACGGCGCTGGCCGCGCTGGCTGCGATCAAGCTGACCAGCGAACGGCTGCCCGCGGTGGTCGGGCTCGACGCCGGGCGCAAGGACGGCGCGCCTGTGGTGTTCGACAAAGCGAGCCGCAAGCGGGCCGGCAACGTTTCGGAAGCGGCCGGCGGGCCGGCGCCGTGGAAACAGAACATCCGCGGGCCGACCGCGGTGTTCTCGACGCGCGCCAAGAAGGCCCGCAACTGGGTCGACGAGGCGCGCCAGGCCAACAACCGTCTGCTCGTCGAAGCGACCTTCCGCACCGCCACACAACAGCACGCGTGCCTCGAGCCCCATGCCGCGGTGGCGCGCTTCGACGGCGACCGGCTGACCTTGCACGCCTCGACCCAGCAGGTGTTTCACCTGAAGGAGCAGATCGCAAAGCGCTACAAGCTCGATCACGACAAGGTCCGCGTGATCGCCGATCACGTCGGCGGCGGCTTCGGCTCGAAGGCGAGCCTGGGCGTGGAGACGATCGCCGCCATCGAGCTCGCGCGCGAGGCGAAAGCGCCTGTTAGAGTCGCCTACGATCGGCAGGAAGAGCTGTCCGTCGCCGGTTATCGTCCGGCCGCGGAGCTGAAGGTCGCGCTGCTGCCCTCCGACCAGGGCGGCCTGAAGGCACTCTCGGTCACCGCGCATGCCGATACGGGCGCGGCGACCAATTCGACCATCGCGGGCCTCGCGCGGCTGATCTATCCGGCCGAGGCGAAGGACCTTTCGGATTTCGATGTCATCAGCAATTTGCCGCCCGGCGCGGCCTTCCGCGGCCCCGGCGGTCCGCCGATGGCGTTCGCGGTGGAGCAGGCGATCGACGAGGCCGCACTGCGGCTCAATGTCGACCCGATCGCCTTGCGCAAGCGCTGGGATCCCGATCCCAACCGCCAGCGGCTCTACGACTGGGCATCCGGGCTCGAGATCTGGCGCAACCGGAAGCCTGCGCAGCATGGACGCTATCGCCGCGGCATCGGCATGGCGACCGGCTATTGGCTCTATCTCTGGCAACCCAACGTGAAGGTCGAGGTCGCGGTCAAGGCCGGCCGCATCGTCGCCAGCACCGCGACGCAGGACATCGGCACCGGCACCCGCAGCGTGCTCGCCGACACGATCGCGCGCGAGTTCGATCTCGAGCCTGCCGACATCGAGGTGCGGATCGGCGATTCGTCGCTGCCCGAAGGCCCGGGCTCCGGCGGCAGCCGCGTCACCGCCTCGGTGATGCCGCCGACGCTGCAGGCGGTGCGGAAACTGAAGGCCGCGATCCTCGAGCAGGCCACAAGAAAGCCCGTGCCCGGCTCGAACGCGCCCTGGCGCGAGCTGATCGCGCGCTCGCCCGACATCGCCGTGACGGAGACGCGCGGCGAGGACGGCAAGAACACCGCGCCCGGCATCCGCTCGCCGCTGCGCGAGGTCGGCCTGATGGGCATGGTGTTCGGCTGGATGATGCGCCGCTTCTCGAACATCGCGGTCGGCGCCGGCGTGCCGAGCTCGGTGCAGATGATCGAGGTGGAGGTCGACACCTGGCTCGGCCATGTCCGCGTGCTCAACGTGCACACCGGCATCGCGGTCGGCAAGATCGCAGCGCCGGCGCTGGCACGCAGCCAGGCCTGCGGCGCCGTGATCCAGGGCCTCGGCTACGCGCTCTACGAAGCGCGCGAGCTCGATCCGACGACCGGCGACGTCCTGACCGCGGGGATGGAGGATTATCGCATCCCTGGTATCGCCGACACGCCCGAGATCGATGTCCATTTCGACGAAGCCGGCTTCGACCATGTGCTCGGCAACAGCGTCGGCATCGGCGAGGCGTCGACGGTGCCGACCTCGGCCGCGGTCGCCAACGCAATCCACGACGCGATCGGCGTCCGCCTCACCGAGATTCCGATCCGGCCCGACCGCATCGTCGCCGCGCTGAAAGGGAGGGATGCCGCATGAGCGTCGCAATTGCAGGGGTACTATCCGCGCCCGAATTTCGCGCCGGCGGCACCGATCTGTCGGAGCGCCGCCGCAGCGGCCTGTCCTGCGGATCGATCATCGATCTCACCGCCAGTCCCGATACGATCGGGATCGCGTGGGGTGCGGACGGCGCGGCGCGCATCGGCGCGCTGACCGCGATCGCGGCGATCGCCTCCGACGCGCGGCTCGCGCAGGCCTATCCCGGCATTGCCGCGGCCGCGCAGGGCCTTGCCACGCCGCAGATCCGGCACATGGCAACGCTCGGCGGCAACCTCGCCCAGCGCTCACGCTGCTGGTACTTCCGCAATCCGCAGATCGCCTGTCTCAAGAAGGGCGGCTCCGACTGTCCGGCGCGAGCGGGCAACCATCTCTATCACGTCGCGTTCGATCTTGGCCCTTGCGTGGCGCCGCATCCGTCGACCATGGCGATGGCGCTGCTGGCCTATCATGCAAAGGTCACCACGGACCGGCGCAGCGGATTGTCGATTTCAGACCTGCTCGGCGACGGCAGCAACGGCACGGTCGACAATTTGCTTGCGGCAGGCGAACGGATCGAGCGGATCGAGCTCCCTGCCCCGCTGGCCGGCGAGCGCGCACTCTACAAGCGCGCCATCAGCCGCTCGTATGCGGAATGGCCGCTGGTCGAGATCTGCGTGCGGGCCGTGATATCAGGCGGCGTGTTCCGCGAGGTCCACATCACGGCCGGCGGCATCGCCCCGGTCCCGTTGCGGCTCACGGCATGCGCTGCGGCGCTGCAGGGAAAGCCGGCGAACACGTCGACCATCGCGCAAGCCGCCGAGCTGGCAACATCGGGGGCTAGGCCGCTGACGATGACCGGATACAAGCTCGACCTGCTGACGGGCCTCGTCCGCGACGTGGTCGAGCGGATTGCTGCTTAGCTCGCGGGCTCAGCGCGCCCGGGTCAGCGCCAGCCAGATGCCGCCGCCGATCATGAAGCCGCCGGAGATCCGCGACATCAGCCGCGTCCGCTCCTTGGAGAAGAATTTGCGGGCGCGGCCAGCCGCCAGCGCGTAGGCGGCGTCGGTCAGCACGGCGGTCGCCATGAAGGTGACGCCGAGCAGCGCCACCTGCGGAATGTGCGGCTTGTCCATGTCCATGAACTGCGGAATGAAGGCGCCGAAGAACACCAGCACCTTCGGGTTCGAGAGCAGCACCAGAAAGCCCTGCAGGAAGAAGCCGCCGCGCGGCGGTGGCGGCCGATCGTCGGTGCCGACGCCCTCGACCGGCGAGCGGATCAGCTTGATGCCGAGCCAGACCAGATAGGCCGCACCGGCAAAGCGCACCCAGTCGAACCAGTAGCCCATCGTCGCCATCAGCGAGGTCAGCCCGACCGCGACGATGCCGATCACGATCGCGAGCCCGACCTGCGCGCCCAGCACATTGGTGAGCGCGGCGCGCGTGCCGTAGCGCAGCCCGTTGGCGATCACCATCGTGACGATCGGACCGGGCAACAGCGCCAGCGCGATGCAGGCGGCGACGAAGGCGAAATAGGCTTGCAAGGACATGATGGGCTCGTTTGCTTTGTTATCGCCATTATGCACGTGAGCAGCGGACATGGAAGCGGTCTGCTCCTTCTCCCTGTCCTTCACGCGGAGAGCGTTGGGATGAAGGACTCCATCCGTGAGGCGGGGCGAGTCATTGGACCTGTACCCCTCACCCGGATCGCATCTGGCGATGCGATCCGACCTCTCCCCGCAAGCAGGGCGAGGTAAGGGAACCCAATTCAGCGACCTTCCATCGCGGCCGTCATCCACGTTTTCATCTCTCGCGACTCCAAAAACTGCAACGTCGCCCGCTGGACTTGCGCCGCATCTCCCCCGCCCTGCGCCGCCACGGCCATGAGATCGCAGCGATGCGAGGCAGCGATGCCGATCGCGGTGCGCTTCCCCTCGGGCAGCTCGATATCATATGCCCTGATCCGTCCGGGCATCTCGTCGACATCGACGACGTCGCCCGCCTTCAGCGGCACAAAGCGCGGGCTGATCATGTCGACATCGGAAACACGATCGACCTCGTCGTCATCGGCGACGCCGCTGTCGCAGTTGCAGAAGCCGAGCTTCGGCCGGAGATAGACCTCGACCTCAGTGCCGCACTCGGCCGGACCACACCGGGAAGCGCGGCCGGCGGGCCAGCCGTCGCGCGGAAACGGCCAGGCGATCTCGCGCCATTGCGCGGTCCGCGGCGGCGCCATCTCGTAGCCGGCTACGGCCGACAGGCCGCCGAGCGCCAGGAACATCGCCGCAATGACCGGCCACGAGCGCATCATCGCCGGCTCACGGCAGACCGGCGACGGCACGCGCCGCGCCGGTCAGTTCGAGAATGTGCAGGCCGGTGTTGGCGCGGTCGACCGCGTAGATGTAGCCGCGCTCATCGGTCTCGACATTGTTGGTCTGGATCGCGACCTTGCAGCGGTCCTTGCCGTCGACGGTGACGCAGCGTTTGTCGGTCGCCGCTGTGATGGCGGGAATGAAGTGCCCGACTTCCCTGGGATGATAGGGATCGCGGATGTCGAGCGCACGGACGCCGGCGTTGAAGAAGGCGATGAAGGCGAGCTTCTTGTAATAGACCGGCGCCATGCTCTCGTTCGACGAATGCGAGCCGAACCGGCCGCCGCGCTCGCAGAACGCGCCGGAGGCCTCGGCACCGTATAGTTCGAGATCATCATCGGCCGCGCCTCGGTGGTGACGTCGGCGAACCACACCATTTGCCGCGCCTCGCCGCATTCGTTCTGGATCGCCTCGTCGACGATCATCACGATGTCGCGGCTCTTGCCGTCCCTGTCATGGGCGAATTCCGCGATCGGCATGTCCGGCATCGGAAACACCGTGTGCGCGCCATTCATCGCCGACAGCGGCATCCGCGCGATCTCGGGGAATTTCAGATTGTCCGGCGTCGGCTCCTTCGGCCCGTTCAGAAGCTTCTCGCGATCGACGATCTGCAGGAAGCCGCCCTTGTCGGTGCCGTAGCCGAAATAGACGCGGTTGCCCTTCGGCCCCGTCGAGATCGGTCCGTGCAGTTCGGTCGGCACCGCGCCGGTTGCGCCCGGCTCCTGCCCGGGCAGGCCGAAGTCCCTGATCTTCTTCGGCTGCGCGGGATCGGAGAGATCATAGATTTGCGTCATGCGCCGGGTGCGCCAGTCCGGCGCGCCCGACACCAGGTAGGCGATGCCGGAGTCGCATTCCCAGAAATTCTTGTGCGTGTCCTTGAGCCCGCCGATCCGGGTGACCAGCACGGGATTGGCGGGATCGGCCACGTTCCAGATCTCATGCGCCTCGCTGCCGAAGGTGCGCAGCATGTAGACCGCGTTGCGATCGCCCTTCGGCAGATCCTTGCCGTCGCAGATCCGCACCATCTGCGCGCCGCCGGATTCATATTTGCCTTCCTGTCCGGGAATGTGCCGCAGATATTTCGGATGCGCGGGATCGGTGACGTCGACGATCGAGGTGCCGTTCGGCTCGGCCTTTCCGGTCATCGGATTGACCGGATCCGGAATGTCGTCGGTGCCCCCATGGTGGCCGATATAGGCGATCCATTTGTCGCCCTGGTGATGGATGGTCGGCTGATAGGCGCTGCGCGCCTGCAGGTCGCTGGTTCCAACCAGCCGCATGTTGGAGGCTTCGGGCGGGTCGCCGATCTTCTGCTGCTGGGCGCTCGCGCCGTTCGCAAGCAGGACAACAAAGAACGTGCAGCAAACCGCCGTAGCGCGACCACCCATGCGCATCACCCCGAGTTCCCTACCAATCTGCGTTGGCTGCGCGGGACGCTAGCATGCCGATACCGGCGCCCAAACACACGCTCTTGACATGCAACCATTTAGTTGCCTATTATCCGATCCATGGATGAAGTCTTCAAAGCCCTCGCAGATGCCTCACGGCGGACGCTGCTTGACCGGCTTCACGGTCAGAACGGGCAGACGCTCGGCGAGCTCTGCGACGGCCTCGACATGACGCGTCAGGCCGTCACCAAGCACCTTGTGATTCTCGAGGAGGCCAACCTCGTCACCACGATCAGGCATGGCCGCGAGAAGCTGCACTACCTCAACCCTGTTCCGATCCATCAGATCGGCGAGCGGTGGATCAGGAAGTTCGAGCGCGGGAAGCTCGCCGCGCTCAGCGAATTGAAAAGACAATTGGAGAAGCGTGATGAGTAAGCCGGACTACGTCTATGTCACCTATATCGAGACCACGCCGGAGAAACTGTGGGACGCGCTGACATCGAGCGACTTCACCGAACGCTTCTGGTTCGGCTATCGCGTCACCTCCGACTGGAAGGTCGGCTCGCCCTACCATTTCACCAAGGACGGCAGACGCAGCGTGCAGGGCGAGGTGCTGATCGCCGAGCCGCCGAACAAGCTCGCCTACAGCTGGGACGTGGTGAAGGAAGGCGCCGCGCGCGAACAGGTCTCGCGCGTGACCTTCGACATCGAACCGCACGGCGGGGTCGTCAAGCTGACCGTGACACACGACAATCTCGGTCCGAAGACGCTGCGCGACATCTCCGGCGGCTGGCCGATGGTCATTGCAAGCCTGAAGAGTTTCCTGGAGACCGGACGCGAACTGCCGGCCGAGCTGCTGACGAGCGGCGCGAAGGAGAGCTGCAGTGCCTAAGCCCGAATTCGTCTATGTCACCTACATCGAGACCACGCCGGAGAAGCTGTGGGACGCGCTGACGTCGAGCGAGTTCACCCCACAATACTGGTTCGACACCGAGGTCAGGTCCAACTGGACGATCGGCGCGCCGGTGGCGCTGGTGATGAACGGCAAGGTCACCGACACCGGCGAGATCCTCGAGATCGACCGGCCGCGCCGCCTCGCGTACACCTTCAAGCACGAGGCCGATCCCGAGCTGCGCAAGGAGCCGGCAACCAGGGTCGTCTTCACGCTCGAACCGTTCGGCAATGTCGTGAAGCTGACCGTCACGCATGACGGCTTCGGCGTGGGCAGCAAGCTGTTCGAGGGCATCTCCAACGGTTGGCCTGTGATCCTGTCCGGGCTGAAGAGCCTGCTCGAGACCGGCAAGGTGTTCAAGATTCCGCCCGAGAGCCTGGGGCTGGACTGCGCCTGACCTGCCATGAAAATCTATCGAAGGACACGTGCGGACATGAACATCGAGAAATTCAAACCGGCGATCGTCTATGCGATCTACATCGCCGCCACGCCGGAGAAGGTATGGCAGGCGCTGACGAATGCCGAATTGAGCCGGCAGTATTTCTCCGGCAACGCGGTCGAGGTCGATCTTCGGGTCGGCGGCGCCTACATCGTGCGCACGCCCGACGGCGCGCTGCACATCTCCGGCGAGGTGATCGCGTGCGATCCGCTGAAACGGCTGACCGTGACATTCAACGTCAACTGGCCGCAGCTCGTCGAAAAGCTCGGGCCGACGCTCGTCACCTACGAGATCGAGCCGGCCGGCGACGGCGTGAAGCTGACCTTGCTGCAATCGCATGACCGCCCGATCAGCGACGACATCCTGTCAGGCGGCCGCACCGGCTGGCCGGCGATCCTCTCCAGCCTGAAGAGCCTGATGGAGACCGGCAAGGCCATGGTAATCCCGATGCAGCCCCCACAGCGCATGCTGGCCGCGCTGAAGGAACTGGGAATTCCGATGCCGACGTAACTCACTCCCGCCGCAGGATCGGGTCGGCAAAGGAACCTATGGGAACGACGACTCGGCGGTAGAGATGCCATGTGGTGTGCCCTAGCACCGGAATCGTCACGAGCAGGCCCAGGAAGTACGGAATCGCCGAGACAATCAACAGCACGACGATCACCGCCGCCCACCCGATCATGGGTAGCGGGCTCGTCACGACCGCACGCACGCTCGTGATCATCGCGGTGACAAAGTCGACCTCGCGATCCAAGAGCAGCGGGAACGATATTACGGTCAGCGAGAACAGGATCAGCGACAGCGCCGCCCCGTCGGCATTGCCGATGGCGAGGAACAGCAGGCCCTCATTGGTGGTCAGCACCACCGTCAGGAATTCGCGAAAGCTGGAAAAGGAAACGTTGAGCCCGAGCAGCAGCGCGAGCAGCAGCCTCACCTGATACATCCAGATCACGAACACAAACAGCGTGACGAACGCCATCCAGCCAATTTCGCCACGCGAACGCAGCTTCGACCAGATCACGCCGAGCGAAATCGGCTCGCCCGCTTCGCGGCGCCTGCTGATCTCGTAAAGACCGATCGCAACGAACGGGCCGATCAGCGCAAACCCGGCCGCGAGCGGATAGGCCAGATAGACCATGCCGAGCGCGGTCAGGCACAGCAGGATCGCATTGCCGCCGAGCGTGTAGATCGCACCGAACATCAGTCCGTAGAGCGGCACGGCCTGGAAATCGCGCAGCCCCTCCCCCAGCGCCTCCGCGATATCAGCCACGCGGACCTTGCGCACCACCGGATCGAGCTTGCCAGAAACCGACATCAGTCCCGCCGCGAATGATTGATCTCGTATCAATGCAGGCGATGGGGAGAGCCGCATTGACGTTGATCAATATTGTGTCGCGACCTACCCCAGCGCCCTTAACTCCCGCCGCAGCACCTTGCCGGTCGCCGTCATCGGCAGGCTGTCGGCGAACTGCACGAAGCGCGGATATTCGTGGGCGGCGAGCTGGACCTTGACGAACTCCTGGATCTCGCGCGCCAGTGCGTCGCTCGGCGCGTAGCCCGGACGCAGCACGATCCAGGCCTTGATCGATTCGGTGCGGATCGGATCCGGGATGCCGACCACCGCCGACATCGCGACCGCCGGATGCTTCATCAGCGTGTGCTCGATCTCGGACGGGCCGACGCGGTAGCCGGCAGTCGTGATGACGTCGTCCTCGCGGCTGACATACCAGAAGTAGCCGTCCTCATCCTGCACGCCGAGATCGCCGGTCAGCAGGAATTCGCCGGCATATTTCTTCTGCGTCGCTTCCGGATTGCGCCAGTATTCGATCATGGTGCAGGGGCACGGCTGGCGCACGCCGATGATGCCGCGCTGTCCCCGCGGCAGTTCCTCGCCTCTGTCGCTGACGATGCGAACGTCGAAGCCCGGCGTGGCGCGGCCCATTGAGCCCGGACGGATCGGAAACAGATTGGAATTGCTGCCGATCACCAGATTGCATTCGGTCTGCCCGAACACCTCATGGGCATCGATGCCGAAGGTCTCGCGCACCCAGCCCAAGAGCTCACCGCCGAGCGACTCGCCGCCGGTGAAGATGCTGCGCAGCTTGACGCCGGAATTTTTCACATTGGCCTGCCGCATCAGCTTCAGCGCGGTCGGCGGCAGGAACACGTTGCGGATGCCGAGCTCGGCCATCATCTGCATCGCCGCCTGCGGCTCGAATTTGCGCGCGCGGTGACCGACCATCGGGATGCCGTGGTACCAGAACGCGAACAGGCCGTTGATCAGGCCGCCGATCCAGGCCCAGTCGGCCGGCGTCCACATCAGGTCGCCCGGCCTGGGGAGGAAGTTGTGGCACATCTCGACATTGGGCAGGTGGCCGAGCACGACGCGATGCGCATGCAGTGCGCCCTTCGGATTGCCCGTGGTGCCTGAGGTGTAGATGATCAATGCGGGATCGTCGGCCGAGGTGTCGACGGTCGCAAATTCCGGAGACGCCGACCGGATCGCACTCCAGAATGATTTCGTACCGGCCGACGTCTTTTCGCCGACGATATAGACGCTCTTCAGCTCGGGCAGGCGATCGCGGATCTTGGCGATCTTCTCCCAGCCGGCCGCATCGGTGATGACGGCTTTCGCCGCGGAGTTCGACAGGCGGAATTCGAGCGCATCCTCGCCGAACAGCGCAAACAGCGGGATCGAGATCAGCGCCGCGCGGAATGCCGCAAGATGCGCGACCGGCAATTCGAGCGACTGCGACAGGAACACCGCGACACGGTCGCCGCGCACCAGGCCGTCGGCGGTCAGCACATTGGCGAAGCGGCGCGAGGCGTCCGCGACCTCATCGAACGAGGTGCGCGTGGTGCCGCCATCCTCGTCGACATAGACCAGCGCGAGCCGCCCGGTGCCATCGGCATAGCGGTCGCAGCACGCGGTCGCCATGTTGAAGCGCTCGGGAACCTCCCAGCGGAAGTTGCGGTAGAGTTCGTCGTAGGTCTTGGCTTCCTGAAGCATGGCCGCAGACTAGACCATTGCTGTGAAGCCATAAACCCTCCTTGCGGGAAAGCGGTCAGGCTGCCGCCCGCTGCATTGCGATCTCGGCCTCAAGGCTTTCGCGGTCGCGATAGATCGATGCGACCGCGAGCACGCGCCCGCGGTGCTTGTAGCGGAGCACGCAATCCCTGGCGGCGATGCTGCCGTCCACCGCGATCTCGTCCCACTGCTCGGCGTGCCCGACATAGTTGATCGGCACGTCGTAATGCTGGCTCCAGAAGAACGGCACCGCATCGAACACCGCGCGCTGCCCGAGCATATTCCGCGCGACGGTCTGGCCCTGGCGCTCAGCCACCACCCAGTGCTCGACACGGATATTCTCGCCGCTGTGCGGATCGGGCCAGCGCGCAATATCGCCGGCCGCGTAGATGCCGGGAACGCTGGTCTCGAGATGGGCGTCCACTTTCACGCCGCGATCGATTGCGAGCCCAGCTCCTTGCGCCAGCGCCAGCCGCGGCTTTACGCCGACACCGGCCACGACGAGATCGGCATCGAGCACCGGCCCGCTCTTCAGCTGCGCGCGCTTGCCTTCGATCGCGGTCACCGTGTCGCCAAGATGGAAGACGACGCCATGCTCCTCGTGCAGCGCGCGGACGAAATTGCCCATCTCAGGCCCGAGCACGCGCTCAAGCGGCCGCTGTTCCAGCCCGACCACGTGAACATCGACCTCCCTCGCGCGCAACGAGGCCGCAACCTCGAGCCCGATGAAGCTCGCGCCGATCACAACCGCGCGTCGCGCTCCGCTGGCCGAGGCGATGATCGCCCGGCAATCGTCAAGGGTGCGCAACACGTGAACGTGGGGCTGATCGGCGCCCGGGATCGGCAGCCGTACCGGCTCCGCGCCGGTCGCCAGCAGCAGCCGATCATAGCTGAGCGCTTCGCCGCCCGCGAGCACCACATTGCGGCGGGCGGTGTCGATCGACTTGACCTCGGTCCCCGGTCGTAGATCGATCGCCGCGTCGGCATAGAAATCGTCCGGCTTCAGCGGCAGCCAGTCTTCCGGCGCGCTGCCGGCGAGGAAATCCTTCGACAGGTTCGGCCGGTCCACCGGCGGCGCGGCCTCGCCGCTCAGCATGACGATGCTGCCGCGATAGTCCTGCCGTCGCAGCATCTCGGCGGCGGCAAAGCCCGCCGCGCCTCCTCCGACGATCACGATCCTGCCGGGTGCACCGACCGGGCCCTTGACGCGGGGCTTCGGCTGCTCGCGCTTCTCGCGCACGATGATGCGATCGCCCTCTCGCTCGACCTTCCAGACGGCAAGCGCGTTGAAGGCGGGCGCCGCGACCGCTTCACCGGTGCGAACGTCGAAACACGCGTGATGCCAGGGGCAATGCACGGTCTCGCCCCCCACCAGGCCTTCGGTGAGCGGGCCGTGGTAATGGCTGCAATGCGCGTCGATGGCAAAGATATCCGCTCCCGAACGCACCAGCAGCACGTCCTCATCGCCGACATGGCCGAGCAACATCGTGCCCGGGAAGTCGGAGAGTGCCACGCCTTGTGTCAGATCCGGACCGGAAGGAGCTTGCTGATCGGCCATGGCCTGTCTCCAGTTTATCCAGAACTTCACCCCCGCCTTCGCGGGCCTTGCGCGGGGCCTTGGCCCTCGCCCTCTTCGGCAAGCTGATCTCAGTGTCCCTGCATGTAGCGGACCGGGTTCTCCTGATCGGCCTTGAAGATATCGGCAGCCTCGGCGAACAGCGCCGCAACGGCAGGCGCCTTCAGATCAACAAACGCCTCGAAGCTGAAATTGTTGCCGCCCGCCCGCAATTCGCCGAGCGTGCCGGCATAGCAGGACACCAGCGGCTTCCCATTACGGGTCACCGCGACATAGACGCTGATGTAGTTCTTCTGCAGCGCCACCCCGATCACGGGCCAGATCGCCGTCTTGCCGGACTTGATCGCATAGCGAAACTGACCGTAGCCGATCATGTTCATGCGCATACCGGCCTCACCGGCCGGCGTGCCCGCATGGAAATGCCGCTTGAGCGAAGGCGCGGCCTTTCGCATCACCGCATGCAGTTGTTCGAGATCCGCGGTCCGGCCAGGATCGAAGGCGAGGTAGGCTTCCAGACTGTCCGCCGCGACACGAAACACCGGAAGCCTCCGCCGCTATCCCGCGAGCGCCGCCTTGACGAAGCCGCTGGCCTTGCCGAAATCCATCTGGCCGGCGTATTTCGCCTTCAAGGCGCCGATCACCTTGCCCATATCCTTGATGCCGGCCGCATTGGTCTCGGCGATAACAGCCGCGATCGCGGCCTTCACGTCGTCGTCGGACATCTGCTTCGGCAGATAGGCGGAGATCACGGCGATCTCCTCGCGTTCCTGGGCGGCGAGCTCGGCACGGCCGCCCTTGTCGTAGAGCTCGACTGATTCCTGGCGCTGCTTGATCATCTTCTGCAGGACGCTCAGAAGGTCGGCATCGGACAGTGGCGGCTTGCCCTGCCCGCGCGCGTCGATGTCGGCGTTCTTGATGGTCGAATTGACCATGCGCAGCGTGGAGAGCTTGCGCTCGTCCTTTGCCTTCATCGCTTCCTTGACCGCCGTATTGATGTCGTCGCGCAGCATTGTCGCCTCACTCAAGACCGCGCCGCAAACTCGTGGCGCACCGTAGATTCCAAGTCTATATAGGCACTTGCATGGGAACTGGAAAGCATCTCGCGACACTTGCGTTCTGTCTCGCGCTGCTGTGGGCGAGCCGTTTTGGCCCCTACGCCTGCGCAACGCTTCCGGGCTTTGCCCAGGAAATCAGCTCCTCCTGGCCCAGCCTGATGGCAAACGGCTTCCTCTTGATCGCGTTCCTGTATGTGCCGGCCTACGATTTCGTATCCTGGCTGTCCTACCGGCTCGGTTGGGACAAGGATTTCGACCCGATCGCGGTCTATCCCGAGATACAACGACCGGGACAACAGCCGATCTCGCAAACGACCAAGCGGTTTCTCTATCCGCTCGATCTTGCCATCGTCGGCTTTGTGCTCCTGCCATTGTGGACAAAAGCCGCTCATTGCGGCTGATGGCAATCAGCTCCTGAGCCATTCGACCAGCGCGTCGGCGCAGGCCTGCGGCTGCTCCAGCTGCAGCAGGTGACCGCAATTCGCGAGCACCACGAGCTTGGCCCCGGGAATGCCGTTGGCCATCTCCTCCGACAACAAGTTCGGAACGGTGTTGTCGGTATCCGACGTCAGCACCAGGGTCGGGCACTTGATCCAGGCCATGCTCGGCCGCGAATCCGGCCGGCTGAGCACGGCGTTTTGCTGGCGGATGAAGGCCTCGGCGCCGACGTCCTCGCTCATGTCATAAACAACCTGGCGCAGGCTCGCATCGCCCTGCCGCGAGGGATGCACGAAGCCCGGAAACAGCTCGTCGACCACGCTCCGGTACTGACCGTTTTTCGCGCGCTCGATCATGCCGCGGCGGCGTGCGGTTGCTTCCGGCGTGTCAGCCCTCGCCTGGGTGCTCATCAGGGCCAGTTTCGCAACCCGCTCGGGGGCCTGCCGCATGATCTCGAAGGCGATGTAGCCGCCCATCGAATGCCCGGCGAGCGCAAAGCGCGGTGGCGCCTCGGCCAGGATCCGGCGGGCGATCGCGCCCATATTGTCGTCCCTGACATGGTTGGCGACCGTGATCGGCCCGCACCGCCATAGCGCCGGGATGACCGGGGCAAAGATCCGCGGTGAGCAGATGAGGCCCGGGACGAGCAGGATCGGCATCGTATTGTCCATGCGGGAGCTCCGGACCGGGTCATTTTCGGCAAGCAAACGGCCGCTTCAGGGAACTTTAGATTAAAAGGCCGTTCCGGCCTGTCAAATCGGCGGGTATTGCCGTGTGAATCCGTACCCTTTCGCTTTGACGCCGCAGGGTGCGGCGACTATTTAAAGGGCTCATGACAACCCCCGAAAACGCTCCCGCCTGGCCGGACCACAAACCGACCGCGCTCCTCGTGCTCGCCGATGGTACCGTGCTGGAAGGCTTCGGTCTCGGCGCGGAAGGCCACGCCGTCGGCGAGGTCTGCTTCAACACCGCGATGACCGGCTATGAGGAGATCCTCACCGATCCGTCCTATGCCGGCCAGATCATCACCTTCACCTTCCCGCATATCGGCAATGTCGGTACCAACGAGGAAGATATCGAGACGGTGAACATGGCCGCGACGCCCGGCGCGCGCGGCGTGATCCTGCGCTCGGCGATCACCGATCCCTCGAACTACCGCGCCACCAAGCATCTCGACCAGTGGTTGAAGGCGCGCGGTATCATCGGTCTGTCCGGCATCGACACAAGGGCGCTGACCGCGCTGATCCGCTCCAAGGGCATGCCCAACGCCGTGATCGCGCACGCCAGGAACGGCGAGTTCGACCTGCACGGCCTGAAGGAAGAGGCCCGCGAATGGCCGGGCCTCGAGGGCATGGACCTGGTGCCGATGGTCACCTCCGGCCAGCGCTTCACCTGGGATGAGACCCCCTGGGAGTGGGGCAAGGGCTTCGGCCAGCAGACTGCGCCGGAATTCAACGTCGTCGCGATCGACTACGGCATCAAGCGCAACATCCTGCGCCTGCTCGCCGGTGTCGGCGCCAAGGTGACCGTGGTGCCGGCGACGACGGCGGCCGAGGACATTCTGGCGATGAAGCCGGACGGCGTGTTCCTGTCGAACGGCCCCGGCGATCCCGCCGCGACCGGCAAATATGCCGTGCCTGTCATCCAGAAGGTGATCGCATCGGGGACGCCGACCTTCGGCATCTGCCTCGGCCATCAGATGCTGGGCCTCGCCGTCGGCGCCAAGACCATGAAGATGCATCAGGGCCATCACGGCGCCAACCATCCGGTCAAGGACGAGACCACCGGCAAGGTCGAGATCACCTCGATGAACCACGGCTTCGCGGTGGACCAGGCGACGCTGCCCGCCGGTGCGACCCAGACCCATATCTCGCTATTCGACGGCTCCAATTGCGGCATTGCGCTCGAGGGCAAGCCGGTGTTCTCGGTGCAGTACCATCCCGAGGCCTCGCCCGGCCCGCGCGACTCGCACTATTTGTTCCAGCGGTTTGCCGATCTGATGCGGAAGAAGAAGCAGGCCGCGTAGATCGCAGCCGTCAGCGCAGCCCTTCATGGATTACCGCATGCCCGGACCACCTGGTCCGGGCATGATCTTTTGTCACGCCTTGCATGAGCGGACACTGCCAAGCTACTCGTCATATGATGACGATCATCACGCAGCAGGATTGCCCGACATGACCGACAGCGCCACCCCGAAGCCCGCATACGGCGTCTCCTCGATCGAGGTGATGGCGTCGATGCCCGGGCTCGACTTCGTGCGCGGCATCTTCGCCCGCACCTTGCCGGAGCCGCCGATCATGGAGAACGTCGAGCCGTTCGACTGCACCGCCGAACCGGGTCATGTGGTGATTCACAGCATCCCCGGTCTGCGCCACTACAACCCGATCGGATCGGTGCACGGCGGCTATGTCGCGATCCTGCTCGATTCCGCGATGGCGCTCGCGGTGCAGACCACACTGCCGAAGGGTTCGGGCTACACTACGCTGGAGTTCAAGATCTCCTTTGTCCGCGGCATGAGCAAGGACACGGGCAAGATCCGCGCCGAAGGCCGGGTGCTCAACGCCGGCCGGCGCGCCGCGACCGCCGAAGGCCGCATCACCGATGTGAACGGCAAGCTGATCGCGCATGCGACCACGACCTGCATGGTGTTCGAGCTTCCCAAAAACACCTGAAGGCAATCGCGTCTTGGCGCATTGGAGGCATGACGAAGCGCGCTGGATTGGCGGCAGCGCTCTGTGATTGAGTTTCCCTGTCCGGGATCAGGCAACATGGTCCGGCCCGGAAGGAAGGAAACGCCCGATGACCTCAGCCAATCCAGACATGACCATCCGGGACATCCGCGTCACGATGCTGCGGCTCCCCTGGGCCGACGACCGCTGGCTGAAGGGCGCCGCGCTGGGCGCGACGCGCGATATCCTGATCTGCGACGTCGAGACGTCCGGCGGCATCACCGGCATGGGCTATCTGTTCGTGTTCCGCCCGGCGATGCAGTCGATCGCGGCCTGTCTCGACGAGTGCATCATCCCGCGCGTGATCGGCAAGGATGCCACCGCGATCGAGGCGATCTGGCGCGATCTGTGGACCGCGACGATGACCTATGGCCGCGGCGGCATCGCCGCGATGGCGATGTCGGCGCTCGACATCGCGCTGTGGGATGCGGTTGGAAAACGCGCCGGCCTGCCGCTGCACCGGCTGTGGGGGCACTATCGCTCGGATATCCCGATCTATGGTTCCGGCTGCTTCCGTGGCGCCGGCGGCGACGGGATGATCGAGAAGGCGCTGCATTTCGTCAAGCAGGGCTACAAGGCGATCAAGATGCAGGTCGCGCATGTTCACACGCCCGCGCAGGACCTCGACAACGTGCGCCGCATGCGCGAGGCGCTCGGGCCCGACATCGACATCATGATCGACGTCAACATGGGCTGGAGCGCCGATGTCGCCATCGAGATGGGACGCAAGTTCGAGAAGTACGATATCTACTGGCTCGAGGAGCCCGTGCCGGCCGATGATTTCGCCGGCTATCAGCGCATCGCGGCGGCGCTCGACATGCGCGTGGTCGGCGGCGAGACGCATTTCACGCGCTACGATCTGCGGCCGTTCTTCCTCAATCCCTGCCTGCCGATCCTGCAACCCGACCCGATGCGCGGCGGCATGACCGACCTGCGCAAGATCGCGGCGCTTGCGGACACGTTCGGCATCAGCATCGCGCCGCATCTGTTCCCCGAACTCAACGTGCACTTGTTGGCGTCCATCCCGAACGGCATCTGGTGCGAGAACATGGCCCTGATCGACGACCTCTGGGTCGATCCGCCGGAGATTGCCAATGGCATGATCACCGCGCCGGAGCGGCCGGGGCATGGGCTCCAATTCAAGGACGAGGTGCTGAAGTTCAAAATCTAGCGGGAACGGTTTGCGGACCGACGGTTTGATATCCCTCGCAACGCTGGAGAGCCGCCATGCCGGTGGTGAGTAAGGATGCCGAACCCCTGACCATCGTCTTTCAGGACGACGGCCTGGTGCCAAACAATCCGATGCCGTTCCTGGTCTACAAGGGCGCGATCGACGTCGGCAAAAATCCGGAGGCCACGATCGAGCAGCTGTTCGGCGACAATGGCTGGGGCGCGATGTGGCGCAACGGCGTCTACGACTTCGCGCATTACCACGCCACCGTGCACGAGGTGCTGGGCGTCGCCCGCGGCAGCGCGCGCGTGCAGTTCGGCGGCGAGCGCGGGCGTGCGCTGGAGATTGCGGCCGGCGACGTCGCGATCCTGCCGGCCGGCACCGGGCATCAATGTCTGTCGGCGAGCCGCGACTTCAGCGTGGTCGGCGCCTATCCGCCTGGCCCGCCGATGGACCTGCAACGGCCGACGCCGGAGAACTACGTCAAGGCGCTGAAGACGATCCCGCTGGTGGCCATCCCGACCACCGATCCGGTGATGGGGAAGAATGGGCCGCTGGTGCGGCTTTGGAGGTAATAGAAACACCCTCCCCGCAAAGGGAAAGGGTGAGACTCAGGCTGCGTTGCTGCCTTCCTCGCGGCTTGCCTCGAACAGGAACCAGGTGCGGCGCTCGGTTTCGTCGATGAAGGTTTCGAGCAGGCCGGCGGTGCCGGAATCCTCGTGGTCGTCGGCGAGCTTGTGCGCCTTGCGCATCGCAGCCGCCATGTGCTTGTTGTCTTCCATCAACTCGCGCAGCATTTCGCGCGGCGGGACATAGGCCTCGTCATTGTCCTCGATGGTCTGGTGCTTGGCGATGTCGCCGATCGACCTCAGCGTCGCGCCGCCGAGTTTGCGTACTCGCTCGGCAAGCTGGTCGGTGGTCGCGAAGATTGCGTCCGACTGCTCGTCCAGCAACAAATGGTAATCACGGAAATGCCGGCCGCTGACGTGCCAGTGAAAATTCTTGGTCTTCAGGTAGAGCGCGAAGGCGTCGGCCAGAAGCGTGTTGAGCGAGGCCGAGATCGTATCCACCGCAGCCTGCGGGAGATCATTCGGCGTGTCGAGATCAGGCGAGATTTTGTCAGTCTTAGCGTCACTCTTGGCTTTGCTCACGTTAGACCTTCCTGTTAGGAACCCCGTATTTCGGCGCATTGAACATTGGCCGCCGGACCGCTAACGCATCATCAGCCCACCTGTTCCTGGAAGTCGGGAACCCGTTCTGCCGGATACCAAACGCGATGGATGAATGGATCGACTATTACGATTCCACGCATACGATCTATGCCAGCCGACTGCACCGCGACCTGCATTTCCAGGTCATCGCAAACGACATCATCGGCTACATCCCTTCGCCCCGCGCCGTGGTGCTGGACTATGCCTGCGGCGAGGCGCTGTCGGCGGCGAAGGTCGCCAATGCCTGCGCCCAGCTCTATCTGGCGGAGCCTGCGCCCGGCGTGCGCGGCCGCCTGGTGGCGCGCTTCGCGCCCGACACCCGGATCCGCGTCCGCTCGCTCGATGAGCTGAAGAACATGGAGGCGGATTCGATCGACCTCGTGGTAATGAACTCCGTGGCGCAATACATGACGCCGCAGGAGCTCGATTCCGCATTCGACGTGATCCACCGCCTGCTGAAACCCTCGGGCCGTTTCGTGCTCGGCGATATCCTGCGGCCGGAAGTCGGCATGGCCAGGGACGTCACCGCGCTGCTCCGCTTTGCGGCGACCCATGGCTTCCTGCGCGATGCCCTGATCGGGCTCGCCTCGACCGCACTGTCCGATTACCGGCAGTTGCGCACCAGGATCGGGCTTCAGCGCTACCGCGAGGACGAGATGATCGCGAAGCTCGCCGCCGCGGGCTTTGACGCCACGCGCGCGCCCCGCAACATCGGGCACAATCCGTGGCGGATGACGTTCGTGGCGCACCACTGATCAGAGGTTGCACAGAATATTAGGGTTAATCAAAAGTAAACGTAGCGGCCGCTGAAATAATCAGCAATGATCCACTCGGCCCGGTGGCGGAAGCTTCGACGCGGCAGTGGTGCAACACTGTTTATCCTGGTTCAACTCCAGGCCGGGCCTCCAGCCTTCGCTGCTTACGCAGCTTCGGCTCGGCAAGCCTTCATTGTAGCGAAGGCTGCCGCGGCATAGCCCGCAGGGCGAAGCCGGGCATGGTACGATCCACCCCCGCGCCCCAATCGGCCCCCCTCGAATGAGGAATTTCCCCCAGAATCGCAGTTGATTGGGCGTTTTTGGGGGTTTCGCAGGTGCGGAAACTGGTCTAAAGACCACCCGCGCGCGAGGGATCGCGCTTCCGGCGCTACAAGATGTAGCGCATGGCTCGAGGGACGCGCGGACGCGCGCCCTTTTTTTGTGCCCAAATTCCAGTCCGCGAGAGCTGATGCCCAAAAGAACCGACATCTCCACCATCCTGATCATCGGCGCCGGTCCCATCGTGATCGGCCAGGCCTGCGAATTCGACTATTCCGGCACGCAAGCGGTGAAGGCTCTGAAGGAAGAGGGTTACCGCGTCGTCCTCGTCAATTCCAATCCGGCCACCATCATGACCGATCCGGAACTGGCGGACGCGACCTACATCGAACCGATCACCCCCGAGATCGTCGGCAAGATCATCGAGAAAGAGCGCAACGTCATACCGGGCGGTTTCGCGCTGTTGCCGACCATGGGCGGCCAGACCGCGCTGAACTGCGCGCTCTCGTTGCGCCGGCAGGGCACGCTCGACAAGTTCGACGTCGAGATGATCGGCGCCACCGCTGATGCCATCGACAAGGCCGAGGACCGCCAGCTGTTCCGCGAGGCCATGACCAAGATCGGGCTGGAGACGCCAAAATCCCGGCTCGCCAACGCCTCCGCGCTGAAGAAGTCCTACCGCGACAAATATCTCGCCGAGCGGGAGAAGCTGTCCGGCGAGGCGCTGGAAGAACTCGAGCGGCAGTGGACGCTTGGCGAGAACGAACGCCGCAAGCGCTATCAGGAGCACGCATTCGGCGAGGCGCTGATGGCGCTGTCGGAAATCGGCTTGCCCGCGATCATCCGGCCCTCCTTCACCATGGGCGGCACCGGCGGCGGCATCGCCTACAATAAGGAAGAGTTCCTTGACATCATCGAGCGCGGGCTCGACGCCTCGCCGACCAACGAAGTGCTGATCGAGGAAAGCGTACTCGGCTGGAAAGAGTACGAGATGGAGGTGGTGCGCGATAAAAAGGACAATTGCATCATCATCTGCTCGATCGAGAATCTCGATCCGATGGGCGTGCACACCGGCGATTCCATCACCATCGCGCCGGCCCTGACGTTGACCGACAAGGAATACCAGGTCATGCGCGATGCCTCGCTGGCGGTGCTGCGCGAGATCGGGGTCGAGACCGGCGGTTCCAACGTCCAGTTCGGCATCAACCCCGTCGACGGCCGGATGGTCGTGATCGAGATGAATCCGCGCGTGTCGCGCTCGTCGGCGCTGGCTTCGAAAGCCACCGGCTTCCCGATCGCGAAGGTCGCGGCCAAGCTCGCGGTCGGCTACACGCTCGACGAGATCGCCAACGACATCACGGGCGGCGCCACCCCCGCTTCGTTCGAGCCGACCATCGATTACGTCGTCACGAAAATTCCGCGCTTTGCGTTCGAGAAATTCCCCGGCGCCTCCTCCACGCTGACCACGTCGATGAAGTCGGTCGGCGAGGTGATGGCGATCGGCCGCACCTTCCAGGAGAGCCTGCAGAAGGCCCTGCGCGGGCTCGAGACCGGCCTGACCGGCCTCGACGAAATCGAGATCGAGGGGCTCGGGCGCGGCGACGACAAGAACGCGATCCGCGCAGCGCTCGGCACCCCGACGCCGAACCGCATCCTGCAGGTCGCGCAAGCGATGCGGCTCGGCTGGACCGACGAGGAGATCTTCAACTCCTGCAAGATCGACCCCTGGTTCCTGGCGGAGATGCGCGCCATCGTCGAGATGGAGGACAAGGTCCGCCGCAACGGCCTGCCGCCGAACGCGTTCGCAATGCGGACGCTGAAGGCGATGGGCTTCTCCGATGCGCGGCTCGCCGTGCTCACGGACACCACCGAGGCCGACGTCACCGCCAAGCGCCACGCGCTCGGGGTGCGCCCGGCGTTCAAGCGCATCGACACCTGCGCGGCCGAGTTCGCTTCGCCCACCGCCTACATGTATTCGACCTATGAGCGGCCGTTCGCGGGCGAGCTTGCCGACGAGAGCGCGCCCTCGGACCGCAAGAAGGTGATCATTCTCGGCGGCGGGCCGAACCGCATCGGCCAGGGCATCGAATTCGACTATTGCTGCTGCCACGCCTGCTTCGCGCTCGAGGACGCCGGTTACGAGACCATCATGGTCAACTGCAATCCGGAAACGGTGTCGACCGACTACGACACCGCGAACCGGCTGTATTTCGAGCCGCTCACCGCCGAAGACGTGCTGGAGATCGTCGCGACCGAGCGCAAGAACGGCACGCTGCACGGCGTGATCGTGCAGTTCGGCGGCCAGACCCCGCTGAAGCTTGCCCGCGCGCTCGAAGCCGCCGAAGTGCCGATCCTCGGCACCTCGCCGGATGCGATCGACCTCGCCGAGGACCGCGACCGCTTCAAGCGCGTGCTCGACAAGCTCCGCCTCAAGCAGCCGAAGAACGGCATCGCCTATTCAGTCGAGCAGGCACGGCTGGTGGCCGCCGATCTCGATTTGCCGCTGGTGGTGCGCCCGTCCTACGTGCTGGGCGGCCGCGCGATGCAGATCATCCGCGAGGAGACCCAGCTCAACGATTACCTGCTCGGCACCCTGCCCGAGCTGGTGCCCGCCGACGTCAAGGCACGCTACCCGAACGACAAGACCGGGCAGATCAACACCGTGCTCGGCAAGAACCCGCTGCTGTTCGACCGCTATCTGTCCGATGCGACCGAAGTCGACGTCGACTGCCTCTGCGACGGCAAGGACACCTTCATCGTCGGCATCATGGAGCACATCGAGGAAGCCGGCATCCATTCCGGCGATTCCGCCTGCTCACTGCCGCCGCATTCGCTCGACGCGAAGACCATCGAGGAACTGGAGCGGCAGACCCGCGAGCTCGCGCTCGGCCTCGACGTGGTCGGCCTGATGAACGTGCAATACGCCATCAAGGACGGCGAGATTTACGTGCTCGAGGTCAACCCGCGCGCGTCCCGCACCGTGCCGTTCGTCGCCAAGGTGATCGGCATGCCGGTCGCCAAGATCGCGGCGCGGATCATGGCCGGCGAAAAGCTCGCCGACTTCAAGCTGAAGAAGAAGAAGCTCGACCATGTCGGCGTGAAGGAATCGGTGTTCCCGTTCGCGCGCTTCCCCGGCGTCGACACCGTGCTGGGACCGGAGATGCGTTCGACCGGCGAAGTGATGGGCATCGACCGCTCGTTCGAGGTGGCGTTCGCGAAGAGCCAGCTCGGCGGCGGCACGCGTGTGCCGCGGCAGGGCACGGTGTTCGTCTCGGTGCGTGGCGACGACAAGATGCGCATTGCGGATGCCGTGCGGCTCTTGCATTCGCTCGGCTTCAAGGTGATGGCCACCTCGGGCACGCAACGCTATCTCAGCGACAACGGCGTGCCGACGGAAAAGGTGAACAAGGTGCTCGAAGGCCGTCCGCACATCGTCGACGCCATCACCAATGGCGACGTCCAGCTGGTCTTCAATACCACCGAAGGTCCGCAGGCCCTGGCTGACAGCCGTTCGCTGCGGCGGGCTGCCCTCTTGCATAAAGTGCCATATTACACCACTCTTTCAGGCGCGGTGGCGGCCGCGCGGGGGATCCGGGCCTATCGGGACGGAGACCTTGAGGTCCGCACGCTTCAGAGTTACTTTTCCAAGAGCTGACCGCTGCCCGGGCTGAAGGCCCGGCGCGGTCAATTAGCCGAATGGCTGGAACTCACCGCGCGATTGGATGTTGTCACGGCCCTTAGCGGGGCCGAAAATCACTGGGCTTCCGGGCGCATTCGCGTCCTGATTCCTGCGTTAGCTGAACTGGATATTCGTGCACGACCGCCGGGCGCGCACGATGAAGGACGAAGATGATGGATAAGGTTCCGATGACCGCGGGCGGATACGCCGCGCTGACGGACGAGCTCAAGAAGCGACAGTCGGAGGATCGTCCGCGCATCATCGAGCACATTGCGGAAGCGCGTTCGCACGGCGACCTCTCGGAGAACGCCGAGTATCACGCCGCCAAGGAGGAGCAGTCGCACAACGAGGGCCGCATCGCCGAGCTCGAGGACAAGCTCGCGCGCGCCGACATCATCGACATTTCGAAACTGTCCGGCGACACCATCAAGTTCGGCGCAACCGTAACGCTGATCGATGAGGACACCGAGAAGAAGGCGGTGTGGCAGATCGTCGGCGAGGTCGAGGCCGACGCCAAGAAGGGCCGCATCTCCATCACCTCGCCGCTTGCACGCGCGCTGATCGGCAAGAAGAAGGGCACCACCGTCGAAGTGATGGCGCCGGGCGGCGCCAAGGCCTACGAGATCACCAAGGTCGAGTGGCGGTAGTTACCTTCATGTGACTGGTGCAAAGAAGCCGCGTCCTGCACGCGGCTTTTTTTATACCCCGCGTCTGACAGCAATGTGAGTGGAGAGCGCGTGCGCGGCGTACTAGTGAGGCCGTGACATGGTTATGCAGTATAATCATATCGGGGACGGAGTTCGAGCTGGTGATTGCGTCGCAACACGCATCGCGGCGCGTCAACCGTGCCACTGCCTCATTCTCTCGCAACTGCCATCGAGCGAGGAATGGTTCCAGGTGCAAGGTGTTGACACCACACCCTGGTGGCGAACACCGTGTGTTTCTGCTTCGTGCAACATTCCAGCGTGTCAAAGAGGGGGTAACTGGCAATGGACCAGATGTTTTCCAAGTTTCAGCCGGTGGCGCTCAGCCTGTTTCGGTTCATCACCGGACTGCTGCTGTTTCAGTTCGGCGTCGCCAAGCTTTTCAAATTTCCACCCGGGACAATGTTCGAGAAAGTCGAACTGTTCTCACTGATCGGAGCTGCCGGCACACTCGAATTGGTCCTGGGCGGGCTGCTGATGATCGGCCTGTTCTCGCGGATCGTGGCCTTCGTCTTGGCGGGCGAAATGGCTTTCGCCTACTTCATCGGCCATTTCCCCAAGGGCTTTTATCCGCTGCTCAACAACGGCAGTCTGGCGATCGCGCTCTGCTTTGCCTGCCTGTATCTCGCGACCTCGGGGCCCGGCCCGATCAGCGTCGACGCTGCGATGGGCAGGAAGTAACAACGCTGAGCCCGTCCCGTTCAACCGGGACGGGCTCTTTAACGGCTGCTGCGCCACAACGGCAGCGGCAATCCGTCGAACAATGCAAGAATAGTCAGGAGAGCCCGAGGGCGCTCTCCGAGCGCGATGGGACCAACCCGAAGCGTGTTGCAAAGATCGAGGAAGCGCGGTCCGGTGGACGATCTTCCGCTCAGCCAAAATCTTCCGATCAGCCAAAAAAGGCGCCTGAAGGCCGTTACATCCTGCGGGTCAGTTGCTGCTCGCAGTTTCTGGCCGCTTTGCGAGAAAAGTCCAACATGAGCGGCAGTTTAAACAAAGTTTTGGCGGGCTCGAATTTGCATTCCGCACCGGTTCGCATTGGGTGCCAATGCAACCATCTGCCTCATTCATCTGAGCAAGCTCAGCAGCGTTCCCGATAGCAGCTTTGCCCAATTGCAGCCGCAGGGTCCTTGGCGAGAAAATCAACGATCCGAAGCGAGTTGCGCCGTTTGGCGCCCGCCGTTCAAGTCTCTCAACTGGTTTACGTATTCCTCAGGCTTCAGCAAATGGAATGGAGCCTTCAAACCCATGAAGTTGGCAATACGACCAATAAAAGCCGTGCAATTGGTCGTTTCCGCGTTCCAGACAGGCGAACTCGCTTGAAGCTCCTTGATATACGCAAAGACTTTCTTCGCGTCGGCCTCGCTCAAATACACGCGATAGCTGGCCGTCAAATACTGCTCGTCAAGGTCGCCGTAGCTGGCTCCCGTCTCGGAGGGTACCCACGTAAGATGACCCAACACGTACGGCAGGACATCGCCTGCCGGATGCAGCCCCGCAACTTCGACCTGCTTCTGGCTGGACTTGCCGTACCAGACAAACGCGTGCCCATAAGAAGCTGCCGTGCGGGCACGAAAGTCCACGTAATACGGCCCCTTTGCCGTGGACCTTCGAACCGGTTTCACGTCTGCTCCAGAAGCGGAAGCGCTCGGTCCAGCAACGGCCGCTGCGACAACCGACCTTGACGACGGTTTACGCGGCTTATCCTGTTGCAGCGGGGCTTGATCGGCCTGCGCAGCCAATTGCTGCGCACGACCGATGCCGGCTCCCAAAGTCATGGAAGCCACGACAACACCAATTCCGGCAAGCAGCCTCAGGCCGCTCCGCTTCCGATTCGCTTCTGGCACCTTCAAACCCTCACTAGGGCAAGACATCAACCCCGACCAGCGCCTTCAGCGAAAACTGAAGGGACGCTGCCTGGGCGATCCTTGAGCTAACCCTTCGTTACGATCGGAGCAGGAGCTTTTCCGACCGGGTACTTGCCGACCGGGTACTTGCCGACCGGGTACTTGCCGATTGGCATCTTGCCAACCGGAGCCGTTTCAGCGACCGGCTGTGGATGAGGCAGGTCGGCGGCACTGGCAGCAGCCACAAAACCGAAAGTCGCAACTCCAACAACCAGAATCTTCAACATGGTGATCTCCGAGATGGATAGCGTGAGTAGGAGCACCTTACCCTCTATCGGCTACGGCGCAATTAACGCTGTGTCGAGGCTCGTGCTTGTGCAGTCATTTCTTTGCCGGATGTGACAAAAACGACACGGGAAGAACGACACGGGAAGATTGTGCTGATCGGGATGCGGGGGCCAGTAAGACCGACCTCGTCCACCCGGCTCAGAACAGCCTCGGCATAATGCGTCCGGTCCGTGCCATATACTCGCGATACTCGTCGCCGAATGTTCCCAGCATCATCTGCTCTTCTCTGGCAACCCGGCCGAAAAACAACGTCCCAAACCCGACAAGTCCAGCGAAACCGGCCACCAAATTCGGCAAGAGTAATGCCTGGGCGAGCGCCCAGAGCCAGAATGCCGAATACATGGGGTGCCGAATTTTTCGATAGATCCCATCTGTGATCAGGTGGTGATTTTCCCTCACGTCGAGACTTATTGACCAATTTCGACCAAGAGCTCGATGGGTCAGCCGGAACATGACCAGCGCCGCAACCGCCACGAAAACGCCCAGCCAGGCTTGAGCCGGCCGGAAGACGTACGATGCGAAATGAGGTGCGGCCGTTGCGATGTAGACGAACGGCACAATGCCGAGACCGGTGAGCGATATCAGCAGCAGGGTGTTTTCGCGAGGGCCTCGGGCGCTCCGCAAGACCTTTTCACGGCGAGCACGACGTGCGTATCTGTAGCGGACGAGATACCAACCGACCGCCATCATGATAAACACGAACTTGGCAATGTCAGGCGTCATCGTGGGCCAAGGGCTCGTTTCGCTGGCGCGTCATCTCTTCCGACCATCGTAAGGCCGGCGTTCTTAGCGGGCGTCCGAGATTTGACCGAAACAATTCCACCGACCAACATGAAACAATCATACAGGGCTTGCACGTCGTTTCCACTGATAAATTGGCCGTGCGACCGCTCGAATCCAAGGCCGAGGCGTCGCTGGGCTCTATCTCGCCTGCGGCGAGGCCGCGATGGCTCTCCGGTCTATCATCGCCAATACTCGTGGGAGTAACTGCGACGCTATAAAAGCATGGCCGTCAGCCGTGAGGTGAATGAAGTCAAAAGCGTAATACTGCGGAGGAATCTCTTCGTCGTACACGATCACTTTGATGGCGCGATCACGCAACCGCCGCTCCATCGCGGCGACGTTGGCCGCCCGCTGCTCCTTCGTAACCAGGAAACGCCTGTCGTTGCCTCCAGGCTGCAAGATTACGATGTCGGTTCCCCTTGGCACATCGCTATCAATGCGCTTGAGCATGCCAGCCGTGGTATCGAAGGGAACACCGGCATTGACGACGTTCGCATTGACGCCCTTCCCTTTCAGCAGAACCTCTAACTTGGCCGGGTAGGCACCTTGCTTTCCAACGTACCAGCCTTGCGTATTGCTTGCGCCGACCGCCACGATATGAAGCGGTTTTGTGAAGGCGGCGCAAACGGTCGCCAGGATACACAAGGCCATAGCGACCGAGAATTTTCTGAACGGCGTCACCGACTGCCTCCGGCCTGAAGTGCTAAAGAGAACAATACGAACACCGGGCCCCGACAGAGACGTGACCTAAAGCCTTACATGCAGTGTCAAGCCCCAACTCGAGCTGCCTTCTGGGCGCCATGGGAGGAATTGGTTGAAGCTCCGGCCGCAGGCAAATCCGCGTTCGAAGGATTCTGGCGTTGTCGTTGGCGCGCGACAGGGAGCCCGATTGCCCTGATCTTTCGTATCACCAGGCTATGCAACGCCGCGCTTTTATCGATGTTGAAGTGGTCGACGTTTACATCGCGGACATAGAAGTTTGTAAGCTCGCCGCGGAAGGCGTGCCCGCGACTTATTCGAGCGCTTTCATGCTTGTACAGATTCAAAACCCTTGCGACATTAGCCGTCGCCGCATGAGGCGACGTTCCGTCGAATGGGACAACCAAAGCGACCGGCACGCCCATCTGGCCAAGATACTCTGCCATCGACATCACGGCATCCGCACCAAGAGAGTGCCCTATCAGTATAATGGGTCCACGCTGGCCCGCTCGATAGTTCGCGATAATTTCGTCGGCAACGCCTCTCCACTGGGCGTGATTGGCGACATCCGCGGCGATGCCAGCCGCGCGCAGCTGGACGGCAAGGTCGTCCATGCCCAAAGAGAAGACATTCAACAATCCGCGAAACAAGTAGGCGTGCGCCGCGGATGAATGCAGCCGAGCGGGCGAACCGGTCGATCTCAGTGCAACGGTTATTGCGGAGCGAGCCTGCGCAGCGTTGTTCAAATGCAAGCTGCTTGCAAAAAGAACCGTGAAGACGGCGCATACCCGCGCCGCGCTGTAACATAACCTTTTCATTTCAATATCCCTCGCCCACCTCAAGTCCAGTCGCATTAAACCAGACCTACGAATCGTGACAATCAAGAGCGAGCTCGAAATGCGTGTTGAGGCGCGCAATTGGTTTACTGTCGCGGATTTGCCACATGGAAAAGCGATCGAGCCACGACCGTTCATGACCTTCCGGCGGTCAATTGGCTTCCACTATGGGAAAGTCCTCTGTACTTTTTGATCGAGGCCAACTCAAAGAGTGTCGCCTCGCGGAGGGAGTGGTAATTTAATAAGGCCGAAAGCCGCACCATCCATGTCGGCTTCACCAAGGCTTCGGAATCAACGTCGCAAGAGTTCCGGGGTAACTTATCTATGCGGTCCAGTTTTCGGGAACCAGTGGCAACCAATGTCCATAACGATTCGAGTTGCTAGATGATTCGACGACGGCACGTCTTCCACATTGGCGGTTACGATCCAATCACCCCAGAACAGCAGGTCGAACGCTTGCGCCGCTCGCTGTCGAGCTTCGAAAAGGTTTGGGGCGCCTCTTCACGGCTGGCGGAAATCTCGAACACATCTGCAATCAATGCTTCATGCGACCTGGAAGCATGGGGACCAAACTGGAAAACCGACACCACCTTCGAGATGCTGCGCTGGGACGATCTCATCCGGCGCGATTCGGAAGTTAGGCTGGTGCCTCGCCTCGTTCAATCCCTGAAAGCGCTATTCAACTTCATCCTTACCGGAACACTATTCAGATATGCGGTCGCAAGCTGGAAATATGCTCTCTTCTTTGTCTTTCCATATTGCTGTTTGCTGTTGATTGCATGCTGCGGCGTCGGGCTGTCATATCTGCTTGTCAGGCTCATACCCGCTACATTCTGGGTTGAACAATTGCTGCTTGGTATTTTTCTATCGCTTGCCATCTTCATCAGCTCGATGCTCTGGATTGGACCCAAGCGTCGGATAAACCACATCCTTGATGATGCCATTTTCTCCTACCAGTTTCTTTACGGGCAAAAAGGCGAGCTTGATAAGCGCCTCGGCGATTTTGCGGCCTTGATACTGAGAACAGCTCGGGCCGCAGATGTTGATGAAATTCTGATTGTTGGCCACTCCCTTGGCGCCGCGCTCTCGATAGCGGCTGTCGCGCGCGCGCTGAAGCTGGATCCTCTGCTTGCAACGCACGGACCGAAGCTATGCATTCTCACAGTGGGCGCCACGATTCCCAAATTCTCATTGCATCCGATGGGCGGCCAGATACGGGAAGCGGCACAACTTGTGGCCGGAACGTCTGCCATCGACTGGGTCGAGTACCAGGCACGAGATGACGCAATCAGCTTCTATCGCTTCGATCCCGTCACGCTGAAACGCACCAGTCGAGACTATTCAGGAGAGCACCCGAAGATTCGGCGCGTCCAAATACATTCAATGATCGATCCGGTCCGCTTCAGACGTCATCGATTCAACTTCATGCAAATTCACTATCAGTTTCTAATGGGAAACGATCAGCGCTCGGTTTACGACTATTGCATGATTACTTGCGGCCCGCTCGCGTTCAACGTCGCGACTTCACCGTCCGGGGCTGTTGGACTATTCGAGGCAAACGGTTCGGTGATGACAGCCCGAGGTTGCTGAGAAGATCCTTCGCCATGCTCAAACATGGCGCGTTGGCACCAGACGTCAGACGCATAGTTGCGCACCCCGGTTCGATGCCGGCGCATCGCCCGAAATGACGCACCGCCGCGCGCTATCCGGCAGCCTTGAGATCCAGCGGCACCGCGGCCTCATATTTCGAATTGTGCAGCACCAGCGACGTCCTGACGTTGCGCACATGCGGCGCGGCCGTCAGGTGGGTGACGAAATCCTGGAAGGTCGCCATGTCGGGCGCGACGCATTTGAGGATGAAATCGACTTCGCCCGACAGCATCCAGCATTCCCGCACCAACGGCTCGGCGCGCACGAAATTCTCGAAGGCGCGGAGATCGGCGTCGGCCTGGCTCGACAGATGCACCGAGGCGAACACCGTGACGTCGTATCCGAGGCGGCGCGGATCGAGCAGGCCGCGGTAGCCCTGGATGTAGCCCTCCTCTTCCAGCGCCCGGACCCTGCGCAGGCAGGGCGGTGGCGAGATCCCGACGCGTTTGGCGAGTTCCACATTGGTGATTCGGCCATCGGCCTGGATCTCGGCGAGGATTTTGAGGTCGATCTCGTCAAGGTTCTTCGACACGCGACTTGGGTTCCCTCAGAGTTTGGAAGGCTTGGCAGGTCTGCCTGCAACTCTCATAGCGCAGGCGGACTGCATTGCGCAATTTTATTGCGCGTGCAGCGCACGATTTCGCGAATGTGACTTCAGTTCCGGGGAAAAATCGCTGCCATGGATTGCAAATCTTGCATAGCTTCCCAGATATCCTAGACTTGGATTTGACACTTTTGGCGCCGCCGTGACGCGTTTCCGGGGCGCTTCCCGCACAAGTCCTTGATCAAAATCCCCAAAAACAGAGGGATCTCACAATGCCCGCGCCTACCCATGCCAAGGTCGTCATCATCGGGTCCGGCCCCGCCGGTTACACCGCAGCGATCTACGCGGCGCGCGCGATGCTCGAACCGATCCTGATCCAGGGCATTCAGCCGGGCGGGCAGCTCACCATCACCACCGACGTCGAGAACTATCCAGGCTTCGCCGATGTGATCCAGGGCCCCTGGCTGATGGAGCAGATGGAGAAGCAGGCGGCCCATGTCGGCACCAAGATCGTCACCGATCTCGTCAACAAGCTGGAGCTCGGCCAACGCCCGTTCCGTCTGACCTGCGATTCCGGCGACGTCTATCTCGCCGAGACGGTCATCCTCGCCACCGGTGCCCAGGCGCGCTGGCTCGGGCTGCCCTCGGAAGAGAAATTCCAGGGCGGGGGCGTGTCGGCCTGCGCGACCTGCGACGGCTTCTTCTACCGCGGCAAGGAAGTCGTGGTGGTCGGCGGCGGCAACACTGCGGTCGAGGAAGCGCTGTACCTGACGAATCATGCCTCGCAGGTCACCATCGTGCATCGCCGCGATCACTTCCGCGCCGAGCGCATCCTGCAGGAGCGGCTATTCAAGCATCCCAAGATCAAGGTCGTGTGGGACTCAGCGGTCGACGAGATCTGCGGATCGGAGAACCCGAACAAGGTCACCCATGTGCGGCTGAAGAACGTCAAGACCGGCGCGCTGACCGACCTCAAGACCGACGGCGTCTTCGTCGCGATCGGCCATGCGCCGGCGACGGAGCTCGTCAAAGGCCAGATCAAGCTGAAAACGTCGGGCTATGTCGAGGTGGCGCCGAACTCCACGGCGACCTCGGTGCCCGGCCTGTTCGCCGCCGGCGACGTGGCGGATGAAACCTTTCGGCAGGCGGTCACCGCCGCCGGCCTCGGCTGCATGGCAGCGCTCGAGGCCGAACGCTTCATTGCTCTTCGCGCGAGCGATCGCGCAGCGGCGGAATAATCATGGCAAGATCTCGCGACGGATTTACGGATATGGATTGGGACAAGCTGAAGGTCTTTCACGCTGCGGCGGAAGCGGGCAGCTTCACGCATGCCGGCGAGCAGCTCGGCCTGTCGCAATCGGCGGTCTCCCGCCAGGTCAGCGCACTGGAGCAGGAGCTCTCGGTGTCGCTGTTTCACCGCCATGCCCGCGGCCTGATCCTCACCGAGCAGGGCGACCTGCTGTTCCGCACCGCGCATGACGTGTTCATGCAGCTGCAGGCGGCGCGCGCAAAGCTCACCGACAGCCGCGAGCGGCCGAGCGGCGATCTCAAGATCACGACGCCGCCGGCGCTCGGCATCAACTGGCTGATCCCGCGGCTCGACGAGTTCGTCGCGCTCTATCCGGACATCCGGATCTCGCTGATCGTCACCGACGAGGACCTCGACCTGTCGATGCGCGAGGCCGACGTCGCGATCCGCACCCGCAAGCCGACCCAGCCGGACCTGATCCAGCGCAAGCTGTTCTCGATCGGCTTCCATGCCTATTGCTCGCCAGAATACATCAAGCGCTTCGGCACGCCGCGGACGCTTGATGATCTCGACTCGCACCGCATCATCATGCTCGGCGACTCGCAAGTGCCGCCGCATCTGCAGAACCGCAGCTGGCTGATCGATGCCGGCCGCAACGGCTCCGGTCCGCGCGAACCCTACTTCAAGGTCAACAACATCCTTGGCCTGGTGCGCGCCTGCCAGCAGGGCCTCGGCATCGCCGCGTTGCCGGACTATCTGGTCGAACAGAACAACCTCGTGCAGCTGTTCGGCGAGTCCGACTCGATCGCACTCGACACCTACTTCGTCTATCCGGAAGAGCTGAAAACGGTGGCCCGGGTGCAGGTGTTCCGCGACTTCGTGGTGAGCAAGGCGCAGCGCTGGCCGTCCTGATTAAGCTGCTCTTATAGGGCTGGTTTATAGGCTTTCCGCGCTGCCCCAAGCGGCCCCCTGAATCTCCGCATGACTGACATGCGACCTGGATAGTTGCTGCAGGGCGTCGATGGGGATCATAGTGCGTATACGCTGAGCGGTCGCGTCGCGCATATGTCCCCCTCCTCCAGTGGCGCGGAAGTTCAGTAATCCCTCTTGGAAGGTGATTGTGTCGGCCTCACGTGGCCAATACCTTAAGCCGGGCTCACTCGAGCCCGGCTTTTTTTCATCTCCATGTCTTTCATCTCCATGTCTTTCATCTCCATGTCTTTCATCTCCATGTCTTTCACCTCCATGTCTTTCACCTCCATGTCTTTCGCCTTGATGTCATGCTCGAACGTGCCGCACGCCCCGGTCAGCATGTGGATTGACAACAACCTCGCAGTGCAGCATCATCATCTAATGATCACGACTTCGTGCGCCGTTCTGTCGTCGAAAAAAGCTCCCCTCCCGGGGACACGAGATCGCGCGCGATAAGATCACCTTCGCATTCAACCGATCCCGAAACCCCGCCGCCTGGACGGGGTTTTTTGTTGGTCCCGTCTCCGGCTTTGCCCCCTTAGGAGATGGAACATGACTGAGCTACACCAGCAATTGCAGGGCCTCTGGCTGCCCCTGATCACGCCGTTCCGCGACGGCGAACTCGACGTCACCTCGCTGCGCCGCCTCGTGCAGCATTATGCCGGCGGCCCCGTCGACGGTTTCATCCTCGGTGCAACCTCCGGTGAAGGCATGGCGCTCAGCACCGATGAGCAGGAGGGACTGGTCAGCGTCGTGCTCGACGAGCTCAGTGCCAACTCCCGCCATTTGCCGGTCTGCCTCGGACTCTCCGGCGCCTCCACGGCCAGAATGAAGGATGCGCTGGATGATACGGCCGACTGGCCGATCAACGGCTACCTGATTGCGAGCCCGTATTATATCAGACCCTCGCAACGCGGGCTGGTGCAGCACTTCAACGCGCTGGCCGATCACGCGTCGTGGCCGGTCGTGCTCTACAACATTCCCTATCGCACGGCGGTGAACCTGACCAATGAGACGCTGTTGGCGCTCGCGGAACATCCCAACATCGCCGGCATGAAGGATTGCTGCGCCGACCGTGCGCAGTCGATCGACTTCCTCAACCGCCGGCCCGCCGGCTTCCGCGTGCTGACCGGCGAGGACGCGCAGACATTCGATGCGCTTGCGGACGGCGCCGACGGCGCGATCCTGCTCTCCGCGCATCTGGAAACCAACACCTTCGCTTCGATCCGCACGCTGCTGAAGCAAGGCAAGCGCGACGCGGCACTGGCCGCCTGGCAGAGCGTCGTCGGCCTGACCCGGCTGCTGTTCACGGAACCGAGCCCCGCGCCGGCCAAGCACTGGCTGTGGCGGCAAGGGCTGATCGACAGCCCCGAGGTGCGGCTGCCGATGGTCGAGGTGAGCGAGGATCTCGCAACCTGGCTCGATGCCGAGATGGAGCGGCGCGCACAACTTCTGCTGCCGGCGTGAAGGCCGCGGCCACGCTCTGCTCCCTCGCCCCGCTCTTGCGGGGTCGAGACAAGCGAAGCTTGCTCTTAAAGCATGATCCGGAAAAGTGCGAAGCGGTTTTCCGAAAAGATCATGCTCAAACAAAGAGCTAAAGCGCGATGACGATTCAACCTGATCTCATCGCGCTTTAGAGGGCTGGGGCGAGGGGCTGCTTCCGCACAAACGGTGAGAGGTGGACTCGTGAAGATCCCTCACCCGGCGCTACGCGCCGACCTCTCCCCGCAAACGCGGGGCGAGGTAAGGTCAGCTCAAATCCAGCTTCACCCTCGACAGCCGCAGCGCGTTGCCGATCACGCTGACCGAGGACAGCGCCATCGCGGCAGCGCCGACCATCGGCGACAGCAGGATGCCGAACAGCGGGTACAGCACGCCGGCCGCGATCGGCACGCCGGCGGCGTTGTAGACGAAGGCGAACGCCAGGTTCTGGCGGATGTTGCGCATGGTTGCGACCGACAGGCGCCGCGCCCGGACGAGGCCCATCAGGTCGCCGGTAAGCAGCGTGATGCCGGCGCTCTCGATCGCGACATCGGTGCCGCCGCCCATCGCGATCCCGACATCGGCTGCGGCGAGCGCCGGCGCGTCGTTGACGCCGTCACCCGCCATCACGACGGTGCGGCCCTCGCCGCGCAGCCGCTGCACGACCTCGCTCTTGCGCTCCGGCAGCACGCCGGCCTCGACCTCGTCGATGCCAAGCGTCTTCGCCACCGCGCGCGCGGTGGTCTCATTGTCGCCGGTCAGCATCACGATACGCAAGCCCTCGGCGCGCAGCGCCTGCAGCGCACTGGCCGCCGACGGCTTGACCGGATCGGCGATCGCGATCACGCCCGCGGCGCGGCCATCGACCGCGACAAAGATCGCCGTCGCGCCATCGCGGCGCGCGGCCTCGGCGGCCTGATCCAGCGTTGACGTCGCGATCTTCTGTTCGGCCATCAGCATCGCGTTACCGAGCGCAACCTGCCTGCCCTCGACCGCTCCGGTCGCGCCCTTGCCGGAAGGCGAGGCAAAATTGCTAACGGCCGCCGATGCCAGCTTGCGCTCCCTCGCGGACGCGATGATCGCCTGCGCCAGCGGATGCTCGCTGCCCTGCTCGACACTGGCGGCAAGGCGCAGCAGATCGCTTTCGTCGAACCCTTCGGCCGCGATGATGCGCACGAGCTTCGGCTTGCCCTCGGTGAGCGTGCCGGTCTTGTCGATGACCAGCGTGTCGATCGCTTCCATCCGCTCCAGCGCCTGCGCGTCGCGGATCAGGATGCCGGAATGCGCGCCGCGGCCGACGCCGACCATGATCGACATCGGCGTTGCCAGCCCCAGTGCGCAGGGACAGGCAATGATCAGCACCGTCACCGCGGCGACCAGCGCAAAGGTCAGGCGCGGCTCCGGACCGAACACCGTCCAGGCGATGAAGGCGAGCGCGGCAGCCGCGATCACTGCCGGCACGAACCAGCCGGCGACGCGGTCGGCGAGCCGCTGGATCGGCGCGCGCGAGCGCTGCGCCTTCGCCACCATGTCGACGATCCGCGCCAGCACGGTGTCCCGACCGACCTTGTCGGCACGCATCACGAGGCCACCGCTCCGGTTGACGGTGCCGCCGATCACCCTCTCGCCCTCCGCCTTCGCGACCGGCATCGACTCGCCCGTGACCATGGATTCATCGATGACGGCGCTGCCCTCGATGACGACGCCGTCGACCGGCACCTTCTCGCCAGGGCGCACACGCAGGCGGTCGCCGACCTTGATCGCGTCGATGTCGATGTCCTCGTCGCCGTGATCGGTGATACGCCGCGCGGTCTTGGGTGCGAGACCGAGCAACGCGCGGATCGCGCCCGAGGTCTGCGCGCGGGCGCGCAATTCCAGCACCTGGCCGAGCAGCACCAGCACCGTGATCACGGCCGCCGCCTCGAAATACACCGCGACCGCACCATGCATGTCGCGGAAGGCCGGCGGGAACAGCTGCGGCGCCAGCGTCGCGACCACGCTGTAGAGATAGGCGACGCCGACGCCCATGGCGATCAGCGTGAACATGTTGAGATTGCGCGTGACCACCGACTGCCAGCCGCGCACGAAGAACGGCGCGCCGGCCCACAGCACGACCGGCGTCGCCAGCACGAACGAGATCCAGTTCGACCAGTGCTGGGGCACCAGATGCATCAGCCCGAGGTGGCTGCCCATCTCGAGCACGAACACAGGCAGCGTCAGCGCCAGCGCGATCCAGAACCGCCTGACCATGTCGATCAATTCGGGATCGGGTCCGTCGTCGAGCGAGATCTGCTCCGGCTCGAGCGCCATGCCGCAGATCGGGCAACTGCCGGGACCGACCTGGCGCACCTCGGGATGCATCGGGCAGGTGTAGATCGTGCCGGCCGGCATCGGCGGCTCGGGCGCGTGCGGCTTGAGGTACTTGTCCGGCTCGGCCTCGAAGCGCTCGCGGCAGCGGCCGCTGCAGAACAGATATTCCTCGCCCTGGTAGCTGAAGCGGTGCTTGGCGGTCGCCGGGTTGACCTTCATGCCGCAGACCGGATCGATCGCGAACGCTGCTTCCGCCGGCACGGCGTCGTGATCATGCTTGCCGCCGCAGCAGGAATGCGCGGCTGCGCCATGATGGTGATGATCCGCGTGCAAATGGTCGTGCTCAGCGTGTGCCACGAGACTCTTCCCGGCCGCTATCCCGGCCTCTTGATTTATATACCCTAGGGGGGTATATGAGACTTATGAGAGACGAGGTCAAGACATCCTGTTTAAAACGGCTCAAACGGATCGAGGGTCAGATCCGCGGGTTGGCCGCCATGGTCGAGGAAGACCGCTATTGCATCGACGTGGTGACGCAGATCGCGGCCGCGCGTGCGGCGCTGCGCCGCGTCGAGGAAGAGGTCCTGCGCGATCATGTCGCCCATTGCGTCGAGCATGCGATCTCGTCCGGCGACAAGGCCGACCAGCGTCGCAAGATCGCCGAGCTGATGGATGTGATCGGCCGCGCGGACCGGTGAGACGCGACTTGCGCTACGGGCGCTTGACCTCGCCGCTTCCAACGGAGTCGGGAGCGGAGCCCCACATTCGGTGTCGCCCCGGCGAAAGCCGGGACCCGACCACAGGGAGTAGTTGCTCGTGCGAGCTGGAGCCCCAGCGTGCTTCATAACCACGGCCGGTGGTTATGGGTCCCGGGTCGCGCTTCGCTTGCCCGGGACGACGTGGGGAGAAAGCGGACTCAGTAGGCCGTCGCTGTTACACTCGGCTAGCAAGGTCAATCAGGTGTTGAACCTGAAGTGCATGACGTCGCCGTCGGCGACGACGTAGTCCTTGCCTTCGAGCCGCAGCTTGCCGGCGTCGCGTGCGCCGGCTTCGCCGTTGCCGGCGATGTAGTCCTCATACGCGATCGTCTCGGCGCGGATGAAGCCCTTCTCGAAATCGGTATGGATCACGCCGGCGGCGGCAGGCGCCTTGGTGCCGCGGTCGATCGTCCAGGCGCGCGCTTCCTTCGGGCCGACCGTGAAATAGGTGATGAGGTCGAGCAGCCGGTAGCCGGCGCGGATCAGCCGATCGAGCCCGGCCTCTTCAAGGCCCAGCGTTTCCAGGAACTCGGCGCGCTCGGCGCGCGACAGCGTCGCGATCTCGGATTCGATCTTGGCCGAGATCACCACCGCGACCGCGCCTTCCTTCTCGGCTTGCTCGAACACCGCCTTGGAGAAATTGTTGCCGTCCTTGGCCGAGCCTTCCTCGACGTTGCAGACGTAGAGCACGGGCTTCGAGGTCAGGAGCCCGAGCATGCGGAATGCGCGCTCCTCCTCAGGCTTGCGCTCGAGCGCACGCGCCGGCTTGCCGTCGCGCAGCAGTACCAGCGCGCGGTTGACGAGCTCGAGCTGCTCCTTGGCCTCCTTGTCGTTGCCCTTGGCCTTTTTCGACAAATTGTCGACGCGCTTCTCGAGGCTGTCGAGGTCGGACAGCATCAGCTCGGTCTCGATGGTCTCGATGTCGGCGAGCGGCGCGATCTTGCCTTCGACGTGGGTGATGTCGGAGTCCTCGAAGCAGCGCACCACATGGGCGATCGCGTCGACCTCGCGGATGTTGGCGAGAAACTGGTTGCCGAGGCCTTCGCCCTGCGACGCGCCGCGCACCAGGCCTGCGATATCGACGAAGGTCAGCCGGGTCGGGATGATCTGGGCGGATTTCGCGACCGCTGCGAGCTTCTCCAGCCGCGGATCGGGCACCGCCACCTCACCGACATTCGGCTCGATGGTGCAGAACGGATAGTTCGCCGCCTGGGCGGCCGCCGTCTCGGTCAGTGCATTGAACAGCGTCGACTTGCCGACGTTAGGCAGCCCGACGATCCCGCATTTGAATCCCATGTTTGTCCCGATCTCTCGCGCGCTCACGCTGCACGGTTGAATTGACTTAGGTCGTCATACGCGGGCCCGACCCGCGTATCCATCCCACCTGGAAAAATGGATCGCCGGGTCGAGCCCGGCGACGACGAGGATCTACTTCGTGCCCTCGTCTTTCGTGTCGAGAAATCCCTTGGCCTGCATCGTCAGATGCACCTTGTTGGCGAACGAGGCGTCGTGCCCCGCAGCCAGCAGGCCGGCATTGTCGGCGACGGCCTGGCACAAGGCCTCCACCCACGCCCGGTCGCTCTTGGCGAAGTCCGACAGCACGTGGCTGTGCACGAGCTCCTTGACGCCGGGATGACCGATCCCGAGCCGCACCCGCCGATATTCGTTGCCGATATGCGCGGAGATCGAGCGCAGGCCGTTATGACCGGCGATCCCGCCGCCGATCTTGACCCGCACCTTGGCGGGCGGCAGTTCGAGCTCGTCCTGGAACACGGTGATGTCGGCGGGGGCGAGCTTGAAGAAGTTCGCCGCTTCCTGCACCGCGCGCCCGGACTCGTTCATGTAAGTGGTCGGCTTCAACAGCACGACCTTCTCACGATCGACCGCGCCTTCGGAGGTCTCGCCCTGAAAGCGACGGCGCCATGGTGCGAAACCATGACGCCGTGCAATCTCGTCGACCGCCAGAAAACCGATATTGTGCCGGTTGCTGGCGTATTTCGCGCCAGGATTACCGAGACCGACAAAAAGGCGCATGGCGCGGCATCCCACGTCGGCGCGCCATCAGACGATCGCGCGCCGACCTGATCGATTACTTCTTCTTGTCGCCACCGCCGGCCGGAGCCTTGGCACCCGCGGCCGGAGCCGCAGCACCCGCAGCCGGAGCCGCGGCCGGAGCTGCAGCACCCGCGGCCGGAGCAGCGCCACCAGCAGCCGCCGCAGCTGCGGCCTTCTGCTCTTCGGCGTAGCCGGACGGCGGCACGATGGTGACCAGCGTCGCGTCCTCGCGGGTCAGCGACTTCACGCCCTTGGGCAGCGTGACCTCGGAAAGATGCAGCGAGTAGCTGATCTCGAGGCTGCCGACGTCGACTTCGATGTATTGCGGAATGTTGTCGACCGCGCACTCGAGGTCGAGCGCGTGGGTGACGATGTTCACGGTGCCGCCGCGCTTGATGCCCGGGGCGGTTTCCGCGTTCACGACGTGCAGCGGCACGCTGACGCGGATGGTCGCGCCTTCGCCGAGCCGCATGAAGTCGACATGGAGCGGGAAGTCCTTCACCGGGTCGAGGTGGAAGTCGCGCGGAATCACGCGGTGCTTCTTGCCCTCGAGGTCGATGTCATAGATTGTGGTCAGGAACCGGCCCGCCAGAATACGCTGGCGCAGTTCACGATCGTCGACCGAGATGGTGACGGGGGGCTGGTTGTCTCCGTAGATCACTCCGGGAACTCTCCCGGCGCGACGCTCTGCCCGGGCGGCCCCCTTGCCGCTCTTCGGACGCGCGGTCGCCTTCAATTCCTTGACGGTCGCCATAGCGTTAAGTCCTTGTATTTAAAAAGTTAAAGGCCGCAGCGCGGCCCATGCTCAGGTCCACAGCAAGCCTCCAGGGGTGCGGGGGCCGCGGACGTGGCGGGCTTTTAGCCCCAAAGGGCCGAAATGACAAGGAAATGAAGGGATTTTTCTCACCCTCCCTTTCCCACCCTCCCCTGGAGGGGGCGGGTCGGACCGCATGCAGCGAAGCGGAATGCGGGCCGGGTGGGGTGATCTCTCAATACGAGCAGAACTCCGGTGGAGGGACCTTCACCCCACCCCGGCTCAAATTTCGCTGCGCTCAATTGTGAGCCGACCCTCCCCCTCCAGGGGAGGGTAAAGAATCAGGTCGCGCCGCCTACGCCGAGCTTGGCTTCCAACGCGGCGATCCTCGCCTTCAGCGCCTCGTTCTCCTCGCGCGCCAGGCGGGCCATGTCCTTGACCGCGTCGAATTCCTCGCGCTTGACCACATCGAGGTCGCGCAGGATCCGTTCGGCCTGGTTGCGCATGACCGTGTCGACCTCACGCTTGACGCCCTGGGCTGCGCCCGCGGCGTCGTTCATCAGACGGCCGATCTCATCGAAAAACCGGTTGCTGGTCTGGGTCATCTGGCAAAACTCTCCGCGTTCACTGAATCGCCAGAAGACAATGGCGATCCCCGCCATCCGGTTCAAGTCCGCCGCGAATGGCAGACCTTACGGGCACTTGCCTTGTCATGCTCCGGTTTCCTTGCAATCGTATGAACTCACAACAGAAATCGCACACATAACGCGAGCAGAAACGCCATGATCGAGCAGACCGTCGAGATCCCGACCAAGGACGGCAAGACCACCACCTTCATCACCCATCCCGAGCGCGGCGGCCCCTTCCCTGTCGTCATCTTCTATATGGACGCGCCTGGTATCCGCGAGGAGCTGCGCGACATGGCGCGCCGGCTCGGCACGTCAGGATACTATGTGATGCTGCCCAACATGTATTACCGCGCCGGCGTGATGGAGGTCGGCCCGATCAATCCCGATCCGGAATCGCCCGAGCGCAAGCGCATGTTCGAGCTGATGCACTCGCTCAACATTCCGCTGGTCATGGAAGACACCAAGGGCCTGCTCGCCTACGCCGGGACGCAGAAGGCCGCCAACACCGGGATCATCGGTACCGTCGGCTATTGCATGAGCGGCCGCTATGCGGTGAACGCGGCCACGCATTTCGGCGATCGCGTCAAGGCCGCCGCGTCGGTCTACGGCACGCATCTGGCGACCGATCAGCCCGACAGCCCGCATCTTGCCGCGCAAAAGACCAAGGCCGAACTCTATTTCGCCTGCGCCGAGACCGACATCTACGCGCCACAGGAAATCATCGAGCAGGTTAAGGCCGGCATGAAGGGATCGAACAACGAGGTCGAGATCTATCCCGGCACCCATCACGGCTTTGCGTTCCCCAAGCGTCCGGTCTATGACCGCGACGCCGCCGAACGCCATTGGGAGCGGCTGCTGGCGCTCTACCGCCGCAACCTCGTGAGCTGAGTCTCAAGACACACGATGCCGTTTCTGCTGATCGACTTTCCGGTATTCAACCCCGTCGCGCTCGCGCTCGGGCCGATCGTGATCCGCTGGTATGCACTGGCCTATATCGTCGGCATCGTGCTGGGCTGGATCTATGCGCGCTCGCTGATCAAGAAGGAGCGACTGTGGGACGGCCCGGCGCCGATCACGCTGCCGCAGCTCGACGATTTCATCCTCTGGGTCACCATCGGCATCATCGTCGGCGGCCGCACCGGCTACGTGCTGTTCTACAACCTGCCCTTCTTCATCGCGCACCCGTCCGAGATCCTGGAATTGTGGAAGGGCGGCATGTCGTTCCACGGCGGCTTCCTCGGCTGCGTCGCCGCGGTGATGCTGTTTGCCCGCCGCAACAACATCCCGATCCTGTCGCTTGGCGACATCACCACCGCGGTCGCTCCGATCGGGCTGTTCCTCGGGCGGCTCGCCAATTTCATCAACAGTGAACTATGGGGCCGTCACGCCGATCCAAGCCTGCCCTGGGCCATGATCTTCCCCAATGGCGGACCGCTGCCGCGCCATCCGAGCCAGCTCTATGAGGCCGGGCTTGAGGGCATCGTGCTTTTCACTGCGCTGGCGATCATGATCCGGATGGGGGCGCTCAAGCGGCCCGGCCTCATCCTCGGCAGCTTCATCACGATCTACGGCATTGCCCGCATCATCGGCGAGCATTTCAGGGAGCCCGATCCGCAGCTCGGATTCCTGTGGGGCGGATTAACCATGGGCATGCTGCTGTCGGTGCCAATGATCATCGTGGGCGCAATCATCATCAGGGCCGCCGTTCGCCGCAGGGCAAACGGGCCGACGCCGAGTTCAACGTAGAGCAAGTGCAATCCAAGGAAGGCCGTGAGCGAACCCTCCCCACTGCTGGATGAGATCAGGAAGCTGATCAAGCTGTCCGGGCCGATGCCGGTCTGGCGCTACATGGAATTGTGCCTGATGCATCCGCGCTACGGCTACTATCTGTCGCGCGATCCGCTCGGCCGCGACGGCGATTTCACCACGGCGCCCGAGGTCAGCCAGATGTTCGGCGAACTGCTCGGGCTGTGGAGCGCCTCGATCTGGCGCGCGATCGGCTCGCCGGACACGCTCCGCCTGATCGAGCTCGGGCCCGGCCGCGGCACCATGATGTCGGACGCGCTGCGTGCGCTGCGCGTGCTGCCGCCGCTCTACCAGTCGCTCAGCATCCACCTCGTCGAGGTCAATCCGGTGCTGCGCGAAAAGCAGCACGCCACGCTGACCGGCGTGCGCAACGTCACCTGGCACGACAGCATCGACGACGTGCCGGAGGGACCGGCGGTGATTCTCGCCAACGAATATTTCGACGTGCTGCCGATCCACCAGATGGTCCGTCGCGAAACCGGCTGGCACGAGCGCACGGTCGGGATGGATGCCAACGGCAACCTGTATTTCGCGCCCGCCGCCGAGCCGACACCGCACTTCGAGGTGCTGTTGCCGCCGCTGGTGCGCGCCGCCCCGCTCGGCGCGGTGTTCGAATGGCGGCCTGACAGCGAGATCATGAAGCTCGCGACGCGCCTGCGCGACCAGGACGGCGCCGCGCTGATCATCGACTACGGCCATCTGCGCAGCGACGCCGGCGACACCTTCCAGGCGATCGCGCGCCACAGCTTCGCCGACCCGCTGAAGAACCCGGGACAGGCCGACGTGACGGCGCATGTCGATTTCCAGGCCCTGGCGCGGGCCGCCGAGGATGTCGGCGCGCGCGTCCACGGGCCGGCGACGCAGGGCGACTTCCTCAAGCGCCTCGGCGTCGAGGCCCGTGCCGCCGGATTGATGGCGAAAGCCTCACCCGAGGTCTCCGCCGACATTGCCGGCGCGCTGAAGCGCCTGACCGATTCCGGACGCGGCGGGATGGGCTCGATGTTCAAGGTCATGGCCATCTCCGACCCGCGACTCACCTCGATCGCTGGCCTCAGCGATCAGCCTGACGAGACCGAACAATGACATTGGGATCACCGCTGCTGTCGGCCATTCCGGGCCTGCGCCATGCCTTCTTCTCGCGCGAGGGCGGCGTCTCAGAGGGTATCTATGCCGGCCTCAATGGCGGGCTCGGCTCGCGCGACGATCCGGCCAAGGTCGCCGAGAACCGGCGACGGATGGCCGAGCAGCTCGGCGTTCCGTCCAACCACCTGATCAGCGTGCATCAGGTGCACTCGCCCGACGTCGTGGCCGTCACCGGACCATGGAATAGCGCGGTGCGCCCGAAGGCGGACGCGCTGGTCACGCGCACCGAAGGCCTGGCGATCTCGGTCACGACGGCCGACTGCGGCCCGATCCTGTTCATTGATCCCCATGCGCGGGTGATCGGCGCGACGCATGCCGGCTGGAAGGGCGCGCTGACCGGCGTGCTGGAATCGACCATCGATGCGATGGAAAAGCTCGGCGCCGAGCGCGGCGGCATCGTCGCCGCCATCGGCCCGCTGATCCGCAAGGAGTCCTACGAGGTCGGAAACGAATTCATCGAACGCTTCATCGAAGCCGATGCCGAGAACGGCATGTTCTTCATGCCCGCCGAACGCGATGGCCACGCGATGTTCGATCTCGCCGGCTTCATCCGGATGCGGCTGGAAAATGCCGGCGTGCTGATGATCGACGACCTCGGCATCGACACCTATTCCGACGAGCGCTGCTTCAGCTACCGCCGCTCCGTGCACCGCAAGGAAGCCGATTACGGCCGGCACGTTCACGCGATCGCGCTGGAAGGCTGACGACGGGCGCCTCTAGCGTTTTTGTGCGACAAGCGTCTTGACTCTCCACCTGCTGGAGACCGGACAAGCGGCGCATGACACAACGCACCTACAGCATCGGCGAGGCGGCGCGGCTCAGCGGAATTTCCGTCCGCAAGCTCCGCTTCTATTCGGACCAGGGGTTGCTGCCGCCGGCCGGCCGCACCGCGAGCGGCTATCGCGTCTTCACCGACGATGAACTGGTTCGCCTCGACCTGATCCGCTGCCTGCGCGATGCGGGGCTCGGTCTCGACGCCATTCGTGAGGTCCTGACCCAGCAACTCTCGCTCGTCGAGGCGCTGAAGCTCCGCCTCGAAACGCTGGAAGCGGAGATCGCGGCACAGCGCCGCGTCGCCTCCGCGCTGCGGGCTGCGTTGCGTTCACCGCAACTCACCGAAGCAGACCTGAGGAGATTCCTGACCATGACGCAGCTATCCCGCGCCGAGCGCCGCAACGTCGTCGAACGTTTTTTCGAGAAAGTGTCCGACGGCATCAACATCGACCGGAAATGGGTCCGGCAGATGATCGAGACGACGGTGCCCGAACTGCCCGATGATCCGACACCCGAGCAATGCGATGCCTGGATCGAGCTGTCGTCGATCCTCAACGATCCCTCCTTCATCGCCAAAATGCGCGCGAACGCCAGCGACGCCTGGGATCGCGACGCCTTCGATATGGAGGCCTGCCAGGCCGCAAGCGACGCCATTGTGCGCGAGGCAAAGCAGGCGATCGACGACGGGCTCGAACCAACGTCTGACACCGGCAGCGCGATCGCGCGACAATGGCTGGAAGCCTCGGCCCGATTGATGGGCCGGCAGCCCGACCTGGATTTCCGCAACTGGCTTCGCGCCAAATACGCCCAGCATGACGACCGCGCCGCACGCTATTGGGAGTTGGTCGCTATCATGCGGGGGCAGCGGCCCGACAGCAGCCCGAACCGGGAATGGGCCTGGATCGTCGATGCCATGCGGCATCATCTCACTGACTGACGAGGAATTCGATCCTGTCCCCCCGCGGCGCTTGACCGGTCGACTGTTAAGCGCTGTGGCCGTCCTGCCCTAGACGTTAAGCCGTTTTAACGATATCGCAGGACGCAATGAGGGAAGCGTCAAACCACCAGTTTCAAACTGGGACAGTCGTGCGCGCCGCGATCGCAGCAACATGGCTGGCGATTGCGTGCGCGCTTGGCGGATGCGCGGCCGGTGGCAACGTGGCCGACTCCTACGCAATGGCCACGCCTGCGAGCGGCGGCGCCACCGTCGCATTCGAATCGATCGACGGTCCGCCGCCCCAGGTCTTCGACCGCATGGTCGGTGTGCTCGACAGCGAATCCAAGCTGCGCAGCCTGTCGATCGTGTCGCGCCAGGGCACCGCGGCCTATCGCGTGCGCGGCTATCTCTCGGCGCAGGTGGTGCGCGGCCGCACCATGATCGCGTGGGTGTGGGACGTCTACGACAGCAGCCAGCAACGGGCGCTCCGGCTGTCCGGCACAGAGCCCGCCGGCAAGGCCGGCCGCGACGCCTGGGCCGCCGCCGACGATCTGGTGCTGCGCAAGATCGCCCAGGCCGGCCTCAGCGGCCTGTCCAGCATGATCAATGGCGGTCCGGCGGATAGCCCGGCGCCCGCCGCGGTGCCGGAGCTCCGTGGGCCAGCGATGGTCAGCGCCCCGGCCCCCGCGGCGCCAGAGACCGTGGCACTCAGCTATTCCGCCAACTAACCGCCGGAATCTCCCGGGGAAAGGCGTTTTTTGCCCAGGAAAACGTGGGCCGAAGCGCCTAATGGGTTGCCAGCGGCAGCGCCTCCCTGATATTCCCTCGCGCACCGAAAACCCGCCGGTTCTGTAAGGACTTGAGATGCTGAACGTCGTATCCAGCAAGGCGCGGGGGGAAGCATCGATGTCGGCAAAGAACGGATCAATCAAGCTCGTCGCCGGCAACTCCAATCCTGCGCTGGCGCAGGACATCGCCAAGGGACTTGGCATCGAATTGACCAAGGCCGTGGTCCGGCGCTTTGCCGACATGGAGATCTTCGTCGAGATCCAGGAGAACGTCCGCGGCTCGGACATGTTCATCATTCAGTCGACGTCCTATCCGGCCAACGACAATCTGATGGAGCTTCTGATCATCACCGACGCGCTGCGCCGTTCCTCGGCGCGCCGCATCACCGCGGTGGTGCCCTATTTCGGCTACGCCAGGCAGGATCGCAGGTCCGGCTCGCGTACGCCGATCTCGGCCAAGCTCGTCGCCAATCTGATCTCGCACTCCGGCGTCGATCGCGTCATGACGCTCGACCTGCACGCCGGCCAGATCCAGGGCTTCTTCGACATCCCGACAGACAACCTGTTCGCGGCGCCGCTGATGGTGCGCGATATCAGAGAGAAGTTCGACCTCGCCAAGGTGATGGTGGTGTCGCCCGACGTCGGCGGCGTGGCGCGTGCCCGCGGCCTCGCCAAGCGCATCAACACCCCGCTTGCGATCGTCGACAAGCGCCGCGAGCGCCCCGGTGAGTCCGAGGTGATGAACGTGATCGGCGACGTCGCCGGCTACAACTGCATCCTGGTCGACGACATCGTCGACTCCGGCGGCACGCTGGTGAACGCGGCCGAGGCGCTGATCGCACACGGCGCCAAGGAAGTCTCGGCCTACATCACCCACGGCGTGCTGTCCGGCGGCGCGGCCGCGCGGATTGCCTCGTCGCGGCTGAAGGAGCTGGTCATCACCGACTCGATCCTGCCGACCGAAGCCGTCAACAAGGCGCCGAACATTCGCCAGATCTCGATCGCCGGCCTGATTGCCGAAGCGATCGGCCGCACCGCAGCGGAAGAGTCCGTCTCCAGCCTGTTCGATTGAACTCGATTGCTGTCGTCCCTGCGAAAGCAGGGACCCATAACCACGGTCCGTCGTTGCTGCGAAGGCCGTGGCTCCAGCGTTGCAAATCAATTCGCATTCGCGGTTATGGGTCCCGGCTCAAGGCCGGGACGACACTGAGTATGCAGATGCCGCTTCCTCAAAACCCAGGCCGCGGCACGTGGCTCATCAGCGTCCGCGCATAGCCGCCATCGACGATGATCTCCTCACCATTGACGTATGACGCGCGGTCGCTCGCCAGGAACAGGGTAGCATCCGCCATGTCCTGCGGCGCGCCGATCCGGCGCATCGGCACCACGGCGGTGCGCCGCTCGGTGACGCCGGGCGTATCATAGAACGCCTGGCTCATCGGCGTGACGACAAGGCCGGGTGAGACCACATTGCTGCGGATGCCGTGCGGCCCCCATTCGGCGGCGAGTTGCTGCGAGAGCATCACGACAGCGGCCTTACTGATGCTGTAGGCACCGCTCTGCCCCTGCGCATTGCTGGCGGCGATCGAAGCGACGTGGATGAGGCTGCCGCGTCCGGCCTCGCGCATCTGGCGGCCGAACGCCTGCGCGCAAATGAAATAGCCGGTGAGATTGACCGCCAGCACCGCGTTCCATTCGGCGAGCGGCAGCGTATCGAGCCCGCCGGGGCGCAACACCGCCGCGGTGTTGACGAGGATGTCGCTGGGGCCAAGCGTTCGCGCGACGGCATCGGCCGCAGCCGCGACGTTGTCCTCGCTGGTCGTGTCGCAGCTCGCGACGAGATGACCATCGCCGAACTCGCGAAGCTTTGCCTTGGTCTCCGCAAGCCCGCGCTCGTCGCGATCGAGCGCGGCGACCCTGGCGCCGGCGCTCGCGAAACTGACCGCGGTGGCGCGGCCGATGCCGCCGCCTCCGCCGGTGACGACGGCAACGCGGCCCGACAGGCCGAGCCAGTCGGAAGAGTGTTGTTCGGTCATGGGCGCCTCCCGCGCGTTCTGATTATGCCGGCAAGCATAACCGAACGCGCTGGCGGCGACAGCGATCCCGGCACGCATGCCGGAATGGCTTTTGCGTTGGGCCTTGAGCTAGCCGGGTATTCCCGCCGCGACCTGGCCGCGCAGGCGTTCCAGGCTGAGCAGCGTGTTGGCGCAGGCCTCCGCGACCTCGATCCCCTTGATCACGAAGTGCTTGCGGAAGAAGTCATAATGCACCTCGGTCTCGTGGAATTGCTGCGGCGTCAGCACCGCCGAGAACACCGGCACCTCGGTGCGCAACTGCACATCCATCAGCGCCTTGATCACGGTGTCGGCGACGAATTCGTGGCGGTAGATACCACCATCGACAACGAGCCCGGCCGCGACGATCGCGGTATAGCGGCGGGTCTTCGCCAGCAGTTGCGCGTGCAGCGGGATCTCGAACGAGCCCGGCACCTCGAACACATCGACATTGGTGATGTGGCGCGCCTCGATCTCCTTAAGGAAGGAGATGCGGCACTCTTCCACCACATCGCGATGCCAGGACGACTGCACAAAGGCAACGCGCTGCGGCTTGGCGAAGTGCGGATGCTCCGGCGCCGGCGGACGAGCCGGCGTATCGGGAAGGCTTTCTGCTTGGGAGGTCTGGACTTGAGAAGCTTGAAGGTCTTGGTCTTGCAACATCTGATTCATGGCTTTCCTCTTTCAGGACCAGAATCAGGGCACACGGACAACGACACAAGCCCACGCGAAAATCGCGTTGGCTGCCGCAACCGTTCTCTTTCATCCGGACTGTAACCGTCGGCTTCGGAATTGCACCGAATCTGCTGACCCTTCCTCCGGCTTCGCGGAAGAAGGCGCTCGCGGGCTTGGGCTCATCGCCCTTTACCGCCGGTGGGGATTTTCACCCCGCCCTGAGAACATCGGCACGCCCGGGATGGACGTGCCTGAGGCGAAATATGACCAAACCGCGACAGCTGGGCAAGCACCTTTGGCATGGGCAAACGGCATGTCCCCATGAGCGCGCTGCGGCCCTTGCAGAGAGAAGTGAGCGCCCGAAAGGCTGATTCACGCGTGCGGCGAGGCGCCCGCAAATGGTTAATTAATCGTTACGCGAACGCCTAGATTCCGATTTGTTCGCAAAATCACAAGTGTGGCGGAGATCAGCTGTGGACGATGCGCGCTTTGGCTGTGGACGGACTCGGCGTGCGGTTGCGCGGATTCCGCAAATCACATCACTTCATCGGCGTCAGGTCCAGGGGCATCCGGAAGCCCGGTCAAGGAACTGCACTCGGCCACGACGCAGTATGTCGCAAGTGCCGGCTTCCGTGTGCGTATCAAGCGATCATAAGAACAAGGTCCGAGACGGCATGTCCCTCCTCGAAAGCATTATCGATTCCCGGAACAACCCGCTTGCGGTGGTCGAGGATATCGCCACTGACAACAACTGGGCGTTCGAGCGTTCCGGCGAAGATGAGGTGACGATCGTCTCCAAGGGAGACTGGATCGATTATCAGCTCTCCTTCACCTGGATGGGAGAGATCGAGGCGCTGCATCTTGCCTGCGCCTTCGACATGAAGATGCCGCAGGCGCGGCGCGCCGAGGTGCAGCGGCTGGTCGCTGCGATCAACGAGCAATTGTGGGTCGGCCATTTCGACCTCTGGACCCACACCGGCATGGTGATGCATCGTCAGGCGCTGGTGCTGCCCGGCGGCCTCACCGCGTCCACCGCGCAATGCGAGGCCATGGTGGTCAACGCGATCCACGCCTGCGAGCGTTACTACCCGGCGTTCCAGTTCGTGGTGTGGGCCGGCAAGTCGACCGCCGAGGCGATGGCCGCGGCGATGTTCGATACCGAGGGCGAGGCGTAAGGGTTTCGCTCTAGCGTCCACACGCTCAGTGTCGTCCCGGCGAAAGCCGGGACCCATACTCCGCGGCGTCAGTGGTCGCGCAAACTGCTTGTGGCTCGCTCCACGCTTCACTAGAACCGCCTGTGGTTATGGGTCCCGGCTCAAGGCCGGGACGACACAGAATTTGTGGAGCCGCCCGTGAACACATCCAGCAGCGGACTGAAAGATTCGACCGGCACCATCGTGCTTGCAGGCGCGGGCAAGATGGGCGGCGCAATGCTGACCGGCTGGCTCGCGCAGGGCCTCTCGCCCAAGCATGTCGCGGTGATCGATCCACATATCTCGCCGGAGATCTCCGCGCTTGCCGCGAAGGGCGTGCGGCTCAATCCGCAGGCGAAGGACCTCGGCACGGTCGACACGCTGGTCGTCGCGGTGAAGCCGCAATCGTTCCGCGACGCCGGCGCTGCGCTGAAGGCGCTGGTCGGTCCGTCGACACTCGTGGTCTCGATCATGGCCGGCACGACGATCTCGGCGCTGGAAGACGTGGTCGGCGGCGCAGTGGTGCGCGCGATGCCGAATACGCCGGCGGCGATCGGCCGCGGCATCACGGTCGCGGTGCCCTCGAAGCGCGTCACCGCCGCGCAGCGCGCCATGACGGATGCGCTGCTGAAGGCGACCGGGCTGGTCGAATGGGTCGACGATGAGAACCTGATGGACGCGGTGACCGCGGTCTCCGGCTCCGGTCCGGCCTATGTCTTCCTGCTCGCCGAGGAGCTCGCCCGCGCCGGCGTTGCGGCCGGCCTGCCCGAGCAGCTCGCAACCACGCTGGCGCGCGCGACCGTCGCCGGCTCCGGTGAGTTGCTGCATCGCTCGGATCTGCCGTCGGCGACGCTGCGGCAGAATGTCACCTCGCCGGGCGGCACCACGGCGGCCGCGCTCGAGGTGCTGATGGCGAGCGACGGCATGCAGCCGCTGATGACCCGCGCGATCGCTGCGGCGACCCGACGCTCGAAAGAATTGGCGAAGTAGCCACGCTCACTGCGCTTGGCCCGACGTCCCGGCAAGCCGTTTGTTGAAACTCTCGACATTGATCAGGCCGCGGGCGTGGCGGCCTTCGCCGAGCTCGCGCGTGCCTTCAAAGGCCTGGACCTCGAAGCGGATCACGCGGCGCTCGACCGCGATCACCTTTGCGGTGGTCCGTACGGTGGCGCCGACAAGCGCGGCGGCGAGATGGCGGATATCGACCTCGGTACCGACCGTGACCCAGCCGGGCTGCAGCGCATCGCGGATGGAATCACCCGACGCCATCTCCATGTCGAGGATCATCATCGGCGTCGCATAGACCATCGGCATGCCGGGCACGAAATGCCCGACCGTGCGCTCCGGCGGCACCACGAGCATGCGCTCGGCGCTCATGCCGATCTTGATGAAGTCGCGTGCGTCCATTGGCGCCTCAAAAGACCGTCGTCCCTGCCTTGTGCGCAATTGCGCACTGGAGCAGGGACGACGAAGTGAATGTAGTTATTTCTTCGCGGCGGCGGCGCGCTCGACGAAGGTCTTGCCACCCTTCATCTTGTGATGCAGCGGCGCTTCGTTGATCTGGATCACCACGGCATCGGCATCGACACCAAGATTTTTCACCAGCGCCTGGGTGATGTCGCGCATCATGCCGGCCTTCTGCTCGTCGGTGCGGCCGGCGGCCATGCTGACAGTGATCTCGGGCATCGGAATACTCCCTGGTCGTTGTTGACGCGCAAACCGGTCGTCTCCGGTCTGGCTGGCGCACCATCTTTTTGAAGATGGATGCGCGGGTCAAGCCCGCGCACGACAAACCAGCTATCCCCAGTTCACGCCGTGGCGCGCGAGCACCTCGCGGACCTTGGCGACCAGATCGACCTCAGCGCAGGAGAACTGGGCGGGGCGTGTTTCGCGCCATTCCTGATTGGACGCGATCGCGGCCGCCGCCTTGGCGCCTTCGATCAAATCCTTGATCTGCACCTCGCCGCGCGCTTTCTCGTCCGAGCCCTGGATGATGACGCAGGGAGAGTTGCGGCGGTCGGCATATTTGAGCTGGTTGCCCATGTTCTTCGGGTTGCCGAGATAGAGCTCGGCGCGGACGCCGGCCTGGCGCAGCTGCGCGACCATCTTCTGGTAGTCCGCGACGCGGTCGCGGTCGAACACGGTGACGACGACGGGGCCGAATTCAGCCTTCGTATCGAGCTGGCCGAGCATCGTGAGCGCGGCCTGCAAGCGCGAGACGCCGATCGAGAAACCGGTGGCAGGCACCGGCTCGCCGCGGAAGCGCGAGACGAGGCCGTCATAGCGCCCGCCGCCACCGACCGAGCCGAACCGCACCGGGCGGCCTTTCTCGTCTTTGGTGTCGAGCAGCAGCTCAACCTCGTAGACCGGGCCGGTATAGTATTCGAGGCCGCGGACGACTGAGGGGTCGATAACAATTCGACTCTGATCATAGCCTGCGGCGGCAACTAGTTCCTTGATTTGCGATAGCTCCGCGATCCCCTCGAGGCCCAATCGATTGCCGCCGACAACTGATTCAAAATTCGCGATGGTCACGTCATTCGATGAGTACTCGCTCTTGGAACCAGATCCACGCTCGCCCCAACCAGTAAAGTTGACGACGCTGGATATTCCATCGTCGGAGAGGCCGGCTCCCTTGGTAAAATCGCCCTTGCCCTCTTCGCCGCCATCCCATCGGCCAGGGCCTAGTAGCTTCGCCACTTCATCGAGTGGAAATTTGTCCAGCTTGTCTATCGCCCGCAGCACCGTAAGCCGGCGTCCTGCGTTCTCCTCACCGCCGAGGCCGATACTTTCCATCAGGCCGTCGAGCACCTTGCGGTTGTTCACCTTCACGACATAGGAGCCGCGCGGAATGCCGAGCGCTTCCATCGTGTCGGCCGCCATCATGCAAATCTCGGCGTCGGCCGCCGGCGTCGCCGAGCCGACCGTGTCGGCATCGAACTGCATGAACTGACGGAAGCGGCCGGGACCGGGCTTCTCGTTGCGGAAGACATAGCCGAACCGATAGGACCGGTACGGCTTCGGCAGCGCGTCGAAGTTCTCCGCGACATAGCGCGCCAGCGGCGCGGTCAGGTCGTAGCGCAGCGAGATCCACTGTTCGTCATCGTCCTGGAACGAGAACACGCCCTCGTTGGGCCGGTCCTGGTCCGGCAGGAATTTGCCGAGCGCGTCGGTATATTCCATTGCCGGCGTCTCCACCGGCTCGAAGCCGTAGAGCTCGTAGACGGCGCGAATCTTCTCGACCATCGCCCGTGTGGCATTGATCGCGGCCGGGCCGCGATCTTCCAGCCCGCGCGGCAGGCGCGCCTTCAGTTTCTGGGGTTTTTTGGGTTTCTCGGCCATGTCATACGTCGGCTGTAAGTCAGTATTGACTTTAAGGCCGGGTTATCAGGCAGGGCTCTGTGCCGCAAGCGCCTGGCGCCTTCTTACCTCGCCCCGCTTGCGGGGAGAGGTCGGAATTCGAGCAAAGCTTGAATTCCGGGTGAGGGGGACTCTCCAAACATCCCGGTGCGGATAAGGCCCTCCCCCCCCTCTCCCCGCAAAGTGCGGGGCGAGGGAGCGTGCCTACCTTACGCGACGTTCCTGATCCAGTTATGCGGGTCGTTGGTGCGACCGTACTGAATGTCGACCAGTTTCTTGCGCAGGCCCATCGCGACCGGACCGGCGGCGCCGCCGCTGATCTGGAAGTCGCCGCTCGCCGAGCACACCTTGCCGATCGGCGAGATGACGGCCGCGGTGCCGCAGGCGAAGGCTTCCTTCAGCTTGCCGCTGGCGGCGTCGGCACGCCACTGCTGGATGGTGTAGAGCTCCTCGCGCACGCGCGTTCCGGCATCCTTGGCAAGCGCGATGATCGAGTCGCGGGTGATGCCGGGCAGGATAGTGCCGAGCGGCGGCGTCAGCAGCGAGCCGTCGTCGAACGCGAAGAAGATGTTCATGCCGCCGAGCTCCTCGATGTAGCGGCGCTCGACCGCGTCGAGGAACACGACCTGGTCGCAGCCGCGCTCGATCGCCTCGGCCTGCGCGCGCAGGCTTGCGGCATAGTTGCCGCCGCACTTCACGGCGCCGGTGCCGCCGATCGCGGCGCGCGTATAGTTTTCCGACACCCAGATCGACACCGGCGCGGGACCGCCCTTGAAGTAGGAGCCGACCGGCGATGCGATGACGGAGAAGATGTATTCCGCCGATGGCTTCACGCCGAGGAAGACCTCGCTCGCGATCATGAACGGCCGCAGATAGAGGCTGCCCTCGCCGCCCGGGATCCAGGCGCGATCGATCCGCACCAGCTGCTCGACCGCCTCGATGAACACCTCCTCGGGCAGCGGCGCCATCGCCATGCGCTCGGCCGAATCGTGGAAGCGCCGGGCATTGGCGTCGGGGCGGAACAGGTTCACACCGCCATCGTCGCGCCTGTAGGCCTTGAGACCTTCGAAAATCTCCTGGGCGTAGTGCAGCACCGCGCCGGCCGGATCGAGCGGGAAATTCGCGCGTGCCTCGACGCGGGCGCTGTGCCACCCCTTGCCCTGGCTGTAGCGGACGATCGCCATGTGGTCGGTAAAGACGCGGCCGAAGCCCGGGTCCACGAGCTTCGCCGCGCGATCCTTGTCGGACGTGGGATTTGGCGAAGGCTGGATGTCGAATTTCAAAGTCATTTTTCTTGCTTTCCGCTGTCGGAACCGGCGCCATACCCGCGCCGGCCTGTTTCCCCCGGAGCCATCAGGCTCGGCTGGTGCGAACTTCACCACCGTCGGCAACCCGGCCGGTTTCCATCGCCAACATGCCGTTTAGACATGCTTTTGCGGAGTGCTGAAGTCCAGTATGTTTGCCGAAATGCCGCTCGACAATCGCACGGTAGTCCAATTTGCGGCCCAAACCGCCTCACAGGCTTTTTCAGGCCGCCTCAAACGCTGTCTGAGACGGAACGATCTAATGTTTCGTCGTGACAGGCAGTTTTGTAACATTGAACCCAAGATACGTCAATATGGCTGACATAAATTTCTCAGGCATGGCTGCCAAGCCCGATTCGCAGGGAGATGATCACGCTCCTGCGGCGGGCGGCCGCGACTTGCGCTGGGACATCATCGAGCTCTTGTTCTTTGCCTACCGCGACTTTGTCGGCGACGCCGACCAGGAACTGGAGGCGTTCGGCTTCGGCCGCGCCCACCACCGCGTCATCCACTTCGTTACCCGCTATCCCGGCCTGAAGGTCGCCGACCTGCTCGACGTCCTGCGCATCACCAAACAGTCGCTCGGACGCGTGCTCAAGCAGCTGCTGGACGAAGGCTACATCGTGCAGAAGACCGGCAACAACGACCGCCGGCAGCGCCTGCTCTACGCAACGCCGAAGGGCGAGGCGCTGGTCGCCAAGCTCGCAGGGCTGCAGACCGACCGCATCAACCGCGCGATCGCCGGCATCGATCCGGCCGGCGTCGAGACGGTTCGCCAATTCCTCCGCGCGATGATCGACCGCGACGATCCCGACAAGGTGCTCGAAGCGATCTTCGGCGGCGGCAGAAAAACAAGGGAGTGAACCTGGTGCAGGCTGCAACCCTGATGCGCACGCCGGTCGAGCCGGCCGACGATGCGCCGCATCTCCTGCTGGTCGACGACGACCGGCGCATTCGCGACCTGTTGTCGCGCTTTCTCTCCGGCGAAGGCTATCGCGTCACGACGGCCATGAGCGCCACCGACGCGCGCGCCAAGCTGCTCGGGCTGCATTTCGACCTGCTCATCCTCGACGTGATGATGCCCGGCGAGAACGGCTTCGACCTCGCCCGCTTCATCCGCACCTCCTCGACGGTACCGATCATCATGCTGACCGCCCGCCATGAGGCGGAAGCCCGCATCGAGGGTCTGCAGATCGGCGCCGACGACTATGTCGCCAAGCCGTTCGAGCCGCGCGAGCTGGTGCTGCGCATCGGCAATATCCTCAAGCGCACCGCACCGCCGCAAGTCACTGTCGTCGAGCAGATCGCGTTCGGCCCCTACATCTTCCACATCGAACGCAGCGAGCTGCGCCAGGGCGAGGAGATCATCCATCTCACCGACCGCGAGCGTGAGATGTTGCGTATCCTCGCGAGCGCGCCCGGCGAGACCGTGCCGCGCGGCGAACTGACCAGCGGCGGCACCGTCAACGAGCGCGCGGTCGACGTCCAGATCAACCGCCTGCGCCGCAAGATCGAGCACGATCCCGCCAATCCGCTGTTCCTGCAGGCAGTACGCGGCATCGGCTATCGCCTGGTCGCCTCGCCGTAAGATGCAGCCATGAGCACGCTCGACACCGGCCTGACCCTGATCAAGAACGCCTCGCAGCGCGTCTCGAAGGCGAACGGCTGGATGGGCAATGCGTTCAAGAGCTGGATGCCGACAGGCCTCTATGCGCGCGCGCTGCTGATCATGATCGTGCCGATGGTGATCCTGCAGACCGTGGTCGCATTCGTGTTCATGGAGCGGCACTGGAATACGGTGACGCGGCGTCTGTCGGCCGCGGTGGTATCCGACATCGCCGCGCTGATCGACGTCTACAAGAGCTATCCGCAGGACAAGGACCGTGCGCAGCTGCGCCGCATCGCCCAGAAGCTGCAGCTCGTGGTCGACTTCCTCCCCGCCGGCGACATGCCGCCGCCGGGACCGAAGCCGTTCTTCTCGTTGCTCGACCAGACCCTGTCGGTGCAGCTCGGCCGCCAGATCAGCCGTCCGTTCTGGATCGACACCGTTGGCAAGTCCAACCTGGTCGAGATCCGCGTCCAGCTCGACGATTCCGTGATGCGCATCTTCGCCCAGCGCAGCGCGGCCTACGCCTCCAACTCGGAGATCTTCATCTTCTGGATGGTCGGCACCTCGTCGATCCTGCTGATCGTCGCCGTGCTGTTCCTGCGCAACCAGATCAAGCCGATCCTCAGACTGGCCGATGCCGCCGAAAGCTTCGGCAAGGGCCGCGAGGCACCGAACTTCCGGCCGCGCGGCGCGCGCGAGGTGCGGCGCGCGGCGCAGGCCTTCATCGAGATGAAGGCGCGCGTCGAACGCTCGATCGAGCAGCGCACCGCGATGCTCGCCGGCGTGTCGCATGATTTGCGTACCATCCTGACCCGCTTCAAGCTCGAACTCGCCTTGATCGGCGAAGGCCCCGAGATCGATGCGATGCGCAAGGACGTCGACGAGATGTCGATGATGCTGGAGGACTACCTCGCCTTCGCGCGCGGCGATTCCGGCGAGGTCGCGCAGCCGACCGACATGGCGATGGCGCTGGAGGAATTGCGCAGCGACGCCGAACGTCACGGCCACACCGCGACCGTCGCGTTCCACGGCCTGCCCGTCGTCACGGTGAAACCGGCTTCGTTCAAGCGCTGCCTCGCCAACCTCGTCTCCAACGCGGCGCGCCACGCCAACACGATCTCGATCACCGGCCAGCGCGACCATCGCTATCTCAACATCACGATCGACGACGACGGCCCCGGCATCCCCGCCGACATGCGCGAGGAAGTGTTCAAGCCCTTCCTGCGGCTCGACGACGCCCGCAACCAGGACGAAGGCGGCAGCGGCCTCGGACTTGCGATCGCGCGCGACATCGCCCGCTCGCATGGCGGCGACATCATGCTCGGCGAAAGCCCGATGGGCGGCCTGCGCGCGGCGGTGCGGGTGCCGGTGTAGCTACCAGCGGTAAGACAAGGTGCCGATCACCTGACGCCGCTCGCCGGCATAGCAGTAGCCGGACTGGCAGGTCTGGTATTGCGTGTCGAACAGATTGGTCGCGTTCAAGCGCATGGTGGCGCCGAGCAATCGCCGATCCAGCTTGCCGAGATCGTAGTCGATCACGGCATCGAACAACGTTCTCGCCGCATTCTGGAACGTATTCTGGTCGTTGCCGAAGTTGGTCCCGATATGACGGACACCGAGACCGAGCCTGAGCCCTTCGACGGGGGCGCCGGACTGGAACGTGTATTTGCCGAAGGCGGCGAAGGAATTCCTCGGAATGCCGGAGAGCTCATTGCCGGTCGTATCGGGATTGCCCTGCGTGATCACGACGTTGAGATGGGTGTAGGCCGCGGTGAGATCAAATCCCTGCTTGAGCGCCAGCTTCGCCTCGAGCTCCACGCCCTTCGATTCGACCTGTCCGGTTGCCGCCTGAAAGGCCATGTTGCTGGGATCGGTGCGCAGCACGTTGTCCTGCGTGATGTCGAACACCGCGGCGGTCAACAGCACCGGCAGCTGCGGCATCTGGTACTTGATGCCGATCTCCTTCTGCTCGCCGGTGGTCGGCTTGAACGGCGATCCCGATGCGTCGACGCCGACCTGCGGGGCGAATGCCGTCGCGTAGCTGACATAAGGCGCAACGCCATTGTCGAAGACGTAAGCGAGGCCCGCGCGGCCCGTGAAGGCGGTCGCCTTCTGCGTTGACGGCACGCCGTCCAGGCCTGCGGTCGTCGTCTGCGAGACCCAGCTCTGGCGCCCATTGAGCGTCAGAATGAAGCCGCCGAGCCTGGCCTGCTCCTGCGCATAGACGCCGACCTCGTCGGTCGACTGCTTGTTGAAGATCGAGAATGCCGGCGACGCGATCGCCTGGGCACCGTAATTCATCGTCAGCAGATTGAGATCGGGAGCCGGCCCGTATCCGATCTTGTCGTTGTAGTAGGAGTGCCCGTAGTCGACGCCGAACAACGCCGTGTTCTTGATCGCGCCGAGGGTGAACTTGGCCTCGGCCTGATTGTCGAGCGTCACCGTATTGAAGCTATCCAGGATCCGCCAGGCGGAGCGCGACGCGAGATTGGTGCTGCTGTCGATGGAATCGATCTGGGTGTATTTGGCGTCGGTGTCGACCTGATAGAAGCGGAAGTTCTGCCGCACCGTCCAGACGTCGTCGACATTGTGCTCGAACGCGTAACCGATGCGGTATTGCTTCTGATCCATGGCGCTGAAGGCCGGATCATTCGAGTAGATGTTGGTCAATTGTCCGTCGGGCGTGCGGAAGTTGCCGATGCTCGCGGCGGTTCGGCTGCTTTGATATTCGCCGAGGATCGTAAAGGACGTATCGACGTCCGGCCGCCAGGTCAGCGCAGGCGCGATATAGGTCCGATCGTCGTCATTGCCGGGATACCAGGTCTTCGCGTCACGGAGCAAACCCGTCAGCCGGTAGTACAGCTGATCGCTGCCGGGCACCGGACCACCGATATCGAAGCTGCCCTGGTAACGGTCGTAGGTGCCACCCTGTAGCTGTACCTCGCCGAATGTGGTCAACGGCGGCCGCTTGGTGGCGACGTCCACGATGCCGCCCGGCGAGCCGAGGCCATAGAGGCCTGAGGCCGGGCCACGGAGGATCGACACGCTGTCGAGACCGTATGGCTCGATCTTGGGAATGGCGAAGTTGCCGCCGCCCTGGCGCAGGCCGTCGCGATAGATCCCCGTATAGGTCGCATCGAAGCCGCGGATGTAGAAACTGTCGAACCGGGGATCATAGCCGAACGCCGTGGTTGTGACGCCGGGCGTGTAATTGACGGCGTCCTTGAGCGTCTGGACGTTACGATCCCTGAGCTCCTTTTGCGTGACGACCGAAAGCGACTGCGGCGTCTCAATCAGCGCGGTGTTGGTCTTGGTGCCGGCCGTGCTGCGGGTCGCAACGTAACCGGTCGTCGTCCCGATCGTGCCGGCCGCAGCTTGCGACCGCGGAGCCTGGTTCTGAGTGGGCGCCAAAGCATTTCGGCGTCGGCTCGCCACGGTGGTGCGCGAAGACCTGGTGTTCCGACTTGAAGCGACGGCACTGCGCTTCCTTGCAGCGCCAGGTTCATCCACCGTCACGGCAGGAAGCACGCTGACGTTGTTCGCCGGAGAGCCGGTTTGCGCTTGAGCGCTGGCGCCGGTTGCACCCATCGGCACAAGCATGACCGAACCGAGAAACGCTGCCTTGATCGCAGCCGTTGATGCAAGCAAGCTGCGTTTGCTCCGCGACGAAGCCATTCCCACCAAGCAATCCCCACACTTCCCCAGGCCGATCTTGATCGAGTCGCGTGCTCGTCATTGAGCGGACGATTGGGGCGGACTTCTATCGGCGGCTTGGGCGAAATTCCACACGCGCAAAATAGAATCCATTGAAGCGCGCGATGCACGACACTGGAACGATTCAAGATGCGCAACACTGGAGCGATTCAAAAAGACATGTTGTCGCAGCAAGCTCTTCAGCACGAGGAATTCGCGGCCGATCCTCGTTCTCTCAGAGAGTCTCGAGTGCGAGACACGCAGCGATCATTCATTGATGTTGATGTCGCCCTGCAATGCCGTCGTGCATTGCGCGCGGCCGCGACCAACACCGGACATCATGTTTGACATCCAATCTATTGAAGGTGAGAGGCCGGTGACGGCCGTGCGTCGAGACGCGCGCTTGGCGTCAACGGTCGGCGACAATGGTGAAGCGAATGCGCTGGCGTGACGGAGTTGGCGCACGCGGTCCAACGACATCATTGCGAACTGACAGCTCGCGCGAACGAACGCTCAATGACGGGCAGCGCAAAACCGCTTGGCAATCTTGTCGCGGGTTGCCCGCAATGATGGTGGTGCACAACGTCACGTCCTCTCAACATGAGAGAGGACGTGCTCAGGCGCGCGGTGGCAATCTAAGGCGCTGCGCCCTACTTCTGCTTGGGCAGGAGGCCCTTCAGCTTTTCCATATCCTTGACGTTCATCTTCATGCCGCCGGGCATGATGATGTCACCGGGCTTCTGGTCGCTCTTGCAGGCGCCGAGCCATTTCGCCTCGAGGGTCATCGTGGTGTCGCGGGAGCCGGCGGCGCCGCCTTCCGCGTGCGAGGTGCTCTTGACCGTGTAGGCGGAATTGAAATCGCCGACGATCTCGGCATGGCTCTTCATCGACATGCCGGCGACGCTGCATACGCTGTCGCTGACATAGCCGGTCGCGGTCTTCTGGATGTCCTGCTTGGAGCAGACTTCCTTGGCCATCGGCGAGGCCGCCGCGCTCATCTCCTTGTCGGTGGTCTCGTCGGTGCAGTGCTGCATGGTGATTTCCGGCATCGGCCCGCCGGTACGCACCATTTTCATCTCCCACAAGCCGGCCTTGCGGATCGGCAGGTCGACGGCGCTGGCGGCACCGGTGGACAGGACAATGCAAACAGCAGAACCAAGCAAGGCAAGCTGTCGGGTCATGCGGCGAGCTCCCGGCTGAACGATCGTAGGATCTGGAGTGCGCTCAGTAGAGCGTGCGCACCGGCCTCTGGGCCGAACCGTAGGGCACCCAGCGGCAGGCGAACGAGATGTAGCCACCCGGGTAGCGCTGCACCGCAAGGAACTTGACCACCTTGCCGTAGGAAGCGCAGTGATCGACGGCGATCTGCCGCGCGTCGGTCTGGGCCGCCAGCGTATAGGCGATGATACCGCCGGTATCATTGCCCTTGAACGGCGGCACCGGCTGCATCCAGTCGGCTCGCGCCGGACCAACGGCCAGCATCCCGCAAACGGCAACCAGGCACGCGGCCAATTTCCTTCGCATCGCAGACTCCATTTCGCTTGCGACCAACATAGAGTGCGCCGGCGACCATGGAAAGAACGAGCCCGCTGTTGGAGGTGGACTTCTCCGCAGGTGTTGCCGCGCTGCACTTGACCTTGCCGGGGCTTCACGGCACCGTCCGACGCATCTGATCATCGGGTGGATTCCCATGCGCAACCTGTTCAACTCCCCCAATAAACTCAGCCACACGCTTGGCCTCGGCGCCGCGCTCGTGGTCGGCCTTCTGGCGTTCGGGGGCACCGCTCAGGCCGCCAATCCGTTCGAGCTCAATTTTTGGCTGTCCGGCCCGCGCTATGACGGCAATGTGGCCCCCTGCGAAACGGCCCTGACGACCATCAGCGACCAATTCCACGAAAAGGAAGCCACTTTCTGGAATTCGCCGCTCGTGATCACCGGGTTTGGCCGGATTCACGAAACCGCGTTCCGCCCCTGGCAATCCGATAACATTCCGCGCCGCTATTGTTCGGGCGATGCGATGCTGAGCGACGGCAAGGTGCGCAAGGTGCACTATTCGATCATCGAGGACGGCGGCTTTGCCGGCATCGGCCAGGGCGTCGAATGGTGCGTCGCTGGGCTCGACCGCAACTGGGCCTATAACCCGCACTGCAAGGCCGCCCGGCCCTGATCTCCTAGCAGCTCGGTCAAAACGGAAGCCGCCGCCGTTCAGTCGGCGGCTTTTTGTTCTTGAAATGTTCTATCGGCCTGCTAGGCTCTGAATGGTCGCGTGAGGGAGCGTTTGATGCCTCGGTTGGTCACTATTTTCCGATTTCTGCTTTCCATTGCCTTTGTTCTGTGTGGTGCGATGGGAGCCTCGGCCCAGGATCGCCGGCAGAATGCCCCCGGCGAGTTCGATTTCTATGTGCTGTCGCTGTCGTGGTCGCCCTCGTTCTGCGAGGCGGCGAGCGAGCGCGGCAATAACGGCCGCGGCACCCAGGCGCAATGCGGCGGACGGCCATACTCGTTCGTGGTGCACGGGCTGTGGCCGCAATATGAGCGGGGCTTTCCGGAATACTGCCAGCGGCCCTCGCCCCGCCTCGCTCGCAACATCATGACCTCGATGCTCGACCTGATGCCGGCGCCCGGCCTGATCTACAACGAGTGGGACAAGCACGGCACCTGCTCGGGCCTCGGCGAACGGGCCTATTTCGAAGCCATCCGCAAGGCCCGCGCCGCAGTAAAGATCCCCGAGGAATTCCTGCAATTGACGGAGCCGAAGACGATCGCGCCCGACGAGCTGGAGACGGCGTTCATCAAGGCCAATCCGGGGCTCAGCAACTCCGCGATCTCGGTGACCTGCGACAGCAGGCGGCTCAGCGAGGTGCGGATCTGCCTCAGCAAGGATCTGCAATTCCGTTCCTGCGAGGAAATCGATCGCCGCGCCTGCCGCCGCGATCAGGTGCTGATGCCGCCGGTTCGCGGCGGCTGAAGTCTCGTCCGCGTCACGACCGGGCAAACGCGCGTTGTCGCGCCGAGTGTCCCGGCCATGGACGCCATCACGAAACTAACGAGATAAGGCATAGATGCGCGGGACAGGCCGGGCATGACGCAGTACAACATGCGATCCCTCTGGAGCGCAGCGTCATCGCATGAACTATCGTCACGCCTTTCATGCCGGCAGCTTTGCCGACGTCATCAAGCACATCGTGCTGGTGCGCATGCTCACCTATCTGCAGGAGAAGCAGGCGCCGTTCCGCGTCATCGACACCCATGCCGGCGCCGGCCTCTACGATTTGACGTCGAGCGAAGCGCAGCGCGGTGGCGAATGGCTGACCGGCATCGCGCGGCTGATGCAGGCGCGGCTGTCCGACAAGGCGTTGCCGCTGATCGCGCCCTATCTCGACATCGTCAGAGCATTCAACCCGAGAGGCGAACTGAAAGCCTATCCCGGCTCGCCGTTGATCGCGCGGGCGCTGCTGCGTCCGCAAGACCGTCTCACGGCCTGCGAGATCGAGCCCGTGGCGCGCAAGCAATTGATCGATGCATTGCGACGCGATGTTCAGGCGCGCGTCGTCGATCTCGGCGGCTGGATGGCACTGCCCGCATTCGTGCCGCCGAACGAGCGGCGCGGCCTCGTGCTGATCGATCCACCATTCGAAGCGAAGGACGAGTTCGAGCGGCTGGCGAGTGCCTTCACCGAAGCGTTCGCGAAGTGGCCGACCGGCACGTATCTTTTGTGGTACCCCGTAAAAACCCGGAGAGCTACCGACGAACTCGCGCGCAGCGTGGCTGCAGCGACAGCAAGCAGTCGGCCCGCGGGCAAATGCTTGCGTTTGGAATTCAGTGTGGCGCCACAAGAAACCGGCGCAGGCCTCGTTTCCACCGGCCTTTTGATAGTGAATCCGCCGTGGACGCTGGCGGGCGAGCTGAAGATCATCCTGCCCGAACTCGAGAGACCGCTTGGTCAAGGCGGCGCCGGACGCTTCAGACTCGAAACGCCTAAACGGTAGCACCCACTGAAAAGTTCTATTTGAGCATAGGCAACGCGCGCGGAACCGTATTATGCTCATCCTGTTACGACTGGCTTTACGTTCCGCTTCCGCGAATGGTTGCGGCGGAGTGACAAGGCCGAAATAAATCCAGGCAGACCGGCGGCGTGACGCCGGCCTGTTCAGGTGGCCAAGCTTCCGACAAGCGAATGTCGGTCAACCGCTACGCGGCGTGCGCGTAGCGGTGGAGCAATACGGGGGAGGAGTTTCCCGATGGCCATGACTGGGACAGTCAAGTTCTTCAACGGAGAGCGTGGCTATGGCTTCATCAAGCCTGACGATGGCGGCCGCGATGTGTTCGTTCACATCACAGCTGTCGAGCGTGCAGGATTGAAGGACCTGACTGAAGGACAGCGCATTACGTTCGAGGTTGAACCCGACAAGAAGGGCAAGGGCCCGAAGGCGGTCAACCTGGTGGTTTCATGACGAGCGCGCGCGGTGCGTAGCTCGTGATGAACGGCGAATGAAGCGTTGCGTGTGAGTTGACTGCCGGGCGCGTGGCTCGCGCCCGCTGCATGACCATCTGCATGATGCGGACGCGATTGGCGGTGCCCGCATGTCCGATGCGTACGGCTGACCGACTGGATTCTCGGACGCCGCGGCGTTCATGCAGCCGCGCGTGATGTCGGCGTGCTCGGCACAAAGAAAAACCCGGCCGCGCGAGGCGCGGCCGGGAGTTGATGTCGGACGTTTTCTTGTTCTCAGAAGTGATAGTTGATGCCGGCGCGAACCAGGCTGAAGCTGTAGCCGTTCGACGCGCCGCCGGTGATCGTGAAGTTGCTGTTGGCGAGATCGACGTAGAGATACTCGATCTTGGCGCTCCAGTTCGGGGCAAAGCCCATTTCGGCGCCGGCGCCGACGGTGAAGCCCGCATTGGTATGCGACTCCGAGATGCCGAAAGTCTCGCCGCGCAGTTCGCCGAAGGCGAGACCGCCGGTCGCGTAGAACAGCACATTGTTGACCGCATAGCCGGCGCGGCCGCGCACGGTGCCGAACCACGGGTTGGAGAACTTCCAGGGCGCGAACCGATCGTCGGCACTGGTGCCCTGGATATCGGCCTCGATGCCGAACACCCAAGGCGAGCCGTTCTGGAAATTGTATCCGGCCTGCACGCCGCCGACGAAACCGGACGGCTTGGTCGGGTTGTTCTCGACCGAACCCCAGCCGTAGCCGATGTTGCCGCCGAGATAGGGACCGGCCCAGCTGTAGGCATTGAGCGGCTGATAGACGGTATAGGGCGAGCCGTAGTTGAGATCGGCCGCCGCCGCCGAGGTCGTCCAGCCTGCGACGATCAGTGCCAGCGCACGCGCTACAAACCGGGTCATGGGTACTCTCCACACGCAACTGCCGAAACCCGCAGGCCAGGGCCGGCGTGGTTACGGAATTCCACTTTTTTCGCTAAGGTTTATCGAGAGTTTTAAGTTAAAGGGTTGTTAAGCCCGGTTAGCGGCCCGCTCATCAGTCTTAACAATGTGTTACCAACCCGCCCCGGCCGGCCGCGCTGGGCCAGTAACGCCCTGCAATCGGGGTTGTTTTCCTGCGCCGCCAGCGCTGGCGACCGGTCGCCCAAGCGCTTAATTTACGGCCCATGGTTCACGATTCTCCCGAGCGTCCGACGCCGGCCCCTAAGACTGACCCCAAGGCTGATCTTAAGGCTGATCCCAAGGCGCGGCGCAGCCCAAAGCCCGATGTGCCTCAGGACGACCTGACGCTCGACACGAGCGACGTCGATCCGGAAACCTCCGCCCCCGAGGAGGAGGATGACGCGCGTCTTCCCGAGGCATCGGAGGACGCCGCCGAGACAATCGCCGAGGGGACGCTCTCGATCGGGCATGAGGCGATCGAGAACGCGGTCCGCCTCGCCCCGACCTCGGCCGGCGTCTACCGCATGCTCAACGCCGCCAACGACGTGCTCTATGTCGGCAAGGCGAAGAACGTCAAAAAGCGGCTGTCGTCCTATGCGCGGGCCAATGCGCCGCTCCCGGCGCGCATCCTGCGCATGATCGCGGCGACCACGCATGTCGAGATCGTCTCGACCACGACCGAGACCGAGGCGCTGCTGCTCGAAGCCAATCTGATCAAGCAGCTCCGGCCGCGCTTCAATGTGCAGCTGCGCGACGACAAGTCGTTTCCCTATATTCTGATCACCGGCGACCATTGGGCGCCGCAGATTCTCAAGCATCGCGGCGCGCAGTCGCGGCCCGGACGCTATTTCGGTCCGTTCGCCAACGCAGGCGCGGTCAACCGCACCATCACGGCGCTGCAGCGCGCGTTCCTGATCCGCTCCTGCACCGACGGCTTCTTCGAAAGCCGCAGCCGGCCCTGCCTGCTCTATCAGATCAAGCGCTGCGCCGGCCCCTGCACGCGCGAGATCGATTTCCCGGGCTATGGCGAGCTGGTGCGCGAAGCGACCGAATTCCTCTCCGGCCGCAGCCACGCCGTGAAGCAATTGCTCGCGGCCGAGATGGAGAAGGCCTCCGGCGAGCTCGAGTTCGAGACCGCGGCGCTGTACCGCGACCGTCTCGCGGCGCTGTCGGCGATCCAGTCGCAGCAGGGCATCAACCCGCGCACCGTCGAAGAGGCCGATGTGTTCGCGATCCACCAGGAAGGCGGCTATTCCTGCGTCGAGGTGTTCTTCTTCCGCACCGGCCAGAACTGGGGCAATCGCGCCTATTTCCCACGCGCGGAAAAGAGCTTCACGCCCGAGGAGGTGCTGTCCTCATTCCTCGCGCAATTCTACGACGACAAGCCGCCGCCGAAGCTGATCCTGCTGTCGCACGAGATCGAGGAAAGCGCGTTGCTCGCCGACGCGCTGTCGGTGAAGGCCGGATCGAAGGTCGAGGTCTCCGTGCCCAAGCGCGGCGAGAAGAAGGAATTGATCGGCCACGCGCTCACCAACGCGCGCGAGGCGCTCGGCCGCAAGCTCGCCGATACCGCGACGCAAAGCCGGCTGCTGGAGGGTATGGTCACGACGCTCGGCCTGCCGCACACGCCGAAGCGCATCGAGGTCTACGACAACAGCCACATCCAGGGCACCAACGCAGTCGGCGCGATGATCGTGGCGGGACCCGACGGGTTCATGAAGAACCAATACCGCAAGTTCAACATCAAGTCCGAAGGGCTGACGCCCGGCGACGATTACGGGATGATGCGCGAGGTGCTGGAGCGCCGCTTCAAGCGGCTGCTGAAGCCGCCGGAAGGCGAGGCCGCCAAGGACACTGCAAAGGCAAGGGACAAGGCGGATGACGACTCGTTCCCGCAATGGCCCGATCTCGTCATCATCGACGGCGGCCGCGGCCAGCTCAACGCGGTCAGGGAGATTTTTCAGACCCTCGGGCTGACCCAGGTCTCGCTGATGGCGGTGGCGAAGGGGCCGGAGCGCGATGCGGGGCGGGAAACCCTGTTCATGCCTGACCGCGAGGCCATCAAGCTGGAGCCGCGCGACCCGGTGCTCTATTTCATCCAGCGGCTGCGCGACGAGGCCCACCGCTTCGTGATCGGCTCGCACCGCAAGCTGCGCAAGAAGGACATCCGCGAGGCCGGGTTGCAGGAGATCCCGGGCATCGGCCCGTCGCGCAAACGTGCCTTGCTGCACCACTTCGGAACGCTCAAGGAGATCGAGCGGGCCTCTATCGCCGACCTCGGCAAGGTTCCCGGCGTCAGCGCCGAGAGTGCCCGCAAGATTTTCGAGTTTTTCCACGCCCAGCCGGGTTAAACCAAAGGCGAGTCATCAGGGCGTCGCCTGCGACGGGGCATCTAGGGCATGATGCGGAAAAGTGGGAAGCAACGTTCTGAAAAGATCTTGCATAAACAAGGGGCTAAGGCGCCATGACGATTCAGCGTAATCTCGCCGTGCTTTGGCGCCCGCACGGTTGACCTTCTCGTTTCAGCGGTATTGGTAGAACGGATGAACATCGCGACGACAAGGGGACAGACCAAGACCATGTCCCTCCCGAATATCCTGACCTACGCCCGGATCGCCGCGATCCCGGTGGTGATCGGCTGCGTCTACTGGCAGTCGATCCTGGACGGCCCGTTGTGGCTGCGCTGGGTGGCGCTGGCCGTGTTCATTGCGGCCGGGATCACCGACTATCTCGACGGCTATTACGCCCGGATGTGGGATCAGCAGTCCGCTTTCGGCCGGATGCTCGATCCGATCGCCGACAAGCTCCTGGTGGCCTCCAGCCTGCTGATGCTGGCCGCCGACAATTCGATCCATGGCTGGACGCTGTGGGCCGCGATCGTGATCCTGTGCCGCGAGATCCTGGTCTCGGGCCTGCGCGAATACCTCGCGGGGCTGCGGGTCAGCGTTCCCGTCACCAAGCTTGCGAAATGGAAGACCACGATCCAGCTGGTGGCGATCGGCTTTTTGATCGCCGGCGAAGCGGGCGAGCAGGTCTTCCCGGCAACCACCCTGATCGGCATCGTGCTGCTCTGGATGTCGGCGATCTTCACGATCTACACCGGCTGGGATTACTTCCGTGCCGGCATCCATCACCTCATCAAGGAGGATGAGGGATGAAGCTGAAATATTTCGCCTGGGTGCGTGAACGCATCGGCAAGGCCGAAGAGATCGTCGAGCCGCCGGCCGAGGTGCGCACCGTCGGCGAACTGATCGGCTGGCTTGCCGCGCGCGACGACGGCTACGCTCATGCCTTCGAGAAGCCCACGGTGATCCGCGCCGCGATCGACCACGCCCATGTCAAACCGGACGCTGTGATCTCCGGCGCCCGCGAGATCGCGTTCTTTCCGCCGATGACCGGCGGTTAGATCTTCCTATGGCTATCGCAACGACCATCCGGATTCAGGAAGCCGACTTCGACGTCGCACAGGAGATCGCCGGCCTGAGCAAGGGCCGCACCGATGTCGGCGCGGTCGTCAGCTTCAGCGGCCTCTGCCGCGGCAGCGAACAGGGCGAGCCGATCGCCGCGCTGACGCTCGAGCACTACCCGGGCATGGCGGAGGCCGAGATTGCACGCCATGCCGACGAGGCGCTGGCACGCTGGCCGTTGCAGGGCCTCACCATCATCCATCGCTTCGGCCGCATCGCGCCGGGCGAGAACATCGTGCTGGTCGTGACCGCCTCGGCGCACCGGCAGGCGGCGTTCGAGGCAGCCGAGTTCCTGATGGACTATCTCAAGACCAACGCTCCGTTCTGGAAGCGTGAGGAAAGCGCGCGCGGCACGAGTTGGATCGAGGCGCAGAGCCATGACGACGCGGCCGCCGCGCGCTGGACCAAATCCTGATGGCGAAGCGCAGCAAAGCGCCGCCCAGGCGCAGCCCCGCCGCGCCGAAAGCGCCCAAGAAGGCGCCGAAGGTCGGCGCCGGCGAGCTTCATACCCTGTTCGATTTCCTGCGCTATGCGGTCAGCCGCTTCAATGCGGCGAAGCTCGTGTTCGCGCACGGGACCACCGATCCGGTGGCGGAAGCCGCATTCCTGATCTGCGAGACGCTGCATTTGCATCCTGACCAGTTCGAGACCTTCGCGACCGCGCGCGTCACGATTGCCGAAGGCAAGCAGATCCTCGACCTGATCGAGCGGCGGATCGCGACGCGAAAGCCGGCCGCCTATCTCGTCAACAAGGTCTATATGCGCGGCCTGCCGTTCTATGTCGACGAGCGCACCATCGTGCCGCGCTCCTTCATCGGCGAATTGCTGGACTCGCATTTCGGCGGCGACGAGGACGGCACCTCGCTGATCGGCGACCCCGCCGAGGTCGAAAGCGTGCTCGACCTCTGCACCGGCTCCGGCTGCCTTGCGATCCTGGCCGCGCGGCATTTCGCCAACGCCGCCGTCGACGCGGTGGATATCTCAAAGGATGCGCTCGAAGTCGCCGCGCGCAACGTCGCCGACCATGGCCTCGACGACCGCGTGACCCTCCATCGCGGCGACCTGTTCAAGCCGCTCGGCAACAAGCGCTACGATCTCATCATTTCGAACCCGCCTTATGTCGATGCCGAAGGCATGGCCGCGCTGCCGCGCGAGTGCCGCGCCGAGCCGAAGATCGCATTCGACGGCGGCACCGACGGGCTCGATATCGTCCGCCGCCTGCTCGATGAGGCCAAGCAGCATCTGACCCCGCAAGGCGGGCTACTCTGCGAGATCGGCCGCGGCCGCGACAATCTCGAGGCCGCCTATCCCAACCTGCCGCTGCTCTGGCTCGACACCGAGGACTCCGAGGGCGAGGTGTTCTGGATCGCTGCCGCCGACCTCTGACGGACGCGCCGCGGCCGGCTCCGGTCTATTACGGAGCCCGACTTCGAGGCAGACCAAGACGAAGCGAAAATCGTGTGCAGTTCCAGCCGGTTCGGAAGATCGCAGGCCCGTCGAATCAACAATGGTGCTAAGCTTGCGCTCCGGGGACGTTCGGAGAGAGGGCGCGGGCGCGCGACATGATTCGCATTTCGACGATCTTCATCGCCATCTGCATGGTGCTGGTCGCAGCCTCGCTGGGCTTCGTCCTTTATTCGGTGGCGGGCATCAGCGGATCGGAATCGGCGATCGTGGCGCTCACCGCCCTCACCTGCCTGATCCTCTACAACGCCGTCTCGATGCGGTTGCGCGACCGCAGCGATGTCGGCGGCCAGATCGCGGATCTGTCGCGCGGCACCGCCGACCTCGCCCGTCAGGTCGCCGAATTCGGCCGCCGGCTGGCCGCGGTCGAAGGCCGCGTCGCCTCGGCGAACTCCACCGGCGCCGACCGGATCCAGGGCATGGCCGGCGAGATCAACGAACTTGGCGGCCTGGTGCGCCAGCTCGCGACGTCCGTCGCCCATCATGAGGATCTGCTGGCGGCCGCTCCAGCGGCACAGCCGGTCGCCCCGCCGCGCGACGATCTGCTGCAATCGGTCCCCCCGGCTCCGACCGTCGTGTTTGCGCCGCCGCCGCCAGCGGCGCCCCCGGCAGCGATCTCACGCAGCCAGACCCAGCTCATTGCCGCGATCAGGCACGCCATCGACGAAAACCGCCTCGACATCTACCTGCAGCCGATGGTGACGCTGCCGCAGCGCAAGGTACGCTACTATGAGGCGGTGACGCGGCTGCGCGACGAGCGCGACCAGGTTCTTGCCGCCGACGATTTCATCGAGGCGGCCGAGGTCGGCGGCCTGATCGGCCGCATCGACCACATGGTGATGCTTCGCTGCGTCCAGGTGCTGCGCCGCCTGATGATCCGCAGCAAGGATGTCGGCGTGTTCTGCAACGTCTCGGCCGCGACGCTGTCGAGCCCGCAGCACTTCACCCAGTGTCTCGACTTCCTCGAGGCCAACCGCGCGCTGGCACCGTCCTTCGTGCTCGAGTTCAAGCAGGCGACCTTCCGCAATCTCGGCTCGGTCGAAAGCGAGAATCTCGCGGCGCTGTCGCAGCGCGGCTACCGGTTCTCGATCGATCACGTCAGCGACCTCCGCCTCGAGCCGCGCGAGCTCGCCGATCGCGGCGTCCGCTTCATCAAGGTGCCGGCCGCGCTGCTGCTCGACGCCAGGCAAAGCGCGACCACCGATATCGATCCCTCCGATCTGTCCGACCTGCTCGGCCGCTACGGCATCGACCTGATCGCCGAACGGATCGAGGGCGAGCGTTCGGTGGTCGACCTGCTCGACTACGATGTCCGGTTCGGCCAGGGCTTCCTGTTCGCCCCGCCGCGGCCGTTGCGGCCGGAAGGGGCATCTGCTACCGCCGAGGCTCCGCAGACCAAGCCCCAGGACCTCAATGGCGCCGGCACTTCCGCACCCGTCTCCAGCCCCGCAGCGCCACCGCGCACTACCGGCAGCGCCGCGCTGGCGCGTCGCGCGCTCGGGCCCAACTGACCGGCGGTTCGCATCATGACATCGCTGCGTTTCGTGGAGCGGCTGCGCGACCTTACGGACGGCGTCGACGTCGTGCTGTCGGACATCTGGGGCGTCGTGCACAACGGGCTCGAATCCTTTCCCGAGGCCTGCGAGGCGCTGCACACCTTCCGCCAGCAGGGCGGCACCGTCATCCTGATCACCAACGCGCCGCGTCCGGCCGATTCCGTGCAGCGCCAGCTGCGCAAGCTCGGCGTCGCCGACGAGACCTATGACGCGATCGTCTCCTCGGGCGACCTGACGCGCCACTTCGTGGCCGATCATCCCGGTCAGAAAATATTCTGGATCGGCCCGGAGCGCGACAGCTCGATCCATCGCGGCCTCGACGCCACCTTGGTGCCGCTGGAGCAGGCCGACTACATCATCTGCACCGGACTGTTCGACGACGAGACCGAATCCGCCGAGGATTATCGCGATACGCTGCTGAAGGCGCTCGAGCGCAAGCTGACGCTGGTCTGCGCCAATCCGGACATCGTGGTCGAGCGCGGCGACCGGCTGATCTATTGCGCCGGCGCGATTGCCGAACTGTATCGCGAGCTCGGCGGCGAGGCAGTGTTCTACGGCAAGCCGCACCGGCCGATCTACGAGCGCGCCATGGCGCTGGCCGCCGAGCGCCGCGGGCGTCCGACGGAACTCAGCCGCGTGCTCGCGATCGGCGATTCCGTGCGCACCGACCTCACCGGCGCCCACGGCTTCGGCATCGATCTGCTGTTCGTCACCCGAGGCATCCATTCCGAGCAGTTCGAGGGCATCGAGCAGCTCGACCCCGCCTCGGTGAAGGAATTGTTCGGCCATCCGCCCCGCGCGCTGATGCGCGAGCTGAAGTGGTAGCGGGCAACCCCGCAGGGGCGCGCCGCCAAAATATCGAAAACAACCCCATGCAAAGGAGCCCACGGCGCGCGGTGTTCGACAAGGCGCCTTGACACGTCGGGCAACTCAGGGGCATTCTTCCAATATTCCGAAATCGCGCACGCGACTGCTCGCCTCGCTTTCAACCCCAAAGACGCAAATGCCCGGGACACCCCGGGCATAGCGTAAATTTCAGTTGATGCGATGTCGGGCGATTACGCCGTCGCCATGTCCGGGAAGACCGCCTCGATCTTGGTCTTCAGCGTCGCCGCGTTGAACGGCTTGACGATGTAGTTGTTCACGCCGGCCTTCTTGGCCGCGATCACGTTCTCGGTCTTGGATTCCGCCGTGATCATGATGAAGGGCGTGGTCGCGAGATTGGGATCGGCGCGGACTTCCTTGAGCAGGTCGTAGCCGGTCATCGGCTCCATATTCCAGTCGGAAATCACCAGGCCATACTTCTTGCCGCGCATCTTGTTGAGCGCCGCAGAGCCGTCGGAGGCGTCGTCGATGTTCTCGAACCCAAGCTGCTTGAGAAGATTCCGGATGATGCGGATCATGGTGCTGTAGTCATCAACCACCAGAACCGGCATGGACAAATCAACCGCCATCTTTCCCCCCAAAACCACTAACGCAACTTGGCTTCTGCACGAACGCAGCTTTCCGCCAACGACTAACAGCAGGCGTTAAACAGCGCGTTAACCGGCTGAATCCGGATTGTTACGGATTTGACGCGATTTTCGCTATGCTTGACTTCCACGCCGCCGCCGCGTCACGGTCCGGCCCGCAACAATCATGCTTAAGAATCCTTGAAGAATCCCTCATGAGCACCGGCTTTACCGTTATCCGCGACAACACCCCCGAAAGTGCAATTCCGAAGGGCGCCGTGGTCGCGATGGGAAATTTCGACGGCGTCCATCTCGGTCACCGCGCGGTGATCGGCGCGGCGCTCGCGATGGGCAGAACGCGCGGCGTTCCCGCGCTCGCCGTGACCTTCGAACCGCATCCGCGCAGTTTCTTCAGCCCGAACACCCCGCAATTCCGCCTCACGGACGAGACCAACAAGCTGCGGCTGCTCGCGGCCACCGGGCTCGCGGGCGCGGTCATCATGACCTTCGACAGGGCGCGCGCCGGGACCACGGCGCAGGACTTCATTCACCGTGACCTGATCGGCCGGCTCGGCATCAGCGGGATCGCGGTCGGCTACGACTTCCATTTCGGCAAGGGCCGGGTCGGCTCGCCGAGCCTGCTCGTCAGCGAAGCGCCGCGGCTCGGCATCGAGGTCGATGTGCAGGCCCATGTCGACATCGAGGAGCGCCCGGTCTCCTCCAGCGCCATCCGCATGGCGCTCACCGAAGGCCAGGTCGACGATGCCACCACGATGCTGGGCGGGCCGTGGTTTGCGACCGGCAAGGTGATCCATGGCGAGAAACGCGGCCGCGACCTCGGTTACCCCACGGCCAACATCCGCCTCGACAAGCATTGCGGCCTGAAGCACGGCATCTATGCGGTACGGGTCGGCAAGGCCCAGGGAAACGACAAAGTACGGTTCGACGGCGTCGCAAGCTTCGGACGCCGGCCGACCTTCGACAACGGCGCGCCGCTGCTCGAAGTGTTCCTGTTCGACTTCAAGGGCGATCTCTACGACACGGTGCTCGATGTTGCCTTCATCGGTTTCATTCGCGAAGAGCTGAAATTCGACACCATCGAGGCGTTGATACGCCAGATGGATGACGACAGCGCCAAGGCGCGCGCGGCATTGGCCGCAGCGCCGGACGCGTTCCCGCAGCTCGGAGTGATTGGTTGAAGACAGAGAAAGAGAAAATGCTGGCGGGCGAGCTCTATCGCCCGGATGCAGAACTCGCCGCCGACCATACCGCGGCGGAACATTGGATGGCGCGTTACAACGCATCAGGCGCATCGTCCGCAGCCGAGCTGCACGCCCTGCTCTCCGCGCGCTTCCGCAAGGTCGGCAAGGACGCCGTGATCCGCCCGCTGTTCTTCTGCGATTACGGCAGCAATATCAGCCTCGGCGACGGCGTGTTCCTCAACTTCAACTGCGTCATCCTCGATGTCGCCGAGGTCGTGATCGGCGATCGCACCCAGATCGGGCCCGCGGTGCAGATCTACACCGCCGACCACCCGCGCGACGCCGCGACCCGGCGCGCCGGGCTTGAATTCGGCCGCCCGATCCGGATCGGCAGCGACGTCTGGATCGGCGGCGGTGCCATCATCCTGCCCGGCGTGACCATCGGCGACGGCGCCCTGGTCGGGGCCGGCAGCGTGGTGACGCGGGACATCGCCCCCGGCGCGACCGTGGCTGGAAATCCGGCCCGGCCGCGCCAGGCTTAGGGCAGCCCGGCGCGCTGGATTTGCCAGCAACCGGGGCTTTGCGATTTCCTTGGCTGGCTGCTATGGAAAACCCATGTTTTCGCGGCGCATCATACGGATTAGCGGCCCGGCTTCCGCCTGAGCCTGAGGGCTCGGCGCAAGACCGGGACTTCGTCGTTTCACCCGCGATTGATCGCGTTTCCGCGCCCGCACCTGCCAAATCAGAGCTTTTATGTCCGACAAGCCGCAAAAGACCGACGCCCAGAAGACTGACGCCAGGGACTATTCCAAGACCCTTTACCTGCCGCAGACGGAATTCCCGATGCGCGCCGGCCTGCCCCAGCGCGAGCCGGAAATCCTGAAATACTGGAACGACATCGGCCTCTACGACAAGCTCCGCCGGGAAGCCGAGGGCCGCGCCAAATTCGTGCTGCATGACGGCCCGCCCTACGCCAACGGCAACATCCATATCGGCCACGCGCTGAACAAGATCCTCAAAGACGTCGTGACCAAGAGCCAGCAGATGCTCGGCTTCGATTCCAACTACGTGCCGGGCTGGGATTGCCACGGCCTGCCGATCGAATGGAAGATCGAGGAGGAGAACTACCGCTCCAAGGGCAAGCAGAAGCCCGATTTCCGCGACTCCGCCGCCATGGTCGCGTTCCGCCGGGAATGCCGCGCCTATGCGACGCACTGGATCAACGTGCAGCGCGAGGAGTTCAAGCGGCTCGGCATCATCGGCGACTGGGATCATCCCTACCAGACGATGAGCTATCCGGCCGAGGCGCAAATCGCCCGCGAGTTGATGAAGTTCGCCGCCAACGGCACGCTTTATCGCGGCTCGAAGCCCGTGATGTGGAGCGTGGTCGAGAAGACCGCGCTCGCCGAAGCCGAGGTCGAATACGAGGACTACACCTCCGACATGGTGTGGGTGAAATTCCCGGTCACCTCGCCGGCGCATGGCGCGCTGGCCAATGCCTCGGTGGTGATCTGGACCACCACGCCGTGGACGCTGCCCGGCAACCGGGCGATCTCGTTCTCGCCGAAGATCGCCTACGGCCTTTACAAGGTGACGGATGCGCCCGCGGACAATTGGGCGAAGACTGGCGATCTCCTGATCCTGGCCGATGCGCTCGCCGCGGAAGTGTTCAAGCAGGCGCGCGTCACGTCCTTTGAGAAGGTTCGCGACATTCCCGGCGACACGCTGGACGCCGTGGAATGCGCCCATCCGTTGAAGGGATTTGGCGGCGGCTACGAATTCATCGTTCCGCTGCTATCAGGCGAGCACGTCACCGACGACACCGGCACCGGCTTCGTGCACACCGCACCGAGCCACGGCCGCGAGGACTTCGACGTCTGGACGGCCAACACCCGCGAGCTCGATGCCCGCGGCATCCCGACCGCGATCCCCTACACGGTCGACGAGAACGGCGCCTACACCGCGCAGGCGCCGGGCTTCACCGGCAAGCGCGTGCTCAACGACAAGGGCGAGAAGGGCGATGCCAACGAGGCGGTGATCAAGGCGCTGATCGAGGCCGGCAAGCTGCTCGCGCGCGGCCGCCTCAAGCATCAATATCCGCATTCCTGGCGCTCCAAGAAGCCGGTGATCTTCCGCAACACGCCGCAATGGTTCATCGCGATGGACAAGCCCATCGCGGAGGATGGCCATGCGAAGAAGGGCGACACGCTGCGCGCCCGCGCGCTGCAGGCGATCTCGGTCACGCAATGGGTGCCGCCGGCCGGCGAGAACCGCATCAACGGCATGATCGCCAATCGCCCGGACTGGGTGATCTCGCGCCAGCGCGCCTGGGGCGTGCCGATCGCCGTGTTCGTGCGCGAGAACAGCGACGGCTCGGCCGAGATCCTGCAGGATGAGGTCGTCAACCAGCGCATCACCGAGGCATTCATGGAGGAAGGCGCCGACGCCTGGTACATGGACGGCGCCCGCGAGCGCTTCCTCGGCAGCCGCGCGTCCGAGAACTGGAAGAAGGTCGACGACATCTGCGACGTCTGGTTCGATTCCGGCTCCACGCACGCCTTCGTGCTGGAAGACCGCCAGAACTTCCCGCAGCTCGGCAACATCGTCCGCAAGATCGATGGCGGCGACGACACCGTGATGTATCTCGAAGGAAGCGACCAGCATCGCGGCTGGTTCCACTCGTCGCTACTCGAGAGCGCCGGCACGCGCGGCCGCGCGCCGTACGACATCGTGCTGACCCACGGCTTCACGCTCGACGAGAACGGCCGCAAGATGTCGAAGTCGCTCGGCAACACGGTCGAGCCGCAGAAGGTGATCAAGGATTCCGGCGCGGATATCCTGCGCCTGTGGGTCTGCGCCACCGACTATGCCGACGACCAGCGCATCGGTCCGGAGATCCTGAAGAACACCATCGAGACCTATCGGAAGCTGCGCAACTCGATCCGCTGGATGCTCGGCACGCTGCATCATTTCAAGCCGAGCGAGAAGGTCGCCTTTGCCGGCATGCCCGAGCTCGAGCGGCTGATGCTGCACGAACTGGCCGGTCACACCGAGACCATCCGCAAGGCCTATGCCGCGTTCGACTACAAGACCGTGGTCGCAACTCTCGCGGCCTTCATGAACTCCGAGCTGTCGGCGTTCTACTTCGACATCCGCAAGGACACGCTGTATTGCGACCCGCCGTCCTCGGTGGCGCGCAAGGCGGCGCTGACCACGATCGACCTGCTCTGCGACGCGATCCTGAAATGGCTGGCGCCGATCCTGAGCTTCACTACCGACGAAGCCTGGCGGATGTACCGGCCGAACGCCGAGCCCTCGGTGCACCTCACGCTGTTCCCCGAAGGTCTCGAGCAGTTCCGCGACGACGCGCTCGCCGCTAAGTGGGAGACGATCCGCAACGTCCGCCGCGTCGTCACCGGTGCGCTCGAGCTCGAGCGCGCCGCCAAGCGGATCGGCTCATCGCTCGAGGCCTCGCCGGTGATCTACATCGCTGACCGCGAGATGCTGGCCACGTTGTTCGACATCGATCTCGCCGAGGTCTGCATCACCTCGAATTACGAGGTGCGCGAGGGCGAGGCGCCTGCCAATGCCTTCCGCCTCGATGCCGTGCCCGGTGTCGCCGTGGTGGTCGAGAAGGCAGTCGGCACCAAATGCGCGCGCTCGTGGAAGATCCTGCCGACGATCGGCGAGGATCCTGAGTATCCCGACGTCTCGCCGCGCGACGCCCAAGCGCTGCGCGAATGGAAGGCGCTGGGGGGCAGCATCTCCTAACTGTCCGTCGTCCCTGCGAAAGCAGGGACCCATAACCACCGCTGTCTAGAATGGACGAAGGTTGATGACCCCGAGTCATTCAAACAATACCCGGCACGGCGTATGGGTCCCGGCCTTCGCCGGGACGACACCTTTGGTGGGGTGCCGATGACCCCTCCCGTTCGCGCCGGTGTGCTGGCGGCGGTCATCACCCTGATCGCCGACCAGGCCTCCAAGCTCTGGCTGCTCCATGTCCTCGACATCGCGCGCCACGCCCCGGTGACGGTGACGCCGTTTTTCGACCTGGTGCTGGCCCTGAATCCCGGCATCAGCTTCGGCTGGTTCCAGAGCGAGACCCCGGCGGCCCAGATCCTGCTGATGGTGATCAAGGCCGCTGCCGTGATCGCGCTGGCGATCTGGATGGCGCGGTCGCGAACCTGGCTTGCGACAATATCGCTCGGCCTGATCATCGGCGGCGCCATCGGGAACGGGATCGACCGCTTCGCCTATGGTGCGGTGGTCGATTTCGCCCTGTTTCACGTCGAGATCGCCGGAAAAACCTATAATTGGTACATCTTCAACCTTGCCGATGTGGCGATCGTTGCTGGCGTGGCGGCCCTATTGTATGATTCTGTCATGGGGACCCCCGCCGTAAAAGCGCCCTGATCCCGGCCGATACGAGCCGGTCGGCGGCCGACCTGCACCCAGCGGAACTGAGCGCTAAGCCAGTGATCGCTTTGGCGAATTTTGAGATGGGAATAGCGCGATGCGCAACACCAAAGTCCGCGGTTACCTGATCGAGACGTCCCGGCTGCCTCTGATGCGCGGTCTGCGTCTGGCGTTCGTTGCGGCCGGGATCGGCCTGGTGATGACGGCAGGCCCGGTGCGTGCCGGCGATGACGATGACGGCGATGACGGCCTGACCTTCGAAGAGCGGATCATCGACAATCTCATGACCGGGCTCGGCGCCAAGAGCGCCGCCAGCAAGGGCATCGATTATCGCGAGCGCTCGCCGCTGGTGGTGCCTCCGAAGCTCGACCTGCCGCCGCCTGCCACAGCCGCCCAGGTCAACGCGCCGAACTGGCCGAAGGACCCTGACGTCGCGGCGCGCAAGGCGGCGATCGCGGCGCGCAAGAAGGAAGTCAAGAAGGAGCCGTGGCAATCAGCGGTGGCGTTGACGCCGGCCGAGATCGAGGCGGGCCGCAAGCAGCAGACTGCCACCGAGGGCCGCAAGGAGCCGCTTGAGCCGGGTACGAACACCAATCCGTCGCTGATGCCGAGCCAGCTCGGTTACAACGGCGGTCTGCTCGGCATCTTCAAGGGGAACAGCAGCGAGTCCAAGCCGTTCACCGGCGAGCCGACGCGCGACTCCCTGACCGAGCCCCCTCCGGGCTACCAGACCCCGTCTTCAGGCTTTGCCTATGGCACAGGCCCGATGAAGCCGAAGGTGAACGAGGGCCAGTACGACGTCATGACCGGAAAACCGGTCCAGTGACGCTTGGCCTGCTTGGGCGAAGGCTGACATGAGCAAAGCTTAATGCGGAGGGACGTCGGTCTCTCCGCTTCGTGACGACTGGCACGGACTGCACCGTGTACGATGGCGTCTTTCATGCCCGGCCATCCGTTCAGGCTTCCATAAGGACCATGATGCCCTCACGCCGATCGATTGCCCTGTTCGCTGCCGCCTTTGTTTCAACCATCCCGCTGTCGGGCATCAGCCTCCGCGCCCAGACCACCGTCACCTCCGAACGGCCCGCGAGCTTCACGCTCGACAACGGCCTGCAGGTCGTGGTGATCCCCGATCATCGCACGCCGGTCGTCACGCAGATGATCTGGTACAAGGTCGGCTCCGCCGACGAGACGCCGGGCAAATCGGGCCTCGCGCATTTCCTCGAGCACCTGATGTTCAAGGGCACCGCCAAGCATCCCGCCGGCGAGTTCTCGCAGACCGTGCTGCGCGTCGGCGGCAACGAGAACGCCTTCACCTCCAACGACTACACCGGCTACTTCCAGCGCGTGCCGCGCGAGCAGCTGCCCACCATGATGGAGTTCGAGGCCGACCGCATGACCGGCCTGATTCTGAAGGACGAGAATGTGCTGCCCGAGCGCGACGTCGTGCTCGAGGAGTTCAACATGCGGGTTGCCAACAACCCGGATGCCCGGCTCACCGAGCAGATCATGGCCGCGCTCTATCTCAACCATCCCTACGGCCGGCCTGTGATCGGCTGGCACCAGGAGATCGAGAAGCTCGACCGCGAGGATGCGCTCGCCTTCTACCGCCGCTTCTATGCGCCGAACAACGCGATCCTGGTCATTGCCGGCGATGTCGACGTCAAGGATATCCGCCCGCTGGTCGAGAAGAATTTCGGCCCGATCCCGGCGCAACGTGCGATCCCCGAGAAGCGTGTCCGGCCGCAGGAGCCGACACCGGCTGCGCCGCGCACCGTGACGCTGTCGGATCCCCGCGTCGAACAGCCGAACCTGCGCCGCTACTATCTGGTGCCGTCCGCGACCACGGCGGCGGCGGGCGAGAGCCAGGCGCTCGATGTGCTCGCGCAATTGATGGGCGGCGGCGCCAACTCCTACCTCTATCGCTCGCTGGTGATCGACAAGGGCCTCGCGATCTCGGCCGGCGCCGGCTATCAGGGCACCGCGCTCGATCCGTCGCAATTCTCGATCTCGGTGACGCCCAAGGCCGGCGTCGAGTACGCGCAGATCGAGGACGCGATCGACAAGGTGATCGCCGATCTCGCGCAGAACCCCGCGCGCGCCGAGGATCTCGAACGTGTCAAGACCCAGCTCATCGCGGAGGCGATCTACGCCCAGGACAACCAGGCGACGCTGGCGCGCTGGTATGGCGGCGCGCTGACCACCGGGCTCAGCATCGACGACATCAGGAGCTGGCCGGATCGCATTCGCGCCGTCACCGCCGAGCAGGTGCGCACTGCTGCCGCCACCTGGCTCGACAAGAAGCGGTCGGTGACCGGCTATCTGATCAAAGATACCGCGCCGAAACGCGAGGAGAAGCGCTCGTGACCTATTCCATCACCCGCCGCGCGGCGCTGATCGGCGGCGCCTGCGCCGCGATGCTGACGCTGACATCGGCGCCCTCGCAGGCCGCGGCCAAGATCCAGCGGCTGGTGTCGCCCGGCGGCATCGAGGCGTGGTTCGTGCAGGACGCCACCGTGCCGCTGATCGCGATGGAATATGCCTTCGGCGGCGGCGCCGGCCAGGATCCGCCCGGCAAGCCCGGCGTCGGCAATCTGGTCGCCGACCTGCTCGACGAGGGCTCCGGCGATCTCGATTCCAAGACCTATCATGAGCGGCTCGAGCGCCGCGCCATCGAGCTCAGCTTCCAGTCCAACCGCGATCAGTTCCGCGGCTCGCTGCGCATGCTCAAGGACAACAAGGACGAAGCCTACGACCTGTTGCGGATGGCGCTGACCTCGCCACGGTTCGAACCGAAGGACGTCGAACGCATCCGCGCCCAGGCGATCTCGAACCTGCGCCGCGAATCGACCAATCCGTCCTCGCTGTCCGGCCGCAAGTTCCTCGAGCTCGCCTTCGGCGACCATCCCTATGGCAGGACGGCGACCGGCACGCTGGAGAGCGTGCCGACCATCGAGATTGCCGATCTGAAGGACTATGTCCGCCGCATCATCGCCAAGGACACGCTGCGGATCGCCGTGGTCGGCGACGTCGACCCCGATACGCTCGGCAAGCTCCTGGACAAGACCTTTGGCGGCCTGCCGGCCAAGGCCGAATTGACGGCGATTCCCGACGCCGTGGCGACCAAGCCGCCGCAGCGCGCCTTCGTCCCGCTCGACGTGCCGCAGACCGTCGTCACCTTCGGCGGTCCCGGCATCAACAGGCACGACCCCGATTTCATGGCCGCCTATGTGGTGAACCACATTCTCGGCGGCGGCGGGCTGTCGTCGCGGCTCTACAAGGAAGTGCGCGAGAAGCGCGGGCTGGCCTATTCGATCTATGAAGCGCTGCTCTGGATGGATCACTCCGCGCTGTTCATCGGCAACACCGGCACCCGCGCCGACCGCGCCGGCGAGACCGTCGATGCGATCGAGGCGGAGATCCGCCGCATCGCCGAGGAAGGCCCGACGCAGCAGGAGCTCGACGAGGCGAAGTCCTATCTGAAGGGCTCGCAGATGCTGGCGCTCGACACCTCCTCCAAGCTCGCGCAGGCGATGCTGCAATACCAGCTCGACAAGCTGCCGATCGATTACATCGAGAAGCGCAGCGCCATCGTCGATGCGGTGACGCTCGACGACGTCAAGCGGGTCTCCAAGAGGCTGTGGGGCAACGGCCTGCTCACCGTGATCGTCGGCCGCGCCCCGCAAGCCGCAGCGCAGCCGGCATCGGCGCCGCCGAAGGCGAACTGAGGCGGTTACGCGCGCAGCTTCTTCATACACACCACCGTTGTGGCCACCCTCCCCCGCAAGGCGGGAGGGAGCCATCCGCTTGTGCGCCCCTTACTTGCCCGACTGCGAAAGTGTCGGCTGTGATGCGATGTGATGTGAGCACGTCTCTCAGGCTCCCTCCCCCTTGCGGGGCCCTCCAGGGGAGGGTTGGGGGAGAGGGGTGAGCCACGCGCTCCGGCCGCGGACGTAACGAACACCGCCCAAGCACGCCCAGCGCAAACCCGCTATCCTGCGGCCGCCGATTCTTCCCTCCACGGGTGATGTCATGCTGCGGCTGTCCCGCGACCTTACGATCGACGAGAACGACATTGAGATCGTCTTTGTCCGTGCCTCCGGTCCGGGCGGACAGAATGTCAACAAGGTCTCGACCGCAGCCCAGCTTCGCTTCGACACCCACAAGATCGCGCTGCCGCCGGACGCCGCGCAGCGGCTGGCGCGGCTCGCCGGCAGCCGCATGACCAAGGACGGCGTGATCGTGATCCAGGCGTTTCGTTTCCGCACCCAGGAGCGCAATCGCGCGGACGCGACCGAGCGGCTGTTCGAGATGCTGAAGGAAGCGATGGTGCGGCCGACACCGCGGCGGCCGACCAGGCCGACGCTCGGCTCAAAGAAGCGCCGGCTCGAAGGCAAGAAGCGCCGCAGCGACATCAAGGCGGGCCGCGGCAGTCAACGTTTCGACGATTAGGAAATACCGGACACAGCGCACACGCGACGCTGCATCCGGGATCCATCGCGGATCAGTACTTCTTGGTTGCAGGCGCCATCTCGGAACCGCCGCCCGACTTCGGTGTCGCGTGGCCGCTGCCGACCGTTCCCTTGCTGCCCGACTTGGCGCTGGTGCCGCTCTTTTGCGTCGGCGAAGTCGGTTGCGCCGCCATTTCCTCATCGCCGCTGCCGGACATGCCGCCGCCCTGCTGCATGGTTCCGCTGCCCGCTGCACCGCCGCGAAGCTGGGTATTCGGCGTAGCCGCGCCCTGCGCCAGGACGGGACCGGCCATCGCAGCTGTGATGGCCAGGGCGAGCACGCTGGTTCTTGCAAACGTCATCCATTTCTCCAGGACTTTGATTGACGATGGACGGAGCGGCGCAGGTGTGCGCCGTTTGCAGCGCCGACCCTGAACCCCATCGTGCGAGACTGAATTTTCCGCAAACGGCGCACGCGCAATGCAAGCGGCGTGGTGTGGTGATCGTGCAGGGATTTCGCGGTCATTTTGCGGATTTGTCGTCCGCATATGCGGCAACGAACGGTTCCGCGCCAGATCAGCGCCCAGCTTTGTTCTGCCGTGAAACAGCCCGCTACTACCAACGGCCGATTTCAGCCTCTTACAGTCACCGCACAGGGGCGGTGATGTATATGACAAAGCTGCGCGCGAGGTGGACGTTGGCGCTGGGATTTTGCGGCGCGATGTTTGCAGTGCAAATGACGGCTGCGCAAATGCCGCTGCCTGCCGCCAAGCCGCCCGACGGGGCCACGCTGTTCAAGCAGCAATGCGCGACCTGCCACACCACCAATATGTCGGATCCCGTCCGGCAAGGACCGTCGCTCTACAAGATCGTCGGCCGCCATGCCGGCAAGGCTGACGGCTTCAAATATTCCGCAGGCTTCGCCAAGGCGGATTTCGTCTGGGACGACGCCAGGCTCGATGCCTGGCTGACCGATCCACAACAGGTGATCCCCGGCGCCGTGATGGCCTATCGCCAGGCCAAGCCGGAAACCCGCGCCATGATCATCGCCTATCTGAAGGAGCTGAACTGAATGGCGAAACCCGTGCATTCGATGATCCGCGTGTTCGACGAGGCCAAGGCGCTCGACTTCTACAAGCGCGCGTTCGGCCTCGAGATCGCGGACAATCTGAGATTTGGCGATTTCGCGCTGATCTATCTGCGCCATCCCTCCTCGCCCTTCGAGGTCGAGCTCACGGTCAATTTCGACCGCAAGGAACCCTATGCGCTCGGCGACGGCTACGGCCATCTCGCCGTCGTCGTCGATGACGTCGATGCCGAGCACGCGCGCTTCGAGAAGGAGAAATTGTCGCCCGGGCCGCTGCGCGACTTCAAGCACGACGGCAAGACGCTGGCGCGCTTCTTCTTCGTCTCGGATCCCGACGGCTACAAGATCGAGGTGATCCAGCGCGGCGGGCGCTTCGGCTAATCCAACTAGAAAATAAACTACGGAGGAAACCCATGAGAGAAATCGATCGACGCAGCAAATATGACCGGCGTGTGTTTCTCAAAGGCGCGGCCGTCACGGCACCCGCAGTCGCGATCGCGACATCGACCGGGCTTGGCATCACCGACGCGTGGGCCGATGAGGCCGGCACGCTGACGCCGGCCACGATGAAGACGCTGCTGAAGGTGGCGCGCGACATCTATCCGCACGATTTCCTCGGCGACAGCTACTACATCACCGCAGTGAAGCCGTGGGATGACAAGGCCGCCAAGGATCCAGCGGTGAAATCGCTGATCAATGAGGGCATCGCCCGGCTCGATCAGGCGGCCAACGACCGCCACAAGATGCCTTATGTCCAGGTCGCCTGGGAGAACGATCGCGTCGCGTTGCTGCAGCAGATCGAGCAGAGCGCGTTCTTCCAGAAGATCCGCGGCGACCTCATCGTCTCGCTCTACAACAACAAGGAGGTCTGGCCGCGGTTCGGCTACGAGGGCTCCTCCGCCGAGCATGGTGGTTACATCAAGCGCGGCTTCGCCGACATCGATTGGCTGCCGAAGGCTTGAACGGACAACGCCCAGGAGGAAACAATGGCAAAATTCGATCTGAATGACAGCGGCGTTGTCGTGATCGTCGGCTCCGGTGCCGGCGGCGGAACGCTCGGTAATGAGCTGGCGCAGAAGGGCGTCAAGGTCGTGATCCTCGAAGCCGGACCGCGCATCGAGAACCAGGACTTCATCAACGATGAATGGGACAGCTTCACGCAGCTCGCCTGGTCCGACGCGCGCTCGACCTCGGGAAGCTGGCGCGTCCACCAGGATTTTCCGGGCCTTCCGGCCTGGATCGTGAAGGCGGTCGGCGGCTCGACCACGCATTGGGCCGGCGCCTCGCTGCGCTTCGACGAGCACGAGTTCAAGATCAAGTCGGCTTATGGCGGCATTCCCGGCGCCAACCTGCTGGACTGGCCGATCACGCTCGCCGAGATGGAGCCGTGGTACGCCAAGGCCGAGGACAAGATGGGCGTCACCCGCACCAACGGCATCCCCGGACTGCCCGGCAACAACAACTTCAAGGTGATGGAGGCCGGCGCCAAGAAGCTCGGCTACAAGGAGGTGCACACCGGGCGGATGGCGATCAACAGCGAGCCGCGCGACGGCCGCGGCTCCTGCCAGCAGATCGGCTTCTGCTTCCAGGGCTGCAAGTCGGGCGCCAAATGGTCGACGCTCTACACCGAGATCCCGAAGGGCGAAGCCACCGGCAATCTCGAAGTGCGTCCCGGCAGCATGGTGATCAAGATCGAGCACGACCAGTCCGGCAAGGTCACCGGCGTGGTCTATGCCGATGCGACCGGCGCGATGCAGCGCCAGAAGGCCCGCGTCGTTGCGGTCGCCGGCAACTCGATCGAGAGCCCGCGGCTCTTGCTCAACAGCGCCTCCAGCATGTTCCCGGATGGTCTTGCCAATTCGTCGGGCCAGGTCGGCCGCAATTATTTGCGGCACATGACCGGCAGCGTGTATGCGACCTTCGAGAAGTCGGTGCATATGTATCGCGGCACCACGATGGCCGGCATCATCCGCGACGAGGCGAAGAACGATCCGAAGCGCGGCTTCGTCGGCGGCTACGAGATGGAGACACTGTCGCTCGGCCTGCCCTTCATGGCGGCGTTTCTCAATCCCGGGGCCTGGGGCCGCAGCTTCACCAGCGCCATGGAAGGCTATCCGCGGATGGCCGGCATGTGGCTGGTCGGCGAGGACCTGCCGCAGGAGACCAACCGTGTCACGCTGGATCCGAGCATCAAGGACAAGTTCGGCATGCCGGTCGCGAGCGTGCATTTCGACGATCATCCGAACGACGTCGCGATGCGCGATCACGCCTACAAGCAGGGCGCCGCGGTCTATGAGGCGGTCGGCGCCACCGTGACCTATCCGACGCCGCCCTATCCCTCGACCCACAACATGGGCACCAACCGGATGAGCGAGAAGCCGCGCGATGGCGTGGTCAACAAGTTCGGCCAGACCCACGACATCAAGAACCTGTTCGTCTCCGACGGCAGCCAGTTCACGAGCGGAGCGGCGTGCAATCCGACGCTGACGATCGTGTCGCTGGCGATCCGGCAGGCCGACACGATCGCCGGCGCGATGCAGCGCAAGGAGATTTAAGGTCCCTCAAACTGAAGCGGCCTTGTCTCATACAGGGCCGCTTTTCTTTGCGGTTATTGTCTTTGACAAGACCAAGCTAGGAGCCGGCGATATCGGCGTTGTTCCTGATCAAGATCGCCAGCGCCCCCGCTCGCGTTCGAAGCCGATCTAGCTCATCGTTTGATGATGATAAAACCAGATCATTGAAAGACCCCATCCCGCCATAAGCACTCAAGAGCCGCTCAATGCCGTGAAAATCGCCGCCAGCAATTTCGCGGCGAGATATTTCCATCCAATCCGCCCAATGCGAGCCCCACTCATCTTCACGCAGCAAGACCACCAGGCGGCCCAAAATGGTGATGAGTTCTGGCACTGCCGCCGAGGGCGATGGGAGAATATTCAAGTGAGGCCTATTCCGCGGCGTCCATAATTGCCGCCCCGGGGCGATAGTCCGGAACCACCGCCGGCGCATTCGCCTTGGCGCGGTAGATCAGGCAGGAGCAGCGCAATAGCGACGCGAAATTGTTCACCTCGCCGTGATGGTCGAGCACTTCGTTATGTAAGGTGGTGAGGAACTTGGCAACGCTCATCCCCTCCTTGGCGGCAATCTCCTCCAGCGTGTCCCAGAACGACATCTCCAGCCGGATCGAGGTGCAATGACCGCCGATCCGCAGCGACCGGGTCTGCGATTCATAGTTGCGCTGCGGCTGGTGCGAGAACAAATGGCACATGGCTATCCTCCCGATCAGATTATATTTTTTCTAAACGATATACCCGCGCGTGCGGCGTCACAATCGCCACGAAGGGCGTAGCCGGTCCACACGCGAAGGTGAGTGTCTTCAAGGCGATAGGCCGGCTCCATCCCCAGCTAAAGGCAGCCATTCGCGGGCCAGCCCATGCATTTGACAGGCGAGCCGACTACAATGCCGCCGAACCTCGAATCCCTATCCGATCGCGCAATCCATGCCCGTCCGCCAGCTTCCAGAACAGCTCGTCAACCGCATCGCCGCCGGCGAAGTGGTCGAACGTCCTGCGAGCGTCGTCAAGGAACTGGTCGAGAACGCGATCGACGCCGGCGCGAGCCGGATCGACGTATTCACCGATGGCGGCGGGCGGCGCCGGATCGGCATCACCGACGACGGCGGCGGCATGACGCGCACCGACCTCACGCTTGCGGTCGATCGCCACGCCACCTCCAAGCTCGACAACGAGGACCTCTTGCGCATCCGCACGCTCGGGTTCCGCGGCGAAGCGCTGCCGTCGATCGGCGCGGTGGCGAAGCTCGGCATCACCACGCGCCATCCCAGCGAGCCGCATGCCTGGTCGCTGTCGGTCGAGGGCGGCGAGAAGTCGGAGGTCATGCCGGCTGCGCTCGGCCAGGGCACCCGCGTCGAGGTCAACGAACTCTTCTACGCAACGCCGGCAAGGCTGAAATTCCTCAAGACCGACCGCACCGAGGCGGAGGCGATCCGCGAGGTGGTGCGGCGCCTCGGCATGGCGCGCCCCGATATCGCCTTCACGCTGGCCGGCGAAGAGCGCGCGCCGGTCACCTGGGCCGCCGCGCTGCCCGGCGCGGCCGGCCGGCTGACGCGGCTCGGCGATATTCTGGGCGCGGACTTCCGCGCCAGCGCGATCGAGGTGCGCGCCGAGCGCGAGGGCGTGGTGGTCGAAGGCTTTGCCGCTGCGCCGTCGCTGACCCGCGCCAATGCACTGGGGCAATATCTGTTCGTCAACGGCCGCCCGGTGCGCGACAAGCTGATCCTCGGCGCCGTGCGCGCGGCCTATTCCGACTATCTGCCGCGCGACCGCCATCCCGTGGTGGCGCTGTTCGTGACCTGCGACCCGCAGGAGGTCGACGCCAACGTGCATCCGGCCAAGACCGAAGTGCGCTTCCGCAACGCCGGCCTGGTGCGCGCGCTGATCGTACACGCCTTGAAGGATGGGCTTGCGCGCGAGGGCAGACGCACCGCGGCCAACACCGCCGACGGCGCGACGTTACAGGCATTCCGCCCCGCCTTCACGCCGCCGCGCCCGAGCAATTGGGACTGGCGCAGCTCGCCGTCATATCCGGTCAATCCGCTGCGCGCGTTCGAGGGCGCGGCGGCGCCCGCCTTCGCCGAGCCCGGACAGGCCGCCTTCGATGTCGGCACCCCGACCGCCGATGTCCGCTTCGAGGCCGCGCCCGCGCCCGATCTGCTCGACCGGCCACTCGGCGCTGCGCGCACCCAGATCCACGAGACCTACATCGTCTCGCAGACCCGCGACGGCCTGATCGTGGTGGACCAGCACGCGGCGCACGAGCGCATCGTCTACGAGAGACTGAAGGCCTCGCTGGCGAAGAACGGCGTGCAGCGGCAGATCCTCTTGATCCCGGAGATCGTCGAGCTCGATGAGGCGACTGTCGAAAAGCTGCTCGATCGCGCCGAGGAGCTGGCATCGTTCGGGCTCGCGATCGAGTCCTTCGGTCCCGGCGCGGTCGCGGTGCGCGAGACCCCCTCGCTGCTCGGCAAGGCCAATGCGGCCGGGCTGCTGCGCGACCTCGCCGAACATATGGCCGAGTGGGACGAGGCGCTGCCGCTGGAGCGCCGGCTGATGCATGTCGCCGCCACCATGGCCTGCCACGGCTCGGTCCGCGCCGGGAGACGCCTCAAGCCGGAAGAGATGAACGCGCTGCTCCGCGAGATGGAAGACACGCCGAACTCCGGCCAGTGCAACCACGGCCGCCCGACCTATGTCGAATTGAAGCTGAGCGATATCGAGAAGCTGTTCGGGCGGCGGTAGTCTCTATCGCCCTCGTCCCGGGCAAGCCAACGGGTCGGCGCAAAGCGCCGCCCGATGACAGGCTCCGCGCGACCCGGGACCCATAACCACGAATGCCTCCGTTGACAAAGGCTGGGGCCCCAGCGTGCTTTCACAACACACTTTCGTGGTTATGGGTCCCTGCGTTCGTAGGGACGACAGATCAGGGCATCCTACGAATCCTTGCGCGCGAAGACCTGCAACGCGGTGCGCAACTGCGCAATCCATTTGTCGCCGTCCTCGAACCCGCGTGCCGCGATCCGCTTGCACACCTGATCGAGATCATCGCCATCGGCTACCTGCTTGCCGACCTGCCGGACGATCGCGGCATAGCCGTCGACTAGCAGCACGAGGCCCGGCGCATTCGCGGCAACATATTGCTCCCGCGCCTCGCGGAAGAGCTGCGAGGCTTCGTCGTACCGGCCAAGCGCCAGGTCGAACGCCCCCACCATCCAGACGCCCGTTGCTTCGCGCAACGGTCCGAGCTCCAGGGTACGCACCATCCCGAGCGATCGTTCTGCAAGTTCGCGCGCGGCCAGCAGATTGTCGGGGCTGATCGGCTTGTCGGAAACGCCCCAGCCCGGCCAGCAATCGGCCGCCGCGTTGAACGTCCAGCGCTGAACCATCTTGAGCGCTTCGCGCTCGTCACGATCCTGCGCGCCACAACCGCGCTCGATAAGGTCGGCGGCATCGCGCACGGCCGCAAGCAGCGCTGCGTCATCACCGGTACCGCGCAACGCCTTGACACGCGTCTCCAGCTGACCGGCCAGCCCGGCAAGAGTGTCGGCCATGGTTCGCGCTCCGCAAACGGTGATGAATCAGTCTGGGGGTGGAGAAGGCGTAACCATCATAAAGTCAGCGGATGACGCCGGCGCCGATGCGCCCCTACACTTTTTCGCGAAGGAACACGAACTCGGTGTCGTCATAGGCGCGCCGCTCGAGTTCCTCGAACCCTTCGGGCGCCGCGAACGCCGCGGCCTTGGCCTCCTCGACGACGAGCAGCGCGCCCGGCGTCAGCCAGCCGCCGTCGCGCAGCGAGGCGAGCGCCTTGTCGGCGAGACCCTTGCCGTAGGGCGGATCGAGGAACACCAGCGAGAACGGCTCGACCGGATGCGCCGGTCCGAGGTCGGTCGCATCGCGACGATAGACCTTGGTCGTCCCGCCAAGGCCGAGCGACTCGACATTGTTGCGCAGCAGCGCTCGCGCCTCGGCGCCGTTGTCGACGAACAGCGAGAACTTCGCGCCGCGCGACACCGCCTCGATGCCGAGCGCACCGGTGCCGGCAAACAGATCCAGCACGCGCGCGTCCTCAATCGGATTGTCGTAGGCGTGGATCAGGATGTTGAACACGGATTCGCGCAGGCGGTCCGCGGTCGGACGGATGTCGCGGCCCGACGGCGAAGCGAGATTGCGGCCCTTCAGCCTGCCCCCGACGACGCGCATTGACCGTTACTCGTCCTTCGGCGTGAGATCGCGCTTGCCGTGATAGCCGCGCTTGGGACGGCGCGGCGGGCCGTAGCCGTTGGCCTCGTCCTCGTTGCGGGCGCGGGCTTCCTCGCTGCCGGTGCGCTGCACCAGCACGCGGCGGCCCTTGCGGTCGTTGATCGTCTCGCGCTTGCTGGGCTTCGGCTTCCTGGCGGGCGCATCGTCGCCGCCGTCAGCTTCGCGCTGCTCCGGCCGCGTGAAGTCCGCACCTGCGACCTTGGCGATCTTCTCGCCGAGCTGCTCGCGCAGCACCCGCGTCTTGACTTCCTCGACCTTACCCTCCTCGAGCTCGCCGAGCTGGAACGGGCCGTAGGAGATCCGGATCAGCCGGTTCACCTCGAGCCCGAGATGCGCCATCACGTTGCGCACCTCGCGGTTCTTGCCCTCGCGGATCGCGAACACCACCCAGACGTTGGCGCTCTGGTCGCGCTCCAGCGTCGCGTCGATCGGTCCGTATTTGACGCCGTCGACCTCGACGCCGTCCTTGAGCTGGTCGAGCTGGCCCTGCGTCACCTCGCCATGCGCACGCACGCGGTAGCGGCGCAGCCAACCGGTGTCGGGATGCTCCAGCGTCCGCGCCAGCCCGCCGTCATTGGTCAGCAGCAGCAGGCCCTCGGTGTTGAAATCGAGCCGACCGATCGAGATCAGCCGCGGCAGACCCTCGGGCAGATTGTCGAACACGGTTGGCCGTCCCTCGGGGTCGGCATGCGTCGTCATCAACCCGCGCGGCTTGTGATACATGAACAGCCGCGTCCGCTCGCGCGGCGGCAACGGCTTGCCGTCGACCGCCACGAGATCGTTCTCGGTGATATCGAGCGCCGGCGAGTTGATCACGCGTCCGTTGACCGTGACGCGGCCCTGGGTGACGATCTCCTCGGCATCGCGGCGCGACGCGAGGCCGGCGCGCGCCAGCACCTTGGCGATGCGCTCGCCCGCCTTCTTCGGCTTCGGCTCGGGACGCTCGCGGCGGTCATCGTAGGAGCGTTCGCGATAGGCACCGCGGCCGCCGAAGGCCGGGCGCTTGGCAAAGACCTTGCTGTCGTCCTCGTTCTCGCGGCGCGGCCGATCACCGAAACGGCCTTCGCTGCGCGGATGCTCCTGCCAGTCGGTGCGGCCTTCGGGGCGCTCGCGCCGGCGATTGTCGCCACCAGCCTCGTCTCCTTGCCAGCGCGGCCGGCTGAACTTCGGCCGCTCGTTGCGATCGCCCTGCTCGCGATCGTCACGGGAACGCGAGAACCGTGGCCGCTCTCCGCCGCCGCGATCGTCGCGCGGCCTGTCGTAACGCGGCTTGTCGAAGTTGCGCGGGCCGTCGCGGAACGGACGCGAACCACGCTCCGGACGATCGGAACCGCCTTCGCGCTTCTGCCACGGCTTGGATTCGCCGCGCGGCGGCCGGTCGCCAAAGTCCTTGCGCGGGCCGCGATCCGCCGCACCGCGCTTGAACTTGCTGTCGCCGCCGAATTTCCGTGCCGGCCGGCCGCCATCGCGCGAAGGACGGTCGCCGAACGATCGCTCGCCACGCGGCGTATAGGGCCGCTTCTCGCCGTCACGCTCGCGCGGCGCGTAAGGCTTCCGGTCGCCGAATTTCCGATCAGAAAACCGCCCTGCCGGGCGGGCGTCATCGCGATCACGCCGCGGCGCGCGGTCGTCGCGATTATAGTTCGGACGGTCGCCGCGGGGCGCGTAGGGACGCTTTTCGCCGCCGCGGTCTTCGCGCGGCTTGAACGAACGTTTTTCGCCATCCCCGCCGCGATCAAATCTCGGCCGGTCGCCGCGCGGCTTGAACGTGCGCTTCTCGCCATCGCCGTCTCGGGCTGGACGATCGCGGAATGGCCGATCGCCACGGGCGTCATCGCGGTTGAACCTCGGCTTGTCGCCGAACTCGCGGCGCGGCGGACGGTCCTCGCGATCGCCGCGATAGGGCCGCTTCTCGCCATCGCCCTTGCCGGCAAACTTCTTGTCGCCAAAGCCGCGCTTGGCAAATTTCTTGTCCGGCCCGCGGGCGGCGCCGGAGCGGCCCTTGCCACCGCCGGGCCGATCACGCCGGCCGCGGGAATCGTTGTTTTTGTCGCTGTCGCGGGGCATGAATAATCTCGCTGGACGTTCAATTGGGGTGCAAGGGCAGCCGGGCGTACGCGCCCTGTTGGCAGCGCATTTGACGCAAAACCGGCATCCACTTTTGCTGAAGGCGAAGCTACTAGCAGGTTTCTTCCGATGATACGAGGCATGTCAGCCCCTTCTTTCATGGATTTGGCGCTGAAAACGGCCGAAAACGCCGGAAAAGCCGGCGAAGTTCCGATCGGATGCGTGATTGTCCGTGGTTACGAGATCATCGCCACCGCCAGCAATCGCACCCTCACCGATCGCGATCCGACCGCCCATGCCGAAGTCCTGGCGATCCGGCAGGCCGCCGAGGCCATCGGCACCGAGCGGCTGGTCGATTGCGACCTCTACGTGACGCTGGAACCCTGCACCATGTGCGCCGGCGCGATCTCCTTGGCCCGCATCCGCCGGCTGTACTACGGCGCCGCCGACCCCAAGGGCGGCGCGGTCGAGTCAGGCGTGCGGTTCTTCGCGCAGCCGACCTGCCACCACGTCCCGGAGGTCTACGGCGCAGTCGGCGAGACCGAGTCCGCGCGCCTCCTGCGCGAGTTCTTCAGGGAGCGGCGGTAGAAACACGAAAGATAGACCCGTCACCCTGAGGTGCAGCGTGTTGACTACCCTGCCAGGAAAAACTCGCGCAGCAGCTTCGCCGTCGCGTCCGGAGCCTCCTCGGGCAGAAAATGCCCCGACGCGACCGGCGCGCCGCTGACATTGGTCGCCCAGTTCTTCCAGGTGTCGAGCGGCGTGGTTGCCGCGCTGGCAACGCCGGCATCGCCCCACAACGCCAACATCGGGATCGTGATCTTGTTGCCGGCGTAGACGTCGGCCTTGTCGATCTCGTAATCGGCATAGGCGCCGGCGCGGTAGTCCTCGCACATCGCGTGGATGCGGGCGGGATCGCGGAACGGCGCAAGGTAATGCGCGAGCGCGCGCGGATCGATGGCGTCCAGCGTCTTGGTCCTGGTCTGGCTCGCCATCTTCTCCTTGAGGAAGAATTCGCCATTGTTGGAGATCAGCGTCTCCGGCAGCGGATAGGGCTGCGCCAGGAACGCCCAGTGGTAGATCTTCAGCGCCGAAAGGCGATTGAGCTTCTGCCAGTAATCATAGGTCGGCGCGATATCGAGCACCGCGAGCTTCGACAGCCGGCCGGGATGGTCGAGCGCGAGCCGGTACGAGACCCGGCCGCCGCGGTCGTGACCGGCGAGCGCGAAATGGACATGGCCGAGCTGCTCCATCGCCTCGACCATGGTCTTCGCCCAGGCCCGCTTGGTGTACGGCATATGGTCCTTGTCGCTGTCGGGCATGTCGGACCAGCCGTAGCCCGGCAGGTCGGCGATGATCAGCGTGAACTTGTCGTCAAGCTTCGGCGCGACGGTGTGCCACATCACATGGGTCGAGGAGAAGCCGTGCAGCAACAGCAGCGGCGGCCCCTTGCCGCCGACGCGGGCGAAGATGCGCCCCTGCGAGGTGTTGATCCATTTCGACTCATAGCCGGGAAAAAGATCAGCGAGATCAGGCATCGGTGGCTCCCCCGGGTCGCGTGCGCCGTGCTTCAAACTTTGTTCGGCGTTGCCGCTGGCTCAGGCGAGGTTTATGCCATCCTCCAGCCCAACCAACAACAACACGAAACGAGGAAGTGCCATGTCGATCGATTTCGAGATTCCGGCCGAAGCCAAGGCGATCCGCGAGAAGGTCCGCAAATTCGTGCACGACGAGTGCATCCCGGCGGAAAAGGAACTCGACACCAAGCCGCTTGCCGAGGTGCTGGGACCGTTGCGGAAGAAGGCCCGCGCGCAGGGCCTGTGGTGCCCCTTCGTGCCGAAGGAGTATGGAGGTATGGGCCTCGGCCCGCTCGCCAATGCGCTGGTGCAGATGGAGCTCGGCGAGAGCATGCTCGGCGCGCTCTCGATGAACACGCAGGGGCCGGACGATGCCTCGATGATGACGATCCTGGCGCACGGCACCGAGTACCAGAAGGAGAAATTCCTCAAGCCCCTGCTGAACGGCGAGAAGCGGATCTGCTTCTCGATGACCGAGAAGGCCGCCGGCGCCGACGCTACCGGCATGCAGACCACCGCCGTCAAGGACGGCAACGAGAACTACATCCTCAACGGCGAGAAATGGTTCTCCTCGTCGGCGAGCGTCGCCGACCTCGCGCTTGTCATGGCGAAGACCGATCCGAACGCACCGCGCCACAAGCAGTATTCGACCTTCATCGTCGAGCTGCCAAACCCCGGCTACCGCATCAAGCGCAACGTCGCCAACATGGCGATCGAGGGCCCGCATGACGACGTGATCCACGGCGGCCACTCCGAGATCGAGATCAAGGATCTCAAGGTGCCCGCCGACAATCTGCTCGGCGGCGAAGGCAACGGCTTCAACATGGGCCAGCACCGCCTCGCCTATGGCCGGCTGCGCCACGGCATGCACAACGTCGCCAAGGCGCAGCGCGCGCTCGACATGGCGGCCGCCCACGTCACCAAGCGCTCGACCTTCGGCCAGTTGCTGGCCGACCGCCAGGCGGTGCAGTTCATGCTCGCCGATTGCGCGAGCGAGCTCTATATCGGCCGGCTGATGCTGCTGCACATCGCCTACAAGGCGGAGAAGGGCCTCGACATCCGCCAGGAGAACTCGATCGCCAAGATCTTCCACGCCCACATGGTGCACAAGGTGATCGACACCGCGATCCAGCTCCACGGCGCGCTCGGCTTCAGCCAGGATACGCCGCTGGCCAAATGGTACACGCAGGTGCGCTCGCAGCGGCTGGTCGACGGTCCCGACGAGGTGCACAAGTGGAAGATCGGCAAGAACGTCATCAAGGCGTTCCGCGAGCACGGCACCACCGCGAGCGCGGCGGGTGGGGATTTGCTGTAAGCGTCATTGCGAGCGAAGCGAAGCAATTCATCTCGCGGCAACCGGAGAAGTGGATTGCTTCGTCGCTTCAGCGCAAAATTGCTGTGCAACCTTGTCGCGAGCTCCTCGCAATGACGTAGCGCGCTAGCCCTTTTCCTGCTCCACCGCCTGCCAGGCGATGTCTCGGCGGCAGAATCCCTCCGGCCATTTGATGCGATCGACGGCCTGATAGGCGCGGTCGCGCGCCTCGGTGACGGTCTTGCCTATCGCGCAGACGTTCAGCACCCGACCGCCGTTGGCAAGGATTGCGCCGTCCTTCGCCACGGTGCCGGCGTGGAATATCTCGACGCCGTCGACATTGGCGCCGTCATCGAGGCCATCGATCCGCGTGCCCTTGATGTAGTCGCCGGGATAGCCCTTGGCCGCCATTACCACCGTCAGCGCCGGGTCCGGATACCAGCGCAGATCGAAGTTCCTCAATTGCCCGTCGATTGAGGCGAGCAGTGCCGGCACGATGTCCGACATCATCCGCAGCATCAGCACCTGACACTCGGGATCGCCGAAGCGGACATTGTATTCGAACAGCTTTGAGCCCTGCGCGGTCAGCATCACGCCGGCATAAAGCACGCCCTTGAACGGCGTGCCGCGGCGCTTCATCCCCGCAACCGTCGGCAGGACGATCCGCGCCATGATCTGGTCGTGCACCTCAGGCGTCACGAACGGCGTCGGCGAATAGGCGCCCATGCCGCCGGTGTTCGGCCCCTTGTCGTGATCGAACACGCGCTTGTGGTCCTGCGCGGATGCCAGCGGGATCGCGGTCTCACCGTCGCACAGCGCGAAGAAGCTGATCTCGCGGCCCGAGAGGAATTCCTCGATCACGACCTCGGCGCCGGCCGAGCCGAACGCGCCCTCGAACATCATCGCGACAGCGGCTTCCGCCTCGAGCAAGGTCTGCGCCACCACGACGCCCTTGCCGGCGGCGAGCCCGTCGGCCTTGACCACGATCGGCGCGCCCTGGGCGCGGACATAGGCCACCGCGTCCTTGGCATTGTCGAAGCGGCGATAGGCGCCGGTCGGAATGTTGAACTCGCTGCAGAGGTCCTTCGTAAACCCCTTGGAGCCCTCGAGCTGCGCGGCCTGCCTGCTCGGCCCGAACGCCTTGATGCCGACGGCGGCGAGGTCGTCGACGATGCCGGCGGCGAGCGGCGTCTCCGGACCGACCACCACCAGATCGACCGCGTTGCGCCGGCAGAACTCGATCACCGCGGCATGGTCGGCGACATCGAGCGCGACGCATTCGGCCTCGCGCGCGATCCCGGCGTTGCCCGGCGCGCACCAGAGTTTGGTCACCAGCGGAGATGCGGCGATCTTCCACGCCAGCGCATGTTCGCGGCCGCCGGAACCGAGCAGGAGGATGTTCATGAGACACAGGCTCAAAAGGGTGCAACAACTGTGTCGGTCGCACGAATCCCGGCCGGCTTGCAAGGGGCGACGAGGCCGATTCCCCCGTCATTCCGGCCTCACGGCTGCTTGCCAGCGATGATCTCCTGCAAGGTCGCGACATGGCGGGCGAAGGCGCCGCGGCCTGCCGCGGTCGCGGTCACGGTGGTCCGGGGCTTCTTGCCGACGAAGGCCTTGTCGACCGATACATAGCCGGCCCTGGCCAGCGTCTCGATATGGGCGCCGAGATTGCCGTCGGTGGCGTCCGTCAGCTTCTTCAGCCGGGCGAATTCGAGCCCGGTCGCAACCGGCAGCGCATTGAGCGCCGCCATGATCCGCAGCCGCAGCGGCTGATGGATGATCTCGTCGAGTTCCGCCATCGCCTCAGATCCGGCGCATCCAGAGGCCGCCGAGCACAAGGCCGCCGCCGTGCACAACCGCCATCCACAGCAGGAACGCCGGTCCGATGCAGTAGTAGCCGATCAGCGTCAAGGCGCTCGTGCAGGCCGCGATCACGATGAACGCATAACCGAACCACACGCCGGCCATCGCGTAGAACAGCATGCCGTAGAGCGTCCAGAACACGATCATCTGGCGCGGGCCAAAATGACCGAGCACGATTGAGGAGAAGACGCCGAATGCACCGATCAGCAGGAAAGAGATCAACGAACGGATCGGAAAGGCTCCATTTCCAGAGCGGAGATTGATGACGAAGCCCACCGCGGTGCTGATGACGAGGCCGCCGAGGTCGGTCGCGGTCCAGATCGTGTAACCCTGACGGGGCCAGAAATGGTTGGCGATGTAGGCCGCGAACACCAACACGCCCCATATCGTGATGATGAGGCTCGCCGTCTGATAGATCTGCGATTGGCGGACGCGCCGGACGACGTCGTTTATGTCGTCCATCGCCGCGCTGGCCTGTGCGGTGTCGATCATATCGACGCCCCGCTTTGCTCGGCCAGCTTGCCGGACACCGGCGGTGCTTCCGCCGGCGGACGATATTTGCCGATCAGAACATAGGCGATCGTCATGGTCATGATCGACAGCACCAATGCCACCAGCCCGACCTGCCCGCGCGTCGTCAGCGGCAGCAGACGCACCACGATTTCCGTTGCCGCCGCCGACATCAGTGACACATAGGACCATGAGATGAAATAGTAGTGGGTCAGTCGCCAGTTCGCCGGGCGCGGGCTGCGCAGCAGCGGAATAATCGCCGCCACGATGCAGGCGAAGTTCACGATCGCAGCGACATGGAACAGGTTGAAGGCGCCGGTGAACCTGTAGACCAGCATCGCGGTCCCGTCGGCGACCAGCATGGCATAGACGTAGAAGTAGCCGCGCGCCCGGTGACCTGCGCCGCGTTTTGGACGCAGGAACTGGATCAGCCCGACACCGATGCACAGCATCGCCACGACGGCATGGACCGCGCCTGCCGCGGAATGGACGAAACTTGCCAACGTCAACTGCGGGATCATCGGTCAGCCTCCAACCAGGTCGCCATCAACCTCAATCAGAGAACTCTGTATTACAGAGTATATGGACAAACAAGCCCACGCATTGGCGATGGCGGGCAAAAGTCCCTACGTTGCGCTGAAGCTCACAAACAGCCGAATCACCTGCAAATGACTGCTGCCGCGCCTAATCTCGTCAACGCGCCCGAATTCACCGTCTCGGAACTCTCATCCGCGCTGAAGCGGACGGTGGAGGACCGGTTCGGCCATGTCCGCGTCCGCGGCGAGATCTCCGGCTTTCGTGGGCCGCACTCCTCCGGCCACTGCTATTTCGCCCTGAAGGACGAGAGCGCCAAGATCGAGGCGGTGATCTGGAAGTTTGCCCACGCAAGGATGCGCTTCAAGCCGCAGGAAGGGCTCGAGGTCATCGCCACCGGCAAGCTGACCACCTATCCGAACTCCTCGAAGTACCAGATCGTCATCGATTCGCTGGAGCCGGCCGGCGTCGGTGCGCTGATGGCGCTGATGGAGGAGCGCAAGAAGAAGCTGGCGGCCGAGGGCCTGTTCGACGAGGCCCGCAAGCAGCTCTTGCCATGGCTGCCCGAGGTGATCGGCGTCGTCACCTCGCCGACCGGCGCGGTGATCCGCGACATCCTGCATCGCCTCGAGGATCGCTTCCCCCGCCGCGTGCTGGTCTGGCCGGTCAAGGTGCAGGGCGACGGCTCGGCCGAGCAGGTCGCGGCCGCGATCCGCGGCTTCAACGCGCTGCCGGAGGGCGGCCGTATCCCGCGGCCTGATCTGTTGATCGTCGCGCGCGGCGGCGGCTCGCTGGAGGACCTGTGGTCGTTCAACGAGGAGATCGTGGTCCGCGCCGCGGCCGAGAGCCATATCCCGCTGATCTCGGCAGTGGGGCACGAGACGGACATCACGCTGATCGACTTCGTCGCCGACAAGCGCGCGCCGACGCCGACCGCCGCAGCCGAAATGGCGGTGCCCGTACGCAGCGAGCTGTTTGTCGAGGTCACAGCGCTCGCCCGCCGCACCATGGTGTGCTGGCAGCGCGGCCAGGAGGCGCGCCGCAACGAGCTGCGTGCCGCGGCGCGTGCGCTGCCGGCGGCGAACGAACTGCTGGCGATCCCGCGGCAGCGGCTCGATCATCTCGCAGCCGGGCTGCCGCGCGGGCTGAAGGCCAATACGCACGCACATTTCCGCCGTTTCGCCGCGTCGAGCTCGCGCCTCACCATCGGCGTTCTGCGCGGCCAGGTCGCGCATGCAAGGCAGAGGCTGACCGTCTCGGGCGAACGCATCACGCTGTCGGCGCGCTCGCTGCTGCATCGCCGGCGCGAACGCTTCAGCGGGCTCGAGATCCGGCTCAAGGCCTCCAAGCTCGCCAACGCGAAGGCCCAGCGCAACGCGATCGCGCGCGATCTCGAGCGCACCCACCGCTTCGCCGAGCGCGCCCGCCGCGCGCTGGTGACGACGCTGCAGCGGCTCGAGGCGCGCGTCGCCCATCGCAGCCAGCTGCTGTCGGCGCTGTCCTATCGCGGCGTGCTGGCGCGCGGCTTTGCGCTGGTGCGTGATACGCAGGGACACGCGATCCATTCGGCCGCGGCGGTCGGCCCGAACGCCGGCCTGTCGATCGAGTTCGCCGACGGCCGCGTCGCTGCCACCACGAATCCTGATCAGCCCGCGGCGACGGCGACGCCCGAGAGCCAGCCGAAGCCGCAGCCGCGCGAGGTGAAACCAGCGGCGCCGAAGCGCGTCACCAAGCCGGTCGATCAGGGCAGCCTGTTCTAGTCTAGCGCGCCAGCCACTCGGCGACTTGCTTCTGCGCGTCCTTGCGCGCGCTCGCATCGGTGCCGATGTGACCGGGCTCCGTGATGCCGACATCGGACGAGGCCGCGACCGCATGCAGCGGCAGGTTGGCGCGGTCGAAATCGTGATAGGCCTCGGGATAGACCACGATCCGCGCCAGCGCGCTGCGGCCGCGCGCGCCGTCGACCATCTGGTGGCAGGCCGATGATGACGTTACATCGTCGCGCGCGCCGATCAGGACCAGCGTCGGCACCCGCGCGCTCCAGCCAAGGCCCGACGAGGTGCGGCAATCCGGATAGAACGCGACGGCCGAGCGGAAGTCCGGCTCGACATTGCGCGACCACATCTGCGGCCGCACCGCCCACAGCAAGGCGGCCGCGCCGTTGCCCCAGCCGATCAGGCTGATGCGGCTCTTCGCCACCCATTTCTGCTGCACCAGCCACTGCCGCGCCGCGTTGATGTCGGCAACCCGCGCACGGCGGGTCTGGACCTGATGCTCCTTGATGCGGCACTGGGGTCCGAGCTCGCGCGAGCCGTAGCTGTCGGGCAGCAGCACTGCATGGCCTGATGTGAGCAGTTGCTCGGCCCAGTCGCGATAGCGCGGTGCTACCTGCTCGGAACGGCCGGCAAGACCGCCGCAGCCATGCAGCGCGATGACCGTCGGGAACGGGCCATCGCCATCGGGCCGGTAGAGCTGCGCGTGCAGCGTGACATTGCCTTCGGGAATTTCGACCTGATGCGGGGCCGGAAGCGGCGCCGCGGCCGCGGCCGGCACGGCAAGCATGGCGAGGCACATGAAAACTGACTTGAGGCGCATCCGATCCGGCCGGCTCGTTATGGCGCTGCAAACACAGCGGACCACAGCCGCAACGCTACCATGCGCCTCCGCCGCCAAATCATCACAAGTCGGTGGTTTAACGGGCGGACATGACCCCCTATCTGTGATAGACGGCTTGATGAACATTTAAGGCTGCCTCATCGGAGGCAAGGCGGAGAGCTCAAACGTGCTGAACAAGTTCGGTCCCTCGGGCCATGGCGAAGCGCAAGTGCAATATCTCGACGGCGATTTCCGCGTGATCTCGCCTGGCACCTTTGTGCGGTGTGCCATCACCGACGTCCGGATTCCACTCGACGAGCTGAAGTACTGGAGCGTCGACCTGCAGGAGGCCTACGCCACCCCGACCGCCGTGCTGCAGCGCCACCATCCCGGCGTGCTCAAGCCGCAGGCTTAAGCTCGAGACTGCGCTCATGTGCGCAGCCTCCTGCTCCGCGCCTTGAACAGCTGATCGGTCACCAGGCGCCGCAGCGCGGCAGCATCCTCGAATTGCAGCGTCACCGCGAACGGCACGATCGCCTGCGCCCAGGCCGGCATCCGGGCCGGACCGTGCAACCGCGCCAGATCCTTTTCCGTCGTCACCAGCGTCAAGGCGTCACCTCTCGCATCGGCAACGAGCTGCGCGATCTCGTCCTTGGTGAAGGCGTGATGATCGGGGAACGCCGTGTTACGCACGACGTCGACCCCGCTTGCGCGCAGCGAGTTGAAGAAGCGCGTGGGATCGCCGATGCCGGCGAAGGCGAGTACGCGCCGACCGCGCAACGCACTCAATGAGGCCTCATCCGGCCTCAGATGGGCCGACAATACCGGCTTGCCGCGGGACGCGAGATCGGCCGCAATCTTCTGCGCCGCGCTCCCCTCGCCGACCACGATCAGCGCGTCGGTCCGCTCCAGCTGCGGCGACAGCGGCGCGCGCAACGGTCCTGCCGGAATGACGCGGCCATTGCCGACGCCGCGCGTGCCGTCGATCACGATCAGACAGGTGTCCTTAATCACGCCCGGATTCTGGAACCCGTCATCCATCAGGATCAAGCTCGCGTCCTGTGCGCGCGCCAGCGCCAGGCCCGCGGCGCGGTCACGCGAGACCACGACCGGCAAGGTCGCCGCCATCATCAGAGGCTCGTCGCCGACATCGGCCGCCGTGTGGCGGTCACGATCGACCTTGACCGGCCCGGCAAGCCTGCCGCCATAGCCGCGGCTGAGCACCACCGGCCGTTCATCGAGATCGCGCAGCAGTTTTGCCAGCGCCAGCACGGTCGGCGTCTTGCCGGCGCCGCCGACATGGTAATTGCCGACGCAGATCACGGGAATGCCGGCATCGATGCCGGAGTGCTGCATCCGCCGCGCGGCCACCGCGCCATAGAGCGCGGCAAGCGGTCTCAACAGTTGCGATGTCCAAGACGATGGCCGGTGCCAGAAGGCCGGCTCACGCATTGGCGGCTCCCATCTCGAGCTGCAGCTGCAAAATATACGGCTCGAGAGCGGTCACCGTGCGCTCCAGCGCACCACCGAGCTGTTCGACGACGCGCTCGGAGGCCGCAAGCGAGGCATCGCGAGCCGCGGGATCGGCGAGGAACTGGCCAAGCTGCTTGACCAGCGCTTCCAGATCGTCGGCGCGCCGCGCACCGCCGGCACGATCGAGCGCGTCATAGACCTCGGTGAAGTTGAAGACGTGCGGGCCGTGCACGATCGCAGCGCCGAGCTTGATCGCCTCGATCGGGTTCTGGCCGCCATGCGCGACCAGCGAACCGCCCATGAACACGATCGGCGCCAGCCGGTAGAACAGGCCGAGCTCGCCCATCGTGTCGGCGACATAGATATCGGTGGTCGCAACCGGCAGGTCCTCATGCGAGCGCAGCCCGGGACGCAGGCCCGCTTCCGTCACGAGCCGCGCCACGGCCTCGCCGCGCGCGGCATGCCGCGGCACGATCACCGTGAGCAACCCGGGGAAGAATCCGGCGAGCGATATGTGCGCCTCGATCAGGAGCTCTTCCTCGCCGGGATGGGTGGACGCGGCAACCACGATCGCGCGGCCGCGCGTCACCGACATCAGCCGCTCCAGCTTGGCGGGATCGGCCGGCGGCGCCGCGACGTCGAGCTTGAGGTTGCCGGTGACCATGACGTTGGGGCTGCCGAGCGCGGCAAAGCGTTCGGCATCGGTCTTCGACTGCGCGAGGCAGATGTCGAACCGTCCGAGCAGCGCCCCGATGGTGTTGGAGACCCGGCGCCAGCGCGGGAACGAGCGCTGCGACATCCGCCCGTTGATCAGCACCATCGGCAGCCGCCGCGCGGCGCTCGACAGAATCAGGTTCGGCCACAGGTCGGACTCGATGAACAGCGCCAGCGACGGACGCCAGTGATCGAGGAAGCGCGCGACATAGCGCGGCGAGTCATACGGCACGTATTGATGGATCACGTCGGGCGGAAAGCGCTTGGCGGCGATCGCGGCCGAGGTCACCGTGCCCGAGGTGAGCAGGATGCGCAGATTGAGCGCGCGCAGCCGCTCGATCAGCCCCACCGCCGCCAGCACCTCGCCGACGCTCGCGCCGTGAATCCACACCAGCGGGCCCTGCGGCCGGACATCGGCGCTCATGCCGCGCCGCTCGCCGACGCGTTCGGGGTCTTCCTTGCCGAGCTTGAGCCGCCGCTTGATCAGCGCAGGCGCGAGCGGCACCATCGCGGACGACAGCTTGCGATAGACACGCAACGTCATCGGTAGCGAGCTAGCCAAGCGTTGCCTCCGGCCGCCCGACGGCTGCATAGGCGCGCCGGGTCGCTTCGTTGAGAAGATTCTCCACGTGCTGCCGAAGCCTTTCCATCGTCGCGGCATCGGCATCGGGCGGCACATAGACCGGCTCAATACCTACCACTGCGCCGCGCCCGAATGGCAAATTGATGGTCGTGGAGTCCCAGTTTTTCAACCGGATGAATCGGCTGGTGACCATCGCAAAGGGGATGATCGGCCGGCCGGTTTCCCGCGCCAGCATGATGGCTCCGAGGCCCGCCACCCGCGCCCGCTTCGGCACGTCGGCCGTGGTGGCCATGTTGCAGCCGTCTTCCAGCGTCCGAACCATCTCCAGGAAGGCGCCGACGCCGCCCTTGCGATGGAACGCGCCGGAATGGTCGCCGGACCCCCTGATCGTGCCGATGCCGAGCCGCTCGACCGCGAGGGCGTTGAACTCGCCGTCGCGGTGGCGGGAGATCAAGACCTTGGCGCGGTGTCTGTCCTTGGTCTTGATGAACGGCGTCATGAAGTGCTGGCCGTGCCAGAACACGAAGATCGCCGGCATCAGGGGCTCGACGATCCCGTATACGTCATGCGGCTGATAGATGAAGCGGTTGGTGTACCACACCAGCCGCAGATACTCGGCCGCAAGCACACCCAGCACGCGCTGCACGAAGCCGCTGCGCAGCAGATCGCGAAGAAGTCGTTTCAATGGGAGTGCTTTGTGTCCTGCTCAGGATCGAGCAACCGGTGGAGGTGAACGACGAAATAGCGCACCTGGGCGTTGTCCACCGTCGCTTGCGCCTTCGCCTTCCAGGCCGCATAGGCGGTCGCATAGTTCGGGTAGACGCCGACGATCTCGACTTCGTCCAGGTTCTTGAAGGTGTTGTGCTCGAGATCGGTCAACTCGCCGCCGATCACGAGGTGAAGCAGCTGTGGCTGGGCATTGTCTGACATGAGATGGTTTTCCTAACGAGATGCCCGGCAAGCAAATGAAGTCGTTGTCGTCACAGGTCTGGTCGTCACGAGTCTGGTCGCTACAAGTCTGGTCGTCACAGGCCTGTCGTAACAAGTCCGTTCGTCACAATCGGAAACGCGGCGCGGATCGGCGGGGCCTCACGGCAATGGACGGTTGCGAAAATGCTCGACAATGCGGGCATGACGTTCGCGTCCTGCTGCCACCAGCACCCCATGCGTAACCTCCCGGCGATTGTACTCAATCGCATCCCCCGAGAGCGCGGTCATCTTACCACCCGCTTCCTGCACGATCAAATTCGCGGCGGCAAGATCCCAGTCGCGGCTTTGCCCGCCCGCAAAGGCGGCGTCAAGTCGACCTTGTGCTACGCGGCACAACCGCAGGGCCAGCGATCCGATCCGCGGATAGAGCGTGATCTCGTCGGAGGTCGGGCTGAGCCGCTGCACCAGCGGTTTCGGTCCGGCCATGCGGGGAAAATCGAAATCGGTGCCCGCGGTCGCGTGCACGCCGCTGTCGTTCAGGGTCGTGCCCTGGCCGCGGGCGGCAAAGAAGAATTCCTCGGTCACCGGCGCATACACCGCCGCGAGCACCGGCGATGCATTCTCAACCAGCGCCACACTGACGCACCAGTCCTCGCGGCCGGCGAGATAGGCGCGGGTGCCGTCGATCGGATCGACGATCCAGGTGAAGCGCCTGTCGAGCCGGGTCGCGTTGTCGGCGCTTTCCTCCGACAGCCAGCCGTAACCCGGCGTCGCCGAACGCAGCTGCTGCTCCAGGAGGTCGTTGACGGCGATGTCGGCCTCCGAGACCGGCGAGGACGCGCCCTTGATCCAGTTCTTCAATTCGGTGCGGAACAGCGACGATGCGAGCCGGCCCGCCTCCTGCACCGATCTGGTCAGCAAGGCGGCGTCGCGCGCCTTGGTCCAGTCGTCCGTATCAGCGTCCGCCAAGCGTCAGGCCCTCGATGCGCAGCGTCGGCGAATTGACGCCGTAGCGGAATTCCAGATCGTTGGCAGCGACCAGCGATTTGAACATCGGCAGCAGGTGGCCGGCGATCGTCACTTCGCTGACCGGATAGGTGATCTCGCCATTCTCGATCCAGAAGCCGGACGCGCCGCGGCTGTAGTCGCCGGTCACGCCGTTGACGCCGGAGCCGATCAGGTCGGTGACATAGAAGCCCTGCTTGATGTCGGAGATCAGCTCCTTCGGCGTCACCGCACCCGGCTCGAGATGCAGATTATATGTTCCGGGCGACGGCGAGGACGACACGCCGCGATGCGCATGCCCGGTCGTGACCAGGCCGAGCTCGCGCGCAGTCGCGGAGTCCAGCACCCAGGTGGTCAGCACGCCTTCGTCGATCAACGCGATCTTCTTCACCTTGACGCCCTCGGCGTCGAAGGTCTGCGAACGCAGGCCGCGCACGCGCAAGGGATCGTCGATGATGCGGATATCCCTCGAGAACAGCTGCTCGCCAAGCTTGTCCTTCAGGAAGCTGGTCTTGCGCGCGATCGAGGCGCCGTTGATGGCGCCGACCAGATGGCCGACGATCGAGCCCGCAACCCGCGGATCGAACACGACAGGCACCTTGCAGGTCTCGACCTTGCGCGGATTCGACCGCGCCACCGCGCGCTCGCCGGCCTTGCGGCCAACAGCCGTGGGTGCATCGAGATCGGACGCGTGCGGCGCGCTGGTGAAATCATAGTCGCGCTCCATGCCGGTGCCCTCACCGGAAATCGCCGTCGTCGAGATGCCGTGGCTGGAGCGCAGGTAAGAGCCGTGGAAACCGGTCGACGTCACCAGCACCATGCCGCCGATCCCGGTCGAGGCCGATGCGCCGCCGGATTTCGTGACGCCCTTGACCGCGAGTGCCGCGGCTTCCGCTTCGATCGCGCGCCGCTCGAGCTCGGCCGTGGTCGGGACGGTACGGTCGAGCAGATCGAGATCGGGGAAATCATGCGCATGGAGCGCGGGATCGGCCAGACCGACATATTTATCGTCGGGCGCCACGCGCGCCATCGCGACCGCGCGCTCGGCGAGCTTTGCAATCCCGTCGCCACTGACGTCATTGGTCGACACCACCGCCTGGCGCTGGCCGACGAACACCCGAAGTCCGACATCGTCGCCTTCGGAGCGCTCGGTTTCCTCGACGCGGCCGTCGCGGACTTCGACGCCTTGCGAGACGCCGCGCACCGCGATGGCATCGGCCGCATCGGCTCCGGCGCGCTTTGCGGCTTCGACCAGACGCTGCGCAAGGTCGCTCAGGCCGGACTGGTCGAACAGATCGGAGGTATCGCCGTGTCGCGATGCAGATGGTGAAGGGTTCACGAACGAATTCCTGCGGATTGAGGGGGGCCCGGAATGGCGTCGACAGACCTAACCAGATGTGCCGGATTCACAGGGAATTCAAGCACTTTGCACCGGCGGGCAACAAAGATTTGAGTGATCGGCGCAAGGCTTCGTCAATCATGCGGGCCAACCTCTTGTCAATCATGGCGCCAGGTGAGGAGCGGTTAACCAGGCTTTTTAAGCCGAAACGGCCATCGCTCGGCTAGGCTCTCACACATCGACCGGGAACATAATCCCGGCGGGGAGACTAAGGCTTTGAGGCGTCAAACACCAACAAGCGGAATCAATTCCGCCGGGTCGAGCCGCGCACTGCGGCTCGACCCTCTTTCCCTTCCGCTCAGCTTCCACGCGCAGGATGCGCGCGCGGATGGCGGCATGCGGCAGGTCGAGCTTCACCGCGAACATGTCGTGCTGCGCCGTGCCGTTCTCGGCATGCGGATGGCGGTCAATGTTCGCGTCAGCGATTTCCTCGGCGTCGCGCTGCGCGGCATCGACGACGCGCAGATGCTGGTGCTGGTTCACCGCGATCCCGCGCTCTCCATTCCGCTCGGCAGCAGTTCGGATGCCGAAGAAATCACCTCCGCCTGGCAAATGTGGAGCGACATCTTCCATCTCCCGCAACTGACCGAGCCTGCCCCGCGCCAGCCTGCCCCGCGCCGCCGCCGCCGCAACGCAATCCGCGCGCGCCGCCCGAAATTCCTTGTCCGCCGCCGCGCCGGCGTCAGCCTCAACGGCACCAGCGTGCATCGCGACGAGCGCGAGATCATCGCGCGGGATTGAGTTTGCACTCAAGTCGCCTCACAGTCGCCGTCGTCCCTGCGAAAGCAGGGACCCATACTCCGCGGCTCACGTTGTGAACGGGACTCGTCGTTCCCAGATTCGCTTGACAATGACCATTCGTGGTTATGGGTCCCTGCTTTCGCAGGGACGACACCGATTTTGTTGATCGGCTGGCGGGGCATACTCTCGCGTTCTCGCGACATGAATCGTCCGAGTCTTGCTCTTCTCGCTTCGAGAGCCCTCAGGTGCGCAATTGCGCACCGGGGAATGGCGAGAGCGCGCCGTTACGCCGCCCGCAGCACCGCATCGACGACCAGGCTTGCGAACAGGATGAAGCCGGCGTCGCGGTTGGATTTGAAGATGCGCAGACAGAGTGCGGGGTCGCTGGTGTCGAGCCGGCGGACCTGCCGGGCGAGATGCAGCGCGAACGCCGCAAGGCCGATCCAGGCCGGCCAGCGCGCGCCCGCGAGCGCGAATGCCACGCCGATCAGCAGCACGGCGAGACCATAGAAAATCACCAGCGCCCGATGGGTGCGTGCGCCGAACAGGCGCGCGGTGGATTTGACGCCGATCAGCGCATCATCCTCGGCGTCCTGATGGGCGTAGATGGTGTCGTAGGCGATCACCCAGGCGATCGATCCGGCGTAGAGCGCGATCGCGGCCGCATCGATGCGCTCCAGCGTCACCGCAAAGCCCATCAGCGCGCCGTAGGAAAAGGCAAGGCCGAGCACGACCTGCGGCCACCAGGTGATCCGCTTCATGAACGGGTAGATCGCGACGATCACGAGCGAGGCGATGCCGGTCATGACCGCAAAGCGGTTGAACTGCAGCAGCACGAGAAGCCCGATCAGCGCCTGCAGGACCATGAAGACCAACGCCTGCGTCACCGTGACCTGCCCGGCGGGGATCGGCCGCGACCGCGTGCGCTCGACCCTGGCGTCGAGATCGCGATCGGTGATGTCGTTCCAGGTGCAGCCTGCGCCGCGCATCACGAAGGCGCCGATGAAGAACAGCAGGACGACGAGCGGGAGCGAGCGCACATCGTGCGCGACGCCGGCGGCGAGCGCCGCCGACCACCAGCACGGCATCAACAACAGCCACGAGCCGATCGGCCGGTCGTAGCGCGCAAGCCGCAGATAGGGCCGTGACCAGACCGGCGCATGGGTATCCACCCAGTTGCCTGTGGAGTCGGCAACACGGGCGGAGACCTCGCTCATTGCTGGTCAATCATCGGCCGCCCAATCATCGGGTCAGAACGTTGCCGTTCAGCGTGTCGAAGGTGCTGCCGCCTTTCTTGGTCGGCGTCGCTTCCGGCAGCGAGGCGGACGAGCCGAGCACGTCGCTCAGCGACGGTCCCGCCGGCCCGCGCGGCTGCGCCGCCGCCTGCTCAGCGACGTTGCAGACCTTCTTCAGCAACGCCTCGGTATTCTTGTGGCCGTTCTTGAGCTGATCGGAGATCTGCGGCGGGATCCCGCACTTCGACGCGTTGCTGTCGACATACTTGATCATCTTGACTTCGGCCTGGCTGTAGTTGCCGATCAGCTTGCAGGCCTCCTGGGGGCTGGCGTGCCGGTCGCTCGCCGCCTTGATCGCCTTGCCGCGCTTCTCGGTCTCCTCGCGCAGCGGGACGAAATCCTTCATGCAGGCGTCACCGGCGGCGCCACCACCGGCGCCGGGCGGGGGCGGCGGAGACGACAGACCGCCGCCGGCGATGGGAGCCGCACCATTGGTCGGAAATGCCGACGGCGTGGCGCCGACCCTGGCCGCCGGTGCGCCGTTGACCGGCGGGAACGCAGGATCCGAAGCGGTGCCTGCACGGCTTGCACGCGCGCCGTTCACCGGCGGGAACGCGGGATCCGAGGCGGTGCCGGCCTGGCCTTGATTGGGCAGCGGCGCCGGAAAGGCGCTCTGGGCCGCGGCGTGCCCCGCAGACAGGGCGGTCGCGGCAACGGTCAGCACGATCAGTCGGCGGATCATCGAGGGTGTTTCTCCGGCAAAAGGTCCAGGCAACCCCAGCGCAACAAAACGAAGCAACGAAATTTGGGGGCGTTTTACGATTCCTGTGCGCCCTTAACAACCCGTGGATTTGGGCGACAGCGCGGCGTAGGGCCACACCGGCCACATTAAATTGTTCCCCGATTCGAAGCATTTAGGCCGCGAACGGCGGTAAAACCGGGCCATCAATTGTGCCTGAGCGCGATTTTCGGTGATGCCTCGGCTCGAATTTGCGGCCCCACACCGACCGAAAGACAAAAGGGGCCGCGTGCAAGCGACCCCTCGGACTCGAAAAATGACTTGGTGACAGAAGCAATATATCGACACCACCGTAGTAGTTGGCCGGAGCTTTCCTGACGAGTCCGAGGGACTACGGTGTCGCCCGGTTTGGTTAACTTGCCTCGCGACTTGGAAGCGGCCCTAGCTCTGACCAACGATGTCGGTCATGGAATCCGACGATCCTCTCCGGTCGCAATCAGCAGCGGGGCAGACCTGAGCGATACTTGGCGGCGCCTTTAGGCTAGAAGGCGGCTCAGGAACCCAGACATGCCTGAACTCGATTTTCGCAGCCCCCGCCTGTTTGTCGATGCCCCGCTCGGTGCCGGCGCGACTGTTTCGCTCGAACGCGACCAGAGCAACTATCTCGGCAACGTGCTGCGGCTTGCCGCCGGCGACAGCGTGCTGGTGTTCAACGGCCGCGACGGCGAATGGCGCGCGGAGATTTCCGGCCGCAAACGCGCCGACACGCTGACGATCACGGCGCAGACCCGCCCGCAGGACCGCCTGCCCGACGTGACCTATGTGTTCGCCCCGCTAAAACATGCGCGGCTCGACTACATGGTGCAGAAGGCGGTCGAGATGGGCGCGGCACGGCTCGTGCCGGTGCTGACGCGCTTCACCCAGGTGTCGCGGGTCAACAGCGAGCGGATGCGCGCCAATGTGGTCGAAGCCGCCGAGCAATGCGGGATCATCTCGCTTGCCGAGGTCGCCGATCCCCTTCCGCTCGAACGTTTCCTGGCGGGGCGCGATCCGGCGCGGCTGCTGGTGTTCTGCGACGAGGCGGCCGAAGTGGCGAACCCGGTCCAGGCGTTGCAGGCCGCGACCGCCGCAAACGGCGGGATCGACGTGCTGATCGGCCCCGAGGGCGGCTTTGCCGAAGAGGAGCGCGCGCTGCTGCTGCGCCAGCCCAACATCCTCCGTCTCGCGCTCGGGCCACGCATCCTGCGCGCCGACACCGCCGCCGTCGCCGCCCTGGCGCTGGTGCAGGCGGCGCTGGGGGATTGGGGAGGTGGTGATGGACGGACCGGCGGAAGGGTTCCCTCCCCTCTTGCGGGGCAGGAAGCCTGAGAGGCGTGCTCACATCACTCGCAATTCGGCTTGCCCTGCCCCTAGCCAAGCCGTCGCAAAATCGTTAACGAACCCAATCATTAAGCCACTTGGCTGATCCCTGTCGAAACCCTGATACGGCCATGCTAAGGGCTCCGCCGACACCACCCATGGAACCCCACTCCGAACCGCGAGTTCGGAGCGAATTGGACGTCGAGATGAGCGAAGCTGCCGCACCACGACCCGCCGCCGGATCCGCTCCAGGAGCGGCTTCCTGGGCGGATGCGCTGCTGGCCTCGTTCGCGCAGGCCGGTTATCTCAGGTCCGAACCCGCAATCCTGCAGCCGGCCGAGCCGTTCCTCGACCTGTCCGGCGAGGACATCCGCAAGAGCCTGTATCTGACGACCGACCCGAGCGGCGAGGAGCTCTGCCTGCGCCCGGATCTCACGATCCCGGTGGCGCGCGACTACCTCGCCTCGTCCCGTGCCGGTCAGCCGGCCGGCTTCAGCTATCTCGGCCCGGTGTTCCGCTATCGCGACGGCCAGCCGAGCCAGTTCCTGCAGGCCGGCATCGAATCCTTTGGGCGGCAGGATCGCGCCGCAGCGGACGCCGAGATGCTGGCGCTGGCGCTGGAGGCGACCACGGCCTTTGGCTTGAAGGATGTCGATATCCGCACCGGCGACGTCGCGCTGTTCAACGCGCTGATCGATGCACTCGAGCTTTATCCGGTGTGGCGGCGCCGGCTGATCAAGGATTTCAACCGCAAGGTTTCGCTGACCGACGACATCGAGCAGCTGACATTGGCGACTGCGCCGGGCCGCAACGAATATGAGGGCGTGCTCGCAGCCCTCGCCGGATCCGACCGCAAGGCGGCGCTGGCGCTGGTCACCGATCTGATGTCGATCGCCGGCACCACCAATGTCGGCGGCCGCACGGTCGCCGAGATCGCCGACCGCTTCCTCGAGCAATCGACGCTGAAGGGCGGCGCGCTGCCGCGCGATGCGCTCGCCACCATCAAGCGCTTCCTCGCCATATCGGGCGATCCCGACGATGCAATCGCGCAACTGCGCGCACTGGCCTCCGACGCCAGGCTCGACCTTGCCGCGGCGATCGACCAGTTCGAGAGCCGGGTCGGCTTCATGGCCGCGCGCGGCATCGACATCCGGAAGACGTGGTTCTCGACCGCGTTCGGCCGCGGCCTCGACTATTACACCGGCTTCGAGTTCGAGCTGCACGCCAGGGGCAACGGCGCCGAGCCGCTGGTCGCGGGCGGCCGCTATGACGGGCTGATGTCGCAGCTCGGCTCGGCCAATCCGATCCCGGCGGTCGGCTTCTCGGTCTGGATCGAGGCGATGACCCGGCATGGCAAGGCCGGTGCCTCCGGAGCCGCCCAATGAGCACGCCGTTCGTCGTCGCCGTTCCCTCCAAGGGGCGTTTGCAGGAAAACGCGGAGAGCTTCTTCGCCCGCGCCGGGCTGACCTTGTCGAAGGCCGGCGGCGCGCGCGACTATCGCGGCACCATCGCCGGCGTCGACAATGTCGAGATCGCCTATCTGTCGGCCAGCGAGATCGCGGCCAATCTGGCGCGCGGCTCGGTGCATCTCGGCGTCACCGGCGAGGATCTGGTGCGCGAGAGCATTCCGGATGCCGACAAGCGCGTGCTGATGATCGAAGGCCTCGGCTTCGGCTACGCCAATGTCGTGGTCGCGGTGCCGCAGGCCTGGATCGACGTCCGCACCATGGCCGATCTCGACGACGTCGCGAGCGGCTTCCGCGAGCAGCACAATCACCGCATGCGGGTCGCGACCAAATACATCAATCTGACGCGCGGCTTCTTCGCCAGGCACGGCGTCGGCGACTACCGCATCGTGGAGAGCGCCGGCGCCACCGAGGGCGCGCCCGCGGCCGGCACCGCCGAACTGATCGTCGACATCACGACCACGGGCGCGACGCTCGCCGCCAACGGGCTCAAGGTCCTCGACGACGGCGTGATGCTGCGCAGCCAGGCCAACCTCGTCGCCTCCCGCGATGCCGACTGGTCGAAAAGCGCCCGCGAGACCGCGCGCGTCATCCTCGACCACATCGCCGCGCGCGCCCGCGCAACCAAGTATCGCGAGGTGCGTACCCGCTTCGCCGGTTGCAACGATGCGCTGCTGTCCGAGGCGCATACCCGCTTCGGCGTGGTCGCCCCGTTCGGCAGCCCGACCTCGTCGGGCATGCTGACGCTGCACTGCCCACCGGGCAAGCTTTACGCGCTCGGCAGCTTCCTGCGCGAGCACGGCGCCGAAACCGTGTCGGTGGTGTCGCTGGACTACGTGTTCGACCGCGAGAACCCGCTGTTCGCCAAGCTCGAGGCGTTCCTGCGACAATGAGCAGGCGGGGCCGTTCATGTTGGCGACAGCCGGCCGTCGGTACCATATTGTGTTCATGATCTCTCGTTGTGACGCGTTTCTTCCACGCGAACCGGAACCTCATTTCGCTGGAAAACGCTCTAGTTCTGGAACCTGACCGATGATGCTGGGCTCTGACGTTTCCAGCCTGACCACAACCGCCAAGACCGCCGCAGCGCAGGGTCTGTCCATCGTCGTGCCCGTCTACAACGAGGCCGCCGGGCTTGTGGCGCTGCACCAACGGTTGATCGACCTCGCCAGCTCACTGCGCGCCCGCTACGGGCTCAATTGCGAAGTGGTCTATGTCGACGACGGCAGCGCCGACAACACGCTGGCCATCGCGCGCGGCCTGCCCGCCGACGGGCTCGACCTGCAGGTGGTGTCGCTGTCGCGCAATTTCGGCAAGGAGGCGGCGCTGATGGCCGGCCTCGACCATGCCCGCCGCGGCGCGGTGCTGTTCATGGATGGCGACGGCCAGCATCCGCCGACCTTGGTCGAGCAACTGGTCGCACACTGGATCGATGACGGCTACGACGTTGTCTACACGGCGAAGGCGCACCGCGACAATGAATCGGCGCTGCGCCGGCTTTCCGTGCGCGGCTTCTACGCGCTGATCAACTGGGGCGCGCGGCAGAAGATCCCCGAGGATGCCGGCGACTTCCGCCTGCTGTCGCCGCGCGCGGCGCTGGCGCTGCGGCAATTGCCGGAGCGCAACCGTTTCTTCAAGGGCCTCGCGAGCTGGATCGGGTTCAGGCAGATCCGCGTCGACTACGAGCCGGCGCCGCGCGCGCATGGCGTCACCACCTTCAATGCCGGCCGGCTGATCGGCCTGTCGATCGAGGGCCTGACCTCGTTCTCGGTGGCGCCGTTGCGCTTCGCCAGCCTGCTCGGCGCGCTGCTCGCAGGCGCGGCGTTCCTGTTCGGGCTCTCGATCCTGTGGGAAGTGCTGACCACCGGCAAGCAGGTCCCCGGCTATCCGTCGCTGATGATCGGCGTGATGACGATCGGCGGCGTGCAGCTGATCATGATCGGCATCGTCGGCGAATATATCGGCAAGATCCTCTCCGAATTGAAGGCACGGCCGATCTACTTCGTCGCCGAGCACACCGAGAAGCACGCCGACGGCGGCGCGGCGCAAAGCGCCACCGAGCGGACCGCCGCCGAATGAGCGAAAATTCGCCGCGCCGGATCTGGCTGTGTGCTGACGACTATGGCTTAAGCTGCGGCGTCAACCGCGCGATCCGCGATCTGATCGAGCGCGGCCGTCTTAATGCGACGTCGGTGATGATGGTGACGCCGGCAGTCGGCCGCGAGGCTGCGGCCGCGCTGCAGGCTTCGGTGGCGAAAAGCCCGCGCTGCGCGATCGGGCTGCACGTGACGCTGACCGCGCCGTTCCGGCCGCTGACGATGCATTTCCGCCCGCTCGACGGCGACATGTTCCTGCCGTTTCCGCGGCTGTTGCGCGCCGGGCTGATGCACCGGCTCGACGCCGATCTGGTCCATGCCGAGGTGCTGGCGCAACTCGACGCCTTCCACGATCTGTTCGGCCGCGCCCCCGATTTCGTCGACGGCCATCAGCACGCGCAGCTGTTCCCGCAGGTCCGCGACGGCTTCCTGCGCGCCGTGAAGGAGCGCGCGCCCAACGCCTGGGTGCGGCAGTGCGGACGCGAAGGTCCGCTGGCGCGCCAGCTGACGGCGCCGAAGGCTTTGGTGCTGAACGTGCTCAGCACGCAATTCCGGATCAAGGCCCAGCGATCGGCCCTGCATTTCAACCCGGCCTTCGCCGGCGCCTACGATTTTACGCGCGGCAGCGAATTCGCAGCGCTGATGCAGGGCTTCCTCGACGGCCTGCCCGAGGACGGGCTCGTGATGTGCCATCCCGGTTTCGTCGATGAAACCCTGAAAAACCTCGACCCGCTGACGACGCAGCGCGAGACCGAGCATGCCTATCTCGCAAGCGAGGATTTCTCCGCTTTGCTGGCCCTGAATAAAGTTACACTGGCCTGATAAGGTTCACGAAAAACCGCCGGTCGTATTGTCGCATACATAAATTTAATCCTGGCCCCCACTCCTTGCGCCACAAAGCCCGTCCTACATCAGCCGCGCGCCGATTCGATCGACGCGATGGAGAACGCCATGACACCGCAAGAACGCCAATTGATCGACGATCTCTTCGACCGCCTTGCCAAGCTGGAGAACGCCCCGCGCGACAACGAGGCCATGTCCGCGATCATGCAGGGCCTGCGCAGCGCGCCGAATGCGGTCTACGCGCTGGTGCAGACCGCGCTGGTGCAGGACGAGGCGCTGAAGCGCGCCCATGACCGTATCCAGCAGCTCGAGGCAGCGGTCGGCCAGCAGCAGGGTGCACAGCAGCAGGGCGGCGGCTTCCTCGATTCCATGCGCGATGCGATCTTCGGACAGGGCCAGCAGCAGCCGCACGGCTCGGTGCCGCCGGTGCGCGCGCCCGATGTCGGCGGCAGCCGCCCGGTCTGGAACTCGGGCCAGGCGATGCAGCAGGCCGGCGGCTATGGCCAATCGCCGCAGCAATACGGCCAGCCCCAATACGGCCAGCCCTATGGCGGCTCGCAGCCCCCAGCCTTCGGCGGCGGCGCGCCCGGCGGCGGTGGCGGCTCGTTCCTCGGCACCGCGGCTGCGGCCGCGGCCGGCGTGGTCGGCGGCGGGCTGCTGCTCTCCAGCATCCGCGGCATGATGGGTGGCGGCAGCCATCAATCGCTGGCCGACGCCGGCGGGCTCGGTGGTGGTTCGCGGCCCTGGGGCGGCGACCAGTCCTCGAGCGACCTCGCCCGTGACGCCGGAATCAACGATGTCAGTACGTCCGGTCGCGACAGTGATCTCGGCTCGCGCGCCGGCGCATTCGACCAGGCGCAGGCCGACCAGGACAGTGACGATGATCAAGACGCCGACGACTTCGACGACAACGGCGGCGACGACAACAGCGATTACGCGTAAACGCGATCGCTGAAACGACAACGGCCGCTCCACTCGAGCGGCCGTTTTGATTCCATCGTCCCGGCTTTCGCCGGGACGAAACCATCCTTGGGGCAGCTGCTTCAAAACCACGCTTACATCACGACGACCTTGGCGCCGACATTGACGCGGCCGTAGAGGTCGATCACGTCCTCGTTGCGCATCCGGATGCAGCCGGACGACACGTTGGTGCCGATCGTCCAGGGCTCGTTGGAGCCATGGATGCGGTAGAGCGAGGAGCCGAGATACATCGCCCGCGCCCCGAGCGGATTCTCCGGGCCGCCTTCCATGTGCCGCGGCAGATCGGGACGGCGCGCCAGCATTTCCGGCGGCGGCGTCCAGGCCGGCCATTCCTTCTTCGCCGAGATCGTCTTGACGCCGGCCCAGGTGAAGCCGGGCCGTCCGACGCCGATGCCGTAGCGCAGCGCGCGGCCGTCGCCCTTCACCAGATAGAGGAACTTGTTCGGCGTATCGACGACGATGGTGCCGGCGCCTTCCTTGCCGCTGTAATCGACCAGCTGCTTTTCATATCTCGGATCGAACGGACGCTGCGTCGGATCGCCCGCAGCTTCTTCCTGCTGACGGATCATCTGCTGCTGCGGATCCATCGGCGGCAGCCCCTGGCGGTTGCCGTAATAGGCCGGCTGCTGCTGATACATCGGCTCTCGCGAATAACCCTGCGACGATGGCGCATCGCCGAACAGGAATTCGATGAAGCCGCCGCCCATATTGGAGCGTTGCGGCTGCGCATAGGCGGTGCGCATCGGCGGCTGCGGCGCGCCCTGGTTGGCGTAGATCACGTTGGGCTCGGGCTGAGCCGACGCGTCGATCGCCATGGCATGATGGGGGACGGCAATAAGCGAAGAAGCGCCGGCGAGCAGCGCAAGCGTGGTTTTCCTGAACATCGACGTACTCTGTACTGGTTTCGTCGTGACGTGTGACGTGGACGGAGCGCACATGCGCCGTTGCACGTGGTCAATAAGCAATGAAAACCGCATCGGTTTGGTAAACGGATCGGCCGTTTCGATTCACCATCTCGACGATGCCGCGCGGTTTTGCCGGACAGCGTTTATTTTGCGTGAACGCCGCGGCGAGATGGTTAATCGCCGGTATCGCGGCGGCTGTGCGCACTCGGCGCAAACTGTTCCCGCGTGAACCTGACGTTAAATCACCTCTCGCTAGAACGGACGGCAGTGAAGGGGCGGGAATGAAATCATGTCAGTGAAGCGTAAGCGTTTTCGTGTCGAGCAGGCCATGGGCGAAGTCGTGATGCCGGAGCCGGAAGTTGCCGGCGGCGCCGAGCTCGGTCCGATGCATCGGGAGATAATGGCTGAGCTTCGCTCGATCCGCGCCCAGATGGCCGCGGCGCCGGCGCAGCGCACCGGCGAAAGCGTCGATGCCGCCGTCGCCCGCGAAGTCGCCGAGACGCACGCGCTGCTCGAGACCTACCGCGCGCAGGTCGAACAATGCGAGAAGCTCAAGGTCGAGCTCGACCTGATCCACGACGCGATCAGCCGCACCAAGCGCGAGATCGCCGTGCTGCACGGCAAGAGCTTCAACGGCGAGGAGATGGCCAAGGTCAATGGCGAGCTCGGCGCCGTGGTCGGCGGCACCGAACAGGCCACCCAGCAGATCCTCGAAGCGGTGGAAGCGATCGACCAGGCCGCGACCGCGCTGGCCAACAACGTCACGCCCGACCAGCAGAAGCGGCTCAGCGAAGATATTCAGGAGCGCGTGATCTCGATCTTCGAGGCCTGCAACTTCCAGGACCTCACCGGCCAGCGCATCAGCAAGGTGATGCAGACGATGAAGTTCATCGAACAGCACATCAACGAGATGATGAACATCTGGGGCGGCGTCGACGCCATCAAGACCCACGTCCCGCCGATCGTCGACACCCGCGAGGGCGATGCCCGCCTGCTCAACGGCCCGAAGCTCGACGGCGACGCCGGCCACGCCTCGCAGGACGACATCGACGCGATGTTCAACTGAGATTTGTCGAATCAGAACGAAAAGCGCCGGCCCTCGGGCCGGCGTTTTTGTTTGGGCGATGGTCCTGCCCCGCGAGGGATCACCGGACGGAGTCGTCGGATCATCGCGGTCGCCGCTTTGTGAGTGATCTTGCGCGGCAGCTTTCCTTGCATCCACGTCAGGTGACACATCAGTCAGAACCCCTGTCTCGACCGCATGCAGTTTGTGCCAATTGTGACACCTGCAAATTTGCTGGCAGGTCCGCTGTCGCAGGCGCATACTGTGTGTGTGTGAGGAAATTGTCATGCGTGTGCCGGGAGCCGATATTGGGTGCCGGTTGCATCGGACTTCCGGAGTGAATCCGGTCGCCCCGAGCGGGGCTTCGCACTTTCACGCAACACACAGTACAGCTTTGCCGGCCACTCGTTGCGCGCATCCGAGGGCGAACAGGCTTCGCCCGGGCGCGGCCGTCATTGAAACCGTGACGATGCACGGCGGGTTTCTTGGGCGCTGATACCTGCGGCTTTTTGAGGAATCACTGAGTGGGGGGGGGGAGCCACTGGAGTACTCAACACTGGAGATCGAACATGACGCGAAGAATTGTCAGGAATACTGCAATTGCGCTCTCGACTTTCGCTTGTGCGACACTGTTGTCCGTCACCTGGTCTGAGCAGGGCGGCATTTCGGCTTCGGTCGAAAGCGCCCAGGCGCGCGTGGGCCGACCGCTGACGCCCGTGAGCGTCGCGGGCGTTGCGCGTCGCCACACCCGGCGCGCTGCGTACGGGTACGGAGTCGGCGCGGGGATCGCCGCTACGGCCGCGGTCGCTACGGCGGCGGCTACCACGGCGGCTTATTCCGGCTGGGGCACAAATAACTGGACCGATGCATATGCTGCCCAGACGGATCCCCACTTTGGCCAGCCTTACTATCCGGCACGAGCCTACTACGGGGTCAGTCCGTATTACGGTTATACCGGATGGGCAGACTATAAGGCAGCCAATGGTATCGGCTGCGAACCCGGTACGATGACGAAAATGTCTGACGGCCACATGTACGTCTGTCAGTGAAGTCCGCGCAACGGCACCGCGAGAGGGCGGCTCCTCGAGCCGCCCTCTCGACGAAGTCAATCGATCGGGCATGGCGGCAGGGCACGCCCCGGCATTGATCCACATCAACATCACACATCCTTTGCCACCGACGATGCGTTGGGTCGCATCTGCAGCGGCTCGATCACCATTCGGTTCACGTGCGATGAGGAGGATCACCATGCGACAGATGAAAATTCTTTCGAACAAGTCAGTGACAGTTGCGGGAATTGCGGCCAGCCTCGTGCTGGGGTTTGCAGGTGTCACTCTCAGTCCGGCACCGGCTAAGGCCGTCGTTTATTGCCAGTACGTCGGGTATCCGGGGGGGTGCGTGGCGAGGGCAGGCGTCGTGCTCAGGCCTCGTCCGGTGGCGCGTGCTGCGGTTCGTCATAACGCGGGCGGCAATATGAATGGCGGCGTCAATCGCGTCGGAGTGCGGCGGTAGCACGCCGGATGAGCGGTTGTCGCCGCTTACTCAAATCGCAAGAGGATCACCCGCGGACAGAGACCTGTCACCCGGATTGCATCTGGCGATGCAATCCGGCCTCGCCCACAAGGGGAGAGGCGCCGATGTGGCGCTAGCGGGGGATATGCAGATGCCTCGCCGTTACGCGCGTGGCGCGCAGCGGACGTAGACCATGTTGCCGTAGCGGGTGGCGGCGTCCTTGTCGACGAAGCGGGTGATCAGGACCCGGCCGTCGAACGAGATAATCTCGCGGTCCTGCTCGCCAGGCACAGGTCCGGGCGGGCCGATATAGTTCTTGCCGCTCGGGGAACCCTTCAGCCGCAGTTCCTGCGGGGTGGCCTGGTCGGCCAGATGCATGATGACGCCGCCGTTCTGGCCGGCTCCGATCACGTAAGGCTGCTTGCACTGGCCGCGTGCGGCGGCCTCGGTGCGGGCGCGGTCGGCGGGATTCTGGAACGAGGCGAGGCCCCAGCGGCCGACGATCTCGTCGGGGCGGATGCTCGCCGGCATCTCCGGGGCCACTCCCGGTTCGACGGGCCCCGGTTCGGGGTTCGACGACAACGACGGCAGGCTCATGCTGCCGCACGCCCCCAAAAGTGTCGTCAGCGCCGAAACAGCCGCGAACCGTGCGACCAATCGCGCGTTGAGTGACCTGATCATATGCATCCCCGAACTATCTCCCGGCCGCACCCGTCATGCAGACAAGCGTAAAACTTAAGGCGGAGCAATGACGTCTGATAAAATTACGTCATCGCTACGATTTGGTTTCCGGTCCACCATCCTATATTGGCCTCACCAAGGCCTTAACCCGTTTGCTTGACAGAAACTGCGCCAAGCCATATTTCCCGGCACACAATTAGCACTCTCGCACCACGATTGCTAAATGCGCCGGGCGTCCTGCCTGGCCGACCGGACCGGCATTCAACGCCGGTCTCGATGAACCGGACCTGAAACCGAGCCTCCAAGAGGGAACGTCATGGCTAAATCCAACTTCCGCCCACTGCATGACCGCGTCGTGGTCAAGCGTATCGATGCCGAGGAGAAATCCAAGGGTGGCATCATCATTCCGGACTCGGCCAAGGAGAAGCCGTCCCAGGGCGAGATCGTCGCCGTCGGCCCGGGTGGCCGCGACGAGGCCGGCAAGCTGATTCCGATCGACCTCAAGGTCGGCGACCGCGTGCTGTTCGGCAAGTGGTCGGGCACCGAGGTCAAGCTCGACAACCAGGAGCTCCTGATCATGAAGGAGTCCGACATCATGGGCGTGCTGGCGTAAGCCCGACAAGTTCGAGAAGCGCGCCGCTCGCTCCGCTGTCATGCCCAGACTTGATCCGGGCATCCATCACGCTTCCAAAGATGGATCGCCGGGTCATCTAGCACGAAGACGCACTTCGTGCTTTTGCCCGGTGATGACGAGTTCAGGAGCTGCAGCCGCTCGTTCAAAATACTGACAGGAGTTCAAATCAATGGCTGCCAAGGACGTAAAATTCGCCGGAGACGCCCGCGACCGCATGCTGCGCGGTGTCGACGTGCTCGCCAATGCCGTGAAGGTGACGCTCGGCCCGAAGGGCCGCAACGTCGTCATCGAGAAGAGCTTCGGCGCTCCCCGCATCACCAAGGACGGCGTCACCGTCGCCAAGGAGATCGAGCTCGAGGACAAGTTCGAGAACATGGGCGCGCAGATGCTGCGCGAGGTCGCTTCCAAGACCAACGACACCGCCGGTGACGGCACCACCACCGCGACCGTGCTGGCGCAGGCCATCGTCCGCGAGGGCGCCAAGGCGGTCGCCGCCGGCATGAACCCGATGGACCTCAAGCGCGGCATCGACACCGCGGTCGCCGCCGTGATCAAGGACATCGAGAAGCGTGCCAAGCCGGTCGCCTCCTCTTCGGAAGTCGCCCAGGTCGGCACCATCTCGGCCAATGGCGATGCCGCGATCGGCAAGATGATCGCGCAGGCGATGCAGAAGGTCGGCAACGAGGGCGTCATCACCGTCGAGGAAAACAAGTCGCTCGATACCGAGGTTGACATCGTCGAGGGCATGAAGTTCGACCGCGGCTATCTCAGCCCCTACTTCATCACCAACGCGGAGAAGATGACCGCCGAGCTCGAGGATGCCTACATCCTGCTGCACGAGAAGAAGCTGACCGGCCTGCAGTCGATGCTGCCGGTGCTGGAAGCGGTGGTGCAGTCGGGCCGTCCGCTCCTGATCCTCGCCGAGGACGTCGAGGGTGAGGCGCTGGCGACGCTGGTGGTCAACCGCCTGCGCGGCGGGCTCAAGGTCGCCGCCGTCAAGGCGCCGGGCTTCGGCGATCGCCGCAAGGCGATGCTGGAGGACATCGCGATCCTGACCGGCGGTCAGCTGATCTCCGACGACCTCGGCATGAAGCTCGAGAACGTCACGGTCAACATGCTCGGCCGCGCCGGCAAGATCGTGATCGACAAGGAGAACACCACGATCGTCAAGGGCGCCGGCAAGAAGAAGGACATCGACGCCCGCGTCGGCCAGATCAAGGCGCAGATCGAGGAGACCACCTCGGACTACGACCGTGAGAAGCTGCAGGAGCGCCTCGCCAAGCTCGCCGGCGGCGTTGCCGTCATCAAGGTCGGCGGTGCGACCGAAGTCGAGGTCAAGGAGAAGAAGGACCGTGTCGAGGACGCGCTGAACGCGACCCGCGCCGCGGTGCAGGAAGGCATCGTGCCGGGCGGCGGCGTCGCGCTGCTGCGCGCCAAGAAGGCGGTCGGCCGTCTCACCAACGCGAATGCCGACGTCCAGGCCGGCATCAACATCGTGCTCAAGGCGCTCGAAGCTCCGGTTCGCCAGATCTCGGAGAACGCCGGTGTCGAGGGCTCGATCGTGGTCGGCAAGATCCTCGAGAACAAGTCGGAGACCTTCGGCTTCGACGCCCAGACCGAGGACTATGTCGACATGGTCGACAAGGGCATCATCGACCCCGCCAAGGTGGTGCGCACCGCGCTGCAGGACGCCTCCTCCGTGGCTGGCCTCTTGGTGACCACCGAAGCCATGGTCGCCGAACTGCCGAAGGATGCGGCACCGGCGATGCCGGGCGGCGGCGGCATGGGTGGAATGGGCGGCATGGGCGGCTTCTAGGCCCGCGCCACATCCGCATCGAGATCGAAGGCCGCCTCCGGGCGGCCTTCTTTTTTGCGATTTGATTACAATGGAGATTTAGGGATCATCGCATGTCCCGCGACGCCAAATCACTGATGTCAACGCTGGCGCTGTTCTATGCGATCGGCGCAGTGCTCGCGTTGGGCGCCTATGCCCTGGACAGCATCGATGACTTTGCGGTCGTCCTGACGTTCTGGTTCAAGCAAACCTTGACGTTTGTCGTCCTCGGCGCAGGCTACTGCCTCTATTACGTGATTTCCGGTTCGACCGGCCATCGTCCAAAAGCGCCGCTGCGATTTCTGGACATTTCCTTCTTGGCTGCCGTTGCCACGCTCGGCGTTGGCATGCTCGTGCACAGTTGAGCGTTTGACGCGACGTCCAGCGTCCAGCAAATCGTAGGGCGGATTAGCGAAGCGTAATCCGCCGATATCTCGCGCGTGATCGGCGGATTACGCCTTCGGCTAATCCGCCCTACCGGCCACTTACGCGACGCAGATGTCAGCCACCGCCACCTTCTGGAACAGATGCGGCGACGCCACGGCCGAGGCCGGGTAGGCCGAGAGCTTGGCCCTGAACTCGGGATTGGCGAAGGCGGACCGGAAAGCCGCGGTCGACTCCCACACCGCGTAGTTCAGATAGGCCGGGCTGTCGCCGAGCGCGCGGTGCAGCTGGGTCGAGATGAAGCCGGGCTGCCGCTTCATGATGGCGGCGTCGGCCTGCCAGGCTTTAAGAAAGATCTCCTCGTCGGCCTTGTCGAGCGTGAAGACGTTGACGAGCACGATGTTGCTGGCATCGACCGCGAGCTGCCGCTCGATCGGGAATGCGGGGTCGAGGGGGCGCATCTGCGGCATGGCTGGCTCCATTGACTTGGTGCTATGATGTCATTCCGTTACGATGGATACATATTGTTTTTGACATCATGATGTCAAGATCAACTTATGGTGACAAATGCCGCAGACCAAGCGAACGCCGGCCGGCGAAGCCCTGAGCAACCTGATTCTCGACCTGTTCAGGCTCAACAGCCTGCTGTTCACCGCCGGCGACCGGATGGTGGCCGGACTTGGGCTGACCAGCGCGCGCTGGCAGATCCTCGGCGCCATCGTCACCGCCGAACGCCCGCAACCGGTGGCGTGGCTGGCGCGCGACCTCGGCGCTGCCAGACAAAACGTGCAGCGGATCGTCAACGACCTGCAACGGGACGGGCTCGTCACATTCGAGACCAATCCGCATCATCGCCGCGCCCATCTCGTCGTGCTGACCGAGAAGGGACGGCACGCCTTCGAGGCGGCCATGCGCCTGCAGCTGCCCTGGGTGAACGACCTCGCCGACGGATTGTCGATCAAGGACCTCGAATCCACCAGCCGCGTCGTGAGTACGCTGCGCGGCAGGTTGGAGAGCGGCCAGGAACCCGACGACCGCGCATGACAGCGATTATGGAAGCGCCGCCGTTAGGCGGCCTTCTTTTTTGGCCAATGAGACGGAGGTTTGCTAGTTACGACGGAACCGATTCTGCCCTTCGAGGACTTATCGTATGCGCGCGCTCCCGCTCCTGCTGCTCGGTCTTGCCGTCGTCTCGGCACCTGCCCTCGCCCAGATGAAGCTGCAAACGAAGCCGGCACCGTCGAACGGCCCCGAGACGCGCTATTTCACTTCGATCGACGGCCTGATAGACGGCAATGCCGACGTCGTGCTGAAGGAAACCCGCCAGGGCAAGACCGTGACCGCGGCCGTGCTCGACGTCTGCTATCCCGCCGACAGGAGCTCGGACCGCAAGGACCGCTTCGTCGCCAACCTGACCGTCAACGGCCAGACGCTCTCCGGCACGACCCAGAGCGTCGCCGACAAGCAGCCGATCACGGTCAAGCTGAACCGCAAGCAGACCGGCGACAGTTTTGAATTCCGCGGCCAGATCACGATCGGCCAGACCGTGACGGAGGTCGCCTCGACGGACAATTCCGATCTCAGCGAGAAGGAATTCCAGGACAACCAGGCCACCGAGGACGGCATCACGCCGCAGCCGAAGGACTTTACCGACGTCTCGCCGGAATCGATCGGGGTGCGGGTCAAGCTCGATGCGGCGGCCGATTTCCTCAAGAGCCTGAAGGGCGAGGCGGTCGAGATCGGCACCTCCAGCCTCGCGGTGACTTGCGATGCGATGCGCTCCGGCGAGCAGACCATCAACCTCACCGTCGATCCCGAGCACGCCAGCGCGCTGCTCGCCAAGGCGAAATCAGCGCCCGGCGTGACGGCGGCCGGCTGGACCAGCGGCGTGGTCGAGATGGACCGCACCATCCGCTTTGCCGCCGCCGACTGGCGTGACGGAGACAAGATCAACAAGGACAAGCTCGCCACTGCGATCGCGGGCGTGCTGGCGAAGACGCTCGCGGCAAAGCCCGCCTCGGCGACCTGGAACGCCAATACCGGCAAGCTCAAGCTGGCGCTGAAGCGGCCAAGCGCGATCTACCCTGCGCTCGGCCTCACCCAGAATTACGAGGTCACCGCCCTCGTCTCGCCCGACAAGCCCGGCAGCTCGGACAAACTGATGCTTTGGGTCTCGAGCCCGACCGTCTCGACGTCGGATGACAGCGCCGGCGCCAAGCTCAATCTGTCCGACGATTCCGGCAGCGACGAGGAAGGCAGCGAGGCCAAGGACGACAACGGCGCGATCGACGCGCTGCTCAAGGAATTCAAAGGTCAGCGCTGGGACGCCGACAAGTCGGTGTGGCGGTAAGGCGGGGCTCGCCTGATTCACGCCGCCCTCGTCTTCAGCGGCACGACGTTGTTGCGCATCGCCTTCGGAGCGGCGTCCGGACCGGACTGAAGCATCCCGTCGTCTCTGACGAACAATTCGGTACCAGGCTCGATCGCGGCGCGATCGAGCAGCGCCCGAGCTCGGGACGAAGTCCGTCGCCGCGCAGCGCGGCGATGGCATCGAAGTTGCGCATGATGCTCCCCTGTGTGATCGCAAATGCTCTTTCGCGTTCGTGTTGCGCGAGCCACCCGCTTCCCGATTGCGCGGCGACATCCGAGAAACGACGCTAAGCGCCATATCGACAAAGCGGAATCTCGTCTGAACGCCGACGCCACGCCCGATCTGGAATCGGGTGGCACGACACCCGTCTCAAGATGCCTAGTGAGTGCATCGACACAGCGCCGGTCGCGATACCGGCAACACGCAAATGGAGACGATCCGATGTCAGAGGAAAACAAGAGCGTCGTAGGCCGGTGGTTCGAGGGCTTTTGGGGAAACCCATGGAATCCGCGCATCATCGATGAGCTCGCGACACCAGACATTGTCGTGCACTACCCGATGCACGAACCGAAGAAGGGCCGCGCTGCGGTCACGCAATTCATCACCGAGTTTCGTGAAGCGTTTCCCGATCTCAATTTCTGGGGGGTCGGCGATCTCGTCGCGGAAGGTGATCTCGTCGTCGGCCGCTGGGAAGGTGGCGGCACGCACACCGGGCCCGCCTTCAGCGACTTCCGGCTCGGCTCGCTGCCTGCGGCCTCCGGCCGCAAGATGACGTTCGCCGGCACGACCGTGCTGCGCGTGCGGGACGGACGGATCGCCGAGGAGCTCGGACAGGAAGATGCGCTGACCGCCATGCTGCAGCTCGGCCTCATTCGCTTGCCTGAACAGAGTGGCTACGCCGGGTGAACCGGCGTTTCATCGACGATCGCATCGCGGCTACCCGAACGCACTTCCCTGCGCTCGGGTAGCGCAAACGATCGGCTCGGTGAAATCGAAGCGCTCTAATCCGCAGGCTCGCTGGACGTATTCCAATGTTGCCGCGCCGGCATCGCATCCCCTGATGCGGTGCCGGCGCAGGCTCTCCGCAGCGGCTCTTCATCAAGCCGGAAAGATCAGGCACGTCGTCGTGCCATGCGCGAGCAGCCGCCCCTTCTCGTCGGTGACCCTGCCTTCCGCGGTGCCGATGCGGCGGCCGCAATTGAGCACCTGGCCCTCGGCCCGGATCGGGCCGGTGTCCGGCGTGATCGGCCGCACCAGCGAGATCTTGAATTCGAGCGTGGTCTGACTCGTTCCGGCATCGAGCGTCGACTGCACTGCAAGGCCCATGCAGCTATCCAGCAGTGTCGCGGTGAGCCCGCCATGCACGGTGCCTGCCGGATTGAGATGCGCATCCGTCGGCAGCAGCGTGACGACGACGCGGCCGTGCTCGGCTTCAGTGACGTCATAGCCGAGCGTCCGCGCGATGGTGTTGAGCGGCAACGCGCCGCTGGCGAGCCCCTGGACGAATGCGAGGCCGCTCATCTTGAGTTTCTGTTCGGCACTGACGGTGCCGTAGCTCTTGGCCATTGCTGATCTCCATTATTGCATCGTGATGTTTGGCAGCCGCTTCCGTCGCAGCGAGACAGGCGAACGGCCGTAGAGCTTTGCGAATGCGGCGTTCATGCGCCTTGCGCTGGAGAAGCCGGCGCGCTGCGCCACCAGACAGATCGGGAGATCGCTGCCGTCGATCAGTCGCTTGGCGCGCTGCACGCGCAGCGAGAGCGCGACCTGCAGCGGCGAGGCATCGAGATGCTCGGCGAACAAACGCGACAGATGCCGCGCGCCGATGCCGAGCCGATCGGCCAGCGCGGCGACATTGCCGCGGTCGAGGGCGCCCGCTTCGATCAGCGCCAGCGCGCGCTCGACCGTCGTCCTGGTGCCCTTCCATGCCGGGCAGAACGGCGCCGCCTCGGGACGGCAGCGCAGACAGGGCCGGAAGCCGGCGCGCTCGGCCGACGCGGCGCTGCCGTAGAACCGCACATTGCGGGCGAGCGGCGTGCGCGCCCGGCACACCGGACGGCAATACACGCCCGTCGTCCTGACCGCGACGAACACGATGCCGTCCCAGGCCGGGTCGCGGCGCTGAAAGGCTGCATACTGGGCGGCGAAATTGAGCATGCCATCGCTATAGCGGCGCCTAAGCGCCGCGACGACCCGCTTTGCGGAGACGACGTCCGGAAACGACCGCCTGGAGTTAGAGGCGCTTGGTCATGAACAGGCTGAGTGGATCGGGCTCGTAGTCCCCGAACGGCGGGCACTCCTGGTAGCCGGCGGCGCGATAGAGCCCGATCGCCTCCGGCTGCCGGATTCCGGTCTCCAGGCTGATGCGCGCGATCCGCCGGTCGCGCGCGGCGTCCTCCAGCGCGTCGAGCAGGCGGCGACCGAGCCCGTGCCCGCGCGCGTCGGCACGCACGAACATTCGCTTCATCTCGGCATGACCGGGCGCGATGAGGCGGAAGGCGATCGACCCGAGCACCTCGCCATCGCGCCGCGCGACGAGGAAGACCGTATCCGGGACGGCAAGCGTCTCGGCGGCGGCGAGGTAATTGCTATCAGGCGGATAGAGCGCCTGCATGTGGGCGTCCGACAGATCGATCAGCTGCCGCACGTCGGGCTGCCGCGGGTCTTCGGGGGCGATGCTGATTTCAGGCTTGTGCATCTCTGGCCCAATACAGGGTCGTCGTCGCGATTGTCGGCCGCCCGCACCGCCCCGTCAATTTGCGGGGACTGCGACCAAAAAACTTCGTGCTGCCGCAGTTCGGTCACCGAAAATTAAGGCTCGATTTAGTTTCGGGGATCATCCTTTGCGTCACCGAACACAGGTCACGCCATGCAAGACCGCGAGACGATCAGTCCTGGGAGCATCTGGCCAACGGATGTGACGGAGGGTCATTCGCCGGCGCAGACGGCGGACCTCTGGGACGTCTCAGGCGAAAACCACGACGCCGCCCTGCTGCTGCGGGAGCCATTCGCCGACCGGATCGGCACGGCGCTGCTGGCAGCGACCGCGCTGGCCGCAAGCTTCGTGCTGGGATGGACCGGCGGCGCCAACTGGCACGACTTTGCAATTCCCGCCGCGGTCCCGGTGGCCCAGAAGGAAGCGCCTGTCCCGCACGTCGCGGAGGCGCCACCGAGCCGAAAGAGCGAGGGCCCGCGCCGGACCGCATCCAACGCCGACCCCGTCGTCACCGGTAGCATTCCGAAGACCACGCCCGCCAGCCCGCGCCCGCTCGCGCTGGGCGCCGCGCCCACCACCCTGAACGCGCAGGCCGCGACGCTCGGGACGAAGCAGCCCGTGGCAGCGGCGGCGGAGACCCGGCCGAGTACGATTCCCGGATGGTCGGTGGTCGAAGTCCGCGACGGCACCGCCGTGCTCGAGGGGCCGGAGGGCGTCAAGATGGCCGCACGCGGCGACGTCGTCCCAGGCCTCGGCCGCGTCGATTCCATCGTACGCTGGGGCAATCGCTGGATCGTTGCCACCGCAAGCGGATTGGTCGCGACGCCCTGAGAGCCCGCGCGATCCGCGTCAGTTGCTGTTGATCACGAAACGCAGCGACTTGCTTCCCACGAACGTGACCTGATCACCCTGCCGTCGCCAGCTCGTCGTGTCGCCGAGCGCTGCCAGCAGATCCTTGTCGGCCTGCGCCCGGTCCGGCGTGCAGCTGCGGTTCACCATCGCGCCGGGAACGAACACGATGGTGTTGCCGGCAACCGAGAACTGGCCCTTGCCGCCGTCGCACCACAGCTCGAGGATCACCTCGCCATTGTCGCCGACCTCGATCGAGGGAATCCGCTTGGAGCCCGGCATGCGCGCGGCATCGAGCGTCATCACGAAGCCGAACGGGAATTCCTCCTGGGCCTGCACCGGCCTCGCGCCAAGAGCCGCTGCAACCAGCGCCAACGCGGCCATGCCGCCGTTCAGAATCCGCTTCATCGAGATCATGCCATTCCCAGCAATTGCGACGCCGCCCTTGTAGGGGACAAGGCTGCGATTGGCCAGAATGGCGGCGCGAGAAAAAGCGCTCGAAAAGCAAATCCCCGCGGGCTCGCACCCGCGGGGATCTTCGTTTGGGCGACGCCTCGCCTCTTTATTTCAGAACCATCGCCGTGAACGGGTAGACATAGGCCTGCAGGGTCACGAACAGACCGACCAGGCACGCCAGCACGATCGAGTGCAGGAACACGTAGCGCAGGATCGATCCTTCGTGGCCGTACCAGTTGGTCGCGGTGGAGGCGACCACGATCGATTGCGCGTCGATCATCTTGCCCATCACGCCGCCCGAGGAGTTCGCCGCCGCCATCAGGATCGGCGGCAGGCCGAGCTGCTCGGAGGTGATCTTCTGCAAATTGCCGAACAGGATGTTGGACGAGGTGTCCGATCCGGTCAGCGCCACGCCGAGCCAGCCAAGCAGCGTGCCGAAGAACGGGTAGAGCACGCCGGTCGCGGCGAAGGCGAGACCGAGCGTGGCGTCGACGCCGGAGAGCCGGGTCAGCGTGCCGATCGCCAGCATCGCCGAGATCGTGATCAGCGAGATCGCGCACAGGCGGATGGTGCGGCCATATTCGGCGATCAGCTTGAGCGGCGAGAAGCCCATCAGGAGACCCGAGATGATCGCGGCGATCAGCAATCCGGTGCCGGTGAACGACAGGTAGGTGAAACCGAACACCGCACCTTCCGGCGTCGGCTTGGCCACCACCGGCGGCACCTTGAAGATCAGCTTGTCGAGGTCGGGGACCGGATAGTTCCAGACGAAGTTGGCATTCGCCCAGGCCTTGAAGGCGCCGTTGCCCCAGATCAGCATCAGGATGCAGACGATGATCCACGGCAGCAGCGCGCTCCACAATTCGCCCTGGGTCAACGGCGTCTTGTCGAGCGGCTTGGCCGCCGTCATCGTCGCCGCCGATTCATCGCGGCCGCGCAGCGCGGGCGACAGCCAGAGCTGACGCGGCTGCCAGACCTTGAGGAACAGGATCAGCGCGCCCATCGAGATCAGCGAGGCGCCGATATCGACGATCCAGGGATTGATGTAGTTCGAGATCACGAATTGCGGAATCGCAAACGACACGCCGGTGACCAGGATCGCCGGCCACACCTCCTTCATGCCGCGCCAGCCCGCGAACGCCCATACCACCCAGAACGGCACGATCAGCGAGAACAGCGGCAGCTGCCGGCCGACCATGGCGCCCAGGATGTAGGGATCGAGCCCGGTGACCGAGGCAAGGCCCTGGATCGGCGTACCGAGCGCACCGAAGGCGACCGGCGCGGTGTTGGCGATCAGCGACAGGCCGGAGGCTGCGAGCGGCGAGAAGCCGAGCCCGATCAGCACCGCACCGGTGATGGCGACCGGCGTGCCGAAGCCCGAGGCGCCCTCGAAGAAGGCGCCGAACGAGAACGCGATCAGGAGCAACTGCAGGCGGCGATCCTCGGTGACGCCGCCGACCGCGCGTTTGAGCAGCTCGAACTTCCCGCATCTCACCGTGACCTGGTAGAGGAAGATGACGTTGAGCACGATCCAGCCGATCGGAAAGAATCCGGTGACGATGCCGAGGATCGATGCGCGGATCGACATGCCGGCCGGCATCGTGAACACGAAGATCGTGATCAGGTTGGTCACGATCACGGCGATGATGGCCGCGATATGCGCCTTTACCTTGCCGCTGGCGATCAGCACCAGCAGCGTGACCACGGGAATGGCGGCCGCGATCGTCGACAGCCCGGCACTGCCCAACGGATTGTAGATTTGATTCCAGGTGCTCATCTCGGGCTCCTTCCCACATTCTTATGCAGCGCCCCGGCCTCGGTACAGGCAGGCGCGCTGGTGCGATTGCGGGAGTCCCGTCGGAAGAATTGCAGCCCCGGTTCGCGAATGAACGATCGGTAAGGATCGCTCACATCCTCGCGAAAAATCGAAGGTCCCCCGCCCCTCGCCGTTGTCGTCATGCTAGGGTTGACTCGATCGCCGGGACAAGCCAACGCTTGCATGCCAGACCTACGACTTTAGTCGAAGATCACGCCGATTGTCCCGATACTTCAGGCCGTTGCGGCCACTTCCCCGGAGACGATAATCTGTGAACAACATTCGCTCGACGCTCGCGACGGTGTGGCGCATCGCCTCGCCCTATTTCAACTCCGACGACAAATGGGCAGGCCGCGGACTGTTGGCCGCGGTGGTGATCATCGAGCTCGCCAGCGTGTTTCTGACCGTGCTGTTCAACCGCTGGAACAATGTTTTCTACAACGCGCTGCAGGAGCGCGATCAGGCGGTCTTCACCTATCAGATCGGTTATTTCTGCGTGCTCGCGGCGTTCTGGATCGGCCTGAAAGTCTACCAGCTCTATCTCAATCAGTGGCTGCAGATCCGCTGGCGGCGCTGGATGACCACGCGCTATCTCGGTGGCTGGCTGCACGATGCCAACCACTATCGCATGCAGCTGCTCGGCGACGCCGCTGATAACCCCGACCAGCGTATCGCCGACGACACCCAGCGCTTCGTCGAACAGACCCTGTCGCTCGGGATCGGGTTGCTGAGTGCCGCGGTGACGCTTGCTTCCTTCGTGTTCATCCTGTGGGGCCTTTCCAATCAGGCGCCGCTGCATCTGTTCGGCAAGGACATCGCAATTCCCGGCTACCTGGTGCTGGGCGCACTGGTCTACGCGATCCTCGGAACGGTCTTGACCCATGTGATCGGGCGGCCGCTGGTCGACCTCAATTTCCGGCAGCAGCGGTTCGAGGCCGATTTCCGTTTCAACCTGGTGCGGACCCGTGAGAACGCCGAGCAGATTGCACTGCTCCGCGGTGAACCGGCCGAGCGCACGCGATTGCTCGATCGCTTCGGCTTCGTGGTCGGGAACTGGCTCGACATCATGCAACGAACCAAGAAGCTGACGGCGTTCACCTCGACCTATTCGCAAGCCGCCGTGATCTTCCCCTACGTGTTGATCGCACCGGCCTATTTCGCCAACAGGATCCAGCTCGGCGGCATGATGCAGACCGCTTCCGCCTTCAGCAGCGTGCAGGATTCACTGTCGTTCTTCATCACGGCCTACCGGACGCTGGCTGAATGGCAATCGGTGGTCGCGCGTCTTGATGGCTTCGAGAACTCGATCCGCGGCGGCGATGCGCTCGCGCAGCGGCAGGACATCATCCACGTCAGACCCACAGGCGGCGACGCCATCGAACTCGACGATCTCCTGGTCACCCTGCCGGACGGCAAGCCGCTGCTCGCGGCTGACGGCCTCAGCCTGCGCGACAATGAACGCACCCTTGTCACCGGCCCCTCCGGCGCCGGCAAGTCCACGCTGTTCCGCGCGGTGGCCGGCATCTGGCCGTTCGGCCGCGGCGCGGTCCAGGTCCCCGCCAACGCCAGCCTGATGATGCTGCCGCAACGTCCCTATCTGCCGATCGGCTCGCTGCATGACGCGGTGGTCTATCCGGGCCAGGCTGCGAGCTACGATGCGGGACGGGTCCGCGAGGTTCTCACCGCCGTCGGACTGCCGCAGCTCGCGGCGCGGCTCGAGGAAGAAGCGCACTGGAACCGGATGCTGTCGCTCGGCGAGCAGCAGAGGCTCGGCATCGCCCGGGCGCTGTTGCATGCGCCGCAATTCCTGTTCCTCGACGAGGCGACGGCCTCGCTCGACGAGCCCTCGGAAGCCGCGCTGTACCAACTGATCGCCGAGAAGCTGCCCGACACCACGGTGGTCTCGATCGGCCATCGCTCGACGCTCGACGCCTTCCACCAGCGCAACGTGTCGCTGGTCCGAGGCGGCGACCGCTTCACCTTGCGTGACAAGGTCGAGGCCGCCGCGTCGTAGCTGCATGACCGGGTCGGTTCGCGGCCACGGCCAGCAGCTGCCCCTCGCAACGCCGGCCATCGGCGAAGGCGGCCAGCCAAGCACCACCACCGGTACCCGCAAAAGCAAAGGGGCGGCAGATTTCTCTGCCGCCCCCGGGATCCTCGGAAGAGGAAATTACTTCAGGTTGGACATCGCGGTCAGGTCGACCGAGAGCTTGGCGATACCGGCCGCGCCGCACCAGTTGGAGCCCGTGCCGAGCGGGTTGATCGGGGTCACGTTGTTGGTGCCGCCCGCGGTATAGTCGCTGGTGAAGGCACTGCAATTGCCCTTCGACAGGTCGGTGTCGGAGTAGCGCAGATCGAGCGTGAACACCTTGTAGGTGAAGCCGATGCCGATGTTCCAGGTGTTATAGTCGGCATACTTGATGCCGTTCGGGAACGCCGGGACGCCGTAGAAGCTGTCGGAAGTGCCGAGCCACTGCCGGCCGAACTCACCCGACACATACATGCCGACGCCGCTGGTGCCGAACACGGTGCTGGGCGCAGTGTACTTGCCGATGATCGAGGAGTAGTTGCCCCAGGCGCCGGTGTTGAGGAAGTTCGGCGAGTAGTACTCGTTCAGGGTGAACGCCCAGTTGTCGTTGATGGTGTAGGTCACCTTGCCGTAGACTTCGAAGAACGAGACGTCCTTCTTCATGACGTTGCCGTTCGGCAGGAAGTTGAGGGCGCAATCGGCACCCAGCGCCTTGCCGGCGGTGTCGAACGGCGCGCCGTAGTAGCAGGTTCCACCCGGATACAGGTAACCCCAGACACCGATGTCGAAGGCGAAGGCGCCGAAGGTCGGGCGGATACCGCCGTAGACGTCGACTTCAGCCGCGGCGCGGTTGGCGAAGGAGATGCTTTCGGTCGAGGTGCCGATATAGAGCTGCAAGTCCTTGTTGACGTTGTAGCGCGGCTCGAAATAGGCGGTGACCGACGGATTGTGGTTGGACTGGGTGACGCCACGGAAGACGTAGTCGCTGACGATGCCGGCGCCGAAGGCGATGTCCCAGGGATCGAAGGGAGCCGGCGGCGGCGCCTTGACGGCCTTCACCGCCATATCAGCGGCCATTGCCGAGCTCGAAATCATTGCTAGCGCCGTTGCTAACAAAGCCAGTTTCTTCATGACGATCCCCATCTACTTTTCCAGACAGCCCAGCTCCGGTGGCCCCCAGGGCGCGCGATAACGGACTGCGACTAAATCGCGTGGGTTCAATCTGAAGCCCATGCACGGGACCGTGAAGCCAAAAAGACATGCATGTGCCGACTTTTTAGGCGTTCCAGCACTCTCGCCACACGTTGGTTGACGGGTGTTGCATTTGCACCACAAGACTCATGGCTCCCGCCCCGGTTGAGCGGCACGCAAAATCGGATTCGAGCAACAGTTCGACATGCTGCAGTCGGTATCGTCGCGAATCGCGTCTCCGCAAAACTACGGACCGCCGATACGGAAAAAGCCGCAGCGGCGTCCGCTGCGGCTTCGATCACGTGAACCGGTGCTGGTCCGGGCTAGTGGTGCTCGCTGTCGGACGTGCCCCAGCTCGGCGCCGGCTCGTGGCTCGGCGTGGCCCAGCTCGGGGCCGGCTGCGGCTCGGGCGCCGGGGGTGCTGCGACCGGGGCGGCCGGCTTCGGCGCGGCGGCCTTCTTCGGAGCGCTCTTCTTGGCGGCCTTCTTCGCAGCCGGCTTCGCGGGCGCGGCCTTCTTCGGAGCAGCCTTCTTCGCAGCCTTCTTAGTTGTCTTCTTGGCGGTCTTCTTGGCGGTCTTCTTGGCTGACTTCTTCGCCGATTTCTTTGCGGCCTTCTTCGCAGTCTTCTTGGCCGACTTCTTCGCGGACTTCTTCTTCGCCGCTACCGCCTTCTTGGCCTTTTTGGCCTTCTTGCTTTTCTTCGCCTTCTTCGACTTCGCCATCGTGGTCCTCCTGTTGCCGCTGATTTGAGTCCACCGCGTATTGAAGTGATCGCTTGCCGGTCAGCAGCTGCACCTCGAGGAGAGGCACCTTCCACTTCGCTTGTCGGGCATGATGGCCGCGCGATCGCTTCGCGTCTGTGGCAGGGAAGCGCCGGTCCTTCAGTTTGCGTCAGGGCAAGGCTGGGGTCCGGATCATGCTCGAATGGCAGTCGATCAATTCAATCCTGGCCGGGGACCTCCTGTCGCCCAATCGAGAAGCTCAATCGTGTGCACCACAGGAACTGACGTACCGCCGGCAATCTGAACCATGCAACCAATATTGCCCGCAGCGATCATGTCCGGTTTGACAAGCGCAATATTGGCGACCTTGCGATCGCGCAATCTGCTCGCAATGTCGGGCTGGAGAATGTTGTAGGTCCCCGCCGAACCGCAACACAAATGGCTCTCGGGCACATCTTTCACCACGAATCCATTCTTGGAAAGCAATTCTTTCGGAAGTTGAGTGATTTTCTGTCCATGCTGCAACGAACAAGCCGAGTGATAGGCGACGGTGATGTCGCCTTTCTGCGTTGAAGGCGCAAGCTCGAGGCCAGCGAGATACTCGGTGATATCCTTTGCCAGCGCCGAGATTCGCTCGGCCGGCTCGGCGAATGTTTTGTCCTCGCGCAGCAGGTAGCCGTAGTCCTTGACGACTGTCCCACAGCCCGAGGTCGTCACCAGAATGGCGTCGAGCCCGTTCTGGTCCGCTTCCCTTTGCCATACCGTGACGTTGGCTCGTGCGCGCGCCAGCGCATCGGTGTCCTGTCCCATGTGATGGGTCAACGCGCCGCAGCATTGCTCGTCCTTGACCAGCACCACCTCGACGCCGTGCCGGGTCAGCACGTTGATCGCGGCCTGATTGATGCGTGGCGCCAGCACCTGCTGGGCGCAGCCCTGTAACAGCGCGACCCGCCCACGCCGCCGGCCGGCCGCCGCAAACACGGTTCCCGCAGCCGGACCCGGCGGCGGCAGGCTGCGCGGCGCCAGCGCCAGCATCGCCTTGATCCGCCGCAGCAGGCCCGGGCTCGTCGCACCGACCGACGGCGTTGGCAGCAGCGCTGTGAACGGACGGGCGAGGCCGGCCAGGATCATGCTGATCCGGAACAGGCCCGGCCGCGGCAACACGTAGGCGAGCACCGACCGCAGCAGCCGCTCGGTCAGCGGCCGCTCGTAATCCCGCTCGATCCGGACCCGGGCCTGGTCGACGAGGTGCATGTAGTTCACGCCCGACGGACAGGTGGTCATGCAGGCAAGGCACGACAGGCAGCGGTCGATATGCTTGACCACGTCCGCCGTCGGCGGCTTGTCCTTCTCCAGCATCTCCTTGATCAGGTAGATGCGGCCGCGCGGACTATCGAGCTCGTCGCCGAGCAGCACATAGGTCGGACAGGTCGCGGTACAGAAGCCGCAATGCACGCAGGCACGCAGGATCTTGTCGGCTTCCCTGATGTCGGGATCGGCGAGCTGCGCCAGGGTAAACTCGGTCTTCATGCCCCCCCGCCTCGCATCATCCGGCCGCGGTTGAGGACCGACCTCGGATCGAAACTCGCCCGGACCCGTTCGCCGAGTGCCGCAAGCCCGGCCGGCTGCGGCTGGAACACATCGACCGCACGGCGCACATCCTCGGTGGCGCGGATCAGGGTGGCGTGCCCGCCGACCGCCTCGACCTGGCCGCGGACCAGCGTGGCTCGCGCGTCGGCGCCCGGCGGCACCGCGGCCCAAATCAGCCCGCCGCCCCAATCGTAGATCACATCACCGCCGGTGGCGCGCGACAGCGCCTGACCGAGTGCGCCGCCTGAAGCCGGCGGGCAAACAATGCGCCACACCGGCCAGGCCCCGAGCGCGCCGTTCGCCGCGAACGGCACCACATCCCGCAGCGCGCTCCAGATCGCAGCTGAGGCGTCGTCAGCGAGGCTCTCGACCGTTCCATAGGATGAGAGTGCCTGGCTGAGCGAGGCCGCCCGGTGCGCCGCCGACGCCGAAATGCCCTCAAGCCGCACCAGCGTGACCGACTGGCCGGAGGCCGCGAGGCCGGCGAGCGCGCCGGTCCCCGACCGCAGCGAAGAGCCGGGCAGATGCGCCGCGCCCGATACGTCGAAGGGCGAGCCCAGCGCTGCCGTCATCGCCTTGTTGGCGGCGACGTCGTCGAGCCCGCGCAACACCAGCGTGCGTTCCGCTTCCGGCTTCGGCATCACCTTGAGCGTCACCTCGGTCATGACCGCCAGCGTGCCCCAGGAACCGGTGAGCAGCTTGCAGAGATCGTAGCCGGTGACGTTCTTCACCACCCGCCCGCCGGTCTTGAAACTGTCGCCGAATCCGGACACCGCGTGCGCCCCGAGCAGGTGATCCCGGGCGCCGCCGGCCTTGATACGGCGCGGACCGGCGAGGCCGGCGCCGATCATGCCGCCGACCGTGCCGGCTCCCGCGCTGCCGAGCAGCACGGACATGTCCATCGGCTCGAAGGCGAATTGCTGGTTCTTGGCGTCGATCAGGGATTGCACGTCGGCGAGCGGCGCGCCGGCCTGCACCGTGATGATCAGCTCGTTCGGCTCATAGGAGCTGACCGCGTTCAGCACCGAGACGTCGAGCACCGCATTGGTCGCCATCGGATGGCCGATGGCGCGTTTCGATCCATGACCAATGACCTCGAGCGGCTGCTCGCCGGCGACAGCGGCGCGCACCATCTCTTCGACGTCCTGGACGTCTCTGACTTTCAGCGTTTCCACACGCTAGTCGGTAACGAAGTTTGGCTCCGAGATCAAATGCGACGAACCCCACCCTCGCAATGCCGACGGAATGGCCCGGGAGCGGGGCTTGCCACCCAACAAAGGCGGAAACGGCGGTCGGGCCACCCTGCTCGAGGTTTTGGCCCCATCGCGCGTCCTGCGCAGGCGGAGACGTAACACTTCGACCGAAGTCGAACCATTTTCACGACATCGACATTTCGACCGTCGCCTAACCGAGTGCGCAGCACGATCCCCTATCTGTCGCGTTGCGGTTCGGCCGGCAAGACGGTTGGCGCACTTCATCTGGAGGCGATCATGAAACGTTCGGACGTCACGACCACGACGATGATGCTCACCCGACGATCGGCCATCGGCTTATTCGCCGCGATCATGACGATCGCCGGCGTCTCGCCCTGGACCGGATCGCAAGCTCGATCGGAGCAAAACAACGGAGGAATGCAAATGAAGCACTATGCGATGAGCACGAGAACCATCAGCGATGCGATCAACACATCAGGCCTGCTGGTCGTGGCGCAATGGGAAGCAAAGGAAGGCCAGGCCGACAAGGTCGCGGCAATTCTCGACGGCTTCCTGCCCGAGGCGCAGAAGGACCCCGGCACCAAGCTGTTCCTGATCGGCCGCGGCAAGGACAATCCGGCGCAATTCCTGTTCTACGAATTGTTCCAGGACGAAGCGGCATTCAAGGCGCATGCGGAGAGCGCCTACTTCAAGACCTATATCGCGGAGCAGGCGCTGCCGCTGCTCGCCAAGCGCGAACGGACGCAATACGTGCTGCTGTGATCGAGGGCGCCGCGGGGAGGATACCAATCTTTCCCGCGGCGCGGATCAAATCGATGCGCTGCTGCTGCCGAGCCTTGCGCGCAGCTCGACCCGCTCGGGCGACCTGCGCCAGAAGCCGATGATCGAAATCCGCGACAGCGCCGCGGCCTCGAACGTCTCGACATGGCCGCGGAGCCGAAGCGCATGTTTCTCGACCAGATGCCAGGACGCGACGGCGACGCCGAAGGCGAGCGGCAGGCTGATCAGGATGTTCAGATACCAGTGCTGGACCGGCGGGCCGAACGCGGCAACGCACTGCTGGATGACGAACCCATAGAGATAGAGCCCGTAGGAGTAATCCCCTGACGACACGATCCAGCTTCGCCGTGGATTCATCAGGCCGAGATAGCACGCGACATAGGCGGCCGGCACCGGAGCCAGCGCATCGCCGCGTCCCGTGCCCATGCCGGCGGCACACAGCACCAGCGCGACCAGGAACGCCGTGCGGTTGAACGGCACCTTGTCGCGCCACAGGTAGAAGCCGACACCGGCAAGGAAGCAGAACACCAGAAGGTGCGGGCGAAGCTGGATCGCCACCTCTTCCCAGCCGTAGATGTCGTAGCTCACCAGCGCGACCTGAACGATCACCAGGAACACAAGGTAGGCCACCCTGTTGAAGCAGATCGTGGCCACCGCGAGCAGCGCCAGGATGACGTAGCACCACAATTCATATGGCACCGTCCAGAGCTGGGCATTCACCAGATCCGGCAGCGGATTGTGGAGGAAGACGCCCGGCAGCTCGTAATGGATGTCGCCGACCATATTGAGAAAATAGGCATGGAATTTCGGGTCGGCGACGTACTGCGCCAATGGCAGTTCGGTGAAGACCGAGCCGATGATGACGGCCGACAGCGTCGTCTCGACTGCGAGTGCGGGTCCGATCCGAAGCGCGCGCAGGCCTAGGAAAGAGATCAGGCTCTTGCACCGCTGCAGGCTCGCCGTCACCAGGAAGCCGCTCAGCGCGAAGAACAGCGCGAGGATCATCGCGATGCCGATGCGGAACGAGCCCAGGATTTGCAGCGCCCGGCCGAGCCCGAGCGTCACGTTCAGGCTGTGCAGGCAGATGATCGATACCGCCAGCGCAATCCGCATGTAGTCGAAACCTGCGGGCCGATTGCGCGAAAGAGCCAGCTGATCAGCCAGGCTGGGCATCGATGTGTTCCCAAAGACGTGCATCTTGGGAAAATACCGAGGAACAGTTGAAGGCCGTGTAAACGGTGGCCGCCGCAATAACAGCGACGCGCAACGGCAGTCCTGCCGGCTTGCCACGGCCGTCATGGCAAGCCTCCGTTAAGGTTATTGGATGACTAAAGTGGTCCGTCGAAATGTATCCATCGGAGAGTCGCAGTGTACTCGCAAGTTCCCGACGTCCGCCTGCGTCCGGGAGGCGGCACGGGGTCGACATCGATGCATGTTAGCCTTGGGGCCTACAACCGACGTGGCAGCTGATGCGCTAAAGGACAGGCCAGCGCTATCGTCATTCGACAACCGGCTATTTCGATCGCGGCTCAACCGCCGCAGGAGAACCGCTACTATGACCATCAAACCGACAGCCATCGCTCTGCTCGCGATGATCGTGGCACAGCAGGCGCGCGCCGCAATGCTCACCGACGCCGAGGCGTCGTTCCTCGACCAACTCGTCACCGCGGCCGCGGTGCTCGAACAGCGATGCATCGGCTATGAAGCCGATGGTGCCGGCGGCGTTCGACTCGGCGCCAGGCTTCTCGGCGGCCCCGACGCCGCCATGGCAATGATCAGCGCCTTTGACGCAGCCATCAAGGCGAACGATGGCAACGACTACGATCCGCGCAAATTCCGCCCCGAGGTGACCGAAGCGGCCAGCAAAACGTTCAAGCGGGTCCGGGCGGAGTTGCTCCAAGACCCGGAACGGGCCTGTGCCGACTATGGTAATACCAGCGCCGAGCTCGGCCTGCTGAGACGATACTAGAACCGCGGGATATCCGGGAAGGCCAGCTTGCCGGCGTGGACATGGACGCGGCCGAGCTCGGCGCAGCGGTGCAGGGTGGGAAACACCTTGCCGGGGTTGAGCAGGCCCTCTGCATCGAAGGCGCATTTCAGCCGCTGCTGCTGGTTGAGATCGATCTCGGTGAACATCTCCGGCATCAGGTCGCGCTTCTCGATGCCGACGCCATGCTCGCCGGTGAGCACGCCGCCGAGCTCGACGCAGCAACGCAGGATATCGGCGCCGAACGCTTCCGCCTTCTCGATCTCGCCCGGCTTGTTGGCATCGTAGAGGATCAAGGGGTGCAGATTGCCGTCGCCGGCGTGGAATACGTTGGCGACGCCGAGGCCGTATTTCTCCGAGAGCTCGCGGATCCTCGCCAGCGCCTTCGGCAAGGCGCCGCGCGGGATCGTGCCGTCCATGCAGAGATAGTCCGGCGAGATCCGCCCGACCGCGGGGAATGCCGCCTTGCGGCCGGCCCAGAACAGATTGCGCTCGGCCTCCGAGGTCGAAATCTGGCAGGAGGTCGAGCCGCAACCTTGCGCGATCGCCTCGACCCGCTTGATCAGCTCGTCGACCTCGACCTGGGGCCCGTCGAGCTCGATAATCAGGAGCGCCTCGACGTCGAGCGGATAGCCGGCATGGACGAAAGCTTCCGCGGCGTGGATCGCCGGCTTGTCCATCATCTCCATGCCGCCGGGGATGATGCCGGCGCCAATGATGGCAGCCACGCATTCGCCGGCCGCCTCGACCTCGGCGAAACCGACCATCAGCGCGCGCGCCGTCTCCGGCTTCTGCAAAATGCGCACCGTGATCTCGGTGATGACGCCGAGCAGCCCCTCCGAGCCGGTGATGATCCCCATCAGATCGTAGCCGGCATTCTCGGCCGACTTGCCGCCGATGCGCAGGATCTCGCCACTCATCAGCACGATCTCGCAGCCCAGCACGTTGTTGGTGGTCATGCCGTATTTCAGGCAGTGCACGCCGCCGGAATTCTCCGCCACATTGCCGCCGATCGAGCAGGCGATCTGCGACGACGGATCGGGCGCGTAATAGAAGCCGGCATGGGCGACCGCCTGGCTGATCGCAAGGTTGGTGACGCCCGGCTCGGTGACGACAACGCGGTTGTCGAAGTCGATCTCGCGAATCCGCTTGAACTTGCCGAGCCCGAGCAAGACGCCGTCGGCAAGCGGCAGCGCGCCGCCGGACAGCGAGGTGCCGGAGCCCCGCGGCACCACCTTGATGCCCTGCTCCTGGCAATATCTGAGGACCTTCGAGACCTGTTCGGTGGTATCGGGCAGCACGACGACCATCGGCGGCTGCCGATAGGCGGTCAGGCCGTCGGATTCATAGGCCAGCATTTCGGCGGCACTGTCGATCACGCCCTCGCCCGGGACGATCGCGCGCAAGGCGGCGACGATTTCGGCGCGGCGGGCAAGGACGGCCTGATCGGCCGCCGGCATCATGATGGACATTGGTGTTCCCTCGGAGCGCTCTGCGCTTTGCCGATTTGTTACGACAAATCAATCAGGTCTGCACCTGTTTCAGTCACCCTGTTTCGGTCAACCGGCCGAAGGTCGGATTGCCCCGCCCCGCAATGGCGAGTTCTCTCTCGGACAAGCGGACGGCCATGAAACCTGTCAAAGTTTCGTGGCTTGTCCTGTCCAAGCCGGACATGCCACAAACCAAACACTACCCCCCGGGACGAAACGAAGAGAACCCCATGAACCTAAAGACCTTGAGCGCGCTGGCGGTCGTCACATCGCTGGCCACCGCATCCTCCGCGCTGGCGCAGGATGCCGCCGCCGGCAAGACCTCGTTCAACAAATGCCTCGCCTGCCACGCGATCGGCGAAGGCGCCAAGAACAAGGTCGGCCCCGAGCTCAACGGCCTCGACGGCCGCCACTCGGGCACCGCGCCGGACTACAATTATTCCGATGCCAACAAGAACTCCGGCATCACCTGGAACAAGGAAACCTTCCTCGAATACATCAAGGATCCGAAGGCCAAGATCCCCGGCACCAAGATGGCATTCGCCGGCATCAAGAACGAGACCGAAGCCAACAATCTGTGGGCCTACGTGTCGTCGTTCGACAAGGACGGCAAGCAGAAGCAGTAATCGGCGGTATCGGACGTCGTCCGCCCTGCGCAAATGCCAGGGCGGACGGGGATGGCTTTTCTTCGAATCGCCATCCCCTTCTGGCTTTCTGATTTGAGCATGATCTTTTCGGAAAACCGCTACGCGCTTTTCCGGATCATGCTCTGCTACCGCGATCAGCGCGGCAACAGATTGGTCTTGGCGAGATCGACCACCTCGTCGCCGCGGCCGCTCATCACGGCGCGCAGCACCCACAGGCTGAAGCCCTTCACCTGTTCCAACGTAATGGTCGGCGGCATCGACAATTCCTGCGTCGCGGTCACGACGTCGAGCACGGCCGGGCCGTCATGCGCGAGCACGTCGCGGATCGCGCCCTCGAGCTCGCCGGGATCCTCGACCCTGACGCCGTGAATACCCATGGCGCGGGCCATCGCCGCGAAATCGGGATTCTTCAGGTCGACGCCGGTCTCGATGAAGCCGGCGGCCTTCATCTCCAGCGCGACGAAGCCGAGTACGCTGTTGTTGAAGATCACGACCTTCACCGGCAGCTTGGCCTGCGTCAGCGTGATCAAATCGCCCATCAGCATCGCAAAGCCGCCGTCGCCGGACAACGACACCACCTGACGCCCCGGCTGCGCCGCCTGTGCGCCGATCGCATGTGCCAGCGCGTTGGCCATCGAGCCGTGCACCCAGGAGCCGACCAGACGGCGGCGGCCATTCATTTTCAGATAGCGCGCAGCCCAGATCGTCGGCGTGCCGACGTCGGCGGTGAACAGCGCACCCTCGGTCGCCTGCTCGCTGAGCAGGCGCGCGAGGTATTGCGGATGGATCGGCTTTTGCCCCGGCTTGCCGCGGGCAAGATCGTCGAGTCCGGCGCGGGCGTCCTTGTAGTGCGCGAGGCTGGCGTCGAGAAACTTGCGCTCGGTCTTGACGGTCAGCTTCGGCAGCAGCGCGGCGATGGTCTCGCCGACGTCGCCGACGATGCCGAGATCGAGCTTGCAGCGGCGGCCGAGATTTTCCGGACGGAGATCGACCTGGGCGATGCTGATGTCGGTCGGGAAGAACTGCTTGTAGGGAAAGTCGGTGCCCAGCATCAGCAGCACGTCGCAGCCGTGCATCGCGGCATAGCCGGAGGAAAAGCCGATGAAGCCGGTCATGCCGACATCGTAAGGGTTGTCGTACTCGACATATTCCTTTCCGCCGAGCGCATGCACGATCGGGCTCTTCAGCGTCTCGGCGAGCTTGATCAGGCCGTCATGCGCCCCGGCGCAGCCGCGGCCGCAGAACAACGTGATGCGCTTTGCGCCATTGAGCAGCGCGGCCAGCGCGTTCAATTCGGCCTCGGCCGGACGCACCACCGGCAGGGGCGGCAGAAGGCCGGCATTCGGCGCGATGTCGCGCTTCGGCGCCGGCCGCATCGCAACGTCGCCCGGTAGCACCAAGACCGCGACGCCGCGCTTGCCGACCGCGGCGCGGATCGCATTCTCCAGCATGTAGGGCAGTTGCGCCGGATCCGATACCAGTTCGCAATAATGGCTGCATTCGCGGAACAGGTCCTGCGGATGGGTTTCCTGGAAATAGCCGCCGCCGATCTCGGCCGACGGGATCTGTGCCGCGATCGCCAGCACCGGCGTGCGGCTGCGATGCGCGTCGAACAGGCCGTTGATGAGATGCAGATTGCCCGGGCCGCAGGAGCCCGCGCATACCGCAAGGTCGCCCGTGATCTGGGATTCGGCTGCGGCGGCGAAGGCCGCCACCTCCTCATGGCGCACATGCAGCCAGTCGATCGTGCCGCGCTTGCGCAGCGCCTCGGTCAAGCCGTTGAGGCTGTCGCCGACGACCCCGTAGATGCGCTTCACGCCGGCCTGGGCGAGGGTTTCAGCGATGAGGTCGGCGATGTTGTCGATCCGCATGGGGCCTGTCCTTTGGGGTGGTATCTGTCGAGCCGCGCAGCCGCATGATGTTCGGCAGGCTGCAACCGCGCAAGCCTCACCGGATCACAGATTCGCGGGCGCAATCTTGTCCGCTGTTGCTGCCATTTGGACCAACCGGTCGGCAATCGCCTCGATCTCGGACGCCACGAGATCGGGCGCCGCATACTGCACCATGTGGCCGACACCCGGCAGCACGATGAGCCTGGCGTCCGGCGCTGACGCTGCAAGCGGCCGCGAATGGATGCCGGTCGAGACCGTCTTGTCGACGTCGCCCGAAATGATCGACAGCGGCGCCTTGATCTCCGCATAGCGCGGCGCCTGCTCGACCACGGCGGCCTTCAGCGTGACCAGGTCGCGCGCATTGGCGATGAATTCGCGCGGGCGCAGCAGGAGCAATGCCTCGCTGTCGCGGACGAAATCGGCCGGCATCGGCTGCGGCGCGAACACGCCGCGTGCGCCCGAATTGGCGACGAGGCAACCGAGCGGCAGCGTGACCGTGTGCGCCAGCAGCGGCCCGATCAGCGGCGTCGAGATAAAATCATTGTAGCGGCCGGCGCCGCCGCGCCAGGGATAGGCGACGGGGGCGAGCAGCACGAGGCCCGCGACGCGGTCCGGATCATCCAGCGCGATGCGCAGCGCGAGCGCACCGGCCCAGGAATGCGCCACTACGATCGCCCGGTCGATGCCAAGCCTCGTCAGCGCCTCCGCGATCATCCGGCCCTGGATCGGGGGTGTCGAATCCGCCGCGCGCTCCCGCGTGCTCCAGCCATGGCCCGGCCGGTCGATCAGGATCACCCGGCGTGTTTTGGCAATGCGGTCGCCGAGCGGCTGCATTGCCCGGAGATTGGAGCTTGCGCCATGCAGCATCACGACCGGCGGCCCCGCGGCATCGCGCGGCCCGAGTTCGACCACGTGCAGCCGTGCACCGGCCACGTCGACCATGCGGCCCCGAGGCGGAAAGGCCCCCTGAGTAAGGATGACGCCGATTTGCGTCGCCAGGGCCAGCGCCAGCCCTGCCGCCGCCAGTGCGATGATCGCGATTAACATCGAGGGGGTCCGAAAGATCTTGGGTAGTTGAAGTGTCTTGGGCACCCGAAAATTACGACGAAGCCGACCCCAGGTTTCGCGTGGATTGGCCCGCAGCCCTGGGATGCCCTTGTTCGGAAAGCCAATTTTCGGTTGTCCAGTTCGCGCCCAGGGCGCAGTTGTCCACAATGCGCCCAGCCTGTGGATAGCGGGTTCATCCCACCGTCATTAGTAATTCCATAGATGGCCCGTGGCAATTTCGCCATCAGAGGCGAGGCTTCATCGAAACCGGGACGCACCCGGGATGCCTTTTGACTTGTGCACTGAATCCACAGGAACCCGCGTCCGCACGACGAGTTCACGGGAAGTAATCGGAGGAGTACCATGATTTCCGACCCTAGCGATGTGGCCATCGATCAGATCGTGGCGAGCTGCAACGGCGACCTGCGCGGAGCCCTGAAGGCCCTGCTGCTCGTGAATGAGCACCTGGAGGCGGAGCTTCAGCAATTCTATGCTGCTGTCGCCCAGGACAGCGCATCCCGCGGCAAGTTCCTGCACTAGTCTCCTGCGCCGGACCGTATCGCGAGCAAGCATCAAGCTCGCGAGCAACGTCTCCCCTCGCGTCAATCGCACGCAATCAGATGTCGCGGCCTTCGACCTTCTCGGTCAGCTGCTTGACGATCTGCGGCACCTTCTCGAGGTAGGGATCGACAGCCAGCGCCTTGCGGAAGGCGTCCAGCGCGCGCTTGTCGTCGCCCATGTCCTGCATGATCATGCCGACACCCGCCAGCGCGCCGAAATGGCGGGGCTCACGGGTCAACACCTGCTGCAGGTCTCCCAGCGAACGGACATAGTCGTTCTTGAGATAGTAGATCGTCGCGCGCCGGTTCCAGGCCTCGACATAGTCGGGCCGGAGCTTGATTACTGCGTCCAGAAGCTTCAGCGCCACATCGATATTCTGCGCGTCGAGCGCAGCCTTGGCGCGCACCATCAACAGCGCCGCGGTATCGCTCGGGGTTTGCAGCCACAGCGCCCAGATCCGCGCCTCGACGTGGCGGGCGCTGTCCTCATCGGGCGCAGCCTTCAGGGCGCCGAACAGGAAATCCAGTCCGCGGGTACGGTCGGCCGGAACCTTCGGCAGCTTGGTCGGGGCTTCGGGCAGTTTCTTCTGGGCCTTCGGCGGCGGGACCACCCGAGGATCGTCCTGCGCGGCGGCCGCGACAGGCATGGCCAGGACCGGCACGGCAAGCAGCGCGGCGATCAGGATCGCCAGCCGGCGGTTGCCAGGTCCAAGGAAGTTGAATCCCATGGCCCGAAGTCTAGACGCACAACGCCGCGCTGCAAAGCAGCACGGCGTCAAAGACCTGTGAAAGAGATGTGTTGGGATCGGCGCAATCGGCCGACCCGCGCCGGATCAACCCTGGCGCGCCTTGAAACGGCGCTGGACCTTGTTGATCACATAGACGCGGCCCTTGCGGCGGACCAGACGGTTGTTGCGATGGCGGCCGCGCAGCGACTTCAGCGAGTTACGGACCTTCATGGGACAATCCTGTTACTTCGAAAGGCCCGTGTTGGAGGCCGTACCTGATTAATGCCAATAGATGGCAAAATGGGATTATCCCGACAAGCGGCCGACCGCGCGGGACGGCCGGGTTCTAAGCCATCGGACCGTTAAATGTCAACCGAGATGGGCCGATTTTCAGCCATATCGCGGCCCGGAACCGGTGTCGGTCAACCTGCCACATCATTGAGATCACATCAGAAACGGCGACCGTCGCGATATCCGCCGCCAAGCCCCGATCCCGTCGCGGCGCCCTGACGTTTGATTCATGGCCGGCGAATCGTGCTCGCAGGCCGCGCTCACGCCCACCCAAGCACCACTTCGCGGCCGAACCGAGCCCGCTTCGCCATCGCGTCCCATCAACTCTGACCGCTTGCGAAAATTGTTATATCATATAATTATTTTTCATCACCAACAAACACGCCGCCGGGGAAGCCGAATGCCCAAGCTCAAACTGCCCGACATCGAAAAGGTCACAGCGATCGACATCCACACCCATGCCGAGGAGCCGTGCGGCATGCATGGCGACGACGGCTATGACGATTTCCAGGCGCAGATGGCCGACTATTTCAAGTCGCCGCACAAGCATCCGCCGACCGTGCCGGAGACCGCGGCCTATTACCGCGCCAAGAACATCGCCGCGGTGATCTTCCCGGTCGACGCCGAACGTGAGACCGGTTTCCGCCGCTATAAGAATGAGGAGATGCTGGAGATCGCCTCCGACCATCTCGACGTGCTGATCCCGTTCGTCTCGATCGACCCGCACAAGGGCAAGCTCGGCGTCCGCGAGGCGCGCAAGCTGATCGAGGACTACGGCGTCCGCGGCTTCAAATTCCATCCGACCATGCAGGGCTTCTACGCCAACGACCGCATGGCCTATCCGCTCTATGAGGCGATCAATGAGGGCGGCGCGATCGCGCTGTTCCACACCGGCCAGACCGGCGTCGGCTCGGGCATGCCCGGCGGCATGGGGATGCGGCTGAAATATTCCAACCCGATGTACATGGACGACGTTGCGGCCGACTTTCCCGACCTCAAGATCATCCTCGCGCATCCCTCCTTCCCCTGGCAGGAAGAGGCGCTGTCGGTCGCGACCCACAAGCCGAACGTCTATATCGACCTGTCCGGCTGGTCGCCGAAATATTTCCCGCCGATCCTGGTGCGCTACATCAACTCGATCCTGCAGGACAAGATGCTGTTCGGCTCCGACTGGCCGGTGATCACGCCGGACCGCTGGCTCGCCGACTTCGCCAAACTCGACATCCGCGAGGAGATCCGGCCCAAGGTCCTGAAGGCCAACGCGCGCAAGATTTTGGGGATCTAGAGCATGATCCGGAAAAGTGCGAAGCGGTTTTCCGAAAAGATCATGCTCAAATAAGGAGATGAGATCATGATGCGATTCCGGGGAAGCGCATCATGATTTAAGGGAGTATCGTCGGCCGCACGCTTGCGGGGCGGCCGATGACGAACCGGGCCGGACTTGCCACCCTCCTCGCCGTGCTCCTGGTCGGGAGCGCGGGCGGCAAGCCTGCGGCGGCAGCCGAAGCGCCCTCTGCGCTGGTCGAGTTCGAAAGCCCGCTCAACAACGCGCAGCCACTGCAGGGCCTGTTGCGGCGGCCGGAGCGACCGGGTCTCCTGCCTGCCGTGGTGTTGCTGCATGGCTGCAGCGGGCAGTGGCGAGAACTCGACGAGCGCTGGGGCAAACGGCTCGCGGCCTGGGGCTATGTCACGCTCACCGTAGACCGGTTCGGCCCGCGTGGCATCAGCAACACCTGCACCGGCGATGTCCCTGCCGCAACGGTTCACGACGCCTACCGCGCGCTGAGCTTCCTGAGACGACAATCCATGGTCGATCCAACACGCATTGCCGTGATCGGCTTTTCGCAAGGCGGATGGCTCGCATTGTTCTCTGTCGAGCATGGCGCGATCGAGGTCAACGCGTCGGAAAAATTCCGCGCCGCCGTCGCCTTCTATCCGCGCTGCCTCGGCATCAAGGGCAACATGACCGTGCCGACCCTGATCATGGTCGGAGAACTCGACGACTGGGCGCCGGCGCAAGAGTGCCGGAACCTGGCGGAAGGCCGCGACGATGACGGCATCTCGCGGCAGCAGGGCCTTGGTTATCCGATCGAGCTGATCGTCTATCCCGGCGCCTACCATGATTTCGACGTGCCGCATTACAGCACGCCGGCCCAACTGCTCGGTCATCACCTCGAATTCAACGCGGCGGCCCGGGATCAGTCCATCGACGCACTCAGGAAATTCCTGTATGCGACAATCGGCGGGCAAGAGAGACCATGATGACAATCAAAGCAATCGTCTTCGACGCCTATGGCACGCTCTACGATGTCCAGTCGGTGGCCGAAATCACCGAGGATGCATTCCCCGGCTATGGCGACATCATCACCCAAGTCTGGCGCATCAAGCAGCTCGAATACTCCTGGCTGCGCACGCTGATGCGGCGCTACCAGAATTTCGCTACAGCGACCCGCGATTCCCTCGCCTACACGCTGCGCTGCCTCGGCCTGCAATATGACGAAGCGACCTTTGGGCGCATCATCGACAAGTATCAGCATCTTGCGCTGTATCCGGATGCCGTCGCCGCGCTCGAGGCGATGAAAGACAAAAAGCTCGCGATCCTCTCCAACGGCAGCCCTGACATGCTGAACGCGCTGGTGCGCAATTCCGGGCTCGACCGCCTGCTCGATGCGACCATCAGCGTCGATGCCCACAAGGTGTTCAAGCCGGCGCCCGAGGCCTACTCGCTGATCGAGGAGGTGCTGAACGTGCCGCCCGCGGAGGTCTTGTTCATCTCCTCCAATCCGTGGGACGCTTGCGGCGCCAAGGCGTTTGGGCTCAATGTCGCCTGGATCGAGCGGGTGACGCCGGAAGCGATGGCGCTCGCCTGCGTCGAAAGCGAGACGGTCGCCCCATTGACCATGTTCAAGGCTCTGCGTACCCAGATGGACGAGCTCGGCGTGGTGCCCGATCACCGGATCCACGGTCTCTCCGAACTTCCTGCCCTGGTGTCTGCAAGGTCCTGAACAGTATGAGCCTCGAGTCAGTCCGCGCCTTCTTCGCCGAGAAGGCGCCAGATATCTCCGTGATCGAATCCGCTGTGAGCTCTGCGACCGTCACGCTGGCGGCGGAGGCCTATGGCGTCGAGCCGGCGCGGATCGCCAAGACGCTGAGCCTGCGGGTCGGCGACCGCGTGGTGCTGATCGTCGCCGCCGGCACGTCGCGGATGGACAACAAGAAGGTGAAGGCAGCCTTCGGCGGCAAGCCGAAGATGCTCGGCCTCGACGAAGTTGCCGACATCACCGGCCACGAAGTCGGTGGCGTCTGCCCGTTCGGCCTGAAGACGCAGCTGCCGGTGTATTGCGATGTGTCGCTGAAGGCATTCGACGTGGTGGTGCCGGCCGCAGGCTCGACCCACAGCGCGGTACGCATCACGCCCGGGCGGATGGCCGAGCTGACCGCGGCCGAATGGGTCGACGTCTGCGAAGTCAGGTCTCAGACAGAAGTCAGTGCGTAGAGCTGCGGTTCTGATTGAATCAGAACCGCAGCTCTAGATTCTTGCTTTGACGCGTTTTCGTCACGCGAACCGGCGTCTGCTTCGCTCGAAAACGCTCTGGTCACTAATCCTGATCGTCGTCGGGCCGCGGCGGCGCAACCGGGGCCGGCTGCATCTGCTGCGGCGCGTGCGGCCGCTGCATCGTCTGCGGCTGCGATGCGCGCCCCTGCGTTTGTGCCTGTTGTTGAGCATTCGACTCGAACACCGCGCGGCAGGAACTGCCAAGCAGCGCGGTGTTCTGCCGCAGGCAGGCGACGATCCGGTTGGTGTCGGGAATCTGATCGCTGCAGAGCCGCATCACGTCCGGCGTGCACGCCATCTGCTGTTCCCAGGTGCCGCGATACTCCTGCGCGAACGCAGGCGCCGCGGCGCCAAGGCCGCCGATCGCGATCGCTAAGCTCAGGACAATCCGCTCCGTCTGCATGCCCAGTGCCCTTGTTCGTTGCTTTCGATTTGATCCGCGCGCGGGTTCCGCGCGGCGACTTGCTTCAAAAATGGCAAATGAATGCGGCCAAGGATGGTTCGCGCAGACAACTAAATGTGAAAGCGGATGAATCCAGGTTCCCTATTCGACCTGGCCGATGTTCATCACGCCGCAATCAAGCGCGCGCCCTCGCCTGCAAGAAGTTTTGAAAGATCCGGCGCGTCCAGATAGGCGACCGGACCGGAGACTCCCCTCACCCGGAACGCATCTTACGATGCATTCCGACCTCTCCCCGCGTGCGGTGAGAGATGAAACGGAATCCGTTACCCGTTTCGACGTAAACTCATCTAACGCTTGCGACTTGCCTTGCGCGTCCTTGCAACCGACCGCTTCCTGGCCGCGCCGCGCTTGGTTGCGGTCTTCTTGCTGGCGGCTGCGCGGCGGACCGGCGCGGCGGCTGCCGGACGCTTGCGTGCCACGGCCTTCTTGACCGCTTTCCTCGCCGAACTCTTGGCTGCCTTCTTCGCCGCCTTCTTCGCTGCTTGCGGGCGCGCGCGCCGTCCCGTCGACGCGCTCCGACGACGCGCTCCACCTCCCCCAGCGGGAACGATGTGGTCGTCCGCATCGAGTGTGAGCTGCTGGAGCGGATATGCCGGCAGGAAGCTCGGATCGTTGTAGAGCTTGCTCAAACTGTTCTGATCGAACTTGCCGCCCTGCCCACGGTCCTCGCCCGCACCGGCGCGCCAGGCCGCTTCCCAGACCCGGGCAAGCGTCTTGGCGCCGTCCTGCATGCAGGCGGCGGTGGCGTCCTTCAGCTTCGACCACATCACGTCGACCTGGCCGCTGCCCAAATGCGAGTTGAACAGATTCACGATGGTCATCGGCGGCAGCCGCTTCACGGTTCGCTGCATCAGCGCGACCACGGCGACCGCCGCGTCGCGGCCGGTCGGCGTGCCGCCTGGCGCGATCTCCGCGACGTCGCTGGTCCGGGCGTCGGGGATCATCTTGATGAGATCCTTGCCGTGCCGACCGATCATCGTGGTCTCGTAGATGCTGTGCACCTTGGCGCGCGCCTTGTCGTTCGGATCGAGGCCATGATGGAATTGCGAGATGTGCAGCGGCTGGCAGGCATCGCCGATGTAATGCGCGACGATCCCGGCGGCGCAGACGAATTCCAGCTTCTTGTTGGCGGCGGCATATTCGACCATCTCGTCGAAGATCTGCCAGACCCGGAACGGCAACGCGCCGCGGCGGTCCTCGCCGATCCCTTCGTAATAGTCGTTCCAGACTTTCGGATCGACGTTGCGCGTGGACTCGGCGCAAAGATCCAGCAGCGTCTTGCCGTCCTTGCCCGGCTTGTCCATGTCGGCGAAATGGTTGCTCTCGTCGGTGTGCCGGGTGAAGCGCCACACCAGGTCGGCGACGTCGGCCAGCGGCGCGAATGCGCCGCGCTGATATGGCTTGAGGTCGGCAAGCAGCTTGTCGTCGAGCCCGATATTGTCGGAATTGGCATCCATCATGGCCGAGAGCTTGGGAAGCTTCGCATCGATCAGGCCGGTCGCGTAGGCGCCGATCTTGACGTGTCCCCATTCGCCCCAATACTCGGTGTGGCCGGCGTTCCAGTCGCCGATCAGCTCGACATCCAGCTCGCGGCACAGCGTCGCCATGCAGATGCCGAGCGCGACCTGCAGCGGAACCTTGCCGCCCGATCCGAACAATTCCTGGCCGCCCCATTCCAGCGCCAGGGGACTGAGGATACGCGCACCGCCGGCGTTCCTCTTCGCGTCCGGATCGTCGAGAAACCAGACCGTGCCGGAATCGCCGGGATAGTTGTTGAGCGGCGTGTCGCCGTCGCGCGGACCGATCACGAAATCGCTGACATATTCCATGCCGCCGACGGTCTTGTAGCGATAGAACAGGCCAATGATCTTGCCCTTCATCAATCCGCTCGTCGCACCGAAGGCGATCAACGGCTGGTTGATGATGTCGAGGCGGAAGGTACCGACATTGAGATCGACGACGTCGCCGACCTGGCCCACACCGTAGACCTGCGCGGTCCAGCCCTTGACGTCATCGACGCGGATCAGTCCGGCATCGAGATTGGCCACCACGCGCGCGCCGGGCCAGCCGGGATAGACGTCGCTGAAGGCGCGCTTGCCGAGTTGCAGCGCATCGCTGACGCCGAGACGCCGCTCCGTGTTCTTGAAGCCGGCGAAGATCTCGCGCCCGGCCGCGCCGACTACGTGGCGGTTGGAGAGTGCAAACACGGTCTCGCCATTGGTGACGAGACAGCCGATCGAGCCGCGATGGATCTTGCCCTGGATCATGGTCTGGACCGGAAAGCCGCCGCCGACCAGATCGCTCTTGAACACCGGCGGATCGACGACGCCGGGGCTGCCCTCGTTGGGATCGACCTTGACGACGCAGGTGGGGACGACGCGCCCGTCAGGCAGATACAGGAACGGAGGCACCAGCTGGTCCTGCTTCTCCGGATGATTCTTCAGCTCGGAGCGCTTCATCCAGTCCCGCACAAAGACGAGGATGCAGGGCCACGACCAGTCCTTGACCGACGAATTGAACAGCGTGCGCGGTCCGAGCGCCTGCGGCTTGGAATGGTGCCGCCGCTCGGTCGCGTTGCGGTCGCTGTCCCGGATCAGATAGCGGCCGATCGCCGTGGCGTAGACCGATTGCAGATGAGCCAGATGCACATGATAGGCCTCGCGGGCATCGAGCAGGTCCTTCACCGACAATGACGTGAAATCATGCTTGGTCAGGTCAATCATCTGGTTCCTGCGGCAACAGGTTCAGGACGCAGAAATAGACGATCGCGCCGGCCCACGATCATGGGTTAGTTCACACAACTTATACAATTTAAAAGGGATGACATGAATGTGACGGGTCGCGCGGCCTGAGCCTGCGTGTGGGCGTCTACCATTTCCGGTGTGAGCGCCCCTCTATTTTCGCTGGGCGCGGCCTTTGGCGAAATGGCTGGCGAGGAAATCCGCCAGCACCTCGACGCGGGCGGGGCGCGGGCCACCGGGAGGCGTGACCAGATGCACGGCGCCCTCGGGCTGCCTCCAGCCTTTCAGGATCACCTCGACCTCGCCGCGTGCGATCGCGTCGCCGACGATGAAGTCGGGCAGGTCGGCGATGCCGAGGCCGGCGAGCAGCGCGGGCATCACGGCCTCGCCATTGTTGACCCGCAACTGGCCGGCGGGACGCACGCTCGCCTGTTCGCCTGAAGCGTTGGTGTAGTGCCAGACACCCTGGGTCGAGAGATAGGCGTAGCCGAAGCATTTGTGCTCAGCGAGATGCATCGGATGGGTCGGCCGGCCGTAGCGCTTCAGGTAGGACGGCGCCGCCACTGTATAGCGCGGCATGCCGCACAGCCGCCGCGCGATCAGCGAGGAATCCGGCAGCCGCGCGATCCGCAGGCCGGCATCAAAGCCTTCGCCGATCAGATCGACCGTCGCGTCGCTCAGATGCAGATCGATCGCGACCTCCGGATAGGCCTCCATGAATTCCGGCAGCAGCGGCGCCACCGTCTTGATGCCGAAGCTCATCGGCACCGCGAACCGCACCAGGCCACGCGGCGTGGTCGATTGCGCCAGCGCCTCGCTCTCGGCGGCCTCGCCGTCGGCCAGCAGCCGCGCGGCGCGCTCCGACAATTTCTGGCCGGCATCGGTCAGCGCCAGCCGCCGCGAGGTGCGGTTGAACAGCCGTGCGCCGAGCCGCTCCTCGAGCCGGCTGACCGCCTTCGAGACCGTCGCCTTGGACAGCGAGAGCTCGGTCGCGGCCGCCGCAAACGACCGTAGTTCCATGACTTTTGCGAAGATCGCGAGCGCCTCGAAGTCCGGCAGTTTCGACATGGGCCGCTGTCCTGATCGCTCAATTTGGAAACAATGAGTTTCAATAGTTTCTATTTTCTATACCACAGCCGGAGGCATATCCAAGTGCCATCAAATTCAATCGGTGGAGAAATCCAAATGACCAAGAAGCTCTCAGGCAAGGTTGCCCTCGTCACCGGCGGTTCACGCGGCATCGGCGCGGCCAGCGCCCGCGCACTCGCCGCGGAAGGTGCTAGCGTCGCGATCAGCTACGTCGCCTCTCCCGAAAAGGCGGAAGCCGTCGTCGCCGAGTTGAAGGGCAAGGGCGTCAATGCCCGCGCCTACAAGGCCGACCAGGCCTCGTCATCCGATGTCGATCAGCTGGTGAAGACCGTCGTCAAGGATTTTGGCCGGCTCGACATCCTCGTCAACAACGCCGGCGTCGCATCCGGCGGTGCCGTCGACGATCCGAAGGCCGACACCGCGACGCTCGCCCGCCAGGAGGCCATCAACGTTGACGGCGTCATCACTGCGATCCGCGCCGCCTCGAAGCTGATGGGTGAAGGCGGCCGCATCGTCACCGTCGGTTCGATGCTCGCCGATCGCGCCTCGTTCCCGGGGCTTGCCGACTACGTCGCCAGCAAGGCGGCCGTCGTCGGCTACACCAAGGGCGCGGCGCGCGACCTCGGACCGCGCGGCATCACCGTCAACGTGGTGCAGCCCGGCTCGATCGACACCGACATGAACCCGAAGGACGGCGGCGAGTTTGCCGAGACGCAACGCCTGCAGCACGCGCTGCAGCGCTTCGGCCGCCCGGAGGAAGTCGCGGCGGGCGTCGTGTTCCTGGCAAGCCCGGAAGCCTCCTTCGTGACCGGCACAGTGCTCAACGTCGACGGCGGCTTCGGCGCCTGACCTCAAATCATCTGGAGACGCCGGGCGCGGTGCGCCCGGCCCCTCGGCAGCATTGAAAGGGGAATGACCATGATCGAACTCAGACCATTCGCAGAGCTTGGCGGTGCGGACCATGGCTGGCTGAAGGCCAGGCACCACTTCTCATTCGCGAGCTACTACGATCCCGCCAATGTCAGCCACGGCGCGCTGCGGGTGTGGAACGACGACGAGATCGCACCCAACTCCGGCTTCCCGGCGCATCCGCATGCCAACATGGAGATCATCACCTATGTTCGCGAAGGCGCGATCACGCACCAGGACTCGCTCGGCAACAAGGGACGCACCGAAGCCGGCGACGTGCAGGTGATGAGCGCCGGCAGCGGCATTCGTCACTCCGAGTACAATCTGGAACCGTCCAAGACCAAGATCTTCCAGATCTGGATCGAGCCGACGACGAAGGGCGGTCACCCGACCTGGGGCTCGAAGCCGTTCCCGAAGGCGGACCGCTCCGGCAAGCTCGTCACCATCGCCTCCGGCATCGACGGCGACAACGACGCGCTGCCGATCCGCGCCGATGCGCGGGTGCTCGCCACCACGCTGAAGGCCGGCGAGAGCGCGGAATACGCCGCCGACAAGGCGCGCCACCTCTATCTGGTGCCGGCGGCCGGCAGCATCGAGGTCAACGGCGTGCGCGTCAATGCGCGCGACGGTGCCGCAATCCGCGATGAAGCCAAGCTGAAGATCACCGCGCTCGAGGACGCCGAGCTCGTGCTCGTCGACGCGGCGTAGTCAAAACCTCCACTCGTCATGCCCGGGCAAAAGCGCGAAGCGCGTCTTCAAACAGAAGCCCGGGCATCCATCGAGCTTCGCAAGGGTTCTTTCGAGGTCGATGGATTGCCGGGTCAAGCCCGGCAATGACGGCCCCAAAACCAACTCCCTGCCTCAACCCCCAAAGGAGGCCATCATGGCCAAGGTTCTCGTCCTCTATTACTCCGCCTACGGTCACATCGAAGCGATGGCGAATGCCGTCGCGGAAGGCGCGCGCGAAGCCGGCGCCACCGTCGATATCAAGCGCGTGCCCGAGCTCGTGCCGGCCGAAGTCGCGAAAGCATCGTACTACAAGCTCGACCAGCCCGCGCCGATCGCCAAGATAGACGACCTCGCCAATTACGACGCCATCATCGTCGGCACCGGTACCCGGTTCGGCCGCATGGCCTCGCAGATGGCCAACTTCCTCGACCAGGCCGGCGGGCTCTGGGCCCGGGGCGCGCTGAACGGCAAGGTCGGCGGCGCCTTCACCTCGAGCGCGACCCAGCATGGCGGCCAGGAGACCACGCTGTTCTCGATCATCACCAACCTCTTGCATTTCGGCATGACGGTGATCGGCCTGAACTACGGCTTTGCCGGACAGATGAAGCTCGACGAAGTCACCGGCGGCGCACCCTATGGCGCCACCACGATCACCGGTGGCGACGGCAGCCGCCAGCCCAGCGAGAACGAACTGGCCGGCGCACGCTATCAGGGCCGCGCGATCGCGGAGGCTGCCAGAAAGCTGCACGGCTAAACTTCGCGACTGCTAAGAGGCAAATGCGATCAGGGCGGCATTCTCATTCGGGAATGCCGCCCTTCGCTCAGTCGTCTTCGCGCGAGGGTGTCGCCTTGCCGAGCGCCTGCTTCAGCCGCGCGGACAGCTCCGGATAGTGACGCAGCGCCAGCACGGCACGATCACGCAGCGCGTAGGGTTGTCCACGCCAGCTCAAGGGTGCACTGAGATCGACCAGCGGCGTGCGCTGCGGTCCGAACCGCCGCTTGTAGGTGTAATTGCCGATCGAGAAATCGAACTCTCGCACACCGTCCTTATGCAGCGCTGCGATCGTGCGATCGATGATCAGCCGCCCCGGCGAACAGGCCGACCATTTCTCGCCCGCATTGCTGATGCGGATCATGACGTAGCGCGAGCCGGTGCGGATACCGAGCAGCGTCGCCACCACTTCGTCGTGGGTCGCAAGCGCGGTCATGACAGCATAGCCGCGCGCGGTGCCTTCGCGCACCAAGTCGCGATAGAAGGCGGTGCAGTCCGCATTGTCGAGCACGTAATTGAGCCCAAGACCGTTCAGCCGCGCGCCCTGCTGCACTTCCGTGATGGACAGAAGGTCCAGCGCCTCGTCGGTATCTGTGGCGACCCTGAACGACGCGGACGGCTCACGCGTGAACACGCGCCAGCTCCGTCCCAATTCCTTGCGGACCTTCCGGCTCAGCTCGTAGCGCCAGGCGTTGTGATCGTCACCCATGGTCACCAAATTGCCGTTGACGACCGACGGTCCAACGCCATCGAGCAGCGCCAGCGGATTGGATCGCGTCGCGAGCTTGACCGGCATCTTGCGAAAACGGATCAGATCGGCTCCGCCGGGCGCTTTGCGCAGCGCGGCCTGCAGGTCGCGCCAAAACTGCCATGCAGCGACGTCGTCGCGCGGTGCGGCGGGGCCGAGGATCGGCGCGTTGAAATCGGTGAGGTTGAGGTCGGCGAATTCGACGATGCGGAGGCTGCCTTGCCGGTGACAGATCAGCGGCAACAGTGCAGCCCGCTCGGCGGTCGCGGCATCGCTGACGACAGCGATCAGCGGCTCGACACCGTCGGCCGACGCGAAGGCCCGGTACCATGACGCATACCATTGCGGATGCTGGAACGCCGTGAGCGGCTCGATGGTCCCCCAGCGGGCGGCCGCCTGCGCCCAATCGGAAACCAATTCGACGCGATAGCCGACCGCATAGGCCGCGACCCGCGCTCCGAATTTCTCAACCGCTGTCGTCAAGACCGACATTTCAGCACCTACTACCGGCAAGCTCGCCTACGCCGCTTCCAACGCCGCCTTGGGCAGGTCGACGATCTTGCCGAGATCGCTCTCGTCGAGGCGGAAGTCGATCGCGCGCCGAACGGCGCGTTCGCGCTTCACCCATTTGCCGTCGCGCAGAAGCTTCTGCATCACCTGCTTGGCGAAGAAGGTCGGGCCGCGGATGCTGCGGCTGCGCGGCGTGTAGCCGAAGCGATGACGCAGCATTCCGTTGGCGAGATGCAGGATCTGGGCGCGGCGGATGTCGTCGTTCACATAGGAGACCGTCATCGAGATATTGACGGTGTCGAGGTTCTCGACGCGGTGCGGCGCATTGAGCGGCCAGTTCAGCATCTGGCCGGGTTCGAGATCGATCACCTGCGCATGCCAGTCGTACCAGGGCTCGTAGGGGATATCGACCTCGACGTCGAACAGCGCGATGTCCTCCAGATGCTCGGGCCGGATGAACGGCTGCGTGCTGGGATAGATGTAGACCCGCTTGCGGCCCGCGATCTGGACGAGGCCCTGACCCGGCAGATCGGCGTGGTAGTAGACCTGTGCGTCGGGCGACGAAATCAGGATGCCAGCCTGATGGGTCGGCGCATCGAAACCGGGAACCTTGGCCGCGATCTCGCCGAACATCCGCTCGATCATGTCGCGGTAGCGGCGATCGATCGCGGTGACGTTGCGCAGGTTCAGCCACAGACCGCCGCGCGAAATCGCATCGATCACCTGATGGCCGCGCAGCCTGCCGATCTCGCCCTCGCGCCAGACCCGGCTCGATCCCTTCGTGCCGGTCTTGACTAGGCTGTAATGCTCGCGCGGATAGTGCTCGATCAGCTTGGCGAGATCGTCCATCGAGAACGCCGGCTGCCTGTGCATGGTGTGCTCGAGCCGGATCGGCTGATGGCTCCAGAGCCTGGAATGGTTGTCATCCCAATTCGCAAAGATCTTGCCCGTCGTCATGGTCGCGCTCCTGGCTGCGCCGTTTCGCTTCATCCGATGTCCCGTTCCGGGACGAGCTGGCAGCTCTTGGGCAGGGATTGGCAAGAACGGTGCCGTCGCGTATGCGCGCGGGGTTACGCAAAGCTAATGTCTCGCCGATATGGCTAACCGCGACGTTTCCGGAGCCGGCCGCCGTGGCCGACAGGACTGAATGACTGAACCACCCCGATATCGCGCGCTGTTTCTCGGCGCCGGGCCGCGGATGCACTGCGGCGTCGGGCAGTTCACCCGCCTGCTGCAGCAGACGATCGACAAGCTCGAGCCCGGCGCCAGCACGGCGTTAACCCTGACCCAGACCGACGGCCGGATCGGCGAGATCTGGCACGCGGTCGGCAGCGCGGACAGCGTGGTCTGCAACTTCCCGATCGTGGCCTGGAAGCGCGTGATCGCGCGCCCGCTGCTCGCGCTGCTGTTTGCCCGGCTGCGAGGCCGCAAGGTTGTGCTGATTCAGCACGAATGGGCCGGCCTCAACGGCATCCGCCGCCTGACCTACATCCCCGCGCTATGGCTCGCCAACACCATCGTGATGTTCTCGCCGCTGGTGCGCCGCGAGCTCGCCGACGATCCGATCATGCGCGGCGTGGTGCGGAAATGCGTGCTGGCGCCGCTGCCGCCGAACATCGCCGCGCCGGCCGGCTTTTCGAATTCGATGCTGCTGCAGCGGCTCGTCGCGGCACGCAGCAACGGCAAGCTCATCGTCGGGCATTTCGGCTCGATCTATCCCGGCAAGCAGCCGAACGGGCTGCTCGAGATCGGCGCGATCCTGAAGCAGCGGGGCCTGGAGCCCTTGATCGTCTATGTCGGCTCATTCATCCGCGGCACCGACAATATCGAGCAAAGATTCTACGCCCGCGTCGCCGAGCTCGGGCTCAAAGGCGATGTGATCGTCTCCGGCTATGTCGCCTCCGATCACGAGGTGTTCGGCCTGCTCGGCGAAATCGATGTGTTTTGCTATTCGCTGGCCGAGGGCCTGACCGCGCGGCGATCCAGCATCCTGGCCTGCGTGCAGTCCGGCCGGCCGCTGATCGTCACCGAGCCGGCGCTGCCGGACGAATTCGACCACCATCCGCGCTTCAAGGAATTGATCGATCGCGGCGCCATCCTGCTGGTGCCGCGCGGAGCCGACAGTACGGCCTATGCCGACCGGATCGTCACGGCGCTGAAGCGGCCGACCGTCCCCATGCCGTTCGATTTCGACGGCTGGTGGACGGACGTTGCCAACGCGGTCCGCGCGCAGCTCTAGCTATTTTTGAGCATGATCTCCGCGCAAACGCTACGCGTTTGTCGCGAGGGAAAACCGCCTCACACTTTTCCGGATCATGCTCTACGCCCGCATCCGGAAACGGGCGAGATAATGCAGCCCGAATACCGCGATCAGGAATGTCACCCAGATCGTGTCGGCGCGATCGAGGAAGAAGCTCTCCATCGACGACAGATAGAGGCCGAACAGCCAGATGCGCAGGAACAGCATCGTCAGGGGGGCATCATTGCCGCCGCGATCCGCGGCCTGGAAGTCGCGCAACGGCTTGACGACAACAGCCGCGATCAACAGCACGAGACCCGGCAGACCGGTCCCGAGCGCGGTATCGAGATAGCCATTGTGGCTGTGCGAGGCGTAGCCCGCCCACTCCTTGCCTTCCTGCAGGTTCTGGATCGCGCTGGTGCCCCAGAACGACTCGAAGCCGTAGCCGGTCCATAGCCGCTGATGCAGCGATTCGAGGGCGAAGGCCCAGATGTCGGCGCGGCCGGTGAAGGAGGTGTCGATCGGCATCCGGCCGGCGATCGCCGCAAGCGTATCGCTCATCACGGTGCCGACGCTGAACAGATTGAGCAGCACCAGCGGCGTCAGCAGCAGCAGCGCGCGGCCCCACAGCGAGCTGATCACCGGTGTCAACGCGGTCAGCATCAGCACGGCGACACAGAGCACGATCGCGCTCTTGCCGGCGGTAAAGAACAGGAACACCGCGGCGAGCCCGGTCACGGCGATGCCCGACAGCCAGCCGCCGGCCCGCATCAGATAGATGCCGAGGAAGATCAGCATCGCCATCATCGCGGCCGCGACGTTCTTGTGGCCGAACGCACCGCGCCAATTGCCGGCAAGCGCCGGTTCCTGCGGATCGGTGGCCTGGTGGATCGACAGATGCGGCGCCAGGAAGACGCCGAGATAGCAGGTCACGAGCAGGACCAGCGCGGCGATGCCGAACCAGCGCATCAATTCGCCCTGCGATTTCGGCAGCAGCAGCAGCGTCGCGGTCACCACGATGACGAACATCGACAACGCCAGGCGGCGCAGCGAGGTGGCCGGGTCGGACGACAGCACGACGGTGACGCAGATCCAGCCCACGAACAGCAGCAAGGCCGGCGTCAGCAATGATTTCAGCGCCGGCAGATTGTCGCGCAAGGTCAGCGCCAGCATCGCGACCGTCAGCACGCCGAACAGGGCGTAAAGCACCGCATCCTTGCCGGTAACGACGTCGCCGACATGGAAGCCGCTCAGATCCGCGAACGGACGTAGCGATATCCAGACCAGCAGGAGAATACCGACAAAGAATGCGCCGCGGACGATATCCATCACCGGCCGGCGCGCAATGTCGGCGATCAGCGCCCGGCTCTCGGCGGTGACGGACAACTCACTCACGACGCGATCTTGGAAGCTGCGTAGGGCTGCGGCTCGATGCCAAGCACGGCGAGCGCGCTGCCGACCGCGACCACCATCGGGTGCATCGCAATGACGGCCTGCTGCTCGCGCAGCACGATGCGCATGAAGCGATACAGCGAGAACGGCACCAGGCCGAACATCTTGGCCTTGACGGCCGCGCGCGACCACATTGTCTGCGCCGCCTTGCGCTCGATGTGATAGTTGATCGCGCCGATCCGCAATCCGCGCCGCACGATCCAGCCGAGACTGGTCCGGGTCGAGGGAACGGTCTCGCTGATGACGGCGTCCGTGACCCAGAAGAAGCGAAAGCCGGCGCGGCGCGCCCGCGCGAAGAAATCGTGGTCGCCGCCGCCGAGGAAGTTGAAACGCAGGTCGAAGGCGGGCCGTCCGAGCTTGTCGAACACCGCGCGCCGGATCAGGCAATTGCCGCAGCCATAGATCACCGGAACCGGTCCGCTGGCATGATAGGCCGGCGCGAACGCCGGATGGCGCTTGAGGCCGCCCTTGTGCTTGTCATCGAAATCCGGCCACACCGGCCCGCCGACGATCTCGGCGCCGGAGCTCTCGGCCGCCTGCACCATCCGCTCCAGCCAATCCGGCGAGGCGACCTCGTCGTCGTCGATCATCAGGAAGTGTTGCGCGTTCGGAAAGGTCTCGAGCGCGGTCTCGAACGCCGCGTTGATCGCCTGGCAATTGCCCTGCCGCGGCTCGACGATGCAGACGCCGCGAAGCTTGCCGGAATTGAGAAACTCGGCCGCGACCGGCGCGCTCTCGCAGCGCGCCGCATCGTTCTCGACCACGACGATCGCAAAGCTGCGTTCGGTGCGCTGTGCCGCCACGGACTCCAGCGTCAGCCGCAGGTGCTTCGGGCGGCGGAAGCTCGGAATGCAGATGACGGTCTCGACGGAGCAATCCAGCGCGGGCGAGGTGGTGACCCAGGCGCGGTCCGCTACAGCAAGCTCGGTCGACATTTCCATGCCCTCCTGGCAATCGCGATCCGCACGACGCATCATCCCGGCACGGATCGGAATGGGACATGGCCGTCCCAAAGTGACCGACACGGGCGCCAATACGAACGCGGATCGAACGTTACGGCGACCTCATGGCAAAATCCGCTCCAGACGAGACCCGCGTTACCGCAACTTCGTCACAAGGTTAATTTGAAGTCGAACGAAGCGATTCAAAGGAATAGCCGACCTGGGCCGCGCGGCCTCACGATCGACGCCACGCCGTTAGCTGATCCTTAGGGTTAAGAGCCGTCACGCACGTGCAGTGTGCCTTGCGGTGTGTCTTGCGTTCCAGTTGGCATTCAATTTGCTGATCCACCCATACATCCTCGATCGATCCGGTCGCAACAACGCAAAACACTGCCTGAGGTTCACCTTGAAAGCGCTCGACCTCGTCTCGCTCGGCACCAAGCACGTCCGCAACGCCCTCTCGGAAGAGCTCTATCTGCGTACCGGACGGGACGTCACCCGTCCGGCCGCGATCTTCGCCGAGGTGGTCGAACGCTGCAATTACAAGTGCCGTTACTGCGACTACTGGCGCCGTCCGAACTATCGCGACGAGATGTCGATCCCCGAATGGCAGCTCGCGCTCGCGAGCCTGAAGGAATTCATCGGCGCCTATCACGTCGAGTTCGCCGGCGGCGAGCCCTACATCAAGAAGGGCTTTCTCGACCTGCTGCGGTTCTGCCGCGACAACGACATCCACTGGGGCGTCACCACCAATGGCGGCGCCTACCTCAACAAGAAAATCGTGGCGCAAACCGTCGAGGCGCGCCCGTTCAACATCAACATCTCGATCGACTCCATCGATCCCAAGATTCACGACTACTCGCGCGGCGTTGAGAACTCGCTGAGCGACATCGTGCAGGGCATCCGCAACGTCGCCGCGCAGCGCCGTGCCGAAGGTCTGGATTTCCCGATCATCATCAAGCCGGTCGTGCACCGGCTGAACTTCCGCCGCCTGCCTGAAATGGTCGACTGGATCCAGCAGATCGGCGCCACCGCGCTGAGCTTCCAGCCGGTCGAGCAGGGTACACAGGAGGTCGAGGACGAGCTGTGGATCGGCGAGAACGAGATGGACGATCTCATCAAGGTCCGCGACGAGCTGCTGCGGATGAAGCGCGAGGGCGCACCGATCCTCAATGGCGAGGCCGTGCTGCGGGCCTGGCCGAACCATTTCCGCCGCGAGAAGGCGCCGAAGGAAGTGATGCCCTGCCGCGTCGGCATGCGGAATTATTTCATCCGCTCCGACGGCCGTCTCGAAGTGTGCTGGTTCTTCAAGCCGATCGGCAACGTGCGCACCCAGACGGCGCGCGAGATCTGGTACAGCGAGGAAGCCCAGGCCCGCCGCAAGGAGACCATCGCCTGCGACAAGCTCTGCCTGTTCACCTGCCTCGCCCAGCGCACGCTGCAGGACAAGCTGAAGATGGGCCTGACGCTGTTGACCAACACCAAGGCCGCCTGACGCAGCACGAGAGGAACAGCAAAGCCCGGTCGGTCCACGGACAGATCGGGCTTTGGCTTGATCGTGTTGAGCTCAGCCCGCGAACAGTTTGCGGAACAGGCTGGCGGATTCCGGAAACTGGCCGTTGTCGATCTGCGTCGGCCACAGGCCGTCGACATCGAAATAGGCCGCGTAGGCGATCGCAGCCTGATTGGCGGCGAACCAGTCGTGCATCTGCTGCACGAAAAACGCGTTGTCGCCGGACTGGCCGACGCCCCATTCCGGATAGCTCATCAGCTTGCCGTGCTTCGCTGCGAACGTACGCTGCCATTCGAGACCGAAGGGCGCCTTCAGACAGGAATTGGTCCAGCGCTCCGCCGGGCTGCCGTCCGATTTGAAGTCGTAGACGTCGAGGCCGATGAAATCGACGACGTCGTTGCCGGGATAGGCGGCGTCGGCAGGCATGTCCTGAGCTCCCCAGCCCGGACACCAGTCGAATTTGAAACTGCCGGAATGTCGACGGAAAATTCCAGCCACGCGGCGGAACGCCTTGATGTAATCGTCTTCATGGCCCTTGGCGAACCAGCCCATATTGGAGATGTTCATCTCCCAGCCGAGGCGGATGATCGCCTTCGGATGCGATCCCGCAATCGCGCGCGCGGCCGTCTCGAAGTCGGCATCGTGCAGGCCACCCGCGACATCGGCGAGCGGCGTGCCGGTGATGGTGAGCGGCACCGACCACACCACATTGCGCGACGGATTGAGCTTCTTCCAGAGCCCCGGCGCCCAATCGAGCTTGTGAAAGTCGTCCCAGCTGCTCTGACCGTAGAAGTCGACGCCGAGCACCGACGACCGGGGCCGGCTGAGCCATTTCTCCCAGGCCTGCAGCACATGCTCGCGGCCGGTCTCGCCCCAATTGACGAAGGCGCCGGCGAACCGCGCCGAATTCGCACCGAGCGGCGATCGGGCAGACGGCGCGGCCCGCGCGGTCGACAGTCCGCCCAGGGCAAGCGCCGCGACTGCGAGGGCACCGCGCCGCGTGATTCCGCGATCAGTTGGCATCCCGCGCTCCAGTTGGCTCGCTCGCGGCAAGCGTGCCAAAAGCACACAGCGCCGACAGTGCGGATGTCTCGAAATGGACTGATGGTGCAGCCCGCGGTTCAGCCGTGCCGCTCAGTCGCCGGAAATGCCATCGAATCTGCATGTGCACTCACCTGCGCCGACCAAATCGGCATTCGAGACGCCAGCACTGCAATATCCGGGCAACATCCCGATCCAGCGTCAAAATCGCGCAGCCGAGCGATGCTTTCCGATCCGTCAACAGTCGCGGCCGGCCGCCATTTACCATTGCTTAACCATCGCCGCCGCCGGCAGGGCGGTCACAAGGCTCCGGCACCGATCTTGCTGAACTGAGGTTCAGGACAAGTCTGGCGGCCATGATGTTCCGCCCTGACACGGTGTCGCCGGAGAGAGTTACGAGATGAACCCTGTCGCGTTGCTGACCCCGACCTACGGGCGCGATCTGGAAATCTGCACGCTGCTGTGCGAGAGCGTGGATCGTCACGTCACGTCCTTCTCCAGGCATTATCTGCTGGTCCCGGATTGCGACCTGCCGCTGTTCGCGCCACTCGCAAGCGAGCGCCGCATCATCATTCCGGCCTCCGCCTTCCTGCCCGACTGGCTGCGGCCGCTGCCTCGCATGATCCAGCGCAAGCGCCGCCAGTTCTGGTGGTCGCTGCGCGCCAAGCCAGTGAACGGCTGGCACGTGCAGCAGATCCTGAAGATCGCGGCGACGATCTCGTTGCCCTATGAGCGGTTCTGCATCCTGGATTCCGACATCGTGTTCTTCCGCGATTTCGACCTTTCGCGCTTCCAGTATCCGAACACGATCCCGCTGCTGAAGATGGCGGACGCGGTCACCGCCGACCAGCCGCGCCATTCGCGCTGGCTCGAGACCAGCCACCAGCTGATCGGGCTGCCGACGCCGCCCTTCCCGGCACCGGACTTCATCGGACACATCATCTTCTGGGACAAGCAGACCACCCGCGCGCTCGCCAAACGCATCGAGGCCGTCACCGGGATGAGCTGGATCGAAGCGCTGTGCCGGACCCGCGAGTTCTCCGAATACCTGCTGTACGGCTTCTTCGTTGAGAACGACGAGTCCGCCGCATTGCGTCACTCCGACGTGCCGAAGACGCCATGCGTCAGCTACTGGGACGATCCGACCCTGAGCAAGGACGAACTCACCCGGCTGCTGCTGCGCGCCAACAGGGATGACGTCGCGTTCTCGATCGCATCGTTCTCGGGGACGCCGGTCACGACAATTCGTGAGGTCGTGGCCGAGAGCGACGCCATCCTGGCGTCGTCGGCGGCAACAAGGCTCTCGGAGCTCGCCGCATCATGCTGATCGGACAGGCCAGCATCAACCTGACCGCCAACGTGCTCTCGGCGCTGCTTGGACTGCTCAGCGTGTTCATTTTCACGCGGCTGTTCGCACCGCATGACTATGGCATCTTTCTGCTCGGCGTCGGTTTCGCCTCGGTCATATCGGTCTTCCTGGTCGGCTGGTTTCGCAACCTGATCCTGAGCGGCCACGCCCGCAACGACGGCACCGACGTTCGCGGCCTGGTGGCGTCGGGTTACCTGATCTGCTGCCTCACCGCCCCGATCGCCTATCTGCTGGCCCGCCTCGTCGGCCTCGATACCGCTGCCGCGCTCGCGGCCGTGGTTCTCGCCATTGCAATCGGCCTGTTCGAGCTGACGCAGGATCTGCTGCGTGCACGGCTGAAGGCGCTCTCGGTCATGAAGGCAACGCTGGTCCGCGCGGCCGCCCTACTCGGCCTCGGTGTCGTGGTTGCGCTGCTCAGCCCGACCGGCGTCCTGCTGCTGCTCGCGGCCGCCTCGGCCTATCTCGTCGCCGTGCTCGTGCAATCGCGCAGCGCATGGCGCGGCACGATCGTCAATTTCGACCGTGCCGACCTGCGCTCGCTTGCCCGCACCGGCCTGCCGCTGACCTTGTCGCTGACGCTGCTCGCGATCTCGAGCGTGACCGACCGCTTCATGATCGCAAACCTGATCGGCGCAGCCGACGCCGGCAAATATGTCGCGGCGCTCGACCTGGTGCGCCAGACCCTGATGATGCCGGCGATGAGCATGGCCGCGGCATTCTTTCCGATGGCCGTGCAAATCCAAGCCCGGCAGGGCGATGCCGCGGTCAGGCCCCATCTCGCCGATTGCCTCGAGTTGCTTGCCGGCGTCACGCTGCCGGCCTGTCTCGGCTTTGCGCTGATCGCCCCGCATGTCGCCAACATCATCCTCGGCGCCGACTTCCGCGCGGTCGCAAGCGAGATCATGCCGGTCATCGCGATCGCCGTGCTGTTCCAGGTGCTGACGCAGCAATATCTGCATGCGAGCTTCCTGCTGTCGGGACGCAACTCCTTCTACCTGATCAACACCGCCTCGATCATCGCCGCGAATGTGATCCTGTCCTACGTGCTGGTCAGCCTCGACGGCGCGATCGGCGCGGCATGGGCGCGGCTCGGCGCCGACATCACGGGCTTTGTCTGCGCCCTGATCCTGAGCCGCTTCGCTTTCCGGATTCCGATCCCGCTCGGCCGGCTTGCTCTGATCGCGATCGCCGCGCTCGCGATGGCCCTCACCGTCGGCGCGCTCGATCGCGCCCTCGACCTCGCCGATCTCCCCGCCAGCATCGCGCTGATTGGAGCGGGGCTCGCCGTCTACGCCGCGCTCTGCTGGTTGTTCGACATCGCGCGTCTGCGCGGTCGGCTGAAGCGGGGCCTCGTCATATTCCACACCAGATCCGCAAACAGCAACGTTGGATGAGCCGATGAACAGATCTCTCGCGCTTGCTACGCGTCCCGCCCCGCTCACCGAACTCTCGATGCCCGTCCCCGCTGAAATCCATCCGGAGTCACTGCTGGCCTTGCCGCCCGGCGAAGCCAAGCAGAGCCTGCTCACGGTTCACAGCATCCTCGAAGCCCGGCTGCCGGCCGGTCCGCTCTCGATTTACGAGGCCGGCGGCGGCTCGACCAGCTATCTGCCGCTAGGCGTGCTGCGCCGTTCGCATGTGACCGTCGTCGACATCGACGCCGATCAGATTCGCAACAACAGCTATGCGCAGGAAGCCATCCTCGGCGACATCCAGACCCATCGCTTCCCGCCGCAGCGTTTCGACCTGATCATCTGCTACAACGTCATCGAGCACATCCCCGATGTGGAGACCGTGCTGAGCGGGTTCTGCGAAGCGCTGAAGCCGAACGGGCTGTTGCTCATCGGCGCACCGAACCCGAAGTCGCTGTCGGGTATCGTCACGAAATACTCCCCGCACTGGTTTCACGTCTGGTTCTACCGCCATGTGCGCGGCGAGAAGAACGCCGGACTGCCGGGCGAGGCACCGTTCCCAACCCATTTCCATCCGCTGGTAACCCTTGGCAACCTCGAAGCGTTCGCGGCCAGCCGCGGACTGCAGGTCATCTACCGGAAGAAGTACGAGAGCCCGCGCTATCCCGAGATGCGCCGGCGCAAGCCGCTGCTGGCCGCGATGATCGACGCCGGAGCGAAGACGATCAACGCGTTGCTGCCGGGCAAGATCGACGTCCGGCACGGCGACTATCACGTGATCTTGCGGAAGCTTGGGTGATGAACGCATTGTGGTCGGAAGCCAGGGTCAAGGTCAGCCACCGGCTGGCGATGCATGTGCAGGTCGAACGCTTTCGCCTGAACAATACCACGCCGATGGTCACCTTCACCTTTGACGATCTGCCGAAGAGCGCGGCAACATTAGGCGCCGACATCCTGGAATCCTACGGCGCCCGCGGTACGTTCTACGTGTCGGGCGGACTGGTTGGACTGGACGCGCCGGGCTGGACCACCGGCAGCGCGGACGACGTCGTCTCGCTGCATCGCCGTGGCCATGAGGTCGGCTGCCACACGTTCTCGCACCGCCGCGCCTGCGATCTCGACGAGACCTCGCTGGCCGCGGAGATCGCGCGCAACCGGACCTATTTTCATTCGCTCGATCCGACCATGCGGGTCGAGACCTTCGCCTACCCGTTCGGCTACGGCTCCTACGCGCGGAAGCACCAGTTGAGGTCCGAATTTCGCACCTGCCGCAGCATCGTGCCCGGCGTGAACAGCGGCGAGGTCGACCTGCAATTCCTCCGCGCCATGCCGCTGATCGACCGCCAGATGTCCCGCGACCGGATCGACATGGCCTTCGCCGAGGCGGCAGGCATCAACGGCTGGTTAATTTTCTACAGCCACGACGTCGCCGACGTGCCGAGCCTCTATGGCTGTACGCCAGAGCTGATGACCTACGCGCTGGAGGCGGCGGCGCGGCGCAATGTCCCGGTGCTGACGATGGCGGAGGCGTTTCGATGCGCCCGCGCTTAAACCCTTTGTTTGCCTTTCTGGTGAATAGTCGGCGAATGAGTATGGTTAATTTTTCGTGTTGCGTGTTTTCCGCGTCGTCTCGTGCGCGTTGCATGGCCCGAAAGAGTGCTCCTCATCCGATACGTGCGGCCATTCAGACGGAAGCTGGGGTCGATGCTTAGTTATGACCAGCCGATCAACCAGGCCAAACCGGAGCCGCGCCGGGCCGCAATCCCGGCCGGCTTCAACGTGCTCGAGCTGATGCGGCTGTTGTGGGCGCGCAAGGTCGCGATCGTCTCAGTCGCGCTGCTCTGCGCCTGCGTCGCGGTCGCGATCGGCAAGAGCCTGACACCGAAATATACCGCGGGCGCCCAGCTCTATGTCGACCCGCGCGAGCTGCAGTTGGTCGAGCGCGAGCTGACCCCGCGCGCCCAGGACGTCTCCGGCCTCGCGATGGTGGTCGAGAGCCAGTCGCGCCTGATCACATCAAACAATGTGCTGCTGCAGGTGATCCGCGACACCAACCTGGTGAAAGATCCCGAGTTCGGCGGTGGCGCCGCGAGCGCGGGCCTGCTCGCCTCGCTGCTCGGCCTGTTCGGCATCGAGCCGCGAACGACGGCGGAGCAGCAACAGCAGATCGAGATGACGACGCTCGACACGCTGAACCGCCATATCAATGTCAAGAAGACCGATCGCACCTTCATCGTCGACATCGACGTGTGGTCGCACGATCCGGTCAAGGCGGCGATGCTCGCCAACGCGATCGCCAAGGCCTATCTCACCGAGTCCAAGCAGTCGCAGGCCGAGGCCGCGCGGCGCGCCACCCGCGACCTGTCCGGCCGGCTGAAGGAGCTGCAGCAGCGCCTGCGCAACGCCGAAGAGGCGCTTGCGACCTACAAGGCGCAGAACAACTTCGTCGGCTCGCAGGACAATCTGCTTACCGACCAGCAGCTCTCGGTCGGCAACCAGCGGCTGGCCGCGGCGCGGGCGCTCACGCTCGATGCGCAGGCCAAGTACGACCAGATCGAAGCCAGCCGCCGCGGGTCGATGGACGCGGGCGCGACCGCCGAAGCGCTGCAGTCGCCGACCATCGCCAATCTGCGCTCGCAATATGCCGATGCCAAGAAGCGGCAGGCCGAGCTGCAGGGCGAGCTCGGGCCGCGCCATCCGGCGCTGCGCCAGGTCGAGCAGCAGGTCGAGGACCTGCGCCGGACCATCAAGGAAGAGATCGACCGCTTTGCGGTATCCGCGAAGAACGATCTGACCCGGGCGCGCGACTATGAAGCGTCGCTCAATAAGGCGCTCGACGTTCAGAAGCACCAGAGCGTGCAGATGAGCCAGGCGTCGGTGCGGCTGCGCGAGCTCGAGCGCGAGGTCGATGCCAGCCGCGACGTCTATCAGTCCTTCCTCAAGCGCTCGCGCGAGACCGAGGAGCAGGAGAGCCTCAACACCTCGAGCGCGCGCGTGATCGGCGATGCGACGATCCCGCAGCAGCGCACTTTCCCGCCGCCGATGACCCTGCTCGCGATGATCGGCTTCATGTTCGGCGCCCTCGCCGCCGCGGCCTGGATCGTTGCAGCCGGCCGGCTGGCGCCCGGCGCCGATCCGATCCGTCCCAGGCTCCAGCCGAAACAGGATGTCGCACCGGAGCGGCAGCCCGTCATCGCCAAGGCCAAGCGGCCCGTGCAGGCACCGCCCGCGGTCCAGCCGGCTGCCGCTCTCATCGACAAGCCCGTGATCGAGAAGCCACTGATCGCCGAGTTGCAGGAATCCGACGTCATGCGCACGCTTGGCGGCATCCTGACCGGCGACAATCCCGCCGACGTCACGCGGTTCGGCTGGCCGACGCTACGTACCAGTTCGGCGCTGGGGCCGTTCTCCAACACAATGCGGCAGATCCATGCGGCGCTGGCGACGTGCGCCGCCCCGGAGGCCGTCCCCGTGCTGGCCGTGATCGGCACCGCCGACGATCCCGACCGCAGCGTTGTCGCGCTCAACATCGCGCTCGTCGCCGCGCGCGACGGCGCCCGCGTCCTGCTGATCGACGCCGATGCAACCGTCCACGCCCTGACCGACAGGGTTGCGCATCCCGTCCAGAGCAGGCCGAGCCGGCTCGACTGGCTCACGATCGGCAGCAAGGCGTCCCGCGCCATCAACACCGCAAACGGCATTGCCATCCTGCCGGCGATCAAGGGCAATCCCGCCAGGGCCAGCGAGGCGATCCAGAAGGCGATCGCGCAGGCGCGCTCCGCCGGCGGCCACGACCTCGTGATCCTCGACGGCCCACCGATGCCGTGGGGTGCGGACGAACGGCGGCTGTTCGACATGGCCGACGGGCTGATCGCGGCGCTGCCGGTGGATCGCGACATCAACGCGTCGATGGAAGACATCATCACCGCGCTCGGTGGCGCCGAGCGCAAGCTCGCCGGTGTCGTTCTCAACGAACTCCAGTCCACCGTCGCAAGCCAGCAGCACGACAGGCAATATGCGTGAGCGACGCGCCAGCTGCGCCGCGTTCTGGCTCGCTGCTGCGGCGGCGATCGCGAGCTGATCATCCGATGGCCCGGCTATCGATCCCCGCCATCATCGCTGCCGCGTCCATTCTGATGTCGGTCGCCGCGCGGGCCTGCCCTGCCCTGGTCGAAGGCGTCCCGGCGGACCGGATCAAGGCCTTGTCGCGCGGTGTCAACGCCGACGGCTGGATCGTCGATCCGCGGTCGGCGCCGTCGCGCGGCCTGCTGCTCGAACTGCGCAAGGCCGGCCTGGCCCACATCCGGCTGCCGGTACCTGCCGACTTCGTCATGCCGCGCTTCGCCACGAAAGCGGAGATCGACAGCCGGCTGCAAGCCGTCGATGCCGCACTGAAGACCCTGCTCGCACTCGGCTATGCCGTGTCGATCGACCTGCATTCGGGTCAGCACTTCAACGCGCTGCACAAGGACGATCCGCCCGGCGCGATGGCTGAAATGAAGAGCGCCTGGACCGTGCTCGCGCGGGTCATGCAGCGCTATCCCTCCGATCGGGTCTTTGCGGAACTGCTGAACGAGCCGGAGGTCGACGCCGCGCAGTGGCAAGGTGAGGTTCGGGAGCTGGCCGGTTTCATTCGCCAATTGCTGCCGCAGACCACGCTGATCACGGGTCCGGTCAATTGGCAGCGTGCGGACTCGCTGCCGGGCTTCGCGCCGCTCGACGATCCGAATGTCGTCTATGCCATCCACTTCTACGATCCGATGGTGTTCACCCATCAGGCCCATTGGGATCGGAGCGAGCCGCTTCACGACGTCGTTGGACTGCCCTATCCGATCCGCGCCGACGATCCGAAGGTTCAGCAGTTGCGGGAACAGCTGACCGCGCTTGACAGGCCCAAGGCGCTTGCGATGGTCGACCGCGCCATCCCCGACCGCGGCATCGATAAATGGCTCGAGCCCGCGGCTGCCTGGCAGCGGCAATATTCCCGTCCGATCATCATCAATGAGTTCGGCGTGCTCAAGGCCGGCGCACCGCGCGAGAGCCGGTTGCGCTGGCTCGCCGGCGTCACGGCCTACGCCCGGCAGCAGTGCTGGGGCTGGACCCATTGGGAGCTGTCGCAGGGCTTTGGCCTGGCCGACGCCGTCACCGGCAAGGCCGATCGCGACGTGCTGAGGGCGCTGCTCGGGACGCGCTGACCGATCTGGTTAACCGGATCTTACACAATGGGCGGCTAGATCGACGATGCGGGTGTGGCACGCCACCCATCCGGTCATTTAGGTCAGAGCCTGTGCGAGCAGACATAGCCCCGCGGCCGCTGTTGGCCGGCGACCTCGTTCCTGCGCTCGTCATCGCCGTGGCATCGATCGCATTCGCGCCGATCATGCAGGCGGCCAATGCAGGGCTCGCAATCGTGGTCGAAGGCCTGATCGGCTGCGCCATCGTGCTCGCGGCGCCTGCCTATGCGCCGTCGGTCGCCGTCTTCATCATCTTCTTCCAGAATCTGTTCGTCTCGATCCTGTCGTCCAACATGACGACCGAGCAGGAGATGGATTTCGTCAAGGGCTACAATTTCCTGATCTGCGCGGTCATGTGGCTGGTCACGTTGGCGCTGTACATGCTGCGCGAGCGCAAGCATTCGCCCGAGATCGACCGGATCATGAATTGGGGGCTGATGACCCTCGCGGTTGTGGGAGCCTATTTCCTGCTCGGCGCCACGCAGGACGCGCATGCGGCCCTCGTCTATCTGCGCAACATCGCGTTTCCGCTGTTCCTGTTTCAGCTGTCGCTGCTGACCGCCGCAAGCTTCGAGATCCGCATCACGCCGTTCCTGGTGACCGTCGCCACGCTGCTGATCGTCTGCGGCTATGTCGAATTGCTGTTTCGCGATTTCTGGCTCGATATCACCAATGGCTACACGTTCTGGCACTTCGACGAATTGAAGGCGACCCGCTCCGGAGCCTGGGAAGCCGAGATGCGCCAAACCGGCAATGTCCCGGTCGATCTGATCGACCGCTTCCGCTTCAGCTTTCTCAATAGCCCGCTGTTCGAGGATCTCGGACTGTCGTCGATTTTGCGCATCTTCGGACCCAATATGAGCCCGATCAGCTTCGGCTACGGGATCGCCTTCTCCATCCTGTTCCTGTTCGCGGTCGGATATCGCTGGCTGGCGCTGGTCGCAATCCCGCTGCTAATCTTCTGCAGCGTGAAGGGCGCGCTCATCCTGGTCATCTTCGTGGCGCTGGCCTGGACGGCAACCTGGCTGCTCGGCGCCACCATCACCCTCGCCGTCGCGCTGGTCGGACTCGTGCTGTATGCCATCGTGGCGATCCACATCGGGCTCCAGATCGGCGACTTTCACGTGATCGGCTTCATGGGCGGCTGGGATGGATTTCTGCACAACCCGATCGGCCGTGGCCTCGGCGTCGGCGGCAATCTCTCTGAAGGCTACTTCTCGATCGACTGGAACGCCGCGCAAGCGGCCGGCACGATGGACGGCGCGGTGGAGAGCGCCGTCGGCGTCTTGCTCTACCAGATGGGGATGGGCGCAGTGGTGCCGCTCGGCTTCTTCTTTGCGGTGGCGCTGAAGGCCTGGCGCCTCTATGCCTCGTCCGGAATTCTCATCCAGGGGCTCGCTGCGTTCGGCACGATGGTCGTGCTGGTGAACGGCATCTTCCAGGAGGAGGCGCTGTTTGCGCCGCCGGCGCTCGGGCTGTTGCTGTGCCTGACCGGGCTCGTGATCGGTCATCATTTGCGCACGCAAGGCGACGACCTGAAGGCTTCCGGCGGATAGCACATGAGACGCGATCAAGCCCGGCCGCGGCGCGACCGGGCTCTCCTCGACGTGCGCCGTCAGAGCGGCTTGATCTGCACCTTGCGGAACTTGACCACGCCGGAGCCATACTGGAGCGCGACGTAGCCGTTGGCGTGCTTGGAATCCTGCGCGTCGACGGTCTTCTGGCCGTTCAGCGTCACGACGAAATGCGGTCCCTGCGCCGTGATCTCGTAGACGTTCCACTTGCCGGCCGCCTTCGGCATCGGATCGACCTTGCCGACGTCGACGATCGCGCCGGTGCCGTAGGTCGGATCGGGCCGCTTGTCGAAGATGTTGACCTCGTAGCAGACCTTGGAGTCGATCACCTTGTTGCCCTCGCAGCGGATGAAGACGCCGCTGTTGGCGTCCTCGTCGGTCCAGAACTCCGCCCGAATCTGGAAATCCTTGTACTGGGTCTTGCTGACGAGATAGGAGAGATCCTTGCCGTCGAGCTTGTCGGCGGCCAGCGCGCCGTCCTTCATCGCCCAATTGGCCTTGCCGACCTCGTCCCAGTCGCCCTTCCTGGAGCTGTCGAGCAGCGTGACCCAGCCGTCATCACCCGATGCGGCGGTTGAAAATTGCAGCGCGGCCGCACCGATCACAAGTCCCGCCGCCAAGATCGACAGATGCTTCTTCAAGGTTATCCTCCCGTCTTTTGGTTGGCGCGCAACCTATCATCGTCTGCAGCGTCGTAAACGCGTTTTTCATATTGCAACTGCGCTGTGTCACGGCCCGATGCCGCAATCCTGAGAGCAGACATGCGAGAGCGCGTCTTGTCCGAGGCGAGCGAGAGCGATTAGCATCATGCGAGATACGGGCGCGGCAGTCGCCCGAACGAACTGACCTGGGAGAACACGATGACGGCGTCGAACCGGTCCTGGCGATACCTGATGATGCCGCTGGCCCTTGCCGGCACGCTGAGCGTCAGCTCCGCGGCCGAGCTCAATCCGGCCGCCGTCACCTACAAGTTGCCGGACCAGATTCCCTGGAGCCCGGTCGACGCGCGCGGCGCGCAGAATGCCGTGGTGGTCGGCGATCCCTCGAAGCCCGGCTTCTACATGGTCTACACCAAATGGACCAAAGGCAATCACTTCAGCCGTCCGCATTTCCATCCCAACGACCGGTACATCGTCGTGCTGAAGGGCACCTGGTGGGTCGGCTCGGGCCCGAAATTCGATCCCGATCACGGCACCGTGGCAATGCCGGCGGGAAGCTTCGTCACCCATTTCGGCAAGCAGGTCCATTGGGACGGCGCCAGGGACGAGGACGCCGTGCTGCTGATCATGGGCGAAGGGCCGGCCACCGCGACCGAGGTGGAACAGAAGTAGCCGGACGCGGCTAGCAACCTTTGCATCCACCCAGCGTTTCATCCCCTCATCATCAAGACGAGGAGAAGGCGCATGGCAACGGCAGCCGACATTCGGGAACATATGGACGTGATCTCGTCGGACAAGAAGACGGTCGGCAGGGTCGACCACATGGAAGGCACCGACAAGATCAAGCTGACCAAGCAGAGCTCGCCTGATGGTCAGCACCACCATTTCATTCCGCTGTCCTGGGTCGATCATGTCGACCAGCACGTCCACCTCAACAAGTCAGGTTCCGACGTGACCGCGCATTGGCAGCACGGCCGCCAATAGCCGCGTTGCACGACGTCCGTGCGATGCTATCATCTGAGCCCAACGAAGGGCCTCCGATGCATCCCGCCGCCAAGCTGCAATTTGCCCGCATCGCCGACGAGTTCGCGCGCTGGCGCGCCATTGCCGAAACGGAACGGCCGCCGGCGCCGGCGTGGTGGTGGGGACCGGCATTCGAGATGCGCGATGCCGCCGAACCGCTGCCCTCCACCTTGTCCCGCCGGTTCTGCCTGCCCGACGGGGCGAGCTTTGCGGAGGCGTCTGCAGCGCTGCGCGAGACCCTGGCCGGCCAGGTCATACCATCCTGGCCGTATGATTTCTCGCGCTTGATCGCATCCACCGATTCCGACGTCCGCGACCTGCCCGTGCAGCCGTCAGACGACAGCGCGTTTCCGCCCTAGATCCGACCCGGCCTCACCGATCGCCTCGTCGTCCAGCGACGGCTGCAACGGCGGCGACGTCAGCACCGGCGACGTCTTCAACAGTTCGGCGAGATCGCGCGGCGGCAGCGGCCGGCTGAACAGGAAGCCCTGCATCTCGTCGCAGGCATGCGCGCGCAGGAACTCCTGCTGCTCGGAGGTCTCGACGCCCTCGGCCACGATGGTCATGCCGAGCGCCTTGCCCATGCTGATGATCGCCTGCGCAATCGCGACGTCCTCGGAATCATTGGGCAGATCGCGCACGAAGGAACGATCGATCTTGATGGTGTCGATCGGGAACTGCTTCATCAGCGACATCGACGAATAGCCGGTGCCGAAATCGTCGATCGCGAGGCGAATGCCCCGGTTCTGGATCGCGTCGAGCACGCGGACCGCGCGCGTTACGTTGCGCATCACCATGCTCTCGGTGACCTCGAGCTGTAGCAGCGCCGGCGACATGCCGCTCGCCGCCAGCGCCTCATCGATGTCGTCGAGCAGGTTCGGATCGCCGAACTGCCGCGGCGAGAGGTTCACCGCCATCGTCACCGCCTTGAGGCCGCGGTGCTGCCACGCCATGTTCTGCGCGCAGGCTTCCTTCAGCACCCAGCGGCCGATCGGCACGATCAGCCCGATTTCCTCGGCGAGCGGAATGAACTGCCCCGGCGATACCTTGCCGAGCTCGGGATGGGTCCAGCGCAGCAGCGCCTCGACGCCGCTGATCTGACCGCTCGCCATGTCGACCTTGGGCTGGTACTCGAGCGAGAACTGGTCGCGCTCCAGCGCGCGGCGCAGTGCGCTTTCCATCGTCAGGCGCTCGATCGACTGCGCCCTGACCTCGTTGGAGAAGAAGCGGAAGCCGTTCTTGCCGTCCTCCTTGGCGAGATACATCGCCATGTCGGCATTCTTGGTGAGCGTCTGCACGTCGGAGCCGTCGGTCGGATACGTCGCAATCCCGATCGAGGCCGTGGTGTGGCACTCGTGCCCGCTGAGCTGCATCGGCTGGCTGAGTGCGACCAGGAGTTCGCCGGCGATGCGCTCGACGTCATGACGTTCGGTGGTGTCCTCCAGGATGACCACAAACTCGTCGCCGCCGAGCCGAGCCACCACGTCGCTCGCGCGCAACGATCCGCGCAGCCGCTCGGCGATCGCCACCAGCAGCATGTCGCCGGCGTCATGGCCGAGCGAATCGTTGATCACCTTGAAGCGGTCGAGATCGATGAACAGCACGGCGAGCTGCCGGCAATGGCGGTCCGCCGCCGAGATCGCGTGGCGCAGCATCTCGTTGAACGTCTCGCGGTTCGGCAGATTGGTCAGGCTGTCATGCGAGGCGAGGTATTCGATGCGCTCGTCGGCCTTGTGCTTCTCGTCAGCGCGATCGAAGCTTTCGAGCGCGAACGCCAGATTGTCGGCGAGCCGCTGCAGCAGCTCGGCGAATTCCGGCGTGAACGTATCCCTCTCGATCGCGACGAAGATCATGACGCCGACGACCTCCCCGCTGACGATCAGCGGAAACGAGGCACCGGACTGCGTTCCATCGCGGCGAGCACGCTCATGGAACGCCGCGGTCTCGGTATCGGCGAAATAGTCGTTGATGATGCAGGCCTTGCCCGACCGGAACGCCCTGCCGCAGGCGCCGCGTCCCTCGGGGTGCGCCTCGCTGGTCGAAAGCGTCACCTGGCTCGCGCCGTCGGCGGCCGGGCCAGCGATCGCGACGATGCGGAGATAGTCGCTGCCGGGCTGCGCCAACGCGATGGTAGTCGAGGTGAACTTGCCGCCGGTCGCTGCCGCCTCGCAGACCAGTTGGTAGAGCTCGGCGCGGGACTTCGCCCGCATGATCGCCTCGTTCGTCGCGCTCAGCGCCGCGAACATTCGCGACAGCCGCTCCTTCTGCGCGTCGGCCCGGGCCTTCTCGTCGGCGCGGTCGAAATTGGCCAGCGCGAACGACACGTTCTCGGTGAGCCGCTGCAGCAGCGCCATCATCTCCGGGCTGAAGGTGTTGAACTCGCCGGAGAGGAACACCAGCGCGCCGATCGCCTCGCCGTTCTTGAGCAGCGGCAGGGCCGCGCCGGACTTGCTGCCGCTGTCGCGGACGACCGGATAGACATGCGAGTCAGGACCGAAGTCGCTGAGATAATCGTTGCTGATGCAGGGTCTGCGGGTGCGGATCGCAACGCCGGTCAGCGTCTGTCCTTCCGGACGCGTCGCGTCGGCCGACAACTGGACTTCGCGGGCCCGTACCCGGTCGGGGCCGGAAGCAGCCACGTTCTCCAGGAAGGCCTCGCCCGGCCGCACCAGCCTGATGGTGGCCGAGATGAATTGACCGCCGACCGCCGCGGCATCGCAAACCAGATCGAACAGCTCGCCGCGGGACTTCGCCCGCATGATGGCCTCGTTGGTCGCGCTCAGCGCCGCGAACATCCGCCTCAGCCGCTCCTTCTGCTCCTCGGTGCGCGCCTTCTCGTCGGCGCGATCGAAACTGCCGAGCGCATAGGCGACGTTGTCGGCGAGCCGCTGCAGCAGCTCGGCGAACTCGGCCGAGAAGGTGTTGCGCTTGGCGGAGATGAACAGCATCACGCCGACCGGCTCGTCGTCGACGATCAACGGAAACGCCGCGCCCGATCGCGCATCCTCGCGGTCGATGATATCGCGGAACGGGTTGTTGGCGACGTCGCCGAGAAAATCGTTGTCGATGCAGGCGCGTCGGCAGCGGAACGCCCTGCCGCAAACGCCGCGCCCTTCGGGACGCGCCTCGCTGCGCGAGACGTTGAGGCGGCGCGCATTCTCGGCGGTCGGCCCCGCCACCGCCATCATCTCCAGGAAGTCGTCGCCGGGCTTTGCGATCAGGATACTGGTGGAGTTGAAGCCGCCGCCATGCGCCGCCGCGGCGCAGACCAGCTCGAACATCTCGAGCCGTGACCGCGCGCGCATGATCGCCTCGTTGGTCGCGCTCAGCGCCGCGAACATCCGCGACAGCCGCTCGCGTTCGGCATCGGCCTTGGCCTTCTCGGTGGCGCGGCCGAACGTGTCGAGCGCAACCGAGACGTTCTCGGCGATGCCCGCCAGCAGCGCGATGATCTCTTCGTCGCGCGCCCACGAATTGCCTATGAAGAAGATCAGGACGCCGATGCTCCTGCCGAACCGGGTGAGCGGCAGCGCGACGCAGGCCATCAGACCGCTCTCGCCGGCTTGCGCCTGCGAGGCGCCCGTCGATATCGGAATGTCGTGCTCGATGCACGGCCGTTTGGTCCGGAACGCCTCGCAGCAGATTCCCTTGCCGTAGAGATTGTCCGGGTCGGTCGAAAAGCGCGTCTGCGTGATCAGGTCGAGCGCCTCGCCGGTGCCGGCGACGGGTTCCAGCCAGTGCGTGTCGGGCTCGGCCAGCAGCACCACCGTGGCGAAGGATTTTCCGCTGAACACCGCGGCGTCGCACACCCTCTGATAGAGATCGTGCTCGGTCTTGGCGCGGAGGATCGCCTCATTGGTTGCGCTGATGGCGCCGAACATGCGGTTGAGCCGGCGCATCGCCCGCTCGCCGCTCTTGCGCGACGCCTCATGGTCGAAATTGTCGAGCGCAAAGGACACGTTCGCGGCTATGCGCTGCAGCAGCGACACGATCTCCTCGCCGAGCGAGTCGACCTCGCGCCGGGTCACCATGAAGACGCCGACGCTGCGCCCGTTGCAGACCAGCGGCATCGCCGCCGCCGCACCGACGCCGGCCGCTGCGAGGCCGCTGCGCCAGGCCGCCGAACGGGCATCATTGATATAGTCGTTGCTGACGCTGGCGCTCTGATCGCGGAACGCCCGCCCGGCGACGCCCTCCCCTTCCGGAATGTTGGCGAGGGTGGAGATCCTGATGCTGCGCAGACGCGCGACATCGTCACCGCAACCGGCGGCGAATGTCAGCCGACCGGTATCCGGCTCCAGCAAAAAGACGGTCGTGGCCAGGAAGCTCCCGCTCGAGAACGCGGCTTCGCAGACCTTGCCGTACAACTCTTCTGGTGATTTCGCGTACAGGATCGCTTCGTTGGTGGCATTCAACGCCGCGAATGTACGCCCGATGCTCGACTGCACGATCCCTGAAGGCCCCAGGGCCACCCCCTTCAATCTGCCGGGGAACATTGCCCGCGAGAGGCCTAAGTGATGGTTAGTCTATCCGGCAAGTTGTGAGACAAAGTAAACGGCTGACGAATGCCGGAGGCCGTTTTCCGGGATATTACGGACGCAAATGTGCCAGGCTGAGGCGGAGGGGCGGAGCACCCGGTAGCCGCCTGGCTTGCACTACTGGCGCAGCCAAATTCCGCAGCGCGACCGCGACCGTTCCATTCAGTGAAATCCTGGCCGGGAGCACCCTGCTGGCGGTATGGCGGACCGGATATTCTGCCCTTGCTCGGCGAGCTGCGCTTTGAGAGCATGGCGCCGACAACAGCAAGCAAGACCCGCGCATCACGTGGGCGGACCGCGAGGAAAATCCGATGCCGATCGTCCAGGCCGACCGTCTCACGCGCATCGGCGCGGCGCTGCTCCGGGGTGCCGGCGCCTCGGAGGAGGAGGCCAACGCGGTCGCCTCCGGCTGCGTCAACGCCAACCTCGCCGGCCATGACTCCCACGGCGTGATCGCGATCCCGACCTATATCGACCGCATCAAGGCCGGCCATATCGTCCCCGGCGCCAAATGGACCGTGGTGCAGGAGACGCCGACCACGACCGTGATCGACGGTCATTGGGGGTTCGGCTTCCACGTCAACGCCAAGGCGATGGAGATGACCATCAAAAAGGCGAAGACCGCCAATGTCGCGGCCTGCACTGTGTTCCGGCAGAGCCATGTCGGCCGGCTGGCGCATTACCCGATGATGGCGATGCGCGAAGGCATGATCGGAATCGCGGCCGCCGATTCCGGCCGCTCGCCGAAACATGTCGCGCCGTTCGGCGGCCGCGAGGCCAGACTCGGCACTAACCCGCTCTCGATCGCGGTGCCCTCCGATCTCGAGGCGCCGTTCTATCTTGATATGGCGACCTCGGCGGTCGCGGCCGGCAAGATCCAGCTCGCGGTGGCGCGTGGCGAAAGCATCCCAAAGGGCTGGATCATCGACACCGAAGGGCGCGACACCACTGACCCTGCGGACTACCGCAAGGGCGGCGCGCTGCTGCCGCTCGGCGGCAGCGAAGGCTACAAGGGAAGCGGCCTTGCCGCGATGGTCGAGGTGCTATGCGGCCTCCTGACCGGCCTCGGCTTCGGGGTCGAGCCAACCGGCCGTCACAATGACGGCTGCTTCATGGCGGTGTTCAACGTCGCGGCGTTCCGTCCGCTAAAGGACTTCAAGCGCGAGGTCGCTGACTTCGCCCGCTACCTGAAATCGACGCCGCCCTCGGAAGGGAGCCGCGGCGTGTTCTATCCCGGCGAGATCGAATATCTGCGCGAAGTCGAACGGCGCAAGAACGGCATCGAGATCGAGGATACGACCTGGGACAAGCTCAAGGCGCTCGCCACCGACTACAAGCTCACCGACGACCTCGATCTTCGCTGACGCATTCAGGTACAGGAGAACGGCATGACACGGCAAATGGCGCTGGTTGGCTTTTTGCAGGCGCAGAACTGCACCAATCTGCCGAGCTCCTGGCGTCACCCGGAGTCGCGCGACGATTCGATGTCGGCGGACTACTACCAGGAGATCGCGCGCATCCTGGAGCGCGGCAAGTTCCACATGGCGTTCTTCGACGATCGGCTCGCTATGCCCGACCGCTACGGCAACGATCACGCCCACACCGTCGAATACGGCATCCGCTGCGTGAAGATGGACCCGATCGTGGTGCTGACCACGATGGGCGTGGTCACCACCAGGCTCGGCCTCGCCTCGACCGCGTCCACCACCTATTTCGAGCCGTTCGACGTCGCCCGCCGCTTCGCCACGCTCGATTTGATGACCAATGGCCGCGCCGCCTGGAACGTGGTGACGTCGGTCAATGACGGCGAGGCGCTCAACATGGGCCGCGCGCAGCATCTCGAGCACGATCTCCGCTACGACCGCGCCGACGAGTTCATGGAGGTGGTGCTCGGCCACTGGGATGCCTGGGAAGACGGCTCGCTGGTGATCGACAAGAAGAGCGGCCGCTTCGCCGATCCGGCCAAGGTGAAACGGCTCGATCACAAGGGCGCGTTCTTCACCTCGCGCGGCCCGTTCACGGTGCCGCGTTCGGCGCAGGGCCATCCCGTCGTGATCCAGGCCGGCGCCTCCGGCCGCGGCCAGCGCTTTGCCGGGCGCTGGGGCGAGGTGATCTTCACCGCGGCGCGCAACCTGGCCAACGCCAAGCAAGGCTATGACGCGATCCGGGGCGAAGCCGCCAAGGCCGGGCGCGATCCCGACCAGATGTTCCTCTGCAACCTGATCACGCCGGTCACCGGCGCGACCAAGGCCGAGGCCGAGGACCGGATGGCGGTGATTCAGAAGCTGCCACTCGAGATCGACGCGCTGTCGCTGCTCGCCGAAGGCCTCAACTTCGATTTCGGCGCCAAACCGATCGACCAGCCGCTGACCACCGAGGAGCTGCAGGGCATGCAAGGCATGCTCGGCATCCGCGATGGCGTGCTGCGCACCTCCGGCAAGACCAATCCCTCGACCCGCGACTTCATCACCTTCTCCGGCCGCGGCCAGGTGCAGGACGCGATGGTCGGCGGCCCGAAGGAGATCGCCGACCGGCTGGAGGAAATGTTCGAAGGCCGCGGCTGCGACGGCTTCGTCATCGCGGCGAGCTATGTGCCGGGCTCCTACGCCGACTTCGTCGATCACGTGGTGCCCGAGCTGCAGAAGCGCGGCCTGTTCCACAAGGATTACGCCGGCGCGACCCTGCGCGAGAATCTCGGGCTCAAGCGCCCCGCCGCGGGCGCCTGGAAGACCCGCGCGCAGGCCGCGGAATAGAGGGACATCATCATGCGCTGGCTGAAATTCACCGCCGCGGGTACTACGTCTTGGGGCCTCGTCGAGGGCGACACCGTCACGACCGTGAACGGCGATCCATTCGGTGAATGGAGCAAGACGGCGAAGACCCACGCCTTGAAGGACGTCAAGATCGAGCTGCCGCTGATCCCGCGCACCTTCTACTGCGTCGGGCTGAACTATTTGAAGCACCTCAAGGAGGCCGCCGACAAGGCCGGCACCGTGCCGAACGTGCCTGATCGACCCGAGATCGGCTATCGTGCGCAGAACGCGCTGATCGCTTATGACGAGAACGTCGTGATCCCGGCGAGTGCGACCGAGAAGATCCATTACGAGGGCGAACTGGTCGTGGTGATCGGCAAGACCGCCAAGCACCTCACCGAAGCCAATGCGCTGGACTGCGTGTTCGGATACACGATCGGCAACGACGTCTCCGAGCGCAGCTGGCAGAAGGCCGATCGCGGGCTGTGGCGTGCCAAGAACGCCGACACGTTCAAGCCGATGGGGCCGTGGATCGAGACCGATGTCGATCTCGACCGCATGGAGACCGCGATCCGGGTCAACGGCAAGGAGACGGGCCGCTTCCGCACCAACGAGATGATCTTCGGCATCGTGCCGTTCCTGGTCGAGCTTTCGAAATACTTCACGCTGTCGCCCGGCGACGTGATCTGGATGGGCACCGACGGCGCCTCGCCGGACCTGAAGGACGGTGACGTGGTCGAGATCGACATCACGGGCATCGGGACATTGCGGAACAGCTTCGTGAAGGAGAAGATGTGAGGGCGTGCCCCCTCGCTATTGCTGACGCGTGTGCTCCATACCCAGGTGTCGTCCCTGCGAACGCAGGGACCCATACTCCGGGGCTTGTGTGAGTGAAGGGACTCGTCGTTCCGACATCGCTCAACAATAACCGTTGGTGGCTATGGGTCCCTGCGTTCGCAGGGACGACACTGAACCAGTTGAGGCATCGGAGGTCAGATCGGATGGCTCACCGCCCAACTCCCGACCTGCTCTTCACATGGTCGATGAAGGCGCGCAGCTTCGGCATGATCTGGCGATGGCCGGGATAGTAGAAAAATACGCCGGGCGTTATGGTCGCGAATGGCTCCAGCACGCGCACCAGCTTTTTCTCCCTCACGGCGCCGGCGACCAGCGGCGCGGGCACCTGCGCCAGTCCCACGCCTTCGATGGCGGCGCCGACCAGCGTGGGGAAATCATGGCCGATGAACGATCCCGAGACGGCAAGCTCGATCGAACGGCCGTTGTCGCTGAGCGACCACGGCGCGAGCCCGCCGTTCGATCGCCGCAATCGCAGGCACGCGTGTTCGCGCAGATCGTCTGGGCGTTTAGGGCGGCCACGGCGCGCGAGATAATCCGGACTGCCGACGACAGCGAACGGGAACGGCTTGGTCAGACGCACCGCGATCATGTCCGGGTTGATGAACTGGCCCATCCGGATGCCGGCATCGAATCCTCCGGCTGCGAGGTCGACCAGCTCCTCGCTGGCGGCGAGCTCGACCTCGATCTCGGGATAGGCCTTGCAGAATGAGGCAATCAACGGCTCCAGCAGGATCGGCACCACCGAGCGCGGCACGGTGAGACGCAACAGCCCCGCCGGCTTCTGCCCGAGTTCGCGCGCGGCGCCACTTGCGGCGACCAGCTCCTCGAACGCGGGCCTGGCACGCGCCAGGAATCGTTCGCCGGCCTCGGTGAGGCCGACGCTGCGGGTGGTGCGGATGAACAGCACGGCGCCGAGGCGCGCCTCGAGCGCGCGGACCGCCTGGCTGATCGCCGACGGCGTCACCGCGAGCTCGGTCGCCGCGCGACGAAAGCTGCGGTGCTGGGCGACGCTGAGGAACGCCTCCACGCCGTCGAGCGCGCCCTGCCTGACTGTGAAGTTCTGCTTCATGGCCTGTCAACATTATCGCGAATAGTCGCTCGCGGGAAGCCGCCCTACATCAGAGCCACAGGCAGCAGCATCGCGACGCGCGCTGCTCCACGCGACATCACGACGGCAGTCGTGAACGGAGACCTGCGACCGATGAAGACAATCCGTCACACCCTCCTTGCCCTCACCCTCACCTCGACAGGCTTAACCTCCATGACCGCTCCCTCTCTTGCCCAGGCCCAAACACAGGCACAGGCCTCCTCCACCATCACCACCGGCGTGATGGTGATCCTGACCGTCAAGGCCGGCGTCACCCGCGAACAGGTGATGGCCGTGATGCCGGATGAAATCCGGCAGACCGTGCAGCTCTATCTCAGCGGCAAGGTGCGCGAATGGTATTCGCGGTCCGACGGGCGCGGGGTCGTCTTCCTGCTCGATGCCAAGGACACATCCGAGGCGCACGCGATCATGGAAGGGCTGCCGCTGTCCAAGCTCGACATCATGGACCACGACTACATCGCGGTCGGCCCGCTGCTGCCGCTGCGGCTGCTGCTCGCCAAGCCGTGAGCGCCGCGCTCTGAGCGCCTCGCCGAAGCCGGACCCGATCGCCGGGTCCGGCCTCCGCGGATCGACAGTCAGACGGGAGCCGACCGTGCCGGTAAGTCTCAACATTCCATTCTTGCTCAGCGTCGCCGGAGCATTTCTGACGAGTGCAGTGGTGGCCGCGACCTATGTCTGGCCGGCGCTCCGCACCTGGCCGCGCCATGAGGCGCTCCGGCTGCTTGCGGCTTTTCATGCCTTCCGGTTTCTTGGGATGAACTTCATGGTCACAGGCTTCGTGTCGCCGGAGGTGAACCCGGTGTTTGCCAGCGCGGTCGGCTGGGGCGATCTGACCGCCGCAGCTCTCGCTCTGCTCTCGATGGCGGCACTGTCGTGGCGCTGGCCGGTAGCCATTCCGATCGTCTGGTTCTTCAACATCTGGGGCACGCTGGATCTTCTCAACGCCTACTTCATGGGCGCGACGAAGAACGCGGATCCCGGCCTGTTCTGCGCCGGCATCTATATTCCGGCGCTCTACGTGCCGCTGCTGCTGGTCAGCCATGTCATGGTGTTCATGATCTTGATGCGGACAAAATTGGCGGAAGCGTAGATGCGCAGGATGGGTAGAGAGAAGCTAAACCCATCTTACGGTCTGCTGCTACATCAACATCGTCGTCCCGGCGCAGGCCGGGACCCATACTCCGCGGCGGGTGTCGTGGACAGGATTCCTCGTTCCAGCGCCGCGCAATCATGCGCATTCGTGGTTATGGGTCCCGGCCTTCGCCGGGACGACAGCGCGCATGTGGCACGGCTGTAGCGGTACACCTCAAAACGGCAACGCCACGCCGGTCTTGATCTCCTTCAGGATCACGTTGGTGCGGACATGGCGGATGCCGGGGATGCGGAACATGAACTCGTCGAGGAATTTGTTGTAGGCGTCCATGTCGCGCACGACGACGCGCAGATGATAATCGGCATCGCCTGTTGTCGCGAAACATTCCAGCACCTCGCGACGCTGCATCACCCGCGCGACGAACTCGTCGACGAATTTCGTGTCGTGCCGCTCCAGCGAGACGTGCAGGATCGCCGAGGTCGCAAAGCCCGCGCGCTCGCGCGCGACCAGCGCCGAATAGCCGGAGATGACGCCGGCCTCCTCCAGCGCGCGGACCCGCCGCCAGCATGCCGAGGTCGACATGCCGACGGTTTCCGCGAGCTGCTGGTTGGTGGCGCGGCCGTCCTTCTGCAGTTCGGCGAGAATTTTCTCGTCTTGCTCTTCGATCACTACAGGACTCCAATTTGGTAGATTATACCATAATGTGACATTGTGCGCAAAAAGATACCGAAACTGAGGTCGCTGGAGAACAGATAGGTAGGACCTACCAGACACACAGGCATAGCCTTGCCCCATCAGACATCGCGATTCCCGGAGGGTCAGTCATGGGCCAGATGCCGCTGCTCGATGCCTACCAGCTGTCCGAGCGCTACAGCCGCGATCGCGGCCGCGTCTTCCTCACCGGCACGCAGGCGATCGTGCGCATCGCGCTCGATCAGATCAGGCGCGACCGTGCCGCCGGGCTCAACACCGCGGGCTTCATCTCCGGCTATCGCGGCTCGCCGCTCGGCGGCGTCGACCTCGAATTGTGGAAGATCGGCGAGCGGCTGAAGCAGAGCCGCATCGAATTCCTGCCCGCTGTCAACGAGGACCTCGCGGCCACCGCCGTGCTCGGCTCGCAGCAGGTCGAGACGCAGAGGGATCGAAAGGTCGATGGCGTGTTCGGGCTGTGGTACGGCAAGGGCCCCGGCGTCGATCGCTCCGGCGATGCGCTGAAGCACGGCAATGCATATGGCTCCTCGCCGCATGGCGGCGTGCTGGTCGTGGCCGGCGATGATCATGGCTGCGTGTCGTCATCGATGCCGCATCAATCCGACGTCGCGTTCATGAGCTGGTTCATGCCGACGCTGCATCCGGCCGATGTCGGCGAGTATCTCGCATTCGGCGAATATGGCTATGCGCTCAGTCGATTTTCCGGCATGTGGGTCGGCTTCAAGGCGATCTCGGAGATCGTGGAATCCGGCGCCTCGATCGAGTTGCGCGCGCCGCGCGCGTTCGTGCGGCCGGATTTCGTACCGCCGTCCGGCGGCCTGCATTATCGCTGGCCTGATCTGCCGGGCCCGCAGATCGAGGAGCGGCTGGAGGCGAAGAAGCACGCGGTCTACGCCTTTGCAAAAGCCAATCCGATCGACCGCCGCATCTACGACATCAAGGACGCGACCTACGGCATCGTCACCACAGGCAAGGCGCATCTCGACCTGATGGAGGCGCTGCGGCTGGTGGGACTGGATGAGGCCAGTTGCCGCCGCTTCGGCATCGACATCTACAAGGTCGGCATGGTGTGGCCGCTCGCGCTGCATGATGCGATGGAGTTCGTGAAGGGCAAGCGCGAGATCCTGGTGGTCGAGGAGAAGCGCGGCATCATCGAGAGCCAGTTCAAGGAGTATTTCTACGACTATCCCGGCTCCAAGCCGGAACGGATGGTCGGCAAGCATGACGAAACCGGCGCGCGGCTGATCTCGTGGACCGGTGAGTTATCGCCGCTGATGCTGGCCGACGTGCTGGCGCGGCGGCTCGATCCGATGTTTCCCGAATTGCAGCTCGCCCGCCGCGTCGCCGCGCTCAGGCCCGAGCAGGACCGCATGATCGCCGTCCCCGGCGCGACGCGCACGCCCTATTTCTGCTCGGGCTGCCCGCACAACACGTCGACCAAGGTGCCCGAGGGCTCCAAGGCGCTGGCCGGCATCGGCTGCCACTTCATGGCGAGCTGGATGGACCGCGAGACCTCGTCGCTGATCCAGATGGGCGGCGAAGGCGTCAACTGGGCAGCCTCGTCGAAATTCACCGGCAACAGCCACGTGTTCCAGAATCTCGGCGAAGGCACCTACTATCACTCGGGCTCGATGGCGATCCGCCAGGCGATCGCCGCCAGGGCCAACATCACCTACAAGATCCTGTTCAATGACGCGGTGGCGATGACCGGCGGCCAGCCGGTCGACGGCCCGGTCAGCGTGCAGGCGATCGCGCACTCTGTCCGCGCCGAGGGTGTGTCGCGGATCGCGCTGGTGTCGGATGAACCCGCGCAGTTCTCGCCGGCGGATTTGCCCGCCGGCGTCACCATCCATCCGCGCGAGGAGATGGACGCCGTGCAGCGCGAGCTGCGCGAAATTCCCGGCGTCACCGTGCTGATCTATCAGCAGACCTGCGCCACCGAGAAACGGCGGCGGCGCAAGCGCGGCACGATCAAGGATCCCGCCCGTTTTGCTTACATCAACGACCTCATCTGCGAGGGCTGCGGCGATTGCTCGGTGGAATCGAACTGCCTCAGCGTGGAGCCGAAGGAGACGCCGTTCGGCCGCAAGCGCAAGATCAACCTCTCGACCTGCAACAAGGATTTTTCCTGTCTCAACGGCTTCTGCCCGAGCTTCGTCACCATCGAGGGCGGCAAGCGGCGGGCGAAGGGCGCAAGCGCGATCGATCCGCTGGCACGCGCCGCGGCATTGCCAGTGCCGAAGCTCATGGCACTGGAGAAGCCCTACGATTTGCTCGTCACCGGGGTCGGCGGCACCGGCGTCATCACGGTCGGGGCGCTGATCGCAATGGCTGCGCATCTCGAGGGCCGCGGCGTCTCGGTGCTCGACTTCACCGGCTTCGCCCAGAAATTCGGCCCCGTACTGAGCTATCTGCGGCTGGCGGCAGCCCCCGAGGCGCTGCATCAGGTCCGGATCGACCAGGGCGCGGCGGACGCGCTGATCGGCTGCGACCTCGTGGTGAGCTCATCGGCCAAGGCCTCCGGTACCTATCGCAAGGGGATGCGCGCCGCAGTGAACATTGCGGAAATGCCGACCGGCGACGTGGTCCGCTTCCGCGACGCCGATCTCGCCTCGCCGGCTCGCTTGCGCGCCATCGAGCGGGTGATCGGACCAGGCAACCTCACTGCGATCGATGCCAACGCGCTGGCCGAGCGGCTGCTCGGCGACAGCGTTTATGCCAACATCATGATGCTCGGCTTCGCCTGGCAGCAGGGCCTGGTGCCGGTGTCGCTGGACGCACTGACGCGCGCGATCGAATTGAACGGCGTCGCCGTCGAACGCAACAAGCAGGCGGTGGCCTGGGGCCGGCTCGCCTCTGCCGATCCGGAATTTTTGCCGAAAGCGGAGAACGCCGACGCCAACGCGCCGGAGACCCTCGATCAGGTCGTCGCGCGCCGCGGCGACTTCCTTCGTGACTATCAGGACGAGGCCTATGCCGCGCGCTACCGCGCCACGGTCGACCGCGTCCGTCGCGCCGAGGCCGCGCTCGGCGGCGAGACGCTGACTGACGCCGTCGCCCGCTCGCTGTTCAAGCTGATGGCCTACAAGGACGAGTACGAGGTGGCGCGGCTGCATATGCAGACCGGCTTCCTCGAGACCCTCAAGCGCGAATTCGACGGCGACTTCACGGTGCAGTACCATCTCGCGCCGCCGCTGTTGCCGGCACGGCTGGATGCACGCGGCCGGCCACGCAAGCGCGCATTCGGCCAGTGGATCCAGACGCCACTCCGCTTGCTGGCGCGGCTCAAGGGACTGCGCGGCACGCCGTTCGACGTGTTCGGTTATGCCGCGGAGCGTCGCGCCGAGCGCGAGCTGATCACCTGGTACGAAGAGCTGATCGAGGCCATGCTCGGCAAGCTCGATGGCGCGCGGCTGCCCGATCTCGTCGCAATCGCAAAGGCGCCGATGGAGATCCGCGGCTATGGGCCGGTGAAGGACACTGCGATCGAGAAGACCAACGCGGAGGTGGCGCGGCTGACCGCGCTCCTCACCTCCGCCCCGTCAGATACCGACGACGGCTCAGGCCGCCGCGCCGCGCTTGGCGGGTGAGATCAAGCCGACCACGACGGTCGCAATCACCGCCACCACGATGTTGAGCAAGAGCGCGCCGAGACCGACATAGAAGGTGTAGGTGGCATCGCCGAGCGAGATGCTGGCCAGCGGCTTCAGCCCGTTGCTCCATGCCGTGTAGGTGCCCCAGCCGATGCCGACCGCCCAGCCGAGCAATAGCGCTTCGGCGCGGAACCAGACGGTGAACAGGCCGAACACCAGCGCCGGCAGCGTCTGCACGATCCAGAGGCCGCCGAGCAGTTGCAGGTCGAGCGCATATTGCGTCGGCAGGAACAGGATGAAGGCAAGCGCGCCGACCTTCACCACCAGCGAGGTGATTTTCGCCACCGACGCCTCACCGGCATGCGAGATGTCCGGATTGACGTAGGACTTCCAGACATTGCGGGTGAACAGATTGGCGGCGCCGATGCTCATCACCGCCGCCGGCACCAGCGCGCCGATCGCGATCGCCGAGAATGCGAAGCCCGCGAACCATTCCGGGAACAAGGTTTTGAACAGCATCGGCACCACGTCGTTCGGCGACGTCACCTTGATGCCGGCGGCATAGGCCATGTAGCCGAGCAGCGCAATCAGGCCGAGCAAGAGCGTATAGGCCGGCAGCAGGATCGCGTTCTTGCGGATGGTATCCGCCGACTTCGAGGCGAAGATGCCCGTCAGCGTGTGCGGATACATGAAGGCGGCGAGCGCCGAGCCGAGCGCCAGCGTCGCATAGGGCAGATACTGAGCGGGCTTCAGCGTCAGTCCGGTGGCGCCGCCCTTGGCCGTGAAGGCGTCATTGGCAGCGGAGAACACCGCGCCATAACCGCCGAGCTTGGACGGCACCACGACCACGGCCGTCAGCACCACGATGTAGATCATGATGTCCTTGACGAAGGCGATCAGCGCCGGCGCGCGCAGGCCGGAGCTATAGGTATAGAGCGCGAGGATCACGAAGGCCGCGATGATCGGCAGTTCGCCGGTCAGGCCCATCGCCTTGATCACGACCTCCATGCCGATCAGCTGCAAGGCGATGTATGGCATGGTCGCGACCAGGCCGGTCAGCGCCACCGCGAGCTCGAGGCTGCGCGAGCCATAAGCGCCATGGACGACATCCGCAGCGGTGACGTAGCCGTTGGCATGCGCCTTCTTCCACAGCACCGGCATCACGGCGAACACAAAGGGATAGACGATGATGGTGTAGGGCAGCGCGAAGAAGCCGTAGGCGCCGACCGCATACACCAGCGCCGGCACCGCGATCACGGTGTAGGCGGTGTAGAAATCGCCGCCGACCAGGAACCAGGTGATCCAGGTGCCGAACTGGCGGCCGCCGAGGCCCCATTCGTCGAGATGCTCGCTGACCGGGCCGGATTTCCAGCGCGCGGCGAGGAAACCCATCCCGGTGACGAGGGCAAAGAAGAAGATGAAGACGGAGAGCGCCACCCAGGCGATATGATCGGTCATGGGCTGCTCCCCTCACCGCTGCTCGTCGGCATCGGGCCGCCGGCTGCGATAGACCAGCCAGATCAGCAGCGAGGAGATCGGCACCCAGGCGAGCTGGTACCAGTAGAAGAAGGGAAAGCCGAACAGCGAAGGCTCGGTGAAATTATAGAACGGCACCCACAGCAAGCCGATGAACGGCAGCAGCAACAGAATCCACATGGCTCATTCCCCAGCCCGGGGTCCGATCAAAACCGGCGGTGTTGCCGGCGTCCCGTCATCGACGCCCCCAGGAACCATTCGTTGCGTCTAGAATCACGGTTGCGGCATGGCGATGCAAAAAGATGTGATCGCTGCGCCGGGCGGGCAGCCTACTCCGCCTTGATGCCGGCGTCTTGGATCACCTTGCGCCAACGGGTCTCCTCGCCGGCAAAGTAGCGGTCGAGCTCGGCCGGGGGCGAGGCCACCATCACGAGGCCCTCATTGACGCTGAGCTTCCTGAAGGCCTCCGCCTGCGTGGCCTTGGCCGCGGACTTGTTGAGCCGGTCGATGATGGCGGGCGGTGTGCTCGCAGGTGCGTAAAGGCCGTACCAGGATTCCGCAGCGTAGCCCGGCACACCGGCTTCGGACACCGTCGGCAATTGCGGGAACGACGGCGAGCGTTCGGCCGAGGTCACCCCGATCGCACGCAGCTGCCCGGCCTCGACCAGCGATGCGCAGCTTGCCACCGTCGTGAACATCACCTGGATCTGGCCACCCAAGAGATCGGTGATCGCGGGCGCCGCGCCCTTGTAGGGCACGGTGGTCAGATTGACGCCCGCCATGTGCTTGAACAACTCGCCGGCCAGATGCGCCGAGGTGCCGGTGCCATAGGTCCCGTAGGACAGTTTTTCCGGATCGGCCTTCGCAGCCGCGATCAGATCGGCGATCGACTTGATCGGCGAAGCAGGATTGACCACGACGACATTGAACGAACGCGCCACCAGCGCCACCGGCGCGAAATCCTTATGCGCGTCGTAGGGCAGCTTGGCGTAGAGGCTCGGATTGACCGCGTTGGCGAAGGTCGCCATCAGCAGCGTGTAGCCGTCGGCCGGGCTGGCGGCGACGCTCTGCGTGCCGATGATGGTGCCCGCGCCCGGCTTGTTCTCGATGATGACGGTGACGCCGAGATCCTTCTGCATCTCCTGCGCCAGCGTGCGCGCGACGACATCGGTGCCGCCGCCCGGCGCGAACGGCACCACGATCTTGACGATGTGATTGGGATAGGCGGCGCGTGCGGGGGTGTGCAGCAGAACACTTGCTGCAAGCGCGAACAGAAGCGATGCGAGGAAACGAAGCGGCATGGCAAGCCCCGGCGGTAGATGAGGCGTTCTTCATACACGCCGGCGCCATGCAAGGGATGCCGGGTGGTCATGACTCGGAAGGAAGCGCAACGCTGCCGGTCCCGTCATCCTAAGATGGCGCGGCGGGCGGCGAAAATGCGGATGTATGACGCACCAGCCGTGCAACAAACCCACGTCGTCCCGGCGCAGGCCGGCACCCATAACCACAGCTGATCATTGTTGCGCGATGGTAGAACGACGAGTCCCGTTCACAACACCCGCCGCGGCGTATGGGTCCCGGCCTTCGCCGGGACGACGAACGGAGAGAAATGCGATCTGTTGCTCACCGCGCACTGCCTCACGAATATGGATTGATCAGCTTCTGCTGCTCGGTGGCGTGATGCACCAGGAGGTCGATGAAGGTGCGCACCTTCGCCGAGAGATGATGGCGGTGCGGATAGATCGCGTTCATGGTCAGCTCGACCGGCCGGTATTCGGGCAACAGCCGGACCAGTTGTCCCGACTCCAGCTCGTCGCGGACCAGGAAACCCGCGGCGAGGAAGACGCCGACGCCGGCAAGCGCTGCTAGCTTCAGGGTCTCGCCGCTGTTGGAGACGAGATTGCCGGAGACGCGCACCGCGGCCGGAGTGCCCTTGCGGTCGGTAAAGCGCCACTCGTCGCCATAGGGGTAGTTGGCATGGCGCATGCAGTTGCGCGCGGCGAGATCGCCGAGCAGCGTTGGCTTGCCATGCTGCTCGACATAGCCATGCGAGCAACACAGCACGTGGCGCCAGGTCGCGATGGTGCGCACGATCAGGCTGGAATCCGGCGGCGGGGTCATACGCACCGCGAGATCGTAGTTCTCGTCGATCAGGTCGGCGTTGCGCTCGCCGATCGTGAGATCGACCTTGACCTCGGGGTACGTCGCCAGGAACTCGGCCACCGCGGGCGACAGGAACTGGACCAGATGGGTGTTGGTGAATATCCGCAGCGTGCCGCGCGGCACCGATTGCTGCGCGCCCGCGACCTCATCGGCCTGCTCGATGTCGGCGAGAATCTGGATGCAGCGGTCGTAATAGGCCTGGCCGACCTCGGTGAGACTGACCTTGCGCGTGGTGCGGTTGAGCAGCCGGGCACCGAGCCGGTCTTCCAGCGACTGGACGTGGTTGCTCACCATTGTCGTGGACATGTTGAGCTTGCGGCCGGCGGCGGAAAAGCCGCCGGAATCCACGACCCGGACGAAGGCGGTCAAACTGGTCAGGCGATCCATCTAGCAAGGTCCGGATTATCAGCGCTGGCTTGATAATGCTTCCAGTTTTATCGGGATTATCACAGCGGGGAGGACATTGCATCTAAGGGGCGTATCCGGCGCCCTTTCTGGAAGGACGCGAATGTTCGGCCAGGAGACAATCATGTCGACCATGACCTATATCCCTGAAGAATCTGCCAAAATCGGCCTCCGCCCGTCACGGCGGACGGTCAAGCGGGTGGCACTTGGGCTCGCCGCCCTGCTCGGCATCGCCGTGGCCGGCGACTTTGGCTACGACTACCTCACCACCGGCCGCTATCTCGAATCCACCGACGACGCCTATGTGAAGGCGGACTCCACGATCATCGCCCCGAAAGTGTCGGGCTACATCGCCCGCGTGCTGGTGACCGACAACCAGCCGGTGAAGGCCGGCCAGCTGCTGGCTGAGATCGACGACCGCGACTACCGCACGGCGCTCGGCCAGGCCAAGGCCGATGTCGACGCCGCCGACGCCTCGGTGCGCAACCTCGATGCCCAGCTCGAGCTGCAGCAGCCGATCATCGATCAGAGCACCGCCGATGTCGAAGCCGCCGAGGCCAATCTGAAATTCGCCCAGGAAGAGCAGAGCCGCTACGACGGGCTGATGAAGTCCGGCTCCGGCACTATCCAACGCGCGCAGCAGACCGACGCCGCGCTGCGCAGCAATACCGCGCAGCTGCAGCACGCGAAGTCGGCGCTGTCGGCAGCGCAGCGCAAGGTCGATGTGCTGACCACGCAGCGCGCCCAGGCTGTCGCGCAGGCCGACCGGGCCCGCGCGGTCGAGCAGCAGGCCGAGCTGAACCTGTCCTACACGCGGATCACCGCGCCGGTCGACGGCACGGTCGGCGCCCGCACGCTCCGCGTCGGCCAATACGTGCAGGCCGGCACCCAGCTGATGGCGGTGGTGCCGCTCGATGCGGTCTATGTGGTTGCCAATTTCAAGGAGACCCAGCTGACCCATGTGCGCAACGGCCAGCCGGTCGAGCTCACCGTCGACAGCTTTCACGGCACCACGCTGAAAGGCCATGTCGACAGCCTGTCGCCGGCCAGCGGCCTCGAATTCGCGCTGCTGCCGCCCGACAACGCCACCGGCAATTTCACCAAGATCGTGCAGCGCGTGCCGGTGAAGATCGTGCTCGACGATCACAGCCTCACGGGTCTCTTGCGACCGGGCATGTCGGCGACCCCGACCGTCAACACCAAGGCCACCGTGCTGGCCGAGCGCGAGGAGAAGCGGCGGCTGGCGTCGGTGGCTCGGCCGAGCGGCGGCTAGCGTTCAAATGCTCTTCCACTGATTTGACGCGATCGATCGTGACGATCGATCGCGTTTTGTTGTGACCTTCTTCGTTGCGCGCACGCGGGAGGAAGGGCTCCCTCCCCTTGCGGGAGAGGGTTGGGGAGAGGGGTGCCGCTTGTGCCGAGATCAGACGGATCGCGATTGCGCACCTTCTGCAAGTGACGCGTCGGCAGGATTGAAGCAGTTCGGCAAATTGACGTCAGCGCCTGGGCCCCCCTCTCCGCAAGGGAGAGCGGGCCGGACAGAAGTGCTCACCTCACTCGTCGACACCACGAAGGGCCGCAGTGGCAGCCCTGTCGATTATCAAACAAGACAGGACAATCCTTCCAGTTTTTCCCGGATTATCGAAACGGGCCGCCTAATACATGTTGTGCCGGCAAGCAAGGACGATCCCGATGACCGCGCTCCAGCCGACCGCCAATGCCACTGATCTCACCGCCTCCGCAGCGCCTGCCGCGCCTGCGATCCCGACCCGAACCTGGATCGCCGTGATCGGCGCCACGCTCGGCGCCTTCATGGCGGTGCTCAACATCCAGATCGTCAATGCCTCGCTTGCCGACATTCAAGGCGGCATCGGCGCGGGCATCGATGACGGCGGCTGGATCTCGACCTCCTATTTGATCGCCGAGATCGTGGTGATCCCGCTGTCCGGCTGGCTCGCCCAGGTGTTCTCGGTGCGCATCTATCTGCTCACCAACGCGTTCCTGTTCCTGGTGTTCTCCGGCGCCTGCGCGCTGGCGCAGGACCTGCCGCAGATGATCGCGCTGCGCGCCGTGCAGGGCTTCACCGGCGGCGTGCTGATCCCGATGGCGTTCACGTTGATCATCACGCTGCTGCCGAAGGCGAAGCAGCCGATCGGGCTTGCGCTGTTCGCGTTGTCGGCGACATTCGCGCCGGCGATCGGCCCGACCATCGGCGGCTATCTCACCGAGAACTGGGGCTGGCAGTACATCTTCTACGTCAATCTGGTGCCGGGCGCCGTGATGATCGCGATGCTGTACATCTCGCTCGATCCGAGCCCGATGAAGCTGTCGCTGATCCGCCAGGGCGACTGGCTCGGCATCATCACCATGGCGATCGGCCTCGCCGCGCTGCAGACCGTGCTGGAAGAGGGCAACAAGGACGACTGGTTCGGCTCGCCCTTCATCGTCCGCCTGTCGGTGATCGCAGCCGTGGCGCTGGTCGCTTTCCTCATCGTCGAATTCACCGTCGCGAAGCCGCTGCTCAATCTGCGCCTGCTCGCACGCCGCAATTTCGGCTTCGGCATGCTGGCCAACTTCCTGCTCGGCATCGCGCTGTACGGCTCGGTGTTCATCCTGCCGCAATATCTGTCGCGCATCCAGGGCTACAACGCCGAGCAGATCGGCATGGTGCTGGCCTGGACCGGCCTGCCGCAGCTCGTGCTGATCCCGCTGGTGCCGCGGCTGATGCAGCGCTTCGACCCCCGCATCGTCATCGGCGTCGGATTTGCGCTGTTCGCCGGCTCCAACTTCATGAACATCTACATGACCAACGACTATGCAGCCGATCAGCTGCTCTGGCCGAACGTCGTCCGCGCCGTCGGTCAGGCGTTGGCATTCGCTCCGCTGTCGGCGGTTGCGACGGCCGGAATTGAGGCGGAGAATGCCGGATCGGCATCAGCGTTGTTCAACATGATGCGCAACCTCGGCGGCGCAATCGGCATTGCCGCGCTGCAGACGCTGCTGACCAAGCGCGAGCAATATCACTCCAACGTGCTGATGCAGTCGGTCTCCATGCTGGAACAGGCGACCCGAACGCGGATTGAGGAATTGACCCAGTATTTCCTGAACCACGGCGTTGCCGATCACGCCGACGCCACCCACCGCGCGATCGCGGCGGTCGGCAAGGTCGTGCAGAAGCAGGCCTACATCCTCGCCTTCAGCGACACCTTCTATCTGCTCGGTGTGGCGCTGATCGTGGCGCTGGTGGCGGCGCTTTTCCTGAAGAAGCCGGGCCAGCTCGCTGGCGGCGGCGGCGCACATTAGCCCTTTTCACCGACCCCATAACCAAGGAGAACGACCATGAAACCCCGCATGAATTTCTACCAGGCCGCCCCTGAGACGATCAAAGCGCTGGTTGCGGTCGAAAGCCAGATCACCGCGAGCGGCCTCGAGCAATCGCTGATCGAACTGGTGAAGACCCGTGCCTCGCAGATCAACGGCTGCGCCTACTGCATCAACATGCACACCGAGGACGCCCGCAAGCATGGCGAGACCGAGCAGCGGCTCTATCTGCTCAACGCCTGGCGCGAGTCGCCGCTCTACAGCGAGCGCGAGCGCGCGGCGCTGGCCTGGACCGAAGCGCTGACGCTGGTTGCAGAGACGCATGCGCCCGACGCCGACTACGAGGCGGTGCGCGCGCAGTTCACGGACGGAGAGCTCGTCAACCTGACCACGCTGATCGGCGCGATCAACGCCTGGAACCGGATCGCGATCGCCTTCCGCGCGGTGCACCCGGTGAAGGCGAAGGTCGCGGCGTGAGAGCGATACTGTCCGCCATATATTCCACTGCCATGCCCCGCTTCATGCGGGGCATCCAGTACGCCGCAGCCCCTCGGCTCAAGCACGCGGTCTCTGGAATACTCCTGTCTACGCCAAGGCTTCGACGAGGCCTCAGCCCATGGGCGCGCCGAATCTTTTGCAGAGGCGGCAAGCCTTGCGATGACAGCACGAATGGGGATGGATCAAACCGCCGTCGCGCGGGCGAATTCGACATAGATCTCGCGCAGGCGGTCGGTGATCGGGCCGACCTTGCCGCTGCCGACGGTCTTGCCGTCGATCGCGACGACGCCCTGCACGAACACAGAGGCGCTGGTGATGAAGGCTTCCTTGGCGGCGAGCGCTTCCTCGACCGTGAAGGCGCGCTCCTCAATGCGCAGCTGACGTTCCTCGGCGAGCTTGACCACGGCCTTGCGGGTGCAGCCGGGCAGGATCTCGTTGCCGTTCCGCCGGGTCACGATGACGTCGTCCTGGGTGACGATGAAGGACGAGGACGAGCCGCCCTCGGTGACCTTGCCGTCTTCGATCATCCAGGCCTCGCCGGCGCCGGCCGCGGCCGCGGCCTGCTTTGCCAGCACCTGCGCGAGCAGCGCCACGCTCTTGATGTCGCGCCGCTCCCAGCGGATGTCGGGCACCGTGATCACGTTGATGCCGGTCTTGGCGGACGGCGCGTTGATGATGTCCTTTTCCGAGGTGAACATCACAAGGGTCGGCTTGACGTCGGCCTTCGGAAAGGCGAAGTCGCGCCCCTTGTCGGCACCGCGGGTGACCTCGAGATAGACCATGCCGTTGACGAGGTCGTTGCGCTTGACCAGTTCCTTCTGGATCTCCTCGATCCGCTCCAGCGTCTCCGGGAGCGCCAGCTGGATCTCGCCGACCGAACGCTTGAGCCGCGCCAGATGCGAGGCGTTGTCGATCAGCTTGCCCTCGAGCACCGCCGCCACCTCGTAGATGCCGTCGGCGAACAGGAATCCGCGGTCGAACACCGAGACCTTGGCCTCCGAATGCGGCACGAACGAGCCGTTGACGTAAGCGATCTTTTCCACGCGAGTTCTCCTGCGGACGGGGCGCGATTTGCCCCTTCCTATACGCAAATTGTTAACGGGGGAAAACCCTCAACCCTCGTCATTCCGGGGCGCGCCACTTGGCGCGAGCCCGGAATGACGACAGGGAGAGGTCAGCGCCCAAACCCTCAATGCTGCAAGATCTTCGACAAGAACTTCTGCGCGCGGTCGCTGCGCGGCGTGCCGAAGAAATCGGCCTTCTTGGCATCCTCGACGATCTCGCCGCGGTCCATGAAGATGACGCGGTCGGCGACCTTGTTGGCAAAGCCCATCTCGTGGGTCACCACCATCATGGTCATGCCCTCGCGGGCGAGGTCAACCATGACATCGAGCACCTCGCTGATCATCTCGGGGTCGAGCGCCGAGGTCGGCTCGTCGAACAGCATCGCGATCGGGTTCATCGCCAGCGCGCGGGCGATCGCGACGCGCTGCTGCTGGCCGCCCGACAATTCGGCCGGGTATTTCTTGGCGTGATCCTTCAGCCCGACGCGATCGAGCAGCTTCGTGGCCGTGGCCACGGCGTCGTCATGCTTGCGTCCGAGCACCTTCTCCTGCGCGAGGCAAAGATTGTCGATGATCCGCAGATGCGGAAACAATTCGAAGTGCTGGAACACCATGCCGACGCGGGAGCGGAGCTTCGGCAAGTCGGTCTTGGGATCGTTGACCTTGATGCCGTCGAGGATGATGTCGCCGCCCTGGATCGGCTCCAGCGCGTTGACGCATTTGATCAGGGTCGACTTGCCCGAGCCCGACGGGCCGCAGACCACGACCACTTCGCCCTTGGCGACGCTGGTAGTGCAGTCCTTCAGCGCCTGGAAGCTCGGCCCGTACCATTTGTTGACGTGATTGATCTCGATCATGATGGCTCAGCTTGTTGTTCAGCGAACAATGGCGATCCGCGCCTGCAGGCGGCGCACGCCAAAGGACGCGACACAGGAAATGACGAAGTAGACCAGCGCGGCGAACAGGTACATTTCGACCAGGCGGCCGTCGCGCTGTGCGACCTTGCTGGCGGCGCCGAGGAAATCCGGGATCGACAGCACGTAGACCAGCGAGGTGTCCTGGAACAGCACGATGGTCTGCGTCAGCAGCACCGGCAGCATGTTGCGGAACGCCTGCGGCAGCACGACGTAGCGCATCGACTGTGCGTAGGTCAGGCCGAGCGCGCTGGCCGCGGCCGGCTGGCCGCGCGAGATCGACTGGATGCCGGCGCGCATGATCTCGGAGAAATAGGCCGCCTCGAATGCGACGAAGGTGATCAGAGAGGAAGCGAACGCGCCGACCGAGATCGGCCGCGACGCGCCCGTCAGCCACTGCCCGATGTAAGGCACCAGGAAGTAGAACCAGAAGATCACCAGCACCAGCGGCAGCGAGCGGATGAAGTCGACATAGAAGCCCGCGATGCGCCCGAGCACCTTGTAGCTCGACAGCCGCATCAGGGCGATCAGGGTGCCGAACACGAGGCCGCCGAACGCCGCGAGCGCCGTCAAGGTCAGCGTGAAGCGCATACCCTCGAAGAACAGATAGGGCAGCGAGCGGCGGATGACGTCGAAATCGAGATTGCCGAGCATCGTCATTTGCCCGTGATGTAGCCGGGGATCGCGACATAGCGCTCGAGCAGGCGCATCGCGGTGACCACGACGAAATTGAGGAGAAGATAGAGCACGGTTGCCGCGGTGAACGCCTCGAACACCTGGAACGAGAACTCCTGCATCGAGCGCGCCTCGCCGGTCAATTCGATCAGGCCGATGGTGATGGCGACCGCGCTGTTCTTGATGGTGTTGAGGAATTCGGAGGTCAACGGCGGCAGGATGATGCGGAACGCCATCGGCAGCAGCACGTAGCGATAGGTCTGCACCGTGGTGAGGCCGAGCGCGGTCGACGCCTGCTTCTGCCCGCGCGGCAACGAGCCGATGCCGGCCTGCAATTGCACGGCGACGCGCGCCGACATGAAGAGGCCGACGCCGATCGCAGCCGTCCAGAACGGCGCGTTCGGCAATTGCTTCAGCCACAGCCCGGCCGATCTCGGCAGCAGCTCGGGCAGCACGAAGAACCACAGGAAAAGCTGCACCAGCAGCGGCATGTTACGGAAGAACTCGACCCAGCAGAAGCCGATCCACGACGCCGTCCGCGACGGCAGCGTGCGCAGCACGCCGATCAGCGTGCCGGAGACCAGCGCGATGATCCAGGCGAGCACCGACACCTTGATGGTGACCACCAGTCCCGCCAGCAACAGGTCGAGATAGGTGCCGGTCCCCATCGGGTTCGGCTCGAGAAAGATGTGCCAGTTCCAATTGTAGTTCACGGGTCCCCCGCGCTATCGCGCCGATCAGGCTTGACGGCAACGTATGCGCATCCAAACGCGATGCACCGACTATATGCAAATGTCCGGCCATTTTCCTCCAAAAATGGCCGGACACGCTTAGTTCTCCGGTCCCTCATGGTGGGGAGGCGCATTGCGCCGTCTCGAACCATGAGGCCCGGGCAGCTTACTTGTAGCTATCCGGATCCGGCGAGTCCGACGGCTTGGCGAACTCGTGCTTCAACTCCGGTCCGAGCGGCACGTTGAGGTTCAGGCCCTTCGGCGGAATCTTCTGCATGAACCACTTGTCGTAGATCTTTTCGCCCTCGCCGCTGGTGTAGAGCGCGGCCGTGGCGGCGTCGACGACCTTCTTGAACGGCGCATCATCCTTGCGCAGCATGATGCCGTAGGGCTCCGGCTTGGAGAACGCATCCTTGGAGATCACGTAGTCGCCCGGCGACTTCGAGCCGGCGACGAGGCTCGCGAGCAGGATGTCGTCCATCACGAAGGCGACCGCGCGGTCTGTCTCGACCATCAGGAAGGCTTCGGCGTGATCCTTGGCCGGGATGATGTTGGCGCCGAGGCCGCGCGCGACATTGGCTTCGGTGAGCTGCTTGATGTTGGTAGTGCCGGCGGTCGAGACCACCGTCTTGCCCTTGAGGTCGTCGATCGACTTCAGCCCGCTCGACTTCTTGAAGACGTAGCGGCTGGCAGTCAGGAAGTGGGTGTTGGTGAACCAGACCTGCTTCTGGCGCTCGGCATTATTGGTGGTCGAGCCGCATTCGAGGTCGACGGTGCCGTTGGCCATCAGCGGAATACGCGTCGCCGAGGTCACCGGGTTGAGCTTGACCTCGAGCTTGTCGAGCTTCAGCTCCTTCTTGATGGCATCGACGATCTTGTAGCAGATGTCCATCGCATAGCCGACGGGCTTCTGGTTGTCGTCGAGATAGGAGAACGGGATCGATGAATCGCGAAAGCCGAGCGTGATCGCGCCGGTGTCCTTGATGTTCTTCAGCGTTCCGGTCAGCTCCTCGGCCTGCGCCTGGCTCGCGCCGAGCGCGGCGGCGAGCGCGAGGCCGATGAGATATTTGCGTGTCATACGTCTACTCCTTGGTGGAAACGGCGATTTACTGCGTGAGAATGTCGGCGAGGACGGGTGCGATATAGCGGCGAAACTGCTCCGGATTCTCGCTCATCGGAAAATGACCGAGCTTTTCCATGATCGTGACGCTGGCGCCCGCTATGGCCGCTGCCGTCCGCCTCGTGTCCTCGGGCGTGCAGGAGAAATCATACTCGCCCGTGAGGAGATAGAGCTTGCATACTTTAGTATCGATTGACGCGACCCGGCCGCGGAGGTCGCCGTCGACACGGTAGAAATGAAGGTCGCCCTTGAACACTCCGGGACCACCCTGCTTGTAGGCCCACAGCGTTTCCATTCGCGCAGGCGCCGGGCTTTGCGGCGCAATCAGCCCCGACACCAGCGCGGCACAGACCTCGCCGCCGTGAACGTCCGCCCGATTGAGCCAGTCGGTGTCATACCACGGCGCCTGGAAATCGGCGGCCTCCAGCCCGATCAGCGCGCGAAACTCGGCGGCATGTTCGATCGCAAGGTTGAGCACGATTCGGCCGCCGATCGAGCAGCCCATCACGACAGGCTTCTCCAGCCCCAATGCACGGCAGAAGGCGCGGATGGTCTCGGTGTAGCTGTCGGTGGTGAGTTGGTATTCATCGCCGGTCCAGCTTTTCGGCGGATTCGACTTGCCATGCCAGGGCATATCGAAGGCAATGACGCGGAAATTTTCGGCAAACGCGCTATCTGCGAGCAGATGCCGCCACTGCCGCGCGTCTGATCCCGCGGTGTGCAGGCAGACCAGCGGAATGCCCTTGCCATTCTCCTCGAAATAGATCCGGTGCAGCTCGCCGCCGATCTCGACGTGAACGTAGCGGCCGACCATCGGCTCGATATGGCCGTTCATGATCGTGCCGCTCATGATAGGGCCGCCGCAAAATGCTGCCGCGGCAGCGCCAGCAGGTCCTTGAAGTATTGCAGGTGCGCCATGAAGGGATGCAGATCGCCTTCCAGCACCGCCTCGCCGCGCTTGGTCAGCGCCAGCAGATCGTGCCAGCCGGGTTTCGGCTCGGCCTGCCAATAGGCGGCCCAGGCCTGCGGCGTCGCGCGATAGGCAAAGCGCCACGAGCGCATCAGGACCGGCGAGGGCACGAGCTCGACGATGCGGCCGGCCCGGATCGCGGCGTGAAACGGCCGCGCCATCGGGCCGAGCAGGCAGTCGCAATCGAGCAGCCGCCCGCGCGAGACCAAGAGCGGCGCCTGGTCGAGCAATGCGGGAATGCCGGCAAACGCCGTCGTCACAGCGTCGTCGGTGGCGTCGGGCGATAACGTCATCTGTCGGGGAAGTTTTCCTGCGGCGGATGCCCCATGATGACCGGAAGGGCACGATCCCGCAAGACGACGATGCCCTCGGATGCACTTGGGTTCCCTGGATTATTCGCTTGACCAAACGCCGCTTGCGGGTCAGGGCGCGGGGCGGCGTGCCCTCCCCGCATGCTGCCAGGAACTGCCACTCCGTCAGACCAAAGACCGATTGAATTCCGCGGCTCGGCAGGTCGCGCCGTGTCGCGGCAGGCCAATTGTCGCAGTCGGCGCCTTCGCTCTTCCGTTGCCCGCCCTGTTCTGTCCAATGCGCTCTTACGTCCCTGCGACGACAGGGACGATCATTGCCAACACCGAACAAGACGCGGCCGCGATCGAACGCGGCTACACGGGAGAGATCGAGATGTCGCACCGCAATTCCTTGATGGTCCTGCTCGCCGCCGCCGGCATGCTGCTGTCAACAGCGGCGCAGGCGCAGGATTATCCGACCAAGCCGATTACGCTGATCGTGCCTTGGCCGGCGGGCGGCTCGACCGATATCTCGATGCGCGCGATCGCCGAGAGCGCCTCCAAGGTGCTCGGCCAGCCAATCGCGGTCGACAACAAGGCGGGCGGCGGCGGCACCGTGGGCCCCGCGACCATGGCGGCCGGCGCCAAGCCCGACGGCTACACCATCGCGCAGATTCCGATCACCGTGTTCCGCCTGCCCTTGATGCAGGAGGTGTCGTGGGATCCGGCGAAGGATTTCTCCTACATCGTCCACCTCACCGGCTACACCTTCGGCGTCACCACCAATGCGGAGTCGCAGTTCAAGACCTGGCAGGACGTGGTCGACTTCGCCAAGAAGAATCCCGGCAAGGTGACCTATGCGACGCCGGGCACCGGCACCTCGCTGCATATCGGCATGGAGCAGATCGCCCTCATGGCCGGCGGGATCAAGCTGACCCAGGTGCCGTTCAAGGGCGGCGCCGAGACCAACGCCGCGGTGCTCGGCCAGCACACCATGCTGCAGGCCGATTCCACCGGCTGGCGGCCGCTGGTCGACGCCGGCAAGCTCCGCCTGCTGATGGTGTGGACCGGCACGCGCTCGCCGAACTATCCCGATGTGCCGACGCTCAAGGAGCTCGGCTATCCCATGATCTATGACTCGCCGTTCGGCATTGCCGGCCCCAAGGGCATGGATCCCAAGATCGTCGCCAAGCTGCACGACGCCTTCAAGAAGGCGATCGAGGACCCGGCCGTGATCGCGACCCTGGCCAAATACGACATGGTGCCGAACTACAAGAACACCGAGGACTACAAGAAATTCGTGGTCGAGGTCACCGAGTCCGAGCGCAAGGTGATCGACACGCTCGGGCTGGCGAAGAAGTAGCGCTGCCAACAATTCTCACCATCGTTTTCCGTCATTGCGAGGAGCGAAGCGACGAAGCAATCCATCTCTCCGTACGCGCGGTGAAATGGATTGCTTCGCTTCGCTCGCAATGACGGGGATGGGTCGGCGCTCCGCTTGACAGCGTGACGGCACGAGGGATTTCCGAAAGCGCTCCGATGAACAACAACACCAACGTCAAACTCCGTCACAACAACTCCGAGCTGTGGGGCGGGCTGATCGGGCTCGCGCTCGGCGGCTTCGTGATCTGGTCGGGGCTGAAGCTCAAGCTCGGCACCATCAACGATCCCGGCTCCGGCTACGTGCTGTTCTACACCGGCATCCTGATGTGCGTGTTCGCGATCTCGATCATTGTCGCGGCGGTCACCGAGGGTGGCCCGACCTTCGCCTCGCGCTGGGAGAATGCGCGCTGGGGCAAGCCGGTCCTGGTCATCGTCTGCCTCGCCGCGTTCGCCTTTGCGCTGGAGCCGCTTGGCTTCCTGCTGTCGGCGATCCCGCTGATGCTGTTGCTGCTCCGCGTGATCGATCCGGTGCGCTGGTCGCTGGCGATCCCGCTGTCAATCCTTGCCCCGCTCGGGATGTGGTGGGTGCTGAAGCACCTGCTCGCGATCCAGTTGCCGAGCGGCATCTTCGAGATCGGTTGATCGCCCATGGATACTCTCATCAACGTCGCCCACGGCCTCGGCGTCGCGCTGCAGCCGGTCAATTTGATCTATTGCTTCATCGGCGTCTTCATCGGCACGCTGGTCGGCGTGCTGCCCGGCATCGGCCCGATCTCGGCAATGTCGCTGCTGCTGCCGGTGACGCTTTCAGGCACGCCGGAGTCCGGCATCATCATGATGGCCGGCATCTACTACGGCTCGATGTATGGCGGCTCGACCACGTCCATCCTGGTCAACATCCCCGGCGAAGCCGCCTCCGTCGTCACCTGCATCGACGGCCACCAGATGGCCAAGCAAGGACGCGCCGGCCCCGCGCTCGGCATCTCCGCGTTCGGCTCGTTCATCGCCGGCACCTTCTCGCTGGTCGCCCTGATGCTGGTGGCGCCCTCGCTCGCCAGCGTCGCGATCGCGTTCGGCCCGGCCGAATATTTCAGCCTGATGGTGCTCGGCCTCGTCGTGCTGACCTTCCTCACCCAGGGCTCGATGGCCAAGGCGCTGCTGATGGCCTGCATTGGCGTCGTGCTCGGCCTGGTCGGGCTCGACAGCATCACCGCGCAGCCGCGGCTGACTTTCGGCCGCATCGAGCTGATCGACGGCATCGGCCTCGTGCCCGTCGTGATGGGCCTGTTCGGCGTCGCCGAGGTGCTGCTCAACACCGAGCAGGCGATCAAGCGCGACATCATCAAGACCAGGATCACCCAACTGCTGCCGAGCAAGGAGGACTGGAAAGCCAGCAGCGGGCCGGTGGCGCGCGGCACCGTGCTCGGCTTCTTCCTCGGCATCCTGCCCGGCGGCGGCGCCGTGGTGGCGTCGTTTGCGTCCTATGCACTGGAAAAGCGGCTCTCGAAGCATCCGGAGCGGTTCGGCCATGGCGCGATCGAGGGTGTGGCGGGGCCGGAATCGGCCAATAATTCCGCGGCCGGCGGCGCCTTCATTCCGCTGATGACGCTCGGCATCCCACCGAACGTCGTGATGGCGCTGCTGCTCGGCGCCTTCGTGATCCACGGCCTGCAGCCGGGACCCTTGATGATCTCGCAGAACCCGACGCTGTTCTGGGGCATCGTCGCCAGCATGTATATCGGCAATCTGATGCTGCTCGTGCTCAATCTGCCGATGATCGGGATGTGGGTGCAGCTGCTGCGGCTGCCCTACAATGTGCTGTTCCCGCTGATCATCCTGTTCACGATCATCGGCGTCTACTGCTCCGGCAACAACGTGTTCGACGTCCATGTCATGATCGCGTTCGGCGTGATCGGCTATTTCATGCGCAAGCTCGGCTACGAGCCGGCGCCGCTGGTGCTGGCCTTCGTGCTCGGGCCCATGCTGGAGAACAATCTGCGCAAGTCGCTGATCCTCTCGCAGGGCGATCTCATGACCTTCGTGGAACGGCCGATCTCGGCGATCTGCCTCGCCTTCGCGCTGGTGCTGCTGGTCGGCCCGCTGCTGCCGTCGCTGCGCAGGAAGCGCGAGCTGGTGGCGCTGGACGAGGGGGCTTGAGGCCCGGGCTGGATTGGGTTGACGGGCGACCGCATCGGCACTGCGCCCCCTTGCCCCGTTGTTACGGGGAGAGGGTTGGGGTGAGGGGCTGCTGCCACATACGTGCTGACAGTGGCATTTGCGGAGCCTCCCCCTCACCCGCACGCGGGGAGAGGTGAAGAAGAGCGCGGCACCATTTCACCCCGCCTTGACGCTACGCCCGTTCTTCGGCGCCTGGGCCATCGCGCGAGCCAGCACCTGGGCTTCCTTCTTCAGCATGTCGGCGAGTTCGCTTTCGCGGCGGCGAATGCGGTCGGATGCCGCGCCGATCGAGAGCGCGGCGACCACCTCGCCGGCGTCGTCGCGAACGGGAACGCCGACGCCGCCCATGCCGGGGAATGCGGCGTCGAGCAGCACGGTGTGGCCGGCCTTGCGCGCCACGGCGATCCGTTCGCGCAGGAATTTTGGCGTGATGCGCGGCGATTTCGCCAGCCGCGGCACGATCACCTCGATCACAGCCTCGATCTCGGCGTCCGGCAGCCAGACCAAGAGCGCCAGCGCGCCTGCGCCGACGCCGAGCGGACGGCGGCTGCCGATCTGCAGATAATTCGGCTGCAGCGGATGGCTGCCGACCGAGCGCGCGAGATACAGCGCCTCGACCCCGGAGCGAACCGACAACAGCGCCGTATCCGCGGAGCGCTCCGACAGCCGCAACAGGCTCGGCTGCGCAAGTTCGGCGATGTCGACCGAGCGGCGCGCGCCGACCGCCATCACCCGTGCCTCCTGGCCAAGCTCATAGGTCTTGGCGCCGGCGACCCGGCTGACGAAACCTTCCTCGATCAGCGAGTTGAGGATGCGGAGCGCGGTCGCCTTGTTCAGCGAGGTGGTTTCGGCGATGTCGGTAAGCCGCAGCGGCGAGCGCTGCGCCAGCACGCGCAGGATCGCGCAGACCTTCTGGATCGCGTTGAACTTGTCGGGTTGGCCCGGCTCCGGCGGTGGCCTCTTGCGGCTGGTCCGTGCGGTCGCAGTCGTAGAGGCGTTCATGCCTTGGTCTTCCTTGCCTTCAAATCCAAATCCCGAACCAGGCACGACGAATGGCCGTGCCCGGCGGACATCATCCTAAAACGGATGGCGCGCGCCGGACATCGTATACTTTCGTCAGATGAAACTTTGATTGTGACTATCTACGCTGCTCTGCAGCAACAAGGATATTTGAATTTCGCTTCACGAAATCAAGCTAACCGCAGCCGGCGGATGGTGAACAGCGCCCACAGGCTGAGCAAGCAGACGCCGGTGAGGTAGTAGCCCGGTGCGAGCTCGCCGATCGGCGCGAACCCGCCCATCCACGTCATGATCGCCGGTCCCATGCCGCCGAACAATGTGACGCCGATATTGTAGCTGAGGCCGAGCCCGGTCGCACGTGTCGCCGCCGGAAACAGTTCCGACATCAGCGCGGCGAGCGGCCCGTAATACAGCGACTTGAGGACACCGAGCCACAGCACGCCAATCAGGATGATGGTCGGCGTCGGCTTGCCGGTGAGCAGCAGGAAGGCCGGGAAGATCGAGACCAGGAGCAGCAGCGCAAACAGGATCATGTGCGTGGTGCGCCCGATCTTGTCGGAGGCGAGGCCTGCGATCGGCGCCAGCAGCGCGACCGCCGTCTGCGCGGCGAATGCAGCGATGAAGCCGACCGACGGCGCGAGGTTCAGCGTCTTCACCACATAGGTCGGCATGTAGACGATCAGATAGTTGACCGCGGTCGACACCGCGAGCGCACCGACCGCCAGCACAGTGGCGAGCTTCTGCCGCGCGAACACTTCCCGCACCGGCGAGTCCTGCTTCCCGGCCGCCGGCGGCGGCGTCGCATCGTCGACATGGTTGCGGATGTAGATGCCGACCGGGCCGATCAGCACGCCGAACAGGAACGGCAGCCGCCAGCCCCAGGATTGCAAATCCTCGGGACTCATCAGCGACGTCAGCAGCGCGCCGAAGCCGGCCCCGAGCAGGCCACTGACGCCCTGGCTTGCGAACTGCCAGCTCGCCACGAAACCGCGCCGCTCCGGCATGTGCTCGACCAGGAACGCGGTCGAGGAGCCGAACTCGCCGCCGGCCGAGAAGCCCTGCACCAGCCGCGCCAGCATCACCGCGATCGGCGCCAGGATGCCAATCGTCTGATAGGTCGGCATCAAGGCCAGCACCAGCGTGCCCAACGTCATCAGCACGATCGACAGCATCAGCGAGGCCTTGCGGCCGTGACGGTCGGCATAGGCGCCGAGCACGATGCCGCCGATCGGGCGGATCAGGAACGACAGGCCGAAGCTGCCGAAGGTCAGCAGCAGCGATGTGGTCGGATCATTGGCCGGGAAGAACGCCTTGGAGAGGTAGACTGCGAAATAGGCGTAGACCGAGATGTCGTACCATTCGAGCGCATTGCCGACCGAGGTCGCGACGATCAGGCGGGTGATGTTTTTCTTGGTGGTGGCGGCCGTGTGCTGCGCGTCAGCCGGCGTTGATAAAGTCATTCCGTTTTCCTTGCTGGCGTCCGGCGCCAGTTCTCCGCTCGTCATGCCCGGCCTTGCCGGGCATCCATATATCCCCGTCATCCCCGCGCAAAGGCTTTGCCTTTGTCGCTGGAGGTGCGAGCTCTTGCGAGCCTCGAAGGATGCACGGCCCCCCGCTGGTAGCCGATTCATCCTTCGAGGCTCGCTCCGCTCGCACCTCAGGATGACGGGGAAAAAGCGAGCCCGTCCTTCAACCCTTAAGCTGCGCCTCGCCGAGATCCCAGAACAGGCCGGCCATGATGGTCAGCGCCTCCTCGGTCACCGGCAGCAGGATGTGCTCGTCGGGCGCATGCTGCGAGCAGCCCGGGTAGGAATGCGGCACCCAGATCGTCGGCAGTCCGAGGCCCTCGGAGAACACGTCGTTCGGCAGCGAGCCGCCGAAGTTCGGCAGCACCGCCGGCGCCTTGCCGGTGGTGGTGCGGATCGAATTCGCCGCCCACTCGATCCACGGGCTGTCCATGTCGGTGCGCGAGGCGCCGAAGCGTTGCGCGCCGGAGACCTCGACCATCGGAAAGCCGTTCTTGTGCAGATAGTCGCGCACCCCATCGATCACTTCGAGATACTTCGTGCCCACGACGAAGCGGAGCTGCAGCACCGCATTCGCCTTGCCCGGAATTGCATTGGCGGGCTTGTCGATATTGCCTGACGACATCGCCAGCACTTCCAGCGTGTTCCAGGCGTAGAGCCGCTCGGCCGCGGTCAGGCCCTCCTCGCCCCAGTCTTCCGCCAGCGCCGGCTCGTCCGCCGTCGGCTTGATCTCGACGTCGGCGAGCGCGGCGCGGACGCGGTTCGAGATCGGCGGCGGTTTCAGGATATCGAGCTTCATGCGGCCCTTGCCGTCGACCAGGCTCGCGATCGCGTTGACCAAAATCGTCGCCGGATTGGCCAGCACGCCGCCCCAATTGCCGGAATGGTTGCCACCCTCGCGCAGATTGACGTCGAGATGGATGCGGTTACCGCCGCGGCAGCCGAGGAAGATGGTCGGCCGTTCCGCCGACAGCCGCGGCCCGTCGGAAGCAATGAACAGGTCGGCCTTCAGCTCCTCGCGATGCGCCTCGCAGACCTCGCGCAGATCGGGCGAGCCGATCTCCTCGCCGGTCTCGATGATGAACTTCGCGTTGAAGCCGAGCTTGCCGCCGCGCGCCTGCTTCACCGCGCGCAGCGCGGCCATGTTGATCGAATGCTGGCCCTTGTTGTCGGCGGTGCCGCGGCCGTAGACGCGGTCGCCCTTGACCGTGGTCTGCCAGGGATTGAGCCCGTCGCGCCATTCGCCGACCATGCCGTCGACGACGTCGCCATGGCCGTAGGTCAGCACGGTCGGCCGCGCCGCATCCTCCTGATAGTCGGCGATCAGATAGGGCCCGCGGCCGGTCGGCGATTCGATCAGCCGGGTCTTGAAATCGAGCTCGGCGAAGGCGGGCTGCAAATTCTCGACCAGATAGGCGCGCAGCGCATCGGCCTTGTCGGCATTCAGGCTCTCGGTCTGGTAGCTGACCCTGCGGTCGAGCTCCTTCAGGAACTGTCCCGATTGAAAATGCTCTCGCACGTTAGCGATTGCGTCGGCCCGTGTCGCCATGATTGTTCCTTCGTCCGGTCGCGTCTTGGCATGACCCCACCGGAACGCGACGCTTTGCGCCCCGATCATGCATCTCAAGGCCGGCAACCTATCGGGATCGGCCCGCCACCGGAAGGGTGTGAATCGCGAAGGGGGCCTTGCCAAAACGTGGGAAGTCGCAACAAAGTTGATGCGGGACGCCCGGCATCCGACCGGGCAGCATTCGAAGCAGCGCTCAAGGTTTCGACCAAGGTTTCGACAATGTCAAAGCAAATCCGGCTCAACGCCTTTGCCATGAACTGCGTGGCGCATCAGTCGCCGGGGCTGTGGACCCATCCGCGCGACCGCACCAAAGACTACAACAAGCTGTCCTACTGGACCGATCTGGCGAAGACGCTGGAGCGCGGCCGGTTCGACGGCCTGTTCCTCGCCGACGTGCTCGGCGTCTACGACGTCTATGCGGGCAATCCGGATGCGGCGCTGCGCAACGCGGCGCAGACCCCGGCCAACGAGCCGTTGATGCTGATCCCGGCGATGGCCGCGGTGACCGAAAATCTCGGCTTCGGCGTCACCAGCAACCTCTCGTTCGAGCCGCCCTACCCGTTCGCGCGGCGGATGTCGACGCTCGATCACCTCACCGGCGGCCGGGTCGGTTGGAACGTGGTGACCGGCTATCTCGATTCCGCGGCGCGCGGCGCCGGCAAGGACAAGCAGACCGCGCATGACGACCGCTACGAGCTCGCCGACGAGTATATGGAGCTGGTCTACAAGCTCTGGGAAGGCAGCTGGGAGGACGACGCCGCGATCCGCGACGTTGCGCGCGGCATCTTCACGGATCCAAAGAAGGTGCATCGCGTGCAGCACGAAGGCAACAACTACCGCCTCAACGCGATCCATCTGTCGGAGCCGTCGCCGCAGCGCACGCCGGTGCTCTACCAGGCCGGCACCTCGCCGCGCGGCCGGCAGTTCGCCGCGGAGCACGCCGAATGCGTGTTCATGTCGGGGCCGTCAGCCAAGGTGATTGGCCCGCGGGTATCGGCGATCCGCGAACTCGCCGCCGAGAAAGGCCGCAACGCGGCCGAGATCCTGATGTTCTCGATGATGTGCGTCGTCGTGGCACCGACCGAAGCCGAAGCCAAGGCGAAGTATGCGGAGTACCGCAGCCATATCAGCCATGAGGGCGCGCTGGCACTGATGTCGGGCTGGACCGGCGTCGACTTCTCGACCTATTCACTCGATCAAGAGGTCCGGCACGTGCAGAACGACGCCGGCCGCTCCGCGATGGACAACGTCACCCGCGCCGACCCCGATCGGGTCTGGACCGTGCGCGAGGTCGCCGAGCATGTCGGCATCGGCGGCGCCGGCCCCGTGGTGGTCGGCTCGCCCGAGCAGGTCGCCGACAAGATCGAGCAATGGTTCGAGGACACCGACGTCGACGGTCTCAATGTCGCGTTTGCGATCTCGCCCGGCGACTTCGAGGATATCGCCGACATGCTGGTGCCGGAGCTCGTCAAGCGCGGCCGCTACAAGCGGGAGTATGCCAAGGGCACCTTGCGGGAGAAGCTATTCGGCGCGGGGCGCGCCAGGCTCGATGCGACGCATCCGGCGGGGCGATATCGGGTGAAACGGAACGCTGCGGCGGAGTGATACAATGTCATTCCGGGGCGATGCGTAAGCATCGAACCCGGAATCTCGAGATTCCCCGGGGTGCAATTGCACGCCTGCGGTCTGGTCCTTCGGACCATCCCGGAATGACGCCCTCGCTAATTCACCGAATTGCTCACCATCACCTCGATCAGCTTCGCACCGGGGCGGCTGAACGCCGACGTCATCACGCCCTTCAGCTCCTGCGGGTCGGTGACCTTGATCGCCTCGAGCCCGAGCGAGCGCGCGACGCCGGTGAAATCGACCGGCGGATCGATGAAATCCATGCCGACATAATTGTCGTCGCCATGGAAGGCGAGCAGGCGCTGCTTGATGATGCGATAGCCGCCATTGTTGACGATGACGAAGTTGAGCGGCAGCTTGTGATTGGCCGCGGTCCACAGCGACTGGATCGAATACATCGACGAGCCGTCGCCGGAATAGCACACCACCGGGCGCTGCGGATTGGCGAGGCTGACGCCGACCGCGGCCGGCAGGCCCCAGCCGATGCCGCCGGAGGCGAGCGCGTGATAGCCGTAGCGGTCGCGATGCGGGCGTAAGCCGAGGATTTGCCGCGACGAGGTCAGGCCCTCGTCGACCAGGATCGCGTTGTCGGGCATCGCCTCCACGACCTGCAGCGCCAGCCAGTCCGGATCGATCGGCGATTTCAGGCTCGCCTTCGAGATCTGCTCGACCAGCGCCTTGCGCTTTGCCGCCCAGTTTTTCGTCGAGAGCGCCGCGAGCCCCTGCCTCGCACGCGTCTCCAGCGCGCCGCCGCCGAGCTCCTTCAATACCGGGACCAGCGCGCGCAGCGTCTCCTTGACGTCGGCCTTGACCGCGATCTCGGCGCCATAGTTCCTGGCGAGATCGCTGTCGACGAGGCCGACCTGCACGATCGAGAGCCTGTCCGGCAGCGGATCGACCTCGCTATAGACCGACATCCGCAGCGGATCGCCGCCGAGCGCAATCAGGAGATCATACGGCGCCAGCACATCGCGGGCGACCTTCTGCAGCCGCGCGATCGCGCCCATGAAGCTCGGGCTTTCGGAGAGGAAATGCGAACCATAGGGTGTCGGCGATTGCCAGGCCGGGCAGCCCAGCGTCTCGGCCAGATCGGCCGCCTCGCGCAACGCGTCGCTTTTGACGATCTCGTCGCCGACGACGATCACCGGACGCTCGGCTTTCAGGATGCGCGCGGCCAGCTCCTGCAACGAATCCTCAGACGGCCGGACGCGGGTATCGACCCGGGTGGAGCGGCCGAGCTCGATGCCGGCCTCGGCGTTGAGAATGTCGCCGGGCAGCGAGATGAACACCGGTCCCGTGGGCGGCGTGGTCGCGATCTTCGCGGCGCGGCGCACGATGCGCGGCAGGTCCTCCAGCCGCGTCACCTCGACGGCCCATTTCACCAGGGGAGTGGCCATCTGCACCAGCGGGCCATAGAGCACCGGTTCGGTCAGGCCGTGGCCCTGTTCCTGCTGGCCGGCGGTGAGGATCAGCGGCGTGCCGGTGAAGCTCGCATTGTAGAGCGAGCCCATCGCATTGCCGAGACCGGGCGCGACATGGACGTTGCAGGCGACGAGCTTGCCGGAGGCGCGGCTGAAACCATCGGCCATCGCGACGACCAGGCTTTCCTGCATCGCCATCACATAGGTGAGGTCGGGATGATCCTTCAGCGCATGCATGATCGGCAATTCGGTGGTGCCGGGATTGCCGAACAGATGCGTAACGCCCTCGTCCTTCAGCAGCGCCAGGAATGCCGAGCGGCCGGTAATGCGATTCTTCATGTTCCCTCCAGGCCTGCCGGCGCGTTGGCCGACGACACCGGCGGAGATGACCAAACTTGCGCTTGGGAAGCAATCGAGCGGCCGGTCATGGCCGCATTCCGCTGGCGCGCGCGTGGCTCTCCAGGACACGCGCTCGTCATTCACTCCGTCGGCCCGCCCTTCGAAAGCCGGCGTTGGGGCAGACGTGAACCTCAACGGGAGCCATCGAATTGCGCGGCCGACTTTAACGCTACTTTAGCGAGAGTGCCCTAAAGCGACGATGGTTTGCCTTCATCAAGCACACAGAAAAGCATGCGGGGCCCGCAGACGGCTCGCTTCGATCGCGGGGGTTCAGTCATGGACGCGCTGGCGGCCTGGAACGGAACCAGGCTCGATAGAGGACCGGGAACGATCGGGCGCGAGAAGCCGGGACTCTATGTCTTCCTGATCGCAGTCACGTCTGTGTACTACCTGTCGAACGGGGCGCTCCTGCTCGGCCACCTTGATCTCGGATGGCACCTCGCCGCCGGAGACCTGATCAGGGAGCGCGGCAATGTCCCCTTTCAGGATCCATGGTCATTCACCCTCGGCGACAGGCAATGGTACAATCTGTCCTGGCTCTGGGACGTGATCGCCAGCGTGGTGTTTCAATACACGGGATATACCGGCCTCACATTGGCGGTCGTCGCATGTGGCGCCGTCATCACCGGATATCTCACATCGATCTGCCTGCGCAGCGGCGCCTCGACGCTTGCGGTTGGCATTTCCGTTCTCGCCGCGTGCCTGCTTTACCCCGCGTTCGTGACCGCGCCGAATTCCTATCTCGCCGCTTCGCCAAACACCCCCACCATGTTGTTCTGCGTCGTCTTCTACGCAGAGTGCTTGAAGCGAACCAGATGGTTCTCGCTGCCGGCGATGATGGTGCTTTGGGCCAATCTGCATGGCGGCTTTGTGCTCGGGCTCTTCATCATCGGCATTTTCGGCGCCGCGTCCGTGCTCAGGCGGGACTGGGCAGGTCTTGGAATCTATGGTTTCGCAGCCGCCGGTTGCCTTGTCGCAATCCTGATCAATCCGCTCGGCTGGCACATCTACGACGGCGTCACGACCACGCTGGGCCACTTTGCGCAGGCGCACATCACCGAGTGGTGGTCTTACTCCGCGAACTTCACCGTGCCCGGGAGCATTCCCGGCATCGTCTATATCGCCGTATTTGCGGCGTTCGAGTTCCGCCACCCGGCCGCTTCGACCGCTCCTCTGGAGGCACGGCTGCTGTCTTGGCTGTTCCTGCTGCTGGGATTCTATCAATACCGGTACATGTCGTTCTTCTTCATGTTCGCGACGGTGCCGCTGGCGCTTCACATCGATCGGCTGCTGCCGAAACGACTGAACGACCTCAAGGTCCAACGCTCGTTGCTGGTTGCCGGCATCGTTGCAATGTGCGCGCTGCCGCCGACGCTGATGGTCGTCAAACCGGCTCTCGCACTTCCGCAGCTGCTCTCGGAGCAGGATGCGCGCTATCTCCAAAGCCATTTTCCGCATGCACGGCTGCTGAACCACTGGAACGTCGGCGGCCTCCTGATCTTCTACACACGTGGTGCGGTGCCCGTGTTCATCGATGGCCGGTCGGCCACCGCCTATCCCGATGAGCTGCTGCGCGACTATTTCAGCCTGATCAAATGGGAGATCGATGAGACCGCCTGGGACACCGTGCTCGCCAAGTACAAGATCGACACGGTGCTCTGGGTGAAGGCGCACGAACCTCTGAAGAGGTTTCTCGTGGACAAGAGAGGTTGGACCGAGGAATACGTAGGAACGGACGAGGTCATCTACGTGAAGCACTGACGCCACTTTGGTGTGACCGCCCGCCCCGAATGCCGACACGCGCGACCTGGTGCGCTAGAACATCCCCTCGCGCTCGCTGCGCTTCTTCTTTTTCGAACGCTGCCAGACCACGCCGGGATAGCCCTTCAGCGGCACCAGCGGCTCGCCGGTGTAGGCCCATTCCTGCAATTCCTCGATCGCGATGTGATAGAGCGGCTGCCGGCCGGTGCGCCCGGAAAACAGCGCCCGCGGGATGTTCACCATGTGCGGCGACCGCGCGCGCTCGTAGATGACGGGCGTACCACAATTGGCGCAGAAGCTGCGCGCGGTCTTGGTCGCGGCATCCTCATAGCGCGAGAGCTCGCCCGCGCCTTGCGTGATGCGGAAGCGCTTCTTCCAGCTACCGACATAGGTCGCATAAACAGCGCCATGGGCGCGGCGGCTCGCGGCGGTGTGATCGTGCCAGGCCCAGCGCGCCGGCACGTCGATCTCGAATCGCACCTTGCCGCACAGGCATTGGCCGGCCGCGGGCTTCGCCAGCGCCACCGGCTTGGGCTTTTTCGTCGGCTCGAACTCGTCGTCCGGAAACATCGGGTCGCTCCATTTGCGCGCCGTCATTGCGAGCGCAGCGAAGCAATCCATCTATCGGCGGATGAGGAGCGATGGATTGCTTCGTCGCTGCCGCTCCTCGCAATGACGAAGATGGAACCATTATAGCCCGGATGCAGCGAAGCGTAATCCGGGCTACGAAGTCAGGCCTGCGCCATCTCATCGTGCACGGGATAATCCGTGTAGCCCTTCTCCTCGCCGGCATAGAAGGTGGCGCGGTTGTACTTGGTCAAGGGATAGCCGCGCTGCAGGCGGCGCGGCAAATCCGGGTTGGAGATAAAGTAGCGGCCGAACGCGATCGCATCGGCATGACCTTCCGCGACCGCGCGCTGCGCGCTGTCGCCGACGAAGTTGCCGGCGGTAATCAGGACACCGCTCCACATCGGGCGATACAGCTCCATCGCGGACGGCACGTTCTGCCAGTCGACCTCGGCGCGACCGGTACCCGAGGCGCGCGGTTCGATGAAATGCAAATAGGCGAGCCCGAACTTGTCCAGCGCCTCGATGGCGTGGCTGTAGAGCGGCATCGGGTCGGCCTCGCCGCTGCCATTGGCGATGCCGTAGGGCGAGAGCCGCACGCCGACGCGATTGGCGCCCCACACCTCGGTCACCGCCTGCGTCACCTCCAGCAGGAAGCGGACGCGGTTCTCGATCGATCCGCCATACTGGTCGGTGCGCAGATTGCTGCGCGATTGCAGGAACTGCTCGATCAGGTAGCCATTGGCGCCGTGGATCTCGACGCCGTCGAAGCCGGCGGCGAGCGCATTCTTCGCGCCCTGCCGATAGGCCTCGACCATCAGGGCGACCTCGCCGGTCTCGAGCGCACGCGGCGTCTCGTAGTCGACCACCTTGCCGTCCGCCGTCATGCACTTGAACTCGGGCGGGATCGCGACCGCCGACGGCGCCACCGGCAGCGCGCCATCCGGCTGGAACGAGGAATGCGAAACGCGGCCGACGTGCCAGAGTTGCAGGAAGATCAGGCCGCCCTTGGCGTGCACGGCATTGACCACCTCGCGCCAGCCCGTGATCTGGGCCTCGCTGTAGATGCCGGGGACGCCGGGATTGCCGAAGCCGGTGGCGACCACCGGCGAGGCTTCCGCGATCAGCAGGCCGCCGGGCGTGGCGCGCTGCGCGTAATATTCCGCGCTCATCGGCCGCGGCGCGAGGCTCGGCCGCGCCGCCCGCATCCGCGTCAGCGGCGCCATCACGACGCGATGCTTCAGCTCATAGGGACCGACCTTGAGCGGCGAAAACAGCGATGGAGAACTCATGCCTACCCCAAATATTCTTGTGTGGTTTCCGTTAGAGAGTGAGCATGATCCGCCCCGGAAAGCCGGTTACCACTTTTCCGGACCATGCCCGTTATGTCACGGGTTCATCTTGTTCGCAAAAGCAGGTAGTGGCAATCTAGCGAACAGACAAGCAGGCTTGCCATGTCGAAAACGAGCGCCACATCGCTCCCCTCGTTGAGTGTCCGCATCGATCTCGATGCCGAAGACCGCATCGGACCGGGCAAGATCCTGCTGCTCGAGCGGATCAAGGAATGCGGCTCGATCTCAGCCGCCGGCCGCGCCATGGACATGAGCTACAAGCGCGCCTGGGACCTGGTCGACGAGATCAACCGCATCTGCCGGCAGGCGGCGGTGGAACGGCAGACCGGCGGCAAGAATGGCGGCGGCGCGGTGCTGACCCCGTTCGGCCTCTCCCTGGTGGCGCGCTACCGCAAGATCGAGCGCGATGCGGCAACCGCCGTGCGCAAGGATCTCGAGGCGCTACGCAGCGACATCGGCAAGCCGAGGAAGGCCGCGGGGCGGTAAACGCTGGAACCGGCGGCCGCAGCAAGCGACGCGTTGCGAAAATATCGAAAACAACCCCATGCAAAGTAGCCCGCGGCGGCCTGCGTTCGACAAGGCAACTTGACGCGTCGGGCAAATCAGGGGTATTCTTCTAATATTCCGAAATCAGCAGGTATTGAGGTGGCGGGCTTCCCTCCGCGAGCGAGCAGAACGTTGAGACCTGTACCCCTCACCCGATTTGCTGCGCAAATCGACCTCTCCCAAGGGAGAGGTCGGTCCCGACACCGCTCCAGCTCAACCTAGTCTCATCACGCTTCAGCCCGTCTTGATCCAGACCGCCTTGACGTTGAGATATTCCTCGACGTGCTGCTTGCCGGACTCGCGGCCGTAGCCGCTCATCTTGTAGCCACCGAACGGCACCGCCGGATCCATCGCCTGGTAGCAATTGACCCAGACCGAACCGGCGCGCAGCGCCTTGGCGACCTGGTGCGCCTTGCTGACATTGGTGGTCCACACGCCCGAGCCAAGTCCGAAGGTGGTGGCATTGGCGCGCTTGATCAGTTCGTCCGGATCCTTGAACGAGATCGCCGAGATCACCGGGCCGAAGATCTCCTCCTGCGCAATGCGCATGTTGTCCTGCACATTGGCAAACACGGTCGGCTGCACGAAATAGCCCTTCGACAGCGCACCCTCGGTGAGGCGACCGCCGCCGGCCAGCGCCTTCGCGCCTTCCTTCTGGCCGATGTCGAGATAGCCGGAGACGCGATCCATCTGCTGCTGCGACACCAGCGGTCCGATCTGGGTGTTGGGATCGAGGCCGTTGCCGACCTGCAACTTCTTGCCGAACTCGGCGACGCGGCCGACGAATTCGTCATAGACCTTTTGCTCGACGAACAGCCGCGTGCCGGCGCTGCAGATCTGGCCGGAATTGGCGAACACCGCCATCGCAGCGCCCGGCACCGCGGCGTCGAGATCGGCGTCGGCGAACACGATGTCGGGCGACTTGCCGCCGAGCTCGAGCGAGACGCGCTTGAGGTTGCCGGCCGACGCACGGATGATCGATTGTCCCGTGACGTGCGAGCCGGTGAAGGCGACCTTGTCGACATCGGGGTGCGAGGCGAGCGCGGCGCCCGCGGTCTCGCCATAGCCCGGCACGACGTTGACGACGCCGGGCGGAATGCCGGCTTCCATGCAGAGCTCGCCGATGCGCAGCGATGTCAGCGGCGATTCCTCGGCCGGCTTCAGCACCACGGTGCAGCCGGTCGCGATCGCGGGGCCGATCTTCCAGATCGAGGCGGTCAGCGGGCCGTTCCAGGGGATGATGGCGCCGACCACGCCGATCGGCTCCTTCAGCGTGTAGGAGAAGATCTCACCGGGCAGCGAGTTCTCGATGGTCTCGCCGTGGATCGCGGTGGCCTGACCGGCATAGTAGCGCAGCATGCCGAGCGCGCGCAGCCGGTTGCCGCGGGTGCGGCTGATCGGGGCGCCCATGTCGAGCGTGTCGAGCTGGGACAGTTCCTCGAAATTGGCTTCGACGAGCTCGGCGAGCTTGAGCAGCATGTTCTGCCGCTCGAACGGCTTCACCTTGCTCCAGGGCCCTTCGAAGGTGCGGCGCGCCGCTGCAACCGCACGGTTGATGTCCTCGGCATCGCCCTCGGCGACGGATGCGAGCAATTCACCGGTGGCGGGGTTGTGGGTTTCGAATGTCTTGCCGGAGGCGGCGTCGACCCATTTGCCGTCGATCAGCATCTTCTTGTAGGAGCCATCGGCATAAGGATGGCGCGTGATCGGAACAGCCTGCGAAACAGCCATGTTTGCACTCCCTGTAAAATGTCGGCTGAGGTGTTTTGGAAGCGTTATATCGAGAATTCTACAGCGCGGCCGCGAAACCGTAAAGCGAGGCAAGCGTTGTCGAGGGTGGCGGGCATGAAAACCTCCCATGCGCCTGCGTGCATGGTGGGTGCGATATGCTAAAGCATGATGAGATCAGGTTGAGCCGGAACGGCGTCGAAAGTTCACCTCTCTCTTGGGAGAGGTGAACCGAAACCGCGCCGGGCCGATTCCACCATAACTCATCCCGCTTCAGGATCTGAACCTCAGCCACGGATGTGTCCGGAGACCGACGATGCCCCACCCCGTGATATCAGCCAATCATGTTGCCGTGATCACCGGAGGCGCATCCGGCATCGGGCTTGCCGCCGCTACGCGGTTTGCCGAAGCCGGCATGAAGGTCTGCATCGCCGATCTCGGCGATGACAGGCTGAAGGCGGCGGCGGCAAAACTTTCATCTGCCGCACCTGGCGGCGCCGCCGACATCATGACGGCTGCGGTCGACGTCAGCCGCGCCGATGAGGTCGCAAGCCTCGAGGCCGCGGTCGCGAAAAGGTTCGGCGGCACCGATATCCTGATGAACAATGCCGGCATCCAGCCCGGCAGCGCGATGTTCGGGCCCGCGGACAATTGGCAACGCATCCTGGGCGTCAATCTGTGGGGCGTCATCAACGGCACGCAGGCGTTTGCGCCTGACATGATCAAGCGCGGCCGGCCGGGGCTGATCATCAACACCGGCTCGAAGCAGGGCATCACCACGCCGCCGGGCGATCCCGCCTACAACGTCTCCAAGGCCGGCGTGAAGGCGTTCACCGAGGCGCTGCAGCACGAGCTGCGCAACACCGACGGCTGCAAGATCACGGCGCATCTTTTGATTCCGGGTTTTGTCTTTACCGGGCTGACCGCGCGCGGCCGCACCGAAAAGCCGGCCGGCGCCTGGACAGCGGAGCAGACCGTCGACTTCATGATCGAGCACCTCGCCGCCGGCGATTTCTATATTCTCTGCCCCGATAACGACGTGCCGCGCGCGCTCGACGAACGCCGGATCCTGTGGGCTGCCGGCGATATCGTCGAGAACCGCCCGCCGCTGTCGCGCTGGCATCCGGATTTCGGCGACGCATTCGCGGCGTTCGTGAAGGGGAAGTAGCCCCTCGTCGTTGCGAGGAGCGAAGCGACGAAGCAATCCATGCGTCCAAGGATGCGGAGAAGTGGATTGCTTCGCCGAGCCTGTCGTCCGGCGGCGCTTCGCGCCGACCGGTGGCTCGCAATGACGTGGAAGTATCATCGACCGCGGCTAATTCGCCCGCACCCGCGCCGGCGTCGCCGGCTGCGCCGCCAGCGCCTCGCCGAGCTCGCTCTGCTGCGCGCGCAGGATCGCGCAGCCGTCGGGCGCGACTTCGCAGGTGGTAAGCTCCCGGGTTTTGATCTGCATACCGGCGCTCCGGATCATTTCTTCGACGGCGAGGACCTTGGCTTTGTGATCGAGCGCGCGCTCGACGCCGACATTCCCGTCGTGATCGCGATGTCACGCCGAAGCTTTGCCGACTGGATCAAGTTCGCCGGGGGCATGAGCGTGAAGCTCGCCTGCGACCGCCGCGCGCTGGACGCCTGGTGGCGCAGCGTCTCGCTGCGGACCACGGCCCGGATCGCGCCGGATCACACCACGGTCTGAGGCGTTCAAGTAGAGGGGCTTTGTGGGGTGGGTACGCTCGGCCATCCTACCTGCGGGCTATCACCGTCATCCTGAGGAGCGCGCTCTTGCGCGCGTCTCGAAGGATGCACGGCCCGGCCGGTGGCCGTCGATCCTTCGAGACGCCGCTCCGCGGCTCCTCAGGATGACGGGACAATAGAACCGGATGCGTTAGGGGCTTGCCTTACAGCGTTTCCTGCTTGTGGTCGCAGTTCTTGCAGGTGAACTTGACGCGGGACTGGCCCTTTTCCGCCTGCACCCGGTTCGGCGCGCCGCATTTGCCGCAAACGGCCTCGATCCGGGTCGTGCCCTGCTTGATGACCAGGTTCCGCTTTTCCATGGTCTCGCGGATCAGGCGCTCGGCCTCCTCGCGCAGCGATTGCTTCGACATCATCTTCACCGGTCTTTGGTTAGCGGGCGGCGTCATAGCACGACCGCATGAAGCTTTGACAGCGGATATCGCACCCAATCTGTCGGCGCCTAGACGATGAGCCGGTCGACCGGCAGCCGGAAATGCCGCGGTTTCAGCGGTTTGGGAGGCCAGCCGATGCGGAACACGTTGACGAGACGCAGATCGGTGCGGATCCTGCCGAGCTTGCGCAGCCGGTCGTTGAAGTCAGGGTGATCGGCCAGCGCCGAGATCGGGCACGCCGCGAGCCCGGCGCGATCGATCTCCAGCCAGCTGCGGTAGAAATGCCGCCCCGTCGTGAGTGGATCCTCACCGACCGGACGACAGAACAGGACGATCGCCGCGGCCGAGGCGGTCTTGGCGCTGTCTGACAGCAGCGATGCGGCGAGGCCGAGACGATCGAGCGGCTTGAACAGGCCGCCGAGCACGAATCGGGCGGCGGTGGCCTCGACCGCATTCATGGCAAGCGCATCGCGATTGAGACCATCAAGCAGATAGCGCGGATGGTCGGGCGACAGCCGCATCCATTCGAGCAGTTCGGCCCGATAGTCGTCGCCGCGGACAAAGGAGAACTCGGCCTGGTCGGCCCAGCCGGCGATATCGGCAATTGCCAGGCGGTCACCAATACAGATCAGATCGTCGCGCGCGACGGCAAGCTGCACCAGCGGCGCGGCCTGATCCGGCGACGCCACGAACTTGCCGCGCCACGACATCCGGTGCGCCACATGGCCGGCCAACGGATCGGGCGCGACGCCTTGCCTGATCGCAAAGCTGCAGAGCGCGGCGAATTGCGGCGACAGCGGCTGCTCGATCGTGGTCATGGCCGTGATGGCGAGGCCGCGGTGGTTGAGCGCGAGGCTCATGCCCTCCAATGCCGCGCCGTGCGACACAAGCACGTCGTGTCCGGCGGGATCCGCGACCGGCGCGCGGACCCAGGTCGCGTCGACCAGCGCCAGCCGCCCGTCGCCGAGCAAACGCCAGCGGGTCGGCTGGATGTTGTGGACACTCGGCGCCAGCCGCGCCTCCGCGACCAGCTCGCGCAGCAAGTCCGGCGTCAGCTCGCTCATGCCGCCGCCAGCCGCTTGGTGAACAGATGCAGCCGGTGCAGCGGCGTGGCGCCGGCCTTCTCGACCTGGCGCAGCGACGGCGCGTTGACGTCAGCGATCCAGGTGCCGCCGAGCGTGCGGTAGCCGGCCTCCTGCAACGCCAGCGCGGTGCGGTAGAGCATGGCGCCGTTGAGACCGCGATTGTGCAGGTCGCGGCAGACCGACTGATAGATCAGCACCGCGCGCGTGTTCATCATGCGGTGCTGCACGAATTTGAACGGCGCTGACAGCCCGATCCGACCGCCGATCGCCTTGATCAGCGGGTTGAGATCGGGGATTGCGATGATCGCGCCGGCGGCCCGGCCGCGGTGATAGACCAGGGTCGAAATCCGCTTGTCGATGATCCACATCATGTCGCCGGCCTGGAACAGATATTCGGCTGCCGTCGGGGGCACGAACATCGGGTTGTCGGCAAAGCCGTCATTGAGGATCAACCGCGCATCCTCCAGCCGCACCTTGAAGGCGGAGCGCTTGATCGGCTGCCAGACGAACTCCGGATCGGTGAGCACCGCGCGCTGCTTGTCGCCGAGCAATTGCTCCGGCTTGCCGCCGTCGAGCGCGATCTCGAACGTCGTCATCGGGAAGGTCGCCGCATAGCCGGCGCGTTCGAGGTGGCGTGCGATATGCGGCGGCGACCACATCATGTCGGTGAACGGCGCATGGTCGAACCCGTCGGTCATCACACCGATCTGCTGCATCGCCGTGAGATTGAAATTGCCGGCGATGCGGCTCATGCCGCGCGTGGACAGCCACTGCTCGGCGGTCCGCAGCAGCGCATCGGCCACTTCGACGTCGTCGACACAGTCGAAGAAGCCGAACGCGCCGTGGCGCGTGCCGTGGTTGCGGTTGGAGGCGTCGTGGATCGAGGCGGCGATGCGGCCGACCGGGCGGCCGTCGCGATGCGCCGAGAACAGCGCATAGCGGCCATGGCCTTCGGTGACGAACGGGTTTTTCGCGGAATCGAACATCCGGTCGAAATCGCTCCACAGCGGCGGCACATAGAGGCTGTCGGGCCCATAGGCATTGAGCGCGGCGTCGAAGGCCGCCCTGCGGTCGCCCTCGCGGATCTCCAGCGTCATTTGGCCTCCGGGGTCAGCGCCAAGAGCCGCCGCACCAGCGCCAGTGCAGTTTCGGTGGCGGGATCGGCCGCGGTCACGGGCACGGCGAGCACGATCAGGTCGAGCGGATCATGCGCGAGCACGATGACATGGGAGGCGCTGTTCGCTGTCATCAGCGAGGCCATTCGCTCGGCGGCGGGGTCGATCGGCGCCAGTCCCCACGGCGCCTCCGACCGGCGCAGCACGCGCCTGGTCGACAGGAAGTCGCGGAGCAGCGGCGGATCGTAGGGTACCAGCTCGTCTTCGCGGAAGCGCCGCGCGCTTTCAAAGATCGGATGCCGTGCGAGCTCGGCGATCAACTGCTCCCTTGTCTGCGCTGGCGACGCCGCGACCGAGTTGAGCACGCCGGGCTCCTGCGATTCGAACAGCGCGCGCAACGCGTCCGTCATCAGCCCGATGGTCAGCACGCCGGCGATCGCCACTGCGACGAACCGGATCATCTGCGCGGCGTCGACGTCAGGCGCCATGAAGGCGGCGGCAAGCCCGAGCAGCCCCGACGAGATCAGCCGCAGCGCCATCATCGCGAGGCCATGCCGGCGCGTCTCGGCGCCGCCGCCGGCGATCAACATCACGGTCACGGTGAGCAGCGCACCCAGCGCGCCGAGCCGGACCGGGATGTCGGGAAACAGGGTGCGGAAATCGGTGAGGATGAACGGGATCACCACCAGCGCGCCGACCGCCATGCGGCCGATGCTGCGGTTTTCCGAAGCCATCAGCGAGGCGCGGTCGCGCGTCGCCAGCAGCAGCGCGCAGGTGGCAAAGCCAATCAGCTGGAACAGCGCAAGCGTGATCGCATAGGGCATCACAAGACGCTGCAGCCCGAACATCCCACCGAGGCCGAGCAGGAGGCCGCCCGCAAGCGCCGCGATCTTGACTGCGCGCGGCGCGTGCCGGCGCAGGATGCCTTCGGTGACGATCAGCGCGCCGAGCGGGATCAGCGAGGCCGGGATCACCGAGAGACGGTCGAGCAGCCAGCTTCCGCTCCACCACGCCAGGCCACGGTCGAGGAACAGGGTCGCGATCACGCCGAGCGCGAGCAGCAGGCGGCGGGTCAGCGGGCTCCTGGGATCGCGCCGGTAGAACGTCATCATCGCCACCGCGACGCCGATGGCGCCGCAGAGATTGACGATGGAATCGGCAATCACCCCCGAGGTCATGCGGCGCCCGTCAATTGATCGATCGCCCGCCGCACCAGCGGGCGCATCAGGGCGGCGATCAGCGGATGGCGCGGCTTCTCGATCGCCGGCCGATGCGGGTTGAGGAACCAGCCGCGGCAATCGGTGCCGGAGGTGCGGCCGAGGATCAGCGCGACCGCCTCATAGGCCATCAGCATGCCGGTCGAGATCACCATCGGCGCGAACGACATCCGGCTGCGGCGGCCGGCCGCGACTTCGCCGGCGATCGCGAGGTCGACATAGTTGCGCGAAGAGGAATGCAGCATCACGTGCTCGATCTCGGCGCGCATCGCGGCGCGGCGGTCATCCTCGGTGATCTCGGTCCAGTCCTTGGCCAGCGTGGGAAAGCCGAGGCGCTCCTCGGGCCGCGGATCGTGCGGGCGCACCACGATCACCGACGGCAGCGGCGACATGTAGGCGTCGATCACGGTTGCGTCGGCGCGCTTGGCGGTCCGGTACAGATGCACGCCGGCGGCAATATCGTCCATGCCGTTGACGATGACCGGGCAGCGTTCGGCAATCCCGGCTAGCGCACTGGTCCAGTTCTCGCCGAGCACCTCGACCTCGATGGTCGGATTGATGCGTCTGGCGGCCTCGGCCGCGACCGCCGCCTTCTCGCGGCCGACCTCGTCGGCGAAGGCGAACACCTGACGATTGAGGTTGGAGACCTCGAAGCGGTCGATGTCGGCGATCACGAACTTGCCGACGCCGGCGCGCGCCAGCGCCATGAAGGCCGCGCCGCCCATGCCGCCGACGCCGCAGACGAACACCCGCGCCTGGCGCAAGAGCTGCTGCTCGTGCTCGTCGATGAAGCCGATGTTGCGGCCGGTGAAGGAGTAATAGTCGAAATTCATCGCGCGGTCCCGCTCTCCTGCCTGCGTGGCCGCAGCGTGCCGAAGGCGCGGGTGTCGTCCATCCAGTAGACCACCGGCAGCACCAGCCGCTGCAACGCCAGCATTGCGGAGGCCGCGAGCAGCGCCGGCATTGAGCCCGAAGGCACCTCGCTCATGAGATAGCGGCGCGCGCCGGCAAGATCGACGCGGCCGATCTGCAGCACATCGTCGCCGCGGCCGTAATCCAGCTCGCGCTCGCAGAATTCGTTGTAGACGGCATCGCGATGCTTCGGCGCGATCTCGAAGGTCTTCTTCAGCGCATCCGAGCCGCCGGTATAGGCATTGGTGATGACCGAGCGCGCCTCGTCGAAGCCGGCTTCCTCGCCAACGCCGAACACCGCGCGATGCCTTGCCATGATGCCGCGCGCCAGTTGCAAATGCGCAAAGCTCTGCCGCGCGCCCGGCAGCGGCGACGGGAATACATCCGAGAAGGTGTCGCTGACCATGCCGACCACCGCCGGCACCTGGGTGACATTGGAGATCCATTTCGGCCGCAGCCCGTCGCGGGCGAACAGCACCAGCGCGGTCAGGCCGTAGAGCACCCAGGACAGTCCCTGCCCGCGCACATCGGGATCGACCATGACGAGGCCGAGATGGGTGACTTCGGTGGGCTCGCCGTCGAGCGGCACGTCCATCACCGACAGCGCGTTGAACGCGATCGGCCGTCCGGTGTCTTCCTCTGAGATCAGCGTGATGATGGCGCGCGACAGCCGCTCGGGCTCGCCGGAGAAGATGCCGTAGCTCAGGCTCTCCTTGGGCAGCGTCTTGGCGGCCACGATACGCAGCTGCCCGACCAGCGCGTCGAGCTCGTCCTTCGGCAACGAAAGACCGGGCGATTCGACGATGCGGGTGCGCTGGCCGGCCTGGGTGCGCAGGGTGAGATCGATGGTCGGCTGCGACAGTGCCTTCAGCCAGAAGCCGCCATGGCTGCGCAAGCCGTCAAACGCCGCGCGCGCTTTGGCAAGGCTCTTGCTGCCGCGCGAAGCGGGCGTGCGATTGTCCGTGGACGCCATTTCTCTGTCCCTCGGGCGCGTTCTCTGCACTCTGGCCTGTTAAAAAGCCATGAGTGCAACCCGACGCGGTTTGCGGCAGGGTAAACAAGGCCTTCCGGAAACGGAACAAGTTGGCTGCAAGGTTCGCAGCCTATCCACCCCGTCATTGAGCGGAGCGAAGCAATCCATCCCGCACACGCGGCGCAATGGATTGCATCGTCGCTTCAGCGCAAAATTGCTTTGCAATTTTGTCGCGAGCTCCTCGCAATGACGTGGAGGGCTTTGGGAAGGGGCCGTTATTCGAAAGCGGTGGGTGAAAGACACCCCGCCGCTTCGTCTCCGGCTCACCCCGCCTTGGAGACTTCCATCAACAGGCGCTCGGCCTTGGCATCCTCGATCCGGTTCACGAGCTTGCCGCTCTCATGATTGTCGCGCACCGTCTTGGTCAGCGTGATGCAGGTCTGGATCAGCATCACGATGCCCATCGTCAGGTAGCCCTGCATCCAGGGGCTGATCGGCAGGAAGAACACGCCGACGGCGACGAGGAAAGCGGAGGCCGCGAAGGACGCGTAGGTGAAGGTGACCCAGGCGCCGCTGTGGGGTTGGATGGTCTGGTTCATGGTCGTCTCCTTGATGATAGGTGATTTGAAGTTGGCTTCGTTTCAGGCTCGAGCTTTCAGGCTTGAGACTTCATGCGGCGGGCGGGCGCCTGGCTTTCAGCCGCGCCAGCACGTCGTCGGCAGTCGATTTCATCCGCGGGCCAAAGCCCTGCTCGGCGAGCTTCTCGGCGGTGGCGAGCGGACCCGAGGCGGTATCGATCTCGAACAGCGCGTCATCCGCCGCCTGGATCTCCATCTGCCGCTCGCGCAGCCGCTTCAGCGTGGCTTCCGCTTCCGGCAGCGTCGACTCATGGGGGCGCGCCGCCTCGATGCCGCTCCGGCGCAGCGAACGCACCGCTTCCGAGGCACGGGCAAGCCGCCGGCCGCGATCGAGCTCGGCAATGCGCGCCTCGGCGTTGGCGACATGGCGCTTCAGCCGGGAGATCTCGGTGGCGAACAGCGTGCGCGCGGTCATCGCGGCGTCGCGTTCGGCTTCGAGGTTGGCGATCGCCTGCGCGGCTTCGCGGGCGAGGTCCTCGCGGCCGCCCTCGAGCGCCGCCGACGCCCGCACCTCGAGATCGGCGATCCGGGCATTGGTCGCCTCGAGCCGCCGGCCTTCCTGCTGGTCGCCGGCAATGGCGAGCGCCAGGGTCCGTTTCGAGCGGTCGACCGCGGCGGCGGCATCACGCATCTGCTGGTCGAGGACGACCAGCGCGGTCCGATCTTGCAGTTCCTCCTCGGCTGCCGCCACGCTGCCGCGGAAAATCGTCAAAACAGTTTTGAACATTTGGCCACTCCCTGATATGAGCATCGCTCATGAATCCCTTGTACCACATAATGAGCGATGCTCAAGTTATATTTGAGCGACGCTCACACTTGCGATTAACGATGGGTGAAACATGTCCAAAGCATTGGAACGACGTGCAAAACTGCGCGAAGCGCTGATCGAGGCGGCGGAACGGGCAATTGCTGCAAAGGGTCTCGGTGGCCTGAAAACCCGCGAACTGGCCCAGGAAATCGGCATCGCCAATGGCGGCGTCTACAATCTGGTCGAGGATGTCGACGAGCTGATCCTGCGCGTCGGCTCGCGTACGCTGGCCCGGCTCGATGCTTCGCTGTCGCTGGCCGAGATCCGCGGCGCGGCCGCGCCGCGCGAGATGCTGGTGCGGATCGCGGTCGCCTATTGCGACTTCGCCGCCGACAATCTCGAACTGTGGCGCGCGTTGTTCGAGCACCGCATGCAGCCCGGCAAGCCGGTGCCGGAATGGGCGATCACCGAGCAGATGGAACTGTTCCGCCACATCTACAAGCCGCTCGCCGCGCTGTTTCCGCAGCGCTCGCCGGCGCAGCTCGGCGTCACCGCGCGCAGCCTGTTCTCCGCCGTGCACGGCATGGTCGCGCTCGGGCTGGAGCACAAGCTGATTGCGGTGCCGATCGGCGCGCTGCGCAGCGAGATCTCGACCTTGACGCGGGCGATGGTCGACGGCCTGACGGCGAAGAAGGATTAGGCCGCGTCGCCCCAAACCGCACGATGTCCCCGTCTAGCGGTCAGGCCGACTGGCCGCAAAGCGCCATGAGTTGCAGGTCGAGGTCAGAAAGGGCGGCAACGCCCCTTGCGGAATGACCGGACCGTAGCCATCTACCTCGGATCGAGTTTCGGCCGAACGACTTGGCCTCGCCGCTTATAGCGTGCCTGACTGACGACCCTCACCCCCTGAACTTCGAATTAGCCTGTTGCGCCCTCGGGTGCGGCTCCAAACACGCATCCATACTAAAGGACGATCTCCCATGAATACGGGAACTGTGAAGTGGTTCAACAGCCAGAAGGGTTTCGGCTTCATTCAGCCGGACCAGGGAAGCCAGGACGTCTTCGTTCATATCAGCGCCGTCGAACGCGCCGGCATGAGCACCCTCAACGAGGGACAGAAGGTTTCTTTTGAAATCGTTGCAGACCGCCGGACCGGCAAATCTGCTGCGGACAATCTCCGCGCGGTGTAAGCTGCGACAATTAGCCATGCTGCTTTGACCACGGATGAACTGGCAAAGCCTCTGGTTACGCGACCCCGCGACTGGTTACCCGGCCGCGGGGTTCTCTTTATCAACACCGCGCGCAATGCCCGCCAGGACCAGGACTTGAACCGTCTGCCGGCGAACCGGCCTGCGCATCGAAGCAGCTGAGGTCGCGAGCGTGTCCACCAGTATCGATCCAGCTCCGCAGCACGACGACATCATGTACCCGCAGGTCCTGCCGTTCTTGCTGGTCCACGTGGGGTGTCTTGCAGCGATCTGGTCGGGCATCTCGTGGCCAGCGATTGCAATTTGCGTCGCGCTGTATTGGCTGCGCATGTTTGCGATCACGGCTGGGTATCATCGCTACTTCTCGCATCGAGCTTATTCGACGAGCCGGGCGTTTCAATTCATCCTCGCATTCCTTGCCCAAAGCAGCGCCCAGAAAAGCATCCTTTGGTGGGCCGCGAAACATCGACATCACCACCTTCATTCGGATACCGAGCAGGATGTGCATTCACCGCTGCACAAGGGCCTCGTGTACAGTCATCTCGGCTGGATCTTCTATCGACAGCACGATGCAACTGATCTGACGAAGGTTTCGGATTTTGCCTCGTATCCGGAGTTGATGTGGCTGCACAAATTCGAGGTTTTGCCGGCGGTCGTGGTCGCGTTTCTGTGCTTTCTCGTTGCCGGATGGCCGGGACTCCTGGTCGGTTTCTTCTGGAGCACCGTGCTGCTCTATCACGCAACATTTTGCATCAACTCCCTCGCACATGTTCACGGACACAAGCGATATGTGACGGGCGATGACTCCCGCAACAATTGGCTGCTGGCGCTGGTTACGATGGGTGAGGGCTGGCACAACAATCACCACGCCTACCAAAGCAGTGCGCGGCAAGGCTTCCGCTGGTGGGAGATTGATGCGACCTATTATGTCCTGGTGGCCTTGTCCTGGCTCGGTATCGTCTGGGATCTCAAGGCGCCGCCCACCCAGGTTCTCCAGAACGAGCAACGCCTGGGATCGCGCGTGATCAAGCGGACGGCCGAGCAGCTCGCCGGCCGTTTCAATCCCGAATACATCGCACAGGCGATCAAATCCTCAGTCCATGAAACCGGATTGTCGGTGCGGGAGGCGCTTTTCCTGTTGCAGCATCGTGCGGATTTGCATCTGCCCAGCATGCCGACGCGCGAGCAGTTGTTGGCTGAAGCCCAGGCCATGTTCGCGAAGACGCGATCGTTGGACGATATCGTCGACCGTGCGCACGAACTCCTGGTGGAATCGGTTTGCTTCCTTCTGGCCGTTACGCCGCCGGTGGCCGGTGTAAACCCGAAAGCTTGAGGGAGCGGTAGCATTTTGCCTCGGGCATCCCCATATAAGGTCAATGACCAACTGGCAAAAACCGAGCAAGCGCGAACCACCCAAGACCAAGGCCGAATTGCGCGAGATGCTGACCGAGGCCGTGCGTAACACGCCGAGCCCGGACCAGGCGTCGAACCAGCGCCCGGCAAAAGTCAAAAAGGCCGCGGCTGGAGCCGCCGACATCGATTAGAGCGTTTTCGAGCGAAGTGGACACCGGTTCGCGTGAAGAAAACGCGTCAAAACAAGAATCTAGAGCTTCGGTTCTGATTCAATCAGAACCGAAATGCTCTAGCCCCGCGCGCACCCGACCGGATCGCCGGCCCCGGAATGCGACCTAATTCTATTCGCGACGAGCGCGACAATCTTGTGAAGGAGCAGCATGCGCAAGCTTCCCAAGCCTACCGAACAAGAGATCAATGAGGGCCCCCAAGCGGTGTCTTTTCAGATTGCGAACGGAAACGCGCGGCAGGATTGCATCCTGCAAACCACATTCCCGACGAAGATGCAGGCGCACAAGTATCTGCTCGTGAATTGGCCGACCTTCGAAAAGATGGCTCGCGATGCCCTTGCGGCGGGAACCATTGAAGGCGGCCGGATCAAGCTCGTGATGATCTGAACAGCCCACGGAAACGCCCAGACTTCACGACTCCATCGTGTAGGCGCGGCCGGGTTCGAGCGCATAGATCGTCAGAAAGCCAGCGGCCGATGCGGGTCGCAATTGCGAAACAGCGTGTGCGGAACATCGGCCCGATCCTGCAAGGTCTCGCCTGCCCGATATTGCCGTGGCGCCTCGTCGCCATAGGCGGACTCGGCAACGCCTTCGACGATGAAGATCACGCCGCCGACCGGATGCCGGTGCAGCGGAGCAACCCCGCCGGGCGGATAAGTCACTTCGGCAACGACAAGCTCGCGCCGATCGCCGGGCAGTTGCAGTCGCTCAAGAGTCTTGCGCGTGACGCCGGCAAATCCGGCCTGCCGGGCGTTCGACTGCCCCTCGTTGCTTTCGGCCATTGGAAGCCTTTTTCGTCTCGCGAACGATTGTGTTCGGATCACATCGCAGAGCGATGACTATGGGGGCGCTGCAACGACGCAACAAGGTGCCCGGGCTATTTCAATCCGTGCAACTCATGTGAGCCGAAGTCCTTGCCACCCCTGCTCCGGCGTTGCAGGATTCCCTTGCCGATAACCTTCAGCAGTGGGCCTTGCATGAGAACGAGCATCGTTACGACGCGATTGTCGGAAGCCGCCGCCCTGGCGCTCATCCTCGCGGCATCAAGTGTCACGCCGGCGTCGTCGGCGCCGGCCGTGCCGGAATGCTCGATGTCGGTGACATTGGCGGATTGGGGCGAAAATTCGACCGGCGATATCGACGTCGCAGCGGGCGAAAGCTGCCAGATCCCGATCGGAATCCGCGGTACGGTGACGGACTCGTCGATCTCGCAAAAGCCGACCTATGGCAAATTGAAAAAGATCAACGCATCGACCTTCGAATACAGGGCGAAGGCCAAATACAAGGGCAACGATTCGTTTGCCATCAAGGCAACCGGTCAGGGACCGAAGGCGTCCGGCACTTCGGTCATCACCGTGCACGCCACGATCAAGTAATTGCCGATCCAGTTAGATTGCCGCGCGGCTGGCGCCCATTTTGCCGGCCGTCAGGCCTCACCCGTCGGTTGCCGGCAGCTTGACGGTCACGCGCAAGCCTGAACGTCCGGCACCGGTCACATTTTCGAACAGGACCGAACCGGCGGCATGATCGACGATGCGCTTCACGATCGAGAGCCCGAGCCCGGCGCCCTCTCCGCTCGACTGGCCACCGCGAAAGAACGGCTCGCCGATCCGCGCCAGATCCTGCGGCGGAATCCCCGGCCCGGTGTCCTCGATCTGGATGACGGCCATTCCGTCCTCTCGACCGACGGCAAGATCGACAGCCCCGCCATTTGGCGTGAACTTGATTGCGTTCTCCACCAGGTTCCGGACCGCCGAGATCAGCGACAGCTCATCACCGTTCACCGCGACCACCTCGACCGTCGTGAAACCGAGATCGATGTTGCGCGCTGCCGCCTCAGGCAGCAGATCGGCGACGACGCCTTTTGCGATCTTGTCCAGCTCCGCCGCTACACGCACGATGGACGGCGCGGCGTCCTGACGCGCCAGCGCCAGGAGTTGCTCGAGCAGATGCTTGGTGCGCCGCATGCCGCTGTTCAGCGCATCGAGCCGGTCGCGCGTCTCCGCCGGCATGTCGAGCGAGGCGAGATTTTCCGCCTGCAGGCTGAGCGCGGTGACCGGCGTTCGAAGTTCATGGGCTGCGTCGGCGATGAAACGCCGTTGCTGGTCCATCATGACGCGCACCCGCCCCAGCAACCCGTTGATCGAGCCAAGGAACGGCTGCAGCTCGCTCGGCGCGCCCGTCGCCGGCAACGCACGACGTCATCCACCCTGCGCGCATCGAGATCGCCGGCCAGGCGCAACATCGGCCGGAACGATCGGGCGATCACGAATGCCGTCATCAGCAAAAGGCACGGCACGAGCGCGGCAATCGGCAACAGTGTGCGTACGGCCATATCGCCCGCGATCTCGGTGCGGATCTCGGTCTGCTGCGTCACCGCAAAGCGGCTGCCGTCCGGCCGGGTCCGAAGCAGCACGCGGACCGGCTGCCCGTGATAGACATCATTGTGCAGCCCATCCGTCAGTCCCCAAAGCCGGCGATCGTCGGCAGAGCCCCGCGGCGCCTCTCCGAGCTCGACGACGGCGACCTCGGCTTCCGCGTCGACGCCGGTGACCGGGCGGCTTTGCCGGATCGGAGCGCTGAGCGCGAAGCTATGTCGATCCACAGCATCGTGACCAAACGGCGCGAACTGTTCTACTGGGCCGCGATCCTCTTCACATTCGCGCTCGGCACGGCTGCGGGCGATCTTGCGACCGAAGCACTGGGCCTTGGCTTCAACGTCGGGGTGGTCGCGTTCGCGGCACTGATCGCGGCGATCGCGGCGGCCTACGCGCTCGGCGCCAATGCGGTGCTGACCTTCTGGCTCGCCTACATCCTGACGCGTCCGCTCGGAGCATCGTTCGGCGACCTGCTGTCCCAGGCCCGAGAGTATGGCGGGCTCGGCTTCGGCACGATCTACACCAGCCTCGCCTTCCTGACGGTGATCGTCGCGCTGGTCGCCTGGCTGTCGTTCGAAGGCGACGCCGGCGGAAAGCCCGAGGCGTTGCTTGGCGCGTGAATTCGACATGCGCCCCCACGGACACCAATCCAAGCCCCTCACACAGGAGAACCACCCATGAACAAGACGACACTCGGCCTTGCGACGGCGATTGTTGCGCTCGCAGTCATCCTGCCGCTCTCCGATGCCAACGCAGGCCTCAGGCTGCTGCCGCACACGCAGACGGCCGCCTCCAGGCTCGGCGACCTGGCGCCATTTCGCAGCATCGCCGCCGATGTCGCGGCACTGCTCGACAAGGGCGACCTCGCCGGCGCCAAGACGCGGATCAAGGATCTCGAGACCAAATGTGACGAAGCGGAAGCCGGATTGAAGCCGCGCGCGGCCGCGGACTGGCACACGGTCGACAAGGCGATCGATCGTGCCCTCGAGGCGGTGCGTGAGACCAATCCGGACGCCGCCAAATGCAGGAAGGCGCTCGCCGAACTGCTTTCAATTATGGACTCGATGAAGGCCTGATCTCTCCAACCAGCATTTCGACCGCCCGCCGGCGGCATCGTCCGCCGGCGGCCCTGCCTCCCGGAGCGAGGAACCCCATGGAATTATTATTGCGCGACACCGCCGCGGACGAGCGCCCGGGCAAGGTCCCCGCCGTCACGCTCGGCTTCTGGATCATCAAGATTCTCGCCACGACGCTCGGCGAAACCGGCGGCGACGCCGTCACGATGTCGATGAATCTCGGCTATCTCGTCGGCACTGCGATCTTCGCGGTCATCTTCGCTGTTGCCGTCGCGGCGCAGATGGCGGCGAAGCGCTTTCACCCGGCTCTCTACTGGACGGTGATCGTCGCGACGACGACCGTCGGCACGACCTTTGCCGACTTCGTCGACCGATCGCTGGGGATCGGATATCTCGGCGGCTCATCGCTGCTCGCCGGACTGCTCGTCGCATCCCTCGCCGCGTGGCATCGCACCATGGGAACGGTCTCGATCGCGTCGATCGACAACAAGGCGGCCGAAACCTTCTACTGGATCACGATCCTGTTCTCGCAGACGCTGGGCACCGCGCTCGGCGACTGGATGGCCGACTCCACCGGCCTCGGCTATAGCGGCGGCGCCATCGTGTTCGCCGCCGGCATCGCCATCGTTGCCGCCGCCTATCTCTGGACCAGGGTGTCGCGCACGGTGCTGTTCTGGGTCGCGTTCGTCCTGACCAGGCCGCTCGGCGCGACCGTCGGCGATTTTCTCGACAAGCCGCTCGATCATGGCGGCCTTGCGCTCAGCCGCTACACGGCATCGATAGCTCTCGCCGTCGCGATCGCCGCCCTTGTCTTCATCCTGCCGCAGCGGGCGGGGGGACACGCGTGAACGCTCACACGGTTCTCCGCACCGCGGCACGTTCCGCGAACTTCGGACAGAGGACCGGCGCACCTCAGCAAGACCTGCTCAAACTATCGATCAGGCCCTGTTGGGCGTGAAGATGACCTTGCCCTTGAATGCTGCCGCCTTCGCGATGGCCTCGGGGAACCCCTCGAGGCCATAGCTCCCGACCACCGGTGCGCTGATCGCGCCGGATGCGACCATCGGCACCAGATGGTCGTACATCTTGGCCAGGGCTTCGTCGGTTGCAGTCTTGCCCCAATGGCCGAGCCAGAAGCCGCGCACGGACACTTCATTGAAGATCACGCTCAAGGCCGAACCGGAGAACGGCAGTCCGCTCATCGCGCTGTAGATGACGAGCGCCGCCTTCGGTGCCAGGCAGTTCATCAGGTTCAACGTGGACGCGCCGCCGACAACGTCGAGCGCCAGCAGGATCGGCGCCCCGCCGGTCTCCTTGGCGACGCGCTTGGCGAGATCCGGCCCGTCGACCAGCACGACATCACCGCCGACCGACTTGACCTCATCGACGACCTCCTCGCGCCGGACGACGTTGACCGTCTTGAGTCCGAGCGACTTGGCAACCGCGATCACCGCCCGCGCCGTCGCTGAATTGGCGCCGTTCTGGATCACCCAGCCGCCGTGCGGGATCTTCGCGAAATCGGTCAGCAGCAGATAGGCGGTCGCCGGGTTGACCCCGATCATCGAGAGTTGCTGGATATCCGCCTTCTCTGGCAACGGCCGCTGCCACGACGCCGTGAACTTGGCGCGTTCGGTCCAGGTCGGGACCGTGAACGGAATCAGCGTGCGATCGCCCTCCCTCAGGTTCTTGACCTGCGATCCCGCGGCGACCACCCGCCCGACGCCCTCGATCCCAAGCGTCGCCGGTGGCGTCGGCAGATAGCCGTAGCGCCCGGCGATGATCATGAAATCCGAGTTGTTGATCGGCGCAGCCTCCACCGCCACCACGACCTCATTGGGACCGGGGCTGCCGACGTCGGGCACCTCGTTGAGCTTGACCACATCCTGAGCACGTCCGAACGCAACGACCTGAACAGCCTTCATCGCACGATCTCCCGATCTTCATTATGTACTAATAAGTACAGAATTTGGATGACGTCAATGGTCCGAATCGCCTTCACGGCAAGGTGAAGGCTTCACATCCGACGCGGGAGTACATAAAAGAGCGATATGGCAAGGCCGCGCAGCTTCGATCCGGATGACGTCCTGGAAATCGCCCGTCAGGTGTTCTGGCAGAAGGGTTTTCAGGCGACCTCGCTCGACGAGATCACGGCGGCGAGCGGCGTCGCGAAGCCCAGTCTCTATGCGGCGTTCGGCGACAAGAACGCGTTGTTCCTCAAGGTGCTGGACCGCTATCACGACGGTATCCTCGGCTGGGCCGAGCGCGTGCTTGCACAGCCGGGGCCGGCCCGCGAAGCCATCAAGCAGTGGCTGACCGGCTTCATCCCCTACTGCTCGGGCGAGAAAGGACAGCGCGGCTGCCTGTCGATCAATTCCGCGATCGACGGCTCGCTCGATCAGGCCGAACTCCGCAAGAGCATCGAACGCTACAACCGGCGGCTCGAAGAGCTGTTGCGCGCGCGGCTGCGCGCCGACCGCGCCCAGTTCAGGAAGGGTTTTGATCCCGACACGACCGCGCACACCATCATGGTGGTGCATGCCGGACTGCTGGCGCTCGCGCACCAAAGGCCGGATTCGAAGCGGGTCAAGGCCGTGATCGACCAGGTGATGAGCCTGCTCGCATAGTTGCGCCGGTCAGAGCGCGAGCTGTATCGGGTCCTCGCCTTCGCCATCCGGTTTCGCCGGCACCGCGCAGCAGATCAGCACCTCGTCGTCAGCCACCTCCGCGGTGGGCTCATTCAGATAGGTTACGGCGCCTGCCAGCAATCGGGTTCGACAGCTTCCGCAATTGCCTTCCCGGCAACTGAACGCGGGGCTGAGGCCGCGCTCCTCCGCCAGTTCGAGTAGCGTTCCCGACTCCGGCGTCCAGCGCGCTTCCTTCATCGATGCGGTGAAAGCGACCGGAACCGGCGTGGTCGCAGGCGGCCGGCGCGGCGGCGCCGTCGTGGCCACGTCCGGCTTCCGCACCAGTGACGATGGACCAAACGCCTCGGCGTGAATCCTGCCATCGGCAGTGTTGTAGCCGCGCAGGGCGTCATAGAGTGATTGCGTGAACTGCGGCGGTCCGCACAAATAGAAATCGTAATCGTTGAACGGCAGGACGCGCGACAGCAGCGCCATGTCGATCCGCCCGACGGCGTCGTAGTCCGTGCCCTGCCCGGCGCCATCGACGTCACTGAGGACGCGGATGATCCGGACTGCGCCGCCTGCGGCATCAACCAGTTGCTGCAATTCGTCGCCGAACGCGCGGTCCGCCTTGGCATGCGCGGCCTGGAACAGGAAGGCCGGCCGGATGCCGCGGGTGCGCAGCCCTTCATAGACCACGTGGCGCAGCATCGCGAGCATCGGCGTGATGCCGACGCCGCCGGCGAGCAGCACCGCCGGCCGCTTCTCGCGCGCGTCGATCGTGAAGCCGCCACCCGGCGCGCGCGCCTCGATGATGTCGCCCACACGGATATTGTCATGCAGATGCCGCGACACCACGCCGTCGCGCCTCACGCTGATGCGGTACATGCCATCCGACGGCGCGACCGAGAGCGTGTAGGTGCGAATGACCGGCTTGTCGGATCCAGGCAATGCGAGGCGGATCGGCAGATGCTGTCCGGCCTGATGCGGCAGCAGCCCTGCGCCATCGTCCGGCTGCAGATGAAACGAGCGGATCGAACGGCTCTCGTCGACGATCCCAGTGACCTTGAACGGGCGCCACCGCGAGGCGCGCTCGGCGGCGCGGAGCCGGTCGGCGGCCTGCGCCCAGTCGCCGGTCATCAGTGCATTCGGCGACCAGCCATCGGCCCGGAGCGCCCAGCGCAGCGGCAGCGCGCCGCGCCTGCGCACCATGCGACGGGCACGAAAACTCCACAGCCGCTCGGCGCCCTGAAACGCCGCGATCTCCGGCGAGTCCAGGATCACCTCGGCATCGCCCGTCAGTTGCAGCATGTCGCCGGTTTCGAAATCGACGAACATCAACCCCGCCTTGCCGTTGACGAGGATGTTGCCGAGCGTGTTGAAGAACAGGTTGCCGGCGAAATCGGGGATCGTCAACGTGCCGTCGGCGGCGACGCGGACGAAACCCGCTCTGCCGCCACGATGCGAGACGTCGACCTGACGACGGTCCTCGCGCTCGGTATAGGACGCCACGAAGAACGTATCCGCCGCCGCGATCGTGTCGCGCGCGGCCTGATCGAGCGTCGTGTCCTGCTCGACCTCTCCGGTGAAAGCTGCGTCCGGCTCGCGCACGAAGGTGAAATCGCGCAGCTGAATATATTGCGGACAATTGCCGAAACTCTGGTCGAGTTCGAAGCTGAGCGCGTTGCCCGACGACGCACGGAGCAGCCCGTTCGCACGGTTGCGACGCCGCGTGTGCAATTCGATTCCCAATAGTCCGATCGCATCGCCCTCGCGCATGCCCTCGCCGGCGGGATCGCTGGCGTCAGGCTGCGCATCGATCTCGAGGCTGCGCGGCGTCGGCGAGACGATGAAGCCGAGCCGGCCGGCCAGCAACGAGGCCCACACGTCACCGCTCCGGTCCACGCTGCCGACCACGACGAAGGGAATCTGCGCGAAGAAATCGCGATGTTGGTCGGGCATGAAATCCCGCACCGCGCGCTGGCCGACCGCCGCCATCTTCTCGGCGACACCAACCTTCCGCTGGATCGCCATCTCGCCGGCGTGCCAGGTCGCGAGCTTGCTCTTGGTTCGCCTGTCGCTCATTGCGTCGCCCTCCCTGTCGGGGTTGGACGGGCGCGCCCGCGGGCACGCCCCGATCGACATGTCACGCAGCCGCGGCCAGACCGGCGGCAGTCTTCGCAAAAGGCACGAAGCCCGGCAGCGCCTCGATCCGGCGCAGGAACGCGTTGACGCGCGGGTAGGCAGAGAGATCGACGTTGCCTTCGGGCGCGCTCGACAGATAGCTGTACAGCGCCACATCGGCGATCGTCGGCTGCGCGCCGACCAGCCAGTCGCGATCGGCGAGATGGGCTTCGAGCCGCTTCAGCAGCACATGGGCGCGAGCGATCACGTCGTCCGGATTGAACTTCGCGCCGAACACCGTGATCAGCCGCGCCGCGGCGGGCCCGAACGCGAGATCGCCGGCCGCGACCGACAGCCAGCGCTGCACCATGGCCGCGCCCTTCGCATCCTGTGGCAGCCAGTCGGTGCGGCCGAGCTTCGTCGCGAGATAGACGAGGATCGCATTGGAGTCACAAACGATGGTGCCGTCATCGTCCAGCACCGGCACCTGGCCGAACGGATTGAGCGCGAGAAACTCCGGCGTCTTCTGCGCCCCGGACCGGAGGTCGACGTCGACCAGCTCGTGCGGAATGCCCAGCAGGGACATGAACAGACGTGCGCGGTGCGCGTGGCCGGAGAGAGCAAAGTGATAAAGCTTCATGGTGCCGTTCCTGATGCCGTGGGCGGGGTGATCCCGACCGCGACCTCAAGGTGGCCCATTGCAGGGACTATTATAATTACCGGTCACAGCACTTCATTATTGCAGATATCGCAATAGCGCCCTTATGGCCGGGTTCTGCGACGGAGCTCGTCAGACCTCGACGATCACGTAATTGTCCTCGATGTGCACCGGAAACGTCTCGGCGACATACGGCCCCTTCTGCAGCTCGGCGCCGCTTTCGACCGCGACCGGATAGGAGCGGATCCTGAACCGCTTGGGATCGAACCAGGACTGGCCGTTGCGCATGTCGAATTCCCAGCCGTGCCACGGACAACGCAGCATCTCGCCGACACGGTCGCGCTGATAGATGCCGGGCTCCGGCGAGGTCAGGCGCGCCACGCAGGCCGCCTTCTCCAGCGGCGCGCCCTCGTGCGGACAGCGATTGAGCAGCGCGAAGAACTCGCCATTGACGTGGAACACGACGATGTCGCGGCCCTCGAGGCCGAACACCTTGTTGCCGCCGGCAGGAATCTCACTGGTGCGCGCGACGATGTGACGGGTCATGAAGCCTCATGGCGTTTTCAAGCGAAGTGGACTTCCGGTTCGCGTGAAGAAAACGCGTCAGAACAAGAGTCAGAACTTGTAGACCGCGCGGGCATTGCTGTTGAAGATCTTGCGTCGCTCGGCGTCCGTCAGCGGCGTCTTGAAAGCGTAGCGCGCGTCGTCATAGTCCCAATGCGGATAGTCCGACGAGAACAGCAGCCGGTCGATCCCGACCCATTCGATCAGCTGGCGCAGGTGCTTCGCCTCATCCGGCTCGTCGATCGGCTGGGTCGTGAACCAGAAATGCTCCTTCACATATTCGCTCGGCTTGCGCTTCAGATGTGGCACTTCGCTGCGGAAGCGCTCGAAATGCTGATCCATCCGCCACATCGTCGCGGGAATCCAGCCGAAGCCGCCCTCGATGAACACGATCTTCAGTTTCGGGAAACGTTCCGGAACGCCCTCGAGCACAAGGCTCGTGAGGTTCGAGGCCACCGTGTGCGCGTTCGACTGATGCTCCTCGCAATAATAGGACGGCCAGCCGCCGCCGGTCGGCGCATGCCCGCCATATCCGCCGACATGGATGCCGAGCGGCAGATCGAGCTCTTGCGCGCGTTGATAGATCGGCCAGTAGCGGCGGCGGCCGAGCGGTTCGTTGGCCCGCGGCGAGACGTTGATCTGGATGTATTCGCCGGTCTTCGCGCAGCGCTCGATCTCGGCGAGGCCAAGGTCGGAGCCGTCCTGCCCGACCAGGATCGAGGCCTTAAGCCTGGGATCGCGGTGCGCCCAGAAGGCGAGTTGCCAGTCGTTGATGGCGCGCTGGATCGCAGCGCCGAATTCCAGATTCTGCTGCGAGAAGATGAAGAGGTCGAGCACCTGCAGGATGCCGAACTCGACATCGAAGGGGTCGAGATGCTGCTTGCGCATGAAATCGAGATCGGAGCCCGGCACGCCGCCGGTCGGCGGCCAGGCATCGCGCCGCGCGATCAAGGGAGAGGAGCGCGGATACGGCGTAGTGCCGATATAGGGCGTACGCAGATGGCTGCCATATTCCTTGAGATGCTGCTGCCAGCGCTTCGGCAGGAATTCGTTGAGGTCGCTATGCGCATGAATGCTCGGATGGATGTCGCAATCGATGATCTTGAGCCGCGTCGCAGCGGTGGTCTCCTGGTCGAGCATCGGGCGGTCGATGACGTCACTCATGCGATCCTCCTCCAAGTCAAGCGTCGAGCTTCAGACGCGGGAACGTTTCGATCGGATTGTCTTCGCACATCCGCTTGACGAGGCTATCAGGCAGATGCGGCGGGATCGGGTCGTCGCCGTCGAACTGCCAGTGCGGATAGTCGGATGCGAACAGGAACATCCTGTCGGAGCCGATCTGGTCGATGATATCGGCAACGCTTGTTGCATTCATCGGCGCGTCGAACGGCTGCATGGTGACGCGGAAATGGTCGCGGATGATCGCGGCCGGCTCGCGCTCCACCCACGGCACCTCGACACGCACGCCGCGCCAGGTCTTGTTGGCGCGCCACATGAAGGCCGGCAACCAGCTGACGCCCGACTCCATCAGCACGACAGTCAATCCCGGATACTTCCCGAACACGCCCTCATAGATCAGGCTCAATGTCTGCGCCTGGAACGCCTGCGCTTCGGCGAGATAATATTCGTAGCGATAGGACGGCCAGCCGATCGAGCTCGGCGCGCCGCGGTAGGCGCTGCCGGCGTGGATCGCGATCGGCAGTCTGTGCTTCTCCGCGGCCTGATAGATCGGCCAGTAGTGCCGCCGCCCGAGCAGCATCTCGCCTTGCGAGGGCACCAGCACCGAAACGAAGCGATGATCGCCGGCGCGGCGCTCGATCTCCTCGACTGCGAGATCCGGTGCCTGGATCGGCACAACGATCGAGGCGCGCAGCCGCGTGTCCCTGGCAAGCCACTCCGCCGCGATCCAGTCGTTGATCGCCTTGCAGAAGGCCGCCGCCATGTAGGGATCGAACACCGCCTGCGCGCCGTAGACGACGTTGCAGATGGCGTGGCTGGCGCCGAGTTGGTCGAACGCGCCGCGCTGCACCATGGCGAGATCGCTGCCGGGCTTGCGGCCGTCGGCCGGCCGCCAGTCGGCGCGGCCGGACAACGGCATCGACGGCGGATAGGAATTGAGGTCAAGCCCGTCGATGGCGCGGCTGACCACCTGTTCCTTCCAATGATCGCTGAGATAAGGCAGCAGCGTGGTGCGCGTTCCTCCCACCGCGGGATGGATGTCGCAGTCGATGCGCGTGGCCGCCATGATGCTCCCTAGATGTTCCGTTCCTCGGACTGAACTTCTTGTCTTGGTTGTTGGCGGCATCGCTGCCGCGGAGCGGACTGTGACGCCAACGGCACGATCGCGCAAGCCGATCCGCGCGGGGCCGCCCTGCCCCATGCGCGCACCGCCCTCACGCGAAGTTGCGGAACCGCGTGTGAACGGCATCACCCGTTCAGGCCGCAAGGCGTGCTAGCGATTCCGCGCCGCGGAAAGCGCAGATACAGGAGACGGGAATGAGACTTGGAATGAGGCTTGGCCGATTGGCGATCCTCGCATGTTCATTGTCGCTGGCCTCAACCGCCGCGTGGGCCGCGCCTGCGACCACGTCCGGCTCGGTCGCGCTGGCGCTCGCCGGCGTGGTGGCGCCCTATTCGCCGCTGCCGGCCAAGGAGAAGAAGGCGGTCGCCGCGTTCTTTGGCGGCAACAGCAATGTTCGCGCCACCGGGAAGATCACCGTCACGGCCGACAAGGTCGTCTGCCGCGCCAGCAATGTCGACATCACCTCGCGCTCCTGCGCGCTGAGCTTCGGCAGCAGGACCCACACGGTGAAGGGCAGCGAAGCCAACGCGATCTACGCGACCGCGGCGCTGGCCGGCGTACCTTCCGACGGCGCCGCCGGCACGATCTACGAGGCGCTGTCGAAACTGTCCTGCACGCTCGATCCAAAGGTGATCAAGGACAAGGCTGGCGGCGGCGCCGACTGCAGCTTCGAGCCGGGTAACTAGTCCGGGCTCAATCTCCCTGCACCACGACACCCAGCCTGGCTGCCACGCGGCGTGCGGTTTCCTCCCGCTGCGCCGTGATCGCGCGCACGGCCTCACGCGACTGCTGCAGGATCTCGGGTGGCGCGGTCTCCGGCGTGCCGCAGTCGAACGGCGGCTCCGGCGCATACACCATATAGAGCTGGATCGCGCGCGCGGCATCGTCGCCGCGCAATTCGGCCGCGAGCCGCAACGCTCCATCGATGCCTGCCGTGACTCCGGCGGTAAAGACAAAGCTTCCGTCCACCACCACGCGTTCGTTCACCGGCGTAGCGCCGAAGAACGGCAGCAGATGAAACGACGCCCAATGTGTCGTCGCCCTGCGCCCCTTCAGAAGGCCGGCCGCTCCGCAGATCAGCGCGCCCGTGCAAACCGAGAAGATGCGGCATGCCCCCGCCGCCTGCCGGCTGATCCAGCCGAGCACTTCGGCGTCCTCCATCAAGGCTTGCTGACCGAAGCCGCCCGGCACATGCAGCACGTCGAGCGGCGGCGCATCGGCCAGCGTGGCATCCGGTGTCAGCCGCAATCCCTTGATGTCGCGGACGGGCTCGGCGGTCTTGCCGTAGATCCGGTAGGTCGAATTCGGAATCCGCGACAGCACCTCGAACGGCCCGGTCAAATCGATTTGATCGACGCCTTCGAACAGCAGTGATCCGATCCGCAAGTGGACATCATGAGCAATCATCGAACTTACCTCAAACTTCGCTTGAACTTTCCCTGCACTATGGACAAAGCGAATCTAGCGCGGCACGTTTCGGCGATGACGCCAACCAGCCCACGTTTCTCGCCAAAAGATCGCCGCCTGATCGAAGTGCTGGCTTATCCGGCGGTGCAACTACTCGACGTCACCGGGCCATTGCAGGTGTTCGCATCCGCCAACGCGCTGGCGGCCAGGGCAGGCAATGCCGAGCCTTATCAGGTCCGCGTCGTCGCAAGGATGGGCCCACGATCGAAGCATCGGCCGGCGTCGGGCTCGCTGTGCACCCGCTGCCCGCCGTCAGCACTGCGGTCGACACGCTGGTGATTCCGGGCGGCGACGGCGTCAACGCAGCGGCGGCCGATCGCGTCCTGGTGGACTGGGTGCGCGGACGCGCCGGGCAAGCCCGCCGCACCGCATCGGTCTGCACCGGTGCGTTCCTGCTCGCCGCATCGGGCGTTCTCGATGGCCGTCGAGCCGCGACGCACTGGCAATTCTGTTCGGAACTCGCAGAGCGCTTTCCCGCTGTTCGTGTCGAGTCCGATCCGATCTTCGTTCGCGACGGATCGTTCTGGACGTCGGCCGGCGTCACGTCCGGCATCGATCTCGCGCTCGCACTGCTGGAGGAAGACCTCGGCCGCGCGGCGGCGCTTGCCGTCGCCCGCTATCTCGTGGTGTTCTTCAAGCGGCCGGGCGGACAGGCGCAATTCAGCGAAATCCTGTCGCTGCAAACGACCGACGACAGGTTCGGCGCGCTGCATGACTGGATCAGCGGCCATCTGGCCGACGACCTCTCGCTTTCGACTTTGGCGAAACAGGCCGGCATGAGCGAACGCAGCTTCAGCCGGCACTACGCTGATGCAACCGGGTTGACGCCGGCCCGTGCGATCGAGCGATTGCGGGTCGAGGGCGCCCGGCACCTGCTCTCGGAGACGCGCCTGCCGGTCAAGCGAATCTCGCAGCGCTGCGGCTTCGGCTCCGAGGAGACGATGCGCCGCAGCTTCCTGCGCGTGCTGTCGACCACGCCACAGGATTACCGCGCCAGATTTGCGCGTTAGCCTGGTCCTGCATCGCCGAGGAGAGACGCACGCCGGCCTTGCAGCCAGCGCGCAGCGATTGACGCGGAGTTGAGATCGGCTCAACCATTCCAGGCATGCGCCTGCAACGCGGGCTCCAGCGGTGGGTTGGTCACGCTGCCGGTGTAGTTGGTGATGGTCGATGCCGCCACGATGGTAATCACTTCAAGCACGAGGTCCTTGTAGAATCCGGCTGCCAGGAATCGTTCGATCTCCTCGTCGTCGAGCCGCCCGCGCTTTTCGATCAGCGATCTCGCCAGCGTCGAGAGTGCGCCGAGGGTCTTGTCGGCAGGCGAGCGGCCAGCACGCATCGCGTCGACGTCAGCCTGAGCAAGACCGGCCTGCAGGCCGAGCGCGGAATGGAGTGCGACCGCCCAGGTGCAGCCATTGGTCACTGCATCGGTGAGCAACACGGTCTGGATCTGCTGCTCGGTGAAGCTGCCGCCGTGAACCTTGTCGAAGATGCCGATGAAGCTCTGGATCAGCACCGGCGAGGTCGCCATCGTCGCCGCAAGGTTCGGGATCATGCCAAACCGCGCCTCGACGTCACGCAGGGCGGGCCTTGAGGCTTCCGGTGCGGAGTCGAGCGTATGGACGGGAAAACGTACCATTGAACTGCCTTTCACTGTGGTGATTGAACCCGAGGCCGCAGGACGCAACTGAGCTGTTGCGATCGACGCACCGGCATCAGGGTTCGATGGGAGCTATCTAGCCGCGCCCGGACGCGCGCGTTCGCCAAACTTCCCACATTCCACGCCATCCGCGGGGCCTGCGCTGACGCCCGGCTACGTCGCGCGACACTGCCTCAAACGGCCGCCCGGTCCTTCACCCGCCGCGTCACGATCCCGAGCAGGCGGCCGAGCGTGCCGGCGGCGGGGCCCTTCTTGCGGGCCAGCGCGAGCGGCGCGACCAGGCCGGTGGCGCGGTCGAGGTGGAGATAGGACACGCCCGCGGTCTCCAGCCGCGCCATCGATTCCGGCACGATCGAAATGCCGAGCCCCGCCGCGACGAGGCTCAGAGTCGACACCATCCGCGTCGCCTCCTGCGCCACTTTCGGGCTGAAGCCCGCCGCGCGGCAGGCGGCGATGATGCTGTCGTAGAGACCCGGCCCGGTCGGACGGCGGTAGAGGATCAGCGGCTCGTCGGCGAGCGAGGCCAGCGAAATCCGCCGGCGCGTGTCCTTGCGGGCGCGCGGATGATGGTCAGGCAACGCGACCAGCATCTCCTCGTCGAGCAGATGCGTGATCGTGAGATTCTCCAGCCGCTCGCTCGGCGAACGCACGAATGCGGCATCGAGCCGGTCGGCCTCGACGGCTTCGATCAGCTCGCCGGTCGAGGCCTCTTCCAGCGAGAGCGTGATCGCCGGCGCGCGCTCGCGCATTTCGCGCATCACGCCGGTGACGAAGGGATGGAAGGCGGCCGACGAGGTGAAGCCGATCGCGAGCTGGCCCTCTTGGCCGCGGCTCGCGCGGCGCGCGGCTTCCACGGCAAGCTCCGTGTCGCGCAGGATCGCGCGCGCCTTGCCGACGAAGGCACGGCCGGCGGCGGTCAGCTCGACCCCGCGCGGCTGCCGGCGAAACAGCGGCGCCCCGATCGCGGCTTCCAGCGCGCGGATCTGCTGGCTCAGTGGCGGCTGCTGGATGCCGAGCCGCGCGGCGGCGCGGGTGATGTGGCCTTCCTCGGCGACCGCGACGGCATAGCGGAGATGGCGCAGCTCGATCATCAGGCGATCCATATCCAATAGATATGCAAATTCCCGTATCCATATATTGGATATTTGGCTCGCCGCCAACTAAAGTCAGTTCAAGAACGAACCGGAGCCGCCCCGCCGATGGACGCCATACCCGCCGCACAAACCGCCAAGCATGACGCACCTGATGTCGGCGAGTTGTTCACGGGCTTCTTCATTCTCGGACTGACCGGTTTCGGCGGCGTGCTGCCGCTGGCGCGCCACATGATGGTGGAGAAGCGCCGCTGGCTGACCGGCGCCGAGTTCACCGATTTGCTCGGGCTCTGCCAGTTCCTGCCCGGCGGCAACATCATCAACATGTCGGTGGCGGTCGGGCTGAAGTTTCGCGGCATCCCCGGCGCCATCGCTTCGATCCTGGGCCTGATCGCGGTGCCGACCGCGGTCGTGATCGGCCTCGGCGTGATCTATGGCCGCTTCGCCGACGATCCGGTGGTGCGCCATCTGTTCGGCGGCCTCGCCGCGGCGGCAGCCGGGCTCCTGATCTCCACCGCGATCAAGATCGCCTGGCCGTTGCGCCGCGACGGGCTCGGCCTCGTCATCGGCGCGCTCTGCGTGCTGGCGATCGCGGTGTTCAGATTGCCGCTGCTGCCGACGCTATTGACGCTCGCGCCGCTCAGCATCGTCCTGCGATCGAGGCAGGCGTCATGACCGCAACCCTGGTCACGCTCGCACTGATTTTCGCCGAGCTCTCGCTGCTCGCCTTCGGCGGCGGCAACACCATCCTGCCGGAGATGCAGCGCCAGGTGGTCGACATTCATCACTGGATGACGGCGCAGGAATTCGGCGCGCTGTTCGCGCTGGCGCAGGCCGCACCGGGACCGAACATGATGGTCGTCCCGCTGGTCGGCTGGCATGTCGCCGGCTTCCCGGGCGTACTGGTGACCTCGCTCGCCAAGTTCGGGCCGTCGTCGCTCGTCACCGGCTTCGCGCTTCGGCTCTGGGAACGCTTCAAGGACCGGCCGTGGCGCCGCACAGTGCAGGCCGGGCTCGTACCGGTCACCGCCGGCCTCGTCACCGCCAGCGCCATCGTCATCACCCAAGCCTCCGCCTCGAGCTCGGGCACCATCCTGATCGCGGCAATGGTCGCGATCGCCACCACCACCACCCGCATCCATCCGCTGCTCGCGCTCGCCGCCGGTGCGGTGCTCGGCCTAACCGGCATCGGCCAGCCCTGAGCAGAGCCTGTTCGGGGACGGCGCGGCGCGTGCGCGCTTTCGCCGCAATGGATGCAGCGTCGCGAGCGGCTATGTTGACGGTGCCATGATCGACATGTTGAGCATCGACACCCGAATTGCGCGCCTCGGTTTGCGCGCTGGACGTCTGCACGCAGGCAATTAGCCGGCCGGCGATCGCGCGCCGTCCGGATTCTCGACACCGTCAAAATCATAACGTCATCAAAATCATTCGGCCCGTCGCATCGCGCGAGACATCCGCGCGCAGGCGTCGCCGCGCGTGCGATCAACTGCAAAGATCAACCGACATGACCCGAACCATTCAGAACGACTTTACCGCTCCTGCATTGCCGCCGATCGTCATCACCGCGAGCGAGGCGCATCGCCTCAGCGCGCTGGCCGATTCCAGCATGGCGGTGTTTCCGCGCGTGGCCCAGTTCCTTGCCCGCGAGACCGATCGGGCCCGGGTCGTCGCCGACGATTCCGAATTGCCCGACGTGGTCCGCATGGGCGCGCGCGTGCGCTACCGCGACGACGAGACCGGCGACGTCAGGGAGGTCGTGCTGGTGTACCCGCATGAGGCCGACATCGCGCTGCGGCGCATTTCGGTGCTGACGCCGGTCGGCGCCGCGTTGATCGGGCTTTCAGTCGGTCAGACGATCGATTTCCAGACGCCGAGCCACCAGACACGCGCGGTGACGATTCTGGCCGTGAAGCAGCAGAGCTAGCAGTCGCTTTGAGGGCGACTGATTCCCCGTAAGAGAACCACCGGCGGAAGGGCTCCCTCCCCCCTTGCGGGCAGGGCGATCGCCTATGGCAAAAAATTCGGTTGTTCCGAAAGAAACGGGCAGAATCGTTCTGCATTCGATTCCACTTCGTTCGCGATCCGATTCAGTTTCGGGCTGCATCTCCGAGCCATATGCGATTGCCCTGCCCTTGCGGGAGAGGGTTGGGGAGAGGGGTACCATACGGCGGTCTCTTTCGGCAGAGTCTTGAACCAGACACGACATAGGTGTTGCGATAGCGACGCGCATTCGATCATCTCGCCCGGGCTCCCCACCCTCTTCGACGTGCTCACCCCACGTGCTGGCGCTATCAGAATGCTCAGCGTGTAACTTACGCGGCCAGACCGCACTGTTCCATTTCCAGCCCGTGCCGGCGCCCGCGCGCGATGCCCTCGGCGATCGCCTTCACGACGATCTCGGCGTCGTCGGGGGAAAGCTGGTCGAGCGGTTGCCAGGCGCGCATGATATCGCGCGCGCGGTCCAGGTGGCCGTAGATTGCAAGGAGAGGCAGCGATTTGATCGGCATGTCCGTGGCTCCCAACCGCAACTGCGCGAGCCTACCTCACCTGGGCAGGTCGAGCCATGCGTTCGGCAGCCGCGATCGCAGGCTTTGCTGATCGCCGATGCATGGCGAGGGCGCTCCCGCCCCGCCCCCGCCAACGCGCGCTCTGCTACTCAGCGCCCGAGCCGCCCTGCACGATCTTCTCGTTCAGCTTCTGGTCGACGGTCTCGACGGTGCGGTCGATCTCGGCGCTCGGCGTGCCGAGCTGATGCGAGATCAGCTTCACCAGCAGATCGACGCGCTCGATGAACGGTGCGCCGGCGGCGACCGCGCGGGCCGCCGATGACGGCTTGAGCAGGCTTTCCGCCGCCTTGGCGTATTTCGCGAACGGCACCTGATCGGCCGGATCGGCGCCGAGCTTCCGCGCGATCGCGTCAACATGATCATAGATCGCCTGCGAGCGCTTGAGGTCGCCGTGCACGGCGTCGCGGATCGATTGCGGCTCCGATGGCGTGATGCAGCGATAGTTGCCGGTCAGCAGCATCGACCATTTCGCCAGCGGCACGAACAGCGAATCGAAGACTTTCAGCTTCACCGGAACGTCCTGGCCGTCGAGCGTCACCGCGTCGATGTCGGCTTCGAGCTCGCGCAGCACCTTGTTGTGCTTCTCGTCGGCGAAAACGGAGGCCTTGAAATTGGTCGGCAGGCCGACATGCAGCACATTCGCCTTCTCCTCCGGCGGACGGAACGCCTGCGGATCCGGCGAGCACAGCGTCACCAGTCCCGGCTCGAAGCGCTCCCAGACCTGGGCGTTGGTGTAGGCCTCCTCGAGGTCCATGCCGGCGAGCGCGGGGATCCGCTTCAGATACGGCAGCGGCGGCATGTTCATGATCGACAGGCAGGGCAGCTTCGCCGCCGCGATCTTGATCATCAGCACGCGAACGGTGTGGTTGGTGTATTGCGGCTCCTGCATCGCCAGCCCAACCATGTCGTAACGCGATACGTCGACATCGGCGGGCGTGACGGCGTCGAGCTTGCCCGGCAGGTCGCGCGAGAAGATCGAGCGATGCTCCTTCTCGTCACGCAGCTTGATGCGCACCTCGGTGCCGTCGCGGTTGATCAGGTCCGCAGTGTTCTTCCGGCACACCAGGGACACGTTGTGCCCCGCCATCAGAAGCTTGGTCCCCAGCAGGGAGCCGTAGGAAGCCCCAAGGATCAGAATGTTGCGCGCCATGCTCTCTCCAAAAGCCGCTGGTGTATGGTATACCAATGTCTATCGCAGATCGACAACCTGCTGCCAAGGGGATTATCTCGCGTACGGATTTTCGTTCCGCGATCAGGAAGGGCATTCGAGCTTGCAAGTCGCCGCCGACCCGACGGATCGGGCTGAAGAAATCCTCCTTTCAGCTTCCCGGCTGTTTGCCCGCCACTCCTACGCGAACGTGACGATGGAGCAGGTCGCGGCGTCCGTGCAGGCCGTGCCGGGCGCGCTGTACCACTATTTCCGCGACAAGGAAGATCTGATCTTCCACTGCTATCTGCGGGGACTAGCGATCTATCGGTATGAGATTGAAACGGCGGCCGAACCCGGTATCGATGGGCTCGAGATCGTCAGGCGCTTTGTGCGCGGCAGGCTGCGGTCCGAAGCCCAGCGCATGATCCTGTTCACCGATATCGATGCGCTTGCTGCGCCCTACAGCAGCGAAGTCCACGCCAAGCGCTGGCAGAATGCCGCGCGGCTTGCGGAAATTCTGGATCGGGGCGTAGCGGACGGCTCGATCGCCTGCGACGAACCGCTGCTCACGGCGGTGGCGCTCATCTCCATCCTGGACTGGGTGCCGTTCTGGCTGTCCGAACGCGACTACTACACGCGCCAGCAGGCGATCGATGCCATCGATGACATCATCACGCACGGGGTTTACCGGCGCGAGATCGCGGTTCCCGAAATGCCCGAACCGCTCAGCCTTGCCCCATTCCTGGCGTCTCGCGCGGCGTTGAACAAGCGGGCCGCGAAGTTCGACAGGATGCTTTCGATTGCTTCCGACAGCTTCAACCGCAGGGGCGCATCGGGCACATCGCTCGAGAGCATCGCTGTCGATGCAGGCATGACCCGCGCCGGCATCTACTATCACTTCAGCGAAAAGGAGAGCCTGTTGCTGGCTTGCCTGCGACGCGGGCTCGCCGGCGAGATCAGCATTCGCGAGCACCTGCAGGACCAGCGCCTCGGCGCGTTCGATCACATCGTGCAGAGGATCCGCTTGCTGTTGATGCTGCACGACACGCCCTGCGGCCCGAAGGCGACCTACCACAACATCAACTATCTCAACGACGTCGACCGGAAGGCCTATGTCAGTCAGGTGCTGGCGACGATCCGGCAGGACCAGGACAGCTATCAGCGCTGGATCGACGAGGGTCGCTTCCGCCGCATCGATACCTACTTCGCGGAGCGTATTCTGACCGGAATGGGCCATTGGTATCCGATCTGGTTCAAGACCAGGCGCGACTGGTCTCCAGCAGAGATCGCCGATCATTTCGCGCGGTTGTTTCTCTCGGGGCTCAAGCCGCGCCGGCATCCGGCGTAGATCCATCCCCACGGAAGCAATCCCCAATTTTCGCCTTCCCCCTGAAAGGGGGAAGGTCGGGATGGGGGTCCAGCCGCAGGCTACGCTGTACGCGGAGAGAGCCGATCCCCACCCGCTTCGCTCTCGCGAGCGAAGCAACCTCCCCTTTTCAAGGGGAGGTTGGAGTCGGGCCGCGGACAACGTCAGTTCCAAATGAACCACCGAACGGGCGCAGGCCTCATCCAAAAGTTTACCTGCAATTCAAAACAGCGACCGATTCCGAAGGCATATAGCCTATAACATCATACTACCTTCCGCTAAAACTTGACACCATATTCAAAGCGAAAGTTGCGAAGGCGCGGCAATTGGGGTTATGAGACGGCCTCGATCATTCAAGATCAATCAGAAACATGAGCAAGGGAGGAACGCAGGATGCATAAGCTGATCGTTGCCGCCGCGGCAGCGCTGACGGTGTTGGGAGGCGCGGCGTCCGCGCAGGAAACCATCAAGATCGGCTATATCGATCCGCTCTCCGGCGGCGGCGCCAGCGTTGGCGAAGGCGGCCTGAAGACGTTTCAGTACCTCGCCGACGAATTGAACGCCAAGGGCGGCATCCTCGGCCACAAGGTCGAAATCGTCCCGCTCGACAACAAGACCAATCCGCAGGAAAGCCTGGTGCAGGCGCAGAAGGCGGTCGACGCCGGCATCCACTACATCACCCAGGGCAACGGCTCGTCGGTCGGTGCGGCGCTGGAAGATTTCGTCACCAAGAACAATTCGCGCAATCCCGGCAAGGAAGTGCTCTACTTCAACTACGCCGCGGTCGATCCGAGCATGACCAACGAGAAGTGCAGCTACTGGCATTTCCGCTGGGATGCGAACTCGGACATCAAGATGGCCGCGCTGACCAACTACATGAAGGGCCAGCCGTCGATCAAGAAGGTCTATCTGATCAACATGGACTACTCGTTCGGCCAGTCGGTGCGATCAGAAGCGCGCAAGATGCTGGGCGAAAAGCGGCCGGATATCCAGATCGTCGGCGACGAATTGCATCCGATGCTCAAGGTCACCGACTTCTCGCCCTACATCGCCAAGATCAAGGCGTCCGGCGCCGACACGGTCGTGACCGGCAATTGGGGCCAGGACTTCGCGCTGCTGCTGAAGGCCGCGGCCGATGCCGGCCTCAAGGTCAACTGGTACACCTATTATGCCGGTGGCGCCGGTGGACCGACCGCGATCAAGCAGACCGGTCTCGACCACCAGGTGTTCCAGATCAGCGAGGGCATCCCCAACTCCGGCAACAAGGCGGCGATGGATTTCGAGAAGGACTTCCGCGCCAAGACCGGCATTTCCGTGTGGTATCCGCGCGCCGTCAATGAGATGCGGATGTTCAAGGCCGCCGCCGAAAAGGCCAATTCGATCGATCCGGTGAAAGTCGCGGCTGCACTCGAGGGCATGAAGTTCGAAGTGTTCGACGGCGGCGACGGCTTCATGCGCAAGGACGACCACCAGTTCTTCCAGCCGATCATCATCTCCTCGTTCGGAACGTTGGGCGACAAGGCCAAGGAGCCGTTCGACGAAGAGAACACCGGCTGGGGTTGGCACCCCGTCTCCAAGATCGACACCGATCAGACGATGCTTCCGACCACCTGCAACATGAAGCGGCCCTGATCGGCCGCTGGAAAGCGCCTCCGCGACCACAGGGTTGCGGAGGCGTTCGCCTTCCGGCAGCGTGGTGGTGCCGTAGTTCATTTCACCGACAGGTTATTGATCACGTGAACCGTTCCAGTCTCAAGCGGGTGCGCCGTGGCTGAGCTCATCGTCATCTCGACGCTCAACGGCGTCCTGTTCGGCATGCTGTTGTTTCTGCTGTCCAGCGGGCTCACCGTCATCTTCAGCATGATGGGCGTGCTCAACTTCGCGCATGCGAGCTTCTACATGCTGGGCGCGTTCTTCGGCTTTCAGCTCACCCGCTGGATCGGCTTCTGGCCGGCGCTGGTGATCGCACCATTGCTGGTCGGCGTGGTCGGCATGGGCGTCGAGCGTTACGGCCTGCGCAACACCCACAAGCACGGCCATGTCGCCGAACTGCTGCTGACCTTCGGTCTCGCCTTCGCCATCGAGGAAATCGTCTCGATGATCTGGGGCAAGAGCCCGGTCGACTATCGGGTCCCGGCGGCACTCGACTTTCCGGCCTTCACCGTGTTCTCCACCAACTACCCCGCCTACAAGATCTTCATGCTGGTGGTCTCGGTCGTGATCTTCATCGCGCTCCTGGTCACGCTGAAGCGGACGCGGGTCGGCCTCATCGTGCAGGCCGCGCTGACCCATCCGAGCATGGTCGGCCATCTCGGCCACAATGTCGGCCGCGTCTTCATGCTGGTGTTCGGCGTCGGCAGCGCGCTCGCGGGTCTCGCCGGCGTGATCGCCGGTCCCTCGCTGGTGACGCAGTCCGACATGGCCGCGCTGCTCGGCCCGATCCTGTTCGTCGTCATCGTGTTCGGCGGCCTCGGCTCGCTGCCCGGCGCCTTCATCGCATCGCTCCTGATCGGGCTGATCCAGACCTTTGCGGTCGCGCTCAATGGTTCGCTCGCCAGCGTGTTCGGGCCGCTCGATCCGAGCCTCGGCGCCTCGCCCCTCACCGATATCTGGAACGTCACGATCGCGCAGATCGCGCCGATCCTGCCCTATCTGCTGCTGGTGCTGGTCCTGATCTTCCGCCCCATGGGCCTGCTGGGGACGCGCGAGTCATGACGAACGCTGTGACCCCCGCTCGCGCCGCGGCCAAGCAAGAGTCCGGCGGCGCCCTGAGCTTCTATGGCGTCTGGCTGATCGCAGCGGCCGCGCTCGTCGTGCTGCCGCTGGTGTTCTCGTCCGGTGGCTCGCTGACCTCGTTCAGCCTGATCGGCATCGCGATCATCTTCGCGCTGTCCTACAACATCCTGCTCGGCCAGACCGGGCTATTGTCGTTCGGACATGCCGTGCAGTACGGCCTCGGCGGCTTCCTCGCCGTCCACGCCATGAACGCCGTCGCGAGTCACAACTGGCCGGTCCCGCTGCCGGTGATCCCGCTGGTCGGCGGCATCGGCGGCATGGCCTTTGCTCTGGTGGTCGGCTGGGTCATGACCAAGCGCGCCGGCACCGTGTTTGCGATGATCTCGCTCGGCATCGGCGAGCTGGTCGCCTCGTCGTCGCTGATCCTGCGCAGCGTGTTCGGCGGCGAATCCGGCATCACCACCGACCGCACCTCGCTGATGCCGCTTTTCGGCTGGACCTTCGGGCCGCAGATTCAGGTCTACTACCTGATCGCGTTCTGGGTGATGGTCTCGGCGATCGCGATGTACGCGCTGACCCGCACGCCGCTCGGGCGCATCTGCAACGCGGTGCGCGACAATCCGGAGCGCGTCGAGTTCATCGGCTACGATCCGCATGTGGTGCGCTATCTCGCCTACATGTTCGCCGGCTTCTTCGCCGGCATCGCCGGCGGCCTCGCCGCGATCAATTTCGAGATCGCCAACTCGGCCTATCTCGGCGCGACGCAGTCGGGCCTGGTGCTGTTCGCAGCCTTCATTGGTGGCACCGCCTATTTCTTCGGTCCGATCCTCGGCGCCATCCTGGTGACGTATCTGCAGCTCGGGCTGACCAACGTTACCTCGGTCTGGCAGCTCTATTTCGGCATCATCTTCATCGCCATCGTGATGTTCGCGCCGGGTGGCATCGCCGGCATCTTGATGAAGCACCGTCCGCTGATCCGCGCCGGCACGCTCGGCACCGTGATCCCGTCCTATCTGGTCGCGGCGATCCCGACGCTGGCGCTGGCGCTCGGCATCATCCTCAGCATCGAGACCGTCGCGCGCTTCTCCGGCGGCGACGCCATCAATCTGCTCGGCATTCCCTTCGCCGCCACCGCGCCGACAACCTGGGCAACTGCGGCGATTCTCGTCGTCGGCGGCTTCCTGGTCGCGCGCATCACCTGGCGGCGCGTTGCGGAAGCCTGGGATCGTGCCGCGACGGTGGCTCGTGATCGGGGGTATCTGGCATGACCGCTGCCATCCAAGTCAACGCCGTCGAGAAGAGCTTCGGCAATGTCGCCATCATCCGCGACCTCAATTTGAGCGTCGCCAAGGGCGAGCGTCACGCCATCATCGGCCCGAACGGCGCCGGCAAGTCGACGACGTTCAACCTGATCAGCGGCCACATCAAGCCGACCTCCGGCGAGATCCGGCTGAACGGCGAGGTCACCTCGGGGCTGCGGCCGTTCGAGATCAACCGGCGCGGCCTGTCGCGCTCGTTCCAGGTCACCAACGTGTTCGCCCGCATGACGGTGTGGGAGAACGTCCGCTGCGCCGTGCTGTGGGCGACCGGCCACCGCTACGCGTTTTGGAAGAACGTCGACAACCTGGCCGAGGTGAAGCAGCGCACCGCGCAGATACTCGACGACATCCATCTCAGCCATCGCCGCGACGTGCCGGCGGGCCTGCTCACCTATGCCGAGCAGCGCGAGCTCGAGATCGGCATCACGATCGCGGGCGGCGCCAGCGTCATCATGCTGGACGAACCGACCGCGGGCATGAGCCACGCCGAGACCGAGCGCGCCGTCGCGCTGATCCGCCGCCTCACCGAGGGACGCACGCTCGTGATCGTCGAGCACGACATGAGCGTGGTGTTCGGCCTCGCCGACCGCATCTCGGTCTTGGTCTACGGCCACATCATCGCCTCCGGCACCCCGGAAGAAATCCGCGGCAATCCGAAGGTCAAGGAAGCCTATCTCGGCGAGGAGGTCGACTGATGCTCGAGGTCAGGAATCTCCACGCCTATTACGGCAAGAGCCACATCCTTCAGGGTGTCGATCTCGACATCGCCGCCGGCGAGGTCGTCAGCCTGCTCGGGCGCAACGGCGTCGGCCGCTCGACCACCGTCAAGGCGATCATGGGCGAGGTACCGCCGCAAGGCACCATCCGCTTCAAGGGCAAGGACATCGCGGGCCTGCCGAGCCACAAGATCGCCCGCCTCGGGCTCGGCTACGTGCCCGAGCATCGCGACATCTTCCCGAGCCTGACGGTGCGCCAGAACCTGATCCTCGGCATCAAGGACCCGCGCCGTCCCGGCAAGTGGCGGCTGCAGGAGATGCTCGACATGTTCCCCAACCTCGCCCGCCGCGCCGACACGCCGGCCGGCGTGCTCTCGGGCGGCGAGAAGCAGATGCTGACCACCTGCCGCACGCTGCTCGGCGATCCCGAATTGATGATGATCGACGAACCGACCGAGGGCCTCGCGCCACTGATCGTGCAGCAGGTCGGCGAGCTGATCGCGCGGATCGCCAAGGCCGGCGTCGCCATCCTGCTGGTCGAGCAGAAGCTCTCGATCGCGATGAAGATCTCGAACCGCGTCTACATCATGGGCCACGGCCGCGTGGTGTTCGAAGGCACCCCCGAGCAGTTGAAGGCGAACGCCGCCGTCCGCGAGGAATGGCTGGAGGTTTGAGGCGAGGTGACGTCCGGGCCGCCGTGGTCTCAAGGAATCCACAAATGTCGGCGTCGCGACACCGGGTCAATTCAGGAAAACGACCCAGATCAGCGCAATCAAGAGACTGTGAAACAAAACTATCGAAGCCAGGAACAGCCAGTCGTCTTTGCTCATAAAGCCGAACACCGCGACCCTGGTGCGGCGCCAGCGAAGCGCGAGTCGAGACAAGAAGCTTGAACGCATGGCACTCGCCTAGCGGAATACGGCCCGCCAAGTCTTGCTGTTCTGTGCCAGGGATTTGAGGGCTTGTGTCAGCCCATCACCGAATGCCGTTCGAATCACGATAGGCCGTGGGCGTGAGGCCTGTCCAGCGGACGAAAGCATGTGTGAACGAGCTGACCTCGCTGTAGCCCAGCAACCATGCGATTTGAGAAATCGGCAGCTCCGCTTCTTCAAGGTAGCGGCGCGCAAGTCCGATTCGAAACGTCTCGAGAACATTCAGAAAGCCCGCCCCCTCGGACGACAGTGCCCGAGCGAGCGTTCTCCGACTCATACCAAGACGGCGCGCAATAGCCTCGGAATTGGCTTTGCCGTGCGGAAGCAACTGGGCGATCTGATCTTCAACGCGAGACCGCACGCTGGTCCGTCCCGATGCCCGGTGGCTTAGCGCCTCGTCGGCATATTGAAGCAACATCTTGTTAAGGTGCAGATCAGCCCCCACGACAGGTAATGCACCAATCTGCGAAGAAAACAGGAGGTCATCCCTATCCGCTGCAAACTTGATCTCGCAACCCAGAAGAGATCGCACTTCCAGAGGCGTTTCGCGCCTGTAGTGCTTCAACTGAATTCGCCTTGGGACCAACCTGCCGTCAGTCAATGCTCGGCAAATACGGACAAGCGCAATCAGCCAAAATTCTGCGTGGTGGCGATCGGACGACCGGTCGATGTTGACATACTCGAATCCGATTGCGAAGCCGCGGGCCAGAGATATCCGCAGCCGCACGCCTTCGTTGTTGATCGCGCAGTAGCGTCCCGCATTTTGCAGAGCGTCGGCGAGATCCTCCGATGAGGCCATGACGTAATACAGAAGCCCGATCTCCCCCATCTCAAAACCCTGCGCCAGATGGAATCCGAAGCAGTCGTCCTGCAGTTCCTTGGCCGCGAGCTCAAGCAGTCTCATCTGCGCCCGCGCGTCGATGCGGCACTTGCGGTCCTCAACATCATTGATCGTCAGGCCTGCGGCTGACACGATCGGAGCAAGTTCAATTTGTGCATCGCGCATTCGGGCGCATGCGAGACGCGCTACCCCCCCGGCAGAGCTCGGTATCGATGGCGAGGCGCTTACGAGGCGTTTGGCGATCTTCATCTGGCACCGGACTATGTCGTCGCTAAACGTCGACGGCTTCGAGCACCGTATTTTGACCTATGTCAAACAAGGCCATCCGTTCGAGGCATCCAGCCTGACAAAACCTCGCAATTAAATGACCCAGGTTCACAAGACGCCATGGAAGCAAATCATCTAGCCAATTGCTTCGCGCCGTTCCATTTCTGCCTTGAAACGACGGCAGTTGGCGTCCAATTGGACCCGCAAGGGCGAACCTATAATGCGCTTGGTCAAGCATGCAAATTCGGCGGAAGGGACGTTCGCCGCCGAAACGACTGGCCGTTTGAGTTAAGTCGTGGTTCGCCAAACACGCGCCCAACTGAGCGGCGTTCATCGTTCAATTCATTTCCTCATCATTGAAGCCGAGGCTGCGGGCACTTGGCGTTACTCGTTTTTCATCGGCGATCGCAACTTCTCGGGAACGGTCCAGGCGGTCTTGGGATTGCTGGCGGCTCGCCGCGTAAGGATGAAGATCGATCGGGTGTTAAGGCAAAACGCGTCAATAGAGGCCCATACCGACACCGCGTTCGAGCCGGATGTGCCTCCCAATCCAATCGCGCCCCCGCCCGCAGCAAGGAGCACCGCTTCAAACACCTTCCGCGACCGTCCAGAGTTGACGTCGCCGCAGTCCGAAGGTTCGAGCACCGTCGCGTTTACCTGCGCCGGCTGCAGCGTCATCTACCAGACCGTGCAGGTCAGCACTGCGGCGAAGGGAGTCTTCCGCTGCACGGCCTGTTGCCGGCCGGTCCATCGCTGGGATGGCGCGTATGATTATCACAGCTGGCAGCGGCTGGAGATGGAGGTCGAGACGCTCCCTCTGCTCGTCCCACCGACCGATCCCAAAGAATAGCGCCGCTGCGCAGCCCCGCTAACCCGGCCGGATCAACGCCACGACGTCGCCCGCATGCAGTGTCCGGCCGGGCTTCACCGGCACCGACGTAATCCTGACCGCGTTTGGCGCGTGCACGCTGATCTCCATCTTCATGGACTTGACGGCCACCCAAGCTCGCCTGAAGCGCCGCATCAGGGCAAAGCGGCACGGATCGGGTCAGGCTGGAGCGCGGGGGGGCTTCCTGTATTCCGCGGTCTCGGCGCGAAGCAGGTCGCAGAATTCGAGCGCAAGACGGCTGCGCGGCCGTTGCGATGGAAACAGCAGCACGGTGGTGATCTCCAGCCGCGGCGTGAACGGCTTGAGCACGATCCGGGCGCTGGCAAAATCCCGCGCCACGACGGGATCGACGATCGAGAAGCCCAGCCCCTGCGCAACCAGAGCGCAGCGCTGCATGCTGTACTGAATCTCCGCCACCGTTCTGACCACGACCCCGGCGTCTTCGAAGGCGCGTTCGATGCGGCGCGCCTGGGGCTGGCGCAATCATCGCCTCGCCGTGCAGGTCCTTTGGCATGATCAATCGCTTGGACCGCAGCCGGTGCTGACGCGGCAGCACGCAGATGGCGTCGGTCGTCATCAGCAGTTCGTCGTCGACCGCTGCAAAACCCGACTGGGGTCGCGCCAGCCCGACATCGCACTGGCCCGCAGCAACCAGACTCCAGACCCGTTCAGGGCTATGCACGGCGACCGACAGCATGATGCCAGGGTTCTTCCAGGAGAAGTTGCTGACGATCCGCGGCATCAACGAATAGGTGAATGCCGGAAGGCAGGCGATCCTCAGCGTCCCGCTGCCCCGCGCGCGAATGCCGCGCGCCGCACGCGCCAGATACTCCAGCCCGGCCTGGTTGCGCTCCACCTCATGCAGGAATATCTCGCCTTCCGGCGTCAGCGTGACGCCGCCGCGCCCGCGTTCGAACAGCGCGAAGCCGATCTCGCGCTCCAGCCGCGCGATGGCGCGACTGACGAAGGGCTGCCCGATCCGCAGGCTCAGGGCGGCCTTGGTGATTCCGTTGTGACGCACGACCTCGCGAAACAGGTCAACGTGTCTCGGATTCAGTGACATGACCAATCCGCATATGAACTGCCATTCCGGTCATTTGACGGCATGTTGGTTCGATGCGTCAATAGGGCATGCAATTCGCAGCCAGCCATGCCGCCTTGGCCACCGACCGCATCCTGCTGACCAGGATCCACGGTTCCGAGATCGCGCGGGTGAAGCCGCTCGGGGACGCCGGCATGCTTCGGCAGCTCGATCGCGGCGGCTCCGGCCAGGCGGCGACCACGCGCCTGACAGCCACGCTGAGCTGCGCGAGCGTCACGGCCGCGTTCGCGATCGAGGACGCCGGGTCAGGCGACATCATCGGCCTCACCGCATTCGCGGCGCTCGAGCCGGACGAGAAGCGGGCGACGCTTGCGCCGATCTGGAGCAGCGGACGGTTGGACGAGGTCCTGCTCATCAGCCACGTCGCGCATCTCATGACGCGGTATGCTTTCGAGGTGCTCGCCGTCGAGCGGGCCGAGGTGCATCTGGATTGGCGCCTGCGGCGTACGCTCGAGCTCTACACCGGCCTCGGCTTCCACTGCGAGGGACGGCTTCGCGCCTATTTTGCTTGCGATGAAGGTCCATCCGCCGACGCTGCGCTCCTCAGCGTGGTACGCTCCGGATGGCCTGCCATCGCCGACCGGCAGCGCCGGCTCCTTGCCAACGAGGCGTGGCGTTGTCGGCTTCCGTCCGATCGTCCCCCATAACGCCATGACCGGGACACGACCGCAGCAGATCGACGCGGCCGCATCTACTCCGGCCGGATCAACGCCACCACATCGCCCGCGCGCAGGGTCTGGCCGGGCTTGACCGGCACCGACGCAATGCGGCCAGCGCTCGGCGAATGCACTGATATCTCCATCTTCATGGACTCGATGATGGCGAGCAAGTCGCCGGCTGCGACCACGGCGCCTTCCTCGACCAGGATCTTCCAGATGTTGCCGGGCACCTCCGAGAACGCGCCGATCTGGCCGTCGGGAATGCCGGTCGTTGCGACGCTCGCATCGATCGATTCCGCCGGCGTCTCGTCGAGCTTCATCTCGCGCCAGCGCTGACGCTCCGCATCGAACGCCGCTTGCTGCGTCGCCTTGAACGCGGTGATCGACGGCCGCGCTTCGGCCAACGATTTCGCATAGTCGGCGTAGGAGAACTCGCCCTGCTCGATCCTGATGTCGTATTGGCCGTGCGGAAATGCGGCGCGGGCGTCGAGCAGTTCGTGGGCATCGACCGGGAAGAAGCGGATCTTGTCGAAGAACCGCAGCAGCCAGGGCTGATCAGGTTCGAACACCCGCGTGGTGCGCCAGGTGTTCCAGACCTGGATGGTGCGGCCAAACAGCTGGTAGCCGCCCGGCCCCTCCATGCCGTAGATGCACATATAGGCGCCGCCGATGCCGACCGCGTTCTCCGGCGTCCAGGTCCGCGCCGGATTGTACTTCGTTGTCACCAGCCGGTGCCGCGGGTCGAGCGGCGTTGCCACCGGCGCGCCGAGATAGACGTCGCCAAGGCCGAGCACGAAATAATCCGCGTCGAACACGATGCGGCGGACGTCGTCCTCGCTGCCGAGCCCGTTGATGCGCCGGATGAACTCGACATTCGACGGACACCATGGCGCATCCGCGCGGACCAGCTCCTGATATTTGCGCATCGCAAGCTCTGCCTCTGGATCCCGCCACGACAGCGGCAGATGCACGGTCCGGCTCGGCACCCGCATGGCATCGACCGGCGGCAAGTCGCGCTCGATCCGCCTGAGCACGTCTAGCAGCTTCGTTCGCGACAGCGCCGTGCCGTCATAATGGATCTGCAACGAGCGAATGCCGGGCGTCAGGTCGATCAGGCCGCCAAGCTTCGCTTCCTCCAGCGCCTGCGCCAGCACATGGACGCGCAGCCGCAGCGCAATGTCGAGCTCCATCGGGCCATATTCGACCAGGAGATTGTCGTCGCCGGCGCGCCTATAGACCACCGGGATCGGGCCATCATCATTGCGTCCGACGATGGCCGCGCCGAGCTCGGGCGCGCGCAGCACCGTAGGGCCGGCGACCGGATCGTCGCGTTTCACCGGCACGAAGCGGACGGTGTCGCCGGGCCGGAGCTGACCGATCTTCCACAGTTCGTCGCGCGCGACGACCGCCGGACAGACGAAGCCGCCGAGACTCGGTCCATCTGGACCCAGGATGATCGGCATGTCGCCGGTGAAGTCGATCGAGCCGACCGCATAGGCATTGTCGTGGATGTTCGACGGATGCAGCCCGGCCTCGCCGCCATCGGCGCGCGCCCAGCGCGGCTTCGGACCGATCAGCCGCACACCGGTGCGGGCACTGTTGAAGTGCACCTCGTAGCTCGCCGCGAACAGCGTCTCGATGTCCTCGTCGAGGAAGAAATCCGGCGCGCCATGCGGGCCGTAGATCACGCCGATCTGCCACGCAGAAGTCAGCTCTGGCCGCTCGTCCTCCGTTGCGCGCCGCGGCGTTGCGAGGCCGGATCGCTCGGCACCGATATGCAGCACGTCGCCGGCCTTCAGCGAGCCCGTCGCATGGCCGCCGAACGCGCCGAGCGCGAACACCGCTCGCGATCCCAGGATCTCGGGCACGTCGATGCCGCCACGCACGGCGAGATAGGCGCGCTGGCCCGGGCCCTTGATGCTGCCGATCACGAGCATCTGGCCCGCGCGCACCGCGACCGGCTCGTCATGGACGACCTCGGCACCATCGAGCGATGCCTTCATGCGTGCGCCCGAGAGCGCGACGATCGCATCGGTGTTGAAGCGCAAGGTCGGCCCGTTGACGGTCAGCTCCAGCGCGGTCGTGGTCTCCGGATTTCCGACCACGCGGTTGGCGAGACGAAACGAGCGCTCGTCCATCGGCCCGCTCGGCGGCACGCCGACATGCCAGAGATGCAGGCGACCGGGCAATTCTTGCACCCCGCTCTGCGCACCGGGTGCGACGACATCGATGGTGCGGGGGCGGTAGGCGAACGCGCCGAGCACGCTGGTCGCCACCTTGCCGCTGCGGAACACGTCGGACGCTGCGATCGCGCGGAGATAATCCAGATTGGTTTCGATCCCGGCCACCACCGTGTCATCGAGCGCTTGCGCCAGCTTTGCGATCGCGGCCTCGCGCGTCTCGGCCGACACGATGATCTTGGCCAGCATCGGATCGTAGAATGGCGAAACTTCCGTGCCGGTCTCGATCCAGCCGTCGATCCGTGCGTCCGGCGAAAAGCTGACCTGCGTCAGCCGGCCCGCACTTGGGCGGAAGCCTGCGCCCGGGTTCTCGGCATAGAGCCGCACCTCGATCGCCGCGCCCATTGGCGCGAGCGCGCCGGCATTGCCCAGCACATCCTCGCCCGCTGCCTGCCGGATCATCCATTCGACGAGATCGACGCCATAGACCTGCTCGGTGACGGGATGCTCGACCTGGAGACGGGTGTTGACTTCGAGGAAATAGAAGTCCTCGCGCGCGACGTCGTAGATGAACTCCACCGTGCCGGCGGATTCGTAAGCCACCGCCTTGCCGAGCGCCACCGCGGCCGCGTGCAGCCGTTGCCTGATCTCGGCGGACAGCCCCGGCGCGGGGGTCTCCTCAAAAACCTTCTGGTTGCGCCGCTGCAACGAGCAATCGCGTTCGCCGAGCGCGGCCACGTCACCCCTGCCGTTGCCGAAAATCTGCACCTCGATGTGGCGCGCTTTGGCGACGAACCGCTCGAGATAGACCCGCGCGTCGCCGAAGCTCGCCCGCGCCGTGCGCTGCACGGATTCAAAGCGTTCGCGCAGCGTCGCCATGTCGTGGCAGAGCTGCATGCCGATGCCTCCACCGCCCGCCGTGCTTTTCAGCATCACCGGAAAGCCGATTCTGTCAGCCTCGCGCACCGCCTCGTCGATGGTCTCCAGCAGGCCGGAGCCCGGCAGCAGCGGCACGCCGCTGCGCTCGGCGATCTCGCGCGCACGGTGCTTGAGGCCGAAGGCGTCAAGATGCTCCGGCCGCGGCCCGATGAACGCGATGCCGTGTTCGGCGAGCCGTTCGGCAAAGCGGCGGTTCTCCGACAGGAAGCCGTAACCGGGATGCACCGCCTGCACGCCGGTCGCAAGACAGGCCGCCATGATCGCATCGACGTTGAGATAGCTCTCGGCCGCCGGCGCCGGGCCGATGCGCACCGCCTCGTCGGCCTCGAGCACCGGCCGCGTGAAGCGGTCGGCATCGGAATAGACCGCGACCGAGCCGATGCCCATATCGCGCAATGTTCTGCCGATCCGCCCGGCGATCTCGCCGCGGTTGGCAATCAGGACCTTGCTGAACATGCCTCACGCCTCCGGCTCGAAGATCGTGACCTGAACCGGCGTCGGGAAAAAGCCGTTGCAGGGATTGTTGATCTGCGGACAGTTCGAGATCAGGCACAGCACGTCCATCTCGGCGACGAGCTCGATCGCGTCACCGGGCTTCGAAACACCATCGACCACGGTGAAATTGCCGGCCGGATCGATCGGCACGTTCATGAAGAAGTTCAGGTTCGGCACGATGTCGCGTTTCGACATGCCGTATTTCGCGGCCTCGATCACGAAATTCTCGCGGCACGCGTGCTGGTAGCGGGTCTGGTGACCGAACCGCACGGTGTTGCTCTCGCAGGAGCAGGCTCCCGCCGAGGTGTCGTGCAGGCCGCAACTATCGTCGGTAACGCGCAGCATCACGCGTCCTTCGCTGGACATGATCCGTGTGCCGAGCCCGACATAGGCCGAGCCCTGCGCGCGCAGCGTGTCCTGGCCGCTGTAGCGCTCGCCAAAATCATCGGCACGATAGAACAGCGTATCGACCGCCTGCTGGCCATGGGTGTCCGTGATCCGCAGCCTCTGCCCCTTGCGGATGACGGCTGACCACGGCTTGCGCGCGGGAATTTCCACGTCGAGAACGACGCGGCCGCGGGCCTCAGCGGATTGCGTGGTCATCGCACGGCTCCTTCGTTCGTCTCGCCGAGATACAGCGCATTGTTCTGATAGGCGCGGATCGCCTCGGCGGTCGCGGTACGGCACAGATCGTCAGCCGCAATCGCATTGGCGCGATAGCGCACGATCTCCACGCTCGCCAGCGGATAGCTTTCCGCGGGATCGAGCGGATGCGGACAGTTCGACAGCGCAATCAGCAGGTCCATCTCCGCGCGCAGATCGACGAAATCACCCTTTTGCCGGCGCGCGTCGGACCAGACAAACTTGCCGTCCGCGTCGATCGCGACCGGCGCAAAGAAGCTGACGCAGGGATGGACGTCGCGGCGATCGAGCCCGAGCTTGGCCGCGGCGAGGATGAAATTGTCGCGCGTATTGCGGAAACTCCCTTCGCCGTACTTCGCCAGGTTGGTCGCCGCGGTCGAGCCGCCGACCACCGCATCATGCGCGGCACTGCTGTCCTCGGTGATGCCGAGCAACGCGCGCCCCATGTCCGAGAGCAGGACGCGTCCCTTCTGCAGCCGCGCCGCCCACTGTACCTTGATGGTGTCTGCATGGTTGAGCCGCTCGATGGGATCGGCGCTGTTCCAGGCGAGCAGGCTGACGGTCGATGTCCCCGAACTGTTGACGATACGCAGCGTATCGCCGCGGTTCAGCCGCGTGGTCCAGTACCAGCCGGCCGGAATCACCTCCCGATGGATGATCGCATCAGCGGCGATCGGCACGGCATCGCGCGAGGTCGGCTGTGGCAGCGCCCGCGGCGCGTGCTCCTGCCCTGCCGCCTTCAGCTCGTTGTAGCGTCGGGTATGCGCCGCGATCTCGGCCTTCTGTTCCTCTGTGAGGATCATGGTTGCTCCTTCAAGACGAGAGCGCCGGGCCGTCCCGGCTGATGCTCCTGGTCTGACCGGGTCGTCCCGACCGGAGCTGGTTGAACTGATGACCGCGGCTCGGCGCTGCGGCGTGGGAATATCTCGAGGTCGCGTGACACCGTGGCGCCGTAGCGTTCGCGCTCCTCCGGCCGGTTGCGCTGCCGCTCCAGCGCGATCACGCGCGTCGCGAGCCCGAAGGCTTCGCTGAGGTCATGCGTCACCATCACGACCGTCAGATGGGTTTCGTTCCAGAGCCGCTTCATCAACAGGTGGATGTCGGCGCGGATCCCCGGATCGAGCGCGCCGAACGGCTCGTCGAGCAGCAGGATTTTCGGTCCGCGCATGATCGCCTGCGCCAGTGCGAGGCGCTGCTGCATGCCGCCCGACAGCGCCGACGGATATTTGCTCTCTTGACCGGCGAGCCCGACCTCGGCGAGCAGCTTCATGGCGTCGTCGGTGGCGGCGCGCCGCGCGGCGCCGAACAGCCGGGCCGTGAATTTGGCGTCGCGCAACTCGCGACCGAGCATGACGTTTTGCAAGACCGTCAGATGCGGAAACACCGAGTAGCGCTGGAACACCACGCCGCGGTCGGCATCCGGCTCGCCGGGCAGCAGCTTGCCATCGACCAGAATATGGCCGCGGCTCGGCTGCTCCTCGCCGAGCAGCATCCGCAGCAGCGTGGTCTTGCCGCAGCCGGACGGGCCGACCAGCGCAATGAACGCGCGCGGCTCGACCTCCATCGTGATGCGCTCCAGCACGATGTGATCGCCATATTCCTTCCAGACGTCGTCGAACCGGATCGCGCTCATTCCGCCCTCACCGAGGCGAACCAGGGAAACAGCCTGCGCTGCATGACGCGCAGTCCGACATCGATCAGGAACGCCAGCAGCGTGATCCAGGCGACGTAGGGGATGATGACGTCCATCGCGAGATAGCGGCGCACCAGGAAGATCCGGTAGCCGAGCCCGGAATCCGAGGCGATCGCCTCGGCCGCGATCAGGAACAGCCAGGCCGGGCCGAGTTGCAGCCGCAGCACGTCGATCAGCCGCGGCAGGGTTTGCGGCATCGCGACGCGCAGCGCGATCTGCCAGGTCGAGGCGCCGAGCGTCTGCGCCTTGACGATCTGCTCGCGCGGCAGCTCCTGCACCTTCATGGCGAGGTCACGGATCATGCAGGGCAGCGTCCCGATCACGATCAGCGCAATCTTCGCGTTCTCGCCGAGGCCCATCACGATGAACAGGATCGGCAACAACGCCAGCGGCGGCACCATCGAAGTCACCGACACGAACGGCCCGAGCAGGGCATTGGCGCCCGGCAACAGCCCGATCACGATGCCGAGGACGAGCGCCGCCACCGTCGAGATCGCCAGCGCCGACCCCAGTCGCCCCAGGCTGGCGACGGTGTCGGAGGCCATCAGATAGCCTCCGGTGCGCGGATCGACCTCGAACGCCATCTGCTTGACGGCCTGCACCATGCTGGGCAGCGCCGGCAGCAGCTTGTCGTTCGGGTTTTGCGTAAGCCGCGCGCTGGAGCCGGCGAAGTAGGCGATTGCGACCAATACGAACGGCAGCGCGAGCAGATAGAATCGCGTCTGCCGTCCCGGCCGTATGTTCACAAGTCGCATGTCCGGCTCCTGCTTGAGGCAACGCGATGCGCGTCAGGGCTTGGCGTCAGAGCTTGCCCTTGGCGGCGTCGTCCATGTAGGTCGGGTCGAAGCGCAGCTTGACGTTCGACTTGTCGCCCAGCACCGACTTGTCGGCTAGCTCGATCCCGACGGCGTCGGCGGATTTCGCGCCCTTGCCCAGCAGATCCTTCTCGAACAGGAACTTGCGGACGCGATCCATGGTCACGCCGATGGTCTGGCTGCGTGTGAAGGCTTCGGCGTCCGTTGCCTTGTCGAACAGTTTTGTGGTCGAGAGCTGACTGTCGAAGCCCGCGAGGTCGGTGCCGGAGGCTTTGGCCATCGCCTCCTTGGCGGCCTTCGCGGCGGGATCGTTCGCCGTCATCTTGGACAGCGTCTCGTACCAGATGCCGACCAGCGCCTTGGCGAAATCCGGATTGTCCTTGGCGACCGCGGTGTTGACCACCATCAGGTCCATGATCTCGCCGGGGATCTGCGAGGAGTCGAACACCTTCTTTGCATCGGGCGAGCCGAGGATTTCCGTCACGATCGGATTCCAGGTCACGACCGCGTTGACGTCGGGCGTCTTGTAGGCGGCGGCGATATCGGCATCGGAGGTGTTGACGACCTTGACGTCCTTCTCGTTCAGCTTGCTGGTCTCGAGCGCGCGGGCCAGCAGATAGTGCGACACCGAGAACTCGACCAGGTTGACCGTCTGCCCCTTGATCGCGGCAAGATCCGACTTGTTCTTGAGGATCACGGCGTCGTTGCCGTTGGAGAAATCGCCCATCACGACCGCAGTGGTGTCGACACCGCCTGCCGCCGGAATCGACAGCGCGTCCATGTTGGTGATGGTGACGGCATCATAGCCGCCGGCGGTGTACTGGTTGATCGATTCGACGTAGTCGTTGAGCTGCTTGACCTCGATCGTGATGCCGTATTTGTCGGCCCACTTCTTGACGATGCCGGTGTCGGCCGCATAGCCCCACGGCATCCACCCGACATAGATCGACCAGGCGACCTTGAAGCTTTTCTTCGGTGCGGCGTCAGCGACGGATGCGGCCGCGAGCACGATCGCGCAGCCGGTGACAACAGAGCGGAGGAAGAAAACGAACTTGTTCATTGCCGATCCCTCTTGCGAAACTTCACAAAAAGGGACTGGCGAAAAGACCATCGCTCCGCCAATCCCTTGGCTAACGAGGTCTCCCGGGCTTTTATCCCGCCGTGCACCTGCGGGGATGTCTCCCCCGCAAGCGGCTGCTCTCGGACCAGCACCTTGCTTCGCAAGATCGGAACCCTAGCGGCCAACTCAGCGCCATTGATGCACGAGGCGTGCCACACCGCCGCCTTTTGAATCTGATGAGATTTTTCGGCGCGCGCCGCGCGGCCGCGAGCGCGCTCTGCTTAAAAACTACGCAGGCCTGCTCAGAATTGGCTCTGTCATTCCCTCACCGACGTCAGCAGGATCGCAGTCGGCGGATGTCGAGGGGAAGTCGATGCGCAAGCTTCTGAGCGTACTTTGCGGCAGCCTCTGGCGCGGGCTGCACGGCCGGTTCGGCCTGATGCCAGGATGCGAGATCGGCGGTCCCCGGCGGCGCCACCCCTGAATGGCGCGACCGATCAGACCTTCACGGTGTTGACTGCCACGCTCGCCTTGTAGGCCGGTCGCGCCGTGACGCGGTCGAGATAGGGCGTTGCGACGTCGCAAACCCCGACACCGTAATCGATCGCCCATACCAAGCATGTCGCGAGCAGGATATCCGCGCTGGTGAACCGATCGCCCATCAGATATTGGCGGCCGTCCGACAAGGCGACCTCGACATGCCGCAGCTGCTGGCGGAAATACTCGGCCGCTTTCACGACGACATCCGGAGCATGGCCGTAGATATGGGCGAGGCCTTGGACGTCATGGCGACGCATCACGTAGAGGCTGGTCGAGTCGAGCTCGGCCACGATGAAGAAGCACCATTCCAGCCATCGTGCGAAATCGCGCTCCCCGACGGGAACGAGCGAAACATTCGAGTTGGAGTAGTGGCGCGCCAGATAGGCGACGATGGCGGCACTCTCCCCGATCGTGAAATCGCCATCCTGCAGCAGCGGAATCTTCTGCCGCGGATTGAGCAGGGTGTATTCCGGCGTCTTGGTCTCGCCGGAGCGCGGCAGGATCGGCTTGCAGTGATAGTCCAGCCCCAATTCGTGCAACGCCCAATGGGCCCGGATCGTCCGCGATGTCCCCACCCCCCATAGCGTCAGCGTCTCCGGCATGACGTCACCATTTCTCGACGGAGGGACGCAGATCCAGTTCATGGCTCCATCCGTCGCGGCTCTGCTGGTGCACGAACCAGTAAGCCTCGGCGATGGACGATGTCCGCGTCAGGGAATCCGGCGGGATCGCCGACGCATCGACGCCCGTTGCGGCCTTCATCCGCTGGTGAATGGCCGGGCTGTCGACGCCGGCATCGATCAGGAGATGCGCGACATGGATGTTCTTCGGTCCGAGCTCGCGCGCCATCGCCTGGGCGACCGCGCGCAGGCCGAACTTGGCGGATGCGAATGCCGCAAAGCCGCTGCTGCCGCGCACGCTCGCGGTTGCGCCGGTGAACAGCATGGTGCCGCGGCCATGCCGCAGCATGTGCCGGGTCGCCTCGCGCCCGACCAGGAAGCCGGCGAAGCAGGCGAGCTCCCAGGCCTTGAAGAACAGCTTTTCGCTGGTCTCGTGCAGCTCCTTCTTGACGTTCGAGCCGGCATTGAACAGGCAGACCTCGATCGGCCCGATCTCGCGTTCGACCCGCTCGCAAAGCTCCTGCACCTCGGACTCGCGCCGCGCGTCGACACTGAGCGCATGCACCCGGCTTCCGGCGCCGGTCAGCTCCTCCACCAGGGCGCCCGATTTCGCCGCATCGCGCCGCGCGATGCAGACGGTGTAGCCGCCGGCGGCGAAGCGCCGCGCCACCGCGGCGCCGATCGCATCGCCCGCGCCAACCAATAAGGCAGTCTTGTTCGTCTCGGCCATAGGACATCTCCCACCGACGGCGGTTGTTCAGTTCAGGAATGGGTACGTTGCGCGGCGCGGTCACTCAGACCGCGCGCACGGCCTTCTGTTCGATCATCGCGTCGATGGCGGCATCGCCGTAGCCGAGGTCGGACAGCACCTGCCTGGTGTGCTGGCCGATGCGCGGCGCCGGGCCGCCGATCGCGGCGGCATCGACATCGAAGCGCGCCGCGGGCTTGGGCTGCCGCACGGTGCCGACCCCGGGCTGCTCGAGCTCGGCGATCAGCCCGCGCGCGACAACCTGCTCGTTGGCGATGATCTCGCCGCGCCGCAGGATCGGCGCGCACGGCACGTCGGCCGCATCGAGCCGCGCGAGCCATTCGGCGGTGGTGTGCCTGCCGATATAGTCCTGCATCCTGTTGATGCGCGCCGTTGCATTGACCGAGCGCGAGGCCGGCGTGGCGAAACGCGCATCGTTGGCGAGCTCCGGATCACCGGTCGCCTTGCAGAAGCCCTGCCATTCGGAGTCGGAGATCGTCCCGCAGGTGAGATAGCCATCCGAGGTCTGAAACACCAGATCGGGACGATCGTTCGGATCGGCCGTCGCCTGCTCGCGGCCGACCACGGTGTATTGCATCATGCCTTCCGGCCAGAGATAGGCGATCATCGCGTCGAGCATCGCCACCTGGATATGCTGGCCGCTGCCGGATTTTTCCCGCGCGTAGAGCGCCGCCGTGATCGCCTGCGCGGCATAGACCGCCGTCGTCTTGTCGGCCACGATGGTCCGGATCATCTGCGGACGGTTGGTCACCGGCTGCGCCTGTATATCGCAGAAGCCCGACAGGGCCTGCACGATCGGATCATAGACGCGCTTCTTGGCGTAAGGCCCGTCTTCGCCGACGCCGCTAATCGAGACATAGATCAGCCGCGGGTTCTTCTTGCGCACCTCGTCCGGACCGAGCCCGAGACGTTCCATCGTGCCGGGCCGGAAATTCTGCACCAGCACGTCGGACTGCAGGACCAGCTTGCCCAGCACGTCCCGGCCGGCATCGGTCTTCATGTCGATCGCGAGCGAACGCTTGCCGCGGTTCGACGAGATGAACAGCGCCGAGAACTCGCCGGTCTTGTCGACATTGGCCCGGCTGCGGCGGGTGATGTCGCCGCCGATCGGTTCGACCTTCAGGACATCCGCGCCCTGATCGGCCAGAAACATCGTCGCGAACGGGCCCGAAACGACACCGGTCAGATCAAGTACGCGAACTCCCGCCAATGGCCCTGGCATGCTTTGCTTCCTTCTCCAATGCGCGGACGCGACCGAACCCTGAGCGCAACCTCGGCATACGATGGACCGTGCGCCGGCGCTTGCTGGAAAGCGCCTCGACTTGCAAAAAAGCGCCGAAACTCACACCCGCGTCTGCTGCCGGAACACCGACGGGCTGACACCCGTGACTTGCCTGAAGGTCGACGAGAAATGCTGGGCGTGGCTGAATCCCGACGCCAGCGCGATGCTGGTCAGGCTCTCATCGGTGTCGCTGAGGCGACGCTTGGCCACCTCGATGCGCAGGCCGAGCACATAGCGATGCGGGCTGGTGCCCGTGCTCTCCTGGAACGCGCGCAGGAAATGTCGCTTGCTCAGGCCGGCGACATCGGACAGTGCCGACAACGAGATCGTCTCGCCAAGATTGGCCCGGACGAACGCCTCGATCCGCCGCAGCTTGAGCGCCGGCAGTCCGCCGCGGCTCGGCGCCTTCGCCGGTTCCGCGCCGCGCGACAGCCGCGCCATATGGGCCAGCGCCTGGCTGGCCCAGCCTTCGGCGAACAGATCGAACAGATTGTCCGGCGTGGTCGCTTCCTGGCAAAGTTCGGAAAGACCGCGACAGAGCTGATCATGGCCGAACGCAATCGCGGGCGTTTCGATCAAGCCATTGAGGCGGCTCTGCACGAATTTTGGGTCGAGGAAGACGACGACATAGTCGAACGCCGGCCCGACCGACCACTCCCCCTCGATCTCGGTACCGGCGGGAAACAGCGCGAGATTCGCCGCCCTCGAGAAGTCATATTCGACCGGACGGCCGTTGATCGTGGCCTGCAATCGCGAGCAGCCGTTGCGGAACCAGAACAACGTCAGCTCGGGCTGGCGGAAGTGCCAGTTCATGCGCGGCCGCGAGGTCCGGCTGAGCAACTCGACCCTGATCGGCTCTGACCGCGCGATGACGGACGACACCAGCTCACCGCCGACCTTGCGGACAAACCGCTCCGGACACGCTTCCTCCATAGGACATCTCCTCCGCGTTTGGCACGGATGGTAAGTTCCAAATCAGAATTGACGATCCGGAGCCGGAAATCCAGCCCTTTGATGGCTGATCGCCAAGATGTTAGCGGGCAGGTTTGGAGGTCAGCGCACGCGACAGATCGCGTGCCGCCCTCATCTTCGGTGGCTCGCGGGGGATCAGCGCCGCGATTGCCAGGTGCCTTGCGGAGGAGAGATGGATGCGAGGAGACACGCGCCCGGCGCAGCTGGCGCCGAGCGGCCGCGTTATCCGGCGACCCGCAGCGCGGTCACCGCGACGCAGGCATTGCCGAACGGAATCAGCACCACCTGCGCGCCGTTTGGCAGTGCGATCGTCGCGAGATCACCGAGCGTGCCGTTCTGCCCGTTGAGCTTGGCGAGTTCCGCAGCAACTGTCGGGCAGCTTTCCGCGCTTGGCGTCACCCGCACCAGATTGCCTTCGCAGGACGATCCGACCGGCGCGGCGAACACGATGCCGGCGGCGCGCTGGGCAGCGCTGCCCTGGGGCGCCTGGATTGGCGCGAGCGCGACCAGCGACTGCACCGAATGCGAATTGCCGGCCTTGGCATCCCACTGCGATTGCGCGGTGTAGTTGGAGTTGGTCGCGAGACCGCGGCCGAGCGTTCCGAACAGATTGGCGCAGGTCACGACATTGCCCTGCCGTGCATGCTCGTCGAACACTGTCGGCTGCTGCCCCGCCTGCTGGGGCGGAACGGATGCGGCGGCCGCCGGTGGCGTCTGCGCCTCCTGCGGACGCTGTTTGTGCGGCTGCGGCTTTGCAGCGGCGGGCTTCCTGGCCGGCGCCGGCGCGGCCGGCTGCAATGGTACCGGCTGGGTCTGCTGCGCATAGACCACGACGCCGGCGGCACCGAGCGCGGCCACGACGACCGCAACAAAGATCAATCCCAAGGTGTGCCGCATCGACCATCCGTCCTTTTCACTTCGCTGTCAGTCTCGAGCCGAATACCGGAACGCCACATCCGCATGTCCGACCCCGGCTTATTTCAGTTTCGCCAGCACGCCGGACAGTCCGTCGAGCGGCGCCTCCAGCACGACCGGCCCGCCTTGCGGAAGGGGATACGACACCAGGCACGGCGTCGCCGCGCGGATGTGCCGCCTCAGCACATTGCCGATCGCGATCGTCGCGAAGCAGAAACTGGCGTCGCAGCGATCGGTCTGCGCGATGATGCGATCGGGACTATCGCCCATTGCGAGCTCGATCTGCAGGCCGACGCCGGCGGCCGCGGGAATCCGCATCGCCATCAGCGGCTTGCCGTCGGCGGTCGCAATCAGCGACCAGTTGAAGGCGACCGCGCCCTGCGCGTTGACGATCGATTGCGTGATGTTGCAGACGCGGCGCTTCGATTTCAGGCTCTCGTCGCAGATCAACGTCCAGTTCTTGAACGGCTGGATCATCCGCCTGAACTCGCCGAGCGTCTCGCCTTCCGGCACCACGACGTCCGATGGCTTCACGGCATAGGCGGGTGGCGGCGCAGGCTGCGCGGTAGCGCTTGCCGCCTCCGCCAGCCAGATCGCCAAAGCCAGACACGCCAGCCGCCTCGTCGACGTCAGGGTCAATTGAGCGTCAGGCTCACGCCGGCGCTGACGCCCCATTCGCTTCCGGCGGTGGTCGCCGCCGCGTTGGTGCGCAACCGGCCGTTTTCGCTGGTGTAGCCGATGCCGAAGGCGAGCGCGCCCTGGCTGCGCCAGACGCCGCCGCCGGCCGATGCGCTGATCTTGCCGGGCCTATCGTCATAGCGCAGCGATGCGGCCGCCATGCCGATCGCCGCCGCGCGCCAGGCGTCCTGCCGCACCTCGCCGATCTGGCCGTTGAGTTGCTGGAACGCGCTGTTGAGCTGGTTGACGTTGACCGCGTCGGTGCCGGCGACGCCCGCCGCCACGTTGCTGATGGTGACCGGCCCGCTGCTGCCGCTGTTCAGCGTCACCTTGTTGGTGGTGTTCCCTGAGGCATCGGTGTCGTAGCGGATCGAGCTCGACGCGACCGCCTGCAGCTGGCTGACGTTGACCGCATCGGTGGCCGCCGAGCCGGCGGCAACGTTGGTGACGCGGCGTTCGGCGCCGGACGAGCCGACCGACACTTCGCCGGTCGCAACCCCTGCGACGCTCTTGCCGACCACGGGCGTATAGGCCGCATCGCTCAGATTCGCTGTCGTCGTGGAGTTGGCACCGAGCGCCAGCGAGTTGGCCGAAGTCGCCTTGGCGCCGGCGCCGATCGCGACCGAATTATCGCCCGACGCGGCCGAGCCGTTGCCCATCGAGATCGCGTTCGCTCCGCTTGCGACCGACTGCGGTCCGATCGCGACGCTTTCCGCGCCGACGGCGGAGGAATCCGCCGCGGAGGAATTGGCGTGGAAATATTTCACGCCGCCACCGCCGGTGCTGATGTTGCTGACGGTGGTATAGAGGGCGGCGAGCGAGGTGTTGGTGGCCCACAGCTGCGAGCCGTTGATCGCGTCCGTCGAGGCCGAGGTGATCTGGCCCGCCGCGACATTGGTGATGGTGCGCTCGTTGCCGGCGCTGCCGACGCTGACGGTCGAGGTCGGATTGGTGCCGGCGAAGGCGTAGGTGGTGCCGCCGATCGTGGTGCTGGCGGTCTTGACCACCGCCTGCGTGGTCGAATTGGCGCCGATCGCGACGTCGCCGGCCTGCGCCGTCGCCTTGGCGTTCGGACCGAGCGCGACGCTGGTCGGGTTCGTGGTCTGGGCTCCCGCGCCGATCGACACCGACTGGATGCCGTTGGCCTGCGCACTGGTTCCGAACGCGATCGAATCGGCGAAGTTGGACAGCGAATTCTGGCCGATCGCGATGCCGCCGGGCGCGGTCTGCTGCACGGTCGCGCCAAAGCCCATGCCGATGCCGTTGTCGCCGTTGACCACGGTCGCAGGTCCCACTGCGACCGAATTGTTGCCGACCGCGAGCGAGTCGGCGAGCGTCGAGTTGGCGTGGAAGTACTTCGACGTGGTGGTCGCGAACGAGGTCAGCGCGCCGGTCAGCTGCCGCACGGTGACGGCGTCGCTCGACTGGGTGCCGTCGGCCACATTGGTGATCTGGCGATAGCTCGTCGCATTGCCGACCGACACCGCGCCGAGCAGCGCAAGATCGGTGGTGTTGTAGGGAATGATCGTGCCGCCAATCTTGCCGGAACCCGGCGCGATCGGGCGGTCGGATACCGAGCCCGAGCCGATCGCGACGCCGTCGGCGATCGTCGCCTGGGTGTTGTAGCCCAGTGCCGTCGCACCGGCGGCGGTCGCCGAGGCGGCGACGCCGGCCGCCATCGAGTTGACACCGGTCGCACCGTTGTTGGTGTAGTTCGCCAGCTGGGTGCCGCCGTCGTTGACGCTATAATAGTGCGTCAGGCCGTTGCTGACGACGGTCGACAGGCTGTCGATCGCCGAGGTCGCGGCCCACAGCTGCGAGCCGTTGATCGCATCGGTCGAACCATTGCTGATCCGTCCCGCCGCGACATTGGTGATGGTGCGCTCGCTGCCGACCGAGCCGACGCTGACCGTCGAGAGCGGGTTCGTGCCGGCGAATGCATAGTTGGTGGTGCCGATGGTGATGCCTGATGTGCCGACCGCCGTGGTGGTCTGGCTGCCCGAGCCGAGCGCGATGTCGTTGGCGTTGGCAGCGGTCGCGCCGTTGCCGATCGACACCGAGCCGCTGCCGGTCGCGGTCGACACCGGTCCGATCGCGACCGAGTTGGTCCCGACGGCGGAGGAATCCGCCAGCGTCGAATTGGCGTGGAAATACTTGATGCCGCCGCCGGTGTTGATGTTGTTGACGGTGGTGGCGAGGCCGTCGACCGCCTGGTTGGTGGCCCAGAGCTGCGAGCCGTTGATCGCATCGGTCGAAGCGTTGCTGATCCGGCCCGCCGCGACATTGGTGATGGTGCGCTCGACGCCGAGCGCACCGACACTGACGGTCGAGGTCGCCGTCGTGCCGGCGAAGCTGTAGGTGGTGCCGTTGATCACCGTGTTCGGCGTGTTGACCGCCGTGGTGGTCTGGCTGCCCGAGCCGAGCGCGACGTCATTGGCATTCGCGGCGTTCGCGCCGTTGCCGATCGACACCGAGCCGCTGCCGGTCGCGGTCGACACCGGGCCGATCGCTACCGAATTTATCCCAACCGGCGACGAATCGGCCAATGTCGAATTGGCATGGAAATACTTGATGCCGCCGCCGGTGTTGATGTTGTTGACGGTGGTCGCGAGGCCGTCGACCGCCTGGTTGGTCGCAAACAGCTGCGACCCGTTGACCGCATCCGTCGACCCGTTGTTGAGCCGCCCGGCGGCAACATTGGTGATGGTGCGCTCGGCGCCGGGTGCGCCGACGCTGACGGTCGAGGTCGCCGTCGTGCCGGCGAAGCTGTAGGTGGTGCCGTTGATCACCGTGTTCGGCGTGTTGACCGCCGTGGTGGTCTGGCTCCCCGCGCCGAGCGCGACGTCATTGGCATTCGCGGCGTTCGCGCCATTGCCGATCGACACCGAGCCGCTGCCGGTCGCGGTCGACACCGGGCCGATCGCAACCGAATTCGTACCCGCGGCAGACGAATCGGCCAGCGTCGAATTGGCGTGGAAATACTTGATGCCGCCGCCATTGTTGATGTTGTTGACGGTGGTGCCAATGGTGTCGACAGCCTGGTTGGTGGCGAAGAGCTGCGAACCGTTGATCGCGTCGGTCGAGGATCCGCTGATCCGCCCGGCGGCGACATTCGTAATGGTGCGCTCGGCACCGGGTGCGCCGACGCTCACCGTCGAGTTCGGAGTCGTGCCCTGGAAGGTGTAGGTGGTGCCGTTGATCACCGCACTTGGCGTGCCGACCGCGGCAGCCGTGACGCTGCCGGAGCCGAGTGCGACATCGCCGGATTTTGCCGCCGCCGTTGCGCCGTCACCCAGCGCGACGTTCCCGGCGAGACCGGCCGCGCCGGCGGTGGAGCCATTGCCGAGCGCCACGGAGCCCTGCCCGATCGCCTTGTTGTTGTTGCCGATCGCGACGGCGCCGTTGGCCTGGTTGGCAGCGGTGGCGCTTGCCGTCCCGTCGCTGTTGGCGATGTTGTTCGCGCCGCCGGTGAAGGCGCCGGTGCCGCTCGCATAGCTGGGATCGCCGATCGCCACGGCGCCGTTGCCAAAGGCGGTGTTGTTCGCGCCGATCGAGACCGCCTGGCCGCCGGCCGCCACCGCGTTGGTGCCCAAGGCTACCGCGTTGGCGGAACTGGCCGCGGCATTGTTGCCGACGGCGATGGCGCTTGCAGCCGACGCCTTGGCGCCGATGCCGAGTGCGGTACTGGCGGTTCCGCTGGCCTTGGCGCTGACGCCGGCAGCGAGAGAATTGTCTCCTGTCGCGTTCGCTCCAGACCCGAATGAGGAGGAGTTTTGGCCGCTGGCAACGGCTGTGTTGCCAACCGCAGTGCTGGCGGCGGCACTCGCATTTGAGGTCGTGCCGATCGCCAGCGAACTTGTGCCGGCGGCGCTGGCCCCGACGCCGGTCGCGATCGAACTGATGCCGGCGGATGCCGCATTGTTGCCGAGCGCGATGCCGCCCGTCGCGGCACTGTTGACGATCGCGCCCGATCCGATTGCGACCGAGCCCCCGATGCTCAGCGCCCGTGCCTGATTGCCCAGAGCCACGGCGAAATCCCCGGCTGCGTTGCTGGAGCTACCTCCGGCGAATGAGTTGATCCCCGACGCGGCGGATTGCTTGCCAAGAGCGACGGCGCTGTCCGCCGAGGCAACGGACGACCAGCCCCCAGCCCATGAATAGTTGCCGCTGGCCGTGGAACTGACACCGACAGCGGTCGCATTCCCCCCGGTGGCACTGGCGAATGTGCCCAAGGCGCTGGCGCCGGCGCCGGTGGCGTTGGCTTGAACGCCGAGCGCGACTGAATTGACGCCGCTCGAGACCGTGCCCTGGCCAAGCGCCATCGCGCCGCCCGTGCCGGTTGCCTTCGCGTTCAGGCCAAGGGCCACCGAGTACTGCGCTGACGCAACGGATGCACGCCCAACCGCAATGGCGTCGGCCTGGGATGCCGTTACGTCCGTGCCGATGCCGATGGCACTCGTAGCAAGCGCGCCGGTTCCCGCTGCCGTGCGCGAGCCAAGATAGAGAGAGTTTAGCTGTGAAGCGATCGACTGAAAACCGATCGCGATGGCGTTCTGGGCGCCTGCGCTGGTGCCGGTGCCCTGGGCAACGGCATCCAAGCCGGCCGCGTTTGCTCCACTTCCGATCGCGATGGCGCGCAGGCCGCTGGCCGACGAATTGGTGTCGATCGCTACGGAATCGGTGCCGGTCGCACTTCCACCACCAAGCTGCACGCTTCCAGCGCTCGCGGCCGAGGCGCTGAGCACCACGACAGTGAACGCACCAAGCGTCACCGCAACGGCCGACGCCCGCCCGCCACCACCCAGCGACCCAAGCCCCAGCCGGTCGCGCTTCACGCCGAGCCTGCGATGCGCCTGTCGCAGCACCGCGATCAGCCGGCGCCGCAGCGAACGGCTGCCCGCATCGCCCGATGCGACCCAGCTCCGGACGAAGCCGGTGCTGCCTTGACGCTTCAGCGATTCGGTTGAGTTGCGTGCGACAACCATGGTGCGCCCCCTTTTTGACATCTGGTCCAGACGTCGGGGGTGCCATGCCGCGGACTGTGCCGACATGCGTGTCCCTTGGGACCACACGTGGAGATATGAGGACCGCGCAACCTGCGCCGGCCTTCCGGTCCTGGCCAACGATGTGTCGAACTCAACGAGCGCATCTTGCCACCCAGCGCTCGCCCGACTGCCCCATCAATGTGCCCCGAGTCGTCATATCAAAAATGATAGACACATATTTGACAACGTCACTCAGCAGGCCGTCCAAATAGCGCGCAGATCGTCTCACAAGTTGAACGATTTGCTCGATGCACCGTGGGGTATTCCACACATCTTCAACCGGCAGTTGATCTGCGGCGCACGCGTTCACGCATCTCGCGCGGACTGACGCCGAATTCGCGGCGAAACGCGCGGGTGAAATCCGACGCCAGCTTGAAGCCATGACGATAGGCGATCTCCTGCACCTGCCTGTCGTTGGACGCGACGAGTTCTGCCTGCGCCGCACGCAACCGCTTGCGCAGGATGTAACCGGCGACGCCGCCGACGCTCTCGAATGCACGGTAGAGGGCAGAGCGCGAAATCCGCAATTGCTGCGCAATGCGATCCGGGGTCAGATCGAAGTCGCCGAGATGCGTCTCAATATAGAGACGTGCACGCTCGAACAGCACCGATTCGATTGCACCGCGCGCCTGCTGCAGGCGGTCCGAGGACAGCTGAACGCATGCGGCGATCATCTGCGCGGTCGCTCGCCCTGCCTGCCGCAGTTCCTCAGGGGACATCAGGACGACGCGCGTTTCGAGTCTGTCGAGATAATCGGTCAACAGTTCGATCAGATTGCCTGAGAGCAGGATATTGCAGGCGTCGTTGAGTTGATCGGCGACCTCCAAGAATGACCTGCGCGGCAGAGCCAGCACCAGGCCATCATAGTCCGTGATGCTGCCACGGAAATCGTCGTCGAGCGAGATCAGGAACATCGCGCCGGGCCCGGCCTGAATCCGCCGGCCTGCGGTTTGGAAGCGGGCTTCGCCGGAGCGCACCCGGAACAGCCACCAGATATCGACCGGCGCGCCTTGCGACGGCTCGGCTGCGCGCGCGAATGTTTGAGCGGCAATGCGTCCGGATGTGAAGACGACATCGGCCATGTTGCAGGTCAGATACTCCACCTCGAACCCCTGTGCAGGGTCGTGGTCGTCCGGCAGCGCGACGTCGATCAGCGAGGCCATGCGCGTTTTCCAGACCTCGAACTGCTCCGATGGCGGATAAGGCCGTGTCGTGAAAAGCCGCGGTACCGCCGGGACTATGTCCCTGATGTTACGGGGCTCGCGTGGCAGGGGAACTTGTTCGAGGAGCTTGGCGGCGCTCGCCGGCGCATTGTCGTCTTCTGGCATGTCATTCCGTGCCCCGTTGTCGCGAACGACGAACGTCGTCTCAACGGGGGCGCATTCCCAAGGTTGCGTCGCCGGCCACTGACGGGCAGGCGAACTTCTGGCGGACAGAGAAGCAGCATTTTCGGATGCGGACATCACCCGCTTACGCCGGCCGCTCCTGATAGGGCCGACGGGTCCTGCGGCAGTCGTGCTCACACATGGCATTCATCATTGTCGCGTCGTCGCCGGACTCGGCCCGGAAGCTCCGTCGCCGAGTCGGTCTGACTGATCTAGAGAACAATCTGAGCGAGAACCAGAGCGGCAGCAACGTACGCCGTGAAGAAATCCGACATTGCGTTCATGCGATGCGATCGGGCAACGCATCGTCGCCGAGTCTTCAGAAAATTTTCTCGATCTTCGCGCTGGGACGAAATGAACGTCGCGAGAGCGCAGCAACTTAAGCACGGTACATGACACATCGCGAATCCCGCGCACAGGATTCGCGTCGACCGCGCCTGAAGACGCTTGCCTAATCATGCGGCATTCCACCACGTTCAAACTGAATGCGATCGATGGGAACGGAACACGCGCGCCGCACGAGGCGCACATGTTGTGGCACGCTGCGGCATTTTCATTAGAACGTCGAGATGACGAAAGTAACAACGGCTCACCATATTCGTCGGTGAGCACGCCTGCTATGCCGGCGGGGCGAGCCTGATCGCCGGCACCTGCAACACCAGCGGCGCAGCCTGCGTTCCTCGATCGGGCGCCGCCCGGCTATGCCTTGACTTGCCCGATCCGGTCGAGCCATGCCGCAAAGCGCGGATGCTTCGCGAACCTGCCTTGCACGACCGCCAACTCCTGCTGGAAGACCGGCAGCGAGAGCACCCGTTCGATGTCGGGCTCCCTGATCTTCCAGATTCCCGGCGGAACGAAGCCATGCACCTTCAGCTCATAGAGCTCGAAGATCGAGAAGATGACTTCATGTACAATTCGGCGCTCATCCGGCGTCATCTCAATGGCGTCGCCGGCGCCCTCATCATGGAACGCCGCCGTTGGCAGGCGACGCCGAAGATCGGATATGCGCTCGGAATATCTCAGGAAGATGTCGGCTCCCAGACGCCGGTTGTTGGTGTGCAGCGCCGTGTAGATCGCAGTGACGCCGACGATGATGGTCCCGAGCGTCATGAACTTCAGGATATGATCGAGCACTGCGACGTCTCCTTTGGCCTTCCATGATCGCGCCAGGAGCCCTGTGCAACCTGTGCTCCGCACCCTTTATTGCCCCGGGGCGCCGTGATCGTCGAGATGCGGATCACCGATTTGCCCGACCGCACGAGTCCACCGTCCAAGCCGCCTTCCATGGCTCCCGGCAGCACTGGGGTTCTCACCGGGGAGGCGTGCCGCGCCCGGCGCCCGTTCGGAATAATCATGCGTCGGCACGGCGGCTATTTGGCCCTCGACGAAAGTCGCAGCAAATGGGCCGCGCGCCTGTCGTAGATTTGTAACCATCTTGCAAATCGTTATCGGGCAAAAGTCGCGGGCAGCCTTCACGCAACCTTTTGCAAACTCCAAGCTGCCTACCGTCACCGGATATTATAGTGGGGACGGGAATGGCTGGGCTGCGGCCGAATATCCCAATACGGCTCGGAACTGCAATCAGGGAACAGCATTCGGGCGTTGAGCGCGATCCCGCCGTTCCGTCGGTCGGAACAAACCCGGAGGTCGAGCGCCTGCGCGGCGTCATTGCACGCCTGATGCACACGGCCGCTCATGATCAGCTGACCGGACTTCCGACGCGCAGCCTGCTGCTCGAGCGGCTGGATCGTGAGCTGGCGCGCGAGGCCGATGACGGCGCGCGGATCGCGGTTCTGTTCGTCGATCTCGACAACTTCAAGCTCGTCAACGATTCACTCGGCCATAGCAGCGGCGACGAGGTGCTGTCCGAAATGGCCCGCCGCATCCTTGGCTGTCTCGGACCGGACGATACGGCGAGCCGGTTCGGCGGCGACGAGATGGTCGTTCTCCATCCGCGCGCCTCGGACTCCTCCGGAGCGGAACTCGGCAGGCGGATCCTTGCGGCGCTGGCGGAGCCGATCCTGCTCTCCGGCAAGGAAGTCGTGGTATCGGCAAGCGTGGGGCTCGCGCACTGCAAGCCCGGCACGAAGTGCGCCGAACAATTGCTGCGCGAGGCGGACACCGCACTCTACGCGGCAAAGGTTCGTGGCCGTGCCCGATTGGCCGAGTTCAACGACGAGCTGCATGCTCGCGCCGAGAAGCGCGTTCAAATCGAATCCGATTTGCGGGCGGCGCTACGGGAATCGCAGCTGTTCGTGGAGTATCAGCCGCAGGTCCGCCTGAAAGATGGACGCGTCGTCGGCGTCGAGGCGCTGGTGCGCTGGCGACATCCCGAGCGCGGCATCATCTCGCCCGCCGACTTCATCCCCGTCGCCGAGGAATGCGGGCTCATCGTCAAGATCGGACGGCAGGTGCTGCAGGAATCCTGTCGCCAGCTCGCCGAGTGGACGAGGCTGATGCCGGGCTGCCCGCTGGCCATGACCGTGAACGTGTCGCCGCGCGAGCTCGCGGAGCCGACCTTCATCCAGGATCTCCGCCGGACTCTCGCCACCACCAATGTCGATCCGACCGCCCTGTGTCTCGAAATCACCGAAAGCGTCATGATGAGCGCCCCGGAGGAGGTCGTCCAGGTGCTCGATCAGATCCGGCAGCTCGGCGTGTTCGTCGCGATCGACGACTTCGGCACTGAGCACTCATCGCTGTCGCGCCTTCGCGACATGCCGGCCGAAGTCCTGAAGATCGACCGCAGCTTCATCGACGGTCTCAGCAGCGAGCCCGGCGATACGGCGATCGTATCGTCGATCCTGAGCCTCGCCTACGCGATGGGCAAGCACACCATCGCCGAGGGCGTCGAACGAAGTGAGCAGGCCGCAATGCTGCTCCGCATGGGTTGCGACGTTGCCCAGGGCTATTTCTTTTCGCGGCCGGTTGCCGCCGAACAGATTGCGCCGATGCTGACCAGGGCACTCTGGCATCCGAGTTCGGGACGCGCGCTGCACGCCGCGCAGCCGGTGGAAGGACCGGTGCGGCGCGGCCATCACTATTTCATCGACGAATTCCTCGATCACATCGGGGCTCCCATGGGCACCAAGGCGACGGTCTCGCGATGATGTATCTCGCCATCGGTCTCAGCAATCTGGCGATCGGGCTGGCTTACGCCGGCCTTGGGTTGTTGTCGGCCTGGGAGACGGTCAGCCTGCATCGATACCGCGGCTGGTCCCGCTTCGGCATCGGATTTTCGATGATGGCTGCAAGCTGCGGCCCGCATCATCTGGTGCACGGCTTCCAGGTGCTGCAGGGCGAAAGCGTGTCCTGGTCGATGCTCGCCGTCACCCTGCTCGGGCTGCCGGCAGGTTTGACATTTGTGTTCCTGCGGTTCGAGACGATATTGGGTGGCCAGGGCGAGCGATTGATCGCCCTCTCGCCGCATCGCGCGATGTTGCTGGTCGGCGGCTTCGCCATCACGGCAGGCTGGCTGGCGGCCTGGGCGATGGCCCAGCCCGGCGCAAACATCCCGTTCCTTTGCACGTCGGCCGATCTTGCCGCGCGTGTGGCGTCTCCGAGCACCTGGATCGACGTTGCCTCGGCGACGTTCTACGCCAATGTGTTCGTCACCGTGACCTATGGCCTGGTCGGCTGGTATCTGGCTGACCATCAGGTGCGCCGCTATCTGGCGACCGGTGTCTGGTCGCTGTCGGGGGCCGCACTGGCGGGCGTCTTCTTCTCCTGCGCGCTGATCCATCTCATTGACGCGACGACTCACGGCAGCGGATCGATGCTCGTCTTCGACCTGATCGGCATTCCCGCCTCGGTTTATTTCCTCTGGGTCGTCGAGCAGCTGCACAGCGACTCCGTGCTGGACTGGAATCGGCGTCCGCTGGTCGGTGCCGCGGCCGCGCCGGCGCGGCCCTCACCCTGGAGCGGCAGGAACCTGCAGTACTGACCCGCCTTGTGGGTGCGATCGGCACCCGGCGTTCCCCGCGCTATCTTCAAGAGAGAGAGCGAGCGAGACGAAAGGCAAGACTCGGACAAATCATGTCGCGAGAACGCGGATGTATGACTCACCGATCGCGCCCACAATCTCGATGTCGTCCCTGCGAAGGCAGGGACCCAACCACGAATGGCTGTTGCTGGGCGATGCCGGAACGACGAGTCACCTTCACAATATCCGCTGCGGAGTATGGGTCCCTGCTTTCGCAGGGACGACGGCGGGAGAAGCCGCGGCCTCTCGATTCAAGCACTGGCGTCTCTGGAATTTTAGATCACTCGCATGCGCGGGAGATGACACCGGACAAGCTGTTTGACGGTTTGAATCAGAAGCCCCGTCGTCATGGCGAAGCGTGGCTTGCCGAGCCATAGCTCGCGGCCAAAGGCCCGCCTTCGCCCTTTGGGCTTCGGCGCGGCATCCTTCTCTCGCTGCGCAACGATAGGACCAGCTTGCTTGCGGCGACGGTCCGTCTTCGCTTTCGCAAACTCAAGCTACGCCGGACACGCTTCGACCTGAAGGTCTCCGCGTGGCTGCGCCACGCGAAGCCCGTCAGGGCGAAGCGTGGTGGGTGCGACAGGGATCGAACCTGTGACCCCTACCATGTCAAGGTAGTGCTCTCCCGCTGAGCTACGCACCCAAAGCCATGTTTGGATCGGGTCCCTATAACGGACACCGGCGGGGCAGGCAAGGATACAAAGTGAAGGTTTTTTGGCGAATCAGGCCGCCAGCAACTTATTCACTTCGCTAACCAATTCCCGGAGGTGCACGGGTTTGGACAGCACCTTGGCGTTTTTCGGCGCCTCCGAATCGGAATTGAGGGCCACCGCGGCAAAGCCGGTGATGAACATGATCTTGATGTCGGGATCGAGTTCCGAGGCACGGCGCGCCAGCTCGATGCCGTCCATCTCGGGCATCACGATGTCGGTGAGCAGCATTTCGAACGGCTCCTCACGCAGCCGCTGATAGGCCGACATGCCGTTGTCGTGCGGCGAGACCTTGAAACCTGCATTTTCCAGTGCCTTGACCAGAAAGCGGCGCATATCGGTGTCGTCTTCGGCGAGAAGAATTTTCGGCATGGCAGGGATCGTCGAATCCGGCTTGAGGAGCAGTCCGAACAGTAAGCCCGACAGACGGTAAATTTCGGGTGAAATTTGCGTCAAGCCAGCGGCAAATGCGCGCCAGCCATTTGTGGACCGAACCACGCATCGAATCAACCTTGTGCGGCATTTTCCGCCTTTAAGACGCGTTTCAGCCCGCGCCACACTCTTTTCACTTGGCAGAATGATCGCGATTACCGACAATGCCCGCCCATAAATCTCCGCCTTTCCGGCAGAATCAGTTCTTGCTGGGCGAGGCGGACGCAAGGGACGGCGCCAAGGGAATGACCGAATTTGCTGGCGAGTTGTCGCCCCCGTTCGAGATCGTTGAGCCGCAGGCCTGGCGTGCGCCGATCATCTTCAATTCCCCGCATTCGGGCTCGGCCTACCCGGCCGAGTTCCTCGAGGCGTCGCGAATCGACGTGGCGGCGCTGCGCCGCTCCGAAGACTCCTTCATGGACGAATTGATCGCTGGATTGAGCGATCGCGGCTTTCCGATCATCCGGGTCAACTTCCCGCGTTCCTATGTCGACGTGAACCGCGAGCCCTATGAGCTCGACCCGCGCATGTTCACCGGGCGGCTGCCGAGCTTTGCCAACACGCGCTCGATGCGGGTGGCCGGCGGCCTCGGCACCATCCCGCGCGTGGTCGGCGACGGCCAGGAGATCTACCGCGAGCGGCTCGACGTCGACGAGGCGCTGCGGCGGATCGAGGTGCTCTACAAGCCTTATCACCGCGCACTGCGCCGGCTGATCAACAAGGCGCACCAGGCGTTCGGTGCCGTGATTTTGGTCGATTGCCATTCGATGCCGTCGGTCGGGGTCTCGCGCGACGAGCCGCGCCGGCCCGACGTCGTGATCGGCGACCGCTACGGCACGAGCTGCGCGCCGCTGCTGCCCGATCTGGTCGAGGAGATGATGAGCTCGCTCGGCTATTCGATCGGTCGCAACAAGCCCTATGCCGGCGGCTTCATCACCGAGCATTACGGCAACCCGGCGAGCGGCCTGCACACCGTGCAGATCGAGCTCAACCGAGCGGTCTATATGGATGAGCGCCAACGCGAGCGCGGACCGCGCTTCGCCCAGGTGGCGGCCGACTTTGCGTCGCTCGCGGATGCGCTTGCAAAAATTCCGTTCGGGGATCTCGGCCCGTTCCAGGCGGCCGCGGAGTAGATTCTTCGTCGGGCACCCGTGGTGCCGCAAGTCATGAACCGGGAATTCAAATTGGCGACGCGATAGGCGCCGAATAGGATTCTCAGTTCACTCGCGGAAATGACGGCCCCAAAGAAAAAAGGGCCGCTTGAATGAACAAGCGGCCCAAGTCTAGGGAGGAAACGCCCAAGGAGGGCAGCGATAGCGCGAGGCGCTACCGCACCGCAACAATATGCGACCGCGCCGCACAAAACGCAAGAACTTTCGAAACATTTCTTCTGTAATGTTGGTAAGTCTGGCGAAACTGCAACACGGCCCGCGGGCCAAATTAAGGTGTTTAATATCAATGTCTTACACGAGAAATCGAGATCGGGCAGCGTTCAGCGCATAGCTTGTATACCAGAACTCGCAACTTCGTGATCCGCCCCGAAGCCAGGGAGACTTTCGAATCGAAGCCAAATCGAAAGTCCGGAACCGCATCATCAGGCTGGGATAACACTCCGTTAATCGTGCGCGCCGCATGGGATTAAGCTAGGCAAGAGCACATCCGGTATCCATCGCGTCGTTTGCGCATTTCAGGGACATGCCGTGACGGTCATCGACTTTACCGCCTTCATCGGCCGCCTCGCGACCGCATCCGGCGAAACCATCCTGCCTTTCTTCCGCACCTCGCTCTCGGTCGACAACAAGAGCTCGAGCGATTTCGATCCGGTCACCGAGGCGGACCGGGCCGCCGAAGCCGTGATGCGGCGGCTGATCAAGGCGAACTTCCCCCAGCACGGCATTGTCGGCGAAGAATTCGGCAATGAGCGCCAGGACGCCGACTATGTCTGGGTGCTCGATCCGATCGACGGCACGAAGTCGTTCATCGCCGGCTTTCCGATCTGGGGCACGCTGATCGCGCTGCTGCACAAAGGTACGCCGGTATTTGGCATGATGCACCAGCCCTATATCGGCGAGCGCTTCTCCGGCGACAACGGCTCGGCACATTACTCCGGGCCGTCGGGCGAGCGGCGGCTCTCGGTGCGGCGCTGCGCCTCGCTGAAGGAGGCGACCGTCTTCACCACCAGCCCGCTGCTGATGAATCCGGATGACCGCGCCCGCTTCGGCCGCGTCGAGCAAGCGGCGCGCCTGTCGCGCTACGGCGGCGACTGCTACTCCTATTGCATGCTCGCGGCCGGCCATCTCGACCTCGTGGTCGAGACCGAGCTGAAACCCTACGACATTGCCGGCCTGATCCCGATCGTCACCGGCGCCGGCGGCGTCGTCACCACCTGGGACGGCAAGCCGGCGCAAGGCGGCGGCCGCATCATCGCAGCCGGTGACCCGCGCGTGCACGAAGCCGCGATGAAGCTGCTCAACGCCTGATCCTTGCTCCGCCTGATTTCTTGAGTTGCCGGGCGATTGATCTGCGCCCATCCTGATGGCAACGAGAAAAGTCAGGGACGGGCGACATGACGATGTGCGGCAGGCTGCTGGCAGCCATTCTCCTGCTTCTCGCGCCCGTCACCGCCAGCGCCCAGCAGTTCCCGACCAAGCCGATCCGGGTGATCGTGCCGTTCCCGCCCTGCGGGCCGAACGACATCATCGCGCGGGTGATCGGGCAGAAGATCTCGGAACTGGTGAAGCAACCGATCATCGTCGACAACCGCGCCGGCCAGGGCGGCGTGCTCGGCACCGATGCGGTCGCCAAGGCCGCACCCGACGGCTACACGGTTGCGATCGCGAGCGCCGGCGCGCTGGCGATCAGCCCGAGCATGAAAAGGTCGCCTACGACACGCTGAAGGATCTCGCACCGGTGACGCTGGTCGGCGACACCGGAGCACTTTCGCGACTTCATCGCCGCCGACATCAAGAAACGGGCAAAGGTGATTCAGGACGCCGGCGCGGCGACGGCGAAGCAAGACCAGTCGAGCCCGCCGAACGCGCCGCCGGCATCGATGTGCTCATGCGCCAGATCGAGCTCGCCGATCAGCCACATCACCTTCTGCATGTTGAACGAACTGCGCCGTCCCCAGACCCTGAGCATTGCAGTCTCCTCGGCTTCGTCAGCGCTGCGCTTCGGCCCGCAGATATTCCACCAGCTGCTTCGCCGCGCGCGGCAATGCCTTGAAGCTGCGCGCGCAGATCGTCAACCGGCGGTTGGCCCAGGCGTCGCGGATCCTGATCGTCGTGATCGGCATCGCCGCCGCGCAGCGTCGCGCCGCGGTTTCCGGGATCACCGCGATGCCAACATCGGCGGCGACCATCTGGCAGATGGCGTCGAAGCCGCGCAGGCGGGCGCGGAAGCGCAACCGCGCCCCGAGCTTTGCCGCGTGTCGCGAAATATGGACCTGCAGCGCCGACGTCGCCGTGAGGCCGACGAAATCGCGGCCGACCACCTCCTGGAAGTCGATCTGGCGGCGGCCGCCGAGATTACTGCGGCGCGACGCCACCAGCATCAGGCGGTCCTCGCTGAACAGGAAACGCTCGACGCTGTCGGGCAGCGCGTGTTCGGCGGCGAAACCGAGATCGGCGGCGCCGCTCGCGATCGCGGTCGCGATATCGGTGCTCTCGCGCTCCTCGACGTCGACGCTGATATCGGGATGTTCGTGCAGGAACGCCGCCAGCGCCCGCGGCAGATGCTCCGACAGGCCCGAGGTGTTGGCGAGCAGCAGCACATTGGCGCGGACGCCGCTGGCATAGGCGGCGAGATCACTCTGCAGGGCCTCGACATTATGCATCACGATCCGCGCGTGACCGAGCAGGCTCTCGCCCGCCGCCGTCAGTTCGACGCCGCGACGGCCGCGCTTGAGCAGCGCGACGCCGAGCGCCTCCTCGAGGCCCTTGATTCGCTCGCTTGCCGAGGCTAGCGCAAGGTTTGCGCGCGCCGCGCCCTGGGTGATGCTGCGTGCATCCGCCACCGCGATGAACAATTGCAAGTCGATCAGGTCGAACCGCATAACGTTTCCCGTTCCGCCCTTCGGGTGATCCGAAGGCTAACTCCGTAACCTCCAGATTGTGCCGATCGGCTCGATCGGTCAATGTGCAGCCATGGTCGACCATCTCCTGATCTTCATCGCCTTCGCCTTTCTGCTCGCCGGTTTCGTCAAGGGGACACTCGGCCTCGGTCTGCCGACGGTCGCGATGGGACTGCTGGCAACCACGATGGCGCCGGGCCAGGCAATTGCGATCGTGATCGTGCCGGCGATCGTCACCAATATCTGGCAGACCTTCGTCGGCCCGTATCTGCGCGACATCCTCAAGCGGCTGTGGCCGCTGATGCTCGGCACCGTCGTTGGAATCTGGATCAATGCCGGACTATTGACTGGGCCTTACGCGGCCTACGGCACCGTCGTGCTCGGCGCGCTGCTGGTGATCTACGCGATCGTCGGCCTGAGCAGATTCAACTTCAAGGTCGCGCGGCGCCACGAGAGATGGATCGGCGGCATCGTCGGCGTCATCACCGGGCTGATCTCGGCGGCAACCGGCGTCCAGGTCGTTCCCTCGATGCCGTTCATGCAGGCGATCGGCATGGAGCGGGACGAACTGGTGCAGGCGCTCGGCGTCTTCTTCACCACCGCGACCATCGCACTCGCCTTCAATCTCACGGCCTCGGGCCTGCTGACCGCGGCCACCGCGCTGCCGGGTGCGGTGGCGATGGTGACGTCGTTCACCGGCATGTTCATCGGCCAGGCGGTCCGCACGCGGATGCAGCCCGACGTCTTCCGCCGCTGGTTCCTGATCTCGATGATCCTGCTCGGCATCTATCTCGCCGGCAGCGCGCTGCTCAAGATCCACGGCTGAGAACCTAGCGCGCCTCCAGCATGGCGACGCGGACGCCGAGATAGACGAAGAGCGCGCCGAGCGAACGGTTGATCCAGGCGATCACGCCGGTCGATTGCCGGATGCGGCCGGCAGCCCGCGCTGCAAAGGCCGCGAGGCCAAGACACCACAGCGTGCCGCCGGTGATGAAGATCAGCCCGAGCACCAGGAAGGCCAGCGTCTTGTGGGCTGAGTCCGCCGCCACGAATTGCGGCAGGAATGCCAGGAAGAACAGCGCCACCTTGGGATTCAGAATGTTGGTCAGCGCCCCCTGCCAGAACACACGCGAGATCGAGGTCTCGTCGCCCTGCCCGGCGATGTCAGCGATCGGCTTGGCGCGCGACAGCAGCATCTGCAGCCCGGTCAGCACCAGATAGGCCGCGCCGATCAGCTTGACGGCCAGGAACGCGGTCGATGACGCCATCAGCAGCGCCGACAGCCCGATCGCCGCGCCCAGCACGTGGACTAGGCAGCCGCAGCTGATACCGATCGCCGCAGCGGCGCCGCCGCGCCATCCGTGCTGAATCGTGCGCCCTATGATATAAGCGGTATCCGGCCCCGGCGTGACATTGAGCAGCAGCCCGGACAGGACAAACAGCCAAAGCTCGTGAATTCCCAGCATCTCGCCCACATTAACCTATGTAAGTAACGAACCCGAAAGGACGATCAGCCCACCTGCGCCATCCCAGCGACACACGAATTCAGTAGAGAAACGGACTGTACGATCCGTTGGTCGCATGCCAATTCCTGCTACTATGCATTATAGGTGCCCGTAAACCGAGCTTCCGCCGGACCCGGCCTGTCTTGTAAGTATCGGATTCGGTCACCCAGGCTAAGTGGCCATTCCAGGGCACAGGAGATATGGAAAGACGGCTCGCTGCCATTCTTTGCGCTGATATCGCCGGCTATTCCCGCATGATGGGTGTCGACGAGGCGGGGACGCATGCCTCGTTCAAGGCGCACCGCAGCGCGATCTACCCGATCATCCTCAACCATGGCGGCCGAATCGTCAAAAACACCGGCGACGGCTTCCTGCTGGAATTTCCGAGCATCATCGGCGCGATCGAGGCAGCTGTCGCGATGCAGACCCTGATGGCCGAGCGCAACGAACATCTGCCGGCCGAACGCGCCATGCACTTCCGGATGGGCGTCCACATGGGCGACGTCATGGCCGACGAGGACGAGGTGTTCGGCGACGACGTCAACATCGCGGTGCGCCTCGAGACCGTCGCCGTGCCCGGCGGCATCGCGGTGTCGGACAAGGCCCGCACCGAGTCAGGGCGGCGGCTTGCCGTCACCCTGGTCGATGCCGGCCCGCACCGCTTCAAGAACATCGCTGAACCGGTCCATGTCTGGACCTGGGCGCCGGCTGGATCCGATCTTCAGGAGAAGACGCCGGATGACGGCCCGCATCTGCCGGGGCAATACCGGACCGCGATCGTCGGCGTGCTGCCGTTCGATAACCTGAGCGGCGGCGCCGACGAATATTTCTCCGACGGCCTGACCGAGGATCTGATCCACGCGCTGTCGCTGCAATCCTTCTACCGCGTGCTGAGCCGCAACTCGACCTTCGCCTACAAGGGCAAGAACGTCTCGACCCGCCTGATCGCGCGCGAAATCGACGCGAGCTATCTGATCCAGGGCTCGGTGCGCCGCGCCGGCAACAAGATCCGCGTCTCCGCCGAGCTGATCGCGCCCGAGAAGGGCGAGCAGCTGTGGACCGGCCGCTACGACCGCGACATGGGCGACCTGTTCGCGATGCAGGACGAGATCACCGCCAACCTCTCCGCCGCGGTGGCCCAGGAGATCTACCGTGCCGAGGCCTCGGCACCGGCGCGCTCGCCGAACGCCGAACTGACCGCGTGGGATCGCTTCCTGAAAGGTCTTTCGCACTACTATCACCAGACCAAGGACGATTGCGAAACCGCGATCGCGCTGTTCAAGGAGGCGATCGAGCTCGACCCGGCGTTGTCGATCGCGCGCGCCTATCTCGCGCTGATCCAGATCCAGAGTGTCCAGTTCGGCTGGATTCGAAGCACGCGCGAATTGTGGGCCTCGTCGGTCAGCCTGGCCGAGAGCAGCGTCCGGCTCGACCCGCGCTCCTCGTTCGCATTTTCGCTGCTGGCCTATCTGCATGCGATGCAGGGCCATTACGAAGCCGCGATGGACGCCATCAAGCGGGCGATCGAGCTCAACCCCTACGACATGGGCGCCCGCGGCGTGCTTGGCATCTGCCATATGGTGATCGGCGATCATCGCAAGGCGGTCGATCTGTTCTCGACGGCGGTTCAGCGCGGCAACAGCGACCCGCGCTACCAATGGGCCGCGCTGAACGCGTTCAGCCATTATCTGCTCGGGCAATATGACGCATCGCTGTCATGGTCGCGCGAGGGGCTGTATCTCAACCCGAACCATCTGCAGTGCCTGGCGGTGCGTAGCGCCGCGCTCGCCCAGCTCGGCCGCGCCGACGAAGCCGCGCAGGCGGCCGAGGCGCTGCTCGCCAATCATCCCGACCTCACGGTCGAACGTCATTTGCGCAATTTCCACTGGAAGAACCCGGCCGACATTGCGCTCTATCGCGAAGGCCTCTTGAAAGCCGGCCTCCCCTTCGGCAAACTCGCTCTGGTTGCATACAACTCGAAATTCGCCGCTGATTCCTGAGCGAATTCATCCACCGGTAATGGATGCTTTTTAGGCAGAAGCTTTTCAGGATGTGGATTGATGTCCGATACGGCTGCAAGCGCGGCACCCGCCCCGCAGGTTTCCCCTGACAATCCCTGCCCGTTCCTGCGTGCGCTGGTCGCCGGCGACTATGTCGGCGGCCATATCGTGCCGCTGCCGAAGCTGACCGAAACCATCGACCGCGCCACCGGCAAGACCGGCTTTCCGGCGCTCAGCGCCGGCGCCAAGATCTTCATGGTCGCGCAGATGGCCAACGGCATCGGTCCGTTCAGCCAGATTCGCAGCCTGTTGCAGGGCGCGATCCTCGACGAGTTGCGCAACGGCCCGCTCGACAAGCACGGCGCCGGCTCGCGCATCCTCGATCAGCATGCCGTCGTGCATGAGGACGAGATCGCGCGGCTCGCCACCTTCGGCACGGACCACAAGGCCCCCGACGGCAGCGTCGAGCGCGGGCTGTCGGCCTCCGAGATCAAGACGTTCATGGCGGCGAACTTCCAGCGCGCCAAGGACGAACATCCGCCGTCCTACGCGATCCTGCACTGCTACTATCCGCTGCTGATGCTCGGCGAGTGGCCGGTGCTGCTCGACATCATGGGCAAAGGCGAAGGCAAGGACCGCTACCTCAGCGTCGCCGAGGTCAGGACCTTGTTCGTGGAAAAGCGCTTTCCCGACCGGATCGTCGCGCTGCTGCAGGGCTAGAGCATGATCCGGAAAAGTGTGAAGCGGTTTTCCGAAAAGATCATGCTCAAACAATAAGCTGAAGCGCGATGACGATTCAACCTGATCTCATCGCGCTTTAGATTTCTCTTTGACGCGTTTTCTTCACGCGAACCGGTATCCACTTCGCTCGAAAACGCTATCGTTCACTTGAACAGCGGCGTGCCCGGCACGAAGGCGTCGAACGCCGCCCAGAATTGCCCGCGGTAGCGATCCTGCTCCTGCAGGATCTCGTGCTTGGAGCCGGCGATCACGAGATGCGAACCGGCGCGCAAATGGTAGGCGAACTCCTCGATCGCCGCCGTCGACACCACCTCGTCATTGCTCGCCGCCAGCATCAGGATCGGCTGGCGGATTTCGGACGGATACGACATGCCGCGAAAAGTGCGCATCGCGGTGAATGCGGTGTCGGCCCAGGCGATCGTCGGCGCAGCGATGCCGAGCGTCGGATCTTCTTCCAGGATCGCCGCGTTGCGCGCGTGGCGCACGGGGTCGCTGGTCACGGGATTACCAATGAAGGGCGCGAGGCCGACCAGTTCGTCGCTGCTGCCCGGAACGTAGCGGCCGCCCTGCCCGGCCAGTCGCATGATCCGGAGCAGCGCGCTTGGAAAGAACGACACGCGCCCGCGCGGCAGGTCGATCATCGGCGCCGACAGTACCATGCGATCGAACCAGCGCTTGCCGGCATGCGCGATCCGCAACATCACCGCGCCACCCATCGAATGCGCCAGCGCGAAATAGGGCGGCGGGCAATCCGGCAGCACCACCTGCTGCACGAAGGTCTCGACGTCGACCTCGTAATCGGCGAAGTCGCGCACGTAACCCTTGCGTGGATCGCGCAGCCGCCGCGACGAATGCCCCTGCCCGCGCCAGTCGATCATCGCCACCGCAAAACCGCGGTCGCGCAGGTCGCGCACGGTCTCGAAATATTTCTCGATCATCTCGCCGCGTCCGCCGAACACGCAGACCGTGCCCTTGCGGCCGGGCGGCGGCGCCCAGCGCGCGAAGCGCAGCTCGGCCCCGTCGGGTGTCTTGATGGTGCCACTGACAACGTCGTCCGGAACCGGGTTGGCGGGGATCGAGACGAGCGTCATGCAGGAGACCGGAGTGGAGGGACAGGGTGGAGATCAAGGACGCCGGCGCCGAAAAAAAGCGACGCGGTTTCCGCCTCTTGAACGCGACGTGACCCCTCCCATATCATCTCAGTGCAGGCCGCTACCAGTGTTTCGGAACCGGAACATCAGGCTGCACACATCTAAGCCCGGCCCGATGGCGGGCGGGTAATTGAAACAGTCGCTCAATGGAGGACTACCCCTATGCGTACCTACGACCTCACTCCGTTTTATCGTTCCACCGTCGGCTTCGACCGCCTCTTCAGCCTGCTCGATCAGGTCACCTCGGACGGCAGCCCCGGCTATCCCCCCTACAACATCGAGCGCACCGGCGAGAATGCTTACCGGATCAGCGTTGCGGTCTCCGGCTTCTCGCAGGCCGAGCTTTCGATCGTCGCGAAGGAAAACACGCTGACGATCAAGGGCGAGAAATCCGCCAACGAGAACTCCGGCAACAGCGCCGAAGTGCTCTATCGCGGCATCGCCTCGCGCGCCTTCGAGCGCGTCTTTCAGCTTGCCGACTTCGTGCAGGTGAAGAACGCTTCGCTCGAGAACGGCCTGCTTCACGTCGATCTCGTCCGCGAGATTCCCGAGGCCAAGAAGCCCCGCAGCATTCCGATCGGCGGCGGCGAGAAGGCCCCGCAGGTGGTTGACGGCTCGGCCAGCAAGGTCGCGGCCTAAGCGACACATCCCGCGTCGGCAGATATTGGCTGAACGCGAAAACGCCCCGGGAAACCGGGGCGTTTTTTGTTGCTGGCTTTCGCGCGAGCCGTTGGCTCCATCCGGCAATCTTCCCCTTCCTCCTGAAAGGGGGAAGGTCGGGATGGGGGTCCGGCCACGGATGACAGTGTTCGCGGAGAGAGCAGATTCCCACCCGCTTTGCTCTCGCGAGCAAAGCGACCTCCCCTTTTCAAGGGGAGGTTTGAAGAGCGTAGATCATTCCAGTCCCTGCACCTTCGGCATTTCCTGGGTCGGCAGGATCGCAGGTGCCGGCGGCGGCGGAGCGGCCTGACCGACGGTCGGAGCTTCGGCTTGCTGGACGGCCTGCGGTGCCGCCGCCTGGGTTTCGGTCGGCTTGGGCGCCGCCGCTGCCTGCTCGGCCGGCGCGGGTGCAGTTGCCGGGCTCGGCGCAGCGGTCGGGGCGACGGCGGCCTGGGCCGCCGGCGCGGGAGCCTGGGCCGCCGCCGGGGCAGAAGCCGGCGCGGGACCGGGCGCTGACCTGGACGCGAGCGGGCTCCGCTTCGGCACCGGCACGCGGCTCGCGACATGCGGGATCGGGAGCGGCGGCCGCGGCACCCTCGCCTGGATCGCCCGCGGCATCGGACCGACCGGGCCGTAGGTCGCGCTCATCTCCTCCTCGTAATTGTCGCCGAGCCGGTAGGCCGGGGTGAAGCGGATGATGTGCCCGTCGCGGGCATCAATCACCAGCCGGCCGTCGTCGCCGCCCTGGTCGATCACCGAGATCGTGTAGACGAAGCCGCGCTGCAGGGGCGCGCCGAGTGGCAGATAGCCGTTTTCGCGCAGCACGGTGTAGACCTCGACCGGCGGCAACAGGCTCGGGACGCGGCCGAAGCGCGGCGGCGGCGGAACCTCCGGCATGGCGGCGTAGGGTCCGCCCATGTCGGATACCCTGACGAAAGACGGGCTGCCAATCCGGACGGACGTTACCAGCTGCGCCTGGGCCGAGGCTGCGCTGAGCGCGAGGGCGGCGGCTGCAACCGAACCTGTGAACAACTTCATCGCCGTAACTCCTGTCTGGCCCGCCTCTCGGAGCTTCCCGCTCTCTTGCCGGCGCGCCGGGCAAAATTTCGGTTTGAATTCCGGCGGTCCTTGGTCCCTCCTTGGGCCAGATCACGGCGTGTTTGCTTCGAATCAGGGGCGCGGCGGGCCCGCCGAGCTGTCCAATCCAAGCATGCGGGCGAGGACTTCCTCGCGCTTGTGTGATAGACAAAAATTTGGCAAGGTCGAGGTTAGGACAGTAAAGCTGTCTCAATTTCGAGGCCATTCCGGCATAGGGATTGCAACGAAACCTCGGCGCCCCGGGCTCCGAGAATGCTGCAGGCAGGGCCGTCCCTTAGGGGACGTTGAAACGCCCGTCGCCTGAATTTAGGAAAATGCGGCTCGCGGCGGACGAGCGGTGGCCCGGTGGGTGCCGCAACGTCCAAGGTGCGCCAAATACGGTGAGGCCCCTTACGAAAGGGAGAGGACACATGAGCGGGTCGGAATTCGAGCGCGAAACCATCGTGACAGGCATGCTGTCGGCGACCGCGGACTCGAAAGCCGCCGATGCAGCGCATGATGCGTCCTTTGGACCGCACACCCCCGAGCTTCACACCTGGCGTCCGCAGGCCGAAGGCCTGTACGACCTGAGCCTGGAAAAGGATTCCTGCGGCGTCGGCTTCATCGCCAACATCAAGGGCCAGAAGTCGCATCAGATCGTCTCCGACGCGCTGAGCATCCTGTGCAACCTCGAGCATCGTGGCGCCGTCGGCGCCGACCCGCGCGCCGGTGACGGCGCCGGCATCCTGGTGCAGATCCCGCACGCCTTCTTCGCGCGCAAGACCTCCGAGCTCGGCTTCAAGCTGCCGAAGCCCGGCGAATACGCCATCGGCGCGCTGTTCATGCCGCGCGATGCCGCGTGGCGGAACGTGATCAAGAGCATCATCGCCGACGAGATCAAGAACGAGGGCTTCAAGCTGCTCGGCTGGCGCGACGTGCCGTCGGACAACTCGTCGCTCGGCGTCACCGTGAAGCCGACCGAGCCCTATCACATGCAGGTCTTCATCGGCCGCAACAACGCAGTCAAGACCGAGGACGATTTCGAGCGCCGGCTCTATATCCTGCGCAAGTCGATCTCGCAGGCGATCTATCAGCGCCGCGACCGCGGCATGGCGGGCTATTACCCGTGCTCGCTGTCGTGTCGGACCGTGATCTACAAGGGCATGTTCCTCGCCGACCAGCTCGGCAAGTACTATCCCGACCTGCATGAAGCGGATTTCGACAGCGCGCTGGCGCTGGTGCATCAGCGTTTCTCGACCAACACCTTCCCGACCTGGTCGCTGGCGCATCCCTACCGGATGATCGCCCATAACGGCGAAATCAACACGCTGCGCGGCAACGTCAACTGGATGGCGGCGCGGCAGGCTTCCGTACATTCGGAGCTCTACGGCAAGGACATCAGCCGCCTGTGGCCGATCTCCTATGAAGGACAGAGCGACACCGCCTGCTTCGACAACGCGCTCGAATTCCTGGTGCAGGGCGGCTACTCGCTGCCGCACGCCGTGATGATGATGATTCCGGAAGCGTGGGCCGGCAATCCCCTGATGGATGAGCAGCGCCGCGCCTTCTACGAATATCACGCCGCGCTGATGGAGCCGTGGGACGGCCCGGCCGCGATCGCCTTCACCGACGGCCGCAAGATCGGCGCGACGCTCGACCGCAACGGCCTGCGCCCCGCCCGCTATCTCGTCACCAAGGACGACCGCATCGTGATGGCGTCCGAAATGGGCGTGCTGAAGATTCCGGAGGACCAGATCGTCACCAAGTGGCGGCTGCAGCCCGGCAAGATGCTGCTCGTCGACCTCGAGCAGGGCCGCCTGATTCCCGACGACGAGATCAAGGCCGACCTCGCCAAGAGCCATCCCTATAGTGACTGGCTGCATCGCACCCAGATCCAGCTCGAGGAGTTGCCGGATGCGCCGGCCAAGGGCGTGCGCTCCAACCTGCCGCTGCTCGATCGCCAGCAGGCGTTCGGCTACAGCCAGGAAGACATCACCATCCTGATGACGCCGATGGCGGCCACGGGTGAGGAGGCAGCCGGCTCGATGGGCAACGACACGCCGATCTCGGCGCTGTCGGACAAGCCGAAGCAGCTGTTCACCTACTTCAAGCAGAACTTCGCGCAGGTGACCAACCCGCCGATCGACCCGATCCGCGAAGAGATCGTGATGAGCCTCGTCTCGATCATCGGGCCGCGGCCGAACCTGTTCGACCTGCAGGGCGTCGCCTCGACCCAGCGCCTCGAAGTACGGCAGCCGATCCTGACCGATGCCGATCTCGAGAAGATCCGCTCGATCTCCGACGTTCCCGAGACCCACTTCAAGTCGCGCACGCTCGACACCACCTTCCACGCCGGCTTCGGCGCGGCGGGCATGGAGCAGGTGCTCGACGAGCTTTGCGCCCGCGCCGAGGGCGCGGTGCGCGAGGGCATCAACATCATCATCCTGTCCGATCGCATGACCGGCACCGACCGGATTCCGATCCCGTCGCTGCTCGCCTGCGCCGCCGTGCATCATCATCTGATCCGCACCGGCCTGCGCACTTCGGTCGGCCTCGTCGTGGAGTCGGGTGAGCCGCGCGAAGTGCATCACTTCGCCTGCCTCGCCGGCTACGGCGCCGAAGCGATCAACCCCTATCTCGCGTTCGAAACCATCCTCGCGATGAAGGACCGGCTGCCCGGCGCGCTCGACGACTACGAGATCGTCAAGCGCTACATCAAGTCGATCGGCAAGGGCCTGCTCAAGGTGATGTCCAAGATGGGCATCTCGACCTATCAGTCCTATTGCGGCGCGCAGATCTTCGATGCGGTCGGCCTCAAGGCGGACTTCGTCGCCAAGTATTTCGCCGGCACCCACACGCGGATCGAGGGCGTCGGCCTCGGCGAGATCGCCGAGGAGACCGTGCGGCGCCACACCGATGCGTTCGGCGACGGCCAGATCTACAAGAGCGCGCTCGATGTCGGCGGCGAATATGCCTACCGCACCCGCGGCGAAGACCATGCCTGGACCGCGGAATCGGTCTCGACGCTGCAGCATGCCGTGCGCGGCAACTCGCTGGAGCGCTACCGGGCGTTCGCCAAGATCCTCAACGAGCAGTCCGAGCGTCTGCTGACGCTGCGCGGCCTGTTCCGGATCAAGAGCGCCGAGGACGACAAGCGCAAGCCGGTCAAGCTCGAGGACGTCGAGCCGGCCAAGGACATCGTCAAGCGGTTCTCGACCGGCGCGATGTCGTTCGGCTCGATCTCGCGCGAGGCGCACACCACGCTCGCGATCGCGATGAACCGGATCGGCGGCAAGTCGAACACCGGCGAAGGCGGCGAGGAGTCCGACCGCTTCAAGCCGCTTCCCAACGGCGATTCGATGCGCTCGGCGATCAAGCAGGTCGCCTCGGGCCGGTTCGGCGTGACGACGGAATATCTCGTCAATTCCGACATGATGCAGATCAAGATGGCGCAGGGTGCCAAGCCCGGCGAAGGCGGCCAGTTGCCCGGCCACAAGGTCGACGCGACGATCGCGCGCGTCCGGCATTCGACGCCGGGTGTCGGCCTGATCTCGCCGCCGCCGCATCACGACATCTACTCGATCGAAGACCTCGCCCAGCTGATCTACGACCTCAAGAACGTCAATCCGGACGGCCAGGTCTCGGTCAAGCTGGTGTCCGAAGTCGGCGTCGGCACGGTTGCGGCCGGCGTCGCCAAGGCGCGCGCCGACCATGTGACCATCGCGGGCTTCGAGGGCGGCACCGGTGCCTCGCCCCTGACCTCGATCAAGCATGCCGGCTCGCCGTGGGAGATCGGCCTTGCCGAAACCCATCAGACGCTGGTGCGCCAGCGCCTGCGCAGCCGTATCGCGGTCCAGGTCGACGGCGGTTTCCGCACCGGCCGTGACGTCGTGATCGGCGCGCTGCTCGGGGCCGACGAATTCGGCTTCGCCACCGCGCCGTTGATCGCGGCGGGCTGCATCATGATGCGCAAGTGCCACCTCAACACCTGCCCGGTCGGCGTCGCGACCCAGGATCCGGTGCTGCGCAAGCGCTTCACCGGCCAGCCCGAGCACGTCATCAACTACTTCTTCTTCGTCGCCGAGGAAGTGCGCGAGATCATGGCGCAGCTCGGCTTCAAGACGTTCGACGAGATGGTCGGCCAGGTCCAGATGCTGGACCAGACCGCGCTGGTCTCGCACTGGAAGGCCAAGGGCCTCGATTTCTCCAAGCTGTTCGTGCGGCAGAAGGAGGAGAAGGGCCAGACGATCTATCACTCGGAAGGCCAGAATCACCATCTGGAAGCCGTGCTCGATCGCCGGCTGATCGAGAAGGCGCAGGCCGCGCTCGATCGCGGTGCGCCGGTCAAGATCGAGGAAGAGATCAACAACACCGACCGTTCCGCCGGCGCGATGCTGTCGGGCGCGGTGGCCAAGATCTACGGTCATGCCGGCCTTCCGCTCGACACCATCCATGTCGGCCTGAAGGGCACGGCGGGACAGGCGTTCGGCGCCTGGCTCGCCAAGGGCGTCACCTTCGAGCTCGAGGGTGAAGGCAACGACTATGTCGGCAAGGGCCTCTCGGGCGGCTGCATCATCGTCAAGCCGCCGAGGAACTCCGGCATCGTGCCGGAGGAATCGATCATCGTCGGCAACACCGTGATGTACGGCGCGATCGCGGGCGAGTGCTACTTCCGCGGCATCGCCGGCGAGCGCTTCGCGGTGCGCAACTCCGGCGCGGTCGCGGTCGTCGAAGGCGCCGGCGATCATTGCTGCGAGTACATGACCGGCGGCATCGTGGTGGTGCTCGGCAAGACGGGACGCAACTTCGCGGCCGGCATGTCCGGCGGCATCGCCTATGTGCTGGACGAGAGCGGCGACTTCAGCAAGCTCTGCAACCTTTCGATGGTCGAGCTGGAGCCGGTGCTGTCGGAGGAGATGATCAACGAAGGCACCTATCATCACTCCGGCGATCTCGAGGCGCATGGCCGGGTCGACGTGTTCCAGAACCTGCTCGATTCCGACGTGGAGCGGTTGCATGTCCTGATCACCCGTCACGCCAAGCTGACCGGCTCGAAGAAGGCGGCCGAGATCCTCGCCGACTGGAAGAGCTGGCTGCCGAAATTCCGCAAGGTGATGCCGGTGGAGTACCGCCGCGCGCTGAAGGAAATGAAGGCCAACGCCGACGCCGAGCCGAAAATCGCGATCGGCGCGTAATATCACCGGGCGTCATTCCGGGGCGCGCCATCGGCGCGAGCCCGGAATCTCGCCAAACCACTTCGAGACCTCCGGGTCTGCGCCTCGCGGCGCAGCCCGGAATGACGGACAACTGAGATGCAGGGGCATCGGGTTTCAATGGGTAAGATCACAGGTTTTCTCGAGATCGAGCGGCATGACCGCAAGTACGAGCCGGTCGCCGAGCGGCTCAAGAACTTCAACGAGTTCGTCATTCCGCTGAGCGAGAAGGACACGCGGGACCAGGCGGCGCGCTGCATGAACTGCGGCATCCCCTATTGCCACGGCACCGGCTCGACCGCGCCGGGCACGCCGGGCTGCCCGGTCAACAACCAGATCCCCGATTTCAACGACCTCGTCTATCAGGGCAACTGGGAAGAGGCCTCGCGCAACCTGCACTCGACCAACAATTTCCCCGAGTTCACCGGCCGGATCTGCCCGGCGCCGTGCGAGGCGTCCTGCACGCTCAACATCGACGACAACCCCGTCACCATCAAGACCATCGAATGCGCGATCGTCGACCGCGCCTGGGACAATGGCTGGGTGAAGCCGGAGATCGCGGCCGCCAAGACCGGCAAGAAGGTCGCCGTGATCGGCTCGGGCCCCGCTGGCCTCGCCGCCGCGCAGCAGCTCGCGCGCGCCGGCCACGAGGTGCATGTCTACGAGAAGTTCGCCAAGGCCGGCGGCCTGCTGCGCTATGGCATTCCCGACTTCAAGATGGAGAAGAACATCATCGACCGCCGCGTGGCGCAGATGGAAGCCGAAGGCGTCACCTTCCACTACGGCAAGGCGGTGGGCGGCTCGACGCCCGGTGCGATCGACCCGCAGGAGCTCGCCAAGCAGTATGACGCGGTGGCGCTGACCGGCGGCGCGGAAGCCCCGCGCGACCTGCCGATCCCGGGCCGCGAGCTCGCCGGCATCCACTTCGCGATGGACTTCCTGCCGCAGCAGAACCGCCGCGTCTCCGGCGAGCCGCTGAACGGCGCCGCCGACATCCTGGCCGGCGGCAAGCATGTCGTCGTGATCGGCGGCGGCGACACCGGCTCGGACTGCATCGGCACCTCGTTCCGGCAGGGCGCCAAGTCCGTGACCCAGCTCGAGATCATGCCGGCACCGCCCGAGCACGAGAACAAGGGCGTGACCTGGCCGAACTGGCCGCTGAAGATGCGGACCTCGTCGAGCCAGGCTGAAGGCGCGGTGCGCGAATTCGCGGTGCTAACGACGAAGTTCGAAGGCGTCGACGGCAAAGTGACAAAACTGCATTGCGTCAAGGTCGACGACAAGTTCAAGCCGCTGCCCGGCACCGAGTTCACGCTCGACGCCGAGCTGGTGCTGCTGGCGATGGGCTTCGTGCATCCGGTGCACGAGGGCCTGCTCAAGACGCTGGGCGTCGAGCTCGACCAGCGCGGCAACGTCCGCGCCTCCCTGCAGGACTACCAGACCTCGCGAGCGAAGATCTTCTCCGCCGGCGACATGCGCCGCGGCCAGTCGCTCGTGGTCTGGGCAATCCGCGAAGGCCGCCAGTGCGCGCGCTCGATCGACAGCATCCTGATGGGGAAGACGGACCTGCCGGGGTAAGCACGCCGGACCACAGCCACACACTGAACTGTCATCGCCCGCGAAAGCGGGCGATCCAGTATTCCAGAGATGTCAGCGCTTGAACCGATAGGCCGCGGCGTACTGGATGCCCCGCATGCGCGGGCATGACGAGCTGTGGCGGTGGCACGTGAGTGTTTCAGCAGCTTAGTTCTGCACCCGCACGCCCAGCATCACGACCGTCGACGCCGAGCTCTGTCCCGCCAGGTTCGAATCCAGCCAGTCGCGGCGGACCGTGCCCTTGATCCAGAGGCTGCGGGTCATCTTGTAGATCAGGTCGGCGGACACCGAGTAGATGGTGTCGTTGCGGTTATCGCCCTGGTACTCGAGCGTGCCGTAGGTGAACTTGCCGATCGCAGTGAGCCAGCGGCGGAAGTCGTGATCGACCTCTACGGTGTAGGTGCGCGACAGCACGCCGGAGGTGCCGGGCAGCGTGGTCTCGCCGAGCTGGGTGTCGGAATAGAACTTGGCCGTGGTCAGCGGCGTCGCGGTCCAGGTCAGCGACGCCGTCGTGAGCAGCCCCTCGAGCCGGTTGAGCCGCGTGTCGGCATAATCGCGCATCGCGTAGCCGATCGAGATTTCGCCGAACAGCAGCCGCGTGAACTCGAACGAGGTGCCGGCCTTGGCGTAGCCGCCCGATGAATCGCGCGCGTAACCGGCGCGGTCGAGATAGAGATCGTGGACGCGGCTGTCGCCCTGCACCTCGATGAAGGGCTTTATGGCCGGGTTGAGCTCATAGCTGAGGCGGCCGATGCCGCCATATTGCGTGAAGTTGCGGTCGTCGTTCGACGACGAGGTGCCGTCGGTCAGCTTCGACCACTGATAATCGGTACGGTCGACGGTGGCGCCAAGCGAGACCTGCATGCGGTTGAAATTCTGGTCGATGCCGAAGGTGCCGCCGACCGTAGAGTAGATCGGATATTTGGCGAGGCCGGCCTGCACGTTCGGGCTGCCGGGATTGTCGGTCGAGACCAGCATGCGGGCCTGCGCCAAGAGATGCGTGTCTCTGGAGACGTCGAGACGGCCGTCGATATGGCCGGTGAAATTCGGACGGTCGATATCGAGCGGCGCCGACAGCGGCGTGCCGTCGATCGGCGTGAGTTGGGAGCCGTAGCCGGTGAACGAGCCGCGCAGATCGGCGACGACGGCGTGGCGCTCCCAGTCCGACACCGCGAGGAATTCCGGCGCGACCATGTAGAATGCCTTGCCCTGCGGCGAGTAGAGCCGGCCGGGGTTGGTATCGTAGCCGGCCATTACCTCGACCGCGGTCTTGACCATGAACGAGCCGGCGTAGTCGCCGACCGCGCTGAACGGATCGTCGTCGATCTTGAGCCGCCTGCGCGGCGGCTGGCCGACGATGGTGCCGGCCATCGCCGGCGGCAGCGGCGGCTTATTGGCGGTCTCCGACGGCGGGATCGACAGCCGCAACTGCCCGGCCGCCGTCAACGGCTGTGGCGTGGGCACCGGCGAGCCGGGTCCCGGCGGCGGCTTCGGCTTGGCCTGGCCCGGATAATATTTCGGCTTCAGGCGCTTGCGGTTGAGCGAGTCATAGCCTGACGTCGCGGCGCCGTTGGCGGCGGGGAGACCGTAGGTCGGGATCTGTCCGACGCGCTCCGGCGTTGATGCCGACGACGACGAGGCACGCCGGCCAGGATCGGCGTCGGGCAGCCTCAAGCCGTTGAGCGGATCCATGGCATCGGCGGTGGTCCGGCGCAGCGGCGAGTCCTGGGTGATGACCTGGCTCTGCCGGTTCGGGCTGAACAGATCCGGCGTCACGGTCTGGGCGTCGGCGAGCCCGCTGGTCGCGGTCAGCAGAAGGCACGGCAAAGCCACGCGAATGAAGCATCCGCGCCGATTTGGGCCGCTTGCTGGCCGCCGCCACACGATGGAAATACCCCAACGAATCCATGCACTTGACGTACGCATCCCGCCGGGCGGCGAAAAACGTCGTTAATGGAGTTAAAACAATTATGGTTAATGAGCCGTTGAGGATCCGCCGCCGCGTCGCATCGCGGAATCGAACGTGCTAAGGGAGACGCCCGGGTGCAAAAACCCTCCCCTGGAATCCGAAATGGCCAAACCGAAACCGCTGATGACCAAATCATCCGGCCCCGATGACGGCGCCGTTCAGTCGGCGCTCCGCACCCTCGATGCCGAAGCAAGCGGCGTCGCTGCGCTCTCTGCGGCACTCAAGTCCGACCTCGGCGCGGCGTTCACGGCGGCGGCCGAACTGATCCGCAAGGCCAAGGGGCGGCTGATCGTCACCGGGCTCGGCAAGTCGGGCCATATCGGCCGCAAGATCGCCGCGACCTTCGCCTCCACCGGCACGCCGGCGTTCTTCGTGCACACCGCCGAAGCCAGCCACGGCGACCTCGGCATGATCACCGCCGACGACGCAATCCTGGCGCTGTCATGGTCCGGCGAGCAGCCGGAGATGCGCAACCTGATCGCCTATGCCGCGCGCTTCGGCATCCCGCTGATCGCGATGACCGCCGACAAGGACTCGACGCTGAGTAAGGCCGCCGACGTGCAGCTGACGCTGCCGAAAGCGCGCGAGGCCTGCCCGCATAATCTGGCGCCGACCACGTCCTCGCTGATGATGCTGGCGCTCGGCGATGCGCTGGCGATCGCGCTGCTCGAAGGCCGCGGCTTCACCTCGACCGACTTCAGCGTGCTGCATCCGGGCGGCAAGCTCGGCGCGCTCCTGAAACATGCCCGCGACCTGATGCACAGCGGCGAGGCGCTGCCGCTGAAGCCGCTCGGCACCAAGATGTCGGACGCGCTGATCGAGATGACCTCCAAGGGATTTGCCTGTGTCGGGATCACCGACCACAACGGCGACCTCGTCGGCATCGTCACCGATGGCGACGTTCGCCGGCATATGCATCCGAACCTCCTGGCGCAGTCGGTCGATGAGATCATGACCAGACCGCCGAAGACGATCGGGCGCGACACCCTCGCCGGCGAGGCGCTGGAACTGCTCAACAAGCTGAAGATCATCACGCTGATCGTGACCGAAGGAAAGAAGCCGGTCGGCATCATCCACCTGCACGATCTGCTGCGCGCCGGCGTGGCGTAGCCTTCGGATTTCTGGGGTAGTTTGGCCGAACGCGTAACCCACCAATCTTCCGAGCAGACGCGGCGGAGTACGGTTCGCCAACCCACCTACGCTCCGCTCTTCGCCGGCCAGTTGGCCGTCCCAGAGGGCCGAGATTTCGCGAATCCGAGTGTGGTCGTCACATCACGAGCGGTGTTTGAATTGGCTGCGATTGGTTTGTTCTTATCTTTCACCGTCTGGCTTGGAGCTCTGGCGTGCTTCGTCATCGGCTTCTACCAGCATACGTTGTTCACCCAGGAGTGGGGCGAAGATCATGCGTCCCACGTGGATTGGGTCACGCGGTCGTGGATGTCGTCCTACGCAATTCTGTCTCCCAATCTCTCCGAGAGATGCCAAGCCCGACGTCGGAAGGCTTGGGGCATGCTTGTCTGCGCAATTGTCCTTATGGTCGTCTGGATCATGCTGGCGATGCTGCAGATTGGAAGGTAAAGCGTGCCCACCGCCCCGCACGGGAATTGGCGGGCGTGCTGCGCCTTGCGCACCCTACGTTCTTCTCAACCCTGTCATTCCGGGGCGGCGCGCAGCGACGAACCTGGAATCGCGCCAACAGGTGGCGCGCCCCGGAATGAGATCGGTTACTTCGGAAACCGCGCCGCGGTCGTCTCCAGCGGCAGCGCCAGCGCGTTAGCGAGGTAGGAGACGGTGCGGTAGAAGCCGCACAGCAGGATGATCTCCAGCACCTGATCGTCGTCATAATGCGCCGACAGCGCCGCGAATTCAGCGTCATCCAGCGTCGCGAGCGCATGCAGCGCGTCGACCGCGGCGATCAGCGCCTGCTCGGCCGGCGACCAGCAATCCGCATCGGCCTTGCCGCGCACGGTGGCGTGGACCTGCTGCTCCGACAGCCCGGCGGCGGCGCCGAACGCGGTGACATGCACGCCCCATTCATATTCGCATGCATTGAGCGCGCAGGTGCGGTCGATCACGATCTCGCGTTCCCGCAGGGGCAGCGGCCCGCGGTCGAGCAGGCTGCCGCCGCGAAACTTTTCCCAGGCGCGCGGGTGCCCTGCCATCATGCGGAACAGCACTAGCGGCGGCTTGCCGCGCATGATGCGGTCGAAATGCTGTTGAACGTCTGCCGCATAGGGCGGATCGAGCGGTGCGATGCGTGACATGGGCTGATCTCGTCGCTACATTTACTGTAGCGCCACGCTACAATATCTGTAGCGATCGACGCAAGCGAGATTCGAGAGGGGTTCGCGACATGGCGAAGCAGGTTCCCACCGCCAAACCCGGCGTCCGCGGCTCATGGACTGGCCGCCCGATCATGGCGCTGCTCGATCTATTGGGACGGCGCTGGACCTTGCGCATCGTCTGGGAGCTGCGGGAGGGCGCTCTGACCTCGCGCGCGCTGCGCGCCGCCTGCGACGAAGCGTCACCGGCGATCCTGCAGACGCGGTTGACCGAACTGCGCGAGTCCGGGCTCGTCGAGCTGACGGATGATGGTTACAGCCTCACCGCGCTCGGCCGGGAGCTGCTCCAAACCTTCACGCCGCTCAATCGCTTCGCCGAGCGCTGGAGCAGACAGGGCGGCAGCTAGACCGCGGCCACCGTCAGGCTCGCGCCGTCGGCGCGGACCACCTTGACCCGGCTGCCGGCCGGCGCATCGGGGCCGGCCACGCGCCACACCGTGTCGTCGATCCGCATCGTGCCTGCCCCGTCGACGATCGGCTTCTCCAGTGTGAATTCGCGGCCGACCAAGGCTTCGTTGCGGCGGTTGAGGAACGGATTGGTCTTGCTCGCCTCGGTCGCGCCCCTGGCAAAATGCCGCCACACCGGCACCGCCAGCGCGGCGAACACCGCGAACATCAGGAGCTGCGTCTGCCAGGACGGCGTAAAGACGAACGACAGCAGGCCGACCAGCAGCGCCGCGAGCCCGAGCCAGAACAGGAACACCCCGGGCGCTGCGAGTTCGAGCGCCATCAGGATGAAGCCGAAGATCAGCCAGTTCCAGGTACCCAATGTCGAAAACATCTCGGCCATGACACGACCTCTCACATTGCAGGCGCGATGCCGTCAGCAATCTTACCGCTGCGGCGGCACCGGCGGTGGTGGCATTGAACCTGCCGGCGGCACCGAGCCGCGCCGTGCGGCGGCCGCGGCGGATGCGGCACTCTCCCCGAAGGTGGCCTTGGCGATCTCGCCGATGCCGGCGAGCGAGCCGAGGATGCTGGTCGCCTCGATCGGCAGCATCAGCACTTTCTGGTTCGGCGAATCAGCCAATTGGCCGAACGCCTTGATGTACTTGTCGGCGATGAAATAGTTCAGCGCTGCGACGTCGCCCTTGGCGATGGCATCGCTGACCATCTGGGTGGCTCTCGCCTCGGCTTCGGCGGAGCGCTCGCGCGCCTCGGCGTCGCGGAACGCAGCCTCCTTGCGGCCTTCGGCCTGCAGGATCTGGCCCTGCTTGGCGCCCTCGGCGCGCAGGATCTCGGACTGCCGCTGGCCTTCCGCCTGCAGGATGTCGGCGCGCTTGACGCGCTCCGCCTTCATCTGCCGGCCCATCGCCTCGACGAGGTCGGCCGGCGGCACGATGTCCTTGATCTCGATTCGATTGACCTTGAGGCCCCAGGGCGACACCGCGGCGTCGACCACGCGCAGCAGCCGCTCGTTGATCTCGTCGCGATGCGACAGCACCTGGTCGAGATCCATCGAGCCCATCACCGAGCGGATATTGGTCATGGTCAACACGATGATCGCCTGGTTGAGATTGGCGACCTCGTAGCTCGCCTTCGCGGCATCGAACACCTGGAAGAACGCGACGCCGTCCACCGTCACGGTGGCGTTGTCCTTGGTGATTACCTCCTGCTCGGGGATGTTGATCACCTGCTCCATCATATTCATCTTGCGCCCGATGCGATCGAAATACGGCACGATCAGATTGAGGCCGGGCGACAGCGTGCGGGTGTATTTGCCGAACCGCTCGATGGTCCAGTCATAGCCCTGCGGAACGGTCTTGATCCCGGCGAACAGCGTGACGATGACGAGAAGAACAAGCGCGATCGCGAAAATGTCGAAGCTAGTCATAAAGTCCTCCAAGGCACCGCGAGACCCGCGAGACCGTCGCCAGGCACGGTCGTGCATTGGTCGGCAGGACCGCTCCGCCGGTTCAGCCGGCTGTTATTCTCTCTAGCACATAGGAAGCGGTTGTCGGACTGCCAGATGCACGCAAGCTGAACACGAGATGCAGCAAGGCTGAACGAACCACTGTGTCCGCTGTCACGGATCGCTAACAATCAGATCCAGCCTGCCTGGATCAAGCCTCGCTAGATCCAGCCCTGAAGCTCGCGCAGCACGAGCTGGCGGATCACGTCCATGCCGGCCTCGCTGTCGTTGAGGCAGGGGATGGCCGCGAACTGCTCGCCGCCATTGTGCCGGAAGATCTCGGCATTCTCCTGCGCGATCTCCTCCAGCGTCTCCAGGCAGTCGGCGGAGAAGCCGGGCGTGACAACGGCAATTCGCCGCACGCCGTCCCTGGCGAGCTTCTCAACCGTCTTGTCGGTATAGGGCTGCAGCCACTCGGCATTGCCGAAGCGCGACTGGAAGGTGAGCATCAGCCTGTCGGCATCGAGCCCGAGCCGCTTGCGCAGCGCGTTGGTCGTGGCAATGCATTGCGCCTGATAGGGATCGCCCTTGTCCACATATTCCTTCGGCATGCCGTGAAACGACGCGAGGATGACCTCGGGCTGGAACGGCAGCGTCGCGAGACGGTCGTCGATCGAGACCGCGAGCGCCTCGATGTAGTCGGGATCGTCATAGTAAGGCGGCGTCACCCGCAGGATCGGCTGCGCGCGCATCCCGGCCAGCACGCGAAACGCCTCATCGCAGACCGTCGCCGACGTCGCCGCGGAATATTGCGGATAGAGCGGCACCAGTAGCAGCCGGCTGCAGCCTTGCGCCGTCAGAGCCTCGATGCGTTGCTTGATCGACGGGTTGCCGTAGCGCATCGCCCAGTCGACCACGACGTGATCGTGATCGGCGATCGCCTCCGCCAGCTTGTCGGCCTGCGAGCGCGTGATGGTCTTCAGCGGCGACTCGTTCTTCTCGGTGTTCCAGATCTTCAGATAGTCGCGCGCCTTGCGGGCCGGGCGAACGCGTAGGATGATGCCGTTGAGGATCAGCTTCCAGAGCAGCCCCTGGTCCTCGATCACCCGCGGGTCGGACAGGAATTCCCTCAGATAGACCCGAACGCCGGCGGCATCCGCCGTATCCGGCGTGCCGAGATTGACCAGCAGCACGCCGACGCGTTCCGGCTTCGGCGCCGCGGCCGGCTTCGCGCTCTCGAAGGGGATCACCGTGCTCATGATGGCGTTGCGCCTAAAGTCCTTCACTTGGGGGCATTGGGCTTCGCGCGTTGCTCCAACCTTGTCAAGCCGAGTGCCGGTTGGCTACGTTCCGGTCCGTGAATGGGGAGGAACCATGACGATCGCCGAATGGTGCGTCTTCGGGACGCTGCTGCTCTCGCTGCTGACGATCGTATCGGTGAAATGGGCCGGCATAAGCGGTTTCGACAATTCAAAACCGCGCGATCCGGATTTCTACCACGACCCGATCCGCTCGCGGGCGCTCGGCGCCCACCAGAACGGCATCGAGGCCTTCCCGTTCTTCGCCTTCGCCGTGCTGCTCGCCGAATTCCGCGTCGGGCCGCTGCGGCTGATCGACGAGCTGGCGGTGCTGTTCCTGATCGTGCGGATCGCCTACGTCTTCACCTATATCGGCAACCGCCCGACGCTGCGCTCGATCCTCTGGAGCATCGGCTTTGCGATCAACATCGCGATATTCTTCCTGCCGGCGATAAGGGGGTATCTGACGAGTTGAAGCCGCAGTCCCGTTATCCGTCATCCCCGCGCAAACACGAAGCCTTTGCGCGGGGGTGACGGATCACTCGAAGTTAGGACTTCAAAGGCACGTCGCCCGCTCGGCCGCGACATAGCCGAACAGCAGCCCGAGCCCGAACAGCAGCACCAGACCCGCGGCAGCAAACTCCAGGCCGCGCATGATCACCATGCCGCCCCCGTCGCGCGCCGCGCTCAATCGCTCGGCCACGCCGCGTGCCGACACCGCGACGAGCGCGATCGCCGCCACCGTGATGGCGGTGCCGAGCCCCATCACGAAGGTCGCGGCAACGCCGGCCCAGAACAGGCCCTGCGCCAGCGCAAACACCAGCACCAGGATCGCACCCGAACACGGCCGGATCCCGACCGTGAGGATCGCACCGAAGCCACGCCGCCAGCCGCCGGGACCGGCGAGCTCAGCCGGCGTCGGGCCGTGCGAATGGCCGCAATGCTCGTCATGGACGTGCTGCGCGTCATGCCCGTGATCGTGGCCGTGATCATGATGATGGCCATGATCGTCATGCGCGTGACGATGATGGTGATCATGGCCATGGTCGTGGTGATCGTGATCATGGTGGTCGTGATCGTGCTGATGCGCGCCGGCCATCGCCAGCGCCGGCCGCGGCAGCTGGAGCGCGCGGAGGAAGCCGCCACCCTTGACCCAGACCAGCCGGGCGCCGAACGCCGCGATCAGCGCGTAGCTCGCGATCTCGATCGCCTTCTCCGCGCCGCACATGGTCTTCGCCGTCGCGTTGAGCAGCCAGGCGCAGACGCCGACGATCAGAACCGCGACCAGCGACTGCATCAGCGCCGAGGCGAACGACAGGACGATGCCGCGCCGCGCGGTCTCGCGATTGGCGACCATGTAGGACGAGATCACCGCCTTGCCGTGGCCGGGGCCGGCGGCATGGAAAATCCCGTAGGCAAAGGAGATCGCGAGCAGCGTCCAGACCGCCGAGCCGTCGGATTTCGCGGCGCGGATGGTCGCCGAGATCTCGCGGTAAAACTCCGACTGTTTGGCCAAGAGCCAGCCGACGATCCCGCCCTGCGGCTCCGCCGCGCGCGGTGCGCCGAACGGATTTTGCGCCAGCAGCGCATGAACCGCGCCATCGAGCACCGCGAATGCCGCCAGCACAACGGCGGACACGGCGAGGCTACGCATCGCGCGGGAGGCGATCGGCTTCATGGGCAATCCACCGTGATCTTGTTGGCGAACATCATGCCGAAATTGCCGTTGCCGCCGTCGAGGAAGTTCTGCTCGCCGAGCTTCTGCGCGGCGGCGGTGCCGTCGTTCGGCCGCTCGAACTGCATCTTGCAGTCTACAGCGGCGCCGACCAGCTTGACCGGCTCCTTCTCCGCGAACTGGAAGTCGATGAAGTAGGTCGGGTCGAACACTTCCAGCGAGAGCTGCCTGGCCTTGAACGGCGTCTTCACCGGCAGGGTGAAGTGCAACGTCAGCGCCGAATCCTTGTATTCGAGGAAGTAGTCGACCGGTTCGGCGAACTTCTGCTTCTTGCCGTCGCCCTTGGCGAAGGTGAAGTAGGCGTATTCCTTCAGCGACTCGACATTGGTCTGCGCCAGCGGCGCCAGTTCCTCGCGGCTGTAGGCGCCCTTCACCTTGGTCTCGATGCCCTGCAGCGCATAGGTCGAGAACATGTCGTCGAAGGTCCAGGCGTGGCGGACGGCGGTGATGGTGCCGTCAGGCGCGTAGATCAGCTCGCTTTTGGCCACGATCCAGACATGCGGATGGGCCTCGGCGGCGGCCGTGCCGAGCACGACGGACACCGCGAGCACGAGCCCGGCGATCAGGCGGTTCAGAGACGGCACCTTCAGGCCGCCTCAGGCGTCTCGAGGAGGCCGCGACGGCGCAGGAGCGCGTCCGGCTCGGGCTCGCGGCCGCGGAAGGCGACATAGGCCTCCTCCGGATCGCGCGAGCCGCCCGACGAGTAGATGTCGTCGTGCAGCCGCTTGGCGGTCGCCGGATCGAAGATATCGCCGGCCTCCTCGAAGGCGCCGAAGGCGTCGGCGTCCATCACCTCCGACCACATGTAGCTGTAATAGCCGGACGCATAGTGGTCGCCGGAGAAGATGTGGCCGAACTGGGTCGGCCGGTGCCGCAGCGAGATTTCCGCGGGCATGCCGATCTTCTCCAGCTCCTTCTGCTCGAAGGCGCGGACGTCGCGGCTCGCCGCCGCCGGCTGGGTGTGGAATTCGAGGTCGACCAGCGCCGAGGAGACGAACTCCACGGTGGCAAAGCCCTGGTTGAACTTGCGCGCGGCGAGGAAGCGCTTGAGCAGGTCGTCCGGCAGCGCCTCCCCGGTCTGGTAGTGGCGGGCGAAGCGCTGCAGCACCTCGGGTCGCTCCTGCCAGTGCTCGTAGAGCTGCGAGGGCAGCTCGACGAAGTCGGTGAAAACAGATGTCCCCGACAGCGACGGATAGGTCACGTCCGAGAGCATGCCGTGCAGGCCATGGCCGAACTCGTGGAACAGGGTCCGCGCGTCGTCGGGCGACAGCAGCGACGGCGCGCCGTCGGCGCCCTTGGCGAAGTTGCAGACGTTGATGACCAGCGGCGCGACGTCGCCGTCGAGCTTCTGCTGGTCGCGCAGCGAGGTCATCCAGGCGCCGGAGCGCTTGGAGGGCCGCGCGAAGTAGTCGCCATAGAACAGCGCCTTGTGCTGGCCGTCGCGGCCCTTGACCTCCCACACCCGCACGTCCGGGTGCCAGACCGGCACGTCCTTGCGCTCGGCGAAGGTGACGCCGAACAGGCGGGTGGCGCAGTCGAAGGCGGCCTCGATCATATGGTCGAGCACCAGATAGGGCTTGATCGCGGAATCGTCGAAATTGGCGCGGCGCTGGCGCAGCTTCTCGGCATAATAGCGCCAGTCCCAGGCCGCCAGGGTGAAATTGCCCCCCTCTTCGGCGATCAGCGCCTGCAGCGCGTCGCGGTCGGCGAGTGCCCGCGCCCGCGCCGGCTTCCAGACCCGCTCCAGGAGGCCGCGCACCGCCTCCGGCGTCTTGGCCATGGAATCCTCGAGGCGGTAGGCGGCGTAGGTCGGGAAGCCCAGAATCTTCGCCGTCTCCTCGCGGAGCGAGAGAATCTCCACGATGGTCGCGTTGTTGTCGTTGGCGTTGCCGTTGTCGCCGCGGGCCGTGAAGGCCTTGTAGACCTTCTCGCGCAGGTCGCGCCGGGACGAGCTCTGCAGGAACGGCTCGACCGAGGAGCGCGACAGCGTCACGATCGCCTTGCCGGGCTTGCCGCGCTCTTCCGCCGCAGCCTTGGCGGCCGCCACAAATGTGTCGGAGAGGCCGGCGCGGTCGCCCTCGCCGAGCTCCATGGACCACTCCTGCTCGTCGCCGAGCAGATGGTGGCTGAACGAGGTGCCGAGCTGGGCGAGGCGCTCGTTGATCGCGGCCATGCGGGCCTTGGCCGCGTCGTCGAGCCCGGCGCCGGAGCGGCGGAAGCGGATATAGGTGCGCTCCAGGAGCCGCATCTGCTCGCCGGTCAGGCCGAGCGAGGCGCGCTTCTCGTACAGCATGGCGATGCGGCCAAACAGCACAGCGTTCATCATGATCGGATTCCAGTGCCGCGCCATCCGGGGCGAGACCTCCTTGTCGATCTCCAGGATCGCAGGGCTCGAATGGGCCGAGACCAGGTCGTAGAACACCGCCGAGACCTTCGACAGCAGCTTGCCGGAGCGCTCCAGCGCCGTGATGGTGTTGTCGAAGTCGGGTAGCGCCGGATCATGGGTAATCGCAGCCACTTCGGCCGAATGGTCGGCAAAGGCCTGCTCGAAGGCGGGGAGGAAATGCTCCGGCTTGATCTCGGCGAAGGGCGGCGTCTCGAGCGGCGTCTGCCATGCCTTGAGGAGGGGGCTGGCGTGAGCGTCTGCGCTGGTTTCTGACATCGAATATCCGTTTTCCGCCTTGAAAATGCGGCCCAATCTATATCACGCGATACGGCATTTTTGGGCCTTTTGCGCTTGATAGATGGGCACTTTTCGGAGAGATTGCGCCCCCTGAACAGGACCTATTCCATGACCATGCAGCCCTCCACCGCAGGCACCAGCCGGATCCTCTGGCCGAGCGTCATCACCGTGATTTCGGCGGCGATCCTGATCGGCGCGGAAGTGTTCGGCGCGGCCTTCGCCGGCGGCTGGGCGCTCGCGATCGCGCTCGGGCTCGGTGATCTCGGCGCGCACATCCTGCAGGCCGTGATGTTCGGCATCGGCGTCCTGATCATGATCGCCTTCATCCGCGCCGCGCAGCGCATCGAGCCGTTCACGCGTCGCGCGTGAGCTGAAGCGATTCAAGAAAGCGCTGCGGCACAGGGCTTAAACGCACACGCTTCGTTAGTTATTCTTAACAGCCGTTCATCTTCAACGCCTGCTGCGCGCGCCATCGCAAGCACGCGTTAGGGAAATTTGTCGCTATCGCAAAAAAATTCTTGCGAAGCGGATTCAAAAGACTTATTTCCTGCTTTGCCCAATTTCGCACGTGCCTGTGGTCGTGTGTCAGTCGGTAGGTATCCGGACAAGAGGCCGGACAGCCGCCAAGGGGTGGAAGAACCGAGGGTCGCTTACGTCCGTCAGGACACGAGGCGGCCAGCATCTCTCTCCAGGGATGCCGTTGAAGGTCTCGCCACTCTTTGCAACCGTGACTGGCAGCCGGAGGCGAACCGGCGCACCCCGCTCTCCACGGGGGACGCGACTTAAAGCAACGACGGATCGGGCTTTTTTGGTCTCTACCGGCAGTCCAACGCCGGCGCGGGCTACTGAAAAGGCTTGTCCTTCATTGCCAGGTGAGCGGGCGGGGAACTCTCCCAACCAATCCACGGCAGCACAGTCTGGTTTGAGTCTTTTGGCTTCGTTGCGCCTCCATCGCGCGATGTGGCTGGAGCGCTCTGACCCGACGTCATGTTGATGCGGATCCCGTCGCTGGGGCCGCATGGAGAGTGCCATGACTGAACGTATCCAGGAATTCCTGCGCAACCGCCGCCAGGATGGTCTCGACACCGAGCCGTGCCTCGTCGTCGACCTCGAGGTCGTGCGCGACAATTACCAGACCTTCGCGAAGGTGCTGCCGGACAGCCGCGTGTTCTACGCGGTGAAGGCCAACCCGGCGCCCGAAGTGCTGGCGCTGCTCGCCTCGCTCGGCTCCTGCTTCGACACTGCGACCGTTGCTGAAATCGAGATGGCGCTGGCCGCCGGTGCGGCGCCGGACCGCATCTCCTATGGCAACACGATCAAGAAGGAGCGCGACATCGCGCGTGCCTTCGCGCTCGGCATTCGCCTGTTCGCGGTCGACTGCGCCGCCGAGGTCGAGAAGGTCTCCCGCGCCGCACCCGGCGCGAAGGTGTTCTGCCGCATCCTCTATGATTGCGCCGGGGCCGAGTGGCCGCTGTCGCGCAAGTTCGGCTGCGATCCGGAAATGGCGGTCGACGTACTCGACCTCGCCAAGCGCCTTGGTCTGGAGCCGTGCGGCATCTCGTTCCATGTCGGCTCGCAGCAGCGCAAGGTGAAGGCGTGGGACCGCGCGCTCGCGATGGCCTCGACCGTGTTCCGTGACTGCGCCGAGCGCGGGATCAACCTCACCATGGTCAACATGGGCGGTGGTTTCCCGACCAAGTATCTCAAGGACGTGCCGCCGGTCCTGCAGTATGGCCGGTCGATCTTCCGTGCGCTGCGCAAGCATTTCGGCAACCAGATCCCGGAGACGATCATCGAGCCGGGCCGCGGCATGGTCGGCAATGCGGGCATCATCGAGACCGAAGTCGTTCTGATCTCGAAGAAGAGCGACGAGGACGAGGTGCGCTGGGTCTATCTCGACATCGGCAAGTTCGGCGGTCTCGCCGAGACGATGGACGAGTCGATCCGCTACGCCATCCGCACGCCGCATGACGGCGCGGACATGACGCCGTGCGTGCTCGCGGGCCCGACCTGCGATAGCGCCGACGTGCTGTACGAGAAGCTGCCGTATCCGCTCCCGGTGACGCTCGAGATCGGCGACAAGCTGCTGATCGAAGGCACCGGCGCCTATACGTCGACCTACTCGTCGGTGGCGTTCAACGGCATTCCGCCGCTGAAGACCTACCACATCTAAGCCGCCTCCTTTTCGAGGCTTGATAAACCGGGAGCCGGCCCCGCCGGCTCCTTCCTGATCATTTTTGATTTCTCCGAACGACGCTTGCGCGGCGTGCGACATGCCGTTGCAAGCGGGGACTGACGTGCCATGACTGCGAAACGGAACACCCCCGTTGCCCTCATCCGAAAAGCCGCCCCGTTCGCGATCCGCGCGGAGCGCGGCCTCGGACGTCGTCGCGCGCGAAGCGCTGCTGGATGCATGCTTTGGCGAAAACCGCCATGCCCGCACTTGCCAGCGCCTGCGCGACGGACGCGCGCCCGCCCAAGGCCTGAGCCTTGCGGCCGTGCGCCAGGACGGCCGGCTGGTTGGAACCGTGCGGCTGTGGCACGTCAGCACGGGGGGCCGCAGCGCGCTGATGCTGGGGCCGCTGGCAGTCGACGACGACTGCCGCGGCCTCGGCGTCGGCGCCGCGCTGATGCAGCGCGCGCTGGCCGTGGCGAAGGCCCGTGGCCACGGCGCGGTGATCCTGCTTGGCGATGCGCCCTATTACGCACGCTACGGCTTCACCGCCGCCAGGACCGGCGAATTGTCGCTGCCCGGCGCATTCGAGCGCGAGCGGCTGCTCGGCCTCGAGTTGGTCGAGGGCGCGCTGGACGGCGCCTGGGGTATGATCACGCCGACCGGCGCACCGCTGCCCGAGAGCAAGGCAACCCGCAACCGGAAGGCACCGCTCGCCGTGCCGCACGCGGCGTAAGGCGGGCGCCATGGCAGAGAACGTTCCCGCAATCGATGGCGCGCGCCCGCGTTGGCGCGGCCTTGTCACCACGGTCATGCTGGTCCTGATCTCGGTCATGATCGTCCGGGACATCCTGATCCGGCGCTGGACCGGCACGCCGCCGTCGCCGCCGGACACCACGCAGCAGTCCCACTAGCGCCGGCTCTCAGGCTAGAATCCAAGGGGTTGCGCGGGCGCTAAAAATGCCCGTAAACCCCCGCACAGAAGCTTTTTCCGTCGAGGTCCAGCATGCCCCGCCGCCTGATTTCCACCGGCTCGCCGTTCGAGAAGACCGCGGGCTACAGCCGCGCCGTGATCGACGGTGACTTCGCCTTCGTCGCCGGAACCACCGGCTACGACTACACCACCATGACCATGCCTGATGATGTCACGAGCCAGTCACGGAACTGCTTCAAGACCATCGAGGCCGCCCTCAAGGAGGGCGGCTTCGCGATGGCCGACATCGTCCGCGCAACCTACTACCTCACTGACATCAGTGACGTGGATGCCCATTTCGCGGTCTGCGGCGAGGTTCTCGGCGACATCCGCCCGGCCGCAACGATGCTGATCGTCGCGGGGCTCTACAAGCCCGAGATGAAGGTCGAGATCGAAGTCACAGCAAAGCGACGCAACCCCTGATCCACTCTACCCGCCGCTAGGCACTCTCCTGGAGAAAATGATGAGCCCCTCCTCGCAGATCTACGCGAAAATCACCGGCCCCATTGTCATGATCGGCTTCGGCTCGATCGGCAAAGGCACGTTGCCGATGATCGAGCGGCATCTCGATTACGACAAGTCACGTATCACCGTGATCGATCCCAAGGATGAGGGCCGCAAGGCACATTGCGAGAAGCAGAATGTCAAATTCATCCAGCAGGCCGTGACCAAGGAAAATTATCGCGACTTGCTGACCCCTCTGCTCACTGAAGGCGGCGGCCAGGGCTTTTGCGTCAATCTCTCGGTCGATACCGGCTCGACCGACATCATGGAGCTCTGCAACGAGCTTGGCGCGCTTTATATCGACACCGTCAACGAGCCCTGGCTCGGCTTCTACTTCGATTCGTCGAAGGGCCCGGAAGCGCGCTCCAACTACGCCCTGCGCGAAGTGACACTGGCCGCCAAGAAGGCGCGTCCCGCCGGCTCTACGACGGCCGTCTCCTGCTGCGGCGCCAATCCCGGCATGGTCTCGTTTTTCGTCAAGCAGGCGCTGCTCAATGTCGCCGCAGATCTGAAGCTCAATGCGCCGAGGCCGAAGACCAAGGCCGAATGGGCGGACTTGATGCGGCAGGCCGGCATCAAGGGCATCCACATTGCCGAACGCGACACCCAGCGCGCCAAGTCGCCGAAGGAGCCTGATGTGTTCGTCAACACCTGGTCGGTGGAAGGTTTCCTGTCGGAAGGCGTGCAGCCGTCGGAACTCGGTTGGGGCACCCATGAAAAATGGATGCCCGAGAATGCGCGCACCCACGAAGCCGGCTGCGGCGCGGCCATCTATCTGATGCAGCCCGGCGCCAACACGCGGGTGCGGACCTGGTGCCCGACCCGCGGCGCGCAATATGGCTTCCTCGTCACCCACAACGAGTCGATCTCGATCTCCGATTACTTCACGGTGCGTGACGCGTCGGGGAAGGCGATCTATCGGCCGACCTGCCACTATGCCTATCATCCGGCCGACGATGCCGTGCTGTCGCTGCATGAGATGTTCGGCCGCGCAGCGAAGATGCAGGAGAAGCACCACATCCTCGATGAGAACGAAATCGTCGACGGCATCGACGAACTCGGCGTGCTGCTGTTCGGCCATGACAACAATGCCTATTGGTACGGCTCACAGCTCTCCATTGAGGAGACCCGCAGGCTCGCGCCCTATCAGAACGCGACCGGCCTGCAGGTGACCTCCGCCGTGCTGGGCGGCATGGTGTGGGCGCTGGAGAATCCGAACGAGGGTATCGTCGAAGCCGACGAGATGGACTTCGATCGTCTGCTGGAAATCCAGCTGCCGTATCTCGGCCCGGTGAAGGGTTTCTACACCGACTGGACACCGCTGACGGATCGTCCGGGACTGTTCCCGGAGGATATCGACACGAGCGATCCCTGGCAGTTCAAGAACATCCTGGTGCGCTGACCACACAGCGTACGTTGAGAACCAAAATGCCCCGCCTCACGCCGGGCATTTTGCTGTCTGGCGCCGCTCACCTCGCCATGTAGTCGAACGCGACCGAGCCGAGGCCGAGTGTCAGGTCCGCCTTGTAGTGCAACGCCGAGACCACCTCGCGCACCGGCAGCCGGGCGACGTCGCACAGCGCGTGCGGAAACAGGCCGAGCGCGGCGGGGCCGGTCCAGGCCTCCTTCAGCACGATGTCGTCGAGATGAAAGCGCACCAGCTCGCAGATCCGCGGGCTGCCGTCGACATGCGGGATGATCTTCAGAATAAAGTTCGGCGCTTTCATCGCGTTCAAGACCGTGTCGTGATCGACCTTGTGGTACTTGTAGCCCATCGTGGCGGAGGCGCAGAGCACCGAGCCGTAATGCAACGAGCCGACCAGCACGTCGCTCTCGACCGCGATCTTGGGCCGCGCCAGTTTCTTCGGAAATCCCCACAGCTCGCGGCCGCCGGCGATCGGGGCCTCGTCGTCGAGATACATCGCGTGGGTATAGGCCCCGAGCTCGCCCTTGAAGCGGACCGGGATCACCTGCCCGGTCTCGGTGTAGTCGCCGAAGCCGGTCGAGTCGGGCATGCGGATGAATTCATACTTCACGACGGGCTCGGCGACCTCGAGCGGCTCCGGCACCACGGCCGCCAGCGCTTCGGGGTCGGTCTTGTAGGTGATGATGAAATATTCGCGGTCGAAGAACCGGTACGGCCCCGGCGGAAACGACGGGTTGGTGAGCGGCATCGAATAGGCGGTGCGCCGGATGTCCTCGATCTTCATGAAAGGCCCCATCTGTCGTTGGCAAGACGACAGATTATGGCGGGCGCGGGCGGCGGAGGCGAGACCGTATAATCGGCAGCATCAGTCAAATGCGCGTCACAATGCGTCGGCCGAACGCGCCTATTTCTTGTCGATCGGCGGCGCGGTCTTCTCGGCCGGGGCGGGCGGCAGCACCGGCTTGGCGCCAGCCTTCTGCGCCTCCTCGTCCGGGCGCGCCGGCTCCGGCGCCGGCGTCGTCGGCCGCTGGCCGCCGGGCTTCGACTCGGCCGGCGGCGCGGTCTTCTGCGATTCCGGCGCAGGCTGCAGCGGCTGGGTGGCTTGTGCGGTCTGCTGCGGCGGGGCGGCGTTGATCTCGCGCAGCGAGAGGACCGATATCCCGACACCCGCCAACACCATGGCGGAGGCGATCAGCACGTCCGTTCGTAGCTTGGTCCGATCCGCAGCCATCTCGTTCACCCGCGTCGTGTTCGCGAGGTCAACGATCCTGCTCCGCCATGGTTCCGCGGCTTCAGGCCACGGGAACAACGCTCAATCCGTGGTGCTGATTTCCCAGGTCACGTGCCGCACGCCGGGCTGATGCTGCAGGTCGACCACCACGGCATTCAGCTCGTTGGGGTCGACCGCGGTCGAGACCAGCTCCGCCACGATCTCGAGGAAGTCGTCGCCGGCTTCGACCACGTTGACATCGGCGACCGGATAGTTCGCGGCCTCGAGCTTCTCCACCAGGCGGTCGCGCATGTCGGGCAGCGCCTCGGGGGTCACCACGAGCTTGAAGTAGTAGGTCGCCTCCGAGGCCTTCTCGTTCAGCGGGATGCGGTTGATGGCGTTGACCAGCGGGCGCAGCAACGTGTTGCCGGCGATCACGAACACGGTCAACACCGCCGCCTGCGCCACCAGATCGGCGCCGGCGCAGGAGCCGACCGCGGCCGAGGCCCACAGCGTCGCCGCGGTGTTGAGGCCGCGCACGTCCATGCCCTGCTTCATGATGACGCCGGCGCCGAGGAAGCCGATCCCCGACACCACATAGGCGATCACCCGCACCGCGCCGTCGGCACCTGCCAGATGCATCGCGAGGTCGACGAAGGCGGCCGCGCCTACCGCGACCAGCACATTGGTGCGCAGCCCCGCGGTGCGCTGCCGGTACTGCCGCTCGGCCCCGATCAGGGTGCCGAGCACAAAAGCTGACGTCAGGCTGACCAGCGTGTCGATGAAGTCGGCGAGCTGGAATGTGGTGAGAAATCGCATGACGCTGCCGATTCTTCCTCGCCCGAGAACGATGCAGCGATCTCTTACATTTCCAGGATGCCCGCGTCACCATCTTCCGTACCGAAGGCGAGCAGCGTGCCCCTGGCATTCCACCCCAGCGCGGACACCGCCGCGCCGGTATTCCGGCGCACCAGGATCTCGGCGCCGTCCTCGAGCCGGACCATCAGCACAGTGCCGTCGGCATAGCCGACCGCCATGATGTCGTTCTTCGGATGGCAGGCGACCACCGCGACCCGCGCCGGCATCGGCGCCAGCATCGCCGGCTCCTTGCCCATCGGGCCGTCCTTGCTGGTGAACGGCCAGACGATCACGGCATCGGCGCCCGAGGTCGCGAGCCCCTTGCCGCCGGCGCTCCATGACATCGAGCGCACGCGGCCGGGATAGCCGCTCATCCGCATGTGCCGGTTGTCGGCGAGCCGCCAGCCATGCATCGCGGCCTCGTGCATCGCCGTGACAAGAAACTTGTTGTCCGGGCTGAACGAGACCGCGAGATGCGAGCCGGCCCATTCCAGGAATTCCGGGTTGGCGGCCATGTTGGGAAACCACAAGGTCACGCCGTTGTAATGCGCGATCGCAAGCCGCAGGCCCTTCGGCGCGAACGCCAGCCCGCCGACGGTCGACGGTACCTCGAAGGTTTTCTCTTCGCCCTTGGGATTGCGCACGAACGCGGTCTTGCCCGCCGACCACGCTACGGTGCCGTCGCTGTGCAGGGCGACATTGTCGATCCAGCGCCGCTTGGCGTCGGTCGCAATCGTCGAGGTCTCGCCCTTGGCGTCGATCGCGATCAGCTTGCCGTCGTCACCGCCGGTGACGAGCCGCTTGCCGTCGGAGGCCGCGCACAGGATGGCGCCGAAATGCGTCTCCGTCCGCGTGATCTCGCCGTCGGCGGTCGCGATCGCGACACTCTCCTCGGCGCCGACGAAGAACGCGCGGTCGCCGAGGAAATGAACCGAACCGACTGCCGCGCCGAGCGGAAGCGGCTTGACGCGGTCGGTGATCGACACGATGGAAGATGGGGCCTCGCCCGGGTCGAACTCTTTCATCACGTGGTGATGCACTGCTCGAAGCCGTCGCGGATCGCCTGTTCCGGCAATTCGCGACCGATGAACACGACGCGGCTCTCGCGCTTCTCGCCGTCCTTCCATTTCCGCTGATGGTCGCCCTCCAGCATCATGTGGACGCCCTGAAAGACGTAGCGGTCGTCATCGCCGGTGAAGGCGAGGATGCCCTTCGAGCGCAGGATCTTCTGGCCCTCGGTGGCGACGAGGTTCTGCAGCCAAGGCATGAACTTGGTCGGGTCGAGCGGCTTCTCCGAGCGGAGCGACAGCGACTGCATGTCCTCGTCGTGATAGTGCTTCAGCCCGCCATGGCCGTGATCGTGGTGATGGTGATCATGGTCATGACCGTGGTCGTGATGATCGTGGTCGTGACCGTCGCCGGCCTCGAGGAAATCCGGCTCGATCTCCAGGATGCGGTCGAGATCGAACGCGCCGCGCTCGAGCACATCTGACAGTCCGACCTGGCAACGCTCGGTGCGGTGCAGTTTTGCGTACGGATTGATGCCGCGAATGCGGGCTTCGACCTCGGCGAGCTCAGCCTTCGAGACCAGGTCGGTCTTGTTCAGCACGATGACGTCGGCGAACGCGATCTGGTTCTTGGCTTCCGGCGCATCCTTGAGGCGGTCGCTCAGCCACTTGGCGTCGGCGACGGTGACGACGGCGTCGAGCCGGGCGTTCTTCTGCACGTCCTCGTCGACGAAGAAGGTCTGCGCGACCGGTGCCGGATCGGCAAGGCCGGTGGTCTCGACGATGATGGCGTCGAACTTGCCCTTGCGCTTCATCAACCCGTCCATGATACGGACGAGGTCGCCGCGCACCGTGCAGCAGACGCAGCCATTGTTCATCTCGAACACTTCCTCATCGGCGCCGATGATGAGGTCGTTGTCGATGCCGATCTCGCCGAATTCGTTGACGATGACGGCGTACTTCTTGCCGTGGTTCTCCGACAGGATGCGGTTCAACAGCGTGGTCTTGCCGGCGCCGAGATAGCCCGTCAGCACGGTCACTGGAATTTTTTGCGAAGCTTCAGCCATAACAACTCCGAATTGGGGCCGCGCTCAATCCCGGCAGGGAGGCCCCTGCCCCTAGTCGGCGAGCGCGCTGGTCAGGGCCTTTATATTGTGCCTGACCATATCAATGTAAGTGGGTGCTTGGCCCTTTTCGGCCGTCAAACTGTCCGAATACAGGGTCCCGCCGACCCTGGCGCCGGTCTCGGCCGCGATCCGCTCGATCAGGCGCGGATCGCTGATGTTTTCGAGAAAAACTGCCGGAATTTTCGCAACCTTGATCTGGGCGATGATGGCGGCGATATCGCGTGCGCTGGGCTCGGAATCGGTGGAGACGCTGAGCGGCGAGAAAAACGTAATTCCGTAGGCGTCGGCGAAATAGCCGAAGGCGTCGTGGGTCGAGATCACCTTGCGCCGCGCATCCGGTATCTTCGCCACCGCCTCGTGCACCTCGCGGTCGAGCGCTTCCAGCCTGGCCAGATAGGCGTCGGCATTGGCCTTGAAGACGCCGGCATGGTCGGGGGCCGCGGCGATCAGCCCGTCGCGAATATTGACGACGTAGATCTTCGCGTTGGCCACCGATTGCCAGGCATGCGGATCGTCATGGCCGCCCATCTTGCGCGGCATGATCCCATTGGCTGCCACCGCGACCGGCGCCTTGCTGCCGGAGGCCTGCAGCAGCCGCGGCAGCCAGCCCTCGAAGCCGAGGCCGTTGATGACCAGCAGCTTGGCGTCGGCGACCTTCTTGGCGTCCGCCGGCGTCGGCGCATAGACATGCGCGTCGCCGTCGGGCCCGACCAGCGCCACCACGTCGACGCTGTTGCCGCCGACATTGCGCACCATGTCGGCGAGGATCGAGAAGCTCGCGACGACCTTGATGCGCTCCTCGGCGCGCGCTGTGCTGCCGCTCGCCAGCAGCAGCACCAGACCGATCAACCCGAACAACCGCCGCATCGTCCTCACGCCTCGAGATGGCGGCCGGGAAACAGCTGCCGCACCAGGCCGCTGACATTGCCGAACAGCAGCGACACAATATAGAGCCCCGCCGCAACCAGGATGATCGCAGGGCCGGAGGGAATCCGGGTCTGGTACGACAGCACCAGCCCGGCATAGCCCGACACGATCGCGCTCGCGACCGCGATGCAGATCATGGTGGTGATGTCGCGCGACCAGAACCGCGCGATGCCGGCGGGCAGGATCATCAGCCCGACGCCGAGCAGCGTGCCGAGCGCATGGAAGCCGTTGACGAGGTTGACCACGACCAGCGCGAGGAAGGCGAGATGCGCCGGCGCGCCGGCCCGGCTCACGGTGCGCAGGAACACCGGATCGACGCATTCGATCACCAGCGGGCGATAAATCAGCGCAAGGACCAAGAGCGTGAGCGTGGCGTTGAACGCGATCACCAGCAGGGTCTGATCGTCCATCGCGAGGATGTTGCCGAACAGCACGTGCAGCAGGTCGATATTGGTACCCTTGATGGACACGATGGTGACGCCGAGCGCGAGCGAGACCAGATAGAAGGTCGCGAGCGACGCGTCCTCCTTCAGCTCCGTGGTGCGGGCGACGAGGCCTGCGAGCAGCGCCACGGCAAAGCCCGCGATCAGGCCGCCGGTCGTCATCGCGAACAGATTGAGCCCGGACAGCAGGAAGCCGATCGCAGCGCCCGGCAGGATCGCATGCGCCATGGCGTCGCCGACCAGGCTCATCCGCCGCAGCATCAGGAACACGCCGATCGGCGCACCGCCGAGCGACAGCGCGATCACGGCCGCGAGCGCGCGGCGCATGAACTCGAATTCGGTGAAGGGCGTGATCAGCGCGTCAGTCAGCATCGGCGTCAGGCGGCCCGTGAGCGCGGATCGGCGGCGCAGGCCGCGGCACTGTCGTCGAACGCTTCGCACATCCGCATCGCGACCGTCAGATTGTCCGGCGTCAATGTCTGTGCGGTCGGGCCCCATTCCACCGGGCCGCGCGCCAAGAGCAGCGTTTCCGGGAAATTGTTGCGCACCATGTCGAGGTCGTGCAGCGCCGCCAGCACCGTACGCCCCTCGCCGTTCCAGCGCTTCACCAGCGCCAAGAGATCGACGGTGGTCTTGGCATCGATGGCGTTGAACGGCTCGTCCAGCACGATCAGGCGAGCATCCTGCAGCAGCACGCGCGCGAACAGCATGCGCTGCATCTGGCCGCCGGACAGCGAGCCGATCGGGCGATTCTCGAAGCCGTTGAGGCCGACCGCGGCGAGCGCCGCCCGGATCTTGTCGCGTGCGGCCTTGCCGATGCCGCCGAAGAAGCCGGTCGAGCGCCACAGCCCGGTGCCGACGAAATCGAACACCGAGATCGGAAAGGTACGGTCGATGTCTGCGGATTGCGGCAGATAGGCGATGTCACGGTGGTCGAGCCCGTCGAGATCGATCGCGCCCGACAGCGGCTTCAGCACGCCGGCGATGCCGCGCAGCAGCGTCGACTTGCCGGCGCCGTTCGGGCCGATCACGGCGAGCAGCGCGCCCGCCTCGACCGCGCCGTTGAGATGATGCACGGCCGGGTGGCGGTCATAGCCGAGCGTGACGTCGCGGAAGGTCACAAGCGCGCTCATGGTTACCTCATCGCCAGCCAGACGACGGCCCACAGGCAGGCAGAGACCGCGAGCGCCGCGGCCAGCCGGGCCGGCACGGGCATGCGGAGGATCGACCAAGGCGCGGCCTGGGCCGGATGCGCCAAGGGGCCATGGCTGTGCCCGTGGGGATGGCCGTGGCCGTGATGGTGGTCGTGGGTGTGCGTATGCGCCATGGTGGAAATTGTTATATTATAACATAACGCGAGTCTACAAACGAGGAACTCATGGCCGCTCCGCAAAAGCGGGAGAGATACGAGCTGCGCCGATAGAGTGAAGCCCTCATCTACAGCTTTGTCCGGGAAGCCCGCCCCGGTGGAACCGTCGGCTGTCAGCGCCAGGATGAGGATCAAGGCCTCCCCGGCGCGACCACCCGCCGGAAGGCGATTCGCCTCGCGAATTTGCGCTTTTGGCGCAGGAGCAATTCGGCCGTGAACCTGTCGATGTCATCGCGCACCGACCATGATCGCGGCCGTCCTCGTATCAGGAACAGCGGCACCCTGACGCCGATCCGGCGTTACTGCGCCTTCGTTGGATCTTCCGTGTCGTAGACCACACCGCAGACCCTGTGAGCGTAGCAGGAGCGCAGGTGACATCGTTCATCCAGCGCGCAGCCGCCGTAGATCAGGGCGAAATAGCCGAGAACGGCGACGGCGGTCGCACCAAGAAGACATCTGGTCCAGAGATCCATCGACGACGACCTCACCGTGCACGAGCTGCACCGCCACGCGCCCATTACCCTTGGTACGATTTCACCGCAAACAGGTTCGTCGCCGCCTCACGCCTCGCGCGCGTAGCTCTTCAATCTCGCCTCCAGCACGGCGATCACCTGGTCGCGGACCGGATCGCGAGAGCCTTTCAACCAGGCGGCGGCGAGCGGCAGGCGGCCGGTCCCGCTGCCGCGCTTGAGCTTGAGAGAAACGAAACGCACGCCCGGGATCGCCATCCGCGCGGTCCAGCGCGGCACGATGGCGACGCCAAGCCTTGCCGCGACCATGTTGACGATGGTCTGCTTCTCGTCGGCGATCTCCTGGATGCGCGGCGTCAGCCCGGCCTCGTCGAAGAGTTTTGTCGTGAGATCGTGGCTGTGCGGCCGCGAGCGGCGCTCCGGCACGATCAAGGGCTGATCGGCGATATCGGGCAGCACGATCTGCTTGCGCCGCGCCAGCGCGTGCTTGTGCGACAGCGCCACCACGGCGGTCTCCTGCAGCAGCGGAAAAAACTCGATGCGCCGGTCGGGCCGCTCCGGCGGGCGCACGAAAGCGAGATCGAGCGCACCCGACAGCAGCTTCGGCAGTAGCCGGATGGTCTTCTCCTCGAGCAACTGCACGGCGACGTCCGGATGAGCGGCGCGAAGGTCGCGCAACAGCGGCGGCAAGAGGCCGGCCGCGGCGCTGTCGATCGCGCCGATCCGGAAGCGCCGCGCCTGCGGCTTGCGCAGCCGCCGGCGAAAGCCATCCTCGATCGCCTCGGCGCGGCCGAGCAGCGCGCGTCCCTCGCGCAGCAGCACAGAGCCGTCCTCGGTCAACGACACCGCGCGCGTGGTGCGCGCGAACAGCCGCACCCCGAGATCCTCCTCCAGCAGCTTGATGTGGCGGCCGAGCGCCGAGGGCATCATCTGCAGGCGCTGCGCAGCGCGGCCGAAATGCAGTTCCTCGGCGGCGGCCACGAAACAGCGAAGCTGGTGCAGTTCCAAAGCGGGTTCCTGTGCGTTTCGATCCGCCGTTGCCGGCTGCGGTGATTATATCATTTTTTTGTATAAACCGGCGCGGATTGAACCGGAAGGGCGCGAGCTTCTAGGCTTCCCGTTGGCGCGGCGAAATGCGCCGTCCCAACAAACAAGACGAACCCGGGGAAGCCCATGGAAAGCGAGCTTCGCACGCGCGTGTTGCGCAAGATCTCACTGCGCATCGTGCCGTTCATCATGCTGCTGTACTTCGTGGCCTTCATCGACCGCGTCAATATCGGCTTCGCTTCGCTGACCATGAACAAGGACATCGGCCTGTCGCCGACGGTCTATGGCTTCGGCGCCGGTATTTTCTTCTGGGGCTACTTCCTGTTCGAGGTGCCCTCCAACATCATCCTGCACAAGATCGGCGCGCGGATCTGGATCGCGCGGGTGATGATCACCTGGGGCCTGGTCTCGGCGGCGATGGCGCTGGTGCAGGGCGCGACCAGCTTCTACGTGCTGCGCTTCCTGCTCGGCGCCGCGGAAGCCGGCTTCTTCCCCGGCATCATCCTGTATTTGTCCTACTGGTTCCCGGCGCGGCAGCGCGCCGCCGTCACCGCGCTGTTCATGGCCGCGGCGCCGCTCTCGACCGTGCTCGGCTCGCCGGTGTCGGGCGCACTCTTGGAGATGGACGGCCTGTTCGGCTTCAAGGGCTGGCAATGGCTGTTCGTGCTGGAGGCCGTGCCCGCCGTGCTGCTCGGCTTTGTCGTGCTCGGCTTCCTGACCGACCGGCCGGAGCAGGCCCGATGGCTTGCGGATGACGAGCGCGCTTGGCTGGTCAAGACCATGAAGGCGGAGACCGACGGCAAGGCCGCGACCGCGAGCCACAGCATCTGGCGCGGCCTGGCCGACCCCCGCGTGCTGGCGCTGGCGCTGGTTTATTTCGGCACCTCGGCCGGGCTTTATACACTGGGCGTGTGGGCGCCGCAGATCATCAAGGCGTTCGGCCTGTCGTCTCTGCAGGTCGGCTTCCTCAACGCGGTGCCGGCAACCATCGCCGTGATCGCGATGATCCTGTGGGCGCGGCATTCCGACCGCACCGGCGAACGCACCTGGCACGTCGTGATCGCCTGCCTGATCGCAGCGGCGGGACTTGCGCTTGCCGGGCTATGGACCGGCCTTGCCGCCGTGATCGCGGCGCTGACCTTGGTCAATATCGGCATCTCCTCGTCGAAGCCGCCGCTGTGGAGCATGCCGACCATGTTCCTGTCGGGTTCGGCCGCCGCGGCAGGCATCGCCACCATCAACTCGATCGGCAATCTCGGCGGCTTCGTCGGCCCCGCGATGATCGGCTGGATCAAGGAACGCACCGGCAGTTTCGAAGGCGGTCTCTATTTCGTCGCCGGCCTGCTGGTGCTGTCAGCCGTGCTCACGCTGCTGCTGTCGCGCGCGCAGAGCGCGCCCGCGCAAACCGAACCTCAACCCAATCCCGTGCGAACCCGCTAACCACATATCGGAGAGAACCCATGCGTACCCATTCCATCGCCGCCATCCCCGCCGACGGCATCGGCCCCGAAGTGATCTCCGCGGGTGTCCGCGTGCTGGAGGCGCTGGCCAAGCGCAGCGGCGACCTCAGCTTCAACGTCAAGACCTTCGACTGGGGCTCGGACTATTACAAGAAGCACGGCGTGATGATGCCGGCCGACGGGCTGGCTGACCTGAAGAACTTCGACGCGATCTATTTCGGCGCGGTCGGCTCGCCCGACGTGCCTGACCACATCACGCTGTGGGGCCTTCGCTTACCGATCTGTCAGGGTTTCGACCAATACGCCAATGTGCGGCCGACCAAGATCCTGCCCGGCGTCGCCTCGCCGCTGCGCAATGTCGGCGTCGGCGACCTCGACTGGGTGATCGTGCGCGAGAATTCCGAGGGCGAATATGCCGGGATGGGCGGCCGCGCGCATAAGGGCCTGCCGGAAGAGGTCGGCACCGAGGTCGCGGTCTTCACCCGGGTCGGCGTGACGCGGATCATGCGCTACGCGTTCCAGCTCGCGCAGTCGCGGCCGCGCAAATTCCTCACCGTGGTGACCAAGTCGAACGCGCAGCGCCACGGCATGGTGATGTGGGACGAGATCGCCGCCGAAGTGGCAAAGGAATTCCACGATGTCACCTGGGACAAGATGCTGGTCGACGCCATGACGGTGCGGATGACGCTCCATCCGAAGAGCCTCGACACCATCGTGGCAACCAATCTGCATGCCGACATCCTGTCGGATCTCGCAGGTGCCCTGGCCGGCAGCCTCGGCGTCGCGCCGACCGGCAACATCGATCCGCAGCGCCGCTTCCCCTCGATGTTCGAGCCGATCCACGGCTCGGCCTTCGACATTACCGGCAAGGGCATCGCCAACCCGGTCGCGACCTTCTGGACCGGCGCGCAGATGTTGGAGCATCTCGGCGAAAAGGACGCCGCAGCACGCCTGATGGCCGCGGTCGAGAAGGTGTGCGCGGCCGGCGTGCTGACGCCAGACGTCGGCGGCAAGGCGACGACCAGGGAAGTGACCGACGCCGTGATCGACGCGATTCATGGATCGAATGTGTGATGCGCCGGTGAGAAATTCAGTGAGGTGAGCACGCCGGAAGGGCTCCCTCTCTCCTTGCGGGGGAGGGTTGGGGAGAGGGGCACCGCTTGCTCCGCCCGCTGATTGAGAAGGACAGGCCCTCTCAGGTGTTCGAGGTGTGTGTTGATGTAGTCGAACCGACGTCTTGCATCACTCCCGGGGCCATCCCTCACCCCGCCCTCTCCGCAAGGGGAGAGGGAGCCTGACCGGGGTGCCCACCTTACGAAGGTGCGCCTGCTTCCGATACAAGCAACCGGGGACGAACCGTGCTACCCGATCTGACCAGACGACACTTCATGACCGCCGGAGGACTATCGATCATGACCGCGATGACGGGGATACAGCCGGCAGGCGCCGCGCCATGGCGCGACGAGATCCGCGCCATCGCGTTCGACGTCCAGGGGACGTGCGTCGATTTCTATCAGCCGATCCTGCGCGCGGGGCAAGCCGTCAACGCCGCGAAGGGGCTCGCGCTCGATTGGGCGAGACTCTCGAGTGAGTGGCGCGATCTTTATCGTGCCGCGCTCGACGACGTGATCGGGGGCAAGCGCCCATGGATTCGGGTCGACCGCATCTATCGCGAGGCGCTGGATGTGCTGCTCGATCGCCACGGCCTCTCGGAGGCCTTCTCGAGCGACGAGCGCGACGACCTGAACACGGTATGGAGCAAGCTCGACGCATGGCCCGACAGCGTTGAAGGGCTTGCGCGCCTGCGCAACCGGTTCGTGACCTCGACCTTGTCGAATGCCGGCATGGCCGCCGTGGTGGCTGTGGTCAAGCACGCCAAGCTGCCGTTCGACGCCGTGCTGACCGCGGAGCTTGCACACAACTACAAGCCGTCACCTGCGGTGTATCAACTCGCCGTCGACTACCTCGGCTATCCTGCCGACAAGATCCTGATGGTCGCCTGCCACAAATACGACCTGAAGGCGGCCCGCGCCTTCGGCATGCGCACCGCATTCGTCGCCCGTCCGCTCGAGTTCGGGCCGGCGGCGAAGGTCGACGTCGCGCCGGAATCCTGGATCGACCTGCACGCGAACAGCTTTACGCAACTCGCCGACATGCTCGTGCCGGCGTGACGACGCGAAGGGCCCCGATCGATGCGCTCACACTAGAGAGGGATGACGTTTCTTCGAAACATCATTCCGCTCTGTCTCTTTGTTTTGAGCATGATCTTATCGGAGAACCGCTACACACTTTTCCGGATCATGCTCCAGGCGCACCGGCCTCGGCGCAATTGGTCAGCCGCGCCGGGACGCCGACTGCGGTGCAGCCCGCCGGCACATCCGACGTCACCAGCGCGCCGGCGCCGACCTTGGCGAAATCGCCGACAGAGAGGTTTCCGATCAGCGTTGCGCCGGCGCTGAGCAGCACGCCGCGGCCGATCCTCGGGGCATGGCGCGGGTCATCCTGATGCCGCGCAATGGTGACGTTCTGCATGATCGTGACCTCGTCGCCGACCGACGCCAGCGCGCCGACGATGATGCCGGTGCCGTGATCGAGGAAAACACCGGTTCCGATTTGGGCCAACGGGTGAATGCTGACCTGCAACTGGTCCGCCGCCGCACTGTGCATCAAGAGCGCGAGATCGGGGCGATCGTGACGCCACAGCCAGTTCGACACGCGCCAGGCTTGCAGCGCGACGTAGCCCTTGAAGTTGAGGAGCGGCGGCAGCAAGCCCGCGATCGCCGGGTCGCGGCGCACGATGGCCACAAGATCCGTGGCTGCGGCGTCGACCAGCGCGGGCTCGGCCGCATAGGCCTCTCGGGCCGTCCGCATGGGCTGCGCGCGATCGGCCTCGGCGCGGCCGATGCGCCGGCCGATCAAGAAGGCGAGCGCGCCGCCGAGATCGCCCTGATCGAGGATGAAGGCAGCCGAAGCCTCGAGAAAACGATCGGCGACAACGGCAGCTTCCGCCTCGCGCCGGATCGCAAGCCAGAGATCGTCAGGACTTGCCGTCGCAGATGCCGCCATGATCACCTCATCGCCCGGATTTCGACGATAGAGTGGGCATGACCGCTCCACAATGCAAACCGCCCGCTTGCTCATCGCAAACGGGCGGCTCAGGCCATCAGATTCTATGGGGGCACATCGCCTGAAGGCTCAGTGCTTGCCTCGCAGGATCAGCTCTGCGGCGGCTGATCGTTCGGCGGGGTCGGACGGGTCTTATGCTGCGCCATGAAGGCGTCGAACTCTTCCTTGTCCTTGGCGTGGCGCAGGCGATCGAGGAAGTTCTTGAACTCCACCTGCTCTTCCTCGAGCCGGCGCAGCGTGTCCTGGCGGTACTCGTCGAAGGCGCGGTTGCCGCTCGAGGGCGGACCGAAGCCGCCGAACGGGAAGCCGCGGCGCTCCATGCGGCTCTTCATCCGCTCCATCTTGTCCTGCATGCGCTCCATCTTGTTCGCCCAGCGATCCTGATCGTAGTGACTCCAACAGCCCATTTTTCTGCTCCCGAGTGTGAAAAAGAGAAGGGCGAGGCCGATCGGCCACCAGATCATGAAGCCGAGGATGATCCCGGCGATTTTCAGGGGATGCCACGGCGTCGCGTAGAAGTGCGGACGGTAGGGCTCTTCGACGGGGCCGCGCCAGCGATTGACATCTGCGGTGTAGGCCATTTCCTTCTCCATCACGGCAATCACGCCGTTGTGAATGTAAATAACATTTACATAGATAGCCGAGCCCTTGGGAAAGTCAAGCAGAGCAGGTGACGCACCCCTCGGATTATTTTTGGCTTGGCCGTTGAACCTTATTTCGGCTTGCCCCACGGGCCGGATCTGTCGCCGGCCGGCTCTTCGTCGGCTGCCGCGGTTCCCGGCCTGCGATCGGTGAGGAAGCCAAGGCCGCGCAGATAGATCAGCACTTCGGCCTCGAGCAGATCCTCCGGCGACATCGGCAGCTTGCGCCGCGCGGCATCGCCGCGGCCGAACAGCGAGGCGACGCCGTGCGACATCGACCAGATATGCAGCGCCATCATCATCGCCGGCGGGCGCGGTGTGCCGGGCGGCGCCAGCGCCGCGAGCCGCTCGGCGGCGGCGCGGATGATCGCAAATGCGCGTTCGCTTGCCGCCATCAAGGTCGGATTGGAATCGACCGGCAGGCCGGATTCGAACATCGCGGAGTAGAACGCGGGCTCCTCACGCGCAAAGGCGAGATAGGCCTTGCCGACCCGCTCGAACGCCGAGACGGTGTCGGGGCGGCCGTCGTCCCAGGCCTGCGTCAAGAGCTGCTCGAACTGCTCGAAGCCGCGCTGTGCGATGCTGGCGATCAGTTCGTCACGGTCGCGGAAGTGGCGGTAGGGCGCGGCGGGGCTGACGCCGGCCATTCGCGCGGCGTCGGCGAAGGTGAAGCCGGCCGGCCCCTTCTTCGAGATCAGGTCGAGGGCTGCCTGCAGCAACGCCTCTTTGAGATTGCCGTGATGATAGCCGCGCTCGGCGCGGCCTTGGTCCTTGCGCCAGCTCATGTGAACGGCTTTTACATGAGCCGGCGGTAAAGGTCACTAGCGGCCCGGCGGGTGGTTAATCAAGAAACGGACCCTCTCCCGCCGCCCCCGGGGCACTAGCGGCCCGGGATCGGCAGCACCGGCATGATCTCCACGGCCTCGCCCGGGAAGATCGAAAAATGCGGATGGTTTTCGAACAGCTTTGCCGCCGCCTCATGCGAGGGCGCGCGCACCACGGTGAAACCGGTCATCAGATTGGCGATGTCGGCGGTGCCGCCGGCCCCGACCTGCTTGGTCTTGCCGAGCGGTCCGCCCATCTCGACGATCACGTCGTGATGCTTCTCGACCCAGGCGCCCCAAGCGGCCATGCCCTGCTGCTCCTTGGCACGCCGTTCGGCCTCCGGCAGCGCGTTCCAGGCTGCCATGCGCGAACCGGATTTGCCGCCGCCGAGATAGACGGCAAGGAAGGTGTTGCTGCTCATCGTGCTTCTCCGTTGTGGTGGTTTGACGATCGGTCGGTCGCGATGCCGCTTTGGAGCGGCATCGCTTCTCGTTTGAGATCTAGCGCAGCGCCTTGCCCCAGCCGCCCTGCGGATGCTCGAAGGTCGCGGCCGCCTGCTGCACCTCCTCGGAGAAATCCGCCATCTCCTGCACCTGGCGGATCTCGATCATCTCGTTGGCGGAGGCCGGGCACTGCTTCGCCCATTCGATCGCTTCCGCGCGCGAGTCGACCTCGATCATCCAGAAGCCGCCGATCACTTCCTTGGCTTCGGTGAACGGACCGTCGATCACCACCGGCAGGCCTGTGTCGAACTTGACGCGCGCGCCTGAGGCCGGCGGATGCAGGCCTTCCAGCGTGATCAGCACGCCGGCATCCTTCAGCGCCTGATTGTATCGCATCATCGCGGCGACCCGTTCGGGGTCGAGCTCGAGCTTGGCCGGCGCGGACTCGTAGCCGAGCGGGATCATCAGCATCATGAAACGCATTGGTCGGACTTTCTTGCTAGTTGAATCACGTGGAGTTCTCATCCCCGTCATTTCGGGAATGCGCCGTCCGAATTCGAGTTTACTCGAATTCGGCACTTAGTATTTGTCCAAGTCGGCAACAGCCGACTTGGACGCGCTAGCCCGCAATGACGAAGTCGTCACCTGTTTCCGGCCTGCGCACGCAGGCGCTCTCCCTGCTCGCGCAGCTCGGGCGTCAGCGCCTCGCCGAAATCCTCCGCGGCAAACACCTGGCGGATCTCGATCTCGGAGCCGCCGTCGAACGGCGCGCGCTTCATCCAGTCGATCGCTTCATCGAGCGAGCTGGTCTCGATCAGCCAGAAGCCGCAGACCAGATCGCCGGTCGGGTTGAACGGTCCGTGGCTCACGGTGCTCTGCCCGCCGGCATATTTGACGCGCGCGCCCTTGTTGGTCGGATGCAGGCCCTCGCCGGCCTGCATCACGCCGGCCTTGACCATCTCCTCGTTGAACTTGCCCATCGCGGCAAGCAGCTCGGTGCTCGGCATCACGCCGGCCTCGGTATCCTTGTTCGCCTTCACGATCACCATGAACTTCATCGTCCTGCTCCGTTGTCTCTGAGCCGATCACAGCACCGGCGCTCGATTGAACGACGATGCAGAGTTTGCGATTCCGACACGGCGTTTGAAATTATTCTCGAGGTCATTGACGCACGCTCCGCGCTAGTCATCGATCGCCTGATAGGCGAGCGTCCAGAAATCGGAGAACACCGCTGGCGGCTGCGGCGAATCCATCATGCGCTGGGTCAGCAGGATTCCGGTCATCGTTTCGCGCGGGTCGGAATACCAGGAGGTGCCATAGCCGCCGTCCCAACCGTAGCGGCCCGGCACATCGCAGAGATCGTCGCGCGCGGTGACGACCGACAGCCCGAAACCCCAGCCGCGCGACGCACCGAGCAACAGCTCGGAGCCAAGCTGTTGTTCCGGCGTGAGCTGGTTCGAGGTCATCAGCTCCACCGAGGGACGCGACAGAATGCGCTCGGTGCCGAGCCGCCCGCCATTGAGCATCATCTGCGCAAAGGCGTTGAAATCATCCGCGGTCGACACCAGCCCGGCACTGCCGTTCTCGAACACCGGCGGCGCCGCGTATTTGCCGGTCGCGGGTGCGTCGAACACTTTCAACGTGCCGGTCGCATGATCCCGCGCATAGCAGGTCGCAAACCGCGACAACTTGTCCTGCGGCACATGGAAAGCCGTATCGTTCATGCCGAGCGGCCCGAAGATCCGCTCCTGCAGGAAGCCGGCGAACGAGGTTCCGGCAACACGCGCGACCAGGACGCCCAGTATCTGACTCCCCGCGTCGTAGAGCCAGCGTTCGCCGGGCTGATAGGCCAGCGGCAGCGTGCCGTAGCGGCGCAGCAATTCGTCCGGCGGAAACGACGGAAACGCCGGCCCGGGCGCGAAGCCGGCATCCGCGACTGCCATCTGGATCGGATAGCGCGCCGGAAACACCGGGACCATGCCGAGTCCGAGACGGAAGGTCAGAAGGTCGCGCAGCGTGATCGCGCGCTTGGCCGGTACTGTGTCATTGATCTCGGATTCGATGCTGCGCAACACCTCGCGATCGGCGAGCTCGGGCAGCCAGCGATCGATGGGATCGTCGAGCTTGAGCCGGCATTCCTCGACCAGGATCATCGCGGCGACCGCCGTCACCGGCTTGGTCATCGAAGCGATGCGGAAGATGGTGTCGCGCTGCATCGGCGGCCCGTTCACCGCCATGCGGCCAAGCACATCGGCATGGATCTCGCCGCGACGGCTGACCAGTGCCACGAGGCCTGGGACGGCGCCATCTTCGACATGGCGTGCCAGCACCTTGCGCATGCGTCCGAGTCGTGCCTGCGACAGGCCGCTGCTTTCACTCGCAATGGACATTTTCGAGGTTTCCTTGAGAATTCGTGCTCGCCTGCGACGATCGAGCGAGCGATGTCACCGAGGCTGCCTCATCTATCCTGCCTGACGAGTTCGCCGTCCTCATGCGACGGACCGAAATAGACGTCAATGCGCGACACCTTGTCGCCGTCGAACACGAAGAACTCGGTGTTGCGGAAGCTCTTGCCGTCCCGGGCGACGCAGCGATAGGTGACGTAAGCCTCGACGCCGTCGACCATGATGCGCTCGATCTCGTGGCGGCCGATCCAGGCAGAGTCGCGCCAGCACTCGGCGAAATAGCGCGGCTTGTCGATGTTCTCGCCATAGGGCGTCGAGAAGCGGAAATCCTCCGCGAACGCGGCCTCGACGCTCGCGCGGTCATTGGCGAGATAGGCGGCGAAGATCCCGCGGATGATCTCCGCCCTGTTGCCAGCTGCAGCCATGTCATCTCCACACAAATCTCGCCCGGGCCCCTCGGCGCGGCCGGCGCTGCAGAACCCGGGCTTCAGGGAGATGACGAACGGGGCGGCGCGAAAACGACATCGCGCCGCATTTATTTTCGGGGTCCTGATCGGACCTCAGGTTCCTTTCTTCAGGTTTCCTTTTCAGTCCTCCTTGGGGAACATGCCGAAATAGGGCTCGGCTTCCTTGAGGACGCGCGCGAAGGACGGACGCGCCTTCAGCCGCTCGAGATAAACAGCCAGATGCGGATGGCCCTCCCCGATCGGCTCGACCTTGTTGCCGTAGAACAGCGCCGGCGCGGCGGCGCAGTCGGCCAGCGAGACGTGCTCACCCATCATCCAGCCGCCCTGCGCGAGTTGCTGGTCGAGGATCGCATAGGAGGTGCGGAGCTGCGCCCGCGCCTCGGCGACACCACGCGGATCCTTGCTGTCCGCCGGACGCAGCCGGTCGCCGACGATCTTCTGCAACGGCAGATGGACATAGAGATCGAGGAAGCGATCGCGCAGCCGGGTCTGCAACGCAAGCTCCGGGTCGTCAGGAATCAACCTGGCGGTGCCGGGATAGTGCCGGTCGAGATATTCGATGACGATGCTCGATTCAGGCACCGTCTCGCCACGTGCCTCGTCGCGCAGCACGGGAAAGCGGCCGATCGGCCACAGCGCGAGGAGCGCCGCGCGCTCGGCGGGATCGCCGAGATTGACCATGTTCGGCGTGAACGGCGCGCCGTTCTCGTAAAGCGCGACCAGCGCCTTCCAGCAGAACGAGGACAGCGGGTGGTAATGCAGGGTCAGTGACATCAGAACTCCATCATGGGACCAGTACCCGGAGGACGAACCGGGGACCGCCCTGCCGACATCTCGTGCGGCAATTATTTTGGCCGGCGCCGGGTGCCGAGGCGGGCATCGACGCGACGCGCATTCGTCGAGCACCGCGAATCGACGTGCAGGATCGATCCGTGAAGCCTTCAGCAATATCAGCCTTCGTAATAGGTCTATCAGCGTTGCTGAAGTGCACGCGTTACAATCATCTGCATCAGACCAAAGTTGTCATCGATTTTCGTCCGTAAGATTACGGTGAACATGGCATCACGACTATGAATGATAACGTGCACATCAGAAAATTACTTCGCATATTGATATAGATGCACCCGCGCCGCATTGCATTATGCAGTCCGTGCCAAGCCGCAGGCTTTACGGATACTAAACGGCTCGCTGCAACCTTTCCGTGACTTGCCACGATCTGCTTTTCCATCCCGCTTCATTTGAACCTTCACGGAGCCCTGATGTTCAGTTTCAGCAACAAGGCAAACATCGACAGTACGCTGGCGCAAGCCGCAGCGATCGGCAGGTCGCAAGCGGTGATCGAGTTCAAGCTCGACGGCACCATCGTCACCGCCAACGAGAACTTCCTGAACGCGATGGGCTACTCGCTCGAGGAGATCAGGGGCAAGCACCACAGCATGTTCGTCGAGCCGGCGTATCGCGACAGCCACGACTATCGCGCGTTCTGGGCGAGCCTGAACCGCGGCGAATCCCAGGCCGCGCAGTACAAGCGCATCGCCAAGGGCGGCCGCGAGGTCTGGATCCAGGCCTCCTACAACCCGATCCTGGACAAGAACGGCAAGCCGGTCGGCGTCATCAAGTTCGCCACCGACATCACCGCGCAGAAGATTCACAGCATGGAAGACGCCGGCAAGATCGCCGCGATCGGCCGCGCGCAGGCGGTGATCGAATTCAACATGGACGGCACCATCGTCAATGCCAACGAGAACTTCCTCTGTGCGATGGGTTACTCGCTTGCGGAGATCCAGGGCAAGCATCACAGCATGTTCATGCCTCCGGCAGACCGTGACAGCCCGGCCTATCGGGAGTTCTGGGCACGGCTGAACCGCGGCGAGTTCGCGACCGGCGAGTTCAAGCGGCTTGCCAAGGGCGCCAAGGAGATCTGGATCCTCGCCAGCTACAACCCGATCCTTGACGACCGCGGCAAGCCGTTCAAGGTCGTCAAGTTTGCGACCGACGTCACGCAGCAGAAGCTGAAGGCCGCCGACAATGACGGCCAGATCGACGCGATCGGCAAGTCGCAAGCCGTGATCGAGTTCAATATGGACGGTACGATCCGCACCGCGAACCCGAACTTCCTCGCCGCGATGGGCTATCTGCTCGCCGAGATTCAGGGCAAGCACCACAGCATGTTCGTCGAGCCGGTCGAGGCGAATTCGGCGGGCTACCGCGAGTTCTGGGGAGCGCTGAACCGCGGCGAGTTCCAGGCCGCCGAATACAAGCGCATCGCCAAGGGCGGCCGCGAGATCTGGATCCAGGCTTCCTACAACCCGATCCTCGATCTCAACGGCAAGCCCTACAAGGTGGTGAAATACGCCACCGACATCACCGCGCAGGCGATCGGCCGCAAGAAGGCCGACAGCGCGCGCGGCCTGATCGAGGCGGTTGCCGCCGGCAGCGAGGAGATGAGCGCCTCGATCCGCGAGATCTCGGAGACCATGACCAAGTCGAAGCAGAACGCCGCGGTCGCCACCGGCCGCGTCGAGGCTGCCGACGGACAGGCGCAGAAGCTCAATGCCGCAGCGCAGGCGATGAGCGGCATCGTCGAGATGATCTCGAGCATCACCGGGCAGATCAACCTGCTCGCGCTCAACGCCACGATCGAATCGGCGCGGGCGGGCGAAGCCGGACGCGGCTTCGCGGTGGTGGCCTCAGAGGTGAAGAGCCTCGCCAACCAGGCCAAGCAGGCGACCGACACGATCTCCTCGGAGATCGATGCGCTGAACTCGATCGCCGCCGAAGTGGTCACCTCGCTGTCCGAGATCAAGGCGGCGATCGCGGGCGTCAACGAATACATCACCTCCACCGCCGCCGCGGTCGAGGAGCAGAGCATCGTGACGCAGGACATGTCGACCAATATGCAGCGCGCCTCCGCCGAGCTCGCGGCGTAGGTTGCGGTGCGATCCTCGAAGGATGGACGGCCCAGGCTGGTGGCTGTGCATCCTTCGAGACGCGCCTTCTCGGGTCAAACGAGTATAGCGCAGCCGCCGCACCCACGTATTGCGAGCGAAGCAATCCACCGCGCCGCGCGGGGAAAATGGATTGCTTCATCGCTATCGCTCCTGGCAATGACGGCAGAGCAAGCTTAGCACCTCTCAGGTTGACATCACCGGACAAAGGTCGCAGACGGTCGGGACTTGCTGCCCGAACCGATGGACCATCCGATGAATTCCGCTTCCCCCAAAGTCGCACTCGTGACCGGCGCCGCGCGCGGCATCGGGCTTGCCGCAGCGAGGCGCTTTCTCGCCGACGGCTGGCGCGTCGCGCTGCTCGACATCGAGGGCGAATTGCTGCGCGCCGCGGTCGCGGCATTGAAGCAGCCCGACACGACGCTGGCGCTGACCTGCGACGTATCGGATGCCGCTGGCGTGGCAGCCGCGATCGCGGCGATCACGGACCGCTTCGGCCGGCTCGACGCGCTGGTCAACAATGCCGGCATTGCCGTGTTCACGCCGGTGCTGGAGACTTCGGACGCCGACTGGAACCGGATCATGGCAGTCAACCTCACCGGCCCGTTCCTGTGCACCAAGGCGGCTGCGCCTGTGATGCGCGAGCATGGCGGGGGCGCAATCGTCAACATCACCTCGATCTCGGCGGTCCGCGCCTCGACGCTGCGCTCGGCCTACGGCACCAGCAAGGCCGGCCTCGCCCACCTCACCAAGCAGCTCGCGGTCGAGCTCGCCTCGCTCGGCATCCGCGTCAACGGCGTCGCGCCCGGTCCGGTCGAGACCGCGATGGCCAAGGCCGTGCACACGCCGGAGATCCGCGCCGACTATCACGACTCCATCCCGCTCAACCGCTACGGGCTGGAAGAGGAGCTGGCGGAGGCCATCTTCTTCCTGTGCTCGGATCGCGCCAGCTACATCACAGGCCAGATCCTCGCCGTCGACGGCGGCTTCGACGCCGCCGGCATCGGCCTGCCGACCCTGCGCGGCCAGCGGCGGAATGGGTAGTGCCTTTCTGTAGCAGCACTCCTTGCCCGTCATCCTGAGGAGCGCGCTCCTGCGCGCGTCTCGAAGGGTCGACGGCCCGGCTGGTGGCCGTGCTCCCTTCAAGCCTCGCTCTGCTCGCACCTCCAGCGACAAAGGCGAAGCCTTTGCGCGGGGGTGACGGGTAGAAAGCAGCGAGAAGGCCTACCGCCCATTCACCGCGACAACGCGCCAGGCGCCAGCCAGCCGATCGATCCGCGTCAGCGACAGCGGATCGATGACGAAGCGCAGCGCGAGCTCCGGCGCCAGTTCGAGCGCGATTGCGAGGATCGCGCGGATGGTGCCGGAATGCACGACCAGCACGACGTCGTCGGCCGGCAGGCGCGCCAGCCCTGTCCTTGCCCGTGCGATCTGATCGGCAAAGCTTTCGCCGCCGGGCGGCCGATTGGTCGCCGGCGAATTCCAGAACGCGCGATAGGCTGCCCCGAGTTCGGCCTCGATCTCGCTGTGGCGCCGGCCGGTCCAGTCGCCAAAATCCTGCTCGCGGAAGGTATCGTCCGAAAGCGCCGAAAGGCCGAGCCGTGCCGCCGTCTCGCACGTTCGCCGCGCGGGACTACAGACCGCGCGAGCACCGGCCGGCAGCCGCGCCTGCAGCGCCGCAAACGCCGCGGCATCACCGAGATCGGCCGGCGCATCCGGCGCGTGGATCACGCCGCGCGGACCGTCGACCGGCGCATGCCGGATCAGCCAGAGACGCGTTTCACTGTCCATCGGCGCTCATTTTACCTTTGACGCGTTTTCCTTACGCGTATCCACTTCGCTCGAAAACGCTTCAACCGAGGCGCGCCGCGAGCAACACCAGGATCGCGGTCTCCGCAACCTGCTCTGCCCCGCCAAGCACGTCGCCGGTCTGGCCGCCGATCTGCCGCTTTGCCAGCAGCGCCATCATCAACGCGCTCGCGCCGGCCGCGATCGCCGCCAGCAGCGCGCTGCCGAACGGCAGAGCGAGGAGGGCGATTACCAGCGCGATGCCGGCTGCGACCACCGCAATCGTGCCATCGGGCCGGCCGGCATTGGCCGCGAGCCCATCCTTGCGCGCGTAAGGCAGGCTTATCGCGATCCACGGCAGCACGCCGCGGCCGAGCGCATGCGCTGATATCAGGCTCTGCACCACCATATCGTTGGGAAGCGCGGCCAGCGCCGCGAACCTGGTGGCAAAGCTCACCAGCAGCGCCAGCGCGCCATAGGTTCCGAGCCGGCTGTCGCGCATGATCTCGAGCTTGGCCGCTACATCGCGGCCGCCGCCGAACCCGTCGGCAACATCGGCGAGCCCGTCCTCGTGTAGCGCGCCGGTCAACAGCGCCCCGCCGCCGAGCGCCAGCGCCGCCGCGGCGAGGTCCGGCACGCCGATCGTCCGTAGCAGCAGACAGAGCAGGCCGATCGCGGCCCCGATGCCGGCGCCGACCAGGGGGAACAGCCGCTGCGCCCGGGCAAAGCCCTCCGGCCGCGCGCCGTCCGGATGCGGCATCGGCAGCCGGGTCAGAAAGGCGATGGCGGTCCTGAGATCGTCGAGCAACTCACGCATGGTTTTGGTATTCAAAGTCCCGGCCTTCAAATTGTTCTAAAACGCGATGAGGTCAGGCTGGATCGTCACCGCGCTTCAGCCTCCTGTTAGGGCATGATCTCCGTGCAAGCGCTACGCGTTTGTCGCGCGGGAAAACCGCTTCACAGCGCTCCGGAACATGCTTTAGTTTGCGGCCCGCTCGACGAGGGAATCGCATGCAGTTCAGTACTCTAGACGACATCCGCAGCTTTTGTCGCGAGCTGCCCGAAGGCGACGCGGCGAGCGCCGCGGCCGCCACGCTGCGCCAGCAGAACCTGACCAAGCCGCCGGGGAGCCTCGGCCGGCTGGAAGAGATCGCGATCTGGCTCGCACGCTGGCAGCGGCGCGAGATCCCCCGGCTCGACCAGGTCACAATCACCGTGTTCGCCGGCAATCACGGCATCGCGGAGCGCGGTGTCTCCGCCTTTCCCTCTGAAGTCACCGCGCAGATGGTGGCGAATTTCGCCGCGGGGGGCGCCGCGATCAACCAGATCGCCAAGCTTGCCGGGGCCGAGCTGCGCGTCGAGCCGCTTGAGCTCGCACGTCCGACCCGCGATTTCACGATGGCGCCGGCGATGGATGGCGCCGATTTCCTCGTCGCCTTTGACACCGGCTGGCGCACGGTGCCGGTGCAATGCGATTTGCTCGTGGTCGGCGAGATGGGCATCGCCAACACCACGGTGGCCGCCACGCTGTGCGCGGCGTTGATGGGCGGGCGCGGCGCGCGCTGGGCCGGCCGCGGCACCGGCGTCGACGATGCCGGCCTGCTGCGCAAGCGCACCGTGATCGATACCGCGCTGAAGCTGCATCGTAGCCTGCTCGACGATCCCCTCGCCGTCGCAGTCGCGCTCGGCGGCCGCGAGTTCGCTGCTATAGCGGGCGCCGTGCTGGCAGCGCGGGCACGATCCATCCCGGTGCTGCTCGACGGCTTCGTCGCGACATCGGCGGTGCTGCCGCTGGCACGGCTTGCGCCTGATAGCCTCGCGCATTGCCGCGCCGGGCATGTCTCGGCCGAGCTCGGCCATCGCCAGCTGCTGCGCGAACTCGGGCTCGCTCCCCTGCTCGACCTCGAGATGCGGCTCGGCGAAGCCTCCGGCGCAGGGGTTGCGATCCTGCTGCTGCGTGCAGCGCTGGCCTGTCATGGCGGCATGGCGACCTTTGCCGAGGCCGGCGTCTCCGGCGCGGGCTGACAAACTGTCGCCGCATGCGCTAGACAAACTGGAGCATGGCGCGAGCCGGAGCGACGCTAACGGAAGGAACCGCCGCATGCGCATCGGTGCGATCTGGAAGATGTCGACGATCTCGACGTTCTTGGGGATGGCAGCGCTGCTTGCCGGTGTCTCCGGCGCACAGGCCGATGTCCGCATCCTCGCCAGCCCCGGCGGGGAGGTCGGCCCGTTCATCGAACTGTTCGACAAGGTGCGCGAGTCAGGCGAGCGCGTGGTGATCGACGGGCCGTGCCTGTCGGCCTGCACGCTGGTGCTCTCGATGGTGCCGGGCGACCGCATCTGCGTGACTCGGCGCGCCGTGCTCGGCTTCCACGCCGCGCGCTCGATCGACCGGCGCGGCCGAACCTATGCGGAGCCGGAAGCATCCGAGGCGGTGCTGGAGGCCTATCCGGCGCCGGTGCGCGGCTGGATCGTGCGCCGCGGCGGCCTGACCTCACGCCTGCTGCTGCTGCGCGGTCGCGAACTCGCCGCGATTTATCCGCGGTGCCGCTAGCGAAACCGGCGGTGGGTGACGCCTTCGGCTAACCCACCCTACGATTCCGAAGTTGATGCCGGCCTACATCTGCTGCGGGCAGTTCACCATCCAGGGGATGCCGAACTGATCAACGCACATGCCGAAGCCGTTGGAGAAGAAGGTCTTGCCGAACGGCATGGTAACCGTGCCGCCTTCGGACAGCGCCTTGAAGCGGCGCTCGGCCTCCGCGGGATCCTCGACCTGCAGCGAGACGTGAAACCCCTGCGGCTTCTGGAAGTGGCCGGGCGGGGCGTCGGAAGCCATGATGATCTCGCCGTCGATCGAGATCCTGGCGTGCATGATCTTGTCCTTCCATCCGGGCGGCGTCTGCATCTCCGGATTGCCCTCGCCGTAGGGATAGGTTTCCTCGATCCGCGCACCGAGAACCTTCTGGTAGAAGTTCAGCGCGGCGCCGCAATTGCCGTCGTAAGAAAGATAGGGGTTGACCTGCATCACATGCTCCCTGGGTAGATTCTCGTTTTGACGCATTTTCTTCACGCGAACCGGAAACCACTTCGCTCGAAAACGCTCTCTATTTTTCAGTCAGCTTCTTCAGATTGGCGAGACCGACCTCGAAATCCTTGCCGATCATGTGATCCAGGTTCATGAACACCTGCATCACCTTCGACATGAAGACGGCCGGACCATACATGGTCCATGTGACGCTGGTCGCATCTCCCTGCGGCAGCATTGTGAACTCGGCGGTGTTGTGGCCCTCGAACGGCTTGAGGAAGTCGAGCTTGATGACGATCTTCGACGGCGCGGACGATTGCAGGATCTCCATGCGGCCGGTGCCGACATTCTTGTTGCCGTCCCAGGCATAGACCGCCCCCTGCCCGCGCCCGGCGCCGTCATAAGTGCGCTTCATGGCCCGATCCCGGTTCTCGTAGGGCGACCAGACCGTCCACTGCCGGAAATCGTCGATCAATGGAAAGATCCGTTCCGCCGGCGCATTGATGCTGGTCGCACGCGTGACGCGGAGTGTGCTCGGCTTGGTCGCCGCGAGGACGAGGATGACCGCAATCGCGACCGCGAGGATGACAGCGATGATGGCAATGGTCTCGAACATGATGGTCTCCAGGTAGATGAATGAAGAGGATAGCTCAGCGGCGGAACGGAAGCAGCGCGCGCAGATTGCCGTCGCGCAGATAGAGCCCGCCCCACACCATCAGGCCGAGATAGAGCCCGAACAGCGTGTAGCTGAACAGCGGGCTGCCGATCCGCACATGGGACGCGATCGCACCGCCGAGATAGCCGGTGAGAAGGATAGCGCCGAGGATCGAGGTCGGCGGCACCGAATACAGCAGCGTGCAGACGATGGTGATGATGCCGAGGCTGCGCGCCAGCGTGTCGCTGGCGCCAAAGCCCATCTTGTCCATGGTCTCGGTGACGACAGGCAATGGCACCAGCTTGATCGCGCCATCGAACAGCAGGAAAAGGATAACCACGCCGCTCATGACGCGGCCGGTGATGCGGGCGGGCTTTGAGACTTCGGTGTCGACGATCGTCGGCATGGCGGGCTCCGTAACGCTTGGTGATGCTCTGCCTCCATGACGAACGACAGGATGACGGGCCGACAAGGACGGGGAAGATTTTTTGAGAAGCGCGACGGGAGTTACGAGAGCGACGCACACATTGATCATCTCGCCCTGGGCTTACCCCTCTCCCCGCCCTCCCCCGCAAGGGGGGAGGGAGCCTGACCAGCGTGCTCACCTCACTTGCGCTCGTTCACAAAATTTCAGCGCTTGCTAATCCGACGTGAGGAAGCCACCGGCGGAGGGGTTCCCTCTCCCCTTGCGGGAGAGGGTTAGGGAGAGGGGTGCCACACGGGAAGTTTCTCAACGTGCACTCGAACGAGGCACGACCAGCGACCGCTACTTCGCCTTCACATTACGCGGCTGACTGTCGCGCATCAGGCGGTCGATATGCATGCGGATATGGGCGGCTTCGGCGGTGGTGTTGGCAAGCGCGATGGCGCGGTCGAAGGTGACGCGGGCCTCCTCGTTGCGGCCGAGCTGCATCAGGAAGGCGCCGCGCACGCCGAAGTAATGGAAATAATTGGAGAGCCGCGGGGCCAGCGGCTCGATCATCTCGAGCGCGGCTTCCGGCCCCTTCACCTTGGAGACCGCAACGGCGCGGTTGAGCGTGATCACCGGCGACGGCTGCATGATCTCGAGCGCGCCGTAGAGCAGGTCGATCTGGGTCCAGTCGGTATCCTCGGGCTTTTCCGCACGGGCATGGAGCGCGGCGATCGCGGCCTGCACCTGATAGGGCCCGCTGCGGCGATGGCGCATCGCCTTGTCGATCAGCGCCAGCCCCTCGGCGATCAGCTTCTGGTTCCACAGGCTGCGGTCCTGGTCGTCGAGCAGGATCACCTGGCCGTCGGCGTCGAACCGCGCGGCGGCGCGGGCATGCTGCAACAAGAGTAGCGCCGTCAGGCCCATGATCTCCGGCTCGCTCTGGAACAGCCTCAGCAGCAGGCGGGCGAGGCGAATCGCCTCCTCGCACAGCGGCGAGCGGATTTGAGCGGTGTCGCCGCTCGCCGAATAGCCCTCGTTGAAGATCAAATAGATCATCGCGGCGACCGAGACGAGCCGCTCGCTGCGCTCGACCGCGCCCGGCGTCTCGAACGGCACATTGGCGTCGGCGACGCGCGTCTTGGCCCGCGTGATGCGCTGCTCCATCGCGGCTTCCGAGACCAGGAAGGCGCGCGCGATCTGCTTCACCGACAGGCCGGAGACGATGCGCAGCGCGAGCGCGATCTGCTGGGTCGCCGGCAGATCCTTGTGACAGCAGATGAACAAGAGCCGCAGGATATCGTCGCGGTAATGCGAGCCGTCGAGCCGCTCGGCGAGTTCCTCCTCGGCGTCGCCGAGGTCGGAGATCGCCTGGTCGTCGTCGGGCAACGCCTCCTGCTTCTTGCTGCGCCTGATGTCGTCGATCGCGACATTGCGGCCGACCATGATCAGCCACGCCGCGGGATCGCGCGGCGGGCCGTTCTGCGGCCAGCTCTTCAGCGCCCGCAGGCAGGCGTTCTGGAAAGCTTCCTCGGCGGTATCGAGATTGCGGAAGTAGCGCAGCAGTGCGCCAACCGCCTGGGGACGCGCCGACGTCAGCGCGGCATCGATCCAGGCGGTGTCGGTCATGCTCACGCCTTCGTACCCCCTGGATTGAAGTAGCCGACCGGGCGGATCTCATAGGTGCCGCCGGGATTGGCCTCGCCGAGATCGCGCGCGATGTCGAGCACTTCGTCGAGGTTCTTGCCCTCGACCAGATAGAAGCCGAGCAGCTGCTCCTTGGTTTCGGCGAACGGGCCGTCGAGCACCAGCGGCGGGTTTTCCTTGCGCAGCGTGGTCGCCGCGGTGGTCGGCAACAGCCGCGCCACCGGGCCGAGCCGGCCCTGCTTGGCGAGCTTGTCCTGCACGACGGACAATTTCTGCATGACCGAGGCGTCGTGTTCCTTGCTCCAGGAACCGACCATGTCTTCGTCATGATAGCAGAGGATGGCGTACAGCATCGAAAAGGCATCTCCGTTCATTGCAAGAACGAACGATTATGCCCGCTGCCGACAGGCGGAGCGAAAGAAATTTAAGTTCCGGATACCAGCGATGGATTTAGCCGACGCTTCATGGCGCGCCGCGACAGAGCGAAGGCTGAGGCCACGGCGATGGCGCGTGCGGTCATCACCGTGACGACGATGCTGCGATCACCAATAGACGCCGTAGCGAGCGGCGATCCGGCGCGCCTTGGCTTCGTCGCTCTCCCGGCGGCTTGAGTGGCGCCTGTTCGTTGGCCGGGAGGCTTGCTGCCTCGAAGGCTCTGCCGGCTGCCCCTGCGACGGGGACGGCCGGGCCTCGGCCTGCGCCGGCGCAACAGCCGGTTGCGCCTGAGCGGGCGTGTCGGCATTTGCGAGCACGAGGCCGCGGCTCTGGCCGGCGTGCGCGGTGGCGGCGGTGGCTGCGATGAAAGCCGCGATCAGGATCAGCTTGCGCATGGAAGTTCTCCCCGGTTGATGGCAGGAGACTAGAGAGCGGGCCGGACCCGCTCTGTGATTCATATCACAATGATATTGGAGGTATCGGGATGGGTAAGGGCGCACTGGCGCTGCTGATCAATGGCGGCTCGGAGAACTGGTCGTCGGCGCGCTGGAAAGCGCGGTTCGACACGGTCTGCCCGGACCGCCGTGTACTGCTGCTGCCGGATGGCGCGCTCGATCCCGCCGAGGTGCACTATGCCGCGGTGTGGAAGCCGAAGCCGGGCGAGCTCGCGGCCTTCAAGAACCTGCGCGTCATCTTCAACCTCGGCGCCGGGGTCGACGCACTGATGGCCGACCGCTCGCTGCCCGACGTGCCGCTGGTGCGGGTCGCGGTCGGCGACCTCACCGATCGCATGACCGAATATGTCGTGCTGCATGTGCTGATGCATCACCGCCAGGAGCTCTATCTACGGGAGTCGCAACGATTGAGGCGCTGGGCGCCGAAATATCAGTGGGCGGCGGGCGCGATCACGGTCGGCATCATGGGGCTCGGGACGCTCGGCGCGGCCTCGGCGCACGCGCTGCGCGCGCTCGGCTTCCGCGTCGTCGGCTGGAGCCGCAGCGAGAAGCGGATCGACGGCATCGCCTGCAACCACGGCACTGAGGGGCTGGACGCGTTCCTGCGAGAGACCAACATCCTGGTCTGCCTGCTGCCGCTGACGCCCGACACGCGGCACGTGCTGAACCGCGACGTGTTTGCGAAACTGAACCGTAGCAGCCCGCTCGGCGCACCCGTCATCATCAATGCCGGCCGTGGCGGCTTGCAGAACGAGGAAGACATCCTGCGTGCGCTCGACGACGGCACGCTGGGCGCCGCCTCGCTCGACGTCTACGAGACCGAGCCGCTGCCTGAGGCGAGCCCGTTCTGGAGCCATCCGAAGGTGGTGCTGACGCCGCACAACGCCGCCGATACCGACGCCGACGAGATTTCGAAATACGTCGCGCAGCAGATCGCGCGCTTCGAGGTCGGCGGCGCGCTGGAGAATCTCGTCGATCGCACGCGGGGGTATTAGGGCAGTGCCGTCCCGGGCAAGCGAAGCGCGACCCGGGACCCATGACCACGACACACTCTTGTTGAGCAGAATGTCTCCCCGCGTGTCCCAAAGAGAGGTCGCGGGGTATGGGTCCCGGCCTTCGCCGGGACGACCAGATTGATGGGCCTGTCCCTCAAAGGAACCGCCCAGAGCCTTGGCTCAGCCCATCTCGGCCACGACGTCCGCGAGCCGATCGTAGGCGGGCGCGACGCCCTTATCGATACCGGAGTTGAGATGGCCGTCACGCGCCTCCTTGGTGGGATGGCGGATGGTGGTGGTCAGGGTGGTGGTGCCGGCTTCCTCGACGAAGGTCGAGATCACCAGATATTCGTCGCTGGTGAAGCCCGGCATGGCAAAGGTTTCGCCGAACGCCAGCCGCTCCGGACGCACCACCTCGCGATAGGTCCCGGTGAGAACGTGCTCGACGCCCTCGGACGAGCGGAACACGAACCGATAGGCGCCGCCGACGCGCAGGTCGACCTCGCACACCGGCATCGAGAGCTGCTCGCAGCCGAGCCAGCGCACCAGATATTCCGGCTTCGTCATGGCGTCGAACACGAAGCGCCGCGGCGCGTCGAACTGGCGCGTCATGGCGAACTCGAAATCCGATGGGGTGGTGATCCTCAGCGTCTTATCCACGCGTGCGTCCACGTTGCTTCTCCTTTACTCTGACTTTACGGTTGCTGCGCGGCGGGGCCTTCGCGGCCTCCTCCGCCTTCATCTCCTCGAGCAGGCCGTCGAGGCGGTTGAAGCTCTCGTCCCAGAAGCGGCGGAAATTCCCGAGCCAGCCGTCGACCTGCTTGAACGAGGCGGGCGCGATGCGGCACGGCCGCCACTGCGCCTCGCGCCCGCGCGAGATCAACCCGGCATGCTCCAGCACCTTCAGGTGTTTGGAGATCGCCGGCAGGCTCATGTCGAACGGCTTTGCCAGCTCCATCACCGAGGTCTCACCGAGCGCGAGCCGCGCCAGGATCGCGCGCCGGGTCGGATCGGCCAGCGCCGCGAAGGTCGAACTGAGGGGGTCGAGCGGCATATACTTAGCTCATCGGTTAAATAACCTTTGGGTTAAGTACGACCAAACGGCGCTCGCGTCAACGGCCTATTTGGCCGCTGACGTGGGCGTGAGCGAACTACGATTTACGCGCCAAGGTGACGTGCGTGGCGTTCGGGCTCGCGACATGCGCGACGACGCCATACCCGAGCGCAGGCAGATCGAGGCCGGCGAACAGATTCTCGCCGGAGCCGAGCAGCACTGGAGAGAGCGCCAATTGCAGCTCGTCGAGCAAACGCTTTTGCAGGAACTGGCGCACCAGCGAAACGCCGCCGCCGACCCTGATGTCCTTGCCCTGCGCAACATCGCGCGCGCGCTCGAGCGCTTCGGCAATACCTGATGTCACGAAGTGAAACGTCGTGCCGCCTTCCATCTCGATGTCGGGCCGCGCGTGATGGGTCAGCACGAACACCGGCGTGTGATACGGCGGATTGTCGCCCCACCAGCCTTTCCAGGCGTCATCCGGCCACGGCCCGCGGATCGGGCCGAACATGTTACGGCCCAAAATCCAGGCGCCGATATTCTCCATCGATTTGCGCGCGATCTCGTCATCGAGAGCGGTGCTGCCGCCATCCTGGCCGAATGTGTGGCGAAACGTCCGCGTCCCGAGGAACCAGGCAGGCAGCACCATGCCGCCTTCGCCGAATGGATTTTCGAGGCTCTGACGCGGCGCGGCGCCAAATCCGTCGATCGAGACCGAGAATGCTGAAGTCCTGACTTTTCCCATGATATTCCGCTTCCGTGAGTTGAGGGACCTTACGGAAGACGGATGCGAAAGACAGCGCCCGACATTTCATGCCGAAGAAATTTCGCCGCGGCTATTTGGCCCCGCACAGCACGTCGACGGCGCCCTTCACGATCGCCTCGAGCTCCTTGCGCGGCACGCGGGCGCGGGCACGGATCGCGATAGTGTGAATGGTGGCGGAGGCGAGATGCGCCAGCGATGCCGGATCGGCCCCCTCAGGCAGTTCGCCGCGCTCCTTGGCATGGCGGAAGCAGACACCGAACGCCTTGTCGAGCTCGGTCAGGCCCTCCACCACCATGGTGCGGATGCCCGGATCCGACACCGCCTCGGACGCGGCCGTCATCACCGTGAAGCAGCCGCGCGGGCCGGACTCGCCGGAGAGATAGATGTCGAGCGCGATCCGGTAGATGCGCTCGAGCCGCTCGCGCAGTGGCGCATCGGCGCGGAAGATGTCGACCATCGCCGCGCGCGCATCGTCGCGGTAACGCTGGTAGCTCTTGATGTAGAGCTCGCGCTTGTCGCCGAACGCGCCATAGAGGCTCGGCCGGTTCATGCCGGTCGCCGCACTCAGATCATCGAGCGAGGTCGCGGCGAAGCCGTCGCGGCGAAACAGATCGAGCGCCTTGCCGAGCGCGACCTCGGGCTCATAGGCGCGCGGCCGCCCGCGCCGCTTCGGTGCGACAGGCGCCTCGATTTTGGCAGCAGATGGCGGCTTCTTACTTTTTTGTACCATTTCGCATCTAATTCCTTGACGCCTTCAATATTATCCAAGACAGTACAAAAATCAACAACGGCCGGGACATCCGCGCCAGACCGCCCCAAGGAGGCACCAATGGACCTTTATTTCTCGCCGCTCGCCTGCTCGATGGCGACCCGCGTCGCGCTCTATGAAGCCGGCCAGCCGGCCAACTATCTCGAGGTCGATCCGAAGACCAAGCAGGTGCGCAACGACGGCTCCGACTTCAACAAGGTCAACCCGCTCGGCCTGGTGCCGACGCTGCGCACCGACGATGGCGTGGTGCTGACCGAGAACGCGGCGATCCTGCAATATGTCGCCGACCAGTTCCCGCGGGCCGGCCTCGGCACCGCGTCGAACGCCGAGCGCTCAAAGCTGCATCAATGGCTGTGCTTCATAGGCACCGAGCTGCACAAGGGCCTGTTCCTGCCGCTGCTCGACAAGAAGGCGCCGCCGGATGCCAAGGCCTACGCGCTGGAGAAATACGTCTCGCGACTCGACTATGTCGAGGATCACCTCAAAGGCCGCGAGTATTTGCTCGATCATTTCAGCGTCGCCGACGCCTATCTCGTCACGGTCATCAACTGGACCATGGCAACGCCGCCGATCGAACTTGCGAAATGGCCAGCGCTGAAGGCCTATTACGAGCGCCTTCGCGCGAGGCCGTCGGTCGCGAAGGCGGTCGCGGAAGAGTTCGAGCTCTACAAGGCCGAGATCGCGCGGCACAAGGCGGCGGCATAAGGCGGTCTCTTACCATGCGTCGTCCCGGTCTTCGCCGGGACGACAACTAAAGCGCGATGAGATTAGGTTGAGCTGGAACGGCGTCGAAAGTTCACCTCTCCCTTGGGAGAGGTCGATTTGCGCAGCAAATCGGGTGAGGGGTTACGGTCTATCGAGAGAGCAGGAGCTCTCACCCGGATTGCTTCGCAATCCGACCTCTCCCCGGCAGGGAGAGGTGAACCGAAAGCGCGGCAGGCCGATTCAACCAAAACTCATCCCGCCTTAGAACGGACTATCCCCCAGGCCAGGCACGTCGGCCGGACGCGGGCCCGGCGCGGGCCAGTGGAAGCGGCGGTCCTTCTCCGAGATCGCGATGTCGTTGATCGAGGCCTCACGGCGGCGCATCAGGCCGTGCTCGTCGAACTCCCACTGCTCGTTGCCGTAGGAGCGAAACCAGTTGCCGCCGGCGTCGTGCCATTCGTACTGGAAGCGCACCGCAATGCGGTTGCCGTCGAACGCCCAGAGATCCTTGATCAGGCGATACTCCCGCTCCTTTTCCCATTTGCGGGTCAGGAAGGCCACGATCGCGTCGCGGCCCTGAAACACCTCGGAGCGATTGCGCCAACGGCTGTCCTCGGTATAGGCGCCGGCGACCCGAACGGGGTCGCGCGAATTCCAGGCATCTTCCGCCATACGCGCTTTCTGCGCGGCGGTCTCGCGGGTGAAAGGCGGCAGCGGCGGGCGTGACATCGGTGATCCCTCGCGGTTGGTTTGTCACGCGCAAATCTATCGTCGCCGGATGAAGAGTCGATAGGCCGTTTCCTATCGCCCCATAGCTAGGCCAGATCGGCCTTCATCAGCGCACGGATGGACTTCGGAATCGGCTGCGCCCTGCCCTGACTGACGAAGGCAACGCGCACCTGCGCCTTCACGAGCACGTCATCGCCGCGCCTGACCTCCTGCGCGAGCATGATGGAGGCGCCCTTCACCGCGATCGGCCAGGTCACGACGTCGAGCATGTCGTCCATCCGCGCGGGCTTGAGGAAGTCCAGCGTCATCGAGCGCACCACAAAGGCGAAGCCGCCAGTCTCCTCCTGCGCCTCCTCGAACAGCGCATTCTGTTCGGCGCCCATCAATCGGAGATGATTGGTGCGGCCGCGCTCCATGAAGCGCAGGTAATTGGCGTGGTAAACGATGCCGGAAAAATCGGTGTCTTCGTAATAGACACGGACCTGCATATGGTGTCGGCCATCGCGGATCGCGCCGTCGATATGGGGTAAGGTCAATTGCGGCCCCTCGATCGCTCTCGGAAAGACAATCGTTTTGCGCAAATTGCCCGATCACGCAAGCGCGATCAGGACACCACCGGCCCCTTTGCGCCGAGCGTGACCTGCACGATCTCGGGTGGAACGCCGAGGCGGAACGGCATGATGCTGCAGCCGAGGCCGCCGGAGACGACGACGTCGCATTTCAGCTTGATGTGGCCATAGGCGAGCCGCATGCCGTGCTTCACCGGCACCGCGGGCGACCAGCCGAGCAGCCGGATCTGGCCGCCATGGGTGTGGCCGGACAGCTGCAGCGCGACGCGCGAGGGCACGCGGAGCGCGACGTCGGGCTCATGCGCGAGCAGGATCACCGGCGCATCGTCGGTGACTTTTGCGAGCGTCGCGTTGAGATCGTCGACCCCGATACGCCGGACCTCGCGATAGCGCCGCGCCGGCAGATAAGCGAGCTGATCGCCGAGACCGGCGAGCCAGAACGGACGGCCGTCCTTGACGAGCCGCACCGTATCGTTCTCGTAGACGGGAATGCCGAAGCGCTCCAGCGCACAGCGCGCCACGGGTGTGCCCTGCCCTTGCCGCTGCACCGTCTTGTCGTCCCAGTAGTCGTGATTGCCGAGCACGGCATGGACGCCGAGCGGCGCCTTCAGGTCCTTCAGCACCGCGGCCCATTCGGAGGCCGGAATGAAGCGGGTGACGTGGCGCAGCCCCGCGACATAGTCGCCGAGCAGCACGATGATGTCCGGATTCAGCGCGTTGGTCCGCTCGACGATCTCAGCGATGCGATCGAGCGACATCCATGGATCGCAGGCGTGAATGTCGGCGATCGCGGCGATCTTGAGCGGAAAGTCCGAAGGCCAATGCCGCGGCGACAGATCGTAGCGCGTCAGCGTGAGCCTGACGACCGGCTCGCTCAGGCCATAGGCCCCGGTCGAGGCGGTGGCGGCGGTCATTCCGCCGAACCCGCGAAGAAAGTGACGACGTGAAATCATGGGCCTGTGATCGGTGATGCCTGGCGCTTCCTGAAAACGCTCCAGGCGATCATAGGCCCTTGGATTGAAGCGAAATTGGGCCGCGCTTGTGCAGACGGCCTGCAGACGCGTCGCAATGGTTAGCGCGCAAGGTTACCGCGCAACGCGGTGCGCTGCGTCAACACGTCTTTTCACGTCTTCGAGAGCGGGCGGTTTTGTTTAAGCATGATCTTCACCGGAAAACCGCATCGCACTTTTCCGGATCATGCTTAGTCGTCGTCGCCATTGCCGCCGAACAGGCCGAACTGCGAGGGATCGCGGTTCGGCTCGGCGAGGCCGAGATGGCGAAAGGCATGCGAGGTCAGCAGTCTTCCGCGCGGGGTGCGCTGCAGATAGCCGCACTGGATCAGATAGGGCTCGATGATGTCCTCGATCGCATCGCGCGGCTCCGACAGCGCCGCCGCCATGGTCTCGACGCCGACCGGACCGCCGCCATAGTTCATGGCGATGGTGGTGAGATAGCGCCGGTCCATCGCATCGAGGCCGGCGCTGTCGACCTCGAGCGCACTCAGCGCCCGGTCCGCGATGCCGCGATCGATGGAATCGGCATCCGCCGCGGACGCAAAGTCGCGCACGCGGCGCAGCAGGCGGCCGGCGATGCGCGGCGTGCCGCGGGCGCGGCGCGCGATCTCGTTGGCGCCATCGGGGCTCATGCCGATGTTCAGCACGCGGGCGCCGCGGGTGACGATCTTCTCCAGCTCTTCCACGGTGTAGAAATTGAGCCGGACCGGAATGCCGAAGCGGTCGCGCAGCGGGTTGGTGAGCAGGCCCGCGCGCGTCGTCGCGCCGACCAGGGTGAATTTCGACAGCTCGATCTTCACCGAGCGCGCCGCGGGACCTTCGCCGATGATCAGGTCGAGCTGGAAATCCTCCATCGCGGGATAGAGTACTTCCTCGACCGCCGGGCTCAGGCGATGGATCTCGTCGATGAACAGCACGTCGCGCTCTTCCAGATTGGTGAGCAACGCCGCGAGGTCGCCAGCCTTCGCGATCACAGGACCGGAGGTGGCGCGGAAGCCGACACCGAGCTCGCGCGCGACGATCTGCGCCAGCGTGGTCTTGCCGAGGCCGGGGGGACCGACGAACAGCACGTGATCGAGCGCCTCGCCGCGCTTCTTCGCGGCCTCGATGAAGATCGACAGATTCTTGCGCGCCTGCGCCTGGCCGACGAACTCCGTCAGCGATTGCGGACGCAGCGCGGTGTCGCCGACATCGTCGGAGCGGCGTTCCGGCGTGACGATGCGCGAGGGCGTGTTCATATCGGATAGCCGCTGAACCGGTTGCTGATCAATCGTGACAATTGAACTCCCACGAAGAGCACCAGGCTCGTTATGAGCACCAGAGGAATTGTGCCCAACTCAGCCAATCCGGATATCGCGACACTGCTCATTACCATCGATAGCGCGGCAGCAATAAGAACATTCCACCAGACAACGACGCCACGAATCTGACTGATCACCGTCACCGACGTCGCCACCAAGATGGCAGGTAATGACCAGATTTTGAGCCCCATCAGCGCAACTGCAATTGTATCGTGTTGAACCGAGAAACATCGCGACACGGGGCTAAGCAGGCACCATGAGGCGGACAAGGCGAAGACGGCCAATACCCCTGTAATCAGGCTGCCCCCAAAGATGACAAGCAGGGCGAATGCCCACCGCGTCCCTGACCGGCTGATCGAGCTGATCTCGCTTGCGGCAACGCGCTGCTCCGCTCTCACTTCGACAATTCCTTCAGGCCCAGCCGGATCAGCTGCGCGGTCTCGGCCTTCTCGCCGGCGCTGCGCGAGGCGGCGGCGATGGCGGCGGCGGCCTGCGGCTGGCCGTAGCCGAGATTGACCAGCGCGGAGATCGCGTCGGTGACCGGGCGCGGCGCACGGTTGTTGTCGATCGCGCCCGAGAGTTGCACCACCGCGGGATCGACATCGGCAAAGCCCGGCGCCTTGTCCTTCAATTCGCTGACGATGCGCTCGGCCACTTTGGGTCCGACCCCCGGCGTGCGCGCCACCGCCGCCTTGTCGCGCAACGCGATAGCATTGGCGAGATCGGTCGGCGGCAGCGTGCCGAGCACCGCAAGCGCGACCTTGGCGCCGACACCCTGCACGGTCTGCAACAGTCGAAACCACTCACGCTCGAGATCTGAGCGGAAGCCGAACAGCTTGATCTGGTCCTCGCGGACGTAGGTCTCGATCGAAAGCACCGCGGCGCCGCCCGGCTGTGGCAGCGCCTGCAGCGTGCGGCCCGCACAATGCACCTGATAGCCCACGCCGCCGACATCGAGGATCACATAGTCCTCGCCGTAGGAATCGATCAGGCCCTTGAGCTTGCCGATCATAGGTTCGCCACCCTGAGCCGCAGCGCGGTGCTCTGGCGGTGATGAGCGTGGGTGATCGCGACCGCGAGCGCGTCGGCGGCGTCGGCGGACGGCGGCTCGGCTTTCGGCAACAGGATCTTCAGCATCACCTGGATCTGGTTCTTCTCGGCATGTCCGGCGCCGACCACGGTCTTCTTGACCTGGTTCGGCGCGTATTCGGCGACCGTGATACCGAACATTGCGGGCGCCAGCATGGCAACGCCACGCGCCTGACCGAGCTTCAGCGTGGCAACACCGTCCTTGTTGACGAAGGTCTGCTCGACCGCGGCCTCCGCCGGTCGGTAATCGCCGAGCACGGCGGCCAGCCCCTCATGGATCGCGAGCAGCCGGCTCGCCAGCGGCAGATCGTCCGGCGGCTCGACCGAACCGCAGCCGATATAGACCAGACGGTTGCCTTCGGTCTCGATCACGCCCCAGCCGGTGCGGCGGAGACCCGGATCGATACCGATGATGCGGACGGGAGAGCGAATCGGCTGCGATGTCATGGGCTAGTGATACCGCCTGCGCGGGGAGAACGAAACACAAACGGAGGTCCGTCCCCTGCCGAGGTCGTTGTGCTCGGCGTCGCTTGTCATCCCATCCTTGCTTGTCATCCCCGGCAAAAGCGGGGGTATCCAGTACGCTGCGGCCTCGCGGATCAAACGACCGTCTCTGGAATACTGGATCGCCCGAATCGAACCGGGCGATGACAGCGGAGTTCGGGCGATGAACGGGCGCTTACCCGCCCATCTTCGCGAGCAGCGCGTCGGACACCTCGAAATTGGCGTACACGTTCTGCACGTCGTCGTGCTCGTTGAGCAGGTCCATCAGCTTCAACAGCTTTTCGCCGGTCTCATCGTCGACCGCGACGGTGTTCTGCGGCTTCCAGGTCAGCGCCGCCTTGCGTGGCTCGCCGAACTTCGCTTCCAGCGCCTTTGCGACCTCGCGGAAAGTCTCCTGCGAGGCATAGACCTCGTGGCCGGCCTCGCTGGAAACCACATCGTCGGCGCCGGCCTCGATCGCGGCGTCCAGCATGGCGTCGTCGGAGGCGACCTTGGCGTCGTATTCGATGATGCCGGTGCGATCGAACATGAAGGCGACCGAGCCGGTTTCGCCGAGATTGCCGCCCGACTTGGTGAAGAAGGAGCGGATGTCGGAGGCGGCGCGGTTGCGGTTGTCGGTCAGCGCCTCGACGATCACGGCGACGCCGCCGGGGCCATAGCCCTCGTAGCGGATCTCGTCATAGTTCTCGCCCTCACCGCCGATCGCCTTCTTGATGGCGCGGTCGATATTGTCCTTGGGCATGTTCTCGGCGCGGGCGGCGACCACGGCGGCGCGCAGCCGCGGGTTCATCGCCGGGTCCGGGGTACCGAGCTTGGCCGCCACGGTGATTTCGCGGGCCAGCTTGCCGAAAAGCTTCGACTTCTGGGCATCCTGCCGGCCCTTGCGATGCATGATGTTCTTGAATTGGGAATGGCCGGCCATGCGACGTCTCTTCGAGCCTAGGGTCTGAACAGGAGTGGAAAACGCGGCCTTATAGGCCCCTGGCGGTCAAAATCAAAGGTCGGCAGAGGCCGTCCGGCGGGGGAATACTACCGCATGCCGGAATATGAGGCACTTGTTAACCATGACTTCATGCCCGGATGCGAGGATCACCCCGTCCCGCCGCAACTTTCCAAGGCCACTTCCAACAGCCCCACAGAGCCCCCATGGCGTTCGGTTTGTTTCGAAAGCAAGTGCCGGAGCCGGCCGCGCCTGCCGCCGCGCCGCAGGTTCCAACCGCGGCTGATGTCTCGACCGAGACTGATTCGGCCAAGGATTCGTCCAGGGAAATCCTGGAGCTGCTGGAACTCGAACTCGGCGCGATGATCCGCCAGCTCGAGCGCGCTGCGGGCTCGGTGGCCGACGGCGCCGAGGCGACGGCAGCCAAGCTCGCGACCATCCGCGCCCGCACCGACGCCTTGACCGTCCGCAGCAGCGATGCGCAGAGCACCGCGACGACCTTCTCCGAAGCCGCCGACCGGTTCACCCATTCCGCCGAAGGCATCGGCGCGCAGGTGCGCAGCGCGAGCCAGCTCGCCGACGACGCCGCGGCGGCGGCGCGCGAGGCCACCGCCAATGTCGATCGCCTGCGCGAATCCTCGGCGGCGATCGGCAATGTCGTCAATCTGATCGCGCAGATCGCGCGGCAGACTACGCTGCTGGCGCTCAACTCGACCATCGAGGCGGCGCGCGCCGGCGCGGCCGGCAAGGGCTTTGCGGTGGTCGCAACCGAGGTCAAGGCGCTGGCGGTGCAGACCCAGAGCGCGACCGAAGAGATCACGCGCAAGATCGAGGCGTTGCAGAAGGACGCCACCGGATCGGCGGACGCCGTCCACCGCATCTCGCAGGCGATCGAAAAGATCCGACCGGTGTTCGAGAACGTCAACGGCGCGGTCGCCGAGCAGAACCAGATCACCGGCGAGATGGGCCAGAACGCCGCCTCCGCCTCCCGCTTCATCGTCTCGGTCGGCACCAGCGCCGGCGAGATCGACTCGGCAACCCGCGAAGCCGCCGCGCACGGCGACAATGTCGCCAAGGCCGGCAAGGCGGTGACCGCCTTCGCCCAGAAGCTGAAGGCGCGCTGCGCGGTGCTGCTGCGCCAGGACGAGCGCGGCGATCCACGCAAGAACGAGCGCCTGCCCTGCAGCCTCACGATCGAGGTCACGACCGCGCGCGGCATGGTCACCGCACCGGTCTACGAGATCGCGATGGACGGCATCCTGATCGGCGGGCCCGATGCCGAGAGGCTGCCGGCCCATGAGACTCTGACCGCGACCTTGCAGGACGTAGGCGCCTGCCGGATCAGGATCGGCGACCGCTCCAAGGCAGGCAGCCAGGCACGCTTCGAGGCGGCGACCGCCGAGCTGCGCGAGAAGATCGAAGACCGGATGTGGGCGATCCACGAGGAGAATGCCGAACTCGTCACCCGCGCGATGGAAGCAGGCCGCGCGCTGACCAGGCTCTTCGAGGACGGACTGGCAAGCGGCGCGATCACGATCGCTGACATGTTCGACACCGACTATGTCGAGATCGCAGGCACCAACCCGGTGCAGTACCGCACCAGGATGCTGGACTGGGCGGATCGCTCGCTGCCTGCTCTGCTCGAGGCGTTCCTCGCCAAGGACAAGCGCCTGGCGTTCTGCGCGACCGTCGACCGGAACGGCTACCTGCCGGTCCATAACAAGATCTACTCGCAGCCGCAGCGGCCGGGCGACGTGGCCTACAACACCGCCAATTGCCGCAATCGCCGCATCTTCAACGATCCCGCGGGCCTCGCCGCCGCGCAAAATCAGCGCGCCTATCTGGTTCAAAGCTACGCGCGCGACATGGGCAACGGCACCACCGTGATGATGCGCGAAATCGACGTGCCGATCCGCGTCCGCGGCCGGCACTGGGGCGCCTTCCGCACCGCCTACAAGCTCTGAGCATGCGCGAGTGCACGCTCAGGCAAGACCGGCGGTCCGAATCACGCTTTAGACTGGAATGGGGAATGCTGCGGCGGCGCGACGGGCTGCTGTAACGGAGGAAACGCGACATGTCGGCGGCGCAGCTTGCAGTGCTGGATACGTCATGGAACCGGACACTGGCCGAACGGCTGGTCGACCAGCTCGCCGACCGGATCGGCGGCCTCGGGGTCGAGCTTGCCGACATCGCCGGCAACGTCCAGGAGGTCGCGAACCGCGTCGCCAACCAGTCGGAGCGGTTCCATCATTTGCAGGAGACCGCCGAGATCATGGTCTCGGCCAATCACGACATCGCCAACGCATCGCAGGCGGTGCAAACGACCGCAGCCGCCGCGGTCGGCCAGATCGCGGAATCGCGCAACGCGGTCGAGACAGCGGTCAGCCATATCGCAGAGCTCGTCTCGGCGGTCGGACGGATCGAGGCGCGGCTCGCCGCGGTCGGCTCGGCGCTGAGCCAGGTCGCCAAGGTCTCCGGTTCGATCGAGGCGATCGCCAAGCAGACCAACCTGCTGGCGCTCAACGCCACGATCGAGGCCGCGCGCGCCGGCAATGCCGGCCGCGGCTTTGCCGTGGTCGCGAACGAGGTGAAGAACCTTGCCGAGGCGACCCGTCAGGCGACCCATCAGATTTCCGACACCGTGCGCGATCTCGACGGCCAGATCGGCAGCCTGATCGGCGAGAGCAGCGACGCCTCGCTACGCGCCAAGAGCGCCGGGGAAGGCGCCCGGCAGATATCAGGCATCATCATGCGCGTGCAGGAGGGCTTCTCATCGGTCGGCGCCGAGATCGGCAGCGTGGCGCGCGCCGCGACCTCCAATCTCGGCCATTGCGACACCGTGATCGCGGAGCTGAATGAGCTCGCCAGGGGCGTCGACCTCTCCTCGCGCGACCTCCAGCATGCCGACGGCCGCGTCGCAAAGCTGCTCGAGCTGTCCGAGAGCCTGATCGTGACCATCGCCGACAGCGGCGTCGAGACCAGTGATGCGCCGCTGATCCGCGTCGTGATCGACACCGCTAAACAGATCTCGGAGTTGTTCGAGCATGCGATCGCGCGCGGCGAGATCACGCTCGCGCAATTGATGGACGAGAATTATCGCGAGATCGCCGGCACCAATCCGAAGCAATATCTGAGCGACTATGTCAGCTTCACCGACCGCGTGCTGCCTGCGATCCAGGATCCGATCCAGAAGACCGATCCGCGCATCGTGTTCTGCGTCGCCTGGGCGCGCAGCGGCTATCTGCCGACCCACAATCCGAATTACCGGCTGCCGCAGGGTCCCGACCCGGTCTGGAACAACGCCAATTGCCGCAACCGCCGGCTGTTCAACGACCGCGCGGTGAGCAAGGTCGCGGCCAATACCAAGCCGTTCCTGCTGCAGACCTATCGCCGCGACATGGGCGGCAGCAAATTCGTGCTGATGAAGGACGTGTCGTCGCCGATCTTCGTGAACGGCCGCCACTGGGGCGCGTTCCGGATGGGCTTCCGGCAGGGCTAAAGCGCGATGAGATCAGGTTGAATCGTCATCGCGCTTTAGCTCCTTGTTTGAGCATGATCTTTTCGGAAAACCGCTTCGCACTTTTCCGGATCATGCTTTAGGGCTCCTTGTTTGGACGCGTTTTCTTCACGCGCACCGGAATCCACTTCGCTCGAAATGCCTTGGCTATTCCGGCAATCCTGCGTCGCGCAGTGCGGCGCCTATCTTGTCACGCAGTGCGGCATCGCGCACGGGAAACGCCTCGCTGATATGCGAGGTGCGGAAGCCCGGATGCACCCGCAATAAACGAGCGATCGCCTTTCTGGCCTCCTCCGCATCGCCTGCGCGGATCGCGTTGATGATGAAGGCGCCCAATGAATGCGCATTGGAGTTGAAGCGCAACGACCGTCTGGCAACCTTGCATCCCTCCTCATAACGTTCGAGCCAGAAGCAGGCGTGCGCCATGCCGATCCAGGCGCTGACGCGCAAGGGATCGAGCGGACTAAGCCGGATCATGTGGTCGAAACTCTCGATGGCACGTTCGGTCTCGCCGCACATCAGCGAGACCCAGCCGCGCGAATACCAAGCGAATCCAAGATTGGGATTCAGTGTGATCGCCTCCTCGACCATCGACGAGCCAAGGTCGTAGTCATGCCCGAGATAGGTCAGCACGTGGCCGGCCGTCGACTGCACGAACGCATCCTCCTCGCCGAGTCGCGACGCCAACCGTGCGTGCTTCACGGCCTCGAACCGCTCCGGGCCGTCGAGCGGCGAGCCGGTGGTGGCCTGCCGGGCCATCCAGGTCCACGCCAGCATCGCATGCGCCGCGGCGAACTCCGGATCGAGCTCGATCGCGTGCTTGAACAGCTTGTAGGCATCGGCGAGCGAGGCGCGCTGATGAATCAGCGCCATGCCGCGCAGGTAGAGGTCGTAGCTGTCCAGCTTGTCCGTCGGCTTCTGCCTGACACGCTCGAACTCGGCCTGTTCGAGCCTGGGCGCGATCAGGCCGACCACGTTTGAGGTGACCTTGTCCTGCAAGCCAAAGACATCCTCGAGGTCGCCGTCGAAACGGTCGGCCCAGATGTGGTTGCCGGTCTCCGCCTCGATCAACTGGCCGGTGATGCGGACCCGGTTGCCGGCCTTGCGTACGCTGCCTTCCAGCACGTAGCGCACGCCGAGCTCGCGACCCACCCACTTGATGTCGACAGCCTTGTCCTTGTAGGCGAAGCTCGAATTGCGCGCGATGACGAACAACGACTTGAACCGCGACAGCGCGGTGATGATCTCCTCGACCATGCCGTCGGCGAAATAGTCCTGCTCGGGATCGCCGCTCATGTTCTGGAACGGCAGGACCGCGATCGACGGCTTGTCGGGCAGCGGCAGTGCGGGCCTGACCGGCTTGGTCGCGGCCGCCGCAGTCTTCTCTTCATCGATTCGCGCCCGCCAGGCGCGCATCGGTTCGGCAATGTTCTTCAGGGTTTGCAGGCCCATGTCGTCGAACGCGACATCGACCTTGCCCCGCACCTGCCGATACGCGTCGTCGGACAAATAGATGCCGCCGGGCTCTGCGATACGCTCCATGCGCACGGCGATGTTGACGCCGTCGCCGAAGATGTCGTCGCTGTCGATGATGATGTCGCCGATATGGATGCCGACGCGGAACTCGAGCCTGAACTCGTGCGGCACGTCAGCGTTCTGCGTCGCCATGCTGCGCTGAACCTCGATCGCCGCGCGCGTCGCGTCGACGGCGCTCGCGAACTCGATCAGCAATCCGTCGCCGGTGGTCTTGACGATGCGGCCACGATGGCTGGCGATAGCGGGGTCGATCAGCGTGCCTCGGGTGCTCTTCAGATCGGCGAGCGTGCGCTCTTCGCCACGCTCCATCATGCGGCTGTATCCAGCGAGATCTGCCGCCACGACCGCCGCCAACCGCCGTTCAACGCGCTTGTCGCTCAAGGATGCCTCCGCCCCGTAGCGAATAGAGCACTTCCCTTCCGGAAAGGCTAGCTGGTCCAGAACCCCGGCACCGCGGGCTCGAGCCGTCCGCCGGCGCGCACCGATGCGATTTTCAGGTAAGGCCGGGCATCGTCGGTCTCGACTGCGTCGCCGCCGGCACGTTCCGAATGGGCCCCCGGCACCCCCCGTCGCAAGCGCTTCACGCTCGAGCAACCCCGCATATCGCGCCCAACCGATATGCGGGTGTCACACCGCTGACACAGCTATTTGAAAACAACACGTCAGGCTGGATTCCGTATGTTCTGGTGGTGCTGCCGACCGCGCAATCACACCCTCGATTGCCATCGCAGCCGGATCCCGCCGGAAGTAGTGTACCGCACCGATACTGCGTCGAGCCCGGCCCCGAATCTCGCCGCCGCGCAACGGACATCGAACAGAGGAGCTTCACGATGAGTGATGAATATCCCGAGCTGGATCGACTGCAGGCCGAATACAAGAAGGCAGTGGAAGCCTGGATTGCGGCGATTCGAAACGAAGAAGCGCTTGCTTCCGTGAACCATACCGTGGCCGAGGTCGACCAGTGGGAGAACGCCCACTTCACCGAGGACGCGATGCGCAGCAAGGTCAAGGCGGCGAAGTCCGAGTACGAAGACGCCCTGCGCCAAAAGTTCTTCGGGTTCTGATCGAGCTAGCTGATCCAGAATCCCGGCACCGCGGGCTCGAGTCGCCCGCCGGCGCGCACCGGCGCGACCTTCACCGCAAGCCCGGTCGCATCGTCGGTCTCGACCGCGACGCCGCTCAGCGTCGCAACGCCTCCGGCCGGCTCGAAACGTCCGGAGGGAATGCCGGTGAGGAAACGCTGCAGCGGCTCCTCCTTCTGCATGCCGATCACCGAATCATAGTCGCCGGTCATGCCGGCATCGCTCATATAGGCGGTGCCGCCGGGCAGCACCTGATGATCGGCGGTCGGCACATGGGTGTGGGTCCCGACCACGAGGCTGACGCGGCCGTCGCAGAAGAAGCCGACGCCCTGCTTCTCGCTGGTGGCCTCGGCATGGAAATCGAGCACGATGGCGTCGGCGCCTGCGCGCAACGGGCAGGCCTCGAGCTCGCGCTCGATCGCGCTGAACGGATCGTTCGAGGACGGCTCCATGAAGACGCGGCCGATCGCGTTGATGATCAGCGCGCGTTTGCCGCTCTTGGTGTCGACCAGCGTGGCGCCGCGGCCCGGCGAATGGCGCGGGAAATTCAGCGGCCGGATCAGGCGCGGCGCGCGCTCGATGAAGACCAGCGCCTCCTTCTGATTCCAGGCATGGTTGCCGAGCGTGATCGCGTCGGCGCCGGCATCCAGCAGCTCCTGGTAAATCGCCTCGGTGATGCCGAAGCCGCCGGCCGCGTTCTCGCCGTTGACGACGACGAGATCGAGCGACCAGTCCCTGATCATGCCGGGAAGATGGTCTGATATGGCGGTGCGGCCGGTCCTGCCGACGACGTCACCAACGAACAGAATACGCAAGGCTAGCCACTCCGGAAATCGAACGTCTTGCGCTCCGTTAGCACATAATCGAGCGGAACGTCGTGCGACAGCGCCGGAATTGCCTTGGTTTCCTGTGCAGCAAAGGCGACCCCCACCCCGATCACATGCTTGGCCTTGCGCAGGTGCGCAAAGGTATAGTCGTAATAGCCGGCGCCGTAGCCGATGCGGTGGCCGAGCTTATCGAATGCCGCGAGCGGCACCAGCATCACGTCGGGATGCACCTCGGCGGCGGCCGGCGACGGCTCGGGAATGCCGAGCGGGCCGAGCATCAGACGGTCCTGCGGCGACCAGCTGCGGAAGGTCAGCGACTGGCCGCGCGCATTGATGCAGGGCAGCGCAAGCCGCGCCCCCCCTTCGGCAAGCTTCTTCATCAGCGGCGCCGGATCGAGCTCGCTGCGGATCGGCGCATAGCCCGAGACGATCATGCCTTGCGTGATCTCGAACGGCGCGCCGCGCTTGGCGAGCGCCTCGGCAGCGGCCGCGCGCTGCTCGTCGCTCAGCGCGTCGCGCTTGGCGAGAGCAAGTGCCCGAAGCTCGGCCTTCGATGGAGATGCGTGCATGATCCATCTTCCGCTGTCATCGTCCGCAAAACGCGAACGAGCCGGCACTCAGAAACGCTAAAGCGCGATGAGATCAGGTTGAATCGTCATCGCGCTTTAGCTCTTTGTTTGAGCATGATCTTTTCGGAAAACCGCTTCGCACTTTTCCGGATCATGCTTTAGCATTCGTTTGACCAGGCCGCGGCGCACTGGACACCCCGCGGGGACCCTGCCAGCGGGCGAGCCGATGACGAGACCCATTGCGGGGAAACTGCACCACAATCAAACCGCCGCAGCGCGACGACAAGGCAACAGCAATCAGTGCGAAGCCGCAGAGGCCGTTGGAGCGCTCGATCCCGGAGTTCCCTACGAAAGTAGGTGGGCACCATATGTCCGGGTCCACGGACCCGGCCAGGGACAGTTCCCTAAAGGATCGATAAGGCCCCGGGGATATATGGCTCCTGACGCACGACGCAGCTTCGCGGGGCTAATCTAGCTATCGTTGCCCCAATCCGCCAGCGGTAAGGCTGACGCAGTCCAAGCTCTCGTATGATCTTCCCCACCCTCCGCAGGGGCACGCTGCCAAAACATCGAAAACAACCCCATGCAAAGGAGCCGGCGGCTTGCCGGCATTCGACACGGCACCTTGACATGTCGGGCAAATCAGCGGCATTATTCTAATATTCAGAAATTCTGCAGCCGCGCTCCGTCCCGCGCCATGGGAGGTGGCCGCAGCCATCTGCGATGCCTGCCCACAAGACCGAGGTGAAGCAAGATCACCCGATCGCGATGCCGCCGCCGATGGTGCGGTTGAGCACCTGGGTGGTGCGCTCGATCCGCTCCGCGGCGGCGTTGAGCGCATTAGAGACCGCGGTCTGGGTGGCGCGGGCGCGGTCGGTGGCGACGACGCCGGCATTGCGCAGCTGCTCGACCTCTTCCTCGAGGCTGCGGATCCGCGCGCCTGCATCGACCAGCTCGTCGCAGGCAGTGAGTGCCGCCATCACGGTCAGCCGCGCATCGCCGATCTCGCCGAACTTGCCGCGCAGCGATTCGACGCGCTGCTGGAGACTTTCCGCGAGCTTCAGCAGCCGCACCTCCTGGCCCTCCTCGCAGGCCATCCGGTATTGCCGGCCATTGATGGTGACGTTGATGTGGCTCATCTGCCTTCTCCGCCCGCGAGCACGGCGCGAATTGTGCCGATTGCCGCATCGAGCTTTTCCGCGATGTCTCGATTGACGCGCTCGAGCTTGCGGGTCTTCACCAGCGATCCGTCGAGTTCGTCGGCAAGCCTGGAGCGATCGGCGCCGAGCGCCTGGATCCGGCTCGCCAATTCGTTTTCGTCGCGGTCGGCCTCGCGGCGCCGCTCCACCGAGCTCTCCAGCGCATCGAGCGCTGCCATCAGCCGCCTTGTCGCAGCATCGATATCGGCGAGCGGTGCCTCGGTATTGCCAGAGCCGTTGGCGAGACGATCACTCATGACACGCGGTGTGGACCCTTCCAGTCGGTTAGAAGCTTGCTGAAAACCGGCCTGCGCACGGCAAAACTGGCGGTTCGGCAAGCGTTTACGGGACGAAATTTACGTGGCAAGCGAGCCCAGCGCAACGGCGGCGCCAAACTATGCACCGTTCAATGAAATTGGGCCATTTCGAGCAACTTTTCCCCGTTTTGGGGCGTTCCATCGCCTTGGACTTGCGGAATTGAGGTGCTAATCCACCCGCAACCCGTAAGGCCATCCACGCGCGTATCGCGGCTGCCCGCCCCGATGCGTCCAGCAATCAGCTCCTCATTCCAGGCGGACTTTTCATCATGACGCAGGTCGATCACACCCGTATGGCCAATGCGATCCGTGGCCTTGCCATGGACGCCGTCGAGAAGGCGAATTCCGGCCATCCCGGCCTGCCGATGGGCGCCGCCGACATCGCGACCGTCCTGTTCACCAAATTCCTGAAATTCGATGCGGCCGACACGGCATGGCCCGATCGCGACCGCTTCGTGCTCTCGGCCGGCCATGGCTCGATGCTGCTCTATGCGTTGCTGTATCTCACCGGCAACAAGGACATGACGCTCGACCAGCTCAAGCATTTCCGCCAGCTCGGATCGCTGACGCCGGGACACCCCGAGAATTTCCACACCAAGGGCATCGAGACCACCACCGGCCCGCTCGGCCAGGGCATTGCGACCGCGGTCGGCATGGCGCTCGCCGAGAAGATGCTCGCCGCAGAGTTCGGCAAGAAGATCGTCAACCATCATACCTATGTGCTCGCCTCCGACGGCGACCTGATGGAAGGCATCTCGCAGGAAGCAATCGCGCTCGCCGGTGTTTGGCGGCTCAACAAGATGATCGTGCTGTACGACGACAACGGCATCTCGATCGACGGTCCGACCTCGATCTCCGACTCGGTCGATCAGGTCAAGCGCTTCAAGTCCGCGGGCTGGGCCGCCGAATTGATCGATGGCCATGATCCGCAGGCGATTGCCGCTGCGATCACCCGCGCTCAGAAATCCAGCAAGCCGTCGATGATCGCATGCAAGACCACGATCGGCTTCGGCGCGCCGACCAGGGCCGGCACCGCAAAAGCGCATGGCGAGGCGCTCGGCGCCGCCGAGCTCAAGGGTGCCAAGGAGAAGCTCGGCATTTCGCTCGAGCCGTTCTCGGTGCCCGACGACGTGCTGAAGGCCTGGCGTGAGGCGGGTGCCCGCGGCGCCGCCGAGCACAAGGCCTGGGACGAGCAGTTCGCGCAGCTCGGCAACCGCAAGCGTGCCGAGTTCGAGCGCCGCCTGCGTCACGAGCGGCCGCAGTCGCTCGCCAAGGGCCTGCGCGCCTTCAAGAAGGGCCTGTTGGAGAATCCGCTCAACATCGCCACCCGCAAATCGTCGGAAGCCGCGATCGAAGTGATCGCCGCCGCAATGCCGATGGAATTCGTGGCCGGCTCCGCCGACCTCACCGGCTCCAACAACAACAAGGCGAAGTCGGCAGTGGCGTTCGCCGCCAAGACCCCGAAGGGCCGCTTCATCCATTACGGCATCCGCGAGCACGGCATGGCAGCGTGCCTCAACGGCATCTTCCTGCATGGCGGCTTCGCGCCGAACGGCGCCACCTTCCTGGTGTTCACCGATTATGCGCGCGGTGCGATGCGGCTGTCGGCGCTGATGGGCACCGGCGTCGTCTATGTGATGACCCATGATTCGATCGGCCTCGGCGAGGACGGCCCGACGCACCAGCCGGTCGAGCACCTTTCCGCGCTGCGCGCGATGCCCAACATGCGCGTGTTCCGCCCCTGCGACGCGGTCGAGACCGCCGAGTGCTGGGAACTGGCGCTCAACCGGATCGACGGGCCGACCGTGCTGGCACTGACCCGCCAGAACCTGCCGCAGCTCCGCACCACGGTGCCGAACGACAACCCGTGCAGCCACGGCGCCTACGAGCTGGTCGCGGCGCAGGGTGACGCAAAAGTGTCATTGTTCGCCTCCGGTTCCGAGGTCCAGATCGCGGTCGAGGCGCAGAAGCAGCTCGCCGGGCGCGGCATCGCGACGCGGGTCGTCTCGGTGCCGTCGCTGGAATTGCTGCTGGCGCAGCCCGCCGAGCGGCAAAACGCCGTCATCGGCAACGCTCCGGTCAAGATCGCGATCGAGGCTGCGGTGCGCTGGGGCTGGGATGCCGTGATCGGCCGCGACGGTGAATTCGTCGGCATGCACGGTTTCGGCGCCAGTGCCCCGGCGAAGGACCTTTTCCCGCATTTCGGCATTACTGCGGAGGCCGTCGTTAACGCTGCCCTGAAGCGCGTCTGACGCTGGCCTGACACCCGCCGGTCGAAGGTTGAGCTTGCCGCGAAAAAGGATTACCAAAGCTCCATCTTTTCCGCTCGCGTCCGGCTGAACCGGGCGTTCCGCCGTAAAACCCTCGTGGGACCACTCCCGCGGGGCCGGCAGTAGCTTTTAGAGGAGACACAGCATGGCAATCCGCGTCGCGATCAACGGGTTTGGGCGTATCGGCCGCAATGTGTTGCGCGCCATCGCCGAGTCCGGCCGCAAGGACATCGAGGTGGTCGGCATCAACGACCTCGGCCCGGTCGAGACCAACGCGCACCTGCTGCGCTTCGATTCCGTGCACGGCCGCTTTCCGGGCACCGTGACCGTCGACGGCGACTCGATCAGCGTCGGCGACAACAAGATCAAGGTCTCGGCCGAGCGCGATCCCTCCAAGCTGCCGTGGAAGGCCCTCGGCGTCGACATCGCGCTGGAATGCACCGGCATCTTCACCGCCAAGGACAAGGCCTCTGCGCACCTCACCGCCGGCGCCAAGCGCGTGCTGGTCTCGGCCCCCGCCGACGGCGCCGATGCGACGATCGTCTACGGCGTCAACCATGACACGCTGAACAAGGATCAGCTCGTCGTCTCCAACGGCTCCTGCACCACCAACTGCCTCGCGCCGGTTGCCAAGGTGTTGAACGAGACGGTCGGCATCGAGACCGGCTTCATGACCACGATCCACGCCTATACCGGCGACCAGCCGACGCTCGACACCCTGCACAAGGATCTCTATCGCGGCCGCGCCGCGGCGATGTCGATGATCCCGACCTCGACCGGTGCCGCGAAAGCCATCGGCCTGGTGCTGCCGGAACTGAAGGGCAAGCTCGACGGCGTCTCGATCCGCGTGCCGACCCCGAACGTCTCGGTGATCGATCTGAAGATCGTCGCCAAGCGCGCCACCGACGCCAAGGAAATCAACGAGGCGATGAAGCGCGCCTCCGAGCAGCAGCTCAAGGGCATCCTCGGCTTCACCACCGCGCCGAACGTCTCGATCGACTTCAACCACGATCCGCACTCGGCCACCTTCCACATGGACCAGACCAAGGTGCAGAACGGCACGCTGGTGCGTGTGATGGCCTGGTACGACAATGAGTGGGGCTTCTCGAACCGCATGGCGGACACCGCCGTCGCGATCGGCAAGCTGATCTAAATTCGACTGTTCGTGATGCCCGGCCGAGCGCCGGGCATCTGCGTGTTTGCCCCCGCATTCGCGACCTTGACGGCCGCGACATCGGCAAGCGAAAGCGACGCCGTCCGCTGGATGGCTGTGTCCGGCCGCACAGGAAACGCCCATGACCAAATCGTTCCGCACCCTCGACGACGTCAACGTGAAGGGCAAGCGCGTGCTGCTGCGCGTCGACCTCAACGTCCCCATGGAAGGCGGCCGCGTCACCGACGCCACGCGGCTCGAGCGCGTTGCCCCCACCATCACCGAAATTTCCGACAAGGGCGGCAAGGTGATCCTGCTCGCCCATTTCGGCCGGCCCAAGGGACGCGATGCCAAGGACTCGCTGAAGCCGGTCGCCGAGGCGCTGTCGAAGGTGATCAAGCGCCCGGTCGGCTTCGCCGAGGACTGCATCGGCGAGCCCGCGGCCAAGGCGGTCGCGGCACTCAAGGATGGCGACATCCTCTGCCTCGAGAACACCCGCTTCCACAAGGAAGAGGAAAAGAACGACGCCGGCTTCGTCGCAGAGCTGGCAAAACTCGGCGACATCTGGGTCAACGACGCCTTCTCCGCCGCGCACCGCGCCCACGCCTCGACCGAAGGCCTCGGCCACAAGCTGCCGGCCTATGCCGGCCGCACCATGCAGGCCGAGCTCGACGCGCTCGGCAAGGCGCTGGAAGCACCGACCAAGCCCGTGATCGCGATCATCGGCGGCGCCAAGGTCTCGACCAAGATCGATCTGCTGGAAAACCTCGTGAACAAGGTCGACGCGCTGGTGATCGGCGGCGGCATGGCCAACACCTTCCTGCACGCGCAGGGCATCGCCGTCGGCAAGTCGCTCGCCGAAAAGGACCTCGCCGCGACCGCGCTGCGGATCATGGAGAAGGCCAATGCGGCGAATTGCGCGATCATCCTTCCCGTTGACGCCGTCGTCGCCAATCAGTTTGCCGCCAATGCCCCATCGCACGCCTATGGCCTCGACGCGATCCCGGCCGACGGCATGATCCTCGATGTCGGCCCGCAATCGATCGCGCGGATCCATGCCGCGATCGACGATGCCGCGACGCTGGTCTGGAACGGACCGCTCGGCGCCTTCGAATTAGCGCCGTTCGACCGCGGCACCGTGGTGTCCGCCAAGCATGCCGCCGAGCGCACCAGGGCCAAGAAGCTGATCTCGGTCGCTGGCGGCGGCGATACCGTCGCGGCGCTCAACCAGGCGGGCGTGGCGGGTGATTTTTCCTACGTCTCGACCGCGGGCGGCGCGTTTCTTGAATGGATGGAAGGCAAGCCGTTGCCGGGCGTCGAAGTTTTGAAAAACCGTTGATTTAGTTCAAATCCGCGAACGCGCTTTACAGGGAGAAATGGAATGGCTCGCATAACATTGCGGCAACTGCTCGACCACGCGGCCGAGCATGATTACGGCGTCCCCGCCTTCAACATCAACAATATGGAGCAGGCGCTGGCGATCATGGCGGCGGCCTCCGAGGTCGACGCGCCCGTCATCATCCAGGCCTCGCGCGGCGCGCGGTCCTATGCCAACGACGTCATGCTCAAGCACATGATGGACGCCGTCACCGAGATCTACCCGCAGATCCCGGTCTGCGTGCATCTCGACCACGGCAACGAGCCCGCCACCTGCATGACGGCGATCCAGGCCGGCTTCACCTCGGTGATGATGGACGGCTCGCTCAAGGCCGACGGCAAGACCCCCGGCGACTGGGACTACAATGTCGGCGTCACCAGGACCGTGACGGGCATGGCCCATCTCGGCGGCATTTCGGTGGAAGGCGAACTCGGCGTGCTCGGCTCGCTCGAGACCGGCATGGGCGACAAGGAAGACGGCCACGGTGCCGAGGGCAAGCTGTCGCATGACCAGCTGCTGACCAATCCGGACGAGGCGGTGAAGTTCGTCAAGGAAACCAAGGTCGATGCGCTGGCGATCGCGATGGGCACCTCGCACGGTGCCTACAAGTTCACCCGCAAGCCCGACGGCGACATCCTCGCCATGAACGTGATCGAGGAAATCCATCGCAAGCTGCCGAACACGCATCTCGTGATGCACGGCTCCTCGTCGGTGCCGCAGGAGCTGCAGGAGATCATCAACGCCAATGGCGGCAAGATGAAGCCGACCTGGGGCGTGCCGGTCGCCGAGATTCAGCGTGGCATCAAGAACGGCGTGCGCAAGATCAACATCGACACCGACAACCGGATGGCGATGACCGGCCAGATCCGCAAGGTGCTGAAGGACAATCCGGAAGAGTTCGATCCGCGCAAGTACCTGAAGCCCGCGATGGAGGCGATGACCAAGCTGTGCAAGCAGCGCCTGCAGGAGTTCAACACCGCGGGCCAGGCCAGCAAGATCAAGAAGGTGCTGACCACGGCGGAAATGGCCAAGCGCTACGCCGCGGGCGCGCTCGATCCCAAGGTCGCCTGACAAGGCTGAGAGATCGCCTGACAACTTCTCGCCTGAATCATTAAGGCGGGACACCGGTTCTGACGCAGTTGGAAACGGTGTCCCGGGGCTTGATCGCCGGCTGCGACAAACATCGGCCGCGACGAACGTTTTCTAGGCATTTGCCCGAGAACCGCCTATTTTGGTTTGCAAAGGCAATGGCTCCGGAGGACGCCCCCGATGAACCTCGCTGACCTCAACAAAGTTGCGCTTGCCATGGTCACCCCCGGCAAGGGCATCCTCGCCGCCGACGAATCCTCCGGCACCATCAAGAAGCGGTTCGACGCCATCAAGGTCGATTCGACCGAGGACAGTCGCCGCGACTATCGCGAGATGCTGTTCCGCTCGCAGGAGGCGATGAGCAAGTACATTTCGGGCGTCATCCTCTACGACGAGACGATCTGGCAGAATGCCAAGGACGGCACGCCGCTGGTCAAGCTGATCGAGCAGGCGGGCGCTATCCCCGGCATCAAGGTCGACGAAGGCACCCAGGCGCTGCCGAACTGCCCGGGCGAACTCGTCACCGTCGGCCTCGACAAGCTCGCCGAGCGCTTGAAGAAATATTACGAGCGCGGTGCGCGGTTTGCGAAGTGGCGCGCGGTGATCGACATCGGCTCGGGCGCTGGCAGCCACGGCACTGGCGGCCGGGGCATTCCGACCATGACCGCGATCCGCGTCAACGCCCATGCGCTGGCGCGCTACGCGGCGCTGTGCCAGGCCGCGCAGATCGTCCCGATCGTCGAGCCTGAGGTGCTGATGGACGGCGATCACGACATCGACCGCTGCTATGAGGTGACGCAGCGTGTGCTGAACCGCACCTTCCAGGAATTGCGGGTGCAGCGCGTCGCGCTGGAGGGCATGATCCTGAAGCCCAACATGGCTATCTCGGGCAAGAAATGCCCGAAGCAGGCGTCGGTGCAGGAAGTCGCCGAGAAGACCATCCGCCTGCTCAAGAGCTGCGTACCCGCCGCGGTGCCGGGCATCGCCTTCCTCTCCGGCGGACAGAGCGACGAGGAGGCGACCGCGCATCTCGACGCCATGAACAAGATCGGCCATTTACCCTGGCGGCTGACCTTCTCCTATGGCCGTGCGCTGCAAGCGGCGCCGCAGAAGGCGTGGTCCGGCAAGCCCGACAACGTCCCGGCGGGCCAGCGCGCCTTCTCGCATCGCGCCCGCATGAACGGGCTCGCGAGCACCGGCAATTGGGAAGCCGGCCTCGAGAAACAGGCGGCATAGTTGGCCACCAAGCCCGTTCCGCCGCGGCCGGCGCCGCGCCTCTATCTGGCAACCCCGCCGGTCGACGAGCCCGCACGGCTTGCGGCCGAGCTTGCCGACCTGCTTGCCGCGGCCGACGTCGCGGCTGTTTTGGTGCGGCTGCGCGATGCCGATCCGCGCAGCATGATCTCCACCGTCAAGGCGCTGGCGCCTGCGATCCAGAACGCGGGTGCGGCGCTGCTGATCGACGGCCATCCCGACATCGTGGCCCGCGCCGGCGCCGACGGCGCGCATCTGAGCGGCCTCGCCGCGATGGAAGAGGCGATGCCCTCGCTGAAGCCCGACCGCATCGCAGGCGTCGGCGGGCTCGCGACGCGCCACGATTCCATGGCCGCGGGCGAAGCCGGTGCTGATTATGTGCTGTTCGGCGAGCCCGACGCCAACGGACAGCGCCCCTCGCTTGAGGCGATCGCCGAGCGGCTGCAATGGTGGGACGAATTGTTCGAGCCGCCCTGCGTCGGCTTTGCGACCTCGCGCGAGGAGGCCGAGGCATTCGCCGCGGCCGGCGCGGATTTCGTGCTGGTCGGAGACCTCATCTGGTCCGATCCGCGCGGCGCCAAGACCGCACTCGCCGAGATCGGCGCAGCGATTGCACAGGCGCATGCCGGCACGTTGGGCCAGGCCAAGGCCGAGGGATGACGCCGGAATGAACCGCCTGCGTCCGATAGGTGTTGCGCTCGGCTGCATGATGCTGGCGAGCGGTGCGATGGCGCAGCTCTCGATCACGCCGCCGGCACAGACGCCGCCGCCCGCGAAGAAGGAGACGCCGAAAGAGAAGCCGAAGGTGCATGCGCCCGCCGCGAAGAAGCCCGCGCCGAAGCCCGCCGCCACACCAACGGCCACCCCGACGCCCTCGCCGACCCCGACGCCGGACGATCCCAATGTCGACCTCGTCTACGGCGCCTATCAGCGCGGCATGTACAAGACCGCCTTCGACCTCGCGATGGTGCGCGCCCAGAACAACAACGATACCAAAGCAATGACCATGCTGGGCGAACTCTATGCCAACGGGCTCGGCGTCAAGCGCGACTACGTCAAGGCGGACGACTGGTACAAGCGCGCATCCGATGCCGGCGACCGTGAGGCGATGTTCGCCCTCGCCATGATGCGGATCGCGGGCCGTGGCGGCGCGGTGGACAAGGATTCCGCGGTCAAGCTGCTGGCCTCGTCGGCCAAGCTCGGCGAACCGAAGGCGGCCTACAATCTCGCTCTGCTCTATCTCGACGGCCAGACCCTGCCGCAGGATCTCAAGCGCTCCGCCGAGCTGTTGCGGATGGCCGCCGACGCCGGCAGCCCCGAGGCGCAATACGCGCTGGCGACCTTCTACAAGGAAGGCACCGGCGTGCCGAAGGACCTCGAAAAGGCGGCCCGCCTGCTGCAGGCCGCCTCGCTGGCCGACAATGTCGATGCCGAGGTCGAATACGCCATCGCGCTCTACAACGGCGCCGGCACGCCGCGGAACGTGCCTGCGGCGGTGGCGCTGCTACGCAAGGCGGCCCGGCAGAACAGCGCGATCGCGCAAAACCGCCTCGCCCATGTGCTGGCGACCGGCGCCGGCGCCCCGGTGGACAAGGTCGAGGCGCTGAAATGGCACACGATCGCCAAGACCGCCGGCAAGGGTGACCCCGATCTCGACGACATCCTCGCCGATATGAGCCCGGAAGACCGCGCCAAGGGCGAGGCAGCCGCGCGAAAATGGATCGGAAACAACGTCAAATGACGCCTTGACGGGGGCGCCTCCAGAGGGCACCCAGTCCGGCAATCCAAGGCAGTGCCCCTCCCGCCCCGTCATCCTGAGGTGCGAGCGGAGCGAGCCTCGAAAGATGAACGGCCCAGCTGGTGGCCGTTCGTCCTTCGAGACACGCGTTCCGCGCTCCTCAGGATGACGGGACCACGTTTGGGCCGGTCCTCCAGCACAATCGCAAAGAAACCGTTCATCATGCTCTACTCCGCCCTCATCAATGTCATGGTCAAGGCCGCGCGCCGCGCCGGCCGCAGCCTCAAGCGCGACCTCGGCGAGATCGAACACCTCCAGGTGTCGCTGAAGGGGCCGGCGAATTTCGTCTCGCTCGCCGACAAGCGCGCCGAGGAGATGCTCTACACCGATCTCGAAAAGGCCCGGCCCGGTTACGGGTTCCTCGGCGAGGAAGGCGGCAAGCGCGAGGGCTCGGACAAGAGCCACACCTGGATCGTCGATCCGCTCGACGGCACCACCAACTTCCTGCACGGCATCCCGCAATTCGCGATCTCGATCGGGCTTCAGCGCGAAGACACGATCATCGCGGGCGTGATCTACAATCCCGCCAATGACGAGCTCTACATCGCCGAGCGCGGCAAGGGCGCGTTCCTCAACGACCAGCGGCTGCGCGTCGCCGGCCGCCGCCAGCTCAACGAATGCGTGGTCGCCTGCGGCCTGCCGCATATCGGCCGCGGCAATCACCAGCTGGCGCTGCAGGAGATGGCCGCGCTGCAGAACAAGGTCGCGGGCTTCCGCCGCTTCGGCGCCGCCTCGCTCGACCTCGCCTTCGTCGCCGCCGGCCGCCTCGACGGCTATTGGGAGCGCAATCTGCAGGCCTGGGACGTCGCAGCCGGCCTGCTGATGGTCCGCGAAGCCGGCGGCACCGTCTCCGGCATCCAGGGCAGTGACGACCCGCTGCAGACCGGCCATGTCGTCTGCGGCAACGAATTCGTGCACGGCGAGCTGATCAAGATCCTGAAGCCGCTCGGGCAATAGCGCGACGGCGCGATCTAATCGTCGTCGTCATCCTCGTCGTCTTCACGGCGAAATTCGCCGCCGAGCGTCAGACCCTCGATGGTGGTGGCGCCCTTCGCCTTGACGACCCGTCGAAGTGGGACCGAGCTCTCGCTTCGCAGCGCCTCCATCAGATGTTCCGAATGGGTGACGATCCAGATATCGGCGCGGCGCGACGCCTTGGCGATCAGCCTGGCCAATGGCGCCAGCAGCGATGGATGCAGGCTGGTCTCGGGCTCGTTCAGCGCGATGAACGGCGGCAGCCGATAGCCCATGAACACGGCGAGCAGGCAGATATATTTCAGCGTCCCGTCGGATAGCTCGTGCGCCTTGAACGGACGCGGCATGTCAGCCTGCCGCAGTTCGAATTCGCAGCGCCCGTCGTCTTCCCACGCCCGGAGTTCGGCACCCGGGAATGCGTCCTCGATCGCATCCTGCAGGTCGGCCGCATCCTGCCTGATCGAGGTGAGCGTTGCCAAAGCGGCAGCGAGATCGCTGCCGTCGGCGCTCAACGACGGCGTCGTGATCGCGAGACAGGGCTTGCGGATCGGCGACGCCGGATCGGTGCGGAAGTCGTGATAGAAGCGCCAGCTCTGCAGCGCATTCCTGATCAGACCGACTTCGGGACATGTCTGGGCGTCGAGGAAATCGGCGAGAGCGGTTTCCGACGCCAGCACCGCATTCTCGTGCTCGCTCCAGGCACCGCTCTCGCCGCGGACGCTGACGTGCGAATTGGTTCGCTCCATCATCAGGACTTTTCGCTTGCCGTGGATCGCCTCGATGCGTTCGGACTTGATCATCGGCTCGCCGGGAAACGCGGCCTCGACCGGGCCAGGATGTCCGAGCTCGATCGAGTAGTTGACGCGCTCGAAACTGGCCGCCAGCCGCAGTCGCGAATCCTCGCCCCGCCTGCGAAGCCCGGACCAGCAGACCGAGTTCAGTCCACCTTCGTCGGCGATCGTGCGCGCGATCCGGCCGGTTGCTGCGTCGCGCAATAGCGACAGGGACTTGTAGAGATTGGATTTGCCGACGCCGTTCTCGCCGACGAAGACCGACAGCGGTTGAATGGGCATGTGGAGCCGCCGAATGGAGCGATAATTCGAGATCGCAATGTCGGTCGGCCGCATCACATGCCCTCAATCCCCGGGTTGCCTCTACGCTCCCCGTTCAATCCAGGGCTGCAATCTGGATTGACTATGTTGGGAAAGCAAGCCGTCGGCTTGATCGTCACCGATCTCGGACATCAATGGCCGCCCGTTACCGGCGCAGGCGGACCGTAGACTTCCGGTTTCGCGACCTGCTCGCGATCTCCCGCCAGCACGCGCTGCACGCTGACGAAGAACACCGGCACCAAGAGCAGCGCGAGGATCACGACGGCGATCATGCCGCCCATCACCGAGGTGCCGAGCGCCTGCTGGCTGGCGCCGCCGGCGCCGGTCGCGATCGCCATCGGCAGCACGCCGCAGACGAAGGCGAGACCCGTCATCAGGATCGGGCGAAAGCGCAAGCTACACGCCTCGATGGTCGCCTCGACCAGCGGCTTGCCCTGCGCGCGCAGGTCCTTGGCGAACTCGATGATCAGGATCGCGTCCTTGGCGGCCAGGCCGATGATGGTGATCAGGCCGACCGTGAAATAGACGTCGTTCGATAGCCCGCGCAGCGTCGCGGCCACCACCGCGCCGAGAATGCCGAGCGGAATCGTGAGCAGCACCGCGAGCGGAATGGTCCAGCTCTCATAGAGTGCGGCGAGCAGCAGGAACACCACCAGCACCGAGAGCGCGAGCAGGAACGGCGCCTGCGAGCCCGACAGCTTCTCCTGCAGCGACTGGCCGGTCCACTCGTAGCCGAAGCCGCGCGGCAGCTTGTCGGCAAGCCGCTCCATCTCCGCGATCGCGTCGCCCGAGGTGAAGCCCGGCTTCGCCTCACCGGAGATGCGCACCGCCGGATAGTAATTGAAGCCCGCGATTTGTGTCGGCCCCTTCGTCCATTCGATGGTCGCGAAGGCCGAGAACGGCACCAGCTGGCCGCGGCTGTTCTTGACGTTGTAATTGAGGATGTCGTCCGCGTTCATGCGGCTGGTCTTGTCGGCCTGCACGATGACGCGCTGCATCCGCCCGCGGTTCGGGAAATCGTTGATGTAGTTCGAGCCGAGATTGGTCGAAATGGTATTGTTGATGTCCTCGAAGGTGAGACCGAACGCGCCCGCCTTCTCGCGGTCGATCATCAGATTGACCTGCGGCGCCGGCGGCAGACCCTCGACATAGACCTTCTGCAACACAGGGCTGGCATTGGCCTCCGCGATCAGGCGATCGGACGCCGCGATCAGCGCGGCATAGCCCTTCTGGCCGCGGTCCTGCAGGCGGAACGAGAAGCCCGAGGAGTTGCCGAGGTTGTCGATCGGCGGCGGCTGCAGCGCCGAGATCCTGGCATCGCGGATCGTCGACGACAGGTCGCGGTTGATATCGGCAACGATGGCGGCAGCCGAATCCTTCGCGCCGCGCTCCGACCAGTCCTTCAGCGTGATGAAGGCCTGTGCGGTGTTCATGCCCTGGCCGAGGAAGCTGAAGCCGGTGAGGAACGTGACGTTCTCGATGCCGGCGCGATCCTTCAGATACTTCTCGACCTGCTCGACCGCAGCTTCGGTGCGCGCATAGGACGACTCCGACGGCGTCTGCACGTCGGTCGTGATGAAGCCCTGGTCGTCGACCGGCAGGAAGCCGCCGGGCAGCCGCACGAAGCCGTAGGCCACGCCCGCGAACAGCACGGCATAAATCAGCATCAGCCGGCCGGTACGCTTCAGCCCGGCCTGCACGGTCGTGACATAGCCGGCACGGCTGGAGTCGAGCACCCGATTGAACCAGCCGAACACGCCCTTGCGCGCATGGCCATGACCCTTCTCGACCGGCTTGAGCAGCGTCGCGCACAGCGCCGGCGTCAGCGACAGCGCGAGCAGCGCCGAGAACGCGATCGCCGCCACCATGGTGACCGAAAACTGGCGATAGATGATGCCGACCGAGCCGGGGAAGAACGCCATCGGCACGAACACGGCCATCAGCACCAGCGTGATGCCGATGATGGCGCCTGATATCTGCGACATCGCCTTCTTGGTGGCTTCCTTCGGCGGCAGGCCCTCCTCGGCCATGATGCGCTCGACGTTCTCGACCACGACGATGGCGTCGTCGACGAGGATGCCGACCGCCAGCACCATGCCGAACATGGTCAGCATGTTGATCGAGAAGCCGGCGATCATCAGCGTGGCGCAGGCGCCCAGCAGCGCCACCGGAACCACGATGGTCGGAATGATGGTGTAGCGGATGTTCTGCAGAAACAGGAACATCACGATGAACACCAGCACCACCGCCTCGACCAGCGTCATCAGGACCTTCTCGATCGAAGCCTTCACGACGGGCGTGATGTTGTAGGGAATTTCGTAGGAGATATTGGCCGGGAAGAAGCGCGACAGCTCCTTCATCTTGGCTTCGACCGCGCTCGCGGTCGCCAGCGCATTGCCCTTCGGCGACAGCAGCACCGAGAGACCGGCGGTCGGCTTGCCGTCGAGACGGGTGTTGAACTGGTAGCTGAGGCCGCCGATCTCGATTCGCGCGACGTCGCGCAGGCGGACCGTCGAGCCGTCGGCATTGGCGCGCAGGATGATCGCGCCGAACTCGTCGGGCGATGAGAGCTGGCCCTTCACCAGCACCTGGGCGGAAATCTTCTGCGTATCGGTGCTCGGCTCGGCGCCGATGCTGCCGGAGGCGACCTGGGCGTTCTGCGCCGTGATCGCCTTGTTGACGTCGTCGGCGGACAGGCCGTAGCCGACCAGCTTGGCCGGATCGATCCAGATGCGCAGTGAACGCTCGGTCGAATACAGCGTGGCGCGGCCGACGCCGGGGATCCGGCGCACCTCGCCCAGCACGTTGCGGATCATGAAGTCGCCGAGGCCGACTTCATCCAGCGAGCCGTCGGTCGAGTTCAGCGTGATGATCTGCAGCACGGCGGACGAGGCTTCCTCGACCAGGATGCCCTGCTGGATCACGGCGCGCGGCAACCGCGCCTCGACGCGCTTGAGGCGGTTCTGCACCTCGACCGAGGCCTGGCTGGTGTCGGTGCCCGGCTTGAAGTTGGCGATGATCTCGACCTGGCCGAGCGAGTCGGAGGTCGATTCGAAGTTCAGGATGTTGGCGGCGCCGTTGAGCTCCTCCTCGATCAGCCGCGTGACGCTGTTGTAGAGGTTTTCAGGCGACGCGCCGGGATAGCTCGTCGAGATCGAGATCGAGGGCGGCGCGATGATCGGGTACTGCGCGACCGCGAGCAGCGGAATCGAGATCGCGCCGACCAGACAGATGAACAGCGCGACGACCCAGGCGAAGATCGGCCTGTCGATGAAGAAGCTGGGCATGTCGGATCACCGCACCGCGTGGGCGGTCTGCTGCGAATCCGATGCCGCAGCAGCGTCGATCTCACGCCAGGCCAGCGGCCGTACCTTGTCGCCGGCGGCGAATTTCTGGAAACCCTCGACGACGACCTTGTCGCCGGCCTTGAGGCCTTCGGTCACGAACCAGGAACCGTCCTGCAGCGAGCCGGTGCGCACCGGCTGCACCGCGACGTGATTGTCGTCCTTGACGACGAACACCTCGCTGCCGCCGCCGCCATTGCGCTGGATCGCCTGCTGCGGCACGGCGATCGCATCGCTGTCGATGCCCTGCTCGATCTGCACGCGGACATACATGCCCGGCAGCAGGACGCGCTTCGGATTCGGGAACTCGCCGCGCAGGGTGACCTGCCCGGTATGGGCGTCGACCTTGGCGTCGGAGAACAACAGCTTGCCCGGCAGCGGATAGATCGAGCCGTCGTCGAGCACGAGACGCACCTTCATCGCGTCGGCCTCGATGCGGTCGAGATCGCCGTTCTCGAAGGCGCGGCGCAGCTGGTTCATCTCGGTGACCGACTGCTGAAAGTCGGCATAGATCGGATCGAGCTGCTGGATGGTCGCAAGGCTCGCCGCGTCGTTCTGCACGACCAGCGCGCCTTCGCTGATCACAGCAGCACCGATGATGCCGTCGATCGGTGCACGGATCGTCGCATAGTCCAGATTGAGTTTCGCGCGCGCGACGTCGGCCTCGCGGCCCTGCACGTCGGCTTCGGCCTGCTTCAGGTTGGCGATCGCCTTCTCGTTCTCGGCCTCCGAGGTCGCGCGCTGGTTGGTGAGGGTGGCGATACGGCGGGCCTGCAGCGAGGTTTGCTCGAGCACGGCCTTGGCGCGCGCCAGCGCCGCCTCGGTCGACTGCAATTCGACTTCGAACGGACGCGGATCGATCTGGTACAGGGGATCGCCGACCTTCACCTCGCTGCCCTGATGGAACATGCGGTTGACGACGATGCCGGAGACGCGCGGACGCACCTCGGAAACGCGGGTCGGCGCGATGCGGCCCGGCAACTCGCGCACCATCGCGCGCGCCTGCTGCTTCACGGTGACGACACTGACGTCCGGCTCGGGTGCTTGCACGGCGGCGGTTGCGGAATTCGGCTCGTCGCAGCCAGCAAGCAGTGGCGCCGTCACGGCCAGCATCAGAGCAATGCATGCCGATTGCGCGCGAAGTCCAGACATTGAGATGATCGCCCCTGAGAGGTTTGAACAAACGAACGGCGGTGTCACGACGACAGCGCTCGCGTTGCCCCCGTAAAAATAAAATCTACTTGCTGCGACGCAATGCGTTTCTCGGCGGCTCATTGTCACAGAACGCTATCGTTCTGATTTCGTGGCATCTTTTGCCGGGTCACTGAATTGTGAGCGGGTTCCATCGCAGGCTGTGGGAATGCGTTAAGGACTGCGTGAGCGGGAACAGGCCATTTGCTGCGCAGGAATGCCGCACCTCTCACCATCCTGCGGCGATCCGGCCGAATCACCGCGCATCGCGCGCACCTCGCCCAACGGTGCGTGCAACCCGGCCACGTCTGGGATCTGCGCGCGGGACCTCGGGCCCGCGCGAGCGTTGATCCGGAGCCCGGCGACGAAGCTGCGCAAAGCGGCAACAATCCGTCCAATCTCAACCCAGGGTTCTGCCATCCGCCTTGGATTCGGCTTTCCTCACTCCGCCGCTGTGCCATATTGCTGGCAGATGCGGCCTTCGCGAACGGATGACCCGGCAATGCCCCCTTCCCGCTCCGAGATGGAGATCGAACTGAGCAAGCTGTCCTCGCCCAGGATCTTCCTGGTGCGAATGCTGGTGTTTCTGGTGCTCTGCGGCCTGGTCGGGGTCGTACTGTACAAGCAGATCGTCACCGCCTTCTTCGCCAATCCCGGGCTGAACGCCCTGATCGGCGCCGTGCTGCTGATCGGTATCATCCTGGCGTTCCGCCAGGTGATCCGGCTGTATCCCGAGGTCGCCTGGGTCAACAATTTCCGCATTGCCGATCCCGGCCTTGCGATCGAGCGCCGCCCGACCCTGCTTGCCCCGATGGCCGCGATCCTCGGCGGCGAGCGCACCGGGCGGATGTCGATCTCGCAGCAGACCATGCGGCATCTGCTCGATTCGATCGCAACCCGCCTGGATGAAGCCCGCGACATCTCGCGCTACATGACGGGCCTGCTGGTGTTCCTCGGCCTGCTCGGCACCTTCTGGGGCCTGATCGAGACGGTCGGCTCGGTCGGCAAGGTGATCGACGGGCTCAAGGTCGGCGGCGACGCCGGCGCGCTGTTCGATACGCTGAAGGAGGGCCTCGCCGCGCCGCTCGGCGGCATGGGCATTTCGTTCTCGTCTTCGCTGTTCGGCCTCGCCGGCTCGCTGATCCTCGGCTTCCTCGACCTGCAATCGAGTCAGGCCCAGAACCGCTTCTACACCGACCTCGAGGATTGGCTCGCCACCACCGTGCGCGGCATCTCCGGCGAGGGCGTCGGCGCCGGCGGTGCCGACCTGCAGGGCGCCATCGACCGGCTGCGTGCGACCTTCGAAGAAGGTGGCGCCGGCGGCGGCGGCCGCAGCACCACGGCCGCAATGGCCAATCTTGCCGAGGCGATCCAGGGACTGGTCGCGCATATGCGCACCGAGCAGCAGATGATCCGCGAATGGGCCGACGGCCAGGGCGAGCAGAACCGCGAGATCAAGCGGCTGCTCGAGCGCCTCGCCCGCCAGCCCGAGAAGAACTAGAAACGCGCGCCCCGGACGCTGCGCAGCACGACGTGATGCGCAGCGTCCAGGACACGAGAGTTGAGGAGAATGCTCGATGGCCCTCGCCCGCTCGCGCCGCAGCGAATCCGGCTTCAACTACTGGCCCGGCTTTGTCGACGCGCTGTCGACGCTGGTGCTGTCGATCGTGTTCCTGCTGTCGGTGTTCCTCGTCGTGCAGTTCTTCCTGTCGCAGGAGGTCACCGGCAAGGACAAGGCGCTGGAGCAGCTCAACGCCAAGATCGCCCAGCTCAACGAGCTGCTGTCGCTGGAGAAGCTTTCCAAGCTGACGCTCGACGACCAGGTGTCGCAGCTGCGTGCCGGGCTCGCTTCGGCCGAGAGCGAGCGCGACCGCATGAAGGGGCTCTACGAGGGGCTCGCCAATTCCGGCAATGACGCGCAGGGCCGCGCCAACGAACTCAACAAGGCGCTGGAGTCCGAGAAGAGCGTGTCGTCGCGCGCGCTGGCGCAGATCGAGGTGCTGAACCAGCAGATCAGCGCGCTGCGCCGCCAGCTCGCGGCGCTCGAGGAAGCGCTCGACGCCTCCGAGAAGCGCGACAAGGAATCGCAGAGCCGGATCGCCGATCTCGGCTCGCGCCTGAACGTCGCGCTGGCGCAAAGGGTGCAGGAATTGTCGAAATACCGCTCGGAATTCTTCGGCCGGCTGCGCGCCATCCTCGGCAACCGTCCCGATATCCGCATCGTCGGCGACCGCTTCGTGTTCCAGTCCGAAGTGTTCTTCGACACCGGCCAGGCGACGCTGCTGCCGGAAGGCAAGACCGAGCTCGACACCGTAGCAAACGCGCTGATCGATCTCGACAAGCAGATCCCCCCCGAAATCGCCTGGGTGCTGCGGGTCGACGGCCACACCGACGTGCGGCCGATCAACAGCCCGCTGTTCAAATCGAACTGGGAGCTGTCCTCCGCGCGCGCGATCTCGGTGGTGCAGTATCTGGTCTCGATCGGCGTGCCCGCGCAGCGCTTGGTCGCCGCCGGCTTCGCCGAATTCCAGCCGCTCGACACCGCACAGACCGAAGACGCCTACAAGCGCAACCGCCGCATCGAGCTGAAGCTGACGGAACGCTAGCTGGCACACGCCTTCGCGCACCGCTTTCGCCAGGACGACATCGAATGTGTGGCACGGCCTGCATCCACAATCGTCGTCCCTGCGAATGCAGCGACCCATCACCACAGGGTTGTGTTGTTGAAGAGGGCTGTGGCCCCAGCGTCGCGCAGCAATTGCCATTTGTGGTTATGGGTCCCGGGTCAAGCCCGGGACGACACTGAATGTGTTGCACCGCCTACTTCCACAATCGTCGTCCTTGCGAAAGTAGCGACCCATCACCACAGGTTGTGTTGTTGAAGAGGGCTGTGGCCCCAGCGTCGCGCAGCAATTGCCATTTGTGGTCATGGGTCCCGGATCAAGCCCGGGACGACACTGCGTTTGTGGCTCGACTTCCTCAGCGGCCGACCATCCCGAGCAATTGCTCCGGATAGCGCGCGCCCTGCACCTCGACTGCGGCGACGGCCTTGCCGATGTCGGCGAGATCGGTGGAACTCAATTCGATCCGTGCGGCGCCGATGTTTTCGTCGAGCCGATTGAGCTTCGTGGTGCCCGGGATCGGCACGATCCACGGCTTTTGCGCCAGCAGCCACGCCAGCGCGATCTGGGCCGGCGTTGCGCCCTTGCCGGCAGCGATGCGGCCGAGCTGATCGACCAGCGCCTGATTGATGCGGCGCGCTTCCGGCGAAAAACGCGGCACGAGGTTGCGGAAGTCGTCGCTGGCGAACGTCGTCGACGCGCTGATCGCACCCGTGAGAAAACCGCGGCCGAGCGGGCTGTACGCCACGAAGCCGATGCCGAGCTCTTGCAGCAGCGGCAGGATCTCCGCTTCCACCCCGCGCTCCCAAAGCGAATATTCGCTCTGCAATGCCGTGACCTTCTGCACCGCATGGGCCCGGCGGATGGTCTGCACGCCGGCCTCCGACAGGCCGAAATGGCGGACCTTGCCGGCGTCGATCAGGTCCTTCACGGCGCCGGCAACATCCTCGATCGGCACCGCGGGATCGACCCGATGCTGATAGAACAGATCGATCACATCGATGTTCAGCCGCTTCAGCGAGGCGTCCGCGACCGCTTTGATGTGCTCGGGCCGGCTGTTCAGCGAGCGGTGCCGCTCGGCCATGGTGCCGATATCGAAGCCGAACTTGGTGGCGATCACGACGTCGTTGCGAACCGGCGCCAGCGCCTCGCCGACCAGCTCCTCGTTGACGAAGGGACCGTAGACTTCCGCGGTGTCGAAGAAGGTGACGCCGCGCTCCACGGCGCCGCGCAGCAGCGCGATGCCTGCGGCTTTCTCGACCGCTGGGCCATAGGCGAAGCTGAGGCCCATGCAGCCCAGGCCGATCGCCGATACCTCCAGATTGCTGTTACCGAATTTACGCTTCTGCATGACGTCTCTCCGCATCAAAGATTGGGACCTGCCGCTGCGGGATTTAGGGCGTGCACGCCCGCGCCATTAGACGTACAAATCGGGATGGACTTATGAGCAGGGCTCATCAATGCCGCGGCACGACATCAATGACCTGATCGCCTTCCTCGCCGTCGCGCGTGAGCGCAGCTTCACCCGCGCGGCGGCGCGGCTCGGTGTTTCGCAATCGACGCTCAGCCACACCATGCGCGCGCTGGAGGAACGGCTGGGCGTGCGGCTCCTGACCCGCACCACACGCAGCGTCGCGCCGACCGAGGCCGGCGAGCGGCTGCTGCAGGGCATCGGGCCGCGCTTCGAGGAGATCGAGGCCGAACTCACAGCCCTCAACGCGCTGCGCGAGAAACCGGCCGGCACCATCCGCATCAACGCCGGCGAGCACGCAGCCGAGACCATCCTGTGGCCGGCGCTGGAAAACTTCCTGCCGCGCTATCCCGACATCAAGGTGGAGTTGGCTGTCGACAACGGGCTCGCCAACATCGTCGCTGAGCGTTTTGACGCCGGCGTTCGCCTCGGCGAGCAGCTGGCAAAGGACATGATCGCGGTGCGGATCGCGCCGGATTTCCGCATGGTCGTGGTCGGAGCGCCGTCCTACTTCAAACGGCGAGACCGTCCGAAGCGGCCGCAGGACCTGACGCAGCACGCCTGCATCAACATTCGCCTGCCGACCCATGGCGGCATCTATGCCTGGGAATTCGAGAAGCGCGGACGCGCGGTCAAGGTCCGCGTCGACGGACAATTGGTGTTCAACAGTACCGCCTTGCGGATCAAGGCGGCGTTGGCCGGGCTCGGGCTTGCCTATGTCGCCGAGGACCAGGTGCAGGCGCAACTTGCCAGGGGCCAGCTGGTCCAGGTGCTCGACGACTGGTGCGTGCCGTTTCCCGGCTATCACCTCTATTACCCGAGCCGCCGGCAATCCTCGCCGGCGTTCGCGCTGCTGGTCGACGCACTGCGCTATCGGGGCTAACAGAGCGAACGCGGCGCCGCCGGGGTCCATCACACGGATATTTGCTTTGCGGTTTGGCCGTAGCCTCTGGGAACGAGACCAGCACCGCTTACGTTATTGCAGACGCAATCGTGCGGGCTTGGCGGATCTCGCCACCGCTCGAGCCGCACCGCACCATCCGGACCAGCCCATGCTCAGAAACACATTCGCCATCATCGTCGCCGCCGGCCTGACGCTCGCCCCGGCCCAGCTTCTCGCGCAGAGCACGGGGGGCTCTCCACTGCCGCCGAGGCCCGGCGACCGCGCCGCGCCTGCCAACGGCGTGGGCGGCACTGCACTTCCAACCCAAAGCGGCCAGCGCTATGCACCGTCCTCCGGCGGCAATTTCAGTGCGGCGCCGGCCGCTCCCGGCGGTTCGGTGAGCACGACCGGCAATGCCAACAGCGCGCAGGGACGCTGAGGCGCGGCGCTAGATGGCGCCGGCGGGCTCCGCGGCCGGCTCGTCCGGCTCGGCGTCGGCGGTCACGAATTTGAGCCCGTAGGTCTTGCCGCGACGCCAGACCACTTCGCAAGGGTAGCGCTTGGCATGATCGGCGAGTAGCGTCAGCGCAAGGCGATCCTTCACATCGAACTCGACCTCGGTCGTGATCTTGGCGCCGCCGGGCGAGATATCGACCACGGCACAGGCATTCTCGGTCACGCCGTCGTCGACCGTGATCCACGCCGCACGATTGTTGAGCTGGCGTCGCGGCTCGCGACTGACCTTGATCCGTGCTCCATTGCTCGCCATCGTCATCGTCCTTGAAGACATTGGTCCTTGAAATGACATTGGAGACCGCGCGCGTCGATCGACGCGCCCGGCACACAACCGCAGGGGCCACAATGCCGTCCCCCCGTAAAGCCCGGCTTAGCGCGATCGCTTGAACTTTACCGGAATCTTGCCCCGGCTTTTAGCGAATGAGGATTCCGCAATTCCATCAGCGGGATACCGGTCGCCTCGGCAGCCGTCGGCTTGACACGGGGACCGCATAGTTGGTGAAGTGCAGCCGTGGCCCTGGCCACATCCCTGCAACAAGAGCGCTTCAAGGCGCCTCTGTCTTCCGGAAACGACCCATGCTGATCCCCCTCGCCGACGTGCCGCGCTGGTATGCCGAACGCAAGCCCGCAGACGCGATCGCCGTCAGCCACGGCGCGGATACGCTGACCTGGCTTGAGCTCGAACGCCGCGCCAATGCACGGGCGCGCGCCTTTGCCGCCAAGGGCGTCAAGCCCGGCGACTTCGTCGCGATCGGGCTGCCCAACAGCAATGCATTCTTCGAGACCACTTTCGCGGTGTGGAAATGCGGCGCGACGCCGACCTCGCTGTCATGGCGGCTGCCGCGCGGCGAGGCCGCCGCGGTGCTCGAGATCCTGAAACCATCGCTGGTGGTCGGCGGCGAGGCCGACTGGAATGCGCCGAATTCGCTGCCGGTGGATTTCGTGCCGGAAGGATTTTCCGAAGAGTCGCTCGATGCACCGGTCGCGCGCTACTGGAAGGCGATGACGAGCGGCGGCTCGACCGGGCGGCCGAAGGTGATCCTCGATCACAACCCCGCCGTGATCGAAACCACGGCACCGCTGCTGCTCGGCATGCCACATGAGGCCTCGGTGCTCAACCCGGGCCCGCTCTATCACAACGCGCCCTTCATCCTGTCGCACTCCGCGCTGTTCGGCGGCGGACGGCTGACCGGCATGGTGAAGTTCGACGCCGAGGAGACGCTGCGGCTGATCGCGCGCGAGCGCGTGCAATGGGTCAACTTCGTGCCGACCATGATGCACCGGATCTGGGCGCTGCCCGAAGAGGTGCGCAACCGCTACGATGTCTCCAGTCTAAGTATCGTGTTTCACATGGCTGCTCCGATGCCCCCCTGGCTGAAGGAGAAATGGATCGAATGGCTCGGGCCGGAGCGGGTCTGGGAGCTCTATGGCGGCACCGAGCGGCAGGGCGCCTGCGTGATCAATGGCGTCGAATGGATGGCGCACAAGGGCTCGGTCGGCAAGATCGGCGAGACCGCACGCTTGCGCATCATCGGCGAGGACGGCAACGACGTCGCGCCCGGCGAGACCGGCGAGATCTACTTCCTGCCCAATGACGGCGCCGGCTCCACCTATCACTATCTCGGCGCATCGCCGAAGCGGCGGCCGGACGGTTGGGAATCGCTCGGCGATATCGGCCGCCTCGACGAGGAAGGCTATCTCTATCTCGGCGACCGGCTCGCCGACATGGTGCTGCGCGGCGGCGCCAACATCTACCCGGCCGAGGTCGAGGCCGCGGTGAGCGAGCATCCCGAGGTGCGCTCCTGCGTCGTGGTCGGACTGCCCGATCCGGAGTTCGGCCAGCGTGTGCATGCGATCCTCGAACTCGCCGACAGCGCCGACGCGCAGAAGATCGCCGACGGCATGGGCGACTTCCTGAAGGACCGGCTCAGCCGCTACAAGCATCCGGAAAGTTTCGAGCGCGTCGGCACGGCGCCGCGCGATGATTCCGGAAAGGTTCGCCGCACCATGCTGCGCGACGAGCGCGCCGCCTGGATCAAGGAGGACCGCGCTTTCCGCATCATGCCGGCGCGCGCGGCAGCAAAAAGCGATTAGGTTCAGTTCATCTTGCGAGGGGCAGCTCTGCACGCCAGATGAGCTGTGCAGGCCGCCGCGCAAGGTATATCATTCCAGCTTCCCTGCCGGCAGAACCTCGGACTACCATGAGGTTCCAGCGCCCTGCACGCCAGGAGATCCTTGATGCCCTCCACCACCGAATGGAAAGTGCCGGCGGCCTTTCAGCCCCGCCCCGAAGATTACCGCTACGACCTCGATCGTGCGCTGACGAGCGTGATCGGGCTGCATTCGATCATTCCGCCTGACGCCTTCAGCGCCGAGACGCTCGGCACCGAGCGCGCCGGCAACGGCGTCTTGATCGACGACGGGCTGGTGCTGACGATCGGTTATCTGATCACCGAAGCCGCCACAGTGTGGCTGCATCTCGGCGACGGCCGCGCGGTCGAGGGGCACGCGCTCGGCTTCGATTTCGAATCCGGCTTCGGCCTGGTGCAGGCGCTGGGCAGGCTCGACATCGATCCGCTGCGGATCGGCTCGTCGGCGGCAACGCAGGTCGGCGACAATGTCGTGCTCGGTGGCGCCGGCGGCCGCACGCGCTCGGTCGCAAGCCAGATCGCGGCGAAGCAGGAATTCGCCGGCTATTGGGAATATCTGCTCGACGAGGCGATCTTCACTTATCCGGCGCATCCAAACTGGGGCGGCACCGGACTGATCAACAATGCCGGTGAGCTGATCGGCATCGGCTCATTGCAGCTCGAGCGCGAACGCTCGGGCCGCGCCGAGCATGTCAACATGATCGTGCCGATCGATCTGCTCAAGCCGGTGCTGAGCGACCTGCGCAAGTTCGGCCGCGTCGACAGGCCGGCGCGGCCATGGCTCGGCATGTACACGACCGAGATCGACAACCGCCTCGTGGTGGTCGGCGTCGCCAGCAAGGGACCGGCGGCGCGCGCCGAGCTGAAGACCGGCGACGTGATCCTCGCAGTCGACGGCGACAAGGTGACGAGCCAGACCGGCTTCTACCGCAAGCTCTGGTCGCTCGGCACAGCCGGCGTCGACGTGCCGCTGACGGTCTACCACGAGGGCGTCACCTTCGACGTGACGCTGACCTCGATCGACCGCATGAAGCTGTTGAAGGCGCCGCGGCTGCATTAAGAGAAAGAAAAGAGGCGGCAACGATGAGCGAGGCCGTGGTTGACGACATCGTGGCCGTGCTGCCGCCGCTGTTGCAGACGCTGGAATCGCTGTCCTTTGTCGCGCGCAACCTCAATCCGCCGGACTTCGATCGCGTGATGCAGATCGCGGGCGAGCCCGAGGAGGCCCTGCAGGCGGTGCGGCCGCGGCTTGCCGATTGGCCGGAGAAATTCGCGCACATCAAGACCGCGCTGGAAGCTGCGATCGAACCGGCACTGGCCGGCTATGCCGGCCTGCGCGCGGTGCAGAATGGCGAGGGCGATCTTGTCGGCGTATTTCGCGCGCTGCGCTATCTGCCGCGCGCACAGGAGGCGCTCTATCCGCTGACCGAGCTGCCGCCGGTCAGCGGCTTCTTCATCGCGCCTGACTTGCGCGAGGACGCCGACCTGCAGGCGAAGCTCGCGGCCACGCCGAACTCCGACACCGGTATCTTCCACGAGCGCAACGAACCGGGCAGCCGCGGCGGCTTCTCGATGTATGTGCCGGAATATTACACGCCTGATCGCGCCTGGCCGCTGGTGATGGCGCTGCATGGCGGCAGCGGCAACGGCCGCGGTTTCCTGTGGAGCTGGCTGCGCGATGCGCGCAGCCGCGGCGCCATCCTGGTGGCGCCGACCGCGACCGGCCAGACCTGGGCGCTGATGGGCGATGACACCGACACGCCGAACCTCGACCGCATCATCGACCAGGTGCGCGCGCGCTGGCGCATCGACGAGACGCGCATGCTGCTGACTGGGATGAGCGACGGCGGCACGTTCAGCTATGTGAGCGGGCTAGACGGCGCCTCGCGCTTCACGCATCTGGCGCCGGTCGCCGCCACCTTCCATCCGCTGATGGCCGAAATGGCCGATGCCGAGCGGCTGCGCGGCTTGCCGATCTTCATCACCCATGGCCGGCTCGACTGGATGTTCCCGGTGCAGACCGCGCGGCAAACCCAGGGCTTGCTGTCGGCCGCCGGCGCCAGGGTGATCTATCGCGAGATCGACGACCTCAGCCACACCTATCCGCGTGAAATCAATGCGGAGATCATGCAGTGGCTGAATGGTGAATAGGAAGAGCTCTGTCCTCCGTCATTGCGAGCGAAGCAATCCATGCCGCCACTTGTGTTGCGATGGATTGCCTCGCTTCGCTCGCAGTGACGAGGATGGAGCGTGCCTACTCATTCACCCGCGGCTTGAGCAGGTCGGAGAAGCCGACCTGGTGCAGCATCTCGTTGCGGACGCGGTCTATCACGTCGAACGCGACCTCGGCGCGTCCTGGGTCGGATCGATGTGGACGCGGAACGGCCGCTTGCCGAACGGGTGTCGACGACTTTGACGATCGCGTCCGCGACGAACGGCGCGTCGGCATCTTCGGGCGCGATCGCCGAAAACGCCTTCATGATCTGCTCGCCGAAGCCGGCTCGGGGACGGGCTTCATATTCGGCCACGCGTGCCTGATCGGCGGGACGGCCGGAATGCGCGAAATGGTTTGGTCCCGCCGATAAAGGCGCCGGGCGATGATCGAGGTCTCGATGCCCCCTAGCTCGCGGGATGCGGGTGTTCGCGCGCAGTTGATCGATCGCCGGAACTACAGCGAACCCCACGACGTTATCCCGCCGACACCGGAGGATTATGCGATGCGGACGTTTTTCGGCATGATTTTGGGCGCGCTGCTGCTGGTTTGCGGCGTCTATGTCTACGATTCGATGCAGACCTCGAGCGTGGCCAATGGGCAAGTTGCGCAGGACACCCGCACCATCGTGAATTGGGACGTCGCCGCCCGTGACTGGAATCTGCTGAAGGCGCGGGCGCACGAGGAATGGACAAGGGTCGCCGCGAAGTAACTGCCGACGTCACGGCGCGATCGCGGATGTCGCGATCGCCGCACCGAAGCCCGCGCTCAGCGCGGCCCACTCCCTCGCGGTGACAGCCATCGTCACGAGCGCGACCATCGTTCCGACGAGACCTGCCAGCCCGCCGGACAGGCAACCGCCAACAATGAATGCGATGAACAGATTGCCGGGCGCGAGCCGGAGAAACCGGGCGGCGATGCCGTCGTCGCGCATCGACGCGGCGAGGACATATCCACCGGCGCGCATGGCATAGCATGTCAGCCCGAGGATGAAGATCACGCCGAGAACGTCCAAGTTCTTCATCAAGTCACGCATCGGTCCGCTCCATCATGCTGACGAGCGTGCCGCATCCGCCCCCGATCAGCATGGACCAGCTGGGGTCCACGAATCGGCTGACCAGGAGCGCGAAAACCGCCGAGACCAGCCACGGCCACGGAGATGTCGCGTTCTTCCACTGGCTCGGAAGCAGGGTCGCAATGAACATCGTCGGCAGCAGTGCGGCGGCGAGCCTCAGCGGTCCATTCGTTGCGAGCGGGGCGGCATAGGCAAGCGCGGTGCCGCCGACCCAGCCGATCGCCATCGGGATGCTCGATCCGAGCAGATAGCCGGCGTCGGGTCCGTTGCGGTCTGCATCCGAACTCGTCATCAGCCACGACGCATCCGCGAGCAGAAACAGGCTGAGCAGGATCTTCCGGGGGGCTAGTCCGCCAAACAGCTGGCGCAGATGGGCGCCCATCAGTAAGTATCGTGAATTGGTGGCGATGCAGGCAACGACCATGGCGGCGACCGGCAGCGGGCTCGCCCACATGCTCAGCGTGATCGCCTGGGCCGTGGCGGAGTAGACGAGCAGGCTGAACAGAATCGCTTGCGGCGCCCCCAGCCCAAGCCCCTTGTAGGTCAGTCCCATCACGAGGCCAGCGGCGCCATTGCTGAGCAGGAACGGCAAGGCCGCGACCAGGCCCCGCCTGAATCCGGCGGCTGTCATCGTTGGGGCGCGTCGAGGCGGCTGGGTACTTGTAATGGTCATGACCGTTAGATTAAACTTGGTGAGAGGCCGTGATGTCAAGGGATGCCGCGCGGGCAGCGACGCAGTTCTTCGGTGGACGGGTCTGCCTCGACTTCGCGAACACGCTCGACTGGCGGACGTCGGACGATCCGCAGGAGCTGATCCCGGATTACGCTGCGCTATTGTCCTGGAGCGAACGCCGCGGGACCTTGCCGCTCGCAGCGATCAGGAAGCTGAAAGCGCATTCGGCGAGCAGCGTTGCCGTGGCCGCGATGCAGAAGGCGCATGATTTGCGTCGCGACATCTGGGCGATTTCCGACGCGCTCCGCGGTGGCCGCAGCGTGGACCTCCGTCTCGTCAATCAGATGCTATCGGCGGCTCCGAGGCAGCCCGACCTGGTGCGGCAGCATCGAGGCTATCGCCATGCGCTGGCGGGGACCGACGTGACGGAGCCATTGTGGCCGGTGCTGTGGTCGCTGACGGCCCTGCTGGCGTCCGATGACGCCAGCCGCATCGGATGCTGCGAGGCTGACGGCTGCGGCTGGTTCTTCGTCGACGAGAGCCCGAACCGGACTCGCAGATGGTGCTCGAGCGAAGTGTGCGGCAATCGCGAGCGCGCGCGGCGCGCCTACGCCAAGCGGAAAGGCTCGACGTAAACTCGCTCCATGTCGGTCGCGAGGGAAGCGACGTCGCGAGCTAGTTCTGCTCGGTCTTGCGCCCCATATTGGCCTTGCGCGCGTCGGCGATGACCTGCTCGAACTGATCGATGCTGAGCACGCCGGGCACGCGATACTTGCCGACGATGAATGACGGCGTGCCGTTGAAGCCGAATGCCTGCGCCTGTTCGTTGTTGCGCGCCAAAACCGCGTCGATCGCCTTGGCGTTGGTGTCGAGATCCTTCTTCAGGCGATCCATGTCGAGGCCGGCGCCCGAGAGCAGCTCGGCAATGCGCGGCTCGGTGATCCGCGAATTGACCGAGATCATCGCTTCATGTGCGGCTTCGAACTTGTCCTGGTACTTCGCCGCCAGCGCCATCCGCGCAGCGACCTTCGACACCGGCCCGAGGATCGGCCAATCCTTCAGCACCAGGCGAACCTTGCCGTCGTCCTGCACCACCTGGCGGAGCTCCGGCGCGAGCTTGCGGCAATACGGGCAATTGTAGTCGAACCATTCGACGATCGTGATGTCGCCCTTGGGATTGCCGATCACCGGAATATCCGGATCGCGCAGCACCTGTTCCTCGGTCAGGACATTGTCGTCCTCGGCGCGCGCGCCTCTGGCGGCCAGCAGCGCAATGCCGGCACCGATCAGGCCAAGCGCGCCGCGGCGGGTGGCGCCGGCGTTGTCGAGGGGTGATTTCGTCAGATGGTTCATAGCTCGCTTCCGGAAGGGCTCCTCGCCCTTCTACGTTCAGGACACATTGATGTTACGCAGCAGCATATAGATCGCCACGACGATAATCACAGTCGCAAACACGATATTGAGAGCGCCGCGGCGTTCCGACAGGTGCCGGGCGCTCCGTGTGCCCAGCAGGCCGCCCGCGATGCCGCCGGCGACGAATAGCCCCGCCAGGCCCCACGACACCAGCCCGGACCACGCATAGCTCAAGGCCGTGGTCACACCGAAGGCGGTAACCGCCACCAGCGACGAACTGACCGCGTTCATGATCGGCATCCCGGTCGCCAGCATCAAGGCTGGCACGATCAGGAAGCCGCCGCCGATGCCGAAGAAGCCGGACATGGTTCCCGTCACAAGCCCGAGACCCACGATCGCGGGCGTGTTGGCCATCGAGATCTTGACGTCGGTCAGCCCGACCCGCGCGCGGGTCTTCAGCATCAGGCTCGCGATCACCAGCATCACGATCGAGAACAGCGCCAGCAGCTTCTGCCCGTCCAGCATCTTGCCGAGGATCGAGCCGCCGAAAGCGCCGAACATGCCTGACAGCGCGAACACCAGTGCGCAGGACCAGATGACGGTGCCGCCGCGGGCGTGGTTGGAGAGGTTGATCGCGGCGTTGGCGGCGACCGCGATCGCCGAAGTGCCGATCGCGACGTGCGGCTGGGGCACCCCGACCACATAGACCATCAGCGGCACGGCAAGGATCGACCCGCCGCCGCCGACCAGGCCCAGCGAAAAGCCGACCAGCATGCCCGATGCCAGCCCGAGCACGCTCTGAGTTGCGGAGAAGACCAAGGGGAACAGACTCGCGTTTGCGGCTGCAATCCTAGAAGGATTTGCTGCACAACGCCACACTAATAGCACAAAACCGCCCTGTGGCCAGCGTCAGCGCAGCAGATACGTCACGGCCAGCGGCACCAGCAGCGAGGTGACCAGCGCGTTCAGGCTCATCGCGATCCCGGCAAAAACGCCTGCGACCTCGTCGACCTGGAACGCGCGCGCGGTGCCGATGCCGTGGGCGGCGATGCCGGCGGCAAAGCCGCGGCCACGAAAGTCGGTGACGCCGGTGAAGTTCATCAAGGGCGTGACGATGATCGCCCCCATGATGCCGGTGAGGATCACTGAGACCGCCGTCAGCGAGGGATCGGCATGCAGGGATTCGCTGATGCCCATGGCAACGCCGGCCGTCACCGATTTCGGCGCCAGCGACAGGATGATCTCACGCGGCAGGCCGAAGGCCCGCGCCAGCAGCACCACCGAGACGATCGCGGTGAGCGAGCCGACCGCGAGCGCGACCAGCATCGGCAGGACCGCAGCCGCGACCCGCCTGCGGTTCTCGTAGAGCGGCACCGCGAGTGCGACCGTCGCCGGCCCGAGCAGGAAATGCACGAATTGCGCACCGGCAAAATAGGTGGTGTAGGAGGTCCCGGTCAGCAGCAGGAACGCGCCGATGATCCACAGCGAATGCAGCACGGGATTGGCGAGCGGGTGCCGCCTCGTCTTCAGCGACACCGCATCGGTCGCGGCATAGGTCAGCAGCGTCACGGTCAGCCAGAGCAGCGGCGACTGCGAGAGATAGACCCAGAGCGAGAACGGATTGTCGCTCACGGGTTGTCCTCCTCGCGCGCAAACATACTGCTCGCCGCGACGAAGGTCGCGACCGTCGCCAGCAGCGTGACGATGACCGAGACCGCGAGGATCACCAGGATCGCGATGCCGTGCTCGGCGAGCAGATCGAGCTTCTGCACCACGCCGACGCCGGCCGGAATGAACAGCAGCGAGAGATTGGCGAGCATGCCGCGGCTTGCGCTCTCGACCCCGTCATTGCCGAGCGGCCCGCGCGCAAGCACCGGAAACCGGTCGCGCGCCAACAGCAGCAACAGCAGCAGCACCAGCCCGACGACAGGGCCTGGCACCGGCACCGCCAGCGCCCGCACGGCAACCTCGCCAACCAGCTGGCAAAGCAGGATCAGACTAAGGCTGGCAATCATGACAAGGCACTCACGCGAAGCATGCGCGTATCAGGTCGGTGCGGTGAAAGGTTGTCAATGCGCTCGCCCCGGTCAGATGCGCAAATGCTGGGCACGCCGGTCTCTCAAGCCCGTCGCGACTCTCCGACCCGTCATCCTGAGGAGCGCGTAGCGCGTCTCGAAGGATCGACGGCCACCGGCCGGGCCGTGCATGCTTCGAGACGCCGCTACGCGCTCCTCAGCATGACGGGGGATAGATTAGCGCGGCTACCTTTCCCGCCGTGCCAGCGCCATCAGCGTCCCGCTCATGGTCGCGACCAGCGTCTCAGTGCCGTCCTGCACGGCGTAGGCGCGGCCGTCGCAGACGGTCAGCGTGCGGCCGGGCTTGACCACGACGCCGCGGAACACGAATCGCTCGCCGCGTGCCGGCGCCAGCAGGTTAGTCTTGAACTCCACGGTGAGGATGTCGGAGCCTTCGGGCATCAGCGTGAAGGCGGCGATCCCGCAGGCATTGTCGAGCCCCGCGGTGATGATTCCGGCATGCACGAAGCCGTTCTGCTGGCAGAACTCCGGCGCGTAGGGCATCGCGAGATCGACCTCGCCCGGCTCCATGCGCGCGATCGAGATGCGAAGCGTCTGCATTGCGCGCTGGCGCTCGAATGTGGCGGTGGCAACCGCGCGGAAGTCGGGATTCTTCGGTTCAAAGCGGGGCATGGCGGTCACGCAGTCACGGGTTCTGACGGCACGAGGTGCGGCATCGCGGCGTAGCGGATCGCCGGCGCGAACTGCGCCGATTTGCGCGCGGCGCGATCGATGTGCACGGCCGCGATCTCGCAGATCGCGGCGATCTCGCCGGTCTCCGCGTTGCGCATCTCGTGGAGGATGCGAACCGACTTGTCGCGGAACTCGACCAGCCGGCTCTTGACCTCGACGAGGTCGCCGGCGAGCAGTTCGCGCTGGTAGGAGATGTTCTGCTGCACGGCGGCCATGCCGCGGCCGGACTCGCGCAGATAGCTCGGCGTCAGCCCGAGCCGCGCGAACATGTTCCAGCTCGCCTCGTCGAACTTGCCGACATACCACATGACGTTCATGTGGCCGATATGGTCGCAGTGCCAGGGATAGACCGTGCCGCGATAGGTCGCCTCGCCCTCCATCGTCCCCTCCTTCGATTTTTGATACGGTAGCGTATCAGGCGCGAAGCGGGCTAGCAATACGGTACCGTATCGGGACGGCTCCGCGGAGATCACATGACTGAAAGCAAGGGCGACGTCTGGGTCGCGGCCGGCTTTGCCGAACTCGCGCATAGCGGCGTCGACGGCGTGCGTGTCGAGGTGCTGGCCAAGAATCTGGGCGTCACCAAAGGCGGCTTCTACCGCCGCTTCAGGGATCGCGCCGCGCTGCTCGAGGCCATGCTGACACGCTGGCGCGACGGCCGCATCGCCGCGATCGAGAAGCAGACCGCGCTCGACGGCGCCAGCGCGCGTGAGCGGCTGAAGGCGATCATCACGCTATATTCGGAGCGCATGAACACCGAGGCGATGGCGGTGGAACTCGCGATCCGGCAATGGGCGCGCACCGACGAAGCCGCGGCCACCGCCGCCGCGAGCGTCGATGCCGCGCGGTTGAAGAATGTCGGCCAGCTCTATCGCGCCACCGGGCTCTCGGCCGAGGAAGCCGATGCGCAGGCGTTCCTGTTCTACTGCTTCATCTTCGGCCAGAGCCTCTTGTTTCTCGAACGCGGCCCGCGCAAGCGCGCGCAACTGCTGGCGCAATCGGCGGACAAGCTGCTCGCGGAAAGCCGATAGCGCTTCAGCCGAAAGAAAAGCGGCCGGCTTGCGCCGGCCACCCGTCAAATTCGCTTCAGCTGACTCAGGCGCCCTTCAGGCGCTTGTTGCACTCGCTGTAATAGCCGCCGCCCTTCTGGATCCACTTCAGGCCGCCATTGCCGCCGGTGGTCTTGTTGGCATTGTACTGGTCCACGCAGGTGTGCATGCGCTGCTTGCCTTCGGACTCCTTGGCGTATTTGGGATCGACCGCGTTCGGAAACACGGCGGGCCCTGCCGGTGCGGCGGGTGCCGCGGCGGGCGCGGCTTCCCGCTTGGCCTCCTTCGGCGCGGCCGGAGCGGGCGCTGCGGCAGCGGGCGGCGGAGCGGCGGGCGCCGCGGCCGGGGTCGCGTCGGCGCCGCATTGCGCCTTGCGGAAATCATTCCACTTCTGGCCGTTGAGGGTGCCGGCCGTCTTGGCCGCCTGGTACTTGGCGCTGCATTCCTGCGTGGTCAGGGCCTGCGCCGGCGCGCTCACCGCAAAGGCTGCAAAGCCCGACACCGCAATCACACACAACAATCTGGTCTGAATGGTCATCCCTGGTCTCCCGTCATCCCTGGTTTCCCGTGAGGTTTCCCCTGGGGCATTGGCGTAAGACCATTATCCTAGCGCAACCCCGACTTGCGACAACGTGCGGACGCCCTTGGCTGTTAAAATATTGTGGCGGCGGGACCATCGCATATTCATCCACGGTTCATCATCGCCGCGCAACGTTTCGGCTCCTTCCCTCACGAGGTGCCCCATGAAGAAGATTTCCACGCTGGCGACCGCAACTGCCCTTGCCTCCCTGCTGCTGATGGGCGGAGCCTTCGCACAAACCGCCGCGCCCGCCGCCAAGGAGGCCGCTCCGAAGGCCGACGCCAAGATGGCCAAGGAAGCCAAGCCGCGCACCGCCGAGTCGCTGGAGTGCTCGAAGCAAGCCGATGCCAAGGGCCTGCACGGCAAGGAGCGCAAGAAATTCCGCTCGGAATGCAAGAAGGCAGGCGGCGCAGCCGCAGCGCCGGCTGCGAAGTAACGCGTAGACGTATCTGACATCCTTCACCCTCCCCGCCGGGGAGGGTGAAAACCTGTGCGCCGGGCGAGCCGGGGCGCAATGCTGCAATCGCGAGATGCAATTGTCGCGTGGTTACGAATTTGCCATAAGGCGGCGTGACCCTGATCCGCGCTTCGATGGCGACTGCCATTCCCGACCGCAGCAAAGTTCTGAACGGGCTCGAGACACTCGTCATCGGCGCCGCCGGCGGCTTGCTGTTTTTATGGGCAGGATTGCCGGGCGGGCTGATCTCGGGTGCGATGTGCGCGGTTGCGATCGCCGCACTGGCCGGACGGCCGCTCGCGGTGCCGCCGGTGCTGACGCAATCGGTGCTGCTGCTGCTCGGCATCTCGCTGGGCTCGCTGATGTCGCAGCAATTGCTGCAGCACATGAGCTCCTATCCGCTCACCATCGCCCTGCTGGCGCTGGCGACATTCTGCTCGACCTTCGGCTCGAGCGTCTATCTGCAGCGCATGCATGGCTGGGACCAGACCTCGGCCTTCCTCGCCGGTAGCCCCGGCGCGCTCTCGCAGATCACGATCCTCGCCGCGGAAAAAGGCGCCGACGTCGCGGCGATCGCCGTGGTGCAGACCATGCGCGTCATCATCCTGACCGCGGCCCTGCCGCTGGTGCTGGCCCTGACCGGGGTGACGCACGCGGCGCCGCCGCCATTGCCGACGACGGTCGCCTCGCCGTTCGGCCTTGTCGCCCTGGTCGCCGGGTCGACCGGCGTCTCGCTGCTGCTGCGCTGGATCAAATTTCCCGCCAGCTGGATGTTCGGCGCGATGCTCGCCTCCAGCCTGCTGCACGGCTCGGGCCTGGTCGATGGCGGCCTGCCGCCTTGGTTGCGCAACGTCGCGCTGGTCGGCATCGGTGCACTGATCGGCACCCGGTTTGCGCGGATGAAGCCCTCGACCCTGCTGAGCCACGTCAATGCCGGGCTCGGCTCATTCGCGATCGCGATCGCAATCTCGGCCGTGTTCGTCGCGGTGATCGCCTTCACCACCAATGTGCGGCTCGCCGACGTCGTGGTCGCCTTCGCGCCCGGCGCAATGGACGCGATGCTGGCGCTGGCGCTGACGCTGCACATCGACCCGATCTTCGTCGGCGCGCATCACCTGTCGCGCTTCCTGTTCGTCACCATCTCGACGCCGGGCATCATCCATCTGTTCGGACGGCCGCAGGACGACGTCGACGATTAGGCGATCGGATAACTCTCCGGCTCACACTTCGGACGCTGACTGGCCCGGCTGATCGCGAAACGATCGCGCCAACGCTGTCAGTTCGCCGGGATCGAACCATAGCTCCTCGTCCCGGTCCATTTGCAGTTTCGCGACGGCCGCAGCGTGCCACAAGGGTTCGGTGATCCGGGCATAGACCGAATCGGGCTGTGCTTCGCTCCATTCCTCGAGCCGCTCTCTGGCGACTGCGCGCCATAGCGCGGTCAGCCGGCTGCTCGCACCATGTATTTCGGAGATCGTATATCTCGGGCGCTGCTCGCTCATCAGCGTGGCGACGAGATTGCGTCGGCTCTTGAGGCGCAACAACGTCTCATTGGCCAACAGCAACAACTCGACGGGGACGCGGTGCACGATGATCAGCATGGGCTCGTCTGTCGCGCATGATCGGGAACGGTGACGGCGGGATAGCCTCCACCATGAAACACCTGACACGCGCGTCAGGGCCTTTGCACGGGGAATTCTCTACCTTGGCTTCCGGAAATCGATGCTGCGCAGGATGATCCGGGGCGGCGCCCCCTCGAACTCCTTCGCCTGGTACTTGCCATCGGCGCAGGCCTCGATGCGCTCGCGCAGCCGCATGAACTGGGTCTCGCGGTGGCCCGCGCGCCCGAGCGCCCCGCCTTCCAATTCATCCATGGCGGAGGTCGAGATCGCGCAATGGATCTCCTTCTCGTCGTCATGCATCGAAAACAGCACGACCATCCTGTCGTATTCGTAGCTGATGAAGCGACCCTGGGTAAGCGTCATGTGACCAGCTCCTTCAAAGCCGCGAAGTGGTTCTGGTTCATCGCGGCTCGGTGAGGCGCACAAAATCCTCGAGAATTGCCGTGACCAGATCGCGATGCCTTGTGTCCTCCGGCGGCAGGCTCGCGGCGTACAGATTCAGAACGTAGCGCGCCTTGGCGGCCACCTCCGGCCACGACGTCGCAGGTACCGCCAGCAGTCCGGTTTCGAGCGAGGCCTGCCGTTCGCGCAGATCCCTCGCATGGGTCTCGATTTCCGCCAGCGCACGGCGAATATCGGTGGCTTTCTGGGCTGCCATGCCGCGGCGGCGATCGAGCTCGAGCGGTTCGTCAGTCATTGGATGCGCTCGCGTTGGATGCGCTCGCGTCGATACGCTGGGCGTCCGCCAGATCGACCGAGCCGATCGACACCATCTCCGTCGTCAATCCGCGCGAGCCTTGTGCCGGGACGATGATCATCGTGGCGACACGGCGGAACACCGCGAACGAGAGCCCTTCGATCGCCTCTTCGTCGGTAATGACCTCATAGGCGCCTGCGGGCAATTCACGATCGATGCCTCTGATCCGGAATGGATGCTGGAAGGTGACGACTTCACGTCGGGAGCGCATGGTCATGGGCCAGCCTTTTGCGAAAACGCCTTGCGCCGGTGCGCGGCCCCATCAGCAGCATGCGCCGCTTCGGCGGCAATAGCCAATGCTTTCTTGTTGGTTTTCCTGGTGTTCCTGGCTTTCTCGCCGAACGAGGGGCAAAGACCGCTCCTCATACCATCCCGCGTGTTGTTGCCGCAGCGCGCCGCAAACCGCTTTGGCGCTCGCTATTCGGGTGCGATCGGCCTACGGTCGATCACCATCACTTCCGGCAAAGCAAATCCACGTCGACGTTCGGGACTGCTCCGGAGGCAGGCTCTGACCGAGTCGATGATCTCGATAAACTAGAGGGAGACCGACATGTCCAAAGGCGAGCGACACGGCAACCGCGAGGTCAAGAAGCCCAAGAAGGAGAAGATCAAGGTGATCGCCGCGGCTCCCAGCCTGAAGGGCGCACAGCCGAGCTTCGCGCCGGGGAAGAAGAAATAGATCGCCTGAGTCAGGCCTTGTAAGTCAGGCCTCTTTGTCAGGGCCTGGCGGCCTTCGCCACGCCCCAGCCGGCGACCGCGGCCATCAGCAGCGAGATCAGCACGTTGTAGCCGGCAAGCGAGATGCCGAGGAAGCGCCACTGCACCTCGTCGCAGCGGACCACCTTGACCTTGTCGAGCTGATCCAGCAGCGAGCCGGCCTTGCCGAAATCCACCATCGGGCCGGTGCAGTCGGTCGGTCCCTGCCAAAACCCCCATTCGACCCCGGCGTGATAGGCGCCGAGCCCCGCATTGGCCAGCGCGGCGAGGCCGAGGATCACGAGGCCCGCGATCAGCACCGGCCGCGCCGCGCCACGGGCGGCTGCGAGCGCCACTACGACGCCGAGCGGGACCGCGAGGTAATAGGCATAGCGCTGCTCGAGGCAGAGCGGACAGGGCATGATCTCCAGCACCAGCTGGAAGAACCAGGCGCCGGCCAGCGTCGCGGCCGCGATCACGGCAATCGCCAGGGCCGAGGTCAGCGCCGGATTGCCGGTGGCGGAAGCATCCGACGGATGGGCGGTGGCGAGCGTCACGGCAGTCCTCCTGCGAGCATCGTTCGGCACGGTCATGGCCCCTGCTCCATGCTCAATCCGGGTCGTATCGCGCGAAAATACCGCTGTCGAGGCGCGGGACAATCACATCCGCGCGGGTTGACCGTGACGGGCCGCCCGCTATAGTCCGCCGCGCTTCGCGACCCCGGCCCCGTATCGGCCTGGACCACCGCGAATGCCCCTGTGGCGGAACTGGTAGACGCGCTCGACTCAAAATCGAGTTCCGCAAGGAGTGCTGGTTCGATTCCGGCCAGGGGCACCAACTAGGCTGTTCGGGCCCGTTCTAAAGCGTCCGCAACCGTCCGCGCAGTGCTCGCAAACCCTTGAAAAATGGGCTTTTCGGCGTACATCGGTGTTCATCACCGTTTGTTCTCGTCCGCTCCCAGCCGCCCGATTTGTTGGTACTTTTGTTGGTATCGGGAGAACAAACGTTCACGGCGACCTTCGCTATTCCCGGAATTGAGCAGATGGCCCGCAAGAACGGTGGCGCGTGCGCCAACCCCGAGCAGATCAGAACCGACGTCGACTGCCGCGCTGCGCGGCCGAGATTCGATAATGGCGAGTGGAGTCCCGCCAAGATTTCCGAAGTGACCGGCGGCGGTCTTTATCTCTTCGTCACGCCGGACAGGAGCAAGCCAGGCAACGCTGCCTCCAAGCTCTGGCGGATGGGCTACCGCTTTCACAGCCGTCAGAAAACCTACTCCATCGGCCCTTATGGCAACGGCAAGGACGGCACGTTCTCGCTCGCCGACGCCCGCCGCGAGCGCGACAAGGCCAAGGGCCTGCTCAAGGAAGGCAAAGACCCGAGCACCGAGAAGCAACTCGACAAGCACAGGCACGCGGCCGCCCGGCCTTTCGGGCAATGGGCAGACGAGTGGCTCGCGAAGAAGAAAATCGAAAAAGTCAAACGCGGCAGGATCGTCGCGGTGCGCGACCCCAAGACCATCGAGGTGCTTGAGCTGCGTGTCGGCTACGTCAAAGCTCGCTTCGGCAAGTTATCTAGGCAGGACATCAAGCGTCCGGACGTTCTCGCGTTCATGCGTTCATACGAAACCGAGGGAAAGCTGGAAACGCGCGACCGCGTGCGCAGCATCGGTGAGCAAATCTGCGACTATGCCGATGTCGAAGGCGACGGCTACAATCCATTCCGCAACCTGAAGGGGCAGATGATCGCCAATATTTCGACGCCGCGTCCGGGCGTCACTGAGCCTCGCGACGTGACGCGCGTCTTCAAGCTCATCAGCGCACCCTGGACGAGAGCGAGGTTTGGTGATGTTGTTGGCCTTGCCCTGCGTTTCGATGCGCTGACAATTCCCCGCCCCGGCATGGTCAATGAAATGGAGTGGAGCGAGGTCGACTGGGATGCCACACGCTGGACTATTCCAGCCGCCAAAATGAAGACCGGCTGGGACCATGTCGTGCCTTTGTCACGGCAGGCACTCGCAATCCTGCGCAGCGTTCAGAAGCTGACCGGCCATCGCCGGTACGCGTTTTCCTGCTCGAAGGACGCGCCACTATCAAACAACACGCTCAACAAGCGGCTGCGGCTGCTTGGCATTGACACGAAGACTGATCATTGTGCCCATGGATTCCGGACCACCTTCTCGACCCTGTCTCATCACGAAGAGATCAAGGACGCCAAGGCATGGGATGGCGATGTCGTCGAGCTGCAGCTCGCGCATCTCGATAGCTCTACTGTGGAAGGTCTCTACAAGAAGCACGGACCGCTCGCGCTCATCGGCTCACGCACGAAGCTGATGCAGCACTGGGCTGATCGGATCGACCACTGGCTCAATCCCAAGAAGGTGATGCCGATCAAGGGAAGCGCGCAGGCGTGAGGCGCCTATCATCAGGCGTGGTAATTCTGCCCAATTCAATCGGTGGCAAGCTCCTGTGATATGCCCGGTTGCATTGATGAGTCTTTGAGCAAGGCGCGACGAAAGCAGCTCCTTTCGTGACCAACTGGAAGTTGATGATGGATATCGGTAGGAATCAATCCGAGCTGCAGCGTTCAAACATGATTTGATCGGGCTGGAAAAGACCTTGCAGCCGCTGTTGGCCGAATTCCAGATTGTTTGAAATCGTTGGGGCCCTGCCTCCTTCGTGCCGCATCGGCCTTTTCTCGTGTACTTGTGGATAGTGGACGGGGGCAAGCCTGCCCGCGGCCGCAACATAGGATTGCCGCAGGGAAGCACACGTTCTCATTGTACGGTTCTCCCTCGTATGCTACGTTCGCTCTTAGATTGTAGATAATTTTTTTGCAAAGTATCTGAAGCGGTCTCGCTCGTGGTGCTTGCCCCGACATATGTCGCGGCAGTGACCGGCGATGTGCGTCAGAGGCTCGGATTTTGCGTGCGCCGTTATGTGGTGTTCGAGGAGCGCATAGCAACCGAGCTTTTCGCCTGAGCCGCAGGCATTGAATTGCGCAAACTGCGCGCAGCAGGGCGGTCAGATGGACGTACAAGAGCCATTCGATATTGTCGTCGTCGGCTCAGGGGCCGCAGGGGGAATGGCAGCATATGACCTGTGCAAGGCAGGTCTACGGGTAGCGGTGCTTGAGGCAGGTCGCGACTACGATCCGGGCACTGAAACGCCCATGTTCGTTTCTCAGCAGAAGGCTCCGCTGCGCGGGGCAGTAACTCCGGACAAGAACAACGGCTACTATGATGCGACGGTTGACGGAGGAACGGCCGTACCGGGAGAGCCTTACACTACCGCGGCCGACTCGGAGGAATTTAGTTGGTGGCGTCCCCGGATGCTGGGTGGACGAACCAATCACTGGGGGAGAGTTGCTCTTCGCTTCGGGCCTTATGACTTCAAGCCAAAGAGCCGGGATGGTTTGGGATTTGATTGGCCGATCGAGTACGACGATCTAGCGCCTTGGTACGATCGAGTTGAAAGGCTGATCGGCGTCACCGGCAGACGTGAGGGGATTGAGAACACACCCGATCCGCCGCCCGGGGTCATGCTCCCTCCTCCGCCCCCACGCGCATACGAAATCGTTCTCGCGCGCGCGTTTGAAAAGCTCGGGATGCGGGTCGCAGCAATCCGGGCGGCCATATTGACCAAACCTCTGAATGGTCGGGCAGCCTGCCTCTACGCTACCGCATGCACCCAGGGATGTTCCAGTCGGTCCAACTTTCAGAGCACGACGGTACTTCTGCCGGAAGCACAGGAGACTGGAAACCTGACGATTATTTGCAATGCGGTTGTCCGCGAAGTGGAAATCGATAAGAGCGGGAGAGCAACCGGCGTCAGCTTCGTAGATCGGCATACCGGAGATCAAGGCAAGGTCAAGGCACGATGCGTGATCCTCGCCGCGGGAGCGTTCTCATCGGCGCGCATACTGCTGAATTCCAAAAGTACGTCGTTTCCCAATGGGATCGGCAATTCTCAAGGCCTGGTCGGCAAGTACATCATGGATACAGTCGAATTTACCGTGAGGGGCCGCATCCCAATTTTGGAAAAATTGCCCGCGCGCAATGACGACGGAATCTTCACGCCTCACATCTATGTGCCTTGGTGGTTGTACCAAGAGCAAGCGCGGGGAGAACTCGGTTTCCCACGAGGATATCACATAGAACCGAGAGGTGGGCGGAGGATGCCGACGATGGGCGTCGGCGGCTATGTCGACGAGCAAGACGCGACGTACGGCCACGGCTTGCGCGAGCAAATTCTACAGAAATATGGCAGCTACGTCAGTCTCAGCGGCGAAGGCGAGATGATCCCCAACGAACAGACGTTTTGTGAGTTGGACCCCGACACCAAAGATAAATGGGGAACTCCTGTTCTTCGTTTTCATTGGAAATGGGGAGACTATGAGGTCAATCAATGGAAACATCAGCAACTCATTTTCGGGCAAGTGATTAGCTCGCTCGGCGGGACCGTCACGAGCGGCCCAGCCGAGATGCCGGTAGGAGGGGCAGCGGTCCACGAAGTGGGTGGCGCACGTATGGGTCTCTCTGACGCAGATTCGGTCGTCGATCAGTTTGGACAGTGCTGGGAAGTAACGAATCTCTTTGTTCTGGACGGTGCTACGTTCGTCTCTAGTCCGGACAAAAACCCCACTCTCACGATCCTTGCCATAGCCTCGCGCGGGTCAGCTCGCATAGCCGAGTTGGCGAAACGCGGTGAGCTTTGAGGTTGCCATGGATCGATTGCCAGAAGAAGCAAATGCAACTGGGCAGCGGATCCCGTTTAAGGCCCTGAAGACGCGGGACGCGATTACAGCGGCGGAGTATAGCACCGATCCAAACGTCATAACACCGAAGGTGACATGGGACCTGCTCCTGTCGCGACGCCAGCTGAACATGGTAGCTGCACTCAGCGATATTATTTTGCCTGGCACATCGGAGTTTGCGGCACCAAGCAAGATGGGCATTTCCAACTTCTTCAACGAATGGCTTAGTGCGCCTTACAAAACCCAGCAATCTGACAAAGACCTTATCCTCCAAGGAATGGGTTTGCTGGATCGGGAGTCACGTCGCCGCTACTGGCTGGGATTTCTTTGGCTGAGTAGCAAACGAAAAGCCAAGGTCTTGGATGCAGTGATTGCCATGGGCGGCGACCCACGCAAGTTTTTTACTCGATTTCGCTATCTCCTTGTTGGTGGATATTTCACCTCGGACATGGGCTTCCCGGCCATAGGCTACAGAGGCAATGTTCCGCTTCAATCATTTGCGCCAGTGCCCGCAGACATTCAGCGAATCATCGACGACGAACTGCGGCAACTAGGACTTTGAACATTGCATGAACACGATCGCTGAATTCGTCTCGAGTGGCATTCACACGCATTCCGAACTGAAGCGTGCTCTGCAACTGGCCATGCAGCTCGAGTTCAGCACGATACCGCCCTACCTGTGTGCGCAATGGTCCATCAGAGAAGATCCGGATCGGGTCGAAGGTATTCTGCACAAGGTCGTAAGCCAAGAAATGATCCACTTTGCGCTCGTCGGTAACCTCCTTACGGCCGTGGGCGGAATGCCGAAGATTGCCAACAAAAGCTTTCTGCCGAAGTATCCGCTCAGACGCTTACCCGGCGACGTCCCGCAAGCGCTCCCGGTCGGACTGCGTCCTCTAACGAAATCGCAGTTGGCCGTGTTGATGCAAATTGAATACCCGGAGTTTCCCCCTATCGCCGTCTTGACGAGAAATCGCCCGGCGACGATCGGGGCCTTCTACACTACGATTGAAGAAGCATTTCATCGCCTGAACCCACCGCTCGATCCAGCAGCATCGTGGGTGCAGGTTCCCTTCGCTAAGCAGATTTTGACCGTGACCGATGCTATCGCAAGCATAGATCGCATTAAGAGCGAAGGTGAAGGTTTAGAAGATTCTCCGGAGGAGCCGAGTCCGGCCCACAATCTCGCACACTATTACTTATTTAAGGAAGTTCACGTCGGTCGCCGGCTGATCAGAGTGGATGGGAATTGGAAGCTTGAAGGCGCACCTATATCGATGCCAGAAGTGTTTAGTTTTCGCAGATGTATCGGACATCGCAAAGATCGCGCTCACTTTAGGATCGTACTCTCCCAGTTACTCACGCACTTGGAGCATTGCTGGTCCAGCGGCAGAACGGTAGACGTTCCGGCAATGTTTGAGGTTAAGCTCGCGGGTCGCGCATTGGTAGAGAGGGGTATCCGCCCGGAATTCGTATGGATGGACCACTCCTAACGAACGCTCCCGTGCAGCGAGAAATCGAACTAAGAGGCGCGTCAACCAGACCGCTGCATTCGAAGCGTCGGGGGTTTGAGTCACTGGTCCGCTACATCGCGAAACCCACTATTTTGGACGCTCTGTCTTTTTGCGGCGCATAGAGTGTCAGTCAATATTACTATGCCACCATGCCAGCCTAATCGCTAACGGCACAAAGCGGATGTAGCCTTTGACTAGTCAGGCCAACGGGTTTGTGGGAACACGGCCTTCTGTAACGGGCCCGATGGTGTCAAGTCTCCCGTAAACATCGCGCCCGCCGAACTCATGGTCCTGTCCGTGGTCAACGCCTGGTCGCCACATCATGCTGTCCGGTCGCCCTCGACTCGTAGCGACGCCACGCTGATCTCCTTAAATGAGCGACTTTTGACAGGGCCGCCTTTTCCATCAAAGTGCCTGGACCGCAATTTGGCCTTCGCGAAGTTGTCTAACGCGCTGCAAAAATCCGCGAAAGCGTGTGGCGCTAGAATTGGTCGCGAATCGCTCACTGCACTCGCCACGAGTTGATTTTCTCAAAGCGCAGCGCCTCACTGCAGAAAAAGCGCCCAAAACGCGATAGGCACCCTTGCAGGTCGGTGTGCTGGAGTGGGCTGCGGCAGCGCACCGAAGGAATTAATTGATTGCACCTCTAAATTGTACTAGAATTGCCTAGTTGCAATAGTTTTGCTGACGTGATGTTGCCTTTCCGCGGCAGATCCCGCCGCACGGGTAAGACCGATTTTTGTTCTTTTTTGCCGGGGGAAACCCATGGCCTTCAGTTGGCGTCCGACGAACGCTCCAGTCCAAACGCGTTACGATGACATCTGGTTTATCAGTCCGCAGGTTGGCTGGGGCGTGAATAGCGCGGGTCAAATCGTTCATTCCGAGGATGGCTTCGCGACCTCTACAATCCAGCACACCGCCGACGCCAATACGTGGTTGCGTTGCATGAGCTTCACGAGCCCAACCGATGGCTGGGTCGGCTCGATCACGCGGCGACAGCGCTTGTTCAAGACCGATGATGGCAAGACCTGGACCGATATGACTGCCGGCCTGCCAGCGCTGCCCAGCGCGATCTGCGGGATATCCTCACCGTCCAAGGGCGTCGTCTTTGCCTCCGGCACTCAATATCCGAATCGCGAAGCCGCGGTCATGCACACGAGCGATGGCGGCAAGACCTGGCGTTCGATCTCCATGGCGGCGCATGCCAATCTCTTGATCGACACCTATTTCGTTGACGATCTGCACGGCTGGGTAGTTGGCGGCAAGGGCGGGACCACCTACGACAAGCTGAAGCCGGTGATCATGTTCACCGCCGACGGCGGCAAGAGCTGGGAGGACAGGTTACAAAATTCTGGGATCGACTTCCCCAGTGGCGAATGGGGCTGGAAGATCCAGTTCCTCACGCCACAAATCGGGTTCGTGTCTCTCGAAAACGACACCGCAGCCGCGATCCTGAAGACGACCGATAGCGGCCAAACTTGGAGGCGGATTCCGATTACCGATCCGCAGCGGAACGTCGAACTGGAGGGCATCGGCTTTCTCAGCGAACAGGTCGGCTGGGTCGGCGGCTGGGGTCACGGCTTCATGTCGGGCAGTCCCAACGGCACGACCAGCGGCACGACTGACGGTGGCGCGACTTGGTTTGACGCCAACGGCGTTGGCCGTTTCATCAACCGCTTTCGCTTCACCAAAACGGAGCCGATCGTCGCTTACGCCTCGGGTGGAACAATCTATCAATGCAACGCGGCCGAAGGGCGCGGCTTTGGCGGCTGCCCCCGGACCGCGGAATCGCCAATCCCGAAGGTCTGGGACGCGCTCGATATCGCCGCCCAGGTCCCTGAAAACGCAAAGCAGCTGACCATCACGGTCTTCGATCCCAGGCAGACACTCGTGAAGGTTTTGATCGACGAAACGACGCCGCAGCCCGGTGCGCGAACCTTCGCCTGGAACTTCAAGACCGACGACGGCGTGGATGCCGGCACAGGTCATTTTATTTATCGCATTGTCATCGACGGCCAGGCGACGACGGGCATGGCAGTGCGCCCGGCGCGCGCGGCGCCTAACACTCTCGGAAAGCAGGTCGAGGAGTTGATCAAGCGTTTCGCAGCCCGCGCCAAACGCGCACATGACGACCTCGTGCTTCCCGACGCCTTTGGCAAGCCCGTTTCGCTGAAATCGCTGTTCGACACGCCGCCGGATCTAATGCGCGCCCTGATCCGCGGCGGCTGGATTATTCCAGGCGAGCCCGATCGCAGCATGTTTCTGGTCGCGGTCATCGGAACAGGCCCAATGCAGGGCGTGATGGCGCAGTCCGACGTCCAGCTGCTGTCGGACTGGATCACGGCAGGGGCGATTGTCCCGCAGGCCATGGTTTAGCGGTGGCCCAAGCTGTCTGGAGAGTAAGCGTAGTTGAGATCACGAGAGGAACGTCAGATGAAAACCATCGCCCAGTTCGTCAAGGATCGCATTACGACGCCTGCAGACCTGCAGGACGCGCTGCAGATCGCGATGCAGCTGGAGTTCTCCACCATCCCGCCCTATCTGTGCGCGCAATGGTCGATCGATTCCGACCCGAGCGACGTCGCCGACATGATTGAAGGCATCGTGGTGCAGGAGATGTATCACTTCGCCTTAGCGGGCAACATGCTGGCCGCGATCGGAGGCGTACCGAACATCACCAATGCGGCTTTCATTCCGAGCTACCCTACGAATGTGCTGCCCGGAGGCATTCCTCAGAAACTAGCCGTTGATCTGCAGCCGCTCACGCCCGAGCAAGCACAGGTCTTCATGCAGATCGAATATCCGGAATTTCCACCAGTTGCCCTTGCCGCAGCGCCTGCAACGATAGGCGCGTTCCACGACACGATCGCCGATGGATTCAAGACGGTTAATCCTCCGATCAATCCCAACGCCTTCTCGGTCACTTCCGGCGAAGCAAAGCCGATCAAGACTATTGCCGACGCACTTGCGGCGATTTCGCTGATTAAGGGTGAGGGTGAGGGTACCGCGGGTTCTCCCGACCAGCCGCCGGCCGGCAACAAGACGTTTGCCCATTACTATGTGTTCAAGGAGATCTTTGTCGGGAAGACCTTGGTGCAGGATGCGGCCGGTCATTGGAGCTTCAGCGGCGCTGCAATCCAATTTCCGACGACGTTCAAATTCCAACAATCGACTGCAACACCAAGTCGGTCGTTTGCATTTAATCAAGCCTTGTCGCAACTCTTGATCGGACTTCAGGCGTGCTGGAAGAGCGGCGCGAAACCGAACATCGGCGCCATGTTCAATCTTCGCACGCTTGGCGTAGGCCTCATCACGCAAGGGATTCGTCCCGAGTTCTTATGGGTTCCCCTGGCTTGAATTGGGGAGTCGGATCGATCGGAACTGCACTTAAATCCGCCACATGGAGCAACAAATGCAGTGCTAACCGATGAGCGTCAGCTCAAGAATGCGACCGCAATCTCATATGCTCTCATCAGAGATTTTTCGGCAAAGTATTGACAAGAAGGCGTCATCTGCGTGAACATTCATACGTTGTTTTTTATCAAAATATGATCTTTTGGTTGTCGAATTGCGAGGAGTAAGTCATGTTACTCAATCGTCGGAATTATTTGCTTAGCACCGCATCGACTCGCTTTTCTCGCGCTGCCCCGAATGGCAAAGGCTCAAACCTCCGGCGGAGCCAACGAGCTCCGGGACATCTTCGCAATCCCCAACTATAGGGCTCCATCGCCAAATCTTCAGTTTCTAAAGGGTGCGCAAGAACAGCGCATCGCCGCCCCTCGGGAGCCAGGCGCGTTCCTCAACTATCTCACACGACTTCCGCTTGTGCAGAAGATAACGACGGGTGTCGGCCCAGATCTGTATCATCTGCTCCAATGGAACGCCTTCGCTTTGGATCTAACGGCGCAGGACCACACGACGCTGGCGACATCGAGCGGAGTCGATCCGCTGTACGCTGAGCAGTTCGGACCACATCGATCGAGTCGAGCTCTGGCGATCATCCACTTGGCCGTGTTTGAGGCCGTCAACACGATCTACCGCCGAGCGCAAAGCTACAAGGGCGTACAGGCAAAAATATTCTCGGCAATTGGCCGCGCGCCGAAAGACGTGGACGAGACCAAAGCCTCTGTTCGGTCGGCAATCGCCGTCGCAGCCCACGATACGATGGTCGTGCTTTATCCCAACAAGACGCCGCTCATTGAAGCCCACTATCGTCAGCTTGTTCCAACCATTCCAGATAATCCCGAAATGCAAGGCTTGGGGAGCGCGATCGGCGAGGCCGCGGCGACCCAGATATTGGCGCTCAGAAAATACGATCCTTCGACCAAGCAGTTCGGTGACGGCTCCGAAACTGATGGAAAAGTCCCGTTGAAGAAGGGACCCAACAACTCGCTTGACTTGGAGCCCACTGCCGCAGCGCTATTTCCGAATCCACAGATCGACGATTGGAGAGTGGATCCCATTACTGGAATTCCAAAAGCCATCGGGGGTTACTGGTCGTACGTCGAACCTTTCGTCATTGATCCGAAGCAACTCTTCCTTCCTGGCGATCCGCCGAAATCTGGTACCCCGGAGTTTCAAAAGTCCTATGACGACGTCCGTGCCCTGGGCGGCGATCCAAGTCCTGTCACTCTAGGTGCTCGTCATGCTACTCACACGTCGCGAACTGGAACCAGCGATCACGATCCGTTAGACGAAAAGAACGAGACCTTCAAAGGCAACTATTGGGCCTACGACGGAACGGCACTCCTTTGTGCGCCGCCACGAATGTATAATATGATTGCGACCTCAATCGCGCTCAATGAACATCCGATCAGCGACGTCGCCGAGATGGCCCGCTACCTTGCGCTCGTAAATCTGGTGTTAGCGGACTGCGGTATCGGGTCTTGGACTGCAAAATACGAATATCACTTGGCACGACCGGTCACTTGGATACGTCTCCACGATCCGGACAAGTCGGTCGACGGCACCTTAAACCACAACTGGACGCCGCTCGGGGCCCCCGCGGATAACGCAAGTCCGACGAGCGCGAACTTGACTCCTCCATTCCCAGCCTACCCGTCGGGTCATGCCGTGTTCGGCGGAGGGCTCTTCCAGACGCTTCGCAAATTCCACGGAGATCTCAAATTCAGCTTCGTATCGGACGAGTACAACGGGCTGAACCGTGGACCGACCGGCGAAACACGTCCCCGAGTCGAACGAACCTTCCAAAGCTTGACGGAAGCCGAGAAGGAAAACGGTCGAAGCCGCATTTGGCTCGGTATTCACTGGCAGTTCGACGCCGACAACGGGATCAAGCAGGGCAACGCAATAGCCGACTACGTACTTGCGAACGCGCTGCAGCGGGTTTGAGAGCGAGGGCAAAGACCCGCAGAAAAATGTCTGAATGATCCTGGCGTTCTCGAGAGGCTCACGATGTCGATTTCCGTGATTATAGCCGTTGATCCATCAGCGAAGCTACCACTCGGATCGTATATCGGTGTCGGCGTATTCGGAGTCCGTACGAGTCCAGCCCAGCTTCCGATTGATACACCAGGCTCATTCATGACCTTAACTTTCCCGCTGCCGCCACCGCAGGTGACGCTGCCCGAGCCTGGCAGGTTACCGGTGAATATCGAGGCATCGACACACTCGGTCCGTCCAATCAAGTTGGAGGCGATTGTGCCGTTCGGCGGCGCGCGCCTTACTTTCCACGTTTTACCTGGAGGACCTGAGGACAGCAGATTCTCGATTGAGGGAGATGTATTGCACCCCCGCACCGCGACGCAAACCTGCGCCGTGAGATGCTTGCCGAATGGCGTGCCGAAGGGACCCGGCGAATGCGTGGAATGTGAGAATGATGATGTAATCGTTAGGCTGTGCTGCTGATGAATAACCCATGGCATAGCGTGACCTTAAGAGTGGTCGGCCTCGACGGGCAGCCCGTCCCCTTCGATTTCTTACGGATCAAGACAAGCTCGCAGCACTCCGAAAGGGGGACGGTTCTCTCAGACTTAGGCGAATCTACCTATACGGAACAGAATGCCGGAATATACAAATTCCAATACCAATTGAAGAATCCAAGCGCGTCGGTCTGGGCGGCGATTGAGCGCGGCAAGCGTCAGTCGATGCAACTCATCAGACCGGGCCTTCACGAATATTATTTCCGATTCGAGGAGAGATCCGGCGAGGGCCGACAAGCGCCCTTGGATGAGCCCGTACCGCGAGAGCAGGCTGATGGGATTGCATCCTACAGGTACGACTCGGATACAGGGGTTCCGAGCGCGGATATCGGTATCATCACCATGAAGATCGAGGAATTTCGTGCGGTTCTCAAGAGGTTTGTTTCCGACGATCGTGCGATCGATGGACAAAACCTTCGATACAACTTCCGCAAGTTCGCAGACAACGATGGCAACGAACTGACGGTCGCCATTGTCCGTAGCCGCCAGGGCGACGTCAATGCCCTGTATACTGCAATGGAACTTATCAGGGAGGTGCGCCCGAGGCTGGTCGTGCTCGTGGGAATTGCGGGGGGGCGTCCCGCAGGGGAGTTTACACTCGGGGACGTCGTGGTTGCGAGTAAGATGATTAATCTGACGGTCGATGCCGCCAACCCAGATGGTTCTAGGGGGTATGCGACCAGCGCCTCTGAACTTCACCCGGACGTCGAAAAGGTTGTCCTCAATTTGGAGGGGATGCGGGCCGCTAAGATCGCGCCTCTAAATCGGCCGTTGGTCCGGCGAATATGCATGAGGCCGCACTCCAAACGGCCACCATCGTGGTGCAAATACCGTGCGCGTGGGATCTCTCATTCCCAAGGTCAGGACGCCATTGGGGGTTGTACGCTGAGAGTGAGTACCGCTACAATTGAACCCCTCCACAGAGTTGTACGGATGAAGGGGGACGGATGATGGTGGCTACCAGCAATGCAGTCCAGATCAAGATTTATGCAGATCCGTCCGACCCGAATCCTACCCATATACTTCCTGACGTTCCGTGGTTCGCTGGGATAACAGCCCTACAGGCTATGATTATTGGCGAAGCGATGAACTCCACAAACTTTAGCTTCCGGGTCGAATACCGATCCATTTATGGCGCCCAGCTTGATAGCATCGACGGGGTAACTGATGGTTCGAAGCCAAATTGCTATTGGCTGCTGTGGATCAACGGCAAAGAGTCGTCGGTGGGCGCCAGCGAGGCCATCTTGTTCGAAGACCTTTCAAATCAAACCGCGCTCGTCGAATGGAAGTTTCAGGACGTCACCCTCGCCTCGCCCTCATCTCTTAAACTGAAAACGGCCACGCTCTAACAGCGTCAGAGCGCGCCGATTCTTCTTATTCCCAACTCAGTGCGCCGCCGTTCTGATATTCGATCACGCGGGTCTCGAAGAAATTCTTTTCTTTTTTCAAGTCCATCGCTTCCGACATCCATGGGAACGGATTTTCGGCCTCATCGAACACGCGCGCCAGTCCGAGTTGGGCGCAGCGGCGGTTGGCGATGAAGTGCATGTACTGCTCGCACAGCGCGGCGTTGAGGCCGAGAAAGCCGCGCGGCATGGTGTCTCGTCCGTAGGCAGCTTCCAGCTCGGCAGCGGCCCGCACCATTTCGCGGATTTCGTCCTGGAACGCCTTGGTCCAGAGGTGCGGGTTCTCGATCTTGATCTGGTTGACGACGTCGATGCCGAAGTTGAGGTGGATCGATTCATCGCGCAAGATGTACTGATACTGCTCGGCTATGCCGACCATCTTGTTGCGGCGGCCGAGCGAGAGGATCTGCGCAAAACCCGTGTAGAACCACATGCCTTCGAAGATGACGTAGAACGCGACGAGGTCGCGCAAAAACGCCTGGTCGGCTTCCAGCGTCCCGGTCTTGAAGTCGGGATCGTCGAGATGCTGGGTGTGCTTGATCGCCCACGCCGCCTTGTCGGTGATCGAAGGCACCTCGCGGTACATGTTGAACAGCTCGCCCTCGTCGAGGCCGAGGCTTTCCACGATGTACTGGAAAGTGTGCGTGTGCACCGCCTCCTCGAACGCCTGCCGCAGCAGATACTGCCGGCATTCCGGATTGGTGAGGTGTCGGTAGATCGCCAGCACGATGTTGTTGGCGACCAGGCTTTCAGAGGCCGCGAAGAAGCCAAGGTTGCGCTTGATGGCGCGTCGCTCGTCCTCGGTCAGGCCGTCGCGCGACTTCCATAGCGCGACGTCGGCCTGCATCGAGACTTCGGTTGGCATCCAGTGATTGTTGCAGCCGGCGAGGTACTTCTCCCACGCCCATTTGTACTTCAGCGGCAGAAGCTGATTGACGTCGGCGCGGCAGTTGATCATTCGCTTTTCGTCCACGGAGACCCGGCCGCCGGTGCGGTCGATGGCACCAAGGCCCGTCTGCTCCGGCATTGGCCCCGTGAGCAGAACCGCCGGGGCCGGTTTGCGGGCGGTGGAGGATGCGTTGTCTGACCAGTCAAGCATGGTGGTTTCCTTTTCTCTGCTTACTGGCAGGCTTCGCAGTCGGGGTTATCGATCGAGCACGCCATGACCGTAGTTAGATCCGGCGCGGTGACGGCGGAGGACACGTTGACGGCCGAACCGGCGGACATCATCGAGACCGAGGTCACGGCGTTGAGCTTGCCGTCGGTGCCCTTCAGCGTCGACTTCTCGACATGCGTCGCCGAGCGCGAGCGCAGGTAGTAGGTCGTCTTCAGACCGCGGGTCCACGCCAGCCGATACAGCGCATCGAGCTTCTTGCCCGAGGGGTTGGCGATGTAGAGGTTGAGCGACTGCGCCTGATCGATCCACTTCTGGCGGCGGGATGCCGCTTCGATCAGCCAGGCGCTGTCGATCTCGAACGCGGTCGCATAGAGCGCCTTGAGGTCATCAGGGATGCGGTCGATCGAACCGACGCTGCCGTCGAAATATTTGAGATCGTTGACCATCACCTCGTCCCACAGGCCGCGGGCCTTGAGGTCGCGGACCAAGAACTCGTTCACCACGGTGAAATCGCCCGACATGTTGGATTTGACGTACAGGTTCTGGTAGCCGGGCTCGATCGACTGCGCGACGCCGCAGATGTTGGAGATCGTCGCCGTCGGCGCGATTGCCATAACGTTGGAATTGCGCATACCGATGGTCCGGACGCGGGCGCGCAGGCTGGCCCAGTCACGGGTGCTGGAGCGATCCATATCGAGGCCGCTGCGGGCATCCGCCAAGAGTTCGATCGAGTCGATGGGCAGGATTCCCTGGCTCCACAGCGAGCCCTCGAACGACGGATATTTGCCGCGCTCGGCAGCCAGGTTCACCGAAGCCGAAATCGCGTAGTACGAGATCGCTTCCATGCTGGTGTCGGCGAACGCCACCGCCGCATCGGACGCGATGGCGATCCGCATTGCTTGCAGTGCATCCTGGAAACCCATCAGGCCGAGGCCGACCGGACGGTGACGCAGGTTGGAACGGCGCGCCTCGGGGATGGTGTAGAAGTTGATGTCGATGACATTGTCGAGCATCCGCATCGCCGTCATCGTCGTGTTCTTCAGCCGGATTTCGTCGAGCGACCCATCCTTGATGTGGTTGAGGAGGTTGATCGAACCGAGGTTGCAGACCGCGGTCTCGTCATCAGAGGTGTTGAGCGTGATCTCGGTGCAGAGATTCGACGAGTGGATCACACCCGCATGGCGCTGCGGCGAACGCAGGTTGCAGGGGTCCTTGAACGTGATCCAGGGATGGCCGGTCTCGAACAGCATGGTCAGCATCTTGCGCCAGAGGTCGGTGGCGCGGACCTGCTTGGACACTCGGATCTCGCCCCTCGCCGCCTTGGATTCGTAGAAGGCATAGCGTTCGGCGAACGGCTTGCCGTAGAGGTCGTGCAGGTCGGGCGTCTCGTCCGGCGAAAACAGCGTCCATTCGCCGTCGGCTGCGACCCGCTGCATGAACAGGTCGGGCACCCAGTTGGCGGTGTTCATGTCGTGGGTGCGGCGGCGGTCGTCGCCGGTGTTCTTGCGCAGGTCGAGGAATTCCTCGATGTCGATGTGCCAGGTCTCGAGATAGGCACAGACCGCGCCCTTGCGCTTGCCGCCCTGGTTGACCGCAATCGCGGTGTCGTTGGCCACCTTCAGGAACGGCACCACGCCCTGGCTCTCGCCATTGGTGCCCTTGATGTGGGCGCCGAGGCCGCGCACCCGGGTCCAGTCGTTGCCTAGGCCGCCAGAATACTTCGCCAGCAGCGCGTTGTCCTTGACCGACTTGAAGATGCCGTCGAGGTCGTCGGCCACCGTGGTCAGGAAACACGACGAAAGTTGCGGCCGCAGCGTGCCCGAATTGAACAGCGTCGGCGTCGAGGCCATGAAGTCGAACGAGGACAGCAGATTGTAGAACTCGATGGCTCGCGCCTCGCGGTCTATCTCGCGCACAGCAAGGCCCATCGCGACCCGCATGAAGAACGCCTGCGGCAGCTCGATGCGGTTGCCGCGCTCGTGCAGGAAATAGCGGTCGTACAGCGTCTGGAGGCCGAGGAACTGGAACGCGAGGTCCCGCTCCGGCTTCAGCGCCGCCGCCAACCGCGGCAGGTCGAAGCGCGCGAGATCGCCGTCGAGCAGTTCGGCCTTGATGCCAGTCCTGATATAGGCCGGAAAGTATTCGGCGTAGCGCGTCGCCATGTCGGTCTGCGAGGCGTTGGCCGGGGTACCCTCGACATGGGACAGCACTTCGGTACGCAGCTTGTCGAGCAAAAGCCGCGCGCTGACATAGGCGTAGTTCGGCTCCTGCTCCACCAGCGTCCGGGCGGCCATCACGGAGGCCAGCGCCAGTTCATCCTGGCTGATGCCGTCGTAGAGATTACGGTGGGTTTCGGCGAGAACGGCGGCGGCGTCCACGCCTTCCAAGCCGGCGCAGGCCTCGTTCACGATCAGAGCGAGGCGCGCATTGTCGAGCGGCACCTTGCCGCCGTTGGCGAGCGTCATCTGAAGCTGCGGACCGGCCTGTGGCTTGACGGACTTGACGGCGTCCTGCTCCGCGCGCTGCCGGGTGCGCTCGTCGCGGTAGAGCACATAGGCGCGCGCGACCTTGTGGTGCTCGCTGCGCATCAGCGCCAATTCGACCTGGTCCTGCACGTCCTCGATATGGAAGGTGCGGCCTTCGCTCATCCGGCGCGACAACGCGGCGACGACTTCCGCCGTCAACTGCTCGACCACTTCATGGACGCGGCGCGAGGCCGCCGCCGTGTGGCCCTCGACGGCGAGGAACGCCTTGGTCATCGCGACCGAAATCTTGCTGGCGTCGAAGCGCGACACCGTCCCATTGCGGCGGATCACCTGCATCGGAAGTTGCGCTTCCGGTGCGGCATGTGAATCTGGACGCAACTGAATGACAGGAGTGGCTTTCGCCAGTTCGCGATCGAGAGACAAAGACATCGGCAGGCCCCGTGGAAGAAATGCAGTTGTTATGGGGGCTGGATTTGCGACAGGCGCCAGATCGCATGGCCGGCGAACGCCGGGCATGGCAAACGAGCAACCGCCGGACACCCCGCCCGTGGACGTTCTGATGTCACGGCAGGTCTCCTGGCTCGCAGGTCGTCGCCACGCCCTGTCTTCCCAATGCGCACGGCGCATCAGTGACTTAAATCGGGCGTGACTCACTGCTTACAGTTGCGGGGGCAGCGCCGGAATCTCGCAGCATGTGCGATTCACCGACTTCCCTCTTAGCCACCAAATCTTGCGATCCAATGGAACCATGACATCTATATGTGGTGATATTCGCCGCGAAGTGTCAATGGGCGGTTAATGCCTTTACTCAAAAAATCGCTTCGCAAGACCCTCTCGAGACAAATTGGCCCCGTTATCCACATCGGGGGGCATTTGAACTCCCGTGTCCCTCCGGAACGTGAGGGGAGAAGACATGACGAGACTGCACCGATTCTGTCAGCGACTCAAAGAGACGTTTGCGACCTAAAGCCGACCCAACACTCCCATCAATCAGATCTGCTCAGACGATGCGGTCGTGCCAGCGGCCTTAGCGAGATCAGCCTTACGCCAGCCATCGATTATTTCAGGGTGCTTCAGCAATCGCGCGACCACGTCCGGCGAGTATGTCCATAGCCGAATAGTTTGTCCGCGCTGGATGAAAGCGTTTCCCTTTGCGGGGAGCCGACCATCCTTTGTCCACCGCTGGCGCTCCCGCGGTGTCACTCCGAGAACTTCCTCCAGCATCTTGATCGGGACCTTCTCGTCGCGAAGCTGGCCGAGCCTTGCATCGATTTCCGAGACAAGATTGGTAATCTCGACTATGTCCGCATTCAGGGACCGGGCCGTCACGCAGCCGCCTTGTGTTTGAACCTGATCGGCAACGCATTTCAGCTGTGTTTTGACAAGCCGGATAGATTGCTTGAACCTTTGATGCGAGCCGATGGTTAAGTCAGCTTGCGGCTCGAAACGGAATGTCACAACAGTACCTTCTCGCTTCACTTCCAGAAATCGACTTTTAATTGGTGAGACAATCATCGTGCTGATCCAAACGACATCCCATTGTCAACCCCGGGTATAAGATCGCGGTCTAATCTGGTCCCATCTACGGAATTAGCAAACTCTTGGCTCATTTGATATCAAACCTGTCACTAGCGGACATCGCTTCCTCGCGTAGCGAGACCTCATGACTGCGATCGACCCGGTGAAGCTACTCATCATCGAGCAACTCCAGAATCCCACTACACAATGGAGTGTCGGGACTTTCGGCGGCATTGCAGAATTCTCTCGGGATGTTGATGAGACGGGAAACTTGACGATAGCTGGCGAAGCTGTTCGCGTCTTCACAGCTCGCGGCGGCATTGAAATCAAACTTCGCGGCGGAATTCGTCCGTTCGCTTCGGAAAGCATAACCAAAGATTCCTGGAGCCATCGGGTTTCGCTGTGTCTTCGCGAGGCCGATTGCGTGATGAACCGCCGGACCACTTTGACTGAGCTTGGCACCGATAAGGACGCTCTGCGAGTAGACGACCGACGAGGCGTTCTATTTGATCTCGGCCTCAAGGCGCTTCAGGCTGATCTCTGCATACGGGTCGCCGACCTGAAAGCTGTTGAACGACTGCGCGAGTATACCGGCCGCCCCCTATTTGAGGTCGGAAATCCGGCAATCAGCGTGATATTTTCGATCAACCCGCATCGCGTCTTCATCAGTCGCATCGGCCGGGTCGAAGTGTACCAGCCCATCCCGGCCGAGACCGAAAAGAGCCCAGACGGACCGCACACCCACGTCCTACCAAAGCTTCTGAAGAGCCGCCGCACGCATCCTGCAACTGAACCCGTGCCAGAAGGCTGGATACCATGCGCGCACCTTTATCCCGCGCACCCTGCTAAGGATGCTTTCGGAACGGCAATTCCTTTCGCGATCGCCCATCACGAAGCTTTCCAGAAGCTGCACAGGAAATGGGGATCTCCCGAGGTTCACAATCTGAAGAAGCGCGTCTTGGCCGCCATCGAAGAAGATCTGGGGCCTCAATCGATTGCCACGCCTCGGAGCCGCGAGGGCCGCACAGCAATCCGCGTCTCACTGCGGCAACTCAAATCCCAGGGACATAAGGGATTGTCGTTAGCGAGATGGCTTCAAACACACGATCGTGCGGAGCCACGCGAGGATGATGAACATGGTGAGAGATATCATCAAACCCATTGAGGCGTGCAAGCTCGGGGCGACTCAATACGGACCCAACCACCATCGATGGTTTGTTGTTAGACTCACATGAGCCCATACAGGCAATGGGGTCAAACATTGCGAGCGGCCCTCGCAATCTTCTCTCAAGAGACAAGACGACATCGGCCAGCGACGCACCCGGTATCACGTCCAAATAAAACCGCGGTTCATGACGTCGCATACGGGGCGAAGCGGGAGCGCGTCTCGTCGATCTGAAGCGCGCGGCCGATTGGCGGGAAAGCCCGCTGCGCGCATTCCGGACGTTCGCAAACCTTGCAGCCCATCCCGATCGGCGTCGGCACCGAGGGATCGGTCAAGTCGAGCCCCTGCGAATAGACGACGCTTCCCGCATGACGGATGTCGCATCCCAGAGCGACGGCAAATGTTTTCGCGGGGGCCAGATAACCGCCACGGCCATGCGACACGGTTCGCGCGATCCAGAGATACGTTCGTTCGTCCGGCATTCGCGCGAGCTGCGTGAGTATCCTTCCGGGATTGGCGAATGCCTCGTACACGTTCCAGAGCGGGCACGTTCCGCCCACGCGGGAAAAGTGGAAATCGGTCGCAGACTGACGTTTTGAGATATTGCCGGCGCGATCGACCCGAATGAAGAAAAACGGAACGCCGCGCGCGTTGGGACGCTGCAACGTGCTCAACCGGTGGCAGATCGTCTCAAAGCCGACATCGAATTGTTGCGTCAGAAGTTCAACGTCATAACGCCTTTGCTCCGCCTGTTCGAGGAATAGCGCATAAGGGAGCACCAAGGCGCCGGCGAAATAGTTGGCGAGGCCGATGCGGGCAAGACCCCGCGCTTCCTTGCTGATCAGGCCGGCCTTGTCGACCAGTGCCTGAAGTTCGCGATCGAACGACAACATGGCAATCTGCGTGCCTAACTGGAACGCCTGTTGTCCCGGCCGCAGGCGGCGAGACAGATGAAGCGTCTTCGTCTGGGCGTCGAACCACCTCTGCGTTCCCGCAGCGATATCATCCACGCCGTCGATCACGATACGTACGCCAAAGTCGCTTCCGAGGTAGGAAGCGAGCGCCAATGCCGCTTGCCCCGCCTTGAGGTTGATCTTGAGAGCAATCTGCTCGGCGGCCTCGTCCAGTTCGGCGATGTAGTTGTGATTGGCGTAGAAGAAGTCGCGGACCTCCTCGAATGCCGTCGAGGGCAACATGGCTGCATCCCCTTGGCGGTCTTGTCCAAGGCGCGCCGCCAGTGCAGCAGCCTGCTCGACCCCCTGTCGTGACCTGCGATGCAGCCCGACCAGAACGCGCCCCACGGCCGGCATGTTAAGCGCTATTTCTCGCACCTCGGCGGTGGCTATGGTCTCACCGAGTGATGGATCGGACAGCACTTCCTTGAGGTCGGACATCAACCGCGCCTCGTCGCCTTCGGCAAACATCTGTAGATCGAGACCGAAGGCCGAGTTCAGCGCGAGCAAGACCGGAAGCGTCAACGGCCGCTGATTATTCTCCATCTGGTTCAGATAGCTCAGCGAGATGCCGAGCTTGTCCGCGAGGGCAGCCTGGGTAAGCCGGCGCTCCTCCCGGAGGCGCTTCAGCCGCACACCCATGAAGGTCTTTTTCATCACGGCGCCTTTGCAAACTTTGCAAATTGAGGAGCACACCTACGCAAAACTACGCTTTTTCAGCCATTTTCAAGCGATGGATTTTGCAGATATTGCGAAGTCGCCACCGAATAGCAAGCCCTTTGGATTGTCCCATGCAGGCACATGCTGCGAAGACCAGCCCCTTCGGTGAAACTCGATTTGTCGAAATCGTGTTTCCCGACCTCGCCAATCACTATGGCACGCTGTTCGGCGGCAACGCGCTGAGCCTGATGGGCAAGGCCGCCTTCGTCGCCGCCACCCGTCGTGCGCGCCGGAACGTCGTCATGGCTACATCCGACAAGATTGAATTCCACGAGCCGATCCGGGTCGGCGAATTGATCGAACTGATTGCCCGCGTCGACCGCGTCGGCAGAAGTTCGATGACGGTCGCGGTCGAGATGGTGCGCGAGAACCTGATGAGCGGGCAGCGTCAATCCGTCATTCGAGGAACGTTCGAGATGGTCGCCGTGGACGCCGACGGGCGGCCGGCCGCCATCGAACCGATATGCCACCACACGTCAGAGAAAACCGTTTCGTGAAGCATCACAAGGTCCGTACCTACAAGTCCGCCGAACATCTCGACCGAGCCGATCAACTGGCGTGGAAGATCGCGTCCGTCGCATCCGATCCGGTCCGGATCGAAGAGCCTGTCGTCGACATGATCGGTAACCGCATCATCGACAACGCCGCGGTCGCGGCCGCTTCGATCGCGCGGCACCCGGTCGTCAGCGCCCGCGCTCAGGCGGAGGCGCATCCACGGCATCCCGGCGCGACCATCTTCGGCCTGCCGAGCGACCAGACTTATTCACCGGAATGGGCGGCGTGGGCCAACGGCGTTGCTGTCCGCGAACTGGATTTCCACGACACGTTTTTGGCTGCCGACTACTCGCACCCCGGCGACAATATCCCGCCAGTGCTCGCGGTCGGGCAGCACTGCGGCGCTTCCGGCGAGGACCTGCTGCGCGGATTGGCGGCTGCCTATGAGATCCAAGTCGATCTGGTGAAGGGCATCTGCCTGCACGAGCACAAGATCGACCACATCGCTCATCTGGGCCCGTCGGCAGCCGCCGGCATCGGCGCCCTGCTCGGCCTTTCGACCGAGACGATCTATCAAGCTGTTCAGCAGGCACTGCACGTCACCACCACCACCCGTCAGTCCCGCAAGGGCGAGATTTCGAGCTGGAAAGCCTATGCCCCGGCGTTCGCGGGCAAGATGGCAATCGAGGCGGTCGACCGCGTTATGCGCGGAGAAGGTGCCCCTTCGCCGGCATGGGAAGGCGAAGACGGCTTCATTGCCTGGATGCTCTCCGGCCCGAAGGCTGAGTACACCGTGCCGTTGCCGCAAAAGGGCGAACTCAAGCGCGCCATCCTCGATACCTACACCAAGGAGCATTCGGCGGAGTATCAGAGCCAGGCGCTGATCGATCTGGCGCGGCGGATGGGGCCGAAAATCGGCAATCTCGCCGGGATCGAAAGCATCGTCATCCACACCAGCCATCACACCCATTACGTGATCGGCACCGGCGCCAACGATCCGCAGAAGATGGATCCAAAAGCGAGCCGCGAAACCCTAGACCATTCCATCATGTACATCTTTGCGGTCGCGCTCGAAGACGGTGGCTGGCACCACGAAAAATCCTATGCGCGCGAGCGCGCAGCCCGTCCGTCGACGGTCGAACTCTGGCATAAGATTTCCACCGTCGAGGATCCCGAGTGGACCCGGCGCTATCACAGCCACGATCCCAAGGAAAAGGCGTTCGGCGGGCGCGTCATCGTCAAGCTGAAGGGCGGCTCGACGATCAGCGATGAACTCGCGGTTGCCGACGCGCATCCGCTGGGCGCGCGCCCGTTCAAGCGGCCGGACTACGTCCGCAAGTTCCGCACCCTGGCCGAAGGCGTCATCGCTCCCGCCGAACAGGATCGCTTCATCGCCGCCGTCGAACGGTTGCCGTCGCTACGCGCCGGCGAGCTGTCGGAGCTGACGTTTTCCGTCGACGCCTCACGGGTGGGGGTGCCCGCCAGCTACGGAATCTTCGACTGGAAGCCGGCTACACAGACCGCGGCGCGACGCACGGCAGGATCATAGGGAGGACAACATGACCGATCTGAAACCCGCGCCAAAGAAGTCGGTAGCCCTCTCCGGCGTTATCGCCGGCAACACGGCGCTTTGTAGCGTCGGCCGCAGCGGCAACGACCTGCACTATCGCGGCTACGACATTCTCGATGTCGCCGGCGTCTGCGAATTCGAGGAAATTGCACATCTGCTCGTGCACGGCAGCCTGCCGACCCGCGTCGAACTCGCCAACTACAAGACTAAGCTGAAGGCGCTGCGCGGCCTGCCGCGCGCCGTACTCAACATGCTGGAGCAACTACCGGCGGCGGCGCATCCGATGGATGTCATGCGCTCCGGCGTTTCGGCGCTCGGTTGTGTGCTGCCGGAGAGCCACGACCACAACACGCCCGGCGCCCGCGACATTGCCGACCGCCTGATGGCCTCGCTCGGATCGATGCTGCTCTACTGGCACCACTATGCCCACAACGGCCGCCGGATCGAAGTCGAGACCGACGACGATTCGATCGGCGCCCACTTCCTGCATTTGCTGCACGGCAAGCCGCCCTCGGCTTCGCATGAACGCGCGATGCATACCTCGCTCAATCTCTACGCCGAGCATGAGTTCAACGCCTCGACCTTCACCGCCCGATCGATCGCCGGCACCGGCGCCGATCTGTATTCGGCGGTGACCGGCGCGATTGGTGCGCTGCGCGGACCGAAGCACGGCGGCGCCAACGAAGTCGCCTTCGAGGTCCAGAAGCGATACGCGACACCCGATGAAGCCGAAGCCGACATCCGCCGACGGATCGAGGCCAAGGAAGTCGTGATCGGGTTCGGACATCCCGTCTATACGATCTCAGATCCCCGCAACAAGGTGATCAAGCAGGTAGCCCGCGAGCTCAGCGTCGAAGGCGGCAGCATGCGCATGTTCGAGATTGCCGATCGCATCGAGACCGTGATGGCCGATGCCAAGCGGATGTTCGCCAATCTGGACTGGTTCAGCGCGGTTTCTTACCACGCGATGGGCGTGCCGACCGCGATGTTCACGCCCCTGTTCGTGATTTCGCGCACCTCGGGCTGGGCAGCCCACGTTATCGAGCAGCGGATCGACAACAAGATCATTCGGCCGGCCGCGAACTACGTTGGCCCGGAAAACCGCAGCTATGTTCCGCTGGAGGCCCGCGACCTGCCGCCTTCGTCGGCGCGTGCGGCGTAAGGAGAAACAAGTGTCCTATCTCGTCGCAGCAGAACTCCTGCGTGAAACCGCCGGCTACCGCTTTCGTGCGCTGCTGAAGCGTCCAGGTATCCTTCGCCTGCCCGGCACCCATAACGGCATGTCGGCCATCCAGGCCAAGGACGCAGGATTCGAGGGTCTATACCTCTCCGGCGCCGCAATGACCGCCTCGATGGGACTGCCGGACCTCGGCATCATCACCGTTGACGAAGTCGCGTTTTTCATCCGGCAGATCGCCCGCGCGTCGGGCCTGCCGCTTCTGGTAGATGGCGATACCGGCTACGGCGAGGCGCTCAACGTCATGCACATGGTGCGCGTCTTTGAGGAAGCTGGCGCCGGTGCGGTTCACATCGAGGATCAGCTCCTTCCCAAGAAGTGCGGTCATCTCAACGACAAAAAGCTGGCTAATGCGCACGACATGGCCGCTAAGGTCGCCGCGGCCGCCAAGGCGCGGCGCGATCTCGTCATTCTTGCGCGGACCGATGCAGCCGCCAGCGAAGGCTTGGATGGCGCTGTCGCCCGTGCCAAGCTCTATATGGAGGCCGGTGCGGACGCGATTTTCCCGGAGGCGCTCAACACTGCCGAAATGTTCCGCGCGTTCGCCAAGCGGATGCCCGACGTTCCCCTGCTCGCCAACATGACCGAGTTCGGCAAGACGCCCTTTTTTACCGCGTCCGAATTCGAGGAGATGGGGTATTCGATGGTGATCTGGCCGGTGTCGTCGCTGCGGGTCGCCAACAAGGCGCAAGAGCAGCTTTATGCCGCGATCGCACGCGACGGCGGCACGCACAAGATCGTCGACCAAATGCAGACCCGCGTCGAGCTGTATGCGACGATCGGATTGCACGACTACGAGGCGCTGGACGCTTCGATCGTCCAAACCATCATTCCCGAAGGTATGCCGCAGCGGGCCGTGGGCTCGAAGTAGCCCTTGTTTCCGACGCTGTTCGCTCCGGGACACCAACCTGCACCGGCGCCGCCAAGGCGGCGAACGGATTGAAATCGGAACTCAATTCTACGGATTTAAGGGCATGTCGCCGGTAACGGGTGATTGAGCAATACCAAGGTGTTTCCAATCACAGTCATTGACTGCGGTCGGACTTGACCTTAACTCCTGTGCTGTCGTGGTTCTGCGGGCTCGGTTTGGCCCGGAGCTAAGAGGGAAGCCGGTTGAATGCCGGCGCTGCCCCCGCAACTGTAAGCGGTGAGCCGTTGTCCAACAATGTCACTGAGGCCCGCGAGGGCTTTGGGAAGACCGGACAACAGCACTGACCCGTGAGCCAGGAGACCTGCCTCGACAGGATAACGTACTCGGGCGGGGTGTCTCGGTGGTGCGGTTGCGACCCCGCGCGCCACCTTTCGCCCGGAGTCCAGACGTGTCACGTGGCCCGCGCCCCCAACATCGGGGTAAGCCATGTCTATTTCCTCACTTCCCGTCGCAACACTCGGAACACCGCGTATCGGTCCTCGCCGCGAACTCAAGATGGCGTTGGAAAGCTTCTGGTCCGGCAAGTCCAGCGAGCAGGCACTGCGTGAAACGGCCGTCGGCTTGCGCGCCGCCAATTGGGCCCGCCAGAAGTCCTTCGGCGTCAGCGTCATCCCATCCAACGATTTTTCGTTCTACGACCAGGTACTCGACACCAGCGTGATGGTCGGTGCCATTCCGGAAGTGTACGGCTGGAAAGGCGGCGATGTGTCGCTGGCGACGTATTTTGCCATGGCCCGCGGCGCCCAAGGCTCCGATCACGATGCGAGTTGCGATCATGCGCATCACGCACACGATACGCCGCATGGCGTGCCAGCGCAGGAAATGACGAAATGGTTCGACACCAATTATCACTACATGGTGCCCGAATTCAGCGCCGGCCAGATCTTCAAGCTGTCCTCTTCCAAGGCGGTCGACGAGTACCGGGAAGCCAAGGCGCTGGGTTACAAGACCCGGCCGGTCCTGCTTGGGCCGGTGACCTTCCTGAAGCTTGGGAAAAGCAAGGATGCGGCGCTGAACTCGCTGTCCCTACTGCCCGTTTTGCTGCCGGTTTACGTCAAGGTTTTGCAGCAACTCGCCGCCGAAGGCTGCGAATGGGTCCAGATCGACGAACCATGCCTGGTGCTGGACGCGGACCGCGAAACGCAGGGCGCGCTTCAAATGACGTATGCACTGCTGGCGGAAATGGTGCCGGGCCTGAAGATCATGCTCGCCAGCTATTTCGGCGGACTGGGCGACAACACCAATACCGCCCTCTCGCTGCCTGTTGCCGGGCTTCACATCGATCTCGTTCGCGCGCCGGAACAACTCGACAAGATCGTCAGCGCCGCACCGAGGGGAATGGTCCTCTCGCTCGGTGCGATCGACGGTCGCAACATCTGGCGCTCCAATCTTTCCGCATTGCTCAAGCGGTTGGAACCGGCGGTTGCCAAGCTCGGCCAGGACCGGGTGCAGATCGCGCCCTCCTGCTCGTTGCTACATGTACCGATCGACCTCGAACAGGAGACCAGCCTCGATCCGGATGTGAAGAGCTGGCTTGCCTTCTCGGTGCAGAAGATCGCCGAACTGGCCACCTTGGGCACGGCCCTCGCCGGCGGCCGGGACAAAGTCGCCGACGCGCTGGCGGCATCGGACGCCGCGGCGCGTTCGCGCGAAACGTCGCATAAGATTCACAATGCGGATGTGGCGAAGCGAATGGCAGCGATCGACGATGCCATGCGCCGGCGCCAGAACGTGTTCACGAAGCGAGCTGGATTGCAGCGCGCGCGGTTCGGGCTGCCCGCCTTCCCGACCACGACGATCGGCTCGTTCCCGCAGACAACGGAGGTCCGCAACGCGCGGGCGGCCCATGGCAAGGGCGCGATGAGCGATGCGCAGTATGAGCAGTTCCTCAAGGAAGAAACCGCCCGCGCGGTTCGCTGGCAGGAGGAAATCGGCCTCGACGTGCTGGTGCACGGCGAATTCGAACGCAACGATATGGTGCAGTACTTCGGCGAGCAACTGTCGGGCTTCTCCTTCACCAAGCATGGCTGGGTGCAGTCGTATGGATCACGTTATGTCCGTCCACCAATCCTGTTCGGTGACGTTTTCCGCCCCAAGCCGATGACGGTGGAGTGGTGGCGTTACGCCCAGTCACTGACACAGAAGCCGATGAAGGCCATGCTCACCGGGCCGGTGACCATCCTGAACTGGTCGTTCGTCCGCGACGACGTTCCGCGCAGCGAGGCGTGTCGGCAGATCGCGCTCGCGATCCGGGACGAAGTGACCGATCTTGAAAAGGCCGGCGCCAAGATGATCCAGATCGACGAGGCTGCCCTGCGCGAGGGTTTGCCGCTGCGGAAGTCGGAATGGAAGACCTATCTCGAGTGGGCCGTTGAAAGCTTCCGCATCTGCTCCAGCGGTGTGACCGACGAGACCCAGATCCACACCCACATGTGCTACTCGGAGTTCAATGACATCATTGACGCGATTGGCGCCATGGACGCAGACGTGATCTCGATCGAGACTTCGCGCTCCAAGATGGAACTTTTGGACGCCTTCAAGACCTACAAATATCCGAACGAGATAGGACCCGGCGTCTACGACATCCACTCGCCGCGCGTTCCGGAGGTCAGCGAAATGGCCGAACTGCTCTCGCTCGCGCGCAAGCGGCTGACCGACTCCCAACTCTGGATCAATCCGGATTGCGGACTCAAAACCCGCAAATGGGAAGAGGTGCGCCCTGCCCTCGTCAACATGGTGGCGGCCGCGCGTGAAATGCGGCACGCCTCCTGAGGCACGCCCCCGGAGCGCGCGGGCTTACCGCGCGCTCCATCATTTCATTGAGGTCACCGATGCGCTTCTGGATCGAATGTACGCGGCACGAAACGAACAAACCCGTCCACATCAACATCGCCCTGGTCGGCAGCATGTGGCGTGACGGTGAGCGGACCATCCTCGCCTTTGTCGGCGGCGATGCAGAGCGTGTCGAAATCATCGAGACACCCGAGCAGATCATGAGCATGCATCTAGGACCGACAGGAGCCGCTTGATCTGGCAATGACAGTTGGAAATCTCAGCGTTGAGGCAACCACAGCCCGCTCGCATTCCGACCTCCGAAAGGTCGGATCCAATCCGGATTATTGGTACCCGATCGCGTGGTCGCATGAACTCAAGCCCCGCAAGACTTTCGCGGGGCATTTTGCAGGCGAGCCCATCGTGCTGGTACGCCCGGTCGAAGGCGATGTGTTTGCGCTGGAAGACCGATGTGCACACCGGCAAGTGCCGCTCTCGAAAGGCACCGTAGATGGCTGCACCGTGCGTTGTTGCTATCATGGCTGGCGCTACGACGGCTCGGGCCAATGCGTCGATGTGCCCTATCTCGGCAAAGGCAAGCTGCCAAATGGCGTCAGGTCCTATCCTTGCTTCGAGAGCAATGGCATAATTTTCGTCTGGCCGGGCACCGCGCCGGCGACCGATCCGCTCGCGCAGATCGGGCACGCTGCCGAGCCGGGATACAAGAGCCGCCGGTTCGGCAAGATCGTCCGCTGCCACTACACCTTCATGCACGAGAACCTGATGGATATGAACCATCAGTTTCTGCACCGCCGCACCACGGGCAACGTGACGCCTCGCTATCTCGCAAGTCGCAAAGGCGACGGCTGGATGGAAGTCGACTACAGCTTCGCTCGTCCGGACCAGAAGCCGCCACTCGGTGAGACCGTGATTGTCGGCAGCTTGCGCGGCAGCGCCCGCACGGCACGTGACCTCATGACGGTGCGGACGGATTATCCCCATCAAACGCTCCGCATGTGGACCCGCGACGACAAGCCAGTTTTGAGCGTGTGGCTGGGGTACACGCCCGTCGACGCCGAACAGCGCCGCAATCGGACCTTCATCGTGCTGTCGGTCCGCAAACCCAAGATTCCCGGCATTCTCGATCTGGCGTGGCCGGTTCTCGCCTGGTTCACCGATCGCGTCTTCGCCGAGGATTGCGAGATCGTCGAAATGGAGCAAGCCGCATTCGACGAACAAGGTGCCGATTGGAATCAGGAGGTCTTTCCACCGATACGGGAATTGCGAACACTTCTGCGCGATTGTGGAAACCCGCGTTAGTTTGCCCGCCGGCTTCCTTGCCCGGAAGCTGGTAAGGGCTCGTCCATTGTGTCAATCTTGGTCGTCGTTTCGGACGTCAGTCGGAGGCAAGCCCCATGAATACCCTGTCCCGCCCGTCGCAAGTCGCCCCCATCGAGAACCGGGTCGCCGCGATCGAAGCCGTCTTCGAACAGCGGGGCATGGAGCCCAAGCCTTTCATTGAGACCATGACCCATGCAGCCGAAGAAGAATGGGTGCCGCGAAATGGCGGCCGGGTCGTCGCCAAGGCGTGGACTGATCCTGCCTTCCGTCAGCGGCTGTTTGCCAACGGCAAGGATGCAGTCCCGAACTGGGTCTGAGCATGCCGGCGCATCATCGACATCTGGTAGCGCTTGAGAACACGGACACCGTCCACAACGTCATCGTCTGCACGCTGTGTTCTTGCACGGCCTTCACCATCATTGGTCTGCCGCCTGACTGGTACAAAGATCTCGACTACCGCGCCCGCGCGGTCCGCGAGTCACGCACGGTGTTGCGTGAAATGGGCCTCGATCTGCCGCCCGAAATCGAGATTCGCGTCTGGGATACGACGGCCGATACCCGCTATATGGTCATTCCGGTCCAACCGCCAGAGACGATCGGTTGGCCGGAAGACAAGCTGATCGACATCGTGACCAAGGAATCGATGATTGGCGTCGCGCGGCTGTAACACCCCCTGCGGAATGAGGTGAACGATGGACGGCATTCACGATCTCGGTGGCCGCCAGGGTTTCGGAACGATACGCTACGCGCCCGGCGCGCCGGCATTCCATGCCGCATGGGAAAAACGGGTTAATGCGCTATACGGCATGGCGGTCCGGCGCGGCATCTTCAACATGGACGAATATCGGCACGCGATCGAGCGCATGCCGGCGCGCTATTATCTCTCGGCCAGTTACTATGAACGGTCCCTAACTAGCCTTCTGACTCTTTGCGTCGAGAAAGGTATCGTGAGCCGCGAGGAACTGGAGCATCTGGCTCAAGGGACTGTGCCTCTGTCCGAGCCGAGCGCACCCGGCCGCACCAATCTACCCGACCGCGAGACCTTCCAGCCGGGCGACCGCGTCCGTGTCAAAAACGACTTCTTCGCCGGGCACGTCCGGATGCCTGGCTACATCCGGGGGAAGCCTGGCATCGTGGTGAGAGAATCTCCGCGATACCCGTTCCCCGATGCGCATGCCCACGGCGTGGAGGCTGCCGACGAGCCAACCTACGACGTCGCGTTCCGTACCGAGGACTTATGGCCGAACTCAGCGGATTCGGCGCTGGTCCATGTGGGCGTGTTTCAGAGTTACCTAGAACCTATGACTTAGCTGGCGAAACTATGGACCTGCGAAGGCTTGACTTGCTTGTCATCGGGCCGCCGCAAACTGACGACCTACAACTGCCTAGCGTGGAGTTGCGCAGAGAGCGCCGGGGCCGGCCCAAGGCGGTTCCACGCTCGAACGAAGGCTCATTCGCCAACAGCGCAGGCTGTAATGACGAACCATGTTACGATTAGCGCCTTGCTGCGCGGCTTTCACGCAGCTAAGCGGCGCTCTGTGTCTTGGTCCGCACCTGAAGCACTCTTGAGGAAGCGGGCCAGCGCGGCCTTTCGCGAGTCGCGGTCTAGGGCATTTGCAGTCTGCTTGAATTCAATACCGTCAAGGAGCCCTTGAATGTAGCCCGAGATCGTGTCCGCAGCCATGATGAGTGCGGTGTCCAACGTATGAATGTACTTGCTTGTCACCGAACCCTTGGCGTGGCCAACGAGCGCCGCGATGGTCACCTCGGTAAAGCCGAGATCGTTGGCGATGCTTGCGAAGCTGTGGCGCAGTACGTGGGGAGTGATGTCTGGTAGCGAGGAATCCTCGAAGATGTGCTTCCAATGATTCGGGAAGCTGCCGAACGCGTTGTCCTCACCCTGCCCGGCGAAGACGTATGTGCCGATACGATCGGCAAGTCGTCGCTCGAGATATTCGACAACGGGCAATCCAATCGGACGGATGGACTCGCCCTCCTTACTGTCTTCCAACCGCAGGCAGCTCGCCTCGATGTCCGCCTCCGTCCATTTCAGGCCGATCATTTCGCTGCGTCGGCTGCCGGTCAGGGCAATCTGGCGGATGATGTCCACGATTGTGGAGTATTTCTCCTGCTTGGCGGCGTCGCGGAGCATCCGACCTAATATTCGATACTCTGCCTCGGAGAGCCGGCGCTTTCGCACATTGTCCTTTGGCTTGCGGACACCATGAGCCGGATTGCTTGCAATGATCCCGCCTTCGACTGCATAGGTAAGGATGCCGCCAAGAAGACCGACGGTACGCGTGGCCGTTCCGGCGCCGCCTCGGACGATGGCCTTTCCGCGGAGCTTCTTGGTCTTGACCGAGACCCGAGTCTTTCCAGCCATGATGTCTTTAAGTACCTTGTTGATATCCGTCTTGGTGAGATCCTTGACCCGCCTGGTGCCTAGGAGCGGAATAATGTGCCGCTGAATGCGGCCTGTGTCGGTGGTGATCGTCGATGGCTTCTTCGGTCGTCCGCCTTTCCCTAGAATGAGGCCTGCCTGGAGATCGGCAAAATAGCGGGCACATAGCTCCTTCACGGTAATTGCCTTGTGATCGAGCTGGCGGTCTTCGACGGGATCATCACCCTGAGCGACTCGACCGAGTTGCACCTTTGCCTCTCGGCGTGCAGTCTCTGGCGTCCAAGCTCCGTGAAGCCCAATCGTGTAGCGACGAGAGCGACCTTTCGTTCGATACTGGATCACGTAGCTCCGCTTGCCGGAACTAAAGACTCGGAGTCCGAAGCCCGGCAACTCGTCATCCCAGACTAGGTAGTCCTTCTCTTGGGCTTCTGCCGCCTCAACAATCCTTTTTGTGATTTTAACCATGACGTTCCTTCGTTCCGGGCATAATCTCTCGCGTAAGCAGTGCGTAAGCACGCGGGAGAAAATCGGCGCGTAGCATCGGATAGGAACGTCGCGTGTATTGCTGAGAATATCCAGTCGTTTCAGACGGATAGCGTAGCGTAGCGTGCCCTATCGCATTTTTCGGATGGGCACGTTATCTTGCTCCGAAGGCAAAGGTCACACGTTCGAATCGTGTCAGGTGCGCATCACCGCCATGCACTGCCTCGAATGTCTGGCTGACAATCTAAATCCAAGATCCCCCACAAACTACCAAGGCTCGGGTAAGGCATATTATCGCCGCGGCTTCCATCTCCAACGACGCGCTTTGCGCGCCTCGATGGTCGGCCATCAAAGACCTTTGCTCTTCAGCCGCGAGCTGACTGCGTCTTCCTCGAAGGGCTTGACGCAAAACCATCAAAAATAAGGGCGGCTCGGCGGAGGCTTGATCGTGTCGGTGCGGACCGAACGGCGAGCTCCTGCTCATCGTGGGCCGAGGAACTCGGATCGTAGGCTCAGCGGGGACCCCTCAGTTCCATGCGCGCCAGAGGGCCTTCATCCGATCCCAGGCTTCCGTCGCTGGCACATCGTCGGCGGGCTGATAGGCCGCGCCGTGGCGATGGATCCCTGGACGCTCCCAAACACGGTACCGGTACAGCTTCTCGATGTTGCTTCGGTAAATTGCGTCGACCGCGGCATGGCTCGCTGGCTCATCCGCGATCCAAAGATTTTTCGGATGGATCGACCGGTTATACATGGTACGAAATAGCTCTGTTCTGAGGTCCTTTAGCCAGTTGCTGTTGAGGTTCATCGCGCGAAACTGGCGCAGCGCCTCGATGTCGATCACGGCGCAGGTCATGGTATTCGCTGCTGACGCGGAATACGACACTATGTTGCCCCGGTAGTCCACGATGTGACTGTTGCCGCCGGCGATGTCGATTGCGTGCTGCGAATTGGGACTCAAATACACCGGGCCGATGTTGGGGCATAGCATAAAGACGGAGTTGAACTCCGCATGCGCGCGGTTCTGGATCATCCAGGAGCCTCCTCCCGGATAGCTGCTGCCGGTCATCGGCATCGCCTCCGACGGGCGGTAGACGACCTCCGCGCCGTTGAAAGCGAGCGCGCGCACCGCCTCTGGATATTCGCCGTCCGAGCAACAGATGGTCCCGAGATTGCCGATGTCCGTGGTCCGAAGCACCGGAAAGAATGCCTCAACGCTATCGCCGAAGCATTCGACCCAGCGGTCGTACACATCATGCGGCGTACAGCTTCGCTCCCGGCACCAGACGTGGTTCTTGGCAGCCTTGTGCACCACATCGCCGGTCGGCGAAATGACGAACAGCGTATTGAAGAAGCGATCGCGCATGACCTCGGGCCATCTCGCCTTGCATTGCGCAACGATATAGACGCCATAGTGCCGGGCAAGACCTGCCAGATGCTCCGTTTCCTCGCCGGGAACATCGATGAACAGCTCACGCGCGGCGATGGCGTGCGGGATATCGAAGATTTCATCGGTAAAGCCGGTCAATGCGCCCTCCGCAAGTGCGACGAGCTTGACTGGCATGTTGATGCCGCAGACTGAGATCGCGGCGTGAACGGCCTCTTCAATGTTCGCGAGATTTCTCCGGATGTGATGGCGCGCCGCAATACCCGTCACGATGGTCGACAGGCCGATCGCCAGATAGGGCGCCACCGTACGATCGACGGCGCCCCCAATCGTGACGGCCTCCTCGCCGTTTGGGTCAGTCATTTCCACCGAAGCTCCCTGTCTTGAGAGAGAGAGCTAGCAGGACCTCCGCCGGGCGGCCATCACCCGCAAGGATGACGATCAGGGTCGCGCGAAGGGTTTCACCGCCGGGCCAGATAGAGCTTGTTGATCAGTTCGGTACGCGATCCAACACCGGTCTTCTGAAAGATTCGCTTCAAATGCGTCTTCACGGTGGGCAATTCGATCCCGAGCTTGCGGCAAATGAGCTTGTTGCTGTCGCCCGCCGCCACCATCGCCGTGATCTCGGCCTCCCGCGGCGTAAGCTTCAAGCGTCCCCCGTCCAGCGGCGCGGCGTCCGGCAAAAGCGAAAGTGACAGGTCGATCAGCGGCAGCCCGGACTCGATCGAGCGGATGTCGCGGCATGTGAACGCTCCCAGATCGCCGGTCCGCAGCAACGACATCCCGGCGACCATCCGATCTCGTTGCCAGAAATAGATCTCCGCCTGATACGGCGTGTTCTGCGGCAACAGAAAGTTATCGACGTAGCTTCGGCAGCCGCTATCCCGCAGCTTCGCGGTGCCATCCAGAGCAGCGACCCGCCCACGTTCCGCGCGCCAACGGCGCGGATGAAGCGGATCGCAACGATGAAATTCCTCACGATAGGCCCTGAGCCAGGCCGAATCCAGCGACCGCAGTTGCTGGTGGTCCGCATTGGCTTCGGCATCGACCCAATAGAAACAGCTGCTCGAGATCGGCATCGTCCGCTCGAAGAAGCTGAGCGCTTCAACGAGCACGCGCGCGAGGTTGATCAGGGACGGCAGAACAGCGCCGCACTTCGGCGCATCGAACTGCTCACACGATCCACGCCCGGTTATGTGAGCAGCCCGACCGCCCGCCGCCGCGATATGCGATCGCCAAGCGCCGCGCTCCATGATCGTCACTCCGAAGGATGATTGGCAACCATGAGGCACGACGTCAGCCTTGTCAAAGGTCTCGCGCAGTCGGGATCTTGCAAGTGTGGAGAGAGACATGTCGAACGATCAACCAACGGAATTTCTGCTGCACGGCGGCCGGGTGCAGACCTGCGATTTTCAATCGCCGCCTCAGGAAGCCATCCTGGTCCGCGGCGGAAGAGTTGCCGCCGTCGGCGCGCTCGGCGATTTGGAAAGGATGGTCAAGGCAAGCACTCCACGCGTCGACGTTAAAGGGGCAACGATCCTCCCCGGATTTGTCGACACCCATCCGCACGCCATGCACTTCGCTGCCTTGAAGGTGGCAGCGATCGATCTGAGCGACGCACAGTCGCATGATGACATCGTCTCGCGCATCCGTGCCCGAGCCGCGGTGACGCCGCCCGGCGAATGGATATTCTGCACTCCGGTCGGGGAAGCTCACTACTTTATTCGCCGCTCCTATCGCGACCTGCCGGAGGGGACACTTCCCAATCGCTGGCGCCTCGATGAGGCGACCGACAAGCATCCGTTGATCATTCAGGCCTATGCGCCAAAGCAACCCAACATCGTCGCGCTCAACAGCCTGGCGCTGAGCCAACTCGGCATTTCCGAGGTGCTGCCGGAGCGCGTTTGCGACGTCTGGATCGATCGCGACTCCGAGGACCGCGTCAGTGGAATCCTGCGTGGCGCGGTGACCAACTACTATACGCGTGACCCGTTCTGGCTTCAGATCCTGAGCAAACTTCCAGCGCCGCCGCCTGCAATCTGGCCGATCGCCGGCCAAGCGGGGATGGCGGAGATGAACAGCATCGGCGTGACGAGCATTTTCGAGATTCACGCGATGAATGCGGCGCAGCTCGCTGCGTATCAGACACTTCGCCGCGAAGGCAAGATGACGTGCCGCGTGCTGGCTGGACTGGATGTCGCCGACACGGCATTCGACATCCACTACCAGCCATCGGACATCCAGCTTCGTGACGTCATCGACTTCATGAGCAAGGCAGCCGACCTGACCGACGACTGGTTACGCACCGAAGGCGTGCTGCTCTGCCGAACCGGCCCCTGCAATCCCGGCTTTCTGCGGATGTATGAGCCGATCAAGGCGCCCTACGGCGGCACGACCTACGGGCTGGAATTCTTGCCGCGCCGGGTCGAGGAAACGGTGGTGCGCCACTGTGCAGAGACCGGCGTGCGACTGAGCGCCTTGCTCGCAACCCCTCCCGATTTCGACGACTTCTTTGCCACCATCGCCAAGCTCGGCGTGCAGGAGAGCGTCGCGCGCCAACACTGGATCGTCCAGCATGCACTTCTGGTGAACGAAAACAGCGCGCGCAACATGGCTAGGCACGGCATGTGCTGTACCACCAGCAAGGGGTTTCACTGGGGCAAAGGTGATTTGTATTGCGAGCGGATCGGCGATCACGCGCTGCCGGACCTGATTCCGATGCGGCGGCTGCTCGATCACGGAATCAAGGTCGGCGGCGGGACCGATTGGGGGCCCAAGAGCGTGCTCGAGCAGATCAAGCTTGCCGAAACCTGTGAATTCGCCGGGTCGAACCGCAGGAACCAACATCGCTCCCAACCGGTCACCCGTTCGGAGGCGATCCGAATGTTCACCAAGGACGCCGCCGATATTCTGGGCTGGAAGGGGATCGGCTCCATCGAGGTCGGCGGATATGCCGACTTTGCAATCATGGATGCCGATCCATTCGACGTGCCGGTCGACGATCTGCCCAAGATCCAGGTCCTTCAGACCATCGTTGGCGGACGAACCGTGTTTTCGGCCGGATCACAAATCGGTTAGCCGAACATCAGACCGCCAGAGCATTGGCTGACGCCCTGGCGGCCCGCATCATGCGGCGATGCAAATTCCTTGATCCGAACAGTAATCCTGTCGGAGCAGGCTGTTTGTGGTCGTCACTGCATGCGCGCGTCACCTGCGAGGCGGATGAGGGCAATCTTGTTGCATACGCCAAGCTTGCCGTAGATCTCGCGGAGGTGATGGCGGATCGTGTACGGAGAGCAACCGAGCCGCATGGCGATCTGCTTGTAGGATAGACCTTCGCGATACCAGCCAACGATTTCGGCCTCGCGCGGCGAGAGGCGGTCGAGCGCACTGCGCCGGCGAACCTGGAGCAAGATTAGGTCGCCTTGGCGGCGTAACAGGACGGTCAGCTGATCGCCTTCGTAATCGCAGCCCCCTGCAATGGACGAGCGCAGCGCAGCGGGCAGTTCATGCCCGCTCCAACTGGGCCATTCGCTGCGCATCAAGGCGGAGAAAGCGGCGTCGCTGACATGCAGCACGCCGTATCTGTCGGCGACGGCAAAGCCCTTGCGGGATCCATCCGTGCCGGCACGCACACCTTCGAAATGATGCATCCGGTTCGCATGCCACGCGGCGGCGACATGGGGCATGATGATTTCTTGCAGGCAGCGATCGTCGTGATCGAATGGCAGCTCATCGAACGGTCGATAGAGCGACAGAAACGTCAGTAGCCTGGGTACGGGGGCGACCACAGCAATGGAAGTGGCGCTGCCGATTCCAAACCGCTCACCCATGGCCATGAATTCATTGTGATTCATGTCCACGGTCCTGATGCTCGATGCTACGCCTGGCCTCGCAATGACACGTGCCGCCAGCTCGTCCTTGTGCTTGACGGTCTCCCACTCACGGACAAACTCGCCGGGCAACTCATCAACAAAGGTGCTGTGCAGTGTCAGGGGACCTTCCGACGGTGCACGCAACATGCCCCAATAGGCCGAGCAGAACGGCAACTCGACGCGCAGCCGCGACAGTGTCGCCTGTTGGAAACGGTCGAACGAATGCGTGCGTGACATCGCATAGAGATCGAGCAGGAAGGCGCTCGCGCGGCGGGCCAGGCTGCCGTCGCGCGAGCGTGACGAAATCATGTCGGCCGCGCCGTTGCGCACCCGCGCCCGTCGGCGAGACTTTACAGGCACGGACGTTGACGCGACGTTCGACATGCACTGCCTCCGACCTCGCTGCAGGATATTCTTCTACCAAAACTGGTCGAAGAGTAGTGCGCTCCAGATCACGTTTTCAATGTGAAACACGGTTCTCGACAACAGGATTTTCCTTCGCAAGGAGATTTCGGGAGGTGCACTTCGGAACGTGCGCGCCGCCGGGAACCTGCCTACGCTGCAACGTGAACGCCCGGGCGGCGGCCGGCCCACGGCAACGATTGCTCGAGCTGTGCGGCGAGGCGCAGAAGGATGTCTTCGGCACCGAAACGCGCAACGAATTGCATGCCGACCGGGAGGCCCTTTGCATCGATGGCGAGCGGCAGGCTGATCGCCGGCTGGCCAGTCATGTTGTAGAGCGCCGTGAATGGAGCATACCGGAACAGGTGCTCGTACCACCCCTTTGCGCCGAGCTTCGGATCGTCGGCATTGGTGAAGCCGAGCGGCAGTGCGGCACCGGTGGCCGTCGGCGTCAAGAGCACATCGTAGTCATTGAAGAACGGTGCGACGGCACGGCAGACGGTGTTGGCGAGCATGTCGGCCAGCTCGACATCGGTCAGCTTCAACGACGCGCCGTATTCGTAGCACGCGAGCGTCGTGGCCTCGAGCGTCTCGCGCGACGGCTTGCGACCGTTCGACTGGGCGATCCCGAGCACGCCGGCCGCAAGAAACCCGCACCAATAGGTCATGTTCGCGGTGTGGAACGTGGTCTCGTCGAAGGCTGGAGAGGTCTCGGTGACGTAGTGGCCCAGGGATTCGAGGTGGCGAACGACCCGCATCACCTCGCCGCAGATATCGTCGTCGATCGTGGCGTCCATCATGCCCGACAGCGAGACCGCCACACGCAGCCGCCCCACCGGCGCGCCGACCTCCTCCGCGTAGCGCCGCAGGGGCGGCGCGATCACGAATGGATCACCGACGCCCGGCCCCTGCACCGCATCCAGCATGGACGCGCAGTCGCGGACAGTGCGTGAGACCACATGCTCGGCCCCAAGCCCGTGCAACGCCTGACCAACCTCGGGGCCCGGCGGCGTGCGTCCGCGCGTCGGCTTCAGCCCCACCAGCCCGCAACAGGCGGCCGGAATGCGGATTGACCCACCGCCGTCGTTGGCATGCGCGATCGGCACGATGCCCGCGGCGACGGCTGCGGCTGAACCGCCGCTCGAGCCGCCCGGCGATCGGCCCGTATCCCAGGGATTGCGCGTGGGACCATGAAGCACCGGCTCGGTGGTGCTGCAGAACCCGAATTCCGGCGTGTTGGTGCGACCGAGCGTCACGACGCCCGCGGCCTTGAAGCGCTGCATCAGGTCGGTGTCATGGGGCGAGACGAAGCTGCCCGCGACCAGCCGGCTGCCCATGTCGCAAGCCACGCCTTCGGCGTGCAGCGCGAGATCCTTGATCAGGAAGGGAACGCCGAAGAACGGAGCGTTGCGGTCTCCGGCCTGCGCGCGCGGCTCTATCCTGCCGATCACGGCATTCAGGGTGGGATTGACGGCGTCGATGGCCTTCTGGGCGGTCTCGACCACCTCGCCAGCGCTCACCTCGCCGCTCCGTACCAACGCGGCAAGGCCCAATCCGTCATAACGTGCGTATTCGTCGAGTTTCATCCCGGTCTCCAAATTTTGTGCGTCCAAATCCGAACTAAGGGAACAGGTCTGGTAGCGGCGCGCTATCGGTCAGATGTTCCACCCGGATTGCGACTGCCAACGCAAGCCGTCGATCGCATCAGCGGTACGCTTGGCGGCTGCGCTGCACAGCGCGCCGCCTGCGATGCCGTGCTTTTCATCCGCCCCGCACTCCTCGACGGGACGCCGGAGATCGGCACCATTTTCTGGAGCGGGTATCTCAATGAGAACCCGGTTCTGCTCGATCTCTATCGTGCCATATCGATCTGGACCTGAATCGCGCCCCGTTTTCAGGACCGAGATGCGGTTGAGCGTCACCTTATGAGCGACCTGCTCACGGATCGGAGCCCCGGTCCAACGCAGCAGCTTGGTCCTCAAATCAGCTCACCAGACAGTTGCGTTTGCATTGACAAAGGTTCGAAAAGTTCGGCATTCTCAGCATCATTTAATTGCATTTACAAGTATATTCGGTATGTTGCGACTTTGAAATCGAACAAGACCGGACGACGGGATGCCAAAGGAAAAACCAGTTCGCGGCGTGCGCGCCGTTGATGCTGCCAGCGCAATCAAAGCGCTGCCGCCACTCGATGAGCTCGACGACAGTCCGCCGCAATCGCCGCCGGCGCCGGTCGCACACAGCCACATCTTCTTCTGGGTTACTCAGATCATGGGTCGGCGCGACCGGCTGCTGGCCCGCGAATTCCGGGCCCTCGGCGTGCGGGTGCCAGAATGGCGCGTCGTGCTCGCGGTGCATGTGCGGCCGGGGATCACCATGACCGAGGTCGCCGAATACGCCACCATCGATCCGACCACGCTTTCACGCTCCATGGAGCAGATGATCCGCGCGGGCTGGATCGAACGCACGGCCGACGACCAGGACATGCGCATCTTGCGCCTGAATCTGACCAACAAGGGCAAAGAACTATTCGACAAGCTCTGGCCGATCGCCGACCGAATCAACCGAATCGCTTGCCAGGATCTGCCCGAAGGTGCGGCGCAGTTGATGTGCCTCGGTCTCGGAACAATCCACCGTGGCCTTGCGCGCGCAACCGATCTCAGCGAGGTGGGCGATGAAGTCGCGACGGCCCTGGCGATCGAATAATGGATGCAAGCGTTGTCACAACTCCGGCCGGCGAGTTCCGCGGGCTACAGCACGGCGTCGTGCGATCGTTCCTCGGAATTCCCTACGCCCATGCACCGACCGGCGCGCGGCGGTGGCTTGCACCAGAACCGATCGGTGCGTGGAACGGCGTGCGCAATGCTGACGCCTTCGGCCCCGCGAGCCCGCAGCCGGCACTGCCGCCGGAGCTCACCATTTCACCGGAGCGTGCGACCACAACCAGCGAGGACTGTCTCTATCTCAACGTCTGGGCGCCAGCGCCCCCGCAAGCTACGGCGCCGGTCATGGTCTGGATCCACGGCGGCGGCTTCTTCACCGGCTCGGGAAGCGAAAGCGGGTATGACGGCGCGCATTTTGCCGAGCGCGGTGTCGTACTGGTTACGCTCAACTATCGGCTTGGACCGTTCGGCTTTCTCGCCCATCCGGAACTTGCGGCGACCGACCCGACGCGGACCACCAACAACTACGGTCTGCTCGACCAGCTCTGCGCGCTGCAGTGGGTCAAGACCAATATCGCGTTGTTCGGTGGCGATCCAAATAACGTCACGATCTTTGGCGAGTCCGCGGGCGCCGCAGCGGTACGTTGTCTGATGGAGATGCCGGCCGCACGCGGGCTGTTCCACCGCGCCATCTTGCAGAGCGGCGGTTTCGGGTCGTCGGCGCTCGGCGAGACCGCCGAGCCGACGTTGGAAGCGAAGCTGCGCGTCGGCCTTGCATATCAGAAGGCGCTTGGAGCGCGGTCGTTGGCCGAGATGCGGGATATACCCGCTGGCAAGCTGATCGACACCATGGCATTCAAGTTCCGCGAGACCGACCGCGGCCTGCGCTGGTGGCCGACGCCGACCGCGCTGCTGCCGCGCAGCGATACCAGCGACATCTCGGCTGGCATCGCCGATGTACCGGTGCTGCTGGGCACGAATGCCAACGAAGGTATTTTCTTCGCGAACGCTTTCGGCACAGCGCGTTTGAACTATTTCGGCATGTCGCTCGGGATCCTCGGCCTCAGCGCCCGCAAGCTGTTTCGCGAAAACTCACCACTGTCCCGCACAGGGGCGCGCGAAGGCATGCGCAACTTGATTGCCGACTTCTTCTTCGTCGAGCGCGCTTATCAGATGGCTGCGCAGTTGAGCGCGCTGGGGCGACGGTGCTACGTCTATCATTTCGGCCGGGTGGCGCCCAAGAACCGCGCTGCGCACCGCCGTGCCAATCACACCTACGAGATCCCCTACGTGTTCGGCCTGCCGCCGGACGATGATGGTTATGACGCGGTCGACGCGGCCGTGTCACGGGCCATGCAGGATTACTGGATCAGCTTTGCCCGCAACGGCGACCCCAACGTCGGCGGCGCCCCGCACTGGCCGGCGTTCGCCGACGACGATATGTCAGTGATGCACTTCGGCGATAGGCCCAACGTTGGCCCCTACCCGAGGTCGATGGTGTTTGACCTGTTGCGACGGCGACGCGCAGCCACGACGTGATTCACTTTCGCGGCTCAGGAGCGTGGCAGCGCCGCGATATGCGCCTCGCTGCGGCCAAGCAGCACCCGCCCTAAAGAGGGCGGCACTAGAGAGGAGGCCTCCCCAGCGGCGGCGATGATGATCGCATGGCGCAGCGCGTCCGAGCCGAGAGACCGAGCTCGAACAAATTGGTCACCAGCAGCATGAAAGCGGCAGCCATCGCCCGCTGCTCGAGCGTAGCGAAGTGCTGCACCGTCCGACAGATGCAATTCGGCACTCATGCCCGAATGAGGATCGAAAGATCTGCCGGTCGAGGAAATTGAGGCACGAAGCCGGCATCGGCAGCGCCAGGCCCCCCCCAGTCGGTCGCGAGAAACGTCTTCATTGACGATGGCTCCTGTTCTCGTGACATGCCTGCCTCAGGACTCCTCGCCGTCACGCCACGGGCGGAAGAAAATCGACCTCATGCTGTGCTGAGAGCGCGACGATTGCGTCGGGATCGGTGAGATTGTCGAGCCCTCTGAACAGGTCGAACAGCCGGCGCGACGGAGACACCCAGACCACGACCTTGGCGACGCCAGGAGACTTGCTGAAGATGCCATGGGGAAGTCCCATCAGTAGACGAACGAGATCTCCGGTTGCCGTTCCTACCTCGATACCATCGAGCAGGACGTCGAGCGGGCCCTGGAGCAAATAGAGATACTCGTCCTGGGTTGGATGAATGTGCGGCGGCACGAAGGTTCCGGGCGGCAGCGTCGCATGCCACGCAAAGCAGCGGTCCGTGAACTGCTTAGGGACATATGTCTGCCCGAGGATGTTCCAGGAAATGGCGCCGAGGCCGGAATTGCCAGGCGTTATGCTGGTCGCCTCGGAGATCATGTTGATGTGCTAAGGCGATGAAGGGATGATACCGGCGCAGCCGCGATAGTTCGCGGCATTGCGCCAGGCGACGAGGTCTATTTGCGGATGAGCGGCAGGTGCGTCGGAACTGCACTCTCTTCAGGCGCCCACAGGCGGAAGCTGAGTTGTGCATACACTGTGTAGCCTTTCGAGATCGCAGCGGTATCCACTCCCGGAGGACCAGCTGTTCCGCCTGACGTCACAGCGGACACCCGGTCGAGCGCCCACACCGTGAAGTTCGCAGGGCCGAAGTCGTAGCCAACCAAGCCGCCAACGGCCCAGACGTCATATTTGTTCGAGTTGATGGCGCCCTTGTAGAACGCGCTGGACGTGTCGTTGGTCACCTGTCCGACGTAGAAGGCGACACCACCAACGGTCCAACGCTCGATCGTCTTGGTGGCAGTGAACTCGGCGTGCATGATGTCGCCGGTGCGATAGTCCGTGATTGAATTCTTGGTGTTGAACTCACGCGACACGTTGGCGGTGAAGTTCCACCCATCCTTCAGGTAGGACACGATGAACTCTGGCTGAAACGTCCACCACGGATTGCCGATGCCGCCAAGACCGTTGGCGCCTGAGATGTTGCCATTCGGGGCGTAGAAGCCGAAGCCCGTCTTGACGAAGAAGCCGCTGTCGCCGAGCTTCCAGCTCAGTTCGGCCGGTACGAAATAGGTATTGTGAAAGCCGACCGGGTGCGCGTCGACGGGGTTGCCGACATCGACCGCGAACCAGGGCTGTACGACGACCGCATCATAGGTCGCGCCAAGAAACGTCCAGCCCGGCACCCACAACAGCCCGGTGGCTGCGCCCGAGACGTGGACTGGCGTCGCGCTACCGTTGATGTTCGGCGCGCCCGGACCAACGATGCTGCCTACCGTCACGCCGACCTGATTGAACATGTAGACACCCGGCGGCGGCGCGCCGGCAGTTGCCCCGCCCACCGTGACGCCTGGTAGCGAAGCGTATCCTGAGTAGCCGAATTCGTAGGCACTCACCGGGGTCGCGGCCATGATTCCCGCGACGGCGATTCCGATCTTCCCTGTTCTCATAGCCCCCTCCTCGTTTGTTTCTGCGCTGCCATCGTGCGATGGACACGGTCAGCGACCGCCCATTGCTGAACACGCAAGACGATGAAAGGCGGTCGACGACATTATTTCAATTATAAAACATCTCGGGGATCGATAATGATGGTCGAGTGTTTCAGTGCGGCGACAGGGATCTCACGCATTGTATCTCGCATCCATCGCGCGCCCGTTGTGCGCGCCGCTAGAGCACGCGTGCCTGCATTGCGAAGCTGGAGATCACCACCTGCTGCAGGTCGGCGGGCAGGGCTCGGTCGCCGGTTTTGAACTGCACACCGGGATTGGGATAGCCGATGAAGTCAATGCCAGCGCGCTCGCATGCCAGTCGTATCTTCTCGACCGTGTCGGACTGCACGTTCACCGCGCACTTCGAGCCCTCAAGCCGACGCACTGTCGAGATGGCGACGCCGGACTGGACGGCGAGCTCGTACTGCTCCCAACCCAACAGCGCGCGTGCCGCGCGAATCTGACGCGTGATGACGATCATGCTGCGACCTCTCTGCCGGACGCGCGTTGTCTTTTGCTGCCCCCTAGCAGCGCCGCCACGGTCGCGGCGGGGGCATCCGCCGTGCTGACCGGGCGGCGCCAGCCTCTCGCGCCTAGAGCACACCCCGCGCGTCAACCGGCCAGATGTCGACGACTGTGTCACCATCGAGCACATGGAAATAGTCGTGCAGGTTGATGGTCGGATCGCAGTGCGACACCTCGATGTCCACCAAATCTCCCACGGTCGGCCGCGGGGCTCCCTCTGCGAGAGCGATCAGGCCGAACTCGTCGCCAAAGAAATCGTACGCCGCTCCGGGCCACTGCCCAGACCGCACGCGGGGCAAGGGCCCGTCGGTCGACAAACTCTTGAAGCCCGCATTGATGCTGACGTGATGCGGCTGGTTGGCGCTGACCACTGAGGTGCGCAGGTACAATGCAAAGCGGTACGGGTTGGCGCGGTCGGGAAACAGCTCGACCACATCATAGTCGACGTCCATCAGCGCATAGGAGCCGGCCTGGCTCTCGGTATAGAGCCCGTGCTCGACGTCGATGGCGAAGGTGCCGGTGCCGCCACCGCTGACGACCGGCGGGCGGAGCGCCGCGGCCTCCAGCGCCGCTAGCGTTTGCCGTAGCCGCTCGATCTGCTTGAGATAGACGGCACGGCGTTCAGTGTAACTGAGGATGTGCTGCACGCGGCCCGAATAGGCTTGCAGCCCCGCATAGGTCAGCGCCGACGAGCCGTGCAGCCGCCGTGCGAGCTCGACAGCGGCGCTGATCGACGCCGCGCCGGTGCGCCCCATGCCGAGATCGAGGTCGACGAACGCCGGCAGCAGGCGCTCGGCACCCGTAAGCGCGGCTTCCCATTCAACGATGTTTTCGGCAGTGTCGAATATCAGCGTGATGTCAGCCCCCCTGCGATGCAGCGTCGCCAACGTTTCTATATGGGCACGTTGGACGATCGGCGTCGTGACCAGGAGGCCAGGCAAGCCGGCTCGCGAATAGGCAATCGCCTCTCGCCCCGTGGTCGCGCAGATGCCGACCGCGCCGGCGGCGATCTGCTCGCGGGCAATGACGCTGCACTTGTGGGTCTTGCCGTGCGGACGCAGCGCCATGCCGGCATCCCGGCATTGCCGCGTCATGCGATGGAGATTCTCGCGCATCGCAGCGAGATCGATGACAAGCGCCGGAGTCACGAGCTGCAACGCGCCGCCCGGCACGCCGATCAGATCGGCATTGATACTTTGCCGCGGTTCCTGCGGCGAACTGAAATTTGTCATCACCACACCTTCTTCTTCGCAGGCGTGAGTGAGCAGGCGCCAGTCTCGGTGATCAAGATCTGGTCTTCGACCACGCCGCAGCCGAAGTCGTGGATCACGATCATCGGCTCAAGCGCGAACACGTGCCCCGCTTGCAATACAGCATCGCTCCTCCAGTGCAGGCTCGGCAGCTCGGCGATGTTGGTGCCGATGCCATGGCCGAAGCCACTCGGCCAGTAATGTTCGCCAAGGCCGGCGTCCTCGGCGATACCCTGGGCGATATTCTGCAATTCGGCGATGACGGCGCCCGGCTTGGCCGCGGCGACCACCGCTTCGAACATGTCGAGGCCGCATTGCAGCACCTTGCGCTGCCGCGCACCAACTACACCCGCGCACATCGTACGCGCAGTGTCGGTGAAGTAGCCCTGCAGATGGACGCCCATGTCGAGGAACACCATGTCGCCGTCCTCGAGCTTGCGCGCAGTCGGAAAGAGGTGCTTCAACCCCGAGCGCGGCCCGGTGGCGACCATGCAGTGTCCCACCCAGTCGGCGAGTCCGGCCATGGCGCGGTGCGCCGCGGCCGACAATTCGAGCTCGGTCACCCCGGGCCGGACAAGATCCATCGCCGCTTCGAGACCGGCGGCGGTCGCTCGTCCCGCCCGCTCGATGAGGGCGATTTCGCGCGGCGATTTGATCTGCTTTGCCGACCAGTATGGCAGCTGGGCCGAGGAAAACGTGGCGGCGGGACAACGCTCGCGAATCTCATGAAGGATCACGCCGGGGAAGAACCGTTCGCCGACGAGACCGATGCGCGCGGCGGTGAGTTTGCGCTCAGCGAGGACGTCGCAGACATGACGGCCAATACCGAGCGGGTCCTTGACCGTCCCCGGCAGGTGGCCGGGGCGAACATCGCGGATCCAGGTGTGGTGCACGAAGGAATGCATCGGCGCCGAGTGCAGGATCGAATCCGTCGTCAGCGTCAGCGGCCCGTCGCTTGGCAACACGACGACGGTATTGCCGATTTGCGACGGGAAGTTCGAGATCCAGCGCACATCGCCATTGAGCCAGCCAGGTCCGCCGTGGATCAGGATTACATCGAGACCTGCCTGCCCCATCGCCTGCCGAACCCGGGCGACCCGTGCATCATATTCCTCGCTGGGAAACGGAATATCGAGCCAAGCCTTGCGGCTTTCCCAGTCGTAGGGAATCCGATCGAAGCTCATGTCGATCTTGGTGAATTCGCGACCCAAAGTGGTCCTCCTCTGATATCGATCCGGCGACGCGCTGCACTCTAGGCCGCGCGCATCGATTGACGCCGCAACACACGGCCGGGGCGCGCGCCGGTCGAGGCGCCGTCGCGCCACACCGGCACCCCGTTGACCAGCACGAGCTCGATTCCGTGCGCCGTCTGCACCGGCTGCTCGAAGGTCGCCGCGTCGATCACGGTGTCCGGATCGAACAACACGAGATCGGCAAAGGCACCGCACTTCACCGCGCCGCGGTCGGCGAAGCCGAACGTTGCCGCGGGCAAGCCAGTCATGCGCCGCACCGCCTCCTCGAGATCGAACAGCTTCTCGTCGCGGACGTAGTGGCCGAGCACGCGCGGGAAGGTACCCCACAGCCGCGGATGCGGATGCATGTCATTAGGCAGGCCGTCGGAGCCGATCATCGCGCGGTGATGGGAGACAACACGGCGCACGTCCGCCTCGTCCATCAGGAAGTACACCGCGCCGCCCGGTTGCAGCCGGCTCGCCGCCTCCTTGTCATCGCAGCCCCATTCCCGCGCGATCGCGGCGATGTCACGCCCCTTCATTTCCGGAAATGGCTTTGACCACGTCACCGTAACGCGACTACACAGGCTCAGATAGTCGGGCGTCAGCCAACTCGACGCCGCGGTGTACGGATAAGCGTCGAACCCGACCTCGTGGGTTTCGTTGGCCTTGTCGAGCAGCGCCAGCGTCTCGCGCGAACGGCCGAAATTCTTCATGCCGGCAACCTTGTGATGGGAGATCACCACCGGTGCGCCGGCGACGCTACCGACCGTGATGGCTTCCTGGAGCGAGGTTACGACGCCATCGGTCTCGTCTCGGACATGGGACGTGTAGATGCCGCCGGCCTCAGCGGCGACGCGCGCGAGCTCCGTCGTCTCCGCGATCGTGGCGGCCTGGCTTGGCGGATAGAACACACCACTTGAGAACCCGATCGCGCCCGCCGCCATCGCCTCGCGCAGGCGCTCGCGCATCACGGCGAGTTCGTCAGCATTTGCCTCGCGATTGAGGTCTCTCATCGCACCGACCCGCAGCGTCGAATGTCCGACCAGGCTCGCGGTATTGACCGCGGGTGGCCACGCCATGAGGCGATCGAGATAGGCCGCCATGGTTGGAAAAGCAAAGTCCTTCGCTTCCCCGAGGGTCGAGACCGGCGGCGGCGGCAGACTGTCCACGACGAGCGGCGCGAGGCTGACGCCGCAATTGCCGTTCACGACACTGGTCACCCCCTGGGAGACCTTGATCTCCATGCCGGGCGTCGCCAGCACGGCATTATCATCATGACTGTGGGTGTCGATGAAGCCCGGCGCCAGCACCCGGCCTCGCGCCTCAACCACCTCGCGCGCCGCTACGCCGGCGAGATCGCCGATGGCGACGATGCGATCGCTCTTCACCGCGACGTCCGCGACAAATCGCGGCGCACCGCTGCCATCGATCACCGTCGCCTCGCGAAAGACCAGATCGCACGTCGTTTCGCTTGTCGCCATCGCGCCTCACTCCATCGATCAATTGATGAAGAGGCTAGCCAATTTAACTTGCATTTGCAAGTTATATCTGTTGACCTAGGCAGCATCGACAGATTTTATCGACCAAATAAAGGGAAAGTGCGGCGGACCGCACTTTTTCGCCCCAGTAAATCCACTTGCAATTGCAATCGATATCAGATTCATGCGCCAGCGCAGCATGGGCTGACTATCCATCAGCCCCTGCCAATCAGCCTCCAAAGATGATCAGTCCGCTGGCTGGCTGGAGAGCCGCGACAATATCCGTTCAACTGCGATTCACGAGTCGCGATCGTAACCGCCAAGCAGACGGGTGGAGACGAAGACGACTGCGCAATCCTTCGCCAGCAGCAGCGAAGGTATCAACCTGAAAAGTGCGAGTACACGCTGTGGGGATGGAATCAACTTACCTATGTATCGTATCTTTCAACACTTCATTGACCAGCTTTCGGACGCCAAAGTTCAAGCAGATTTTTCAGAGGCGATGGCAGTCACGGCTTCTGCCCTTGACTTGTCTTGCTTTGCATACTTGGCACTACCCCAGCGGTCCGGCGGCAAGCCACGCCTCATATCAACGTACCCTGAACGTTGGACTTCGCACTATATCCGGAGCCGCTATGAGCAAATTGACCCGGTTATCGTACAAGCGCTCCAGGACACCGAGCCGTTTCGTTGGGGAAATGGCTGCCCACAAAGGTACAGTTCACGGGCGCAACGGCAGCTCTTCGACGAAGCCGCTCAGTTTGGCATCAGGCTAGGTTTCACTGTACCGATCCATGACGGACACGGCCCAGTTGCCGCCGTGACCTTTGCGGCGGACCAACGAGATGCGCCCTTCGAAAGCTGTATCAAGTCAAACGCTCGAGTTCTTCAGCTTATGGCAATGTTTTTCCACTCGCACATTCGGCGTAAACTCGCAAATGACCTCAGAGTCGACGGAATATCCTTGTCCCCACGCGAGCTCGAATGCTTAGAGTGGGCTGCCCACGGTAAGAGCGCCTGGGAGATCGGACGTATTCTGGGAATTTCGCATCATACCGCCGCCTCTTACCTGAACAACGCGAGAGAAAAATTGGGTGTGCGGACCATTATCCAGGCTGTGCTGCGCGTCGCGGCTGCCAAACGAGAACAGCAAAAATAGGACAGGCCCCTCCCACAACGAGGGGTGATGTCTTAGGTGCGACTTTGCTTCAAGCATTCATGACAACCGTGGAGGATGTCATGATTCAACTCATCACAGAGCCGTGGTACGGTGACTTTTCTCACACATTGATCGCAATGTACCAGCTGCGGCATCGCGTGTTCAAAGTCCGTATGGACTGGGACGTTCAGATCAGCGGCGATATGGAGACCGACGAATTCGACGCACTACATCCGGCATATTTGACCCAGGTATCCAGCAACGGTCAGGTGCAGGGCTGCGTTCGACTCTTGCCTACCCACGGGCCGACGATGCTTCGCGAGACATTTCCCGCGCTTCTTGAAGGTCAGCCGGCACCATCAAGCTCCCAGATATGGGAAAGTAGCCGGTTTGCAATTGACGTCGCACCTGACGCGCCAAAAGGGGAGCATGGTGTGGCACGCGCGACTTATGAGCTATTTGCAGGCATGGTCGAGTTTGGACTTTCGCGTCAACTGACTGATATTGTTACTGTCACGGATGCCCGCATGGAAAGGATCTTGCGACGCGCCGGCTGGCCCCTGCGTCGTGTGGGCGCTCCCTCCAAGATTGGGAGTACCGTAGCCGTCGCAGGCTACCTCGCGACTTCGGCCGAGATCCTTGCAAGGCTCCGAGAAGCTGGCGGACTTTGTGGTCCGGTTCTGTGGGAGCCGGTCCTGCTTGCCGCGTAAGGCATGCACACGACCTAACCCGTGCGTGCAATCCACATGCCTCCTGCCACGAGCCGCGCTGATCGGTCTGTTGGCGGGCTGCCAATGACAGACATTCCAAGCGCCGACGATCAACCCCGCATGATGCGAATCCCCGTCATAGGCTTGCGGCAGCTGCGATTTGCGTTGGTCGTCGGCGACTGCGGGAGCTTTCGACGCGCCGCAGGCATCCTTTCGGTGAAACATTCAGCACTAAGCCGCGCAGTCAGCCAGCTCGAAGGCTCGATTGGAACCGCTATATTTGAGCGGTCAAGGGGAGGCGTAACGCCGACCCGAGCCGGTCGAGTCGTATTGCAAATTGCACGACTGATCATGGAGCATGTCGATGCGTTGGTGGAAACAGGACGTCGTGATGGCCGGGGAGAGGTCGGCAGCATTTCGATCGGCTTTTGCACCTCGCTGTCCGCGGGACATCTGCGCGCCACTCTGGTGGATTTCAAGAAGCGCTTTCCACAGATTGGACCGGCAACGGTCGAACGATCGCCGCTTCGCTTGATGGCTGCCCTTGGCAACGGAACAATCGACGCCGCTATCAGCCTTGGCGGCCGGCTATCTCCTGGTAACAGGGCGCTCCCGCTGTGGAGCGAGCGCGTTCTGATTTCACTGCCTGAGGATCATGCCTTGGCTGCGCGGGAGGTCGTCTACTGGACGGACCTTCGCGACCAAACTGTTCTCCTGAGCCAACACGACCACAGCCACGAACTGGAGAATCTTCTGATATCGAAGCTCACGCTTCCGGAAGACAGACCCAGGATCGAACGACACGACGTCAGTCGGGGCACCCTTAGAAGCCTGGTCAGCATGGGACTAGGTGTCGGGCTGGTGCTGGAATCGGATACTGGAGCGAGCTTCGCCGGCTTGGTGTACCGAGAGCTGCAGGACGGAACGGGACCAAGCCGGTTGGACTGCTATGCGCATTGGCGCAACGACAATGAAAATCCCGCTCTGAAGCGCTTCCTTACCCTGTTAGCAGAACGCTATCCCTCGCCTCCGCCGGTTCTTGGGGAATGATTGGTTCGTCTCGCCTTTGCAAATCCGCGGTCCGTGGCCATAAAGCGCGCCAACATCGGAGCGATCAGCTTCGCCGGATCGACACGCTGCCCACTTTCGCGGGCCAAGGCCTCTGCATAGGCGACGAGATCCCGATGCACTGATGCTGGGAGCTCAGTGGTGACCTTGACCGGCTTGTCGTCAGGCAGTGCTCCTATTCTGAGCTTGGACATCCCCCTATCCTCCTCCATACGGCGCAAGTATGAGGTCGCGATTGACGACAACGCGAACCGGGAAACCAGGTCGCACGGTCAGCGTGGGCTGGATGTTGAGACTGCGCCGAACCACTTGCTGTCCGGTCTGGTTCAGTGAGTCCGAGGCGCCGTGCCGCAATGCTTGGATGATGGCGCTGTCGCTGCTGTTGGTGTCCGAGCCGGCTCCCAGTTCGGTCCCGACAGCCAGAAACGTCGAAAGTGCCGCAGCCCTGAATAGCTCACCCCAGTGATTGTCGACCTGGTCTTCGAGGCCGGCATACCCGGCGGTGTCAGCGCCAGGCTGCCGCTCGAGAACGATAGAACGTCCATTGGGCATGATCAGCCGCGTCCAGACGAGCAGGACGCGGGACTGACCAAAAGTGACCTGGCTATCATAGATGCCGATCAGGCGCGCTCCCTGAGGCACAAGCAGAAGGCGGCCGGTCGGTGTATCATACACGTTCTCCGTTACCTGCGCCGTGATCTGGCCTGGGAGGTCTGATCTGATCCCCGTAATCAGGGCGCCCGGAATGATCGTCCCAGCCTGCACGATATACGGCGAAGCGAGCCCGGTGACGCGGTCAGGACTGACCGTGCGACGGTCCACAGCGGCGTTCACGAAGGCAAGCTTGCGGTCCTGGCCGTTCTGCGCAGATCCATCGTCGCCGGTGCTCGTTGCGTTCGGTGGCACGACGCGGTCGCTTCCAACCGCCGCAGCGGTGGGCGGACGCACTTCTCGTCCATCGGTCGCAGCGAACAAACGGCTCATGCGGGCTGCCTCGGTCTCTTGATCTCGGCGTTGCTGTTCCGGATCACTGCCGATCGTCGGCGACTGGCCTTGAGCGGCAAGGATCGGTCGACCGAGGTCCCCAGGGAGCGGCGGACCAAGCTGCGGGATTGGCTGGCGCGGAACGCCAGCATAGTCCTTCGGCAGCGCCGTAATGCCATCGGCAACATTATGATGATCGGTACTGTAAAGCTCATCGGCCGCCCGGTTTCGGGGACGATTGTTCTGCAGCGACCACAACACAGTTCCACCGATGACGAGCAATGCAACGGCGCTCCCTCCGGCCAAGACTTTCCGGGACAATCGTGTCACACGCAGATGCTCTGCTCTCAGGCGGAAGCTCCCCGACCTGTCCTCTTGTGTCGCGGGCGGGACAGATTGCTCGTGATCGTTTCCATTCCCGCTATTCATGACGACGGCCTCCCGTCGGTTCTGACAATCCTGACCTTCTGCTGGTGCTCCCCGCCGAGCCGGAGTTCGGCGGCTGCAAACAGCCGATCGACGATCAACACATTGCCGTAGGCGCGATAGTTGACGAGTTCGGTCTTGCCGTCTGGGCCGATGACGAAGAGTGGAGGCATCTCACCTTGCACGATGCCTTGCGGGAATTCGACATAGACCTTGCGGCCATCGTCATATACGGCGAGCGGTCGCCAGGGTGGACTGTCCCCTTCGATGGCGTAGCGGGAGATACGCTGCGCCGGATCCGGAAGAAGGGGTTTCAGAGCGATTGAACGGGATCGTTCTCGCGTTGTTTCCGGATAGTACCAGGCAACGGATGGCATGTATGGCCGCTCGCGGGAGCGGAGCTCGATCAGGTAGGTGCGCCGGTCGGTATTGACGACAAGATTGGTCTCGATCGATGCGCGGGTCGGCTTGACCAGGATATGGACACGACGCATGTCGCCGCTCCCACTCTCGGTATCGCCCACGACCCAGCGGACGGTATCTCCGGCTGCGATGGGCCCTGATCCCGTCAACTGCTCTCCCTCCTCGAGCGCAATATCCGTGATCTGCCCCGGTGCCGCGTAAATCTGATAGAGCGCCCCGGGACTGTAAGCGTAGATTTGCGCTGCGTTAAAATACCCTCGCTTGCGCGGCTCAACACGGGCTGCGCTGTTTGCTGTCTCAACGCGGTTCACCGGTTCAGGCTCTTCCTTTCCTCCCGATTTGCCGCCGAGAGCCGGCTTCCAGAGGGGTGGAACGTGAAGCGGTCGCGACCTGTTGTCGAGAGCCACTGGCGGCGCCGGCAACGGAGGGACTTCAGCGTCATAACTGATCTCCGGCGGAATGTAGGCCGCGCATCCACCAAGCATCGACGAGCTAAGCAGCAGAGCGTGCAGAAGTGCGCCCTTCGAGCAGACGAACTTGGGTTGGGCCGGATTGCGCCTGCCTTGGGTGACGCGATGCTTCGAATGAACGTCAGACAGCGTCTTGGTCACTGACTCAACTCCTTTGACCAGTTGATGGCGCGGACATAGACGCCTAGGGGATTCTTACGCAGGCGTTCGGCATCGCGCGGCGTCTCGATCACAATCGTGAGGATTGCAGTCCAACGTTCGGTCGAACTCAGCGAGCCGTTGTCGTAACTGCGTTGAGTCCATGCGACCCGAAAGCTTTCCGACGACGCGCGAATGACGCTCGAGACGTCGACGGAGATTTGCGCCCTACCCAGCTTGGCAAAGGGGTCATTGTTGCGCGCGTAATCATTGAGCGCAGCGGCGCCGCGATCGGTCGTAAAATCATAGGCCCGGAGCCAGTTTTGGCGCAGAACGATGCCGTCGGCCGGCAGACCTCTGACATCCTCGATAAAGCGCGCCAGATGGTAGGCGATCTGCGCATCAGTCGGTTGATAGTCGATGTTGGCCGGCGCAACCCGTTGGGCCTGGCCGAGATGATCGACTTCGACCACCCAGGGCGTGATGGATCCCTGGCTCGATTGCCAGGCAAGGCTACCTGCGAGACCGGCTGACAGCATGAGGCAGCCGAACGCCATCCGGCGCCAGTTCTTGGCTTGCACGCGCGCCGATCCAATGCGCTCGTCCCAAACCTGCGCTGCTTTCTGATATGGTGTAATCGGCTCGGGCATGCGCCCGTAGTGAACTGATGGTCGTTTGAACATCGATATTTCCCCCTGAGATTAAGTGATTGGTTTCAAGTCGTGCGGTGTTCGGGTTCGAGGCGCTGCTGTGTGGCGTAAGAGCAGTTCGTCTCAGCGCTCTCCATCGGACAAATCGACGGCAGAACCGCTGCCACCGTGATCGCCGGAGCGGACCGCGTGGCCGGCCGCCGATGCACCGTGCCGAATGGCCTCGGCACGTTTCATGCGTCGCGCCCAGTCGGGTTGCCCTTCGGCCGAAGTGCTTGCGGCCTGCTCGCCTGCGTGCCCACCTCCGCCGAGCGCAGCCGCTGCGCGGCGCAAAGGGCTCATGGCGGCCGAGCCACCGGCCTCGGCGACACCAGCAAGGCCTGCGGTTCGGTAGGCGGCGGATACTCCACTGAAGACCGCGCCGCCGCCGCGCGCGGCGCCTGCGATGGCGCCGCCGGCGAGACCAGCGCCACCGGCGGCAAGTCCCGCGCCGGCAGCCACGACTCCGCCAGCGGCAAGTCCGGTACCGACAGCCGCACCGGCGCCGAGTTGTGGACCGCCGGACACCAGGCCGTTTGCGATTCCGGGACCGAAGATGCCGAGGCCCAGCAAAGAGAGCGCCGCAAGCACCAACGTCATCGCGTCTTCGATCATCGGCTGCCCGCCAGCAAAGCCGGAGGTGAACTGCGAGAACAGGGTCGAGCCGATACCGACGATCACGGCCAGGACCAGGACCTTGATTCCGGAGGATAGGACGTTGCCCAGAACCCGCTCTGCCGCGAAGGCGGTCTTGCCAAACAAGCCAAAGGGAATGAGGACGAAGCCGGCCAACGTCGTCAGCTTGAATTCGATCAGGGTGACGAAGAGCTGGATCGCAAGGATGAAGAAGGCGAGCAGCACCACGACCCAGGCGAACAGGAGAACGACGATCTGAACGAAATTCTCGAAGAAACTGATGTAACCCATCAAATTCGAGATCGAATCGAGCAGCGGTCGGCCAGCGTCGAGTCCGACTTGAGCGATCTTTCCCGGCCGCAGGAAATCTGATGCAGACAGGCTTGCGCCGGACGCTTTCAGCCCAAGACCGGCAAAGCTCTCGAAGACGATGCGTGCCAGACTGTTCCAATTACCGATGAGATAGGTGAAGACGCCGACAAAGAGTGTCTTCTTGACGAGGCGCGCGATGATGTCCTCGTCCGGTCCCCAACTCCAGAACAACGCGGCGAGCGTAATGTCGATCGCGGCAAGGGTCGTTGCGAGATACCCGACGTCACTCCCCAGCAGCCCAAAGCCGTTGTCGATATAGCGAGTGAACGTTTCCAGGAACTGGTCGATGATCCCCGTACCGGTCATGGCTTGCCCGCCTCAGGTGTGGCGAGAGGCGGATATCCTTGCGGGACCCGGCTCTGATCCTTTGGGACCGACGCTAGGCCTGCGGCGGCTTCATGGTGGCCTGCGATACCATCTTTCTTGCCAAAGAAGCGGCGGCGGCTTTCGGCCCAAAGCTGCTTGCAATGCTGATAACCTGCCGCTTCCTCCGACGTGATGCTGCGGCAGCGCGCGAGTTCAGCGCTGGTTGCACCCGTCGTCTGCTCCGCCGTCTGCGGCGCAGGGTCGTTCCCACCACGAAGCTGAATTGTACAGGCCGCGACGACAAACACGCCGATCGAAACAAGCAGCGACAATGCCTTGAACGCGTTTACATCGGTCATTAGTGGAACATCTGCACGTTAAATGATTGATAGCCCTGCCCCGGTGTCAAAAACCTTCGGAGCTGTTCCCGCCCCTGATCCTGGGCAGAGGCCCGCTGCGCCGCTTCAAGGCTTTGCGCCCTGCCCTGTGCCGCCACGGCAGCGGTGAGATCGGCGAGTTGCTGGGCCTGGAGCGCGAGAATCTGATTGCCGGCTTGCGTCGCCTGAAGAGCGCCGCTGGCGCCTTGGCTTGATGTCACCAATGCGGACGTCTGGATGCGGTTGGTGTCGAGATTTCCGACAACGCCAGCTTGGACGCGGAGCGCGTCCTGCAATGCGGCGACCGAGTTCTGCCATCTCGACTGCGCGTTTAAGACCAACGCTTGGTTCGACTGGCTGCTGGCAGCTGGTGCATAACTGGTCGAGAAGGCGCGGTCGATCTGCTGGACGTCGTAGGCGATCCGCTGAGCCTGGGCCAACAGCAGCTGGGTCCGCTGAATCGATGATTGCAATTGCTGCAGCGACGAGTACGGCAGGTTTGCCAGATTCTTGGCCTGATTGATCAGCATCTGCGCCTCGTTCTGCAACGAGGTGATCTGGTTGTTGATCTGCTGGAGTTCCCGGGCAGCGGTCAGGACGTTCTGAACGTAGTTGTTGGGATCGAAGACAATGAGCGCGCGTGAGGGCACCGTGACGACGAACGCCAGAGCAACGGTACCCGCCGTCAGCAACAGACCAAGACGCCTCATACCGATTTCTCCAGATTGACGAGGTTGGGGATCAGGTCAGTGGCCCAGGCAACGCCGCGGTGCTGGAGCCATGCCGGCACGAAGCCATCAGGCCCATGTTCGGCGAGCAGCCGCGCGATGGCGACCTGGTCCGTCTTGGAGGAGGCTGCTGTAAGGGCGAGCGCGACCTCGCCGAGGCCGAGTTCGAACATCCGGTTGCCGCGACGAGACTGGCAATAATAGTCGCGTTTTGGCGTTGCCCGGCTGAGAAGCTCGATCTGTCGGTCATTGAGACCGAAGCGGCGGTAGATGGCGGTGATCTGCGGCTCGATCGACCGTTCGTTCGGCAGCAACAGCCGCGTCGGGCAGCTTTCGATGATCGCCGGCGCAATGGCGGAGCCATCGATGTCCGACAGGGACTGGGTGGCGAAGATGACGGACGCGTTTTTCTTTCGGAGCGTCTTCAGCCATTCGCGGAGCTGGCCGGCAAAGTCGTCATCGTCCAGGGCAAGCCAGCCTTCATCGACGATCAGAAGTGTTGGACGGCCGTCGAGACGATCGCCAATACGATGAAAGAGGTAGGCCAGCACGGCCGGCGCCGCGCTCGTTCCGATCAACCCTTCGGTCTCAAACGCCTGAACCGACGCCTCCCCAAGGCGCTCGCATTCGGCGTCGAGCAGGCGCCCGGAAGGACCGCCCAGGCAATAGGGCTGCAAGGCACGTTTTAGGGCGTTGGATTGCAGCAGAACGGACAGGCCCGTCAGGGTTCGCTCCTGCATCGGCGCCGAGGCAAGAGACGTCAGCGCCGACCACAGGTGATCCTTAACCTCCGGCGTGATGTCGATCTTTTCGCGTGCCAGGATCGCACCGAGCCACTCCGTGGCCCAACCGCGCTCTGCGGAATCCTCGATCCACGCCAGCGGTTGCAGGGCAACTGGTTGGTCGTCTCCGTCAGACAATGCGCCGCCGAGATCATGCCAGTCGCCGCCCATGGCGAGCGCGGCCGCGCGTATCGAGCCGCCAAAATCGAACGCAAAGACCTGAGAGCTCGGGTAACGGCGGAACTGGAGCGCCATCAGAGCGAGCAGGACCGACTTGCCAGCACCTGTTGGCCCCACCACGAGGGTATGGCCGACGTCGCCGACGTGGAGGGAGAATCGGAATGGGGTCGATCCCTCGGTCTTGCCAAACAGGAGCGGCGGACCTTTGAAGTGCAGATCCCTCGCCTCGCCGGCCCACACGGCCGACATCGGAATCATATGGGCTAGGTTGAGGGTCGAAACCGGTGGCTGCCGGACGTTGGCATACACATGTCCCGGCAGACTACCGAGCCAGGCTTCGACGGCGTTCACCGTCTCGATCATGCAGGTGAAATCGCGGCCCTGAATGACCTTCTCGACCAGCCGCAGCTTTTCATCCGCAGCATTGGGATCGCGGTCCCACACCGTGATGGTCGCCGTAACAAAGGCTTGTCCGATCTGGTCCGAACCCAGGTCCTGCAACGCCGCGTCGGCATCTAAGGCCTTGTTGTGGGCGTCGGTGTCGAGCAGCGTCGATGCCTCGTTCGTCATGACCTCCTTAAGGATGGCGCCGATGGACTTTCTCTTGGCGAACCACTGGCGACGAATTTTGGTCAGCAGCTTGGTGGCATCGTTCTTGTCGAGCATGATTGCCCGCGTCGACCAGCGATAGGAAAATGCCAGGCGGTTCAGGTCGTCCAGAATTCCCGGCGTCGTCGCGCCGGGAAAGCCGACGATCGTGAGAACCCGGAGGTTCGCTGAACCCAGCATCGGCTCGAGCCCGCCGGTCAACGGCTGGTCGGCCAGCAGCGCATCGATGTACATGGGAATTTCTGGAACCCGAACGCGATGACGCTTGGTCGAAATCGTCGAGTGCAGGTACGTCAGCGTGTCCTGATCATCGAGCCAGGCGCATTCGGGCATGAACCCTTCCACGAGCTGCAGCACGCGGTTGGTTTGATCGATGAACCCACGGAGCACCTCGCCAGCATGGGCTCCAGCGGTGCGATCGCGACCCTCGTAGAGTAGTCGCTCTGCCCTGGCGGCCCCCTCCTCCGGGGGCAGATAGAGGAAAGTCAGGAAATAGCTGGACTCATAATGGGCGCCAGCCTCTTCGAACTGAGCCCTACGTTCCGCATCAACCAGCGCGGACGCGACGTCCGGAAAGGTGCTCGGCGGGTAGCTACCGGCAAAATGGCGCTGCGCCTCGACAAACACAGCCCAGCCGGATCCAAGGCGGCGCAAAGCGTTATTTAGACGACCGGCGACGGCGACGAGTTCAGCCGGCACCGCGCTGTCGAGATCCGGGCCCCGGAATTTTGCTGTCCGTTGAAACGAACCATCCTTGTTCAGGATGATTCCCTCGTCGACCAGAGCTGCCCAAGGCAGGAAGTCGGCAAGCCGGGCATTAGAATGACGATATTCGGCGAGGTTCATCATGACCGAGAGCTCAGGCGTTGAGATGGCCGGGAATGCGCAGGTGTCGGCGCACGACATCGACGAAAGCGGGATCGCGCTTGGCGGCCCAGACGGCGGCCATGTGGCCGATGAACCAGAGGACGAGACCCGCGATCCAGAGCCGCAGTCCAAGTCCAAGGGTTGCCGCAAGCGTGCCGTTAATAATCGCGACCGATCGCGGCGCGCCGCCCATCAGGATTGGCTCAGTGAGCGCGCGGTGAACCGGTACGACAAAGCCTGCGACTTGATCATCCATTAGATCACCACGCCGCCGCCAAAAGAGAAGAACGACAGGAAGAAGCTCGAGGCCGCGAACGCGATCGACAGACCGAACACGATCTGGATCAGCCTGCGGAAACCACCTGACGAGTCCCCGAAGGCCAGCGTGAGCCCGGTCACGACGATGATGATGACGGCGATGATCTTGGCGACCGGGCCCTCGACCGATTGCAGAATCTGATTGAGTGGCTGCTCCCACGGCATGTTCGAGCCCGCCGCCCATGCCGGCGCCGTCGTCAGAAGAACCGTACCGGAAGCAATGAGTGATGCGACTTGCCGAAGAAAATCAGAGTTCGAACGCATGTCAGTCTCCTGCTGGTGAAAGGCTGTAGTCGCCGGCGGCACCGAGCCCCGCGACTTGGGCGAGTTCAGCGAGGCGACGGTCAGCGCCGCGCCCATTAAGGACCGCGACAAGATTGATGGTCTCGGCGATCAGGGCGCGCGGAACCGTGATGACGGCCTCCTGGATGAGTTGCTCGAGCCGCCGCAGCGCACCGAGCGCGGTGCCCGCATGAATGGTGCCGATGCCACCGGGATGACCAGTGCCCCAAGCCTTGAGGAGATCGAGTGCTTCAGCGCCGCGGACCTCGCCGATCGGAATGCGATCGGGACGCAGTCGCAGTGAGGAGCGAACGAGGTCCGATAGCGTGGCCACACCATCCTTGGTCCGCAACGCCACAAGATTTGGCGCTTTGCACTGGAGTTCGCGGGTATCCTCGATCAGCACGACGCGATCGGAGGTCTTTGCCACCTCGGCCAGGAGCGCATTCGTCAATGTGGTCTTGCCGGTCGATGTCCCACCGGCGACGAGTATGTTCTTCCGTGCGGAGACCGCGCACTTCAGGATCTTGGCTTGCTCCGAAGTCATGATCCCCTTGGCGACGTAGTCGTCGAGCGTGAACACGGCGACAGCGGGTTTGCGGATCGCGAACGCCGGTGCGGCAACGACCGGAGGCAAAAGCCCCTCGAAGCGCTCGCCGGTCCCAGGCAGTTCTGCCGAAACCCGTGGTGCACCGGCATGCACCTCGGCGCCCACGTGATGCGCTACTAAGCGGACAATGCGCTCGCCGTCGGCCGCGGACAGAGTTTCGCCTGTGTCGATCAGGCCACTCGACAGTCGGTCAATCCACAGTCGCCCATCTGGGTTGAGCATCACCTCGATAATCGCTTCATCTTCGAGGTAACCAGCGATCGCCGTTCCGAGCGCACTGCGTAGCATTCGCGCGCCGCGAGAATTCGCTTCCGATTGAAAGGAATGGATTGCCACAGTCACCCCCAGCAACGAGGGCATCCAGAGAGGGCCCTCAGATGGGGATGATTAGAAAAGGCACCGACGGACTTGGCGCAACAAGCGCTTTCGGTGATCGTAGAGCAGCGTAGAAAAAGAAAGGCCGAGAACCGGCAATTGAGGCTACTCAATTGTCTTGGTTCGCCGCGAGTTGCGGCTCACCACGTCGCATCGTCATCGGCGGGCACGAAGATGAGCGAATCCTCACACGACCCAACTGACTCGACGGCGTAGGAAACATCAGCCTGCTTGAAGTCGAGAATTGAACTCATCCACGAAGCGATGGATCGGCGCCAAGGCAGCGCGAACCAAATCGACGCCGCGATCTGCAGCGCTACGTTGAGGCCGAACGCGACTTGATAGGCTTGTACGGGCCTATGGCCATCATTCGCAGACCATTGCTCCAGGACCAGACCTGTCGCGTATTGAGCCAGAAATGCCCAGCCAAAGTGCAGGACGTTCAAAGCCGCGTTGGCACGACCGGCAAGCTCCGGCGGAAAGTAATCCGCTATCACCGCGAAGCTGACCACGGTTGCCGTTCCGACAATTGCGACAATGGACCAGGGCAAGATGGACGGCAGAGGCGCTCGCAGGATCAAGACTGACTCTGCTGCGATAAACAGCATTGCAATTATCGCTAGTATCGTCTCCGCCCCGATACTTCTTCGTTTGATGTAGTGGACGGTCATCCCGAACAACCAGGCACCGCAGCTCAAGACGATCGACATTATGAAAAGCCGTCCGACCACAGCTGTGTGATCGAACCCCTCTACATCCATTAGCCACGGCGATACCCACAATCCCTGCAGAGACCAAGCCGATCCAACGCAAGTCGCCGACAACGGGGCGATACGCCAGAAACGCCTGTCGCGGAAAACGGAGCTGAGGGTCGCGGGAACTGATGCCGGTGGTCGTATGATGACTCGTTCCGGCACCACTACATAGACGAGAACGGCGGTAACACTGGTCGCGGCCGCCAGGATTTCAAAGAGCTGTCGCCAGCCGATCCAGGTAAGGAGATACTCAGCGGGTGCCGTGGCGGTGACTGCTCCTAGTGACCCCAGCATGATCATATAGCCATTGAGCAAGGCCACTCGCTCGCCAGGATACCAGAGAACGATTGACTTCAGTCCAGAGGTGAGCGCCGCTGCCACGCCAAGCCCGATCATTGCGCGCGCGATCAAAAGTGGCAGGAATCCAGTGGACACCGCGAATAGTCCAGCACCCGCGGCGGCCACCAACAGTAGAGCACTCTGGACACGACGCGGACCAAATCGGTCCAACAATATGCCGACGGGGATCTGAGCCGCCGCGAAAACCAAAAAATAGACTGACGTAAGCAGTCCGAGGTCGACAGCCCCAAGCCCGGTATCCGAGCTGAGATGACCGGCGATCAGAGCATTGATCGTTCGAAACAGATACGAAAGATAGTATCCAGCAGCAAACGGGAGAAAAACGCGCGCGATGACACGCCATGCCCTTGAAATTTGCATGATCGCCCTTTGCTCCTCAGCTCATTCGAGCCGATAGCGCGTCCAGCTTTTTGTGAGTTGGCTAAATCGCTGCGGTCGTAGGCTGGCGTAGGAAAAGGAAGGGCCGGCGCGGTCGCCTATCCAGGATGCTCGGTCAGGATTCGTCGGCCGATCCCTGACCGCGGATATCTTCCGGAATCTCGCGCAGAAAGCTTTGCCCCTTTTGCAGACGACGGCCAAGCGCCTCGACAAATCCTTCAAAGCGTTCCCTGCCCTTTATTTGCGCGGCCGCCTGCGCATCGTTGGGCAACGGTGGCGTGATCGTCAGCCAGAAACGAATGAAGAGGGCCAAAGTCTCGGCCGTCAAACCGACGTCGCGCTCCAGCCTCTGCATCTGGCGCGAGAGCCGATCCAGGCGACGGGTGAACGCGGCCTCCCGCCTGTCTGCTCCGTCCGGTGACAGAAACGAAGCAACAGCAGCTTCCACGATCGCAGACCGGGACAGCTTTTTGCGATCGGCGAGGTCCGAGATCTGTCTCAGCAGCTCTGGCGGGAAATACACGTTCATCCGGTCGCGCATGTTGCCTCAGAGCTCCATACCGTCATTCGGGTCCATGGCGACCTGACGCGCGACGCCACGCATCTGCTGACGCATGAGTCGGGACTGGCGGACCGCGTCCTCATCGTCGTCAAGAACGGCGGCAAATTCCTCGGCTGGCGACGGCTCGGTTGTTTCCCTGACGATCGCGACGTGATCAGGGAGTTCGGGTTCGCGACGGAGCCCGCTGTTTGCCGTGTCTTCCTCTCCTTGCCCCCCGTCGATTGGAAGCGGCGCCGGCTTCAGCGGTCCAAGGGTTGACCATCCGTCCGTCCGCGATGATCGACCGGATACCGCCGGATCGGGGGGCGGCAGGACCCGCTCGGTAAACCGCCGGTCCTCGTAATAGCGGACCTTCCTGGCCCGGATCGGCGGCGTCCCCGCCACCATGACGATCTCGTCCGTCGGCGGAAGCTGCATGACCTCGCCTGGGGTCAAAAGCGGCCTCGCCGTCTCCTGGCGCGAGACCATGAGGTGGCCCAGCCATGGGTTCAACCTGTGGCCGGCATAGTTCTTCATCGCCCGCATCTCGGTCGCCGTGCCCAGCGCGTCGGATACCCGCTTGGCGGTGCGCTCGTCGTTGGTCGCAAAGCTGACCCGGACGTGGCAATTGTCGAGGATCGCGTTGTTCGGTCCATAGGCCTTCTCGATCTGATTGAGCGATTGCGCGATCAAAAAGCTCTTGATGCCGTAGCCCGCCATGAAAGCGAGCGCGGACTCGAAGAAATCAAGCCGGCCCAGCGCCGGGAACTCATCGAGCATCATCAAAACACGATGCCGGCGGTCGCGGGCATGCAAGTCCTCGGTCAAACGTCGGCCGATCTGATTCAGCACCAGACGGATCAGCGGCTTGGTCCGCGAGATGTCGGAGGGCGGCACTACCAGGTAAAGCGTCGTCGGACGGCTATCCGCGATCAGATCCGCGATGCGCCAGTCGCAGCGGCAGGTCACCCTGGCCGCTACGGGATCGCGGTAAAGACCGAGGAATGACATCGCCGTGGACAGCACGCCCGAACGCTCATTCTCGGATTTGTTGAGGAGTTCGCGTGCGGTCGAGGCAACCACGGGATGGGCGCCCCGCTCGCCGACGTGCGGCGTGGTCATCATCGCCTTCAACGTCGCCTCGATCGGCCGCTTCGGGTCGGACAGGAAGGCCGCGACGCCAGCCAGGGTCTTGTCCGCCTCAGCATAGAGGACGTGGAGTATGGCACCGACCAGCAGGGAATGGCTGGTCTTTTCCCAATGGTTCCGCTTGTCGAGGGAGCCTTCGGGATCGACCAAGACATCAGCGACGTTCTGGACGTCGCGCACCTCCCATTCCCCGCGCCGGACCTCGAGGAGCGGATTGTAGGCCGAGGACTTGGGATTGGTCGGGTCGAACAACAGGACGCGGCCGTGCCGCGAGCGGAAGCCGGCAGTCAGTTGCCAGTTCTCACCCTTGATGTCGTGAACGATGGCCGAACCTGGCCAGGCCAGCAACGAGGGAACGACGAGGCCAACACCTTTGCCCGACCGGGTGGGTGCAAAACACAGCACGTGCTCCGGTCCGTCATGGCGAAGGTAGTCGCGATCGAGCTTGCCGAGCACCACGCCATCCGGACCGAGAAGTCCAGCCGCGCGAGCCTCTTCTGCGCCGGCCCAGCGCGCCGAACCATAGGTCTCAATATTCTTGGCCTCGCGCGCCCGCCATACCGACATGCTGATCGCCGCCGCGATCGAAACGAAGGTCCCCGACGCCGCGATGAAGGCTCCCTCGACAAAGACCTGTGGTGCATAGGCGTCGTAGACGAACCACCACCAAAAGAAGACGGGCGGGTAATAGATTTTGAAGCCCAACAGTTCGAACCAGGGCCGCCCAAGCTCCGGTTGATAGGCGAGCCGCCAAGCCGTCCACTCGGTTGCTCCCCAGATGGCGAGCAAAACGATTAGCCCGACAACGATCACCTGTCCCCAGAGGATTTTGGTTCCGGACATCCCGACCATCCTTTGCGAAATTGAATCTGGCGAACTCAAGCTAGAGGCCAAGGTCGCGCTTGCGGCCAAAACCCCATTCGATGCCGCCGCCGTCCTTCACGACGCCGGTGACGTGTTGGCCGAGCTTCTTTTCGAGCTCGCGCGACCAGGGCACGAGCTGGAAGCCGAGCCCATTATCGATCATCGCAAAGCGCCCGGAGGTGAGCGTCAGCCGCTGGCGATACGTGCCCGCCACATGCTCCCCAGAGTCGGGCTTCACGTGAGGCAGGCGAGTGTCGGCCGAGAGTTTTGCGGCCACCTCGTCCAGTTCACGCCGGCGCAACGTGTTCAGGAGATCGCGCTGCAGGACGATGCGTTGGCCCTGCCGCCGCGCCAGGCCGTCCTGGATCAGATGCTCGGTACGGGCTTCCATGGCATCGCGGGTCTCGCGGCCGAATCCGCCCATGGCGAGCGGAATTGGGTCGCGTTCGACCAGCCGGAGGTCGAGCCAGGTGGCCCCTTTTGCGGTGACCTGTTCACCAAGATCGAGGTCGGAACGGGTTGCGAGCACCAAAGTGGGACGCGGATCGCCGGCTTGACCGAAGCGCCGGACTTCGACGATGCCGCCGTTCGGCGGTGCATGTTCGAAGGCTTCGATCCCTCGGAAGCGCACGTGGTGCACGCGCCCGTCAGTTCCATCGATCAGAGCGTAGGCCTCGCCCGTTAACTCGTCATGCAATCCACGATCGACCAGCCGTCCGATGAGTTGGGACGTCGGCTGTCCCCCTTCGATGACGAAGTCGGCAACGCCGCGTGCCTCGCCACGCTCGGCAAAGGCGCGGTGCATGGTCTTGATGATATCGCCACGCACACCGAGGTCGCGGAGATTCCGCTCGGCCTCGAGCCCAATCATCCATTCCCCGGGCGCGGCGGATGCAGCAAGGCACATCTTCTCCAGGTGCTGAAGACGACCAACCATCAGGCGCCTGATCTCGGGATCGGACTTGAAGGGATGCTCTGGGCGAAGATCGATATAGCCGGTCTCATCGGCCCCCAACCGGATCTCCCGATCGAGCCGGGTCCATCGCTCTGCCGTGACTTCCCTCTCCAGCGAACTGCGGATCTCGTGCTCCGGACTCGGCCCCAATTCGATGGCGACCAGTTCCTCGGCGCGGGAGCGCAGGCCCTGGCTGATGTAGTCACGCGAGATCACCAGATCGGCTCCTTCCGCATCGACTCCGCGAACGAGCAGATGGACGTGAGGGTTGTCGGTGTTCCAGTGATCGACGGCCACCCAATCGAGCCGCGTGCCGAGATCGGTCTCCATCTGCCTGGCGAGATCGCGGATGAAGGCCTTGAGGTCCGTCATGTCGCCGGCGTCCTCTGGCGAGACGATGAACCGGAAATGATGCCGGTCGTCCTTGCAGCGCTCTGCGAAAGCCGCGCCGTCAGCACGATCGCTGCCGGCATCGAACATCTCGGCCCTCTCGCCGCTTCGGGTCACGCCATCACGCTTCAGGTATAAAAGATGAGCGGTCAATGGCGCGGAGCGGAAGGCTCGCCCCTTGTGTCGGACGATACGCGCCTTCACAACGACGCGGCGTGAGGGGCTAAACAACCGACTGCGACTAAAGGCGAGCCGGCCGCGACCAAATGTCGAGCGCCCGTAGGCAGCAGAACGCCTGCCAGCCGTCGCTTGGCCGGAGGTGTGTCCGACCTTCTTCGCCGCGCGCAGTACCTGGTTGATGAAGCTCTTTTGCTTCGGCGCGCGTGTGCTGCGGATGCGCCCAGGCCGAATGCGTAGGTCGCTGTCGCGCACGCTCACGGCAGGGCCTCCGAACAATCAAAAGCGCGCAAGGTGCCGTAAACGCCTTTGATTGCGTTCGTGAAAATGCAAGGCGCGGCACGCGCCCCGACCGACCGGCACGCCAGAACCCAAGCCATGCCAATGGCTTGCGGTTCGACCGGCGAGCCCCTTTTATCTCGCCGTCCTGCCGTCGTAGTTTCCCGGCCGCTGATTCCCGCGGCCCAACCTCCAAGCCAACTCGGTGCTCGCGAAGCCCCTACCGCTTCCGCGCGCTTGCGATAGCGATCGTTACCCGAAGGGCCGAGACACCTGAAGGGTGGCTCGGTGAGGAGCGAAGCGACGAGTAGAGCGCAGGCCGAAGGCATCGCCCATACGCCATCAACACGCGGCACCTGCTTGGTGAAGCACACGAAGGCTTGCGAACCCGCGCACTTGGTCATTGCGATACTCCCGCCTCCGATCGAGGGACGAACACGCCAATAGGCCGGGGGACCATGAGCGAAACATCGGGCGCAGAGATTGCAGTCGTGACGCCGCTCGACGGCATGAGAGCCGGCAACCGAACGCGTGTTTTCATGAGACCGGATCGCGTGACGAATAGCGTTGCAGCTGCTGCTGACTGTCCGCTGGACGGCCATCTCGGCGGCAATTCGATGCCAAGTAGACTTGCAAGTTTCGCGACGTAGGCTCGCGTCTCCTCTGGCAGAGAGCCGCCTGCGAGATGCTCTTCATAGCGAGATGGTCCAACGTTGTACGCGGCAAACACGCCAGGCGAGCCGTACCGGTCCAGCAGTTCTCGCAAATAGGCCGTACCGGCCAGAATGTTGTCGTGCGGGTCGTAGGGGTCGTTCCCGAGATTGTAGCGCTCGCGAAGTTCCGCCCAAGTCGCCGGCATGATCTGCATTAGGCCCATTGCGCCCTTGGGCGACTTGGCGTGCAGGTCTCTAGCGCTTTCGAGGTTAATGACCGAACCGATCCAGTTCACCGGAATTGCAAAACGCTTCGAGGCTTCGTCGACGAAAGCTGCAAACGGGTTGCTTGCCTGAGCAACCGCTTGAGCTAACACTGATCCACTCTCGGCTGGAGCAGCACTGTCCGACGCAGCGAAAACAAACAGCAGCGACACGACAGCCCAAACACGCAAGCCCGACCGAGCCAAGCATGCCGTCGTGCTTCCGCCCGTCCAGAGCAAAGCCGCTTCGCGCCGGCCATGCGGCCGCCCTTGACTGCCGCGGCGCGCGTCGGACCTGCAAGCGTTGGTCGGGACGGAGGAATGGTCCCGCGATCGATCGAAAAGAGGAATGGCGGAGTAAGAGCGTGGAACACGCACGATCACTCCTCCCACGTCCACACCTGCAGCGCGCGGCCGATCACTGCCGACGCCGGCAAGAATCCAAAATATCGGCCATCAAGAGAGTCGTCCGACTGCCAGTTCATGAGAAAGAGCTCGCCGTCTCCGACCACGCGGCAGCCTTGCCATTTCGGCAGCGGCCGACCGCGTCCGTCGCGGTCGCGGGCCTCGCCGACTGCAATTTCATCGACCGAAATCGTGAGGCCGATTCTGCAAACACTCTGCCCCGGCAGGGCGAGCACGCGCTTGAGCATGGGGACGCCAATGGGCAGATAGCCGTTAAGGTCGAGGAAGGTTGCGAGCGGCTCCGGCGGCTGCACGGCGACCAACTCAGTGACATGGAATTGTTCCGCCGGTCGCAAGCGATAGAGTCCGATCGGCACGCTCGCGGATGCATTCCAGATGTAGAGCGGAAGCGGCTCCAGGGCGATCGTCGCGGCGAGCGCAGCAGCAGCCACAAAACTCGTGGCCAGCGTCTTCAGGCGTCCCGTCATCGCATTACCCTCTGACGGTGAAGCCAGGCCTGGTGGCGCGCTTTCGTATAGGGACGCGGGTTCTCGTTGACGGACAAACGGTTATGAACGTGATGCCAATGATCAGGCGCGACATCAGCGGGATCGATACCGAGGGCCTCGATGGCATCGACCATCTGCAGCACCCGTTCGACCTTCGGCCAACCAGACAGCCGCAGCAAGATCTGTCCGCCGGGCTTCACGTACGGTACAGTCGAGCAGCGCTGTCCCGGCGCGGCCGCGCGCAAGATGTCGATCCGAGAAATGATTGTCCCAAAGTCGTTGGAGGTCCAACGGACGAAGGCAAAGATGCTGCCGGGCGCAAATGACAGGACACGCCGGTGGCGATCGATCTTGCGTTCCTCGACAACGCGGCCGAACCGAATGCGGTTTTCGATACGCTTCTCGAGCCACAACACTTCCACTTCCGTGAGATCGCTCATGCCGCGGCTCCATGACGCTGGAGCTGGTAGCCGTGAGCTTGAGGCTCGGCGGAGAGTGTGCGTGGCCCGCAAGGGCGAGCTAGACTGAGGGACCGCCGTTTCCGGGCGCCGCCAACGCGGCTTTCCGCCTGGTCCGTTAGAAGAAATCCGAAGGATTTCTGGTTAGCCGGGGTACTGACCGGTGCCCCCTCGCCGGCCGTGCTGCTGCGAAAATGCTTCACAGCGATTCGCAAACGGAACGCGTGGTGCGTGCCGGCGATCAGCGGTGGAGGCGCATGATGGACTTCTATGCAGGGCTCGACGTGTCGCTGGAGGCGACCAACATTTGCGTGGTGGACGGCGACGGCAAGGTGGTCCGGGAAGTGAAACTCGAGACCAATCCGGACGCGATCGAGCTGTTCCTGGCGGAATGGGGAATCCACCTCAAGCGCGTCGGGCTGGAAGCGTTCTCGTACAGCGCCTGGCTGTTCACGGCGCTTTCCGAAAAGGGCCTCCCGGTGATCTGCATCGAGACCCGGCATGCCAAGGCGGCGCTGAACGCCATGCTGAACAAGACCGATCGGAATGACGCGAAAGGCATCGCGCAGATGATGCGGACCGGCTGGTTCCGTGCGGTGCACGTCAAGTCGGAGGGTGCGCAAACGCTGCGCGCGCTGCTGGTCGGGCGCAAGGCGATGCTCGGCAAGGTGCTGGACATGGAGAACATGATCCGCGGCCTGTTGCGCCCGTTCGGCCTGAAAGTCGGCGAGATCTCGGTCGGCCGCTTTGACGCACGGGTGCGCGAGATCATGGCCGGGAAGAAGGAACTGGAGGCGATCGTCGCGCCGCTGTTGGACGCGCGAGCTGCGATGCGGCTGCAGCTGGCCAAACTGCATCGCCTGGCCCTGGCGGCGGCGCGCAGCGACAGCGCGGTGCGGCGGATGATGACGGTCCCCGGTGTCGGCGCACTCGTGGCGCTGACGTTCCGCGCCACGGTCGATGATCCGACGCGATTCAAGAGATCGACCAATGTTGGTGCGCATTTTGGCTTGACGCCGCGGCGCTACCAATCCGGACAAACCGACCGCGTTGGCCGCATCTCCAAATGCGGCGACGAGCTGACGCGGGCGATGCTGTACGAGGCAGCGATCGCGATCCTGACGCGCATTCCGAAGAATTTTAAGCTGCGGCTGTGGGGCCTGCGGCTCGCCAGGAAGAAGGGTCTGAAGCGCGCCGCGACCGCGGTCGCACGCGCGCTCGCCGTGCTGCTGCACAAGATCTGGATCGATGGCACGACGTTCCGGTTTGGCGCCGGCGGCAAGCGCGGCCGGGTCGCTGCGGCGATGTAAGGGCCTCCGCGACCCGGCCGCTTCCACGCGCGCCTTTTCCTTCCGCCACGGCGGAGCGGCGTCTCCCGAGGAGACGGGGATTTGGGCGAGATCGCAACTTTTCTTGCCGGCGGCTTCATGCACACCTTTGAAGCCATCATGCACGGCGCTGGTTAGCCTGACCGCCCATTCTCCAGATTCCGGCATGTGGTGGTCTTGGTGCCAACCACGGACGTTAGCGAGTTCTCCTCGACGAGCGAGCTGCCGCAAGGGAAAGTAACGAGCGCAATGCGGCGACGACGATGCTGGTGATCGCGTGATTTTGCGCGCGATCGCATTTGCGCGCGTGCAGTGGCGACAAGAATCGCATTGCAGCGAAGCTTTGCGCGTGAGAGAGTAGATGCATGAAGCATCCTCGCTGCATGCGCGACCGACTTGTTCACAACGTGCTGATTCACAACAAGAAGTTAGTGTCAGTACGTTAGTAAAGTTAGAGCAGCCGGAAAGCGCGGAAAAACAAGCGCTTAAGTCCGATTCCGGTCCCCGATAGCACGAGGATCGGGTCCCCGATAGCACGAGGGTTGCGGTCCCCGATAGCACGAGCTGATTCACAGGTTGTCCTCCGAATTTGGAATGAGACCGCGCCGACCCAGGCGGGCCGTTAAGGGAGCAACAGGCGTTGGCGTGAAGTTCAGGCGGTCGATGCCGTTCGGGTCGCGCGTGAGCACGAGCTGATAGCCGGGCAATGTCTGGCGCTGGACGATCTGGCGCACGTCGTACGCAAAATGCTTGAGCGGCGAGAGAATGCCGGACTTGGCATGGAGATGCACAAGGTCAAAGCTCCAGCCGCCTTCCTGGCGTCCGCCGTGCTTGCGCACGAGGCGGTAAAGCCAGCGCTCAAGTCCACCCGTCAGGTCGAAGTAAGCGCGGTCGATCGTCAGCACCAGGGCGTCGTCGATAACGCCGGCATAGAACCAATCCGGCAGAATCAGTTCGAGCCCAAATGGACGTCCATTTGCATCGGCCGTCTCTTTCCACTCGTTGATCCAGGAGAAGCGATGCCGCCGCCGTTCTGCCGGCTGACGGATCGACGTCAGCACGGTCGTTGACTGCAACCTGTCGAGACCCGCCTTGAGCCGGTCATAGTCGCGCGCGCTGGTGCCGCGGCCGACAAACGTCAGTATCTCGTAAGGCGTTGCAGCCATCAGGCGCGACGTCTTCAAGCCGGCGTCCCGGGCTTCGACAATCTGGGACGCGGCCCAGATCAAAACGTCTGCATCCCAGATGGTCGCCATGCCGTGTTCCGGCACGGTTTCGACACGAATTGCGATCGCACCGGCGCGGAAGTTGATCGGCACGATCCGCTTGCTCTTTGCGAGCGAGAAGAATGGATAAGCCATCAGATCCTGCGCGTCGCGGGGCGCAAGGTCGCCGGGCAGCGCCCGGAAGAGCTCAAGCTGATCGCGCTCGGAATGGAGTTTGCGCCGCATGATCACAGTCCTTCCGTGGTGATCAGCGACGTTCCTGGCCTGCATACGGGCGCAGGGCCGGATGCTTCTTGGCGGGCAGCACAGTCCCCTTCCCGGGGTCAGACGTCGACGTCTTGGCGCCGAGGTCGGCCCACGCTTTCAGGTCATCGACGGCGTAGACAACACGTCCGCCGATCTTCCGATACGTGGGCCCAGTACCGTACGTGCGGTGCTTCTCCAGCGTGCGGCCGGACAGGCCAAGATAGCGCGCCGCCTCAGGTGTACGCAGGAATCGCGGGGGAAGACCGGCCATCGGATCGGGCATTTGAGAACTCCAGGAGGACAGCGCACTACGCTTGGCTAGGCCGGCGTGTGTGCGGTCATCATGGAGAAGCGCGATATCGGAGGGGGATGCCGAATATGGAAAGGGCGATTTTCGGCACCCCTCGGCAACTGACGCTATTCGTCCTTGCGCCCGGGCCGCAGAAGTTTGCGGTATCCACCGCGCATCAACGCGAGGCCGCCTTGCACCAAGCGGACCGTTCGATTGCGCAGGTCGTGCGTCTTCCAGGCGCGATCGGGAATGCGCTTCTTGCCGAACAGCGCTTCGGCGATAACGCGATAACTGCCGCCGGCGCTATGCGCATCGAGCGCGCGGATCGCGGCGCTCAGACGTTCGCGCCGCTGTTTGGACAGTTGATGAAAGGCAGGACCTGGCACGCGTCCATTCATCGCGCGCCAAAGCCGTCGGGCTGCATACGCACGCGCATCGAAATCGCGGTCAAATGGCAGCTCAGCCGCGTAGGACGCACCGAGCACCGGCGGCTCTTTAAACCAAACACGGTGATCCACCGCACCGATGCGCAGCACGGCATGCCAGCCGTCGACGGCGCGCCGGACCTGACCTCTCGCAAGGTCGAGCAGCGGTTGAGATGCTGAACTGCGATCGGCGACCCAGGTCACCTTGACCGGAACGACCGCCGCTAAAACCTCAGGCGCCCAAAAGATCGTCTGCTCATCGAAGGACCGCCGCGGGTCATGGGCGAAAGCAGATGCCCCATTTCCTCCTGAATTCCTCAGTCACCTCGCCGTTCTGGCTATTGGCAATCATCACCTCGTACTCACGCCGATAGTCGGCGTTGCGGCGGAGACATTCCCAGGCGATGTCGGTGATTTCGGCGTCTTGTAGGCTCTTGTAGGAATCCGGCGACCGCCAGTCGAATTCAGGCATTGCTTCCGTCCCATTGCACTCAGCTAACAACGATTGCGGCGCAATAGGTATGAACGAAGCGGTTGTAGGAAGCCCCTACTTTGGCACCACGTGGTGCACCGGAATGACCACTGATTAGCAAAAGAAAATTGTTCTGCCTGCAAGTCGTCGGCCGGCTTTTTTCTTCTATTTGGAGGCGGTGCCACGCAATAGGCGGCCCTGCTCAGTCACCCATTTGGCGCGCGCAAGATGACTCTGATATGCGCTCCGCGCACGGTCCGGCTCTCGCTCTGGGTCCATATGCAAGACTACTCGAGTCACTTCGCGCCAGTCCGCCCCCTCGCCCTCCGCCTGCAGGAGGCGCATGTACGTGACGACATGCTGTTCGTCATAGGCCGTCAGCAGCGGCTCGTTCGGCGCACTGTCAGCTACGTCTGGATCTAGGGATGGCTTCTGCATCATACCCGCTTTTAGAACGCCTATAAGCTACGCCATGGTTTGGTCGCAATCCAGACCTCCGCTTCCCGTTGGAATCCTGAATATTCGTTCGGTAGATCGGCGGCCGAGTTCGGTCGCGCGCGTAGCGCCGCCATACTCGATAGCATGTTCGAACACGAATAGGAACGATCGTTCCTAGAACGATCGTTCTGGCTCAGTTCCCATATCGCCATGGATCTCAAAGAGATCATGGCTGTGAACCTGCGTCGGAAACGCCACGATCTACAAATGACGCAGGAGGAGTTGGCCGAGCGCGCGGGTTTGAGCGCCCGTTACGTCGGCGCCATCGAGCGCGGCGATGTATCAGCAAGCGTCACCGTGCTCGGACAAATTGCTGAAGCATTGGGGGTCGAACCTGGGGACCTGCTCAAAAAGGCTGCGCGGCTTAGCAAATCGTAAGCCCCTTCAGGCCGGCCGCGAAGCGCCCGCCCGGCGGACCGGGCGGGGCTTGGTGGGGCGCTCTTACTCGCCGGTCTTGCGCGGCCGCGACCAGAGCAAGGTGTAGCCTTCACCGCCTTCGTCGTCGAACAGGTTCGCGTAGATCGGCGCGTTGAACGAGGGGTCGTCGAGCTTGAGCGAGAGGTAGTCGCGGCCCTCTTCGGAACGCTTCGACCAGGCCGCGCCGATCTCCGCACGACCCACATAGATGCGGTGGCTGGGAGCGTTGTCGTTGGATCGATTGGTCTCGGCGACGATGCGGACGCCCTTGGCCTTCAGGCTCAGGGTCACGATCTCGCCCTGGAATTCGTTGCCGACCTTCTTGAAAGAACCGATGTTAGCCATGTCACTTCTCCTGTTGTGTTTCGAGCCCGCGACCACCGCGGCCTCGATGGCGATCTAGGGCCGAGGACGATCGGCGACGCACCCGCTCGCGGGCCGTAGCGCAGCGGAGGACGTCGTTGTGGCGACTTTCTTGTCTCGCGAGGAATGGGCGAAGCCCAGGGGAAGAAAGTCGCATCAACGGCGTTGCGGCTCAGACGATCGATGCGAAGCCGGTCTTCGGCCACATCAAGCCATCAACGAGGCCACGTGGGTCCGCGTGCTGAACCACAATCTCTGGAGAAGCGTGGCAATCTCGGTTTTGATGAACAAGAGGTCGGAACGATTCAGCGGGGAAAGAGAAACAATCTCCTGCAAAGGGCGGCATCGTCTCCCAAGAACCGATCGAAGGTAACATCGCTCTGCCGCGGCCGCGTGGGCCAGACCGAATGCCAGCAAGCTTGATCGAGGAGTTTCGAAGAGGGCCACGATTACCTTTCACTCAAGCTCGACGACCCCTCGTTCAACGCGCCGATCTACGCGCACCCGTTCGACGATGAGGCGGAAAACGGTCATCTCCTCGGGCCATGCGGCCGTAAGAACCGGTTAGGACGGGTTTTCCACCACCCCACCCGGCTCGAACGGGCGGGGCTTCGCCAAGACCATCAAGCGCGTCCATGACGTAACGCCAATGCAAACTGCGCCGAGACAAGCGAAGATCTCACGCCAAGCCAACGAAGGCACCCCGATATGGGACAGGACAAATACGACATGATAGCCGGCAACGGCGGCGGGGACAGCAAATGCTGTCGCGATCGCAATGCGCAAGGCCGAGGACCGAGTAACAGCAAAGGCGACCTGGCCGAGGACGAGCGTCAGCGCACCGCCGGCCGTTACGATAAGCAACGCGCCAAAGAGGCCGGCACCACTCTGAAACGCCATCATCCCCATATTCACCGCGACGAAAAACGGCAGGGCATAGACCGCCAGCGCAAAGATCAGCCAGCAGAACAAACTGATACCGACGGTGTTGAGGAGAAGCCCAAGGACAAGCATGGTGGTTCCTCCGTGCGCATAGATGTAACGCTCGCGCCTCCCACCACCACCGCGGCGCAACCTTGGAGGTATTATCAAAACGAGGCGGAGTTGCGACGTGCAACTCCATCTTGACGGTCTTAGTTGAGCAAGACGGCGCTCACGCGCCGCCGAATTTCCAAACGGGGATCCCGAGGCGCTTCGCCTTGTCGGCAAGGTTGTCCTGAATTCCAGTGCCCGGGAAGTGCATGACGCCAATCGGCAGGAGTTCGAGCATCGCATCGTTGCGCTTGAAGGGCGCCGCCTTGGCGTGCTTTGTCCAATCGGGCTTGAACGCGATCTGTGGCACCTTGCGGCTGGTCGCCCATTTGGAGGCGATCAATTCGGCGCCCTTGGGCGATCCGCCATGGAGCAGGACCATGTCGGAATGCTTGGCATGAACCTTGTCGAGTCGATCCCAAATGAGGTGGTGGTCATTGAAGTCGAGCCCACCGGTGAGTGCGATCTTCGGTCCCGGCGGCAGCATGATTTCGGTCTCGGAACGACGCTTGGCAGCGATAAAGTCGCGGGAGTCGATCATCGCTGCGATCAGCGTGCGGTGGTTGACCAGTGATCCAGATCGAGGACGCCAGGATAAGCCGGTGTGGACCTCAAATCGTTCGATCGCCTGGTCGCGGAAGAGTTCCAAGCAATTGCGGCGCTCGATGAGCGTGATGCCCTCGGCCGTCAGACGCTCGAGTTCCACCGATCGCACCTCGGAGCCGTTCTGCTCACGCTGGCTCTTCTGTTGTGCCTGTTCGTTGTCGTCGAGCTGGCGTTCGATCCGGTCGACGGCGCGATGAAACAGGTTGACGGTTGACCAAAGGAGTTCGTCGAGGTCTGGCTCAAGCCGCGTATCGCTCATAGTCGCAACGAGGGCGTCGAAGATATCGGCGACAGCGCCGGTGATTATCTTGCCCTCAGGAAGCGGCCGTGGATCGGGCTGGTCGTCGAAGGGACGATAACCGAAGAGCTGCAATTCGCTGAGGACGTGATCGGTTGGAGACGAGGCGTGCGCCGGTTCGATGTCGTCATGGTCGGTCATGGGACGAGGTCCTTTGCCGGATCGGCCGCGCCCATCGCGGCCTTCGTGGCGATCACTCAGACGGCGGGCGGAACGGGCCAGAACCCGAAAGGGCCGAAGCGGCAGCGGAGGATGGCGAAGGGCGGCTATTTTGCTTCGCGATGCAAAGCGCGCTCGCCAGAACGTATGATGTGTCTTCTCATCGCTGGCGCGCGGCGGAAAATAGCCGGACGCAGCCATTGTAGGCCCGGGCCGCTTGCCGTCCGATCGCCCCCTAGAAGGCCGTGGTCGCGTCCTCTTCCGGTATTGGTCGTCTATGACCGACCTATCAACGTCGATCGAACAGCGGGAATTATTCTACGACCGCCATAGACGAATGCAGAAAGCGAACGACGTCCTCTGGTACGAGCTGAAGCCGCAAGGCTGCTCGGAGGGCGTCGAAACCGAAGATGTGCAGATCCTCGTTGAAGTCGCCCAACCGAGGCGACAACGGAATCGCTTCAATGCCAGCGTCTGTTGCACGCTGAATCAGAACGGCCTGAACCGCATCCCCGGCAGCATCGGCATCGCGGGCGATGTAGAGGCGGCGCAGGCCAGGCGGCAGCAACATGGCCGAGAGATGATTGGCCGAAAGTGCGGCCGCCATCGGCATTGTCGGCAGCACACAGCGCAGCGAAAGCATGGTTTCGATACCCTCGCCGGCAGCGAGCACGTCGTCCACCACGCCGAACCGAACGGCGTTGCCGAGCAGGTCGCCCATGGCCCGTCGTGGCGTATCGATTGGAGCCTTGCCGAGCCGTACGCGATCAAAGCCGTCCGGATCGAGCCAGGTGCGGTGCACGCCGGTGATCCGTCCATCGAGGTCGGTGACCGGGGCTATCATCGCCGGCCAGGATTCAGTCGGCAGGCTCTCGTCGGGCCGATAGTAGCAGCGCGGGTGGAATCGTAGGTTGCCACCATGATGGATGCGGGCGATTCCCCGGCGCTGCAGATACGCTTCAACGACGGTCCCCTCGATCGGACCAGATACAGCAAGGAGTCGACGGGCAGCTTGTTGCGATCCGGTTGGTACTGCTAATCGTTCGGGTTTCGATGCGGACTCCAGCTCGGTACGAGGTAGTTTGAGAAAGCGCCTCGCCTCCTTGGCCACCTCACGGAAGTGGCGCAGACCCAGGCTTTCGCGGATGATGTCGAGGAGATCGCCATGTTCTCCAGTCGCGGCATCGGTCCACTTGCCGGCCGGTCCCTTCCGCGATTCCTGGAGCCGCACGAACATCGAGCGGCCCGGCGTGTTGTGGACGTCGCCGACCACCCAATATCGACCCGCCCTTTTACCATTAGAAAGATAGTACCGGCACACCGCCTCGGCCTCGCGTGCGAGGCCGCGGGCCAGCTCGAAGGCATCGTGAGACATCACGCGGCCTCCCGCTCACTGATGCGCGCGACCGGATAGCCGTCGAGCACCTTCGACAGGATGTCAACGCCGCTCGCATCCGTGGGTACGAACATGCGCAGCCTATAAGAGATGATCTCCCCAAAGAGGCCATAAGCCCGGAGTCGATCGCGCATCGTGTCGTTGAACCCAGACAGTTCGATGCGATATGCGCCCATCACCCGAACACGGCGAAGCTGGAGATCCTCGGCAAGGTCGAGGACTGTCCGTCCCTCCATCAACGCGACAAAAGCGGCATCCGGGGTCAGCCCCGGCGCGTCCGTCGCAAGGACATTTGCGACCCAGGTAGCCGAGACCTTGCGGCCGATGATCCGCTCGCCCGCGTCTGTCTGGAGCCGATACACACGGGTGGATTCGTTCGGCAGCCGCTTCCAGATGGGCAACAGCAGGCCCGCTACAACATGGATTGTACTCTCCGTGAACTCGGGTACCTCGGCGAGTTCCGCCAGCCAGGCGGCGGCAAAACGCTCGCGGTCGGCTTCGATCCAATGGCTTTCCGCCATCATGTTGAGCGAGACGCTGTGCTGCTCCATCGGCCGGATCAGGCGGACGCGTCGTTCGATCTCGCCGTCGTCGAGCATAAAGCTCGCCGCCGGCACCTGAATGGCGGATCGTCCCGATCGCTCATTGATCAGCAGGACGGCATGACGATCGGAAAGACGAGCTAGAGCGCCATCCAACCCCACAGGATGGTTGCGCAGGCGTTGGGCAATCGTGAGAAGCCGGGTCTCGGCGCCAGTGCGCGGATGCGCATAAATCGTCCTCCGGTCCGTGACGATAAAGCTTTCGGCGCGAAGCGTTTCCAGCCCAATGTCGTAGGTGCCCGATGCGACGGCGCCCTCGATCCGAGCAATCAATAGCTGCTCGAAGACGGTGAACAGGATATTCTGAAGCTCGATCGTGAGCGCCAGCAGCCGGTTCAGGAAGGTCGTGATCGGCGGCAGGTCCTCCCTGAGCCCGCTGGTATCGGTCAGCTTCAGGCCGGTTGCATCCTCGAACCTATCGAGCGAGCAGCCATTGACCTTGCCGCGCGCAAGCAGCGTGTAGAGTTGACGCAACGCGTCACGCCCATACTGGCTCTCGAGATTGTCCTCGGGCTGGAACAGGCCCTGGCCTCCGGTCTGGCGCTGGCCGCGCGTGATGGCTCCTAACGTGTCGAGCCGCCGGGCAATGGTGCTGAGAAAGCGCTTCTCGGCCTTCACGTCGGTCGCGATCGGACGGAACAGCGGCGGTTGCGCCTGGTTGGTCCGGTTGGTGCGGCCGAGGCCCTGGATCGCGGCATCCGCCTTCCAGCCGGGCTCCAGCAGATAGTGGACCCGCAGACGACGATTCCGAGCCGACAGTTCGGCATGGTAGCTCCTACCGGTGCCGCCCGCGTCCGAGAACACGAGGATCCGCTTGACGTCGTCCATGAAGGCAGAGGTCTCGGCGAGGTTGGCAGAACCGGCTCGGTTTTCGACCACCAGCCGGTCGCCCTTGCGAACGATGCGGCGCGAGCGGCCGGTAACTTCGGCGACCACGTCGGTGCCGAAGCGCTGCACGACCTGGTCCAACGCGCCAGGCACTGGCGTGAGCGAGGCAAGCTTCTCGATCAGACGGTCGCGGCGGGCAACCGCCTCCCGGCTCTCGACCGGTTGGCCGTCACGATAAACAGACCGCGAGCAGAGGTTGCCCTCTGAATCTGTGAAGGGTTCATAGAGCTGGACCGGGAAGGAATGGGCGAGATAGTCAAGCACGTACTCGCGCGGAGTGATGTCGACCCGGACGTCGCCCCACTCCTCGGTCGGGATCTCCGCGAGCCTGCGTTCCATCAGCGCCTCGCCCGTCGAAACGATCTGGATGACGGCGGCGTGGCCAGCGTCGAGATCGCGCTCGATCGAGCAGATCAGCGACGGCGTCTTCATCGAGTTCAATAGGTGCCCGAAGAAGCGCTGCTTGCCGCTTTCGAACGCGGATCGTGCCGCCGATTTTGCTTGTCCGTTTAGGGTGCCGGTTTCGCCGGTGATGTTGGCCGCCCGCATTGCGGCGTCGAGGTTGTTATGGATGATGCTGAACGCATCGGCATAGGCGTCATAGATGCGAACCTGCTCCGGCGTGAGTTGGTGTTCGATGAGTTCATACTCGACGCCCTCGTAGGAGAGTGAGCGGGCGGCGTAGAGACCGAGCGCCTTGAGGTCTCGCGCCAGCACCTCCATGGCCGCGACTCCACCCTCCTCAATCGCCTCGACAAACTCGGCCCGGGTAGCGAACGGGAAGTCGGCGCCGCCCCATAGACCGAGGCGTTGGGCATAGGCGAGATTGTGCACTGTCGTCGCACCCGTCGCGGAGACGTAAACCACGCGAGCATTTGGTAGGGCGCGCTGGAGTCTCAGGCCCGCACGCCCCTGCTGAGAGGCCGCCTGGTCGCCGCGCTCGCCCTTGGCCCCGACCGCGTTCTGCATGGCATGGCTCTCGTCGAAGACGATCACTCCGTCGAAGTCGGAGCCCAACCAATCGACGATCTGCCGCACGCGCGAAAGCTTTTCGGCGCGCTCATCGGTCCGTAGCGTAGCGTAGGTGGCGAATAGGACGCCCTCCGAAAGCCGGATCGGGGTGCCCTGACGGAAGCGCGAGAGCGGCGTCACAAGCAGCCGTTCCATGCCGAGCGCCGACCAGTCGCGCTGTGCATCCTCGATCAGCTTGTCTGATTTGCTGATCCAGACCGCACGGCGGCGGCCCTTGAGCCAGTTGTCGAGCAGGATGCCGGCGACCTGGCGCCCCTTACCCGCACCGGTGCCATCGCCCAAGAACCAGCCGCGGCGAAACCGGATGGCGTTCTCTGCGTCCTCGCGAGCGGCCGCCACGACGTCGAAGGTCGCATCAACTGTCCAGGAGCCCGCGAGAAATTCAGAATGAGCTTCGCCGGCATAGATAACGCTTTCGAGCTGGGCGTCCGACAGGATGCCATCTGCCACGAGACTGGCTGGCAGATGCGGCCGATAGGAAGGTCTTGGCGGCGCGACGGATGCCATTGCAGCCGACTGCACGAGCTTGGTCGGATGCGCATGCGCGCCCGGAATGCGCATCGACTGCAATCCGTGTTCCTCATAAAGCGCATCGGTAAGCCGGGCACCTTCCGGCGGCGACCATTCGACTATTTCGTATGCGAGCTCTTCGCCTTCTGGCGCGGCGACGCCCGAAGTAAAGGATAGGCGTGGCGCGGAAGCGCCGAGGGATCGTGACTTCACGGGGTGTCTGCCGACGTCGATCACGACAGGGGCGACAACAGGCAACCTCGGAGGCACATGCTGAGTTACCCAGTCAAGCAAGGTCGCGACATCGCCCGCGATGCCGAGCGAGGCCGGCAAGACGTTCGGGTCCGCCGCGGGCTGTTTGTCGATCACAAGCAGCCTTGTGTCGGTTTGAGTTCCGTGTTTCGCGTAAACAGCTCCACCGACCGCGGAAGAGAAAACAACTCGCCCGCGTTCCTGAAGGCGAACGAAGGCATCTCGCCATGCCGGATTGTCCGGCCCAAAGCTTGCACCGGTGATGGCGACCAGACGCCCACCGTCGCAGAGTCGCGCCAAGGCCGAAGCGATGTGCCGGAGCGCCGCGTCCGCCATCCGTCGATCAACGTTCGCCAACGCCGAGAACGGCGGGTTCATCAAGACGACGCTCGGTAAGACGCCTACATCGAGATGATCATCGATCTGGGCGGCGTCGAACCGCGTGACCTTGACGTGTGCGAATAGCTGATCGAGCAAGGCCGCGCGGGACTCGGCTAACTCGTTCAGCACCAGAGCGCCGCCGGCGAGCTCGGCGAAAATGGCGAGCAAGCCTGTCCCGGCGGACGGCTCCAAAACGCGGTCGGCCGGTGTAACGGCGGCTGCGGTACATGCGGCCAGTCCCAGCGGGATCGGCGTCGAGAATTGTTGAAGCGCCTGGCTGTCCTCGGAACGCCGCGTATGGGTCGGCAGACAGCTCGCGATTTTCGCAAGCATCGGCAGCATCGCGGCCGACGAACCAACCTTGGTCCGCATGGCCGGACCGAACTTGCGAAGGAATAGAACGGTTGCCGCCTCGCAGGCGTCATAGGCGGTCTTCCAATTCCAGGCACCGGCCGCGTCCGAGGCGCCGAAGGCAGCCTCCATGGCGCCACGCAGGACCGCGGCATCGATGCGACGGCCGCGTTCGATATCGGTCAAGAGCTGTCGCGCAGCCCTGACCGTAGCGGAGGTGATAGTTGCAGCGGCACGCATCGAGAGCGGCGCAGCGGCAGCGCCGCCGGCGAGAGATTCGGTCATGGGGATTTCTTTCGGAGAGCAGGAACGGGTCGAACCGCCCGGCGCTCTCCTCAAGACCGCGGCGATTCAAACCCTTCCCGGCCAGACTCTCCCTCTCATTCGCTCTCAATAAAAATGGGGACCGGCGTCGCACGCCGGTCCCCAAACAACCGCGGGACGGCCGAAGCCACCCACCGACGATATTACTCCGCAGCGTCGAGCTGTTGCGGATCATCGTCGCCGGCGTTGTCCGGATCCTCCCCGCCGGCGAGGAATTCCGGCAACGGGCCCGCTTCACCTTCCGGCCCCACCGAAGATGGGCTGGAGTCGACGAGACGCAGTGGCTCCGGCAACCAGCCCGAGCCATCCAGGAGTCGCTCGGCCTCCTTGGCCATGTCACCTTTCTTCAGATGGTCGATCAGTTGCGCCGACGACTCGCCCTTGGCTTCCCGCACCGCATCGAGAATGCGAGGCTTGGTGACTCGGCCGAGATAGTTGTCGACGGTCGGTCTCCAGCCAGCCTGCACCATGTCGAGTCCGGCAGCGCGCGCAAGCACGTCGGCCTGGTCAAGACGCGTGCGGACGCCGTGGGCTGAGCCGCGACCCTGATTGTAACGATTGGCCGGCTCATAGACGGCGTTGACCGCAAAGGACGCACAGTGGGCGAACAGCGATGCCTGTGCATCACCATCGAGAGCCGTCAGCGCATCCCAGAGATCGTGCTCGCTCTTCGGCAACCGTGCCTTCCAGGCCTCATGCCGCACCTCGACAGCCTTAGCCGAGACGCTTTCCCTCAGCCCCGGAGCTTGAGCGGGAAAGGTCGGCGTGCGCAGCCCGATCTCGAGGCAGCTCCCGGACGAAGCAAACCGGTAAAAGGCCGTCAGCACGAAGTTGTGCAGCACCGACTGGAACGCGATCGCAGGATTTCCTGCCAACGCATCCCGCAATGCCAGCGTACGGTGCGCCGTCAGTTCGATGATGAGCCGATCCGGCAAGGGCCTTGCCGGGTCTTCATCATCTTCCTCCGATTCGTTCGTTGCGCCGGCGACCGAGATCGCTGGGCGCGGTGCGGAGCCACCAGCTTCCTGCCCTTCAGTCGGCGACGCATCTGTGCCCCGCTCGACCTCGAGGCCGGCCGCAGGTGCCTCGTCCTCCGGCCTGACATAGCCTCGATCCACGCAAAGCCGTCCTTCGGAATCGATGCTGACGAAGACGCCGGCCCGGGCAATCTCGGCCGGATCGTAAGTTTTCGGCCGGTCTTCGAGCGCCAGCAGCGCCGCTTCGATCTCGCCGAGACGCTCGTCGACCACTTCGGGCAGCTCATCCGCGTCCTGATATTCGGTTTCGAGCTTCCCCTGCTCGGCATTGAGAGCGTCGATGGTGGCCTGCTCCTCGGAGGTGAGATCGACAGGTTGGCCTTCCAGCTCGCGCAGGCGAGTCGTGTGACCGTAAGGGAAGTCAATGGCGACTGATATCCATTTCCATCCCTCCGCACCAATTGTTTCTGCCTCGGCTTTGAGCTTCTCCGTGACAAGACGGTCGAGCAGAGCGACGTCTTGAAGCCAGCCGCCATCATCGTGCTCGAACAGGTCGCGGAGAACGCCGCCACCTTCCTGCTGGTAAACATCGAGCCCAATGAACTGCACGCGGCGATCTGACGCCCGCACGGTATTTTCGGTCAGCATCCGCCGGATCTGATAGGGCTCATCGTAGCCCGAGCGGCTGACATTCTCCCAGACCTGTTCCTGCCGAGTCTGATCCGCGGTGACCGAGAAGGCCATGAGCTGCTCGAGCGTCATGCCGTCTTCGGCATAGACATCGTGCAGCTTTGGCGATACGGACGCCAGCCTGAGGCGTTGCTTCACGACGGCCGGTGCCACGAAGTGCCGAGCCGCGATATCCTCCTCGGACATGCCGGCGCCACTCAAGCTCTGGAAAGCCCGGAACTGATCGAGTGGATGAAGCCCCATCCGCTCGTCATTCTCCGCAAGCGAATCGTCTTCGGCGATGCCCCCCTCGCGCACCACGCACGGAACGGCCTGCGTCTTCGCCATGCGCTTCTGCTTGACGAGAAGTTCCAGCGCGCGATAACGCCGGCCGCCCGCCGGCACCTCGAATATGCCGGTCTCATTACCTTCCGCGTCCACGAGCGCCCGCACGTTGAGACTTTGCAGGAGCGTACGCTGGGCGATACTTTCGGCGAGCTGCTCGATCGAGACGCCCGCTTTCACGCGCCGGACGTTGGATTGGCTGAGCGCCAGCTTGTTGAACGGGATGTCCCGCGAGGGCGACAGGGTGATCTTTTGGACAGCCTTCGTCATGTTTGATCTCCACGACGGGCGGCCGGGAGCCTCTCTCTCGGCCTCCAACCCGTCGCGAAAACCGCATCTCACCTCTCACTCTCGTTTCCGAAGCGACCGGCGAGATCTTTACGCTGCCTCCCGCTCCGCTCTCTCGGGCGTCACGTCGACAACGGAGTCCGGCAGAAAGCCAAGCAGATAATCTGCGACCTTGCTGGCTTGTGAGGCAGCTCGCACGATCGCGCGATTGTCCTCGCGCAGTACCTCGAGCCAGGAGCCGATATAGTCGGCGTGCCGCACCGTCGGTACGATACCGAGCGACGCGCAACTGAACGCAGCCGATATCTCCGCGATCAACTCTTCAAAAGCATACTTCTTGGTACCGTAACCGCCTGACAAGTCGCGGTTGAGACGTGACTGATGTCCGCTGGCATGCGCCAGCTCATGCAAGGCGGTTCGATGCCAGTTGATCGGCTCAAAATAGGCTTGCGGTGGAGGCACCTGCACATAGTCATCTGCCAGCGCATAGAATGCGCGGTTGCCGCCGATGCGGAAGTTGATGCCGGTCGCCTTGATGAGCTTTTCGACCCGCGGCTCGATCAGGCCTAGCGGCGGAGGCGGCGCCGTGGTCGTGACCTCCGAAGGCAGGTCGTCGCATTGATCAGTATTAAAGACCGTGAAGCGCTTGAGGAATGGGATGGCCTGCGCTTCGTCGCCCGTTTCGCTCGCGCGCCGCCTTTCATCGACCGGTACAAAGCGATCGGCATAAACGACGGTCGTCCCGCGCTCGCCCTTGCGGACGTGACCACCGAGCGATAGCGCCTGACGGAACGTAAGCCAGCTCTGACCTGTGAATGCGCGCTCGGTGGCAGCCCCCCAGAGAATCAGAACGTTGATGCCGCTGTACTGGCGGTCGGTCGCGGCGTTTTTCGGCATGGCCAAAGAGGCCTTCGCCGCGGTGCCCCAAGGCTGCACCCACGGTAGTGTCAATCGGCTTGCAAATTTGACCCCTCATCGGCGTCCAATTTTGACCCCTTTGCGCGACGAGCTTTGCTGGTAGCGCTCGTCTCGTCGGAGCTGGCCGGGATAGCGGAGGCGAGACGAGCGCGAGTGGCGTGATCGTCGTCTCTGCTCTTGAATCGCCAGCTATCGTTGCCGGTCTCGACAATGTCGCAGTGATGGGTCAATCGGTCGAGCAGCGCCGTGGTCATTTTGGCGTCGCCGAACACGCTTGGCCATTCGCCGAAGGCGAGATTGGTGGTCACGATGACGGAGGCGCGCTCATAGAGCCGGCTGACGAGGTGGAAGAGAAGCTGGCCACCGGACTGGGCGAAGGGCAAATAGCCGAGTTCATCCAGCACGATGAAGTCCATCCGGGTCAGATGCTCGGCGAGCCGTCCTTGCCGTCCGTTGCGGGTCTCGGTCTCGAGGCGATTGACGAGGTCGACTACGTTGAAGAAGCGGCCGCGGGCACCGGATCGGATGCAGCTTCTGGCGATGGCAATGGCCAGGTGGGTTTTGCCTGTGCCGGTACCGCCAACCAGCACGACGTTGCGTTGTTGGGCGATGAAGCCGCCGCCTGCGAGATCATTGACGAGAGTCTGATTGATCGGCGTGCCGTCGAACTGGAAGTCGGCGATGTCCTTGGCAAGCGGCAGCTTGGCAATGGTGAGCTGGTATTTGATCGACCTGGCTTGCTTCTCGTTGATCTCGGCGTTGAGCAGGTCGCCGACAATGCGCTGAGGTTCGTGCTGGCGCTTGACGGCAGTTGCCATGATCTCGTCGAAGGCAGCCTTCATGCCGTAGAGCTTGAGTTCACCCATGAGGTCGAAGATTAGGGCTCGTTCCATCAGATGGTCCTCCGGAGGTTGTCGTAGCGGGCACAATCGGCGATCGGTGCATGACGGAGCGTCAGTGCGGCCGGCGTCATGATGTTGGCCGGTGGGGCGGGTTCACGTTGACGGGCCAAGATATTGAGCACGACATCGGCGGAATGGACGCTGTGACTGAGCGCTTCGGCACAGGCCACTTCCACCGCGGGCAGACCGTCAGTCAGCACCGCGTTGAGGATGTCGACCATCTGCCGATTGCCATCGTCGGTGCTGGCAAGCTTGCGCCGGATCCGCTCGATCGCGGCCGGCAGCACCCAGTCTTTGAAGGGAGCACCGTTGCGCAAGGCGCCGGGTTTGCGGGCGAGCACCGGCACATAATGCCAGGGGTCGTAGACGGTATCGCCGCGGCCAAAGGATCGCGGGTGCTCGGCAACGATGCGTCCATCCTGACGGATCACGATGCGATCGGCATAGGCTTGAACCTCGACCGGTCGTCCGACTGCGCTGGCTGCGACCGAGTACTTGTTGTTGTCGAAGCGCACCAGGCAGGTCTTCGAGACCGATGCCGTCACCGCATGGAAGCCGTCGAAGCGGCCGGCATAGGGAACGAGTTTGGGGCGTTCGGCTTCGAACACTGCCCAGATTGTCTGATCGACCAGCTCCGGATGGCGATGAGCCTTGGCGTAGGCGATGCATTTGTCGAGCAGCCAGGCGTTTAACTCGTCGAGGTTTTTGAACCGCAGCCGCGGCGTGAAGAAGCGTTCCCGGACCAGCCCGACCTGGTTCTCGACCTGCCCCTTCTCCCAGCCCGACGCTGGCGTACAGGCGACCGGATCGACGAGATAGTGGCTGCACATCTGCAGGAAGCGGCGATTGTAGAGACGCCCTTTACCGACGAAGATCGTCTCTACGGCGGTCTTCATGTTGTCGTAGATGCCGCGGGTGCAGGTACCTTTGAACAGGGCGAACGCCCGGTCGTGGGCGTCGAACACCATCTCCTGCGTCTCCCGCGGATAGGCCCGCACGAACAGCATGCGGCTGTGACAGAGCCGGACATGGGCAGCCTTCACCATCACCGTGGTGCCGCTCAGCAAGACCACCTCGTGGCTCCAGTCGAACTGATAGGCTTCGCCTGGGGCAAAGCTCAGCGGGACATAAGCGGCCGCGGTCGATTGCCCGCGTTCTTTGCTCCACCGCCTGGCGTAACGCCGCACCGAATCGTAACCGCCGTCATAGCCGCGGCCGCGCAGCTCTTCGAAGATCCGGATCAACGTCAGTTGTTCACGAGCCGATTTAGCCGCGTTCGCCGCCAGCAATCCGTCAAGCTCTACTGCCCATCGTCCCAGCTTTGGCCGCGGCTGCACCTGCCGTTCGTACTCGAAGGAGGTCTCTCCCGACCTCAGCACCTTCCGAACCGTGTTCCGCGACACCTTCAGGTCACGGGCGATCTCCTTGATCGTCTTGCCCTTGATGAAGTGCTCGCGGCGGATCCGGGCAATCGTCTCCACGATCAGCATCCCCCACCACCTGCTTCGTTCCAAAGCAGGCAGCGCAACAGACCAATCTGTAGGGGGTCAATTTTGGACGCCGATCCCCCGGCTTAGGGGGTCAATATTGCAGGCCGAATGACACACTGATTTTCGGTAAGGTTGAACGTTCCCATGTTCACGTCGTTGAGGCCTGATCATCAGACGGCGATTGCAGGGTTAGAGCCCGTATTACGCATGTTTATGCGGATTTTCGGCGGCCCCTTGATCGTAAGCTCGTGGTCGCCGAACGATTTTTCGCAGGCGTCTGGGTTCTCGTCGCTTCTGCCTTGACCTGCTTGCCGCCGGAGATAGGCAGCTTGAATTGCGGTGCGCGCCGATCTTCATCCGAGCTGACAGTTCGGCCCTTCTTCGAGAGCTGGTCCACCGCGCGCCGCGAAAGGTTTAGTGCCAGCAGGCTTGCCAAGGCGTCGTCGTCTGATATGTCCGATGGCCAACCGTAGGCCGAGGCGACGGCGCTATCGAGAGCCCTGTGGGCTTCGGTCAACCAATGCGGACGTTGATTGTAAAGCTCGGTCAATGTCCTCTCGCGGAGCGATTTCTCTGCTGCCGCATCCGAAGCTACAACACGCATCGGATAGCCCGGCACCACCTCGGCTTCAGTTCGAACCAGGCCGGCCGGGTTTAGCCAGGCTTGGCGGAGTTCCTCAAGTCGTCGCGCAGCCTTTGATATGGCTGTTGCACGTGCTTCACGTCCGAGGCGCGCGGCAGGAAGGTTCGGCGTAAGCCCCCCAGGGAACGGAAATGTCTCAAAGGATGAGCTGATTGTGTATCGCGGATCATTGCCGACGCCGTGCCACGAACCAACGCCAAGCGACCACATGAGATGCCATTTCGAAAGCAAAATGCCGAGAGTTGTATCATCATCACGAGCGATAACTTGCAGCTTGTGATCAGGCACGACCTGGGTCGATAACCATGTGAAAACACGATGCCGCGAAACTTCGGGGGTTACGATGACGCGATCTTTCCCCTTAAGCGCGTTCCACATACCGGGGCGCGGCTCCACATGACGCCACCAACGTTCGCGATAAGCGTCGCGTCTGTTTTTGGACCTTTCGGGAAGGACATGCTCTTTGATATATTGAAATGGAGCTTCGTAGAGTGAGGCTTCGCGCTCCGACATCTCCCAACCGAAATCGATGATCCACATGTCGCGGGAGCGACGCGTCATGTCCATTCCGTTGCGCCATGGTCGCAACACATCCGAATTTGGCCTGCCGTTGGGATTAAGAGGTAGCTTGAGCCACTTGCGCGCAAGCTCTCCCGGTATGTCGAAAGCACCTCCCTTAGTATCTCCCATGAACGCCACGCCGACGTTGTCGGCGAGACGGCGCGCCTTGGTGAGATCGATCGTGCTGCTGAGGTCCGGGTTGATCGAGGCCACTGGTTCGCCGTCAAGCTTCAAGGCGTCGTCGCCCTTCCCGAAGCAAACAAGAGACACGCGGACAGCAGCGCCATCAACGACCCATGGTTCATCGCTCCATGCTTCGAACACGCGGCTCTCGGCCCCGATCTGCTCTAGAACCTTACGATTGGCTCCGCCGCGTATCGAATTTGTTGCGACCAAACCGACCCGCGAAGTTTGACCGGACATCAGAGCTTTGCGGGCTTTTTCAAACCAATAGCAAACGAGATCAGCCTCGCGCGAAACGCGCCCATCATAAACTTCAAACAGGCGCTGCACCGTATCATCGCCGAGCGCCTGTCGCATTAGCCGTATGCCGAGGAACGGCGGGTTGCCGACGATAAATTCAGCTTCAGGCCAATCCGCTTCCACATACTGCGCGTCTGACCGGTCTTTGGCGCCTGCCCTCTTACCGTGACTCAGGAGAGTCGAAATCGTCGCGACCAGAGCGTCTCGACCTTCAATGGCGTCAAGCTTTCGCAGGATCGGCTTAGGCTTGGCGTGGATCCCGTTTCTGAGACGCCACTGAATATCGCCGATCCAAATGGTTGTGCGGGCGAGCTCTGCGGCCAGTGGGTTGATTTCGATGCCGCGCACGATCTCCGGCCCTACAACCGGCAAGCGCGGCTCGAGCCCTAGTATCTCGCACTCAAGGTTGGCCTTGTTCTCGAGGTCTTTCACGCCTTGGAGGGCAAGGTAAAGAAAATTGCCAGAGCCGCAGGCCGGGTCCAGGATGCGGAGGTTTCGAAGGCGCTCGAGGTATCGCGACCGAGCCTCTTCGGCAGCCTCTTGCTTGGTCATACGTCTCTGAGGCTTTTTGCGCATGGGTGGAGTGCGCTCGCCGCGCAGGAACGCTGTGATCTCTTGCTTGGCAAGCTCCCACTCCGCGCGTAGCGGGCGAAGAATGACAGGATCAATGATCTTGGCGATCTTGTCTTGATCTGTGTAGTGAGCGCCGATCTGCGCTCTCTTATCAGGATCAAGAAAGCGTTCGAACAATGTGCCGAAAATGGTCGGATCAATCAGACTCCAATCCAAACTCCCCGCGGCTACGAGAAGTCCAATATCGCTGGCATCCAACGGTAGCGCGCGCCTGCCATCGAATAGACCGCCGTTGAACCATGCAATGTCATTGAGATCGAACTCACCGCCGCTCTCCATGGCCTCGAAGAGCTTGTTGAGATAGTTCTTCGCGCGCTCGGGATTTTGCGTAGATCGCTGTAGGAGCTTGGGAAATAGGCCATCGGGCAGAAGTTTTACGCTTTGGGCAAAAAAGCAAAACACGAGTTGATTGACGAAATGCGCGATCTCATCTGCTGTGCCTTTGCCTCGCAAACGTGAGGCGATGGTGGAGAATTTGTCGGCCGCTTCCGCTGTCACAGCAGCGCGCGTCTTTGTCGGCTTCAACTTCTCGGGCGCATGGAAGACGTTTCGGAGGATTTCGCGCTTGGCTGGCTCGGCCAGATCTTCGAGCTCGATTTCGTAGGTCGTTGGGACCGTGTTTGTCCAAGCTGTGTGAATGCGAAAGCGGTCGACGTCACACACGACCTGTAGCGGTGGGCTCTCAAGAGCGGGTGCATAGCGAATGAGTTGGAGAAGAGCCGCGTCTAGGTTTCCATTCTTGCGCTTGTATTCCCAGGCGAAGTGGTCTCTCTTCCACACGTCGGCAAAGCCGCGGCCTCCGCCAACTTTTGTAGCGCCTTTCTCGAAGGCGAAGCGCTCACCGGTAGGGTCGTCTTCGGTTGGCGTCGGATGTCCGAAGAGCGCACAAAGATCGAGGAAATGCTCGTGGGCGGCTTGTCGTTCGGTTAAAGACGCCTTCTTCCATTTCCTTATGAACGCAGCAGGCGTTATCGGCGCGGTAGCGCCGTCACTGATACTCATAACGCAACTCCCCAGCCGCCTGTGTTCAGGTCTGCCGCTTTCAACCATTCCTTTTGCCCGGCTAGCAGTCAACCGGAAGTTGGCCTACGAGAGGTGAGACCTTTCGAGGTCCTTAACAGTCGGGCTGTTTTTGCGTTTTTAAGCGGGCCAAGAGTTTATCTGCGATCGCGTATGCGATCGATTTATACGCGATTGCGTGTACTTAGAATTTATACGCGATCGCGGTTATTGATATTTTATACGCGATCGCGTATACTTGGTTTCGGAGGTGGGCTATGACCCAGCAAATCGCGCGAACAGAAAAGCAGCTCGGCGCCATCCTGCGCCGGGCCCGCAAGAAAGCTGGCCTGACGCAATCCGATCTCGGGAAGAACATCCACCTTCGGCAAGGAACTGTATCACGGCTGGAGGGGGGCGCACCGGCCATGCAGCTTCACACCGTGATGGAGGCCTTGGCTGCGCTTGATCTCGAGCTCGTTGTTCGCCCACGAAGCAAAGCAAACGCGGCCGATATTGAGGACATCTTCTGATGGGCCGCCCGCGAGCCAATGCGCCGCTGAATGTGTTCGTAAACGGCCGTCACGCGGGAGTGCTTAAGCGCGAGTCCAGCGGCGCGATCGATTTCCGTTACGATGCCGACTGGCTTGCCTGGGAATCCACGTTCCCGATTTCGCTTTCCTTGCCACTTCGGGAGGAGCGGTACATTGGCGCGCCGGTAATCAATGTCTTCGATAACCTTCTGCCCGACAGTGAACCGATACGCAGGCGCGTCGCCGAACGCGTGGGAGCCAACGGTACAGACGCCTACAGCATGCTTTCAGCTGTTGGCCACGATTGCGTCGGCGCACTTCAATTCCTGCCGCAAGGTGACGATCCAGGACCAGCAGGAAAGATCGAGGGGAAACCGATCAGCGACGAACAGATTACAGACATCATCCAAAATCTCGCCGCTGCGCCACTTGGCCTCGGAGAGGACGACGATTTTCGTATCTCACTTGCCGGCGCTCAGGAAAAGACGGCTCTCCTACGCCGAGACGGCAAATGGTACAAGCCGTCCGGCACAACGGCGACGACCCATATTCTGAAACCACAAATCGGACGCCTGCCCAATGGGGTCGACCTCTCAAACAGTGTCGAGAACGAATATTTCTGCCTCAAGCTGATTGCGGCTCTTGGCGTACCTGCCGCCAATGCGGAGATCGCAGACTTCGGTGGACGGCGGACACTTGTCGTTGAGCGATTTGACCGGCGCTGGACGCGCGACAAGCGTCTCCTAAGGTTGCCCCAGGAGGACTGCTGCCAAGCACTATCGATCCCGTCGACGCGAAAGTATCAGACTGATGGCGGTCCCGGCATCAAGGAAATTCTGGAGTTGCTCAAGGGCAGCGATGCTCCCGCTCAAGATACTTCGATCGTCATGCGCGCAAGTGTCGTGTTTTGGCTGATTGGTGCGACGGACGGCCATGCCAAGAACTTCAGCGTCTTCCTCAGCCCCGGGGGGCGTTTCCGTCTTACGCCCCTGTACGATGTGCTAAGCGCACAACCTAGTCTGGACGCAAAGCAAATTCAGCCCAAAGCATTCAAGCTCGCCATGTCGGTCGGCAAGAGCCGCCACTACACTGTGAACGAGATCCTCCCGCGGCATTTCATCCAGACAGCCGAAATGTCGGGCGTCGGCGTCCCTGTCGTGCGAGCAATCTTTGCTGAGTTGATCACGACTTTCGAGGCGAATTTTGAAAGAGTGACAAAAGCCTTGCCCAAAGGCTTCCCAAAAAACCTAACGGAATCGATACAAGCCGCAGCCCTGCACCGCATCAAGCTCATCAGCGAGACAAACTAGGCCGTCGGATCATGCCGGCGCAAATCACGCAGGGACGCACTTTGTCAGGTTCAGTGGTTTCGCAAACACTGCTCGAACCTGTGAACCCGTCATTGCGAACGACCGCGTTTTGAACAAGAACGGTTTCTGCGTCGCCGTGGTAGCTATTTGGTAGCTATCGGATCGATGGCTTCGAGCAAGACTAAAAGAAGCTATTGATTCTGTTGGTACAGTTGGGTGGGCTCGAACCACCGACCTCCTGTTCCACAGACAGGCGCTCTAACCAACTGAGCTACAACTGCATCCTGACGCACGGCCCCGCAAAAAGGGGGCGGCGATTTCGGCGGAAACTAGGTGCAACGCCCGCCTTTGGCAAGGCCGTAACGCGCTGATTTCCGCCCTTATCTCGGGCCAATCCACGGCCCCCGTCCAGCAAAAAGGCCCGGACCGCATCGGCCCGGGCCTTCCGCTATCTCATGCAGGCTGCGATCAGGCGGCCGGCTGCTGGTAGAACTTCGAGGCGCTGGCCTTGATCGGCTCGGCGGTCTCGCTGGCGACCTTCTGGCCGAGCTCGGCCAGTTCCTTGGCCTGTGCGGTGTAGGTCTCGAACTGCTTGCGGGCGTGCGAGGTCCACAGCTCGACCGCTTCGGTCGGCGACTTCACGCTGAACAGCTCCTGGGCGAAATCGAGCGAGGTGGTGGTGTTGGCCTTGAAGAACTCGATCAGCTTGGCCGAATACGCGGTGGCGCCCTTGTTCATCGAGGTGAAGACGGCCTCGACCGTCGAGTTGTGGGTTTCGGCAGCGTCCTTGAACTTGGCGTAGCTGTCGCGCGCCTGTAGCACGCCCTTTTCGGCGAACGCGCGCATCTGCTCGGGAACCTCGAACGGGATGATCGAGGCGGAAAACGGATCGGACGGGTTGGTCATACGTGTAATCCTTCGCAACGGGTGAGTAGATGTGACCATTGCGGACGTCCCGGAGACACAAAGGCCGGGAACGTTGAAATGGATCACGCTGCCTTGATTCACGGGAGTGCCCTTCGTCGGGCGCGCCTAATAAACACCCATATCATGTCAATTTTGTGCAACGCAACGTGAGATCGCGTGCAACGCCACATTTTTTGTGCGGTGGAATATAGGGTTACCGCGCCCGACCAGGCTTGGCCTGCCACAGTCCGTCAGCTCTTCATCAGCCTTGGCTCTTGGGCTTGACCGCATCCATCGCGGCGCGGCTGACCGCCTGGCCCATCTCGCTGGCCTGCTCGGCGAGCGAGCGCATCTGGCCCTGCACATATTCGCTGTGCAGCCGCATTACCTCGGTGAGGTCCTTGGCCTTGAGCAGCGACTGGGCATAATCCAGCGACGACTGCACGTTCTTCTCGGCGTAGGACAGCGCCTTGGCGGAAAGCTCCTTGGCGCCGGCGCGCATCGTGACGTTGCGCTCCTCGATCTTGCCGGCGGTGTCCCGCGCGTTGGTCACGAACTGCTCGAAAGCCTTGCGCGCCTGATCGAAGCTCGCCTCCGCCATCGACCGCATGTCCTTGGGAATTTCGAGCTTGGGGATCTCGAACTGGTCACGCCCGTTGTCGCTCATGGTCGCTCTCCCTCGCTTGGTGGTCGGCCCGCCGGTTGGCCGTGCGGGCCAGGGCAGAATACAAGGTAGAATAGACGGCAGAACATATCGTGGCATTGCGATCGCAGGTGTGACGCGCTGCCGCCCTGGGTCCGCAACACGCTGTCGCAGCCGCCTCTCTCTGCCCGACAACGCCAAACGGCTGTGGATCGTTCAGCCAAGTTAACGTTATCCCGGCTTAAGCCGGGGCACGCTGGCCGCGGACATGGACCTGCCGCCCCCCAGTTGCGATACTAACCTTCTGTTAAGGCTGTCGTCCTGCGGCCGCCGGCGCTCCGGCAAAGCTAAGGAAGAAGCCAAACCATGCGGTCAAATCTTGCGTGATGAGTGACGCGGAATTCCAGATCCAGGCGCTCGGCGATGTGAGGCTGGCGGACCATGCGTCGGGCGCCCTGCCGGCATGGCTGTGGTCGGCCGACGGCGCACGGATTCTGTGGGCCAATCCGGTCGGCGCGCAGGTATTCGGTGCCGCCAGTGGCGCCGAGCTGGCGAAGCGCGCCTTCGGCCCGGCCGATCCGCATCGCCGCCAGATCGCGCGGCTCGGCCCCAGCCTCGACGCAGGCGGCGCGGTGCGGCTGGAGCGGCTGCGCGGCTTTGGCGCGGCGCCCGGCATGCTCGCGACCTGCGGCTGCAGGCGGATCGACCTGCCCGACGGTAGCCACGGCATCCTGATGAGCGCGCTCGATGCCTCTGGCCGCAACATGCCGCTCGCCGAGCGTTTGCTGCGGCTGGTGCAGGGGCTGGCGCGTCCGGCGGCCGCCTTCAACGGCGACGGACTTTTGGTCGCAACAAACGAGGCGGCCCGTTCGCTGACCGGCCTGCACGATCTCACCGAAGCCGGCCTCGATGCCGCCCGCGACGAAGCGCTGGCGCAGGGCCGCGCGGCGGCCAGCGTTGCGATCGGCCGCGTCGTGCTGCAGCGGATCGGCCGTGGCGCCGATCGCGCGCTGATCGCGCTGATCAAGCCGGCGGCGCATCTCGCCGCCAAACCGGCGGCACCGATCGTGCCTGAGCCGGTTCAGGCGGAGATGGCTGCGCCGGAAGCACCGGGACGCGCAGCAGCGCCGCAAGAGGCCGCAGCAGTCGAGCCACCACCAGCGCCTGCCGCCGTCGAACAGCCAACCGCGCATGAAGAAGCCCCCGCGCCCACAGGCGAAGCGCCGGCCAGCTTCACGCTGTTCGATGCGCTGGATCCGCAGTTGGAAGAGCGCGTCGCAATCGAGCCGATCGTCAGCGTGACTGAATCCGAGCCTGCGCGCGCGGCTCCATCTCCCGCGTCGGAAGAGATGCACGTCGAGACCGCGCCCGTCGCGACAACGGCATTCGACACCACACCGGACGAAACTCCCGCCGTCGAGGAGCCGTTGTCGGAAGCGCTCATCGAAGTGCCCGCAGTGGCGCAGATCGAAGGGCCCGCGCACCCTGCTCCACCGCTCGCATCGGCAGAGCCGACGCATGCAGAGCAAGCACCGGTCGAGACCACGCCTCTCGACACCGCGCCTGACGAAACTGCCGCGGTCGAGGAACCGCTATCGGAAGCGCTGATCGAGGTGCCCGCTGCGGCACAGGTCGAAGCGCCCGCAGTTGAGCCTACGCCCGCTCTCGAAGAGACCGCACACGCGCTAACTCCAGAAGCATCGGCGCCACCGGCCGAGCCCGTCCCCTCGCCTTATGCGATCGCGGATGTGCCACCTCCGCCGCCTGCCGCCGAGCCGGCGCCCGCGACGCTGGCGCCGGTGCCGCCGCCATCCTGGCTCGACGAGCCGTTGCCGGTGCGGCGGCATCCGCTGCGCTTCATGTGGCAGATGGACCATGAGGCGCGCTTCTCGCTCGGCTCCGACGAATTCACCCGCCTGATCGGCCTGCACACCGCGGCAGGCTTCGGCCGTCTCTGGAGCGACATCGCCGAGAGCTTTGGCCTCGATCCCGAGGGCCGCGTCCTCAAGGCGGTCGCCAGCCGCGACACCTGGAGCGGCATCACGCTGCACTGGCCGGTCGACGGCGGCGGCCGGCTGCCGGTCGAACTGTCCGGCCTGCCGGTGTTCGATCGTTCCAGGAATTTCGCCGGCTACCGCGGCTTTGGTGTGTGTCGCGACCTCGACGGGCTTGCGCGACTCGCCGCATTGCGCCGCTATGAGTTCTTCAGCCGCTCGATCGCGCCGCGATCGCTGTCGGCCGATGCCGCGCCGGCGCCGCGCACCGCCGCGCCGCCCGGGGCAGCCGCGCCGCATGATGTTTCTCCGCCGCACGCGGAGCCGCCGCCCGACACGACCGCAGCACCACCTGAGGAATTGACCGAGCCGACAGCAGCAGAGACTTCACACCAAGCCGATCCGGATCACGCCGTGGAAACGCCCCAAGAAACGACCGGAGAAACGAACGGAGGAACGCACGACGTGCGTCACGACCCGCCGCAGAACGTGGTGCAGTTCCGCCTTGCCGGCGACACGCGGCCGCCGTCGCTGACGCCGGTCGAGAACAACGCCTTCAACGAGCTCGCCCGCCAATTGTCGGCGCGGCTCGAGAGCGAGGCCGGCCTCACCGCGACGACGAACGAGCGCGCCACCACGGAGGCGGTTGCCGAAGAGCCGCCCGCCAGCGAACCGCCGCAGGAGGCGGATACGCCGCGGCCGCAAGAGACGGTCGCGCAACCGGCGACGCCGGCCGACGCGGCAAAGGCCGGTTGGCTCGCCGCGACAGAACCTGCACCGCGCGGAGAGTCCCGGCGCGACCGCGCGCTGCTCGATCTCTTGCCGGTGGGCATCCTGATCTACCGGCTCGACCGCCTGCTCTATGCCAACCACCCCTTCCTCACCCGCATGGGCTATGACAGCCTGCACGCGCTGGAAGCCGCCGGCGGGCTCGATGCGCTCTATGTCGAGCCCGGCGTCTCGCAAGCGAGCAGCACCTCCGGCACCGGCACGCCGGTGACGATCTCCGCAAACCAGAACGCGGACGACGGCGCGCAGTCAGTGTCCGCGGAGGCACGGCTGCACACCATCACCTGGGACGACGATTCCGCGCTTGCGCTGATCTTCTCGCGCACGCTGGACGAAGATGCCGCGGTCGCGGCCGCCCTGTCCGATCCGGAGCCCGAGCCTGCGGCTGCCGCCGAGCCGGTGCTTGCGCCACTGCCGCCGCCGGCCGGCCACGCCGACGCCGAGGAGCTCGGCGCGATCCTCGATACCGCGGCCGAAGGCATCATCATGTTCGATGCCGAGGGCAACATCCATTCCTGCAACCGCAGCGCGGAGGCGCTGTTCGGCTATGACGGGGACGAGTTCGTCACGCATAATCTCGCCGACCTGTTCGCGCCGGAAAGCCAGCACGGCATCTTCGACTATCTCACGAGCGTGAAATCGGCCGGCGTCGCCAGCCTGCTCGACCACGGCCGCGAGACGCTCGGCCGCGTGCGCCAGGGCGGCATCATCCCGCTGTCGGTGACGATGGGCCGCACCCGCGCCGACGGGCCGAATTTCTTCGCCGTGTTCCGCGATCTCTCGCAGACCAAAAAGAGCGAGGGCGAACTGCGCGAGGCGCGGCGGCTCGCCGAACGCGCGGCGAACGGCAAATCCGACATGCTGGCGCGGATTAGCCACGAGCTGCGCACGCCGCTCAACGCCATCATCGGCTTCGCCGAGGTGATGATCGGCGAACGCTTCGGCGCGCTCGGCAACGAGCGCTATGTCGAATACATGAAGGACATCCGCGCCTCCGGCGAGCGGGTGATCGCCATCGTCAACGATCTGCTCGATCTGTCGCGGATCGAGACCGGCAAGCTCGACCTCGCCTTCACCAGCCAGAACCTCAACGAGATGGTGGAGAGCTGCGTCGCCGTGATGCAGCCGCAGGCCAATCGCGAGCGCATCATCATTCGCACCTCGCTCGCGCACACGCTGCCGCCGGTGGTCGCCGACGCCCGCGCGCTGCGCCAGATCACGCTGAACCTGATCGGCAACTCGATCCATCTCGCCAATGCCGGCGGCCAGGTGATCGTCTCGACCGCGCTGTCGGATTTCGGCGAGGTGACGCTGCGCGTGCGCGACACCGGCCAAAGCCTCAACGACAACGAGGTCGCCGCCGCGCTCGAACCGTTCCGGGCGCCTGCGCCATCCGATCAGGCCGGCTCCGGCGGCGTCAGTCTGTCGCTAACCAAAGCGCTGGTCGAAGCCAACCGCGCCAAATTCCAGATCCGCACCGGCGGCCGCACCGGCACGCTGATCGAAGTGACATTCGCCCACTCCGCAGCAAGGGTGTAAGCGGGCGCGGTGCGGGAATCTGTCGCGGCGGATCGGCGCGACGCGGCATAAATCTTGCTGCAATTCAGCTTGTTTGAATTCATTGCCGTGCGGTCCCGCCCGTTTTCCGGGCATTCGGGTTTTCACCAATGCGCTGTCTCGTCGTCGCCGACCTGCATTATTCATTGCCGCAGTTCGACTGGCTGCTGGCGGCCGCGCCGCAATTCGATCTGGTGATCTTCGCCGGCGATGCGCTCAACCTCGGCTCGGCGGTCGATTTCCGCGCCCAGATCGTCGTCGTCACGAAATACCTCTCGCGCCTCGCCGGCCTCACGCGCGTGATCTTCTGCTCGGGCAATCACGACCTCGACGAGCGCAACGCAGAGGGCGAGAAGGTCGCGCGATGGGTCGCCGCCGTCAGGGAATTCGGCGTGGCCTGCGACGGCGACAATCTGACCATCGGCGACACGCTGTTCACGGTGTGCCCGTGGTGGGACGGCCCGATGGTCAAGGCGCGGATCGACGACCAGCTGCGCGAGGCAGTCGCCATGCCGCACCGCCGCTGGGTCTGGGTGCATCACGCCCCGCCGGCGGATTCCCCGATCAGCTGGGGCGGCAAGCGCTTCTTCGGCGACGTCGAGCTGCTGCGCTGGATCGAACGCCGCCACCCGGCGATGGTGATCTCGGGCCATGTGCATCAATCGCCGTTCATCCCGAACGGCTCGTGGTTCGACCGGATCGGGACGACCTGGGTGTTCAATACCGGCCTGCAGCCCGGCCGGCCGCCGGTCTACATCGTGCTCGATCTCACCCAGGAGAAGGTTTTCTGGCTCGCCGCCGGCGACGCGCAGATCGTCGATCTCAACGCCCCCTTGCATCGGCCGGCAACGCCGCTCGGCGAGGCACCCGACTGGCTCACATCCTTGGATCGGATTGCCGATCCGAGCCTGGCGCGACCTGCATCGGCGGCAGGTTGATCATGCTCTGCAGCACCTCGCTGACCATCGCCAGATGGGTGCCGTGATCGGCATATTGATGCATCAGATCGGCAAGGTAGCTCGTGGCGACATGCAGCCGTTGCGCCAGGAGCTGCGCGATCAGCAGCGCCAGCGCAGGCTGCTCCCGCAGGAACGACGCCGCATCGTCGAACTCGTACAGGACGCAGTCGGACGCCGCGCGCACCTTTGCGCTGTGCGGCCTGTCGAGCAGAACACTCATCTCGCCGAACACCGCGCCGGGCTCGTCGATCACCGCGACCAGACTGTCGCCCTTCACGACTTCCACCTTGCCCTCGAGCAGCACGAACAGATGACCGGTCTGGCCGCCCTCCTCGATGAAATCCGTGCCGGCCGACAGGCTGCGCCTGCTCCCGCCGGTGCAGTGATCAAGGATCGCTCGCATGCTGTTTCGCCTCCGTCTGCAGTCAGACTAGGCGGAGATGCGGCCAAGGTGAACAGGATTGGCCGGGCGGTCTGCCCAAATTGTCGGCAGGCGTGCGTTAGGGACGCAGCGGCGAGCGGCGAAAAACCTTAATCAAGGATCGATCCTCGATGATGGAGACAATCGGAGGGCAAAGACGGCTGCAACGGCGCGGCAAATCGTGAGATCATCCGCACCTTGCCACAGCCGCGCCCTCCTTCGATCCGGATTTTGTTTTTTGTTGGCCGGATTGCCGATGCGATACAATGACGGCGGGTACGCAACGAGACGCCAAAATGCCTTTGATTGACGTCACCTGCGTCCGAACATTTGGACTATTGCGACAAGCGTTCGGACTGATGCGACACACAGATCGCGACGGCGGTGGATGCGGCATTCCTGGCGCCGCCTCACATCCCCCGCGCAAACCTGCGAAAACCCGGCGCGCCGGTCAGCGCCTCGAACGCCGCATCGCGCTTCTCTTCGGCGAAGGCAAAGCCGGCCATGGTGTAGCAGCGCTCGGCCGCGTCGTTGCCGATCACGAACGAGATCGATGCCCGCGAATAGCCGGCAGCCTTGCCGTCGGCGAGCGCGCGGCCGATCAGGGCCTGCACCAGGCCGCCGCCGCGATGCGACGCTTCGGCTGCGACGTGCTCGATCAGCCAGTCGCCCTCGCCGCCCTGGACCCAGCAATTGCGGGCATAGCCGCCGCGCGCGACGATGCCGTCGGCATCCGCACCGGTCTCGGCAGCGACCTCCTCGATCGCCGCGCGTGCGGCGACGACCGTTCCGGATGCCGGCATGGCGCACAGCGCGGCAGCCGGCACACCGTCGACCTCAGCGATGAGGAAGTGGGCGACATGGTACCATGAGCGCACTCGCGCCACGGCGAGCCGCGCCATGAACGCCAGGCATTCCGCCTCCGGCCGGTCGAGCGCGATGTCGAACCAGCCGCGTGGCTGCGGGCCGCGCTGCGCGGCCAGCACGATGCGGGCGATAAAGCCGGCGTCGTCGGATCGTGCGGGACGGATCGTGGATCGTCCCGCACGATCCATCTCAGGTGTTCTTCAGCGCGACGCGGAACTCCGCCTCGGTCTTGGCCTTGACCTCGTCGAGCGTGACGCCATCGGCGAGCTCGATCAGCGCCATGCCGTCCTTGCCGTGCTTGTCGATGGTGAACACCGCAAGGTCGGTCACGACCATGTCGACCACGCGCTCACCGGTCAGCGGCAGATTGCATTGCTTGAGCAGCTTCGCGCCGTCCTTGGCGGAATGCTCCATCACGACCACGACGCGCTTGACGCCGGCGACGAGGTCCATCGCGCCGCCCATGCCCTTCACCATCTTGCCGGGGATCATCCAGTTGGCGAGGTCGCCATTCTGCGCCACCTGCATGGCACCGAGGATCGACAGGTCGATATGACCGCCGCGCACCATGCCGAAGGAATCGGCCGACGAGAAATAGCTGGTCGACGGCAATTCGCTCACGGTCTGCTTGCCAGCATTGATGAGGTCGGCGTCGACCTCGTCCTCGTAAGGAAACGGGCCCATGCCGAGCATGCCGTTCTCGCTCTGCAGGCTGACGTCGATGCCTTCGGGGATGTAGTTCGAGACCAGCGTCGGGATGCCGATGCCGAGATTGACGTAATAGCCGTCGCGCAACTCCTTGGCGGCGCGGGCGGCCATCTGTTCGCGGGTCCAGGCCATGAGGCTCTCCTGAAGAGTTATGTCTTAGTTGCGCAGGATCTTGTCGAAAAACATCTTGCCGGAAAACCGGTGCCCGGTTTTCCGGATCATGCGTTAAGCGGCGGGCCGCGGGCGGGTGTTGCGGAACTCAATCCGCTTCTTAGCCGCCCCGACCTCGATGATGCGCTTGACGAAGATGCCGGGGGTGTGGATGTGGTCCGGGTCGATCTCGCCGGCCGGCACCAGATGCTCGACCTCGGCGACGGTGACCTTCGCTGCGGTAGCCATCATCGGGTTAAAGTTGCGCGCGGTCTTGCGGTAGACGAGGTTGCCGGCGGTGTCGCCCTTCCAGGCATGCACGATGGCGACGTCGGCGAACAGGCCGCGTTCCATGATGTACTTCTCGCCGTCGAATTCCTTCACTTCCTTGCCTTCGGCGATCAGCGTGCCGACGCCGGTCTTGGTGTAGAAGGCCGGGATCCCGGCGCCGCCGGCGCGGATGCGCTCGGCCAGCGTGCCCTGGGGGTTGAACTCGAGCTCGAGCTCGCCGGCGAGATATTGCTGGGCAAACAGCTTGTTCTCACCGACATAGGACGAGATCATCTTCTTGATCTGGCGCGTCTCCAGCAGCCGGCTGAGGCCAATGCCGTCGACGCCGGCATTGTTGGAGACGACCGTCAGGCCCTTGACGCCGGAATCGCGGATCGCATCCGACAGGGTCTCGGCGATGCCGCAGAGGCCGAAGCCGCCCGACATGATCATCATGCCGTCCTTGAGGAGACCATCGAGGGCCGATTTGGCGTCGGGATAAACCTTGTTCATGCAATGAATACCTGATGGAGGGCGCGGAACGGCTCTGTCCAGCGGATTATTAGGCGAAATCTTCGCAATGCGTCAATCACGGCCCCGTGCGGCGACGGGCGGCGGCCTGCGACGTCAACATGGCCTTGAAAGCGACAAGAAAACCCTTCAAGTTGCGTGTGTTGGCACCGGCTTCCATTGCGCAGCCGGCAGTGTTCGACGACGACCCGACAAAACTCAACCCGACCCGGATATGTCATTGACGATGGCCCAAGGAATTAAGCGCCTGGGGATGCCAATCGCGGCGCTCCTCGGCCTGGCGCTCGTGGGGCTGGTCGGAACGTCGTGGTTCCTGAACCGGGACGCGCTGCGGAGCGCGGTGGAAGCGCAGATTCGCGCCGTGACCGGGCTCGAGCTCGTCGTCAACGGGCCGATCGACGTTTCAGTGTTTCCCGGCAGCTATGTCTCCTTTCACAATGTCGGGCTCAAGGGCGCCGATACCACCGATCCGGCCTTGCAGGTCGACGTGCTGACCGCGAACCTGCGCCTGCTGCCGCTGTTGCTGCGGCGGTTCGAGATTGCCGACGTCATGATGCTCCGCCCGCATATCCATGTGGTTCGCGACGGCGCCGGCGAGAGCAACTGGACCCCGTTCGTCGAGACCATCGCCAAGACGATGACGCCCGGCGCCGAGAACCAGGTGTCGTTCTCGGAAATCCGGATCCAGGACGGCGAGCTGAATTACGAGGACGGCACCAACCACATCTCCGAACAGCTCGGCGATATCGACCTTTCGCTGGCCTGGCCCTCCATCTCGCGTTCGTTTGCCGCAACCGGCCAGTTCGACTGGCGCGGCGAGCGCGTCGACGGCTCGATCAGCGCCAGCGATTTCGTCGCGCTGCTGTCGGGCGACCGCTCCGGCCTCAAGGCGCGGCTTGCCAGCGCGCCGCTGAAGATTGCGTTCGACGGAACCGTCGCCAACCGCACCAGCCTGATGATGGAAGGCACCGCCACCATGGACAGCCCGGCGCTGCGCAACGCGTTGCGCTGGATGGGCCAGGCGCCGCCCGGCGGCGGTGGCGGCTTCGGCCGCTTCGCACTGAAGGCTCGCGCCAATGTGGTCGGCGGCTCGGTCGCGCTGACCAATGTCAATGTCGAGCTCGACGGCAATGTCGCCGAGGGCGTGATGACCTACGCCAATAACGGCCGGCAGACGCTGCAGGCGACGCTTGCCGCCGGCAATCTCGATTTCACGCCCTACATCTCGACGTTCCGCCTGCTGGCCAGCGGCCAGCGCGACTGGAACAGGCAGCTGTTCGACCTCTCCTCGCTGTCGTCGACCGATCTCGACATGCGCCTGTCGGCAGCCAAGGTGACGGTCGGCCCGTCCAAGCTCGGCCGCACCGCGTTCGGCGCCAATCTGCGCGGCGGCGCGCTCGCGCTCAGTGTCGGCGAGGCGCAAATGTATGGCGGCATCGCCAAGGGCTCGTTCGCGATCGCGCGCTCGGATGCGGTTGCCGACGTCAGGGCGCAATTCCAGTTCACCGATGTCGATTTGCAGGCCTGTGCCAGCGAGCTGTTCGGCATCAACAAGCTGTCGGGACGCGGCAACCTCAACGTCTCGCTGACGGCCTCCGGCTCGAGCCCGTTCGGGCTCGCGTCGTCGCTGGACGGCACCGCGACGCTGATCGGGCATGACGGCGCGATCGCCGGCTTCAATGTCGAGCAATTGCTGCGGCGGCTGGAGAAGCGGCCGCTGTCCGGCGGCGGCAATTTCCGCTCCGGCTCGACGCCCTATGACAATCTCAGCATCTCGGTGAAATTCGCCGACGGCGTCGCGACCGCCGACGACATCCATGTCGAGAGCCCCGCGGCGAAGATCACGCTGACCGGCACCGCCTCGGTGCCGTCGCGCGAGTATGATCTCAAGGGCGTCGCCAGCCTGACCTCGGCGGCGGCCGGCGGCACCGCGTTCGATCTGCCCTTCGTGATTCAAGGCCCGTGGGACGATCCGTTGATCTTCCCCGATCCGGAAAGCCTGATCCGCCGCTCGCCCGCATCCGCCCCGCTGCTCGACGCCGTGAAGGATCGCAAGACCCGCGACGCGGTGCGCTCGGTGATCGAGCGCATCACCGGCGGCGCCGCACGGCCCGCGGCCGCGCCCGATGCCGCGGCCGGCGCACCCGGCAACGCACCGGCGACAGCGGCCGAGAATGCCAAATCGAACTGACCAAGGTCGAACTGATCGATCCATTCACTTTCCGCATCAATGCAGCGGGACTGATCCACGCTCTCCCGCGAGCCCCCTACAGAAGTCGCCGACGCGGCATCTTTATCGGGTCACGGGCATGCGCTAGTGTTTTCCCCAACCGGTTAAAAAAATCGGCCTCATGAGGGGAGAAGAACGTGAGATCCAAGGTTTTCGGTGCGCTATCAATTGCGGTCGCTGCGGTCGGCCTGTTCGCCGCAACTGCACCCGCTCTGGCCCAGGGCAAGACGATCACCGTCTGGTGGGGCAAGGGATTCTACAAGTCCGAAGACGACGCGCTGCTCGATACGATCAAGAAATTCGAAGCCAAGACCGGCATCAAGGTCGAACTGTCGCAATACGCGATCCAGGACATGATTCCGAAGACGGTCGCCGCGCTGGATTCCGGCACCGTGCCCGACGTCGCCTATTCCGACACCTACGATGTGCAGGCGCAGGGCAAGTGGGCATTCGAGGGCAAGCTCGAAGACCTGTCCGACATCATGCTGCCGATGAAGGACGCCTTCGCGCCGAACACGCTGGAAGCGGCCCTGCTCTACAATGACGTCACCAAGAAGAAGTCCTATTACGGCTTCCCGCTGAAGCAGCAGAGCATGCACGTCCAGATCTGGGGCGACATGCTGGAGAAGGCCGGCTTCAAGGCCGCCGACATCCCGACCAAGTGGGAGGATTACTGGACGTTCTGGTGCGACAAAGTGCAGCCTGGGATCCGCAAGGCGACCGGCCAGCGCATCTACGGCGTCGGCCAGCCGATGGGCGTGGAATCCACCGACTCGTTCCAGTCGTTCTACACCTTCATGGACGCCTACCACGTCAAACTGGTCGACGACGACGGCAAGCTCCTGGTCGACGATCCCAAGGTGCGCGACGGCCTGATCCACGCGCTGAAGGACTATACCGACACCTACATCAAGGGCTGCACGCCGCCCTCCTCGACGACCTGGAAGGATCCGGACAACAACGTCGCCTTCCACAACAAGACGATCGTGATGACCCACAATTTCACCATCTCGATCGCGGCGAAGTGGTTCGAGGATTCGACCAACCCGGCGCTGACCGACGCGCAACGCGCCGCCGGCAAGCAGGCCTATGAGCACGACATCATCACGGCGTCGTTCCCGAAGGCGCCGGACGGCTCGACGATCCGGTACCGCTCCGACGTCAAGACCGGGCTGATCTTCGCCAACGCCAAGAACAAGGCGGAAGGCAAGCAGTTCATCAGCTTCCTGATGCAGGAAGACAACGTCCGGCCCTATATCGAAGGTGCGCTCGGCCGCTGGTTCCCGGTGACCAAGGCCAGCCAGGCGAGCCCGTTCTGGCAGGCCGACCGGCATCGCAAGGCGGTCTGGAATCAGTTCACCGGCGGCACCGCGCCGTTCGACTTTACCAAGAACTGGAAGTTCACCATCCTGAACAACGAGAACGTCTGGGCCAAGGCCATGAACCGCGTCGTCAGCGAGAAGGTGCCGGTGGACAAGGCCGTCGACGAACTGATCGCCCGCATCAAGCAAGTGGCGGGGTAAAAGTTGCGAGACCAACTGCCGCGGCGCATTTCTCTGGTCGTCCCTGCGAAAGCAGAGACCCATACGCCGCGGCAGTCGTTTTCGAGAATACTGGTCGACGGCTTTCGCGCAACAACGAAGGCCGGTGGTTATGGGTCCCTGCTTTCGCAGGGACGACAGCGGCGTGTAGGGTAACGCATATGGCGATCACGCTCTCCGCATCCGATGTCCCCTCGCCGCCACTGTCGGCGCGGCTGTCGCCGCCGCAGGTCTGGGGCATCGTGCTGCTCGTGCCCTATCTGCTCGTCTTCCTCGCCTTCGTGGTCTATCCGGTCGGCTACGGCCTGTGGCTGGCGCGTCATCCGTCAAGCTATGTCGCGCTCTATAATGACCCGATCTTCGCGCGCGCGGCCGTCAACACGCTGATCTTCCTGGTCATCGGCATCAACATCAAGATGCTGATCGCGCTGTTCCTGTCCGGCTTCTTCGCCCAGCAACGGCCCTGGATCAGGTGGCTGTCGGTGATCTTCATTCTGCCCTGGGCGGTGCCGTCGATCCCGACGATTCTTTCCGTGCGCTTCATGCTCAACCCCGAATGGGGCGTGGTCAACCAGCTGATCTTCAAGTTCACCGGCGACGACGGCCCGAACTGGCTGAACGATCCGGCGGTCGCGCTCGCGATGGCGATCGGCGTGCACATCTGGAAATCGCTGCCGTTCTGGACGCTGATCCTGCTGACCGGACGGCTCGCCATCCCGCAGGATCTGTACGAGGCATCCGACGTCGACGGCGCCAATTGGTGGCAGAAGTTCCGCTACATCACCTGGCCGTCGATGCAGACGCTCTACATCACCTGCACGCTGCTCTCGATGATCTGGACGCTGGGCGATTTCAACAGCGTCTATCTGCTCACCGGCGGCGGGCCCGCCGACCTCACCCACGTGCTGTCGACCCTCGGCATCCGCTATCTCAGGCTCGACCAGCTGTCGCTGGCGATGGCCTCGATCGTCTGCGCGATGCCGTTCGTGCTGCCGCTGGTCTATTACATGATGAAACGGTTGTCGCGATGAAGCTGCCCACCCTCCGCGAAGTCGGCACCGAAGCCAAGCTGCTGCTGATCGGCATCCCGGTCTTCATCTGGACCATGATCCCGATCTACCACATGTTCGTGTTTGCGATCTCGCCGAAGGAGGACGCGTTCACCGGCAAGCTGTGGCCGACGCATCCGACGCTGCATAATTTCTCGATCGTGTTCCACCAGCAGCATTACTTCCTGCGCGACTTCTGGATCCAGTTCTGGAATTCGGCCGTGATCGCGGTGGCCGTCGGCGCGCTGACGCTGTTCGTCGCCACCGCCGCGGCATTCTCGATCTCGCGGCTGCGCGTGCCGGGCGGCCGGGCGGTGATGAACCTGGCGCTGTTCACCTATTTCATCCCGGCGGCGTTCCTCGCCGTGCCGATGTACCGCACCATGGGCACCTACGGCCTGCTCAACAATCACTGGTCGCTGATCCTGGCGATGGTGACGATCGCCGCGCCCTACGCGATCTGGGTGCTGAAGCAGGCCTCCGACAAGCTGCCGGTCGAGCTCGACGAGGCCGCGACGATGGACGGCGCCACCACGCTGCAGCTGTTCCGCCTGGTCTATGTGCCGTTGATGATGCCCTCGCTGGTCGCGGTCGGCACCTACGCGATCCTGCTCGCCTGGAACGAATATCTCTACGCGTTCCTGCTGCTGTCGAAGGACACCGACATCACGCTGCCGGTCGCGCTCGGCAACTTCCTCGCCGCCGACGACTCGCCGTGGGAGCTCTTGATGACCACCGGCTTCATCTACGCGCTGCCGCCGGCCGCGGTCTATTACGCCTTCAAGCGTTACATGGTCGGCGGGCTGACCGCCGGCGCCGTCAAGTCGTGAGGCCAGAGCATTTTCGAGCGAAGTGGACACCGGTTCGCGTGAAGAAAACGCGTCAAACAAGAATCTACAGCGGCGCGGCGCTCTCGCCCTGCGAGCTCGACAGTTTCGAGGCAAATGAGGCGACCACGATGATCACGGCGATCAGCGCGATCACCAGCGTGCAGATCGCGTTGATCTCGGGCTTCACGCCGAGCCGAACTTCGGAATAGATCCGGATCGGCAGCGTCGCCGAGCCGGGACCGGTGGTGAAGCTCGCAATCACGACGTCGTCGAGCGACAGCGTGAAGGCCAGCATCCAGCCGGCTATGATCGCCGGCACGATCAGCGGCAGCGTCACCAGAAGGAACGCGCGCACCGGATCGCAGCCGAGGTCCATCGCGGCCTCCTCCATGCTGCGGTCGAGCGTGGCCAGACGCGACTGCACCACGACGGTGACGAAGCACATCGTCAGCGTGGTGTGGGCGATCGTCACCGTCCAGAAGCCGCGCTCGGCATTCAGCGCCACGAACAGCAGCAGCAGCGACAGGCCGGAGATCACCTCCGGCATCACCAGCGGCGAATACAGCATGCCGGAGAACAGCGCCCGCCCCCGGAACCGTTCGCCCCGCGCCAGCCCGACCGCCGCCAGCGTGCCCAGCAGGGTGGCCAACGTCGCCGACACCGCGGCGACCGACAGGCTCATCCACGCCGCCTCCAGCATGGCGCGATCGCTGAAGAACTCGTGGTACCAGCGCAGCGACCAGCCGCCCCACACCGTCACCAGCCGCGAGGCGTTGAAGGAATAGATCACGAGGATGACGATCGGCAGATAGAGGAACGCCAGCCCGAGCGCCAGCGACGTCATGTTGAAGCGCGTGAGCCTGGTGACACTGGGCGCCATCAGCGATTGGCCTCGAGCTGGCGGCGCTGCAGGCGGTCGTAGAGCACGAGCGAAGGCACCAGCAGCAGCAGCAGCGCGACCGCCGCGGCTGACGCCACCGGCCAGTCCTTGTTGGTGAAGAACTCGAGCCACAGCGTCTGCCCGATCATCAGCGAATTGGACCCGGCGAGCAGATCGGGAATCACGAATTCGCCGACGATCGGAATGAAGCAGAGCAGCGCGCCGGCGCCGACGCCCGGCAGCGATAGCGGGAACGTCACCAGCCAGAACGCCTGCAGCGGCGAGGCGCCCAGATCGCCCGCCGCTTCCAGGAGCGACGCATCCATCTTCGAGAGCGTCGCATAGAGCGGCAGGATCATGAACGGCAGATAGGAGTAGACGATGCCGAGATACATCGCGCTGTCGGTCGACAGCCAGACCACCGGCGCGGACACGACATGCAGCGCCAGCAGGATCTGGTTGAACAGGCCGTCATGCTGCAGGATGTTGATCCAGGCATAGATGCGGATCAGGAACGAGGTCCAGAACGGCACGATGACCAGCATCATCGCCACGCCCTGCCAGCGCTGCGGCAGCCGCGCCATGCCGTAGGCAATGGGATAGCCGATCAGCAGCAGGATCAGGGTCGAGGTCACCGCGACGACGAGGCTGCGCAAATAGGACAGGATGTACAGATTGTCCTGCAGCAGTAGGCGGAAATTATCGAACGACAATTGCGCAAACGCAGCGGCCAGCGCCGCGCGGCCTTCGGTGAAATCGAACACCGGCGTATAGGGCGGCTGCGCGATCGCGGTCTGCGACAGGCTGATCTTCAACACGAAGCCGAACGGCACCAGGAAGAACAGCACCATCCAGAGGTAGGGCGCGATCGCGGCGAGCCGCGCCGGCCGGGCGAAGATGCGGCGCGCGCTCATTGCTCGAGCACCAGGCAGTCGTCGGCGGTGAACCACGCCACCACGCGCTGGCCGGCAAGATAGGCGTCGACATCGAGCCGCGCGGTGTTGGCCATCGACGAGCGCACCACCGCGCCCGTCTCCAGCTTCACGCGGTAGCTCGTCACGCCGCCGAGATAATTGACGTCGGTGACGACGCCCTCCAGCCGGTTGATCATCTGCGACGCACCCGCGTCCGACGCCGGCGCGCGGCGCGACAGCCTCACCTTCTCGGGGCGGATCGCGACGCTGACGACCTCCTTGATCACCGGCGGCCACAGCTCGCTGACCGCGAGCGTGCCTGCTTCCGCGGTCGAGACCGTCAACCGTCCATTCTCACGGGCGGCGACCTGGCCGTTGAACAGGTTGATGTCACCGACGAACCCGGCGATCCAGCGCGAGGCCGGCGCCTCATAGAGGTTGCGCGGGGTGGCGACCTGGACCAGACGGCCGGCATCCATCACCCCGATCCGTCCGGCCATCGTCATCGCCTCCTCCTGATCGTGAGTGACGATGATGAAGGTCATCCCGAGCCGGCGTTGCAGCTCCATCAGCTCGCCTTGCGTGCTCTCGCGCAATTTCTTGTCGAGCGCGGCGAGCGGCTCATCAAGCAGCAGCACCTGCGGGCGGCGCGCCAGCGAGCGCGCCAACGCCACGCGTTGCCGCTGTCCGCCGGAGAGCTGGTCTGGCTTGCGCTTCTCGAGCCCCTCGAGCTTGACGAGCGCCACCATCTCGGCAACGCGGGTCGCGATATCGCGACGCGCCATGCCCGCGCGCCTGAGGCCGAAGGCGATGTTGTCGCGCACCGACAGATGCGGGAACAGCGCGTAGTTCTGGAACATCATGTTGACGGGCCGCTCATGCGGCAGCACCTGGGCGATGTCGCTGCCGCCGAGCAGGATGCGGCCCTCGTCCGGGGTCTCGAAGCCTGCGAGCATACGCAGCAGCGTGGTCTTGCCGCAGCCGCTCGGGCCGAGCAGCGCGAAGAACTCGCCGGCGCGGACGTCAAGCGAGAGCCGGTCGACCGCGCGGAAATTGCCGAACGACTTGGCGACGCCCTCGATCCGCAGCAGCGGCATGTCCGAGACGGCCGGTTCAGGCAACGGCTTTGCCGCCTCCGCACTCGCTTCGTCCGATGTCACGTCAAGAAGCCCCGATTCCCTGCAAGGTCCAATCCTGGCGGCAAGCTAGCGGCGGATCGCCAGCGGCTCAACCGGCTCACGGACATCTCCCGCAATATTGTCGGTCTCCGTTCCTCTGCCAGGGCGTGTACTTTTATCAACGCGTTGCGTCGGCTTTGAGGTACAAACCGGAAGGCACTGCTCGGTCTGAACCTTACGCTTTGGACCCTGAACGGACGTCGCGAGCCGATTGCTGCATGCAGATCACCGAGGCAGCGCCACCCCGGCGATTTGCATGACGCCAAGCTCGTCGAACAACTCAATCTGTTCACCGTTCAGCACCGGAATGTAGCAGCGACGTCTGGCACCCAAGATCAAGATACAGAGCTTATCCTCCGCGACCGTCCATGTCCCGGCTGTAGGTCCAAGGGCCTCGTCCCGGTGCGTATAGGTCATCCGGCCGTCGGGCTCGAATCGCATTGTACGCGGACCATCCCTGAGCTTTGTACCGAAGCTGATCGTCTTGCCCTGGAATTTTGCGGCCAGGGTCTCACCTGTCGGTCGTTCGCCGGTCGCCGCGGCGAGCGAGGCATCGGGCCCCGGATCATAGCCCTCGGCCTTCAGGATCAGCCAGAAGAGCCTGCCAACACTACGCATAGAAGGTTCGGTGAAGGGCGTGTCTTGGTCGACACGATGCACCACGACGAGGTCGAGTGCGGGCACGACCAAAGCGTACTGGCCGCCGAACCCTTCGGCCAAAAAGCTGCCCTCCGGTAAAGTCACCGTAGGCGCAACCGCACCGCCCAGAAAACCGATCCACCAGAGATAGCCATAGCCGAGCCCGGACGCAGCTCTCGAATAGCTGCGCGTGCTCTCTTCCACCCACTCCCGCGGCACGATCTGGTATCCGGCCCAATTGCCTTTGTGCAGATAGAGAAGTGCAAAACGCGCCAAGTCCCGTGCGCTCATGCGGATCGCATAGGCGGGATGGATGGACGCTTCGCCGCGGACGTAGCTGCCATCCTGTGGCCGGTAGTCCTGCATGCCGATTGGCTTTGCGATCTTTTGGTCGAGCGCCTCGAAGATGCCGGTGCCAGTTGCGTGTTCGTAGATCGTGCCTAGCGCGTTGAAGTCCCAATTGTTGTAGTACCAGAAGGTGCCGGGCGGGTGGCTGCCGCGCGGCGGTCTCATCTTAGCCATGTCCGGCGTCTCGTAGAGCGCCGCGTGGTAGACCCCGGAACGCGCTTCGAGGAGTTCGCGCACCGTCGCGCCCTTCTCGATCCCGGTCAAGCCAGGCGGATTATCGTCGATGCCGAGTTCACCAAGCGTGCTGTCGGGGTTGATCAGGTGATCCGACACTGCGATGCCGGTCAGGGCGCTGAGCAGGCTCTTGCGGATCGAAGCGAGTTCCATTGGCTTCGTCGTATTGCCCCACTCGGCCACTACCTTTCCGTGCTGAACGATCACAACCGCACTTGAGCGAATCTGATCCGAAAAGGATCGCGCTTGGGCCAACTCGGTTTCTGACCAGCCCAATTCTGCAGGGGTGACGCGCTCCCACTCCGCTGCCGGGAAGCCATCTTCTGCTGCCGCAGGCCCGAACCGAAGCAAAGTGCCGAGTAGCACGACGGCGAAAATAATCTGGCGAATATGCATTGGATGGTCCCCACACGCGGCGAGCTTGACCTGATCGCAGCACAACACTCATTAACGAAACTATGCAGAACGCTTATTGCAGAACGTGTATTGCAGTATTTTCTTTTGATTCCCGCCAACGCGTTCTCATAGCGACGTCTCTTGTTGGCCCAACTCGAACCTCCGGTTATTTCCGCTCTTGCGATGTTGTTGAAGGCTAAGCAGACGTAAGCCCCGACGAGGCTCGTTGCCTTTATGAGTATATGCCCTAGACTTCGCGGCCAAACTCGGGAGGACAACCGATGATTTGCGACCGCTACGGCCTGCCGCTGACCACCACCTCGGACCGCGCCGCCGCATATTATGTCGACGGCGTCGATCGCATGCTGGCGGCGCTGCACGGCGCCGATGCCGCGTTCGAAGCGGCGATCGCCGAGGACCCCGATTTCGCGTTGGCCCATCTCGGCCGTGCCCGCGTCCACCAGCTCAACATGGAAGTGGCCGCGGCCCGCGCCAAGGCAGACGATGCGAGGCAGCTGGCGGCGGCCGCGAGCCCGCGCGAGCGCCAGCACATCGAGATCATCGCGTCCGTGATCGAGGGCCAGGGCAAGAAGGCGATGACGGCAGCCGAACAGCATCTCACCGAATATCCGCGCGATGCGCAGGTGCTCTCGCTGTTGCTCGGCGCCTTCGGCCTCTACGCCTTCTCCGGCCGGCCCGACCATGACGCAGCGCGGCTCGCGATCTCCGAACGTTACGCCAGCGACTATGGCGACGATTGGTGGTTCCTCACCTATCTCGGCTGGTCCAAGACCGAGGCCGGCGACGTCGTCTCGGGCCGGGCCATCACCGAGCGCGGCTATGCGTTGAAGCCGGAGAACGCCGGCGCCGCGCACGCGGTGGCGCATGCGCTGTTCGAGCAAGGCGACGCGGCGGAAGGCCGCAGCTTCCTCTCGGCATGGCTGCCGGCGAATGATCGCACCAGCTTCCTGCAGGGACATCTCGCCTGGCACCTCGCCTTGATCGCGATCGAGGAAGGCGACGCCGACAGCGCGCTCGACATTTACGAGCAGCACATCAAGCCGGCGAACCGGCCCTATCCGCCGCTCAATATCTATACCGACACGGCCTCGCTGCTGTGGCGGCTGTCGGTCGCCGGCAAGACCGGCCTCGAGTCGCACTGGAAGGATGTCGCCGCCTATGGCGACGGCTACTTCCCCAAGGCCGGCGCGCATTTCGCCGACGTGCACCACGCGCTGGTCGCAGCCACGACCAACAACGATGCGCTGGAGGCGCGGCTGGCCGAGATGGCGGCGCGCAACGCCGACGGCAAACTGGCACCCGGCCCCGCCGCGATCGGGCTCGGCCGGGGCGTCGCGGCCTTCGCCGCCGGCGACCATGAGCGCGCCGTGCGCATCCTGGCGCCGCTGATGCCCGAGCTGGTGCGGATCGGCGGCAGCCATGCCCAGCGCGAATTGTGGGAGGATACCTTCATCGTCGCCTGCCTCCGCGCCGGCCAGGGCCGGCAAGCGACGAACCTGATCTCGGATCGGCTGCATCGCCGTCCATCCAAGCGTGACCTCGCCTGGTCGCAGGAGGCGGCGAGGCAATAGCCGCTGTTGGACCTGCTCTCCTTCCCCCTGAAAGGGGGAGGGTCGGGATGGGGGTCGGCCGCAAGCGACACCGATTGTCATGGTGGCAGGATCCCCGCCCGCTTTGCTCTGGCGAGCAAAGCGACCTCCCCTTCGCAAGGGGAGGTTTGAGAGTGCGCTCAATCGCCCTTCGCCATGAACGCCGCGAGCGCATCCTGATCGGCTTGCGGCATGATCGGCCCGAGCTTGGAGCGGCGCCACAGGATATCGTCGGGAAAGCGCGCCCATTCCTTGCGCATGAGGTAGCGCACCTCAGCTCCTGTCAGCTCCGGGCCGAAGGCCGGGCCGAGATCGGCTTTCTGCTTCGCGTCGCCCAGGATATCCTTCACGTTCAACCCATAGGCGGCCACCAGCCGCCGCGCCTGGGCCTCGCCCAGGAAGCGCCAGCGGTCGCACGCGATGTCGACCTCGGTCTCGAAGCGCTGCCACGCGAACTCGCCGCCCGGCAACGGCACGGTTGCGGTCCAGCGCGGCGTCATCGGATAGAACCGCGTGAACTCCGAGACCGCCCGCTCGGCGCGGCGCCGCGCCGGGGTGACGTCGCCGCCAAAGATCGTGAGCAGCAGCGCCTTGCCGCGGCGATAATCGAGCGATGCGGCACCATCGCTGATGCGCCGGCGCCCGGGAGCGACGACGGAATTGGCGCCGGAAATCGTTCGCAGCACATCGGCCGGGGTGATCTGCTCGCGAAAATAGCGATTGGCTGCGTCGCAGAGATAGGCCACCTCACGCACACCCATCGCGACAATGGCGGGATCGCCCTTGAAGGCATGACTGACACTGCCGATCAGGGTGAAGTCGCGCTCATAGGGACTGGCGAAAATCAATTGTCCGGCGGAGTTCTGGAACGCATAGACGTTGTTGCAGTCGAACAGGCGGCGCACCACGATCTGGCTGATCTGCACGGTCGCGAGCGGTGGCGCCGGCACGCGCAACACGGTGTCGGCGACGGAGGCGGTCCATGCACCGGTCGCGTTGACCAGCGACCGCGCCGTGATCACCCGCCGATTGCCACGGTCGATCACGACCAGCCGCCAGGTGTCGCTGCGCTCGGCCCGGGTCACGCGCGCGCCGGTGCGAATATCGGCGCCGCGCGCCGCAGCATCGACGGCGTTGAGCACGACGAGCCGGGAATCGTCGACGACGCAGTCGGAATATTCGAACGCGGTTCCGAACGGCCGCTTCAGCGCATTGCCGACCGGATGGTGGGTGACATCCAGCGTCGTCGAGCGCGGCAGGCCGCTGCGCGAGGCCAATCGTTCGTAGAGCAGCAGCAACGACCGCAATTGCCACGGCGGCCGTTCCTCGGCATATGCCGGGATCGCAAAGCGCGCCGGCCGCACCAGATGCGGCGCGATGCGCAGCAACACATCGCGTTCCCTGAGCGCCCTGCGGACGCGGAACAACTCGCGCCGTTCCAGCCCGGCCAGATCGCCATGGACCAGCCGCGGCGAGGCCTGCGACGCGCCGGAGCCGAGATCCCCCTGCTCCAGCAGGATCACGCGCAGGCCGCGGCCGGCCGCGTCGCGAGCAACGCTCGTGCCGTTCAGGCCACCGCCGATGATCGCGACGTCATAGTCCGCCATCCGCAACGCCTATCGCATTTCCGTGCGAACGGAATATTTGTTCGCACGAAAAATGCGTCAAGGCGCGGCGCTCAACGACATGATGCCTGGGTGAAGCGGCACACTCCACCTCTCCCGCTCGCGGGGCCAGCGTACGTTTGCATGATTTCGGAATATTAGAATAATGCCCCTGAGTTGCCCGACCTGTCAAGTAGCCTGCTCGAACGCCGGCCGCCACGGGCTACTTTGCATGGGGTTGTTTTCGATATTTTGGCAGCGCTCCTCCTCCGACGGCCTCGCAAGCGGGAGAGGCACACCGTCTTCGCGACGGCTATCCAATCCGACTCCATCACGCGCTAGTCCGCACCGACCGAGGCAAAGAACTGTTCGGGGCCATCGACCTCGATCAGCTTCTTGCCTTCGATCACCCAGAACCGGTTGGCCACCGTCCGCACAAACTGGCGGTCGTGCGACACCAACAGGCAGCTGGCCTGCTGCTCCATCAGTTCCTCCTCCAGCGTTTCCTGGCCCTCGATGTCGAGGTGGTTGGTCGGCTCGTCGAGCAGATAGAAGTTCGGCTGGGTGAGCCGCAGCACCAGCATGCCGAGACGGGCCTTCTGCCCGCCCGATAGCCGCCCGATTGGACGGCCCTGCATCTCGATCGAGAGCCCGGCACCGGCGAGCAGGCCGCGCGCACGCTGGTCGCCGACCTCGAAACGCTGCGTCAGCACGCGCATCGGCGTGTCGCCATCGGCGAGGCCGGCCAGCGCCTGGTCGCAATAGCCAAGCACCAGCGACTCGGTGGCCTTGATCTCGGCGGCCGTCGCCTCCGCGTCCATGATCGCCAGCCGCAGCGCCGCGACGAACCGGGTCTTGCCCGCACCATTCGGCCCGAGCAGCGCAATCCGGTCGCCCTTGCAGATGAACTGCTGGCCGGTCCTGAACAACGGCCTGCCGTCGGGGGTGCCGATCGCGGCGTTGTTCAGCCTGATCAGAACCTTGGCATGGGTGTCGCGATTGGCGAGCCGGATCGTGCCGGCCGAGCGTTCCAGATGCGCAGGTTTCGCGGTCTCCTCCAGTCTCTCGGCACGTTGCTTCAATTGCCTGGTCTTCGACAACAGAAGGTCGCTGCCGGAATTGATGCCGAGGTTGTTGAGCTTGGCGGCCTGCTGCCGGAGTTGCCGGACGGCCTTCATGCCGCGCTGATAGCGCCGCTCGTCCGAGGCATCGAATTCGTCGAGCGCCGCGCGCGCCGCGGTGTAGGGCAACGAGAACAGCTGCAACCGTTCCGGGCGCAGGAACAGCGTCCGATTGGTGGTCGCATCGAGGAAGGCGCGGTCGTGGCTTGCGATCACCACCGGCATTTCGCGCGGCAGCGTATTCAGCCACCCCTCAAGCCGGCCGATCTTGGCGAGGTCGAGATGGTTGGTCGGCTCGTCGAGCAGCAGCACGTCGGGCTCGGTCACCAGCACGCGGGCGAGCAGCGCAAGGCGCAGCCAGCCGCCGCTCAGTTGCTTGAGCGGTCGCGCCCAAAGTTCCTCCGGCACCTCAAGCGATTGCAAGGCGACGTCGACCCGCCAGCTTTCGCTGGCGCGCTGCTCGCCGGGTAGCGCCTCAAGCACGGCGGCATGGAACGGGGTATCGAGCAGCCTCGGCGGTGCATCCTGCTCGACATGGCCGACGGTCAGGCCACGCGCGCGGGTAACGTCGCCTTCATTGGGGTCCATGCTGCCTGCGATGCAGCGCAGCAGCGTGGATTTGCCGCGGCCGTTGGCGGCGACGAGGCCGATCCGATCGCCGGCATTGACGACAAAATTCAGTTCGGAAAACAGCGGCGCGTTCAGCGTCACGCCGAGATTGCGTACATTGATGAGGGTCACGATCAGTTCTCTGGTCTTGCCGGCAATCACGACACCATCATCCACTAACATCGGATGTGCGTGTCGAAGCGCGGCGAGGGATTCAAATGCAGGCGCGAACGCTCAAACGTTCAACGCCGCACGGCCACGAAGGGCAGACCAGGAAGAGATTTTGTCCGAGTTTCCGGTCAGCCCTGCAAACGCATTTGCAGGGCGTTGACGGGGCCACGCCTGGAGTGATGATCGATGAATGTCGCCACGACGCAGCCCTCCTTTCTCGGCAAGAATGTTGTGGTGAGCCGAGATTTAACCGGACGCGCCACGGATGGCAAGCGCAGCCGGCCGGGCGAGTCCGGTGGTTCGGGCCGATTTATCCGGCTTTGCGCACGGTTTCGGCGAGCCGGTCGCCGCCGACCAACGCGGCAAATTGACCGATCGGGGCGGGCCGGCCGATCAGATAGCCCTGCACCGCGTCGCAACCTTCCTCGGAGAGGAAGCTGAGCTGCGCTTCGGTCTCGACGCCTTCGGCGACGATCGACATTTCGAGGCCGTGGCCGAGATCTATGACCGCACGGACGATCGCGGCCGATTGCGGATTGCGGCCGAGATTGATGACGAAAGCGCGGTCGATCTTGATCTTGTCGAACGGAAACGCCTGCAGGTAGCTCAGCGAGGAATAGCCGCTGCCGAAATCATCCATCGAGATGCGCACGCCGAGCGTCTTCAGCCGCCGTAGCAGCGACAGGCCGCGGTCGAAATCCTCGATCAGCACGCCCTCGGTGATTTCAAGCTCGAGGCGATCGGGCGTCAGCCCGGTCTCGAGCAGGATCGAATGCACGAGGCCGACGAGGTCGCCATGGGTGAACTGCGCCGGCGACAGGTTCACGGCGACCTGCATCGGCACCGCCCAGGAGGCGGCCTCACGGCAGGCTTCGCGTAAAATCCATTCACCCATCTCGACGATCAGGCCGCTTTCCTCCGCGAGCGGAATGAAGTCACTGGGCGGCACGAAGCCGCGTACCGGATGGTGCCAGCGCGCCAGCGCCTCGAAACCGATGATCTGGCTGTCCGCAACACTCGCGCCCGTGGCCGCCTGCGGCTGGTAGTAGAGTGACAATTCGCCGTTCTTGATCGCGACCGACAGCTCCTGATGCAGCACGCGGCGATCGCGGATCTGCTGGTCCATCTCCGGCTCGAAGATCGAGATAGTGCCGCGCGACTTGGCCTTGGCGCGGAACAGCGCCGCGCCCGAATTGGCCAGCAGCGAGGCCGCGTCGGATCCGTTGTGCGGGAACACCGCGATCCCTGCGGTGAGGCCGGTGCGCACCGATTTGCCGTCGATCGCGAAATCCTCACCCAACGCCTCGGCGGCCTGCTCGGCCAGCGCAATGCCGGCGGCCGGCTGCTGGCCGTCGATGATTAGGCCGAATTCGTCGCCGGACAGCCGCGCGACCACGCCGCCGCGCGCCACGGTCTGCAAGCGCTGCGCGACTTCGATCAGCACCTTGTCGCCCATCGCATGGCCGTAGACGTCGTTGATCTCCTTCAGCCCGTCGAGGTCGACGCAGAGCACGGCGAACTCCTCGTCGGTGCCGTCGCAGGCCTCGATCATCTGGGTCAGCGCCTGCAGGAAGGCGGCGCGGTTCGGCAGATCGGTCAGGCCGTCGTGATAGGCCATGTGCGCCATGCGCGACTCGGTCTGGCGCCGGTCGGTGACGTCCTCATGGGTCTTGATCAGATATTGCGGCTCGCCATGGTCGTCGAGCACGGTCATGCGGCGGGTCAGGAACAACCGCAGGCCGTCCTTGGTCGAGATCGGGTGCTCCTCGGCGATCATGCTGCGCTTCCGGATCGCAGCCTCGTCGCGGGCGACGATCAGCTTGGCCTCGCGCGCATTGAAGATGTCGGAAGCGGCGAGGCCGACGGCGTCCTCGCGGCGGCGGTTGAGGATCGTCTCGGCGCTGCGGTTGGCCAGCAGATAGCGGCCGTCGCTGACGCGCTGCACGATCAGCGAGACCGGGATGTTGTCGACCACAAGCTCGAGGAATTTCTTGTTGTTCTCGAGCTCCCGCGACAGCGAACGGCGGTCGGTGACGTCTTCGAACAGCGCGATCAGGAATTCCGGATCGCCGGCCTCGTTGCGCGCGATCACGCGGTTCGACGCCAGGATGCGCTTCTCCGAACCGCGTTCGACGAAGAATTCGCTGCGATGATAGCCTTCCGGCGCGTCCAGCGCCGCGCGGTCGGCGGCGTCGATGCTGACGGCGGTCTCGGGGCGGAATATCTCGTCGGCGCGCTTGCCTACGATGTGATCGCGCGAGAAGCGCGAGAAGCGCTCGAACGCGCGGTTGGCGAAGATGTAGCGGCCGTCCTCGATGTTCTTGGCCGCGACGCAGACCGGGACGTTGTCGAGCACGGATTCGAGGAATTGCGTGGTCGAGGCGAGCTTGCGCGACAGCTTGCGCTGGTCGGTGCAATCGAGATGGGTCGCGACCGAGCCGCCGTTCGGCAGTGGAAAATATTTCACCAGCACCGACCGGCCGCCGGGCAGTTCGGTGACCAGCCCATCGGTCGCGGCGGCCCTGGCGAAGAAATCCTCGGCGCTGATGTCGAGCACGCCGCGGTCGCGGCGCAGCTCCAATAGCTCGGTGCCGGTCATGTTGCGCCTGATATCGGCACGCGACAGACCGTAGATCTCGAGATAGCGGTCGTTGCAGAACACGATGCGCTCACGCGCATCGGTGATCACCACGCCCTGGTTCAGATGGTTGAGGGCGGACGACACGAAGGCGTTGCGCCGCAGTTGCGCGCGCTTGGCCTTGCGCAGGGCCGAAAGGATCCACAGCCCGACCGCGCCGAGGAAGGAGGCAACCACCACGCTGCTAATCAGGAGCTCCCAGACCACGCCGGGATCGAGGTCACCAAGATAGGTCGACGGTGCGAAGGCGGCGGAGGCGGCCCGGGCTGCACCGACCGGCACGACGGCGGCGGTCAGGCAAAGGACGGCCCTTGCCGGAATCGAATTCTTCCCGCCCGCCTGCCACTTCCTGCCAGCCATCAATCACCCGCGGATTACCGGGGCGAGTGTCCGGCTCCGGCGGTTTGGATCGAGTAAACGCGTAGGGATGCAACCGGGAAATGCCACTTAATGTACGGCAATTGCCCTGACATGATTAATGCTGCCCTAACAGGGCATGGCTCCCCAACTATTTGAGATGGCCCAAGCACTTGCCTAATAAGCACTTGCCCAAAACGATGGGATCGGCTGAACGATGTTGGCGGCAACGGCGTGGCTGCGCGGAAATGTTCGGACGTGAAGGACGAGATGGACAGGGTTGATTGTGTGGTCGTCGGTGCGGGGGTGATCGGCCTCGCGGTGGCGCGCCGGCTGGCACAGGCCGGCCGCGAAGTGATTGTGATCGAGGAGGCCGAAGGGATCGGCACGGTGACTTCGTCGCGAAACAGCGAGGTGATCCACGCCGGCATCTACTACCGGGCCGGCAGCCTGATGGCGCGGATGTGCGTCAGCGGCAAGCGGGCACTTTATCGCTACAGCGCCGAGCACGGCATCCCGCACAGGAATTGTGGCAAGCTGATCGTCGCCACCACGGCCAAAGAGACCGAAAAACTGCAGTCGATCCGGGCCCATGCCGAGGCCAACGGCGTCGACGACATGCAGCTCCTCTCGGGCGAGGCGGCGCGCGCGCTGGAGCCGGCGCTGAACTGCGACGCGGCGCTGCTGTCGCCCTCCACCGGGATCATCGACAGCCATGCCTACATGCTGGCGCTGCGCGGCGACGCCGAGGCGGCCGGAGCGGCATTCGCCTTCCATACGCCGCTGCTCCACGCCAGGGCCACGGCCAGCGGGTTCGAGATCGAGGCCGGCGGCGCGGCACCCATGACGCTGGCCTGCAACCTCCTGGTCAATGCCGCCGGCCTCGGCGCAACGGCCGTCGCGCGCAACGTCGAGGGCATGCCGATCGAGTTGATTCCAACGGCCTATCTGGCCAAGGGCAATTACTTCAGCTGCAGCGCCAGGGCGCCGTTCTCGCACCTGATCTATCCGGTGCCGGAGCCCGGCGGGCTCGGCGTGCACCTGACGCTCGACATGGCCGGACAGGCGAGGTTCGGCCCCGACGTCGAATGGATCGATCACATCGATTACGCCGTCGACCCTGATCGGGCCGAGCGGTTCTATCCGGCGATCCGGAAATACTGGCCGACCCTGCCGGACGGGGCGCTGATGCCGAGCTATTCCGGAATCCGGCCCAAGATCGTGCCGCCGGCGGTCGCGACCCAGGATTTCCTGATCCAGGGACCGGCCGATCACGGCGTCGCCGGCCTGATCAACCTGTTCGGGATTGAATCGCCTGGACTCACGTCATCGCTCGCGGTCGCCGACCATGTCGGCGAGCTGGCGGAGCTCTGAGCAAATGCAGCATAGCCTCACCGAGGGATGCGCGCCGCGGCGCTCATCCCTCGGTGAAAGGCCAGATTATTTGCTAATTTGCGGAGGAACCGGCTTAGTGGACCGTCTCATCGGCGGAAAGTCTCAACCGCTCGATTTGGTCCTTGACCATCAACTTGCGGCGCTTGAGCTCGCAAATGTGGAGATCGTCTACGGAGGGGTGAACGAGTGCTTCGTGCAGTTCGTTCTCGAGTATTTTGTGCTTACGCTCCAGCTCAACGAGATGGGCCTGTATTGCCATTGCGAACACTCCTCGGTGCGTTAAACCTCAGGTTCGATCCGGACCAATAAGTCTACACGAGTGGGCGGTGCTGTCGATAGGGGGACGCGAAATGCCGCACGCACTCATTTCGGTTTATCTGTAACTAATCGTGACTATGGAACCGGTTCGGCTTGCGCCGCGCGCGCTCAGGGAGGATATTCCGGTGGGCGGCTGCTTCGGCCGCAACAACCTCGTCGTGCTTATCAGTCAATACACAACCATGAACGATCAGGATGAGCGCGAACTCCTCGCAGAGCTTGCGCGTCTGCAACAAGAGCACCGCGACCTCGATGCCGCGATCGACGCGCTGCATCAATCGCCGGCGCCGGATCTCTTGATGCTGCAACGCTTGAAGAAGCGGAAACTGCAATTGCGCGACCGCATCGCCTTCATCGAAGATCAGATCACGCCAGACATCATCGCCTGACGCCCGTCTCTGCAGTTCGGCGGCCCGTTGGTTCAGGTCCGGTGGCGGTTTTCCCCGTCATCCACAGCGCCTCACTGGCTTCACGTTCGCGGCAACGGACACAGGTGTGCCTTTGGGCGCTTGACTCCAAAAGAACAAAATAAGAACATGCCGATCCAGCCGCCAGCCATCAGAGGGAGTTTCACCATGTCCGCACCGCCTTCCCTGCCCGACAACAGCCGCTACGAGCAGGCCTGCGATCAGGCGATCGCGATGTGCGACGGCAACCTGCGCAGTACCATCAAGGCGTTGATCATGGCCAACGAATATCTGGAAGCCGAGCTCGAGGAATTGCAGGCCGCGATCGCGGCCGGCTGCGTGCCGGCGCGAACCCATGCGGCGAGCGACGCCGCCTGATCTTCAGGGAGCACAGCAATGGCTGACGTGACCTACTATGTGGCGCTGCCCTTCATGCAGGACGACGACGGCACGCCGGTTGCCGGCAGTGCCGAGGAATGCCAGAGTTCGGCGATCGCGCTGCGCCGGGCCGAGACGATGTCGCGGATGCCCGGCAGCATCGGCGCCGTCGCGTTCAGCCGAACCGGCGATCCCGCGATCGGCGAATTCGGCGATGCCAAGCTGCTGCGGGCCTACGGCAATGTGCCGGAGGATCTGAGCGCGCTGTAATTTTCAGGATTCATGGCGCCGCTGCACCTTGCGCACGTACATCGCACGATCGGCCTCATCGAGAACGCGATCGGCATCCGAATGCGCGGTGAGGATCGCAACGCCCGCGGAGGCGCCCGCGGAGACCCGGCTGCCACGGAACACGAAAGTCAGGCGGTCGATCGCCTCTTCCAGCGCAGCCGCCTTGGCGCGGGCATCGGTCTCGTTGAGGTTCCACAGCAGCACCGCAAACTCGTCGCCACCGAGACGGCCGATCACGTCGGAGGCTCGCACCTGGTCCGATATCGCGGTGACGATCGTCTTCAGCACCTCGTCACCTGCCGCGTGCCCGAAGGCATCGTTGATCGGCTTGAGGCGGTCGACGTCGAGCACGATCAGCGCGCCGGAGGCCTGATAGCGCTTGATGAAGGAGAGCGAACGGACGAGCTCGCGCTCGAAGCCGCGCCGATTCAGAATATCGAGCAGAAAGTCGGTCTCGGCGGAGGCTTGCAGCTCATCGATCCGGGCCTGGGCCTGCGCCAGCTGCGCCCGCAACCTGCGGATGGTCGATTTGTCGCCGGACACGACCGCGCGCCGCGTGGAAGCTTCGGTTCCCGTCCCTTTGGTTCCGGTCCCCTTTGTTCCAGTCCTGCCGGGTGCGGATTTGCGCGCGGCGGGCGCGCCTTTTCGTCGTTTTGCCGCCCCGGAGGCCACCGCCGTCGTCTTCTTCTTCATGCGCATCCTTGTTGAGGCCTGCTTATGAAGGCTTGCCGGGATTCACCAAGACAGGATAGTCCATTCTAACTCCCTTGCCACGCCTTGGATGACGCCCGGGCCGCCCCTATAATTGGCCTATGCTTTTGGATTCCTGCACAGAATTGAAGAGATGACCGCTCCGATCGCCATCATCATGGGAAGCCAGTCCGACTGGGAGACCATGCGCCATGCCGCCGAGACCCTGGCCGCGCTGGGCGTTGCCTGCGAAACGCGCATCGTTTCGGCGCACCGCACGCCCGACCGGCTTTATGCCTTCGCCAAGGGCGCCAAGGCGTCTGGCCACAAGGTGATCATTGCCGGTGCCGGCGGTGCCGCGCATCTGCCGGGCATGACGGCCGCGCTGACGGAGCTTCCGGTGTTCGGGGTTCCCGTCGAGTCGAAGGCGCTGTCCGGCGTCGATTCGCTGTACTCGATCGTGCAGATGCCGGCCGGCATCCCGGTCGGAACGCTGGCGATCGGCAAGGCCGGAGCGATCAATGCCGCGTTGCTCGCGGCGAGCGTGCTCGCGCTCAACGATCCTGCACTGTCGGGCCGCCTTGCGGCCTGGCGCAAGCAGCAGACCGATGCGGTCAAGGAGCATCCGGAGGGCGCGGCGTGACGGCTTCGAACCTTGTGAAGCTGAAGCCGGGCGACACCATTGGAATCCTCGGCGGCGGACAATTGGGCCGGATGCTGGTGCTTGCAGCCGCGCGCCTCGGGCTCCGCTGCCAGGTGTTTTCGCCGGATCCGGACTCGCCGGCTTTCGACGTGGTGCAGAACGCGACCTGCGCGGAATATGCCGACGTCGAGGCGCTCGAACTGTTCGCCAACGACGTCGACGTCGTCACCTATGAATTCGAGAATGTCCCGGCTGCGACCGCGATGGTGCTCGCCGCGCGCCGTCCGGTCCTGCCCGCACAGAAGATCCTCGAGACCACGCAGGACCGGCTGATCGAGAAGGATTTCGTCAGCAAGCTCGGGATCGGCACCGCCGATTATGCCGACGTCTCATCGGTCGCCACGCTTCGCGCAGCGATCGAACGGATCGGCCTGCCCGCCGTGATCAAGACCCGCCGCTTCGGCTATGACGGCAAGGGCCAGGCCATCATCCGCGCCGGCGACGACCTCGAGCAGGTCTGGCAGGACCTCGGCACCAAGTCGGCCATCATCGAGGCCTTCGTGCCGTTCGAGCGCGAGATCTCGGTGATCGCGGCCCGCTCGGCTTCCGGCGAGGTCGAGTGCTTCGACGTCACCGAGAACGAGCACCGCGACCATATTCTGAAAATTTCCCGCGCGCCGGCCGCGATCCCCGAGGAGCTTGCAGTACAGGCGCGGGCGATCGCCGAAAAGATCGCCGCGGCGCTCGACTATGTCGGCGTGCTCGCGGTGGAGATGTTCGTGGTGCCTGGTAACGGCGCAGCGACGGTGCTGGTCAACGAGATCGCGCCGCGCGTGCATAACTCCGGCCACTGGACGCTCGACGGCGCCTCGATCTCACAGTTCGAGCAGCACATCCGTGCGATCGCCGGCTGGCCGCTGGGCAAGCCGGTGCGCCACGGCGACGTCACCATGACCAACCTGATCGGCGACGACATCCTGAGCTACGAGCAGTGGCTCACCGTTCCCGGCGCCACCGTGCATCTGTACGGCAAGGGCGCACCGCGCCCCGGCCGCAAGATGGGGCACGTCACCGAAGTGACGCCGCCCCGCAAGCCGTAACTCCACACCGGCAGCCGCGGCCGCCTTCGCGCCATCGATGGAAATGGGATCGTGGCAACCACGATCCCATTGGAGCATCGGTTCTGATTCAATCAGAACCGACGCTCTCGCTTTGCGCTTTGACGCGTTTTCGTCACGCGAACCGGCGTCCACCTCGCTCTAAAGCGCGATGAGATCAGGTTGAATCGTCATCGCGCTTTAGCTCCTTGTTTGAGCATGATCTTTTCGGAAAACCGCTTCGCACTTTTCCGGATCATGCTTTAGCCGATCACGCCGTCTTCACGCCGGCGACGACGCCGGTCGGCTCGTCGCTGAGCCAGCGATAGATCACGCCGCCGAGCGCGCCGCCGATCAGGGGCGCGACCCAGAACATCCAGAGCTGCCCCAGCGCCCAGCCGCCGACGAACAGAGCCGGCCCGGTGCTGCGTGCCGGGTTCACCGAGGTGTTGGTGACGGGAATGCTGACGAGATGGATCATCACCAGCGCGAGGCCGATGGCGAGCGGCGCGAAGCCGGCGGGCGCCTTGCCGTGGGTCGATCCCATGATGATGAACAGGAACATCATGGTCATCACCACTTCGGTGATGAAGCACACCACCATGCTGTAATGGCCCGGTGAGTGCGCGTCATAGCCGTTGGAGGCGAAGCCCTTGGTGACATCGAAGCCGGGCGCGCCGCTGGCGATCACATAGAGCAGCCAGGCCGCGATGATCGCGCCGGCGACCTGCGCGATGATGTAGGGCAGCACCTGGCCGCCGGGGAAACGCCCGCCCGCTGCGAGCCCGACCGTCACGGCCGGGTTGAGGTGGCAACCCGAGATATGGCCGATCGCATAGGCCATGGTCACCACACTGAGCCCGAAGGCCAATGACACGCCGACCAGGCCGATCCCGACCTGCGGAAAGCCGGCCGCGATCACCGCGCTGCCGCAACCAGCGAATGTGAGCCAGAACGTACCGATCAGTTCGGCCGCGTATTTCTTCATGTCCATGTGGCATCTCCCCTATTTCCAATGTCCGGGTTATCGAAAACTCCGGGAGCGGCCTCGATACCGGCGCTAAATCACCCAAATCAGGGCCGCACAAGGGCATTTTCGCCCCATTTCGTGGCTTTACTAGGCCCGAAAGTCACTCGACCGGTGGACATCTGCGCGTTTGTCTGATACATGCGCGCGCCTAGGGTTAAGAGGCAGGCCTTTTGCCGCCGCTTTACCTCGCCAGAATTCCGAACCGATCAATTCAAAAGAGGATGCCGCGTGCAGGTTCTCGTCCGCGATAACAATGTCGACCAAGCCCTGAAGGCGCTGAAGAAGAAGATGCAGCGCGAGGGCATTTTCCGCGAGATGAAGCTCCGCGGTCACTACGAAAAGCCCTCTGAGAAGAAGGCTCGCGAAAAGGCCGAAGCCGTGCGCCGCGCACGCAAGCTGGCGCGCAAGAAGCTGCAGCGCGAAGGCCTGCTGCCGATGAAGCCGAAGCCGGTGTTCGGCGCTGGTCCCGGTGGCGACCGTGGCGGCCGTCCCGGTGGCGCAGGCGCTGGTCGCGGACCGCGCTGAACCGTTTTGCCGATATGGAAGTCTAACAGCGCGGGCCACGGGCCCGCGTTGTTGTTTTGAAGCCAGCCGTGTTCCGGGGTGCCCATGCAAAACGACCGGCGGGAGCACTTTGCATGATGGCCGTTCCGGCGCCCCGCTCCCCGCTCCCAGAAGCTGCGCACCGCCGTCGTGCGGCGCACCTCGTCATCATGGCCGTGGTTCTCGGTCTGCCGCTCGGGGGCTGCTCCTTCGACCTGGGATCATGGGGCTCGGACGACAAGCCGAAACAGGCTGCCGCTGCCGACAAGCCTGCTGCCGACACCATCACCCCACAGGACATCAGCGGCGCCAAGGATCACGCCACGCGCGGCCAGGTGCTGGCGCATTCCGGCAAGGTCGATGAGGCACAGGCGGAATTCGAGCAGGCGCTGACCGCCGACCCCTACAACATCCAGGCGCTGTACGGCCGTGGCCTGATCTATCAGGGCCGCGGCCAACATCAGCAGGCGATCGACGATTTCACGGCGGCGAGCGGGCTGTCGCCGCAAAAGGCGGAGCCGCTGGTCGGCCGTGCCACCAGCTACCTCGCGCTCGACAAGGCCAAGCAGGCCGCCTCCGACCTCGACGAGGCGGTGCAGGCCGACCCCAGCAATGTTGCGGCGTGGAGCGCGCGCGGCCAGGCCTATGAGCGGCTCGGCGACAGGGCCAAGGCAGCGGCGTCCTACACTCGCGCGCTCGCGCTGCGGCCAAATGACGGAAGCGCGCGGAGCGGACTGGCGCGCACCGGCGGCTAAAGCATGATCCGGAAAAGTGCGAAGCGGTTTTCCGAAAAGATCATGCTCAAACAAAGAGCCAATGCGCGATGACGATTCAACCTAATCTCATCGCGCTTTAGCGCGCTTCGAGCGAAGCGGTTAGCGCTTCGCTCGAAGCAGATGCGTCGAGAGCGATAAATCCGTGCTGCGCGTTACTTCGGCAGGACGGCGTGGAACATCGACTTCATGCCGGAGAACATGTCGTCGGTCACCGACGTGCGCTCGTTCTTCGGCATCGCGGCGTCGGCGCGCAGGTCGAGCGGAGCCTGCAGCACCGGGACCGGAATGTCGGCCGGCGGCGTCAGCCGATTCGAATCCTGGATATTGGCGGCGTAGGGCGGACGCGGCTGCGAGGCTTGATCGGCATTGTCGCCGGACGGGTTCGACACCATGATCGGCGGCGGCAACGGCCGGATCGCCGGAGCTGCAGCCGGACGCTGCTGGTCAGGCAGGCGGGCGAGATCGGTGGTGCGGGCGTCCTGGGACCGCGCAGCGTCCTGCGGACGCTCCTTGCGCAGCCGCTCGATCGCGGCACGCGCAAGATCGTTGGCATCGCGGGCTTCCTCCGGCGTGACGGCGGACTCGACCGGCGCCGCGGCGGGAGCAGCCTTCGCGACCGCCTTCGGCACCGCCGGATGATGGCGCGAGTCGGCCGGGATGCTGGCCGTCTCGGCCGGCGCATCAGCTTTGGCGTCGGCAGATTTGGTATCAGCCGATTTGGGATCGGCGGGCTTCTCGGTGACGGTGGCCTTCTCCGACGCCGACCGCTCGATCAGGGTGCGCTCGGACATGCCCTTGGCCTTCACGCCGGCTTCCGGGAGGCTGCTGACCACGGTGGACTTTTCGGGGGGCTTGGCGGCGGCTTTCGGATCCGCCTTGGGATCCACGGCGCCGGTCATCGCTGCGGCTTCCGGCGTTTGCGGCTTGGCCACGATGTAGTGATTGACGATGTACGCCCCGATGATGGTCGCTGCCACCGAGGGTAAGATGTCCATCACGAATTTCTTCACGTAACTCAGCATGACCTGCCACTCCCCACCCCGTTATTTCATGCTGGAACTTTGAGGCACATTCAGGGATCAACTGCGACGGATCGGTGGCAAACCCCCGTTCCGACGTCACCTTTGGTGTCACCTTGGTTTCAGCGGAGGCTCCCCCTGCGTAGGCCGCATCCGCCTTCTAGATCATCGTGCAGCCGTTAACGGCTTATGAATTTCCACAGCCGCGCGGACTCGGACCTGCCATTCGGCGCGCGCAGGGTTCCTTGCAGAGTTCTTGCACCGCGTCAGGGCTTGAGTTCGACCTCGAGGAATACGATCTCGCTGGCCGTCTCGTTAAGCACGTCGTGCTGCACCCCGGCCTTGCGGAAATAGGACTTGCCGGCCCCGAGTTGCGCCTTCGAGCGTTCGCCGTTCGGCGCCACGATCGTCATCTCGCCTGCCGTGATCGGAACGATGACGTAGTCCATCTCGTGGGTGTGGTGGCCGGTGGCGCTGCCCGGCGCGAGCCGCCATTCGGTCACGCGGACCTCCGCCGTGTCCACCTGAACATCCGATTTGGCGCTGAGCATCGTCACTTCTCCAATTAGGGCACGAAAACCATGAACACGAACACGGCGAACACCACCATGTGAACGAGCCCGAACAGGATGTTGGTGCGGCCGGTTCCGAAGGTGAGCATGCTGACCATGAAGGTGAGCAGCAGGATCAGCATATCCTGGTTGCTGAGCCCGAGCACCAGCTGCTTGTCCAGCGCATAGGCGGCAACCGCCACCGCGGGAATCGTGAGCCCGATGGTGGCGATCGAGGAGCCGAGCGCGAGGTTGATGCTCTTCTGCAGGTCGTTCTTGCGCGCCGCCGACACCGCGGCAACGCTCTCCGGCAGCAGGATCAGGGCCGCCACCACCAGACCGGCAAAGGCCGGCGGCGCGCCGATCTTGACGGTGACGACATCGACCACCAGCGAGAATTTCTTGGCCAGCAGCACCACCGCCAGCAGCGACACCAGCAGCAGGGCGACGCTGATCGCCGTCTCGCGGTCCGACATCACCTCGCCATGCGCCGCCGCCTCATTGGCGCCGCTGACGAAATAATCGCGGTGGCGGATGGTCTGGGTGTAGAGGAACACCGCATAAAGCAGCAAGGTCACGACGCTGATCACGGCGAGCTGGGCCGTGGAGTAGATCGGACCCGGCGCGGTGAGCGTGAAATTCGGCATGTCCAGCGTGATGGTCGCGAGCACGAACAGCACGCTGAGGTAGAGGTTGGCGCCGGTGATCTGAAAGTCCTGCTCGCGGTAGCGGATGCCGCCGATGAAGATGCAGAGCCCGACTAGGCCGTTGCAGACGATCATCACCACCGCAAACACGGTATCGCGCGCCAGGGTCGGCGCCGGGGTATCGCCCAGCATGATGGTCGAGATCAGCGCCACCTCGATGACCGTCACCGCCAGCGTCAGGAGCAGCGTGCCGAACGGCTCGCCGATGCGCTCGGCAATCATCTCGGCATGGTGGACAGCCGCAAACACGGTGCCGAACAGAATCACCAGCAGCACGGCCGCGAACACCCAGCCCCCCGCCGATGGCGCGAAGCTGTAGCCGGAGGCCGAGACCGCGGCAAACAACAGCACCGCCAGAACGGGATACAGCCAGGCCGAGCGTGGCATCGGTCCGTGTGCGCTCATCGTGGGGTCCCCTCACATCATTGGCCCCGATTATGCGACAGACAATCGCCGCCGTCAGCCTCTTGCGGCGTCGATAAACCGCCGCGCGGCATCCATCGCACCGAAATTATCGAGATCGTCGTGCCCGCCACCGGGCAGGCGCACGAACTGCTTGGGCTCATGGGCGAGGCCGAACAGCCGCTCGCCCAAGCCGATCGGGATCATCGGATCGTTGGTGCCGTGCATGATCAGAAGCGGCACCGTGACGCCGGTGATTCGCCGGTCGGAGTGGAATTGATCGCGCATCAGCAGGCTGACCGGCGCAAACCAGAAGTGCACGCCGGCAACGTCGACCGTTGAGGTATAGGGTGCCTCCAGGATCAGCCTGCCGACCGAATGGCCGGCGGCGAGCGCGACCGCAACGCCGGTGCCGAGGGAGAATCCCCAGGCCACGATCTGCTCGGCGCGGTAGCGCGCGGTGGTGAACGCGTAAGCGGCCGCGGCGTCCTGCAGCAGCCCCTGCTCGCTCGGAGATCCGCTCGAGCCCGCGTAGCCCCGGTAGGACAGCGCCACCAGCCCGGTGCCGTCGGCCGTGATGGCCTTGAAGCGCGCCACGCGGCCGGCGAGGAAATCGCCATTGCCGGGAAAGAACAGCACGACCGGCCGGCCCGGCTTCGCCGGCACGTGCCAGACGATGACCTCCTCGTCGTCGGCCGTGGTGAGGACATGCTCCTCCGCTTCGGGCAGGCCGGCGGCTGCGGGTGCCGTCCGCCCGACCGGCGGGATCGGAAACAGCAATTCGCGCTGCTTGACGTACAGCACCGCGAGTCCGCCGAGATAGACGACGGCCGCGGCGATCATGAGCCATTTCAGGATTGCGAGTGCCAGCGCCATCACCGGTGCCGCAGCTATGTCTTGCCGCGGAGCTTGAGCAGCTTCTCGACGTCAACCTTGATGCTGTCGGGGATCAGCCGGCACGCGCACGCCACCGCATGCGCGACATGCCATTTGATGCGCTGCTCGCGGCTGGCCCGGGGCGGCATGCGATGCTGCCACTCCCGGTTCAGCGCCATTCGCCGGCCGCCCTACATTGCCTTGACGATGTTCTCGGTGACCTTCTTGGCGTCGCCGAGCAGCATCATGGTGTTGTCGCGGTAGAACAGCGGATTGTCGATGCCGGCATAGCCTGAGGCCAGCGAGCGCTTGATGAACATCACGGTGCCGGCCTTCCAGACCTGCAGCACCGGCATGCCGTAGATCGGCGAGGTCTTGTCCTCTTCCGCCGCCGGGTTGGTGACGTCGTTGGCGCCGATCACGAAGGCGATGTCGGCCTGGGCGAACTCCGAGTTGATGTCCTCGAGCTCGAACACCTCGTCATAGGGCACGTTGGCTTCGGCCAGCAGCACGTTCATGTGGCCGGGCATGCGGCCCGCAACCGGGTGAATGGCGTACTTCACCTCGACGCCTTCCTTCTTCAGGAGGTCGGCCATCTCGCGCAGCGCGTGCTGGGCCTGCGCCACCGCCATGCCGTAGCCGGGCACGATGATGACCTTGGAGGCGTTCTTCATGATGAAGGCCGCATCATCCGCCGAGCCGAGCTTGGCGGGTTTCTGCTCGCCCGAGCCGCCGCCGGCCGCCGCGGTCTCGCCGCCGAAGCCGCCGAGGATCACCGAGATGAACGAGCGGTTCATCGCGTGGCACATGATGTAGGACAGGATCGCGCCCGACGAGCCGACCAGCGCGCCGGTGATGATCAGCGCCGAGTTGCCGAGCGTGAAGCCGATGCCGGCCGCGGCCCAGCCGGAGTACGAGTTCAGCATCGAGATCACGACCGGCATGTCGGCGCCGCCGATCGGGATGATCATCAAGACGCCGAGCGCCAGCGCGATGATGGTGATCAGCCAGAAGTCGAGCGCGCTGCCCGACATCACCAGGCCGACGATGAAGAACACCAGCGCCAAGGCCAGCACGATGTTGATGACGTGGCGGAACGGCAGGATGATCGGCGCGCCGCTCATCCGCGCCGACAGCTTCAGGAACGCGATCACCGAGCCGGTGAAGGTCAGGGCGCCGATCGCGACCCCGAGCGACATCTCGACCAGGCTCTGCGGATGGATGTTGCCGGGCGTGCCGATATCGAACGCCTCGGGGGCATAGAACGCGCCGGCGGCGACCAGCACCGCGGCCATGCCGACCAGCGAGTGGAACGCGGCGACCAGCTCGGGCATCGAGGTCATCGGCACCCGGCGCGCGATGACAGCGCCGATGCTGCCGCCGATCGCGATCGCGACGATGACCAGGAGCCAGGCGACGCCGTCGGCCGGCGGATGGCTCGCCAGCGTGGTGGCGACCGCGATCGCCATGCCGATCATGCCGAAGAAATTGCCCTGGCGCGACGATGCCGGGCTCGACAGGCCGCGCAGCGACAGGATGAACAGCACCCCCGCCACGAGGTACAGAACAGCAGCCAGATTGGCGTTCATCTCAGGTCCCCCTTTGTCTTCGTCACCCCGAGGTGCACGCCGCTCACTTGGCTTTTTTCTTGTACATCGCCAGCATGCGCTGGGTGACCAGGAAGCCGCCGAAGATGTTCACGCAGGCGAAGATCAGCGCCACGAAGCCGAAGCCGCGGGCCCAGCCCGAGCCGCTCGACACCATGCCGACGCCGACCGCGAGCAGCGCGCCGACCACGATCACCGAGGAGATCGCGTTGGTCACGCTCATCAGCGGGGTATGCAGCGCGGGGGTCACCGACCACACCACGAAATAGCCGACGAACACGGCAAGAACGAAGATCGACAGCCGGAACACGAACGGATCGACGGCCTGCGCGAGATGCTCCATGGCTTCTCTCCTTACTTCGGCTGGAAGTTGGGATGGATGACGGCGCCGTCCCTGGTCAGCGCGGTGGCCTTCACCAGCTCGTCGTCCCAATTGACCGCGAGCGCCTTGCTGGCCTTGTCGACCATCGTCTCGATGAACGAGAACAGATTGCGCGCATACAGGCTCGAGGCCGAGGCGGCGACCCGGCCGGCGACGTTGGTGTAGCCGACGATCTTGATGCCGTCGGTCTCGACCACCTCGCCGGGCCTCGCGCCCTCGACATTGCCGCCACGCTCGACCGCGAGATCGACCAGCACCGAACCGGGCTTCATCGACTTCACCATCTCGCCCGAGACCAGCTTCGGCGCCGGACGGCCCGGGATCAGCGCGGTCGTGATCACGATGTCCTGCTTCTTGATGTGCTCGGCGGTCAGCGCGGCCTGCTTGGCCTGGTACTCCCTGGACATCTCCTTGGCGTAGCCGCCGGCGGTCTGCGCGTTCTTGAACTCCTCGTCCTCGACGGCGAGGAATTTCGCGCCCAAGCTCTCCACCTGCTCCTTGGTGGCGGGCCGCACGTCGGTCGCGGTGACGACGGCGCCGAGCCGCCGCGCGGTCGCGATCGCCTGCAGGCCGGCGACGCCGACGCCCATCACGAACACTTTCGCGGCCGGAATGGTGCCGGCGGCGGTCATCATCATCGGGAAGGCGCGGCCAAAGGCTTCGGCGCCCTCGATCACCGCCCGGTAGCCGGCAAGGTTAGCCTGCGAGGACAGCACATCCATCACCTGGGCGCGGGTGATGCGCGGCATCAATTCCATCGCAAAGGCGGACACGCCGGCATCGGCCATCGCCTTCAGCGCGGCCTCGTTGCCGTAGGGGTCCATGATCGCGATGACGAGCGCGCCGCGCTTGTACTTCGACAGCTCGGAGGCTTCGGGCCGCTTCACCTTGATGATGATGTCGGCGTCCCTGAGCGCGTCGGCGCTGACGGTGGCGCCGGCCGCGACAAGCTCCGAATCGGGCAGCCCCGACTTGACGCCCGCACCGGGCTCGACCGCGACCTCGGCGCCCAGCGCCTTGAACTTCTTGATGGTATCGGGCGAAACCGCAACCCGCGGCTCGGACGCATCGATTTCCTTGGCAACGGCGATCTTCATGGGCCCTCCGGCGGCGCGAGCGGCGCACGCATCTTCAAACTAGCGTTATTTTCGCCAGATTGGATACCCGGTTTTTCCATCCGGGTTTCGACAGGAATTCCGGCACCGCCGCGGGACGGCGATGCCGCTAGCCGATCAGGGATCAGACCAGGAAATAGGCCATCAAGGCGAGGAGAATGGCGACGCTGATGGTGCCGTATTTGACCAGCACGAGAAACCCTTCATAGGTCTGCTCATGCGCCACGTAATCGTTGCCGTCGGCGGTCGTATAGGCCACTTCGCTATGGTCTGCCATCGCTGTCCCCAGTCAGAAATTCGCGTTCTGCGAGCCATTACCGCAAACAGGATGACAGGGCAACGGCGTGGTCCCGATCGGGCGATTTGAACCGCAAATCGTCCCCGATTCACCCCTCGAGCGACGGCCCTGCGGCCGCCCCTCGAGCAGGATTGATCTCCCAAGCGCGGGCGTCACGGGACGACCATGTCGTGAGGCGCAAAAACACCGAACGAATCTGACCCGGACCGACCGGAAAGCCGATGGTCAGCCCATCGTCTCCAGTTCGTCGATCATGCCGGCGATGACGGACAGGCCGCCATCCCAGAATTTCGGGTCCTTGGCGTCGAGCCCGAACGGCCGCAGCAGCTCGGAGTAATGCTTGGTGCCGCCGGCGGCGAGCATGTCGAGATAGCGCTCGGCGAAACCTTCGGATGCGTGCTCGTAGACCGCATAGAGCGAGTTCACCAGGCAATCGCCGAACGCATAGGCGTAGACGTAGAACGGCGAGTGGATGAAGTGCGGGATGTACATCCAGAACGTCTCGTAGCCCGGCTTGATCTCGATCGCGGGCCCGAGGCTCTCGCCCTGCACGCTGAGCCACAGCTCGCCGATTCGCGCGGCCGTGAGCTCGCCATTCTTGCGCTCGGTATGAACCGCACGCTCGAACGAGTAGAACGCGATCTGCCGCACCACGGTGTTGATCATGTCCTCGACCTTGCCCGCGAGCAGTGCCTGGCGCTGCTTTGCGTTCTTGGTCTGCGACAACAGCCGCTTGAAGGTCAGCATCTCGCCGAACACGCTCGCGGTTTCCGCCAACGTCAAAGGCGTCGGCGCCATCAGCGCGCCGTTCTTCGCCGCCAGCACCTGGTGGACGCCATGGCCGAGCTCATGCGCCAGGGTCATCACGTCGCGCGGCTTGCCCTGATAGTTCATCAGCACATAGGGATGCGCCGACGGCGTGGTCGGATGCGAGAACGCACCGGGCGCCTTGCCGGGACGCACCGGCGCATCGATCCAGCGATCGCTGAAGAAGCGTTCCGCGATCTCGGCCATCTTGGGCGAGAAGCCATTATAGGCCGACAGCACCATGTTGCGCGCTTCGGGCCAGGCGATGGTGCCGGTCGCCGCGAACGGCAGCGGCGCGTTGCGATCCCAGTGCGGCAGCTTCTTCTTTTTGAACCAGCCGGCCTTCAACGCGTAGTAGCGGTGCGACAGCTTCGGATAGGCCGCGCGTACCGAGGCGACCAGCGCATCGACCACCTCGCGCTCGACGCGGTTGTTGAGATGGCGGGAATCCGCGACATCCTGGAAGCCGCGCCAGCGGTCGGAGATTTCCTTGTCCTTGGCCAGCGTGTTGGTGATCAGCGCGAAGGTGCGCTCATTGTCCTTGAAGGTCTTGGCCAGCGCCTGCGCGGCCGACTTGCGCTTGTCGCCGGCCTTGTCCTGCAACAGGTTCAGCGTCGGCTCGATCGCGAGCTCCTTGCCCGCGACCTTGAAGCGCAGGCCGGAGATGGTCTGGTCGAACAGCCGGTTCCAGGCCGCGTAGCCGCTCTGCGCCTTTTCGTGGAAGAGCTGCTCGACGCGATCCTCGAGCTGGTACGGCTTGTCCTTGCGCAGATCCTCGATCCACGGCCGGTAGTGCCCGAGCGTGGGTTCGGCCATCGCGCGCTCGATCACATCATCGTCAACCCGATTGAGTTCGAGCGAGAAGAACAGGAGATGCACCGACGCGGCCGTCAGCCGCTCGGAGACGTCGCCGTAGAATTTCGAGATTGCCGGATCGACGCTGTCGCCGGCATGGACCAGGCCGGCATAAGAGCCGAGACGGCCAGCCAGATCGTCGATCGCCTCATAGCGCCTGATCGCCTCGGCCAGCCACTTTCCGCCGCCTTCCTTGCCGGTATTTTCGGCAAGCTTGCCCTTGTAGTCGGTCTCAAACGCGACGCAATCTGCATCCATTTTCTGCAGATCGCGTACGACTTCCGGCGCGTCGATACCGGAGTAGAGATCTGCCAGATTCCATTCCGGAAGCTTGCCAGTCTTGCTGGCCGCCTGTTTCGCCGCCGGGCTGGCTGCGGCCGGTTTGCGTTGCGCGGCCGTCTTGCGCAGCGCAGCTTCCTTGCGGAGAGCGGCGTTGCTGAGAGCAGGCTTGCTGAGAGCAGACTTGGGGGAGGCAGTTTTGGAGCGCGAGGTCATCTTGTTCGTAACCTTACTTCAGTCGGAAAGATGTCGGCGGCGGCGGAATGAAAGCGGGCTTGCAAGGTTTAAGAGTGCGTTAATCGGCATCGGCGACAGTGCCCCGATTCGAGACAGATAAACGTAGCGTGCGGGGAAAACCATGGCTGCCACCATTTTGATCGCCGATGATGACGCCGTACAGCGTCGTTTGGTTGAAAACATGGTGCAGAAGTGCGGCTATGAGCCCCTCGTCGTGGACAGTGGCGACGCGGCGATAGCGGCCCTGACCGCATCCGAGACGCAGGCGATCGATGCCGTCGTGCTCGACCTCGTGATGCCGGGCCTCGACGGCCTTGGAGTCCTCGCAAAAATTCGTGAAGCTGGTTTGAACGTCCCGGTCATCGTGCAGACCGCGCATGGCGGCATCGACAATGTGGTGTCGGCGATGCGCGCCGGTGCCCAGGATTTCGTCGTCAAGCCGGTCGGCTTCGAGCGGCTCCAGGTATCCCTGCGCAACGCCCTCAACGCGTCGGCGCTCAAAGGCGAATTGCAGCGCATCCGCCACAGCCGCGAGGGCCGGCTGACCTTCTCCGACATCATCACCCGCAGCGAGGAAATGGCCGGCGTGCTGCGCACGGCGCAGAAAGCGGCATCCTCGACCATCCCGGTGCTGATCGAGGGCGAGTCCGGCGTCGGCAAGGAGCTGTTCGCGCGCGCCATCCACGGCAGCAGCGAGCGCAAGGCCAAGCCGTTCGTCGCGGTGAACTGCGGCGCGATCCCGGAAAATCTCGTCGAATCGATCCTGTTCGGCCACGAGAAGGGCGCCTTCACCGGCGCCACCGAGCGCCATCAGGGCAAGTTCGTCGAGGCCCATGGCGGCACGCTGTTCCTCGACGAGGTCGGCGAATTGCCGCTGGCCACGCAGGTGAAACTGTTGCGCGCCCTGCAGGAAGGCACCGTCGAGGCGGTCGGCGGCCGCAAGCCGGTCAAGGTCGATGTCCGCATCATCTCGGCGACCAACCGCAAGCTGCTCGATCTCGTGAAGGCCGGCCAGTTCCGCGAGGACCTGTTCTATCGCCTGCACGTGCTGCCACTGACCATTCCGGCGCTGCGGCAACGGCGCGAAGACATTCCGCATCTGCTGCGGCATTTCCTGGCGCGGTTCTGCGCAGAGGAGAACCGCAACATCACCGGCATCAGCGGCGAGGCGATGGCGCATCTCGCGCAGCTCGATTGGCCCGGCAACATCCGTCAGCTCGAGAACACGGTGTATCGCGCCGTGGTGATGAGCGACGGGGACCAACTCGGGCTCGCCGACTTCCCGCAAGGAGCGGCGCATCCGGGGCCGGAAGGCAAATCGCTCCAGGGCGAGCCACTGGTGGTGTCGCCGTCCACGGCGCCCGCCATGATCTCGGGTAATGAAATACCGGCAACCGCTGTCCTGCCGACAGCGGGCGGCCTCTCGATGCTGAATGCTGTGGGCGAGGTGCGTCCGCTAGAAGATCTCGAGAACGAGATCATCCGGTTCGCGATTTCACATTATCGCGGACAGATGTCGGAGGTCGCACGTCGCCTCAAGATCGGCCGCTCGACCCTCTACCGCAAGCTCGACGAAGCCGCGGCGGGCACGCGCACAAGCGACGCCACCTAAACCTGAGGCCGACAGGGCCATACCGGGGAACCTTTTGAACCGTGTCCCGTCGGTGACAGACAAAGGCTGTGCCGCGTGGCAAAAACGCACGGCCCGAGCGAAATCAGCTGCTTCGAGGTCAGTTTGTCGTGAGTTGCCCCGCAAGGCGCTGGCTGCATAAGAGGGGCAAATGTATCGTCTGCGTTAATTGCGTGCAGGCATACGAGTCGTTTGAGAAGCCGGCGCTTTCGCGCAAGCTATGAAACCGAATACCGATTTGAACTGTTCCAGAATCTGAGGGGCAGTTCCACCCAGGGGGTGCGAAAATGCGTGACTGTTCGAACAGCCGTCGAGGATTTGACCGCGTATTGATGGCCGTCGCGGCGACCTTCCTCACGGTGTCCGCGAGCTCGGCCTTCGCGCAGGACACGCCTCGCTCAAGCGCCTCGGAACTGGCGATCGACGCCGCGATCCCGCGCCCCGAACCGGCCAATGTGCCGCCGCCCACCGCAAGCGATTTCAAGGCCGACACCACCGCCGCGCTGCCCGATGCAGCCAAGCCGGCGGACGTGAAGCCCGCCGAGATACAGGCCACCGAAGCCAAGCCCCTCGATGCCAAGCCTGTCGATGCAAAGCCGGCAGAACCGAGCGCGACCGCAAAGGCCGTCGAGCCGAAGCCCGCCGATGTCGTCACCGCGCCGGCGACCAAGGCTGCCGATGCGCCCAAGAGCGATGCACCGAAGACCGATACCGCGGTCGCACCGGCTGCGGCCACACCCGCCCCTGCAACCGCAACGGCACCTTCCGCAAGCCCCGCGCCGGCAACGGCCACGGCGCCCGCCGCAACTCCGGCTCCCGCGACGGCAGCAGCTCCGGCGACTGAGCCCGCGAAGGCTGCGAGCAACGTTGCCGCCGAGGATCAGCCGGTCGCCGACAAGCTGCGCGAGCTGCTCGCCAGCAAGTCGCTGCGCACCTTCGATCGCAAGAACGAGCGCGCCGCGGCCGAGAAGTTCTATTCGGCCCGCGAATACGCACCCGTCTTCACCAAGGCCGGCAAGCTGACCGATGCCGGCAAGGGCGTCATCGCGCGCCTGAAGGATGCGGCCGCCGACGGCCTCGATGCCGCCGACTATCCGGTGCCGGATTTCGCCGCGGCGACGACGCCGGATACGCTGGCCGACGCCGAGCTGAAGCTCGCGGCCAGCATGCTGGACTATGCGCGCCAGGCCCAGAGCGGTCGCATGCACTGGTCGCAGGTGTCGGCGGACATCCTCTATCCGGAACACCCGATCGATCCGGCTGAGGTGTTTGCGAATGTGACCTCGGCCAAGGACGCCTCTGCCGCGCTCGACGGCTACAACCCGCCGCAGAAGCTCTACAAGGAACTGAAGAAGAAGCTTGCCGAGCTGCGTGGCCAGGGCGACGGTCCGGTGATCACGATCGCCGATGGCCCCGCGCTGAAATACGTCCCCGCCCGCAAGAAGCAGGCTGCGGTCGAGATGGACGATCCGCGCGTGCCGGACCTGCGCAACAAGCTCGGCATCACCGAGGATGCCGACAGCACCAAATATGACGCCGTTGTCGCGCGGGCGGTGGAGAAATTCCAGAGCAGCGTCGATCTCAAGCCGACCGGCGTCCTCGACGAGCGCACCGTCAAGGCGCTGAACAATCCGAAGCGCGATCGCCAGGTCGACACCGTGATCGTCAACATGGAACGCTGGCGCTGGCTGCCGCGCCAGCTCGGCGCTGCCAATGTCGGCAATGCCTATGTGATCCTCAACATCCCCGACTATACGCTGAAGGTGATGCAGAACGGCGCGCAGGTCTGGACCACGCGCGTCGTCACCGGCAAGCCCGGCCAGCACGCCACGCCGCTTCTGACCGAGACGATGAAGTACATCACGGTCAACCCGACCTGGAACGTGCCGCCGTCGATCATCTACAATGAGTATCTGCCGGCCCTGCAGCAGGATCCGACGGTGCTGCAGCGCATGGGCCTCAAGCTCGAGCGCAACCGCGACGGCTCGATCCACATCTCGCAGCCGCCCGGTGAAGCCAACGCGCTCGGCCGCATCCGCTTCAATTTCCCGAACAAGTTTCTGGTCTATCAGCACGACACGCCGGACAAGTATCTATTCGCGAAGGATGAGCGCGCCTTCAGCCACGGCTGCATGCGCGTGCAGAATCCGGATCAGTACGCGTCCGTGCTGCTCAACATCACCGAGCCGAACCAGCACTACACGCCGGAGCGGATCCGCAGCATGTACGGCTCGAGCGAAGTCGATCTGAAATTCCCGACGCCGATCCCGGTCAACATCACCTACCAGACCGCGTTCGTGGACGACGCCGGCAAGTTGCAAATCCGCAGGGACATCTACGGCCGCGACGCCACCATGCTGTCACTGCTCAAGAACAGCCGCGGCAAGGATCTCGAGACGGTCGTTGCGCACGCCCAGCCGAGCTACGCGCGGCCGCCGAGCAGCAGCCTGCCGCCTGGCGTCAACGTCGCCGGCGACAACAGCGGCTTTGGCTCCTCCGGACCGAACTTCTTCGAGCGCCTGTTCGGTGGATTCGGCCAGCCGGAGCCGCAGCAGGTCCGCCGCGGTCAGGCCCAGCAGCAGCGCCGAGTTATCACCCGCTAATCTGCATCTCCGCCCGATTGGGATAAATTTTGAAGCAAAATCAACGATCTCGCTCAAAGAGCGAGATCGTTTACGTTAACCATTTGGGATGGGGTCCGGGAAACAGGGCTATTTTTTGCCACACTCGCCCAGTTAGTTAAGCCCAACTTGGGGGCGGGTCGGTAAACCTCGGTTAACCCTCCCGCTTTAAGAAAGCGTTCACCGTCTTCCGCAGGGGGTCTGCGAGGATGCCGACCGAACGCTCGTCGACTGGGTGGGCTCATAGTGCTGGCTGTTTTCGCACGCCGCTACAATCCGCTGTCGCTGCCTAAGGCCGGATACCAAGTCGGCCTGACCGCGCTATTGCTGTTGGCGGGCGCCGGCTCGGTGCACGATGCGACTGCGCTGAACCAGACCCGCACCCTCTCCTTCCACCACACCCATTCCGGCGAAGACCTCAACATCACCTTCAAACGCGATGGCCGCTACGACGAAGCCGCGCTGAAGCAGCTCAATCACTTCCTGCGCGACTGGCGCTCCCAGGATGAGACGGTGATGGACCGTCACCTCTTCGACATCCTCTGGGAAGTCTATAACGACGTCGGCGGCAAGCAGCCGATCCAGATCATCTCCGCCTATCGCGCCCCTGCCACCAACGCCATGCTCCGCCGCCGCTCCTCGGGCGTTGCGCGCCACAGCCAGCACATGCTGGGCCATGCGATGGACTTCTTCATTCCGGGCGTGCCGCTGGAGCAGATCCGCTTCGCCGGCCTGCGCCTGCAGCGCGGCGGCGTCGGCTTCTATCCGACCTCGGGCTCGCCCTTCGTGCATCTCGACACCGGCGGCATTCGCCACTGGCCGCGGATGACCCGTGAGCAGCTGGTCCGGGTGTTCCCGGACGGCCGCACTGTTCATGTCCCGACCGACGGCACACCGCTGAAGGGCTATGAACTCGCCAAGGCCGACATCGAACGCCGCGGCAATGGCGATGATGCTGCGACCATCAGCAAGCCGACCCTGTTTGCGAAGCTGTTCGGGGCCGGCAAGTCGGGCGACGATGAAGACGAAGGCGCGACCGCTGTGAACGACAAGCCCGCGGCCCCCACTGTGGTTGCGGCCGCGGCCCCTGCAAAATCCGCCGACCCCGTTCCGCTGCCGCGCGCCAAGCCGCAGCAGTTCGCCGCCGCGATCCAGCTCGCCGCCGCCGACGCGCAGCTCGTCCCGATGCCGAAGGCCAAGCCGGCGGTGCAGGTGGTGCAGACGGCCGAGAACACCGCGCCGCAATCTCCCGCCGACATCATCAATGCCCGCGGTTTCTGGGGTGACGAGTCCGCGGCGCCGAAGCAGGCATCGGCCGCGCAGATCGCCGCGCTGAAGGCGCGTGAGGCGGTCGGCGGCTCCGATCCGCAGACCACCGCCAGCACGACCGAGAACTTCAACAAGGCGCTCGCTTATGCGCCGGCTGCGTCCTCACCGGTCGATCGCGCCAACATCGTCGCGGCGACCGCGCCGATCCCGCGCAATGTGCGCCCGGCGCGCAATGCGGCGGCGCCCGCCACCGAAATCAACACCGTCGTTGCGAAGGGCACACCTAGCCAGGGCGTGATCACGACATCGGCGCGGATCTCGGCCGCCAAGGGCAACGATATCTGGATGCGCGTCGTGATGCTGGCGCCGAGCGCGAGCAGCGGCATGCTGACCACGGTGCTCGGCGACACCGACATGAACATGATGCGGCAGCATTTCGTGAAGCCGCAGGCCGCCGTCGCCATGACCTTCTCGGAAGATCCGATGATGGGCATGACCTGCGATCGCTTCTCGGGCTCGGCGACCGCCCTCCTGACGACCCAGTCGTTCGTGCTGCGCACCGCCTCGCTGCGCTGAGAGTCTCCGCCGACAAAATCATTTCATCAACCGTTCAAGCCGGCAGCCCTGCCTTGAGCAAGCCGGCCTCGTAGCGCGCCCGGTCGGGCGCGCGCTTGTAGTGCTGCGTTGCGAGGTGTGCGGCGACCGAGAAGGTCGGCTCGCGCTTCAGCACCTCGGTCGCATGGGCTGCGGCCGCCACCGCGTTGCCCATCTGCGCCAATGTCGCGGCGAGGAAGGCGTGATGGGTGTGGTCGGGCCGCGTGATCCGCGAGAACGCCTCGGCCGCATCGGCGTATTTCTCGGCGCAATAGCAGGCCCGGCCGAGGTGACTCCAGAATCGCTCCGGATGGAACGGATTGAGGCGCATCGCCCGCTTGATCCAGTCGATGCCCTCCTCCGGCCGCCCGAGCCAGGTCAGGAGCTCGCCCTGCTGCACGACGACCAGATCGTAGTTGGGATTGAGCGCGAGCGCGCGCTCCTGGTGGAAGGCCGCCTTGTCGTGGTCGTCGCGGTTGAGGTTCAGCGCCGCGAGGATCCGGTGCACGTCGCTGTCGTTGTCGTCGAGCTTGAGCGCGATCTCGAGCTCGGTCGCCACCTGCGCGAAGGTCGCGTCGCGGTCGTCGCACCAATTGTAGACCCAGGTCTGGCCGAGCACGCAGGCCCGCCAGGCGTGCGCATGGGCGTAGTTGGGATCGAGCACGATGGCCCGCTCGAGCAGACGCTGCGCCTCCGTATTGTCGTCGCGGGCCGAGCGATGATGCAGCACCTTGGCGGCCAGCACGCACTCATAGGCCGCCATGTTGTCGGTCGGCTTGCGCTTGACGCGATCATGGGCGGCGGCCTCGACGCGGCCCGGCAGGGTCGACACGATCGCGCGCGTCATCTCGTCCTGGATCGCGAAGATGTCGGCGAGCTCGCGGTCGTAGCGTTCGGCCCAGACGTGCCGGTCGGCCTCGGCGTCGATCAGCTGCACGGTGACGCGAATACGGCCGCCCGCCTTGCGCACGCTGCCTTCCAGCACATAGTCGACCGCGAACTCCTTCGCGACGTCCTGCACCTTCACGGCCTTGCCCTTGTACACGAAGGTCGAGTTGCGCGAGATCACGAGCAGATCGTGGAAACGCGACAGCTCGGTGATGATGTCCTCGGTGAGACCGTCGGCGAAGAATTCCTGCTCGGGATCGCCGCTCATATTGATGAGCGGCAGCACGGCGATGGAGGGCTTCCTGGCGACGACAGGGACGGCCGCCGCGCTTGCCTGCTCCGTAGCGGATTTGGCGCCCGATTCGAGATGGACGCGGAAAACCCGGATCGGGCGCGCGATGTTCTTGACGGTCTGATCGCCGAGATCCTCGAAGCTCAGATCTTCCAGGCGATCGCCGACCTGATCGCGGACTGCGCCGGAAATGCAGATGCCGCCGGGTTCGGCCAGCACCTCGAGGCGCGAGGCGACATTGACGCCGTCGCCGAAGATGTCGGCGCCGTCGACGATCACGTCGCCGAGATTGATGCCGATGCGAAACTGCATCCACCGCGCCGGCGCGACGTCGGAGTTGCGTTTGGCCATCCGACGCTGGACCTCGGCCGCGCACAACACCGCATCGACGACGCTGTGGAATTCGACCAGCAGGCCGTCGCCGGTGGTCTTGATGATGCGGCCGCGATTCTTGGTGATGGCCGGATCGATCAGTTCGATCCGATGGGTCTTGAGGCGCGCAAGGGTGCCCGTCTCGTCAGCCTCCATCAGTCGGCTAAAGCCGACCATGTCGGCGGCGAGGACCGCAGCGAGCCGACGCTCTGGTCCTGGCACGTCCATCTGAACGCTCTGCCCGGTTACCTCACCGGCAGTGTAGCAAATCCCGGGATTTCACCCAAGCCTCGCCAAGCGGCTTGGGCGAGCTACCTCGGGGGGGCGCCTTGACGACGCCAGACCGGCCCTGCCCGCCGCCTCAGAGCATCCCGAGCGCCTGCATATAGGTCTCCAGGATGGTTTCCTGCTCCTGGCGCTCGTTGGCATCCTGCTTGCGCAGGCGCACGATGGTGCGCAGCGCCTTGACGTCGAAGCCGTTGCCCTTGGCCTCGGCATAGACGTCGCGGATATCGTCCGAGATCGTCTTCTTTTCCTCTTCCAGCCGCTCGATGCGCTCGATGATGGATTTGAGCTGGTCCTTGGCAAATCGCGTTGCGGGTTCATCCTGAACGGCGGCAGATGTGGTGGCCATCGCGTACTCCTGAAATGGCAATGAAATGTCGCGCGAATACGCGCCACGCGCACCGCTTGTTGCGGGCGACCCTCGATTTTGGAGCACGTCCCGTCAAGGAAACATCGCGCTCATCCACAGCGCGCCCACAGGAGATGCGGACGGCCACGGAACTGGAGTCACATCGATCGGGAATTAGTGCCCGCTTTGGGCCTTCTTCATCGCCGCGAGCTGCTCCGGCGTCGCGCCGCCCTGAAACTTCGCCTTCCACTCCTCATACGGCATGCCGTAGACCGCCTCGCGGCTCTCGTCCTTGCTCACCGCAAGGCCCTTGGCGTCGGCCTCTTCCTTCATCCAGTTGGACAGGCAATTGCGGCAGAAGCCGGCAAGGTTCATCAGGTCGATGTTCTGCACATCGGTCCGGTTGCGCAGATGATCGACGAGGCGCCGGAACACCGCGGCCTCAAGTTCTGTTCTGGTTTTGTCGTCAATGCTCATGATCGTGATCCCGGTGTGATGTGCTCACCATATTGATATCAGGTGGGAATTGTCACAGATTTTGCCATATCGACGCGCAATACGGAGCTACGGCCACGCTGGCCACGGTGCCGCAGCGCGGCAGACGGGCGCCCGCCCGTTGACAGTGCCTGCCGGGCACGCGAAATCGACAATGATTTGATATAGCTTCGCTGCATGAGCCCAACAGATTCTCTCGCCTCAGCTCCCCGTACCATGCGCCTGATCCTGGCCGGCATCCTGCCGGTGCTGGCGCTTGTCGCGGCATGCCTGTGGACGAGCCCGGCGGCCGCCGATTTCCGGCTCTGCAACAACACCTCGAGCCGGGTCGGGATCGCGCTCGGCTACAAGGATGCCGAGGGCTGGACCACAGAAGGCTGGTGGAATGTGTCGTCGAGGACCTGCGAGACCCTGCTGCGCGGCAACCTTGTGGCGCGCTACTACTACATCTACGCTCTTGACTACGATCGCGGCGGCGAATGGTCCGGTCAGGCCTTCATGTGCTCGCGCGACAAGGAATTCACCATCAAGGGCACCGAGAATTGCCTGGCGCGGGGCTTTGACCGCACCGGCTTCTTCGAGGTCGACACCGGCGAGCAGCGTGCATGGACCGTCCAGCTGACCGAAGCCAACGAACAACAGCCGCAGAAAGTACCGGGAATGCCGGGCGGCGTGGCTCCGGGAAGCCCCGGGGCGATGCCGGGCCTGCCCAACCCGCCGCCGGGCGCAGCGCCGCCGGGCGCGTCGGGTCTGCCGCCAGCCGCACCACCCGGAAACAAACAATGAGACGACTGCGCCGAATCAAGATCCTTGCAACGCTCGGCCCGGCCTCCTCAGACAGCGCGATGATCCGCAAGCTGTTCGAGGCGGGTGCCGACGTGTTCCGCATCAACATGAGCCATACCCCGCACGACAAGATGCGGGAGCTGGTCAAGACCATCCGCAACGTCGAATCGAGCTACGGCCGGCCGATCGGCATCCTGGTCGACCTGCAGGGGCCGAAGCTGCGGGTCGGCGCCTTCGCGGAAGGGTCGACCCAGCTCAAGAACGGCCAGAGCTTCATTCTGGATTCCGACAAGACGCCGGGCGACAACAGCCGCGTCCAGCTTCCGCATCCGGAGATCCTTGCCGCGCTCCGGCCCGGCCACGCGCTTTTGCTCGACGATGGCAAGGTGCGGCTGATCGCCGAGGAAACCTCGCCCGACCGCGCGGTTACGCGCGTCGTGATCGGCGGCAAGATGTCGGACCGCAAGGGTGTCAGCCTGCCCGACACCGACCTGCCGGTCTCCGCGATGACCCCGAAGGACCGTGCCGATCTGGAAGCCGCGCTCCCGGAAGGGATCGACTGGGTTGCGCTGTCCTTCGTGCAGCGTGCCGAGGACGTGATCGAGGCCAAGAAGATGATCCGCGGTCGCGCCGCGGTGATGGCCAAGATCGAGAAGCCGCAGGCGATCGACCGCCTCGCCGACATCATCGAGGTGGCGGATGCGCTGATGGTGGCGCGCGGCGATCTAGGCGTCGAGCTGCCGCTGGAGCGGGTGCCGAGCCTGCAGAAGCAGATGATCCGGATGGCGCGGCGCGCCGGCAGGCCGGTGGTGGTCGCAACCCAGATGCTGGAATCGATGATCCAGGCGCCGGTGCCGACGCGCGCCGAAGTTTCCGACGTCGCCACCGCCGTCTACGAGGGCGCCGACGCCATCATGCTGTCAGCGGAATCCGCCGCCGGCAAGTTCCCGATCGAAGCGGTCTCGACCATGAACCGCATCGGCGAGGAGGTCGAGCGCGACCCGACCTATCGCAGCATGATCAACGCACAGCGCGTCGATCCCGAGGCGACGGTGGGCGATGCCATTGCCGACGCCGCGCGGCAGATCGCCGAGACGCTAGATCTGTCGGCGATCATCTGCTGGACCTCGTCAGGCTCGACTGCGATCCGCGTGGCGCGCGAGCGCCCGAAGGTGCCGGTGGTCGCGATCACGCCGAACCTCGTCACCGGCCGCAAGCTGTCGGTGGTGTGGGGCGTGCATTGCGTGGTCGCCGAGGACGCCCACGATCTCGACGACATGGTTGAACGCGCCGGCTCGATTGCATTCCGGGACGGTTTTGCCAAGGCCGGCCAGCGCGTCATCATCGTCGCCGGCGTGCCGCTCCGCGCGCCCGGCACCACCAACATGCTGCGCATCGCCTCGGTCGGGCCGAACGGCGACGCGCAGCTGTAGATTCTCGTCTTGACGCGCTTTCTTCACGCGAACCGGTGCCCACTTCGCTCGAAAACGCTCTAACCCGTCGCGCCGGGCCACGCATCAGCGTGGCCACCAGGCTGCGCTCCAGACCGTCAGCCCTGCAACGCCGCGTCGAGCGTGATCTTGGTGTTGAGCAGCTTCGACACCGGACATCCGGCCTTGGCCCTGCCCGCCAGTTCCTGGAACGTTGCGTTATCGGCGCCCGGGATCTTCGCCGATAGCGTCAGGTGCACGGCAGTGATGGCAAAGCCGTCGGCGACCTTCTCCAGCGTCACGTCGGCCTTGGTCTCCATGTGCTCGGCCGTGAGCTTGGCCTCGCCCAGGATCAACGACAGCGCCATCGTGAAGCAGGCGGCATGCGCCGCGCCGATCAGTTCTTCGGGGTTCGAGCCGGGCTTGCCCTCGAAGCGGCTGGCGAAGCCATAAGGGTAATCCGAGAGCGCGCCGCTCTTGGTCGAGATCGCGCCCTTGCCGTCCTTGATGCCCCCCTGCCATTTGGCCGAACCATGGGTCGTCGTCATGCGTTGCTCCGTGAGATTGGTTGAACCCAGCCTCAACCTACAACGCCAATGCGACGGAAGTGTTCGCCGCGCAGCTGCGATCTCAGGCCCCGACCAGCGCCTTTGCCGGGGTCGTCGCCTGCACCACAAGGCCACGGGCGCGCGCGTCCATCACGCCGACCGCGCGTAGCGCGAGCAGCGTCACGCTCTGCACCGCATCGCGCAGCTTGATCGGATCGTCGAGATTGGCCGGCGCCAGCGGGCCGACCAGAGCTTCGTGCAGCGCGCCGAGCAAGGCGGTGGCGGCCAGCGCCGTGTCCTGTGCCGGCAGATGTCCGGCGCGTACGGCGGCGTCGATGCGCATGGCCAGCTCGCCGGAAATGTCGCGGCGGCTGGCAAGGCGCGAGGCGGTGACGTCGACATCGACCGGCTCGGCCAGGATGCCCCAGGCCAGCTTGCGCTGCGACAGCACGTGGACCGCAATCGTCGTCACCGCGGCGGCCAGCGCCGATGACGGTCCGGGCGCGGCCTCCGCGGCGCGCCGGATCGCGGACAATTCGTCGCGCGAGACCTCCGTGATCAATTCCGAGATCAGCTCGGCCTTCGACGGGAAATAGCGATAGACGGTGCCGGCCGCGACATTGGCCCGCACTGCGACGGGCGCGATCTGGACCGCGGCCATGCCGCCCGCCGCCGCCGCGTCGCGCGCAGCCGACAGGATGGCGCTGCGCCGGGCAGCCAGCCGTTTCACAACCTGATGAGTTCGCCGGTAGACCATGGCATTCCGTCCCCCCACCGTGTGCCCTGGCCGGCGCCCACCGGCAGAACACACGCGTCTTCAATGTTTTGAACGATCGATCCCGCAACCGTTTGAAGAAGTGAACAACTATTCAGACTGAATGACAAGCTGGAATTGTAAGGATTTTGCGACGGCCGCACGCCACCTCCGATTGAACTGGCGGCCCTCCGGCCGACGGAAGCGCCAGGTGCCGACAGCACTCAGGTCCGGATCGGGGCTTCCGATGGTAAATCGCGCGCCAAGATAAATGCTCGAAATCGAGACATCCGATCTCGCGCGGACCCACGACATCGCGGTCGCATTTACCCGAATTTATCGGAAGCCGTGGTCGAGTGCGCCCAACGCCACGTTGTGGCGTTGCTTCGATGTCCCCGGCCGAACCAAGAAAGCGCATGTCACTCTCCATCACCAGCAGCGTGGGCAGCCGTAGCGCGGTGCGAGGACTGCTGCCGCTGTGCGCCGCCGTGGGCGCCTATCTGTTCTATCTCTCCGCCGGAGAAATCCTGCTGCGCGATTCCGACACGGAGTGGCAGATCAAGGTCGGACAGTGGATCCTCGAACACGGCGCGATGCCGACATCAGACGTGTTCTCGTTCACCCGTTTCGGCGAGCCCTGGATCTCGAGCTCGTGGCTGTCGCAGGTGGCGTACGCTCTCGTGTACGGCGGCGATTGGGCCGGGCCGGTGATCCTGACGTCGGTCGCGATCGGCGCGTCGGTCGCGATCTTTCTGCATCTGCTCAGCCCGTATTTCGATCCAGCGCGTGCACTCCTGATCGCGGCGCTGGCGCTGTTGCTGTCGACGATCCACTTCTTCGCGCGGCCGCATGTGCTGGCACTGCCGGTGCTGCTGGCGTTCGTCGGCGGCCTGATGTCGGCCGCGGATCGCCGCACCCATCCGTCATGGTCGCTGCTGCCGCTGATGGTGTTGTGGGCCAATCTGCATGGCGGCTTCGTGCTCGGCCTGGCACTGATCGGGCCGATCGGACTGGAGGCGGTGTGGAGCGCGGAGCCGAGCCGCCGCCGTCAGCTCATCGTACGATGGGGACTGTTCGGCGTCGCCGCACTGGCCGCGAGCTGCGTGACGCCCTATGGCTGGAATAGCCTGCTGGGTGCGACCAAGATCCTCAGCCTCGGCAAGCTGCTGTCGCTGATCGGCGAATGGCTGCCCGCGGATTTCAGCAAGCCCAGCTTCTTCGAAGCCACGCTGCTCGGCCTGATCGGCGTCATCTGCTATCGCGGGCTGACCCTGTCGGTGCCGCGGATCCTGTTGCTGCTCGGGCTGATCTGGATGGCGCTGAGCCATATCCGCAACATCGAGGTGTTCGCGTTCATCGCGCCGCTGGTGCTCGCCAAGCCGATATCAGAACAATGGGGAATGGCAGGCGTCCGCGCCGTCCGCTTCGAGGAAGGACGCGCCGTCCCCGTCGTCACGATCCTGGCGACTATCGCGATGGTGATCGGAGCGTGGGTGACGACGACGATGTTCGTCGCACAGCACGAGTTCAAATTCCTGCCGGAATTCTCGCCCGTTGCCGCCGTCGACGTTCTCCAGCAACACAAGGCGCAACGCGTGTTCAGCACCGCGCCGTTCGGCGGCTACATGGTAAGCCGCGACATGAAGGTGTTCATCGACGGCCGCGCCGAGCTTTATGGCGAGCAATTCGTGCTCGATTATTACGCCGCGCTCGATGCCCGCGACGTCGGCCAGCTGCTGGACCTTCTCGACAAATACCGGATCGACGCCACGCTGTTGAGCTCGGACTCTCCGGCCGGAAACGCGCTGGACCACCTCAAGGGCTGGAAGCGGCTCTACAAGGACGACATCGCCGTCATCCATGTGCGGTCGGACGAGAAGGCCGGCGTGCCGGCGGCGGCTGAGGGCGCGAATTAGGCGCGTACTCGCAAAATGCGTTACGTCGGCTTTTGCCTCGAAAGCCGACGTCGGAGGCGACATAGGTTCAAGCCAGCTTTGGGCCCGACAGGCGACATAAGAACGAAGAAAGCCGCCAACTGCGGCGGCCTTACCTCCATGTCGCGCGGCCCCTCCCGAAACCCGGATGTCGAGCCTGAAACTCGTCCATAAACATGAGGCGAGCTTGGTTGAGGATACCCCGAGCTTCTTTCGAATAGCCATACTCTTCGGCTTGGGACCAAAGGTCATAAACCTGGAGCATGAACTCTTGGTATCGTTCGGCTGGATCGACCAGATCGCCATACTTGTCTCGCTCACCCGCCATGTTGATCTCCGAAAGCAACAGCGAGTCACAGGAGCAAACCTTTCATTGGTCCGCAATGGGTCAAAGCCGGCATCTAGCGGCCGAGCCGAGCGACGTCCGCTTTGCCCTCGGAGACCGACGCCGGGGCGGTCTCAGCGCTTGCCGCGCTCTTTGACCGGGATCACGAATTTCAGCCCCGACCACACCGCATCGACGGCGCAGACCTTGATGTCGACCAGGCCGGACGCGAGCCCGATCTCGCGCACCGTCCTGTCGTCAAGGTCGGTCGCGACGCCTGAGCTCTTCTTCGGCCACGACACCCAGATCATGCCGTCAGGCGCGATCGCTTCGCGGTAACGCTGCAGCTTGGCGGCGAGCCACTTGGCCTCGGCGGCGAAGAGATGCACGGCATCGAGCGGCGCCCGCGCGGTCTTCGCGATCCGTAGATCGGCAGGCAGTTCGCCGACGATGTCGCCATAGGGAACGGACAACCCGTCGACAAAAATACAAAAGCCCGGCTTGAGGCCGAGCTTTTGCACAATCGGTTTGCCGGACATGCCGGCCTTGGCGGGCAAGGCTTACGCCTGCGGCTGCGGCTCCATGCCGGTGTCCGGATCGGGACGCGGGCGCGGCTTGCCGGCCGGCGGCACGGCGGATGCACGCGGCGTCGACGGCTCCAGCACCGACTCGCGATTGGGCTTCTTGCCCTTCAGCAGATCGGTGATCTCGTCGCCGGTCAGCGTCTCGAACTCGAGCAGGCCCTTGGCGAGTGCCTCGAGGTCTGCGCGCTTCTCGGTGAGGATCTTGGTGGCCTCGTTGTAGCCTTCCTCGACCAGACGCCGGATCTCGGAGTCGATCTTCTGGACGGTCGCCTCGGAAGCGTTCTGCGTGCGCGAGACCGACATGCCGAGGAACACCTCGTCCTGGTTCTCGCCATAGGACACGGTGCCGAGCTCTTCCGAGAGGCCCCAGCGCGTCACCATCATGCGGGCCAGGCGGGTCGCCTGCTCGATGTCGGAGGCGGCGCCCGAGGTCACCTTCTCGCGGCCGAAGATCAGCTCTTCCGCGACACGGCCACCCATCATGATGGCGAGGCGCGAGGTCATCTGCTCCAGCGACATCGACAGCTTGTCGCGCTCCGGCAACTGCATCACCATGCCCAGCGCACGGCCGCGCGGAATGATGGTCGCCTTGTGGATCGGATCAGTCGCGACGACATTGAGACCGACGATGGCGTGGCCGCCCTCGTGATAGGCCGTCAGCAACTTCTCTTCCTCGGTCATGACGAGCGACTTGCGCTCGGCGCCCATCATCACCTTGTCCTTGGCCTCTTCGAACTCGGCCTGCGTCACCATCCGCTTGTTGCGGCGGGCGGCGGTCAGCGCAGCCTCGTTGACGAGGTTCATCAAGTCGGCGCCCGAGAAGCCCGGGGTGCCGCGCGCGATGGTCTTGAGGTTGATATCCGGCGCCAGCGGCACCTTGCGGACGTGAACCTTGAGGATCTGCTCGCGGCCGACGACATCCGGATTCGGCACCACGACCTGACGGTCGAAGCGGCCCGGACGCAGCAGCGCGGGATCGAGCACGTCGGGACGGTTGGTCGCCGCGATCAGGATCACGCCTTCATTGGCCTCGAAGCCGTCCATCTCGACCAGCAGCTGGTTCAGGGTCTGCTCGCGCTCGTCATTGCCGCCGCCGAGGCCGGCGCCGCGATGACGGCCGACCGCGTCGATCTCGTCGATGAAGATGATGCAGGGCGCATTCTTCTTGGCCTGCTCGAACATGTCGCGGACACGGCTCGCGCCGACGCCGACGAACATTTCGACGAAGTCAGAACCGGAGATCGTGAAGAACGGCACGTTGGCTTCACCCGCCACCGCGCGCGCGATCAGGGTCTTGCCGGTGCCGGGAGGGCCGACCAGCAGCACGCCGCGCGGAATGCGTCCGCCGAGCCGCTGGAACTTGCCGGGGTCGCGGAGGAACTCGACGATCTCCTGCAGATCCTGCTTGGCCTCGTCGACACCCGCGACGTCCTCGAAGGTGACGCGGCCATGCGCCTCGGTCAGCATCTTGGCGCGCGACTTGCCAAAGCCCATCGCCTTGCCGGCGCCGCCCTGCATCTGCCGCGACAGGAAGATCCAGACGCCGATCAGCGCGATGAACGGCAACCAGGAGACGAGCAGCGAGACGAACCACGGCACGTTGTCGCCGGGCGCCTTCGCGGTGATCTGCACCTTGGCGTCATAGAGGCGCTTCACGAGCGACGGATCGCTCGGTGCGTAGGTCTGGAAGCTGGTGCCGTTGTTGAAGGTGCCGTGAATCTCGGGCCCCTGAATCACGACGTCGCGGACATGGCCCTGATCGACCTCAGTGAGAAGCTGCGAGAACGAGATGTCCGAGGACGACGACCGCTGACCAGGATTCTGGAAAAGCGTGAACAACGCCAGCAACAGCAGGACAATAATGACCCAGAGGGCGAAATTCCGCAGATTGGCGTTCATGGTCTTCCTTCGTGGTCGCGCGGATCGCGGCCTCTCTAATCCTTGGGCAGGCTCTGTGGGAATCCCCAGGGAATCCATCCCGTCGATGGCTACAATCTAGGTGCCGCTGGGGTCGATGCCAAGGGAACCACGCACGACTATTTACCGCATCCTAGCCCGATTTCCGGTCAAAAAATGACGCGGAATCCGGTGTTTTTCCGGGGTGGTTAAGCCTCCTTGCCGGATTATGACAGCGGTTGAAACAATCGAACCCGGCTCAGCAGGAACGGGCCCGGCGAGGCGGCGCCGGGGTGATCCTGATGCGGTCGGAGACGACGCTGACGACCGCTCCTGCAAGCGTCTGTTTCAGCTTGGATTCGCGTTGTCCCAAGGGCTGGCTGACGGCCTCATCGACCGCGGCGAGCAGGGTTTCGACCTTGCCGAGTTCGGCCGGCCCCTCATGTCCGGCGCGGTCGATGGCGCGCTTGAGCAGCCGGACGCGGATTTCGTCCGGCATCACCGCGAACAGTGCCGCGTCGAAGCCAGCCTCGAAGTTGCCCTCGCTTTTCAATGCAAGATAGCGCTCGGCGCCGTCGACCAGCACCTCCAGCGCGGCGTTGGCGCGCGCGATCCGCGCGGCGAGCCGTGCCAGGTTCCGTGCGTCGCCGCCTTCCTCGGCCAGCAGCGGCATCAGCGCGCGCAGCCGCGGTCGCGTGAAGGACGGATCGCGGTTGGTCGGATCGTCGGCAAAACCGATGCGCGCCTTCTTCAGCGTCGCGACCAACTGCGCCTTCGAGATATCGAGCAACGGTCGCGTCAGCATGACGCCGTCGCGCTCGGTCTCGCGCGCCATCGCCGAGAGGCCCGCGACGCCACTGCCACGCAGCATCCGCATCAACAGCGTCTCGGCCTGGTCGTCACGGGTGTGCGCGGTCAGGATATGCGTCGCGCCGTGCTTGCGCGCGACTTGCGCGAGCAGGCCATAGCGCGCCTCACGCGCGGCTGCCGGCAGGCCGGTGCTGGGCTTGGGCCCGCTCCAGCGCAATGTGTGATGCGGCAGGTCGAGGCTTCGCGCCAGCCGCTTGACGTCGCGCGCCTCGCGGGCCGCTTCAGGACGCAGGCCGTGATCGACGGTGACCGCCACCAGCCGCGGTCCCTGCGCGAGCGCGCGGCGCCAGCGCGCGGCCAACCACATCAGCGCGACGGAATCGGGACCGCCCGACACCGCGAGCACGATCGCTGGTGCACGCGCCAGGCCCGCGAACAGGCGCTTGGCGTCGCTTGCCGGGATGGCGGATTGGTCGTCGGGCATCACAGAACCAGCAGGTCGCGGAAAGGCCGGAAGCGGCCTACCCCGGCTGGTTTAGCACTTCACGCGCTTCTGCTCGCGGTCAACCGCAGCTTTGACCCCGCCGGACGCGCGCGGGTACTTCCGCGCGATCTCGCCGAATGCGGCGCAGGCGGCTTCCTTTTCCTTCAGCGCCGCCAGCGACTGGCCGAGCCGCAGCAGCGCGTCGGGCGCTTTCGCGGACTTGTCGAACTTGGTGGTCACACCGAGGAAGGTTTCCGCAGCATCGCGATATTGCTGGCGCTGGAAATAGCTTTCGCCGAGCCAGTATTGCGAATCCGCCACCAAAGGATCGCTCGGATACTTGGTGGCGAAGTTCTTCATCGTCTCTTCGGCGAGCGCATAGTCCTTGCGCTGCATGTAGCCGATACCGAGGTCGAACTCGTCCTTCGGCGTCGCCGACGGCGGCAACGTGGTCAGGGCCGCGCTCGCGCCGGGCGCCCGCTGCGGGCTCGTGCTGCCGAGATCGAGCGGCTCGCCCGCTCCGCGGCCGCCGGGCGCGCCGACCGCCGCATCGTTCTGCATCGGCATCTGGCCGCCGCCACCGAGCACGCGCGGAGCGCCGGGGGCATTCGGATTTTGGGTCGGATCGAAGGCATCGCCGCGGCCGCGGCGGCCGGGAGCTGCCGCCGGCGCCGGCTCCTGCACGATCGGCGCGGGCGCCGCGATCTGCTGCTGGTCATAGCCGCCCTGCGGCTGCCGGCCGTATCCTGGCTGCGGCTGGCCATACCCCTGCTGCGGCTGCGCGTAGCCAGGCTGCGCCTGCGGCACCGCCGCGACGCCGGGCTGGGCCGCCGGAGGCTGTCCGTTCGGGCCGGGCGGCTGACCGCCGAGCTGGCGCAGGCGCTCCTCGAGCTGGCGGTTGCGGTACTGCAGCTCCTCGTTCTGCCCGGTCAGCTGCCGCAGCTGGTTCTCCAGCCGCTCGATCCGCATCTCGGCATCGGAATCGTCGGATTGGGCAAACACTGGTGCGGAAACGGCGAACAGCGCCGCGATCGCCGCGGCGGAAGAAAGAAAATGTAGCCTGGATGACATTTTGCCCTGACGACGAGATCGACGTGAAAAGCGCGCGACTTTGAGGGACGGAGTACGCCAGAATTGTGACTTGCAGTTCAAATCCGGGACAGCGTCGCGGATACCGGTTTAGTACGGACGGTGGAACAAGCAAGCGGCCAATTGCACGCAGCTTCGTTCATCTTGATGAAGCCGGGTCAGGCTTTCATGGGGCCAAAACAAAACCGGCGCCCGAAGACGCCGGCTTGAAAAACGCGTCCAGGATCGCGTCAGGAGCTGGCGTTCAGCACGGTGACGGCGCGGCGGTTCTGCGACCAGCAGGAGATGTCGTTACAGACCGCGACCGGGCGCTCCTTGCCGTAGGAGATGGTGCGCATGCGGCTCGGATCGATGCCGCGCGAAGCGAGATAGGCGCGAACCGACTGGGCACGGCGCGCACCGAGCGCGATGTTGTATTCGCGCGTGCCGCGCTCGTCGGCATGACCTTCGATGGTGAAGGAATAACGGTTGTAGGTCTGCAGCCACTGCGCCTGCTTGTCGAGGGTCGCTGTCGCCTGCGGGCTGAGATCGGTCTGATCGCTCTCAAAGAACACGCGGTCGCCGACATTGACCACGAAATCCTGCTGGCTGCCCGGGGTCGCGGCGCTCGCCATCGCGCCATCGGCGCCCAGACCGTTCTTGTTGGCGCAGGCACCCATCGACAACGCCACCGCCAGAACCGCAGCAAGCTTCATACCCTGGAGGATACGCATCTGATGTTTCATTCCGGAGCCTCCACGCTCACGCTCTTCGTACTGTCATTGGGTCTACAGGGCGATGGTTAAGCGAACGTTCCGTCAACCTTGACGAGACCTTGCTGGACCCGTTCAAATGCCAGGCAATGGCGAAAAGCGCCCCCGATGGTTAATGGGTGGCAAATGTGGCGCGATGGTGAAGGGAAGGCAAGGTTCGCGGGAACCGGCCGCTTTTGCAGGACAATTTGGCCTGCGTGCAACAGTCGATCGATGTCAGATTGATCAGAACCCCGGTTTGCTCAGGGATTCGGCACGATCGAAGCGCGCTCGAACGGCCGGACGATACCGTCGGGCTGCAATTGGCCTTCCCGATCGAACAGCATCCGCCGCTCGAAGGCACTCGAGCGCAGGAACGGATAGCGGGCGAGCACGCGTTCCCGCACGGTCGGCAGATGCGACGCCATCAACCCGACCGGCTTCACAAGCCCCGGGTAGAGGCGCGGTTCCGACCAGGTCTCGTGCAGGAACACGCGCCGGTAGAACGCCATGTGCTCCGGCCGGACCGGCGCCAGGCCATAATCGGCATTGAAATGCACGCCCGCGGTCGAGCCGAGCCGCACCGTGACATAGGGCAGTTCCGGATTGTTCCGCGCCTTCTCGGGGTCCGCGACGAAGCGCGTCGAATCGATGAAGACCAGACCCTGATCGAGTTTCGGCAGCAGCACGTCGCCGAATACGTCGATCGTCGGCGAGGAGCGCCACTCCGGCGTCGCCACGGTGATGCGTATCGAGCTGCAGAGTTCGCCGTGCAGATAGACGCCGAACACCCAGGCATTCGGCGCATCATCGAACTGATCGACGACGCGCTCGTCCGCCGAGGGCCGGATCGCGCCCTCGCGCAGATAGGCGCGGTAGCGAAGCCGGTAGATCTCGTCTTTCTGTTCCGGGGTCTGAGCGAGGCGATAGTCGACTTGATCGAGAGGGTCCGCAAGCCTTCCTGTCGCGGGCTTGATGGCTTCGGCCGCGGACCTCATGTGGTAATCCCCTCAAAACCCAACAACTTCAACGCGCGTGCCAAAAGATTAACAGCTTCTTAATTTTCGTCAAAGCAATCGCGGCAATACAGTTAACTTCTGACCGCAAGGGTGCAATTCGAATCGTGCAGTTGAAAGGTTTCACAACTATCGATTGAGGATATTGCGCTGGATCAAGCGATCGAGCGCGAGGGAACCACGTGCAGCGGGTCGTCGGCGCGGCGGCCGTGCGAGGCATTGAGCAGCTGGCGGATGCGCACCGCGGGAACCGGCCGGCTGAACAGGTATCCCTGTGCTTCGGTCACCGCGCCGTCGGCGCTGATCAGTTCGAGCTGCTCATTGGTCTCGATGCCCTCGACCACCACCGACATCCCGAGATCCGCCGACAGCCGTGCCACCCCGCGCAGCAGGGTCAACGGGCGATCGCTGTCGATGCCTTCCAGGAAGGAGCGGTCGATCTTGACCTTCTGCAGCGGGAAATTGTGCAGGTAGCTGAGCGACGAGTAGCCGGTGCCGAAATCATCCAGCGATATCCGCACGCCGAGCGAACGCAGTTGCGACAGCACGTCGTGGGTCAGCTCGGTGTTGTGCAGCAGCGAGGATTCGGTGATCTCGATCTCGAGGCGTTGCGCCGGCAGGCCGGAGACCTCGAGCGCGTAGCGGACCTCGCTCAGCACGTCGCGCTGATGGAACTGCTGCGGCGAGAAGTTGACGGCGACGCTGACCGCTTCGGGCCACTTCATGCATTCCATGCAGGCCTTGCGCAGGATCCAGCGGCCGAGGTCGACGATCAGGCCCATGTCCTCGGCGACCGGAATGATGTCGACCGGTGAGACCGTGCCGCGCACCGGATGGTTCCAGCGCAGCAGCGCCTCGCAGGTCGAGACCTTGCCGGACTTCAGGTTGATGAGCGGCTGGTAGAACAGTTCGAATTCCTCGTTGGCGAGCGCCTTGCGCAGATCGAGCTCGAGGATGCGGCGGGCCTCGACGGTTTGCGCCATCTCGTCGCGGAAGAAGCAGAAGGTGCCGCGGCCGTCGGCCTTGGCGCGGTAGAGCGCCATGTCGGCGTTCTTCAACAGCGTATCGGCACCGACGCCGGGCGCGGTCATCGCGATGCCGACGCTGGCGCCGATCTCGACCAGATGGTTGTCGATCTTGTAGCGCTCGCTGAGGCGGTCGACGATCCGCCGCGCTAGCGCGGCGGCGTCCTCATGCGAATGGATGTTCTGCTGGAACACGACGAACTCGTCGCCGCCGAACCGGGCCACGAAATCCTCCGGACGCAGCATCTCGCGCAACCGTTCGGCGACCGCGCAGAGCAGCTGGTCGCCGCAGGGATGGCCGAGCGTATCGTTGACCTGCTTGAACTGGTCGAGGTCGACGAACAGCAATGCGGAGCGATGGTCGCCGTGCTGCATGGCGAGCAGCCGGCCGATCTCGTCGCGAAAATTGACGCGATTGGGCAGCGCGGTCAGCTCGTCGTAGCGCGCGAGATGGCTGATCCTGGCCTCGGCGTCCTTGCGCTCGGTGATGTCCTCGACCAGCAAGACCGTGCCGCCGCCTGCCATCGGCTGGAACGTCCAGTCCAGCGAACGGTTCTGGGCCGGATCGGGGTCGCTGGTGACGATGTCGCCGCGCTGCGAGCTCTCGATCTCGTAGAGAATCTGTTGTGCGGCCGCGGCCGAGATCGCGCCGGACAGCACGCAGGCATTGCAGATGTCGGTCGCGCTGGCGCCGCGCTGCACGAAATCGTCCGACAGCTGCATCATCTCGATGAAGCGGTGGTTCATCACCGCAAGGCGGCCGTCGGCGCTGAACATGCACAGGCCGTGCGGCATGTTGTTCAGCGCGGTATCGAACTGGCCCGCCAGCGCCGCCTCGCGCTCCTTGGCGATCCATGCGTTGACGTAGATGCGCTGCAGGCTGGAGGTGAGGTGCCGGATAGCGCTGAAGAACACCAGGCTCAGCAGCGCAAGGGCGATGTGATAGGGACCGCCGACATACATCAACGCCGCGATCAGGGGACCGATCGACATCAGCAGATGCTGGTGGAAGATCTGCGGCCGGCCGAAGGTCCGCCCTACCCCCGCTGAGGTGTAGGCGACCACCGTGGTCACGCAGAGCATATGGGCGGCGGCATCGCTGGTCGTGAGCAGCACGGCTGCACCCCACAGACCAAGCGCGATGCCGTAGGCGAGGCTGCCGATCCGGTAGCGCTTCTCCCACGTCACGGATTCTTCGACGGTTAGACGGGAACTGCGCTGCTGATAGCGGTACATCTGCAGCGCGCGCGCCAGACCCACCACGATGAACAGCGGCACGCACAGCCAGGACAGCAGATTGCCGGTGACGAACGCAATCACGGCGCCCGCGATGGCGGGGCCGAAGGCGCCGAAGATCATGGGCGCGGGGTTCATGAACAGGGAATCGACCAGCGCCGCGGAGATCGTCGGCGACATCGACTTGTCCGGTTCTCCCGTCTGGCTTGCAAACTGCATTGAGAGCGCGCGTCCTTTTCAGCTCGCACTCTTACTGATCGCAGGTGAAGTCTTTCTGAGGGAACATCGTTAGCGAGTCGTTGCCGCGACCCATTGATAGCCGAAATTCGGCATAAGTTTCAGTGCGCTAGGTAAGAAGTGCCGACCGCCCCGGGGTTCCCCGGCGCAGCCATGCGCGAACCTCACGACAACAGCGGCGACCAGGCGGGGTCGGAGGCAAAACCGGGGGTCGGCACCCGCAGTTCGTTGCGCCCGGAGACATCGATGGTGAACAGCGACGGACCGCTGTTGCCGCCGGGATCGCGGAAGAACATCACGACGCGCCCGTTCGGCGCAAAGGTCGGCCCTTCATTGTGGAAGCCCGAGGTCAGGATGCGCTCGCCGGAGCCGTCCGGTTTCATGATGCCGATCGCGAACTGCCCGCCGCCCTGCTTGGTGAACGCGATGTAGTCGCCGCGCGGCGACCACACCGGCGTTGAATAGGTGCCGTCGCCGAACGAGATGCGCTGTGCCGCGCCGCCGGTTGCCGGCATTACGTAGATCTGCGGCTTGCCGCCGCGATCGGACTCGAAGCAGAGCCGCGTGCCGTCGGGCGCATAGGATGGCGAGGTGTCGATCGCCGGCGTGTCGGTCAGTCGCGTCATCGACTTCGAGCGCAGATCCATCACGAACAGGTTGGAGTTGCCGCCCTGCTGCAGGCTCATGATGACGCGCTGGCCGTCGGGCGAGAAGCGCGGCGAGAACGACATGCCCGGGAAGTTGCCGACGATCTCGCGCTGGCCGGTCTCGATGTTGAGCAGATAGACGCGCGGGTCGCCCTGGCCGAACTCCATGTAGGTGATTTCCTGGGTCGACGGCGAGAAGCGCGGCGTCAGCACCAGGTCCGTGCCGCGGGTGAGATAGCGCACATTGGCGCCGTCCTGGTCCATCAGCGCGAGGCGCTTGACGCGGCGATCCGCAGCGCCACTCTCGTCGACGAACACGACGCGGGTATCGAAATAGCCCTTCTCGCCGGTCATGCGCTCGTAGATCTGGTCGGAGATGATGTGCGCGATGCGGCGCCAGTATTCGGCCGAGGTGTCGTACTGCTGGCCGGCGAGCTGCTGGCCGGTGTTGACGTCCCAGAGCCGGAATTCCGCCTTCACGCGCCCGTTGCCCTGGCGCGTCATGCGGCCTGTCACCAGCGCCTGCGCGTTGATGCTCTTCCAGTTGTTGAAGTTCGGCGCCGCGTCGATGTTGATCTGCTTCTCGAGATAGGCGGCCTGATCGATCGGCGCGAACAAGCCGCTGCGCTTCAGATTGTTGGTGATCACCTGCGTGACGCCGACGCCGACTTCGGCGTCGCCGGGCGTGCCGGCGGCGAAGTTCGGGATCGCGATCGGCACCGGCGCGAACTCGCCTTCCGGAATCGGGATGCGCTTCGGGCCGGCCTGCCCGAAAGCGCACCGGCTTCCGGCAAGCGCGCCGAGAGCGGCGATTCCGGAGATCATCTGTCGACGGTCGAGGCGAAATTTCATGGTCCGCAAATCATTCGTGTTGGTCATTGTCGGTAACTTTGCTTGCCGTTGGCCAGGCGACGCGGTTGTCCTCAGGTCTTCCGTTCCGTGAACACCGGCGCGAAATACTTCCATTCCTCGAAGAAGGCCGCCGGCAATCGATACGGCTGGCATTCGATGATCGCCCGCAGCGCGCTCTCCTGATAGACGCGCAAATAGGGCGTTGCCGGTGTACCTTCCGGCACCGGCGCGGCTTCGAGCGTGCCATCGCGCTTCAGCTTGATCTCGAATACGGCCTCGGTCTGCATCGCCTCGATGCCGCCATAGGGCTTCTTCCAGCAGCGCTCGACCTGCTGCTTGAACATCGCCCCCCAGGTCGCGGAGTTGTCGGCGGCCTTGCCCTTCGCCGTGCCGAGCGCAGCGTTGGCATTGAGCGCATCGCCGGTCGCCGCGGCCCGCGTCGGGTCGCGCTTGTCGAGCAGCGCTGCGATCTTGCTCTGGTCGAACACGCGATCCTTCGGCTTCTGCTCCGGCGGCGGCTTGGCGGCCTGCGCGACAGGCTTCGGCGGCGGCTTCTTTTCTTCCTTCTTGATCGCTTCCGCGATCGGGTCGGGCTTCACCGGATCGGGCTTCTTCTCGACCGGCTTCGGCTCTTCCTTTGGCTTATTCTCCGGCTTGTTCTCGACCTTCTTTGGCGGATCCGGCTTCTTGTCTTCCGGCTTCTCCACCTTCGGCGTCGGCGCCGGCGCGGTATCGGTCACGACAGGCGGCTTCTTCTCATCGATCTTGCCGACGGCATCATCCATCGGCTTGGCCTCGGCGACCTTCTCGACCAGCGGCTTGGGATTTTCCTTCTTGCCGTCCTTCAGGCCGGCCATGACATGGGAGAGCTGGTCGGGCGAGATCACGTCGACGGCAACAGTATCCTCTTCAGGCATCACGTACGCCCTGGTCGAAAACGACACGAGGCCCCACCCGACCACGAGGACGTGCAGGACAATCGATGCCGCCAGAGTCTTGTCGACCTTGACCTTCAAATCAGGCTCCCCGTGCCTTGCCGCACATGGCCTCATATTGGAGCATGATCTGATCGGAAAACCGGTCTCCACTTTTCCGGATCATGCTCTATCCGCCTTCCGGGATGATGACGATATTCGCCTTGAATCCTGCGGCCCGGACCTCCCCGAGCAATTTCATCATATCCGTGTAACAGACATCCTTGTCGCCACGGAGATAGACCACCTTTTCGGCATCCGACCGGGCGTCTCCGATCGCCTTGATCTTGGCCGGAAAGTCGGCGGCCGTGACCGGCGCGTCGCCGAGATAGAGCTCGACATTCGAGTTGCAGCCACCGCCGGTGCGCTTCACCGACAGCGTCAGCGGCGGCTGGTTCGACGAGATCGACCTGCCGCCGCTCGCGACCGGCAGGTCGATGTCGATGTTCGACGTCATCAGCGGCGCGGCGACCATGAAGATGATCAGCAGCACCAGCATCACGTCGACCATCGGCGTGACGTTGATCTCGGCCATGACCGGCTTGCGCCCGCGGCGGCGTCTGCCACTACCGCCGGACCCTGCCATGCTCATCGCCATGATCGTGCGCTCACAACAGTGACCATCGTTGATCTCAGCCCCGCTCGTCGATCTGACGCGACAGGATGGCGGAGAACTCGTCGGCGAACCCCTCCAGGCGCGCAGCCTGCCGGTTCACCTCCGAGGTGAACTTATTGTAGAAAATAGTCGCCGGAATTGCGGCAATCAGGCCGATTGCGGTCGCAAACAGCGCTTCCGCGATACCGGGCGCCACCACCGCCAGGGAGGTGTTTTTCGAGGCCGCGATCGACTGGAAGCTCGACATGATGCCCCAGACGGTGCCGAACAGGCCGACAAAGGGGCCGGCCGAGCCGACGGTGGCGAGCACCAGCAGGCGCCGTTCCAGCCGCTCCACTTCCCGGGCGATCGAAACGTTCATGACCTTCTCGATCCGGGCCTGCAGGCCGGCAAAGGACCGGGACTGGCTCTCGAAGGAGCGCTTCCACTCCCGCATCGCCGCCACGAAACAGGCCGCCATCGACTGGGTCGGCTTGGCCGAAAGGGCCCGGTAGAGCTCCTCGATCGACTGGCCGGACCAGAACGCCTGCTCGAACTTGTCCATCGCCCGCTTGGTGCGGGCGTAGAGCAGGATCTTGTCGATCGCGATCGCCCAGACCCACACCGAGCAGGACAAAAGTCCCAACATCACGCATTTGACGACCCAATGAGCCTGCCAAAACAGCGCGATTAGCGACACATCGCTCGATGCCAGTGGCAGAGTTGACTGAGCCACGTCGGCGGGATTCATCGGCAATATCCTCTCAACGCAAGTGTCCCCATCAGGCGGGCCGCCAATCGGCACCGATTCCACGGCCGCATCAGGCGCGGCGAAACTGCGCGAAAGCCTCTTGCATCTGTCGCATGGGGGGCCGTCCAAAGCCGGGCCCTGCTTCCCCTGCCAACATGTCAAAACGAGGGCTTTTCACGCGGCATTCCGACCCTAACCAAACGCTAATCATGGTTAAGGCGAGGTTACCAAAGGGAAATTTGGAGGCGGGAAATGCCGCTGGCGGAGCCGGTTGGCGGGTTCCACAGATGAATGGATTCGGTGGATAGTGGGTTGATGCCGCATGCCTCCTCCCCTGTCGTCCCTGCGGAAGCAGGGACCCATAACCACCGCATTTGGTTGCGAACGGGATCGTGGCTCCAGCGTGGGGCAACGGCTGATACTTAGGGTTGATGGTGTGGACGGCCCCCTACGGCATCAGTGTGCCAGAATGAGGTTGTTGCAAATCTCAGACATGGAGACCGTCCGTGAGCCAGATTATCCGCATTGGGATGGATACGTCGAAGTATATTTTTGTGTTGCATGGGGTTGATGCGACGGAGCAGGTGGTACTGCGCAAGAAGCTGTCGCGCAGACAGGTGCTGGAGTTCTTCGCCAAATTGCCGCCGACCGTGATCGGGATGGAGGCCTGCGGGGCGTCGCAATATTGGGCGCGAGAGCTTTCCAGGCTGGGCCATGAGGTGAAGCTGATGGCGCCGCAATTGGTTAAACCCTACGTGATGCGGAACAAGAATGACGGGCGGGATGCAGAAGGCCTGTGTGAGGCGATGAGCCGGCCGAGCATGCGCTTCGTACCGGTGAAGACGGCCGAGCAGCAGGCTGCGCTGATGCTGATGGGGGTCCGCGACGGATTGATCGCCCGGCGCGCCCAATTGACCAATACGATACGCGGCCATGCGGCGGAGTACGGCCTGATCGCGCCCAAGGGACTGGACGCGATCGAACCACTGCTGGCGCGGATCGCGCAGGACGAGACGCTTCCCGCTCTGGCGCGCGAACTGTTTGTGGTGCTGGGCCGGGAGCGCGTCAGGCTCGAGGGTGAGTTGGAGGCGGTTGAGGCCAAGCTGATGGCCTGGCACCGCGGCGATGCCACGGGCCGGCGCCTGGCTCAGATCCCCTCGGTCGGTCCGATCGTTGCAACCGCGCTGGTGATGAAGACACCTGATCCGGGCGCGTTCCGCTCCGGTCGTCACTTTGCGGCCTGGCTGGGATTGACACCCAAGGACCACTCCACCGCTGGCAAGACCAGGCTTGGCAAGATCACGCGGGCGGGCGATGAGGACCTGCGCCGTTTGCTGGTCGTCGGGGCCACGGCGGTGATCCAGCAGGCCAGGCGCGGACGCGGTCATCACTCGCGCTGGCTGCTGGCGCTGATCAAGCGCAAGCCGCCGCCGCTTGCGGCCGTAGCGCTCGCCAACAAGGTGGCGCGCATCGCCTGGAAGCTGATGGTGACGGGCGAGAGTTATGACGCCGCACGGCTGAATGCCGCTACGACGGGTACCGCTTAACAGATTGGCCGGCCGGCGGGCTCGCTCGTCAGCCGACCCGGAGCTGCAAGAGCAGATGGAGCGATCGATCGAGCAACGATGCGAGACAATCCGCAGGACCCATCGGCCGCCAACAGGTCGCGTGGTTGTTTGGAACTCGCATCGCGCAAACCATCTTGGCCAGCGATCCATTCGATCGCACTCAACAGGCCGGACATATGGATGCAAGCGATCCGATCAATCCCAGAAAGCTCTTGTGCCACGGGGGCCGTCCACATATGGGTCCTGGCCTTCGCCAGGACGACGTGGATGGTTCTCGCGCGATACGACGCAGGTCATTGCGTGCCTCATCTCGGTGTCATCGCCCGGCTTTCGACCGGGCGATGACAGTGGGTGGGGACGCACCGCCATCCCCCGTCATTCCGGGGCAGCACCAACGGGTCGCGCGAACGCGCGCCCGATGACAGGCTCCGGGCTGAGCCCGGAATCCATTTAACCGCAGAACAGGTGGTGGAATGGATTCCGGGCTATCGCTTCGCGAGCCCTCAGGTGCGCAATTGCGCACCCGGGAATGACGAGCAGAGGAATCCGCCTCAGGCCAAATGCCTGACGATCGCAAGCCCGGCGAACAGGCCCGCGATCGACAACGCGACCGAGCCGGCGACATACAGCGCGGCAAGGCCGAGTTCGCCGCGCTCATAGAGCAGTGCGGTGTCGAGCGAGAAGGCGGAGAAGGTGGTGTAGCCGCCGAGGATGCCGGTCATCAGGAACAGCCGCCAGGGCTGCGAGGCCTCGCCCTTGAAGGCGAGGTAGCCTGCAATCAGGCCCATCACGGTCGAGCCCGTGATGTTTATGATCAAGGTGCCGTAGGGAAACGCGGTGCCGATGCAGCGCGCACAGGTGACGTTGATCAGATGCCGCAGCGTTGCGCCGAGGCCGCCGCCGAAGAAGACGAGGAGATAGCTTGCCGCGTTACCCACCAATGCCCCCGCTGGTGTGTCGAGAAGCTCACAATACGCGCCGCTCAAGAGCTCACTCTCCCTTGGAGGGGGAGGGTCGGTTCGCATGAAGCGAAGCGGAATGCGAAACGGGGTGGGGTGATCCCTCAACACGGACAGTGTCGCGCGTGGATAGACCGTCACCCCACCCCGCCGCTCATTTCATTCGCGTCGACCCTCCCCCTCCAGGGAGGTTAAGAGGATCGAGCCGAATTGCGACCCGCGCTCAGCCGGCCTTGCCGAACAGCTCGTCGACGTAATCCCAGTTGACGAGGCTGTCGACGAACGCCTTCAGATAGTCCGGGCGGCGGTTGCGGTAGTCGATGTAGTAGGAGTGCTCCCAGACGTCCACGCCGAGGATTGGCACCGCGCCATGGACCAGCGGGTTCTCGCCGTTGGGGGTCTTGGCGATCTCGAGCTTGCCGCCCTTGACCTGCAGCCAGGCCCAGCCGGAGCCGAACTGGCCGACGCCCGCGGCGGCGAAGTCGGTCTTGAACTTCTCGAAGCCGCCGAGGTCCTCGTTGATCTTCTTCTCGAGCCGGCCGGGCAGCTTGCTGCCGCCGCCATTCGGCTTCATCCACTTCCAGAAGTGGATGTGGTTGTAGTGCTGACCGGCATTGTTGAAGACGGCCGCGTTCTTGCCGAACGAGCCCTTCACGATCTCCTCGAGGGACTTGCCTTCGAATTCGGTCCCCTTGATCGCGTTGTTGCCGTTCGTGACGTAGGCCTGGTGATGCTTGTCGTGGTGAAACTCCAGCGTTTCCTTGGACATGTAGGGCGCAAGGGCGTCGTGGGCGTAGGGCAGATCGGGTAGCGTGAAGGTCATGGGGTAATGTCCAACAGAGGGTGGGAGACTACACTTAACGGGTCCCCCTTATAGAAGGTTCCACGGCGGAGAAACACCGCATTTTCAGATCGTGTATGACAGATCGGCGCAGCCGAGGACCAAGACCTAGGACTTGAGACGATGAGCATCGAAATCGACATTCTCAACGGAGATGCGTCATGGCGGCGCGCCGAGCCGCTCCTCCGGGCGGTCTGGAGCCCGGATATCATGGAGAAGAAGCAGTGGGCGGACACCAAATGGGCTCACGCGGATTTGCGCGTGTTGCTCGATGCGCCCGACAACGGCGGGCTGGCCTGCCATGTCGGCATCTATTTCCGGACGATCACCTGGAATGGCCACAAGGTGCATGTCGCCGGCATCGGCGGGGTTGCGACCCGCGAGGACTGCCGGCGGCGCGGCTATGCATCACTCGCGCTAGATGCCGCCGTGCACACCATTCGTGCCAATGACGCGGTGAAATTTGCAATCTTATTCTGCGAGCCGCACAATTTCGCATTCTATCAGGCCCGCGGCTGGCATCCCTTCACTGGTGAGGTGACTTGCGAACAGCCTTCCGGGCAGATCCGCTTCGAGGCGATGGCGCCGTTCGTCAACGACATCGTCCGCGCGCCGCGCCAGGGCAAGATCGACCTATGCGGCCTGCCGTGGTGACCCCTGCGCGAGCGCGGGTGGCGAGGACGGGCCCGAACTCGTAACATGTCGATCATCATTTATTGATTGCGAGCCTGGTTCACTGGCGTCGAATTGCAGTGCGCCCTCTCCCGCCTCCGAAGTGAGCCGCCGACGCATGACCATCGATGCCTCGATCGACGACATCAACTCCGCCGCGGCCACACCTGCGGTACCAGTCGATTATCTGCTGACGGCGCCGATCCTGCCGACGCTGCTCAAGCTCGCGGTCCCCAACACGATCGCGATGTTCGGCTCGACGCTGGTCGCGGTCGCCGAGACCTCCTATATCGGCCGGCTCGGCACCGAGCCGCTGGCCGGGATCGCGCTGGTGTTTCCGTTCGCGATGCTGACGCAGATGATGTCGGCCGGCGCGATGGGCGGCGGCGTCTCGTCGGCGATCAGCCGCGCGCTCGGCGCCGGCGATCGCGACCGCGCCGCCGACCTGGCGCTGCATGCGGCGATCATCGGTGGGTGCGCCGGATTATTCTTCACCGTGATGATGCTGGGCTTCGGCCGCCACTTCTATGTGCTGCTCGGCGGACGCGGCGGCGTGCTCGAACAATCGATGCATTACTCGCAGGTGCTGTTCTCCGGCGCGATCTCGATCTGGCTGGTCAACACGCTCGCCTCCGTCGTGCGCGGCACCGGCGACATGCGCGTCCCCTCGATGACACTGATCACCGTGTCGATGATCCAGATCGCGGTCGGCGGCGTGTTCGGTCTCGGGCTATTCGGCATGCCGAGCCTCGGCATGCGTGGCGTCGCCGCGGGCCAGCTCACGGCGTTCACGTGTGGTGCGATCTTCCTCGCCTGGTATCTCGCCTCTGGCCGCAGCCGGCTCAAGCTCGACTTCGCCGCCTTCAGCTTTCAGCGCGCGATGTTCCTCGACATCCTGAAAGTGGGCGCGATCTCCTGCCTGTCGCCGCTGCAAAGCGTGCTGACCATCCTGATCTTCACCAAGATCCTGGCGAGCTTCGGCACCGAGACGCTGGCGGGATACGGCATGGGCTCGCGGCTGGAATTCCTGCTGATCCCGATCGCATTCGCGGTCGGCGTCGCCTCGGTGCCGATGGTCGGCATGGCTGTTGGTGCGGGACTGGTGACGCGGGCCCGCAAGGTGGCATGGACCGCCGGCATGGTTGCCGGACTTGTCGTCGGATTGGTCGGACTCGTGGTCGCACTCAAGCCGACGCTATGGATTGCGCTGTTCACCACCGATCCCGGCGTGACCGCCGCGGCCTCGTCCTATTTCGCGCTGGCCGGCCCGGCCTTCGGCTTCTTCGGCGTCGGCGTCTGCCTGTATTTTTCCTCGCAAGGCGCGGCCAAGGTCGGCGGCCCCGTGCTGGCCGGGACCATCCGCCTGTTGCTGGTCGGCATCGGCGGCTGGTGGCTCGCCACCGCGAGCGCCCCGGCATGGACGCTGTTTGCGCTGGTCGGAGGTGCGATGGTGGCATTCGGCCTCGCGACCATCGTGTCGATCAAGCTGACCCGCTGGGGCTAGACCCGGAGGGCCGGGGCTCGCGCTGCGCATTCGGTCGCGACAAGGCACCGCCACCCTTCCGAGCCTTGCCGGAGCATGGCGGCCTCGAAAAAAGGCTGCAAAATTTTCCGGATCGTGCCCGCCTGATCGCGCGATTATTACATTGCAGAAATCTTTCGACTTGTTATGCAGGCCGACCTCTTGGGGAACCACGTCATGGCCTGCAAATTCGGATTCGTGATCGCAATCATTGCGACGGCACTCGCCGTGCCTGCTGCGCATGCACAGGGCGCGCCCGAGCCTTTCGGCGTCTGGCAGACCCAGGCCGGCGATGCCCGCGTCAAGGTCAGCAAATGCGGCGGCGGCATCTGCGGCGTGGTGGTCAGCCTGCGCGACCCGATCGATCCGATGACCGGCAAGCCGCAGGTAGACAACAAGAATCCCAATCCGTCGCTGGCCAACCGGCCGATCATCGGGCTGCCGCTGTTCTCCGGCATGCAGCCGGTTGCCGCGGGCAAATGGTCGGGCCAGATCTACAATGCCGACGATGGCGGCACCTATGCGAGCAGCATCTCGGTGACCGGCGAGAGCACGCTGCGCGTCGAAGGCTGCGTCGGCGCGCTATGCGGCGGCGAGACCTGGACCCGCGTGGGGCGGTAAACGCGAGGCAGGATTTTCCTCCACCTGTCCCGCTTGCGGGGGGAAAGGAGCAGAATCCCGATGTTGCAACAACTTACACCGCGCGCGTCTTCAGCACGGTGGCGGCCGAGGCGTAGCCGCCGCGGGCGCCGTCGATGAAATGGACGTGGTCGGCGCGCATCACCGACGGCGTGAAGCAGGTCATCATCGCGGCATCCTGCTCGTGCAGGCCGTAGCGCACGATGCCCTGCGCGGCGGCGGCAACCAGGCGCTGCTCGAGTTCGGCGGCGAGCTCCGGCGTGCAGTCCAGGATCATGCGCAGGCCGTCGTCGAACTTGCGGAAGTCGGAATTCTCGACCACCTGCTGCAGATAGAGCTTCGGCGCGAACGTGCCGACCGGGATGTTGAACCGCATCAGCGTGTAGGCCCACAGCGTGAACACGAGAACGGCGGCACGCCGCAGCGCGAGCGATCCGCCGCGCCGCGCGCGGGCTTCATACTCCATGCCTTGCGGCGGCCAGCGCAGCGGCGGGCCGCCCGGCGGCACCGGCCGTCCCGCATCGGGGCTTTTCTCGATCCGGACGACGATGTCTTCGATCACCTTGCGGAAGGCTGCGGGATCGGCGTCCTTCGCCGGCAGTACCAGCACCGAGAGGATGACGCCACGCGCCGACGGCATCACCTCGAAGCGGCAGGACAGGCCGGACAGATCGGGTTGCGTGCCCTCAGGCGCCGGATCGAGCGCGAACTCGCCGCGCTTCATCGCGGCATCGGCAAACGCAAGACCGCCGCCGGAGAACATCGCATATGACAGATTGGGTGACGGCCCGAAGCGCGCGACGCGCACGTCGGCGCCCGCGGCGCGGATCGCCGCGATCGGCACCAAGGCCACCCGCAGCACCAGATCGAGATCATCGCGCACCCAGCGCGCGGTCGCGGCGAGTGCGTCGCGTGCTCTGTCGAGATCGACGGGCGCGACCGCGAAGCTCGCGCCGTCGCCGCCGAACACGAAGGGGAATTCGCGGCCATCGAGCGCGTTGGTGACCGAGGCGACCACCGCGGCACCGGCCATGTTGACCGCCTTGTAGCGCTGCGCCGCGATCGCCTTGGTGGACTCGACGATATCGGCGACACCGACCGTCCAGTCGTCGGGCAACGGCGCATACAGCGCCGGATCCATCAGGCGCGCGAAGCCGCGAAACACCGGAATGCCGCCGTAGAAGATCTCGCTGCCGCCAGCCATCGCAACGCCGCGTTGTTTCCGCTTCTACAAGACTCTCTAGCAGATACGCGGCCGATTGGGACCGAGTTTTAGAAGCGTAGCCCGGATGGAGCGAAGTTCCGTAATCCTGAGGTGCGAGCGCAGCGAGCCTCGAAGGATGCACAAGCGCCGGTGTACGGCGCCGTCAGCTTGCGTCGTTTGCGAAACCGTAGCCCGGATGAAGCGCAGCGAAATCCGGCGGACCTCGCGACTACTGCAGAGTGCTGGTCCCGTCATGCTGAGGAGGGGCCGCGCAGCGGCCGTCTCGAAGCATGACGGGATAAGAGGGCTACGAGTGCCCCCACTTCCCCAAGCCGCGCAGCACGAGCTGGTTCATGCGGCTGGCGAAGGCGGCGGGGTCGTCGGGCATCTCGCCGTCGAGGATCTGCGCCTGCTCGAACAGCAACAGCGACAGATCCTTCGCCTGCGCGGTGTCGGTCGCGAGCGCTGCGACCAGCGGATGGCGCAGATTGATCTCGAGGATCGGCTTGGTGATCTCGCCGCGGTTCTGCTGGGCGAGCAAGCGCTCGAGCGCGCGGTCGCGCGCATCGCCGCCGGCGACCAGGCACGACGCGCTCGCGGTCAGCCGCTGCGAGGCACGGACGTCGGAAACGCGCGCGCCGAGCGCATCCTTGATCACGGCGATCGTCGTCGCAGCATCGGCTGCGGGCTCATCCTTCTTGTCTTCGGACTTGTCGTCAACGAGCGGGATCAGGCCGAAATCGACATCGCCCTGGCTCAGCGACTTCAGCGGCTTGCCGCCGAAATCGAGCGGCGCCGAGGTCCAGAATGCATCGACGGGATCGGTGAGCAGCAGCACCTCGATGCCGCGGGCGCGCGCCGATTCCAGCTTCGGGTTCGACTTCAGCCGCTCGACGCTGTCGCCGACCAGATAATAGATCTCGGTCTGGTTCGGCTTGAAGTCGTCGACAACCTGCTTCAGCGAGCGCTTCTCGCCCGACGTCGTGGTGAAGCGCGCCAGCGCCAACAGCTTCTCGCGGCGCTCGAAATCCTCCCACAGGCCTTCCTTGATGACCGGGCCGAATGCGTCCCAGATCTTTGCGAAGGTCTCCGGCTCTTTCTCGCCGAGCGTTTCCAGCTCGCCGACCACGCGGCTGGTGACGGCCTTGCGGATCTGGGCGAGCTGCGGATTGTTCTGCAGCATTTCGCGCGAAATGTTGAGCGGCAGGTCCTCGCTGTCGATCACGCCGCGGATGAAGCGCAGATAGGCCGGCAGCAGCTCGGCATCGTCGGCGATGAAGACGCGGCGGACATAGAGCTTGACCTTGCCCTTGCGCTCGACCTGAAACAGGTCGAGCGGCTTTTGCGACGGCGCGAACAGCAGTACGGCATAGGACTGGCGGCCCTCGGCGCGATAATGCAGCGTCATCGCCGGCTCGTCGAACGCGCCCGCGATCTGCTTGTAGGCCTGCGCATAGTCTTCAGGCGAAAGCTCGGATTTCGAGCGCTGCCACAGCGCACTCGCCGAATTGATCTGGCGCGGCTCGCCCTCCTCCGGCACCAAGAGGATCGGAAACTGGATGTTGTCGGAATATTCGCGGACGATGCGCTCGATCTCGTAGCTCTCGAGATATTTGGCGGCGTCCTTCTTCAGATGCAGCACGATCTCGGTGCCGCGCGCGACGCGCTGGGCGGCCTCCTCGCTTGCCGGCGCAATCTCGAAGCCGCTGCCGCCTTCCGACGCCCATACCCACACCTCGTCAGAGCCGGCGCGGCGGCTGGTGACGACGATCTTCTCGGCGACCATGAAGGCGGCATAGAAGCCGACGCCGAACTGGCCGATCAGATTGGCGCCGTCCTTGGCCTCGGTCAGCTTCGACAGGAACGATCTGGTGCCGGAGCGCGCGATGGTGCCGAGATTGTCGATCAGCTCCGCCCGCTCCATGCCGATGCCGGTATCGACCACGGACAGCGTATTGGCCGCCTTGTTCGGGACGATCCTGATCTCCGGCGGCGTGCCGTCGGTGATCAGGCCGGGATTGGCGATCGCCTCATAGCGCAACTTGTCGCAGGCGTCGGATGCGTTCGAGATCAGTTCACGCAGGAAGATATCGGTCTCGGAATAGACCGAATGCACCATCAGGTGCAGCAATTCGGCAACCTCGGCCTGGAACGGCTGGGATTCGGCGGCGGCGATTGTGGTCATGCGGAAAACTCGGACAAATGGTAAGTGGCGGGAAAGCCCTGATATAGCGCGATCGCGCCGCGTGGCAAGACGAGCGGGAGGGAACCGTCAGCCCGAGATCGCAGCGAGATAGCGCGCGACGGAACGGTCGAACGCCGCCCTGGCATCGGTTGTGATGTTCTTGCCCCACCAGGCGCCGTAGATCCGATCATACGCCAGCGGCTCGACCGTGCGCGCGATGCGGCGGACCGCGGATGCGTTGAGCGGAATGTAGTTCGGGTAGGAATACATGAAGCTGACCGAGCAGCGGTCCATCGCCACCATCGCGATGTCGCCGGTGAGGAGCGCACCGCGCCCGTCCGCCCCCTTGCGCCAATGCAGCATGGTGGCACCGGCGAAATGGCCTCCGGCACGCACCAGGAGAATGTCGTCGGAGATGCGATGGCTGTCGCCTTGCCACGGCACGATCGACCGATACGGTCGCGTCACCCATTGCGCATCGTCGCCGTGCAGATAGACCGGCGCGTCGTCGAACGCCGCGCTCCAGTCGGCGACCGCGCCATAATAATGCGGATGCGAGATCGCGACCGCCTTCAGCCCGCCGAGCGACCTGACATGCGCGATCGCCTCGGCGGTCGCGAGCGGCACGCAGTCCCACAGCACGCAGCCGCCGCGGTCCGGCACCAGTAACGCGCGCTGCCCGATCGCAAATGACGGCTCAAGCGCCAATCCGACGAGGCCAAGATCGTCGCGCCAGACCAGCCTGTGCCGCTGCGCGAGCTCCTCGCGCGTCAGCCACGCCTGCCCCTTCCAGTTCACATATTGCCGTTCGTCCTCGCAGATCGGGCAGGACGATGGCGGCGCCGCGGTTTCAGGAAATTGCGCGCCGCATTGTTCGCAAGTCCAGAGAGGCATTGAGACCACACGCGTTGGGGTGAAGCTGATCCCCTGATCTACGTCAGCAGCGCAACGCGTTCAATGCCGGCGCCCCAGTTCCATCTGCATCTCCGCTGGCGCTGCGCCGAACTTGCGGCGGAACGCGCGGTGGAAATAGGACAGGTCGTTGAAGCAGACCGTATAGGCGATATCGCTGACCTTGCGGCCGGCGCCCTGCTCGTGCAGCAGCAGCCGGCGCGCCAGCAGCAGGCGCTCCTCCCGACATGGTGCAGCGGGTGGCCGACATGTCCATGCAGCTGTTCGGCGGTGCCGGTTATTCCAGGGACCTGCCGATCGAGCGCATCTGGCGGGAAACCCCGGTGGTCCGCATTCTGGGTGGCACGTCCGAGATCATGCGGCAGATCATCGCCCGCAACGCGTTCCGCAACCATGAACGGCGGAACGCGCCAATCTGACAACCGTCTTCCACTTTATGTTGCAATAGTTCTTGGTGATCCACTTCCGCTGTCTTACTGTTTTTGCTGGATGGGGAAGGAAGTGGCTTCGGGGACGACGCTCAAGCTCAAGCAACAACGCAGCCGCGATCGGCGCGAGCAGATCCTCTCGGCAGCGACCAGGCTGTTCGGCCAGCGGGGCATCGACGGCACTTCGCTCATCGAGGTCGCTTCGGTGGCGAAAGTACCGCTCTCCAGCATCTACGATTCTTTCGAGGACAAGCGCGCGCTGGTGCTGGATGTGCCCGAGGGCAATTTCGAAGCGCTGTATCAGAAGACCGAGCCGCTGCTGGTGAAGGGCGGCGACCCCGTCGAGCAGCTTCGCATCATCTTCCTGACCAACTTCCAGTACATCAAGGACAACCCGAGCTGGGCCGCGTGCTCTTCCTGAAGATATGGCCGAGCGTCCTTGCCGCCGAGCCGCGGGTCAAGAAGGCGGTCGACAAATACGCGCTGCGCTATGTGCAGCTGATCAAGCAGGCGATCCGCGCCGACACCTATCGCCGCGACCTCGATCCCTATACCGCGATGTCGCTGATGATGGGCGGCATGTGCCACCTGACCGCGGTCTGGCTGCTGTACGGACGCAAATACGATCTGATGAAGAAAGGCAGAACGCTGTTCACCACGCTGCACAGCGGGTTCGTTCAGCGTTAGCAGAGCCGGTACGGGGCCCTGGCTTCGGCGGCGTGAACGATTTGATCCAAATTCAGCGCTGTTTGTCCTGTCGTGAGATGATCCTTTCCAGAAAACCAATACACAACCGTCGAAATCCTGTTCTAGTATGATGCCATGGGCGACCCGCGGTTGGACTCGCGGGCACTGGGGATGGGAGCGAACCGATGGACGTCAAGGCTGTTCTGCCGCCGCGTGGCCGCGACTATCGCCTCGATCTGCTGCGCGGCTTCGCCAACTGGGCGATCTATCTCGATCACATCCCGAACAATGCCGTGAACTGGATCACGCAGAAGAATTTCGGCTTCAGCGACGCGGCCGATCTGTTCGTCTTCATCTCCGGCTACACCGCGTCCTTTGTCTATGCGCGGATGATGCTGGAGCGCGGCACCGTGATCGGCGCCACCCGGCTGATCAAGCGGGCCTGGCAGATCTATGTCGCGCATGTCCTGCTGTTCGTAATCTACATCGCCGAGATCGGCTATCTCGCGCAACGCTACCACGATCCCAATCTGCAGAATGAATTCAACGTCGCGGGCTTCATGCAGAACCCGGCGGAGACGCTCTATCAGGGCCTGATCCTGGCGTTCAAGCCGGTCAACATGGACGTGCTGCCGCTCTACATCGCGCTGATGCTGGTCTATCCGCTGGTGCTGTGGGCGATGCTGCGGAAGCTCAATCTGACGCTGGCGATCTCGTTCCTGCTCTATCTCGCCGCACGGCATTTCGGCTGGAATCTGCCGGCCTATCCAGGCGGCTCGTGGTACTTCAACCCATTCTGCTGGCAGTTCCTGTTCGTGTTCGGCGGCTGGTTCGCCCTCGGCGGCGCAAGCGAATCGATCACGTTGATCCGCTCGCGCGCCTTCCTCTGGCTCGGCGGCGCCTATCTGTTGTTTGCGCTGATCATGACGCTGGCGGGTCGCTTTCCGGAGCTGGGCCAGGCGATGCCGCCCTGGCTCTATGACGCCTTCAATCCCAACGACAAGACCAACCTCGCGCCCTATCGCGTGCTGCACTTCGTGGTGCTCGCCTTCTTCGTCACGCGCTTCCTGCCGCGCGAATGGGCCGGATATGAATGGCCGATATTCCAGCCGATCATCAAATGCGGTCAGCAGTCGCTCGAGGTGTTCTGCTCGGGCGTGTTCCTTGCCGTGGTCGCGCATGTGGTGCTGGCCGAGGTCTCCGGAAGCCTCTGGATGCAGATCCTGGTCAGCGCGATCGGCATCGTGCTGATGACCGTGCTCGCCTATTACCGCTCCTGGTCGAAGAAGGTCGACAAGGCGCCGAAGCCGCCCGTGGCTGCGCAGGCGCCGGCAGCCGCGAAGCCGGCGGAATAGCCGGCCGGTGCGCAAGGTGTTTTCTTCACACAAAACAGTATCCGCTTCGCGCGAAAGCGCTTTAGGGTGACCGGATGTCCCGCGCCTTTACTCACGACCATCCCGACATCCTGCGGCTCGAAGCCGACGCGCTCGACGCGCGGCCCGGAGCAATCCTGCTCGAACACTCGCCGTTCTTTCCGGGCGGCGGCGGACAGCTTGCCGACCGCGGACTTCTGAGATGGTCCGGCGGCGTGCTGCCGGTGACCGGCCTCGCACGTGACGAACGCGGCCTCTGGCACATGGTCCCCGGCGACAGCCTGATCTCCGGCAAGGTCATGCTCGAGGTCGAGCCGGCATTTCGCGCGTTGATGTGCGAACTGCACACGCTCGCCCACGTCGTCAACGCGCTGGTCTATACGCAGTTCGGCGGCGCGCTTCTGACCGGGGCGCAACTCAATGCCGACGGCAGCTTCCGGGTCGATTTCGATCTGCCGGGCGCCGACAACGAGGCCCTGCGGGCGCTCGACGCACCGCTGAACGACATCATCCGGCAGGACCTTCCGGTAAGCGCCGCCTTCATGGCACATACGCAAGCAGAAGCCATACCCGGATTGTTTCGCAGCAAGGCCGTCGCCCCGCCGGTCGGGGAGGATGGCCTTGTCCGGATCGTCGAGATCCTCGGTCTCGACCGGCAGGCCTGCGGCGGCACCCATCTGGCGTCGACCGGGCAGGCCCGCCCTGCGCGCATCGTCAAGATCGACAACAAGGGCCGCCAGAATCGCCGGATCAAGGTTGCGGTCTGACATGCTTCAGGCAAATCGTGCGCGCGTGCTATTTCGCGAGCGGTTTGCCGGCCGTCTCCGGCGCGAGCCGGATCAAGGGCAGGCCGATCAGATAGATCAGCGACAGCATCGAAATCGCCAGCGGAAAACTCCCGGTGCGGGCGGCGAGCGCGCCGATCAGCGTCGGGCCGGCAGCGCCGAGCACGCGGCCCATGCTGAAGGCGAAACCGGAACCCGAGCCGCGCAGCCCGCTTGGAAACATCTCCGGCAGCCAGATCGTGAAAAGGCCGAACACGCCATTGGTGAAGAAGCCGAGCACCGGGAGCAAAGCCATGAACAGCACCAGACTATCGAGCCATTCGATCGCGACTTCGTAGCAGACCACGACGGAGATCAGCCCGCCGATGAAAAACAGCACCGCGGTGCGGCGCCGGCTGCCGAGCCAATTGGTGAGCCATGGCACGAGGAGGCAGCCGATCAGCGTGCCGACATTGGTGATCAGCCCGGCAACCGCGCCCATCTCCTGCGCATGCGCAGGCGTCGCTCCCGCCGCGACCAGCTTGGTGGAAATCACGGTGGGCGCCCAGAAGTTCGACGACCACAGGCCGAAGATGATACAGGCCATCATCAGTGCAGCCGCCCAGGTGGTTCGCGCCTGATCTCCCGCAAACAACGCCGAGACCGACGGCCGCTCGCGCGACGCGCTGCTCTCGGGTTCGGGAATGTTGCTGCGCAGGTACGCAATCAGGAGCGCCGGCAGGATGCCGAGCAGGAACATGCCGCGCCAGCCGAGCGTGCTGCCGATCACGAGCGTCACGGCGGCGGCGAGGAATAGTCCGGTCGGCGTGGCCGTGTGCAGCCAGCCCGCGAGCCGCACCCGCGTATTCTCCGGTACGGATTCCTGCAGCAACGGCGTGCCCGCGGCCCATTCACCGCCGATGCCAAAGCCGGCAACGAAGCGAAACAATGCGAACATCACGATCTCGGTCGCAAGCCCGCATAGCGCCGTGAACAGCGAGTACACCAGCACCGTCCAGCACATGATCCTGACGCGACCGTAACGGTCCGCGGCCCAGCCCCAGATCATCGAGCAGGCCCAGCCCAGCATGAAGATCGAGAACAGCAGCCCGCCATAGATGCCGATATTGGCCTTGCTCGGCTCGATGCCGCTGGCCGGCAACAGCTCGCTCAGCGCGCTGACCAGGATGTAGCCGTACATCGAGGAATCGAAGCCATCGAGCATCCAGCCGAACCAGGTCGCCCAAAACACTTTTCGCGGCGACACCGCACCAGTCGCAGCGACCGACGGCGCAACGGCATCATCGATGCTCTCAGTCATGTTTCCTCGCACGTTTCTTTTGTGCTGTGGACTATGGCGAGGTTTGCGCGAAGGGACACCTCCAGCAAACGGGACGGAGGTATCCGACACGAGAATGGCGGCGCCGTTCATATCGACGCACCGCTGCGACCGCCCAAAGCCGTCACGGCGGAGATCGGCTCGCGCCTGGGGATCATGCCGCGGTTCGCTCGACGGGGCGCGATCGGCTTGTTAAGCCGCGTGCCGCAAGGACAATTTGAGTCGGGGCACATGACCGTAGCGATCGAGATGGGACAAACGACGGCCGGCGCTTCCGCGGCCATCGACCTCGAGGAGCTATTGGCCACGCGCCTCCTGGTGCAGGGCAATTCGGGTTCCGGAAAATCCCATCTGCTGCGCCGGCTGCTGGAACAGAGCGCGCCATGGGTGCAGCAGACCATCATCGACCCCGAGGGTGACTTCGTGACCCTGGCCGAGCGATTCGGCCACCTCGTCATCGATGCCGAGGACCATACCGAGCGCAGCCTGCAGGTCGCCGGCGAGCGCGTGCGCATCCATCGTGTCTCGACCGTGCTCAATCTCGAGGGGCTCGACGCCGAGAATCAGATGCGGCGCGCCGCAGCCTTCCTCGGCGGCATGTTCGAGGTTGCCCGCGATCACTGGTATCCGATGCTGGTGGTGGTGGACGAGGCGCAGCTGTTCGCGCCGGCAATCGCGGGCGAAGTCTCCGACGAGGCACGCAAGCTCTCGCTCGGCGCGATGACCAACCTGATGTGCCGCGGCCGCAAGCGCGGGCTTGCCGGGATCATCGCGACCCAGCGGCTGGCCAAGCTCGCCAAGAATGTCGCCGCCGAAGCATCGAACTTCCTGATGGGCCGGACCTTCCTCGATATCGACATGGCGCGGGCCGCCGACCTGCTCGGCATGGAGCGGCGGCAGGCGGAGGCGTTCCGCGACCTGGAGCGCGGACAATTCATGGCGCTGGGACCCGCACTCTCCCGCCGTCCGCTGGGCTTGCGCATCGGTCCGACGGACACCCAACCGCGCAACGCCGCGCCGCGGCTGATGCCGCTGCCTGAAGCGGCGCTCGAAGACGCGCGCGCCATCATCCTCGCAGCGCCGCCGCTTGAAACGGCGGCCAGGCCGCCGCGCCGGGCACCGCCGCCCGACCTGCTCAGCCAACTTATGGCCGCCAAGCAGCCGGCACCGGAGACCGATCCCGAGGCTGCCGAACCGCCACTCAGCGCGGAGAAGTTGGCCGAACGGCGTGAGCGGCTGGATCGCATCCTGCGCGCCATCCTCGCCGAGCCCGACGCGGGCTTCCGCGCCATCGGCGTGCTCTATCAGGAGTTCGTGGTCCGCTGCCGCATCGAGGGTTTCGGTGCCGTCGTGCCGGAGCTGACCGATTTCCGCCGCATGCTGACGCGCGCCCGCGCCGGGCTCGGCACCGAGATGGCGGAGGACGACGCGTGGCAGGATGTCTCGCTGCGTGCCGCCATCCTGCCCGAGGACATGCAGGGCGTCTTCATGATGATCGCGCGTGCCGCGAAGGAAGGCTGGCCCTGCCCGAGCGATGCAGCGATCGCCCGCGCCTATGGCACGCACTCGCTGCGCCGCGCCCGGCATCTTCTGACCTACATCGAGGAGCAGGGCCTGATTGTCTGCCAGCTTGACGGTGCCGGCCGGCGGATCGTGACACTCGTCGAGCTCGCCTGGGCCACGGCCGCGGCCGACCCGAATGTCGACGAGGTGCCGGCAGAAGCAGCCGGCAGCAGCTCGCCGCCGTGATCAGTCGTTGGGCGACGAAGCGTTCGGTATTGCATGGAACTCCAGAAGCGTCGCAAGACACGAAAAGGCCCGCCGAGAGGCGGGCCTTTTTGTTTCTGCTGGTCGAGGGATCTGGTTGCGGTGGGCCCGCGACAGGCCCACACAGCCCCTCATCTTCAGGCCTCACGCATGCTGTGGCTGCGCAAGCTGGCTGACCTGCATCGCCGGCGGATCGACAACCAGGGTACCGCCATGGCCGTCACTCGAGGTCGTGAAGGTCGAGGCCATGTAGTTGCCCAGCAGCGCAATGCTCGCCGTGATGGTGCCGTCCGTCACCGTGAGCGTTCCGTGCGTTGAGTCTCCGCTGAAGGTCGGCGTGTGAACGTTCGCGAAATTGATGTTCGCGAAATCGATCGCGTCCGAACCGGTCATCCCGGCGACGGTTCCGCCAAAGCTCGCGGAATTGTCGAGCTTCAGCGTCCCCGTCGACCCTTGGAACGCCACGGAGGCATTCGACGCCCCCGTCAATTCGAGGGTGCCGCTCGGGACGATGGTGGCGCTGCTCGGGCTCTCTCCCGTCACGTTGAACGACTGCCAGGCTCCCCACGCGGTGCCGTCATTGGCCCGGATCCAGAGTTGGTCGGTGCCCGAGCCGGCCTGATAGGTCGCCTGGGAAAGCTGCGCCGCAGTGATGTCGATCTCGGTATTCGCTTGCTGGTTCACTCCGTTGACGTTCCAACGCCCGTTGGTGTTGGAATCCCACAGCGCATATTTCGTGATGGCATCGCCGTCGGCGTCCGTCGCAGTGACGAGGTTCGCAGCAGCAAAGGTCTGTCCCGAGACCGTCACGACGTCGGAGACCGAGACCGTCGGCGCCTGGTTGGTTGCGGTGGCCGTGAACGACTTCCACGTACTCCACTCGCTACCGTCATTGGCCCGCACGAAGAGCGTGTCCGACGGCGAGCCGCCGGGGCCGAACACGTAGCTGACCTGCGAGAGGTTCGCTGCGGTAACAACGATCTCGGCATTGGCCGCCTGGGCGACGCCATTCACCACCCAGTGACCATTGCCGCCGGTGTCCCAGAACGCGTACTGCGTGATCGGATCGCTCTCGGCATCCGAGGTCGAGAACAGGGTCGAGGCCGCCACCGAATGGCCGTGAATGCCACTGACGTTCGATGCCGTCACGACCGGAGCCGTGTCGGGACCCGGCGTTGCCGTGAATGCGGTCCAGCCGCCCCACTCGCTGCCGTCATTGGCCCGCACATAGAGCGTATCGGGCGTCGAGTTGCCGGGGCCGAACACGTAGCTCACCTGCGAGAGGTTCGCCGCGGCAACATCGATCTCGGCGTTGGCCGCTTGGGCGACGCCATTCACCAGCCAGTGGCCATTGCCGCCGGTGTCCCAGAACGCATACTGGGTGATCGGATCGCTCTCGGCATCCGAGGTCGAGAACAGGCTCGAGGCGAGCGTCGACGTCTCACCGTGGACCGCGGCCACGTTCGCCGCCGTCAAGACCGGAGCCGTGTCGGGACCCGGTGTTGCCGTGAATGCGGTCCAGGTGCTCCACTTCGATCCGTCGTTCGCCCGCACGTAGAGCGTGTCGGGCGTCGAGTTGCCGGGGCCGAACACGTAGCTGACCTGCGACAGGTTCGCCGCGGACACATCGATCTCGGTGTTGGCCGCCTGGGCGACACCGTTCACCACCCAGTGGCCATTGCCGCCGGTGTCCCAGAACGCGTACTGCGTGATCGGATCGCTCTCGGCATCCGAGGTCGAGAACAGGCTCGAGGCGAGAGTCGACGCCTCGCCGTGAACCGCGGCCACGTTCGCTGCCGTAACGACCGGAGCAGTATCGTTCCCCGGTGTTGCCGTGAACGCTGCCCAGCTGCTCCACTTCGATCCGTCATTCGCCCGCACGTAGAGCGTATCGGGCGTCGAGCCGCCCGGTCCGAACACGTAGCTGACCTGCGACAGGTTCGCCGCGGCAACATCGATCTCGACGTTTGCCGCCTGGGCGACGCCATTCACCACCCAGTGGCCACTGCCGCCGGTGTCCCAGAACGCATACTGGGTGATCGGATCGCTCTCGGCATCCGAGGTCGAGAACAGGCTCGAGGCGAGAGCCGACGTCTGCCCATGGGCGGCCGTCACGTTCGCTACCGTAACGACCGGGGCAGTATCGACCCCCGGCCCTGCCGTGAACGATGTCCAGGTACTCCACAGGCTGCCGTCGTTTGCCCGCACGAAAAGCGTATCAGGCGTCGAGCCGCCGGGACCGAACACGTAACTGACCTGCGACAGGTTCGCCGCGGCAACATCGATCTCGGTGTTGGCCGCCTGGGCGACACCATTCACCACCCAGTGGCCACTTCCGCCGGTGTCCCAGAACGCATACTGGGTGATCGGATCGCTCTCGGCATCAGAGGTCGAGAACAGGCTCGAGGCGAGAGCCGACGTCTGCCCATGGGCGGCCGTCACGTTCGCGGCCGTAACGACCGGAGCGGTATCGACCCCCGGTGTTGCCGTGAACGACTTCCAGGCCCCCCAGAGGCTGCCGTCATTCGCCCGCACGTAGAGCGTATCGGGCATCGAGCCGCCGGGCCCGAACACGTAGCTCACCTGCGACAGGTTCGCCGCGGCAACATCGATCTCGACATTGGCGGCCTGGGCGACACCATTCACCACCCAATGGCCATTTCCACCGGTGTCCCAGAACGCATACTGCGTGATCGGATCGCTCTCGGCATCCGAGGTCGAGAACAGACTCGACGCAAGCGCCGACGTCTGCCCATGGGCCGCCGTCACGTTCGCGGCCGTAACGACCGGAGCGGTATCAACCCCCGGCGCTGCCGTGAACGACTTCCAGGCTCCCCACAGGCTGCCGTCATTGGCCCGCACGTAGAGCGTATCGGCCATTGAGCCGCCGGGCCCGAATACGTAACTGACCTGCGACAGGTTCGCCGCCGCAACATCGATCTCGACGTTGGCGGCCTGGGCGACACCATTCACCACCCAGTGACCGTTGCCGCCGGTGTCCCAGAAAGCGTACTGGGTGATCGGATCGCTCTCGGCATCCGAGGTCGAGAACAGGCTCGAGGCTAGAGCCGACGTCTGCCCATGGGCCGCTGTGACGTTCGTGGCCGTAACGACCGGAGCGGTATCGATCCCCGGTGTTGCCGTGAACGACTGCCAAGCTCCCCACAACGTTCCGTCGTTCGCCTTGATGAACAGCGTATCGGGGGCCGATCCTGCCGGCCCGAACACGTAGCTCACCTGCGACAGCTGCGCCGCGGTAATATCGATCTCGGTGTTGGCGGCCTGGGCGACGCCATTCACCACCCAGTGGCCGCTTCCGCCGGTGTCCCAGAACGCGTACTGGGTCATCGTGTCGGGATCCGGATCGCTCACCGTGAACAGGCTGGATGCGGCAATCGACGTCTGGCCGTGCGCCGCAGTGACGTTGGCTGCGTTCACGGTCGGCGCGGTGTCGACAAACGCCTTTGCCGTAAACTGAGTCCAGCCGCTCCAAACCGTGCCGTCATTGGCCCGAACGAAGAGGGTATCGGTCGAACCGCTTGGACCGAACACGTAGCTCACCTGCGACAGGTTCGCCGCCCCAACATCGATCTCGGCGTTGGTAGCCTGGACGACGCCGTTGAAGACCCAGTGCCCGTTACCTTGGGTGTCCCAGAACGCGTATTGGGTGATGGGATCGCCATCGGCGTCCGTGACCGAGAACAGGCTGGAAGCGAGCGCAGAGCTCTCGCCAAAGATCGCCGTTACATTGGACGTTGACGTGACCGGCGCGACATCGGCGCGCGTCGTGACCAGCGTGCCGCTGCCGGAATCCGCGCTGACGTTGAACCGCACGCCAGGCGTCTGATCAAGCTGCACATCGAACGAGGAAGCCCCCTCCGTGACATGCAGGACATTGCCCGGAAGCAAGGTCGCCGACCCGCCGGATACGAAACTGAGGCCTGCGAGATCGATGCTGTCGCCCAGCACCAGCCCGCTGACGGTGGTGCCGGCCAAAGACGTGCCGTCGATCTTGAGCTGCCCGCCGGCCCCGCTGAAGGTGATGCCGCCGCTCGCGACGCTGCCGGCCTGCAACTCGACCGCGCCGCCCGAAATCGTCACCGGACCCGTGGAGCCGCCCGACGATACGACTTCAGTACCTCCTCCAAACACGAAGACGTTGCTCGTCGTCGTTCCGGCAAGGTTGAACGTGCCACCGCTCGACACCGCGATGTCGTGCGCCGTGGCTCCGGAAGCTACGTTGAACACGCCGCCACTGGAAACCGTCAGGTGATCCAGTGCGCCGCCCGACAAGACGTTGACCGTGCCGCCGGAGACGGCCGTCCCGGAGCCCACGGCCCCGTTGACGACACCACCCGAGAAGACGTTCTCGACACCGCCGGCATAAACGCCCACGCGGCTGAGCACGGTGCCCGACACATTGAATATGCCGCCGCTGGAGACGCCGACGAAAGCCGCCGAGCCGCCGGCCAGAACGTTCAATACGCCGCCTGCGCTGACTCCGGTGCCCGAACTGACGGCGCCGGTGATCAATCCACCGGACAGCACGTTCTCGACGCCGCCGCTGGTGACGCTGGCATTGCTCAGCACTGTGCCCGCAACATTGAAGGTGCCGCCGCTCGACACGCCGACAAAGGCGGCGGTGGCGCCGGCCGACAGGTTCAACGTACCGCCCGAAACTCCCGTCCCGGATCCGCTCGCGCCGGAGATGGATCCACCGGACAAAACATTCTCGACGCCGCCGGCGTAGATGCCGGTGTTGCTCAGCACCTTGCCCGCGACATTGAAGATGCCGCCGCTCGACACGCCGATGTGAACAGCCGAACCACCGGCCAGGACGTTCACGATGCCGCCAGCGGAAATGATGGTTGCCGCACTCGATGCGCCGGAGATGAACCCGCCGGAGAGCACGTTCTCGATACCACCGCTCGAGACCAGCGTGTTGCTGATGATCGTACCTGCAACATTCAAGGTGCCGCTCGACACCGTAAGGTCGTGTGCCGTGCCACCGGCCGAGACATTCAGAGTGCCGCTCGAAACTGTCAGGTGATCCAGTGCACCGCCGGAAGATACGTTGACGGTGCCGCCGGAAACGCCCGTGCCGGAACCCGGGAGCCCGGTGACGACACCACCCGCGAGAACATTCTCAACGCCGCCGTCATAGACGGCCGCCATGCTGAGGACAGTGCCAGCCACGTTGAACGTACCGCCACTCGACACACCGACGTGAACGGCCGAACCACCGGCAAGAAGGTTCAATGTGCCGAGCACTCCGGTCCCGGAGCTCGTGGCTCCGGAGATCAGTCCACCGGACAGCACGTTCTCGATACCGCCGCTCGAGACCAGCGTGTTGCTGGTGATCGTGCCTGCGACATTCATGGTGCCGCCGCTCGACACCGTAATGTTGTGCGCCGTGCCGCCGGCGGAGACATTCAGCGTGCCGCTCGACACCGTCAGGTGATCCAGCGCACCGCCTGCAAGGACATTAACGGTACCGCCGGATATGCCCGTCCCGGAGCCGGTCACACCGGTGACGACACCACCCGAGAGAACATTCTCAACACCGCCGTCGTAGACAGCGACATTGCTGAGCACGGTGCCCGCCACGTTGAACGTGCCGCCGCTCGAAACACCGACGAACGCCGCCGAGCCGCCGGCCTGAACGTTCAGCGTACCGATAACCCCGGTCCCCGAGCTGATGGCTCCGGAGATCAGTCCGCCGGACTGCACATTCTCGACACCGCCGGCAAACACCATGCCGTTGCTGAGCACGGTGCCCGCCACATTGAACGTGCCGCCGTTCGACACGCCGACAAAGACCGCTGAGCCCCCGGCCAGAAGATTTACCGTACCGCCGGCAATGCCCGTCCCCGAGCCGCTGGCCCCGCTGATCAGTCCACCGGACAGCACCGTCTCGACGCCGCCCGCCAGGACGCCCGTATTGCTGGTCATGGTGCCGCCGACGCTGAGCACGCCGCCGCTCGAAACAGTAACGTGGTCGGCGGTGGCGCCGGCTTCGACGATGACCCGCCCGGAATCGCCGACACTCGTCGCCGAGCCGCCGGCGAGAATGTCGAGCAGACCTCCGCCTGAAACTTGCACGCCCGACGCGAGGCCACCCGACGAAACGGTCTCAACACCGCCGCTGAGCACGAATTGATTGGTGACGATACCGCTGTCGTTCAGCGCACCGCCGGTATAGACGAACATTGCGGTCGCGGTAGCGCCCGACTGCACGTTCACCGTGCCGCCGGAGATCGCGGTGCCGAAGCCTCCGGACACACCCTGCACCACACCGCCCGACAGCACGTTCTCGACGCCGCCGCTATACACACCGACAGAGCTCAGCACCGTACCGGCGACGTTGAAGACGCCACCGGCCGAGACGCCGACATAGGCCGCCGTGCCGCCGGCCGAAAGGTTCAACGTACCGCCCGAAACGCCGGTCCCGGATCCGCTCGCTCCGGAGATCGACCCGCCCGACAGGATGTTCTCGACGCCACCGGCGTAGACGGCCGCGTTGCTCAGCACACTGCCGGCAACGTTGAACGTGCCGCCGCTCGAAACACCAACGTGGACGGCGGACCCGCCGGCTTGAAGGTTCAGTATGCCGCCGGCGGAAACGCCGGTCCCGGAGTTTGTTGCCCCCGAAATGAAACCGCCCGCCAGTACGTTTTCGACACCGCCGCTACGGACCCCGATCATGCTGAGCGTCGTGCCGGCTACGTTGAAGACGCCGCCGCTCGAAACCGACAGGAATGAAGCAGAGCCGCCGGCTAGAACATTGACGGTGCCGCCCGAAATTCCCGTTCCGGATCCGATCTGACCGGAGATGAACCCGCCGGCCTCGATGTTCTCGACGCCCCCGGTGAACACCGCGGTGAAACTGTTGACGGTCCCCGCCACGTTGAGCGTGCCGCCACTCGAGACGGCGAAGCGATCGCCCGCGCCGCCGGCGCCGACGACGGCACTGCCGCCGCTGGAAATCGTTGTCCCAACCGCGTAGCCGCCGCCATCGACCAGGAGCTGGCCGCCGGACAGCGTTGTCACGCTTGCGAAGCCCCCGCTGAGGACTTCGAGCGTATTGCCCCCCGTTTCGATCAGTCCTGAGCTGGTAACACCCGAGCTTACAAAAGTGGTGCTCATGGCAGCGCGCCCCCCCAAAAAAATGGTCAGTTCTTGAAATAGGCTAGAGCTTGAATCCAGGAATCGTCCTGATCACCGACTTCACATGGTCCACGGTGATCAGCCTTGTGCACTCGAACTGACGCGGCGTTCCCTTGTGGCGGGGACACCAGAAAAAGTCTTTGTGGTCGAATCGAACCGCTGGATCGTTCCAGCAGCTGTTGCAGGCGTGATAGTTGATCACGCGATACGGCGTAGCAAATTCATTTGTCGGATGCGTGAAGCCCGCGATCATCACGACCGGGGTGCCGACCGCCCAGGCCAGCCAGGCAAGTCCGCTGGAAAGGCCGATGAAAAAGTCCGCGTGATTGAGCAGATTCGCCCGCTCCTGAATCGGGCGGTCACCGGTCCAGTCCTCCGCGCCGTTCGGAATGTGATTCCATACCAGCTCGTGGCCATGCGTCGGCTTCTGATCGATGCAGATCACGCGATAGCCGGCCTGCTTGAGGAAGCTGATCAGCTCGCGCCAGCCGTTCGGGTTATTCCAGTACTTGCACTGCGTCGTGCTCTGCACCGCGATGCAAACGTAAGGCTCGGGAATGGGCCTTTGATCATCGGCCAGCGAGATGCGCGGCGCCACCTCGGTCGGATCGACGCCGAGGATGTATCCGGCAGTCCGGTGCAGCCCCACAAAGCGGAAGTCGCACGGCTGGTAGACGAAATTCTTGTCGTCAAAAAACAACCCGACGCTGTACGTAGCGTAATATCGGTCGGTTTGAATTTCCTCATGCGTGACGAAGTTGATCTCCGGATACGCATCGCGAAACAGCGGAATCAGCTTCTCCGCCATTGCACAGGTCAGCCTGCAATTGTGCGCTTGCCTGAACTTTTCCACATAGGGAAACCAGCCGATCGTGTCGCCCAGGGTGCCGACCGGAAGCTGTATCAGGACGTGACGATCCGTCGCGTTGTACTCATGCGAGAAAATGACATCCTCGCCCTGCAAGACCTCGATGCGGAAACGAATGTAGTAGCGCTTTGAGCTGTTGACGCGCCCGCCCGCGAACTGCGTCTCGAAGAGAACGTTGCCGGTCTCGGCGTCCCAGAGACGCACGCGCCAAGGACCTTCGGCTTCGGGACAGACGACCCGGGCGCCGTCGTTGAAGTCGAAGCGCAGGCCCTTCGGACCGACTTGAGTGGGAAGTTCTGCCGCTGCCGGATAGGCACGCTTGGGCGTTTCGGCATCCGGCGCAACGGCTTCCGACTTGGCAGGTACGGCGCTGGTCGACCGATCAACGATGACTTTGGGTTGGTCGGCCACTTGGTCAATCGGACGCTTCAGCCCGATCACCGGCGCGACGGCAATCGCATTCACGAATATCCCCTGCCCTGAAAATATAAAGAAAGCTAAAAAATACCGGCAGACGGTAAGCGAGATTGACAATCGCGTCAACGGACGAAAACCTTAGCGCACACTTCTCTCGCGGCCGCTCCGGAGCCGCAGAAACAAAGAAACACAAGCGATGAGCCGCAATCCCAGCAAGGTCCCGTTTGTGATCGCAGCGTCGGCGCATGGCCCGCTGATCGTCAACCGGCTAGACTACCACACCGCGGGCGACCACACTTTTGGAGTCGGGATTCAGATTCTCGAGCACGGCGCGTTCGACGTCACGGAGATCGAGCTCACGAAGGGTCTTCTTGCACTGCGAAGAACCTACCGAGGGGACGGCGTGGTCGCCATCGACTGCGGGGCGAACATCGGCGTTCACACCATCGAATGGTCCAAGCACATGAACGGCTGGGGCTCGGTCGTTGCCATCGAGGCGCAGGAACGGGTCTACTACGCCCTTGCCGGCAACATCGCCATCAACAACTGCTTCAACGCGCGGGCGATGCACGCGGTTATTTCGTCGGAAACCGGCAAGACCTGGGTGCCGACCTTAAGCCATCAGGAACCCGCCAGCTTCGGAAGTCTGGAGGTGACGCAACGCCCCGGCACGGAGCAGATCGGCCAGAAGATCGATTATTCCGAGGCCAAGGGCTCCGAGACAACGATGATCACCCTGGACTCCCTGAATCTGAGCCGCTGCGATCTGATCAAGATCGACGTCGAAGGGATGGAGTTGAAGGTGCTGGAAGGAGCCAGCGCCACGATCCGGCAGCATCATCCCGTCATTCATGCGGAATTCATCAAGACCGACAAGGCCGCACTGGTTCGCAAGCTGAACGATCATGGATACCGGACCTACGACGCGGGGCAAAACTGCCTTGCGATCCATGAATCCGACCCGACCCTGAGCCACGTGGAATCGCGAACCACGTCATGACGGCCTGACCGCCGAATTCCTTCACCGCTCGCGGAGAGCATCCTGCCGGTAGCGCATGATCGGAGACAGCAAATAGCTCATGACGCTGCGGGCGCCCGTCCTGATTTGGACGGTTACGGTCATTCCCGGCGAAAGATTGATCTCCTTGTCATCGACGACCATCTTGGTCCGGTCGATCGAGACATGCGCGATATACACCGGCCCCGTCCCCTTGGGCTCGCTGCTGTCCTCCGTCGCTCCGCCATTGGGCTCGCGGGCTGGATCCCGCGGCCTGTCGCGGGACACGGAATCGCGCGAGACGCTGACGATCTTGCCGTGCAGCAGTCCGTAACGCGTGAAGTTGAACGTATCGACCTTGATTTCGGCGTCCTGACCCGGGTGCACGAAGCCGATATCGCGATTTGAAACCATCGCTTCGATTTCAATCAGACTATCGCTGGGTACGACGACCGCGAGCGTCTGGGCGGCGGTTGCGACGCCGCCGACAGTGTGCACGGCCAGTTGCTGCACCACGCCATCGATCGGTGCGGCAAGCTTTTGAAGGCTGGTCCGGTGCTCGGCTTTGGAGACCTCGTCCTGGAGGCTTCCGGCCTTCTGCGTCGCCTTGGCAAGGTCATCGTACAGGCGATGCCGGTATTCCGAGACAAGCTTGGCGCGCGTCTCTTCGAGCGCCGCGACCGCCGCATTGGCCTCCTGGAGCTTGCTCCGTTGCACCAGGATGTCCTGTTGCATCCCGACGAGCTCCTGGAGCTCCTGCAAGTATTGCAGCTTTGAACCGTATTCCCGGTCCGCCAGGTACTTGCGAACCCCGACGCGTTCCTGCAGCACCGGCAGCAGAGCTTCAATCTTGGCGATGCTGGCGTCGATTGTCCTGGTCTCCGCGACCTTCTGCACCCGCTGCCGATCCAGTTCGGACAACTTGGCGCGCTGCTCGGAATCCTGACTGCGCAAGTACTCCAGATGCATTTGAACCAACGCGGGCGGCGTGTCGTCCGGTACGCCGTCAAGCGCGTCGGTATTTCCGGCAAGCGCAGAGCGGGTGCGTGAAATATCAAGCTGTGCCGACAGAAGATCGTTTTTCAGGTGCTGAAGCTCCGCCTGATTGCTGGTCGGATCCAGCTCGATCAGAATCTCGCCGGCCTTGACGGTTTGGCCGTCGCGGACGTGAATGGCCCGCACCACTCCGATCTCGAGCGGCTGAACCAGCTTCACACGGTCGCCCGGTACGATCTTTCCGGGTGCGGAGGCGACGATGTCGATCTTGCCGAGACCCGCCCACGCCACGGCGCAGCAGAACAGGGCAGCAAGCAAGACGGCGGTGAGCCTGGCGGTGGGAGACGGCGGCGTCTCGACAATTTCGAGCGCGGCCGGCAGGAAGGCCAGCTCGTCCCGGGTTTTGCCCCCGACCGCGACCACTTCACGAGCCGACTTCATGGATCCCCGCCTGCAACCGGTACAGCGACGCGTATCTTCCGCCTGTGCTGAGCAACTCCTCGTGGGATCCCTGTTCGACGAGCCGGCCGCGATCAATGGTGATGATCCGATCCGTGCGCCTGACAGCGGACAGACGATGTGCAATGACGAAAACCGTTCGTCCCTTCACGATCCGCTTCATATTGTCCTGAATGACTCTTTCGCTTTCGTAGTCGAGCGAACTCGTCGCTTCGTCGAAGATCAGGATGCGGGGATCGGTGATAAGGGCCCGCGCGATCGCGATGCGTTGCCGCTGCCCTCCCGACAGACTGGAGCCGCGCTCGCCGACGACGGTGTCGTAGCCTTCCGGCAGCTCCAGAATGAATTCGTGAGCTCCCGCAAGCTGAGCCGCGGCGACCACTTTCTCCATCGGAGCGGCCGGATCGGCGAGCGCGATGTTTTCCCGTACGCTGCGATTGAACAACACGTTTTCCTGCAGGACGACGCCGACCTGGCGACGCAGCCACGCCGGATCGACCATCGCAAGGTCGATGCCGTCGACAAGAACCCTGCCCTTCTCCGGAACGTAAAGGCGCTGAACGAGCTTCGTGAAGGTGCTCTTGCCCGAACCGGACGGACCGACGATGCCGACGACCTGGCCAGCCGGAATGCTGATGTTGATGTCGTGCAGCACTTCGGGCCCATCGACCCGATAGCGGAAGGACACGTGTTCCAGGGTGACCTGCCCCTTGATGGGCGGCGGCACGGCGCGACCGGGGCTGAACGTCTGCTCGGCCGGCGTATTCAAAATGTCGCCAAGCCGCGCGACGGAGAGCCTGGCCTGATGGAAGTCCTGCCAGAGCTGCGCCAGCCTCAGAACCGGCGCGCTCACGCGTGACGAGAACATGTTGAACGCGATCAGCTCGCCCACCGTGAGGCTTCCGTCGATCACCAGCTTGGCGCCGGCGTAAAGGATCACCGCGGTGACGAGCTTGCTCACGAACTGGACCGATTGGCTCGCGACATTCGCCAGGCTGAGCACGCGGAAGCTGGCCGCCACGTATCCGGCAAGCTGCTCCTCCCAGCGGCGCTGCATCTGCGGTTCGAGCGCCATGGCCTTGATGGTCTCGACACCGGTCACGCTCTCGACGAGAAAGGCCTGGTTTTCGGCCCCGCGCTCGAATTTGGTATCCAACCGCTGGCGGAACATCGGCGTCGCACCGGCCGAGATGCCGACATAGAGCGGGAAGGACCCAAGCACGATCCAGGTCAGGATCGGCGAGTAGATAAACATCACCGCGATGAAAACGACGGTGAAGAACAGGTCTATCACGACCGTCAGCGCGGAGCCGGTCAGGAAGTTGCGAATGTTCTCCAGCTCGCGGACCCGCGCAACCGAGTCGCCGACCCGGCGGGCCTGAAAATAGGCAATGGGCAGCCCGATGAGGTGCCGAAACAAGCGGGCTCCCAGTTCGACATCGATCCGGTTGGTCACGTGGGAGAACAGGTAGGTTCTCAGTATCGCGAGGGCCGTCTCAAAACCCGCGATGCCGATCAACCCCACGACGAGCACGTCGAGTGTGCTGAGTGTGTGATTAACCAGGACCTTGTCGATCACCACCTGAAAGAACAGCGGCGACACCAGTGCAAACAGCTGCAAGAAAAAGGAGGCGATCAACACCTCCACGAAATGGTACCGATATTTGTGGATCGCCCCCAGAAACCACGACAGGTCAAAGCGGCGCGCAAGATTGACCAGTCCCGCCCGCCGGCTCACCAGGATCAGCTTGCCGGTCCACACCGCTTCCAGCTCGGCCCTCGTGATCAACTCCGGGCGCTCTGACAGAGGCGATTGAACGAGGATCTTGTCGGCGCCCACCTTGGCGAGGATCAGATGGCCGCCGTCGCGCAACAGCGCGATGGCAGGGAGCGGGACCTTTTCGAGCCTTAACCAGTTGGTGCTCAGCTCGCGCGCCTTGACGCCGGTCGAGCGCGCGTACCGCAGCATCTCCGGCGTTCCGAACGGGCCGCTGCCGACTTGATGACGAATCTGGTCGACATCGGCCGGGAGGCCGTGAAAACGCAGCAGCATCGCGAGCCCAACGATCCCGCTGTCTGCTGTCGTACCGCTCCGCGTTTCAATCATCTCGCGATTTAATCTGCTCGGTAGCTGAAAATAACTGCAGTCGAAGGTGAGCCGAGATTGCCGTGAGCGCGCCCCGCCCCTGCTCCTCGGCGTCGTCGTCAGCGCGAACTGACTATTCGCAACGAACCGGCAGAGCAGCAAATGAATATGACAGGCAGAGTACTATGGCTCTTCGCCGAGATGCAATTGGCGTTATCAACGGCCAAGCCGAATTCGCGAACAACATCATGCCGATCCTGGAGTCCATCGCGGAACCGTTCGGAAAGCCGAACCAGGCCCCGTAGTCTTACGGATCGCGGCACGCGATATGGCTGTCACCGGGATCCCAGGGATGATCGCGGCGACCTTATCGCGTATAAGAAATGACCCGAGCCAATCGCGCCAGAGGCGCTGGACACGAACAGCCTCACGCGCCGCTTTGTCCGGGGCCGGCCATTTGTCGTCTATTAACCACCCAGTGACCGGTCAGCATGAATATTATCAATTATTTCCACGCTACCATAGATTGAAAGCTCGACCAAGATGACTTGGAATTATTCCGTAACATTGAACGATTCATCAAACGTAGGCGGATCTGCCGACGCATCTCTGGTTTACGACCTCGAGCAGGCCCTCGACATTTGGCAGCAATATATCCTGGGCATTGGCACCATGGTGGTGTCCCTCAACATCCTGCCCACCGCCGTTGGCCGTGCCGACGGCGGGCCTACCTCCAGCTACAACGTGGGCACGAATGGCGGGCTCGCGGTGTATGAGCCGTCAAGCCAGTACGAGCTGACCACCGGACAGCACGTGCCTGGAACGACAAGCGACATCACCATCAACATCGATCCTGGCTACTTCCAGTACATCGACCTCGACTATGGCTTGAACTGGTCCAGTCAGGTGCCTGGAAACGTGATCAATCCGATCAACGTTTTTCTTCATGAGCTCATGCATGGCTTCGGCATGACGGGCTGGTACGACCAGAGCGGCCAGTTGGCCGGCGCCTACGAGTCCACGTTCGACAGCCTGATTCAAAAGACCGCGACCGGCGCCTACTTTGTCGGTGCAAATGCCGAGGCCGCCTACGGCGGCCCGGTGCCCCTGACCACAGACAGCACGACCCAGAACTATTACCATTTCGGCAACCAGCAATCCGACCTCTACGCCACCCCGTCGACCGTCAAGGACCCGCTCACGCTGGACTTGATGAACGGAATCGTCTTCTACGCCGATTACCAGTACGCGATTTCCAACCTGGACGTCGGAGTTCTGAAGGACCTCGGATACAGCATCCGGACGACACCAGTCGTCACCGCCAGCGATCAGTCCGCCGCCCGAAATCAGGTTTACGCGGCCTCATCGTTGTTCTCGGTGAACATCGCCACCGGCGATTCCATCACCGAATATTCGTTCTGGGACACCAATGGCAACGGTCACTGGACCGTGGGAGGAACAGTCCAGGGCACCAACACCGAGATCGACATCAGCGCGTCGCAATTGGCCCAAGCGAGTTACCAGGCCGGACCTGGTTCGGACACGCTGTGGGTGAGAGCCTTCGACGGCTATTTTTGGAGCGACTGGAAATCCTTCGTGATTTCTCCGGCCGATCATGCGCCTGTGGTCACGGCAACCAACGTGACTGGTTCGCGCGGGCAGCTCTCGGTAGCTGAATCCTCGCTGTTCTCGGCCAGTGACGCGGATGGCGACACTATCACCCAATATGCATTCTGGGACACCGAGGGCCACGGGCACTGGGCGATCAATGGCGCTACGCAAGCCACCAACGCCGAGATCGACGTCTCGGCCGCTAGCCTCTCGCAAGTGAGCTACGTGTTCGGTACGGCCCCGGACACGCTCTGGGTGCGGGCCTATGACGGGTATCTCTGGGGAGCATGGGTTCCGTTCACAGCCACGCCAACTCTGGATCATGCTCCCGTTGCTTCGGCTTCCAGCTTCACGGCAGCCCACGGGCAAATGTCGGTCGCGGCTTCGAGCCTGTTCAGCGTCTCCGACGCAGACAACGATACGATCACCCAATACGCACTCTGGGACAGCAACGGCAACGGCGCATGGGTGGTGAATGGTGCCGTTCAGGCCACCAATGCCGAAATCGACATCACTGCCGCGCAGCTTGCCCAGACCACCTACCAATTCGGCTCGGCTCCGGACCAGCTCTGGGTCAGGGCTTACGATGGAACGCTGTGGGGAGCATGGGTCCCGTTCACGACCACGCCAGGCCCGGATCATGCACCGGTGGTCAGCGCAACCGACGTGTCGGCAACCCACGGCCAGGATATCGCCGCATCCAGTCTCTTCAGCGTGTCCGACGCCGATGGCGACACGATCACCGCCTATCAGCTTTGGGATTCAACGAGCGATCCTGCCAGCGGTCACTGGGTGGTCGGCGGAGTGGCGCAGGCCACCAACATCGCCATCGATGTGGCGCCCGCTCAATTGACGAGCACCTCGTTTCAGTCGGGCTCGGGCTCGGACGATCTGTGGGTGCGAGCCAATGACGGTATGACATGGGGAGCCTGGAAGGAATTCCACGTCAACGCGCCGATCGACCATGCGCCCGTGGTGAGCGCGTCGGACATGACCGCAACGCATGGTGAGGACATCGCCGCTTCAAGCCTGTTCACGGTCAGCGATGCCGACAGCGATACGATCACCCACTATCAGTTCTGGGACTCGACCGCCGATCCTGCCAGCGGGCATTTTGTCGTGGCCGGGGCCATCCAGCCGGCAGGCCAGGGCATCGATGTGAGCGCGGCCCAACTGGCCAACACTTCGTTCCAGAGCGGTTCGGGCTCCGACGATCTCTGGGTGCGCGCCTTCGATGGCATGATGTGGAGCAGCTGGAAGGAGTTTCACGTCAACGCGCCGGTCGACAATCTTCCGATCGTGTCGGCCGCCGACTTTTCAGCGAGCCACGGCCAGGATATCGCGGCCTCCACGTTGTTCTCGACCGCCGACGCGGATGGAGACACCATCACGAACTATCAGCTGTGGGATTCGACGTCTGATCCCAGCAGCGGGCACTGGGTGGTCGCCGGAGTAGCTCAGGGCACCAATGTCGCGATCGATGTGACGGCAGCCCAGCTCTCGAACACAAGCTTTCAGAGCGGCTCCGGTTCAGACGATCTCTGGGCAAGGGCCTACGACGGCTTCGCCTGGGGGCCGTGGAAGGAATTTCACGTCACCGCACCGATTGACCATGCTCCGGTCGTCTCCGCATCCGACTTCCATGCGACCGCCAACCAGAGCGTGGCCGCATCGAGCCTGTTCTCGGTCGCGGATGCCGACGGGGACAGCATGAGCCAGTATCAATTCTGGGATTCGACGCCGTCGGCCAGCAGCGGCCATTGGAGCATCGGCGGGACTGCGCAGCCCGCCAACATCGCAATCAACGTCAGTGCGGCCCAGCTCGCCAGCACGACTTTCGATGGCGGCACCGTGTCTGACGACCTCTGGGTTCGCGCCAACGACGGCATGACTTGGAGCGCCTGGCAGGAATTTCATTTCATCGTCTAGGACGCGCCCCGGGTTGTGGGGACGCAGTGATCCGCACCCCGGGCGACCGGCAATGTCAGCGCCAATCACTTCCCAAGACACATCGCGACGGCGTTCGAGACCGCATTGCCCGCTATCACTCGGAGGCCCGGCGCGACGGCGCCTTCTCGAGGTACAATCCGGCACCTGGCTTTAGCTTGGTACCATTTGTTGCTAGTGTCACTTGACTATCGATCGCACTCTGGAGCTCTTCGGATGTGTATGGGTTCGCACCGCAATGCCCTCTTTTTCCGTTGGGTTCGTCGCAGAATGCGCCGGCATCAGGGCGAAGTGGCGCGCGCATAGAAACGGCTCTCATGAATAAGCGCGATCTCGAGCAGGTACCTGGGCAGGCCGGCGACGCTCCTATGCCTGAAGTTGAGTTTGCGCTGGTCCTGTCTCGGATCATCACGTCGGTCAGTACCGATCAGGATAGTTTGCGCCAGACAGTTTACGACTTGGCGCGGTACAAGCTGAGCGAACAACTGCTTTCTTCAGGGATGCCTGCCAGCGAGGAGGCGAAGGCCAGGAAGGCGCTGGAAGCGGCCATCCATGGTGTCGAGACCTTTTCGAGGAATAATGATCAGCAGCTGCCGGTTCCTCTGGGCGCGGCTCCTGTGTCCTTGACGATTTCGGACTCCACGATGGAGTACGCGAAGGACGCCACCAAGACGATATGGTCCGACCCCGAGCCTCGCGAACTTGACCGTTCTGCCTCCAAGCGCAGAGCTCGAAGCGGTTCCCTTGCGGTGATCGGTGGGGCACTGGCCATCCTTGTGCTCGCGATCGGCGGCTTGCTTGTGGCCGTCTATCGCGAGGATATCGCGCACATGGGAAGGTCACAGATCAACAAGGCTGCCGTGGCTCCTCCTGGGCCTCCAGACCCTGTCGCCGTGGCCGAGCCAGCGAAGCCCTCGCGGTTGCTGCCCTCGGATTTTGGCGTCTACGCATTGAGCGACAACAAGCTCTTCGAATTGAATCCATTGCCGAACAAGGCCCAGGACGCGCGGGTCGCGATTTCGCCGACAATGGGAATCACCAAGCAGCCCGTTCTTCGCGATGGTAATCCCAAGTTCATCGTCTATCGGCGTGAGGCGGCCTTGAATATTCCGGAGCGCGCCGAAATCCGGATCATTGCGAAGGTTGCCCGCTCCATTTCCTACGACGCGGCCGGCAAACCGATCACGACACCTGACGATGGGTGGTACATTCGGAACATTTCGTTTCCCTATCGCGTCTCGCCGATCAAAGAGAATGCCGAGATGTACGAAATTCAGCCGGAAAGTGGCGGGGCTGCTCTGCCTCCAGGCCGTTATGGCTTGGTCCTCAAGGGACAGCTTTATGATTTTATCATTGGCGGCGACATCAGGGATCCGCGCCATTGCCTGGAGCGGCTGACCGCGGCGAACGGGACCTTCGTTTCCGAATGCCATAAGCAGTGACTGGGCTTCGCCGCGGTTCAAGTCTGCGCGGGTGAGCCCCTCCGCTCAGAGAAAGCCCATACGGCCGCCTTCGGTCCACATGCAGGTCAGCTGCCCGGTGGCGTAGGCGCCGGTGTCGATGTTGATACGGTTCGCTCGAATGTCGGGTGCGCGGACCGGGGTGTGTCCGTGGATGACGAGCCGCTCGAACAACCCGTCATGCCGCAGAAAATCGTCGCGTATCCAGCACAGATCCGTCAGCGATTGCTCGCTCAGCGGCACGCCGGGTCGTACGCCTGCGTGCACAAAGAACACGTCATCGAAGGCGAAGCAGGGTCTCAAGCTTCGAATGAAATTCAGATGCGAGACCGGCAGCGCTTCCGCGAACTCTGCCGCCAGCCGCAACTGGTCGGCCTGGCTCGGGTTGCGCGGCGGGCGGATGCCATAGGATATCAGGGTCTCCAGGCCGCCGACGGAAAGCCATGTCGGCAGGACCGTCGGAACCTGGATGAAATCCGTCAGGAACGTTTCGTGGTTGCCCAGCATGAAGGCGGTATCGCAGGTCCCCTCAAGGGCCACCAGGTAGTCCAACACCTCTCGCGAATGCAGACCGCGATCGACATAGTCGCCCAGGAACACCCGAACAGAGCGCCAACAGGGCCTTCTGGCCAGGTCGGTCTCGATCTTGGCATTAACCTTCTCAAGCAGATCCAGCCGTCCGTGGATGTCTCCTACCGCGTAGAAGCGCAGCTGAGGTGAAGTGAGGAAGCCAGACGGCAATGGTTGACCGGGCTGAGCCTGCATAGTCGCGATGCACCAATATGGCCAGCGGTTGTGGAGATACCTACAGGCGTATTCGGGAGGGCTGCCAGCCCGCCACCAGTATCAGAAATATCAGAAATTCGAGCGAGGCGATCCAAAGCTCGCCGATCTTACGCCAGGGGCGTTGTTCGAAGCGAGCCTTGTCAGAACGGAAGCGAAATATCCTGCCTGCAAACTTATCAACGCGACCATCTGGAGCGCTGTCCAGATCCCAACGTCAGAATCGCAAGCGCGGTATCCATGTCCCGGGTTAGGACGTGCGCGGGCGGCAAGGCCAGCACGTCGCAGCAGGCGTCGCCGATCAGCAAGCAGATCATACCGGCGAGCAACGTGATGCTGACCATTTCAACATCTGCCCAAGACTTGGTTCATCTTTGGTTCATCTTCGTAGAAAGCGCGGCGTATGTCTGGCGTGCGAAAAGTTCAATGCGCCGGCGAAAAAATTGATCAGCAACTGCCCTCGAAATCGGCTTTCAGAGCAGGTAGAGATACGGTAAGGTTACCGAATTCTTACTAACATTTCGTATTTGTGGTTGTTTTCTGTGACGAATATTGTCGAGGGGGGCGCCCTCCTCCCCCATAGCCGCTCAGAGCCCAAGCAGAACGCCGTCCGGCGCTCCATGCGAGCCTCGCTGCCGGCGCGCACGGGGTTTGCCTTTGTTTCGATAGCCATTGTCGAGTTTATCTGCGTTGCGATGACGGCTTTCGCATCTGCTTGGGTGTACCACGAACTCGCATCGACTCCCGGCTTGCGCGTGAAGGTGTATCTGCTGGCATCCTGCTTCATCGGGGCGGCGGAGGTCTGCATTGCCGCGATGGCTGGTCAATTCCTGCATCTGGAAAAGCAGCGGGAGATCCGGTTCGCGTCCGCCGGAATCGGAGCTGCGGCCACCACGTTCGTTGTGCTGACCTCACTCCTGTTTATTTTCAAGCTATCGGACGTTTATTCCCGCGGCACCTTGATCTTGCAGTTCGTGAGTTGCTTGATGACGGTCGGGCTGGTCCGGCTGGCCGCCTATCGCGCATTCCAGAACGCCGCTGAGGAAGGACTGCTCCAGAGGCAGCGCGTGGTGCTCGTCGGACGCCGCGATGATTGCGAGGCTTGTGCAGGCCAGTTGAGAAAGTCGGGCGGAGGTTTCGAAGTTGTTGCCTGCCCGCTCGGCTGGGACGCCGCGTCCGGGGAAGCGGCTCATTTCGATCGCGCGATCGGCGCAAAGCTGGTCGAACGGTGCAGGGTTCTGCGACCCGATAGCATCATCCTGCTCGTCGATCGAAAGCAGGAGGATGGAAGCGTTGGGATGCTCCTGTCGCTCCTGAGGCAGATCCCCGCCGACGTTTACGCGGTGCCGACGCATCGGGACATCTTCTGGGCGAACGCGCAGACGGCCGACATCGGCGGCATCGCCACATTTGCCATCTCGCGCCGACCGCTGTCTGTGTTCGACCTCGTCGTCAAGCGGACGTTTGATATCGTGGCAGCAGCCGCGGGGCTGATCGTGTTGTCCCCCCTGCTGCTGCTCTCGTCGCTCGCCGTGAAGCTCGATTCGAGGGGACCGGTTTTCTTCGTCCAGATCCGCCACGGCTATAACAACGAAGCAATCCGCGTTCTCAAATTCAGAACGATGTACGTGTCCGACAGTGCCGAATTTCGACAAGCATCGAAGGGCGATTCGCGCGTAACCAGGATCGGTCGCATCTTCCGCAAGACCGGAATCGATGAACTGCCGCAACTCTGGAACATTCTTCGGGGTGACATGTCTGTCGTTGGGCCGCGGCCGCACGCGATCAAGCACAATGAGCTATTCACTCCGCGCATCGACAGCTTCGATCGGCGGCACACGGTCAAGCCGGGACTGACAGGATGGGCTCAGGTCAACGGATTTAGGGGCGAGACGAATACGCTCGAGAAGATGCAGAACCGGATCGAGCACGATCTCTACTACATCGACAATTGGTCGCTGCTGCTTGATCTCAAGATCATTTTGCTGACCCTGTTTTCAGGCAAGACCTACCGCAACGCGTGGTGAGGTGTCTTCGCTTCGGCAGGCCGACGGCGATTGTGCAAAGCCTGACGGGACGGGAGCCAGGCTCCCATCCCTGACGAAGCCGAGCGGATCAGTATTCGGTATAGACGCTGAGGAAAGCCGTGCCGCCATAGGGCCGGTATGCGTCGTAGAGCCCGTAGCAGGTATAACGATCCGGACAGCGGCAGAGATTGACGACCCGGCAGCCGCGGGGCCCGCAGCGCTCGACGTGGCATACATCGGCCGCCGCGCGGCGCGGAGCCACGCGCTGCGGTTGCGGAATAATGGAGTAATCGGCTGCGACGGCCGCGCCCGCAGACATCGTCAGCAGGACCCCGGCGACGATCGACTTCAGCATCTGCTATTCCCCCTCAATTTTCCTGTCCAGAGTCACCATCTCGAAGCATTCCGAGATCTAGAAGCGTTCCGAATATTCATACCGAAAATCCTTGGTCGCTGGTAGCGTACCAAGGATGGCTTCCTTCCGCTCGTGGCCGCCAATATCCATGTCGATGCAGCTTCGCGTTCCATAGTAACATACCTGGACCCTAATACGATCGCCGCAGATGTTCTCAGCATAGATCCAATGGTTGAACAGGCGGTCATTGTTGGGAAAGGAGCGAGATGCCGCGGTGAGCCTCAGGCAGACGGCTCCGGTCGGGCTGCGGTGCCGACGTGATGAGATATCGTCGGCTGGCGGGGGAGCGACCCCAAGCGTGGCTCCGACACCGGATCGCTGCATCTGCGCCTGTGCATTCGCAATGGCGAGAAACTGCGCAGCCACGCAAAGTGCAAGGCAGATTCGACCCGGCTTCCTGTGAGACAACTGATCTCCTCCACGGATAAAACTTACTGGATGCCGGCTCTGGTAGGCTCGGCAAGTCTTACACCCTCGATTCGAGTATCAGAAATGAATTCTGCCGTAATGCCGTCGGGCAGGTCCCCTCTCGTTGCTGGGCTCGCGTTGCTGCTGGCAGTCCTGACCAGCGGATGCAGAGCGGACGACGTTTCCATCAACGTTGAGGGCACGCGCACGAGCATTCCCGGTGAGGAAGGGACGGTCAGGGCCGCCTCGCTCGCTGAGGCAATCGAATTCCTGCGGAAGGATGGGAAAGAGCGCACCACGCCGGTGACGTACAGGATCAACCTGCCTGCCGAAGCCCAGATCCTGAGTCAGCCTCTTACCATTTCCGGTCCCGAACCGCCCGCGGGCTCCCGCATCATCATCCGCGGCGCGCCTGGCGGCACCAGGATATCGGGAGCGACCTTCGTACAGAACCTTCTCAGGCTGTCGCGCTCCGGAGACGGGCGATACGAGTACACATTGCCGTTTTCCGACTTGCCCGGCGAAACGGCGCAGAAGCTGCTGAGGAAGCTCTCGACCATATCGCCGAAGCAATTGATGATCCGAGTCAACGGCAAGACGCGCCTGCAATCCACAAGGTGGCCCAGCAGGGGCTTCCTGCCGGTGGTCGAGATCGCCGGCGATCCGCGGAGCAGCACCGCGACCATGGCGTTCGCTGATCTGCCGGACGGGGTGCGCCGCTCCCCCGACCTCTGGATCGGCGGATACCTCACCGATTCCTATCTCTTCGTGAATGCACGGGCCCTTGCCGTCGATTCGAAGGGCGTGCTGACGGATCGAAACAGGTTGAGAGCAGACGGCAAGCCTCCCGAGAGGGTGTATTTCTACAATCTGGCGACCTTTGCCCAATGCAACTCTTTTTTCTATGACGCGTCGGCGAGAACGCTGAACTTCTGCTCCGAGGAGCCGATCGAGACCCTCGAGGTGCCGGTGCTCGACACCCTGCTGGCGATTTCTGGCTTTCATAATTTGACCGTCCGAGATGTCGTCTTCGAACTCGCCATCGGGACCGCCGTGACCGTGCGCGACAGCGTAGCGATCGATTTTTCGAACGTCATCGTCCAGTTGGCGGGCGCCGATGGAATTGCCTACACGAACTCCAGTGACTCCCGGATCGATCATGCGAGCATTCGCGCCGTCGGCAGGCGCGGGGCGTGGCTGTCCGGAGGCGACCGCGCCAGCCTGACACCGGGTCGCATTTCGATCGAGGATAGCAGCATCCAGGACTTCTCCCTGGTTTACCGCACCTTTTGTCCGGCGGTGCAAATGGATGGGGTCGGAATGAGCGTGCGCCGAAGCGTCATCTTCAACGGACCGCAGTCCGGAATCATCTATTCCGGGAACGATCACGTCATCGAGGATAACCTTCTGGCTCAGCTCCTTACCGAAGCGGGCGATTCGGGATTCATCTACAGCGCGCGCGACTTCACCAGCCAGGGGACCGTCATTCGCCGAAACGTCTTGCTTGGGACGGGCGGACAATACCTCAACGACGCCCGGGGGATTTATCTTGACGAGTTTTCGAGCGGGAATCTCGTCACCGACAACGTCATCGTGGGCATCCCTTACGGGATACTGATGAACGGCGGTAAGGATAACAAGTTACTATCAAACCTCTTCGTTCTAAGTTCGCCGTCGATTTGGGGGGCTGCATTGGGATATGCATCGTGGTGGCAGATATGGCGAAACGATCATATGCAAGTTCCAGGCGGGCTCAGTGTTCGGAATTTGTACAGCTTGCCCGTCGACAAGGAGCCTTGGACGAGCCGCTATCCCGAAATCGCCGGCTACAAGCATTCGGACCTTCTCCGGCCCGAACGAAATCTGATCGAAGGAAACAGGTTCATGGGCGCCGGGTCCATCACGGCCTTTGACGGCGATATCCCAACGGCCGAGGTCCGGAACAACAGTGCTGTCGTGTACCGGGGCAGCCTCCAGCTTCTCGAGCGCTTGCGCAACTGGATTGCGCCGTCGCAACTCGACGAGACCCTCGCCCTGATCTCGTCCGAACTCGATCGCCATGGTTTGACCGAGCACATTCCATTGCGTGCGCCGGATCGGGCCGGGGCGCAGCTGCCGGGGCATCGCTTTGCAACGCTGTCCGAGTTCAAATGACCAAGAAGCGTGTTCTGATCGTCTATCGTTCCTTCTTTCCGTCGTTGTCGCATCTCGGACCCGCCACGGCGATCCGCAATCTCATGCACAACATGTCGGAAGATTATGATTTCCATCTGGTGACCCTCAACCACGATTTCACCACTGGTGCCGCCATGTTCGAAGCGCCCGTTCATCGCGAGCGGATGGGGGCTGCCACAGTGGAGTATATTCCAACCGGGCTAACCGGCTTGCGCATTCTCTTCGACCGCGTCAGGGAGGACTTCGACGTCGTCGACATTCAGTGCGCCTTCGATCCGCTGGTCGCTATTCCAACTCTCATCCTCAAGCGCCTGGGATTTCTGAAGGGCAAGCGCGTCTTCCACACGCCGCACGGTATCTTCATGGATGTGATCATGTCCGCGTCCGCCCTGAAGAAGCGCCTGTTCTGCCGCCTGGCCGATTTGACCGGGCTCTATCGCGGGGTCGTTCACCTCGCGGGGTCTCCCGCCGAAGAGCACGATATCCGCCGCAACCACCTGCGCTCCCAGGAGGTGCTGATGGTTTCGCAATTCGTAGAGAGCGGAGCGCCTCGACCGGCCAAGCGAGAAAAGCCGCCGGGGCAGCTCAGAATGGCGATGGTTGGCCGAGTGACGGTCCAAAAGAATGTCACCTTTGCGCTCGACGTGGTACGCCGCCTCACCGTCGCGTCCTCGCTCGATATATTCGGCGAGGTTGACGACAGTTCTTATGCGCAACAATGCGTTGAGATGGCGCGAGCCGGGACCGGACGGTGCGACGTGACGTTCAAGGGAAACCTGCCCAAGGACGAACTGTTCGCGCAGCTGGCGGATTATGACGTCCTCCTGCATCCGACACTGGGGGAGAATTTCGGTCATTCGATCGTGGAGGCATTGACGCTCGGGCTGCCGGTGCTGATCAGCGACAGGAGCCCCTGGACGGACGTCGCGGCGAGCAACGCGGGCTGGGCGCTGTCGCTTTCAGAGCCGGAATCCTTCGTCGAGAAACTCCAAGCGATTCACGCGATGGGACCAAAGGAGTGGTCCGCGCTGAGCGAGGGAGCCCTTCGCTACAGCCGGGCAACCTTCGACGGCCGGGCAACGTCCGAACGATATCGACAGGCCTACGGTTGAGTTCCGGATCGTGCGCCTGAGGCAGAGGAATTCCGCAAAATGCAATTGATCACCATCCAGAAAGGCGTGTTTTGCGCGCTTCGCCCGTCGCTATGGCGGCTATTGAGCATGCGGATAGCTCCCGCCATCGAGCACAGGGAGGCTCTGTCGCGCCTTTCCTTTCAGACGGTCGTGGATGTCGGCGCGAACAGGGGGCAATTCGCGGTGATGGCGCGGCGGCTGTTTCCGCAGGCGCAGATCTACTCCTTCGAGCCCCTGTCGGAGCCGGCCGCCCGCTTCACCGAGGCTCTCGGCAGGGATGACAGGGTCCGGCTCTTCCCCTGCGCCATCGGCCCGACCTCCGGGCCGGCTAAGATCTACGTCACGAGCAAGGACGATTCTTCGTCGCTCCTGAAACCGGGATCCGCCCAACGCGAAATATTCGGGGAACAGACCGCGCGCATGGATGAGGTAGCCGTTCGCCGGCTGTCGGACTGTCTGGAAGCGGGAGCCATCCGGGGGCCGGCGCTCCTGAAGGTGGACGTTCAGGGCGGTGAACTGGACGTCCTGGAGGGATCTGCCGATCTCATTAACCAATTCGACGCTCTGTACATCGAGTGCTCGTTTATCCATCTCTATGAGGGCCAGCCGCTGTTCGGCGATATCTCGCGCTGGACGGAGGCACATGGATTTCGGCTGGGAGGCGTATATAATCAGTATGTTGATCCGCAGCATGGCCCGGTGCAGGCGGATTTTCTTTTCCTCAAGACTGCCCCCGCTGGGGCCGGCCCGCGATGAGACTACCGGTCTTCGTCACAGAGAATCTCGCGATTCTGCGCAACCTCGCCAAGGGAGGCGCATTCAACGCGGCTGGGCTCGGTTTCGGTTTCTATGTGATTGCAATCTGCTATCCCGGCATCAAGGCGACGCCGGCCCAGCTGATGGATTTACGCAGCGGCCTTACCACTCAGGCTGATGTTGGAGGGTTCAGCCTATTCATCGCGGTACCCGCGCTCTTGCTGGGCTTGTTGGTATTTGCCCGTCACGGTGCGTATGCGGCAATCCGCCGATCGCAACCGATTCTGATCTTCCTCCTGATCTACTCCGGCCTGATCGTTCTCGCGTCGGTGGCTGGAGCCGAATACATCGAGTCGTCAGCACAAATTGTCCAGTACGTCATCACGCTGGGAGCATTCCTGCTTTGTCTCTGCTTTTGGCAGGCGCCTGCGCAGAGCGTGGACGACGCGCTCGCGATGGGATTTCTGGCGCTGGCCGCATCCCTCAGTGCCGCCGCGATTGTTCAGGGATTTCACGAGTATCGATGGGTCGGTCTGATCCACCCCAATCACTATGCCCGATATGCCTATATTGCTTTGGTGCTCCACTCTTTGGCGGTCAAGCGTGTGAGCTTGCCTGTATTTCTGATTTGCTTCGGCGCAACTTACGTAGTCAGTGCGCGAACCATTATGATAGGCACGCTCTTATTTTACCTTGGGTATCTCGCCTTTGCGAACTACCGAGCGCTCTTCAGTCGCGCGCAGCAAATCATGAACGTTCGCATGCTCGCAGCCTTCATGATGACGCTCCCAGTCGCGCTTGTGATCTTGTCCTTCTTTACCGACACCGACCGGCTGATTGACAAGGTTACGAACGATCTGGCGCTGTTCGACCCGAATCGAGGGGTTCTTTCGGGATTCACCGGTCGTACGGAATCGTGGAACGTTTTCTTCGACACGATCGACGAGTATGTGTTCTTCGGATATGGCTTCCGTTCCAGCCGATATAATCTGCACGCGGTCCATAGCGGCATCTTGTCTTACTTCATGGACTTCGGTCTGCTGCTCGGTGGCCTTTTACTGCTCGTTGTCGCCGGCCGCGGGCTCTATCTGGTCTGGATTGGCACGAAGCACAATGATCGCAGGACGTTGCTCTGCGGGCTGGCGGTCGCGACCACGCTGCTGATCCAGTGGTTTGAGCCGGACAATTTCAATATCGGTTTTATAGGTTCTTTCTTCTTCATGCTCTTTCTGGCGTACACGCCTTCGGCAAGACGGCGGTACGCGTCGACTCGCCTGCGTCACGCGAGGTTGCCGCAAGGGCAGCCATCGCTACAGCCTGCGGCCGATGTCTCCTAATCATCAGCGCAGTTCAATGTCGGATCCCTTCGTATGCCGCTAGATCATTTGCAGTCCTGCAAGGAAATTGTTCGCCACGTATTGCTCCGCCTTGGTGCGGACGAAATCATCAATATCGCCAGACGCGTGCGTGGTCGTGACACGAGCCACATGCGTAAGGCTCAGCTGGATCAGGTATTTTCAGATATCTACGTAAACGGAACCTGGATCGAAAATGCGGAACAGGTGAGTCTCTCAGGCTTGGGTTCTTCGCCGATGGCTACCGACACATTGACCCATCAGCTCTCACAGTTCTTGCGGGATGTCGAATGCACCAGGCTCGTCGATATAGGCTGCGGCGATTTTAACTGGATGTCTCGAGTTGCCGGCGAGTTCGATTACCTCGGTATCGACATTGTCCCTTCGTTGATCGCTTCTCACAACGAGGTCCACGCAAATTCCAGGAGGCGCTTTGCCTGTATGGATGCAACGAAGCAACCCCTCGAACGCTGGGGCGACGTAGTGATATGCCGTGAAGTACTTTTCCACCTCTCGTTCAAAAATGCTCTTGCGCTCCTTAACAACATAAAGTCCGCCGGCTTCAAGTACGTCTTGCTGACCAGCGACAGTTCCGTGTGGTTCAATTCCGATATTCGGGACGGAGACTTCCGGAGAATCAACCTGATGCGGTCTCCATTCGGACTTCCTGCTCCGAAGCTGCAGCTGAGGGACGATGGGGTTTCGGGCGGGCGAATACTCGCCGTATGGGATGCCGGAGCCCTGAATTCGATTTCCGGTACTAAGTGATGTCCGTTCGTCAAAATCCAATATCGCCGTTACCGGCCGTGGCCGTTTCCATAGTTTAGGAGCGCATTGAAATGTTGAAGGCGGGCACTCAAATTTTGTTGTTCTTGGTACCTTGGTCACTTCGGCGCTGGGCCTTGAAAAATCTGTTCGGTTTTTCGATTGATGCGAACTCTCGCATTGGCCTTTCGATTGTCCTTGCCGATGAGGCTTGTTTGGCGAAGGGAGCCTCCGTCGGTCACTTCAACTACATCGGACGCCTTGACAACCTCGAAATGCATGAGGGAGCGATTATTGGAAATTTCAATTGGATCACCGGGCTTTCCCGAAAGTTGAACTCTCCATTCTTCAAGAAGAACCCAGGGCGGCGATCGGAGTTGCTAATGAAGCGTGCGAGCCTGATTGCACACCAGCACTATATCGATTGCTCCGATCGAATCGAATTCGGTATGTACAGCGGACTTGCAGGAGTTCGCTCGCAATTGGTAACGCACGGCATCGAGCCGCTGTCGTGTAGGCAGACTTGCTCGCCAATTATCGTCGGCGACTATACGATGGTTGGATCCGGCAGCCTTATTACGAAGGGCGTCAAGGTTCCCAACTGTTGTTTGGTCAGCGCCGGTTCGGTTGTGAGTCATGTAAAGCCGGAATCCTACTCGCTCATTGCGGGAAATCCCGCGGTTCATGTTCGCAAGGTACCGGAGACAGCAAAGTTCTTCTCGCGCACAGACGCAATCATCTATTGATTGCGAACTTGGGCTGCAACGCATGCGCTGGTCGATATGAAGCCGATATTGTTATCGACTCTTGCGGGGTGGCTCGCGAGGTTGCTCGCAATTCTGTTGAATCTGGTGGGCACTCCGATGGTTCTCAGCAAGCTGGGACCATCGCGGTTCGGTCTGCTCCTTGTTATTCTAAGTATCAGTTCGTGGATCGGGTTTGCCAATGTCGGCATGGGACGAGTGATCGCAAATGCCGTCGCTCGAACGCGCCGGAGTGCGAGTGCCTTCAAGACTGAGACCGTGTCGCTTGCTGTGGTGCTCGCAGCAGGTCTCAATCTCATGTTATTTGGAGCTGCAGCAGTTGCCCTGATGATTTTCATGTGGCTGGTGCCGCTGAATGAGGCGATTCTCGCAAACCACAGCGAGTTTGTTGCAACGATTCTGGTCCTGTTTTTCGGCTTGGCCCTTTGGTTCTTCCTCTCGATCTTTGAGGGAATAGATGCAGGGCACCATCAGTTGCATCGGCTCTATCTGTTCCAGCTGGCGAGTTATGTCCTATCGTTCGTGTTGCTGCTCTTTGTATTTCCGACCCATCCGTCGATCGTCTTTGCCGCTGTCCTTCTCAGTCTCGGTTTTCTACCGGGTTCAGTCTTCCATGCGCTGGACGTCGTTCGCCGGAACCGGAATCTTTTTTCAAGCGACTGGAAGTGGAAACCCCGAATCGCCCGGCGCCTGCTGCTAAGCTCGCTCGACTTCACCATCATTAGCCTCGGGATAGGGATTTTATATCAACTTGCTACCGGACTCTTCGGTTTCATGGCAGGGCCAGACGCTGTCACCGAACTCGGAATATTCATGCGGTTGATGCAGTCCTATGGAGGGCTCGTCATCGCCTTTACGTATCCCTTGTCAAATATCGTCGCGACAAAGCTCAAGATGCGGGACGATTTGTCGGCCACACGGATCGTGCGCCTCAGTGGGATCATGCTGCTGGCAGGATCCTGCCTGGCAGGAACGGGCTTCTGGCTGTTCGGTAATCTTGCGTTGTCAATCTGGCTGCATACGACGATCGAACTTGATCATCTGTTTCTGACGGGGGCATCGTTGCTCATCGTTCTGAGCGCCTTGCAGTTCTTCTTCTCCGCCTTGCTTATCGGTACGTCCAATATCAGGGAAGCAGCGAGGCTGCAGGTATGGCAGTCGTTGATCTATGTGCCGATTGCTTGCGTTTTCTTCAAGATCTGGGGCCAGGAGGGCGTTCTGCTCGCCATGGATGCTGTGATGTGTGTAGGTGTCGCTATCATGATCAGATTTGTCCGAAGCCACTCCGTGCTCAGGGCAGCGGTCGCGTGATTGCAACTGGCGGGGGCAGCAGGCTTCCATTGCGATTTTGATGATCGCTATCCTGCAGGTAGCTGTCCCGGGATGCACTGATCGGACGGGGCGAATGTCATGTCGCGTCGCGCGTTTCAGCGAACGACCACGGACGTCCCCGGAATATGAGGGTCGATACCCTTGCGCGCGAGTTGAACTGCAAACAGCTGTCGGTTCCTGATTGGGACCGCGCCCATCCGGCTCACCAGTTCGGCTTGGTGAGGTCGCGCCGCGCCAAGGAATATCTCAATAGCCTCCGCATACAACTCGCTTCGCAGAAGCAAGCAGAACTCGTCTATCACCTTGGATTGGAGTGCCTCTGAAAGGGCCGGAAAGATGGCAAAGGCTGCGCGGTTTCTTGGAATCGCGAGCCAACCCTCATTAGGACCGACCCGATACGACATGTCGAGGTAACGAAGGTATTCCTGTCGGAGTCCCATACGGAGGCTTTCGATCTGAAACAGCGAAAACCACAGATACGGATCTGAGGGTAAGCATGACAGCGCTTCCACGACGATATTTCTGCTGCGCTCGAGGCGCGCGTCGGTTTCCGAAGATGCATCGAACTGCTCCCGGAGAATCGCCAGATCTACGACAGCCGTATCGTGGGCCGCGGTGGCATTGCAGCGGACCGGGCTACCAGCCTCGCGATAAAGCCGGAGTTTCTCTTCCAGCCGGTCGACCGGGAAGGTCTCCCCGCGAACAATGCGGTTCGAGAATTGCTCCAATGGCAGTTGTCGCCAAAAGGTCGGCAACGTGATGGCGGACCAAACGACCCCACCCAGTCCCAGGATGCCCGCAAGCAGAGACGTGATGCCGGTCGCGGCTGCACCGGTGAAATCGGCGCTCCTCAACGATCTAGCTCGGCTGCGAGTACTTGGGATCGTAGTAGTAGCTCGTCCCGTATCCTTCGTATCGCTTCAAAAGATTCGTGTCGGCCTTGTTCATGACCACGCCAAGCAGATTTTCACGAACCAGCCGGGCGTTCGCCAATGCTCGCTCAAGCACATCAATATTGGTCTTGCCCCATTCGAGCACCAGGAGATAGGTAGGAATGAAATGTCCGGTGGCGCGGACATCGATCACCGGCGCCAGCGGAGAGAGGTCGATGATGATGTAGTCAAACATGTTGCTGAAGCGCTCGATGAGCGCTCGCATGCCTTCGGACGCGAGGATCTCGCTGGTGTGCGCGATCGGGGCATGGATCACCGCGGGCAGGAAATCCAGGCCGGTTGTACTCTCCCGAAGAACGACGTCTTCGAACTTGCGTTCCCCCAGGACAACCTCGACGAGGCCGGCGGCGGCCTTTGGCGCCATCAACTTCGTGAGCGACGGATTGCGAAGATCCGCGTCGATCAAGAGTACCTTGTGCCCGGACTGCGCGCTGAGCAACGCAAGGCCCGCGGCAGTGGTCGATTTCCCTTCGCCTGGAAGCGCCGAGGAGAGGCCCACGACACGGCCGCTGCGTAGTCGACTATTGAGGTCTATCGCGGACTTTATCGATCGGATGCCTTCGGCGTATCTGGAGAACGGCGAGCTGACCACGGCCCAGAAAGCGCCAGCCTCGGCTTGCATCTCATGCGGTGACGGAGGGGGGCCGTTGGGCTGGAGAGCGAGCGCCGGAAGAACGGGAAGGGTTGCGAGGCAATCAGCTCCCAGCAACCGCTCGACCTGATCGCTGGTGCGTACCACGCGATCGGACAGGTCCCTCATAAGCCCGATGCCGAAGCCCAGCATCAGGCCGCCGGCGGCCGCCATCGAGAGAACGAGAATGGTCTTGGGACTGCTGCGCTTGGACGGCCGGCCCGCGCTCGATATGATGCGGGCCTCCGTGATCGGGAACGATTGCTGCTGAATGGATTCGGTATAGCGCTGCAGGAAGGTCTCGTACATCGAACGGTAGGTCTGGGAGTTGCTCTCGAGCTCCTTCAGCTGGACCTGGGCCTGCCCACCGATTTGAGAGCGGGCGACGGCGGCATCGAGCGCGCGCTGTGCTTCATCCTCGCGCTGCTTGGCGATCTCGTAGTCGCTCTTGTAGGTCTCGGCGAGGCGACCGAGCTCGGCGGTAATCGACTTGGCGATCTCGCGCATCTGGTTACGCAGGTTGACTGCCGCCAGATGGGTCGACCCGTACTTCGCAGAAAGGTCGGCCTCCCGATTGGCGATCTCCAGATATTGGGATCTCAGCTTGCTTACGACGTCGCTTCGCAAAGTGTCCGTTACCGTTGCGTCGCGAACGTCCGATTTCATGACCTGCTCGATGCGATCGAGGCGTGCACGCGCGTCCGCGGTGACTGTCCGTGCTGCGAGCAGCTGGCTGTTGAGCTCTGCGACCTGCTGCTCGGAAATCGACCGTCCGCCGGCATCGACGATGTTGTTCTTGCTCTTGAAGTCGACGATCGAGCGATCGGCGGAGATCGCCTGCTGCTTCAGCTCCTGGATACGGCTGGAAAGCCAGTCGCCCGCACGGCGGGCCGACTGATACTTGGCATCGAGCTGATCGTTGATGTAGGCCTCGGCGACGGCATTTGCCACCTGGGCAGCCCGCCCCGGCAAGGCAGAGCGATACGCTATCTCGATCACGTAGGTAACGCCTACGCGCTTGGCTGAGAGATTGTTCGAGAACTCGCGCAGGGCGCGTCGCTCGATCTCGTCCTGGGACTCATCGCCGGGTTCGAAGAGCTGGTAGAAATAGTAGAGGAGATTGCCGACGAAGCCTCCGCCATAACGGGCGAATTCGGGCTCTTGCGCCAGATGCAGATCGCGGAGCACTGATCGCGCAATGTTATCGGACTTGATCAGCTCGAGCTGACTGTCCACGGCGGGCGAGTCCACCGGGACTTCGGTAAAGAGCGCGTTCTGGGAGGTGTAGGGCTGAAGCTTTCGGGTGTCGATGATGATCGTCGCCTGCGCAGTATAGGTCGATCGGACCACCACGAGATAAGCCGCCCCCAATGCGAGGGTGCACAGCATCGTGACCAGAAAGATCGGATACTGGCGGCGCACGAAACCAAGGGCAGCCGCGAACATCTGATCGGGCGACACGTAGTCCGCGCGTTCGATCTCGCGTTCCTCGGGCTTCAGGAGCTGGAGCATTTTGGGATCATTGTGATGCGGCAAGCCGATACGGCCGCCTGTTTCGCAAGCAGTCGCTCATTCCGGCCCGAGCCGGTAATGTAGCCAATGCCGGATTTCCCCGGCATTGCTCTCACGGGCTTACTGAACTCGAAACGACGCCGGAATTCGCAAACGTATTGCCCAAGCCGGTCACGCTCGACGTGTAGCTGAACAGCGGAGTGTTGGTCGCGGCTCCGCCGATCGGCTGCGGACCACCACCACCGCCACCGCCGAACTGGAGCGGATTGGTCTGACCTCCGCCAGCACCGCCACCACCACCGCCGCCGCCTGCGGCTCCGATCGGTCGGTCGCCGGCGCCGGCGGCGAAGGCCAGAACGACGTCCTGATCCTTGGTGTTGAGAATCGCCTGTTGGATTTCCGTGGCAAGACCGGGGTTGGTTCGGACGATGACCTTGGCAGCCTGCGCCAGGCCCGCGCCGATTGCCGCCTTCTGGTCCTTGTTGGCATTCGCGATCAAATTGATGATCGGCTGAAGTGTGGCAGAGTCACCCGAGACCAGTTCGCGAACGGCGCTGACGAGCTCGGCGCCGCCGGTGGGATTCTTGGCAAGAAGCTCTGCCGGATTGCTCAGGAATTGAGCAGTTGCTTGAGGCGAACGCTGGGCCGACGCGGGTGTCGGCACCAGAGCGGTTACGCTCATTGCGAGAATCGCAAACGCTGCGACGCCAGTGATTTGTTGCTTAAAAGCGATTCGGAACATACCGTGAACCCTTCCAAAAATATAACGATATCTTAACCGCATAGCGCCGTGACATCAACGTCAGTCGAGGCTTTCCGGACTTTGGTTCACTTCAAAGTTAACCGCTCAGCCGCCTCAACCTGCTCTACCACTGGTTTCTGCGTTTGTGCGAGAGCAGCGCCGAGCAGGACAACTACGGTACCGGAGTACGCAGGGATTTGCAGTGAAAAATCAATGAGGGAGTGCAACACTGCGACCGTTGAGACGGCCAGAGCGGCGCGCGGGAGGGTACGGGAGCGTCGAGGGTCGAGGCAGGCGCGCAGCAGGATCGCCATCGCGCCAATCCAAGCCAGAACGACGATGCCCGCCAGCACCAGGCCGCCTTCTGCCGCAATCTCAAGGGGGACGTTATGGGCCCGATCCCACACGCCCCAGCCTGAAATCTGGCTACTCCGATAGGCGGCGAAGCTCCAGCGGAACGAGCCCAACCCGCTTCCGAGCCACGGAAAATCCGAAATCATGCGAAGGACCGAGGCCACGACGCTGGCACGTCCACCGCCGGCTGTGCCTTCCGTTTCCAACCGTTCGCCCAAACCGCTGTCGAAGATTTGGTAGATCGCCAGGGTGACGACGACGGCAGCACCAAAGGCCAGCCAGTTGCGAAGCCTGGGCGACATTTCCGATCTGAAATTCAGCCCAAAGGCCACGAGCAGACCGGCAAAGCTGCACGCCACCCCGGCACGGGAACCGGTCAGGACCAATGCCAGCAAGCAAATGCAAAAAAAGCTGCCCGGCAGCGCAAGGACTCGCCAATTGACGAGGCTCGTCGCTGGGCGGCGGCGTTTGCCGGAACGGCGCTTCTTGCGCAGATTGAGACGCCGGAACGTGAGCAGCAACCATACAATGGCGATCGACCCGAAATAGACCGCCGCGGCGTTGCGGTTCGTGAACGTCCCGGTGAGATTGCCGGCATAGGCGATCTTCTCCTGCCACAGCACCAGGTTGGGTTCGAGCGCGTAGGAGCAAATCGCGTAAACGGCATAGAGGCCGCCCGCCCAAGCGATCGTGCGGAACAGGCGGCGCGAGAGCGTCTCGTCGGCGCCGCACATGTAGCCCCCCGTGAACAGCAGCAGGTTCAGAAGCGGCGCGCCGATCGCGAGATAAGGCTGCCCCCTGGCAATAGACGCGCTGGCCTCCAAGGGTATTCCCAGAATCTGGCTGGCTTGGGCCCAGATCGGATGGACCAGGGGATCGGACGGCGCTCGGGGCACGACCTGAAGGTAAAGGATGGTCGCATAGCTCGCGACGACGACGGCAATGATGGCTGCAAGAAAGAGCGGTGAAGCAATGGCCGGCGGTCGCAGGGCAAGCCCGACCACCGCTATACCCACCAAGCCGCACCAAAGGGAAATGGCGACGGAGGACACTGATGCAAACGGGAAAGGCAAAATGGCCACGACCGCGAACAGCAGCGCACCAAATGCATCCGAAATCTGCCGCGGTTTGAGGGCGACCACCGCCGTCTTCAAGACGACGATGTATCGCCGGTCGTACCGCATGCGGATCAGGGACCAGTTACAACCAGGTTCCGAAGGGCCGCACCATTGTAGGCTGCAACTATCGGATCGTTGACCGTTGCGGTGACCAGCCTGATGTACGTCATCAGCTTCGCCGATTCCACCGCTGGAGCGTTCGACGTGTACAGAACGTCCTTGTTCCGGATCAGCACCTTGGTCGCCAGGAAGTATGTCGACGGGTCGCGCATATTGAAATTATACACGATCGGGATGATCGGCGTCGTGAAACGGCTCACGTCGACACCCATCATCGCGGCGATTTCGCGCCGCTCACCGCGATAGAGGAAGATCGCTCCGGGATCAGCCAGCGTATCGTTCAGGCCGCCTGCCTTGCCCACGGCCTCGGCCACCGAAATTCGCCAGGCGTCGAAATTGAACTGACCCTGCTGGCCGGTTGCGCCAAAGGCCACAAACGTCTGCGGCTCACGATAGACGTAAACCGTATCGTTCGGATGGACCCAGATATTATTCGACGGCTCGTACACCAGCGACCCGAACGGCACGGTAGCCTGCTTGCCGTTGCGCTCGAGCATGACCCAAGTGTCGAAGCCTTGTCCCTTGGGGCCGCCGGCGCGAGTGATCGCATCAAGCAGGCGCTCACCAGCAGCGTTTGCGGGATAGCGAACCGGATTGTTCACTTCGCCGAGAACACTGATGAGCGACGTCCGCTGATCAATGAGGGCGACGACTGCCTGGGGCTCGATCGCGCGATTCTTCAGCGAATCCGCAATCGCCTGCTGGACTTCTGAAGGCGTCCGCCCTTGCGCGCGAACAGCGCCGGCATAAGGCACCGAAATATTGCCGTTGTGGTCGACCGTCTGATTAGGCAGGGCGATGAAGTTGCCGGGTCGAACACCCGCTTCAACCGGGATAAACAGGCCGCCTGCGGCGGCCTCGAAGATGGTCACGCTGACGACGTCGCCCACGCCAAATCTGATTTCGCGGGGGGGCTGACGATCGGGATAGGTAACCGTCAACTTGCCCGTATTGCGCGCAAGTACGGACACCACGTCTGAATTGACGCGGACCAGCGCATACGGAAGGCTGTTTTCATCGACCGGCGCCTCGCTCTTTACAGCTTGGCTGGACGGCCCCGATGTCGGCAAATAGCTGCACCCGGCCAGAGCAATCGTGGCGCAAAGGGCAATTCCGACAAAAAATTTGAATTTAAAATTAGTCCCCATGCCTTCGGAACTATCATGGGCTCAGCGCAATCTCTAAGTGATTCTGCATTGGAGCAGATTTTTGGGTCACGGCAGTTGCTGATTTGCAACGATCTTGCGGGGCTTAACCAGCAGCTAACCAAGCTTGGCACACCAGCGCCGATTTGGATCGCCGGGCACTGAAGAATCTATACGGCGAAGGGCGGACAGGCGGCAGATTCGGCTATTGAATATCCCGTCGCCAACGCGCCGCGCACGCGTGTCGGATTTCCTGATCGACGCGCTGGCAGGATGCATTGGGCTTGGCGTCGGGAAACTCGTGAACCTCGCCCTAGCGAAGAGAATTACCGGCTGGAGCCGGAACCGGCGTAGCCGCCCTTCGATTGGGAGCTATTGGAGTTTCCGAATGGACTTACGAACGGGCTGCTAAATCCGGTGCTGACGCCTTGGTTGGTTCTCACCGCCGAATTAGGCCCCCCCGACACCGTCGATCCGCCTTGGCGTTGCTGCGTAACGGTCTGACTCGGGGTTTGCGATACGCCCTGTGCCATTGCTCCCCCTCCGGATAGCAACAGCAGGGTTAGCACGGCTGTTCCGTGTCTCATGAAGCGCTCCTTCCAATCTTCCGGATCATTCGCAATGACCGAGAACTGTCTCATGCCGCCGCGACGGCGAAAAATTCCGGGCGGCATTGCGTAAGCTGCCAAAAGTGTTCGAAGACAGCAAACGGACCGGCTCTTTCAGTATAGGTATGATGGACGTGACGCGCCAGATCACCCTGGGGACCGACGTAGACAACCGCCTTTTCCTCGAAATTGGTCAGGCAGGCGACCCCGTATGGTGTTCTGCCGTCGCGCTCCATCGGAACTGGATAGACGAACTCGGCCAGAGCCGTCTCGACCTTCGTCGCGATCATGGTCTGAAAGATTTCCTTTTGATCCGTGACGACGGCATGGAGCGCATCGATGGATCTCCCCGGATCGTCGTCGGTCGCGGCGAGCATCGCTGCTGCTCCACCCGATGATCCCGTCGTCCAATCGAGAACCGCCCCAAGGTACCGCGGCGGACGGTCCAACCGGACGATCCCATACGCGGCATGCGCCAGTCCCACTCCCCCGTCCGTCACAACCCATTTCCCCTTCGATATCATGCTGCCGACCGTGCCAATCCTGCGCATGACCTGTCCTGTCGGCGAGGCGCCGAGATTGTGGGAGTCCGGACGGTCGAAGTCGTCGAAGAAGGCTTTGGGGGGGCGGCTCAACGAGGCACCGTTTGAAACCTTCGCGGCGAATAAAGTCAGTCTCGCGATTGTCGAATTCCAGCTGCCGCTTGGGCCGCTGCCCAGTCGGGCGAGCTTCAATCTCGTTGGTATTTCGCAATCGATCGTCTTGAGAGACTTTCCATTGAGCGACGCCGCAAGTCCGCCGGTGCCTTGAACCAAGCAAACGGTAAACCGCATCAACGGCGGCACGACACCGAGCCGAACCTCGCTCGAGGTACCTTTGCTCACGACTGTCGCATAGAGAACCCTCTCGCGCTGCCGGATCTCGACATAGTTGTCCGGGTCGGCGTACTCGCACCATAGCGCGCCCGACGCCACAAATCTCGGCGCATCGGCCGTAATGAGGACCGAACGTTCGGCGTGCGAGAGATAGCCCTCAGCGTCGGTCAGCATCACGTCGTCGGCCTTGCGCGATGTGGCGCAAAACGTCGACCGCCAGGCACGCTGCTCCAGCTGAGGCGAATGGAGCTCGAATGTGGCGTCGAACCGCGCCTGCGTCGTCACTCTCAGGGCGAGGCTCGCAAAACCGTCATCGGGGGCAACCGACCGAACTTGCTCCCACCACGGCTTGTCGGTCTGCATCAGTTGAATCGGGACGGCGACCGGAAGGATGGCTGATCCGTCCGACTTCAGCTGAAGGATGCAGAGCTCTACCTTGGTCAGCCCGCCCGCGTCGCGATTTGCCAACCGCAAGGCAAGCGATCCGGTCAACAGTTCTCCGCGCTTGACCGCGAAGTGCCGGTTGGTAGCCATGACAACGTAGAATTGGCCTGCGGCGTCTCCGCGCAGTTGCAGGCGGCCGGACGTCGCGTTGACCTTGGTGAAGGTGACGACCTTGCCGGTCATCGGCGTAACCTGCCATCCCGACGGCAGCGCGGCTTGTGCCGAAAAGCCGGCATCCTCAACGCCGTTCAGAGCCGCCTCCTCGATCGTGACGCCGGCCGGATCGCCGAACACCTCGTGGTCCACGTAGCGCAGATTGCCACGAAGGACGCGCGCGTGCTGGTCCGATGCCGTTCGATCGAGAAAGTTGAGATCTGCAAGCGGCGCCGGGGTCTGCTCGGCAGCACGGGCTTGGCTATAGAGCAGCGCAAATAAAGCAGAGCCTAAAATCTCCCTGCGTGTCGGCATCTCTCAGGCTCCAGGTGATCGCACGCGATATTGGCAGACCCGTTACCTCTCGGCAAGATTTGCGCGGCACAGCGCGGTCGGACGCGTTCGCGCTTTCCAGATCGGTCGCGAATTCCGTCACGACGGGGCCGGCAGGCTTCACTGTCTCCGCCCCCGCCCCCTCCCCCTCAGGAAGACGCGCGTCTGCTCCCTCTACACATGCAGCATGAAGCTGTCGTGGGTGTGGGTGTAGCCCATAGCATCCGCGAGGGCGTGAATGTCGAGATGCACATCCTGCGCAATCGAATTCGTGTACCAATCAAGCTGTGCCTCGTTGAACGGCAACCGGGCGTGGCCATCATACGTGCTTGCGCTGCCGGCGGCCGCGGACGGATGAAAAACAAATCCATCGCCGACCTGGCTCACTGTGGCGGCTTGATTCGGCATCGACAGTGTCAGCGGAGCAACGTTCGTCGCGGGAGGGTCGATGACGAATGTGCCGCCGTGTCCGTCACTGGACAGGGCGAATGTCATTCGTGTGTAGTCGCCCGTCAGATTCAGATGCGCAGTATGGTTTTGCGCGTCGGTGACCGTCAGCACGCCGCCCGAGGTATTTCCGATGTACGCAACCCGGGTGCCGGCCCCGTACGCGATATCCCTCAGGTCGAGGATATCCGAGGCGGTCGGGTCGCCATTGCCCGAAAAACCCAGAATATTTCCGGTGAACTTGCTGGACTGATCCAAGATCAGCATGCCCGTGTTTTTGCCGAATGTGATCGCGCCCGTCGCGGCGCCGGCGAGCTCGAGGCTGCCTCCTGCATCGATCGTAAGCTGCAGGCTAACGCTGGTCGCGACGGTGCCGGCCTTCGTACCGATCGTACCGTCGCCGTTGAGATCCTGATGCATCGTCGATTCCAGCGAGAGCAGCGACGTGCTCGAGCCGGAGACCGAGCCGGCGATGGTCGACAGGAAGTTGCCGTTCGCATCGGTGGCCGCGACCGTATACAGGCCGGTGCCGGCATCCTTCCAGGCGACGTCGTAGCCGGTCGCCGTCTTCTCGGCACCGATGAAATTGTAGCTGGGGAATTGATCCGTGCTGACCGCAGCACCCGCCAGTTTGAACACGACATCGGTGCTGCCTGTGACAAAGTGGAGGCTGTTTCCGACCTGCTCCAAGATCGTGCTGCCCGCCGTCTCGATGATCTTGACGGGCAGGCCGATCGTGCCGTCGCCGTTCAGATCCTGATGCATCGTCGACTCCAGCGATCGAAGCGCATCGCTTGTGCCGGAGACCGAGCCGGCGATGGTCGACAGGAAGTTGCCGTTCGCATCGGTGGCCACGACCGAATAAAGGCCAGTGCCGGCATCCTTCCAGGCGACGTCGTAGCCGGTCGCTGTCTTCTCGGCGCCGATGAAATTGTAGCTGGGGAACTGATCTGTGCTCAGCGCGGCACCCGCCAGTTTGAATACGACGTCGGTGCTGCCTGTGACAAAGTGGAGGCTGGTTCCGACCTGCTCCAGGGTCGTGCTTCCCGCGCTTTCGATGACCTTGGTCTGGAGAACATTGGATTGCACACTCGTATTGCCGGCTGCGTCGGTCGCAGTCACCGAGAACGAGTGGGAGCCTGAGGAAAGCGATCCGACGTTGATGCTCCAGGTGCCGTCGCTCTTGGCCTTTCCGGAGCCGATCAGGGTGGTGCCGTCGTAGAGTGCGATGGTCGCACCGGCTTCGGCAGTACCGGCAATGGCGGATTGAGCCGGCGTGAACGACGCAACGACAGGCTGGGCGGGAGCCGTCGTGTCGATCGTCACGGTAAGCGAAGTAGAGGCAGAGCTGACGTTGCCGGCAGCATCCATCGCCTTGGCCGTGAACGCGTGGTTGCCGTCGCTCAAGGTTGCCGTCGCGAAAGACCAGCTGCCGGTCTTGTCGGCAACCACCGTGCCGATCTGCGTCGCTCCGTCGAATATCTGGACCGTGCTGCTGGCCTCTGCGGTGCCGTTCAGCGTCACGTGGTTCTGGTTGGTGATGCCGTCGCCGATCGTTCCACTGTCTGGCGTGAATGAAGCAATGCTCGGGGCCACGGGCGCGGTCGTGTCGACCGTCACCGTGAGCGCGGACGACGACGTGACGTTGCCACTCTGATCCGCCGTCTGCGCTGTGAACGAATGAACCCCGTCGGTCAGGTTTGCCGCGACGAACGACCATTTTCCGGTGCTGTCTGTCACCGCCGTGCCAAGCTTGGACGAACCATCGAAGATCTGGACTGTCGCGCCGACGGCGGCCGAGCCTGTCACCGTAATCTGCTTCGCATTGGTGATGCCGTCGCCGGTGACGTTGCTGTCCGGCGAGAACGAGTTGATCTGAACGGTAGGCGGCTTGGCGGAGTAGGCGCGGATGTAGTCGATGAGCATGTCGCCGCCCACCGGCGAACTGGGGTCGGTGATGGCCGGGCCGTACAGTGCCAGGTCTGCGATGATATACATCGGGGTGTGCATGTCGGATGGAGTAGCAATCTGGAAGGTCTTCACTCCGTCGACGTACCAGGTAATCGTATCGGGCTCCCAGTCCATGCCATAGGTGTGGAATCCAGACGTCATCGTCGGGAGGTAGACTCCGTCCTGCTGGAGCTGCATGCTCCCGGTCGCAGAACTGTGCGATGTCATGTAGTCGATGGTCGGGTTGTTGCCGAGCGACTCCATGATGTCCAGCTCTTGAGCGGGCACGGTCCCGAACAGCGCATTATTGGTGGGCAGCAGCCAGAATGCGGGCCAGAGCCCCTGGCCGGCAGGCAGCTCGGCCCTCATCTCGAAGTAGCCGTAGAGCTGCGAGAAGGAGTGATAGGTTGTGATCATGCCCGACGTGTATTGGGCATTGTTGATGTAGGGCTGGATCGCGGGAGCTGCGGGGCCCGCATGAAGATCGAGGATGCCGTTGTTCACGTTCCACGGCGTCACCGAACTCGTGGGTGCATAATTGCTGTTGATGTACCAGTTGACCTCCTGGTTGCCACTTATGTTGATGCCGTTGGCAGCCGCCCACCAATAGGTCGAATCCCAGGTGCCGCTCGTGCCATTCCACAAGCTGAGCGAATTGAAATCGTCTGAAAACGTGAGTGTGGCCGTTCCAGCGAGATTTTTCGGATCGATCGACATAGCGCTCTCCTCAGCTGGGAAATTGCTATGGCATCGCCCGTTCTCCTGAATTTAATGGCCGGGTACGAGTTGTTTTGGTCATTAAGGTGCGCCTGCGAGGACCGCTAAAATTATACGGATTGGCACCGATGGCTTTTGACCGACGCCGGCAGGTGCAATTCAGCAAGGTTAATTCGGCGCGAACATGACGAGCGGGGCAACTGCCTCTCCACGTTCGACAGCGGCATTTGGGGCCGCAGTTGCAGACATCTCAATCGCAGTTCGAGCGGCTCATCCACGAATCGACGCGAACGTTGCCTGCACTTTGCCGAGCATGCGGAAGTGACTTTTCCGACCCCGTAGGATTCCGTGGTCGCCCGACAGCGCATAGCCTCGTTGCTTTGCCCGTAGATTTTCGGGTGCTCCAACAGCACTTCCCTGAAGGGGGAGACGTAGTGGACCTTAATTTAGGCAGAGAATTATTGCATATTTGGTCGGCGTCCGAGACATTGCGGCCTTTGGCCGGTTGAATTTGAGCTGTTGGCACTCTCGAACTTTGTTGGCTGCATTTGGGAGAATAGGCCGTCATTGTGTTGTCCAGCCCGAGGATCCCTTCGCATCTTCATCATTAACATGCTCGTTCGGTTACAATCGGCCGTCGTATTGGTAGGGAGTATTGGAACGGCTCCCGGCTCGGCTTCGGACACCGAAGACCACAACATTGAAACGCCGTGGCGGCGGCCGTGAAGCATTCGGATTTCAGTAGGCAAGGGTCGATTTATGTCAGGGGGGTTCTCTTACGATCTGACTGGAAGGCGGGTCTTCGTGGCCGGCCATCGCGGAATGGTGGGTTCGGCCATCATGCGCCGCCTCGCGTCAGAGAGGTGTACCCTCCTCTATGCCGATCGCGGAGAACTCGACCTTGCAAAGGAGCAACCGACATTGCGGTGGCTCGAGGCAAACCGTCCGGACGTCGTGATCCATGCCGCCGCCAAGGTCGGCGGCATTGCCGCCAACAGTAATTTCCCCGTCGATTTTCTCTGCGACAATCTCGCTGTCGAACTCAACGTGATCCGCGCAAGTCATGCAATCGGCGTTGGGCGTCTGCTGTTTCTCGGCTCGTCCTGCATATACCCCAAGCACGCCAAGCAGCCGATCGCCGAAAGCGAGTTGCTGACGGGGCCCCTCGAGCCGACCAACGAATGGTACGCAATCGCCAAGATTGCCGGCCTCAAGATCTGTCAGGCACACCGGCGGCAACATGGTGACGATTTCATATCTGTGATGCCGACCAACCTCTATGGCCGCGGTGACAATTATCATCCAGCGCACAGCCACGTGCCGGCGGCGCTGATACGACGCTTCCACGAGGCCAAACTGGCAGGGACCCCGACGGTATCCGTCTGGGGAACGGGCAGTCCGCTTCGCGAGTTCCTCAACGTCGACGACCTCGCCGATGCGTGCGTCTTCCTCTTGAAGAACTACTCGAACGATCCGCCCATCAACGTCGGCAGTGGTGACGAAGTCTCTATCGCCGATTTTGCCGCCATGGTAGCGAAGGTCGTGGGCTATGCGGGCCGGTTGGTTTTTGATACGTCCAAGCCGGACGGCACGCCCCGCAAGCTCCTCGACAGTTCGCGGATTCGCCAACTGGGCTGGCGCTCGACTACCCCGCTACCGATCGGGCTGGCGGGGGCATATGAGGATTTTCTGAAGGGCTACGGTCGTCATTTGGAAGGCAATTCCGGCGACTGACGAGATCAACGCTTTTTCGAGACGTGAATTTTCGATTCCGGTTTTAGAAGTTGGATTGTACTTGATGCGTATTCTGCTGGTTGGCATCAACTATGCGCCCGATCTGATCGGCGTTGCGAAATACAACACGGAGCTCTGCGAGAGCCTTGTGGCCGAGGGGCACGAGGCCAGAGTGATCACTGCACCGCCCTATTATCCCGCCTGGCAAATCCCGGTCGGCTTCGACAGTCACTATTTCAGGGCTCGGAACGTCAATGGTGTCGAGATCACGCGCGCCCCGATATACGTGCCGCGGAAGCCGACGGGTGCGAAGAGGCTGCTGCACCATGCCTCGTTCGCGTTGACGACCGCGCTGCCGATGCTCACGAAGGCGCTCGAATGGCGGCCCGACGTCATGCTCTCCACCGCTCCCTCCTTGATGTCGTCCGCGCTCGTTTCATTCGTCGCGCGGCGGGTAGGTGTAAAGTCCTGGCTCCATGTGCAGGATTTCGAGGTTGATGCCGCCTTTGATCTGGGACTGCTTCGAAACGGCGCGCTTCGCAGGCTGATGCTCGGAGTCGAATCTCGCATTCTTCACTCGTTCGACCGGGTCTCGTCGATTTCACCGCAGATGGTCGACCGGCTGCTGGCAAAGGGCGTTCCTGCGGAGCGGACCGTCGAGATCAGAAACTGGATCGACACGAGCGCCATCTTTCCTCGACCGAGGCAGACCAGATATCGGCGTGAATTCGGCATTGGCGAAAGCGATATCGTCGGACTCTATTCGGGCACGATGTCGAACAAGCAGGGGCTCGATCTCGTGATCGAAGCCGCCTCCATCCTGCAACACGCTCATCCCGAAATTCATTTCATCCTCGCGGGAGAGGGGCCTGACAAGGCGAGGTTGCTCAAAATGGCGGCCGGCCGCTCCAACATTCATTTTCTCGGCCTGCAACCCAACGAGAGCTTCAACGAGTTGATGGCGACCGCGGACGTGCATCTCATTCCGCAGAAGGCAGAGGCGGCTGATCTGGTCTTGCCATCCAAGCTTGGGGCCGTGTTTGGCTCCGCCCGTCCGGTGATCGCAATGGCGACCGAAGGAACGGGGTTGGCCGAGGAGGTCAAGGGGGCCGGGATGGTCGTTGCGCCCGGCGACACGCGGGCTCTCGCGGATGCGATCTGCACGCTTGCCCAGAATCCGGCGCTCTGCGCGGCGTTCGGCGCCGAAGGACGGAAGCGCTCACTCGAGCGTTGGGATCGTCGGGCCATCGTCGGTCGCTGGGCGCTCGAGATGAGCGCACTGCGAAGTGCACCGTCCGCCTCCGAAACGCAGGTGGCGATGACCGCAGGCCGGCCCGACGCTATCTCGGTGAAGGACGCCATCCGCCTGCCTTGACGGCATTGGGACGCCCCGCCGCTGTGGCGGCATTATAGCCCTTTTCATCGACGCCCGTTCCTTCCCAGGGGATCCGCATCCCCACTTCGCCCGCGGCAACCTCCACGAAGTGGCGAACCGAGTGCTGCACACCGGTCGCGATGACGAAGTCCTCCGGCGTATTCTGCTGCAGCATCAGCCACTGCATTTCGACGTAGTCACGCGCATGCCCGCAGTCGCGGAGCGCGTCAAGATTGCCCAGATAAAGACGCTCCTGAAGGCCGAGGTGGATGCGGGCCAAGGCGCGTGTGATCTTTCGGGTGATAAAGGTCTCGCCCCGCACGGGAGACTCATGATTGAACAGAATTCAGTTGCAGGCATACATTCCGTATGCCTCACGATAGTTCACCGTGACCCAATAGGCGTAGAGCTTCGCAACGGCGTAAGGCGACCGCGGATAGAACGGAGTGGTCTCCTTCTGCGGGACTTCCTGCACCAGGTCGTACAGCTCTGACGTCGAGGCCTGGTAGAATTTGGACTTCTTCTCGAGCCCCACGATCCGAATCGCCTCGAGGATTCGCAGCGTGCCAAGAGCGTCCGAATTCGCGGTATATTCCGGCTCCTCGAACGAAACGGTCACGTGACTTTGGGCGGCGAGATTGTAGATCTCGTCCGGCTGCACCTGGCCGACGATCCTGATCAGACTGGAAGAGTCAGTCAAATCACCATAGTGCAGTCGGAACTGAGGATCCGGCTCATGTGGATCGAGGTAGAGATGATCAATGCGGTCGGTATTGAAGAGCGAGGTCGCTTGATGCCATGGACCTCATAGCCCTTCGCGAGCAGCAATTCGGCCAGATACGCACCGTCTTGACCAGTTACGCCGGTTATCAATGCTCTTTTTTCGTCATATAGCCTGCTCAAAACATGATCCGCATATGTAGCCAAAATCAAAATCAGCTTGCATGCGCAGTGCGAAGGTCGATCAGGACGGCAATTATTGCAGCGTAGGATTAATCCTCCGGCGGAGGATCGTACGTGCCGCATCAGACGACGCCCCTAACCCGCTCGGGCCTTGCGGTCATTTTGATCCAAGGCTCACATTGATCCAGGGCTCGCAAAGCGCTGATCTGCGGACCCCGGCGTGAACGGGTTGCGCGATCGACCATTGCCTGTTTTGCACCGCGCGATAGGATCACGCCGCGTCAACGATGACGGCAGCACACAAGGGAGGGTAACCATGCGCGCCGAACAGAAGTTCAAGCGAGCCGCTCTTGCATTCTCGCTGGTGACTCCCCTGCTTTTGCCAACCGAGACATCAGCCGTCACCGTTGAGGTCGCGAGGAAATGCAATGCGCTCGTTGCGAAGAACTTTCCACCACGTCAGCCCGGCAATCCGGCGGCGGGTAGCGCCAAAGGCAACGGACAGGCCGAACGCGACTATTTCAAGAAATGCGTCGACAGTGGAGGCAACGTGGACGACACCGCCGACAAGGACAGAAAATGATCGGGCTTGTGTCGACAACGCATCGAGGCAAGCGCGGTTGAAATCCGGATGAGCATCGCCTGCATGCTTGGTGGTTCACCGAAGCACCTCCTCAGAGGCGCGCGATACTGAACGTCCCCCGCCGCAGCGACCTCCCCTAGCTCGGCTCACACGACTGTCAGGGCCATCCACGCGCCGACATCGTCGAGACGATCCCGCGAGTTCACCGCGTCGATAATCCGATTGATCGGCGAGATCAATGGTATCCCCAATCAAGCCAGACGAGATGGCCAAGGCAAGTCGGCCTCCGCTGTTCGCGCAGGTGTCGTTATGCCGACCGCAGGAGGTTGCGGATGTTTCGAACCCACGAAACCGAGTCGTCGATTGCGTTGCGGCGACGTTCGACCCAAAAACAAAAACCCAGCAATCCATTCAGATTGCTGGGTTTCCGTGTCGAACTTGGTTGCGGGGATAGGATTTGAACCTATGACCTTCAGGTTATGAGCCTGACGAGCTACCGGGCTGCTCCACCCCGCGTTAAACCGTTGCGTGCCTTGCAGAAAGAGTGCCCGAGCCGGTCGGCCAACGCATCAGATGGCGCCGATCGATCCGTCCGGAGGGCTTCCTGAGAAGGCGACCCGGGCCGAAGCCATCGGGTGCGAGGGGTATGTATCAACGTGAGTACGGTTTGGAAAGCCCCGGATGCGGGTTTTTGAGGATTTTGTGACGCCGAAATCGGTGGTTTTCCTGGCAAGTTTACCGCCGGGAACCGGGCTCTTGCCAGATCGCGCGCAAAAGCGGAGCTTGGCGCCCAACAAAGTCCGTCAATGACACGTCATTCGAGGGGAAACGCCATGGACCGGCCATTGAAGAGCCCGGGGCTGCATGCGCTTGAAGACGCCTTTCACCGCCAGTTCGAGCTGTCGCGCAGCGAGCCCGCGCCGACATTGCAGGCGCGGCTCGACCGGCTGCGCCGCCTGCGCGGCGCGCTGACCGAGAACGAGGCGCGATTCGAGGCGGCGATCTCGGCCGATTTCGGCCACCGCTCCACCGTCGAGACCGCGATCGCCGAAACCATGCTGGTGCTCGGCGAGATCAAGCATGCGGCCAGGCACCTCAAGGGCTGGATGGCGACCGAGAGGATTCCGACCACGGTGCAGTTCGCGCCGGCCAGGAACCGGCTGATCCCGCAGCCGCTCGGGGTGGTCGGGATCATCGCGCCCTGGAATTATCCGCTGCAGCTGACCTTGGCGCCCGCGGTCGCCGCGATCGCCGCCGGCAACCGCGCCATCATCAAGCCGAGCGAGCTGGTGCCGCGCTTCGCCGAGCTGCTGGCCGAGGTGATCGAGAAGAAGTTCGACACCACCGAGCTTGCGGTCACCGATATCGACGACGAGATCGCAAGGGCCTTCGCCGCCCTGCCGTTCGATCATTTGATCTTCACCGGCTCGACCCGCGTTGGCCGGCTGGTCGCGGAGGCGGCCGGCCGCAACCTGACACCGGTGACGCTCGAGCTCGGCGGCAAATCGCCCGCGATCGTCGACGGCTCCGCCGACCTCGACGAGGCCGCGCAGCGCATCGCCTATGGCAAGCTGCTCAATGCCGGCCAGACCTGCATCGCGCCCGATTACGTGCTGGTGCCGCAAGCCTCGGTGCAGCCGTTCGCGATGCGGCTGCAAGGCCACATGCAGCACATGTTCGGCACCGATCCAAAAAATCCCGACTACACCTCGATCGTCTCGGACCGGCACTATGCCCGGCTCGAGGGCCTCGTCGCCGACGCCGCCGCGAAGGGCGCGACCATCATGCAGCCGGCCGCGCCGAACGATCCCGAGTGGAAGGCGAGGCGCAAATTCCCGCCGACCGTGATCGTCGATGCGACGCCCGAGATGACCGTGATGCAGGAGGAGATTTTCGGACCGCTGCTGCCGGTCATGGGCACGCGCGACGCCACCGAGGCGATCGCCTTCATCAACCGGCGCGACCGCCCGCTGGCGCTGTACTGGTTCGGCACCGACAACGCCGCCCGCGATGCGGTGCTGGCGCGCACGGTGTCCGGCGGCGTCACCGTCAATGACTGCCTGTTCCATTTCGCGCAGGCCTATCAGCCGATGGGCGGCGTCGGCGCTTCCGGCACCGGCGCCTATCACGGCGAATGGGGATTCAAGACGCTGACCAAGCTGAAGCCCGTGTTCTACCGCTCGCGCTTCAATCGGCTCGCCGATCTCTATCCGCCCTATGGCGCGAAGATCGCTCGGCTGGAGAGGCTGATGCGGCTGTTGTCGTAATCGTCACCGGTGAATGACGGAAATAACAAGCAGGGGGAAACATAAGTGACTGACACATTCGATTTCGTGGTGGTGGGTGCCGGCTCCGGCGGCTGCGCGGTGGCAGGGCGGTTGTCGGAGGATCCGGCGACCTCGGTGGCGGTGCTCGATGCCGGCGGCAAGAACGACAATTGGGTGGTGACCACGCCCGGCGCCATCATTCTCATGCTCTCGAGCAAGCTCAACAACTGGGCCTTCGACACGGTGCCGCAGAAGGGCCTGAACGGCCGCATCGGCTATCAGCCGCGCGGCAAGGGGCTCGGCGGCTCAAGCGCCATCAATGCCATGGTCTATATCCGCGGTCATCGCGCCGACTACGACCACTGGGCTTCGCTCGGCAACACCGGCTGGAGCTACGCCGACGTCCTGCCCTATTTCAAGCGTTCGGAGAACAACACCGAGCTGGACGGCGAATATCACGGCAAGGGCGGACCGCTCAACGTCACGGGCCTGCAGTCCGACAATCCGGTCAAGGAGACGTTCTTGCAGGGCGCGCGCGAGGCGCAGTTCCGGATCCGCGACGATTTCAACGGCGCCGAACAGGAAGGTTTAGGCATCTACCAGGTCACCCAGAGGAATGGGGAGCGCTGGAGCGCGGCGCGCGGCTATATCCATCCGCACATGGGCCGCCGGCCCAACCTGCGGATCGAGACGCAAGCGCAGGCGACCCGCATCATCTTCGAGGGCAAGCGTGCCGTCGGCGTCGAATACATTCAGGGCAAGGAGAAGAAGGTGCTGCGCGCGCGGCGCGAGGTCATCCTCTCGGCCGGCGCGTTCCAGTCGCCGCAATTGCTGATGCTGTCAGGCGTCGGCGACGCCGCGGCGCTCGGCAAGCACGGGATCGCCAGCGTGCATGATCTGCCGGGTGTCGGACAGAACCTGCAGGATCACCCTGATTTCGTGTTCGGCTTCGCCTCGGACGCTCCTTATTTCTCGGGACTGTCGTGGAGCGGCATCGGGCGGATCATCAAGGGTATCGGGCAATACCGGCGCGAGCGGCGCGGCCCGATGACCTCGAACGTCGCCGAATGCGGCGGCTTCCTGAAGACGCGACCTGAGCTCGACGTTCCCGACATCCAGCTGCATTTCTGCATGGCCATGGTGGAAGACCACGGCCGCAAGCCGCGCTGGGGCACCGGCTTCTCCTGCCATGTCTGCCTGCTGCGCCCGGCAAGCCGCGGCAGCGTGTGGCTGAACAGCGCCGATCCCCTCGCAGCCCCCGCGATCGATCCGAATTTCTTCGGCGAGGACAGCGACGTCGAGACCATGGTCGCGGGCTTCAAGATGACGAAGCGGCTGCTCGATACGCCGGCGCTGCGCGCGCTGCAGCAGAAGGACATGTTCACATCAGATGTCCGCACCGACGACGACATCCGCAGCATCCTGCGGGCGCGCTCCGACACCGTCTATCATCCGGTCGGCACCTGCAGGATGGGCACCGGCGATCCGCTTGCGGTGGTCGATCCGAAGCTGCGCGTGCACGGGCTCGAGGCCTTGCGCGTGGTCGACGCCTCGATCATGCCGACCCTGATCGGCGGCAACACCAACGCGCCGACCATCATGATCGGCGAGAAGGCCGCCGACATGATCAAGGCGGAGATGCGGGCGGGGTGACCAAATGCGTCGAGTGGGCAAAGCAAAGGGTGCCTACCTCTTCGTGTGCGGCTCTTGATGGTGGGCACGGCGCGAGAGCGCCTTTGCCCACCCTACGAGACTGCCGTCGCACGGGCGCACTGCCAAAATATCGAAAACAACCCCATGCAAAGCAGCCGGCGGATACGGCAACTTGACTCGTCGGGCAAATCAACGGCATTCTTCGATTATCCAGAAATCGTGCAGACGCCCCTCGCCCCGGGCTATCGCATATGGCATTTGCGGACTTCTGCAACTGACGTTTCCACGCCGTCATGGCTGCGCTTTGGGACGTGGCCGATAGCCGGGACCTTCCCGCATGCTCCCCGGATTTCGTTGCGCTTCATCCGGGCTACAAAGCTGAAGCATGATCCGGAAAAGTGTGAAGCGGTTTTCCGAAACGATCATGATCAAACAAAGAGCTAAAGCGCGATGACGATTCAACCTGATCCCATCGCGCTTCGGGACGTGGACTCATTGGCGCCGTAGAGTCAGAGACGACCACCTTGCCGGGACTGCACCGCCGCTTTCTGATACTCGCGGGGTGAAACCCCATAAGCCGCTTTAAAGCAGCGGCCAAAATGCGTCATGTCCGAAAACCCCCATCCCCGTGCAATTTCAGCTATGGTTCGATGGACCTGGTTGGGCTCTTCAAGAGCAAACCGGCAACGCGCGAGCCGTCGGGACAGAATGAGACGGTGAAGCGAGGAATCCTGTTCGGCAAGAAGCGCATTGGCGTATCGGACGCTTATTCCAACGATATCGGCGACCTTCTGTCCGTCGAGCGCGGGATCGGTGAGCCTCGCTTCCACCACCGAACGAATCTGTCCCAGCAATATCGCCTTTGGACTCGAGACGCGAACGGTAGCGCTCCCAATTGTTCTCGCAATGGATAGTCCGATTAAGTCGAGCACGTGATTGCCGACGATTTCTTCTGTTATAGAAGCTGTCCTCCCAGCGAGCGATGGCAGTTTTGCGGCGACCGAAAGCGCCAGATCATCGTCCGCCCGCTCGGCCGTCACCCGACGCGCGATCAAATCGCGATTTCTACCGATCCGTGCGCGTAGCTCACGACGCGGAACCTTGATGAGGAGGGTTTTCGAGTTTGGCGAAAACTTCGCATCATAAGGCAAGCGCGGCTCAAGCAGCATCAGCGAACCGGCGTCCAGGTTAACCTCGCGTGCGTTCTGGACGACAAGGATGCTGCCCGACAACTGGTAACACAGGAAAACCGTGTCGGGTCTGGTGCGCTCGACATGGGCCAAGGTGTGAGAGACCTGCATCGGCGAGTTGCTGAATTCAACAAGGTCCAGGTTGCCGAACTTCGCGGCCTTGATCTCAGCTTGAAACGTCGGCCGATTTTCCGGCACAGAGTCATGACCTACGATCTCCTTGCAGGCGAGGCTGTGCCAATAATCAAATCGGTCGCGGGGGTGAACCGAGGAGGTCGAGAAGATCGTCTTCACGTGTTTGCCGTTCCTTAACCGTAGGTCAGCCGACGAATTGAGCCATGGCGGCCGATAAACAGCACAGACCACCAGCTAGAGATAGGCGCAACTCGAAACTGCGTTGACGTACCCTCCAAGGGAACTTGGTGGCTTTTTCGCCGGAATCCGCAAAATACGGAGCTGGAGATGCAACCCAAGATGCATCACAGTCGAGGGAATCGACCCAAAACGATGCAGACAGAGCCAAACGATTCGCTCCCGCGCGCCGTTGGTCTGCACAAGAAGGATGGGAACAGGCAAACATTGGGGTTTCCACCCCTTAATCTGGCCGAGCCGAAGCGCATAGTCTTCTCCACCCCGCTTTGCGCAAGATGCGTTTCGGCCGATGGATCGTGGTCGACAAAGTGCCTGGTCTTGTGCGTCTGGGAGACCGGCGCCCAGCTTCAGGTAAGTCTTCCGGGTAATCTCACCGAATTCCGTCTTTTATTCACGTCCTCCCAACGGCCGGTCTCCAGGCAATGCAGAAGAGTCAGCACACGCGGCCACGTGGTCGAGGTCGCGTATCTGTGGAAGCAACCGGCCTTCGTGCTGAAGGCGGAGCTGGATCAATGAACCACGAACACAACTTCAACCTCGATGACATGTTGTCGGCATCCTGGGATCAGCTGCTTGCAAGAGATCTGGCCTCAGAGGTAGAAGGCTTCTCTGCCGACAAGCGTTGTTTGATTCCGGAATTGCGAAGATTTTTCGCGATTAAGGGCTATCACGACCTGCTCGTCAGGTTGAAGACAGCATGCGAGGGCAAGACGTCTTTTGACGCCCTGAAGTCAGTTGCCCTTGAGATGCGACAATATGCGTTGGAACGTCCCGCCTTGTGGGCTGCCGCATCGAGGACGCCCACAATTGATTGCGCCGAGTGGCGGGCGGCCCACGAAGAAACTTGCGGCCTCATCAAATCCGTTCTCGCCGAATGTGGGGTGCATGGGCAACACGCAGAAGACGCCTTGTACATGCTTCGGAGCCTGGTGCGCGGCTTTGCCGTGCATCAGATCCTGGACTCATTCCTGCACGTCTATTCCTATGACGAGAGCTTCGAAAGGGTGGTCGATATATACGTGGCTGGCTTACGCTCGGTCGGGGCTGCTGCTAAGGCTGCCCTGAGTGCGACCACACTGGAGTAAGCTGCAGGACCAAAATACGGCTCTTGCCGCTGGATCTAGTTCAATAGGAACCCGCCATCGACCGTTACCACCGTGCCGGTCATGTAGCGCGAGGCGTTGGAGGCGAGCAGCATGATCGCGCCGTCGAGATCGGATTCGGCACCGACTCGACGCTGCGGAATCCGTTTTGCGAGCCGCTCGCCTGCCGGCGTCGACCAGAAATCATGGTTCATCTCGGTGTCGATGTATCCCGGCGCCAGCGCGTTGACGCGGATGTTGTTGCCGGCGAGTTCCAGCGCCATCGCCTTGGTACCCTGGATCATGCCGGCCTTGGAGATCGCATAGGGCGAGACCGCCTTGAGCACGCCCTGCCCGAGCACGGACGCGACATTGACGATGTTGCCCGGCTGCTTGCGCAGGATCATGCGCCGCGAAAGCTCGGTCGCGAGGAAATAGGCGCCCTTCAGATTGGCGTTGATCACGGCGTCCCAATCGGCCTCGGTCTGCTCGGTCGCAAGCTTCTCGATCGCGATGCCGGCATTGTTGATCAACACCGAGACCGGACCGAGTGCGGCTTCCGCGGCGTCGAGCGCTTTCGCAATGCCGGAAATATCCGCAACGTCCATCTGCACCGCGGCTGTGCGGCCACCTTTGGCCTTGATCTCCTCCGCGAGGCTTTTCAGCTTCGCGGTCTGGCGCGCCGCCAGCACCACCGCAGCACCATGCGCCGCCAGCACGCGGGCGAATTGCCGCCCAAGCCCCTGTGAGGCGCCGGTGATGAGGATGATTTCTTTACTGACATCGAATAGGTCGGACATCGGCAGGTTCCCGGATTGAAGCGGACGAGTGATAGCGACAATTGTCCCTGATGTAAGCAGGTTTGATCAACCAGGGGACCGCAGGAGATTGGGGCAGGAATCCTTATCCATGAACCTCTTCGACATCGTCGTGACGCTCGGGTTGTTGTTCGCGGTCGTCACCGGCTTCACGACAGGCCTGCTGCGCAGCGCGGTCACCATCCTGGCCTATCTCGTCGCGATGCCGCTCGCAGTCGCCGCAATGGCGATGATCGGGCCCCACTTCGCGACGCTGCCGTCCTCGCCGTTCCCGCCCAACGGGGTGCTGCTGTTCGGTATCTTCCTTCTGATCGGCGTCATCCTCGGAAAGATGGCGCGGACGATGCTCGACGACACCATCGGCTCGGAGATCGGGATCGGAGACCGGCTCGGCGGCGCGCTGCTCGGCGCGATCAGGGTCGGCCTTGTCGTGACCACACTGGTGCTGGTATTCGATCAGCTGGTGCCGCTAGCGAGGCAGCCGCAATTCCTCAACGGATCGCAATTGCGGCCGCTGTTCTCCGCGGCCGGACATGCCGGATTCCGGTCGCTGCCGCCCGAAGCCGCCATGGCGATCGAGCGGCTGCGGCGCGAGCAGCACATCTAACCCAACGGGCTCACCCGGGCTGCTCCGGTCCGGCATGCACTTATGCATTGCACGTCCCTTACCGGCGCCGCCGGGCTTGGCTAGACTGGCGGCATCGAAGCTTTACAAACCAACCCGACATCACAGGGAGTGAACTCGTGGATCTTGGAATCAAAGGCCGCCGCGCCATCGTCTGCGCATCGAGCAAGGGACTGGGCCGCGCCTGCGCGATCGCGCTCGCCAATGAGGGGGTGCATGTCACGCTGACGGCGCGCGGCGCCGAGGCGCTGAAGCAGACCGCCGACGAGATCCGCAACGCGCGTCCCGACATCACCGTCACCGAGATCGTCGGCGACATCACGACGGCGGCGGGACGCGAAGCCGTGCTCAAGGCCTGCCCCGATCCGGACATCCTGATCAACAATGCCGGCGGCCCGCCACCCGGCGATTTCCGCAACTGGACCCGCGACGACTGGATCAAGGCGATCGACGCCAACATGCTGACGCCGATCGAGCTGATCAAGGCGACCGTCGACGGCATGATGGCGCGTAAGTTCGGCCGCATCGTCAACATCACCTCGGCCGCGGTGAAGGCGCCGATCGAAATCCTCGGCCTGTCCAACGGCGCCCGCGCCGGCCTCACCGGCTTCGTCGCCGGCCTGTCGCGCAAGACCGTGATCAACAACGTCACCATCAACGGCCTGCTGCCGGGCCCGTTCGAGACAGACCGCCTGCGCGGCACTGCGAAGCCCGAGGCCGAGAAGCGCGGTATCTCGACCGAGCAGGTCCTGGCCGAGCGCGCCAAGCTGAACCCCGCTGGCCGCTTCGGCCATCCCGACGAATTCGGCTACGCCTGCGCCTTCCTGTGCGGCGCCAAGGCCGGCTTCATCACCGGGCAGAACCTGCTGCTTGACGGCGGCGCCTTCCCGGGCACGCTCTAGTGCCGCCGATTTGAAGCTCCTGCACTATATGCGGCGAGGCCGATTGGGAGCTTCAAATCGGTCAAGCGGCACTAGAGATTCACGAGTCTTCTAGCGCCCTCTTGCTTTCCGAAGTTCGCGCAAGAGGTCGCTGGACGAGTTCACGAACTTCGGAAAGGGGCGCTAGATGAGAGCGGTCTGGTACGAGCGGACCGGCGCGGCGCCGACGGTGCTCACCGTCGGCGAAATGCCGACGCCGGACGCCGGCCCTGGCGAAGTCAGGGTTCGTCTCGAGGCCTCCGGCGTCAATCCGGCCGATGTCGGCCGCCGCAGCGGCAACTATCGCGCGATGGAATTTCCGCGCGTGATCCCGAACAGCGACGGCGCCGGGATCGTCGACCAGGTCGGTGAAGGCGTGACGCGTTTTTCCGTCGGCGACCGCGTCTGGCTGTTCAACGGCCAGCGCAACGGCCGCGCCTTCGGCACCGCGGCCGAATACATTACGCTTGCCGATTACCTGGTGACGCCGCTGCCGCAGGACGTGTCGTTCGCAGCCGGCGCGACGCTCGGCATCCCCTGCATGACCGCGTGGTGCGCGCTGTTTGCGGACGGTCCGATCTCCGGGCAAACCGTGCTGGTCACCGGCGGCGCCGGCGCGGTCGGCCACTACGCCGTGCAACTCGCCAAATGGGGCGGCGCACGCGTGATCGCGACCGTGAGCTCGCAGGTGAAGGACGTGGAAGCGCGGCTTGCCGGCGCCGATACGGTCGTCAACTACCGGACCGAGGACGTCGTCTCCAAGGTGATGGCCTTCACGGAGAACCGCGGCGTCGACCGCGTGATCGACGTCGATTTCGGCGGCAACCTCGCGACCACGCTGAAGATCATGGCACTGAACTCGACGATCGCGGTCTACGCCACCAACGGCAACCACACGCCTGTGCTGCCGGTGCGCGAACTGATGGAAAAATGCATCACGGTGCGCTCGCTGGTGTTGTTCGCGCTGCCGCCGCCGCTGCTCGCGGCCGCGCAGGCCGACATCACCAACTGGCTGGCGTCGGGCACCCGCGTGCATAATATTGCCGGCCAATTCGCACTGGCGGAGACCGCCGAAGCCCATCTCGCCGTCGAGAAGGGGGACAAGATCGGCACCGTGATCGTCGACTGCGCGCGATAGCTCCTGCTACTCGATCGGGGTGATGCGCTCGTCGCTCGGCGGTATGCCGAACTCGTCGAGCCCTTCCGCAAGGAGATCGCCGAGCATCGGTTCACCCAAGAGATAGCTTGCGGTGCGGCCGTTGCGCCCGCGCGCGGCCTCGCGGCGGAGATCAGCCCATTCCTCGATTGTGCCGTCGCCGCGGCCGAGCCGCATCAGCGCGACGAGGTCGACCTGCTCGTCCTCGCTCAGCGCATCGATGAAGCCCGTGATCTCGCGCGCCACCGGATCGTTACCGTCGTCCTCCAGCACGTCGATCATCCCATCGTCGGTCCCATTCGAGCCGGAGTCCGGATCGACGATCCCCTCCTTGACGTCGAATTCCCGCGCCTTCTCGATCAAGAAACCAACTTTTTCAGGGGAGATTGTCAGTTCCGGCATTTGCGTACTCCTTCGTCCGACTAAGCGGTAACGCGGGAGGCGCCGACTCGATCCATTGCGCCGGCGCGCGGAAGCCCGCATGATCCGGCGAGAAACAAGAAACCGAGGGCACGCCGCATGCACTGGACGATCGGCAAGGTCAAAATCACAAAAGTCGTCGAACTCGAGACCGTCGGCAGCACACGCTTCATCCTGCCGCTGGCCGGCCGGGAAGAGATCCAGAGCCTGCCCTGGCTGATCCCGCATTTCGCCAATGAGGATGGCCGGCTGAAAATGTCGATCCATTCGCTGCTGGTCGAGACGCCGGAGCACCGCATCATCGTCGACACCGGTCTCGGAAACGACAAGCAGGGCCGCAACGTGCCGACCTGGAACAACCGCAGCGATCCGTTCCTGGAGAAGCTGACCGCGGCCGGATTTGCACCTGACAGCATCGACACCGTGCTGTGCACGCATCTGCATGTCGACCATGTCGGCTGGAACACGAAACTCTCCGGCGGCAAATGGGTGCCGACCTTCGAAAATGCGCGTTACGTGTTCGGCAAGACCGAATTCGAGCACTGGCGCGACCACAGCGACGATGCCGCCCATGCCGCCGTGTTCGCCGACTCGGTGAAGCCGATCGCGGATGCCGGCAAGGCCGCACTGGTGCCGAGCGATCATCGCCTCACCGAGGAGATCACGCTGATCCCGACACCGGGACACAGCCCCGGCCATATGAGCATCCACATCAAGTCCGGCGGCGCGGAAGGACTGCTGACCGGCGACGTCGCGCATCATCCCTGCCAGATGTATCACCCCGACTGGTCATCGACCGCGGACTCCGACCAGAAGCAATCGGCCGCGACGCGGCGCGAATTGTTCTCGCGCTTTGCCGATACGCCGACGCTGGTGATCGGCGGGCATTTCAATGCCGGCCACATCAAGCGCGACGGCGACGCGTTCAGGTTCGTCGCGCTGGGCTAACCGGCCCGAAATGGCCCAGACATAAGGCTTGGCAGCAATGCAGCGCGCTCATGGCGGTTGAATTTCCCGGCGCGCTGTTCCATGAAGCGTGTCGAGGTATACCAGTAACAATCCTCAAGACATCGTAGGGAGTGATCAACATGAAGCTTGTTCGTTATGGCGAAAAGGGTGCGGAAAAGCCCGGTCTGATCGATAAATCCGGCCAGCTCCGCGACCTCTCGGCCCATCTGAAGGACCTGACCGGCGAAGCCTACACGCCGGAGTCGCTGAAGAAGCTTTCCGCCCTCGATCCCGCCTCCCTACCCGCCGTCTCCGGCAAGCCGCGCTTCGGCGCCCCGGTCACCGGCATCTCGAAGTTCGTCGCGATCGGCCTGAACTATTCCGACCACGCCAAGGAAACCGGCGCTCAGATCCCGACCGAGCCGATCATCTTCATGAAGGCGAATACCTCGCTGTCCGGCCCGAACGATGCCGTCGAGAAGCCGCGCGGCTCGACCAAGCTGGACTGGGAAGTCGAGATCGCCGCGATCATCGGCACCCGCGCCAAATACGTCTCGGAAGCCGACGCGCTCAACCACGTCGCCGGCTATTGCGTCTGCAACGATGTCTCCGAGCGCAACTTCCAGACCGAGCGCCTCGGACAGTGGACCAAGGGCAAGTCCCATGACACCTTCGGTCCGGTCGGCCCCTGGCTCGCGACCAAGGACGAAATCGCCGACGTGCAGAACCTGTCGATGTGGCTCGATGTCAACGGTCAGCGCCGCCAGACCGGCTCGACCAAGACCATGATCTTCACCATGGCGAAATGCATCTCCTACGTCTCGCAGTTCATGACGCTGCTGCCCGGCGATATCGTCACGACAGGCACCCCGCCCGGCGTCGGTTTGGGCATGAAGCCGCCGACCTTCCTCAATGTCGGCGACATCGTGACGCTCGGCATCGAAGGCCTCGGCGAGCAGCGCCAGGAAATCGTCGCGGCGTAATTGCCGGTCCGTCATCCTGAGGAGCCGCGAAGCGGCGTCTCGAAGGATGAGCCCAGCACACCGTCATCTCAGCGGATGGGTGACGAGATAGTATTGGTCGTTGCCCATCCTTCGAGACGCGCGCCGATGGCGCGCTCCTCAGGATGACGGCGGTGTACTCGGAAAGAGATCATCACCATGAAACTCACTTTCTCCCCCGCCTCCCCGTTCGCCCGCAAGGTGCGCATCGCGGCGATCGAGCTTGGCCTGATCGACAAGATCGAACTGGTGCCGGCCAGCGTCGCGCCGGGCACGGCCAACGACGAATATTCCAGGATCTCGCCGCTGAAGAAGCTGCCGGTGCTGATCCTCGACCATGGCGATGTCATTTTGGATTCCTACGTCATCGTCGAATATCTCAACGAGATCGGCGGCGGCCGGCTGATCCCGGGTTACGGTCCGCGGCGCTGGAAGCTGAAGACCGATCATTCGCTGCTCAACGGCATGCTCGATTCCATGCTGCTGTGCCGCTACGAGAAGATGGTGCGGCCGCAGGGCTCGCTGTGGCAGGCCTGGTATGACGATCACTGGAACAGGGCCTGGGCCGGCATGGCGCGGTTCGAGAACCGGCCGGACGTGTTGAACGGCGCGTCGTTCGACATCGCGCAGATCGGCCTCGTCTGCGTGCTCGGTTACGCCGATTTCCGCTTTGCCGACTGCGGCTGGCGCAAGGCCTATCCCAAGCTCGATGCGTTCTACCAGAGAATGCTGGAGCGGCCGTCGGTGAAGATCTCGGCGCCGCCGCCGGCGTAGCAAAGCTACGCGTGGGGAGAACGACGATGCGCTAAGTCTCCCCCCGCCTCTAACGTCCCGGCGAGCGTTGTGCTCGCGTCGACCATCTTTGGCACAGCTCTGCGAGCCGACCACATGAAAGCTGGACATCGGAGCCAGCCTTGCGGATCGCCGGCCAAGCGCGACGACAGCCGGACGATTACCCGCCTTCCTCGTCCCGATCTCGACCTTGTGATGATGACGACGGCAGCCCGGTACGGCCAGCCCAAGCAAGGCCTTGCGGCAATGGATATCCTCGCCAACATCATCATTCCCGCCGTGTGCGACGCGCACCAGCATTTTTTTCGCGTTCTCTTCCCGCGAACCGGACTTCACTTCGCTCGCAAACGCTAACGCCAAGGAATCACCATGAGCCTGAAATTTACCGCCGGCGATCTCACCATTCATCGCATTGTCGAAGACGAAGGGCTGTTCCTGCCCGCGCTTGACATGCTGCCCGGACTGACACCGGGGCTGCTCGCGGAGAACCGCGCCTGGATGAAAGCGGCCGGCGCACTCGATGACAGCGACACGCTGATCCTGGCGTTCCAGTCCTACATCGTGAAGACGCCGCACCACACCATCCTGATCGACAGCTGCATCGGCAACGACAAGCCGCGGCCGGGACGGCCGAGCTGGAACATGAAGACCGACGACAACTATCTGCGCGGCCTCGCGGCGGCGGGCTTTTCGGTCGGCGACATCGACTATGTGATGTGCACGCATCTGCATGTCGATCATGTCGGCTGGAACACGCGGCTCGAGAACGGCCGCTGGGTGCCGACATTCCCGAACGCGCGCTACGTGTTCGACAAGGGCGAGTTCGACTACTGGACCGAGACCAACGCCAAGGCAGAGGTCCCGCCCTTCGTCGACAGCGTGCTGCCGGTGGTCGAAGCCAAGCGTGCCGACCTCGTCGGCAATGATTTTGCGATCGGCGATCATATGCGCGTGCTGCCGACGCCCGGCCACACGCCGGGTCATGTCGCCTTCACCTTCGGCCGCGGCAAGGATGATGCGGTGTTTACCGGCGATTTGATGCACTCGCCGATCCAGACCCATTATCCGGAGCTGTCGGCGAAGTTCGATGTCGACCAGGCCCAGGCCGCAAGGACGCGGCGCGGCTTCCTCGAGCGCTATTGCGACACCGATGCGCTGTGCTGCCCGGCGCACTTCCCCTCGCCGACGGTCGGCAAGATCAGGCGGAAGGGCAACGGGTTTGTGTGTGAGACGGTGAAGTAGGCAAGCTGACTTCGCGGCAACCTTGCGACCCCCCTCCCCTGGAGGGTACCCGCAAGCGGGAAAGGTGCAAGAGTCTGAGGATGTAGTGTCGCACACACAGGGAAGCTCGCGAGATCGACCATATCGGCTTTTCGGTCTCCGACTACGAGCGCGCGAAGGCGTTCTACCGGACGGCGCTGGCGCCGTTCGGTTACGGCCTGATCATGGAAGTGCCTGCTGAAGTCACTGGGCGCGCCCCTGCGGCGGGCTTCGGCGCCGACGGCAAGCCTGATTTCTGGATCGGCGGCGAAGGCGCGATGAACAAGCCGGTGCATATCGCCATCACGGCCAAGGACCGCGCCACCGTCGACGCCTTCTACAAGGCGGCGATGGCGGCCGGCGGCCGCGACAACGGCGCGCCCGGCATTCGCGCGCATTATCACCCGAACTACTACGGCGCGTTCGTGCTCGATCCCGACGGCCACAACATCGAGGCGGTCTGCCACACGCCCGAATGAGGTGCTTCAGGGAACGGCTCGGCGCGCGATCCGTTATCGCTTCGAACTGCGATGGAGCGATCAATGCGCGCGACGCGACCTGACATCGGTGGACCTGACATCGGCAACTGCCGCACGGTCTCGACGTAATGCCGATCGAGCCCCCCGAGATTCCCCCGACGACGCCGGGCACGCCGAGTGAACCGCCGCCGGGAATTCCGCCCGGCAATCCGCAGCCGGAGGTTCCACCGCCGGTGCGCGAACCCGGCGAGCCGCCGCGACCGGACGAGCTGCCCGGCAAGACACCCGACGAATCACCGGTGCGCGGACCACCCGGACCAACCGGCCCGCCGCCTGCGACAGATCGCCCCGCCATCCCGTGATTCGCCGTCGCGCCCTCGTTCCAAATCGATTGCAAGTGTGTCCGAGCGTTTCTTCTGAACGCGCGGTGAACAAGCGCACATGCAACCCGTTATAATGTCGAAATAAACTTCGCCGATGATTCGGCGCTCGCCACAATCCGGCCTAACGGCTGGCAATTCATCGTCCTGCCGAATTGTTCGGCTCTGACTTCCTTTCCTTCCTGCCCAGACTTTCCGCCGGGGACTCCAAGACCATGACAAAGCTTCGTCTCGTGCTGCTTGCCACGACTGCGCTGACGGTGATGCAATTCGCCACCTCAGCGTCGCACGCACAATCCTCCCCGCTGGTCGTCGCACAGGCGCAGCCAAAGGAAGAGCTCGGGCCTGACGGAAAGCCGAAGCCCCGGCCCGCGCCGGGCGCTCCCGCGCATCCGGCACCGCCCGCCGCCGCACCGCATCCGCAGGCGCCACCTCCGGCAGCCGCGCCGCATCCGGCTCCGCCGCCGGCCGCAGCGCCCGCCCGTCCGACTCCGCCACCGGCCGCTGCTCCGCCGCATCCGACGCCGCCGGCTCCGCCGGCAGCCGCGCCTGCGCGCCCCGCTCCGCCTCCGCCGCCCGCGGCCGCGCCCGCACACCCTGCTCCGCCGGCCGCTCCCGCACGGCCCGAACCGCCCGCCGCGCGGCCAGCTCCGCCTCCGCCGGCAGCCGCACCTGTGCGGCCCGAGCCGCCGGCCGCGAAGCCGGCAACGCCGCCGCCGGCGGCTGCACCCTCGCATCCGACGCCGCCTCCACCGCCGCCGGCCGCAGCGCCGCAACGTCCGGCCACGCCGCCGCCCGGCGCCGGACCCGCGCACACGCCGCCGACACCGGCGCCAAGTGCCGCACCTAGTGCCGCCCCGGCAGCACCGGGCGCCGCTCCCGCGGCACGCCCCGGCACGCCGCCCGCAGCCGCAACGCCGGCCGCACCTGCAACACCGGGAGCTCCGTCGTCGGCACCGGGCGAACGCCCACGCGGCGAACGTCCGGGTGGTGAACGTGGCGGTGAACGTCCTGGCGGTGCCAAGCAACCGCCGGGCACCTCGCCCACGACGCCGCCCGGCGCGACGTCGCCGGCAACGCCTGCACCTTCGACAACGACGACGCCTCCCGCCGCTGGCGGACAGCCGCCGGCACGACCTGGCACCCCCGGCACCCCGCCCGCCGCTACGCCTCCGGGCGCGACACCGACGCCTCCGGCACCGGGTCAGCAGGGACGTCCGGCCACACCTCCCGGAACGCCTCCGGCCCCCGGTGCAGCAATGGGCGCTCCCGGCGCGGCACCGGCTCCGGGCGTTGCGCCCGGCGTTTCACCGGCCCAAGGAGCCGCCATGGGCGCGCCAGCGGCGCGGCCGGCCGGCCCCTCGGCGCCGGGTGTCGTCCCCGGCTCGGCAGCCGCGACGCCCCCGCCCGGCAAGGCGCAATACGCCCCGCCGACGGTTTCGTCCGCGTTCCGGGCCGCACCAACGGTCACGGCGCCGCTGCCGCCGCCCCCGCGGCATGACAACGTGTCGCCGCTCGCGATCGGTGCCGCCGTCGGCGTCGGCGTCGTGGCCGGCGCGATCATCGGCGGGACCATCGCCGACCTGCACAACCAGCGGCAGGAAGTCGTCGAAGATGGCCGCACCATCTACACCGAGCCGGACCGCATCATCATCCGCGATCCGGGCGGTCAGGCCTATGTGCGCGGCGACGACGTCTATCGCTTCCGCTATGGCGCGCGTGACATTCGCACCGAGACGATCGGCGGCGAGACCCGCACCGTCGTGGTTCGTCCCGACGGCAGCGAGATCATCACCGTGGTCGGTCCCGATGGCCAGATGCTGCGCCGGATCCGCAGGGACCCGGGCGGGCGTGAGCTCGTCATCATCGACAACAGCTATCGCGATCCGGGCGCGGTCGGCGGCTTCTATGTCGATCTGCCTCCGCCGGTGGTCCGCATCCCCTATGATCGCTACATCGTCGAGTCCGACAGCGCGGCGCCGGACGTGATCTACGACACCATGGAGGCGCCGCCGGTGGACCGGATCGCCCGACGCTATACGCTCGACGAGATCCGCTACAGCCCGAACGTCCGCATGCTGATGCCGTCGATCGACGTCAACAGCATCAACTTCGACTCCGGCTCCTGGCAGATTCCGCCGGATCAGGCGGCGAAGCTGCAGGCGATCGCCGACGGCCTCAACCGGGCCATCCAGCGCAATCCGCGCGAGGTGTTCCTGATCGAAGGCCACACCGATGCGACCGGCAACGACACCGACAATCTGTCGCTGTCCGACCGCCGTGCGCAGTCCGCCGCCGAGCTGCTGACGCAGCAATTCGGCGTGCCGGCGGAAAACCTGACCTCCCAGGGTTACGGCTCGCAATACCTGAAGGAGCAGACCGACGGACCGAGCCGCATCAACCGGCGCGTCACCGTCCGCCGCATCACCCCGCTGCTCAACGGCGGCACCGCCTCCGCAGCGCCGCCGCGCTGAGCCGGCGCGACATCACGATACGAAATGGCCGGGAGCGATCCCGGCCATTTTTGTTTGTGGCGCGACGCGAGGCCTCTTGCTTCACCTCGCCCCGCTTGCGGGGAGAGGTCGGAACGCATCGCCAGATGCGTTCCGGGTGAGGGGGAGTCTCCGCAAGACTAATTATCACCGTGCCCGCGGAGAGAGCCCCTCACCCCAACCCTCTCCCCGTGAAGAACGGGGCGAGGGAGCGCCGCGCCGATGTGGCCGCGGACTGCTTTGTCCGATCACCGCGCCATCTGCTGCGGATCGTAGAAGAAGCGCTCCTCGACCAGCTCCTCGCCGCGCCAGGTCTGCCAGGCGACCTCCTCCATGCTGCGGACCTTGCCGTCCTTGCCGGTGAATTCGAAGCGCCAGCAGATCGCCGAATGATCGCCGTCGAGCAGCAGCGGCCCGAGCCGCGTGGTCTTCACGCCGGAGACCGCGGCCAGCACCGCCGCCTCGCGCGCCGCCAGCGCCTCGCGGCCGACGCGCCATTCGCCGTCGTTCTCCTGGGTGCGGGCATCGGCCGTATAGAAGTTCCTGATCGCGCCGACATGGTCGTTGGATTCGACCGTATCAGCGAAGGCTTGCAGCGTCTTGAGCGAGGGCATCGGGCAGTCTCCATTTACCGACTGATGGTCGGTATTTATCGACTGGGAGTCGGTAAGTCAACTGGCGCCGATCCGGAACCTGGGCTAGACATTCGCCATGGCAACCCAGGCCGAACGGCGCGAGAAGACCAGAGCCGCCATCGTCAAGGCGGCGCGGCGCATTTTTGGCGAGCGCGGCTTCGCGGCGGCGACGATGGACGACATCGCCGCCGGGGCGCGCGTCGCCAAGGGCGCGGTCTATCATCACTTCGCGACCAAGGAGGCGGTGTTCGAGGCCGTGTTCGAGCAGATCTCGATGGACCTCGTCGCCGATCTCGACCGCATCTCGCGCGCCGAGAACGATCCGCTCGCGGCGATGGCGGCGGGAACGCAGGGCTATTTCGCGGCGTGTTCAAAAGGCCCGACCGGCCAGATCATCTTGCGCGACGGCCCCGCCGTGCTGGGCTGGGAACGCTGGCGCGAGATCGACGCCAAGCATTTCGGCGGCAAGTTTCCGCGCGCGCTGACGGCCGCGATGGATGCCGGCGTGATCGCCAGGCAGCCGGTCGAACCGCTGGCGCGGCTGCTGCTCGGCGCGGTGACGGAAGCCGCGGTCGCGGTCTCCGCCGGGCCCGACATCGGCAAGACCGGAACGGATTACGCGCGTGCGTTCCGTTCGCTGCTCGATGCGCTCAGGGTGAAGTAGGCCGACATCTCTCCCCACGTCGTCCCGGGTCAAGCACGGGACGACACCGAGTTTTTTGGCGACCTCAATCCTTGTCGTTCTCGAGCTGAAAAATCTGCGAGCCTTCGCCGCTCGAGAGCAGGCCGGTCTTGTTGTACAGCCCGAGCTTGGCGCGGGTGTCGGCGATGTCCAGGTTGCGCATCGTCAGCTGGCCGATGCGGTCGGCCGGCGAGAAGGCAGCGTCCTCGACCTTCTCCATGCTGAGGCGCTCCGGCGCATAGGTCAGGTTCGGGCTCCCGGTGTTCAGGATCGAGTAGTCGTTGCCGCGGCGCAGCTCGAGCGTCACCTCGCCGGTGACGGCGCGCGCCACCCAGCGCTGCGCGGTCTCGCGCAGCATCAGCGCCTGCGAATCGAACCAGCGGCCCTGATACAGCAGCCGGCCGAGCCGCATGCCGCTGATGCGGTACTGCTCGATGGTATCCTCGTTGTGGATGCCGGTGACCAGACGCTCATAGGCGATGTGCAGCAGCGCCATGCCGGGCGCCTCGTAGATGCCGCGGCTCTTGGCCTCGATGATCCGGTTCTCGATCTGGTCGCTCATGCCGAGGCCGTGGCGGCCGCCGATCGCGTTGGCTTCCAGGAACAGCGCGACGGGATCGGCGAACGTCTTGCCGTTCAGCGCGACCGGCTGGCCTTCCTCGAAGCGCACCACGACCTTCTCAGGCTTGACGTCGCAATCGGCGCGCCAGAACGGCACGCCCATGATCGGGTTGACGATGGTGATGCCGCTCGCAAGACTCTCGAGATCCTTGGCCTCATGGGTCGCGCCGAGCAAATTGCTGTCGGTCGAATAGGCCTTCTCCGCGCTCATCTTGTAGGCGAAGCCCTGCGCGGTCATGAACGCCGACATCTCGGCGCGGCCGCCGAGCTCGTCGATGAACTGCTGGTCGAGCCAAGGCTTGTAGATGCGCAGGCTCGGGTTGGTCAGCAGGCCGTAGCGGTAGAAGCGCTCGATGTCGTTGCCCTTGAAGGTCGAGCCGTCGCCCCAGATGTTGACGCCGTCCTCCTGCATCGCCGCGACCAGCATCGTGCCGGTCACCGCGCGGCCGAGCGGCGTGGTGTTGAAATAGGTGATGCCACCGGTCGAGATGTGGAACGCGCCGGACTGGATCGCGGCAATGCCCTCATGCACCAGCTGGGTGCGGCAATCGACCAGGCGGGCCTTCTCGGCGCCGAAATCCATCGCCTTGCGAGGGATCGCGTCGTAGTCGGCCTCGTCGGGCTGGCCGAGATTGGCGGTGTAGGCGAAGACCTTGGCGCCCTTCAGCTTCATCCAGAGCAGCGCCGCCGACGTGTCGAGCCCGCCCGAGAACGCGATGCCGACTTTCTCGCCGGTGGGCAGGCTTTTCATAATCGTGCTCATGGGACGGTCCAATCGGTCGAAGTCAGGATGATTACGCTGGGCGAATATCAAATTTCCGGAGCCTGGGCACGCCTTTAATCAGGCTTCCGGCTGACTCGGCTCCGCCCGGCCGCCCCGGCGCCAGCGCTGCATCAGCCGGTAGCCCGGCATTGCCAGCCGCGTCAGCGCGGCATCGACCTGGGCATCGGTCAGCCGGGTCGCGGCCCAGCGGTAGATCAGCGCATAGAACAGCCAGACCACCAGAAAGGACACCAGGCCCGCGATCGCGACGTCGGTGAAGAAATGGCCGCCAAAGGCCATTCTGAGCCCGCTGGTGACGATCCCGAACACGGTCGCCCCGGCAAAGGCCAGCGGCCGCCAGGCGGGCGGTGTCAGCGCCGCTGGCGCATAGGTCCAGAACGCGGTCGCGCCCTCGCCGGAGAAGAACGAGCAGTTGCGCGGGCAGCCGCCGCGCGGGTCCCACCACGGCTTGAATTGCAGGTCGCCGCCGAACTGCGTCACGAACACCGGCCGCGGCCGGCCCCAATAGTTCTTGAAGGTGAGGTTGGTGAGCACGCCGGCCGAGAGCAGCATCGTGGTGAGCAGAAACACCGCGGCGCGGCCGGACATCAGCATCGGCCGATCCGGCCGGATGAATTTCCAGACGAAGGTCACGATCGCCGGCAGCACCAGCGCCCAGGCGACCCACATCGCCGCATCGCGCGCGAACGACGCCACCGCGTCGAGCTTCAGCGGGAAGGTTTTCTGCGCGGCATCGTAGAACATGGCCGCGAGCTTCAGGTCGAGCTCGGGATAGACCCCGAACAGGATGCCGATGATGAGCGCGAGCGCCAGCGCGATAAAAAGTCCGGTCCGGTTCATGGCGCGCGGTTTAGCCGAGGCGGATGAGGTGGCGCAATCATTTCAAGTAAGCCCGAAGGGCATTTGTCGCTTGGTCAAACAGGAGATCGACACCGTCATTTTCGTCGTAGTTAAACTGGCGGGGAGTATTGAGCGCCGCAGCACCATTCTTCGTCTGCGCCTGAAAGACGTTCAGTACTAATCGATCCAGAAGTTCGCGGGTCGCTCTGGGCAAGGTTGAGTCAATAGCCGGCAATTGAGCGAGGATATCCTGTTCAAGCTCTGGAAGTGACAATTTGCCCAACTGCGCGCTGACCACGCTTCCCAAGATTGCAGACGCGGCTCTCTGATTTGAATCCATGCTGGAACTCCGGACGAGGGTCACGGCCGCGGCGATTGCGACGGCAATGGCGGGGGCGGCGGCAAGGGGCGCGGCGGCTCGCGCCAGGCGCCGGCGGTGCGGCCGGCGATCAGCCAGTAGACCAGGCCCGCGACGATGCCGGCGCCGGTCATGATCTCCATGTGCCGGCGCACGATGCCGTGGAATTGCATCAGGTCGGGATCGAACGGAACCAGGCCGAGATAGCAGGCCGCACCGACGATCGCGCCACCGATCGCGTAGGCCAGCACGCTCCGGATGAAAAAGGCCTCGGTGATCAACACCACGATCAGCGCGGGCAGCAGCGCAAAGCCGGAAATGAAGATGAAGCCGAAGCCGAGCACGACGTTAACGGCGCTCTGGTCGATCTGCCCGCCGAAATCGCTGATCTCGGGATACAGCACCGCGACCACCACGATGATCCCGGCCACGAAGCAGGCCATCAGGAAGCCGAAGGCGACGACGAACAGGCGGCCGATCAGGGCCATGCTACGAGCTCCCCGTCATTGCGAGCGGAGCGGAGCAATCCATGTCCCAGCGTGCCGAGACATGGATTGCTTCGTCGCTTCGCTCCTCGCAATGACGACGTGGAGAGCCTTGTCGATCACAGCACTCAATCCGTCATCGCCATCGCGCGCAGCGCCTGACGCTCGCGCGCCGAGAGCTTTTCGGTCTCCGATTTGAGCTGGCCGCAGGCGGCGAGGATGTCGCGGCCGCGCGGCGTGCGCACCGGCGAGGAATAGCCGGCGTTGAAGATGTATTCGGAGAATTTCTCGATCTGCTCCCAGTCCGAGCATTCGTAGGCGGTGCCCGGCCACGGATTGAACGGGATCAGATTGATCTTGGCCGGAATGCCCTTGAGCAGCTTCACCAGCAGCTTGGCGTCATCGAGCGAATCGTTGACGCCCTTGAGCATCACATATTCGAAGGTGATGCGCCGCGCGTTCGAGGCGCCGGGATAATCGCGGCAGGCCTGCAGCAATTCCTTGATCGGATATTTGCGGTTCAACGGCACCAGCTCGTTGCGCAGCTCGTCGCGCACCGCATGCAGCGAGATCGCGAGCATCACACCGATCTCGTCGCCGGTGCGCCGGATGTTCGGCACCACGCCCGAGGTCGACAGCGTGATGCGGCGGCGGGAAATGCCGATGCCTTCATTGTCGCCGACGATCAACAGCGCATCGCGCACCGCGTCGAAATTGTAGAGCGGCTCGCCCATCCCCATCATCACGATGTTGGTGACGCGCCGCGTGCCGTCCTCGCGATCGGCCCAGTCATTGAGCCGGTCACGCGCCACCATCACCTGGCCGACGATCTCGCCGGCGGTGAGGTTGCGCACCAGCCGTTGCGTGCCGGTGTGGCAGAACGAGCAGTTCAGCGTGCAGCCGACCTGCGAGGAAACGCACAGCGTGCCGCGATCGGTCTCGGGAATGTAGACGCACTCGACCTCGTGCGCCCGCTCGACCTTGTCACCGCTCGGCAGCCGCAGCAGCCATTTGCGCGTGCCGTCGTTGGAGATCTGCTCGGCGACCACCTCGGGACGGTCGACGGTAAAATGCTTCTCGAGCTCGGCGCGCATGTCTTTCGAGACGTTGGTCATCTCGGCAAAGCTCTTGGCGCCGCGGAAATACATCCAGTTCCAGAGCTGCTGGGTGCGCATCTTGCGCTGCGCCGCCTGCACGCCGATCTCGCCCAGGCGATCGGCGATCTCGGCGCGCGACAACCCGATCAGCGACGGCTTGGCTGGCGGCACATAGGTCTCGAGCGGAACCTTTTCGACCAGCGCGCTGGCGCCGGACACGGCATGGGTGGTCACGGTGTCGGTCATGAAACCTCAAATAGGCCTTCCAGCCGGTGCTGGAAAGCCGCCAAATACCTCAATTTTGTCCCTCAGAGCCGGGAGCTGGCTTTTTTTGGAGCATGATCTTTCCGGAAAACCGCTCCACACTTTTCCGGATCATGCTCTAGCGCCGGCAGTCCTGCCCCAGCCGGTCGAGCGCCTGCGCCAGGCCCTTCAGCGAGAAGCTGTCGATCGTCTCGGTGCCCTTCGCCGAGACGGCTTTTACCGTCAGATCGGCCGATTTGCGCATGGCTTCCACCATCCGCTCTTCCTCGGCCGCATTCTTGATCCAGAGGCCGTCGCCCTGGGTGTACATCGCATAGGTCCCGCCGCCGACCTGGAGCGTCGATTCCGAGCCCGGCTTCACGGTGTAGCCGATCATGATCGAGACTTCGTTGACGACCTTCTCGGCCGGGCGGGTCGAGATGAAGGCATAGGCCGGATCGCGCGGCCGGTTCGGCGGATTGGTCTTCGACGACGACGGCTTGGCGAGCGCAAAGCACACCTTCTTGCCGTTGGGCGACGCAGTGTAGGCGCCCCAGGTGCCGAATTGGCCGATCAGCGTCGGCTCCGCGCCGCCGGCTGCAGCTGCCGCGGCCGAAGTCGCCGGCTTGGCCGCTTCCTTCGCCGTATCCTTCTTGGGTGCAGCCTGCGCCGGCGCGAGGGAGACGATCCCGCACACGACACAAAGAGCCAGTGATGTCAGAATTTGCCGCACGGCCAACTGGTTCCCCCATCATTGTGACTGGAAGATGGCTCGGCGATTCCCCTCCGCCGGCCCGGATGGATAACCGGGAAACGATTTTTTGGGAAGGCAGTTAACTCCGAACGCGCGCACCGGCGACAGCCCCACGCGCGTCCATTGATTCTCGATCCTTGCTCAGCGCTTGGTGTCGCGCATCAGTGCTTGATCAGCCTTGGTCGCCCCTTGGCGCGCCGCGCGCTGGCTCTCCCACTGCGCATCGGTCCATTCCAGCAGGTCCTCGGCACCGGAACTGCGCAAATGCGCGCCGCCGTCCTGCACCACCATCTCGCCGTTGATGTAGCCGGCCTGATCGGAGATCAGGAAGACCGCGAGATTGGCAAGCTCGGAATGCTCGCCGGCGCGGCCGAGCGGATTGCGATGCGACCAGGTCTCGCCGCGCGCCTCGGGACGCAACTGCCCGGTGGCACCCGGCGTCGGGAACGCGCCGGGCGCGATCGCCACGGTGCGGATGCCCTTCGGGCCCCACTCGACGGCAAGGCTCTTGGTCATCGCCAGCACCGCGGTCTTGGCCATCGACGACGGCACCGTGAAGGCGCGGCCGGTGATGGTCGAGGTCGAGAGGATCGAGAGCACCACGCCCTTGTGCTTGCCTTCGATCCAGCGGCGGCCGGCGGCGAGCGTGCAGTACATCGTGCCATGCAGCGTCGGCGCGAGGATCGCATCCGCGGCACGGAATGACAAATGTTCGCTCTGCGCAATAAAGGTTGCGGCAGCATTGTTGACGAGAACGTCGATCGGAGCCTCCTGCCAGACCTGATCCATCATCGCCTCGACCGCGGCGCCGTCGCGGATATCGCAGCGTGCGGTCGACACTTTGGCACCGAGCTCGCTGCGGAATTTGCCTGCGGTTTCCTCCAGCAGCCCCTCGCGCCGCCCGCAGATGATCAGTTCGGCGCCGAGTTCGGCAAAGCGGGCGCCCATCGCTGCGCCAAGACCGGAGCCGCCGCCGGTGATCAGGATGCGCTTTTTCGCTAGCAGGCCTTTTTCAAACATAGTTTGATCCCTCCGCACTGTATTGTCGCTCCGCCGCAAATCCGGCATGAAGCTTGTAGTCCACGATCTTGCAGCTCTTTCTGCGTCCGAAACTCAGGTGTGTCCATGAAAGCCATCCTCTGCTCGCAATACTGTCAACCCGACGATCTCGTGCTGGCTGACGTGCCCGATCCGGTGGCCGGTCCGGGCGAAGCCGTGATCGCGATCAAGGCGGCGGCGCTGAATTTCTTCGACATCCTGATGATCCAGGGCAAGTACCAGATCAAGCCGCCGTTCCCGTTCTCGCCGGCCGCCGAAGTCGCCGGCGTGATCGAGAGCGTCGGCGCCGGCGTCACTGATCTGAAGGTCGGCGACCGCGTCGTTGCGTCATGCGGCCACAACGGCGCGCGCGACAAGATCGCGCTGCCGGCGAATACGATCGTGAAGATTCCCGACAATCTCGATTACGACCGCGCCGCCGGCATCATCATCATTTACGGCACCGCGCTGCATGCGCTGGAAGATCGCGCGAGCCCGAAGCCGGGCGAGACGCTCGCGGTGCTGGGCGCCGCCGGCGGCACCGGCCTTGCCGCGTGCGAACTCGGCAAGTTGATGGGCCTGAAGGTGATCGCCTGCGCATCGTCAGACGAGAAGCTCGCATTCGCCAAGGAGCACGGCGCCGAACTGACGCTGAACTACGCCAAAGAAGACCTTAAGGAGGGCCTGCGCAAGCTGACGAACGGCAAGGGCGCCGACATCGTGTTCGATCCGGTCGGCGGCTCCTATGCCGAAGCCGCGCTGCGCTCGACCGCATGGGAAGGCCGCTTCCTGGTGATCGGCTTTGCCGCCGGCGACATTCCGAAGATTCCGCTCAACCTCGCGCTGCTGAAGGGCTGCGACATCCGTGGCGTGTTCTGGGGCGCGTGGGCGCGGCAGAATCCGGAGAAGAACCGCAAGAACCTCGAGAAGCTCGTGCAGTGGACCGCGGAGGGCAAGATCTCCTCGCATGTCGACCGCACCTTCCCGCTGTCGCAGACATCAGAAGCCTTGAAGGTGCTCGCCGGCCGCAAGGCGATGGGCAAGGTGATCCTGCATCCGGGAAGCTGAGCGACGCGACGTTCGCTTGCTTAACCTCCCCTTGAAAAGGGGAGGCCGCTTCGCTCGTCAGAGCAAAGCGGGGGGATCTGCTCTCTCCGCTTGCAGCGTCGCCTGTGGCTTGACCCCCATCCCGACCTTCCCCCTTTCAGGGGGAAGGAGACGAAAAGCCCCCTTCATCTCGGCTACGCTATTCCGCATCCTCAGGCACTCCGCGCTTCAGCGCGGCGCGCGCGGCTTCGCGATGGTCCGGGGTGATGTGGCTTGCCACCATGCGAATCGCGGTTGCAAGCACCGCGGCATCGTCGGTGAAGCCGAGCACCGGCAGCATGTCCGGGATGAAATCGAACGGCAGGATGAAATAGGCGATCGCGCCGAGCAGCGCGGCCTGGACATGGCGCGGCGTCTGCCGGTCGAAGGCGCAGTAATAAGCGGCCAGCAGATCCTCGGCGAAAGGCAGCCGCGCCACCCCTTTCTTGAACTTGATCCAGAAGCGGCGGCGCACGCTTTCCGGGTCCTGCGCCAGCCGGTCGGCAGGCCCGAATCCCATGCCGGTGTCGGTCGATGACATAGCCAGGTTCCCTTTGGCGCCGCGCGACGGATCCGCGGCTGACGATGCGAATCTGGGGATGTCGGCCAACCCGCGCAAGGTTGCGCGCAATCGGGTCAGTTGACCCCGAACTGCCTCGCGATCGCGTTCATGGCCTTGGCGAGGTCGATATCGCGCTTGGTCACCCCGCCGACATCGTGGGTCGCCAGCACGACCTCGACCGTCTTGTAGACGTTCTTCCATTCGGGGTGATGGTCGCTCTTTTCGGCGACCAAAGCGGCGCGCGCCATGAAGCCGAAGGCCTCGTTGAAGTCCTTGAATACGAAGGTCTTTGCGATCGCCTCGCGTCCGGCCAGTTCCGACCAGCCGGCCAGTTCCCAAAGCGCGGCCTTCCTTGCTTCCGCTGACAGCCTTTCGACCATGGCAACCCTCCCGTTTGGCGCCGACCTTAGCCTAACAACCGGCCTCCGGGTGGGATCCATGCCGAAAATAAGGTCGAAATAGCGTCCTATCGCCGCTGGTAACCATGACGGAGATGTAACATCTGTGGCTTCAGGAATTTGCTACAAATACGTTAGGTGTGCGCGTTGGTAGTTTTGCGAGATTGAGCCCCGACGATTGTTTGCGAGATCGATGACAGACGGCTCCGCCAGCATATCGCCCAAGCCGCTGCGCTCCGCAAAGCGACGGCTGATGTTCGTCTTGATCGCGGGCGCGCTCGCCATCGTCGGCGCGATGGCCGCCGGTTATTATTTCGCGGTGCGTCCGGTAACGCTGCGGATCGCGGTCGGCCCCGCAAGCAGCGACGACCTCAAGGTCGTGCAGGCGCTGGCGCAGGCCTTCAACAACCAGCAGCACACCCAGGTCAAGCTGCGCCCGGTGCAGACCGACGGCGCCACCGCCAGCGCGCAGACGCTGGCCGACGGCAAGGCCGACCTCGCCATCATCCGCGGCGATCTCGAGGTGCCGAAGAATGCGCAGGCGGTCGCGGTGCTGCGCAAGAATGTCGTGGTGTTGTGGGTGCCGCCCGCAGCCAAGGGCAAGGGCCGCAAGGCTGCAAAGATCACCAAGATCGCGCAGCTTGCCGGCCGCAAGATCGGCGTCGTCGGCCGCACGCCGGCCAACGTCAATCTGCTGAAGCTGATCCTGCAGCAATACGGCGTCGACCCGATGAAGGTCGAGATCGTGCAATTCCCGGCCAATGAAGCGGTCGACGCCATCAAGAACCTGAAGGCCGATGCCTATCTGGCCGTCGGCCCGGCCAACAGCAAGCTCACGATCGACGCGATCACGGCGTCGACCAAAGACGGCGGCGAGCCCACCTTCCTGCCGATCGATGCGTCCGAAGCGATTGCGCAGAACCATCCGGCCTATGAGGCCGCGGAAATTCCGGCGGGCTCGCTCGGCTCGGCCGACCGGCCCGAGGACGAGGTGAAGACGATCAGCTTCTCGCACCATATCGTGGCGCGAAAGGGCCTGTCGGACGCGACGGTCGCGGCATTCACCCGGCAATTGTTCGCGATCCGCCAATCGCTCAAGAACGATTTCCCGCTCGCCGCCAAGATCGAGACGCCCGACACCGACAAGGACGCCACCATCCCGGTGCATCCGGGCGCGGCCGCCTTCGTCGACGGCGAGGAAAAGACCTTCCTCGATCGCTACAGCGATTACATCTGGTGGAGCCTGATGGCGTTCTCGGCGATGGGCTCGGCCGGTGCATGGTTCGCCGGCTATCTCAAGCAGGACGAGCGCAACACCAACACCTCGCAGCGCGAGCGCCTGCTGGAGATGCTGAAGGCCGCGCGGCAGAGCGATTCGACCGATGAGCTCGACCAGTTGCAGGCGGAAGCCGACGACATCCTGCGCCACACGCTCGACTGCTTCGAGCACGGCGCAATCGAGGAAGGCACGCTGACCGCGTTCAACATCGCGCTCGAGCAGTTCCACAACGCGGTGGCCGACCGCAAGGCGCTGCTGCTCAGCATGCCGCAGAATTTGCAGCGGACTGCGAGCCAGTTCAGGGCGGCGGGCACGGCGTAGGGACTTCAATCGCTCGCCGCGGACTTGCTTCGTTTCTTGCGCTCGCAGAACGACCCCCGCGCTTTTGATCCTCTCATCCGCCAAAGGCTTGTAAGGAAGTCACCGGCGGCAGGGTTCCCTCCCCCCTTGCGGGCAGGGCAATCGCATGTGGCAAAAAATTCGGTTGTTCCGAAAGAAACGGGCAGAATCGTTCTGCATTCGATTCCACTTCGTTCGCGATCCGATTCAGTTTCGGGCTACATCTCCGAGCCATATGCGATTGCCCTGCCCTTGCGGGGGGAGGGTTAGGGAGAGGGGTGCCACACGGCGTGCTCTCTCAGAATGCAGTTCGACAACGAATGACTGAGCTGCGAAGGCACTGTTCTCCACAAGCATCTCGCCCGGGACTACCCCTCTCCCCACCCTCCCTCGCAAGGGGGGAGGGAGCCTGACGTGCGTGCTCACCTCACGCCGTGTACCCCCTCCCCTGTAATCTCTCCGTCATGGAATTTTTCTAGGTCTGTGCTCGCCTGCGGCGCACTGTCGCTGTGACCTGAGGAGGCTCCCCATGACGATCCGGTTCTCGCGAAATCTGACCCGCCGACGTTTTCTCTCGACGGCTGCTGCGGCCGGCGCCGGCGTGATTGCGATGCCTTATCTGTCGCGCGCTGCCGACCGCCCCGTGATCACCCATGGCGTGCAATCCGGCGATGTCGGCGTCGACGGCGGCGTGGTGTGGGCGCGCGCGGACCGTCCCTCGCAGATGATGGTCGAGGTCGCGACATCAGATTCGTTCAAGGATGCCCGCGCGCTGCCGCCGATCACGGCGTTACCGGAGAGCGACTTCACCGCAAAGATGCTGCTGGAGAACCTGCCCTCGGGCCAGGACATCTTTTATCGCGTTCGCTTCCGCGACCTCGCCCATATCGACATTGTCGGCGAGCCCGTGGTCGGCCGCTTCCGCACCGCGCCGAGCGACCGCCGCGACGTCTCCTTCGTGTGGGGCGGCGACGTCGCCGGCCAGGGCTGGGGCATCAACCCTGACGACGGCGGCATGATCACCTTCGCCGCGATGAAGAAGCACGCCCCGGATTTCTTCCTGCATTCCGGCGACACCATCTATGCCGATGGCGTCATCACCGCCGAACAGAAGCAGCCCGACGGCAAGATCTGGAAGAACATCACGATCCCGGAGAAGGCCAAGGTCGCCGAGACGCTCGACGAATACCGTGCCGCGCACAAATACAATTTCCTCGACGGCAATCTGCGCGCCTTCAATGCCGAAGTGCCGATCTTCGTGCAGTGGGATGATCACGAGGTGACCAACAACTGGTCGCTGTCGAAGCAGCTGCCGGCGGCCTACAAGGAGCGCGACATCAACGTGCTCGCCGCGCGCGCGGCAAAAGCCTTCCACGAGATGTATCCGATGCGCGAGAGCATCGTCGAGCCCCGCCGCGTCTATCGCACGCTGCGCTACGGCCCGCATCTCGACGTGTTCATGCTCGACGAGCGCAGCTATCGCGGCCCCAACGGTCCGAACCTGCAGGAGACCTACGGCCCCGACGCCTATTTCATCGGGCCGGACCAGATGGCTTGGCTGAAGCGCGCGCTGCTCAACTCGCGCGCCACCTGGAAGGTGATCGCCTCCGACATGCCGCTGTCGCTGATCGTCTATGACGATGCCGCCAACAAGAAGGGCTCGGAAGCGTTCGCGCAGGGCGACGGCCCGGCGCGCGGCCGCGAACTGGAGATCGCCGACATCCTGCGCTTCATCAAGACCGCAGGCATCGCCAACACGGCGTGGCTGACCGCCGACGTGCACTATGCGGCCGCGCACTACTACAACCCGAACAAGGCCCAGTTCCAGGAGTTCGATCCATTCTGGGAATTCGTCTCGGGGCCGCTGCATGCCGGCACATTCGGTCCGACCGAGCTCGACAACACGTTTGGTCCCGAGGTGAAGTTCGTCAAGGCGCCGGGCGAGGCCAACCAGAACCTGCCGCCGTCGGCCGGCATGCAGTTCTTCGGTCACGTCAAGATCGACGGCAAAAGCGGGCAGATGACGGTGAGCCTGCGCGACCGCGTCGACGCCGAGCTGTGGGCGATCACGCTCGATCCGAAGCCGGTGTAATCAGGTCGCAGCCACCACGGAACCCGCCGTCCTGTCCTGCAGCCCCTGCCTTGAGGCAAGGGCTGCACGATTGACGGGGGATGGACGTCACCGGCCTCTTCCGGTACCTCTATCAGAGCCGTTATGCTGGGGGCCCGGAGGGGCGGAGCATGAGGGGCTGCGAATTGATTCGCGTGCTCGGTGGCATCGTCGTGGGGCTTCGGCCGCACCGCTTGCTTGTCGTCGCGATCGCCGTGTTCGCGCTGCTGCCGATCGAGGTCAGCGATGCCGGCTGGCTGCCTGATCTCTTCAAGAACCCGTCCAGGCACGCCAAGGCGCCCAAGCGCGTGAAATCGGCAAGGCCGACCAGATTGGCAAGGCACCGCGCGCCATCAAAGCAACCCGCCACGCGGCTTGCCGCCCTCGGGCCGGTCGCCCTGCCGCCTTCCGCTTCCAAGCCGGCCGCAGCCAAATGCGATCCCTCGACATTGCGGATCGTTCTCGACGTGGGACATACCGCTGAATCGGAAGGCGCGATCAGCGCGCGCAATGTCGCCGAGTTCACCTTCAACCTGCGCCTTGCGCGGCTGATCGAGGAGAAGTTGAAGGCCGACGGCTTTGCCGAAACCAGGCTGCTGCTGACCGAAGGCAAAGCGAGGCCCAGCCTCTTCAGGCGGGTCGCCGCCGCCAACGATCTGCACGCGGATCTCCTGCTGTCGATCCATCATGATTCCGTGCCCAACAAGATGCTGGAGGACTGGGAATTCGAGGGAAAGAAGCGCCATTTCAGCGATCGCTTCAGCGGCTACTCGGTGTTCGTCTCCCGCAACAATCCGGACTTCAAGACCAGCCTGCTGTTCGCCGAGCTGGTCGCCAGGGAAATGAAGGCAGAGGGGCTGCAATATGCCGAGCAATACAGCCAGCCCATCATGGGCCACGACCAGCATCCCCTGCTGAACAAGGACACCGGCGTCTACAGCTACGATAAGCTCATCGTGCTGCGAAGGACCGCGATGCCCGCCGTCCTGCTGGAGGCTGGATCGATCATCAACCGGGACGAAGAACTCAAGATGGACTCGCCCGAGCGCCGCAACGCGATCAGCAGCGGCGTCGCTTCCGCCGTCAAGGAATTCTGCGAGCCGCGATGGGCGCTCCTCGGCCCGCTCTGACCGCCAAGCGATCGGCACTTCCCGGCTCAGCCCGGTTTGCCGGCCTTGATTTCCGCGAATTTGGCCAGCGCCTGTTCGAACTTGGGGCTGAAGAGCCACATCGCGTCGAGGATTTCGCGGAAGCTCGCGGATGTCCTTGCCCGGTCGGCGCGACCGAAAGCGAAGACGCTGTTGTTTCGCAGATATCCCATGATCCTGGGCTCGGAAATTCTGTAATTGACGAGGTCGCCTGATTTCAGCGCGGACCTGGTCGGGCTGGGAATGATCTGGATGAGCTCGAAGAGCTTCATTTGATCGATCGGATTGGGCAGCGCGTTTGCGATCGCCGGGACCTGCGGGAAAATAGCCGCGTGCTCGTTCATGAGCGCATCGCGCACCGCGGTCCAGTGATTGAACCGGTGATCGAGATTGCCGACACGCGCTTCTTCCATGTCGTCGCGACGGCTGAGCGCAGGATCGAGGGCCGCGATCGATTGCTTGATGGCGGCCCACTTCTTTCGACCGTTGCGATCTTCGGACGGGCCGGTCTGCAGGCTGCCCTTGTAGGTGTTCGACCGCGCATTTCCGGCATTTTGCTTGCCGCTTGTCTCGGCAAAGAACAGGCCGAGACTGATCCGGCCGGCGACCGCGGCGTCAGCGGCATCCAGACCCCTGGCGCGCGCGATCACCGTCGCGAGCTCGACCACGTCCTTGAATGGCGTCTTGGAGCTTTGCGCGCTGGCGGGCGGCGCTTCCATCAGGTCGAAGAGCTTCCTGTACTCATCGAGCAGCGGTTCATTGTCGGCGTCGAAATAGGCCGGAGGGATTCCGAATCTGTTGGGTCTTCCGATCCTGGACGGAAGCGCATCGGTGAGATCCTTGTAGGCGCTCATCATCTCGACACGGGCAAGGTAGATGGCCTGGCCCGGCAAATCGGGCAGCGACTGATGGGAATCGACCTGCGCGCGGCGCTGGCGCAGGATCGAGACGAAGTTCTTCAGGGCATTGTCGTAAGTCTTGAGCGCGGCCGATTGCTCGCTCGTGAGCGCGGCCGGCTCGGCGATGGCCGGCGACACGAAACCGGCGACGACGGCCGAGGCCAGCGACGACAACGCCACACCGGCCTTCGGATGCATCGCAACCGGCGCGAGGAGCAGCCCGAGAGAGAGCGCCGTTGCGGGCGCAGCGGCAGATGTCCTGATCGCCATGACGACTTCCCGATGCCTGTGCGTCGCCGAATCCGACGCTCCGGATCGTAGACGACAGACGCACCGACGGCGAGGCCGCAGCCCGGCGACCCGTCAGTGTCCGTTTCTCAGCGCGGCTTCGATCGCTTCGCTCGAACACGGCTTGGTCAGCCGCGGCTTGCCGGCGAGCGATTCCGGCAGCCTGATGTCAGCGCCATAGCCCGTGACGAACGCGAAGGGCACTTTCAGCGCATCCAGCCGCTCGGCGATCGCGAAGGTCTTCTCGCCCCTCACGAGGCCGACGTCGAGCAGCGCGAAATCCGGTGCGCGCTCGGCGATCAATTCGAGCGCGCGGGCGACGTTCGCAGCGGTGCGCACCGTCCGGGCGCCGAAGCCCAGGATGGTGTCCTCGAAATAAAGCGAGATGATCGGATCGTCCTCGACCACGAGAACGTCACCGGGCATGCCGGCATTGGGGGCGGATTCCATGGCTCGGTGTCCATTGCTTCGATGATGGATGAGAGACCGGATCAGTCCGGCCGGACGGCCCGCGACCGGCGCCCAGAAGCACGCCGGCGGTTCCCGCGATGAAACTCATCACATCGCAAGCGGCCGCGTCTGTTCACTAGTGAACATAAAATCGGGAACTTTTTCAGTATGGTCGGCGTTGGGTCTCCAGGATTTTCCAATGATTGCCAAACGAACCGATTTGGCCGGGACGAGCGACCGGCCGTTCAACAACCTGTTGCGCCGGCTCAATGCCGCCGACTACGAGCTGATCGCGCCGCATATTGCGGTGGTCGAGGCCGCGGCCGGCGATCTGCTCTACAATCCCGGCGACGACGTCCAGATTGTGCATTTCCCATGCGGGCCGAGCCTTGCGTCCTACATGGTGGCCAACGAGGACGGCCGCGATGTCGAGACCATCCTGATCGGCCGCGAGGGCGCGGTCGGCGGCATCGTCAGCCAGGGATTCCTGCCGGCCTATACCCGCATCACCGTCAAGTTCGGCGGGCCGTTCGTGCGGCTGCCGATCAGCAAGCTCGACGCCGCCAAGCTGAAGTCGATCTCGGTGCGCAACATCTTCGCGCGTTATGCCGACTGCATGCTGGCGCAGATCTTCCAGTCGACCGCCTGCAATGCGATCCACTCGATCGAGCAACGCGCCGCGAAATGGATCATCTCGGCGATCGAGCGCACCAATGGCAACGGCGTGGTGCCGCTGACGCATGAGCAGCTCTCGACCTTGCTCGGCGTCGGCCGCAGCTATACCAGCCGTGTGATCCAGAACTTCAAGGCGGAAGGCGTGCTGGACACGCGCCGCGGTGCGATCGTGATCCGCGACCCCGACAAGCTCAAGCAGCGCTCCTGCCTGTGCAACGACGCAGTGAAGGATCACTTCGAGGAAGTGCTGCGCGGCGTGTATCCGAGCGAGGACAACCCGGCGAACTAGGCAGGCCGGACGCTTGCCTCGCCCCGCTTGCGGGGATGAGGTCGGATCGCATCGCCGGATGCGATCCGGGTGAGGGGCAGGGCAGTCGCATGTGGCAAAAAATTCGGTTGTTCCGAAGGAAACGGGCAGAATCGTTCTGCATTCGATTCCACTTCGTTCGCGATCCGATTCAGTTTCGGGCTGCATCTCCGAGCCATATGCGATTGCCCTGCCTGGAGGGCGAGGGTCGGCTCACATGAAGCGTAGCGCAATGTGAGCCGGGGTGGGGTGATCTCTCAACACGGACAGCGCCCGATACGAGAGACCTTCACCCCACCCCGCCGCTCATTTCATTCGCGTCGACCCTCCCCCTCCAGGGCAGGGTGACCTTCGCTCAATCAAACAGGCTCGGCGTGTGGTTCACCACCGCGCCTTCGATCTGCAGCATCTTCAGCTTGGTCACTACGCCGCCATTGGCGGAGAAGCCGCCTGGCTTGTTGCCGGCCGCCAGCACCCGGTGACAGGGCACTACGATCGGGCATGGGTTGCGGCCCAATGCCTGGCCGACGTCGCGCGACAGCTCGACGCCGCCGAGCTGCTTGGCGATTTCGCCATAGGTCACGGTCTTGCCCGGCGGAATCTTCCGCGCGATGTCGTACACGCCGCGGTTGAAGTCCGGCACGCCGTCGAGATCGAGCACGATGTCGGCGAGGTCGTTCGGCTTGCCGGCGAGCAGCTCGATCATGCCGTCGATCGCGTGCTGCACCTCGGCCGGCGGCGCCGCCTCGGTGACGTCGCCGTTGCGCTGAAATATCCGCTTGCGGGTCTTTTCCTCGGTACCCATCGGCAGCTGTACGGCGGTGACGCCGTGCTCGCCCCAGACGACGCCGCAGGCGCCGATCATGGTCTCGAAGATTGCAAAATGCTGGCCGGTCATGGCTCGCTCCAGATGTTCCTTCATATCATTTGGGCTCACACATTCGAGCCTGTTGCTGATTTGAAATCTAGGCTTGGAGAATGTTGCCATCCACCCGAATTCCGTGGGAACTTGGGCTAAATCAACAACATCTCCTCCCCTGCGCGAGCCTCCAAATGCACAGCCTCCACGTCAACGGTTTCGACATGCCTTATCTCGATATCGGAGAGGGCCCGCCGCTGGTGTGCGTGCACGGCTCGCTGTGCGATTTCCGGATCTGGTCGGCGGTGCTCGGCCCGCTGACGCGGCGGCATCGCGTGATCGCGGTCAGCCTGCGGCATTTCTTCCCGGCGCATTGGGACGGCGTTGGCGACACCTATTCGATCGCGCAGCATGTCGACGACGTCATCGCCTTCATCGAGGCATTCGACACCAAACCGGTCGACCTGATGGGGCACTCCCGCGGCGGCCACATCTGCTTCCGCGTCGCGCAGCGCCGGCCGGACCTGCTGCGCAAGCTGATCCTGGCCGAGCCCGGCGGCGAGCTCGACGAGAGCCTTGATCCTGACTTCAAGCCGGGCCCCTCGCCGCTGGCGGCACGCTTCGCGGCGTGTGCCGCGGAGATCGCCAAGGGCGACATCGACGGCGGCTTGCAGATCTTCATGGACGCGCTCGAAGGGCCCGGCGCCTGGAATCGGATTCCGGCGACCTCCAAGCAGCTGTTGCGCGACAACGCGACCACCCTCATCGGCCAGACCCGCGACCAGCGCCCGCCCTTCTCGAAGGCCGACGCGGAGGCGATCAGGACGCCGACGCTGTTCATCGGCGGCGCCAACACCAAAGGCATGCTGCCGAAGGTGCTGCACGCGCTTGCCGCCAATGTGAAGGGCGCGCGCACCGAGATGATCCCCGGCACCACGCATCCGATGTTCGAGCAGGCCCCGCAGCGCTATTGCGAGATCGTGCTGGAGTTCTTGGCGAGCTGAGGCGGCGGTACAGCTCATCACCTCGCCCCGCTTGCGGGGAGAGGTCGGCGCGCATTGCGCGCCGAGTGAGGGGGTACAGGTCCGTCCACGCACGTCGCTCGCGAAGAGAGGAGCCCTCTCCCCGTGAAGAACGGGGAGAGGGGGGATTCCTCACACCTTCCAAACACCGACCGGCTGCCGCACGGCGACGTTGAGCCGGTTCCAGACATTGATCGCGGCGATCCCCAGCACCAGAGACGCGAGCTGCTGCTCGCCAAAATGCTTCGCCGCCTCGTCCCACACCGCGTCCGTCACCGGATCCTCGCGGTCGCTGAGCCGGGTCACCGCTTCGGTCAGCGCCAGCGCGGCGCGCTCGGCTTCGGTGAAATACGGCGTGTCGCGCCAGGCGCCGACCGCGAACAGCCGTTCGTCGGTCTCGCCGGCACGCCTGGCAAGCTTCGGGTGCATATCGACACAGACGCTGCAGCCATTGATCTGGCTGGCGCGCAGATGGACCAGCTCGAGGAGCTTTTCCGGCAAGGCCTGTTTGGTGCTCTCGCTGAGCGCCTGCAACGCCTTCATGGCATCGGGAACAACCATCACCGGGTGGTTCATGCGTGCCTTCATCATCTCACTCTCCTGATTTGCCTTTTGACGCCGCCATGCCGATCTGCTGTCACATCGGCCTGGTTTCGTTCGTCATGGCCATGACGGAGCGGACCAAGGGAATGTGACCGATGGACGAGAAAGAATTTCTGGCCGAACAGTTCGAGGCCAACCGGCCGCGCTTGCGGGCCGTGGCCTATCGCATGCTGGGTTCGACCGCCGAGGTCGACGACGCCGTGCAGGAGGCCTGGCTGCGGCTCGGCCGCACCGACACTGCTGCCGTCGACAATCTCGGGGGCTGGCTGACCACGGTGATCGCGCGGATCTGCCTCGACATGCTGCGCTCGCGCAAATCGCGCCGCGAGGAGCCGATCGGACCGCACGTGCCGGAGCCGATCGCGGACAATCCGTCCGAGCGCGAGGCCGAGATGGCGGACTCGGTCGGTGCCGCGCTGCTCGTGGTGCTGGAAACGCTGGCACCGGCCGAGCGGCTGGCTTTCGTGCTGCACGACATGTTCGCGGTGCCGTTCGAGGAGATCGCGCCGATCGTCGGGCGCACGCCGGCCGCCGCGCGGCAGCTGGCGAGCCGCGCCAGACGCCGCGTGCAGGGCGCGCCGCCCGCGCCGGATCCCGATCTCAGCCGGCAGCGCGGCATCGTCGAAGCTTTCCTCGCCGCATCCCGCAACGGCGATTTCGAAGGGCTGCTTGCCGTGCTCGCGCCCGACGTCGTCGTGCGCGCCGATCAGGCGGCGCAGCGGCTCGGCTCGCTGCCGGTCATCCGTGGCGCCGCGGCTGTCGCCGAAAGCTTCAAGGGACGCGCGCAGGCGGCGAAAGCCGCGCTGGTCGACGGCGAGATCGGCGTTGCCGTCATTCTCGGTGGCGCTCTGCGTGTCGTGCTGCGGGTCACGATATCTGGCGACAGGATTACGGCGATCGATGCCACCGCCGGGCCCGCGCAGATCGAAACCTTCGATGTCGAAGTCCTCGATCCGAGTTGATCGCAGCTGGAGGCGAACAGGCTGCGATGCTAGTGTCTCCCTGCGCTTTTCAGGGAAGACAATCATGAAACTATCCATCAAATTGCTCGCGTCGGCTGGCCTGCTTTCGCTCGCCCTCGCCTCGTCCTCCGCCTTTGCCGCCGCGGATGAAAAGCTGCGCGCGGCCGCCGAGCAGGCCCAGCCGGCCGTGATCGAGAGCCTGCACGACATGGTGCTGATCGAGTCAGGCTCCAGCGATGTCGAGGGCCTGAGGAAGATGGCCGACTATACCGAAGCGCGGCTGAAGGCGCTCGGCGCCAAGACCGAGCGGCGCAAGACCACGAATGGCGCCGGCGCCGACATGGTGATCGGCACCTTCGAAGGCACCGGCAGCAAGAAGCTGATGCTGATCGCGCATATGGATACGGTCTATGAGCACGGCATCCTCGACACCCAACCCTACAAGGTCGACGGCAACAGGATCTACGGGCCCGGCATTGCCGACGACAAGGGCGGCATCGCCGTCATCCTGCATTCGCTCAAGATCCTGAACGATGCGGGCTGGCGCGACTACGCAAAGCTCACGGTGTCGTTCAATCCGGATGAAGAGGTCGGCTCGATCGGCTCCGGCGAGATCATCGCCGAGCTCGCCGACCAGCACGACGTGGTGCTGTCTTGCGAGCCGACGGTCGCGCCGCCGGTGGCCAAGAACGAAAGCCTGCTGCTCGGCGCCAGCGGCACCGCGACCGGCACGATGGACGTGAAGGGCAAGGCCTCGCATGCCGGCGCCGCACCGCAGCTCGGCCGCAATGCGCTGCTTGAGCTCGCGCATCAATTGCTGCAGACCCAGGACGTCGCGAAATCCATCCCGGGCACGCAGCTGAACTGGACCACCGCGAATGCCGGCACCGTGCGCAACCAGATCCCGGATCATGCCAGCGCAGGCGCCGACATTCGCCTCACCATTCCGGACGGCGTGCAAAAGCTGCAGGCCGCGCTCGACGAGAAGGCGAAGGACAAGTTGATCCCTGACACTGAGGTAACCGTGAAGGTCACCGCGGGCCGCCCGCCCTTCGTCGCGAACGATCGTGGCCGCGCGCTCGCCAAGCAGGGACAGGCGATCTACGCCGAACTCGGCCGCACGCTGGATATCGCGGAGATGACCGGCGGCGCGACCGATGCCGGCTACGCCGCGCGCAGCGGCAAGGCCATCGTGGTCGAAAGCTTCGGCCTCGCCGGCTGGGGCTATCACGCCCGCGACGAATACATCGACACCAACTCGATCGTGCCGCGGCTCTATCTGATGACGCGGATCCTGATCGAGCTGGGCAAGGCGAAGTAGCGGGCTGGGCCCACGGGATCGCTGACGACAACGATCTCGTCATGGCCGGGCTTGTCCCGGCCATGACGGATGGGTTCGGGCAGGCCAAGACAGAAAAATATCGACTTATCAATAGCTTAGATCGATCTCTGACTTCAACCTTGACCGTTCCGGCAACCCACAGTAGCCTACCTTTCGAACACGGAATTCCGTATTCCAATCTGAACGGTCGGCATGATCCCGTTGGACCCGCTTCCGAACCTGATCGACCAGGTCTACGGGCGATTGCTCGAAGCGATCATCGACCGCACGCTGCTGCCCGGCCAGCGCATCACCCAGAACGAACTTGCCGATCGGCTCGGCGTCTCGCGCCAGCCGATCTCGCACGCGCTGCACCTGTTGCATCGCCAGGGCCTTGTCGCGGAGAGCGGCAAGCGCGGCTTCGAGGTGACGCAGCTCGATCCGCAGCGCATCCGCGAGCTCTATGAAGTGCGCGGCGCGATCGATGCGCTGGCGGCGCGGCTTGCCGCAGCGCGGGTGAAAGAGGATCCCGCGGCACGCGCACAGCTCGAGGCCGCGCTGGAAGCCGGGCGCGCGATCGACGACAACGCGCCGCTGGCGCGCCTGATCGCGCTCGACGTCGACTTCCACAGCGCGATCTATCGGCTGGCCGGCAATACCGCGATCGAGGAAATGATCGCGCCGCAATGGCCGCATATGCGCCGCTCGATGGCGACCGTGCTCGCCGAGCTCGATTACCGCGGCAGCGCCTGGACCGAGCACGAGACCATCGCCGCACATATTTTCTCCGGCAACGCCGCCGCCGCGGAAACCGCGGCGCTTGCGCATGCGCAGACGGCGGGGCGGATGACCGAAGAGAAGCTGAGGGCCATCGACGTGGCGGCGTGAGCAGGACCGTCGCGGCACCAAGAACGAAAACCAATAATCAAAGGAGGAAAGCACCATGAAACTGACCCCGGAGCAGATCGAATTTTTCCATCGCCAGGGCTGGCTGTTCCTGCCCGAGCTGTTCAGCCAAGAAGAGGTCGATTTCCTCGCACGCGAGGCGGTCTCGATCTATGACGCCAACCGCCCCGAGGTGTGGCGCGAGAAGAGCGGCGCGCCGCGCACGGCCTTCGCCGCGCATCTCTACAACGAGGCGTTCGGCATCCTCGGCGCGCACCCGCGCATGATCGACCCCATCGAGCAGCTGTTCGGTGAGAAGGTCTACATGCATCAGTTCAAGATCAACGCGAAGGCCGCCTTCACCGGCGACGTCTGGCAGTGGCACCAGGATTACGGCACCTGGAAGCGCGACGACGGCATGCCGGAGCCGCGCGCGATGAACATCGCGATCTTCCTCGACGAGGTGATGCCGATCAACGGCCCGCTGATGCTGGTGCCGCAGAGCCAGACCGCCGGCGACCTGAAAGCGTCGCACGATCTCGAAACCACGTCGTACCCGCTGTGGACGCTGGACGAAGAGACCGTGACCCGCCTCGTGAAGCAGGGCGGCATCGTCGCCCCGACCGGCAAGCCCGGCGGCATGCTGATGTTCCACGGCAATCTGGTGCACGGGTCGAGCGGCAACATCACGCCCTACCCGCGCAAGATCGTCTATTTGACGCTGAACGCGGTCTCGAACTACATCCGCACCCCGACGCGGCCGGACTACATCGCGCACCGCGACTTCACGCCGATCCAGACCGTCGCCGACGACGCGCTGCTGCGGCTCGCCCGCGCGCCGCGGCAGGCGGCGGAGTAGACTCAAAAGCTGTCATTCCGGGGCGACGCGCGAGCGTCGAGCCCGGAATGACGATTGCTGATATTTGTCGTCGTTCCAGATCACTCCCTTCGATCGCATCGTGGTAAAGAGCTAATGAACCTGCATCACCTCCTCAAGACCCGCGCTGCCGGCGGCAAGCCGGTTCGCGTCGCCCTGATCGGGGCCGGAAAATTCGGCTCGATGTTCCTGTCCCAGGTGCCACACACGCCGGGGCTCGAGGTGCCCGTGATCGTCGATCTCGACCGCGACCGTGCGCGCGAGGCGTGCCGCACCGTCGGCTGGGACGACGCGCGGATCGGCGCCACGACCTTTACCGACGACGGCGCGCGCGCGATCGCCGGCGGCGCGTTCGACGTGATGGTGGAAGCCACCGGCAATCCCGCCGTCGGCATCCGCCATGCCCGTGCAGCGATCGCCGCCGGCAAGCATGTCGTGATGGTCAATGTCGAGGCCGACGTGCTGGCGGGCCCGCTGCTCGCCGAAGAGGCGCGCAAGGCCGGCGTGGTCTATTCGCTCGCCTATGGCGACCAGCCGGCGCTGACGGCGGAGATGGTCGATTGGGCGCGCGCGACGGGATTCACCGTGGTCGCTGCCGGCAAGGGCACGAAATACCTGCCCACCTATCACGACGTGACGCCGGAAGGCGTGTGGCAGCATTACGGGCTCACATCAGGCGAAGCGCAATCCGCCGGCATGAACCCGCAGATGTTCAACTCCTTCCTCGACGGCACCAAATCCGCGATCGAGATGGCGGCGATCGCCAATGCGTGCACGCTCGACGTGCCGTCGGAGGGTTTGCTGTTTCCGCCCTGCGGCGTCGACGACCTGCCGCATGTGATGCGGCCGCGCGACAGAGGCGGCGTGCTGGAGAAATCCGGCATCGTCGAGGTGGTGTCGTCGCTGGAGCGCGACGGCCGTCCGGTGTTCCGCGATCTGCGCTGGGGCGTCTATGTGGTACTTGAGGCGCCGAACGATTATGCCGCCGATTGCTTCAAGCAGTACGGCCTCAAGACCGATGCGTCCGGCCGCTATGCGGCAATGTACAAGCCGTATCATCTGATCGGGCTCGAGTTGAATATTTCCGTCCTGTCGGCGGCGCTGCGCAACGAGCCGACCGGACAGCCGCGCGGCTTCCGCGGCGACGTCGCGGCGGTGGCGAAACGCAATCTGCGCGCCGGCGAGATGCTCGACGGCGAAGGCGGCTACACGGTGTGGGGCAAACTGATGCCCGCCTCCGCCAGCCTCGCCGCCGGCGCATTGCCGATCGGGCTCGCGCATCGGGTCAAGCTGAAGAACGACATCGCCCACGGCGCTGTGGTGCGCTGGAGCGACGTCGAGGTCGACGAGAGCAACGACACCATCAAGACGCGCAAGGCGATGGAAGCGGCGTTTGGGCGAGCTTAACATTCTTGAATAGCAGCAAAATGACGCGTCATGAGCCCATGACCGGCAGAGCATCACGCAATGGCTGATCGGATATCCTCATTAAGCCTGTAAATGGCTGGCTCAATTCCAGAATGAGGAAGATCGCAGCGGTCGCGGCAAGGGAAAAAATGAAGAGCACGGTGCTCACCCTTGTGGTGCTTTCCGCAAAAAGACTGATGCTGGCAAAGATCAGCGTGAGCCAGCCAATCAGTACGATGAGGAAGGGGATAGGGATCGATCCGCCAGCGGCGGTGAACAGAAGCAGGCGTATCTTTCCTACATCCGTGATTGCATCCATGGCCTTGGCTTGAAGCAAGCGCTCTGTCTCGGTCTTCGGTGAGAGTTTGAGAACTTCACTGTACAGCGATACTCCGAGATCTGTCGGCTCAAATGTCTTCGTCCTCTGCTCGCCGGAGCTGTTCTCTCGCCAGATTCGATCGGCCATCACATTGACCTCGCGTCGCAGCGAGGTCCGAATTCCACCGGTCTCCGATCCATATAGCTTCAAAATGCCGTCCAGCAAGACGACATTGGCTGTCAGTTGTTCAACCTGGCTGCTCTCAGTTTCGAATTTTCCATTGGCCGAAGCAATAAGAAGACCAAGCACAAGGGAGGCTAGCGTGGCGATCAAGCCTGTGCCCTGCCTGACGATATCCCTGGCATCCCCGCTCAGATGCCGGTCCGGCAGGCTGCGGCGGATGTATATGCCCAGAAATGTACCGCCAAAGATGCACGTGAAGGCGATCAAAGACATCAGCGAAGGGCTCATGGTCATTTCCATCAACCATTTCGGGATCTTAACTAGAAGTCGACTGAAACCAATTCGCTTCGATCAGTACCCCAGCAATTGGGCCGTAGCGACGGAGCATCTTGTTGAACTGCAATGCGTCAATGTCGCTGACCGTTCACGCTAATCATAAGTCTGTAGTGTGACCCTGGTATCCGTCGCGTTTTTTGATCACCCTGATCTAAATCAAGTGCGCCCGCGTCAAAAGAGATGCAAGCTAAAGTTTGGTGACGAGGGGCACCATCAGGCGGCGACCTGCGATGAACTGAAGGATCTGAAGAAAGAACCATCATCGGCGAAGAAGGAAGCCATCGAGTTTCTGCGCAACGGCTCGCGGGCCAGAATGATCTCCACAAGATCGCCGCTCCTGTTTTGAACAAGATGTTCGACTGCGGCGTGATCCCATGAGCAAGGAGTGAATGCCACGATGAGCCAGAACCACTTCACCTTGAGCTTTCCCTTGAAGTCGGGCGCTGACGCGAAGGCGCTGGCGCAGGAGCTGCCGCCGTTGATGCCCGATCTGTTTCAGGCAGAAGACGCCATTGGCACCGTGCATTACTCGCGCTTCACGGTCCTGAGTGACAGGACGCTGCTTTTCCTCGGCGATTTCGACGGTGATTTCGGTCCGCTCATGCACGATCTGGCGAGGCGCGCGGGGCCGGTGTTCGACGTCATCTTCAAGCATGTGAGCGATCCGCCATCTGCGCCCGTCGCGAATAACGCGGACGCATTCGTTGGTTGGGCAGCAGAACATCAGCTGAAGCCGGCGTATGTCTACAGCGCTTATCCCGGACCGACGGTCAAGGAGATCAAGGCGATGGCCGCCGCCGACATTGAGGGCGCGCGCCAACTCCTTCCGTTCCTGGTGATCCTGCCCGCCAGATCGCGGCTCGCCTTCGCTGAGATGCAGCTGATCCTGCGGACGATGGGGATGACCGGAAAAGTCGACAGGGATATGGACAGTGTCGGCACCCCGCATTTCGCGCAGTTCGTGCCACTTGAGGAACACCAGCTTGGTTTCTTCACCGTCTACGACGGCGCATTCGACAAATACATCATGGATTTCACCAAGAACATCGGGCCGGTCTTCGATGTCATTTTCAAATTCACCAAAGACCCGCCGCCGTCGCCTTGCAGCAAACACGTGCAGGAGTTCATCGACTTCGCTGCCGCGGCGAGCCGAGATCCTATCGGCTTCTATCAAGGCTATCCCGGCTTGGCCAATCAGGACATCAAAGCGCTGATCGCCGACGGCAAGTCGCAGTCCGCCGTGGGTCGATAGGGAAGGAAGCGCACCGTGAGTCAGGACAGCAAGCCAGAAGCAAAAGAAGGCGGAGGGCTCTTCCGCCGCTTGTTCGGGCGCGGCGGTCACGAGCGGGCGGGCACTGATGCCCGTTCGGCATGGAACGCCAGGACTACACTCGACCTCGGCGATATCCAGGGCTTCATCCTTCGTGGCTACAAGATGCCGATGGTGCGCCACTTCCTGCTAACGGCCGGCGCTCCCGCCGAAGCGCGCAGGATGCTTGGTCGGCTCGTCAGCGGTGACGAGGCCGACGCGCCGCAGATCACCACTGCCGAAGACTGGCACGTGGGGTTCGAGCCGGGACCGGACGACAATCCCGCCGATGTCCCGCGCCGCAAGCCCGACTATTGCCTGAACCTCGGTATTACCTGGCCAGGAATGCTTGCCCTGGAGATCAAGGATCGCGTTCCGGCGCTCTCGTTCAAGTCGTTCGGCGCGTTTATCGAAGGCGCCGCCGAACGGGCAAAACTGGTGGGCGATACAGGCGAGAGCGACCCGCAACACTGGATCGGAGGATTCGGGGCGGGAGGAGATCACGTCCTGGTTACGCTGCACGCCATCAGCCCCGAAGCAATGACGTCATATAGCGCCCGCCTCTCGGCGCTGTTTGCCGAAGCCGATGCTTTCCGGGAGATATGGCGTGCTGACGGGATGGCGTTGCTGGAAGTAAAGGACGGCGAACTTGTGCCCACCTTCAAGGTTCATTTCGGTTACACCGACGGCATCAGCATGACCACCATTCGCGGCGGCCCGGAGCGATATCTTCCGGACCGCCAGCAACCATGCGAACCTTGGCTGTTCGTCTTGCGCGACGAGGCCGAAAACTACTTCGTGCCGGAACCTCAGGAACTCGGCCTCAACGGCAGCTTCGCTGTTTTCAAGATGATCCGGACCGACGTGGTCGGATTTGAACAGTTTCTTCAATCCAACAAGGACAGGATTGATCCCGAACTGCTGGCCGCCAAGATTTGCGGACGCTGGCGCAATGGCACTCCGCTCGCCTTGTCTCCCGACACCGACAGCCCTGCGGGTGGAATTCCACCAGAGCAATTGAACAACTTCGAATACGTGAACGCGGATGGATCGGGCGATCCAAAGGGTCTGCGTTGCCCCGTCGGGGCGCATATGCGTCGGATCAATCCACGTGGCCAGCCAGTCACCGGACAGGGGCGCCCAGGTGGGAGCAACAATACGCACCGGCTGGTCCGTCGTGGCTTGCCATACGGGCCGGTCTACGATCCGTCGCGCCCCAGCGACGGCATCGAACGCGGGCTGCTCGGCTATTTCATCAACTCAAGCATCGAGAACCAGTACGAGTTCGTGCTCGGGCATTGGGTCAACGACAGCGAATTTGCCGGAGCGGTCAGGCTGCCTCCCAAATCGAAGGATCCGATGATCGGCACTCAGGACCCGGCGGAGAGTATTTTCGTGATCCCGCAGGCGAATGGTGCGCCGATCAAGATCACCGGGTTCTC